>JAJNPV010000025.1 GCA_021155195.1 Ohtaekwangia sp.
GAGGCCTCCACATTGCAAGCAAATGTGGATGTTGAACTCAAATGCTAGCCAGTGCTCAGTTGCAATATAAGGATAAGGATTGTCGCTGCGCGAATAGCGTCGCAAGATTCAATTCGATGAGGAGGAGTTTTTGGAACAGGCGAAAAATCGCATTGAAAATAGTAGTGGTAGACGCCTCACCCTCATGCATTCGAAGATGTGAATAAGATGTTTTTGTGATTAAAAAACACTACCTGCCGACTGCAAAGGCTGTAGACCGGTCGAAAATTTGCCGCCGCGCGAATTTTCTTCCGGTCCTCCCGTCAGTATCCATTCAGTATTTGAGATTAAAATTTTCGAATGGGCGATGTCTGCCCCAATTCTATGTGACGAAGAGTCCATCGATCAGAAGCTGAGACAGAGTTGTGGTAAAAGGGACGGGGGCGTCCCCTTGAATCTTGGTCGCCCCAGCTAATGGGAGCATATTCAAATTATATTGTTAATAAAAAATCTCCCTTCAATCCCCAGATTTATGCCCCTTGGGAGCGAGAAAAAACGACCCCCCTAAAAAGTGGAGATTGAAATCATAATTCTATTCAAATAGCATATTAAATAATTTTGGTAGAATATGGCACCTCCAGAACCGCTACGGACGCGAATCCCCCAGGGGATTTGAGGACCCAAAAGGAACCTGCTCCTTTTCGGCCTTCAGAGACCATTTAGACTGGGGATTCAGCTCCGATTAATGGAGCTAGAGGCATTTTCTCACATAATTGCCCCAAGTTACGCTCTTTTGAGGTGTGCCATCCGTGAGGTGGTCCCTTCTTCCAGTTTGGCCAGCAAAAGCCTTGAATTATTTGGACTCTCTTTGTTTCAAATCGCATACATCTATGCGAAATACTTTTACAAACATCGAGAGATCTCTCCACGTAATCTTCTCATTGTTTTGCACTGGCTGAAGGACTACCCGCTCTGGAGAGCGGGAACGTTGTTTTGGCGCCCATATCTCAAGTCTGACCGGTCTTATTGCAATATCGTCATCAGTGGAATTGAGCTACTGTATTTCACATTGAAAGAGGTACGTTTCACATAAATTCATCTGTTTTCACCTTCGCTGACTCCGCTTTCTCATTACAGATCGATTTTGAAAGTCGTTGGAATGTTCCAGTTTCATCTTCAGGCGCTTGGAAAAGCGTCACTATGTTTGTTGACGGAACTGTAGTTTTCTCAAGACGGCCACACGATGTTCGTCGCCGCACGGCCGCCTTTGTGGGTAAATTACTCTCCAAGCGAACAGGATGGACTTTTGAAGTCGGTGTTCGTCGCTTTGATGGTAGGATAGTTTGGATTTCCGGACCGTATCCCTCCCGTCGACCTGACATCACAATTTTCCGGTCTGGCGGTTTGATTCGTCGCCTCAAAATCGGCGAACGGATTTGTGGAGATAAGGGATACGCTTCGAAGGATTTGGAAAAGATTGTCTTGACACCAGCGAAAAAGCCAGCGAAAAGAGACTTGAGTTTAAACGCCGTCTACTCCAATATTCGAAATAACTTCCAGCGGGAAATCGTAGAGCACGCTTTTGCAAGGTTAAAGAAGTTTCGTTGTGTCGGATCTGTTTGGCGAGGACACGATCTGGTGTTTCTGCGACGAACTTTCTTTGTGTGCTGTGCGCTTACAAACATCGATTTATCAAGGAACCCGATCCATAAAACCAATAACGTGTAGTAAAATAAAATTTTATTCATGAGCCGCGTCAAGCCCGAAAACAGCTCTGTTTACTCTGTGATTAAATCACAAAATATTACACCAATTACGCTTAAGAACAGTAGTAGCGGGTTCGTTGTATATCGGAGCATGTTCCTGATCAAGTACGAGACCGTAAGCGAAGTTTTTATCTGTCCCTTCCGCGTCCACGTCGGCGAACATGAATTCAAATGAAGATTCGATGCCGGAACGATGAGTCCTAGTTCCAACTCCAACAATTAACACCAAAGTAGGTCGTTCTAACACTGGAGCAGCCCGCCGCGCAACCGCTCCAATTTGGGCAAGATCGATTTTTAGCTCTCCTACGGCGAAGCCATATTTGATATTTCCTTTACGTGTTTGCAAACCTGTTTGCTTCACTGTAAATCCATTTGGAGACTGTAACGAATTGCGAACGCCCCAAGGAATCGGGATAACAGCTCCCAAATTGGGACGGTCACGCGAAGGGGCAAAAGTCAGAGGGATGCAACTGTAGATCCCAGATCTTTGAATCACAACTACTCCAGTAACTTCGTCATCGACTGCGACTCTATCTGCGAATAATTCGACCATGCCACCAATTCGGGGTAAAGATTTCTTGAAGTCGCCCGAAATGTCGTTAAAATCTCGCAACAAAGCCTCGCAAGATTCATAGTAAGTCATAGGTTCGACGGAACTTTCATCGTTACGATGAATCAAAGGTTCAATCTCCACTTTTTGGGTACGAGCAACCGAAGGAGCTGCCAAAACAGGTGGAGACTCCGAAACGTCGGATTGTGAACCAAGGTCAGTTTCGACTAAAATCAGCATAATAAGCAAATATATCGCGAGATATGAGCAAAATAAAGTTCAATCCCCAGAATTGATGGGGTGCCAAACGAGAAAGCAGCGGTTTTTTTTTAACGCCAAAACTTGGAAAAATGCCAACAGGGCTCCTATGATGAATTTTTACGCACCGACAATTTTTTTCGGTTTCTTCGCTTGTGGAACGGGTTCTTCATCATAAGTGGCTTCCTTTGCAGGTTCACGAGCCTTACGTTTGGGTTGCTTTCGACGGTTTGAGGTTTCCTCCCAGTCACTGTCACTTGAATCCGCCTTTGCTAGCTTTTTGCCACGCCTTCCGGCGTTTTCATACGTATTGTCGATGCCTGCTTCGATTCCTCGAAGAATCTGGGCCTCATCGACGTCGCCGCCGAGCTCCTGCATTTCTGTGAGAAAAGACCAAAAAAATCGTTAGGAAAACATAAAAAAATGAACTTAGTGGTCAAACAATCACGAAATACCTTGTGGAAACTTGTCGAGCACGTCGCTAACTCGAGTCTCCGTTTCGGCCAGGAGCTCTCTAGCTGTTTCTAAAGCCTTTTCCAACTGATTAGACTGATTTCCACGCCAATGTCCAAACCAACTATGTGCTTTCCGGCTGTCGAAGTGAAACAGATTCGCAAACTCGGGGCTTGAAACAGGAGGGTCCCAAGTTCTGTTCTCATAGACCTTCTTCGCAAGATAATAAGGTAGCGCTTCCAAAGCACGAGATTTAGACGTATAGTCTCCATGAAGAATACGACCTGGAGTCAAAGCAAAGTCGGGCCACTCCTTTTTGGGATTTTTGGGAACGAATGGGGACGCCATTCGTTTTCAAGTTCCCGACCCGCTAACACTGGGGATTGAAGATCATTTCTTCTATAAAATGATAATTGCAGAACGTGAGATTCAAAAATCCCCAAATCTAAACACAAAAGTGCAGCAGGGGGGTCTTTGCATTTAATTGCAATGAGACTCGCCAAATAGATTTATTACATCAATTTAGATCTTGCGGTAGAATTAACCCGCTGTTTGACATCGCTGGAGACGCCCCCGTCCCATTTACCACAACTCTATGTTCTCCCTTGAAATGTACTCAATTTGATAATCGAATGTAATTTTACACTATAATTGACAAAAATTCGCTTTTGTGATGCAGTACTAAATCAGGCCGCGTGACTATTTCTTCTTCTTTTCGCCGATGCGCCTCTTGACCCGAACAACTCGCCACGTTGTGCGA
>JAJNPV010000032.1 GCA_021155195.1 Ohtaekwangia sp.
TTATTTGAGATCAGCATTCATGATGGGGCATTATCAGAATATCTAATGATCTTTTTTTGCACTATTTAGTCTACGCAAAAAGTCACGCATTGTTTCCCTAAAACTTTCAGGCGCGATGGATTCTGTTGCTCTTGAGTTTAAATCAAATATCTTTTGAAAGCCGATTTGATCACACTGAATGGTCGCCATTGACCAATCACCAAACATTCTTTTATCAGCATATGAAATATAAATAATCTTATTGAGGCTGTTACGTTTGTCCTCACAAATGGTGATATATTTTTTAAGCACTGCCTGTTCAGGACCCTCTAGCACCTGCATAAATAAATGACCTCCATATAACAAAACGCCTGTGAGACCAACCTCTTGATTATTTTTCTGAGACTTTTCTAATATTTCAGCAATATCCTGCTCTGTAATATTTTGTGTTGCTTGGCTGCTGTATAACAATCTAATCATAAAACTCCTGCTTTATCATTCATACCTTGTATCGAATGGCACTCTAGTTTGAATACAAAATACTAGCGACTAACAATCGTGAATGCACTAATCTTAAATTAATACACCCTCAAAAAATCTTTCTATCAATCGCGTGTCAACAGTATACTGACTGTAACGTTAATTAAGCCAGCAGTCGCTTATTTGTAATTTAAAAGGAATTTTTTATGAAAATGACACAGATTTTACTCACAACTACTTTGCTACTCGGTATTACACAAACGGCTTACGCTGATCATCATGGTGGCGAAGATGGAAAACAGGGCTGTCATAAAGCAGATACCAATAATGATGGCGCAATATCGCGTGACGAATTTATGGCTAAACATCAAGCCCGTGCTGAAAAAATGTTCACAAAATTAGATGCAAATAAAGACGGTAAGATTGACAGTGCGGAACGTAAAGCAGCGCATCAAGGTGCAGGTCATCACCACTCAAAAGATGAGAAAAAGCCGTAATAACAAACTACATGTAAAAAGCTCATTTCGAATAGATACTGGTCTATCTGGACTGTTCATCAATGATGAACCAGTATTTATTCATGCCCCTAGTCTTTGGACTTAAATGGCGCACGCTCATCAAGCTCGTTAGCATAGGCTGCAACTCCTTTTGATTCCTGCACTACAAAATCTTCAATAGCAACGGCAAAGTCTGGGTTTGCAATTTGGTGAAAAGAACAAGTGGGCCTAGCCTTAAATCCACGCGCAAGCTTATGCTCACCTTGCGCACCACCTTCAAAAAATTCAATTTTCTCTGTAATACAAAATATCTGTGCTTGATAATAGCAAAGCTCAAAGTGAAGATTGGGAACATATTGCATCGATCCCCAGTATCGACCGTACAGCGTTACTTCATCGTAAATATTTAATGCAGCTGCGATTGGCTTCTCGTCTAGATACGCCAGTATCAACAAGATATTCTGCGGCATACTATTACCGATTGTTGTGAAAAACTCCCTTGTAAGATATGGCGTAGATCGGTGCTCTCGATACGTACTTTCATAGCATTGATAGAAAAAATTCCACTGTTCGGGAGTAATTCCCTCCCCCTTAACTTGTAGACATATCACGCCTGAGTCTGTGACTTTTTTCCTTTCTTGCCTAATCTTTTTACGCTTATTGTGACTTAATTGACTTAAGAATTCGTCAAAATCAGAGTAATCCAGATTTTGCCAACGGAACTGCACGCCTTGCCTCTGCATCCATCCGGCTTGTTTAAACCACTCTGCAGAATCATCATCGGGAAACAATACGTGCGCTGATGACATTTTGTTTTGTCGCATTATTTGCGACAAGGCATTGACAATCAACGCCTTAGTATCAGGATGGTTTGTGAGAAGCCGCGAGCTAGTGATTGGCGTAAATGGAATGGCTGAAACAAGCTTAGGGTAGTAGGATAAACCGTTGCGTTCATATGCCTCGGCCCATACCCAATCAAACACTTGTGTCAATACCATTAAAACAAGAATATTTGTCCAAGTAGAGTTGATTGTTCATTATGATTTACATCTCACGTCTGAACATCTCTAAAAGTCTTAAATCATTTTATAAACTTTGTAGGTTTGAATTGTTTCTACTTTAAATATTTATATTTGAAAAGTGATATAAGTGTTGGATCACGTTTCATTTCAAATAAAAGGATTAATATTATTTATGTATTCACTTCTGATGAGACTTGAATTTTTCAAATGTATTTTTCAAAGAGTTAACTAATGGAAAAGATACTCATTGTAGACACATTAAAAGATGTTGATGAACTGGAGTGGAATTCAATTACAGGATCAAATCCATTCCTTCAATTCTACTTTTTAACTGCACTTAGAGAAACAGGGTGCGCAGCTAGCAATACTGGCTGGACTCAACAATTTATACTTTACTACAAGAATGATACTCTTGTTGGAGCAGCACCAATGTATTTAAAAACACATTCAAGGGGTGAGTTTGTTTTTGACTTTGCTTGGGCTGAAGCTTATAAAAACCATGGTTTGCAATACTATCCTAAAGCAGTTATTGCAGTTCCATTCACTCCCGTAACTGGCCCCAGACTTATTGGCTCATCAATCAATGATAAGTTAACAATTGCAAAGGCAGCAATTAATTACACTGCAAAAATGGGAATATCTTCTATTCATGTTCTTTTCCCAGACCCTGCTGATTTAACTACTCTTAAGGCGGCTGGGTTTTCGATTAGAGAGGGAATTCAATTTCATTGGCGTAATAAAGAATATCAAAATTTTAATGAATTCTTAAATTGCATGAAACATGACAAAAGGAAAAAGATTCGTCAGTCAAGAAACTTAATTTCAAAGTCAAACGTAACTTTTAAGTGGTTATTAGGAAGTGACATTACTAATGAATACTTAGATTTTTTTTATTACTGTTATTCAAAAACATACTTCGAGCATAGGTCAAGGCCTTACCTTTCAATTGAGTTTTTCAAAAGAATAATTAACAAATCTCCAGAATCATTTTTATTGATTGTTGCTAAAAATGACAATGAGTCGATAGCTAGCGCTCTGAATGTAGTTGGAGATGGAGTTTTGTATGGTCGATATTGGGGTTGTTCAAAGTTTATTAGCGGCTTACATTTTGAGACTTGCTATCTTCAAGCAATTGAATATTGCATTCAAAATAAAATAGCTTTATTTGAAGGTGGTGCTCAGGGCGAGCATAAAATTGCAAGAGGCTTGCTTCCAACCAAAACATATTCTGCTCATTGGATATCAGACTCTCGATTTTCTGGCGCGATTGACAACTTCTTGGACGACGAAATTAACTCTATGCAACAACATTTTAAAGAGCTTGAAGAATCTACCCCATTCAAGAAATCTTTGATTTAGAAATAATAAAGGGCGGATTCAAGTTTGAAGTGCAACTGAGTATTCCTGCACAAAGGAGTCGGCTCAAAGGTGTCTAGTAAACTAGTGGCGATTCACAGTAAAATTAGTTCCTGAATTACAATAAATGCATTTCACCTTCCAAAATAGATCGATCCTTAAGAATGACACATAGACCAAAACAACATCAACTCGAGGATCTTTCACGCGCTAAATACAATCTGGCTATACCTATAAATTGGGTATTGCGAGACAAGGATAAAGATTATGGTATTGATGCTGAAGTAGAGATATTTGACTCCAATGGTCTGGCTACGGGACTTATATATTTAGTACAGCTAAAAGCAACGGGTAGTGATGACATAAAAGTTATCAAAAGAGTTGACTTAGAAACTTCTACTTTAAAATATTACGAGAAATTAGATTTGCCTGTACTTATAGTCCGCTATTCGGAAAAAGAGGATATTTTTTATTGTAAATGGGTTTATGAGATTGATTTTGCAAAAATAAAACAAGGTGCTAAGACGGTAAGATTAAATTTCCGCGATGAGGAAAAATGGGATCATAAATCACCTCAAAAGGTAATGCATTACCTAAAAAAATTAAGATTAGTCAGGTCTGGGGATTTCTCTTTACCAGTGTCTACATTCATTGAGATAAATAGTAGCTTCACATATGAGCATTCTCACGGCTCCTTACTTGCTGGTCTTAGAAAGGCAATGCAATCCTACCCTCATTTTGTAAAATATGAGAGAGAAAAAGATGAATGTCTACTTTTAGTCAAAATATGCGATAGAGATTTAATTATAGATTTGATCTCAATTGCTCAATTTACTGCGAATGGCATAAATCATATCAATGATGAAGAATTTTTTGATAAAAGTGTTCAACTTATACTTTTTGGATTAGCAGCCACTTTAATAAAAGTTGGGCAAATCGAGATGGCAGCTAATATTTTCTTAGATAAAACACTAGTAGATAGTTTTTTCAAATCTAACGACTTTCTTCACTTTTATATTCCTATACTTCTTAAAACATCAAAATATAGCGATGTAATTGATGCTGTGTGTAAGAAAATGGACTCTGAAAGTAGTAATTTTTTAGAGTCCATTACAACATTGTCTATGCTTAACGTATTAGATATAAATGATCAAAATAAATGTTTCAAATTTCAACAATTACTTGATAAATCCCTAGAGAAGAATATCGCTTCAGGGTTAAAACCTGCAATTGGCGTCTCCCATTACAACCTAGGCAATCATTACCGTAGTAGATCTATGATGAAGGAATCCATCCTTCATTACTTAATGGCCAGAAAGTTTCAAGGTGAATATTTAGAAAAACATTACTACTATGAAGAGTTAGCAGGCGTCTTATTTGAAATGGGTAAATATCGATTTTCAGCTAGGTTTTATGAACTTGCCATACAAAAAGGTGGACCTGAATCAATAAGGCCGTTATATGCAGATGCGCTAATGTTGAGTGGTCAATATAAGTTAGCAAAAGATGTTTTTCAAGAATACTTTATGTCAGTTACAGAAGTCCATTCTGAGTGGCATCTCAAACATTATTGTTTAAATATGTTGATTGATATTACTGGGCTAGAAAACCAAAGGCGTTTAAAACAAAAGGCTATTAGCGCAATAAATTTTTCAAAGGCAGGAACCCCATCCTTTGAAGATAATTTAATGGTAGCAATTAATCTAGACGCTCTTTGTAGTGACGCATGGTTTAACTTGGGAATTATTAAAAACAAATCATCCCAAAAAGAACTGGCAACATTTTGTTTTTTAATGAGTGGGCTTGTTAATAAAGGTGATGTTGAATCTTGGGTAAATGCTACATTGTGTAGCCTAAATCAGGCTGATATTGATACTTTACGGTTGATTGTTTCAACTGCATATTTTTTCAATGAAGAGGACTATCTATTATCGCTTTATGATGAATTAGCACTTCATCCTCATGAAATGCACACCTTAGTAATCGATCTAATAGAAACGTTATTAAGAGACTATAAAAGACCGAATGAGCCTCGTATTGCGAGAGTGATGAATTAAATGGGACGCGCAAAGGACATTGTAAGAGAAATTGCAGAGGTTAAAGTGAGTATTCTTGCCAAAAGGTACCACTCAATATTGCAGGAAATGTGCCACATATTACTGCTCAAATGCACCACTTGCTACTACATTGAGAAAACAATTGCTTTTTATTTGTTAGTGACTGCAAAATCCGCAAAGCGGACGGTCAACTAAAGAAGCTAACAGACTGTAATCGGCCGAGGCTGTGTCAAAACACTCATAAATTGCATCTTAAATAAACACATTAATCTAGTTATTGTATAATGTAACCATATGATTATATTGTTTTATTTAAATATGAAGCGATTTATACAAGGTCAAGATAGAACACAAAGTACGCTTTTGCCAGAGCTGCTGGATGAATACATAGCAGAAGATAACCCAGTCCGCGTCATTGATATCTTTGTCGATCAATTAGCGTTATCAGCGTTAGGGTTTGAAGGCGTGAACCCTGCACAGACTGGTCGACCGTCTTATCATCCTGCTGCCATGCTCAAACTCTATATTTACGGCTACCTCAACCGCATTCAATCTAGTAGGCGCTTGGAAGCAGAAGCCAATCGCAATGTTGAACTCATGTGGTTGATTGCAAGACTCAATCCTGACTTCAAAACCATTGCCAGATTCAGAAACGAGAACGGCCCTGCTATACGCAAGGTTTGCAGCCAGTTTGTAGAATTGTGCCGTCGTTTGAATTTATTTGCTGACTCCATGGTGGCCATTGATGGCAGCAAGTTCAAAGCCGTCAACAGCTCTGATAATAACTACACACAAGCCAAGATTAAAAGTCGTATGCAAGCAGTGGAGAAAAACATCCAACAATACCTGGATGATTTAGAAGCGGCTGACATTAGTTCACCGAAACAATCAACACCCCATCAAGCACGCTTGACTGAACGTATCGCCATGTTCCAAGCGCAAATGAAAGTACTGGAAACAATCGAAGCTAAGGTGCAGTCAACGCCAGATAAGCAACTCTCGCAAACAGACCCTGATGCACGCTCCATGCAACATCGTGGTGGTGGCATGGTGGGTTATAACGTACAGGCTGCTGTTGATACGCAACATCATCTCATTGTGGCACACGAGGTCACGACAGCTGGGCATGATAGAGCGCAGTTATCGAACATGGGGAAGCAGGCAAAGGATGCCTTGCAAAAAGAGATGCTGACGGTGGTTGCAGATAAAGGCTACTACAAAGGTGAGGAAGCGACCAGTTTCATTGAATTGATCACCTAATTTCTAAATGAATTGCTCGGCAGAATTCGCCTTAGTTGCTCACATTATTTTTAAATGCTTAATCTTGTTCATTATTGCCAAATGCGCATACAACTCTTGCTTATAAATTT
>JAJNPV010000042.1 GCA_021155195.1 Ohtaekwangia sp.
CAGTCAACGGTTGTCAGTCGACTGACAACCGTGGACTATGGACTGACGACTATTTCAACTTAGCTACTTCCGCTTCGTATTGAGGTAAAAATTGCTTCTGCTCAGCCGGCAAATTCTTGATGGCCAAGTCCCAGTATTTAAGAGCATTCTTTTTATCGCCTACCGCAGTATAGCCTCTGGCCAAACCTACGTTAGGAGTAAATTTATCTTCAGGATGTTGCTTCGCGTTGTACTTAAATACTTCCATTGCTTTTTCTTTATCACCCCCGTTTAACAAAGTCCGGCCGTACATGTGAATTTGCTGAACGGTTGTCTTGGGGTCTTTCATTGCCTTATCCATTTGCGCAGTAGCTTCCGCAGATTTACCCAATGCCTTATAAAGTGCGGCACGGGTTTGATATGTATTAAAATTTTCTACTCCAATAAATGGATCACTTACCGATTGATCTACCCACGTTAATGCTTCCTCCAGGTTGATTTTATTTACAGCGCAGAACTGAGCAGCAGTTAACCAGTTCTCTTGTTTAAAGCCAACTGAACTTCTGAGATCTTCGCGCATTTTACTTACATAAACTTCATTGATGTTAGGGACTTCGATAGTAAAAGGAACTCTTTTCTTCTCCCACCGAAGATATGCTTTTGCAGATGCAGGCAAACGATCCTCAAAACCATACGTAAGCCATTCTTTGAAAGGGGCTTCTACGGGCATTACCTCTACCCGAAGAGCATCCTCTTTCGCATCGTAGAAATAACTTCCCCAGCTTGAAGAATTTTTAGAAAAGATCCACGTATAGGCACCTTCTTTAGCTACCGCAAGAAAGAGTCCATATGTTCCGGCCTTTAATTCTTTGCCTTCAATTTTCACATCGTGCGAAACGGTGAATATGGTATTTTCATTTGCGCCTGCACGCCACGGAGCAGCTTTAGAGGTTCCAAAACCCTGATCAATAAATCCGAAGTGTGCTACCTCACCCCAAATTTTTCCGGTTCTATCGGTTCCGTCAGGTGCATGCACATCCGGACTGCTATATGTAATGGATATTTCTACGGGTCCAATAAATTGGGTCACTTTTGATTTTTGATTATCGCCACTGGGTGGTGTGGTGAGTGCCTGTGCCAACGCACCTGAGGCTATTGTAATAAAACAAAGAATAGGAATGAGTTTTTTCATATTAAGGGTATTTTGAGGTTGTGAAGATTATTAACCTAAGCTTAAACGGGTGCAACTCAATTTTGGATAATCCCGTTTGGGGTATTTTCTAAACCTTTCCAGTAGATTTTGGAACCAACATGCGCAGCGATGCTGGATGTATTTCAATTGTAAAGTTGTTGGTTGGCACCATTCCCTCGCCATCAATATGATAGGGCATAGGGTGTGGAAATGAAAGTGAGATTTTTTTTCCTTTTTCTATCTCCACAAAAGCTGAGCTTTCCAATTGTCCTGTAAACATTTTATTAGCAAACCCAACTGCTTGCGCGATGGGAACTTTGCGGATAAAACTTATATCTAAGATGCCATCGCATACAGAAGCATAAGGTGCTACACGTGCGTTGTTTCCGAACTGCGATGAATTTGCAAATGCAATGATAAAAGCTTTCTTATGTAAAGTCTTGTTGTCAATAAAAATGTCAGTAGAGAAATCCTGATAACTGAAAAATTCTTTTAGTACCAATTTGCTATAGCCGATGAGCCCACGCTTTCCATTCCTGCCAAACAAGCCAGCAATATGGCCGTCAAAACCAATCCCCGAAACGTTAACTGAAAGTTTTTCATTTACTCTAAAAGTATCAGCGGCAATTGTGGTTTCTGAGTCAATGTATCCCAGTGATTTTATAAAATTCATAGGGATGCCAAGGTGACGAGCTAATCCGTTGCCGGATCCTTTCGGAATAATGCCCATTACCTGGTCGGTATGTACAATTCCTTGAGCAACCTCGTTAACGGTTCCGTCTCCACCCACGGCAAAAATTGTTTTGTAATTTTTGGTGGTAGCTGCTTCTCTTGCTAACTCAGTAGCATGTCCTCTTGCTTGTGTAAATTGAATGGATGGCTCCAGACCAAGGTCAGTACAATGGGTAATAATTCGCCCTTCCACGTTGGGTTGGTAGCCCCCGCCCGAAAATTTATTGATAATGAATAATACCTTCTTACTTTCGTCCATACATTAATCAATAGCAAAGGTACTTTGTTCAAGTATGGAATTTAGCACACGGAAAATAAAATTTAAAGCCTGGGATCAGGAGCATCGGTTGCTGATGCGACTGAATAACATTGAATGCAATAAGGGCGAGCTGATAAAGAAGAATCACATCTTGCTTCAGTTCACCGGATTGCTTGATAAAGAAGGTGAGGAAATCTACGACCGGGATGTGTTAATGAAATCGCTGGACAAATTTGTGGTTTTTTGGAATGAGATGCAGAACGGGTGGTTTTATGCACCCATAGCAGCGTTGGATATTCAAATGCCTTTTGTGGCTGCTGAGGCACAGACTATGAAACGCTTCTGTAATTACTTTGAACTGAATTAACAAGCAACTAAACACAAAGAGGATCACTTTGTATTCATTCGTACCTTGTTCTTTCTTATTATCCTAATTTACTTTGGATGTAGTTAACCGCTTGCCCTATGGTCTGCATTTTCTCAGCATCGTCATCCGGAATTTTAATATCGAAGGTCTGCTCAAACTCCATCACCAGTTCTGCATAGTCAAGGGAATCAATACCCAAGTCTTTCACAAAACTTGCATCGGGAGTAATTTCAGAGTCGGGGATACCTAATTTTTCGATAAGGATGGCGTGTACTTTCTTTTGAACGTCCTGCATAGGTTTTTGACTGTTGTTCAAAGCTAATAATCTTTCGGGATTTTCCGTTTGAGAGCCTTAATTACTTTAAAACCGAAGGAGGAACTCAGTACCCTCACCCAGGGTCGACTTAACAGTTATATTACCTTCATGCTGGCGCATGATCTGTTTGGACAAACTTAATCCAATGCCCGAGCCCGATTTCTTGGTTGAAAAGAATGGAATAAAAATTTTCTCTTGTGCTTCGCTATCAATACCCGCTCCATTGTCCTTTACAGAGATAACAGCCCTACCTTTTTCATTCGAAAAGGCAGTTAGCTCAATACGTCTATCAACTTGCTCGTCAAAAGCCTGAATGGCATTTTTAATCAGATTGATAAGTACCTGTTCAATCATCGTTTTATCGGCCAGGATAAAAAGATTCTCAGGTTTTACTTCGATACTTACATTGATGGATTGATCAGCTAATTCTTTTTTGTGCAACAGAGCAAGTTCTTCCAATAATTCTTTAACGGGAACTTCCGCCAGTTTTGGTTTCGGGATCTGAGTCAGGTTTCTAAACTCTTTCACAAACCGAATCAACCCTGCACTCCGTTTGCTAATTGTTTGAAGTGACAAATACATGTCTTCTAAATCACTTCTTTTTAGAGGTACATCAATTTGTTGATCGATACGGAGTTTTAAGTCATCCTCAACAATACCGGCTAATGATGAAATGGGGGTAACCGAGTTCATGATTTCGTGTGTAAGCACCCGCACCAGGTTTTGCCAGGCCTCCATCTCTTTTTCTTCCAACTCGCTTTGTATGTTGCTCATTGAAATAAGCTTTACCTCTTCATCCCGTAAGGTTAGTTCGATTGCAAATACAGAGAGTTGTATTGTTTCATCACCAAATTTTAAGCGTAGTAATTCGCGGCCACCTGTTTTCAGTTTCACAAATGTATCCACCAATGTTTCGCTTACTTCTTTTAAATCTGAAAGTTGATCGGCCTTGTTTACGCGTAACAATCGTTTTGCAGCGCTGTTCATAATTTGTATAGAACCATCTTTTTTGAACGTGAGCAATCCGATGGCCACATGCTGAACAATGTTTTTAAAGAACTGATATTCTGAATCTCTTTCTTTACGAGACACGCGTAGGCCAGCAAGGGCTTCATTCAGTTCCTTGTGTAGCCTTTGAATACTGGGGTCGTCACTATCTGTCTTAAAACTTTGTGATAAATCATCAAACCTTACAGAATCAAGAAAACTGGCAATGTTTTCATTAGAAGTATCCAGGGTTTTCATAAGCTTGGAAAGCTGAAAAACGATGGCACCCAATAAAGCGAGTATCAATAAATAACTTCGATTATTGGCTGTTAGCAAGAAAGCAAAAACCACAATAGTAAAAACGAGTATGCCTACCCGTGTTACTAATGGGGATCGCCAATTAAAGTCCATATTTTTCCATCCTTCTGTAAAGTGATGCGCGCGTTAAGCCTAGTTCTTCAGCTGCCTTTGAAATATTTCCATTGTGTAGATGAATAGCTTTTACTACCGCTGCTTTTTCCACCTCATCAAGGTTTAGCGAGTCGGTTGAAGATTCATCAGTTCCTTTGCGGTTAAACAGAAAATCACTTTCCTGAAGTGTAGGTGAATCGGCCATGATCACAGCCCGTTCAATGGAATGCTGAAGCTCGCGCACGTTCCCCGGCCACGGATACTTTTTTAACTTATTGATGGCTGCCGGTGAAATGGTGAGGACCTCCTTTCGATACTTTTTTGAATAATAGTTTAAGAAATGAGTACCCAACATAGGTATGTCATCTGTCCGATCACAAAGGGGAGGAATCGTAATCTCTACTGTGTTAATTCTATACAGTAAATCCTGACGAAACTTCCCTTCCTTTACCATTTGGTGTAACGGCATGTTTGTAGCACATACCAATCTAATATCAACATCAATGGGTTGATTGGCACCAACACGTGTTACCTGGCGTGATTGTAGCGCACTTAATAGTTTGCTTTGAAGGCTTAAACTTAAATTTCCGATTTCATCAAGAAACAAAGTGCCACCATTCGCTAATTCAAACCGTCCGGGGCGGTCTTCGCGGGCATCCGTGAATGAGCCCTTCTTATGACCAAAGAGTTCGCTTTCAAAAAGAGTTTCTGTAATGGCTCCCATATCAACAGCCACAAACGAATTATCTTTTCGTAATGATTTTTGATGAATAGCACGCGCTACTAATTCTTTACCCGTTCCATTCTCACCAAGAATTAAAATGTTGGCATCTGTTTTGGCCACTTTATCAATCAAGGAAAAAACTTCTTTAAGAGCGGTGCTCTCACCAATAATATCCCGAAAGGGTTGACTGATTTGCTCTTCCAGCATTTGCTTTGCCTTGCGCAACTTATCAACCTCGTTATAGGACTTTTTTAGTTTTATAGCAGTTGAAATAGTTGCCACCAACTTTTCGTTTTGCCAGGGCTTAAGAATAAAATCTGTTGCTCCTTCTTTTAATGCACGCACAGCCATCTCTACATCGCCAAATGCAGTGATCATTATCACAACCGCATCAGGATCACGTTCTTTTATTTGTGCTAACCATTGAAACCCTTCTTTACCGCTGGTTGTGTCTTTACTAAAATTCATATCCAGCAGGATAACATCGTACGTATCGTTATTAAGTAAAAATGGAATTTTGTTTGGATTCTTTTCAATAATAACCTGATGCCCCGATTTCTTTAAAAGCATTTTTGCCGCCAGAAGTACATCTTCATCGTCATCAATCATCAGGATTTTGCCGCCTTCGTTCACAGTAGATAGGTTTAAGATTTATTTTATAGAGGAAAAATTATGCCAGCGCGTTAACCGTTCGCAAATGGCATTTTTATTAGTTTTGTTGTGCTTATACGTACAAAGATGTTCAAAAATGAACAGAGTTAAAAGCTAAGGAGCTTCTAGGGAATAGGAGTAAAGCGTTGCTTTTCCCTTCGAGTCTAAGGTAATGATTCGTTCATCGGTGAGGATGGCTTGTTGGGTATCGATGGGTAATTGCACTTCGTGCTGTTTTTCGTTGAGGATGTTGATGAACTTCAGTTTATTCTCGTGCAGGTAGTAAAGATCTTCACCATAGAAGTAAAAACTTGTAAGGTTTGAAACCTCAATCTTACTAATCACATTTCCCAAATGATTAAGAATAAGAATACCAGAGTTTTTATCCAAGAGAAAAATAAGATTGAGGTATTCACGCAGGTAAATAAAGTCATTGTTTAGTGATAGAAGGGTAGAGTCAATTCCAAATTCATGAATTACTTCATTGGTGAATCGATTTACTTTTTTCAATGAGAGATCAGCATGATCTAAAATCCATAGCTTATTATCGTGTGTTGGACAAACCAAATAAGGCTCAACAGCAAGCGCAGGCTCAAGCTCAAACTCTTGTCTATTTTCAAAGTTGCGACCAGTAATCATATACTTCTGCTTACTACGAACATACATAAAAACAGAGGGCTGATACCATGGCTCAACGAGAGTAAGCGCCTTCTCGAAAGCTGAGGCAAGTACTTTTCCATCGGGATCGTACTTTTTTATTTTACCATCTTTCTGGATAAGAAAAAAATTACCCAAACGATCTTCAGAAATCAGCGCTACATTTTTGGTTTTCCACTCTTTTACCTTTTTAAGATCAGATTGAGAACTCGCAATAAAGGGAATGAAAACAAACGATAAGAAAATCAGTTTACGCATGAGCCTCAAACTTCTTTAATGAAACAACATTGCCATTATATTCAGCATAGGTATCAAAATGCACCCACTCACCTAAATTGATGTACCTGCTTGATGGGGAAACTTCCAAGTCAAGAGGCAGGTGACGATGACCAAATACATAATAATCATGGTGCTGGGTTTTTTCTAACTCACGGCAATAGGTGAGAAGAAATTCATTTTCTTCGCCTGTAAATTTTTCTTCAAGCTTCATATTACTGATTCGGCTTTGGCGACTCCAATAATTTGCGATACTGATGCCAAGGTTTGGATGGATGCGCGCGAACAACCACTGACAAACGCCACTGTTAAAAAATTTCTTTAGAATCTTATACGTAGTGTCACCAGGACCTAGTCCATCGCCATGGCCAATTAACAATTTTTGAGTACCGCAGTTAATTGTTTGTGGTTCGCGATAGATGACAATGCCCAACTCTTTCTCGAAATAGTCGAACAACCACATATCATGATTACCTGTAAAGAAATAAACAGGGATGCCACTGTCCCTTAACTCTGCCAACTTTCCCTGAAATCGGATAAAACCTTTCGGGATTGCATGACGATATTCAAACCAGAAATCAAAAATATCGCCCAACAGATAGATAGCATGAGCATCGGCTTTAATTGAATCAAGCCACGCTATAATCCTCTTCTCGCGTGCGATACTGCTTGCATGATCGGGCACCCCCAAATGAAAATCGGATGCAAAGTATATTTTCTTACCCGCAGGCAATTCTACTGTATGGGTCATCGATTACAAATAACGGCAAAAACTGATCCAATGAAAAAGCCTTCCGGAATTCCGAAAGGCCTCTTAATAAAATATACCCGTTTATCTACTTCGAGCTATTCTCATTACCCTCTTGCGTGGGTTCTGTAGTTTTATTTTCTGGGTCAGAACCATTCACGGATGGCAAAGTAGTTCCTTCCGGTTCAACTACGGTTGCGTTTGTGAATTTTTCATAAGTAGTTTGGGTAGCGAATGGTCGCTTGCCAATCAAACGCTCCAAATCACTCTGGAACAAAATTTCCTTTTCAAGAAGTTCTTTTGCTATTACTTCCAAATGATCGCGATGTTGTTCTAATAATTGCTTGGTGCGTTCAAATGCTGTATCAATAATTTTCTTTACCTCTTTATCAATCTTCTCCGCTGTTGCTTCCGAGTAAGGCTTGTTGAACGTATAGTCTGATTGTTTGGAATCATAGAAAGACATGTTTCCGATTTCCTTATTCATTCCATACACCGTTACAATGCTATAAGCGAGTTTGGTAATTCGTTCAAGATCACTCAATGCACCGGTAGAAATTTTATTAAATACAATCTCTTCGGCAGCGCGACCTCCAAAGGTCATACACATTTCATCCATCAACTGTTCTGTCTGATAAAGGAATTGTTCCTTAGGAAGGTATTGTGCATAGCCGAGCGCAGCAACTCCACGCGGAACAATACTTACCTTCACGAGTGGATCGGCATGTTCCAGAAACCAACCTGCCACAGCGTGACCCGCCTCATGGTACGCAACGATTCTTTTTTCATCGGCAGAGATGATTTTTGTCTTCTTCTCAAGACCTCCAATCACGCGATCAATCGCATCATGAAAATCTTGCATTTCTACTTCAGGCTTATCTCTGCGCGCTGCAATCAAAGCAGCTTCATTACATACGTTGGCTATTTCAGCTCCGGCAAAACCCGGGGTTTGTGCTGCTAATTTTTTAACGTCTACGTTCTTCGAAAGTTTAATGGGCTTCAAATGAACTTTAAAGATTTGCTCACGACCGGCAATGTCCGGCTTATCAATACTGATTTGGCGATCGAAACGACCCGGACGTAACAACGCTGAATCCAATACATCGGGTCTGTTAGTAGCCGCCAGAATGATTACTCCACTATCTGTTGCAAAACCATCCATCTCCACCAATAATGAGTTCAATGTATTTTCACGTTCGTCATTCGAACCCGGCATCTGACCTCTTCCGCGTGAGCGACCAATCGCATCAATCTCATCGATGAACACAATGCATGGTGCTTTTTCTTTTGCCTGCTTAAATAAATCGCGTACTCGAGCAGCTCCAACTCCTACAAACATCTCAACAAAATCAGATCCTGATAAAGAGAAGAAGGGCACGGCTGCTTCACCGGCCACTGCTTTTGCTAGTAATGTCTTTCCTGTTCCGGGAGGGCCCACTAATAAGGCACCTTTCGGGATTTTTCCGCCAAGCTTGGTAAACTTTTGTGGCGTCTTAAGAAAGTCAACAATCTCTTTTACTTCTTCTTTGGCCTCTTCAAGTCCGGCTACATCGGCAAACGTAATTTTTACTTTACTTTCCGCATCGAACAAAGCTGCCTTCGATTTTCCAATGTTAAAAATTTGACCACCCGGACCACCGCCACCGGTCATCCTGCGCATCAACATCCAAAAACCAAAAACAAGCAGCACTAAAAACCCAATGTTGAAAAACATGTTGGTGTAATCCTGCCTGTCATCTACTTTAATATCTATCTTTTCCTCGCGTGGGATATTCTTGGTTATCTGATCGTACTTTTCTAAAAACTTATCGATGGAACCAACCTTCATTTTGTAGTGAGGGCCATTTTCGCTAATACCTAGCGTATTTCGTTGCTCCAGCTCTTGTTTGTAGCGTGCATTTTTAAGTGCATCGGCCTTAAGTGTGATTTCTATAATCCAAATATTGTCGCTTTTGATTTGAACGAGGCGTTTGATATCCTTCGCCTGAACCATATCTGTAAATCGACTTTCTGTTATTTCTACTAATTCTCCTGTTTTAGTAAACCAGCTAATTGCTAAGATTACACCCACCAATGCAAGAATAACCCACATCTGATAGTTTGGGCGTGGTACCTTAGGTGCTACTTTCTTTTCCTTATCCATTCCTATAAAAATTACAATTGATTAACTAACGTTCTAGTGTCTTTAAAGTTCTAATCTTCTATTTCTGTGATTTCGGCATCGCCCCACAGTTTCTCCAATGCATAATATTGTCTTTTGTCTTTTCGGAAAACATGCGACACCACATTTATATAGTCGAGAATCATCCACTCTTTATTGTTTTTTCCCTCCATGTGCCATGGCTTTTCTTTCATGGCCTTGAAAACCTCTTCGTCTATCGAGTCGCTTATGGCCTCCAATTGTTTATCAGAATTTCCAGAACAGATTACAAAAAAATCGGCAACCGCATTTTTTATCTTTCTTAAATCCAACAGCACAATATCTGTGGCCTTCTTCTCCTGCATTCCTTTTATAATGGCATCGCTCAGTTTTTCAGAATCAATCCCTTTCTTTCTTTTAGCCATTAACTATCTTCGATTTTTTAATTAGAACAATCTGCAAAGCTAACTAAAATACCTTGTATAAAATCCCTGCCAGCACCCTTTTCGTGGGAAAGAAGCTTGTTTATGTGCCAGAATGTCATTCAACAAACACACTTGCAGCCGAACTTAGCCAGCGTGGTTCTGTGGTGGAGGGCACGCTCGTAATTACCAGTAACCAATTTGGTGGGCGCGGTCAGCGAGGTAATCAATGGATTTCGGAGCCCGGAAAGAATCTTACCTTTTCACTAATTCTAAAACCAACATTTCTAAAACCGGATCAACAATTTCGGCTTACGCAAGTTATCTCGCTGGCTGTGGCCGATTATACAAAAGGCAGAACTCATCATATTGTGAAAATAAAGTGGCCGAATGATGTGCTCGCCAATAACAAAAAAATCTGCGGCATCCTGATAGAGAATTCAATTTCAGGAGATACCATCCAAAACTCTATTGTGGGAGTTGGGCTAAACATAAACCAAACAGAATTTACGGAAAATAAGGGAACTTCGTTAAAGAATGAAACGGGTTTGGATTTTGATTTGCAATATGAATTAAATGAGTTGTTGCTCTGCATAGAAGTTCGCTACCTGCAACTGCGTGATGGAAAAATTGAAAGGCTAGCCGAGGACTATTTGCAACGACTTTATCGGATTGGTGAAATACACTCTTTTCGAATTGGGGACAACAAAAAGCAAGGAGTGATAGAAGGCGTTGATCAGCGTGGTAGACTTGTTGTTTTGATCGATGACGTCAAACAGTTTTTCGATCTTAAGGAAATTAGTTTTGGAGATCAGTAATCCATCGTTATTAAATAGTGGGTTTTATTTTACTTTGCATTTGAAATGATTAAAATCCAATCGCTTTCCTATTCTTACAACACGTCAAAGAAAATTCACTTTACAGATTTGGAGATTCAAAACAATACCCAATTTCTTTTGTTGGGTGAATCGGGTAGCGGAAAGACTACGCTGCTTCATTTGCTGGGCGGACTTTTGAATTCGCAAAAAGGAACTATAGAAGTGAATGGCATGGATCTTACCAAGCTTTCAGAAGCTGAGCTTGATCGTTTTCGCGGAACCCATTACGGATTTATTTTTCAGCGCAATCATTTAATTCAGGCGCTTACGGTTGAGAAGAATTTATTGCTAGCGCCTTTCCTGGCGGGATTAAAACAAGATTCCGATCGGATAGAAGAAGTGTTGGAACAACTTGGCATTGCAGATAAGAAGCATTCGAAAATTCAGGAGTTAAGTTTGGGGCAAGCGCAGCGGGTGGCTATTGCAAGAGCAGTGCTCAACAAGCCCGCCATCATCCTGGCTGATGAACCGACTTCAGCGTTAGATGATAAAAATTGTGACCGGGTGAGTGAGTTGTTGCTAACCGTTGCCAAACAAAATCAGGCTACATTGGTAATTGCAACACACGATCAGCGTTTGAAAAACAAGATCACGAACTTAATTCAACTGTAATGAATTTGTTAACCCTCGTGATCAGTTATTTAAAAGCGAAGCCACTCAATACACTGTTGAACATTCTCTTGTTGGCGTTGGGCATTGCCGTGATCACCATCTTGCTGTTGTTCAATCATCAACTGCGAGAGAAAATTTCTGATAACACCAAAGGAATTGATTTGGTAGTGGGCGCGAAGGGCAGTCCGCTACAATTAATTCTTTGCAATGTTTTCCATATTGATTTTCCTACTGGAAACATTAACCTGAAAGAAGCAGAGGGATTAGCAAAACACCGATTGGTGAAGAATGCTATACCATTGGCGTTAGGCGATAGTTATCAAAACTTTCGCATTGTAGGCACACATCCAACGTACGCTGATTTATATCAAGCCGAATTGGCTACGGGAGTTTGGTGGTCAGCTGATTTGGAAGTGGTCGTTGGTGCAACTACTGCAGAGTTACTCCAACTAAAAGTAGGCGATACATTTGAAAGTGCGCACGGGTTAAGCAAAGAAGGTCACGCTCATGACGAAAATCCATTTGTAGTGAAAGGCGTGCTAAAGAAAACAAACAGCGTAATCGATAATTTAATTTTAACCAATGTATCCAGCATTTGGAAAGTGCATGAAGAACACGATTCGACAGACATCTCTAAAAACTCCATAGCCCCTTCTCTTTTGGAGAAGGGTGAAGGGATGAGGCAACAAGAGGAAAAGTTTTTAGAGATGTCTGTTTTAGTCCCCACGCATGTTGCCGGAGATTCAACCAAAGAGATAACGTCCTTACTAATTAAATATCGCAACCCGATTGCTGCTATACAATTGCCCCGCTACATTAATAGCCTCACATCCATGCAGGCAGCTTCGCCTGCGTTTGAGGCTGCGCGGCTCTTTTCAATTTTGGGTGTGGGTGTGGAAGCACTTACCGGGTTCGCGTATGTACTAATTTTAATTTCTGCGCTCAGTATTTTTATTGCGTTGTATAATTCATTGAAGGAGCGCCAATATGATTTGGCCATTATGCGCTCGATGGGCGCAAGCCGAACAAAATTATTTGTAGCCACCCAACTCGAAGGAGTTATGCTAACCGTGCTGGGGAGTTTGTTGGGATTAGCGTTGGGTCACCTTGTGCTCTTTGTGTTTACATCCCTCATAGCCGAAAGCCAGAAGACAGGTATGAGTGCGTTTGTGTTTTATAAGGAAGAACTCTATCTCTTTGCAGGAAGTCTTGTACTGGGAATTTTGTGTTCGCTCATTCCATCATTTCAAGCTTACCGCACGGATATTCATAAAGTGTTGGCGGGGAGTTAGTAACCCCTCCTTTTTCTCTGCCATAGTTTGAAATGTAAGCACTTGCTTAATATATTCGTTAGCTGCCACGATGGAAATACATGAAAAAATTCTTGTTTGCTTGTATGAATTCAGAAATGACTCTGATTATCATGACCTATTTAATGAATTCGAACAAGGGGATTATGAAGTTATTTGGGACAGAGTTAATTCATTGTGTAATGAGAAGTTAATTGAAACACAACTTGATGTCTATATAGGTTGGAGTGGACCGACAAAGCCTAAACACAATTTGTTTGCGCGCATTACAAAACAAGGGATTGAACATGTTAAGATCAACATAATAAACAAAAAGCAGAAGGATAGAGAAGAAAGAAAAAGATTTTTGATTACGACTGTAATCTCGATTGCGTTTCTATTAGCGGCTGCTTATGGCATTTATCAGACTAACAGAACCAACAAATTTGAAAGAGACAACTTAATAATTAATCAAGAGAATGACTCTTTGAGAAATGTCAATAATAAGTTAGATGAGGAATTGAAGTTTATTAACCTGGAATTCAGTAAACTCAAGTCCGACACAAGTAAGTTGAAGTTAAAATGAAATTCATTTATATGTCCTGAAATAGAGTATGAAAAAATACACTGGACAGTTTTAAGTGCAACTTCAGGACTTTTCCTCTTACTTATTTTTTTGTACACATTAATTAACTACGATAGCATGTCAAGTTCTGGCGGTTGGGGGATAGTAGGAATGATTGGGCTCATGGGACTAGGACTTTTTGGCTTTTTTGTTGACTATGTTTTACAAGCTTTATTAAAGGACAAAAGACGTTTGAATTTTTTTTTGAATTAGTTAGCCTGGTGATTTTTTTAATTCTAATTCTTTTAGATAAGTTGACTTAAGTCTCAGGTTGTTGCAGGTCGCCAGACCCGCTCGAAGATGACATATAAGAACAGATCAATCTACATTGTATAAAAATCATCTAAGAATTGCTTCTTAGTGATCGATAATATTCTCAAATGGTTTTTAATGATAAATTCTGGAACCGGAGTAATATGACTTTGCAGAGTTATTGGACGCAATAAATCATGCCGGGTATAATGTTCATGCCCACCTTTGGTGCGGGCGCATCTGCAACCAATATGTTCCAGGTATTTTCTGTAATCGTCAAGCCCAATGTTTCTTAAATGATGGGTAGACATTTAAAGAGATCAGGCTGGGATGGCTACAGTCTCATCGGTCTTACGAAAATCTTTTTCCGTAAAAATCTCTTCTAAATAACTCCTACTTTGTAATAATTCCGAAAGTGAGGGAGCTGTGACTTTTTTTTTCTTAGAGATAGTCCATCCAAGTCGCTCTAATTCCTGAAAAACGGTTTCTTTATTAGAAGTGTATTTTAAAAATTCCTCCATCGCAAGATTATAAGATTCCTTTGCTTTTTCTTCGGTTTTGCCATAGCCTGTAAGATCTAAAGCAGGGGAATAGAAAAAGTGTAAGCCTTCTTCTTCAAATTCGATCAGGCTTAATTTTACGTTAATCCAATTGTGCCCGTCTCTATATTCAGAGGTGTGACCGACTTTTTTAGGCATTGTAATAATGTTTTAGGATTGAGGCAACAAGATAGACGATTTTGAGCCAAAATTGCAAACCCCAATTATCTCATTTAACTGAAGCAAATAGCGATTGGTTTCATTCTCTAAAGAAATAACCTTAATTGACTAATCATTATAATTTCCACTCGTATAGTTTTCATTTTTAAAAGGCGTTAATTATTTACTTTTGAGGGTAATTTTGATTGTATGACCCGTTCATGTCTTTTAATACTTTTTTCACTCATCACTGTATCAGCCTTTGCCCAAACGGATGGCTGGTCAGTGTTTGCCAAAACCAAGTTTGATGCAAAGTATAATGAGAAGGCGGCCGAGTATTTCTTATTCCCAACCTTCTCTGCCGATTTGAAAGCACAAGAGGGTAAGCAATTTGATTTGGAAGGTTATTATTTACCAATTGATGTGGAGGGCAATGCGTATATTATTCTATCCAAGTTCCCCTACAGTCAGTGTTTTTTTTGTGGAGGTGCAGGACCGGAGTCTATTGCTGAGGTTTATTTTAAAGGGAAAACTCCAACCTTTGAGCCGGATCAGTTCATTAGAATTAAGGGAAAGTTGAAATTAAATGATTCGGATTTGGAACACGGGAACTTTATTTTGGAAGAAGCGGTACTTGTAAAGTAATTATCAGACCTTTACCACCAACAGTCATTAATGAGTTCTTTTAAAAAAATAGTAAAGACTTATTTAAACATCGCAAAAATACTTGCAGCGGTTCTGTTGGCTGCTGCCTATATTATTGGCAACTCACCAGGCGAAGCACTTCATAAACTTTTTCACAATCAGGAGACCATTGTTCACACGGTCGACCAAGAGAAAGATTCATGTCACCGTACTATTTTTCATCAGGAGAAAGAAGACGGGTGCAAGCATAAATCACACATTAGCAAAGTAGAGAAGTGTACGTTGTGTCATGCACTATCGCACATTGATCAAATTGCTATTTCAGATTCTACCTGCGAATTCATTTCAACAGATGAGGAGGTCGCTGGTAAGATAATTTCACACCACTTCTCTTTAACAGATTCCAATCTTCCTGCGCGCGCTCCTCCGGTAGCTTAATTGCATCCTTGATTTAATCATTTTGCTGGCTACTCTTAGCTGGTGTCTCTTAATTTATTTATTGAATGTATTTAAAGAAAGCAATTTTATTATTGTTGACTTTGTATGGGTATTTGGGTGCTAGTGCGCAGGGTACATGCAAAAGTATTTTTACTGGTCGGGTTCTGGACGAATCGAAGCAGCCTGTGATTGGTGCTACTGTTTTATTGTTGCCACAATACCTTGGTCAGGTGGTAGATGTTACGGGCAATTTCAAATTTGAAAATGTTTGTCCGGGAACTTATACAGTGCGCGTGCAATACCTCGGTTACCAGGATGAAGAGTTTGATCTTCAAATCAATGACAAAGTCAATCGGGTTGTTCTTTTAAAAGAAGATGTGAAGGAGCTTGGCGAGGTAGTTGTAAATGCTCATCATGATGCTGCGCACACCGAATATGCAAACAGCTTCACGCAGCTTAGCGAAAAGCAGTTAGATGAAGTGGCTGGCAAAAGTTTGGGTGAGTCGCTGAAGGAGGTAGCCGGGGTAAGTAGCATTCAAACGGGACCTGGAATTTTTAAACCTGTAATTCATGGAGTGCATAGTCAACGAGTACTCATTTTAAATTATGGCATCCGACAAGAAGGCCAACAATGGGGCGCGGAACATGCTCCGGAGATTGATCCTTTTATTGCGTCCAACATTATTGTGATCAAAGATGCTTCGGCCATCAAGTATGGAACCGATGCATTGGGTGGGGTAATTGTTGTGAATCCCCCTGAACTTCCGCGCAAAGCAGAGTTGGGTGGTACGCTTAATACCATTTTACAAAGCAATGGCCAATCAGGAACTGTTTCGGGAATGTTGGAAGGTGGAATTAAAAACCATGATGGCTGGGGTTGGCGTGTGCAAGGCACTGGCAAACGAAGTGGTGATTTTCATACACCTGATTATTCACTCACCAATACTGGAATGAAGGAGTTGAATTTTTCAGCATCAACGGGTTACCATAAAGAGAATGCAGGCTTCGATATTTTCTTCAGCCACTTTCAAACTGAACTTGGGGTGTTAAAAGGCACAGCTATTAGCAGTCTGGAAGATCTGGCAAATGCAATGGAACGGGAAGAACCCTTGTATACATCAAGCTTCTCGTATCAGATTGGTGAACCACGACAAGAAGTAAGTCATAATCTGTTAAAGATAAACGGACATGTGCTTACCAAACATGGGGAGTTGAAACTTCAGTATGGATTTCAGAACAACAACCGAAGAGAGTTTGATATTCGTAAGGGTGATCTCGCAAAAATTCCGGCTATTGATCTAAAGTTGAATACCCATACACTGGATGCGGAATGGGAAACACTTCACTCCGATAAGAGAACGATTTCTTTTGGAATGAGTGGCATGTACCAGAACAACCAGAATGTCTTCGGAACTCAGCGGTTGTCCTTCATTCCAAACTTTGTAAATCTATCCGGTGGTGCTTTCGTGGTAACTAAATTATTTTTAAACCAATGGACGATTGATTTGGGAACACGATATGATTATCGATACTACGATGTAAAGGGATTTGACTATAAGAATACTCCTTACGCAAGTTCACTTAGTTTCAATAACATCAGCGCAAGCGCAGGAGCAACGATTGTTTTACCGAAAAGTCAAACGCTAAATTTAAACCTGAGCAGTGCGTGGCGACCACCTCATGTTGCAGAGTTGTATAGTGTGGGTACCCATCAGAGTGCAGCTGCCATTGAATATGGATTATTGCTCAATGCTACTACCAATGAAGTGATGAACGTTAAGGATGTAAACTTTAAAGCAGAGCAAGCTGTAAAGTTTGTGGCAACCTACAACCGCACCTGGCAGCGGTTTGCTGTTGAAGTGAGTCCATATGGTAATTACATTTTCAACTATATTTATTTACGACCCGAGGGGATAACAAAAAATGTACGGGGAGTTTATCCATACTATCGCTACACCCAAACCAATGCACTTTTTACAGGGGTAGATGTTACCGGCACCTGGCATGCTACAAGGTATTTAAAGGTGTTGCCAAAAGTATCGTTGCTTAGAGCGAGTGATGTGCGCTATGATGACTATCTCGTTTTTATTCCGTCCAATCGTTATGAGCTTGCTGTACGATATGATCGGCCTGACGTTTCAGTATTTAAAAACTTTTATGTTGAATCAAAGCTAAAATATATTGCAAAGCAGTATCGTGCACCCAGGGTTATTACCGTTCGTGATATTATAGATGCCGAAGCTCAAAATGTAGATATTTTTGCTGACGATCCTTCAAACTTTGATTTTATGACAGCCCCTGATGGATATGGGTTATTGAATCTGGCGGTAGGTGCTTCGCTAAAACGTGACCGGGTTCAATATGATTTCCGTATCGCATCCGAAAATGCATTGAATCAATCTTATCGGGAGTACACAAACCGATTCAGATATTACGCAGATGATGTAGGACGCAATTTTATTTTTTCTCTAAAATGTATCTTTTAACTTTTAATTTAATCAATCATGAAAAATTATATAAACATATTTAAAATTTTATCTGTTGCAATCATTCTTGTTTCAATTGGTTTTCTGTATGGATGCAAAAGTGATGATCCCCAAAAAGAAGACACGCCTGAGTTGATCACTAAGGCAACCTTGACATTTACGCCTATTGGTGGAGGAACCCCAGTAGTCGTTTCGGCTACCGATCCTGATGGAGATGGTGTGCAAGATATTGCTGTGGATGGAGATATTGATCTTTCAATCGATACGGACTACACCCTTACCATTATGTTGATTAACGAATTGGCAGCACCAACCGATCCTGAGTATAACATTTCGGCAGAGGTTGAAGAAGAGGGGGCAGAACATCTTTTCTTTTTTGGGTGGACAAACAATGTATTTTTTAACCCAACGGGAAATGGAAATATTGATAATCGTGCTGATGGCATAAATTATAATGACTCTGATGAAAACGGCTTGCCTATTGGACTTAGTACAAACTGGAGTTCGAGTGTGAATGCAGCTTCAGGAAAATTTCGAGTGATGCTAAAGCACCAGCCCGATTTGAAGTCAGCAACTTCAACATCAAGTGACGGTGAAACCGATCTTGATATTGAATTTGTTATAAGTGTTCAGTAGTCTTGGGACTATCTATTCATGAACTTACTGATCTCATTAAAAAATTTATCCGGGTCTTGCCAGTAGTTGCGGCTATACACCCGAAGGAAGGGCCAATGCTTTAGCTCCAATAAATGTGGAGTTAAGGCATGGTCTGCTTTCGCGCTCAAGCTCTGATGATAGTACGCATCATCAGTAAGAATAGCGCCAATGGTCTTATTACTAAGGCGAACCGTAAGATCATAAAATGGCAGTCTGTTTTCTTCCAAGTGGAACTCAGTCCATTTGCCGCTTGCCCATTCTTTAATTTCTTCTTTCAGTTTGCCTGTAAATTTTTTAGACGTTGATACACGTTTAAATGGTTCATATTGTCCTTTCGATACATCAAGTACAAACTGTAAGTAATCCTTTAACAATTTGGGGCCGTTGTGCAATGTTTCGTCTACATGCAACTGATCGGGCATAATACTGGTGACTACTATTATTTTTTCCCGGGCACGACTTACAGCCACGTTCAACCTATTTTCGCCACCTGCTAAATTCAAACTTCCAAAGTGTGCGGAAACTTTTCCATTTTTATCCGCTGCATAGCCCACAGAAAAAATGATAACATCGCGTTCATCCCCTTGTACATTTTCAATGTTCTTTACGAAAAGTGTTTCCGGTATGGATCCTAATGTTTTTTCGAGAACATCCATCACAAGATATTGCTGTGGGGCATTGAATGTAACAACACCAATTTCCTTAACTGGATTTTCTTTTATCAACTCCGAAACGAGATGAGCAATATGAATTGCTTCTTCCGGGTTTGTATTGTCTTCCCAGTGTCCATCAATTTTTTCGTAGAGCAGACAAGGTTCATCTACATTCATTTCTTTCATGTCCGGAAGGAGTTGAAGATTGCCACCATAGAAATGTCGATTGGAGAAGTCAATCAGTTCTAGCGACTTGCTTCGATAATGTCCTTGCAACTGAACGTTTAATAAATAGCGACTGCTGAGTTCAAGCAACGAATCAACTTCTGCATCGGGATGAGTTTCTTCTTCATCCTGCCAGCGTGATTGATAGAAGTCGCCCGGTTTTAGTTGCATGGCATCACCTGCAATCACCGTTTGCTTTCCGCGATAGAGAGCCGGAATTCCGCGCTCGGCATAACATTGTGAGGCTTCATCAAAAATAACAAGATCAAAAAGTTCGGTCATCGGAAAGATAGCCGACACCGATTCAGGAGATGCTAACCAGCAAGGAATGAGCTTAAAGATTTCTTCACCAAACTCAGCTATCAATTTTCGGATAGGCCAAATCTTCTTTTTCTTTTTAACCTGATGCAATAAATCGCGATACGTTACCTGATTGTTTAGACGATTAAAACTCAACTCATCAATTACCTTTTCGCGGGCTCGCAATAAAATAATTTCTTCACTGATGCTGTGCTTCTCACTTAAAAGATCGCGCAATTCATTTTCGAGTAGTGTCATTTTACCGGAAGAGATCATGCGCAACTCAGGATTCTTCGCCTCCAGATGATCGATCCACGCAAGGCTTAAACTGTTAAGGAATAAGTTCTTCAGTGTATATTCATTCCAGTTTTTTTCCTGATCATGAAGTTTGTCAATGATAGCACGTTCATCCGTTGAAAAACTTTCTGTTAATCGATCGAATTCGCAGAGTGCATCAAAATCTTCTTTTAAACTCTCCGAGAGGCGTTGCGCAAATCCTGGTTGTTGAGTGATTGAATTAATTTGAGAGGAAGTAAGATAATGTAACCAACTATCTTTTAATTCCTGTAAATCAAAAATAAGGTTAAAAAGCAAATCAATCTTACTAATAAAATCGGGTAGCGAGAGACCCGTTGGATCAATAATGTTTTTAATTCCACGAATGCTATTGAAGTTGAGTTTTGCTTCGATAGCAAAATGCTGATCGGCAAACCACTGAATAAAATCTTTTTGATTAAGGGTTTCGGGTACGCGTTTAAGCCAGAGTTTAGCTTTTAATTTTGAAAGATTGTGTTCAAGGTTTAATCGGTTGTCAAGTCTCCGCTCCAGAGTTTTGAAACCTTGTTTGTTGCTTTCCAAATCATTGGAAACAAGTGTCCGTTTAATCAGGTACTTATCCTTCGAAAATAATTCCCAACGCACTAAGCCAAATAGACTTTTACGGGCTTTCATGCTCCTATACAGTGCTTTTTGCAAGCTGCCCAATTGAGCAGAAGGAATATTCATTTCAGGGCCTTCATCCGCATAGCAGCTCATTAAGTTTTTCTCTACATTCGAGAGCCATAATGCACTGGTTTCTTCATCGGTCTCGGCTGCCATGTTTTGGAAATAGAAATAAGAGTCTTCATGATCGAGCAGAGATTTAATTTCTTTTATTTCAGGCTCGCATTCTGTCAACGCTTCATATTGTTCCCAATCCAGTCGCGTATTGAAATGTTTAAGTAATGATTCAGATAGGGTTGAGAAAAAATTAGAAACATCCTGAATTGATTTTTTAATTTGTGGCTGATCAGTAGCCGAGTAGTTACTAAATGATTTTCGATCTTTCCAGGGATAATCACTCCGTTTAAACGTAACTGCATAATGGGCATAGCTGCTGAGCTTTCGTGTAAATTCTTGAATGGTATCAAACTTGAAATGCTGAAACTCTTGTTTTAAGTTTATAATTTCTTCAGCAGGATCAGATTGTAAATAAAGTTGTTTAATGGTGGTACCGCATTCGGTCGTGTTGAAAAGCGCTTGCTTAAAAGATTCTAATTCTTCTGAGATCTGATCGATGCGATGACTTACTTGTAAAAACTTTCGCTCTAATTGAATAGAGTCTAAGCTAATGTTTCGCGATTTGTATTCATCCACCCGCTCAATTTGTCGAGCCATCTTTTGATAGATTTCTCGCCTGTCATTCTTAAAATCATGAACCAACGCCAGGTAATCACTTAGCTGATGGGATTTAAGACGATTGTACACAACGTCCAGGGCTGCTCTTTTTTGAGAAACGACAAGCACTCTTTTTCCGGAAGCAATGGCATCGCCAATCAAGTTAGCAATGAGTTGGGACTTACCTGTGCCGGGTGGACCTTGCACTACCAGTGAATGACCAATCTTTGCCGCTTTGAAAGCATTTTCTTGCCAAACATCTTGTGGAAAAACGGAATAGACTTTTTCTTCTTTAACCTTGTTTAGAAAATTTGTTTTGTCATCCCCTCCATCAACTGACCGCTGCTGAAAGAAATTTTCAAGATCCTGAATATCTTCTTTTTCTAACAGATGCATGTAGTCAGGAACTAGATACGAGCCTGCTTGTGGAAAAATCCCTAAAACAGCTTTGGGATAAAGTTTCAATTCACCGTTCTTTAATCCCTCTGCAAACTCTTCTTTTTTCAGGTTTACAAAAGGAGTTAACTCATCGCGATAATTATCGGGATTAAAATGAATCTCAAGTCCGCTCTTCTGAAGCATTTGATAGATGCTTGTTTTGAAGGCAGTACTTTCGCGGTCAATCTCTTCAAAAGTTTCCTCCAACAATGCATCATTGGCCTTTACGCCATTGTAATAAGCAAAAGCCAACAGGAAGGATTTATTGAATGTAATCCCCGCCTCTTCCCGTGGCTCAACGATCCATTGGTTATTTCTCGTTTTTAAAGCAACCGGAAAAAACAGGAGAGGACATCGTACCAATGTTCCATCGTTGAATTTACCCTGCACGATTGGCCAGCCTACGTGTAAATCTTTTGATCCACGTTCTTCAAAAATAAACTGATCTGTGCGTTGTAGTTTTTTTAATTTTTTGCTTGCCTCGTTAGAGACTTCCATGCGTGCATCCAGGATTGGGCAAATCAATTTCTGCTTTTCTGCGATCAAGGCTTTGATAATAGAAAAAGCATTTTCTCCATTTAACTGACTTAATTCCTGCAGATCAATGAATTGATCTGCAGTTAATCTTGGCAAAAACAAAGATCGATTATTACCCGAGAGATTGGTGAGCCTCCGTAAGTAAGTTGTTAATAATTTTTTTGTTTGAGTATGATCAGACACGCTAAGGATTTAGGGTAAGGTAAGGCTTTATTTTAGTATAGAACGCCTCATCCACAAGAGCTATTTTAGTAAGGTCTTCTAATGAGGTAAAGTTACCATGCTGAAAGCGGTAAGCGGTAATAGCTTTCGCTAATTTATTACTTATGTAGGGATGAATAGCCAGTTCTTTTTCAGTAACAGAATTAATGGCCAGTTGGTTGGGGCTAAAATCGGGACTAACAAATGCTTTTTTATTCAACTCAGCTACTACAGTTGTATCCAATCCGTACACTTCCCCCAGCTGACCCATCGAAACAAAACCGCCCAACGCATTTCTGTATTTGATGATTCGCTGTGAGAGCTTGCTTCCAATGCCATAGATACGAACGAGTTGAGTAGTATCGGCCAGGTTTAGATCAAATTTTTCTTTACTTACAGTTGTTGGTTTATTTTCTTTTGGAGTTTTTGACTCAAAAGTTTTGATTGGTTTTTCAACGGGCAGATCAATAAATGGATATAATCGCGTGTAAAGCGCAGTATCCATTCCGTATATTTTTATCAAATCAGATTTAATAATAAACCGACCATTCTTTGACCGGTAATTATCAATTCGGTTTGCCAGATTTGACGGAAATCCAAGATTAAGCAAGTCTTCTTTGGTTGCTGTGTTGGGATTAAACGTAAATAGTTGAATTTCAATTTCATCAACGCTATCCTTTTTTTCTTCCCACTTCCAATGCGTCAGTAAGCTGTCTAGTTCTTGATTCTCTTTTGTGAAATCTCTTTTCTGATTGGCTTTCCACCAACGATAGGAGGGAGTGATGAAGAGGCTAAGTACCAGAAGCGGCAGCAAAATCAGGAAGCCTCGGGTCTCCCTTCGCGAGAGTCCAAAAAATGCCCTGATCAAAGCCATTAGACGATGCATGCATATTAAAAATAAGGAAAAATTTTAATGATTATTTCAAGATAGTTTCAATGCCCTAAGAATTTCATTTTGAATCGTTGGTCGAAAGAAACTATTAAGGGTACGCAACTGTATACCTATTTGTAGAAATTTAATTGTACAATAAGATTTGCCTGGAGGGCAACCTAGTTTAAAATAGGATTTGATCAGTCATAAAATTCAAAGAGATATTCATTCTTAAAGTTGATCTCAAATAATTTTAGCAATTCTATATATTCTGTTTTAAATGTGTGTTTAGTATGATGTTGCTTTTGGTTTGAGATGTATTTGCATACTTGATCAACTTGTGATTTGGAATAAGAGAATGCTCCATATCCACTTTGTCAGGCAAATTTTTCAGGTGTGAATCTTTAAGCATTAATCCAGTTGTTGCTTGCCCGTTTTATATCTTTTACCAAATCAGAAATTGAAATAACTGGATTTAGTCCAACAAAGATGTGGATGTGATCGGGCATTCCGTTAATCGCAATTAATTTATGTTGATCATTTTGAATAACAGCGGTTATATATTTATGCAGCTCATCTTCCCATTTGGCCCGAATGAAATTATTCCTGCCCTTAACAGCAAAAACAAGTTGGATATACAATTGCGTATAAGTGTCTCCCATATGTGATTATAGGTTACCGTTTTGGGTAATTCGTATCTCAAGATACAAATTTTCCATAGGGCGATAGCTTTTTTCGAAGCAATGGTTGAGTGAGTTCTTAGCTTGTTTGCGGAAGTTAATTAGACAAGAACATAAGATTTACTCGGTGAGGTAACTATAATTTTCATTGTTTCATACTTCTGACCAATAGGTTGCCCTATGCTACAAAGAGGCTGCTCCTCCGGAGCAAGGGTTCTGGGATTATTGATTTTTATCAAGCCAATTTATTTAAGGTACGCCAGAGGCGTATTCTATTTGTAGAAAATTAGCCACGTATCAAAAATTTGCCCCTGAGGGGCAACCTATAGTTCTTAATTCAATCAAATGATTTTAATTGTTTTAAGAATTTCATTTTGAATCATTGAAAGATCAGCCGCGTATTTTTGATTGATTTCTAATTCAATGCCTGCATATTGATTGTTAGGAATTTGTTTTCTCAACTCAGTAGTAAATCCGTCATCAGTTCCTTTATAAGGTTCGTTAAGTTTTATTTTTTTGTTTGGCAGATAAATTTCAAGCAATTCCTTAAACTGATCACAAAATTTTTTTTCAAGTGGTTGGTCTGGATCGAAAAGAATTCCGATATCAACTTGTCGTTCAATTCCATTCCAGATGGGTGTAAACGTGTGAATGGACAAATGAAGAATTGGTTTCTTTGCAGCAATTAAAAACTCTCTAACCTGATTCCTGTAAGGACGGTAAATAGTTTCGATTAGTTTTTCTTTTTCAGTATTGGAAAGATTAGACGAATACTTTGAAAATAGTTGTGGATTTTCAAGTGACCGATTAGCCTCTATAAGTAATCTTGTTGTACTGCATCCATATAAAGGAACGCTTAATTGAGTAGCTAAAAATTGAGCTAATTCCCATGCCCCGGGATCCCAACCCCAATGTGTATTTAAAACTTCCGGTTCTTTGTCGAATAAATACTGATACTGATCGGGAACAAGATTGCCAGCATGTTCACAACTCAGGATAACTGAATTGAACATAATTTATGGAATGAATAATTTGTTCTCCATCAGGCACGTACTTAATTGATGATATACCTTTTTAATCTCAGGTTCCGAGACATCAGCACCAAGTGCGCGTATTATTCGCTCTGACAATGAACCTTGGGTGAGGATCGTGTTGATTATTTCTCTATTGACTTTTTGAAATGCCTTTGTTGCTGGAATTTTTGCCAACAACTTGATCCATATATCTTTTATAGTTCCTTCAGATTTTATTCCAAATGTTTCAAGGTAACTCAAATTGCTAACCTGTGTTGCCAAACCTGTACTAGCAGCCTGATCAAAGAAGGTTGCCAAAACTTCAGTTTCCATTTTCATTTGCTGATCAAGTGAAACTAATTTTTCATCCACAAATAACTTCAAGATTTCAATTACAGTACTTACGATGGCCATATCTGCGGCCGCACACTCCTGAATATCCATCACCCGTATTTCAATGGAGCCACGATCAAATCGTGCCATCGCACCCCGCGAGTTTACCCAAATAGGATCGAGGATTGTTTCCGGATCGTAAGGACGAATGGCTTCTGCAATCGGTAAATAAACTTGTTTTTTGTATTCATCATACGAATAAATATTCTCCGGAATTATCCTACCCGTAATGACTGGAATCCGGGATTGATTGGTCTTATAATACTTAAGTCTGGTATCCAACATGCCTGATAGTGCTCCATCCAACACAGGAGAACTTGCGCATAGTGCCGGTAAAAGGGGAAGTATCAATCTACATGCAGCATGCAGTTTTGCAAACTCTTCATCGCCATGAAAGGGTAAGTTCAAATGTGTGCTTTGCAAGTTCGACCAGCCGTGCCCTTTCGAGTTGAAAATTTTATCGTAAAGTGAATAGACTTCATTATTATCGTGCGGCCAGAGTTTTGTATCCGTAAACGGATTCATTAATGGATGTGCAGCAGAGGGGAGAAGCATCGCATTCCATTTTGAGAGTATTCCATTAATGTGCAGAATATTTTTTTTGAATTCTTTTTCTAATGTTTCTAAATCAGCTTCGGGTTTGCTGGATTTAATTTCAATGACATGCAGCACCAATTCGTTACTCCACGTAACAATTCCATTCTCAAAATCACTGCCAATAATCCCCAATTCATGCTTTAAAAGTTCATCGGCAATGGATTTTACCTGCAACGAATCTTTATCGACAATCATGTATTCTAATTCGATGCCATAGCCTTGAAAGAGATGAAAGGGAGATGTAGTCATTTGATTGCCTTGATTTTGTTTAGGAATACTTCCATAATAATTTCGTAGAGTCGCTCTTTTAATATTTTGTCTTCAATACCGGCATCGATATTCGGATTGTCGTTAATTTCTATTACATAAAATTTTCCATCAATCTCTTTCATATCCACCCCGTACAAACTTTTTCCGATTAAGGCAGTCGCCCTCAAAGCGGTTTTCAATAAACCTGATGGTGCCTGATCCACCGGTATACTTTCTACATCGCCCTCTTGTGACTGTTTTTTGGCGCTCCAGTTTACAATCTGCCAATGCTTGGTGGCCATAAAGTATTTGCACACGTAAATCACCTGACCATCAATAATGCCCACGCGCCAATCAAATGCCGTAGGTAAAAATTCTTGAGCAATCAAAAGATCCGATTTCTCAAACATACTTTCCCTTACTTTTTCAAATTCTTTTAATGAATCGATTTTAAAAACACCTTTCGAGAAAGCACCATCGGGTTGTTTGAGGATGAAAGGGAAACCCATCTTGCTTTCCAGTTGATCGCAATTATCCTCAGTAATTACAAAAGCCTTTGGAGTTGAAATTTTGTTGGAGGTTAGTAGTTCATGCAGGTATACTTTGTTCGTGCACTTCAAAATTGATTCGGGATCATCAATTACAACTAACCCCAACGACTCCGCTTTTTTTGCAAAGCGGAAGGTGTGGTGATTTACATTGGTAGTTTCGCGAATAAAGAGAGCATCATACTGAATAATCTGATCAAAATCATTTTTGGTGATAAACTCCGTATTGAATCCTGCTTCTAATGCAGCCCGATAAAAGCGTTTTAACGCCCGATCATCAGACGGTGGATTGGTATCCTCTGGATTTACCAATATTGCCAGATCGTATTTCTTTTTATCAGGTCTGAAATCGCGTTTGCGCAAAAGATAGCGCTCAAGACCTTGCACCAGAATGGGCTTGTCTTCATCCGGTACTTCGCTTAAACTGATTGGCCTAATTTTTCGCAGCGACCATTTTGATTTTTTTGAAAACACGGCTCGCAAGGACGGTGTTTGAACCATCTGGAATAGTTGCAAGCCTAGGCGGTTAAAGTTTTCTGATTTCGTAAAACCGAAATAGATATTGAATTCAATCCGATCTCCAACTTCATTTTTAAAGGTACTTTGAATCAATTCATCGAAATCGAGCGAATCATCCCGTAAAATAGAAGGGAAGCGTAAATCCTGAATGGTAGAAACTTCGGGCAGCACTTTATGTCCGCGGGCTTCTGCGAGTAGGGAAACATAATAGCCTTCACTTTGGTATTGGTATGATTTGCAAAGGTTGAGTACTTTAAGACTTTTGGTATTCTGAAAAGCCGCATCAGTGATGTACCGTTCAGGAGAAATCACTTCTACATCGTGTAAGCTAAATTTCCAACGTTCCGGCTTGTCTACCACAATCAGTTTAGGCATAGCTATTTCTTTTGTTCAATAATCAGAAGATTTGCATCGTAGGTTACAATGCCTAACAAGATACTGTTGATGAGCCGATCAAAATTCACACTATAGTATTGACTCTTTAATGGATTAGGATTCATCGGATCGGCCAGGTAAACATTGTTTGTTGCTTCATCATACCCGTTAATGATTACAAAGTGACCGACTGGTTCACCTTTTATGCTATTGTATTTTCCGTTAGCCGGAATTTCACGGGGAGTTCCGTACAAGTAAGTGGCACTAAGGCCTGTTAAAATTGGTTTCGATTGGCGCAGATAGCCCTTAATCAGATCTGCGGTTAATTCTTTTTGAAGCAATCTTCCTCCTGCTTCTAAAAACTGAATGTAGGCTTTGGAGGCTACTTGCAGTTTCTTACGCTTTACTTTGAATTTCATCTGCTGTTTTAGCAGGGTAATCATTTTGGCTGTTGAAAATTTAAACCAGGAGGGATCGAAAGCATTTAAGTTATAGGTATAGATGTGGGCTTTGTAGCCGCGCTGTAAGGCGTGATTACCCAGCATAACGGCAAGCGTGCCACCACTCTTCAAACTCTTCACTTCAGCTATTACTTCTTTAAGCCCGATTTCATCATTGTAGTATTGATAAAGTGCATGCAGGCATGTTGGGCCACAGGTAACCTCATCGGGCTGGGCTTTGATGTCGAAATTTAGAAAGAGTGCTTGGCGGTTAAGATTAGACATTTAGTAATTGTTAGGTGATCAAGATGAACGGATAAGAATACCACTCAAACCAAATTTAACCTTATTATCATCCGTAAGAAATCTAACATTCAATGAAAATTTTAATATTGCAACCTAATAAAATAAGAGATATGAAAAAGCTGGTTTTAGGAGTGATTTGCTTTCTGATGGTAACGAATGGATTTGGATGGGGAGTTACAGGCCATCGGGCAACCGGCCTTATTGCTGAGCAATATCTGACCAAGAAAGCTAGGAAACGAATTCAGCAAATTTTAAATGGCGAATCGCTGGCGATGGTGAGCACCTGGATGGATGAAATCCGGTCGGACTCTACCTACAATTATACTACCGAATGGCATTGGACTACTATTCCGGATGGCGGGCGCTATGAAGATGTGGAAAGCAACCCGGATGGAAAGGTCATTATGATGATTGAAAAGTTTACTAAAGAACTTAAGGCTGGAACGCTGACCTCCAAACAAGAAATTGAGTATTTGAAAATGCTCGTTCACATGGTAGGTGATATGCATCAGCCTTTGCATGTAGGAAGGCCGGGTGACCGAGGTGGGAATGATATTAAGGTAAAGTGGTTTAGAAATGATTCGAACTTGCATCGCGTGTGGGACAGTGAGATGATTGATGATACAAGACTAAGTTATACAGAGTTAGCACACTCACTTGGCAAACCTTCAAAAGAAGAAATTAAAAAATGGCAGAATTCAAGCGTACGTGATTGGGCGATGGAGTCTGTGAGTTACAGACCTCAGGTATATGATATTGGAAACTCAAACCTGAGCTATCAATATTCCTATAAATATCTTTCTGTGGCCAAAACCAGAATGCTGCAAGCGGGAGTGAGGTTAGCCGGGTTACTGAATCAGATTTACGGATAAGTTGAAAGGACAATTTAGTATTGCGAAGTGCCGAATTTGTCCTCGTCAATTTTTAATATACTTCCGCCACCACGATTGAAAAACAATCAACCCCCACAAACGCGCGTGAATGTCTTGTGGGTTTGATGACATCAATTGAAGTTTAAGTTTTTCTATTGCTGCGTATTCAAAGATTCCCTGTTCGCGAATCATTTTTTCGGAGAGTAAATCATCGAGGATCAAAGATTTTAATTCGGTGCGGAACCATTTTAATAAAGGAACCTCAAAACCTTTTTTAGGTCGGTTATAAAGTTCGCGGGGTAACACCTCTCGAAAAGCATCTTGCAAAATTCGTTTTCGGATGGAGCGATTGATTTTAAAATCATCCGGTAAACTAAAAATGAAGTCGACCACCTGATAATCTAGAAAGGGAACCCGCACTTCCAAGCCATTTGCCATGCTCATCAAATCAACTTTTGTAAGCATATCGTTGGGCAGTACTAAACTCATGTCGGTTAGCAGAATTTCTTGTAGCGTCTCTTTTGACGAAATGAATTTTAATTGTTCTTCTTTTCTGCTCTTGAACTCCAGGCGATCTAATTTCTGTTTGGTTGATTCCGATAGTAACGAATAGGCATCAGGTTCTTTTGCAAAACCGGCCCATTGCCAGTATCGCTCTTTGCTATCCAGTTTCATCCCCTCAGCAAACCGTATGGCCTGCCTTATTTTATTGCTGAATGAATTGCTTCTGGATTGGGGAAGGGTTTTTAAAACGGGTGTTAGCAAACCTATCAGGTTCTCTTGCCATCCTTTATTTATAATACGATGAGCGGCCGCATGTTTATTGTAGCCGGCCAATAACTCATCCGCGCCATCGCCTGATAACGCAACGGTGGCGTGCTTGCGAGTTTCTTTGCTAAGGATATAAACATTGAGTGCCGATGAATCGGCAAAAGGTTCGTCCAGGTAATCGAGTACATCGTTTATGTGCGCCAATAAATCATTATTGGTTAATGAGAAGACTGTGTGATCGGTTTTAAAATAGGTAGCAACCAGGTTGGCATAATTCGTTTCATCAAAAAACTTTTCATCGCGAAAGCCTATGGAAAAGGTATGAAGATCGGGTTTATGTTTTGAGGCCAATGCAGTTATTACAGAAGAATCAACTCCGCCACTAAGAAAAGCTCCCAGCGGCACATCCGAAATCAATCTGCGCTGAACTGAATCTTCCAATAATTCTTTTAATTTTTCTTTGGCTTGATCGTAGTTTAAGGATTCTGAAGTATTATGAGAAGTAGGAATCGTATAGTAACAATGGGTCTCTATCTTTTTATAACTAACCTTTAGATAATGACCGGGCATTAATTTTTTAACGGAACTAAAAATTGTGTTTGGTGCGGGAATATAATTTAATTGAAGGTAGGTGAACAGGGAAGAAGGATCAATCTCTTTGTCAATGCCATACTCAATAATGGCTTTCATTTCTGACCCAAACAAAAACTTATCTTCATCAAATAGATAAAGCAACGGTTTTATACCATACCGATCGCGTGCCACAAAAAAGGTTTGCTCCAGCTTATCGTAGATGCAGAAGGAGAAGAACCCGTTTAGTTTTTTAAGGCAGTTCTCTTTTTCGCGAATGTATAAGTTGAGTAACACCTCCGTATCGGACGAAGATTTGAAGCTGACTCCATCTTCTTCCAGTTCTTTCTTCAATTCCTGATAATTGAAAATCTCGCCATTGAATACAATACCATATCGCTTGGCCGAATCCCACATGGGTTGATTTCCTGCAGTACTCGTATCGATAATAGAAAGCCTGCGATGGCCCAGGCCTACAAACTCATCAATGTAGACATCATGAAAGTCCGGTCCTCTTTTTTGTAAAGCAATGGTTGCCGTGGTAACATGAATCATGTTAAACTTTCCAACCAGATTAAACGCAAATATTCCAGTAATGCCGCACACCTGATAGCCGGGTTGGGGTAAACGATTAAATTATTATTGAGATGCAACAATAGTAAAAATTAAAATTACAAGTACCTTTTTATAGATTTATGAAATTTTTGAGAGGTTACTAATCAAGGTTCTCATAAATTAAAACGAAATCATAACCTATGAAAATGAGAAATTTTACGCTAACAAGTGTTGTTTTTATCTTAATTGGGATTAGCTCTCATGCTCAAATCCACTTAGGAGCAACCACCGCCTACAATGCAACCTTTGTGCTTGACAAAGGACTTAGTGAAGACCCGCGATACAGTTCAACATACACCTACAATTTTGCCCCGGTAGGTTTTAATTTTGGTGTTGACTTCGGTCGCAAATTTGGACTTAGCCTGGAATCAATTTTATCCAACCAAGGTCAAATTTATGAGCTTGTAAATGTTGGAAAACAAATTGCCGGTGAGCGAAAAATTGACTTGCAGTATCTTCAGCTTCCTTTAATGATGAAGTTTATGGGCGGTGGAAATGGAAAGGCGAGGGGAAATTTTAATTTCGGACCCCAACTTTCAATTTTAACTAAGGCAGTTGAATCAATTCAAGCGAATGCTGGTGAGTTTAAGATTCCTGAAGGTGTAGACATAGAAGAAATACAAAAAGAGTTTCCAACTGCCCAGCCAACTGGAAATGGTACCTATACAATACCAAATGATGTTCCGTCAAAAAACATACTTTCAAAACAGGCAAACGATTTTAAAAATGCCGAGTTTCAATTATCGGCAGCTTTCGGATTGGACATTGACTTGTCAAAGCACTTATTTTTATCGACTCAGGTACGGGCGAATTATAGTTTGACCGATATGAGAAATGGTGACGTATTGGATGCTCTAAAAAATGGAAACGCTGGCGATATTTTTGGGAGTCGTGCAAACTTATTGGTAGGGGTACAAATTGGATTGCATTATCACTTTGGAACACTCCGTTCCTTTAAACAATAGTTAGTATTTGTTTAGCCACAGCTTCCATGATTAATCTGTGAAGCTGTGGCTTCTTTATGTTAAAAGATCTTTCCAGGATTCAGGATTCCATTAGGATCAAACACTTTCTTAATCCCGCGCATCAGATTTAGGTTTACTTCGCTCATTGCGATAGGCATATAAGGGCGCTTCGCAATTCCAATCCCATGCTCACCCGACAAAGTTCCACCAAGGCTAACGGTAAGCTTAAAAATTTCACCAATGCCATCGGGTATTTTAGTTTCCCAATCTGCTTCACTGATGGTTTCTTTCAGAATGTTTACGTGAAGATTGCCGTCCCCTAAATGTCCAAAGCAAACGGTGTTGAATCCGTATTGCTTTCCGATTTCTTTTATTCCTTTGATCAATTTTGGCAGGTTGTTACGAGGTACCACCACATCATCTGATTTTGTGAGCGTATACCAATTAACGGCAGGCGAAATATTTTTACGAACCTTCCAGAGCTCATCTTTTTGTGCACTGCTTTCTGCAAAAAGAACTTCTCCGCTTTGAAATTTCTCAACCACGGTCATAACACGTTCTGCATCACGCATTAGTACCTCTTCATCGTTGCCATCTAACTCACATAAAACAAAGGCATCCATTCCTTCATCCAACTTAGTAGTTACCGGGCTATTCAATACTTTTTCACAATACTCAAATGTCCTAGCAGCAGCTTCCCGTTCAAAAAATTCCATCCCGGAAGGAGTTATGCCGGCTACAAAAATTGCAGCAATCGCTTTGCATGCTTCCTCATTGGTAACAAAGGGAATTAACAACAAAACATTTTTTTGCGGAAGTCCCCGAAGTTTAAAGACGATCTTAGTGATAATACCCAACGTGCCTTCACTGCCACACATCAATTGAGTGAGGTTGTAGCCAGTTGAATTCTTTAATACGTTGGCTGCTGTCCAGATAATTTCTCCGGTTGGTAATACTACTTCCATATTAATCACGTAATCCCGAGTTACGCCATACTTTACTGCCTTCGGGCCACCTGAATTGTTAGCGAGGTTTCCACCTAAAAAACAAGAACCCCGACTTGCTGGATCTGGCGGGTAGAATAGTCCTTTTTCCTTTACAGCATTTTGGAATACCTCGGTAATTACACCGGGCTCAACAGTAGCCTGGAGATTTAACTCATCAATGTTGAGGATCTTGTTGAACCGCTCCATCGATATAACCACCCCCTGATGAACGGGTAAAGCTCCACCACTTAATCCTGTTCCGGCTCCGCGTGGGGTGGTAGGAATCTTATGTTCGTTGCAAAGTATGAGTATCTCGCTAATTTCTTTTGGTGTACCTGGTTTGATAACGAGGTCGGGAAGAAATTGATAGTCTTCCGTTTTATCATGCCCATATTCGGTGCGCTGTTCTTCGTTAACAAGAACATACTCTCGACCAACAATTGTTTGAAATTGGTTAATGACATTTTCTGTCAGGAGTGTAATCGGTGCTTCACTTTCTTTAACGTGTGCCATCAATACTGTAACTTTGAGGATGAGCTGCTTATGGATTTGAAAACAAGTCTCAAAAATAAACAATTAACCTTTCAAAGACTTTCGGTTTTTGTTCTCATTTTATTTTTGTTTGGTTCCTGCGCATCTGCGCGAAGGGCGCGTGTGCGCGAAGAACAGGTGAAAGAGGTAATTCAAGCAGCACGTGCTTTTACTGGCACACCTTATAAATGGGGCGGAACAACCCGGGCAGGGATGGACTGTTCCGGTCTTACTGGAAATGCTTTTCGTGCAATTAATTTGGATTTGCCACGTACAACGGATGGCCAGGCCTTAGTGGGCGAAAAAGTAAAACTTAAGAATGTGATTCCCGGTGATCTTGTTTTTTTCGCAACCGGGAAAAGAAAACGTGACATAACTCATGTGGGAATTGTTACCGATATAAAGGCGCGCGATAATGTAAAGTTTATTCACGCCTCCACATCATTGGGAGTGGTGGAAACAAATTTATATTCCGATTATTATATAAAACGATTTCGCGTTGCACGCAGAATTATTGATAAATAGCCAGACTTAATTCGTCAATCGTAACTCGTCATTCTTTAAATTCATACTCATGACATCTCGTAGAAAATTTATTCAACTCGGTACCTTGGCCTCCTTGGTACCGGTAACAAAATTGTTTGGATTCAAGCAACCTGCACCTGTTTTAAAACCTGTAGTCGTTTCTACCTGGAATTTTGGTTTGGACGCGAATGTGGAAGCCTGGAAAATTCTTTCGGCTAATGGAAGAGCGTTAGATGCCGTAGAAGCAGGGGCACGAGTACCGGAAGGAGACCCAAAAGAAAGTTCAGTTGGGTTAGGTGGCCTGCCGGATCGTGATGGGCGGGTAACCCTTGATTCATGCATTATGGATGAGTTTGCCAATTGTGGAGCGGTAGCTTGCTTAGAACATATTGTGCATCCGGTTTCGGTTGCCCGGAAAGTAATGGAAAAGACCCCGCATGTATTTTTGGTTGGTGAAGGGGCATTAAAGTTTGCGTTGGCGAATGGATTTAAAAAAGAAAATCTACTCACGAAAGAATCTGAGAAAGCATGGAAAGAATGGTTGAAGACTGCTCAATACAAGCCAGTTGCTAATATTGAAAATCATGATACCATTGGTATTGTGGCCTTGGACGGAAAACAAAACTTATCGGGAGCCTGCACTACCAGTGGCATGGCGTATAAAATGCAAGGTCGGGTGGGAGACTCGCCTATTATTGGAGCGGCTTTGTTTGTAGATAACGAAATTGGAGCTGCAACATCTACAGGAGTGGGCGAAGAAGTAATTCGCATTGTGGGTTCGCATTTAGTAGTAGAACTTATGCGCCAGGGAAATTCACCACAACAAGCCTGTGAGTTGGCTGTTGCCAGGATTGTAAAAAATCAACCCAAGAAATCGAAAGAGATACAAGTAGGATTTTTAGCACTCAGCAAAAATGGTGAGTATGGCGCCTTTGCTTTGCAGAAAGGATTTACCTATGCAGTTAAAAGTGAGGAAGTAGACAATAAGTTATTTGAGGCAAAGAGCTACTATTGACACCTCCATTATCTCAATGAAGAATTTCCTTTTATTAGTAGTGGTATGTTTAGGATGCTCCAATCCAAAAAAATATTCTGACGTCAATTTGGTAAATGACGATACAGTTAGAACTAAGAATACATACAAAGAACAGTCAAGGATTTTAGTCGCTCAGATTTTGGAGGATAATTTCCCAAAGTGGCTTTCGTATCAAGATTCGGTTTTTGAAAAAGTTAATCTGGATAGCTTTCAGATCGAACAAAATGAACTTTGGCGTAGGCAAACTGAGGAAGTGCCGACTAAAGAATACCTTGATTTACTATCTGGATATTTATTCTATTCAAAAGATTCATCTAAGATTCTAGATATTTATAGTGGATCAATTGACTTTGAAAAAACACAATCAGGAAAGTTGCAAGGGTTATACACAATAAATTCAGGAGTATTTTACTATGACTTAAAGACCAAAACAAAGACAGCGCTATTTGGAGAAAGACTTTATGAAGCTTTTGAAGACGCAATATGGATTTCAAATGATGTGTTAGTAATTGTGGGGGATTATTGCTACAGAGAAAAAAGAGAACTTTCAGTATGGGTAGTTGATCTGAAATCACAAAGGGAAGTTCGATACTTTCAAGTATATCCTCAAAAAATGCAATACGTTAATGATTACCTGTTTAAAGAGAAGTTGAAGAATGTTAATGTTTACATGGATGATCAGTAGTATTTTATTTTAAAGAAACAAAAATGAACATCGAGATCGTGGTCTATAACATCGAATCGGCCCTTCGGGCGCAAGAAGGCGGAGCCGATCGGATTGAGCTTTGCGACAATCCGGCTGAAGGTGGCACAACACCATCGTTTGGCACTATTGAAGCCGTGCGGCAAAATGTAAACATGGATGTGTATGTAATGATTCGTCCGCGTGGTGGTGACTTTCACTATTCTAATTATGAATTTCATTGCATGAAGCGTGACATCGATCAATGCCAGAAGATAAGTGTTGATGGTGTGGTTTTTGGAATTTTAAATGCAGATGGAACGCTCGATAAAAAACGGTGCAAAGAATTAATTGACCGGGCTCGTCCGCTTAAAGTAACGTGCCACCGGGCGTTTGATATGACTCGCGATCCATTCGAAGCATTGGAGGATTGTATTGAAATAGGCTTCCATCGCATTCTTACAGCAGGCCATCAAACAACTGCCTTAAAAGGAGTTGATTTAATTGCGCGATTAATTGAGAAAGCAAATGGCCGCATTGCCATTATGCCGGGGTCAGGTGTAAATGAAAATACCGTAGAGGAATTAGTGCGCACTACCAAGGCGATAGAAATTCATTTTTCAGCAACTGCTTTCCGCGAAAGCGCGATGCAATATCGCAACCAGGCTATAGCGGGAATGGGTTCAGACGAAGGCTCGGAATTTAAATACCGTACTGTGGATCCTGAACGGGTTAGAGCCATGAGAAAGTTGGCGGAAGGAGTGAAGTGATTTCTATCATTTCAAGGGAAAATACTTGGCTAAGCCGCCATTAAAATATTGGGGCTATCAAATTATCCTTCTTCAGTAATTGATGAAGCCAGGAAATTGAGTTCAGAATTGAAGAAATAGTGACTTTCAGTAATAAAAAATGCCGACTCCCCCGAGCCGGCATTTACCCACCTAAACTACCCAATTCTTATTCTCCGCGCTTAGCCTTCATTGGGAATGAACCAAACTGACCAACCGTCATAACACCCGCAAACTCGTCACCGGTAATTACTCCTTTCACAGTTATTGTATTTGTATTCGGGCCGAAGCTCGTTTCATAATTAAAGCTTAATTCATTTCCATTCACTTGTACATCTTTGATAGGAGTTTCCTTTTGCATGCGACTGTTGATGATAGTTCCAGCATATGAATCACCCTCTTTAGTTATTTTCAATGTTCCACCATTGGCACCTTGTGGCGACTCGATTGAATAAGCCCATGTACCTGTTGCATCAACTACAGCAGTAGGATCTGACTGAATTGCAGGCACTGCAACAGCGGCTGGCCGTTGTCCACCCTGAACCCCTGCAAAACCACCCGCTGCCTGACCACCTTGTTGCTCCTGACCACCGGCATCAAAACCACCACCTTCACCACCTTGCTTTAAGTCGTCACTCGAAATTGATCTGCGGCTTCTGCGAGAACTTGATCCCCTGCTACTATTACCTCCTTCAATTTTTCCGAAGCGTAGATTAACATTTACCTTAAAATTCAGATTCTGCCTGATTGAAGTACCAGTCTGTGTTATGTCAGGAGTAATCGTTTCATTTCGGACTGTGATCGTTTTCCCAAAGAAGTTCTCTGCTCCAAAACCAATGCTTCCGCGCTTATTAGGAAGGTTCTTGTTTAGCCCCAATGAATAAACCCCAAATCCACCCTGAAAGCCCTGTAGTTGTACATTTTTTCCTCGTGCAAAACTGAAAAACTGAACACTCCAATCTTTATTTATATTATAACTTCCAAATAAGCGACCGCTAATAACCCATCCTTCATTACTTGCTTTATATTTTTCATCGGCAACATTGTTCGTTAGGGTAGCATAATAAATTTCCGGGCCACCATTAAAGGTTATTTTTTCTCCGATAGAAAGATTGATGTTAGTGCTAAGGCCGTATGAATTCTCTATTCCAATATTTCTGTAAGAGTTACTGATGATTGTAGTATCAGCATTTACATAAACTGCCTCACTAACGCGTTGGATTGAATTGTTGCTATTTCGAGCAAACCCGGTGAAGTTTATTCCAATACTTTTCAAATAGGTGCTATAACTCAACTCAAAGTTGTTGGTGTATTCAGGATCAAGAGACGGATTGCCAACTGTAACGTTAAGAGGATTAGAACCCTGAATATTTGGGTTTAGATAACGAATAGAAGGCCGTTGGATTCTGCGATTATAAGCCGCTTTGATCATGTTGTTGTTAGCAAGTTTCCTGGAAAAATTTACTGAGGGAACAAAAATTCCATAAGACGGGATTTTAATATCCTGTTCATCTTGAAAAAAAGCATCAATGGTTGTGTACTCATACCTTCCGCCAGCCTTAAATGCATATTTTTTAAGATTGAGCGTATAAGAAAGGTATCCAGCACTTACATTTTGTATATAATTAAAAACATTCGATAGCTGAGCATCCAAAATTGGCTGATAATCATCCAAGCCTTGAGCCGAGAAGGACGCAAAATCACTCAGGGCTTTGCGCCTAGTTTGTTTTCCACCCAGTTCCAATAATTGATTATCTGAAATTGGAGTTTGATAATCTATTTGAAGGGCAAATTCTTCATTGTAGCTGTCGTTATCATTTTTTCTTCTACTTAACGTTGTAAAGTCAGAGGGATCAAAAGTTATATTCTCAAAGTCATTTATCCCGTCATCAATACTGTATAACCCCAAAATGCTCAACTCACGATCTTTCTTTTCATATAAATGAGTGAAATTCACATTCATATCAATGGAGTTAGAGGTATTATTAGTTACCACATTCTGATTGCTTTGACGAGTTAGGCTGTTATCTGAATTTGTAAAAATTTGTGAAGTCAGATTATCCTGATAATCTTTTCCACCCCGAGCTCCTAAGCGAATAGAAGATGTAATGAAATTTTTTGGGTTAAAATCGTAATCAATACCAAAAGAGTAATTAGCTCTAAGGTTATTGCTTCGGGTGTCAGCAGTTTGAATAGAAGTTTGAACCGCAGTTATTTGAGTATTCTCGAAACTTCCTAACGTATTATAGCCGAATCGGCCCCAACCACCAACAGAAAGCCCAAGCTTGCCTTTTTTGTAGCCACCACGCAATCCAAGATTTGAACCTCGGTTACCAACACTTCCGTTTACGTTTAGTGTCGCGCCTTCCAACACGTTCTTTTTTGTAATGATGTTAATGATACCGGTTGTTCCTTCAGCATCGTACTTTGAAGAAGGTGATGTGATTACTTCTACCGATTTAATTTCGTCTGCCGGAATTTGCTTAAGGGCATCGGCAACACTACCGGCTGTTATAGTTGAAGGACGATTGTTAATTAACACGCGGATGTTTTGACTTCCGCGGATGGAAACGTTGCCATCTAAGTCTACAGTTAATAATGGAACTCGTTTCAATACATCTGAAGCATCACCACCCTTAGCGGTGTTATCATTCTCTGCATTGTAGATCATGCGATCTACTTTTTCTTCAATAAGTGTTTTTTGTGCTTCAACAGTTACAGCCTCCAATACTTCGGTTGATGAACTAAGTAAAATAGTACCTAAGTCAACATCCCAGTTTTTATCTGTAATTTCTACCTCACGCTTTATGGTTTCGAAACCAATGAAGGAAATGGCTACTATATATTTGCCATTGTTTATTCCCTTAACAACAAACTTACCTTTGGCATCTGCGATAGTGCCATCCACAGGCTTATTGGTAGTTGGGTCGTTGAGTGCTATAGTTGCAAATTCAACGGGGTTGCTGCTTTCGGCTTCTTTAATAGTGCCCGAAACTTTTCCGTTTCCTTGCGCCACAACCACCAACGTGGCTACACTAAAAAGAAAAGAGAGGTAGATTTTTTTCATTTTGACTTAAGATTGAGTGCTTTTTTGTTCAATTTTTATCGATACAGCCTATTTAACTGCAAATGAAATCCAATTGTTTGGGCTGGTGAAACTTATTATATACACCCCTATAAATAGTCGACAATCGGGCAGTAAACTCAATCAAACACCTTCATAGTCCATTATGGGGGGTAGGTCGATTATTAAACCGGATGGGTCGTAAAAGAGTAAAAATCTATTTTGTATTACCATACATCGTATACTTTTGCCACTCATCATGAGTTCAACATCACAACGTACTAAGGTTATTCTGCTACACGTCTCTTTTTGGTGCGTGTATCTTTCTGTACTCTTCTATCAAGTTTCCTCCTTTCAGAAGGGTCGGGATATTGTAGATTGGGGCCGGGTACTCACTATAGTCTCAACGCAGGTATTTTTTGCAGCCCTGCTTTCCTACGTGAACTACTTTACATTCTTACCTCAGCTTCTAGCTAAAGACAACAAGTGGAAATATGTAATTCAGTTCATACTATTTTTTACTGTTGTTATCTCGCTGCGAATTTATCTGGAACGTGAGGTGCTGAATGTGAGCACAAATCGCGAGGGCTATTTGTTTAGCATGCGGTTTATTGTTCAGGTAGTTACCAGTAATTTATTTATTGTAATTTTTGTAGGCATGCTACGCTTTGCAGAGGATTGGTTTGAGTTGGAAGCCCGTAGAAAAGAAATTGAGCATGAAAAACTGGCGGCTGAACTAAATTTCTTGAAAGCTCAAATCAATCCACACTTCTTATTTAACACACTAAACAATCTTTATTATTTGGCCTACACCAAGTCGGATAACACCACCGAGGTAATTGCCAAACTTTCGCAGATGATGCGCTATATGATCTACGACTCAAACCACCCAAAGGTATTGCTAAGCAAGGAGATTGAGTACATGCAGAATTATATAAGCCTTGAGCGCCTGCGATTGAATGATCAGATCCCAATTAAGTTTGATTTGAAAGGCGAGATTGAAAATAAATGGATCACTCCTTTGATATTCATTACGTTTTTAGAGAATGCATTTAAGCACGGAGTGAACAACAGCAATCCAAAGGCGTGGGTAAATGTATCCATTCAAATAGCAGACAATGAATGTATTTACACGGTTGAAAACAGTAAACCTGAAAAAGCAGACACACACGAAAAATCAGGGATTGGTTTGCAAAATGTAGCCCGAAGGTTGGAGTTAAGTTACCCCGGTAAATATCAACTCACCAGTGAAGATAAAAAGGATGTATATTTCGTTCAACTGACGCTCACCTTACGTTGAAACTGAATTGTGTCATTATTGAAGATGAGCCCTTGGCTCGCAACCTGATGATTGATTACGTGAAGAAAGTACCTTCACTTAATTTAGTTCAGGCATTTTCTAATCCACTGGAGGCACTTGAAGCACTTCGCACTCTTTCTGTGGATGTTCTTTTTCTGGACATACAAATGCCAGAACTAACGGGTATCTCCTTATTGAAAGTGCTTACTAAAAAGCCATTTATCATTCTTACTACTGCTTATTCTGATTATGCGTTGGAGGGCTATGAATTGGATGTGGCCGACTATCTGTTAAAGCCTGTTACTTTCGAGCGTTTTTTAAAAGCGGTAGACAAAGTAATGCAACGTGCGGAAGCAGAATCGAAACCAGCAATTGTGCGTGGTGAATCGGCTCAACCTACCGCACCTTTTGTTTTTGTAAAGGATGGTACCAAACTGGTGAAGGTTAAGTTGGATGAAATTTTATATGTGGAAGGGTTGAAAGACTATGTAACCATACACACCAAAACTCAAAAGATTGTCACGCTGCAGCGGCTTAAAACATTAGAGGAACAATTGCCGGCAGATAAATTCATTCGCATTCACAATTCGTACATCGTGGCGTTAAGTGCCATTGATGTAGTGCATAAAAATGAAGTACAAATTGGTGCGGTCTCCTTATCAATAGGAGACACCTATCGCAAAACCTTTAAGGAGTTTATTGACAAAAAGCATCTTCAATAATTAAGAGGTAAATCTCTTTAGAAGATTATCTCCCAAACCCTTTTGTCTCAGTAAATCCGGCTGGAATTGCAAAGTCAGACGCAGGAAGGGTCTCTTTTTTTATTTCAGTAGCCTCCATTACCATAATCATTTGAGGTGTTGTTAACTCCATTTTTAATGGAGTTCCTTCAAGCCCTTCGTAATACATGGAACTACCTCCTTTGCCCAATCCTTGCTTCGAAAGGCTTTTCAAGTCAAACCCTTTAATTTCGGTAGTTGTCCAAAAGATCTGCTTTATTGTTGTACCGTGTTCGGTTATTTCAACAATGTATTTGGTACAGGTGTGATTTAATATTTTTGTGGTCTCACTTGTTTTAGTAACTGCGTGTTTTGATGAGGGCTTTTCAGTTGCATCGGTGGAAGTTATCATGTAGGTTTTTGCTTCGCGGTCTAGAAGATATGATTGTTGCTTATCGCCCAGGTATAAAACTTCGGCAGCTATCAGGCCTCCATCCATTTTAGAAATGGAATTGTTTCCTTTTATTTTTACGGTCATGCTTTTTGGGATCATCGAACTCATATCTCCGCCCTGCATCATTTTTAAGGCACTTTCCATTTGAGCTTTCATTTGTGGATTTGACTCCAGCATGGCCTTCATCTGCGGACTATTCATTTGTTCCTGCATCTGTTTCATCTTAGCCTGGTTTGCCGGATCACTCATTTCTTTTTGAGCCTTTTCCATTTGCGCTTTCATTTTCGGGTCGGTTATTTCTGATTTAATTGACCACCGAAGGGTACCTTCAAAAGTTTGTGCTTGCGCCACGATGGTACATGCGAGTAAAAAAAAGCTCAGTAATGTTTTCATGCTGCAGTTGTTTGAATGTAAATATAAATAAGAATGACTTTGGAAGCACGAATACAAAAATCAGCCCAAGTTTGGTGATTGAACTTATTCAATTGATCATTATCAACGTTAATTACTCAAAATTATCTCAGCCGCTTGCATCAAACCGTCCACCTGATGTTCTGCTTTTTCATGTTCTTCAATCTCATCTCCAATTTGTATGGTGCGAATACCCAATTGCCTTGCCGGGATAAGATCGCGCCCTCGGTCGCCAATCATCCAACTCTGAGTTGTATCAATTGAAAAACGTGCTATTGCTTTTTCAAACATAAGTGTACCAGGCTTACGTGCAAGGGATGCAGTTACTGTGGGATGATGTGGACAAAAGTAAAAATGATCAATCCGGTTGCCACACATTTTTTGAAAGTAGGCGTGACACTCTTCCATTTGTTCCTGAGTATAAATTCCCTGTGCAATGCCCGACTGGTTGGTAACAACAACTAATAAATATCCTGCCTGTTTCAGTTCAGTAATTGCTTCCAGCACACCGGGCAAAATTTCAAAAGATTCTACCTTATAAGTATAGTTTGGATTATCCTTATTGAGTACTCCATCACGATCTAAAAAAACGCATTTGTTCATGTTTGCTTGTAAGTTTTTTGCGAAAATCTTCTTTTTCAGTTCCAATGATAAGGCATTCTGTCAAAGGAAACCAAGGGATGGTCTATTTTCTGGCAAGTTCATCTTTTCAGGGATTGTTTGGCGCGCGCTTTTATTTAGATTTGTTTTCCCTGGAGTTCTATTCAGGGCTAACCAACAGGCATTTGAACAACGCGATTGTCATTATACCCACCTATAATGAAAAGGAAAATATCACCCTGATCATCGACTCGGTATTTTCTTTAGCTAAGGATTTTGATATGCTGATCGTGGACGACAATTCTCCAGATGGCACGGATAAACTCGTTAAAGAGTTACAGAAAAATTATAATAATGAACAGGAGACCCGGCTGCATCTAATGCAGCGTCCGGGTAAACAAGGTCTTGGCACTGCATACATTGAGGGGTTTAAGTTTGCCCTACAACATGGTTATGACTATGTGCTTCAGATGGATGCTGATTTTTCGCACAACCCTAAGGATTTAATCAGTTTATATCTGCATTGTGCCGAGTGGGGTCATGATTTAGCGATTGGTTCGCGCTATGCCACCGGAGTAAATGTGGTTAATTGGCCGATGGGCAGGGTGCTGTTATCTTTTTTTGCAAGCAAGTATGTGCAGATTGTTACAGGCATACCCGTGCATGATACCACGGCAGGCTTTGTTTGTTATCGCAGAAAGGTGTTGGAAACTATTCCATTAGATAACATCAAATTTGTTGGCTATGCCTTTCAGATAGAAATGAAGTTCTTAACCTGGAAATATGGCTTCCGGTTAAATGAAGTGCCAATTGTATTTACCGATCGCACACGCGGACAAAGTAAAATGTCGGCTGGTATTTTTAAAGAAGCATTCTTTGGTGTGATGCAAATGACTATTCAGAGTTGGTTTAAGAAGTATATTCCTGTTGGCTAAGTTTTAAATACCTATTGCTTCCCTTTTCTAAAATCCAACGGAGGTTTGCGATCACCAATCATAGATTTGTATTTGAAGTCAGGCCCCACAAAGTCATCCAGTTCTCTTTGTGCTTTAGTAATGATGGCAGGGTTGTTAAAAATATCAATTCCCGTCATGGCGATTGTTTTTGCAGCGTTGTTCATCGCTTTAAATCCAATTCCAGTTCCACCCGATGCAACAGCTTGCCATGAGTGAGCAGGAACTCCCGGCACCCAGGTAGCAGTTCCTAAACCAGCTGTGGGCACAACCCACGTAATATCCCCAACATCTGTTGAGGCAGGGAAGAAGCCGCCTGTTTTAAAAGGCTGTATTTCACGAGCAGATTCAAGCGGAGGTACTTTAAAAGTAAGTGTACTTTGAATGTGTTTCCCAAATTCAACTTCCTCGGCTGTATAATTTACTCCGCCCACAATTTTCAGATTATTATACATCAGTCGAGCGAGTGTTTCATTTGGAACAAGATTAAATGAGCCGGAGACTACTTCATAATTCATGGTAGTCTCAGTTCCACTGGCAGCGCCTTCTGCTGCTTTTACAATTCGGTTCCAGATTTCTTCTACCATGCGGGCATCCGGATGACGAACCATGTATTCGGCCTCCGCAAAATCAGGAACAACGTTGGCAGCCAACCCACCTTTTGTAACAACATAATGAATTCGGGTTTCCTGTGGCACGTGTTCGCGCATTAAGTTCACCATATAATTCATAGCTTCTAAACCATCCAATGCGGAGCGACCAGCCTGGGGTGCGGCAGCCGCATGAGCCGAGCGTCCATAAAAGCGAAACATCGTTTGTTTGATGGATAAACACGATGATGGACTGGCATCATTTGCGCTGGATGGATGCCAATGCAAGACAACATCTACATCGTCAAACAATCCATCACGCACCATATATACTTTGGCTGCACCACCTTCTTCAGCAGGAGTGCCAAATATTTTTACCGTCCCTGCTTTCTTATTTTTTATTAACCAATCCTTTAGTGTTACAGCCGCTGCCACAGAAGCAGTTCCAAATAAATGATGACCACACGCATGACCAGGGCCACCTTCTACCACAATTTTTCTATCCGCAATGGAATCTTGTGAAAGTCCGGGCAACGCATCAAACTCTGCAAGAATGCCGATCACCGGACCACCACTTCCGTACGTGGCAACAAATGCGGTGGGCATTTCCGAAACTCCGGTTTGAATGGTAAAGCCTTCACTTTTTAAAACTCCCTGCAATCGTTCCGTACTTTGTGTTTCCAGAAACCCTAACTCTGCATACGACCAAATATCTTTCGCTACTTTTCTGTACACGGGAAATTTTTTATCCAATTCGGCAGTAACAAAAAGCTTATCGCGATCAGGTTTTACTTTTGGATTAATTTCTGTTTGAGCTGAAACAATTAATCCCGAAAGGATGACAGGCAAGAGTAGGAGTTTTTTCATGAAATTTTGATTTCTGTTTTGGATATTCTAAAGTTTAGTGCGCTCATAAATATCTATTACAGGAATAGAAATATTCATACTTGGCATTTGAAAGGTTTCTGTTAATGATTTATATTCTTCTAACTCCCAATGATTATGTTGGTTTAACCGGAAGGACTCAATGCGGATAGATTCTGATTCAATTAGGACATATTCTTTGAGTGTGGGTATATCACGATAGAGTTTGAATTTACCACCGCGATCATAATTATGGGTAGAAGGTGAAAGGATTTCAATTAAAACCGAAGGTAGGGTAGCTGTATCTTTATCTTCAACCGAAGGAACTATTTCACCGCAGATAATTGAAATATCAGGATAGGTGAATAAAGAATTTTGTGCCACATGAATTCTCAAGTCGCTTCCGTAAGGTTTACAGGATTTACCTTTTAATGCTATTCCTATCGCAACAAATAAATTGGAGAAAATGACATTGTGCCTGGCACCTGCACCCGCCATGGCAAAGATTTCACCTTGATAGAATTCATGTTTTTGTTCAGATTCCTTCTCAAACTCGAGGTACTCCGCAATGGTAAACGAAGTTTTATTATAGAGTACAATAGGATCGCGAACCTCCATAAATTAAAAGTAAGAAAAATCTAATTCAGATTTTAGGATTTACTTAGAGTGGAATGGACTTCACACTCAATTGTTTTTTAGAATTTCAAATTCTACTCTGCGATTAAGCTGTTTGTGTTCATCGGTAACTTCTTGAACGATTGGCTTTGAGCTACCAAAACCGATTGCCGTAATCCTGTCCTGACTAAGCTGAAACTGACTAACCAGATATTGTTTAATGGCATCTGCGCGGGCTTGCGAAAGTCGAAGGTTAGCTTCTTCTTTTCCAGCAGAATCTGTATGTCCGGAAATTTTTAACTTAAAGGTTGGATGATCGATTAAGAAGTTGGCGATCTTATCTAAATCAGCATGCATTTCGGGTAAAATATTGGCTTTACCATTTTCAAATTCCAATGATTGAAAAGCAATTTTACTTTCTATTGGTTCTGCAACTTTGTTGATCTCTATATCCCCATCCATAAAAAATAATTCTTCTATCCTGAAGAAATCATCGCCCTGAATAATCAACAGGTAGTTACGTTTATTAATTAAGTTAAAATCAAACGTGCCATCTTCACGAATAAATTTTGGTGCCACCTCAACACCTTCATCCAAATCAATAACGGATACAATTCCTTTTACTGATTTTCCCTGTGGATCTTTCAAACTTCCTTTTAATCGGGTAATTGCCTCGGGCTGTGCTTCCATCGGAACAGGGAAGGAATGCAAATCAAGATTCTTGATGTCTTCTTCTAACGAACGGGCATAAAATAATTCCTTTGATTTTGAATCAATGGTGAAGTAGTATTCACTTCCACCCCCATTGACTAATGGCCCGGTGTTTAAGGGTTCACTCCAATTATTTTTATACCGATACGATTTATAAATATCAAACTCACCAAAGTTTAAAGGATGACCGTTTGAACTAAAATACAGCACATTAAATTTATGATGAAAGAATGGACTCACTTCACTTTGTACTGTGTTAATAATGGGTCCGGCATTTAGTGCTTTTTGCCATTCACCTTTAGAGTTTCGTACTGCAAAGAAAATATCAGACAAACCAAATGTACCCACCCGATTGGAAGCAAAGAATAATGTGTCGCCACCATGCGTAAGCGATGGATGCGAGTCCCAGCCACTACTATTAATGTTAGGCCCCAGGTTCTTAACATCACCCCACGTGCTATCGGCTTTAAGTTTAGCAACATACAAATCACAATTACCTAATCCATCAGGAGCCATGCAACGCGAGAAGTAAAGAAGCTTTCCATCCTGACTGAGGCAAGCCGACCCTTCGTTGAATTCTGTATTGATACTTGTGAAAGGTTGTGCATCTGTCCAATAGTTTTCGGCCTTCAAACTGAAAAACAAATCTTCGTTGTAGGTGTGATCATAGTTTTCGTTGCGCTTAGAAGTAAACAGGATAAGATCATCCACATTACCCACTGTGGGACCGTAATCTTCCTTATCAGAATTAATATATCCACCCATGTTTACTAAAATTGATTGGGGTGGACGTAGTGTATCAATGTCTTTTCGGTACTCAACTAATTTGTAATAGAAATCTAACGGTACATAATTTTCTTTCTTGTCAGGATCAATCATCTCATATCGCTTATAAATATTTTGAATGTCTAATCCTTGTTGATGATGTTTTAGTACCAACTTGTAAAGGAGTAAGGATTCTCCCGGTGGGCCCTGCGTTTCCGAAAGTTTGGCAAGTCGCCAAATCATAGCCACATTCTTACTAAAATTATCAATCCCAAAATTTCCTACATACTCTTTTAGTGCGACATACATTTGCTTTTCCTGACCGGGTGTATCGAGACTTCGTATTTTCTGGAGTTTTGAATCATTCTGATAGTATCTAATCTTATTTACATTCTGAAAATTGAATATGTCAGACTGGCTGTAGATGGATACAGAATCATTTAAGGCAACTACACCTCCTTTTTTAAAGCCTTTTTTTTCTTTTTGGGCAAAAACGTGGGTATGGAAACTCAGTAGCACCACCAAAAGCACTAATAAACAAGGTCTTGTAAATCTCAAAATGGATTTTATTATGCTCAATTCACTCGAAAATTGAAACAAATTTGCCTGATAACCAAAACATTGGCATACCGATTGACCCTTACTGCGTTCTATAAATATTAATTGGAGACACCCTTTTTTTGTGTCAAATTGGCACCTACAAAATATGTTTAAATCCCTTGCAATAGCACCCATGGTTCAGGAAGATTCAGAAGAGTTAATTCAATTGATTAACCCCGAACAAGAATCTGATCTTAAACCTGAAGACCTTCCGGCTGAACTGTCCATACTTCCTATTAAAAATACGGTGCTGTTTCCCGGAGTCGTGATTCCAATTACAGTCACTCGTCAAAAATCAATTCGGTTAATAAAGAATGCGTATCAGGGCAATCGCATCATTGGTGTAATTGCTCAAAAAAATAAATTGGCCGAAGAACCGGGCATGGATGATCTCTATCGCTTTGGTACGGTGGCGCGCATCATTAAAATGCTTGTGTTGCCCGATGGAAATACAACCATTATCATTCAAGGGAAAAATCGTTTTCAGATTCAGGAGTTTTTGCAGGATGAACCCTACATGACTGCGCGCATTGACTTGCTAGCTGAACCTGATCTTGATTTGGAAAGCAAAGAAGTGAAAGCATTGGTGCAATCGTTGAAAGATGCTGCATTAAAAATTCTAAAACTAAATCCTGAAATCCCGCAGGAAGCACAAGTAGCATTAGACAATATTCAAAGCACTGGATTTTTGATTCATTTTCTTTCATCGAACTTAAACGTAGATGTTGGGGATAAGCAAAAAATTCTTGAAACGATCAACATCGTAGAGCGAGGTACTTTGTTGCTGCAGTTCATGCTGAAAGAAATTCAAATGTTGGAGATCAAGCATGAGATTCAAAAGAAAGTACACACCGATATTGATCAGCAACAGCGAGATTATTTTTTGCGTCAGCAAATTAAAGTGTTGCAGGATGAACTTGGATACGATGGCCCTGATAAAGAAGTTGAAAAACTAAGAAAGCGTGGCGATGAGAAGAAATGGCCAAAGAGCGCAAAAGATCATTTTAATAAGGAGCTTGATAAATTACTTCGCATCAACCCACAAGCTGCCGAGTTTCCGGTTGCGATGAACTATGTCGAGTTCATGCTCGACCTGCCATGGGAAGAATATACGGTCGATGATTTTGATTTAACACGTGCAAAAAAGATTCTTGACAAAGATCATTTTGGTTTAGAAAAAGTTAAAACCCGCATCATTGAATACTTAGCTGTACTCAAATTGAAAAAAGACATGAAGGGGCCTATACTTTGTTTGTATGGACCTCCGGGAGTTGGAAAAACTTCGTTAGGTAAATCAATTGCCAAGTCTTTGCAGAGAAATTATATCCGAATGTCGTTGGGTGGTGTGCATGATGAAGCTGAGATTCGTGGACATCGCAAAACGTATGTAGGTGCTATGCCCGGTAAAATTTTATCGAACATTAAAAAAGCTAAATCGAGTAATCCGGTTTTTATTTTGGATGAAATAGATAAAGTGCGTTCTGATTTTCGTGGCGATCCTTCTTCTGCCTTGCTAGAAGTATTAGACCCCGAACAGAATAATACGTTTGGCGATAATTATTTAGATGTTGAGTACGACCTCTCTAAAGTATTATTTATAGCAACCGCTAATTCATTGGAAACTATTCATCCTGCGTTGCGTGATCGAATGGAAATCATTGATCTTACTGGGTATACCGTTGAAGAGAAACTTCAAATTGCAATTCGACATTTGGTACCCAAGCAATTGGCCGAGCATGGATTAAAGGCAAAGCAAGTAAAATTCAAGAAAGAAGCACTTACAAAGATTATCGAGAGTTATACGCGCGAGTCTGGTGTTCGTAACCTAGAGCGGAAAATTGGTTCTGTGATACGAAGTGTTGCCAAATCAGTGGCCATGGAAGAGAAGTTTGAAAAAGAAATTACTCCTGAGTTTGTTATTAAGGTTTTGGGTGCTGAGATTTTTGATGAAGAACTCTATCAAGGTAATGACATCGCAGGTGTAGTTACTGGGTTGGCATGGACACAAGTTGGCGGAGATATATTATTTGTTGAGTCAAGCTTAAATCAGGGTAAAGGTGGGCTAACAATTTCGGGGCAGTTGGGTGATGTGATGAAAGAGTCTGCTGTAGCTGCTTTATCCTATTTAAAATCAAATGCAAGATCGCTAGGTATAGATAACAGAATCTTTCAGCAATATGATTTGCACATCCACGTACCCGCTGGCGCAGTGCCAAAAGATGGACCTTCCGCTGGTATTACTATGCTCACTTCATTGGCTTCCATTTTCACACAACGGAAAGTGAAAGGAAAATTGGCCATGACGGGTGAAATTACCTTGCGTGGTAAAGTGCTTCCTGTTGGTGGAATCAAGGAAAAGATATTGGCAGCCAAACGAAGTGGTATTAAAGAAATAATTCTTAGCCAAAAGAATAAACGCGACATAACAGAAATAGAGAAAACATATATTAAAGGATTAACCTTTCATTATGTAGATACAGTTGATGAGGTTTTAAAAATTGCTTTGTTGAAAGAGAAAGTAGCTAAGCCGGTTGACTTTATTTTAACAGAGGCTAAACCTGAGAAACAATAATTATAACCGGATGCTATCAGCTACTTATCTTACTCCCCAACAAATTGTTAAAGAACTTGACAAATATATCATCGGCCAACATGAAGCGAAAAGAAACGTAGCCATTGCACTGCGTAACCGTTGGAGGCGGATGAATGTTGCTTCCGATATTCAAAATGAAATTGTTCCTAACAACATTTTAATGATAGGAGCAACGGGCGTGGGCAAAACAGAAATAGCCCGTAGGTTGGCGCGTATTGCCGATGCACCTTTTGTAAAAGTGGAGGCATCGAAGTTTACGGAAGTGGGATATGTGGGTCGCGATGTGGAAAGCATGGTGCGCGATCTTGTAGAGCAATCGGTAAACATGATTAAAACCAAGAAGAAGGAAGAGGTGAAGGAACGGGCAGCACAAGCCGTTGAAGAAATTATTTTGGATGCACTGATTCCTCCTATGCGACAGAAAGCAGCAGGATTTCCGGTTACCACTGAAGAAGCGAACGGAGTGCCTGCAAGCGATGTAGAGTTAAATGAGCGAACAAGAAATTTATTTCGGGATAAGATAAAGAATGGTGAGTTAGAGGATCGGAAGATTGACATTAATATAAAACCAAGTGGCAATCCGGGTGTGGGGATGATCGGTGCAGGTATGATGGATGAAGTTTCGATGATGAACCTTCAGGACATGATCAGTGGCATGATGCCCAAGAAGGCTAGGAAGAGAAAAGTGACAGTAGCAGAGGCACGAAAAATTTTATTTGAAGAAGAAGCTGCTAAGCTCATTGACATGGATGAGGTAAAAGAGGAAGCAATTCGCAGGGCAGAAGATGCTGGGATTATTTTTATTGATGAGATCGATAAGATTGCCTCTGGATCTGGAAAGAAGGGGGGCAGCGGACCAGATGTAAGTCGTGAAGGAGTGCAACGTGATTTATTGCCTATTGTGGAAGGAAGTACCGTGAATACAAAGTATGGAGTAATAAAAACCGATCATGTGTTGTTTGTTGCTGCCGGTGCATTCCATACTGCAAAGCCTTCTGACTTAATTCCAGAATTGCAAGGACGTTTTCCAATTCGTGTGGAGTTAACCAATCTTACCAGGGAAGATTTCGTACAAATTTTAAAAGAGCCTAAAAACGCATTGACGAAACAATATCATGCTCTGTTTGAAGCGGAGGGTGTGTCAATTGAGTTTGATGATGAAGCAATCAATGAAATTGCTCAATTTGCTTTTGATATAAATGCAGAAGTTGAAAATATCGGAGCCCGAAGACTACATACGGTAATGAGTCGATTGCTAAATGAGTTTTTATTTGATGTTCCTGATAAAATTCAAGCAGGAACGAAAATTACAATCACGCAACAACTGGTGAAAGATAAACTAACTGGCTTTGTAAAAAATAAAGACTTAAGCGAATACATTCTCTAAGTATGGTTCGCCTCCTTTCTGCGCTCATCGCTGTTTGGGTTTGTGTACCCGTGGCTCATGCTCAGACAGATTCTCTACGCGACATCTATATTAAACAGTTTCCAGATAAATTTTTCATTTGGCCATTGCTAAAGAAAAGAGAAATCTCATTTAGCTTAAATAGTCGAGATGATAAGGGAAAGAAGTTGACGTATAAACCAAATACTTCGTTCAGTGCTGGAATAGGCTTTTATATTTTTGAAGTAGCAACTGAAGTAACTTTTGCAGTTCCCATTGATGAGCGTAGTAAAGCCTCCTATGGGTCAAGCGATGCTCGCGATCTTCAAATCAACTCGTTAAGTAAGAGTTGGGGTATTGATTTGTACAGTCAAAAATATTCTGGATTCTATGTTCCCAATCCTTCGCCCAATCAAACTTTACCCGATCCATTTATTAAACGTTCAGATATTCAATTGAACAATACTGGAGTTAACCTGCGCTATGTTTTTAACAAAAATAAATTCTCACTGAGGTCTGCATACAATTATTCAGAACGTCAAATTAAAAGTGCGGGCTCAGTTCTTATATCGGGTACGCTAAATACATTTCGCTTGCAGGCAGATTCCTCAGTGCTAAGTCAGTTGTATGCGCCAGCCATATCGGCAGTCTCAACCTTTAAAAATTTTCAGTACACAGCCTTTAGCATTGCTCCTGGCTATGCCTATAGTTTAATCTATAAATCATTTTTCTTAAACGGAACTTTTTCCATGGGGCCGGCACACTACTGGATTTCGTATACAGCCCCCGATCAAACTACTCAATACAATATCACGCTCAATACCTTTGCGGATGTTCGGGTGGCATTAGGATACAACAGTGATCTCTTTTTTGGTGGAATGAGTTTGGTAGCACAAACCCGAGATATTCGATTCGATGAAATTCATTTTGCCAATGGAACCACTGCGTTCAAACTTCTCGTTGGGTATCGTTTTCGCGAAGTTGGCATTTTGAAAAAGAGAGCCAGTGATTATTTTCCTAAAAGGTAACGAATCAATATTTCCATAGATAGATTTAACCACAGAGAACACAGAGAATTAAAATAACACAAAGTAATTTCTTCAGGGGATTAACTCAGTAGCTCTGTAATTAAATATTTCATGAATTAATTTGGAGGCTTACACAGCCACCCATTCATCTTCTGGATGGCCGATAGCTGTAAAGCTGGTGCGAACAGGAGCTTCGAGAAACGGGTAGGTTACTTTAGATAGGAAAAGACCTTGCGGGAATGCAGGTTCAAAAATTTTGGGAGTCTCACGGTTAATAAAATAACTTTCAAATTCTTCAAGGCTAAGTTTACCTTGACCAATCAACAAAAGTTTCGCTACAACAAAGCGCACCATCCGCCCAAGAAATCGATCTGCAGAAATTTGAAACCGTAAACGATCCCCTTCTTTATCGGCAAACAATAAAGCGGAAGACACTTTGCAAATGGTGTGACGATGCATATCCGGAGTTTTGCAAAACGCCCGGTAGTCATTGTACTTCGTTAATAATGCCGCCCCTTGTTTCATATTATCCAGATTCAGATTTGGCTCCAAGTATAAGGTGCTGATACTATTGAGAAACGGATCTTTGTAGGTATGGATAAAGTAATCGTATCGTCTTTGAGTAGCATCAAAGCGCGCGTGATCATTATCTCCAACCGGAAGAATTTCAAAAACAGCAATGTCACCAGGAAGTTGTTTATTAAGTCGGAACAAGAGATCGTAATCCCATTTATCCTTCACATCCATGTGAAAAAAAAACTGACTGGCATGCACTTGCGCATCGGTGCGGCCGCAACCCATGATGGAGACAGGCTCTTTTAAAATGCCACTAAGGGTGTCTTCAAGAATTTCCTGCACACTGCCCACATTGGACTGGCGTTGCCAACCCCGATACTTAAACCCGTTAAACCCTATATGGAAGAAAAAGCGCATTCGCTGACTGTAAAAGAAACTACTAATTAAAGGATCAATTTTTTCCCATTTTACCTTATAAAATTATTGTTTTACTAATTGTAACATCATTAAATTATTCATTAGTTTGGAAGAATTAATATTTAAAGAATGCCACCAATAGGCAGAAGTTTCTTACCCATCGTAATATTTTTCACTTTCAGTGTTTATGGCTTATATGGCCAAAATAACTATATACCAGGGTATGTAAAGTTAAATGATCAATCAATTATACAAGGATACATTGAAGACTCGCAAAAAGCTTCAGTAGCGTCATTTTTATTTTGCCGTTTTCGTGAAAAACCTGATGGAGATATATTAGTTTATGCTCCTGAAGATATTTTGGAATATGGATATTCTGGAGGTAAAAGATATTTGACGAAGAGTATCTTTTGGAAAGATAATCAGCAACTGGTTTTTTTGAACTTAATTGAAGAAGGCAAACTTTCATTGTTTACGGCCTTTGATCGTTTTTTCATTTCGCTCAATAGTAATCAATACGAGATAAAGACTTTAGAACGTGACGAAATTGATAAAATGTTTTTAGCAAACTTATTGGCAGACTGCAATGGGATTAAATCGTTAGTCAATAATACCAAAGCTACACGAGAAAGGCTTGAAAGACTAGTTCAAGCTTACAACAACTGTTTCCTAAATTCTAATCCGGGTAATCTTGAAAAAGAGAAAGAGCATGCTTTAGAGATAGGTCCATTTTATGGATTTGAGATATCGACAATTACATGCAAGGGATCTACAAATTTTTTGAAAAATTTGAAACTGACCGATTCGAATCCTGTATTATTTGGATTAAACGTTAATTTATATCCTTTTAAGTTTAGGAAATATTCGTTTCAAACCGGTGTATGGTTTGTACAAGACAGATTTTTCGTCACAACAAGTGAATCAACTTCAAATACAAATACGATTAATGAATTTTACTTAGAGTCTAAATCACTGAAAGTGCCACTTGTTTTGAAAATGGAAGAACTCTTGAAGTTTGAGTATTTTTCACTTTATGCTAAGGGTGGTATTATTAATATCTTCCCGCTTTCAGTTAACTCCTTTATTAAAAGAGAAACAGATAGTAACAATGTTGTTACCATTGATGAAATAAAGGTTTTAGAATCTTTTAAGGAACCGCTTGCTTTTATAGTTGCCTGTGGAGTTGACTTTCCTGAGAAGGGACGAATAAAGGGTTTTGTGGAAATGAATTACTCGGTCGCAAAGAAAAAATATTCATTGAGTTCAGATCAGGTAGATTTTGGGTTTCAATCGATTCGATTTTTAGGAGGTATACGATTTTAGTATAAAATATGTCAAGTAGATATTTTGTTGGAATATTGTTGTTTATAATATTATTCTGTTGTCAGGAAGACAAAGAATTAGCAAGACCATACCCGGTTGTAAATACCTTACCCATCACGGAGATTTCAAAAGATGGAGCGGTATTTAATGCCGAAATTATTTCTGAAAATTTATCGGATATTATTGAGCATGGTTTTGTTTGGGCAGCTGATAAGAATGCGGTCCTTAATGTAGATAACTCTTTGTTAATAAAATTGGGCTTACCGTCAACAACCAATGTGTCTTTTGTTGTCAATTCAACCTTAGAGAGTAATAAAGAATATAAGGTAAGGAGTTACCTGAAAACAAAGAATAAAATTATATATGGAAAGGTAGTTACTTTTTTTAGCCTAGGAAGTTTTGGGCCACTCCTCTTGAATGCTAATCCAGGTGAAGGTGCATTAGGGGATACCATAAAGTTGATTGGAAAGAATTTTAGTTTTAAGGCCGAAAAAAATATTGTAAAGTTCGGGGATATTCAAGCATCTGTCGTGCAAAGTTCGGATACCGAGATGAAGGTTGTTATTCCCGAAGATGTCAATTCCCTTACTCCATTAGTATCCATTTCGATTGATGAGAATATTTCAAAACTTAGCAAGACATTCACTATCAAGGGGCCTCAAATTTTTTCTGTGACGCCTGAGAACCCATCGCTCTGTGATACCATTTTTATCAGAGGCAGTTATTTTGTTAGTAACCCTATTAAAAATCAAATCTTGTTCGATAACAAAGTGGCAAGAATAGCGAAAGCATCAATAACGGAAATACAAGTTTTGGCTCTTGCTACAGAGGGTCCAATTAAATCTTTAAAAGTTAAATCAGGAGGACTTGAGACTATTTCTTCAATTAATTTAACTCAAAAACTGCCGGAGGTTACAGAAGACTTAGCTTTATCAGACACATTAGTAATTCATGGAAAAAATTTACCCATTTGTTACAATGATTTGGTAGTTAATGTTGTGTGTACAGTAGGAAATTGTGGATACTATTATCAAAAAGTACTTTCTAAAACCGAAAATGAAATTAAACTATTGATTACAAATCCTTCATGCTTATCCCAAACATTAAAGTTGGATTTTCTTTCTGGTAATGATCTTATTTACCAAATCAAAAATATCAAAACCTCAAAGCCAAAAATTATTTCAATATCTCCGACAACAGGAGAATATACAGATGTGATTGTAATAAAGCTTGAGAACGTTTCAACTTTAGATTTATCTGCTATGACAGTAGATATTGGAGGGCCTGCTCGCATTCTGACAAAAACTAAAAATGAAATTCGTTGTAAATTATATGAGAACGTTGTAGCTCCTAATGGTTATTTGGATGTAATTTTGAGTGCCTGCCAAAGTACTGCCATTATAAAAGAGGGATTTTATTTAAAACCTCCAGAAATTTTGGACTTTATTCCAAAGGAGATAAAATCTCCTACAGATCAATTGATTATTTCCGGTGAAAACTTTAGCCCAACCAACAATATTGTAAAATTAGGAGCTAATGCAATTAACGAGGCAACCAACATCACATTTTCTAATAATCAGATTACAGTAGCAAATTCAAATCAGCTAATAAAAGATATTTATATGAGTACCCATGAGACTTATCCTATCTCTATTATTTCTGGCGGTCAGTCAGCAACTAGCTTAACTAATCTAATTGTTAACTATGATGGAATGTGGACTAAACTCAAGGACTTCGTTCCAACACCAAGAACACATGCTGCCTCCTTTTCGGTTAATGGCAAGGGTTATTTTGTATCTGGAAGTTCAGCGAGTGAATATTTGAATGATGTTTGGGAGTACAATCCCATAAATGATTCATGGTCAAGAATGTCTGATTTTCCAGGAGGAGGCCGGATTAATTCAACAATCATGGTTTTGAGCAACAAAGCATATTTTGGATTAGGGTATAATGATGGAGGTGATTTGAATGACTGGTGGGAGTTTGATATAGACATGAACAAATGGACAAGGAAAGCCGATTATCCGGGCACTATAATATCAGGATCTTTTGCGATAGGTAATTATGGATTCGTTATTGGAAACACTGACTATTCAATTCAACTTACAGATTTGTGGCAATATGATCAAGCTCAAAATCAATGGAAACAAAAGGAGAAGCTGCTAGGCATCCCATATAGATTGACTTTTGCTTTTAATGGACTTGGTCATGCATTTACGTTTGCTAATGAGCATGTTGTATACAACCCAGCAGCTGATCATTGGGAAGTTTTTGATAACAAAATCCCGGAATTTGCTAATGTTAGTGGATCGAATTTAGCTCTTATTAATGATAAAATTCTTCACATTGGAATTGGTTACCAAGGTCTAACTCTTCATGATTACAATCCTCTTCAGGGGACTTGGAAAAAATTGCCATATAGAGGTCCTATAAGAAGCTCTCCAATTTTTTTTAGTGTAAATAATTTATTATTTCTTGGATCTGGTCATTATTCAGAGCCAGTGAATGCTATTTATTATGCGAATGACTTTTGGCAAATTGATCCAGATAAAATTGATCCATAGAAATATTTAAGAAATTTGATTATATCACTTAGTCCTATGTAATTATGAAAAAATTAATTTTAACCCTTATCTCCTTATCATTAGGCTTCGCACTGCTCGCTCAAACCGGAAAAGTAAAAGATAACCTTACACTTCCCAGCAAACTTCTAAAAGGCGATCGCAAGTATGCCGTCTATCTGCCCCCTGATTACGAAACTTCAGAGCGAAGTTATCCTGTACTTTATTTATTGCATGGCGCTGGCGATGATCAAACTGGCTGGGTTCAGTTTGGTGAAGTGCTGCACATTGCCGATAAAGCTATTGCCGAAGGAACGGCAACTCCTATGATCATTGTGATGCCTGATGCAAACACAGGGCAGCGTGGTTACTTCAATGATTTAAAAAATGAATGGCGGTACGAAGATTTCTTTTTCGATGAGTTCATGCCCTACATAGAAAAGACCTATCGCATTAAAAAGGAAAAACGATTTCGTGCCGTAGCGGGATTGTCCATGGGTGGTGGTGGTTCGTTCATGTATGCCTTGCATCATCCTGAGTTATTTTCTTCAGCGTGTCCTCTAAGCGCCTATATTGGCCCGCTTACGTTAGCTGATGCAAAAGCCGGACTTGAACGAAGCAATCAAAAAGGAACGGATGCCGAAATTGAAGCGTACTTCAATAAACATAATGCAATTAATTTGGTTAATAACATTAAAGACGACCAGAAGAAAGCTGTGCGATGGTATATTGATTGTGGTGATGATGATTTTTTGTATGAAGGAAATTCACTCATTCATATTGCCATGAAGAAGAAAGAGATTCCGCATGAGTTTAGGGTGCGCAATGGGGCCCACACCTGGACATATTGGAGAGAGGCATTGCCAACGGTATTGAGTTTCATTTCTGATGCATTTCATCAATATTAGCAGTCTCATTTACTTTAATATTCCTTATTTTTATTTTGAGGTAAAGAATTTTAACCTCATTCCTTCGTTTTTGTATTTAATCTAATTTGTCAGTGAAGAAGTATTCAATCAGTTTTTTGCTCAGTCTATTTATTATCGGCACAGCATCTGCACAGGATGATTTTCTTCTTGGTGTATTAAATGAAGAACTTAATCGCGAAGTAGCTGGATTTGCTAAGGCTGATTTGCCACCCTATTTTATTTCATATCGGGTGAATGATATAGCTTATACACAGATACAATCTTCTTTTGGTAGCTTGGTTCAATCTCATTCAAGTAAAAATCGATTATTATTTGCAACTGTTCGGGTTGGAAATTACCAACAGGATAATACGCACCCTTTGGAAGATAGGAGATGGGGAAATGAGCGTATGGGTGATGGTCGTGCTATTCAGATTGTGGTTGACGATTCAAAAGAGGCAATACAATATTCCATATGGCGTGCTACACAAACTAATTATAGAAGTGCGCTCGAAAGTTATCGATCCATTAAAAATACAATCCAAACAACTAAAAGTAAGTTTGATGATTTTTCTAAGGCACCTGTGGAAAAATATTTTGAAAAGCCACTTTCAGACTCGTGGTATGATAAATCAGCATGGGAAAATAAAGTGCGCAAATATTCAGAGCCTTTTTTAAAAAGTTCTGATTTGGTAACGGGTGATGTTAGCCTTCAATTAGTAACGGATCGAAAATACTACGTATCTTCTGAAGGCACCCAGATCGTGCAAAACATGCGGTATGTGTATCTCTCGATCAATGCAAGCATTCGAGCAACCGATGGAGATATTGTTCCGTTGCATAGTTCATTTTTTGCTTTCTCGCCTGCAGGGTTGCCCAATGATGAAGCGGTGTTAGAAGAGGTAAATAATGTGATTGACAAATTGACTGAACTTAGGAAAGCTCCCTTGGCCGATCCGTACAGTGGGCCAGCTATATTAGATGCACAGGTGGGTGGAGTTTTTTTCCATGAAATTTTTGGACACCGGGTAGAGGGCGAACGGTTGCGCAATGATATGGATAGCCAAACCTTTAAAGAGAAGATAAATCTTCCTGTATTAAATAAAACGTTAAATGTTGTCTTTGATCCCACAAAATCTGAATTTAACGGAAAACCTTTGAATGGTTTTTACCGCTTCGATGATGAAGGTGTGAAAGCTCAGCGTGTGACGGTTGTTGATAGAGGAGTACTGAAAACATTTTTAATGTCTCGCTCACCACTCGAAACCATTAAAGTTTCAAACGGCCATGGTCGCGCAGATGCCAGTTCCGATCCTGTATCAAGACAATCTAACTTGATTGTAGAAACAAACAAGCCGGTTCCGTTTGCTGATTTGCGAAAGATGTTGATTCAGGAGGCAAAAAAACAAGGCAAGCCTTACGGGTACTATTTTAAAAGCGTAGTGGGTGGATTCACAACAACTGATCGCTTTAATCCCAATGCGTTTAATATTTTCCCAACGGAAGTGTATCGCATTTATACGGATGGGAGACCAGATCAGTTAGTGCGCGGAGTGGATTTAATAGGTACGCCACTCGCTATGTTTGCGGAGATAACCGCTGCCGGAAATCAATCAGAAATTTTTTCAGGATTTTGTGGTGCTGAATCAGGCAGTGTTCCGGTTACAGCAATTTCACCAGCTTTGTTTGTGCGAAGGATTGAAACTCAGAAAAAGCCACAGGCTGATATTGAGTCGACCTTATTAGAAAGTCCCACCGTAAAAGATTAGTATAAATATGCGTAGGATCATCCTCATAATTTTTTTAAGCAGTTTGCAGGTTTTAGCTTTTGCACAACAGAATATAATTGAGAAAGCCATGCAAGACGAATTAGATCGTAGCATGAAAGACCTTCGGTTGGATACGTTGGAGAAACCCTTCTATATCAGCTGCACTATTCAAGATGTAAAAGTCTATTCCATTACCTCCGTGTTAGGTGGCATTGTTAATTCATCCGAAAACTCAAGTCGCGCAAAAGGAAACCGGGTGTTGATTGGTGGATATGAATTTAATGACGAAAGTTTTGATAACAATTTATTTTCAACTCCAGAGGCGAACGATATCGAGGTGCCGTTGGACGATGACTATTTAGGCATTCGCAGGGCAATTTGGGTTTCGATAGACAATGTATATAAAAGTGCTTCACGCCAGTTTGCCAAAAACCAGGAAATGTTGAAGGATCAAAAGAAACCACTTGATGAACTTCCACACCGAAGGTTTGCTAAAGTTGCTCCATTTCAAATCATCTCAGATTATAAGCCTGTTGCATTTGATGCAAAAAAGTGGGAGCAAACACTAAGGCAATTAACGGAACGATTTAAAACAACAGACTATCCCGGGTCTACACTTCAATTAAATTTTGTTCAAGGGTTCGAGTATTTTGTAAGCAGTGAAGGAACGCATTTAAAATCGCCTATTCATCAGGCGGTTTTGCAATTGTCAATTTTCGGAAAGGATAAAGAGGGTGGAATTGTGTATGCTCAATCGATGTGGAGTGGGTTTAGTCCCGATGATTTTCCTGCAGTAGCAGCGCTTGAATCAGAAATCAATGCAAAGGTAACTCATTTAGATAGGCTTCAAAAAGTGGAAAAATTTGATGATGAGTATAATGGTCCGGTTTTATTTGAAGGTGCTCCGGTGGCTGATATCCTTTCGGGAATTTTATTTATGAGTCGTGACGGATTGCAATATGATAACAATATTCAAGGCCTTACAGGAATGCGAGCCGATACGCGTAACTCAATGGAATCTAAAATTGGTAAAAACATTGCTTCAACTTCAATATCCGTAAAAGCAATATCAAAAACTCAACAATACAAGGGAACAAAGTTGCTTGGTGCTTTTCAGGCTGACTCTGAAGGAACTCCGCCACCTGATGAGTTAGTGTTGTTAGACAAAGGAATTCTAAAAGACATGTTGAATGATCGCACACTTACTTCAACCACACAAACAGCCAACGGTCATCGCGATGGCCCGGGAGTCATTCAGGTTTCTATTAATGAGTCAATTCCTGCAAATGACCTGAAAGAAAAATTAATTGCTCAGGCAAAGGATGCCGGCCTTGAATTTGGATTGATTGTTCGAAATGAATCCATCGGTCGTATTGGAATGTTCAATGTATATAGGGTGAATGTTATAGATGGCTCGGAAGAACTGTTACGAAATGCGCGCTTTTCTTCGCTTTCTATGAAAAACCTACGAAAAGTGTTGGGCAGTTCGGAAGAAGCTATCTATAATATACCATCACTTGGAAATAATTCTAAATTCACGTCTTACATCGTGCCAGCGAGTTTACTATTAACTGATGTTGATATTATGAGTGCTCAGCTACCTACTTTTAATGAGGAGGAGTTTGTAAGAGATCCACTTCACAAGGATTAAGACTCTCATCAGTTTTTTAAGTTAAACTGTTTCCATGTTAACTTGCGTGTTGAAGTTGATTCTACCATGAGCAGGAGGTTAATTTATATTATTTCATTTTTACTAATGATGAGCACGGATTTGGTTGCTCAGTTAAACCCTGTGCGTACAGCTGTAAATCGATTGGAAGATGGAAAGTGGGAGAGTTCGCATCGATTGCTTCAAAAGGTGCTACGCAAAGACTCAATGGATGTTGAAGGTAACTTCATTACGGCTTATTGGTTTTTAGCAAAAAAAAATCCTGAGTTTCAATTGGACTCTGCCGATCGATATGCACGAAGGGCTACCGCTTTTTATTTTTTACTTGAAAGCAGAGACCGGGAAAAACTTCAAAAAGTTCCTATTGATAGCGCAATCTTGCAATCACTTCGTGAGGAAATTGATAGCCTTGCTTTTCGGCACGCTAAACTCATTAATACAGAAGAGAGTTACAACCGATTTATTACTTCGTTCCCGGTGGCAATTCAGCATGATATGGCGATTGAACTACGCGATGAAGTAAGTTTTTTGGAAGCATTAAAAATAAACACCTATTCAAGTTTCGATGATTATTTGAAACGATACCCGACCTCGCACCGCGCGCAAGAAGCAAAAGAACGATATGAGAAATTATTATTTGAGGAGAAGACGAAAGATAAAAAACTCACCAGTTATAAAATTTTTCTGAGCAATTTCCCGCTGAGTCCCTATGCTGCAAAAGCTGAACGTGAAATTTTTGAGTTAACTACTGCCAATGGTGAACCTGAAACATTCTTTCAGTATTTAAGGGAATATCCAAAAGGGTATAATGCAAAATTGGCGCGCGATCTTGTCTATCATTTATATAAAGAGACCGATGAAAAAATTCCGTCTATCATTGAGACTGATTCATTACGTGATGTGATTAACGTGAGCTCAAAATTCTGGATACCTTTTTATAAAAATGAATTGTATGGATTTATGGATCAGGATGGAGAGGAGACATTGGCACCTGTGTTTGAACAAATTGAAGAAGAATATAAATGTGGCCCTGTTAAGGATGACATCCTAATCTTTAAGTCGGGAGTGTTTAGTCGCACCGGAAGAAAAATAGCAGAGCCGGGGACAGCAATAACTAATATCGGTTGGGGTTTTTTAATTGCTGAAACAAACCGGTGCAGTTGGTTAATACATAAGTCAGGAGCGGTCATTATCTCTGATTGTTATGATGACTTTGAAATTGTTGGTAATAATTTCATTGCTGCAAAGAAAAATAAACAGTGGAAATTGTTTACGCTCACGGGTCGATTGTTAAGTATTGATGGCCTCACGGAAGTGAAAGAAATTGAAGGAGTAATCGTACTTACCCGCTTTGGAAAGAAAATACTAACCACCGCTCAACAACTATCAGGGTTTGCCAATGGGCTTGAACTAAATGATGAGCTTGTGTTTGACGATGCGCAAGCCATGAGCAAAGGTTTGTTGTTGGTGCGCAATGGTTCGCTGGAGGGTATTATTAATAATCAACTCAAGTTTGTTGTCCCGTTTGATCGGCACGTGCTTACCAAAACTTCTTTTGGTTTAATAGAGAAGCTACCTACAGGAACCAGGGTGCATGGCTTATCAGATGAATTAGAGAACCAAACATGGCATCGGGTATATTACCATCGCGATTGGATGGTGCTAACCCGTGAAGGTCAGTTGCAATTGTTTAATATTTCTGCCAAAAAAATGGTGTTGACGAAAGCAGATACCATCTGGTTCGATCGAAGTTTGGCGTTTGTTCAAACCAATCAAACTACGAAAGTGTATCTCACAGCAAACCGCTCTATTGATTTGCAACCAGATTCAAAAATCAGATTTATTAATGCCCGCGATTCGGTTCAATTCTTTTTTACCGAAAGTAAAAACAAACGCTCTGTATTTAGCATTGCGAGTGGTGATCCATTATTTAATACAGAATATGACTTGATTGAAACAATTGGCACCGATTATTTTATTATATCGAAGGGAAGTAAGAAGGGTGTGTTGGGTCGTAATGGAAAAGAAGTAGTACCCGTTGAGATGGATGCGATCATTCAAAATCAAACGGGGCAACTCTCTTTATTAAAAGATAAAAGGTTTGGATTGTTTGATTTGGCAAGTCGTAAGTTGATAAAACCAGTGTATGAGCGCAACGTAACAATGCTAAGTGCAAATCATTTGATTGTTTATAAAGATGGGTTCTTTGGTTTAATTGGGTGGGATTCAAAACCTATAACTGAGTTTGAATTTTCAGAAGTTGTTCCGTGGAATGAGAATGTTATTTGGGTGAAGAAGAATTTTCAGTGGCTGTTGATTAATTACGAAACGGAAGAAATAATCTTAGATCGTATTCGTGATTTTACGTGGTTGCGAAATAGTGTTGAAGAAAAACTGGTGCGCGTTCATCGTGAAAATTATTATGGTGCCATTAGCAATCGAAAAGGATTGGTAATTCCGCCTACGTTTCATGATCTCATTAATCTGGGAACGGAAGAAGTTGCGTTTTACTTTACCGAAAAAAGTGTAGAAGAAGCAGGCATCTATGTTGTAATTTACTATGACCATACCGGAAAGTTGGTGCGCAGGCAAGCTTATGAAGAGGAAGAGTATGATCGCATTTATTGCAATGAACGTTAATTATACCCAAATCCGACCTTTCACGTAACTTTAATATAGTGGCGACATTAGTTTTATAAAAAATGCTGATTATTGTAATGCCGAATTGACGATTATAAACGATACTACCTTAGCAAATAAATATTAACGCATGAAAGATCTTAAAGCGCTCATCTTACTGATGGTTATCAGTGCTCCCTTGTTTTCTCAAACCCAACCAAAGCTGGTGGTTGGTATTGTTGTAGATCAAATGCGTCAGGAATATTTATATCGCTATGAGAGCAAGTATGGTGAAAATGGCTTTAAGCGTATGATGAATGAAGGCTTCATGTTAAAGAATGCACACTATAATTATGTGCCTACTGAAACAGGGCCTGGTCACGCGTCAATCTATACAGGAACAACCCCTTCTACTCACGGTATTGTAGGGAACGATTGGTATGATCGCACCACCAAAACGAATGTGAATTGTGTGAGCGATGAAAATCAGAAAACCGTAGGGGGTGAAGCAGGTGGTAGTGTATCACCCTGGCGGATGCTTTCAACAACCATTACCGATGAACTTAAGTTAGCGACTCAACAACGTGCAAAAGTGGTGGGTGTTTCTATTAAAGACCGCGGTGCTGCATTACCGGCAGGTCACATGCCCGATGGTGCGTATTGGTATGATGGTCGCTCGGGTGCCATGATTACCAGCACGTATTACAAACAAAAACTCCCCGACTGGGTAACGAAGTTTAACAATCAAAAACTGCCCGATCAGTATTTGAATCAAGAGTGGAAGACATTGCTTCCCATCAATCAATATGTTGAATCTTCCCCTGACGATTCACCTTATGAAGGAAGATGGAAAGGCAAAGATAAACCCACGTTTCCCTACGATTTGAAAGAACTAAGGAAACAAATGGGGCAATATAGTCTGCTTGCTATGACCCCGTGGGGCAATACGTTTGTGGCAGAGTTTGCAAAGGCAGCGTTATTAAATGAAAATCTTGGCAAGGACGAAGTCACAGATTTCTTATCAATCTCATTTTCAAGCCCGGACGCAGTAGGCCACGCGATGGGGCCTGATGCAGTAGAAGTAGAAGATGTTTATTTGCGCTTAGATAAAACACTGGAAGATCTTTTTGCTTTTTTAGATAAAGAGGTTGGAAAAGGTGCGTATACCGTATTCCTCACTGCCGATCATGGAGTATCGCACGTGCCGCAGTATTTAAAAGACTTACGCATACCGGCTGGGTATTTTCGCCCTGCTTACCTCAAGGCTGGCTTGAACGAGCACTTGCAAAAGTATTTTCCTAATAAGTTAATCATTGAAGAAGTGACCAGCGATCAGATCTATATCAATCAGGACGCGTTTGAAGGCGACCCTAAAGCATCGGGCATTGATTTGTTTGTGGCGACTGATTTGATTTCGAAATATTTACTTTCTACAGAAGGCATAGCTCAGGTTTTTACATCGCCTACGTTGCGGCAGGTGAGTACCGATGAGAAAGGCATTCGTGGAAATGTAGTGCGTGGGTTTAACTCCAAGCGCTGTGGCGATATTGCATTTGTTCTGGAGCCGGGTTGGTTGGCATGGGGTGGTGTTACTGGCTCAACACATGGGTCTACCTACACGTATGATACACACATCCCGATTTTATTTTATGGCAATGGCATAAAGAAGGGAAGTTCTTCCAGGTTCCATACCATTACGGATGTAGCGCCAACGCTTTCTGTGTTGTTGAAAATTAAATTTCCTAGTGGCTGTTCTGGCCAACCGATTGTTGAGATTTTGGATTGATTAGGCTTGTTGCTATTGGAAGTAGAAGTAATTGGATGCCATTTATTCGTGAAACACTTTTGGAAAAGATAGTTGGAGCTGCTGCAAACAAAATTTCAGACTCATGGTAAAATCTAATTTCCTTTTAAAAAGGAATAATATTTACTGGGCAGTTTTATTACTGGTGGTAATCCTAATAATTGGGATAGTTCGAGGTAAGATATTTTCTAATAAAATAAATAAAAACGGTGCATTGTGTTACGGAATAATTTCTGAAGAAGGTAAGCCTATGACATATTATTATACCGTTGATGGCAAACTTTTCAAAGGAAATATTAATACCCAAAATGGTTTGAATAAAATAGGAGATACTCTTATAATTCAATACAATATTGATAATCCGATTTTTCATATTGTACATTCAAAGAAAGGTATTAACAAATTAAATATGATCAATAAAAAGGTGGTTAGAATTTAGGATGCAATATAAACCCAACAGGCAAAATTATTAAGCAGAGAAACCTATATTAATCGTAGTGCTTTTATTACCTACTTATCTTGGCTTTGCCCCTCGTTGTTGTTGGTCGCCTGACCAACAACTTGTTAATACTTAAACTCAACTCTAATATTTCTAAAATTAATTTCTTTCTTCGCAGAGTTAGTTGTTTCAAGAGCTCTGCGCGAGTCTCATAACTACATCATTCAAAGATTACCTTAGTTGTTATTGGCCACCTGCCTAGCAACTTGTACTGACATAAAAAACTGCACTCTATTAATTATGCTTCCCCCGCGGCTGGGATGGAAGTGAAAAGCCCGCAAGCGTAGCATGCGCGTTGGGTGGCCTTGTAACAAACAGCCCGGTGGCGCTTCGCCAGCCGCCCAAAAACCTAAAATAGACCCCATTTTTCCCATTAAAGTTTAAGGTGCAAAACCCTGCCTTATTGGTGATTGGGTCTTTTCAAAGCAAAAACCACCCGTTTCGGCTACTTTTTCGATTGAAAATGTAAAAAAGTGGGGGAAAGTGGTTGGAAGTGGAAGAAAGTTACTTATGTTTGCTTAGAGGAAAATAGACAACCACTACAAAGTCATGACTTTCTTCACCAGCGAATATGAGTGTAAGCTTGATGCCAAAGGCAGATTGGTGCTGCCCGCGCGTATCAAAACCCAACTTCCCGAGCCAGATGGCGGTGGGCAGGAGCTTGTTATAAGGCGGGGTTTTGAGCAATGCCTCATTATTTACCCCATGGTGGAGTTTAAAAAGGTCTTCTCAAAAATTTCAGGTCTTAACGAGTTCAACGAAGAGTATCGCAAACTACAGCGCAACTTTTTGTCGGGCGTGGTAACTGTTGAGTTGGATAGCAACGGCCGGTTCCTGATCCCCAAGAACATGTTAACGTATGCCCAGATCGATAAAGATGCGATACTGGTGGGTACGGGTAGCAAAGTTGAGGTATGGAATCCATCCATCTATGAGAAGCACCTGATTCAAGATCCCGGTGAGTTGTCTAAGCTGGCGGAAAAATATCTGAATGAGTAGCTCGAGCAACGAGCAACGAGTAACGAGTAGGTATCATAAGCCAGTGATGTTGAAGGAGTGCCTTGAAGGACTTGTGATAAATCCGGAAGGTACTTACGTAGACGTAACATTTGGTGGAGGCGGGCACAGTATGGCAATACTTGAAAATCTGAAAGAAGGAAAATTGATTGCCTTCGATCAGGACGAGGATGCCAAGAAGCAGGCAGATAATATTAGCAGTCGTTCTTTTACATTTTGTCAGGCAAATTTCAGGTACATGAAACAGTACTTGAAGTTGAATGCAGCAAACCAGGTAGATGGCATCTTGGCTGATCTTGGAATTTCATCGCATCAGATTGATTCGCCCGAGCGTGGTTTTTCAACCCGCTTTGAAGGACCACTGGATATGCGGATGGATCAGAAAGGAAAACTTACTGCAGCCAAAATTTTGAATGAGTATTCGGAAGGGGAGCTTCATAAAATTTTTGGCATGTATGGCGAGTTAAAGAATGCCCGAACGGCCGCTAAAACTGTAGTATCAGCACGCACCGATAAACCGTTTATGGCTACACAGGATTTGAAGAACGCATTACAATCTATTGCTCCACGAGGAAAGGAGTTTAAATATTTCGCCCAGGTGTTTCAGGCGTTGCGCATTGAAGTAAATCAAGAGATGCAGGCACTTGAAGATTTTTTGCACCAATGTGGCGATGTAATGAAGACGGGCGGGAGGTTGGTAGTGATGAGCTATCACTCGCTGGAAGACAGAATGGTGAAGAACTATATAAACACAGGAAAGGTATTTGGGGAACTGGAAAAAGATTTTTACGGAAACCCAATCAAACCTTTTCAATCGATTAACCGAAAGCCAATCGAGGCATCGGAAGAAGAAGTAAAAGAAAACAATAGAGCCCGAAGTGCAAAGCTTAGGGTAGCTGAAAAGTTATAAACTCATTCTCCCTCTCCTTTGGAGAGGTTGGGGTGAAGCAAAAGGAACAAGAGTATGGAGAACAAATTTAGAATTGAACCTCAACGAAATCGTGGTAATGAAGCACGGGTAAAGCCGGCTGCTCCGGGCCCGAGTATTTTTTCGGGGTTAGAGAAGAAGTTGAAACTGGAATCGTATTTCGAAGCGGGATTCCCAACGCAATACCTTCCTAAAATTTTATTCGCTGTGTTGCTAAGTCTTTTGTACATAAGCAACACGCATCATGCAGAAAAAGCAACACGCAAGATTGATAAAATGCAAACAGAGGTTGAAGACTTACGCGCTGATTACACAACGCTGAAGGCTGATATCATGTATGCCAGCAAGCAAAGTGAAGTGGCAAGACGCGTAAAAGATTTGGGATTAAAAGAAAGTTTGAATCCACCCTATAAACTAGTTGTAGAGAAAGGTGAATATTAAGAAATCCATATTAGTACGAGTACGGGTTGCATTTTTATGTGTGATGGTGTTTGCGGTTTGCGTGGCCGCCAAGATCGGTCACATTCAGTTTGTGGATGGCGATAAGTGGGAGAAGATGAGTGAAGAGATCAACTTTGATTATAAAAAAGTAAAAGCTACACGCGGCAATATTTATTCCGACAATGGAAGTCTGCTGGCTACCAGCTTGCCATTTTATAAAGTAGCAATAGACCCAACCCTTGCCAAGGCAGAAGTTTTTAAGAGTGGTATTGATTCGTTGAGTTTACTGTTAGCACGCTACTATAGAGATAAGTCATCCACTGAATACAAGCAGATGCTAAAGGATGCACGCGCATCGGGCAGGCAATACATTGTAGTTAACCGCAAGCAAATTAACTATCAAACCAAAAAGGAAATGATGAGCTGGCCGATCTTCCGCGAAGGTCGATACAGGGGTGGAGTAATTTTTGAAAAAATTGATGTTCGCTATCGCCCTTTCTCAAATCTAAGTCGCAGGACAGTTGGCTTCGTAAATGAAGATGGAAAAGGGGCTGGTCTTGAATACAGTTTTGATAATGTGTTAGGTGGCCAGGACGGAGAAGCGTTGTTCCAAAAAATTGCCGGTAGCACGTGGAAGCCTGTGTTTGATGGCAATAGCGTAAAGGCAATTAATGGCCTTGATATCCATACCACATTAGATATTAATCTACAAGATGTAGCCGAAACCTCTTTATATCATGCAATGAAACGTCATAATGCCGATGAAGGAACTGTGGTGGTGATGGAAGTGAAGACCGGGCACATCAAAGCCATTTCAAATTTAAGCAGTGATGGGCATGGTGAGTTTTTTGAAAAGTTCAATCATGCAGTGGGTGGTTCTATCGAACCAGGTTCAACTTTTAAGTTGGTGACCATGATGGCGTTGTTGGAGGAAACCAACATCGAATTGTCTGATACGATTAACACAGGTAATGGCGAATACACTTTCTACAATCGAAAAGTAAAAGATCATCATGAAGGTGGTTATGGAAAAATTACGGTGCAACAAGCATTTGAATTATCATCCAATGTAGCCATGGCCAAACTTACCGATAAGCATTTCGGCACCCGGCCTTCTAAATTTTTAGAGTATGTAGATGATTTAAGATTATCGAAACCTCTTGGCCTGCAAATCAATGGCGAGGCGTATCCAAAAATTACCCGTCCTTCTGATAAAGGTTGGAGTGGACTTACACTTCCGTGGATGGCATACGGATATGGGCTAGAGATCACTCCCCTGCAAACACTTACACTATACAATGCAGTTGCCAACGATGGTAAAATGATTAAACCGGTATTTGTAACGTCAGTAAGCAAAGCCGATCGTATTAAGAATGACTTTGAGACAGAGGCGATGACCGGAAAGATTTGTTCTAACAAAACATTGAACCAACTAAGACTTTTATTGGAAGGTGTTGTTGATAATGGAACTGCTAAGAATTTAAAGAACTCCAACTATCGGATTGCCGGCAAAACAGGTACCGCCCAGATTTTGGAAAATGGACGCTATGAAAAAAGATACATCACTTCCTTCGTTGGATATTTTCCTGCACACGAACCAAAATACTCTGCGATTGTGCTTATTAAAAACCCACGCGGATATTATCAGTATGGTAACAATGTAGCGGGTCCTGTCTTTAAAGACATTGCGGATAATATTTATGCCCGCGATATTAATCTGCATACCGCCATGGAGAAAAAGAAAGTTTTGGAAGCCGGAGTATTTCCAACCATTCGGGCAGGCAAGCAAGATGAACTTACCATGCTCAGTAATGAGTTAGGTGTTTCCAATCATTCAACTACGGAAGAAGAATGGATAAAGGCTTCCATCAGTGGAAACGCTGTGGTTTGGAAAAAGAATGCGGTTGTAAAAGATCAGGTTCCGGATGTGATGGGAATGACTTACCGTGATGCAATCTATTTGTTAGAGAAATCTGGTTTGCGAGTTTCGTTTGAAGGAAGAGGAAGAGTGACAAAGCAATCCATTCTTCCAGGTGCGCGAATTTCAAAAGGTTCAAGAATTTATTTACAGTTAGGATAAATGGCCGAGTTAAAGGACATATTATACAGAGTCCATATTACTTCTACATCGGGCGATATGAATGTGGAGGTGAAAGGTGTTTGCTTTGACTCGCGGAAAATTCAACCGGGATTTTTATTCATAGCAGTTAAAGGCATTCAATCCGATGGTCATCAATTTATTGAGAAGGCAACCTCTACAGGGGCGATTGCTGTCTTATGTGAGAAACTTCCGGAAGTAATTTCAGATAAGGCTACCTACGTAACTGTAAAAGACACCTCCAAAGCATTGGGAATTGTTGCCGGTAATTTTTATGGCAACCCTTCTTCAAAAATTAAACTAATTGGTGTTACCGGTACAAATGGAAAGACAACAGTTGCAACCTTGTTGTTTAAACTTTTTACGTACCTCGGTTATCGTTGCGGAATGTTATCCACAGTTGTTAATAAAATTGTGGATAAAGAAATTACGGCAACACACACAACGCCTGATCCGATTCAGATTAATGAATTGCTGGTGCAGATGCTTGCTGAAAAATGCACGCATTGTTTTATGGAGGTGAGTTCGCATTCAGTAGTTCAAGGAAGAGTTGAAGGATTGAATTTTGCGGGAGCACTTTTTACAAACATCACGCACGATCATCTTGATTATCATCGCACGTTCGAAAGCTATATCCGTGCGAAGAAAGGACTCTTCGATGGATTATCGTCAGATGCATTTGCTTTAGTAAATGTGGATGATAAGCGTGGCATGGTGATGCTTCAAAACAGCAAAGCCAAAAAGCAAACCTATGGACTGAAGAAGATGGCCGACTTCAAAGGTAAAATTATTACAAACTCCATTGAAGGATTGGAACTTGAAATTGGTGAGCGTAACGTGTGGTTTAAATTAATTGGAGATTTCAATGCCTATAATTTATTAGCTGTATATGGAGCCGCTTGTTTGTTAGGCGAAGATCCGGAAATGGTATTGATGAAACTTTCAGCATTAACAGGAGCTCCTGGGCGTTTTGAATTAGTAGTGCCCGGCTCAAAATTTACAGCCATTGTTGATTACGCGCACACACCAGATGCATTAAAAAATGTATTGGAAACCATAGAACATTTCAGAAGCGGAAATGAACAAGTGATTTCAGTTGTGGGCTGTGGCGGGGACCGCGATAAAACCAAACGACCCTTAATGGCTGCTATTGCTTGTAAGTATTCCAGCAAAGTAATTTTTACTTCGGATAATCCACGCAGTGAAGATGCGATGGAAATCATAAAAGAAATGCAGATGGGTGTTGGTCCAACCGATGCAAAGAAAACATTGGTCATGGTGGATCGTGAGGAAGCGATTAAAACTGCATGTATGATGGCGAAAGAAAAAGACATTGTGTTGGTAGCTGGAAAGGGTCATGAAAATTACCAGGAGATTAAAGGAGTAAAATATCCTTTTGATGATAAAGAAGTTTTGACGCGGATGTTAAAAATGTTTAGTAACTAATGTTATACTACTTTTTCGACTATATCGAAAAGAATTTTGATTTTCCTGGAGCGGGATTGTTTCAATACATTTCATTCCGTGCAGGAGCTGCCGCTGTGTTGTCGTTACTTATTACAATTACACTCGGTAAAAGATTGATCTCTTTCTTAAGGAAGAAACAGGTAGGTGAAGACATTCGTGATCTTGGATTGGAAGGTCAGCTCCAAAAAAAGGGAACACCTACCATGGGTGGGCTGATTATCATTGCTGCCATTCTAATACCAACATTATTGATGGCCAGGCTCGACAATGTGTATGTGATTCTGCTAATCGCTACAACGCTATGGCTGGGACTCATTGGCTTTATTGATGATTACATTAAAGTTTTTAAAAAGAACAAAGAAGGTTTAGCGGGACGTTTTAAAATCGTTGGACAAGTAACGATTGGATTAATTGTTGGACTTACTCTTTACTTTAATGAGAGTGTTGTAGTTCGTGAAGTAAAACCAGCAACTTTTTCAAGTATTCAGGTAATGCAACCAGAGTCAGAGTCAGGAAGTAAGTTAGAGTACCACGATGTTAAGTCAACAACAACTACAGTTCCTTTTATGAAGGACAATGAATTTGATTATAGCAGTTTGTTGCCGTGGGTTGATAAAAGTTATACGTGGATCATTTATACACTGTTGGTGATATTTGTGATTACCGCTGTTTCCAATGGTGCAAACATTACCGATGGCATTGATGGCCTGGCAGCGGGTACTTCCGCTATTATCGGTTTAACAATTGCGATCTTCGCTTACCTCTCCGGCCGCGTTGACTTTAGTAGTTATTTGAATATTATGTACATTCCTAACCTGGGTGAGTTAGTAATTTTCTGTACTGCATTTGTCGGAGCTTGTTTAGGATTCTTATGGTACAACTCGTACCCCGCTCAGGTTTTCATGGGCGATACGGGGAGTCTTTCAATGGGCGGTATTATTGCTGTGTTGGCATTGGCCGTTCGCAAGGAGTTAATGATTCCTGTGTTGTGCGGAATCTTCTTTGTTGAGTTGCTCTCGGTAATGATGCAAGTATCTTATTTTAAATACACAAAGAAAAAATTTGGTGAAGGACGCAGGATATTGCTAATGTCTCCCTTGCATCATCACTATCAAAAGAAAAACATTCACGAGTCTAAAATTGTAACACGCTTTTGGATTGTAGGAATTCTATTGGCAATTTTTTCACTAGCTACACTAAAACTTAGGTAATTACGATTTTAGATTTACAATGTACAATTGATGACTAAAGAAGAATTAATAGCAAGGAATAAAAAATTTGTAATGAGAGTTTTCTCTGCACTTGAATTATTGCCAAGCAATCGAATTTATGACTCGCTTGTTAGACAGTTGGTAAGATGCTCAAGTTCCGTGGGGGCTAATTATCGTGCGGCATGCAGAGCAAAATCAACAGCAGACTTTATTAACAAACTTAAAATTGTAGAAGAAGAGGCGGACGAATCATCCTATTTTATTGACCTTTTATATGAGCTTGAGAAGAATGGAAAAAATCAAGATAGCTTACTGTCTCTTTTAAATGAGTCTAATGAGTTGGTTGCCATTTATTCAGCTTCGGTAGTTACCATTAAGAAGAAGGTGAAGGATGAAAAAAATCGTAAATCGTAAATTTAAAATCGAAAATTGGTAAATCGAATAGTCATATTAGGTGCAGGAGAAAGCGGTACAGGTGCAGCCTTGCTAGCGAAAGCGAAAGGCTTTGATGTGTTTGTTTCGGATCAAGGAAGTATAAAAGAAAAGTACAAGACCGAATTAAGGAGCGAGTCAATTTCTTATGAGGAAGGATTCCACTCAACAAACTTAATTATCAATGCAACCTTGATTATTAAAAGCCCGGGTATTCCCAATAAGGCTGAGATTATAAAACTGGCGAAATCAAAAGGCATTGAAATTATTGATGAGCTTGAGTTTGCTTTTCGCTACCTGAAAGGAAAGGTAATTGGGATTACCGGAACCAATGGAAAGACAACGACAACATTATTGACTTATCATCTGTTGAAGTCGGCAGGATTTAGTGTTGCACTTGCCGGGAATGTAGGAGAAAGCCTTGCACGGAAAGTAGCAAAGGAAAATCATGATTGGTATGTGATTGAAATCAGCAGTTATCAGTTAGACGGAACAGTAACATTTTGTCCTGAGATTGGAATTTTGTTGAATATCACACCCGATCATTTGGATCGCTATGAATATAAAATGGAGAACTATATAAACTCCAAATTCAAATTGATCCAAAACATGAAAGGTCAGCAGCATTTTATTTATTATGCTGATGATGCAGTTACTGGTGGTGAAGTTTCAAAGCGAGAAATCGAAATCAATAAGCTACCGGTATCTCTCACAGATAAATCTACTCCTGCACATTTTGATGGTGAGAAAATGGTTTTCAATCTAAGTGGAAAACGGTTTGCGATTTCACAATCGGATACAACATTAAAAGGACCTCATAACCTGATCAACACCTTGTCGGCAGTTACTGCTGTATTTTTTGCAGGTGCTGATTTGGATTCTATAAAAACGGGATTAAAGACTTTTAAAAACGCACCCCATCGCTTGGAGTCAGTGACCTCGATTAATGGAGTTGAGTTTGTAAATGATTCAAAAGCCACCAATGTAGATTCTGTTGTGTATGCGTTGGGTAGTTATTCGCAACCCTTGATTTGGATAGCAGGTGGTGTTGATAAAGGAAATGATTACAACCTTATAAAGAATGAGGTTGCATCGAAAGTCAAAACTTTAATCTGCTTAGGGAAGGATAATGAAAAGCTAAAAAGTTTTTTTGGACCCATTGTAAACGATATTAAGGAAACACAAACTGTAAAGGAACTAGTAAGAATTGCATTGGATGCTGCTAAAGCGGGAGATGTTGTTTTGCTTTCTCCGGCCTGTGCGAGTTTTGATTTATTTAAGAACTATGAAGATCGTGGCGATCAATTTCGTGAAGCGGTGTTAGAACTGAAACGTGAAACAGAAAAAGTACGAGTATGACAGTAAAGATTAAAGAGTGGGCAGACAAAAACTTGCAAGGCGACCGGGTAATCTGGGCCGTTGTTTTTGCACTTTCGCTGATTAGTATTTTAGTTGTGTATAGCTCCATTGGCACGCTTGCATTTAAACGTTCATCAAGTCCTGAGTCATATTTAATTAAGCATACGTTCATGGTGTTCCTGGGTTTGGCCGCCATGTGGTTCGCACATAAAATTGATTATCGGTATTATTCAAAAATATCCAGACTTGCACTTTGGATTAGCGTGCCGCTTTTAATTTACACATTCACCAATGGAACAACGATCAACGATGCCGCTCGCTGGATCACCGTTCCATTTATTAATACTTCATTTCAACCTTCTGATTTTGCCAGCCTTGCCCTGATTATTAATCTCGCGAGCATGCTTTCCAAAAAGCAGCAAAATATAGAAGATATAAAAGAGTCGCTCATTCCCATGTTGATCTGGTGTGGCGTAATCTGCGGATTGATTGCACTGACCAATTTATCTACAGCCATGTTGCTTTTTGCAACCTGTATGCTGGTGATGTTTATTGGAAGAGTACCAGTAAAATATCTCGCGATGCTTGTGCTCGTGGGATTGTTAGCAGGTGCAGTGGCGTTGAAGTTTGGAGTACGCGGTGAGACTGCTAAAAACAGAATTCTGAATTTTGTTCAAGGTACTGAACTTCCCTTTCAAGCAAAGCATGGAATGATAGCGGTTGCAACAGGCGGAATTTTTGGAAAAGGTCCGGGCAACAGTGAACAACGAAATATTTTGCCACATCCATACTCAGATTTTGTGTATGCCATTGTAATTGAAGAGTATGGTTTGATAGGCGGAGCAATTGTGTTGATTCTTTATCTCGTGCTTCTTCACAGAGGAATGAAAGCCGCTTATAATAGTGAGCGTGCATTTGGTGGATTGTTATCAGCAGGACTAAGTTTTGACCTGGTGTGTCAAGCCATGGTAAACATGGGTGTGGTAGTTGGGCTTGGGCCGATCACAGGTCAACCATTACCACTAATCAGTATGGGTGGAACAGCGATGGTTTTCACTGGTTTATCGGTAGGAATTATTTTAAGTGTGAGTCGTGGTGAGCGCGAAGAGAACTGGGGGCAGAAAACTGCCGGTGAAGAGCTTAGGGTAAAAGAAAAAAGTATGGATGCGAAAGCAGCTTAATGAAATAGAAACTTGAGTGCTAAAAAACCATATAGATTGATTATAACAGGTGGCGGAACCGGAGGCCACATCTTTCCTGCATTGGCAATTGCCAATGAGTTTAAGAGTCGCTATGCCGATGCCGAAATTCTTTTTGTTGGCGCAGAAGGAAGAATGGAAATGACACGTGTTCCGGAAGCAGGTTATAAAATAATTGGACTTTGGATCAGCGGCTTGCAGCGAAAGATTACTTTTTCGAATCTTCTTTTCCCGTTCAAGTTGATTTCAAGTTATTTCAAAGCGCGCGGAATCATTAAACAATTTAAGCCCAACGCAGTCATTGGAACAGGCGGCTATGCCAGTGGCCCAATACTTTTAGCAGCAACCAGTAAAAAAATTCCTTCTCTTGTGCAGGAACAAAACTCATATGCAGGCCTTACCAATAAACGATTAGGTGAAAAAGTACAGAAAGTGTGTGTTGCCTATCCGGAAATGGAAAACTATTTTCCTAAATCAAAAATTGTTTTCACAGGCAATCCCGTAAGGAAAGATATCATGGATCTTGACTCTAAGAGAGAGAAAGGAAACAATCATTTTGGATTCTCTACGAACGAAAGAACGCTGTTGATTTTAGGGGGAAGCCTTGGGGCGCGCACAATTAACGAAAGCGTGTTGGATGGTATCGATAAGTTGATCGATTCTAATGTGCAGGTAATCTGGCAAACTGGAAAGTTTTATTATGAGAGCATTAAAGCCCAGGTTCAGAATAAGGATTTGAGAAGAATTCGCATTCATGATTTTCTAAAACAGATGGATTTGGCTTACGCTGCTTCCGATGTAGTGATTTCGCGAGCCGGGGCTTTGTCTATTTCAGAAATATGCTTAGCGAAGCGCCCTTGCATTTTGGTGCCTTCACCCAACGTAGCGGAAGATCATCAGACTAAAAATGCCATGATGCTTGTGAAAGAAGGTGCTGCTCGAATGATTAGAGATCGTGATGCCAAAAGCTCTTTAGTGAGTGAATCATTGAAACTGATTTATGATCAACAGGCCTGTGATTCTTTGCGAAAGAATATCACTCGATTAGGAAAACCCAGAGCAACAGAAGACATCGTGGACGAAATTGAAAAATTGATTGAGGCATGAAGTTAGATCAATACGATAGCATATATTTCTTAGGCATTGGGGGCATTGGCATGAGCGCTATTGCTCGTTGGTTTAAACATAAGGGTTTGCGTATAGCAGGGTATGATCGAACTCCAACACCGTTAACACACGAACTGATTGAAGAGGGAATGGAAATTCATTTTGAAGACAAAATTGAATTTATTCCCGGATACATCAGCAAAGAAACGACCTTGGTAGTATTTACTCCGGCTATTCCTAAAAATCATGTTGAACATAATTATCTAAAAGAATTAGGATACACAATTCTCAAAAGATCAGAAGTGCTTGGTTTGCTAACTAAAAATTATAAAACCATTGCCGTAGCAGGAACGCATGGTAAGACAACAACCTCCTCATTGATTGCGCACATATTAAAACATGCAGGTAAGAATATGGTTGCGTTTCTGGGTGGCATTACAGCCAACTATGAATCAAACTTAGTAATGCATGGCGAAGTAAATGAAGAAACCTTGGTGGTGGCTGAGGCCGATGAGTTTGATCGTTCATTTCTGAGATTATTTCCTCATACTGCAGTAGTCACTTCAGCGGATGCCGATCACTTAGACATCTATGGCGATCACTTGCAGATGTTAAGTTCTTACAAAGAGTTTATTAGTCAGATTAGTAACAGAGGTAACCTGATCATTCATGAATCCATTGCCTTGTTAGCGAATGAAGTGGAACATTTAAAGAAAGAAACATATGGCATGAGCCGGGGACAATTTTTTGCCGGCAATATCGTCCCGATTAGTCGTGACGGATTTTTTGAATTCGACCTTGTAGGCTTTGCTAAGAAGATCGAAAAAATACAACTCGGTGTCCCTGGTTTTCATAATATGGAAAATGCTATTGCAGCCATATTGGTAGCATTGAAGTTTGGTATTCATGAAAAAACAATTCGTGAAGCACTTGCTTCTTTCCGTGGTGTGAAGAGAAGATTTGAGTATGTGATCCGCAAAGATAACTTGATTTACATCGATGACTATGCGCATCATCCAACTGAAATCGAAGCATTCCTTAGATCGTTGAAGGAAATGTACAAGGGCAAAAAGATTACAGTAATCTTTCAGCCTCACTTGTTTACTCGTACGCGTGATTTCGCTAAGGAGTTTTCGAAAAGCCTTAGTCTGGCAGACGAATTATTGTTGATGGACATTTATCCGGCCCGCGAAGAACCTATTCCCGGTGTTACTTCTGATATACTTTTCAAGGACATATCAAGTCCGGTAAAAATCAGGTGCTCTAAAAAGAACTTGCTGCAGCGATTGGAAGATATGGACGTGGAAGTGCTGGCGACCGTTGGAGCAGGAGACATTGACACATTTGTGAAACCGATTAAAGAGATGTTAAGTCGCAAGTGATATGAAGTGGAAATTGAAAATCCGTAAAGAAGTGAAGATAGCTGTTGCGTTAATCGCAATCTCAGTTTTGATCGCTTTTAGTTCGCGAAAGCAGGATGGACTGGTATGCAAAGATATTTCAATTGATCTGGAGAATGTGCATGAGAATCATTTCCTGGATGAAGCGGATGTGATGAAGTTGGTGGAAGGAAGTGGGCAAAAGATTATCGGTAGCAGTTTGGAGAACATCAATCTAAAAGCGATTGAAACCCGGTTGAAATATGACAAGCATATACTCGATGCGGAATTGTTTAGCGACCTGAAAGGAAACCTGGTTGTAAATGTTGAATTGCGCAGGCCTATTGCTCGGATTGTTCAGGAAGATGCACAGGATGCCTACATCGCAGAGGATGGTGTGTTTATGCCTGTATCGGAGAAGTATTCTTCACGAGTTACATTGATTAGTGGTTCCTACATGAAAGCACTTTTAAAGAATGAAAGTCTTAAAGCAAGTGAAGAAGGAACTCAATTATTGGAAATGATCGAATTTATAAACGATGATAAATTCTGGAAAGCGCAGATCGCTCAATTGGATATAAACTCGAATGGAAAAATAATTATTTATCCGCAGATGACCGGGCAACGCGTGGAGTTTGGTAAGGTAGATGACTATGAACTGAAGCTTAAAAAGCTAATGATTTTTTATAAGGAGATTCTTCCTCAAAAGGGTTGGACTCATTATCAGCGTGTGAATTTAGAATATGCAGGACAAATTGTGGCAGAATAAAATCAATGCAGATATTTTTTAAACTATAACAACCACTAACAACAAATAAGAGTCATGGAAAATGAAAAAATAATAGTAGGTCTTGATATCGGAACAACCAAGATCTGTGCAATCGTTGGCCGTAAGAACGAGTTCGGAAAACTTGAAGTACTCGGTATGGGCAAGGCAGAATCTGAAGGTGTTATCAAAGGCATCGTAACAAACATTGACAAAACTGTCTTTGCTATTGAAAAGGCAATTAAAGAGGCAAGTGAAATGTCGGGCATTGACATTGGCGTTGTCAATGTAGGGATTGCCGGGCAGCACATTCGCAGCTCCATTCATCATGGCAGCATCACGCGCATGTCTAAGGAAGACGAGGTGAGCATCGAAGATGTGAATCGTCTTACGGAAGATATGTATCGCATTGTGATTCCGCCTGGCAGCGAGATTATTCACGTAATGCCACAAGATTATTCTGTGGATTATGAAGAAGGCATCAAGGATCCGGTAGGAATGAGTGGGGTAAAGTTGGAGGCCGACTTCCATATCATTACTGCACAAACCAGTGCAATTAATAACATTAACAAGTGTGTACGCAGAGCGGGTCTTGAAATTCAGGATTTAATTCTTGAACCGCTAGCATCAAGCCTGGCTGTGTTAAGCGAAGAAGAAAAAGAAGCGGGTGTTTGTTTGATTGATATTGGAGGTGGCACCACAGACATTGCAGTTTTTCATGATAGCATAATTCGTCACACAGCAGTTATTCCATTCGGTGGAAATATTTTAACCAGCGACATCCAACATGGTTTGATGGTGATGGCTAAGCAAGCTGAGCAATTGAAAACTCGTTTTGGTAAAGCCATTGCTGAAGAAGCAAGCCCGAATGAAATCGTTTCTATTCCGGGCATTCGCAATAGAACAGCAAAAGAAATTTCAGTAAAAAATCTATCGAGCATTATTCAAGCGCGCATGGAAGAAATTATTGAAATGGCGCATACAGAAATTATCAATTCCGGATATGAAAATCGACTTGCAGGTGGAATTGTAATTACAGGCGGTGGTTCTCAACTCAGTTGCTTGAAACAATTAGTTGAGTATATGACCGGCATGGATGCTCGCATAGGATATCCTAATGAACATTTAGGAAAAAGCAAAATGGAAGTAGTGAAGAGTCCGATGTATGCTACATCGGTGGGTCTTGTGTTATCAGGTTTCCGTTCGTTGGATGAACGTACTGAACGATACAAGGAAGCAAAGGGTGCACAGAAAGTTGTGAAAGTGAAGAAAGAGAAACTGAATCCAGCTTCTGACTTTTTCTCTAACATACTTAATAAAACAAAGGGGTTATTGATTGATGACCTCGATGGAAAAAATGAATATTGAATTAACCACTAAACACTAATTGTCATGTTTGAACCAGTAACAGGATACAAATTTGACCTCCCGAAACACCATAAATCAATTATTAAGGTAATTGGTGTTGGTGGAGGAGGTAGCAATGCGGTGAACCATATGTTTCGACAAGGCATCAAGGATGTTGAGTTTGTCGTTGCTAACACCGACTTACAAGCACTAAATAGCAGCCCCGTTCCATACAAACTTCAACTTGGAGTAAATCTTACCGAAGGTCTTGGCTGCGGAGCCAACCCTGAAGTGGGTAGGGCAGCTGCTGTAGAAAGCAAAGAGCAAATTCGGGAAATGCTGATGGGTACCAAGATGGTCTTTGTTACTGCCGGAATGGGCGGTGGCACCGGAACCGGAGCAGCACCGGTGATTGCTAAGATTGCCAAGGATATGGACATCCTTACAGTTGGGATTGTGACTGCACCTTTTTCTTTTGAAGGAAAGAAAAAAATGACACAAGCTGAATTGGGGATAGATGCCTTTAGATCCAGTTGCGATACCGTACTGGTAATATTGAATGATAAGCTTCGCGAGATCTACGGAAATCTTTCTATTGGTCAGGCTTTTGGTGAAGCGGATAATGTGTTGACTACAGCAGCAAAAGGTATTGCTGAAATAATCACCTTGGCGGGATATGTGAATGTTGATTTTCAGGATGTACGCACGGTGATGTTGAATGCCGGTGCAGCCGTAATGGGATCAGCAGAAACACGTGGTGAAAGCCGGGCTATCAAAGCAGCACAACTTGCACTAGCATCTCCGTTGTTGGATAATCATGATATCATGGGGGCCAAGAAGATCTTGCTTTCGATTATTTCCGGTGAGGAAGCAGAACTTCAGATGGATGAATTAACAACTATCACAGAATATATTCAGGAGCAAGCGGGTGATGAAGCGGAGGTAATTTTTGGTCATGGTGTAGATCCTGATTTGGGAGATCGCATTCGTACCACAGTAATTGCAACAGGATTTGTTTCTGAAAGAATGTTGAAAGCGCAAACGGATTCAAAAAAGGTTCATGAGTTAGACCGCTCTCAAATTTCTTTGTTCGGTACAGTAGATAATTCAGTCAACCAACAAAATCAGGAATTGCAATTGAAACTGAAGCCTGACAATGACAAGCCAATCCTCAAAGAGGATAAGAAAGAAGAATTGCCTCCGGCAAAAGAGGAAAAACAGGAACGTACGTACTTTTTCGAAGTACCAAACAAGGTTGAGTCGAACTCTCAAGAAGAAGATGAAGGTGAAGAAAGTTTGTTCGGTAGCGATGAAGAAGAATTTGATTTGGGAAAAGAGATTTCGGCCGATCAGGTAATCAATGAAGAGGGAATGATGGAAGTGCGCAGAACCAAAAAGAGATTGGAAGAGCAAGCCCGCGCCCGCAGAGAAAAACTGCAATCCGCTAAGAAGAATGAAATGTCCAAAGAGGAGTTTAACGAAAAATGGACCTTGCCTGCTTACTTACGGAGAGGAGTGAAAATGGACAACGTGCCGCATTCCTCTGAGCCCTTTATTTCACGCTATAACCTGAACGATGATAATAATCTTTTAGGCAACAATAAATTTCTGCATGACAATGTGGATTAAAGAAAGTACGATTGTTGATTTACAAAGTACGAATGAGGCCAAACCGTATAATGGCCATCAAGATGAATTTGTAAATCGTAATTCTAAAATCTTAAATCCTTGAAGAAATGGCATATCCGGCACGACTGGTGTTTTACTCCATTCGTAGTGGTTGTTGGTGGTAAATATTTTTTGCCGGTGCCGGAGTGCCTTATTTTTTAAACTGAGTTAACCCATTTTTTTAACTCGACTGCCTCACTTGATTTTTCAGGTGAGGCAGTTCACTTTTCAAGTAGCTGATAATCAGTTGTAGTATCTTGGTTGGCATAACTACCAAATTTCATAGAAGCCCTCTGGCACTTCAATTGTTTTAGTAGCTGGAAACAAACAAGTACAGCTATGAAAACAAGATTACTTTTTTTGGCCGCAAGTTTATTTTTAGTTTCCTGCGATATACTAATCGTTGAACCGGCCTACGATTCTCGGGATCAGGTAATTGGTTCTTATAAAGTAGATGAATACAGCCAAACCTATAATGAACACATACGTTTTTACGTTTACATCCGTAAATCAGGAGGCAGTTATTCGGATAATGTGGTTATAGAGAATTTCTACAATGCCAATGTGGATGTTCGGGCAGAAATTGTTGGTGATAAAATTTACATCAACCGACAAGTTGTGAATGGATATGAGATAGAAGGAGTAGGTACCATTTATTTTGATTTAATCCGATTCAATTATTCTGTTAAGGATCTTTATTACGATCGACCTGTTGATTTTTGCGAGGCGAAGGCCTGGTTCGAGTAAAAATAAATGGAGCAAAAAAGAAGTCAGTACAAACCTGTACTGACTTCTTCATTTTAGAGGCTTGGAAGATTAAACTACCTGAGCTTGTATTTTCTGCGAAAGGACAGACTTAGGCACTGCACCCACTTGTTTGTCAACTACCTGACCATTTTTGAAAACAAGAAGGGTAGGGATTGAGCGAACTCCAAAGCGAGCTGTTACTTGCGGATTTTCATCCACATTTAGCTTAGCTATCACTGCTTTGCCTTCATAATCACCTGCCAGCTCTTCTACAACCGGGCCAATCATTTTACAAGGGCCACACCATTCTGCCCAAAAGTCAACTAAAACAGGCTTATCGGTGTTGATTGCCTGATCAAAATTAGAGTCGTTAAGTTCCAAAGTTTTACCCATGATATAAGGATTAAAGCGTTTATGTTTATTGTATTTCGTATTCTAATGTGTCCAACACAAAGGTAGGTGAATTTGTTCCAATTTCTTCTTTTTCTGATGACGGTGGTTTAGTAATCGATTCCGTGAGCCAGCGGGTTTCAGATTTGTCGGTAACCACTCCAACCTCAGCCACTTTTTTTAGCTCCCTGATGAATTCATTGTTGACTTTAATGCGGAATTCCCTGGATAGCAATTCAGTTTGAATTCCTTCCTCTTCATCACGCAAGTAGAACGTAAGGTTTGAATTACCTTTATTTTTTTTACAAAGTTTACCAAGTTTATCAACCAGGTTTGATGATACCGAATCAACGGATAATCGCAAGGCCAACCCTTGAACGCGTTTGCTCGCCAATTCATTCAACAAATCAATATTTCTGATTTTGAATTCTAAACTTTGATCGCCCCATGCTTTACGTACCACCGCACCTTCAACAAACAAAAATAATCCGGGCATCAGGAAGGATTTGAATTTGAGGTACTCATCACTCCATAACATAAATTCAAATTTTCCACTGTAATCTTCCATCACTAATTTTCCAAAAGGGCGACCTGTTTTGGTCATGCGATGTTCAACACTGGAAACAATTCCCCCTAGTTTGCATTCTTTTCCTTCAAGGGCATCAAAGTCGGTAAGTGTTGTGAGCGCTGTTGTGCAAAACGTATCCATTTCAAACTTGAAATTGTCGAGCGGATGACCGGAGATATAAACACCCACTACTTCTTTTTCAAAATGAAGTTTTTCTATTTCACTAAAAGGCTCAAGTGGTTCTATTTTAGGCGCTGGCATTTGCGTGCCTGTGGATTCGCCAAACAAACTGGCCTGTGCACTTTGCTCTTCCTGATGCATTTTACTTGAATACCGAATCACTTTTTCGGTAAGTGAAAGATCACCATCTTTTGCAGACATGTATTGCCTGCGATGATATTCGGTAAAGCAATCGAACGCTCCGGATAATGCAAGACATTCGAATGTCTTTTTATTGACCGCTTTTTGACTTAGTCTTTTGGCGAAATCGAAAATGTCTTTGTATGGACCATGTGAGTCACGCTCTATAATAATGGATTCCACAGCAGCTTCACCGGCTCCTTTAATAGCACCTAATCCAAATCGTACTTGTCCTTGGTTGTTTACTTCAAAGTGAACTCCCGATTCGTTTACATGTGGACCCAATACTTCAATCCCTTGCTTTCTACAGTCTTCAATGAAATACGTTACGTTATCTAAATTACTTTGAGAGTGGGTGAGAATCGCAGCCATATAATCGGCCGGATAATTGGCTTTGAGATAGGCAGTTTGATAAGCCACTAATGAATAGCAAGTAGAATGTGACTTGTTGAATGCATATTGTGCAAACGCTTCCCAGTCTTTCCAGACTTTTTCTGCCACTCGTTCATCATGGCCATTGGTTTTACAACCGGCAATGAACTTGTCTTTCATTTTATCCAACACCTCTTTCTGCTTCTTACCCATTGCCTTACGAAGTACATCGGCATCGCCTTTCGAGAAGTTGGCAAGCTTCTGCGAAAGCAACATCACTTGCTCCTGGTATACAGTAATGCCATACGTATCTTTTAAATATTCCTCCATTTCGGGGAGGTCATATTTAATAGGTTCGCGGCCATTCTTACGCGCAATGAAAGCAGGAATGTATTCCATCGGCCCTGGTCGGTACAAGGCGTTCATCGCGATAAGGTCTTCAAATTTATCAGGCTTCAGGCTTCGCAAATAGTTTTGCATGCCATCCGATTCAAACTGAAATGTTCCGGTGGTATCTCCACGTTGATAAAGTTGATACGTAGTTAAATCATCTAAAGGAATTTTATCAATGTCGATTTCAATTCCTTTTCGCTTTTTAATATTTCTGATCGCTGTCTTCATAATAGAGAGCGTGGTAAGACCCAAAAAGTCCATCTTCAGCATCCCAGCACTTTCTACTACGCTGTTATCAAACTGCGTTACCAACATGTCCGAATCGCGTGCAGTGGAAACCGGAACTAATTTGGTTAACTCATCGGGCGTGATAATTACACCACAGGCGTGCGTACCTGTATTTCGAAGAGAGCCCTCCAACACAATGGCTTGTTTGATTACCTGCGCTTTTAGATCGCTCCCTTTTTTAATTTCACTTAGTTCTTTTACTTCTTCAAACGCTTTCGCAAGTGTTGTACCTGGCCGTTCAGGAATCATTTTAGCCATGCTATTAGCTTCCGCTAACGGCAACTCCATAACCCGCGCACAATCGCGGATAGAAGACTTTGCAGCCATCGTTCCATAGGTGATAATCTGGGCTACCTGACTGTGGCCATATTTTTCAATTACGTATCGAAGTACTTTATCCCGCCCTTCATCATCAAAGTCAATATCAATATCGGGAAGGGATACACGATCCGGATTTAAGAAACGTTCGAATAGCAAATCGTAAGCGATGGGATCTACATTCGTAATTCCAATGCAATAAGCAACAGCGGAACCTGCTGCAGAACCCCGACCGGGCCCAACAGAAACCCCCATCTCGCGCGCTTTGCCGGTAAAGTCTTGCACGATCAAAAAATATCCCGGGTAACCGGTGTGTTTGATGGTGGCTAGTTCAAATTCAAGACGTTCTTTTATTTCAGGTGTTAATTCGGGATAGCGTCTTTTCGCACCTTCATAGGTTAAGTGCTTCAAGTAATCGTCTTCTGTAGAAAAATCTTTTGGGATTTCGAATTTTGGAAGCATAACGTTTTGCTTCAATTCGTACGTCTCAATTTTATTAATAATCTCACTTACGGTTTCAATCGCTTCAGGCAAATCGGAGAAAAGCGATTTCATTTCTTCCTGCGATTTGAAATAGAAATTACTGTTCGGCAATCCGTAACGCGTTCCCCGACCGGAACCTATCGGTGTAGATTGAAACTCGCCTTCTTTAATACAAAGCAAAACATCGTGCGCGTTTGATTCTTCCTTTTCAATATAGAAGCATTCATTGGCAGCGAAATATTTTACATTATATTTTTCTGCAAACTTGAGCAGTGTTTCATTTACGCGATCTTCTTCCCGTGTATCGTGGCGATTCAATTCAATATAAAAGTCGGCACCAAATAAAGTATGCCACCATACAAACACTTCCTCAGCCTGTTTTTCACCAACGTTCAAAATGAGGTAAGGGATCTCGCTGTTTAATCCACCTGTGGTAGCGATTAAGCCTTCCCTATATTGTTTAACAAGTTCTTTATCGATGCGTGGATAAATTCCGTATAGGCCTTCTATAAAACCCAATGAACTTAGCTTGGCTAAATTTTGATAACCCGCCTTATTCTTGGCCAGCAGCACTTGATTAAACCGTTTGTCGGGATTGTCTTTTGTGAACTTGAGCTTTTTTCGCTCATCGGAAATATAAACCTCGCACCCAACAATTGGTTTTATAGAATGTTTAAGTGCTTCACTTACAAACTTGAACGCTCCATACATGTTGCCAAAATCAGTAAGGGCTACTGCAGGCATGTTCTGCGATTTAGCTTTGGCAATAATGTCATTTACATTAGGCACTGCTTGCAGTACTGAGAACTGCGAATGAAGATGAAGGTGACAAAAGGGTTTATCAGCTAACTCTGTATTAACAGAGCCAGTATTATAGTTTGCACCTTTTTTCTTTTCCCGTTTAGCTGAATTGCCAGATTCCAGATTGGGTTCCTCGTATTCAATTTCATCAACAGGTGTTGAATCAAAAGGCTTGGTTACTCTTTTGGTAATAAGTCCAAAGAAAGATCGTGCCGTGGCAGCTACATCATAGGAAGCATCATGGGCATCCCCAAAAGCATAACCGAAAAGTATTTCATGTAGCTCTGTAAGACGGGGCATTTTTAGTCTGCCACCAATTCCTCCTGTTAATTGGCAAAATTCAGTGGCTGCAATACCAGTATCTAATTTTTGAAGGGAAAGAAAATGAACTGTGTCTAACGACTGCCGAATAAATTCTGCACCTATAATATTGATGTCAAACTCAATATTGTGACCTACCAACAATTTTGTGCTTTCCAGGTCCTTATTAAATATAGAAAGTACTTTTTTTAAGTCTTGACCTTCCTCTAATGCTCTCTTGGTCGAAATACCATGAACCTGCTCCGACTTAAAGGGAATGTCAAATCCATCCGGCTTTATTATATAATTATGTTGCGATAGAAGTTTGCCAGAGTTGTCATGAAGTTGCCAGGCAATTTGTACAAGCCGAGGCCAATTGTCGAGGTCAGTAATTGGGGCAGTCTTATTGTGCGGAAGCCCAGTGGTTTCCGTATCGAAAATCAAATACATGTAAAAAGATCAATCAGTGGTTGACGGTAAATTTAAGGCTATTACCGAAGCAACCCAACCATCCCATTATGGGAAGATAATAAACAATCCGGTACGGATTCACAAGTGGACTACCTGTAATTTATTGATTATCAAATTACTAATTAAATGGATCGCCAGTTGGAATAATCATCCTATAATTAACCAACTATGAAAAACTTGTTGAAAAAATTAATTGCTGTAGTATCACGCGAATGGTTCTTGATAACCATGATACTCGTAATTTCTTTGCTACTCGTTTTATTCAGTCAATTCAATTAGGATAACTGGCAGCTCAACCAATCTTGAAGCAGTTTAAAATCTACCAATCAATTGTTTGGTATGGCTTTGAGAAGTATTTTTGATTCTGTTCAAATACACTCAACCTAAACTATGAAATGGCCGTTGGCAAAACTTGCTTTTATTAGGAATACTAATTCGGCCATTCCATGTGACCTAAAAAAAATAAACATTAACACATGAAATGGTTTCTTGATCTTTTTTCAAGTTCGCTTGGAAGAAAAATTGTAATGGCCTTAACGGGAATTTTCCTGATTCTGTTTTTGGCCGTTCACCTAACGGGTAACTTGCAGTTGCTTAAAGATGATGGTGGTAAAGCCTTCAATACCTATGCAGAGTTCATGGGCAATAATCCCTTGATTCAAATTATCTCGAAAGGAAACTTTGCATTTATTATCATACACATAGTTTGGGCGTTGATGCTTACCATCCGCAACAGGGCGGCTCGAGGCTCGGTGGGGTATTCACAACCTAATAAAAAATCGATTTGGGCATCGCGTAACATGGGTATCTTAGGAACAATTATTTTAGTATTCCTGGTAATGCATATCCGTCATTTCTATGCCGAGGCTCATTTTGGAAGTTTACCCACTCAAATGTATGATGGCCACGAGGCAAAGGATCTTTATGGTCAAGTAGTGTTCTGGTTTCATAAAGATTGGTATGTAGCGCTTTATGTATTCAGTATGATTGCGCTTGGGTTTCACTTATGGCATGGCTTTGCAAGCGCATTTCAAACACTTGGTTTAAACCATCTGAAGTATAATCCTGTTATTAATTTCGTTGGGAAAGCTTATGCAATACTGGTGCCTGCCGGATTTGCATTAATTCCTATATGGATGTTTTTTGCTTAATCTATTTAGAAGAAATTGTAAAAAATCTTAATCAAAGATTATGAAGCTCGATTCAAAAGTTCCGGAAGGGGAACTATCGCAGAAGTGGACCAAACATAAATTCAATCTTAAATTGGTAAACCCAGCCAATAAAAGAAAGTACGAAGTAATTGTTGTGGGTACCGGGTTAGCGGGTGCATCCGCAGCAGCGTCTCTGGCTGAGCTAGGCTATAATGTAAAGTCATTTTGTTTTCAGGATAGTCCACGCAGGGCTCATAGTATTGCAGCTCAAGGTGGTATCAATGCTGCAAAAAATTATCAAAATGATGGCGATAGTGTTTTCAGACTTTTCTACGATACCGTTAAAGGGGGTGACTATCGTTCGCGTGAAGCAAACGTTCACAGATTAGCGGAGTCAAGTGTAAGTATTATAGATCAGTGTGTTGCGCAAGGGGTTCCTTTTGCAAGGGAATATGGTGGCCTGTTGGCAAATCGTTCTTTTGGCGGGGCACAGGTATCAAGAACATTTTATGCTCGGGGTCAAACAGGTCAGCAGTTGTTATTAGGTGCTTACGGAGCACTTAACCGGCAGATTGCTAATGGAAAGGTGAAAATGTACAATCGGAGTGAGATGCTGGATCTTGTTGTGGTTGACGGAAAAGCACGGGGTATTGTAACACGCGATTTGATTACAGGAAAAATTGAGGCTCACAGTGCACACGCTGTTCTTTTATGTACAGGTGGATATGGAAACGTTTTCTTCCTTTCAACCAACGCAAAAGGTTCGAACGTAACGGCTGCATGGCGTGCCCATAAGAAAGGAGCTTTCTTTGGCAATCCTTGCTTTACTCAAATTCATCCAACTTGTATCCCGGTTTCGGGCGATCATCAATCTAAGCTTACGCTGATGTCTGAGTCCCTTCGGAATGACGGTCGGGTATGGGTTCCTAAAAAAGCAATGCCGGGTCTTAAATCGAAAGACGCGATGAGTCTTCCAGAATCAGAAAGAGACTATTTCTTAGAAAGAAAGTATCCGTCTTTCGGAAATCTGGTGCCTCGCGATGTTGCCTCGCGAAATGCAAAACAAGTATGTGATGAAGGGCGGGGTGTAGGTTCTGGCTTAGCAGTGTTCCTCGATTTTACTGATGCGATTAAGCGCGATGGAGAAGACCAGATTCGCGCCAAGTATGGTAACCTCTTTGATATGTATCAGCAGATTACCGGTGAAAATCCTTACAAAGGACCGATGATGATTTACCCGGCTGTCCATTACACAATGGGTGGCTTGTGGGTGGATTATAATTTGATGACGACAGTACCCGGTTTGTATGCATTGGGCGAAGCCAATTTCTCTGATCATGGTGCAAACCGATTGGGCGCCAGTGCACTGATGCAAGGGTTAGCCGATGGATATTTTGTAATTCCATATACCATTGGAGATTACCTCGCCAATATTGGATGGAAAGATAAAATTGGAACGGATCACCCGGCCTTCAAAGAATCAATTGATGCCGTGAACGACCGGGTAAATAAACTACTTAGTATCAAAGGCAAGAAAACAGTTGATGAATTTCATCGTTCCCTCGGGCTTACTATGTGGGAGTACTGCGGTATGTCGCGGTCGGAGGAAGGTTTAAAGAAGGCAAAGAAAATAATTCAGGATTTGAAGACTGAATTTTGGACGAATGTAAATGTACTGGGCTCAGCTAATGAGTTGAATCAGGAATTAGAAAAAGCAGGTCGTGTTGCTGACTTTATAGAACTAGGAGAGTTGATGGTAGATGATGCATTAAATCGTTCTGAATCGTGCGGAGGTCATTTCCGCGAAGAATCTCAAACACCAGAAGGTGAGGCCTTGCGAAAGGATGATGAGTTTGCCTATGTAGCCGCCTGGGAGTTTCGAGGCGAAAACCAACCTGAAGAACTTCATAAAGAAGAATTGAAATTTGAAAATGTAAAACTTACTCAACGTAGCTATAAATAATATGAAGATTACGTTAAAAGTCTGGAGACAGAAAGATCAAAAGAGCAAGGGAGCTTTTAAAACTTATCAGCATGATCACGTGTCGGAAGACATGTCATTTTTAGAAATGATTGATGTGTTGAATGAGGAGTTGATTAAAAAGAATGAAGACCCCATCGCTTTTGATCATGATTGCCGCGAAGGCATTTGTGGAATGTGTAGCTTGTACATCAATGGCCATCCTCACGGGCCAGTTCAAACAACTACATGTCAGCTTCACATGCGCTCGTTTAAAGATGGACAAACCATCACGGTGGAGCCTTGGCGTGCAAAGGCATTTCCGGTAGTAAAAGATTTAGTAGTGGACAGAGCTGCCTTTGATCGTATTCAACAGGCGGGTGGCTATATAAATGTGAACACCGGTGGTGTTCCTGATGCAAATGAAATTCCAATTCCGAAGAAGAAGGCCGATGAAGCCTTTGATGCGGCTACGTGTATTGGGTGTGGAGCTTGCGTGGCAGCCTGCAAAAATGCATCGGCTATGTTGTTTGTGAGTGCAAAGGTTTCGCAGTTTGCATTATTGCCACAAGGTCAAGTAGAGCGTAAGGAGCGGGCCGAAAAAATGGTAGCTCAAATGGATGCCGAAGGGTTTGGTTCATGCACCAATACGTATGCATGCGAAGCGGAATGCCCTAAGGGAATTAAAGTGGCTAACATTGCACGTATGAACCGTGAATATTTAGGGGCCATGATGACATCCTATGAGATTGAAACGGATGGTGGTGGCGATTGATCCTACATTATCTCATAAAAATAAAACCCGACAATTGCCGGGTTTTTTTATGCCTTAAATGTTATGCTACTCACTCTTACAAACTCCCAGCGTAGCCCTTCCCGATGAAGTAGCTTTTACTGCCGATTCACCAATGTTGCCACCCGCTAGAATAATGTCACGCTCGGCACCTGTGTCAGATAGATGCACTTTTAAACAAGCTTCTAATTTTACCAACTCAATATAAGAGATTGAAGTTTCATTTGCCAATTGAGTCAACGTTGTTTCGCTTATCCCCGTTTTTGAATTTACCGGACTTAGCAAGGCAGCTACATCAGCTCCCGGAGTAGTAATATTGCCTAAATGTAAGTGCACAGGTAATTTCGAATCACCGGAAGTACCCGAAAGTGAGACCAGTACCGTGGATGAACCGTCCCTGCGCTCTTTGATTGTTGCTGTTCCTGAAACACTGTATTGAGATCCTGACTGAAGGGAATAGGTAATTTCGTTTCCTGTAAAGTCACTTATGCTTTCACTTTCCTGACAGGAAACCCAAATCATTCCGCACAATACTATTGCAATAAGCTTTTTCATAACCCCTATTTTGATATTAAAGATAGAAAATTTGATGGAAAGTTAGATTTCTTGACCCTTGTTCCGACATTAGATTTACTTTGAATCCTTGAATTGGCATGGATATGGTATATTCGTAGCAACGAAACTAAGTGGCTTTAATTCTGTGAAAAGACTATTTTTTGTTGCTATAATTTTGGGTGCTTGCAGCCCCTCTGTCACAAATTCTTCTCTTAAGTCGAATTTACAAAACCCCAAACCCGAATGGCTATCAGCCAAACCTGTTCAATCCAGCTATTATATTGGTATTGGTCATAGCACCAAGGATGGTACAAATAATTATGTGCAATCAGCGAAAAATAGTGCCCTTGAAGACCTGGTTTCAGAGATCAAAGTAAATATTTCCTCTACTTCGGTACTCAGCCAAATCGATGCTAATAAAGAGTTTCAGGAAAAATATGAACAAATTATCCAAACTACTGTAGCGGATGAAATTCAGGAGTATGAGCAAATGGATACCTGGGAAGATACTCAAAATTATTGGGTGTATTACCGACTTTCCAAACAGCGCTATAAGGAAATTAAGGATAAGCAAAAGCGTGATGCGGTTTCCCTTGGGTTAGATTTTTTCACCAAGGCCAAGAGTGCTGATCGAAGCGGAGATCTTGTTTTAGCGCTTGGATTTTATTATCAAGGATTTCGTGCAGTTGAAAAATACCTGGCTGATCCAATCCGCCTTGAGTTTGAGGGTAAAGAAATTCTGTTATCCAATGAAATAATTGCCAGCATGCAATTGATTTTAGATAAAATAGAGTTGTCTGTTACCCCGAAAGAGATTGTGCTGAACAGAAGGGTAGCGCAAAACGACATGACTGTAATTGCCAGGGCGGTTGATAAAAATTCACGTAAGTCAATTGCCGATTTACCATTAGCTGCCGCGTTTGAAAAAGGAGCGGGGGATGTGTATCCAACTTATAAAACAGATGTAGCTGGGCAAGCTAAAATTTTACTTACTAAAATTAGCTCGCGCGATTTAGAACAAACGGTAGCTGTAAAGGTTGATATGTTGAGTTTTGCAGGTAATGGTGGAGGCGATATTTACTCGTTAATAGCTGGGAAGATGGTTGTTCCAAAAGCAACTATTCTAATGAAAGTTCACAGACCCTTGGTTTATATCGCAGCTAGCGAGAAAAGTTTAGGGGTAGATAAATCAAATCAGCAATTAACTAATCGAATCAAAAATTTTCTGGCTACCTCAGGTTTTGAATTTACAGATGATAAGAATAAGGCCGAGCTTTCGCTGGATGTAAATGCTAATTCTGAAAAGGGAACTGTATCGGGTAGTATTTATATTACTTATGTTACTGCTTTAATTCGAGTATCAACAGCCAGCGATAATAAAGAAATCTATGCAACTACCTTGGATCGCGTTAAGGGATTCAGCCTTGACTTTGAACGATCAAGCCAGGAAGCTTATAATAAGTCGGTAGAAATTTTAGATAAAGAAAAACTTCCAGAACTTTTAAACGCTATTTTGCAATAATTATGTGGGTTTTCAATCATTTTAAGCACATTTTAAAGCTCCTTAAATTCTCTGTTTTAGAGAGTGGCCTGTTAATTGCATTATCGTAAATTGCATAACCAAATTCCAAATTGATATGAAAAAGTTAAATTATGTTTCCCTGTTAGTACTAGTTGCTGTTGCAATACTTGCAGGTTGTAAGGGTAAGGAGAAAATTCCGGCAGGTGAAAAAGAAGTTATCGTTCCTTGTTCGGGTTCCGATTATTTCACTACTGCAAAAGCGTTCCGTGCAAATTCAATTGGCGAAAGTCAGGATCAAGTAACTTCTAAAAAGAAAGCACTTACCAATGCCCGTAACGAACTGGCTCAGGCTATCAACACAACTGTAAAAACAGTTACTGATAACTACGTGAATTCTCGTGAGTTTAATAATAAAGAAGAAGTTGAAGAGCGCTTTGAGAGCTTAAACCGTGAGGTGGTAAACCAAACGCTTTCTGGTATCCGCACGCTTTGCGAAAAGCTTGTAAAGACTGATCAAGGTACTTATAAGACATACGTAGCCATTGAACTTTCTGCTGAAGAATTAGTATCAAAATATAACGAACGCCTTTCAAAGGATGAACGTCTTAAAATCGATTATGATTATGAGAAGTTCAAAGAGACCTTTGAAAAAGAAATGGAAAAAATGGGAAACAATTAATTCTCACAAACTAACTAAACGATCCCGGTCTAACAAGGTCGGGATTTTTTTATGGCTGGATATTCACAAACACCTTTAATAAAAAAATTAGGAATAAAACCCGCGACCCGTATTCTTATTAAAGGCGAACCTAAAACCTATTGGGATTGGATAAGTCCTTTGCCTCAAGATGCTGTTGTTGTAAAGCAGGGCCGAGGTGATCTTGATTTTATCCATGTGTTTGTTTTGAGTGTGAATGAATTTGAATCCCAATTCCTAACTATGAAAAAACTGCTTAAGAAAGAGGGGATGCTTTGGATTTCGTGGCCGAAGAAATCGTCAAAGATTGAAACTGACTTGGATGAAAATAAGATTCGTGATTTTGGATTAGCAAATGGACTTGTAGATGTCAAAGTGTGTGCAGTAGATGAAGTTTGGTCAGGATTGAAATTCGTTTACAGAACCAAAGATCGTTAGAATCGCTCTGCAAAATCCATTACGGTGTTAACCCGATACTTCTTGTGATCTTCAATGGCAATCCCAACCCATTGGTATTTAGGTTCGAGAATATTTTTTCGATGACCCAATGATTCAATGCCGTCATCAATTAACAATGCCATTACAATATCAAGTGCGGTTTCATGTCCATAATCACAATTCTCAGCAATCATGCCCCCGGCTTTTGCGTTATTACTAACCCGATCAGCAAACGAAGTTCCATCCGAACTGGAATGACCAACTTTCCCTAGTTTTCCCATATCTAGCGCATGCATTTTAGCGACTTCATTTAAAGCAGCTGACGTTTTTAATGCGTTCATTTTCTTGGTTTTCTTTAGATCGGAAACTAGAGATTTCGCATATCGGTTATTGGCTAGATTATTTTCTTTCAGGTACGGAGTGAGGTATGTCTTTATGAAACTCTGAGGATCTGTTCGAACCTCATTCAGGATTTTCAAAACCTCCTCCTCGCGGGATTGTGCGCTACTCGGTGCTGATATTAATAAAAGAAGGATTGTTATTATTCTTAGCATAATCAATTAATTCCAAGTCGTTTTTGTATTTCTTCTAAGGATACCCCTTTAGTTTCAGGAAACTTAGTCAACACCCAGATCAATTGAAACGTCATCATTACAGCAAAAAAGGCAAAAATAATCCAAGGATCATCTCGTAGAACTCCTTTGTCCTTGTCTAAAAAAATGGGGGTAAGTAAGGTAATCAATGCTGCAAAAACCCAATGAACACTGGCTCCAAAAGACTGACCCAATGCGCGCGATTTATTTGGGAATATTTCTGAAATAAACACCCAGATAACAGCACCTTGTCCCATAGCGTGGGCAGCAATGAACAAAAGAAGGAAAGACATTAAGAACATAGGATTGGCAGAAGAATAGAATGCATAAGATACCATGGAAAGGCTAAGGATATACCCAAGTGATCCAATAATGAGTAATAGTTTTCTGCCCATTCGGTCGATGAGGTACAAACCAACAAATGTGAAGATGAGATTAATCCCTCCAATCGCGATTGAGTTAAACAACGATTCTTTAGCAGCCAATCCCGCCCGTTCTAAAATTTCAGGAGAGTAGTACAAAATGAAATTTATACCCGAGATCTGGTTAAAGAACGCAATGAAAAAAGCAAGCATGATGGGTTTTAGCAACCTATTGCTGAAGAAAGGCTCATCATCACTTTTCGAATCATTTTCATTAACCGCAATAATAATCTGAATTTCTTCTTTCGGGTTTGGAACGCCTAAATCAATCAGTACTTTTTCGGCTGCAGCGAGATTATTTCTTCTTGTAATTAACCAGCGTGGGCTTTCAGGAACGCGCAGTACCATAAGGGTATAGATGATAGCAGGGATAGCTTCTACACCTAACATCCAACGCCAATCATTGGAACCATCAAATCCAATAAGAAAGTAATTTGATAAAAATGCTATCAGAATTCCAAAGACAATATTGAATTGATAGAGGGCAACTAACCTACCACGAATAGAAGAAGTTGATATTTCAGCGATATAAGTTGGTGCTACTACAGACGACACACCAACACCAATTCCCCCTATAAATCTAAAAAATGAAAACAAATATGGATCGGTGGCAAATGCTGAGCCCAGGGCGCTTACTGTGTACAAGACACCAATCCAGAAGAGCACTTTTTTCCTTCCATACTTTTCGGTTGGTAAGCCACCAAACAAAGCACCCAAAACGGTTCCCCAAAGTGCCATTGACATTATAAAGAGACCATGAAACCAGGGGGAGGTATCCCAAAGTTCTTTAATAGGTAGGTTGGCTCCAGAAATTACAACTGTATCGAAGCCAAACAGAAAGCCGGCCATAGCTGCAACAATGGAATTGAGGTAGGTATATTGTCGAGTTGTCATAGTTAGAAAGATAGGAATATTCCATCTATTCTAAAGAGCAAGCATCCTGCATCTATCAAGATGCAGGACGTACCAAATACCTGGTTACTTCCAATTAGCAGGATCCAGCCGCCACGATTTAACGTGAATCAATTCTTTCTCGTCTAAGTATTTTTGTTCTGCTGCCTGGGTAAGCATGTGTGCAAAATCACTCAGGCAAACTAATGGAATGTTGGCATCTGAGAAGTTCTTTTCGGCAGTTTCAAAACCGTAGGTAAATATGGCCACCATGCCAATCACTTTAAAGCCTGCTTCTTTCATGGCCTGTGCGGCCTTCAACGAGCTTCCACCAGTGGAAATAAGGTCTTCCACTAAAACTACTTTGGCATTCTTCTCAACCTTACCTTCAATCAAGTTTCCCATGCCATGCTCTTTTGGCTTAGGCCGCACATACACAAAAGGAAGCCCTAACAAATCGGCAACAAGTGCACCTTGAGGAATACCTGCGGTGGCAACACCTGCAATGCATTCCACTTGTGGAAAGTTAAGTTTGATCGTGCGGGCAAGATTCTCTTTAATATACGCGCGTATGAGGGGATAGGAGAGGGCCAATCGATTATCGCAATAGATGGGAGACTTCCAGCCCGAGCTCCAGGTAAAAGGTTGCTTATAATTTAACTTAATTGCCCCGATTTCCAGTAATCGAGAAGCAATTGGGCCGGCAGTATCTTCCTGAATTTTAATATGATTCATCCGTCATTATTTTCAATGAAATCCATTTCATGCCTGCAATTTATCAGTAATCGAAGCGCAGGCCAAGCTCATTGCTTATTATCCTTTAAAATTTTGAAGGGCTTATTTTACATCCTGTAATAATTGTACTCAGGGGTTGATTCATTGCAAATAATTGATGTTTTTGCGTGCGTGAAATTGTCTCAACGACTAACATGAACCTGTTTGTAAACGACATCCCCGTCCGAATAATGCGCTTGGATGAGGTGCCGCCAGCCGGCCATATCAATTTCGAAATTGACGCTTCGGCAGAGGTGATTACGAAGGCTAAGTTAATTCACCATGTGTGGATTAAGCGGGTAACTGTTCAGGATATGGATCTGATCCTGGATTTGATCAATACCAAGGTTCCTTCCCATCTGTTTTCACTCTACATTTCAGTGCTCGATTACGAGGCACTTAAGATTTTCTTAACCACCCGGTTTAAAGTAGTGAAAGCCGCAGGCGGATTGGTTCGAAAGAAGGATAAATTTTTGATGATTTATCGCATGAAGAAGTGGGATCTTCCAAAAGGAAAAAAGGAATCGGGTGAGAGCTATGAAGAAACAGCCGTGCGCGAAGTAGCGGAAGAATGTAACATTGAAGTAAGCCTGGGAAAAAAGGTGTGCACCACCTGGCATACTTATACTATGAATAAAAACAGCATGTTGAAGAAAACACGCTGGTATAAGATGGATCTAATAGACGATTCCAAAAGTAAACCGTGCTTAGAGGAGGATATTGAAGAATTGCGTTGGATGACTCAGAAGGAAGTCTACCACGCTTTAGAGAATTCATATAAATCCATTCGGTTCGTATTCGAGGAATACTATCGAAAGAAAAATAAAATTTCTGATTAGAGCTTATACGGAATCAAACTTGAAACATCGCCCTTATAGCGATGTACCTCTCGTATAATTGATGAACTTATTGCCGCAAATTGTGGCGAGGTTATTAAAAATACTGACTCCAGATCATCATTGAGTTGCCGGTTCACCTGCGCTATACTATTCTCATACTCGAAGTCTGTTGTATTGCGCAATCCCCGAAGCAAGTAGCGAGCGCCATTTCTACGAGCAAACTCCGCTGTTAACTCTGAAAAGGTTTGTACTGAAATGTTTGAGTGGGCAGCGAATGTCTCTTTAATTTTTCCTTCCATAAATTCAATTGGAAAATAGCGCTGACTTTTACCACTGTTATAACCAATCGCTACGATAATCTCATCAAAAAGGGAAAGCCCACGCAACACAATATCTTCGTGTCCTTTGGTAAAGGGATCAAAAGAACCCGGAAACAGGGCTATGCGTTTCATAACTTAATGAAGAAGGTGGATGGAATAAAGATCGAAGAAATGATGCTCCTGAACTTCGTCAAATAAATAACCAAATTTTAAATACGATGGCCTTCCCCCAAAATTTACATTGCGCACATACTTAACAAATTCTTGGTAGTGGGGAGAGTTCTTACCAATGTATCCCCACAAAATCACTTCACTGGTATTTTGATCCATATTCAGACCTTTCATAACCAGCATGATATATTTCACATAGTCAGAAAATTGCTTGATCAAAAACTGATTGTAGTAGGTTAGCTTTCCGTTATCGGCTGCCAGGATATGAAGCTTGAAACGATCAACATAAATGTATAAAGGAGATTTAGATGTTTTGAGTGAATATTCTAAAACACCTTCAATAAGCGAAGTAGACTGATGAACGATGTGTAGTTCTGTATTCGCGTAGATATGCCTGAACCAGGCGTGTAATTCCTTTTGTATACTAAAAACTGTAACTGCATCCACTTTAAGGTTTACGCAATCCAGAACATCTTCCTTAGCGGTATCGACATGGGCATTGAACTGAAGATAATCTGCAGCCGCTTCCTTAACGAAGAGGGAAGAGGGAACCTGCGCAAATTTTGTATTCTTTATAGAGACCCAAACCGCTTTCCAAAAACCGGCTTGAAGCACAGGATGCGAATCAAAAAGGATTTTAAAGAGGCTTTGTAATTCATCGTGAGAACTTAAATCACCAAGCACATAATCTTCAAAGAAAAGTATGCGACTGTCTTGGGTGTCTATAATACCTATTTGTAAATCCCTTACGCCAAGTTGAATCATTAAATTGTACTGATGAAGTTTCTCCTCATCAAAACGATCATCTTTGATCTTCTTTATAAGCTTAAACCCAAGCGTAGTAGATTGCAAAGTAGTTTGTTATTCCCAATTACCTGAAGTTGAAATATCGAACCGAGAACCGAAGTGAAGGGGCTTGCGGTTTTTAGCTTCATTGCTCTCCTTACGAATAGGATTAACAGGTTTAGGATCTTTCACTTCTATCACCTGCACCTTCAAACCACCTTTCTCCACCACTCCAACAAAAATATCAAACTTTAAATTTGGCTGGCCGGGAATATTGCCCAAGGTAGCTAAGTCCACATTAGGATCGAACATGTAGTTTGTTAAACTCATCAATTGCTGGCCTTTTTTCAACTCAGTACCTACTTTAATGGGTTCGAGCTTTGTAACCGTACCTTCTTCCTGCATAGGAGGTTCATTTACCTTTTCTCCAACACGCAATGAATATGTTTTTTGATTTTTGATTACGCGATCACCTTCCTTAACCTTAAAACCGAGGAATGTACCAATGTCTGGGGAGTTTACGTAATAGGTCTTTTTGAAAATCCTGTCTCTTGCCGAAATGAATCCAAGGGTATCAATTATCACCTTTACTTCTTCAACACCATACGCTTTTTGAGTAATTTCTTCTCTGCGCTGAATGATAGGTACTTGACCTGTTCTTATAAAATCGGCCAACGAATCCCAGTTTGATGTATATCTCTTATTTACACTTTGGAATACAATTTCTGCTTCCCGTATCAATTTCAATTTCTCGACAATAGCTTGTTCTGTTGATTCAATTTTTGCGCGGTCATCAATTGTGCCTTGAACACTTCTATAAAGCAGATAAGCAAGGAAAAGACTGGCTAAAAGAAGGACACCAGTAAGGATTTTTGTCAAGTTCATTGGTTACAGGTTTAGCTTGCAATTATAAATATTTTATCGCGTTTAATACAACCAATTATAACTTAAAATAGCCCCTTAAATCGACTATTTTAAAAGGATCAGTCACTTTTTTGAAAATGCTGTGCAGTTCTTCTGATTTAACCCTTTCCAGCTGGGGTAAGTCGAAAAACTTTGCATCCTGAATGATCTGATTTTCGCCCAATTCGGGATCGAATCCTTTTTTCAGCCTTCCACCTGTCAGAATTACGGTAAAGAAAAGCTCCAAAGCATGAAGAGGCTTATTAATTAATTCGCAGGCGAACAGAAAGTCACCCATTTCCACAATTAATCCGGTTTCCTCTAAAAATTCTCTTTTCAAACATGCTTCCGCAGATTCTCCAAACTGCATTCCGCCTCCTGGTGGCGCCCAAAAGTCTCCATTACCTATGTTGGAGTGGTTAACTAATAGAATTCTATTTTCTGTAACACACACTCCGCAAATTCTTACTCTTAACTGATTTCCAAAAGTTTGGTGAACCACATCGGTCATAGTTGCGTTTAAAAATTTAAGCTCACTTTAAAATAAAATAAAGTGCAGGTTAGTTCTTAATTAAATCAAGATTTAATTTATTAGAGATGAGGAGATTGATTTTGATGGCAGTTTGTGTTCTGCCAATTTTTTGCACTGACGCACAGGAACTATACAAGCTATTAGGCCCTGTGATTACGTGGGATAAAAGCTCCTATGATTTTGGGGATATTACAGAAGGTGATAAAGTAAGCCATACCTTCAAGTTTACAAATACGGGCAATCAACCCTTGGTTCTAACAAATGTGGAGGTTACATGTGGGTGTACTACTCCAAAAGGATGGACACGCGACCCAATCGCTCCAGGATCAACAGGTGAACTTACAGTGGCATTTAATAGCATCGGCAAATCTGGTAAGCAGAATAAAGTAATCACGATTACCTCTAATTCGGTTGGAACAACCAATCAAATAATGATTACAGCAAATGTGTTGGAAAGAAGACCCTCTAATTAGCCTTTTTTAAAGGTAGATAGAAACAAAAACCCCCAACCTGCCAGAAGAAAAACTCCACCAAAAGGAGTTATAAAGGCAAAAGAAGTACTGTTTGCAAGTGCCAGTAGATACAAGCTACCGCTAAAGAGAATCATTCCTGTAAGTATACAAAGTGCACTTATTGGTAGCCATTTGGAATTAAATCGATCCATTAAAAGTGCAATGACCAACAAGGCGAATGTGTGGTAGAAGTGGTACCTCACAGCTAATTCAAAAGTATCGGTTCTGTTATTTTCAAGTAAGATTTGCTTAAGTGCATGTGCACCAAAGGCACCTAACGCCACAGCCAAAAAGCCCGAGAGACTTGCAATTAAAAGTGTTTGTCTTGAATTGATCATGTCAGTTATAATTTCTGGATCCAAAAATTGCAGTGCCTACACGCACTAAAGTACTTCCTTCTTCAAGGGCAATTTTATAATCGGAGCTCATGCCAATAGATAGTTCTTTCATCTCAACATTGTATGGTAATACCTGGGCCTTTAATGTTTTGAAGAGGTTGTTGATCAATGCAAATTCATTTCTAATTTGTTGTTGGTCTTCAGTAAAGGTGGCCATTCCCATCAGTCCTTTAATCTCAACATGCGAAAAATTCTTTAGTACGTCCGAGCTAATAAGTTCTTTAACTTCATGGGAATCAAAACCAAATTTGGTTTCTTCCTTTGCGATATGAACCTGAAGCAGGCATGAAATTTTTCGATTCACTTTTTTTGCCTGTTTATCAACTTCTTCCAAAAGTTTTATTGAGTCAATGGAATGAATAAGTGCAACAAACGGGGCAATGTATTTAACTTTATTGGATTGAAGGTGACCAATCATGTGCCACTCTATATCTTTAGGCAGCGATGCAAACTTTGAAGCGAGTTCCTGCGCTTTATTTTCTCCGAAAATGCGTTGTCCGGCATCATAAGCCTCTTGCAATCGCTCAATAGGCTGTGTTTTGCTTACAGCAATCAATTGGCAGGAACCACTTAACTCAGCAAGAATCGCTTTTATGTTATTTTTAATCACCATTTAATAATTTCGCCCGTTCTATATCTTATTTTTCCACTTCAACAAAGTTATGGCCATACTTGGAACCTTACTAAAGAAAGGAATTAAACTTCGGGAAAACCTGGAGCAGGAATATACAGCCCCCATCGAATTGCAAAAGAAAGAGCTGAAGGAGTTGATGATAACGGCCAGCCAGACGGAGTTTGGCAAGTATTACAATTTTCCTGACATACTTACTCACTTTCGAAAAGGCAATAAGGACTTTTATCAGGCTTTTAAGGGCAGCATCCCAATCCATGACTACAACAAAATTTATAAGGATTGGTGGCATCTGTCCATTAAAGGAGCAAAAAATATTTGCTGGCCCGGGCGTATAAAATATTTTGCGTTAAGTTCTGGAACGTCCGAGGCTGCCTCAAAACATATCCCGGTAACGAAAGAGATGACGAAGGCAATCCAGAAGACCAGTGTTCGTCAAATTCTTAGTTTATCTAAATACGATTTGCCCCCTGAAGTATTTGAGGCAGGTATTTTGATGATTGGGGGTAGCACCCATTTGAATAAAAAAGGAAGTTTTTTTGAAGGCGACCTTAGCGGGATTCAGGCGGCTCGTTTACCTTTTTGGTTTCAGCACTTCTATAAGCCTGGAAAAAAGATTGCATCCACCCGCAACTGGGATTCTAAGTTGAACGAGATTGTACACAAAGCAAAGGAGTGGGATATTGGAATTGTAGTAGGCGTACCCGCGTGGATTCAAATCCTGCTTGCAAAAATTGTCGAGTTTCATAAGGTAGAACACATACACGAGATTTGGCCCAACCTACTGATTTATGTGCATGGTGGTGTGTCGATGGATCCGTACCGAAAAGGTTTTGAAAAATTATTGGGCCGCCCAATCTATTACATTGAAACCTATTTGGCGTCAGAAGGTTTTATCGCCTATCAGGCTTTGCCTAAGCGCAAGTCAATGCGGTTAGTTCTAAACAATGGAATCTTTTATGAGTTTGTTCCCTTTGAAGAGAAGAACTTTACGTCAGCTGGCGAAATAAAAGCTGATGCGGAGACTTTTTTGATCAGCGAAGTGGAGGAAGGAAAGGAGTACGCCATTCTGTTATCTACCTGTGCGGGTGCGTGGCGATATTTAATAGGGGATGTAATCAGGTTTACATCTATTGAGGAGTTGGAAATAATAATTACGGGTAGAACCAAACATTTCCTGAGTCTTTGTGGAGAGCATCTTTCGGTGGATAACATGAACAAGGCAATTGAATTGGTATCGGATGAAATGAATATCACCATTCCTGAATTTACAGTTGCAGGTATTCCGTACGAGTCATTGTTTGCACATCATTGGTTTATAGGTACTGATGATAAAGAGGTAGATGCAAATAAATTTAAAGAGCGAATTGATTTTCACCTGAAGGCTCTTAATGATGATTATGCAGTTGAGCGGAGTGCAGCGCTAAAAGAGGTGTTAGTAGATGTTTTGCCACTTCATAAATTTTATGATTGGATGGAACACAAGGGTAAAGTAGGTGGTCAAAATAAATTTCCGCGAGTGATGAAGAGCACTCAGTTAGATGAGTGGATTAAGTTTATAGCCTAACATGGAGATCATCTTCAATGGAATTAAACTAGGCCTTGTATTAGCTTTTCTAATTGGTCCGGTTTTTTTTACAATTATCCAAACCAGTGTTGAGCGGGGTTTTTGGAATGGAGTGCTGGTTTCGCTAGGAGTCTCTCTTAGCGATATTCTTTACGTTACCATTTGTTATTTTGGAGTAATCCAATTCATTAACGAGCCTAATTTTCGTGAGAACCTTGCTTATGCTGGGGGCGGTATTCTTGTTCTCTTTGGACTCTATCATTTATTTATTAAAAGTAAAAGAAACATTCAAGTTGCAGTAGCTGCTGCTGAAGGAAGAAAAATGTACCGTTATTTTGCAAAGGGCTTTATTATCAATGGGCTAAGCCCCATGGTACTTATTTTTTGGATCGGAACGATTAGCGTTGCCTCTCTTGATTTTGGTTATTCACGAGGTTACGAGTTCTTTATCTTTTTTAGTATTGTACTCATAACCGTATTAGCTACCGATATTCTTAAAGCTTACCTCGCTGATAAGTTGAGAAGGTTGGTAACAAAAAGACTGATGATGATCATGAATGTGATTGTGGGTATTTGCTTGATCATTTTTGGGGCACGGTTGATTTTCCTGGCAGGTACTTTCTAACCGATGTGTTTGAAATTGCATTTAATCTTGCAACACATTTGATAAGAATGTTGATTTAAGAAGCAACCACAGGAGGAAAAAAAACAGCGACCACCGCAGGTATACATAATAGTAGTCGGCTGTGTCTTTGAACCGGCTTTCTTTTATTTCAGCTTTTTCATATTGATCGATGCGATCAAATACGTTTTTAAGTGCTGCGTTATCTGTTACCCGGAAAAATTCCCCACCGCCTATCTGAGCAATCTTGCGCATGGTAGTTTCGTCAATGGTATTCTCAACCATGTTGGGTCGGCCAAAATAATCTTTGCCAAACGGCACCATCCCTTCTTTCCCCACAATGATTGTATAGGTTTTGATTTCATAGGCAGCAGCCAACTCAGCAGATGTGATAGGGTCAATATTGCCAGCCGTGTTATCCCCATCGCTCAATAAAATACAAACTTTTGATTTTGATTCTGACTCGCGCATGCGATTAGTCACCACTGCCAGGGCAGAACCAATCGCGGTGCCACGCGATTCAATCATCTCGAAATTAATATCGTTCAAATACGAATTGAGCAAATCGTAATCGGTAGTGAGGGGCGCCAGTGAAAATGCATCACCTGAAAAAACCACAATCCCAATCCTATCCTGAAGCCTTCCTTTAATAAAATCGCGGGCTACATCTTTTGCTGCTTCTAATCGGTTGGGTCTAAAATCTTCGATCTGCATAGACTGCGAAATGTCTATTGCTAACATGATGTCGATGCCTTCCGTCCACTGTTCTACTTTTTCATTTGTTTTTTGAGGCCTGGCGAGGCCCGTTAACATAAGCACCAGCACGAGCGCTAAAATGAATTCAGGTAGTAGGCGAATCCATGTAAGGGGAGATGTGTTGAGATCACTTTTAACAAGTGCTACCGGAAGTTTTTGATTGAAGTAATACCGCAAAGCCCAACGGCCAATAAAGACAAATGGAACAATAAGTATTGCCCATAGGAAAAGGGTGTTCTCCCATGTAAATCCTTTCAGGGTAGAAGGATAAAACCAATCTAGCGAATACCAGGGGTCAACTATCTCATCCATGCTTCACTTCCTCCACCTTTTGGTTGAATTGATTTTTTGTAAACTCTTTCAGTTGATGAAATGAATCAAACGTTTCAGGAGCCAATCGTCCATAAATCATTCTATCTACAGACCGAAGAGGTTGACCAAGTTCACTGCTTTCCTGTTCCCGGATTTCGCGAGAGGTAAATTTTGTATAAGGCCGTGATGAAAGTTCTTCCATGTATTTTTTCCAAAGGGTAACAGATGACTCGGCTACTTCGGGTGAGAAGCTCGTTTTGAGGTTTTCAACGGCTTCATCAAATCTGCTTAAAAAAAGCTCGTGGCTCCTAACAAGTTTCTTAAGTGTGAAATACCTTCTGATTCGCTTCCCAAAGATGATCCAGCAAACAAGTGCAATCAAAAGAACAATGCCACCACCTATTAATAACAATGGATAATTAAGAAGCCAGCTTACCGGATTGTAAGCGGTATTTGTTTTTAATGGAAGTTGACTAATCGCTAATGAATCGGGGAGGGCTCCTACCAATTCTTTAAAGAAGACAGTGTCCGTTTCGGTTAGGTAGGTTAGAGAATCTTTCTTCTGAAGTTGAAAGACAGGAAGCGCCAGTGCTTGAACCCTATCTATTTCATAGGTTGCCAGCGTGTAAATCACACTATCGTAACTTAATCCGCTTGTAGTTTTTGTTTGAAAGTATCTCTTTTTCTGAAACTCAAAAGGGGCAAATGAAAATGTAGAGTCAGGAAATAAAACCTGATAGGTTTGCGGATAGGTTGCTGTAAGATAAAATTTTATAGGTTCACCTAATTTTACCGTATCCACATCAAAGTAACCATGCACTTTCACTTCCTGTGAAAAACCAGGCAGTGAGATCAAGGTAAGAAAGAAAGTAAGTTGAAACGCCTTAAACACTTTTAACTGTTTTATTTCTAACCTTAAATAATTTTAACAGTTTAGGCACAAAGTTCTCATCGGTGGAAACACTTAAAAAATTGATTTGGTGTTTTTTACTGAAGTTGACAATCTCCTGCTGTCGTTCAAAATGATGATTAATCATTTTATCTCTAAAATCACCAAAGGAAGAATTGACCCACATTGTTTTTTTTGTCTCTTTATCGAGAATTGGAATGATCCCTAACTTAGGTAGTTGTGTTTCTCGTTTATCACTTACCTGAATCAAAACCAGATCGTGTTTTTTAGCCAAGGATTTTAAATGATGGTGGTATCCTTCATCAATAAAATCTGAAATCATGACAATAACACTTCTTCGCTTAATAGAATTTAACGCAAACGTAATTGCTTTATTGAGATTGGTCTTAGTTGATTTTGGCTCTAGTTTGGTGAGGTTGGAAATAATTTCATAAGCCTGAGCTATTCCCTTCTTGGGTTTGATGAATTTTTCGCGTTCATCGGAATAACATATCAAGCCTACCTGACTGGATTCCTTTGTTCCTGATAAAGCAAGCACCCCACAAATTTCTTTGGCGATATCAAATTTAGTTTGGCCCGGTGTGCCAATATATTGAGAAGCGCTTACATCCAGAATAAAAAATATAGTTTGTTCTTTCTCTTCACGAAAGGTTTTAACGAAGGTTCCATGGCCTTTAGCCGAAACATTCCAGTCGATGGTTCGAATGTCATCTCCATACTGATAGGGGCGCACATCATCAAACTCTAAACCAGTGCCTTTAAAGATTGAGTGGAAATCACCCTGCATCTGGCTATTGATGGCCTTTCTGATCTGTATTTCGTACTTCCTTAGCTTTTTCAGCAGCTCTTTCACTCTGGCACTTTTTTGGAGGCCTAAAAATAATAAATATGACTAATTTCGCAGCCTATATGAGTTACAGACGGCAACAGATTCATACGATTATACCGCGCATTGGTTTACTTATCCTAACGATAGCTATCTTTTTGGGCTGCCAAAAGGAGAAAAGACCGGTTGGTGTGTTATCGCCTAAAGAATTGACAAAAGTTATGATGGAACTCTACCTCGCAGAAGCGAGAGCCAGTGGGCAATCCATGATAAAGGACTCTGTGATGAAATACTTCAAACCTGCCGAGCAAAAACTATTAGCCCGCGAAGGTGTATCCGATTCAATTATGCGTATCACCTACCAGTATTATATAGAGCGGCCGGAAGAATTTGAAAAAATCTATGACTCCGTAATTGATTCGTTGAGTTTGAGGGAGCAGAAGGAAAAAGGAAAAACGTTTACCAATTAATTTATCAATGGTATTCCCTACCGAGTTTGAACAGAAACTGGGGTTTGATCAAATCCGCGATCGTTTAAAAAGTTATTGCCTCAGTCCATTAGGAGTTAAGTTGGCGGATCAGATGAATTTCTCATCTGAATTCACGACCGTGCAATCGCTCTTGAAGCAAAATCTTGAGTTTAAACTTATTCTTGAAAAAGGAGATCAGTTTCCGGCCACTCACTATGCCGATCCGGAAGAATACTTAAAAACTGCTGCTATTGAAGACAGTTTTCTGGAGGAGGAAGCATTTTATATTATTCTAACTTCGCTGCAGACTATTCTGGCCGCCAAACAATACCTAATCACCCATCACGAATCATATCCAGAACTCTATTCATTAACGCATCAGGTTGTTGTATCCAAAAGTTTCTTACATCAAGTCGAATCAAAATTTGATGACAAGGGTCAGGTTAGAGATAATGCCAGTTCTGAATTAGCAAAAATCAGAAAGCGAATTAGGGAAGAGCAACAACGGGTAAAGCGATTAACGGAACAAGTATTTAGGCAGGCGGTGGATCAGGGTTGGGTGCCGGAAGGTGCTACAGCAACCATTCGTGATGGGAGATTGGTTATTCCAATCATGGCTCAACACAAACGAAGATTGCCTGGATTAATTATGGATGAATCAGCAACAGGGCAAACAGTTTTTATGGAGCCGTTGGATGTACTGGAGGCGAATAATGAGATTCGGGATTTGATTCATGCCGAACGAAGGGAAATAATAAAAATTCTAAGAGAACTAACGAACCTACTCCGAAATCACTTACATGAGCTAACACCCGCTTATCAGTTTTTAGCCATTATTGATTTCACACGGGCAAGAGCTAAATTTTCTTTAGATATAAACGCAGAGTTACCAACGCTGATACCCAATCCTGATTTGAATTGGCTGCAGGCAAGGCATCCTTTGTTGTATTTGAGTTTAAAAGGAAAGCGGGAAGTTGTTCCGTTAACTATTGATTTGACTTCAACAAATCCATTTCTCCTTATATCAGGTCCTAATGCAGGCGGAAAATCTGTGTGTTTAAAAACAGTAGGATTGATTCAGTACATGGTACAATGCGGACTCCTTGTGCCACTACATGATAAATCCAGCGTTGGGTTGTTCAAAAATATTTTCTTGGATATTGGCGATCAGCAGTCGATCGAAAATGATTTAAGTACCTACAGTTCACATCTTAAAAACATGGCCCACTTTCTTCATCATTCAAATGAACACACGCTTGTTTTGCTTGATGAATTAGGGGCCGGTACAGACCCAAACTTTGGGGGTGGTATCGCGGAATCTATTCTGGACGGTTTGATAAAACGGAATGTATGGGGTGTTGCCACAACCCATTACTACAATCTGAAATTGTTTGCCAGCAATCATAACTCCATTCGCAATGGAGCCATGTTATTTGATTCAAAAAAATTAGCTCCTTTGTTTCAGTTAGAGATTGGTAAACCCGGCAGTTCATTTGCTTTGGAGATTGCACGCAAAACAGGGTTGCCTTATGAAACCATCCAACGGGCAGAGAAAATTATTGGCAAAGAGTTAACAGGGTTAGAATCGCTAATGAAGTCGGTGGCTGAAGAAAAACAATCCTTATCCAAGCGGCAGAAGGAAATTAAAGAACAAGAAGAAAAACTTAGTGAAACGTTGAGCCGATATGAAGTTTTGTCTTCAGAGCTTACTACTAAAAAGAAAGAAATACTTGATAAGGCAAAAACGGAAGCGTCCAATCTTTTAAAGGAAACCAATCGGGAGATTGAAAAAACTATTAGGCACATCCGTGAAAACAAAGCCGAGAAAAAAGAGACAAGAAAAGTGCGGGACGGATTGCAAGATCTTATCCAAAAAGTTAAGCCTACTGTGATTGTGCCTGAGCAACAGGATACAATTGAAGTGGGTGATTATGTGCGGTTGGTAGGGCAGGAAGTAAGCGGGAAAGTCTTATCCATAAACGATAAGAATGCAGTGGTGCAGTTTGGGGATTTGCGTTCGCAGGTTAAACTAAAGCAGTTGGTGCGGAGCGACAAGGCAATTGTGCATCCAACTTTCGCCAAAGCAAAGTCATTTGGAATCGATGTGATGTCCAAGCAATCAACGTTTGTAAGCACCCTGGATATTCGTGGCAAACGGGTGGAAGAAGTTAATTCTTTGTTAGATCAGTTTGTTGATGATGCGTTACTTTTGGGTCAGGCTGAATTAAAAATTCTACACGGAAAGGGCGAGGGCGTGCTAAGGAAGGTAGTGCGCGAGCGACTAAAGTCAATAAAAGGAGTTGCTTCTTTTGCAGATGAGCATGTGGAGCGCGGAGGTGCAGGGATTACGGTAGTAGTACTGAAATGAAAAGGCCTGTTCGTTCGAACAGGCCTTTAGGTATCATTAGTTGTTATTTACAGCTTGAAAACGTATACCCAATCTCCGGAAACCACTCCAGTTCTTGCAGAGTAACCCGTGCCGGTAAAGTTAAAGCTAATAGTAAGTGTTGTTTCGGTAACGGAATAGGTAAGAGCTAATTCATCAGCAGTGCCCTTGTCACGAATAATTTGCGTTTCTACAGCAGTGCCAAAATCCCATTTACCGGATGGCTTCCATGGGCTTAAACTTGGGCGCCCTGAAGTTGCATAGTCAAATGGAGGAGTTCCTTTAGTTCCGGAAAAGGTTAGCTGAAAGTTAGTATAGTCAGCTGTTTTATCAGTACCGTCTAACGTTACGGTATTAATTTTCCAAGTCTTTTTCAACTTATCAAATTGAACATCCGCTATTGGTTCAGGGTCACCCCCTTTTCCCTTACATCCAGCATAGGTCAACAGCACAGCCGTAATCGAAATAAGAGACAGTATTCTAAGTACTTTCATTTTAAATTGATTTAAAATCATCCTAAACATAGTAAAATGGCTATTCTAAAAAAAGAGAAGCCATAAAAGTTAAGGTTTAATGAGAGGTTTGATCTTTTAGTAACCCTTTTTAAATGCTAGAATATCAACTTTTAGAGCGTCTTTCGGATACTCATGCTCTTGGTTTGAGGCTATAAAAACAAGGGTTTCCGGGGGTAATTGATTCCGGTGGTATGTATACCAATCAATTGATTTGTTGTCAAAATTAGTTGTTGGTTCGTCAAGGAATAAAAGATCGGCTTGGGAGTATAAGGCCAAGCCCAATTTAAGTCGTTGCCTCATGCCCGATGAAAAATTTGCAATTGCTTTATCCTTAGATCGGGTTAATTGAAAAATTTCAATTAATTCTTCTGTCGATTTGTTGTTTCGAGCTTGTTTGAATTTGAAATGAAAGTTGATCATTTCTGTAAGCGTAAACTCATCAATCAAATCCATGTAGGGTGTTGCAATTGAGACGTGCTTAAAAATTTCATCGAGCGGAATTTCTTTGCCGTCTTTTTCATAAACCACATTTCCCTGGCTTGGTAGCATTTGTCCCCATAATACTTGCATTAATGTTGATTTACCCGAACCGTTTGGGCCAACGATGGCATAAGTATTGGGTGATGAGAATTCAAATGTTAAATCCTTAAAAATCCATTCTCGGTTAAACCGTTTGCTTAGATTTTTTGTGATGAGTTTCATTCAAACGCAGCCGTGTTGGCTGAGAAACCTTTCATCACGCCACGTTCGCTGGTGCGAATGAATGACACGATGTAGTCTCTCTCTGTACTGGAAGGCAATTCATTTTCCACCAGGTCGAGGGCTTTGGAATTATTTAATCCTTTCAAGAAAATATATCGATATACTTCCTGGATCTCACCAATTTTCTCGGCTGAGAATCCTCGTCTGCGCAGCCCAACTGTATTTACGCCTGCATAAGTAAGTGGTTCGCGGGCTGCTTTAGTGTAGGGAGGTACATCTTTGCGTACTAGTGACCCACCCGATATCATCACGTGTGAACCTACTTTTACAAATTGATGCAATGCACTGGCTCCACCAATAATCGCCCAGTCTTCAATGGTTACGTGCCCTGCTACCTGAACCGTGTTTGCTAAAATACAATGATTGCCAACGGTGCAATCATGGGCAATATGTACGTAGGCCATCAAGAGGCAATCACTGCCTACAATCGTTTTATATTTATCCGAGGTGCCTTTGCTAATTGTTACAAACTCCCTGATTACAGTATTATCACCAATAAAGGTTTCAGTTTCCTCGCCAGCGAACTTTAGATCCTGAGGTACTGCTGAAATAGATGCACCTGGAAATATTTTTACATTCTTTCCAATTCGGGCACCTTCCCAAATTACTGCGTTGGGTCCAATCCAGGAGTTATCTCCAATTACCACATTCGCCTTAATGGTAGCGAATGGTTCAATAATAACGTTGTTGCCAATTTTCGCCTCTGGGTGAACGTTGGCTAGGGGATGGTAGCTCATGAATCTTTACGGACAATACTTGCGGTCATAGAACCTTCACACACGAGACTGTTACCTACATAAGCACGTCCGTACATTTTAGCGATACCTCTTTTTATGGGTGCAATTAAGTCACATTGAATAACAAGTGTATCACCTGGTAAAACCATTTTTCTAAATCTAAAATTTTCAATACCTAAAAAGTACGTCCAATAATTTTCTGGATCTGGAACGGTGTTTAATACCAGAATTCCTCCGGTTTGCACCATGGCTTCCACTTGCAACACACCTGGCATAACAGGATTGCCTGGAAAATGACCCTGGAAATAGGGTTCATTAAAGGTTACGTTCTTTACACACGCAACCGTTTCATTATCCAAATAAATAACTTTATCAATCAGCAAGAATGGATATCGGTGCGGGAGAGTTCCTGTAATCCTGTTTATATCCATAACAGGAGGTAAGTTTGGATTATACTTAGGCCTTCCTTTTTTATCGTCCTCCTGCATTAGCTTTTTAAGCTTACGGGCAAAGGCTACATTGGCTGCGTGACCTGGCCGCGCAGCCAAAATTTGTGCTTTTAAAGGTCTTCCGGCCAATGCCAAATCGCCAATGATATCCAAAAGTTTATGACGGGCAGGTTCATTATTATAGCGAAGCTCAATATTGTTAAGAATGCCTTCTTTTTTAACTTCAACACGAGGCTTGCCCAACATCTTGGCGATGTTTTCCAATTCGTGATTCTCCACCACACGGTCAACGATTACGATAGCGTTGTTTAAATCCCCACCCTTAATTAAGTTGTTTTTGTAAAGCATTTCTAACTCGTGCAAAAAGCAGAAGGTACGGCACGAAGCGATCTCTTTCTCAAATTGACGAATGTTGGTGATTGATGCATGCTGGCTGCCTAATACCGGGGAGTTATAGTCGATCATTACCGTTACCCGATAGTCATCTAAAGGCAAAGCGGCTATCTCAACATTTCGGGCAGCTTCGCGGTAAAAAATACTATCCTGAACTTCAAAAAAATCGCGAAGGGCATTTTGCTCTTCCGCTTCCGCTTCTTTCAGAACATTTACAAACTGAATTGAACTTCCGTCCATGATGGGGGCTTCAGGCCCATCCAATTGAACCAACACATTATCTATCTCTAGACCTACTAATGCGGCCAAGGTATGCTCAATCGTACTTACACGCGCTCCACTTTGCTCAATTGTAGTGCCTCGCGATACATCCACCACTCGGTCACAATCAGCATCAATAATTGGGGAGCCGGGTAAATCAATGCGCTGAAATTTAATTCCGTGGTTAGGTTTGGCAGGGAGGAAAGTCATATTGGTTTGTACCCCCGTATGGAGCCCAACCCCTGACAAGGTCACCGACTTCTTGATTGTTTGTTGTTTGTGATTGAGCGTCATAGTAAAAGGTGGCAAATTTAAGCCCGATTCGATGGATTATCAAGAAAGGGAACGATTGTTAGCGAAGGATGCATTTTTGACCCTTAATCCAATCTTTTTTAATCGACTTTTTAAAAAATGCTGCATTCAATTCTCAGATACACTGCCTTGTCGGCTCATCCTCTCTTCAAGCTGCCGCAAGCGCGTGTTGAGATCTGGCAATTGTTTAAAAACTGCATATGACTTGAAGTAGTCTTTTACATCCACTGCCGGGTATCCAATTAGTCGCTCGCCTTCTTCTTTTATTGATTTTGAGATACCCGCCTGTGCTCCAATGCTGGTGTTATTGGCAATTACTAAGTGTCCTGCTATACCAACTTGCCCTGCCAAGACACAATTCTCGCCAATTTTGGTTGAACCGGAAATTCCGGTCTGGGCGGCTATCACAGTATTTTTCCCGATTTCAACATTATGGGCAACTTGAATAAGGTTATCCATTTTTACTCCCTGACGGATGATTGTAGAATCTCCGAATAAGGTAGCACAGTCGATGACGGAGTTCGCTCCGATTGTCACATCATCCTCAATCAACACATTGCCAAGCTGCGGAATTGTTTTATAAGTTTTGTCTTCTTGCGGGGCAAACCCGAATCCATCGCTACCAATTACTGTTCCTGCATGAATGACACAATTATTACCAATGCGCGTGTCTGCATATACTTTTACGTTGGGGTGAAGGATTGTATTATTTCCTATAACCGAGTTATCCCCTACGTATACATGAGGATAGATCTTCACGTTGTCGCCAATCTTCACATTACTACCGATGTAAGAAAATGCTCCGCGGTAAATGTTCTTACCAATACTTGAATTCTCGCCCAAGTAACAAGGTTCTTCAATGCCGGATTTTTGAAAAGAAATTAGTTTATGATATTCTTCAAGTAAGACGGTAAAACTATTGTATGGATCATCTACCAGAATAAGTGTAGCTGTAACTTCTTTCTTGCCTTGAAAATCTTTTTTTACTATGACCGCGCTTGCCTGCGTTGTATAAATGAATTGCTCATATTTTGGATTGGATAGAAACGCGATCTGCCCTTTTTTTGCATCCTGGATTTTAGCGAGCATGTTTATCTTCGCTGTACCATCACCTTTCACCTCACCGCCCAACATGGCCGCTATTTGAGCGATGCTAAACTCCATATTTTAGTGTGCTAAATTGGATGGTGAAATTTATTAGTGCCTCTACAAAGATACATTTTTGGGCCAGCATAAATAGTTTTTCTCCACGATTTTACTAATTGCCTTAATACTTGGTAAATCAGAGGCATGGGCAATGTCCAGTATCTCACCTTTTTTGGTAACAATATTGATGGATTTACCACCGGAAACATATGCCTCATTACTTACAGTGCCTAGTGAATATAAATAGTTTGTGTCTTTTCGTAAGATTCCATATACCTGATGTATTTCTTGTCTTACTTTATCAACAGCACTTTTCTTAATAGGATCGGTTGATAGAATTATTTGAAAAAGCTCACGCTGTAAAAGCCGGTTACATAATCCTGATAAAATTGGGTCGGCATGGTTGCGCCAGCATTTTATCGAGCCCCAAATATCATTGTCATCCATTTGACCAAAAAGATCAAGCAATTCGGTGTTTTCATTGAAGTCGGATAACTTGTAATTGTTTAGTAAAAAATTACTCAATGCATCTGTTGTGGTAAGTTTTTCGCCAGCCTGTAATATATATTGAGCGCGCCTGATAATGTTCACCATCATTCGCTCGGCACTAAGCGCAGTCTTGTGCAGATATACTTGCCAATACATAAGTCTTCGGGAATGCAGAAAACTTTCTATGCTATAAATGCCCTTTTCTTCAACAACTAATTGATCGTTATGAACATTTAACATGGCTATGATGCGATCCACACCAATCGTGCCTTCCAAAACACCTGTAAAGAAACTATCGCGTTTTAAATAATCTAACCGATCAATATCTAACTGACTGCTAATTAGCTGATGGAAGAATTTACGTGAATAACTATTTCTGAAAAACTGAATGGCAAGATCAAGCGCTCCGTTGAATTCCTTATTTATTTCTCGCATGAAGAGGTAGGAGATGCTCTCATGCTTAACATCTTGTAGTAGGGTTTCTTCCAATGCATGTGAAAGTGGTCCGTGACCAATGTCGTGAAGCAAAATGGCCACCAACGCAGCCTCTTCTTCTTGGTCACTGATTTCTATACCCTTTAATTGAAGGTTTTTTATAACCCGGCTCATTAAATGCATAGCGCCCAATGCATGATGAAACCGGGTATGCAGTGCGCCTGGGTAAACTAGGTCGCTAAGACCTAGTTGTTTTATGTATCGCAACCTTTGAAAGTAAGGGTGTTGTATCAAGTCATAGATCAAATCACTCTGTATAGAGATGAATCCGTAGACTGGGTCGTTAATGATTTTCTTTTTATTCAAACGATCAATTGAGATTGGAGGTATAAACCGTAACTTAGAAAAATTTTTTATTCCTAATTACATGCAAAGATATAGCATTTTGTGGGCAGACGATGAAATTGATTTGCTGAAACCGCATATTTTATTCCTTCAACAACGCGGATACGACATTACTCCGGTTAACAATGGCTCTGAGGCTGTTGAGCTTAGCGAAGCTAAACATTTCGATATTGTTTTTTTAGATGAACACATGCCCGGTATGTCCGGGCTAGAGGCGCTGAGTCAAATCAAAAATCACAGACCTAATTTGCCAATCATCATGATTACCAAAAATGAAGAAGAGCAAATTATGGAAGATGCTATTGGAGCAAAGATTGACGACTACTTGATCAAGCCGATCAATCCAAGTCAAATCTTATTAGCTATAAAGAAGATACTCGACAACAAACGACTGGTTATTGAAAAGACAAACTCCAGCTATCAACAAGAGTTTCAAAAAATCAGTATGGCTTTTTTGGACGATATGAATCACGAGCAATGGGCTGATATTTATAAGAAGTTAGTTTTTTGGGAACTTCAAATGGAAGAAGCTGATAATCGCGATATGGGCGAAGTGCTGGAGATGCAAAAGGTGGAGGCTAACTTGAATTTTTGCCGATTTATAAAGCGCAATTATGAGAACTGGTTAAACAACACGAATGTAGAAAAGCCACTTCTTTCTCACCAACTCATGAAGAAGAAAGTCTTTCCTGAATTGAAATCAGGGGAACCAACTTTTTTTATTCTGATTGATAATTTAAGATATGACCAGTGGAAAACCATTGAACCTGTGCTGGCTGAATATTTTAATGTAGATAAAGAAGAGTCTTATTATTCAATTCTACCAACAACCACCGCTTATGCTCGCAACGCTATCTTTTCGGGGTTAATGCCTTCGGAGATGGCAAAAACTAATCCTGACCTATGGGTAGGAGAGGATGAAGACGAATCGAAAAATAATTTTGAAGATGACTTTTTAGCCAAGCAGATTCGTAAGAATAATCTGAACATAAAGTTCTCCTACAACAAAATTAAAAAACAAGAAGAGGGGCGCGATCTTGCTGAATCCATTAATAATTTATTTCATAACGATCTAAATGTGATCGTCTATAATTTTGTGGATATGCTTTCGCATGCCCGCACCGATATGGCGATGATCCGCGAACTGGCTCCTGATGAATCAGCTTACCGATCAATAACTAAATCGTGGTTTATACATTCCCCACTAATGGATATCCTAAGAAAGATTTCAGATAAAATAGCTAAAGTGATTATTACCACCGATCATGGTACCATTCGCGTAAAGCGTCCTTTTAAAATTGTGGGCGACAAAAGCGTAAATTCAAATTTGAGATATAAGCAGGGTAAGAACTTAGGTTTCTCAGGAGACAAGGTTTTTGAGGCGACCAAGCCAGAACGATTTTTTCTTCCCAAGACGAATGTATCTACCTCTTATGTGTTTGCCATTGAGGATCAGTTTTTCGCCTACCCTAATAATTATAATTACTATGTGAATTTTTATAAGGATACATTTCAGCATGGTGGAGTAAGCCTTGAAGAGGTAATCATTCCTTTTATTTTATTATCTTCGAAGAATGCCTGAGCAGTGGAAACTTCTTGGCGATAGCCCCATAACGTTGGGCGATTTACCTGGAACAGCAAAGCAGTTATTGAATCTTAGTAAGGGACAAGTTGTTTGGCTTTTGCATGGCGAGATGGGGAGTGGAAAGACCACGTTGGTAAAGAGCATTGTTAACAAGTTAGGTGTTGACAGTCTGGTAACTAGTCCTACGTTTTCGATTGTGAATGAATATGGTGAAGAGGAGAATACAGTTTATCATTTTGATCTTTATCGATTAAAGAATGAAGCTGAGGCATTGGATATTGGGTTTGAAGAATATTTGACTTCAGGAAAGTTGTGTTTGATCGAATGGCCGGAAAAGGTAAGTAACTTGTTACCCGATCAAGTGTTTGAAGTGAAAATAGAATTTCATGATCCAGTAAGCAGAAATATTTATTTCCGAACTCATGAGTGAAAAAAAGAAAACCGGATTTGAGGTGCTTGCTAAAACAAGTTTGTACCCACAAGAACAATTGCAGAAGGTTAAAAAAGGTAAGCACTCTTTTTTGATTGGCCTACCGAGAGAGGTTTCATTACAAGAAAACCGGATAAGCCTTACACCTGATGCAGTAGCTCTTTTATCAAACAATGGTCATGAGGTGATTGTAGAAACCAAAGCAGGTGATGGATCGAAATTTTCAGATAAAGACTATAGCGAGGCTGGTGCAAAAGTTGTTTATACGTTAGAGGAAGTTTACAAGGCTGACATCATCCTTAAGATTGAACCTCCATCCCTCGAGGAAATCGAATATTTTAAACCAAATCAAACACTTATTTCGGCACTCCAAATGGGGCACTTGAAGCAGGATAGTATCAATGCTCTGTTAAAGAAACGAGTGACTGCATTGGCTTATGAATTTATTGAAGACAAGGTAGGAGGTATGCCCATTGTGAGGGCGATGAGTGAAATTGCCGGAAGTACAGTTATGTTAATTGCAGCCGAGTACTTAAGTACTGTTAATAAAGGAAAAGGAATTATCCTTGGTGGGATCACCGGGGTGCCACCTACCAAAGTAGTTATTATAGGCGCAGGCACAGTAGCCGAATATGCTGCCAGGGCAGCACTAAGCTTGGGTGCCGAGATTCAAGTGTTTGATAATCATCTTTACAAGCTTAGAAGAATTAAGCACACGTTGGGTCATCAATTTTATACTTCAACAATTGACACAATTACATTAAGTGAAAGCCTACAAAATGCAGACGTTGTAATAGGAGCTTTGCGGGCTGAGAAAGGAAAAGTACGTCACGTTGTGTCGGAAGAAATGGTGAAACGAATGAAACCCGACTCATTGATTATTGATTTGAGTATTGATCAGGGTGGGTGCATCGCTACCTCCGAAACGACTAGTTTGAACAAACCGGTTTTTAGAAAGTATGACATCATTCACTACTGTGTGCCGAATGTGGCATCGCGGGTTGCCAATACTGCCAGTACCGCCCTAAGTAATATTTTTACGCCAACCATTTTAAGGGCTGCCGAAGAAGGCGGAGTGGAGGAGATGATCTTTTCTCATAAATGGTTTATGAAAGGAGTTTATACCTATAAAGGCACCTTGACTAATGAATCGATAGCCCGTAAATTCGCTATGAAATTTAAAAATATAGAACTGTTGTTAGCTATTCGGGTATAAGCAATTATTAAATTATGAAAAAAATAGTATTTGTTTTATTAATTCTATTATCGCAAGCTTATGCATTTGGACAGTGGGCCATACCTGCGAATATGCGAGCCGAAAATACATTGGATAGAATGTCTGACAAAGGAGGTTTATCAAATTCGGATATCTTGTATGGTGTTCCTGGTGAACCTGGTGGAGTAGTAGGAGATGTGTATCTGAATAAGAGATGGAATAACGCCACAATTTTGTTATACCAGTCTGAAGTAATGATTGAAGGCTATCCGGTGAAGTATGATATAAAGAGTAATTTGATAGAGATCAAATCGAATACTGGAATTAAAGTTTTAGATGTAAAGAAAATCAAGAATATGGTATGGAAAGATTCGACCACCACGCTTCTGCATTATTTTGTAAATGGTAATGAGTATAAGAAGGATGGGACTCCCCATTCAGGGCTACTTGAAGTTTTGGTGGACGGCATGATACCATTACTTAAAAAAACGCAAATATTTGTAAAGCAACCAACGTATAATGATGCAATGGGCTCTGGTTCTAAAGACTTTAAAATTTATCAAAAGCCTACAATCTTTTATTCAAAAGATGGTGAACTTTTTGAAATCAAAAACAAAAAAGATGTTTTGGAGGCTTCTGGCAATTTAACCAAAGAAGTTGAAGATTATATTAAAGCAAATAAACTAAATCTTAATAAAGATGCAGGCATGAAACGAACTTTTGAGTTTATTAATTCGAAGTTGTAATTCTAATATTCTAATTGTTTCAGTGCCTCCTCGTACGATTTAATTTTCATTTCGGCATCTGCTTTTTTCTGTTGTTCCAATTCCAATACTTTGGCAGGAGCACCAGCAACGAATTTTTCATTGGATAGTTTTTTATCTACCGAAGCAAGAAAGCCGCGCTGATACTCTAAGTCTTTTAAGATTAATTCTTTTTCTTTCTCAAGATCCAATTTTCCTTCCATCGGGATGGTGTACTCAACAGTTCCAACTAAGAAAGAAACTCCGGCTGGTTTTTCGGTAGGCGAAAATACCTCGTTGATATTCGAAAGTTTTTTTATGATCGGCCAAAAATGCGAGAAGTCGTCAGAGCCTTCTTTCTTATAAAGCTTGATGGCTTCTTTTGGAGAAATTCCTTTTGAGTTTCTTGTGTTTCTTACTTGAGTGACTGTTTCAAAAGCAAGAGTAGCTTCTTTTAAGAGAGAAGTATCTATTGCACCTACCATTGGCCAAGCTGCCACAAGGATGCATTCTTTCTCTGCCCGCGTGTTTAATCCACTCCAAAGTTCTTCCGTAATGAAGGGCATGAAGGGATGTAACACTTTCAGCACATTTTCAAAAAGGGAAATGGTTTTGTTGTACGTTGCCGCATCAATAGGTTTTCCAAACTCTGGCTTTATCATCTCAAGATACCAGGCACAGAAGTCATCCCAGATTAATTTATAAACGCCATGCAAGGCGTCCGACATTCTAAATTTTTCAAAATGATCGGTTAATTCAATGAGTGATTGATTGAATTTGGATTCAAACCACTGAATGGCTGTCTTATTTTCTTCCGGTTGGCTTAATTGTTTCTCAACTTCCCATCCTTTTACCAATCGGAAGGCATTCCAGATTTTATTGGTAAAGTTTCTTCCTTGCTCAACTAATTTCTCATCGTACAATAAATCATTTCCTGCCGGTGAACTAAACAGCATCCCTGTGCGAACGGCATCTGCACCGTAAGTTTTAATTAACTCGAGGGGATCAGGTGAATTGCCTAACGACTTCGACATTTTCCTACCTTGCTTGTCGCGAACAATGCCGGTTAGATAAACATTCTCGAATGGTTTTTTATCCATGTACTCATACCCCGCAATGATCATGCGTGCCACCCAAAAGAAAAGAATTTCAGGAGCTGTTACCAATACCTGAGTAGGGTAGTAGTAATCAAGCTCTTTATTATTAGAAGGCATTATTTTTCCAGTGGCTGCATCGAATGAGTCATCCTTAAATCCTTTAAATACCTCCATCGGCCAAAGCCAGGACGATGCCCAGGTGTCCAATACATCTTCATCCTGGCGTAAGTCTTTTTCTGAAATCGATCTTCCTGATTTTTTTGTTGCAAACTTTATAGCATCTGATAAGGTTTCAGCTACTACAAAATCATCCTCACCATCTCCATAGAAATAAGCTGGTATGCGATGCCCCCACCATAGCTGACGAGAGATGCACCAGTCGCGTACATTCTCCATCCAGTAACGGTATGTATTCTTAAACTTGGCAGGATGCAATTTAATTTCATCATCTTCAACCGCCTGATACGCTTTGCGCGAAATCTCCTTCATTTTCACAAACCATTGAAGCGAAAGTTTTGGTTCGACTACAGAATTTGTTCTTTCAGATCTACCGATGCGAGTGATAAATTCTTCTTCTTTTGCAAGATGTCCTGCCGCCTTTAGGTCTTTTACAATCTCTTTCCGAACGGCAAATCGATCCTTACCAAAGAATTTTGGCAGCTCACACTTCTCGTTTAAAGAGCCATCATCATTGAGTGTATCAATTACCGGCAGATTATGCCGTTGGCCAATCTCATAATCATTTACATCATGAGCCGGTGTTACTTTTAGACAACCAGTTCCAAATTCTTTATCGACATAGTCATCAGCAATTACCGGAATTTCACGATTGATAAAAGGAACTAAAATCTTTTTACCAATCAGGTTTTTATAGCGCTCGTCTGATGGATTGACCGCAATAGCTACATCGCCCATGATGGTTTCGGGGCGTTGCGTTGCAATCACTACCCAATCATCTTCTGTGCCTTTTACTTTATATCGAACTGAATAAAGAATCGATTTCTCCCCATCCTCCTTATAAAGTACTTCTTCATTGGAAAGAGCAGTCTTAGCTTCACAATCCCAATTGATCATGCGCAAGCCGCGATAGATATAACCTTTATTAAATAGATCTACGAAGACGCGAATAACAGCCTTGTAATAGTCTTCGTCCATCGTGAATGACGTACGATCCCAATCGCACGAGGCACCTAACTTTTTTAACTGCTCCAAAATGATTCCGCCATATTTCTCTTTCCACTCCCAGGCGTATTTCAAAAACTCATCGCGTGTTAAATCCGATTTTTTAATTCCTCTTTCACGCAACATAGCAACAACTCTGGCTTCTGTAGCGATGGAAGCATGATCAGTGCCCGGTACCCAGCACGCTTCCTTTCCTTCCATACGCGCCTTCCTAATTAATACATCCTGAATGGTATTGTTGAGCATGTGCCCCATGTGCAGTACTCCGGTAACGTTGGGGGGCGGGATAACAATACAGTAGGGTTCCTTGTTAGGATTGACTTGAGAATGGAAGAAATTTTGATTTAGCCAGTATTGATACCATTTATCTTCAATTTCAGAAGGATTGTACTTGGTTGAAAGTGCCATAGAATGAAAGTAACCGAATAAGAACGCAAAAATAGGAAAAGGATGCTAAATGGGTTCACTCTTTTTGAATCCAGAACATGCAGTATTTTCGTAGATTTAAGAGATTAAAAAACACACGACCTAGATGACGAATACCATACCTGCAGAAGATATTAAAATTGACAAAATTGAATGGAAGCAACTTTGGAGTTTAGCGGCCTTATATGGTTCTATCATTATCGGTTGGATTGCCTATCATAATTATCAGCCTAAACTTCTTGTTCAGTTTAACTTCACCGATTTTACATTTCTGCTCATTATTGTTCAGGGAATTATCTTAATAATAACACCCCTTATTGCAGGGAAGATTGGCGATCGGTTTCGTTTTAAAGCGGGTCATCGAATTCCTATCATTTCATCGGGGATCAGTTTTGCCGCTATGGTTTTTATGGCTGTTGCCTTTACATTGTTTAGTAATCCCGGAGAGGTGTTTCGTTGGATTTTACCCCTGTTGATTGTTTTCTGGCTGGTGGCTATGAGTATTTTCACAAGTCCGGCACTTTCAACCCTCGAGCTTTTTACGCCTATCGATAAATTGCCCACCGCGATGGCAATCCTTACCATCGTTGCCAATTTGGTGTATTCATTGGAGCCTGTAATTGTAGATTTGATAGATTATTTAGGAGCCCCCATCACGTTTATGATTGGCGGTGTGGCTGTATTTGTTTCTGGCTATGCGTTAAAGAAAAATTCGTTAAGTCTGTTTACGAATAATCCAACTAAGCCTAGAGCGGAATTCAAATTGGATACCCAGCGATCAAATTATCGGTATATCTTTTTTTTGGGTGTCGCTGTAGGGATTCCAACAACACTGGTGTTTAATTATTTCCCCGATATCCTAGAAGCAACTTTATTTCCCGTGTTTAATTTGGAAGGGAAATGGCTTTTGGTAGTTGCCCTATTTATTTCGGCAATATTTTCGCTGCCAGCCAGTAATTATGTCATTAAAATAGGAACTACAAAGTCGTTTTGGTGGAGTTTTCTAATCAATTCAATTTGTTTAATTCTGATTTTTATTATTGGCACACCCATTCTATTGATCGCTATCATGTTTATTTTCATAATTTCTTTTACCGTACTTTCTATTAGCTCCTTGCCTTTAGCCATTGAAAGAGCTAATTATTTTGAGAAAGTATTTTGCGTGGGAATTTTCTTTAGCGGAATGGCCTTACCTGATGGAATTGTGGAAGTCTTGCAGGCTATGGGATATTAACTTTAGGCAGATAATGAATTGGCAGTTGACAATTTCAATTGACAATGCTGAAGTTGTCAATTGCATTTTGTCAATTATTAGCTTTTAGGTGAAATAAATTAATTGTGTATCCAGGCATCAGTTCATCCGAATTCTCCATGCAGCCGGATAAAGATTATTGATCCGATTGCCGAGTTGATTGATCCAACCAAGGGGCATGCCTTTAAAGGTAACTAATGCAAACCCCCGCTGGCCTTCGCCCACCTGAATAGGTTCTTTGCGCAAGTAGGCCAGAGCTTCTTCTAATTCTAAATCAATAACAGTAAAATGATGTTGGTTTAAATGAATGGAAAGAGCCATCGCGTGCTCAGGAATTAACTTTTCATGTTTTGTTTCGGCAACTGCCGTTCCTTTACTCACGATATGTAACTGAGTACTAATAAATCCCATCTCATCATAAAGCCGGGATGGGATTTGAATCAGCAATGAATTTTGTTGAATGAACTTAAACTGATCGGGTTGCAAACTCCAGTCGTGTAGTTGTTCCGAAATCTTTTTAGGGGTCAAGTCAAAGTTTTTTCCGGCCCTGATTCTAATGGATTGCTCGCCTTCCATTTTTCGCAATGCAGAAATAAAAAAACCTTCACCATTTACGCGATGTGGATAAAACCGGTAACCAATCGCCATCCCAACTTCAATTTTTTCTATATTCCATTCTTTAGGTAAAAGGAGATCGATGAACTCAATCGCGCGATCCTCACCGAGCCAATTCAACGTGTTTTCATTTTCACTTTCGTTGAATGTGCAGGTGCTATAAATTAAGACTCCATTTTCTTTAAGTGCTGGCCACACATCATTTAATATTCTTCGCTGGCGCTGCGAACAAAGATTAATTCCATCCTCCGACCATTCTTTTGCGGCATCCGGATCTTTTCGGAAGAGGCCTTCACCGGAACAAGGAGCATCTACAACAATAACATCAAAATATCCCGGTAGCTTTTGAAACGTTTCAGGATCATTGTTTGTAACCAACACATTGGCACAACCCCACTTCTGAATATTTTCTGATAGTGTTTGTGCCCGTGACCGGATTACTTCATTGGAGACTAAAAGTGAATCTTTAGTCAATAAACTAAGTAGATGTGTTGATTTGCCGCCCGGAGCAGAACATAAATCAAGCATGCGCAAAGGTTTGGTGAGATCAACGGAATGTTTCATCACATGCTCTAAGAACATGGAACTGGGTTCCTGCACATAATATTTTCCTGCATGCAACGCGGGGTCTAACGTAAAGATGGGGCGTTCAGGCAAGTAGTACCCAAAATCTGTCCATGGTATTTTTATCCCTTCAGGAAGTTTATCTTTGTAAGGATTGATTCGAACGGCAACAGGCGGAGTTTGTTTGTGTGCTTGAAGAAAATCAGGCCATTCATGTCCGAGAGTTGACTTCATTCTGTTTTCAAATGCAGCAGGAAAAAAATCAGACATGAATTATTACAGTATTGTGAGAAGAGAGAGTTTAATAAAGATGTAAAGTAAAGACTTTTATGATAAAGGCGAATGACCCGGCTTTGCAAAGCTGGATTGAGATACCCACTAATTCCGATTTCCCGATTCAAAATTTACCGTTTGGTATTTTTAAAACGGATTATCTAACACCTGTGGCGGGTGTGGCTATTGGTAATTTTGTGTTAGACCTTGTGTATTTACATGAACATGGTTTTTTCGATGGACTTGGTCTGCCTTCGGGTGTTTTTAACCAGCAATATCTTAACGATTTTATTGGGTTGGGAAAGAAAAAATGCCGTGAGGTAAGAGAGCGTATCTCCGAATTGTTGCAACATGATAATGAAGAATTAAAATTAAATATTAGTGCTCGTGAACTGGCACTCATTTCTATGGAAGAAGTTGAAATGTGCATGCCGGTAAAGATTCCAAACTATACTGATTTTTATAGCAGCGAAGAGCACGCCACCAATGTGGGTTCGCTATTTCGCGATCCAAAAAATGCCCTGTTACCAAATTGGAAACATATGCCGATAGGGTATCATGGACGTGCCTCTTCTATTGTTGTTTCAGGAACAGACATTCACCGACCAAAGGGCCAGCTAAAGCCTGCAGATTCTGAAACGCCAATCTTTGGTGCTTCGAAAAAGCTCGACTTTGAATTAGAAGTTGCCTTCATTACTTGCAAGGAAACTGATTTGGGTACGTCTGTCTCAACAGCTGAAGCTGAGAATTTTATTTTTGGTTTTGTACTCTTTAACGATTGGTCGGCACGCGATATACAACAATGGGAATATGTTCCGCTCGGACCATTTCTGGGAAAGAATTTTGGATCGACTATCTCACCCTGGATTGTTACGATGGATGCACTTGAACCGTTTCGGGTTGCTGGACCTAAGCAATCTCCAGAAGTGTTGCCTTATCTTAAAGCAGAAGGCGAAAAAACCTTTGATATTAATCTTGAAGTTTCCATTCAGCCTGAAAATTCTGCTGCCACCACCATCAGCAAATCAAACTTTAAACATTTGTATTGGAATGTGAAACAGCAACTGGCACATCAAACAGTGAATGGCTGTAACCTGCAAGTGGGCGATCTATATGCATCCGGTACCATTAGTGGTGCGAGTCCTGATTCTTTAGGCTCTTTACTCGAACTTACATTGAATGGGAAGAAAGCAATCACGTTGACGGGTGGAGCGCAACGTAGATTTATTGAAGATGGTGATACAGTGACCTTAAGGGGCTATGCTAAGAAAGATAACGTGCGCATTGGATTTGGTGAATGCAGTGGGAAGATATTGCCTGCAAGCTGATACTTGATACTCGACACTGGATTCTAGAAACTATGACTCGCAACTAATTACTCAATACTATAGACTAAAAAAATGCTCATTAACCCAAAAGAATTATCTGTTCCCAACTTACAAAGTTACTTACAAGGCGCTGTGTCACCACGGCCTATTGCTTTGGCAAGCACGATTGATAAAGATGGAAATGTTAATCTGAGTCCTTTCAGTTTTTTTAATTTGTTTAGCATGAATCCCCCCATCTTGATCTTTTCTCCGTCAAGACGAGTGCGTGATAATTCAACCAAGCACACGCTTCAAAATGTGCAGGAGGTACCGGAGGTGGTGATCAATATTGTTTCTTATAACATGGTGGAACAGGTATCGTTGGCCAGTTGCGATTTCCCGAAAGGGATGAACGAGTTTATGAAGGCTGGATTCACCGAAGTTGCTTCAACACAAGTTAAACCACCACGCGTTGCTGAGTCTCCCGTTTCTTTTGAGTGCAAAGTCAATCAGGTGATTCCCTTAGGGCAGGAGGGTGGTGCTGGCAACCTTGTTATTTGTGAAGCTGTTCTTATACATATTGCCGATGAAGTGTTAGGTGCTGATGGCTTTATTGATCCTAATAAAATTGATGCCGTTGCCCGAATGGGGCAAGATTATTATTGCCGGGCATCGGGTGAAAATGTTTTTACTGTTCCTAAGCCAAATACAAAAGTAGGAATTGGTATCGACCAGATTCCAGTCCACATCCGAAACAGCAATGTGCTCACAGGAAATGATTTGGGACGTTTAGGCAATATTGAAAAATTGCCGACTGAAAATGAAGTTAAACTTTTTCAGTCCGAAAAAATTTGGAAAGACGCCAGTAAGATTGGCATAGATGAACTTCATCGTTTGGCAAAGAATTATTTGAGTGAAGGAAACATAGAAGAAGCGTGGAAGGTATTGCTATAAAACTCTTGTGCTCACTTTCCTGATGATTATAGAATGAATTTTATTCTTTAGTTGAAAATCAAGATTCATGATTTGTTACCCTAATTCTTCCTTGCTACAAAGTTCTAAGAGAAATTCACCCCATGACTATTAAGGATTTACAAAATGGATTAACTCATTGGAAATTAACCAAAGAAAGATTGATTAATCTATCCGTAGGGCTATCTGCGGTTTTTATTTATGAGTTTATAGCAAGACCCATTTATCGACCTTTCATTTATCGAAACAACTTCAATGATTTTCATTTGGCAGACACCATCGGAAATTCGCTGGGTACTATGGCAACTATCTTTGTTCTAATAGGATTAATTGGGGAGGGCAGAGTCCAGCATTTATTTTTAATTAAAATCATAACAATTAGTGTAATATTATATGAGGTGGCTCACCCATTGCTTGGTAAACCAATTGATCTTTGGGATATTCTTGCAACAATATTAACCGGAGGATTGTGCTTTTATTTATACAAAGCAATTCATCCAAACTCAACATTAGTTAAAAGTAATCATGAAAGAAAAAATCACCGATAGTGATCAGGTAGCCGCTCATATCAACAAACTTGAAACTGAGCTGGCTAAAATTGTTGAAACGTTGCGTCAGGTTATTTTAAGTACTGACGAGGAAATTGGTGAACGAATTAAATGGAACAATCCGAGTTTTTATTATATAGGAAAGATGAAGGAATTTGATCCTAAAGAATACAAGCGAGATATGATTGTGATGAATCTTCATAAAGGTAGAATCATGCTTGTATTCCCAAGTGGTGCGAAAGTAAATGACAAGTCCGGCCTTCTTGAAGGGGATTACATGGATGGAAGACGAATCACGACCTTCAAAGACTTGAACGATGTAAAGGAAAAACAAAAAGCATTGCAAAGGATTATTAAAGATTGGTTGAAATTGGTAGATAGGTAGATATTAACTCTCCTTCATAAACTCCATAATCAAATGCTTTCCAAGCAGAATGTCAAACGATGTATTTAATTCAAAGATAGTGCGATAGGTTTTGTTGTTAGCGGGGTCATTCCTAATCTGCTTCTTCATTGCCTTGCGATTGAAATGGTACAAAACGGGATACCATAGGACTAATAGAAGATAAGAGGTTGAACTTCTTTTGGTGGGATGGATTTGCTTTAAAACCAGCTGATTGATGGTTGCTAACGTTCTGAGTCGCAACACACCACTGAGAAAAATTTTACTAAAGTAACCATCGTTACTGTTATTCCAATTGGTAAAAGCATTCAGTTCGTTGGGTGCAGGAGCTCCGTAATGTTCGCTCTCCATCATAAACTGAGAAAAGCGACTTCGCAACGAAGAGGTATTAGGAGTAGTAAGAATAAACGTTCCTCCCGTTTTAAGGATTCGATTCACTTCCTGAAATAAAAAGTATTGATTGGGCAAGTGTTCAATGGTTTCGCAGCAAATAACAAGATCAACAGAATGGTCCTTAAGGGGAAAGGGTTTTTGAAGATCAATATATTGAACTGTTGTTTTGGTAAACTGATTTTGATTCGGGAACAGATCAAACGCATTTACTGTAGCTCCGGTTTCCTCAAACAAATGCGCGATATATCCTCGACCGGCTGAAAGGTCACAAATGGTTTTAGTCTTAAGCCATTCTTTATTTTGTTGCGCATACTTCCTGAAAAAAGTTAACGCGCTTTCGCGGGAGTGATCAATGGAGGGTGGTTCATCCATGGTGTTGTAAATAGAGTAGGGCTTCCGTTAAATCTTCAGGCGTGTCGATGCCCAGGGTTTCCATTTGGGTCTCGGCCACTTTTATTTTATAACCATGCTCAAGCCAACGCAATTGTTCCAGCGATTCAGCTTTTTCTAGTGTCGATACTTTTAATGAGGTAATCTCTTTTAAAATATCAGTACGATACGCATACAAGCCTATGTGTTTATAATAGGTGTGCTGATTGACCCAATCGGTTTCTTTGCCTCGCCAGTAGGGAATGGGTGAGCGACTAAAATACAAAGCCTCTCTATTTTTGTTGATGACAACTTTAACAAGATTGGGGTTAACCAACTGTTGCTGGGTTTCTAGTTTCTTTGCCAACGTAGCTAATTCAGTTTTTCCATCCAGTAGTGAAGCTAATAAATCAATTTGCTCGGGTGCAATAAAAGGTTCGTCTCCTTGAATATTGATGATGTAATCAAAAGTTGATTTTTCTTTTGTCACCACTTCAAAGCAGCGATCTGTACCACTCACATGATTTTCATTCGTCATGCAAACATTTCCACCAAAATCAGCAACATGCTTAGCGATGTCGTCATGATCAGTAGCTACAACAACATGTGTAAGTGATTTGCTTTTTGTTGCCTGCGCATAAACCCGTTTGATCATGGATTGCCCGCCTAAGTCGGCTAAAGGTTTGGCCGGAAAACGGGTAGAGGCATACCGCGCAGGAATTATTCCCAATATCTTCATTCAACCTTCTTTACTTTCAACGTAACGCCTTCCGTGCCGATAACTTCAATGGTGTCTCCTTTCTCAATGAAATCACCACGCGTGAAGGCATCATAAATTTGTTCCTCAATCATAACCTTACCGCTGGGGCGTAGGATTGTGTAAGCTGTGCCTCGCTTATTCAAAAGACTTTCGTTAAATGTATTTACTGAGTAACCATCCTTTACATCTTGTGTGTCACCTAGTGCAATTCGTTGAAAGGCTTTTGTTTTAGTAAGTCGTGCTCCGCCAAAGAAGAGTAGCAATATTCCTCCGGTTAGGCCGCCTATGGTTGCAAAAGCTGCCACCATGATATCACCCAACGGTACAAATTCAAAATTGAAAAAATCATTATTGAGCATAATAAGCACCATTGAAAACACAGTGAGCGTAATGCCTGCAATGCCTGCTACCCCAAAACCAGGAATAAAAAATACCTCGGCAATAATGAGAACCACCCCCACAAAGAGTGCGATAATTTCCCAGTATTCGGCAAGGCCATTGAGGTAATATGGAACGAGATAAAGGACGAGTGCTGTAATGGCCGCAAATAATGGAAAGCCAACGCCCGGAGTTTGAAGTTCAAAATAGATTCCACCCATAATCACCAGAATGAGAATTCCACTAATGAATGGATTTAAGAAAATAGCGATTATTTTTTCTGATACTCCTAATTGAAATGTATCTAATTCGTAGGATTCAACTTTATTTCGTTTCAAAATATCTTCAATCGATTCAACCTTAGCCTCGCAATAACCATTCTCAATTGCTTCGGCAGTCGTGAACGTAATTACTTTGCCTGCTTGCTTCACGCTATCAATTACTACACGTTCGTCTACCATCCCTTCGGCAATGCGTGGATTGCGGCCATTGGTTTCGGCAGTTGATCGCATGATGGAGCGCATGTACGACTGGTATTTATCAGGGGCTGCAGCGCCCGAGGCATCCACAACGGTTGCAGCACCAATTGTTGCTCCGGGTGCCATGTAAATACTATCGCATGCAATGGAGATTAATGCTCCCGCGGAAGCGGCATCAGAATCAATAAAAACCCACACCGGAATTTTTATAGCCATGATCCAATCAACAATTTCTTTTGCATCACTCAGGCCTCCGCCAAAAGTATCCATGTGAACAATAATAATATCGGCTTTGGTTTCTTCTGCATGATCCAGCGCGAGTCGAACATAACGTGCCATGCGGGTATCAATCTCCGCCTTTACTTCCATCACCATTACTTTCTTCTTTTCATTTTGTGCGGTAGCAATAAATGGGATGGAGACACTAAGGAAAAGTACTAACAGGAGCTTTCGCATGGTTTAGCTTATTTTTGTTATAAAAATACTAAGTCTTGATCGAAAAACCCCGTAGCAAATTTTCCCTAACGCTGGATGCGACTATCTGGAATGTGTTGCCTGTGCCGGGCAAAGCATGGGTTATTGCGGAGGAACGGAATGATAGCACGCGACAGGTTTCGTTTGCAGCGATCGATTATAAAAATGGGAAACTTCTATGGAGATCAAGTTCACCAACGGAAACGTGGTGGATTAACCTGGTGCGGGTAACGAATGAACAGGTTCAGTTAAAGATTTTCGAGAACACCAGCAATCCGGATAAAACCTACTGGCAGGTACTTTCGTTGGAAAATGGAGCCGTTATTCAAGAAGATCCAAAAATTGAAACCGAGTATACGAATGAAGTAGTCCATCCGTTTCAATACCGGGTGGGTGAGGGTGATTTTGAAACAATCAAAATCTTTTTGAATGAACGGTTGAATGTAATTCCAATACTAGGGGTTGAGTATGTTGAGTTTGCGGATCTTGTTTTTATATCCTATTATTTTGGAAATCCGGGCACGTTTAATAACACCTTGGTTTGCTTTAAAAAGACAGGCGAACTGCTTTGGCAGGAAGAAATTGGCACGAATTTGAAAGGTATTGGAGTAAATACGTTTTTTCTTGTCGCGAATCAGCTATTTTTTGTGAAGAACAAAACAGAATTGGTAACTTTTGGCATTGTTTAAGCTATGATTAAAGTAATTTTTTTAACTCTCAGTTCATTTATCCATCCCGCAGCCCCTGCAGACTCGCTAAGAATGGAAACCATCAATGGAAAGCGCTTCATCATCCACAGCATTGATGAGAAGGAAACGCTCTATGCAATCTCAAGAAGATATGGAGTTCCAATAACATCTATTCTTGAAGCTAACCCAACTGCAGATGGCGGTTTATCGGTAGGTCAGCAATTAAAAGTGCCATACGTTCCTAAAGCAAAACCTGTTCAAACTGCAGCGGGCGATCGCAAACATAAAGTAGCAGCGGGCGAAACACTGTTCTCGATTTCGAGGATGTATGAAGTTTCTGTAGATGAGATAAAGGCGTGGAACAATTTAAGAGATAACGCACTTTCCCTTGATCAGGAGCTGATCATCAAAAAGAAATCGGGAACTGCAACTACAATAACAGAAACCGTTGCAACCAAATCCCTAAAAGGAGTTCACACAGTGGCTGTTGGCGAAACGCTGTATTCAATTTCTCGTCAGTACAATGTTTCTGTACAGCAATTAAAAGAATGGAATAGTCTTGTTACTAATGAAGTTAATATTGGACAAACACTCTTTTTAACTCAACCCATAAATGGAGCAACCGAAATTAAAACGGAGGTACAACTAACAGAGACTAAACCAGAAGTGAAGCCTGTGGTTGTTCCTGTGCAGCCGGAAATAAAGACTCAGCCGGAAGTAAAAGAAACTACGATTAGAATTTCTGAAAAAGTTACCGGGTCGGATGAAATTAAGGAAGGCGGCTTGGCCGAGCTGATTGAAGGTACGGATGGAAACCGCAAGTATCTTGCGTTGCACCGCACCGCAAAAGTAGGCACTATTCTTAAAGTAAGAAACGAATTAAACAATCGCGAGGTGTTTGTGCGTGTAGCAGGCTCGCTACCCAACATAGGTATCAACAATAACGTAGTCATTAAAATCTCTAAGTCGGCTTATGATCGATTGGGTGCCATCGATCCAAAATTTAGAGTAGAGATTACTTACTACAAATAAATTACATGCGGGCGGGGGCATGCCTTTTTTTTCTTGCCATTGTGCAGCAAGCAGTTGCTCAAAATCTTGTATCCAATTCCGGGTTTGAAAAGCATGACAAATGCCCGGGTTCATTTAACTATTCATCAAAAGGGGAACTGGCACCGGGTTGGTTTTCTCCTACAACGGGCACGCCCGACATGTTTCATTCCTGTAGCATTGGCGATGCAGGAGTACCCACCAACTGGGCAGGCTATTCAAAAGCCTATACAGGTTCTGGCTACGCAGGGCTTTATGCTTATATTGTAAGAGGCTACAAAACTTATCGCGAATATTTGCAGTCACAATTACAAGTTCCGCTTGAAGCTGGCGCGAAATATCAGATTGAATTTTATTTTAAACTATCTTCCAACTCCAAATATAGCATTGACCGAATTGGTTTCTTGCTTACGGATTCTACGTATAGTATAAAGAATGATGAAGTGTTTCCGGCTCCTGCCACTTACGAAAGAACGAATCGGGAAATTTATAATAGGGGTACAGGTTTGTGGACGCGATTTTCCTATGTGCATATCGCTAATGGTGGAGAAAAATATCTGATTATTGGTAATTTCTCGGATGATCAAAAAACCAGAAAGCAATTAATACCCAATTCGCAAAGTACTGAACCCATGCTGGCTACGGCTGCTTATTTTTATATTGATGATGTGAAGGTGATTAAAGTTGGCGATTCGCCCGATGCACCTGTACTTACCGGTTACCCGGAGATTAGAACAGATGAAGATTATGTGCTGAAGAATATTCAATTTAAATATAATGATTTTGCGTTGGTAGATTCTTCTTATCCCGAATTAAAAAAACTGGTAGATATCATGCGCTTTCATAAAACCTGGAAGGTGGTTGTGAGCGGACACACCGATGATGTAGCCTCTGATGAATACAATCTTCAATTATCCCTGCAGCGTGCCGGTAGTGTGGCCGACTATTTAATCAATGCAGGTATTGATCCTTCGCGCGTAAAAACACAAGGTTTTGGGAAACAATTGCCATTGGTAAAAGGTAAGGACGAAGCATCACGGGCCACCAATCGCAGGGTTGAACTTCGATTCCTAAACTGATGTCCAAAAAAATAGATTGGCTTCAGCTTAAAGAATTCCTCGACTCAAAAGTTGAATTGTACAATCGCCCGGAGTTTATTCCACTCGATCCAATTCTAATTCCTCATCGTTTTTCAAAAAAGCAGGATATTGAAATTGCCGGTTTTTTTGCGGCAACATTAGCCTGGGGGCAACGCATTACTATTATTAACAAATGCAGTGAATTACTAGCCCTGATGGACAATGCTCCGCATGATTTTTTACTGAATCATAAATCCGAAGATTTAAAGCCGTTTGAGAAGTTCAAGCATCGCACCTTCAACAGTACCGATGCACTTTATTTTATCGAATCGCTTGCAACATACTACAGAGCGCATGATTCTTTGGAAGACGCTTTTATAGGAAATTCAGAATCGGATACTACTGAATCAGGATTGGTAAATTTTCATTCCACTTTTTTTAGCCTGCCCGATTTCCCGACAAGGACAATCAAGCATGTTTCAACACCGGCAAGAAAGTCGGCTTGTAAAAGATTAAACATGTATTTGCGTTGGATGGTTAGACAAGATGCAAATGGAGTTGATTTTGGAATCTGGAGAAAGATTAAACCCTCGCAACTTGTTTGCCCGTGCGATGTGCATGTTGAGCGCGTAGCCCGAAAACTTAGACTAATAAGGGGCAAAGGAATGAATTGGAAAACAGCGATTGAACTTACCACTAACCTTCGTAAGCTTGATTCAAACGATCCAGTTAAATATGATTTTGCTCTTTTTGGGTTAGGTATTATAGAACAATTCTAAAAGAGACATTAAATCGAAAATATGACGAGCGGTTGTACAACTCATCAAAAAATATTTTTACCTTAAACCTTTCATTTCACTCAAAATTCTACCTTAATAGCTATGAATTTAAATATTGAAGCAGACGAAAAGAACACGTATGATGCCATTGTTGTAGGAACAGGGATCAGTGGTGGCTGGGCCGCAAAAGAACTCAGCGAGAAAGGATTAAAAACATTGGTGCTTGAACGTGGTCGCGATGTAAAGCATCCCGATTATCCAACAGCCACGAAAGATCCGTGGCAGTTGCCAAATGGCGATCGACCTACTCAGGAAATTTTAGAAAAACAAGCGAAGCAAGCTCGCACGGGTTACACGGTTAAGCCATCAACCGCCCACTGGTTTGTTAACGATTTAGAAAATCCATACTCGGAAAAAGAAGGTAAACGGTTCGATTGGATGCGCGGCTATCATGTGGGCGGGCGATCCATCATGTGGGGACGTCAAAGCTATCGTTGGGGAGATTTTGATTTTGAAGCCAATGCACGAGAAGGCATTGCTATTGACTGGCCGGTTCGTTACAAAGAAATTGAACCCTGGTATACATACGTTGAGACCTTTGCTGGGATCAGCGGGCAGGATGAAAATATTCCGCATCTGCCAAATAGTAAATTTCTCCCACCCATGGATTTGAATTGTGTGGAGAAGGAATTGAAAAAATCAATGATGGATAAGTTTGGCAGACCATTAACAATTGGTCGGGTGGCGCACGTTACAGGACCATTGGGTCATAACGAAAGTCCGCAGCGTGGTTCATGTCAATTCAGAAATATGTGTAGCCGGGGTTGTCCGTATGGTGGCTACTTCAGCAGTAACGCCTGCACCTTACCATCGGCAGAGCGATCAAACAACATGACGTTGCGCGCCAACTCAATTGTGTATGAAATAATTTATGATGAGAAAAAAGGGAAAGCAACCGGAGTAAAGGTGTTGGATTCTGAAACCGGAGAAAACATTGAGTACTATGCGAAAGTAATTTTCTTGTGTGCTTCCACGATGGGTTCGGCCTTTATTATGATGAACTCTATTTCTAACCGTTTCCCCAATGGATTTGGAAATGATAGTGGTGAACTGGGTCATAACATTATGGATCACCATTTGGGTGTAGGTGCCAGCGGCACGATGGAAGGTTTTGAAGATCAATATTATTATGGACGTAGAGCCAACGGAGTGTATATTCCGCGCTTCAGAAACATCGGCAAAGATAAGCGCGATTACTTGCGTGGTTTTGGATATCAGGGCGGTGGCAGCCGTCAGGGGTGGAGCAGTCTGGTAGCAGAACTTTCTATTGGTAAAGAGTTGAAAGATGCTGTAACAACTCCCGGTGCGTGGAGCATTGGTATTGGTGGCTTTGGTGAAATACTACCCGACCATTCAAATATGGTGTCGATTAATAAAGACCTGAAAGACAAATACGGATTGCCTACGTTGATGTTCGATACCGAGTTTAAAGAGAATGATTATAAGATGCGTGTGGACATGGCAAACGATGCAGCCGAAATGCTGGAAGCAGCGGGTGCTAAAAATGTAAGCTCCCATGATCGGAAATCGCAACATGGTATTGGTTTAGGAATTCATGAAATGGGTACAGCCCGCATGGGTAAGGATCCTAAAACTTCAGTACTCAATAAATACAATCAGGTGCATGCTTGTAAAAATGTGTTTGTAACAGACGGTTCGTTCATGACATCGGCCAACTGTGTAAACCCATCACTTACGTACATGGCGTTTACAGCACGCGCGGCTGACTATGCAGTAAGTGAATTGAAAAAAGGTAATTTGTAACATCTAACTACTGAATGACTATGAATCAAATCATTGATAGAAGAGAAGCCCTTCGCAAAACAGCGCTGTTAATGGGCGCAGCGGTTTCGGCAAGTGCCCTTTCGGGGATTTTGCAAGGTTGCAAGGCCAGTCCTGAATTGACTTACACCCCCGATTTCTTTACCAAAGAGCAAGCAGAGTTGGTAAGTGAGTTAGCCGAAGTAATAATTCCGAAAACAGATACACCCGGTGCCAAAGATGCCGGTGTACCGGGATTCATTGACAAGATGCTTAAGGAGTGCTATAAGAAAGAAGATCAGGATAATTATTTGGCAGGACTGGCTGAGTTTGATGCTGCATGTAAATCAGCCAATGGCGATAGTTTCATTTACCTCAAGCCTGAAAAGCAATTGGAGTTTGTGAAAGCACAAAATGAAGCCGCTCTTAAAATGACTAAAGAAAATCCGGAAGCAAAACGTCCGTTTATATTAACAACAAAAGAGCTTACTCTGTTAGGATTCTTTACGAGTGAGCCGGGTGCAACGCAAGTGCTTCAATACGAAGCAGTGCCGGGTTCATATAAAGGGTGTATTCCATTAAGCGAAGCGGGCAATGGAAAGACCTGGGCTACATAGTAAGGGATATAATATTTAATAAAGAAAGGCATCTGTGAGGATGCCTTTTTTGTTTTATGGACCAGGCGACATACTTCTATATGAGAAATATATGCAATTGTATATATTCGGATGTTGTGCGCAAGCTCAAATCAAACTAGGTGGAAAAAAACGAACGACATAAACTTATTTGGGACTTCCAACGAGAGATCATTAAGATCTACGAAGAACACGAGCTGACAAATTTAGCAGGACTTGATATGGAGTTTATGTTAAACGACAGACAGATTCTCGCCTGGTTTTTCGACACAGTAAATGTTGGACAAAATAAGTTTCCTGATTTTGACTTCCATAGATTATTTGACGACTTAATTTTTTGCTCAGACGAGATTCTGCATTTCACAGCGCTACTTTATCTGTATCGACCGTACTTGCAGAATCCGATAAAAGAAGGATTCCCATTTGCAAAAGGTATTATTTATCCAAGAAGTGACACCATTGAGGTTAAACGATACAACATGTTCTCAAATTCCTTGAGTGAAAAGGTTTATAACTACTGGGACAGAATTGGAGATTTGATTGCGACATACTTTCCTGAACTGATTGACCCAAAAAAAGTTTACTTCACGACAGCAATTGATATAATTCCGCAGGAGTATAAAAAGTCAGAAAACTATATTTGGTTAAAAAACTTCAGGGACAATGAATTTGCTGACTTGAATAGAAAGAGAAAGGAAATTGTTCACTATGTGACACTCGGGACTTCTTACAAATGGAAACATGCAAAAGACCCTTTCGACAAAAAAGAGATTGAGAGATTGGTAGCAGAGAGACATGAACTTCCTGACTATTTTAAGAAGCATATAAAGTTTACTCAGGACGGATTTGAAAGGACAGTTTTGTTGATTGATGAAATAACGAAATCCAAACTAACGGAACAGGCGTGAGGCAGCGCACCTTAAGTTCTTGTTGGTCGCCTGACCAACAAATGCTCTAATCTTATTAACTTGATTTTTCCTATCTTCAATAAATGGATTATGCAAAGCATCCTGTTCAATTCTTTACAGCAGTCTGCAACGACTGGTTAAAATTGTTGAATGATGATGTGTGTAAGCGAGTAATAATTGATTCTTTGAAATTTAGAATTAGTCGGGGAGAGGTGAAAGTAGGAGCGTTTGTAATTATGCCAAATCACATTCATCTCATTTGACGCATTCAAAATGATCATAAGCTTGAAAATGTGCAGCGTGATTTCTTAAAATTTACTGCAAAGTCTATTATTGAAAGGATAAAAGAAAGCAACGGAGAAAGTGAGTTAGAATCATTATATGTTGGATTGAAGGATAGAAAATTTCAAGTTTGGAAGCGCAATTCAATGAGTATTGACTTGATATCTGAAAATTTTTCAAGCAAAAGATTGATTACATTCATAATAATCCTTGTCAGTCACACTGGAATTTAGTCAATCATCCAATTGAATATAGGTTCAGTTCAGCTAAATTTTATGAATTTGGTGAGGATGACTTTGTACTAGTTACGCACGTTGATGAATTGTAAGGTGTGGAGTAGGCTTGTTGGTCAGGCGACCAACAAGAACCCAAAATTGAGTAATCTTTTAAATACTCGAAGAAATTCTTCTTTGAAAAATTGGTTTTAAAACAGTTCGGTCTAATACAACAAACGCCAAAGCAAGATTCAAAATCAAAATTCCGTTCACCAATACTTTCCCATTAAAGGGAATGCTTACAGAAGGCACTTTTATCCAATCCGTTTTTAAAGGTGAGTCTAACACGAGTGGGGCAGTAGGTGCATCAAAAACTCCGGCAGATAGCAGTGCAAGCGCAATTCCAGAAGCAATGATTGAACCAAGCAAAAGCAACAACCCTTTTCGTGGTGTAAATAACGATACAACTGGTTTTGCATCGAGGCCGCTCATTACCTTCTGGGTAAAATTTTTGGAAGGAGTTTCTAATCTCGCTTTTTGAATAAGGATGGATTGCACCATTCGCAACTCTTCCAACCGCACACGTAACAATTCTGAGCCTTGAATTTGTGATTCCAGTGCTTGTTTGGTTTTAACATCCAACTCTCCATCCAGGTAGCGGAGTAATTGCTCTTCTTTTTCTATTGATACCTTCTTCATATCTCTATAAAGTTAATGCTTCTTCTTTTAATAATTTCTTTAATTCATCGGCTAATCTGAGTCGTGCGCGGTGAATGCGTACTTTTAACGTGTTCATATTTTGTCCCATTGTTTCGGCCACTTCCTCCAGCGAGAACTCTTTGATATAAAAGAGTTGAATGGCCAGCCGATCGGCTTCATTTAAACTTTCCATCGCTTTGTTAACATAATGCTGCTTGTCATCACGCTCCATCTGCCTATCGGCCTTGTCTGAATATTCTACAATTGTGTTTTCAATACTTTGAAACACTGGTTTGCTTTTGCGTTTATAACTAATGGCTGTGTTAAATACAATGCGATACAGCCAGGTACTAAACTTGGCTGTGCGATTAAAGTTTTTCAAATACTGAAATGCCTTAATAAAGGCATCCTGCGCAGCCTCTTCGGCCTCGGGTCGGTTGCCTAAAATCTTAAAAGCAATCGTAAAAGCATAGCTTTTATAGCCATCTACCAAAATGCTATACTGTTGTCGGTCGCCCGCCAAAATCTTATCAATCAGCGAATATTCTTCCTGTTGGGTGATCACGACTCTTGGACGCAGGTTTTGACAGGTAAGTTACAGATACTAATTAAAATTAGGTGACGGACTAGAATGACACCTAAACCAAGTAAAAGTTTTAATCACCCTGTAACCAGACTAAATTACGCTGCGTCATAGAGGCAACTTTAAAACAATAGTTTATGGAAGAGCAAGTTATAATCCCGGTATTAGGCATCATGTTGCCAATCATTATTACGTTAGGCGCTTTTGTTATGGTTGTGTACATTCGAAAATTCGAGAACATTGAACGAATGTCAATTATAGATAAAGGGTTGAGTCCTGATCTTTTCAAACGTGAACGGTTTACATCGGGCGCTTTGAGGGCATCACTGTTATTAATTGGTGCGGGTGTTGGTCTTCTGATGGGCTATTGGCTAGACAGGATGTTTGACATGGAGGAGGTTGCCTATTTCTCAATGATCCTGATCTTCGGTGGCCTTGGGCTTGGTCTCTCTTACCTTATTGAAGAGAAGAAAGCGAAAGAGGAAAAACGATAATATTGAAATTAAGAAGTATGAGTGACGAAGTACGACTTTGTACCTCGTCATTTGTATTTGATCATTTTTTAAAATACCCAAGGTATAAGTGTTTTAGTGGCCAAGTAAATAACAAGCACAGAAACAAGATTGAGCACAATACCTGCGCGCATCATATCTTTTACTTTCATATGCCCACTCGAAAACACAATGGCATTGGGCGGGGTGGAAACCGGAAACATAAAAGCCATGCTTGCACCCAATGTAACGGGTAATCCTAATAAAACAGGATCCATCCCCAGATTAGTTGCAATGCCAAATACAACGGGAATAAAAATTTGAACTAGCGCTACATTGCTCATCACTTCTGTTAAAAAGATGGAGGCGGTAATCAATCCCAACAAAAGCCAGTTTATTGAATCGCTTTGTTCGGCAATACGGGCGCCAACTGCCTGAATAACTCCCACATTTGATAACCCTTGTGCCAGGCACAAACCACCTCCAAACAGAATTAAAATTCCCCAGGCAAGTTTTTCTGTGTCGCGCCAATGAAGCAGAAACGTAAATTTTTTCAAACTGCTGGGTACGATAAACATTAAGGAACCACCTGCCATAGCTATGTTGGTATCGTTGAGCATTTCAGACCCGATTAATAAATTAATGGGCTGTTGAAAAATCCAGCAGGAAGATGTGATTCCAAAAATGATCATTACTAATTTTTCTTCTTTGCGGATGGAACCCAATTCAGTCAACTTACTTTTGATCAACGAATCTGCCCCATGTATTTTTTTTAGATTGTTTGGGAAGACAAAGCGGGTGATAACAAGGTGACAAGCCGTTAATAACATAATGCTAATGGGCAAGCCAATAAGCATCCATTTTCCAAATTGCATTTTTTGATCGTAAAACTGATCGAGTAGTCCGGCAAAAACCACATTGGGTGGCGAACCGATGAGTGTGCCTACACCACCAATGTTTGCAGCATAGCCAATTACCAGCATTAACCCAATTCCAAAATTGCGTTCGCCCACGGTTTCTTCTTCAGGATTATTCTTTTTCTCCGTGCGCAGCAAATTGATTACAGAAATGGCAATAGGCAACATCATCATAGCAGTAGCCGTGTTGCTGATCCACATACTGATAAAGCCGGTGGCAATCAGAAACCCTAGTATAATTCCATTTCCTGAAGTTCCTGTAATGCGAATGAGGTTAAGTGCTATACGCTCATGCAACCGATGTTTTTCTAAGCCGATGGCAATCATGAATCCGCCCATGAAAAGAAAAATGATTGGGTTGGCATATGGAGCCGCAGCCTCACTCATTTTCATAACACCTAACACCGGAAATACAATCAAGGGTAACAATGCAGTGATAGGAATAGGTGCAGCTTCTGAAATCCACCAGACAATCATCCAAAGTGCAACGGCAAGAACTTTATTTGCACCTGGCGAAATAAAATTCGAATCCACAAAAAAGAGTACTAAGAAAAAGGAGAGAGGCCCGGCTACAAACCCAATTTGCTTTATTAATGTTGCATTTGAACTTTCTTCCTTCATGATCAGATTAGAACTAGTTTCTAAAGTAGAGATTCAAAGAGGGTATTACAAATGAATGTTTTGCCTAAAATAGAAAAAGCGAGAGGGTTCTCGCTTTTTTAATATGGATTTTGATTTCGGAGTTTCCCGTTCTATCCCTGACCACCCTCTACAGGAGCTTTCGGGTTGGCTGGTTTTACTACAATGGTGCGGCCATCTAATTCAGTTTCATTTAAGGTAGCAATGGCTTGTTGTGCCTCTGCATCATTTGGCATCTCAACAAAACCAAATCCTTTCGAGCGGCCTGTGTCGCGATCCTTTACAATTTTTGCGGATGTCACTTGACCAAATTTAGCAAACGCAGCTTCCAGTTCTTCAGAGCGAGTTTTAAAGTTTAATCGGGCTACAAAAATGTTCATGATATTCTCAAATAATTAGTGAAACTTGATTTTAAATGGATTCCTGCCTGTTCGACAATCCATTCATGACCAAAATAGAAATTAATAACTTATTTATCAAACCTTAACGAGCCGTTCAGCTCATGGGTTTAGCATTTCGCGGGCGTTTTCAAGTGCCAATGCCGAAGGGTTGGCACCTCCAATCATTTGGGCGATTTCTGTAATCCGGTCGGCTTCTTTTAACTTTTTCATAGACGTAATGGTGCGGTCGGAAGAGTTGTCTTTGTAAACGAAAAAATGAGCATCTGCTTTTGCCGCAATTTGGGGTAAGTGACTGATGCTAATAATTTGATGGCGTTGTGCCATTTCTTTCATCCTGTCACCCAACCGGATTGCAATTTCACCTGACACACCACTGTCTATTTCGTCCAGGATAAGGGTTGGCAAGGCAGCTTTCTCTGCCATCACATATTTAATACTAAACATAACACGCGAAAATTCGCCACCCGAAGCCACCTGAACTAACGGACGTGGCGCCATTCCTTTGTTGGCACTGAAGAGAATTTCCACGGAGTCAGCCCCTTTTGCATTGGGTGCGATAGACGTGTGCTCAATATCAAGTTGTGCATTGGGAATACCTAACTCTTTCAGCAATTGAGTAAGTTGTTTCGTGAGTGGGGCAACTGTTTTTTGTCGCGACTTACTTAATGCAGTGGCTGATTGAGTTAATTCTTTTTCTGCTTTTGCGAGATTCTCTTTTGCTTGCCTGAGCAGATCGTCAAGATTATTTGTCTTATCGGCTTTTATTTGAAGTTCTTCCCGCAAGGCAATGAGTTGGTCAACCTGTTGTAGGCGATGCTTTTGCTGTAGCTGATAGATTAATCCAACCCGATCTTTAATTTCTTCGGCACGTTGTGGATCGAATTCAATTTTTTCTTCTGCGTTTTCAATCTCTTCTAAAATATCGGCCAGTTCAATGCGGGTGCTTTCAATGCGTTGTAACAGCTGTGAATATTCAGTTGAATAATTGGCTATTGATTGTAGTTGATTGCGAATGGAGAGCAATGCAGAGTTGACCGAAAACTCTGATTTATCTAATTGATCGATAATTAAGTTGAACTGAGTTTTAATTTCTTCGGCATGCTCCGAAATCTTAAGATCGGATTCAAGTTTCTCAAGCTCACCAACGTGTAAATCGGCTTTCACCAATTCATCCAATTGAAAGGAAACAAAATCTGATTCTTTCTTGAGTTGAATGGATTCTTCTTTTAGGGAATTAAATGTTTGTTCGGCTTCGCAAAATTTCTTCCATGCAAGAGTATATGATTCTTTCAGTTCCTGATTGCCAGCATAGGAATCAATCAAATTGAGTTGAAAGGATTTGCTTCCTAATTCAAGGGTTTCGTGCTGCGAGTGGATGTCCATTAGGTGAGAACCCACTTTGCGCATAACATCCAATGTTACAGGCGTGTCGTTAATAAATGCGCGGCTTTTTCCTGCTGGGCTTATCTCCCTTCGAATGACTGTTTGGGGTTCATAGTCCAGATTCTCAGACTCAAATAGTTCTTTTAACGAATAATCAGAAATATCAAATACTCCTTCGGTTACACATTTCTCAGTTTCGTCCCATAAGGTCTTGCTATCGGCACGGTTGCCCAGCAGCAAGCCCATCGCGCCAAGCATAATGGACTTACCAGCCCCGGTTTCACCTGTTATCACATTCAAATTAGCTGAAGGAGTAAACTCCAGGTGTTTGATGAGTGCATAATTTTTTATGGTGAGTTGGGTGAGCATGTTGCGAGCCTGCAGAATTAGACCTGTAAATTAATTAGCCGAGGCTAAGAAACTAACTAGTTAGAAATGATTTTTTGATAAATATTCCTTTTGGGGTCAATAGCCGTCAGGATGTCGAATGCTTCGCGCCTAACCGAAAGATCGCCCTCCGAAAAAATATTGACAAGCTCTGCGGATTTAGAGTCAAAAAATGAAATCATTAAAATTGAATTGGGATAGGTAGTAAATACCTTCTTAACGTTTCTTAAAACATCCAAAACAACTTTCCTGCTTTCATCCGGTGATTTATCAAAAACATCTAACCCGAGCCTATGATAGCGATAGGTGTTTTTTCTGAGGTCAACCATTTGCTGATTATTAAGATCCGCGACAAGCGAATAGCGATTGCGATTACTGCCTAGCGCGGCCCAACCCACCCGATTAGATGATTGTGCATTGTTGACAACGGTAAGTGCTTTTTGAACGTATGTGTTTCCACCAAGCTCACTAAAAGAATCATAGTCCATAGCCAGCACGATGTAGGCATAGTAAGCCAGCATAGAAGTAAGATTAGTCATATAGGTATTGTCGTTATATTCTAACGGCAAAGATTCGATGTATTCAAATTCCCATTCGCGATCGGCAAAATTGAAAAGCACGGTTTCGTAATTACTGTTATACACCGGGCGGGCAACAGTCACCTGCATATTGGCAACAAAATTTCCAATGGAAGGCATTTTGGAAATATTGAGAAACATGGTGCAGTTTATTTTTTCGTAGTTCTTGAAAGAGTCTCCGGTCCACTTTCGTGTATTTAAAAAATTGGAGAAGGCACGCTCCATATCTTTAAACACTGTGCGGTCGGAACTTTGAATTTGGTCGGCATTAACTGTCACTTTAAAATTAAGTTCCTGAGCGGCAACCAATGTGCTGGACGAGATGATTAAGATGAGGCCTAAAAAATTACGCATGCATGTGTTCGATTATCGTAGTAACGATATCCCGCGCCACTTCTTTCTTAGATTTCAAATTAAATTCTTTCGATTTCTTAGTCGAATCGATAATGGTGATTTTATTGGTGTCGTGGCCAAAGCCCGCACCCTTGTCATTTAGTGAATTCAGTACAATTAAATCGAAATTCTTAGAAGTCAACTTCTTTTCTGCATGGGCTTTTTCGTTTTCTGTTTCCAAAGCAAAGCCAACAATTAACTGGCCATTCCTTTTTAGTTTACCCAACTCGGCAGCTATGTCTTTAGTCTTCACCAACTCAATGGTCAAGGTTTCATCTTTCTTTTTTATTTTTTGATCTGCCTTTTGAGCCGGCTTATAATCAGCAACTGCAGCAGAGAGTACAGAAATATCTGCGTCTTTGAAAACGGCTAGGGAAGCCTCGTACATTTCATCGGCTGAATTAACGGAGATAACTTTTATTCCATTCAATTCTTTGGAGAGAGAAGTAGGGCCCGTAATCAGGGTAACGGTAGCGCCTTGCTCAGCTAACTGCTCAGCAATGGCAAAGCCCATTTTGCCTGTGGAATGATTGCTTATAAAACGAACGGGATCAATCGCTTCATGCGTAGGTCCGGCAGTTACCAAAGCCTTCTTTCCTTTCAATGGCCTATTGGCAAAAAACTGTTCGAGTGAATTGAGTATTTCCTCGGGCTCGGCCATTCTACCGGTTCCTACCAAGCCACTGGCTAACTCACCATGCGTGGGATGAATGAGATGATTGCCCCATGCGATTAATTTATCAATATTTTGTTTGGTCGATGGATGTTGAAGCATATCCAAATCCATGGCCGGTGCAAAGAATACAGGACAGCGGGCAGATAAATAGGAAGCCATCAAAAGATTATCACAAATGCCATTCGCCATTTTAGCCAACGTGTTGGCACTGGTGGGTGCAATCACCAATGCATCAGCCCAAAGTCCCAACTCAACATGGTTATTCCATTTGCCTTGCTCTTTTGTAAAATGAGTAAGAACGGGATTTTTAGAAAGTGTGGATAATGTGAGGGGGGTAATAAAGTCGTGAGCCGAAGCAGTCATTACAACTTTTACTTCGGCTCCACTTTTTATCAATAACCGGATGAGGATGGCTGCCTTGTAAGCAGCAATGCTACCACTTACGCCCAGCAGTATTCTCTTTCCGGAGAGCATACTTATTCAGCTTTTGCCTCTACAGGAATTTCAGTTTCTGAACGCAACCGATAATTTAATTTGCCTTCCAAAAATTCCTCAATGGCAGTAGAGGTTGGCTTTGGCATACGTTCGTAATAGCGGGAGATTTCAATTTGCTCACGGTTTTCAAAAACCTCTTCAAGGTTATCTACTGTGGTAGCAAATTCAGCAAGTTTATTATTTAACTCTTCTTTCAGATTAATTGCAATCTGGCGCGCGCGTTTTGAAATCACTACAACAGACTCATACAAATTTCCTGTTGGAGCAGCAATCTTATCAACATCGCGGGTAACAATTGACGGTTGGATAGCCATAATTTAGATTTTATTATTCTTTAACTTATTTACTTGTGTTAAACTCTCGGAGTAGAAACGTTGAGCATCTTTTAGAAACGGACTGTTAGGAAAATTATCCACCAGTTCTTTATAGAACTCTACCGTGCTAGTATACCGATCTAGTTGTTTACTGGGAATGCTCACTTTCGCCAGCTCAAATTCAGCCTGCACTTTTAAGTAAGCAGCCTCCTCCAGGTATTTTGAATCCGGAAAATTCTTTTTAAAATCATCAAACGCCACTACAGCAGCGCCATACATTCTAAGTTTAATGTACTGACGCGCATTTTCAAATCCTTTTTTCTCAAGCTTCTGTTGACTTACGGTAATGACTTCAATTGCCTGGTTCATGAATTGACTTCCCGGATAACGGTTTAGAAAATTCTGCATCGCTGCCATTGCTTCAATGCTGCTGCTTTGGTCTTTGTTGTGATCGGGTGAAGAAACATAAAGCGAGTAGGCATACATGAAGTTAGCCTCTTGCGCGAATGAACTACGTCCGTAGGTTTCGTAGAAGGTCTTAAACTGATCGGATGCGAGCAAATATAGTTTTTCGTAATACTGGCAATAGGCAAGGTTAAACTCAACTTTTTCCCCTTCAGGCAACCCTCTTACAATGGGTAAAATGGATTCGAACAAAATAGAAGAATGGTAGTAATCTTTCTTTGCAAAGTAATTAAGCCCTGCCTCGTACTTCACACGCCAGTCTTCACTCTTTTCTATTTTCCTGAATTTGCTGCAGGAGGTGAGGAATAGGGCGACTATTACAAATGTTGCTATTGGACTAATTCTCATTCTTTAGCATTAAAAGTGACCCAAACCAGATAACTTACTGGGTTGCACAGTATTTAAGCCTGCAAATATACAACAGAGGGTTAAATTAGCAATTTGCGGGTTAGGTGAGAAAACGAGAAAGATTCCCCTTTATTTTCTGACAATCAGCTTTCGGGTAAGTACTCCGTTATTGTCCAGATAAAGCGTATAAAAGTAAATTCCGGATGTAAATTCTTCGGTCTGGAGTTTAACCCGGGTTTCTGAGGTTGGAAGGTCAAATTCATTCATGGGTTTCCCCAAAATGTTATGAATAATCAATTTTGCTTTCACATTTTCATTATGAACACGGTACTCAATGAATGCATGATCCTGAACCGGATTTGGGAATACATCTTGAATAGTGATGTCCTTTGACTGAAAAAGAACCGGTTTTTCAGTTTTTTCATGGATTCCTACTGAAACACCATATTCAATAACTTCGTGAGGGCTGCCTTTTGGGGATACTTGAAACCGAATGGAATTCTGGCCGCTTAGCATACCACTTTCAACCGTGTATACCAATTGTTGAATAGTTTCTCCAGGTTCAATACGTTTCGAAAACTCGTTAACAGAAGATTCCAAACACTTATTATCCAGGCAGAAATAACCTTTCTGGGTTGTGCTTAGATCTGATTGAATCTTCTTGATAATGTAAAATTGAGGCTTATCGGAGGTATTCTTGATTTTTATGGGAATCCGCAAAGTTTCGCCAATGCCGGCTTGAAAGTTTTCCTGTTTGTCAAGAAGTTCAAAATTTTGGGTCAGCCCCGGGAGACTGATCATCAACAACACTATGATGATTACCCATGATTTCATAACCAGATACACTAATTCAAGTGAAAAGGTATTATAAAATGTTTTTTTTACCTATCGAATTGAAAAAAAAATAATAGAATTTACAATTTTTTAATAATGTCAGTCGTTACTGCTGATTTTTTACAACATCTGCACGTGCGGGACGGTATTCTCCTTTCCAGGAAAAGCCTTTTAGCTTTTTGTCAGCTTCTTTGATTTCAAAGGGCGGGATAAAGGATGCATCGGGCATCACATAAGCAGTTACGTTGTTTACTTTTCCCTCCACAAAGTTGATGCGCATATTGCTGCAGATCATTTTGTTCATGCCGGTAGTAAATGTGATCAGGTATTTTGTACCCTCTTTCTCCACCTCCTCTTCCTGTAAGGCATAGTATATGCTTTCTCCATTCCCCTCCACAAGCACGTGATTGATTACACTGCCATCAAAATTGGCAATCATTCTTCGCCCTTTAATCTGATTGAAATTTTTGAGCGAATCTTGTGAGGCTACAAAGGAATTTCCAATCATGTACAACTTGTCAATAGTTTTGTTCTTTAAAAGCATATAAATTGAGTCGGCTGTCATTTGATTTCCATCGCTCCATAAGATAGGATCAGTAAAAAAATGAATGGTAGAATCGGAGGCCATGTAAACTAAGGAATCGGCTACTCCCTGTAAGTCTTTTCTGAATATTTTTACGTGGTTGTAGGCAAGCAGTCTCTTCTTTTTCGGGTCTTTGTTTTCAATAGAGACAAGCGTATCGGCAGTTATAAAAAGCGTGTCGAGATCATCTCCAATTTTAGCTACATAGGCATTTCCATACACTTTTGAAATGCCCGTTTTCTTGTCATAAAAACTATCATCGCCATAAATGATCATGTTCTCTTCTTTGGATGTCATCACTACTTTCGTTTTGGCACGATACAGTTTTTTGGCATCATCAATAAAATACTCATCCCCCTTGATCTTGTATTCAGCTGTTTCGATTACACCTATATTAAGGTTGGATACTTTCTGATTGGTGTTGTAAAATCCGCTTTTGTAAACGGCTTCGCCTCCTTCTTTATCAGTAACAGTAGTGAGATCGCGGAAATAAATGATTTTAGTTTTCGAATTGTATTGTAGGGTATCCGACTTCAGGGTATAGTCTGGGTTTTCGCCAACAACCTCTTTCTTAAAGGAAGCAAGGTTTGTTCGGATATCGTAATAGCCCTTTTTACTCACCAGCACATTGGTTGAGTCAACTAACTTACCACCATTGAAGTATCGCGCTTCATTTTTCGGTCGATCATAATCCAGAAAGTCGGTATAGAGGGTGGCAATCCCAAGCTTAGTAAACACTACATTTTTGCGCAGGTAGGCAATCTTCTTATCACCATCGTAAGACAATCCACGGGATGTGACATCTACTGAATCGCCTTCGGTGATATGGATTTTTCCAAAGGCGTCAATTTTGTTTTCTGATTTGAAGAAATGGGCCGAATCGCAATAGATGGTGGTTTTATTCTGAACAAACACCACATTGCCAATTACCCGATCGAAGCGCTTACCATCCTTAACCCCGCCAATCAGGTTATCTGCTTTCTTGAGTTTAACCCGCTTCTGAGCAAAAGACGCTGTGCAAGCAAAGAGTAATAGTATGATTATAATAAAACGGGTCATGACAGGCTCAAAAATAGATAAATTTACTGCGCGCTACGAAGCGTTGTGCCAATAGCTTGCCAGATGGTGATTCCTGATGGATTGAATCAATGATCAACTGATTTTGTAGAACGCGAAGTAGTACCTTTGAACAGTGAAAGAGAAATTCCTGAAGCATCTTGAAGAGTTGGGAGTAGTTGAAACAGACCGACTGCTTCTGGCAATAAGTGGCGGCCACGATTCGATGGTGATGGCTCATTTGTTTCAATTGTGCAACTATTTGTTTGGTGTTGCGCACGTCAACTTTCAGTTGCGGGGTGAGGATTCTGATCGGGATGAACAATTTGTAAAAGATTGGTGTAGTCAAAACAAGATTCCGTCTTTTTCTCAGCGCGTTGAAACCAATAATTATGCCACCGAAAAAAAATTGTCTGTTCAGATGGCTGCCCGGGATTTACGCTATGCATGGTTTAATGAGGTACTCAATCAAAATGGATTTCAATACATAGTTACTGCCCATCACTTAAATGATTCAATTGAGACCGTGCTTATAAACCTTGCCCGAGGCACCGGGTTGGAAGGACTGACTGGTATCTCCGCTAAAAGCGGAAACCTGATTCGCCCTTTATTGTTTGCAACCCGAGCCGAGCTTGAAAATTATGCAGCTCAGCATGAAATAGCATGGCGGGAGGACAGTAGCAATGTTTCTGATGATTATCAGCGCAATTTTATCCGGCATCATATTATCCCTGCTTTTAAAAAGCTGAATCCTTCCTTTGAGGAAACGATTAAAGAAACGCTATCAAAAATTAAGAGCGAATTCAGTTTATTAGAAGCTGACCTTAAAGTTTGGAAAGAGGAAAATCTTTTTAACGAAAATAATGTAATCAAAATCAAAAAGAGCGGTCTTGAATTTCCAGAGGGTGCTGCAAGGTTATGGCATTGTATCAAAGATTTTGGATTTAGGTTTTCTGCATGCGAGGATATTGTACGGGCATTGCACGGTCAGTCGGGCAAGCATTTTCTTACTCATTCACACAAACTGATTGTAGATCGCGATTTTCTTGAGCTAACCACCATTAATGATACTTGGACTCAAGCTTCAATTGAGCATGAACAGGACTCAGCAACGTTAGGCCCCTGGCGTATCGAAATACTCAGATCCAATAACACCGAACCTTCTGGCAATTTGAGTGAAGCTAGTGTAGACTTGGAAAAACTATCATTTCCGCTCGTTTGGCGAAAGTGGAGAGCTGGTGATTCTTTTTATCCTTTGGGGATGAGCCAACAAAAGAAAATCAGCGATTTTTTGATTGATCGTAAGATTTCGGTTGGAGAGAAGGATTCCATAACCGTTTTAGAGTCGAACGATAGGATTGTTTGGGTGGCAGGCCATCGCATTGATAATCGATTTCGACTTACCGAATCAACCAATCGCGTAATAACTTTCTCTATCAGCCATATTTAATAGGCAATAGCTTTTTCTTTCATTGCGAGGCATATAAATTTGCGCCTCGATTTTAGTTACTTAATCCATCAAATATTATGAAAATAACTGTTGTAGGTGCCGGAAACGTAGGTGCCACCTGTGCGGATGTTCTTGCGTACAAAGAAATTGCAAATGAGATCGTTCTTGTAGATATCCGCGAAGGTTTTGCAGAAGGCAAGGCACTCGATATTTGGCAAAAAGCACCCATCAATTTATATGATAGTCGCACGATTGGTTCTACTAACGATTATTCGAAAACGGCTGGCTCCGAAGTAGTGGTGATAACCTCCGGGCTGCCTCGCAAACCGGGTATGACGCGCGATGACTTGATTACCACCAATGCAGGTATTGTAAAATCCGTTACTGAAAACGTGGTGAAGCACTCACCTAATGCGATCATCATCGTAGTGTCTAATCCACTGGATGTAATGACGTATCAGGCTCATATTACCTCAAAGTTGCCGCGCACACGAGTAATGGGTATGGCGGGTATTTTGGATACTGCACGCTACCGTGCTTTTTTGGCAGAGGCATTAAACGTTTCTCCAAAAGATATTCAGGCTCTTTTATTAGGTGGTCATGGTGATACCATGGTTCCACTTCCAAGATATACTACCGTAGCAGGTATCCCGGTAACGGAATTGATCAGCAAAGACAAATTGAATGCAATCATTGAGCGCACCAAAGTAGGTGGTGGTGAATTGGTTAAATTGATGGGTACTTCAGCTTGGTATGCCCCGGGTTCAGCAGCAGCCCAAATGGTAGAGGCGATTGTGAGAGATCAAAAAAGAATTTTGCCTGTATGTATGCAGTTAGATGGTGAGTATGGAATTAAAGACTGTTATCTCGGTGTACCTGTAGTACTTGGTAAAAACGGTATTGAAAAAGTAATTGAATTGGATTTGAACAGTGATGAAAAAGCATTGTTAGAAACCAGTCGTGTGCACGTGAAAGAAGTAATGGACGTGTTGGATAAGTTGGGATAACCATTATAGCTAACTAGCATAAAAAGAATGCCTCGGTATAACTGAGGCATTTTTATTTGGATCAAGTATTGAATTCCTTCCTCCCCAAATAAATAATTTCATTTTTTGAAATTCCGTATCGATCGGCTTGTGTTTTAGCAAATTCATTTTCTTCTGCTTTCATTCCGGCTCGTTCAATCCGCTTTGCATAATCTTTACCAAACATGCGCACGTGATCATCCTGGCCAAACGCTTTTTCGCGTTCACGCGGATCCGTAATGGATGTATCTTCGTAGGTGACTTCGGGGACAGGTGAGAAGAATGGAACTTGCATAATGGCCCACCCACCAGGTTTTAAAACCCTATTAATTTCGTTCATCGCTTTAATGTCATCCTGCACATGCTCAAGCACATGATTGCATAACACTACATCAAAATGATTTTCAGGAAATGGAATTTCATGAATATCCATCTTCACTTTTGCCAGTGGCGATTCAATGTCGGCTGTAATGTATTTCTCACCATGTTGTTTTTCAAAGCGCTTCATAAAGCAAGGTTCAGGTGCAATGTGCAGCACATCTAACTTAGTTGTGAAGAAATTGGTTTTCTCCTGCAGGTAAAGCCAGATTAAGCGATGCCGTTCTAAACTCAAACAACGCGGGCAAAGCGCATTGGGTCTGGGATTAATTCGTCCGTAGGGGAGAAACTTGCTGTAGGTATGATTGCACATAGGGCATTCAACAATGTCTCCACGATAGAAAATCCCCAACACCTTCAGCCCTACACCGCTAAACAGTTGCAGGTATTTGCGGGGAATATACCGTATCAATAAAGCAATTAAGTTTTTCATAAACAGCAAAGATACTATCTATCGTGTAGGATTTTCAATGGAAGAACCGGGCAAGTTTTCGGCTTTATAGGAGGCATGTTTCTTTAAAAAAACTATCTTGCTAGCTGGTCATCATAAACAATTGACTATTTTAACCTAACCCTAACAATTGTGACGAGCGTTGCATCTGCTGAGACTGTTGTTTATGATCAGTCTATAGATTTAGATAAGATCAAACAAAAAGCAGTTAAGAAATATATTCATACAAATGGCCTGCATCAACTGGACGACTTTGCACGAATTATTCACTCCTGCGCAACAAATTCTGACATAAAAGAATATAACCGACACGTAAAAGTATTTCTCTTCAAAGAGACCCTGGAAAAAGTTTGGGAGGCTTATAAAACGATTGGCCCGGTGGAAACCTGCACGGGTTCCATGCTCGGCTTTGGTCTTCAGTATTCAAGAAACAATCACAAGATTACCTATCATGAAGATGATCATGGTGACATTGAAGCAGGTCAAATTATAATTTTAAACTTGAGATTGCTTTGGAACATGATAAGCCTTGCTGTCGGTCACGAGATCACAGAGGTAAACGAATCTGAAAAATATATTAAGATGTGTTACCTTGAGGGGGGTGCATCAAAGGGATTTCAATTTATTCGCTTGAGGCGGTTAAAAGATGGAACCACCGAAGTAGAACATGAAACATTTTATAAAAGTGATTCTGACTTTCGCGATAAGCGGTTATACCCGTACCTGCATGGGCTAGTGATTAGCGAGTTTCATAAGAACGTACAAAAGAAATTGGCGAGTTGACCAATTGACATCAAATTACCGAGCGGTGAAATGTAGTTGACTTCACGTTGTCAACTGTCAACTTTTTTTAGTTATCCTAAAACTATTTGAGCCAATCCTGCATCTTTATAGTGCATTTGCATGGAATAAATGGAAAATTGATCGCTTTCTGTGGCCGAAACCTTACTTGATATAGCTATGATGCATTCGGACGCCCTGGTGAGTCGGGCCCGCGAAGGGGATAAGAATGCCCAGGGAAAACTGGTGCAGCTATGGTACAAGCGCATTTATAACTTCTCGTATAAGTTCTTTTTTGATCATGACATGGCCATGGAAGTATCACAAAAGACTTTTATTAGCATGCACAAAAACATGGAAGGCCTTCAGGAGGTTACCCGATTCCGAAGTTGGCTGTATACCATTGCCGTAAATTACTGTCGCGAGGAGTTGAGGAAAAAGAAAACCAGACGTTCAGTTTCGTTACATGATTTAAAACCTGGTGAGGGTGAGGAAAGTTATCGATGGGAGGCGAGCAGCAGCCGGAGTGAGAATCCGGAGAAGCAACTTCGCCAATCGGAGCTTTCGGATTTGTTGCAGCAATGCCTGATGGATTTGAGTGATGAGCAGCGCGAAGTGGTGATAATGAAAGAGTATGAAGGATTGAAGTTTAGAGAGATTGCAGAGGCGCTTCAAATTTCGGAAAACACTGTAAAGAGCAGGATGTATTATGGATTGGATGGCTTGAAGAAGATTTTAGAGAGTAAGAATATCACGAAAGAAACAATTGGTTATGAATTATAAACCGGACGAGAGCACCCTGATAGCTTACCTATATGGTGAACTGGATGCTAAAGAAGCAGAGAAAGTACAGGAATATCTCAATCATAATCCTGAAGTATTAAAAAAACTGCAAGGGTTGAATGAGGTAAGAAGTGCACTGAGTCACGCAGGTGATCAGGAAGTGATTGCGCCACCTATCTTCATGGACGCCACGAGTCATGCTTCCCGATTCTGGCAAAGTGGTTATTTTAAAACGGTTATGAGTATTGCGGCTTCAATTTTATTTCTGCTGGTAGCCGCACGATTGATCGGCCCTGAGATCTCTTATTCCCCAGGGGAACTTCGAATCAGTTTTAACGGTAACAAGCAAATTGAAAAACCGGTCGAGCAAGTGAGCATGCCCTCATTATCGTCTTCGGAAGTTCAGGATATGATCAACACCTCCCTAATAAAGAACAACGAACAGATTTCTTCGGAGTGGGAGAGTAACAATAAAAAACTTCAGGCTTCATTGAAAAACAGTTTAACCAATAATTCGGAAAAAATTGATGAACTGATGAAGGTAGCTTCACAAGCCTCGCAGGAACAAGTGCGAACTTTTGTGGCAAGCCTTCAGCAGGATAATCTTCAGTTAATGAAGGATTACATGCAGCTTTCAGCGAAAGATCAAAAGGCATACGTGGAGAGTTTGTTGGTTGACTTTTCAAAATACTTACAAGAACAGCGTAAACAGGATTTGGTGTTATTTCAAACACGTATGAGCAGCATTGAGAAAAACACTGATCAGTTTAAACAAGAGACAGAACAAATTTTAGCAAACATTATCTCCAATCCGGAGGGTGCTTTAAAAAGAGTAAACAACTATTAAAATTAATGATATGAACAGAGTAGTGAGGGTTTTAATGATGATGGGAATATTGGTTCTTGGAACCTATGGTGCTGAAGCACAGAACAAGATAGACGAGGAGCGGATGTTACGCGATATTGAAGTGACTGAAAATATCCTGAGTACACTTATTAAGCAGCAGTTTGAAAAACGTTCCTTCTTTCCTATGGAAATAAAGGCAGAGTACCGGGAAGGACATGGGGTGACCTATCGATTACCTTATGAATTTAACGGACCCATGGTTTGGGGTGTTGGTAATGCTCCTGGTATAGCCGTACTAGACGGCCGCGGCCTTAACTATTCATTTGAGTTTCCGGGTGAGCCTGCCGATGTTGCGAGAGTGTATGATGGGCAAGGAAGGATAGCTACAGAAAACATTAAAGGCATAACAACCACTCGTTCCCGCAAGGTAAATTTAGACAGTGTACGTGAGGCTTCAACAGCAAAAACAATTAATGCCTGCAAAGAATTTCTTGCTGACTACGGTGATTTATTAACTCAACTATCGGCCAACGAAAAAATAATGATTACGAATAGAGGTGATGGCGATCGTATTTGGTATGGAGCTTTTGTTAATTCAGCACGGCCCAGTTATGTTTCGGTGGAAACATCCAAAGGCGACATCTCGCAACTGAAGCAAGGAAAAATGACCCGTGATCAGTTTATGAAATCCATTAAAGTAATTAACAGCGTAATGGATGATGAGCTACAACCAGATTTAGAATTGCTGACCAGTATCTTTAATCGTTTGTATCGTAAAGATCTCTCTAAAACTTATTTCACCGAAGAAAATATCTATTACGAGAAGTTGAAAGACTATGGTGTGATCTATTATATGCAGGTTTATTCCAGCAATCAAATTGATTATAACAGAAGATGGGTGATGCCCACCGTTGGTCTTGAAGGTTTAACAACTGAGGAACGCGATAAGAAAGTTAAAGAACTGTATCCTCAATTTGAGAAAGATTTTAAAGCCGACATTCTTGAGTATGGTCGCACAGTAAAAAGTTTGAACCCAGAGGAATTGCTTGTATTTAACGTTAAGTTAACAAAGTGCGATGGATGCGGAATTCCCTCTTCGCTTGAGTTTTTGATAAAGGCTGATGTATTGAAAGATTATGCCTCAGGTAAGTTAACCAAGGAAGCAGCTCTTGCAAAAATGACTGTAAAGAAATCGGGCAACCAGTAGTATTATAAGGTGAAAGGTATTTTGTAACCTTTCACCCCCTTTTATTGCCTTTCTAATTTTAATTTGGGTTATCTGTAACCCAAAAGCAGGGTTAGGAGTACATAGCTTTAGAATTTAAGGGTAGTTAGTTTTATACATAATAAGTTTGCTCTTTTAGAGTTATATAACTCTTGTTAAGGATTTAATTAAAAATAACTCATAAAAGGAATTCCAATCTGGGTCGCTACTTAAACAAAAACGCATGAAAAGAAACATACTCATTGGGGCAGGAGTAGTGGGGGTGTTGTTGGTTGGTTATTTTATTTTTGGTGGCGGTAAGGATGGCGAGGCAGCCTCCATCATGGCAACTGTTAAGCGGGGGCAGTTCCGTGTAGATATTGAAACCACCGGAGAACTGGAGGCTAAGAATTCGGTAAAGATTCAGGGGCCAAGTCAATTACGAAACTTTCAAATTTGGGAAGTAACCATTCAAAATATTGTTAATGAAGGCACGGTTGTAAAAAAAGGCGACTGGGTGGCCACATTAGATCGGTCAGATTTTCAGACAAAATTCATGGCCAAACAAATTGAGCTGGATAAAGCCAATTCAAAGTTCAATCAAACTCAATTAGATACAACGCTTCAGTTACGCCAGTCGCGCGATGAACTTATTAATTTGAACTACGCAGTTGAAGAAACAGCCATTGTCTTGGAGCAATCCAAGTTTGAGCCACCAGCCACAATTAAACAGGCTGAGATAAATATGGAGAAAGCCAAACGCACCTACCAGCAAGCCGTAGAAAACTATAAAATCAAAAAAAATCAGAATATAGAAAAGATGCGCGAGGTAAATGCCGAACTGCGCAAAGTACAATCTGAGTATGATGGCATGACCAAAGTACTTGAGGCATTTAATGTACTGGCTCCTGAACCTGGTATGGTAATCTATCATAGGGGTTGGGATGGTAAACCAATCAAGTCGGGGTCACGAGTTCAAATGTGGGACCCAACCGTGGCCACATTGCCAGATTTAACCACCATGATGTCAAAAACCTTTGTAAATGAAGTAGACGTTCGTAAAGTTGAAAAGGGCCAAATTGTTGAAGTTGGATTAGATGCTTACCCCGAAAAAAAACTAACAGGCCTGGTAAGAAGTGTTGCTAATGTTGGTGAACAACGTCCTAATTCAGACGCAAAAGTATTTGAGGTAATGATTGAGATCAATGGTACTGATCCAACCTTGCGCCCCTCCATGACAACCAGTAATAAAATTGTGGCCGAAGTTCAGGACAGTGTGTTATATGTTCCTCTCGAAAGTTTACATACGCAGGCGGACACCATCACCTATGTGTTTAAGAAGGATGGAATTAATACAACAAAGCAAGAAGTGATCGTAGGTGCCACAAATGCAAACAGTGCAATCATCCTTGGTGGAATTGATGTTTCAGACAGAATTTATCTCTCTATCCCTACGGGATTGAGTGAACAAAAAATTCAATTGCTTCCACAAATGGCGGGTAAACGAGGGAAGAAAGAGGAGGAGGCTGCTCCAGCTGCGAAAGTATTGTCTCAAGCCTCAAGCAATTAATCTGTGATCCTTGCTAATAAATATTTTTCACCACGCTTGTGGGCTAATCTATACATTGCTATAGATGCGGTTATCGCCAACAAGATGCGTTCGTTACTTACTGCACTCGGTATTATTTTTGGCGTGGCCGCGGTAATCGCCATGTTAGCCATTGGCAACGGAGCTCAGCAGGAGATTCTTAATCAGATTAAGTTAGTAGGGGTTAATAACATTGTTATTAAACCAATCATTGAGCAAAAGGAAGAGAAATTAGATGAAGCAGCTAACGGTAAAAAGGAAAAGAAAAAATTTTCTCCCGGCTTAACGATTCGTGATGTAGAAAGTATTCGAGCGACCATTCCGGGATTGGAGCGCGTTAGTCCAGAAATAATTCTCAACACCAATGTAATTCGAAACGGCATTCGAAGATCTGCCAAACTTGTAGGGGTAGAGCCAACGTATTTTGAGATTTATGATTTTCAAATGGCCGAAGGCCGGATGTTCAATGATGAACAAATGCGATTGGGATCATCAGTCTGTATTATTGGATCAGGATTGAAGAGTCGATTTTTTCCTACAGAAAATGCGATTGGAAAAAGCATAAAAGTGGGTCCGCATTGGCTTACCATTGTTGGTGTAATGCGCGAACGATTGGTTTCAGAAAACAGCATTAGCAAATTGGGGATTCGCGATTTTAATATGGACGTGTATGCACCCCTTCAGAGTGTATTAATCCGATACCAGAACAGGGATTTGATTACTACTGAGGAGTTGCGGTTGGCCAACATGCGAAGCCAGGGTTTTAGTGATGGCAGCAATGAATCGGAAGAGAGCGAATTAGAAAAGAAGAATTACCACCAACTTGATAGGCTTGTTATTCAAGTATCCGAAACGAATAAACTTCAGACCACTGCTGAAGTTCTATCTCGCTTGCTTGAGCGCAAGCATTACGAATTGATTGACTTTGAGATTGAGATTCCGGAACTGCTCCTGAAGCAACAGCAACGTACAAATGATATTTTCAATTATGTATTGGGAGCCATAGCCGGTATTTCACTTTTAGTGGGAGGCATCGGGATTATGAATATCATGCTTGCTTCAGTACTCGAAAGAATTAAAGAGATTGGATTGCGTCTTTCTATTGGTGCTCAGAAAAGTGATGTGGTTCAACAATTTTTGTTTGAGGCAGTAATGATCAGTGTATCCGGAGGACTCATTGGAGTTGTGTTGGGTGTTACTATGGCATACCTGGTGTCAGTATTTGCAGGAATCCCTACGATCATCAGTTTCAGTTCAATTGTACTTTCATTTGGTGTTGCCGCCACTGTGGGTTTGATTTTCGGAATCGCCCCTGCACGAAAAGCCGCCAGTCAGGATCCCATAGCTTCTTTACGATATGAGTAAATCTGTTTTTCTTTTTTCTCTGTTCATGGTTGCTTTCTTGAACACAGTTGCCCAAACAAACTTTTCCATTGAGGATGTAATCGCTCGCGCTCAGTCTCAATCTCCGGCTTCAAAACAAGCTGAAACCAGAAAAGAGAATCGGTACTGGCAGTATCGTTTTTTTCGAACCAACTATAATCCGCAGTTGCGGTTAAATGGCAATATTCCTTATGACAATATAGTGAGTCAAGCACCATTAGCTGATGGAACTTTTGTGAATACAAAAATCAATCAATTGAACAGTTTTATCAGTCTTGGGTTGCAGCAACCCATTCCCTGGACGAACGGACAACTCTCATTAAATTCTAGCGCAGGTTATTTTAATAACTACAATCATGACCCCAGTTCATTGCAGCCTAAGGAGCAATGGAGAGGCACAGTCATGAATATTCAATTAGACCAACCTGTGTTTGCTTTTAATCCACTGCGGTGGGATAAATTAACCGAGCCTCTGCGCTTTGAAGAGTCGAAGCGTGATTATGTTGAGCAAATGGAATTTATTTCGAGAGAATCAGTAGGTCGATTTTTTGATGTCTTAGAATCTCAGATCAATTTACAAATTGCTCAGTTTAATCTTGCCAACAACGATACAATTTATAAAATAGAGCAAGGGAGATATAACATTGGAACCACTTCGCAAGACAAACTACTACAGGTTGAATTGCAGCTTCTTAATTCTAGAAAAGATGTTGCCCAAGCTAGATTGGATACCGAAACCAGAGGATTGCTCTTGCGCTCCTATATTGGGCTAACAGCCGGTGAACAATTAAAATTGATTCTACCTGAAACGATTCCACAGTTTGAAGTCTCAGTAGAAGAGGCTGTACAATACGCCAGGAAAAACCGAGCCGCATATATAGCTTTTGAACGAAGAAGACTGGAAGCAGCACGTGAAGTAGCACAAGCTAAAGGGCAACGGTGGCAAACGAATCTTTCAGCTTCCTATGGATTAAATAACAATGGTCTTATTGTTAGTGATATTTATCAGAATCCACAACAGCAACAACAATTTAATCTGACACTAAGCGTACCTATTATTGACTGGGGAAGAAATAGAAGCCGCGTGCAAACAGCCCTTGCCAATAAAAAACTGAATGATTACATCATTGCGCAGGATGAAGTGATTTTTGAACAAGAGATCATGACGCAAGTAGGAAATTTTGAGATGCTCCGGCTGCAAATTGAGATTACAAAAAAGTCGGATGAAGTTGCGCAACAGCGATATAATGTTGCTCAAAACAGATATTTGATAGGTAAAATTGATATCACAAATTTGAATATTGCCTTAACGGAAAAAGATACTGCCAAGCGAAGTTATATTGCTGCCTTAAAATCCTTCTGGACTTCTTATTACGACTTAAGAAGATTGACACTCTATGACTTTGCAAATAAGAGTTTGTTATACGTTCCAAACACTGAGGATTAATTTATTAAGCGTAGGTCTTATTTTCTTCCAGCAAAGTAAGTTTTTCATTAACCATTTTTTCAAGCCCAGCTACAGCGGTTAGATCTGTACCCCAAAGACTTTGATTTGATAGAACGATTTGAATTGTTTTTGATGGATCGTTCATTGCCCAAGCTTGTTTGAAAAAATCAAGAATTTCTGCTGAATCATTGAGCGGGATAGTTTCTCCTTGCCATTCGCCTTTATAAAAACGAATCAGTGCAGCCAATGAAAAAATTAATCGTTCAGGAAGTTTGCCCGTTTGCTTATGGTATGAAAGCAGCGAAGGCAGTACACGTACTTTAAATTTGGAGATTGAATTAAGTGCGATGCTAATCAACTCATGCTTAATAAAAGGATTCTGAAACCGTTCGATTACATCATTGGCAAATTGCTGAAGTTCATCGGCTGGTAAATCCAATGTAGGAACAATTTCTTCACTGATTGCAGCTCGAATAAATTTTCCGATGGTCGTGTCATCCATAGATTCTTTTACCAGACGCAAACCGCTTAAATAGGCAACGGGAACAAGCGCTGTGTGCGCTCCATTTAAGATTCTGACTTTTCTTGTACGGTAAGGTGTAAGATCAGATACAAACTTTACTTGCAATCCGGCTTTCTCCGTAGGGAATGATTTCTTAACAACAAGCGGTGCTTCGATTACCCACAGATGAAAAGGTTCAGCGGAGACAACAAGATTATCTTCATAACCCAACCGTTGTTGAATTTCTTTAATGGTGTCTTTCGGAAAACCAGGCACGATACGATCTACCAGTGTATTGCAGAAGACACAGGTTTCAATAATCCAATTTTTAAACTCTGTTGATAGTTTCCAATGATCGACATATTGTAAAACAATTCGCTTTAAGTTTTCACCATTCTTCTCAATGAGTTCGCACGGTAAAAAGTAAAGTCCTTTGTCATCAGCGCCTTTGTAATAGGTAAAGCGGTGATAGAGAAGTTTCGTAATCTTTCCAGGGAAACTTGAGGGTAACACCTCAACACTTATGTCGTCTGCATTGAATTCAATACCTGATTCTGTTGTATTTGAAATAACAAACTTTAAATCAGGATTTTCGCACGCTCTGATAAATTCAGATTCATTTACGTAGGGATTGATTGCACTGCTTACACTTTTGATCAATCGGGTTTCAGAAACGGTTTTTCCTTTTTGAATACCGTTTAGCACTACGTGATACAAACAGTCTTGATCTTTCAACGCCTGAATCATTCCGGAAGGCAGCGGTTGCACGATTTGAATGTTTCCATTGAAATCTGTTTTCTCATTCAGAGTATCGATAATCCAATCGGCAAAAGCCCTGAGAAAATTACCTTCTCCAAATTGCAGAACTTTTACGGGTCTTGTTGATAATGGGATAGTCTCTTGGTTCAATGCCTTCATAATAACTTATTTTCTATAGAATGGAGTTGCTCTGTCTATCTAACAGAGGATTTACGAATAATTAATTCGGGTTTAAGCACAATTTTTTGAGGGATAAATTTTTTATCCTTATTACTTATTTCTTCTAAAAAAATTTCGGCAGCAGCATTGCCCATGCGCATGCTGTGTTGTTCGATGGTTGAAAGCGAAGGTTCTGTTAAATAGGTAAAAGGTTCATTACTAAAGCCAACTAATTTTACTTCTTCGGGTACCTTAATGCCATGTTCCTTTAAAACTTGCAGTGCGCCCATAATTCCATACGCACTGGCTGAAAAAATTCCATCGGGTGGGTGCGGCATCAATAATAATTTTTTCATTGCTTCACGCCCATCCTCCAACTGAAGATTTCCTTCTACTACGTAATCCTCATCGTAAGGAAGTCCATTGCCAATCAACGCCTCTTTATAACCACGAAGTCGTTCTTTATAAATATTGATTTTTCGCACATTCGTAAAATGACTAATGCGTGTGCAGCCCTGTTGTATCAGGTGTTCTGTTGCTTTGTAAGCACCTAGAAAATCGTCAACAACAACCTGACTCATTTCTAACTCGTCATTCGTTCGGTCGAACATGATTATTGGAACTCCTTTCTCCTTTGCCTTCAAAAAGTGATCGAAGTTTGTTGTTTCTTTAGCAAACGAAACGATGATACCATCGACTTGGGCATTTAGCAACGCGTTAACGGTAGCAACTTCCTTCTCATAATTATCGTGCGTCTGGCAAATCATTACGTTATAGCGCGAGGCATTAGCGATTTCTTCAATTCCCCTAACTACCGTTGAGAAAAAGGTTCTGTCTATGGAAGGAACAATGATGCCAATGATATTACTTTTACCACTCCGTAAGGAGGCGGCAATGTGGTTGGGTTGATAATGTAAAATTTCAGCAGCTTTTTGTACGGCCTTTTTTGTTGCAACACTGATACGGGGATGATTGTTAAGAGCTCTTGAAACCGTGGAGGCCGTGATATTTAGTTTTTCAGCTATATCGTGAATAGTCGATTTCCCTTTCTTCATAGCAGGTTAACTATAATTCCAATACATGGAAACTCGTTAAATTCATTTTAGCTCATGAGGTTTAACGGCATCCATATCTGTATAGTCAAGGTTTTCTCCAGCCATTCCCCAAATGAACGTGTAGTTTGAAGTACCTGCGCCTGAGTGGATAGACCATGGCGGTGATAACACAGCTTGGTTATTCTTCAACCAAATGTGTCTGGTCTCTTGTGGGCTCCCTAAAAAATGACAAACCACCTGGTCTTCGGGAACATCGAAATAAAGATAAACCTCCATGCGCCTATCATGTGTATGTGCAGGCATGGTATTCCATACGCTACCCGATTTCAATTCTGTTAGTCCCATTTGTAACTGGCACGTGGGCAGTACACTATTCACTAAAAGTTTTCGGATGGTGCGTTGATTAGCGGTGTGTGTTTGTCCCATTTCAACAGTCTCTGCTTCATCCAATGTTACCTTTTTAGTTGGGTAAGCTTTATGCGCAGGGGCACTATTAAAATAAAACAAGGGAACACCCTTGCCAGGCTTTTCAAAAATTACTTCAGTTACATCTTTGCCAATGTATAAGGCATCTTTTTTATTCAGGGAATATTGAGTTCCATCAACCGTAATTGTGCCTGCATCGCCAACGTTTATGATCCCTATTTCTCTACGTTGCAAAAAGAACTCTGCCTTTAGCTCGGGAGTTACTTCAAGTTTAATAGATTTTGAGGTGGGTTGAACACCACCAATTATCATTCGATCATAATGGGAATACGTATACGTGATCAAATCCTTTTGAAAAAGATCTGAGATTAGAAATGATTCGCGAATCTGTTCGGTTCCCAATGTTTTAAAATGATCAGGGTGAATGGCAAAACGAGGAGTATTCATAAAGTGTATTAATCTTTTTGCTATAGAATTTTACAACGACACTCCCCGTTTCCACGGAATAAAATCATCTTGATTTAGGAGTACTGCTTTTGGTTTTATGTTGCCACTCGCGATCTCAATAATATAGTCAAGAATTTGTTCCCCCATTTGTTCAATCGTTTTTTCACCTGAAATAACCGGGCCACAATCCACATCAATAATGTCGGGCATTTTTTTAGCCAGCTTTGTATTGGATGAAATCTTGATCACCGGGCTAATTGGATTTCCGGTAGGAGTACCAAGTCCTGTAGTAAAGAGTATGATGTTAGCGCCTGATCCCGCCATAGCGGTAGTGCTTTCCACATCGTTCCCTGGTGTGCATAATAAATTAAGTCCGGGCTTGGTAGCATACTCGGTATAATCCAACACAGCAGCTACGGGCGATGTTCCACCTTTTTTTGCAGCACCTGCAGATTTCATGGCATCGGTAATCAAACCATCTTTAATATTTCCCGGTGAGGGGTTCATATCAAACCCGGAACCTACTGACTCTGCTGCTTTTGAATATGCGCGCATTAAAGTAGAAAACTTAGTTGCCGTTGTATCATCCACTGTGCGGTTGATAAGTTCTTGTTCAACACCACACAGTTCTGGAAATTCTGACAAGATTGTTTTACCTCCAAGGGCCACGATCAAATCAGATGTATGTCCAATGGCCGGATTGGCTGAGATGCCTGAGAATCCATCCGAACCACCACACTCCAATCCGATAACAAGTTTACTTAAGGGTGCCGGCTTGCGCGATTCTTTGTCAACTTCTATCAACGCAAGGAAGGTTTGCTTAATCGCCTGCGCCAACAATTCATTTTCTGTTCCTTCTTTTTGTTGTTCTAAAATAATTAAAGGCTTTTTGAAATCATTATTGAGTGCAGCTAATTTGTTTCTTAGTATTTCAGGTTGTGCATTCTGGCATCCTAAACTAAGCACCGTTGCACCAGCTACATTCGGATTGTTAATATATCCGGCAAGCAAACCACACAATGCTTCTGAATCTTGTCGCGTGCCACCACACCCGCCTTCGTGTGTTAAAAATTTAATTCCATCCAGGTTGTTAAATATTTTAGACTTACCAGTGGTTTGATTTTCACCAAGGTTAAGCGACTTAATGCCAGCCGTGTTTCCACTTTTATAAAGTTGAACCAATTCGTGTACATAATCTTTGTATGCGTTGTGTTTTCCAAAACCCAGTTCTTCCTCAAATGCCTGCCGGATTACGTTCACATTTCTGTTTTCGCAAAATACAAGCGGAACTACGATCCAATAATTGGCCGTGCCCACTTGTCCATCGGGGCGATGATAGCCCATAAAGGTTTTGTCCCTCCAGTTTTCGATCTCAGGAGCTTTCCAATTATAAGTTGCATTGCGGCCACTATATTGAGAAGCTTCGTGTTTTACATTATGAGTTCCTATGGCTGCGCCTTCCGGTATCGGTTCAACTGCCTTGCCTACCAGTAATCCGTACATCCTGATTTCATCTTTCGGACTCATACCCTGCGGCACAAATTTGTGTTTGGCAGGAATGTCTTGTACCAGGGTAATTGTCTTGCCTTCATACTCAATTTTGTCACCGGTTTTTAAATCGGTAAGGGCAACCAAAACATTGTCGGTGGGATTAATTTTTAGGAATTTCTGCGCCATATAATTATTTGACTAAATTGAGCAATCGATTGCGCAAGTTACAGGTTTTACCCTAAATTTGAACTCATTGTTGGTACTATAATCACAATCTTATTCATTTCAATCGATGTTTCTTTATCTTATTTCCAGCAACGGCTTTTTTATTGAAATGCATTTACAGAAGTTTAAAGTATAGAAAAATAACAGATAACCATTATTATAAAGATGAAAAACAAAGTTCTAACATTCGGTGAAATTATGCTCAGGCTGGCAACGCCTGGCTATCTTAGATTTGGTCAAGCTACAGAATTTGAAGCCTCCTATGGTGGCGGTGAAGCAAACGTAGCTGTCTCACTTGCTAACTATGGAATCCCCGCAAGTTTTGTGACCAGTCTTCCAAAAAATGATTTAGGCGATGCCGCGATATCTTCTTTAAAATCACTTGATGTTGATACCTCGCTGATTACAAGGGGCGGAGATCGGATAGGGGTTTATTATTTGGAGGCGGGCGCGGTGAGCCGGGGAAGCAAAGTAATATACGACAGGGCGGGTAGTTCATTTGCCAAACTAAAAAAAGGATCAATTGATTGGGATAAAGCATTTGAAGGAGTTACGTGGTTTCATTGGACGGGCATCACACCTGCTGTATCAGAAGGGGCAGCGGATGCTTGCTTAGAAGCGTGTGAAGCTGCCTCTAAAAAAGGAATTACAGTTTCCACCGATTTGAATTTCAGAAACAAATTATGGAAGTGGGGAAAGACAGCCGGTGAAGTAATGGAAAAACTGGTTGCTCATTGCGATGTTATTTTAGGAAATGAAGAAGATGCCGATATGGTTTTTGGTATCAAGCCCGAAGGCGTTGATGTAAAATTAGGCCATGTGGAAGGCGCAGCGTATGAATCAGTGGGTAAGCAATTGATGACTAAGTTTCCTAAAGCGAAAAAAGTGATTATCACCTTACGTGGCTCCGTGAGTGCCAGTCATAATTCATGGTCGGGTGTGTTGTGGGATGGTAAAAAATTAATTGAAGCGCCTACCTATCAGATTACGCATATTGTTGATCGCGTGGGTGGTGGCGACTCTTTTATGGGCGGTTTAATTTATGGATTGATTGCCTATCCAAAAGATGATCAGAAAGCATTGAACTTTGCCGTGGCTGCTTCATGCCTGAAGCATACGATTAAAGGCGACTTTAACCGTGTTACTGTTGATGAGGTTGAAAAATTGATGGAAGGTGATGCTTCCGGACGTGTTTCACGATAACTTGTAAGGCCCGATATCTACACGGTATTTAGACGCAATAAATTCAATTTTTAATAATGAGTACTTTATTTCTAATCTAATGGCAACTTTTTCAATTGACTCAATACAACAGGCGATGCGCTCGTCTGGAATGATTCCGGTTTTTTATCATGCCGATGTGGAAACAGCGAAGGGCGTGCTTGACGCTTGCTACAAAGGGGGCGTGCGTGTATTTGAATTTACAAACCGAGGCGAAAATGCATTTCAAGTATTCACTCAATTGTTAAAGCACGCTGAACAATATCCAGACTTAATGATGGGCATTGGTACCATTATGAGTGGCGAGGTAACTCAAAAATTCTGCGATGCCGGTGCGCATTTTATTGTATCACCTATTTTGAAAAGTGAAATGGCAACGGTGTGTGCTAAAAACAATAAACTTTGGATACCCGGCTGTGCTACGCTTACGGAAATTGTAACGGCAAAAGATTTAGGGGCAAAAGTGATTAAGATTTTTCCAGGTTCAGTATTAGGCCCGGGGTTCGTGTCATCCATTATGCCGGTGGTGCCGGGATTGCAGTTGATGCCAACCGGTGGCGTTGAACCAACTGAAGCAAATTTATCGGCCTGGTTTAAGGCAGGAGTGATTTGTGTGGGCATGGGTTCTCAGCTGATTTCAAAAGACGTTATCGAAACCAAAAATTGGACAAAGTTGGAGCAAGGAGTAAAAGATGCTTTGGCGATTATCAAAGCGATTAAAAAATAAGAATGAGGTTTAGCAAGCAGCAGATTGTGAGTGGTATGAAAGGAGCAGGAATTGTTCCTTTGTTTACCCACGATAATGCTGACGATGCGCAACAGGTGTTGGAAGCTGCTTACCGCGGAGGAATCCGAATCTTTGAATTCACTAATCGCAGGGAAAACTCATTTGAAGTTTTTTCGCATCTACTAACGGTTGCAAAAAAATATCCTGATCTCATGCTCGGCATCGGTACGATCATGGATGGAGCTACCACCAAAAAGTTTCTGGATGCTGGCGCAGATTTTATTATCTCGCCAATCTTAAAATTAGAGATGGCTCAAGTGTGCAAAACGTATGATGCGCTATGGATACCGGGCTGTGCTACGTTAACTGAAATAGTCACAGCAAAAGATCATGGTGCTGAGATTATCAAATTATTTCCTGGTTCCGTGTTAGGGCCCGGTTTTGTTTCGTCTATCATGCCGGTGGTGCCGGGATTGCAGTTGATGATAACAGGTGGCGTAGAACCCCATGAAAAAAATCTAACCCAATGGTTTAAAGCCGGTGCTGCCTGTGTGGGCATGGGATCACAATTATTCACGAAAGAAATTTTAGCCCAAAAGAACTGGTCATTACTTCAACAGACAGTGACTGAATGTTTGGCGATAGCAAATAGAGTTAGAAAATAGATTTTATTGTTCGTTTAATTTAACCCACTCAACTTGGAAACTTTAACTACTGCAAATCAGCCCATCGGTAAGTATAGATGGACTATTTGTGCCCTTGTGTTTTTTGCTACTACCGTTAACTACCTCGACAGGCAAGTATTGAGTTTGCTTCAACCCCGATTGGAAGAAATTTTTGGTTGGACCAATACAGATTATGCAAACATCACAGCCGTATTTCAATTTACCTATGCTATTACCATGTTGTTTGTTGGCCGGTTGGTCGATAAGTTGGGAACACGCTGGGGATATGGTGTGGCCATCATCGTTTGGTCTATTGGTGCCTTGGTACATGCATTTGCAATTCCTATTGGCGAAGGTATTTCTGCTGTATTAGGATGGGTGGGAATTACCACGTTCTCCGTTTCGGTACTTGGGTTTATGTTTTCACGGGCATTATTGGCATTGGGTGAGTCTGGAAATTTTCCGGCAGCCATTAAAGCAACGGCTGAATATTTCCCGAAACATGAACGCTCCTTTGCAACAGGTATCTTTAATTCAGGAACGAACATCGGTGCCATATTGGCCCCCCTCACGGTGCCCTGGATTTACAGGCACTGGGGTTGGGAAGCAGCCTTTATTGTAATTGGTGGTTTGGGTTTTCTTTGGTTGGCGCTGTGGTTGATCATGTATGAACGGCCCGAAAATCAAAAACGTCTTTCTGCGGCTGAGTTAGCTTATATTAATAAAGACGAAGAAGATGAGAAGGATGGAGGGGTTTCGAAAGATAGTAATGATGATAAAGTTTCCTGGGTTAAACTGTTGGGCTACCGACAAACCTGGGCATTTGCATTTGGCAAGTTTATGACGGATGGTGTTTGGTGGTTTTTCCTTTTCTGGTTGCCCGCTTATTTGAAGGCACAGTACGGTATTATAGATGAGGCGGTAATGCTTCCCCTTGCAGTCTTGTATTCCATGTCGATGGTAGGTAGCGTTGCGGGTGGGTGGCTTCCCATGATTTTTATTAAGAAAGGGTATGGCGTATTTGATGGCCGCATGCGTGCCATGCTTTTGATTGCGTTGTTCCCGTTAGTTATTTTAATTGCCCAACCCTTGGGTGATCTTACCTTTTGGATTCCTGTTTTATTGATTGGAGTGGGTACGGCAGCCCACCAGGCGTGGAGCGCAAATTTATTCACCACCGTATCAGATATGTTTCCTAAAAAGACGATAGGATCGGTAATAGGGATTGGAGGATTGGCAGGTGGAGTAGGGGCTGTAGCTTTTACCAAATTAGGTGGTGCCTTGTTTGATCACTACAAAGCCTTAGATCATATTGAAACAGGTTACACCATCATGTTTGCAATTTGTGCCGTGGCTTATTTAGTAGCGTGGGGTGTTATGAAAATGCTGGTACCAAAGTATAATCCAATTCGGGATTTGTAAGTTATAAATAGCCATTCAATATTGAAAGGTGCATTTAGCCAACCAATTTGGTCAGGGCATGTGCACCTTTTCTATTGATATATGTGAAATATATGCACCTAGGTGCATATATTCGTTAGTTGCCGGCAAGCCACAATGACACAGAATACAAAACATTTAATAACCGCGATAATTATATTCCTTTCATCGGGACTTTATTTTGCATTAGCACACAAGGGATATAAAGAGCAGAATATAACGCTTGACAAACTCGACAAATTCACGGGACAGATAATCGAGAGGGGAATTACGACAAGAAAGTCTGGGAAAAAGAAATCGATCGTTTTTTACATCAGACTTGCTGGACTTAGTGAAACGCTTGGAATATACAGAATGAACAATAATTATCAAGAGTTAATCGACAAACTAGTACCAGGTGACGAGGTGACCGTTTATTACGTAAGCAGACCAAATGATGACGTAAATATTGATTTAGTTCAAATTGAAAATGGAGAGAAGATTATTGTGAATGCTGAAGAGTTCAAAAACAAAGAATCATCTCTAATTTACATTGGACTGGTTGCTGGAGTACTTTCAGTTGTGGCATCAGTTTGGTATTACAAGAAATACGTTGGTTGACACTTGTTTAAGAGTTTGGACTATGTGGCCAGCCGGCAACACAATGTATGTGCCATTGCGGGGTGAAGAGTAAATTAGTAGTTTAGGTTTCAAATAACGTACGGTCATGCGGACAGTTTCGGTGCAGGTCGGGCAAATCATTCCTTCGTCATTCATTTGCCCTCCTATTCCCGCAACGTCACATACACAAACGTTGTAGCGCATACCCTGGGACGACTCTAACTAGAGACAAATTTGAACTTATAAAGATTTGACGTTGTTAACTTTTAAGTTAACTTTGCCGGAGTGGAGAAAATCCGACAAATCATATTTCACAAGGACTATTTCCTTGACTTCTTCAACGACCAGACCGAAAAGGTTAAGGATAAAATTGAACACGTCTTATACGTAATATCCGTAGCCGACAGAATTCCAGTTAAGTTTTTTCAACACCTGACTGGTACTGACGGCCTTTACGAGGTAAGAGTTGAGTTTCAGGGAAATATCTACAGAATCTTCTCGTGCTTTGACGAGGGTAACTTAGTTGTGTTGTTCAATGGATTTCAGAAAAAATCACAGAAGGCACCAACAGGAGAGATTGAGAAAGCATTAAAAATTAAGACCGAATATTTTATTGAAAAAGTTAAATCAAAGGGACATGGAAACAAAAAGTAAGGGAAAGAAAAGAGTGACGACTTTTGATGAACTGATTGAAAGCCGACACGGAAAAATTGGAACTAAAAAGCGGACAGACTTTGAGATCAAAGCCAAATCATTCGCCATTGGAGAGATAATTAAGGAAGAGAGGCGGCTTGCTAACATGACGCAAGACGAACTGGCAGTCAAAACTGGAACAAAGAAGAGTTTTATTTCAAGAATTGAGAACGGACATAGCGACATTCAATTATCTACTTTATTTAAATTACTTGAACAAGGACTTGGCAGAAAGATATCATTGACAATTGAGTGATGGGTGCGCGTTACAACCACAGATATAAACATCTGATTGCCATACTTATTTTGAATAGTATCCCTTTTTGCTCAAGTGCTCAGAACAATTCAGATGTCGATAAGCATGAGATTTTGAAAGTACGCAACGAGTCAAACCTGGCCTTCAAAAATCACCAAATCGAAAAGATCTTAAGTTTCTTAACGGAGGATATAAATATTGCAGCATCCAATGGAAAGATCATTTCTGGTAAAAATGTTTTTAAGGATGATTTGACTTCTCTTTTCAGTAGCAATCCCGACCAGTATTTTGTGCGTAGCTCAGAAGAAGTTCTACTTAATACTGATAAAAATGTAGCCTGGGAAAAAGGCACCTGGATTTCCCTACGGCCTAATACTGCAAATTGGAAAAACTATGGCGAGAGTTATTCAGCCTATTGGGTGAAAATAAATGGAACCTGGAAAATAAAATCTGAATTGTTTGTGAAACTATATTGAGCCCAGCTGTTAGGATTACAAATCCAGAATAGCATTCACTCTATGTACCTATGTGTTTATTAATTTCATTTGAAACTGAGTACACAGGCTTGTGACGATTGAAATCTTAAATCCCTGTATAATTAAAAGGACTTATTTTTTTCAACCTAACTTTTAAATCAGATTTAATCTCAAGACTGTCAATGAAATCATGCATCGTCTTTTGCGTGATCTTTTCATTTTTGCGGGTGAGTGATTTAAGGGCTTCGTAAGGATTTGCATAGCCTTCTCTTCGCAGCACCGTTTGAATCGCTTCGGCAACCACTACCCAATTATCTTCCAGGTCCTGATCGATAGCCGCTTTATTTAATTCAAGCTTCAGTATTCCTTTCTCTAAGGATTTTAGTGCAATAACTGTATGCGCCAGCGGTACCCCGATATTTCGTAGCACAGTTGAATCAGTAAGATCACGTTGTAAACGGGAGATAGGAAGTTTGGCAGAGAGATGTTCAAACACGGCATTCGCCAATCCTAAATTACCTTCTGCGTTTTCAAAGTCGATAGGGTTTACTTTGTGCGGCATGGCACTGGAACCTACCTCACCTTCTTTTATTCTTTGCTTGAAGTAATTCAAGGCTACGTATTGCCACACATCTCTACTAAAATCAATTAAGATTGTATTGATTCTTTTTAGGTTATCAAAAAGCGCAGCCAGATTATCGTAGTGTTCAATTTGTGTGGTGGGGTTACTTCGCGTTAAACCCAGTTGTGTGTTCACAAACAGATTAGCAAAATCATTCCAATTAATTTCCGGATAGCTTACATGATGTGCATTAAAATTACCGGTGGCACCCCCAAACTTGGCTGAGTAAGGAATGGTTTTTAACAACTCTAATTGCTTGTGAATACGCTCTACAAACACATGCATTTCTTTGCCCAATCGGGTAGGCGATGCGGGTTGGCCATGCGTGCGGGCAAGTAATGTTATATCTTTCCACTGCACCGACAATGTAGTAAGTTCATTTACAAATTTTTCCAGCACAGGAAGAAACTCCACTTCCATAAACTCTTTCAGCGAAAGCGGAATGGCTGTGTTGTTAATATCCTGTGATGTAAGCCCGAAGTGAATAAACTCTTTGTGTTGACTTAGCCCGAGGTCGTCAAATTTTTTCTTTAAAAAATATTCAACCGCTTTTACATCGTGGTTAGTTGTTTTTTCAATCTCTTTAATTTGATTGGCATCAGCCTCATTAAATGATTTATAGATGTTTCTGAGCTTGCCTTCCAGGTCTTTTGAAAACCCAGCCAGTTCAGGAACTGCATAGGTTAGTGCGATGAAGTATTCAACTTCTACCCGCACGCGATATTGAATCAGGCCGTATTCTGAAAAGTAGGGAGCTAAAGGACGGGTGGTGTTAGAATACCGACCGTCTAACGGGGAGATTGCAGTAAGGGAATTTAATTGCACAGGATATCCATTAAGATGTAAAAATACAAAAATGGATTAAGATGACCTTTTCTTTTAGATGGCGGGACTCTAGTTTTCCTTGGTCAAAGCGGTTTGTAGTTCAACAATTTTTTCAAGGTCCTTAAATTCTTGTCGAATGCCCTTTCGGATAACGAATGCTAACACGATGAAAATTATCAATGCAGATACATCCATCAGAATCACCCAGGTGAGATCTAAGTGCCTGCTAAATTCGGGTGTCAGCAGATAGAATCCGATTACATAGGCCACAAAAATAATAATAGTTACGGGGCCATGAATGCGTTTTCTGAAATTGTAAAAGGAAACAGAGTTTTGAATGGATTGAACGGCTGTATCGGAAATGTGTATTCTGCGTGAACGGATGGCGCTAAAGATTTCGATCGCAATACGGAGGGTTAACCCACCAATCATTACATTGATACCGATGTTGCTGATTAAATCCTGAAAATTATACAGATAGTAAAAATAGAATACTAATATCGCTACAGTAGCTGCTAGCACCAATGCATTGCCATAGTGAGCAAGCAGTGTACTTTTTTTCTTTGCCTCCCCTAAAGCAATCAGGTTAACTATATTTATCCCAGCGCGATCCTTATTAGTATCCTTTGCCTTTTTCCAAAGATCTTTGATTTCATCTAATTCCTTTTCCATTTTCTATTAACGTTTTGAGTTTTGATCGGGTACGGTGAATTTTTACCCGCAAATTATTTTCTGTTATTCCAATGATGCGCGCTATTTCTTCATACTCCACTTCCTCCAGCACCATCATGATGATGATTCGTTCCAGTTCATCGAGTTGGCCAATTGCCTGATAAAGTGCCTGCTCTTTTTCTATTTGTTCATTACCCGTATTGGATTCTGTTTTAAGTATGGCGGCCTCAAGGGGTACGTTTACTTTATTTTTCGCTTTGCGAATTTGCAACAGGCACGTGTTAACCGTAATTCGATAAATCCATGTTTTGTAAGAAGCTTCAGCCCGATATCCCGGCAACGCGTTCCAAACATTTATAAACACATCTTGCGCCAGGTCATGTGCCAAATCTGAATCCCCCTTCATAAAACCCCGGCATAGAGTAAACACCATGCCGTGGTATTGGCTATGCAGGGATTTGAAAGTCGATTCAGTTGCCGCGCTCATTTCGCTAAGAAACCATTTATCTGATTGTAAAGCCACTCAGGTTGATCGAACATAATGAAATGTCTTCCCGATGGAGCGATTTCAATTGTTTTGTTGGCTAGGTTGGCATATTGCTTTTCGAAGTTGGGTACTACCACTTCTTTACTCGGGAATGGAGCTCCCAGAATCAACACCGGAATTTTTATGGATGCTAATGCAGGTCTCAAATCCAATTTGAGCAAATCCGTATACCCATATACATACGTTTTACGATCAGCTTCTAAAATCCATGACTTAATTACTTCTTGTTTTTCAACAACACTCGTCATGCCTTGAGCCATCATTGTGGCCGTTTGTTGGAATGCATCGGCAGACATTTCAAGTGTTTGCTGATTATACCGACTGTTGTATTGAAATGCTTCAAGAGGCACACCGGGCATCATTACTTCACGCATACAGGATAATGCATCAACAATAATTACTTGGTTAACGATGTTACCAAGTTCAGCAGCCAGATCAACAGCCAGGTTACCACCCATGCTGTGTCCTATTAGTTTTACATCTTTTAGTTTATTGGTTCTGATATATGTAATCAGTTCTTTCTTAATGGCATCATACCAGGGCATATCAATGGGATCAATACCGTTAAAGCCTGCATAAGAAACTAAGTGACTCTCATAAGTTCCTTTTAGATTTTTCACGGTTTCATCCCATACTGATCCGGGTGTAATAAAACCCGGAAGGAATAGTATAGGAGTGCCCACTCCCGACTTTTTTATTCGAATGGCAGAAGTTTGGCTAAACAAGTGATTTCCAGAGAACATTACGAGAAGAATAATAATTAACTTTTTCATAAAATTTTTGTTTTCTATTCAGATACAGAACGGAAGCAATTATTACAGAAATAGTTGGATTTTTTTGGAATCGAAAATCTCCGTTTGCCATCCATCCTAAAGTGCAAACTTCTGTTCATCGAAATCGTTTATCGGTTGGTTAAACAAATCTCTATTTCTTAGTTTTGCCGGCCTTATGAGAACTACCCTTCTTAAAACACACCTGTTTTTATTTTTTAGTGTCTGTGCGATGGTTTCTGTTGCTCAAAATAAATCAGGCATGCAATTACCCATTAAGAGAACTACGGCTCCTATTGTACTGGATGGAAAATTGGAGGAAGATGATTGGAAAAATGCTTTTGTGGCAACAGATTTTTATTTGAATTATCCCATTGACACAGCATTGGCTCCTTATCAATCTGAAGCAAGACTCACCTTTGATGATCATAATCTGTATGTGGCATTTGTTTGTTATGATGATGCTAGTCCAGACTTAATGCAGTCCTTACGTAGGGATTTTGATTTTGATGGAACGGATAACATGGGTGTTTACCTTGGAACTTTCAATGATCGTATCAATGGGTTTTACTTTCAGATAACACCGTATGGCGTGCAAGCAGAAGGACTTATTACAACAGGGGGTTCAGGTGATGGAAGTTATCCCATTACGTGGGATAATAAATGGTACTCAAAAGTCACCCGATTGGAAGACAGGTGGGTGGCCGAGTTGGCGATTCCTTTTAAAAGTTTTCGTTATAAAAGCATTGACGAATGGAATATTACTTTTTTACGATGGGATCGAAAACGGAACTTGGTTTCCAGTTGGATTGCAACACCTATTCAATTTATTCCGGCATCCTTTGCCTACTCAGGTCAATTAATGTGGACTGATTTACCACCAATTAACAAAAGTAACATCTCGTTAATTCCGTATGTAGCCGGGTCTGCGTCACGCGATAAAGAAACAAAGCCCATTAGTAAGGCCACCGATCTCCAAACTGGTTTTGATGCTAAAATCGGAATAACGCCTGCGCTCAATTTGGACTTAACTGTGAACCCGGATTTTTCGCAAGTAGAGGTAGATCGTCAAGTAATCAATCTAACGCGATTTGAATTTCAATTTCCAGAGCGAAGGCAGTTCTTTCTGGAGAACAGTGATTTGTTAGCAGATGGTGGATTCCCTGAATCGAGACCATTTTTCTCGCGCAGGATAGGATTGGCACTAGACAGTTCAGGAAGCCTTACCAAAGTACCCATTTTATATGGAGCTCGTTTGAGTGGTTCGGTCACAGAGAAATGGAGGGTTAGTATACTCAACATGCGCACGAAAGAAAAACTTTCTGCCGGCTTGCCTGATCAACTCTATACTGTAGCTGCGGTGCAGCGAAATTTCTGGAAGCAATCGAACATTAGTCTGATGTATGTGGATAAGCAATCGCTTGGTGTTAATGAAGAAGATACCTTAAAGTATTTCCATCAGGATTTATTGAAGTATAGATTCACAGGTGGTGACAGCATAGCCACATTCAGTAAATACAATAGAGTATTTTCTGCAGATGCGGATTTACGAAGTGCTGACAACACCTGGTATACAAGTATGTTTTATAGCGGATCATTTGATCCATTAACGGATAGTAAAAATTTTGCAGGAGGTGCGTTCGTACGATATACAAAACGAACTATAAATATATTTGGCGGTCAATCTTTCGTACAGAAGAATTATCATGCAGAAGCAGGGTTTGTCCCAAGTCGGGGAGTATATCCAGGAGTTAGCAACCTCTTTGGGGGAGCTCAATTAACACTTTACCCTAAGGAAAGTAAAATTGCCAACATGGGTCCGGGGGTGGATGTTTCTTACACAATCATACCTGGAGGTTTAATCGTAGATAAAAATTTTAGCCTGGGGTATCAATTTAATTTATTGAATACGTCCTCACTTGAACTTGAGTTCAATCACAACTATTCCAAACTGACTAATTCCTTTCACCCTTTTGATGAAGAAAATTATATAAAATTTAAAGAAGGTGAAGAGTATGATTGGAATTCAATTGGTGTCGAGTACAATTCGGATCAACGGAACGTTTTTAATTATCGAATTGAAACCAATTTGGGTGGTTTTTATAACGGAACAAATTTTAACGTGAATGGGCAACTGAATTATCGGTATCAACCCTACGGAAGTTTTTCAGTTCGGTTTGATTATAATGATCTGAAACTTGCCAAGGGGTATGGTGATGAAGAATTATTTTTAATAGGTCCACGACTAGACTTAACATTTACTGACAAACTCTTCTTAACTACGTTTGCGCAGTATAATGATTTGGCAGATAATGTAAATCTAAACGCTCGGTTTCAGTGGCGTTATAGGCCAGCCTCTGATTTTTTTCTTGTTTATACAGAAAACTATTTGCCTGAAAAGCTGGTTAGTAAGAACAAGGCTCTTGTATTTAAATTTACATATTGGCTAAATCTTTAGTGTTTTAGTCATTGGTAATTAGATTGAGTAGCTGCAAGAATTGAGTTGTAATTCTTAACGTAACTTGTGACCTTGTACTAATAACTCAGGACTCAATACTATTGAATATCGGCTGTGTCCTGCTAACTTTGCACGAACTTACAAACAGCATCTAAATGGCATTTGGTTTTTTCAAGAAGAGCGAAAAGAAAGTAGAAACTCCAGTAAACAGTGGTCCGCATTATTACGATTTGAAAGTAAAGCAGATCATTCAGGAAACTAAGGATGCTATCAGCATTGTGTTTGAGCAACCGGCCAATAAAATAAATTATAAATCAGGGCAATTTTTGACCTTGATAACGACTGTGGGTGGAAAGGATGTTCGCAGAGCCTATTCATTAAATTCTTCGCCTTTTGTTGATCAGGATTTAGCGGTTACTATTAAGCGAGTTGATAATGGATTGATGTCGAATTGGCTACCGGATAATTTGAAAGCAGGGGAGACACTAAAGGTAATGGAGCCCATGGGGCACTTTACCACGGAGTATAAAAGTGAGAACAAACGACACTTGGTCATGTTTGCGGGTGGATCGGGTATTACTCCCATGATGTCTCTAATCAAAAGCACACTCACTCAAGAACCTGAAAGTATTTGTTCACTCATTTACTGCAATCGTGATATTGATAGCATCATCTTTAAAGATCAGTTTGAAAAGCTTCAAATTACACATGCGGGTCGTTTGCATGTAATTCATGTGTTAGACAATGCGCCCATGAATTGGCAAGGATACTCGGGATTGCTGAATCATGAAATGCTGATCAAACTTTTCGAGCGGATTCCCAATTGGGGTATTGAGAAAACTACCTACCTGATGTGTGGCCCCGAAGGGATGATGAAGAATGTGGACACCTTGTTAGCGGCTCAAAATATTCCAAAAGAAAAAATATTTAAAGAAAGTTTTGTTCAGGGTACCATTGACAAGGACGCTAAGAAGGAAACCCCTGTTGCTTCCGATGAAAAGAAAGCACGAGAAGTAACGGTTCGTTATGATGGGCAGGAATTTAAGTTTATGGTACAACCAAATTCTACAATCCTTGAGACTGCACTTGATCAGGGAATAGACTTACCCTACTCCTGCCAAAGTGGATTGTGTACAGCGTGTCGCGGCAAAGCTTTGTCAGGCCAGGTAAAATTGGATGAAGAAGAAGGACTCTCTCAATCAGAGCGAGCAGAAGGCTATGTGCTTACCTGTGTAGGCCATCCCATGAGCGATGATGTGGTAATTGAAATTGGTTAACTAGGCACTAGATACTGGATCCTTGTTACTAGATTCCAGTATCCAACACCCAACATCATTTTGTGAACTCCATGCCTTCAATAACCACTGAATTGATTTTCCCTTTCGAATCGAGTGAGAAGTTAGCAGTTGTTTGTCCCCACCAACGTTTGTCATAAAATCCACGGAAACTATCATAATTCCAGTGGGTGAGTGTGGCCTTTGCTGTATTATTCATGTTAATCAGCAATGAGTTATCACTTAATGTAACTACCAATTCGCCATATAACGGACTTGTATACCTGCCTGCATAATTGGCAATGGGTTGCGATGGGTTTGTCCCCATCACGCGTGCTGACTCTTGTTTCTTCACTTCAAGTTCATCGGCTTCATTCAATTTCTTATAAAGATTATAGAAGTCCGCACTCCAATCGCGCGTTCCGCCCAAGGCGAATTGATCAAATGCTTTAAACATTAATGCATGCCTCACTTCAGCATGATCAAGGTTTCCAAAAATATAAATGGCTAATTTCTCGGATGGAAGTTGACCGTGAATGGCTGTTTCGCCAGCCAAACTTCCGGTATGAAAATTTACTTTCCTCCCTTTATAATCCTGTTGAAACCAACCTAGTCCATAGGTAGTCCAATTTGGTTTGGTGAGTTGAGCAGTAGGGTAAAACTGACTGGCCGTTACCATTACTTGAGGCTTAAAAATTTCATTCCACGTGGCAGGCTTTAATAATTTCCCTCCGTTGTACTTGCTGCTATCCAACATACAAAGCGCCCACTTACTCATATCATCCACACAGGACCACACACTTCCTGCAGGGCCAATTGCATCGGCATTCGTGCGGTCTATTGCTGTAATTTTACCATCTATCAAATGATGTGGTTTTGATTGGTTGGCATCGTTTACCTGACTCAAGATTGGAAATGTGCGGGTCATGGCAAGAGGTTCAAAAATTCGCTTTTGAATAAAAACTTCCCAGGGTGTGCCACTTACTTTTTCAATTACTTTGCCAGCGGCCAGATAAAAAATGTTTTGATAAATGAAACTGGAGCGCAGCGAATAACTAGGTTCTACCATTTTCATTTTTGCAAGCACTTCATCAGAGGGAATTTTCATGATGCTCCAAAGAAAATCTGTATTCCCCACTCCAGAATTATGCGTGAACAAGTCCCTTATTTTTAATTCACGCGTTACATAGGGATCATATAATTGAAACTCAGGTAAGTATTTAATAACAGAATCATCCCACTTCACTTTCCCTTCGTCCACCAGTATACCCATGCACGTGGCCGTCATGGCCTTAGTAGTAGAGGCGCATGCATACAAGGTTTGCGCGTTCACCTGATTTGGCATACCTAGTTGCTGAACACCGTATCCTTTTTTAAAAATTACTTTTCCATCTTTCACAACCGTAACTGCCAGGCCGGGAACTTGATAGAGTTTTCGGGAACTCTCTACATAAGTATCAAACTCTTTTACCTGTTGGGCAAGGTTTTGCGCATGAACAGAAATGGAAATTAGAAGCAGAAACGGGATGAAACGTTTTTTCATAACAATGGATTTATAACAAATTTAATCGAGCCAATTGTATTCTTTCAGAAGATCAAGAATTGGGATTCTCTTTTCTTCTTGAGGGGTTGGAATGTTGCAAAGCATAATATAGATGATTCCTTTTTCGGGGATGCTTACATAGTCGCCATAAAACCCACCTTGCGTACCGGTATGATAAATCATTTTATATCCTTCCTGAGTTTTATCAATGAACCAACTGTATCCGATAAACGGTGGAGTGCTGCTGCTCCAATTTGAATATTTTTTTATTTCTCGTGAGTCATCAAAAATTTCCTTGGTAAGCGAGAGTGATTTCTGTATGGCGGCCTCATACCTGGCAAGTTCTTCCACCGTGCTCCAAACCCCACCATTGCCAGCTGCTGCAAACGTGGGTTCTTCGCCATAATCTTTTTCAATAAATGTGCTTCCACTTTTCAAATAGGCATGAGATACTCCTTGTTCAGGGAATGCGCCATCCGTAATTACGCTTGTGGACATGCCGGCTGGTGAAAATATTTTTTCTTTTACTACTTCTTGCCACTTTCGGCCGGTCACCTTCTCAATGATCAGAGCCAATCCATTAAAAGCCGGATTAGAGTATTCGTATCGAGACCCCGGTTCAAAAAGTAATGAATCATTTAGTTTAATGGGAGCAAAATTTTCCTCGTCTTTGGCACTTAACAAAAAAACACTATCAAGCCAAACTCTGCGATTGTCAGGGAGTCCCGAAGTGTGGGTAAGTAAATGATGGATACGGACTTTTTTTGCTAGCTCAGGATTTTTGAAGTCAGTAAAGTATTTAGCTAACGAATCGTTGAGGGATAATTTTCCTTCTCGTGCTAAATCAAGAATTACGTTCGAAACAAATGTTTTTGATATGGAACCGGTATTGAATAGAGTTTTTGTAGTAATCTTTTCTTTCGTTACTAAATCCGCCAATCCATATCCTCTGGAAAAAATTACATTCTCTCCTTTCATGATCAACACCGCGCCACCCGGTTTATCGGCTGCAAATGATTCGGAGAACAATGCGTCTACCTTTTCTTCGAATGTTGGATTATTCTGACAACTAAAAGCTACTAAACCGAAAAGAACCAGGTGAAGATTTCGCTTCATAAGTAGTTTATTCAATAGTTGTTGGTTTGTGCGCTGAGCCTCTTTTTCGAAGAATTCCAACAATGGCAACAATAGCAATCACTGACCAAACAGTGTTGATGAAGGTAAAAGGATACGCTTGTTTGTAAATGCTATTTACAATTAGAAAAATTGCCCCTGTTAAGTTTAATGATTGAAAAACCATAGAGTCGGATTTTACTTTCTGTAAACTATTGAGTGCATAGGCAGCAATAACCTCTATTGATCCAACCCAACCGAATATGTCGATGAGTAATTCCATCTAGTCACGCATCTTTACCCGAAGCAAATACATGTCCGCGGTGATGTAAAGGGTTTTTTCATCAGAAGATAGTGCGCAATTGGCTGTGGGAACCGGTAATTTGATTTTACCAAGAATAACTCCCTCTTTATTAAAAATCCAAATACCTCCAGGACCTGAAGCATAAACGTTTCCTTGCCTATCTGCTTTGAGTCCATCGGGTAATCCATTTTCTGTTTTTGCATTTGAAGTTGCATCGAAAAAGATCGACCCATTATAAAGCGAATCCTCATTGACTTCGTACTGATACCAAATTGCTTTTGCAGGATCAGAATTAGCTACAATAATTTTATTGTTCGTTTGAAAAACAATTCCGTTAGGACGAGTGATAGAATCTACTAATAAGGAAATAACTCCTTTCGTTGATACGAGGTATACACCATTGTGAGGTTGCTCTTTTTCAGGATCTTCATCGTTTTGATTGCCAAGTCCATAAGGAGGATCGGTAAAAAACAAATCGCCATTGCTTCTGTAGGCAGCATCGTTCGGACTGCTAAATCGCTTTCCATTAAAGGTACCTGCAATTGTTGTGAATTGAGCCTGCGGGCTTTGAAGGGAAGCATTCATTTTAGCAATTCTACGGTCGCCATGTTGACATAAAATCAAAGAATCGTTGTGAAGGATCAATCCATTTGAGCCAGGCTCTTTCGATCTTGTTTCAGCACCTGTAAATCCAGAGGGAGTTAAATAAGATTCAACACCCTTTGCTTCGGTCCATTTATAAATAGTGTTCTTTGGAACATCGGAAAAGAGCAGCATCCTTTCTTTTTCAACCCAGACCGGGCCTTCACTCCATTCATACCCTTCACCAATAACTTCAATTTTAGCATCTACCGAAATCAGATCGTCCAGATCAGAATCCAGTCGCTCAATTGTTCCTAGGGTTTTGGTTTCTTTGGTGCTGCAGGCAGCCATGAAGAAACAGGCAAGTACCAGATATTTCATGGGTTATATTAGTTTTCGTTGGAAGTTATAAAAAAGTATTGATTCTTGATTTGTATTTTAATCCACAGTTTACGTATAAAATTATTTTAAAAATCTGTGAATCAATGACAATCCGTTATTTTGCAACGAAACTTATATTGATATGACTAACGAACTAGAAATACCCAATCGGCCCACCCGATCATTTTTACCTGAAGAATTTGAAATAACCACGTGGGAAAATTGTAAACCATACTTTGAAAATCTTCTTTCACAAGAACTAACCAGCGAGAAAGAATTAAGACAATGGCTAAAAAATAGGAGTGAGCTTGAATCCATAATTAGTGAAGACTTAGGTTGGCGATACATTCGAATGACTTGCCACACGGATAATGAGGAATATACCAAAAGCTATCAGGATTTTATTGAAAACATTCAGCCTCAAATAGCTCCGTATTCCGATTTGCTCAATAAGAAATTAGCCGCTACACCCTTTTTAAAAAATCTTGAATCGGAGCCCGGGTTTAACATTCTTATCAGAAACCTTAAAAAGGACATTGAACTTTTTCGCGAGTCAAACATTAAAGTGTTTACAGAAATAAACACAGAGACTCAAAAGTATGCCCAACTTTCGGGTGCCATGACGGTGGAGATAAATGGCAAAGAGCTTACGTTGCAACAAGCCGGAGTTATTCTGCAATCAACTGATCGCGCCAAGCGCGAAGAGGCTTACAACAAAATTTCTGAACGGAGATTAAAGGATAAAGAAGTATTGGACAAATTGTTCAGCAGACTCATTTCGTTGAGGGATCAGGCTGCAAAAAATGCAGATCAGAAAAACTTCAGGGATTATATGTTCAAGTCTTACGGACGATTTGATTACACCCCTCAGGATTGCTTTAATTTTCATGACGCTATAGCAACTGAGGTTGTTCCCATCATTAATGAATTCAATAAAGAGCGCAAAGCGCTTTTAAAGGTGGATTCTTTGAGGCCTTGGGATAAGGCTGTTGACCCGGAAGGCAAGGTTCCGTTGAAGGCATTTGAAAATAGTAAAGATCTTACGGAGAAATCAATTGCTTGCTTTACAAAGATTGATCCGTATTTAGGTCAATGTTTATCCATCATGAATAAGATGGGGCATCTCGATCTTGAATCCCGGAAGGGAAAAGCACCGGGAGGGTATAATTATCCGTTGGCCGAAATAGGAGTGCCCTTCATTTTCATGAATGCAACTTCTACTATGCGCGATATGACAACTATTATGCATGAAGGTGGCCATGCCGTACACAATTTTTTGACTAAAGAATTATCGCTGGCAGATTTTAAGTCACCTCCTATGGAAGTTGCAGAATTAGCCTCCATGTCGATGGAATTGATTTCAATGGATCAATGGGATATATTCTTTCCGAATGAGGAGGACTTGAAACGAGCTAAGCGCGAGCAACTCGAAGATATTATTGAAACATTGCCTTGGGTTGCCACCATCGATCAGTTTCAGCATTGGTTATATGAAAATCCAACTCATACTGAAGAAGAGCGGATTATCCATTGGAATGAAGTATTTAACCGATTTACCGATACGATTACTGACTGGAGTGGATTGGATGAAAACCGGAATTACTTGTGGCAAAAGCAACTTCACTTATATGAAGTTCCGTTTTACTACATAGAATATGGCATGGCACAATTAGGAGCTATTGCCCTATGGCGAAATTATAAACTTGATAAAAAGAAAGGATTGGAAGGTTATAAGAATGCACTGAAGCTTGGCAACCTGACTACCATACCTGAAATTTATAAAGCAGCAGGAATCAAATTTGATTTTAGCCGTGAATACATTCACGAACTGATGAGTTTTGTAAAGGCTGAGTTTAAAAAGATTTAGCTTTTAACCGCGACTTTTATCCAAAAGGGAACTTAGCGCAGAAGCCTCTTCGGGCGATAATGCCATAAGTTGACTTTCCTGTAAATCGATTGCTCCATCAAGTTTCTGAAGCAATTCTAATCCGGTTTCCGAAATTGATATATCGGACGCGCGCTTGTCTTTTGGGCATTGACTTTTAACTACAAGTTTTTTTCCAATCAGGCGGTCGAGTAATCGCGATACGTCTGAGTTTTTATCCAACATCCTGTTTTTGATTTCAGCACCTGATATTTGGTTTGGATATTGGCCTCGAAGAATACGAAGGATATTATACTGCTGGCCTGTGATCCCGAAGGGTTCAAAAAATTCCTTTTGCTTATTTTGAATCCAGTTGGAAGTGAAGAGAATGTTTAGAATCGTTTTTTGTTGCACGTTTCTAAAGTTAGTTTGCTTTATTTCTTCTTCGATGCTCATAAAAAAAGCGATTGCAACATGACGCTGCAATCGCCATTATCAAAGATCGTTATTATTTTGCCTTGTTCAACTCAACTTTCACAACAACCTCTACTTCGTCAGCTACCGCTAATTCTCCGGTTGCTAATTTGTTGCTCCACTTCAAGCCATAATCAAGACGGTTAACTTTTCCGGTAAATTTAAAACCGGCTTTTACGCCACGACCGGTATCGATCTGCCCTCCGTACGTAATATCGAATACTACGGGCTTAGTTACATCACGCATCGTGAAGTCACCTTTCAATTGATATTTACCACCTGTTTTTACGATGTTGCCTTTGAATTTGATCTCAGGGAATTGTTCTGCGTTAAAAAAATCATCAGACTTCAAGTGTTTGTCTCTGTTTTCATTTCCCGTGTTTACAGAAGCTGTCTTTGCAGTAAAGGTTACTTCAGCTCCATTGAAATCTTCTGATTTACTTACAACCGTTGCATCAAAGTCAGTAAAAGCACCATTGACTTCCGATACCACCATGTGAGTAACGTTAAACTGGATGTTGGTATGTGCTTTATCCAGATTCCAGGTTGTTTGAGCAGTTGCCATTCCTGCTACAAACAGAAGGGCAGCTAATACATTAAGTTTTTTCATAAATTTTTAAGTTTTTAGTTTCTTTTCGGTGTGCAAGTATAACACCAGTTTTTAAATATATGTTTAAACATGTATATTTTATTTGTATCTAATTGATAATCAGACCCGAAAATATCAGAAGGATAGTTGCGCACTAAATTGAACCAGATCTGAACGAGTTATTGCCTTAAATAAAAGTCTTTGGTCAAATCACGATAAGCTGCAGACCACTCAGAATTTTCATCGTAAAGAACTAATATCTCCTCTTTGAGTTGGCTATCAGTCAATTGAAATTCCAGCAATACCCGTTCAATGGGTTTATTGATCCGAGTTTTGAATGTGCATTTTCTGGAACAATGCCAACCATCATGTTCGGCAATTGTATGAAACTGATTGGCTTCGGCATAAGGCAAAACAACAGCAAGCTTGCCAGTATTGGTTAACAGTCGTTTAGCATGAGTAAGCAGTTCACGATGCTCTAGTGTTTCTGTATGTCGTGCATTGGCTCTATTAAGTGTAGATGGTTTATAGCTATTGATGAAGTAGGGCGGGTTACTGATAACAAGATCGTACGGCTTACTTTCAAATTGTTGCAACGACTTATTATGTACAGCAATTTTATTGGGCCAAGGTGAGCGAGTAGCATTTTCCCGGGCTTGTTCACAATCAGTTGGCGAAATGTCAATTGCATCAATATGAATTCCTTCCTGGGTTCGCTGGGCAAGCATAAGCGCTATTACACCTGACCCAGTCCCCACATCCAAAATCCTCTTTGCCTGAGTAATATCTGTCCATGCACCTAATAGAACGCCATCGGTGCCTACCTTCATAGTAGATCGATCATGATAGATAGAGAATTGTTTGAAATCAAATTTATCAGCAACACGCATATCTTATTTGAAAGATTTAAGCAGGCTGATAGATTTTCTCTTGCCAATGCTCAAGCCGAGGGTTCATGGTGGCAAACCAAAGGGGCGGAACCAATGCAAGTAAAACCATGGTCGGGTATCCAAAAGGCAACTGCGGACTTTCCTCATAATGGTTTAGCACCTGATAGCGCTTAATAGCATTTGCGTGATGATCGGAATGACGTTGTAATTGAAAAAGGAAAAAATTACTGATCATGTGACTGGCATTCCACGAATGAAGTGGGTTGACACGTTCGTAACTTCCGTTAGAAGTCAATTTGCGAACAATACCATAGTGTTCAACATAATTCACCAATTCTAGCAATGTGATTGCCACATAGCTTTGCGCGAAAAAGAAAACGGGTAGCATCCAGATAAAGCGATCGTAATACAAACTAAATCCTGAGGTAACGATTCCACAAAATAAAATAGGAAGCAGCGTATACCAGATCATTTCGTTGGCCGGATTCAAAACTGATTTATTTTTTCGCTTGAGTCTTTCGGATTCCAATTTCCAGGCATGGCCATACCCTTCAAACACCGAGCGAATCCAAAAAGAATAAAAGTTCTGATTTTTTCTAGCCGTTGCCGGATCTTCGGGAGTTGCCACATATACGTGGTGACCGCGATTATGCTCAATATAAAAATGCATGTAGCAAACGGTCATCAACAACAGTCTACCGTAAAATCGCTCGAGCAGGGATTTTTTATGACCTAGTTCATGAGCTACCGTAATACCGATGCCACCCGTTACTAAACCGGCACCAATAACGAAACCAATCCACTCGGGCAGTGTATCGATTGCTCCTGAACAGACAGCGTAAAAAGCCCAACCCATAAATCCGATTTGAACAAACGTCCAGATATATGTTACAAAGCGATAGTAAAACTCATCGCCAACTCGCTTTGCATCTTCGGCTGCAACATTTTTAATGCTAATTCCCGCCAGGTGATCAATGACGGTAATCACGCCAAAGGCAAAAAAGAGAGAAATGAAATTCCACCAACCTCCCAGATAAAAACCAATAACAACTAGAGCCGGTAAAATAAATGCGGTGAAGAATCCGATTTTCTTTAGGGAGTTCATGTAACGAATTTAGTAAATGATGAGTGAATTGATCAATTAACCGAAGGAAAGAGAGCCGTGTTTGTGAATAACCATAGCAAGTTGCTTTGAAATTTGAAATCACCCAATTAAATCACTTTCAATTAATTAGGCTACCTTTGCGGCTTATTATACAACAAAATTAATGGAATCATTTGATGGCCTGGGACTCTCCGGGCAACTGGTGGAGGCAATCCGCCAATTGGGTTTTGAAAAACCCACCCCCATACAGCAAAAAGCAATACCCCTATTATTGAAAGGAAAGGTTGATCTGGTAGGTCTGGCTCAGACCGGAACGGGAAAAACGGCAGCGTTTGGCTTGCCGTTGTTACAATTGGTAGACGAATCGAATCGGGCTACGCAAGCACTTATTATCGCGCCTACGCGCGAGTTGAGCGTTCAAATAACAACTGATTTGGAACGTTTTTCATCTTCCATCATGAAGTTGAACATTGTTACGGTATATGGCGGTGCCAGCATTAGCGATCAGATAAAAAAGATCAGAAGAGGAGCACAAATTATTGTTGCCACTCCGGGTCGGTTGATGGATTTGCTTTCGCGCAAGGTGGTTGATCTTAGTGCTATTCAATATGTGGTGCTTGACGAAGCCGATGAAATGTTGAACATGGGCTTTAAGGAAGATATCGATGAGATTCTTTCCACCACTCCCAAAGAGAAAAATGTGTGGTTGTTCTCAGCCACTATGCCACGCGAAGTTCGTGAGATTTCAAAGAACTACATGCACAACCCTGAGGAGATTACAATGGGTGAGCGCAATCAGGGAAATGAAAATATTGATCACCAATTTATCGTAGTGGATGAACGTGATAAATACCTGGCACTAAAACGCTTTGTAGATTATACGCCTGATATTTATGGTGTGATTTTTTGCAGGACAAAAATTGATACACAAAAAATTGCTGAGCATTTAATTAAAGATGGCTACAGTGCTGATCCTTTGCATGGCGACCTTACGCAACAACAACGTGATCGCGTGATGCGGAGTTTCAAAAATAAGTCGTTGCAATTGTTGGTTGCTACCGATGTGGCAGCTCGTGGTATTGATGTAAGCAACCTTACGCATGTGATTCATATGAACATGCCCGATGAAATGGAATACTATACACACCGAAGCGGTCGTACGGCACGTGCGGGTAAGAAAGGTATTTCGTTAGCGATTATTTCGAAGCGCGAGATGGGCAGGATTCAACAAGTTGAGCGCAGCATTAAACGGAAATTTACACGCATCAATGTGCCTACAGGTGACGAGGTATGTCAAAATAAACTGCTTGCTTTGGTTCATAAAGTAAAACAAGTAGAAGTAAATGAAGATGAAATTGATTCATTCCTTCCCGAGGTGTATCACGAGCTGAAAGATTTGACCAAAGAGGATATCATTAAGCGTTTTGCCTCTATGGAGTTTAATCGCTTTTTGGAATATTACCGAGATGCGCGTGATCTAAATAAATCAGATCGCTCGGAGAGGAGTAGCAGCAATTTTGAGAGTGACAGTGATCGTTATTCAACTCCGGAAACTGCTGATCGTGTATTTATCAATGTGGGTAAGATGGATGGTTTGGAGAAAGGAAGTTTACTGGATTTGATTTGTGATTTTGGAGAAGTGAAGAAAGATGCAGTGGGTAAAATTGATTTGAAAGGGGCCTACTCGTTTTTTGAAATTGATAAAAAATTCACAGAGCAATTAGTAAAAGGTTTTGAGGATATTGAATTGCGGGGTCGCAAGGTAAGATTAGAAATGACGACACCCCATAAGGAAAAATATTCTGAGAAGAAGAAGGAACGATTCTATGGTTCTAAATCAAAATCTTCGGCAGGCGGTGGAAGCAGAGCAGCGCGAGGTGAATTTCGTGGAGGTTCACGGAGTGATTCTCGTGGCGGAGACAGAGGTAGGTCAAAGCGATATTGATTTCTAAATTATAAACACATAGCCACATGGAATTTATTCTGTGTGGCTTTTTTTTTTACAACGGCTTAAACTGTTCAAATGCTTCCTTGCAATCGTGGCAATAAAATAAGGCCCGGCAAAGCGTTGGTCCAAATGGACTTTTCATTTCGGTGTTTACGCCATCGCAGCGCGGGCAAATTGCAGTTTCTAAAATCTCAAGATCGGTAAATACTTTGTTGGATGGTGGCGGAGCGAGGCCATATTTTTTTAAAGCAGCTTTTCCTTTTTCAGAGATTAAGTCAGAGCTCCAGGGAGTTTTAAAACTGATGTTCACAACAGGTGTAATACCTTTTTCTTTTAATAGACTTTCCACTTCCAGCTTCATGTAATCCATGGCCGGACAGCCAACAAAGGTGGGAGTCATCTCTACCTGCACATGATCAGCGTTAATAATAACATCGGTGATTACACCGAGATCAACCAATGAGAGTACCGGAATCTCAGGATCTTTTACTTCTTCTAGCCAGGTATAAATTGTTTCGATCGATAGCGTTTTCATTTTCAGGGATAAACAATATCAAAAGATTTGAGAATAATTTGATTGATATGATGTTTAAGATGGCGGACATAGTCATCAGCCAGAAATTGAAGAGAGTAGAGTTTAATTTCGGTCTTGCTGGTATCTGTAACCTTACTGTAATTGGATTCGCTCATTTGTGACAACACCGTTGAGATTTGTTTATTCATTAATACCCAAAGTTGAATTACATCTTCTTTATTTAAGTATTGATAGTTGTTTGCGGCTACCCAAAAATCTTGATCATAAACAATTTTAGTTGGAGGTATTTCATATTGTCCGCAGATAAACCTTCGAAGGTTGTTGTGTGCAGAATCAATTAGATGACCCAATACTTCTTTTTTGCTCCATTTGTTAAGCAAGGGTTTCTCGGAAAATTCAGCTTCAGAAAATGAATTGAACTTCTCTTTGAATTGATCAACAATGTGGTCTAATTCCTTTATTGTATTCTTCATTTTAGACTGTTTACCACTCTGCAGTAGGATCAATCTTAAATACTTCACTCATTTCATCCAGTAAAGGCTGGAGGTGTGCGGTATGTTTACCTTGTCTACCACCCAATATGGGTTGAATCGATTTTATATCGGGTAATGTGAGGCTTGTTTGAGCGATGATCAGTTCTGCTTTCTCAATCCATCGATTCTTTAAAGCATTTTCGCCAGCAAAGATTCCTGATTTAATTAGCTCATCTTCGTAAGGCGATGGTTCAAAAACACCAAGTGCATAAGGTAGTGCATACTCTAGTGATTTTTGCAGACGCTCAATGCTTTCTGGTGTTGCCGACCCTAATTGTTTAATCCACGTATTCGCGTGAAGCGTATGATACCGAAGTTCACCTCTTATCTTCTTTGCGAGTTGCGCCAAAGGTTCGTAGGAAGAATTTGTGAGCATCTCAAAACGCAAAGCTTCAGCAGTATCAAACAAAAAATGCCGGATTAAACTAAAGTCATACTCTTGGTTAGGCAACTCAACTAACTGGCAATTGTGAAATTGATTTGCATTCCGCGTAAAAGCAACTGTATCCGGATCTTGCTCGCCCAGTTCTTGAAGTATTGTATACAAGGCAAGACTTTGCCCAATCTTATCTTGCGCCATTGACGAGAATGCAATGTCTTCTTCCAACAAGGGACCCATACCCGTCCATTCTGAGTTACGATGACCAAGGATCAATTGATCATCGGCCATTTTGTAGAGAAGTTCTTTAAGCGCCAGTGTCATAAATATTCAACTTTATTTTTCTCCTCGATTTCGTATAATGGACGGATTAGAAATAGGCATGTTACTACAAAGTAATCTATCTTGACTTCGTAAAGAAAATGAACTCCAATCAGCAGCAAAAAGAACAGGCAAACAGAAAAACTTCCCCATTTTTTCAAGGAGTAACTTTTATTAAAACCTTTAATGAAGTAATAGAGGCCAAAAAAAGTAAGCCAAAGTGAACCCGCGATCATGAGATATCTTTCACTGTCAATGCCTTGGAATGCTAAGACCAAACCAATAATCACGGCAAGTACTGAAACAAAGTACCCAATTTTATACTTTAACCTCATGCTACGCTTTTTGTTCCAAAAATCTCTTCAATTTATCACCGCCTTTATAATCCGAGGCATCGCGAAATTTCTTTTCCGGTAAGGTGATCCAATATTCCTTTTCTTCTTCTGTAGTAAATCTGATTTTATCTTTTTGGATGGCCCAAACATTGTAAACCAGCTTTCCGATGTTGAGTGTTGCTTTAGCTTGCAACATGGCTGACTTTACATCCGGTGCATTTACTGATCCCACATGAATATGTTGCTTACCTCTTTTAACTAAGTGATAAATTTCAAATTCTGATTTTCCGTCAGCACCAGAAGTACCTTCAATAAGATCGTAAGCGTTTTGTTCACCTTCCGTCATGGGCGATACAAATACATCACGGGTATCGCAAACATACAATGATGAACAGGTAAATCTACGGGTGAACGTTTCTTTGGCAAGTACATAAGCCATCTCCAAATTAGGAGCGTGTACGGCACCTTCATGCTGAAATGCTTTTCCGGGTTTTGGCTCTACAAATACTTCGTAGGTTCCAAACTGATCAAGCGGAGCTTTTGGTTTTATAGTTCCCTCTTCACCTATTTTTGGCAATCGCTCAACACGGGGATCTAAGGAGTTCAAGATTCAAGATTTAAAGTTCAAAATAGTTTGAATTGACTATGCTAAAGGTGATACATATGCTTGCTTGGAAGTTTTGAGTGCATAGCGCACCCATTTTCCTCTTTCCTCTGCAATCCTTCTTACTTCCAGTCGCTCTTTATTGCAAGGACCATCTCCATTAATTACTCGTTTAAATTCTTCCCAATCAGGTTCAGTGTAATTCCACTTACCCGTTTCAGCATCTTTTTTGAGGTTAGGATCAGGAATCGTAAAGCCAAGTTCCCAGATTTTAGGAACATACATATCTAAAAACTGATTACGCATTTCATCGTTGGTGCCCATCTTTACCTTCCATCGCATAAGAACTTCGGTGTGAGCAGAAATTTTATCGGCAGGACCAAAGAAGTGCATCATCGGTGGCCACCATCTGTTCAATGCTTCCTGAAACATTTGCTTTTGTACGGCTGTGCCTGATGCTAAATAGATAACGCAATGATGTCCGTATTTCAAGTGAAACGATTCTTCAGCACAGATTCTATCCAACGCCCGACAATAAGGACCATAACTACCTTTTGCATTTGCCAATTGATTTACAATGGCACCGGCATCTACCAACCAGGAAATAAAACAACAGTCGGCCCAGGTAAATGTTGGGTAGTTGAAAATGTTGGAATATTTTGATTTGCCGTTGATCAGATCTTCGATCATTTTTTCGCGAGGCTTGCCTAATGTTTCGGCTGCGCTATATAAAAGCTGTGCATGACCTACCTCATCCTGCACTTTGGCCATCAAAGACATCTTTCGTTTAAAACCGGGAGCCCGGGTAATCCAGGTGCCTTCCGGTAGCGCCCCAATTATTTCACTGTGCGCATGTTGCTCAATCATGCGGATTAGCTGCTTGCGATAGAGTTGTGGCATCCAGTCGCTGGGCTCAATTTTCTCACCTCGTTCTATCCGTGCCTCAAATGCTGCCAATAGAATTGGGTCTTCACCGGCAATGCTATCCGTCTTGATGCCTTCAAATGTATTTCCACCACCGTACATAATGATTGATTTAATTGCCTAACAACCGTTTGCAAATATAACAAGGCAGACTGTAAGAAGGTTATTTCTTACGGTTAAAAACAAATGAGAATTGTAGGTTTTAGTTTTGCTTCAAGCCATTCACCAGCATATCAGCTAATTGATGGCCTAAGTCAGTAGGATCGATTTTGCTGGATGGATCATACCACATAGGCATCCAATTGAGTGAAGAAAAGAGTGTCATCACTGCTAATTTTTTATCGATTCCATCCTTGAACTCGCCAGTTCGAGCCCCTTCTTCAATGATCGCCTTAAATCGGTTTATGTAATTGATGCGCAACAAAAGAAAATCACGTAAGTAAGGTTGGCTTAGATGCCGATGTTCGTTCATAAACACAGCGGAAGCAGTCAAGTCTTTAGCCATCACCTGAATGTGACCGATAATTCCCAAGCGAAGTTTTTCTGTGGAGGTAACTTTTTTGCTCTCAACCTCTGCCAGCGATTTTCTAAATTCGGTGGCCATATCAAAACACAAACTTTGAAGAATTTCTTCTTTAGATTTTATATGTGAATAAAGACTGGCGGCCTCAATTCCTAGTTTTTGAGCAAGGTCGCGCATAGATGAAGCCGCGTAACCTTTCTCACGAAACAATTCAGCTGCACTTCGAATAACTTGTTCCTTACGGGATAAATTTCCTACTCCTTCCATGGGTCTTAAAACTAAAATCAAAGGCTAATTTAATTAATTAAATTTGATAAAAATCCGGACAGCCCAAAAATGAAGTTTAATTCCGTTAAAGAATATTTTTACAAACTTAACAATACAGGGTACCAACTCATGATGATACCGTTGATATTGTTCATTGGCTACTATTCTCAATCCTATTTCTTCGATTCAAAACTTAAAATTGAGTTACCTGAAGTAGTTGCCTACCTGCCGTTTGCTTTTTTTGGACTTGCTGTCATTGTGCTAACGACTGTTCAGTTAATGTTTAAAAGTAAAGTTCGTAAAGTTGTAAGCGAGATTGGGTTGGGAATAAAACTTGAAAAGTTAGGTTCGTTGCTAAAGGCAAGAATGATCTGGCAAGCGCTGGTTGCATTGCTAATGCCACTTGGATTGGTGATTACAAATGATACTTTGTTTATTATTTTTTTCGGACTTGCACTTACCTGGTATTTTATTCATTGGCCAAGCCCAACCCAGGTTTCTAAATTGCTACACTTGCGAGGCGATGAAAAGGAAATGGTATTAAGTAGAGGTGAGGCATTTAAGTAAGTAAAGAAGCCACAGATTCGCGGATTAAATCAGTGAATCTGTGGCTATCAATTTTTAGAACGTTACTCCAAAACTAAAGGCATTTAACTTAGGGCCTTTGTTTTCGATGAAGAGTTCGTTCATATCATAGTTGAAGAACAAGTCTACATCATCGAAGCCAAGCTGCACGCGCATGCCGTATCTGAAATTATTCAGGTAAAAATTATCATGGTCGCGAGGCTTGCGTTCGTCTCCATTTTCTTCAAACTTCTGCTTGCTATAACTATCAATTCGATAGCCTGCATAGGGGCCTACACCAATTCTAAAGGAGTCGGAATTATGACCATCAAATACACTTGGCTTTCTGCGATTGCTTCCAAAGTCGAGCATAGGCACGATGGAAGCATTTACATAGGTTGCCGTTAATTTACTTTTCTTAAAATCAGCATCGCGGGTGTCTAACATAAATAATACAGAGTTGTCGTCTTTAGTTATTTGAGTTTGTTCATTTTGAAACTTGAAGTTGTACCAACTTACCCCAAGACCCCATTCAACAAAGAATTTATTTACAATGCGGGTGCGTTGCACCGAGTTAGCCGCAACATACCATGAGCCCCAAGGCTTAACAGTGTATAAGGCATTATCCTGATCCGGAAATTTTCCATCCGACAAATAATTGTTAGTGCCTATATCGAAATTGAAGGAGCTATAGGTTCTCTTTGAATGCCGATCCTTTTTATTTTTAATGACGGTCCAATTTTCATCGTCCCAATCATCGTGGTTGTTATCATCTTCATCAACAACATGCGTTTCCGTAACTGTTTCTTCCGGTTCTCTGAGATAATCGGTTGCTGGTTTTTGTGCGCTTGTTGTATCTTTTTGTTCCAGTTTGGTGATCAAATCATCCATTAATGTTTGAAAGTTGTAGCTCTTCAACGTCTCCAAATCTTTTTTATCCTTAATGGCAACAATGATCTTACTTCCCTCACCAACTTTTATTATTACTGTATCGGCAGGTTTATCTTGTGCCACACTCATTCCACTCCAGCCCATTAAAAGGCTGGCAAACATCATTCTTACTTTCATAAACTTATTATTTAATTTCTTTTTGATTTATCTTTTCTAAAGTCGAGGGCGAAGAGTTCATTCTTGGCCATTCGCAGGGCGCCTAACTCGGCATCGCCATTTTTAATATCCAGCGCCTTATCCCAGATTTTCTTAAGCGCGGGCTTTTCATCGGTTGCTTGTGCGATGGCAGTTGTGGTTGCTGGAACAGGATCCAATGTAAATTCTATTACTATTGGTTTTTCAGTTTTAGCAATCACTTGAGTAACATTTACTGTTTCCATCTTAACGGGTTCTTCTATTGCCAGGCTAGGTTCGGGCTCATTGACAATTGCCACCCCGGGTTGCTGTGTTATTTTCTTTTTCTCTTGTTGGAGAGTTTGTTTTCTTTCCTGATTGTTGTTTGAAGCAATTCGTTGAACAGGTTCTTCTTTTTGTGAATCTGCTGTTGCCTCTTTCGCTTCTTCCATTGCTTCGGCAGGCACTACTTTTTTGGCAGCAAGTATATCCTTGCGTTCATTTTGCTCTGATTGCCAATAGAACCAACTTCCCGTAAGGAGGCCAAGCAAAACAAAAACAGCAGCAGCGCGCCAAACGATTATAAACTCATTTTTTTTTGAAAGGCCCGATTCAATTTTTGACCACGCTTCCGCAGATGGTGTAAGTGAATGATCAGCCAGTTTGCGGCTAAATAATTTATCAATTTTGTTACTCATACCTGTTCAGTTTTTGAGTCAATATGTTGTTCAGTTTCTATCAGACTTTTTTGTAATGCCGTCCGTGCACGGCTGAGTTGGGATTTGGAAGTACTTTCCGTGATGCCCAATTGCTCAGCAATTTCCTTATGCGAGTATCCATCAATCGCATACATGTTAAACACAATCTTATAACCAGAAGGCAGTGTTTCAATTAACTTCATCAAGTCGTCTGCTTCCAATTGGTTTTCTAACTTATTGTAATCGGGCTCATAATTTGCGGCTTCAATCGTTGTCTCCAGATACATATTCTTGTGTTTCCTTAAATAACTAAGCGCTTCATTTACCATTACTCTCCGCATCCAGCCTTCAAAATTTCCTTCCCCGGTGTATTGATCTATTTTATCTAAAATTTTGGTAAAGGCTGTGATTAACACATCTTCCGCCTCCATTTTATCCTTTACATACCGGCAGCATAAGGCATAGAATTTTGATGAGTATTGCTCATACAGGCGTTTCTGTGCCTGGCGATTCTGTCGCCTGCAGCCCTCGATCAACTCTTCGTCTTTAGCGCGGTAAATCTTAAATTCCATTTAAATCCTTAATCACTATCAAGATGCAAGGTAACGGTAGGAGGTTGCATCGGGTTGTAAACAAATTATGGAATTTGGCTTTGGGGCCTAAATTCCAGTAAAAAGTTCTACGGTTTGAAGGTATTCCGGAATTATTGTGTGCCAGCCCATTTCTTCAATTTTTTTAGCCAATGCGGAAGCACTTGCTAGTTCACCGTGGGTTATGAACGTCATTTTAGGACTTTCTTTAAAGTTTTTTAACCACGTTAAAATCTCCATTTGATCTGCATGCGCTGACAAACCATGAATTGTACTGACATGGCATTGCAAGGGTACTTGCTCGCCAAATATTCTTATGAATGGTTCGCCTTCCTGAATACGCCTGCCACGCGAACCTTCCGCTTGATAACCCGCTAATAAAACCGTATCGTTTTTTTTACGGAGGCGATGAAAGAGGTGATGTAAAATGCGCCCTCCGGTAGCCATGCCACTTGCGGAGATAATGATAGCTGCGTTTTTAATATCGTTTAGTGCTTTTGAACTTTCAGGTGTATTACAAAAGTGAATCTGAGGGGAATCAAAGATGCTTTTCAGTTGACCTCCCACTCTTTCCACTTTTATTTTATGCTCAGCGCCATGACGCTCGTAAAGGTCAGTAACACTAATTGCCATGGGGCTATCAATGTAAATGGGAAGCATGGGAATCTTTTCACCAGCCATCAGTTTCTGAAGGTAGTATAAAAGGATTTGCGTTCTTCCAACTGCAAAAGCAGGTATTACAATGGTGCCATCATTCCTAACGGCCTCTTGAATGATTCTTGTTAAGTCTTCTTCAACCTGATCCATTGGATTAAGCCGATCACCATAGGTTGACTCCACAAAAAGAATATCAGCCTCCGTAAGTGCCTTAGGAGGATGCATTACGGGATCTTCATAGCGTCCGAGATCACCAGAGAAAACGATCTTCTTTGTTTGGTTCTTAGTGGTAAGTTTTAATTCAACGATAGCCGAACCGAGAATATGACCTGCGTTATAATATATAAGCGATACATTATCTATAACTTTTATCTCTTTTTCAAGACGAATGCTATCCACAAATTCTAATACACGTTCAGCATCTTCAATCGTAAAGAGTGGTTCTGGTTTGCTGTGTTTGGAATACCCTTTCTTAAAAGCAAACTGGGCTTCTTCTTCTTGAAGTTTTGCTGCATCGCGAAGCATAATTTTCATCAGGTCTTTCGTAGCATGAGTGCATAAAATGCGACCACGAAATCCATCTTTCATCAACCGGGGTAAATAGCCAATATGGTCGATGTGCGCATGCGTAATAATTACTGTGTGAATGGTAGCAGGATCAATAGGAAGAGGCTCCCAGTTTCTAAGCCTAAGCTCTTTCTTACCTTGAAACATACCACAGTCAACTAGTATTTTCCGACTGTCTATTTCCAGTAAATGCTTAGATCCCGTGACACTTTGAGCCGCTCCTAAAAATCGCAATCGTACATCCATGAGTTAGTATTTGTCAACTCCTAAAAGTACTAAAAGAAAGAGCAAGATGATGGGTCATCTTGCTCTCATTCATAACGTAACAGAACTTGTCAGTTTCTTTTAATCACTTCAGGATCGCCACGATGCGACACTGAACTCGTGAGCGTTTTAGTTATTTCTAATTTATCAGAAACATACACTTTTACGGAGGAGGCACCGATAGCATCTACTACCGCATCGTTAACCCGGTAGCCATAGGCGCGGAGGGAGGATGCGCCTACTGCCTTTGCTTCCAAAAAATGTCCGGTTCCTTTTAGCTCCAGGCTCGATACTCCTTTAAGATCAACGGTAAGATTATTCGCATTTATATTTCCTTCGCCCGAAACAGCACCTAACAACTCAACATCAAGATCATGCTCATCAAAACTATTGAAGGATAAATTGCCAGCTCCGCGAGCCTTCAGTTTTTCCAACCTTGGCATGGTGATCTTAATTTTTACTTTTTCAGCATCAAAGATGGTGCGGTCCCAAAACGAATCCCGGTCATCATCAAAATCGATGATCAATATATCGCCACTTGTATATACATCATATCTCTTTTTTTGTTTTTCATCACCATCTATCTCAACGGCATATTCATTTCCTTGCTCAATCTGAACATCAAACAAACCTGATAATTCCAATTGATTGAAATCGCGCAAACCAAATTGATCTCTCAAACGCATGGACTTTCTTCCAACAGGTTCCTGACACGTTGTACATTCAAACCCGTTGTCTGTCATACGCCAGGTATGATTGAAATTTGAATCTCTATATCCTTCATAATCGCGTGAGTTGTTTTGAATGATGTGCCACATTCTTTCTTCAATCACAAAAAGTGTATTGTAGGGAATGTACAAATCCATATTCAGTCGTTGGGCGCGAAACGGTGCATCTTTCTTGAAGGTGATGTTTGAATCAAACAACAAAATGCTATCCCGTTGCTCTACATTATATTCAATCAATTGCGCATTTTCTCCGGCTATCTTTCGGGTGTTTCCTTGTGCTTCAAATCGCTCCACCAATTTAATTTCGGTGCCTTCATAGCCTTTGATGGTCAAGTCAGTCATATCATAGTCATCGAGGCCAATTTCGTTTATTCGGAGAACCGGAATCTTACCATTCAGGTTAAATGTTTTTTCAACTTTATATTCTCCTTCTTCTTTAAAGGCATATACCATTTGTGGAATGCTGATGCTAAGGGCAATAACGCTCACAAAGAATAAGACAAACAATGACCAGCCCACTAATTGATTAAACACAATTTTTTTTGCAATAATGGAACTTCCGATGAGGCAGATAAAAAGTGCCGGCACAAACAAAACAGTAAAGCCAAAAAATACAGTCCAACCAGGAAACGCATTTTGAAATGCCTCTAACGGCAAGCCAACATCACTGATATGAAAATTCCACCATCCCGGAAAGGAAGAGAAATGGATAAACCCAAAGATGATACCCGCGGCCATCACTAGCGAAATGATCATGGACAATCCGGTAAGGCTAATTACGATACCGATGGCAACTCGCAGCACATCAATAAATACAGTGAAGAGAGGGCCTAGTACTTTTGTGATGGCTTCAAGGATCATCGCAATTAAGCGAAAGGGGAAGAGGATAATTTTAGCAAATACGCTTTCCTCAGCCTGATCTTTTTCATTCAAACTTTTCTTAACAGAGCTTTCAATGTTCGTAAGGGTAACGGGCTCGCCCTGCATTTGCATGCGTTCGGTTATTGTTTTTGCCTCGGGCAATGCAATCCATAAGATGATATACGTTAGTAAACCTAATCCACCTACAAACCCAAATACAACAAAAAGAACGCGGATAACAGTAACATCAACGCCAAAGAATGCAGCCACGCCACCTGCTACCCCGCCAATCACTTTCTTCTCTGTGTCGCGGTACATCTTTTTTACGGATGCTTCTTCTTCCAGATCGTCACTGCCGGGCAGCACGATCCAAAAGATGATGTAAACCAAGAGCAAACTTCCATAACTACCGAGTACTAACAGAGCAAACAGTAATCGTGGCCATACCGGATCGATGTTGAAGTAATGTGCTAAGCCGGCACACACACCACCCAAAATTTTTCTTTTTTGATCGCGCTGAAGTTTTTTGTTAGAAGACTGTGTGCTTGATGATTGGCTTTGCTGATGAGAGGATTCCGACTTGGAAGATTCTCCTGCAAATTCTTGCTCTTCGGCTGCCTTAAAGTCGCTAACACTACCCATGGTGGCTACCAGGCTGCTCACATCTTCGGCAGTAATTACTTGCTTGCCTTCATGAAGCTTGGCTAAAAATATTTCGGCAATGCGGCTTTCAATGTCAGACAGAATTTCGCTGCTATCCTCAAACGAAGCAAAGTATCGCTTAATAGAGTCTAAATATTTGCGAAGGGTTTCATATCCGTCTTCTTCAATGTGGAAGATAATGCCGCTGATGTTTATACTGATATTCTTTTTCATAGTCGAAACGTTATCAACTGGGGTTTGTGAGTTTAGCTAATCGGTTTGGTTTGGATCATTTGCGTGGAGTGAACCAGATCTTCCCAGGTTTCGGATAAACCCGATAGAAATGTAGTTCCTTCCTCGGTTAATTTATAATACTTGCGGGGTGGGCCCGATTTAGATTCCACCCATTTGTATTCCAACAGGCCTGCGTTTTTCAGGCGGGTGAGCAGCGGGTACAGGGTTCCTTCCACTACAATCATTTTCGCGGCTGTCAATTCATCCAACATGTCGGAGGCGTACACCTCACCGCGCGAAATAATATGCAGGATGCAGTACTCCAATATGCCTTTTCTCATCTGTACTTGTGTGTTTTCAAGGTTCATACATCCATATTAGTTTAAGACTAAGATCTTACTGACTTATACGGGAAAGTACTATGTATGGCCAAGTACTAGATGAAATATTTTAAATATTTTTAAAATCCCTTTAATTTGAATGAATTTTGAGACCGACAAATAGAAATCAGCTACCAAAGGCAAATAGAAAACGGTAAAAACCCTCGCAAAGATACCCCGAATTTTGGCAAAAAAGAGGGCTAAAATCACCAATTATACCGGGCTATTAAATACCATTTTATCAATTGCTATACATCCTAAAGATAGTAACACCGAAATCTGGATAGTCACAGAATGAGCGCTGTGAAATCCAGTTAAATGTCTCCCATTTAGAATCCTTTATTGCCTGGGTTTCTGATTCGGTTATTAAGTCGATAAGTTTACTCTCACTCCTAAAAAGTGTGATACAAGAGACCTTGTTCTTTTTATCAGTTACGGTCAAAAGCCTGAGGGAAATATCCCAGCTAATTGATAGCGTTTTAAGAGTGTTTTTCATAACGGTTATAAGTGAAAATCATCCCTCATTACAGTCTTATAAATGATTGAAGCTGTCTCCAGGTTAACTGGTTCTTTGTCAACATAGGTAATGAAATGGTCGACCGATGAAGGCTGAATGAAGTAGTTCTCTTTAAAAAAAGCATAAACCACAGTTAGCGTATATTTTTTCCGAAGCTTGTTGTACACATCTCTAATCTCTCGGTGTCTGTTCATTGTATTTGGTCTTGCGGTCGGATCAGGTTGCTTTACTTTAATCTTTTTGGTCATTGAAATCAGGAATCAGCTAAAAAATAAATTCAGGGGTACTATACCCCTGAATTAACACATGTTTAACTACCTCAGGTTAGCTATGAAACGCCTGTTAATTTCAACGGTTCTTTTATGAGTATTAAACTCAAAGGCATCCTCAAATAGCTTTTTATAGTTAATTTGATACTTTGGATTATTTGGAATACTCCAAGCATGTTGAGATATATAGCCACCTCTGTCACATTGCGGAATGACAACCTCATTCATGAGTTTTGAAATTTGCTCAAGTGCAATAAACATTTCGATTTGATTAGGCTGCTCTGCATAGACTCTGCAACGTTCAATTTGAATCTGAAGCACAGAATCTACAACCTCAATTTTATCTCCCTTCATTTCATACAATGCCAGATTATTTAAACGAGAATCAAAAAGTTCTTTTTGAAGTTTTTGAACCGCTTTCTCCAACTCCGAATAGTCAGGCAATTCAAGGAGTTGAGTTAATTTATCTCTGCTAATTTTCAATCCACCAACTTTGAGTTGATTCTCTGGGATATCATTTTCAACTTGCGAAGTGACAAGGCTTTGCACGTCTTTCAATTTTACAATACTTCCAACGTTTTGTAGTTTGGGTAATTCAATTTCAAAGGCATTGTAAAGGGTTAGCACCTCAGTCATTCTTTCCGCAACTGCTGGCACCTTAGTCTTTAGCAGTTCGATAACTTCACTATTTTCGGATAGTAAAATTTTTGATTGATTCTCTGTTTTCATGGTTGTGGTTTTAAAGTTTAAAAAAATTATCTTGTTGGAGGTGAATACCTCGAATTAACATATTTAGTCCATTGATTATTATTGCCCGTCCAAACACCAAAGCCATCTTCGTCAAAATGAATCCGTGTTTCTGTTTTACTTTTGATGGTTTTGTGTGTAGCCCTGATCTCATCCAGTAAATCAGAAACATTATTCTCACTTGTTTGAATAATAATAGCATCAGAAGCACTGCGCGGCAACTTGCGGTCAACAATACCTTTTAAGTCAAGCCAACCAAATTTTGGATCAAGCATATTTTTCAAAACTTCAGGAAACTTTTTGGTGGCATGTGCTGGCGCAACTGTTTCATGGACACTGAGCCAGTACGGGTTACTATCACTGGTCTCTGTGCCTGAGCCCTTAATATCAAAATCACCTTTGGCTGCATAACGTGGCGCTTGCACCTTTCCCTGGTTAGCAAGCAATAAACCAAACTGCGCTAGCACCAATGCTACCAACGGGATAGCCGCGGGGAAACCACTGGTGGCAACAGTCTTGGCAAGTGCCGGCCCTTGACTGATAAGTATATTAAATAGAGCCTGTTGTCTTTGCTGTTCGTTTTGTTTCTCCAACAGTTTGGCTTGCTCTGCCTGAAATTTTTTTTCAATCTTTCGTTTAGCATCTTCATTTTCACCAACCAGAGAAATTTCATAGTCATATCTTCCTTTTAATAGATCAATCTCCCGTCTGGTTTGGTTCTCAAAAAAATCAAATAAGTTGTTACTCAATGCAATGGCATGATCAAAAGTCTGTTGACGCAAATCTTGTTTCTGCTGTTCAATATCTTCTAATGATTTTAGCCCGGCTATTTCAGGAACGTCCTCTGATGGTATTCCATCTGCATTTATAAAACCTTCCCCAAAAGGATCCTCTTTTGTAATCTTTGCCTGTGCCTCATCAATTCTATCTAGTGCTTTCTTTACTTCATTAAGGGTGTCTTTGTAGATTTCAGCAAGCTCATTCTGTTCCTGATATTGTTTAATTGCTTTCTCATCCAAACCGCTCAATTCGAAGTAAACATTCTTGTAGGATTCAAGTGCTTTTTTACGCGCTTTCTCTGCTGTTGTCGCTGCATCATTTGCATCCTTCGCTTGCTTCTCACGAATGCGGGCAATGATTTCCTCTTTATAGATATTGGAATCGAGCGCTTTTATATAGGCTTCAATATTTTCACTTTGCAAAGCAGCGTTCACCGTGCCTTGGATTGCCCTCTCCTTTTCTGTGTTTAGTAACTCTCGCTGAAAATCAAGTACTGCAATAAGTTGAGCGCGTTGAGCTGATGCACCTGGCCCTGTGTTAAATATTGAAATGAATTTTTCAAACTTTCCAAGATTCTCATCGGTAAGTATTCCAATTGCATTATTGAGATCATCTATCAATGATTTTAAAAAAGGAGAAACGGCTTCGCCTGAAACGTTTGCCAGTTTATCAAAACTGTCACCAAGGTTGCTAATCTTACCACCGAGGGTTTCAGAAATAGCTGCCATCGATCCGCTAACTCCCTCAAGTTCTCCAAGTCCAAAAATATATTGTTGTATACTCTCGCTTGTAAAGTCAACTTGCTGCTTTATCCCTTTGAATGTAAAGGTTACTCTATCACCTTCCTTGTTTGCTCGGATACCGAATTCTTTTAGGCGTTCAAACTCACCTGTTTGCGCGTCAATGATAGCCTCAGTCAACTGATCAATTTCTTTTCCAGTTGAAGCAGCAAGATCACCCATCTTTATAATTTCTGCATTCGTTGGTTTAATTCCCTGATTAACTAGCTTAACATAGCTCTGCGTCCATTGCAATACACTGTATGGAGTCTTTGCCGCTATCTCCTGCATCGTGCGCAATGCCTCTTGCGCACGACTTTGGCTACCAAGCGTGTTTGTCAATACCGCTGATAGCTTTTCAAACTCAGCGCGCACGGTAACAATTTTATCAAAAAAAGCTCTAAGTCTGTCTACTGCAAATAGTCCGGCTAAGCCTGGTCCTATCTTTGAGATGGCTGAGTTTAAATGGCTCATCTCTTTATTTATAGCACCAACAGCAGGCGCACCCACAGTACGGGCTTTACTGACTGAAGCTACCATTTCATTTATTTCTTTTTCCGTAAGGTTAGCTTCTTTGCCTGTCTTACGGAGTACAGCAATCAGTTCGTTAATCTCTTTAATCGCTGGGTCTGTTTGTGCTCTTACCGGAAATGTTGTTGCCATCTTATTTTGAATTTTAAATGTTTGCTTTAATTAATTTAAATACCACCTCATCACTGTCTGCTATCATCTTCGCAGAAAGTAAATATCCTCTCTCGTGTGCCTTATCAGTCTTACTGAATTCAATAAACCCAAGCGAATTTTCATCCGCACTACTGTCAGTCTCATTCAACGCAATCAATTGATCATAGTTAAGTCGCGCACGAAACGAATATGTTTCGGCAATTAGTAAGGGCTTATCCAGACTACTGATTAAGATGTCAGCGTTTTCGATTAAAGGCTCAGTCTCTGTTACAAGTTGGGAGGTCATTAAGTTGTTGGCTTCGCCTGCTTGAAACTTGATTGAATCTGTTTTTTGCTTTTCTAAAAATGAGCGCAAAATTCTGCCGTGCCTACGAAAGCAACGTGCAGGTGAGTCTGCTAAATTGTAGCTGGTCTCTGGGCTAATTACTCCCGTAACACTTGTAAACGCCTCATTTTTTTCTGGTACAAAATTATCACCATCACGTAAAACGCGAATGATAACATTCTCTTCATCCGCTCGAGTGTCTTTAGTTGGCTGATCTCTTTCCCTTCGCGCAAACTCTATAGTATAGCTGCCTGTTATGTACGGACTTTTTAAATCAAGTTTTGATTTTATTTGAGTGATTGGAAAAGTCCATTCCTTTTTACTGTTTGGCTCATCCAAATTTGCTATTTGTTCATTGCCCCATTTAGCAATTCCACCCTCAGCTTGATTATTGTAAAGTGCAGTAGTTACATTCTTACTAATGTCTAAAATAAAATCAAGCGTCATCATCCGTCTTGTTTGATACCAATGCGTAAGTGGCTCAACACGAATGCGCTCCTTTCCATTTACACGCTCAATGCCTACACCAATTGCATCCAAAGCCCACGCTGTTTGTATTAATCCATCTAAACTGCATTGCAATGGTTTATCAATACCCCTGATTTTATTCACACTGGTAATTGCGCGCAAGGCTCCTTCACCATCGGCTGCATATCCCAAATCAGTTCGGCCAAAGTGCTCGCTATAAAAGGAGTTTTGCTTGCCTGTAAGGCTTTCAACTGTGCGCTGCAATGCTTCATGGATCATGATAGCCTGGCAATCGGTAGCAGGTGTTACCGTGTTGGCTAAAAAAGTAATTTTATTAGTCTTGCTTAAGTCAAACTGTAAAAAATTTCTGGAGAAATCGGTGGTGTATTTTAAGTAGTAAAATATTAGATCACCTGGTTCAAAATCAATGATTGAAGCATCAACATTGACATCAATAAATCCAGTATCATAAAGACCTAAAGATACGGCTACAGTTAAAGAATATACATTAATTGTCTCGCTTATAAAATCACTTCCGCGCTGTCTTTTAATAATAATATCAACTGTGTTGCTAGCAGTGCCCGGATGAGGGCTTAATGCATCGCCAAAAAGTTTAAAGGTAAATGTGGAATTTATTGCTAGTGTTCCTGATTGGGTGCCCTTTGGCTTTATTCCATATTTTATATCATCTTCAAAAGGGTTGTCCTGATATTGATCGCGATAAGTAAAAATGTCCTCAAATCCATTTTCCTCTATAATAAAATTAGGCATCAAGTAAAATGATTTCAAGGCAGGTACATCCTCATTATAGATTAATGTTGTAAGTGGATATTTAGCTGGGGTAAAATCCACTACATCCCGATTGAATATTGATTTTTTTTGTATAGACTTACTATGCAGCGGCAGTGTAATCATAGGCGCGGCATCCATCACCTTGCCATCCTGTGTGGCGAGTGCTTCAATATTTATTTTTATCTCGTTGCCATTCTTTATTCGCTCAGTAAAACCAATCTGCTCAACATTAATATTCACCTCAGTTGTATTTACTTCGTACGTTGTGAAATTCAATCTCCCTTCGTAATCAATATTAAACCTATGGTTCTTTGTGTCTTTCTTCTCAATTTTTAGAATGACTTCTTGCTCAATGCCATAACGCTCGTAAAGAGATTGGATAATATTCTTTCCAGCTTTTATGAAGCTCACTTTTGCAGTGTACTCATTAAACAATCCATGCCAGGGATTATTGATATTTTCCCCGCCTCCAAATCTCTGCCTGGTCTTATGCAGTCCGTCCCAACCCTTTGGATCAGGTATGCGCGTCCAGTTGCCCAGGTCTGCGTGATATAAAAAAAATCTGTATTCTGACATCTTACTTTGCAATTGAGTACCTATTAGAAAACATTTCCTTGCTCATCCCATAATCATCAGAGTTGCGTGTAAGCATCTGTGACGGACTAATGCTATCTGCTTCAACCAATGATTGCGTTGGATGCTTTTGTGCGTTCACAATCGTGCGTACTACACTCAGCGATATAGGTTCATCTAACCATAAACCTTGATCAACCATCTCTTTTAACTTTTTCAAGTACCTTTTATGAGTAGTCTTGATCTTACCAGTTGAACTATACATTTCAAGAATGAACGCCTCCTGCTCCTGGTTCAATTTCTTTTTTGAATTGAGGTTTCCAACTTTACGGCTAATCAAAGATTGAAGCGCGGTCTCTATATTGTCAGTTTCGTTTATATGAAATGGGCGAATGGTTTTTACCAGCGATGACAAAGTTTGTGGCTTCCATCCTTTACTTTTCATTAATTGAAGAAATGCAGTGTAAAGCGCTTCCTTATTCTCATAACCAAGGCTCTTGCATCCGTTGTGTGTGACTGCTGCCAACGCCATAAACCAGCAAGCTTTCACACTCATTGATTTTATTGCTTGCTCCAATTCGTCAGCAGTCTTTTGGCCGAGTTGAGTGGCGTTCACATTATAGAAGCTCAAAATCCGAGCGTAGTTACTACGCTCGGACTCAGCCAGGAAAGTTTCCAGTTTGGCTTTCATCGCGGCTCCTTTAAGAATTTAGCCCGCCACAGCATATCATGATGCTTCCTGTCCTTGTTTTTCAAATCAGCAAGACTATCATTATCCATTACTGCATCAAATTCTGCGGATAACTGATCGCGCGCTGCTTGCAGGGTAGATTTTACTGCGTTGAAACTTTCCCAGTTCTTGCCTGCCAACATTAAAAGTTGAGTCCGGTTGCTTTCTGGTTGCAAGCCGATAAAAATTGCCTGATCGATTATCGGTGTAAGCTCTTCCAGCAATTTTGGAACGGGCGCGGTAAGAAAGACAGCTCGCCAAATCTTATCAAACTGATCAGGTTCGGTTCTTTTCAATTTCTCCAGGCCACCGTTGTTGGTAAGCTCTGTGAACTTCTCTATTAATTGCGCGCGCATACCTTCAAGCACCGGGCAAGCTTCCGATAGGTTGCTAGCGCCAAGTTTTAACCAGTCGGAGCGTCTGCCCACGGGTATCACACCAATGAATACCGCCTGATCTAGTAACTGTTCAAACTCAGCCTGGGTACGCTTTGTACTTTGGTGAGTGCGCGCCTGGATTGGCAGTGGGCGGTGATGACTTAGTTGTTGAAGGCTTCTGGTAATTTCCTCGGGCCATACAACAGGATCACCCATTTTCGTGTGAATTCTGAGATTCGTGAATTTCATAATTGTTAGAGTTTAAATTGTTTATTGGTTTTGCTTGGAGCTGTCAGGTACTTCGCTTTATAAAGCTTTTCATATTCAGTCCACTCAAGTGTTGATAATTGGTCGTGGCGCAAGAGGGCATCATAGCGCTTCACAAGCTCCTGCTTTTCAAACTTCAGAATCTCCTTCAGGTTTGTGAAGGCTTGCCGGTTAGCCAATGCAATTGAGAGATACCTTTGCTTGTGCTCTGGCTTTATCAGTCCTATGAAGCCCGCTTCGTTGACTATAGCCGCTGCCTTCTCTCTTAGATTATCATTGTGTTGCATAAGTTTTTGATTTATGATTTGGGCTGGGTAACTACTTTCGGAAAAATCCTGATCAACTGATCGAAAGGGCTTGGAAGCCTTCTTAGGATGCGGCCAGCTTTTATTTCCTAGTGTGCGCGCACCTTCCGATCGTTTAACCTGCGCGATGTTTAATGGGTGTTTAATGCCTTTATAAGTTGCCGCGCTCATTTCTGTGATTTTGTAGCTCGTCCGGTGGCTTTGTCGATACCCAACTCAGCCAAAACCTCATCCAGCACAGTCTCACCAAATGTGCGCAGCTCTGCCTTGTTTTGCATTGAAACGAACTGAGTTACTACTAGCACAAGCTCTTTCTCGTTCATTTGCGAGATTGGTTTCTTTACTGCTCCGCGTCTCTCCAGAAATCGATCTATAATCATGCGATTCACTTCATGCATTTTCGGATACAGCCACTTCATACTGTGGGCGACAGCAAAGACCTTATTCCGCATTTTGGTGCTAGGGTCATCCTTTACTAAGTATTGAATCAGGTCAGCAGCTTCATTGATGTACATCTGTTTGCGCGATGTCGTGCGACCACTTGTAAATTGATCCACTAGCGCGTCTTTCATTTCAGAAAGGTGTTGCCTGGAGATTAGTGTGCTTATCTTTTTGATCTGGTCAGGGGTTGATTTTTTCATGATTCACGTTTTTAATTGTCGTTAAAACATCGTCCAACAAACTCCGCATTGCTTTGCCTATGGAATAAAGGATAGCCACCGAAGTGACTTTCTGCATGCTTCAAGTGGCTCGCAACTTTTTCTTTCAATAGGTTCAAGACAGCTCTGTCAATAGATTTTGGATTAAGCTCATCCAGAATTTTGATAAAAATCCGCTCATCAAATGCGTTGCATCCCTCGCTTATAAAAACATCCTGTAGATGGGCAGCAATTATTCCACAAAGAATTTTCTTTGACTGCTGGTAGTTACTCAGCATAATAACAACCCGGTTTCCATTGGCATGCAGTTCAACATTCTCCTGGAACCAATCTTTCAGGTAATGTGGAATGATGCGCGCTATGCGCTCGATAGCGCGCGCAGGGCTTTCGTGCTGGTCGGCCTCAATAGCCAGTAAAAGAGTTTTGCCGCTAATCTTTATCATACCGCTTTCTTTAATTTCTTACTATCCATCAGTCTTTGATACTGTGCTAGCTGGTCATCGCTAAGCAAAGAGGCTTTCAAAATCTCCAGGGTATTGTGCAAAGCATTTCCATATCCATCAGGAAATTGATTTCGATCCAGGCATCCTGCCTGTATCAATTCAATCAAACCTGTTTGGTACCAGCCAAGTATCTCCACACTTTGAAGCTCGACCTTCATTGTAACTGTTCCGTTCTCGTTAAAATTGATCATAGTTGTATTTGTTTAAAGGGTTAAAAATTTTCATTTTATAAAAACCTCCAATGGTGATGCGCTTAATCGCTACGATAAATAATCCATGATTCCCGCAGCTATTGAAGCAATGCCACCATATGGAGGAAAGTGATTTCATTTATTTTGATTTTGTGATTGCTGATACAAAGCTTCCTCTGCCCGCTCTTCCAGATAATGGATTACACGATTGTACAGCAACCGATAATTTCGAATTGACTGAAATTCCTTAATGACTTCCAGATCATTCACATCATAGGCATGGCAGAATTCTTTGATGTCATCACGTCCAGGTATATCCAATGCCTTCCAGTAAGAGATACGGCTCCACAGCTCAGGAATCCCGGTTACATTTTTATTCACCCATGTCTGCAACTGTCTTTTGAAATATTCAGGACCTGCTATAATTAGTCCAGCGTTATCCATTGTAGCATCCCGTAACTCATGTATCATTTCAAGAAAGCGTGTTGTGCGAAATTTTCCAGCTTCATCCAGCGCTAACAGACCACCTGTACTGTTGATGTTTTTTACTATCTGTTTAATGATGAAGTGAATGTTAGGGTTGTTTCGGATGTTGATTAATTGCACCCCGGATTCCTGTGCTATGTCTTCTATAATTCGGTACTCAGTATATTGATCGTTAGACAATTCATCGATGTTATGATTGGCACGGTTGTAATTATCAACTCTTTTATTGTGAATTGTCTCAAATACTGAAACCCAAAAATCCCGCACTGTCATGGATGCGGTTACTGTAACAACAAATACATTTTTGTTTTGCTTTTCGAAGTACCTGAGTGCGGTTGACTTGCCCAACCCAGGGTCACCTGCAATTCCCACAAATTTTTTATTTGTAAGTGCGTCCTCGCAAGCACGCTGAATACTTTGGAAATTGCGCAGGTTCAAAATTTTTACCTTACGATCAACTACTGTTTGATCGTTGGTGGCAACCGTTAAGGTTGGGTTAGCGTCACCGACCTGGTCGGCTTCGCTTGCTTTTAGAGCTGTTGAGTTGTACATTTGTATTCACTTTTTTATTGTTGGATTCGGTAGCAGAATTCAAAAAAAAGCCTGGTAACTGCACTGGGCTTTTTTCATTATAAGGCTCTTATCTTTTCAAATTTTCTATCCTTCTTAACTGTTGTTTCAAAATCAGATTCCGTTTCAATTGGCCTTGCATCTGTTTCACTTACCTCCGTATTGTATTTCAAAAACTGAAGTCTTAGTAATTCCTCCTGGCTTCGATGCAATTCCTCCTTACCCATAAAGTGATTGGTATGCACATGCATGTGCGCATCTCTTTGGGTTAAATCGTTAATCATACCAACTGCCATTTTCTTTCTATCATACAAATCCTTCATGATGTCGCGCTTATTATCGTCAGGCTCTCTGCTTGACAGTCGATACTCATTCTGTTTACGAACTTCAAACAATCTGCTGGTGGAGTTTTTAGGATCATAGCAATGCACAGTGCTCATGTCTATAGGATCATACTTTACAATTACCTGATGGTATCCAACGCCTGGGCCTTTGCCTTTCATGTTGAGCAGCGTAGGCCAATCCTCTTTATTTAGTATGTAATAATACTTTTGGTTATTAACCGTAATTCTGAATTGTCCTGTTGGAGATATTTTTGTCTTTGTGCTTAGCCAGAATAGATTAACTATTTCTTTTAGTCCTACAGGCGTTGCATAGGGTCTCTCCTGTATACTTTCATAAAGCTCCCTTGCTGATAGTTCTCCTTCAGAGTATGGAGTATCCCCATATTTTATAATTGCTTCTTCAATGATTTTTATCGCTTCAGCTCTTGTTGGCAGATTTTCCCTCTTAAGGATTTGTGCTATTGATTTATCGGACTTACGACTGGTGATATTTTTTGTCTTTACACCAAGCCCAATTCCATGTGGGTCTAATCCTATTTTTCTACCGATAAGTTCTTGAATTTTCTCAACCTGACTTTTACCAGTGGGTTGGCCAGGTATGTGCTTAGTAAAAAGAATATTAGGATCGTATTTTAGTGCGGTTGCCTTAAAGTTTTTCCACTCCGGAGTTTTGAAACTGCTGGCATTATCTGTTTTTATTTCTCCTGGTAAGTGGCGTGTAGTTCTTGCAGCCATCTCAAGAGCTTTCAAAATCATTATTCGGTTCTCGCTATCATCAACTGAGTACCCAATCGGATACCGTGAAAACACATCCATCACAATCCAAGTTTTTAATATACCTACAGTCTTATTTTCAATGTCATTGTAAGGAACAGTTGAAGTACCATCCATCATTACCATTGTAAGGGGAGCACCTGGTTTAATTCCTACGCCAAGTGGGCGTAATGTTTTACCTAATTCAGGATGTTTAGAGTAAGCCCATTGCGGATTTTTTCTTACAATATTTTTAACTGAAGAGTAACTGATTATTGGAAGGCTAAGAGCTTTACAGACTTTGATTAGATGCCTGTATGCATCTCTCATTTGGGCAGTTTCCTTTTCTTTATAGTAATCTCCTAGTATTACCGCATGCTCATCACTAGTACGCTTAGCATTTTGCAGCTTTGTTTTTGATGTAAAGAAAGTCTCTAGTACATCATCAATCGTTTTTCCTGGCTGTACTTTTGCAAACACACGTTTTAGCTCACTAGGCCGTTTTGGTAACCTGATAGGGATGTTCGTATTGAATGCTAAATGAGTGGTGGCTAGTTTCAATAATCTTGGAAGATTTATTGAGCCAGCATATTCAACATGAAGATTGTAAATCGTTTTATATACAGAATGCTTCAATGCGATTTGAAGAGGCTTTTCATCACCCGCGTAATGGGCTTCATACCGTTGCACAAATGGATTATAAGAACTCTTTAATACAATTGAGTCTTTGATTCGCTTTCGTACCTCTGATAAGGTATTGGTATTTGGATTCATCACTTTTTTATTTTACTCCTATCGGGTAGCAGGTCGATAGGCGTTGGTTTTCATTTTTGTTTTTACTTTTTGGGTTTAAGTAATACTTTATTAAATGGGCTAATTTTTGAATCGTGGAAATTTTATATGGAGATCAGCTCTCTATTTAGTTGCTCCTTCTTTTTAAAATATGTTTTTGCGATCTCAGCAATCTCGGTGGCTGTTTCGGAATTTGTCTCTCGCAAACCCTTCACTACCATCCGCACGTAAGAGGGTGTTACCGTTTCATTGTGCCTATTTCTAAATATTTCAGAAATAGCCGTGAAATCTCCGTAGTGGTAAGCCTTCATAAGAATGACTCAGTTAGTTTAAAAATCTAAACAAATATAATAATTAGTCCTTTTATTCAAAATAGGCAAATTAGTCAAACTTTTGATTTCTGTAATTTTCACCCTTTAAGGTCGGGAGGCTAAAGCTTAATCTTTAGGTTTTTTTTGATTTAACGATGCGTAGGATAAGGCGAAGCCTTCAGCATCTTCGAAGAATAAAGGATATTTACTTAATAAGGAATTATACTTCTGTTGACTTCGAGCAATAACTTGGAGGAACTCAAAAAATGAGATTAAGACAATCTGATTAACCTGTTTAATAGTCAGTCCGCTGGCACTAAGTTGCTTTTTATTTTCATTTTGGAATTCTGGTTTATACCAATCAAAAAAAGTTAAACCAGATTGGGGATTGCTTCCTTTGTGTCCCAATATTAAGTCGCTCCAGTCATTCTTTAGTTTTGTATTTGACATCACCCTTTCAAATATTTGGCTGTTAATAAGAGGATACTCAGGCATTAGATTATAGAATGATGAAAATAAATTTGTATCAAAGTTCTCATTAAAAACAGACACTTGACTTGTAATTAAATCAGTAACTGCCAATACCTCAGAACTAGCCTCTTTACTTCTGATATGTTTTTTAAAATTTTCTGGTGACTGCAACTCCGAGAAAGAATGACTTTTAACCTTCGTTGTTTTTCTGTTGACTGTTATTAGCAAATACGGTGGATACAATTTTTCATCTCCAACAATGTAGGGTCGAAGATTCACATTTATGAAATGCTTAACCGTAATTTTTCCCATTCGTAAAAAACAGAACTTATATTTACCAGCAAATTACAAATGATCACCCAAAAGACCACCGCGGATATTGAAAAGGATTTTGACAAATTCTTTCAAGAGATTGGCTTCAATAAAGTTTCTGATTTTGTTGGGAAATCTCCCAGCTTCGAAAATGCCGACTATATCGAAACGATGCAAAAAATAATTGTTGAATTGAAGGTGATCGATAAGGATTTTTTTGAAGGTGGTGGTGTGATTCACAGATTGAATACAATTGTGACCGTACCAAAAAAGATTGATGAAAATGGTTTTGGTTTATATGAATTCAAATTACCTCCAAAAAATCGAGAGGGTGTTCACGACAGTGTTGAAGAGCCCTTAAGGAGAATAATAAAAAAGGCGAATAGGCAAATAAAGGAAACAAAGAGGGTTTTGCTTAACGAGAATGGACTTGGTTTTTTATTGCTTGCCCTAAATTTTCGCAATTCTATCGATCCTGAAACTTTTAGAAAGCTGGCTGGTGATCTTTTATCAAGAGAGTTCTCTTCTATTGATGGGTTTATCATTTGCACGCCAACATGGGGAGCCTACGACAAAGCAACTGGATTAGAGCATCCATTGTGTTTGCCCACCACACCTTATGGAGGTTCTGAATATGCTCGGCAAGCCTGCATTTATATCGGACAAAAATGGGTGGATTTTGGTAACAAAGGTGGACACAAGTGACAAGATTATTTAAAGGCTTTGTAATTATCCTGCTATCATTGGTAGCACTCTTATACATCAGTGATTTTTTTACTGATGAATCATCACATAGTCAAACCTTACCATCTTCTCAAGGTAAAACAGTTATGGACATAGAAGCATTAGCCGAAATCAGGAGAGAGCCAAAAGTAAAAGAGGCAATCATTACAGAATCTGGTGTACTGTATGCTTCAGTTCTTGATGATGGTACCAATCGCTCTGGTTACGCTACTTACCTCTGCGAAGTTCTGAGAGCAAAACGTTCTACCGCTAGCCGTGTTAAAGTGATCAGATTTGCATCTCATAATGATCCTAAAAGAGACAACGCTTACGGTGTTCTCCTGGGCGAGTCCTGGTGTAAGTAAATTGCACTGTGGGATAAATTAGGTTACTAAAAGGATATTTAATGGCTACTTTATAGGTGTTAAACTCCCACAGCTAGTGAGGTAATAGGTATAAATCGGATTTTGTACCGTTTTCTATTTGCCTTATCCGTTTTGTAGAAAAACAGGGAATCCGCTTCAATTTTCCACAAAATTTTTATTTTCCGGCAAAATTATCATTACTGATTTCTATTTACCCCCCTCAATTTAAAGGTTTTGATAACAGTTACCAGTAATTTTAGGGCGGTATTTACTTTATACTATAATTAATAGAGAAACTGTGCGGACTGGGCTTAGGCTTTTAATCATATTATTAGGACTTCCTTTTTTAGGCTTCGCACAATACTCCAACGATTGGATTCGAACAGGCCAGAGCTATTACAAAATTTCTGTTGCTTCGAAGGGCGTTTATCGATTAACCTATAGCGATTTACAAACAGCGGGGCTTCCGCTTAGCGCGATTGATCCAAGGCGGATTCAGATTTTTCATCGTGGGCAGGAGCAATCCATTTTTGTGCAGGGTCAGGCCGATGCTGTATTTGACCCAACAGATTATGTTGAGTTTTACGGAACCGGAAATGATGGTACACTCGATAAGGATTTATACAAACCGACAAGTTCGCAACCACATACTTACTATAATCTCTACAGTGACACCACAGCGTATTTTCTTACCTGGCAATTATCGGCTGTGCAGGGAAAACGTGTAACTAACTTTTCAGAAGTAAATGTTACCAACATTCCCAAAGAAGTTTCGCATCAACAAGAAAGAATTCTGATTAACACCAATCAATATTCAAGTGGCAATAAAGTGGATGATGTAATTCAATACACACATTTTGATGTGGGTGAAGGTTGGACAGGAACCGCATTGCAGGGAGGGCAAAGCATTGATTATACATTGGATTTAATTTCGCAATCAGTGCAGTCCGCTGGTGATCCTCAACTTGAAATTGTTTTAGTTGGTCGCGATCAGATTGCGCACACAGTTGAAATTTATGTTGGTGCCAATGCAGGTTCTTTGCGAATGGTGGATACCCATAGTTTTACAGGATTCGCAACTGAAAAGCTTACTTATTCACTTTTGTGGAGTGATGTTGGAACGGATGGTAGAATCATGGTTCGATTTACGGCTCCCTCAGCTGGTACAAACCGATTTCAATTCAGTGCTTCCTACATCAAGGTTTCTTTCCCACAAAATTTTGACGCAAGTGGTATATCGGAAAGAACATATTATCTCAATCAAAAGCCAACGAACAAGTCATACATTGAATGGGATAATGCAGTTGCGAATCTTCGCGTGTGGGATGTTACCGATCCTACAGCTATCGTTTCGATTGGTACAACATTGACTGGTTCAACATTAAAAGCTATTGTTCCTTCAACTCTAACTTCACGATCTCTTTTTGGTTTTAGTTCTGTAAAAGCATCCTCCCTAAAACGAGTTTCATTTCGAGCCATCAATCCCGCGCAAGCGAGTTATATAGTAATTTCACATAAATCTTTAATGCAACCAGCGTTGGGATATGCAAATCCCGTAAAGGCGTATGCCGGGTATCGAGCTTCCGAAGCCGGTGGGTTATATGATACATTGGTGGTAACAATTGATCAACTTTATAATCAATTCAATTACGGTGAAACCTCACCGCGTGCTATTTATGAATTTATGCGATACCTCGTTGAGGGTGGTTCGCCAAAATATCTTTTTCTAATTGGTAAAGGTCGTGATGTAAGTTCAGGATTTCATCGACTGGTTAATCCCGCATCAACAATATTAAAAGATTTGGTTCCATCAGCAGGCTTTCCTGCTGCTGACATAAGTTATACAGCCGGACTAAGTGGAACAACTTACGAACCTGCAGTACCTACCGGAAGGCTTTCTGCAAACACTTCAACACAAGTTGCGGGCTATCTTAATAAGATAAAGGAAATTGAAACAGGGGCTAGTGCCCAACCCTGGCAAAAGAAGGGGTTGCACTTAAGTGGAGGCATTCAACCCAATGAATTAATTGCTTTTCGAGAATATGTGGACGGGTTTAAAGCGATTGCTGAAGATACACTCTGGGGCGGATCGGTAACAACAATTGGTAAGCGTGATCCAAACCCTGTTGAGCTGATTAATATTTCAGATAAAGTTAATGAAGGCATTAATCTGATTACCTTTTTTGGCCACTCATCACCTAGTACCATTGATATTGATATTGGGTTTGTTTCGGATCCTACCATGGGATATAATAATCCGGGTAAGTATCCTGTCTTTTTGATTAATGGTTGTAATGCCGGTAATTTCTTTTCAGGGTCTACTTCGTTTGGTGAAGACTGGATGTTAACAGCCAATAAAGGAGCACGCAATTTTATTGCTCATAGCTCATTCGGGTTTGTTTATTCTCTTCGATACTATTCTGATTTGTTTTATCAGGTTGGACTTGCAGATTCTGTTTTTGTTAAGCGTGGTGTTGGTGATGTGCAAAAAGAGGTAGCACGCCAATATATGGAGGCTGCACCCGCTACAATTGCCAATATTACGCAGGTACAGCAAATGGTTTTAATGGGTGATCCGGCCGTTCGGTTGTTTAACTATAGTAAACCCGATTATGAAATTACTCCTGCTTCACTTTCGCTTCAGTCGTTCGATAACAAGCCTGTAACGGTTGCAAGTGATTCGTTTGCAATAAAAATAGCAATTAAGAATCTTGGTTTAGCAAAACCAATCCCGATCGATATTAGGCTAGTCCGTGCATTGGGCAACGGAACTCAGATTATGTATGACTCAACAATTGCTTCTGTACTCAATGAAGATACAATATTTTTTAAGATACATAAGGAAAATAATTCTGGTGGAAATAACCAATTTACAGTAACCATCGATCCGAATAATAAAATAGATGAGATCAATAAAAATAACAATGAGGCAGTTTTCAATGCTTTTATTCCTTCCAACACTACGCTTAATCTTTTCCCAACTGCTTATGCACTCGTTAATCAACCAAAAACTAAGTTGGTTTGGCAATCTACTAACCTGATATCATCATCCCGTGCATTTCTACTTGAAGTGGACACTACAATGCAATTCAATAGTCCTTATTTGGTTCAACGCGAAGTTTCAGGAAAAGTAATAGCATCCACCGAAGTGGACTTGGTTAGCAAAGATTCAACGGTATACTTTTGGCGAACTCGTTTTAAAGATCCACAAACAGGTGAAAGTGCCGACTGGACAACAAGTTCTTTTGCTTTTATTTCTGGAAGTGGTGAAGGTTGGGCACAAATCCGATATGATCAACTCGGTGAAAATAATTTCACCAGTTTGATAGGGGAGGGTACGCATTTTAACTTTGAAGAAACAAGCACTTCAGTAGCGGTTAAGACATTTGGCAGTGGCAGTCCGCTACCGGCAACGGATGCCTCTATCAAAATCAATAATGCCGAGTTTAATCTCGCAACGCAAGGGCAGCCTTGTAGAAATAATACGTTGAACTTTGTTGCCTTTAATAAAACAACAGCTGCGCCTTATGCGGGCATTCCGTTTATTTTCCAAGACCCGCGTACGTGTGGTCGCGAGCCGCAAGTGATTAACAGTTTTACCGCTGCTGAATTGGAAAATGATTTGATAAATTTTGTTGATGCTGTGGGGATAAGTGATTCGGTTGTTATCTTTTCCATCGGAAATGCCGGGTATACGTCATGGTCAAGTTCCGTTAAAAGTAAATTAGGCGAATTGGGAATTAGTTCAGCAGATTTGGATGATCTGCAATCCGGGGAACCGATTATTGCATTTGGAAAAAAAGGTACCTCACCGGGTAGTGTTCAACTTACACGGGCACTATTGTCGCCCGAAAACGAGCAAGTAATAGTTGGTTCTCAAAACATAACCGGACGAAAAACAGAAGGCACCATGAAATCGGTGGTTATTGGACCTGCTGCTGAATGGAAACAATTTGTTGCAAAGGCTGCTAAGATAGAACCGGCAGATGAAATTGCGTTTTCAATCTATGGAATTTCATTGGATGGAGTTGAATCTTTTATCGGTAATGATATTGGAATGGATTATGACTTGTCTGCCGTTTCTGCGGTAGACTTTCCATATCTGAAAATCATTTTTCAAACTAAAGACGAGATTAATCTAACTCCGGCAGCATTTAGAAATTGGTTGGTGTTATATGAGCCATTGGCCGAAGGAATTTTATTCTGGAAGGAAACAAACCCATTGGTAGTACAGGAAGGGCAAGCCTGGAGTTCCACTTATGGATTCACAAACATCTCAGCAAAGAATTTTAAGAGTATGCTTCATGTGGATGTAGAAATCTATACGAAGGAATCTCAGAATCGGGAGAAGCAAGACTTACTGATTACTGCACCCACACCTGGAGATACTACCTTTTTTGATGTTACTTCTTCTACTCTCGGGAAAAGTGGTTTTAACGATGTGAATGTATTTGTAAACAAACGAATAATAGCAGAGCCGTATTACGACAATAACTTTATTGGTTTATCCGACTATCTACTTGTGCAAGCTGATAGAACACCCCCTGTGTTAGCAGTAACCATTGATGGGCGTACGCTCAAAAACAAAGATTTTGTTTCATCGACTCCCTTCATCAACATTTCCATGAAAGATGCAAATACCTTTCGGTTGAAATCGGATACGGTAGGAGTCACTCTATTATTAAAGTATCCGTGCTCAAATTCCAATTGTCAATTTACCCGAATCGCGCTAAGCAGGGAAGATGTAAAATGGTTTTCAGCGGCCGCGGATTCAGATTTTAGAATTGAGTTTACACCTACACTTGCTGATGGCGACTATACCTTATCGGTTCAGGTAGCTGATGTAAATGGTAATTTTAGTGGAAATGTTCCGTACGAGATTTCATTCACTGTAATGTCTGAGCCTACCTTCGAATTTGTCGATGTTCACCCAAATCCATCCAGCAGTAACTTCTTCTTTAATTTTATTCTTACAGGAAATGAATTGCCCGATGATTTTCTTTTGGAGGTTTTTACTTTAGACGGGCAACGAGTGCAAACCTTTACAGTTGATGACATTCAGCAATTCCATGTGGGCACCAATGAGTTGATGTGGAATGGTCGCGATGCCTCGGATGGATTTTTGCCCCGTGGATTTTATGTTTATCGCTTGCGTATTAAAGCAGGATCAATTGATAAAACCGCACAGGGCAAAATTGTTATTATGAGATGATTAATGATGATGCCCACCCGGACCATGCACATGGCCGTGAGCAAGTTCATCTTCCGTAGCGCTTCTTATGTCCATCACTTCAACATCGAAATTTAATTCAACACCGGCAAGGGGATGGTTGGCATCAACCGTAACAGAGTCAAGCCCGATTTTTGTAATGGTTACTACCTGGCCTTGATTGGTTTGGAATTGCATTCCAACATCTATCTTTTGATCACCAAATGCAGATCGTGGAACTTGCTGCATCAAGTCATCACTCTTTACGCCATATCCATTTTCAGGACTTACTTTAATATTAAATTTGTCACCCTTTGTTTTTCCTTCTAGTCCGTTCTCCATTCCCGGAATTAGATTTCCATTCCCATGAATATAAACGAGTGGGCTTTTGCCCGAACTTGAATCCAGAATATTACCATCATTATCAGTAAGGGTGTAATGAATTGAAGCTACTTTGTTTTTGTTGATCTGCATGTTTTTATGATTTTTTTGATGAGATCGTTAAAATTATGAATACTGATACTCAATACAAATTATTTTTTTAATTCGTTAGTCTGGTAGGCAAAATCAAGAGTTAATATTGCTTATTGCTACCGATGTGATAATATCAAAACAGCAAAATTTTCGACTCCTTTGGCAGGAAATATAAGCTCACACTAATACACTTTTTTGTGGGATCTAACATTGCCTATTTTCTTGGATTGGTCTGTATGGATTTGATAAAAAAGTCTCGATAGACAATTCTGAACAATACCATCTTCACGGATTTCAAAATACCACTTCGCTGATGATCTTACTATTCATCTGGAGACTGTGGAAATAGAAATTTCATTTGTAGAAGTTTCTCTACACAGGGTTTGCATATCTTTTGTAATTGATGATTTTACAAGTGGCATGAAAATTCTAATAGAATGCTTAAAAAAGATTATGATTTCTACAAAACATCCTGAAAACGCAGCCCAAACTCAATTGGATAACCGAATGGCAAAGTCAAAGCCATTCAAATTGGGTTGGACTACTGATGAGACAGAAGAAATAACAAAATCACTCAACGAACTTTTAGCCAATTATACAGTTCACTACCAAAAACTGAGAAACTATCATTGGAATGTTAAAGGTCCTGATTTCTTTGACCTTCATGAGCAGTTTGAAAAACAATATACGGAAGCGATACAAAATATTGATGATATCGCAGAGCGAATTCGAATTTTTGGAAAGGCTCCGGTAAGCACACTGCAAGAGTACATCGATATTTCTGAAATAAAGGAAACCACTTCACAGCTCAATTCGGAATTAATGGTCAGGGAAATTTTAACAGACTATAGAATTCTTCTTAAACATATGTGTTTAGTGGTGGAGGTGGCTGTTGAACACGAAGATTCCGGAACAGAAGAAATGGTTAAACGATTTATCAACAGCATTGAAAAACATCATTGGATGCTTTCCGCATTCATGGCTAATTGAAAATTTACTAAATAATAAATATGAAAAAGTTACTTGTTTTAAGTTTCCTGTTAGGTGTTGGTCAACTCGCTTTTGGTCAATATGCGCTCGACAAAGGTCAAGCTCAGTTTAATGGTGGATTTGGATTTTCATCATGGGGTGTTCCTGTCTATGCTGGATTTGATGTGGGTGTGCATCGCGATATCTCCGTTGGAGGCGAGTTATCCTTCCGCTCATACTATGATAATTACCAAGGCCCTAATAAAAATAGATATCACCACAGCATTGTAGGTCTCGCGGGTAATGGAAACTATCATTTTAATACACTATTGGATATTCCCACCAACTGGGATTTTTATGCCGGATTAAATCTGGGTTTCTACTTTTGGAATTCAGATGACGATTATCCCGGCACAAGAAGTTCTGGGTTGGCATTGGGTGGACAAATAGGAGGACGCTACTATTTTTCAAAGAAGTTTGGAATTAACCTGGAAGCAGGTGGTGCCAATGCCTTTTCGGGAGGAAAGTTTGGAGTAACCATTAAGTTATAGCACCGCGCTTCGATAAATTTGAATGATCGAATTTTATAACTCGGTAAGAATAAGGTTGATTCAACCTTATTCTTATTTAATGTCATTACCATTTAAAAAGAGAATACTTGTTTTTGGGGGTTGGCTCTCAGGAAGTGCTTTTGCATTTGTGCTTATTCTATTTCTCCTCACCTGGCTGGGAATTTTTGGATCCCTTCCTGGTAAACGAGATTTGATTGAAGTAAAAAATCCAACAGCCTCTGAAGTTTATAGTGCCGATAGTGTTCTCTTGGGAAGGTATTTTTTTCAGGAACGATCTAATGTATCGTTTAGTGATTTTCCAAAACATGTTATCGATGCATTGGTTGCCACCGAAGATGCTCGCTTTTACAATCACAATGGAATTGACTTTCGGAGCTTAGGACGAGTAGTTGTAAAAAGCATTTTGTTACAGAACGAGTCAGCAGGGGGAGGCAGCACGATCACCCAACAACTGGCCAAGAATTTATATCCGCGCAAAAACTATTGGCTCTTCTCGCTTTTGATTAATAAGATGCGAGAGGTAATTATTGCATTACGGTTGGAGAAGGTTTACGATAAAGAATCAATTTTAACGCTCTATTTAAACACAGTTCCTTTTGGAGGTAATACGTTTGGGTTGGAGGCAGCCTCCCAGCTATTTTTTTCTGTGCCCACAAAAGATTTATCTATTGATCAAAGTGCTTTGTTGATTGGAATGCTGAAAGCCACTCATGGATATAATCCCAGAGTTTATCCTGACAAGGCATTAGTGCGAAGAAATGTGGTGCTTGCCCAATGGCAAAAGTATAAGGAGTTGGAACCCGACTATGTTGATTCAATTCAAGCAATACCTATTGAGTTGAAGTATAACAAGATTACACATCACTCAGGCTTAGCCCCTTATTTTCGTGAACAAGTCCGGGCTGACGTATTAAAATGGTGCGAAGACTATAACGCAACGCATGATCAACCTATCAATCTCTATACAAGTGGATTAAAAATTTATACCACTATTGATTCACGGCTTCAGGGGTATGCGGAACAAGCGATGGAACGGCAAATGACAAAAGTTCAACAATTGTTTTTGAATCATTGGAGTAAAGCTGAACCCTGGCAGCATTATCCGGAAATGATAAACGAAGCGATTAAACAATCGAATCATTATAAATCGCTTAAGCAAAGCGGAATGACACATAAGGATGTATTGGCAGAGTTGAGTAAGCCAGCTGTTATGAATGTGTTTACATGGGAAGGCGAGAAGGAAGTTTCCATGAGTCCGATTGATTCAATTAAACACTATTTAAAGTTTTTGAATGCTGGGTTTCTTGCACTTGACCCAAAGCAAGGCGCTGTGCGGGTTTGGGTAGGCGGAATTAATCACCAGTATTTTCAGTACGATCACGTGCGTGTAAGTACCAAGCGACAAGTAGGTTCAATTTTTAAACCGATTGTGTATGCAGCTGCGCTGGAGAGAGGGCAAAAGCCATGTTCATTTATTTCGGCCGAAAAAATTACGTACACCAATATGGAAGATTGGGCGCCAGAAAACACCGAAGACAATTATGGATTAAAGTATTCTATGCCTGGGGCTTTGGCAAAATCAGTCAATACAGTTTCTGTAAGAATATTAGAAGATGCCGGAATTGAGAATGCGATTTCGCTTGCTCATAAAATGGGCGTTGAGAGCAGCCTTAATGCAGTTCCATCCCTTGCGTTGGGTACTGCTGAGATTTCTATGATGGAGATGGTAACGGCCTATGCATGTTTTGCCAACGAAGGCCGAACGGTTGCACCTATTTATATCACATCCATCACCAACCATGAAAATGAAATTTTATCGGAATTTAAATCAACCGAAAGCCATCAGGCATTGACAAAGGAAAATGCAGAATTAATGGTGCACATGTTGAGGCGTGCTGTCAATGAAGGAACAAGTTCAAGGCTGCGATCTCAATTTGGTTTAGCGAATGATATTGCTGGGAAAACAGGAACTACGCAATCAAACACCGATGGTTGGTTTATGGCCATTACGCCAAAACTTGTTATGGGCGCGTGGGTGGGTGGTGATGATCCACGCATCAGGTTTCGATCTACTGCCATGGGGCAGGGATCGCGGACAGCCCTGCCTATTGTTGGCGAATTTTTAGTGTTGTGTAATAAAGATACTGAATTGAATTTAATAACACGGGCAAAGTTTCCTGAACTATCGTCCTCTCAGAGCAGAAAAATTGATTGTGATCTTTCTAAACAGGATGAAACTCTGTTAGAGAGAATATTTGGTAGGAATGAAGGGAATGAAAAAGAGAAGAGGAAAGAGTTTGGCGAAGGAAAAACTGAGAAAAAGGGATTCTTTAAGAAGTTGTTTGGAAAGAGAGACAAATGATTGGCAATAGCCATATGGATAGTGGGGATGAATCTCCACAGATAAAGAAACCAGGTGTAGATAAAATTAGAATTTATATAACAATTCACATTGAATTTGACCTTTATTGAGCAATTGCCTGGTTGGCACAGAATTCGGATAAAGAAAAATAAAAACATTAACCTTATGAAAACTATTAAAACATTGGTACTCAGTTTAGGAGTTGCAGCGGCTATGCTAAGTTGCGATACAAAAGAGAAGGAAAGACTTCAGTCTAAGTTGGATTCGCTAAGCACAGAGTTGCAGGCAAGCCAGGAAGTAGCGGCACAACTCAAGGAAGTGGATGTATTAATTGATTCAATTGACTTAAGCCGTAACGTGCTTCGCGCAAATGTTGTGGAAGGTACTTCGTACAACAATTATTCAAATCGCTTGAAGGATATTAATAAGCATATTAAGGACACACAAGTGAAAATTGCTGAACTTGAAAAAACTTCAAAGAAAGTACCGGGATTATCTTCATCTATCAGGAGATTGAAGAGCGATCTGGAATTACGTTCGCAGGAAATAGCAGCCCTTCAATTGGAAGTTTCGAAAATGCGAAGCGAGAATGAGTCAATGTCAGTGGCAATTGCTAAGAAAGACTCAACGCTTATGATGAAGGAGGATGTCATTAAAGTAAAGGAAAGTGATATTGCTTCCCTAGAGACATCAATGAAAGACGCAACAGAAAAAAATAGAATTGCCATGGCCGATTTGTATTTCAAGCAGGCGAGTGCATTGGAGGAAGTGGCAGACAGAACAAACTTTGCACCCCGCAAAAAGAAAGAAGCTCTTCGCGAGGCAGTTGAATTATATAAGATATCCCTTTCCTTAGGCAAGGAAGAGGCTCAGGAAAGAATTAATGATCTTGAGAAGACGCTTAGTTAGGTTTGAGCAATTTGGAGGTTAGGTAGAAAGGCCCGGCATATTTGACCGGGCTTTTTTTTACGCAAAGTAGACTTTAAAAGATTTTAGTCATGGAGAAGGGGAAAGTATTGATAATAGATGATGAAGATGATTTTGGTTTTTTGTTAAACGAATTTTTTTCGGCAAAGGGATATACAGTTTTTGTAGCCAAAACGATTGCACAAGGACTGGAAATACTAAAAAGGGAGAATCCACAATTTATTTTTCTGGATAATATACTTCCTGACGGACATGGCTGGAGTAAAACCGATTTTATTCTGTTGAATTATCCTGAGAGTAGTTTAAACCTGATAAGTGCTATGGAGGTGCCTCTTACTTCTTCGTCTTCTTTCAGAATTTTATATAAACCATATATAAAAGATGAACTTGATAAAATATTCATTTAATTTTCTTAAGTTCCATACAATATAACAGTGCGCTCATTCTTGCACATCTGTTCTTTTAATTCAATTGAAATAATTTTGAAAGCATGAAAGTAAGCGTACCTGCCATTGAGGAGCTATTATCACCTTTACTAACCAATACCACAAAAGACAATTTTACCCGGAAAGGTGTTGCTGAAAACCCACCCTTACGCGCTGAGCTCTATAGTATGGAGCAAATGGAACATCATGCTCAGCAATTAGCCATTCACCATTCAGTTACATTTAATCAATCCACTGAACAGCTTTTAAAAAGACTCTCTGAAAATGAAAGGGTATTGTTTCATGTTAATGAACTTCTTTTAACGGTTGTAAAAGAAAAAAAAACAATTACCCCCGCTGCCGAATGGTTGTTGGATAACTTTTATTTGATTGAAGAGCAAATTCGAATTGCAAAACGGTACTTGCCGCGCGGTTATAGCAAAGGACTTCCAAAATTAACAAATGGGTCGGCAGCAGGTTTTCCGCGCGTATATGCCCTTGCTATTGAAATCATCTTGCACGGTGATGGTCATATTGACATTCATGGCCTACAGAGTTTTATCAGCGCATACCAAAAGGAGAAGAACCTCACCTTGGGTGAACTTTGGGCTGTTCCTATTATGCTGCGTCTTGCATTGATCGAAAACTTAAGTCGGGTAGCCGCTCGCATTGCAGTAGATAGAGCAGATACCGCATTGGCAAACCAGTGGGCTAAAACTATTATTGAAACTGCTGAGAATAATCCTAAAGACCTGGTGCTGACAATCGCAGACATGTCTCGGTCGAATCCACCCATGGTAAGCGCATTTGTTGCTGAGTTCGCTCGGAAGCTCCAATGGAAAGGCATGGAGCTCACTTTGCCACTTCATTGGTTGGAACAACAACTTTCTGTTACGGATGACACCATCAATTCTATGGTGTTGACTGAAAACCAAAATCAGGCTGCCAATCAAGTGTCGATGAGTAATAGCATCAACAGTTTGCGTTTTCTTGCTAAAACTGATTGGCGGGATTTTGTTGAGAGCATGAGTACGGTAGAACTTGTGTTAAGAGGCGATGTAAATAATGTGTATGCGAACATGGATTTTCATACGCGCGATTTATATCGTCATAAAATTGAAATCCTTGCAAGAAATAGCAGCTTATCAGAAACGGAGGTTGCGCAAGCAGCCATTGATTTGGCCAAGGAAAGTTATTTAAAGAACGAAAGTGATAAAAAAAGATCGCACGTTGGTTATTATTTGCGTGATGAAGGAATTGAACAAACGGAAAAGGCGGCAAAGGTTCAACTCTCATTTTTTAAAGCGCTAAAGAAAAACATTACGCGATCGGTGCCCACGTTTTATGCATTGATTGCAATTCTCCTAACAACACTCTTGGCAGGTGCTATGCTTGTGGAATCTGCTAAAGAAAGTACCATGTTATGGCGTGTGGCGATTGGTGTGCTTTCACTTATTAGTGTCAGTCAATTCGCATTGGCCATTTCAAATTGGTTAGCCACCTTGTGGGTAAAACCCACTCCGTTAGCTAAACTGAATTTTTCAAAAGGCATTCCATTAGAAAATCGAACGCTTGTAATTGTTCCCACATTATTGGCCAACCCTGCTCAGGTAGAGAAACTGATAGAAGATCTGGAAGTTCGATTTCTTTCAAATCGTGATCCTAATCTTTTATTTGGATTGCTAACCGACTTTAGAGATGCGTCTGATCAGACTATGCCAGAAGACGAAGCACTGATTCAGTTGGCTAAGACTAAGATTGAATCTTTAAACCGATACTATAACCGACTAACAAACGATACCTTTTTTCTTTTCCATCGGCCACGTTTATGGAATCCATTGCAGAAAGTATGGATGGGCTATGAGCGTAAACGCGGAAAATTATCAGAGCTTAACCACCTGCTTAGGGGTCGTGGGAAGGAAAAATTTTCAGTCATTGTAGGGAACGAAAAGATTTACTCAACTGTAAAATATGTTATCACGCTTGATACTGACACACAACTTCCGCGCGATGCAGCCTGGAAGTTGGTTGGGCTTATGGCGCATCCACTCAATCATCCTGTGTATGATGAGAAGAAGAAACGGGTAGTAGAAGGGTATACCATTATTCAACCCCGCGTTGCCATTAGTCTGCACGGAGCAACGCGTTCGGGCTTTACGCGCCTTCATGAGAATGACTCGGGTATTGACCCCTACACGCGGGTAACTTCTGATGTATATCAGGATTTGTATGGTGAAGGATCATTTATTGGTAAGGGCATATATGAAGTCGATGCCTTTGAAAAGGCATTGAGCAATCGCTTTCCTGAAAACAGAATTCTTAGTCACGATTTATTGGAAGGATCGTATACTCGATGTGGTTTTGCGAGTGATATACAGTTTTATGAAGATTATCCCTCCCGATATCAAACAGATATTAGCAGAAGGCACAGGTGGATACGAGGCGATTGGCAAATTGGAAATTGGTTTTTACCATTTGTACCTGGCCCGGACGGACGATCTAAAGGAAATCCAATTTCAGCATTATCAAGATGGAAGATTTTTGATAACCTAAGGCGCAGTGTAACACCCATTACACATGTTGTTTTGTTGTTGATTGGTTGGATTCTATTACCCAACCCATGGATTTTAACTTTGGCCATTGCTGCTATCATGTTGGTGCCATCCGCACTTACTTCACTTTGGAGTGCTATATGGAAACCAAAGGAAATTGGTTTTACACAACATATAAATAATACAGTTGGCCTTACTTCTAAGAGTATTCTCCAATCGTTATTTGGCCTTGTTTGTTTACCTTATGAGGCATTCATTAATCTTGATGCTATTGTGCGCACATTATGGCGCATACATATTTCTCGTAAAAATCTTTTGGAATGGAATCCTTCAGGATTCAGCAACAAAAGGAGTCAGGGAATACTCAATACCTATCGCACCATGTGGGTTGCTCCCGTTTTGGTAGCAGGTTTATGCATTTATTTTATCATTACTAGTTCTTTCCTTCAGCTCTTTATTTCTACGCCATTCTTATTGATGTGGCTTTTGTCACCTGTGGTTGTGTCGTTTTTAGATAAGCCATTGGTTACGTCAAAATCAGAATTAAAGGAGGATCAAAAAATGTATTTACGTGAATTGGCAAGGAAGACATGGTTGTTTTTTGAAAACCTTGTTGGCGAAGGAGACAATTGGCTTCCTCCTGATAATCTTCAGCAATACCCAATTCCGGTAGTAGCCCATCGAACTTCTCCAACAAACATTGGGCTTTCCCTGCTCGCGAATTTGTCAGCGTATGATTTTGGGTATTCAACTATTTCACAACTTATTACTCGCACAACGGATACCTTTAATACACTCCAAAAGTTAGATCGCTATCAAGGTCATTTCTATAATTGGTATGATACGCAAACATTAACAGTACTTAACCCGCGATACATTTCCACAGTAGACAGTGGTAACATGGCCGGCCATTTACTTACATTAAGACAGGGTTTTCTTACGCTTCAGCACAAAAGAATTGTTGAGCCTCAAATTATACAGGGGCTTCAGGATACGCTGCGGGTAGCAATCCATGAAGTATCTTCCAACGAAAATGGACTGCGAACTTCACTTCAATCTTTATATCAATCAATTGAGATTCAAAATTTTGAACTGGCTGCAGTTAAGGTTCATCTGGAAAATATTCTAAAACAGTTTCAAGAGATCACAAATTCCTTGGTAACAGCGGAAGGGACGATGCTTGCAGCGTTTCCAAATCAGGTGCGATTAATTCTGGAAGAGATAATCCGGTTTGCACCTTGGTTAGGTTTTCCAATTCCCGAGAAATTTGCAACCCTAAAGTTTGTATCTCAAGTTCACACACTCGCTCAAGTAGCAGAACTCTATCAAGCAGTGCAACCTGAAATCCACAAACTGATTGCACTTGAAAACTCAGCCGAAGAAAAGCAATGGCTAAATAATGTCGAGGTCTCTTTAAAAGAAGTGAGTGAGTATGCAAAAGATCGTATAGCCGCTCTACAGACATTGGCATTGCAAGCTGGCGAGTTTGCAGAAATGGAGTATGATTTTCTGTATGATAAAACACAACACCTGTTGGCCATTGGCTATCATGTTACGGATCATTCGCGTGATGTGAGTTACTACGATTTACTCGCATCAGAAGCCAGGCTCAGTTTTTTTGTTGCCATTGCGCAAGGAAAAATTCCGCAAGAGAGTTGGTTTGCCTTAGGCCGGAGATTAACTACCGTTGGCAATGCTCCGGTTCTTTTATCCTGGAGTGGTTCCATGTTCGAGTACTTAATGCCGAATTTGGTTATGCCTACGTATGAAAATACGCTGCTTGATGAAATGAGTATTGGAACGGTTATGAAACAGATTGAGTATGGCGAGCAACAAAACGTGCCTTGGGGAATTTCGGAGTCATGTTACAACCTGGTTGATGCTCATCTTACCTATCAATATAGAGCGTTTGGAGTTCCGGGTCTCGGATTTAAAAGAGGATTGGGGCAGGATTTGGTGATCGCACCTTACGCAACTGTTCTTTCTTTAATGGTTGATCCGAAAGCTTCCTATAATAATTTGGTGCGAATGAAGGAACAAGGATTTGAAGGCCGGTATGGTTTTTATGAAGCTATCGATTATACACCCAATCGATTGTTGCGCGGACAGAAGCATGCTATAATACAAACCTTTATGGCACACCATCAGGGCATGAGTTTTCTTTCCTTAGCTTACTTATTACTCGATCAACCCATGCAAAAAAGATTTGAAGCGGATACTCAGTTTCAAACTGCTTTATTACTCTTACAGGAACAAGTTCCTAAGTCATCAGGTTTTTATGTGGGGTCCTCCGATCATGAAGATATTATTCCTGTACCGGTAACTTCTGAAATCCGGTTTATTCAAACAGCGCACACTCCAGTGCCAGAAGTACAGATGCTTTCTAATGGACGCTACTTTGTTATGCTTACCAATGCAGGAGGTGGTTATAGCCGCTGGAAAGAAACGGCTGTTACCCGCTGGCGTGAGGATAGCGTGCGCGACAATTGGGGAACATTTTGTTATATAAAAGACTTTGATAAAGATGAGTTTTGGTCAACTGCGCATCAACCAACCTTAAAAGAAGCTGATCACTATGAGGCTATCTTTTCGCAAGGGAAAGTTGAGTTTCGAAGAAGAGATGATAAGATCGAAACCTATACAATAGTGGTTGTATCGCCCGAGGATGATGTTGAAGTAAGACGGATTCAACTTAACAATCACTCCGACACCAAGCGAAAACTATCCGTAACCAGTTATGGTGAAGTAGTGCTGGCATCATCATCTGCCGATGATTCTCATCCGGCCTTTAGCAACCTTTTTGTTCAAACCGAAATCAATGAACATCAGCATGCTATTATTTGTACCAGGCGGCCCCGCTCGAAAGAAGAACGCCCACCATGGATGTTTCATTTGATGAAGGTGGAGGGTGTAAGTGAAAAAGAAGTATCATATGAAACGGATCGAAGTAAATTTATTGGTCGTGGAAATACGTTAGTGCATCCACAAGCAATGAATGCCGACTCACTTTCGCGCTCGCAAGGTTCTGTATTAGATCCCATTGTTTCCGTTCAATACTCATTCACATTAGGTGCAGGTGAATCGGTGATTATAGATATGGTGACAGGCATTGCCGATACCCAGGAATTAAATCAGCATTTAATTGATAAATATCAAGATCGCCATTTGCGCGATCGTGCATTTGACTTATCGTGGACACACAGTCAGGTTTTATTAAGACAGATAGGAGCAACCGAAGCGGACGCACAGTTATATGGAAAACTTGCCAGCTCCATTTTATATCTGAATCCAGCATTGCGTGCTCAGCCGAGTGTAGTACTAAGAAATCAGCGACAGCAACCTTCCTTATGGAGCTATTCGATTTCAGGTGATTTGCCAATCGTATTGTTGATTATTTCAGATTCTGAAAATATTTCAATAGTAAGGCAACTCATCAAAGCAAAAGCATATTGGCAAATGAAGGGTCTTGCTGTTGATCTCGTAATTCTGAATGAAGACTCAGGCGGATACAGACAAGTGTTGCAAGATCAAATTCAAGGATTGATTGCGGCAGGAATTGGTGTAACTACTTCTGAAAAGCAAGGTAGAATTTTTGTGAGGCCGATCGATCAGGTAACGGCCGAAGATCGAATTTTATTTCAAGCTGTTGCGCGGGTAATCATCTCCGATAAAAGGGGAACATTGGAAGATCAGGTAAACAAGCGACCAATTTTAAAGCCGACTATTCCTAAATTGATAGCAACCTCGCGCTACCTTGAGCGTGAACAAAATCTACAACTTCCTGATGATCTTCAGTTCTTTAATGGAAATGGAGGCTTCTCAGCAGATGGAAAAGAATACGTAATCCTATCGGCAAAGGATAAACGCACACCACTTCCGTGGATTAATGTGCTTGCCAATCCAAACTTCGGAACCATAATTTCCGAAAGTGGTTCTTCGTACACATGGCTTGAGAATGCACATGAGTATCGGCTTACCCCCTGGAAGAATGATCCGATTCTGGATAATAGTGGTGAAGCATTTTACATTCGCGATGAGGAAAGCGGACGCTTTTGGTCACCGATGGGCCTTCCAACGCTCGGCCAATCTGCTTGTATAACCAGACATGGGTTTGGATACAGCAGTTTTGAATATGCTGAAGATGGAATTCACTCTTATGTAAATGTTCATGTTGATAAAGAAGCACCCATAAAATTTGTAACCATTACAATTTCAAACAAATCAGATCGGTTGCGTAAACTCAGTGCTACCGGATATGTTCAATGGATTTTGGGAGAACTTCGATCAAAATCTGTTATGCATATTTCAACAGAGTATGACACGATTAATAAGGCGCTGATAGCCAGAAATAGATACAATGCTGATTTTCAAAACTACGTAGCGTTTTTTGAAGTTGATAATTCAAACGCTACGTATACCACGGATCGCAATGAATTTATTGGTCGCAACGGCACGCTTCAAAATCCCGAAGCAATGGGTCGTACACACCTTTCTGGTAAGTCGGGGGCTTGTTTGGATTCCTGTGCGGCATTGCAAGTTGTGTTTGAACTCGAGCCGGGAGCAGAACAGAAAATTGTTTTTAAGATAGGAGCCGGAAAAGATATTAATGAAGCACTTAATACGATCAAACATTTTAAGGGAAGTGCATCGGTAGATCAATCACTACATCAAGTGAAGGAATTCTGGAGCAAAACGTTAGGAACTATTCAGGTCAATACACCCGATCCATCCGTAAATATTTTAGCAAATGGTTGGTTATTGTATCAGGTGCTTGCGTGCAGACTTTGGGGACGCAGCGGGTTGTATCAATCAGGAGGTGCATTTGGCTTTCGCGATCAATTGCAAGATGTGCTTGCGCTTATGCATGCACAACCTGAATTAACAAGGCAACAAATTTTGGCTTGTGCGTCCCGTCAATTTAAAGAAGGTGATGTTCAACATTGGTGGCATCCGCCCACTGGAAGAGGTGTAAGAACACTATGTTCGGATGATTTTTTATGGTTGCCTTTTGTAACCAGTCGTTATGTAAACACTACGGGTGACTTAACTGTTTTGAATGAACAAATCAGCTACTTGCAGGGGCGAAGGTTAAATGTTGAAGAGGAATCATACTATGATTTGCCAATACTTTCGGATGATCGGGCAACTGTTTATGATCATTGTAAACGTGCCATTGAAAATGCTTTACGCTTTGGAAGTCATGGTTTACCCCTTATGGGTTCTGGTGATTGGAACGATGGAATGAACATGGTGGGCATACATGGAAAAGGCGAAAGTATATGGCTTGCATTTTTCCTCTATGATGTGTTGAATCGATTCACAAAAGTAGCTTCTCTTCAGGGAGATCTTGAATTTGTTACCACATGTAAGAAGCAAGCAGCCCAATTAGTAGAAAATATTAATACCCATGCATGGGATGGCGAATGGTACAAGCGTGCTTATTTTGATGATGGCACGCCTCTGGGCACCAAAACTAACGATGAATGTAAAATCGATGCCATTTCTCAAAGTTGGTCGGTACTATCCAATGGGGGTGAATCCGACCGATCGATTACTTCAATGGAGGCTGCCAATAATTTCCTTATCAATCGCGACAAGGGAATCATCCAATTGTTGGAACCACCTTTCGATGTTTCGGAACTCAATCCTGGTTACATAAAAGGATATGTTCCGGGTGTTCGCGAAAATGGAGGTCAGTATAGTCATGCTGCAATTTGGATGGTTATGGCGTTTGCCAAGTTGGGCGATCACGAAAAAACTTCTGAGCTGTTGAAGATGATAAATCCGATTCATCATGGTGCTACAGCCGATCAGGTTTCTACCTATAAGGTGGAGCCTTATGTGATGGCTGCCGATGTTTACGGAGTGGCTCCCCACATTGGAAGGGGCGGCTGGACTTGGTACACGGGGTCTGCCGGTTGGATGTATCAACTTATTTTGGAATCCTTTCTTGGATTTAATCGGGAGGGTAACAGATTGAATTTTAATCCTTGTGTCCCAAGAGATTGGAAATCATTCAGTGTGATTTATCGCTTTCAGGAAACTAACTATACAATACATGTTCATCAGATTGGATATGATGAGAGATCGCTAATGGTTGATGGCGTGCTGCAGTCAGATAATACTATCCAAATGATAAATGACGGGAATAACCACGAGGTTAATCTGTATCTCTAACATCAAAATTAAAAACAAAAAAGAAGACCTCATTAAGAGGTCTTCTAACACGGGGGAGTGAACCTAACCCTTTTCACTTTTTCCCCCATATTTCCACTACCGCTTTTTTATCAGCAGGCCTTTCGGTGTCATACCAAAATGTAATTTTTTCTATTTCCCGGGTGTTCCCATATAAATCAATGCTTCGGCCATCATTTACATTAGTTGAAAATGAAACTTCTTGTGTTTCACCACTTTTAAAATGAACCGTACATTTGTGCAGATTGATAGCGCCATTATTTACTTTAAATTTTAGTGCGGTAAATGCACCACTTTTTTTCAACGATACCACATCCCGATCCAAGGTATAATCAACGGTTTGCGCACCCAACAATATCCAATCATCATGGATGTCATTGTTAGTTTTATGAGGGTAGTTTGCAAATGAACGCTCAACAAGGGCAATCAACACAACAGCAGCTAGTATTATAATTTGTTTCGCTTTCATAATTTGTGCTTTAGAAGTTAATGGATTCAATTCCTTCTTGAATTTTTTTCCTTGTAAAGTTTCTTCCAGTCTTCTTCCTGCTCAAGTTCATCAAAGAGTGCCTGGTTATTGTATTCATACACTCCACGATGAGCTGAAGATTTGCTGCTCCTCTGCATCCTTTTTGTTTTCGTTTTCATGCCGTTTTTCATTTATGTTGAACATTGGCTACAGTAATCTGAATAAATAACAATCATACCAAAACAAGCATCTTAAAAAACGCTGCATTTTAAGGTCTTTTTAGCTTCATGAATGGGGAAGATTTTTCACCGTGAGGAATTGGTGTGGAAAGATTTTCTCTCCTAAGAATTAGAAAAGTGCGCTGTCGATACGATTTCAGGGTTTTTAAGTCGGCATTAAAATTTCTGATCTCAAATAAAACCAAGCACAATGAATTCACCGGCAAGCAAAAAACAAGCAGACGAACAAGGTATATTGTTCTTTCGGATTTTAAAGAAGAAGCTGAACGGAATACCGACACGCAAAATGATTTCAATCGTACGAACAGTACTTGAAAAGACGAGAGGCTCTTTTTCATTTCAACAACTTAATGATACTTTGAACTGTGCTCCATCTTTTATCCAATGGCTGGTAGGGTACAATCAGCGGGAGAAAGAATTGCAGATTAAACACTTGGATGAATTAGTGGAGTTGCTGATGATGGAGGACGAGCGGCTCGGTACACGGTTGTTTAAATCTGAAATTGAAACATTACGAATTGTTATTTTGATTTTAAAACAGATTCAAACTTTGTGTGAGAAAATTGGAGTTCGGATTTTGCCTCACACAATAGAACGGGAATTGCAAGGAGCCCTGATTAGTGACACTTCCTATGAGTTAACTTATTAAAATGCCAATATGAAAACCTTACAATTTATAATTGCACTGCTTTTTCTGTCAGGTTGCACTGCCATTGTTGTAGATAGACCGGAAAGCCCGAAAGCGATAATGATTCCGGATTCACCAGGCCCTAACTATGTCTGGATAAGCGATTCATGGCAATGGAATAGACGAACCCACAACTACACACCAAAACCTGGATATTGGGTAAGACCAAAGAAAAAATCAGTTGTTTGGGTAGATGGACGATGGGTAAAAACACGATCTGGTTGGAAATATGTTCGTGGCCATTGGCGAAGTGTTGGTTAAGGTTATTTTCTTTTATCGCTTTTCAATGGATTTATTGAATTCTTTATACCATTGGAAAGTGCCTTCCACCAGAGATTAAAAACAAAACGCTTACGATCGCGCTCAATATCAATTAATCCATGCTTGGTTTGAACTTTATCATTATTGATAACTAAGTTTATAAGGGTGCTTAATGTTTCATCCTTTTTATTGGAAGCCTTTAAAACTCTCAGTCCAAAGTTTTTATACTGCATCTCCACATCTCCAATAGCTTTATAAGTGTCGTATGAGAAAGAAAATTGTAATTGCTGTAGCGTGCCCTTTTCAATTGTTATGCGACCAATATTTGTAAGTATAGGATTAAGGATTGGTAAGGACAGATCAGTGATCCTTCCTGTTGCCGTATGAGGTAAATTAGGAATCAATGGAATTTGAAACCTCGCATCAATTAAACCATCATTCATGAATTTGGAATTCGCAACCAGGGAAGCATACTTTTTATCGCCATTGGCTGTTGTGTTTAAGCCACTCAAGCTGGCTTTCAGCTCAGTGAATATTATTTCAAATGTTTTTTCTGAGGCTTCAGGTTGTTCTTCGTAAACGATGTTCGAATTCCGGATAAGGATTGAATCAATAACCAAGGCTGCGGGTAACTTTCTTAAGAGATCTCCAGGCAGATCTTTTCGTTGATTTTCATTAAAGGGCTGACGCTTATCTCTAAAAACAGAAACATTAGATGAAGGGATAACGATGCGCGAAATAGAGAGAAGTGAATCGCTTAACGAACTTCCGGAAATACCGGAAATAAGAATGGATGGAATAGTAATCTCTAATCGATCCGTTTGAAATCCTGCTTTTTTACCGAAAGAGGCCTTTGAATGATTGGGTGTCACGGTTAATGTATCTACTCTCATGCTATCGGTGGAGGAATTGAGAGCGATGGATTGTATCTGAATTGTATGCAAACTATCTTTTGGAGTGTAGGTGAAATTTTCTGCCAAGGCGCGAATATTTCTTATCGAGAGCTCCAATTTGCGTGTTATTTTTAGGTCGATTAATTCTATATCGGCAGTTGTCTTCAACTGACTCTTACCAGACACCTCAAGATTAAGGTGCGAGATGGTGAGCGTATGAATTGCTATTTCCTCTAAAGTCTTAGCGTTACGTAATTCATTCTCATTTATTGAGTCGGGTTTAGCGCCTCGAATAACAAAGGGATTAATCACCAATACCTTGCTTAGTTCTAGTTTATTGCGTGTAAAAAACTTGAGAACTCGAAATGAAGATATTGTTAGTCGATCAATGTGAATTGAATCATTGTCCTTTTGATAGATTATATTCTCAAGTGATGCTGAGCGACTAAAAAGATTGAGCGATATATTCTCCGCTGTTATCCCTTGAGCCGTTAGCTTATGTTGGATTTGTTTATTTAAAATTTTGGTAGCAATGAAAATTGCTACCAAAATAAGGCCTATAATGATGAGGAACCTTTTTAGTAATGCAGGCATACTGAAGTATTGTCCATAGGTTCCATAAAACTGTTATCGTCTACCACGAATGATTTGTAACAGTATGGAAATTACTGCAATTATCAACAGTACGTGAATTATGCCGGTTAAACTGTAAACAAAAACACCTAACAGCCAGCCAATGATAAGTATTACTGCGATTAAATAAAGTAAGTTGTTCATAAAAGTGTGTGTTGGTTTTATAAAGCAATGAAAACGCTGTGCCAGTGCATTCAACAACCTGAAAGCCATTTATCGGGCTTGGGGTGTAGAATTATAGCCTGATGAGTGGGGTATTGATGCCACAGTTTTATAAATATAAAAGGTACCCGCTAAGCAAGCAGGGTTGGCATGGTTTTCACCGTCTTATCGGCAAATAGATACTTATGGAAGCTTTTCAATTTATAACCTCATTCCTAATATCCTTTATTTTAGTTTATTTAGTGGGTATGATTTCGCTGGTAGCATTGTTTAGACTTTTTTTTAAAGTTGAACATGGCGATTCTTATAGAACTGCCAGTGGAAAAGTAGCTCAGTCGAAATAAATACAAAAATTTAGGATGACACATGCATTGATTGTTGAGGATGAGTTGGATTTGTGCAGATTGCTATCCCTTCAACTAAAGAGTCTTGGGATTTCAAATGAGTATGTGAATACCATTAAGGACGCAAAACTCAAGATCCTGGAAAATCATTATGATTTAATGTTCCTGGACTTGAATCTTGCAGACGGAAGTGGATTTGAGGTGCTTTCGGTAGTTCATGATACTAAAACAGATTTGAGCGTTGTTGTAGTGAGTGCCTATGATGTGGAGCGGAAAAAGGCACTAGATTTGGGAGCTCATTTTTTTATTGCAAAACCATTTACAAAAAAAATGATCGAGCGAGTGGTTCACTCGATTTTAGAAAAATAAAACTTAAATTCTCTTTCCGTTTATGTCTGAATTAATACTTATTATCGATGACGATAAAGACCTGTGCAAGGTACTTTCAACATTTCTCACAAAGAAAGAATACACTGTGGAAGTGGCGCACACCGGGGAGGATGGAATTAAAGTATTGCGCGATCGGGAATTCGATTTGGTATTGTGTGATTACCGCCTCCCGGATATTACCGGAGTGGAGGCACTTCAAAAAATTAAAGTAATTAATCCCAAAGCCGCAGTTGTTATTATTACTGGCTACAGTGATGTGCGCACAGCCGTTGAGACTTTTAAATATGGAGCAAGTGACTATGTTACGAAACCACTTTATCCGGATGAACTACTTGTTACGGTAAAGGAAACGATTCAGAAGAATAAACAACGATCCGGGCAGCTTGAAAAAAGTGCTGATAGCGAACCAAAAACTACAAAGACTGCACAGAGCACGGATAGATTCATTAAAGGGTCAAGTCCACAATCGGTTACAGTTCAAAAACACATTGAGTTAATTGCTCCGGCTGATATGTCAGTAATTATTCATGGCGAAACAGGAACGGGAAAAGAATTCGTTGCTCAGTCAATTCATAAATTGAGTAGTAGGGCTGGTAAACCTTTTATTGCTATTGATTGTGGTGCGTTGCCAAAGGAACTGGCAGGCAGTGAATTGTTTGGTCATGTGAAGGGATCCTTTACGGGAGCTGTTAATGATAAAGCGGGTAGTTTTGAAGTAGCCAATGGTGGAACCATCTTCCTGGATGAAATAGGGAATTTGAGTTATGAAAACCAGATTAAGTTGTTGCGGGTAATTCAGGAAAGGAAGATAAAACGTATTGGAGCCAATAAAGACACACCCATTGATGTTCGTATTCTGGTAGCTACCAATGAGGATTTGGGTAAGGCATTGAAGGAAGGTCGCTTTCGCGAAGATTTATATCATCGATTGAATGAGTTTAAGATTTCATTGCTTCCTTTGAGGGAGCGTAAAGAAGACATTCTAACATTTGCCAATCATTTTCTTGCTAATGCAAATGCATCACTGAATAAAGAAGTAGAAGGTTTTTCGCAGGAAGTAATTGATTATTTCTTGCGCTATGAGTGGTACGGAAATTTGCGTGAGTTAAACAACGTGGTAAAGCGTTCAGTTCTGCTTACGGTAGGTAAAGTAGTTGAAGCTGACAGCTTGCCGGGGGAGATAACGCGGCCGAGCGCGAATAGTGAAGATTCCTATGTTAATGACGATAACATGCTCAAATCAGTGGCAGGAAATGCAGAACGGCAAGCTATTTTAGATGCTCTGGAGAAGGTGAACAACAACAAGTCGAAGGCTGCAGCAGTGTTGAACATTGATAGAAAAACCCTGTATAATAAATTGAAACTGTATAAAATTCAAGCATAAAAAAGGGATCATTTACGATCCCTTTTTTATTCGCATTATTTCTTTCCTCTATTTACTTATTATTTCCAAGGTCGAAAGAAACATAAAGTTGAGCATTTGAATTCTTCGAGTCACCCAGTAATGATTTTGCACCATCGCTATCAGCAATTTTAGCTAATCCATAATTATATCTGGCACCTACTTGCATCGCTCCGAAGTTTAGGCCAAATCCACCTACAAGACCATAATCAATGGTGTTTAAATCGTCTCGATCGATGTTGTCAGTACCATTGGCAAAATCACCATCATACTTAATCTTCGCAGACAAAAGATATCCTGCATAAGGACCCGCATGAATTTCGGCTGACTTACCAAGTTTAAATACAGCTAATACCGGAAGATCAAGATAGTTGGTATTAAAGTCTATAGTTTGATCAAGTGCTCCGGTGTATTCCCACTTGGCTCCTTTAGTAGAAAAGAGCAATTCGGGTTGAATAGCAAATACATCACTGGATAGAATTTGGCCATATAAACCGAGGTTAAATCCAAACCGTGCGTTTTCATCATTCACATCTTCGAGGTACAGATTGGTTACGTTCAATCCACCCTTTATTCCCATGCGTGCATCTTGCGCTTGAACAGAGGTAATACAGAGCACACAACTGAATAGAAAAAGTATGGCTGTTATTTTAAGAGTTTTCATAAATTATTTGGTTTTAATTCTCCATTCGTATTGATAAAATTATACCAGCGTGAAAAACAGGTTAAATTTGTCTGTAGACTCAAGTGAGTGCTTGCAATTGTAGAAATTACTGAAGCACCCTGTAAAATATGTAGAAGTTATACCACAGTTATGATGGATCAATCATCGTAAGGAGATGGCTCATTAATTGTCGGTACTATTTTAATAAATTAGATATGAACCTGACCAGAATACGAATTATTTTCACAGTCATCCTGGTTGTGCTTATCTCGTTGTGCTTCTTAACCTATCGGAATTTGGATAGCTACATGAAGGAAGTAGCTAAGGTGCGGCACACAAATGAGATTATTAACACTACTCAGCAAATACTTTCTTCTATCAAGGATGCTGAAACAGGTCATCGGGGATTTCAGCTAAGTGACGATAAAGACTATTTAAGACCATACGATGAGGCATTAGTCGCTATACCCAAAAAGTTTAAGGTGTTGGACAGCCTTTCTTTGGGCAATGATATTTTAAGGCGAAAAGTTGATACTCTGGGCTTATTGATCAATGCCCAATTTCAAATTATTTCAAGAATCCTGACTACCAGTAAACGCAATAACCTCATTTTGCAACCCGGTGAATTGAAATTATTGGCTGATGGAAGGGCCAACATGGATTCAATTCGAAGGATGAGCAACGAAATTGTTTTTAGTGAGCAGCTTAAAATGGTAGAGGCATTGGAAAATGAAGGCGGCTTTAAAGACCTTGCACCAGCTACCTTTTTAGCAACCGCACTAATTGCCTGCGGTGCAGTCTTTCTGCTCTTTAGCAGAGCGGTTCTGCTAATTCAGGATCGCGACAAAAAATCAAATGAGCTTAGTACGGCACTGGAGAGTCTTCAGAAAGAAGTGCAAGTAAGAAAGTTTACGCAAACCCTTCTTCGCAATGTATGGGATAATTCGTTGGATGTCATTCAGGTTTTTGGTGCTATTCGCAATGATGCCGGTAACATAACTGATTTTAAATTTGTGATTGCCAATAAAGCGGCAACTCAATTACTGAATCAAACTGAGGAATATCTTTTAAATCACACATTGCTGGATGTTTATCCCAACTATGAAGATGACTTAATTGAAGAGTATAAGAAAGTAGTTGAAACAGGAAACACCTACAAAAGAGAACAACAATTTGAAGTAGCCAATGAGTCAAGATGGTTTAAGTTAATAGCCGTTCGATTTGAGGATGGTCTTGTGGTAACATTTTCTGACATAACAGAAGAAAAATTAAATGAATTTAGAATTCAAAAGTTTACCAAAGAGTTGAAACGGTCTAACGAGGATCTTGAGCAATTTGCATTTGTGGCCTCACATGATTTGCAGGAACCTTTGCGGAAGATTCGGTCTTTTGGGGATAGACTCCTTTCAAAGTATAGTTCAGTAATTGATGGCGTTGGTCAAGATTATATTGATCGTATGCAGTCTGCAGCCGGACGAATGCAAATATTGATAGAAGACCTTCTGGCGTTTTCGCGGGTAACTCGAAGTCATGACCTGCCTGTAAAAATTGATTTGAAAATTCTTCTGGAGGAAGTTCTGGAGGATTTGTCCGATCAGATAAAAAGAGAAGAAGCAATTATTAGTTTTTCTCAACTACCAACAGTTCTCGGAATCAGAGGACAAGTACGGAGGCTGCTCCAAAATATTATTAGCAACGGAATAAAGTTTCGAAAAGCGGAAACGAATCCTATTGTTTCTATAACCGGAAAAATAATTTCAGCGGAAGAAGCTACTACTGAATTCTCAATCAATGCTGAATTTGATAGATACGTACGATTGGAAGTAGCTGATAACGGAATTGGATTTGATGAGAAATATGCTGAGCAGATTTTCAACGTTTTCCAGCGATTGCATGGAAGAATGGAATTTGAAGGCACTGGCATAGGATTAGCTATTTGCAGAAAGATTATTGACAACAACAAAGGGGCTATTAAAGCAGAAAGCAGAGAAGGTGAAGGGTCCCGTTTTATATTTATTTTACCATCAGTTAATTAACTAAAATGAAAAACACCAATAAACATATATCTATCTTAATGGCAGACGATGATCCGGATGACCGGATGTTGATGCAAGAAGCGTTGGCTGAAAACGAGATTTCAAACTCTATTTTTTTTGTTGAGAATGGTGAGGAACTGCTTGACTATTTGAATAAGAAGGGAAAATTTAAAAACCAGGCATGTGTTACACCCGGTATTATTTTTCTCGATTTGAATATGCCTAAAGTAGATGGACGCCAGGCTTTAAGATATCTAAAGGCAGATCCAATACTTAGAAAAATTCCGATTATCATACTCACTACCTCCAGGGCTGAGTTAGATATTTTGGAGTCATACGATCTTGGGGTCAACTCTTTTATTAGTAAGCCTGTAAGGTTCGATGAACTTGTTGAAGTAACACGCGAGATCAGTACCTATTGGTTTGGCACTGTTTCGTTACCGAATCTAAAATAAATCAATGATGCGACAGGAAATAAAGATTCTTTTAGTTGAAGATGATGAAGACGATGCATTGCTTACGAAAGAGTATTTGTCAGACATCGGAAATTATAATTTTAGTGTTGAATGGGAACCTAACAGTGAAAAGGCTAAATCGAAATTGACAGAGGGCAACTATGATATTTTTCTCATTGATTATAACTTAGGAGGCATCACAGGCCTTGCGCTGATCAATCACATTCGAAGACTTGAAATACTAACTCCCGCTATAATACTTACAGGAAGGGCTGATAGCACGATTGATGTGGATGCTAGCTCGGCTGGAGCATTTGATTATTTGGTGAAGGGCGAATTAACATCATCTATCCTTGAGCGCTCCATCCGTTATGCCCTTTCTCAATCTAAGATTATTAAAGAGTTAGATGAAAAGGAAAAAAAATACCGGTCACTTTTCGAGCGTTCAATTGATTGCATCTTCTTGGCGAATGAAGATTTCAAAATTGTGGATGTAAACAATTCTTTCCTTGCCTTTTTTGGTTATTCGTTTAGTGAAGGAAGAGAGCTAATGATTAACGATTTATTTGCTAATCCCGATGAGTATGAATACTGCAGGTCTGCTTTGAAAGAAGTGGAGCAGATTCGTGATTATGAAGTTGAGTTTGTTACAAAATCGGGTGAGCGAAAGCTTTGCCTGGTTAACTGTGTGTTTATTCCCGATCAGGCGTCTGATTTCTGTTGTTATCAGGGTATTATTCGCGATTTAACGTTGCGCAAAAAGGCCGAACTGGATCTATTGGTTGCTGAACGACTTTCAATGACAGGTAGAATTGCCAGGACCATTGCTCATGAAATTAGAAATCCCCTTACTAATTTGAATCTGGCTTTAGAAAATCTTAAAGATGAACTACCCGAAACGGAAACAGCCAAAACGTATACAGAAATCATTAATCGCAATTCTAATAGAATTGAAACCTTAATTAGTGATTTGCTAAAATCATCAAAGCCAAAGGAGCTTCAACTGGAGTTGGTTTCGGTCAAGGATCTTTTGGAAGACACGTTGCTACTTGCAAAGGATCGCATCAATCTAAAGAATGTAAAGCTCTCCACATTCTACACAAAAGAATTACCAAGACTTTACGTGGATCGTGAGAAGATAATGATTGCTTTATTGAATATTATTATCAATGGCATTGAGGCGATTGACAAAGAACAAGGGGAAATGAAAATCAGTACAGATCGAATGAAAGATACGATTCTCATCATTATTCAGGATAATGGAATTGGTATCGCGAAGTCAGAGCTTAATAAGTTGTTTGACCCTTTTTATACCGGCAAACCAAATGGAACAGGATTGGGGCTTACATCAACACTAAATATTCTATCAAGCCACAATGCTACTGTGGCAGTGGATAGTACAGTAGGGGCAGGAACCACCTTCACGCTACAATTTAAACTAGCAGAAATGTAAAAGACCGTCTCTATAAAAATTTAGGGACGGTCTTCATTAAAGAATTTGAATATGCTATTTCTTAAAGAGTGACCCTCCAAATACAAGAGCCAGCACAAAGAGCACAATAAATACAAAGAATAACACTTTGGCTATCGATGCGGCTCCTGCTGCAATGCCTCCAAATCCAAAGATCGCTGCTATAATAGCGATTACAAAAAAAGTTGCTGCCCAACGTAACATAATTTTAAGAGTTTAGTGTGAAGAATGTTATTTAATACTATAACATACATCTTCATGCCAAGCTCAATGAATTGATTTTAACGATTACTTTCACGTGAATACTCTCTAATCTGTGGAACTATTTACACAACTACCTCATATTTCCCCACACAAAGCAATGTGATTTGCTCTATACTCCGGTTATCAAGCCATTTTAAAATGGCATGTTATTTACAACCTATTAAATTGAATGCATGCAAGGGTGCATGCTACTTAACTTTTAAAATTTAAAATTATGCAAAGTCAAAAAAGCTTAATAGGCGGAGTTCTGATTGGTGGTGCAATAGGTGTTGTGGCTGGACTTTTACTGGCTCCATCAAGTGGTCAGCAATTAAGAAAGAAAATAGCCAGAAAGACAAGAGATATGAAGGAAGACATGGTTGACAGTGTGTCGGAAACCATAGATACAGTGCGAAATCAGTTTAATGATAAACTGAATAAGTTAGCTGCTAATGGAAAGGCAGCCTTACACAGTACAGCAGATAAAAAGTAAATTATAACCAAACTTATTCAATCATGGCAACAAGCAATAAACTTCAATTTAAAGGTAACTGGAATGTTATTAAAGGTAAGCTTAAGCAAAAGTATGGTGAGCTTACAGATGATGACCTCACCTATGTGGAGGGGCAGGAAGATGAACTGTATGGAAGAATTCAAAAACGCTTAGGAAAATCCATTAGCGAGTTGAATCAGGAATTGGAATCCCTTTGATTTAATTGAATTAAAAAATCCAGGGATACCGTTCGGTGTCCCTTTTTTTATCACAAAAAATAAATATAAGATGAAACGAATAACAATGATTTTAGCAACGGGTATAGTTATGTCCCTTGTGTTGATGTCGTGCAATAAATCAGAAAAGCATGAAGAGCATTCTGATACTATCTCCGAAATCCAAAAAGATTTTGATGAGGAGAAAGCTAAACTTTCAAAAAACTTTGAAGACATGCGCGATGAAATTGATCATGAAATTGATGCGATTTCTGACCGATTAGAGACTGCTGATGAAAAAACCCGGGCTAAGTTGGAGGAATTTCAGCGCGACCTTACCGATCAACGCAATCGTATTGATCAGGCGTTAGACGACATAAATGAGTCTACAAAAGACTCCTGGGATGACCTTAAGAATTCACTAAAGAAAACGGGCACTGAGATAAAGGAAGAGTGGCGCGATTTGAGAGAGAGGATCAGTGAGTCACTTGACAAAGTCTAAACAAAAAAATAGATCAAAAGAAACTAAAAGCTATCCATTAAAAAGGATAGCTTTTTTATTGACTATGCACAAATTTTTAGTCTTTACTCTTTTTAGGCTTTGGTGATTTATCCGATAGGAGCATGCCCCAAGGCTTCATTTCAGGAACCCGATCAAACACAACCTTCATAACTGCGAGTCCTGGAATAGCTAGAAACATACCCGGTATGCCGCACAAAGCACCACCCACTAAAACTCCTATGATGGTAACAAGTGCATTAATTTTTACTTTGGAGCCAACAATAAGAGGCATTCCAATGTTGTTATCAAAAATCTGAACAATTAGCAGCACAACACCCACCCAAATAGCTTCTGCCGGACTATCCATGCTTACCAATGTAACCAGCATGCATAAAAGATTTGCAACCAACATGCCTGCATAAGGAACAAGATTTAATAATGCAGCCAACAAAGCCAAAAAGATTGGATACTTTATTCCGATAATTAGAAATCCAACACTATTGAGAACAAAAACCAAAGCAGTTTCCAGGCACAGGCCTAATACGTAGTGTTGGGCAACGTTGGTAGATTCAACAATAACCTCTTTCACTTTTTCCTCAGAACCATTTCTAAACGTGCTAATCAAAAATTGTTTTATTGTGCTTCGATAGTACATTAACAGAAATGTATAGATGGGCAATAAAACCATGTAGCTAATTATATTGGTAAGGGTTGCCACTGTGCTTCCTAAAAAATTAGAATTTCCTTTTTTAATATTTTCAGTCAGATCCTTTAAGTATTGATTTTGTTTCGTGATCGTAACTTTGGTTTCTTGTTTGAACCAGCGCTGTATCGATGTAAATAGACTATTTATTTTTTCCTTAATTTCTGGCAGATCATCAAAGAAATGAACAACCTGATAGGATAGAAAATAAAGCACACAGGCAAAGATGATCAGGAACAGGACTAACGGGATTAAAATAGAAATAGGTTCAGGAAATTTTTTCCGTTGCAGATACCGGGATGCTGGAAGCAGGAGAGTGCCTAAGAGGATTGCAAAAAAAATGGGGAGCAACAAATCTTTCCCGATGTAGAGTACAGCCCCAAGTATGGATAAGGTGATTAAGTTTGTGCTTAGTCGCTGATGAAAGGCAGGTTTAGTAGTTTCCATATTCGAAATATATATAAAAGCATACCATTATTTCGTTTCCATGAAATAAGAAGTTTAGCGGGAATAGATTAAATGTTGGGTAATTTATTACTCATGTGGATTTCCTCAATCTTACCGTAAAAGTGTTTAGCCGATGCACCAAATCTTATTGTCTGATTTATGATTGTCCATTTATTGCGTGTTCGAAATTATTGCTCAAGGCATGATAGTTGTGAATCCTACTTCAGAAAATATAAAATAGAAATATGAGGACGGAAGAATTAAAATTCATATACAATAGCGGCAAGAAGACAGACCGCGATGCCTATGCACTCATTAAATCTCTTGATAAACATATTATTAATGAGTTGGACATACTTCATAATAAAATGACTCCAACGCAACTGGCTGCTCTGGCCGAAAGCCTTCAGGCGAGTATCGATGGGCTCTTTGATACTACTGCTGATATCTATAACAAGAAGATACGGTCGATTTCGGATGATGATAAACTCACAATCCTCCATGCTGAGATGTCCTTTCTTAAAACTCCAATTGTAATGACTGAAACAGGTAAGGCAGTTGTGCTACTTTCACCATTTGACATAAATCCAATCGATATGGTAATAAATGGATTGAAAGAGAATAGTTATTGAATTTAGTTTTAATAATATAAAAGGTCAGTGAAATTGAAAATGCACTGACCTCTTTTTTTTGGTCTTAATTGTTAAGCTCACCTTTCTCAGCAGCCTTCTTCATTTTTTCGTTAGCAAATATGGCCACTTCAACCCTTCGGTTTTGTTGGCTACCACTCTCAGTTTTGTTGCTGGCAATCGGCTGATCTTCACCATATCCGATAGCCGTCATTCTTTGCGAATCAATATTTTGAGCAATTAAAAAATTCTTTACTGAAGCTGCTCTTCTTTCCGACAGCTCCTGATTGTATTTATCGGTACCTGATGCATCCGTATGACCTTCTATTAAAATATTGGTGTCATCATATTTTTTAAGAGTGGATGCCAGTTGAGTAAGATTTGTTTCTGTGGCAGCACTTAGATTAGACTTGTTTAAATCAAACATTAAACCTGAGTCGAATGTGATTTTAATTCCTTCACCAATTCGCTCAACCTTGGCCCCTTTTAAATCATTACTAAGTTCTTCCGCTTGTTTATCCATCTTACGACCAATCAATGCACCAGCCGCGCCACCAACAGCTGCACCAATAATGGCGCCTACTGCTGTATTACCTGATCGGTTTCCAATAATTCCGCCAATAACAGCTCCGCTTCCACCACCAATTGCTCCTCCTTTTTGAGTTCGTGTTGCATTGCAACTGAGTAGTAGAGTTCCTGCAAGTATATAGCATGTAACGGAAAATAATTTGTTAGTTTTTAAAGTTTGTGGTTTCATGATTTAATAGTTTATAAATTCTCAGTTGTAACTCAAACCAAGTGCCACTTACATGACAGGAAGGAATGCCTTGTTCAAAGTTGCTGGACTGGATTTAACAGAAGCAGTGAATGCACTTTAATTATTATCTGAGTATGGAAGTTTACATGTGTAGAGATTAATTCCCATCTTTTTAGAAGATAGTTCTATTCAGGGTGAATAATGGTTGGCGTTTAATTTGTCTTTACTTAACTAAACCAAATCAATATTCATATGAAAAACCTTGGAATAATTTTATTAGTAGTGGGCATCATCATGACTGCCTTTACGGGATTCACTTTGATCACCAAGAAAGAAGTGGTTGACCTGGGTGCCGTGGAAATTAACAGAGAAGAGAAAACTCCAATCTATTGGTCCCCAATCACGGGCGGTGTGCTGGCAGCAGTAGGAGTAGTTCTAATTGCCGTTAGCAGAGGAAAAAAATAGACACTTGAATATCAATGAAAGAAGGGGGCAGACAATTTTGCCTCTTTCTTTTTTCGTTTCGAGACTATTCTTTACCAATCGGGTTTTATACCAGGTGCGTAAGGGTATGTTAGACTCATATAGTAATCCAATGAATGCTCAGGCGCTTTTAAATCAGTAGGAATGGGTTGTTTCGAAAACGTTTGGAAGTAAAGCACACATGCATCCCTCCAAATGATTGCTTCGTTATACTGTTGATTCAGTAGCATCTCAATTTGATTAAATCTTTCAGTATCAATCTTTCCCTTTAGGGAACTCCAGATTTTTTGCATCTCCTTCACAGAATCAACGCCTTGATAATAATGATGACATAGCTCATTCCACAACGTGCTGCCTGATTTCATCTTGTAATCCCAGGGCACATGATGAAACCACAAAAGAAATTCTTCCGGACATGTTGCCAGTGAAGCAAATTTATCATCCACAGGTTTTAAATATTGCTCAAGTGCGTTGCTTCCTGTAGCGGTGCGATTAAAGCCAATGCCTAAGCTATCAGCTTTGTGATAGTAAACTGAAGTCCAATCCGCGCGATGCTTGTCTTTTATCCACGGTCCTGGTCCGTGGTGATGGTTCCAGCCCATAATGTGATGAAGCCCAAGGGGTGTCATATAATTAACCGTTGCTTCTCTGGATCCTATCATCATTTTTTCAACAGGAGTTACAACATCATCTTCATTGGAGAATGTCATACGAATCCAATCCTTCGCTATTTCCTCTGAAGAGAGTGAATGGTTCCAGGCCAATCGCCCAAAGGCAAACCAATTGGCTTGTGCAAACGGATGGCCACACCAATTAATATCTGTACCTATGTTGGCAACACCGGAAATTCCTGTTAATGTGTGATTGTCAACGCTGCCATCAATCACATTAGCTACTGTATTTTTACCAATGCCAATTTCAGAATTCAAAGTTTCTTTAAAGAGCGAAGAGAGATAAACTAAATGAGTGCTGTAGCCAAGGTATTCCTGAGTTATTTGAAACTCCATCATGAGTGGCGTTTCAGGCATCGCTCCAAAAAGAGGATGAAAGGGTTCGCGGGGTTGAAAATCAATCGCTCCATTTTTTACTTGCACCAATACATTTTTGTTAAACGTTCCATCCAATGGTTTAAATTCAGTATAGGCTTGCTTGGCGCGATCATCAGGCACATTGTTATCGTATACAAAAGCACGCCAGATTACTATTCCACCATGAGGTTGCACTGCTGTAGCCAACATGTTGGCACCATCTGCATGCGACCGTTTGTAATTCTGAGGTCCGGGTTGCCCTTCCGAATTTGCCTTCACTAAGAATCCTCCAAAGTCGGGAATGAATTTATAAATTTCGTCCGCTTTTTTGTTCCACCATTGTTGCACTTGCGCATCTAATGGATCGGCAGTCTTCAATCCACCTAATTCTATTGGTGCACTAAAGCGCGCGGTGAGGTACACTTTTATTCCGTACGGTCTGAATACATCGGCAAGAGCCGCTACTTTTCTTAAATAATCTAGGGTAAGTACTTTGGCATTGGCATTCACATTCGTAAGCACCGTTCCATTAATTCCAATGGAAGCATTCGCCCGTGCATAGTCAATGTAACGTTGATCAATGACCCCGGGAAGTTTGTGCCAATTCCATAGGGAGAATCCTGCATAACCACGTTCTACTGTTCGGTCAAGATTATCCCAATGATTTAACATCCTGATTTTGATTTTTGGAGATTCAGTAATGGATAGATTACTTATGTTTTGTTGTGTTTGAATTAATCTCAGAAAATGAAACACGCCATATAAAACACCAATATCTTCCTGCGCTGCAATTACGGTTACTTGCTGTTTTCCGCGCTTCACCGTGTGAATGATATAGCCTTCATCGCCCGTAGTAAATTTTTTACCACCTAAAAACTGACTGACTGCTTGCGATTGAAATTTTCCGCAAGCGATCAATCCAGGTTGGGTAGAGATTGTGTTTACATCCAACACAGAGTATCCCAACAAACCATTAAGTCCTTTGTAAAGTTCGTTGTTGGCAACAAAGAGGGTTGGGCTTGTGGTTTCTATCCAAAGATTCTTTATCTGTTTCTTATACTCAGCAATTTTTTTCTCATTGGTAAGTTTAGAATAGCGAAGCCATAAATCGTATCCATTTTCGGATTTACCTGAGATGGAGACAGCAACAAGAAACAGAAGAAGAGCGGAGCGGAGGTAGCGCACGATTTCAGGATTTAAATAGTAAGAATTTAATTAGGTGTAATGGTTTGAATGGTTCCATCTGGATTGTACTTTAACTCGGTTACTTTTACATTTCGCAAATGAGTTTTTCCTGACAGACGAGCATCATGATAAAATAAATACCATTTGCCACTCACTTCAACAATAGAGTGATGATTTGTCCAGCCCTCTACTGGTTTTAGTACAATACCTTTATAAGTAAATGGTCCATATGGCGAATCGCCAATGGCATAGCAAATATTGTGTGTATCTCCGGTTGAGTAGGAGAAATAATACTTGTTTTGATATTTGTGCATCCAGGCTGCTTCGAAAAAGCGTTTGTCATTTTGGCCTTCAGTAAAAAGATTACCTTGCTCATCTACTAGTTTCACTTCCTTTGCTGGTTCTGCAAATTTTTTCAAGTCAGTAGAAAGCTTCGCAATGCGCGGAAGGATTGCTTGTTCTTCAGGTTTGCGGAGGGCACCATTTTCGTCATACTTGTTATTGTTCCACCGTTGTAGTTGTCCGCCCCAAATGCCACCGAAGTACATGTAAAACGAACCATCGTCATCTTCAAAAACAGCCGGATCAATTGAATAACTTCCTGCTATTGGTTCATTTTCGGCTATGAATGGACCTTCTGGCTTTTCACTTGTAGCTACACCGATTCTAAAAACATCTTTCTTGTCCTTTACAGGAAAGAACAGATAATATTGATTATTTGCAAAAGCTGCATCCGGTGCCCACATTTGGCGGCCTGCCCAGGGAACATCGGCAATTGTTAAAGCTACTCCATGATCAGTTACTTTGCCACCCACTGCATCAAGAGAAAGAATATGATAATCACGCATATCAAAATGATCGCCCAAATCATTTTCGGGCGTGCCGGCTTCAATGTCGTGTGAGGGATAGATATAAATTCGATTGTTAAATATGTGTGCCGATGGATCAGCAGTGTAGAAGTCACTTATCAAAGGTTGAGAGGCCGCGGGCATGAAATCAAGAGAATCAACAGGTTCTTTTTCTTGTTCCTGTTTTTTTGTTCCGCAGCTGGTTAGCAACAGTACAGTTATTGATAAAATGAACATTGATTGAATATTTTTTTTCATAGTGTTATTATATTTTTTAGTTGCTTGACAAATAGAATTAAAATATATCTCTTATTTATTAAGTAATAAACAATCCCTTTTTGAAAATCACACCAGGGATTTTTTTCGGGAAGATTCCCTTATAATCAATTCTGTTTTTAATGTAATGATTTCCGAAGCAACCGCATCTTTATATTCTTTATGCTTTAACACTTGTTGAGCGGCAATTTTCCCCATGCTAACAGCCGGATGAGATATGGTAGATAATGGGGGATCGATAATAAGAGAAATCGAGTCATTGTTAAACCCTATCACTGCCAGATCAGCTGGAATTTTGAGCCCTCTTTGCTTCGCTACCTGAATTGCGCTTACTGCAGATGTATCGTTTGAAGAGAAGATACTGTCTGGAGGATTTGGTAGGTCGAGTAAATGAGTTGTCATTTTATGACCTTCTTCCGCATTAAGGATATCTCCATATATGATCAACGAATCATCAGGCTCAAGACCAAATTTTTTTAACGCAGCAATGTATCCATTTTTTCGGTCTCTATATACGTTACGATGTTGAGCTCCTGCAATATGCGCAATTCGCTTACACCCTTGCTCAATAAGATGTTGAGTTGCCTGAAACCCGGCTGCAAAATTATCAATCACAACTTTGTCTGCATCGAAAGACTCTGAAACCCGGTCTACAAATACAATTGGGATATCATGGTCTACGAACTGCTGAAAGTGTTCATAGGATTTGGTTTCCATTGCTAAGGAAACAACAAGTCCGGCTATCCTGCTACTATATAGGGTACGTGCATTTGCAATTTCATTTTCGTAGCTATCGTGAGATTGTGAGATAACAACATTATAGCCTTTGGTACTAGCTACCTCTTCAACTCCACTAATAAGTGAAGAAACGAAGGGGCGATTGATCCAAGCGATCATTACGCCAATTGTATTTGTTTTGTTTTGCCGCAAGCTGGCGGCAAGAGAATTCGGACGATAGCCTCGTTCTTTAGCAAGGCGCTTAACGGTTTCTTTCATAGCTGGTCCAATGCTATGGTGATCTTTTAGGGCTCTTGAAACAGTTGATGTTGAAACATTCAGCTCTCGCGCTATGTCGTAAATCGTGATTTCTTTTCGCTGTTTCATTGACCAAATTTAGCTGAAATAAGCGATTTGGGTCATTTTAGTCCCATCCGGCTCATTATGAATTCATCTTTGCAATCGTGTGTAATGTAAAAAATATTACACAATCGATTGCGTAAATATTTGATTTGTTATACATTCATCTATTCAAATTACTTCTTATTTAGGTTATATGTGGATTTTTTGATTAAACAATCAGTTGTTTACAAACACTTCCAATTTAATAGGTAAGAAGTCAGGCTGTAGGCGAACTCATTAAACAACTAACCAATTATCTATGAAACATGTAATTCTACAAATCGGTAAACCCTTGAGGAGTCCGCGGAGCACCGTCCTCAAAGTGATTCTCTCTTTAATGCTCATTGCAGCAAGTGTTTCAATTTCATTAGCCCAAAATGTTATCAAAGGAAAGGTGACTGATGAGACTGGAACTGGCCTGCCAGGTGTAAACATTTTAATTAAAGGCACAACCAATGGCACGAACAGCGATGTAAATGGTGATTTTTCGATCACTGTTTCAGGAAATGATGATGTGCTGACCTTTTCTTTCATTGGATATGAAACTTTGGAAGTGTCTTCGGCCGGAAAATCTAATATTTCGGTGAGTCTTGTTCCTAGTATTCAATCTCTTTCTGAGGTTGTTGTGGTAGGTTATGGAAGCCAGAAGAAATCGGATTTAACAGGGTCTGTAGCAAGTGTTAATTTGGAATCTTTTCAACAAGCACCAAATACCAATCTTGGTCAATTTATGCAAGGTACCGTTCCTGGTCTAAACGTAGGTGTTGCTACGTCTGCAGGTGCCACTCCTCAAATCTCAATTCGAGGCCGGGTTTCTTTGAATGGAAATCAAGACGTTTTGATAATTCTGGATGGTATTCAATACAATGGTTCCCTTTCATCTATTAACCCAGATGATATTGCTGCCATTGACGTATTGAAGGACGCAAGTTCAACAGCTGTTTACGGTGCTCAAGCTGCTAACGGTGTTATATTAATAACCTCCAAAAGAGGAAAACCAGGCAAGCCCACCATTTCATTTAAGTCTCTGTATACATCCCAAAAACCTACAATGGGAGATTTTGTCCCTAATAATAGAGAACAATACTTAGCCGGGCTTACCGAAGCATTTTATACGCAGGCCTACACAGCAGCATCAGGCTATACCCAACCAGATCCGACCTTCAATGTGAAGAATGTGGTTGATGGTTCTATGAGAGGTACCAATGGTGAATTACTTCCTAATGATTTCAATTGGTGGGATGCAGGCACACAAGCTGGATCAATCTTAGAAAATAACTTAAGCCTGTCGGGTGGCACCGATAAGGTAAACTACCTTTTATCTGGCGCTCTGGTAGATCAAAAAGGCCTCATCATTAATGATAACTTTAATAGAAAGACATTGCGTGCAAACCTTGAAATCAAGCCTTTAGATTGGTGGAAGTTTGGACTGGCTTCTTCGGGATCGTTTGTTAATCAGGATGGTGCTGAACCTTCTTTTGGTTCTTTAATCAGAGCTTCTCCTTTACTTGTTCCATATGACGCAAACGGTGATTTAATTATTTCCCCAACTAACACGATTGAACTCAATCCCTTCATAAACTATTTGGTAGACGATAAGGATCGTCACAATTATTTCTTTGCAAATATTTTCACCGAAATTGACTTTCCGTTTTTGAAAGGTTTGAAGTACCGCATGAATTTTGGTAACAACTACAGAACCGATAAGCATTACTACGCTAGCAAGTATGATCAAGGTCAGGCAGGAAGAGCTTATAAAGATGACCGGGAATATTACGATTATACTTTTGATAATATCATTTCTTATACTAAAGTATTTGGTAAACATGATGTTGGGGCAACGCTGCTTTATGGTGCCATCGAACGCAAGTACAATAGTACGTTTACCGAGGGCAGAGGCTTTTCAAGGTTAACACTCAGTTATAATGATCTTGCCTTAGCCACAACACAGTTAGCAAACTCTGATGCTTGGCAAGAGTCGCTTAATTATCAAATGGCGAGGGTCAACTATAAATATAATAATCGATACTTATTGACTGCCACTGTTCGAAGGGATGGCTACTCTGCTTTTGCAAAGAATAATAAATACGCTGTTTTTCCAACGGTTGCTGCTGGTTGGGTTATATCCGAAGAAGGATTTATGGGAAGCCTGGAAAAAGTGGATCAGTTAAAATTGCGTGTGGGGTACGGTGAGATAGGAAATCAAACTTCACGATATAAATCATTGGCAAGTCTTACCACAAGTGCGGCTTACATTTTTGGCGATGGTGGATCGACTCAATTCGGTCAACAAGTTAACACTTTGGGCAATGATGATCTTAAATGGGAGCGTACAAAAGGTTTAAATGTTGGAGTGGATTTTAGCTTATTCAACTATAAAACTACAGGTAGTTTGGAATTTTATAACAATAATACGTACGACTTACTTTACGATGTTCAAATTCCATCGGCTACTGGTTTTGGATTGATTAGTACTAACCTTGGTCAAATCAACAATAAAGGTTTCGAAGCAAAAATTACTCAGGAAGTTTTAAATAAGACTGATTTTAACTGGTCTGCAACACTTGTTTTCTCTACCAATAAAAACAAAATAGTTACGCTTACCGGACAAGATTTGGATGGTGACGGAAAAGAGGATGATCTGATTTCCAGCGGTCTTTTTATAGGTAAATCAATTCAAACTATTTACGATTATCAAACTGATGGTGTGTATGATTTGAATGCTGATCGACTTCCTGGTTTTCCAATTGGCTCAATGAGAGTAATTGATCAAAACAATGATGGAGTGATAAGAGCCGCTGACGATAGGACATTTATAGGACGACAGGAACCTGCATATCGTTGGAGTTTAATAAATAATTTTAGTTATAAAGGTTTTAATCTTAGTGTCTTCTTAAATTCAGTGCAAGGTGGCAAAAACGGATACATGGGAATCAATAGACCGTTTGCAAATAATACTCCTCAGTATTGGCGCGAGGATAATACGATTCGTTGGAATGATTTTGTGGGAATGGATTATTGGTCACCAAACAATCCAAATGGTAAGTACCCACGCGTAATTTCTGGGTCGCATGCCGTGGCGGAACCAGGGATGTACCAAGACCGGAGTTTTATCAGGTTGCAGGATGTGTCGTTGTCATACGACCTTGCTCGCACCTTGTTGAAAAAGCTAAACACAACAAACTTTAGTGTTTTTGTAAGTGGAAAGAACCTCATTACCTGGACCAAGTGGGAAGGTTGGGATCCTGAAGCAACACGAACTGATACTAATACAACGCCTCCAACAATTTATCCGATTGGCTTGGATACCAATGGTAGGCCAGTGTTAAGAGCCTATACTGTTGGGCTGAGTATCACGTATTAATACTTTTTTAATTTCAACCGAAAACATAATGAAAACGATAAAAAAATATTTGTTTATAGCCCTGATCTTAGGTAGTACCTCGTGTGGCTCTGATTTTCTGGATGAAAAGCCATTGGATTTTTTGAGTACAGCTAACGCTTTTTCAAATAAAGACGACTTCAATGCATCAATTAACAATCTTTATGGATTGGTACGTACTGAGTTTTTCACGCGCAATGACTTCAATCCTATGGAATTTATTTACCATACGGATATTGCTTATCAGATTGCAAATGGAAATTCAAATTTCAATAATGATTTCGGACCACAATCAGGATGGAATAATCACTGGGGCTGGCTTTATAAAATTGTTTCTGAGGCAAACACAGTTATTAGCAGAATTCCAAGTTCGAAGTTAAGTGATGCAGACAAGTTAGCATTTGAAGCAAAGGGTAAATTCTTTAGGGCATTTGGATATCGCAATCTTGCCTATCTTTTTGGAGGTGTGCCCTTAATAACTGAAGAAATAGCTTCAGAAAAAGTCGATTTCGTAAGGGCGACCAGAAAAGAAGTATATGCCCAGATAATTTCAGATTTAGTTTTCTGTACGCAAAATCTACCAGCAATCACTGCTGTAAGGGATGGAGAAGTGTCAAACTTAGCAGCTCAGCATCTACTTGCCGAGGTTTACCTGGCGGATGGTCAGTTTCAAAAGGCCGTTGATGCAGCTTCTATTGTTATCAATGATGCAGCTACAGGTTTAATGTCGTCCAGATATGGATCAAGAATGAGTGAAGTTCCGGGTGATGTCTATTGGGACATGTTTCAGGCTAAAAATCAAAACAGAGCTGGTGGTAACAAGGAAGCAATCTGGGTTATACAGATTGAGACTGACGTATTAGGCGGATCAGCGGTTTCTTCTTCTCAGACTGGATCATTTTTACTTGAACGAGTTCATCCTCCTCTTATTCGTGACTTAAGAGTGAATGGGGTAGCTCCTTTCAATTGGCCAGTCGGTGATTATTCAGGTGGTAGAGGAGTTGGCTTTATGGCACCCTCAAAGTACTTTATTGAAAATGCCTATGATGATCCTACCAATGATATCAGAAATGCCAACCATAATTTTGTTCGAAAATATCTTGCTAACAACCCAGCGAGTCCACTCTATGGACAGCTTATTGATTTTGCAAATATGCCGGCCAATTCTACAGGAACGAACGGATCGGTTGTGACTTCGGGTAAAGCGGATAGAAGTATTTATCCCTATCAGACTAAATGTACTCAGCCGTTCAATCATCCTGCTGCGTTATATGATCCACGCAAACAATTCCCTTATCAGTTGCAGGGTTCTGCTGGAGGTACCTATGCCGACCAATATATGTTCAGGTTAGCTGAAACTTATTTGATAAGAGCAGAAGGATATCTGGGGCTTAATAATAATGCATTAGCAGCGGCAGATATAAACGTTGTAAGAGCAAGATCAAATGCTGCACCCGTGGCTCCTGGAAATGTTGATATTGATTATATCCTGGATGAGCGGATGAGAGAATTAGGTGTAGAAGAAAAGAGATTGCTAACACTTACAAGATTGGGTAAGGTGTATGATAGGATTAAAAAATGTAATCCATATTATGATGGCTTTAATGGTGGGAGTGCCGTTCAGCCTCATAATAATTTGATTGCAATTCCACAGGCGCAAATTGAAAGAAACAGAGGAGCGGTACTTGAGCAAAATCCTGGATATTAAGTATAGCTTTTAGTGTAATGGGTCATTAAAGGCAAGAGGAGAGGTGGACTCAAATCCCCTCTCCTTTATTTTTTATAACTTGAAAGAAATCCATAAACTTAAATACGGTTTTGAGGGCCAGAGCCTATTATGCCGTTGATAAAGATTCTTTAATGGAAAGTTTTGATGGAACTTTTTTTAAAAAAGGACAATCTTAAATTACTGAAATAATGAAAAAGACTTTTCTATTTCTATTTCTATTGTTGGGTTTTAAAGCACAAGCACAATTTTCGCAAGCAGCTAGAGACTCGATAAACAAAATCACACAAACTGATTTTGATCAAATGCTTGATCAATTAAAGATAAAGAGGAGTGATATGAGACCTGGTCCATCAGGTAATCCTTCAGCAGACAACGCAGCCAATCGATTTGAAGAAAAGGTTAATAAATACACATTGCCCGACCCGTTGGTTCTTAAGAACGGAAAGAAGGTGAAGAGCGCCCCAGAATGGTGGAACTTGAGAAGACCTGAAATTGCGGAAGATTTTGAGCGTGAGATTTATGGTCGCTTACCCGAAAATCTACCAACCCTAAAATGGCAAGTAGTTTTGGTTAAGGATACAGTGGTTGGCAATTTACCTATCAAAGAAAAAATATTAAAAGGGGTAGTCGATAATTCTGAGTATCCATCAATTAAAGTAGAGATCGAGTTATTAATTGCAACTCCTGCAAAGGCAGGAGCGGTACCCGTTGTGATGGAGTTTGGTTGGATTAACAATCCATTTAGCAGAGGGCCTGCTCAACCGATCGGGCTTGGATCTTCTGGCGAGCCCAGTTGGAAGGAGCAATTGATTATGAGAGGTTGGGGCTATGCTATTATTGTTCCATCTAGCATTCAAGCCGACAATGGTGCGGGTCTTACTCAGGGAATTATTGGATTGGTTAATAAAGGAAAGCATCGAAAGCCAGAAGATTGGGGATCGTTACGAGCATGGGCATGGGGTGCGAGTCGGGCTATCGATTATATAGAGACTGACAAAGATGTAGATAGCAAGCGGCTGGCTATTGAAGGTCTTTCCAGATATGGTAAGGCTGCAATTGTTGCTATGGCTTTTGAGCCGCGGTTCTCTTTAGGGTTCATTGGTTCATCGGGCGCTGGTGGTGCAAAAATTTTGCGGAGAGTTTTTGGAGAGCAAGTAGAAAATCTTGCGTCATCTGGAGAGTACCATTGGTTTTGTGGAAACTTCATAAAATATGCCAGTAAACTTACGCCCGATGATTTACCGGTTGATGCACATGAGTTAGTTGCATTGTGCGCTCCGCGCCCCATTTTTATTAGTGGAGGTTCACCACATGTTGAAGGGCAATGGATAGATGTGAAGGGGATGTTTATCGGTGGGGCTAATGCAGGTTCTGTTTATAAGTTATTAGGTAAAAGAGACCTTGGTACTATGGAGTTCCCGAAATTAGGCACTTCGCTGGTCACGGGCGAAATTGCTTTTCGTCAACATGCAGGTGGGCATAGCACTGGTCCAAATTGGAGCACATGGATAGCTTGGGCTTGTAGGTATTGGGGAGACTGTAAATATTATTAGGAGACTTTAACTATAAATTAAGGAACCAATACCATAGGCACGCTAATCTTCGAGATCAGTTCATCCAATACTTCCTTATTTCCAGGTATTCTTTTATCGATGATTAGAAAATCAATAGTCTGTTTTTTGATCAACTCTTCTATGCGATGAACAACAAAACCTACTTCTGATTTAAACTCATATGTTACTCCGCTTCCTTTTAAGATTTCACTTTCTAAGTGAGTAAAGTTTTCAGCTGCCTCTGCTTCCATTTTTTTCTTAAGCCCAACTACTTCATCAAAGGGCATTTTAATAAGTCTAAATGTGTAAAGAATTGTAAGATGGGCCTTTAATTGCTTTGCAAGCATTGCCGCCCATCTCAAAGCTTCACGGGATGAGTCTGAGAAATCAATGGAGCACAAAATTTGAGTCATATAGAACCAGTTCAGGATACGAACATACTTGGTTAATGTGTATTAGAGCCCGTATATCTGTCAATATGCTAACTGATTTTTGTCAGGTTTCTCTTCGTTGTTTTTAATATCTTGCACGATCGAATCACCTGCTGCCATACCTTTTGCATCCAATGATGCCTTTCGCGAAATCTTTCAGAGCATGTCGGAAGGTATTATTATGGTGGATGAATCCGGAAAAATCATCCTATCAAATCCGGTTGCAGAAAGTTTATTTGGTTACAAGAAAAATGAGTTGAATGGCCTTACCATGGAGGATTTGGTGCCCGTTCGGTTCCGGGGTAACCATAGTAAGCTACGAGCGGGGTATAATGCTCGTCCTGAACCCAGAAGGATGGGTGTAGGTAGGGATTTGACCGCACTGAGAAAAGATGGGTCTGAGTTTCCAATAGAGATTAGTTTGAGTTACACCCGGTTGCAAAACGAACTGTTGGTGATGGCATTTGTCAGTGATATTTCGCAGCGCAAAAAATCTGAAGAAGCCTTAAAGCGCAGTGAAGAACAATTGATTGTTTATGCTGCCGAACTGGAAAAAAAAGTTCAATTGCGTACCGAGGCATTGAACTCATCCATAGCGGAATTAGAGGAAGAAGTTAAAGAACGCAAGAAAGCTGAAGAAGAAGCACACAAGGCACTTGAGAAAGAGCGTGAACTGAATGAACTTAAATCTAAATTTGTTTCCATTGCATCCCATGAGTTCCGTACTCCCCTCAGTACGGTATTGAGTTCTACATCACTGATTAGTCAGTACAACGAACTTGGTGATCGGGAGAAAGTTAATAAACATGTGAAGCGCATTAAGAATTCAGTCAATCATCTTACTTCTATTCTCAACGATTTTCTTTCGCTTGGCAAATTGGAGGAAGGAAGAATCGACTTGCAGCGAGATTATTTCAATCCGTGCGAATTTTTGGATGAAGTAAGAGAGGAACTTGGATCGACCTTGCAAAATGGCCAACGCCTGCATATTGAGTGTGAGCCCTTACCAATTATGGTTTATTCAGACGCACGAATTCTTCGCAATATCTTTTTCAACCTCATTTCAAACGCCAGCAAATATTCTGGAGTCGATAAAGGTATTTACCTTTCCTGTTTGCATGATGATAAATATCTTACGTTTAAAATTCGCGATGAAGGAATTGGAATTCCCCTGTCGGATCAAAAACATATGTTCGAGCGATTTTTTAGAGCAAGCAATGCAGGACAAGTGCAAGGCACTGGCTTGGGATTAAACATTGTAAAACGATATACCGATTTATTAGGAGGAACTATAACCTTTACCAGTGAAGAAGGAAAGGGAACCATGTTTACTGTATCAATACCTATTGAATGAAAAAAATATTATTGATTGAAGACAATCCTGAGGTAAGGGAGAATACCGAGGAGATACTTAGCCTTGCAGGCTATGAAGTAATAACAGCTGAAAATGGAAAGATAGGTGTAGAGCAGGCTCAGTTGTTGCTTCCTGATTTAATAATTTGTGATATCATGATGCCTGAGTTGGATGGCTATGGTGTGCTTCATATTCTAAGTAAAAAGGATGAAACAGCTGGAATACCGTTTATTTTCTTAACAGCAAAAACAGAAAGTACAGATATTCGAAAAGGTATGAATTTAGGAGCCGATGATTATCTTACTAAACCATTTGACGATACTGATTTACTGAATGCCATCGAGACGCGCTTGCGTAAAAGCAGCTTTCAGCAAAAGCGATATGAGTCGACCACCGAAGGATTTGAAAACTTTATTAACGATGCAAGGAAAATCCTAAACCTTAATGATTTGGGTAAGGGAAAGCGAACAAAGACTTTTAAAAAGAAAGGTGAAGTATTTGGTGAAGGGGATACCCCTCAATATGTGTACATGGTAAAATCCGGAACTGTTAAAATTTTTAAGGCTCATCCGGATGGAAAGGAATTAATAACAAGTATTTATCAGGTCAATGATTTCTTTGGGTTTGAATCAATCCTTGAAGGAGGTTTGTACCAAGAGTCGTGCGTGGCCATGGTGGAGGCCGAACTGATCTTGATCCCTCGCACTGATTTTCTAACGTTACTGCAATCCCATCCTGATGTTTCAGGTGGATTTATTTCACTTCTCTGCAAAAAAGTAGTTGAAAAGGAAAAGCAACTTTTGCATTTGGCGTATAACTCTGTTCGTCAACGTACTGCAGAAGCCTTACTTAAAGTATCAGAATTAAAGGATGATAAGGACAGTATTCAAATCTCGCGCGATGATCTAGCAAAAATGGTGGGCACTGCTTCCGAGTCGGTAATCAGAGTTCTTTCGGACTTTAAAGATGAGGCACTCATTGATATTGAAGGAGGCAAAATAAAAATCAAGCAACCGGCTAAGCTCGAAAAAGTAGTGAGATGGAATGTGGCTCGTTAAATCGGTTTGATAAGCAGGTTAAATTCAACATTTAAATCTTCTTGTACCCTCACCAGTCCCATCATGCGAGCGGGTGCCTGCATTCCGAAGTCAGTAAAACAAACAGAGTGATTGCCCCTAAGTTGAAGAAAATCTCCAACAGGTTGATGAATAAAAGTAACGGATACATGCCGGGTAATTCCTGCCAGCGAGATTTCCAATTTTCCGTTAATGCTTCCTTTGTTTACTTTATCAAGCGAGAGAAATGCAATTTGAAGGTACGGATGTTGTGCTGCTTTTGTAGTTAAGCGAAAATCTTTTGTGATCATCGGATTTCCACAATCAAAATTATAAACAGGTATTTCCATCCTATTTTTTGTAAAGACCATAGCCTTTTCGGCTTCATCGTAACTATATGCCAGGGTATCTACATTATTATAACAACTGATCAGGCATGTAAATGAATTTACATTAGTGCGACCGTGAATTAGCAGTTGACTGTTGGAATGGATTATCCATTTTCCTTCATGTTGGATTTCTGAAAAACCTGAGAGTATGGCTAGAAGAGTAAGTAAAGCGAATTTCATCTTTAATAAATAGTGAGGGTGAAAGTAAAAGAGGCTGTCTCAAACATTTTAAGACAGCCTCAAGCCTTAGCTTTTAGAATGCAATGCTACCCTGTAACACAAACCCATCGAACTTACCTTCATTGAGAATGTTTCCGGTAGGGAAATCATTGTACTTCTGAGTTACGTATTCTCCTTTCACCAAAATATTTTTAGTAACAAACCAACCTGCAGCAAAAGCGGTGCGATCTACAGAAACATCTGCTCTTGTTCCTTGATTGATACCCCCGGCTGTAGCAGTATTAGTAGCTTGTCCGAATACCTGGGTGCCATTTACTTTGTTGTATCGTGCACCAACATAATATTGTTCTTTGGCTCCAAATCGGTAAAGCACATCGGCTGCTACCTGAGTAAACTTGCGATCATCTAATTTGCTAAATACCGTTGCATCACCAGCGGAAGGAAGATAAGTAACCTCACCATTTTCAACAGCATTTTGTCCTTTCATAATCTCATAGGTTCCAAATACTTCAAGACCACTTAATTTTAAGAAGGGGTTGATCATAAAGCTTGTTACGTTGTCTTTGAAGTTTGGATTGAACCTACCTGAAAAAGCGTTAGCTGTAACTGTGGCATTAACAGGCTCCATTACAAATTGATAATTAGAACCTGTGCGATCACCACCATACAGGGTTCCATTTAGAGAAGAGGACTTGGTTAGGAATGAACCTGTAATACGCACCCGGTTGTTTTCGCCAAAAGGTTTATCGTATCCAATCTTTGCATAAATAGAAGGAGCTCTTTTTCCACCACCTGCAACACTTCCTTGTATTTCACCATTTGTCATTCCAAACATAGCTAGCGCTCCTTCTTTTTGCCAGTATAATTCGGCTCCAATTTCAGTGGTGAATGCATCAATTATATTATTCTCAATAAATGGATTGTAGAGTGTGTTTCCACCATCGCTTCTGCGGAAGTGGGCATCACCATAATTAATTTCCATATGACCTACTTTCATTGTGAGGTTGGTCCAGATTTTATTTAATGCTTCACTATTTAAAAAACCAACTTTATCTATTTGCAAGTAACCTCCCTTAACCCAAAACTCATTGTGGTGATGTGAGGCCATATAGGAAACAAGACTAACACGTACCCCATCCACAATTTGCACATCAATATTCAAGTTTGCTTGCGCTAAAGGAAAGCCACTGTCAAGGTTATATAAATTGTTAACTGAGTTACTGTGTTTTAGACTTTGAAAGCCCTGGGTAAAGTTTGCTCCTATTTTCACACGCAAACCATCGTATGCAACTGTATCAATCTTTGAAGTTTCATATACATTAACACCTCGCTGATCGTAGGGTCGGAAATATTGAAGGGGTTGTTGGGCCCATGCTAAGTTAGCAGTGCTGATAAGAACAGCTAGTAAGGCCATTTGAATTGTTTTGAGAGTTTTCATAAATAGTAAGATTATAAGTTATGGTTAAGAAAATTATTTAATTGGTGTAAGCGTAAGATCAAACGTGAGGGTCACTTCATCACCCACTTTTATTGTGCCCATGACTGCTGTAGGGGGCTGCATGTTGAACTCAGTCATTTTTATTTTCTTTGAAGAGGTTACTCGTACTTCCCCATTGGGTAGAACTTTTGTAATAGCGTTTAATACAATAGGTTGGCTGCTGCCAGCCATGGATAGGGTGCCGTTTATCTCCCAGCCTCCGGTAGCGTTTACTTTGGCAGAGATATATTTATACGTCACATAGGGGTTTTTCTTATAATTAAACGCTTCGTAGGTTTTGGTATCCATAATTTTTCCCTTGGTGCTTTTTATTCCCTCTACAGGAATTTTTAGCTCAGTTGATTTAATTTCTCTTACAGAATTTGCATCAGTTATTAGCACTCCTTTAAATTCTACACCTGTTATTTCCGATTCCCATTCATGCAGTGAGGATGTTCCTTGAACAGTAGAAGTAGAAGATTTTAAAGCGTAATGATTTTGACTTTGTGCATTGATAGTTGCAAATATGATTAGGGTTGCAATCCCCAGTGAAAATGTGTGTACGAGTTTCATATGAGTTCCTTTTTTAATTCTTGCGAAAGGTAGGATTCGTATGAGGGGTAAGTGCTGACTCGTGATAGACAGACTCCTGATTTATGTCAGTTATTCAAATGACTTTTGCAAAGCGTGATCTATTCACAGAGTGTGACTTCGGTATTGGCTACACGCTTAGATGGGAAATGGATGTGATCAAGTAGGGTGCGAGAAATTAAAAGCACACCTAACGTGATTAATGTGAAGGTGGTAATTTTTTGGTATGTGAGATTAAAGCGAGTGATGAAATATTGAATAGCTGAAGTAAGGCCAAGCATAACAGGAAATGTACCCAATCCAAAAAAAAGCATAAAGAGAAACCCATCCAAAATAGAAGGCAGCAAGATGCAGTAGGAAAGTGCGAGGTAAGTAAGTCCACAGGGCAGTAAACCATTAATCATTCCCATTCCAAACAGGGCCACACGTGTTTTCTTTGATAGAAATTTCTGGAATAAGATTTTGATTGATGAAGAAATGCCTTGTAACCATGCAGTAATAAAAGGAATCCTGAAGTGGGTGAGCCCTATTATTCCAAACAGAATTAAAACACAACCCAGTGTAAAGCTCAGTATGTTCTGTAGGATTGGAAAATTAAACAATGATCCTAAAACACTGATAATTGAACCCAACGCGCTATAGCTTACTATCCGACCCGCATTATAAATGAGTCGATTCCAGAAAGAAGGATTTCGATAATTGGTAACAGCAGCAGCCAGTGGACTGCACATGCCAGCGCAATGCAAGCTTCCCAATGAACCAATTAAGAATGCTGTCAGCAACATTTAGATATTGATAACCTCCTCTAGAAAAAATTCTTTCCCCCCAATTGACCATAAAAACTGAGCCTTATACATACCATGTGGTAACGTATTGATTGGAAAACTTTGCTCATTGCTTTGTGAAGCTTTTACTACGAATGCCCTATCATTCAACTCATTAGAGGGGCAAAATAGTTTAAGCGCTCCCTTTTCAACGAGTTTAAACGAACTGAAATGGATTTTAATGGAGTCAGCAGTGGTTGTGACAACTGGCTTTTCTGATAACGAACGCGCATTCTGAACACGCAAAATTTGATCTTGATAGATTAATTCTTCCTTATAATAGTTCTCGCTCACTAAACTAATATTTTGTTGCATACAAACGGTTACCAGTGTGCCAATAAATAAGGTGAACAATACGAATGCAATAACTATCCATTTTCCAATATTCATAACTTAGTTTATTTGAGTTATCTTTTTAAATCAGTTGACCTACCTACCGGACCAATAAATTTTACTTTTAAGGTTTCGATGCGTTTACCTTGTTGATAAATCCCAACCTTTACTGCAGTTCGTGCATTTGTTACATCAGCCTCCGGTATCCGTATGAAGAAAATCCCTTTAACCATTCCTTCTTCAGGAATAATAATATTTTTTCCATCCGCCCTTTCCAATGTTGCCGTAGCCGGAGATTCGATTTTAACCTCCAGTGAAATTGATTCAAAGGTTTTATTGATGAATTCAACATTGTAAAGATTAGTGATGTATCCATCGGTGGATCGCTGATAAAGGGTACCAGGCACTTTTAGCATAGTTGTTTCAACATCGGTTCGAGTGGCAAGCGTAAAAGATAAAACACCAAGCAGAAGGACCAGAACTGCAGAGTATCCTATAACTCTAGGGGTTATAATTTTCTGAATACCGTCTTTGATAGAATTATAAGAGGCAAATCGGATAAGCCCCTTTGGTTTACCAATCTTTAGCATTACCTCATCACAGGCATCGATACAGGCAGTGCAGTTAACGCATTCTAATTGTGTTCCTTGACGAATATCAATACCCGTAGGGCATACATGAACACATAATTTACAGTCAATACAGTCTCCAGTTTTTACTTCAGTCTTTTTTTTCTTCAAGTGACTTCTGGGTTCACCTCTTAACCAGTCATATGCAACAACGATTGAATCTTTAATTAGCAGAACACCTTGTAGTCTTCCATACGGACAAACTGCAATGCAAGCTTGCTCGCGAAAGCGTGCATAAACTCCGTAGAAAACACCCGTAAAAGCAATTAATCCCAGAAAGCCAGCGAGGTTTTCGGATGGTGAATGTTGTATAATGCTCCATGTCTTTTCAATACCAATCAGGTAAGCCATAACCGTGTGCGCTATTAAGAGTGAGATGAGCAGAAAAATAAAATGCTTGCCTACTTTTTTTACTAGTTTTTCACTATCCCATGGAGCTTTATCTAGTCTGCGTTGGGCGGCAGCATCTCCCTCAATGGCGTATTCAATTTTTCTAAAGACCATTTCCATAAATAAAGTTTGCGGGCACATCCAGCCGCACCAAACTCTACCAAACACAACTGTGAAAAGAATGATGAAAACAAAGAAGGTAATAAGAGTTATGGCCAGAAGTACAAAATCCTGAGGCCAAAATGCCTGACCCAGTACTACAAACTTGCGTTCGAAAATATTAAGCAATAGAAAGGGCTGACCACCAATTTTTATAAAAGGCCCTGTAAACAGAACTCCTAGCAAAAATGTTGTAACTACAATTCGCCAGGTGTGAAAATTTCCTGTTGGCTTTTTAGGATAAACCCAGATCCGCTTCCCTTGTTGGTCAACCGTGGCAATACTGTTTCTATATTCTTCATCTATTTGATATAGATCATCCGTAGTCATAACAAGGCTTGTGTCTTTGTTGTATCACTCGGCACAGGGTTTGATGGCGGTGCTGATTCAAATAATTCGCCCTGCGGTGCTTTTGAGTCGATTGGATTTGATCCTTTCAGGCTCATGACAAAAAAGGTAACGTCTCTTACATCTTTGGGGCTCATTAATTTACCCCAAGCCGGCATCCCTTTTTCAACAACCCCCATCTTAATAGTACTGAAAATATTTTTAGCGCTACCACCGTGAATCCAATAGTTGTCAGTCAGGTTAGGACCAATGCTGTTTCCACCCCCATCATTACGATGGCATGTACCACAATTGTTACTCATAAATACTGCTTTTCCGTTAGCGATCAGGGTAACATCATTAGTGAATTCAATAGTGTTTTCATCAATTTGTTCTTGTGGTTGAGAAGCCCTCAGCTTTTGAATTGCTTTTTCGGAAGCAATTAGTTCGTTGTTATATTCTTCTTCCGAAAGGGGTAAAGTACCCACTACGTGAAACATCACTAAGTAAATAACACCCCAAATAACCGTTCCAATGAATAGCCATTTCCACCAAGGTGGCAGATGATTGTCTAACTCGCGAATGCCATCATAATTATGGCCAAGATCGATCGTTTTTTCATTTTCAAGAGGTACAGATGCATTAAGCTTATCCGTAAGCGTAGCCCACCATGACGGTTCTTTTTTGTATACAATGCCAAGCTTTAAAGCCCTTTCCTTTTCTGCTTGTGTAACAAACACATTAAGAATTTTTACCATATAGAGCGCAACCACCAAAACCAATAAAACCACGATCCCAATTGCAATACTCAGCGCATAAAGCGGGAGCAGCGGATGGTTGAAGGGATCATCCGAAAATGATTTTGAAGAAATTGAGGCCTCCTGTGCGTACGATGAAATTCCTAAAAGAAGGAAAACTGTAACTGCTGCAAATTTTTTTAATAAGCTATCTTTCTTTGCTTCATTATTTTTGCATTTGTCGCATTGTTTTTCACAAACAGTTTTTGCAATCGGCTTGTCTTCTTCTATCCTCGGATTTTGAAGCATAGTCATGCGTAACGGCTTTTTATCTTGGCAGCAATTCATAAAGCTTTATTTTCAGGATTGTTGGAAATTGATTGAGATGTTTTATCAAGCGGCATTTCACTCATTTTAGTAATAAATTTTTTATTAGCAGTAAAAGCCCACCATAATAAACCAATGAAGAAAAGAAAGAAGATGATGAATGAAATCACCGGCCAGATGGCGATGTGATCAATACTTTGCAAAACATTCTTATACATAGTGAACAGATTTAGTGCTGTGGTTTTAATCCTGCTGTTTTCTCGCCTTTGATGTCTGTGCCCAATCTTTGTAGATAAGCTATGAGTGCAATGATTTCTGCATCAGGCACAACTTCAATACCGTCTGCCTTTAGTGTGGCAGAAATATTTTCAGCTTGTTTTTCCAATTCATCACCTGCTGCATTCTCATATCCAATTTCATAGGGAACTCCAATTTTCCTCATGGCAGAAATTTTTCCGCTTGTTTCATTCTTATCGATAACCTGATCAAATAGCCATGGATAAGCAGGCATGATGGATCCTGTTGAAACTGCATCGGGTGCAAGCATGTGATTATAGTGCCAGGTATTTGAATATTTGCTCCCGATGCGATGTAAGTCAGGTCCAGTGCGTTTGGATCCCCATAAAAATGGGTGATCATAAACAAATTCACCGGCCTTACTATATTCACCATAGCGTTCTGTTTCAGATCGGAAAGGTCGTATCATTTGTGTGTGACAGTTCACACATCCTTCCCGCACATAGATATCGCGCCCATGCAATTCAAGAGGTGTATAAGGTTTTACACTCGTAATGGTTGGCACATTTGACTTTATCAGAAACGTTGGAACCATCTCAATAGCACCTCCTATCAGTATGGCTATAAGTGATAGCACTGTAAACAACACAGGCTTGTTCTCTAATACTCTATGATGCCAACCACCGCTTGTCGAGATATAATTCTTTACAAGAGGTGCCGCTTCAGTTTCTTCATTGGCAACAAAGTTTCCAGCGTAGGCAGTTTTGATGAGATTGTAGGTCATCATGATTGCACCTGTTAAGTAGAGTCCACCACCTATTGCGCGTAAAGCGTGGAGTGGAAGGATCTGAACGGTAGTTTCCAGAAAGTTCTTATACACTAAAAACCCTTCGGCATTAAATTCTTTCCACATCAAGCTTTGAACTACCCCTGAAACATACATGGGTAGGGCATAGAAAATAATCCCTAATGTGCCAATCCAGAAGTGAGTGTTGGCAAGTTTGGTGGAATAAAGTTTGGTGTTCCACATGCGAGGAACCATCCAATACAAAATCGCAAAGATCATGAACCCATTCCAACCAAGTCCACCTACGTGAACGTGAGCTACAATCCAATCGGTAAAATGAGCAATTGCATTTACATTTTTTAGGGATAGGAGTGGGCCTTCTAAAGTTGCCATGCCATAAGCAGTAATGGCCACTACCATAAATTTTAGTACAACATCTTCGCGCACGCGATCCCAGGCACCTCGCAAAGTCATGAGCCCATTTAACATACCTCCCCACGAAGGAGCGATTAACATAATTGAAAATACAACTCCTAAGGATTGTGCCCAGTCGGGTAATGAGGTATATAGTAGATGATGAGGGCCTGCCCAGATATAAATAAAAATTAACGACCAGAAGTGAATAATTGAAAGACGATAGGAATATACAGGACGGTTAGCCGCCTTTGGTAGATAATAGTACATGATTCCCAGGAATGGAGTGGTAAGAAAAAATGCTACCGCATTATGACCATACCACCATTGTACTAAAGCATCTTGCACGCCCGCATACCAGGAGTAGCTTTTAAAGAATGTTACCGGTATTGCAAATGAGTTTACAACGTGTAGTACTGCAACGGTAATAAAGGTGGCAATATAAAACCAGATTGATACGTACATATGTCGTTCCCTCCGTTTTATGATGGTGCCAATCATATTCCATCCAAAGACCACCCAGATTATGGTAATAGCAATATCAATTGGCCATTCGAGCTCTGCATATTCTTTTGATGTAGTCAGACCAAGTGGAAGTGTAATGGCTGCGGCCAGTATAATTAATTGCCAACCCCAAAAGTGAATCCAGCTAAGGGTATCGCTAAGCATACGTGTTTTTAACAAACGCTGCATTGAGTAGTATATTCCTGCAAACATCGCATTGCCTACAAATGCAAAGATGATGGCATTGGTATGCAGGGGGCGAATTCTACCAAATGAAGTGTATTGTAAATCGAAATTGAAGATGGGATATACAAGTTGAATGGCTGCCGTAAGCCCAACCAGCATGCCCACTAGCCCAAAGATTACTGTGGCAATCATAAAGGCTTTTACAATCTTGTTATCGTAACTGAATTTTTCCAATTCCATAGAGGTATGATTTTTTGAGATGTTTAATGAGTGTAAAAATAGAGCGCAACGCTGTTTGGCATTCCTGACTGCAGTTAGGGAGTAACCTGATTTTTGTCAGGCTTTGCATCATTCTTTTTTTTAGGCTCAAATAACATTCGGATGGATGGCGTGTAGGTGTCTTCATATTGCCCACTTTTAACTGACCATAAGAAGGTGACCAGAAATAGAATAGCTATTGAAAGACTAACCACAATCAAAACAATAATTATCTCCATGGCTAGTAGATGGTTCGTTCAAATTCATAACTCTTAAAGCGGTCAAACGCTGCTCGTTCTAATTTTTCGCGATGATTGGGATGAGCAATATCGATAAGTGCTTTAGCGCGTTGCCTCATGTTTTTTCCGTAGAGGTAGGCAATGCCATACTCGGTAACTATGTAATGTGCGTGAGCGCGTGTAGTGACAACACCTGCACCTGGCTTTAACATAGATACTATCCGGCTAATATTTTTAGCTGTGGTTGAAGGCAGCGCAATGATTGGCTTACCACCTTCGGAGAGTGATGCACCCCGCACAAAATCCATTTGGCCACCTACACCTGAGTAATGATAGGTTCCAATAGAGTCTGAGCAAACCTGCCCGGTAATATCTACCTCAATGGCGCTGTTAATGGCAGTTACTTTTGGATTGGTTCGTATAACAGCAGTGTCATTTGTATAATCGATGCCAAGCATGGCGATGGAAGGGTTGTCATCCACAAAATCATATAATTTTCTACTTCCTAACATAAAAGAAGAAACCGTTTTGCCGCGATGCTTGCGTTTATGTTGATTCGTGATTATTCCATTCTCGATCAGAGGAATGATTCCGTCTGAAAACATTTCGGTATGCATACCAAGTTCTTTGTGATGCATAAGGCTTGCCAGCACTGCATCGGGTATTGAACCGATACCAGTTTGAAGGGTAGCTCCGTCTTCAACCAGTGATGCGCAATAATCTCCAATTCGTTTATAAATATCAGACGTGCTCGAACAAACTACTTCCGGTAGTTCTTCTTCGAAGTAGACCATTGCATTAAGGTTATTGACATGAATCATACTGTCGCCATGCGTGCGTGGCATTCGTGGGTTAACTTGAGCAATAACCTGCTTGGCATTTTTTACAGCGGCCATAGCGGTATCAACCGAGACTCCCAATGAGCAATAGCCATGTTTGTCGGGCGGAGAAACCTGAATCAACGCAACATCTAAAGGAAGAATCTTTTTCTTAAATAGATTTGGGATTTCACTTAGAAATACCGGAATGTAATCCCCTCGACCATCGTTTACTGCTTCGCGCACATTGGCAGAAACAAAAAGCGAATTGAGATGAAAATTTTGTTTGTATTTAGGATCTGTAAAGTAGGCTTCACCTTGTTGGCTGATACTTGTTAATTCTACACCGTAGAGATCATCTGCACGCTCAACCATCTTTTGTAATAAATGATGCGGAGTTGCGGCACCTCCATGTATAAATACCCGATTCTCAGACTTAATAATTTTTAAGGCCTCATTGGCCAGTATATATTCTTTCATACTGTTTGTTGTTTTAATGTTCTTCCTAATAGATTAACAGCCCCTGTAGAAAATGCTACCACAGTAATACTGCTTAGTGGCATTAACACAGCTGCAATAAGCGGGGTGAGATGTCCTGTAACTGCAAAGCTTAATGCGATTGCATTGTATAAAAATGAAATCGCGAAACTTATTTTTAAGACTTGAGTAGAAGCTTTAGCCAAGGTAAGAAACCGATTTAGTTTGCTAATTTGATTTCCTTGTAGAATTCCATCGCAAGCTGGACTGAAAACGCTCGTGTCGTCTGTAACGGCAATGCCCACATCACTCTGCTGCAGAGCCCCTGAGTCGTTAAGTCCATCACCTATCATTAGTACGCTTTTTCCATGTTCTTGCAGTTGCCGAATGAAGTTCAATTTATCCAGTGGACTTTGATCAAAATGAAGTTGAACAGAGGAGCCGAACAGCTTGCTCATCTTCTCTTCCTCAGCATCATTGTCACCCGAGATCAGGGCAGTACATTTTTCATCCAATTGCCCCAACATGTTTTTTACATTGTTGCGTAGAGATGTAGTGATAGCGAAATATGCTTTTGGAATAGAGTTAATGGAGACATAAACGTACGAGGCATCTGGATTATGAACGGGGTTATGTTGCGTAAACGTTGCTGACCCTATTCTTATAAATTTTCCATTCACGGTTCCCTGTATCCCCTTACCAGGAAATTCAACAAAATCATTTACCAGCGCTTTAGTGGAGCTGCGAATGTGATTGGTTACAATTGTACTTAATGGATGAACCGAGTAACTGGTGAGGAGTTTTATATCTCCCAACTCTTCTTTGCTAAGAATTCCTGATTGTTGTATTAAGGGTTTGTCACCTGTTGTTACAGTGCCTGTTTTATCAAAAACCACAGAATTTATTGAGGCGAGTCTCTCAATGACAGCCGAGTTTTTTACATAAAAGTTATGCCTGCCAAAAACACGCACTACATTGCCAAAGGTGAAAGGCGCAGCCAGCGATAATGCACATGGGCAAGCAACCATCAATACGGAAGTAACGACCAACCACATATTGGAAGCATCTGTATTATACCAATAAATGCCAGTTACTATGGCAATCACCAATACGATCCAGGTAAAGACCCGCGCTACCCGGTCAATAATTTTTTGATACCTTTTTTCATTGGGCTTGCTAAACGCATCATGATTCCAAAGGCTGGTGAGTTGGCTTTGAGATGTTTTCTTTTCTACTTTTAGAAGTATTGGTTTTCCGATCAGCTTACCCCCTGCATAGAGGTAATTATCTGTTGTCGCTTTTACAGGTTTTGATTCACCACTTACAAAACTGTAATCCACATAAGCTACTTCACTCAATAACGTGCAATCAGCCGGAATGATTTCTCCATTTCTAATTCGGATTTGATCGCCTGGTTCTAATTCGTAAATGACTACAGGTGTCCACTCGTCACCAACTTGCTTGTAAACTGCTAACGGAAAATATGATTTAAAATCACGATCGAATGCAAGGCCCTGATAGGTTTTATCCTGAAACCAACGCCCAATAAGAAGAAAGAAAACTAATCCTGTAAAGGAGTCCATGTACCCCGGCCCTGTATTGGTAATGATATCATAACTACTTCGTATAAATAAAGCAATCAGTCCAATGGCAATGGGTACATCAATATTTATCTTGTATTGTCTGAAACTAGTGATTGCCGAGGTGAAATAATCCTGCGAACTATAAAGCAATACGGGTATGGCGACAAGAATATTAACCCACGAAAAAACACGCATCAGTTCATGGTCAGCCTGATCAATTCCAAGGTATTCTGGAAAACTGAACAACATAACGTTGCCAAAACAAAATCCTGCCAGGGCCAGCTTCCTCAACAGAGAAGTATCGGCACTGCTAACTTTGGTTTCTTTGCTAAGGTTTATTTGAGGCGGATATCCAATTTGATTTAATACGGTAGCAAGTTCACTAAGTGTAACCTGATCTGGCTTAAAATCTATTCGTACAGTTTTACTTGCAAAATTGACTTCCGATTTTAATACTCCTGGGCATAATCGTTGCAAATTTTCTAACAACCAAATGCATGAAACGCAATGGATAGTAGGAACATAGAATTGAATTCTGGTAAAATCAGCGGAATCATATTCCACCAATTCTTTTCGTATCTCTTGTTTATCTAAGTATTGATAAGCATCGCTGTGAGAATCTTTTATTTTGAGCCCGGGGGAAGCAGCTATGTCATAATATTCGCACAACTCGTTATCGGCCAATATTTCATAAACTGTTTTGCACCCGAGGCAGCAAAATGGTTTATCGTTCATCCACAACGTATCAACGCAAGGTTGCTTACAATGGTAGCAGACTAAATCGTTTTCTACCTCCGGATCAAGTACGTCATTTCCCATTCGTGCCCTTACTCTTTCTCTAAATGATATGTCCACACAGGGGCACTTGTATGATTGACAACATCCTCAGCCAGGCTGCCATTCATAATATGGTTCAATCCTTTTCTGCCGTGTGTGGCCATTGCGATTAAATCACCTTTAATGTGGTTGTTAAAGGCAAGAATGCCTTCTTCCTGGCTAAGATGGTTGAAAATATGAAGCGAGTAGTTTTTCAGCATAAAGCGTTTTGCGAATGCATTTAACCGCTCGTTTGTAATGGTATCATTTGTAAAACCAGTGATCGTATTAATCCAAACAACATGAAGGTGCGCCTGAAAAAAGTTTTGCATTGCTTTCACTTTCATCACTAAATCTTCCTGGCCTTCCGTATCAAGCGAGTTGGGGAACACGATATTTTTAATCTTGTCTTTTAAGTAATTCTTCACAACAATAACAGGCACCGGAGAAAATCGAACTATCTTTTCGGCATTAGACCCAATGATTATTTCGCGTAATCCGGTAGCTCCGTGCGAACCCAGCATGATAAGATCGCATGATTTTTTTTCGACTACCTCAAGCACACTGGTAAATGTGGATCCGAATAGAGTATCGAATGTTATTTCAACGCCTGGCGTTGCATGTTTATCGATGAGTTTTTTGAATCGCTTCTCAGTTTTTTCCTTAAGCTCTTTTAAGAAATCGGCTTCAAAACTTAACGTTGGCATTAGCATGGTGTCGTTAAGCACTGGCAGCTCAATAACATAAACAAGGTGGATGTTGCCTTTAGATTGTTTAGCTACCTCTAAAGCAAATTTAAAAGCCTGAATAGCAGGCTTAGAAAAATCACAAGGAACCAATATTTTTTTCATGGCATTTACTTTTTATCAAAAGTATTGTCCCTTAGCCGATGTGCGCTTGACGATGATCAAGGAAAAGGATGACTTATGTCAGGATTCAATAGGGCTATCGTTCAAGCTGGTCAATATTTTTGGAGAAAACTCGAAAATGGTTCTTATCTTGAAAATTCAATCCGCTGATTTGCCTTAGTGATACTTGTAAAGAGGATAACTTAAAATGAAATTCCTTCCTAAAGGATTATGGCCTGTTATGCTAACTCCGTTTACTGAAAGTAATGGATTGGATTTGCCCGCGCTTGAACAGCTAACTGAGTTCTATGTAACTGCAGGGGCAAAGGGTCTTTTTGCCAACTGCCTATCCAGTGAAATGTTTCACCTTACAGATGAAGAACGACTAGTAATTACAAAAACGGTGGTTAAAGCTTCCAATGGAAAAGTGCCTGTAATTGCAACGGGTTCATTTGGAAACGAAATATCAGTTACAGCCACGTTTATTAAACGAATTTATGATACAGGTGTTGAAGCAGTGGTTATAAGTACAAGTCAATTATGCATTGAGCCTGATCAGGACGATGTCTTTAAATCTAAAATGGAAACACTCCTTGAGGCAACCGGAAGTATTCCTTTAGGTTTATATGAATGCCCTGTTCCCTACAAGCGATTGATGTCTCCAGACTTAATGAAATGGATGGCTCACACGAATCGATTTTTATTTCATAAAGACACAAGTTGCAATCTTGCGGATATTAAAATGAAACTGAAGGCCATTGAAGGAACCCGACTTGGTTTTTACAATGCGCATATACCCACTGGAGCAGACTCCATACTTTTTGGTGCACAAGGCCTGGCACCCATCTCCGCTAATTTTTATCCGGAACTTTTAAGCTACCTGTTGGATGCATTGGAGCAGGAAGGTAAGACAGAAAAACTAGAAAAACTTAACAAGTCATTGATCATGATGGATTCAATAATTCACAACAACTATCCTTACACAGCAAAACAATTTTTGATAGCGAGAGGGTTAAAGATGACATCAAGTTGTAGAATTTCAAGGGTAAATTGGCAATCAGGAGATTTCAAGAACACAGACAGCGTAATGAATATCTTCAAACAACTTTGTGAAGAATTGAATATTGAAATAGTTCGCCTTTAATTTTTACATTAAGATCAACTCGATAAACTTGCATGAACAGCATTGACTTAAGTGTCTTTTTTATTTACATCGTTGGAATTTCAATCTTTGGTGGCTCTTTTTTCAAGAAAGATAGAACACCAGAATCCTACACATTAGGTGATAGTGCTATTCCTGGCTGGGTGGTTACTATGTCGATCTTTGCTACGTTTGTCAGCAGCATCAGTTACTTAGCGTTACCAGGCAATTCGTTTCTTTCCAATTGGAATGCATTTGCTTTTAGTTTATCACTCCCAATTGCCTCGTTTATTTCAGTTCGTTTTTTTGTTCCGCTTTATAGAAAAATAAATAGTCCTTCGGCCTACACCTTTATGGAACAACGTTTTGGTCCGTGGGCGCGAATTTATGTTTCATTATGCTATCTTCTCACACAATTGATGCGTATTGGCACGATCCTGTATTTACTCGCATTAACATTGAATGCAATTGCGGGGTGGGATATTGCTACGGTTATCATATTCACAGGGCTTGTTGTTGGAATTTATTCCATGATGGGAGGTATATCAGCGGTACTATGGACGGATGCTATTCAAGGAATTATTTTAATTCTCGGTGCGGTTGTGTGTGTTGGGTTTATAATGTTTAGTATGCCGGAAGGACCGGGCCAAATTTTTAACATTGCCATCAACAATGAAAAATTTGGGCTTGGAAGCTTTGGCTTTAGTTTAGCTGAGCCTACCTTTTGGGTGGTATTAGTTTATGGTGTTTTTATTAATCTGCAGAATTATGGAATTGATCAGAATTATGTTCAGCGATACATGACTTCAAAATCGGATAAAGAGGCAAAACGTTCGGCATTGATTGGTGGATTGATGTATGTTCCAATATCGGCTCTTTTTCTTTTCATTGGCACGTCACTTTTTGCCTATTACAATTCCGTAGCTGAGTTACCGATGGATCTTCAAGATGTAAATAAGAGTGACCGGGTATTTCCTTACTTCATTGTAAATGTTTTACCGAAAGGGATGACTGGCCTTTTGATCGCATCCATATTTGCCGCAGGAATGAGTACTATCTCCACAAGCTTTAATAGTTCAGCAACTGTTTTTCTAACCGATTATTATAGCAAGTATTTTAAGAAAACTGCTTCCGATAAGGAAAGAATTCGTGTCCTATATTTTTCAACGGCAGCTATAAGTTTATTAGGAATTACAATTGGAATTGCCATGATTAACGTGAAGAGCGCATTAGATGCGTGGTGGAAACTGGCTTCTATTTTTAGTGGGGGAATGTTAGGGCTTTTTCTTTTAGGGATCATTTCTAAACATAAAAATGCTGGCGGTGCTATGGTGGGTGTTGTTGCAGGATTAGCAGTTATTATGTGGTTAAGTCTTTCAAACATCTTCTTAGGTAAAGATGCAATTGGAAATTCATTTCATTCTTACCTCACCATAGTTTTTGGTACGATAACAATTTTTCTAGTTGGTTTTTTGGTATCGCTTGTTGGAAATAGAAACACCTGATTACATATCTATAAACTTATGAAACACTTGATTAGTTGCGATTGGGGAACATCTACGTTTAGATTAAGAGTATTGGATGCAACAACTGGTGAAATAATTGATGAAGTTAAATCTGATGACGGAATAGGTAGAGTTCATCAAGACTGGCTACAACATAAGCAAAGTAGTCAAAGCAGAATTCAGTTTTATAAAAGTCGCCTTTTAAAGTCGCTAAGAAAAATGCACTTTGGTGTTGATCCAGATGCGTTGATAATTATATCGGGTATGGCCTCTTCTTCCATTGGCTTTTTCGAAATGCCTTATCGGTTGTTACCCTTTGCATTGAAGACTGAAATGCCCACCTGGCAACTATTGGAAAAAGACGATAACCTTCCGTACCCGGTTTATATTATTTCAGGTTTTTGCACGCACGCTGATATAATGCGCGGAGAAGAAACTATGCTCCTCGGGATCAACAGTTCCACCGAGAATGAAATTTACATTTTACCGGGAACCCATTCTAAACACGCATTTATTAAGTCAGGGGTGCTCACGGATTTTAAAACGTATGTTACCGGTGAATTATTCAGTGTGATGACTCAGTTCAGTATCTTATCCAATTCTGTGAAGGCTGGTGAAGATAGTAAAGCATTTGAAGCAGGTTTAGCTGAATCAACATCAGGAAACTTGTTGAATCAGTTTTTTAAAGTACGAACGCGACAAATACTTGATAAAACTTCTGGAGTTAACAACTATCAATTTCTAAGTGGTTTATTAATTGGAACGGAGTTAAACGATCTTAGCGACACCTCGTGTAAAATTGCATTGATAGGAGATGGAGTATTGGCGCAGTTGTACGCACATGCCTTAGATTATTTAGGGATAAATGCAACAGTAATATCTGCTACTGATTCCCTTATTAACGGGCATATGAGAATTCTTAGTGGTATCCGATCAGCAACTTAAATAAGCAATCAGTAAACTTAATAAAACAATCTTTCTTTAAAAGGAAAAAAACTACAGGTTAATAATTTGCCAACCTGTAGTTTTTCTCAAACTCATTTATTTCGTTTCACCTTCATGATCTTTTAACATCTGCAAATGATTTTTTAAATCAGGCAGTGTTCTTGAAATCAAATCTTTTAAAGCAACATCGTCAGTTTTATCCAGTCTGGATTCAAATGAGCGAATACTATTGTTATGATTATCTTGAAGTTTTTCGCACCATTTCTTATCAAAATCCTTCCCGCTTTTTTCTGCTAAGCTATTTCTATCTTCAGTAGCTTCAGGTGTTTCAATGGTGGGTGTACTAATACCTTTCGATGTTGCATATCCCTTCAAACTACTCAATACTTTAGTATGATCAGCCTCAAGCATACCTGCAATTTCTTTTATATCAGTGTTCGTTGATTTGGCTAAGGCCAATTGGGCAAGATTAATTTCAGCAAGATTGGATGCAACTGCATTTACTATGAAGTCGGCATCCTTTTCCATATTCTTGTCATCGATGACTGCATCGTTGTGTTCCTTTGCAATTTCTGAACTGTCTTCCTGATTTTTATTGGGTTGACAAGACGCTAATGCCAGAACTGCAATAGCCAACATTGTGGTTTTAATAATATTTTTAGATTTCATGATTTTTAGTAGTTTAATTATAACGACAACAAATTATAGTTTAGGTTTATCAAGGTATGCTTGACGTGAGTCAAAATTCACCACCTATTGAGCCAGGAATGAGACTCTTTTTAAGAATTTTACTTTGATCTAGGGGCGCTAAATCACGCTCCTGATAAACTAACTCTCTTTTAGAACTTCCTTCCGGCTGACAATAGTATACATCGAACAAAACCAGTTTGACGATTAATTTTTGAGTGGGGCGTATGCGTTCACATACGATATCTCCCTCTTTGTATTTATTATGTTCCATTTTTTTATTTTTTGTCTATAGATTAAGAATTACTGTGATGTTTTTTTATCGCCTTCGGAATGGAGACGTACCAAGTACAATTGCCGACAGAAAAAGGATGATAAAAAGAAAGGATAGAAGTTTAACAATAGATGTTGCACCTGCTGCTAATCCACTAAAGCCAACTACTGCCGCTGCAATAGCAATGATTAAGAAAATTGTCGCCCAACGTAACATACTTTTGTATTTCAAGTTGAATTAAGTTCGGTTTTATAAGGTTCAATCTTGTGCCAAACTTTACTATGGCTTAATGGCAGTAATTCTTGCGTCTCAGGCAGATCGCATTGTGAAAATAAATCTACATAAGGCATTAGACTCCACAGAGTTTGATAAGTAGTGATAAGAGAAGGTTTGTATAGATGCAGGTGAATAAATTGATTCTGCTGACTTAATCCTGACTTTCTGCAGGGGAGTGTCTCTTGTTTCGACCAATAATGTTTACGATGTTTTTTAAGACGAAGGGAACGATGGATCGAATCAACCAATTGGATTTGGATAGTAGATTATCCCTAACGAGTAAATCGATGCCTACTTTTGCCCCTTCGGCTATTGGGGTTTTTAGATTTTCATGAGTGCCACTAAGCCATCGGGCAAGAATGGAAAACGGCTTGAATTGGTCTTTGAGCAAGCTAATCTCAGAACGGAGTTCTTGACGATGTAAAACTGCAAGAGCTTCAAGTCTTATCCTTTCCAGTTTCAGGTCTTCGAAATTTTTAATCTGGCTCATAAATCTTTTCGATTATTTTATTCCTGATAAAAGGCAACAGAAACTTTTTGGCGGATAGCAGTAACGCGAGCAACACAATTGAATAGAAACCACCAATAATAAAAAATCCAGACTTTATATTTTCGGTGCTTTCTCCAATCCACCAGGCCAGGCCTATTCCAAAAAAAATAAGAAGAAGGACTAAAACAATTAATCCAAGTAGGCCAAGTATGGCCGTTGAAGCCGCAGTTGTAGAATGTTGAGTAAATTTGATAATTGCTAGTTCCTTGTGAACCTCGATTAAATCTGTTGCCGTATCTAGTACCTTATCAGCAGTTTCTTTTACTTCATTCATAATGCAGCATTAATTATAATTCGTTACCCCGTTTTCCATCTCTCACTTTTGTTAAGATGCCCTTCTATGTTCAGAATTATGGTGCGTGTAGATTTTGTAAAGCGGTTTTGGTTTTGATGTAGCTTCGTAATGATCAAACCGTTCTAGTTCTTCATCGGTTAACCGTTTAAACAATATTCTTGAAAGCACCACTGTTGCAAGTGTTCCCACAAAACAGAAAAGTATAAAGCTTAAAAGTAAGCTGCCTATTAATTCAATGGTTTCCATAGAAATTTTTTGTTATGCAATGGCAAGGTTGAAAACCGTGCCAGCCGTGTAAATACCAATTGTTGGTATATTTAAAGATTGAATACGTAAGCGTGTGGAATTATTTCCGCATTCGCGAGGGAAGTTCCTCAGTTATTTACTGATCTGTTTTGAAAATCCAACATTGCTTTTAGAAAATTAAATACTTTAGAATCTGTGAAAACATCATATCGATAAACCAAAACACCTTTCTTCCCATCGTATGTTTCTAACAAGTAGGCGATGGCATTTTTTTCTGGCTTTTCATTTCCGTTAAGCCGGAAATAATTGCGAATTTTTACTTCGTGAGGTTTGTATTCATTTGATCCAGTGTGATCTGTGAGCGTCTTACCATTAACCCTAAATAGTTCATTATATCCTTTTGTGGTTTCCTTATGAAACGAGACAGCTTTCATAGCATTTGTTTTTTTAAAATTGACCAAAAAGTGCGCCAAATGAATGTTGAGAAATCTATCTGGTCAAGTAATTTTTACATTGTGGCAATCGTGTTATTGTCAATTGAATTACCGTATAGTTCTTTATAGGTTTTCTTCTTTTCCAGAGCGTTAATTACTTTTTCACAAAAATCAACTTGGTATAGCTTATTCATATAGCTCATGGTTCCCGGGCTAAAGACATTCACTTCCATTAGTTTGTTGCCCACGATATCAATACCTACTAAAAACATTCCATCTTTTACAAGCTTGGGACGTAACACCCGGGCAAGAGAAAGAATTTCGTCAGTTATCTTAACTTTTTTTGTTGACCCGCCAGCACTAAGATTACTTCGAATATCATCTGCTTTATTGACTCTTCTAATGGCGGCATATTTATCATCAACTTTTAGTGGGATTCCATTCATCAGAAATAGCCGAATGTCACCGTGTGTAGCTTCTGGAAGATATTCTTGGGCAATGATGTACCCATCGCGGCTTATAGCTTCAATGATCTGAGATAGATTCATGCGGTTTTTCTTATTCACCAGAAATACATTCTTTCCTCCAGAACCTTGCAAGGGCTTAAGAATAATTTTTTGATTTTGATTCTCAAAAAAATCTTCAATTTCCTTGGCGTCCCTGGTAATAATAGTCTCTGGTCTTAATACTTTTGGAAAATGTTGGAAGTACATCTTGTTAATGGCATCGGATAACTTTTCAGGACTGTTTACTACGATCACACCATCTTGCAATGCAATCTGACCAAATATATAGGGTGCGTTTTGAGCCCAGTTCCTTTTATTGATATCTTGGGAAGGATCATTTCTAAGAAAAATAACATCAAGATTTTCGGAACTTATTCTTGTAAGCTCACTGGCTTGTATTGCCTTAAGAAATGTTGCTGCTGTTTTATACTTACGATTACCAGCCGTGTTTGCACGCATTGATAAATGTCCATCATGACTATAACTTAGGTCACCTACACCCACCATAAAAATTTGATGGCCCATTTTATAGGCGGCCCAGGCAAGGTGAGTGGTTGTGTAAGCAGCTTGCTCTTTGGTGATATCATTAATTATAAATGCTATTGTCATTGTTTTTTCTATTTAAAAGGTTCGTGAAATCTGTCATTTTATCTAAAGCAGCCAGGCGAATTTTTGTTTCTTCTAATTGGAAGTAAGGGCCTAGCAGGGGTTTTTTTAAAATTTTCCGATGTAGCAATTCTTTTATAACGGGCACATGTTTTAGATGGAATTTTCCAGTATACAAAATCTTTAGGTCGCCACCCGATTTCAGATACTTCAATAAATGAATTAACCCGGTTAAGTAAAGAGCATCTTTGGTAAGCCCACCACCACGAAAAACGCGCATGGTAATAAAGAAGGCCGTTTTGGAATCGAAGTTGTACTGTTTTGTTAATGCGTTAAATGTCTCTATAAAGTCGGCCCCATCCACCATATTGCTAACTGCCCGTACCCTTCCGGCCAATAGCTTAAGCCTATCTGAAGTTAAACCATTGGTTAAGTATTCAGCTAGCACTGCAAGACCTTCCTGCAATTCATCATACCCCGCAAGCCCAGCATACATTTGACGCAACGGTTGCTGATGTCCGTTACAATAGGAAAGTATATGAGTTCCTACTTCATGCTGTATTAATGCTTCCACGCGATAGGTAGGAATGAGAAATTCCTCGCTGATGAGTAGGTGAGATTTAGAGACCATTACTCCACTTACATCTTTTCGTATTTGAATTTTTAAATCAACTTTTGGAAAATGCTCTTTGTACAGATCAATTTCTTTTTGAGCGCGTTGAGCAAAGTCATGACAATCAAGTAGATTAGCATGATTGTCATTTTCCTGCAAGGCTTGTAAGAGATCATCAGCCACTTCCATAGATTTAGTATCTGGAATACCATAGAGGCTTTGTCCGGTATATTTAAAATTATTTGTTTCTCGTTCCTCCAGCATGGTTAGCTGCTTCTCTAATTCCAGACGTTTGTCCCTAAAGATTGAAGCAAGCGTAGGGTCATCAATTCGTTCTATGTGAATTTTATAAAGCATTCGCTTCTCTACTTCAGGATCAATTGAAATCAGTCTGTATTTAAATTCAGGTTTTTTCCTGAATTTGTTTTCCTGAAATGTCTCCCACTCCTGATGACTGTTTACAGGAGTAATTCTCATTAAGAAATTAATTCTTTCGCTTAAATCGGCTAATTGAATATCAGCGTATCGCGTCAGGTTATCAAGCGTGGTTTTTCCAAGCATTAGGTAGTGGGTAAACTCTTTTGAAGTTTGTACCCGAATAAATTCAAAGGCAGATTTTTTAATGATATCTGAGAAAGCTCTTTTGAATTTTCTAAAAGAGATGGCGTAGGAGAAACCTGAAATTATTTCCCGATATACAGCTGGCACACTTATTCCAATAAGCAAACAACCAATTTCTCTGGTTTCTTCAATATTCATGAGCGGAAGAAGGTGTGTGGGTTGCCGTTGCAACGAATCGAATACCTTTGTGTTGGAAAGTACAGGATAGATACTCTTAAGATCATCAAACCCAGTAACAAGTGATTTTACGGTAGCAGGTGAGCGTTCAGCCGGACAATAAATATGGAAGGTGGTTCCTTCAGGGTTGACGTTACCCCAAAGTTCAAGAAGTAAGAATGATTTGAATTTTTTAGAAGCAATCGTGATGATCTTTGATAGTAATGGCTTTATGTCAACGCCATCTTCAATAATTAAATATGATGATTGGGTTTTCATCAATTGACCAAACATAAAATCCTCAGTAGCGGAGTATCTGTAAACACAGAGGTAGGGAAGCAAATGATCGATAACTATCTTTCCACCACCCGGTAAAACGCGATTTACTCTATTCCCATTTTTAATGGTATACCCAATTGAATCAATTAAAGTAGGATCTATCATTATTGGCAGGTTTTATAATGCATTGTTGCTGGGGTTATTGCAGCAATCAACAACTCTTTCACATGTATCAATTGAGATTCAAAAACATTTCCAGTCCATTCATTCATAAAGAATTTCTTTACTTCAATGGAAATAGGACAAACTAAATCCTGATAGCGGGAATGTAACCAACTGCCAAAGTGGCCACCGCAAAATTTTATGTTTTCACCAACACTAAGATGTCTTCCCTCAAAATTATAGGTCTTCATCCGATCAACTAAATCATCCACTACCTGCGACCATGCCTTACGATTAAGATTTCCTGTACCTATGTTTATTTCTGGATTTTCTTCAGGTAATGCATATTTATCAAACCCTTCACGCCTGTGGTTATAAGTATGTAAATCATAAATAATAAGGTGCTTGTGTGTTGCTAACAGGTCATCAAAATAATTGGCAAATTGTGTATAGATTTCATCATACACCTGTAGCGATTTTTCTACAATTTCGTCAGGTAATTTTTGCGACCAAACTTCTAAACCCCATGCATCTTGAGGGCATGTATAAATTGCTTTATTTCTAGATCGATTTAGATCAACCTCAAATCGAGAAGGCAGCACTCTTATATTATTATCTGAGATTTTTACCCATTCGTCAGTAAATGGGTCTTCCTCTAACAATCTTTCTGTTTCTGATAATTTTAGATAAGGAAGTAGCTGTGGCCTGATCCGATGACCACTGTGAATAGAGGTAATTACAATATTTGTAATGCCTTTTTTAATCTTAAGACTTTTCATCAGTAAGAAGAAGGCAAAATAAAGACCATCAAATCTATGGTTGAATTGGCATGATCATTTCTACACTATTTCAGAATCTTAGAAAGGCAAAATTTTATGACATCAGAAAATAGCAGTAGGCTTTTTAAAAATAATTTTCTTGAGCAGATGACTCATACACATATTGCTGTACCAATCTCTGCTTTTATAGTGTATGCGTCTGCACTACTCTTTATATGTTTTAAGTATACGACCTTAATGTTGAAGTCGTCTATTTTTTTGTTCTTCCTTGGCTGGCTTGCTTTTACATGGCTGGAGTACCTTATGCATCGGTATATTTTTCACCTAAAAATAAATTCGAAAGCCAAAGCAAAGTTTCAGTACATGGTACATGGCATTCATCATGCACATCCAAAGGATAAGGATCGATTGGCTATGCCACCTCTTTTAAGTCTTACAATTGCCAGCATGTTACTTATTGTGTTTAGGATTTTGATTGGAGATTTTACTTTTGCTTTCTTACCTGGAATGCTTGTTGGATATGCTTTGTACCTTCTTATTCACTACCTTGTGCATGTCTATCCACCTCCTAAAAATATACTTAAGTATTTCTGGATCAATCATAGCATTCATCATCATCGTGATAACAACTTAGCGTTTGGGGTAACAACCACACTTTGGGATCACATTTATGGAACTCATTATAATAGGCTTCGAGAAAAGCAGTAAGTCATTCATCGCGGGTTTCTTTTTAATTAACTGTCAATAGCTTCTGCTAAGAAAATTGACAAAACTTATCTTTAGTTGACTTAATGAGTTACCGTATAAAATTCATTGCAAAGAAATTTTTAAAAATTGGTGGATGGCTACTGGTTAGCATTCTCACTCTCTTAATAATTGCAATACTTGGCATTCGCACTCCGTATGTTCAAAACAAAATTATTCAAAAGGCTATTGGCTATTTGCAGAGTAAGATTGATACTAAAGTAACCTTGGAAAGCATCTATATAACATTTCCAAAAAATATCGTTTTAGAGGGTTTATATCTGGAAGATCAGAAATCGGATACAATGGTTTATCTAGGTAGTCTATCTGTAGATACTGATCTATGGGCGTTAACGCAAAATCGAATTGAGGTTAACTCAATCGAGTTGAGTAACTCAACAATTGATTTAAACAGAAATGAAACCGATAGCTCATTCAACTTTGATTATATAATTCAGGCATTTAACCCAAAAGGAGAGTCAACGGACACCACCTCGACTGCCTGGGATGTTATTATTGAACGAGTTGAGTTAGAGAAGGTAGTAGTAACGTTTGATGATCGACAACAAGGAAACTCTATAAAGGTAAAGGTAGGTAAATTGGATATTTCGTTGGGCGAGTCAAAGATCACTCAATCGATTTATAAGTTTTCGGATATAGAATTGAACAATACTTCAATACAGATTAGTCGATCATATAATAATTCGGAAAACGAATCTGATACAAGGCAACGTGATTTAATTCCTTTTGATCTTGATTTCCAGGCAATTCATCTCAACAATATAAGTGTTGAATATGATCAGCCTGATTTAAATCAATCGCTTTCCATAAATCTCAGCGATCTTATGGTAGAGTCTAATAGAATAGATTTAAACCACAAGCTTATTGATCTTGAGACTGTATCACTTGAGCATTCTTCTATTTCGTATTGGGATGGTGCACTTGACTCAACTGCTGATGCGAGTATCAAGGAATCTGGCAATGTAATAACTTTCCCCGCTACTGATTGGATTATAAAACTTAGGCAATTGACCTTTGTGGATAATATTTTAGAGTATGGTAATGCAAAGGATTCTTTATCATTATTTGATCCAAATCATATTGAATTATCTTCTTTTCATTTATTGGCGAAAGATATTGATGTTAACAGAAATTCTTACAAAGCTACTTTGGAGCAGATGTCTTTTAAAGAACGCGCTGGCTTTGAAGTAAAATCGCTCAAATCTGAGATCGAGTTTTCTGATTCTCGATTCATTGTAGAAGGATTTGATTTTGAGACCGCGAATTCCAAATTAGAGTTGAATGTGAATGCAACATTTGATTTGACAGAAGGGAAAGCTCTTGATTACACAAGAGTTAAACTGGATGTCAATGTAAAGAACTCATTTCTATCAGCTAACGATGCTTTATTTTTCTTCCCAAATCTAATAGATAGCCTCCCTGTAAAAGTACCCATCCATTCCGTACTATATATTGACACTCGGTTTCATGGATTAATAAGCGACCTCCTGGTGGATAAGTTGGAAGCGAAATTATTTGATAGTACAGTTATTAGTCTTAGTGGAAGAGTTACTGGACTTCCGGATTTCAGTAAGTCAATGATGGATATCAAACTGAACCGTTTTATTACAACGCGTAGCAACATGATGCAAGTACTTTACGATTCGATGGTGCCATCGTCACTGCAAATTCCTGATCATATATTGTTAACTGGAAATTTTGAGGGAACAATTGATGCTTCAAGTGTACGCGCTGCAATGGAAACGGAAGTGGGATCAATAGAAGTGAATGGACAATATGATTTTAGAGACCCTGCGACCTACGATATTAAGATTACCTCTAAGAACTTGAATATTGGGGCTTTGCTTAAACAAGAGCAGATGGATACATTAAATATGGATCTGAAAATAACGGGGTCTGGACTAACGCGTGAAACTTTGAATGTAATGACAAAGATTGATGTGAGTAAATTCAGGTATAATGGGTACACCTATTCTGATTTTAAATTAGATGGACTATTTAACAATTCGATCTTCGAGGGATCAGCTTCTCACAAAGATGATAACCTTGATTTTACTCTTAATGCCGATTTGAATTATTCTGAGAAGATACTACAATACAAAGCAACCTTTACATTAAAGAATGCTGATTTTCGGGCATTGAAAATTTCAGAACGCCCCTTGAAAGCAAGGGCAACACTTGATGTAAATCTTTGGGTAGAAGATTTTGGAAAGGTAAATGGCAGTATCGATGTTCGAAAGGTTGCTATTTATAATGGAGAGGTACTTTATAAAATAGATTCATTGTTGGTCGTATCAATAGATCAGGAGCAGGAGAGTAGCATTTCAATTCGTTCGGACGTTATCGCTGGAGATTTCAAAGGAACTTTCAGTTTAGCAGGCATGCCTAAAACGCTAAAGCAACACATGAATAGGTATTTCTCCATGAAGGATTCATCTATTCATGCCTTTGAAGAACCTCAAAATTTTAAATTCAATTTAACGCTTAAGAATTCTGATCTATTCACAGAATTAATTTTCCCTCAGTTAAAATCCTTTGTTCCCGGTAAAATTGAAGGAGAGTTTGATAGTGAGAAAAACTTGCTTGAAATGAACATTGGGCTAACAAAAATTAAGTATGCTTCCTCCAGCCTTGATTCCCTCCTAATTGCTTTGAACTCAGACAATAATGCTTTAACCTATAAGGTGAGACTAAAGAATTTAAGATATGATACACTTCATATAACTGCGGTGCAAGTGCAAGGCAAACTGGCTAACAACCATCATGAGGCTAACTTGATTATACTCGATTCTTTAAACAAGGAAAAGTATCGCTTTTCAGCGACTCTCAATAGTCTGAAAAATGAGTTTAAATTTTCTTTAGCAGATGATAACATTCTTATTAACTACAAGAAGTGGCAAATTCCAACTAGTAATTTTGTTTCGTTTGAGAATACTTTAACGCGTGCGGGTGATTTCAAATTAACAAATGGAAATGAACAATTTGAAATGGTGACCTCCGAAGTTGATTCCACACTCGAGTTTCGATTTCATCAATTTCAGTTATCCAATTTTACTAATCTCATTGAGGGTGTACTTCCGGCTAGCGGCTTACTGAACGGTAATTTTAGAATCAGTAGCTCTGGCAAAGAAAACTTCAGTTCAAAACTCAACATTAACGAATTATTCTTATTTGAAAGAAAGTGGGGCGATGCGGCCATTGCAATGACTCATACTTCCGATATGTATTCAATCGATGCAACGGTGCAAGGTGAGGCTTTGAACCTTCAAGCCAATGGTCAATACGAAAACAAAGAGCCTCAGGATGAATTGACATTACAGCTAAGTCTTGCGCCTTTTAATCTTGAACTATTGGAGCCATTTGCTTTTGGCCAATTGACCTATGTAAAAGGGACGGGTAGAGGGAAAATGGAAGTGAGTAGCAAAGGTTCCGATTTTAGTATCAGGGGAGAGATGCTATTTGCTGACGCAACTTTCACTTCCACTTACTTGAAAAATTCTTTTTTACTAAAGCAAGAACGGATTCTGTTTAACAATGAAGGAATCGTGTTTGATAATTTTAAAATTGCAGATTCAAATGCTAATGAAGCAATAATTAGGGGAAGTATTAAAACGGAAGATTATAAAAATTTTGCGTTGAACCTGAAGGCTTCCATGAAGCGATTTCAGCTGCTTAACACGAAGGAGGGAGATAACGAACTTTTTTATGGATTAGTTAAAGCAGATGCTAACGCAGTCATAACGGGAAACCTGAATGAACCTTCTGTTGATCTCACCTTGGCGCTTAATGATGACAGTAACTTCACATACATTGTTCCTGAATCTCAAAAGAGCGCTCAAGAGCTAAAAGGTGTTGTTCGGTTTGTAGATAGGAATGCAACCCTCGACCCTTTCCTTGCCAATTTAGTGAATGAGGATACTATAAGAAGTTCGTTTAAAGGATTAAACCTTTCCGCTAATTTGGAATTGAGTGATAAGGCAATGCTAAATATTGTCTTAGATCCAAGAACTAATGATAAGCTTTCAGTGAATGGTAACGCCAACCTTGTATTAGGTATTGATGCTTCGGGTGGAATGGACTTATCCGGTGTATATGAAATAACCAAGGGTACTTATAATTTCTCTTTTCAAAATCTTGCCAAAAGGGAATTTAATCTGGTGAATGGAAGTACGATTGAATGGACTGGTGATCCACTAAATGCTACCATGGATATCAGTGCAACCTACAAGCTTGATGCTTCACCGCTTGATTTAGTTTACAACCAAATCAATACTTCAAACCAAAGCGAAGTAAATAGCTATAATCAACGTCTTCCGTTTATCGTTTTTCTGGAGATAAGAGGTCGCCTGTTGGAACCTCACATTACTTTCAAATTAGATATGCCCGAAGAAAAGAGAAATGCGTTTGGTGGAGCGATTTATTCCAAATTACAAGATATAAATACGCGCGAATCGGATTTGAACAAACAAGTGTTCTCATTGATTATTCTGAAACGTTTTATCTCAGAAAATCCATTTGAAAGTCAATCTGCTTCAAGTTTAAGTAATACTGCCAGACAAAGTGTAAGCAGAATTCTTTCTGATCAACTAAACCGACTTTCGGAAAATATAAAGGGAGTTGAGTTAACCTTTGATATTAAATCGTATGAAAATTTTACCGGGGATGAGGTGCAAGGAGAAACAAAAGCACAATTAGGCATTTCTAAAAGTCTTTGGGATGAGCGACTGGTTGTGAAATTTGCCGGTAATCTGGACCTGGAAGGCGGCAATGGAAAACAACAAGCCACTGATTATATAGGAGATATTGCATTGGAATACAAATTAACAAGTGATGGACGATTTAGAATTGTGGGTTTTAGAAATAGCAATTTCGATATGATTGATGGGGAATTAATAGAAACAGGTACAGGACTGATATATATAAAGGACTATAATACACTGCGTGAACTTTTTAAAACAAATAAGAAACAATAAAGGTGGTACAAACTTTAGAGTGAGGGCAAATAATTTCGGTATGATTGCTTTTAGCTTCATACTTATGAGTAGTTGCACAGGTACTCGCTTTCTGAAGAATGGTGAAACGTTTTATGATGGAGCTGAAATCACTCTTCAAACAGTGGACAAGATTTCTGGAAAGAAAGCCCTGCGAACCAAGTTAAATGAATTGATAACCCCCAGACCCAACTCAACATTATTTGGTTTAAGACCAGGGGTTTGGTTTTACTATGTGGCGGGCACACCAAAAAGTAAAAAAGGGTTCGCAAATTTTGTTAAGAGTAAGCTTGGTGATAAGCCTGTATTATTATCAGATACGGAACCTTCCAAAACGGTATCTATGCTAGAACGCCAATTGAATAATGAGGGTTATTTTGGATCGAAAGTGAGTAGTGAGATAATAACCAAAAAGAAGAAGAGCAAAATAGTTTACACGGTGATGCTCACAAAGCCTTTTAGATTGGACAGTATTGATATCAATTTGTTTGACAGTCTAATTTCAGATCAGGAGGAATTTAAGAAGGAATCATTATTGAAAAAGGAGCAGCGATATAGCTTAGAAAGATTAATAGCAGAGCAACATCGTATTGAAGATTTTCTTAAGGATAAAGGGTTTTATTATTTTGATGAACGATATCTGCTATTTGAAGCCGACACAACTGTAGGTAAGCGGCATGTTGATTTGAAATTGATTTTTGAGAATGCAACACCATCTAAAATCAAACGAATCTATACATTGAGAGACATAAAAATATATCCAAATCATTCCTTAGGCAATGATAGCCTGGCCACTACAAGTGATACGCTGAGAGTGAACAACTATCTATATGTCGATAACTCCAAGGCGTTTCGACCTGAAATAGTGACAAGTGCAATTAATTTAAAAACGGATAGTGTTTATAGCAGAACTAACCACGAATACACATTAAGTAGATTGATGAGTTTACGAACATTCAAGTTTGTTAATATTAAGTATCAAGATGATGCTCACGATTCATCAATGCTGAATGCAGAAATTAACCTTGTGCCCCTTTTAAAAAAATCATTGCGCGTGCAAGCCCAAGCAGTTTCTAAGTCAAACAATTTTGTGGGGCCAGGTGTAGATGTCACATTTACTAATAGAAATTGGCTACGAGGGGCTGAGTTATTTCAGCTTAAACTGAATGGATCCTATGAATGGCAGATTAGCCAACAGCAATCGGGCCCATTAAACGCAATAGAATTTGGAGCAGAATCTAGTCTTACAGTTCCTCGTATTATAGCTCCGTTTCACATCTCCTATCAATCATCAAAATATATGCCTCAGACAATTATAAGAGCAGGTCTTAATTTTCAGCAACGAATTAACTTTTTTAGACTTACATCTTTCAATATTGCCTACGGATATACCTGGCGCGAAACGACATTCAAAACTCATGAGTTATATCCAGTTGACTTAAGCTTTGTGAAATCAAGTAAAACTTCCGAGGCTTTTAATAATTTACTGGAGCTAAATCCATCGTTAAACAACTCATTTCAAAATCAATTTATCCCAGGGCTTAGGTACAGCTACACACTTAATACGCAACTACGTGAAGGAATGGAGGAGAAATACAATTTAGCCCGCCTCAATAAATCAAGTATCTATTTTAATGGTAAGATTGATTTGGCAGGAAATATTTTGAATACAATTCAATCAGGGCTTCGAAGAGAAGAATCAAGACCCTTTGAAGTCTTTGGTCAGGCATATTCTCAATTTGCTCGGGGCGAGGTTGACGTTAGATATTATTTCCAGATTGATAAGCACAATAAATTAGCCACAAGAATTAATGCGGGCATTGGATACGCATACGGGAACTCAACCAACTTACCCTATATAAAGCAGTTTGCCGTTGGAGGTTCTAATAGCGTAAGGGCATTTCCAGCGCGATCGATTGGGCCAGGCACCTATAATGTACGAACGGATAGCACCTTTACCTCAAACACTTTTTTTATTGATCAGCGTGGCGATATTAAACTTGAATTTAATGTAGAGTATCGTTTTGATATTTTTAAATCCTTAAAGGGGGCTGTATTTACTGATGCAGGAAATATTTGGCTGATTAAAGATGATGGTCGTGATGGTGTAAAGTTCAATAACAACTCTTTTATGAGTGAATTAGCAGTAGGGACTGGCGTTGGGATTCGCTATGATTTTAATTTTTTCATCCTTCGATTTGATGTAGCCTTCCCTCTCAGGAAACCATATTTAAATTCGCAAGATCGTTGGGTAATTAATCAGATCGATTTTGGAAGTAAGAGCTGGCGACAAGACAATTTGGTTTTCAACATTGCCATTGGTTATCCTTTTTAGCAAGCCAATTAATAGGATGATTGATCTATGCCTTAGTTATTTCGTTTTGGAGTTTTCTTTTGAATTTCCTCTACTTCCTTAATAAACTTCGAAATGTTAGCATCCGCATAGGTACCATAGGCATCTATCAGGGTTCCTTTTTTTCCATCTTCTGTTTGCAATAGGTAGAGAACTGCATTGTCTTCCGGGTCAGAGTACCCTTCGAATCTGTAAAAGTTATCGATAGAAACCTCCTCTGCATTAAAGGATGATTTTTTATTTTCTGTCATCATTTTCTTTTCTGAAATCTTAAAATTTTCAGTATAACCTTTCTTAACTGCATCATTGATGCATTCTGATAGGGTGTTCATTTTTTGTGTTCCATCGTCTTTAAGGGCTGTCATATTTTTTTGTTTTTGTAGATAGGTTAAAAATCCTGCCATTAGTAAAGGCTTCTGAAAAGCGCTTTTGTTCTTAAGTATCACGAATGAATTTCCACACTATGCGGGAATATTCCACAGGAGAAAGTATGTAGACTTTACGTCTTTGGGAAAGAATAGCTTAACTCGCTTTTGTTTTAGAAGCGAGTATAATTATTCCCTCACTGCGAAAAGTGCTCCCCATAAATTTCTGGAGAACATTCTATTTTTTGGTTTTTATAAGTTTTAAGTGTGGTATGTGATTTTCATGACTGCGAAGTAATCACATCATTTAAATAATTATAAATCATGAAAACTAAAACTAAAGGCGTGGGGAAAGCACATAAGCCTAATTCACCAACCCCACAACGGAGGCCAAAAGATCGAGGCTTAAACGAAGACGATCAAAAACCAATTACTAATTCGGAAGACGATGATTTAAGGATTGATCACGATTCTATTTCTCAGGAAGAGGATGGTAAGGATAAAAGAGAAAGATAGAATGGTATTTGAATCAGGAATTTCTTGAGGAACACTAAAAATTAATTTAACTTAAAAACACGACAACATGAAAACAAAAACAGTATTTACATTTATTTTAGGTTTCATCATGGTTATGATGGCTAATATTACGTTTGCTCAAAAAGCGGACAAAATGTTTGACGGGTGGACTTTATTGGGCACGCGTGTTGTAGATTACACGATCGATCGTGATGTGGTTTCCTTAAAGGAAACTAAAAACTACATAACTGGATTAAAGTTTATTGTAAAGAATGGAACAATAAACATGCACAAAGCCACAGTACATTTTACTAATGGAGACACGCAAGAGATTGAATTTGACGATGAGGTGAATACCCAAAATGATGGTCGCTTGTGGGACCTTAAAGGAAACTCACGGGTAATCGAGAAAGTAACGTTTTGGTATGATACCGTAAATAAGTCAAAGGATAAAGCAGTAGTTGAAGTTTGGGGTAAATAGTTAAAACCTCTAATGGAAATAGAGAGATCCTTAAAGGGATCTCTCTATTTTTATTCAATCAATCCAATTAGTAACTGGCATAGTAAAAAATCTGATAATCATAGCAAGTGGTATTGGAGAGTTGTTTAAATCTTGTTGTTCAAGAAGGTGCAAAAGTTGCCATTGCATATATTGTAAAAGGCGTAGCAATATTACATGTATACCAATTCCCTGCCTATTCTGGCTTAAAAAATGATTTTTAGTATTGCGAATATTTAATTTATCTTGCTCATAATCCTAGTTCTTAAATCGTAAACCTCCTAATGCCCCCTCATGAAAAATGAAAAGATCAGAGTCTTTCTTGCTGATGATGATGAGGATGATTGTCTCTTATTTCAAGATGCACTACAGGATGTAGATAAGAACATCGAGCTCATAGTGAGTAGGGATGGTGTGGAGTTAATGAAGGTGTTAAAAGAAAAGGTACCTCCGCCACCACGCGTTTTGTTTCTTGATTTAAATATGCCGCGCAAGAATGGTTTTGAGTGCTTAAAGGAAATGAAAAGTAATGCTAAGTTTAAGGATATTCCAATTGTTGTATTCTCCACATCTGGGGATAGCGAGCATATAAAAAAGACTTTTGAAGAAGGAGCAAATCATTATGCCCGAAAACCAGGTAATTTTGTGTTGCTCAGGAAATTAATTGAGTATATTCTTTCCATAGATTGGTTAGAAGATTCACCAAGACACTTTGAGAAATTTCTGCTGCCTCACCCCGCCAGGCCAAATGAATAATTGAAAATATTCTACTCTACGCGTGAGTAAAAATTTCCACACTTTTTCCACACTTCGCGGGTTGCCAACACCAATTCGTTTTAAGTCTTTATAACTACGGGCTTAAAGTCCTAAAAATGTTGATGAAACTGCATGCAACAGATAACCAGTCTCAAAAAAGGGTTGGTCTGAAAGTTGGTGCAATGGCAACAATTGGAACTTAAGGGAACTGATTTAGGATCGACTACTTGAAGGTTGGCAGTCTCCGCATAGCGACTGTTATTATCATGAAGATCCAATAACGAAGAATTTTGTTTTGAGTCTAAAACTTTACCTATGCCTTTTAAGAAGAAAATTAGTTCTCTGTTTCAACTTCGCATTATCTATGTAGCAACAACTATTTTTTTAATAGCACTTTCCTTTTTTGTGTTTAAACAGGTTGAACGCCTGATAGAATCTTCCCATTTAGTAAAGAAGACAACTGAAGTTTCGCATGAGCTTGAAAGATTAATTGGTAGCCTTAAAGATGCAGAGACTGGCCATCGAAGTTATTTACTAACTCACGATTCTGTATTTCTTACAACTTTTACAAACGGATTATCAGAATATGCTACGCGCTTGAAAACCTTGCGTGAGCTTACGAAGGGAAATGAGATTCAACATAAAAATCTGATCGAACTTGAACGGATCGGCTTAGCACAAGAACGATTTATGTTAAAGATATTAGAAGTGGATAAAGTGCGCAAACCCACCGCCCCCGAAATAGAGTATGGTAAATCAATTATGGATAGCCTACGGAAGCAGATAACTAGTATGAATGATATGGAGAATAATCTACTAAGTCAGCGAAGTGAACTTTTTAAAAAACAATCGATTTTTACACCGCTTTTCCTTCTTACTATCAGTCTTGGTGCTTTAGCTATTCTTGTACTTTCTTATTACAAACTCCACTCAGAATTAACTCGTTCGCTTGTTATGCAACGTGATCAGCGAGTGATGGTAAAAGAAGCTCCTGCCTTTATTTGTGTCATGCGCGGACCAGATCATTTATTTGAAATGGCAAATGATCAATTCCTAAAGATGATTGGCAATAGAGATATTTTAGGAAAACCAATTCGAGAGGCGTTACCTGAGTTGGAACAACAAGGCTTCCATCAATTGCTGGATAATGTATTTAAAACTGGACAATCGCATGCAGGCACTGAAGTACTTGTAAAGATCAATAGAGATAATGTATCGAATGAGCATTTCGTCAATTTCGAATTCAGGGCTTCTGTTAATGAAAGGGGAAAAATAGATGGAATTTTAGTATACGGACTTGATGTTACCGAACAGGTATTGATCAGAAAAAAAATTGAAGAGAATGAGGCGCAACTTCGCATTGCCATGGAAGGTGGAGAGTTGGGTACTTTTGATTTTATCCCTCATTCGAATAAGTTGTTTTGGTCTTCCAAAACCAAAGAATTGTTTGGCTTGCCGGCAGATGCTGAAGTGAACTATGATGTATATTTAAATGCTATCCATCCTGAAGATAGAGATAAATCCGAACTGATTTTAGAATCATTTTTCGAGACTCAAAATCAAAATATGTATGAAGTGGAGTATCGCACCAAAGGAATTACGGATGGTAAATTGCGGTGGGTTCGATCTAAAGGAAAAGCAACCTTTAATGCGGAGGGCAAACCATTGCGCATAGCAGGTGTAGTGCAGGATGTTACGCAACGCAAGCTTGCTGAAGAAATCGTCAAGAAAAGTGAAGATCAATTCAGGAAATTGGTAATGGGTTTGCCTGCAGCGGTTTATTCGTGTGATGCTCAAGGGCGAATTACCTATTACAACGAAAGAGCGGCAAAGCTATGGGGACGTTCACCAATAATTGGTCAGGATTTATGGTGTGGGTCATGGAAAATATATCACTCGGATGGTACACCCCTACCATTGGATACTTGTCCGATGGCCATTGCTATTAAAGAAGGAAGGTCAATCATGGGTGAGGAACTTATCCTAGAGAGACAGGATGGTACCCGCGTAATAGTACTAGTACATCCTCAACCCCAATTTGGATTATCGGGTGAAATTACCGGAGCAATTAATACTCTTATAGATGTAACTGACCAAGTGAATGCCCTAAGATCATTAACGGAAAGTGAAGCGCGGTTTCGCTCCCTTGCTGATAGCGCCCCAGTTTTGATTTGGATGTCTGGTAAGGATAAGCTTCGTTATTATTTTAATGCAAGTTGGCTTGAATTTACCGGACGAACGATGCAGGAGGAGGTTGGTAATGCATTGGCGGAAGGAATTCATCCAGACGATTTTCATAGATGCCTGAGTGCATACATCACTGCTTTTAACAAACGCGAAGGATTTTATTTAGAGTATCGTTTAAAGCGGCATGATGGCGAGTATCGGTGGATTTCGGACAAAGGAAGTCCTCGTTATGTAGGTGGGGAATTTCAAGGCTACATAGGTGCCTGTATGGATATCCATAAGCAAACAACCTATGTTAACACACTCCGGGAAAGTGAAAGTAGGTTCCGAAATTTAGCTGAAGCCTTGCCACAATTAGTATGGGTAACTAATGCACAAGGTGTAAATGAATATACTTCGCAGCAATGGGAACAATACACAGGTGTGAAACCGGGCGGGATGGAGGTATGGAATGCCATCGTTCACCCCGATGATTTGGAAGCCATTAGTGCAGCATGGATGCAAAGTCTTTCAACGGGAGAAATTTACAAATCGGATGTGCGTCTTAAAAGTAAATCGGGTGAGTATAGATGGTTTATGGTAAATGGTGAACCTATTCGCGATGAAAGAAATAGGATAATTAAATGGGTAGGTGCTTTTACGGATATAAATACAGAAAAGGAATTTTCTCAACAATTGGAAAATCAAGTTCAACAACGAACTTATGAGCTAGCGCTTAAAAATGCTGACCTGGAAAAAATGAATAAAGAACTTGAGTCGTTTGCATACATCTCCAGTCACGATCTGCAAGAACCATTACGAAAAATTCAAACCTTCTCAGCGCGTATTTTAGAGCGGGACGGTAGTGGTCTTTCGGAAACGGGAAAGGATTATTTTCATAGAATGCGCGGTGCGGCTGGCCGCATGCAACGGCTTATTGAGGATCTGCTGGCATTCTCGAGAGCCAGCACAGGTGAACGTAAATTTGAAAGGGTTTATCTCAATGATATCGTTGAAGAAGTAAGAGCGGAATTGAAAGATTCTATTGTTGAAAAAAATGCAGTGCTAGAAGTAGCTCAGCTTTGTGAAACCAGTATCATCCCATTTCAGTTTCGACAACTGTTGCACAATTTGATTGGTAATTCGTTAAAGTTTACTAAACCCGGCATGCCGCCTCATATAATAATAGATAGTGAGAAGGTAGATATCGATGGCGCATACTTTTGTCATATTCGACTAAAGGATAATGGAATCGGATTTGAATCACAATACAATGAGCGGATATTTGAAGTTTTTCAACGCTTACACGGCAAAAGTGAATATGTAGGCACGGGAATCGGATTGGCGATTGTAAAGAAAATAGTAGAAAACCATGGCGGATTTATAAAAGCAACCGGGCAGGTAGATAACGGAGCTACATTTGATATTTTCATTCCGGCAGAACCAATTCAACAAGTCACTAATTTTAAATCTTAAACAATTTGGTTCCTAAAAGACCCTTTAAAAAATCAGCATGCCTTAAATTTTTGAGTCTATACAAATACACACCTGTATAAATTATTTCCCTACGCATTTCTGATCAGATGCGTGAGGTGTCTTTTTTCGAACGTTAATTGTGTGGCATACTTTTTTACCTGTGAATTAACAGAAATAACTTAAAAGGTAAACACTTAAAACTAACGTATCATGAAAAACGAAAAGCAAATTGACGTTCTTAACAAGCTCATTGAAATTAACAATGACAGAATTGAAGGTTACGAAACTGCATCGGAAGAGACCAAGGAACCTGATTTAAAGGAATTGTTCTCCAGGTTATCAGAGACCAGTGTAAAATGCAAAGAAGATTTGATCTCGGAAGTTTTTCGATTAGGGGGAGAGCCTACCGAAGGAACCCGGACTTCAGGAAAATTTTTTAGGGCATGGATGGATATTAAAACTTCCCTTGCCGGAAATGATAGAAAAGCTATTCTTAGTTCTTGCGAATTTGGTGAAGATGTTGCCGTAGCAACTTATGCAAATGTTCAAAAAAATAATACTGAGGATTTGAATGCAGATCAAATGGGCATGGTAATACTTCAACATCAGCAAATAAAGGCTGATCATGATGAAGTGAAATCGCTTCGTGATGAACTGGTTGATGCTGAAAAGTAACAGTCACAAGCAATGAAAGCACCCCGCGGGTAGAATTGAAGGAGGGCTATCTAATACGGATAGCCCTTTATTTTTAAACAGATTCAAATGAGAATACGATCGGACGAAACTTATTGGTTATTAAAGAATGGGTTATTAACAGTGCATCCATCCTTGCAAGAAAACACACGATGCGATGTGCTGATAGTGGGAGGAGGAATTACCGGTGCTTTAATGGCTTATCAATGTGGTCTGGATGGATACAACGTCATTTTAATCGATAAAAGAGATATTGCTTTTGGAAGTACATGTGCCAGTACTTCTATGTTGCAGTATGAAATTGATGAGCCGTTACATTCATTAAAGGAAAAAGTGGGAAATACTGTAGCGATAGATTGTTATCGGGAAGGGGTAAGGGCAATTGAGAATTTAGAGAACCTTATTAAGGACTTAAAATTAGCTTGTGGTTTCGAACGCAAAGAGAGTTTATATTTACTACGCTCGTCAAAAGATGAGAAGTGGTTTGAGAAAGAGTATCATGCACGCCAACAAGCCGGCCTGCCAGTTAATTTTTTAACAAAGGAATCAATTCAAAATAAATATAAGGCAAGTGCGGAGGCCGGAATTCTGTCTACCTCCGGTGCAAGTATAGATGCCTACGCTTTCACCCATCAATTACTTAAAATCTGCGTTGATAGATTTGATCTAAAAATCTATGATCACACTGTGCTTGAGGAGGTAGTGTATAAAGCTGGGAATCACACAGCCAAGGTGGGAGGAGAATTCAATATACATTTTAAGGTTATTTTATATGCTACGGGATATGAATCGCAAGCTCAAATACCTAAGAAAGTGGCTTCGCTTATCAGTACCTATGCATTTGTGTCTGAACCAATACTCCACTTACCTAAGTACCTTAAGGATACTATTTTTTGGGATACGCAAGATCCATATCTGTATATGAGAACAACGGAGGATAATAGAGTGCTTGTTGGAGGAGCTGATGAAAATTTTAAAAATCCAGTGAGAAGAGATTTATTAATCGAGAAGAAAGAACTCCATCTCATTAAACAACTTGCTGAATTATTCCCGCAACTTAATGTTATCCCTGATTTTAGTTGGGCTGGTACTTTTGGTGTAACCAAAGATTCGCTGCCCTATATTGGTCCCTATCTTAAGAAACCAAACACTTATTATATTCTTGGATTTGGGGGTAATGGAATAACATTTAGCGTTATGGGAATGCAGATTATTTCCGATGCACTTGCCGGAAGATCCAATAGATTTGTTGAATATTTTAGATTTGGAAGATAGCTTGTCTTTTTATTTTTTCTTTGACAGTAATGGACTTTGGAGGATGAATTTATAAAACAAAAACGGCAGAGTGCTATACCATACAAATTAAAATGTAGAAACTAATTCCCGCATTGTGGATTGGTTGCTCATCAAAAGCCAGTTTGAACGACTATAGTCTGGTTAATTTTATTGGTACAATTATGACACTCGCAATATGCAATGAGAAACTCTATTTGGGTACAGATTGCAGATGCATCCCTATTCCTGGCCAAGATATTTAGAAACATTTTCCGTTCGCCTCTGGAAGTTAAAGAGGTAATCAATCAAAGCTATCAAATGGGCGTGAAGTCCATTTTTCTGATTTCTTTCACTTCCCTTTTAGCAGGCATTGTCTTCACAAAACAATCTCAACCTTCTTTGGCTTCCTTTGGTGCAGTATCCTGGTTACCATCACTGGTTTCACAAGCTGTGGTTAGATCATTGGGGCCACTTATAACTGGTCTTATTTGTGCCGGAAAATTAGGGTCGAACATAGGAGCAGAGTTAGGCAGCATGCGTGTTACTGAGCAGATTGATGCAATGGAAGTTTCAGCTTCACGGCCTTTTTCATATTTGGTAGTATCGCGGGTGCTGGCAGCTACTTTAGTTTTACCCATCCTGGTGGTTTACTCAGACATCGTATCCTTGTTTGGCTCGTTTTTAATGGTAAACACTTTCTCCAGCACAAGTATCAATCTTTATATCAGCGAAGCTTCAGGATCGATCACACTACTGGATGTTAATGCTTCTATGATAAAGTCAGCGCTCTTCGGTTTTGCGATAGGATGCATTGGCTCTTATAATGGATACAATGCGAAGAGTGGTACTACCGGTGTTGGTAAAGCGGCCAACAAGGCAGTAGTAACCTCTATGATGTCCATATTCATCATTGATTTAATTATGCTTCAATTCCTAAACTTCTTTCGATGAAATGGAACGAACATCATACTGATAAAGCCGTTGTTACCCTGGATAGGGTTTCTAAAAAATTTGGGCAGCGGGTAATTTTAAATGAATTGTCTCTTGCACTATATGAACAGGAAAACCTTGTTATTCTTGGCAAATCCGGAGCTGGTAAATCTGTTTTAATTAAATGTCTTGTTGGCCTTATCCGTCCAGACTCAGGTAGGATAACCATTCTTGGTAAGGATATTACCCAACTAAGTGAAGAAGAGCTTAATGCCACTCGATTACAAGTCGGGTTCTCGTTTCAGAGCAGTGCGTTATACGACTCCATGACAATTTTTGAAAATCTTGCCTTCCCGATACGAAGAACTAATTCGATAATAAGTGAATCTGAGATTGAGACTAGAGTAAATGAAAGACTAGAAGAAGTAGGTTTATTACACACCAAAGATCAGTTGCCTTCTGAACTCTCGGGAGGTATGAAAAAAAGAATAGGGATTGCGCGCACGTTAATCTTGAATCCAAAAATTATGCTTTACGATGAACCTACGGCAGGGTTAGATCCTGAAACAGCTTCGGATATTAATGACCTGATCCTTCAGGTACAAAAGAAGCATCATACTTCGTCAATTATTATTACGCATGACCTTAGTTGTGCGCATGCCACTGGCGACAGGATAATTGGGCTTTTTGATGGATACAATAAAATTGAAGGTGATTATGAAACCTTGAAAAATAATCCACCTCCCGAATTGATTTCGTTTTTTAATTATGCGCAAAACTAAGACAACAATAAGTTATGGAAGATTATAAGAAAAAAATCCAGCTTGGCCTTTTTGTAGCAGGGGGTGTAGTGCTCTTTCTAGCCGCACTCTTTTATCTGGGAAAAGAGAACAACCTGTTCAATAAAACTTTTACTGTATTAGCAGTTTTCAAAAATGTTGAAGGTCTGAATTCAGGCGACAATGTTTGGTTGTCAGGAGTTAAAATAGGTACCGTGAAGGATGTAACAATAGTAACTGAGGGAAAAGTGATTGTAAGCATGGCATTGAAGGAAAAACAAAATCAGTTTATTAAAAAAGATGCAACAGCTTCGGTAGGTTCTGATGGTTTGGTAGGTAATAAAATTGTAGTCATTCGTCCCGGGTTATCAAAAACTGAAATTGATGACTATGATACGATAAATTCACAATCACCAGTGGATACGCAGGATGTAATTAATCTGGCCAAAGATGTAGGAACGAATACCAAGTCCATTACAGGTGATTTAAAATTGATCATCGAAAAGATTAATAGGGGCGAAGGCTTGCTTGGCGAAATAGTAAACGATGGGGAAATCTCACAAGACATACGGGCAACTATTAGTTTGCTTAAGGTAGCTAGCAATAACACTTTAAGGGTATCACAAAAAATGGATGGCTTATTAACTGAAGTGCAGCATGGACAAGGATTAATGGCACACTTACTTAACGATTCCTCTTATACGAATTCATTTAAAGCAGCTCTCAAGGATATTTCTGAGGTGGGCGCAAACGCAAAAACAATATCCGCTGATTTGCAGAAAATTACGGATCAGCTGAATAGTAAAGATAACATCGTTCATGTGCTGATTGCTGACAGTAGTGCCGCTAATGACCTAAAGAAAACGATAACCACGGCAACCATGGCTTCAGAAAAATTGGATGAGAATATGACCGCATTACAAAGTAACTTCTTGTTAAGAAGGTATTTTAAGAAAAAGGAGAAGGAAGCAAAAAACTAGAACTATGGATTTCTTTAGTACGAATGTTTTAATCAGCCTGTTAACCCTTACCTTCTTAGAAATAGTATTAGGTATAGACAATATCGTGTTCGTATCTCTTGTTGCTTCTAGAATGCCTGTAGCTAATCAGAAGCAGGTACGGATTCTTGGGTTAATACTCGCTTTGGTTGGAAGGTTGGTGTTGTTATTAGGAATTGGTTGGGTAATAGGATTGAATAAATCTGTATTTCACATAAATGATTTTTCTGTAAGTTTTAGAGATCTTATACTTATAGTTGGAGGTTTGTTTTTAGTGGGTAAAAGCACGTCTGAGATACACCATAAAATAGAACCTAAAACAAAGCAGGCAGTTAACGTCAAGGCACTAACAGTAAAAGGAGCCATCATACAAATTATTCTTCTCGATTTAGTATTCTCACTTGATTCAATCATTACGGCTGTAGGGCTGGTGGATGAGATGGGTGTAATCATAGCTGCTATTAGTATCGCTATGGTAATTATGCTGGCTTTTTCCAGAAGAATCAGTGAATTTATAAATCAACATCCGGCTATGAAACTTCTTGCTCTTTCTTTCTTATTAATGATCGGAACGGTTTTAATTGTGGAGGGTTTTCATGTTCATGTTCCGAAGGGATATATTTATTTTTCCATGGCATTTGCGCTGGGCATTGAAATAATTAATATGAAAATCAGAAACAATGTCTCTGAATAATATTGAAACGTTTTCATCTTGATCACATAAAGGAGTCAATATTGAGAATGGGGATGTTTCTCTTCACAAGTGAGTATTTTTCCAGTCATATAAAAGGTAAAATTCCAACCACACGTATTCTATGAGTGGTTGTATTGATGTGTAGTACACTCAATCGAAATTTTTTAGTGGTCTCAAATTTGTCCTTTTTCTTAAAATTTTGGTAAGGATTAATTCATAATTAATTATAGAAAAATGAGATATCTAATAATAATTTCTTTATTGCTCCTTGGGGGAGTAGCCAGGTCACAAAACTTAATTGCTCGACTTGAGGGCAAGTGGAACATAAAAAGATATAGTTCCGCAATTGTAACTGATAAAGGTCGAAATGGAACAATTGAGTTTAACCCTGATGGTGAATTTCTTAGTCACGGACTTTTTTTTGGAACTCAAAAGGGAACCTTCAGAACGGATGAAACCAGAAACGTGGTGCTAATTGAAACAGAGGCTGGAATCACTGAATGGCAAGTGTATATGAAAGGCAACATGATGAGGCTCTTGTCTACTGAAGATAAGAAGAAGCTCTACCTGATCTATTCTAAAGTCAAGGAGGAATAACTAGAGTGGATAAGTTTATAATTCAACTCAGGTGACGAAGACTGTTGGGGCATATATTCACCATATCTTGAGTAATTCAAATGAATTTTCTACACTCTTTTGCAATTATTTTGGATTAGGACGGCTTTCCTAAGTGGCATTTAATTTGGCATTTGTTTGCTGATCAACTAAAATAATAATGCTATGAAATCTGTAACTAGAAAAACAAAAGGAGCAAAAACAAAAATGACTTCTAAAGAATCTTTTGAAAACATTTTCAATGAACTGTTAAAGGATATTTACTGGGCTGAGAAACATCTGGTGAAGACACTTCCAAAAATGGCAAAGGCGGCTTCCAATCCTGAACTGAAGAAGGGATTTGAACAACATTTAGCTGAAACGAAAGGTCAGGTTGAAAAGGTTGAGGAATGTTTTAAGATTCTGAATAAACGACCCGTAGCCAAAAAATGCGAAGCTATGGAGGGCTTGGTAAAGGAAGGTGAGGAAGTTATTCAAGATCATGAAAGGGGAGACGCAAGAGACGCTGGATTGATTGCAGCTGCCCAGAAAGTTGAACATTATGAAATTTCAGCCTATGGAACATTAAGAACCATGGCTAAAGTATTGGGTAAATCAAATTGCGCTGCTTTGTTTGAAGAGATTGAAAACCAGGAAGCTGAAACGGATGAGAAGCTCACGGAGTTGGCTAGCAGCATTAATCAGCGTGCAGTGGCGGATGATAAATAGTCGAGGCCTACTAGCATGGAAGTTATAATTCTACATTATTCATCCTTTTATTACGATGAGTGAAAGTTGAATTATTGAATCTCAAAAAAAAGTTTTGAGATGGGGTAAATGAAAGTGCTTTTTAACTGGACAATAATAAATAAATTAAAAAATTATAAAATAGAACTACTATGGCAAAGTATTCAAAAAATGCTCAAAAAACTGTAGCTAAAGCAGTTAGAAAAATGAAAAAAGGAACTTTAAAATCTGGAAGTGGCGATACTGTTACTAATCGAAAACAGGCTATTGCCATCGGAATATCGGAGGCCGAAAAAAAAGGATACAAGGTGCCAAAGCAACCTGCTAAAAAGAAGTAGATCGTGTTGCTATTCTATAGGTATATAGATGTCAAATCTTGCCCCTTTATTTATTTCGCCCTGAGCTGTTATAATTCCTTGATGATTTTCAACAATCTTCTTCACAATGGCTAGACCAATTCCAGTTCCTTGAAATTTATCTTTTTCATGTACTCGTTGAAATACTTCAAATATTCTTTCACTGTATTCATTTTCAAAACCAATCCCGTTGTCCGTATATTGAATGTGGCAATAAGTCAATTCACTTGAAAGTTTTTTATTATCGAATATTACTCCTGTCTCTCTTTCACATGTGATTTTTATATGAGGCGAACGGTCTTTAATCGAGAATTTAAGAGAGTTGCCAACAAGGTTGATGAAAAGCTGCCTGAATTGAAAAGGAACAATTTTAATTTCAAGCATGGCACTTGTTTCTACCAGTGCATTTTTTTCATGCAATTCTTCCTTTAAATCTTCTTTTACTTCATCAATTATTTTTTCAAGATTTATAGTTTCTAATTTCCTTTCCTGTGTGGTAGCTCGTGAGTAAGCGAGCAAATCCTGAATAAGAATTTGCATTCGGTGGGCTGCATTGTTCATACGTTGAAATTTATCTTTGCCATCATCCGATAAATTTTTTGATTCCCTCTCAACTATTTGTGAGGCAAACGTTTGAATTTTGCGAAGAGGTTCTTGTAAATCATGACTTGAAACATAGGTGAAGGATTGGAGCTCCTTATTCATTTTTTCAAGCTGATCATTTTGTGCTTTAAGCTGCGCTTCCGATTTTTTTCTTTCTGTAATATCCTGATAAGAAGAAACGGTATAGGTTTCTGTGCCTATCTTGATTAATTCAAATGATACAAGGGCAGGAAATTTTTCACCGTTTTTCCGGGTATAAAGGATTTCAAAATTCTTCATTTCCTCAGATTGCTTTAACTTTAAGAGTAGTGCTTCCGTATCTTCCTTAGAAAGGGCTTGTATTTCAGCAAGCGTCCTATTTTCGTGTAGAAGCTCGAAAATCTTATTGACTACTCTTTTATGTTCTTCAGCATCAATCAAGTTGAGTTCTTCAGACGTGTTTCCAATCACTTCTCCGCTTGTGTAACCAAACACATTGTAAAAAAGTATATTGGCATATTTTATCTTATTAGTTTTAATTTCAGAAAGCGACATAGGAACAGGATTGTTATCAAAAATTTTGTAAAAACGTTCTTCACTAATCTTCAGTCGTTCCTCATAGTTTTTTTGATCTGTTACATCTTGCGCTGTTCCCGACATTTTAATTACTTTCCCAGCTTTGTCAATAAAGACTTTTCCCGTTGAGCTTATAATTCGTTCTTTCCCATCTCCATTAATAATTCTGTGAAAGAATCGGAAAGGCTGATGGTCTTTGAGTGCTTGCTGCACAATTTCATTTGCGTACGTTCTGTCGTCAGGATGAATGTATTTTAAATAAGTTTCATAGTCCGCCTCTAATTCTTGGGGAGTAAGACCATATATTCTGTAAAGTTCATCTGACCACTCAATTTTATTTGACGATACATCCCACTCCCAGCTTCCAATATGCGCCAACTGCTGGGCTTCCATAAGTTGATTGGTTTTATTTTGTATCGTCTCCTCTGCCTTTTTACGAATAGTGATGTCGCGAACAAATCCAATAAAAATATAGCGGTCATTTACTTTGGATGCTGATATTTTCAGTTCAACAGGAAATTCATTGCCCTCTTTCCTTATTGCTGACAACTCTATTGGTTTATTTATTGCGGGTCCTTCTCCAGTTCTTAAAAAATGTTTTATACCTTTTTTATGACCGCTGCGGTACCGTTCAGGAATTATTGTTTCCGTTAATGTTTTGCCAATGACGTCACTTTCTTTCCACCCAAAAATGGTCTCAGCTTCCGGATTCCAGCTTCTGATAATACCATCTTCGTCAATAGAGATTACAGCATCCGGTGCATGTTGAAGGATGGTTTGCATCTGTTCATTGCTTCTTTTCAGATTTTCCCCCAAAGATTCCGAGAGTTCAATTTGATCGTGAATTTCAGTTTTAGAACCGATCCACATTTTTGGTCGGCCCAGTTCGTCCTTTACAGCCGTTGCGCGAATGAGGTGCCATAAGTATTTTCCATCATAACGAAGAATGCGGTTTTCTTTTTCAAAATCATCGCCAGTATTTATGGAATGCTCCCATAACTGCATTGTTTTTGGCCAATCGTCAGGATGAATAATTTTTTTCCAGCCCCAATCTTTTAGTTCATCAAATGTCAGCCCGGTATAATCGATCATTACCTGGTTAAAGTAATTCCTGTTTCCGTTGGCATCTGCAGTCCAGACTTTTTGTGGCATCCTTTCAGCCATTTGACGAAATTGATCTTCTGCTTCTTTTTGTTTACTAATGTCAGTATTTGTACCGATCCATCGGATTATTTTACCGTCTTCATTTGTTACAGGATAGCCCCGGGTGAGAAACCACTTGTAAACTCCATCATGCCTGCGAAGGGGAAAAGTGAGTTCAAATGTTTCGTTTACATGCCATATTTTTTTTGATATTTCAAGTACTCGTTCAACATGGTCTGGGTGATGTACTTTTTGCCAACCCCATCCCTGCATTTCTTCAAGGGTATGCCCGGTGTATTCTAACCATCTTTTATTATACCAGTATATCCATCCCTCGCCATCCGCTAGCCAGGCAAGGTTTTCCATATTATCAGCCAGGGTACTGAACTGTTCCTCACTCTTTTTCAATTCCTCTTCATGATTTTTCTCTTCCGTAATATCACGTATCGTGCCTATTAATTTTAGTGGTTTATTTTCTTCATCATAAAAGAGTTTTCCTCTCCCTTCCATCCAGTGAATGGATTTATCATTCCATATCAGTCTTGCCTGATAATGAAGGTAACCTGTTTCAAATACTTCTTTAAATGCTTTTTCCCGAATAAGATGATCATCAGGATGCAGATGCTTAAGAAGTTGCGAATGATTTAACTTAATATCCTCTTTATAGCCGCCTATAATCTCAAGGTATCTTTTCGAGTAGATAGGTTCCTTGGTTTTTAGGTTCAATTCCCAGGTACCTAATTGACTTGCTTCTACTACTATATTAAGTCTTTCCTCACTTGCTTCAATTTTCTTATTCGCAATTACAGAAGAGGTAACATCATAAGCAATAACTGTAACCCCCGAAATGGTATTGTCAGCTTCGTAATATGGCTGGTAAACGTAATTTAAATACACATCCTCTAGCCGGCCATTCCGGGTTAGTTGAACCAATATTTCATTTGCTGAAAATGGGATGCCTGTGGAGTAGACATTATCAAGCAAGGCGGGGAATGCTTGATTTTTAAATTCGGGCAAAACTTCTAAAAGTGGTTTTCCTTCAATGTTAGCACCTTTACCTAACACTTCTTTCATACTGTTATTGGCAAGTTGCACCATCATGTCTTTTCCTTTTAAAATAAGAAAAGCAAAAGGCGATTGCATTAGCATTAGGTTATACCTCTTCTCACTCTCCTCTACTTTTTTCCTTATTGATACTTGAGGGGTTACGTCAATTCCAACAGTCATAATCCCATTTATGTTTCCCGTTTCATCATAGAGTGGCTCATAAGAAAAGTTGATATAGATCGTTTCCAGAATGTTCTTTCTCAATAGCTGCACGGGGAGCTCTGCAGTTACAAAACGGTTACCAGTATTCATTACCTCGTCAAGCAATTCTTTGATTCCTTGTGTTAACAGTTCGGGCATTGAAACAAACACCGGCTTGCCTAATACTTGTTGTTCAGTTCTACCCCAAAGTTCCAATGCATGCTTGTTGACAATTTCAACTTTGTAATCTAACCCCCTCAAAATGGCAATTGCTACTGGGGCTTGCAGGATCATAAGTTTTAAATTGCTTTCACTTTGGGCAACTTTTTGTCGGGCAACAACTTGAGAAGTGTTGTCAACAACCCAAACAGCAATTTTTGTTACTTCTCCTTGCTCGTCTTTTAGCGGAGCATATACAAATGTTACGTAAATTGTTTCCTCCTTGCCATGACGGATAAGCATGATACCGACCTCATTGGCATAATAGGGGATACCACTTTGAACAACAGTGTTAAGAGCATCCTCATAATATGGTTTTGCTTCCAAAAAAGTATCCCAGTAAGGCCTTCCAACAATGTCTTTATATGGTTTGCCTGCTATTTCTACAAAACGTTCATTTACTATTTCACTAACTAACGTATGGGCATCCATTACACAAATACCAATTGGAGCCTCTAATACCATGTTGCGAATTATTTGCTCACTTTGAATGGTTTTTCGCTGGGCAACCATTTGCTCCGTAACATCTTCCAATGTTCCGTTTAAACGGAAGGCAATCTTTTGCTCATTAAACCAAGCCCTACCTTTTGCATGAACAATCGTTTCTCTTTTGGTAATGGGATTTATAATAGTATAGATCACATCCAGTTTACCATCTGACTTAAATTCAAGTGTTGCTTTTATGGCATCGGATACTTTTTCTTGATCATTTTCAGAAATAGTATTGATTGCATCGGTGAGTTCAATCTGTTCATTGGATGGTAGGCCAAACCATTCTTTCAATCTATCATTGGCCGAAAATTTATTAGTAACGGGGTTATAATCGAATGTTCCTAATTGGGCTGCATCAATCGTAAATTCCAATTGATTTTTACTTTCCTTTAACTCATCTTCTGCCTTTTTTTTGTTGGTTGTTTCTATTACAGTAACTAATACGCCCCCCACTTCTCCGTTGTCCATCCTTATAGGACTGTAAGCAAAGTCGAAATAACATGTTTCAATAAATCCATTTCTATTAAGGGGTAACATAAAATCGGGAAATCCAACAGGTATCCCATTCATTACACCGTCAAACATAGATTCTATGATGTGCCAAATTTCAACGAAAGTTTCACGGGTGCTTAAGCCCAAAGCTTGCGGATGTTTTGTTGAACCAAGGATGGGTCGGTATCCATCGTTATAAATCTGAGTATATTCCTTTCCCCAGGCGATATACATGCCAAATGGATTATCCAGCATTACAGATACCATTGTGCGCAAACTCTGAGGCCAGTCTTTGGGGTGGCCCAATGGAGTCTTACTCCAGTCTTTTGCTCTGATAAGCTCACCCATTTCACCTCCACCTTTCAGGAAATAATGATCATTATGTATAGTGCTCACAAATCCGTTGGTTAAGGTTGAATGATAAATTTATTTCTAGTGGGTCGTACTAATTTTTGTGCAATAAGACTAATAGCCTCCTCAATAACTTTTTTTAAGGTGGAGAACTCGCCAGGTTTACGGATGTAATAATTCGCTCCTTTATCGTAAAGTTTGTCCACAACTGCCATATCAAGTGAGGTAGAAAATATGATGATGGGAAGTGCCTGCAATCCGTGTTTTAATTTAATTTCCGAAAGGCACTCGAAGCCCGATTTTCGAGGCATGTTTAAGTCTAGAAAAAGCGCATCGGGCAGATTATTTAATCGGGTAGTTAAAAAATTCATCAGCTCAACTCCATCATTTACGAGTGAAAGAGTTGTAGTAAAGGGCAACTCTTCAAGTACTTCTTTAAAAAAGATATAGTCATCTGTATCATCATCCGCTAACAAAAGATTGTGCCTGATATTTTCCATACTCTAAAGTTAGAGCATAAATGCTGTATTAAATTAAGTGTGGAATGAAAACTTGTCAGAAAGTCATTAATGGATCTTGTTGGAATTAGTTGCGCAGTCTTATTTGTTTTATTTACCGTGGAAATTATTCTACACTTGCATACACTGCACTCATGGTTTCTTGGGTTTAATTGACTAATAACAAAAGAGGTAGGTTGTCGTATCTGATTCTGTTCTGACTGGCATTATTTTTTATCATGCTCAAGGGTCAGTATCAACTCGCGTAGCGTCTGTAAAGCTTATGATTGAAAGTCAACTTTTTATTTTATTGGATGTAATCATTACTTCGGTTCTCACAGCATTAATAGGTTTTGAAAGGGAAAGCGAAGACAAGCCAGCAGGCATAAGGACTAATATTATTATTGGAGGGGTTTCGTGCCTCTTAATTTCATTAACTAATCCTTTGTTGCAATTCTTGGATGCTCATAACAATATGAACTTGATAAATGCCGATCCAATTCGAGTTTTAAATGCTTTAATACTAGGCGTTAGTTTTGTGGGTGCAGGTACAATACTGAAGTTGACTGATCAGAAGAAAGTTGTAGGACTTACAACGGCTGCATCCTTACTTTATTCAGCCACAATCGGTATTTCAATTGCATTAAAACAATATGTTCTTGGCATTGGGATCACGCTCCTGGTAGTGCTTATCAATCATATTTTGCCGAAATTTTTCACTAAAAAATAGCTGAGTATGGTTTGCATGGGTTGTAGTTCTATTTCCATTTCCTCTTTACACCTAAAACGGTCATACGCCAATAGCAAAGATCCAATCCCATCGGAACCGAAAATAATTTTCTTAAATTGAGTCTTATTGCATGTTTTAGATAATTGCAGTGGAGTAAAAAAGCAATTGAAGAGAAAAATCAACGCGCTACAATTATTTGGATTTTTGGATCATCCTGGCAAAGGCAATAATATAAAGTTAGAATTGCATTTTTTAAGCATGAAGGAACAATTGCTCAACTATGTAAAAAGATTCGTCCAACCCACCCCGGAAGAGGCAGAGTACTTTTTGTCCCTTTTCAAACCCAGAAAATATCTCAAAAAACAATTTGTAGTACAAGCCGGAGATATCTGCCTGGTTGAGTCATTTGTTGTCAGTGGTTGTCTTCGTTCATACTTTGTTGATGTCAATGGAGAAATTCATATCGTGCAATTTGCCGTTGAGAATTGGTGGATTTCAGATATGGAGAGCCTGATCAAAAATGTTCCATCCCAACTGAATATTGATGCACTTGTTGACAGTGAGGTACTTCAAATTGAAAAAACAGATTTTGAAAATCTTCTTGTAAAGTTTCCAAAGTTTGAGAAGATGTTCAGGTTAATGCTTTCCAATGCGTTTATTTCTCATCAAAGAAGAATTATTGATAACCTGTCCGTTCCTGCCAAAGAGCGTTATCTGAATTTTATTAAAAACCACCGTGATGTTGAACAATTGGTACCGCAACATCACATTGCTTCATACCTCGGCATGACTCCCGAATTTCTTAGTCAGATAAGAAAAAAGCTTACCTCAGAGAAATTTTCTTAAAGTAGTTTAAGATTCTTTCTTAAGATACTTAAACGTTTTTCCCCAGACTGCCAGTCTAATTTTGAGCATCAAACACGGGGAAATGAAATGTAATAAATCAAACACTCATGGGATCAGGTTTGCACTTGTCTTGATGCTAGTCGCTTACATGATGGGTGTGAAAGCACAAAGCATTTCCGTTCCTCCAACTCCGGTGGAAATGATGCAAGGGCATAAAAAGTTTTACTCACTCTTGGTCGTTAACCGACCCCTTGAGTTAGAATCATCATGGGATTTCTTTAATGTCACAACTTTTTCGGCAAATAATCACAACGAGGTCTCACGCAATGAGTTTTTTTCAACTTCTTTAATTTCATACCCTGTATATCATAATGTCAGGGTCGCTTCAGGTGTTAATCTTAACTCCGTTGTCGGCCTGAACTACTTTTCGGGATTTCAATATTCCAGGATGAACGGCCATTGGCTAATCGTTCTTGTACCCGGTATTTATTTTAAAGACAAAAGCAGCTTCGAGGCATTGGCACTGATGGAGTTTACCCCACCCATTTCTAAACGACTAAAGCTATACACCCGAATCCATGCCCTGTACAATGCCGGCCTTGCCGACTGGCACCATAATCGAAGTTATAACTATCTACGTCTCGGGCTAACTGTGGGGTCTATTTCCTTTGGAGTAGGTCTTAATGCAGATTGGTACGGACCGTTCAGATTACTGGAAAAAAACTATGGAATATTTATCCGAACAGAACTTCCATAAAAGACAAAAAAATGTAAATGAAGGTGCATGAATTCCACCTTCACTGATTTTTAAACTATATGTGCCAAACTAAAGTGTTGTCGACACTATAAATATTGACAGAATAACAATGGACTCAAACAAACTTTCATTGCAAGTAAACCAGCAGTTGGCGACAGCCACATTACTGCTCACGCTCATCATCTTTGGAACTACACTCATTTCTTGTCAAGAATCCGGCAAGCCAACAATACCTCTGCCGCTTGGCCAGGAGGAGTTAATCAAACGAGGTAAATACCTCGTTGAGACATCCGCTTGCCACGATTGTCATTCACCGAAAGTGATGACACCGAACGGACCGGAACCCGATCCAAAAAAGTTGTTGTCGGGCTATCCTGAAAACATGCCATTACCAGAGATTAATAAACAAGCCCTAAAAGATTGGGTGTTGTTTAATCAGCATCTCACGAGTGCGGTTGGTCCTTGGGGCGTTTCGTTTGCGGCCAATATAACCTCCGATGAAACAGGTATTGGAAACTGGACTGAGAAACAGTTTTTAACTGCTTTGAAAAAAGGAAAATACAAAGGATTGGAAGGAAGCCGATCATTGTTGCCACCCATGCCTTGGCCTATCTACCGAAACATGAACGATGAGGACATAAAGGCGATTTTTGCCTATCTCAAAACGACAAAACCAGTGCGCAACATAGTTCCGGCACCCATTGCGCCCGAGCAGATTCGGTAATGCAATAAACGGTTCATAAATTATTACCAACCAGACGTGGCTTTATAAATACTGACAGATTTAAATATGAAATATTTTCAACTCACTGGCCGAGTTTTATTCTCGCTCATATTTTTGCTCTTACCTGTAAAACATTTTTCAACCCAAACAATCGCGTATGCGGCATCACAAGGTGTGCCTTTTGCCGGTTTGCTTGTACCTGCATCGGGCATCCTGGCACTGCTGGGTGGGTTGTCCATAATTGTAGGCTATAAAGTAAGGGTGGGATCAATTCTCATCATTGCATTTCTTCTTCCCATTACCTTTACGATTCATAATTTTTGGACAGTCTCAGATCCTGTCTTCTTCGAACTTCAACATGCCATGTTCATGAAAAACATTGCTTTGATGGGTGCAGCTTTGTTCATCAGCTACACTAGCCCATTAAGAATTGAAAAAAGTAAAATGAATAATCGGTAATCCTATGAAAGGAATTCACTATTTCTCTGGCTTGACCATAGCACTATTTGTTGGTATACATTTACTAAATCACGCACTCATCCTTCACTCCAGCAAGTGGCATATCACCTTTATGAATGCGGCCCGGAAAGTTTACCGCCATCCAATCATTGAAACGATATTGTTGGCGGCTGTATGCACTCAAATTGGAACAGGTATCTATCTGGTATATAGTAAGTGGGATTCGGCAGAATCAATTTTTGATTTTCTACACATTGCTTCTGGCTTTTATATGTCGTTGTTTCTGATCATTCATGTTAGTGCTGTTTTAACGGGTAGGTACAAACTTGGAGTAGATACTAATTTGTACTTTGGAGTAGGTTATATGAATGTAAATCCACAACGATACTTTTTTATACCCTACTATGCACTTGCCATAACTTCATTTTTTGTTCACGTGGCTTGCATACACAACGCCAAGATGTCTAAATATGTAGCGTTGAGTACAGCTCAAAATCAATCCATCGGAATAATTGCGATCGGAATTATTTTTACCATTCTGGTAATTACAAAAATGGCTAACCTACATATTCCAACTGGAGCAATAAAGAAAATACGATAGATCAGCTAACATCCACATTATCAAATAATTTCGGGCATAAAAAAAGCGGATCATCAAAAAATTTTTTCGATAAATCCGCCTTGGTACCTCAGGCCGGAATCGAACCGGCACACCTTACGGTACACGATTTTGAGTCGTGCGCGTCTACCAGTTCCGCCACTAAGGCATCAATTACCCCCACATTTCAGCATTGAAACTGGCTTCAATGAAGTGGGACGCAAATATGGGTAAACTTTGAATTTTTAACAATTCAGAGTTCTATAAATTTCTCTAATGAAAATGCCTGTGTGCGCTCCGAGAACAGAGTTTTTACTCGCCCCCATACACTCCCAAATAATTCCGATTTCCTATAGTTCTCCAAAGAGGAAGGTTCATTCCAATGGCTTAATGTGGCATAGGTATTTGAATCTTCTGTGTCTTTAAGCAATTGTAAATGCAGGCATCCCGGAAAATTGCGAATCGCTTCCTTATTCTGGTTGAAAATCTCCAGAAATTCTTCTACTCCGGCTTCCGTAAAATGCATGCGTACTATTCGGATAATCATATCATAGTATTTGGTTAATAGTATTGAGTCCTTAGTCTACTAAATACTAGCTACTCAGGACTCATTCCTACGATTCATCAAAAGTAATATTTACCGGACTATCATATTGTAACCCTAATAGTTCACTGGCGTTGCCTTTATAAATTCCAATCTCCAATAAGCCCAGACTATTAAAAATTAAAAAACATTCGCCTTGTTCAGTTTGATTATAGTTAGTGTGAATCCTTCTAAATTTTTCACCACCAAATTGAATAGTATATGATCTTCCTTTTGTGAGGATGTCGAAATCTACTTTGTTAATAGTGGTGATTAGATTTCCATAATTATCAACGCGCAATACGTGGCCCGCAATAATACGTTTGGTTGCTTTAACCTGTCGGTTGATCATTTTGCGATAGGAAGTGAGCGGTTTCCCCAATGAGGTAATGGCAACCCCACTCGCAAGTTTGGCTGCTGCAGGAGCCAAAATGTCTTTTTCTGAAAAAGTAGTCTGAACTGGATTTACGGAATTTAGCTCAACAACCTGTTGATGGATTTTGTCACTAATTAGTCCAAACAAGCCATTATCCACTCCAACAAAAAAATGATCTTCAAGCTGAAGGGCAAGATATGCCTCATCGCGATTGCCCGAAGAATCTACCCCAACCAAATGAACAGTTCCTTTTGGGAAATCGGCAAAGACTGATTTTAAGACATAAGCACCATGGGCAACATCGCAGGGCTCAATTTTGTGGCTGATGTCAATTATGGTGAGTCCTGGATTAATGCTTAAAATCTTTGCCTTCATAGCCGCCACATAGTGATCGCTTTCTCCGCTGTCAGTAAGAAGGGTTATGATTGCCATGCGCGAACGATACCGCCCTTTTTTTGGTTTTTGCTTGGGCCGGATTTGTTTACTTTTACAACCAAAATTAATTGATTTAAACCACTTTACTTCATTGATAGAAAAAACCATCACCTTAGAAGATATTCCACTCACCGATTTTTTAGGAGTAGAGAATAAAAACATTAGCCAACTGGCATCTGCATTTCCCAAGAGCAAGATCATCTCCCGTGGCAACGAAATTTTAGTGAAGGGCGAAGCTCCGGATATTTTACAGATCACGGATATTCTTAACTCCCTGATGGATCATTTCCATCAGTTTGGTCGGATTAATGAAGAGAATGTTCGGGGTTATATAGCGCAAGAGCGTCAGGAGTTTGTAGCCGAAGATTCACCGGATGGGATCATCCTTTATGGCACCAAAGGTTCACCCATTAAAGCGAAGACTCCTAATCAGCAAAGATTGGTTCAAGCCGTTAAAGAACAGGATTTGGTTTTTGCGTTAGGGCCAGCCGGAACAGGAAAAACTTTTGTTTCGGTAGCGATGGCGATTAAAGCATTAAAGAATAAGCAAGTAAAAAAAATAATCATTACACGTCCAGCAGTGGAGGCAGGGGAGAATCTCGGTTTTTTGCCTGGCGATCTTAAAGAGAAAATTGATCCTTACCTGCGACCTATTTATGATGCTCTCAATGATATGGTGCCGTTTGAGAAGTTAAAGTATTATATGGAGCGTGAGATTATTGAAATCGCTCCACTTGCCTACATGCGCGGTCGTACACTCAACAATGCATTTATCCTGTTGGATGAAGCGCAGAACACAACACCCATGCAAATGAAAATGTTTCTCACGCGCATGGGGCCAGAATCTAAAATGATTGTGACAGGCGATGCTTCGCAAATTGATTTGCCCCGCAATCAACAATCGGGATTAAATGAAGCGGTAAAGATTTTGAAAGATGTGAAGGGAATTGGAATTGTTGAGCTAAACGAACGCGATGTGGTGCGCCATAAGTTGGTGCGCGATATCATTGAAGCGTATGGAAAGGTAAGTTCTTAGTATTGAAATCGTCAGGCAGTCGTATGTTCCATTTTCAAATCATCTCATTACCAAATTAACTAAATCAAGTATGCCAGCTTACATTGTTGTAGAAGTAGACGTTCATAATCCAACTGAGTACGAAGACTACAAAAAACTTACTCCGGGTTCGTTGAAAAATTTTCAGGGTAAGTTTATTGTTCGTGGTGGCAAAACCGAAACCCTTGAGGGAGACTGGAGCCCAAAGCGATTTGTTATGCTTGAGTTTCCTACTGTGGAATTGGCAAAAGCCTGGTGGGCTTCCGAAGAGTATGCCCCTGCTAAAGCACTCCGTCAACGCACCTCATCTACTAAAATGATTGTTGTTGAAGGGTATAAGATGATGTGATGATTGAGTTGATTTGAGAATTTGATAATTAGAGGGGATCGAAAAATGCTTGATCACTTTTTCATCCTCAAATTATCAAATTCTAACATCTTCAAATCAACCCCTTGCATTCAATAGCGCCAATCTCTAACTTCCCTTATGCTAAGTTGGGTGCCTTTTGCGATGGTGCGGATCACGCTATTTTTTGTTGGCGGGATTTTGCTGGCAATTTATCAGCCCAACCTAATCTCTGATCAGACTGCTTTTTATTTTCTTATATTCTTAACGGTAGCCTATTTAATTACCTTTTTTGTTTTCAGATCCCGATTACTAAAAGTTATAAGTGGAGTTATTGGGTTACTCGGTATCATGATGTTTGGTTATCTCCATCTGCAACACAACACAGGGAGTAGTGAGGATGATCATATCCTAAATGAAAAGAACCCGATTGTAGCCTATGAAGCCATTGTGCGCAGCGCACCCGAGTCGAAAGCCAGATCGTGGAAGGTTCAAGTTGAAATTTTAAAAGTAAAAACTGATGATTGGAAAGAAGCAAGTGGCAATGTCTTGATTTATATTTCAAAGAAGTCAATGGAACAAATGCATTGGTTGTATGGAGATCGACTGTTGATAAAAGCATCGCCCCAGGAATTAAATCCACCTGCCAACCCTAACGAATTTGATTTCAAACGCTTTCTTACTTTTCGTAACACCTACCATCAACAATTTCTTCAAGCCAATCAGGTGAGGTTTATTAAATCCACCCAACGAAAGGGATTTATATATTATTCACATCGAGTAAGAGCTTGGGCTTCCAAGGTTCTAAGGCAAAATATTCCGGGTGAGCAGGAGCAGGCTATAGCCATGGCTTTAGTACTGGGTGTTACGGAAGGCATTGATACGGATTTGCAAAATGCTTACGCGGCCAGTGGTGCCATGCATGTGTTGGCTGTCTCGGGTTTGCACGTAGGCATCATTTATGGAATTATTCTTTTACTGCTGCAACCATTAAAGTCATTTGCATGGAGCCGATGGATCATCGCCTTAATCAGTATTTTATTTCTTTGGTCTTTTGCATTTGTTACCGGACTGTCTCCATCCGTGTTGCGCGCAGTAACTATGTTTTCATTCATTGCATTAGCGAGACCGTTAGGCTGGCGAACAAACATTTACAACACGTTGGCTGCTTCTGCTTTTGTGTTACTGCTTTACAATCCTTATTTAATCATGTCGGTGGGCTTTCAGTTGTCTTATCTTGCAGTATTAGGTATCGTTTATTTACAACGACCTATCTATAATCTCTGGGAAATAGATAATAAAGCAGGCGATTGGGTATGGCAGATTACGTGTGTATCCATTGCTGCGCAGATTTCAACGTTCGCATTAAGCATGTTGTACTTCCATCAATTTCCAGTTTATTTTTTAATGTCGAATCTTTTTGTGATACCACTATCCACATTAATTCTGGTGGGAGGTATTGCGTTACTAATTTTTAGTGCATGGTCATCTGCTGCCTGGCTTATCGGAAAAATTCTTGTTGGATTTATTCAATTACTCAATTGGCTTGTTTTTAAAACGGAAGACTTGCCTTTTAGCTTAGTGAGTGGCATATACCTAACTACTTTTCAATGCTGGTTAATTATTCTTTTGTTGGCTTTTATTATAGCAATGATTCAGACGAGATCCATACAATGGCTTTATGCGGCAGCATTAATTGCATTAACGTTTGTGGTTACGCAGGTTATTCACTTTCGCAATGTTGTCAATCGTCAGCAGTTTGTAGTATATAGCGTTTCGGGTCATTCCGCTATGGAATGGATTGATCGGGGAGTGAGTTATTTTAATGCCGACTCATCACTGCAGCATGATGATGAGAGAATTCGATTCCACATCCGGCCTAACCGGCTGCAACGTGGAGTTTCTACTATTCATACAGCAGTTCCTTTCTCAAAGGGAATTCAAGGATTGGAGGTTTATGCATGGAATGGAAATAAAATTGCTTTTGCAAAGAATAAAGATCAGCAATTACCTCAATCGGCTGAAATCGATTACCTTGTTGTCGCGAAGAATTCGCTACCTATTCCTGAGCGGTTAGAAGATATTCCGGCTAAGAAAATCATTCTGGATGGCAGCAATTCGAGAAGGTATATTAATAAATGGAAGCGGTTAGCTCAAACAGATGCGGATCGTCTGCATGTTGTGTTAGATGAAGGTGCATTTACATTAATAAATTCGAAATGAGTTTAGTAGAATATTCAGTAAAGGAACAAGTAGGTTACATTACCCTAAACAGACCGGATAAGCGCAATGCCTTAAGTCATGAATTGATAACTGAGTTGAAATCAGCTTTCATTAATGCTGAAAGCGACATAGGCGTGAAAGTGATTGTGTTAAAGGCAAACGGAGAATCTTTTTGTGCCGGGGCTGATTTAGCTTATCTCCAACAGCTCCAAAAATTTTCTTACGATGAAAATCTGGCTGACTCAAATCATCTAAAGGAATTATTTCTGAAAATTTATTCTTTTAAGAAAATTGTGATTGCACAAGTTCAAGGTCATGCCCTTGCAGGTGGTTGTGGATTGGTAAACGTCTGTGATTTTACCTTTGCAGTGCCTGAAGCTAAGTTTGGATATACGGAAGTGAAGATCGGTTTTATACCTGCATTGGTGGCTGTTTTTTTGGTTAGGAAAATTGGAGAGCAAAAAGCTCGTCAGCTTTTATTAACCGGAGAGATTATCAAAGCTGAAGAAGCGTTGACCCGTGGAATAGTAACAAAGGTTGTAACGAGAGGAGAGTTGGATACGGCTGTTTTTGATTTTGCTCAAAATCTAATCAAGTATAATTCTACTCAATCAATGGAATTAACGAAACAACTTATTTCAGAAGCACAGGGATTGCCTTTAGAGGATGCATTAAATCTGGCTGCCACTATGAATGCAAAAGCACGGGCTACCGATGATTGTAAGAAGGGAATTGCAGCTTTTCTCAATAAGCAAGAATTACATTGGTAAATGACTTCGCTCGAAATCCTTAACAAGTATTGGGGGTACACTCAATTTCGATCGCCACAAGAAGAGATTATTGATGCGGTGTTAGCGAAGCGCGATGTAGTCGCTATTCTTCCAACCGGAGGAGGTAAGTCCGTTTGCTTTCAAATTCCCGCACTCATGGAGGATGGAATTTGTCTAGTGATTACACCGCTCATCGCACTCATGCAAGATCAAGTAAAACAATTGAAACAATTGGGAATTCCCGCTGTAGCGGTTCATGCGGGCATGCATCATCGTGAAATTGATATTACCCTTGATAATTGTGTGTATGGGAATATAAAATTTCTTTATCTCTCACCCGAGCGCTTGCAAACTGATTTGTTTAAAGCACGCGTTATAAAAATGAATGTGTGCCTGGTGGCGATTGATGAGGCGCATTGTATTTCACAGTGGGGCTATGACTTCAGACCGCCCTATTTAAGGATTGTTGAACTTCGGGAAATTAAACCCGGAGTTCCTTTCATTGCTTTGACAGCTTCCGCAACGAAAATAGTTAGGGATGATATCTCTGAAAAGTTGGATCTAAAAACTCCCGAGGTTTTTCAAAAGAGCTTTGCCCGCGATAATCTTTCGTTTGTAGTTCGAAAAACAGAAACGAAAGAGAAGAAGTTGTTAGAGGTTCTACGCAAAGTACCGGGTGCAGCCATTGTTTATGTGCGATCCAGAAAATCAACAGCATTGTTAGCAGCATTGCTCAGTAAGAATGGATTCTCTTCTACATTCTATCACGCAGGATTAACGCATCAGGAGCGAACAGCCAGACAGGAGGAGTGGATTAGTAATAAGACTCGCGTGATGGTAGCCACTAATGCATTTGGCATGGGTATCAACAAACCGGATGTGCGGGTAGTAGTTCACATGGATTTGCCCGAGAATCTTGAATCGTATTATCAGGAGGCAGGCCGTGCAGGCCGTGATGGGAAACGATCCTATGCAGCTATTATTATTCATGAAGTAGATGTGCAGGCGCTTCAAAATAAAGTGTTGCAATCTCAACCTGAAATAAATTATCTAAAGAAGATCTACCAAGCCCTGGCAAACCAATTTCAAATTGCGGAAGGAAGTAGTCAGGGGGAGAGTTATGATTTTGAACTTGAAGCGTTTTGCAAGAACTTTAGCTTCAAATCAACGGAAGTTTATCCAGCTCTAAAAAAATTAGAAGAATTTGGTCTTTTGGAATTTAATGAAAGCTTCTACCGCCCTTCTATGCTTCATATCTCCTTTGATAAAAAGAAGTTGTATGAGTTTCAGGTGGCGAATGCGCGTTTTGATTTCGTAATTAAAGCGTTGCTGCGGTTGTATGGCGGAGAGTTGTACACCGACTTTACAGCTATCTCTGAATCTCAGATTTCAAAAATGTTAAAACAATCAATAGCTACTGTTAAATTGGAATTAGAACAACTACATAATCTACAGGTAATTGTTTACGAACCTGTAAATGAAAACCCGAAAATTACGTTTGTATTGGCAAGGCAAGATGCTGAGCGATTACCAATCGATAAGCAGGAGTATGGTCGCAGGCGCGATCTTCATTTGTCGAAAATGGAAGCTATGAAAAAGTATGCAGAGCAAGATCATCAATGCCGCATGCAAGTTATTCAGGAATATTTTGATGAAGTGACTTACGCAACTTGTGGCATGTGCGATGTGTGCGTTGGCAAACGGAAAAAGGAAAATCTTGCTATGCTAAAAGATTATGAACAACAGATTTTGTATTTATTAAAACAGAAACCAATGACGGTAGAGGACCTGGAGACTGCTGTAGATCCCTCTGAAAAAGAATTATTTATTGAGGTGGTTCGTGAAATGGTAGACTCAGATCAGATTGCGTATGATGAGTTTTGGGTACTTCGAAAGACAGATCATTCCTAAAAATGAAAACAATAAAAAAGGTTACGTCACAGAAAAAGGTAAACTCTTCAAAACTGACAGCAAAGGAATTTATAACAATACTCACTAGCCTGCGGAGTAAGAGCATAGATAACTTACGCTTCTTTCATTATGGGAATTCGACCAACAAAGCACTGGGAATTCGAATGGCTGATGTTTTCGCAACCGCAAAGCGATTTTATCTGCTTCCCTTGAATGAGGTGGAAAAGTTGCTCGACAGTGATTATTACGAAGCTAGATTGGGTGCAGTGAGTATCATGGATTTTCAAGCACGAGATAAGAAGGTGACTGCTGAAAGGAGAAAGGAGCTTTATGATCTTTATATAAAACGCCACGATAGAATAAACAATTGGGATTTGGTGGACCGAAGTGCGCCTTATGTGGTGGGCGGATATTTGTTCGATAAACCAAGAGCCATACTCTATAAACTCGCAAAGTCAAAGAATATCTGGGAGCGGAGAACAGCCATTGTTAGTACTTACTTTTTTATTCGCCAGAATGAACTTGATGATACATTTAAAATTGCCGAGATTTTAATTAATGATACAGAAGAACTAATAAACAAAGCGGTAGGTAGTTGGGTACGAGAAGCAGGTAAGCGAGATCCCTTGCGGCTAATTGAATTTCTGGATGAGCATGGTGCCACAATGCCAAGAGTTACTCTTCGGTATGCGATTGAGAAATTAGATAAGAAGCAGAAGGATTATTATTTGAAACTGGGCAAGATCTGAACTTAAAATATTAGTTGACCCTTTTTGCTTTTCTTCTCCTAAGCCACCAGATAATACCAATTGCTATCCCGATTACAAAGGGCCAAAGATTTATTAGAAAGATTAGAAAGGTTAATAAATTATCCCATCCACCTTTTAGTGATTCAACGAATTTTGTGGCAAATCCGAAATCCGTTCCGATGATTTGGTAGTAGGAAAGGTTTAGTGTGCTAAAGGAAACTTGATTCTTTAGATAATTTAAACGACCTGTCATCGATTCAATTTCAGACCTGACATTAGCAATTTGACTTTCAATGGCTAGGATGTCTGCAACAGTCTTGGCTTGTTTTAAGATTTCGCTATAGCGGGCTTCTAACTCTCTTTTTGTTTTTAGTCTTGCCTCAACGTCAATAAATTCTTCAGTTACATCTTGTGTGTTTATTCCTTTATTTTCTACTTTATCAGCAAGTGCTTCAATTCGTTTAATCAGATTATCAAATTGATCAGCCGGCACCCGGATAGTCTGATTGTATTGCAAGCGGTCGCCATAATTGTTTTCATTCTCACCAGAAATATACCCGTTTAACTCTTTACTGATTTTTTCAATTTCCTCTTTTGCTTTTTTAACATCGTTGGTTTTGAATTCAAGTTGCCCATTGCGAATCAGTTTTCGTTCGACCGAAACTACTTGTTCTGATTGCTCTGAATCGGATGCGTCAAAAGCTACCTCTTTAAGACTCATGGATGCTTCGTCAGAAGGGGCAAACTTGGCGGCTCTCCTGTTATCGCAGGAAAAAAACAAGACAAACAGAATAAGTAAGAGGTTTATTTTCATATGCATTAATTCGATCACAAAGTAAATAAAAAAGTCAGGCTTGGCGACCTGACTTTAACGATTTCATTATTCAAATATTATTCAAGTGCTTTTACACCTGGCAATACTTTTCCTTCAAAATATTCCAACAATGCGCCACCACCCGTGGATACATAACTTACTTTTTCTTCGAACCCAAATTTGGCAACCGCTGCAGCAGAGTCGCCACCGCCTATCAATGAGAAGGCACCTTTGTTGGTTGCTCTTACCACCGCTTCGGCAATAGACTTTGTTCCTTTCTCAAATTTCTCCATCTCAAAAACACCCATAGGCCCATTCCATAAAATGGTTTTTGATTCTTCAACAACGGCTGAGAAAACCTGTGACGCTTGTGGGCCGATATCTAACCCCATCCAGCCATCAGGAATGGCGTTGTTATTTACAACTTGGGTATTTGCGTTTGCATCAAACTTATCACCTGCTATGGAGTCAATCGGCAAATGAAGTTCAACGCCTTTAGCTTTGGCTTTTTGAATGAGCTCTTTGGCAAGGTCTAATTTATCCGCTTCGACTAATGAATTACCAATGTTTCCACCTAATGCTTTGAAGAAGGTATATGCCATACCTCCGCCAATAATCAAGTGGTTTACTTTATCAAGAAGTTTTTCAATAATTAAAATTTTATCTGAGATTTTTGCACCCCCCATAATAGCAGTGAAAGGCTTTTCAGAAAGTTCAAGAACTTTTTTGGCATTGGCTAATTCAGCAGCCATTACAAATCCTGCACATTTATCTTTAAAAAACTGAGCCACAATGGTGGTTGAAGCGTGTGCCCGATGGGCTGTACCGAATGCATCGTTTACATAAACGTCTCCGTGCTTCGAAAGTTTTTCAGAAAAAGCAACATCACCTTTCTCCTCTTGCTTATAAAAACGAAGATTTTCTAGAAGCAATACTTCGCCAGGTTTTAAGGCGGCAGATTGACTGAAAGCTTCATCCCCAATGCAATCTGTGGCAAATTTAACATCAACTCCTAAAAGTGCCGATGTTGCGGAGAGCGTATGCTTCAATGAATATTTTTCTTCAGGTCCATCCTTCGGTCTACCGAGGTGCGACATCAGAATGCAACTGCCTCCATCCTTGAGAATTTTTTGAATGGTAGGGATTGTAGCGCGAATACGATTATCGTCTGTTACTTGAAAACTTTTGTCAAGGGGTACATTAAAATCGACACGAATGAGGGCGCGCTTTCCACGAAAGTTGAGATCATTAACTGTTTGCATAAAAAACTTTTTTGAGTTCGCGAAGTTAGCAAATCAAACTGGTAGAGAGCTTACCTTGGAGCGGCTATTTTCCGCAACCGATTGAAGGTTACTTGCAAAAATTGGAATGAATTGCATCCATTCATCAGACTCCGCATACTTCTTAATAGTTTCATTACGCTGAATAAGCAAACGTGTGAGGTATCGCTTCAGGAAAACAAAATCAGCTAACTCTCCTAATAATCCCATGGGCGATTCAAAGTAGAAGTGATCCACCATCATGGTATCTCCATTCATTTCGTAAAAGAAATGATCGTGAATCATTGCTTTGAAGGTGCCCTTCACCATTTCGTCCGAAAAGAAAAATGGTCTTGTATATTTTGTGATTTGGGTTTCTAATGTTTGTCTAAAACCAAGATGAGTTGCTTGCCAAAGTACTTTTTGATTAAGGCCTATCAATCCGCTTGTCACGCCACCAACAGCTTTTTCTTTTGTTTGTTCAACCGATATTTGATGAAGATCGATGCTTCTTGAAAGATCAAAACAAACATCTATCGGTGCCTGAATTAACGTACTTAGTTCAATCTTGTCCATTTTCCACAAGTTAGTCTCCAAAACTTATTCCCAATCCCTTAGCGGATTGTACCAGAAAAGAATCTGGTTTTAAAAAATTATAATCTTGAATAGCGTCTTTTAAAGATACCGAAGTAATCGTATTATTTTTAAAGGATACCATTCTTCCAAAATTATTTTCCAATGCAAGCACAAAAGCTTTTACACCAAACAACGATGCAAGTACCCGATCAAAAGCAGTAGGAGTGCCGCCTCGTTGCACGTGGCCCAAAACTGTTTCTCTTATCTCCGCCTGGCAGCCTGCTTGTTTTAATTGGCTTGAGAGCTGAAACGCAACTCCGCCCAAGCGTACATGTTCCGAACCTTTTTCGCCTTCAGAGGAGGTTATACTGCCGGCTTTTGGTTTAGCGCCCTCGGCAACTACAATATTTACAAACCCTCGCCCATTTTTATATCGCAATTCAATCTTCTTAACCAGTTTATTAATGTCGTATGGAATTTCGGGGATGAGACAAATTTCGGCACCACCAGCAATAGCCGTATGAAGTGCAATCCAACCCGCATCGCGCCCCATTACTTCCATAATCATTACCCGATGGTGACTTTCGGCAGTGGTTACAAGTTTGTCGAAACTATCGGTGGCAATCTGCACGGCTGTTTGAAACCCAAAAGTTAGGTCTGTTGCTGATAAGTCATTATCAATGGTTTTAGGGACTCCTATCATCGGCAATCCTTTTTCAAAAAGGGCTTGCGAAATTTTTTGAGAACCATCGCCACCAATATTTATGATGGCATCGAAGTTTAATTTTTTGAGTTTGCTTACAAGTTCATCCGAGCGGTCTTTAAACTGAATTGTTCCATCCGCTTGAGGTACGGGAAATTTTAAGGGGTTTCCTTTATTGGTTGTTTTAAGAATGGTACCTCCTTTAACATGAATTCCGGCAACGCGCTTGATTGTAAGTTTTACAATCTCCTGCGGCTCATTTAATACCCCATTGAAAGCCTCGATGCTTCCATATACCTCCCATTTTTCACCGGAAATACTTTCCCTTCGGGCGCGTTTGCATACTCCCCGTATTACTGCGTTAAGCCCGGGAGCATCGCCACCACCTGTTAGTACTAGTATTTTTTTAGTCATCAATAACCTTTCAGATAAGCTGTCAAATCAAGCATTCACAATAATATAATCTATGAATATCTAAATAAGTTCTTAAAACACAACTAAGAATTATGTTATTTTTTTATTGTGCAGCGGCCCGATGCAAGCGGTCATTTATTGCTTTGCCGAGTCCGCTTTCAGGTACTAATTCCGTCAAAATAATCTCGAAATCTTTTTTGTCCAGTTCCCGCAAAGCCGAAAAAAGACGCTGGGCTGCTTCTTCGGTACTGCCGGATTGCGAGAGTACAATCTGATGATCGGGGTTTATGGTTTCTATTTTTTTGGAGAAGGCGATGACGGCAATTTTTTTTGAAGCGTATTTTTTTACGAGTTCGGGCAGATTGCCGATCACCACTTTTTTTTGAGGGGCATAATGGCTTTTTAATTGACCGGGTGCTTTTGGGTTGGATGAGGAGTTTAGCTGGACTGCCACTTTTCCAATTTCTTTCTCAATCGCCTCAAGGCTAAGGCCACCGAGTCTAAAAACAATAGCCTCATCATTTTCAAAACCAATAATCGTTGATTCGATTCCAACCTGGCACACTCCACCATCCAGAATATAATTAATTTGATTGCCCAGTTGGTCATTTACATGCGATGGCTGGGTAGGACTCACATATCCAAAAGGGTTGGCGCTAGGGGCAGCCAAAGGAAATGATAGAGATTGTAAAAGGGATTGTGTGAGTGTATGATCGGGGCAGCGAATGCCAACGGTATCCATGCCTGCTGTTACCAGATCGGGGATGATCGCTTTCTTTTTTAATAAAATAGTGAGTGGCCCGGGCCAAAACACGTGAGCAAGCTTTATTGCCTTTTCGGGAATTGATTCGACCAGATTTTTCGCCTGATCAAGACTGGAGACATGCACAATTAAGGGATCGAAGTGCGGCCTGTCTTTTACCGTAAATATTTTTACAACTGCAGTTGGATCGAGCGCATTGCCGGCCAGGCCATAAACGGTTTCTGTCGGGATAGCAACGAGTTCCCCACTTTCCAGCAACAGTTTTGCTTTGATGATATCTTTTCCAATCTCAGCCATAAAGAAGCAAAGCTAAAATTTATTTGCCATGAACTAATAAAGGCTGTATGTTGCAATGGCTAAAACGTAATGTCATGAGCAACAAAACACGTTCAATATTAAAAGGGATTGCAGTGGTTCTTGTGCTGCTTGCCGTTCTAATGGAGCTTAAGATTATCATCATCCCAGCCATTGTGGTGTATAAACTTTGGATTGTAGTGATTGCCTTTGGTCTTTTATTAATTGGATCGAAGTAGCTTTTCTTTCATCCGCAGGATCGATTGTTCCTGGTTCCAATCTTCTAAGGTTTTCAGGGGAATCCATTTCACATCATGCGATTCTTCACTAACAATAACGGTTTCGGTGGCGTCCGCTTCTATCAGAAATCGAATGTCAAAATGAAAATGTTCGCCTAAATCTTTCCTTGCAGGAATAAGATGGATGTCAACATCAAATGGAGTTTGTGAAATAACGGTTAGGTTTTTCAATCCGGTTTCTTCTTCCGCTTCGCGCAAAGCAACTCGCAACACATTTTCATCTCCATCGGCATGGCCGCCAGGTTGTAACCATTTGTTCAATTTTGCATGATGAACCAACAATACCTGGGTGCGACTGGAATCTACAATCCATGCTGAACCCGTAATGTGACCCGGTAGATGCGATCGTTCAAAACAGTTTTGCTGAACCAGCAATTCACTGAATCGGGGAATAAAAAGTTTTTCTGCTGAATAAGGGGTTTTGTAATCAGAAAAAAAATGAAGGAGTGATTGACAATTCATCAAAACTCCTACTGAATAACAATAGTTACTTTATTAAATTTTCCTTCATCCAGTTTAGCAATTATTTCACCACCCCCCGAATTATCTTTATCCCCTTTGCGAACAATTACATAATAAGAGATAGCCTCCATTTTCTTTAGTTTCACCAACCCCTTCGCATCAGAAGTTTCTTCCATTACACTATTCTCTTCTTTTTGATAATCCGCTTCTGTTTTGTACAATTTAACTTCCGCTCCAGGAACGAGGTTACCCACTTCATCGCGAACGGTAATCGTTAACGAGGTATTGAAAATTTGTGCGGAGACATCTACAAACGAGAATGAGATCATAGAAGCGAGCAAGATTGTAAGGAGAGTTTTCATAGAGATAATTTTAAAGTTTTAAAATATTGTTTCCACGCAGAGGCGCAAAGAATGCTAATATAATTTTCTTAAGTCCTATCGTCATTCCAGGTTCGTCATTTGTTCTTTGTCCTTCTTCAATTTACCTGATTAATGCAACACCACCTCGCTGTTCCTGAATACCTCGTTGAGGACGGAACGAACTCACGTATTTCACTACGTATGCATAGGTTCCGGCTGGTGCTGGTCGTCCGGGGTTGTTATCATAACCGCCATTCCATCTAAAGTTTCGGTCATTTGAGGTGAAAATCAATTCCCCCCAGCGATTGTAAATCAGAATTTGAAAGTTATCGGTGATGAAGAAACTGTACACAAAGAAGTTTTGATTAGTGCCTACAGCACTGGTTGGTCGGAAAGCGTTCGGGGCAACAATTTTCGGCACACAGTCATTGAGCACTTCGGTTTGATCACGCGCTACACAACCAAATGAATTAGTAATGTCCACTTCATAAAGCCCTTCGCTGTCAGCATTAAGAATTTGAAGGGAATAATTTAAGGTTACTTCATTTTTAAACCAATTGTAGGAATTAAAGACACCTGGGTTTAGATCTATGGATGAGGTGTTAGGATCATTGTTATCCGGATCATTGCAGATGATAACTCTATTGGGAAGACCACCTTCTGGCAAGGGTGCTTTAATAACTTGAATTTGCGCAGGGGTTGTACACGTTCCTTTAGAAATTTCTACTCTATAAATTCCGGCAGATGTTTGATTAATGACAGCAGTAGTTGCCCCACTAATTAACGTATTATTCAGAAACCAGGAGAACGTAACACCGGTTGCATTCGTAGTTGCAGTCAAGGTAAAGGGCTGTCCATCATCGCAGGCAGGTGTGCCCGTAACAGCCGCAGTAATTAATCCTGAAACCTCAACGGCTTTAGGAGCCGATCGAACAACACATCCATTTAACGTACTCACCACTTCAACTTCGTACGAGGCTGCGTTGTCGGCAGTGGTTAAGGCAATCGATTGACCCAATCCTTGCTGAACACCATTCCTAAACCACCGGTACGTAAAACTGCCGGAAGGTTGAGCGGTTAATATAACCTGGTCGGCACAGGGATCAGTTTGAGTAAATGTTGCTGCAATCGCAGCAGGTACATTCACCGTTGTGCTTTGTGTAGCCGGGCATCCTGCTCCGGTAGCTGTTACTGTATACGTAACGTTACCAGCACCCGGTAGCAATTGAATAGTTGCTGTGTTTGCTCCACTAACAATACTTCCAGGAACATTGGTTGTCCATGTATATCCTGTTCCGCCCGATGCCGTTAATGTTGGAGGTGAAACGCACAAGTCTGGTGTGAATGATATGGCAATAGGAGCCGCAGGTGTTACTGCAAAGTTGTTGATGTTGAAAATACAACCGGTATTATCTCGCACACCAATGGTGTATGTTCCTGCTGCTAAGCCCGGAGCAATATCAAATATGGCTGTAGCGGAAGCTGTAGGGCCAATTACTTGTCCGGTTCCATTATTGGTTACTGTATATTGAAGAGGTAATGTAAATCCACCCACCGTGGTAACGCGCACAGTCACCGGATCGCAATTGGGCGCTTGTGCAACAGCTGAAGCAGTAAATGTTGCATCGGTTAAGCCGAATGAACTTGAGAGCGTACATCCAGAAATCTGATCAGATACAATGGCTGAAAATGTTCCCGCCATTTGTCCACCGATGGGTCCGATGGTTGAAGGGGCAGTTTGATCTATTCCCTGTTGATTAAAACTATTGGGTCCTGTAAGGAAATACGAGTATGGACCAGCTGGAGGCACCGATGTATTTAATTGTAAAGTGATGGAACCCGTGGCAGTTCCACAACCAACCGGATTAGTGCCTGAAAGCGTAAATGAGGGTGACACATTAACGGTAAATACTTTATCATCTGTTACTGTACACGTTGTTACGGGATCAGTAACCGTAACTGCATAGGTAAAAACTCCAGGCGTTGAGGTGTCAACAGCTTGGGTTTGAATAGTACTGGCATTAACACCATCAATTGTCCATGTGTAAGTTGCTCCGGGGTTTTGCGCATTGAGTGTTGGGGTTGCATTGTCTTCGCATATAGTTAAGTCGGGACCTAAATCAACCTGCGGTCGGTTATCAACAACTACTGTTTGACCATTGGAAAAACAACCATTCACATCGGTGTTAGTAACCGAAATATTTGTTTGGGTATTAACTGTGATAGCTTGTGTTGTTTCGCCCGTGTTCCATAAATAGGTAAGACCTGGAAGATTTCCCGTATTAGCATCAAGGGTAACAGATCCGGTACAAAGCACCGCAGCACCAGGTATGGTAGGTGGTGGTGGAGGCGGGTTGATCGTGACTTGCTTTACAATTGTTGTATCTAAACCACATCGATTAGTAAGACGCATGGAAACAGTGTATGTTCCAGCGGCTGTAAATAGAATTACTGGCGAAGAATCAGGACTCGATCCATGCCCTTGAAAAGTCCAAAAGAACTCATCGATTGCATCAGTTGCCTGCCCTGCAAAACGGGTTGAATCACCAAAGCATAATCCTGTAAAGTCAAAGCCCGGACCACCAAACGCATTACTTTGTTGTTGCACAAAGTTGGGTAACCCTAACCGACTGTTGGTTCCGGCCAGTAGAGTAAATCCGGATGGATTGTATGTTGAAAGTTGTGTAGTATCTTCATTAGCCATAATGGTTCCCAGGGTTCCGCTACCATTCACAGCAACATAAATCTGGCCATCGGGTCCAATCTGGATGGCGCCCAACTCTGTTGTTTGATTAATGCGTTGCTTGAAGAATGGTCGATCCAATGAATCGAGAAAGTATTCAAATATCTGTGACGGGGAAGGAGACCCTTTTACAGATGCAAATAGTTTATTTCCACCGGGTGAAAATTCAATTCCATATACCTGGCCGTTTGGTTCATTTAAATCTATTTTTCTATAATTGTTCAACATTCCGGTTGTAATGTCAAGCGTAAAGAGTTCAACAAGATTTTGAGTGCCCGGTGTTGAGAGCGCAACAGCAACAGTATTGCGAGGACCAATTTTCATGTAGCCTTCACCATTCTGTTGAAACTTAAACGAATGATCCGATCCAATTTCTGAATACACTGGCTGACCTATTCCTTCGGGTGTAATAGGATAGGCTCTGAAGGTGCTGTTTCCATATTCGTGAACGAGCAACCAGTTAGGTGTAGCTGTAACACGCTCTGTGCTTTTAGAAAAGAGCAAGACATTTTTTTGCTGCAAGGCACCCAATCCGTTATTGAGTTTCAAATCAAATAAGGAATAGCGAAGTTCGTAAGGTGCTGTTCCATTAATAGCCTGCGTAGTGAAAATGTAGTAAAGAGTTTCATCCCCGGGAACGGGCACAATGATAGAAGATTGTGAAGCCAACGGATCACCACCAATGCCATTGTCAATTTCGGTATCCGTCTTATCAAACACCTTGTCGCCATCGGTATAGAAAATTACATCTCCATTGCGATCACAAACAATAGCACAGCCTTCGGGGGCATTCATAATGCTATTATCCAATGCTACAGGTGGTTGTTCATTAAAATCTATCCCCGCTTTGTTACCAAAGTACCAGACATTAAATCGTTGATCCTGCAGTCCGTATTCTTTTACATTTACACCTGCATAGGCTGAACATCCAGATGCATCTGTAACAACAACATAATAATAGCCCGCTGAGTCAGGAGTCAGCGTATCCCCCAAATCTCCATTCGACCAAACGATGGAAGAGGCAGTACCTCCTTGAATGTTGACCTTTACCGAAAATTGCGTAGGTGAAGAGGTTCCGCGTGGTGGTGGAAACTCATCTTTACAGGCAGTGGTATCTTGCACCAGCGTTAGCTGAAGAGCAAACGGATTGATAGTAACAGGTTGTGTTACGCTTTGGGTTTGTCCGCGATAGAATGCATTTAGTGTTACATTAAATGTTCCGGCATTGGCATAGGTATAGATTGGGCTCCAATTCCCTGATCCTGTTCCATCACCAAAATCCCAACGCAAGCTATCGGCATTGGGTGTTACGGTGGGGAAAAAACTAGTTGGAGAATTTTGACACGTGCCTTGCGCGATGAAGGCAACATTCATGATCACACTGTCTTTCGGTTTAAAAGAAGAAAACTGTCTTCCTGTATAATTTGCGCCCGTAAAAAGTGATTGGCTATTAACTACAGCGCTCGCTACTGTATCTGTGTTGGTAAGCTTGCCTAATAAAAAAGGTCCGTTGAGTACGCTTTGATATAAATGATAAATGGCACTGTCTGGTGCAATCTGCAATCCATAACTTCTGAACACTGGAGGGGATAGAACAGGTGCTAGCGTAGTGGTTGGATTCAGGTAGTCGTATTGAAGCACACTCGCGGGAATGCCAGCGTCACCATGGCGCGAGATGTAAAGGAAACGCCCTTGCGTGTCCCACTCAATGTCGTAGATAGACTGACTCTCCGATGCTGTGTTGGTTGCCGAATTAAAAATGAACCGATCAAACGTAAAGACACCCGTGGCATTATCGAAGTTAACAATCAACGCATCGTTATTGGCACTTTGTGGCGATACGGCAATTTTTCCGGAAGCTTCGTGGTAAGAAAAATTTGCAACTGATATGGGTAAACCAAGACCTGATGTAACGGTTGTAGGAAATGTTGCAGTGGCATCGATAAGTGTAGCTGAATAATTCTGCGAAGCATTTTGGTGAGTGATTAACCAGAAGTCAATACGATTTGAATGCGGAACCACAATCATACCCTCCGACCGATTCGATAGTCCCGCAATCGCAATATTTTTTTGTACTCCATCCACAACGCCTAAGGCAGGTGCTGGAAATACAGCGTTTCCAAACTGATTTAAATCAACCATGCTCTGACTGATTGAACCACCGGTTGTAAAGTTTGCAGAGTTGGCGAACAGATAGTACCGATTGGTTTGCCCGGGCATGGGTGCAAGAGCAACAGGTTGATTCGCTCCGGGTTGACCTAATAACCCTGTTCCATTTGGCATGGGCAAATGACAACCATCATACACACGCACTCCATCTGAATAAAAAAGTAAATTGGCCGTTGCCGGATCGGTAGCAACGGCTGCGCCACCCGTTGAAAAGGGAAGGGCTTGATTGGTAACTGATTGCGCTGCGTTTGTGCCACGATTAAACCGAATGCCATTGGTAGAATTTCCAAAATACCAATTGTGTTTCGATAAGTCTTGTGCAACGAGTGGTGTAACAAGCGTAAGGATTATTAAAACCGCAGTTGCTCCTCTCCACACACTATTCAGGTTTTTTTTATTTACTGAATCCCTCATAACTACAGGTCTTGGTTGATCTTGAATTGTAAATCAAAAATTAAAACGTCAAATAACACTAAAGTAATACAATTTGATGGAAAATATCGTTAACCAGACCAAAGCGGCCTATTTGTCGATAAATGTTTTTTTTAATGTTCTGAATGAATTTAATTTGCTTTGATAGACTGGGTTAAAACCGAATTAATGCATCGAATTGTCCTTTTAGTGTGTGGTTGTACGCTGTTGGTAGTGGGGTCGGTAACTGCTCAAGATCCACAGTATTCTCAATTTTATGCAGCGCCTCTTTATTTGAACCCTGCTTTTGCCGGAGCAACTAATCAGCATCGGGCAGGTATTAATTACCGAAATCAGTGGCCCGCCATCGATGCCAACTTCAATACTATTTCTGCTTTTTACGATACTTACATTGAAGATAAAAACAGTGGTGTAGGTGTGTTGCTTACCCGCGATCGTGAAGGGATTTTAGGATTACAGTCAATGAGTCTGGCAGTTCAGTATGCCTACGATTTGCGCATTGTGAAAGGCCTTTCCTTTCGTCCGGGGTTTCAAGCCGCTATTTATAATCGCTCCATTAATTTTGATAAACTTACGTTTGGCGATCAGTTTGATCCGGCTACAGGCGAAATAATTAACCCCACCTCCGCAGAAGGATTGAACACCGGGCAATCCAAATTTTTTCCTGACATAGCGGTAGGCGGATTACTTTATAGTAAAAGCGCCTGGCTTGGTTTTGCAGCGCATCATTTAACACAACCGAATCAATCGTTGATTGGAGAGGAGAGCCGATTGCCACGAAAACTTTCAGGTCATGCTGGTTATAAATTCTTTTTTAAACCGGGCGAGATGGGCGATGGGTTTTATTCACGGCCTCGTGAACGTAGTATTGCTCCGGCCATTCAATACCGTCATCAGGGGGAGTTTGATCAAATGGATGTGGGATTTTATTTTACGTTTGAGCCCTTGATCATTGGAACCTGGTATCGCGGTGTACCTTTCAAAAAAGTTAATGGGTTCAATAACAATGAGTCAATAGTATTATTGGTGGGCTTCACAAAGAAAGGACCAAAAGACATTTTGAATATTGGATATAGTTATGACTATACCATTTCGCAATTAGGGCCTGGCAGTGGAGGTGCTCATGAATTTAGTTTAGTCTACTCTTGGTCAACACGCAATCCGCGTAAGCCTGCGAAGGATAAGTTGTTTATTCCGTGCCCGGATTTTTAGCTTAATCAGATTCTGGTTACTTGATGCTTGATTCAGGAACCAGTATCAAGTATCCAGTTTTACTCCTCACCACTTCCGCCAATCTTGCAAACATCATCATGTCCCAGATGCACCAGTGCATCACCGGCATTCACCACAGGATTATTATTAAGCCCAATAACATAACCACCTGAAGGTGCCTTTAATGTTTCGGTGAAACTCCCAAATGGATCGGTTATATTTCCTATTACCTGATTTTTTGTTAGTAGTTCACCAGAATGTACGTTTGGCTGAAATAAACCTGCATACTTTGCGCGCACCCACGATGAATTCCAGATAATTTTATTTTCGATTGTTGGTTTAGGTGCTTCATCAATCATGTTTAAGTATTTCATGATTCGTAAGGTTCCATTCACACCTTCCTGAATGGCAAATTGATCGTAGCGAATGGATTCCCCACCTTCGTAAACAATAATATTCTTGTCATACTTGGCTGCAGTTTGCCTTAAGGAGTGAGGACGAAAGGGAGCATCAATCGTAAAGGGAGAATGGAACGCTGCGGCCAATTCAACATTTTTTTTATTCTGCATGACACATCGAACCTGAGGGTAGTTCGTGCGCATGGCACCTCCGGTATGAAAATCTATTCCGTAATCCATAGCAGGAATAATTTCATGGGTTAAATGCCACGCAACCCTGGAAGCTAGCGAACCCGTTTTACTTCCCGGAAAAGATCGGTTAACGTCTTTTCCATCAGGTACTTCGCGCGAATAATTTAAAAAGCCATACATATTAATGATAGGCATACACAACACCGTTCCGCGCTTCACGCGATTAAATCCATTATCAAGTATGCGTCTTACAATTTCCATCCCATTGATCTCATCACCATGCATGCAGGCAGTTAATGCAAGTACAGGTCCTTCTTCCGGTCCGCGATAGACGTAAATGGGCGTATCAATCATGGTGCGTGATGGCAACCGCGCAATGTTGATATTGATTTCTTTAAACTCACCAGGCTCAATGTGCTGAGAGGCAATAACTAATTCTTTCATATTAAATCGGTCAACAGTCGACCGACTACTGTCGACTGTGGTCTTCCACTACGCATTAATCTTATCCTTTTGAATTTTCTTTTTCCCGGCATGCTTTTCAATGTATTCAAAAATTTTTCCTGCAATATCAGTTTTTGTAGTCCCTTCAATTCCTTCCAAACCTGGGGAGGAGTTTACTTCAATGATCAGGGGGCCACGTTTAGACGGCAACATATCAACACCGGCCACACCTAAACCCATTTTTTTTGCTGCTTCAATCGCAGCATGTTTTTCGCTCCGATCTAATTTTACAACAGTTGCTGTTCCACCCCTGTGGAGGTTCGATCGAAATTCACCTTCGCGCGTAGCTTGCCTTTTCATAGCCCCAACCACTTCACCGTTTACCACAAAGGCACGAATGTCGGCACCCTTAGCTTCTTTAATAAATTCCTGAACAATGATGCGCGTTTTTACACCGTGAAAAGCTTCAATTACGGATTGCGCTGCTTTTTTATTTTCCGCAAGCACAACGCCCAATCCTTGGGTTCCTTCCAAAAGTTTAATGATAACCGGAGCACCCCCAACAGCCTCTACAATGCCCTCCGTATCTTTTGTGTAGTCCATAAAGATAGTTTTGGGTAAGCCAAGCCCCGCCCGTGACAGAATTTGAAGACTGCGCAGTTTATCGCGTGAGCGAATTAATGCCTGAGATTCCACTGCGGTAAATACTTTCATCATTTCAAATTGTCGCACAACGGCCGCTCCATAAAAAGTTACAGAAGCCCCGATACGTGGAATGATGGCATCGAAATAATCTAGCCTGCGTCCATTATACCAAACCATTGGGTTTTTCTTTTCAATCAAGAGAACACATTTCATGTGATCGATGATTTCTACTTTATGCCCACGCTTTTCACCGGCTTCTTTTAATCGCCTGGTGGAGTAGAGTTTGGGGTCTCTTGATAAGATGGCGATATTCATAAGGTAGTTTGTTTGCTTTGGAAAGATAAATCTTTTTCAGTCACATCAATTAGAAATCGCTTCCGCAGAATTTTACGACCTAATAGCACCGGAAACTTCAAGTTACCACGATTACTAAGTGAAAATTCGGCTTTAATTAAATGATCATAAATTTTTATTGTTGTCTTAATAACGAACCGCATCTCTGCTTCACCAAAAGAATTTTTTACTTCTCTGCGATCGAATTCTGGAAACACAAACTTCATTCCCGTAAACTCAGGATGTTCTTCATCCAGTAAAACAAATTCCAATTTACCGTCTATGATTTCTGCTCGCGAGCAATGCAAACTGCACGTGTAAGCACCGGTATCAATTTTAGCATGAAGGTTTGTAAGTCCGAGCCCAGGCAAATCAATCCGATCCGATCTTCCAAGAATTTTCATTTTAATCAATATGACCAGCAACTAAAGGAATATTCCATAATAAAAAAAGTCATCCCAATGGCTATCAGGATGACTTGATATATTCCTGCCTTTTCAGTGCAGAACTTCTAAAATATTTAATATTTCATCGGCACTTTCACCATGGTGTTTTCCCATGCAATTACCATAGCGGCCGTGGCATCTTTACCATCAAACATAATCGTAAATGCCTCTACTTCACTCTCAGTTTTTCCAGCCGGAACTTTTATTCTTGCAACATCCTTAGCCTCTTCATACGCATATGCACCCCATGTATCTAATTTTGAATTAAAAATAATAGTCCACTCAGTTTTATCAGGAATTGCATAAACGGAGTAGGTTCCGGCCTTTAGTGTTTTATCACCAAATGTAACGTCTTTGTATAATTTGATCTCGGTAGTTTCATTGGCACCCAATCTCCAAACTTTTCCAAAAGGCTCAACATCACCCAACATAGTCCTCCCTTTTTTTAGGGGGCGACCATAGGTTATTTTAGCTACTGGTGCTGCATTTCTGCCATCAGGTCTAAAATAAGAAATATCGGCAGGACTGGGATCAAGACCCGGTAGTTTTTGAGCCGATGCGAATTCGGTTGATGCTGAGAGTAGAATAACAGCTAATGTGATAAGTTTTAATTTTTTCATAGAGGTTTGTTTGTAAGTGATTTGATAAATAAAAATGCCCTTATTTCAATTAAAGGGCAAGAGATTTATTCACTTCAAACGGTTTACCCGGTTATTTGGTTCGAATAGGCTTTAAATTTATTATCGAAAGGTCTCAATTACCTCTTTTAGTTTGGCAGGCTGCACTACACCGGATTGACGCCATTTAACCTCACCATTTTTGAATACAATTAATGTGGGTACTCCTTGTATTTGAAAACTTTGAGCGATAGCCGGATTGCGGTCAACATCAATCTTAACAATCTTCACCTGATCACCCATTTTTGATTTTACTTCGTCTAAAATAGGCTTCATCATTTTGCATGGGCCGCACCACTCAGCAGAAAAATCTACCAGGGTAGGTACATCACTTTTAATGAGTTCAGAAAAATCTCCTTTTGCCATCTGGTTTATTCTTTCACAATAATACGAGGAACCATAATAACATTTGACTTAATGGAATTTGAAATCAAACAAGCTGCCTCAGCTTTAGTAAGAACACGCGTTGCACGCTCGCGATCTTTTTCATCTTTAATCGTCACAGTGGGTTCCAGTAAAATTTCTGTCATCAGAAACTTTCCTTCAATTTGATCTAGTTTTCCTTTTGAATCACAAGTAAAAGATAAGAATTCTAATTTTGAATTTTCGGCTATTGCCAAAAAGGTCGTCATTAAGCAACTGCTTACCGCTGCGGTAAACAAATGCTCAGGCGACCAGATGCCAGCAATTCCTTTAGGGAATTCTGGTGGTGTGGCCACTTCAATACAGCCCTCACCAGCCAAAGGATTGGTTAGCTCTGGTGAGCACATCATTCCCTTTCGATCTTTATTCCATTGAACTTGGACATTATAAAAATGAGCATCCATCCTTTTAAAGTTTATTCTGTAAGGAGATCCAACTTCCACCGTTAATAACCTGTGTATATCCTTTTGATTTTAACATACTTTTTGCAGCACCGCTGCGCATGCCCGAAGCACAACACGTTATAATCACTTTGCTCTTATCCGGAAAGCGATTGGTATTTTGATTCAATTGATCAACAGGTATATTGATTGAGCCCCTGATATGGCCGCCAGAGTACTCGCCTTTGGTTCGCACATCAATTACAATTGCTCCATTTTTCTTCAATTCGGCAAAATCAATTTTGGGCCCCAGGCCGAATATATTTTTTAGTAGTTCGATCATATTAATTTGATAATTGAATTTGTAAGTGATTGATAGAGTGCCAGCTTCCTGCATTAACACACTCCATGTCCTGTTCTTTAAGATATTGAGTGGCCATGGCACTGCGCCCGCCTGATGCGCAGCAAAGTATCAAAGGCATTTCAAACTCTTTTATTTCTTCCAATCGTTGCAATATTTCGTTTACCGGTATGTTAATCGATCCGTTAACATGTCCGCCCTGATATTCAGATGGAGTACGCACATCGATTATAGTGCCTTGACCGTTTTGAATGAGTTGTTCAATAATCATTGTAATTTAATTTTATCTTTTTAAACATGCTGACAACTAAGCCACCCATGATGGCTCCATATAAAGAAGAGTTTAGTGGACTTGACGTGATCGGGCAGGATCCACTCATGCACCCCACTTCCCTCCAATAGATGTATCCCGCTGCCAAACCGATAAGCGTGCCCACCGCTATGCCCCAATGTTTTCTAATCTTATCCATTCAGCTTCTTTCTTAACGTACTTAGTCCAAAAGGAAGGTATAGCGGACAAACGCTTATTAAACTGGTCAGGACAAACACCGCTGCAAGTGCTAGCAGGATGATAGCCGTAGTTCCTGAAATTATATTAGTGAAATAAAGTAGTACAACAAGTGCTGCCAGTATCACCCTGATAATCCGGTCAGCGGAACCCATATTTTTTTTCATTGTAGTAGTTTTTTGTTAAGACAAAACTACTGCAGAGTTTTCCGGGAGATTGTGACTTTCGTCACATAAGGGTGATTTTATTTCTGGAGAGCATGACCAACCCCTCATTTTCCATTTGTTTGATTACACGCGATACGGCTTCGCGGGCAGTTCCTAATTCCTCGGCCAATTGTTGGTGGGTTATTTTTATCTCGTTGGATTGATAAAGTGCTACTTTTTGCTTGATGAGTTGAAGTAAACGGGTATCTAATTTTTGGAAGGCAATGGCGTTTACCGCAGTAAGCAGTTCTTCGAATCGCTTGTGGTATAATCTGAAAATAAAATCAGACCATTCGGGAAATTTCTTCACCCATTCGCTGGCTTTTTCAACTGGAATAAAAAGAATCTCTGCATCTTCTTCTACAATGGCCTTTACTTTACTGGTTTCGTTGTGGATTCCACCAAGAAATGACATGATACAGCTTTCTCCTGGTGTGATGTAATAGAGGAGTATTTCGTGTCCATCATGATCGGTGCGCATTACTTTTAAACTACCGTTTAATACGAGTGGGATTGCTTTAATGTAGCTATCTTCTTGCTGGATAACCGACCCCGCAGGAAATTTCTTCAATTGACCATAGGTCGAAACTTCATTTTTAAGAAGTGAATGGAAAATTGAATCGGAGGAATTCATTAAGAGAGTAGAAATAGAAAAACAAGTGGAAAAATAAGTCCAACAAGTGCCAGTTTCCAGCCACGACTCCAAAAACTATTTTTCCCCCTCTCAATAAACATTCCAGTACAAGCAATCACCAGCATCGCTACTCCAAAAATATCAGAGTAATAAATCCACCATTTGCTGGTATCCTGATGGAGTTGAGTCATTTGTCCAAGCAACGGAGTTATTCTGTAGGTTTCAATTTTTCCTTTGCCTGTGGCTAAGTCAATCTTTACGTCATTGCTTACATACGAAATAGTAAGATTATTTCCATTGACGGCAAATCTGCGGAGGTTGTCATCAATATTAAATTCTTTGGTAAAATCGGTAATGAACTGATCATTTACTGAATCAGTAGTTATCAAAGATTTTAGTTGGATCTCTTGCGAATTATAGGTGTAACGTCTTGGGTGCCATGATTGGCGATGGTTAAGAAATATTCCTGAAATAGAAAATGCTATAATTAAACCTAAAAAGAAATAAGCAATATCGCGGTGTGTGTTACGGGCTGTAAGTTTCATATGTATAAGGAGTGATTGGATTTATTTCTTTTTATAGCTGATCATAATACCGGCTCGACTGGTGCGATCAATTGTGGTTGTAAAGTCCGGATGATTCGTTACGTAGTTAAGGAATTCGGTATCGGCCAATCCATCCGCTACATTGTGAGTAGTGAAACAGCTGCCGGGTTTCAACTTGTCAACAAGATCAATAAAGTATTGTTTGTACCAATTTTTATCAGCATCAGAAAAAACGAAGTCAAACGGACCCGGCAATTCTTTCACTAACGTGTGTGCATCACCTAGTAGTGCATCTACAAAGGCCGAAAGTCCTGCAGCCTCAATGTTCTTCAATGCTTGTTTATGTCTACTTTCGTTCAGTTCAAGGGTAATTACTTTGCCTCCTGTTTTGCTCATCGCCCAGGCGAGCCAAATGGTAGAATGTCCGGTAGAAGTACCAATCTCAAGAGCCGAAGTGTATTTGTTCTTTACGATCAGATCAAAGAGAATTTGTCCATCTTCATAAGGCACATTCATATCGCGCCATTCTCCCTTATGGTCTTTCAGAAATTTTTCAACCCGCGAATCCAGATCTTTATCCTGCTTTTGGGCAACTGTTACAAATGAAAAACCTACCAGTGCGATGCTAACCAGAATGTGTTTCATGGAAAGAAATTTAGATTTCGTTATCGTCCAAACGGATTTAATGCATTTAACGCACGCTTGCCACCACCCATTTTATTCATGGTCTTCATCATCTTGCGCATGTCCTCAAACTGCTTAAGCAATTGATTTACCTGCTGCACGTTGGTACCACTCCCTTTAGCAATTCTATTCTTGCGACTTACATTTATCTTATCAGGATTTTGTCGCTCGTCAATGGTCATGGAGCGAATGATGGCTTCGATGGGCTTGAAAGAATTATCATCAATGTCAACCCCTTTCATGGCTTTTCCCATGCCTGGGATCATGCCCAACAAATCTTTCATGTTGCCCATCTTTTTGATTTGCTCCAGTTGCGAAAGAAAGTCGTTGAAGTCGAACTGGTTCTTACGCATTTTGGCATTAAGCCTGCGCGTTTCATCTTCATCAAAAGTTTCCTGTGCTTTTTCTACCAAGCTCACCACATCGCCCATGCCCAAAATCCGGCTGGCCATACGATCGGGATAGAAGCGATCAATAGCTTCCATCTTCTCGCCTGAACTGATGAACTTAATCGGTTTATCAACTACCCTGCGTATCGATAAAGCAGCACCACCGCGTGTGTCGCCATCTAATTTGGTTAGTACAACACCATTAAAATTTAATCGATCATTGAATGCCTTAGCGGTATTTACAGCATCCTGACCTGTCATTGAATCAACTACAAATAATGTTTCGGATGGCTTCAACGCTTCTTTCAAGCTCGCGATCTCGTTCATCATTTGTTCATCAACCGCCAAACGACCTGCGGTATCAACTATTACGATGCGATAATTATTTTTCTTGGCATGTTCAATGGCAGCTTTCGCGATTTTAACGGCATCTTTATTTTCAGGCTCGGCATATACTTCAACGCCAATCTGCTCACCTAAAACTTTCAACTGATCAATCGCAGCCGGACGATAAATATCACATGCCGTTAGCATCACTTGTCGGCCCTGACGTTTCAGGTAACTGGCTAACTTACCCGAGAAGGTAGTCTTACCCGAACCTTGTAACCCTGCAATCAGGATGATGGCTGGATTTCCTTCAATAGAAATATCTTCACTATCACCACCCATTAAAAGGGTAAGTTCATCATTCGTGATTTTGGTAAGAAGTTGTCCAGGCGAAACGGCAGTAAGCACATTTTGACCGAGTGCTTTCTCTTTTATTTCGTCCGTAACTTCCTTGGCAACCTTGTAGTTAACATCCGCATCTATCAATGCTTTGCGGATTTCCTTTACGGTGGTAGCAACGTTAATTTCTGTAATTCTTCCCTGGCCTTTCAGGGTTTGAAAGGCCTTTTCCAACTTGAGACTTAAACTATCAAACATGATTTGGTTTTTTTACTAAAAGCCCACAAAGTTAACGGCTAATTTGGAATTGAGAACCTTAAAAAAATCCCAAATCCTGAGTTTTTTAAGGTAATAAGGAACAAAAGAAAGACTTAGGGAGTTATCTTGGCTCAAATCTTATATTACATTAATTCATTTTCATGCAATACAGAAAGCTAGCAAATTCAGATTTAGAAGTTTCGGTAATTACGTTTGGCGCCTGGGCAGCCGGTGGTTGGATGTGGGGCAAAACAGATCGCAACGATGCGATTGAAGCAATCAGAGCATCGTATGATTTGGGAGTAACTTCCATTGACACTGCACCCATTTATGGACAGGGCGAGAGCGAAGAAATTGTTGGCGATGCGATTAAAGGAATCAGTCGGGATAAAATTCAAATTCTTACCAAGTTTGGAATGCGTTGGGATTTGGCCAAAGGTGATTTCGGTTTTAAGAGTAAGAACAATGAGGGTGTTGAGATTGACATTTATAAATATGCCGGGAAAGAAAGCATTATTAAAGAATGCGAAAATAGTTTGAAGCGATTGGGTACTGATTACATTGATCTGTATCAGATTCATTGGCCAGAATCCACCACACCCATTGCTGAAACGATGGAAGCAGTAGCGACTTTAATTAAACAAGGTAAAGTGCGACATGCGGGGGTTTGCAATTACAATGCAGAGCAAATGGCCGAAGTTGAAAAAACAATCTCGTTGGTTTCTAATCAAATTCCATTTAGCATGGTGAACAGAGCAGTGGAGGAGAAGACGGTTCCATATTGTATTAAACATAACAAGTCGGTGTTAGCCTATAGTCCGCTGGAGCGGGGATTACTCACAGGTAAAATAACGCCTGATTATAAATTTCAGGAGGGTGATCACCGGGCCTCCAACAAATATTTTACATCTGAAAGTATAGAGAAGACAAATGCTTTTTTGGAAAAATTAAAGCCGATGGCAGCGGAGAAGAATGCAACGCTAAGTCAACTCGTGTTGCGTTGGACAATTGAGCGCCCTGGGATTACAATTGCGTTAGTGGGCGCGCGCAATGCTGCTCAGGCAATACAAAATGCTAAGGCAATTGAAGTGAAACTTACTAAAGAGGAGATTAAATTTATTGATAGTTTTTTACCAAAAGTATAATGGCAATTTTTTGCTAATTGTTATCAGGTTAAAAAGTAATGTATTAGTTAAGTCACCCTCTCCTTTGGAGAGGGGCGGGGGAGGTGAGGTGTTACTTGCCTTCTCTAAAACCAAGTAAAGTCAATTCAACAACGATTAGTTTCTTATTGAAATTTGAATAGAGCAACTTTATGAAGTCTTTATTCTGAAGATCGTTTGCAAACTCAAAAGCCTGGTCAAACTCAAAGGTGATTGGAAGTTGTTCCATAATATTTCCAGTTCCGCCTTTTCTTGCGAGGTACTTAAGAATTTCACGCTCTAATCCACTCACATCCATGCTGGTTAATTTTAGACAGTTGCTAAGGTACAGGCTGTAGCTGAATTCTGAAATGGTAGCACTCCGATTGTTTTAATTTCTTTGTACTTTGGATTGACTATGAACTACAATCGCTACCCGCCTGCTAAAGAACTTGAAAAATTAATTGAGTGCTATTGGTTTGTGGAAGGTGATGAAACAGTAAACAGGCAAGAGAAGATTATTCCTGATGGATTTCCAGAACTGATTTTTCATTATCGTGATCCGTATCGTATAAACATTAGTGGGGAATGGCAACTTCAGTCTTCTGGTTTGCTGGCAGGACAAATCCGAAAGCATTTTTATTTAGAGAATACAGGAGCGAGTGGAATAGTAGGAATAAAACTTAAGCCTGCCGCTGTTACTTATTTGTTTGGGATTGAAATGGATCGACTTGCGGATCAGGTTGTTGACTTGGTGGAAATTTCAGGACAAAAGTTTCAATCCATAGAGACCGCTATCAATGCGCATAAATCTCATGAAGAGATTATCGAAGCGTTGAATTCTTTCTTCTTATCTCAACAGCAAGTTGAATATGATGATCGTATTGAAGGAGCACTTGCATTGCTTTTTGAAAAGCATGGTGATGTACGGGTAAGTGATTTAACTTCTAAGCTAACTATTACGGAGCGTCAACTAGAGCGTCTTTTTAAAAAGTATGTCGGGTTGTCGCCAAAATTCTATGCGCGCATCATTCGCTTCAGTTATATTTTTCAGTTAATGCAGGAAGGAGATCAATCATGGGTGAATATTGCGTTTCAATCCGGGTATTACGATCAGGCACATTTTATTCGCGACTTTAAAGCGTTTTCGGGTGAGGATCCTTCTGCTTATTTGTTTGATGAAAAATCCATGGCGAACTTTTTTATGAAAAGAGAGGCTAAGGTTTGAATGTCGGATTTATACAATACTGAAAATTAACAGCAGACTATTTTTGAAAGAAAACATTATGAGAATCTGTTTACTAATTGTATTGCTAGTGCTACCGGGTATAGCGATGAGTCAAAAGTCAAAAGCTAGTCAGCAAGACTTAAAGAAATTATTCTGGCTTGAAGGAACCTGGAACCGCACCAATGTAAAACCTGGACGAAATGCTCATGAGCACTGGGAAAGAAAGGGTGATTTGATGCAGGGGTGGGGTGTAAGTATGAATGGAACGGATACATCCTTTGTAGAGAAATTGAAAATTGTAGTCAAAGAAGGTGAATTGCATTATGTAGCCGATGTGCCGGAAAACCAACAACCAGTCTATTTCAAATTAACAACTATAACAGAAACTGGGTTCGTGTGTGAAAATCAACAACATGATTTCCCAAAAGTGATTTCGTATCAACGTGATGGTTCAAAACTGAAAGCAACTATTTCGGGGAATGGAAAGGCAATTGATTTCCTATTTGAAAGAATGAAGTAGTCTTATAAAATTATTTGCTCAGAAATTCTTTTGCTAATTAAACTGGCTGCATTGTTTATCGCTTCAGCAACAAGAGTATTTTTATCAACTAGAGTTATAACTTGTTTTAATCCGATAGAAGTTATTTTCTTATGGGACAACTCATTTTTCCCGACAAGGGCAATTACTGGTTTTTTATAGCTAGCAGCTAGCTTAGTAACACCCATTACTACCTTACCGGAAAGTGTTTGTTGATCCATTTTTCCCTCGCCAGTAATAATAAGGTCGGCCTGTTTGATTTCTTCTTGCAGACTTAAGGTTTTCAACAGATAATCTACACCGGAACTAAACGAAGCGTTAAGAAAAGCCCTGGCCCCTGCGCCTAAGCCGCCTGCCGCCCCAGCACCAGGAAAATTAATTTGTTCTTTTATTTCTTGCTGGACAACTGAAGCAAAATTTCTTAAGCCATCATCAAGAAATTGAACATCTTTTTCAGTAGCTCCTTTTTGTGGGGCATACACAAAGGCGGCACCATTTACTCCATATAATTCATTGGTAACATCGCAAAGCACAATTACCTGGATGTTATGTTTTAATGGCATGGATTCCTTAAAATCAATTGCGTGAATGTGAGTCAGATTTCTGCCAATGGGCTCAAGGGTTTCTCCATTTTTGTTAGTAAAGTTTATTCCAAGCGCAGCAGCCATTCCCATTCCGGCATCATTTGTGGCGCTTCCCCCAATGGCGAGAATGATTTTTTTTACTCCGCGATTGATAGCATCCTTAATTAATTCTCCGGTACCGTAGGTCGAAGTTTTTAATGGATTTTGTTCTTCTTTGCTAAGCAATTGCAAACCTGATGCACGAGCCATTTCAATAAATGCTGTTGCACCGTCTCCAGAAATTCCATACGAGGCAATGGTTTTTCGAAACAATGGATCAGAAACTTCTACAGAAATTATGGAACCGCCTGAATTTTCAGTGAGTATTTCGCACGTGCCCTCACCACCATCGGCCAGTGGAATTGATTTTATAGAAAGTGTTGGGTCAATTTTCAGTAATCCTTTTTCAATAGCCGTGCATACTTCTCTTGCTGTTAACGAACCTTTAAACTTATCCGGTGCTATTAGAATTTTCACAACAGTATAAATAATAGGATGGATGTAAGAAGGACAGTTAGTCCTTGCGCAAGTGTGATCAACGTAAAACTTCTATATGCATCGCGTTCGCTAATACCGCTAAACTGCGACACCACCCAGAAGTAAGAATCATTAGCATGGGAAACAGTCATAGCTCCGCCACCAATGGATAGAATTAAAGTGGATAGATGAATTGGGGAGATGAACCCTGCCAATACGGTAAGGGGAGCAAGTAATGAACTTGTTACGATGATTGCTGAAGTTGATGAGCCTTGTGCGGTTTTCAAAATTGATCCTAATGCAAAAGCAATAAGTAAAAAAATGATACCCCCGGCTTGTGACCCTGCCACGTGCTCTTTTAGGATAATATCTACCCCGCTCGCTTTAATGACCGCGCCAAATGAGCCACCGGCACCTGTTATTAAAAGAATAACACCAGCATCCTTCAACGCTTCAGAAATCCAACCTGGCCATTCGCTTTTTTGTTTTTTTGGGATCAATAGCATTGCGCAAAGTAGTCCTATCAACAATGCAACTGCCGGTGTTCCAATTATTTTGAATGCTGTTGTCCATGACTGAATTGCCGGAATGACACCAGGAAGAGAGGCCAAAGAAATCAATAGAATTGGTAGTATCAACGGAAGGAAGACTAAAACAGTATTGTGTTTGCTCTTTTGAATTGATTCCAGATTTGATTGCGTTACCTGAATAGGTGTGCCCATTTTTTTTGCTAACACATAAGCAATCAGTGCAGCCGGTAATGCTCCAATAAATCCAATTAACATGACTAACCCTAAGTTAGCAGTCATTCCAAGATTAGCGGCTGCCGCCAATGGCCCCGGTGTTGGTGGCACTAAGGTATGAGAAGTATATAAACCTGTTGATAGTGCGAGTGAAAGTTGTGCTTCATTAATGGAGGAGGAAGAAAGCGCAGGGATCAAGCGTGAAAGAATTATAAAACCAGAATCACAATACACGGGAATCCCAACAACAACACCAATCATCGACATGGCGATTAATGTTTTACCTACGCCAAAGGCATTAACAATTTTATTACCAATGCTGGTCATAGCTCCCGTGCGTTCCATAACAATACCGAGGCAAGATCCAATGGCAACTAAGAAACCTATCTGCTGGAGAAGCGATCCGAAGCCAGATTGCATGGTACTCAGAATTTCTAAAATGGATTTACCCATCATAATACCGAAAATGAGGGCTGCCAGTAATAGAGAAAAAAATGGATGTAGTTTTAAATAACGAGAGGCGGCAATTAGTGCAATTATTGAGATCAAAAGAGTTAAACCAATCTGAACCATTATTTTCGAAATGAATAATAATTGAACGCCTGACCTGCTTTAAAATCGGATGTTTGAGCAGGCAACTCGATAAACCCATCCACGTCTTTCAGGTTTGCAAAATCACCGGAGCCACCACCTGCTGACGGATAAGCTTTTAATTGTCCTTGTTCAAGTTGAACACTGACTTGCAAAAAATAGGTGAGCGGTGGCTTGAAAGAAAAATCCTTGGCAAGGATAGCTGTGGATTGTTTTGTAGATCCCGTTAAACTTTTCAATAACCAGGGTTTAATGTAACGATAGAAACACATGTAGGTTGAAACCGGATTCCCCGGAAGGGCAAACACAACATGATTGGACGAGGTACCGAACCAAAGCGGCTTGCCTGGCTTTTGACTCACCTGATGAAATCGTTTTTGAATCCCGTTGCGTTCCAACGTTTGAGGAACAAAATCAAATTTTCCTTTTGACACTCCTCCTGAAAAAATAATCAGCTGATAGTGAGCTAGGATTTTTTTTACCTCGGTCTCTAAGATTTCCGGTTGATCGGGAATATGATACTGATCAGCCTGGCAGCCCAACTCAAGAAGAGCAGCTTGTAAAGCGTAACTATTGGATCTTCTGATTTGATAGGGGAGTGGAATCAGATCTACTGGAATTAACTCGTCACCGGTTGAGATAATGGCTGTTTTTGGAAAGGAAGAAACCATAACAGTTTTTTTTCCAACTGAAGCCAGCAACGCAACTTCTGCAGGCGAAAGTGTGATGCCAGGAGCAATCAGGATTTCATTGCGTTTTGCATCTTGTCCTTGTGTATGAATGTTTTGGTTCTCCTGAATGTCTTGAATAAGAAGAGTAGCAACTTGATCTTTTATTTCAATATCTTCATACCGGATGATTGTATCTGTACCCACTGGCAACATGGCACCAGTCATCACTTCAATGCATGAATCAGAATTGATTAATTTCTTTGTTTGTTCTCCGGCTGCTTGAATTCCTTCAACAGGATATTTGCGCACACCTTTTTTGTATGCTTGATAGTTTATCGCAATTCCATCCATGGTTACGCGATCAAAAGGTGGAAAGTCGCGATCGGCTTTTACCTCTTCGCGCAAAATTCTTCCACTGGCACATTGAATGGCAATTTCCTCTTTCAAGGTTTCAATAGAATGCGATTGAATTATTGAGGTAGCTTCTGAAACGGGTATCATGTTTTAATTAACTTTGACTTTAGCAGGCATTCAAAATCAGATTATGAAGAAACAATTTACGCATATTGACGCTACAGGCAACCCACAAATGGTTGATGTTTCTGATAAAAAGATCACGAAGCGATTAGCGAGAGCTCAGGCCACTATTTTTTTGGGTAAAGAAATTATCGCTCGTATGAACGGAAACGAGTTGATTACGAAGAAAGGTCCTGTGTTTCAAACTGCAATAATTGCGGGAGTGATGGCGGCAAAGAAAACTCATGAGTTGATTCCATTTTGCCATGCGTTAAATTTAGAAGATTGTAAGATTAAAATTGAAGTCAGGAAGCAGCGGGCAATTATTCAAACAGAATCCGTCATCACAGCAAAAACAGGTGTGGAAATGGAGGCGTTGACAGCGGCATCAATTTCTGCTTTAACCATCTACGACATGTGCAAAGCTCTATCTCATGATATGGTGATAGAGGAAATTAAATTGATGGAGAAGCGTGGCGGGAAGAAGGATTTTAAGCGCTAGTCGTTCTGCTGATAGATCTTTAATTCAACCCGTCTGTTTTTTGCCCTTCCCACATCGGTTTCATTATCTGCAATCGGTTCTTCTAATCCTTTTCCATCTGTTGTGAGCCGGGCCGGATCAATGTTTCTTTTTGTGAGAAAGTGCTTAATCGCGTTTGCTCTCCTTAAAGAAAGGTGTTGATTAAATTTTGCTGATCCAAGATTATCAGTATGCCCGGTAATGGATAGGCTCAGGTTTTCATTTCCTTCAAGGGTTGTGGCCAGATCATTCAGAAATTTTTTTGTTTCATCGTCAAGTTCAACTGAATTGTATTCAAAATGAAAATTGAGAACGATCTTTTCAATAAGCAGCGGTTCGTGTTTAATTAGTCCACTACGCGCATCGGTTTCTAAGGAGTCATTTGAATTGGTCGATATAGAATGCCTAACAGAATCCTTTTTAATAATTCTTGTCAGCGAATCTTCTTTAATAAGAGCCTTTGTATTGGACTTAAGTGTTGGCTTGCTCTTATCCGCTGACTGTTTTGTTTCTTTTGAGTTTCTGTTTTTGATCTTCCTTTTCGGATCAACCAATTTTCGTAGCTCAAGGGCAATTTCCAAGGCACCTAAATTTCCAACGTTCTTTTTGAAAACTGGAAAATCGTAACTTACTCCTAATGAAACTTTGTCAGTATGAAATTGGAACCCTAGTATACCCGATCTGCCCGGAACGTACTTTGTCAGAATATCGACCCGAGCAGCAATTTGATTTGGTATCTGCCTTACGTCATATTGAAACCGAAAACCTGCATTTACTACATTGTTTGCTGAAGAAAGCGTGTAAAGAATTTCCGGAAAAACAGAAATGTTTCCTTCATGATAAATTTTAAAGCCACCATTAAATACCAGTGTTGAGGATAGCAAATTTGAAGAGCCTAAAAATGACTCATTCGGTTTGTTGATATCAAAAAATGAAAGCCCTAAATAATTTATAGGTCTATTGTAACGATCTGTTTCTTGCCAATAAAGTCCACTGCTGATCGTAAAAAAACTATTGGTTAATTGCGAAAAACTTTCCCCATTATAAACACCTTGATCAAACCCGCGATCAGGAATATACTGCGAACCAGTATAGAATCCATTCAGATCTACCCTTCGTGCTTGATATAATCCTTTGAATCCTATTGAAAGGAGTTGACGCCTGCCGATCTGAATGTTTGCGGCATAGTTTAATGTTGCTTCTTGCGTTGAGAAAATGCCTGCCGTTCGATCACTCATTAATGAAATTCCAACGCCTGACCAAGTACGGCCTGTGCTTGGGTTGACAAAGGGCATAGAAAGAGAAAGAAAATTACTGGAAATAGCGAAGTCGCTTCCTGTCTTTTGATTTCTGTAGTTAAGCGAAGCGGTTGCGTAATTATTTAAACCAATCATGGCGGGATTTACGCGCAGTCTGGTGAAATTATATTGAGAGTATTGAAAATATTGGGCAGTCGATTCCCCCGCATAAAGAACGATAAGTAGAGATATTCCTATTCGTAACCAGTGGGTCATTTTAACGGATTAGCAAAAAGGATCCTGATTTTTTCCCGTTTAAAAGTATTTTCTCACCCTGAATTGTTTCTCCCTCCACTTTCCAGTAGTACAACCCAGGCGGTTGCGCTACCCCGTTTGATGTGCCATTCCAACCTGTTGAGGTCACCGTCAAGTCATCATTAGCCTCATAAACCAGACTCCCCTCTCTATTGAAAATTTGGAATTTTAATCCTCGTGATGAGGAAAGCCCGTAAACTTTTATAACATCATTTTTCCCATCCTGATTAGGTGTAAATAAATTTGGAACAAAAGCTGTTTCAGTCACCTCAACAGTAATTTGACTAGTTGCTTCGCAGCCAATCGAATCTTTAACAAGGACTGTATAGGTGGTTGTAACAATTGGGTTAGCCGTAGGATTTGCAATTGTGGAATTATCAAGGCTTCCGGCTGGTGACCATCGGTAATCACCTTCGCCAACTGCGGCAAGCATGACCGATTGACCCTTCATGATTTTGAAAAGATCATTATCAATGCTTAACGCAGGTCTACTGATTTTGACGATGAAATCCTTTGAATAGGTGCACAAACCTGAATTGCTTGCCACAACATGGACGGTATCTTCTTTTGTGATTTTATAAGTTACCGTGTCCATTGTGCCAATAACGGTGTTATTAATTTTCCATTGAACAGTGGCCCATCCCGGTTCAATGCCTAATGTTATTTCTTTATTTACACAGACATAGATAATCTCTTTTTCAGAGACCATAGAGTCATTTACTGAAATTGCCCATGCATTGTTTTTAGCGCAGTCATTTACCTGCGGAACAAATGAAAAAATTGTATCAGATGCTGTGGCTATGAATTTAATCGAAAGGGATTTGCCTAAAAATCCTTTTAAAGTAGAAAACCAGTACGCATCATCCTGACTTGTTAGTTCAATGGTTTCATTCTTGCAAGCCTGAAGATCAGTCCGTTTTAAATCGAAGCATTGAATTACAGAGCCATCGCACGAATTTCCTCCATAGAGGGAGTTGTCTATAGCCTGAATAAAATAATTGTATTTGCCATCACCTGGGTATTGAATTACTGCTGTTGTAGCTGTGCCATTATTTCCGTAGTGAGTCATCATTCTAGTTTTATCTTTAAGACTGAAATTGGGTGTTACCGTTGAGTGATCATTTATCTTAGAGAGATATAGATCGTACGTAAGTACAGAATCTGGTGTATGATCATCCTCAGGGGCTTCCCAGAAAACATAAGTTTTGTTATAGGTTGAAAAGGCACAGGCAATAGGTGGCGATCCTGGAAACTTATTTTTCTCGGGTATTACATTTTGAAAGAATGAAATTTTTTTAATACCGGATGAGTCGCACAACTGATAGAGATCAAGGTCACCGTCACGATCAAAATCTCCAAATTGTTGATGCACTAAGCCTAACGTATCAAGATTAGTCGATCCAATTTCTGTTAAGATAATGTTCAACTTTTTGCCGTTGTAATCAATACCATTAAAACTTAAATCCGGTAGGCCATTTGAATTAAGATCAGCAGCAAAAACCTGATGCGCTTTTATGGATTGGTTGAGAAGTGAATCTGCGAAAGCGCCTCCATGATTTATGTAAAGAATATTTTTCGTTGTTTGATCAGTGCCAATTCCTGAGACAGCAACATCAAACCAGCCGTCATTGTTAAAATCTCCCTTTTGAGCAATTCCCATGACTGGATTTACAACATCAACATGATCAAATGTAAAATTTCTTATGCGAAATAGAGTAAAGCAGAATGGTTTGGTACTCGTTCCGCTTAGCCATAAGTCTGTTTGTCCATCGTGATTAAAATCTTCGGGTATGATCGATTTTATTTCTAATCCTGTTGTGTCATAAACACGCTCGTAAGCTGAATTTTTTAAGCTCCAGATTTCAAAAAAATGATTATTGTCTTTGTTGCCGGCCAGGATAATTTCTTTTTTACCATCCTGATTTAAATCGGCTATTCTAAATATTTTTCCATATGAGCTGGTTAGCTTATTCTTTTTTAAAAATTGAAAGTTTCCTTGATTGATAAATTCAAAAGTTGCATCGGTGCTGACCATTGTTTTACCTGAAATAATCAGATCAATAAAATTATCACCATCAAAATCGGTTAGTTCAAAAACTCCCTGTTTGAATCCCGTAATTCCCAAATCATGAAATTCAAATATTGAAAGCTTATTTTTAAGAGCAACTATCCTTAAATTATTTGTTGAGTCTACTCCTGTAATCAAAATATCCAACAGACTATCCCGGTCTAAATCCACCCAGGCAGATTGAATCTCTGTCAATTGAATTGGCAACAGAATCGATGACCTTCGCTCAAATTGCTGAGCATGAGCAGTCAGTGTTATCATGAGAAACGCACCTAAAACAATCAATCTCATGGCTTTTTTATTTTAACTTTCTTTATCTGGAAGGTTAGAGGTAACGAGATTTTACTAGGCGCAGGTTTATTATTGCGCGTAGCTGGTTTCCATGCAGGCATATTATTAATCAGAAGTAATGCCTCCCTGTCAAAGGCTGGCCCCAAACTATTTTGAATTGAAATATTTTCAGGTTTGCCTTCCTTATTTATTATAAAACTTACCGTAAGTATTCCCTGAATGGAGTCTTTCAATGCTTCTGATGGGTATTTTAGTTCCTGATTCAGATATTCGTATAGATGAGCATAACCCAAAACAGGTTCGGCTTCCCGGTATTCTATTTCTAGAGGTTCTTCCACCAATGGAATCTTGGTTTTCTCGTCCTTTGATTCTTTTTTGTATCCTGCTTTAGGAACTGGTTGTGATTCTTCCTTCACAATGTTTTTGTTTTTCTCATCATCAGCAGGATCAGTTGCTTTGGGAGGAATGTTTTGGTTTTCCGGTTTTATAATCTCCGGTTCATTTTTCCTATCAATGAGATTGCTATCAATTTTATGGTCTGTTAAGAGGTATAATGATATTAGAATAACTCCGGTTATTACGACAGATCCTGTGATAATTTTTAGCTGCCATTGTCTCTTTGCATCGGCAGCTTTTTTTAATGCCAATAAGCTATCAAATTTCATGTAGCTTTTGATTTCTTCATCGGCTACTTCCGGTGCCTGATTCATGATTTTAACTTTCATTTGGCTAAGAATAATTTTTTCATCTTTTCAAGGATTCGATAAGTTTTCACTTTTGAATTATTTTCGGTAGTTCCTAAAATATTACCAATCTCTTTGAAGGGTCGTTCTTCAAAGAACCTGAGTTGTATCAATTGTAATTCATGCGCATTTAGTTTTGAAAGAATTGAGGGTAGCCTCTTTTTCAATTCATCCACAGTATTTTCAGCAGTAAGCTCTTCAAAGAGTAAGTCAAGATGATGGTCCTGTAATACAACCAGTCGGGCATGCTTGCTTTTTCTGAAGTAATCATTGCACTCGTTGATAGCAATTCGATACAACCAGGCCGAAAAAGGAGCCCCTTGAATTTTAAACTTAGGGAGGCTTCCCAATGCCTTTAGGAAAACTTGTTGAGTCAAATCAGCAGATAACTCCTTTTCCCCAATCCTATGGAGAATAAAAAGGAACAGCCTTTTGAAATACGTTTCATAAATCGGCTTAAAAGATCCCGGATCAAGTTGAGCTTGTCTGATTAGCTCATCTTCGTTTTGTTGTGCCGTTACAATCGCTTCCTTAATCAAAATATTTTGTCATTCGGATATAAAATGCAGCATCTGTTAAAAGATACAGGTAAAAGGATAATTCGAGTAAATATTTTGAATACTCCAACCTTAGGGTTTACCCTACTTTGATTTTTGCTCACAAAATCATCAGGAATTTAATTAAATCGGCAAGATTTTTTAATTTTTCAGATAACTCTCCGTTTACTAATGCTTTACCAACAGGTTGGTTAACCTTTTCTGTAATTAATTTATGATTATCAATCGCATGAATTGTTACTTTTTGTCTGACCGTTTTCTTCTTTAAACTTTTTCTGAGAGGCTTTTGTTAAATTTGTGTGTCTATAAACAAGTTGGCAAATGAAAACAATTGGAAGAAGCCTGTTCTCAGGTTTTCAAGTGAATCCGATTAATCGCGATTTACTTATCGTAGTCTCCTCAGGGTTGCTGATTGCTATCGCGATCATAACGCTGACGGTGATGATCATCAGTCAGATTTAAAAGGTGTGTTACGGGTGGGCTGAAACCCACTCGTCTCCATTTTCAAAAAACTCCCGTTTCCAGATAGGTACAGTTTGTTTAAGAGTGTCAATAATTGACTGGCAGGCTGCAAACGAATCTTTTCTATGAGGTGTAGAAACGGCAACCACAACGGCAATCTCACCTGGCTGCAAAACCCCAACCCGATGGCTCACTGCAAAACCAGTAAGGTTCCATTGTTTCGTAGTTCGATCAATAATTTTTTGTATTTCAGAAATAGCCATTGGTTCATAGGCTTCATATTCCAGCCGAACCACTTTATTGCCTGAAGTATTATTTCTAACCGTTCCGATAAACGTATTAACAGCGCCTGCTTCTTTTCGTGAAGCAGCTGAAATTATTTTTTGAACATCAATTGGCTGATCTGTTATCTCAATCATGGATGTAGAATTATCCTCCACTCACGGGCGGAATCAAAGCGATTTCATCCGAACCAAAAATAGCTTTATCGTCATCTGCATATTCTTGATTAACAGCAATAAAAAGCGAGTTTAGTTTGTTCAGTTTTGGAAATTGTGATGACAAAGTTTTTCGTAAATCACCTACCGAGTTACCGCTTATCTCTAATTCCACCTCTCGGCCGCCTAAAATATCGCGCGAGACGCCAAATGTTTTCACTTTTACGATCATTTAACAAATATACATACTCATAATTCAATTGATCATATCTATCTTCGTGATGATTAAGGCAATTTTACCGAATGCAGACTTCAAAACTTTTTGACAATCACGGTCGACCAATTAATTACGTGCGCCTTGCCGTGACCGATCGGTGTAACCTGCGTTGCTTTTATTGCATGCCTGAAGAGGGTATAAAATATTTACCCAAAAAGGAATTATTGACATTCGAAGAAATAGAACGCCTGATCAGGCTGCTAGCCTCCATGGGCATTTCTAAAATACGATTAACGGGAGGCGAACCGTTTGTGAGGAATGACTTAATGAGCCTGATCAAAACCATCTCAGGAATTGAAGGAATCACTAACATCCACTTAACCACCAATGGTATTCTTACTGGTCCACATATCAGCGAGTTAAAATCTCTGGGCATCGCTTCGGTAAATCTAAGTTTGGATACCCTTGATCGGGAACGATTTAAAATGATTACGCGAAGGGATGAGTTTGAGAAAACGTGGGAGACTTTTGAGCAATTGGTTAGTTATGATATTCCTGTAAAGATTAATGCCGTAGTGATGGATGGGAAAAATATTGACGACATTATACCTATGGTTGAGTTAACAAAAAACTATCCTGTCTCTGTCCGGTTTATTGAAGAGATGCCGTTCAATGGCGAAGGCAATCATTACCCTACGTTAACATGGACATACAAAAAAATATTGGATCATATTCGTGCGGAGTATTCAACGATTCAGCGAGAAGAAGATCCACTTTATTCCACTTCATATAATTATAAAGTACCCGATCATCTTGGAAGTATAGGAGTAATAGCCGCCTTTAGCAGAACGTTTTGTGGAACGTGTAACCGCATTCGGGTTACAGCTCAGGGAACATTAAAAACATGCTTGTACGATGAAGGTGTGTTAAATATTAGAGACCTGATGCGCGAAGGACGTAACGATGAGGAAATAAAAACAGAGTTGACAAAAGCCTTTAGCAACCGCGCCAAAGACGGATTTGAAGCTGAAGCAAAACGAATGAAAGGCTCACCCGTGAAGGAATCTATGTCAACCATTGGGGGATAGATGGAGGTTTACATTTTAATCATTTCATTTTTCTTTGTTGCGCTTGTTTATTCATCGGTTGGGTTTGGTGGAGGCTCCAGTTATCTGGCGTTAATGGCACAACCATTTTTCGGGTTGCTACCCGAGACGATTCGTCCTACAGCATTGCTGTGCAACATTATCGTAGTAACCGGGGGAACCATCATCTATTACCGCGAAGGAAAAATTTCTTTAAAGGAGATTTGGCCGTTCTTAATTGCCAGTGTGCCGATGGCTTTTGTAGGCGGGTACTGGAAACTAAAAGATGATACATTTTTTGTGTTGCTTGGTTTTACACTGCTACTGGCTTCTGTATTTCTTTGGCTTAAACCCAAAGCAGAAGCTGAAGGTAATTTGAAATCAATTTCAGGCCCGATGTTATTGGGAGGAGGAATTGGTTTTTTATCTGGATTGGTAAGCATTGGGGGTGGAATTTTTTTAGCACCTGTTTTGCATCTCTTAAATTGGTTTGAAGCGAAACGAATAGCTGCATTAGCCAGTGTTTTTATTTTGGTGAATTCAATTGGAGGACTGATCGGACAATTTGCAGCGGGGTTACAAAACTTTAAGTGGGAGTTCATTTTACCACTTTTAGTAGCTGTGCTGATTGGTGGTCAGATTGGTTCGCGATTGAGCGCTAAAAAGTTTAATACCATTTATATCAGGCGTATAACCGCCCTCCTCATTTTAGTCGCAGCTCTTAATATCTTAAAAGATCATTTATGAAAGTAACGTTTTCAATTATCCTGGTATGTGTTTCAATGAGTGCGTTTGCGCAAAAGCGCGTGAACCCGGTTATTAAAAATTACGGTGGCATTTTTGAGATTCCCTATGCCGATGAAAAACCAGATCCCAATCTTGAATATAACATCGTTATAGAAATTGAAAAGGCAAATGCTACGCCCGACTCTGTAAACTGGGCGTTATACAATGTTTCCAGGTTGCTAAATCTTCATGCTATGGGAGGTGTGCCAAAGAATAAGTTACATGTGGTGTTGGCTATCCATGGTGGGGCTTCTTATACTGTAATGAGTAATGAAGCCTATAAAACAAAGTATGGAGTGGACAATCCAAATCTTGGCTTGTATCAGGAGTTGGAAAAAGCTGGCGTTAACATGTTTATTTGTGGCCAATCTATGATTGCAAGAAATATTGACCGATACAAACTTGTTCCAGAAGTGAAGATTGCAACTTCTATGCTAACAACACTCACTACCTATCAATTGAAGGGATATGCACTTCTAAAGTTCTGATCAACTGTGTATTTTGCGGCCTCGTTAATAGCCATCGATGAAAAAGATTAAGTTTTCTGATATTCTTCCGCATTTGGTTGCAGTAGTTGTGTTCCTATTAGTAACTGTTTTTTTCTTCAATCCGATCTTCTTTGATAATAAAGCAATTGAGCAAGGAGATATTCAACAATGGAGCGGTTCATCGAAAGAACTGCGTGATTATCGCGATCAAACCGGAGAAGAAGGTCTTTGGGCAAATTCCATGTTTTCGGGCATGCCGGCATACTTGGTTAATTTAAGTTGGAGCGATGGCGTAGTGATTGGAATGAAGAAAGTGCTTTCTGTGTTTCTGCCACATCCTATCTCCAATATTTTTCTCGCATTTATTTGTTATTACATTCTCTTACTTTCTTTTAAAATCCGACCGTGGTTTGCAATAGCGGGAGCCTTGGCATTTGGTCTTTCATCGTATATGATCATTGGCTTGTCAGCCGGACATAATGCACGCATTGGTGCTATTGCATTCATGCCGCTGGTGTTTGCTGGAATTCATCTTGCCTTTTCAGGAAAAAGAATTCTTGGTTTTGGAACAACAGCCGTTGGATTAGCGCTTCACTTGCGTGAGAATCACTTACAGATCACGTATTACTTAATGCTGATTGTACTTGCCTATGGTTTAGTACATCTGATTCTTGCCATTCGTGCAAAGCAACTACCTGATTTTTTTAAAACCATTTTGATTTTAATTCCGGCAGTTATAATAGCCGCTGGCACATTTTTCGGGCAGTTTTGGGCTATTACAGAATACACTAAATATTCTATTCGTGGTGCTTCTGAAATTGCAGTTAAAAAAACCGGAGAGGATGTAAGTGGATTATCGAAATCATATGCCTTTCAATATAAATATGGAGTGTGGGAAGCCATGACCTTGTTCCTTCCAAATTTTTATGGTGGTAGCAGTATGGATTTACTGGCAGCCGATCAGGAAAGTAATACCTATAAATCTCTTAGCCAGGCGGGTGATAATGAGACAGCCAATCAATTGGCCAATTATGCACGTGGCTATTGGGGTCCACAGGACTTTACAGTAGGCCCCTACTATGCAGGTGCGTTGGTAGTGTTCTTATTTATTATCGGGATTGTGTTTGCTGAAAAGAAATACGTTTGGTGGCTGGTGCCATTAAGCGCGCTCAGTTTGATGCTTAGCATGGGCGATAGTTTCTCTACGTTTAATTATTTCATGTTCGATTATTTTCCAGGCTACAATAAATTTCGTTCGGTCAATTTTGCGTTGGTGATCATTCTTTTTGCAATGCCTTTGCTAGGAATGCTTGGGTTAGAAAAGTTGATGAGTCTGGGTTGGAGTAAAGAAACACAACGTAAGCTGATGTGGCCGGTCTTTATTACGTTAGGTCTATGTTTATTTTTTATATCGGTTGGGAGTTTTGGAAATTTTTTAAAACCAGAAGAAGCTCAATTGCCAGTTTGGTTAAGACAAGCCATGCAAAAGGATCGCGTAGCTTTATTGCGTGCAGATGCCTGGCGTGGGTTGTGGATGATTCTGATCGTCAGTGGAGTCATTTTTGCATTACTTAAAAACTACTTGAAACCTGTTGTGGTTTATTCAGTGTTAATCTTGTTAATGTGGGCTGATCTGGCTTTGGTTGATAGGAGATATTTCTCAAAAGAAAATTATAAACCCAAACGCAATAATTCATTTGCAATAGCTACCAGTGCGGATGAAAAAATTCTAAGGGATAAGAGTTATTATCGTGTATTTAATTTACAAAGTCCATTTACAGAAGCTCGTACTTCTTATTTCCATAATTCATTGGGGGGCTATCATGGGGCAAAACTGAGACGTTATCAGGATTTGTATGATTCAATTCTTTCGAAGGAGACCGAGCAGATTTATGAAGATGCCCGCCAAGGGTCAATGAAATTTGAGAGGTATCAAGTATTAAATATGCTTAACGCGAAATATTTTGTTTACGGTACGGATGTATTTCCTAATCCCGAAGCAAACGGTGCAGCATGGTTTGTAAAGGAAGTGATGAAGGTAAACTCACCAGCCGAGGAACTTAAGAAGACGAGCGAAATAGATACAAGAAAAGTAGCGGTGATCAATCAGTCGACAGTCGACATTCGACAGTTGGCTGTTGATAGCACTGCTACCGTAACGCTCATTGAGCACACTCCCCCGTATTTGAAGTATGAATCTGAATCAGCCAGCAATGGGGTAGTGGTGTTCTCAGAAATTTATTATCCAAAAGGATGGCATGCATTTATTGATGGAAAAGAAGTTCCTATTCTTCGCGCAGATTATGTGCTCCGTGCACTTGAAGTGCCAGCAGGAAAACATACCCTCGAATTCAGATTTGAGCCGAAGCCCTATGTTGTAGGCAACAAAATTACCATGGCTTCAGGCTGGGTTTTGTTGTTGGTAGCGCTTGGATGCTTTGGATGGAGTTTGAAGGAGGAGAAAGACTAGAAAATATCCTTCAATTCAAATTTCAGTTCCTTAATTAGTGGTGATGCAACTAGTCCTTCCTCCGAAAGGAAGACTATAGGAACTTCACCACCACTTTGCGGTGAATAAATCTCAATGGATTTGTTTCCTGGATCAACAATCCAGTATTCTTTAATACCAAATTTCAGGTAACTGCTTTTCTTTTGATTTCTATCTGTATAACTATTGGATGGCGAAATAATTTCTACCACAATTTCAATGGGCCCTTCAATGCCACGATTTGTTATTACAGATTTATTCTCTGCGGACACATAAGCTAAATCAGGTTGAAAGACGTTTTTATTGTCAATGTAAAGGTCAATAGGTGCGAAAAAAATTTCACCAGGTAAATTGACTGAGTCGAATACTTTGAATAATTCTCTAAGGACTCTTTGATGATTAGGGTGCGGGGCGGGACTCATAATTAGTTCTCCGTTAATTAATTGACAGGGTGTTTTAATCTCTCCCAATAGAAGATAGTCGTCAACAGTCCATTCCTTTGTATTATCAATTGTGAGCGTTCTCATTAGCTAAATAGTAAATAAAGATAATAAATCTGAAGGATAGCCACCAATTCGTAAATCGTCCCGTTAAATTAGTCCCACATCACTCGTCCTTCAACACATCCACGGGGTTTGTCAGGGCAGCTTTTACAGAATGATAACTTGTAATTGAGATTGAAATTAACAAGGTTCCTAAACCCGTAAGAATAAAAATCCAAACTGAGGGTTCTATTTTGTAGGAAAAATCTCCCAACCATTGTTGCATCATCCAATACGCGAGTGGTGCCGCAATTACAAAAGCCATAATTATTAACTGAGTATATCCTCTCGATATTAATTTCAGAATATCAAAAACGGAAGCGCCTGAGACTTTTCGAATGCCGATTTCTTTTGTCCGTTGTTCCAGCGAATAAACGATCATTCCTAACAATCCTAACCCAGCAATTAAAATAGCAAGTGAAGCCATTACCGTAAGCACGGTTCCAAATTGCTGTTGCGATTTGAAAGTTTCAGCAAATGCCTGATCAACAAATTCATATTGAAAAGGATAATCTCCGGCATGAGTTTTCCACAACGCGCTCAATTCGTTAATGGTCGCTTCCCAGGCATCAGCACTTTGAGCGCCAATGCGCAAGGCAATAAATTGATTTTCTCCCACTCCGTATAAGTTTTTAGTTTTAATATGAAAGATGGCCATCGGTTCAATTGGGCCCTCTAATGACCAGTAATTAAAATCATCCACAACGCCAATTACTTCAAACCGAACCTCTCCTCCTGGGGATTCAATAAATTTTCCAATCGCGGATTCATCTACCTCCCAACCAATTCTGTGAATGGCCGCTTCATTGAGTATTACACGTTCTTCATCTCCCGGTATATCTTTCGAAAAGTTTCTCCCTAGTTTCATTTTAATATCCAGCGTGGGAATAAAATATTCATCAGCAGTAGTGAAGTTGAGAGGGAAGGTTTCCTTGTTCATACCTTCTGCACTAAACTTATCACCACCATATACATTTGGGGGTAATGAAGTACACCATGATGCTGCTTGTACACCTTTTGAGTTCAGTGAAGCATTCAAAAGACTTTCGCCATTCTTCACACTTTGCACATCCTTAATCACCAACAGGTTTTCCTTATTGAAACCCAAATCTTTACTCGACATGTAATTGAGTTGCTGATAAACAATGGCCGTGCAAATAATCAGCACGATCGATACACAGAATTGGAATACAACCAGCCCATTCCGTAAGGTCTTACCATTGCTTCCTGTCTTCAGTTTTCCCTTCACACCTTGCACAGGATTAAATCCACTTAAGAAAAAAGCCGGGTAGCTGCACGACACCGCAGCCATCATCAAACTGAGTCCAACTGAAACAAGGATCAAAGTAGGTTCAGAAAATAAATTAAATTCAAGCGATCTTCCAGTTATTAAGTTAAAGCCGGGTAGCAGTAGTTGCGTAAGACCCAATGCAATGGCCAAGGCAATCAGGCAAAAAGCAAAGGCTTCAAGGAAGTAATTAAGACTCAATTGCTTTTTACCAAGTCCCAGTATTTTACGAATGCTTGCTTCTTTGATTCTTTTAGTGAATTGAGCAGTCGATAAATTCATAAAGTTTACGCACGAAAGCAGAATGATAAAAAAAGCAGCACCCATCAAAGCATAAACAATTTTTTTATTACCCGATTCATTCAACCGGTTATACACAACGCCATCCGGAAGATGAATGGCAGTGAGTGGCTGAAGGAATAATTCCCATTTCTTACCAGATTTAATGTATTCGTCATACGAAACATTCATCACGCGTTGCAATGTTACTTCAGCGTGCTTTTCAGGAATTTCCACTAGTTTAGTTCGCGTGTTCTCAATATCAGTTCCTTCTTTTACTTTAATAAATGTTTCAAGTTGTGTCCATACCCAACTCCAGTACAATCTCTTGATTTGGGGAAAGCTATTCATTGAAAGCAATGCGTTGAATTCGATATAAGAGTTTTCGGGGAGATCAGTGGCCACTCCGGTTACTTCATAAGTCTGTTGGTTATCTGCTTTTCCTAATCGAACAAGTTTGCCAAGTGGGTTTTCTGTTCCAAAGTATTTTTTGGCTGTTGATTCGGTTAACACAATGCTATTGGCTTGCTGAAGAGCCGTCAAAGGATTTCCGGCAATCAAAGGAAAATTGAACATCTGAAAAAAACTCGAATCACCTGCTAGTATTTTATCTTCTTCAAAATAGACTAGCTCACCTTTTGCATTCGTATACGTGATTACAAAATTACCTGGAGTATGAATGCTTGTTAACAATTCTACTTCTGGTAATTCTTCACTTAAAGCTGTGGCAACACCCGGACCGGTTGAGGAAAATTGATTGTCGTCACTTTCGCCCCAAATAAAAGTTTGATTAACACGGTAGATGCGGTCGGCATTTGTATGAAAGCGATCGTAACTAAATTCATGGGTTACATACAGATAAATCAACAGCGTACTCGCCATACTTACGGTAAGCCCGAGTAGGTTAATAGTAGAAAATAACTTTTGACGAGTCAGGTTCCGAACGAATAACACCAGGTAATTTTTCCACATAGGGCTGTAATTTGGTTGCAATAAAGTCAAAGGTTGTACCAAGACGTGCAACTGCGATTTTAAGGCTCTTTGGAGAGATAATACTTTATGAGATGTCCAGTGGCGAAGAGTAGCGTCCGATAGCGGTCATAATTTGTCCTTTAAAACCAGTTTTTGATACCCATTCAATAACTTACTTTTAAGGCTCTAATCTTTTGTAATGACTCCTCTCCAATCAGTTGCTTCCCTATTTAAAGATAAATTCAAAAAGGAACCCTTGCTTGTTGTTGCCCCTGGGCGCATCAATTTAATAGGTGAACACACCGACTACAACAACGGTTTTGTTATGCCAGCAGCTGTGGATAAGCACCTTGCTTTTGCCGTTGCTCCAAATGACACCGATCAATTCAATTTTTACTCACTCGATTTTAATGAATCATTTTCTTTTAGGCTTTCCGAATTAAAAGCAGGAGGTCACTGGAGCAATTACATGATGGGTGTGGCCGATGGTTTTAAAGATCTAGGATTATCCTTGGCGGGAATTGATTGTGTGTTTGGGGGAAACATTCCCACCGGAGCAGGTATGTCTTCTTCAGCTGCGCTTTGTAGTGGAGTAGGATTTGCGTTCAATGAATTATTTCACTTCAATCTTACTCGGTTGCAATTAGCAAAGATTGCGCAACGTGCCGAACATGAGTTTGCAGGAGTACGATGTGGCATTATGGATCAATACGCCAGTTTGTTTGGTCAATCTAATTCTGCACTGCTGTTGGATTGCCGAAGTCTTCAGCATGAATACTTACCAATTAATTTTCAGGATGTAGAAATTTTGTTAATTGATACCAAAGTAAAACATGAACTTGCTTCGTCTGCCTACAATCAGCGCAGGGCTGCTTGTGAAGAAGGGGTTTCAAAAATTCAACACAACAAACCCTCAGTTCAATCCTTGCGGGATGCTGATCTTAAAGATCTGGAATTAGTTCGACCGTTAGTTTCACCCGATGTTTTTATTAAATGTCAATTTATAATTCAGGAAATTGCCCGCACGCAACAGGCTGCTCAACTTTTAAAAGCAAATGACCTGATTGGCTTCGGTAAAAAAATGTTTGCAACACATTGGGGGTTAAGTAAGAAGTATGAAGTAAGTTGTCCCGAATCAGACTTTCTGGTAGCACTTGCTGAAAGTTTTGGATCAGATGTTTTGGGCGCCAGACAAATGGGAGGCGGTTTTGGTGGCTGCACCATCAATTTAGTGAAGAAGACAGCCATCCAAAAATATACTGCTAAAGTCAGCAAGGAATATGTTGCTTCTTTCAAAAAAGAACCTGACTTTTATTCGGTTATGCTCATGCAGGGTGTTCATGCAGAATTGTAACGACCTAACTAAACTTTCAGAACTACCATGAATTTATCCGCACTTGATATTGTTGTCTTTGCATCCTACTGTGCTTTGATCCTGGGCATTGGCCTTTGGGTTTCGCGCGATAAGGAGGGGCATGAAAAAAATGCTGAGGATTATTTTCTCGCCAGTAAGTCGCTGCCCTGGTGGGCGATTGGGGCTTCATTAATCGCTGCTAACATTTCAGCAGAACAATTTATTGGTATGTCGGGCTCTGGTTTTGCGATTGGGCTTGCGATTGCCAGCTATGAGTGGATGGCCGCCATCACCTTGTTAGTGGTGGGTAAATTCTTCTTACCGATTTTTATTAATAAAGGCATTTACACCATTCCGGGTTTTGTTGAAAAGCGGTTCAGCAAAAATCTCAAAACTATTTTGGCGGTGTTTTGGATCGCTTTATTTGTGTTCGTTAATCTTACTACCGTACTCTATCTTGGTGCGCGTGCTATGGATACCGTTATTGGTACAGGTGATGGGAGTCTGATGATGTACAGTGTCATTGGCCTGGGTCTTTTTGCCGCAGCTTATTCACTCTGGGGTGGACTTTCAGCGGTGGCGTGGACAGATGTGGTGCAAGTAGTTCTCCTTGTCTTTGGTGGCTTAGTTACAACCTATATTGCCTTGGGCCACGTATCACCAACGGGGGGTGTTATTGATGGAATGGTTCATGTGTTCAATACGGTACCGGAAAAGTTCTCGATGATTCTTTCGAAAGGAGAAATTATTACTCCTGATGGCAAAGACGCCTGGTGGGATTTGCCCGGGTTATCTGTGTTGATTGGCGGTATGTGGATCGCGAATATTTATTACTGGGGTTTTAATCAATACATTATTCAGCGTACACTGGCGGCTAAAAGTTTACCCGAAGCACAAAAGGGAATTGTGTTTGCTGCATTTTTGAAATTGATTATTCCTTTGATTGTGGTAATTCCAGGTATCATTGCTTTTGTAATGAATTCCGATGCTGGAAAATTAACAACTGAATCCTTGGATCCAAGTTTTATTAATGCGCAAGGATCGGTGATCAATGACAACGCTCTACCTTGGTTAATCAGAAGTTTTGTGCCAGCGGGTGTAAAAGGATTGGTGATGGCAGCTTTAGCAGCCGCTATTGTTTCATCATTAGCTTCCATGCTAAACTCTACATCTACCATCTTTACAATGGATATTTATCAGCCCTATATCAATAAGACAGCTACCGACAAGCAAACAGTTTCTGTTGGAAGAATTAGCGGAGCGGTTGCGTTGGTTGTGGCAATGCTTATTGCACCAGCTTTAGGTAGTCTGCCCCAAGCATTCATTTTTATTCAAAAATGGACTGGAGTAGTTAGTCCAGGAATTTTAGCTGTCTTCCTTACTGGTTTGTTTTGGAAACGAGCCACAAATAATGCTGCTATTTGGGGAGTAATACTTTCTATCCCGATTGCCTTATATTTCAAAGTAGCATCTGAGGGATGGTCTGAAGCTGCTGTGTTTGTTAATATTCCTTTTATGAATCAAATGATGATTACGGCATTAGCCTCAATCGGCATTATACTTTTCATTAGCTATTTAGAAGGCAAAGGGAAAATTGATGAGAAGGGAATTAATTTAACTTCGCAATTATTCAAAACCACCCCGGCTTTTAATATCGGAGCAATCACAATACTTATAATTTGCACCTTGCTCTACGCAATTTTCTGGTAGAGTCACTTTTCGCAAATAAAATTAAAGCTCCGACTTGTCGGGGCTTTTTTTATTTTTGAGTATGAACCGCATCGATCGCCTTACGGCTATTCTCATTCACCTTCAAACAAAACGTGTTGTTAAGGCCGATGAAATTGCTGAACGCTTTGGCATGAGCTTACGAACCGTTTACCGGGATGTGAAAGCACTTATGGAAGCAGGGGTGCCTATCGGTTCCGAAGCGGGCAAAGGATATTTTATTGTCGATGGGTTTCATCTTCCGCCTGTTATGTTCACACAGGATGAAGCAAACTCCATGATGCTGGCTGGAAAGTTAGTGGAGAAGATAGCGGACAAATCGGTGCGGGCTGCATTTGATTCCGCACTGTATAAAATCAAGTCCGTGCTGACAGATTCTGATAAAGACAACCTCGAGACATTAGACTCAACTATTGAAATTCATTTTCGGGGGCGAAGTGCAAACAATGACGAATCATTTCCGGATCACTTCATGACCGAAATTCAACGGGCAGTAGCCAAAAAGCAGGTGTTGAAAATAGATTATTGCAATGCCAATAATGAGAGATCGCAGCGATTGGTGGAACCGGCAGGAATTTTTTTCTATAGCCTGGCGTGGCATTTAATTGGTTGGTGCCGATTGAGAAATGGTTATCGGGATTTTCGTTCCGATCGGATAAAAGCGTTGACTAATACAGGCGAAGTCTTTAAAAGCAGGAGTGATGTTTCCTTAAAAGAATATTTTCAAGCGATGTTCATGTCGAACAGAAACCTGGTGCAAGCCATTGTTGTATTTGATAAAAAAGCATTGGTTAACCGGCCTCTTCGCTCGGCTGTAACGCAAACGGATTTAGGAGATCGGGTGAGGGCTGAATTTATGATGGATAGTTTGGATTACATAGCCCGCTGGCTACTCATGTTTGGTAATGAGGTGGAGGTAGAAGAACCTGAAGAGCTTCGGGACCGGGTTTCTCAATTAGCGGAGGAACTATTTCATCACCATGGTAAGGTTCAATCATCCTAGCTTAATTCACGACAAAATCGTTCTTCGCTCTAACTTTGTAAATTTTCACTCCTCCTGACATAGGGCTGTCACACGCTTACAAAATATTTGAATATTCTTTTTTCTGGTGACATAGGGCTGTCATAACACAGATGTTTCTTAGAGTAAAATTTAAGACTATGACACCAACAAAAAACACCCCGCATCTAAAACACGTAAAGCCGATTAACTTTTTATTCTTTCGGATAGAAACTACGGTAAAGGAATTAAACCAGTTGTTTTGGGTTGCGCCTGAATTATTCAAAGAAGCCATTACAAACAACCTCACCATCACCGGGCCTGTTCACTGGCACTATTTCAATTTTTTGGGCGATCTCGAAAAACCCTTCACACTCGAAATCTCACTTCCTGTGGCAGAGGTGATGAATGATTATGATGGCAAGTTTCATTTTAAGCGTACAAGCGAGTTTAAATGTGTTTCACTGGTGCATGATGGAAACTGGTTGGACTTGCCCAACAGTTATGAAACGCTCATGAAGTTTGTGCAAACGGAGAAGTTACAACCTGCAGCTGTAAACAGAGAACTCTACCTAAATGTGGATTTCAATTTCCCTGAAGCAAACACAACAGAAGTTCAAATGGGAATCATCTGAAAAATAATCAGTAATGAAACGAATTATGCTGTTGATAGGGGTTGTAACGGCTATAGTCATAGTATGGATTACATCAATTTGAAACACTATGGAAGTACTTGTTTTTAAAACTTCGGTTGGCCCGGAACATGTTTCAAGGCTTACCCCTTTGTTGGACCTTTTGGCAGGAGAAGGGAAATGGAATTTTGCGTTGGATGATTGCGATCGCATCCTGCGTGTGATGTCAGGTAGCATTCTACCCCATCAACCTATTGAGCTATTGGTGAAACAAGGATTTAATTGTATTGAATTGGAATGACTATGAGAAAAATTGTGTTAGGATTGGCGGTTAGCCTCGATGGATTTATTGAAGGCCCGCAGGGTGAATACGATTGGTGCTTTACGGATCAGGATTATGGACTTTCAGATTTCTTTAAAAGTATTGATACCATTTTCATGGGGCGAAAATCTTATGAATTGGCACAACAGACGGCTGATAGCAATCCCTGGAAAGGAATGAAGACATATGTCTTTTCTAATACGCTGAAGCCAATAGATGATAAGGATGTTGAATTAATTTCTGGCAACATTTCAAAAAGAGTGAATGAGTTGCGCGCTCAACCGGGCAAAAACATTTGGTTATTTGGCGGAGCTGAACTGCTTACAAGTTTTGTAAACAACAATTGGGTAGATGAATATTGGCTTTCGGTGCACCCCATTGTTTTGGGTGCGGGTAAACCTTTGTTTCAAAATATTACAGCGCGAAAAAAACTTGTATTAATAGAATCAAAAATTTATGAAACGGGTTTGGTTTCGTTGAGATACCGACCTGATTGAGTTTGATCTGTAATTTTTTCAATATCGAAATGAAAATGTTAATCTATAATCCATCATTTGTGCATAACTACTATACACATAACCTACATGATGTTTATGGATTACTTGTGTTTGCGTATTGATGAAAGATGCTTCAACAGTGCCAGTGCGATTAGGAGGGGCACTGCCATGGTGTGTGGAAGGAACATCTGTGTTCATATAACTTACCAATCCGCCTTGCGTGTAGCTCGCGCTTACGTTAACAAAAAAATGATTTTCTCCCAGTCTTTTGAATAGAGGGGCAAGATCATACCTCAACCCACCGCCAAAAGAATAGACCACAGTACCATCTTTTTGAAGGATGTCTTTTTCTATGGGCTTGCAACTATCAAAATCATCCGGATCATAAATATTCAAGTTTGTCCTAAACCAGGAATATCCGGCCTTTCCCTCTACGAATGGAAGAACCTTCTTATCGGTAAGGAGATAATAGCGACCAACCACCATTAAGTTTGTAAATGAATTGGTCACATTTACATCCATATCGGCAGTGGTTCCATCGCTGAACGTGTATTGTTGACGCGACTGATCGAAACCGTAAATTGAATAGTTGAAATCCGCCCCGAGTGAAAACTTCTTGCTGGGCGATACTAAATGGAAATCTAAGATTACTCCATTCCCCTGCTTAATATTTTGTTTCATTTTGCCCGATGGCGAGGCGAAAGCATAGCCAACTGAGAATTCACGACCCCACTGACCAAACGCGGTGTTTATTGCAATTAGACACACCAGCACCAACCAAGACTTTTTCATAGGATATGATTTTCATAATGAAGATACAAAAACGAAGGTTTGTACTGGCGAAATGGAAAATCTATTTTTTGATTTAGCCAATTGTGTACATTCGCGCCCATGCGCATGGAAGAAACGGTAGCTGCCGTAAATCTGGTTTATGAAGGGCTGGATAAGCAAATTGCTACTTTTCAAGGGGCTACATCCCTCCAATGTAAAATAGGCTGCGGAAAGTGTTGTTTTAAACCGGATATCGAGGCAACGGTTTTGGAGTTTATTCCCTTTGCCCTCCACCTCTATAAGCAAAACATGGGCAATCAGTGGCTCGATAAACTTGATTCTATAGAATCAACCATGTGCCTATTATTAAATCCTGTGCGCGAAGGTTCAGGGCTTTGTACTGAATACCCATATAGGGGTTTGATTTGCCGATTGTTTGGTTACTCGGCACGCACAACCAAGTATGCGAAAAGGGAGCTTGTGACTTGCTCGGTGATTAAAACAGAACAAACGGGGGCATACGCTAAAACGATAGTGAAAATTGAGGCGGGATTAGATGTTCCTGTTATGAATCAATATTACATGCAATTGCAGTCTATCGACTATAACTTAACGGCCAAGTTTTATCCCATAAACCAAGCTATTAAACTGGCAATAGAAACGGTTATGCAGTATTATACCTACGAAAATCCTACCGAGCCAGCTCATGTATAACGTCATTGCCAATTTTATTGATTAGCACAGAAGCGGAGGGAAGTGTAACCGTTGGCTTTCCATGCTCCCTATTTTCATTTTTTGGTACGTTTGAATCTAACCAAATCGTGGTGAGGGCAATAATGGCTGCCACCACAATTCCGGCAATCAGTACAAGGTCTTTATCGGAGAGTTTTATTCGCACGATGCCTCTCTTACCAAAATGAGTGCCATGCCCAAAATGTATAGAATTCAGGCTTTTTGCAGGATGCTCTTCCATATTATGTTCAATATTGTACAGATTGATGCTTTCATTCCGAACAGGTTGGTTGGTTACAGTGGCCTCTTGTTTGCTTATTAATAGTCGGTTTGAACTTCTTTTCTTCCTAACTTTGTTACTAGGTCGTCAATCGAATTACAGAAAAATGAAAAAATATTTCTTTTTGATTATAGTGGGAGGACTTTTATCTGCGGTGACTTACGCGCAAGAAGCAAGCGTAAAAGATACTGAAGTAAAATGGATGACGTTTGAGGAAGCGGTTAAGCGATCAGAAACTGAAAAACGTAAAATCTTTATTGATGTGTATACCGACTGGTGTGGCTGGTGCAAGGTGATGGATAAAAACACCTTTACAGATCCTAAGATTGCCAAATTACTCAACGAAAAATTCTATCCTGTAAAATTTGATGCTGAGCAGACTGCCGATGTTACGTTTCGAGGTACTACCTTTAAGTTTGTTCCTTACGGGAATAAGGGCTCGCATCAACTGGCAATGGCGTTGTTAAATAATCAGATGAGTTATCCAAACTTTGTTTTTTTGGACGAGGAATTTCGCATTGTTCCGATTATTGAAGGCTACACCTCGTTACCGGGTTATCGAAAGCCAGAAGAGTTCCATATTTTTGTAAACTTTGTGAGTGGTGATTTTTACAAAACAGTTGCTTTTCAGGATTATCAAAAGCAATACAAGTCTCCATATACAACTCCTGTAGGTGGCACATCCGGAAACTAACCGGCAAAAAGAAAGCCTCCCGTTTTAAACAAGAGGCTTTTATATTTTACGGCTAAGAAAGTTTAATCTTCCTTGCTTTGATTTTTGGTCGTCTTTTTGAAATCTAAGTACCCTATGGCTGCTACAAAGCCAACAATTACGGCTACAATTATTACAAATAAATTTGCTCCGTCTCCTACATTTTGCTCAAACATAAACATTCAGATTTTATATTGGTTCAAAGGTAATGGTTTCCGCCAATTCAGCCTAACCGTGCTTCTAAATTCCTAACTCTTCTTTATTGCTTTTAAGTACATCAATGATAAATGCAATATGCTCATGGAGGTCAACCCCTAGCAGTTCTACCCCTTTATACACTTCTTCACGATCTACTTTTGCGGCAAAACCCTTGTCTTTCAGCTTTTTAATAACCGATTTCACCTCCAATGAAGAAATTCCATCAGGCCTGACCTGACAGCATGCCACGACAAAACCCGTTAGTTCATCACAAGCAAGCAAAGCCTTGTCGAGCAACGTATCATAAGAAACTCCCCACTTTGTATAGTGGGCTGATATGGCATGGGCAATCTTTTCTTCTCCCAGTTCTCTTAATTTTTCTACTATGATCTTAGGGTGTTCTTCCGGGTAAACTTCATAATCGGCATCGTGCAGCAATCCGGCCACAGCCCACTCATCAGTATTTTCACTATATTTTGTAGCGTATGCTTCCATCACCAGTTCGATGGTGCGCATGTGGCGAAGGAGACTTTGATTAGTGGTGAGGGTGGAAAGTAATTCTCTGGCTTCTGCTCTGGTAATCATTTTCGCTTGATGGTCTTTCGTTTGGAATACACAAGATTGAAGCCGCCCAACACGATCCCGATTCCTAAAATTACAATCGTGATAATCATTCTGGTTTTTTGAAGTTCCAATGATTTTACTTCCGCTTCGGTTTTTATAATCTCCATTTCCTTTTCTTTCTCCTGCAGATCAAGTGCTATTTCCATCTGCGCAATTTTGCGGCTACTTTCCTCGCCATAGATTTTTTCTTTTTTGAGATCGTAACGTACCATGGTTTCATAGGCCTCTTTCATTTTTCCCTGCTTGGAGTAGTTGAGTGCCATACTTTTTAAAATGGAGGGCTCAAAAATGAATGCTTGCATTTGTGCGCTTAACTCCATCGCACTATCTAAATAAGCCTGCGAGTTTTTGAATTGCCCGGCACGGGCATAAACTTCACCCATGCTGCTGAGAACATTTAATACTACGAGTTGATCATTTTCTTGTCGCGCCAACGCTAACGCTCGTTTATAATATTCAACAGCGCGTTGATAATTGCCTTGCTTGAAATATAAGTTACCAATGTTGTTCAGCGGGTCGGCATATACTTTTCCACTTTGTTGACTGAGTTGATACGCTTCGGTATAGTACTTAAGGGCTTGTTCGTAGAGTTGAAGGTCGTTGTGAAGATTTCCCAGGTTATTCATGGATCCAATGATCTTTTGCTTGTCATTGATTTCCATAAATTGATTGTGAGAATCCTCAAAATACTTCATAGCCTGGCCGTAGTCTTTTTTGAAGGAATAAATGTTTCCGATATTGTTTTTGGTAGTCGCAATGCCTTCCTTGTTTTGAAGGGCATCATAAAGTTGAAGCGAGATCAGATAATACTCTAGGGATTTATCGAGCGCACCCTGATTTTTATAAGCAACACCCAAATTATTATAGGAAGCGGCCATCCCTTTTTTATCATCAATTTCTGTGGCCAGCGAAAGTGCCTCACGCGTATATTCAATAGCTTTTATCGGATCGGAACTTAAATGCGCCCGAAAGAGCTCATTCAACGTTTTTACTTTAAGATCGCCCTTGGCAGTGGTAAGCACACGCTCAAGGCTATCAACTTTTGACTGAGCCAAAGCCATTGAAGAAGTTACTAAAACGGCAAAAAATAGGTAGGTAGGCTTCATGAATCGAATTTAAAGGTGTCAATTTAAGATATTATCTCTGAACATGGAATTCTGCAGTAGTTACCCTTTTGTAGGTCTTTTTAATTAAAATTATAATCTTGTAGCCACAACATTGCTTCAATTATGAAACCATTACCATTTTTAGTCACTCTCTTGTGTTGCACCTTAGCCAAGGCTCAATCAAATGCCGAAAGCGCAGTGATGCTGCCGATCACCCGGCTTTTTACAGGAATGAATTTAGGGGACAGTGTCATGGTAAGAAGTGCCTTTGCAAAAGAGGTAACTATGGGTACCATCACGAAAGATAAATCAGGAAATCCGATGATCAGGAAATCTGAACTTACAGGTTTTTTAAAAGCAGTGGGCAGTCCACATACCGAACCGTGGAGTGAACCCATTTGGGACGCAAAGATCTCTATCGATGGAAACCTGGCTCAGGTGTGGGCAAAGTATGCTTTTTATCTCGGTAAGAAATTTAGTCACTGTGGGGTAGATGCGTTTCATTTGATCTATGATGGAAAAGAATGGAGAATTTTTCATCTGGTTGATACACGACAAACTAATGATTGCAATATTCCGGATACGATAAGCAATCAGTTTAAATAGCAATTTAATTTCATCCATGATGAAACAGCTTACAATCATATTCCTATTTGTAACCACGTTGGCCTATACTCAACCCATTACAACTTTTATTTTGGTCCGCCATGCTGAAAAAGGAAATGATGGAACCAAAGACCCCGACCTAAGCGAAGCAGGCTTGATGCGTGCGCAATCCCTGACAAAATTAATGCAAGCAACAAAAGTAGATGCAATCTATTCAACACCATACAAACGAACGCGAAATACTGTGGCCCCCCTTGCCGCAGCTAAAGCATTCGATGTATTGGAATACAACAAGATTGAGGAGATGGATGCTATTCTTAAAAAATATCAAGGCGGTACGCTGGTTATTTGTGGTCACTCTAACACCGTTCCTGCGCTTGCAAACTATTTAATTGGTAAAGATTCGTATCAGGCATTTGAGGATAGTGATTATGGAAATATTATTATCGTTTCCCTGGTAGAAAGGGGAAAGAATGCCAATGTAGTTTGGCTGACCTACTAACCAGGCCGCATAGAGATTTTCATTTCAACCAAAGGTTATGTAAATTCGATTAACTTTTTGTGTTATGAAATTCCTCATCTCAATAAGTTTTTTGGTTATTTCTTTTGCCTCCATCGCGCAAAACGAGCAGGAAGAACTTCGCAGAAGTATTTATTTTGGAGGCGGCAGCTACAGCATAGATGAAGATCAAATGAGTATGCTTTCGGATTGGTTAGACTCAATACCCAATCTTCTCGATAAATACCAGATTCAACTAATCAGTCATACCGATCCCATTGGTGGAAAAGAGTTCAATGAATGGCTTTCAAAAATGCGGAGCCTTTCTGTTTATGAGATATTAATTGAAAAAGATATTCCCGAGCGGTTCATCTCTATAAAAGATTGGGATTTTGAAAACCCTGTTTACAGCAACCAAAGCCGAAGAGGTATGTGGATGAACAGGAGGGTGGATGTTATTCTGTACCCCTTTGTATTTTGAAAATACGAAGTTGAAAGTACGAAGGCCGAATTCTGATGTAAATGATGAATTCGTAATTCTTCATTCTTCCCTCGCCATTTAAAATCGTCCTTTATCGGACACCTTTTTTCACTTGCGGACGAGTTGTTATGCAACTAATCCCTTTTTTGCACGTCTAATCCCGTATTACGTCTTGGCATGTATTTAGCCAAAGCAAAGGCAAATTGGCAAGGCGGCCTCATTTTTAAAGCCATTTTCATGATCAGTCTAAAAAACATTGACAAGTACATCGATTCGCGCTTTCAGCGCACATTTATCTTAAAAGGAATTGACCTTGAAGTTCAGCAAGGGGAGTTCCTCACCATTATGGGGCCAAGTGGTTCGGGTAAATCAACTCTTATGAATATCATTGGCATGTTGGACGAACCCTCGGCTGGTGAATATTATTTCTTTGATGAACCAGTGCATAAGATGCGTGAGAAGCAGAAGTCGGAGATGCACAAAAACTACATCGGTTTTATCTTTCAAGCGTATCATCTTATCGATGAACTTACGGTATATGAAAACATCGAGACTCCACTTTTATACAAAGGGGTTAGTGGTGGCCAGCGCAAAAGTATGGTAGCCGAAATGTTGGATCGTTTCAACATGGTCGCTAAAAAGGATTTATTCCCTGAGCAACTTTCTGGTGGGCAACAACAATTAGTGGGTATTGCGCGCGCTATTGTTGGGCAGCCAAAATTAATTTTGGCTGATGAGCCCACAGGTAACCTTCATTCCGAACAGGGGAAACACATCATGGATATTTTTCAGAAACTAAATGAAGAAGGGATTACCATTATTCAAGTTACACACGCGGAAGAAAATGCTCAACGAAGCAAACGCGTAGTAAGAATTGCTGACGGGGCAATTGAATCAGATCAAAAGGTTTAAAAAATTATGAAGAGAACTATTTCTATTTTTATCTTGGCTTTAATAGCCGGAAACACTTTCGCACAGCAAGCAACTGCCAAACTTACGTTCAAGCAAGCAGTTAAATTAGGGTTGGAAAATAACTTACTGTTGAATCAACAAAAAAATCAACTGGTTTTTACACAGGTAAATAAGAATTCCAATTTACTTCAAATGGCTCCCAGTGTGCAAGCCAATGGAAGTGCGGGAAGGTTTGAAGGAAATTCATTTAACCAACAACGAGGCGAAGTAGTTAATGGACAAACTGATTTTGTTAATGCAAGTTTGGGAGCCAGTCTCCCAATTTTTAACGGATTTAACCAAGTGAATGCCTACAGGCAGGCTAGTAATCAGAACGATGCTCAATTAAATTTTGTCAATAGAACTACACAAGATGTTATCCGAAATATAGCAAGTCAGTATTTGAATTGTTTGCTGGATCAGCAATTGGTTATCATTGACGAGCAAAATTTACAAACCCAAAAAACTCAGTACGAACAAATTCAAACACAGGTTGAGCTAGGGAGCCGAGCTGAAGCTGATTTGTATAATCAGGAGTTTCAAGTTCGTAATGCTGAACTACTTTTGGTTCGTTCTAAAAACAGACTTAAAAATGACAAAGCTATTTTAGCTCAAACTGTAATGATTGATCCTATTGTTGCATTTGATCTTGAGCAGGTAAATTGGAGTGTTGAAGATATTTCTGTTGATCAGGCAACAATAGACCAGTTAAATGATTTGGCCCTTGAAAATAGAAGTGATTTAATGCAGGCAGGTTTTACTGAAAAGGCTGCACAATATGGATTTTACTCCACGCGCGGTAGATATTATCCAACCCTTTCCGCGTTTGGGCAGTTAAGTTCACGTTACAATTATATTTATGGTGCTCCCGATAACCGCGCCTTTAATCAACAGTTCAAATCAGATAACAGGCAGACAAGTTATGGACTTCAATTAATCGTCCCTATTTTCAATGGCTTCATCAGTAGGGCACAGGTTGCTCAACAAAGAGTTGCTTATGAAAACTCAAAACTTAATACAAAGAGTACCGAGATTAAAGTAAAGACAGATGTTTTAATTGCCTATCAAAATTTTGCCGATGCAAAGTCTAACTATGCTTCTGCAGAAGCTCAATTGAAGGCTGGTGAACTTGCTTATAAGATGGAGAAAGAGCGTTTTGATTTGGGCATCTCAAGCATTGTTCAACTTACTCAGGCCAATCAGTCTTTTGTAAAGGCGCAATCGGATTATGCCAGCGCTCTTTTTACATTGATGTTTCAGAAGTTATTAGTTAACTATGCTACTGGCACACTGCAGGAAACAGATATTCCTTGATAATTTATCCTTCTTTAAGAAGGAAAAGCTGTCTCTCTTGGCGAGTGACAGCTTTTCTTTTCGAAACGAGTTTTTCTATTTTTTGAAAATGTAACGGGTTATAAAAATTCCGTTGCCATCACTTTTTCCAGCATCACTTTCTACTCCACTGGTTACAAAAACCAATGTCCAACCTTCAGCAGTCATTGCAGTTAGCTTGGAGCTAACAACTGCATCATTTGAAGCGATATTCTGAAAATTAATACCAGCTAAACTGTAAAAGTTTAAGAGCTTTGTTTCTTCAAAAGCATCAATTTTAACCTCCTCACGTTTTATATCACCCTGTTCGCTTTTGTTCCCTTTCACTCTGGCAGTGGTCAGGTTTTTGTAATCTGCATCTTCTTTTGGTTCTGTGATGCGCGATCTGCCAAGGCCACCAGGTACAATCGACTCTACCGTTGTTATTACTTTGTACTCTTGAGCGGAAGCGCCAGCCGTAATCAATGTTACGAAGGCACTAAAAATGAATTTTTTCATAAAAGTTAGTTTTTGTTACCAAATAACGAGGCTGAGCAATATTAAGTTATAGGGACTTTCAACACTACTTTTCAATCAATAGTCCCTTCTCTTCTAAAGTCGATTTGATCTTGTTATGATTGTCCCAAAACTTCTTTTTAAGATCCGCCAAAGCCTGTTTTACTTCAGGAATATTTGTTACCGATTCAAATTGCGGATCTTTATCGCAAAACAAAACCACCCAATACATGTAGTTCTCTTCTTTGGCAGCTAACTTCATATATTCTACTACCTTTTTTGTATCGTGTCGATAGGCATAATAGGATGCAAGGCCTAGCGATTTATAGATTGACTTTTCGTTATCGATGTAGTGCTTGTAGCTTTCAACAAATTCTTCAGCTTTTTCTTTATGACCTGCTTTTAAGAAAACATCACCGATGATTAAATTCTCATGCACATATACGTCAAGCTTTTCATGCTGCCGAATAGCTTCAAACTTTTCATAATACTGATAAGCGCCTTCATAATCCCCCAGGTAATAGCTTAGTTTTCCAATATCTTGTAAAATATCAAAGCGGGTGCTGTCCTTATTAAACTCTTTGATCAAAAGCTCTCGGGTATGCCGGAGATCTCCCTCTTTGGCATAAAGGATAAACGCTCTTAAATGTGGAGAGAAAGGATTGTCAGGATTATACGCCAATGATTTGTCAATGTATTTCAGGGCTTCATCAGTGAAGCCCGATTGCGCCAACGCATTACTCAGCCTCAAGTAAGTGTAACTTGTAGTGACGGAATCAGTTGAGCCAACGTTAAGCCGTAAACCTTTGAGCGCATATTCCAGATGCTTTGAAGTATTGGGTACATAACCTCCATATAAATCGGCAAGAACGGCTATGATTTCCGATGAGTTCGGATTGTATTCCAACCCCCTTTCCAGATAGGGTATAGCCAGTTCATGTTCTTTTCTTTGCATGTAGTAAACGGCCTTCGCCATCAAACTCTCTGCATTCTTAGGATCATATAACAAAGCCTTGTCGGAGTAGTCCCCGATCTCAGATGTATATTTTTTATCAGCTTTAAAGATATCAATGTAATAATATGCAATGGCTGCATCTGCATAGGCCATTGCGAATTTGTTATCGAGTTCAATCGCCTTATTGAAAAATTCAACGGCTGATTCCAGATTGTTTCGATAGCTCAAAAACTGTCTTCCTTTCAGGAAGTAATCATAGGCCTCCATGTTTTTAGTAGGGATTTTTTCAAGTCGCTCTACTTCTTCCGGGGTAATGATTACCTGAATTTCTTCAGCAACATCTTTTGCAATTTCTTGTTGCAAGGCAAAAATGTCTTTTGTCTCCCTCCGGTATTGTTTGGCCCACAAGTGATTGTCGTTATGGCCATCGATCAACTGTATGTTCAGTACAATCTGATCACCGATTTTTTGTCCGCTGCCTTCTATAAAATAAACAACGTTTAATTCGTTTGCCATTTCTGGAATGGATCGCGTTGCATTTCGATACTTTTCGGTAGAGGTTCTGCTAAGTACCCTTAGATCTTTTATCTGCTGCAGGTTAATGAGTGTGGATTCCATCAATCCATTGATTAAATAAAGATTGGAAGAATCGTTGCTATCATTTTTGAAGGGAAGAACAGCAATTGATTTTTCAACCTGGCGAGTTTGAGCTGTCGGTAGTTTTTTATAGAAAAATAGAACGGCCATCAACGCAACAATCAAACTGGCTGATCCAAGAATCATGACGCTTCTTTTTCGGTTTGTCTTTTCAGCTATTGGCAGGTTTCCAGGAATCGGCTCTTGTTTATTGCTATCTCTTTTTCCCACCTCACCGGGCGGATACCCATAGTATTCGCGGAAGCATTTAATAAAATAAGATGTACTGCTAAACCCCACCTGATGGGATACTTCTGAAACATTTAATTTAGCTGCACGCAAAAGCTCCATCCCGAGCTTCAACCGCACCTGACTGATCAATTGACTTACTGACAAATTAGTCTCCTTCTTCACCTTTCGAAGCAGATTTGAGCGGCTCATATGCATTTTATCAGCTAGTTCGGAGACACCAAACTGCTCATTGGCTATGTTTTCTTCCACGATAGCCGTGAGTTTTTTGATAAAATCGCTTTCAGATGGAGATGTTTCAGTCATTTAAGGACACTCAGTTTTTTGCCGAATTTCGACCATTTGCGTCATAGTTTATATCGTTTCGTCATAATTTATACTGCTTAATTGATTCTTGATGGTTTTGTGAGCATAGTTAGTTAGCCCATCCTCAGTGACCAGCTCACCTTTGTCTCACAAAATTTTAAACCATTTAATCAACTAATCATGAAAACAAGAAAGAACAATCAGTTTGCAGTAATGACATTTTTAGGACTTCTATTAATGGTATCCGCCTGCCAAACTAAAAGTGACTCGACTGAGAGTGTATCTCAGACTTCAGCTCCTGAAATTGATATTCACACAGCTGTTGTTACCGAAAATATTGATGCGCTTAAGCAACATATTGCGGCCGGTTCTAATCTAAATGAACCCGATCCGTTTGGAGGATCGAGCCCGTTGATCAGTGCCGCTGTGTTTGGAAAACCAGAAGCAGCAAGAATATTAATTGAGGCTGGTGCCGATATCGACTTCCAGAATAATGATGGTTCAACGGCACTTATTTCTGCAGCCTACTTTTGCCGGCCTGAGATTGTAAAAATGTTGTTGGATAAGGGAGCGGATAAAACAATCACGAATAAGTATGGAGCCACGGCTTATCAATCGGTTAATTATCCATTTGCTGATGCAAAGGAAAGTTATGAGATGATGGGTAAAATGCTTGAGCCCATGGGCTTAAAATTAGATTATGCTTATATAGAAAAGACAAGACCAGAGATTGCCGAGATGTTGAAATAGGGGAAGTAGAAAGTGAAGAGTTGAAAGTGACGAGTAAAAAGTCGAAAGCTAAAAGTAAAAAGAGAAATGTTAAGTGCTAACAGAAGATACGATATTGATTGGCTGCGTGTGATTGCCATTGGGTTGCTGCTAATCTATCATGTTGCCATTGGTTTTCAATCATGGGGAATTATGATTGGATTTATTACAAACGAAAAACCGTGGGCATCATTATGGATTCCTATGATGCTTTTGAATGTGTGGCGCATTCCTTTGTTATTTTTTGTTTCAGGAATGGGCGTTTACTTCGCCATGCAAAAAAGAAACTGGATACAGTTGATTGCTGAGCGTTCCGGTCGGATACTCATTCCATTCCTGTTTGGCGTGTTCGTAATCTTTCCAGTCTCCTTATTCATTTGGCGCAACTATTATCAGTGGAGTCAGCACTACGATCCAAATCCCGGACACTTATGGTTTTTAGGAAACATCTTTGTTTATGTGTTGATGCTGTCTCCAGTCTTCTTCTATCTCAAAAAAAATATGGATGGAAAAGTAGCCAGTGCGATCAATTGGATTTTCAGCAATCCATTAGGTTTACTTTTAGTGATGGGTGTTTCTGTTGTGGAGGCACTACTTGTAAAACCTGTTCCTTACGAATTGTATGCGATGACATGGCACGGATTCTATTTGGGATTCATCGCTTTCTTCTTTGGTTTCTGTTTCGTGCTAAGCGGTGATGGATTTTTGAAAATGATTTTAAAAGGACAATGGTTATTTCTGCTCATAGCCATTGTTCTTTTTGCAATTCGCTATCAACTTCAAATGAAATTCCCGGTTTACCTGATCCCTATTGAATCTGCCAATTGGATATTTGCTGTGCTTGCCTTTGGGTATAAATATCTGAATAAGCCCAGTAAAACTTTATCTTATTTAAGTCAGGCGGCTTACCCTGTTTATATTCTTCACATGATATTTCTATTTCTGGGTTCGTGGTTACTATTTCCATTGAATACAGATGTGCACCTAAAGTTCATTTTGGTTTTAGCCTTTACAGGGATAGGATGTTTTGCTGCCTATGAATTGATCAGGAGAATACCCATTGTCAGAGCTTTGTTTGGCCTGAAATGGAAGGTGGATAAAGCTGAAATTCAGGTGCATAAGACAGCTTATTAGTAAGGAAAAGGGTTGGATTTTAATTGGCTCAAATTCAAAACTTTGCTACATTTGCCACCCCATTCGAGTGACTGGGGCCTTTTTGAATATTTTCAAGCAGGTTTAACCAAACAAAATTTGTTGCAGCGAGCCCGGCTGTAGCATGTAAACAGGGCAGATTATTATGGCGAAAGTCCAAAAAGAAAAATTAGAAGAGCCAAAAATCAAAGCTGCGAAAATAGTTGCTGATGATGACGCTCCGGTAAAAAAGACGGTAAAAGGCGCGGCAGCTGAAGACCTCTTTGAGAAAGATGAGTTGACCGAATTTAAACAGCAAAAAAAGGCTGAAGAAGAAGAAGGTATCAGCCGAATGATTAAAGACGTAACGGCTCGCAGAGCGGCTACCGAATCAAATGTATCTACCGAGAATTTTGATTGGGATGCATATGATCGTAAGGGTTTTGGTGAAGGATACTCTTCTAAAGACCGCGAAGCTTTACTAAAGAAATACGAAGGCACTGTAACCTCTGTGAATGAAAGTGAACTGGTGGTAGGTGTTGTTGTAGGTATTAACGATAAGGATGTAATTCTTAACATTGGTTTTAAATCAGATGGTCTTGTACCGTTAGCTGAATTTAAAGATCAGCCTGCTTTAAAAATTGGCGATTCAGTTGACTTATTTATTGAAGAGCGTGAGAACGCAATGGGTCAATTAGTTCTTTCTCGCAGAAAGGCCAAGCTATTGAAAGGCTGGGAGAATGTACAGAAAGCTCTTGATAAGGATGAAGTAATTGAAGGTTTCGTGAAGCGTAGAACCAAAGGTGGGTTGATTGTAGATGTATTTGGCATCGAAGCTTTCTTACCAGGTTCACAAATTGATGTGAAGCCGATTCGTGATTTCGATATCTATGTAAATAAGAACATTGAAGTGAAGGTGGTGAAAATCAACTACACCAATGATAACGTAGTAGTATCTCACAAAGTGTTGATCGAGAAAGATCTTGAGCAACAAAAAGCGGTGATCTTAACAAACCTTGAGAAAGGTCAGGTATTGGAAGGTGTGATCAAGAACATGACCAACTTCGGTGTATTCATCGACTTGGGTGGTGTAGACGGATTACTACACATTACTGATATTTCATGGGGCCGCATCAATCATCCAGAAGAGTTGTTGAAACTTGATCAGGTGGTGAAAGTAGTTGTACTTGATTTCGATGGCGATAAGAAGAGAATCTCATTAGGTATGAAGCAACTTACGCCTCATCCATGGGAATCATTGGGTGCTGAAATCATCGTAGGCTCAAAAGTGAAAGGCAAGATTGTAAATGTTGCTGATTACGGAGCATTCTTGGAATTGCAACCTGGTGTTGAAGGCTTGATCCACGTAAGTGAAATGAGCTGGTCACAACACTTACGCAATCCTCAAGACTTTATTAAAGTAGGGGATGAGTTGGAAGCTGTTGTATTGACAATCGATCGCGAGGAGCGCAAGATGTCTCTAGGTATTAAACAACTTACTGAAGATCCTTGGACAAGACAAGATGTGTTGAGCAAGTATGCTGTAGGTACCCGTCATAGCGGTATCGTGCGCAACTTAACCAACTTTGGTTTGTTCATTGAATTAGAGGAAGGTATTGATGGCTTGGTTCACGTTTCAGATTTAAGCTGGACTAAAAAGATCAAGCATCCTTCAGAATTCATTAAAGTAGGTGATTCATTAGATGTTCAGGTATTAGAATTGGATGCTACCAACCGCAGATTGGCCCTTAGCCATAAGCATTTGGAGGAAAATCCTTGGGATACTTTTGAAACAGTATTTACTGTGGGTTCTGTACACAAGAGCACAATCATCAGCAAGAATGATAAAGGTGCTGTGTTAGAATTGCCTTATGGTATTGAAGGATTCTGCTCTACTAAAAACTTGGTAAAAGAGGATGACAGCAAACCTGAAGTTGGCGATGCTGATGATTATAAGGTACTTGAGTTCTCGAAAGAAGACAGAAGAATTGCCTTGAGTTTGAAAGCAATGTGGTCTACCGAAGAAGAGAAAGCCGCTCCTGCTGCCGCTAAAAAGAAGGCCGCTCCTAAAGGAAAAGGCATCGACAAGATAAATCAGGAAACTGAGAAGTCGACTTTGGGCGATATCGAGGCGTTGAGTGCATTGAAGGAGAAGATGAGCGCTGCAAAAGCAAAGCCATCAGACGAATCAAAGTAATCAGGTAATAGAATAGCTAAAGAAGGTGACTCAAGAAGTCACCTTCTTTTTTTTAGTCCGTTGTAATACGGAATGATTTTTCTAATTTTGCCCATCAACCGAAGCTTTAGCGTAGGTGATAAAATATGGTTCCGTGGCCGAGTGGCTAGGCTGAGCTCTGCAAAAGCTCCTACAGCGGTTCGAATCCGCTCGGAACCTCTTAAAACCTTGAGTCCAAATTGGATTCAAGGTTTTTTATTTTCATTGGGTCAATAGGCATTCAATGAAGCATTTACTCTGGGAGCTTCTATTGAATGATTTCAAACAGGTATTAAGAACTAAATTTAGGGTGAAAGATTTTGAATGAATATTGAGTTGAAATCATTTGATGATGCGATTTTTTGTGTCTTTCATTTATTGGTGCTTTAAATTAAATTTAAAGTCACTTAATCAGGTAAAATTATAATACCTATGTATCGTTTTTTTTTGGCTTGTCTTTTTTTTTATCTCTGTCAGGACTCTTTCTCACAACCATCCCAGTATCAATTTGGACGCATTGATATATCCAAGGGACTTTCGCATCAAACTGTTAACGATATATTAAAAGACAGCGCAGGTTACATTTGGTTTGCCACAGCATCTGGCTTAAATAGGTACAATGGATATTCTATTAAAGTGTTTCAGAATATTCCAGGAGACTCCACATCAATAGTTACAAATGAAGTAAATCGATTGTACGAGGGTCCTTCAGGGATGCTATGGATTTACTCTTATCCTTCGGGAAACAATGTTTACGATCCCAAAACGGAAACCTTTTACCGAAATACAAATGTACTCTTAGCCAGCATGAACATTTATGGCGGTGTGATCAAGTACATCAAAAAAGATAAAATGGGTAATTTTTGGTTTATCCACTATAATCAAGGACTGTTTTATTACAATCCAAGTACTAAAAAAACCACCCGGCTTGTTCCTATAGAGAACGATTCCACAAGTATATCATCCCTACAGATGTCGGGCGTGGAAGAGGATATGCAGGGTAACATATGGCTCATCCACCAAAATGGAGTCTTCGAAAAGATTGACCGTAAATCGATGCGTGTTACCTATCGCAACGAAGAATTGCGCGATCGGTTTAACGCACAACTCTTCGAATACAACTTAATGATTGATACTGATGATGATGTTTGGGTAACAACGGACAGAAACTTTGGATGCTTTCTTTTTAATATCAAGAAAAAGACACTTACCAATTTCAACCGTGAGTCAAAACCAAAACTGACATCCAATATTGTCAAGAAAATTGTTCAGGACAATCAAGGGATTATATGGGTTAGTACGGAGAATGGCGGGGTGAACCTAATCAATAAAAAAGATTTTTCGGTAACCAGCCTGCGTAACGATAAGGAAGATACTCATTCATTGAGTGAAAACAGCATTCACTCAATGATTAAGGACCGCGAAGGAATTATCTGGCTCGGTACATATAAAAACGGAGTATCATTTTACCATCCTGATATTTTTCGTTTTCAGATGTATAAAAGCCAATTCCTGACAAACAATAGCTTTCCTTTTGATGACATCAATGCATTGGCCAGCGATGCAGTTGGAAATTTATGGATAGGCACCAATGGGGGTGGGCTAATTTATTTCGACCGAAAGCAGAACTCATTTAAACAATATGTGCATGAACCAGGCAACGCAAATTCGTTAAGTAACAATGTTATTGTAAGCCTATTGCTCGATCATGAGAATACTTTATGGATTGGCACCTACTATGGCGGGCTGAACCGTTTTGATGGAAAACAGTTTCGCAGATATACGCATAAAGCATCAGATCCAAAGAGTCTTGGCGATGACAATGCATGGGACATCCTTGAAGACTCGGATCACAATCTTTGGATTGGAACATTGAAGGGTGGTGTTGATGTTTATAATCGGGAAAAAGACGAATTCTATCATTACAAAAATGGAGAAGTTAATTCCATCCATACGTCCTATGTACCGGCAGTTATGGAGGACAAAGATGGTAACATCTGGATGGGTACAGGTTATGGCCTTGAAATACTAGATAAACAATCTGGTCGCTTTACACATTATCTCAATAATCCCAAAGACTCAACTTCTTTGATCGAAAACAGTGTTATCGCTGTGATGCAGGATGCACGAGGGTTGGTATGGATTGGGACTCACAGCGGATTAAACCTATTTGAACCTGCAACCAAAACGTTTCGCGCATTTCAGAAGGAGGACGGCTTGGGAGATAACTTTATTTTAGCATTGGTTGAAGATGATGATCATAATATTTGGATCAGCACCCAACAAGGATTATCTAAATTGGTAATTACAGAATCATCAAAAGCTATTGGCAGTGAAAAATATACGTTTTCATTTACTAATTATGGCGAATCAGATGGACTATGGGGCGGAGCTTTTCATGTAAATGCTGCGCTAAAATGTTCAACAGGTGAACTCGTTTTCGGGGGTGTTCAAGGCTTTACCATTTTTCAACCTGATAAGATCAGCAAGGACAACACAACTGCAAAAGTTATTTTTACGGATTTTCATTTATTTAACCGCAGTGTAAAGATTGGCGAAGAAATTAACAATAACCTCGTGTTACCAGCTGCTGTTTCCCATTTGTCAGCGATTACCTTAAAACCCGAGAATAATATTTTTTCAATTGAGTTTGCAGCGCTTAACTTTTTTCATCCTGAAAAAACAAAATACAAATACAAGCTTGAAGGTTTTAATAAAGAGTGGCTTGCCACAGAAGGTACGCAGCACAGCGTTTCGTTTACAAATTTAGATCCTGGCACATACAACTTTCAAGTTATGGCCTCCAACAGTGATGGCCAATGGAATAGTCAGCCCACCAGTATTATTATTAATGTGCTACCTCCTTTTTGGAAATCGAACACCGCTTTTGTTCTCTATGCCATCTTTATTATGGGATGCTTATTTCTTGTGCGCTGGCTTTCCGTAACCAGATTAAGAATGAATCTTAATATTCAACATGCAAGGCTTGAAGCAAAGCGCATACATGAGTTGGATATGATGAAGATAAAATTTTTTACCAATGTAAGTCATGAATTTCGCACTCCACTTACGCTGATTCTTACACCACTGGAAAAACTTATAAGTAAGGCAACGGGTGACGATGCCGCACAACTTCAACTGATTCACCGGAATGCGCGCAGGCTATTAAATTTGGTTAACCAACTTTTGGATTTCAGAAGAATTGATATGCAGGACTTGAAACTCAACCCCTCTGAAGGAGACATTGTGGGTTTTATTAAAGAGCTCGTCTATTCATTTTCCGATCTCTCTGAAAAGAAAAATATTAATCTTTCTTTTAATACGAAAGTTCAGCATCTGGAAACATTTTTTGATCAGGACAAAGTGGAAAAGATATTATTCAACCTTTTGTCGAATGCGTTTAAGTTCACATTAGAAGGCGGGCATGTAAGTGTTGAATTGGCTTTGAAGGAAAAGGAATCAAATCATTTTCTGGAGATGAAAGTTATTGATACAGGTATCGGCATACCGGAAGATAAACATCAGAAGATATTTGATCGGTTTTTTCAGAATGAATTACCTGCTACCCTGATTAATCAAGGCAGTGGGATAGGCCTAGCCATTACGTGGGAATTTGTAAAAGTGCATGGTGGAACAATTGAAGTGGAAAGTCAACCAGGCAAAGGAAGCTGTTTTACCGTGCTGCTTCCCGTTACTCTCCTTAGATCGGAAACGGTGATGAATTACAAAGAGAAATCTAATTTGGAAGAAGAAATTTTAGATTTGGAGAGCGATGGAAAGCCTGTGTTATTGCTTGTGGAAGACAACGAAGACTTTAGATTTTATTTAAAGGATAATCTAAAAAATCAGTATGCTATTCTTGAGGCTGCCAACGGAAAGACAGGGTTTCGGAAGGCATTAACAGCGATCCCTGATCTTATTGTGAGCGATATCATGATGCCTGAAATGAATGGCATAGAGTTGTGTAAAAATGTAAAAAACGATGTTCACACTTCGCATATACCGGTCATTTTACTTACTGCCCGCACGGCCGAAGAACAAAAGATTGAAGGCTTTGAATCAGGGGCGAATGATTATATTACTAAGCCATTTAGTTTTGAAATTCTTCAATCCCGGATCAAAAATCTTTTGACGGAGCGCGAATCGTCCCAGAAAAAATTTCAAAAACATTTTGATGTGAAGGCCAGTGATATTGAGATTACTTCACTCGATGAAAAGCTTATCAAAAAAGCAATTGAATTAGTTGAGCAGAATATAACGGAATCAGATTTTTCCGTTGAAAACCTCAGTCATGAACTTGGAATGAGTCGTGTTCATCTATACAAGAAACTACTTTCACTTACCGGAAAATCGCCCCTTGACTTTATAAAGAGTATTCGCTTACAACAAGCTGCTCAATTACTTGAAAAAAGTCAGTTAAATGTTTCTGAAGTGGCTTATAAAGTAGGCTTTAATAATCCAAAATATTTTGCCAAATGCTTTAAAGAAGAGTATAAGATGCTGCCTTCTGCCTACGCGGCATCAAAAAAAGTAGAAACATGATTGCCGTTTGTTGATCATAAAGTAGAATTGCCAACGGTTAACTAACAAATCGCACCTATATCGTAACGTTTTGGTGACCCTAAAAAAAAGAATGTGCTTGTAGATTTGCTGCCCTTACATTAAGCGCATTCATTCATGGAAGATCTAAAAAAGAAAAATAGAATCCTGTTGACTATAGAAATCGTCATCTATATTATGATTGCAGTTTCCATTGCCTTTCTTGTTTTAAAGTAGCCATTAGAATTTCCTTAAAGAGAATTAGTCGGCCTTAGCTTCTGCTGCCTGACAGAAACGGCTTGAAATGACTGTTTGTAAATACAAGGTTAACAATTTTAACCCTTATCATTAACAATTTTACCCCCCAGTTAACTATCCGGTAAGCACTCCTGAACAATTGTGCACCCTCTCCGGGGATTCTTGACCCTAATTTTGCAATCGGTTCCATTAAAGGTATTTCAGAAGTCGTTTGCAGAAAGTGATGAGATTAATCAAAAAAGACTTAGAAAATTGGCCTTCCGCTTCACTTTGATAGGCGAAAGGGCATTCCATCTGATTGACCAAGAGATTTGCCAGAGATGAAACATATCAAACAATTAGTAAAACACTTAACCAATTAAATCTATGACCAAAAAATTCTACAGAAGCATGTCTGCAACTGTGGTGCTGCTCTTACTTGTTTTCTGCGTTGCAAGCGCACAAGAAAGGGTTGTAACCGGAACGGTTAAAGACAAATCAGGACAACCGATTATTGGTACCAACATTATAAAAAAAGGTACTGCTACGGGCACCACAACAGATGTGGACGGAAAGTTTGTCATTCGAGCAACCGATAATGATGTACTGATAATCTCCTTTATTGGATTTCAAAGTCAGGAAATCCGAGTAGGTGCACTATCCATCATTGATGTTATTCTGGATGAAGATGTTGAAACACTCAGTGAGGTGGTGGTTGTGGGGTATGGTACGCAAAAGAAGAGTGATTTAACGGGTGCGATATCGTCAGTTACTGGCGAATCGCTCAGAGGTACAATTACCGCCAGCGTAGATCAGGCTTTACAAGGACGTGTATCAGGTGTTCAGGTTACTCAGAATTCAGGCCAACCCGGTGGTGCAGTTTCAATAAGGATACGAGGAACTACTTCTCTAACACAAAGCAGTGAACCGTTATATGTTATTGATGGCATTCAGGTTGGAGGAAATGCATCTGGAATTTCTGGTTTTGATTGGCAAGGGGGAGCAGGTGGCCAGCAAGCTGCTGCAAGCAACCCATTGGCTTCCATTAACCCAAGCGATATTCAGAGTATCGAAGTATTAAAAGATGCTTCGGCTACTGCTATTTATGGTTCCCGTGCTGCAAATGGAGTAGTAATTATTACCACGAAGCGCGGCAAAAAAGGAGAAGCAACGATTAGCTATAATGGCTACTATGCAGTTCAGGAAGTGTACAAGACTTTTGATATGATGGACCTTCCTGCTTATGCGGCCTATAACAATGGAGTAGCTGAAGAAGTATCAACCATCAATGCTGATCAACGATTTGCCGACCCAACCTTATTAGGCCCCGGAACCGATTGGCAGGATGCCATTTTTCAGGTAGCTCCCATGCAAAGCCATACATTAACCGTATCAGGAGGAAGTGAAGGTACACAATACGCAGTATCAGGTGGATACTTTAAGCAAGATGGTATCATCATTGGTTCAAACTTCGACCGATTTAATTTGCGTGTGAACATTGATAGTAAAGTTAAGGAAGGTATTAAGATAGGAACCAGCGTTTCCATGTCCAGAAAGGACGAAAAGATTACACTTCAAGATGGGGGTGATGGTGTTATTTCCCAGGCTGCACAGATGGGACCACATATCCCTGTTAGAAATTTTGATGGCAGCTATGCCGGTCCTGATCAGCAAAACATTTCTTCACAGATCAGCTCTAATCCAGTTGGCTTAGCCATGCTTAGAAATAATACAGTTCTCAACCATAGGCTTATGGCAAACATGTATGCGGATGTTCAGATTATCAAGGGCCTTAATTTTAGGTCCGATGTTTCTATGGACTATGGAAACACTTTAAATAAGGCATTCTTACCTACCTATAAGTGGGGAACCCTTGTAAACAACACAAGTCAATTTGGCCAACGATCAGATCAGAGTTTTTATTGGCAGTGGACTAATTCACTTTCTTACAATAAGACTTTTGGCAGTCATGAATTTACTGCGCAGTTATTTGCAGAGGCGCAAAAGGGTCAATGGGAAAGTTTTACAGCTTATAAAATAAACCTTCCAAATGATATTCCAGTAATGAATCAAGGTGAAGTCTCCAACATACCAAATACGGGAGCTAAAGTATGGAATACCTTGGTTTCTCAATTTGCCCGCGTAAACTACAGTTATAGTGATCGGTATTTGTTAACTGCTACTGTCCGCAGGGATGGATCATCGAGATTTGGTCCAAGCAATAGATGGGGGATATTCCCTTCCGTATCGGCAGCCTGGAGAATATCAAACGAAAGTTTTTTGTCTAATCAGTCTGATGTGATAAGTAACTTGAAATTGAGAGTTGGGTGGGGACAAGTAGGTAATCAAGAAATTGCAAACTATGCTTTCGGTTCTTCCCTCACGAGCTTAAACTCTTATTTTGGTCCAGCTGTAAGAAACAGTTCTTATTCTAATCCCAATGTACAATGGGAGTCTACCAGCCAGACTAACATTGGTCTTGATATGGAATTGTTCTCTGGCCGCATAGATATGTCGGTTGAAGCCTATAGTAAAATTACCGACAACCTTCTCTTGCAAGTAAACTTACCGGCAACCTTCGGAGATCAAGTGGCTGGTCCACAGGCCAACGTTGGTAGTATGGAGAATAAAGGGTTGGAGCTAACATTAAGCACAATAAACATCGATGCGAAAAAATTCAGATGGACTACTAATGCCAACATTTCATTTAATCGGAATAAAGTGACCGACATGGGTGGTAATCCCATATTCAATGCCCTCTATTGGTACACAGGATTCCAAACAGCAACAATGACAAATGCAGGATATCCGGTTGGTCAGTTCTATGGATATGTAATGGAAGGAATATTTAAATCGAGCGAAGAAATTTTGGCCCATGCGGTACAGATTCCAAGTGATGGAGATCCGTTGGTGAATAAGATAGAAAGAACAACAGGAGTTTGGTTGGGAGACGTTAAATGGAAAGACATAAATAACGATGGTAAAATCAATAGCGATGACCAGACAGTTATTGGCAATCCAAATCCTGATTTCACATTCGGATTCAACAACTCCTTTAGCTATGGCCCGTTCGCGCTTGATGTATTTATGATTGGATCCGTTGGAGGTGATATTCTCAACTATTCACGGGCAAGAAACGAACAGATGATTAGCAATTTCGACAACCAGTCATTGACTGTTCAAAACCGAGCTCGCACACAACTTATTGCTGGGGGCACAGATATAAACAACATTAATGAAGTTGAACTAATCAATCCAAACACCAACATGCCCAGATTTGATAATGGAGGAGAAAACTTCAATCATTACATGTCTACCCGGTGGCTTGAAGACGGTACTTACGTGAGGATACAAAATGTAAAACTTGCTTACACCCTTCCCTCATCACTCACAAGTAAAGCGAGAATTTCAAGAGTACAATTCTATGGCAACATTCAAAACGTAGCCACCTTCACAAAATATTCTGGGTTAGATCCTCAGATCGGAGCCTTTAATCAAAGCCCACTTCAGCAGAATATTGATATGGGGCGTTATCCTTCACCACGTGTATACACATTAGGGGTTAATCTTGATTTTTAAAATGAACGCGATTATGAAAAAAAATATTAAATATTTTCTGGTAACTGTGCTTGCCATTTCGCTAAGCGCATGTAAAGATGACTTCTTGGAATATGTTCCTCAGGATCAGGCCACCGTGGCTGGCTGGTATCGAAATGCCACTGAAATCCGACAGTCTACCGCATCGTTGTATGGAAGACCATGGTTTGGTTATAACGATGAATTTGGTTGGCTTGCAGGCGACCTGATGGCTGGTGATATGCATCACAATTGGGATCAGGAAGGACAGTTTTTCTATCTGTCCTATAACGAAAACAATTCATACATCGGTGATGGATGGCAGGGATTGTATGATGTTATCTCTTACGCAAATCTTATTATTGATGACATGCCTTCTGTTGCTAGTGGCAATGGAGTAGAAGCCAGTGTTATCGATGCAGGTCTTGGTGAAGCGAGGTTCATGAGAGGCACTGCCTATTTTCTGCTTGCAGAGTATTGGGGAGTTGCTCCGATTGTAGAAAAACCTGCAGAAAAAGTTACAAACGGAAACCTGAGACTGCCCAAGAACACAACATCCAGTCTTTATGAGTTTGCACGCAGGGATTTGGTTTTTGCTGCTGAAAACTTACCTAAAGTTGATGCTCCAGGCCGAGTTACTTCCTGGGCGGCTAAAGGGATGCTTGCTAAGTTACATGTTACCATGGGGCAAAGAAGTGTAGGTGGAGGAACCATCGGTTCATCTGCAGATTTTACGATAGCGGCAGAATATGCTGCAGACGTAATTAACAATAGTGGACTGAGCTTATTTGCCAACTATGAGGATATGTTCAAAATTGCTAACGAGCACAATCCTGAGATTCTCTTTGGTATTCAATTTATTAATGGCGGGTATGGCTTTGGTAATAGCCGCCAGGCTCGCTTTGCACGCCATAGTCGTATTACCGGTGACGCACAGGCGTGGGGTGGTGGCAAGTGCATGACGGTTAGTTTCCTTAACACGATACAAGCCAATGCAGGAACAGCTACCGACAAACGCAAGAGAGCTATTTACATGCAATCGGGTGATATGTATAATTATTTAGCCACAACAGAAGGAGGGTATAAATATGAAATTGTTTCTCGCGATGATAAAGATGTTCAGTTAGAAAGTGCAACTCCTACACTCACCAGCTTGAAAAAATATGTAGTGGGTAATGTGGCAGATCATGGATACGTAATCTCTAATCAGGATTCCCCATTAGATATTTACATGTTGCGTTTGTCAGACGTGTATCTATTGTATGCCGAGGCATTATTGGGAAGTGGTGCGTCTCTTTCTAGCGGACCAGGCTATGATGCCTACCTGGCCGTGCGAGCCCGTGCCGGGTTGGCTGCTCCTGCTGATGGAAATATGACCTATGTTGATCTCTTCAATGAGCGAAGAATAGAATTTGCTTTGGAAGGACTCTCATGGCTTGATGTAAAGCGCAGGTATTACCGAAATGCGGAAGAAGCGCTTAACTACCTCAACAACCAAGGACGTACCAATAGATATTTTAGAATTAACACTAACGATAACCTGGAAAAGGATCCGGCTGGATATGAGCTGGTAGCTGCTGGTCAAACTTCGGCTAACGGTAATCAAAACACTGATCCCATTGTAGTTTTTACTGCTGCCAAAATGCAGTTACCTATTCCGGGTAGTGAAGTGGTCTCCAATCCATTATTGCGAGCAGAGGTAGAGGCTGTAGAATATGTTTTTGAATAATAAAATTGAAGGATGATGAAATTAATAAGATACATAACATCATGTATACTGATTCCAAGCATGGTAATCGGTATGTTTTTAATCACCACTTCATGCGAAGAGAATGGAGATGGAATGAATATTGAGTCCCCGTCAGGCGATCCAGTTGTCGATTACATTAGACTTTCTGATCCTGCCACTTCGGACTCTCTGTTAGTAAGCGCTTCGCTGGGAACTGGGATTGTGATAGTTGGAAAGAATCTTGGCGGAACCCGCGAGGTTTGGTTTAATGATAGGCAAGCTTCGATTACTCCAACTTGGGTCACCAATAAAACAGTGTTTGTAAGTGTTCCAAGCTTTGCTCCTAATGAGGTTACGAACATCCTATACTTGGTGGATGCTAAAAAGGATACCTTGAAGCATCCTTTCGTAGTGTCTATTCCAGAGCCTGAACTCTACAGTGCTAAAAACGAATGGCCCCAAGCCGGAGAAAACCTTATCATCAATGGAAATTATTTCTTCGCACCACTCACTGTTACCTTTAGCGGTGGCGAGGTAGGTGAGGTTATTTCAGTAACTCAAAATCAGGTTGAGGTTACTGTGCCTGCTGGTGCTACAGAGGGGCCAGTTACTTTGGCAACCAATTTTGGTGAAGAGGTTTCTACTTTTCACTTGTGGGACAAAAGAAACATAATTTTAAATTTTGACGATAAGGTAGCCAATGGATGGCGCATAGGCCTAGCTGAAACAGGTGATGGAGAGATTGATGGCAACTATCTGGTGGTTGGAGGTAACATTGCCAAAAATCAGCGTGATGAAGGACCAGGTGCTCCTGCTGGCTCTCCGCTTGCCATGGAGTATTGGGGTGGCCCTGCTGGTCGAACTGAAAACTTTTATCCCTTGTACCCTAATTCATACAGAGATTATGTTTTAAAGTTTGAAGCTAAAGTAACAAAATGGTACGGTGGCTATCTCAATTTATGTCTTTCAACACCTACTCATGCTGGCAGCAATCAGGAGATATGGAGCAACAGCCTTAATGCCCGTGGCATCTGGGGTCCTTGGGCTGAAAAGGGTGAAGAATTTACTACTGATGGAAAATGGATTACGGTGGTCATACCAATGGAGGAGTTTCAATATTACATGGGTGCCCCTAGTGATGTGGTATACACTCCAGGGCAGAAATTTATTGAGACGGCAGCCGGATCGTTCAGTACTTGGTTGTTAGGTTCACCTGAGAATAATGGCAATGAAGTGCGGTTCTATATCGACAATATCCGATTTGTTAAACCTTAATCTAAACTGCGGAAAAAAATGAGAAATATTCTTAAGTATAAAATAAAAGGTCTTGCCCTATTAATAATTCTGGCAGGGATGGCGGTTTATGTTTCTTCATGTAATGAAGATGAAGTGAATTCGGGTGAAGTAGTCTTGTTGAGTTTCGGACCATCGGGTGTACACCATGGCGATGAAATCACTTTCTATGGACAGAATCTTGATAAGGTTTCAGAAATAATTTTTAAGCCTGCTGTGAGTGTACCAAAGAGTTCATTTGCATCGGCCACATCAAGCCGGATCAATATTATTGTTCCTGATGCTGCTGAAGCCGGAAAAGTAATTTTAAAAACACCTGATGGAGAAATTGAATCAAAAACGATTCTCAATTTTGAAGTCCCTGTTGTGATTTCAAGCATTACTGCAGAAGCTAAGCCTGGTACTAACATTACCATTAAAGGAGATAAAATCAACTGGATTGAGAGAGTAACATTTGCCAGCGATTTGGTGCTGGAGAAAGAGGCTTTTGTTAGTCAGTCCCTTACCGAGTTGGTAGTAACAGTTCCGATCGAAGCTCAAACAGGCTTTCTGATTTTTGCAACAGGTGGAACAGAGCCGTTGACTTTTGGTTCTGAAGAACAACTGATTGTAACACTTCCTTCTGTTACCGCAATTAATCCTTCTTCGGCTAAACATACGCAGACTATTACCTTAGAAGGAACAGACCTTGATTTGGTGACCTCCGTTACCTTCACAGGAGACACGGAGATAGATGCGGAAGATTTTGTAAATCAGTCGGCAACGGCTATCCGGTTAGTAGTGCCCGCCACTGCACTGAAAGGAAAATTAACATTAAAACAGTTATCGCCTGTTGAAGTAATAACCACAGGTGAGTTAACGATTATTCTTCCTGCTGGAATCGCAGTTTCTCCATCTCCGGCTAAACCCGGTATTGATGACATTACGATTACGGGTACTAACCTTGATCTGGTTGCCGAGTTAGGATTGCCTGGATCGGGTACCATTTTGGCTACCGCATTTAAATCACATTCGGCAACGGAGATCGTGCTCACCTTGCCGGATGGAACTAAATCAGGTGGTATTACTTACAAAACCATTCACGGGTATTCAAATAACTTAGGAGTTACCGTAAGAATACCAGCACCCGGACCTGCTCCACTACCTATTACTTTATATGATGAAACAATTGCCCCGGGTGGTGGTGATTGGAGTTGGAATCAAGTGACTTCAAACCCAGCCAGTACTGAGCAATTTTATTCAGGTGATGTATCCTGGAAATATGAGACAACGAACGATGGAGGCCTTTCAGCAGGAGGTATTACAGCTGTTGATGCATCTGCTCAGCAGGTATTTACTTTTGCCCTTTATGGTGGGCCAGGAACAGACGGAGCTGAGGTTGCAGCCATTCTCAATGATAATTGGAGCGACTTCAATTCAGTTATACTCGAAGAAGGAAAATGGACTGAATATCAAATTCCATTGAGTAATTATCCAACAACAAACCTTGCAAGCATTGTCAGGTTTGCCTTAAAAGTGAATGACCAATCCTCTTCAATAATCTATGCCGATCGGGTAGGGTTTGGAGCTGCTGGTCCACCACCATTGGATTATTATATATATAATGATGCTCTTCAGAATAGTTGGCAGGAGTGGGGAGGCTGGGATTTGGTGTCTAAAGATTTTGCTTCCGAGGAAGAAGTCTTTAAAGGTACAAAGTCGATTAAGGCCGTGTATAGTGGACAGTATGGAGCCATTCAATTTGGAAGAGGCACTGCTATTGATATTACCGGATACTCCAAGTTAACTTTCCGGGTATACGCTTCGGCTGCACAGAATTTTATGGTACAGTTAAATGATAATGGCGACAATTACCTTAGTATTCCGCCAGGGTGGAGCGAAGTAAGCCTAACAATAGCTACTATGGTTGGAAATACCAGCGCAGTTGGTGAGTTACGCCTAAAAAATAATAATGCAAACACCCCGGTAACGATCTATTTCGATGAGATCGGTTTGAAAAATTAAGTTGAGCGAAAGTTTGATGTGAAAAAATGAGAAGGTTATCACGTAGGTAGCCTTCTCATTTAATTTCAGCGGAATGATGATAAATGAATTTGAACTAATACTAATGAATTTTACTTCTCGGATCTTAGCAGTTGGATTACTTTTTATAAGCATTTTATTTTCTTGTGGAGGTGGTAATGATCCAGAACCCCCAACACCTCCTCAGGTTGTGCCCGACAATATATCCATCACAGTGAATCCATCTGCCGTAAAGCAGGAAATGGTTGGCTTTGGTGGTGCATTAACCTGGTATAGCACGTGGGTAACTGATAATAATAAGGTGAATGAAATAGCTGATCTGATGTTTACCGATTTGGGCATTGACATTATCCGATTCAAGAATTGGTATTATCCCAATAACTACCCAACGGATAAAACAACAACCAATATGCCGGATGATAATGCCAAAGTACATTGGGATGCTACCAATAAATTATATGACCTGGCTAAATCAAGAAATCCAAATGTTAAGATTTTATTCAGTTCATGGGGTCCACCAAAAGTCCTAAAGGATAATGGCAAACTACAGGAGGGTACTTTGAATAAAGATGGATCTGGTTTTATGTATGATGCCTTCGCTCAATATTGGGAGGACGTGTTGGACAACGTTCCTTTCGATCCGGATTACATCAGCATTCAGAATGAACCTACCTATGTGAATTCCGGTTGGACAACCTGTAAGTGGGCCATCAATGAAACAACATCATTACCAGGCTACAATACTGCATTCAACAAAGTGTATGACAAAATTAAAAACCGAGCACACGTTCCTGTCATGATTGGTCCCGAGTCACAAGATGTATCTACGTTCGTCTCATTTGCTAATGTTTTAAAAGACAACGCCAATTGCAGTATATACGCTTTTCATCCTTATAATTTAAATTCTGGAACATCGAGTGCCACAATTAACGCTTCTCTTCAAAACGTAGGAAATTTTTCTACAAAGCCCAACTTGATGACAGAGTTTTCTGATAACATTACTGATTGGTTTAGCACCGCTTTGTTTATTCACAACTCGCTGGTTTATGCGAATACTTCCGGCTATATCTATTGGAAGCTTGCATGGAATACACCCTCTTCCGGAGAAGACAATGCAATGATTAGTATGAGTTCAGCGAGCCCAACGGCCACCTACAAAGTGACGCCCTATTATTACCTTATTAAACATTTCTCGAAGCATGTTGACGCGGGGTATCACCGGGTGGAGGTTAGTTCATCTAACACGCTGTTGTTTTCGACTGCCTTTATTAGCCCGGACAATAAAAAAATTACAATTGTTACTATTAACAATGGGTCGGAATCGGTTAAGGTGAATTTCGAGGCAACCGGCAAAACCATCACGGGCATTAGTGCTACCCAAAGCAAGGGAACTAGCTTTTACCAACCTGCTGAAGTTGCTTTATCAACAAAATCCATGAGCCTTCCAGCAAAATCTATTACAACGGTAGTGTTGAATTTTTAATCAATTGATTTTCGTGCTACCCAAATTAATTTCAATTAAGCTAATTAACTTAATGATAAAGAATATTCATGTTTTTTTACCAGTATTAGCGTTGGTTTTAATTAGCGGATCGTGTCGCAATAATAAAGACGATGATCCTGTACCTGTCATCCCTACACCAACTAATCCATCTGGCTTGCTCGATAATCTTTACAATCCAATTGATCCATCCATCGCTTCTTCCGTAGGTTTCTTTTTAGATGACTGGCAACCAAAAATGTTTGTCGTGCCTTCGTCTAGTAATGCTGGAACTGTGCCAGGTGGCGATCCAACCGATACAATAAATGTTGATCTCAATAAAGTGGTAGCCAAAGTTCCTAAGTATATATTCGGCAACAACGCTAATCAATGGATGGGACAAATAGTTGATCAAACGGGGTTGATGGGGTATCTCAAAGACTTGAATACCAATGTACTTCGTTTTCCTGGAGGAAGCATTAGCGATTTGTATTTCTGGAATGCCCCTGTAAATTCTCCTCCTGCCGATGTAGCCACTACTATCTATAATTCGGATGGCTCAGCAAAAACAATGACTGCGGCTGACTGGTGGTACGGCACACGTACTAATAATGAAGATTGGACTATTTCACTGGACAATTATTACAAATTGTTGCAGCAAACAAATAGTACGGGTATGATCACGGTAAATTATGGTTATGCTCGCTATGGTAAAGGAACTGATCCGGTAGCCACTGCGGCCCATCTTGCAGCAGATTGGGTTAGGCACGACAAAGGCATCTAAATATTGGGAGATTGGAAATGAAAATAATGGAACCTGGGAGGCAGGGTATAAAATAGATATCAATGATAATAAGGATGGTCAACCCCAAATTATAACAGGAGCTTTATATGGTCAGCACTTCAAAATTTTTGCAGATTCAATGCGCAAAGCAGCACAAGATGTAGGTGCCACTATCAAGATTGGTGCACAAATCATTGGCAATACGCAAGCAAACTCGGGTCTTACCAGTTCTATATGGAATAGCAATTTGTTTAGCACGTTGGGCAACTATGCTGACTTTTTCATTGTGCATAATTACTATGCTCCGTGGCATCAAAACTCCACGGCCTCTGTTATTCTGAACTCGGCCATTACAGAAACAAAAGCGATAAGTGATTATGTAGCAAAAAGTGTAGCCGATAATCAGATTCAGCTAAAACCTATCGCGATGACGGAGTGGAATATAGAGTCGGAAGGAAGTAAGCAAAAAGTATCTGCTGTGGCGGGAATACACTCGGTACTTTGTGTAGGTGAAATGTTGATTAATGGGTTCGGTCAGGCAGCCAGGTGGGATCTTGCCAATGCATGGGATAACGGTAATGATCATGGTTTGTTTAACAATAGTGCAGGTAGTAAAAACCCGAGTGAGAGCAAGTGGAATCCACGTGCTGCATTTTACTATTTATATTTTATGCAAAAGCATCTAGGAGATCGGGTGGTAAGTACGACCGTTTCTCCTGCAAAATCTGAGTTAACTGCTTATTCGTCCACCTTTACCTCAAAGGAAGCAGGAACCATCATTGTTAATAGAGGAAATACTTCGCGAACTGCGTTGATCAATATCAATCATTTTAATCCCGGGGAAAAATACTATTGGTATGTTTTGAAACCAGGAACTGACAATGGTGAGTTCTCAGGAAGTGTGTCTATTAACGGAACAAACGGTACAGGAACAATAGGGGGTTCTTTAAGTTATGCATCAATAAAACCATACTCCGCAGATCTTAAGTCACAATCATTTAAGATTACGATACCAGCACGTTGTGTAGTTTATATGGTGGCAGAGTCAAAATAATTAAGAGCAGTTCAGTTTAAAAATTGGGTTAATTGTTTTTCAATTGCCTTGAAAATCTTTTAAAATACTCAATCATTAAAATTACTATCTTGAAACACTTACACGTTTCATGGCAACTGGATCCGCTTCCCATACTTACTCTAACCATGTTCAATTAATAAAGGGTGGGCACGATTTTTTTAAAATCCTGAAGTCAAAGATTGCTGAGGCCAAGAAAACCATCTATTTTCAGTTCTATATTTTTGACGAAGATGAAACCGGACGCAGCGTTGCCAATCAGCTGATAGAAGCTGCGAAGCGCAACGTAAGTGTTTACCTGTTGCTTGATAAATACGGATCTAATAATCTTTCTTCTGATTTCATTCAGGAATTAAAAGATGCCGGTATTCAATTCCGTTGGTTCACAGCCTTTTTTAAGAACAGGAAATTTTACGTAGGCAGGCGCCTTCATCATAAAATAATTGTGATTGATAGCGAAAAAAGTTTTGTCTGTGGTCTTAACATTAGCAACCGATATAATGAAGTTGACGGTAATCCGGCTTGGATGGATTGGGCTGCTTATACCGAAGGAGTAACTTCGCTTCAGTTGGAACAAATTTGTAAAAAAAGAATTCGTGATCATTCTCCGGGTAAAATCAGGTTTGATGAACATACCCCAGACAAAAAGCGGTATGCGGTAAATGTCTGTATAAACGATTGGGTTTCACGAAAGTCGCAAATCACAACCAGCTATTTGAAAGCTATCCGGGCAGCTACTACCTCTATTCATATTATGTCTCCTTACTTTCTTCCCGGGCACCTGTTTCGTAGTGCATTAAAGCGTGCAGCAAAGCGAGGAGTTACCGTTCAATTAATTCTTGCTGGAAATTCGGATATACCTTTTGGTAAATATGCAGAGCGGTATATGTACGAATGGTTGCTAAAGAATAACATTCAGGTGTATGAGTATCAACCCAGTATATTGCATGGAAAAATTGCTACGAGTGATGGCCAGTGGAGTAGTGTTGGATCGTACAATGTTAATAACCTAAGTGCGTATGCAAGCATCGAACTAAATCTGGAAATTATAAATAAGAGTTTCGCTCAGGAAGTTCAAAGTCGATTAGATGAAATTATAAAAAATGATTGTCAGCAAATAACACAGCAAGTGTATAAGTACGAAACCAATGTATGGAAACGTTTTGCGTATGGGTCAATGTATAATTTTATGCGCTTGATGTTATTCATTTTTACATTTCGTAAACCGCATCACGAGTAAATGGATTCAATCACACATATTGCCATAGGTGCCCTTATCGGTGATGCTGTTGCTGGCAAGGCACTTGGCAAGAGGGCGCTTATTATTGGTGCGGTTTGCCAAAGCATTCCGGATGTAGATTTTATTAACGCCTTCATTCTTTCACCCACCGAAAACCTATTGGCGCATAGAGGACTAACACACTCCTTTCTGTTCGGAATTCTTATTACAATTTTCCTTTCATGGCTGGCCAGCCGATGGAAACGATTCCCCGCGGTGAGCATCAAGAGTTGGATGTGGTTTATTGGAACAGAAGTGTTAGTGCATCTTTTACTGGATTCATTAAATGCTTATGGAGTAGGTTGGTTTGAGCCTTTCTCCAGCAGGCGGTTTTCGTTTAACGTCATCTTTGTGGCCGATCCTCTATATTCCGTCTGGTTAGGAATAGCGTGCCTGGGTATGTTGATGGTATATAAGAATCACGAAAGGCGAAGGAAATTTGTTTTCATGGGATTGATTGTAAGTTCATTATACCTATGTGTTTGTTTGATTAATAAAACAATCATTAATAAGCGAATTGAAACAACATTAAAAAATAAAGGAGTAGTGTGGAAGCGATATTTTGCAACCCCAACCGCCTTTAACAATATGTTATGGTACTGTGTAGCAGAAAAGGATTCTTCTTTTTATATAGGGTATAGTTCTATTTGGGATTCCTCTTCTGAAATTTCGTTTACTCAGTTTGATCAACAACGTTATTTAATAGAGAATACCTCAGATGATAAAGAGATTGGAAACCTGATTCAGTTTTCGAATGGATATTTTACAGTAGAGCGGATGGAGGGTGAAGCCCTGCTTTTTAACGATTTGCGTTTTGGTCGCATCGCAGGCTGGCAAAATAAGCCAGCCGGGTTTTCATTTCATTATTACCTGAAGGATCCTGATAGAAATCTGTTGGTGATTCAGCGGGGAAGGTATGCGGAATGGAATGTTCCTACTATGAAGTCCCTCGCAATCAGAATAATGGGAGAATAGTAGCAACCGATTGTGATCCAATTGTGTAAATAAGCAATCTTAGTTCGAGACAAAAAGGGCAAATTCATATCGACAGAATGGGGTATTTTATCTCTTTTTTTTATCTAACCCTTTATTAGCTTGCATGAACTTAGATTTTTAAGTTTTACATTTGGTAGGAATGGTATTGTGAGCTAATGAGGAATTTTTACGGATTACTAATAGGAATTTTTTCTTTCGTGGTTGCCCAATCGCAGCAGTTAACGGGTAGAATCATTTCACCCACTGATCCAGATGGCTTACCGGGTGTGAACGTTTCTATAAAGGGAACTTCATTGGGTGCCATAAGCGACATCAATGGCATTTTTTCCATTGCAGTTGAATCTGGTTCAACCCTTGTCTTTTCATTCATTGGCTATAAAACTCAAGAATTGTTGTTTAATGGCCAAACTTCCGTTGTGATTACTATGGAGGAATCAGCCAGCGAACTGGATGAAGTAGTGGTGGTAGGATATTCCTCTATCATAAAACGAAATATTACAGGCGCTGTTTCTACGATCAATGCCGATAATTTAAAAAGCATTTCCGTGAACGGACTTGATCAAGCCCTGCAAGGTCAGGTTGCCGGAGTACAGGTTACGCAATCTTCCGGCACCCCAGGGGGAGGAGTTTCAATTCGTATTCGCGGTGCTACTTCTATTTCTGCCAGTAACAGGCCATTGGTGATTATTGATGGTATTCCGGTGGAAACAGGTGGATTAGGTGCAAGGGACTTTGGAGGTCAAAGCGATAATGCCCTTTCACTTTTAAATCCTAACGACATTGAAACGTATACGGTGCTTTCCGATGCATCCGCGAAAGCGCTGTATGGATCGCGCGCCTCCAATGGAGTTATTGTAATCACTACTAAACGAGGCAGGAATTCTCAAACTAAAATTTCGTTTGATGTGCAACGAGGGATCATTGATCCGGTAAAAACGTTAGACCTGTTAAATGCATCCCAACTACTGGAATTGCAGCGCGAAGCAGTAACGAATGCCGGAGAAAATCCGGATGGTTTTGGATTGATAAAAGGAGTAACAGATGCAGTCAATACAAATTGGCAAGATGAAGTGTTGCGAACAGGCATTATGCAGCAGTATCAGGTATCAGCCGCTGGTGGCGATGAGAACACTGCATTTTATATTAGCGGAAATTTTAGGGAAGAAGAAGGGGTTCAAATTAATAATAAATTTCAACGCTACGGGTTTACCTTGAATCTTGATCAGAGACTTACTTCAAAACTTTCAGCTTCAACCAGTATTTCGCTTTCTCGTTCGCTTAATAAAAGAGTGAAAGGGGATAATTTTTTAGATGGCGTTTATTCGGGAGCTGTGAAAAGCCTTCCCTACCATGTTCCCTATGATGAAGAGGGGTTCTTAGTGGGTCCGGCTTCTGCCCTCTATGCAGGGTTCCCAAATTTTAATCCGGTGGCGCAGGCATTGCTTCCACGCTTTAATACAGTAACGGCAAAAGCACTTGCTAATCTCAATCTAACGTATCAAGTAAAGCCTAATTTAAGAATAAAGGCTCAGTCGAGTTTGGATTATAACAATGTTACGGAAGATCAATATGAAAATTCTCAAACTGCCATTGGAGGATTTTTGCCCAGTGTAGGGGGGCAGGGATATGGTGTTTTTTCGGCTAATACGTATACCAATATAGATTCATATCTTACCCTTTCGTATGACATCGAATTTGCAAGTAAGCATAGACTAAATGTAGTAGCTGGTTCAGAATTGTATCAGAGTTTTGCAACTGGAGGAAATGCACAAGGCCGTTTATTTGCAAGTGATGATTTTACGTATATTCAATCGGCTGGTATTGTTGATAATGGTTCATCATACAAGGAACCTCCGCATTCTATCTTATCTTTTTTTACAGAAGCTCGCTACGATTATGATGATCGTATTTTAGTAACGGCTAGTCTAAGAACGGATGGGTCTTCGAACTTTGGGCCGAATAATCGATTTGGATATTTCCCAGCATTATCCGCTGCTTGGCGAATTTCCCAAGAAAGTTTTTTTAAGTCGTCAATTATTGATGACTTAAAACTGAGAGGGAGTGTTGGTTTTACAGGTAATGAACGAATTGGAGGATTTAATTTTCTGGGTCAATGGGGAACGTCAACCTATAGTGGAAGTTCAGGTGTGGTCCCTCTTAACGTACCAAATCCTAATATCAAATGGGAGACAACTCAAGAACTCAATTTAGGGGTTGATGTCAGTGCGTGGAGTGGTCGTTTGCAAACAATCTTTAATGTTTACTATAATAAAACAAAGGACTTGTTACTTACCAGGCCTTATCCATTGACTACAGGTTTTGGTGGTATTGCCGATAACATTGGCGAAATGGAAAATAAAGGAATCGAGTTAACACTTACCTCAGTGAATATTGATAAGGCTGTAAAGTGGACGACTACATTAAATGCATCACGTAACCTTAATAAAGTATTATTTCTTGCGGACTCCATTCCATTGTATAGAGGATATTCGGGAGAAGGAGTGGATGCAACAAACATTATTAAGGAAGGCGAACCGTTGGGATCCTTCTGGGGATTAAATTATTTGGGCGTTAACCCTGCTACAGGCGATGCCATGTATGAAGATCTAAATAAGGATGGTGCGATTACCAATGCCGATGCTATGGTAATTGGGAATGCACAACCTAAACTGATTGGTGGAATTACCAACAGAGTAGCCTATAAGCGGTTTGATCTCTCAATATTTTTTAATTTTTCGTTAGGGAATAAAGTACTCAATTTTTCTAAAGCCTCATTTGTGAACATGGGTGGTGATATTCAGACCAACCAGTCAGTGGATGCACTGCGAAGGTGGCAAAAGCCGGGTGATGTAACGGATATACCGCGTTACGAGTTAAATAGTACAACTAATAATTTACATAGCAATCGCTTGTTGGAAGATGCGTCCTATCTCCGATTGAAGAATTTGAGTTTTGGATATAATCTTCCCACAAAAATTGTTAACAAAGCAATGTTTGAGCAGGTGCGGGTATCAATTTCTGCAACCAACTTATGGACCTTAACAAAATATTCTGGTTCCGATCCTGAAGTAAGTACACTGGATGGATCTACTTCTGCTCAGGGAATTGATTTCTTTACGCTGCCTCAGGTGCGCACAATTACGGTGGGAATAAATGCTGTGCTCAAATGAAAAAGATCTTTAACTATATTTCCTTGATCCTATTCTTTGTGATAATCAGTTGTTCTGATTTGTTAGAACCGGAACCGATTGATTTGCTTACTGATGATGTAGTGTTGAATGAGCCGAAAGATGTTCCAAATGTTGAGATTGGGTTATACAGTGCATTCAGGCCAATTATTCCGGCAGCAGTAATTGCGGGCGATTGTACAGCCGATATGTTGATTCACAACGGCACGTTTACACAATACAGAGAATTAGGGACGAAACAAATTACTTCAGCCAACGCATCAGTTGCAACTCTTTGGGGTAGCATTTACAATACGGTTTACCTGGCTAATTTTATTATCGAACGATTGCCGCAAGTTTCGGGTGTCACAGCTGCTCAGCGCGATAAAGTATTGGGAACGGCTCACTTTCTAAGAGGCTATGCTTATTTTGTGGCACTCTATTCTTTTGGCGGTGTACCAAAAGTAACAGACATCGCCATTGATGTTAACCGAAACATTGCACGTGCGTCTGAAAGTGAAATCCTTGATTTTATTTTAGAAGATTATACAGAAGCGCTTGCCAGGGTGCCGAGTGCTTCATCCAATGCAGCGTTTGTTAACACAAATTCAGTACGCGCAGCGTTGGCAAAGTATCATCTATATCTTGGTAACAATGTACAAGCCGAGAGTTTTGCAACAAATATAATTGCATCTAATCAGTATCAGCTCGAACCGAATTTTGTGAATCTGGTGACCAGAGATTTTACGGCCGAAGCAATCTTTGAAGTAGGGTATACGATTGCGGATGATCCGGGAACAAATGGAAGCATCGGGTTAAATAACCTCTTTGTGGGTAGGCGTGAAATAATTCCTTCCAATCAGGTTATTGTGGCGTTGGCCTCTGTGGAATCTGGTGACCGATTTACTTCTATCGCTTTCAATTCAAGTAATTTAAAAGGAAGTGATAACGGATGGTCAGTAGCTAAATATGGCACGGCTGATGAAGATAATAATAATGTGGTAGTATTTAGGTTGGCCGAGATGTATTTAATACGTGCGGAGGCTCGCACAAAACAAAACAATACAACGGGTGCCCGCGATGACTTAAATGTACTTCGCACTCGGGCTAAAGCACCCCTTATAACTTCAGCAAGTCAGAGTCAGCTTATTCAACTAATTGAAGATGAACGCAGATTTGAGTTAGCTTTTGAAGGTCATCGATGGTATGATCTTGTGCGTACAAACCGCGCGAAGACAGTAATGAGTGCCTTCTCGTCAAATTGGAAAGATGCATACGAGTTATGGCCAATACCGCAACGCGAAATTTTAAATAACCCTGCCCTGGCAGGAAATCAGAATCCGGGCTATTGATGAAGAAGGTATTTGCTATACTATCCGTTCTTACACTTTTCGTAATCGCAAGTTGCGAAACGGAACGTGTGATTTTTACAGGTCCTTTCTTTGTTAGGTTTTCAGAATCTGCTTTGAGTGTTAAAGAGAGCTTTAGCAAGGAGATTGATATTGAAGTGCAGGTGGCATCGCCCAAAGTAGAAGAGGATGTTATAATCTCGTATAAAATATCGGGCACTGCACGGGTTGGAATTGATTATACAATTGTGGGCGAATCGGGTAAAGTCACTGTTAAGAAAGGTGAGTATTTTGGTTTGATCAAAGTAAAATTGATAAACAACTCCAATAATATTATTAGAAGTCAGGATGTAGTATTTACGTTGGAGTCTGTTGGTGGAAATCTGCAAATTGGCCAGGGTGAAAGCGCCATCGGCAAAGCGTACACGCTTACTATTATCGATGATTGTATTTTAGGGGGAACTTACATTGGCCAACGAGGATCAGTGCAAGTGCCCGACATCTTCATTACAAGCACTGATTGTGAAAACTATATTTTATCCGATTGGAACATTAACGTATTCAATTCCAGTACAATAATGGACTTAAAATTTATTGATAATGGAGATAATACATTGACCATTCCCGAACAAGAAGAAGAGAATCTTGACGAAAGTCAGGCAACCATTCGTGGTACAGGTGTAGTTGACCCAATTACCCGAAAAATAATATTAACCATTACCTTGGTTGATTTTCCAAATCAGCCACAAGTTACCATCACCTATTTGCCGGATTAATTATGCTTATGAAGAAATTATTTTATCTTCTCCTACCTGCATTAATTACTTTTAGCGGTTGCACCGAAGAAGTAACACCAACCCCTTATACCTATACTAAATTTTTTACAGGTGAGAATAGTAAAACCTGGAAACTAAAAATCCTTGAAGAGACTTTGGATGGAAAAGTTATTGACCGATTTACCATTAGCTGTGCAGCGGATGACAGGTACATTTTTTTTGCCGAAACAGGACATGCATTTCAAGCTATAACAGGCAATAATAGATGCAGTACTGAGGAGCAAGGGCTGATTGAAGATGTATGGACATTTAACAACGCCAGCGCTACACTTACCATGGTGCTACCTTTTTTTGGGGTGTTTAGCCCGTTGCCGTTTATTGTTCGCGATGTGGACAAAAATGGTATGGTACTGGAGATTTTTCTGGATCAGGAAAACACAAATAGTTACCGCATTCATCTGGATGTGGTAGATGAAGATTAGAGCGTTATGCGAGTAAGGATTATAATAGTTGTATGTATTTTTCTCGGAGTGCTGAACGTTTCCAACGGTCAAACCAAACAAATTGTTGGATGCGCTACCATGGAGCAGGATAGCATTAACCGTTCAAGGTTTCCTCAACGTGGCTCGTTGGATGAATTTGAGATAGCCCTTCAAAAAAAAATTAGAGAGATTGGATTACGGGAAGCTTCTGGAGGACGAACTCAGGCGGTTGTTTTAAATATCCCGATTGTTGTTCATGTAGTGCACAATGGCGAAGCAGTAGGTTCGGGCTTAAACATTAGTCTGGCTCAAATTCAATCTCAGATTGAAGTTCTGAATGAAGACTTTCGAAAAAAGCTAGGCACACCTGGTTACAACACAAGCCCTGTGGGTGCAGATATTGAAGTTGAATTTTGCCTTTCTCCCGTTGATCAGAATGGAATAACACTTGCCGAGCCGGGCATTCACCGGTATAATGGCAACAAAGCAACCTGGACCCGCACGGAAATTGAAAACCAATTGAAACCAACCACTATTTGGAATCCAAATCTTTTTTATAATGTATGGACACTAAAATTTGGTGGTGTAGATTCAAACCTTCTTGGCTATGCACAGTTTCCTGATCAATCAGGGCTTAGTGGATTAAATGCTAATGGGGGTCCGGCTTCTACTGATGGAGTTGTGATTCAGTATACCTCTTTTGGTAATGGATTTCCGGGTCAATCCGCGCCTTATAACAAGGGAAGAACGCTATCACATGAGACTGGGCATTGGCTTGGGTTAAGGCATATTTGGGGTGATGGTGGTTGCACAGCCGATGATTTCGTTTCTGATACTCCTTTAGTGGGAAGTGAAAGCCGGGGCTGCTCTACTAATAAGTTAGGATGCGATGGGGTTACTCCGGCCATGGTTCAAAACTATATGGACTATTCGGATGATGCTTGCATGAATATATTTACCAATGGCCAGAAAACCAGGATGCGCGCTGTGATGGAGTTGAGTCCCAGAAGGAAAACGCTAGCGGAGGCCAACCTTTGCAATCCGCAGGTGGCTGATGTACCAACCGCGAATTTTTCTTCGGATAAGCAAGAAGTGTTACTCGGAGGGGAAGTAAACTTTACGGATTTATCGACAAATTTCCCTACTTCATGGAGTTGGACGTTTGAAGGAGGCGATCCAAATACATCAACAGTGCGTAATCCAAAACTGAATTATAATGTACCAGGAGTGTATAAAGTGACTCTTGTGGCCACCAATTCGTTGGGTTCTTCTGCACCTCTTGAAATTGAAAGTTATATTACCGTTTCGGAGGAAGGATTATGTAGTAATGCTTCAAATTTTAAAACCACCTTTACACCTTCTATTCTTAAGCTAGCAAATTTTGGAGCTTATACAGGGTATTTGACGGGTCATAATAGTTTAAAAACAAAAGCAGTTTCAGAATTTTTTGGGAATGTTCAGGGCTATGAATATGTGAGCGGAGTAGAGTTAAACTTTGGCAACGTGTATTCAACCCGCGAAGATGCAACTGCAACTATTACGGTATGGAATGCACGGGGTTTACAAAACGGACCTGGTAGTGTTGTAGAGCAAAAAGTAGTCCTGCTGAAGCAGATTGCTGAAGACATAGCGGCTAATCGACCAACGTCAATTGTTTTTGACAGAGAGACACCAGTGTTTAGCAGACCATATCATATCGGGGTGGAATTTAATTATACTGCGGGTGATTCTTTAGCCATTATTTCCTCAGCAAATGGAGAGGCTACCAACTCAACGTCATGGCTTCAAAACCAAAATGGTGTGTGGGATACATACACGGTAACACTGGGAGCTAACATTGCAATGGATATTAATCCAATTGTGGGTGTTAATCCATCCGTTCAAGTATCTGCATCCAAACTGATCATAAACCCGGGCGAAGAAGTTATTTTAAATGGGAAGGGCGCCAGTATTTTTATTTGGAATTCTAATGATGGGGTAGTCAACAGTGTTGCTGGGCCACAACTTATAGTTAAGCCTACAAAAACCACAACCTATACGACAACCGGTTCGGGCTTGCCATTGTGCAATGAAGCGGCAAGTACTACAATTTATGTCTATGATAACGTTGTTGGAGTGGAGGATGAGAATTTTAAAGAGGGTATTAGTCTGTACCCCAATCCGGGCACAGGTAAATTGAATCTTGTTCTTGAAAATTCATATGCTGGCAAAGTTTCAATTCAATTGTTTAGCATAACAGGTAGTTCCGTTATTACTCCGGTTAGCGTTTGGAAATACAATAACAAACTGGATGTTGAGGTAGATAACACTTATCATCTTCAGGCGGGAATTTATTTGGTGAAAATAAAGCTTGGCGAAAAGATAGTAACTAAAAAATGGTTAAAGTATTAATCCATTCAAACGATTGTCAGCTTTAAAAACGCGGTAATGAGTAGGGATGAGGATAATTCAAAGTAAAAAGTAAAGCTATCTCAGGATTTAATGTTAAATTGATTTAAAATATATGGTGATGAGAAAATATGTTGTTGCTGGATTGTCTATGGGAATGTTGTTAACATCCTGTATTGTGCTCTTCTCGTGCAAAGAAGATGAGCCTTTTGTAAAACCAAACTTGTCTTTTGCGCTTAAGACACTCACTGTGAACGAAGCCGATGATATTATTGAGGTGGAAGTTATTCTGGATAAAGCTTTTTCAGAAGACATCACCATTGATTATTCCCTTTCGGGTTCTGCAGTAGAGAAGGTGGCAGCAGGAAGTACCTCATCCTATGATTATGAAATTATAAGTGAGTACTTAGAAGTTGAGATACTAAAAGGTGAAACAGTAGGAAAAATTGAAATTCAATTATATTCTGATTTGGATATTGAAGACGATGAGATAATCGACATTCAAATTGAAAGTGTGGATAACGACCAAATCGAAATCACGCGTGACGATAGGTTGAAGATTACTATGGAACAGGAGGATGGAATGGCGGTTGTGTTAGAATGGGGGGTTGGTGCGTCTCCTGCATATACTGATGTGGATATGGATTTGTTTTTCTGGGCGCCCAGTACAACAACCGGAGCTTTAGTAATTACTAACCTTAGTTCTACAACACCTTCTTTCTCATCCCCAGAGGTTATCTTTCTGCCCAATGCTATTCTTGATGATGATACCTATGGCTTAAGCTATAATTATTATGAGGGATCAAAAGATCCAATGAATTTCCGTGTGACTTTTGCTGAGTTAATAAGTGGAACATTTGAACCAGTAGCCAGTAGGAATATTTTCAATGCAGCTTATACGTTAAGCAACATTAATGCGTGGGATGAAGATGGAGCTCCCTCACCTGTATTGGCTCAAACATTTAAGAAAACAGGAGCAACGTATTCCGACTTTTCTGCTATTAATATTGAGGCTACGGGTAGCAGATCAGCAACTAGCCAAATGCCGGCATCAGTTCGCAAAGCTGAATTGAATAAACCACTTTCTGAGGCAATGAAATCTATCCTTAATCGTTAGAAAATAAGGCTTTTTACTAAGCCTGTTCAAACTATATTTCAATAGCATAAACTTTTTGTGTCTTTTGTGTGTCTAAACACTAAGTCATAATTTATTACTATTAACTATGAGAATTCAATTAAATACCATGTCAATTAAGAGCGGCTTATTCGTTTTTTTTATTCCTTCTATTTTCCTCCTTTCGGGATGCTTAAATAATAATAATGTGGAGGATCCCATAACCCCAGATCAGTTTCTTGAAAATGCGCTTAAAGAGGTAGATCAGACTAAACTTGCATCAGACTTAACCGTAATTGATGATTCACTTGAAATGTGGGATATTACCCCAAATATTTTAATTGAACCGAAAGGAGTCAGATATACCATTGATGAAGCGGGCCCTATTGATGGTACCAAACCTACCTTAAGTAGCATTATTAAATTTAAGTATACAGGTAAACTATTGAGTACCGGAGCAGTATTTGATACCTCTGAGAATTCTACAGATAAATTTGTGGAGGCTTACCTTTATGGATTAATCATTGGCTTTCAGACGACTGCACCCTTATTAACAAAAGGAACGAAGGCAACGCTTTATATCCCTTCGGGTTATGGATACGGTTCTGTTGATCGAACGAATAACCAAGGTGTTGTTGTGATACCGAAGAATTCTAATCTGATTTTTGAAATAGAGTTATTGGATGTGAGGTAAGTTGCTGATTACTAAACTTTAAAAAACCCAATCTAATCGGATTGGGTTTTTTATTACCTTCACTTTATGAAAATAGGTAGATTATTAATTCCCTTGGCTTTGCTGGCCACAGCATGTTCCACCGACAAAAAGAAAGATAGTATGCAGGATCCTCAGGAAGATCATCATCCAACCTTACAGGATGCAACAGATACTTTAAAAAATAAAAATGGATTGGTAGCGATAATTACTCCCTTTGGCGGAAAAGTAATTTCGCTTTGGGTACCTGATAAAACCGGTAAACTGGCCGATGTGGTGCTTGGGTACGATCTGGCCGATGAATACATAAAGGGAAATCCATATTTCGGGGCGCTTATTGGTCGCTACGGCAATCGAATTGCAAAAGGAAAATTTTTACTCGATGGAAAGGAATATCAGTTAGCCACCAACAATGGGGCTAATGCGTTACATGGAGGCCCAAATGGGTTTCATAATTTGCTTTGGCAGAAGAAAGCCACTACTCCTAACCAACTTGTTTTAACGTATTTCAGCAAAGATGGAGAAGAGGGTTATCCTGGTAACTTAAATGCTCAGGTAACCTATACACTTACCGATGATAATGAATTGATGATTGATTACGAAGCAGCAACGGATGCGCCAACCATCGTTAATCTTACACATCATTCTTTTTTTAATCTCGCAGGAGAAGGCAGCGGAGAGATTCTTGATCATTTGATGATGATTAATGGCAATAAGTTTACGCCCGTTGATTCAGGATTGATTCCGACTGGCGAACTTAAACCGGTGCGAGGCACTCCATTTGATTTTACAAAACCAACCCCGATTGGTAAACATATTAACGAAGTTGATGAACAACTTAAAAATGGAAAAGGATATGATCATAACTGGGTGTTAGTTAAGGAAGCTAATACACTTTCTTTGGCAGCTTCAGTGGCTGAGCCAACCTCAGGCCGTGTAATGGAAGTGTGGACCACCGAACCGGGCTTGCAATTTTATTCCGGTAATTTTTTAGATGGAACTAACGTTGGAAAGGGAGGTAAAAAGTATGAGTACCGAACTGGCTTTTGTTTAGAGGCACAACACTTTCCTGATTCTCCCAATCACCCTGATTTCCCTTCTACAGTGCTGAGACCGGGCGAGAAATATTCGCAGAAAACTATCTACAGATTTAAAACAGAGTAGCAAATCATTTAGTATTAGCGCGATTTTTTTGTCTAAACGAGTAGTATCTGTTGAGGTAGAGTGACAGAAATCTTCACTCTATTTAAAACACTCAATGTAAAAATATCAGAGGTTTATGATTAGGATCATAAACTCGAATAGGATTATCTGATAATCTTTGATGCCCTGCTATGAAAAAAAGGAGCATCCCATCTTGCATGTTTGAATCCAATTCTTTCTGGAATCCAATTCTTGAGGCTTTCATTGCGCAAATCATAAAAATTGATGACGAATGTCATTCGTTACCTGAGTCATCAAGTGTTGCTTTGAATAAACAAGCCTTACGAGCTATGATTGACCCGGACGTACTTAGAGGTTACAATTCTAAAGAAATCAACTTTCAGAAAGATGAGGTTATTTTCTGTGAGGGGGACGAGGCATTAAACTATTTTCAGATAAAATCGGGATATGTGAAGATGATTACCAATAGCCCCGATGGACACGAGTTTATTCAAGGCATCTTTAAATCAGAAGATAGCTTTGGAGAGCCACCGCTCCTGTGTTCCTTCCCTTATCCAAGCTTTGCAATTGCTTTAGGGCCTACTATAGTCTACAAACTGAGTAAGGACGATTTTTTTTCATTACTACGTGAAAATTTTGAGATTCATTTACAGATGGATAAAGTACTGTGCCAGAGGCTGCGGTATAAGTCGATGGTTCTTTCTGAGATTTCCTTTCATAATCCCGAACATCGAATTCAAAGTTTGCTAACCTATTTCAAAAACGAATCTGATGACGCGACTAAAATCAGACCAGCCATGATTCGTAACAAGCATGAGTATGTAGTACCCTATACTCGGCAACAATTAGCCGATATGAGTGGTCTGCGTGTTGAAACAGTAATAAGAACAATCAAGAAGATGGAGGAGGATGGAAAATTGAAAATAATTGGAAGGAAAATCACACTATAAACCAATAAAATAATAGCTATGAAATACTTTTTTGGACTTGCACTTGCCACGATATTTTTTTCGTGTGCACCCGACAAACCCGCTCAAACAGAAGAAAAGCCTGACATAAATAAAAGCGCAGTAGAGGCTATCACGGATCCAACTAAAGGGATAGGCGCAATAAAAAATGTTACGCTTGAAAGTCCTTTGGATCAAGAACGGGTTAAGCGTGGCATTGCCATTTATGAAATGAAATGCCAGGCGTGTCACAAACTAACCGATCAACGAATAGTAGGGCCAGGTTGGAAGGGTGTAACAAAGTTGCGTAAACCCGAGTGGATCATGAACATGATTACCAATGTAGATGTCATGCTTGAGCAAGATGAAGAGGCGCAAAAGCTTTTGGAACTTTGCTTGATGCGCATGCCGAATCAAAACATGTCGATTGGGGATGCACGCGATGTGTTGGAATTTATGCGTCAAAATGATGGCGAAAAATAAAATCTAAATCATAAGTTTATGAAATCCTACCTGTTAATTTTTCTTATTGGACTGCTTGCCGTTGGCTGCAGCCAGCCTACAACCACCAACGAAAGCACAGCAGTTGCCGAACCTTTGGGTGGAGGACAATCAACTGTTAAAGATGAAACATCTGAGCCAGATGTTGTTCGTATTGCTGTTGGGTCACCTGATCATACTACGCTTGTTGCGGCACTAAAATCTGCAAAGTATGTGGATGCCTTGTCTAATGCGGGACCATTTACCGTTTTTGCGCCCACTAATGCAGCGTTTGATAAACTTCCAGCTGGTACTGTGGAGGGACTGCTAAAACCTGAAAGTGCCGATGCTCTAAAAAACATTCTTGAGTATCATGTTTACGTAGGCGTAATAAAGGAGGAATATGTTCAAGATGGAATGACGTTGAATCAGGTTAACCTTGATAATGTTACCCTCAATAAAAAGGACGGAAAAATTACTGTAAATGGCGCAAATGTATTGGGTGTTGCAAAAGCTTCCAATGGGGTCGTTTATATTATTGACAGCGTACTGCTTCCTCCTGATAAAAAATAATCTATACCTCTTAACTAAATAATATGAAGACTAACATAATGTATCGAATTCTTTCCACGCTGGTCGTGTTATCCAGCATAGCTGTTTGGCAAGGGTGCAAGCCAAAGGCCCCGGCAAGTGTTTCAATGGGTGATGCAGCTATTAAAGCTTTTGTACCACCTGGCAAGCATGATGAATTTTATAATATCGTTTCCGGGGGATTTAATGGACAAATTGGCGTTTATGGAATTCCTTCCGGAAGGTTATTCAAAATACTTCCTGTTTTTTCTGTCTTTCCTGAAAGCGGTTATGGGTATAGTGAAGAAACCAAGCCAATGCTAAATACTTCTCACGGTTTTGTTCCATGGGATGACTTGCATCATATTGCTCTTTCTACCACAAAAGGAGAGCACGATGGACGTTGGGCTTTCGCAAATGCGAACAATACACCTCGGGTTGCACGTATAAATATGAAAACCTTCCGTACGGAGGAGATTTTGGAAATTCCAAATAGTGGTGGCAATCACTCTTCACCCTTTATCACTGAAAACACAGAGTATCTGGTAGCCGGTACTCGCTTTAGTATCCCGATGGGTAACAAAGATGTGCCAATTAGCACATACAAAGAAAACTTTAAAGGCTCTATTAGTTTTATTAAAGTAAATCCGGCTGATGGCCAGATGAATATTGCATTTCAATTGCGCACACCAGGATTTAACTATGATTTAAGTAGAGCGGGCAAAGGTCCATCACACGGATGGTTTTTCTTTTCATGTTATAATACTGAGCAAGCTTATACATTGTTAGAGGTAAATGCTTCGCAAAAGGATAAGGATTTTATCATGGCAGTAAATTGGAAAAAGGCAGAGGAATATATCGCTCAAGGAAAAGGCCGCGTTGAAAAGGCAAAATATGCTCACAATGTTTATAGCGATGATGTTCATTCAGCTACTTCTACCATACAGCAGGAAGTTACTGTACTAGATGTTATGGAGTTTCCAGACATTGTGTATTTCATTCCCTGCCCTAAGTCGCCTCATGGTTGTGATGTTGATCCATCAGGCGAATATATCGTGGGGAGCGGAAAACTGGCTGCTATGATGCCAGTATTCTCATTTACTAAAATTCAAAAAGCAATTGCATCTAAGGATTATGAAGGTGACTTTAATGGAATTCCGGTTATCAAATATGAATCTGCATTACATGGCGAAGTAAAGAAGCCAGGCCTTGGACCCTTGCATACCGAGTTTGATGAAAAGGGAAATGCTTATACGTCTATGTTTGTTTCATCTGAAATAGTAAAATGGAATGTTAAAACATTAGAGGTACTAGACCGCGTTCCAACGTATTATTCCATCGGTCACCTAAGTGTACCGGGCGGACCAACTGCAAAACCACATGGTAAGTATGTGATTGCGTATAACAAAATAACAAAAGATCGTTACCTGCCTACGGGTCCTGAATTGACTCAATCCGCACAGATTTATGACATCAGTGGCGATAAGATGCAGCTCATATTAGATTTTCCAACTACTGGCGAACCGCATTATGCTGAAGCAATTCCGGCTTCAATGGTTTCGCCAAACTCTTTGAAAATTTATAAGCTCGAGGAAAATAAACATCCGTACGCAGCCATCGGAGAAGGTCAGGCTAAAGTAGTACGTAAAGGAAATGAAGTTCATGTAAACATGACGGCTATTCGCTCACACTTAACACCGGATAATATTGAAGGTGTGCGCATGGGGGATGTAGTTTATTTCCATGTAACAAACCTTGAGCAAGATTGGGATGTGCCCCATGGATTTGCTGTAAAAGGAAATACTGGCAATGCTGAAATTTTAGTAATGCCCGGTGAAACTCAAACGTTAAAATGGACACCGGATGAGGTTGGTGTTATACCTTTCTATTGCACCGATTTTTGTTCGGCCTTGCACCAGGAAATGTCAGGGTATATTCGGGTATCTCCTGCGGGTAGCAACACACCATTGAAATTTTCAACGGGAGTGATTGAAGATTCAAATACAGGTAAATAGTTTGCCATGCAAAGCAGATTAGATTGAATGAAACTCCGCTCCGTGTAAGCGGAAGCGGGGTTTAGTTATTAACAAGTATTAGATGAAAAAACTTAAACCAATATCCCGATTGTTGATTGCATTATCAGCATTGCTGATGGGGAGTGCCTACTTCGTGCCTCTTTGGCAAATATTAATGTGGGCTCCACAATATCCTGAAGGGCTTAAGATGGAAATTTGGATTAACAACATTACAGGAGATGTAAAGGTGATTAGCGCCCTCAATCATTATATCGGAATGAAGCATATTGAAGTTGAAATGTTCCCAGAGTTTCAATACATGGTTTATATCGTAGCAGGTATAATCGGTTTCGGCTTACTTACCGCGATTAGTAACCGAAGAATTATGGTCTGGTTATTTTGCGGATTGCTGATTGCAACGGGTGTTGCTGCTCTTGTTGATTTTTGGTTGTGGGGGTACGACTATGGTCATAATCTGGATCCAACCGCTGCGATTAATATACCCGGTATGACGTATCAACCGCCCCTCATTGGTACAAAACAGTTATTAAATTTCACTGCTTTTTCAGGTCCTGATGTTGGAGGCTGGATATTTCTGATAGCTGCAGCACTGGCTATAGGTACATTAGTCCATGAAGTTTTTTTCTCAACAAAAAAATCATGAGACTCCCCACAATTATAGTACTTGGGTTTTTCGTGTTGAGTTGTGAGGTAAAGCCTGAACCCTTGAGATATGGTGTTGATGCTTGTTATACCTGTAAGATGACTTTAATGGATACGAAGTACGGAGCTGAAGTTGTAACGGTGAAAGGAAAGGTCTACAAGTTTGACGACATCAACTGCATGGTTGATTTTTATAATTCAGGAGATGAACCAATTGATGAGATGGTTTACAAATTGGTAGTTGATTTCGCGCAGCCTGAAAAGTTTGTAGTAGCACAAGATGCATTCTATCTAAAATCAGATCGGATCAGGAGTCCTATGGCCAGCGGCATTGCAGCCTTCGAAACAAAAACGGAAATGGATGTTCATAAAAAAGAGTGGAAAGGGATATGGTTGAGTTGGGGCGAATTAGTTACCGAATTTAAGTAGCCTCATTTGATTTTAAATCGATAAAGTTATGCAAAGACTTTGCTATGTTCTGTGTTTTCTCCTCTCACTACAATCCGTATTTGGAACGGTAATCCGCGTGGGTAAAAACGAGAGAATACAACTTATAAAAAATGCTATAGCAGTTGCGCGCGAGGGTGATACACTACTTATACGCGCTGGCGTTTATCGTGAGGGAAATATTACAATTGAGAAACGAATTTTTATTACGGGAGAAAATTTTCCAGTGTTGGATGGAGAGAACAAGTATGAGATTATGACAATCCGGGCTTCCAACGTTGTTGTACAGGGTCTAAAGTTTTTAAATACAGGCATGGCCAGTATGAATGATATTGCCGCGATCAACGTAATTGACTCAAAAAATATTCAGATCATCGGTAATGAGATTGAGAATTCATTTTTTGGAATTCATTTTTTAAACTCAAATAATTGTAGCGTAACCGGCAATAGGCTTCACTCAAACACCGCGGAGGAACAAGAGATTGGAAATGGCATTCACCTATGGAAATGTCATGAAATGACTATTCATAATAATCAAATTCAAGGCCATCGTGATGGCATTTATTTTGAATTCGTTACCAATTCAATAATCACCAATAATCACAGCGAACTCAATAAACGATATGGGTTGCATTTCATGTTTTCACATAATGATGAATATCGTAACAATACGTTTACTGATAATGGTGCGGGTGTTGCTGTGATGTATACAAAAGGAGTGAAGATGATCAACAATATCTTTGAACATAATTGGGGCTCAGCTTCGTATGGGTTGTTGTTAAAAGAAATCAGTGATAGCGATATAACGGGTAATGTGTTTTTAAAAAACTCGATCGGTATTTTAATGGAGGGAAGCAATCGCAATAAATTGCAAAGCAACTCATTTTTGCAAAATGGGTATGCGCTGAAATTGCAGGCGAGTTGTGATGATAATATTCTTGAGCGCAATAATTTTCAGCAAAACACTTTCGACTTAGTAACCAATGGAAGTTTGGTTCTTAATAAAATTGATGGAAACTATTGGGATCGCTACGAAGGCTACGATTTAAATCGTGATTTAATAGGAGATGTTCCTTATCGACCTATTAGCATGTATGGAATGATTGTAGAACGAATGCCAACTACCATTCTTTTATGGAGAAGTTTTTTGGTGTTTTTAATGGATCGTGCTGAGAAAGCAATTCCTGTGTTTACACCTGAGAATTTAAAAGATAATTTACCAGCCATGAAGCCTTATGATTTCAATTGAAAATATTTGTAAAAATTTCGGTCAGTTAACCGCGTTGGATCAAATCTCACTTGAGTTAACAACCGGAAAAAGCTATGCGCTGATTGGCCCAAACGGATCGGGGAAGACCACGCTGATTAAAAGTATTTTGGGATTGGTTATACCCACCTCGGGTAACATTCTATTTGATTCCAACAATATTCTTAACAGTTGGAAGTACCGCGAGAAGATTGGATACATGCCTCAGATAGGTCGCTATCCGGATAACATCCGCATTGGTCAATTGATTGATATGATGAAGAACATCCGGAAGGACACCCCAAAAGTAGATGAAGACTTAATTGATGCATTCAAACTTTATAAAATGTATGACAAACCACTTCATACCTTATCGGGAGGAACACGGCAAAAGGTAAGTGCATCGTTGGCCTTCTTGTTTCGTGCCCCGGTTTTAATTTTAGACGAACCAACCGCTGGGTTAGATCCGGTTTCCGCTGAGATACTGAAAGAAAAAATCCATCATGAAAAGCGAATGGGCAAGTTGGTGATTATTACCTCGCACATTTTAAGTGATTTGGATGAATTGACATCCGAATTAGTGTATATGTTTGAAGGGAAAATACAGTACAACAATACCATTGATGCCTTGAAAGATGAAACGAATGAAACTAAGCTGAATAAAGCAATTGCCACACTCATTCGACAGAAAGAATTATTAGCTTCTGTAATTGAATAACTATGACACGTGTAATCAAATATGTTTTTTACGATATTCTTAGAACCCGGTTTATCTTGTTCTATACTTTGTTTCTACTTGTGTGCACGTTCATGCTTTTTCAGGTGGACAGTGATTTTGGAAAGGTGGTATTGAGTTTAATGAATATTGTGTTGATGGCTGTTCCCTTGATCAGCGTAGTATTTACCACCATTCATTTTTTTAATTCTTATGAGTTTATTGAATTGATGCTGGCTCAACCGATTAACCGCAGATCGATTTTTTTAAGTGAGTATCTGGCAGTTGCTTCCTCACTTTGTTTAGCGTTTTGTATTGGAGTCGGTCTTCCGTTTGTGATCTATGGCGCCTGGCAGCCAATTGCAAGTCTTTTACTAACCGGAGTATTTCTTACCCTCGTGTTTGTATCACTTGCTTTTTTTGCCTCTGTACTTACACGCGACAAGGCAAAGGCGATTGGAATTGCGCTGTTGTTTTGGTTTTATTTTTCATTGATCTATGATGGATTACTATTATGGGTGGTATATAGTTTTAACGACTACCCACTCGAAAAATTAACGCTGGCACTTATTGCATTCAATCCTGTAGATCTGGCTCGCATTATTATGTTACTGCAATTAGATATCTCTGCGTTAATGGGTTATACGGGAGCCTTCTACAAGAATTTTTTTGGTAGCAGCATGGGTATACTTTTCTCGGGCGTGCTATTAACAACCTGGGCATTATGGCCTATGGGTGTTGCTTTGAGAATCTTTAATAAAAAAGATTTATAATTCTTTCATGAAGTGGTTGGTATTGTTTCATGTGCTTGGCGCAACTGTTTGGGCGGGAGGTCATTTGATTTTATCGGTTGGTTTTTTACCCGAAGCACTAAAGACAAAAGACATCACCATCCTTCTCAACTTTGAAAGAAGATATGAACGCATTGGCATTCCTGCTTTAGGTGTACAAATAGTTACGGGTATCTGGATGGCATTGTTGTTTGTTCCCTTTCGGGATTGGTGGCAATTGTCAACCTCACATCATATTTTGTTGTGGACAAAGCTCGGGCTACTGGCCAGTACGATAGGTCTGGCAATCCATGCACGGTTTTTTATTATCCCAAAGTTAAAGGCTGATACGCTGCCCTCCCTGGCTTTCCATATTACATTGGTGACAGTACTCGCCATGGGGTTTGTACTTACCGGACTAAGTTTTAGGTACCTTTATTTATAATGTTATGAATATTCAAGAGTCGATTGAATTTAATCCAAAAAAAGCAACTGTTTTGATTATACAGAAGACGGAGGCGATCAAAATGTTTTGTGTGGCACTTTGTAAGGATCAAATTCTGCCAACTCATCAGGCTAAGGTTCCTAGTTTTTTAATTGTATTAAAAGGACAGATCCGTTTTTTGATAGAAGGAGAGGAGATTGAAATGCAAGAATTTCAGACTTATCAAATTCCATTGTTTAAAAATCACGAAGTAAAAGGCATTCGGGATGAAAATATTTTTTTAATTACTCAAGAGTTAACCTAGTAAGGTAATTATGCTGGAAATAAAAACAAGAGCGGAGATTATTACCTTGGTGGACAGGTTTTATGAAAAAGTGAAGCAAGACGCCTTGCTGGCTCCTGTATTTGCTCATCTCGATTGGCCAAAACATTTACCCACTATGTACAACTTTTGGTCCTCCATGCTATTAGGTGACCAAAGTTATCAGGGCAACCCATTTCAAAAGCATGTTGCACTGCCTATTGAAGCGAAGCATTTCGATCAATGGTTAAAGTTGTTTATTAAAACGGTGGATGAAAATTTTGTTGGGGATAAGGCGCAAGAGGTTAAACAACGCGCTCTAAGTATAGCTGGAGTATTTCAACATAAATTAGGACTCATCCACTAACTCCCGATAACCCAATCCCTTAGCGCCAAACTGGAAAGAAGAAGTAAGGTTAATACCACTACTACCGTTTTATGCACCCATTCTTGTTTTGGCTTTTTATATATCAGGAATGCCATTCCGGCTAACATTATAAATTGCACCGGTTGGTCGAGCCAGGTGTAGCCATTAAAAAGTAAGTTGTCGGCAATAGAGAGTACGATCAGGATTACCGCCCATAGAAAAAACTTCCTGAAGTTTTCAAAGTAAAACGCTTTATAGTCTGTGCTTGCATGTGAGTGTTCGCTCTGAAAAAGAATCCGGGCAAGAATAAAAAGATTAATAGGATATAGAATAGTAAAAAGAAAGGTAGGTAACATCCATATCATTATAGATCGCATTTCGTAAAGTACCCACCACTCCTGGATATGAAGGAAGAACACGAAAACGATCCACATCAGGTGCGGCCAATAGAGTTTAACATGACTCCATTTATGGATAATGTCGGCTAGACCGGAGACTATCTGTGTTATTCCCAACCCTAAGATAATGGAGATCAGAACGGTAACATATTCAAAAGGAGTCATGGGGGCGAATTGATATAGAACTCAAAATGAGATTCCTTTATTTAAATTCATTCTAAATAACTTTGAGGAACTTTCTGGTTCAAATTTATATCGGCTAGCTCAACAGTTCTAAGGCTTGGTGATGATTGGTATTGAAGATTAAACACACTCAAAATAATTCCCTCACTCATCAAAATTAATTTGAAATAATGCATTCGCAATGTAGATTTGTGCGATTCCATAAAAATATGGATACCTAACCGCGTCACGATGAAGAAATGTCTATCTGATCCCGTTAAGCTCTTAACACTCTTACTGTTTTCGCTCACCCTTAGTTTTAGTTCTGGCGCTCAAGAAATATCCACTGATCAAGCAGTGATTGATGCAGGTGGCGTTTTATTCAATGGAAATTGTAAATCATGCCATCGGGTTAAGCAACAATTAGTAGGCCCTGCATTAGCCGGAGTTGAAACACGAGTTCCCTCAATTGATTGGATCAAAGCCTGGGTGCGCAATCCCGCCAAGGTAATTGCCAGTGGCGATGAATATGCCAACAAGATTTATAATGAGTATAACAAGAGCCAGATGACGGCTTTCAATAGTTATACCGATGAGCAGATCATGAGCATACTTGCTTATGTGAAGGCAGAGGCTAATAAAGTTGATGCTCCACCACCAGGAGACCCTACAGTTGCCGCTGGCGGACAAGCAGCTGGGGTTCCATCGGCATACCTAAACGCAATCATAGTTGGGATGATTTTGATTCTGGTATTGTTGGTGGTAATACTTATTATAATCATAAGTGCCTTAAAGAAATATCTTGATAATAAGGATCTTAGCCCCGAAGATCAGGAGATTGTTCACTCCAAATACACCATAGGTTCAATGGTGAGAAGTTCAGGATTTATTTTTCTAGTACTCTTTATTGTGGCTTCGGTTTCTTTCAAGAACATTATCGATGGATTATACACCGTAGGTATTCAGCAGAACTATCAGCCGAAACAGCCAATAGCTTTTTCGCATAAAATTCATGCAGGCCAGTACGAAATAGATTGTAAATATTGCCACACAGGGGCGCTAAAAGGAAAGCAAGCGAATATCCCGTCACCTAATATTTGTATGAATTGTCATACTCAAATAAAAGAGGGAACAAATACCGGTACTGGCGAGATTGCAAAAATCTACGCAGCCATTGGATATGATCCCGCAACTAGTCAATATACAGGAAAGCAGCAACCAATTGAATGGGTGCGTATTCACAACTTACCCGACTTAGCTTATTTCAATCACTCGCAACACGTAAATGTAGCAGGAGTAGAGTGCCAGACTTGCCACGGACCTATTCAGGAGATGGATGTGGTGAAGCAATATTCACTATTGACTATGGGCTGGTGTATTGATTGCCATCGCAAAACGGATGTGAATACGAAAGGAAATGCCTATTATGATAAGCTGGTGGAAATTCACAATAGCAAAAAAGCTATGAAAGTGGAAGACATTGGTGGTATTGAGTGTGCAAAGTGCCACTATTAATATATTGTTTGATCTCGACAGGATTTTGAATCTATGAGTAATACGAATAAGACATACTGGAAAGGCTTACCACAACTGAAGAATGATTCGGAGTTTGTGAAAAATGCCGATAAAGAATTTGTGGATTTGGCCGTTCAGGAAGACCCGGGTCACTCGCGCAGAGACTTTTTAAAAATGATGGGCTTTAGTGTTGCCGCTGCATCTTTGGCAGCTTGCGAAGCGCCTATCCGCAAAGCAATTCCGTATATAAATAAGCCTATGGATGCAGATCCGGGCATTCCAAATTATTACGCTTCCAGTTATATCAATGGTGGTGATTATTGCAGCATTGTTGTGAAAGTGCGCGATGGCCGCCCAATCAAAATAGAAGGAAACAGTCTTTCGAAAGTTACCATGGGTGGAACAAGTGCCCAGGTGGAGGCTTCGGTAATGTCGTTGTATGACAACTATCGCTTGCGCGGACCAATGGCAGGTACAGAGAAGAAAGATTGGGAAACTATTGATAAGGAAGTAATTGCAAAACTCAATGAGATTTCGGCCAAAGGTGGCCAGATTCGAATTGTGAGCAACACGATATTAAGTCCTAGTACAAAAGCTGCGGTTGATAAATTTAAGGCTAAGTACCCGACTACCACGCACATTCAGTACGATCCAATCTCTTATTACGGAATTCAGAAAGCCAACAAAGAATCTTTTGGCGCGGCTATGATTCCGTCATATGATTTCAGCAAAGCGAAAACCATTGTAAGCATTGGTGCCGATTTTTTAGGTACCTGGTTGTCGCCCATTGAATTCACAAAGCAGTTTGCAGTAAACAGAGAGATTACCGAAGAGAAAAAAGAAATGTCGCGCTTGTATCAGTTTGAGACGAATCTTTCTCTTACCGGTGCCAATGCAGATTATCGTTCAATGATTAAGCCTTCACAAGAAGGATTAGTGGTAGCTCAGATTTATAATATTCTAACCGGCAACGGAGTGAAGAGCATCGATAAGATTGCTCATCTTGAAAAAGCAGCCAATGAACTGAAAGCCAACGCAGGCAAAGCCTTGGTAGTGTGTGGTTCAAATGATAAGTCAGTACAGGTTGTAGTTAATGCGATCAACAATTTATTGGGTAGCTATGGAACTACCATTCTTCCTGGTTCTCCGGTTAATTTCCGTCAGGGAAATGACGAAGAGATGGCTGCTTTTGTAACAGATCTACAAGGAGGAAAAGTAGATGGAGTAATTTTTTATAATTGTAATCCGGTTTACGATCATCCGAAAGGAGATGCTATTGCTGCTTCGTTGAAAAAGCTAACCCTTTCAGTTTCAACGTCATCAACTCCTGACGAAACGGCTTCAGCTTCTGGTTTAATAGCACCAGATCATCATTATTTAGAGTCATGGAATGACGCTGAGCCTAAAGTAAATTCATTTAGTCTTTCGCAACCTGCTATCTCGCCATTGTTCAAAACAAGACAAGCACAAGAGAGTTTCTTGGTGTGGGCCGGAGAAAGTAATACTGAGTATTTCTCTTTTGTTCAACAATATTGGAGGAACAGATTCTATTCAGCAGCGACTGGAGATTTCCAGAGTTTCTGGGATAAATGTTTGTATGACGGTGTATTGGATGTAAGTTCTGAACCGGCATCCTACTCCTTTGCGGGAAATGTGGAGGGCGCATTAGCTGCTATAGCTTCAACCTACAAAGCATCTAACAGCGGCCTTGAACTTGCTATCTACGAAAGTTATGGAGTAGGAAATGGTTCGCAAGCAAACAATCCATTACTACAAGAATTACCAGACCCTATCACAAAAGCAACCTGGGATCATTACATTACTATTTCACTTACTGATGCAACTGCACTTGGAATCGAAAATGATGCAGAAGGTCGCACTCAGTTAGTTAACCTTACTGCAAATGGAAAAACAGTTACCGTAGCTGCCTTGGTTCAACCCGGTCAGGCATTTGGTACAGTAGGTATTGCATTAGGATATGGCCGTACCAAAGTGGGTAAGGTAGGCGAGAATATTGGTGCCAATGCCTATCCATTACTTACCTCAGGAGAAACAATAGGCTTTAGCGTATTAAGCGGAGTAAAAGTTGAGAAGACTGATGAGAAGTTCCAATTAGCACAAACTCAAATTCATCAGACCTACATGGGTCGTGAGAATGTGATTCAGGAATCATTGCTTTCAGACTATAACGAAAACCCAGAGCATTGGAATGAAAGATCTGCTAAAGTAACCAAGTGGAATGAAAAGGTAGAACCTGCCACACTTAGTTTGTGGAAAGGTCATGAGTACAAGAACCATCATTGGGGAATGTCGATCGACTTAAACACGTGTACTGGTTGTGGCTCATGTGTGGTAGCTTGTAACGTAGAGAACAACGTTTCAATTGTAGGAAAGCAAGAGGTAATCAACCGCAGGGAAATGCATTGGTTACGCATCGATCGTTACTATACAAGCGAAGCAAAGCCAGAGAATTATAAGGAGGCAGAAATCGCTTCTGAAAATCCTGAAGTTGTGTTTCAACCTATGTTGTGCCAGCATTGCAATAATGCACCGTGCGAAACAGTATGTCCGGTAGCAGCAACAACGCACAGCACAGAAGGATTAAATCAAATGACCTATAACCGTTGCATTGGCACACGTTATTGCGCCAACAACTGTCCTTATAAAGTAAGACGATTCAACTGGTTTAAATACCACGATAACCAACAGTTTCAACAAAGCAACCCTGCGATGAATACCGATATAGGGCGCATGGTGTTAAATCCGGATGTTACGGTTCGTTCACGTGGAGTAATGGAAAAATGTTCATTCTGTGTGCAACGCATTCAGTCTGGGAAACTTAACGCTAAGCGCGAAAGAAGAACGGTAAAAGATGGTGAAGTAGTTACCGCATGTCAGGCAGCGTGTTCAACCGGGGCTATTGTGTTTGGTGATATGAACGATACCGAAAGCAAAATCAGTAAGTTGTTACAAATCGATCATTACAAAATGGTGAAGAACGAAGACGGTAAAGAGGAGAAAGTGTTCAACTATGGTATTGATAAGAAATATAACAATCCACGGGCTTACCGGGTGTTGGAGGAAATTGGCGTAAAACCAAATATTTTCTATCTGACTAAAATCAGAAACAAAGACAAAGTAAAAGAGAACGCATAGTTTTTAGAATAAGGAATTGATACGAAACTGAGTATGCAAGCAACTTCAACATTACGTGAATCTTTAATTACGGGTGGAAAAACAGTTCGGGATGTATCCGAAGACATCAGCCGGCAGGTGGAGGGTAAACCGACACGGCTTTGGTGGATGGCGATGGGTATTTCGGTTGTGCTTTTCATGTTCGGATTATACTGCCTTACCACCTTGCTCTGGGAAGGAGTGGGAGTGTGGGGTTTGAATAAAACCGTTGGTTGGGCTTGGGATATTACAAACTTCGTTTGGTGGGTAGGTATCGGTCACGCGGGTACATTGATCTCTGCAATTCTTTTATTGTTCCGTCAAAAGTGGAGAATGTCAATCAACCGCGCAGCGGAAGCGATGACCATCTTTGCCGTTATCTGTGCCGCTACATTCCCGTTAGTACACATGGGTCGTTTGTGGTTAGGATTATATTGGGTACTTCCTTTACCAAACACATGGGGTTCGCTTTGGGCTAACTTCAACTCGCCACTGTTGTGGGATGTGTTTGCGATCACAACATACTTCACGGTATCATTAGTATTCTGGTATATTGGGTTGATTCCTGATTTTGCAGTAATCAGGGATCGTGCTATCCGCATGGGAAATAAAACCCGAGCAACTATCTATAATGCCTTAAGCTTTGGGTGGGATGGTGCAGCGAAAACCTGGATGCGCTACGAATCGGTAGCCTTGATCTTAGCGGGTCTTTCAACCCCTCTTGTACTTTCAGTTCACACAATAGTATCGTTCGACTTTGCAACTTCGGTTGTACCAGGCTGGCATACTACTATCTTCCCGCCATACTTTGTGGCTGGTGCGATCTTCTCTGGCTTCGCGATGGTGTTGACGCTTCTTATTGTTACCCGCAAGGTTTTCAAACTAGAAGATTATATTACTATTTATCACATCGAATTAATGAACATTGTAATCATCATTACAGGTTCAATTGTAGGTATTGCATACATCACTGAGTTCTTTGTGGCCTGGTATGGTCAGGTTCCTGCTGAATTCTATGCATTTTACAATCGTGCAACCGGACCTTACTGGTGGGCTTACTGGTCAATGATGACCTGTAACGTAATATCCCCGCAACTTTTCTGGTCAAAGAAATTACGCACCAACATCGTAGCTACGTTTGTCCTTTCAATCATTGTTAATATCGGCATGTGGTTCGAACGGTTTGTGATCATCGTTACGTCCATTCACCGCGATTACCTTCCATCAAGCTGGTCTATGTTTTATCCTACCATGTACGATGTGGGTGAATACATTTTCACCTTTGGATTGTTCTTCACGGCATTCTTCTTATTTGCAAAGTTCTTCCCGGTGATAAACATGGCAGAGGTTAAGAGTATTATTAAATCATCTTCCGAAAAGAAGCATTAATATGAGTAACACGAGCGAAAAGTATTTAGTAGGCATATTTGATGATGAGGATATATTGCTTCATGGTGTAGAAGGCATTCGTGAGAAAGGCGTAAAGATTCATGAGGTATATTCACCGTTTCCTGTGCATGGATTGGATGAGGTGCTGGGATATAAGCGCACTCGCTTACCAATTGCTGCATTCTTATTTGGAATGACAGGTACTTCCCTTGCCTTAACCATGCAAATCTGGATGTTGGGTTTTGATTGGCCTATGATTATTGGGGGTAAGAACTTTGTCTCGTTGCCGCCTTTCATTCCGGTAACCTTTGAATTAACTGTGTTATTATCTGCTTTAGGCATGGTAGCAACATTCTTTATCGTAAGCGATATGAAGCCTTATAAAAAGCCGCGTACGTTTGACTTACGCAGCACAGATGATAAGCACGTAATGGCCATTGATCTGGCCTCTAATAAATTAAGTAAGGATGACATTAGTCGCATCTTAAAAGATAACGGAGCATCAGAAGTAAATGAAAAGAATTTTTAACATGAGCATACGTTTTATACAAGTTAGTTTAGTGAGTGTGGCAACTGCCGCCTTGCTGGTCGGTTGCAAAGCCGGTGGTGATAATCCTGGTAGAGAGTATGCTCCCAATATGTATCACTCGGTGGCATATGAGCCACTCACTCAAATCAAAGATAAAGAAGCCGGAATGTGGGTAAGTTCTTTGGACAATGGAAGAGGAGAATATTACAACTCCAATGATTACAATCCCTATGGAATGAACATGCGCCTGCCGGTGCCGAACACGGTTCGCAGAAATGCAAATGGTTGGTTGCCTTACCGGGGTGTTAATGATACTACTGGATTACGATTAGCAAATAAATTGGTTAATCCGTACGAAGCTACTCCGGCAATTTTAGCTCAAGGAAAAATGTTGTATGAAATTAACTGCAAGCATTGCCATGGAGCCAAAGGGGCGGGTGATGGATTAGTAGCGGATAAATATCCAGGGGTTGCTAACTTAACAGGTGATGCAATCAAAGGTGTTTCTGAAGGTCATATCTTTCATGTGATTACCTACGGAAAAGGATTGATGGGTTCACATGGATCGCAAGTGAATGACGAAGAGCGTTGGAAAATCGCCAAATACGTGAAACAATTGCAAACGAATTAATACTTACTAGATATCAAACCACATGGTAGCGGACGAACAGTATATTTTTAAGCCAGAAACAAAACGGAGTATTTTCATTCTGTTGGGTGTTGGTATTCTTTTCTTTGTAATTGGTGTATTCATGGCTATGAACGCAGGCGATCATGGTGCTGCCGAAGGTCATCATGCTTCTGCAGAGATTTCTAAAAGTCTTGTTGCCAGTACGGAGCCTGCTAGTGAAGGAGCAGGCGAGGGCGAGCATCACGCAGAAACTCCTATCTGGTTGAAAAAGATTTATACCTCCCTTTGGCAAAACAACGTGTTCTTTACAGGCATGGGCCTTATCGGTTTATTTTTTGTTGCCATTCAGTATGCTGCACAGGCCGGTTGGTCTGCTCCAATCAAACGTATTCCATTAGCTATGGGGCAATGGATTCCGATCTCAGGTATTTTGATGCTTGGTCTTTGGTTTCTGGTAAAGGGTGATGTATTCCATTGGACACACCATAGTCTTTATGTAGAAGGCACGGAAGAGTTTGACGAAGTATTAAATGCAAAAAGTTCTTACTTTTTTTGGCTTGGATCTAAAGGTGGCTTTCCTACTTTTTATATACTAAGAATGGTTTTGTTCTTTGGTTTGTGGTATTGGTTCTTCACTGTCATCAAAAAGAAAATGTTGGCTGAGGATATTGAAGGCGGAACATCTCATTGGTTAGGAGCCAGAAAGTGGTCTGCAATCTTTTTGGTATTCTTTGGATACAGTTCATCGGTAGCTGCCTGGGACTGGGTAATGAGCATTGACCCACATTGGTTCAGCACCATGTTTGGATGGTATGTGTTCGCTAGCTGGTGGGTAGCGGGATTAGCGATGATCACGTTAATCGTTGTAAACCTGAAAGAGCAGGGTTATCTGAAAATGGTAAATGCGAATCACCTGCACGATCTTGGTAAATTCATTTTTGCATTCAGTATTTTCTGGACGTACATCTGGTTTAGTCAGTTCATGTTGATTTATTATGCAAACATTCCTGAAGAGACAGTGTATTTCATACAAAGAATTAAGAATGCACCGTATTCCTGGATCTTCTATTTGAATCTGATTTTAAACTTTGTGTTGCCGTTCTTGTTATTAATGACACGTGATGCCAAGCGGCATATGTCGATGTTGAAAGTAGTTTGCCCGATCGTAATTGTGGGGCACTGGTTCGACTTTTACAACATGGTAACACCGGGAGTTATGCAATACAATGGTGGCTTAGGATTTTTAGAAATAGGATTGGCCTTTATTTTCTGTGCTGCATTCCTGCTGGTATCCTTAAGTGCACTTTCTAAAATGCCGTTGGTGGCAAAGAACGACCCCATGATGGAGGAGAGTTTAAATCACCACATTTAATTTGAAACGCTGAATAAAGAAAACGTATGATGAGTTTGATAATCGGTTTAGGGGTAGTATTGGTTCTGGCCATTCTCTACCTGATTTTCAGGATCGGAAATCTGGTGGAGTTGGTGAAAGGGAAAAAGGACGATGATGGTTCTACATGGAATACGATCAATGCATACTTGATGCTTTTCTTCATGATTGGCGGCTTGGGTTGGTTCTTCTGGTACTCATACGTTCATTTTGAAGGCTACACATTACCTGTTGCTTCTGAGCATGGTGCATTAACAGATTATCTTTTCTGGGTAACCATGGCGGTAACGGTGGTTGCGTTTGCCATTATTTTCATTATCATGTTTTGGTTCACGTTTAAGTATCGTTATGAAGAAGGAAGAAAGGCAGCCTTCTTTGCAGATGATCATAAACTTGAAATTGCATGGACGGTAGTTCCGGCTATTGTGTTGGCGCTTTTAATTTTCAGTGGGTTGAAAGCCTGGAATGACATTACCGGACCTGCTTCAAAGGAAGCAGTAGTAATTGAATTGGTGGGTCAACAATTTTTGTGGACTGCACGCTATCCAGGTGTGAAGGATAAGCAACTTGGAAAGCATAATTATAAAATGATTGATGCCTCTAATGAGTTTGGGTTGGATTTGAGTGACAAAAACACCTATGATGATTTTAAATCCCTTGAATTACATTTACCAAAAGGTCAGGAAGTTCAGTTGATGATTCGGGCAAAAGATGTGTTGCACAGCGTGTTTCTTCCGCACTTTCGTGTGAAGATGGATGCAGTGCCGGGTATGTACACCACCTTCAAGTTTATTCCAACCAAATCAACGGCTGACATGCGCACTGAAACGGGCAATCCAAATTTCAATTATGAGATGGCTTGTACAGAGATCTGTGGAAGAGGACATTTCTCCATGCGATTTCCGGTATTCGTTCATGATACGTTCGAGGATTATGAAAAGTGGATGACTTCTCAGGAAGCCTGGTTGAAGCTGAATCCTGATTATTTAAAACGAGTTCCGGTAGAGTTAAGAGAAGCGGCAATTATAAAAGCAGGTATACCAATGGATAGTCGGGAGGCAATTCTGGCTGCACCTGTTACTGTTACATCAAACTAAGATATTTAGAATCATGGCACATAATAACACGACAGAACATCACGATGACCACGGACATAACCATGAACATCATGGTAATTTCTGGACGAATTATGTTTTCTCTGAAGATCATAAAGTAATTGCCAAGCAATTCCTGATAACAGGTATGGCGTGGGCACTTATTGGTGGTACGCTTTCCGTTTTATTTAGATTACAACTAGGTTTTCCAAATGCAGATTTGTCATGGTTGAAGCCAATCTTGGGTGGCTGGTTAACGCCAGAAGGAAAGATTGATCCTGAATTTTATTTGGCTTTAGTGACCATGCATGGAACCATCATGGTGTTTTTCGTACTCACAGCCGGCTTGAGTGGAACGTTCAGTAACTTCTTGATTCCACTTCAAATTGGAGCACGAGACATGGCCAGCGGATTCATGAACATGCTTTCATACTGGTTCTTCTTTCTATCCAGTTGTATCATGTTTACTTCCTTGTTTATATCCACGGGTCCGGCTTCTGGAGGTTGGGTAATTTATCCTCCGCTCAGCGCATTGCCGCAAGCGATGCAAGGTTCGGGGTTGGGTATGACGTTGTGGTTAGTGGCCATGGTATTCTTTATAGTGAGTTCATTACTGGGAAGCATCAACTACATCACTACTGTTATCAACATGCGCACAAAAGGCATGTCATTTACTAAGATGCCATTAACTATCTGGGCATTTTTCTTTACTGCAATTATTGGAATACTTTCTTTCCCGGTTCTTTTTGCAGCAGCACTGTTATTAGTATTCGATCGTAGTTTTGGTACGAGTTTTTACTTATCAGACATTTATATTGGTGGCGAAGCGTTACCAAATCAAGGTGGTAGCCCAATTTTATTCCAGCACTTATTCTGGTTCTTAGGTCACCCGGAAGTATACATCGTGTTGTTACCGGCACTCGGAATTACTTCTGAGATCATTGCTACCAATTCGCGCAAGCCAATTTTTGGATACAAAGCAATGGTAGGATCTATGTTGTTCATCGCAATTTTATCATTCGTGGTATGGGCGCACCATATGTTCGTAACCGGTATGAACCCTTTCTTAGGTTCAATCTTTACGTTACTTACGCTGATCATTGCGGTACCTTCGGCAGTAAAAATCTTTAACTATGTAACAACGCTTTGGAAAGGAAATATCAAATTCACCGCTGCGATGTTGTTTTCGATCGGTCTTGTATCTTTCTTTTTAACAGGTGGTATTACGGGTATTTTTCTGGGTAATTCAGCCATCGATATTCAACTTCATGATACTTATTTTGTGGTAGCTCACTTTCACCTGGTAATGGGTAGTGCATCGTTCTTTGGCATGGTGGCCGGTGTGTACCACTGGTTCCCCAAAATGTTTGGCCGCATGATGAACGAGAAGTTGGGCTATGTTCACTTCTGGTTCACATTTGTTGGGGTGTATCTTGTGTTCTTCCCAATGCATTACATTGGTATCGCAGGTTTCCCCAGAAGGTATTATAGCTGGACTAACTTTGAGACCTTCAGTGGATTTGCTGATCTAAACATGTTAGTGAGTATTGCTGCGATTATGACGCTATCGGCTCAATTCATTTTCTTGTTCAATTTCATCTACAGTATTTTCAGAGGTAAGCAAGCCTCTGCCAATCCATGGAATTCAACTACGTTAGAGTGGACAACACCAAGACTTCCCGGACACGGTAATTGGCCTGGAGAAATTCCAACCGTGTATCGTTGGCCATATGATTACAGCAAGCCTGGATCTAAGGAGGATTTTATTCCACAGCATATTCCTTATTCTGAAACTCCTGAGTCAAACTTGCCACATGAGAATGAACTCATTAAGTTAGAGATGAGTGAGGATGCCATTGTAATTGAGGAAAATAAGCATTAATCATATTCAAATTAGAAACTCAAAATTGACGTTCAATCAATCTTGAGTTTTGAACTTTGAATTATCTAAATGGACGAATTTAAGGCAGCGACCAAACGATTCAGAAAGCTCTGCTTCTCAACGTTGGTCGCTGTTTATTTTTTGATACTTGTTGGAGGCATTGTACGCACCACAGGTTCAGGTATGGGGTGTCCCGATTGGCCCAAATGTTTTGGAACCTGGGTTCCGCCTACTTCCATCATTCAATTACCAGCCGACTACAAAGAAACCTTTGCTGAGTTCCGGGATAAGAAGAACAAAAAATTTGCGCGATATCTTTCAACCTTTGGCTTTGTAAAAACAGCTCAAGCGATTTTAACAGATGAATCGATTTTAGTGGAAGCAGATTTCAATCCGGTTAAAACATGGATTGAATATGCAAACAGAGTTGTTGGAGTAGTGATTGGATTCTTAATCATAGGGGTGTTTATTCTGTCATTAAAATTCCGAATTCCACGACCTTCATTCTTTTGGCTCTCCTTACTGACATTAATCACAGTGATCGTGCAAGGTTGGTTTGGCTCGATCGTAGTCTCCACCAACCTCACTTCCTGGACAATCACAATTCACATGCTATTGGCTTTTGTGTTGGTGGGCTTGCTGATATGGCTTTATGCTAACAGTGGGGAAGAACAACCCATTGGTGCTACAAAAGGAATGAAATGGATAGTACTTGCATGCATGTTTGTGCTGGTTGTGCAAGTGTTATTTGGCACTCAGGTGAGGGCTGCGATCGATCAAGTTGCAGCTCTTAAAGTCCCGCGCCAAAATTGGATTTCAGAAGTGTGGAAAGAATTTTTTGTTCATCGTTCATTTTCATGGCTAGTGGTAATTATAAACGGCATTTTGGTGTTTCGATTAGTGAAAACTAGCGGTCGGAATCCTTTAACTATAAGCCTGATCGTGTTAATTTTGCTCAACTTATTGACGGGTGCAGGAATGGCTTATTTCGCAGTACCTGCAGCGCTTCAGCCGATTCATTTGCTGGTGGCTACCGTTACATTTGGGATTCAGTTTCTAGTGTATTTAAGGCTCAATACAAGCCAGTCAATTGTGTTAAATAGGTAATATGGCGTCTTCTATTCAACCTGCTTCTGGATTTTCTTTTGCCTTTTATAAGGCCAAGGCATATGTTGAATTACTTAAAGTAAGACTCTCCATGTTGGTTGCTTTCTCATGTGCATTTGGATATGCATTGGCTACTAAGGGAAGCGTAAATTGGGAGGTGCTGGTCATGCTGTTCACGGGTGGGTTTTTGCTTTCTGGAGCATCGGGGGCGATCAATCAGGTGATTGAACGAGATTTTGATAAAGTAATGACGCGCACCCAGAACAGACCATTACCCACTGGGAAGTTAACGGTGCAGGAGGCAAACTTATTTGCAGGTATATGCCTTTTGGTGAGCTTGATCATTTTGTGGATTTATACAAATCCGCTTACGGTACTGCTCTCTTTTGTTTCCATGATTTTGTACAGCTTCGTTTACACTCCGCTTAAGCGGGTAGGACCCGTAGCCGTTTTTGTGGGCGCGATTCCGGGTGCATTACCACCACTTTTAGGTTGGATTGCTGCCACGGGATCAATCAGCCATGAAGCGTTAATTATTTTCGGTATTCAGTTTATCTGGCAATTCCCACACTTCTGGGCCATTGCCTGGGTAGCCGATGAAGATTATAAGAAAGCAGGATTTAAGCTGTTGCCATCGGGAGGCGGCAAAGACCATAATACAGCTGTTCAAATCATGATCTATACGTTGTTCTTAATCCCTTTGGGATTGCTACCTGCTAAGTTTGGCATTACAGGTTTAGATTCGGCTATAGTGGCTACTGTGTGTGGGGCAGCTTTTTTTGCACAAACATTTTCTTTGTTAAAAACGGGAAGCCGCCAGTCAGCGTTAAGGATTATGTTTGGTTCATTTTTGTATTTGCCGATTGTACAGATCGCTTATTTATTGGATAAAATTTAAATTGGGAAAGATATGGAGAAGGTGATATCAGATCTTAAAATTGTTGAGGAGCCTAAGCAGCCCATCTCAATGAACCCCAAGAAGTTTGCCATGTGGCTCTTCATTGGTAGTGTGATCATGCTCTTTGCTGCATTCACATCAGGTTATATTGTAAGAAGGGCAGAGGGGAATTGGGTGTACTTTGATCTTCCGTTCTTATTTACAATTAGTACCGTTGTTATCCTGGCAAGCAGCGTCACTATGCAGTTAGCATATTGGGCGGCAAAAAAAGATAATTTAGAATCGGTCAAAATACTTGTCACGATTACATCTGTGCTGGGGATTGCTTTTTTAGTTCTTCAGTTTGAAGGGTGGAAAGACTTAGTCTCAAATCAAGTTTATCTGGTGGGTAATCCGTCAGGATCTTTCTTATACATTATCACTGGTTTGCATGGGTTGCATCTGATCAGCGCCATTGTCTTTTTGCTGATTGTATTGATCGCCACCTACCGCTACCGGGTTCACTCCAAAAACTTGGTTCAGATAGAAATGTGCCTAACGTATTGGCATTTTTTGGGCGGACTTTGGCTATATTTGTTTGTATTCCTATTATTGTATCGATAAATCTAATACCTGATTATGGCACACGCAGCCACTGCAGTTTCTGATAAAAGTGTTTGGGATGGCGGAGTTTCACCCATGGGTGCAAGCTACGGCAAACTCATGATGTGGTTTTTTCTACTTTCGGATGCATTTACGTTTTCCGGATTACTAATTACCTACGGATTGGTTCGCGCTTCGCATCCGGCTTTTGAAGGAGTAGTTGATTCTTTTACATTCTCAACCCAGTATTGGCCTATCCCTGAAAAGGTATTTGAAGCAGTTCCTTTTTTACACGGTTGGTCTTTACCACTTGTATTTGTGGGTATCATGACCTTCATTTTGATTATGAGTAGTGTTACGATGGTACTAGCTGTTGAGGCGGGGCATCGTATGGATAGAAAAGCTGTTGAGAAATGGATGCTCTGGACAATTTTAGGGGGCTTAACGTTTTTGGGCTGCCAGGCTTGGGAGTGGACACACTTTATAGTAGGTACAGGTATTCCTACAGAAAAAGAAGTGTTTAACATTAGTACAGGAGTATTTGATAAAATAAAGATTTATGGGGCAAATCTCCATGTTAATCAATATGGTCCGCAGGATTTTGCAGACTTCTTTTTCTTTATCACGGGCTTTCATGGGTTCCACGTATTCAGTGGGGTGATGTTCAACTTCCTGATCTACTATAATACCGTTACAGGTGTGTATGAACGCAGAGGCCACTATGAAATGATTGAGAAGGTAGGATTGTACTGGCACTTTGTAGATTTGGTTTGGGTATTTGTATTCACATTCTTCTACCTGGTTTAAAATCGAAATTCGTAATTATTAAATCGAGAATAATCGCATGGCACATCACGGACATGAACCTCAAGTAACAGTACTTCCACCCGATAAGGCTAAGATTAAAAAGCTTTGGACGGTAGCAGGAATATTAGGGGCAATTACAGGCGTAGAGTTTATAATAGCTTTTACCATGCCTCATGGTTCAGCTAAGACATTCATCTTCGTTATACTTACCATAGTTAAGGCTGGTTACATTGTTGGTGAGTTTATGCACCTACGCTATGAAGTGAAAGTGCTTTTCTGGGCGGTGCTTATTCCAATTTTATTTATCATTTGGATGTTGGTGGCCTTTGTTTACGAGGGCATGAAAATGCCAGTCTTTTTGTAAGTCTTTGTAAGTCGTCAGGACCTCTTGAAGTGGTTGGGCGACTAAATAAATAGAAAATTTTAAAGAAGGCTAAAGTGAAGAACTTTAGCCTTCTTTTTGTGTTCAAATGATATGATCAAAAAACTCATCTATCTTTTTCTTGCCCTGCTCTTGCCGATAGGGGTGTTCCTATTTTTGCGGGCGTTTGGCAAAAATGAGTTTAGTATTCCTGTCTATTACGAAACAGAAAAGCCGGAATATCTAGCATCGTGTCAGTTCTCGTACACGGTTCCTTATACCATTCCTGATTCAATCCTACGGGCTGCCGGCTGGAAAGAAGGGTCAGTTGCTTTATTGATTGCGGATACCTCGCCTGAGGTTACAAAAAACATGAAGCATCTGAGCGAGGAGTTTGAGTCATCTGATTTTCAACGCCTTTATCCTCATCAAGATAATGCGCGGTGGGATCGCTGGTGTACCTGTTTCTTTTTCTTAAAAAAACCATGGTCAGTTGTTCTTATTGATTCAGAGAGAAAAATCAGAGGCTACTATGCGCCCAACTCACGCGAAGAAATGGATCGGTTAACCGTAGAAATGAAAATTTTGTTGAAGCAATACTAATGGAAGAGAATAAAGATCCGTATCGTAAATTGATAATTGTATTATCGGTTATTTTACCGCTTGCTGTTGCTGTTTTATTTCGGGTAAAAATACCAGGCTATGATTTTAGCTTTTTGCCTCCCATCTATGCAACCATCAATGGGATTACTGCCGTACTATTAATTACGGCAGTAATTGCCATAAGGAACAATAAAAGGAAGCTGCATGAAACCTTGATGAAGGTATGTATTGGACTTTCTGCAGCCTTTCTTGTGATGTACGTGATTTATCATATGACGAGCGACTCTACACCGTATGGAGGTGAAGGAGTACTACGGACTGTTTACCTGTTCATTTTAATCAGTCATATTATCCTGTCGGTGATCGTTGTTCCCTTCGTTTTATTCACGTTTTCAAGGGCACTTTCCGGTAATTTTGAAAGGCATAAGGCTTTGGCTAAATTTACGTTCCCAATCTGGTTATATGTGGCTATTACAGGAGTAATTGTTTACATCATGATCAGTCCTTATTACGTGTAGCGTTTAAAATTAATTTGAGCTATGAAAGCGGCTGTTGGAAAATTTTTGGTGATCTGTCTAGCAATATTATTCTCTTCTGTTGGTGCTTCGGCTCAATGCGCTATGTGCAGGGCATCGCTGGAGAACAACGTAAGTAATGGAAACATTGGCATTGCTGCGGGCATCAACTTTGGTATTATGTATTTGTTTGTGGCACCATATGTAGTAATCGGGTTGATTGCTTTCTTTTGGTACCGAACGAGCAGGAAAAATAGTCAGAATGAACATCTCAAACGCAGTGTTGCAAGGTAAATGCCCCCGCTGTAAGCAAGGCGATATTTTTAAGTTTCCGTTTTCACGACTTTCTAAGTTTTCTGTAATGAATACGAACTGTAGTCATTGCAATGCCCCCTTTATACCCGAGCCTGGTTTTTATTTTGGCGCACTCTTCGTGAGCTACGCTTTTAATGTGGCTATTATGGTTGCAATTTCTGTAGTTCTTTATTTTTTTCTTAGCCCGCCCGATTGGGTGTATGGGCTCGCATTGGTAGTAGTGTCGGTACTTTTTATTCCTTTTAGTTTCAGGTATTCCAGAATTCTGTTTCTGTACTGGTTTGGCGGACTGCAGAGTAAGTAATCTTTATACAGATTTACTTACTTTTAAGTATTGCCCTTAATCATGCGTAAGTTCCTGCCTATCGTATTATTTGCTCTTTCCTTAGTCTTTGGGCTGATTGGAGTTGGTTTAGACGCCCGGAAGGATTCACCAGAGGAAATTAGAAAAACCATTTCCGAAAATTTATCTCACGAGTTTACAAAACTAGAGCAGGAGCAGGCTGAAATCATTCGAAACCCATCAGGCATTGTGTGGTCACAACTGAGTGGAACTCATTTTTTAGTAGATAGTTTACGCATTGTAGCCTGGAGTAAAAATGATTTTTCACCGGATGCTAGAATGTTGCGCGATTCATTTGACATCCGACTCATACAAATCTCAGCAGGAGATTTTCTAATAAAGAGGAAACCGGTATCTCAATTACAATATTTGATTTCTGTACTTCCTCTTTACAAAAAGTATCCCATCACCAACAAGTATCTTTCTCCCCACTTGAACCAGGCCGTCTTTCAAAGTTTTTCAGGCCGAATAGTTACCCCCGATTTTTCGACAGGTGAGGCTATTTATGCTGGAGATAAAATCCTTTTCAAGATTCTTTTATCAGAAAATCCTTCAGGAAATAATACACCTGCTTTGTCCTTTACTTTAATAGGCGTCATTCTGTTATTGATTTGCAGTGGAACGATTTTAAAACGATTCCATAACAAGAAGCGATTTCAACTTGTCTTTATTGTTTCAGCTCTTCTGTTTGTTGGGATTCGAATTCTTATGATTCGATTCGACTTTCCGGCTCATTGGTATTCATCGCCCATTTTTAGTCCTCAAGAATTTGCCTCCTCACGATATAATGCTTCTTTGGGTGATTTATTTCTAAACTCCCTGGTAGTTTTATTTTTATGCGTGTATGTATTCTTCACCTATTCGAAATGGCCGATTGTTAAGCGATTACTCGCTACTAAAACATGGGTGCGATGGAGCGGGTGTTCAATACTTATTCTGGCCGCATTTTTTTCATTTCTATATCCATTCCTTTTTATTGAAACGATCTTTCATAATTCACGCATCTCGTTAGACATCACTCAATCAATTTCATTCAATTGGTTACGGGTTATTGCAATGGGTTCAGTTATTATCGGCACTATTAGTTCTTTTTGTTTTACCCACGTCTTCCTGCAACTGTCAAAATCATTATCCTCAAAGTCATTATCCTATGTGATTGCTTTACTGCTTGCATGCATTCTGTTTGTTACTTATTTCACAGTTGAATCGCGCGATTATTGGATTTCAGTAACGATAATAATTCCTTATGTTATTCTCCTCTATCGTTCTAAGCTAAGTTCCTCATTGGCTCGGGTTTCTTACCTGACTTTTCTGTATTTCTTTCTTGCTGTTAGTGCGTATGGAATTCAGAGTGCATTGAGTGTGAAACGATTTGTGGAGGAGGAACGCGTTGAATCTCAATTTCGATTTGCTTCCGGGTACCTGATAGGTCGCGATGTGCTGGCTGAATATTTACTGAATGAAACTTCGAAACGAATTTCGAAAGACGCTTTTATTCAAAGCAGATTGGCAAGCCCACTGCTAAGTAAATCAGCCGTTAGACAAAAGATTAAACAAGTATTTCTCAATTCTTATTTCGATCGTTACGATGTTAAAATTCTTTTATACAACTCATTGAATGAACCACTCGATGATCAAACGATAGCAGAAGGTGAGGGTGAATTTCTAATGCAAGGATCGTCAACCGAATATCAGGGAGTTTATTTTATACGTTCTACAGGAGTACAAACAGGGAAACGTTATTTCACCACAATTCCCATTACTCGGTTTGATCAGGTGGTAGCTAATATTGTGCTTGATATTTCATTGAAAAGAATAATCCCACAAAATGTTTATCCAGAGTTATTGGTTGATAGCCGGTTCAATGAATACTTTGAAAATCGCGAGAAAAGTTTTGCGTTCATTTCTGATAAATCGATTATTAGCAGTTTTGGAAGGTTTAATTATGAAAAGGATTTTGATTTCGGTTTGTTGAATGATCCTGATTTTTTTAAAGAAGGTATTCGTAAGAATGGATTTATTCATAGTGGCACTGAGGATGAGTCAGGACGCGTGGCTGTAGTGACCACGTTGGCATATCCTGTTTTCTTTATTTTCACCAACTTTTCATTCTTTTTTGTGATGGGAATTTTTGTAATGGGGCTCGGCATGATTGCCTACGGTCTATACTCCTGGAGGTTAGGCAGTCAAATAAATTATGCGGCTCGCATTCAACTTTACATTTATTTGGCATTTGCCGTTCCGCTTGTAATAGTAACAATTACAACGCTTAATCGTGTAAGTAGATCTGCCGAGAATCAATTGAATTCTGATTTTCAATCAAAGTCCAGGTTGCTAGGCGAAAATCTTGTTCCAGTGCTTTCAGCATTTTTAAATGATCCTGAAAACTATCGCGGTGAACTAGAAAGCCAATTAGTTAACATGGCTAAGTTCTCAAATGTTGACATGTCTATCTATGGCCCATCCGGGCAACTGATCATTTCAAGTCAACCTGTTATTGTTGAGAATCAGCTTACCTCAAACCTGATGAACAGGAATGCCTGGGAACGAATTTTTAAAGCAGGTGATAATACACTTATTGAAAATGAGCAGATTGGCACACTGCGTTTTAATAACTCATATTTTGGATTGAAGTCACCAGAAACGGGTTTATTAATCGGAGCGTTGAGTGTTCCTTTCTTTGAATCAGCCTTGTCTTTAGAGAATACCCAAATCAGTGTTCTGGCCAATATCCTTACGGTATTTGTAGTGATTTTCATTCTTTTCTCAATCCTGTCATTTTTTGTTGTGGACTCTCTTACGTTCCCGTTAAGGTTTATAACCCGTACCTTGAGCCGAACCACACTAACTGGAACCAACAAACCCCTGGAATGGAAATCGAATGATGAGATTGGGTTGATGGTGAATGAGTATAACCGAATGCTTGAAAATCTCGAGCAGAGCAAGATTGAATTGGCACGCAGTCAGAAGGAAAGTGCCTGGCGTGAGATAGCCAAGCAAGTGGCGCATGAAATCAAGAATCCACTCACACCCATGAGACTCACGCTGCAGCAAATGGATCAATTGGCTTTGCGCGGTGAATTGCAGAAGGATAAAGTAATTCAATCTATAAAAACACTTCTTACACAAGTTGATATTTTGAATGACATCGCTTCCTCATTCAGTGCGTTTGCAAGGATGCCTGCACCAATACTTCAACGAATAGACCTAGTATCATTGCTAAGAAAGAGCATTGATCTTTATTCAAACTATGAAGATGGAAATGTGAAATTTGATTACAAAGGAAAGCAATTGTTTGTAAGTGGCGATGAACAATTACTTAATCGCGTTTTTTCGAATATTATTCTAAATGCTTTTCAATCGCGGAATGAAGATGCTGTTGCTGTTGACGTTTCTTTGGTAGTAGAGGCTAATCAGGTTCTTATTTGTTTTAAAGACAACGGAAGTGGTATTGATGACGAATTGAAAGATAAAATTTTCGCTCCTTACTTTTCAACAAAAAAATCAGGTTCCGGGTTAGGGTTAGCAATAGCCAAGCAAGGAATAGAGCAAAGCGGAGGTGAAATCTGGTTTGAAACAAAAGCGGGTGAGGGTACTGTTTTTTTTATTCGCCTTGCCTTGGTATAGAATTTATCCAACCTTTAGGTTCTTCATTATTTTATTGGTAAAGACAAATGCATCAAGTTCTTCAACTCCTGAATTCATAATATCTTTATTCGACCCGTCCCACAGTTTGTGACCTTTGTATAAGAACATGATACTTTCGCCAATACCCATTACCGAATTCATATCGTGTGTAACTACAATGGTAGTAATATCAAATTCATGGGTTATTTCCATGATTAATTCATCAATCACAATAGAAGTCTGAGGGTCTAATCCTGAGTTTGGTTCGTCACAAAATAAGTAGTTAGGATTATTAACAATGGCACGTGCAATGCCCACGCGCTTTTTCATTCCACCACTTATTTCAGAGGGCATTTTTTTATTAACTCCTTCAAGCCCAACTCGCTGCAAACAAAAATTAACCCGTTCAATCTTTTCATCCGCTGGCATTTTTGTAAGGATGTTAAGGGGAAACATAACATTCTCTTCTACAGTTTTTGAATCAAATAGAGCACCGCCTTGAAAGAGCATTCCAATTTCTCTTCGGATTTCTGATTTCATTTCCTTATCGGCTTCGGTAAAATTCCGAAGATCGTAGAACACGTTTCCGGTATTGGGTTGAATTAATCCAACAATGCATTTCAGAAGAACACTTTTTCCCGTTCCGCTGGCACCAATAATCAGATTGGTTTTACCTTTTACAAACTCACCGCTAATGCCATCCAATACACTTTTTTCACCAAACGATTTTGAAATATTCTTGATCTTAATCATAGCTTATTACAGTAGGAGATAGGCTAGAAAATAATCAGCTAAAAGAATAGCAATAATACTGGCAGTTACAGCCTGCGTGCTGGCAATACCAACCTCAAGGGCACCACCGTGTGTATAATATCCTTTAAAGGAAGAAATAGATGCAATCAGAAACGCAAAAACAAATGATTTAATAAGCGCGAATGATATAAAAAACTCATTAAAAGCATATCTGATACCATATACATACTCAGTAGGTGTTAAAAGTTCGGTGAGGGTACCCACTAAATAGCCACCGATTAATGCACAAATGCCCGAAACGATTACCAGAAGAGGATACATCATCAGGGAGGCAACTATTTTTGGAAGCACTAAGTACGAGGCAGCATTGATACCCATTACTTCAAGTGCATCAATTTGTTCCGTAATACGCATAGTACCTAACCCGCCCGACATGCTTGACCCTACTTTACCGGCATAAATAATTGCCATGATAGTGGGTGCCAATTCCAAAATAGTCATTTCACGAACTACGTTTGATATAATAAACCGAGGTACAAAAGGGCTTACCAGGTTAGCTCCGGTTTGAAGAGTGGTTACTGCTCCCATAAAAGTTGAAACAAGGACAAACAGAAGTATCGACTTAACGCCAATATTAATACACTCCTCCAATGTTAACTTGTAATAGGTCATGAATGTCTCCCGTCTTACGAACAACGAGCCCAAAAAAATCATGTACCGACCAAAACCCTTCATGCACTAAAGTTCAAATGCTATATTGCTCAAAGATAAAATAATTTCTCATGCGTAAGTTGATTGTAGTTACTGGAGGAACAAAAGGAATTGGTCGGGCAATTTTGGAGAAATTTGCGGCAAATGGTTTTGATATTGCTACCTGTGCCCGAAACCAGGCCCACTTGACCCAACTAAAGAAAGATTTCGAGTCAAAATTTAAAATCAATGTATTTGAATTTAAGGCTGATATGTCTGATAAAGCTCAGGTAAAACAATTTACTGACTTCATAAACAATTTGAAGAGATCTGTTGATGTGTTAGTGAATAATGCAGGATATTTTGAACCCGGTCAGATTATGGAAGAACCGGATGGTGCGTTGGAGGCAATGATTGCGGGGAATGTATACAGTGCCTATTATACAACCCGTGGCCTTGTTAAGAAGATGAAAGAGAGCAAGGGCCATATTTTTAATATGTGTTCTATTGCCAGCTTTATGGCTTACCCAAATGGAGGCTCTTATGCCATTTCGAAGTTTGCACTCTTGGGATTTTCTAAAGTCTTGCGAGAGGAATTAAAGGATTTTGGAATTCGGGTAACGGCTATAATGCCTGGGGCTACCAGAACTGCAAGTTGGGCCGCCAGTGAATTGCCGGATAGTCGTTTTATGAAACCTGAAGATGTAGCTGAAGCAGTTTTTTCGGCCCATTCGCTGTCGCCCAGAAGTGTTGTGGAGGAGATCCTAATCAGGCCTCAAATGGGCGATATTTAGCCTGTTATTACCCTTGCTCTAAGTTTTCAGTTATGAGAACAAAAGTCCCTCTCAAAGGGTTAATTTTGTTGTAAACCTTTGGGCCGTGAGTCAAATTCTTCAACTAAAACAGTATTGCAACAGTCTTGTCAGTTATAACCGCAGAAAAACCCGGGTTGTAAACATTGGCGGTGTGCCATTGGGTGGTGACAATCCAATTCGGGTGCAATCCATGACTACGATTGATACGATGGACACGCAAGGGTCTATCGAGCAAACGATACGTATGGTGGAGGCGGGGTGCGAGTATGTTCGCATAACGGCTCCGAGTATGAAGGAAGCGCAGAACCTCGAGGTGATTAAAAGAGGGTTGCGAGAGCGCGGTTATTCCGTTCCGCTTATTGCCGATATTCACTTTACACCTAATGCCGCGGAATTAGCTGCCCGATTAGTCGAAAAAGTTCGGGTGAACCCTGGAAACTATGCCGACAAGAAAAGATTTGAGGAGATCGAATATACGGATAGCACATATCAGGAAGAATTAGATCGCATTCGAAAAAAATTTACTCCCCTCGTAAAGATTTGCAAAGAGCATGGCACCGCCATGCGTATTGGTACCAACCATGGTTCGCTCTCTGACCGGATTATGAGCCGCTATGGAGATACACCATTAGGCATGGTTGAATCTGCACTCGAGTTTTTGCGCATCTGCGAGGACTTAAACTATTATGACATTGTACTATCTATGAAGTCGAGCAATCCACAAGTGATGGTTCAAGCCTATCGATTGTTGGTGCAAAAGTTGGACGAAGAAAATTTTCAACCGTATCCATTGCACTTGGGGGTTACTGAAGCGGGAGATGGAGAAGATGGTAGAATAAAGTCATCAGTGGGTATTGGCACTTTGTTGGAGGATGGTTTGGGAGATACAATCAGAGTTTCGCTTACTGAAGAACCTGAAGCAGAAGTACCCGTGGCACAAGAATTAGCGAATCGTTATGTAAAGCGAAAAGAGTCGTATCCAATTCCTGAGGTTACTAACTATCCGATTGATCCATTTTCATACACACGAAGACACACACATGAAGTTCAAAATTTTGGTGGCCATCAGGTGCCGCGCGTTATAGCCGATTTTTCAACAAAGGAAAAAATAACAGCGGCTTCTCTCTTCGCATTGGGTTATCAATACTCTGTGCCATTGGATAAATGGAACATAACCGACATGGCATGTGATTATATTTTTCTGGGCGATCGATCGATAGATTTTGAAATTCCTGGCACATTGGGATTGATTTTCAACCATGCTACCTGGCTCTTACACAAAGAGAAGCCACGAACTTATCCCTTCCTTGTTCCGAAAGATTACGTGGCAGGTGCAGAGACTTCATCACAGCTCAATTTTATTTACACGCAGTTAAAAGATATTTCCGATGAGTTCATCGTTAAATTGAATTCAGACCCAACGGCCGTGTTGTTGATTGATACATACAATGATCATGGATTTGCCGAGCAACGCAGATTATTTGTTGAATTGATGAATCGCAAGTGCGATGTGCCTGTGGTAATTGGTCGGGCGTATGCTAATCTTACTTCCGATCAATTACAATTATATGCAGCAACCGATCTTGGAGGATTACTAATTGATGGTCTTGGGGATGGAGTTTTTATAGCGGCCGAACATTGTGGGTCTGATAAAATGATCAATGAAACTGCTTTTGGCATTTTACAAGCCACACGAACACGTATTTCAAAAACGGAATATATCTCATGTCCATCATGTGGTCGTACACTTTTCGATTTACAAGAGACTACTGCTAAAATTCGTTCGCGCACGAGTCACCTCAAAGGAATCAAGATCGGCATTATGGGTTGCATTGTGAATGGCCCAGGTGAAATGGCCGATGCAGATTATGGCTATGTTGGGTCCGGACCGGGTAGAATTACATTATATCGAGGTAAAGAAGTGGTGAAACGAAACGTGCCAACACCCCAGGCTGTGGATGCATTAATTGATTTGATACGAGAAGATAAAAATTGGATTGAGCCTTTGGCTATAAATCAATAGAGTTATGGAAAATCAAACAGAAACAGGAAAGAGAAAGAAATTATCCTTTCGGGAGTTTTTTTCATTAGGAGAGGTGGGAGAATATTTTTTCAGGAAGAAAGATCCGAATAGGCCTTCCAACATTAACCTGAAAATGATGCATGGAGTCAATAAGATTTCCATCGCCATTTTTTTGGTGGCCGTACTTTATTTGGTTTTGAAACGTTTATTTTGAACATAGAGTCCTTCAGAAGTTATTGCCTTTTAAAGAAAGGGGTTACCGAAGAGTTTCCTTTTGGGGAGGAAACATTGGTATTTAAGGTGATGGGAAAGATGTTTGCCCTCACCGATGTTGAACGTTTTGAGAGTATCAATTTAAAGTGTGATCCCGAGCAAGCCGTTCAGCTTCGGGAGGAATTTCCGGCAGTACTTCCGGGCTATCACATGAACAAGAAACATTGGAATACAGTGCTTATGAACGGAAGTGTAGCCGATAAACACCTGAAAGCATGGATTGATGATTCGTACAATCTGGTGGTATCGGGTTTAAACCGGGCTACCCGCCAGGAATTAGAAGGCTTATAATCTGATTGTCAGTATTTTACGATACTTTTAGATTTCTTACATTTTTCGGATTACTTAGGTTAATTAATTAGTTTTGTTGATTGTGATCATCCTTAAGGAATGACCAGGGCTTTATTCTCAAGCGTAGTACTGATTCTGGTACTGAGTGGGTGTACTCAGCGCCTTATTTGCCCTGCCTATCAAAGTGCATTTATTTACGACAAGCCAACCCAAAAGGAGAAATTTGTCTATTACAATGAAAGTACCACACAACCCCGCGAGGTACTGGCTTCGGCAGACAACAAAACCATAACTCTTCCTCCACGCGATTCTACCTGGACGAACAGTGTGGTTATGCCAGGACCTTCCCTGCCTCAAGTAAGGCGTGTAAAGAAGGATCGGTATTTATTATTGCCAGAGAAATCGTATAAAAAAACGTTGAAATCGCTGCGTACGATTCAAATGAAACCGATATATCCTAAGAAGGAAACTGATTCATTAGATATTGCAGCTGCCTTGGACAGTGCAGCCCGAAGTATTACCGATACGCTTTCGGTGTCTGGATCATCTAAACCTGCGGTGGAAGAAGATAGCGTGTATGCGATCACGAAAACAAAAGAGAAATATAATGTAGATCAGGATAATTACATGTGGTACTTCCGTGATTTGTTGGTGTTACCCGATGTGCGGGTGGCTATGCAGGAAGAAGGTGAGGTAAGAGCCGCTCAGAAAAAGACAGAGAAAAAAGCGAAAGGTGGATTCTTTAAAAATCTCTTTAAAAAGAAGGAAAATAAAAATGATTCCACGGCCGTGAAGTTAGATTCAGAACCATTGGCATCTGATTCTACTGCAGCAAAACCAAAAAAGAAATTATTAGGAAACCTATTTAAGAAGAAAGACAAAGTAGGAACTCCAGATGCTAAAAAGAAAACCGATCCTGCCAAGAAGGAAGAGGAGGATGATGGATTCTAAATTCAATTAACCGCAAAGACACAAGATTTAAGTCATTGCTTTCTTACAACTTTGCAGTATATATTTTAATCGAATAACGTAAGATTCCCGAATTGATCAGATGCTGGAGTAGGCCTGATCAGTAGCGCACTTTCGGCATCGGGTGATTTAATTCCAGGTGAAACAGTAAAACCTTCCAGGTCGGGAGAATTTTTTCTTAGCAATGCAAGCAAAATTTCTTCTGTCGACTCTTTATTCAACCAAATTAATTCTTCAGCCCGGCTAAAAATTACAGGCATCCGATCGGTAACATCTATTACATTCTTATTTGCAGTGGTGGTAACGATTGAAAACGTGTGAAATGAATTCCCTTCCGAGTCATCGTATTCTTCCCACAAGCCTGGAAATGAGATGAGGTTTTTTTGTTTTGAAATAAAACGCCAGGGTATTGAAGTTTTCTTACCAACTTTTTTCCATGCAAAGAATCCATCGGCTGGAACTAAGCATCGATAGCGCATTAGATTTTTCTTAAGCATTGGTTTCTCCTGAATAAACTCAGCCCGGGTATTGATCAATCGTTCGCCCACTGCCTTATTTTTACCAAATTGTGGAGAAACACCCCAATAGAAATAGGAGAGCCCTTGGGGACTTTCATGAGTAATTACCGGGAGCAGGTGTGTGGGTGCAGCGTTGTATTTAGGTTTATAGGGCGGAGAGTCTTCAATCTGAAAACGCTCGATCAATTGGTTAATAGAGGCCGGGATCGAATAGCGTTCGATCATAAGGTTGATTGTATAAAATCCAAAGCTCTGAGTTCAGACCAATATAAACCATTTTTATTAAATAATGCGAACCCAACATGTCCACCCCGCTTAGGGTATTCAAATGTAAGGTAAGGATGATTGGTGAATTCTGTGGGATAGCATTCGGTACTTAAAAAGGGATCATTCAATGCATTGACAATGAGGGTAGGCCGTTGGATGGATGATACAAAACTAATTGCGCTGCATTTTGTATAATAATCAATGGCATTTTTAAAACCATGTAATGGAGCAGTATAAGTATCATCAAATTGTAGTAGCGTTTTAATGTTTGGTAAATCCTGCGCATCCAGTTCAGGTAATAATTTCGATTTGTCGGCTACTTTCTTTTTAAGGCTTTTAAGAAAACGCTGCGAGTACATCCAGTTGGAGGGTGCAGAGATTTTTTCGCAGCAGCTTCTCAAATTAAGTGGTACCGAGAAAGTGACAATCTTATTTACTTTTGAACTGATGGCATCACCTTGCTCGCCAGCATATTTTAGCGTAAGGTTTCCACCCAGACTAAACCCAATCAAATTAATCTCTGAGTATCCAAGGGATTCAGAATGAAGAATTACATAAGCGAGATCATCGGTGGCACCGCTGTGATAAAAACGAATTTTTTTATTTACCTCACCGCTACAACCCCGATAGTTCCAGGCCAGAATATCAAAGCCATTCGCAAAAAATATTTTTGCCATTCCTTTTATATAAGCCCGGTCTGTGCTTCCTTCTAAACCATGTGAGATGATGACTAATTTTTTTGAACCTTGTTTCAACCAATCCAAATCCAAAAAATCATGATCGGGTGTGGTGATTCGTTCACGTTCATACTGGATGCCTCTTACACTTCGCAGTAAAGCCGGGTAAATCGTTTCGAGGTGGCTGTTAAAGAGGAGGGTCGGGGCTTGGTACGGTGCTGTCATTACCAGCCTTGTCGTTTCTTTAATTCTGTAATGTGTGCAAGATGGTGGTCGCCATGCCATGCATACATGCCCATCAGGTTATGCAAGACCACATTCTTTTTTGTGTCGGGATGGATGAATTGTTTTTGCAACTGAACGGAGGAAAGAGATTTTAAAAGAATGACCCACTTAGCATGCAATGCTTTTAGCAGTGCAATGGAAAGTGCAGGTTCAGATTGTGTTTCAGCAGTTTCTGCCCATTGTTTTTCATCGTATGCTTTAATTACGGGAGTCTCTTCAGTCAGCATCCACTTTACTCGGATGTAGGCATTCATGTGACTATCGGCTACATGATGAACTACCTGGCGCACAGTCCAACCTCCATCGCGATATGGAGTATTTAATTGTTGCTCGGATAAACCTTCAATAGCTGATTCTAGTTTTACAGGTAATGTTTCGATGCGGTGAATGAAAGACTTTAGTTCTTCCGAGGAATGACTTTCCTGGGCACTAAATTTTCCAATGGGGTATCTCAAATCTTCCATAAGATTATTAACTATTTTAAGAATGAGCTTACCAAGAGAAAGTTGGATGAAAAACTATTTTTCTAACCCCTCAACAGCACTCTTCAACTCTTCATCATCGTAGCCTTTATTAAGCTTTACGGGTTTTTTCTTCCGCTTCTTCTTTACGCGGATGTTGGTAAATTCAATCAACAAGGAAAACGCTACGGCAAAATAAATATATCCTTTCGGGATTTCCTGATGCAAGCCTTCAAGCAATAGGGTAAACCCAATTAAGATCAGGAATCCTAATGCCAGCACTTCCATAGAGGGGTGATCTTTTATAAAGCGACTGATGGCCCCTGAGAAAAACATCATTACAATAATGGAAACAATTACCGCAATGATCATAATAATAACTTGTTCCGGAGGCACAATGCCAACGGCTGTTAAAATGGAATCGAAGGAAAATATAATATCGAGCAGGATAATTTGAATGATCGTACCGGTAAAGGTTACAACAGCAGCCTTTGCAACACCCCCTTCTTCATCCTCGTCACCTTCCATTTCATGATTTATTTCGAGGGTGCTTTTAGCAATTAGAAATAAACCACCAAAGCCAAGAATCAAATCCTTTCCGCTGAAAGCCATGTCGTGTTTAACAAGAAAATTAGCCGGTACGGTAAACAACGGTTCAACGAAACCAATGATCCAGGTGATGCCCAACAGCAAAGCAATGCGAACAAACATGGCTAATGCTAAGCCAACATTACGTGCTTTTGGGCGTTGCTCTTCGGGCAACTTATTGGATACAATTGAAATGAAAATGATATTGTCGATACCCAACACAATTTCTAAGAAACAGAGGGTAAGCAAGGCAAGCCAGGTATCGGCTTTAAGAAACATTTCCATACCAACTAGACTAAGGTTGTTAGAACTTTAAACGCTCAAATTAGGCAAAGGAACTTACATTTGAAACTGACTTGTGTAAAGAAAAAACCCTCAAATTGGATTAAAAAGTCAATCCTCTGGTTATGGGCATTACATCAGGCTTGGAATGCTCGTTTAAAGTTAACTTATGCTGATTCCCTACTTCGAAAACCTGAAGTGCTAAAAGCTTAAAGCCTACCTTAGTAGGCTTTAAGCTTTTTTGAATTTGTAAGAGTTCCTCAATTGTTGTGTCTAGTGTACAATAAGGATTTTTTTAATATAAGTCTGATCTTCAATTTTTAAGCGAATAAAGTATACCCCACTTGGTAACTCAGTAACGCTTAAGGTTTTTGTCGCTTCCCCTTGATTAATAATATTTTGCATCAAAACTCGTCCAAACCCATCGAATAATGTTATAAGCGTAGGTTGTTTTACACCCTCAGAAAAATCAATGGTTACCTCTTTATTAGCCGGATTTGGATAGATATCAATTGGTAATAACTCAGCAGTAATCAACATCTCTTGCGCATCAATTGATCTCATTCGGCCACAAGGGTTAAGATTTATGATCTGAACTGGAGTCATTCTACGAGTCGTTGTTCCATCACCCAGTTGACCATTTGCATTTCGTCCACAGGCCCATATAAATCCATCATTTTTCAAAAATAAAGAATGAGTACCTCCTGCATCGAGCGCTGTAATGCCTGTTAAGCTGCTTACTTGTACTGGAGTTATTCGCTGCGTTAATGTTCCATCACCTAACTGTCCATTGCTGTTTAAACCTGTTGCCCAGGCCGTTCCATCATTCTTGAGAAATAGAGTGTATATTGCTCCTGCTGAAACAGCCGTTAAATTTGTTAATGAACTGATTAGTACTGGCGAGGTCCTCTGAACTGTTGTGCCATCTCCCAACTGGCCATTTGTATTTAACCCTACGGCCCAAGCGGTTCCATTATTTTTAAGGAAATGGGAATGATTACCACCAGCGGATATTTGAGTCATTCCAGTCAATGAGCTTATTATTACTGGAATCGTCCTTCTTGTTGTAGTTCCATCACCTAATTGTCCATTTGTGTTTCGGCCACATGCCCAAACTGTGCCATCGTTTTTTAGAAAGAGTGAATGAGTGCCTCCTCCCGAGATTTTTGTAATTCCTGAAAGGCCTGCTACTTGGACAGGAGTAGTTCGTTGGGTGAGACTACCATCGCCTAACTGCCCGTTTGTGTTAAGTCCGCAAGCCCATACAGTTCCATCGTTCTTTAAAAATAAAGAGTGAGTATTTCCCGCAGAGATTTCTACAACATTTGTTAAGCCACTAACCTGAACCGGAGATTGCCTATTCGCAGTCGTACCATCACCTAACTGCCCGCTTGTGTTTAAGCCAGTTGCCCACACGGTTCCGTCACTTTTCAGAAAAAGAGAATGAGAACTACCAGATGCTACGGCTTTTGATGTACCAGTTAGGCCACTTACAGGAAAGGGGCTTGTCCGTTGTGTTAATGTTCCGTTTCCCAATTGCCCTGAACTATTTAATCCGTTAGCATTGATACTACCTCCGCAGGTTCCACAATTCAGAATTACAGAATGATTGCCGCCTGCTGCAATAGGAATAGGATTTACGGATACCTCAACAGCTGCTATATTCGTACAGCCACTTGCTGTTGTTCCTGTAACCATATACGTTGTGGTTGTTGATGGGTTTGCGGTTACTGTAGTCCCGGTTGTAGTTGACAAACCTATTGCAGGAGACCAACTATAGGTTGAGGCTCCACTTGCTGTAATGTTTGTACTTGATCCGAAACAAATTGAAGGCGAAGCGGGAGAGAATGTTATTGTTGGGATAGGATTTACTGTGATTGTAGTTGTTACTTGTGGCGTGGATGTGCCGCAAGTATTGTTGGCCGTTACCGAAATGTTTCCGCCTGATGTGCTTGCGGTTGCATTAATGGAATTGGTGGTGGATGTGCCTGTCCAACCGCTTGGCAATGTCCATGTGTAACTGCTTGAACCAGCTACCGGTGTAATGCTAAAGGAGTTCAAACTTCCAACGCAGATCGTTGTATTACCAGTAATGGTGCCCGGCTGGGCTGGTATGGTATTCACCGCGATGGCCAAGGTTTGCGCTACGGATGAACCGCAACCATTGTTGGCTTTTACCAAAATGTTTCCGCTTGATGCGCTGGCGGTTGCATTAATGGAATTGGTAGTGGATGTTCCAGTCCAACCGCTGGGCAATGTCCATGTGTAACTAGTTGAGCCAGCTACTGGTGTAATGCTATAGGAGTTTAAACTTCCAGCGCAGATCGTGGCATTGCCAGTAATAGTGCCCGGCTGGGCGGGTATGCTATTCACAGTAATGACCAAGGTTTGTGCTAGGGACGAACCACATCCATTGTTGGCTTTTATCGAAATGTTTCCGCTTGATGCGCTGGAGGTTGCATTAATGGAATTTGTGGTAGATATGCCTGTCCAGCCGCTTGGCAACGTCCATGTGTAATCAGTTGCACCCGCCACTGGTGCGATGCTGTAAGTGTTTAAACTTCCAGAACATATAGTGGCATTGCCCGTGATGCTGCTCGGTTGGTCCGGGGAAGTACATGAAAATATCCAAACTGCACCTACAGGTGGCCCTAGATCGTCATCATTGTCCCCATCACCAGGCCCACCCATGATGGCGGTTTTTCCATCTGAGGAAAGGGAAACTGATATTCCTTGATAAGGGTGGCCAACATACCCGGTTCCTACCAGTTTTCCGCCTTGCTGTGCCCATACACTGCCCATGCGGGTATATACCCACGCTGCCCCATAAAAGGTGTTATCAAAATACCCGCTTACAATAGCTGTATTGCCATCAGCCGAGAGGGAAACTGAGGTTCCTTGGCGTGCATTAGGACCAAGAGCCCCGGTGCCCACGAGTTTTCCTCCTTGCTGTGCCCACATTCCGCCTGTACGAATATATACCCAAACTGCCCCTGCACCAGAATTATCACTAAGCCCCCCTACGATGGCCGTATTGCCATCGGAGGCGATGGAAACTGAGCTTCCTTGCTCTGCATTTCCAACAGCCCCAGTGCCCACCAGCTTTCCACCTTGCTGTGACCATACCCCGCCTGTTCGGGTATATACCCAAGCAGCTCCTGCAAAGCCATTGTCACGATACCCGCCAACAATTGCAGTATTGCCATCGGAGGAAAGGGAAACTGAAACTCCTTGCCCTGCGTTGCCAACGGCTCCAGTGCCCACAAGTTTTCCGCCTTGCTGTGACCATACCCCGCCCGTGCGGGTATACACCCACGCTGCCCCTATCCCGCTCATGTCACCATATCCGCCCACGATCGCAGTATTGCCATCTGAGGAAAGGGAAACTGAGCTTCCTTGATAAGCGTTGCCACTACCTCCAGTGCCCACAAGTTTTCCGCCTTGCTGTGACCATACCCCGCCCGTGCGGATATACACCCACGCTGCCCCATAACTGTTATTGTCAATATATCCGCCAACAATAGCGGTATTGCCATCGGAGGAAAGGGAAACTGAAACTCCTTGCCTTGCGTTACCAACGGCTCCGGTGCCAACAAGCTTTCCGCCTTGCTGTGTCCATACTCCACCAGTCCGGGTATATACCCAGACTGCCCCTGCATAGCTATTATCAGTATATCCACCCACTATGGCAGTATTGCCATCTGAGGAAAGGGAAACTGAGTATCCTTGATGTACATTGCCAGCAGCAGCCCCAGTGCCGACTAATTTACTTCCTTGTTGCGTACTGGGGAAAGGTGTTGGTGTGATAGTAAAATTACCGCTGCTCGTAGCTGTGCCACCTGCCGTGGTTACCGAAACAGCCCCGGTAATCGCACCCGGTATTACCAGGCCTACTAGCGTGCTACCTGTGTTAGATACCATTATGGCCGAGACGCCACCAATCGAAAAAGCGGTGGGGCTTGACAGATTGCTACCTGTAATAGTTACGAGCGTCCCCACTGGGCCGCTGACGGGTGTAAATGAGCTAATTACCGGAGATTGCGCTAGAGATGCAGGCTTCAGCCAGACGCTAAAAACAACCAAGTGAGCAAGGAACAGTATCTTTTTCATGAGTGGCAGTTTAGGACTTTATAAATAAATATAACTCCTAAAAAAATAAAGCCACTCATTTGGGAGTGGCTTTATTGGCTACATGTAAGGTTTTTAATTTTTATGGACAATCATCATTTTCTTACGCACCACACCCGATTTACCAGCACCAATTTGCACCACATAAATACCCCCTGCCAGCTCTTGGGTGTTAATCGTTTTGGTTTGCTCACCCGTTTCAAAAGTTGATTCATGAACCAAACGCCCTACCTGATCAATCAGATGCACCGTTAACCGACTATCAGTTTTGGTTGGTAGCTCAATCACAAAGCTATCGTTAGCAGGGTTAGGATAGAGTTGAATGAATTCAGCAATGTGTTCGATACCTGTAACAATATCTGGTTGTGGTGGATTAAGAGACACACCCGCTTGATAAACCTCTTTGTTATTCCCCTCTATAGATTGAACAGAGACAACAATTGCATCCCCATTATTTACTTCCCAAATTACCTTGGGTGCAGTGTATGTGGAATTGGGTGCAAGATCACTCGGGATTGCCAACCCGGTAGGCGTGGGAAGCATTTGTTTACCAACAAAAGCAAATTGTGTATTTCCGCTATTTCCAAGGAGCGAAGATGTCGTGATGTTTTTCTCAACGATGGTGGTAAAAATATGAGCACCTGCTAACGGAATAGTTTGACTGGATTTATTTCTGATAGAAGTTACAATCTCAACAATACTACCCACTTTGGTTGCTGTTACGGTCACCTCCAAAGCCGAGGGGGTAAGTACCCGATCATCGTAAATATCTTCAATTGTATTAAGATTACCTTCAATTCCATCAAGCCGCATAGTAGGGGATTTGGTGATTCCATAAAATGCGGTGCGTGCGTTATGCATGGGCGTGTTTAGTTTATTGATAGCATCATCACCCGGGAAAGGTGTATGGTACTGAACCCTCACAATCTCATTGGGATTACCCAGGGTCCTGTATTTGTTGTTATTCTCAGCGACATTTGAAGATGAATTTGTAAAGTTTTCAAGTAAAACAAGGCGACTGCGCTCACCAATAAAAAAATCATCAAAGGCAAATCCATCACTTCGCGAGTTGCCTGCTGCAAATGCTATTCGAAATACTACATTCGATTTTTGTGCAGGAGTTAGTGAAAGTAATTCGTCTAACTGGTAGTAGGCTCTTTGCCATTCCTTATATTTTCCATTAGTAGGGTTAGTTAAATTGCCTGTCCAACCTAAGTCATTTGCTGTTTGATTACCCGGACTGTTTGAAAGACCTTGGTTATCATACCAGTTTATTCCTTTCCCTACCTCACCCAATGTATTCCAACTGGCATTGTCTTCAATATTACCATTGTAATTATATTGAATAGCTGCACCATTCACTCCAAAGGGGGTTTCAGAGAATATATCTAACCCAATAACAGGTTTAAGCGATTGACTAAAATTAAAACATCGGCTCAGTACCCAGGATTGCTCGTTTGGATTATTCGTTCCGTTCAACCGTGTATCCCACCCATTGCCTTTTGAACCTAATGCTTCGCTTCCTTTTTTACTGGGCACACCCCATTCCCAGGATGGATTTGAGCCACCAATCAACCAACCATCTTTCCCGACATTGAAATCCTGTGTATAGGAATTATTGTCGGTAATGGGAGTAAATTTTGGTACGATATAAATGGGTTTACTTACTGTGTCTTTACATTGTGAAGTTGTTGTGGCAATTAGGGTAGCAAAGTCAGTCCCATCTGAACTATAGTTGACTGTAGGATCAAACCGATTATTTTGGGCAGAGGCAACGCTCAATGTATTGTTATCATTGAAACTCCAAAAATAGGTAGCGATGGGTAACGAGTTTTTTTCCGAAGCCGAAAATTGAGTACTGGATACACCGTCTCTACATACATTGCGCCAGTTAAAATCTATTTCAGGTTTAGGGTCAATCTTTAAAGTCTGTTCAATTGTATAACTACAATTATCACTGGTTATCATTGTATACTTCTGCGGCAAAGAACCCGTTAGCTTAAATTTATGCTCGGGGCTAAAATAGGTTCCTTTTGTTCTGCCATCGTTATTATTTGGAAAAGACACAGGGCCCGATCCTGGGTCATAAAGATCACCGTCCCCAAAATTCCAAGAAGTTAAAGCGATCGTTGCTGCTGAACTTAGATTACCATTATCCACTACGGATTGATTGTTCAACCGAACAAACACACCCTCACAGAAATCAAGTGGTGTGACCAACGCATTTATTTTTGGCTGAATTCTAAGTGGAATGCTTGTGTTATTTTGGCAGCCATCATTATTTGTAAATTGGAAGTTTAATCCATAATTATCAGGGACTTCACTCAAAGGATTTAAATCCACTGTGCCTAATGGGGAATTTGGAGCGAGCACACCAACTGTTGCTGGAAGTATAGACCAAGTTCCACTTGTTACCGAACTCCCACCATCGGTTGCAACAAACGTTTTGGTGCCATCGGTTGTGCATATTTTTAATGGATCAAATCCTCCTTTGGGATCTATTCTAAGTTTTGGCAATGGCTTAATAATTACATTGACTTTGGTTGGAAACAAAAGACCTTCGCAATTATTTGCGCTTTGCGTCACCTCGAACGTGTAGGTGTTTGCGTCACTGTTATCCACTCCCAAACCAGAGGGAGGTGAGGTGGTGATTTGTGAAAGAGTAGGGGAACTCACATTATTTAAAAGCTTAAAGCCGTTTTTATACCAGTTAATATTCGTGCCACTTAGAATTTTAAAGTTGTTTGGATCAATAGTTTGATTTACGCAGTAATCAATGTCAAAATCAGGTACGGGTGGCCCTGGGGTTGGGTGAACAATTACAGTTAGCTCTCTGGCGGGTGTAGGCGCTGTTGGCGATTTATCACTTTCGCAGCCGCCAACTTTTCTAGTCACATAAAAGAATGAAGTCCTAGGGTCTGTATTGTCTACAGGTGGGGTAAAGGAAGGATTAATATTATCTGTGGTTTTCTCAAGTTTCGTAAGTGCTGCATCAGAATACCAGTTGTACGTTGTGCCAGATACAGCGGCTCCAGCGAATGATCCAACCTGAACACCCTGACATAATTCAATTGTAGTGGAGGGTGCTGCACCACCAGTTGGCGTCCTTGAGATAGATCCTAATGGAACAGTTGTTGGCCTAGAATTAACGGTTATTGTTGTGGGCGAGCTGGTTCCCGTGCAACCGGTTGATGGATCACGATATGTATAAGTAATATCCAGGCTTTTAGGAAGTCCACTCACATTTGCAGGTGTAAATGACCACACAACAGGAGCGGATGAACCGCTTATTGACCCATTATCACTCGAGATTGAAAAGAAGTCATCAGCTGTTGAATTTGAATTGGCAGGATTTCCAGTTAATGTGACAGAACCCTCATCGGAACAAAAAGAAGTATTTGGAATTGAAAAAGAGGGTTTAGGCGCTGTGCGGACTGGTATCAATTGCCAGATAGTGCGCGTTTGAGTTACAGGTGGAGGATCATTGATAACGCAGTTTGGGATACAACCAATTAAAGGAAAACAAACTGTGCTGCATGTTGTTGTTGGTGGTTCATCATATTGCCCTTCGATTATAAACCCAATCCAGATTCCAATTACACCATACACAGATCCTGTTGATGAATAGATTTGTTGATAGCCGGAAAATTTAGGATCAAAAATATTATTTGATGGGGTGACGATGTCTTGCTGCGAAGACGTAGGTGTATTCCAAAATATGAATCTATTTAAGGCCCAGCCGGAGTAGCCTCCACCTGTATAGAAGGTAGCAATATAAGAATCAACATTCATTGGCAAAGTTTGATTATCATTATTACAGTATTGGGCATTTAGATTGGTAATGTTGGTGGTATAAATTTCAAAAGTTTTCCCGGTTTGAAACTCACATTTTTGCCCCGTTCCGTCTCTATACTTAAAAACAATAGGGTAGGTTCCAGGAGATAAGGATTGCGGATTAAATCGGTATTCACCAGAAATAAAGGTTACTCCCGATCCAATAAATTCGTGTGTTACCCCACCTACAGCAGCCGGAGTCCCCACCAATCGAACGGCATTTGAATTCTGGCTAAAGCGGGTTTCATTTGGATTCACATCTACATCGCCAGAGTTTAGTTTCTGTACCGAAAAACCAAACCCAACTGGTGCGGGACTTCCAAGGGCTGCATTAACAGTTCCTAAGGCAGTACCTGGCCCAACTCCAGCTATTGACGCGGTTCCCCCCGATCGTGTTATTGGCCCACTATTGGTGCCAGGAGCATCGCCACCCGGATGAGGGTGTATTATTTTTAATCCGGTGATAGTAATGGAATTGGTATTGGCTGTACCACTGATCGTATAACTGAATTGCACAGTATTGGATGAGGGATAGCTTAGTGTGCTAGGCGCAGAGATGTCTGAACCACCTCCAACAGTGGGAGGAGTTGTTACACTCTGATCAAATACAAATCCAGAAGGTAAGGTCAGTGAAAAAGAACCACCACTGGAAAATCCTGCCGGATCGGTTTCAGTTAATACAATGTTGCCTAGTGTTTGAGATAGCCCACCAAAACATAAATTCAATGCAGCTGGCTGAGTAACGGTGGAGGCTGAACTTGTTATAGCGACACTACCTGCCGCATTGCCAATGTTTGGACTTGGAGAGTAAGCATCATCTTTGGCGCGAAGGGTATACGTACCTGCTTGGTTTATTTGCAACCTTGTCCAGTTGTATATACCTGCCGCAAGAAAGGGACTTAAGCTTTCTGAGTGTGGCGTTTTTAGTGAGAGCGTTCCCGGGCCAACAGTTGCCGTCAAGTCAACCCTGCCCGCATAGTCAAGATCACGATTATCGTAATCATCGATGGCTTCAAGCGTAAGCACAAATGGCGTATCCTTAGGTGTGTCAGGAGGATTTTGTACAAACTGCAACTGGGAAGCTACTACTGCTACCACATTGGTATTGCTTGCTGTTTGTGTGGATGCCCATGAACCAATCGGTGAAAAACCAGAAAGAGTTGTGTTATTAGTAGTGGCAGATACAATCGAGATTCGAATCGCCTGCTTATCGGTTACCAAAGATTTAAAGGTTGCCCGAACGTTTATATCGAATGAACCATTATCTGCAATGCTGATTGGGGTAGTAGGCGTGAAGGTGATGTTTACAGTGCCTGAGCCTACAAGCCCTTGTTCGGTGCCTGGAATTTCTGTGTTTGCCACATCATCAAACAAGGCCACTCTTCTTAAGTTGTCAGAATTCGTGATCTGGATTTCGATGGAGGTAACACTCATTCCTTTATTGTCAGGATCGTTTGCAGCACCTCCATCCCGAATTTTATAATCAGCCAGAGATACACTGTTTGACTGGTTATCGTTAATTGAGTTGGCCAAAAAGGATTTATAATCTATTGATGCTGTTTCACCTCCTATTAAGGTAATATCTGAGAGCTGAGATGTGCTAAAGGTAAAACTTCGGTTAATGGAAAATGAATTCACTACTCCTGTAGCTACATTGATATTTGCCTGCGTGGGGTTTACTGTTACGGATGCTGTGGCCGAGGTAACAGAATTTGCAACATCTACAACTAGATAATAATAAACAGGCGTTGAGTTAATTATTCTGTCTCCACCCAAACCTGATACGTTAAAGTTTCCACTAGGAGCTTGAGTGATTATTGGAGTACCTATTGTTCCGGCTGTTGTTGAGCGGTATAAATACTCATTTATAAATTGGCCTGATAATCCTGAATAGTTAAATCCAATATTATTAATATCCTGTGATCCATTTGACGTAACAGAAAATCCTGTCAGTACACGAAGTGTTATACCTGCTGAAATAGCTGTACCAGCCAACACAGGAGCTGTGCCTCCATTAATAGGAGTAAATGTAGCTGAAAGGGCAAGAGTTGTAGCATTTGTTGATTGTGGTGTTGCCAGGTTGTAATTATAAGTAACTGTAGTTGCGCCATCCCAAACAAACGGAACAATGGTATAAAAATAATTAGTTGATGGACTTAGACCTGTATCATTAAAAGACGTGGACGCGCCATTAGTTATTGTTGTAATCTTATCGCCAACTCCATCGGCAGGTGGAGCTGCTCCGTCAGCTATTGCACCTACGGAAGGGGCACTCCCGGTTTTCCGATAAATCACATAGCCAGCCGTTACGCCCGTTCCCTTCCATGAATCTGAAGAAGGAAAAGTTAGTGTAATTGCATCGGGAGCTGAAGCACTTGCTGTGAATTGACCGCCCGTTAATTGTACGGGTTCTGTAAAAAAAGTTGTTTCTGCTGTTGTTGCTTCGGGGGCAGCATTGCGCGCATAGGCTACAAAGAATAGTTTCGTTGCCGGGGGCAATCCAGTTCTGGGTTGTGTAAATGCTCCGGCCGTGGTTGAGGCCTCTTCAAGTTGATTATTAGTTCCCACAGGAGAAGCTGTATGCCAGCGTGTTCCCCGATGGGTGAGTGTGCCTGTAACATTTCCACCCAATGTTGCCGTGGTTGTTCCTACAGCAGTGACCGTAGGCGTATCCACCGTAGGTGCCTGACTCAATCCCAATGTTCCGATAAATGATAACGAAAGAGAAAGGAACCAAAATTTAAACTTCAATAGTTTTGAACATCCAGCCAACAAGTGCCTCATAACCTTATTTCTTTAATATCTTAATTTTTCAGTTCACCATTATTGTCTGTCTTCATCAGAAATACAGTTGCGTAATCGCCTAATTTGTTTGTGCCACACACCAACAAGTTACCCTCTTCATCTTCACGAATGGCGGCCGGTGTTTCATCTCCAGCACCACCAAATGTTTTGAACCAAACAAGGTCTCCCAGTGCGTTTACTTTAATTAAGAAAATATCTAAACCACCATTCCCATTATTTGTATCGGATTTAAAAGTGCCAGCCAGCACAAATCCTCCATCGTTGGTGGCAATTAATGCCTCACCTTCGTCAATGGTCACCGAGGTGTTTCTATCTTGTAGTGTATTTCCGGTACTTAATAATTCATTGAAATCAAAATAGCGATCACTTCCTGAGATGATCGTGCCATTCGAATACACTCTCAAAAAGAAAACATTGGCTTTGCCTCCACTTGGATCCTGACTGTAAGTCCCCACAACTCCATAACCAAAATTAGGGTCACTGGCAGCTTGAATATCCTTAGGCACAAATTTTTGTGCTGAATTTTGACCAAATACGCTATAGTTTGGAAATACTGAGTTTTCATCAATGATGGGTATACCAATCCATGAATTTGTAAATCCCCCGGCCTCATCGGCAATAGCCGAGGCCCAAATTATTCTACCATTATCATATTGAATGGATCGTGAGTTTTGGGAAGTTCTTCCATTTAGTTCGTAACGTTTTTGCCAATCAAATGTCCTATCGCTTTTGAAGGCTCTGATAAAAGGCTCGGCTGGTGCGGTAATTTGATTTGCCACGCTCCTTTTTGCTGTTCCTAAAATAAAAAGCCGCCCGTCATCTGTTACATAAACCGCTTCCCCGGTATAATCTTCTTTTACCCGGGTGGTATCAGGGTTAACATCGCTTACTGAAAACTTTCTAACGAGCTCTAGCTGGTCGTTAAGCAGAAGTCCTCGCAATGAGGATATGGATACATTAGCAACTTGATCAGCAAAGGGGTCGATTTTAATACTGTCGCCAACAACAACATATCCTGCCACCAGATCACCATTCTTAATGGGTTTAATAGCCTTGCCGGTTCCACCAGAAAATTGAGCAAAACTTTGAGTTCTATTACCGCTATTGTCTGTTTTAATTACTACTGTATAAGTCGCATCTGATACCATCGTCCCCACAATGACAAACCCATCGGGCACAATCTCAAAGCCGGATGCGGTAATTCCATAGGCGCCTTCATAAAACTTAATGAAGGTAGTGCGGGGTGCGGGATCTGCGTTCTCCAGATTTTGGCAAGAGAGAACAAGGCACGATATTAATATTAGAGAGTACTTTCTCATTTTATCAGAACTTCTTTTTCTTTGGATTAAATACATTGATTACATACGAACCGGAAATGGCTAGCGAGGAAATTTTAAAAATGGAATCAGGATAGCCTTGATTCCATACTTCTAATTGATTGTCGTAAACAGTTTCCGTGGAGTTCACATTCGTTAATCCATGCACGTACCTAACTTCGGCCACAAAAAAACCACCACCCATCTTTAGTTTTACGCCCCCAGCAATCAATGCACTTACATTTATTGGATTGCGGACTTCTTTTATTTCATAACTAGCCTCTTGAACGGATGTAACATCATCGCGCAGTCGCTCTGATCTAAGTTTGCCACCTAACAAATAGTCGATGGCAACCCCACCGGCTACGTAGGGATTGAAATTCTTTTCTAAAAATTTATATTCTAAACTCAGCGGAAGAGATAACCAGTTTTGGGTTTCGATTGCTTGAAGTGAATTAGTTAGTGGTTTCCCATCTGAATTCACGCCTCTATCTACTTTTTGATCAATCTCAAATTTCTTTTGCCAATACAATAACTCGCCATGTAAGGTAAAAGTATCATCATTTTTATCTCTAAAATGGATGGGAACATCAATAGCTCCTCCAAACAAAATGGCAAAAGAATATTTGTATTCGCTGTCTGCTGCAAGTTCAACACTGGTAACGGAATTAGCTACGTTAGGGCGGCTTGCACTAACTCCTAACTTTGCACCAATTCGATAAATAGGTTTCGTGCGAAACGTGTTATATAGCGCTACAAACTCAGCAGGGTCAACAGCTTCGTTGATTACAAAATAATGATCGGTTTCCAGCAATTGCAACATCTTTTCATCTGCCAGTTTTGGTTCTTCCAGGTAGATGTAGGAGAGGGTAAGTAACTTAAGCAGACTTACTTGTTCGGACTTTGAGCAGTCACCCTTTCCGAGTTGTCGGTTAATTAAATCTTCTAACTCATGCAAGCGCCCCTGATCATAAATGGATTGCGCCAGCCGAATCGTTTGTGCACAGGAAGAAGTTTGTGCGAAACTTTTAGAGGCAAAGAAAATAATGAGTGCCAGGATGTAGAGTTTCTTCATAATCTATTTGCCTGCTTTTTTAGTGGGAACATTTGTGCTTGATTGAATACCTGGATAGTTTTCGCACGTCTTTTCATAAGGTGAATCTTCATCAATGGGTGTTACAAAAATTTCCCATTCATTTTTATCCATGTTGCGTTGCGCTTTTTCACATAAAATGTTGGCCATTACCTCAAAGTTGGTGGGGTAGGCGTGAATGGTTTGGTCAACGCCTTTTACAGTTTCCCGAATACTTTGGATTCCGGCTATCAGTTGAGAGTCATCTGGTGTAAAGGTTACGTCCCACACCCAATCATGATCGCTTAGGATAATTGGTTGCTCGTTGAGCTTCCTAAAGTTCCATAACCTAACTGAGTAATCTTTGCTGGCAGAAGCCATAAAGGTACCGGCATGATTGAACTTTATACTTTCAATCTGTCCTGAGTGACCCGGTAATTCTCTCACCACCATATTATTGCTTATAATCCGAAGAATCCCATCCCGATCTCCTGCAATAATTTGTCGTCCATCCGGGGCAAAACAAACGGCAGACAATCCCTTGGATATAGAAAGTTTGGTGGCTGCATAGTTTTTGGTAACATCCCAGATGTAAAGATTACCATCAGCTCCTGCACCTGCCATTAGCGTACCTGCTTCATTTAGATCGAGGGAAACAATTTTCTCCTGAGTTGTAATAACTTCTTTTACGGTAGTTAGGTCAGAATACTTGATGCTACGACCTGAATTGTCGCGTGCATAAAATCCTTTTCCGTCCGGGGTAAAGTGAATGTTTTCAATGTTGGATTTAAACCCATAAATTTTCTTTGCAGGAGCTTTAGGATTTTTCAAATCATACAATTCTGCGTAGTTGGCATCCGGGTTGGTGGGATAAAGACCTCCGGCAGCAAGCCAGTTGCCGTCAGGACTTGTATCAATCGTAAATACCAGATAAGCAACCTTAACTCTCGCTGCGGAATCGACAAGGTACTCTGCATTCCATTTGCTATTCGCGTAATTCCATTTAATGATCAGCCCATCACTACCACCCGAATAGATATGATTGCCGGTTCCATGAGTTTCCAAAGCACGGGCACCCCCTTTTTTATGAGCTTCCAAACTTTTAGTAAGAGGATGATCATAATTCTTTAAGGCAGTATACAGGCCTCCATACACATCACTGTTAAATTCATAGCCCTTAAACTCTTTATTGAATTTGTAGGCTTGCTGCGCCACTAAAGCTTCCAGGGAAAGTGTATTGCCTAGCTCTTTGGATTTAATAGCCATGGCCTTTGCCAGCGACAAATACTTTTCGCGTCTTGCTTTATCCGCATTTTCATTAGCTAGTTTTTCGTTGGCTTTTGCTTCGCCTTCAGCTTTGCGAGCGGCAATTGCATTCTCATCAGCCTTTATTCTTTGTCTCTCTGCTTCAGACTTTGCTGCCTCCGCTTCAATTCTTCTTTGTTCAGCAGCAGCTCGCTGTAACTCTTCCGCCTTTCGAGCCTCCTCTGCCTCAAGCCTTGCCTTATCGGCAATATCTCTCTGCTGTTCTGCGATTTTTTGCTGTTCAATTGCTTTAGCCTCATTTGCGATTGCTTTAGCTTCATTCGCAATTGCTCTTTGTGCATTGTCCTTAGCAATACCTTGCTGCACAAACGCATACACAAATGCGATCAGTGCAATACCAGCAAGTGTACCAAATACAATGGCAGTTACTCGAGCCCGTTGAAGTTTACGCTTTTGTTCGAGTTCCTTGATCCGTTGTTCGGTGTCAAACTCTTTTTTGGAGTACTCTAGGAAGATAAGCGTACGCTCGAAGGCAGGATGATAGCGCTGACCCCAAACCAATGTGGGTTTGTGTTTAGCCTGCCAGTTAAGGGCTAATTGTAAATCGGGTGGGCGCCATAAGCCGGCTTTGCCTACCTGGTACTGACCAGCTGCTTCCGCCAAACGCAAATACATTTGTACGGCTTCACTCTCATCATCAACCCAGTTCTTCAATCGTACCCAAATCCGCATTAAACTTTCATGCGAGATATCAATCATTGACTTTGAGTCGAGCTCAATGCCATGAGCCGGAGTTAATAAAGAACGGCCCGGTTCCCTGAATTTTTCAATTACTTCAATTACATCGGCTTCCGATACATCGGCAATGGAAGCAATTTCATTTAGGCGGGTTGGTCTGCGAATTCCAAAGTTCTCGCCCCGTTTTTCAGTAATGGCCTTAAATAAAATTTCACAAATACGTTTTTGATCTTCATCTAATTCGTCATAGGCTTCATTCGCATGTTGCGATAAAGCTTCAGACATGGTTCCAATTGCCTCGTAATGTTTAAGGTCAACAGGTTCGCCATCATAATCTTTAAAGCGAGTCCAATAACTCCACGTGCGCATTAACGCGTGTTGAAGAATGGGAAGTTGATCGGGGTTATCTCCTAAGTCGTTTAACAATTGTTGAACCAGGCGAGGAGTAATGTTGGCATCGCCTACTGCTACTGGTCCTTCAATGGCTCTGCGCTTTTGATCGCGCGTCATTTGTGGAATCAGGTAGTGACTGTCGTTGATCTTGCGAGTCAGTTCTGGAAACTGTGCACAATCTCCAATAAAGTCCGACCGCATGGTAACGGCCACATAAATAGGAGCATCCTCATAATTAACTGCTTCCATCAGCAAATTGATGAAGGCTAATGATTCGTTTACTGAATTTGGATCGGTACTGTCTTTAAATCGAAAAAGTTCTTCAAACTGATCGACAAGAATGAGGTAATTTATGTCTTCTTTTTTTCGCGATTGTTGAATCGCTTCCACCAAGCCCAGTGAACTGCTTCGCAGTAAAGTTGAAACGATCGTGCGTTTAATTTTTTTGTCATCGCTGTCTGCTGTATTATAGTCTTTAACAGTCTTTAGCAAAGATTCAGCAAGGTTGTCGATAGGACCTGCTCCGGGGCGGGTAACAATAACCTCCCAGTTAGGGCTGGCATCTGTTAAAAATCCACCATACAAAATGGGAAGCACTCCGCAATAAATGAACGAAGACTTACCACTTCCTGAGGGACCAATAACACCCACAAACCGACTCTTCGAAAGTTTTAGGAGCACTTCATCGCTCTGGCCTTCGCGGCCAAAAAACAAGTGGCTCTCCTCAATCTTGAAAGGTCTTAGTCCGGGAAAGGGATTGCTTGTCCCGACAAGGGTGCCTGTTTGATTATCGTCAAGTTGGCTCATAGTTTTATGAGTTTAGTTCTGTTAAAAAGTTTTTCAATGTCTCCAGGGAACGATTCTTATCTCCGGAGATTAAGGTCATGTTTTGACTTTTATATTGATCTACATTACTGTTTTCAGTTGCTACTAATGCTTTTCCTTGAATCGGTTTTTTTCTACCGAAACCGGGTGCTTTTAATAAGTCAAGCACTTTCATGCGCACCCATTGATCGTTTACTTTGCCTTTGAAGATAATGGCTCCATCAAAGTTTCTTAGGTTATCAATGTGTTGCTTTCGCACTTCAAGGAGCTCGCCCTCAAAGGCAGGTAGCAAAACTTTGAACCCTGACTTTTCAATCACTTCACGAAATGGTTTTACTTCATTATCGTCAATTTTATCATGCACCAAATAAATTGACTTGCCACCCGTTTCATCGGCTTTTGTTCTTTCCTGCGCTTCTAAAAGTTCTTCGCGCATAATGTTCTTAAAATCTTCCAACGGGTTTTGTAGAATCTCCGCACCTTCTTGCGCTTCTGTATCGCGTTTGATGGTATCGATAAACGCTTTTTGTTTATCACTGGCATTCTTCAGGTTTTGCGAAATCCAAATGAGTCGCGAAAACTCTTGTTTGGTTTGCTTTTTTTCTAACGCAATCTCAGCGGCAAGTTTGTTTTGAATATCAACAACAGAGCGGTCAGCACCTTCAGGAATCTCACCGTAAGCACTTCCTACCAAATGGATAGAGAGGGAGCATTCAGCCAAATCCTTTTTAACCTCGCGCTCTAATTCAGAGGCTTGAGTTGGCAATGTATTTTTTGGTAACACAATGTAGCCATGTCGTTGAAGTTCACGTTTGATAATGTTGCGTTGAACAGAAATATCGTGGCCAGTCTCCGCGAGGTAAATAGATTTTCGTTTATAAATATTTTTTACTTCCGATTTAATATCACCTTCATTTAAAATCATGAGGGCATCATGAATATCATAAGCCAGATCGACCAACTTCATCCAGTATTGCTTTTCAGCCTCTTGGCTGAAGAAATCTGAATATTCTTTTTCCATACCGGTTTCGGTATCGAGTTGGTACATGTCATAGCCGATTAAATCGCGCAAGCGGGGAGGCTGCTCTTGCAGCGTTAAAGGGGCTTTTAAAACTTTAAATACACGATTGATTTTGGAGGATTCGGTTGCTTTATAAAAAGTCTCTACGTTATCCAGGCAGCGGCCAGATTGAACAAATTCAGTTGTAAGTACAGAAACCAAGATAGCAGCATTGTTTAGGGCTGGTGCAGTTGCTGTGTCGAATTCGGATTTAAGTACAATATTGGGCTTGGATCCCAGTACCTGTAGCAACATCAACTCAAGAAACTTTTTGAACTGGGATACCCAACCTTGCTCACTTTTTTGAGCTGCTTCGTTGTCTTTCTCAGCAAACGTGATCAGTACATCAATTTCAAAGGCCATGTTTTAAAAATTAAGTTGCAGGTTGATTTTGTTTTTCAGTGATGTTATGAATGAGTCCTTGAGCCAGCTCATGGTGATTTGCCAATACAAAATAAAAATCGACTAAGTTGATTCTAAAGATTACGGATCGTTCGATTGCCTTTACTTCGGTGATCACCGGAGTGGGGCCTTCCTGGAATAAATCGCCAAATACACTTCCTGGCTTCATCTGCATCACTTCATCTGTGCCATCTTTTAAGACTGCGCTGCCGTGTGCCATAATAAGTATGGGCATATCCTGTGCATCGGTAATGCTCATAGTTTCATTCGCTTTAAGCGTGATGGGCATAATCTTATCAGCCAAATCACTAAGCACTTTTCCCTGAATGTGATTAAAGACCGGAATCTTTTTAATCAACATGACCATTTCAATAAAGAGAAAGAATCCATCATCCAATCCATCCAGCAGTTGATTGTTTTCTATGGATGAGTCAAGAAAGCGTTTGTCTTTATAAGGAAGACGATCCGAAACTGTTTGATAATCGGACTTACTCTTATTATAAATAACCCAGGCTGTTGTTTCCTGAAGCAGTTTATCGTTGTTGAACATTTGACTAATTAATCCGCGGCTTACGCGAAAGTTTGGAATGTAAGCTGTGGCATACACGGCACATACTTTTGTCCAGCGGTTGTTATAATTGAAGTCACGGTTCAGGATGTAGTTGATTACCTGAATAGGATTGTAGCTTTCGCGGGGGAAAAATGTTTGAAGGTTTTCAAGCTTTTGAGGAGTAGTTGAATCATCTAACAATGGGATCAACTTTGGCTTAAGATCCTGATCCACGAATAAATCCAAAAGCTCCAGGGCATACTGAACGCTGTCAGGTGTACCTAATTCAACATTCTCTCTTACCAATTGAACTGATTCAGGATCGTACAGCAATGAAAGTAGCAAGGTAATTTGGTCGTAATTGTCCCGAATCTCCTCGCGCAGTGCCTCTTTCAAATATGTGTATTGGTCTTCGTCTGTTAGTTCGTGCAGTGCGGCCAAGTTCCAGAGCGTTTTACTCATCTCTGTATCCAGTAAGTCTTTTACTGCTAATGCCTCGCGGCCATTTGCCCGGTAGTTGATGTAGCGAAGAGAGTATAGAATCTGTGAAACTACCCGCTTATCCGGATAATCGATCTTTTTCCAAAGCATTTGCAAACTCTCAGACCCTGGGATATGCCCCATGATCTGAATGAGCTTTAACATGATCAAATCATTTTGTCCGGATTTATGAAAGGCTGATTCTAAGATTGGAAGCACGGAGGGTCCTGCTTCTTTCAGTGCTGCAGCGGCCTGATGTGCATAACGAGGGGAAGAAAGTAGTTCAATGAGTACGTTCCAGGTTTCCGGTCGTTTTACTTTTCGGGCTGTTAACAAGGCTTCTGTTCTCACTTTCGGATCGGCATCGCGCATGAGCTCCAATAAAATGAAAATTGTCTTTTGGTTGGTGAGCTTACGCATGAGTTTGGCCGCCAGCAATCGATCGGGTTGCTTTACGGATTTACTCAACTTCATCAATTTCTCAACGGGTATGGAAAGAAGGTCGCTATCTTCGGCCAGGCTTGCAGCTTGTGCCGCCAGTCCTTTTATTTCATTATCAGCATTTTGAATTCCGAGTTCCTGAATTTTTGATTGTGCAAATCCAGCAATTTTTTTCGATTTACTGTCGACCAATTGAAGTAACGAGGTTTCGAAAAGCGCTGGTTCTAATTTCTCCATCAACTTAAGACCGTAGATGATTTTTTCTTCTACTGTGCTGTTCACCTCTTTTTCAAGCACGCTGTCCATGGTATACTCTTTTACCAAATTCTTTTTAACGGCAGACTTGTTCTTGATAAGAGAATTCTGCAGCGTTTCGCGATAGCCATGATACATGCGATTGGTAACCCAATACCAGATTGCGAGCACCGGTAGTGCACAAAGTGTGATAGTTAAGACTGTAAACCCTTTGAACTGATTGATCAACACAATCAAGCCTCCAGCTACCGCACTGGCAAATGCAGTAACAAATCCTTCTATTTTTGTTTGTGCATCAATGTTTATCTCTTTATCGATCGGTACGTAGTAGAACTTAAAAGTAGGGTTGTCAAGGGCTTCGCGCAGCGAATTCACGAAGAGTTTACTCATGGCTATCGCGATAAAGAAAAAGATAATAGTACTGCTTTCCCCGGTAGTAAGGTCGTACCCAAAGTATGAGCCCAATGCAAATGCTGAGATAGTGAATAAAATAAGAAGAAGCGGATTAATAAGGAGGGAAACACGCAATCCATAATCCTGATTGATTCTATCTGTGGCAAATGTTGTGAACAAGAAACCAAAGATCACAACAGTCATCTCGAAATAGCTCAAGAAGACCGGAAGCTCTACATCATTGAATTGAACCGTTGCTGCATTATAAAAGGAGTAGTCAACAAATTGGAGAGAAACAATGGATGCAATCACGAAAAGTGACAACATCATGATGTATTTATTGCCAATGAATTCGGCTATCGAAAGCTTTTTAAGGTCCGATTCAGATTTAACAACCGCGTTTCCTTTAATCAGATAACGCCTTGCCATTATAATAAAGAGAACAACAAAACCGGTAATGCTTACAAGTCCAATGGTGTAGAGCGAGATAAGATCCACGCCAAAACCTAATAAAAGCGGAATTGTGAAAAATGATAAGATGGCTGCAAAATCAGTACCTACATCCACGCTACCCACTAACCGCTTTGCGACCCGAACGTTAAACATCCGGTTAAACGAGCCCCAAAACACCAATTGAATCAAGAAAGTAAAGGGGAGAATGAGCATAAAACCAAACCGATACAAATTGTCGGTGTCTTGGATGTAACTGTCACCAAACTCTAAAAACGCGGTAAGCGATGTTATTAGAACCAAGCATAGGATAGCGAGCGCGGTAAAAGGTATGCGGCCTTGTAAAAAATTATATAACATAGTAACGGCCATGCCCATTACACCGGAAATAGCTATAGCCTTAGGAAGGTCAAATTTTTCGTCAAACGTGGTAAGGAAAAGTGTTTGCGAGGCTACCGCAACAGTTGCTAAGAACAAGCCCATCAAAAAGCTGAGGATTAACAAAAGCGATACTGGCCCCGTTTCTTCGGGCTCAACATCCAACAATTTCCAAAGCCTTGACAGCATAATTTAGGTTTTAACCGTTAAATTTTAAACATTTCAACGAAAATTCCTATTCAATTAAGAGTTCATTTTGTTAATAGTTATCAATTGATTCTGTGTAGGTTGTGATTTTGTTTCTATAATCTTGAGGTCACTTCACCGTTAAAATCGACATTGTTAATGGTTAACCTGTCCTTTTGGTAAACAAGAACGTTTAATCTTTTTTCAGGAATAGCAAGGAACTATCCCCGTAACTTAAAAAGCGATAGCCCCCTTCAAGGGCTTGTTCATAGATCCTTTTCCAGTCGGAGCCAACAAATGCGGCAACCAGTAGCATCAATGTTGAGCCGGGTTGATGGAAGTTTGTGATTAAGGCATCGACCATCCTAAAAGTATAACCAGGCATGATGTAAATGGCAGTTTCTCCGGTAAGGGAATTTGTACCAAGCTCATTTATCTTTTGAAGGACTTTAGCAAGAGCTGTTTCTTTCGTATGGTGAGGTGGTAGCGTATAGGCGTCTTGTTGTATGATGCTGAATTCTGAATTAGGATTCTCTATTAACTTAACTCCATACCAATAAAGACTTTCAAGGGTGCGCAATGAAGTGGTACCAACGGCTATAATGGGTTTGGCTGAAAGCATCGCTTCGAGATTTTCTTTGGTGATCACAACCTGCTCACTATGCATGATGTGCTCAGTCGCGTTTTCGACTTTCACGGGTTGAAATGTGCCTGCACTTACGTGGAGGGTAAGAAATTCAGTCGTGTGCCCGTTTGCTTTAAGTAGATCTAAGATTGTGTTAGTAAAGTGAAGTCCTGCTGTAGGCGCGGCTACGGCTCCTTCATGCGCAGAATATACAGTTTGATAAGAAATCCGATCGGTGGCTTCTACTTTGCGGTTGAGGTAAGGGGGTAATGGAATTGAGCCAACTTGAGTGATAACCTCGGCAAATGTTTTTGATTCAGGCTTCCAGGTGAACTCAACAATTCGTTGCTCGCGATCAATTAAAGTTGCATTTAAAGTTACGCCAGCCAAGTGCATTGTTAGAATTAACCAATCGGGCCAGCGTTTTAGATTGCCAATGGCACATTGCCATTTAGCCGTGCCTCTAGTTTCCATAGCTAATTGAACTAGCGTTGTTGGTGCAACAGGATTTAACAGAAAGAGTTCTATACTGGCACCCGTTTCCTTTTGAAAGATGAGTCGGGCCGGAATTACTTTGGTATCATTAAAAAATAACGTGCTGTCAGATGGCAGAAAGCTTGTGAGATTTGTAAAACGATCGTGTTCAATGTTTCCATTGCGATACACCAATAGTTTGGATTGATCGCGGTTGGCAAGTGCATGTAAGGCTATTCGCTCAGGCGGCAACTCGTACGTAAAATCTTTAATTAGAATTTTCTCAATCACATCGCGAAAATACGAAATGCTAATCAGTTGACTTTTAAAAAGCAGCGGTCGGGAGTTTTGCTAAGCGGATTCAGTTGATCCAATTTATACATGAGCTTCTTTGCGCGCCTTAATTTCGAACTCCGGTAAAATCAAAAACCTGTGTTACTCGCGATCAATAATTTATATTCGTGCATCCGTGGCAATTTTAAGTTATGTCGCTTAAAGCAAGTATTCATAAACGAGTTTTTCAATTTTCATTCAATGCCCGTACCTCACGCGGAGCCATGAAGGACAAGACCTCCTGGTTTATAAAAATCTGGGACGAAAAAAATCCTGAAGTTGTTGGTATTGGCGAATGTGGTCCGTTGCCGGGATTAAACCCTGAGCACAATCCGGAGTTGGAAATAACCCTTGAAGAATTGATTGATCACTTTAATAACAGTTCACTTGCTGTACCTCAGGCAGATTTGAATTCGGTAGGTACTTTTATTAATGAACTATATGGTTCTGAAAAGATAGTAGAGTATCCATCTTTCCTCTTCGCTTTGGAGACGGCATTGCTTGATTGGGCTCAGGGTGGAGAAAAGATCATTTTCAAAAATCAATTTCTTGAAGGCGAGCCGATTCCTATCAATGGGCTGATCTGGATGGGTGGACTCGATTTCATGCTTCAGCAGATCGAAATCAAAATCCGTGATGGGTTTACCTGTCTAAAACTAAAGGTAGGCAGCCATGATTTTGAAAAAGAGTGCGATGTACTTCAATACATTCGTAGAAAATATTTTCGTAATAAGATAACCATCCGGCTTGATGCCAATGGCGCGTTTAAAAAAGAAGAGGCTTTATATAAGCTAAAAGAATTAGCTCGCTTTGACATTCATTCCATTGAACAACCGATTAAACCCGGGCAGGAAGAGTTAATTGAGTTGTGCAGACAATCGCCTATTCCTATTGCTTTGGACGAAGAGCTGATAGGAGTTAGCAACCCATCAGCTAAGCAACAACTGCTTGAGTCCATAAAACCTCAACATATAATTTTGAAACCCACCTTACATGGCGGTCTCCAATCCTGTAGCGAGTGGATTCGCATCAGCGAAAGCTTGGGTATTGGCTGGTGGATTACATCGGCTCTTGAGAGTAACATCGGGCTTAACGCGATTGCTCAATTTGCAGCTCAATACCAGATCAAAATTCCGCAAGGTTTGGGAACCGGAATGATTTATACAGATAATGTGGATTCGCCACTGGCTGTCAAGAAAGGTACTATTCAGTATCAAAAAGGCTATGAATGGAGCCTAATTGATATTTAACTAAATATTTTAGTTTATTTTTTGATATTCTGAATGATTATTTCTTATTTAGCTAAAATTATTAGCTAATGGAAAGTTCTAAACTAAGAATTAAGAGTAAAAAACTCGATTCAGGTCGTTTTCAAATAGATTTCAGTACGGGTGACACGGCAGGGTACTATGGTTATTTGCTGGCTGAGCCTAGAACTTCCGTTTCAGAAATCCTGAATAAAATAAATCGTCATTTAGAGGCAATGAGTAATTCTGAACGATATTTTCAGCGCAATCTTTTTTCTTTAGGGAATCGGACTGTGAATTCTGGTAGAATCTTAATATTTAAAAAATAGAGATGGTTAAACTCAATGAAAACATCCGGATTCTGCGTAAGCGATTGTCATTTACGCAAGACCAATTTGCTCAACAACTTGGCGTGAAGCGATCCCTGGTTGGAGCTTATGAAGAGGGAAGGGCTGAGCCTCGTTTGGAGTTACTTCAAAAGATGGCAGAAGTATTTTCCATTTCCGTAGATCAATTGATTGGAGTTGACTTTTCAAGTGAGACTCCGGGTTCTGCACTCAATTATACTCGTGGCAAAGAAGTAGTTGTGGTAACCGTTGATTCGAACGATAGACAAAATATTGAGTTTGTTCCTCATAAGGCTGCCGCTGGTTATCTCAATGGCTTTGCCGATGCGGAATATGTAAAAGAGTTGCCCCATTTTAATTTACCCAACCTAAAACAAGGAACGTATCGAGCGTTTGAGATCAGTGGTGATTCAATGCTTCCATTGATGCCGGGCAGCATTGTTATAGGCGAGTATGTGGATGATCTAAGAAACATAAAAAGCGGAAAGACCTATGTGTTGGTAACACAGCGCGAGGGTGTGGTTTACAAAAGGGTATTCAATTATCTCGAGGAGAATGGAAATCTTTTTCTCGTATCCGACAATCGCCATTACGCGCCTTATCAATTGAGTGGCTCCGATGTTTTGGAGGTATGGTCTGCCAAAGCCTACATCAGTGTTCAATTTCCTGATGTGGAAGAAAAATCAGATGTATCGGTGGAACAATTGGCAGGCGTTGTGCTCGATCTTCAAAAAGAAATTTTACAATTGAAATCAAAGAAATAAAACTTAGCGGTTTGGCCTTTACCCGATCTCTTCCTGAATCAGGAGGAGGCGGGCGAGGTGTTCAATTTTTTTGAATAGTTTCTAACGTCTTTACTTTATTTATCTTCCCGGTTTCTGTTTGTAAAAATGTGGAAGCGTACCAAATAGATTTTGGTACTTCGTATCTACTTAGTTTTTCCTTCATCAGTTCAATGATATTTTTCTCCTGAATTTCAGGCAGGTTCCCTTCAATAATTAAGGATACGGATTGACCAAGTTCTGAGTGCGGTAACCCTGCTATGAAGAAGCGATTCTCCAATTTCAACTCATTGAAGATTAATTCGACTACTGCTTCTATTTTTTCTGGGATGATCTTTACTCCGCCACTGTTAATAATATTATCAGCACGACCTAACCAAATAAATTTATCATGATCAATCATTTCAACTAAGTCATTGGTGACAATGGAGGTTGAGTTTATATGTGGAGCATTGATGATCAAACATCCTCTATCGTCCACTTGTATGGAAATGCCAGAAAGTATTTTGAAATAATTTTCCGGATTTTCTCCATTTAATCGTTGCAAGGCAATGTGCGATAGAGTTTCGGTCATGCCATAGGTGGCATAGAATATTCCTGAGCATGATTGAAGCTCATCAATTGTTTTTTTCGATAGAGGTGCGCCACCAATTAAGAAGATGCCATCATTGAAACGATTCTTTTTTTTAGATTTTAAAATCGCTTGAATCTGATAGGGGACAAGAGCAGCAAAGTCTATTTTAGTGTCTGAAGAAATTTTATCAAATGGATTGGCTGCTGGGTCTGTCACATACATGTTCATTCCGGATTCCAACGAACGCACCAACATCATAATGCCTGCTACGTAATTTGTGTCTAAACAAATTAAAGCATTGTATTCTTTTTGTAATCCCAGATAATCAGCAGTGAGTTTTGCGCTTGCACGTAGCTGATCTCTTGTTGCCGAGATTTTTTTTGGTGTTCCTGTTGTACCAGAAGTTTGGAGGATGAAATTATACTCTCCCTTCAACCAACGATGGCAGAATTGTAAACATGAATGTTCATAGGATGAAGCCTTCTGATTTGTAAACCCTGACTTTAATTCAGATAATGAATATTTTTTTCCATTAAGATTAAGCAAGGTCTCCATATGATCAGGGGAACTTTGGAAACTTAGAAAAATCAGGTTCACGCTTTTCTAAAAATGCGTTCTTACCTTCTTTCGCTTCGTCACTCAAGTAATACAACAAAGTTGCATTGCCGGCCAATTCCTGAATCCCCGTTTGTCCATCTAACTCAGCATTGAATGAACATTTCAACATACGAATTGCAAGCGGACTCTTCTTCAAAATCTTCTTCGCCCACGCAACATAGGTTTCTTCCAATTCTTCAAGTGGAACAACTTTATTCACTAAGCCCATATCCAATGCTTCCTTTGCATCATATTGATCGCACAGAAACCAGATCTCGCGTGCTTTCTTTTGTCCAACAATTCGAGCCAGATAGGAAGCGCCAAATCCGCCATCAAAACTTCCAACCATTGGTCCGGTTTGCCCAAAGCGAGCATTCTCAGCAGCGATTGTTAAGTCACACACTACATGCAACACATGGCCACCACCAATTGCCCAGCCTGCTACGGCAGCAATCACAGGTTTAGAGATTGATCGAATTAGCTTTTGTAAATCAAGAACATTTAATCGAGGTACAGTATCGGTACCTACATAGCCGCCATGCCCGCGTACGCTTTGATCACCCCCACTGCAAAATGCTTTACCGCCTTCACCTGTTAAGATAATTACACCTACTTCCATATCCTCACGGCATATATTCATGGCATCAAGAATTTCCTGAATGGTGAGCGGAGTAAATGCATTATGAACTTGTGGACGATTAATACTAATGCGCGCAATTCCTTCATGCTTGTGAAACAGAATTTCTTTATACTCCTTTACCGGTTTCCAATTGTATTTAAGATTCATAACCTTTTTTTATTTGCTCTTTAAATTTAATGAATGCTTTTTTTCCAGTTTGTTGATCGCTCAGAATTTCTAAAATTTTAGGTTTCTTTCCTGGCTTTATGAATTCGTTGAGAGTTGTTTTTACTTTCTTATTTGAATCAAGCTTTAAGTACTGAAATCCAAACTCGGTAGCAAGATTAATAGCTGAAAGTTTTTGATCAGTGATAAAGTATTGATCTTTTTCTTCCAAAAGATCAGGACCATCGATCAGATTAAAAATTATTCCACCTCCGTTATTAATCACTACTACATGAAGGTTGGAGATTGGATAGTTGTGCCAAAATGCATTACGGTCATAAAAGAATGCAAGGTCGCCTGTAATTAAAATATTAGAAATATCGCTACTCAATGCATGACCAACTGCAGTACTTGTGCAACCATCAATTCCGCTCGCCCCACGATTCGAATATACGTGCACTCTCGAATTTTTTTCAGTTAACCCAATGAGGTTAGCATATCGCACTGACATACTATTTGCAATATGCAGGTTACATTGCTCAGGCAAGGAGGAAATAATTTCCTTCAAGATTGACATTTCATTAAAAGCCGTTTCTGAAAAATATTTTTCACTTGAAGTTTTAGTGCGCTGCTCTTCAACTTTCCAGTGTTTTAGATACCCTTTCTTTTTTTGCAAATCGGATTTTTCGATCCGGGAAGATTCACTCAGGCTTTCAAATACAGATTGAGGATCACTATGTATAACCTGAGTAAGTGATTGAAAGGTGTCGGCTGTAATTCCACTCGGTTGAATATGCCAATGTTGAGCGGGCGCATATGCTCTCAAAAATTGTTTTAGATTTTTAGAAATCACTGATTTACCAAACGTAATTGCCAAGTCGGGTTGGAGCGACTTCTTAATAACTTCGCTACATGCTGATAAAAACACATCTGCATAGTGAATTGTATTTGAGAGAGGATGAAAGTTTGAAATCACATCGCCAATGAGAACGGCCTGATTTACTTTACAAAACGTATAAACAGCCTTTGCAAGCCCGGCATCGAAATCTTGTTGCCCGGCAATGAGTAGTACTTTAGCAGAGCGTGATATAGTTTGAAGTAATTTTTTTTGATCAGATTCGGATAGCGTCAATTTTGATTGACTTAATGAAATACTCCGAATATTTTTTGTGAAAGTTATTTTTTCGACTGCTGTGGGATAGAGTGGCTCCCGTAAAGGAATGTTTATATGTACTGGCCCTTTTGGGAATTCTTGAGACAGCGCGATTGCTTCATTCGTCACCCGGTTAATATACCAGACTGAATCAGCATGAGAATAATCTTCAGGAAGTTCATATGATTTCTTCACATGACTTCCATAAATATTGTTTTGTCTAATTGTTTGTCCGTCCCATTGGTCAATCCATTCTTTGGGTCGATCTGCAGTTAGAACGAGTAATGGAATTTCCTGTAAAGATGCTTCGGCAATAGCAGGCGCAAAATTGTAGGTAGCTGAACCAGAAGTGCAAACTAAAACAACAGGCTTTTTGGTTTGTTGTGCAATCCCTAAGGCAATAAAGGCTGCACTTCGTTCGTCACTAATCGTTCGGCAAGTAATTTCTTTATGCCTTGAAAAAGCAAGCGTAAGAGGAGCGCATCTTGAGCCAGGGCAAACAATCGCTTGATGAATGCCATGACGAGCACACAGTTCGGCAATATCATAAATTGGTTGAAGACGCAACTGGTTTATTGATTAATGATTTTTTGAAGATTGGACATCTTCATTTCAGTTTCGTTCCATTCCATCTCAACAATGGAATCGGCCGTTACGCCTGCTCCGGCATACAATCTAATTTTATCAGAAAAGAGTTGCATACACCTTAGGTTTACAAATACATGACTTTCTTTTTTAATATTGATCGGCCCAAGATAGCCGCTGTAAAACTGGCGCTCATACCCTTCCTTTTCTTTCAAGAAGGACAGTGTTTTCTCTAATGGCATTCCACACACAGCTGAGGTTGGATGGAGAAGTTTTAACATGACGGATCCAAGTTGAGGAAAATTTGTTGCCTGCATGTCAACTTCATAGTCAGTTTTCAAGTGCATTACATTTCCGGCCACCGTAGTTTTGGGACCATGCTCGTCATATTCGCGCAAGCGTATTTTTTTGAAACAACTGATAATGTACCTGCAAACGAGGGCTTGTTCTTCAATTTCTTTTTGGGTCCATGCAACCGACTTTAAGTTCATATCTGGCGAGTAAGGCAGCGTGCCTGCAAGAGCAACAGTTCTAAATTTACTCCCGGTAACGCTAACCAATAATTCCGGTGTGGCTCCCATCCAGGTTCCTGTTTCGGACGATGATACCAGAGATACCAGAGCATGAGGGTGGTTTTCACATAAAAGTTCGAAAGTATTTAGTAAATCAAATCCCTTATCAAGGGAAATGTCTTTTACTCGTGAGGGCACAATTTTTTCAAATTCGCCAGCTTCAATTTTTTTTACACTTAATGCAACTAGATTTTTAAAATCAGCCAAGCCTGTAAGGTTTTCTGATTTTCTTACATTAACGGAATGAATGTGTTGCTCATCGCTGTGATTAAAGTTGTAGGAATCTTGAGGAGGCGCTTCGATAAGAACGCCATCTACAAAACGGAACAATAAATCGGCAGGAAAAAGTATTTTCTTTTCTTCCGGTAGAAAAGGAGCAAATACAAAACCAGGAGTTGAATCTTCAAGATTAACTTCATCCACATGAGATAACCCTTGTTGGCTGATGATCAGGTGCTTTTCATTTTGACCCGGAGTTTTCCATAGTGAAAATGGAAACCCTTGACTTAGCGCATCTTGAATTGCCAGATGAAAGAATGACCTTTCCTTAATTTCTTTAATTTGAACTGCTGATAAATCCATTCTCAATCCCTTACCGCTTATCAATTATCGCCAAGGTAATTCTACTTATGCAAACTAATTCTTGGCTCTCATTCACAATTTTAATTTCCCAAACTTGAGTTCTTTTGCCTACGTGGATTGGCTTAGCAGTGCCGAATACAAACCCGCTCTTGGCACTTTTAATATGGTTAGCATTAATTTCTAAGCCAACGCAGTATTGCTTGTCAAAATCAAGACAACACATAGCGCCTATACTTCCCAATGTTTCAGCTAAAGCAACCGAAGCCCCCCCATGTAACAATCCCATTGGCTGATGTGTTCTATGATCCACAGGCATTTTGGCTGTGATGGAATCTTCTCCTAGTTCTATCACCTCTATTCCCAAGTGGCCAGCTAGCGTATTGTTTGAAAGCTTGTTTAAGATTTCAAGTGTGATTCCGGGGCGGAAGTAAGACATGGAAGGGAGTTTAAACTATTTCCTTATTTTTGCGCGCATAATTATTAGCGGCTTGAAATTAGGCAGAAATTGATGAGCAAAAAAATATATATCATTCGCCACGGTCAAACTGATTTTAATCTCAAAGGGATTGTTCAGGGTAGCGGTGTTGACTCGTCCTTGAATCAAAAGGGCAGGGCTCAGGCTCAGGCTTTTTACCAGCTGTACAAACATGTTGAGTTTGACAAGATCTATACTTCTGCATTAAAACGAACGAAAGAATCGGTTGACCTATTTTTGAATAGTGGTATACCTTATGAAAGCCTTGCCGGACTAAATGAAATAAGTTGGGGAAATAAAGAAGGCGAGCGAATTACCCCGGAGGAAGATGCTTACTATCACTGGATGCTTAACCAATGGCAACTCGGTAACACACATGAGCGAATAGAGGGCGGGGAGAGTCCGGATGATGTTGCCAGTAGACAGGTAGAGGCGTTAGACCATATCTTAAGTCAAACAAAAGAAAATACAGTGTTGGTTTGTATGCATGGGAGGGCAATGCGGATTTTGCTTTGTCGACTTTTAAATTATCCACTTCGAAGTATGGATATGTTTGAGCATGAAAACCTATGCCTTTATCTGTTGGAGTATACAGGCTCTATGTTTGTGGTAAAGAAACACAACGATACAATGCACTTAGCGAATCTTCAGGTGCCTAATCCTGAGGAACTTGCGCCCATGGTTACGCCTTAACAGTAGCCAGCCACTCAAGTTCCGTTCGCGCTTTGCTGTCAATACTATTCTTGTATTCGTGCTTTGGAAAGCTAAGGGCTAATTCAAAATATTTTTTCGCTTTCACATAATCCTTTTGGTCTTTAGCAATGTAGCCAAGCTGCAATGCTGAATTAGCGCCAAAGTACCAGGGATTATTTTTTGTCATATCAATGCTTTGTTGATAGAAAATCTTGGCTGCAGAGAGTTCACCAGTTCGATGTGCTAAACGCGCCTTTCTATAGTAATATTCAGTTTGATCTTTGGGATTGTTAAGATCAGCCGGAGTAATAGATTGAATGATAGCGGTGGCTTCCTTGTAGTATCCGCCATCCGTATTAAAGCGAACTTTTAATAATTTTTTATTTGGGAAACTATTTTCCTCCAACTGTTTGGCTGCATATTTATCAGGTTCTGCTTTATCGGTGCCTGTTACCTTGGCTTTATCGAAATTTATTTTGGCTTGTTTTGCATCATCCAACAGCCAATAACAAAGTGAAATCTTAAAATAGGAATCTTTTTTAAAGCTTACACTAGGATAGTTGGTTATGAACTTCTTGAAAGATTCGATGGATTTTGCATAATCACCACGCTGCAACAAAACTTCGCCTCGCAAATAGTCAATGTAATGCATAGGTAAACCTTGATTCTGTGAATCAATCTCGCGGATTAAGCCGAGCGCTTCTTCACTTTTGGCATCTTTAATCAGCATGTTTACGCCAATAAACAGCAAGAGTCGATTATCGGGTTGATCTTTTAAACAAGTATTTATGCCAGCAGCAGCCTCCTCAAACTCCTGATTGATAAATCCCTTTATCGTAAAATAAAGTATGGTAGCCTCCTGACTTAACGAAGATTTAGAGGTGCGAAGCTCGGTTAACTGTTTTTGACCTGTGCTCACTAATCCTTTCATCCCCAAAAGGCTCATAAACCATTTGTATTTGTCTGGTACCGAACCAACCATTACCTGAATAACTCCACTTGTTTTTTTTATAGGAATAAATTGGGGGTATTTTTTTAGGCAGTCTGCTGTAAGTTGGTAAGCCTTGCGAATGGACATTACGGCATTTAACTCCTGGCCCAGATTCAGGTAACAAAAACCACGCTGCAAGTTGAGCTCAGCTAGCAAGAACAAGGTTTCTCCACTTGCGGGTAATCCCTCAAGATATTTGATCCGTGTTTTAAATCGTTCGTCAATTTCTACAAATCCTTTATGATCTTCGGTGATCAGGATGTGAATAGTTTCATTTAACGTTTGAACGTAAAGTTTATGGAGTTCATTGGTCTTAATTTTTTTCAATGCTTCAGTGGCCTTTTCAGATTGAAGATTAATAACCAGGTGATAAGCTTTCTGAAGTTCAGCATCGAATTGCCATATAAGATCGGTGGCAAACGAGCAGTATGAAAATAAAAAAAGGCAAGTGGTTATACCTGCCTTTTTTATGGTTTGTATCGTATTGTTATTACTCAACTTTCTTAGCTCTTTTTACAGGAGCTGCCTTTTTAGGCTTAACTTCTTCTTCCATTGAACCTAAATCGACATCTGCCAATATTCTTCCTGAATGTTCGTCAATTACAATTTTTTTCTTTTCGCGAATCTCAGCAATCTTTTGCGGAGGGATTATGATATTACAACCCTCAGCTGCCCCACGCACAACCCTTACCACTGCCAATCCATTCGATAAATTAGTTCTTAAACGGTTATAATGCTTAAGAAGTTTGTCTTCTATTTTTTTAGTGGCTTTTTCTCTTTCAACTAATAATTTTTTCTCTTCTTCCTGACTTTCGCTCAAAATGCTATCCAGCTCATCTTTTTTGCTTTGAAGATCTTCATTTCTTCCGTTGATCAAAGCTTCAATAGTTCCTATTTCGGTCTTTTTAAACTCTATTTTGTCCTTTGATTCTTTGATTCGCTTCTCGCAGATCTGCACTTCAAGTTCCTGAAGTTCAATTTCTTTGGTAATGGCGTCAAATTCGCGGTTGTTTTTAACGTTCTTCTGCTGCTCGGTATATTTCTTAACCAGCTTTTCCGACTCCTTAATTCCTTCCTTGTTCTTCTTAATTGATTCCTCTAATTCCTTCAATTCACCCTCAAAACGACCTAATCGGGTTCTATAACCCTCCATTTCGTCTTCTAAATCTTGTACTTCATCGGGTAGATCACCCCTCAGTTTCTTGAGTTCGTCCAGTTTTGAATCTATGGATTGTAATTTTACTAGGGCTTCGAGTTTTTGTGCAACTGTTTGATTTTCCATTACTTACAAGTAGCTAATTGGATTTGTGACAACTTTTGAAAAAGCGATTGCAAAAGTAGGAAATTTTTCTCTCAAAAACTCACCTATTAACTCTTTCGTAAATTGTTCACTCTCGTAGTGTCCAATATCGGCAACAATAATTTTATCCTCGGCATCAAAAAACTCATGATATTTAAAGTCAGCCGAAATAAAAATATCAGCTCCCCGGGCAATTGCTTTTGATAAGAGGAAGCTACCAGCCCCTCCGCATATAGCAACCTTCCTCACTGTGCTGCAAGTAACTTTAGTGTGTCGAATACAGCCCGTGTTCATAGTTGTCTTTAATCGGTTTAAGAATGCTAGAGCGTTTTCCGGCACTTCTAACTCACCAACTATTCCGGCACCTGCTTCCTGATTTTCATTTTGAAGTTCACTTACATAATAGGCCACTTCTTCATAAGGATGGCTTTCCCGCAAGCCAGCAAGAATCTTATGTTTAAGATTCGCAGGAAAAATAACTTCTATCCGCGCCTCTTCAACTTTTTCTGATTGATTGATTGCACCTTTGGCGGGATTAGCACCGTCCGATGGCGTAAACCGTCCTTCGCCTGCTACAGAAAAACTACAATTTTTATAGTTGCCTATTTGCCCAGCTCCGGTCTGGTGAAGTTTTGCTGTGACACTCTCAGCCTGATCTTTTGGAATGAACGTAACCAGTTTCATCAAGTCCTTTTTAGGATGAAGGATTTGAAGATTTTTTAATCCTATTTTGGTCGCGATTTTTTTATTGACGCCTGTTATCACGTTATCCAAATTAGTGTGGATAGCATAGATCGCAATTCTATGCTGGATTGCTTTAATGATTACACGCTCCACATAGGTGCGGCCAGTAAGTTTTTTTATCCCTTTAAAAAGGATGGAGTGATGTGCAATAATCAGATTGCAAGATGTTTTTATGGCCTCATCCACAACAGCTTCGGTACAATCCAACGAAATCAGAATTCCGGTTACAGTATCATCAGGGTTTCCCGTGATTAGCCCACTGTTATCGTAATCTTCCTGATAAGATAGGGGAGCCAAACTTTCCAGGCAGTCAGCAATATCTTTTATAGTTTGAGTTGCCATTGATTATGTACTTTTGATCAAAAATAACGAAAGATTGCGGCACTCACTTTTATGACCTTTCTCAAGTACCTATTGTTGCCTTTTGCCTGGCTCTTTAATTTGGTTACCCGATTAAGAAATTATTTGTACGACATAGGTCACAAAAAATCTTTTCAATTTAATTCAGTAGTAATAAGTGTTGGTAATCTTAACGTAGGCGGATCGGGGAAGACGCCAATGGTTGAATACCTGGTAAATTTATTAAGGCCGCAGTTTAAGGTGGCTACATTAAGCCGCGGCTATGGCCGAAAGACAAAGGGATTTCGGATTGCCAATCCTGAAGATAGTGCACGTACAATTGGCGATGAACCTTACCAGCTTTTTCGAAAATTTGGTGATAACATAATTGTGGCCGTAGGAGAAGAGCGGGCATTGGCAATTCCAACAATATTAAATGAACATCCTGAAGTGCAGGTAATACTAATGGATGATGCGTTTCAACATCGAGCTGTAGTTCCTCAGTTTTCAATCTTGCTTACGGATTATCAAAAACCATTTTATAAAGATTTTCTTCTTCCCTTTGGTAGACTGCGCGAGGCCCGGATAGGAGCTGCCCGCGCGCATACCATTGTTGTGACAAAATGTACTGATTTAACAGAGAGCAATGAAGAACGGGTTCGCACCTCGCTTAAAAAACTGGTTGGTTCAATACCAGTTTTCTTTTCAGAAACTCGATACAACGCTCCCACGCCTATCGGTCACACCAACAAGATAACCGATCGGGTAATTTTAGTTTCAGGTATTGCCAAAAATGAACCCCTTGAAAATGAGGTTTCGAAATATTTTGAGGTCCCCAAACATTTCAAATTTCCTGATCACCATGTTTATACAGGAGCCAATATTGAAGTCATTCATCAAACAGCCGAAGCTCATGGAATCGATTCAATTTTAACTACCGAAAAAGACATGGTTAAGCTTATTGCTAAACCTGTTTTTGATTCGATAAAAAAGAAAAACTGGTTTTACCTTCCCATTCAAGCTGCTTTCATTAAAAATGGTTCAGATTTTGATGCACTGGTGTCTCATATGGTACTTGATAAATTGAAAGAGGCACCTGATGCAGAAAATACTGAGGCTCTTTCCTAATTCTGATCTATTTTTGAGCGTGTTTCTTAAAAATTGTTTTGTCATTCTTCTTCTTTCGCTTGTGAGCATAGTGGCTCATGCGCAGGATAAGCCATTGAAAGAACCAAGACAACTAGTGAAAGACTCAACCAAGCGCACATCAACTAGTGCAAACCCTACCGGTCGTGGTTCTCAAATTGTTGATGACTCTACAAAAAGTGTTTATGGACCTAAAACTACTTTATGGACTACGGAACAAGATGTGTTTATCAATAAAAGCAACTACAGACCATTAGACACTCTTCTCACTAACTACCATCGATGGACATACGTTCAGAAATTTACCAATCGATATCAGGATCTTGGCAATGTAGGTACAGCTCTTAATCCAATTTTCCCTATCCTTTCAACAACCATAGGCGCCAGCCCGGGTTATTCAGCCTATTCATTGTATTACGATACACAAGAGCCGAAGTATTTTGATACAAAATCACCTTTCACAAAGATATTTTTGGTGTGGGGTGGAGATGGGCGAGCGATGACCCATATTGAATTCAGTAGAAATATTAACCCTCGCTGGAATTTTGGTTTTAACTATCGGCCCATTCTGGCTGATAAACAATTGCAGCGCACGAAGGGGGTTAGGCAAACAGTAAGCCATTACTATGATTTTCATACTTCCTATAAATCAAAAAATGACAGGTATTTACTTTTTGGAAGCTATAGAAGAATAAGGCATAGGATTTTTGAAAATGGAGGAATCTATTTGAGTAGAGACACAACCTATGATGCTTATTTTGATCAGAATGCTCAACCTTATTTAGTAGTGGCTCAATCTGAGGAATTAAAAAATTCAGTTCATGTGTTTCAACAGTATCAATTAGCTTCTCCTTTTCAGTTATACCATAAATTGGATATTTCTCGTCAACGAAATTATTTCTCCGATACAAAAGGCAGCGAAATCAATTATGACAAATACTTCTCATATACAAATACTGATTATGATATTGATACTGTTAATGTAAAGGACGGGATGGAGTTTAAAACCACAGTGAATGAGTTTGGCTTCAAAGGAAATGCAGCGTTTCTATTTTACGGCTTTTATTATAAGATGCGCATGTATAGCACCTACAATAGCTATGTGGATGAAACAACGTTATCATTTAGAAATGATGGTATTGAAAATTATGTGGGTGGACAAATTGCCTTTCGTTTTGATTCATTAAGTGAATTATCGGGTAAGGCTGAGTATCTGTTGGATGGCAACTATCTTCTTCAAGCAAATTTAAAAACACCGTGGTTGGACGCTACGGGCATTAGTTCATTATCGAAGCCATCTTTTTTACCGTTAGCCTATCGTGGAAGCCATAATAGCTGGGTCAATAATTTTTCTGATCCATTCTATAATCAGCTCTCTGCTTTTTTAAAGGGTGACTTTGGAAGTTTCTATATTTCACCTGGCGCTACGTACACAAACCTTACAAATTATATTTATTATCGCAGTAATGATGCAGTAGGGGAGCAAGCAGTTACACCGGTTCAGTCATCAGGCAACCAACAAGTATTTACTCCTGAACTTCGTATGTCACTCCGGTTTTTTAGGCATCTCTACCTGAGGCCACAGGTTCTATATACCAAGTTGCTTAGCAATACAGATAACGCGATGAGAATACCCGAGTGGTTTATGAATGCACAGTTATCTTTTGAAAACACATTGTTTAAGAATGCCATTCAGGTTCAAATAGGAGTAGATGCTCATTGGCGCTCAGACTACACAGCTCCTGCGTATGACCCAACAATCCAGCAATTTTATGTTCAAGATAAGACAGTAATAGCGGCTTATCCTTTGGTAGATGTTTTTTTTAATGGCAAGTTTAAAGGCGGTAAGTTTTTTGTGAAATATCATAATCTAAATCAGCTCTTCACTAAATCAGGTTACACGCCAACACCCACGTATCGAGGCGTAGGGAATATATTGGATTTCGGGTTCGATCTTATTTTGTTTGATTAATGGAAAAGCATGTTCTTGGTCTTGAGCTACCTACTGACCCACGGTGGGTGAACATTGCCGAAAAGAATATCGAAGAGATATTAATTGATCATGCCTATTGCGAGCAGAAAGCTGCATCGTCTTGTATTAGTTTAATTGTCACCTATCCCGAAAAGGAAAAATTAGTAGCAGAATTAACTCCGGTGGTAGCTGAAGAGTGGAGCCACTTTGAACGTGTGCTGGATCAATTATCTAAGCGTGGGTATCATTTAGGGTTTCCCCGAAAGGATGAATACGTAGATCGATTGCAAAAAATTATTAAGAGGGGGGGTAGTCGCGACCAACAATTAGTTGAGAAGTTATTAATCAATGCATTGATTGAAGCCAGAAGTTGTGAACGATTTAGATTATTGTGGAAAGGAATTGAAGATGAAGAACTAAGCAAATTCTATTATGAATTGATGGTGTCAGAGGCTGGTCATTACAAAAATTTTCTTTCATTAGCCAAAATTTACATGAACGAAACATTAGTAGAAAAACGCTGGCGTGAGATACTATATTTAGAAGCAGAGATTATGAAAGAGCTAGAGATAAGACCTGATAGGCTCCATTAACTCTTTACAATAACTTTCAGAACTTTTTTTGTTGCTGGTGTTTGAAGCTGGATAAGGTAGGTTCCTGTTTGAGACGGCAAACTCAAATTTTCCTCATGCACTCCAACCTCTTGTTGTCCAACAGATTTTTTGAAAACTATTTTTCCTGTTGGGTCAAAAATAAGGACATCAACGCTTGATTTTTGGGTTAATGTGTACGATAGCGTTACCTCACCGCGAGTTGGATTTGGATAAACATTCCAGGCTGATAAACTTTTAATTGGCTCGATACCCGTAGGAACTTGTTGAATATATAAGTCATCTATCGACCAACCCCAGGATGCAATTGTATTGTCTGAAAATAATCTGAAACGAAAGAGAAGAGTATCACCCACCGAAAAATTGTTGGTAATATCTATGTTATGATCAACAAACTGCTCAGGCTTTCCTGCTTGAACTGAATTATGTGAGTTCAGCCAACTCGTGCTAAAGGATGCATTATATCCATTGGTTAAGGGAATCCAGGTAACCCCATCCTTTGTTCCTTCAACTACTACATAATCTTTAAATTGAGGTTGGCCAAATGTCGATCCTGCTGCTCCAGGTTCAACGACAGCCACATCGCGATAATGGAAAAAGGGATGTTCGGCTTTGATAATTATGGGTTGCAACAGTGTGGCCAACAAATCAGTACTTAACGGATAATTATGAAATGTTTGTAAGCTCGTATTGAAATTCCCAAATGGTTGAACCGTAAATGATTGAAGCGAAAAATCGCTACCCGATTGAAAATAATTGAAGTACTGACTTTGATAAGGAGTAAGTTGAAAGTTTTCGCCCGAAACCGTGGTTGAGTGAAATGGGGAGCTTGATTTATAGCTAATTAATTTGGCCTGCACAGCTCCTTTTGTAGCGCCTGTTATTTTAAGTACATAATTACCAGGTGTAGTGGCATTAATTTTTCCAACCTTAACACCTGATAAAAATACATGAGTTGAATCAAAATTTTCTTCCAACGTTATGCCAAGAGCCAATGCTGATTGTGGTGAAGTGCCGATGCTTGTGATTTTTGGATTTATTAGTGTTGATAATTCAGCATCAATTGTAGCGGTCCATATCCCCCGTCCGTGCGTGGCAATTACAACCTGATCATCTTGTCCTTTCAAATCCCATACAGCAACATTAGGAAAGTCATCAAGCAGCATCCACGTTTGTCCATTGTCGAGTGATTCAACAATTCCAATTTCAGTGCCGGCCCAAATAATATCGGTATTATCCGGTCGAACATATAAACAGTAAACTGCTACATTGGGAAACCCAGTTGTGCTGGTTGTACCCGTTCCAAAGCCAGAGATATCTTGCCACGTGTTGCCCAGATTTTTTGTGCGTAAAATTTTTGACTTTCCCGCAAAGGAAAATAGCGCGAAGGCTGTGCTATCTTCTGTAGGGTGCGATGCCAACTTGGTTATTCCACCGAGAACGTGAGCTGTATAATTATTAGTAGCCTTAAAAGTTATTCCTCCATCCGTTGAAACATGAAGACTTCTGCCTGTGCCTGAGTTTGTCATGCCGCTGCCTGCCCAAATGATATTTGAATTTGCGCGGGATACTTCAACATCCATTAATGAGGTTGAGCCGCCCCATTTTTGGGTTATGGGCGTTAATACCCAGTTCGAACCAAAATCGGAAGAACGAAATACACCTGCCGATGATAGAGTAAAAAGAACATCTGGGTTATCTTTAGAATTAGACAATTTAGAAACGAACGGATGCGTACCCGATAGCCCTGTTGTGGCAGCACTCCAGGTTATGCCTCCATCAACGGACTTCCGAAAATTATTTCCTTGCGAACCTCCAATTAATTTCTTGTCGTCAAGTTTGTGCCACACTACTTCAAAACCATCACCGCCAAAACTAAATTGAAAATTGGTAATGCTTGAAGATTGTATGCCAGCCGGAGTTTTCCACGTGCCATTATCTTGAAGGCCCCCGAAATATTCATTAAACCCTGGCCGTTTATCAGCCCCATAAAATTGACTTGTGTTGTATCTGCCCCCTGCTACTTGCCAATCACCATTGTTAATTCCCGGGGTAGAGGAGATGTTAGAAACAAATACTCCTCCGTCACTCGCATTTATTATTTTATACGTTGTTGCCGAAATGGGTACTGCAACTAAATTATGATGATCAGGATGAACATCTACGCCAAATGTGTTGAATTTATTTTTACCATCGAAAGCAGTGTAAGGATCGGCTATGGTTACTGTTGTTGCATTTCGTTTAGGCAACGAGCTAAAGTTAATTTTCAATTGCGAAGTTGTAATGTCATCCGGCCAACTTTTTCCGGCAGCCAGCACAGGCCAAAAGAAATACATCTCTTGAAATATATGTCCACCATTAACTGCGATTCCTGTTGACGGATTAGTTGCATCATAATCTATATTATTAATATAAATGTATTCGCGACTGTGTGTGGTCGCTTCGCCTTCAGTATTTTGTAGCAACAAATTAAATTGTCCATTCCTATCCTGATCTCGAAACGAAACCATCAGTTGCCTGTTGTTAGTAACATCCCACACCTCAAATGGAACATCAACATAGTTAGCATAACTGTAACTAACATCAGGCACACCCGAGGTAGCACCTTCGGGTACAAGAAAGCGATGTGCTTTTTGAGTTTTACCGGCACCAAATCTTACTTCCACACTTGCATTTGCTTGTGGTCCTACTTCTAAACGCCCACCTCCAAACGATGCAGTGAAGTTTACCAAAGAAAGGAAGGTAGTGTTTTGTTCAAGTAGGGTATAGTTATTGACAGAAGTTGAGCCCACATTAAGTTGAGTCCTAAAAAGCCCCACACCCCCATAGTAAACCAAATCAGCATTGAATGGATCGCACATGATAGTATTATCGTACCAGCCTTGCCCTCCCAGAAAATCAACAACAGTATTATTCAAGGAGACATTAATAACAGACCACGTGGCTCCGGCATCATCAGATACATATAAGTCTGATTGCGAGCCTGACAAAGATCCTTGAGCCGAAGCAAAAACTCGATTTGTATTAATCGGTGAAATTGCAATTTCAACCCTTCCGGAAGGATTCATACCTGAATTTGAAAGCGCCCAGGTTACTCCGCCATCAGATGATTTAATAACACCTACACCATTTTGGGTAGCATACTGGATGCTGAAATTGCCCGGAGTTGCACGCAAGTCTTCAATGAATAATCTGCTCGACACCTGATTCCACGTAGCGCCTCCATTTACAGTTCTCCAAATACCATCTGATGTTGCCACCACTAGAATATTTTCGTTAGCCGGATCAATGGCGATTCTATTTACATCAGAAAAACTTATGGTTGAAGAAATATAATTCCATGTTTGTCCGCGGTCGGTTGATTTAAACATTCCGTTTCCTCTAATACCAACCAATCCACCAAAACTTTCTCCGGTTCCTAAGTAGATAATATTATGATTGGAAGGAGCCATGGCCAAAACAGTTGTGGCAAGATTTGCAAGGTCGGGCGTAAGCAATGTCCAGTTGCCACCACCTGTTGTGGTTTTCCAAACCCCGCCACCGGCAGACCCTGCATACCATGTGTTTTTTGTAGCATCATCAGGATCCACTAAAATGGCGCGTGTTCGACCGGGTACATTGGCTGGCCCACGTTCCGTCCACTCAATTACTCCATTAGATTGAGTTCTTGCATTGGCCCCTTGCCTAAGTGCATATGATTTTGCCCGTTCAAGTTCCCGGATTTTAAAACCACGTTCATATTGCGGGCTAGTTGCATCTTCGGGTGTACGAATTAACTGATGGAACAGGATGAATTGACCAGGACCATCCAATCCATCTTCTTTGCCTTCTGACTCTAATAATGGTTGATTAGTACTTTCAGTTTTACTTACTATCCATAGAATAGGAAGTGTAAAAATGAAAAAGGTAAGCAGCAAATAGCGGAACCGCATAGTTAATATTTGTTTGACACCAAGTCTATCTTCTTTATATAATAAGATAAGTCTTCGTTTTGTTTTAATATAGCTGGTACATCCAGAAGTTCAATAACAGAATCACCAATCCACTTTACATATCCGGGTCTAAAACTTTTTTCGATCATAATTTTTTGACTCACAGATTCAATCACGATAAATTTTGTTATCGGGTTTGCAGCCGATGGACTCAGTTTTTCAACGAATAATAAATAAGAACCTGAAGGACTTGGATACGATTCAAACTCGAGCCCTAATTTTTCAATAATAGTTTGATCCTCTTCTGAAATATTTTTTTGAACTGGTTTACACCCGATCAGAATAACTATACCAACAAAAACAGCCAGGTAATTTGGCTTTATGGAGTAAGTTGGCATTAGGTCTTTTGCTTTTTCTTTTTCGCAGCCGGAAAGAGGATATTGTTAAGAATCAGGCGGAAGCCCGGTGAGTTAGGATGCAAATTTAAATCGGTGGGTTCTTCGCCTACCGTGTGTTGATAATCTTCAGGATCATGACCGCCATAAAAAGTCCAAAATCCTTTGCCATACACTCCATGCAAATATTTAGCTTCCTTGATGTCAGCATTCTCGCCCATAATGGTAACATCCGATTTGATTAACTTTTTCTTAAAGCCTGTTGTTTGGCCATAGAAGCCTTTAATTACACGCACATGATTTTGTGTTAACATGGTAGGGATTGGGTCCCACTTGGCGGAGAATTGAAATATGTTGAAGTAATCATTATCCTGACGTAAACCGCGATCGGGAAAGTTGTTATCGATATCAGAAAATTCATATTGATAAGGATCGCGCGACAAGCGAAAATCTGTAAAGGCAAATGTGTTATCAAAATTTAATTTTTCCTGCGCCTGCGGGTCAGCAGCATCGCCATCGTACATACGTTCACAAATATCAACGCCTTCGGCCGCCAAGGCAATGTCATAGGTATCCGTTGCGGAACACATGGCAAACATAAAACCCCCACCGGCCACAAATTCTTTTATGCGTTTTGCTACAGAGAGCTTTACTTGCGAAACTTTGTGAATCCCAAATCTCCGTGCAGTTTCCTCAGCTTCTTTTTGTTGTTCAATGTACCAGGGGTAATTAGCATAATTGCTATAAAATTTTCCGTACTGACCGGTAAAATCTTCGTGATGTAGATGCAGCCAATCGTACTTTGGCAGGAGATCGTTCAATACTTCATCATCATAAATAACGTCATATGGAATTTCGGCATAAGTAAGTACTAGTGTTACGGCATCGTCCCACGGGAGCTTTGATTTGGGAGAATAGACTGCAATACGAGGATACTTCTCCAACTTCATAATATCGTAGTTCAGTGCCGGGCTCGCGATTTCTGTTACAATAGAGTTGACTTTGGCTGCAGAAATTATTTCGTAACTGACACCCCGCACCACCAATTCGTTTTGAATTTTAGGATTGTAGGCGCACATAAAGCTTCCGCCCCGGTAGTTCAACAACCAATCTACTTCAATATTATTTTTAAGAATCCAGTATGCAATTCCGTACGCTTTAAGGTGATCGGTCTGCTTTTCATCCATAGGTATAAAGATAGAATTAGCAGAAACCACCCCAGAAAGGGTTAGAAACAAAAACAAAATCCGGAAACGCATCGTTAAACCTCTCATTTAGCTTGTTTGTGTAACAAAAGAATCATTAAAAAGTCTCTTAAATACAACGATTAAAGATATAATTTTGAACGCTACGATATAACGGTCATTTTCAATAGGTAAATATAAATAACTCAGCGAACATGGATTTAATGGAAAATATCAGGGAAGGGCTCAGATCGGTAAAGGCCAATTTGTTGCGCTCTGTGCTAACGGCTCTCATTGTTGCTATTGGAATTACTTCGTTGGTCGGAATTCTTACTGCGATTGACGGAATTGAATATTCTGTTTCAGAAAGTCTCTCCTCGTTGGGTGTTAATACGTTTGATATCTATTCAAAATGGAACCGGGGCACAAATCAAGATGGTGTGAAAGAGAAAGTACGCGCTCGCCTCACGTTATCGGAAATGCAGAAGTTTATTGATCAATATGAAGTACCCGCCATGGTAAGTCTCTCTGCACGCCTCACTAATCTTGCCGAAGTAAAACATGGATCTCAAAAAACCAGCCCCAATGTAGACGTGCGTGGGGCAAATGATGAATACATTCCAATTAAAGGATTAAACATTCAGGAAGGAAGAAACTTCTCTCGTTTTGAAGTACAATATGGGAGTAAAGTGGCAGTCATTGGCTATAAGTTAGCGGTGTCTTTATATGGCGACAATCCGGCTCCGGTAGGTACTGAAATTTCTTTTAAAGGCACACAGTTTAAAGTCATTGGTTTATTAAAAGAGAAGGGAGATTTATCGGACAACAACTATGATAACATGGTGATCATACCCATATTAGTCGCCAATCAAATGGCCGAAGGGCAGCCGCTCGGGTACAGATTGAATGTTGGTATTTCGGATATGGATCAATTGGATTATGCCATGGGTGAGGCTACAGGTTTGATGAGAAAGATTCGGCAGGATCGGGTAGAGGAAGGAAATTCTTTTGAAATTGAAAAGAGTGAGTCGCTTGCACAGGAATTGGAAAGTATTACCAGTGGTTTGCGTTGGGGCGGATTTGGAGTTGGGTTTATCACACTGCTTGGAGCGTCAATAGCCTTAATGAATATTATGTTAGTGTCTGTTACGGAACGGACGCGTGAAGTGGGTGTGCGAAAAGCACTAGGAGCAACTCCTTTAAGGATACGCCAGCAGTTTGTAATTGAAGCAATTGTAGTTTGTTTGTTGGGAGGTATTGGAGGGGTTGTTCTGGGTATTTTAATAGGCAATTTGATTTCAAAAGCCATTGGTATTAATGCCTTTGTTGTTCCCTGGCTGTGGATGATGGTGGGAATGATGATTTGTGTTTTTGTCGGACTCATGTCTGGATATTATCCAGCTCACAAAGCATCTAAACTGGATCCAATCGAATCGTTGAGATTTGAATAGTTGGAAATTTTATAAGCGATTAAAACTCTCATGATTAAGTGAGAGTTTTTTATTTGTCTGGTAACGATTTAATGGATACTGCCTATTCTACCACTTCCAGCAATCACAATTAGTTTTCCAGTTCTGGCTTTTCTTACTACGTGGTATCCCTTTTCATCAGAAAGAAGAACCCAATCGATTCCGGCATTGTACGATACGTCTGTTCCTGATGGCCCGGTTGATAATACTAACTGGTCAGAAATAAATTCAACACACTCCCGGTAACCGCGGGTGGGGGTTGTAGGTTCAGTCCAGGTTTTGCCGGTATTTTTGGAGAGTAGTACATGTTGAACTCGTAAAGAGTCTTTAAGATAATCTCCGCCCACTAAAATCCCTGAGTTATTCCGAACCGCAAATGAAAATATTCCGGTACTGCTTTCACCTTGAATAACGGGTGGTGATTGTACCGTCCATTTCTTACCAAAATTGGTGGTGCTATACAGTCTTGAGACTTTTCCACCTGTGGAAATCATTAGCAACGATTTATCATAACATCGAATGCCCGTGCCGCTTGCCGCGAAGGAAGCTTCACCTTCATCCAGCAGTGGACGTTGTGCATCGGGAAATTCTTGCCAGGTTTTTCCGCCATCGGTAGTTTTAACAAGTAACATTTTACTGTCAATAGGATCACCATACATGACTCCTTGCTTGTCATTCCAGAAATCGACTCCATCAAAGAAAGCATCTTTATGAGTATTGGTATAAACTATTTTCCAGGTTTCGCCACCATTCGTTGTGAGTAATATACTTGCCGGAGAACCTGCATTGGCAATAATCGCTTTCTGAGAATCGAATGCGTATAGTGATCGAAAATCTACTTTTTCAAAACCTGCAACTTGTTTGAACGACCACGTAGTGGCACCATTTAAACTTCGACCTACCCAACCCGCACTGCCACTTACCCAAACCACCGAGTCATTAACAACAGATAATCCCCGAAAGGAGGATTTTATGTTGACTTCGCAATTTTTTATCGACAAGGTTTGCGCAGAGGTGGAAGAGGTTATCAGTTTTAACGCTAAGATTATGTAAGAGAATTTCATGTGGCAAATTAAAACACATAGAATCATAGAACAAACTTTATTCGAGCCACTACGTAACCTATGTGCCTATGTGTTTAATGCATTATATTTACCTTGATGATCAGTTACTTATTAATTCTACTAAATCTTTTTTTGCCTATGCAGAAGAAAGAGATTAACTATCTCGCCTTGGGCGATTCGTATACTATTGGAGAAAGTGTATCGGAACAAGATCGCTGGCCTAATCAACTGGCCGATCAATTAAAGATTCCAAGGCCGAAAATCATTGCTACCACCGGCTGGCGTACCGATGATTTATCGAACGCTATTAAAGCGGCCAAGTTAAAAGATGAGTATGACATGGTCTCGTTGCTGATAGGCGTTAACAACCAATACCAGGGAAAATCGGCAGTTCAATATGAAATTGAATTTGAAGAGTTGCTGAAAATTTCCATTAAGCTGGCGAAGGGAAAAGTGAAGAATGTATTTGTTGTTTCGATTCCCGATTATGGATTTACACCTTATGGTAAACCAAAACAAGAATCAATCACTAAGCAGATAGATGAATTCAATTCAATCAACAAGCGCATTACTAAAAAGTATAAGATCACTTACATTGATATTACTGAAATATCCCGCAAAGGATTGGAAGACCCAACCCTTGTTGCCGAAGACGGATTACATCCTTCGGGTAGAATGTATTCGTTGTGGGTTGAACTAATCCGCAAAACCTTTTAACCGCAAAGACACAAAGGCGCTAAGATTTTAGTAGACTGATGTGGGATTGCAGACGTTTCATTGCGCCTCCGCGACTTAGCGGTTAATTTTTCAAATCAATTTTTCAAAAACCTTTTTCAGATTGTTGGCTATTATTTTATGTCCTTCCACGTTGGGGTGAATGCCATCGGCTTGGTTAAGTTTTTCAATACCACCCACACCTTCTAAAATAAAAGGAATAAGTGTTGCCTTATTGTTTTTTGCAAGCTCGGGATAAATGCTCTTAAATTCATCGGTGTACTGCTTGCCCATATTGGGGGGCACCATCATACCGGCCAACACAATTTTACAATCCGGATATTTCGTTTTTACTTTTTCAATAATACTTTGAAGATTTTTTCTGGTCTGTTCAATAGGCAAACCACGAAGTCCGTCATTGGCACCCAATTCAAGAACAAACACATCAACAGGTTGACGCAAAATCCAATCGATGCGGCTAAGGCCACCAGCAGAAGTTTCTCCACTCAAGCCCGCATTTACAACTTTAACTTTTTTATTCGATTTATTAAGTTCTTTTTCGATCAGCGCAGGAAAGGCTTCCTCCGTGGATAATCCATAACCAGCTGTCAGGCTGTCACCAAAAAAAAGAATTACTTTAGGCGTTTCAACTGCACTAAAGAAGAGAATACTTGCAATAATTAATGCTTTTTTACCGACTACCATACTATTACGCGGGGTTGATATTTATCTTGAAACAATTTTACTCAATAAACGATTTAATTCCTGATCTGTTAACTTAATTATCATGCCAGAAACAGTTATTAAGGCCGAAGGGCTCACCAAAATTTATAAATCGGCCGAAAATGATTTGACCGTACTCGACAATGTGTCTTTTGAGGCAACTCAGGGCACAAGCCTTGCCATTATTGGTCCATCGGGTAGTGGTAAAACAACGTTGCTCGGGTTGTGTGCAGGACTGGATATTCCAACCTCAGGAATTATTTCGCTGATGGGTTTTAAATTGAATGTGATGGATGAAGACGACCGCGCTTATATCCGCAATCAATACGTTGGATTTGTCTTTCAAAACTTTCAATTGCTACCCACACTTACTGCTTTAGAGAACGTAATGGTTCCGTTTGAGCTTAGAGGTGAAAAAAATGTAGCCCCCAAAGCGAAAGATTTATTGGCGCGCGTTGGATTAGGAGCACGGTTCAGTCATTATCCTTCTCAACTATCGGGAGGCGAACAACAGCGAGTTGCAATGGCTCGAGCTTTTATTACCTCGCCACGTATTTTATTTGCCGATGAACCTACAGGAAATTTAGATGGTGAGAGTGCGACTCAAATAACGGATTTGCTTTTTGGAATGAACCGCGAAGAAAAGACTACACTCATTTTGGTTACGCACAATCTTGAACTGGCTCAAAAGACTGAACGCATCCTTCACATGAAAGGTGGCAAATTGGTGAACGAACAAATCCTCAGCCTTGCATGATTGAGTATGTAATTAAACTTAAGCGCGAGGTTCGATCAATCTTCAAAGATCGTTGGGTTTGGATTATGGCCTGGCGCGATGGTCGTCATAATTTTTCACGACTGTTTCTGTTCGTTGCCTCTTTGATTACGGGTATTGCTGCGGTAGTAGCGATTGGTTCACTCAACTATGCTATGCAAGGTGAGTTGGATAAAAATGCAAAGGAATTGCTTGGCGCGGATTTGGTGATTAATAGCAATAAGCCTTTTGATAAGGGATTTATAAAAAAATTAGATACAGCAAAACGAGAGCTAGCCAAAGATGCTGAGATGGCATCGATGGTTATGTTTTTAAATTCAAAACAAAGTCGTTTGATAAAGTTGACTGCGCTGGAAGGAGAGTTTCCTTTTTATGGAAAAATTGTTACCCAGCCCGCCAATGCATACGAGTTAATGAAGAAGGGCGACTATGCACTGTTAGATGAATCATTGGCTCGACAATATGAAGTAAGTTCGGATGATACCATCAAGTTGGGTACAAAGAATTTTATCGTAGCGGGAGTTGTGGAAAAATTTCCGGGTGGAGGAGCGCTTACGGCCACGTTAGCTCCGGCAGTTTATATTTCGCTGGCAGCATTGGATTCAACAGGATTAGTGCAGTTTGGTAGTCGTGTAAACTATAGTCTGTTTGTAAAAACACGTTCAGAAAAGCAAACAGAAAGTACAATTAATTTGATTAAGCCGCTACTGGAAGATTTAGGTTATTCGTACGATACGGTAGAAGGGAGAAAGAAAGATTTAGGGGAAGGGTTTCAGTCTGTGTATCGCTTCTTTTCTATGTTGGCATTTGTTGCTTTAATTTTAGGATGCATAGGGGTGGCAAGTTCAGTTCATATTTATGCACGCGAAAAACGTGATGAGGTGGCTGTGCTTCGGTGTGTGGGTTCATCCGGTTGGCAGGCCTTTAATATTTATTTTATACAGATTTTTATTTTAGGTGTGGTGGGTAGCATCATAGGTGCTGCACTGGGGGTTGGCATCCAGCAACTCATCCCTTTTGTTTTTGGTGATTACTTGCCGGTTGAACTTCAGTTAGGTGTTTCGTGGCGTGCGTTTGGTGAAGGGATTTTTGTTGGCGTGCTCGTTTCAATCTTATTTTCTGTTCTTCCATTAGTGGCAGTTCGTTTTGTTCCACCTTTGGCTGTCTTGCGTTCAGATTTCACTTCAGCAAAAGTGGTTTCTAAGACAAAATGGGCGGCAATCGGTTTAATCGTGCTCTTTCCTGTTTTGGCTGCGTCTTATCAAACCAAGAGCTTTGTTTCGGGCGGATTATTTTCATTGGGATTGGCATTGGCACTTGGAAGTCTAGCCTTGGTAGCAATAGGTTTACTGTATGTGGTACGAAAATATTTTCCTCAAAATGGTTCTTTTATTTTCAGGCATGCGTTATCCAATTTATTTAGACCCAATAACCAAACTCAGGTTTTATTAGTTACGATTGGACTTGGAGCGTTTATTATTTCTACGCTTAATATTATTCAAAGCAGCTTGTTGAATCAGGTTGAGTTTAGGGGAAACAAAAACCAATCGAATACTATTTTGTTCGACATTCAATCCAACCAGAAAGACGAAGTTGTTGATCTGATTAGTAAACACACTTTGCCCGTTAATCAAGTAGTGCCTATTGTTACGTGCCGCTTAAGTGGGATCAATGGATTTACGGTTGAGCAACTGCTGGAAAGCGATTCCGTAAAAATCCGTCCGTGGGCGCTTACGCGCGAGTATCGGGTAACTTATCGCGATAGCCTTCATATTTCCGAAGAACTATTGGAAGGGGAGATGCATTCCTATAAAAAGGGTAGTAAGGATTCAGTTGGGGTCACGATCTCCGAAGGAATGCAGGAAACATTAAAAGTTAAAGTGGGCGATACGTTGATGTTTGATATTCAGGGAGTACCCATTAAGACATTCTTAAGCGGTATTCGCAAAGTAGAATGGCCAAAGGATCCACCAAACTTCATTTTTGTTTTCCCGAAAGGAGTGTTGGAAAACGCACCACAAATTTGGGTTGCTGCCACCCGGATTGAAACTCCACCCGGTGCCGTTCAATTTCAGCAGGAACTTGTTTTCAAATTTCCGAATGTATCGTTGATCGATTTGCAGTTGATTTTAAGTACGGTGGATGAATTGTTTGCCAAGGTGGGTTTGGTTGTACGTTTTCTTGCTTTGTTTAGCATTGTTACCGGATTGGTCGTGCTAGCTGGTGCGGTGATGAACAGCAAGTTTGCTCGTATTAAGGAAAATGTATTGTTGCGAACAATGGGTGCTCGCACCAACCAGATTATGAAAATTACAATCATTGAGTATGGATATGTAGGAGTTTTTTCTGCCATTACCGGATTGGTTCTTTCCTTTGGTGGTGGTTGGTTACTTACAAAGTTTTTCTTTGAAGTTCAATTTTCTATCAATTTTATTGAATTATCAATTATATCAGTGGGGGTTGTACTGCTTACCGTTCTCATTGGTTGGTGGAATTCCCGTGAAGTCATCTCAACGCCACCCTTGCAAGTATTGCGTAAGGAAGGTTAATTTAGGGCATGAGTTTGTTGAAGGCTGTGCGGTTTCCTTTTATTATTTATTTCTTATTTGGTTGTTTTGTTGCGATTGCAAATCCACCCAAAATAAAATTTGTTGAGAACAAGTGCCAATGGCCAGATGCGATTCAGTTCTCAGCGCGCATTGGTGGCGGCAGTATGAATTTGAATGCCGGAGGTTTTACCTATACTTTTATAGATCAGGAACGATTAGATGAACTGCATGATCGCGGTCATCATTCTGAGAGTGAAGTTACAGCTTCCGATCTTCAGATTCCTGCACATAGGGTTCTGGTTTCATTTGTAGGAGCAAACAAAGCATCCGTTCCAAATCCGATCAATAAATTACGGGAATATTATAATTACTTTTTAGGAAGTGATCCATCAACCTGGAGTTCGAATGTTGCTGCCTATGAAGGTGTACTCTATCCTGGTTATTATAAAGGAGTTGACCTGAAAGTATATTCTCAGGGAAGTAATATTAAGTATGATTTCATTTTAGCTGCAGGTGCTGATCCTTCTCAAATTAAGTTTAAATACACGGGCACAGATCAGGTAGCCCTTGAAAATGGCGACTTGGTGGTTACTGCTTCGAAGTTTACATTCTATGAGAAGAAGCCGATTGCCTATCAGATTATTAACGGTGAGAAGTATTATGTGAATTGTAATTATATATTAGTTGATCATGAAGTAAGGTTTCAATTTCCTGAATCGTATGATGCATGTTATCCCTTGGTGATTGATCCGCTTCTTATTTTCTCAACGTATTCAGGCTCAACAGCAGACAACTGGGGCAGTACAGCTACTCCTGGTGAACGCGGGACTCTTTATTCGGCAGGGGTAACCAATCATGATCATGATGGAAGATTCCCGGCAACGGTTGGAGCCTTTCAAGTAGATTATGGAGAGCTGTATGATGTTGGGATTTTAAAATATGATTCAACGGGCAGTCAATTGTTATACGCTTCCTATTTAGGAGGAAGTGGTAGTGAATCTGCCCACAGTTTGGTTATTAATGCTAAGAATGAACTCTTGATACTTGGCACTACCAGTTCATCAAATTTTCCTACAACTACAGGAGCAATCGACAATTCGTTTAACGGAGGAGTAAGTGAGGTTAACGTGATCTCTTATGATGATGGATCGGATTTGTTTATTACTAAGATTAGTGGCGATGGTAGTCAACTCTTGGGGAGTACCTACCTTGGTGGATCAGCAAATGATGGGATGAATCCGAGCTCAAGTAAGCTTGTTGCAAACTACGGAGATCAATTGCGTGGAGACATAATAACCGATTTAGATGGAAACGTATATGTTAGTTCTGTTACGCAATCATCAAATTTTCCGGTGGCTAATAGTTTTGGGTTAATATACTCGGGGGGATTATCGGATGCATTGGTTCTGAAAGTAAATTCTTCTTTAACTCAACTTATGTGGGCAGCTTTTGTAGGTGGCTCGTTAGAAGATGCATCGCATACAATCAAGTTAGATCAAGCAGGTAATATTTTTATAGGAGGTGGCACAGCTAGTATTGATTTCCCCACTACAACCAATGCTTACCAAACAATTCATGCGGGAACAATTGATGGTTGGATGGCCAAATTAAAAAATGATGGGTCTGAAATAGCTAGCGCTACACTAACAGGTACCAATAAATTTGATCAGGTATACTTTTTAGATTTGAATAGTTCTGGAGATGTTTATGTGTATGGTCAGACATCAGGATCTTCATTCCCTATTACGTCAGGAGTTTATAACAATGCTAATAGCGGTCAATTTTTGCAAAAATACACGAGCGATCTTTCTGCATTAGAATTCTCTACGGTCTTTGGTAGTGGCACTCCTGTTCCTAATATTTCACCTACGGCTTTTTTGGTTAACGATTGTAATAATATTTATATGTCGGGGTGGGGTGGGACCTTAAATTCAGCATTGGGCTTTTGGAATAGCTCTACGAGCGGAATGCCACTAACTTTTGATGCATTCCAAAAAACAACCAGTGGTTCTGATTTTTATTTTATTGTGCTTACTGATGATGCTACTGAACTTTTATATTCAACTTATCTGGGTGGTAATCTTTCGAAAACACATGTGGATGGTGGTACAAGTCGGTTTGATAAAGGGGGGATAGTGTATCATGCTGTATGTTCAGGTTGTAGATTCCCAACTGGTTCTCCTTCTTCTGATTTCCCAACTACAGTAGATGCATGGAGCAGAGTAAACGGAAGTAAAAATTGCAATAATGCAGCCTTTAAGTTTGACCTATCTTCACTTAAAGCACGATTGCAAACTAACTCCGTAAAATTAGATATGCCCGGTCTTAATCGGGTTTGCTTGCCCGATCCTATTGTTTTTCAAAACTTAAGTATCGGAGGCCAACTTTACGAATGGGATTTTGGTGATGGAGGTCAATTGGTGAAGCAAGACACCACGTTTATTATGCACGCTTATAAAGAACCAGGCACTTACCGCGTTAAGTTGCTTGCCATTGATATTGGAACGTGCGTGGGAAGGGATTCAACATTTACAACCGTAATGGTTTCGCGACCCGGTGGGTTTGCCGGCCCCGATCAGGTAATGTGTTTTGACGCTGGCACACGGCTTATTGCAACAGGCGGTGTTACCTATCAGTGGGAAAATTGGGATAAGACTTTCAAGTCGAATGAAGCATCACCAGCCATAAACCCAACTGAAGATGATGGCTATGTGGTAACCATTGGAGATGCGATCGGGTGCACAAAGAAGGACACAGTCAATATAAAAGTCATCCCGGGCATTGATTTAGAATTTGAGTATTTAAAAATATATGACTGTTTTAATAGACCGACTGTGCAGGTAATAAATTTAAGTGATCCTGCAGAAGATACCTTTTTTGATTTTGGCGATGGTACAACTTCTGATCTGGATGCCACCACGCATGCGTATAATCAGGATGGAGTTTTTGCACTAAAGTTATTGGGTCGTAAAGAGTCCTGTGTTTACGAAGATCGTGTCGATCTTCCTGTTTTTGAATTGAAGGTGCCGAACGTAATAACTCCTGATGAATTTCCTGAGAACAATGCTTTTGTGATTTTATATGGTGGACAGAAGCTATCACTATCTTCACTTACTTCCCATATTGTGATTTATAATCGCTGGGGCGGAAAGGTCTTTGAAAGCAAAAATTATCAGGATGATTGGAGTGGAGAAAATGTAGAAGCAGGAATCTATTATTATGATCTGAAAGTGGAGGGTGAGACTGCTTGCAAAGGATGGGTGCACGTGATTAAGTAATGCTAACCGCAGAGTTCGCAGAGATTCGCAAAGTCAGGCTATATTTCTTAGCGTCTTTGCGCCTACCTTTGCCCGAAGCGGCTACGCGCAGGCAGGTCTCTGCGGTTAAAGAAATCAAAACTGAAAATAAATAAAAGGCTGTATTCCTGCCGACTTGGTTTGAACCACGAGAATAATAATAGAGACAACCAACGCTGCCTTGCCGGCCAAAGGCATCTTTGTTACCAATTCTTCCGCTCTTTGTTCAGTTGTAGCCGGAATAAAATGCAGAATAAAACCAAGCACCATTAAAAATATAACACCCTTATAGCCACTCACAAACTCAAAAAATATCTGTGGATTAAAATGTGAGGTAATCTGACTTATCATTTGATACGCTACCTCCATCGAAGAAGCTCTAAAGAAAATCCAGCAAAAGCATACAAAATGAAAAGTAACAAGAATGCTCGCGATTGAACTCAGTGATTTAAGAATCGGATTTTGATTGGAAGCCCCAATTTTCAAAGAAGAGAAAAACTTATGAAAGGCCAGTGCCAGTCCATGCAGGGCACCCCAAAGAATAAAACGAAAGGCAGCACCATGCCAGAGTCCACCCAGCACCATGGTGATCAGTAAATTAATATATGTCCTGATTTTTCCTTTTCGGTTTCCACCCAATGAGATGTATAAATAATCCTTCAACCACGTGGAGAGAGAAATGTGCCATCGCCTCCAGAACTCTGTAATATTTTTGGATTGATAAGGTGAATCGAAATTAATATTGAAGTGGAATCCTAATAGCAACGCTATCCCAATCGCCATATCAGAATATCCTGAGAAGTCGCAGTAGATTTGTAAAGCATACCCATACACGCCAAACAAATTTTCTAAGCCAGAGTAGAGGGTAGGGGCATCGAAAATTCGATCTACAAAATTTAGACTGATGTAATTTGAGATAATTGCTTTCTTAAATAATCCGGTACAAATCAAGTAAACCCCACGGCCAAACATTTCTTTCGATACAAAGGTTGGTTTACTAAGCTGTGGAAGAAAATCTGCCGCGCGTACTATAGGTCCGGCTACTAACTGCGGAAAGAAGGAGACAAAGAATGCATAATCTAAGATATGGTCAACTGGCTTTAACTTCCTTCGATAGATGTCGATGGTATAACTAAGGGATTGAAAAGTAAAGAACGATATCCCAACCGGTAGAAAAATATCAAAAGGCTGGTACGCGATTCCGGCTGCTTGACTAAAAATTTCGTGTAGAAAATTGGTGTACTTAAAATATCCCAGCAGTCCAAGGTTGGCAACAAGACTCACTGCCAACAAAGAACTTCGTTTCCAGGGTGATACGCTCAGAGAGATGAAACGCGCCAGCGTATAGTCTATGAAAGTCGTGCTGAGTAGCAACAAGAAATATATGCCACTGGACTTATAATAGAAATACAATGAAAACAGCGTGACGAAAAGAAGCTTAGGGCGATGAGTTTTACTGAGTGTAATATAGATTGTTAAGAATCCTAAAAAAAGAAAAAGGAATATCCCACTATTGAAGATGAGTGGCTCTTCAGGGTTGTAGCGAAACTGATCCAGGAGTTTATGGATATCGATAGAGAACATACTCATTAAATCCTTTTACGATCGCTTCATATAATAAACGTCCCTGAAGTTGATAACCTGCTTTGGTGAAGTGAATGCCATCAGGTTGCATTAAATTATTTTTCTTCCATAAATCTGCCGAGTGAGCGCCACCCCCTACGGTATACAAATCCCAGTAGGCATATTGATGTTCCTCGGCATACTGAATGAGCTTACTTCTGATTAATTCCACACCCGGATTTCTACGGGTTTTCTTTTTATAAAAATCAGCTGGGATGGTAAATAGAAATAGAGCGTTTGGGTTTTTAGCTTTTAATTGTTCCACAAAATTATCCAGCTGGTTTGTAAACTTAGGATCGACATAAGGATGCTCAATGGCTTCATTGGTGCCCAGCGAGATGATAAATAAATCAGGAGTTAACTCTGCAGTCTGCTCAGTGAAGTAGGCAGCTTCCAAATAGTGTTTCACTTTGGCTCCGTTCCCACCAATGGCATGATAGAGCAGGCCTGGTTTGCTGTTCTCCAGGTTTATACCAAATAACGTAAACTGATTTTGTGAAGGAGTGGATTGTAGTGTTTGAAATTCAATTTGATTGGTAGGATAAGGCAAAAGAATGCGCGATGTGTTTGAATCTTCAACCGTGTAAGGGCCAACGTATGCAAGATATTGATCTATTGAGTCTTTTATCACTAAATTATAACTGCTGAAATCCTTTTGAAAGAAGAATGTTACTTTGTTAAAACTGTAACTAATGTTTTCTATCGGTTTTGTTTTTAGTAAGATGGAGGCATTCGAATCAGTGGTGCGCAACGTCATCGCGCCAATGCCAATGGGCATAGGTTCCTTAACATATATGATTCGTTTGTTTTCCCAGCTTCCTGTAGAAGAAGAATAGATAGTTGATGGTTCGTTTGTGCGACCAACACGACCTGGAAAAACTAATCCTCGCCCGGCATTTCCAAACTCCTGTTGCAATAGCATGCGCGTAGTTCCACTTGCAAAATCAGCTTGCGTGTGCGAGTCACCAATTTGAATGATGTTAATGGTGGTTTGTTTTATCTTTTTTACCTGATAAAGCTTTTCAAAGAATGCAGAAAGCGAAACAGAATTGTGAATCACGTTCAGATCTGTCTGGATAAAGTCATATGCAGCAGTTGAAGGATAGGGGATTGTATCCTGAGCGGTAGCAAAATGCGCAATCAATATCCAAATACTATTGAACAGGAGCTTTCGTATCATAGCGGTTTTGTTCAAATAGAATTGCGTCTGCCAGTTTTTTGGCAATTTTTCTTCCTCCTTTAAAGGTAAGGTGTGTATAATCTTTGGCTGCGAGTGGTGGAGTGGCCGCTACATAATCTATGATGCTATTTTTACCACCCATGGCTTCGTACAAATCCCAAAAAGCAATTTGAGTTTTGCTGGCAATTTCGCGCTGGGTATTGCGCATGGTTATAATTGCCGGAATGGTCTGAATTTTTCCATCAATATTTCCTGCACGATCGCTGATGCCAATCAACACAATGCTGGTTTCCGGGAATACCTCTTTTAATCGCCTGATCACCTTCACCATTTTTGTTTTATACCAACTGTAGTCCATTGAATCGGTTTCGGTTACAATATTTAGTCCGTACTGTAATAAAATCAATTTGTACTGTTGCAGTTCATTAAACTGATGGAGTAATTCAGGTTCTATTCCATACAAGCCAATTCCGGAGTTTCCACGCATGGCAAAGTTATCGACAAATATACCTTTCGAGCTTTCAAAACTCGCGCCATATACTAAAAGACTATCCGGGTTGCCAAATTGAAATTTAACAGACTTTATGTTGTCCTCTGTAATTAATAGTTGTTCCAAACTATCTGATATAACAAGTGGAGTATTATGTATGATCGTGTCATTCAACGTGTATGTAACATTTGAATTTTTTCTATTGCGATAGAATAAGCGGACGTTATCAAACTTTCGGGGATTTTGTTTTTTGCTGGGTTTATATTCCACTTCGTTTTCATCGAAAGGTACAAATGCATAGCCTGAAATGCCAAGCGGGGAGTTTGAGTCTTGTTTGCCTACTAATGAATAAGTCTCCCAATTAGAAAAGGCGTGTTGAATGGTGGTTCGAAACTGAGGTGCCTCAGAAGTAATAGGTACATACCCTACACCCCGGCCACCATAAATTCCTTGTAAGGTATCGCGAAAGCTGGCACTGAGAATATCACCTTCAATAAACGAATCACCAAAGAAGGCAATGCGTATCGGCTTTTGGTTTGAACTTCGCACCGCGTGAAAGAATGAACGCAATGCTTTTTTGTTGGGACTAAAATCTTCGAGGCAGGTGATGCCGGGCGGACACGGATACATGGGTTCAATAACCACTGCAGGAACTTCTTCAACGGGTTGCTTAACAGTTACCGTATCTGTTATGGAAATTGTATTAACAAGTATGGGTGCAACAGGTTCCGCTTGAATATCGGCCAGCATATTTACCCGCTTGAAAGAAAGCGAACCCACCGAGAAGGAGGGAAGGATTGCAGATACGATCAAAAGGGTGATGATCAGCAGAAGCAGCCAAAGGGATTGCATCAACTGGTTTTTTTGCATGCGTTATTTTTTGACTCTCAAGTATAGGCATGTTAATTGGCATTTGAAAGCTGGATGAGCCTTACAGACCATAAGGATTTAATAGCCATTGCCAATTTTGGTATATAGGAAATATCAACGATTGTTGATACTTTGGAATTGGCAGCAAAATAAAACGACATGAAAGGACCCGAATTTTTAAAGTATGTAAATCCTGTCTTAACGACACTTCAAGAAAATGGTGGCGCAGGAGACTCTTCTGACGTAATTGAGCAAGTAATTGACAAGTTAGGAATTACAGAGGCTGAATTAGAAGAAACAACTGCGAACGGACAATCTAAAATTCGTAACCAAATTCAATGGGCAAGATTTTATTTATTTAAAGCCGGACTAATTGACAATGCCCAGCGAGGAATTTGGCGACTTACGAATGAGGGCTTGGAAAGTAAACTGGATGACGATGGTGTTTATGCTCTCTTCAAAAAAGTGCAGGACAGTGTTAAAAAATCTGCACCGACAACGACTAAGAAGGAGGAACCAAAATTTGAGAGCATCCCGACCGAAGACGAAGAACACTCAGTCGGATTAATAAGTCTAATTCAAAGTTTGCCAGCTTCTGGTTTCGAAAAACTATGCAAAAGACTTTTAACCGAAATCGGAATAAATGAAATAATAATTACTGGTGGCTCGGGTGACCAAGGAATTGACGGCAAAGGAGTTGTTAAACTTAATGATGTTGTAAGTTTGAATATTGTTTTTCAATGTAAACGATTTAAAGAAACTGTTTCTCCACACCATGTTCGTGACTTTAGAGGGGCAATGCAAGGACGAGGAGAAAAAGGATTAGTAATTACAACTGGACGATTTACAAAAGAAGCAAAAGCAGAGGCAAGTCGTGACGGTGTGACACCTATTGAATTAATTGACGGGAATAGGCTTGTGGAATTATTTGAAAAATATAGGCTTGGTTTAAAACCTGTTACAGTATTTGAAATCGACCATGACTTCTTCAAGCCATTTAATTAATTATTCTGCTGCCATACTTGTTGCGGGTCACCTTACCTGCAACCTCACAAAATCCAATCTTTATTTAAGTGATTAAACAGATCTTCACGACCATGAGCTACTGTAATAATCTCAACACCTGATCAGGAGTAATTTGATAAATAATACGATATCCTTGATAGATAACTTCTCGAATATTTAGAGAAGCGTGTTCAAACTCTGGTACCATTCGGCCTGCATAGGGAAAACTTTCAAGTTTTAAGGTTGCGTTAATGAGTGCTTTTACGAATCTGATTGTAAACAGAAGAGTCCTCAGCGATGTAGTCATGAACGGCTTTTAAATGCGCTGATGCTTTTTCGGTCCAAATTACTTTGCCCACGAATCAACACGTTTCAAAAGTTCTTCGGTCGAAATTACGCTGCCTTGGTCGGCATCTTTAATTCCTTCCATTACCTGTGCTGCAAGATTAATTCTGTACATGATTTCTTCCAGAGAGGAAGAGGGAGGAATGTTTTTTAAAACCTCTATCGATACATCTTTTAATGTTGGCATAAGATTATGTTGTTTATTCCGACTTTCGATTTTCCTTATCAATATTAGCTAAAATATTTTGAATCAAATATACCCGTTGTTGCAGGCCGCCTATAACCAGCTAGCTCAAACATACCCCATCACCTTGTACGCAATCATTCCTACCCACTCGCGGCTAATGATGGTCCAGTTTAGCAGGGCGTCAACACGAGGTATAAAGAGCACATCGAATGCAAACTTTCTTTCGTGAGATAAAAAATCGGTAGTAAATGTGTCGGTTGCCCAGCCTACTTTTTTAAAACATGCCCGTGACCTGCGCATATGAAAGGATGAGGTGATCAGAAGACAATCCGATGGGGAAACAGAATCTTTCAGCATGGCTCTTACCGCTTCCGCAGATTCATGCGTGTTGCGCGATTGATTTTCAATGAGAATATCTTCCTCGGGAACTCCCATTAATATAAGTGCATCGGCAATCTCATCAGCTTCTTGCCGGTTTCGTTCCTGCAACGAACCGCTGCCACCCGAGACCAAAATCTTTTTTATTTTCCCCAATCTATAAAGTTGAAGGGTATGGGTAACCCGGTCGGCCCCGCGCTGAAAATATACTCGATCACCGGGAGTCATATTTGCTTTAGTAACTCCGGTAAGTATAATGCCAAGAGCATACTCTTTCTTAATTTCTGAAAGGGGTGTGGCCGGTAATTCCCAGAGGAGCACCACTTCGTTCGTTAAAAAGTCGTTCGAGAATAGCATGAGCATCGCCAAAGCAGTCTTAAAAAATCTGCTTCGCCATGCACTACTTTTAAACTTCCATGAAAGCAAAAATAAAACACAGATGATCACCAAGGGCATGGTGAGGTAATTCAATGTTTTTGAAAGGAAGAAAAACATGTTACATTCTCTTTGGCAGAGGATTTGAGATATTTCCTAAGCCATCAATTATTTTACGGAGCACTTCAAAGTACAACGTTATTATGAGTAGTAATGTCATTGACCAAATAACTCCCAAATTAAAATACAACGTATCGATGTTTGTGTTTAGAAAGTGTTTGGCAGGCATATAAAACTGCGCATCGAAATCAACCACGTGTTCCGGATCGGGGTTTTTATAAATTGGAAAAATCTTTTGAATCAGTTTTCCGTCTTTTTCGATTACACGATTTGTCTCCATGGTATTTTTTACCAGTTCGGCTATTGATTCGTTTTGATAAGAGTTCTTGAAATCTTCAAACGATTTTTCCTTTTCGGCTGTGCTCGTTAGTTTATTAACCTTTTCATCTTTATCGCGATCGGCCCGATTAAATCGGGTAATGTAAAATTTCTTGAGCACAGAAAGGAACCTTCCGGTTTCATTATAAACCGAGGAGTCGTATAAATCTACATCGAACTTGTCAATCACCTTGAAGTCTGTTTTACCAACAAAGTCAAGTTCTTTTGCGATTTCCTTTTTTAATAAATCTAAATCATCCTTAACTTCTTTTCGGATGGTGGCATCAGGGTTTTTATAGTTTAGATTAACAAAATCAAGTCGAGTTTCAAGGGCAGGTATGTAATAAATTTTTTTGTAATCCGCATCTGCCATCACCTTGTCATCGAAGTAAAACTTCTGTTCAAAGTCGTTGTCTTTAAATTGCGAAACCATACTGGCCTCAAAGGCCCACCGCGATGCCATAATATCACCCACAAAAGGTACGGTTGAGGTATTTCCAATGATTGGATTTAACTTATCAAATTTAACCACTACACCGCTTAGTATTAATTGCGGAATAAGTAGTATCGGAATCAGAATGTAAATAGTGACTGCTGAGTTAAAGGCGGAAGAAATATTTAATCCTAACAAATTAGCAAAACACGAGGTGGTAAATAGAATAGCCCAGTAGATCAGAAACATTCCTTTGATTTCAAGAAGCGAATTTCCTACCAACACAAACAAAAAGGTTTGAATAAGAGAGATCATAAACAGAATTCCAATTTTGGAAAGCAAATAGCTGCTTCGGTTTAAGTGCAAGAATTTTTCCCGCTTCAAAATTTTTCGATCGCGAATGATTTCTTCTGCGCTAACGGTAAGCCCCATAAACAAAGCCACGATCACGCTCATAAACAGATAAGCTGGCATGTTTAGATTTTTACTGAAGACGTATTCGGTGTTAAACGAATCGTCAGGATTATAATAGCGCACAATAAAGGCAAGGATAAAGGCAAGGAGAGGTGCCTCTAAAAGGTTTATAAAAAGATATTGGGTATTATTTATTTTGGAAAGAAGATCGCGCCAGCCAAATAATTTAATCTGATTGAGCCAGGTAGGAATTCTTAATGTGGAATGCGGAACATCCGTGGACGGAACAACAGAGGGTAGATTTATTTTTTCTTTATACTGGGCATTCCATTGTTCGGGTGAAAATTTTCGTTCATCCGTAAAATTTCCAAACTCATTAATCACTTTGGTTTCAATGATGTTAAATATTTGCTCGGGGTTTACGTTTCCGCACGAGTAACATTCGCCTTGTTCGCTATTAACCAGATTGATATTTCGTTTAAAGTAAGTAAGCGCATCCACAGGATTACCATAATAGATTTGATAGCCACCTGTGTCCAAAATGATTAACTTATCAAACATCTTAAAGATGTCGGAGGAGGGTTGGTGGATAACGGCAAACACCAATTTTCCTTTAAGGGATAGTTCTTTCAAAAGATCAATGATGTTTTCTGAATCCCTTGATGATAACCCTGAGGTAGGTTCGTCCACAAAAAGGACAGCCGGTTCGCGCAGTAATTCCAATCCAATATTTAATCGCTTACGCTGGCCACCACTAATTGTTTTATGAAGCGGTGACCCTACTTTCAAGTGTTTAGTTTCCGTAAGGCCCAGGTCGCTTAAGGTTTTTAAAACCAGTTCGGCAATTTCTTTTTCATTTAAGTGGCTAAAGCAAAGTTTAGCGGCAAAGTATAAATTTTGATAAACTGTTAATTCTTCAATCAATAAATCATCTTGAGGAACAAACCCGATCACGCCTTCAATTTTATCGGGCTCTTTATAAATATCAACTCCATTAATGAGAACCTGGCCTTTGGAAGGTTTTTCGGTTCCATTGAGTACGTGCAACAACGTTGATTTACCGGCACCACTGGCACCCATCAAGGCAACCAGATTTCCGGACTCTTCAAGCACATTTACCTGACGCAATCCCAGGCCTCCATTTTTAAACTGATACGAGATTTCTTTTGCCTCAAAGCTTGTGCGACCGGTCTGGCTTAGTTTTTTGAATTTAGCCAATATCTCGCCATAATAAACAGGGTCAGTTGTTTCCCAGCGCAAGGTACTTCCGGTGGCCAGCACATTTATGCTTCCTGATTTTTGAGGAACTCCATTTAGGTATACATCGGTGTTGCCAATGTATTTAAAGAAGAATGTGTCTGTACTTTGTAAGTAAAGGATGGCAATAAAGCCATTCAAATCTTCGCGGTATATATGCTTGCACGCTCCGGGTGCTTTTGGGTTAGAGTCTATGATCAATAAATCCTCGCTATCTCCTTCGGTTCGATCCTTTGTAAGTACATATTTTTCAATAAGCGAAAGATCATCCTTGTTGATGTTAAGGGCATCACTTATTAATAGTGCTAGCGTTTGTTCTCTATCTGAAATTGCGCCATCAGCCAATATCACGCTCATTAGCTCAAGCACGATAACCATTTTTTGTTTTTGAGCTACTTCATTATTTATGGATTGGCAAATTTGATAAATCGTAGCTTTCTCTTGTTCTGAACTCAACTTATCAGAGATCTCAAGAGCATATTCATCAAATAGTTGTAGATGACTATCTGTTCCTCGTTGACTTAAGTGATCGGAAAGAAAAACTTTTATATGCTCACGTTCCTGTTTTGTAATTAAATCTTCTTTTGCTACTAAGGCAAATAGACGCATGATGGCTTTTAGTACAGGTTCGCTCATAGGTCTGGTTTCAGTTCATTTAAAGTTACGAAAGAATGAAGGTTGCTGGAACAAAAAAGGATTAACCAGTGGCTAATCCTTTTTAAGCGGTCTTATTAATCAATTAATCAACAATAGACTTTCTGATTTTTTCCACCACTTTCGTGATCTCCACAAGATTTTTGTCGGTAAGTACTAAATCAGAGCGGTTATTTTTGATTTGCTCTTCAATGTTTAAGGCCCGGTAACTTGCTTGCAACGAAGTAAGGTCCGCAGCAATTGTAGCAACAGGCTCAGCCTGGTCAATTTTAGAAAGCATCTTCACTAATTCGTCAACTGATTTTTCCTGCTCAAGAATGACGCGCATTAAGGGAGTAAGAACCAAGTTGCGCGAATCGTCAGGTAAAAGGTCTTTAGGATAGGTTTTGATAAGTCCGGTTGAAATGTAAAGACCTTCTACAAAACTTCCTGTTAGCAACAATGCAGCTAACTTATTACGGCTGTCATCTTTTAAATACTTTTCGCTGCCCTGAACGGCCGTATTCAAAATTTTAGCCAATGAATCTTTATTTGAGATGTTACTTTCAAAACGCTGAAGCACATCCATATCAAAAGCACCAATTACATTTAAATTGTCAGCGAGTTTTTTTGCTGAGTTAAGGTAATTGATAGCTTCTTGAGTTTTATCATATGAACTTAAATAGCCGATATCAGCTGTATAAATACCCAGGTTAAGCGCTGCTTTATCGTTGCGGCTGCTATACTGGTCAACTTTATTGCGATCGTTTAATAGTGACTGGTTAAATTCAGCACCGGTTTGCTGAAGTAAGTAGGGGATTTCGGAGGGTGAGGGGATGTTATAAATAACATCTTCAATCTGATCCTTCAACGATTCGCTAGCCTGATCGAAGTCAGAAGCGTTTTCTTTTGAGTCATCCTTGGACCCCCCACAGGACCAAAGGCCTGCAACGGCCAGTAAAGCAAGTAAATAGGAATTAAGACGAGTAAATTTCATGGGCGTTTTGGTTTAGCCTTCAATTTTAGCACATTTTTCGTTTTCGTAGAAACCGTTCGACCTTTATTTTAGCCAGAAATTGGAAAAGTAGCTTATTGATAAACATTATTAACGAAATTCCAGTTTAAGTATCCAAATGAGAACCGAGTATCCAGTTCAAACTGCCTTTATAATAGACGATAGCGAAGTGGATCTTTTCGTTCAGAAGAAATTCATTGAAATGAGAAAGTTCGCGGGTCAGGTCGTTACGTTTAGCTCCCCTACACATGCATTGGAAGTTTTGAGTACTTCAAAAGAAGCTGATGTTCCCGGGCTTGTCTTCCTGGATCTTAATATGCCACTTCTAAATGGCTTTGAGTTTTTGGATCGGGTTCGGGAAATTTCCACAGATGTATTTGGCCAGATGAAAGTGGTAATTCTCACAAGCTCTAACAGCAGGGCCGATCATGAGCGAGCCATGTCTTTTAATAATGTAATCAGGTTTATATCAAAACCCCTCACCGTGCAAGGCCTGGATGATCTGAGAGCCGAAATGGATAGCAGCTATCCTATCCATTAAGATGCCAGAACTGATAAGCACCGCTCTTTAATAAGCTCTAAATTAATAACAGGCTTGGTCAACTCTTTGGCAGCTTCATCCCAACGCCTTAATAATATACTTGCTTCGAATAACGGGTCTCTTTCAAACTCCAATGCTTCGGTTTCGGTCATTACCCCACCCTGTAATTTTAAAGTCTCCTTGCTGGCTTCAGAGAGTTCGTTAAAATAGTAAGGATACTTATAAGTAAGGTATCGTTTGGCTCTTACATGGTTTTCAACCAGTTGAGCAATGCGCTCAGGGAATCCTTTTTTTCTTAAATAATCGGCTCCAATTTCTTCATGGCTCTTATTTCCCCACTGTCCCATTTTTAAAGTGGGATTATTTTGAACACAGATATGGCCAATGTCGTGAAAAAAGGCTGCAAGAACTATCTCATCATCGCATCCAGCTTCCATAGCCAACTCCGCAGATTGCGACATATGTTCAATTTGTGAAACTGGCTCCCCAATGTAATCGTCAGCACCAAATTTCTCATAAAGTTGAAAGATCTCGTGGGTTATTGCTTCGGCTTGAGTCATATTTTGAAACTGTTATTTTAATGTCAAGATACAGATTAATCAAATTCATTTTTGAAACTTATCGTTACTAAATAATTACAAAATGTGCGAGAAGTTTTTTATTCTCTTACTATCCGTTATCATTACATACTTCATTAACTAAGATATTTCAATGCAACCACAACTAGTAGTATTTGATTTGGCGGGCACCACAGTAAAAGACAATCAGGATGTTCATAAAGTATTGCAGGCAGCACTGGCAAAGGTGGGGGTTCATATCTCTATGGAAGAAGCGAACCTGATCATGGGCATTCCCAAACCTGTTGCAATTCGCCAACTTTTAGAAGATAAGAATTATAAAGAAATTACGGATGAATTAATCGATAAAATTCATTCTGATTTTGTAAGGCAGATGATTTCATTTTATGAGTCGGATGAAAGTGTTGGTGAAAAGGAAGGAGTAAGTGAAACATTTGCAGTGTTGAAAGCGAAAGGAATCAAGGTAGCGGTTGATACCGGATTTGATCGCCCAATTACAAACGCAGTGTTAAAACGAATGGGCTGGGTTGAAAAAAAGCTGATTGATACAAGTGTTACAAGTGATGAAGTGGAGCAAGGTCGGCCTGCGCCCGATTTAATTTACGAAGCTATGAAGCGCACCGGAGTTACCAGCGCTGTTAATGTTGCTAAAGTAGGAGATACCGCTTCGGATATGAATGAAGGGACAAGGGCAGGATGTCAGTGGGTTGTGGGTGTAACTACCGGTTCATATTCGAGAGAAGGTTTGATGCGCGAGCCGCACACACATTTGATTGATCAACTACCTGACTTGCTACCTATATTTGGAATCTCGTAAGAAAAGGAGCGGAAAGCTTTTCTTAATGTTTCTATAATATTATCTTCATGTTAACCAAATGTTAACATGAGTGAAATACCTTAAAGTAATCTTTCTGACCATCCTTGTTTCATCTGCTTTTGCCCAATCAGAAGGCACATGGAAACATGGTTCGGTAGTACTAACCGATAATCAGGTTTTAGTGGGTGACATTATGCTTCACCTCGATTTTAATACACTATTGATAAGGGAAGTTGATCAGGTTACAGTTCTTCCAGCCCGCAAGGTAAATTCGTTTCGCTTTTATGATGAGACCAATAACATTAACCGTCAGTTTCTGTCGATACCAAACCGAACCGGAAACGTCTTCTACGAACTTGTACTACAAGGTTCCTATAAGGTGGTTCGTAAATTAAGGCGGGCACATGAACCCATTGCTGATGACAAAGAAGATTATGAATACTTTATCATGAGTCGGGAAGAAATGATCCCGATTCAAGCATTCAAGAAAAAAATTTTTCCACTGTTAGTTTCTTCTTTACCAGAATTGAAAGAATGGGTAGCGTTCGAAAACTTAAATCTGAATACACCCGATGTAGCAATTCTTGTGGTAAAGAAATTTAACAACAATAATGCTAAACACTGGGTTGCTTCGCGATAAGTTGTGCCCCTTTCCAGTTTTTATGTTTCATGTGAAAGTAAAGCATCGAGCCAAAGATCAATACTGTTCCGGCTACCGACATAAAATAACCGCCTGCTAAAAAGAAATTAAGCCAGGTTATGTTGGCGTGAAGAAAATCTTTGTAAAGCAAAACAACAATGCTGCCTAGGTAGCCAAATGAATCGGCCAGGTACATCAGAAAGCCAACCGTACCCACATATTTGAAGGAAGCAATCAATCGATCGAAGAAAATGCTATTGAAAGGTATATACCCTAAATATAATCCAACACCAACAAGAGTCATCCAGTTTTGCGGACTAATAATTTCAGATTGAAAAAGGTAATTGGCTACACCCACCAGTATCATTCCGAAGCCGATGATAATATGATTCACCATCAATGCTAACTGATTATTTTTTATAATCATCAAACTACCCATGCAAATCAGCACAATAATAGATACAGGAATTTCGGTGGTTGTGTAAATTGAGGGATCATTTCCCATACCCAGCGATTTCCAGATCTCTGCTGAAAAATTATCTCGAAATTCACGGAAAGTGGTTAACAAAACATAGGTAAGTGTGAAAAGAATAATGCCCGGTAAAAAAGTTTTGGTGAAGCGCCTACGCTCTTCGCCATTCATGGGCAAACGTTTCGTTCTAAGCTCTTCGTCAAGTAATGACTGTGGTGGAACCTTATCCAACAAGTATTGAAATAATAGCAAGGGTGCAATTGCAAGACAGCAAACAACGAAGGGCATCCAATATTCTGAAGTGCCCCAATCGCGCATGACATAGGCACCTACCGAACGGCATAATCCTGCTGAGAAAATAAAACTTACTGCAAGTGACGCACCTAACACTTCTGTCATTCTTCTCCCTTCCAAATAACCAAACACCATTCCCCACACCAAGCCTAGCGGAAGTCCATTTGTGAAAAGGAAAACAATATTATAGGGAGCGGGAATTAAGGCAAACAGCAGCCAGGAGATTCCGGCAATGGCAGCCATTAATAAAATTCCAAATGCACGCGAGTGTGCTTTAAGTTCTGAGATAACTTTAATGCCAATGAACTTTGCTAACGCATACCCTATTACCTGAAAGGTAACTAACCAGACTTTATAACTGATTCCTGCAAAGGCTAATCCATCAAACGTGGCAGCTGCAAATGTTTTTCGGAATGCATAAACACAAGTATAAAGACAAAAGGCAGCAAGCGAAGCATAGATCGTAAACCAAATGCCATTGTTTTTGGCAAGCCAGGTTGTGATGGGCGAGGTCTTATTCAAAATAGATTCCGTTTGCGTTAAAATTAACTTCTTTCCATTCGTTACCCGTAAGGATACTCAACTTTTTAAATCCACTTTGAATAAGTATTTGAGCGGTCGATTCAAATTCGCTTATGAGTTGACTTGGATGATGGGCATCTGAACTAAGTGTAATTGGAATGTTGGATGCTTTTAGTAACTGAAGTATCCATGGGCTGGGGTAGGGAGTCTTTGATTTCTTTTGATAAAGACCGCGTGTATTCACTTCTACAATTACACCCGAAGTTTTAATTATTTCAATTGTCTTTTTTATTTCTTGCTGATACCAGGGTTCATCTTCCGTGAAAAATTTAGAATCCTGATTTTGGATTTTCATTTTATCCATATGCCCTAAAATAGTAGGTGGCGATTCTTTTAACATCTGGCGGGTTAGTTCAAAGTACCGACCCCAGGCTGCCCGAAAGTTATTGTTAAAAATCGATTTTAGCCCATCTAAAAATAAAGTATGGATTCCATCAACTTCCCAGTGTGTTCCATCTGGAAATGTATCTGCAAAATGAACTGAGCCTATCGTATAATCCGGCTGTGTAAAGTCAGAAGGACCAATCAGGTTCGGAACGTAATCCACTTCAAGCCCTGAATAAATTTCAATTGAGGTTTCCGTATTCTTAAGTTTTTCAATTTCCTTCAAGTAAGCGGGAAGCATTTCTTGTTTCATTGCCCAAGGAGAACTGAATGGGAGCGGAGCATGAGAAGAGAAACCGATACTTTTAACCTGATCTCTGTGTAAGAAATCTTTAAAGGAACCTTTACCGTCACAATAATGAGTATGGGTATGGTAGTTGGCCCACATAATTATCGGCTTTCAAAAATTTGTTGAATGCTTTTCTTTGCATACCCACCAGAAGAAGTCATTCCCTTGCCTCCAATGGCTGTGCGAATGTGAATTTTGTTTTCAATATCAATCTCAACAACATCTTTGTCGGGATGTTGTGCGTAAAAACCAGCCCAACTGCTGGCGATTTGCAGGTTCGGTATTTGAACGATGCGGGCAGCTTCCTTCAGCATAACAGTGTTGATTTCCTGATTAAGTTCAAAGCCTAGTTTTTCAATCTGATCGACAGGTGCATACTCATGCGAATCGCCAATGATGATTGAGTTATCAATTGCTTTCTTAAATAAAATATGAATTCCCCACTTTTTCAATTCTTGCAAATGATCGGGAGTCGAGATTTTAGAATAAGAAGGGCAGTCATAAAAAGACTCATATCTTCTAATAGTAAGTCCGGTTAAAACATTTCCTTCTAAATCAATATCCGGGTAAGGGATGGTTCTCATCATATTTAATTTACTCACCACAATTCCGCTGTTTCGAAAGATACTGGTAAATAAAGTACTGAACTCATGCCCATTACAAATTATTACTTTGTCGGATGTGTAGATATCACCTTTATTGGTTGTAATTTTTACGTTGTCCTTTATAACCTCACATCCCCAAACGCTTGTATTAGGCTGATAGCGTAACGTTTGAAATTTTCGGGTGGCATAAAAGAGAAGTTTGTAGATCAATGTGTTTGGCTCGGCACTTACCTCTTGCGGAAAGTAAAGTCCTGCTTTGCAATAACTTGACAACAAGGCGGGCCATTTGGCTAAGCATTGTGCTTTACTGAGCAAGTGTGCTTCGTAGCCACGTTCATCCATTCGGTGTTTAAGTTCGTGGATAAGTTGTTGTTCATCGTCATCAGAAGCAATGTAGATGCTTCCATTCTGCCTGATTGAAATATCAAATTCACTTTGAATTTTCTTATATAGTTTGGTGCTGTATACTCCATGTTCAAACCATTCATTTGCCATACCTGACGGCACAATCTGGCCAAAATTTCGAACGGTGGCATTTACTGGAAAAGCATCCTTTTCCAAAAGCAAAACCTTTTTATCTAGTTCGGCAGCGTGATATGCATGAAAAGTTCCCAACACCCCGGCTCCTACAACTATTAAATCGTAATGATTAGAATCCATATTTTTCTGATTGGCTGCAAAATGAAAATTTTATAATTCATAACAAGTGGATTGTATTTATTTTGTTGTTAAGAAGTAAATCACAAGCATATTTACTTTTTTTCTAAATCCATTTGTTGGGTAATGAGGTTTGGTCGCATCAAAGTAAAGGGCATCACCTTCTTCTAATAAAATCTGTTCACCATCAATATAGTATTGACACTTACCAGTTAGTATATATTTGAATTCAAACCCATCGGTAGTAGTGGGCAAACTTTTGGCTCCGGGGACTACAGATAACAGCACGATCTCCATCATACTGTTCATTATAGATTGACTTAGAATGAATTGATATTCAAAACCAGGCCGATCTTCTTTTTGAATCATTTGATTGTCTTCCTTTTTTATGTGTAGATAATTTTTTCCGTTCAGCATCACCATGTTGTCAAAAAAATCTTTGGCATTCATTTCTAATCCATTGATCAACTTGAAGAAAACTGGCAACGAAGGAATGGTTCTAGAGTTTTCTATTTTTGAGAGAAGCCCTTTGGTTACGTGCGAGCGTTCGCTAAGCACTTGCAAGGTCAGACCACGTTCCTTGCGTAACGACTTGATTCTTTTGCCGATCCGACTTATGAGTTCATCTTCCATAGTAGTTTTTGTTTCCTATTTGGAAACTTTTCAGATCAAATGAAAGGGTTAGATCACTTGTTAACACAGAGTTAACAGATATTCTCAGTCAATGCTGACTTTTTGAATGTTTCATCTTACTCAATTTATCCCAACATTATCAATAGTTAAATAATGGGCATTTCAATTAACCGATCATTAACATGGCACTAAAGTTATCGTCAATTGAATTTTGAAGTTTTGCGGTGGAACTAAACCAAACAACTAACCACTTATGAAAAAACTTCTACTCCTTTTAAAGAGAAGAAACACAGTAAAGCAGATTAGAACAGCTTTATTGTTGATGACCGGGCTTTTCGTTGCTCAGCTTGCAATGGCCCAGGTACAGGTTTCCGGAAGAGTGCTTTCCGGAGAAGATCAAAGTCCGATACCCGGAGTGAATGTCCTGGTAAAGGGATCAACCAATGGAACGATTACGGATGTAAATGGAGATTACTCAATTACAGTGAGTAATAGAACTGACATTCTCGTGTTTTCTTTTGTAGGATTTGTTTCTCAGGAAATTGCTATAAACGGAAATACAACAGTTAATGTGACTTTGAATTCAGATGCGAAGCAACTTTCTGAAGTAGTAGTAACTGCGTTAGGCATTCAAAAGGAGAAGAAGGCGCTTGGATATGCCGTACAGAGTGTTACCAGTGAAAATCTTACTACAGCTCGAGAAACAAATGTTGTAAATCAATTAGCTGGTAAAATTGCTGGTGTAACTGTGGTTGGAAGTCCTTCAGGGATTGGTGGTTCCTCACGAGTTTCGATTCGTGGTGAGCGCTCTGTGGATTTAAATAAAAATCAGCCACTCTATGTAATTGATGGTGTTCCAATTTCAAATGGCATTACTGGAGGATCTGGTCGTAACAACTTGGAAGTTGATTTCGGAAACGGAGCAAGTTTTGTGAATTCAGATGATATTGAATCAATGACTGTACTTAAAGGTGCTGCTGCCGCTGCTTTGTATGGTTCGCGCGCAGCAAACGGAGTTATTGTTATTAAAACAAAGTCAGGAAAGGGCTCTAAGGGTTTAGGTGTTGAGATTAATTCTAACACAACTTTTGAATCTGTATTGAGGCTTCCCGATTATCAAAATGTATATGGACAAGGAAATGGTAATGGTGGAGACTTTGCCTTTGTTAATGGAGGAGGGGCCGGGTTGACTGATGGTGTTGACGAGAGTTGGGGGCCGGCTTTCAATGGTCAGTTATACCCGCAGTATAATTCACCCAGAACATTAAATGGTCAAGCAATTCCATTTAGAGGGGGTGACTTAAATGCTCCAGCGGGAAGTGTAATTACTCCTACCCCCTGGGTTAACGATGCAAATGGTATCGAAAACTTTTTCCAAACAGGAAGAACTTTAACAAACAATGTAGCATTAGTTGGAGCTAATGAACTGGGTGACTTTAGATTATCTTATACGAGCCTCGATCAAACAGGTACAGTTCCTAATACTGATTTGAGAAGGAATACTGTTTCTTTTGGTGGTGGATACAATCTTTCACCAAAATTCGCAGCGAGGGCTTTTGTTAGTTATATCAAGAGTGAAAGTGATAATAGACCATCAATCAGTTATGGAACTGAAAATATTATGTATCTCTTTAACTGTTGGCTTCCTCGATCTGTAAATGTTGCTGATCTTCAAAATTATTGGATGCCAGGACTGCAGGATTTACGGCAATTCAATTTCAATTATAATTACCACGACAATCCTTATTTTACTGTTTTTGAAAATACGAATGGACAGAATGTGGATAGGGTAATTGGAAATATTTCTTTGAAGTATGACTTTACAAGTTGGTTAAGCTTACAACTTCGCACCGCTACAGACTTTGCCAGCGAACGAAGACAATATCGCAGAGCATTTAGTACACAACGTTTCCCATTTGGGCAGTATCGCGAAGCAAAGGTTGTTACCGAAGAAAGAAACTCTGATTTTCTATTAACTTTTAACAAGGAGATTGTTCCTTCAACCCTTACATTAACGGCATCAGTGGGTGGAAATCAATTGGATCAAAAATCAGAATACCTTGAAATAAATGCTCCTCAATTAAATATTCCAGGCATTTATAACCTCACCAACTTTAGAGCACCACTACAAAGTTCACAAACGGATGTGCGCAAAAGTATTAATAGCTTATACACCTCTGTTCAGGTGGGATACAAAAATATTTTGTTTCTAGATCTTTCAGCCAGAAATGACTGGTCGAGTGCGCTTACCTTGCCTCAGGCATTAAAGGATGCTGGTATTGGTACTGAGGATAACTCATACTTTTATTCTTCGGCTGCAATAAGTGCTGTCATTTCAGACATGTTTCAAGGTCCTGAATTCCTTTCTTTTGCAAAACTGAGAGGTAGTATAGCACAAGTAGGTAATGATACAGATGCATTCACCTTTACTCAAGCTTATAATCCCGGTGATCCTTTTGGTAATTCGCAAGTTTATGGTGAAACAGATCGTCTGGCAAACTTTAGCCTTAAGCCAGAAATTAGTACGTCTTATGAGGCTGGCGTTGATTTAAAGTTCTTTAAAAATAGAATAGGATTAGACGTAACGTATTACCACACAATTACAAAGAATCAAATTTTAAATATTCCCCTTTCAATAACAAGCGGATACAACAGCCGTGCTATTAATGCAGGAGAGATTAAAAATTATGGCGTAGAGATTATGCTTAATACCATTCCCGTGAAATTAGGAAATGGATTTCAATGGAATTTAGATGTTAATTTCTCGAGCAATAGAAGCGAGGTTGTTTCTTTATCAGATGGTTTAACCAACTTTGTGATGGCAAGTCGAAGGGTTAGTATTGAAGCGCGCGTGGGCGAACGTATGGGCGATATGTATGGAATTGGATTTGCAAGAGTTCAAAATGCAGATCCAGCTAAACCATATTATAGTGCCAATGGTCAGTTTGTTGGTGAAATGGTGTTTGATTCTCAAGGTCGTCCCATTCGTACAACAGATCGTATAAAACTCGGAAATTATAATCCTGATTGGATGGCGGGTATCAGTAACACATTCACTTTTAAAGGAATTAAAGTAAGTGCATTGTTTGATATTCGTCAAGGTGGAGAAGTGTATTCTGAAACACAAACTGTAGGGCGCGAAGGCGGTATAATTACAGAAACATTAGAAGGGCGAGAGAGCGGTTATTATCCTCAGGCATCCGTAACTACTGATCCTCAGCTTCTCAATGCACCAGCAGGAACTTATGTTATTGGTGATGGTGTGGTATCTAATGGAGACGGTACATTTAGTGTAAATGAGAGAAGAGTTTTACCACGTCAATGGCATACTGCCTGGACTGGTGGAAGAAATATTGCTGAAGGAGCTACGTTTGATGCCTCTTTTGTAAAACTTCGCGAAGTACAGGTTGGTTATACTTTCCCTGATAAGTTTTTTACTAAAACACCTTTCCGCAGTGTAAGTATTGCTTTTGTTGGAAGAAATCTTGCACTATGGACTGATGTGCCGCATATCGATCCTGAAGTAATGTCCTATACCGGAGGAACTGCACTACCTGGAATCGAGTATATATCAATTCCATCTTCAAGAAGTTATGGTGTTAACATTGGACTTAAGTTTTGAACTAATAGTCCATCACTTTCAAAAGAATAAAAAATGAAAAATATGAATAGCATTAAAAAAATCGCACTTGTCTTTGCAGTAATGCTGGGCTTTACAGCATGCGACAAGGATTTTGAAGAGATTAATTCAAATTTAAATGTTCCTACATCAGTGCCTCCTGATCTTCTGTTATCTGGTGTAATCCGGAATATGATAAATAATCAAGTGGGTGAGGCATGGGGTATTGGAAACATTGTTGTTCAGCATACTGCAAAAATCCAATTCGTTAATGAAGACAGATATCAATGGAATGAACAGAATGGAATTTGGAATACGGTTTACGGTAATATGAGAAACCTCCAAAACATAATTGATTTTGCAGAGAAATCTACTCCCGTTCAAAATAACTATCTGGGAGTAGCTTTGGTAATGAAGTCATGGATGTTTTCTTTAGCTACTGATGCATACGGTGACATACCTTATTCTGAAGCTGTAAAGGGAAAAACAAATGGTATCTATCTCACTGTATATGACACGCAAGAGTCAATCTATGATGGAATTTTGGCAGATCTTAAAAGAGCAAATGAACTATTGGGCACAAGCGCAGAAGCTATCGCTGGAGATTTAATTTACGGTGGTGGTACTAGTTCGGTTATTAAGTGGCGCAAACTAGCTAATTCACTGCGTTTGCGTTACTTGATGAGAATTTCTAATAAAAGAAATGTTAGTGCTGATATGCAGGAAATTCTAAGTAATCCAACACAAAATCCAATCTTTGAAGGCAATCAGGATAATGCAGTTTTAATTTACCAAGCGGCTGCACCAAACCAATGGCCATTATATACCACCCGTGTAGGTTCGTTTGATGAATTTAGATTAAGTAAAACATTGGGAGATGTATTAGCTTCTTATAATGATCCAAGATTAGCTGTGTTTGCCCGCCCCACTCAAAACTCAGTAGTTGCAGGCACTCCATTAATTGCTGGAATTCCAAACGGATTGGAAGACACTCAGGCACTTAGTTATAATGGTGGTCCCCAAAATGTTTCAAGAGTTGGGTATACGTTTGCTTGCCTGGTATGTAACGATAATGGTCAGGCACCACCTGTTGCAAATGCATCAAGAGGTTTGTTGATGACGTATTCTGAACTTCAATTTGTTTTGGCTGAAGCCAGAGAAAAGAATTTGATTTCAACAGGAGCTGCCGATGTATATTATACCAACGGCATCAATTCAAACCTTGATTATTATAGAAGTATTGTTCCGGCTAGTTATGGAATTGACCTAACTCTTCCTGCTGATTATTTTACACAAACTGCAGTTGCTTATGCAGGAACTACATCTGAAAAGCTAACTAAAATTGCAACGCAAAAATGGATTGCTTTATTTTTCAATGGATTAGAAGCTTGGTTTGACTGGCGCAGATCAGGCCTACCAGTCTTAACCCCTGGTGCAAGTAATTTGAATAATAACTTAATTCCCATTAGGTATATATACCCATTATCTGAACAATCACTCAACGCCACTAACCGAGCCTCTGCCGTTTCGCGTCAAGGCAGTGATGATATTAATACACCAGTTTGGTGGGATAAAAATTAGATTGTTTAAATAAATTGAACAAGAAAATATGAAAAGATTAATTGGAATTTTCGTACTGTTCACCACATTTGTTTAACATCTTCATCATTCAGAATGATTGATAGTGTTGCGGAACCGTTGTTTACTTGTAATCCCCCAACACTTTCGTTTTACGATCCATCTACTGGTTCTTTAGTATCGGGTTCACTTTGTAGGTTTATTACATATGAGGTTGTGCCTTCAGGAACACTTAATGCTGTAGTTACCTCAATTTCAGGTGGAACTCTTGAGAGTAAAAATGGATGTGATTTACCAGGTTGTGTTTGGAGAATAAGACCCTCAACAACCAATGGAATGACTATACAAATCTATGGTCAATGCTACATTGGAGGTCAGCTTGTCAACTCAGCAATCATGACATATAATTATGCTGTTAATATTTGTCCAAAATAATTGCGGTTTAATTGTTTTTTATCCGGGGCCGAAAGGCCTCGGACTTTTTTAACCAGGTTTATATTAAATTACATTCACTCTTAAATTCATTCTATGAAATTGAAATCAATTCTCACTGTATTTCTTTTGCTTACTCTTTGGCATGGTTATGCTCAACAAAAGAATAAAACTGAAAATATTGTTCTGATCACGCTCGATGGCTTTCGTTGGCAGGAAGTTTTTAATGGGGCAGACTCTTCTTTTTTCAAGCAACAAGCAACACTCAAAGATCCCAAGCTAAAAGAAAAATATTGGCGTGAGGATGCAGCAGAAAGAAGAAAAGTATTGCTTCCTTTTTTATGGACTACCATTGCCACGCAAGGCCAGATTTATGGCAACAGGGCATTAGGGAACAACGTGAATGTAACTAACAATCAATTATTCTCTTACCCCGGGTATAATGAAATCCTTACCGGCAGTGCCGATAATGAAAGAATCCATTCCAATGATAAAATATACAATCCCAACACCAATGTGTTGGAGTTTATTAATAAGCAACCTGGGTATAAAGGTAAAGTTGCCGCATTCTCTTCCTGGGATGTTTTCCCTTACATCATAAATGATAAACGAAGCGGAGTTTATGTGAGCACGGATGTTGCTGAAGTAAAAAGTGCTAACCTTAGTGAAAGCGAAAAGATGATGAACAAATTAATTCTTAAGCTACCAAATCCACTAGGCGATGTTCGTCTTGATGCATTTACATTTTATTACGGAATGGAGTACATGAAAAAAAATAAGCCTAAAGTAATCTATTTTGCCTTTGATGAAACAGATGATTTTGCCCATGGCGGAGAGTACGCTGCTTATTTAAATTCAGCAAACTACACGGATAAGTTTTTCTCAGAACTTTGGACTTACCTGCAATCAGAACCTCAGTATAAAAATAAGACCACAATTATTATCACCAGTGATCATGGTCGTGGCGACAATGCTGAGGACTGGAAACATCATGGACAAAAGATTGCTGTCGCTAATCAATTGTGGTTTGCCTTCCTGGGTCCTGATACCCCCGCATTGGGCGAAGTGAAAACCTCCGAAACATTATATCAGAATCAGGTAGCAAGTACATTGGCTTCTTTGCTTGGAATGGAATATAAAACAGATAAGAAAGTGGGAGATGTTATTCAATCGGTGACCAAAAAGTAAGGGTTGTTTGTAACTTTCTGTCCTAATCTAAACCCGATGCGTACACTATTCTTATTTTCGATTTGTTTGTTAGCGGCTTGTGGCTCAAAAAAAGATGCCGCCATGCAATGGATTGCTTTGGCACCTGCAGGATCTGAATATACAAGTATAAATAAGGAAGGTACAACAGTAATTCCCAATGGAAGACTGCTGACACCTACAGGCAAACAAATTACTGTAGCTCCACATCCGTTTGGCCTAACCATAAGCCCCGATGGTAAAACCATCATCACTTCAAATTCAGGTACGGGGCCATTTTCAATTTCAATAATTCAGGATTATAATTCAGAGATTCCAAACGTAAAACAGATTCCTGAAACGCTTAATCCGGAGGAAGGTCTTTTAGAGGCAGCTTTTATGGGGTTGGCTATTTCGCCTGATAATTCAAAAGTATATGTAGCAGGTGGACAGCAAAATCGTATTTACATATTTGACTTGAAAACATTTGAAAAGCTTGGTGAGATTTCGTGCAACAAATCATTTGATGATTCGGATTACAGTGATGGATATATTGGCGATATGATTCTAAATAAGAAAGGAGATCGCTTATACGTAGTTGATCAAATTGGATTTAGGATGATGGTGATTGACACCGAAAAGAAACAAGTTATTCACAATGTAAAAACAGGTCGCTACCCTTTCGGCATTGCCTTGTCGCCTGATGAAAAGACGGCCTATGTTGCCAACGTAGGTATGTTTGAATATAGTTATATCAAGTCGTTGGATAAAAATCGACTGAAGGAAACAGCGTTACGCTTTCCAGCCACAGCCTATGGTTCCGAAGAAATGAAGACCGGTATTAAAAATGATACGCTGGAAGTGGAAGGTTTGGGTGATCCGAATGCTCCCGAATCATTTTCTGTTTGGGGGATTGACCTCACGAAAGAAAAACCGGAAGTTGTCTCGAAGGTAAAAACAGGTGTGTTGGTGGGTGAGGAAGTTGAAGGCATTCCTGCAGTAGGGGGATCAAGTCCCAATTCATTGGTAGCAACGGATAAGTTCGTGTATGTGAGCAATGGCAATAATGATAACATTTCGGTGATTGATGCCACGCAGAACAACGTGGTTGCAAGCATTGAACTAAAGTTGGATGAGCGGCTCGGTAATTTGAAGGGCATAATTCCTTTTGGACTTGCTATTTCACCCGATCAGAAAAGATTGTTTGTGGCTGAGGCGGGAATAAATTCGGTGGCAATAATTGATCTTCCAACCAATAGAGTGCTGGGTCACATTCCTACGGCATGGTTTCCATCAAAGATAAAAGTAACACCAGACGGAAAGCAATTAATTGTTTCTAATGCCAAAGGATTTGGAAGTGGCCCCAATGGTGGTAAAAATTTTGTAAGACCCTATGATCACTCATCGGCCGATTACATTGGTTCGCTTATGATGGGAGCTGTTTCCGTAATCGATATTCCTGCCGATGCTCAATTGCCCGAACTCACCCAGAAGGTGGTTTCAAATAATTTTTCGTTTCAGCAAGTATCAACGAGTTTAGCTAAGAATCCTATTCCGGTTGCTACCGGAGTTCAGGAGTCTCCGATCAAATACATTGTTTTTATTTCGAAAGAAAACAGAACGTATGATGAAGTGTTTGGTCAGCTGCAAAGTGGTAAAGGTGATTCAAGCCTGGCACGATTTGGTTCGAAGGTTTCCTTTTCTAACCGAAAGAAAACACAATCCCTTACCAATGTGGATGTCATGCCGAATCATATTGCATTGGCTAATCAGTTTACTATTTCTGATAACTTTTATGTGGATGCAGATGTTTCGGCTGATGGCCATCGGTGGCTTACCAATACATATCCAAATGAGTGGATGGAAACGCATCACCCGGCAGCTTATGGTGGAGGCAGAAATTTGAAGGAGGAATCGAAGGCACCCGGAAAGTTTGGTATGACAGGAGCTTCTGGTGCGATCTATCCGGAAGATTATAATCAACATGGCTCAATGTGGGACCACATGCATCGCAATGGGATTGAGTTCTATAATTTTGGTTTTGGAGTTGAGTTCGATGCCGGAAGTTTTGCCGATTCAACATTTAAATATGGAGGTGTTCGGTATCTGGTGAACTATCCGGTTCCAGGTCCAATCTTCGATCGTACGTCTCGCTTATTTCCAACCTACAACATGGCTATACCCGACCAGTTTCGTGCCGATGTATTTATAAAAGAAATCAATGAGAAGTTTATTGACCAGAAGAAAGATTTGCCACGTGTGCTCACGCTCCAACTGTTAAACGATCATGGGGCTGGAGAACGTCCGCATGCTGGTTTTCCTTTCATGGAAAGTTATATGGCTGACAATGATTTGGCATTAGGCAGGGTAGTTGAATACCTCAGTCACTTACCACAATGGAAAAATATGATGATTGTAGTTACTGAAGATGATGCTCAGGGAGGTCGTGATCATATTGATGCACATAGAAGTTTACTGATGATTATTTCGCCCTATGCGAAACGGAATTTCAACAGCCATCAGCACTATAGTTTCGGTTCAATTTTTAAAACGTTCTGGAGTGTGCTGAATATTCCATACCTAAACCAATACGATTTTGGTGTAACAAACTTAAATGATTGCTTTACTGGCGAACCTGATTTTACTCCCTACAATGCTGTAGAAGTAGATCCACGGGTTTTTGATCCAACATTGGCGCTTAAACCGTTCGATGAAAAATTTGATTGGAAGGCAATGAATGAATCACCAACATTAGACGATCCAACGGAAATAAAAAAAGCGCGTGAGGATGATGGCCGAACCAAGGTAAATCATTAAAGAATTTACGGATACATTTTAAAACTGAAAAAAAGTCAAGATGAGAAATATTATATTACTGTGTGTCTTGTTTGCAGTCACGTCAAACAGTTGGGCTCAAAAAAGTAAATCCCACCCCAAAAATGTTATCTTGATGGTGGGGGACGGAATGGGCGCTGCACAAATCTATGCGGGCCTTACAGGCAATAAAGGAAAACTAAATCTTGAGCGTTGTACAGCAGTTGGCTTTCATAAGAATCAAGCCAGTAATAATTATGTGACAGATTCAGCCGCAGGAGCAACAGCGCTGGCCTCAGGACAAAAAACTTACAATGGTGCTATTGGCGTAGATGCATCAGGAAAGCCAATACCTACCATATTGGAAATTGCAGAGCAAAACGGACTTGCCACAGGTTTGGTAGCAACGTGCTCCATCACCCATGCTACGCCTGCTTGTTTCATTTCACACCAACCTTCCAGATCTTTAAATGAAGCAATCGCATTAGATTTTCTAAAGACCGATATTGATGTGTTTATTGGGGGTGGAAGAAAATATTTTTCCAAACGTTCTGATGGACTTAATCTTGTCGATTCGTTGAAAGGCAGAGGATATCAAATAGCGAATTCGATAACTGAAGTACAGCAGATCACAAAAGGAAAATTAGCTGCTTTTCTAGCCGATGAGCAACAAGCCAAATTCTCTGAAGGCCGTGGTGACGAATTGGTAAAATCTACGGAGGTAGCACTTCAACTACTAAAAGGAAACAAAAAGGGAATGTTTATGATGATTGAAGGCTCGCAGATTGATTGGGGTGGGCATGATAACAATACACAATATATTGTTGATGAAATGATTGATTTCGATAATGCTATTGGAAAAGTGTTGGACTTTGCTGCGGCAGATGGAAATACGCTAGTGATCATCACGGCTGATCACGAAACCGGAGGTTTTTCTTTAATAGGCGGTGATATGAAAACCGGAACCGTGGAAGGCAAATTCACTACTGAGCATCATACAGGAGTTATGATTCCAGTATTTGCATTTGGTCCGGGATCTGATAGATTCTCGGGTATTTATCAGAACACAGATATTTATAAAAAAATGGCTGAGGCATTTCGATTTAAAACAAAGTAGCCGATTAGTTAAAACATGGCGTCAAATTGACCATCCTTTATCCGAACCAATTCATTGCAATCGTCAGAGAAAGCAATGAATTCAAAAGAGCCTGCAATAATTTTTTGTTCTTTATCGTACGTGTTGATCATCAACATGCCGCTGTAATACTCATCTGAAGTATACGTGCATGTCATTTGATGAAATGAGAATGTTACGTACCGTTTATTGGTATCATCGAGGTCGTATGTCTTTTCAGAAATTTCCTCATCTCTTAAAACAAATGTAATTCTATTCTGATGTCCTTCACCCATCCACAGGTTTAGATAAAATAACTCGCTTTCGTGTACTATTTCAGCATTTAAATACGTATTCTCTGAAATTTCTTTGTCGTTAAGCATACATGAAAGTGTATTTGCACCTGTTGCAATAAAAGTAGGGGTAAGTTCGCTTGACCTGTTGAAGGTTGGGGCAATAAGGGCAGAGATTCCCGCAAAACTTATTAATACAGGGATGATTAGTCGAGTATGCATAGAGTTTAAGGTTTCTTAAACCTACCTCTTTAGCATTACCTGAATATTAGGTTAAAATTATTTTCAAACTATTAATAGCTAAATCTATAATGTAACAATTGTGTAATGAATGATTTATGGCATGATTAACTACAATCGTTATGTTTGGCGAGGGTTTAAGTAGGTATTTTTTGCATGAGGCCGCTTTCTTTCTTAAGAGAGAGGCCTCTATCGCTTATACTCTTATCGATTTATTTTTACATCCTGAATTTTACGGGGCAACCAAACCTGCATTTGATTTTGGCCACGATTACACCATGCGTAGTAGGGGATGGCTGTTATTTTTTTTATTTCGGTCTTTACCGATTGACCATCCTTGGTGATTTGAAGGGTAGGTGCATCGAACTGAATGGTAGTTATTCCTTCCAATAAATCCTTTTGATAGCTGGTTTGGAAAGTAGCCTGATCAGGTAGTATCAGGTTCCAGGCCTGATCGTTATTGTCTGCACCTTCTACGCAATATACGAGTGGGCCGCGTTGCAGCGCAACACGATCCATATCTTGTTTTACTTCAGGTCGGGAAACAATTCGCTTTACTTCCATCGGGAGATTCAATTCGATAACATCCCCCTTTTTCCAATCACGTTCAATTATCGCATATCCATTTTCCATTTTGTAAGCAACCGGTTTGCCATTTAATGTAATCGTAAAATTGGTTTTGGATTTATTCTCAAAAACAAAAAGGTCGCCCGGCACAGCTTCCCCTTGTGCCCAACCCGGAATGCGAAGGTTCATAGCAAACTTGCTTTTGCTTTTTGGATTGACAGCTATTTTTATTTTTCCATCCCAGGGATAATTGGTTTCCATGGTTACGGGAACATCGTTCTTACCCATCTTTGCAGTTGTGTTGCTGCCGATGTAAAGATTAACCCAAATTCCTTTATCAGAGAATCCATAGATGTAATCGCCCAGCGAAGAAACAAGTCTCGCAATGTTTGCAGGACAGCAGGCAGTGCCAAACCATTCTCTTCTGTTATGTCTTCCATCCGAAGCCAACGGATTTCCATAGAAGAAGCGATCACCATTCAGAGAGAGTCCATCGCGTGCACCATTATATAAGCTTCGCTCCAGCACATCAATAAACTTGCTGTCTCCGGTTAGTAAATTCATGCGCTGGTTCCAATAAACCATTCCCACCGAAGCACACGTTTCGCAATAGGCTTGCTCGTTGGGCAACTCGTAATCGGTTCCAAAACCTTCATTACTTCCAGACGAACCGATACCACCTGTTACATACAGGTTGCGATACACAACATCTTCCCAAACCGTCTTCATCGCTTTCATGTAACCTTCATCTCCAGATAGTGCAGCCACATCAGCGGCACCAGTATACATATACATCGCACGGACTGCATGACCCGTAATTTCGGTTTGCTCACGCACAGGTACTACATCTTGTGCATAGGCGGTATCGCGCCAGTCGGTCCATGTATACCCCTTTGCATATTTATGGCCACGTTCTTCAAGCAACCAATAGGAGAGGTCTAAATATTTTTTGTCTTTGGTTGTGTTATAAAGTTTTACCAACGCCAGTTCTAATTCCTGATGGCCAGTTACCCAATGTTTTTTTCCCGGGCCAAATTGTGAATCGAAATGATCGGCAAACTTGATGGCAACATCTAATAATTTTCGTTTGCCGGTAACCTGATAATAGGCAACGGCCGCTTCAATTAAATGACCGCCATTGTAATCTTCATGCATACTCATGTCGCTCCAACGTTCGTCCAGTCGGCCTAATGAATAATAGGTGTTGATGTAGCCATCGGGCAATTGTGCAGCTGCTATTTTATCAATCCATTCATCTGCTTTTTTTTCAAGTTCAGGATTTGGGTGATTCTTTAACGAATAGGCAATCGCTTCTAAGGCTTTGAATACATCTGAGTCATCATAAAAAATGCCTTCATGTTTTTCGTTTTTACCTCGGGCTACCTTTTCAAAATTACGGATGCGTGGAGTTTTAACTTCCGTTTGATAAATGCACGCTTGCAACGTAGTGGTGGCTACTTTATCCAACGTGGGTTTCCAAAATGAATCGGTAATGTTTACCTGCGAAAAGTTAACGGGTTCAAATTGTCGCTTCGGTTGGGCGAATGAAACAGTGAATGCACTGACTAAAATTACTGTGAGAAATTTTGCACGCATGAGCTGATATTTATATTCTCAATATAATAAATTATCTCACTTGGCTATTTCAGCCTCTGCTACAACGGTAAGCAAAGCAAATTGGATGGCTTTGTAGCCGTCAACATCCAGCCACCATTCTTTTAAGGAATGTGCATTGCCACTTTTGCCACCACGCCCAATTGTAACTGCCGGAATTCCTTTCGCAATAGGAATGTTTGCATTGGTGGAGCCACGTGTTACATGCGGCTCTTCTCCGAAATATTTTATGGATGCCATCGTACGTTGAATCAGTGGCAACTCTTCAGAAAGTTCCCCGGAAGGGCGATCTCCAATTTTTTGAATGTCTACAGTAAGGTCTGGCCCCATACGCTTAATATGATTTTGCTCATCAAGTGCTTTTTGAATAGATGATTTTAAAATACCATCGATATGATTTAATCGCTCGGGACTTTCCGACCGCATATCAATTTCCATCCACGATTCAAATGCAATAGAGTTTACCGATGTGCCACCACCAATGCGGCCTACATTGTAACTTGTCTTAGCTCCGGTTTTAGTATATTCATCCGCAGCGAGTGTGAAATTATGAATGGCACTGCCCAACGCATGTTGTGGATTAGCCAAACCAAATGCACCCCAGCTATGACCACCCGGACCTTTAAACGTTACACGATAGCGATAGGAACCTAAACCCAAAATGTTAACGCGACCAATATCACCACCATCAATAGAAATCCACGAATCAATTTTTGGAGCGTTGTCTGTAAAAAGATTTTTAACCCCTCGTAAATCACCCAGTCCTTCTTCACCGACTGATCCTGTAAATAAAATATCAGCCTGGGTTTCAATGCCGATTTCCTCCATCGTTCTGAGAATGGAAGCAATCACCACTAATGCGCGGGTATCATCACCAATACCGGGTGCATAGAGCGTATCACCTTTTGATTTTACTCTTACATCCGTTCCTTTTGGAAACACAGTATCCAAATGAGCATCCAAGGCAACGGTTGTTTTTCTAACCTTTCCTTTTCGTAAAGCCAGCACGTTGCCCACGTTATCAATCCAAACCGAATCTGCACCTGCTTCTTTCAGCATGTTGGCAAATACTTTGGCGCGAGCTTCCTCCATAAAGGGTGGCGCTTCTATTTCCGTAAGCGTAATTAAATCTTTGCGATTGCGGGCATCCTGTTTTTTGATGGACTCAAAAGCTGCTTGAATTTTTTTATTCTTCGTCAGCTTATCGATTTCGCGGGTGTATTTGTCCACAATTTTTCCTTTCACACCCAACTCATCTTCTTGAGCATGTGACGAAATAGATATAATTAGGACAAGACCGATCAATCTTAGTGCAGGCTTCATTTTGTTTTGATTTAAGGCTTCTTACAAAGAAAACAAAAAGCCTGGTTAAATTGCTAGCCGGTTTTATGTGCGGTATGAGTCAAATGCTATACATATCAATACTGAAAGCTAACTCCCATTTTAAACCACCTTCCCGGCATGGTTACGAGATTGGTTTCAGTGTATTCTTGATCAAATACATTGGTTAGATCTGCGAAAGCACCAAATGATTTTCCTTGCCAACTAATGCGCGTATCCACTACATTATAATCCGGTAGGTTTAGACGATCGGAATACCGGAAGTTGATGGTATGAAGAAGTTGCTTTGCATATTTTAAGGTAGCGCTCACTACTACCTGATTTTTCAAATTATCCAATGCGTACCGCGAGATGTTTACATCAGTGACTTTGGATGCATCGATATAGGTATATCCAAGATCTAATTTATAAAGTAATGGTATGTCCGGTCGCCAGCTTCCATTCATGTCAAATCCTTTTGCATTGATGTCAGTTAGATTATCAGGATACCACGGATCAGTGCTTACCTCTTTCGTGTAATCGATAATTCGTTTTCCATTGCGCACAAAATAAGATGCTTGCAGATTGAACGTTTTTTGGTTTATAATTTTTATACCTCCTTCGTAGGAGAAGGCATACTCAGGAAGTAAATCAGGATTGCTCGCGTTGGCCGGATCGCTATAATACAAATTAGTGTAGGTTGGTACCCGATACGTATAGCCTGCATTGGCAAAGAGTTGAAGAGCAGGAGTGAGTGCGTACCCTGCATCAATACCCGGAAAAAAGTTGCTGCCAAAATCAGAGTAATAATTGAGTTGTGTACCGGGTGTCACATTCAATTTTCCATTCGTGCTTTCAAACCGATGTTCTAAAAATAACGTGGCCACTGTTCGTTCATGATCGCCCAGGTTATTACTAACCAACCAAAGTTGATTGATATCGATGCCAAGTCCGGTTGTACCTAATTTATTTTTGATGGAAGCATTGGCTTCGTAACCCACCGTGTTATTGGTATGCAAATTTCGATAGAGGTTGGGATTGGTGCGAACAAAAAGATACTCGTCTTGATTTCTGCGCCAATAAAGCCTGTGCTTAATTGTTATATTCTCTTTTGGGATAGTTTCTAAAGAAACTGCAAGCACACTGGTTTGTATTGCTTCATACTGATCCATGTTTGCCGGACTTGCATAAAATCCATTGGCTCCAAAACTCCGGTCAGTAAATCCTCCCAGCACATTTACTTTTCCTGCGGATGTCTGTACTTCCGATTGATAAAAGAGATTACTGATAACATAATCGGTATTGTATTGATAGCCATCTGAAAAATCGCGACTGGCAGAAATGTATTGTTTTACTTTTTCTTTGGCCATCGAAGCCGCTAAGCGAATTCCACCTAAGCCGTAGGCTCCCGCATGTGCTTGCACTTTTATATAACTGTCGTCAGGAGTCTTTGTGATAATGTTAATAGCTCCGGCAAATGCATTTTGTCCATAGATGCGCGCACTTGGGCCTTTCAATATTTCAATACGTTCAATGTTTTCAATATCAACAGGCAGATTGAGGGAATGATGCCCTGTTTGTGGATCGCTGATTTTTATTCCATTGATCAGAATCAGAACCTGATCGAACGTACTACCGCGAATGCTTGCATCAGCCTGCACACCATTTGCTCCACGCTGACGAATGTCAACCCCGGCATAGTAATGAAGTAAGTCGGGAACGCTTAATGCGGGTGCTTGTTTTATATCGGCTGCCGAAATTACAATCAGACTCGCTGCTGTCTGATCAAACCCGGTTTGAATGCGATTGCTATGAATAACGACATCTTGTAACAGCCTACTGGAATCTTGTTGGGCATACATGATCGTGCTAACAAATAATAAGGGAAGTAAAGAGCGGATCATTCGATTTCGTTAAAAACGGTCGCAAGGTAGGAAGGAGATTTTATTCAGAATAACGATCTCCGTAAAACAAATAACTGTTTTGAGAAAATAAGACAAGGATGATGCCTGGTAAATAATTGCTGATCAGCGATCAAGCCAGCTCTATGGGAATTAGTTAGGAACTACGATTTACTAATAATTTTATCCAACTTTTCTGGCTCTTGCCGACTATCCCAGATAGTCAAAATGTGAATAGCTGAATCTTCAATTTCATAAATAATAAAATAATCCTTTATGATTTTGATTCGAACTCCTTCGAGGTTTGTCTTTTTTCCTATTTGAGGATATTCTTGAATGAGTTGAATTGCTTCCTTGAAAGATCGATTCAGTTTTTTGCTATAGGTATCAGATTGATTTCTCTTCCTCCAGTAGTCGAGAATATTTTTACGGTCAACATGAGCAAGCAATGACCAAATTACTTTCCTAGCCATTCGTCAATCTCCTGATTAGCCTGATCATCTGTCAACAACTTTCCATTTTTTATTTGAGATTTTGCTTCATTAACAGCACTTATTTGATCTGGGCTCAATTGATAAACTTCCGAATCATCGTTTTCTAAAGCAAGGAGTCTATAAGCTTCTTCCAATAGGGTTTTATTTTCAGAGGTCTTAATCTTATCAATAAGTTGTTTTCTCAATTCAATTGTTGACATGCCTTTATTTTTAAACAAGTTACAAATTTTCTAAATCTAATACTTGAAATATTTAACCGATTGGTTGTTGTGGGTCGCCTAACCCCACAACCTTGAACAAAAGACGTGGGTTTGAATCACTGTAAGGCTTACCCACAAAAACGAAGGCTAGTATCACTCCAAGAAGATAAGATTAGGAGGAATGTAAAAGTGGGCCCAGCTGGGCACGATCCAGCGACCCCTTGATTATGAGTCAAGTGCTCTAACCAGCTGAGCTATGGGCCCTCTTTGAGATAACCAGCTATATTTGCAACCAGTTATTATTTGGGACTGCAATTTTACATCTTTGAACGTTAATTCACAACCGTTTGGCGCCTACAGGAATTAAAAACATTATTTTCGATTTAGGAGGAGTAATCATCAACCTCGCAGTAGAAAAAACCCATCAGGCTTTCGCTGCGCTAAGTGGTTTGCCGCTGGAGGAAATAAAAAACAGAGTTCATCACGGAGCTTACTTTCATGAGTACGAAAAGGGCCTGATCACGGATGCCGAATTTCGTGATCAGGTACGTATATCACTCAATTTAAAAGTGACTGATACTGAATTGGATGCTGCCTGGAATGCGATGCTTTTGGATATCCCCATCGAACGCATTCAATTACTTGAACGATTGAAGAAAAACTATTCCCTTTATTTATTAAGCAATACGAACAACATTCATCTTCAGTGTTTTAGCAAAATTGTGCAACAGCTTACAGGTAAGGAACGCATAGATTATTACTTTCATGATGCGTATTACTCGCACTTGTTAAAGTTGAGTAAGCCCGATGTGGCCATTTATAAGCATGTGCTTACACAGAATAATTTACAGCCTGCTGAAACAATTTTTTTAGACGATAATAAAGATAACCTGATGGGGGCAAACAAGGCGGGTATTCAAACGTTTCATGTTCAATATCCTGATCAGATTTTTTCACTTTTTCCATGAATCCAAAACTCAAGACAGCACTCATACATTCTTCCTTGTTCATTGTTACGTTTATCACCACCACGTTGGCGGGTGCCGAATGGACAACTGGAAAATCGATTTTAGTAAGTGGTTATACGTGGGCCGATTTTTATTCAGGCCTTCCATATTCTATCTGTTTTCTTTCCATTCTCACGGCTCATGAGTTTGGTCATTATTTTACAGCCATCTATCATAGGGTTCGCACTTCATTACCATATTACATTCCCTTGCCACCTATTCCACTAATGTTTGGAACGCTTGGTGCCTTGATACGATTGAAGCAACGAGTGAGTTCTACCCGCGAGAATTTTGACATTGGAATTGCAGGTCCACTCGCAGGGTTCGTAGTTTCATTGGGTTTTTTATTTTATGGATTCACCCATCTTCCACCCCCGGAATACATTTTCCAAATCCATCCAGAGTATGAACAATTTGGGTTAGACTATGCTAACTATGTTTATCAGGTTGGATTTCTGCCTGAAGGAACTGCAAATGTTTTTCTCGGAAAAAATTTATTGTTTTTATTTTTCGAAAATTTTATAGCGGATCCTGCGCGAGTACCGAATATTCATGAGATTATTCACTATCCATTTCTATTTGCCGGATTCTTATCGCTTGTGTTTACCAGCATCAATCTGTTGCCAATCGGCCAGTTAGATGGTGGGCATGTGTTGTATGGATTGGTAGGACATAAATGGCACCGAAGAATTGCAACCGTGATTTTTGTAGGATTTCTATTCTATGCAGGCCTTGGGTATGTCCATCCAAAAGATGGGTTAAATGTATTGATCTACGAAATTCCATTGTTCATTGGCTTTCATTATCTGGCGATGCGCGGACTTGCATTGCCGCAGCGCGATACGTGGATGTATGCCATTGGACTTTTTGTAATCCAATATGGAATTGTTTCCCTTTTCCCGAATGTAGTAGGATACCCGGGGTGGTTGTTATTTGCTTTCATAATTGGAAGGTTTGTGGGTATTCAACATCCACCATCACAAGATGAAACGCCTCTTAGTCCGGGAAGGATTATACTGGGAGTGATTGCCTTACTAATTTTTGTAATTTGTTTTACACCTAATCCGCTTGAGATTGTTCAAGCCGTTGGAACAAGTCAGGTATCAGGGCTGTAGGGAATTCATCATTTAACCGCAGAGGCGCAATGGACAGGAAAAATCTTGTTACTATGCCAAACGGACTTTAAATTTTCTTTACGCCATAGCGTCCTTGCGGTGAATACATTGACTACCGAACAATAACCTTACTACTTTTCCAGGCACCATTTTGATAAGTGCGAAGCATGAACAAGCCTGCAGCCGGAGATTGAATTGAAATTCTAGTTCTATCGGTTTCAGGTTCTATACTTATAGAAACTCTTTTGCCTGTAGTATCGAACAGAATGGCTTCTTCAACCAAAGAAGCAATATAAAACGTTCCTGAGCTTGGATTTGGATAAAGGGATAAGGGGATGGTATTCTCGACTCCTGAAATCACGCCTCCCTTGCCGGGGCCAAAAACAGGTCTAATCATCAAGCTCCCTTTTACGCTTGTGTTTTGTTCCCAACTTCCGTTGATGTTGGTATAAATCATACTTCCTGAATCGGTATTTTTATCAAGACCTACGGCAATAGTGGCCGATGAAAGTTGTTTCCAACCGATGTAAAATTTGTCCTTTACGCCTTTCGGTTCTTCAAAAGAAATTCTCCAAAATTTATTTAGTGAGTTGCGTTGAATGGGAATATTTCCTCTGAACACTTCATCCGAAGGCTTATCTGTTAGCTCCTTCAATATATGAAATTGAATTATCTGGGTGGATTCATCGCCAAAGCGCGGAAAGTAAATATCAACAGCAACAATGGTATCAGGTTCAGTGGTTTTCATATCGAATCGATAAGCAACTTGAGCGCCCGGTTGATTTAAACCAGCACCATATTCAGCGGCACCATCATCGTAGGCATAAAAATCAGAAAGTATATAGCTTGCGCTGAGGCTGTCGTTGGTTTTAAAAACCAGAGGATTAAAAACATCAAAATCGTAATCGCCTTCTGTTGGGGTTTTGATTTCGTCATCGCCTGAATCAAATACAATATTTAATTTAATGTTGATGGAGTCTGCAGAAGAATCAAAGGTTGTTGGATCGGGAATTGTTTGCAAGGTGACAGTCCGTTGTTCATTATAAATCAATGCATCTCCAATTCCTGCATTGATGTCAAGAACCTCATTTAATATAATTGGAGTTTGTTCTTCTTTCGTCATGGAGATTTGCGCTGACGAACTGTAGCTAACAGGTTGTCCTACGTTTTGATCTTGCCTACGGTTAGTAATCGTAACCGAGGGCTTTGTGATGATCGTAGCAGGGTCTGAAAAAAAGTGTTTAATCGGTACTGCACTATAAGTAGAGAATAATGAGGTAAATGGTTTGCTGATTGCCCGATCAGGAAAAAGTGGGTAGACAGGACTTGTTTGAGATTTTCCATTCCCTATATAAATGTAGTCCACATGCCAGGTATCATAAGGTCCTGAAAGCCGTGCAAAGTTTTGAAACCGAAACTGAAAGTTATCATGGTAAAATTTATCAGCAGTGATTGGAATTGTTACCGCAGTGAATTTATCCTTCATCAACGTGCCATTATTTTCTATCGACCATACTACTTCCCAGGCTCCTGAATTGTTTTTAAATGCAAGCGAAAGAAGATCACCGGCATCTGGCGGTTCACCATTTCCCTGAAACTGATAAAAGAACGTGATGGCAATGGCTGAGCGTTCAGACGCACTGGGTAAATCCATTCGGATTGGTGCCGAAACCAATTTGTCGGCAAAGCCTTTTGCGAGCACATCATTTACATTATATGGTTTGCCTAATGAATCCAAACCATCAAAAGTTGCAACATTAAGGGAAGGTGGATTAATTGCCATTCCGGAGTTCACCCAAACCGAATTTCCGTATTGCCATTTGGCAGTATCTGCATATCCTTTTCGTACAGCCGAAAAATCGTCCCAGAAAGGAAGTGTAATAGGATCTACTGAACGTGTTCGGGCAAAATTATTTTTCTTACTTGAAGTTTCTTTTTGAATAGGAACAACAATCAATTGGCAAAAACCAGTTGAAGAGAAGACTAAAAAGAGAATTGAGAAAACTAACCGATTCACATCGTTGGTTTATTGTTCCACTTCATCATCCGATTCTGAGTCATCTTCACCTTCTTCTTCAGGATCTACATACCCTTTAGGCCCAATCCAAATATCCACAGGATCACCTACCCGAACGGAGTCGCCCTTCATCGGATATTGCTTATAAACGAATGGTTCCATCCCCGTAGTATCCATCCCCAACGGGATTTGAACTGTACCTAAATGCAGATTCCAACCCATTAATTTAAACTTGGCAGTTTCAAAACTATCGCCTAATAAATTGCCAATGGTAAAATCTGCCGGGCCATTTCCATCGCCAACAACTAAGTCAATTACAGCACCCTTTGTAATCCGGGTACCGGGTTCAATTTTTTTGCCTTCGTATCGCATTTCTTTTACCAGATTGCGAAAAGGATCGGGTACATAAAGAATTCTACCGCGCTCTAGTTCGATACTTTTTAAAACTACCTCAGCATTGATTAACGATCGATCGACTAAATCAGGAATCGGTAGTGTAGGGGGTAGCACACGGTTAAGTGAAACATAGATAACGCGATTCTCTTTTACTTTTGATCCTGGCTGTGGAAACTGACGCAACACGGAGAGCGGTGGAAAATCACTTGAGTATGCTGAATCATTTACGGCAAAGCGCAAATCATTTTTGGTAAGAAAATTTTCGAGCTCTCCATATTCCATCCCTTTCAAATCGGGCACGGTAATGGATTCTCCATGATTGGTAACACTGGGCAGATAAATATAAAAATAGATAATGGCAATGAATAGCACGCTGCCTATAGTAAGTGCGAGACTCATCAGCAAACCACCCACCGAACGTTTCTTAAAAAGTGATCCTAATTTCATTGGTTTAGAAATTTAATGCCGATTGATAGTCTCGTGCAACCCGTTTTGATTTTTTGTAGCGCGCCTCTGCCAACTCCGCCAGTTTCGTGATCAGTTCGCTAAAAGAAATACCGCGTTCTTTCCACATCATGGGAAACATGCTGGAATTTGTAAAACCCGGGATAGTATTGATTTCGTTTACGAATACATCACCTGTTTTGGTAAGAAATAAATCTACCCTCGAAAAGTCTTCACATCCTAAAGCCTGATAGGATTTAATCGAGACGGCTCTTATCTTTTCAACAAGAGAAGGTTCAATTTTAGCAGGTACATCAATGGACACCGCTTCTCCATCTACATACTTGGCATCGAACGTGTAAAAATCGTACTTACTGCTGATAATAATTTCTCCCGGCAAGGAAGCTTGTACCGGATCGTTGCCGAGAATAGCGCACTCAATCTCTCGACCTTCAATAAATTCTTCGAATAAGACACAGTCATCAAAATTGAAAGAGTCATTCACTGCTTTTTCAAAATCTTCTTTAGATTTTACCTTAGATACACCCACCGAAGATCCCAGATTGGCAGCCTTCACCATAAAGGGTAATCCTAATTCTTTTTCAATTTCTTCGAAGGTGAATTGTTTTTTGTCGGAGAAGTAGGAGAATAGAAATTTATTCACGGGTAATCCTGCTTCCTTCAGCAATCGCTTCGCTACTAATTTACTCATCGACATAGCCGAACCGGCAACTCCTGTTCCAATCATAGGAATATCCATTGATTTTAACAAACCTTGAATACTTCCGTCTTCACCATCGGTGCCATGCAAAACAGGGAAGACCATATCCACCATAAAGCTCCCTGACTTAGAAGTAAAAGAGGGCGAGTCCGGATTTAAGCGAAGGGAGAGTTCTTCTCCCTTTTCTACCTCCTTTGTGATGGCATCTGTTTTATACCAAACCCCTTTTAGGGAAATTCCGATCGGGATTGGTTCAAAAAGGTTTTTGTCAATGTATTGAAAAATATTTCGGGCTGAGTTGATAGAAACTCCATGTTCTACCGATCGGCCTCCATATAAGATTGCAATTCTTTTTTTACTCATTCGCTAATGTTCAAGCCTGGATCAAGCTCCATGCAACACAAAGATAGTTATTCGAATAAATCTACCACACGATCCTTTCCTCTTCACAAACCAAAATAGTCATTTGCTAAGACTAAGGTGATGATTCGTACCTCTTATCTAAAATCGTACTTTTTAAAAAATTATTTTCCTGACAAAAATACTTTAGTTGCCCTCATTCCTTCTTTAAAGATAACCTGCACAATGTAAATACCTGACCCCTGAATGCCGAGATCAAATGAGTAGGTTTGATTGAGGGATTCGGGCAATACATTATCAACCAATACCTGGCCCTGCAGTGTATATATTTTTAGATAAGTCGTTTGTTTTTCGTCTAGATTGAAAGTCAATTTTAGTTCGTCTCCACCCCCATAAACGGAATAAGGTTCTTGCAGTGAGATTGGAAATGGATCATCATCAATAAAATATTCTATATTATCGACATACAAATTATTTCCATTGTCGTTCGTGGCAACAAATGCAAAGCGCAATTGATCTTTGCCGGCCAGTGAGTTTAGGTTTATGAATTCCCTTTGCCAGTCTTCTTTTACTGCTGGAGTCCAGAATTGACTGGTTGCAACAGTAGATAATGAAGAACCGGACTGATCATATAAGATGTTGCTAAAGGTTTGTCCGCAATCTTCTGAATATAAAATTCTTAACTTTTCGTTACCTCGCGATTGACTAGCATAACTCACATCAAAAAATAAACTTGCTTTTGGAGTTTTAGAGAAGTCAAGCACAGGACTAACCAGCCACGATTCTTCACCTTTGTTTGTATTATCGAAAGCAATGTAGCCTAATGAATTCTCTTTGTCAGTTGAGATCGAAATCCACTCAGCTTGATTGTTTTGACTGACGACAGACCACATGGTAGAAAAATTTCCATTAAAATTTTCTCGTAAGGGAATAACTTCAGTGTAATCATTTACAATTCGCTTTAGGCTAAGCGTATTATTTAATGAGTTGGCATCGGGTAATCCGTTTGGATTACTGATAGTATATACAATTGTATTATTTCCTGTAATTAGTGGTAGTGTGTTTAGCGTAAATAACGCTTCTTCGCTAGCACCAAGAGAAATATTATTTATGGTTTGTGCAGTTTGTTGCTGATTATTGATTGTTGCCTGAATGGTGAAAGAAGTTATTGAAACACTTCCAAGGTTTTTTAGACGTACTTGTGGCAGAGGACTTGCTACGCAGGTTACAGGTCCGGGGCTTTCAAGGGATAGCAATGCAATATCAATTAATTGATCTGTTGAAACCACCACGTTGTCTAGATACACATTGTTTCCCCACCCGTTAACCACCTCAAATGCGATTTGAATTTTATTGCCGATAAATGCATTTAAAGAAAGAGAGGTTGTTTCCCATTGGGCTGAGGTGGGAATAAAATTGCTTGTTGTTTGTGGAGCGGTTGCTAATGAAGTGCCCTCCAAATTGAAAATCTCAACAGAGTTGGTATTAAAATCACAAACCGTTGTAACCAGTACGCGAAGACGTTCCTGATTTGAAGAACCATAAAAAGCATGCGCCCGATCAAACTTAAGAAAAGCCACGGGGGCAGAAGTTAAATCTAAAATTGGAGTTATTAATCGATCAATCGCACCTTCATTTTCATAGTCGTAACAATTGACGTACATCGCATTGCCATGACCGGCCGTGCCAATCAATTCCCAGGCTATGTTGTTGTCGGGGTTATATCGGTTCCAGGTGGCAGGAATTGAATTAAAGATTTCGCTTATTGGTAAACTACCCGTTGGGGGCACTGAAGAACTTATTGAAAGTTTATTGTTAGTGGTACGTTGATCGGTTGAATTATTTACCAGAAGAACTTCAAATTCGTAAGTAACCGTGCCCGATGCTTGAGGAGTAGAGGTGAACGAAGCCGTTGTAATTCCTTCGAATGGTAAATTCAAAACAAAATCTATAGTTTCTGTTATCGTTCCATTTTTTTTCAATTGTATTCTTGCCGATGTCAGTGTTGTTGTTCCCAAATTTTGTATTTCAACGATTGGAATGATAGCGTCACCGCAAGATGTGCTTCCGGGAGAAACTATTTCGCGCAATGCCAGATCTAATGAAAGTGCGGGCGGAGGTTCATCGCCAATAGAATTAAGCAAACTAAATCTGCGTGGACTATTTTCTAACACAACAACCATTCGTGCATTTTGACCTTGACTAAACAGATTCATGCACGCATCATCGGTGTAATCCATGTAATTCATATACATGTCGCTTGATGTACAGGAAGTGCGAGTGCCAGAAGGACATTGACCTGAGTAACTTCCGCCTTGATTGGGTGTATCATCAACATAATCGGTTCCACTGCACGAACTCCCATCATCACCCCAAATGTGCCGTAATCCAAAAAAGTGGCCAGTCTCATGGGTGGCTGTGCGGCCTCGGTTATACTTCGAATTGAGTGCAAAAGTACCAAGTCCTTCGAAGTTAGATCCAAAAGCAGTGTAGTGAATAATTACGCCATCGGTAAGGCGATCATCGGGGGATGTTTCGAGCCCGGGAAGATTGGATACCGGAGATTGTGCATAACCCAGATACGATGGAATATTAATAACCCAAATGTTATAATAATCTTCTGCTGGCCAATAACTCAATGCCTTAAAGGTTGAATTATCATTAATTGTCCAAACAGATTTTGTTCCTTGCACCCGCTGAATACCGTTGGTTGCAGCCCCAAAGGGATCTTGTTTGGCCAGAACAAATTCAATATCTAGGTTTCCGGCTACAGGAAGAAATTCAGATGGCGTATTTCCAGCATCCAGATTCATTCGCTGAAAATCTTTATTCATCACATTGATTTGTGACTGAATTTGAGCGTCAGATAGGTTGAGGCCTGAGCCGATTGGCTCTCCGTTATGAATAATATGAACTACAACAGGTATTACGTAGGTTGCTGCTTGCGTGCGCTGCGAACGCTGTGCATCTAAGCGCGGCTGAGTTAATTTTTTCTGAACCCAATTTTCGAACTCCGAACCTTTCTCAAGGTTGGGATTTTTTTGATGACGTAGTGCTTCGTATTGAATAGTTCCGCACCGGTCTTGGGCTTGTGTGTTAATGAAGGCATCAATGAGAAGGGCAGAAATAAAAACAATCTGTAATCTCATAGTAGTAGAGTGCCTGTCTGAAAATCTTAGGAAATTGATTTAAGGTTAATTATCAAATCTAATGTGTAGTAACCTATGCTGTTGTCAGGTTTACCACTTCAATGGTTACAATTTCGGGCACAGCTCGCTTTATTGCCTCTTCAACCCCGGCTTTAAAGGTCATGGTTGACATTGGGCAGTTGCCACAAGCACCAACGAACTCTAGCTTGAGAATATTATCTTCATCGATTTCAATTACCCGAACATTTCCGCCATCGGCTACCAAATAGGGTCTTATGCTATCAAGAGCCGATTCAACGCGGAGAATTATTTCTTCTTTTTTCACAACTCAATTGTTTTAATCATACTTGAAACTCAACTCGTTTAGTCGATTCAAATTTAGCATTTCTTATGGCAACTTGACGAGCCAGATTTTCTGCAAGATCGGTAAAGGCTTTAGCCGTTGCTCCATCTTTTAAAACTGCTGGTAGTCCGCTGTCACCGCTTTCGCGGATACTTTGCACCAGAGGAATCTGCCCAAGCAAAGGAACATCATATTTCTCTGCAAGGTTCTGTCCACCCCCTTTACCAAAGAGGTAATACTTGTTGTCTGGTAATTCTTCCGGGGTAAAGTAGGCCATATTCTCGACAACGCCTAAAACAGGTACGTTGATTGAAGGTTGCTTGAACATAGCTAATCCCTTGATTGCATCGGCTAAAGCAACCTTTTGCGGAGTTGTTACTATGATGGCACCGGTAACAGGTACTGTTTGAACAAGGGTAAGATGAATATCACTTGTTCCAGGAGGCAAATCAACCAGCAAATAATCAAGATCGCCCCATTGCGCATCCGTTAGAAACTGCTTTAGTGCCGATGAGGCCATAGGACCCCGCCAAACAATGGCGCTATCTGCTGGCGTTAGAAAACCGATGGAAAGAAGCTTCACGCCATATTGTTCTAATGGAATGATGAAGTTTTTTCCATCCTTCACTTTTACTTCAGGCTGTTCGCGTTCGCAGTTAAACATCACCGGGATGGACGGGCCGAAGATATCAGCGTCAATAATCCCAACTTTGGCACCTGCTTTTGCTAAGGCAACCGCCAAATTGCTTGTTACGGTTGATTTTCCAACGCCACCTTTGCCCGAAGCCACAGCAATAATGTTTTTTACCCCGGGTAGAATGGGAGTGTGGTCTCTAACGCTTGTAACGGATGATGTCATCTTAATTTGAAGCTCATCATCACCAATCACTTTTGTTACAGCATCTTCACAATCTTGTCTTATTTTCTCTTTTAAGGGGCAGGCAGGGGTAGTCAGTACAACCGTAAAACTTACTTTTTTGTCGCCTATTTGAATATCCTTGATCATATTCAGGGAAACCAAATCTCTTTTTAAATCTGGATCCTGAACGGTACCAAGTGCCTTTAAGATATCTTCTTGAGAATATTTCATAGCTGCAAAACAGCGAAATTATCCGTTTAGTTGAGCCTTTTATCGTTTTTTTCTCATCATTTAAAATACAAATCCTCTAAGTCTATATAATTAGTAGATTATTAATATATTTGCACTATGCTTTTAGACTCTTGGATATCAAACCGAATTAACCGCGAAAACGAAGCGGGCCGCCTGGTAAGTATAGCAAAAGCTATCTCATGGCGCATTTTAGGTACAATCGACACGTGGATTATTTCTTATTGGGTAACTGGAAAATGGGAGTTTGCCTTTTCCATTGCCTCAATTGAGGTGTTCTCAAAAATTGCGTTATACTATTTTCATGAGCGAGCGTGGGAAAAATTGCGCGATCGAACTCCTATTAAGGATAAGGTAAAAGCATGAACCGATTAGAGCAAGTAAATTCCTCACTAGCCACATTGGATGCTCTTGAAGGCCTTCGTTGGGTGGCTCAAAATTTTGCTCATCCAAAATTTGCTACTTCGCTAGGCGAAGAAGATCAGGCACTCACTAATTTAATAGCGGTTAATAAATTACCGATTCACCTTTTTACGTTAGACACGGGTCGTTTATTTCAAGAGACCTATGAGTTGCTGGAACTCACGCAATCAAATTTTAAGATTTCCATCGAGGTGTTTTTTCCAGCGCAGGGTGAAGTGGAGAAGTATGTGAATGAGAGAGGAATTAATGGTTTTTATCATTCAGTTGAAAACAGAAAAGATTGCTGTTCTATAAGAAAAGTAAGCCCACTTAAGCGCGCCCTTGCTGATGCAGATATTTGGATTACAGGGTTACGAAAATCTCAATCGGCAAACCGACAATTGATGCAAAAAGTTGAGTGGAGTGAGGATATGAAAGTGATCAAATACAATCCGCTGTTTGATTGGTCGGATGAAGATTTGAGTAACTATATCAAGAAACATAATGTACCTGTTAATCCGCTGCATAGAAAGGGATTTTTAAGCATTGGTTGTGCACCTTGCACGCGTGCAATCGCGGCCAATGAAGACGCTCGAGCAGGCCGTTGGTGGTGGGAAGGGAGTTCAAAAGAATGTGGACTTCACACAACAAAAATTGTTCATACTTGATCTGAAAAATCATGAAGGAGTATCTGAGAGAGTTTCCAAGAGAATTAGAAGACGAAGCAATTTATATTATACGCGAAGCTGCCAGCCAGTTTGAGCGACCTGCTATATTATTTTCAGGTGGTAAAGATTCGATCACCTTAGTACGCTTGGCGCAGAAAGCTTTTTATCCAGGTAAAGTACCATTTCCCTTGGTGCATATTGATACAGGGCACAACTTTATCGAAACAATTGAATTTCGTGATTGGCTTGTAAAGGAGACGGGAATGGAGTTGGTGGTTGGGCATGTACAGGATGACATCAACGCGAAACGCGCTACAGAAGAAACAGGAAAATTTGCCAGCCGCAATACACTTCAAACAACAACCCTGCTGCGCACGATAGAAGAACTTAAACTTGATGCGTGTTTAGGGGGTGCAAGAAGAGATGAAGAAAAAGCCCGCGCGAAGGAACGTATCTTTTCAGTACGCGATGATTTTGGACAATGGGATGCAAAAAATCAACGTCCTGAATTATTTGATTACTTGAATGGCCGCATTAAACCGGGCGAAAATGTTCGGGTGTTTCCGATTTCAAACTGGACTGAACTAGATGTTTGGAATTATATCCGGGAAGAGAAATTGGAAATTCCATCCATCTATTTTTCGCATACGCGAGAAGTGATTGATCGTGATGGTGTTTTGTGGCCGTATTCGGATTTTATATATAAAGAGGCTAATGAGGTAGTAGAAAACAGACAGGTTCGTTTCCGCACCGTTGGGGATATGAGTTGCACTGCGGCATTAGCATCGGGTGCATCAACGGTTGATCAAATCATTAATGAAATTATTGATGCCACGGTTTCTGAGCGTGGAACAAGATTAGATGATAAGCGCAGCGAAGCTGCCATGGAAACAAGAAAAGTAATCGGATATTTTTAGAGTATGGATGTATTACGGGTAGCTACGGCAGGAAGTGTTGATGACGGCAAAAGTACGTTGATCGGTCGTTTGCTGTATGAAACAAAATCAATTACACAGGATAAGTTAGATGCCATTGAGCGTGCCAGTCAACGCAAGGGGATTGACTTTCTTGATTTATCATTGTTAACCGATGGATTGATTGCTGAACGCGAGCAAGGTATTACGATTGATGTTGCTCATATTTATTTCAATACCCCTAAACGTAAATTTATTATTGCCGATTCACCTGGCCACGTGGAGTATACACGTAACATGGTTACCGGAGCATCAAAATCAGAGGCATCTCTCATTTTAATTGATGCACGCAAAGGAATTGTGGAGCAGACGTATCGTCATTATTTCATTGCCAATTTGTTGCGCATCCCCAATGTGATTGTGTGTGTGAATAAAATGGACTTGGTTGGTTACTCGCAAGAAATATTTGATGCTATCAAAAAAGATTTCACGACTCTTACAGAAAAGCTTCCGAATAAACACCTCACGTTAACTATAATTCCGCTTAGTTCTCTTCATGGGGATAACCTGACAGAACCATCTGAAAAAATGAGTTGGTATCAGGGCGAGCCGTTGTTAACTATTCTTGAAGAACTTCCGGTTAAGAAATTACTAAAAGATCTCCCGTTTAGAATGCCGGTGCAATATGTAATCAGGCCCCGCAATGAAGCGAACCACGATTTTCGTGGCTATGCTGGCCGCATTTCAAGTGGCGAAGTAAATGAAGGAGATTCAGTAGTTGTTTTACCTTCGGGCAGAACGACTAAGATTCAGAAAATTTATAAGCATGAAACTGAATTAGAACGCGCTGCTGCAAAAGAGTCGGTTACTATTACAGTGGAAGATGATGTGGATATTAGTCGTGGCGATTTTATTGTAAGGGTAGGCGAAGAAACTGAACTTCGAACCAATTTTCAAGCGTATATCTGTTGGTTAAACAGTCAACCGCTGGCCACGAACAAAACTTACCTATTGCAGCATGGCACAGCGGTGGTAAAGGCGAAAGTAAGTTCAATCGAATTTGTGCAGGACACTGCATCCTTACTCAAAATTGAATCGACTAATGCATTGAAAATGAACGAAATTGCATTTGTTTCCATAAAGACCGGAAAACCCATTGCGGCTGATCAGTATGATACAAATCCGCCAAACGGAACCTTCATTCTGATTGATGAGCACACCAATAATACGGTGGCTGTTGGCTTTATTGGTTCTTAATCAGAGGTTTACAAAACTTAAAAAATAAGATTTAAAGAGTGTTCCAATTCGGAATTCCCAACTCTTAATTCGTTCCATTTTTAAGGTATCTTTACGGGTTCAAGATTCTTAACCCGTTGATTTCCAGAGACACCATAGAAGAGATAAGAAATCGCCTCGATATTGTAGACGTGATCAGCGATTTTGTGTCCTTAAAAAAATCGGGGCAGAACTACAAAGCACTCAGTCCATTCTCTAACGAAAAGACCGCCTCCTTCTTTGTAGTTCCCGCAAAGGGAATCTTTAAAGATTTTAGTAGCGGCAAAGGGGGCGATGCCATCACGTTTGTGATGGAGCATGAGAAGATGAGCTATGCAGAATCTCTGCGTTACCTCGCAAAAAAATACGGAGTAGAAATCAAAGAAGATAGACTCTCAGATGAAAGTGCTGCGATCATTAGTGAGCGCGAAGGACTTTATATCTTAATGAATTTTGCGAATGAGTTTTATCGCAAGCAGCTTACCGGAAGTGAAGAGGGAATCAGTATTGGCTTAAGTTATTTTCGTGAGCGTGGATTTAATGATCGCACCATTGAAAAATTTGAGTTGGGTTATGCCTTAAATGGCTGGGAGAATTTTACGGAGGAGGCCATCGCAAAAGGGTATAACAAAGAATTGCTGGAAAAGACGGGCCTTGTTGTTAAAAAGGAAGATGGAAGTACATACGATCGCTTTCGCGGAAGAGTAATTTTTCCAGTTCATAATATTTCGGGGAAGGTAATCGCTTTTGGTGCCCGCATGTTGGGCAAAGAAAAGAACCAACCGAAGTATATCAACTCACCGGAAACTGAAATCTACCATAAGAGCGATGTGCTCTACGGATTGTACCAGGGCAAGAATGCAATTCGCCAACATGACGTGTGTTATCTGGTGGAGGGCTATACAGATGTAATCTCCTTGCATCAAGCCGATGTGCAGAATGTAGTTGCATCTTCAGGCACTGCATTAACTGAGAATCAAATCAAACTCATTCGCAGGTTTACCGAAAACATTACAGTGTTGTTTGATGGTGATGCAGCAGGTATTAAAGCAGCACTGCGCGGAATCGATATGATTCTGAAAGGCGGTTTGAACGTACGCGTCATTTTATTCCCTGATGGCGAAGATCCGGATAGTTATTCCCGTAAGGTTGGCACCACCGAATTTCAAAAGTTTTTAGTTGATCATACACAAGATTTTGTTTCGTTCAAGGCGGGATTGTTTGCTAAACAAGTTGCCGGAGATCCTATTAAAAAAGCCGAATCGATTAAAGAAATTGTTACCAGCATTGCGCAAATTCCCGATCCGGTAAAACGATCGGTTTATATTCAAGAGGCGGGCACACTTTTAAAGATTGACGAAAGTGTTTTGCTTTCGGAGTTAAATAAGGTTTTAATACAGGAGCGGAGAAAAACCGGTAGCGATAAACAACATCATTCTGAAGAGTCATCACTTTCTCCGGACGTTGTTAAGGAAATAGAAAAGCCAACCAAACTCGATGCACAGGGTATGGTGGATTTACAAGAGCGTGAAACAATTCGATTGTTGTTGAATTACACCAACCAATCAGTTGACGAACATCCGCTTTCAGATTTTTTTCTGCGAGAGTTAGATGATGTAACATTTACCAATCCGGTGTACCGCAAAATTTATGAGTCTTACAAATCTGAAATTGGAAAAGGTAGTGTGCCAGATAGTCACTTCTTTTTGCGGAACAGCACAGAAGAAGTAAAAAACGTTGTAACAGACTTAATAACTCCGCGTTATGATACCAGCAAACATTGGGGAGATAAATACAAAATTTATTTTTCGAAGGAAGAGGAGATCGTAACGGAGTTGGCGCTTACGAATGTGTTGCGCTTGAAATTCAGGGTAGTTCAAAAAATGATGGAGGACAATCTTCAAAAAGTTAAACTAGCCGAGGCAGGTGGAAATTGGGATGAACTTGAGGAAGTATTGACCATGCAAACAGGTTTAAAAGAGGCAGAACAAGAGTTAGCAAAGCTATTAGGAATTGTGATTGCCAAGTAGGAACAGGAATACCTACTTTTTTGTTGAAGGATAGAAATAAAGAATAAATGAGTAAGATTAAGATTGATTCGATTGAGGAGGCCATTGAAGAAATAAAAAATGGCAAAGTGATTATTGTGGTGGATGATGAAGATCGTGAGAATGAAGGTGACTTTATTTGCGCAGCTGAATCAATTACTCCGGCAATTGTAAACTTTATGGCTACCCATGGGCGCGGACTTATTTGTGCTCCACTGTCAGAAGATCGTTGCGATGAGCTTGGATTGGAATTGATGGTTGGAAAGAATACCGCTGTTTATGAAACTCCATTTACAGTTTCGGTGGATTTAATTGGGCATGGGTGTACAACCGGTATTTCGGCACACGATCGATTTAAAACCATTAAAGCATTAGTCGATCCTGAAACAAATCCTGAAGAGTTGGGTAAACCCGGACATATTTTTCCACTCAAAGCGAAAAAGGAGGGCGTATTAAGAAGGGCAGGACATACTGAAGCAGCAATTGATTTTGCAAGACTGGCAGGATTTCGCCCTGCAGGAGTGTTGGTAGAAATCATGAATGAAGATGGATCGATGGCTCGGCTGCCCGACTTACGGGAAGTAGCCGATCGGTTTAATTTAAAGTTAGTAACAATCAAAGATTTGATTGCTTACCGGATGCGCGTTGAATCGCAGATTAAAAAACAAGTGGTGGTAGATATGCCAACTGCGTATGGCGATTTCACGTTAGCAGCTTATGAGCAGCTTAATACGAATGAGGTGCACATGGCGTTAATAAAAGGAACTTGGGAAAAAGATGAACCCGTGATGGTGCGTGTTCATTCATCGTGCGTCACAGGTGATATTTTTGGGTCATGCCGATGCGATTGTGGAAGCCAATTGCATAATGCAATGATGATGGTTGAGAGAGAAGGGAAGGGTGTTGTGTTATACATGAAGCAAGAGGGAAGAGGAATAGGATTATTGAACAAGTTGAAAGCATATAAATTGCAAGAGGAAGGTTTAGATACGGTGGAGGCAAATCTTCAGTTGGGTTTTGATATGGATAATCGTGATTATGGTATTGGTGCTCAGATTTTGCATGATCTAGGGATTTCTAAAATCAGGTTGATCACCAACAACCCCAAGAAACGAGTGGGATTGATGGGATACGGATTGGAGATTGTCGATAATATTGGCATTGAGATTTCACCTAATCCACACAATGAAAAATATTTAATGACTAAACGTGACAAACTCGGCCATTCGATTTTAAAACCAAAATGAGAGTAATTCTTCTTTTTATTTTAGGATGCATTGCATTGCCATTAACCGGGCAGCAATTTGCTTTTGAGTTTTGGCATTCTGGTAAAGCTGTACTGGATACTGGTGATACGCTAAGGGGTAACATCAAGTATGAAATGCAAAGCGATATCTTGCAGGTTCAGGTTGATAAGAAATTAGAAAGCTACACGGCTCGTAAGGTTCTCTATTTCGAAATATTTGACGAAACTGTAAAGCGCTATCGAAACTTTTATTCGCTTCCATTTTCTCAGGCCAGTCAATATAAAGCACCAGTTTTTTTTGAGTTGCTGGAAGAAGGAAAACTTACAGTTCTTTGTCGGGAATCTTTAGAGTACAGAACAACTTCTTCTTCCTTTTATTACTATGGTAATTACACTCGTTTGGTGCTGGTAAATAAATATTTTCTCTTAAAAGAAAATGGTGACATAATAGAATTTAAAGGCAAGAAAAGTGATTGGTATGAATTGATGCGAGCTAAAGTGGACGAAGTTGAACGTTATGTGAAGAGCAATCGCCTTGACTTTGAAGAAAAATATGAACTTAGTAGAATTGTAGCTTACTATAACTCCCTCTTTAAGAATTAACCACACCTGATTTAACAATGGCAAGACCTCTTATTTTAGTTTCCAACGATGATGGAATTACCTCACGCGGGATTCTCAGTTTAATTAATGTGATGAAAGAATTAGGCGATGTGTTGGTGGTGGCACCTGATGGTCCTCAATCAGGAATGGGGCATGCGATAACGGTTGGAGATACTCTTAGGTTGAACGAGTCTTTTATTTTTGAAGGAGTTCGTGCTTATGAATGCTCGGGTACTCCTGCAGACTGTGTAAAAATGGCACGTCATTTTGTGTTGAAAGGTGAACGCCAACCTGATATTGTGGTGAGTGGAATCAATCACGGCAGTAATACTTCTATAAGTGTATTATATTCTGGCACCATGTCCGCAGCAATTGAAGGTGCGATTGAAGGTGTTCCGGCCATCGGTTTTTCGTTATGCGACTATAGTCATAAAGCTGACTTTTCACATACACATAACATTGTAAAAAAAATAACTCAACAGGTTCTAACAAAGGGATTGCCTAAGGGTGTTGCATTGAACGTAAATATTCCGCCTAAGCGAAATGAGGCTATCAAAGGCATTCGGGTTTGCCGCCAGGCAAACGCAAAGTGGGTGGAGGATTTTGATCAACGATTTGACCCCAATGGAAGAAGCTACTTTTGGATGACGGGGAACTTTGTCAATTTTGATAAGGGCGAAGATAATGATGAATGGGCGATTGCCAATAACTATGTTTCGGTTGTTCCCTGTCAGTTTGATCTTACCGCACATCAGGCAATCCCAGTACTAAATGAGGATTGGGATATTTTGGATTAAATATCTTTAAATAGGTATTTTGTTTGAGCACATTAAAGAAGATTTTGGTTATGTTAGCAAATTCTAAGTTTGCCACCTTTATATTTTAGAAATAAGGTAGGACATCTATTCAAATTTTATATGATTCGACTTTTCAGAACCGTCCATATTTTGCTCTTCGTCAATGTATCAGCCATGGCTCAAATCAGTGGCTTTATAAAAGACAAAAGTACGGGTAAGGGTGTTCCTGGAGCTGAGGTGTTTATTAACAATTCAAGTTTACGAATGCTTACAGACAAAGAGGGTGGTTTCTCACTTAAGGGATTAGAGCCCGGCTTTGCCGATCTGGTTGTATATAGAAAAGGTTATGATTTGTTCAAATCTTCAATTCGCATTCAAGAAAACAAGGAGTACAAGTTGAATCTTGATATCCTTCCTCGCACAACGGATACAAAAACTGCGAAAGTAAAAATAGATGACCTGTGGAATAAAAATCTTCAATGGTTCATGCGGGGATTATTAGGATCGGGAGAGTTTGCAAGTTTGTGTAAAATTGAAAATCCTAAGAGCCTTCAATTTCAAAGAGAGGGCGAAGCTCTCATTGTTTCAAGCGAAGAACCAATTAAAATTCAAAATTTAGCACTGGGGTTGCAACTCAATATGATATTGCTTCAATTTAAGGCTGAGGCTGAGTCCTCATGGTATCAGGTGTTGGTTAATTATGAAGCTAAGCAATCAGATGACTATGAACAGAAAAGTGTGTGGGAGCGAAATAGACTGAAAGCCTATTGGGGTTCATCGCGCCACTTTTTTCAAGCTCTCGCCTCTGAAACCACAAAGGAAGAGGGCTTCCTGATTTTTAATTTTGAGAACAAACCACTTAAGCCCTCTGACTTAATAGTGGAAGGTAAAGTTTCAGGTTATAAGAAAATTTTGCTTGAAAGTGATGTATTCGTAACCTATCAAATGGAACCTACGGTAACGGGAGTTAAGAGTAATGAAGAATCTACTCAAACCTCTACGATAAAACAGATAGATGCTATCAATGTAAATCCACTAGGACTGTTGCTGAATAACCAGTCAGTACAAATTACAGGGGCGATGGCAAATGAAAAGCTAGCGTACTGTTTACCCATTGATTATCTGCCTACTCAGTCATTGGAGAATGAAAAGGTGGATTGGAAGAATTTTTCCTTGCTACGTGAAAAAGTTTATCTCCATACAGATCGTGATTATTATTATCCTCGCGAAACTATTTGGTTAAAGGCATATATGGGTTATAGTATGCCAGCTTTACGTGATACGTTGAGTCAAACATTGTATGTTGAGTTTCTTTCACCTGACAAAGCCAGATTAGATTCAAAAGTGTATCAAATTAAAGAAGGTGTTGCCTGGGGAGAATTTAGGTTGAATGATAATCTTCCTTCTGGTCAATACTATTTACGTGCCTACACAAATTGGATGCGTAATTATGGAGACAGTGCACTATTTGTAAAACCCATACCTATTTTAAAAGTTGATGAAAATGTACTGAATAATGAACCGCAATTTATATCTGAGTCTTCAGCTATGATTTCTATTGAAGCTAACAAGAAATCGTATAAAGCCAGGGAGAAAGTGATAGTTGCTATGCAGCTTCTTGACGAAGCAGGAAACCCTGCAGTAGGAAATATTTCAGTTGCCGTAACTGATGCGGTAGCCTCCGTATCATTAGGAGTAAACTCAATTATAAATCCTTCTGCCTTAAACGTAGTATCTTATGAACAGGTACCGAATAAATATTTTGATCAGATTACTCATTATATGGAACGAGGAATTAGTTTTCGAGGTGTGGTTAAAGACACAAGAAATAGTCCTGCCCCAGCTTCGCTGCAGGTCATTCAGGGGAATATGGATAACTTAATTGAGATGCAAACTGATGAGCAAGGTGAATTTTTGATAACAGGAGTCAAGTTTATTGACTCACTTGTTTTTGCATTTAAACCATTTAATAAAAAAGGAAAACTTTTTCTTGGACGTGTAGATTTATTGCCACGAGAAATTCCACCGTTTAATTTTGAATCGAAATTATTGCAGTTGGTATTGAAAAAAGAAGATGCATTGCAACGGATTCAAAATTCCTATGATCCCAGCGAAGGGGTAACAGTGTTGGATGCCGTTGAAATAAAAAGTTCGAAGCTTGCGAAAACTGATTCGAATGAACCTGTACGGATTTATGGAAGCCCTGATTATGTTGTTTCAGGCGACAACATTAGATCCACCGTGGCTGGCTCTAATTTTCTGGTTGGCCTTCAGGGAAAGGTGCCCGGTCTGCGGGTAATTGAAACCGCAGATGGAGAAATTAATGTGCGGGTAGGCCGAGCAGGCAGTTTTGCAAGTAGTACGGAACCACTTATTCTCGTTGATGGGGTTCCGTTTCCTGACGCAAGAAGTATTTCTGCCCTTAGTGCAAGTATGGTTGACAGAGTGGAAGTAATCACACGGGCTTCACCACAATACGGTAGCCGGGGTTCAAATGGAGTAATTGCGATTTATACAAAATCAGGTTTTTCAGCACAAACGCCTGAACCAAATTATCTGACTTATAAAATACCAGGATACAACAGATCACGACCCTTTTACTCCCCTGATTACAGTGATGCCAACAATTTGAAGAATCCTGATTTCCGAACTACCATTTTTTGGAAGCCCGATCTAATGACTAACGATCAGGGTAAAGCGAGTGTTGAGTTTTATTCAGCTGATCTTGCCACAAGATATAGAATTGTAGTGGAAGGCGTCACGGATAGAGGAGTGCCCGTAAGAGCCGCATCTTATATTACGGTTGAATGAGTACTTAAACGGGATCAACATCGAATACAATTTTCACGCTTCGGTATTCTTTTATTTGCTCTAAGTCGTTTGCAATGTTGCTTAGAGTATTTTTAATTTCATTTAGTTTGCCTTGATCACGTTTTATCTTAACCAAAATCATCATTAAAAATTCATTTCTGATTTTAGAAATCATGGGTTCACCCGGTCCAAGTATCCACACGCCTTTCAAGGTAGCTTTAAGTTGATTGGTAAAACTATCAGCAACTGCTTGCGCGATTTTCTTGTCTTTGTGTTTTATGGTGATGTCAATCAATCGAGTGAAAGGCGGATAGTGATGTTCATCACGATCGTGTAATTGATCCTGAATAAAACCGGTAACATCATTTTCAATTACGTATTTAAATAATGGATGTTCCGGACTGGAGGTTTGAAGAATTACTTTTCCGCGCTTTTCCCTTCGTCCGGCCCGACCACTTACTTGCGTGATGAGTTGAAAAGCTCGTTCGTAGGAACGGAAATCAGGAAAATGCATCATGCGATCGGTGTCAAACACCGCCACTAAACTCACCCGATCAAAATCAAGTCCTTTTGTTACCATTTGTGTTCCAACTAAAACATCTGTTTCACCTTTTTCAAAATCATCAATAATGGTTTCGTACCCCGATCGCGATCGGGTAGTATCCAAATCCATCCGCTGAGTTCTAGCATCCGGGAAATGAAATTTTAACTCTTCTTCTAGTTTTTCTGTACCATAACCAAGCGTGAGAATTCTTTTTGAACTGCACGTAGGGCATTGATTGGGAAGTTCCTCGCGATAGCCACAATAATGGCAAATCAAAGCATGCCTGTATTGATGATAGGTAAGACTTACTGCACAATTAATGCATTTAGGTACCCAACTACAATCTTCACATTGAACAAGAGGCGAATAGCCTCTTCGGTTCTGAAACAAGATGACTTGCTCTTTTTTATCGATGGTAGCTTTTATTTCTTTTAAGAGAAGTGAAGAGAATTCACCTTTATTTGTTTTTCGTTTTTTCTCCTGACTTAAGTCAGCAAAAACAATCTCGGGTAGCTGAGCTTCACCAAATCGTTTGGTGAGAGTGATTAATCCGTACCGACCCGTCACGGCCTGATAATACGATTCGGTAGAAGGCGTGGCACTACCCAGCAATACTTTTGCATGATGAATCTGAGCCATCACCATAGCTACATCGCGGGCATGGTAGCGGGGGGCAGGATCGTGTTGCTTGTAAGAAGAATCATGTTCTTCATCTACAATGATTAAGCTAAGATTGTCGAAAGGAAGAAAAATGGCAGATCGAACTCCGATAATGAATCGAAACTTTCCTGCGAGCACGCCATTCCAGACTTCTACACGTTCGTTATCCGAAAATTTGGAATGATACACACCCATTTCGCTCCCGAACATTTTTTTTAAGCGCTGAACGATTTGAGTAGTTAAAGCAATTTCTGGCAATAATAACAATACTTGTGAACCACCCTCAAGAGCTTTGCGAATCAGGTCAATGTAGATTTCAGTTTTGCCGCTGCCGGTTACTCCATGCAGAAGCGAGGCTGTTTTGGTTTCAAAACTTGAAAGGACTTCATTACGGGCTCTTTCTTGTTCTTCACTTAGCAGAATAGGATGTTCGTGTACATTATCCTGGAAACCGAATCTTGGCACAATCACTTCAAACTCTTCCAGAATTTTATTTTTGATCAACGTGTTGACCGAAGATTCAGAAATTTCTGAGTCAAGCAATCGAGATTTACTAATCCCTTGCTGATTTAATTCCGGATTTGAAAACACAGGCACTTCCTGCAAGTACTTTAATAAAACAGCTTCCTGTTTGGGTTTGGAAGCCAATGTTTCAAATAAAGTTTCCAGGTTTTTCTTAACAACATAATTTGCATGAATGCGGATATGTCGCTCGGTTTTTGGTTTGAATTTCTCCTTCACTGCTTCAAAGAGAATGATACTCTCTTTGGAGGCAAGTGATTTCAAAATATGGTAAATCGATTTTGTTCCTAAAAGTTTGGCTGCTTCGGTATAGGTAAGCACATCCGATTTTAATCGCGCCAGCAGCATTCTTTCTTTCTCCGAAAAATCAAAATCAGTTTCTTCCAAATCAAAACCGGGTCGCAACTGCACCATCGATTCACTCGAAAGCTTTAAGCCGGAGGGGAGAGCTGCTTGCACTACTTCACCCAAGGTGCAGAGGTAGTAATCTGCTATCCATTGGTAGAGATTAAATTGTTGCTCATAAATTACTTCGCCCACATCTAATACATCATGGATGTATTTGGCTTCGTAATCTTTAGGGGGCTGATGGTGTAAGTCAGCAATAATTCCCGTAAGAATTTTCTTTTGCCCAAACGGAACAATTACCCGCTGTCCTTTTTTTATTATTGAATTTAGTTCAGCAGGTACGCGATACGTGAAAAATTTCGGAATCGGGACGGGCAAGACAATCTCTGCGAAGAATGTGTCTTCTGCAGGAGTGTTAAACAGATCGATTTCGGATTTTCCCATTGTTCTTAATACCGCTAAATTACGGTAATCCACTCTTAGAGACGAGAGGAACAATGAGTTAAATAGATACTTTTTACAATCTGTAACTAAATTTATTAATCTGGATTAAGATCGTGGCACACTACTTAAACTTCGGAATTAAAATCCTGATCGTTCTGTTTACTTTACAGAATGAGAAATACAGCTTTAAATTAATTCGATGAGCACCATAAATTCTTTTATGAAGGCAATGGATGAACTTCCGGCCTCAGATGTAATGCCGACTTTATTTATCGGTCATGGTAGCCCCATGAATGCCATTGAACAAAATGAATATAACCGATCGTGGGCGGATTTAGGAACTAAACTTCCAAAACCAAAAGCGATCTTAACTATTTCGGCACACTGGCTAACGCAAGGTACGAGCGTTACCGCCATGGAACGTCCCAAAACGATTCACGACTTTGGAGGATTTCCACAGGCCTTGTTTGATCAGCAGTATCCGGCACCCGGTGCTCAGGACTTTGCCGAGTTGACTAAAAAGCTGGTGACCAAAACCGAAGTGCAGGATCATTTTGAGTGGGGGCTTGATCACGGCACCTGGAGTTTTTTGCTGCCGATGTATCCTGATGCGAACATTCCAGTTTATCAATTAAGTCTTGATTACTACAAGCCAATGCAACACCACTATGAACTGGCGCAGCAACTACAAGAGTTGCGAAAGAAAGGAGTGCTGATTGTCGGCAGTGGGAACATCGTGCACAACTTAAGGATGCTGAATTTTTCGGGGAAGCCTTACGATTGGGCTACTGAGTTTGATGAAAAGATTAAAACGTTTTTGATGGATCAAAATCATGATGGAATTATTCACTACGACAAAATCGGATCGGCTGCGAAACTTTCAGTACCTACCCATGATCACTATCTTCCGTTGATCTATTCTGTCGCCCAGCAAAAGAAGCAAGAACAAATCTACTTCTTTAACGAAAAGACTGATATGGGCTCGGTGTCTATGCGATCGTTTGTAATCAGATAAGTCTTTTTAATAATTCTGATTTACAATAAATCTGTATTGGAATCTGGAATTTAAAAGTTTGGTAATATGATTAATCTTATCTTTAATCAACCAAACCAGATAAGCCCATGAAAAAAGTAGTCCTGTTTCTTCTTTTTATTTCTGTGTTAAGTTGTAAAGAAGAAAAGCCGAAAGGTTGGATTGATCAGGAACGATTAAATAACAGGGCTGCTGAAGATTGGCTTACGTTAGGGGGTAATGAACAAATGCAACATTACTCGCCCCTAAATAATATCAATGCTTCGAATGTACAAGACCTTGGGTTTGCATGGGAGTATGATGCCACAACCATTATTGGCAATGTGCCGCGGGGGTTGGAAGCCACACCAATTGTGGCCGATGGTATCATGTATACATCCGGAGCATGGGGAGCTGTGTATGCGCTCGATGCAAAAACAGGTAAGCAACGTTGGATTTATAAACCAGAAGTAGATGCATCGTATGCACGCAGAGCCTGTTGTGATGCAGTTAATCGCGGGTTGGCAGTTTGGGAGGGAAAAGTTTATGTAGGAACACTTGATGGATACCTCGTTTGTCTTGATGCGGAAACCGGTTCTGTAGTTTGGAGTCAGGATACATTTACAGACCGAACAAAAGGATATACAATTACGAGCCCACCTCATGTTGCTAAAAACATTGTAATGATTGGAAACTCGGGTGCCGAATATGGAGTGCGTGGGTATGTTACTGCTTATGATCTAAAAACGGGCGAACAAAAGTGGCGCTTCTGGATAGTTCCGGGTGAGCCGAAGAATGGATACGAGACTGAGGAAATGGAGATGGCTGCTAAAACCTGGGATGTAAATTCAGATTGGCAGACGGGGGGTGGTGGTACTTCGTGGGGTGAGTCCGCTTATGATGCTGAAATGAATTTACTTTATATCGGTACTGGAAATTCTACTCCCTATCCAATCTGGTATCGAAGTCCATCAGGGGGCGACAATTTATTTTTATCGTGCATCATTGCCATCAATCCCGATAACGGAAAAATGGTTTGGTATTATCAAACTACGCCTTCTGAAATTTGGGATTACACAGCCACACAAAATATTGTGTTAGTCGATACAGAAATTGATGGGAAGGCCAGAAAGATTTTAATGATGGCGCCAAAGAATGGATTCTTTTATGTGCTTGATCGGGCGACTGGCGAATTGATCTCGGCTGAGAAATATACGCGAGTTAATTGGGCGAGTCATGTGGATATGAAAACAGGTCGACCCGTTCTTACTGAACAAGGACAATGGTATAAAGACAAACCTAAACTGGTAATTCCTTATTTAGGGGGAGGGCATGTTTGGCAACCAATGTCATACAATCCTAACACGGGATTAGTATATATTCCTGAGCGATCAGTACCTCAGGTATTTAAAGCATTTGATCCGTATAAGTATCGAGATGATGTGGACAACACAGCTATTGATTATAGTAACATGTATAAGTTCAGTAAAAATGTTCCTGAACAGGTTACAAGTGCAGAAGATACGTTGCGGACAGAAAGTTTGTTGGCATGGGATCCTGTTAAAGGAAAAGTTGCCTGGAAATTTCCGGAAGGTGGTCCCGATGGTGGAACTATGTCAACACCGGAATTAGTCTTTCAGGGAACTCGTACTGGGTACTTTAATGCACACGATGCTAAAACGGGAAAGAAATTAAAATCAATCTTTACAGGGAACGGTATTATGGCAGGACCCACCACGTATAGCATTGATGGCGAACAGTATGTTGTGGTGATGGCTGGTTATGGCGGAGCGGAGACTTATGGCTATCTGCCCGATGGTGTTATTTTTCAATACCAAAACAAAACGCGCATTCTGGCTTTTAAATTGGGAGGCGGAGAAACACCACTTCCGCCTAAGCAAATTAAAATTAGAACACCTGCTCCACCAGATACTAAAATTAAAGAAGAGCATATTTCAAAAGGGGCAGCGATCTACGAATCGTATTGCGAAACGTGTCACGGAGCATTTGGTGAGAAGCACTTATCTCAGCATCCTGATTTATCTAAACTAACTGAGGCCAAGCATATGGTGTTTCAGGACATTGTGCTAAAAGGAATTTTATCACAAAATGGAATGGCCAACTTTAGCAATTCGCTTACCGCGGATGATGTGGAAGCAATTCATAACTTCTTGCTTAAAAAGCAGACAGAGTTATATAAAAAGGAGCAGGAGAAATGATAGAAAAATATTTCCCGCAGATCGCGCGGATTTCGTAGAATAAAGTGCAGACTATGCAGGGTGAAGATCTTGATAAGGATATTTTTTTAATTGATGGTTGGAAAATAGGTGAGGTCAATCAGCGAAAATCAGCGTAATCTGCGGGAGAATTTATGAAAAAACTGATTCCATATCTTCTGCTGGCAGCGCTGTTTGTTATTGCTTTGGGCGTGAGGCAATGCAGAGATAGTGGAGAGTTAGAAAATGATAACCCTTCAGTCACTAACTCAAGTCCAAAATCAAAGAAGTCAACAGGTGACAATCGAAGCAACCTTGATGTTTTTCGTGACCCTGAGTCAGAATATTTTTTTACCAAGCATGCCCGTTGCCGGATGGAATGCAGAAAGATCACGCAAAAGGAAGTAAAGGAGATAGTTCGCCAGGCCGATGTTAATTACAACAAGAGCGAATTGGATGCTGCTCAAGGTCCAAAATATGCGGTTGAGGGCTACACCTCAAAAGATCGGCAACATATTCGTGTGATCGTTGCGCCAAAGCAGCGACATCTATCAATTGTTACAGTAATTGATCTTGATAAGGATTGGGAATGCCCTAGTTGCAAATGAGCTTGTTGCTGGATCCTTGACACTCAATTCTGGCTACTGGTTATTCAGGATTAAGTTTAACTCAACTACGTTGCTGGTTGAAGTAAATTTCAATCGGTTATCAACTTCAATTGAATCTCCTTCACCCATAATAATCTTGTAATCTGGTTTCGTTCCTTTTGGTAAAACAAGGTCGAGAGTCCACTCAGGATTTTGCTGAGTCACTTTTAAAGAGATTTGATTGCCTGATTTTTTATAAAAAATTGAAACTTCATTATCAGCAATCGCTACATTTTCAATCGAAGCTTCATTCCATTCTGTTGGCATTTGTAGTTTGATCAATACTTTTTTCTGGGCGGCTTGTGGAGTGATTCCAAAAAACTGTTGTACTATCGGTACGGCAAAACTATAGATGTTCCATGCCTGGGTCGTCATTCCATAGTCGGGTGAAACTTCATACATGCTTCCCGGCAAGGCATAACTAAATGTACGCGCCATTTTCTTTAAATAATTCAGCGCCTTATCGGGATGACCGTAATTATTTTCAGCAACCACCTGCACTCCAGTTGGTAGCGTCATCACCGCCCCGGTATAGGAAAAGACTTTGCTTCCTTTAAACGAGCCATCATCCGAACCAGCCGATTCATCCCGATCAATACCTGTGACAAAAACACCAAAAGGATTTACAAATTTTTCAGCTGTTGTTAATGCCCGTGCTGCTTTTTCGCCATCGGCTATATTCATTTCCATGGGCGTGTTTACTACCCAGTTATGATATAGAACAAAAGGCCTTGGTTTGGCAGAGGGATTTTTTAGTATGGATGATTTTGTTTGTTTCAATTCGGCCACAGCCCAAGGCTTGTTCAGCGTGTCGGCACGAATGATGGCATCGTCAATCAATTTTAATGCTTGCTTATCGGTTCCAATAAAGTCGGCATACGAGTTAAATTCATCCGACCAGAATTCCTGATTAATTTTTACTTTAAGATTATCGGCAATTTCCTTATAAGAATTAGCCAGCGTTGTATCTCCTAATTCTGAAGCAATTTTGGAGACATCATCAAAAGCGCGCTGTGTGTAAGCGGCTACATCAATCATTTCACTATTGAGTCCATGAATTTCCATCATCCCAAATCCATCGGGAAATAAATTTTTATTCGCATCATTTTCAGTCATCAGCCAACTCAATCCTTTCTTTATGCTAGGAAAATATTTTTCTAAAAATTTACGATCTCCATTCCATTGATAAACTTCCCAGATCAACGATGCAAACTGTGGTGTTTCATTGATGTTACCTTTATTAAACACAGCTCCGTTGGTAGACATCTCATGAATGATTCTTCCATTTCCATTAACCACGTTCGACATACTGTCGAGGAGATGAATTGTTTTATAAACAACATCTTTCTGGCCAATAGCCATATACCCTTTTAAGGCGTATTCACTATCCACCCCAAACCACCAGGGGTAATCTGGCATGCCAGCCGTTATTCCGGTTCCTATTTCTGGAACCGTTCTTACCAGCCAATCACAATTATACTTTAGCCATTCAAATGCTTCTTGCAAGTGTTTATCAGGAATAGTCAACTTTGATTGGTTAGCGAGTTTTTCGTAGCGCAATTTCTTTTCATTGAAATCAGAAATCAGATTGCTTTGAATGCTTTGGTAGGTGGCTAGTGCAGCTTCATCTGAAGCATAAGAACCGGCAATTGTAAAACTGATAACTTTTGTTCCCTTAGCGGGAATTGAAATTGGGTAACTTAATGAAGCAGAGGTTCCCTTGCCAGAATAAGGGGTTGTTGATTCCTGATGATCGATTGGAGTTTGATCTGCTCCAAACAATGTATACCATGTGTTTATACTATCTTTTACCTTCCATAAGTCTGATTCCGGATTATAGATTGCTTTATCTTTTCCATCGATCATAATGGTTTGCTCTCCCAACCAGGTTGGTCTTAAGTCGGAGTGACCAGTAAACTTTAGGTTGAAATCTTGCTGAGTAGCAGACGAGTTAGTTAATAGGTATTGAACAACAATTCCTTCTTTATGATCGGGTACAAATTGCCAGCGTTCTATTTGGAGGTTTTGATCTTTTAAAGAATAAAGATGTTTGTTGGCGAAGGGATAATTAACGAAAGTATCGGCATTATTAAGTTTTACTGTGTTATCATCCCAAATTAATTCAACATCAAAGCCATCCATCAATTTAATAGGATGATCCCAAATACCACCCATCTCACCTTTAATGTGCCAGCCAAGTTCAGGAAACGTTCCATCCTGATGACCCACCATGTAAACACGATCACCAGCTGTTAAGAAAGGGGAGTTTAGATAATTACTTTTACCGGTGATTGAAGGAAAACCAACAATCTGACTTTTTAAGTTTTTCTTTTCAGGTTGACTGCATGTGATGAAGAGAATTGCAAAGAGAAGCGGTAGTCGATTCATTGTTTAATATATTGCTATGTTTGAAATCACCGGACATGCTTTTGAATCAGTAATACTGATTCTTACTTTGTCTGTTTCAATCGGGTCAAGTTTAATAATTCGTTTATAACCAACGGTAGTTGCCGCTGAAACCTTTTTCCATTCATTGTTATTATTAATCTCAATACTAAAGGATTTTACGCGCTGCCCAAGCCGGATATCTTCCTGAAGTAGGATGTACTTTATAGTTTTGGTTTCACTGAGATCAATTTCTATACTTCCTGTCAGGATTTCATCATCCGTACTCCAATAGGTATTAAGATTGCCATCAGTAACATTTGATGGTGAATATTGTTTATTGTTTCCGCGATATGAACTTGCAGTGACATTTTTATTCAGCGCCAGATCAGTTTTAAATTCCGTGTCTAACAATTCACGAAAACCTTGTAAAGAGGCAACATCATTTTCATGAACAAGTCCACGCCTGTCTGGGGGAACATTGAGTAGAAGAGTCGAACCTCTTCCCACGGAAGTGAGATAAATATTGAAAAGTTGTTCAGGTGTTTTCACCAGGCTATCTTCCTCAGCATGATAGAACCATCCTTTGCGAATGGAAACATCAACTTCTGCGGGTATCCAATGGGTTCCATTTTCGGAACCTTCATTTAGTAGTTTTTCGATCCCGGTTTTACCGGCATACAAAGTATCAGGTGTAATCGTGCTCCAGTTTGTTTCTCCTGCAATACCACGTTCATTGCCCACCCAGCGAACACCCGGACCGGCATCGCTAAAAAATAAAACATCGGGCTCCATATCGCGTACTACTTGTAACGTAGTTGGCCATTCGTAATACGTAGATCCTTTAATACTGCGCTTCTCGCGCTTGCCGCCATAATACCCGTCTCCGCCATTGGCGCCATCAAACCACATTTCAAACACGGGTCCATACGCTGTAAATAATTCGGTTAGCTGATTGCGATAATATTCCAGATAAGCAGGAGTTCCGTAGTCGGCATGGTTGCGATCCCATGGAGATAGGTACACTCCAAATTTCAATTCATATTTTTTGCAGGCGCGCATCACATCGCGTACAACATTACCTTCTCCATTTTTCCACGGACTATTTTTTACTGAATGCTCCGTGTATTTGCTGGGCCACAAACAAAAGCCATCATGATGTTTGCAGGTGAGGATAACTCCTTTGAATCCGGTTTCTTTAAATCTGCGCACCCACTGATCGGCATCATATTCAGTAGGATTGAAAATAGCAGGACTCTCATCTCCATAGCCCCATTCTTTTCCTGTAAACGTATTGGTTGTAAAATGAACAAAGGCGTTCATTTCCATTTCGTGCCAGGCTAATTGACTTTCGCTGGGCAGAGGCAGGATCGGTGCAGGAGGCGGTACTTCGCGAGTTGAACATGCTACGATGAAAAAAATTAAGAGGACGGAGAAATTCTTCATGAAGAAATTAATTTTTAAAGTTCAAGGTATCCAATTGTTCGATGGCGTCTGCAACTGTGGATACGGGGAGCTGACACGTCTTATTTCGGCAAACATAAATGAGTGTTTGATTATTCTTAGGTTCACGGCCTTGTAGAAGAGGCAACTCACTTTTTCCAGTACTTCCTACCATTACTGAAAATGGAAAGTAGTGTGTGTGTAATTCTTCTCTCAACTCATGAGCCTTATTCCCTGAAATAACAATCTCAGCAGGTGTGCTGACCATTTCAGAAAGCAACACCGCCCAATGACACATATAACCCGGCTCTGAAGTAACGAGGTGAGAAAGCTTAGAAACCATTTCTGTTGCCTGATGCTTCAAATCTTCGCGATCTAAGATAATTCCAAGCGTAAATAAATTACGCGCCATTACTGAATTTGAACTGGGGATTACATTGTCGAAAATTTCTTTCTTGCGGGCAATCAGTGATTCGGCTGTGTTGGAGGCGAAATGGAAATAACCTTCTTTAGCATCATAGAAATGTTCCTGTACATAATCGCACCAGTGTGTTGCTTTGTTAAGCCATTCTTCATTAAAGGTTATTTGATAAAGACTTGTATAAGCCTGAATAAGGAACGCGTAATCTTCTAGGAACCCTTCAGTTTCGGAATGCTTGTTTTTAAATACCCTAAAAACTTTTCCGTCAGCTATAAGATTTATCTCAATAAATAAAATTGCCTGGTGGGCGAGTGTTAAAAACTTCTCGTGTTGAAAAGCTTTGTAAGCATCAATCAGTCCTTGAATGGTCATCGCATTCCACCCGGTAAGAATCTTATCATCTAAACCCGGGCGAATTCTTTTAGCTCGTTCAGAAAGTAATTTCTTTTTTTGCTCAATGATCTCTAAAGGTTCGACTGATTCTTGTGTGTCGGGACTTTTACGCAAGATATTTCGCCCATGCTCCCAATTTCCTTCTTCTGTTGATTGATAATATGTAAGAAAAGCCTGGGTCGATTCGTCTAGTATCTCTTTGATTTCATCTGCAGTCCAGGTGTAGAATTTTCCTTCGACACCTTCGCTATCGGCATCCAATGCAGAATAAAATCCTCCTTCGGGATGTTTCATTTCATTTGTCAGCCACTCTACCGTTTGATAAACAACATCTCTAAACAAAGGGTCTTTTGTGATTGTATAAACTTCTGAATAAAGTGAAAGTAGTTGGCCATTGTCGTACAACATTTTCTCGAAGTGTGGCGCAAACCATTCTGCATCTACGGAGTATCTTGAGAAACCACCCGCCAGTTGATCATAGATTCCGCCATACGCCATTTGTTTTAATGTATGAATTACCATCTTCAATGATGTTTCATTCTTTGTGCCCGCATGATAGCGCAATAGAAACAACCAAATAGAAGGCATTACAAACTTGGGTGCCTTTTCAATTCCGCCCCATGTTTTATCAAACCTTGATTCTAAAATTCTGAACGCACCGTCCAGACTTTCTTTATTCAAAGATGTTTTGTTGTCTTTGGCGAAACGCTGAAGGTCGCTTGTTTGAAGATGTTCCCGTAAGGAAGTTGCTGACTGATTAATCTCGGTTCGCTTTTCGCGGAATGCCTGATCGATTTGTAACAAAAGTTGCGACCAGTTTTTTGGTGGAAAGTACGTGCCTCCAAAAAATGGTTTTTGATCTGGAGTTAAAAAAACATTCAACGGCCAACCGCCATTTTGCTGCATAGCTTGAACGGCCTCCATATACACCTGATCAATGTCGGGTCGTTCTTCACGATCTACTTTTATGCACACAAAATGATCGTTCATGATTTTTGCGATTGCATCATTCTCAAAAGATTCCCGCTCCATCACATGACACCAATGGCACGAGGAATAACCAATGCTTACAAGAATAGGTTTGTCTTCAGCGACAGCTTTAGCTAACGCTTCAGGACCCCATTCAAACCAATCAACCGGATTGTGGGCATGTTGCAATAAGTAGGGTGAAGTTGATTGACTAAGACGGTTAGGCATTCGAATGTATTTGTGATTGAACTAATTTTATTTCTTCTTCGACTGAGACTTCTTTTATTGAATTCAGTTTGTAAAGTAAATCTTTTAAGAAATTTTGATGAGCTGTGGAATGAGGATGATAGGGTTTGTGTGCTAATGCTTGTTTAATGGCCGACCATTTTCCGATAAAGGTTTTTACTTCCGAAGTAAAATACTGATCACTAAACTTTTGACTGATGTACTCAACAGCTTCTTGAGAAGGATGGATCATATCCCGATCGTAAAATCGATAATCACGCAAGTCATCCATCATAATTTCGAAGGATGGAAAATATTCTACCTCCTTATATTGATTAGCTAATTGATGGCATGCCAATCGCAAACATGCTTTGCTTACACTGTTCATCTGAAGCGTATCCTTTATATGCCGCACCGGACTCACGGTAAGGATAAAGCGAATATTCTTATTTGCATTTTTTATGATCGACTGAAGAGTATTAAACGATTGAGAAATTTCCTCAACACTCAAAAGTTGTTTGTCAAATTCCCCTGAAGGAACTTTATGACAATTTGCAACCAATTTGTTGTGAACTTTATGTTTATACACCCATGCCGTTCCATAGGTAATTACAATTACCTTAGTTTGAGATAGATATTCTTTAATTAAAGTTTGCTGGTTTCGAATGGAATCAATGAGATCTTTCTTATCAGATGATGACCATTGTGAATGATAATCAAAATGATGCCAGATACCTTGTTGTTCAGTGAGTAGGCGATTATCTACTTCACTATTGATTGAATCCGTTAAATTTTTATGAATTGAAATCGGGTTGTAATTGGTGCCAAATGGATTTACAAGAGCCTTGAACTTACTGTTCAGCAGCCACTTGCCTAGCTGATCAGCAAAACAAGAGCCTGTTGTCAGCATTGCTTCATTTAATGCAATCGGATTGCCTTGTTTGCATGTAATTTCAGTTCGGAAAGAATTGCCGTTCATCGCTTTAATTGAATACTTTTGGAGTTGAGAAATTTTAAGGAAAGATACAAGTTGATCTGCCCGCTACCCACTTTCAGAACATTTTTATGAATATCAACATTACCCGCCTCGCTAAAATTGCTTCGAAAAAGTCCAGATTAATTATTGGGTTAATGTCAGGCACTTCATTGGATGGGTTGGATGTCGCCTTGTGCAAAGTTTCAGGCAGTGGAAAATTTACCACGGTGAGTCAGCTAAAGTTTAAAACATGGGTATATCCGCCACAGCTTAAAACCAGAATACTTCAGGTTTTCGCCAAGGAGACAATTGATTTTCAGGTCTTGTGTGAGTTGAATGCCGCCATTGGAACCTTGCATGGAAAGTTAGTTTTAAAATCGTTGGATGAATGGAAGTTAAAACCATCTCAAATTGATTTAGTAGCATCGCACGGACAAACGGTTTTTCATGCTCCTATTTTTTTATATCCGCACGCCAAAGTGAATTCCACATTTCAAATTGGTGATGGCGATCACCTGGCATCATTAACAGGAATTATAACCTTAAGTGATTTCAGGCAGAAACATCTTGCTAAAGGTGGTGAGGGTGCGCCACTTGCTGTGTATGGCGATTATCTTTTGTTTTCTAAAGTGGGTGAAGATAGAATTATGTTGAACGCAGGAGGCATTGGGAACTTTACCTACTTACCGGCATCAGGTAAAGCAACTGAAGTTTTTGTAACCGATACAGGGCCGGCAAATACGTTGATCGATCAGGTAGTAAGAAAATATATGCCTACTTTATCTTTTGATAAAGATGCGCGTTTGGCGAAGAAGGGAAGTGTTAATTCGAAACTTCTAAAGGCATTAAAAGCTAACACTTTTTTCAAGAAGCCCTTCCCGAAGACGATCGGCCCTGAGTTGTTTAATTTAGAGTACGTTGCACGGGCTCAAAGAGAATCGAAAACGGAAAGTATTTCATTGGAAGATTTACTGGCTACACTCACCCGGTTGAGTTCAGAGACAATGGCTGAGGCTATTCAAAAAGTAATAACAACAAGGAAAACATTTAAACTATACATAAGTGGAGGCGGAGCTCACAATCCGTTGGTGATGGATGGATTAAAGGAATTACTGCCCCATGTTTCATTTCATAAAATGATTGAACTTGGAATTTCAGGAGATGCAAAAGAGGCAATCCTATTTGCGGTGTTGGCAAATGAAACGGTAGCCGGGGGTAGAGTGAATTTTGGTGAACGATCAAAAGTACCAACGGTATCAATGGGAAAGATTTCGTTTCCGGATTGAAGATATGTTTCACGCAAAGTCGCTAAGTACACAAAGTTTTGATTTTAAATAATTAAATAAATTAATGAGTTCAAAGTTTGAGATGATTACAGAGCAACCTTCCAGGTATCGTCATCTTGAGAAGATGACTGTAAATGAAGTGTTGAAAAATATTAATACGGAAGATAAATCAGTTCCTCTCGCCATCGAGCAAGTAATCCCCCAGATTGAAAAATTGGTACAAGCTGCAGTTGATAAGATGCTTACAGGGGGGCGGCTCTTTTATATTGGTGCCGGTACCAGTGGTAGGCTAGGCGTTGTTGATGCGAGCGAGTGTCCTCCAACGTATGGTGTACCTTATGGACTGGTTATTGGAGTTATAGCTGGCGGAGCGAAGGCTATAACGCAAGCTGTTGAGTTTGCTGAAGATAGTCCGGAGCGAGGCTGGCTTGATTTGTTAGCACACCAGGTAAGCTCCAAGGATTTTGTAATTGGTATTGCTGCAAGTGGAAAAACCCCTTATGTAGTAGGTGCGCTAAAGGCGTGTAAGGAAAATAACATCCTTACGGGGAGTATTTCGTGCAATCCTAATTCACCCATCAGTACTTCAGATTTTCCTATTGAGGTAGTTGTGGGGCCTGAGTTTGTAACCGGAAGCACCCGCATGAAAAGTGGTACGGCTCAAAAATTAGTTTTAAATATGATCTCCACGTCAGTTATGATTCAATTGGGCAGGGTGGAGGATAATAAGATGGTAAACATGCAGCTAACCAATGATAAACTTGTTGATAGGGGCGTGAAGATGGTTATGGAAAATGCCGGAATTTCTGATTATGAAATAGCCAGAAATCTCCTTTTAAAGCACGGCTCTGTGAAGAATGCAGTTACCGCTCATGCTAAAAATTAATAGCCCAGGAGTTTAGAATGATCTTCAAACAGTCGTTATTTTTGAAATCTACCTTTTCACTATTCATATGAGTCAATTATCCGTAACTGAACAAATTCCCACCAAGATTTTTAACACTTCCGAACTGGCTTCGATTTTTGTAGCCAATGAAATAGCAACCCTTATCCGCAAGAAGCAAGCAGAAGGAAAGCCTTGTGTTTTGGGATTAGCCACTGGATCAACACCCACACGAGTTTATTCCGAATTGGTCGGTTTACATAAGAAGGGGCTTAGCTTTAAAAATGTAATCACCTTCAATCTCGATGAATATTATCCAATGGAACCTGATTCGTTGCAGAGCTATGTTCGATTCATGAATGAACATCTTTTCAACTACATTGATATCCCTAAAGAAAATATAAACATACCGGATGGTACGCTACCGAAAGATCAGGTAGCTGATTTCTGTAAGGCCTATGATGCGAAGATTGATGAGTTGGGAGGAATTGATTTACAAATTTTAGGTATTGGCCGCACCGGTCATATTGGTTTTAATGAACCCGGTTCTTCAGAGAAATCCCCTACGCGTATGATCACATTAGATCAGGTTACGCGCATTGATGCTGCGAGCGATTTTTTTGGTGATGAGAATGTTCCCAAGAAGGCGATTACAATGGGCGTGGGCTCCATTCTAAAATCCAAGCGCATCATTATGATGGCCTGGGGCGAAGGTAAAGGGCCGATTGTCCAAAAAGCGGTAGAGGGTCCAGTTACAGATCAAATCCCATCTACATTCTTACAGAAGCATAACAATACACAAGTCATTTTGGATGACGCTGCTTCTTCTAAACTTACACGCATTAAAACTCCGTGGTTAGTTGATAGTTGTGAGTGGGATGAAAAGCTAATTCAAAAAGCAGTGGTATGGTTGGGTCTTCAACTTCAAAAGCCTGTTCTTAAACTCACCAACCTTGATTATATGGAGCATGGCATGGGTGATATTATTACTGAGTTTGGCTCAGCATATCAGGTTAATATAAAAATCTTCAATACACTTCAACATACCATTACCGGTTGGCCGGGAGGTAAACCCAATGCCGATGATACCCATCGTCCGGAGCGGGCAAAACCTTTTCCAAAACGAGCTATTATTTTCAGCCCACATCCTGATGACGATGTGATTTCGATGGGAGGAACGTTCATCCGTTTGGTGGATCATGGACATGAGGTGCATGTCGCTTATCAAACTTCAGGAAATATTGCGGTGTTTGATGATGATGCCATTCGTTTCGCAGATTTTGTGCGCGACTTCAATCAGTCCTTTGGGCTAAGTAAAAGTGATGGTGAAAAATTCTACGATAAAATTGTAAAAGACATCCGCGATAAGAAACCGGGGCAGGTAGATAGTCCCGAAGTAATGCGCATTAAGGGATTGATTCGAAGAGGGGAGGCAAAAGCGGGCTGTCGTTATGTAGGAATACCCGATTCGCAAGCACACTTCTTGGATATGCCATTTTACGAAACCGGAACGGTGAAGAAAAAACCGTTGGGCGATGCCGATATTCAAATCATTGTTGACTTAATTGAACAAATAAAGCCGCATCAGATTTATGCTGCCGGAGATTTATCCGATCCGCATGGAACGCATCGGGTTTGCTTGTCCGCCATTTATCAAGCGGTGGATAAACTGAAGCACAAAGATTACATGAAAGATTGCTACGTATGGTTATACCGAGGTGCCTGGCAGGAGTGGGATATCGATCAGATCGAGATGGCCGTGCCATTAAGTCCCGATGAATTAATGCGAAAACGCAGAGCCGTGTTCAAGCATCAATCTCAGAAAGACAGTGCAGTATTTCCGGGTAGCGACAAGCGCGAATTCTGGATGCGTGCTGAAGATCGCAATCATGCCACAGCAGAAGCGTATAATTTATTAGGCCTTGCCGAGTATGAAGCAATGGAAGCCTTTGTTCGATACCATTTTTAAAACTTGATTCTGGATTCCTGATACCGGGTTCTTGATTCTTGAGAGTATCCAGTATCTTGCATCGAGTATCCAGCATCATTAATCAAACGCCATGCCTCTTCACTTTGTCTCCTGGAACGTAAACGGTATTAGAGCAATTATAAAGAAAGAATTTGTAGCCAATGTGCGAGCCATGGCACCGGATATCCTTGGCTTACAAGAGACGAAAGCAGCAAAAGAGGAGACGCTTTCTGCGCTTGAATTACTTCCGGAGTATAAAATCTACGCTAATTCATCGAAAGCCCGCAAAGGGTATTCTGGTACGGCAATCCTAACTAAGACGGAACCGCTGGATGTTACGTACGACATGGGAATTGATGTACACGACCAGGAAGGGCGGGTGATTACAGCCGAGTTTCCAGAGTACTTTTTTATCACGTGTTATACCCCCAATTCGGGCGAAGGTCTTTCTCGCCTGGACTATCGCCAAACCTGGAATGATGCCTTTCGCGAATATGTACTTTGGCTAAACCGAAGAAAGCCCGTGATACTGTGTGGAGATTTTAACGTTGCGCATAAACCCATTGACCTTGCGCATCCAAAAGCAAATTATAATAAGTCCGCAGGCTATACGCAGCAGGAGATTGATGGATTTGATAAATTATTACAAACAGGCTTCGTAGATACGTTTCGCTACTTTTATCCTGAAGAAGTAAAATATTCCTACTGGAATTTTGTAACCAATGGCCGTGCTAAAAATGTGGGCTGGCGCATTGACCATTTTTTAGTTCCGGAAAAAATCATGACTTCTGTTAAGGACGCATTCATCTACGATCAGTATCATGGATCTGATCATTGTCCGGTGGGATTGAAGATTAACCTATAAGGAAACGCCTAGCTGAATTCCAAATTTAGGCATTATACCTTGGTAGTTTGGTGACGTAATTCCTGAATAGGAATAATAGGATATTGGTAAAGCTGGGTTATAACCGTGTAGGGTATCTGACCACTGAATACCACCGCCAATATATGCATCAATAAAGAGTACACTCCAAAGTGTTCGCTGCACACCAATGGTAAAACCGGTCCCCCAGTTTCTAATTAAATCTTCAATTTTAATGGTGTAGTTATTTTGTTGACCAGTGTTTGGATCATAATTATAATAGATGAACTCACCTTCGTTTTTATAGGAGGCTACCTGAACATAGCCACTAATGTAAATCCCTTGCAAATAATTTTTGTTTCGTTTAGTGACGTAGTTTTTCAGGGGGCTTATATACTTGCGGTACTGAAATTCGCCACCGAGGCCTTTATAAAAGTCATCCCCGTAGTAATAAGGCTCTGAGCCATTATTACTGTCAAATCTGCCAAAAATGTAAAGGCTATAACTCTTAGTTCGGGACTTATTGAAAATCTCAGTTCCGATTTTTAATGTGTTGATAGCAAAGTTTTGGGGCGCAACCTTAAATAAAGCTCGCGGGGCTGTTAAGGTTTGCTCACTTTGAGCGAGCACACAAATTGAAGTTAAGACGAGCATGACCGTTATTGATGCCTTCATAAGATTTGGGTTGATTGATCCAGAACGGAACTATCAATCTCTTATTATCCAATTGTATAAAAGAAGTTATTAAGCTTCTGCTGAAAAAATTGAATTAGGAGAGTGTAAACAATAAAGAATATGCTAAAATAAATAATTAACCGCTTATTATTTTTTATTGTTGACACTAATAATAATGAAGATATAAGAACTGAAATGCATGCGTAATATAGATAAGGATATGATAATCTAATTGTAATAGATTCAGGAACAAATGGGGTAGTTGCTGATCTAAATCTGAAATATGCTAGACTATAAATAGCAGAACTTATGATGGAGAGAATACAAAATATTATTCCCCAAAACCTTATCATCTTAAGCAACCCGCTCAATCTGTGCTCCCAACTTCTTTAAGCGCGCTTCGATATCCTGATAGCCACGATCTATTTGTTCTACATTCGAGATTTCGCTTTCGCCTGAAGCGGAGAGGGCGGCTATTAGCAAGGCAACACCCGCACGAATATCAGGAGAGGACATCTTGATTCCGCGTAACGGATTTTTTCGATCTAAGCCAATTACAGTTGCACGATGTGGATCATTCAAAATAATTTGAGCACCCATATCAATGAGTTTGTCGACAAAGAACAACCGACTTTCAAACATTTTTTGATGAATAAGTACTGTGCCTTTTGCCTGAATGGCAACTACTAACACGATGCTTATAAGATCGGGAGTAAATCCCGGCCACGGAGAATCAGCTATAGTAAGAATGGAACCGTCAATAAAGGTTTCGATCTCATATCGCTCTTGAGCGGGTACATAAATATCGTCACCCCGGAATTCCATTTTGATTCCAAGTCTTCGGAAGATTTCAGGAATGATGCCTAACATGGAGATGCGACAATCTTTAATGGTAATCTCAGATTGTGTCATAGCAGCTAATCCAATGAAGCTGCCAATCTCAATCATATCGGGAAGAATGGTGTGTTCTGTTCCACCAAGTTTTTCAACTCCTTCTATGATTAGCAAGTTTGAACCAATACCACTGATCTTTGCACCCATGCGATTGAGCATAGCACATAGTTGCTGCAGATAAGGTTCACACGCAGCATTGTAAATAGTGGTCACTCCCTTAGCAAGTACAGCAGCCATTAAAATGTTGGCAGTACCTGTTACGGAAGCTTCATCCAACAGCATGTAACTGCCTTTCAAATGCGAGGCATCAATGTGAAAAAGATTGTCCTCGGCTTCGTATTTAAATTTGGCTCCCAGGTTTTGGAATCCTATGAAATGGGTATCTAACTTTCTTCGGCCAATTTTATCACCCCCAGGTTTAGGAATGCTGGCTTTACCGAAACGTGCCAAGATTGGGCCTAACAACATCACCGATCCGCGTAAAGCAGAAGCCTTCGTTTTGTATTCAGCTGTTTCTAGAAATTTGGTATCGATGCTTTTTGCTGTGAAGCGATAAGAACCCGTTCCTAATTTTTCAACTACGCATCCTAAATCACCAATCAGGTCGATCAGCTTATTTACATCTACAATGTTTGGGATGTTATGTATAGTAACCGGTTCTGCAGTAAGCAAAGGTGCACAAAGAACTTGAAGCGCTTCATTTTTTGCCCCTTGCGGAATGATCTCACCCTTTAGTTTAAGACCTCCTTTAATTTTGAAGGAACTCATTGATCTCTTCTGCGGTGTTGATGACGGTTTTTCTTAAACGGGCGGTTGCTCCGTTGATTTCTGTTTTCGCTACGTTCACCACCTTGCTGGCGATTGTTATTATTACCAGACTTGCGTGGCTCGCGGTACAGTTTTTCGAAAAGATTTTCTTCTCTTACCTTATCTAAACTTAATGTTAGTTTTCCTTGAGAGAGGATACCTATATCTTTTACAATAACGGAATCATCTAAATTCTCTTTGTTCCATGCGCTAAAGAATGTTTTCATGAGTTTGCCAATATAAATGGCGGCTTCTTCGCGCTCTTTAGGATCTTCTTTTTTTACAGCTTCTTTCACAAGCCTTTCAATATTCTTTCCGTAGTGGCGAAAGCGAACATTGTTTTGAGGATACTCCATCTTGCGTGGCTTCTTGAAAAGAATTGTGCGATCAGGAGTGGTGAAAGGATTATCAACATCTAAGTTGAAATCGGCCATAATGTATAGATCATCCCACATGCGTTGTGGATTTTCTTGTGCTTCTTTGGCTACAGGAGCAAGTTGTTTAATCAGTTCGATTAAAGTAGTAGCTAATTCGGTACGTTTATTCTTATCTGGAACGGTGCGGATGTAGTTCACTAATTTTTGAACGTTTCTGCCGTATTCTTTCAAGATGATGCCTTCACGTGAAGTATTGTATTCGCCTATCATTTTATATCGTTTACAGTAATAATATTTAATTCTTTTATGTTTTTGAGTCTAAAATCATTGGTAAAAAAAGATTCACAAGAATGATTAACTGCTGTTGCTATTTGAATGGCATCAATACTTCGTAGGAATGAGTATTTAGCTCTTAACGTGGCAGAAAGTTCAGCAATTTCAAGGGTTACTTCAAATATTTGAATATTGAGTTGCTCTATTAATTTTTGAAAATCTTCAATTGGTTTCAATATATTAAGTTTCTTCGGGTTTACCTGAAATTCTGAGATGGTTATTACGCTTGTAGTTAATAGATTATCCTTCATGCTTTGGTCAGCAAGGTAATTAGCAACTATGGAGCAATATTCAGGATTATTTTCAATTAAGTAAATGAATGGACTTGTGTCGATAAACACACATTCAGATTTGTTCATCACTTCTTAATTGATTTACATAATCTTGTGCGTCCATATTCCAGACTCCCTTTCCAGATCCCTTAATTTTATTCAATATTGAAATGAGGTATTCTCGTTTGCGGATTTTACCTCCAACGTATGAGAAAAGCTTTTCCTTTTCATCAGCGGGCAGCTTTTCTATTTCCTCAATAATCTTCTTAACTTCCATCAATTGGAATTAATCTTTAATTTAGCAAAGCTAAGTAATAAGGTCTTCTCGCCAAAATCAGCAAAATTGATCTTTGCCTTGCGCTCTGAGCCTACTTCCTCCATTTTTAGTACCGTTCCATGCCCAAATTTTGGATGTTCTACCTTCATGCCTTCCTTTAAACCTGAGGTATCGCTGGGAGCAAAATCGGCAGCAGGTTTATAAGCGGTTGCTTTAACAGCAGGCTGCGTGCGTATTGTTTTTTTCATGCCGCTGACAAAGCTCTTGGCGAAATTTGGATTGGGCGCAGACATTGATTCAACACCACCAAACTTTGTACTCACTTTAATATATTCGCCTTTAATATCGTCCAGGAAACGACTGGGTTCACAATTTTTTAATCGACCAAAACGATAGCGTGTTATGGCATAGGAAAGAAATAGTTTCTTTTGCGCACGGGTAATAGCTACATAAAACAATCTTCGTTCTTCTTCTAATTCCGACCGACTGCTCAACATCAGCTGCGAAGGAAAAAGATCTTCTTCCATACCCACGATGTACACATTCTTAAACTCTAATCCTTTAGCCATGTGAATGGTCATCAGAGTTACCACTTCAGGATCATTGTCTTTGCTTTCGTCCTGACTGGTAAGCAAAGAGACTTCTTGAAGGAACGCCCCCAAGCTTTTGTCTTCCTTTTCGGGATCATCAACATATTCTTTGATTGCATTCAAAAGTTCTTGTACATTTTCATAGCGACTTAATCCTTCCACCGTTTTGTCTTCATACAGTTCTTTCATCAAACCCGATGACTTAGCTATTTCAGCAGCGGCTTCATAAGCGTCTTTGTTTTGGATTTCAATTCCAAATCGCTTGATCTTGGTAACGAAGTCATCAATGCGCCCCACCACATTGCCTCCTAAAAAGGAAGATGCATTTTGCAGCACATCCCAAATCGACATGGTGTGATCATTGGCCGCAACAATTATTTTGTCAATCGTTGTATCACCTATGCCACGCTTGGGCAGATTAATAATTCTCCGGAAGGAGGCTTCGTCTTGTTGGTTCAGCGAATATCTTAAATAGGCCAGTGTATCTTTTATTTCCTTGCGTTGATAGAAGGAGAGTCCGCCCACTACTTTGTATTTGATGTTCATTCGCCTGAGCGCCTCTTCAATAGCCCGCGACTGGCTATTGGTACGGTACAATACCACAAAGTCGCTGAACTTGTATTGGTGCTGCATCTTCTCCTCGAAAATAGAAGTGGCCACTAATTTGCCTTCTTCATTATCCGAAACGGCTTTGATCAATTCTATCAGATTTCCTTCTTCATTGCTGGTCCAGACTTTCTTTGGAAGCTGAGCTTTATTTTTTGCGATAACAGAATTTGCTGCTTCAACAATAGTTTGCGTAGAGCGATAATTTTGTTCGAGTTTTATGATTCGTAAATCCGGATAATCTTTTTCAAAGTTGAGAATGTTTGAAATATCGGCACCGCGGAAGGCATAAATACTTTGAGCATCATCACCCACTACGCAAATGTTTTGTTGAACAGCTGCTAACTTTCTAATGATAAAATATTGGCACAGGTTAGTGTCCTGAAACTCATCCACCAACACATATTGAAAGCGATGTTGATATTTATTTAAAACCTGTAGATGTTCTTTGAATAGTCGATCTGTATTGAAAAGCAGATCGTCAAAATCCATTGCACCCGATCTAAAACATCTGAGCGAATAGGCTTTAAAAATGTTACCGATCTCGGGTCGCATATTGGCGGTGTCGTCAGCCACCAGAATTGGATTGGCTATATACTCTTGCCAGGAGATAAGTCTATTCTTGGCTGATGAAATACGATTATAAACTGTGTTTACTTTATACTGCGTGTCATCCAGTCCCATTTCTTTAATGATGCTTCGCAACAGCGATTTGGAATCGTCTGTATCATAAATTGTGAAATTGTTTGGGTAGCCCAAATGGTGTGCTTCTGCTCGTAAAATACGCGCAAACACTGCGTGGAAAGTACCCATCCACAAGTTTCGGGCATCTGTACCAACCATTTGTTCAAGGCGATGACGCATCTCTTTGGCGGCCTTGTTGGTGAAGGTAAGAGCAAGAATATTGAATGGATCAACCTGCTTGCTGTGGATTAAGTGTGCAATGCGCAAAGTAAGCACCCTGGTCTTACCAGAACCTGCTCCCGCTATAATCATGCAAGGCCCCTCTGTATTAATCACGCCTTCGCGTTGCGGGTCGTTCAGGCTCTCTAAATAGTCACTCATAAATCATTGCAATATAGGTAGGGATCAGGAATGCCGAAAGCTTGTTGTGAGCCCACTTTGTCCTGTGAAATTTATCACCTTAAATTATTCGTTTATGTTAACTGATAATAGCCCTGATTGCTATAGAGTTATGTAAATGCGATGTGAGTGCTGAAAAACTATTAACTATAAATTCTGATTTTCAGGAATTCGAAAGTACTTTTGAAAAACAAAAAAAGGTGAGTTTTACTTCATTCCCCAAAATCTTCCCAGACGATGGCTTTAGCGTAACTGCTGCCGAGCCATGGATCAAAGCCAAAACTTCAATCATCCAACAATATGTAAGTTCGTTTGCAGGTACCTTAGCGGGAAAGGTGGATGATATTGTTTTCATCGATCTGTTTGCAGGCAATGGAATATACTCCCTGGGTGCCCGATCAGAATTATTTGCAGCTCCTTCTCTCATGGCCTTGTCGCAGGAAGTTCCCATTACAAAATTTATCTTTTGCGAAAAGGAAGAAGAGCAACTCCGGATTCTAAAAATCAGGGTGAATAAAAATTTTAAGAAGAAAAATGTCTTGCTGTTGGATGGTAAACCACAAGATGTTATTTCGAAGTTTACTCACTATGTACCCCGTAGCAAGGGATCTTATAAGGTAGCTGTTCTGTGCCTATGCGATTCGTTTTCATTCGACCTTCATTTCGATACCATTATGCAATTGGCCGATCAGGGTTTTAATTTCCTGATCCCATTTACATTTGCCTTAAATGATCGTCTTAATTATAGGTTTTATTTGAGGGATAATAGAGAAAAACTGGCAGCCTTCCTGGCAGGTGAAGGGGATGTGAAGCGCCTTGAAAAAGGAGTAGATAGTAATCATCAGTTTTATAAACGTCTGGTTCAGATATATCAGAGCAACATGTTGGCCCTTGGTTATAATCTTTCGGTTTCTACACACAAAGCTGATTCTGGATTGATGGAATTGCCTGCGTATCAAATCGGTTTTTTCTCAAAACAAATTTCAACCAAAACGATTCAGCACGATGTAGAAGCCACGCGCCATCAACAATTTGAATTGTTTCAATGATTAAGGAGTATTTTTGCAGGACAATAATTATAAAGGATGATTAAAGTAGGAGAGATATTGGTTTCGGATGATATTAAGGATGTTGAGTTTATTTGTAATTTAGAAAAATGCAAAGGTGCTTGTTGTGTGGAAGGTGACTTGGGCGCACCACTCGAAGAATCAGAACTCGAAACGATGAAGTCGATCCAAAAGGAGATTAGACCATACCTTACGGAAGCCGGAATTAAGGCTATTGAAGAACAAGGGGCTTATATTTTAGATGAAGATGGGGATTTCTCTACGCCCACCATTGGTGGTAAAGAATGTGCTTATGCACTTTACGATAAGCAAGGAGTTCTAAAGTGTGGAATAGAACAAGCTTATTTGGATGGTAAAACTAAGTTTAGAAAACCAATTTCTTGTCATCTTTATCCAATCCGGATTACTACCAATAAAAAAGGATTTGAAGCGGTTAATTACCATAAGTGGGATATCTGTTCAGCTGCCTGCAAACTAGGACAATCCTTGGGCGTGCCAGTGTATAAGTTCTTGAAGGATCCTCTCATTAGAAAGTATGGCATGGAATGGTATAAGGAATTGGTTGCCCAAATTGAGGCATAAATTTTTTAGATCATTTTTAATGATTTACCCCTTCCTTGGGTCTATTGAGTGATTTCTACTATTTTGTTACTTTAGTATTTCTTTAACACACCCTTGTATGAAAAGCTCAACGATTCTTTCCTTAGGATTAGTTATTATGTGTTTTTCAACGGGGTGGTCGCAGGATGAGGGTAATATTATTAAAAAGGAACGCATTGTTAAAGGAAAAAGCATTTATCTGCTGGCAGGCCCTTCATTTAGATTTAATAACAAGTCTGACTATTCTGGTGGGCTTAATCTGGAAGCAGGTTTTTTAAAAAGATTTAATAGAATTACCTCTGTAGGTGGCTCACTAAATTTTTCGAAGTTCAGTTTTGATCAGCCGCTTTCCAATTCCTTTGAAAATGAAAAGGCTATAGGAAATAATGCATTTTTGGAAGACGGTGGATATGAAGTCTATGTGGTTAGAATGAGCGGGGGTAATCTTAATTTTATCTCTGTCGGCCTTGATATTAAATTTGAATTTATTCCATTTAGTGAGAGCAGGAAACTTTCTGCTTTTGGTCTCATTAAGCCTTTTATGCTGATCTCAACCAGGTCCGATATAAGTGCCTCAACAGAAATAAGGTATCCGGATATCGTTCCGTACAAACTTCCCTATAATAGTGATCCCAATAATAATTGGAGTGGAGGAGATCCTTTTGAAGATATTAACTCAAACAGCCCTGGGCGCGAACAATGGGCAGCTGCTACTGAATTTTCGGGAGGGCTGGGAGTGGGTGTAGGACTTGATTACTCTGTAAAATCCAATCTCAAAATTTTTATGCAATCAATCGTAAAATTCTCATTACCAATTACTCATATTAAGACCGGTGCATTTCCTGGCTCCCGGGAAGATGGATACTACAATCCTGACTACCCACTTGTAAAAGAAGGTTTTTCCACGCTGAATATTTCACTGGGCGTTTCTTATTATTTTTAATTCGATGAGAAATTTTCGAAGAAACATACTACTTGTTACAGTCCTTTTTTTTAGTTTTTCAAGTGTGCGTGCGCAATACAAACTCTATGAAAAAGGGTTTGAAAATTATAAAGCGGGCAAATTAGATCAAGCAATTGTCAACTTCTCAGAATTTTTGAGCAAACCAACCCGCGAAAAATCTTTGGATGTTGAAGCTTTTTATCTTCGCGGACTTTCCTATTACAAAACTGAAAATTATAAGAGCGCTGTGGCTGATTTTCAGGAGGCAATACTTCTTAATCATCCCAACAAAGGCAATACCTTTTGGTTTCTTGCCCTAAGCCATGAGAAACTAGGTTACTATTACGAGGCGGTTGATGCCTATGAAAATGCTATTCGCGAACTACAGGGTAATAAAGAAACTCTACTCAAACTTCTTTATGAGCGAAGCAAGGTTTTTCAAAAGCTAGAAAATAAACTTATGGCCTATAATGACCTACAACGGGCATATAGTATACAGCCTGGAAATGAAGTAATTAGAGTTGAGCTTGATAAGTTTGATAAGAGTGAGATAGCGACCCTTGCTAGTCAACAACAAACGCGAACGATAGTTCCTGTGCCCGAATCAAATTCCACTTCAAGCCAGTTAGTCGAATTGTATAAAGATGAAAAGCGATATGCTCTGGTTATTGGTAATTCACAGTATGGTAAGGAGATTGGTGAACTAAGGAATCCCGTAAACGATGCGGTGGATATGGCCTCCGAGTTAGAGAAATCAAATTTTGAAGTTCAACTTTTAACAAATGCAACTTATGGTCAGATTCGTGCGGGCTTGTTAAAATTTAAAGAAAAGTTGGATGCCGGAGATCGTGAAAAAACAGTTGGCCTGTTTTACTTTGCTGGCCATGGTTTGCGCTTGGAAGAAGAAAATTATATCGTGCCTGTTGACGCCAAGATTGAATATGAAGACGATATCTGGAGGTATTGTTTTCCGGTTCAGCGAATGGTTCTGTCAAATATGGAGCAATCCAATACTCGTTTGAATATTGTTATTCTGGATGCTTGCAGAAACAACCCGTTCCCTTCCTTAACTCGATCTCTGGGGCAACAAGGCTTAGCTGAAATGCAGAAAGCGCGTGGTTCGTTTATTGCATATGCCACTGCACCAGGTTCGGTTGCTATTGATGGTGTAGGAAGAAATGGTCTTTACACACAAGAAATATTAAAAGCTATTCGTAAACCCGGTCGTACCATCGAGCAAGTTTTCAAAGAAGTAAGATTAAATGTTTTACGCCTTTCTGAGAATAAGCAGAATACCTGGGATAGCTCAAACATTGTGGGTGAGTTTTACTTTAAGTTTTAGTGGGCAATGCTATGGAAATAAAAAAGCCCCGAAAAATCAGGGCTTTCCAAATCTTACGTGAGATTAGCTTATTCAGCCACTACATTTACACTGATTGTGTGTTTCACTTCTTTATGAAGATCTAACGTTACTGTGTACGTACCAAGTTCTTTAGGTTGTTCCTTGAAGTGAACTTTCTTGCGATCAACTTCAAAGCCTTTGTTTTTTAATATTTCTGCAACCTGAACGGCAGTAACTGCTCCAAAAATCTTCCCAGACTCACCCGCCTTTGTTTTAATCTCAGCAGTGAACTCACCAATTTTAGCGGCCAAAGCTTCTGCATCTTGCTTTAGCTTAGCAGCTTTGTGAGCAGCCTGACGAATGTTCTCAGCAATCAATCGCTTATTTGAATCATTTGCGATAATCGCCACTCCGGTAGGAATCAAAAAATTTCTTCCGTAACCCGGTTTCACTTTTACTGTATCATTTTTGTAACCCAAACCTGATACATCTTGCTTTAATATTATTTCCATCTGTATTTCAGGTTAGATTATTTTAATGAATCAGCCAGGTAAGGAAGGATTGCCACGTGACGCGCGCGTTTTACCGCTTGTGCCACTTTATTCTGAAACTTCCAGCTGTTACCAGTTAATCTCCGAGGAAGAATTTTTCCTTGCTCGTTAATAAATTTCAATAAAAAATCAGGATCCTTGTAATCGATATACTTGATTCCGTTTTTCTTGAAGCGGCAGTACTTTGGTTTAATTTCTGCTCGCTTGATAGGTTCGTTCATTAATGTCATGCTGCAACTTCCTCCTTTCTAGTGGTTTGTTTTTTAGTGCGATTGAATTCGCCTTTACGTCTGCGGGCATTGTAGATAACCGCATGTTTGTCGAGCGCAATAGTTAAAAAGCGCATTACCGATTCGTCTCGTCTGAATTCTGTTTCCAGTGTGTTAACAAGCTCGGAGGAGTCAGTCGTAAACTCAAGAAGGTTGTAGAAACCGGTAGACTTATTTTGAATCGCGTAAGCCATTCTTTTAAGTCCCCACTTTTCTACATTGATCACTTCAGCCTTAGCTTTAGTGAGCAGCTTCACGAATTTTTCGACAGTATCCTTTGCCTGGTCTTCAGACAAAACGGGATTTAAAATGAATACCGTCTCGTAGTTTTTCATGTAACTATGGTTTTAAAATGGATTGCAAAAGTAGGCAAATCGTCCAAATTGCCCAAATCCAATATGAAATAACCTTAAATCCCCGAAAGGGCTATTGCTCGTTTAGGCCCCAATCATAGTCAATGTGCAAAATTTTGGCTTCAGGCTTGATTTTTATTGAGGAATATCGGTTTACAAAGTCACGAACGGAACCGCCATTTTTGTTGAAATCCATTGAGTACCACTTAAATATCATACTCAATTGAGGCTTTTCGGCTGAGATTTTGTTGCGGTAAGGATCAGCCAAAAACGCTCGGGATTGCCTATTCAACTGCTCATCTAATTTCTTCGGATCATAGGCTTCATTCAGCAAAATAGGACACGATTTACTGGCGCATACCAATGCCATATGGATGCGCGGATCATCAAATAACTTCCGAAGCTTTCCGTGCTCTATGTTATTGAGATCCATTTTCTCTTTTCCAATAGTTATAAATTTGATATCCCATGGAGTATTTACAAAGGGTATCTGAATGCTGCTGCCAATGTCTTTTATGCTCTTAACAGGATAGTATTTTGTGATAAGCTTGATGGTAAACGCATTATAGGCATTAATCCAGAAAGCCATTTGTTCATCCTTACTCCATGTTTTTTCATCTGGTGGGTTTTTGCTGAGATGAGCTAAGTATTGATTCAATGCTACGGTATCTTTAATAAACCCTTTATAATTTACATTTCCGGTTTTCGAGACATACTTCCTTAGCAATCCATTTAACAACTCATGAGTTGGTTTGCTTTGCGACCAACTTGAAAGAGAACCAATTAGAAACAACGCGTTCAATAGTATCTTTTTCATAGTTTTTATTTAGCACACACTAAGGTAGACTATTGTAACTCAACAAATAGTTGTAATTATACTTTATGTCCTGATAATGACACTATTTTTATGCCAGTATGAATTTGCCTGAAGAATTTAAGATAAGTGTGATTATCCCAACCTATAACGAGGAGGAAAGAATTCAACAACTTGTGGCATTTATTTCTGAACATGGTAAGGGGGTATGCGAGATCATAGTTGTGGATGGAGGAAGCAACGATAACACCATTGAAAAGGCCGCTACTGCTGGCGCGATCGTTCTAAAATCAGATGTTTGTGGCAGGGCTAGTCAAATGAATTTAGGGGCGAAGTCTGCAATGGGTAACGTGCTTTATTTTGTTCATGCCGATGTTCAACTTCTACCTTCATTTGTTGTAGATATTAAGGAATCTATCTACATGAACTATCCAGCGGGTTGTTATCGGTATCAATTCGATTCGGATAAGATAATGTTAGGGTTAAATGCTTATTGCACACGATTCAATGGATTAATGTGCAGGGGAGGTGATCAAACGTTATTTGTGGTAAAGAAAATTTTTGATGCGTTAAGAGGCTTTAATGAATACTATGTTATAATGGAGGATTATGATTTTATAGTCAGAGTGAAGAAGAACTTCTCTTTTAGAGTAATTCCTAAGAATGTGGTGGTTTCGGCTAGAAAGTATGAAACGAATAGTTGGTTAAGGGTTCAGATTGTTAATCTTATTGCCTTTATGATGTTTTATTTGAAGGTAAATCCCCTTGAAATAAAAAAAACTTATAGCAAATTGCTGACTTATCGATAAGGAATGGGCTATAATATCAACGGAATTCAACAAATAGGTTTAGGCGTGCACGATGCGGAACAAGCCTGGGCTTGGTATCGCAAAGTTTTTGGCATGAATGTGCCTATTTTTCGCGATCATGCAACTGCGGGACTAATGACTCGTTATACAGGTGACATTGCCCATCAGCGATATGCAATATTGGCTATGAATCTTGAAGGAGGGGCAGGTCTTGAAATTTGGCAATACACAAGCCGCGCTCCAAAGGCAGCTCCAAAAATTGAATTAGGTGATACTGGAGTTTGTGTTGTTAAAATTAAAGCTCGTTCGGTTGTTGAGGCTCACAAAAGTATGGCGGCTAAAGGGGTAACTATTCTTGGTGAACCTTCAGTAGCTCCAGATGGAAGAAAACATTTTTTTGCAGTTGATCCTTATTCAAATTTGATTGAAATCATTGAATCGAAAAGCTGGTTTCAGGAGCGTAATCAAAATTTTGGTGGTGTAGCAGGGTGTATAATTGGAGTTACCGATATTGATAAGGCACTTAAGCTGTATCGTGATATTCTTGGGTTTGAGGAGATCGTTTATGATGAATCGAAACGGTTTACCGATTTTGAAAAATTGCCACGAGGTACGCATTCATTTCGAAGGGTTTTGTTAAGATCGTCATCAATCCGGCAAGGAGCATTTGGTAAACTGCTGGGTCAGCACGAAGTTGAATTAATTCAAGTGGCTGCTGCGAGGCCCGAAAAAATATTTGAAAACCGGTGGTGGGGGGATCAGGGGTACATTCATGTTTGTTTTGATGTAACCAACATGGATGAGTTATCTAAGACATGTGCACAAAAAGGATTTGAATTTACTGTTGATAGTCGTAACTCTTTTGATATGGGTAAAGCGGCCGGACACTTTGCGTATTGCGAAGATCCAGATGGAACGCTGGTTGAATTAGTAGAAACTCACAAAATACCAATCATTGAGAAGATCGGTTGGTATCTCAATTTGAAAAAAAGAGACCCATCCAAACCCTTACCAAACTGGATTTTGAAGTTGCTTTCGCTGAACCGCGTTAAAGACTAAAAGGCCGTGAACTACTTTACATCAAATTGCGTAGTGCCCATCAGGTAGCCATCGGTGTATATTTCAACCAGATAATGACCTGCAGTATATTCCGATCCTTTATCGTAGATGTAAATCAGTTTTTGGCCAGTGTTATCAAACAAAATCTCCTGTGCTGAAGTGTAAAATTCTTCTTTGCCATTAAGCATAAAAGTGCCTGAGCCTTTTGTTGTATCAAATATTGGCTGTCCATTCTCATCAATAATACGAATGAGTATTTTCTTTCCTTCAATAGGAGCTACCTTGTTTTCGGCAATGCTAAACTCAACTTTAATTTTTTCTAATTGCCTTTTTCTAAAGGGAGGATCTTTCTCTTTTCCTTTCGAGGTTACAGAAACCAGAGAAATTTTTTCAGCCTTCAACTGCGAGGCGATTGCAACTTTGGAAGCAAGCTCATCCTTGTTTTTTGTGAGTTGATTAAGCGAATCATTCAATACATTCTGTTTGGTCTTTAAAGTTCTGTTTTCTGAGTAGAGTTCTTTATTTACTGATTTTAATTTGTCTATCTCATCGTCTTTCAGCTTTAGCAACTCTTCATATCCTTCCAATCTGTCTTTCAATTCTTTAATTGCTTTGGTACTGCGACTATTGCTTCGGTTTAATTCAGCCGTTACTTCGGCTTTGGCCTTTTCCAGTTCGGTTACATCACCCCCCAACTTCTCTATCTCTGCTATCTTTTGATCCAATTCTAATTTAACGTCATTCAAACGCTGCATGGTAGAGGCTAAATCTTCTTCAGTATTTACCAACTCTTCTTTTACTTCAACTTTCTCCTGATAATCGAGGTATATCTTTATACTTTGAACAATAACGATTACTGCAAGAATACCTACAATAATGCCCATTCTGTTGCTCGCTTTCTTGGGGGCCGGAGTGGGGGTGGTTGGTTGTGTCATAATTAAGATTTCAGATTGTAAAATTAGCTTTTATTGAAGTGATTACCAACGCACTACATCTTCCAAACGAAGTGTTGTCGATTAAGTGCCGGATCAAAGAACAGAATCCCACAGCGAAATAAGTCCACACTTCCATAGACCAATTCATGCCTGCTTAATTCCTTCCATGCTTTTGTCATTTCTTCAGAATGATAGATATCATCCAACACAATGATTCCTTTCTGAGCTATTCGTTTGGATAACAAGTTGAAGTATCGAATTGTAGGTTCATATCGATGGTTTGCATCCATCAATGCGAAATCTATTTTAGAGGGATTTTGAAGATAATCAGAAAGAGTGTTATCAATGTTACCTTCAATCAGTCTTATGTTCTTGGTATTAAAATATTCAAAATGGGTAAAGGCAATGTTGATCAAGTCTTTATTTCCCTCAAACGTGACGACCTTAGATTGGGATTGTTTTGCGAGATAGAGTGAGGTGATGCCAGCGGATGTACCCAATTCAACTATTGACGTTGCCTCCATGTAATTGACTAACCTAAAAAATAATTCACATAAGGGGCGAGGACTAATACTGGTAGTAGCTACCTTAGCCAAGGATCTTTTTTCATTTTTGAAATGGGCGGACTGGGCTCCCAAATCCTTCATCTCAATTTCGAGTGTACTTTGAAGAAGCTTATTGCGTACATTTTCGATCTCATCAAAACCAGGAATTTGATTTTTGTTGAGGATCACTTTTTCATAAAAATCAAAAAAGTATGGTGAATGAATAGAGTGTTCATCCACTACGTGCAGCCAATGGTTGAGATAGGATTTTATCTTGAAAGAAAGAGCCACACTAATTCAGAAGTAGAGATAATATTTACGGAAGGTAGTGAGAATCGTTGAAGAACGATTAATTAAGTCGCAAGGGAGCAACCATAGTAAATTCAGGCACCACTACTTCAAACTTAAATCCATCAACGATGCGTTCCATTTGATACGTGCCAACCATTTTGCCAATTCCTGATTTTAAATTGCATCCCGAAACATACTGATGAGCCTGCCCGGGTTCTAAAACCGGTTGTTGACCGACCACACCTTCACCTTCTACTTCACGCGATTGAAAGCCAGCATCATAGATGTGCCAACGCCTACGCAGCAGTTGAATAGTAAATTCACTTTGGTTTTCAATAGTGATGCGATAGGTAAACACATAGTGATATTGGCTGGGGCTGGAGTAGGAGGGTTGATACTCCGTTTCCACAGTTACTTTAATACCTTGTGTTATTTCAGCAATCATTCGTTCAAAAATATCATTTTTTTCTATTTTTCAATCTGGTAAGTCCATTCGTTCACCGAAAATTAATTTCATGACCTCTGATGTTAAAATAGCACCTTCCTGGAAAGAAAAGCTCAAAATTCAGTTTGAGCAGCCCTATTTTAACCAATTGATAGACTTTGTTAAGGAGGAATATCGAACGCAAACAGTATATCCACCCGGCAAAGAAATCTTCAGGGCTTTTGATTGTGCCGATTTTAAGGATGTTAAAGTGGTGATTATTGGGCAAGATCCCTACCACGGAATGGGGCAGGCGAATGGCTTGTGTTTTTCGGTGCGCGATGGAGTGACTATGCCTCCTTCCCTAAAAAATATCTTTAAAGAAATTGAAAAAGATTTAGGCAAACCTTTCCCGAAAAGTGGTGATTTGGAACGCTGGGCAAACCAAGGTGTGTTACTTCTTAATGCTACACTTACAGTTAGAGGTTCCTCACCGGGGTCACATCAAAAAAAAGGTTGGGAAGAATTTACCGATGCAGTTATTAAAGTAATCTCAGAAGAGAAGAACAATGTGGTGTTTCTACTTTGGGGAGCTTATGCACAAAAGAAAGGCGAGATTATTGATCGCTCTAAGCATCTTGTGTTGATGTCGGCACATCCATCACCGTTCTCAGCCGACCGTGGTTTTTTTGGAAACAAACATTTCAGTAAGACGAATGCCTACCTGAAGAGTAAGGGATTGAAGGAGATTGATTGGTAACTATTCGTTACTGGATACTCGATCCTTGGATTTTCCAGCATCAAGTATCCAGTGACTAGTATCCCCTTTATTTAACCAATTTAAAGAATCTGTTCCAGCGAATCTTGTTCAGGAAGCTTCCGTGTTTGTTGATGGAGAGCCAGATAAAAAATCCTTTTCCTACAATATGATCTTCAGGCACAAAGCCCCAGTAACGCGAGTCGAGTGAGTTATGACGGTTATCACCCATCATAAAATAATAATTCTGCTTGAAAGTGTATTCAGTTACTTCTTTACCATCAATAAGCAGTTTGTCCCCTTCAATCTTTACGTCCTTATTCAAGTCGTAATCTTTAATGGTGCGGCCATAGGTGAAGAGGGTCGAATCATTGATAACGATTTTCATTCCTTCTTTTGGAATGGTTAATGGCCCATAATTATCACCGTTCCATTTAGTATATTTTGTTCCTGGGAAGATTCGGGCATCCGGACCTTCGTGAGTTCTGTAATCTTCAACAACAGAAGTAATGTAAGGCAATGCTTTCAGCTCATCAACTTTAGCCTTTGTAAGAAACATTTGATACAACACCTTATTGGTTTCTGGCCTACCTTGAAAACTGTAATCATCGGGGTCGATATCTAACTTCTCAAGATTGCGCTCATTTATTTCATCTTTCGAGGTAACGAGATAACTTAATTGTTCTTCGGGAGGGTTGGGTTGCGCTTCTCCGTTTATAAATAACTGACGATCCTTTATTTCTAAAATGTCACCAGGTATAGCTACACAGCGTTTAATATAATTTGTTTTAAGATCAACCGGGTAATCAATCCAGGTTGATGAATTCATATTGGGATAATTGTTTTCAGCAATACCTGGAACATTAAATACAACTACATCATTTCTTTTTACGTGGGTGAATCCAGGCAATCGATAAGTTGGTAACTGAACCCAGTCTAAGTATGAAGGAATTTCGGTGAACCAGATTTTTTGATGAGTAAGTGGAATTTGAAGTGGTGTGCGCGGGGTACGCGTTCCGTAATGAAACTTGCTTACAAAAAGAAAATCACCCACTAGCATGGAGTTCTCCATAGAAGGAGTGGGAATGGTATAAGCCTCCATAATGAGCCAACGGATAAGCGTTGCGGCCACTACAGCAAACAAGATGGCATCCCACCATTCGCGCAAAGCAGATTTTGGTTTTTGCTTAGTTTCCTCTTTTTTCTCCCAAAACTTCCAATTCATAACCTTTTTACTATTTAAAATCTGGCAAATAAAATCATTTTTGATTTAGTACGGACTACACCTTTAAAAAATCATCCATGGTGAGTACTCCTTTTTTGTCGGCAAGCCACTCAGCAACCAGCACAGCACCCAATGCAAATCCTTCGCGAGAGTGAGCCGTATGCGTGATTTCAAGATCATCAATTGTAGATTGATACCTTACTGTGTGAGTTCCGGGTGCAGGATCGACCCGGAATGAATTAATGGAAAGAGATTCATCGTTATCGCTGCTTCCTAACTTCCATTCTTTTTTTCGATTCAGGTTTTTAATTACGCCTTCTGCCAAGGTAATAGCCGTACCACTTGGGGCATCTTTCTTTTGGGTATGATGGGTTTCATCAATAGACACTTGATATTGCGGATATCGATCCATCATCTGCGCAAGCAATTGATTTAACTTAAAAAAAAGGTTTACTCCTAAACTATAGTTTGATGCATAAAAGAAGGTTCCGTTTTTTTCAATGCAATACTTTTCAACTTCAGATTTGTGATTTAGCCAACCGGTTGTTCCACAGGCCACAGGAATTCTTTTTTCAAAACAGGTTTTTAAATTATTGACAACGGCTTCGGGTTGGGTAAACTCAATGGCGACATCAACGGGTTTATTGAAGCCAGAAAGATTATCACTTACATCAATCCTATCGACAATTTCATGGCCACGGTTAATGGCAATCCCTTCAATTATTTTACCCATCTTACCATATCCAATCAATAGTATTTTCATTTTAAATGATAGGTTTAGAATCTTAGTTTCAATGCAAGTCCTGTGCTTCGGCCAATCATGTAATTGTTTTCCATGGTGGGTTCAAGAGTTATTTGCAATTTGGGATTCAGGTCAAACTCTTTTAAGTGAGCATCTACATGTGCGTCAACCATCTGAAGAATGTAAAAAAATCCCGTAAGGATAATAAGGAAATCCCGCTCGCGTCTTGTCCTGTCAACAACCGAACGAAGTTGATCTGTTGTGAGATTATCAGGACTTACTCCTCCGTTTAATGTAGGATCATTAAGCAAATCATAAAGATCATTTTTGAAGTCCACATTAAGGCCATGATAGAAATTTGCGCCATAGATCAAAGCAGCAAAACCACCATATACCAAGGGCATTTTCCAATATTTCTTGTTGTAAAATTGACCAGCCCCAGGGAGAACGGCAGCATAAAGCATTGCTTTTCTTGGATCATATCGCGCAGCATACGACTCAATTTTTTCAATGGGACGACTATTTTGTACGAGAGTGTCAGCCAGGTTACCGGATGGTATTGTGTCATTCTCCTGCGAAAAGCAGAAGTTAAAAACAAAAAGTAGAATGCCTATGATGCCGGCTCCACGCATGTTATACTTTTAGAATATCCAGAATACGGTTAAGATCTTCAATTGAAAGAAATGGAATTCGAATATCGCCCTTCTTGCCATCGCTCTTTACACTAACTTTCGTGCCAAAGTGTGATGATAACCGGGTTTGAAGTTGGGTAACTTCTTTCGCCTGCGATTGGGGAGTATTAGAGGTTGTAGTTTCTTTGGTGGTTGAAGTTAGCTCACGCGCTAGTTCTTCTACCTTGCGCACGGAAAGATCCTCGGCAAGCGTTTTCTTAAAAATGTAAAGTTGTGAGTCTGGATTTTCAACATTGATGATTGCACGCGCATGCCCCATTGTGAGTTTATTGTCACGCATAGCGATTTGAATATCGGGTGGAAGTTTTAACAGGCGCAAGTAGTTGGTGACGGTGGAGCGACTTTTGCCTACGCGATCACCAAGTTCTTCCTGCTTTAGATTACACTCGCTAATCAGGCGCTGGTAACTAAGCGAAATTTCAATCGGATTAAGATTTTCGCGCTGAATATTTTCAATCAATGCCATCTCAAGCATTTGTTGGTCATCAGCTGTTCGCACATAAGCCGGAATCTTTGTAAGACCCGCTAACTTTGACGCCTGAAACCTGCGCTCTCCAGAGATTAACTGATACTGATTGTTCGAAAATTTGCGAACCGTAATAGGTTGAATAATGCCATGAACTTTAATTGATTCAGACAGTTCCTTTAACGCTTCCTGATCGAAATGCTGACGTGGCTGAAATGGATTTGTTTCAATTTCGGTTAGTAAGATTTCATTAATAGAATCTGTAACCACTTTATTCTCTTTTTCCCGAACGGGAGAGGTTACATCTACATCTAATTTCTCATCTTCAGGAGTATCGCTCAGCAACGCGCTTAAGCCTCTACCTAATGCTTTTTTCTTACTCATTTTACTATACCGTTTTTATCCAGAATTTCATGAGCCAGATTCAAATAACTAATAGCTCCTTTGCTTTCGGCATCATGAACAATAACGGGTAACCCAAAACTAGGCGACTCACTCAATTTTACGTTACGTGGTATAATTGTTTTAAAAGCTATGTTCTTGAAATGAGTTCGCACCTCTTCAACAACCTGATTGCCCAACGATGTGCGGGAATCGTAAAGGGTTAATAGAATACCCTCGATTTCTAATCTTGGATTTAGTCTAGTCTGGATAATTTTTATCGTGTTCAATAATTTTCCCAATCCTTCCAATGCAAAATATTCACATTGCACAGGAATCATTACTGAATCTGCTGCAGTTAATGAGTTGATGGTAATCAAACCCAACGAGGGCGAACAGTCAATGATTATGAAGTCATATAAATCTTTGATGGAAGCTAACGCGTTCTTCATCTTCTCTTCACGCTGCTCTATGTTTACCATTTCCACTTCAGCACCCACTAAATCAATGTGCGAGGGGAGTATATCCAAATATTTTAAGTCATTCTTAACAATAGCATCTAATGGATTTACGCCATCCACCATACATTCATAAATGCCTTTCTTAACTTCTTTAGGATTAATGCCTAACCCTGATGTTGAGTTTGCTTGAGGATCAGCATCAACCAACAAAGTTTTGCACTCAAGCACAGCAAGGCTGGCAGCCAGGTTTATGGCCGTAGTGGTTTTGCCTACGCCTCCTTTTTGATTCGCAATGGCGATAATTTTACCCATTCTTAGGTTTCTGTGGTTGTTCAGTTAAAAAAATAACCCCGACTTAATCGGGGCTACAAATATAGGGTAATGTGCGGATGTATCAAGTTGCTAAAAAGCAGAAATTCATGGCTTTTGAGCCTGAATTTACTTCTTTTTGGATGCCTTGCGAGCTTCTTCGCTGGCTTTCATTGCTTGTTCCAACTTACTCATGAAACTCGATTTTTTGCCGGTTCCTCCACTGGCTACGAGTTTCTTTTTATGGTCTTCCATAACCGCCAATATCTTATCTTCATCAACAAAACGTTTGATGATCGCTTGCTGCGAAAATGTGATCAGGTTGGAAACGAAATAATAAAAACTTAAGCCCGCTGAGAAGTTATTCAACACAAACATGAACACAATAGGCATAATATAACCCATTGATTTCATGGGTCCTTGTACTGCACTAAGTTGATTGTTTTGCCAGGTGTAAATAATAGTAGAGGCAGTCATTAAAAGAACAAACAAACTTACATGACTTCCGTAGAACGGAATTGTGAAAGGAAGATTAACGATCGAATCGTAGGTAGAAAGATCCTCTGCCCACAAGAATGCTTTTTGTCTTAGCTCGATAGAAACTGGGAAGAAATAGAACATCGCAAATAAAATCGGCATCTGAAGTACTAGTGGGATACAGCCGCTAAATGGGTTAACGCCAGCCTCTTTGTACAGCTTCATTTGATCCTGCTGATTCTGAGTCATGTTGTCGCCATTCTTCTCTTTGATGAGATCCAACTCAGGCTTTAACAATTTCATTTTCGCCATCCCCAAATATGATTTGTAGGAGAGGGGTAGAAGTAGAATTTTAACAAAGAGAACAAGCAACACAATGATGATTCCGTAGTTGCCAATAAAACCTTCTAAGAATTTGAAAATCGGAATGATTACAAATTTGTTAATCCACAGCATAGGAGGCCATCCTAAATCCAGATTTTTTGAAAACCCTTCTGTGATCGTGGGCAGTATTTCATAGTCATTGGGGCCGAAATAATAATTGAAGGAGGCTTTCTTTGACGAAACGTCTTCAGAAGGAATCAATAACTCGAGATCTGCTACTTTAACAACCTGTTCGTTATTTACGTCAGAAACTATTTGCACCTCACCACTTGCGAAAGAATTTTTAGCAATGATCGAAGAGATGAAAAACTTTTGCCGGATGGATACCCATTTGATAGGTGTTGATAACGTCTCCAATTCAAGGTCGTTTGACGTTTGCGAGGTATAGTCAAACTCGTCATTCTTCAGATAATAATTGATATTGGTTTTACTGCGGCTGTCAGCGATTGCCTTCTCCTGTAAAGGTATTTCGTCATGCCAGCGATAGGTAAGATTTTTACCACTCAGAGTAGCGCCTGAAGTTTGAATTTCGTACCCAATCTGGTAGCCCGTTGGTGGAATCGAATAGATGTGTTTTATAAAACCCGATTCGCTTGTCTTTGCGGTGAAGATGACCAATGTTGTATCATTCTTTTTTGACGTTGAGTGAGTATAATAGAGCTTATACAAGTCAATGTCTTTGCCTTCATAATTAGCAATGAGTGAAAAGCGATTGTTATCTTTTTGTGCCAGGAATAAAGGAGTTTGAGAATATGTCTTAAAATTCTTTAGCTCAACTTCCTGAATACGACCCTGATTAGAGAGTTTGATTTTTAAATCACTATTCTCAACAGTTGTTAACTCCTCAGTCCCTGAAAGGAATGAACCCAGGCCACCATATTGCTTCATTGCAATGCTATCTGTTTGGAAGGTTTGTTCTTCAGATTTATTCGCAGAACTATCTTTCGGAACTACTTCGGTGGTTGTTTGTGCTGGCGCAGCTTTGGGAGGTTCTGGAGTAGGCGCTAAAAAATTAAAATATACTAAGAGAAGTACTGCAATGAGCGTAAGTCCTATGGCCGAATTTCTATCCATTATATGTTAGTAGGAAAATGAGCGTTTTTATTTTAAACTAATTCAAACTTTTTACAAAGTTGGTAAGACCAATCACGATGTAGATTTTTTATTGTTCATAGCTGCCTCCACAAATTTTACAAAGAGTGGATGCGGGTTTAATACTGTACTTTTTAATTCTGGGTGATACTGAACGCCTACAAACCATGGATGATCTTTTAATTCAACAATCTCAACCAAATTAGTATCCGGATTGATACCGGTAGCTTTTAATCCGGCTTCTTCAATCTGATCCAGATACTTATTGTTGAATTCATAGCGGTGGCGATGGCGTTCTTGTATATTGGTGGTATCACCATAAATATGAAACGCCTTAGATCCTTTTTTAATCTTGCAGGTATACGATCCCAGTCGCATTGTGCCGCCTTTGTTGGTGATCTTCTTTTGCTCCTCCATCATGTCAATCACCGGGTGTTTTGTTTTAGGGCTCAGCTCAGTAGTGCTGGCATCCGTTAAGTGCAATACATGACGGGCAAACTCTACCACTGCGCATTGCATGCCTAAACAGATTCCTAGAAATGGAATTTTATTTTCACGCACATATTTTATCGCTTCTATTTTCCCTTCCAATCCACGCTCACCAAAACCAGGTGCTACTAACACTGCATTGAGTCCACCCAAAATGCTGGCCACTGTATCCTTATGAATATCTTCCGATGAAATCCACTTCAAACTTACTTTGCAGTCGTTTTGAGCGCCCGCATGGATGAATGCTTCTGCAATTGATTTATAAGCATCCGGTAACGAAACATATTTCCCAACCAACCCAATGGTGACTTCATTGATTGGATTTTTTAGTTTCCCAAGAAAGACTTTCCATTGTTCAAGATCGGGCTCTTGCTTTGGCGTTATTTTTAATTTTGAAAGTACACGCTCGTCCAACTTCTCTTTGCGCATGAGCATTGGCACATCGTAAATGGTGTCTGCATCAATGGCTTCGATTACAGAATTCAGATTAACGTTGCAGAATAGCGCCAATTTCTTTCTGATTTCCATCGAGAGTGCATGTTCGGTGCGACACACCAAAATATCTGGCTGAATTCCGTAGGAGAGAAGCTCTTTAACCGAGTGTTGGGTCGGTTTTGTCTTTAATTCTTTAGCAGCACTTAAATATGGAATCAGGGTGAGGTGAATTACCAATGCATTATTTGAACCTAAGTCCCAACGCACCTGGCGAACTGCTTCTACAAAGGGAAGCGATTCAATGTCTCCAACGGAACCACCAATCTCGGTAATGATAAAGTCATATTTGCCACTATCCCCTAATAAAAAGATGTTGCGCTTAATCTCGTCAGTAATGTGCGGTACTACCTGTACGGTCTTGCCTAAATACTCACCTTTCCGCTCTTTGGTAATTACATTATTATAGATGCGGCCCGTAGTAATGTTGTTAGCCTGTGAAGTTGCTTCATTCAGAAAGCGTTCATAATGACCTAAGTCTAAATCAGTTTCCGCTCCGTCATCTGTTACATAACATTCGCCATGCTCGTAAGGGTTAAGGGTGCCTGGGTCTATGTTAATATAGGGATCAAATTTTTGGATAGTTACAGAAAAACCTCTGGCTTGTAGCAACATACCTAAGGACGAGGAGATGATGCCTTTCCCTAACGAGGAAGTTACCCCACCGGTTACGAATATATATTTAGCTGTAGACATGAAACCCGAACCTAAAAATTTTGGTCGCAAAGGTAGCCTATTTGATTCTTTTACAAACCCCGGAATTTCAATTTATTTCGTTTTTGACGAAATAATAGATATGTTTGACGCTACGTATACTTATTTTAAAAGGTTACAATTTATTCTTCACCCGTATACAGATATTGATTAAGGTATATCTATGAATAAAAGTTTATTACCTGCCATTGTTAAGATTGCCTTCCTTAGTTTTTTTCTTGTTTCTGGTATTTGTGCATTAGCAGCTCCACCAAGGGTTCACCACATTTATATTGGGGGTACAACTCCTGGAGCCAATCCAGCCTATGCTGGTTCCACTGCAATGAAGAGGAATCAAACCCTTAGAGTATATTATACATTTGCTGATCCAGATGTCGGAAATACAGAAGTAGGAACCACTTACCAATGGTATAGATATGATGATAATTTTGGGACTAATAAAACTCTAATTGCAGGAGCTACAGCAGTTACCTATACATTAGGTGCTGCAGATGAAGGTAAGCATATTTCAGTTGAAGTTCGCCCACGAGACAATACCGGAACATTTGGAACGATAAGGGAGTTTCGACCATGGGATATATCCAGCCCTAATCCAGTTTGGACTTTTAATGCAAATTGCTTAAGGCCAACTGGGTCAGGTGTCCCAACTCCTGGTAATCTTGTAATCCCTGTGTCTCCTGGGGTATGTTCTCCTCGACAAATTCAATGGCAAATTGAATATACTGGGATTAACTACCGAACTGACTTACCGCCTCGAATTATTGTAATTTGGGGAGATAATGGAGCCACTCAAGAAGTTCTTGTGCCTACTTTAATCAATCCACTTGTTACAAGGTTAGACACATTCAATTTAGTAAATATGGATAATCAAAGATGGAGGGCAACTCCAACTCATACTTTTGATTATTCAAGCGGTAGTTTACCCTCTGTTACTCCAAATGAACGTTGTACCTATACAATGCAAACTACTTGGGGGGTTGGGGGAACAAGTTGCCAAGCCACTGCTGTTCAAACTCAAAAACTTACTGTATGGGACAATGAAGCAAATACAAATTTGGGGCAGTTGGATGTTAACCGGGATCCAACGAGTGCTACTGGAGTTGAGGTTGGTGAAGTAACAAATGTTTGCCAAGGAGATGGGAGATTTGTTAGATTGGTTGACGTGAGTGATTTTAACTGCACCCCAGGTGGTGCAGCTATTGAAATACCTAATCCAAATAATCAAGCTCGTTGGGTTCAATTTGTTTACGGAACGGCTAATACCGTTTCAGCCCCAGGAGGTGGTGCGGGTAATTTCTTAATTATAAATGGGGTGTCTTACACAGCAGCTCAATTGCCAATTTATGGTCCTGTCCAATATTTACCTGCAACGGTTACTACTCCTTCCGTTGTTTCTCAGAATATACAAATGCCAAGTATAAGCGGTGTTGCAGGGCAGAATTTTGTTGTTACCATGAGAACATGGAATACATGTTCTCCTTTTGATAGAAATGTTTTAGACGGAAATGGTTTGAACCCCCCTCAAGGTGCTCCTTTCAACGTATTCAATATTTATGGACCACCAGGAATAGCAGCCCCCTCTCTAGGTGGACCGCCTTTCTTTGCAAATGCAACTCCTGCAACACGAACCTATACAATATCCATAATCTCCAAGCCTCCAGCACTTACAACGGCTGGCTTATCGATTTGCTATACAAATCCAAATACAACAGCATTCAATTTCACCGCAACAGGTGGAGCACCCGGAAGAAATGCAGTGAATTGGTATAGAGACTTGGCTAGTGTGAGCACAGGTACAAGAATGACTAATCCGAACGGTACAAACAGTTTAAATTTTCCAGCTTCAGCTTATGGAGCTCAAGGTGGAATTGGTGGTAACTTTACAAGCAATAATACTAATGGAAGATATCACTCTGTGTGGGCTACTCAAGTCACCGGAGCAAATTCATGCGAAAGTGATCCTATAGAAATTGTAATAATTCAACAACCAAGAATAGATGTAGCCCCAGACATTCCCTCAACACCATCTGGAGCTATTGAAGTTTGTAACGGTCCTCCAGGAGTATCCGAAGCTTATACAACCTCCGCACCCAATATTAAAACTGTGCCCATAAATACATCGACAAATGGAGCAGCCATAAACTTACCAACTGAAAATTTGTGGAGCGTTAGCGGGTTTGCTGCTACTGTAACATTGACCCCAACTACAGGTAATTCAACAACAGTTACTTTTAATATTGCTCCTCAACCAAATCCATCTGATGCAGGACAGGTGTCAGTGAGGCGCAGATATGTTACAACAACTAACATTCCCGTTGTAAGCCCATTACCAGCACCGTATACTTTACCAACCTATAACATTACACCTCAAGCTTGCCAAAATGCCAACGTTAACTTAAACGTTACCGTCTTTGGCCAAAGCGATGGTGGAACAGTGAGCGGAAGCCCCACAATTTGTGCAGGAGCTTCAACGGGAAACATGACACTATCAGGGCATCGTGGAGCTGTTCTTCAATGGGAACGAAGTTTTAATGCAGGTGCGTTTATCGCGATTGGTGGAACGGCAGGATTAACTACATTTAGTGAGGTTCCACCTAACGGAGCCGGTACCTATAAATACAGAGTCTTGGTTCAAAACCAAGGAATTACTGGTCCATGCGCAGCAGTCACAACAATTGCAGCCAATCAAAACACAGTCACCGTTAATCCTATTCCTGCGAAACCAACCATCTCGCCTTCAGGCCCAACAACATTTTGTTTTGGAGGGAGCGTAACTTTAACTTCGAGCAATGTAGGCGGGTTAGCTGCGTCATATCGCTGGTACCGCAATGGGGTATTTACAGGAACGACCTCATCAAACATTGTTTTAACCACCGTTGCTCAAAGTGGCGACTATACAGTTGAAGTAATAGGCGTGGCGCCATCAAATTGTACTAGTCCACTATCAGATCCAACAACTGTTACTATTGATCCTCTTCCAACAGTGGTTGCTACAGGTGGGGGATCTGCTTGTCTTGGAACTCCAGCTCCTGATATTGATTTTACAATGACTGGAACAGCTCCATTTAATTTTACAATTACGGCATCTACCCCAGTTGCAGGTTTTCCTATAAATCAGGTTGGGTATGCGTCAAATACTTTTACAATCTCTGCACCAAATCCAGCTGCAACCACAACATTTAATATGACTGTGCTTTCGGATGCTAATGGATGTGCAGCAAACACATTACCGGTTGGTAGAACCGTTACTGTTCAGTTAATACCGCCTCCAACCGTTGAAAACTTTACAGCTCAAGCTCCAGTTTGTGATGATGCAGGAGCTACAAATCCACCAGATGCCATCCTTGATTTACTCCCAAATTCAGTTCAAAATTATGCAATAACTTATCGGTTAAGACGTGTTAGCACCAATACGTTTTTGGCAGGATCAATAAATTTTACAGGGAATTCAACCGCAGCAGGAATTGTAAATTTGGCGCCCACTTATGCTCAGTTTGGTGCCGTGCCAAATGATCCACAAGGCTACCAAGTTGTAATTACTGCAATACAAAATACAGGTACACTGTGTGCTGGCGCTGTTCCAATAAATGGTCCAACATTAATAATTAATCCACGTCCACCGGTACCAACTGGCGCTATTCCGGCAATTGCATGTAGTACCGCTGGAACAGGCGCTACTATTCAAGTTGATGCCCCACCTGTTGGATTTACCGTTGTTTGGTCTACTACTGCGGCACCTACTTTTACAGCAGCAGCTGGAACGATAGGTGGCACACGTGGAAATACATTTACCCCCACAAGTAATGCCACAGCTACTTACCATGCTTTTACGCGCGATGATGTTGCCCCAACAAATTGCTTAAGCGCAGCATCTCTTGCTGTGCTGCATACTCAAGATATTAATCCTACAGCATCAGCTGCAGGGGGGGCTCAAGCAAATTGTACGGGAACATTTACACTTGCCGCCAATTTGCCTAATGCTGGAAATTTTGAAGTAGGAACGTGGACTGTTCCTGGAATTGGGTATCAACAGCCTTTCAATTACGCGAATGGAACGGGAACTTCCGCTGCAATTAACGGCTGGACAGTCGATCTAACCGCACCAAACTTGTTTGCCGGATCTCAAGGTTATTTTAACGTTCAGGGAAATCGATTTGAATTAAACAATGCAGACGGTAATACTCCTGGAGCACCGGGTGCAGAAGCTGTTTGGTTGAGTCCAGTCTTAAACATAACAGGGTTCCCTAACATGGCAATCTCACTTGACCTGTCTAGCACAGCAACCCATGAAGGTGGAGATTACCTTAGAGTATTTTATAAGTTAAATGGTGGGGCTGAAACGTTATTAACTAATGGAAATCAAGCCGGAAATATAACGGGTACGGTTACCGCTTCTGTGAGTGGACTTACAGGTGGAACTCTACAATTGATCGTAAGAGGAAATAACAGTGCCGCAGATGAATTCTACAGATTTGACAACATACTGATTTCACAAGCAGGTGCGCCCACAATTACAGATATAAATACTCGAAATGCAGTTGTATCAGGATTGCCGGTAGGAGCCAATGTTCTTACCTGGACAATAACAAGCCGCTATGGAGTTTGCCTCCCTTCAGCCTCCACCGTCACTCTTACAAGAAACCCGCTGCCATCAGTAAATAATTTAACGCCTACATTATGTGAGGATTTGCCTGGCGGAAGCAATACAACTTCAAATGTTGATTTAGCTTCACTTTTTGATGTTGCGGTAATGGGCGGTTCACCGGCCAGCACGGTGGTTGAATACTATAGCAATGCTGCACGGACTGCAGGCTTTTTAATTTCAGCGCCAATAACCATTAGTAACGGACAAACTATTTTTACACGAGTACGAAATACGGTTACCACTTGTACCAATGACGGTACACTTATTTTTACTGTTCGTCCACTACCAGGAAAGGCACCACAGACAATTCAGGTTTGTGAGGATGCTCCTCCAGGATCTCTTCAAAGAACGGGACTTAATTTACAAGACTATGAATTAGCAGCTGCTGGAGGATCCATGGTGGGTAGAGATATTGAGTGGTACGAAGATGTAGCTTTAACTACGTTAATACCTCCGGGTGCAGCTTCGGGTGCCGAGCAGAACTATACTATAAATGCTACTAAAACAATCCATGCCAAAATCATCGACACAGCAAGCCCTACAACGCCAAAATGTTATTCACAAACAACCTTAACCCTCGATTACCAAGCAAGACCTAATAACAATCAGATAACAGACGGAATTGGACAAGTATTGGGGGCCACCTATACTGTATGTGCCAGTTCAAATTTAGTTCTTCTTCAAATTAATCCAGGACTTAATCCAGGATCGACCTACACGTGGACTGTACCTCCTCCATCATATGCTGGTGAATTTGAAATTTTAACAGGTACAACCGGGTTCTTTATAATTCTTAGGTTTCCAAACCCCATACCGGGAGGAGGAACATTATACCCAACAGGAGTTCCTATCTCAGTAAAAGAAACACTAGGTACAGCACTTTGCGATGGTAATACTATCAATACAAGGATTGTTGTTGAAGGTTCGCCCCCTAAGCCAATTATTGCCGGTCCAAGTTCTGTATGTAGCAATGCAAATGGAGTTGTGTTTAGCGTAACCAATCCAGTTGCTGGTACTTACAGCTGGAGTTTACCCGCTGGTTCTACTATTACTTCCCTTCCTGTAACGGCAAGTTCTATTACTGTTCAGATGAGTACATTTAGTGGTAATGTGACAGTTACGCACGCAAGCGGAACGGGTTGTACATCCCCAGCGGCTGATCCATTCCCGGTAACGGTGGTAAATAGACCAACCATCACTTCGGTTGCCTCCCGAACGGTTTGCAGTGGAACTGATATGTCAGTCGCACACACATTAACATCAAATATTGTAGGAACAACCTATAATTGGGAAGTAATTAATATTACGGGTTCCGTTATTGGGTCTATTTTTGGAGACTTAGCGAATGGCGTTCTTTCTATTAATCAAACCTTATCAAACACATCGGGTGTAAATGCTTCAGTTACATATCGGATAACTCCAATAGGACCGGGCCCAGATAATTGTCCGGGTACTCCTCAAAACTTTACAGTGACCGTAAATCCTCAGCCGGTCATATTACCGGGGCAGTCCAAAACAATCTGTAGTGCAAATTCGGTTGCCAAGGAAATTCTTTTGACACCTGCTAACCTTCCTGCTGGAACACTTTTCAATTGGCCAGATCCTGATGGTGCTGGTCCTGCATCGGGAGGGGTAAATATTCCTATGGGTGTTGCTGGAACCATTCACATTAATGATGTTTTGGTTAATTTAACTAATGCTCCTATCGTTGTCAATTATGTCATTACTCCAACCAGTGGAGCTTCTTGTTTAGGAACGCCTGAGACAATCGCAATAACCATTAATCCTCAACCTGTTGGTGCTGCCGATAACACACCAATAGTATGCAGTGGATTGGCCGTAGGATATGATCTTGAAAGCAATATCGCAACACTTGGAAATAACTTGATTGCAGGAAATACCTACAATTGGGTCGCAACGGCAAATGGAAATGTGACTGGCGAAAGCACGTCAAACCAATCTGGTAAAATCATAACTGATGTACTTAGAAACTTTACTAATTCAGACCAGGTAGTACGTTATACGGCTACGCCCACCAGCGGTGCAGGATGTAATGGTGTATTCTTTGTCATTGATGTCACGGTAAGACCAGAACCCCGTGGATTTAATGATGCGAGTCCATTAATCTGCAGTGATGGAAATGTTAATTATGATCTGTCAGCCAATATCGCAAACACAGGAGCAGGAGGAAATAATCTTACGGCTGGAACAACCTATAGTTGGATTGCCGCATCAAATACAAATGTTACGGGTGAGAGCACTGCCGCGCAATCTGGTTCAATCATTACTGATGTAATTAATAACATTACTAACAGCAGTCAAGTAGTAGTTTATACGGTAACACCAACCAGTTCTTTAGGATGCGCAGGCTCACCATTTACAGTATCGGTAACTGTAAGACCAGAGCCCAAAGGCTTTAATGACGCAAGCCCAATTATATGCAGTGATGCAGCCGTTGGTTATAACATCCAATCTAATATTCTTAATACGGGATTAGGGGGTAACGGTTTAATATCAGGAACTACATATGCGTGGACAGCGGTTGCAAATCCAAACGTGGCTGGCGAGGGGAATGGCACAGGATCTACTATTACCGATGTTTTGAATAATATAACAAACGTAAATCAAGTTGTTGATTACACTGTAGTAGCAACAAGCAGTAATGGATGTGTAGGCGATCCGTTTACTGTTTCAGTATCTGTTCGACCTGAGCCACGAGGATTTAATGACGCTTCCCCGCTTATTTGCAGCGATGGAACTGTTGGCTACTCATTGAATGCCAACATTGTTAATATAGGAGCAGGGGGTAATAACCTGGTAGCAGGAACTACATTTACTTGGATAGCAGCATCAAACGCTAGCGTGAGTGGTGAAAGCACAACCTCTCAATCGGGAGCCACCATTACCGATGTTTTGAACAATGTTACGAATGCTAATCAGATTGTTGTGTATACGATTACACCAACCAGTGTTAGTGGTTGCGTTGGTGATCCATTCACAGTTTCAGTAACGGTGCAGCCAGAGCCAAGAGGGTATAATGATGCGACACCAATCGTGTGCAGTGATGTTGCACTAGCCTATGATTTGAGTGCAAATGTTGCTAATACGGGTCTGGGTGGAAATAATTTAATAACTGGAACAACGTATAGTTGGATTGCTACCAGCAACGCAACGATTGGTGGGGAGAGTCTAGTGGCTCAAGCAGGGCCGGTAATTAACGATGTATTAAATAATGTCACTAATTCAAATCAGATAGTTGTTTACACAGTTACACCTACAAGTGCTGATGGTTGTATAGGTAATCCATTTACGGTTTCAGTTACAGTGCGTCCTGAGCCAAGAGGATACAATGACAATAGTCCTGTTGCTTGTAGCGATGCTGCTATCAACTATGATCTTGTTAGCAACATCACTAATGTGGGATTAGGTGGTAATAATCTTGCCATTGGAACAACCTATAGTTGGATTGCTGCTGATAATGGCAACGTTACAGGTGAAAGCATTGTAGCAAAAACAGGAAACACCATTAATGATATCGTAAACAATGTAACAAATGCAAATGAGATTGTAGTCTATACAGTAACTCCTACAAGTGCTGATGGTTGTATAGGTAATCCATTTACTGTTTCAGTTACCATACGACCAGAGCCACGAGGGTTTAATGACACTGCTTTAATTTGTAGTGATATTGCGTCAAATTATAGCCTGAGTGCTAATATTTCAAATATCGGATCAGGGGGTAATAATTTAACGGTAGGAACAACTTATAGTTGGGTAGCAGCTAATAACGCGAATGTGACAGGTGAAAGCCTGTTACCTCAAACAGGCGCAACGATTACTGACATTTTAAATAATATAACCAATTCAAATCAAGGTGTTGTTTATACAATTACACCAACAAGCTCGAATGGTTGTGTAGGAAATCCATTTACGGTAACCCTAACGGTGCAGCCTGAACCAAAAGGTTTCAATGATAACACACCAATTATTTGTAGCGATGCGGCTGTCAATTATGACCTCAATTCTAACCTAAGTAACACAGGGTCTGGTGGCAATAATTTGATTGCCGGAACTACGTATAGTTGGGTAGCAGCAAGTAATAGCAATGTGGGGGGTGAGAGTACAGCACCACAAGCAGGTTCTACAATCACAGATGTCCTTTCAAATAACACGAATGGAAATGAAGTTGTCGTTTACTCAGTTACTCCTACTAGCGCTGATGGTTGCGTGGGTAATGTATTTACGGTTTCAGTAAATGTTCGCCCTGAGCCAAAAGGCTTTGATGATAATACACCTATCGTATGTAGTGACGTTTCAGTAAATTATAATTTGGTAGCTAACATCACCAACACTGCATCGGGTGGCAACAACCTGGCAGTAGGTACAACCTACAGTTGGATAGCAGCAGATAATATTAACGTGACAGGAGAAAGTCTGGTATCAAAATCGGGAAGTGTTATTAACGATGTGGTGAATAACGTTACAAACGGCCCGGAAATAGTTGTTTACACTGTTACCCCTACAAGTGTAAATGGTTGTATTGGTGATCCATTTATAGTTTCTGTAACTATTCGTCCTGAGCCAAAAGGATTTAATGATGCAACACCAGTCATTTGTAGTGACACGGCTCTTGGTTATGACCTAGTGGCTAATGTTGCTAACACAGGTGCTGGTGGTAATAATCTTACAGTTGGAACTACCTATAGCTGGATTGCAGCCACAAATGCTTCGGTGGGTGGAGAAAGTACTACTGCGCAAGCTGGGTCAACGATTACTGATGTTTTAACTAATATTACTAATGCTGATCAGATTGTTATCTATACAGTTACTCCAACAAGTGCAGATGGTTGTATCGGAAATCAATTCACAGTGTCTGTCCGTGTTCGACCTGAACCAAAAGGATTTAACGATGCATCTCCGGTTATCTGTAGTGATGCGCTGGTTAATTATGATCTTAGCGCTAATATAGCCAATACAGGTCTTGGTGGTAATAATTTAATTACAGGCACTACTTATAGTTGGGTGGCCGCAAACAACGCTAATGTAACGGGTGAAAGTACAGCATCTCAATCAGGTGCAATTATTACAGATGTACTGAACAATATTACGAACTCAAATCAGATTGTTGTCTATACGGTCACACCTACTAGTGCCGATGGTTGCTTGGGCAAGATATTTACAGTGTCAATAACAGTTAGGCCAGAACCTAAAGGTTTTGACGACAATAGTCCGATTCGTTGTAGCGATGTGATAATCAACTACGATCTGGTTGCTAACATTTCGAATATTGGCCTTGGGGGTAATAGCTTAATTACAGGAACCACGTACAGTTGGATTGCTGCTGATAATTTAAACGTAACGGGAGAGAGTTCAATTACCCCAGGAACTTCATCAAGTATAACTGACGTCATTAACAATGTTACTAACGCAGATCAGGTAGTTGTTTATACAGTAACACCAACAAGTTCAAATGGATGTGTAGGTGATCCTTTTATTGTTTCTGTTACCATCCGCCCTGAGCCAAAAGGATTTAATGATGCAACCCCGGTTACTTGTAGCGATGTAGCATTCAACTATGACTTAACGGCAAATATTTCCAACATGGGTGCAGGAGGTAACAACTTAGTGGCTGGTACAACTTATAGCTGGGTTGCAGCACCTAACGCTTTTGTAACAGGCGAGGGCAGTGGAACATCATCTATTATTAATGATGTAATTAACAACGTAACAACCTCCAATCAGACTGTAGTGTATACAGTTACACCTACAAGTGGTAATGGGTGTATTGGTAATCCGTTTACGGTTTCTGTTACTATTCAAGCTGAGCCCCGTGGATTTAATGATAATACACCAGTAATCTGTAGCGATGCAAGTGTTGCATATAATTTAAGTGCAAATGTTGCAAATACGGTATCAGGAGGTAATAACTTGGTTGTTGGTACAACTTATAGTTGGGTTGCGGCAAACAATGCCAATGTAAGCGGAGAAAGCACAGTAGCTCAAGCAGGGGCAACAATAAATGATGTACTTAACAATATCACGAACGTAAACCAAGTGGTTGTTTATACGGTTACTCCAACAAGCTCATTGGGTTGTGATGGTAATCCATTCATAGTTTCGGTTACAGTAAGGCCTGAGCCAAGAGGATTTGATGATACCAAAACAATTTGTAGCGATGCCAATGTTAACTATGACCTTACGGCTAATATTGGAAATACAGGCTCAGGGGGAAATAACTTATTAATTGGAACTACCTATAGTTGGATTGCGGTTGACAATCCAAACGTTTCGGGCGAAACTTCTGTAACCCCAGGTACATCTATTACAATTACCGATGTGCTAAATAATATTACAAATGTTGATCAGATTGTAGTTTACACAGTAACGGCAACAAGCAATAATGGATGTGCGGGTGATCCATTTACTGTTTCTATTACAGTGAGACCAGAACCACGAGGGTTTAATGATAACTCAACCTTTATTTGTAGCGATGGAACTGTAGGATATTCATTGCTATCCAACATTGCTGATACGGGTAATGGAGGTAACAACCTCATTGCAGGTACTACCTATAGTTGGGTGGCAGCTGTAAATGGAAGCGTAAGTGGTGAGAGTACTGTTGCCGTGGCAGGAGGAACCATTACTGATGTATTGAATAACATTACTAATCTCGATCAAGTAGTTGTTTATACAGTTGTGCCTACAAGTTCTCAAGGATGCGTTGGAGATCCGTTTACGGTCTCTGTTACCGTGCGACCTGAACCAAAAGGATTTAATGATAACTCGCCAATCATTTGCAGTAAGGGGAATGTTAATTATGATTTAACTACCAATATTTCTAATACCGGATCAGGTGGCAATAATTTAGTTACAGGAACAACGTATAGTTGGCTTGCGATCGATAATCCATCTGTTACAGGGGAAACACTGGTAGCTACAAACACTTCATTAGTAAATGACGTTTTAGTTAATGTAACAGGCTCAAATCAGGTTATAGTGTACACAGTTACGCCTACAAGTGCCAATGGTTGTGTAGGTGATCCATTTACGGTGTCTATTACGGTAAGGCCAGAACCTATTGGTTTAGCGGATGCCGATGCGGTGTGCAGTGATGAGCAGATAAATTATAATATTCAAACTCGTAATATTAATTTGTTAGGTAACTCCGTTGCCAGTCAATTTACTTACACCGTAGTTTCCTCGGATCCGGGTAATGTATCAGCAGCTGGCAAAAACAGACTTGTTGCAAGTAATGCTGCGATTACTGACACCTATACTAATACAACCAGTGCCGATGTTACACTTACGTATTCAATTACTCCATTGAGTACAACGGGTAACTGTGTAGGCACACCTTTCGATGTAGTCTTTACAATACACCCTGAGCCACTTGGAGTTAATACATTGGCGCAGCGTTGCAGTGACGACCCGGTTAATTTTGATTTGCAGACTATTATTAATGCTGGAACAGGAAACAGTGTGCCGAGCAAGTTCAGGTATTCCATTACATCAAATAATCCACTAGCAATTGCTCCCGGACCTAATCGTAACGTTGCAACAACAGCTGCTATATCGGATGTGTATACAAACACGACCAATTCAGATGTGGAAATTACATATACAGTAACTCCGGTTAGCTTGGCAGATGACTGTGAAGGTTCTGTGTTTACCCTTAAAGTAACAATACATCCTGAACCTGTTGGAGCAAATGTGGTTGATCCTGTTTGTAGCACAGTACTGAATTATAATATCCAAACACAAAATATTAATGCCTTAGGGAATGGAGTTCCTAGTGTGTTTACTTATACAGTAACGTCCACCGATGCAGTAAATGTACCGCCAGCCCCAGATCGAGTAGTGGCAGACAACTTACCCATAACCGATTCTTATACAAACTCTACAGGTGTAGATGTAACTGTAACGTATACAATTACTCCATTCAGTTCAGCAAACAACTGCATAGGAACTCCATTTACGTATGCTGTAACAATTAGTTCTAAACCTGTAGGTGCCGATGTTACCAAGCCTGATGTTTGCTCTGATGTTGCGTTTAATTTTAATCCACAAAATGATATTACCAATGGCGTTATTGCGACATTCACCTGGACTGCTTCTTATCAGCCAGGGCTTACAGTAAGTGGTGCTGCACCTCCAGCATCAGGAACAGGCGCAATAACAGGTACCCTTACCAATACAGGAAATTCTGTTTTAAATGCAACCTATACAGTAACACCAACAGCAGGTACATGCGTGGGTAATCCTTTTGTAATTACGGTACCAATCCAACCGGAACCAGTAGTGGCAACGACCTTGAACGCGATTGTTTGTAGCCGTGCCATTTATAATAAATTGCTTGATACAAATGGCGTTTCGATTGGAGCATCTAATTATGATGTTTCTGCAGTTGTAGATGCTGGTTTAACTGGAGTTCCTACCACAGGCTTAGGTTTGGCAGCTAATGCATTGGTGAATGATGCTTTCCAAAACGTTGGATCAATACCTTTGAAAGTTACCTACACAATCACACCACATGGCACGAACGGATGCGTAGGTGATCCAAAAATTGTTGAACTCACTATTAATCCGGAACCTGTTGTAAACCCTGCTCTTGATAATACAGTGTGCAGTCGTGAAATCTCGGGAATCATTTTGAGTACGAATGGTATTTCCGTTGCGGCTAATTCTTATCGCTTAATTGGAGTTGTGGTTCCCGGAACGGCAACTGCAGATCCATTAAATACAGTACCAGGTACAACGGGTAATATCAATTTGATTCGCAACGATAAATTTGTCAACAACACTTCTGCACCTGTTGTAATTGTATACGAAGTAATAGGCATTAGCCCTGCTCTCTGTGAGGGTCAATCAGGATTTATCAGCCTTACTGTGAACCCAGAACCTATTATGGGACCTGGTACTGCTAATTTATGTAGTGATGTCGCTTCAGGAATTATTGTGGGCCCAATTGTAGGTTCAACAACGATTACGCAGTATGAATTAAAGAACATTGTAAAGGCACCTGCACTGGTTGCCGGTGGAAGTAATGCCGGGTTAGGCACATACGCAGCTAACTTGGCTGGAGGACAATCTGATTTCTTATCGAACGACACATTTACAAACACAACCAATGGACCTCTTGTAGTTACATATACTGTTGTGCCTATTGCCAGTGGATGTAGAGGTCAGGATCAAACTGTTACGTTTACCGTAAATCCGGCACCTGCTGTTGATGATAATTTGAACAGAACAGTATGCTCGGATGATACTGCAGGAATTGTATTTGCAACGGAAACTTCACCGCCAAGTACGGCTGCGGCTTCTTACAATATCACAGCCATTGCTGTTCAGGCTGGTTTAATTCGCACAGCAGGCAATGCAGTGTTTCCCCGCAATGCAGTAACAGCAAATGATATTCAGGCTGATCAATTCAGAAATCCAACGAATGATCCACTAACGGTTACGTATAGTGTGCAAGCAGTTTCTGGCTCCGCATGTTTAGGGCCTGTAAGAAATATTATACTTACCGTAGAACCTCAAGTGATTGCAGCACCAATCAATAATGCACCAAGTATTTGTAGTACAGATCAAACAGACATTGATCTTATTTCACCAACGAATCCAACATCTGGTGTAATTACCTTTAATTATACAGCAGTGTCTTCAGTAGGTGGGTTGATCAGTGGGTTTGTTCCTTCTTTGAATAGTTTGCCAGAGAATTATAAAATTACGGACGCATTGGTAAACAATTCAGATAATCCAGCAACCGTAACATACACGATCACAGCGAATGCCAATGGAGCTAAAAATGGAGCAGGCTGTTCAAGCATTGCGCCAGCAGCTACTGTTGTTGTTACTGTTGATCCAAAGCCAAAATTAGTAGCCACACCAACCATTCAAACGGTGTGTGAAGGGGTAGCAACCAATGTAACTCTCAACAGCAATACAGTTCCATCCGGTGGAGGAAATATTCGCTTTGAATTATTAAGCGCAGCAGCAACAGGTGGTGTAACCGGTATGTCTGCAGTTGGTACATTATTTACACCAGGCTCAGCCTTAGCAGATGTGTTAAACAATCCAACTGTAACAGCACAAACAGTTACCTATACGTTGCAACCTAAAGTAATTGGTGGCTTAGGTTGTGTTGGTGATAATGTTGTGATTACGGTAACAGTCAATCCATTGCCCACTGTAGTTGCAAGTGCACAGCCAGATATATGTAGTGGTGATTTTGTTAATATTACACTTACACCGGATGTTGCCAATACAGTAGCGGTTTGGACAGTTTCAGCACCCGCCACAATCGCTGGCGCAAGTAATGGTGCGGGTAATCTTATATTCCAAACCTTGTTTAATAATGGAAACATTCCTGAGACTGTTAATTACACAGTGACACCAAGGGTTAATGGATGCAACGGAACGCCAATTGTAATTGGAGTAGTGGTTAATCCTAAGCCTAAATTTGTAGGTCTGCCTACTACAGTTACTGTTTGCCATGGCAACACATTGAATGTTCCTCTTAATAGCACGGTTGCCGGAACAACTTTTGATTGGGTGGTGGATGATCCGAGTGGGTTAGGTGTGCCAGCCACAGGATCAGGGAACGTTATTAATCAGCCATTGACCAATACAACAGGTTCGCAAGCTAGCTTAACATATACGATAACACCTACAGGGCCAGGTTCTTGCCCGGGCGATCAAAAGATTATGATTGTTACGGTTGCACCACAAATCAACAGTCAGTTTGTAAATTCAAGCTCAAGTATTTGTAAAGGAAGTTCTGAGTTCTTAATCATACAACTTGATGGTCAGGCACCTTTCCAGATGGTTTACAACGATGGTACTTCAGATATTACGGTGAATAATGCCGGAAACTTTAAAGTGATTCAAGTAACGCCAACTGTAACAACAACGTATACATTGGTTTCTGTGAAGGATGCGTTGAATTGTACATTCACCCCTGCAGGACAGTCGGTAACAGTAACGGTGGGAGAAACAGATGCAAACTTCAGTATCGTTGGACCAGCGTCTTCCTGCGGTCCGTATAATGCGACCTTCCAATTTAATCAGGTGGCTGGTACAGAATATACCTGGCAATGGTTTGATGGTTCACCGGATGATGTATTCCTGGCTGCTACAACGGTTCCTAACAATACAATCTCACATATATTCTCAAATCCGAACCCAAATGCGGCAATTACTTATAAAGTCACGTTGAGAACTCAATTGCCAGCACCTTTCCCAGGATGCTTTAAAGCGACCACTAAAAACGTTACCATTTTCCCTTCCATTATTACGAATGCGTTTCCGGATCGTTCCGAAATATGCAGTGGAGAGAACGTTCAATTCTTCAATCAGAGTTTTGGTGCCACTTCACATCGTTGGTTCTATCGGGTGCAGGGTACCGCTACTGAGATAGATATAAGAACCACACCAACGGTTAATTACAACTTGGTAAACACGTCCACCACGAATCCGATTATATATGAAGTGGTATATCAAGCAAATAATGGAAATTGTCCGGCAGCAGATGTCGTGATACCAATCACTGTGTATCGTGCAATTACTGCAGGCTTTAATGAAGGAACCATACCACCATTTATTGGTGGTAATTCAACAGTTACATTTACAAATACCTCGGTGCCAATTGATGCTACTCAGTTCAGATACGAATGGACATTTGGTTTAAATTCAACACCATCAACCGGACTTGGTGCAGGACCATTCTCGGTTAACTATAGTACACCAGGTGTAAGAGATGTTTCTTTGAAGGTGATTAACATCGCAGCTGAAACTGCCGGCTTAGGGTGCGAGAGCTCATTTAGCAAGACTATTAACATTCCATTGTTACCGCTGGTGGCCGCATTCAAAGCGGATCCGCAAAGAGCCTGTTTCCCTTCAGACTTTACGATAACAGAAAACACTTCGACCGGAGATATTATGGAGTGGCGTGTGGTAGACAGCAATGGCCGTGTATCAGCAACTTCAAATGCGGTGCTCCCAATATTCAGAATTACTAACCCCGGAAGTTATTCAATATTCCTTACTACCTCTAGTTCGTTAACGGGACAGGTTGCCAATACGCAACAAAGTGGCTTTGAGGTTTTTGATAATCCAGTGGCATCGTTTGACCTGCGTCCAACAGTTGTATTTGTGCCTGATACCGAGTTAACTACTTTTAACTTTAGTACAGGTGCAACTGATTACGATTGGGATTTTGGTGACGGGGGTACTTCCTTTGATGTTGAACCAAAATACATCTACAAAGTGGAAGGCGTTTACGATGTTCGTTTGATTGCCCGCAATGATCATGGTCAAGGATTGGTGTGTACAGACACCCTTATCAGAAAAGTAACTGCCAAACAAGGTGGCGTATCAAAGGTGCCTAACGCCTTCACGCCAAATCCTAATGGACCAACCAATCCAACAACACCAAATGGAAGTGGAACATTTAATGACGTGTTCTTACCAATTGTTAAAGGAGCTGAAGAATTTAATATGCAGATTTTTGATAGATGGGGTAATTTGATTTTTGAAAGTAACAACGCCAATGTTGGGTGGAATGGTTATGACAAGAATGGAAGATTGCTGCCAGCCGGTGTGTTTGTTTATAAATTAACCATCCGGTTGTCGGATGGGCAGCGGTCTACTCAGATTGGGGATGTAACCATGATTCGATAAATGAGTAATTTTATAAAAATGAAGAAAATTATTCTTGGGCTTAGTTTGTTACTTCTGGTAAATCTTGGATTTGCTCAGGATCCTCAGTTTTCTCAATATTATCAAGCTCCTTTATATCTTAATCCCGGATTTACAGGTGTTACACCCCAACAACGCGTGGCTATTAACCACCGCATTCAGTGGCCAAACCTACCGCAGGCATTTGCAACTTATTCTGCCAGTTATGACATTTTTGTTGACGAATTAAGAAGTGGTTTTGGCATTCTTGCTACTACCGATAAGATGGGTTCTGCAGGATGGCGAACTACCACGGTGGGGTTAAACTACAGCTATAAGGTTCGGTTAAATAATAAAATTGTGTTTTCGCCAGGCCTTTATTTTGGCTATGGTATTAATGGATTGGACCGAAGTAAACTTCGGTTGGGAGATGGATTAGAGTACAGTGGTATTTCACTAGATCCTGATTTGCAGAAATTGGGCAATCAGCAATATTTTGATTTTGGATCTGGTTTCCTCATCTATAGCCGTGCCTTATGGATTGGTGCTGCGTTTGGGCATATGAATACTCCAAACTTATCCATATTAGGAGACGTAAACCGATTGCCCATGAAGACTACTATTCATGGCGGGGCTCGCCTAACCTTATCATCTGGTCCACGTGAATTAGATCGTGCCTCCTACTTAACACCTTCGTTTATCTATCGAATGCAAGGTGGAATTAGTCAATTAGATTTTGGTTTGAACTATCACATCGATCCAATTTCAATTGGGGTGTGGTATCGTGGGAAGCCTTATCAGAAAAATTATATTGGAACTGTAAATCAAGATGCGCTGATACTCTCATTAGGTCTTTATCTGAAGAGCATGACGATAGGGTATAGCTACGATTTTTCAATTTCTGAATTATCCACCACTTCGGGTGGAGCTCATGAAATTTCTATTGTTTACGAGTTTGTTGCAAAGCCTTTGCACCGTGGAGTTAAAAAGAGAAATCGAATGATTCCATGCCCAACCTTCAACACCAAGAAAAGTTTCTGGGCTAACTAAGGTAACTTCTCTTTATCCGCTATTTTCTCTCATTGGTCGGCTTAATAAGTTGATTGTCCTGCATTTCTAATAATCCTGCACTCTTAGCGCTATTAACTCAGTCTACAAGTGGCTTTAACCGATTCTTAAGAATGGATTAAAGCATGGTGCAGAAACGAAGTTTTTTATTAGCTATCCCCGTATTATTATTCTCCATATTTTTTGGTTCCAACTCATTCGCTCAATGCGGTGGTATCATGGAGCCGGGGTTTGCATTTTTAACGAGTAGTCGTGGGTGTGCACCGTTCACGGTAAATATTCAAACTCTTTATCTTTCTTCAGTTCCCGGTACGCAATATTTTATTACTTGGGGAGACGGAACACCGGAACAAACATTTACACAAGTTGGTGCAACAGGAGTTACGATTTCGCATAACTATCCCAATACCTCAATCAACTGCGGGTATGATGTTGTAATCGATGCGTCAAATGCCTGTAACCCGCGCGGAAGTGTTGTTCCAATCAATACTCAAGTTATTGTATGGACCAACGATGTTATATCTATTAATCCTTCTGTGTTTAGAGTTTGCCAGGGGTATGCTGCTGATGTTCTGTTTCGAGATGATAGTGATTGGAATTGCTTTCCACGTGCAACGCGTGAAAATAATGAACCCCGGTGGATTCAATGGTTGTATGGAACAGGCCCTATTGGGAATCAAATTCCAGGGACTCGTGTAAACGCAATACTACCGGGTAGCTTTCCCTATTTAGATCCTGCGCCTGCAAAGAATCCCATTTATCCTGTAACGGCACCAGGACAAGTAAGTTTACCTATTAATGTTCCGGTAACTACCCCTGCAGATTTAGGAAAAGAATTTGTGATCACCTTAAAAAACTGGAATCAATGTAATGCCTATGATAACAATCTGGCAGATGCTAATCCTTTTAATCCCGTTAACGGGAATCTTGTAAATGGTGATAACGCACCTCAGGTTACTACCGCACGCATTGTTATTGTTCCGGCACCCGTACCCGATTATTTAACACGCTTGGGCGGATCGGGTGGACCCGTTCAAACTGTTTTTTGTGTAGGTGATAATATTTATTTTGATAATGAAACTCCAGGCATTGCCGGAGCTTCCTTTGCGTACACGTGGCAATTTTATGATAACCCGACAGGAGTGGGGGCACCCCTGGCAACCAGGAGCACTACGAATCCAACATTTGCCTATCCTACATCTGGGCAAAAATTAATTCGACTTTCGGTGCGAGATCAAAATGCAGCGGGTAACTGTGTGGCAATTATTGAGAAAGTCATTACCATATCACCTTCGCTTATTGCTAAAATTCAGGTTACTGATTTGTCCAATAATCCAATCACCCCCGACTTTTGCCAGAATGCAAGTACACCACTCACAACCTTTCAAGCGAGATTTAATGACGTATCGGTTGGTTCGGTAACGGCCACTACACAATGGCGATGGGAGTTTTATAATGAATTGAATGCACTTGTAAGACAAGAGCCTGCTGTTGGATTTTCAACAGTGGCTCTTGGGCCTTTTGATCAGCCCTTTACTAATCGTGGTATTTACCGGGTGCGGTTAATCATTCGGGATAATGTTACATCATGTGAAACTATAGACGATGTACAGGTAAGGGTTTTTGAAAAGCCGGTTCCAGTATTTACAGCTTCACGCGAATGCGCAGGACAGCTAACCACATTTGCTGAAAGTTCAACGTTGCAAACAATCAATGGCGAGGCAATCACTTTGCGAGAGTGGGACTTCAATTATGATGGAATAACTTTTACAAAAGATCCAGCATATGATAATCAAACAGGTTTCACACGTTCTCTTGGTGCGGCTGGTACATATCAAGTTGCTCTAAGGGTAACAGCAAGCCAGGGCAATTGCTCTGATCTGCTAGTAATTCCCGTAACTGTTGATCCACTGCCCATCGCAAATTTTATCCCTGATATTACATCCGGGTGTAGTATTCTTACTGTAAACTTTACGAATACTTCAATCCCTGGGCAACCCGATGTGATTGACCGATATGTTTGGGAAGTAGATGAAAAGCAAGGGTTGGGATTTTTACCCATCGCTACGCAAGTACCAAGTGATCCATTGTTTACTCCAATTTTCACCTATGATTTTAAAAACGTAACAACCGTTAATAAACTTTTTGATGTTCGGCTTCGCGCAGTAACTGTCAATTCTTGCGAAACTATTTCAGGAGCAGTTACCATTACGGTTTTTCCAGGTACGAGATCAGGGTTTATTTCTACGAATTATTCGCCCTTCAATGATAACTGCTCTCCACAAACGGTGAACTTCACTGTTGATTCAGAGACTCAATCACTAAACCCACTGGAGTATCGCTGGCAAATTCGAGATAACACGGGTTTGATAGATGACATTAGTTCAGGAACTACCCCAGCTTTTAGTTACCAGTTCATTAACGCGACTCAAGCCATCAAAGATTTTCAAATCACACTACTTACTTCTTTAGCGTCTGGTTGTTTTGGGGACTCTACACGAACGATACGTATTAGTCCGGTTCCCAACTCACAATTTGTTATTGATACACTTCAGTTTGATTGCAGTGTGATGAGAGTTCGATTGGTGTCAATTCAAAAAGGATTATTATCATATCATTGGCGGATAACAGAAAATGGAATTCCTATAGTTGATGCAACTTCAACAGCTGATCAAATCGAACATGTATTTAACAGACCTTCATCCGTATCACCCGATATTGCTGTTCAGTTTTTCTTGGATACAAGAAACTTTGCCAATTGTGCCAGCCCTGTTACCAATCGATCGATTAATATTCCTAAACGGGATAATATAAATGCTTCTTTTACGGCAACGCCTGTCAGTCAATCCTTACCGGCATCCACAATATCAATAAACAACACAACCAATCCAGGCCCATGGACTTATCAATGGGATTTTGGAGACGGAACTACTTCAACTGATCCTACAATATCTTCTCATACGTATGGAACCTTTGGTGTATTTACAATCCGGCTAACAGTAACCAACAATGTTTGTATTGAAACACAAGCGCAACAAATTGAGATACTTGCTATTCCTCCTTTAGTAGATTTTAGTTATGATCCGGCTTCAGGTTGTGTGCCTTTAAAAGTTCAGTTTACAAACCTTTCGCAATTTGCTGATCCCGGAACATATCAATGGGATTTTGGCGACCAGTCTACATCCTCCATGATTAATCCCTCGCACACCTACTATCAACCGGGTAAATATTCAGTGTCGCTTTCAGCCTCTAATATTACGGGGCAAACGGTTAACGAAACAAAACAAGCTATCATTGAAGTTTTTCCGCGACCAAATGCGGAGTTTGAAATTAAGCCGCGCCTAGTGTATATCCCGGGTGGTATTCTTTACACAGACAATCGAAGTTTTGATGCTACCCGTTTCATCTGGGATTTTGGTGATGGAGCAACATCAATAGCTTTTGAGCCTGAGCATAAGTATAAAGACGAAGGTTTTTATACCATTAAACTAGTTGCGTACAATCAATTTGACTGTGCAGACTCAACTAGTTTGGAAAATGCAGTTAAAGTTCAAAAAGGTGGCCAGGTACTTATTCCAAATGCTTTTTCACCTAATCTGGGCGCAACAGGGAGTGGTGGTGGAATGAGCGATGGAAAGAATGATATCTTTTTGCCAATTACCCGAGGGGTTGTTGAGTTTGAGTTGCTAATCTTTAATAGATGGGGTGAACTCTTGTTTGAAAGCCGCGATCCTGACTTGGGCTGGGATGGTACCTATAAAGGTAAACTCTGTCAGCAAGATGTTTATATCTATAAACTGGCGGCTTCTTATGAAGATGGCGAACGGGTTGTTCGTGTGGGTGACGTAAATCTGATTCGATGAAAAGACTTTATATAATTTTTTGTTTTTTGAGTAGTGTGCTTTTAGTGAGCGCACAAGACCCACAATTTTCTCAATATTTTGCAGCGCCTCTTTATCTGAATCCGGCTTTTACGGGAACAACGCAAGATCACAGGTTTATTGCCAACTATAGAAATCAATGGCCCAATGCTGCCCGAGGCTTTGTTACCTATGCGTTTTCATACGACTATAATATGTATCACTATAACAGTGGAATTGGATTTTTAGCAACGGTTGATCAGGCAGGAACGGCTGGTATGAAATCATCACAGTTTAATTTCCTGTATTCGTATAAATGGAATGTCTCTAACAAGTGGGTTGTCTCTGCAGGATTAAATTTTGGATACGCATTCCGCTCAGTGGATATCAATAAGATAATTTTCGGTGACCAGTTGCAGTTTGATACAGATGGGAATGTGCCCAGCGATGATCCGGCTCTTTATAGTTTGGGAACCTCAAGCTATTTTGATTTTAGTGCAGGTGCCTTAGCCTACAATAAGAATTTTTGGATAGGATTTTCAGCCAGTCATTTAAATACACCTAACCGTTCATTGCTCAATCAGGAATCGGTCATTCCACTTAAAACAAGTTTGCATGGTGGAGTGCGCATTCCTTTGTATGGAGGACCCTTTAAAAAGGATCATATTTCCGTACTCGCTCCGTCATTTATTTATAAGAATCAAGGCAAGTTTGATCAGTTGGACATAGGCTTACATTTTCTTTACGATCCTGTGATGATTGGAGTTTGGTATCGGGGTATCCCTATTCAACAAAACGTAAAAGATAACATTAGTCAGGATGCGGTTGTGATTATCTTAGGTTTTCAGTTTGAAAAGGTAGAGATAGGGTATAGTTATGATTTCACTGTTTCAGAGCTGGGTCCCATCTCAGGGGGTGCGCATGAAGTTTCATTAAAGTATAAGTTGGGGATTCAGATGCAGGCGAAAACGAAGAAGAAGGAAAAATATATTCCGTGTCCAACGTTTATCAAGAAGTAATCACTCAATAACACCTTCGTATTTATAATATCTCTTCCAACTCAGAGTAAAGGATGAGATAACCAAAACAATAACTAAAAGCCAGACCAGCTTGCTTAACACAAGCATAAAGCAACTGATGAACAACCAAAATAAATAGGTAACAAACCGATCAGGATCACGGTTTGATTTATATAAATAACTGTGAACGGAAATTAGAAAGCCACTTGAAAGGAGAGGTAGTAATACTAATTGCAAAAGGTTTAATCCCTTGCCAACACTCCCTGTAAGTAATAGCATTTCGGGTACCATCAGGATTGCATATAGCTGAAGATAAATTAAATAAACCTTATTTCGACTAAGGGGAAGATATCTTGTCCAACGCAGGTATTGATCTTCAAACACTTTTATTTTTTGAACCAAAAAAGTATGAGATAATATTGCAAACAACCATGTGATAGCCAGAATACGAAAATCATCACCCATTTCTAAGGTCTCTTTTACAAGATAAATGAGAGTAATTGAAAATACTTTACTCAGAAGGATTGCCGGTTTTTCCTCTTTAAAGAGATAAGCCATGTACATTCCTAACAGAGTTTGTTGGAAAGGCAAAGCGAGCGAAGGAAGAGTAATTGTGGGTGGGCGGTGCCTGGTGCGGGCAGCATGATTAAGAATCCATGCGCTTATAAGCCACAAGGCCAATTGAAAAGCAAAAATTATGGCAACTGCATTATAAAAGTTATTTCTAATACCGATAAAATAGATGGCTAGTGTATAAACAAAAACAGGAACGAATGTTAGAAAAATGAGGGTAAAGAAATACCAGAAACTTTGATGAGTAGGAAGTGCAGCAATGCTATGCGAAAATGAATAAGAGGCCTCGTTAAGCGTCTTTAGTGTAAAATGAAGTGACTTGGCTGAATAAAGCAACCAGACGATCAACACAACAATTAGAAAGATGCCTGAAGCAAGTGTTCCATAAATCAATGACTCATGATAGAGTTTGATCTGTGTGGACTCAATAATTCCAAACATGATAAAGAATACAAAGAACAATAATCCTGCATGGCTCTTATAAAATGGAGCCACCAACGATTTGATCAGTACCCTTAGAGTCCAATTCACACGTTAAAGAATTTAGCGGTCTGATTTTCAATAAGGATTTTAGAGGTCGGAATGAATTGACTTTCCTGAAAAGGTTGATGGGAACTAAGGATAAATGAAACGCCTTGTTTTTTCCGTTCCTTAATTAAGGAAAATAATTTTGGTAAGAAGGAATCTTCCAAAGTGATTAACGGCTCATCAAGCAAAATAAGTCTGATCGATCCAATGAATGGCAGAAGCAATGAAAGTTTTTTAACCATCCCACTGGAGTATGTTCCCACAGCATGAGGCAGAAAACTCAAGATGCCAAAATATTCTACAAGAGTATCTATAGCATAGTCTTTTTCGTTGCGTGTTTTTTGCACAAAACGGATTAAATCCCAACCTGTTAGGAATCCAGGAAATAAAGGTTCTGCTTCAGCAAACGAAACCAATTGTCTGTATTCAAGGGGTTTCTGAACTAAGTCAATGCCATGAAGAACTACATTGCCTTCAAAGGGATTTATGCCGGCAATAATTTTCATTAGGCTTGTCTTGCCCGAACCATTATTCCCTTTTATCCAGTGTGCACCATCAGGAAAAATGAGATTTGGAATATCAAGGATGAGGCGCGAGCCATATACCTTTTTGAGATTAGTAAGTTGTAACATAGAATACTTCCGAATAGTACGAAATGTATCGGAATTAGTTAGCGTAAAAATGATTGCAGTTAAAGTGAAAAGCATTTAATTCTAACTACTATTTATGCCTACTTTAGGAGTGATGGTTGATAAAATTGAGCTTGGTAAAAAATGGTTTAAAGGGCAGGGCTGGGCTCCCTTCAAATTTCAATTAGAAGCCTGGACAAGTTCCTTTGCGGGATTCAGTGGATTAGTGAATGCACCTACAGGAAGTGGCAAGACCTATTCACTTTTGATTCCCATCTTACTTGATAGCGATAAAAGTAAACGGAAACTAACAGGGCCGGCTGCAATTTGGATAACACCCATTCGCGCATTGGCAAAAGAGATTGAGTTATCAGCTAAGCGAGCGAAAGAAGAAATTAATCCAAACTGGCGGATTGGTGTGCGCAGTGGAGATACAAGCACCGCTGAGCGCGCACGACAGAAAGAAAAACCACCTGATTTTTTAATTACAACTCCTGAAAGCCTCCATTTATTAATCTCCCAGAAAGGGTATGCCGAATTTTTTGCCGACTTAAAAACTATCGTGGTGGATGAATGGCATGAATTAATTGGTTCAAAGCGTGGCGTGCTTATGGAACTGGCATTGTCCCGATTGAAAACCCTATCCCCAAACTTGAAAATCTGGGGTATCTCGGCAACGATTGGAAATATGGATCAATCGCTTCAAATTTTATTGGGTAATACGCCATCCGAAAAAATAAAAATTATCAAAGCCAATATTCAAAAGCAGGTTGAAGTGGTTTCTATTTTTCCTGATGAAGTGGAGCGACTGCCCTGGAGTGGCCATCTTGGTATTGCGCTATTGGATAAAGTGATTCCAATTGTGAAGGAAAGTAACAGCACACTCATCTTTACCAACACCCGTTCTTTTGCGGAAATCTGGTACCAGAAAATGTTGGATCGTGCCCCTGAACTTTCAGGTCAGATTGCTATGCACCATGGCTCTATCAGCAAAGAGTTGCGCGATTGGGTGGAAGATCAATTGCATGCCGGTAAATTGAAAGCAGTGGTGTGTACGTCAAGTTTGGACTTGGGTGTAGATTTCAGACCAGTGGAAACAGTGATTCAGGTTGGCAGCCCAAAAGGAGTGGCGCGATTTTTACAGCGTGCCGGCCGCAGTGGACATCAACCGGGAGCAATTAGTAAGATTTTCTTCTTGCCAACCAATTCGCTTGAACTTACTGAGTCAGCAGCGTTGCGCGAAGCAATGAACCGAAACATTGTGGAAGATCGGTTGCCATATTTGCGTTCGTTCGATGTATTAATTCAATACTTAATTACACTGGCTGTATCAGATGGATTTAAACCAAATGAAATTTATGAAGAAATAAAAAGTACAATAAGCTTTGCGTCAGTAACTGATGAGGAATGGAACTGGGTATTAAATTTTATAACAACAGGTGGTGAGGCGTTAACGGCTTACAATGAGTACCGGAAGGTGGTTGTTGAGAAAGGAAACTATCGGGTAGAGAACAGCCGTATTGCCTTTAAACACCGATTATCCATAGGCACTATTGTGGGCGATAACTTGATGTACGTAAAATATGTGAGTGGAAAATTTTTAGGTACGATTGAAGAATACTTTATCTCGAGCCTAAACATTGGGGATGTGTTTTGGTTTGCTGGCCAAAGTTTGGAATTGGTACGCATAAAAGAAATGGAGGCTCATGTGCGAAAGTCCAAAAAGAAATCGGGTAAAGTTCCCTCGTGGCAGGGCGGGCGAATGCCGTTGTCTTCACAGATGAGTGAAATGATCCGATTGAAAATAGATGAGTCGGCTCGCAATAAAGAAACAGATGATGAGATGCGTTTTCTCAGGCCGTTGATGGATTTGCAGAAAATGCGTTCTCATCTGCCCAAGCTAGATGAATTTCTGGTCGAGTACTTCCAAACTTCAGAAGGATATCATGTTTTAATGTATCCCTTCGAAGGACGGTTTGTGCATGAAGGCATGGCAGCCCTGATTGCCTATCGTATGGCTCAAATTACGCCCATCACATTTTCTATTGCCATGAACGATTACGGGTTTGAGTTGCTATCCGATCAAGAGATTCCTATTTACGAAGCGATTGAGACGAATATTTTAGGGAATGAAAATCTGATGAAAGACATTCAAGCCAGTATCAATGCCACCGAAATGGCCAGACGGAAATTTCGGGATATAGCAGCCATCTCTGGATTGATTTTTAAAGGCTTGCCCGGCAAGAAAGTAAAAGAGAAACATCTGCAATCCTCCTCGCAATTATTTTTTAATGTTTTTCATGAATATGAATCTCAAAACTTGCTGCTTCAACAGGCATTTGAGGAGGTAATGGATTTTCAATTGGAAGAAGCTCGCTTGCGTAAAGCATTAGATCGCATTGCCCATCAAAAAATTATCATTACCGAGCCTGACGTGCCTACGCCTTTTGCATTCCCAATTATGGTTGATCGCACACGCGAGAAATTAACTTCAGAAAAATTAGAAGACCGGATTAAGAAAATGAAAATCCAGTTTGGATAGAACCTTATTCAGTGACTTCAATTAAAATACCGATCTGAAAATCAAGAATAAGGTTCCTGACATCAACATCACTACAGGAAGGGTTAGCAACCATGCAATTAAAATATTGCGAATGGTCTCAGGCTGTAAATTCTTTATTCCTTTGCTAGCAACCATCGATCCGGCTATACCGGATGAAAGCACATGGGTTGTGCTAACGGGTAGACCAAGTCCGGTTGATAACCCGATTGTTGTTGCAGCTACCAATTCGGCACTGGCACCTTGTGCATAGGTTAAATGTTCTTTACCAATTTTTTCACCGATCGTTTTTACGATTCGTTTCCAACCTATCATGGTTCCTAATCCAAGCGAAGCAGCAATCAGCACGATTACCCATTTTGGCGAATAGTCTGTAATGGACCTAACTTTTTTCATGTTATCTGATAAGACTTTCTTATCACTTTCACTGATTCGTGTTTCACTCTTATCGACAAGCGATTTGATATTACTATTAAGTACCATAATATCTTTTCTTACCAGGAAGCGTTCCTTTTCGGGGATTGATTTTACAGAGGTTAATGTACCAATGTCTGCAATTAGTCTGGCCGACATAATCTTCGTGCTATCAAGCTTAGATTTGTCTGGAGCTGAAAGGGGAGAAGGATCAATAGATTGAATAACTGTTTCAATTTTATTAAGTGGTTGCAGCAGCGCGGAAGGATTCGATCCGGGATTCAGGGCAAAATGGATGGGTACAATCCCGATAAGGATTAACATAATGAGGCCAACACCTTTCTGGCCATCATTTGAGCCATGAAAGCCACTAACTGCAGTACAAGTTAAAATGAGTACGATACGAATGCCCCATGGTGGAGGTTGATTTTTCTTAGGTTCTTTAAATAAGCTATCACCAAAACTGGTCTTCTTAGTCAGGTTCCGGATTACAAACATCAGTATGATGGTAAGCGAAAATCCAAAGAGAGGAGAGATGAGTAACGAGGCTCCAATTTCCTGAGCTTTGCCCCAGTTGACAGCCGCTTCATTAACACCCGGTAGGAGCGAGTAAGCCAGACCAACACCCAGAATAGATCCAATTAATGTATGCGAACTCGAACACGGAATACCGAAATACCAGGTTAACAAATTCCATGAAATTGCGCTAAGCAGAAGAGCCATCACCATGGCCACACTATGAGAAATGTTTTGATCGACTAATGATTCTACAGGTAGTAAATTCACAATACCCATAGCCACCGTAATACCTCCTAAAAAAACGCCCGCTGCGTTACAAATCCCAGACCATACAACTGCTACCCAGGGTTTTAAAGAGTTGGTATAAATGACGGTTGCAACCGCATTGGCCGTATCATGAAAGCCATTTACAAACTCAAAACCACAAGCGGCAATTAAACATAATACAAGAAGGAGGGAGTAGGTAAGTTCTAGTTCGAACATAGGAATAAAATCGCCTAAAGGTAATCGGAAGGTCTGCGGTCTGTGTTAAGTCAATGTTACTTTTTTTATGAATCTTTTCTTTAGTTGGACGGTGATTCAATAGTTTTTTAAAATACAGATTTTCAAGTAGTTACTACTTAAAATTGATTCTTTATTTACAATGTTTCTTTGATTTTATTGAAAATTGCCCGTTGTTACCAACAAAATCTTTAGTCTGGATGGAAATTGAGTTATTGGGCGAAAAAGTGCGACTTCTCCCACAAAAAGCAGCATGGTTTAAGAAACGAAAAACTGTGCTGATGGCGGATCTGCATTTTGGGAAAATCAATCATTTTAGAAAGGCAGGTATTGCTGTGCCGGCCCGCGCTAATGATAAAAATGCTGAGAATTTGATTTCAGTTTTACAGACGACTAAAGCGGAGCGTCTAATTTTCTTGGGTGATTTATTTCACAGTCATTACAACGAAGATTGGGAAGTAGTCGGGCAGATCAGAAAACATTTTGTTGATTGCTCATTCGAGCTGGTGTTGGGCAATCACGATATACTAAGCGAGGTTCAATACGAACGGCACAACATGAAATTTTATTTAAATGAATTGCGAGAAGATAATCTCATTCTTACACATGAACCGATGGAAGAAGTACCGGAAGGTTTGTATAATCTGTGCGGTCATCTTCATCCGGGGGTAAATCTGCGCGGGGCAGGAAAGCAATCAATTACATTACCTTGTTTTTATTTTGGGAAACAACAGGCCATTCTTCCAGCGTTTGGTTCGTTTACCGGACTCGCCCGCATTGTCCCTAAAAAAGCCGATAGAATTTATGTTATTGCAGAGAATAAAATTATCGCGTATTAGAATGAGTAACCACTTCTTAAAATCCATTATCAAGATACTTATTTGCCTTTGCATTTTTCTTTGTGCCCTTCGCGCCTCTGCGGTAAATTATCAAGATACTACGCGCATCTCGTTACTTTTTGTTGGTGACATCATGCAACATGATTCAAACATTGAAGCTGCATTCAATCCGGTTACAAAAAAGTATGATTACTCTTCCTGCTTCGAATATGTTGCTCCCATACTTCGTTCGGCTGATTTAACAATTGGTAATTTGGAATTGACCCTGGCGGGATCGCCCTATAAAGGCTACCCGCAATTTAGTGCACCCGATGCTTTAGCCATTGAATTGAAGCGCTCCGGGTTTGATGTGTTGGTTACTGCTAATAATCATAGTTTGGATCGCAGACGCAAAGGAGTTGAACGCACAATTGATGTGTTGGATTCTTTACAGATTCAGCACACAGGAACGTTTAAAGATTCTGCCCACCGGGTCAATGCGTTTCCTTTACTGATCGAAAAAAATGGATTCAGGTTTTCATTGCTCAATTATACTTACGGCACAAATGGAATTCCGATAACAAAGCCCAACATCGTAAATCTTATTGATACTGTAACGATCAAAGCTGATCTGGCAACTGCAAGGGCACAGCAGTCGGATGCGATTATTGTTTTTATGCATTGGGGATTGGAGTATCAAAGCTTGCCCTCAAAAGATCAAAAGGTTGTTGCTGCTTTATGCTTGCGAGAAGGGGCAAAACTAGTCATCGGCTCGCATCCGCATGTGTTGCAACCCATGGTGTGGAATCAACAAGATGATAATCTGATTGCTTATTCACTTGGTAATTTTGTTTCTGGGCAACGGCCGCGTTACCGCGATGGAGGCGCTATGCTGTGGATTGATTTGCAAAAAGTTAAAAATGATTCGGCTTCAATAACAAGTATCAGTAGTGCGAATTATGAATTGGAGTGGATTCAAAAAGCAAGTGGAGCAAAACCTGAGTTTACTTCTTTTCCGTTTCGCTATTTCGAGACTGACACTACCTTAATTAAGAGCAAAGCCTCGCAAGAAGCCCTTTCGATCTTTGCCAAGGATTCGCGCACACTTTATAATAAGCATAATGTTAATGTTCCTGAGAGAGTGTCTCCTCGTTCGGATACGTTAATTTATTCAATTCGATTGAGCAATCAGGAGGGACTGGATTCACTCACTGTCAAAAACCCAATTATTGAGTTTTATGGAATCGAAAAAATTGAAGTTGAGACTGACACTTTAATGATGGTAGGTAAGTTTTACGAATATGCGTTGGCTAAACAAGCATTGCTCGATATTCAGACAAAAACTAACCTCACTCAATTAAGGGTTGTAAGGAGAATAGATTTAGAGGATAGTAAACTACCTTCCCGAAAAGATAATCCCGATTGAAAACTCTAAGCCTGTAAAGTCAACTTTAGCATCTTTATAGTCGACCGGAATAGTTTCTAATGGACTGTTAACAGAACCACCCGTGTAGTTTCCTGTCATCGGAATTTTTGCTGAACCCATCAGGTAATTTGTTTCAATAGAAATCCCAAATTGACGAGTTACGTTAAATGTCAATTCAGCTCCGAAGTGATACCCAAACCCTGGGTTGTTATCAAATTTTAAATCGGCATTGGCCACATCCCAGTTTTCAGATTTACGGATAGCACGATCAAAGTTTCCATAATTTAATTTTTGGGCAAACCCGTAAAAGAAAAATCCACCACCCTTAACATCAAACTCCACGCGCTTCCCTTGAAACTGAAGTACTAATTCAGCAGGAATGAAGAGTGTAAAGTTTGGGCCGAGCAATGCATCCCTGGTTTCGAAAGGAAGATCAATGATATTAAGGCCTGACATTCTATAGAGCGAAGCTCCAGTCTCTAAGGCAATGTATCTATTTAAATTAAAACCAATACCTCGAATAGAAAATGGACTGATAGGGGTAGAGAAATAACCATTGCGAGGAATGAAGTAAGAGAAGGAAAGTCCAACTTCCTGCGCTTGTGTTTGAAGCAAACCTAAAACAACTATGATGCTGGTGAGAAGAATTTTTTTCATTTACTTTTTATTATAGTCATCAAATAATTTTTGCATGTATACTTTCCCTTTATCAAATTCCACCTTGTTACCTTCTTGCTTAAGATAGTTTTGAAGATCGAAGTCGTAAATATTTTCATTTGTGGAGCTTACATATCCGTATCCATTATTGAAGATGTACATAGCAAACGTATTCGCATTTTTAGATAGTATGTTCCTGCTAAAAGGAAATTCGGTTGGTACCGAATTCAGTTGAGTCAAAAGAGTATTGGCAAGGTCAGTTTGATTTCCAAAACTTGTTATTGTAGTATCCGATTTTTGAATAGCTCCTCCTAGCCAAAGCATTGGTATTTTAAAGCGTTCTTTTTCTTTTAATTCATTGGGGTTAGGAAACCGATGGCCGTGATCAGCTGTAATAATTACCAGTGTATTTTTCCACCACAATTCTGTTTTTGCTTTTCGAATAAATTCACCCAAACTTTTATCGGTATAATAACATGCATTTAAAAAAAGAGAGCTTTCATCGGAGCCTTCAATTACTGTTTCCATAGGAACTTCAAAGGGCTCATGACTACTTAGACTTAACATTACTTTAAAAAATGGACTCGAAGCAGAGTCACATTCGTTTAACAAGCGATTAAAAACGTAATGATCGGCCACTCCCCATTTCGAGTCATCGAATTTATTTTCGAAATCATCTACTTCTGTAATATGACTAAATCCAGCCTGAGTTAGATATGACTCCATGTTCGCAAAACCAATATCGCCACCATAAACGAAAGAGGTGTGGTATCCTTTTTTTTCAAGTGCTCTTGGTAAATAGGGAAGGCGTTGAGTCTTAGCTGGGTATTTAATGATGGAGGTGCGGGGTTGAGCAGGGTATCCACTTAAAATAGAGACAAGACCTTTATCTGTGCGATCTCCACTAGCATAAAAGTTATCAAAAAGAATCCCTTCTTTAATGAGCGAATTTAATTGGGGTGTAATGTTGGGTATTCCACCAAGTGGTTCTATAATTTTAGAAGTGAAACTTTCTAGAATAATCAACACAATATTGGGCTTCTCCGTTGAAAGCAATTTTATTGTTTCACCCCTGGTTTGAATGAGGGAATCAAATTGTTGATCTAAATCAGTGAGAGAATAAAAGTTGTTTGGGTATCGATGATTGTTGTCACCTGATAAACTCTTAAAAAAATTCCAAACCGGATTAATGCCAACATGATTCGGGAACGCTTTTGTTTTATGGAAATAAACAAAGCCTGTATTAAGAGGGGCTACACTAAAACTGCTTCGGATAGGAATAATCAATGCGCCCGTTAGTGCTAGCCAAACGGGTGCCCATGATATGGGTAACTTTTGAAACCTTAATAATTGAGGAGCTATTTTTCGCCAATAAATAAACAGAAAGAGTATTGACAGAATGATGAAAATGGAAATCAATAATATAAAGATTGATGGATTGACGCTGGTCATTGCTTCTGTTTGCAGGTACATGAGTGGAGTTGAATTTATTCGAAAGCCCCAATGCTTGTAGAGTTCGACATCAGAAACAATGATCAGTGTGGAGATGAAGAGCAGCGTAGTAGTTACTATCCCTTGCAGGAGATAGGTTAGTTTCCGGGATATAAATGAGGAGGACATAAAAATTAATCCTGGCAACAGCAACCAATAGCCAGTCATTGCTGCGTCCATGCGAATGCCCAGAAAGAGGGGTGTCACGATTTCTTTCCAGGTTAGCTGGCTGGTTTGCGAATACAAATAGAGTAAGAAAAGGATTCGGCCAACAGTAAAAAAACAAAGCCAGAATAATGCGAGTGCGCCAAAAAATTTCAACCGTTCTTTCATGCTGGCTGCGAAGATACAAAACCCTTAATTATTGTACCGTTGATAGAATGCTTGCAGCGGAATAACTGAATGCTTCTTACTTTAGGGGAAAATTCAAACAGATTATGAAACCTAAATTTCCCTTTTCAATCCGCTTATTAAGTCTTGTTGTTCTTGTTTTATTAATTAGTTGTTCAGAAAAGAAAACTCCAGCCGATTTAATTATTCGTGGTGGAACGATCTACACAGTGGAGGATGCAAACCCAACAGTTGATGCAGTTGCTGTTATCGGGGATAAAATTGTTTATGCAGGGGATTTAGCAGGGCTTTCAAAGTTTGAGGGCGAGAATACGAAAGTAATTGACTTGCAAGGCAAGATAATGACCCCAGGTTTCATTGAAGGACATGGCCATTTTATGGGCTTGGGTTTTAGTGAACTTAATCTCGACTTGAGCAGTGTGGAGAGTTATGAAGAGATGGTAGAGAAAGTGAAGGAAGCTGTGGCAAAGACTCAGCCCGGGCAGTGGATTGTTGGCCGAGGTTGGCATCAGGATAAGTGGACTGCCAAACCAGAAAAAGAAATTAAAGGTTTTCCTACGCATCAACTTTTAAGTGCGGTGTCGCCTGATAATCCTGTTTTTTTGCGACATGCCAGTGGTCATGCTGGCTTTGCCAACGCCAAGGCGATGCAACTTGCCGGAGTGAATCAACTTTCGGTTGAGAAGCTCGGCAAAAATATGGGTGAAGGTGGCGAGATATTAGTGGATGAGTTAGGCAACCCTACCGGTTTGTTTAATGAACGAGCACAAAGTCTAATTGGTGAATACATTCCCGAAACATCTGAAGAAACTTTAAGCCAGGCATTGGAGTTGGCGATAGCAGCAAGCTTACGAAACGGCATTACAAGTTTTCATGATGCTGGGGTTTCGCGAGGCAATATTGAACTTTTTAGAAAATTCAAAGCTGAGAATAAGTTGAACACCAGATTGTATGTGATGCTAACAGGGTTCGATAGTCAACTTCTTTATGACTGGTTTAGGAATGGACCTGAGATAGATTCAGCTAACTTATTGACTATTCGTTCTATTAAATTGAATTGTGACGGTGCCTTGGGTTCACGCGGAGCCTGGTTGATGGAACCTTATACGGATCGACCCGATTTTGCTGGCATGGCCACACTTTCAATGGATACGGTTTTAAAGATTTCCCGCGAAGGGTTGAAGCATGGATTTCAGGTTTGCTCGCACGCTATTGGAGATCGTGCTAACAAGGAAATTTTGGATCGTTACGAGAAAGCTATTAGTGAGAATATGGAACAATCAAAAGATCATCGGTTTAGAATTGAGCATGCACAACATTTGCGTCCGGATGACATTGGAAGATTTGGGCAATTGGGCGTGATTCCTGCCATGCAGGCAGTTCACATGTCTTCCGATCGTCCTTGGGCTATTGATCGATTGGGTGAGAAGAGAATAAAGGAGGGCGCCTATATGTGGCAATCATTACTTAAATCTGGGGCAGTGATTGTTAATGGTACTGATGTTCCGGTTGAACCTATTAATCCAATAGCTTCATTCTTTGCTTCAGTTACACGCCAAACTCTCAAGGGCGAACCTGAAGGAGGATTTGAACCAGAAGAAAAAATGACTCGTCAACAAGCGCTGAAGTCTTATACATTAGACGCTGCTTACGGAGCATTTGAGGAGGATATTAAAGGATCAATTGTGCCAGGTAAGCTTGCCGACTTTACCATATTTACAAAAGATCTGATGACCGTGCCTGACAAGGAGTTGCTAACATCTGAAGTGGCTATGACGATCTTTGGAGGTAAGGTGCTATATGAGAAGAAATAAAAAAAGCCCCGTATTTCTAGGGGCTTCTATTTTAATATTAATCAATAGAGTCACTTGCGGAATTTATGGGCACGATCGATAAGCAATTTACGATCGGCAGTGATGGTTGGGTCGGAATAAATACGGGAAGAAAGCTCACCTACCACAGCTTTCTTATAGCCAAGTTTTTCTGCCATTTGCTCGCAAAAATGAATTTCACTTTTAAAAACCTGGCCATCACTTTTCATTAGTTGAATAAGGTGATATAGGTTTTCGAACTGCTGATCTTCAGAAAGTGTACTCAAATCGCCAACTGGCTTTGGACTTTTCATCATTGTTTCAACTTCTTCCTTTGTAAGGCCATTTGCCTTCCCAATCATGTGTATTACTTTGGCTTCTTTTTCCCCAACGGTGCGATCACTGGCAGCCAGGTTTATTAATACATTTAATTGATCTTTAATCATAACGAGTATTAGTTTTGTGCGAAATATAGGTAGACTACATTCGAAATTTAGGGTAAAAAATGAATATTTCTTACACACTTACAAAAAAATAACGAATATGAGGATTGAAGCAACCTATCTTTAGTTGCCTTGTCATTATAGTAAATTAAGAAGTTTATGAAAAAGTATTTGATTGCTTTAACTCTATCTCTCGTTTTTTTAACCGCCTTTGGTCAGGAAAGTGAAGTTCGTTCGGTGGGTTCTTTCTCAGGAATAAAGGCGGCCGAAGCTATAGATGTTTATCTGAAGAAAGGAGATAAAGAAAGTGTGAAAGTTGAAGCTACAGGCACTGACATTTCAAATGTGCTTACCGAAGTGAGTGGAAGTTATTTAAAAATTCACATGAAGGACGGGCGCTATCGCAGCAGGAATGTAAAAGTATATGTTACCTACGTTAATTTAACCAAAATTCATGCAAGCTCTGCGTCTAACGTGTTTTCGGAAGGTACTATTCGAGCAAACTCGTTAGACATTAGCACTTCAAGTGCTGCCAATATTGAGATATCTGTTAACGCAGAAAGTGTGTCGGTGGAGGCATCCAGTGCGGGTGATGTTGTGCTGGAGGGAAGTGCTAAAAGTATTGAAGTTGAAGTGAGCAGTGCGGGTGAGGTGGATGCCTATGGACTTGAAAGCGAAAGAGCGCGAGCAAGTGTAAGCAGCGGTGGAAGTGCTAAAATTTCTGTCTCTAAAGAATTAAATGCTCAGGCAAGTAGTGGAGGTAGCATCCGTTATCGTGGTGCTCCGGCAAAAACAAATACAAATTCCAGTAGCGGAGGCTCAGTGAAAAAATCCAATTAACAGGAGCCCTTAAGCATAAGAAAAGGTCGCGGCTGATTTCAGGCGCGACCTTTTCTTTGGGCTTATCTAAAGACCTTTCTTTCTTTTTTAAGTGGAGGTCGTTTCCGATCTTCCTGGCGATTTAATTCCCAATTGATGAGGGCGAGATTGAAATTCTTTAGGTAGGTTCCGTCCATTTTGATCGTTGACAAACTAGGACGAATGCTCGATAAATTGATCATACCTATTTGTTGTTTGATTTACTTTGCTTAAGACGAAAAAAAAATATTTTTAGTTTACGATTTCAAGAAATTGTTTGAGTCATAGGCTGCTAACGATTTCATTCTGCCATGGGTACGTGTATTAATTTCCTGATAATGCCGGGGTACTAATTCCTGTTAGGGTCATTTTCTAACTAACTACATCGAATGCGATCATATTTTAGTAAAATATGGGTAACATGTAAGCCTTATTTGCCAAAATCATATATTTTTGAGGACAAACCGACTAAAAAATAACCACTACTATGGCTCAACTACGTTTTGAAGCTTTAAAAAAGCTTAATGAACGCCCAAAAGTACATGTGGAACCTACCACTCCAAACATTTCGCAATTCTTTGGAGAGTATGTTTTTGGCATGGAACAAATGAGGGCTACCTTGGCACCTGCAGTTTTTAAAAAAGTAAGCGCTGCCATTAAAAATCATGAGAAGATTGATGAAACTACTGCTGATGCTGTTGCGGCAGCAGCAAAGTCGTGGGCAATTACCAAAGGTGCTACACACTTTACACATTGGTTTCAACCCATGACGGGCGGTACAGCTGAAAAGCATGATTCATTCTTCGATGCACTTTCAGGGATAGAAAAATTTAAAGGGAGTGAATTAGTACAGCAAGAGCCTGATGCCTCTTCATTTCCAAGTGGTGGTATTCGCAGCACGTTTGAAGCGCGTGGGTACACAGCATGGGATCCTACATCACCCATGTTCCTTTATGGAAAGACATTAAGTATTCCCACCATATTTGTTTCTTATACTGGTGAGACATTGGACACCAAGTCTCCTTTATTGAAAGCGCTAAAAGCAGTTGATCTGGCAGCTACCCAGGTTTGTCAATTGTTTGATAAAGACATTCAGCATGTAGTGGCATCGTTAGGGGCAGAGCAGGAATACTTTGCGGTAGATAAAGCCTTGTTTAATGCCCGCCCTGATTTAGTGATGGCGGGCCGCACGGTGTTTGGTCATTCGCCAGCCCGTGGTCAGCAATTAGAAGATCATTACTTCGGAACGATACCAGGCCGTGTGTATGATTTCATGCGCGATTTTGAAATCGAAAGCTGGAAGTTAGGAATTCCGGTACGTACGCGTCACAATGAGGTGGCTCCAAGCCAGTTTGAAGTTGCTCCTTTATTTGAGGAAGTAAATGTGGGTAACGACCATAATCAATTGATGATGGACGTGATGAGCCGCGTGGGTGAGAAGCACAACCTGAAAATATTGTTTCATGAAAAACCATTTGCCGGACTGAACGGTAGCGGAAAGCATAACAATTGGTCATTGATCACAGATACTGGGGTTAACCTGTATGCGCCATCAAGTTCCGCGCGTGATAATTTACTCTTCTTAACATTCTTTATTACAACCATTAAGGCGGTGCATGAGCATGCTGATTTATTGAGAGCTAGTATCGCAACAGCGGGTAACGATTTCCGCCTGGGTGCCAATGAAGCTCCTCCAGCAATCATGTCTGTGTTTATTGGATCGCAAATGACGGCCGTGTTGGATGAACTTGAGAAGAATGGTAATGTGAAGATCGAGAAGGGGGACAACATGTATATGAAACTGGGTATAGATCAAATCCCAGAGATCATTCTTGATGCAACGGATCGTAACAGAACTTCGCCTTTTGCCTTTACTGGAAACAAGTTTGAGTTCCGTGCAGTAGGTGGTTCTGATAACTGCGGTACTCCAATGACTGCACTTAATTTGATCGTTGCTGAGCAACTCTCTCATTTCTATGAGTTAGTATCTAAGGAAATAGAGAAAGGTGAGGAAAAGCGTCTGGCAATTGTTAATGTGTTGCGCAAATACATTAAAGAATCGAAATCAGTGCGCTTTGAAGGCGATGGTTATTCCGATGAGTGGGTAAAGGAAGCTGAAAAACGTGGTTTAAGTAACGTTAAGAATATGCCACGGGCTATAGAAGCATACGTTTCAAAGAAATCACTTGATCTTTTTGAAAAACATGGCGTGATGTCGCACAAAGAAGTGGAAGCCCGCAATGAGATTAAGCTGGAGAGCTATATAAAGAAAGTGCAAATTGAAGCTCGTGTGATTGGGGATTTAGCAATGAACCACATAATTCCAACAGCTATTGCCTATCAAAACAAATTGATTACAAATGCCAATGGTTTAAAGGGACTTGGGGTTGACAATACTGCCGTTGTTCAAACCATAAAAGAAATAACAGGTCACATTGATACTATTAAGTTGAGCGTGCGTGAAATGGTTGATGAACGCAAGAAACTTAACAAAGTAGCCGATACCCATAAGCGTGCTTTTGGTTATTGTGATGACATCAAAGAAAAATACTTTGATAAAATTCGTGATGCGGTAGATCGCTTAGAACTATTGGTTGACGATGAAGACTGGCCGCTGGTTAAGTACAGAGAACTTTTGTTTCTCCGCTAACTAATCAAATATATCAGAATCTACGAAAGGCTGTTCAAGAATTTGAACAGCCTTTTTATTTGAAATTATAATCGGTAAGGAGTTCAATTATGCTTTCGCGGATTTTTTCAGGGGCACTCCATGGTATAAAATGATCCATGCCTTCAATCATAACAAGCTTAACGGGTGCATTAGTGATCATTTTCTTTGCAAACGATGCATTGCCAGGGTCAACTAAAGAATCCTTGGTTCCTTGAATTACGATTACAGGTATCCTGATATCTTTCCACAGAAGAATCATATCCTGTAATTGTGGCTTCAGTTTATATATCTCATCGTTGGACGCACGTATAGAGCGAGGCAAGAGCCATTTGATAAAGGGAGTTGCCATTGGCGCTCGAAACCATTCATAGGGTTCTAATTCTGGTGCTATAGAAGGTGCAACCATCACCAGACCATCCACTAACTCTGGATAATCGATGGCCATGCGGGCAATGAAAGGCCCACCCAATGAATGACCTACTAAAATAATTGGCCTGTTGTTTTTGCGTTCCCTTAAAATTGGTTCAAGTAAGGCTACCTGCTTTTTCAATGAGGGTTCGGCATATCCAAAATTTGAAGCCCCAAATCCAGGACGGTCTAAGGTGACCAGCTGAGCACGCTTAAGCAAAGCTGTATCGGCCAGGAAATCGATAAATGCACTTAACGATCCCGGTGAACCATGAACAAAAACCACCAAAGGTTTAGTTGAATCTCCCGCTATCAGGTAAGTAATCCTTCGCTTGTCCAGATCGTACTGCTTCAGCACTCCTTTTATTTCCTTGTCTTTGAAGTAAGAGTCAATTTCAGTTTTACTCATTCTAAACTGAAGGCAGGAATCCATCAGTAAGAGCAATGAAAAAATGGCTATTGAAGTCAATAGCCATCGCCATACATTTTTAGTAAGCATCATTGCTTTGTTAGAGCTTTAATATCTTTTTGTATTCGGTTTGATTGTGGAGAATATCCATAGCGGCTTTTACTTCCTGGTCATATTTGAAACCTGTTTCTACCGTTCCTTTTTCAAAATAGTAGCGTGAAACAATTTCACGTTCGAGAAGTTTTTTAATTTGATCTTTGTGTCTACTCAATTCGGTTTTCTTGGAATCTGCCAGACGGGATTTAATTTGATCCAATTGAGGTTTTAAATCTTCATAGAATTTTTCGCGTTTTGCTTCATCTGTTAAATCCGCCAACTCGGCCTCTATGGGCGACTGCGTGGTATAAGTCTTTGTCTTCATCCAGTTTTCAAATTCAGAATACTCCTGATTTGTTAATGAAAAGCTTTTAGCATCCGCAATGGAAGGATGATTGAATGCGTATAAAGTTGCGTAATCAAAGATAAATCCGTTTCCGTATAAAATTTGAGATATTGTTGCCGCATCTTCAGCTTCTAATGTGATGTCGGGTTCAATACCCCCGCCATCAAATACTTTGCGTCCGCGTGATGTAAGAAATTCTTTTTTCAAGGAATCCGGAATAGAAGCAACACTACCATCTTCTCTTCGATGTGAGTAATCCAACACCTGAATGCATCTTCCTGTTGGGGTGTAATACTTTGCCGTTGTGATCTTTACTTGCGAGTTGTAGGAGAGAGGTCTTGGTATTTGTACTAATCCTTTGCCATACGATCGCTCCCCTAAAATAACCGCGCGATCATAATCTTGTAATGTGCCCGCAACAATCTCCGAAGCTGATGCACTTCCTCTGTTAATGAGAACAACAACCGGGATGTCTAAATCAATTGGAGTATTAAGTGTTTCGTAGGTAATGTTGCTGTTCTCAACTTTGCCTTTGGTGTCAACTACTTTTTTTCCTTTTGGAATGAACAAGTTGCAAATGTTGACGGACTCCATTAATAATCCTCCTGGATTTCCGCGCAAGTCTAAGATCATATACTTAGCACCTTTTTCTTTCAAGTTTACTAACGCATTTTTCACTTCTTTTCCGGCATCAGGCGTAAACTCGGTGAGTTGAACATAACCCACATCCGTGGACACCATTCCGAAATAAGGAACGTTACTGATTTTTATTTTTTCTCTTTTAAATTCTATATCAAATGGATCTTGATTTCCAATCCGTTTAACGGTAAGTTTTACAGGCGTACCAACCTGACCACGCATTAAATGATTAGCTTCTTCCAGAGTAAGTGTAGATAATTCTATACCATTCATTTTGATAACCTCATCTCCAATCTTTAACCCATTTTTATAGGCTGGATAATTTTCATTTACCATCGTAACAAACGTGCGGTTATTGAATACGCGGGTCACGGCACCAATGCCCCCATATTGTCCGGTATTTAGGGTGCGAAAATCTTCTACCTCATCTTCCGAAATAAAATTTGTGTACGGATCAAGCGAGGCCAGCATAGCATCAATGCCTGTGCGAATTGTTTTGTTAGGGTTTATCTCATCCACATATAAGGCATTCACTTCTTTAAAAAGAGAAGCAAATACATCCAGGTTTTTTGCTATTTCAAAATACCGTTCAGCGGGTGGTGTAAATGATAAAAGCCCACAGGCTACTACAATGGCTGATATTGAGATTATGGCTTTTTTTGACATTATCAAAATGTAATAATATTATTATAAAGGTACATAACGTATACTTCTCGGCTTAGGGTGCGTCTTGAAAATATTTAATTTTATTTATCTTCGTTTACCAAATAAAATCCATCCCAATGTTAAAAATTAAAACTGCGATAGGCGCCATAGCAATCATTTTATTAATGATTTCCTGCAATCAGGAAAAAAACAAATTTGAAGTAAAAACGGAAACTTCGAATGGATACACTTACGAGTATGTAACAAATGATCCGCTCAAAGTAAGGATTTATACACTAAAAAATGGATTGAAGGTCTATTTAAGTCAATACAATATTGCTCCACGCATTCAAACACAGATTGCAGTAAAGGCTGGAGGTAAAAACGATCCGGCTAATAATACAGGCCTGGCGCACTATCTGGAGCATATTATGTTTAAAGGAACTGCCGATTTCGGTACCCTCAATTGGGGGAGTGAATCCATTTTGTTGGATAGCATTGAGCATATGTTTACTGCATATGGTAAACTCAAAGATTCTGTTGAACGCGCAAAGTACTATAAACTTATTGATCAGGTTTCAAGCGAAGCAGCCAAACTGGCTATTGCCAATGAGTATGATAAGATGGTGGGAGAATTGGGGGCACAAGGAACCAATGCATATACAACAGAAGATCGCACCGTTTACATAAATGATATTCCTGCAAATCAAGTTGCAAGCTGGTTAGAAATTGAGGGTAATCGATTTAAGAAGATAGTGCCAAGACTTTTTCATACCGAACTTGAAGCAGTGTATGAAGAGAAAAACAGAAGCCTTGACAACGATTATTGGAAAACGTATGAATCATTATACGAAGGGATATTTAGCAAGCACCCATATGGCACTCAGACTGTAATTGGAACTATTGAACATTTAAAAAATCCTTCGATTACTGAAATCAAAAATTACTTCAACACCTATTATCGGCCAAACAACGTTGCAATTTGCATGAGCGGTGATTTGGATTATGACAAAACCATAGCCTTGGTTGATAAATTTTTTGGTGATTGGAGCACCAATGAACAATTGCCAGTATGGACAAAGGTGCAGGAAGAGCCAATTGTTGCTCCTGTTGTTAAAGAAGTTTATGGACCTGATGCCGAATGGGTTCAATTAGGGTTTAGGTTTAACGGTAGCGGAAGTGAAGATGCTAAGCTGCTTAAGTTAACCGATATGATTTTAGCAAATTCTAAAGCCGGGTTAATTGATATCAACCTAAAGCAGCAACAAAAAGTGATAGAGCCAAGTTGCTATGTTGATTATTTGAATGATTATTCAATTCATACTTTTTCAGGAAAGCCAAGAGAGGGGCAAACCCTGGATGAGGTTAAGAATTTGTTCCTTGAGCAAATTGAACTTTTGAAGAAAGGAGAATTTGAAGAGTGGCTAATTGATGCTACTATAAATGATTTGAAGAAATCAAGTATTCGAAGTTCAGAACAAAACTGGTCTCGTTCAAATGATCTGGTTATGGCTTTCACTAATAATATTCCATGGAATGAGTATATCGCAGAAATAGAAAGTCTGAGAAAATTCACAAAAGAAGATATTGTTCGCTTCGCCAATGAACATTATAAGGACAATTATGTGGCTGTTTACAAAAGAAATGGTAAAGACTCCAATGCACTTAAAGTCACTAAACCATCAATCACCAAGGTAACTCTTAACAAGGAAGATAAATCCCCCTTTCATCAAAAGATAACCGATAACCCCGTTGAGAAATTAAAGCCGGTATATCTTGATTATAAGAAAGATGTTACTACTCTTAAAATGAATAAGGATGTAGAGGTGCTTTATACTCCCAATAATGAAAATGACTTGTTTACACTTTATTATTTGTCGGACGTTGGAACAAACAACAATCCGAAGATGAATATGGCGGTAGAGTATTTGCAGTACATTGGAACAGAGGATTTGTCAGCAGAAGAATTGCAAAAGGAGTTTTATAAGTTGGGCTGTAGTTTTAATGTGTTTGCATCGGGAGATCAAACGTATGTTTATTTAGAGGGGCTTAATGAAACCATGGAAAAATCCATTGAGCTTTTTGAAAAGTTATTGGCAAATCCAAAAGCAGATGATGAAGCGTTGGGAAAAATGATTGATGGAATATTCAAAAAACGAGAAGATCAAAAGAAGAACAAGGGTGCTATTATGTTTAGTGGATTGATGAACTATGGGTTGTATGGTCCCAAATCTTCGTTCACCAATGTGGTTAGTAATAAGGATTTACGGGAATTGAAATCTCAAGAATTGATTGATATCATTAAAGACTTTACTCAAACCCAACACAGGGTGCTGTATTACGGTCCTAAAAAGTCTGATGAATTGATTGCTTCATTGAACACATATCATGTGCTGCCAGAAACCTTAAAACCTGCTCCACCACTTGTTACGTTTAGTATGCCCGATGTGGATAAGCCAAGTGTTTATTGGGCAGATTATGATATGGTGCAGGAAGAGATCATGTTCCTTTCAAAGGAGCAGGAGTTTAGTGTAGAGCAAGCACCGATGGCACGCATGTTTAATGAATATTTTGGTGGAAGTATGAGTTCGCCTGTGTTTCAGGAACTGCGCGAGGCACAAGGATTGGCTTACTCTGCTTTTGCTTATTATGGCACAGCTGCAAAACCCGGAAGCAATGATATGTTTTATGCCTATATAGGAACGCAGGCAGATAAGCAGCCTGAAGCTATGAAGGCAATGCTTGGTTTATTACAAGACTTTCCAAAATCAGAAAATGGTTTTGAAGTAGCCAAGAATGCAATTCTTAATCAAATAGAAAGTCAGCGGATAACAAAAGCAAGTATCCTGTTTAATTATGAAACAGCCCGGAAGAAGGGAATTGATTATGATATTAGAAAAGATATCTACGAAAAGGTACAAAGCTATACACTTGATGATGTTGAAAAATTCCAGAAAGAGCAGTTAAAAAACAATAACTATAATATCGTTTTAATTGGTAATAAGAGTAAGATCAATTTTAAAGATTTACAAAAGTATGGCGAAGTGAAACAGCTTTCGTTAGATGAAATATTTGGATATGAACAACCTCTAAAGATCAACACGGAACGCCCTAACCAATAATCGGTTATTAACTGGATAAAAAGAGTGCTGCGCATTGAGTGGCACTTTTTTTATGCCCATACTTTTCTTAAAAACCGAAGCCAATTGCCACCCATTACATTTTCAATATCTTTTGGACTATAACCGCGTTGAGAGAGTAGCGTGGGTATCTTTTGAAGGTCGGCAATGGTTTCAATATCGTAAGGCGATTGTTCTGTTCCGAACGCACCATCCAAATCTGAACCAATGCCAATATGCAACGCATTGCCTGCGAGTTGACAAATGTGATCGTAGTTGTCAACCAATCGTTCCAGGTTGCAATTCATTCCTTTGGGAGTTGATTTTCCCCGCACCCAATTGGGTACCAGCATCCATGCATCCATCACGCCACCTATTACAGCACCGCGTTTAATCAATTCTTTTATTTGCTCATCGCTGAATTGCCGATTGTGATTTACCAGCGAACGGCAATTATTATGACTGGCCCAAACCGCCCCGTTAAAATGATTGAGCGCCTCCCAAAAACTATCATCACATAAATGAGTAGCATCGAGAATGATATTGAGCCGCTCCATTTCTTTCAGCATCTCTTTTCCATATTTGCCAAGACCTCCGGTTGCATCCGTTCCTTGTGCATATCGGCCAGGTCCATAATGAGCAAGGCCAACTGCGCGAAGTCCATAGGTGTAAGCTACTTCAAGATGTTGAACGGTGACTAATGAATCAGCACCTTCCAAACTCAGAATATATCCAATTGGTTTTGTGTTTGTCCAATTTTTTATGTGAGCCTCTAATGATTTTAAATCAGTGATTGATTTCAATTCGCCAGCCCGTTCCATTTCAGTATACCACGCTCGTTGGGCTTGAGTATGCGCCCATGCTTGTTCGGGTGAGTTCCAACCGGGTAAGGGATTGTTAGGGGCTACATAGCGCGCAATTTGTGTAGCAACTACTAAACCGATATTTCCTTTGCGCAATTCTTCAAAGCACACAACTCCATTTCCTCGATCTGGTTTATCGGACAAGTTGCTTTCTCGTTCTCTTATTTCTGAAATAGGTTTCCGCAGATCACGATTCCATTCCATCGCGTTCATGGAAAGGTCAAGATGGGCATCAACTATAAGCATAACCGGTTTTGTTTTGATGGGTAATATACTGGTGGACGTATTAATAACAGTTCTATAGAACAAAATTGTACAGAAAATATAAATATAAGTTTGCTTAGGATTTTTATCGAAAAGATATAAATTGCTAATAGCCGAATTTTAAATGCATTGCGCCCGACTCTTTACTGTCCAGTTCTGCAAGTCATTTTGATAGGTACTTAACATTGCAAAACACTATTTCTATATGAAACATATACTTTTTGTTTTCCTGGTTTCTATTTCGTTCACTAGCCTTGCCCAAAAAGTAAAGCTTACTATGGGAACTCTTGAGCCACTTAAAGGAGAGAAGGTAATTATTACAGAATTTGTTTATGATGATATGCGAGTTGGTAAAGATGGATTAACCGAAGCGGCTTATATAAAGCGGAAGAAGAATGATTATGACAGTAAGGAGCAAGGGCGGGGTGATAAATGGGAAAAAGCCTGGTATGCTGACCGCAAGGAAAGGTTTGAACCACAGTTTATTGAACTTTTTGAAAAGCATGGAAAAGTCTTAACATCGGGTGAGTCTAAATACAAATTGATTTTTAGAACGACAATGACAGAGCCTGGTTGGAATGTGGGTGTTATGCGTGCCGCTGCGCGAATTGACGCTGAAGTGTGGTTTGTTGAAGTAGATAATCCTTCGAATGTAATTGCGAAATTAGTAGTTACAAATGCACCCGGGCGTGATGCAATGGGCTACGATTTTGATACCGGATACAGAATTCAGGAAGCTTATGCGAAAAGTGGAAAAGAGGTAGGCAAACTGCTTGCTAGTAAGTCGAAGTAGCTCCCTCTTCTATTCCTTCCTATGGATACTATTCATTTCATTGAATAGTATTTTTTTTACTAAAATCTACGACTTGCTGGATTTCTATTAAACAGTAATCTTTCTTTTGCGGGCAACTACCTGCCATGTTTTCATGGCCTTATTATTTTCAATTACTATCAGTGTTTCGTGCAATGCTACAGTAGGGCAGATGTGAAAAGGTACTCCGTACAACACATCGCCAACCTTGTAGGTATTATGTTTAGGAGCCTTTAGAATAAGATGTTCTTCACTGTGCCCGGCTGCTATTAGTTCGGGAGCATTTAGAAAGTGGACTCTGTTCTCTAATGGATTCTCGGAAGCTACTGCTTTATGACCTAAATCAATACAAAGCGTTTCATCATCAGGTTTAGAGATTACGCGGGTGATCAATAACGCACCAAACACAAAAGGTTGCTCTGCAAATAATTTATGATATCCGTAATCCCAAAAAATGAACGTACCCGGACTCACTTCTACATTTTTTCTTTTTGCATGAATGGAAATGGTGGTGTTGCCGCTGGTAACAATGGTCAGGTTCTTTCTGCTTTGCTTGAGGATTGAGTTATGCAATGCTTCCACACGATCGTAGCCTTCATCGCAGCCTGCAGTGCGGATGCCTAAATCTGAATCGCGGTTATGACCATCGTAGGCGTGGAGTCCGATAACAGAAATATTAGGTAGAGATTCGCAAAACGTAAACAGCGATATTGCTTGCTCCGGTTTAATGCCGGTGCGGTTCATTCCCACATTCAAATCGATAAATACTTTGACTGAGATATTTTCTTTTTGTGCCGTTGTAGATAATTGTTTGACTGTTTCTTCATTATCAATCAAACAACTGAAATTTGTATTTGGAAAGGTTTGAATTAATTTGATAAAACGGTTTCCGCGAGGTCCAATGGGTTGATACGCCATCAACACATCGGGCGCGCCAATAGAGGCCAGCATTTCAGCTTCCGCAATGGTAGCACATTTAAATTTTTTGATCCCTGCTGTCATCATCATGCTACATACTTCAGCACACTTATTTGTTTTTACGTGTGGCCGTAAGCGGGTAACATCGGGAATAAATTCCTTAAGAACGCGTATGTTTTCTTGTACCCGATCGGGATACACTACGAGAGCAGGTGAGTCCAATTCATTAATGTTTTTTATTTCGTACCATTCCATTATTCTTAATTTATTAGTCCATAGCGTATAGTCGATAGTCCATAGGTCCATAGAGTGAGTGTTCGCTACTATTGACTATTGACTAAGTCAATTCAAACATCGCTTCAATCTCCACCGGAATATTATCCGGCAACGAGCCCATGCCCACCGCACTACGCACACCAACACCATTATCGGGTCCCCATATTTTAGCAAACAGTTCGCTACAGCCATTGATAACAAACGGATGACGTTCAAACTCAGGCACCGCATTCACCATGCCCAATACTTTTATTACGCGCCTGATCTTATTTAAGCTGCCGAGATTAGATTTTAATGTTGCCAGAATAGCTAACCCAACTTGTTGAGCGGCAAGCTTGGCTTCGTCTGCATTTAAATCTACACCAACCTTACCAATGATCAAACTTCGATCTTCTTTCACTGTGCCATGCCCCGATACATAAACAAATTTATCTACAATCAAGAAAGGCTTATACACGCCCAGTGGAGTAGGAGGTGGAGGTAGTGTTAAGTTTAATTGTTCGAAGCGTTGATCGGGAGTGAGGTTGCTCATAGAACTATCAATAATATTATTTGCGAAACTTTGTGTCTTCGTGCCTTTGTGGTTCAATCTTATTTTCTACAAAAACGAATTAATCAACATCACCCCAATCAATCCGCATACAGCAACAAGTGTTTCCATAAGCGACCACGATTTGATGGTATCCTTAATACTCAGATTGAAATACTCCTTAAACAACCAAAAGCCTGAATCATTTACATGAGAAAACATTAAGCTTCCGGCCCCGACCGCGAGCACCATCAGGCTTGGGTTAACATCAGGGTTAGAAATTAATAGCGGAGCTACAATGCCGGCAGCAGTGAGTCCTGCAACGGTGGCGGATCCTACGCACACTCGTATAGCGCCTGCTATCAACCAACCAAGAATTAATGGATGCATGTTTAGTCCATCCAGCAAATTACCGATCTCTTTATCAACGCCACTTTGAATCAACGTTTGCTTAAGTGCTCCCGCGCCTCCAATAATTAATATAATCATCATCACGTCCTTGATCGAATCGGCATAGATCTCCATTAAGTAAGAAATCTTTAATCCACGGCTAATACCCAATGTATAGGTGCCAATGCATAATGAAACCAGCATGACAATGGAAGAGCCACTTAAAAATTTAGTGATGTTTTTAACAGCAGATCCTTCGTCAATCGAAAAGTCAATTAAACTCATAACCCCAAGCAGCAGGACTGGTAGCAGCGAGGTCATCATGCTATTTAAAAGTCCAGGGAGTTGATCATCAGGCATACCTTCTTTTTGGAATGTCTTTAAAACAGTGGCGGGAATATTCTTCAGTGTCTTTGAGAAGAGAAGTCCGGCAATCAGCACTGTAGGAATGGCAATCATCACTCCATATAAAAGCGTAACACTCATGCTTGCATTAAGTTGTGCGACCAATGCGGACGGTGATGGATGCGGTGGAAGAAATCCATGCGTAACTGATAAGGCCGTAATCATGGGCATAGCAATGAAAAGTGCCGGAAGTTTATACCGATATACGACTGATGCGATCAGGGGAAACACCAATACGAAACCAACATTATAAAAAAGGGGAATGCCAATCACGAACCCCGTAATCATCAACGCTAGTTGCAGATACGATTGCCCAAAAATGGCCATCAGGCTGGTGGCAATTTTTTGAGCAGCTCCCGTTTCGGCTACTAATTTTCCTAACATGGAGCCCGCCAGGATTACGATGATCAGTGAGCCGAGCATGTCGCCCATGCCTTTATGGATGGTGCTCTCCATATCGGCAGGATTTATTCCCAGCGATAACCCGCAGATAATGGAAACAATGAGGAAGGCGAGAAAGGGATTGACCTTAAAGTATGAAATCAATACAACAAGGAAGATAATACTGAGTACTACGATAAGGAAAGACACGCGTTAATTGTTTTGGTGATCAAAAGATTTAAAACTTGTCAGGAATTTGAACAATGCGTACAACAATTTCGTGGGGATCGCCATCTGTATCCACCAGATTAAATTTTACCATCGGGTTATCGCGTGCGATGTTGGCCTCAACTTTTACAATTTTATTGTGTTGAAGATGCTTCTCTATTTCTTTTTGAAGAATGGTAAGTGCATTGGCAAAGTCAACTTCAAGGGGGCTTGGGTTATAGGAGGTTGTTTTCATTTTACTTTTTTAACATTTTTTACCGCAAAGACGGAATTTGTTTGAGTGGGTAAGAATTTCATTACACCCTTGTGTCTTAGTAGTTATTTTTTACCAACGTATCAATGCCGATGCCCATGTAAATCCACTTCCAAAGGCGGCTAAACAAATTACGTCATTTTCTTTGATTCTTCCTTCTGCCCACGCTTCGCTCATCGCAATAGGAATGGATGCAGCTGTGGTGTTTCCATAGCGCATGATGTTGTTATAAATTTTTGAATCGGGGAGTTCCATTTTTTGTTGAATGAACTGACTGATGCGCAGGTTTGCCTGATGGGGAACCAACAAACTGATATCTTCTTTTTTCATTCCGTTGGCGTTAAGGGCTTCGTTGATTACTTCCATAAATCGCACGACAGCATGCTTAAAAACCTGGCTGCCATTCATCACTACTTTAAAATGTGTTGTGTCCAGAATTTGTTCAGGTTGTCTTTCTTCGCGGGTGCGACTGCTGCCCGGATCGCGCACGTACAATTCTTCTGCAAAGCGTCCATCAGAATGTAGATGAGTTGAAAGGATGCCCGGCTTTTCGTTGGGTTGTAAGATGGCAGCCCCGGCACCATCGGCAAAAATAACTGCCGTGTTGCGACCGCGTGTAGTAGGATCAATGGCGGTAGACTGAATCTCGGCACCCACTACCAAAATAGTTTTATACATGCCCGATTTTATGAATTGATCGGCTACTGAAAGTGCGTAGATAAATCCTGAACACGCATTACGAATATCCAATGCGCCAATGCTTTCTAAGCCTAATTCGCGTTGCAACAGCACACCCGAACCTGGAAAGAAATAATCGGGAGTAATGGTAGCGAATACAATGAACTCAATATCTTTTTCGGTGAGTTTGGCTCGTTCAAGCGCCATGCGAGTTGCTTTGGCGGCCATGTTGGCAACGGTATCCTTGGCGGGATCAATCCATCTTCTTTCTTTAATGCCGGTTCGTTCGGTAATCCATTCGTCATTGGTATCCATCATGGCGGAAAGTTGTTCGTTGGTTACAACCGTTTCGGGAACATGATGACCAAGCCCTACAATCTTAGAATAGCGCATTCGATTTAGACTTTGATAAGCGCACTAAGATAAGGAATTGTAATTGGATAGAATGTATAATCCTTTACTGTAAAGCCTATTCTTATTAAACCTATAATGTGTTATAGCTTTTAAATTCAACCACTTTTCATGTTTCTTTGTCATACATTATGTATGAGAACGCGAGATTCGTTACTATTTTTTTTGTATTATTTTTGAATCTCATTAAATACGAAAATGCGCGTAATTTTAGAGAGATATCTCATACTTGCTTTCTCAATCATATTCAAGGCTTCTCTTTTTGGACAAGTCACCTTTATAGATGTGGCCGCAAATAAGGGTATAGATTTTTTGCATGGTTCAGGCGCGCCAATCGGTGGTGTTAGTTTTTGCGATTTTAATAAAGATGGATTAGATGATCTTACTTTTGCTTCTGGTAAAGGGAAAACTATTTCCTTTTATATAAATAATGGAAATGGGTTTACTCTCCTTGATCCACCTCTTGTGGACAATTTGGACGAAGTGAAGCAGATACTTTGGATAGATTTTAATAATGATGGCGATAAAGATTTATATTTTACAACACTAGATTCACGGAATTATCTTTATAAGAATAACGGCAATCTTGAATTGAGTGATGTGACGGAAAGTGTTGGATTATCGCTGGACATAGCTCCCAATTACGGAGCGGCTTGGGGTGATATAGACCGGGATGGATGGCTCGATTTGATGTTAACCGAAAAGAAAATCACACAATCTGTATCCTCAACAAATCGATTATTTCGTAATCTTGGCAACGGAAGTTTTGAGGAAATCACCAACTCCTCGGGTCTAGTTGAGCAAAAAAATCCATTTGTCATCTCTTTTATTGATTACAACAACGACCTATGGCCCGATATATATATTGCACAGGATAAGAATAGGATTAACAGTCTCTTTTCAAATCAGCATAATAAGGGATTTAAAAATATTTCTAAAATCACCAACTCCGATCTGTCAATGTTTGGTATGTCAGTTGCGTCTGAGGATATTGATGGTAATGGAACGGCTGAGATTTATATAACTAATACAATTGGTAATAAGTTGTTATTAAATTATACTCAGATATATTCAGAGGAAGCTAACAAGCGTGGTGTTGATTTGATTGGTGGAACTTCATGGGGTGCGAGTTTCCTTGACTCTGAAAATGATGGCGATCAAGATTTATATGTAAGTGGGATGCTTGTCGGAAGCGATGTTGTTTCAAGTGCTTATTATGAAAATGATGGACTTGGAAAGTTTACCAGATCCAAAACTGGGTTTATAGGAGACACGGTAATTAGTTATAGTAATGCAGTGGGTGATATTAACAATGATGGATTTATAGATATAGTCGTAAATAATGATCAGCCTTTCAAAGCTCAACTTTGGCAGAATTCCGGGGGAACAAATAATTGGATCAAGATTAAATTGAAGGGTGTGATTAGTAATCGTGATGGTATTGGTTCTCGAATTGAGTTGTTTTTGAAGGGAAGGGGGAAAAGTCATTTTACCCGAAATGCAGTTAGTTACTTAGGTCAAAATTCTGATTGGATATCTTTTGGATTGGCAAACGCGACTAAGGCCGATTCGATACATGTTTATTGGCCAAGTGGGCATATTGAAAAATTGTATGATATTTTCCCGAATCAAAGAATAGTTGTTGAGGAGGGTTCAATAACTCCAATAACACTTGGACTCAATTTTTCGGGTATTCAAAGTCGATGCAGAGGTGATAGTGTTTATTTAAGTGCCAATTTGTTTCACAAAGCAACCACTTACCTTTGGTCTACAGGCGACACTACGCCAGAAATTCTGATCACTAAGTCTGGTGAATATTCAGTACAGATAAATTCGCCTTTTTTGATGAATACATGGAACTCGCCTACAGTCACATTCGAGTTTAACAATTATTCAAGGCCACAAATAGAAGCCTTGGTTAAACATGTAACTTGCTATGGATCCAACAACGGAAAAATTAGTACTGAAATAACGGGAGATACTTTCCCATATTCAATTTTATGGAGTAGTGGCGAAACGGAGCTAGCCATTTCTAATTTACAGCCAGGGTATTATCAGATATCGGTTTCAGATTCTTCACCTTGTCAGGCAACCAAAAATTTTGTGATTAAAGAACCCGACCCAATCGTTCTATTTCCTCAGATAACAGAAATCTCTTTTGGAAAATTTGCTATTCTGTTAAACCAATTTGGCGGTGTTGCTCCTTTTACCTATCAATGGAGTGTATCAGGTGCACCAAGCAAACCGATTCTTACTAACCTTGACCCTGGAAATTATTCAGTAAATGTTATTGATGTTAATGGATGCAAGGGATTTCTGGAAATGGTTATTAATGAAAAGGAAATTGTCACAGGGATGGAAAGGGAACTCAGTGCCTTCCATATTTATCCAAATCCAATAGATGATAATTACCTGTCAATCCAGGTTGAACCTTTAGGCCAAAAATGCTATGACCTTCAATTTTTCAATGGATTAGGGCAGATGCTTGTTTCACAACGTTGTGTTGAGAAGGATGAAAACAGAATTGATATTCCTTCTTCTCAATTATTCCCTGGAATTAACTACCTCATTATCCGATCAGATAATGAAATTGTATTTAGAAGTCGTTTAATATTAAGATAAGTTAATTGACAATGAGTCGCTGTGAAGATTTTGTATTGTCAACTGTGATCTGTACTAAATAAAGGCCTGGATTCATATCGTGTAAATCGATTCGCACAAAATTTGAAGTTGATCTTTCATATAACTCTTTTTTAATACATGCTCCATGCATATCGAGTATTTTAATGGTAATTGATTGGGTATTTTTATTCACTTCAAGCCAGGCAAAGTCTTGAGTTGGATTTGGATACAATTGAAAGGAAGTTACTTTTGAATCTTCAGTTGAAGTAATCAGGCCATCAAAATATTTTTCAGCAAGGGAAAATGCGTTAACACCTATTTTCGCTCCTATTTTACGTCCTGCAATATCATCGGCAGGCACATGTATTCCGCCCCAGATTCGAGACAGGCTTGTTTGATCGGAAGCATCACGATAGGTAGCCCATTGTAAAGTAATGTCCGTGCTCGGCCCTTCTTCAAACACCAGAAATGAATTTTTATCAGCAACAAATTCACTCATGCCTCCCGGAAAGAATGGATCACCCGTTAGTAAGGTTAATACTTCAGCAGCTGCACGCGAAAATGTTGAGTGGCCTGAAATATAACCAGCAAACGGAGGGGTTACAAAAGTGGGTCGTTGATATGGCCACCAATTTTCTGCCAGGATCCAGTCAACACCAGCAATATCAGTTTCTGGATTTACTACAAAATCAGGTCCACGCCAGCTCCTTAATTTTATCTTCCCTGCATTTTCTGAGGCACTTCCTTCAAGAGGATCACCAGCTAGAACTTGTTCAATGAGCCCAGTTAATAGGGGTATTCCGCTAACATTATAGTTATTAAGGGCGGAATTGGAGCTCTGGCCCAAATCTGCCATATACCTCAAACCAGAAATTGGGCGAACATAATCATAGCAACCCTTAATACTCCAAGCAGCTATAGCAGCATCATGAACTGCCCCACCCAAAGCAAAGTAGGCCTTTACATCCCATTCTAAATTTCCAAGTGTTGTACCTTGGCCTCTAAATTTTTTTACGAACAGCGGATGGTCACTTACATAATTTAAAATTGTGAACCAATGGCCTGGAGGTGTTTCTGATGTGGGTCCGTCTGCCCAGAACTCCGCGAGTACTCTTGTATAATCGCCTCGATGAACAATTTGAGATTGGTATGGTAAACCTGTTTTGGGATTAACTAACCACCCTTCGCCACTATCTCCACCATCTCTGAGTTTATAAAATTTTTTATATTCTTCAAAAGAGTTGGGTAGAGTTTTGTTATTTCCAATGGAAGCTGGCGAAATATCCCACATAACATCATCGGCTGGATCCATGTGAGATGACCAAGCTGATACAAGGCTCATATTCCATTTATATTCTTCGTCAGTAGTTTGACCGAGATAAGGAGGTGGTCCAGGATCTTTATAGACTTTGTATGTGTCACCACTTCGGGTAAATATTTTTAAATCATCGTGATTCATTGAGAAGGGAACAACGTTGCCCCACTCTGCACTTAAGAAGGGTGGAATACTTCCTGGAATTGGATTTCCTGATTGATCAATGAAGACATCAAGTCTTAATGGCTGCCATCGATTTGGATCAATCATAGTTGGATTTCCAGGCTTTGCGGGCTCAAGGGCTGGATTGATGGGCGCGTAATAGAGATTTTGATAATTAGAGATTTCATTTGATCCATCCTGAAGTCCAAAATTGATCATGCACTGTGCAATGTAATTGCCTAGTGCCGCTGGGTCTTGTGAAGTATAGTTAACAGAACGGTTTGCAGTGTCATAGCCTAATTCAATCATGAGATCGGAAAATCTTTTAAGAGATTGATTAGCACCTGGTGATTTCTTAAACCGATGAGAAAGTAATCTGTACATGGCATAACTAATTACTTCTTCGCGCGCCTTATCTTTGTCTACAGGCACACTGATTCCTTCGAATGGGCAGACGAAATCATTAATTGAGGATCCTAAAAGAAAGGGCTTTGCAATAGCATCGTAAGCAGCCCATGCATCGAACATAACAACAGAAGAATGAAATAAATTTCGAGCATGAACGGTAGGTCGCGCCAGGTCAATACGAATGGCATTAAGTAGTTCATTATTCCATTTTCTGGCCACCGAATGCTGACCAATTAGTGAGAATGAAATCAATATGAATAAGTGAAGAACAAAAAAGTACCTAAATTGACCGCTTATTTTTATCACGGAACAAATTTAATTTTAATCAATGAGGTGCCAAGTACATTTTACGAAATTCTACAACACCACGTTCACAATCTTACCAATCACCACAATTACTTTCTTGGGAGGTTTTCCTTCCGTCCATTTTTGGACTACTTCTGAGGCAAGCACCGTTTTCTCTATTTCTTCTTTGGAAACATCCAATCCAAAATCCATTTGAGCACGCACTTTTCCATTGATGGAGATCGGATAACTGAATGAACTTTCGATCAAGTATTGTTCATCGTATTTAGGGAACGTTGCATTCAACACGGTATCAGAATGACCGAGCAACGACCACAGCTCTTCTGTAACGTGTGGCGCAAAAGGAGAGAGGGCAATTACTAATGGCTCAATGATCGCACGCTTATTACATTTGAGTGATGATAGTTCGTTGGCGCAAATCATGAACTCACTCACCGAAGTATTGAACGAAAAGTTTTCAATATCCTGTTCAACTTTCTTAAGTGTTTTGTGAAGCACTTTTAATTCTTCCTTCGTAGGCTCGGCATCACTGACTTTAAATTTGCCGGTGTTATCATGAACTAAATTCCAGAAGCGTCTTAAAAATTTATATACGCCATCAATGCCTTGCGTACTCCAGGGTTTGGATTGCTCCAACGGACCAAGAAACATTTCGTACATGCGAAGTGTGTCGGCTCCGTAGCTATCAATAATCTGATCAGGATTTACCACATTGAAATATGACTTACTCATTTTTTCAATGGCGCTTCCGCAGATGTATTTGCCGTCTTCCTCAAGAATAAATTCTGCATTAGTAAAATCTGGCTTCCATTTTTTGAATGCAGCGGTATTTAATTCTAAACCAACGACAATACTTATATCCACATGAAGTGGGGTTATCTTAATTGGTTTGTTATTAAGATGATCGGAAACAATTTTTTCACCTAACTTCAAAACAAGAAGTCTTCTCAGTTCCTCTTCACTTAATCTATTTGAGATAAATGCTTCATAGTAGCTTTGGGAAATGAATATTTCTTTTTCACTATTAGTTACTTTAACTGAATCGGTTTCGAGATTTAGATCCACAACAATATTTCTAGTAACTCTAAACACAAATCTAGAATCACCCGTAATCTTTCCTTGATTGATTAACTTCTTAAATGGTTCATCAAAATTCAGGTAGCCTAAGTCGTGGAGAACTTTGGTCCATAGGCGTGCATACAACAAATGTGCAACCGCATGTTCAGAACCCCCTACATATACATCCACTTGATTCCAATAGTCCAAGGCTTTCTTATCCGCGAAAGCGGTAGGATTGTGAGGATCCATATAACGCAAGAAATACCAGGCTGCACCTGCGTGCGTAGGCATGGTATTGCTATCATGTTTTAATCCAGGAGCAAAGTTTATCCAGTCGTGCAAGTTGGCCAACGGACCTTCACCATTGCCACTCGGTTTAAAATTATCAGAAGGCGGAAGTTCTAATGGCAACTCACTTTCCTTCATCGCATACGGCATGTCATCTTTAAACACAACGGGGAAGGGTTCGCCCCAATAACGTTGACGACTCCACCCTGCATCGCGCATTTTATAATTTACTTGTCGCTTGCCGATGCCCATTTCTTCGAGCTTGGTAGCCACCAAATCAATGGCCTTGTGCATCACCATCCCGTTAAGGAAATCAGAGTTTTCTAAAATGGCTTCCTTGGTTGGGTTTGCTTCTTCACCGTTGTAATGTGAGCCAATTATATTGGTAATGGGTAAGTTGAAATGTTTGGCAAATTTATGATCGCGTTCATCGCCACACGGCACCGCCATGATGGCACCCGTTCCATAACCCGCCAACACATACTCACTAATCCAGATCGGAATTTCTCTTCCGTTGAACGGATTGATTGCATAAGCTCCGGTAAACGCACCCGTTATTTTCTTAACTTCTGCCATGCGCTCCACTTCACTTCGGCTTTCAACATATTTTAAGTAAGCATCAATGTCGTTTTGCTGTTCTTTAGTAGTAATCTTTTTTACGAGTTCATGCTCAGGAGCAATCACCATAAAGTCAACGCCAAAAATGGTGTCGGGGCGGGTGGTGAATACAGTCAATTGAAAATTGTCAATTGTCAATTGAAAATTGATTAATGCTCCCACACTCTTCCCAATCCAGTTGCGCTGAATTTCTTTCATCGAATCGCTGAAGTCGATTTCGTTCAAGCCTTTCAATAATCGTTCGGCATATTCAGTGATTCGCAAACTCCACTGCCGCATTTGTTTTTTTACTACCGGAAATCCACCGCGATAACTTACACCATTGATTACCTCATCGTTGGCCAAGACGGTGCCTAACGCCTCGCACCAGTTTACATCAGTGTACGCCAGGTAAGCGAGACGATACTCCATTAAGATTTCTTGCTGCTCCCTTTCAGAATATGCCTTCCAGTTAGCTGCGCTAAATTCTTGAACCTTGAATTTCGAATTTGGAACCGGATGGTTTTTGTTACCTTCCGTTTCAAAAATTTTAATCAACTCCGAAATGCGTTCTGCTTTTTCTTTTTTACGGTTGAACCAGCTATCAAAAATCTGTAAGAAGATCCATTGCGTCCATTTGTAATAGGTGGGGTCGCAGGTTTGTACTTCACGACTCCAGTCATACGAAAAACCAATATTGCCTAACTGTCTTTTAAAGTTGTTGATGTTATCGGCAGTAGATACGGCCGGGTGAATGCCATGCTCTAATGCATATTGTTCGGCTGGCAAGCCAAAGGCATCGAAGCCCATAGGGTGCAAGACATTAAATCCCTGAATGCGCTTGTATCGCGCAACAATATCAGAAGCGATGTACCCCAGCGGGTGACCCACATGCAAGCCCGCCCCGGACGGGTAGGGGAACATATCAAGCACATAGTATTTGGGCTTGTCCGTATCATTAGACACTTTATAAACCTCTTTCTCAACCCAGGTTTTGCGCCATTTTTCTTCAATTCGCTTGATCTCGTCTTTCGTGTACTCAGCCATAGAACGGTTTTCTCATTTAAGGACTGCAAAAATAAGCCAATCCTTCGGTTTTTGAAGGGAGAAGGCTGAGTTTGGTGGAAAGAATCTCTTGTTGATATTAAGGATATGTTGGAGATTAGGGGTTTGCAGCTAGATGATGGCCGTCATGCCGTAAGAGTACAGGGACAGATTATGAAATACCTCTTAATACTTGTTGGACTAATTTCAAGTTCTAGTTGCAAGGAGAATGATTCCCAAATTACAATTGTCGACATTGGGCATCTTGATAGAGCAGGAATCGCCAGACAATTGAGTATTATCAAAAAATACTCTCCAAAGGTAATAGGACTTGACTTCTTATTAACGACCGACAGTCTGGAAAAGGATATTCTCCTTGCAAGGCAAATATCAAAACCAAAAAATATAATCCAGTCTTCGACACTTCATGAATTTATCGAATCATTAAATTATTGGGACAGTTTGGAACTTTATCACGCGAAATTTCAAAACGGTAATTTTGGATTTTCAAACTTTACAATTACAGACGACTCGGTATTTGTTCCAGAGTTGCCAATGAGACAGTATTACAAAGAAAGGACTATTCATTCATTGAGTTATGTAGTAGCTGAGAATTCGTTTGGTGTTAAAACCAAATACAAACAGAATAATGATAAGGACTTTTATTTTGACAGGAATTTAATTGGTAAGTACTTCAAGGTGATTTCAGTAGAGGACTTGCTGACTGAAAATTTCAGCAAAAATGACTTGAAGAACAAAATTGTACTTATGGGACACGTCAGTGATAATGAGGACTCATTTTATCTTGACGAAAAAAGAACTAAGAGGATAAGTGGAGTTGAGATACATGCAAGTATCATTCGACAATTAATCGAGTGATGGCACGAAACGCAAGCCTACACAAACACGGTCGTGGTCGTTGTTGTATCTCTTCTCAAATATTTAACTAACCTAAACTAAACCTATGAATAAACTTATTTGGATTGTGTTGGCATTTCTTTCGGGTGCATTCTTGCCCATTCAGGCGGGACTTAATAATAAATTAGGAAAAGCAGTGGCAAGCCCCGTTCATGCCGCATTACTCTCTTTTATAGTGGGTGCAATTGGATTGATTGTGTATATACTTATAACAAGGCAAACGGTATCGTGGGAAGGTGTAAAAGATGCTCCTCGTTATGTTTGGATTGCCGGGTTGTTAGGCGCGTTTTATGTTACGGTAATTATTCTGGCCTTTCCAAAATTAGGTCCGGGTTTAACGTTTGGGTTGGTGGTAGCCGGACAAATGACGCTTTCAATTTTATTGGAGCATTTCAATATTTTAGTGGCGCAACAAAATTCAGTCAGCTATATGAAGATAGTGGGAGTAGCCCTCGTGGTTCTGGGGGTGATCATTATCAGACGGTACTAAATTCCTACTTCATAAAATTTAAGATGGTATGAATAAGCAAATTGAAATTGTTAGGTACAAAGATATTTACAAGGATCAACTCGTTTCTGTTTGGGAGAAATCTGTAAAGGCAACTCATCATTTTTTAAGCCCTCAGGATTTTATTTCGATAAAAGAAATCGTTCGGTCGATTGATTTTAACGCGTTTGAAGTTTACTGTCTGGTGAAAGTTTCGGAAGTAATTGGATTTATTGGAGTATTGGAACGCAAAGTCGAAATGCTTTTTTTAGACCCTGGCTATTTTAGCCAAGGGTTGGGAAAGAGATTAGTGGACTTTGCTATCGCAGATCTTAAAGTCGATAAGGTGGATGTAAATGAGCAGAATGCTAGCGCAGTCAAATTTTATTTGAAACTCGGTTTCAAAACCTACGAACGAACAGACAAGGATGATCAGGGGTTGGACTATCCATTGCTGAGAATGAAACTAATTTAATTAATTCTTTAGGATTCTAATTCGTTTACCTCACGGTAGCCTTATCAATTCGCTTTGGTGTATCGGTACCGTTTACAATTGACTTGGCACTCAACGCAATTGCCCGAATGGTGGAAGTGATGTTTTTCATATCCAGTGTTTCGACTTCATCATCTACCGTATGATAGAACTTATCGATATCAATTTCATCAGTTGAGATCGTGTGAGCAGGAACTCCTAAACGTGCGAGTGTAGCGTTATCGGAACGATAGAAAAGATTTTGTTGTGGATAAGGATCGGGCTTAAATTCAAATTGAGTGCCTTTCAAATTCTTTTGCAGGATTTCTCCGAAGTCGGATCGCTCATACCCGGTAATGAACGCAAAATTTTGTCCCCACTTGCTGGGCTTACCAATCATTTCAATGTTGAACATAGCTACGGTTTGATCAGGATTAAGTTGTTCAGAAAAATATTTTGAACCATAGCCCCCAATCTCTTCTGCTGTAAAGGCAACAAAGATGAGTGTACGTGAATTGTTTTTGGTTTTATTGAAGTAACGCGCGAGTTCAATCACTGCAGTTGTACCCGAGGCATCATCATCGGCACCATTGGCAATGGAATCGCCATTTACAGGAGCTTCAATACCAATGTGATCGTAATGACCTGAGAACACCACAAACTCATCGGGTTTGGTCTTGCCCGGAATCATGCCCGCTACATTGGCCATGGTAATGGTTTCAATTTTTTGAGTTGCCTTTACAGAATAAGAGAGTACAGAAGTAACACCCAGTACAAATACTTTATTCGATTTACGTTGGGTCATAAAGCGTCTTCCAAAGTAGCCCTTCAATTCTTTAAAGTTCTCTTTAAACTCTGGCGCTACTAGCACAATGGCAGAAGAAGTATCGCGCGTGAGGCTAAATGCTTTGCTCAATAAATATTGTCTCTTGTTTTTGATGGTCGTATCAAAGGGGATGACAATTACACCCAGACCTTTTGTATAGTTTACTTCTGTTTTCTCAGTAACAAGAAGTGAATTTTCAGGTGCTATTTTCTGACCATTGATAACAACCTCTAATGTTTGAGGGGCAATCATATCTTTTTTAAACTCCTGCCGATAACCTGTTAACCCTTTCAAAGGCTTTAACCCAATGCTTTTAAATTCATTACTTATAAACGCAGCTGCTTTATTGATATGCTCAGGCTGAGTTGCTGATCGACCCATCATGTCGTCCGCGGCAAGTGTTTTAATAATGCGGGTGATGCTTTCTTCTTTTATCAGTTTGTCAACGGATTGGCTAGAGCCAGAAGTAACAAACAGTATAGCAAAGCAAATGAGGGCAATTTTTTTCATGAGGTAAATTTTGAGCAAAGTATTGATCAGAGCGCCAATTTCCAAACCACTGAGAACATAGAGGTAATTCATTTAGCATACGTTTTGAAATCAGATTCAAACAAATTCACGAATACATTTATAAATAGGTGGCTCCTCCGGAGCCATTTGCTTATCTGAAATTATTCTACAAATGGGTTGCTCCTCTGGAGCAATTGCCATAGTACCCTCAGCGCCAAAGCAAGGCAATCGGGATGGAGGCAACACAAGTGTGATTTCCAATGAAGAGGATGAACCTGAGGTCAGAAGCAAAGTTTAAATCGCGCGTCACCCTCTCCTCTGGAGAGGGCCGGGGTGAGGTTTATAAAATAGTTCATTGGGAAGGGGAAATGGAATGAGGTCCTACACCCCATCCCACCCAACCTACACTTCGGTAACTCCTTTTACTTAAAACCAGTTAAGGACTGCACTTTTATCGTGTAATCGAGCAAAATCGAAGCGTATGAAATTTATTTACCTGTCCTTATTTGTAACACTTACCCTGGGAGCACACGCCCAAACGAAAATTTCCGGTTCGGTGAAAGACGAACGGGGGGAGTTGATTCCCGGGGCGAATGTGTTAATCAAAGATTCGTATGATGGCACCAGCTCAGCAGCTAACGGAACATTCACCTTTGTTACAGAAGAGGAAGGCGTTCAAACGTTGATAGTAACTTTTGTTGGCTACAAACCCTATTCACAAACACTCGAGCTATCTGGTAAAGAAATTGAAATCCACATTTCCTTGAAGGAAGAGATCAATCAACTCGATGGAGTTGTGATTTCTGCAGGCTCGTTTACCGCAGGAGATGAAAATAGAAGAACTATTCTTAAAGCAGTTGATATAGCAACTACAGCAGGAGCCACAGCTGATATTGCTGGTGCATTAAATACGCTGCCCGGAACACAAAAGGTAGGGGAGAGCGGTCGATTATTTGTACGCGGTGGGGATGGATCAGAAACCCGCACTTTCATTGATGGGATGTCTGTACTCGATGCGTACGGACCATCGGCACCCAACACGCCTTCACGCGGACGGTTTCTTCCATTCATGTTTAAGGGTACGAGCTTTAGCACTGGTGGTTACTCTGCCGAATATGGTCAGGCTCTTTCATCGGCTTTGGTTCTTAATTCGAAAGATATTGCAGAGATGAACCAAACTGACATTGGGATACTTTCAGTAGGGGCAGACGTTGCTCATACTCAAGTATGGGACCGGGCTTCTGTTTCAGGAAAAGTTCAATACACAAACATCCGACCTTATTTTGGATTGATCAATCAGGAGATTGACTGGAAAACTCCACCTGCCTCAATAGAAGGTAGTGGAGCGTATCGCCAAAAACTTGGCAAGGACGGATTCTTTAAATTTTTCGGCAACTTCAATCAGGCTTCCTTCTCTTTATTCAATCATGACATACTCGACCCAAACATCAAGCAACAACTCGATCAGACCAATACATACCGCTATGGAAATGGAACGTATCAGCAATCGCTTAACGCGAAATGGTCGGTGCGCGGTGGCCTATCATATTCTTATAATAAGAATGATGTAAAGATTGATGGTTCACCCTTAATTGAAACTGAAAGTGGAATTCATGCAAAGGCAGTAATTGAACATTCTGTTTCCGATCAATTGGAAGTAAGAGCAGGCACTGAATTGTATTTCAGAAATTATGAAGCATCCCGATACAATTCTCCTTCTGGCACGATGGAGTCCCTCGATTTCAATGAACCCATTTCCGCTACCTTTATTGAAGGGGAATATTTTGCCAGCAACCATTTTGTTGTAAAAGCAGGTGGTCGGTTGGAGGCTAACAGACTAAATCAGTACACCAGTTTCGATCCAAGGGTTTCATTTGCTTATAAGCCCGGAAAGCAAGGACAGTTTTCCTTTGCGTATGGAACATTTCGTCAATCAGCACAGAACCAATATCTGCGATTAGCCAATCAACTGAATCCTGAAAAGGCAGAGCATTTTATTCTTAACTACCAGATTATAAATAGCCGCAAAACTTTTCGGGTAGAAACATTTTACAAGAGATATGATCAGTTGGTAAAGTTTGCCAATAGCAATCCTGCTTTATTAGCTAACACAGGAACCGGCTATGCACGCGGAGTTGAATTATTCTGGCGCGATAATGAGACGATTAAGAATGTTGACTACTGGATTTCGTATTCATTTTTAGATACACAGCGCGACTACTTGAATTTTCCTGCTGCTGCCATTCCATCTTTTGCTTCGGCTCATAATTTCTCGATTGTCTATAAGCATTTCATTACTTCTATGAAAACTCAATTAGGGTTTACCTATAGTTATAGCAGTGGGCGCACCTATTATAATCCCAATAAATCATCAGACGAATTTAATTCTGATAAAACACCAGCCTACCAGGATTTGAGTGTCAACCTGGCCTACTTGCCTAAAAATAATTTGATTATCTATCTGTCCTGCACAAACCTGTTAGGTCATGATAATATTTTTGGATATCAGTATAGTACATCTCAAAATAGTCAGGGCGAATATGTGAGCAAGGCAACGCGTCAGGCTGCACCCCGGTTTTTATTTCTGGGCGTGTTCATTACTATCAGCAAAAACAAATCAGTAAATCAATTACCAAATCTTTAAATAATAATTGCCTCCTCCCTCTCCTCTGGAGAGGGTCGGGGTGAGGTCTTATAAACAAAAAACAACGAACTAAAACAAACACAACTTATGAAAACAATTAACATTCTTCTCTTTATGATGATCATCTCAGTAACAAGCTGGGCGAACGATGAAAAATATCTTGCTCAAATGGGCAAGTACGTACAAGCGGTTTACGCTGCAAAAACAAGTGACGAATTTCAGTCAGCAATAAACGCGTTTGATCGGATAGCCAGTGCAGAGAAATCAAAATGGGAACCATATTACTATTCTGCGTATGGATATATAATGATGGCCATCCACGAAAAGGATGCGGCAAAGAAAGATTCCTTTCTTGATTTGGGATTGAAGAGCGTAGAAAAAGGAAAAGAACTCGCACCCAACGAATCAGAACTTGTTGCTTTGGAAGGATTTGTTCACATGATTCGGGTAACGGTTGATCCTGCAACACGCGGACAAAAATATTCCGGATTAGCGATGCAGACTTTTGGCAAGGCGGTGGGGATGGATAAAAATAATCCAAGAGCACTCGCTTTGCTTGCACAAATGCAACTTGGCATGGCCAGGTTTTTTAACCAACCTCCAGCCGAGGCATGTGAAACAGCTCGCAAAGCGGCAACTGTTTTTGATTCGACAACTGAGCCAACAAATCCTTTAGCACCGAGATGGGGAAAAGAAATGAATCTTGAAGTCCTTCAAAATTGTAAATAGTAACAAGAATCAAAATGATTGAATGCTCGAGATTATCTTTTTACCTGTGCATTCGCGGCCTTATTGATAAAAACTATAATTTGCACCGTGCCATCATTATTTAACTTTCTTCGGGAAAATCTTAAAGCAGTTTTTTGGGCAACCTTGTGCGGATCGGTAATGAGCTATTTTATCTGGCGTGGCTGCTGCGATGGAATTCCTACACTGATTTGGATTGCCTGCTTCACCGCAATTATGTGGGTGTCTCTTTGGTTGGGCAATGCCTATGTAAGCTGTGTGTTGGATTATTTTTTTCCATGGGAAAAGCAAACCATAACCCGATTGATAGCGGGCTTAATTGGCATGGTGGTTTATACCTTAAGCGCTGTATACGGGTTAATATTTCTTTTCGGAACTGTATTTGGATTTCATCTGGGTGATGAAATAGAGGAGACTTATTATACAACGATTGTGGTCACTCTGATCATTACTCTCTTCATGACGGGGCGCATGTTTTTTGCAAATTGGCGACAGGCCGCAATAGATGCTGAGCGACTAAAAAAGGAAAGTGTGGAAGCTCAGTACAATAATTTAAAAAATCAGGTAAACCCTCATTTTTTATTTAACAGCTTAAATGCACTTACTAATCTTGTTTATCAAGATCAGGACAAGGCAGTCAAGTTCATAAAGCAGTTGTCAGATGTTTATAGGTATGTGCTTGATAGCAGGGATAAGGAAGTGATTTCATTAGGAGAGGAGCTGAAGTTTCTTGAAGCTTATTCTTTTTTGCAACAAATCAGGTTTGGTGGTAAACTAAAAGTAGAGGTTGATTTAAAGGATGTGAAAAGTTTGGTCGCTCCGCTAGCGTTGCAAATGTTGGTAGAAAATGCTATTAAACACAATGAAATTTCAGAAGATCATCCCCTAACTATAAAGATTTACAAACAAGATAAAAATGTAGTTGTGGAGAACACGCTTCAACGAAAAGCAGTGCTGCCCGATGAGTCCTCAGGACTGGGGCTTGATAATATTAAAAGGCGATATGAATTCTTAAGCACAAGGGCAGTGGAGGTTAAAGAAACGGATGATAAATTTATTGTTTCTGTTCCTATAATCGAACTTACATGAAAGTGCTAATTATTGAAGATGAACCTCAGGCAGCCGAGCGGCTTGTTTCATTGGTTCATCAGCTTCATCCGGATGTTGAGATTTGTGCTAAGCTTGATTCCATTAAGCGTTCTGTTGAGTGGATTTCGAAAAATCAGGTTGACCTAATCTTTATGGATATTCAGTTGGCCGATGGGGTAAGCTTTGAAATTTTTGAAAAAGTAGAAGTGAAGACTCCCGTAATTTTCACGACCGCTTATAATGACTATGCCCTTAAGGCTTTTAAAGTAAATAGCATAGATTATATTTTAAAACCAGTTGACAAGGATGAGCTTCTTGTGGCTTTTAAAAAATATCAAAATCTTACCCCTCAATCATTGGCGCCTGCCAAAATGATAGAGAGCATTGGCTATGCCATGCAAATGCTAACCAAAAAATACAAGGAACGCTTTGTGATAAAAGTGGGTGAACATTTGAAGTCTGTGGAGGTGAAAGAGATTCTATTCTTTTTTAGTCTCGAGAAAACAACGTTCGCCCAAACAAAAGATGGCCGTAAGCATATTCTGGATTTTACATTAGATCAACTTGAGGGACTTTTGGATCCAAAGCAGTTTTTTAAAATCAATCGAAAATATATAGTAGGTGTTAGCTCCATTCAGGATATGATTAGCCATACCAACAGCAGGTTAAAACTTGTTCTTAAAACATGTGACGATACCGATGTGATTGTTGCCCGCGAACGTGTGCAGGAGTTTAAGGAGTGGTTGGATGCGTAATTTCCATTATAAAATTGGATGATTCAGTCGCTTTTTCGATCTTGATTTTTTAATCATTTGACAATGACTTGTATAAACTGCTCAACCGCTACCATCGAAAAATTTTGTCCTAACTGTGGGCAACGTCAGGAGGTTAAAAAACTCTCCATCAAAGAAGGTTGGAGTGATTTCTGGGCGCGTATTTATGGTTTTGATGGAATGTTTCCAAGAACCTTGAGAGACCTTACACTCCACCCCGGTGAAGCTTCAAGACGATACATTGAAGGAAATCGGATTGCCTATTATGGACCGGTTGGGTATTTTTTTTTGATGATTACATTGCTCTATGTGGTAGCAAGCCTATTAGATGTGGATCTTAAAGAGTTTTTAAAGCATGGATCAGATACCGGATTTCAACAAAAACCGAAGCCGGGAAGTGGACAAGATCAATACATGCAATATATGTTTACGCTTGTCTCTGACAATTTGAAATTAATTTCCTTTGCAATTATTCCCGTTCAGGCGTTCTGTTCCCGCTACCTGTTTTTTCGCAAGAGTAATCTCAACTTTGTCGAAAATACGGTACTTCCGTTTTATGTACTGGGTCATGTGTATTGGATCAGCATCATGAGCCTATTATTCTATTATCTTACCGGAAGCTTCTTTCCTTATTGGCTTCAAATGGGTATTTCAATTCTATTTTTTGGCTATGCGTATGCTGATTTGTTTCGATATCAGTCCAGGATAAAAGCTTTTTTTAAAGGGTTAGCGGTTTATCTAACAACTCAAGTTTTATTCGGGATCATTGTTGCAATCGTTGTGATTTTTATGATCCTATTAAATCCTGATGTTTTAGAAATGCTTAAACCATCTAATAATCGTTGATCGTTTTGTAATCAGGAGCTGAAAGAGACAGTTCTGTCATCTGCTTGACAATCTTTCGGGTGGTATTGACCGTATATAGCTTCATATTTCAAAAATCAACAGCATGAAAAATTTACAATCAGTACTTTTTTGGGGCGCGCGTCTAATAGCCGCAATCATCATGGCTCAGACTTTGTATTTTAAATTTTCAGCATCCGAAGAGTCAGTATATATTTTCTCTGTGGTGGGCATGGAGCCATGGGGTCGTATTGGTATTGGTGTTTTAGAATTAATTGCCTCTATTTTAATTCTGATTCCAGCAACCGTGTGGCTTGGTTCTGTTTTAGCTGTTGGCTTAATGGCTGGCGCATTGGGAATGCATGCAACGATGCTTGGAATTGAAGTAAAGGGTGATGGAGGTCAATTATTTATTTACGCTTTACTAGTAGCTATATGTGGAATGTACGCATTTTGGCAAAGCCGAAAGGACATTCCACAGGGAGTTAAAAAATTCTTGCCGTCATTTCTTAAGTAAGGCTACTAATTTCTCCAGATCATCAGACAACGCAGGTACACTACTTAAATAAGATTTTAGGCCTTCACTCAAGTAGTTTGGGATTGTTTCGTTTTTACCAACTTTGCTTTGAATATCGCGCAGCAAATCAAGAGCATCTTTCTTCGCTGAAAAGTCTTCGGCTTCTACTTTCTTTACTAGTGATTCTATAGCTAGTGCTACTTCGCTATTCATAGCGGGAACAGATTCAGAAATAATGGGGGTTGAATTGTTAGTCTCAATGCATTCATTGTAGTCATCTATGATTTTATCTATTTCTTTTCTCGATAACTCACCGCCCTTAATTTGCGCTGAAACACTTTCGCAATCTTCCAGGTAGCCGCTGAGAATTTTTTTGAAACCAAGATTAGGCACTTCCATGGAAGAGCCATCTAGCTTAGTTAACAGCCTGCCATCGTAGCTATTTTGATTGGGTAATCGAAATGCATACATGCTTAAATAGCCTCGCTTTAATACTTTCATCAACATGATTTTGGTATCGTATTGAAGTGGTTTATACTCCTGCCCGTCTTTGTTAATAGAAAGCAACTGCAAGGCTGTAAACATTTCCTTCTTCTTATTAACTTCCAGTTGAACGCGATCAAGTTGATCGTAAGAAAGAATTCGCAACTCACCAAAGAGTGTATCAGCTTTTGAAGTAATCAGATAATTAGTTTTTTGAGCAATTGTTGAATAAGAAATCAACATCAACATCACAAGAATACGCTTCATAAATTAATTCTTTAAAAGCCGAAATACGGTAATAACCCCATACGCGGCAAGTACTGATTTTATTTTTGTTTCAGCCGGCCGTTTTCCTTTAATGCCTTGCTGATAATCCACTCAAGTTGCCCATTACTACTCCGAAATTCATCCGCTGCCCATTTTTCAACAGCTTTCAGAATTTCGGGGTCAAGTCTTAAAACAAAAGGTTTCTTTTGAGCCATTCTACTGATTTAATGTGCCGGCATTTACAACAGGAGTTGCATCTTTATCACCACAAAGCACAACCATCAGGTTACTTACCATAGCTGCTTTTCGTTCGTCATCTAATTCAATTACTCCTTCTTTGGCAAGATGATCAATAGCCATTTTCACCATGCTCACAGCGCCTTCAACAATTTTAAAGCGAGCTGCTACAACTGCTGTTGCTTGCTGCCTGCGCAGCATAGCCCCCGCAATTTCTGATGCGTATGCTAAATATCCAATGCGAGCTTCAATTACATGAATGCCGGCAATATCCAACCTATTCTTCAAGTTTTCTTCCAAGGCATGGTTTACCTCGTCCTGGCCCGACCGCAAAGTAATCTCCTCATCTGTATCAAAATTATCGTATGGATAGGTACCGGCTAATTTTCGTACAGCGGAGTCGCTTTGAATGCGAACGAAGTTTTCATAGTTATCAACTTCAAAGGCCGCTTTGAATGTATCTCGCACTTGCCATACCAAGATTACCCCAATCTGGATTGGGTTACCGACTTTATCATTTACTTTTATTTTCTCGCTGTCAAAGTTTCGGGCTCTTAGTGAAATTCTTTTCTTGCTAAAAAATGGATTAACCCAATAGAACCCATTCTCCTTTACGGTTCCTTTATATTCCCCAAAGAGAACCAACACCATCGAGTCATTCGGGTTGATGAAGAAAAATCCGGCTAGCGTAAATAGGCCCACTCCGGAAATCAAGAATAACAGAAAATTGCGCGTTACCAACGGCCCGGCAATACCAAGCGCTAGTAGAACCAAGGCCACCACAATCATCAGGTAGCCCGAAACGGGGGTGTAGATTTTTTCGGTTTTCATAAAGTGATATTAAAATGATATTATTATGATAAATGTAACGGATATTCTTTTCCTGGGTTACTGTTTTGATATATTTTTTTGAATAGGTTTATTTAGACCGATTTTTACGAATTATGGTTAATTACAATCCCAAAGTCTGGTTTTCTTTGATTTTCCACGCCTATAGCCGGGGAGTGATGAGAACCCTTACCCCAGCCCTGATTTTCATGACCCTCTTTGCAGGCGGAGTTACTTATATTTTGCTGGATGTTTTGAGGTTTCACGAAAATGATTTCCACACTACCATCTCAATGCACTCCCTGTTGGGTATTGTATTAGGTTTGTTCCTTGTGTTTCGCACCAACTCTTCGTATGATCGGTGGTGGGAAGGGCGCAAACTTTGGGGGAGTATGGTGAATAACACACGGACACTCGCCATTAAAATGGATGCCTTCCTTGATAAAAGTGATTTGGATACCCGCAAGTGGTTTAGTATGATGATTCCCAACTTTGTTATTGCGGTGAAGGAACATCTTAGAAAAGGTACTTTAATAGAAGAGCTTGATGTTGTTGATGACCAGTTTGTAGAAGAAATAAGGAAATTCAAGCATATTCCTAATAAGCTCTCGCTAATGATGTACAATCGGGTGAATACACTTTATAGATCAAATAAAATAACAGGCGAGCAACTTTTTATTATCGATAAAGAATTAAAAGAGTTTGTAGATATTCTTGGGGCCTGCGAGCGTATTAAAAACACACCCATTCCTTATAATTACAGTATGTATATAAAACAGTTTATTTTTATATACCTTATCACACTGCCTATGGCATTTGTAACTACCTCAGGATACTTAACAGTTCCCATTGTTACGCTAATCACGTTTGTCCTTCTAAGTGTTGAATTGATTGCCGAAGAAATAGAAGATCCGTTTGGTCTGGACATCAATGATTTGCCTACGGATGACTTGGCTGTTAAAATAAAAGCGAATGTAAAAGAGATTCTGTTATAGGGGTATGCAGTCAGGTAGTTGTCACTGTATAAATGAAATACAAAATTATTAACAGAATCATAACACCATACATTACCAAGTCTACACGCACGTAGGCTTTATATTCGCGGTATAATTCTTTTAATTTTTTAAACATTTCAGCGATTTATCACTTTATATACTAATCGTTGCATTTTTTGATTTACAAAAGTAACCAATTGATCGGTTTACACGTCTTTGTCTTTTTAATATATGATTAAACGTCTTGTAATTTTTCTGCTGTGCCTCATTCAGGTTCCGGCATTCGCGCAAAATAAATTCACAATCAGTGGCTACATAAAAGATGCTGCGAATGGCGAGGCATTAATTGGAGCAACGATCTATGTTAAATCTCTTAGCACGGGGGCAACCACAAATGTTTACGGTTTCTATTCCATCACATTGGAGGCAGGTAATTACGATATTGATGTGAGTTACATCGGTTTTGCCGCTCAGTCTAAATCGATTAACCTTAGTGAAAATGTACGTCTTGATCTTGAATTGATAAGTGAAGGAAAGCAGTTGGAGGAAGTTGTGATAAGCGCTACGAAGGATGAAGAAGGTGTAAAGGCTATGGAGATGAGCACCAATCGTCTCGATATGAAAACGATTATAAAAATGCCAGCCTTTTTGGGTGAGGCTGATGTGATTAAGAGTTTGCAACAGCTACCGGGAGTATCAACAGTGGGAGAAGGAGCTTCAGGTTTTAATGTGCGAGGTGGCAGTGTTGGGCAAAATCTGATTTTATTAGATGAAGCAAGTGTATATAATTCATCGCACTTGCTTGGATTCTTTTCTGTATTTAATCCGGATGCGGTAAAAGATACAAAACTGTATAAAGGAGCTATCCCGGCTCAATTTGGTGGACGAATCTCTTCGTTGCTTGATGTGCGTATGAAGGAGGGAAATAATAAAAACCTGGAAGTAAATGGTGGAGTAGGAACTATTTTTAGCCGGGCGGCTGTAGAAGCTCCTTTGTTTAAAGGCGAGGGTTCTTTTATTGTAGCAGGCAGACGTTCCTATGCCGATATCCTGGCCAGACCTTTTGTAGATATCTTGAAAGAGGGTGGGGCCTTGAACTTTTATGACCTTACTGGAAAAGCGAATTATAACATTAATAAGCGCAACCGAATTTTTGTGTCTGGCTATACGGGCCGCGATAAATTTTTCTTTGACAAGAGTCAAGGGTTCTCGTGGGGTAACAACACGGGTACCATTCGATGGAATAAAATTTTTAATGACCGACTGTTTGCAAACTTCTCGGGTATTTTTAGTCGATATGATTACTCGCTACAATTTGGAGAAAATGAACGCGACAATTTTCGTTGGAAGTCGTCTATCCGAAATTTAACCTTTAAACCTTCCTTTAGTTATTTTATAAATACCAATAATGAAATTTCATTTGGAGCTGAAGTCAACTACTATTCATTTCAACCGGCCAATGCATTTGGAACCTCGAATGGAAACCGTATCGATATAAGTTTGCCTGAAAAGTATAATCTTGAGTCGGCTCTATATCTTGGCAATAGCCAGCATATATCTCCAAAAATTTCAGTTGAGTATGGCCTTCGTTACTCATCCTTTGCAGGCTATGGCCCCGGCACTCAATACACCTACAACGATACAATTCCGGGCAGGCGCAGAACCCCAGTTGCAGAAGAAACAATTAGTAAAGGCAAAACAACCTCAACCTATCAAAATTTTGAACCTCGCCTGGCTTTTAAAGCCGAGTTGAATGATGTCAGTTCTGTTAAAGCAAGCTATACGCGCATGGCGCAGTACCTGCATTTGATTTCTAACACAACCGCGTCCAATCCCTTGGATGTTTGGACACCCACCAGTAACAACGTAAAACCTGAATTAGCAGATCAATGGGTGTTGGGGTACTTTAGAGATTTTGGAAAGGAAAGAACCTTTGAGTTTTCGGTTGAAGCCTATTATCGCAAAACTCAAAATCAGATCGATTATATTGACGGAGCCGATTTATTAATCAATGAGTATATAGAAGGCGATTTACTTACGGGCATTGGCCGCGCTTATGGAATTGAATTTTATCTTCAAAAAAAAGTAGGCAAGTTCACTGGGTGGGTTGCCTATACACTGGCCCGCACCGAATTGAAGGTGGATGGTATCAATCGCAACGAATGGTATGCAGCCCGGTTCGATCAAACACATAATGTAAAAGTTACAGGTTTCTATGACATTAATAAACGATGGTCAGCATCAGCTAATTTTACGTTGGTAAGCGGAACGCCTTCTACATTCCCCACTTCGCGCTATACAGTGCAAGGTATGCTTATCCCTTATAATGCTGCTGATAGCAGAAGTAACGTAAGACTGCCAACCTATCATCGATTGGATCTTTCTTTCCGGTTGGAGGGCAAAACCCTAAAACGAAATGGAACTGCTCGTAAAAACTCAGACTATTGGGTATTTGGCGTATATAATCTTTATGCCCGTAAAAACCCATTCTCTATATATTTCACGCAAGGAAAAGAAAGGGTTGCAATTGGCGATCCGATAAATAGTGAAGCACGCCAACTATCCATCATAGGTACGGTTATCCCTTCTGTTTCTTATAATTTTAAATTCTGATTTTCATGCAGCGTTTCTTAAACTTTCTATTTGTTATTCTGCTCTCATCAGGCATTCTTATTTCATGCGATGAAGTAATTGACCCTGAACTTGAAAAGGCAGAACCGGTATTGGTTATTGATGCCTGGCTTAATAATGGCGCGGGCGCCCAACAAATTTTGCTCACTCGCTCGCAACCCTATTTTGAAAACTCTTTGCCTTCAGGAGTTTCTGGAGCGGTTATTAATGTGATCGATCAAAATAATAAAGTGTATTCTTTTGGGGAGACAGAACCGGGTGTCTATCAATGGATATCTGGTGGTAATGAGGTTTTTGGTCAGGTTGGATTTACCTATAAACTTTCTGTTCAGGTTGGATCGGAACTGTTTACATCTGAAGCGAAGATGGGCCGGGTTCCTGCCATTGATAGCATTACTTTTTTTCTTGAACCGGGTGGGCAATTTTTTGATAATTTGTATCAAGCTCAGTTTTGGGCAACTGACCCGCTGGAACCAAATGATGCGTATTGGATAAAATATTTTAAGAATGGAGTGCAACAACTTAAGCCTAATGAAATAATTACTGCCTATGATGCAGGCTTTTCAAAAGGTGGAAACTTTAATGGGGTCCCTTTTATTTTCCCCATTCGTGCGGCAATTAATCCATTTGATGAAGATAAGGATGGTAGAATTAAGTCACCCTATGTTATAGGAGACTCCGTGAGTGTGCAAATTCAATCTGTAACGGAGGCCGGTTTTAACTTTTTGAATGAGGTTAGGATTCAGACGGATCGACCGGGTGGTTTTGGTGAACTGTTTGCAACCTCCTTAGCCAACGTATCTACCAATATAAAAAACACAAATGCTAATGGCTCAGTTGTTTTGGGCTTCTTCAATGTAGGTGAGGTTACAAGTCTGGGAAGAAAGTTTAAAAACCTGGATGAGCTTAGTGAAAATTAGACGGGTTGTGCATCTCAAATATGCAATGACGCATTAGTTAATATGGATATTTATCCCGATTGAAATATTATGCGCCTATGTGTTTAAAAGAATATCTGATACATACCAATCCAGTAGCAAATTTCCCTGTCCTGATGTAGCTTACCAGCTAATTCAGATTGGGAGTTTATGATTCGTTGCTTTTCGGCAGGCATTTTTTTCCTCGTAAGTATTTCTTTTGGGTATTGTCAAACTTCTGTTTTAGAAAACAATCCTCACCTTAAGTGGCAACAAATCAATACGCCTAATTTTAAAATTGTTTTCCCGAAAGGCTTTGAAACACAGGCGCAGCGGGTTGCCAATACCATGGAACATATTCGAACGCCCGAAGCTAAATCACTTGGCGTTGAACCGAGAAAAATCTCTATCATCCTACAAAATCAATCTGCGGTTAGCAATGGATTTGTTTCCATCACACCCCGCAGATCAGAATTTTTTGGAATGCCTTCACAGAACTATAACTTCATGGGCAACCTGGATTGGCTCGATCTATTGGCTACTCACGAATATCGTCACATCGTTCAGTTTCAACATGCCAATCGTGGTTTCAACCGGGCATTATATTATCTTTTTGGAGCAAATACATTAGCAGCTATGTCATATGCAGCGGTTCCGCAGTGGTTTTGGGAAGGCGATGCCGTAGCTACTGAAACTGCTTTCACTAATGGTGGAAGAGGGAGGATTCCTAATTTCAATTTGCTCTTTCGCACAAACCTTCAGGAGGGCCGCGTGTTCAATTACAACAAACAATATCTGCGATCTTATAAGCACAACATTCCAGATCATTATGTTTTAGGATATAACATGGTATCGTACCTGCGTAAGAAAACAGGGAATGCCGACTCGTGGGGAAATATTACGCGTAGGGCATGGAGTGTTCCATTTCTTCCTTACACGTTTTCACGATCTGTAAAAAAAGAAACCGGATTGTATGTGAGCGAACTTTATAATGAAATGGCAACTTCTCTTCAAGAAGATTGGCGCAAACAATTGGCAAGCACAACCCTTACTTTATTTGAACCTGTCAATAAAAGGAGCTCGAAAGCATATACTGATTACCGCTATCCCCATGAGGTTACGGGCGGAGTACTCGCATTAAAATCGGGGATTGGAAATATTGAAGAGTTTGTGATTGTAGCAGATGGTAAGGAAAAACGAGTGATGACCCCGGGGGTGATGAATGCTAGTGGAATGCTTTCTGTCGCAAATAATAGAATTGTGTGGAATGAATATCGCTATGATCCGCGTTGGCGCATGCGCACGTATTCTGTTTTAATGGGTTATGATTTGAAAGAAAAGGCACGTAAAGTGATTTCTATAAACACACGGTATGCATCCGCTGCCGTATCTCCAGACGGAGCAAAGGTTGCCACCATTGAAACAAGCACAGACTATCAAACAAAACTTGTAATTATTAGTTTCGAGACTGGTGAGGTGCTCCATTCGTTTGAAAATCCTGAGAACGATTTTATTTCCATGCCTCGCTGGATGCAGAATGGGAATCAAGTTGTGGCATTGGCTACAAACAGAAATGGAAAGGCTTTTGCTAAATTTGATTTAACATCGAATAGCAAGGTTATCCTTACTGATTTTACCGAAGAGAATATAGGGTATCCGGTTCCCTACGAAAAGTATATTCTCTACAATTCACCCCGCAGTGGCATTGATAATATCTATGCGCTGGATGTTGCAGCAGGACAGCATTATCAGATTACATCGAGTGTATATGGCTCTTATAATCCTTCCGTTAGCCGGGATGGAAAGACCTTGTTGTATAATGAACAAAGTAAAGATGGATTAGATGTAGTAAAAACAGTCTTTGATCCTTCTTCATGGAAGGCAGTGGGTAAATTTTCCTCATTGCCGGATTTTGGGTTTCAACATCTTGCCGAACAGGAAGCTCACCCTGATTTGTTGGCAACCGTTCCTGCAGCAGACTTTGTAATAAGGAAGTATTCGCGCCTCGGCCATTCACTTAATATTTACAACTGGGGCGCTTATGTGGATAATAGTCTTACCAATGTTGAGGTGGGGGTTTCATCGCGTGATGTGTTAAGTACAACCGCTGTTAGTGCAGGTTATAATTTCGACATCAATGAACGCACGGGCTCCTGGAAAGCTGGTATTAGTTATCAGGGTTTATATCCAATTATCGATGTTAATTTTTCGAAGGCAACTCGATCGGTGAATGAAGGAGACTTTCGATATAAAAAAGTGGTTGCAAGTGATACGACCACGGTCACAGAAAATTTGACTTTCGACTGGAAAGAAAATATTGTAGAAGCTGGGCTAAGGATTCCTCTAATAACAACATCGTCAAGATTCCTGTCGAGTTTTACAACCTCAAATTATGTAGGCTATACTAAAGTAACAGATTTCTCAAATAGTATTGATGGCGGAGGGCGATTAATCCCATCCAATTATCCGCAATACTTTTTCCGGAGTTATGCTAGTGATGGTAATTTGATTTATAATCATTTTTCGATGTCGGCAGTTCGCCAGTTAAAGCAAAGCCGTAGAGATATTAACAGTAAATGGGGACAGGCTTTTTTTATGCATTTATATAAAACTGTTGGGGGAGATTTTAACGGAAATCAATTTTCATTTAATGGTCAGCTATATTTTCCAGGTCTTTTTAAACACCATTCACTGTGGGGGTATTGGGCATATCAAAAGTCAGATAATGCCGATGTTCGTGTAAGTACCGGGCAAGGATTGGATAACTACACATTTCGGAACCAGATTCCATTACCTCGGGGGCAATCCGTATCAAGATTTCAGAATTTTTATTCCATGTCTGCGAATTACACCTTGCCGCTCTGGTATCCTGACTTTAATCTTGGGCCGCTTGTTAATTTACAACGCATACGAGCTAATGGATTTATGGATTATGGTTTTGGAAGCAGTAGCGTTAATAACCAACCTGTTTCGCAAAGCTATCTTTCAACAGGGGTGGAAGTTAAATTTGACATTAACATCTTGAGATTACTTCCTCAGCTCGATATTGGCTTTCGATATTCATACGGTATAAGTCCATCCACCACTAAGTTTGAGTTTTTGATAGGAACCTTTAATTTCTAAAACTTGAAATTTGATCAAAACGAAGCAGGCGATGTGCTTGAAAATCGCACAAATACGCCTATTTTTGACCTTAGACTTAATTATTAATCGATATATAATTTTTAACTGAAATGGCAGAAATAGTACGCATGCCCAAGATGAGCGACACCATGACCGAAGGGGTGATTGCCAAGTGGCATAAAAAAGTAGGAGATACCGTAAAATCAGGTGAGTTGATGGCCGAGATTGAAACCGATAAAGCCACGATGGATTATGAGTCGTTTAATGCAGGAACTGTTTTATATCTGGGGGCCAAAGAAGGTGAAGCTGTTGCGATTAATGGTGTGCTTGCTATTGTGGGGTCTAAAGGCGAAGATTTCCAAAGCCTATTGAAGGATTCGAAGAGTTCTTCACCTGAAAGTAAATCAGAACCGGCCAAGAAAGAACCAGAAGTTGCGGCTGCAAAAGAAGAAACCATTGACACCTCTGGCATTAAAGCTGAAATTGTTTTGATGCCCAAGATGAGTGATACGATGAACGAAGGTGTTATTGCATCGTGGAGTAAAAAGGTGGGTGATACGGTGAAGACAGGAGAACTGTTGGCAGAAGTGGAGACCGACAAGGCCACGATGGAATATGAATCGTACAATGCAGGAACTCTTTTATACATTGGCGCGAAAGAGAAAGAAGCCGTAGCTGTAAATGGTGTACTAGCTATCATTGGTGAGAAGGGTGCTGATTGGGAGACTTTATTAAAAGCTCACAATGCAAAATCGTCTGGTGCTAAATCAACTCCGGCACCAACTGCTGAGAGCAAAAGCGAGCCCGTTGCTCAAACTCAGTCAAGTTCGCATGAATCATCATCCGAGTCCAATGGAAGATTGAAAGCTTCGCCATTGGCAAAGAAGATGGCTAAAGATTTAGGGTTTGATATTTCCAAAATTCAAGGTTCAGGTGAAGGGGGTCGCATTACAAAACATGATGTAGAAACATTTAAACCTTCTGCTGCTCCTGCTGCATCCGGTGCAAAGTCTTCGGCTGCAGTGGTGTTACCTAAAGTAGTTGGCCAGGAAAGTTTTGAAGAAGTACCGGTTTCGCAAATGCGCAAGGCCATTGCCCGCAGACTTTCTGAGAGCAAGTTTTCGGCTCCGCACTTCTACGTAACCATGGAGATAAACATGGATAAGGCGATTGAAGCGCGCAAGAGCATGAATGAAATCTCTCCGGTAAAAATTTCATTTAATGACATGGTGTTAAAGGCAACTGCGTCAGCCCTTCGTCAAAACCCGGATGTAAACGTGAGCTGGTTAGGTGATAAGATGCGCAAGAATCATCATATCCACATTGGTGTTGCTGTGGCAGTTAAAGACGGTTTGGTAGTACCTGTAGTTCGCTTTGCCGATAACAAATCACTTTCGCACATCGGTGCCGAAGTAAAAGAACTGGCACAAAAAGCACAGGATAAAAAATTACAGCCTAGCGAGTGGGAGGGAAGTACGTTTACAATTTCTAACCTCGGTATGTTTGGTGTGGATGAATTCACCGCCATCATCAATCCACTCGATGCATGTATTCTTGCCGTGGGCGGGATTAAAGAAACGGCCATTGTGAAAAATGGTCAATTGGTAGTGGGCAATATTATGAAAGTTACACTTTCGTGCGATCACCGCGCGGTGGATGGTGCGGTGGGCGCTGCCTTCTTAAAAACCTTAAAGGGACTGTTGGAAGATCCCGTAAGGATTTTGATTTAGGATTTATAATTCAATAATTGTACTGTCAGTCTAAGCTTGTCGAAGACTGACTTTATTTTTTAATATGGAAAAAATTCATGCTACCACCATTCTTGCGGTGCTTCACAATGGAAAGATTTCTATTGGTGGAGACGGGCAAGCTACCATGGGAAATACAGTTGCTAAGAGCAACGTCAAGAAAATCCGTAAGCTGCAAGAAGGAAAAGTGATTGTGGGGTTTGCGGGTTCTACAGCCGATGCTTTTACCTTGCTCGACCGCTTTGACGAAAAGTTGAATGCCTATGGAGGCAACATGAAACGCGCGGCTATTGAGTTAGCAAAGGATTGGCGCATGGATCGCTTTCTACGCAGATTAGAGGCCATGTTAATCGCTGCTAACAAAGATGAAATTTTAGTGATCTCAGGAACAGGCGATGTTCTTGAACCCGACAATCAGGTAGCCGCTATTGGTTCAGGATCGATGTATGCGCAATCTGCCGCATTGGCGTTGAAGAAACATGCGCCTCATTTATCGGCTGAAGAAATGGTGCGCGAAAGCTTAACCATAGCTGCCGACATTTGCATCTACACCAATCATAATTTGGTGGTGGAGAGCATTGGATGAAAATTTTCAGTTTTTATATCCTGATTTTTTTATTAATGAGTAATCATCTAGATGCTCAGACTAAAGATATTTTTTCAGCCAAAAAGTTTCCAAAAGGAATTTATTTTACTTATTCCGATTTTAAGAATAATTCTCCCGATACTATAGTAGAATTCACTTTGGAAATAAGCACTAAGAGAAACTACAAACTATTAAATAGCGGATCTTATGACCAAGTTATTGATGAAGATACCATTCAGTTGGTCTCTTACTTGAGAAATAAAAAAGGAAAACTTATTGATCGAGCTTATGCATTTTCTGATGGGCGCGCGCTTTATATCAATTCAGCATTGTATCAAAATCATAGTAATTATTATTTACGTGTATTGGAAGTTGGAAAAATAATCCTCTTCAAAGATCCAATAATGAATAAGGCTCACGGTGCCAATACTGGAGGTCTTGTTGGTGGTGTTTTGGGTGGAGTCGTTGGAATTTTATTAGCAAGTGATTCGAATGGAGTTATTTTATTTTATCTGGATGAAGGAATTCCATACCAACTTAGTGAAAGAACAATGAAGGCGATTCTGAAAGCAAATGATTCAGATTTGTATAAAAAATTTATGTCTATTGAAAAGCCTTATCGCGATAGTGTATTAGAGCAGTTTGTAATTGAATTTAACAATCGACATAAATAATTACTTCACCTTCTTCCCTGGCATTACAGCACCACCTTGGTGTAATTCAAGTTTTCCAACTTTGCCAGTGGCATCTTTAAAAAATTCAATCTGAGCGTCAACTACTTTTAAGTAGAACTTTGTTTCAGTCTCAGAATAAATATTAATTTTCGGTTGTCCGGTTGCTTGTATTATCAAGCCAGCATTCTCCAACGTAACCACAATACTAAACGTGGGTGCAATTTCATAGGTGCCCACATAGTTCTTAAGCACAGCTTCTGAAATAGTTACGGGTTTCTTTAATGCCTTAAGTTCATATTGCTCATTCAATAAATGAAAGCCAAGATCATCCGCCCCAGCGGTAGAGTTTGTTAACACGACCACTGCTTTGTTACTTGCTTTATCAAAGCCTGCAAAGGAACGGAACCCGCCTGTGCCACCATTGTGCCACACAATTTTTTCATCGCGGATGTGCCAACCGTATCCTATTTTCATTCCTCCGGCATCCGCACGAATAGTATGAGTAAGGGCAAATGCTTTTGAAAGTTGAGTGTTGGAAGTTGTTAATTGAGCCGTCATAAACTTCATCATGTCTTCTGCATTGGAGACCAACCCTCCAACCCCGGTTAACACACTTTCATTATTCCATGTCCATGCTTTTACTTCGGTATTGTCGGCATACCCCGAAGCAAGATGTTTTTCTTTGCTAGTGCCGCTGACAAAAGTTTGATTCATACCAAGAGGCTTTGTAATGAGTTCAGTTACTAGTTTAGGATACGGCTTCTCCTCAATTCTTGTTAAGATATAACCTAGTAAGCCCATTCCCAGATTTGAATATTCATAACTGGCTCCGGGGTCGCGGGTTAATTCACAATTGCTAATGAATGCGGTTAAGAAATCTTCAGTATAATCAATGTATGGATTCGCAGCATCTTTAGGACTGAAATTCTTTGGCATGCGTGGAAGACCTGAGTGGGCAGTGGCCAGGTGTTCTATGGTAATTGCCTTCCCATCTTTTTCGGGCAAGATCATTTTAGAAGGAAGATAAGTCTGAGCACGATCACTAAACTTGATTTTATTCTCCAAACTAAGCAGCGCAGCCATGCTGGTTGTAAATGTTTTGGTAATGGATCCAATCTCAAACAGCGTTTTGGAATTCACTAATTCACCTGATTGAGTGTTCAACACGCCAAAACTGTGATAGGTGATTTTTCCGTTTTCATAAATGCCCACAACTATACCAGGAGTTTCTTTGTAATCAACCCGCATTTTTATTTTCTCTTCAATGGATTGACTCTTACTTATAAAAGGAATAAGCAGGAAGGCACATAGAATAATTCTAATGGTGTTAGGCTTGTAAATTTTCACTCGTTTCATTTAAGATTGGTTTATGGCATCTAAAATTACGGCACAGGCTTTTTTTATTTCTTGTTCAGTTATGGTAAGAGGCGGAGCAATTCTAAAGCTATTAGGGTGGGAGAGAAACCAATAGCAGATGACTCCCTGTTCTTTAGCATACTGAACAATTTTGTTTACAGTTTCTTCTGTTTCAAAATCAAAAGCGAATAGTAATCCAATTCTGCGTACCGCTTTTATTTTAGGATGCTGGAGCAAACTCTCAATCAATTTCCCTTTGCTTTCAACGGAAGCTAATAAATTTTCTTGTTCTATAACCTCTAAGGTTGCCAGCGCAGAAGCACAACAAACAGGATTTCCGCCAAACGTAGTAATGTGCCCCAGCATCGGATCATGCGTAAGACATTTCATTTTTTCTTCAGACGAGATAAAAGCCCCAATAGGCAACCCGCCTCCAAATGCTTTAGCGATGGTTAGTATATCGGGCACAATACCATAATGTTCAAAGGCAAACAATTTTCCGGTGCGCCCCATACCACATTGTATCTCATCTAAAATTAATAAGGCTCCCGTTTCATTGCAGCGGGTACGTACAGCTTTCATGTATGCCAGATCTGGAACACGCACTCCGGCATCGCCTTGAATGGTTTCCATAATGACGCACGCTGTTCGTGCGGTTATATTATCTAGATCAGATTGGTTGTTGAATTCGATGAATCGAACATCAGGAAGAAGGGGGCGGTACGCTTGCTTCTTCACTTCATTCCCTGAAACACTTAATGAACCGTGTGTGCTGCCGTGATATGATTTCCGACAAGAAATTATTTCAGTCCGACCTGTATAACGCTTGGCCAGTTTTAAAGCAGCTTCATTCGCTTCTGTTCCGGAATTTACGAAGTAACTACAGTTGAGTTCTGAAGGCAGGAGACTGGTTAATTTTTTCGCAAGTTCATTGGAGGCACTTTGTATATACTCGCCATACACCATTACATGCAAGTGTTTATCGAGTTGTTTTTTTATTGCTTGTATTGCATGCGGATGCCGATGGCCAATGCTGCTAACCCCAATCCCTGAGATCATGTCCATATAGGCCTTTCCTTCCGGAGTATACAAATAAACTCCTTCCGCACGCTCAATAGGTAGCAGAAAAGGCTGGAGCGATGTTTGAGCTAGGTTGTGCAGGAAAGTCTGCTTTGAAAAATTCATGAACAAAGCTACAAACAGGATTTGAATCTGCTTAAAAAAGAAAACCCCTGTAGTTTCCCACAGAGGCTTTACCAAACACCTATCTTAATTTTTAAACTCTACTTTCGCGTGGGATTTGTTGATCAGTTTTTACTTTACCCTCCTGATTTTGCCTGGAGTCGGCCCTCAAAGCAAACAGAATTCCAATTAAAATCAGAATGATCAGTACAAGTAACTGCTTCATTCTGGTACTTGTATTTACGTTTGCTAATCCCCTCATCTCGTGTCATTTTAATTCAAATCAAATATGAGAGTTTAGAATAACAGTTAATGAGCGATTCACGCTAAAATCTTACACACGTCAAGTGCAATGGCTAACTTATTTCCATTTCCGTACGAATTATCGCCAATCAGGGTCCAGCTAAGGATTTTGGTTTACCAAATTGTAAATAAAAAAGGAAGCACCCACCGGGTACTTCCTTTTCAACTTATTATTTTTTGATTGTTAAACCTTAGCCAATTCCTGAACCAAGTCGATCAACTTATTTGAATAGCCCCACTCATTATCGTACCAGGCTACCACCTTCACAAACTTATCGTTTAATGCAATACCCGCTTTAGAATCGAAAATAGATGTACGTGCATCACCTACAAAATCTTGCGAAACAACATCGTCCTCGGTATACCCAAGTATTCCTTTTAGTTCACCCTCGGATGCGTCCTTCATGGCCTTCTTAATATCTTCGTAAGAAGCGGCCTTGTCTAATTTCACGGTAAGATCTACAACCGAAACATCGGCCACAGGAACCCGGAAGGACATACCTGTTAATTTTCCTTTTAATTCAGGAAGCACAAGACCAACGGCTTTAGCTGCTCCGGTTGAAGAAGGAATAATGTTTGAAAAACCACCACGACCACCGCGCCAATCTTTAGCAGACGGACCATCCACAGTTTTTTGAGTTGCTGTAACGGCATGCACTGTGCTCATCAACCCTTCAGCAATTCCGAATTTATCATTCAATACTTTAGCAAGAGGAGCAAGGCAGTTAGTGGTGCATGATGCATTTGATACGATGGTATGGGATGCATTTAATTTCTTATGGTTAACACCCATTACAAATGTGGGAGTGTCATCTTTTGCCGGAGCAGAGAACACTACTTTTTTTGCACCCGCAGCAATATGTTTTTGTCCATCAGCCTGAGTTAAGAACAAGCCGGTTGATTCAATTACGATTTCGGCACCTACTTCGTTCCATTTTAAGTTAGCAGGATCTTTTTCGGCAGTAACTCTGATTTTCTTTCCATTCACAATCAAGTTGCCATCTTTCACTTCTACAGTTCCGTCAAATTTGCCATGCGTAGAATCGTACTTCAACATGTAAGCCATGTAGTCCGGTTCTACTAAATCATTGATACCAACGATTTCAATGTCTTTGCGCCCTATGGCAGCTCTGAAAGCAAGACGGCCGATACGACCGAATCCATTTATTCCAACTTTTGTCATTGTGATATTAGGTTTAAAATTGCGAAGCCAAAAATAGGCTTACTTGTAGCCAAAACCAATGTTTGCCAAGCCGTGTGGGTAACTTTTTTCGCGGTTACGTTTGCAATTGCGGATAGTGGATTTATCTTTGCGGCTCGAAATTCTAAGACGGTCCCATCGTCTAGGGGTTAGGACACCAGATTTTCATTCTGGTAACACGGGTTCGATTCCCGTTGGGACTACAAGTACGAGCACAAACAAAGCTAAAACCTCACAAATCACACTGATTTTGAGGTTTTTTGTTTTTATACCTCACCCAAACTTTCAGGAAAAGTCAATGTGCTGGTGAGTGATTCGGTGAGTAGTTTTTATTCTCATTAAAGTTACTCACCAGAAGCTCCGTAAGTAGTTGTCTATCAATTGAACGTCTTGAAAATCTATTCCCGGTAAACTTAGTTTTAACCTTAACGATTAATTCTATGAATACCTTTTCTCAACGCTTCATCTTACGTAAAACTAAGGGCACTAAAAGCATAGACGCAACTGTTTACGCCCGTGTTAACATTAATGGAATTCGGACCGAGTTTTCGGTCAGCCGAACTTGCAACCCTCAACTTTGGAATTCAGCTATCGGAAGAGTAACCGGAAAAAATCAAGCAGCAAAGGAATTAAACGTCTACCTCAACACAATTGAGGTGAGAATTTATGAGATACATCGCGAGTTGGTTGCTTCAAAACAAGTTATTTCCAGCGAATCATTTAAGAACGAATTTAGAGGAGCAGTAGAAAAATCAAGATTGCTATTGGAAATATTTAAGAATCATAATGATCAAATGGAAGCGCTCGTTGGAAGGGAATACTCAATAAATACATTTAAGAAATTTAGAACCTGTCTCAGTTCCCTAACAAATTTCGTACAATGGAAGTATAAAAAATCGGATATAGACATTACTGCCATCGGATATGAATTTATAAATGACTTCGAATTTTACCTGAAGTCTGAAAAAAAAGTGCAACATAATTCTGCGATGGGGGATATCAAGAAATTGAAAAAGATCATCAGGCAATGTGTTGCTAACAATTGGTTAGCGAAAGATCCTTTTATGGGATATAAAGTAAAGATTAGAGATACAAGTCGACAGATTCTACTTGAAAATGAAATTGAAATTATAGCAACCAAAGAAATTTCAATTGAGCGATTGAGCCTGGTCCGAGATATTTTCCTATTCTGCTGTTACACCGGGGTAAGCTTCAGAGATGTTGCCGAACTTCGTGATCAGGATATTGCAATAGGCGTGGATGGTGAAAAGTGGATTTGGACTACTCGGTTTAAAACGGGTACCCCGACCCACATTCCACTTTTACCACGTGCCCTTGAAATAATCGATCGGTATAAGAGTGATCCCAGGTGTATAAATCGCGGGCGGTTGTTACCGGTGTTAAGCAATCAAAAAATGAACAGCTATTTGAAAGAATTGACGGACTTTTGCCGGATTAAAAAAGAACTAACCTTTCATTGCGCTCGCCACACATTTGCTACCACGATTACTTTATCTAATGGAGTCCCTATTGAATCAGTAAGTAAAATGTTGGGCCATAGGAATCTGCGGACTACACAAATTTATGCCAAGGTACTGGATAAGAAAGTAGGGGAGGATATGCGCCTACTAAATGAAAGATTGAGTAAAGGGAGACCGGAAGTGAAATAAAAAAATGACTCATCAATTGAAGCGTATATCAATAAAGCACTAAAGCTCGTTTAACATTCGTTCAGAACCTCAAATTACCTATGATTCTTCTGAATTGTAGTTGTTTTTATTTTCTGGTACACCCTTGGTATACTTTTTTCGCAGAGTGATCGCGTTGCGTGAGTTCTGTGTTTGCTGATGCATTTATGAGAACGTCCTTCTATTAAGAGTAAGGAAAACCGAAAAGTTACTCGGTAAGTCACCTTGGCCTTGAGGAGTTTTGGTCAAAGGGAAAACTTTAAATCAGGCAAAGTTTGATAATCCATTAGGGTAGAAGGCAATGATCACCTTCTTACAATATCATGAATATTTCTACCAACTAAAAACGTATGATAAACAGCAAGCTCCAACTCCTTATTTTTACAATCTGTTCTTGCAGCATTCCATCTTTCTCGCAAGAGAATTTGAAATATGATCGCATTGAGATCCCTTGAAGAGACTTTTTTTAAGGACATGAATTTTGTGGAAGAACCTTAGTATTGGGTCTAAGGTTTTGTTTTTGTTTGGGTGAAGGTGTCACATCATGTGGCACCTTTTTTCGCTAACATGATGAAACGCAAAGACACAGAATTAAACTGGGGAATGAGCGGAACAAAAAAAACGGCCTCTTGGGAGGCCGCTTTACATTAAACACCAAACGTTCTTACAAGGAAGCCATTCTATGCTGTGGCTTTCGTGCGATTTCTTTTTTCATTTCTATCTCCATCATTCGTTTCATTTCTTTTTCAGTCTTGCTTACGGTTCCAGCTACCGGAACCGTTACAGCTTGCTTACGAAATAACTCTTCCACCGGGATTTTATATAAATCTTCATTGTGTACATTCAGCTGCTTGGTGAAGATGGCATACTTCCCGCAATGTGTTATGCTGAAAAATTCTTCATCCATATGGCCGTTTACAGCAGGCCCCAGGTTTACGGGTACGGTCCAGTTTGCCCATGAGTCATCTAAACGTGTGGTCATGAAGATATCATACCCTCCGTACCCATTGTGACCCTTCGAAGCAAAGTACAACGTCTTGTTATCATTTGCCAGATAGGGTGAAGACTCTTCCGAAGACGAGTTAATGACGCCACCCATGTTCACAGGTTCAGTGGCATATTGACCATTCCAAAAGCTCACATACAAATCACGATCACCAATACTCTCCGAACGCTCTGCTGCAGAGATAATGACGCCTGATTTTAACGACACATAATGATTGCCATGATTGGACATGTTATAATCATTCATAATATTGATGGGTTGAGGAAATGTCCATACTCCATTTACATTCACGCTATACGACACACCATCTCTCATTTTACCTTTCTTTAGATATTGGTTGCCTAGGATGATCGTATCCCCAGTCATACTCACACTTTCAATAAAGTTAGGACCGCTGTTATTCAAATATCCAGGCATACGGATAGGTTCTGACCATTCCTGACTAACAGAGTCATAGTTCGAATACCAAATGTCTTCGTGATCCTGGGTACCCTTTGTATTGTTCGGATGCGATACCCGGCTAAAATACAACCGATCTCCTTTAGGGGAAAAAACCGGTTTCAATTCTGCAAAAGGACTATTAATAGATTCTCGCATAGGCATTGCTTTGGCTGTCATGTTTACCTGCGCATGATTAATGGAATTACCCGCGGTCTTCACCCGATTGCCGGGATGATTCGCGGCAGATTGACCCTGAGCCATGCATGAGTATAAACTAACCATCGTAAATACAGAAAGAATAATTACCGCATGGGTTCCTTGTTCGATGATGCTGGTTTTTAGTTTCATTTTTAAGTGTTTAAATGTTTGTTCGTTTTCGTTTGATAGGTCAAAGGTGAGGGGATCCAAAATCTAATCCTTCAGGGAAATTTCTGGTTTTAAAAAAATAAGGAGTCTGAGGAATGAAATGCCCCACATCCGACCAAAAAAACGGTTTATCAAAATCCATCTTAGTTAAACGAAGACTGATCGGGTACTCCTTATCAGGTTAACCCTGATCAATTTCCCCGATAAACTCAGGGTTTGCCCAGAATAGAAAAATCTACGTAAGAGAAAAAAATAGGAGTAACTCCTATGGTGAACGAGCCCACCCCATTCCTCTAGGTACCTTATGCCAATCATCTTTGATCCATATAAAAAAATCAAAGAGCATGGATGGTTTTGTCATCCAATGGATGGGTAAGCTTGACATTAAAAATTATGGAATCCTCGAGCAAAAGCACTCCTGATCTCCAACAGGAAACTAATAGCAGGGTGCACATCATTTCTTTCATAGATCAAACTAAAACGTGCACAGCGGGTGGAGGGCAGGCGGCTGAAATGTCTAACTGCGAAAAAACAATTATATACGTTGTCCTATAATCTTCCATACATGAACGCAAACCTGGTTTCCGATGAAGTACAACCCCATTTAGCGGACATTATTGAAAGTATTTATCAAAAATATGGCTATGATTTCAGACAGTATGCCCAAGCACATATCAAACGAAGAATTGTTAACACAATAGTGATGTCGGGGTTGCATGACATTGCTCAATTCAAGGAAAAGATCTTAACGGATGAAGTCTTTGCGTCAAAACTATTACGAGACTTATCAATAACCGTAACGGAAATGTTCCGTGACCCGCATTTTTATAAGACCGTAAGGGAAAAAGTAATTCCTGTTTTGAGAACGTATCCCTTTATAAAAATATGGCATGCAGGGTGCTCAACCGGGGAAGAAGCCTATTCTATGGCAATTATCATGCAAGAAGAAGGCTTGTATGACCGAACTACCATATATGCCACCGATTTTAACCAGCATGCTTTGAGCAAAGCGAAAGAGGGAATCTTTTCAATTGAAAGGATGAAGGAATACACAACCAATTACCAATTGTCCGGTGGCCATGAAGCGTTTTCAAACTATTACACATCTAGTTATGATAGCGTAATCATGAATCAATCCTTAAAACGAAATATTGTTTGGGCAAATCATAATCTGGTAACAGACAGCGTGTTTGCAGAGGTGCACTTGATTTTATGCAGAAATGTCCTCATCTATTTTGAAAGACCATTACAAAATAAAACACATACACTTTTTTTTAACAGCCTAATTAATGGCGGGATTTTATGCCTCGGATCAAAGGAGGGGCTACAATTTTCAGAGCTGTATCACCTTTATTCTGAAATGGATAGCCAGCAGCGGATATTTAAAAAGAAGTATTAGAGAATGGCGTTCGCAGCAATTGTGATTGGCGTTTCCTCTGGCGGCATGAATGCAATGAAAACATTGTTTTCCCGGTTACCAAATGATTTCAAGATCCCTGTTATAATAGTGCAACATATCAGTCCAAGATCGGATAACCAGTGGATAAAATTACTGAGCGATAAATATAAACGTACCATATGCGAAGCAGACGAAAAGATACAGATTGAAAATGGAGCGATCTACATTGCACCCGCTAATTACCATTTGCTAATAGAGAGAAATCGAACATTCTCCCTTACCATAGATGAACGAGTAAGTTATGCGAGACCATCAATAGATGTGTTATTCGAATCTGCTGCTGACGTATATAAAAAAACATTAATTGGAATAATTCTTACAGGCTCCAACGATGATGGCCGCAACGGCATGAAACGAATTCAGCAAGCGGGCGGGGTGACGATTGTACAGAATCCTGAAACAGCAGAATCACCTTATATGCCTGCGTCAGTCATTCAAACCATCAAACCTGATTACATCTTATCATTGGATGGCATAACAGAGTTGCTAATTAAAATAAACAATTCAATAATCTAAAAAGATGCTGCAAAAATTAACGATTAAGAGTAAACTACTGGTTGGCTTTTTGTTAACCTTAGCAATACTCATTTCTACCATCCTCTTTACCACGATTAAATTTTCTGACGCGAATGATCGATTTGAAAAAGTAGTAGATGTATCCTCAAAAAAAATACACCTCTCGAATGAAATCATGATCTATGCATTGGATGTAGCCCGCCACGAGAAAAATATAATTCTAGAAAAGGATCCGGCCAGGATGGTATACTTCAAAGACCGGATCTATTCAGCCATAGATTCAGTGGATAGAAAAATAGCCGCGTTGGAGAAGTTGGCCGACTCCGTTGGGAAGAAGAAAATTGATTCATTGAAGAACTTATGGGAAGGCTATAAACCATTATTGGATGCGCTTATCGCATTGGCTATGGGAGGCGAAAATGAAAAGGCGTCAATCATATCCGTTGAATCCGGGCTTACCATGCGGGACAACTTATTGATCGTTATTAATGAATTGATTGTAAAGAACAATCAGGGGATACAAGAGGACAAAGCAGAAAATGCCAAGGCGTATCAGAAAGCATTAAATTTCATCCTGATTTTGGTCTCCCTTAGTATTTTAATTTCACTGCTTACTTCATATTGGATTATTAAAAGCATCACGAAAAGGATTTCAACCATAGCCAAGGAGGCAGAAAAAATAGCCAGCCGTGAATTTACAAATGATAGACTTGAGGACGGAACCAGCGACGAATTAAAACCAATCGTCGATTCTTTAATAAGCGTGAACGAGAGCTTTCGAGAAGTAACAAACAATGCAAATGAAGTGGCTTCGGGTAACTATACAGTTGACCTGACCCCCCGTTCAGAAAGGGATTTATTGGGGAACGCGTTAAGAAAAATGACCCACTCATTGCGTGAAAAAACCGCCGCTAACGAAAAACACAATTGGCTTACCACTGGCCAGAATCGACTCAATGAGAAATTGATCGGAGATCAAACGATTGAAGAACTTTCAGAAAATACAATACGTTTTTTATGCAATTATTTAAACGCACAAATTGGTGCGGTATACTTACTGGATGATAACAATATCCTGTCATTAACAGGGCAATATGCGTTCTCCGCTCGTGAGGATTCAAAAAATAAATTCACAATACGGGAAGGCCTCATCGGGCAATCAGCGCTAGAGCAAAAGCAAATCGTGGTCACGGGTGTAACCGAGCAACACATACGCATCACGTCAGCGATCCTCAAGGCAAATCCTAAACATGTGGTGATCACTCCTTTTTTGTTTGAACGCAAAACTTTAGGGGTAATTGAAATGGGGCGATTATCCGAATTCAATCAAACGGAAATCGAATTCATCACTGCGTGCATGGAGAGCATCGCTATAAGCACAAACTCAGCTATGGCTCGAAAAAAAATACAAGAATTGCTGGAAGAAACAAGGGTTCAGAGCGAAGAGCTTCAAATGCAACAAGAGGAGCTGAAACAAACCAATGAAGAACTGGAAGAACAAACACAGAACCTGAAACAACAACAGGAAGAATTGCAAATGACCAATGAAGAATTGGAAGAACAAACCCAGTCATTGGAAATGAAAAACAAGGAGGTTGAAGCCGCAAAGTTTGACATTGAGCAAAAAACAAAACAATTAGAAGCAAGCAGCAAATACAAATCTGAATTCCTGGCGAATATGTCGCATGAATTAAGAACGCCTCTGAACAGCCTACTTATCCTTTCAAAAGATTTGGCCGAAAACGGAAGTAAAAATTTAAATAAGGAACAGATTGAAAGTGCCGAGATAATTTATAAAAGTGGGAAAGATCTTCTGGTGTTGATCAATGAAGTTCTTGATTTGTCAAAGATCGAGGCAGGCAAAATGTCAATCTCAGTTGAAAGGGTTTCACTTCGGAGTGTTTCCGAAAACATCGTCAGGGATTTTAAACACCTGGCAGAACAAAAGGGACTGAAGCTTGTTGCGGTGATAGGCCAAGAGTTACCTGAATCTATTCGTACAGATGCTCAACGCTTGAATCAGGTATTGAAAAACCTTTTATCCAATGCGATAAAATTTACAGAAAAAGGAAAGGTAATAATTACTTTCGAACGTAATTCAAAGGATACCGTAATCATATCCGTTACGGATTCGGGAATAGGAATTCCCGAAGACAAACAAACAGCAATATTCGAGGCTTTTCAGCAAGCGGACGGGGGAACTTCCCGAAAGTACGGAGGTACGGGCTTGGGACTTTCGATTTCCCGCGAGCTTGCCAAGTTATTGGGGGCTGAGATCAAATTATCGAGTAAACTAAATGAAGGCTCGACGTTCTCTATCATACTTCCCTTGGAAATCACACATGAACTGGGACCGGCCAGGACCACGACCCACAAAGAAGTAACGGGGTATGAACAGCAACCTCTTAAGGAGCCTAAGTATCTGAATTACCCTGCGGTAAAGGACGATAGGGATATCATAACCCCGGCTGATAAAGTTCTTCTGGTCATTGAAGATGATCTCGAATTTGCATCCATCCTTTTAAAGCAAGCAAATAAAAAAGGATTCAAATGCCTGTCAGCTTCAACAGGCGAAGATGGATTGGCGCTTGCTGTTAAATACAAACCTCAAGCAATCATCCTCGATTTGGAATTGCCTGGGATTAACGGACAAAGGGTGCTCCTGGAACTAAAAGCAGACCCTTCGATCAGGCATATTCCCGTCCACATTATTTCTTCGAATGAACGATCCCTCGAACCGATCAAGGATGGAGCAATCGAATATTTGGTAAAGCCGGTCAATAAAAACGACCTGGAAGATGCCTTTGCCAGAATTGAAAATTTTGTCAACAGGAAAATGAAAAATCTGCTGATAGTAGAAGATGATGAAAATTCCAGAACGGTGATGAAGAAACTAATTGGAAATGGCGATGTGAAATGCTTCGAAGCCGGAACGGGTAAAACGGCTCTTGAGTTATATGAGAAAAACCATATTGATTGCATTGTGCTCGACATTGGCCTGCCAGATATGAATGGTTTTGAACTAATTTATAAACTGGAAAGGGTTAAGGAATTGTCCATTCCACCCATTATCATCTACACCGGCAAAGAGCTTACAAAAGAGGAAAACGATGAACTGCAAAAATATGCAGAAAGTGTGATCATCAAGGGGGTAAAATCGGAAGAACGATTATTGGACGAAACAGCCCTTTTCCTCCATAGGACGATAAGTAACATGCCCGAGTCAAAACAACACATTATAAATAGTTTATATAATAACGATGCCATATTTCACGCAAAAAAGATACTCCTGACCGATGATGATATGCGGAATGTATTCGCTTTGTCTAAAATCCTGAAAGAACGCGGAATGGAGGTAATAAAAGCAGATAATGGCAAAAATGCGTTGGATATACTGGCGGCAAATCCTGATATCAAGTTGGTATTGATGGATATTATGATGCCTGAAATGGATGGTTACGAAGCTATGAGGCAAATGCGACTGCGCCCTCAATTCAAAAATCTGCCCATCATTGCGCTCACCGCAAAAGCAATGAAGGACGACAAGCAAAAATGTATTGATGCGGGAGCTAATGATTACATAACCAAACCAATTGATGTAGAGCGACTGTTATCGCTGATGAGGGTATGGCTCAGTAAATAAAGTAATGTCTTTCTAACTAAACGTGTATGGGCACCAAACCAAAAATACTAATTGTCGACGATAAGCCGGAAAACCTGGTGGCGCTTCGAACAGTCCTCAAAGACCTCAACATAGAACTTATGGAAGCCACCAGTGGGAATGAAGCCCTGAAATTAACGCTGCGCCATGATTTCGCTTTGGCTTTATTGGACATTCAAATGCCTGAAATGGATGGCTATGAATTGGCCGGCATACTCCGGGAAGAGGAAAAAACAGCCCATCTACCTTTTATTTTCATCTCTGCAGTGTATACCGATAACCTAAATATTTTTAAAGGTTACGAAACAGGAGCATTCAGTTTTATCACAAAACCATTCCAACCCGAAGTATTAATCAATAAGGTTAAATTTTTCATTGAGAAACACCAGCAGGAAATAGGCTTATTGGAACTAAACAAAGAATTAATAAATGCGAATAAAGAGTTGGATGCTTTTAGTTATTCGGTATCCCATGATTTGCGGGCACCCCTTCGGGCGGTCAACGGGTACATTCAAATCTTTCATGAAAATTATGGTTCAAAGGTAGATGAAGATGGAAAACGCCTGATAGGAAACATCCAACACAACTCAACCAAAATGGAACAGCTAATTGATGACCTCCTTGCTTTCTCAAAACTTGGCCGGAAGGAAGTTCAACGCTCGGAAGTAGATATGAATAAATTGACAGAAGAAGTACTATTCGAAATTAACAAATCCATTGTCCATACCGCCCGGATAAATACAAGTACCCTGCATAAAGTAAAAGCTGATTATGGCCTCCTTCACCAGGTACTATTTAATCTTATTTCAAACGCAATTAAATACTCTTCGAAGAAGGAGAATCCTGTGATTGATATCGCGTCTGATGAGTCCAACGATGAACTGGTGTTTTCTATAAGAGATAATGGGGTTGGATTTGACATGCGCTATGCCCACAAATTGTTCGGAGTATTTCAACGGTTGCACACGGATCGTGAATTTGAAGGAACGGGAGTTGGACTGGCAATTGTAAAGCGAATAATAAACAAACACAAGGGTCGAATATGGGCGGAAGGAAAACTAAATGAAGGTGCGGTTTTTAATTTTTCTTTACCACAAGAATAGACTACTGTGAATCCTGAAGTGGAAATTCTTCTGGGAGAGCGCAAAAATTTAATCCTAAGAACGAAAACGAATTCTAGAGCAGTACTTCTGCCAATATGCGTAAGCTTAATGTTGGGTGAAGGTGTCACATCATGTGGCACCTTTTTTCGCTCACCCGCTAGACACCTCGAACCCTGGAACGAGCGTGATCGAATGGCCCGGTCGCTCGAGCAATTAGATTCATCGCTGATGAACCTGTAGAAAAAGGATGATCTAAACTGGCCCAAAATGAGGGTGCAATTCATGCCCCCAAAATACCTTTCGAATACACGGTGATACCGAACATAAAGATTTCGTACGCCAGATACTTTTTATATAGGAGTTACTCCTATTCACGACTTGCCGACTCACCAAGAAATGGTAAAATACGAATCACTTAATGGATCTACCCAACGCCTAGCAGCCTAACCATACGCTATGAGTTGACAACCCCAAAGGATATGGAGCGCGAACTAAAAATTTTAATGCTGGAAGACCGGGAAGAAGACGCAGGACTCGTTGATCGCGTCTTGAAGAAAGAAAAAATTCCCTTCACACGTCAACGCGTGGACACCCGGGAAGAATTTACACAAGCGCTGGATGATTTTAAACCCGATGTCATCCTCTCAGATCATTCCCTTCCCCAATTCAACTCAATCGAAGCATTAAAAATTTGCCAGGGAAAAAAAATCAATGTCCCTTTTATTCTTGTCACCGGCGCTGTCTCCGAAGAGTTCGCTGTCAACTGCCTGAAACGCGGAGCGGACGACTACGTACTGAAGTCAAACCTCTCCCGACTCCCGCTGGCCATTCGCTATGCATTGCGCCAACATCGCTACGAAACCAACCGACAGATTCATGAGGAAATGCTTTTAAAAAAGAATACCGAACTCACCAAGATCAACCAGGAGTTGGATTCATTCGTCTACAGTGTCTCCCACGACCTCCGCTCACCCCTGACGTCTATCCTCGGATTAGTGATCGTCGCGAAAATGGATCAGGTTGCCACCCGGGAAGCCATTCAAAATTATTTTGAAATGATTGAAAAGAGCGTCGTGAAACTGGACGACACGCTTCGGAAAATCCTGGATTACTCCCGTAACGCAAGGGGCGAACTCACCATTTCGGAAGTAGACATCAGCCAATTGATCAATCATGCATGTGAACAACTAAAATATCTGCCTGGGTATAATGAAATTAAAATACAAACGAGCATCAATGGACGTGCCGCGTTGTATTCCGATACGTATCGACTATCCGTCATACTGGCTAACCTGATTTCAAATTCAATTAAGTACAGGGATGAACGTAAACCAGATCAATTTATTGAAATCACGGCTTCGATTACACCAACCTACCTCATGCTCATTATCCGTGACAACGGAATCGGTATTCATGCCGATTACCTTAGAAATGTATTCAATATGTTCTATCGGGCAACGGACCGAAGTCAAGGGGCCGGGTTAGGGCTTTATATCGTGAAAGAAATGGTGGAGAAACTAAGCGGGACAATTCTTATCAACTCGGAATATGGACTGGAGACGCTGATCTCCATTACGATTCCAAATAAGTTGCTGTCAACGTAATCCGCAGTCGATGGACTTTTTGAACACCATCCTGAGTAACATGATCGAAGGCCTCATCGTAGCGGACTCGAATGGAAAAGTTATTTTTTTTAATGAGGCGGCTCGAACATTAAGTAAAGATATCCTGGAAAAACCCGTTCAGGAAGGGGACGAGTTTATCCAATTGGTAAGTCCCGATCGCAGGGAGCTCGTGAATGAAATTATCCAGAACATTAAACTCAGCAAGCAGCCTGAAAAAACGCTTGCCCACTACACCAACTTCCAAGGCACAACCCTTCACCTTGAATGCAATTATGTTCCCATATCCGACGCCAAAGACAAAGTTGCGTTTATCTATACCTTCATCCGCGACATCACCCCACAAAAGATCGTGGAGATGAAGCTCGCGGCGCAATCGGTAAACATTAGCAACCTGATCGACAACGCAAATGCGATCATCATCGGTGTCGATACGCGAGGGTACATTACAGAATGGAATTCGTATTGCAGCAAAGTAACGGGATTTGAAAAGGATGAAGTGTATGCCCAAAAATTTTCCGACATCCTCTTGTCGAAAGAGGATACCTACTTTGACGACTTGCTCAATAAAGTATTGCTAAACGAATCGGTGATCAATTATGAAATGCCGGTTCTTACCAAATCTAAAAAGAAAGCAATCTTTCTGTTAAACGGAACGCACCGCACGACCCCCACACTGGAAGTTACGGGAATGCTCTTCGTGGGCCAAGATATCACCGAACTGTCAGACTACCGCGACTCCCTCGAAAGGAAGGTGCAGGAACGCACCTATGAACTGCAACAGGCAGTACGAAAAGAAAAAGAGGTCGTGGAAATGAAGTCCCGGTTCGTCTCCATCGCCTCCCACGAGTTTCGTACTCCCTTATCCTCCATTGAATATGCAGTCCGGGCGATCCGAAGCGCACCTCCATCTGAAGCTGAAACAGCCGTGAGACTCAACAACATTGACAAGCAAATAAAACATATGATGGCGTTGCTGGATGATGTGTTGACGTACGATAAAAGCGAAACGGGTAAAATTCAACTGATGATTACGGCCATAGACCTGGCCGAATTTTTAACGACCGTGATGGAAGATGTATCACACAACACAAAAGAAACCCATCACATAAAATTTGAGAGCGAGCAATTACCTGAGACGATTGCTACCGATGAAAAATTGCTGCGAAATGTACTGATCAACTTATTGACCAACGCGATCAAATTTTCTCCGGGTAAACCAAAGGTTTTCCTGACCGTCAGGAGTGAGCTCAATCAATTGCGGATGACAATCCGGGATGAGGGGATTGGCATTCCTGAAAATGAACAAAGTAGGATATTTGAAGCCTTCGTGCGCGGAAAAAATACCACTGCCATTCAAGGGACAGGATTGGGTCTTTCGATTGTAAAGAAAGCAGTAGATTTATTGGGAGGACAAATTTGCGTGGAAAGCCAAGTAAATAAAGGAACAACGTTTACCGTAACAATCCCCTTCGATGAACTCCGGGAAAATTAAAATATTACTCGTCGATGACCATAAATTGATTCGCGATGGCATTGAAGCCATGCTTCAGAACACCGAAGACATTGAAATCATCGGCTCTGTTTCCTCAGGAGAGGAAGCAATTAACGAAGTACGTCAAAACAAACCCGACGTCATTTTGATGGATATTATGATGGGGGGCATGACAGGAGTAGAGGCAACCCGATGGATAAAAGAATTTGACCCCACCGTTAAAGTCGTTCTTGTCACCATGGAAATCAGCAAGGAGTATGTCTCTGCAGGCATTAAGTCTGGTGTCGACGGCTATCTGCCGAAAGACATCGACAAAGAAACGCTCATAGACGCAGTCAGAACAGTAAAGAATGGTGGCCGTTTCTTCAACGACGCGATCATGAAGTTAGTATTCGAAGACTTTTACTCACATGAAAAATTGAAAAGCGCGGATAAGAAACTCCCCAATGACCTCACCAAACGGGAACATGAAATATTAACACTGGTAGCTTCCGGCAAATCCAATAAAGAACTAGCCGAATCGCTATTCATCAGCATCAAAACAGTTGAAACGCACAAAACCAACATTCTGGAAAAACTAGGTCTCAAAAACACAACTGAATTAGTCAAGTACGCAATCAAAAATAATATCATTTCCATAGATAGCCTGTAATTCTCTCAGGGTAAACCCCGACTGGTCAGGGTTCAATTTCAATTTCGCCTCAGGGACGGCACACAAACAAATGACTACGTTAAAAAATAGTCTCCATGGCCACGTTGGATAAAAGCCTCTCAACCATCGCGGAGGGAGTTATTTCTTACACATATTCCCTATTTTTTTAAAATCAGAATTGCCCTGAAGGATTGGCTTTCGCGATCTCTCACCTTTGATGTATCAAAACAACAAAAACAAAAACACACTAAACAACAAAGCCATGATCGTAAGAAGCAGAATTAAAGAAAGAGGGATTAACTCAATCATAATCCTCTTGGTATTTTCCGTGATGAGTGTATACTCATGCATCGCACAAACACAACAACAAGACCCGAATGCTCCCGAAATCCGGATAAAAACAGCGGGCAACGTTATCAACCTGGCAAAGGAAGTTAATCTGGAGGCAAAGGCAGTGCCCATGCGCACCTCAATCAACAGCCCGTTTGCGGAACTAAAGCCTGCCTTTTCTCCAAAAGGAGATAAACTGTACTTTAGCCGCATAGCCCATCCAAACAATACAAACGGGATCGATGATCCCGAAGATGTTTGGTATGCTGACTATGACACCGTGAGCCAGGACTGGTCTGAACCAATCCGAATGTCAGGACACCTCAATAACTCAGGCCCTAACTTTATCCAAAATGTCAGCGTAACCGGAGATACCCTTATTCTTGGTAACCAATATTTAAAGAAAGGCAAAATGAGAGATGGTGTTTCTTATAGCGTCAACATAAATGGTGATTGGTCATTTCCAAAACCAATCACGATCCTCAATGACTATAACATGTCACAACATGGCAACCACTTTGTCTCCCTCAAGTCAGGCGTAATCATCTCCGCAGTCGAACGTTCAGAAAGTGTTGGTCACCGAGACCTGTACGTAAGTTTCTGGAATGGAAAATATGCAACTGAGCCGTTAAACATGGGGGCGATCATCAACTCAACCTTGGAGGAGTCATCTCCATACCTGGCCGCTGACAACAAAACGTTATACTTCGCTTCTAAAGGACACAACGGATATGGCGGGTATGACATCTTTATGACAACGCGGTTAGACGACTCGTGGACAAACTGGACGGTACCCGTAAACTTAGGCCCCGCAGTAAACGGCCAAACAGATGAAGAGTTTTTCAGCATCACGCACTGTGGACGATATGCGATCTTCACCAGGAAAATGGGAATTCATAACGAAGACTTATATAAAATAAAGGTAGACGAACTATTCGGTCACAGCCCATCGGAACCAATCATAACGACCAGTTCAACCAGCGCACCCCGGAACGAACGTCACACATTGAATACGTTATAAAATTTTGTTTTGTTTTGTTGATGGCTTGGCTGGGGTAACCCAGCCTTTTTTTATTTCTTGAAAATTGACATTAACCGAATAGATAACCTACAATTCCTCCGGTTGATCGTTCCCTAGCGAAAAAAAGAACGTGGCCCCCTCATTTACTTTTGCCTCCGCCCAGACCTTCCCACCATGTTTAGTAACAATGCGGTTAACAATTGCTAACCCCACACCCGTGCCTTCAAAATCAACAGCGGAATGAAGCCGTTGAAAGACACCAAAAAGTTTATCATAATAATCCATATCAAAGCCGGCACCATTATCTTTTACATAATAAACATTACCATCAGATTTTAGGCAACCAATTTCAATAACAATTTTTTCTTTGCGCCGGGAATATTTGATAGCGTTTGAAATCAGGTTTACCCAAATCTGCTTGATCGTACTCTGATCGCCATAGGCAGGCGGCAAAGGCAATACGGTGATGGAGAGTGCGTCATGGCGTGAAAGGCTTTCCTGCTCCTCGACAATGGCGTGGACAATATCCGCCATGGATACCGAAGATTTCATTAAAGCTTTTCTACCCAGCCGCGAGAACGCTAACAGATCATCAATAAGCTGTCCCATTTTCTCACCATTTTTCAGAATAATGGTGATCAGTCGTTTTGCTTCATCATCAAACGAACCTTCATACTCCTCAGCAAGAATGTTCATATACCCGTGGATAGATCGAAGGGGAGCCCGTAAATCATGGGACACGGAATAGGAGAAAGATTCCAACTCCTGATTGACTGCCTCCAGTTCTTGCGTCCGCTCGGCAACCATATCAGAAAGTTTTTGATTGAATCGTTTTATTTCCGTTTCTGCCCGCTTCCTTTCTGTGACGTCAGTGATAAATCCACAGAAAGATATTTCGGCACCGGTCCTTAAAACACTAATCGATAACTCTATTGGAAACTCGCTTCCTTCCTTCCGCACGGCAGTGAGTTCGAGAAGCTTGCCAATAACGGCACCTTCACCGGTTTGGAAATAATGTTCAAGCCCCTTGCGATGTGCAACTCGGAAATTTTCCGGAATAATGGTGGAAGCCAATTCATTTCCAATTGCCTCGGTCCGAATCCACCCAAACATATCTTCTGCCCGTTTATTCCAATCGGTTATAATTCCCTTGGCATCCATGACAATCACGGCGCTCATCGCCGAGTTAACAACTGCATGCAGTTTGACACTGCTTTCACTTAACGCATGGGTTTGTTCTTCAATCCGTGTCAACATATGATTAAACGCGTCGGTCAAGGATCCGATCTCATCATGATCATATTTTCGAGCACGCACAGAATAATCTTGCCTGTCTGAAATTGCTTTTGCGGTACCCGCCAACGCTAAAATAGGAGCTGAAATTTGTCGCTGTAAATTCCTGGAAAGCAAATAGGCAAGCAACAAGGCGATCGCAATTACCAATAGGGTAATACCTCCATAAAGACGGAAACGCTCATACATAAAGCTCATATCGGATAATAGGTATAAGGTTCCGATCCGCTTACCTTCTTGCTCAATTGATATGAGTCCATGAAGATGGGCGTCCTCAAACCGAAATCCATTGGCTCCTAACGCAATAGGCAAGCGTTCCCCCGTGGGATTAGAAGGATAGCGCGAAAAAAGAAGTCCTTCGTTCGTATAGATCCCCGCCACCTTAATCTGCGGGTCGGCTTTGAGGGCCTGCAGGATTTCTTCCGCAGCTTCTGCGTCATCAAAAGTCAATGCAGCCGTGCTGTTCGCGGCGATGATCTCCCCCAGGATAGACAACTCCCGGATGCTGGTCCTGCGAGAGGTGATAAACTCGTTGATGAAAAGGGCTGAACACGTAAGCAATAAAACCACAGTGCAAGTCAACAGAATGACATGCATGAGTTTTTGTGTTATACTCGAACCTTTTAGCGCCATCTTCAATGCGGTTGGGATTCGACAATGTCTGCCAGCCTTAATAGCTTGGAACTACAAACGAGTTCCTCCTTTTTTACTGCACCCAGGTTGATGCGGATGCGTGTTTTGTTTGCCTCCGTATAAAGCCGGATCATACCGCCAAGCCTTGCGAAGTTGGATGCGTCACTAACCGTCAGGATGTGTCTCGATGTCAGGCGATCCAGAATGGTTTTTATTTCATCTTTATCGGCAGGAATAATATAAAGAATGTGACAAGCCGCAATTTCTTCAACGCGATTAAAACGCCGAATGACCAGGGGATGTCTTTTAACGCGCTCATTCTTAACGGCCACATCCAAATAGGAGCCAAAAGGATCCTTACCCAAAATGCCAATCACAAAAGGGCTGTCATCGTCGGGAAGTACATCCAACGGCCATTCCACATATTGGGAAAAATTGAAAAGGAAAACAGCCTTAATCTTATACTCGTTCGAAGGTTCAGGTTGAACCTCGCGGTATGAGCAAAGCAAACATGAAATCGGCACCCCAAAGTACAGTATAAACACGCGAACGTTCATCGTTGAAAAGCTACCTTAACGTAAAAGCTCCGCTCAACATCAGCCCTCGGATTCGGACTGGAGATTACATACTCAGTGTGGTGTGCGTTCAAAAGATTTTGACCCGTAACCGAAACCTCTAAATTTTTTCTCGGGAACCAGGCCAGCTTGACATCGAACTCCGAATAGTGTGGAACAGTACCAGGCACACCTCCATTGTTGTATTGAAAGGAGTCCACAAACCGAAACCCACCATACACCTCAACGCTATGGGATAGGTTGATGAAGGACCGAATGGAAAATTGATTCCTCGGATCGGCAGTTTCATTCAGCGCCTGATTGAAATCTTCCTTGCCCGGCTCAACACGGATATCTTCCCGAAGCAACATATAACCGCCGCTCATCCGCCACCAGTCAGCAACCTGATACGTCAGCCGCCATTCAAATCCATAAGTTTCCCCTTCAAGATTATTTTCGTAGAAGAGTGGAAAAGTAAGCCCGTATTGATCCGGTGGACTTTGGCTGGTGCTCCGGACCCGATCATATACATGATAGAACCCCGAAAGAGAGCTGGTGAGCTTTGTGCCTACCTGCATCCGATGCCCGATTTCATAGGCGATCAAAGTCTCCGATCGAAAGTTCGCGCCCCCAACGAGAAGATTCTCCACAATGGGCGCAAAGCCAGGGGTAGGTATCCGGATGTGCCTATCAATTCGGGAAGGCATTCTCACAGCCCGCGAAACGGCCGTCCACAACAGTTGCTTTGAGATAAGATTCCATTGTAACCTCACGCTTGGCTCATATTCAAATCCTGTATAATCATTATGTTCCACCTTCGAGCCAACCGTAAAAGAAAGATTATCGGACAGCGAAAGTTCATCCTGCATAAACACGCTGAATAAGTTTCGGTCTAATACTGTAGGCGTGAATGCAAGGCCCGGTGCATTCTTGACTTCATCATGCGTATATCGGTAGCCAAGACCCCACACAAAATGGTGGTGGCCGCCCAGCCTTAACGAATGTTGAAAATCAAGGTCATAGGTATTCAGATCATCTTGCAAGCTCCCCGCAGGCGAAAGCACAATGGAATTGTCATTCGTCCTTGACTCAGCGACGTCTTGCTTAAGGAATGTTCTGTCATAATAGACCTGAAGCCGCATCTCAGAATTTTCAGAAAAAATGTGCGACCACCTCCCAAGAATGTTTCCTCCCCGCTGATCGGACTTACCACCCACAGAAAGGTTCGCCTGACCATTATAATAATCCCCCTGAATGGTGAATTCATTTTTTTCAGAAGATTTTGAATCCATCCTAAATCCTCCCTGTCCCATACGCCAGGAGTCGGAGGCGGCTTCGCCGTCTGGAAAAACAGACTCATCACGATCGAAATATTTTCCGTACACGCGAAGCGAAACATTCTCTCCAAGTTGCGCTCCATACCGCATTCCCGTGGATCCTCGGAGTTGAGTTCCAACGCCGCCCTCCACATACAGTCCCTGTGTGTCACTTACTTTTTTGGTAATTATATTGATCACGCCATTCACAGCGTTGGCACCCCACAAGGTTCCACCGGGGCCACTGATTACTTCAATGCGTTCGATGTCCTCTAACAAATAATCTTGGCGATCCCAAAATATGCCGGAGAACAGGGGGGTATAAACTGTCCTGCCGTCAATAAGAACAAGAAGTTTATTGGCAAGGTCAGTGTTGAATCCACGGGCACTGATCGCCCAGTCATGCGAATTTTTTTGGGCAACATGAAGATTGGTCGCAAGCCGTAATGCCTCGGGTATGCTGGTCGCCCCCGAACGTCTGATATCCTCATCGGTGATCACCTGGATGGCCGAGGCTGCTTCTGTTAACTTCTCGGCGCGCTTCGAAACGGAGATGACTTCAATGCTTAACAATTCTTCCATGCTTAACTTCTTCAACGTATCCAATGTCAACAGATCTTGTTTCGTCTGACCAAAAAGTAATCCTGAACTCGAAGCCAGCAAAAGAAAAATAAGCAGACCGGAAAATGATTTTATATTAGAAACACGTGCAGGTTGAATCCACACCCTGGAATGAACATCGACCTCTGATCTTCTTTCATTCATATGATGGCCTTGTTTACCACCATCCAATACATCCCCAATCCATTGATCGTTTTTGAAAAATCATTAAAATTCACAGGCTTCACAATGTAACTGTTGGCACCCAAATCATAGGCCTTCTTAACATCGGGATGCTCCGCCGAGGAGGTCAGGATTACGATTGGAATACTCCTCATTTGCGGATCTTGCTTTAGTTTCTCAAGAACCTCCAATCCACTGACTTTTGGCATCTTCAAATCCAACAAAATGACCTTCGGCATTCGATTAATGTTCCGCCTCGAAAATTCACCCCGGCCAAAAATAAAATCCAATGCCTTCGCACCATCCTCCAGGTGGATAAGATTGTTCGCCAACTTTTGTTTCTTAAGGGTTCGGATCGTTAGCTCCGCATCCGCTGGATCGTCTTCAACAATCAAAATTTCAACTTCCTGGTTGTCTGTCATCGATGATTCATTTTGGGATAAGATAGGTCAGGAACGATTAGGTGCGTGGTATGAAGTAGGAGTAACTCCTATTCCGTTTACAAGCGGAACTGTTTTTCCCACCAATGCGTGGTCGTCAACCCACTTCATTCGGCTAATAGAAAAACAACCACATGCTCAATTTTTTTACGCCCAACAGCGCGCACGCATAGACTCCAAATCACACGCGATAAAAAAATGGGAGTTACTCCTATATAGTTGAGCTATTGTCCAGCGCAGGCAATAACTAGCAGTCGAAAGTAAGTAAGTACTGTAAATTAATTTTTAACCATACTCATTATGAAAAGATCGCTCATAAACGCAACAACATTTATCATCCTCTTTTCACTGACTCTTTCTTGCAACGAGCAAGAAGTGACAGTGAACCCGGTGGATTCGTTTTTTTCACAGCCCATTTCAGATGGACACAGTAAACGCTCTGGCAATGCAAGGAGTGGAGATCAGTTATTTGACGGGTCTGAAGGGGATCCCATCGATCTTAAAACCGCTACCCGGTGGGCGGCTAACTATAAAGCCACCCTGGCAAATCCCGAGGAAATCCGGGCGCATTTTTTTGGCACCGAAATCATCCAACAGTTGCTGAATGAATCGGGGTGCGTTGGGATCAGGATCTATTATGCACTGGATGATAACGGTGTAAAAAAACTTTTGCTGGTGGGCGTTGATGCGGCAGGCGAAGATTTACGGCCGGCAGACGAATCAACGATGGGCGAGGGTGGAAATGTGGTTGCGGACTTTTCATTTCCTTGTCCGGATTACTGCCCAGACCGAACACTTTAGTCTTAGTATATTTACCGCTCCCACAAATGTATTGTTAATGCAGCTTGAATTTTTGATCGCGTATTCTTCGTTCGGATCAATTTCGATTCCACTTTTAATTGCAGCGCTGCAGTGGAATAGAATGACCGATGAATTAAAGACCTTGAGGACGCTTTTGATATTATCCTTATTAGCTGACTTAATTTCTATTATCCTTATTCGGTTTTCTATTAATACCTATTGGGTTGGGAATATTTTTATGATAACGCAATTAGCTTTATTGATCATAGTTTTCAGGAGCCAGTTACAGTATCATTTGGCAATTAATTCAATCTTGCTGATATCAATATTATTTTGCCTGCTAAACATTGGATTCATACAGGGGCCGTTTGTGTTTAATTCATTATCAAATGTGGTCGCTTGTCTCATCCTCATTAGTTTTTGCCTGTACTATTTTTATCGTTTGTTGAACGATCTCCCTACCATCCACATCCAGCATCTGCCCATGCTATGGATTTCATTTGGTGTATTGACTTATTATGGTGGAAATTTCTTTTTGTTCCTTGTGAAAAATTACCTCACCTACGGTGAAGCGGGTTCGCACAAGCTCATGTGGATTTTACATAACTTGCTAAACATCGTTAAAAATGTACTTTTTGCCATCGGTCTATGGAAGGGTTATCGCAAGGTGAGGTCATCTACATTATCGTCCTCGGCTCCTTAGGGATGCTTTTGCTAATAACGGGATTTGCAATATTTATATCGATGTATCAAAGACGGATGTTACAAGAACAGGAAAAGAGAAGAGTCATTGAACTGGCTTATCAGCAACAGATGATCCAGTCACAAATCGATTCCCAGGAAAACGAACGCAAGCGAATAGCTGCGGATCTTCATGACTCGATTGGATCGCTGCTCTGGGCGGCCAAACTCAACATTGCCTACCTGGGAAGGCTGTCAAACTTTGATGGCGAAATGAAAGATTCGTATCAGGAGACGATGAAGATACTCGATGAATCCATAAACTCGGTAAAAAGAATCTCCTGGGAACTCACGCCGGAGGCATTTCACCACACCGGATTCTCGTCCTCCATTAGAGAACTGTGTTCACGACTCGATGGCAAAGGTCAGGTGATCGCATTCAAGGAAAAAGGTCATCAATTATTTTGGAAGGACGACCGCGCACTAATGACATTTAGAATCGTTCAGGAACTGCTTAACAATGCAGTGAAGCATGCCAAGGCAACGAATATTTTAATCAACGTTTCCTGGAGTTCTGATAGCGTAGTCATCGATGTGCAGGACGATGGAATCGGGTTCACGCTCAATGACAAAATCAGGAACGGGGTAGGGTGGTGGAACATCACCCATCGTTCCAAAATGATCGATGCCATGGTCGAGGTAAAGGAAAATCGACAACTCGGATCAGAGATCGAAGTAACCGTACCCCTGCGTCATGAATAAACTGAAAACATACATTGCAGACGATCATACATTCGTCCGCAAAGGGATGATTCGTTTATTAAATACCTTCGATCGGATCGGGGAAGTGAAAGAAGCTGCCAACGGAAATGAACTCATCGCCCTTGTTAAAAAGTCAACACCTGATCTGGTCGTGCTCGATCTTGAAATGCCTGAAAAGAATGGATTTGATACGGCCAGGTATTTGATCGATCACTATCCTGACGTAGGAATTTTGATTCTCACAATGCACACCGAAGAAGTACTCATTCTCAACTTAATTGAATTAGGCGTACATGGTTTTCTAAACAAAAGCGCAGAACCCGAAGAGGTTGAACGAGCCCTTTATGCCGTAGCTGACAATGACTTCTATCGGAATGAAATCGTTAATCATGCCCTGCGAAGCGGAGTGCGAAGAAGTACCGAAGCCACGGCCGCAAAGCTTAGCCCTCGGGAACTTGAAATCCTCCTGCTCATTTGTAAGGAACTCACTCCATCTGAAATTAGCACGCGCTTGCAAATCAGTGAAAAAACGTTCTTCAACCATCGATCGAATATCCTAATCAAAATAGGAGCCCGTGGAAATGTGGGGTTGGTAAAATATGCTTACCAAAATCACCTGCTGGAATTGCCGGCCTAGCACGCGGTCGGCAGGGCGGCGTACCAATCAAAGTACTTCACTGCACGTTCGCTGAAAAGATTCCTGCGGGTTCGATGAAATTCAGATTCATACCATTCGCAATACAAAATGCAATGCTTCATCTTTCGATACCGACAAACCTCTATCACCACCATCAATTGATCCCCTTTCTTTAACTGCACCGTATCTCCTACCTTGAACGTCGAGGATGGACCAAGGAGCCATATTTTAATCCTCCACAATAAGACAATTGCTTTTCTTTTAATAGACATAACAGCGTATTTAGGTTAGAAGGGTTCGGATGTCGGCCTCCGTTATGGGCTTTGTCAAAAATGTTTCGATGCCCAATTCTTTTGCGCGGGCCAAATCCCCGGGGTTATCAGAACTGCTCACCATCACAATCTTCACATCACGGATCCCGGGAATGGGAAGATGTCGGAATGCTTCAATAAAACTAAATCCATTCATACAAGGCATATTTATATCGAGGAGAATAATTTCCGGAAGCGAACGCGTGTACTGAAAATATTCGTTGATAAGGGCAATGGCCTGTTGCCCATTCATGGCCGTATGAATCGAGACCGGAATCCCGGTCCTTTGAATGGCCTTGGTGTTTAAAAGATTGAAGATCGAATCATCATCTACCAGCAAGACATTCTTCATAACCGACCCGTTAAAAACGCCTCTAGATTACAGATTTGCTTTTTGCTATCTTGTTTCGGATAGGAGAAACTCCTAGGCCCAATTGCTCGCACATCCTTATTCTCCAAGGACAATTTCAATTATTATATTCCACCGACATCGTTGGGTGTTCATCGCACATCAATCACCCTTAGTTATCATGCAATCAAAGCAGCTCGTATGAACCCGGTGAGCAGTTCAAAGTTTGAATAAGAGATTTAATCCTCCTAAAAACTTTTCAAGTTCTCCGTTGGTTTTGTCGCGATGATTACCTCGATGTTTACCTCGATGAGATTGAAAGCCACCTTCAACAACACCAACAAAGTCTTAAAACATGGCACAGACTGACCTTCACAGGAAATTGATTGTCTCCAACATATAGCCATGGACTTGTTCAAACCCGAAATTGAAAGTCCATTGAACAATCTTCTCAGGATCGCATTGAAATATAGCATGGACGATGCCTCTTTCCACCCCATTTGGTTCCCCACCCCCTTTCATGGATCTCTGTACAAATAAATCCCGGCCTCACATCACAATCACTAAGATCAATCCGAGTCACAGCATTTGCCGTGTGCACAGGCGACAAAGAAACGGACCAACCCATTACTTCTTCCTCAGCGCAAAAATTCGGACGCGCTGCTTACCCCTTCGATTTTACGAACATTACTGAAAATTTTATATAGGAGTAACTCCTATCACATTGCGCTCGTAAATAGATCCTTTTAATACCTTAGCATCGGTTACATAAAGGGTTTGGTGCTTGAATTGTTAACAATTCTTTCTGCACTGGTAAAACCGACTCACCTGAGTCGGTTTTTTATTTTAATTGATCATCGGACGATCTTACCTTATTTGCACATTCTTGGCAAGACAAATCGAGAACTATAGATGGGCTTCAAATAAACGTGGAGCTCCTATTATCATGACCGCATGCTCCATCATACTTTTTCTTTTTACACCTATTAAGACCGTTCAAAGTTTTTATTCAGTATGTGGCCTGCTTGGATTTAGCATTGGCAGACTTTTGGTTTAGAAATAAGCAGCAATCAAAGGTATCTCGAGATGAAATACGTCGACCATCACAATCTTCACCTTGAAAAAAGTGAAGCATGGAATTCATGACAATCTAGAATTACAAACGAAATTGAAAACAAAGAAGAAGCTGAATTCACACAGCATGCGATACTTTTGAATTGAGGTTTTCATTAGTATGCGATTAAGAAAGTGCCCTTCGCCTTATCTATCATGAGTGAAGAACAATACAAAACCTCTGACTGATTCCTTCACCTATTTCCGCCCCACCTTCCCCCCAACATGTGAACATCATCGGATGACCGTCCAAATCTTTGCTTTCAGACAATAAATAAAATTAAGTCTTCAAAATCTCCACAAACGCCACCTCCCTTAACTCTCTACAAGCTTGGTAAACACTGGTTCATGGTGCAAGCCGTATCCGAACAAGGTAAGCTTATCGATGCAGAAGGTCATCGTGAACAGACGGTAGGTGAGAGGAAGGATATAAAAATAGCCAATGACTGAACAACCGATATGAAAAACATCGTTCACTATCTCCAAAGCAAAGAGGCTGTGTTTCATGGCTCACTCTGCTTGATCATCCTCTACATACCACACGCCGGACATCTGTTCCGCAAACTGGAACACCTCGATATGTCTGTGTTTGGATTTACATTCTTCAACTGGATGTATGGACTCAGTCTCGCAGCCGTCATCGAATTTCTAATCCTGGTCTTTATTATCAACGGCTACCGCACCACCGGGAAATTCTATGCAGTAGTAAGTTTTTTCCTCAACGTATTCTATTATGACTACTGGTTCATCTCCTTCCAAAGCCCCACCGCTGAAAATGTTAAAACAACACTCATCAGTTTTTGCATCTGCCTCATCCACTCCCTGGCAGTCTGGCAACTCAGCGAACTCTTCTTCGCAAGACTCAAGGAAGAAAAAGAAAACCTGACTACCTATTGTTCTGAATGTGATGCCGGCCCGTTCCCCAATAAACGCGCCCTCGATGGCCATATTTCAAAAGCTCATAAGTCTAAGAAAAAACAAGAAGCAAATGATTCCATTCAATCCATCAACAAGGTTAAGCACGAAGCTTCCAGTACCGTCAGCTCACAATGAAGAACATCATCTCATGAATATACTGACTGACGACTTTCAAATCCTGATGTTAAACGTCCGGACATTCGTCTCCATGACACGTCAACTCTGGAGGAGCAAGCCATGTTTTTGCTACGCAAAAACAGCTTGCCCCTCGAATCACTTCGTTCGATTTTTTTAAGTATGGCAAGACCGCGGAAAAATGAAGGAGACAAACGGATGACTCAAATCAATATCCGATTGACGCAGGATGAACATGCCAAAGTCTCTCAGTATGCAACAGCCAGCGGCCTAAGTCCAGCCAACTGGGCTCGCTATAAATTGTTCGTCGGAAAATTCCCACCGGTAAAACTATCTCCGCTGGATGCTGCCCTCTATCTCCAACTAAAAAAAATAGGCGTCAACCTCAATCAGGTGACCCATCGCATCAATGCCGGAGCATTTCCAAAGGAATATCTGAACTGCCAGCTTGAACTGAATGATCTCCTGAACAAAATTCTTAACGCGTTGATCCATGACAGGCAACCAGATCAAGGGGAGGGGATTTAAAGGCGCCTTGCGATACAACCTCGCAAAAGTCGAAAAGGGAATTGCAGAAGTCCTTGACCATTCCTTTACAAACTTCTCTGAAAAGAGTATTCTCAAAGAAGTGCTCTTGGTAAGAGTTCAACGCCCCAACCTCCAAAAGTATTTTTACCATACCTCCATCAACTTTCCTCCCACAGAAGTCTTACCGAATACTCTAATGAAACAAATAGGACTAGAGTATCTCCACGCCAATGGGTTTACGCAACACCAATTCATCATGTTCCGCCACCACGATGCCGACCATCCCCATCTGCACATCCTCGTCAACCGGATTGGCTATGATGGCACCGTGCTTTCAGATAGCAATGACTTCGCCCGCAGTGAGAAGGTCCTCCGTGACCTTGAGAAAAAATATGCCCTCACCGAAGTGACCTCCAGCAAGCAAGCGCATGAACGCGCCATGACCAAAGACGAACTGGAAATGATGAAGCGCACCAACACACCATCTCACAAGATAGCCTTGCAGATACTCATCAAAGAAGTACTCAACACGAATAAGAAAATAACCTGCTCTGAATTTATCCATGCACTGGAAAGCAAAGGCATCACACTCTTATTCAATCAAGCCACCACCGGGTACGTCAGTGGGATCAGCTACTCCTATGAAGGCATGATTATCAGCGGAGCAAAACTGGGTAATGATTACAAATGGACAACCTTAAAAAATACAATCAACTATGAACAAGAAAGAGATCGCTCAGCAATTCACCAGGCAAATGATCGGACAAGATCCCACCAGCCTGACGCACGCACAGGTTCTCGTCATCCTGAAAGAAATCCAATCCCTGTATCTCAAGGCGTTGGAGAAAACCGACCAGCACACCACAAACATAAGAACACTAAACACACTGATCGAACTCACCCAAAAACAAACTCGCGACGCAATCAAGATGGCCGAACTGCAAATTCAAAAACAAATCGACTCAACGACCTTGCTTCACAAAACTCAAAAATCTTCAATCTGGCAACGCTACTGGATGGCCATCGCCATGGGAATCTTATCGAGCCTGTTAACCAACCTGATCTTTCTGCTGACAATGCGGTAGTAAGGAGAAAACGTAAAAAGCGGAAGCGAAGAATTCGTTAATCCTCGCTACTGAAAAAATTCCAGACTATACCTGAATTTTCCTCTCGATGTAATAATACTAATAATGTGTGGTGAGGCGCGGTGTACCTGTCGACTTGGCACACGCTGGTTATTTCTGATCAGAATGAACAACACTTGTTCATTGCAAATGCTTTGAACTGCCGACTGCACACTGTCGACTGTGGACTATTTTCCTTTAGCCATCGTTTATTAAATACTTCCCTAATTGGTCAAATTTATTGACCTTTATGGAGTGTTCATCTTACTACTCATACTTGCCATTTATTCCACCCCGCAAAAGTCCCTTGACTTGACGACCATAGTCTCAAAGTCGCAACAACAAGCTGAGGCCGTTCTCGGCAAGGTGGAGCATGTCGAAAAGTACACACCCCCCGGACAGAAATGTGAATGCCTCCGCCACCTTTATAGGAATGGGCAAATAAAAATTATCTATAAGGAAGGAAAGGCAGATCGAATTTACATTTCCTATGACATCAACATAATAGACCTTGATAAGGCAAAGTTTACCTCCTTGCACAGGTGGAAGAATGAAATAGAAATAAGGGCCACCCAAGTAGAGGGTTGTTGTGCTGCCACCTAGACAGTTTTCTACATACTCCGTTGACGCTCTTCAACGCTGAACATTAAAACCATCGACTATCTACCATGGATTATCGACTGTTGATCGTGGACTGTTGTCCGTGGACTGTTGTCAGTGGACTGTTGGGCTGACCTGCCAATGAAACACTGCCTCAACCCCTAATAATTAACATTTGTTCAGAATGAAAAATCAACGCTCTTTTTTTAACTCCAATAAAATAAATTAGTAAACTTCCACTAGGGAAGGTAGTCCGGCATAAACACGGTGCCGTGATTGAGCTGAAGGAAAAGTGCCCACACTGAACCACACTGTATGTCCTCAGGTCTTGACAACAATCGTTTCAGAAAACTTCTCCGTGCGTATCCGCTCAAGGCGATCACCATCCTCCGCGAACACTATGGCGCCCGTCTCCTTGGATTTTCTACCCGCCTCACCAGCGATCCAATCGCGTCTGAAGACATCGTGCATGACACGTTCCTGCACGTGTGGGAACACCACCGCAAACTCGCCGGCCAACATCAACAATCCATCGAACATTACCTCGTGCGCGTGGTGCGTAATAAATCCATCGCGTGTTATAAAAAATCACGCCATCTCGTCTTCGATGATTCGTTCTTACATGGGCAGACTGAAGACCCTGAACAAACATTTATCCAACACCAATTAATGCGCGTCGTCCGTGATGTTATTGATACGTTTCCAGGGCGTGAACAGCAATGCATGTCGCTATGGCTGGAAGGACTAAATACAGATCAGATCGCCACGAAGCTAAAAGTCACCGTAAAGGCGGTCGAAGCACGCCTCACCAGCGCGCGCAAACGGCTCAGAAAATGGGCTGAGCGGGAGACCTGAAAAAAATAATTTGTCAGGCATGTAGGGAAATCCTGCCCGTCCGATAGTATCAAACAACGGGATGAATCATGGATCACAGCGTCTTAACTAAAGTTATTCGCATGCAGGCAACGGCTCAGCAGCAAGAGCGCGTCAATGCCTGGCTTGCGGAAAGTCCGCGTCATCGTGATGAATTTGAAGACTTGCGCCTGCTGCACGAACCCGTCATCACCCTGCCGTCTCTGGGTGGCATGGCTCGGTTGAAACAGGAGATTCACAAGAAACAAGACGCGCGGACGCGCAGGCGTAGGCTGGCAGCGCTACTTATTTTATTACTCACAGTCATAGGTGGAATCGCCGTGTATGCATGGCGACCGCCCCAACCCGTGACAGTCCGCGAGCTTTCGTTAGCTGAAGTATGCAACTTGCTTCACGAGCAATATGGCATCGTCATCGAAGTCTCACCGGACTTGCAACATAACCAGTGGTCGGGTAGCTTCTGGAGACCGACCTCTGACCAGCTAATACCCATGCTGGCACGAAGTATCGATGCCACCTATACCCGATCGGGAAACACATACATTCTCTCGCCCCACCCGTGAGCCAGCCCGGAGTCAAATACGAACTGCTCGAACTCGAACGACTCCTTCAGAGCCCGCCTCCAGACCACCAGAAAAGCAAAGTCAATTTCCCCGGCGCACTGCAACAAGAAGTCGAGCGCATCCGGCAAAAACTCATTCACGAAGTTTTTACATTCGAAGACGAACGTCACCTCGAACGGTACATTCAATACCATCAGCAGGCATTGATCCGGTTACTCGATAAATCTGATGCGCTCTTGCAGGAAGGGCCACCCACGACCAGGGAGTTTCATCGGGTCTGCTGCGAGGTGCTTACGGGCTTACTTGAGTTTGTCGAACGCCATTTCTCAAAATACTTCGATCAGGATGCCAAGGCACCACAAGTATATCTGGCACTTGTACGTAAAGAAGCCCGCGCCAACAGCCGTAAACTTCAACACCAACTACTCGACCTTAAAGCCGATACACACCTGGTAGGACTCATGCTGATGGCCGTCCAGAAGATGGCCGACACCCGGCCCGAAAAAGGTACAACCTATCGGAAGATTATGTATGTACGGGAAGTGCAGAAAGAATTATTCCGGCTCCTCCAGCGCCTGCAGCTCTCACAAGCAGACGTGAATGAAGAGCTCCGCCAGCTGATGTATTACCTCAATTGCAATTCGATTAAAGTCATTACCTACCACGCGCACTATATTAATACACAACTTGAAAAGACAGACACACGCGCAGGCAAACTCGAGACGCTTTCCCTGTTGCTCAAGACAATCGGACAGGCGCAGGTCAAGCCCGGCATTGGCTACAATCCACAAGCGCTGTCGCTCAAGAGCCAATTGATGGAATACATTACCGTGGAGATGGAATACCATGAACGCATGCAGCAACTGGTAACACGCAACCCCGATCCTCCGGGTGATTTCATGTCTGGTTTCAAACTCAAGTTCGAGGCATCCGTTTCGCAGTTGGCATACCTGATCAAATTATTGCTCGAAACCAAAATCATCAGCAACACCAACTTCACCCAGTTATTCCAGTTTGTTGTTCGGTTTGTGCAAACCAAGAAATCCGAGGCAGTTTCTTTTGGTAGCCTGCGTGCAAAATTTTATAACGTGGAGACCGGCACCCGCGAATCCGTCCGCCACTTGCTCGTCACCATGATCAATCACATCGATCGGGGTTAGCATTTTTACTGCCTACTTTTCACATTGAACTTTGAACTTTACACTTTTCACTTTCAACTTTAAGCTTTTCACTTTCGAACTTCCAACACGAATCCTACAACACCTTTCGCGCGCCGTCAACTGCTTTCTTTTTCAGCTCCCGCCTGACGGAATCTTTCCAGCGAAAGAATATCTCGTTGTAGATCAGTCGCGCCTGGGTAGGAGTGATGTCGGTTTCAAGAAGTTCGCGTAACAATGTGATATGGTGCAATGGCTCCCGCGCCAGGGTTTGCACGTGTGCCTCCAACCTTTCAATAAGTTTTTGAATTTTGGCTGGAGAAACAGACAAGGCGCCGGAGTGTTTCACCTTAACCTTAACCTAAACAATAAAAATGTTTGTGATCACTCCGGCACATAACTTGTCAGCAAAGAATTAAAAAATATTCGGCAGCATGCTGCCACTATCTAAGTGACCTAAACAGTAAAAAGGAATGGTTAATTGTTGAATTTATTTTTTGAGTGTTACTGATTCGAACGTTAAGGTTCACGTTCAAACCTGTTCGATGAACATGCACATGTATAATGGTATGCACCGTCTTTTCTGAAAGGGTGATCACTCGGTTGTTTCCATCACCAAAGAATTTAATTCCGTCACAAAAATGCTCCGGCCAGCTTCGACCTTTCAAAAGCTTACGGCATAAAATTGTTTTAGTTCGATCCGCTAACGCCTTGGCAAAGGCGGACAAATTTATTCCGTTTCCTTATTGCCTGCTCGGCTGCCCTTCGCCGTGCGGGCTCCATAATTAAATTCTTACGATTATGGAAAATCAACACGCACACGTTTCAGAAATTCAACTTTCCTACTCACTTCGAATCAAGCCTTCGCTGCTTCCGAAGATCACCCACTCCAGGGATGCGTATCAGATTCTTAAAAACGCCTGGGACTTCAACAAGATTGATTTGGTGGAGCAGTTCAAGGTCATGCTCCTCAACCGGGCCAACAAAGTTTGGGGATTTGTGAAGTATCTACGGGCGGAACGGCTGCAACCGTGGCGGATCCTAAAATCATTTTTAGTGTGGCCCTCAAAGCAATGGCCAGTGGCATCATCGTTGCCCACAACCATCCTTCCGGAAACCTCAACCCCAGTCAAACTGATCTTGACCTTACCAAAAAAATGAAAGAGGGCGGTAAGTTCCTCGAACTTCAACTCCTCGATCATGTCATCATTTCCAGTGAAGGGTATTACTCATTCGCAGACGAGGGACTCGTATAGTTCCTCATTACTTCTCTTTTCTTCTCCATGATCAACTCGTTTGAAACTCAAAACAAACAGCCCAGGCTGATGGTTTCCACGAATGCGGTGATTAAGTACCGATATCATCGCTTTTTTTGCGGTGATTATTTGGCTGTGCGGTGAATAACTGCCATATTTACTGCATAATTTGCGGTGAATGACCCAGTATATACATTTACGTCCAACCTGGCCAGATTTCCAATGGGAATCCGAAAGGCTCCTGGAACCACTTGCCGCATTGCGCGGTAAGCAAGGTCGCTTGCTGGGCAGCCTGGAAAGCCTTGGTCTCAGGCTCAGGGAAGAAGCCAGCCTTCAAACACTTACCCTTGACGTGGTGAAGTCAAGTGAGATCGAAGGCGAGAATCTTCCCGAGGATCAGGTACGATCATCCATCGCCCGCAGATTAGGGCTGGAGGTTGCAGGTGTTGCTGTCACAGACCGAAATGTAGAAGGTGTAGTCGAAATGATGCTTGATGCCACGCAAAAGCATGACGAAGAACTTACTAAAAACCGACTCTTCGGATGGCACTCGGCGCTGTTTCCGGCCGGCCGCAGTGGTATGAAAAAAATAGCAACCGCTGCCTGGCGCGATGACTCAGAAGGTCCGATGCAAGTGGTATCAGGTCCGATGGGAAGACAACGTGTACATTTTGAAGCTCCTGACGCATCACGCCTGGAAGATGAGATGGAAAAATTTCTCCGTTGGTTCAATGACCCCGGCAAGATTGACCCGGTACTGAAAGCGGCCGTTGCACATGTGTGGTTTGTTACTGTCCATCCGTTTGATGATGGCAACGGGCGAATCGCACGTGCCCTGACGGATCTTCAACTGGCCCGCGCTGACGGAAGCAAACAGCGTTTTTACAGTATGTCCGCTCAGATCCAAAAGGAACGGAAAGGATATTATGAGGTGCTTGAAAAAACGCAAAAGGAAACACTCAACATAACCGAATGGCTTTTATGGTTTATAGCATGCCTGGATCGTGCCCTTGATGCCTCTTCCGAAATACTTTCAGGAATACTGAGGAAAGCAACATTTTGGCAGGCACACCAGCAAACTGAACTCAACGAGCGCCAGCGTAAGATGATAAGCACATTGTTGGATGAAACGTTGGTGGGTAAACTCAATAATTCAAAGTGGGCCAAAATGACCAAGGTCTCTAATGATACCGCGTTGCGCGACATACAGGACCTACTCGCAAAAAAAATATTGGTAAAAGAAGAGGGAGGAGGACGGAATACCAGTTACCGAATATCATATCCGGTCCCATGATTTAGTTTTTTGCCAGCCAGGAGTCATATAGCACGTTTGCCCACATTATGCATAGCCAAGGTTTCTCCGTCCTTATTTACTCTTGCTTAATTCTTTTATTTTCTTCTTGGCGTGTTCATTGGCGGGATTCAGTTCAAGAGATTTTTTATAGCTTTCAAGTGCTTTTTGAGTATCACGCAAGGTCTCATAAGCTTCTCCCAAACTATCATGGGAATTCGGTGATGTAGGATAGTTTTTTACATTCATGGTAAAGAATTCCAGAGCCTTGAATTTTTCTTTATCGCTTCCACTTTGCAGCATCCTGTAACCTACCCGGTTTACGAGATGCTCAGGAGGTAAAAAATTCCATGAGAGTCGTTCAGAAAGTGCATGAAAATGTTGGGTTAGCTGCTCTTGATCTTCCACATCGCGATAGGAAATGCCATAGCCTTCAAAAATTGCAGAGATTCCGTTGTGAAAGGCAAGGATAGGAACTGAGCTATGGTCTTCATGTTCGAAGTATTCTAATTTGGCGGGCAGCGTACCGCTGTATTTGCTGTTCAGTGCCTCATAGAATCTTACATGACGATCCCGATTCCGGATGTTTCGTTTGCCCCAATTGGCTGTCGCTATGTAAATGAACCTTTCAAAGGATTCCTTACTAAGGGAATCTAATTTTTTGTCCATGGTTTCTGAATCCCAGGTTCCAAAACTTGGGTCAATCGCAATGAATGAATTGAAAAGAGTCTTTTCTTTCATATAGGTGTAAGTAGCCAGCAACCCACCTAATGAATGCCCAACAAGGATCCGATACGGTGCTGTTCGATACGTTTGATCTAACCCGGGGATTAACTCATCTTCTAAAAAGCGCAGGAAATTCTCTCCACCCCCTGAAGTATTTTGTCTTACCGTTATGATTTTGTCCGGTGAGTAATCTCGCCTTCTGTCAACATTCTGAATAGCAACCACAATCATCTCCGGAATTTTCCAGCTTCTATACACATCCGAACTCATGTAGTTTACCATTCCCGCAATGGGCTTGAAGTGCAAATTTCCATCAAGTACAATCAGCACCGGATATTTCTTATAGGACGATCCTTGATCATGGTATGAATCAGGAAGGCTAACCCAATATTCTCTGTCTTCATTCAGGATACGAGACGTAAGAGTATGTTTTGTACCAATTACAATGTCCCCAACATCTTGTGATCTTACCTGATTAATCCCGATTAGCAAAAGTAATGCGGCAATGATATTTTTATTCATGCTGTCCATTTCGATAAATTGGTAACGGTCTCGCATCAGAAAAGTAGCGGGTTCTCACGTTACTTGCCGAACGAAGACAATGAATTAAATTTTCCAAGGTTCGAATCACCAGCAACTCGCCCACGCGCACTATGCAGGTTGCACCACTACATTATAAATATAGTAATGAAAATTATCAATGCTTAAGTAAGAACGAAATGCATTTGAGGAAAACGCTTCACCCAGTTTCAGTTATCAGCGCGGGTGCCCGCAGATAACTGCTGCCGAAAACTAAAGACAACAACGGCACATCGCTTTTTTGTGATCATGAAATTTTGTGTTGAGTGCTACCAACATACAGTACAAATGCACAAAACCGACGTGAGAATATTTTTTTCAGGAATTTTTTCACTAGCGAGTGGTTGTGCAACAGCTACTTTTGTTGGTAGCTGTAGGGCCCTTCTCCACGCTTCATTCGTAGCCTTGTCTTTTGTCCCCCGTTAATTAACACCAATCTTTTTTAGTCAGCCGTGCGGTGGGGCATTTTTCATTGACCACTTTGTCCACTTACACTGTACTGAGCACACTCTTTGACTGGCTTTGGATGTGGGCTGCAAGCGTGGCCAGGCAATGTGTGTGCGATTTAGTTGGCGTCATTTCAACCTAGTCTCAATGTCCAAGAATTACTTTGACGGAATTATTTTGTTGCGTTTAAGAAAATCCTTCAATGCTTTTGCAACTGCTTCTGCAAGCGGAACAGGAACTCCATTTCCAATCATCTTGAATTTCTTAGATAACGGTAATTCAGAAGGCAAAACATAAGTGTCTTCTACACCCTGCAGTCGCAACGCCTCACGCACTGATAAACGTCTATGCTTGTATGGGTGTAAGTGAACTTCATTGTTTCCGTAGCAAGCTGTCGGACTGTATTTGAATCGGTGAAGCCTTTTGAATGAAGGTCTGTTTGTTTCTCCTTCGCTAATGGCATTCAAAGTTTTGTCGGTGGCGTACAAGTTAAAATACTCCTTGGAATTAGGAGTGCTTTTCATTTCACGAAATGGCACTAAGCAACTCTCAACACACAAATTTAGAGGTAAATCTTTTGGCTTCGTTAGTGCTTTTCCGAATGGCACGGACGTTGCCCACTTATATTTTGTCGCTGCTCCCTGAAATTGTTTGTCTACTGGAAAAGTGAACCACTCACCGAAAAATTTGCTAGTTATATTTTTGTCAACTTTGTCCCTGCGAATACCAACAAAGAAAACCCTTTCCCTGAATTGAGGAACTCCAAAATCTAAAGCATTCAATGTTTTATGGTCAATAAAGTACTCTTTCTCAACCCGACTCAAAAGTTTTTTTAAATGCTCTTTTGTTGATTTGTGCTTAGTCAAACCAGTTACATTTTCCATTACAAAAAAGGTGGGCTTTAGTTCAAGAATTCTATCAAAGAAAATTATAGTGAGTTTTCCTCTTTCACCTTTGAATCCTTTCCGGTTTCCATTTAAGCTGAAATCCTGACATGGCGGTCCACCAATAATTCCAAAATCCTCCGGCTTTTCCTCTGCAAATGCCTCTGCAATTATATTTTTTGCACTTATTGAAGTAATTGACTTTGTGTTGAAAATTTCCGCTTTGATTCCGTTACCTCTAGCTTTTCGCCATGAAGTAATGCCGCCTGCGTGAAGCTTTATAAACACCTCATCAACCTCGTTTGTCCAAATAATTTCAAAGCCTGCCTTCTCAAAACCCATGTCCATAAATCCTCCACCGGAGTAAAAAGAAAGGATTGGAATTTTATGTTCGTTATGGTTACTCATAAATCATAGTCGTCTTGATTGCAGAGTAAACAAACTCCGTTGCTTCTTTTCTTAAATTGAAAATACTAATTATTTTATTTCTGCTGTCATTTAACTCGTCATACTTTTCTTCAGGGAAACTTGTAACTGTAAATTTTCTATCACCACTTGCTAAAAACACACTCACATTTCCGTTCTGATACTTAACTACATTTATTATTGAACCTGAAACATCATTGAAAGAAGAATCTGTTTCCAAATGTTTCAAAAAGAACGAACAAGCCGGTCTGTATAAACAGTACTTGCAATTTGTCTCTGATGGATTCGCTACAAATTTTTCACTACTGATACTTTCGTTTGTCGTTTTTAGTAATTCCTTCGCTTTCTCAAAAATAATATTGCACTCTGACTCCTTGAAGTCAAATGTGAACTTTTGTTTTGCCAAATCAACTAAACTCAATTGAGTTGGAAACTTCCCATTGGTTTCAAAGTACAGATAAGCATAGAGTTTTAATTGCTCTTTGTATTCTTCCTTTATATCAGAAAATATTTCTCCATCATCATCTAGCACATCTTGTGTTATCGCTCCTGTTTTGAAATCAATAATTTCTGCTTGCTGTTCATCTTCAATCACCAAATCAATTTTACCTGCAATCAATTTGTCTTTTGATTCAAACCATTTCTCAGATGAATATTTTATTCCGTTTGATACCGTTTCTTTTTCAGCAACATTTTTCAGGTGTTTTTTCAAAAGAATCTTCTTCATCCCGAAGTCCTTTACATTCTTTTGAAGTGGAATAAAAAAATCATAGCCCTGTTGTTTCAAATTCTCCTCTTGTAATTTCACTTGCTCGTCAAATACTTTATTGAAATCATCTTCATTGCTGGTTACACCTTTCGCAATCAGTTCAAGCATTTTGTGTAAAACTGTCCCGAAATAAGCATTCGGTGAAACTGGCAATAAAGGTTTTTTTTCAAATGCTTCTGCCAATAAGGATTTGTAAGCACAATTTTTCATTGAATAAAATTGACTTGGAGAAATCCTATTGATTTTCCGGAAAACTATTTTGCCAACTTTATTCATCATCTGCTTACTAGTTTTTCATAACACCAACCCGGTCTACGGTGCAGGTTGAAAGTGTCAACAATGCTAACCGTTCCGTTTCTGCTGCTTGTGTATTCATCAATCTCTGCTTTTGTTTCTGCTAACCAGTTAGCTTCTCTGATATTTCTTAAATCCCAAAACGGATGAACAATCATGATTACATTCTTCTGGTTTCTTCCGAATTTAATAACGGGCAATCTATTTATCTCACTCAAATGAGTGAAGCCAAAGCTTTGAGCAAAACTGTTTCTTAGCTCTGTTGCAAATGCAAGCCAATCATTCAACTCAATATGTTCATTGAAATTTCCATCTGTGCCACACACATAGGTTGAATCACTCATTACTCGCATCATTGCCAAACCTAATTTCCAGTCAAGCAAACTGTGATAGTTCATGTTCCTGTAAACCTTCAAACAATCATAGCAAGCATCCTTGCACCTGTGTTGGTGTGTAGGTGAATGAATCTTTCCCAAATAATTAGTTGGGTCAGGTGGAATCATTGCTTCTGCAAGAATGTTTTGAAAGTTGTTGTATAAATATCTTACGAACCCTGAACCGTTTGGTAATTCATCTGTCAAAATAATTTCTGCAATTCTTCTGTCTGTTCCATCGTCAAGCGTTTTCATTGATATGTCCGCAATCTCAATTTCAGTCGGGTCAACATCAAGTTTGTCAGCCAAAATTCTTTGCAATAAAAATGCTGCTGAATAATATCCTGAACGAACTCCGTTTGATTGTGCTTTGATGTGAGGCAAATCAGTTTCTCTTGAAAACATATTCAGGTCTAACTCTAATGAAACAGTTGCAGGTGCAATTCTGAAAATTTCAGTTTTCTTATTGCTTGCCAAAGCTATTTGTTCGTCTTGTCCTGCCGGATTCGGTTGAATGAAAATTGAATATCCATTTGAGTTGGAGTTAACCGCCAAATCATTTACTAGCCATTGGTCATTAAACCAAAATCCGATTACTGAATTAAATGGAAACCGGTTGTTTGTATTATAAAGTTTTCCTGTGAAATATCTGTCAGAGTTTGTGTTCACTCTCCAAGTAACGTCCTTATCGCTTATGATTAAGTCAGCATTATTTACCAATTGATGTTGGTCAGGATTTGCAGGGTCATTTATTTTCTCAGCAAAAATTGGTGGTCTTGATAAAAGAAATTCTGAATCATCTTTATTATCACTACCGGAAGAAAGATTTGTTCTGTATGCTCTAGGTGATTTCAGTTTTACAGGTTGCTGATACTTGTCGGGATTTAATTCACCACAATTTGGGCAACTGTCAAATTGATTCTGTGCTTCCAATTCTGTTTTTCTTTCTTCGGAATAGGTTTCAAAGAATCCGCATGCCCTGCATCTCACAAACCAACGGTTCAATGAAAATGGAAGTTGGTTACTTGTCCTTGCGTTGGTAACTGTTTCGCTTCCGTTTCTTCTTGTGTTTATGATGTCGCTTGTGAAACCAATGACTTGATGAATCGCTTTGTCTTTTGTTTTCTGTGCTCCCGGGGCAAACTCATAAATTGCCATTGACTGTGCTCTATCAATTGAAAGCGGTTCTAAATGTTTGTTGATGCCGTGATATAAATTCCTGATTGTTGTTGGCATTCCAAACATTGGAAGTATTCCACCTTCCGCTAATTTTTCCGAAACATCGGTTGTTGCAATTTCTTCATTGTTGATTACGCTTTGTGCTTTTTCAATTAAACCGTTTGCACTTGTTGTGTCTGCTATCCATGTGATAAAATCATTTCGTTTTGCCAGCAACTGCGGTGTTATCAAAGCATCAATCGTTTCTTCAATTTGCGTTCTGTTATTTGTTATCCAATGAATGATTTGTGTTTTGTAGTCCGTCCAATTCACTTGTGCATCACCGATATTTCCAAACTCTCCGTGAACACTTGACTTTTCATCATTGGTTATGTCAATGCCTTCATCAATGTATGCTTTCCTTAAAATTTCTTTTGCTAGCAAGCGTTTGAAAATTCTCTCTTGATTCATTGAGAGAAATGGAGTAGGTGGCGAATCCCCTGTTATCTTATGAGGATTTGAAAAATAAAATTCGTCATGACTTCTGCCCCTGCAAAATGTTAGAATTACTGAATATGCTTGCCCTCTACGTCCTGCCCGTCCAACTCTTTGTTGGTAGTTGAATCTTTGCGGTGGCATATTTCCTAACATCACTGCTTGTAATGCTCCAATGTCAACACCAACTTCAAGCGTTGTTGTTACACTCAACAAGTCAATTGTTTTCACTTGCCTCATTCCTTCATCTGGCAAAATGATATTTCTAAAATGCCGTTGCCTTTCAAACTGGTCGTCTGTTTGTCCGGTTAATTCTTCGCAATGCAAACGGATTGGTTGACGTTGTTCTTTTATTGCATTGTATGAGAGATAATTTTCTTCCCAGATATCATCGCATGTGCTGTCCGCTTGCGGTTGCAATGGCGTAACTGAATATGTGCAGATGCCACCGCTAAAGTGCAAGTGCGGCCTGCTTCCTCTTGGACTTGTCCAAACTTGGTCGGTTGCCCGTGCAACTTTTATAAAGAGATTTTCAATTTGAATTCCTGTATCACCTGCAAGTAAACCACTTGTTGAAAGAGTAGTGAAAACAGCATCACCAATTTCATTTTCTTGTTTGGATAATCTGGAAGCAATTGCACGTATATATTTTTTTACATGCCCTGGCAATTCCCTGTATGCTGTAAAATTGAAAGGACTTGAATCATCAACCTTGTTGTGTTTCCATTTGTCTCCCAAAATTCGGATTGTTGAATTTACGATTTGTAAAAACTCGTCTCTCGCAATTGCAACTGCGTTTGCTTGGTCTGTGATAACTTGCGTTTCAGGATTGATACTTACATAACCCAATGCAGAAGATTCAAACGAATAAAAGAGAGAACCAAAAAACATTGAGGCAAGATTCGTAAAAGTTCCATCTCGCATTTCTGCAATGAATTCATCACTGATTCCGGCATTCCATTCTTCTCTTTCAAAATTTATTAATTCATACCAAGGAACAAATCGACCGTTAAGTGGTTTTGATTGCAATGAAATGTCATTGCCTCCGGGATTTATACCTAATTCAACAAAGTGTTTTATGAGCGGTGCAAGGTTCACTGAATTTGTAATGTGAACCAACTCTCTAACATTTATCAGCAATGAGCGGAATTCATTCAATTTTGAGATTGAATCATCTTTTTCTTTCAACCGATTTATATTTGTTCCGATGTAGTTCGATTTCTCAACCAAGTATTCCACTTCATCATAAATTGGTGCTGACTTTAACCGAAGTTCTGCTTGTCTCACTGTTTCGCGACTATCAAAGGCATTTATAATCTGAAAGCGCAACATCAGATTTGTGTGAAGTTCACTCACCAAAATTTCTCTTAGCAAATCTGTGAAATGATTTCTCTCAATGCCGTTTGCGATTTGTGCTGCATCTTCTCGGCTATCAGAAAACACCACCAACTTTCTTTCAGCCTCGGTGTCTGGCAATTGGTACATGAGTTCCTTAGCAAATATTTGTGTTGTCTTAGCAAAACCAGTTCTGAAGCCTCTGATGGATGTGAATTTTCTTTTAGGTGTGTCTTGTCTTCTTTTCTGATTATTCAATCCGCAACACGGACAAACACACGGCAACGCTTTGTGTGTTTCTCTTGTATCAATATTTCCACTTGCGTCAGGAAATGCAATATCTCTGTTTGAACCGTTTTGTGTAATTGTGAAGTAGAAGCCTTTTATCCAAAAATTACTATCAGTATTTGCTTTATCGTGTGAAAAATCAATATCGCCTGAAATGCAATTGAGCGATGCGGGAATCCAATTTGCTTCAAAGTCTCCTTGCTCGAATTCATTTAATGTTGCCTGTCTCCAGTAGTCAGTTGGAATTCCATGTTCACGGTCATGTTTAGTGAACTCTTGACTCCCGCAAGGCCAAAACACCGCGAATTCTTGAAAACTTCTTTTCTCAACCAACTTAGCTGGCGTCTTTTCCGGTATCCCTTCAATATTTGGACTGATGGGAAGTAATTCAAATGAGTGGTTTCCGGATTCATTTCTTGTTACTAATCGACTTCCTCCAAATAAAGTTGTTCCGCAATTATCACAATAGAGTAATTCTAAAATTCTATTTCCCCTTTCAGAAGTTATTTTTGATGTTGAATAAAGTTTTCCTGCTGTTCGTTCTCTGTCTGAGAATGCAGGATTATCGATATCATCTGCCTTTACGGATGCCCAAATTCCTTCTATGTTTCTAAAGAAATAATGAAATCGAAAACGTGGTAATTTTCTTTCATCAGTAATTGAAGAAGTAACTGTTTGAAATTCTGGCTCATCAAACAATGCTCTTGCTATGAGCAAACCTCTCAAAGCATTTTGTAATGCTTCTTTATTAGTTGTGGTTTCAAAAACTGTTTCCGCGAAATATTTCCCTGTTGCATCATCACCGATTGCTTGGGTTGAACAAACTGCTTTGTAATTATCGCAAGGCGAGTACAATCTTTCTTTAAGTTGCAATGCTGGAGTTGCAATTACTGAAAGTAATTTTTTAATTCCTGTTTCCGTCTGTGTTATGTTGAATGCTGTTGCAATTTGTATTGCTGCTGTTTCACAACTTTCGATAAAAGTTGAGTTTGAAATATTTCCTTTCGCCAAAGAAAATTGCTCTGCAATGTCTTTAAATGGATTTACCGGAAGCTTCCTTTCAGTTTCAGGAAATGGATTTACAGGATTATTTACTCCTTCAATTAGTTTGAACTTATTGTCAAAATACTCTGCACTTACTCCAAAAAAATCACAGACAAAACTTTTGCTGTCTTCGTCTCCGCCTTCAAGTGATGCACTTGATGCAAGTATGCGTAACTGCTCATGATGTGGGTGCAAGCCCAAACGGTCAAGCACAAGTTTGAGTAGGTACGCTACCTCTGTGCCTTGTGTACCTCTACACAAGTGCAACTCATCAATGATTAAGTGAAATATCCGATTTGGTTTTGCTGCTGTCCTTTCTGCTTCCGGTAAATCTTCACAAGCCAACCATTCCCTTGTCTCGTCAAAAATACCTTTGTCAATATCACGCATCATCATGATACTTAACATAGAATAGTTTGTAATGAGAATATCAGGAGGAGCAACTTGCATATCAAATCTGCTTCTCATTTCTGAACCGTCTAAACGTTGGAAAAAAGATTTTAATTCTTTCGCTTCGCTTCCGGTTTTTCCTGTTGCTTGTATGTATTGTTCAACTCTGTTTGAATCAGTTTCAATTTGTCGTAACACTTCAACCAATTGAGTAACTTTTCTTTTATTAATTACAGTTCCGTTGTCAGTGAGCTTTTTCAACTCACCTGCAACTGGTGAACTGCCGTTATATCTTCCGAAATAGATAGAGTTTCCGTTTGCATTTGTGTTTAGCCATTGTCTTGTATCATCTGAATCAAGTGCTTTTCTTAATCGGCTCATTTGGTCTTCCACCAATGCATTCATCGGGTAAAGAATTAATGCTCTTGCTCCAGCTTTTCTTCTTTCGTGTTGTCTTTGTCTTGCTGCATCGCTTAAAGTAAAGTCTGCTGTGTTTACAATTTGAGTTGTTGTAAGGCCTCCGTCTGCTCTTTCTTTCCACCATGTGTTTACTGTTGCTCCCTTTGCATGGGGAGTTTGCCAGTTGGTAAACTCCTTTGCAAGCTGTGCAAACAATGGCAGCAAAAAGGACTCTGTTTTTCCTGAACCTGTTCCTGATGTTATGATGCAATTATTTCCTTCCATTGCTTGCCTCAGCATTTCCGCTTGATGCGAATGCAATTTTATTGTTGATGGAAACAAGCCGGTCTTTACCAATTCCTTGAATGTTGCCGCCTCGTTTGCGTTTAATGAATTACCTAAATCAGCAAGTGTTAAGTCATCAATGCGTTTGTTGCTTGAAACATAATCAGGCAATGGTTCAATCCACGGTTTGCGATAAAGAACTTTATCGTAATTAAGTAAAGCGTAGCGTTCACTCTCTATGCCTTCAAACTTTGTCCCGAACGCTGTTTCAACGTATCGGATAAAGTTTTCTTTAATTGTTTCAAATGAGCCAATAGGGTCTTTCATCTTAGTTCCTTAGTTATTGGTACTTGACCTAGTTTATGAAATATGTTTTTTGTGAAAATGCCGGGAATATTTTCATACACGCGATAATTTCTATCATCAATACCTGTAAACCTTGGTGCTAAACCGCTTAACAGCATTATAGACTCTGAAAGCAATCTTGGCAAAGGAGTTTCCCATGGAATAGCAACACGTTTCCTGTTACTATCAAACAAAATAACATTTTTGTTAAATCTTTTCAATGCAAGGTACCTTCCCCAATTTTTGTCTACACGGTAGCATTTGCCGTCTTGCCAAAGCTTATAGTAGTAAGTATACTCGTTTAGTTTGTATTCAATTAGCGAGAAAGATTTGTCGAAAGTTTGAGACTCACTTCTCTCAAAAATCAAATTTTCCGGATTAAATATTCTTCTTGCCCAACCGTAATCATTCTCATCTGTCAATTCTTTTGAGTTGTCATATTGCGTTATGCCCGATGAAAAGTCTTGTAATGCAACTTGGGGGAAGTAATCGTTTGCGAATTTAATTTGCAATTCGTTTGCAAAATCAATTAGATTTCTCTCACCGTAGTTTTCGCTTGACTTACCGAATGCTCTAATTGAAATGGCGTCAGGCATAAGTAATCTTTCGTTTGAAGAAAATTGCTTTGTGAATCTAACTTGTAATTTATGGTTCACCGCAGTGTCGATGATGGATTCAATAAGGGTTAAATCCCTTGCGCCAATTAACAAAACGTTTCTTCCTTCCGTGGCTGGAATGAAAATTAATTGCGGTGGATTCACCACAATTTTTTTTGCCTCATAATCGTAGTCCAGTATACCTGTATAGTCGTAAAAATTAAGTGCTGACTTTTTTATTCTTGTCAAATTAGAGCCAATTGCCGCTTGTTGTTCTGAAAATTCTTTTGAATAGTAAAATTCAAAAGCGCGAAAAAATTCCTCAGTTGTCAGAACACTTTTCAACGCCAAGAAACTGCAAAGCATATTCCCGCAATGGTTGATGCTTGTGGCTTTTGAGATTTGAGTAATTAATTCAACTCTTGTTGATGTGAATTCTGACTCTACTGGACAGAAAACTCTTTTGCTTGCTTTACTTGGATTAATGACATTTCCTCCTTGATAAAATTGTTCTGCATTAGCGAAAATATGTCTACCGAGAGAATCTCTTTTGGGAAGTTGAAGTCCGTCAACTTTAATGGCTGACCCATTTGGGGCGGTGAGGTTGTATGCAATTTCATTGCCCGCAAAATTCTCTCCATCAACTTTTATGTTGAAGTCCGTGTTAAGTATTGTATCTGGTGGAAGCAGCCAACGATTGCTATTAGATTGCTTCTGTTTCAAAAAGATTTTTTCTTCGGTATTTCTGTATTGCAGATAGACTTTTTCATTACCATCTGAATTTATTATTTCAACGTCCGGCAGAAAATCATTAATGAAGGCCCTAAAATTAACTTTCAACCCTCCTGTGAGTTCAATTCTCTTTTCAGTGTAAAGTGTCAGAATTGAAATGTCGGGATGACTTTTTAGCGGATGTCGAATTTTGAATAGGGAATAATTTTCAGGTAGTCCTTCCAAATCCTCAACTCTAAAGTCTCCATTTCTGAAAGATTTCCCCCATTCAAGAATTGATTCCCGTTTCTCATTTTTACAAAGAAGAAACATTTGGTCTATCCTTGAAAGTGACTCAGTCTCTATCCAGTAACTGGTGCTCAGCTGATAAGTTCCGGCATTTACAAATAATCTTACCTCCCTTTCGGGAAAACGCGCAACCCATTTGTTAAAATCGTCCTTGAGTTCAAATGATTTTTTGAACTCAAAATTCAAAGTTTTTGACCAACTGTTTGCCTCATACAAATTTTCATACTCGCCAAACTTCAAATCTTCCGGGTAATCATTTTGGGAATAAATTCTAAACGAAAAGGAAATCACCCCGTCATTGTCATTTACCTTGAATTGTAAAAATAATGGTGCGACTGTGTAGTTTCTTTTTGTGCGTTGTGTTGGCCCATCCACATCGTCTTCATGTGTCTCTCCTGTCCATTTACTGTATTCACGAATGACAATTTCAATTATCGATTGTCCTAACTCATTTGAATCACTTTTTCTTACTAATTCAATCACGCTTTCTTTCAGCCAGAGAATTCTTGCCCCATATTTCAAAAGAATTTTTCTGAACTCTCCTTTGGAATATGCTGAATCCGGAATCATTCCTGCTTCAAAGAAAAGCTCTGGAAGTTTATTAATTGCACTTGGCGGTAATACGCAAAGTGAAAATGGTTTGCCGACATGAATCCAGTTCGGATTTCCGAACCTTTTCAATTCAAAAACTCCAAGGTCACAATTCATTTTCATAACTGACCACTCTTCAAGTTCATTCCACAAGTGAGAGATGGTTGAGAAATTCCAAATCCAAATTTTATCAGTTATGTTAATAATTCCATTTCGTCTGAAAAACTGCGTGACTTTGCCGTAATAGTTGTTTGCTCTAAAATCTTCCTCATAAGTTTCTGTCAATGGAATAATGTAAAGAATTAAGTAAGCAATAAATGGAGGCGTGTCTATTTTATTCCAAGTTGAAAACAACTCAAGTGGTCTGGTCACCGGTGAATACGTCAAATTAGAATCCTGCTTGTACTTTATTGCATTAATGAAGTCTGTAAAAACCTCATCATCGTTTAATCCTGTGAAAAGAGGTCTAGAGGATTTGATTAAATCATTTTTTGTTAGGTAGAACGCAATATCCTTTCCAGCATTCTCTGGTTTAAAAAAAATGCTAGCAATATGACTGTTCCACTCTCTGTATGTCATTATTCAAACATAGATAAATTGCTTCAGAAGTTTATTGTTTTACATGCCCTTGCGGTGGGAATTTGGCTCTTGCCATAGCTTTGGTGTCGCGGTGGGTTTGAGCGGCTATGGCATGTGCCAAATGCGCGGGGCAAGTCGAAGCACAATCTTCTTAAAAATGCGAAGGGTCGGCTGTATTATTTTTTAGTCTGTCCTACGTTTAATTTTTTCAAAGTCCAAGTTGTCTGCGAAGCCGTTCACTTGTCCACGTGGGAAATCTTTGTTAGAAAATTTGTCGTCCGTTTTTTTTGAAACACAAATTTGTCCGGGCCCTATTGCTACCAACCTTTATATAGGACATTAATGTCCTATATATCCTTATTCTTACCCAAGATACTTCCTTGATCCAAATAGTCCAAAGGGCTTATTAACTTATCAAAACCACGTTTTGTTACATGCGTATAGCGTTCTGTGGTCTTACTACTCTCATGCCCCAGGAGTGTCTGTATATATCTAAGGTCGGTACCGCGTTCTAATAAATGGGTAGCAAAACTATGCCTCAATGTATGTGCACTAACTCTTTTGTTGATTCCAGCTTTTCGAGCGTAGTTATGAATAAAATGATTTATGCTTCTGGATGAGCCATACTTCTCAAAAAGTGCGGCTTAACTAGGGTATTAATTCAGGATTTCTTAAATCATGAAAGGATTCCTGTAAATGAGTGTTATTAAGGATGCGATACAACGTTAAACTTTAAACTTTCAACTTTATACTTCTTGACTCCCTCCAAATTCAACTCCCTCTCCCTCCAAGATCGCGGTTCAGCATTGTGGCCGGAGGGACGCCTGCTGGAGACAATCGAGTACTACAACTACAGGGTTTCTTTGTATACGTTGCATTCATTTTTTGTGGAAGTGTATTACTCGCCCGATAAGAATACCATCGAAAGGATCGAAGCCGCTGATCAGGCTGCGCTCGCTAAGTTTAGCAACAGGATTGATCTGGACGAATTGGAGTAGTTAACATATGTGATGAGAGTTAACATATGTTAAGAGTTATACGGGCGATCGTGACGTAAGGATAAGTTTTGAGATAATTTAACTTTCTAATCTCAAGATGTGATTCACTTAATTGGCTTGATTGGCATGAATTCTTTTGGTGAACAATTCATTTCAGTGGCGAGCTTATTCAAATGATCCAGGTTGTACGCGCTATCAAAATTTGGACTTTCTACTTGCCCAATAAACCCTCGCGAAACATTAAGGAACATGGCAAGATCATCTTGCGTATAACCTCTTTCGGTTCGCACTCTTCTAACTTCTTCGATCACTGCAAGTTCAAATAAAGATTTCTTTGCCACGCATTGGCAAAGTGGAAAAAGATCATTAGTATTACGCTTAGTTATAGCTAAGCAAATAGTGTCTGATGACCTAAGCTGGCTGAAGAAATTGTATTTTTAGCAAATACCTTTATAAGGCATTTGCACTTAGACCCTCGTCTTAGAAAACTGGAATTTTTTAAAACGATCACGGGGCAATAAGTGTGGTGCTCACGTCATTGGCGTGGGCCCGCTTATTCGTGATCAGGTATTCCAGTACCTCTAAGTCGGTAAGTTGGGTTCCACGCCATATTTTTTTACCTTGAGTGTGGCCCGGCTTTCGAGAAACGTAATAGGCATGGGCGAAATTAAAATGCATACCGAAGCACAACTACTGGCCGCACTCGTGGCAGGGGAGGAGGCTGCGTTCCGCACCATCTACATGACCTATGCCCGGCCTTTATTTACGTTCATTCGCAAAAACATTGACGTGCGCGAAGATTGTGAAGAGCTGGTGCAGGAAGTGTTCGAGTCTCTGTGGACCCGTCACAGTCACTTGGGCGAAGTGCGATCCCTTGAGGCGTACTTATATAGTATGGCCAGGCACAAAATTATTCACCACTTCAGACGCGCGAAGGTCAAACGCAAATACCTCACCCATTACAGATTATTCGAAGCGGTGTTTGAAACGATGGAAACCGAGGAGCGCGATCCGGCATTGATCCAACAAATTATTGAAACATCCCTGGCGGAGCTACCAGAGCGCTGCCGCATGGCCGTCACCCTGCGCTTGAAAGAAAACCTCTCCAATGCCGACATTGCTGTCCGAATGAACCTCAACAAACTCACCGTGAAGAACCACATCGTCACCGCCATGGCCCACCTCCGCACCTCCTTGCAGCGCATGTACAAGTTGGGGTAGGGTAGTGCGAAAGTTTATTTGGTGATGTATTTCTTTTCGAATCCAATAAAACGATGATTAGAAGAAAGATCACCACTACTGGTAAAAGTGGAAACCCCATCTCATCATAATATCGCACATGAGTCACAACAGAACCCAGCATAACTATTGTCAGCAGTACGGCACCATAAAAACTCAACTTCGGAAACAATAACATAATTGTACCAGCCACCTCAGCAATCCCTATAGTAACCATAATGATAATCGGGATACCCCATCGGCTAAAATTCTCAGCCATGTTTCCACCTAAATCAAATTTCCCGGAAGCAGAAATAAGAAAACATTAAGGCAAGACCTAGTCGAATTGTCCAAAGGAGTATAAATTTTAATCGCTTCACTATAATGGTTAAGTTCCTACTTTTTTAGTCATTATGTAATCAAGAATTTCATAGCCCTTTCCTATATCAGTTTTCTCTTCACCGTTAATGGAAAAACCCATGTTTTGATAGAATGCTATCGCTCTTGCGTTCTTATGGAATGCTTTCAAGCACAGTATATCGTGGTTTGTTTTAATTGCCAATTCAGTTGTATAATCCAGGAATGCCTTCCCAAGCCCATTTCCTTGATACTCGGGCAACACATAGAGTTTATGAATTATTAGTTGATTAGGCTCCTTGAAGTGTTGCTGAATGGATGTGAATCCAAATGGTTTCTTTTCTTGAAGCCCAAGAATGTACTCGTGTTTCATGACTTCCATCTGGGTCTTGATTGCACTCTCGCTATAGATTAATTCCAGCATGTACATTAACTGCTCATTTGAAATCATTTTCCCATAAACTATCGGCCAAGTCTTGTTGGCAATGGTGTGAATCACTAACCACTCATTCGATGATGCATATTCAAATTCAATATCCGCTTGTTGCATATTACTTTGAAACCGTTCCAACCCTTTTTGAGCACCCTCAAGTTTACTGTCTAATTTCAGGGCAGCTTCATAGTATCGCTTTGCTTCTGCTTTATTGCGCTCCTTTTCCTTGATCCGACCCAATCTCACCACGACTAATTCGAGTAGAACCCCTCAACACCCGCCTAATTTTCATTTTTGAAGCAGGTAACTGCCCGTATTTATCTGGAGCCCCATTCCCATATACCATACTGAACCTTCTGATCAATCATATGACCGGATTGTTTTAGTGAAAGAATTATCTGACCACGGTGATGGCTCTCATGTGATAGGAGATATCCTAAAAAAGCGGCTGGATGAGGTTTGAATCCTTTGATTGATCCTGTCTCAAAACCAGCCTGAAGCAATGCAATGACTGCCTTTGAGCTTTTAGTTAGTGCAGCAGATAGTTTCTTTTTTGTAGTTGCTGAGTCACTCTCAAACTTTACCTGATTTTTCAGTAAGTCGGGATTGGACGCCTTAAACCACATTAAACGAACATTATGAATGTGGGCAAATTGTTGACCCACGTTCCGTCCTTTTGAAGCGGAGATATCCGTAAGATGTTCATCTTTCAATGCATCTAACAAAAAGAGATTAATCCTATTATGGATTTCCCAAGTCTCAATCAATTGATTTTCCAAGTCGTGTAACATAACTCAATAGTTTCGTGAATACTTTACTAACCTATCTATGTTCTGCGTTGCTGAGGAATTGCTACTCCTTTTATTAAAAACCAAAGGCCGAGTGTTATTTCAAAAATGCCCATAGGCCCATATCCGTAAGGAAATAATTTTCTGAATTCAGGAAAAACAATAACCAAGAGCGTACCCGATGCAACTAATAATGAAGAGAAAATACCCAAGCCTGCCAAAAATCTTGGGATATAACCCGACTTCAAGAGTACATAACTGAAGACCGTTGAGCCCAAGCCGAGAAATATAAATCCAACACTAAAGCTGGATGCATAAGAAGCCATCGAAATTCTGGCAAAGGTGTAAAGTTGACTGGGTTCCATTAAGCCTGAATAGGTTGAACTTGTCAGTAATCGAATGGTTACCAATTCATCAGTAACACCCATTGCAAGGCAAGCTGTTTCCATCAACCGAAGAAAAACTGCCAATGAAGCAAGGGTTTTGTTAACTGGTTTGAGAAGTAGATACAAAGCTAAAATCAGAGCAATATCAACAATGTATGTGAGCAAGTTGCTTGCTATGCCAATTCGAAATATTCTTTCATTAGCGATGATGTTTGTTGCGGTTTGAACAACATCACCAGCTACAATGTACTGAGTAGGAATAAACCCCAGAATTGAAGTTGCCATGGCTACCAGGTATGCCGCGCCTGCAAGTTTCGTATAGCGATTGATATTTGAATTTGTCTCTATCACTGGATTTACTTTTATAGTTTAAAAACAATGCAACTACTTTATTCTCCCTGCAAAGAAGGTGGTGTTCTCAGTGCCGCTCCCTTTATCAACAGCCACAGTATTATTAATATTTCGCCCAATGAGTGAACAAGGCCAAATGGAGCAATTACCTGGCGATACTCGGGCAACAAAAGATTCGTTAATGAATCTAATACGTACCCAATACCGCCAACAATCAATATAACCCCTAGTATTTTTGGAATAAAAAGAGATTGATAGACCAGTCGGCCAAGCGGTAAAAGCCATAAACCCCAAAAAATTTTGAGCGTGGAGACTCCGTATCCGTGAATTTTAAGAAAGAGCATCGCTGAATCTTGCCTTTCTTCGATGGTTAACATTTTCCAGATTTCACCTTTGGAAATCATTACTGCCGAAATGTTGAATGTCTCAACAACAAAACTGATGGGGACTTGCACTAGTACCAGTGCAACCATTAACCTGGCACTTGATTTATTTACGTTTTCAAACAACCTATAAAGTGCAAGTACCAGAAACACAAATAAAACGGAACTTGTCAATGAACTTACTATTCCTGTGCGGTATAAAAACTCATTTTCAACCAAGTTGCGAACAGTAGCAACAGCGTTACCGCCTACAATAACTTGTTGTCTGGCAAACAAAATATAACTACCAGTGATTGCCAGAAAAAGATACCACATACCCGCAATTCTGGCTGATTTTCTGAGCGATAATTCTACCTCATTCGTTAACATATTTTCCTACCGATTACTTTACCCTCCTGTAAGCATACGGATTTTCGCATGTTTAGAATGGCAATAGTTACAGACAAAAGTTTGAAGTAGACCAACTACGGAATAAGGTCGACTGTCTTCAGGCTAAGAGATTTTATACAATCAACAGTAACCGTGATAATGACTTTCAGCTTAACTTGGTGCGCATGGAAATTAATTGGTTTAATAAGGAACGCACCAAACTCTACACCTGGATTTGCGCAACGTTTCTACTGTTATGGCTTATTGGGGACTTATTCACGGATTCAGGAGCAATACTACAACGAACAGTTAATAATATTTGGTTGGTAGCTTATTTACTGGTAAACCACTTATTGTTGTTTGAGTTCACCCTTCCGTTTATTAAACCAACTTGGAAGAGAATTATGGTCGCACCGTTCCTCTTAATTGCCCACTTACTCTCTTACTCTTTCGGATTATACGCGTGGCGATATTTGGGCATTGAACTAACCATTTATACTCCTATCAAAGTACACTCTTCCATGCTGGCGGGAGTTAGCTATCACTTTCCATACAGCGTTGTTTCGGCACTTTACTTTGGAATAATAAAATATACCTCTGACTATCGCAAACTGAAGCAAACCGCGCAGCAATTGCGTATTGAAAAACAAGAGGCTGAACTCAATTATCTTAAATCACAAACCAATCCGCACTTTCTATTCAACACCTTAAATAATATTTACTCCTTGTCAAGGGATAAATCGGATTTGGCTCCAGAATCAATCCTGAGACTATCGAAGATTTTGCGATTTATGCTCTATGAAACTGGTGGGGCTTACATCGCTATAGAAGAAGAATTGCGGGTTATTAATCACTACCTTGAATTGGAAAAATTAAGGTACGACAGTTCGCTTGTTATCGACTTCAACTATACCATTAAGGACATGAAGCAAATGCTTCCACCTTTACTATTAATGCCTCTTATTGAAAACGCATTTAAGCATGGTGCGTCTGAAACAAGGAGTCATCCGTTTGTTGATATTTACCTCACAATAGACGAAATGCACTTATCGCTGACCGTTAAAAATTCAATTAAGGAATTTAACGGGGGTGAACCTGTTATAAAGGAAAGCATAGGGCTTTCGAATCTCAGACGCCAATTGGAACTATTGTATCGAAAATATTCGCTGACCGTTGAGAATAAGCAAGATCAGTTTAATGCTTCGCTAAGAATTGATTTAAAAAGTCATGCATAGACTAACCTGCATTATTGTTGAAGATGAGCCCCTTGCCGTTAAGGTACTTACTAACTATATCTCCCAAGTGCCCTTTCTGGAATTGAAAGGCGCATTTAAGAATGCCATTGATGCAACATCTTTTCTGCGTGTAAATACTGTGGAACTGATGTTTCTGGATATTCACTTGCCCGGGTTAAGGGGGATGGCGTTCCTAAAAAGTCTAATTCAACCTCCTGCAGTAATAATCACTACCGCCTACCATCAATACGCGGTTGAGGGCTTTGACCTTAACGTGGCCGATTATTTATTAAAGCCATTTGAATTTGAGCGCTTTCTGGCTGCTGTCAATAAGGTTAAATCAACTGACAGCAGGATAGTTACAGAGAAGGAAATTAGAGAATTTCTTTTTCTCAGCGTTCAAAAAAAGAAAGTGAAGATACACTTCAATGAGATTGCTTATATCGAAAGCCAGCGTGACTATGTTAAGATTGTGACTACCAAAAACGAATACATTTCCAAACTGAGCACCGTTGAAATAGAATCTCTTTTACCTAAAACACGTTTTAAGCGGGTCCATCGCTCGTTTATAATTTCAATTAATATGATTCAGTCCTATTCGGCTGAATCCGTTGAAGTCAATGGCGCTCTCATCCCGATTGGGCGGATGTATAAGGATGTTCTTGAAAACCTGTAATCGTAAGAAAGCAATTTGCATTGCCACGCTTGCTACAGTAAGTCTAACGACAATTTTGCCGACCTTGCAATGTCCGTGAATTAATTCTATTCATGCCGCAACCACTTCACGGGATTTGTAATCGCAACTTTGATGGTTTGAGACCAAATTATCAGTAAGCTTAATCCTCCAATTATAAAAATACTGATTGCCAAAAGAAGCGGTGAGATTTCAATTCTGTAAGGAAAGTCCCGTAGAAAAAATTCTCCCGAGACATAACTCACGGGTACACCAATGAAAATCGCTACACCTATCAGTATTAGATATGACTTACTCAGCAATAGCAACACATCCGTTACAGTAGCACCCATTACTTTCCGAATGCCAACTTCCTTGGCTCTAACTTGCGCAGAATACATCGCCATGCCTAAGATCCCTAAGCAGGCGAGAGAGATGATAAGAAATGTAGCATACCCCACGATCGCCAAAACATCCTGCATCCCGGTTTCCTGATAAGCCTCATCAATTTCCTGTTCCATCACTGTAAACCCCATAGGGTGCGAGGGTTCAAACTTTTTCCACACAGATTTTATTGCTGCAATGACTGACTCCTTTTGTGCCAGGTGAACTTGTACGCTCAAGTAGTTGAGTTTACTTAAACTGTAGCGCAGCGCCAGCGGGCCAATCTTATTGTTGAGTGGACGAAAATGAAAGTCCTTGACCACACCTATTATTCTCAAGGACATAGTATCATGAACATAAATTGTCTCGCCAATGGCATCGTTCGGGTTTTGAAAACCCAATTGCTTAGTTGCACTTTCGTTAAGTACGATGTCTTTTTCACGCCCAACCTGCTCAAGCGGATCAAAATTACGTCCGGCCAGAAATGTGATTGATAAGTTCTTCAGATAATCATCGTCTACAAAAAAATCATACATGAGCAATGGGTTTTCGCTTTTACTTAAATGATAATTGTTTGAGCCGCCATCCCACGTGCCAAGCTTGTTGGAAACACCTCCCACCCGTTGCACTCCCGGAAGCATTCTCACCTCGTTTGCAAATCTTTCAAAATCAACTTCGTTCAACGTTATATTAATATTGGACTTCTCCTCGATGCCATAGTCTGCGGTAAGCATGAAATTCAATTGACTTTGCACGATCATGACAATTATTACAAAAATGATCGACAGCGTAAACTGAGTAACCATCAGAACTTTTCGAAAAGTGAGTCGAGAGGATACTTTGAGGTTTTGAATGTCCTTCAAGACTCTTGATGCCTGAAATGTAGATAAGTAGGTAGCTGGCAGTACACCAGCCAATATGCCTACCACTATTGCGAAGAGGATAAACATTAAGTACAGAGTAATATCTTCGTTAAGGTCGACAGCGAAACCTTGATTGATGGAGAGTTGCGCAAATCCTAACTTTAAAAATTGCAGGAGAAAATAAGAGAAGCCCAAGGCTATAAGTGAAAACACAACAGCTTCGCCTATGAATTGCAAGAACACTTGATACCGCTGTGCGCCGACCACTTTCCGTACCCCAATCTCCCGGGCACGTGCTAGTGATTTGGCTATGGTAAGGTTGGTGAAGTTAAACACTGACATTAATAAAACGATTCCAGCCATTATACTTAAGAATACCAACAAATATGAAGGCATCCCTTTACCCATTTTACCTGAGAGTTCGGGGCCGGGCGTAATTTTCGCTAAGGGTTGTGTATAAAAATTATAAGCAATATCCTTACCGTCAGACTTAAGACCGACACTATACTTTTTACTTATTTCGGATAGTGCTTGTGCTAGAGCGGAGATACTTTGACCATTTTTTACTTTTACATAGACATAGGTATCATTGAAAGCACTCCAATTTTCAAGGGATGCGCCTATTGCATTGCTCTTCTCCAGATTAGGAAGTGTAGAAATTGAGCACAAAACCTCAAACTCAAAATGTGTTTTGCCAAGCATTTCTTGTAAAACGCCAGTTATTGTAAACTCCCCAAATCCTTTTAATGAAATTGTTTGTCCCAGCGGATCAATAGTTCCAAAAATCTTTTCTGCAGTTTGTTTTGTTAGCACCAGGTCGTTGGGATTGACCAGGGCTGTGGTTGGGTCACCCTTATCAAAGGGAAAATTGAAAACTTGTAAAAATGACGGATCTACAAAAAGTCCTTTTAAAGGAACATCTACATTTGAATAAGTTGCACTTCGGAAAAACTGTCGATTCACCCTTACTACATTTTCAGTTAAGGCGTAGTCATCCTTCACTACCTGGCCAAGGGGCAGGGGGGCAGAGGCAAGGTCTATCGTTCCCCATTCGGAATGGAGAAGGTGTGTATTAAGTCGGTAGACCTGATCCGTGTCGTTATGAAAATTGTCGAATGAATACTGCTCTTTAATAATTGTAATAATGAGCATGCTAAGTGACATACTTACCGATAGGCCAATAAGGTTGATAAGGGAGAATGTCTTATTGCGGAAGAAGTTTCTCAAAGATGTGACAATAACATTTTTTAGCATACCTAAATTTATTTGGGATTATCACTTATGCCAACAATTGTGCCCAATTGATTTCTTTGATTTCAAGGGCATTCTTGGACAATGAGTGTTCGCTAAAGCATCTCTACTGTTCGCGAGCGAGCGATTTATTTCTTGAAAAACATCCTTCGGTTAATCAGTATTTTTGTTGCTTCAGCGGTGCATGAAACAATTTGTTTGCTCCTTTGAGTTTACCTAAATTTTCAGTAACCCGATGACGTATTGCTCTGCCTTTAAACTCTCCACCGGATTCCTTCTTGCCGCTCTGAGTGATTCACAACTTACGGAAACGTGTTATTTTTTCAATCTCAGGAACTTCCATAGTTGCTGTTGGCGCAAACTTGTTAGGGGCAGAACCACACTTGTTGATTTGAACATCCGAATCTGTCATACTAATATTAGTTTTATAAATCCGGTCACAATTTTTATGAAAACGGTCGTACGAAAATTCATCAATCACATAAAGACTTATGCCCAAAAAGGCCATAAGTCCAAGGGAAAACCCACGATATTAGTCAGGCTATGTCTCATTGCGGGTAAGTTTGCGTAGGCCTGCCATTCGAAGCCATCATATTGATGCTTAACGACAATTCTGCTATGAAGCACGGTATCAAAATATATGGTAGTAAGTAGTTTCTAAATGAGGGGGATATAAAATATGTAACGCTGTTGGTTATATAGCACAAACCAGCAACAAACATGAGTAGTCCTACCCAACGATAAAAAAGTTTTGATCTAAGAATTAAAATTGAAATTAAGCAGCAAGCAACTCCAAAAAATAGGAGCGCCAGATCATACGTTGCGCTTTGCATTTTTAAAGGTATGAAAGCCATTGCATTGACTTGTTCTATTGAAAATGAGTCCGACAACATCTTACTTTTTAGAATTGAAAGTGTTTCCAACTCATAGAGAATGCTAATGCCCTCAATGGCAATGGTAACAACATTGAAAACCAGCAGGGTCAGAACCAGGTATTCGGAAGTCGACTTAAAAACTTTAAACAAAATGCCTATTAGCAGAGATGAGCACAACAGAGTTACAATGTGAGCAATTATACCTGTACGGTATAATGCTTCGTGGGTTAGAATATTTTTTGCGGTTGCCGTTTGACTATTTCCCACCACCAACTCGGACAATACAAATATCTCAGCATAGATACCACAGGCAATTAGGATTAAATACAGCAATCCACCGATTCGGGTTATTTTCAACGACTGATTGTTATTGTTTTCTAAAGTATTCATGAGTCAAATTATTTTTTAGTATTACAGTTTAGACTAGCTCTTATTTAACCGCTGTTGCATCAGCAGTTCTTTGAAGCGTCCATCAATAGGACCAACTCCATGAACTTGTCCAGCCATATTTTCTCTTGTGTCACGGATTTTTTTAGTTTTTGTGAAAGAATTTGGCTTGCTCTAATTTCCATTTCTCTACATCGACACCCTTCACCAATAGCCACACGCTTAATGAAACTTCTCCAGCAAGAACCGGTAACATCATTATTGGAAATGTCCATTTTGTAAATGATGGCTCTAAAATAAAAGAGAAGCAGTGCATAATGTAACCGGCACCGGCAAACAGAATAAGGACACCCAGTGCTTTTGGGAGAAAGCCGGACTTGAAAATCAAATAACCATGAATCAAAAAACAAAATCCTAATATCAAAAGTGATGCAGAATAGCCATTGCTATGAGATTTGATAGCGAGGGTAGCCATTATGGAAAGTTGATCGGCCGTATAGAAATCTAAATACTCTTTTCTTGTTAGGGGAGCTAAAGCATCAATAAGATAAACCAACGCTATTGCCTGCACAGGAATAGAAACCATTCTAAAAAAAGCAGCCAATAAGTTGAGTTCCTTGTGAACCGGCCTGAGTAAGTAATAATAGATCATTGCTAGAATAATAGTGCAGACGATACAAATGTATTCGAGGGCAATGCCAATGCGCCATAAATCCGGAGCCGCCATGATGTTGTTGGCCGTTGCCATGGGGTCACCACCCACGATCAGTTTACCTCTGAAGAAAAATTCGCTGCTAAAGCCTGCTGCAATTATTATCAAGTAAAGGAATCCCCCGAGTCGGGCATATGGTTTCGGTGACGCTTCAATGCTGCTAACTATATTAGACATTCTTTTTTTAGGTTTATGACTTGTCTTTAAGATATTGAGTATACCCTATTTTTTATTTCAATAAACATACTTCGTCACCCAATTGCGCTACTGTTTACACAACCCAATACGGTGCGCCACTGAACTGGTTAAACAACTTATCACTTCGAGATTAAGAAACCAATTCGGCAATGTGTAAGAAGTTCAAAATGAAAACTTGCTAGAATCATTTTTCGGTCAATTTATTCGGTTGTTTTAACATATTCGTTTGCGGAGTAATTTCTCAATCGTTAGTGAATATTAAGGTTCCATAGAACTACTGGTTGACAATTGAAGTTGGGGTTCGAACCCCCTTAATCAAGAACCATAAAAAGGCTAAGGCGTAGCAGACAGTTGTTGACATTAGGTACGGCCTGATTATAACATAATCAACTCTCTGAAGAAGAATAGCAATGCTACAATCCACAACATAACCTACTCCTCCGATGATCAATAATATGCCAATGATTCGTGGAGCATACCCTGACCGAAGAACCAACATCCCAAACGGAATAAAACAAAGGCCTAAGAAAAGCTTACCCATACCTGCACCGGTCGCATACCTTGGCAGTCGCATAAGGAAATATGCAATCTCTTGCTGTTGTGCAAGATCAAAGGTCGGACGAACTTCGCTTTTGAGTACCATTAATGCTGCGTAGTTGAAAACCTCAAAAACAAAGACCACTGGAACTTGAGCAAGCAAAGAAAATATCATTAAACGAGATAGGTGCTTATCTACATGTATGAAAAGGCGGTAGAAAAGTAGTACCATAAAGACAAAAATTAGGAACCCCGTCAGATGGCTGACGATTGCCGTGCGAAAAAGGAATTCATTTGAAAGTAAGTTATTGGAAGTCTCAACCGGATTCTGAGGCACAAAGATTCTGCTGAGAACGTAGGTCTGGTCCCAAACCGCCATGGGAACGCACACAAAGAAAAATAATGCTGATGCTAATCTTACTGTTTTACTACCTTCTTTACTATCTAACTGGTTAGATTGGAGAGTTGCTTCCATAAAATCGAGATTGACTTTTAACAAGAATATATCATTCTGTATGATTAAAAATCGGTGGTCAATAGAATGCGGTGTCTGGTCAATGGAATACGGTGTGAAGGCAATTATAAATCCATCGACAACCCAAGATTATTAATAACTTTCATTCCGAAATATGGATTTCTATGGTGTGGCGATTTAAAAGAGACCGGTTCATCTTATACGTGGCAATAACATCAGTATTTCTTATTCATTGGGTTCACAATGATTTAGAGTCAAGTAGCCATGGCTTTGGAGTTAGCCTGATTAATAATTTATGGCAAGTCATCTATGTTGTGGGAATAAACGTACTGTATTTTGAATTCGCCTTACCATGGGTAATAAATGGGAAAATTAATCGGGCTATTGCTATCCCTGCAAGCATTATTATTCACTTGGTGATCCTGGCTATGGGTCTGTATTTGTGGCGTTACCTCGGTATTCTCCTACATGTCTACAACCCACTGAGGATTTTCCCGGATGAAGGCAATGCAATATCTTCCGCTGTGCGCCTTACCCCTGGAGCCTTTCTTGTATTTGCAGTATTTAAACTCTTCTTTGACTACGCACGATTAAAGTACGAAAGACAACAGATACAAACAGAAAAAAAGCAAGCCGAATTACTTTTCCTCAAATCACAAATCAATCCGCACTTTTTATTTAATACCTTAAATAATATCTATTCGTTGTCTCAGCATCAACCTAAACTTGTTTCCGAATCAATTCTTCGACTGTCCAAAATCCTGCGCTATCTTCTATATGAAACCAGTAATGAGTTCATCACTATCGATAAAGAAATAAAGATTTTGACTAACTACATTGACCTTGAGAAACTTCGATACAACGAGGATATTTCCATTAATTTTAATTATGAGATTGAAAATTTTGCTGAAACAATACCTCCGCTTTTGCTTATACCACTTGTCGAAAACGCATTTAAACATGGAGTTTCACAATTTAAGGGGAAGCGATTTGTTGATGTAAAATGTGTTATGCGTTCTCAGCAATTGATCTTTGTTGTCAACAATTCAAGTTACTCCTCTCCCGAAAAGCAAGAAGTAAAAGATAATATTGGGCTCTCTAACCTCAGGCGCAGGCTTCAATTGCTCTATGGGGACTTTGAGTTGATCACAGAACAGAATAAGTCTGTTTTCACGGCTAAGTTAACAATCAACCTTTTAAGCCATGTCTAACGTAAAATGCATCATCGTTGAGGATGAACCTCTGGCAAGAAGGATTCTTGAAGGTTACATTTCCCGGATTCCATTTCTTGATTTACGAGGATCTTATGAAGATGCAATTGACGCTATTAATCATCTTAGAGAACACCCTGTTGACCTTATGTTTTTAGACATTCACCTTCCAGCGATAAAGGGTCTAACCTTTCTTAAAACATTAACCAATCCACCGGCAGTCATTATTACCACGGCATACCATGAGTATGCACTTGAGGGTTATGAATTAAGCGTAGTGGACTATTTGCTCAAGCCTTTCGCGTTCGAGCGTTTCTTGGCAGCCGTCAATAAAGTTAAAAAAGACAGACCCTCTGGACAGCCTTATATGGAGAGTACAAAAGACTATGTGCTTGTTAATATTCAATTAAAGAAAGTGAAAGTTTACTTTTCAGAGATACTTTTTATTGAAAGCCAAAAGGAATATGTGAAGATCGTGACACTTGATCGTTTTTACTCAACAAAGATGAGCACGCATGAAATTGAAAGTCTATTGCCTGATTCACTTTTCCAGCGCGTTCACCGGTCTTTTATCATTGCAATTCATAAAGTACGGTCATTCAATTCAGAAACCGTAGAGATTAATGGAAACACTATTCCAGTTGGAAGGGCATACAAACATATACTGAAAATGTTGTAAAAGGACATTCTGAAATAGATAATGAAGTAATCAGTCATAAGTTGACTAAAAAGAACGAATATGGCAGTATTAAAATGGATTGTAATCGCATCAGCAGTTTTGAATTTTGGCTTTATGACTTTTGATGGGACAAGGGGACTAACTATTGGCGATTACGTACGACCAAGATCGGGTGAGTTCGCAGGCCAACTTGGGCCTTGGACTAAAATTGTAAAATCTGTTGGCATCGATCCTGAATCTACACTCATGAAAGTGATTTTTTTAATATGGGGATTATTTGGTCTAACTATTACGGTTTGCTTCTTCATGAATCTTGATTGGTCATGGAAAGCGATGCTATTTATCAATATTTGCACACTCTGGTACCTAGTTCCAGGGACTGGATTAAGCGCTTTACAAATTGTTCTACTTATTCTGAGAAGATTTGCAAAATGAGAATAATGGAAGACATGGCCGGCCAAACAAATATTCGAGAAGCAACGATGACACGAGAAGCAACGATGACAGATATAGTAGCGCTAACCGAATTGATCAATGAATTAGCTATATCACTACGTTAGAGGAAATGAACGATAGACTTATCAATATTCAAAAACACGAAGACCATAAAACGTATGTTGCATCAGTCGGCACTCACGTTGTCGGCTTTGCCGGTGTAAGAAAAAATTACTCTTATGAACAAAGTGGAATTTATGTGCGCATATTAGCGCTTATCGTAAAGAGCGGTTTAGAAAAAATGGAATTGGTTGTCAGTTAATGGAAGTAGTTGAAAACTGGGTACAATAAATCGGAGCCGACAGAGTTTTACTTAATTGCGGGAATAGGGAAGAAAGAAAAGTTGCTCATCAATTCTATGGAGGCATTGGTTATCAAATTAAATCTTCAGGCTTCGTTAAAAAGTTAGTAAGACATTTATGATTGAAATAAGTAATAAATCATATTCTGCAGCGATGAATTTTAATAACTTTCATTGTTCGCTACGAATTCTGGGAAGGTTCTCAGACGTAGAACTAAAGAAGATTGAAAGTTATGTGAAGGTTATCTCCCTGAACAAAGGTGCATTCTTACTTAGGGAGGGCCATATCTGTCAATCTATTCATTTTGTTGAGAAGGGGAGTCTTCGACACTATCACATTGACGAATCAGGTCTTGACACTACGCTGAATCTTTTCATAGAGACTGATTGGGCTTTTGATTATCAAGGGTTCCTCTCTCAAGAGCCCATTACGTCTTGTTTACAAGCGTCGGAAGACTGTTTGCTGCTAGAATTAAATTTGTATGATCTTCACAAATTAATAAAGGAATCGGACTCTTTTTTTCAAATCATGAGAGTACTGAAAATGAAAGTGGAAACGCAAATAACCGATCATCTCAAACAATCATCAAGGGATAAATATCTTAACCTAATTAGTAAGAAGCCGCAGGTCATTGAGAAGTTTCAACTGAAGCACATTGCATCCTATTTGGGAATAACTCCAGAAACCCTAAGCCGGGTGCGACAGAATTTCCCGCAGAATTGATTTAGATCAAGTACCTATTTTAGATCATGTTGTAGGTTTGAAAAAACTTACAAACATGAAGACAACTCCCAAATTGGCCGGACAAATGTTGCTTGTCGGATCGGCTTGCTTACTATTGACCATGATATTTCACCCGCCAGGGGGAAACATTGAGCATCTCATTAAAGCCTCGGGTCAAATTATTGCTAGCCATAGCGTTGCGCTAATCGCTGTTCCCTTCTTTATAGCAGGTTTTTTCGGATTCTCCCAAGTATGGAAAGGCACTTCGGAATTACCAACACTAGCTTTTTTTGCAATGCTAGTCGCACAATTGGCGGGTATGATTGCGGCAGCAATTAATGGCCTTGCGCTGCCCATTTTTGTAACCAATCTTACAAGTGCCAACTTTCAAAATGAAACCGTTAATTTGGTGGTAAGAAATATGTTGGCATTGAATCAGGCCTTTGACTTAATCTTGTATGGAGGTTGTTGTCTAGCTATTCTCTTTTGGTCAATTTCGATTGTGCGATTCAAAACGATTTCTTCGTTGGTGGGTTATTTTGGTATGGTGATGTCCATTCCGACCTTGATTGCAATAGTGATTGATTCTGTGGATATCAACCTTCATACATTTCGGTTATTCATGTCGGGTTATGTAGTATGGACAATTTGGGTGGCCGTATTATTATTAAGATTGAAGGAAAAAGACAGAACACCTGATGATCGGGAATCATTGTCGTAACATCGACTACCTATTTGGAAGATCTCTTTTATTTGAGTTTGTAATCGTGCATGTAGTTATAGAAGGGATTGTAACGGGGGATCAGGTTCCCAACTTAATCTCCTCACGGAATTAAAAACATTGCATGATCTTGGGGGACTTAAACCTGTTAATCAACAAATCAACGGCCAATCCGAATATCATTAAATACAATAAACTAGTAAGAAATTGGTTCGATATTGGAATCTCCAGTCTACAGTCAAATTCAATCAAAATGCATCAAATTGTATGATTGATGCATTTCATCCAATCAATTTTGGTTTCATCTTTAAGGGATGATAGAACTTAATTGAAGTTCAACAAGGTCTTACTATGGATTTTTTTCAACAACTCAATCACCTCAAGATATAACCCACCTTAACGAAATAGGCTCTACCATCGGCCGGCAAAATACCCGGCCCTGGGTAACCGCCCGCCCTGCGGGTAAAATAATGCTTATTCGACAGGTTATTTATACCCGCTTTCAGAGATACTCCCGATTTGTGCTTATATCCAATAGTGGCATCTAAAATTGAATAGGAAGGTACTACACCATTTTGCGCATTTGCTGTTGGCTCTACTGTATTGTTTGCATCGGTAAACACCTTGTCGGTATAACTATACTGAAGTGTTGTTTCTAAACCACGAAACGCATAGGTCACCCCGGCACGAAGAATATTTTCAGGCGCGTATTCTACTTTGTTATTCTTGTAATTGGTTTCACTCAATGCATTACTTACTACTGTCACCACTTTTAAATTTTCATATCGTGCATCGTTATAGGCATACGAAGCAAACACACTCAACCCTCTTTGCTTAGCCGAACGGCCTAGCGCCTTTGTAATATTAAACTCACCAAAACTTCGGCACCTTTTGCATTGCTGCTCCCCACATTGGTGCGGTAATTATAGAAAGAACCGTCCGTCCGTTGCTGCTTAATGGTTCCTATCCGGTTGTCATAATCAAGATGGAATACACTTACATCGAAGAGAAAGAAATTCTTTATGTCCCCTCGATATCCCAAATCAATATTCAAGCCTTTTGCATCGGTAAGATTGGGATCAATGATGTCCGTTGTTGGTGGTGTTGTAAGATCAGCAAATTGTACGGGACGATAGGACTGGGTAGCATTGGCATACAACTTAGTTGTACCGGTAAGCAAATACTCCACACCAATTCCACCAATTACAAATCCGCGGGCACGTTCCTGATCTTGTAAATAAACGGGATTACCGTTGGCAATGCTGTTGTAGCCCGTTGCTTCAGCCTGTAGGTATTCATAACGAACACCCGGAATAATCAATAACTTCTCTGTGATGCCAAAAAGATTTTCGACAAAAAACGCTGCATTTCTGCTCCTATAGTCAATGTCTCCTGTCCACGTACCGCCAACCAAACTGATGTCATAACCTGTGTCGGTAGTTCCCCGGCCACCTCTATAACGAAAAGTGCTTCCCGAATAAAGTCTCATGCCTGCACTAAGGTTATGCCCTTGTCCTCCGACCTGATAACTGAGGAGATATCTGGCCTCCAATCCATAATTGCGATAATTATCGGTGTCTACCGTGCGATTACTATACTCACCAGTGGATGGGTTGATTGCGTCAGCTACAGTAATTCCGCCAGAGGGGAAATAGCCAACACTATTCCTGTCACCAAGAATATTGAAGAGCTTCATGTTGACCCGTTGGTTAGCTCTGATTTTGTAATCGGCACTTAGGGCTACTGTCTGCCATGTAAGATCAAACCAATTTCTGCTTCTTACACTTTGTTGTGGGTTGATATCGAATTGAGCATCTGTAAGGCCCCCGGGTTGTTGACTATTTGAATGCCAGCGGGTAAACTCTGTTGTGATTGAAAACTTATCGTTAACGTGATAGGTGAAAGTCCCAGAGCCGGTGTTGCTCTTATACTGATTATTGTCGCGCCATCCATCAGCATTACGGTGATCGAAGAATGCATAGTAATTCAACTTTTTTGTCTTGCCACCAATAGCATTATAGGTGTTGAACAATCCAAAACTTCCTGCGGTTTGAAAAGTTTCTAATTGAAATGGCTTCGTAAACTCACTTCCGTTCTTCAGGATATAATTAACCATACCCCCGATTTGTGGTCCGTATTGTAAGGCACCATGGCCGCGCACGAATTCAATTCTTTGAACGGATTGTAACTGCGGATTATAGTATGCCTCGGGATAACCGTATGGATCAGCGGCAATGTCATATCCGTTTTGTCTGACGTTGAATTCCCATGAGCGATTGGGACTCAAACCGCGGGTAGCGATGTTGATCTGAAGACCGCTGCTCTCACTCTCCCAAATAAAAATGCCCGGCACCTTGGCCATCACCTGGCGCATGGTATTCGTAACTACGTTGCCCTGCACTTTGTCCAAAACTATAAGTGAGCTTTTCTTTCCGGCATAGATATTCGTGCCTACAATTTCGGGCAGTTGGTGAATATCCGACTTGCTTCCACGACCAACCACAGTGAGTTCGGGTAGAATTCTGGTTTTCAAGGTATCCGACTCCCGGGAGTCTTGTGCATGGGCGATTGTTGCAAGCGCGACAAAAAAGGTCAAAATAGCTGAATATTTCATGGTTATTTAGAATCGTTATAAACAAATGTATATAATTTAGAATAATTCTAAATTACAGTAGAGTATTTTTTTTTGCTTTGAGCCTCGAGAGGCATGAAGAAAACATCGACCTACTTGGCGCGTAAATACTTATAAAGCGTAATGCTAATTTTAAGTACAAGGAAGAGCACCAATAAAGCCGCTACACCCCAGACAAAACTTAACTCATGTTTCACGACCACCAGGAATACAATCGCAAACAAAAAAAGAGTGGCCACCTCATTCCACATTCTAAGCTGCATGGATGTGTAGTTAAAGATGTTGGTTATTTGTTTCTGATATATCAGGTGAATCGAAAGATGATACATCAATAACCCAACCACGAAGCCGATTTTGACCACTAACCAACTCGGGAGACTTCCATACAGTACCGTCAGCCACGTTCCAAAGATCAGGGTAAGAATGCAGGACGGCCAGGTGATTCCAAACCATAACCTTCTGATCATGATCTTAAATTGGCTTTGCAATATTTCACGTTCCTGTTCAGGTTTATCCTGCGCCTCTCGGTTATAGATAAAAAGCCTGACGATATAAAACAGTCCTGCAAACCAGGTAACAACAAAGATGATATGAAAGGCTTTGATGTAAGCAAACATCTTAATATGGTCAGAAAAAAACAGGCTCATTCAACTGAGCATTTATCAAGGTTGTTAATGTTTGAATCCAGTCATCGCGGTCATTCAGGCATGGGATTACGGAATAACATTCTCCTCCAGCCTTCATAAAATCTTCATGACCTTCCTGTTGAATTTCTTCCAATGTCTCAAGACAATCACTCACAAAGGCCGGACATACAATGAGCAACTTCTTAATCCCCTGTTTAGGAAATTTTTTTAATTGCTCGACTGTATAGGGTTGCAACCACGCATCAGCACCCAACCGGGATTGAAATGAAAAGCTGAACTTCCCGCTCGCTAAACCCAATTTTTCGGCTACCTGATTGGTAGTCGTAATTATCTGATGTCGGTAACATACTTCGTGTGCCTTCGAGGCAACAGCACAACATTCCTCACTGGTAAAGCAATGTGATTTTGTGCAGTCTGTTTTCAACACATGACGTTTGGGAATACCGTGATAGCTAAACAGCAAGTGATCGAATTCCTCATCCAGATGTGGTCTGATGCTGATTACCAACGAATCTATGTATTGCGGATGATTAAAGAAGGGGGGAACTACTTTCAACTGAAAGGGATAGTTTCGTTGCCGATACGTTTCCTTTACATGCTCCACCGCGGTCTCATAACTGCTCATGGCATAATGCGGATAAAGCGGCACCAGTACTACTTCCTTTAAATCCGGATTCTCACGGGCCAACTTATCAAGAGCAAACGATGGCGTGGGATTAGCATAGCGCATGCATAACTCAACCGGCAATTGAATCGCGTCTTTTAATTTTTGCTGCACCTGCCTAGAGATGTGGATCAGGGGCGAGCCGTTTTCTGTCCAGATGGTTTTGTACTTGCCAGCGCTCTTAGGTGCACGAAATGGAACGATAACACCTTTTACTAATAATAGACGACCCATATAGGGAAGGTCAATTACTCGCTCGTCCATCAAAAACTCTGCGAGATAATTGCGAACATCTTTCACCTGATAAGAATCGGGTGAGCCGAGGTTTGCCAAGAGAACTGCTTGTGTTGCCATTTCAGTTAAATTTCTTTACAGCTTCTATCGTAGCAGCCACCTCAACGTCAGTAATCGCTGAGCTGACGAACCAACTTTCATAGGCGGAGGGCGGCAAATACACACCCTGCTGTAGCAGATGGTGGAAGAAGCGATTGAACAGCCCGATATCGCACTGCTTGGCAGATTCAAAATCAACAACTGCGTGTTTGCCAAAGTGAACACTCATCATACTTCCCAAAATATTCACGGTATGATCAATTCCTCTCTTATTTAATTCCCTTGAAATACCACCTGCCAGTTGCCCCGTGGTTTGCTCTAGTTTTTGATAGACGGATGGATTGTTTCTCAACTCCTGTAAAAGTGTATAACCAGCAATCATGGCAATTGGATTTCCACTCAGTGTACCTGCCTGATAGACATTGCCCAGCGGGGCAACGTGTTGCATGATTTCTTTTCTGCCACCAAAGGCTCCCACCGGCAAACCACCGCCAATAATTTTTCCAAATGTTACCAAGTCGGCTTTGATGTTGTATAACTCTTGCGCTCCACCTGGTGCCAGCCGAAAGCCGGTCATCACTTCATCGAAGATCAACACGATACCATGCTGATCGCACAATGAGCGCAACCCTTCCAGGTATCCGGCTTGTGGCAGAATGCAACCCATATTGCCAGCGACCGGTTCGATGATGATTGCGGCAATCTGATCCGGGTATTGGGCAATCAATTCCTTTACCGCACTTAAATTATTGTATGGAGCTGTGAGGGTATCCTGTGACACACCTGTAGAGACACCAGGAACGGACTGAATGTTTAGTGTAGCCATCCCGCTTCCTGCTTTTACAAGAAATGAATCAGCATGACCGTGATAACAACCTTCGAACTTGATAAACTTATTCCTTCCGGTATAACCGCGGGCCAGTCTGAGTGCACTCATACAAGCCTCCGTGCCACTGCTCACCATGCGAATGAGATCCACATTGGGAACCATTGATTTAATGAGTTCAGCCATTTCAATTTCTAACTCCGTTGGAGCACCAAACGAAGTGGAGTCAGCAGCGTGTTGTCGAATGGCTTCCACCACAGGCTCATAGGCATGGCCCAACACCATCGGGCCCCAGGAATTAATGTAATCGATATAGCGGTTGCTATCCTCATCATACAGATAAGCACCCTTGGCCCGCTTGATAAATACAGGTGTTCCCCCAACGCTTTTAAATGCCCGCACCGGAGAGTTTACTCCACCGGGAATGTGTTGCTGCGCACGTTCAAATAAACTTTCACTCCGTGATCGATTCATCCTAACTTATTTACTTCTTTGAATTAGTTCAACAGCCTGTTTGGCAAAATATGTTGCGATCAAATCCGCCCCGGCTCTCTTTATTCCTGTTAATACTTCGATGATTGCTTGTTCCTCATTCAGATATCCGGCTTTGGCCGCAGCTTTGATCATAGCATACTCGCCACTGACGTGATACGCGCTTACCGGAAGCGTTATCTCATTTTTTACTTCCCGAATAATATCCAGATAGGCGTGTGCAGGTTTCACCATGATAATATCAGCCCCTTCCTCCACATCCATGCGCACTTCCTTGATCGCCTCCAGCCGGTTGGCCGGATTCATCTGGTACGTTTTCTTATCACCGAAGCCGGGAGCACTATCAAGTGCATCGCGGAAGGGGCCATAAAAACAGGAAGCATATTTAGCTGCATAACTCATGATGCCTGTGTTATGAAAACCAGCCGCTTCCAGAGCATGACGAATAGCACTAATGCGACCATCCATCATATCGCTGGGGGCAACAAAGTCGGCACCGGCACTTGCATGGCTTACACTCATTTGCGCTAGCACCTCAACGGTTTTATCATTCACTATTTGCTGATTCTCTACAATGCCATCATGCCCAAACGATGAGTAAGGATCAAGCGCTACATCGGTCATCACCACCATCTCAGGTAATGCAGCCTTTATCGCCTGCACACTACGCTGCATCAGACCATTTTCATTAAGAGCCTCTCTGCCGGTGTTGTCTTTTAGCTCGTCAGGCACTTTTATAAACAACAAGGCACAGTGCAAACCAAGTGCATAACATGATTTTAACTCTTCAACGGCCAGATCAAGCGAGTAGCGGTAATAACCGGGCATGCTGACAATTTTATCGCGAACGTTTTTTCCTTCTGTGATAAATACGGGCAAAATAAAATCAGAAGGCTGCAAATAGGTTTCCTGAACCAGGCTTCGTACGGCAGGCGATTTTCTTAAAATCCGATTTCGTCTATTCATAATACAACCGGATTAGACGTTAACCAATCTTTTGGATTCATTAAAACTTCTGTAAGGCGAGCCTCCTCACTTCCTGGGGTTGGCTGAAAATTATACTCAAAGCGAACCGTTGGGGGCAAACTCATTAATATACTCTCTGTGCGCCCATTCGTCTTAATGCCGAACAAAGTGCCGCGATCATGCAATAAGTTGAACTCCACGTATCTTCCTCTTCTTATCTCCTGCCAGAACTTGTGCTTGCTCGTAAATGTTTTATTCTTTCTTTTTTCAACGATGGGTAAATACGCGGTCAGGAAATTTTTGCCGTTGGTTTCCGCGAAAGACTTCCAGAATTCAAGGGAACGCCCGGCTATGCCTCTGCAGTGATCAAAGAAAATGCCGCCCACTCCTCTGCGCTCACCATCGCGATGATGATTACTGAAATACTGATCGCACTGTTTCTTGAATGTCGGGTAAAGGGATTGATCGAATGCATCGCAAGAATTCTTTTGTACGGAATGAAAATAAATTGCATCATTATCAAATAAGTAATAAGGCGTGAGGTCAGTGCCACCGCCAAACCAGGCATCCATAACTTCTCCGTCTTCATTGTACAATTCAAAGTAGCGCCAGTTAGCGTGAACCGTTGGCACAAACGGATTGGATGGATGAAGGACCAATGACAATCCACATGCGAAAAAGGAATCACCATCTACTTTTAGTTGTTGTGCTGCAATTGCAGGAAGCTTACCGTGAACCACCGAAACGTTTACCCCACCCTTTTCAAAAACATTTCCACCGTTGATGATACGGCTTTCACCACCACCACCGTCCGGGCGCTCCCATACATCGCAAACGAAACGAGCCTTGCCATCTGCCTGCTCAAGTGCCTGGCATATTTCGTTTTGTAGTACTCGAAGGTGTGCGGTGAACTGATCTTTAATGGACTGCGACATGGGTATATTCTTTTACTGCCTGCACAAAAGCGTTGGCATTCTCGACAGGCACATTTGGGGAAATGCCATGACCCAGGTTAGCGATGTAACCCTGAGTGCCAAAGGCATCAATCATGCTATGGACTTCCCTAGCAATTTCATTAGGAGACATCAGCAGTTTGCTGGGATCAAAATTACCCTGAAGGGTTACGCGGTTTTGAGTTTCCTTCCGCGCATCGGCCGGACGAATTGTCCAATCTAAACTGATACCAGAAACACAGGCATGATTGGAGAGTTCCCGCAATGCGTAGTTGCTTCCTTTCGGGAAAAGTATGACAGGCACATGAGGTGCCAATGCTTCAGCAATTTGTAATAAATAGGGAGCCGCGAAGAGATTAAAGTCATCCGGGCCTAAGAGTCCGCTCCAGCTATCGAATACCTGAACTACATCAGCCCCAGCTTTTGCCTGTCCTTTTAAATACTGGATGGTGGCATTGGTTATCTTCTGCAATAACTTTGATGCCAGTGCAGGCTGAGTAAAACAAAATGCCCTTGCTTTCTCAAAAGCTTTGCTTCCCTTACCCTCTACCATATAGCACAACAACGTAAAGGGAGCGCCCGCAAAACCAATCAACGGCACGCGATCATTCAGTTCTTTCTTCGTCAATGAAATTGCATCAAAAGCATATTGCAATTGGTCATTCACACTCACGGTCAGTTTATCTACATCGCTTGCGGATTTTATCGTGTTTGGCAGTACAGGACCCTTGCTCTCTTCCATCAACACTTCTAAACCCATCGCCTGCGGTATCACCAGGATATCCGAGAAGATAATCGCAGCATCTACACCAACGATGTCGACCGGCTGCAGCGTTATCGCACAAGCCAACTCAGGTGTTTGCACACGAGTGAAGAAATCATACTGTTTCCTGAGTGCAATGTATTCAGGTAAATACCGGCCCGCCTGGCGCATCATCCACACGGGTGGTCTTGAAACTTCTTCCTGCCGAAGCGCTTTTAACAACAAATCGTTTTTAAGCATATACTATTTTTTTTATAATGGTTGATTACAGATTTTACCAAAGCCGCCGGGGTGTGAGCTACAGCCATACGAATAGTTTTAAACCCCATTTCTTGCGCATGTTCAGCGGTAGTCTTGCCCAGACAAAACGCCACAGCCGATCCAACTCTGTTCTCAGAAAGAAAACTATCCACACCACTTGGACTAAAGAACAAAACACCATCAATCGGTGATGTAACAGCGAGCGGAGAAAGTTTCGTATTGTAGGCAACAATCTCATTTACGGTAACTCCACCTGTCTTTAATTTATTAGTCAATTCATCACGTCTGAGGTTACCGCATACGAATGTTACACTGTTAATATTTTTATCTTTCAGTATTTGATCGGCAAGCAAAGCACTGTTTGTCGCTTTACCAGCAACAGTAAAACCACTAGTCGATACCAACTTTTGCGTTCCCTCTGATAAACAGTATATCCGATATTGTTTTCTTTTCAGTTGTAACAAATCCACGATTTGCACCCAGGCTTCAACAGCGGTTTTACTAGTGAGAACAACTACATCCTGAATTGTTTCTCTTAAAAGGTTTTCAGGCAACTGAATGCATGTATTAATAAAATCATGCTGTGTTACCGATGCGCCAATGGCCTTGAATTGCTGAACCAATTCCTGAGACAATACTTTTGTTGAAACGATATAATATGGTGCCTTCATGCCGGACGAAACGTTTTGATGATTGATTCGGCCCCTTTCGTCAACATTTCCTTAGCGGCCAGAACGCCAGCTTCCGATGCTCGCTCCATCGGGAAATTCCTTTCCACCTCTATACTATCTTTTGCATTCAGGCTGAAGACATTTCCCCGAAAGAATAATTGCTCTTTTTCTATTACTGCATACGCTGCAATGGGCACAGCACAGCCACCGTGCAAGGCATTAAGAAAATCACGCTCGGCACTTACACAGACATTGGTTGCGGTATGATTGATTGAACGGCAAAGCGATAAAATCTCAGCATCATCCTGGCGACACGCGACACCAATTGCTCCCTGTGAAGGCGATGGAAGCATCCAATCGAGGGTGATGTAATGATGCGATGTGACCTTTAATCGCTCCAACGCAGCTTGTGCGAAAATGGCACCGCTCCATGGCGAATTATCTAACTTCGTTAAACGTGTTTGGATATTTCCCCGAAGATTTTCTGTTGTGTGTTGAGGATAACGATGCAGCCACTGTGTCTTTCTGCGAAGGCTGCTCGTAGCAATGACTTGTCTTCCTGAAAAATCGCTTGTGGTTTTTCCTTGGGGTAATACCACGCAATCAAACGGAGTTGCCCGCTCTAGCATGGCACTGAGCACTAATCCCTTCGCGAGTCTAGTGGGTATATCTTTCGTGGAGTGAACGGCCATATCAATTCGATTTTGTAGCAAAGCGATATCCAAGGACTTGGTGAAAATTCCCTGGATACCCATTTCATACAATGGTGTCACTGAGTCAGTATCTCCATCTGAAGTTATTTCTACAATCTCAGTGGCAATACCTTGCTGGCTCAACATGCGTTGTACTTCGTGCGCCTGGAAAAGGGCCAAAGCACTTTGCCGGGTGCCAATACGAATCCTCCGAGCGGCCTTCATTTTTCGACCAAGACGAGGTTGTTCAAGGTCTCAATCATACGGCAACCAGCATAGCCGTGCTCTCGGATTTCCTGGATTAGAGATGAAAAGGCTTTATCAAGCTTCTTATTTTGATCGTTCGCTGCGGCTTCGATAGGTGTGGTAGGCTGGTCAAATATTAAATTCCTGACCTTCTCCTTATAACTCAGCACAATGTGGCTGTGATTATAGACATGTTGCCATTCGATCAACTGGTTCATGTACAAGTCGATGATCTTTTCAGCACGTGGTATTTCTAGTTTGCGTTGTTGTAGCAAGTCATTGTGAAATGCTGAAACCTCATCTACAGAAAAGAGACGCACTCCGTTTACGTTTCTAACATCTGGATGAACCGCCTGCGGAACACTAAGATCTAGAAACAGTTTTTTACTCAAACCCTGAACCTCTTCAGGCTGAACCAGGTAGTGTTCCAATCCTACTGTGGTAATCACTACATCGAAGCGATTGAGATGATTCTTGAAATAATCAAAGTCAATTATTTCCGCTTGAACTTGTTCAGCCACCCTTTCCGATTTCTCTCGCGTGCGGTTGCTTATAGCTATAGGAATAGAAGGAAAATAATGTCGCAGGTTGCGAGCAACAGCAGCCCCAAAATCTCCAGCGCCCACAATCAAAATATTTCTGAATGATTGCGACTGACTTTCATGAAAGATCAATTCTGCAGCCGCGTAACTAACTGAATACTTGCCACTGCTCAGGTTGGTATGTGCCTTTACTTTCTTTTGCGCCTGATAAGCATAGTTTGTGACCCGATCGGTTATTGTACCTACAAGATCATGTTTACGGGCTTCATCCAATGATGCCTTCACCTGGCAAACAATTTCATAGTCGCCAAGGATCTGGGAGTCAAGGCCGGAAACTACCTGAAAGAAATGATGGACAGCTTCCGTACCGCTGAATTTGTAGAAGTATTGATTAAAATCAGATTCCGAAACTGCCAGTTGGGTAGATACCAATTGTGTTAGCACATCCAACGGTGCACAGGCATAAAACTCGGTGCGGTTACACGTAGATAGCAGAAAGAAATCCTGAAGGCCCGATTGAATGGCTTTTTGATAAGCATCTGCCTCCGTTGCTTTGGTAATGGCAAAGCGACTTCTTGTCTTGATATCGGCTTTAGTGAAGTTCGTCCCAATGAGAACGAAATGCTCTATACTGCCCTGGTACTTTATTGTAGTCTGAACCACATCTATGTTAAATGGTTCAAACTTGTTGTTAAACTTTTTTGAAAAATACCCAAATGCGAAAAATGAATAGTCAAAAAGGGATTAAAAATACCAATATTAAAAATAAAATATCCAAATCTGCATTTGAGCAAAACTTGATTCAACAGAAGCCATTAGAATTGAATAAAGACAAATTGCTCGAATCGAGCCAAATCTTTAAGATAAAAGTTCGATATTGGTCTGCTCGGGGCTAGTGACCGACTCGGAAAGTTAAACACCCGTCTAAGAAACAAAGGTGTCATGATGCAGATTCCCTTAAAAAAAAATCTAAAAAGGCCATGCCTTTTCAAACTTTCCGCCACTAGATAGGTGAGACGGTTGATTAAACCCGTCTCTTTCCTATGGAGAAGTCCAACTTTGATGATTTACTGGAACGCTACCTCGCCAATAGAGTAACCGAGGAAGAACGCACGCGCCTCGAAACCTGGCTCGAAGTCATGAAGTCCGAAGATACCCGCGACCTCGAGTTGTCTGCCGCAGACGAAGAGCGCCTCTTTCAGAACATCATCGCCAGCCGCGATAACACCGCTGACATCAAAGCCCTCAATCCGTACAAACGCGATTCCGGCAAATGGACGATTCGCATCGCTTCGGCGGTTGCTATCCTCGCCATCGCTTCGGTCGCACTCTGGTTTGCTTTTCAGTCCGATACCCAAAAACTTATCCTTGATGATGGCTCCATAGTGTGGCTCCAACGCGATAGTCATTTTAGTTTTGCAAATCAGCCCGGGGAAAGACTGGCTACGCTCTCAGGCGAAGCACTCTTTGAAGTAGCCAAAGATCCCACCCGGCCATTCCGCATCCAATACCAGGATGTCACCGTGGAAGTAGTGGGTACCAGCTTCCGCCTTAAAACCGGTGACAGTGTGAAACTCACCGTACTCACCGGAAAAGTCCACGTCTCCTCGTTGCGCGATACAATAGGGATAGACATTACCTCCAACGAAAAGATAGTCTATGCGCCCACAGGCTTGGTACAACGTTCAACATTGTTGCCGCAAGAGAAAGTCGAAACGGTCGCCAACACCGAATACGCGTTGGATTTCACCAACATCGCGTTGGCGGAAGTAGTAAACAAGCTCTCGAAAAAATTTGAAGTGCGTATCACGATTGAAAATGCCGACGCAGCACGGTGTCGGTTGACGATCGATCTTACAGACCAGTCGCTGACAAATGCACTCGATAGAATTGCCGAAGTGTTGCACATAGAATATCGGAAGGACAAGGATTCATTCACCATCAGTGGCTCCGGCTGCAATCCCTGAAAAATTATGAAGCTGCCGCACCACATAGAAAATACAACCTGACTTTCACAACGAGTTAGTTCGCACAAATAATATTGTATTGAATATCAACGCACTATTTTAAATAGGTGGCTGCTAAACTATTACCCAATACTTAACGCAAATTTTCAAATCCTCAAATTTTCAAATTAGATATGACTGATTCACCATGGACGAAATTAATCATCGACTCACAACGGATCACCGAATACTGACCACCATTACCTTGACCCTATTCCAATGAAAAGACATTACGCTAAATATCACATGTTCTTCACACTGATCCTTATGCTGGCAACAGCATCAGGTTTCTCTCAACTCCTCGACCGTGAAATCTCCGTTAACATGGTGCAGGCTCCATTCGGAGATGTGTTGAAGCACATCGAATCGAGGGCAGGAGTTCGCTTCGCCTATAGTACAGATCAACTCCGCCTCAATGAACCCGTCACACTTCAGGTCGACAACCGTCCGTTGCGCGAAATCCTCATCGAGTTATGCACTCCACGCGGCATCGAATTTCGTCTGCATGAACAGGAAGGTACAATCACTTTGCGCCGAAAGCCACAAGAGTCTCAGCAACCACCAAGACGCGAAGCCCGGAATCTGATGACATTGTCTGGCATGGTGTCCGATATGCAAGGTCAACCCCTTGCAGGGGTCAACGTACTGGAGAAAGGTACCACCAACGGCACGGCCACCGATGCGTTGGGAAGTTATTCACTTCAGGCAGAGTCCGGCGTGACAGTGGTCTTCTCCTTCATCGGCTATCGTTCCGTTGAGCAGGCTGTGCGCACAGAGACTACGCTCAACATCACACTCGAAGAAGACAGTCAGAGTCTGGAAGAAGTGACGATCAACGCCGGGTATTATCAAACTACCCAGCGTGAACAGACCGGTAACATCGCACGTATCACGGCCAAAGAAATTCAACAACAGCCCGTTAACAATACGCTTGCCGCACTCATCGGCCGCATGCCGGGAGTCATGATCAATCAGGGCTCAGGGCTTCCTGGTGCCGGGTTTGGAATTGAGATTCGCGGCCGCAATAGCCTACGGGCAGATGGCAATGATCCTTTGTATCTGGTGGATGGCGTGCCCTTTCCATCTTCTACCATCGCTCAACTAGGCCAGTCAGCAGTTCCCGCGTCAAGCCCACTGAATGTGCTTAGCCCGCAAGACATAGAAAGCATTGAGATCCTTAAAGATGCCGATGCCACCGCCATCTATGGCTCACGTGGTGCCAATGGGGTAGTGTTGATCACAACTAAAAAAGGTAACGCAGGTCGCTCACGCGTGGATGTAAATGTGTCCACCGGACTCAGTAACGTCAACACCAATCGAATGGCGCAATTGTCAACACCACAGTATTTAGAGATGCGGAAAGAGGCGATCCGCAATGACAACCGCTGGAGTCAGATCTCAAATCCGGCGATGGCCAACACCTGGCCCGACATTGTCGTGTGGGATACCACACGTTATACCAACTGGCGGGAGGAACTCTTGGGCGGCACAGCAGCAACATGGAATGCGCAGACATCCCTTTCAGGTGGAAATGCCAACACCCAGTTTTTAATGAGTGGAAACTTCAATCGGGAGACGACCGTTTTCCCGGGAGACTTTGCTTTTATCCGCGGTTCCGGTCACATGAGCATCAATCATGCGCTCAATCGATTTTCCATATCGGCATCGGCAACGTATACCAAAACCAACAACAACTTACCCTCGGTAGACTTTGCACGGTCCGCGATGACGCTCTCACCCAATGCACCCGCCATCTACAATGAGGATGGACAACTTAATTGGGCGATCCACAACGGCAACAATACGTGGGAAAATCCTTTTTCAGTAATGGGAAAACCATATGAGGCGGCCAGTTCGAATCTCAACACCACCACTACGCTTGCCTACGAAGTTCTTCCCGGACTGAAAGCCCGCACCATGTTGGGCTACAGCAGCACCACGCAGGACGAAACACAAATGGTGTTCAAACAATTTCTGGATCCCACAGATGCAAATGCACAGGCGTCCAATACCGTCGGGCACAATGCCATTACCACCTGGATTGCGGAACCACAAATAGAATATAAACATTCATTTTCTAAAAGTACACTCTCATCATTATTTGGAATGACCTTCAATGAAATCAATCAGCAAGGGAGTCGCCTGCAGGCTACGGGTTTTGCCAGCGATGCACTTGTATCTAACATCAAAGCGGCCACCACCGTACAAGTCCTTGATGTAACGGCTGAGCAATACAAGTACGCAGCACTCTTTGCCCGCATGAATTACAATTGGGAGGAAAGGTACGTACTTAATGTTACCTTCAGACGGGATGGTTCCAGTAGGTTCGGCCCTGACAATCGCATGGCAAATTTTGGTGCATTCGGCGCCGCATGGATCATGTCGAACGAACCCTTCCTGAAAAATAGTGCGGTCCTGAGCTTCGCGAAACTGCGCACCAGTTATGGCATTACCGGCAATGATCAGATTGGTAACTACCGTTACCTGGACAGTTATAGTCCCACCTTCTTTCCTTATGGCGTCTCAGGCCTGGAACCGGTACGCATTGCCAACCCGGAGTATGGATGGGAATCCAATAAAAAGTTCGAAGTGGGGGTGGAGACCGCTTGGCTGAAAGACAAAATCCAACTCATGGTGAGCTATTATCATAACCGCTCTTCCAATCAACTGGTGGGGCTACCACTCCCGGCAACGACTGGATTTGAAAGTGTGCAATTCAACTTACCCGCTACCCTTCAGAACACAGGGTTGGAAGTCGTTATGCAGACCATCAACCTTCAACGAAAAAATTTTAAATGGAGCACAAGCCTTAATCTCACGATACCGGATAGTAAAGTGGTATCATTTCCTTACCTGGAGGACTTGTCGGATTATTCGCTTCGTTTTGTAGAAGGCGAGCCAACAAACATCGGACTTCGATATGAATTTCTGGAGCTTGATCCCACAACCGGTAATTATGTGATCCGCGATGTCAATGAAGATGGGGTGGTAGATCGCAAGAATGATGCTCGCCAGGCGGTGAATTATGCACCAAAATTTTTTGGTGGACTTTCAAACAACCTCACATATAAATCGTGGCAGTTGGACTTCATGTTCCAGTTTGTCAAACAAGATGGCAACAAGGTTCAGACATACTTTCCGATGCCGGGTACCATCAACAATCAACCAATAGCGGTAATGGATCGATGGCGTCAGGCGGGAGACCTCGCGACCTATCGCCGCTTCTCCGGCACGGGTTCAACCACTAACTATACCCAATGGACGGGGAGTGATGTCGTGGTAAATGACGTTTCTTTTATACGCTTGAAAAACGTTTCGTTAAGTTGGCAACTGCCCATCCGCAACAACAAAGTACTGTCGCGCGTGACATGTTTCGTTCAAGGACAAAACTTGCTCACGTTTACGACCTTTGATGGCGTCGACCCGGAAGTTCGCGGGATCACCTCATTGCCACCGCTTCGAACCATTAGTATCGGATTTAATCTCTCACTCTAATAAAAAAAATGATCTGCATGAAAATCAACCATCATTATTTTGTCGCCACTGCGTTGCTGGTGTGTCTACAGGCATTCGTTGCGTGCGAAGATTTTATTGACATCAAAGAACCACAGACAGAACTCACAACGGCATCCGTGTTCAAGGATGATGCAACGGCCGAAGCCGCTATGCTAGGCATATATGTGTATGCCAATAACCCCGGTCTGTACTTGGCCGATGGCTGGCATCTTTCTGATATCGCCTACATCACCGCCCGCTCAGCCGATGAGTTGAAGGAAAATTCCAGTGCCAACGCCACTCAGTTTGCACAAAATGAAGTGCTGTCATCCAATCCCATGATCCAGACTTTATGGACAGGAGCGTACAAAGTGATTTATCAGGCCAACGCAATCCTCGAAGGGATAGACCAGAATAATTCATTGACACAAACCAAACGCACGCAAATCGAAGGGGAAGCCCGCTGGATGCGTGCCTTCACGTACTTTTATCTCATCAACGTGTTCGGAGACGTTCCACTCGTTACCACCACGGACTATCGCACCAATTCAACTATGCCCCGCACACCGGTAGCAGATGTGTACACACAGATCATGATAGATCTTCAAGGTGCACAACAACTGTTACCAGGTAACTATGCGCAATGGTCCAACGAACGTATCAGGCCAGTGCGGCACGCAGCTACCGCACTGCTCGCACGTGTAGCGCTCTACCGACAAAACTGGCAACAGGCAGAAAGCTATGCGGATCAGGTGATAGGAGAGTCAACGTTGTATCAAGTGCAATCGGATTTGAATACTGTTTTTTTGAAAAACAACAGCGAGGCAATCTGGCAGTGTCTTCCAATTCGACCGGGATACAATAGTCCACATGGGGAAACGTCAACATCCGCCCGCTTCAGCGTACAACTTCGCGATGAAATGCTCGCCGCATTTGAGCCAGCCGACAAGCGCAGGGTGAATTGGGTAGGAACACAAACACTCACCGCTGGGGGCAATTACAAATTTACATCAAAGTATAAAGCACATCGCACCACACCAGTGACCGAGTACACCACCAACTTACGCCTTGCGGAACAATACCTCATCCGTGCCGAAAGCCGGGCCATGCAAAATAATATCTCCGGTGCTTTGCAAGACATCAACCTCATTCGTACCCGCGCGGGACTACCTTCATTAGCAGCGAACACAACCGATGAGATCATGTCCTTCATAAGGCAGGAACGTCGGGTAGAACTCTTCGCGGAAGGAGGTCATCGCTGGTTTGATCTCAAACGGTGGGGATTGGTCGATGACGTCATCGGAACTCTCAAACCTACCTGGCAAACAACGGATCAGCTTTACCCGATTCCCACAACAGAGATTAACCGCAATCAATACCTGGTTCAAAATCCAGGGTACGAGTCCAACTAAAAAGCAAAAGTCATGAAAATTTTCCTTTCGCTTGCTTTCTTGGCAAGCACGCTACCGCTACATGCCCAACAAAAGGTATCCATTCAAGTAGGTGATTGCGCTCCTGATCTTAATGTATTGGAATGGTTGCGGGATGAACCGCTCACCAGCTTCCAGCCAGGCCAATATTATGTCCTCGAATTTGCAACGGTAAGTTGCCCGCCTTGCCGGAAGTCAATTCCGCATCTGGCTCAGTTGGCAAAAACATACGATAGAAAAATCCGGTTCATCAACGTCTATTCCAGCGAGCAGCCTGGAGATACTCATAGCTACGCCACCCGCATCCGGAATCTGTATGCAAAGCTGAAAGATCAAATGACATTCTCCGTAGCCATCGACAACGTTCAGGCAACAGCACATCGCTATGGCGTGCATGCCTGGCCTGACATTTTTGTTATCGACGCTACCGGGCATGTTGTCTGGCGTGGATTCATGGTGAATGATTTGGACGCAGTACTCGAAAAACTGCTCAACGCAACATTGGATCCGCAAGCTGAAAAATCAAGACAGGCCACGTTTACATCAGCCTTACTACAAGTTGAGCGTTGGAAAAAGCAAGGTGAATTCAAACAGGCAGACCAGCAACTCAGGGCCCTGATGATTAGCAGTCCCGAAAATCAAGGGCTGTTGTTATTATATCAATTCAACCTTTGGGTCGGAACCGATAACACACTCGCCAGTGAAATATTAAAAGTCATGCTGGATGATGGAAAAGATATTCTATGGGAAAAGTTGACTGGTCCGGTAAGTCAACAGGCGAACGTGCTGCCCGATGAGTTGGTCACTCAGGTTTTTAATCGTGCGTATCAGGAAACCTCACTGCCGGAAGTCAAAGCCAGTATCTTAAGACACCAAGCTCATTTATTGAGTCGCAAGGCGGTGTCTCGTGAGGACCAAAAATTGGCGCTTCAAGATATGATGGCTGCACAGAAACTTATTGATAGCATGCAAATCGTTGGATCACCTACTCAACTGCCTACGTATAAATCAATGAGTTTGCAATATCAATACCTTGCCTCAGCAATGGATGGACGCCCAAGTCAAAGTCTGCTCGAAGATTTCAAGGCAAGTAACCCGGAGCGCATAATGTGGACGTTGCTGGTGGACGACGTAGTGAAGATTCAGTGCGAAGCAGCTGCTTCCCAGATGTTGATCCCAATAGATGAGTGCCTCCAGCAAGCGATGACGGATCACAACTATTCGTGGGTATCACAATTGGGAGAGCGTAAGGCCAGCATGCTCGCGTTTGTTGGTGACCAGGCGGGGCAAGAGGTGACCTATAAAAAACTAATAGCCTATTTTACCAAAGTCCAGGATAAAAAACGATCGGAAAGATTTCAGACCAAGTTGGATGCACTTTGATTTCAATGCATGCTGGCGCGTTTAAGCGCCAACATGCATGAATCTTATTATTGAGGATCTTTCCACAACGACTGGCAAGCAACATTGTCGGCATTAACGACCATGGAGCCTTCCGGGGTATCGGCAAAACACTCACATCGCACCGAGTTCTCAAGCTGAACGGTAGAACAATCCGCAGGATCATCAAGAGCCTCACAGCTTTCACAGGGTGTAATATCTAAATACCGGATCGGGGCATCAAGGGATACCACGTCCACAGTGCTAAAAGCACTTGCCACCGCAAACACAATGGCCAGTAACGGCAACATCATTCTTACTTTTTTCATACTTCTTAAAATTTAAGTTTACTAAATCAATAGCCTACTTTTTTAACAGGTGTTCGGACTCATTCCTGATTATTCGCGAAATAATATCTTCTGTGTTCAGCCGGTACGTCACCAACTGACCATCATGCATACCATACAAATACTTACCCACCACAACAAACGATCTCATGTTCTTCTCACCCAACGGTGGCACGTAGAAACTCCTAGCATAGGTTCCGCTGGATAGATCATACACATCCACCACAGCGTGCCGTTCAAAGTCTTCTACCGATTCATTTTTTGCACGTAGGTTCGAATGCACATACAACTTGTCGCCATCAACACTCACCCCTTTGTTGACAATCAGGGGCGGGGCACCTAATTGATACGTGTTGTTACGGGTTTTTTTTACTACAAGGTTCGCCGTAGAAATTGTATCAATCGTGTTACCGCGGAATTGTATCTCCATCGCCGTATCCAGCACGAGATATTCATTGCGGTAGAAATACAGGTACACCAGCCGCCTCACCGGATGATCCGCCACAAGCATCCCATCCGTGCTGAAGGTTCCTTCACCTTGCTCTTCTAAAATGTCGCGATATAAAATTGGTTTGTCCTGGCCAACAACTTTTTCAATCGTATTTTCATTGTGTGATACAGCAACCACAGCCATCGTAGTCGCATAGTAGGGCAGAAGCTTAGAGAAATAGAAATCATCCCGGTACAGGTGCGCCTGCCTCGTCTCTGTTGTGCCACGGTATATAAAAGGTGTGCCTCCATCGGCCATATAAAAGTATGGCGAATCCACTGCCACCTGTAACGATCGGTAATACACATCCCCATCTAAACTCAACACATGATGCACCGTGTCTCCCGATGACAACTCAAATTCAATCAGCCGTGAAGGGGTCTTTCCACTTCCAAAGTATAAGCAATGGTTCGTCTGGCCTGCTACATAATAAGAGCGACCTATGATTACCGTATCCACGGCGACAGCGGGTGCTTCAAACGTCCGGCTAAAACTTGCGTATTGTAAATTCTTAGACTCGCTGCTCATCGCATGTAGCGCAAAAAGAAGTGCACTACTGCCAACCGTCACGACACCCAATATCAACCACATCCGCTTCATGATTTTTTTGTATCCAGTGTTTTCAAGGTCAACCAAATCCCGGCAAACGCCAGCGCTACAAATCCGATATTAAAAACCAGATGTTCTTTCCAACCCATTTTCTCTAGCACACCTCCGCATGAACATGGCACATGTTCCTGAAGCGTAAGGGTGATCGCGATGTATAGCGTAAACATCATCATCAACCCAAAAGAAAAATACAATCCGGTGAGCCGCATGCGTGGAATTAACAAGAACACAACAATCAGTAGCTCAAGGCCGGGAATAAACCAGGAGACAATGCCTGCAATCGGAGTGAGTAGCCGCGCTTGTCCGATTTGCGCAACAAACCGCTCGTGGTCAATCAGCTTGGCAACCGCCGCATAAACAAACAACACTAAAAAGAGAAGGGTGATGATTTCAAGGTAGGTAGTGCGTGTTATTCTCATGAAGTGAATGTAACATGTCCACACAGCAAACAGCTTACACAAATGTTCAGGAGTTGATTAACAAATGTTCAGAGCGTCACAATTGACCTCGTAACTGCTTCTTGATTCGACTCAACGACTGCGGCGCAATACCAAGGTAGGCCGCGATCTGTTCCTGTGGCAATAGTTGTTCCACGATGGCAAACCGGTCATGCAGCTGCTCGTACCGTTGCGCAGCGGTTAGGAACAGATGATCCTCGAGCCGCTTGCGGCAGCAATGATAATTCTCACTCAAAATTTTTCGATAGATAATATCCGCTTCCGGAAACGTATCTAATAATGTACGTACGCTTGAATAGGGAATGTGGAGAAACGTGCATGGGGTCAAGAGCTCCATAAATTCTTCCGCTGGAACCTGGTCAAAAAAACTGTCCGCACCAAAGACAATTTCATTGGGATGCCAGAATCGTTCGATAAATCGTTCTTCATGATGATAGCGATAAGTCATCACATGTCCAGAGCAGAGGAAGTAAGCGTGACTGGCAATCCTGCCCGGCTCCAGTAACAAATGATTTTTTGGTAACGAGACTCTTTCAACGTGTTGATGCAGGGTTTCTTTAAATGCGGAGGTCAGCGGATGATAGGATTCTAGAACAGCAAAAAGTTTATCCATGATCAAGATTGGGTTTCGGTTACCCTTACTACCCAATTCATCCCATTACCCTATATCCACATCAAACTTTTTTTGACTCTCCACTCTCCAAACTCTCCACTTTCCACTTTTCACTTTAAGCTTTAAACTTTCTCCTTTCCACTATAAGCACTCCACTTCCCGTACCAGTACCCTTGTCACTGTTTTGATCATCCCCAGTATCCTTTCTTCGCCTCATGCCTTGCCTATGCTCTGCTTTATACTTTATACTTTATACTTTCTGCTTTCCACTTTCAACTTTCAACTTTAAGCTTTCCACTTTCAACTTCTAACTAACAAATGGCCACCGGAGAAAACGAGCAAGCCTTACGCAGCATCATCGACTTCATCCGCCTGGCAAGCGTGGTGATCCTCGGCCTGCATTTTTATTTCTTTTGCTATCAGGCATTCCTTCACTGGGGGCTCACCTCAACGCTTACCGACAACCTGCTTGCTTCGTTGACCGCTCTTGGATTTTTCTCCAACCTGCATAGCTCAAAATTCATTTCAGTCGGCCTGCTCGCAATTTCTCTGATCGGGACCCGTGGAAAGAAGGAAGCTCACATCACCGTGCGACTGATCATAGTCATCACCAGCGTAGGCATCCTTCTTTTCTTTCTAGGCTTCCTGGTTTTCCTGGTCTCCATGCAAACACCATTCAGAGCGGTGACATACATGGCGGTAACGTCACTTGGTTATCTACTCATGCTCTCCGGTGGGACATGGTTGTCACGACTGATGCGTGATAAATTACGCGCAGATATTTTCAATGCTCACAATGAATCCTTTCCGCAAGAAGAACGCATCCTGGAAAATGAATACTCCATCAACCTGCCCGCCAGGTATCGACTGAAAGGGAAGATCCGTTCTAGTTGGATCAACATCATCAACCCGTTCCGATCGCTGCTCGTCATCGGCACGCCCGGCGCAGGGAAATCCTACTTCGTCATCCGCCACATCATCACACAACACATTCAGAAAGGGTTCACCATGTTTATCTATGATTTTAAATTCGATGACCTCTCTCGCATCACCTACAATACATTACTTAAGAATTTTCATAAGCACCCCGTCCGCCCGAAATTCTTTGTCATCAACTTCGAAGACCTGTCGCGCTCGCATCGTTGCAATCCGCTTGACCCTTCTACCATGGATGATATTACGGACGCCACCGAATCTTCACGCACAATCATGTTAGGACTCAACCGCGACTGGATAAAAAAACAAGGCGACTTCTTTGTCGAGTCTCCCATCAACTTCGTCACCGCCATCATCTGGTTCCTGAGAAAACATCAACACGGCAAATACTGCACACTGCCCCATGTCATCGAGCTGATGCAACTCGAATACCCAACACTCTTCAAGTTGCTGCGCACCGAGCCGGAAATCGAAGTCCTTATCAATCCCTTTGAATCTGCCTTTCGCAACGAAGCCATGGAGCAACTCGAAGGACAAATCGCGTCCGCGAAAATCGGGATGGCCCGGCTGTCTTCGCCACAGCTATACTACGTCCTCTCAGGCAATGACTTTACCCTCGACATCAACAACCCTCAGGATCCTAAGATTGTTTGCATGGGCAACAACCCACAAAAGCAACAGATCTATGGCGCCGTGTTATCACTCTATATTTCCCGCGTCATCAAACTCATCAATAAAAAGAATCAACACAAATGCAGCCTCGTCTTTGATGAATTTCCAACCATCTACTTCAATGGCATCGATAGCCTCATCGCCACAGCCCGCTCAAATAAAGTAGCAACGACATTAGCGGTTCAGGATTATAGTCAACTCAAAAAGGAATATGGCCGTGATCAGGCAGAAGTCATCATGAACATTGTAGGCAATGTCATCAGCGGCCAGGTAGTGGGAGAGACCGCAAAACTGCTTTCCGAGCGCGTCGGCAAAATTGTTCAGGAGAGACAAAGCATTTCCATCAATGCCAACGATACGTCGCTCAGTCGGTCAACTCAATTGGATGCAGCCATCCCGGCTTCTAAAATCGCTGCGCTCTCGTCAGGCGAATTTGTTGGCACCGTGGCCGATGATCCCCATCAACTGATCGAACTGAAAAACTTTCATGCCACGATTATCAACGATCATCAAGCCATTCAGAGAGAAGAAGAAGCGTATCTCCCGATTCCGGAAATCAGAAAAATCCAGGCCGATGAAATTCAGAAAAACTACTTCCGCATAAAAGACGACATCCAGGAAATAATTGAAGACAGAATATGAACACACAATCCACGGCACTAGAAAAAATTTCAGGCGATTTGATCACAAAAATGCACGCGCGATTGCATGCCCTTGAACGCGAAACACCCGGTGACCTCAACTACATTCGCCGATCCAGGCAGATCGTATATGACATCCTACACGAACTCCGCGAAGCCATCCTCTCAAATCCCGCCATGGACATAGCACACGAGATCGAATTCTTTCGCAGAATAAAACCATCGTTCACCCGCCCTTACATCTACTTTAAAAAACTCTATGAGATCAAATTCAACGAACCGCTCCTGCAGGAAGACCGGAAAAAATATATTGAATCACAGCTCTTCCAACTTGAATCTTTCCGTCATCAGAATCAGCTCTTTTATGAATATTGCCTCTCGGCCGATACGCACTTCGACATCCAATACTTTTCCCGTCAATCAAACTTTCAGGATCCCAATGTGGACCGAAACTTTTCAACAGGATACGATTCCCTATATGCCACCCTCCTGGCCAATGAGGATCTTAAAAACTATTTGCTGCTTCAACTTCAGGCCCCTGTAAATTCAAACCCACAAACCGCACTCACCTGGACAGCGCCCAAGGCAGCCCTCATCGAACTCATCTATGCGCTCAAAGCAACCGATGTTTTTAATCATGGGAATGCAGATATCAAACAAATTACCACCGCGATGGAAAGTCTTTTCCAAATCAGCCTCGGCAATTACTACCGCGTCTATCAGGACATCCGCCTCCGCAAAAGCGGCCAGACCAACTTCCTCGACCTCCTGAAAGAAAAATTTATTTCCCGCATCTCAGAATTGGATTAACAAAAAACAACGATGGATAGAACAAACGAAATCTCAAACCTGGACTTCCCGGTAGCCTCCATAATCCGGGAACTACTTCACGAGTCGCCATCCGAAATACGAATGGAACTATTCGATGGTAAAACGGAGGATCAATTTATCAGTGATCGGGTTGATATCTATTTGCAAGAATTGGAGCAAGCCATGCATCAAGGAATTGATGAACTAGGTGCAAAAGAGATCGCATGGAAAGAATGTCTGGTCGGTATCGAAAAGTACAATGACTAAGTTTTCCAAACGCCAGGCATACGCGGATGCAATCCAGTTGCTTGAAGAACTACAGAAAGGAAATCTTTCAGGCGATACAATGCAGCCCATACAATTCAACGGCTTTGGGGGACTGAAAGAACTTTTGCTGCCGTTAGATAGTCGCTCAGCATGGAGTGCCGAAGACCTACGCTATGAAAAAGATGTATTGGATTTCCACGCCAGCCTGAAATACCTGACGGGTGACAACTATCCTAAAGTTGTCTCCAGCTTAAAGAACAGCACGTTATCTTCCTACTATACGCCCCAATCCGTGGTAGAACCAATGGTAGAAGGTCTGATGCAAATACAGACCGGGATAAAATCAATTCTCGAACCGGCAGCGGGAACAGGGAATTTCATTCAAGTGCTTAAAAAGAGCTTTCCTCAATCCTCCATCACGGCAATTGAAAAAGACGATCTCACTTTTCGGATGCTGAAATACCAACATCCTGATATTGAAGCGCTGCATTCGGGCTATGAGAATTTTAAGAATCGCGAATATGATTTGATCATCAGCAACATTCCGTTTGGCAACGTCAGTGTGTTTGACGATAAAATGTTTCGGGAAGCAATCCCGGTAAAGATTAAAGCCACGACACGCATTCACAATTACTACTTTGTAAAATCATTAGACAATTTGCGCGAAGGCGGGCTGCTGGCATTCATTACAAGCAATGGACTAATGGACAGTCCGGGCAACAAAGAGATCCGCGAATATTTAGTTAAGAAATCAGATTTTATTTCAGCAATCCGGTTGCCCAAAAACACATTTGAGCGTGCAGGCACTTCACCGGTGACTGATATAATCATACTGCGGAAGCGTTCTTTAAAGGGAAACCTTTCTGCCGAAGAAAAACTATTCACGGAATCTGTTAAAATAAATCTTAAAGATGAAAAAGATCTTTCGGTAGAAGTATCCATCAGCAGGTACTTCAATGCGCATCCGGAAAAAATTTTGGGTGTATTGACTGCGGGTGGTCAATACCGCGGCGATGGGGTAGATGTAACGCCAACGTCAGACTGGTCGGAGTCCGACATCAGTCTAAAAATTCGTGAACAAATTATTCGAGACGGTTCATCCATAAAACGGAATTTCGAATCAAAACCCGATTTTCAAAATTCAGTAGAGTCAACCGACAACCTCTTACCTGAAGACCATCCGGATTATGCCATCCTGAAAAGAGGAAACTTAGTATTCCACCAGGGAAAGGTGGGTGTGGTTGATATGGCGGGGCCTGCTAAAACAGTGAGGCCGGAGTTAGTAGTCAAAGACCTCGAGCATGCCCACCACTTCATCAGCCTCCGAAATGCACTGGTGAAACTTGTTGACGCAGAAATTGATGGAGCAGGAGACACGATCAGAAATCTTCGTGAAGAATTGAACACGCAATATGGGTTGTTCACCTTCCGCTATGGCAACCTGAATCATCCGGCCAACAAAAAACTCATCTTGCTGGATGCCGAGGGATTTAAAGTTCTCTCCCTCGAAAAATTCGAAGGTCAACAATACATAAAAGCGGATATTTTCCATCGTCAAATCAACGGCCTTGAAAAATCATATTCCAAACCCGAATCGTTAAAGGATGCAATCCTACTATCCCTTAACGCACACAACCGGGTAGAAATAGATTTTATGGCGATGCTTCTGGAGCGCGACAGAACGGAACTAATACGAGATGGACTGGATCAGAGAATATTGTTTCGGGACCTAAACAGCAGCAACGAGAGTTACGTACCCAAGGATGAATTTTTAAGCGGAAATGTCGTGAGCAAAATTGAAGCGTGGGAAAAATTGAAAACGCTTAACCAACCAAGACCGCCCGATCTTATGGAGGAAGATATAGACACACACCTGCAATACTTAAAAGAGGTGCGACCAGTCTATCTGAAAAAAGAACTCATTGATATTAATATCGGCGAACGCTGGATACCGAATGACATCTACGAAAGTTTTGCAGAGCACCTGTTTAAAGAGAAAACAGAAATCACGTACCTGGAGTCGACTGACTTGTTCCTGGTAAATGTGCAGGGATATAGCAACGAAAACCGAATTACTTATGCCGCCAATACAGCCGGAGGACTGATTATGGGAAGCAAGATCATGGAGTACGCGATGGCTGATACGCAGCCCTATCTCCAAATAAAGATTCCAGACTCAAATCCCGCTAAATATAAGCCCGACCTGGACGGTATGAAGAATGTAGAGATGAAGATCAAAGAAGTAAAAGCAGAGTTTGAAAACTTCATCAACACCCGCGAAGATGTTTCGCAACGAATTGAAGAAATCTATAACCGAACAATTAATAACACAGTTAAACGCGACTATGATGGCAGCCACCTTCACCTCGCCGGGCTCAAACATTTTTCACCGCGTGCACATCAAAAAGATGCTATCTGGATGTTGCTGCAACAAGATGGGGGGATTGCCGATCATAAAGTGGGTGCCGGTAAAACATTAATCATGGTTGCAGCCGCCATGGAAATGCGCCGATTAGGCATTGCCAACAAACCCATCATCATTTGTATGAAAGCAAACGTAGCCGATGTGGCGCGTGATTTTCTAACGTGTTACCCCCAGGCAAAAATACTGGCACCGGATCCGCAGAAAGACTTCACCCGACAAAAGCGACAGCAAATTTTTGCAACCATTGTTGCCAACGAATGGGATGCGGTGATCATGACCCACGATATGTTTATGGCCATACCCCAATCACCAATTATAAAAAAGGAAATTCTGGAACAGGAATTAGACAACCTCACCGACGATCTCAACGCTGTATCAGAAAACAGATCACTGTCCAAAAGGGTGCTGAAAGGACTTGAAAGTCGAAAACAAAATTTAAGTGTTCGAATTATGATGGCCGACGCTGCCATACAACGCGACGAGAATATTCTGGACTTCGAAAAGATGGGGTTTGATCATATTTTTGTCGATGAAAGTCAGGAATTCAAAAACCTTCATTTTACCACCCGCCATCAGCAAGTAGCAGGATTAGGCGATCCCTCCGGCAGCCAACGTGCACTCAATCTTGAATTTGCCATTCGCACGATACAAAAAAGGAAAGGTGGTGATAAAGGAGTCACTTTTTTATCTGGTACAACCATCAGCAATAGCCTCGTCGAACTTTATCTCTTATTCAAATATCAACGCCCTGAAAAACTTCGGGAACTGAAAATAAATTCGTTCGATGCATGGGCGAAAATGTATGCACGGAAAAGTGCCACCTATGAGTTCTCAGTTACGAATGAACTAAAAATGAAGGAGCGTTACCGCGAATTTATTAAAGTCCCCGAACTCGCTCGATTCTACGCAGAGATCACCCACGTGGTGAATGATCATAACTTAAATATTGAAAAGCCAAGGGTTGAAAACCTAGTAATAAACATAGACCCTACTGAAACCCAACAGGCATACACACAGAAACTTATCAACTTCACAAAAACCAAAGACCCGGCTCATGTTGATTTGGTATTGAACGATAAAGAAATGAACGCATTCATGCTCATCGCTACCAACCTCGCTAAAAAGATGAGCATTGATATGCGACTCATTAATTCTGCGCACTACGGCTACGAACCAGAAGGAAAATTGGGCAGGCTTTGCAAAACAGTGGCAGACGAGTATCATGACAGCCGGGCATATAAAGGCACGCAGCTAGTGTTCAGTGACATTGGCACTCCGGCCGGGAGTGGGTTTGACCTGTATCGCGAAGTTAAACGCGTGTTGGTCGGGGACTTTAAGATCCCCGCTGCTGACATCGAATTCATCCACGACCACGACGCGCGGAAGAAAAAGGAAATCTTATTCAAAAAGGTAAACAATGGCGAAGTTCGTATCCTCATAGGAAGTACAAAAAAACTGGGTACGGGTGTAAATGTGCAGGAGCGTGTCATTGCAATGCACCACCTTGATATTCCGTGGAGACCAAGTGACTTGGAACAACGTACAGGGCGTGGAGGAAGACAAGGGAACGTAATGGCCAAAGAACACCGCGATAATACGGTTAGAAATTATATCTATGCAGTGAACAGAACGTTAGATGCCTACCAGTTCAACATACTTTCCAACAAGCAGAAATTCATCAGCCAAATTAAAAACAGTTCGATCGACCAACGCAAGATTGACGAAGGCGCATTTGATCAGGAGGGTGGAATGAACTTTGGTGAATACGTGGCGCTCTTAAGCGGCAATTCAGACTTGCTGGAGAAAGTGAAGCTTGAAAAGAAACTCTATGATCTCGAACGAGGCTATCAGGTATTTCTAAAACGTAAGTCCGAAGCTGAATTCTTCATCAATATGCACACCCGGGAAATCAAGGAAAAAGAAATTCATCTGACTAGATTAGAAAGCGACTGGAAACCAATTCAACATATAGACCTCGAGAAAACACCGATTTTCATTCAAGGCCAATCAATAGAAGATAAAAAGTTGGCGGGCGAGCACCTGCTGCGAATATTAGGCCATTGCAAAAAACTAAATGATAGAACATCGAATGAATTGGCCCGGATCGCTGGGTTCAAATTAGTCTACGATGATGTTCAGGCAAAGGTATTTATCGCGAGTAAGAGTGGTTTGAAGTATCACTATGCAGATGGAACATTGAATGACAACCCAGCCATCGCAGGACGGTATATGATTGATTCAATTAAGCGACTTCCAAAAGTAATCCAAAACACCAGCGAGGCAATCATGGGAATCAAAACAAAAATCGAAACTTATCAACGTGAACTGTCGCTCGACTTTAAAGACAAGACCACCATCAAAGATCTAAAACATCAGATTGATCTACTTTCGACCCGTATAGAAAAAACGTTTACGAAGAAGGAAGAAATACAATTTAATGAGGTGGGCGAATCCGCTTCTGAATACACCGTGACGAAGCAAAGAAAAAAGAAACTTAAAATATGACACGTGTCTGCCGAAATTGATCGTAAGCCATCAACTGTTGACTATTGACTGTTGACTTGCATTGTCTATTAACTATTACGACCGCTTTCATTAAAAATACTTTGCACTTTAAGCTAATACGTACTTTTACAAATGCTTCGTCTACTCACTCTCTCATTTATTTTCTTTGCGCAGTCGTCATTCGCGCAACTCATCGGCAAAGTAGTCTCCATAGCGGATGGCGACACCTTCACCATGCTAGTCAACAACGAACGGATTCGAATCAGACTTCATGGAATCGACTGCCCTGAGAAGAACCAGGATTTTTTTAATGTGGCTAAGGAGTTCTTAAGTAACTACGTGTTTGATAAGATTGTCACGGTTAAAGAAATGGATACAGATCGGTATGGACGTACCATTGGAATGGTGGTGGTCGATTCTGTTAACGTCAATGAAAAACTTCTCGAAGCCGGATTGGCATGGCACTATACACAGTACGATAAAAATCCTGCCTGGGCAAAACTCGAACGCGAGGCGAAAAATAAAAAACTCGGCCTCTGGTCACTACCCAACCCCATTCCACCCTGGGATTATCGAAAGGGTGTTCGATAACTATCTATTCACGTCCATGCTCGCCTTGGATTCATCATCTATCGAGTCCAAGTTTACCATTGGTCACAATGTCCTTGATAAGATACTACTTTTTAAACTACTTCCGAAAGTAGACTACCTGTAGAAATGAAACCACTGACCGCCCAACCCTATAGCTGGATAACTTTGTTTTTCTGTTTGTTGATCACTATTGGTTGTAATCAGCCTCAGAATACTAAAAAGTTCACGATCGGATTTTCTCAATGCACCGGAGGGGATGCTTGGCGAAGACAGATGATTGTTTCGATGCAAGGTGAACTTGCTTTTTATCCGGAAATGCAACTCGTTTATCGAGATGCTGAGAATAACAGCCAAAAACAAATTGAAGATATCGAGGCATTTATTCAAGACAAGGTGGATCTTCTGATTGTATCACCCAATGAAGCAACACCCATTACTCCAGTGGTGGAGAAAGCATTTAATGAAGGAATACCCGTCATCGTAGTGGATCGGAAGACCAGTTCCAGCATGTACAATGCTTATATCGGAGCCGACAACTACGAAATTGGTAAACTAGCGGGTAGCTACATCGCAGATCTTCTTGATGGTAAAGGAAGCATTCTCGAGATTGGAGGTCTGCCAGGTTCTTCACCTGCTGCGGACAGACACCGCGGATTCTGGGAAATGTTGAGTGAATACCCGGACATTCAATCCATTGGCAATATTAACGGACAGTGGGAACGCGATACTGCACGAAATGTAATTAAAAGGACAGTTGCTTCACTCCCGGATTTTGACGTTCTGTTTGCTCATAATGACGTGATGGCATATGGTGCCTATCAGGTATTGAAAGAAGTAAGACCAGACAATAGAATTCGTTTTATTGGTATCGATGCACTACCTGGACCAGGGGCGGGCATTCAATTCGTAGACGATAAAATTCTTACCGCCACTTTTCTTTATCCCACGGGGGGTGAAGAATCCATTCGAATCGCAAGCCAAATTCTGAATAAAATGCCTTATGAAAAAGAGAATGTTCTGCATAGTACTGTGGTCGATGGAAGGAACGTACGGGTGATGAAACTTCAATCAGATAAATTGCTTAATCAACAAAAAGATATCGTTCGACAACAACAATTACTCAATACACAAATTCAGACTTATTATAATCAACGCACATTAATCTATATTCTGCTAGCTAGCCTTATTGCGTTGGTCATTTTTGGATCCATAGCAGCAATGTCATGGCGTGAAAAGAATGAAATAAATAAACGCCTGGAAGCGAAGAATGAAGAGATCCTTACTCAAAAGGATACCATCGCACAAATTGCAGAACATGCGGAACATGCAACGTTTGAGAAACTACGATTTTTCACCAACATCTCTCATGAATTCAAAACTCCATTAACGCTTATTATGGGGCCTGTTGAAGAATTGCTGGATGACCAACCTGTCGGAAAATCTCTCGTGCGTGAGAACCTTATCCTCATTAAAAGAAATTCATTACGACTCTTACGTCTGGTAAATCAATTGATGGATTTTAGGAAAATTGAAGACCGTAAAATGATAGTCAAGCCCTCTGAACATGACTTGGTCCAATTTACTACTGATATCATGACTGCCTTTGAGAAGCTTGCTCGTCGGAGGAAAATAAATTTCCAATTCCAGACAGACCTGGACATCCTGTACGCTTGGTTTGATCCGGATATGTTAGATAAAGTGATTTTCAATTTGCTCTCCAACGCTTTTAAATTTACAAACGAACGAGGAAATATATGGCTTAAGCTTGCAATAGATGAAGATCATAAAAATGCGCTGCTATGGTTAGAAGACAATGGACTAGGGATGTCCCCCCAACAAGTGCAGCATGCCTTTGACCGGTTTTATACTGGTGACAGTGTCGGAGGTACAGGCATTGGACTATCACTCTCGCGCGAATTTATGGAACTCCACAAGGGAGACTTAGTGCTGACCAGCGAAAAAGGAAAGGGAACAAGGTTTTGCATTATTCTGCCGCTTGGGAATGCACATTTTGAAGAACAACAAATAGTCACAGGAAATGTGGATTGGAAACATAAAACCGATTTTGATTTTATCCATGAAACTCAATCATCCTACGATGCATTAACCAATGAGTCTATCACCCAAAAGGAACATACCGTGTTACTCATAGATGATAACGGTGAGCTGAGAAAATTCTTGGTGAGCAGGTTGGCAACAAAATTTAACGTGGTAGAAGCAAACGACGGCAATTCCGGTTTGCACCAGGCTTTTGAAAAAGTGCCGGACGTAATTATCTGTGATGTTATGTTGCCCGGTATGGATGGATTTCAGATCACCAAAATGCTGAAAGAAGATTTACGAACATCCCATATTCCGATCATCCTCCTTACCGCCAAAGGATCAATTGAACAGCGGATAACGGGCGTGAAGACCGGTGCCGATGAGTACATGACCAAACCCTTCGTATTTGATTATCTGGAAGCAAGACTTGTATCGTTAATTCATAATCGGGAAACACTCAAGTCACATTTCAGTCACGATTTTAACATCCCGGTCTTAACGAATCCCAATCAGGCACTCGACCGGAAGTTCATCAATGAATTTACTTCATTGATAGAGAAAAATATCGGAAATGCAGATTTCCATGTGAATGAGCTAGCGCGCGAATTAGGGATGTCACGGGTACAGGTGTATCGTAAAGTAAAGGCGCTGATTGGATCCAGCGTCAATGATTATTTCGTATCCGTGCGATTGAAAAGAGCAAGGTTCTTATTGCAAAGTACCTCTAAAACAGTGTCAGAAATTGCTTTCGAAGTTGGATTTTCTTCCGCAACCTATTTTTCTACTGCCTTTAAAGCGAGGTTCAATCAGTCGCCTAAAGACTATAAACAACTGCAAAAATCAGTTTCTGAAACATAAATTAAAATTTGATACGGATTCTAACGTATGAAAGCCGCTTTTTGATGTGAATTTTAAACCGCAAACCATTGCGTAAACTGATTTTCGCAATGGTTTGCAGGAAAATTGAAATCTCCCGATCGATTGATCCAATTTTGAAAAAGGTTGATACCAACCCAACCCAACCGGGGTTAGTATTCAAATAGTTTTGGGCTTCTTATTTACCAAAACTAAACATGCGAAAAGTTTTTACATGGTCAATTATCATCTCATTAGGCGGATTCTTATTTGGATTGGATACCGCGGTGATTTCTGGTGCTGAACAAAAAATTCAGTCAATATGGAATTTATCTGCTATGCAACATGGGTTGACTGTTTCTATTGCTCTCATTGGAACTGTTTTCGGTGCTATTTTCGGAGGCATGCCGTCTGATAAACTGGGTAGAAGAAAGACACTGTTTTGGATAGCTGTATTGTTCTTCCTTTCTGCCATGGGCTCCGCTTTAGCCGTAGACTGGTACACCTTCCTATTCTTCCGGTTCCTCGGGGGACTTGCTGTGGGTTGTTCATCAGTAACCGCCCCCATGTATATCAGCGAATTGGCTCCTGCTTCCCATCGAGGCCGAATGGTAGCAACCTTTCAGTTTAATGTCGTCTTCGGAATCCTGATAGCATTTTTGTCTAACTACGCGCTTCAGGATATTGGAGAAAATGCGTGGCGTTGGATGTTGGGTGTTCAGGTCGTACCCGCAAGCTTTTTTCTGGGCCTAATCCTAACCTTGCCAGAGAGCCCACGCTGGTTGGTTTTTAAAAAGAGAGCACTTGATGAAGCAAGGGAAGTGCTCATAATGATTAATCCTATAACTGCTGAGCAAGAACTTCATGCCATTCAGCAATCCGTTACTACCTCCGTCAATTTGCAACCAAGTCTCTTTTCTAAGAAATACTTCAGCCCAATTATGTTGGCAATCATGTTTGCCGTCTTTAATCAGGTATCAGGTATAAATGCAATTATCTATTATGCACCGCGCATATTTGAAATGACCGGCATTCAAACAGATGGTGCTTTGCTTTCATCTGTTGGGCTTGGGTTCGTCAACTTTACGTTTACACTTCTGGCAATGATGTTCATAGACCGCTATGGAAGACGGACGTTGATGCTGGTAGGATCCGTCGGACTGATTGTTACTCTTGGATTGGTCGCTAATATATTTTATACCCAGAATTTCAATGGGTTTCTCGTACCGATTTATTTGTTCATCTACATCGCATTCTTTGCCTTTTCTCAGGGAGCCGTAATCTGGGTATTCATCTCAGAGATTTTTCCGAATGAAGTTCGCGCTAAAGGACAGGCCTTGGGAAGTTTTACGCACTGGTTTATGGCATCCGTGATCGCGTTCACTTTTCCTTGGTTCAATGACAAATTAGGGGGAGGAAATACATTCCTGATCTTCACTGTGATGATGGTATTTCAACTCCTTTTTGTCTGGAAATATATGCCGGAAACAAAAGGCAAATCATTGGAGCAGGTAACCAGCAATTCACCTATACCAGTATCATGATAACTATGGCACACTCAAATTTATTCTACCAACCAAAATAATCACCCTATGAAAAAAACACTACTCTTTCATCGGTATATCATCGGCATATTCCTGATGATGTTCCTGCTTGCTAGCAACACCCTCTTTGCTCAGAACCGAAAAATTACAGGGACTGTTACGGACGAACAAAACGAACCGTTACCTGGCGTTAACGTGGTGATCAAAGGAACCTCTTCAGGTACGACCACCAACATCAATGGTACATTTGACCTCGAAATTACATCTTCATCAGATGTCCTGGTTTTCTCTTTTGTAGGAATGATCTCCCAGGAGATATCAGTGGGAAATCAATCAAACTTTACCATTACGCTCTTACCTGAAGTGCAGCAATTGTCTGAAATAATCGTGACCGGATACTCAGGTGAGCGAAAATCTGACCTCACAGGAAGTGTGGCAGTCGTAAACATGTCAGAGACCAAGGATATTCCCTCCGGAAGCTCTCTCCAAAATATCCAAGGGCGTGTGCCCGGACTATACATCCAGGCTGACGGCTCACCGAGTGGCGCTGCAAGGGCCGTAAATATCCGAGGAGTTAATACTTTGGGGAATACTAATCCGCTTTATATCATTGATGGTGTACCGACAACGGATCCAAATATTTTTCAGTTTATGGATCCAAATTCAATTGAAAGCATGCAAATTCTTAAAGATGCCTCAGCGGCATCAATATATGGATCGCGCGCATCAAATGGCGTAATCATTGTAACAACAAAGTCAGGTGGGAAAGAAAAAGTTAGCATTTCTGTTAACTCAAGCTTAACGTTTGCGAATTACACCAGGCGCATTCCCATGCTCAACACGGACCAAATGGGACGCGTGCTTTGGCAGGCTTCTGTGAATGATGGCACACCTGTCACCGCACATAGTGCACGCTATACCTTCGAGGAGCACACAGATGCAAATGGCGTTCGAATTCTCGATCGTGTAATCCCTATTCCCTTTATCAATGGAGATCCCAACATTCCATCGGGAGACACTGACTGGCAAGACGAAGTCTTTAAAACAGCAGCAATAACGCAGAACAGTATTACAATAACCGCAGGTTCGTCACGAAGTACTTCGCTAATAAGCCTGGGATATTTTTCTAATTCTGGACTCGTAGTCAGAAATACATATAATCGTTACACAGCTAGGATCAATAACTCTGTAAATTTCTTCGATGGCAAATTGAAAATTGGACAGAACCTGCAACTGCTCAAAGCAAAAGAGCATCCCATGGGGAACGATCAAGGGGCAGTAGCAGGCTGGAATGGAGATGGCTCGTCTCGATCAGGAGCGGTGGGCAACGCAACACCAATGACACTCGCAACCATTATTCAGCCCCTATTGCCAGTGCGCAAACTCGATGGAACTTATGCAGGGCCTATTGGCGCCGGTTTCTCAGATCGTATGAACCCAATATTTTTGTCTGAAATAGATAAAGACGATGAAAATAATGATTTCCAAACGTTCGGAAACATCTTCGCAGACTTAGCCATTAAGGATAACCTCGTTTTCCGAACAAGTTTCGGTATCGACTACACCAGTAACTACGATGTAAATTATGAGCGAAAATTTTCAAATGGATTTTTGAACCGCACAATAAATAGTATGTCGGTGGCGCAACGCCATCGCCTGAATTGGACATGGTCCAATACACTCAACTACTCATTGCAGTTTAACCGTTCCCGATTGAACCTGCTTGCCGGAGCCGAAGCAATCAAAAATTTCACGCAAATTGTACAATCAGTTAAACAAGGATACGCATTAGAAGACCCTGCCTACTTTCAACTTGGATCTGGCACTGGGATAGCCACCAACAATGGCTATGCCACGGGAAATCAACTTATGTCTTATTTTGGAAAAGTGAATTATGCCCTAATGGATAAATACCTCATTTCGGCAACACTTCGTTATGACGGGTCTTCGCGCTTTGGCGAAAATAATCGCTTCGGTGTATTTCCTGCAGTTTCCGTAGGTTGGACCCTTAGCAATGAAGATTTCTTTAAGGCCGCTGTTCCATCTGTATCTAATCTGAAACTACGCATGGGTACAGGGCGCGTAGGAAATCAGGAAATTGGAGACTATTCTTCGTTCCAACAATTTGCCACGAACTACGGAACCATTCAAGGAACTTCTACCCGGGCAACTGGATCAGCCTATGATATAGGGGGTGCAAATACGGGCACGCTCCGTTCAGGATATGTAGCGATCCGAACACCCAATCCAAACCTGAAATGGGAAACAACTGATGAAGTAAATGGAGGGATAGACTTTGGTATCTTCAAACAAAAAATAACAGGTTCGTTCGATTATTTTTCCCGTAAGACAAAGGATATTCTAATCACGCCAAGCACTCCCGCGGTGCTAGGGGATGGTGCTACCCAGACAGTAAACGGCGCCACAATGGAGAATCGCGGTTTTGAAATTACCCTCGGGTATCACGACTCGAAAGGTGCATTCACATACAGTATCGACGGTAATATTTCACGCTTTCAGGACGAAATTACATTCCTGCCTTCTTCCGTTGTCCGGTCCTATCCTGGAAATATCGAGAAGACAATTCTTGGCCATTCGCGCACATCAGTCTTTGGATACATTACAGATGGTATCTTTCAGACCCAGGAAGAGGTCACGGCCCATGCGACTCAACCCGGTAAAGGAATAGGACGCATCCGCTACAAAGACCTCAATAACGATGGACTTATTGATGCCCTTGACCAGGACTGGCTGGGAACAGAATTACCAGGCTTCATCTATGGGATCAATACCCAGATAAGCTATAAGCGCTTTACACTAGCCATTTTTATGCGTGGCGTTGCCAATATTACTGTTAACGACGCCAATAAAACGTTTACAGATTTTTTAGGAACAAATGTTGGAGTTGGAAAAGGAACCAGAATGCTGGAAGCCTGGACGTCACAGAATCGTGATTCCAATATTCCGGCCGCCTCTCTGGTAAATGCCAACAACGAAACACGCGTCTCGACTTACCAACGGGTGAGCGGAGACTATTTCAAAATCCAAACCATTCAAGTTGGATACACCGTGCCTGAAAAAATGCTAAGCAAACTGAGTATTAATTCCCTGCGACTTTATGCGGTTGCCGATAATGCAGTGCTCATCTTCAATAAGAAGAGTGCTCAAGCATTTACAGGACCCGATCCTGAAACTCCAGGATCAATTTATCCACGTCCTGTCCGAATGACATTCGGCCTCGATATCAAATTTTAATAGGTATTAATACGACAAACTTTCAATTCTTGAAATATGAAAACTTATCAACAAACAAAAAACTTGAAGATCACTGGGGCAATGCTTGCGTTCATGTTCTTGTTTTCTTGCAGCGATTTTCTCGATGTAAAACCGTATGGGGTAGTTACCTCAGATGATTTGAACACACCTCAAAAAACAGAGGAACTGGTGATAGCAGCATATGCTGGATTGGGTAACTCAACATGGAACAGCTCTTACTCAAGTGACTGGGTGTGGGGCAGTGTTAGATCAGACGATGCTTACAAAGGAGGGAGCGGTGTAGCGGATCAAGGCAATCTGAACCTGTTGGAACAATATAATCTGGTTACGCCTGCAGTAGCCGGATATCCGGGCGCTACCTGGATTGCAATTTACTCAGCCATCTCCAGAATAAATTTGACTTTAAACCAATTGGATAAATTTTCCGATGCTGAGTATACCGTTCAAGGACTGAATAATGCGAGGGTGCTACGGCAGGCAGAAATGAGATTTCTTCGCGGCCATTTTATGTTCATCTTAAAACGCATGTTCAAGTACCCGGTTTGGATCGACCATACGGTGGCAAAGGAGGATATAAAATTGATTTCAAATCGTGAATTCACCAGCGACCAACTGTGGGATAAAATTGCCGCCGACTTCCAGTTTGCAGTTGACAACCTTCCGGAAACGTCAGCAGAAAAAGGCCGCGCTAACAAGTTCGCTGCCGCTACTTACCTGGCTAAAACAAGACTCTATCAGGCATATGTTCAGGATGAAAATCATCAGGTGACTTCAATCGATGCAGCCAAATTACAACAGGTAGTTTCGCTTGCGGATATCGTGATCAACTCAGGACGTTATTCACTAGCCGATAACTTTGGTAAAAAATGGACATACGGATATGAGAATAATCAAGAATCAATTTTCGCTGTGCAATATTCTTATGACGACGGTACTACGTGGGGACGTGTGGATTTTGAACATGGGTTAAACTACAACATGGCCTCAGTCTATGGTTGTTGCTCCTTCCATCCAGCAAGTCAGAATCTTGTAAATGCATTTAAAACGGATCAGACCAACGGCCTTCCCTTGTTTGATACCTTTAATAACACTGCCATGAAAAACCCAGAAGACTTTCAGGCACCCAACAATAGCGTTGACCCACGACTCGACCACACCATTGGTATCCCTACTCATCCATTTAAATACGATGTAAACTTTGTCGCACAACCATCGTGGTCAAGAACACCTGCCGTGTATGGCAACTTTATGACCATGAAGGAAATTCAACTGCCAAGTTGCAACTGCATTCGGAAAGGAGGAGCCTTTTTTGGAACAGGACAGAACTGGGATATCCTTCAATACAACGATCTGTTATTGATGAAAGCCGAAGCATTAATTGAGCTTGGTCAACATCTGGATGCGCGACCAATCATTAACCAGATACGCCAACGGGCTTCTAATTCAATCACGTGGACTACATACCCGATTGGTCACCCCAAAGCAGGACAGGGCTTCTCCAATTATAACATTGCAGAATATTCAGATGCCAATTTGCCCTGGACACAGGAAAACGCGCGAACAGCATTACGATGGGAAAGGAGACTGGAATTCGCAATGGAGAGCCCCCGTTTTCATGACTTGGTCCGGTGGGGTATTGCAGCAAGTGTATTGAATAACTATATCCAAACCGAGAAAGCAAGAGGTCGCACGCACTTGAATGCAGCCGTATTCACGCCCGGCCGTGATGAATACTTACCGATACCGCAGGACGAAATAAATCTGGTAGACGGGCGATACACACAGAATCCCGGATATCAACAATAGTGTAAGTCAGGTTTTTTTAAACAGAACTCATAAACATATAACTATGCAAACAAGGAAGGCATTATTGATTGGCTGGCTAATCGTGGGGGCAACAAGTGCCTTCGCTCAGGTGGAGCAACGAGAAATCAAAGTTGAAAAAGGTCATACCTACCTGAATCTTCCGGTAAAAAATGATAACCCGTTGGTGCGCTCACGCATCAAATTAAAAGATCTGGTGGTGGATGAATTCACAATCAAATTGGCCGATAAAGATCCTGATTTTTGGGTGTTTGTGGATGTCTCGGCCTATCAGGGAAAAGTACTGAAACTGGAGCTAGAAAAATTTACCGGACCGAATAGGGGTGGAGCCATAAATCAGAATGATTCAAAGCCGCTACCGATAAATGCACTGAACCTGGCGCACACAGCAGCCACGTTTCCCGGTCAATTGGAGTTGTACAAAGAATCACTCCGGCCGCAAGCTCACTTTTCAGCACGAAGAGGATGGATCAACGATCCCAACGGCTTGATCTATTATAAGGGTGAGTATCATTTGTTTTTCCAACACAACCCTTACGGTTGGGACTGGGGAAATATGCATTGGGGACACGCGGTCAGCAAAGACCTCATCCACTGGGAAGAACTGAAAGAAGCAATATACCCGGTGAACAACAAGGACGCTGCTTTCTCGGGTTCAGCGGTCGTGGACCCAATGAATACTTCAGGATTTCGAAAAAATGGAATTGATCCGTTGATTGCATTCTATACCAGCACGGGCAGAGGCGAAGCAATTCAATTAAGCTATGATAACGGCAGAACTTTTCAAGACTATTCCGCGAATCCATTAATCAAACATACCGGCCGTGACCCAAAAGTATTTTGGTATGAAAAAGGTAAACATTGGGTCATGGTGGTGTGGGATAGTGGCGAAAAGAAAAAACTCTCGTTAGGCGAAGAAGCCGTGATTAACCAACACGTGATCTATACTTCAAATGATCTTAAGTCGTGGATAAAAACTTCTGGAGTAGATGGATTTTTTGAATGCCCTGAACTTTTTGAACTTCCCGTTGAGAATAAACCTGGAATTACCCGGTGGGTAATGTACGATGCTACGGGCCGTTATGTAGTGGGTGACTTCGATGGAAAAAAATTTACCGTGGAACAACCGTTGACACAGTATGATTATGCTGGTGGATATTTCTATGCCTCACAAACCTTTAATAACACCCCGGATAACCGAAGAATTCAAATCGGATGGGGCAGAAATATCAAACACCCTGGTATGCCTTTTAATCAGGCTATGCTCTTCCCCGTGGAATTAAAACTTAAGCAAACAGAACTAGGCTACAGACTCTGCCCGACTCCTATTCGTGAAATCCAATCACTCCATACGAATTCGCAAGTAATCACGGACAAAGTAGTGAAGGGGGAATCTCCAGTTCAAGCAAAAGTCAATGGTGATGCAGTTCATGTGAGAGCAACCTTTGAGAAAGGGGACGCAACATTTGGACTTAATGTACTTGGCTACGAAATTACTTACAATGATCTACTGGGACAGGTTACAACGGCATTAAATCCCAATCATAACAGCACACCTGCCGGTCCTCAGGCAATTTTTAGTGGCCCGGCAATTCCACCAATCACCACCACAACCTACTATTCTGCTAGCGAACTATTCACGTTTGAAATAATAGTAGATAAAAACATCGTTGAGATTTTTGTGAACGATGGAAATTTGTACTTCGCAGCACCATTCGATGCTAAGAAAACTGATCTCGTGGAAGCATTCACAAAAGGTCGTGGTAACCGCAAGTCAATCCTACAGAAGATAGAGGTGCATGAACTCAACTCGATCTGGCCGGCTGTCCAATCGATGCCTGCAAACTCAAAAAAATGAGTACACACTGAATCATAGTTTCATGCCATAAAAAATATCAATACTAACCCAAACGAATGATGAAAAAATTATTGGCCCTAAGCTTACTGATAGGAGTATGTCTTTCGATGGTAGCCCAACCCAACGAGCCGCCATTCACCTCTCCGGTACCCAAATACAAGTTCTCCACAACTTTGTCTGAACAGGAGGCTGAGTTGGCTGACAATCCCTTGATGAATCGGTTTCGCGATTCACGCAAACGGCAATCCTCGGATCGATACCGTCCCCTCTATCATTTTGTTAGCCCCGAAAGTACGTTGAATGATCCAAACGGTCTTTGTTACTGGCAGGGAAACTGGCATATGTTTTATCAGGGGTATCCACCTGAAGACAAACGCCAACATTGGGGGCATGCAATCAGTAAAGACCTGATTCATTGGAAAGACTTACCCTATGCAATTTATCCAAGCCCTGAACGGGCTGTGTTCTCTGGAACCACCTATGTAGAAGACGACCGTGTGATCGCAATGTATCATGGTACCCAAGTTGGTAACATGGTGGCGGTATCAGAAGATCCATTACTTCTGAATTGGGAAAAAATTACAGGGAAAGCGGTTATACCGCTGATCAGTGAGTCTGGATTCCCCACACCTTATAGCGTATTTGATCCCTCCATTTGGAAGAAGGATGGTGTGTATTATGCACTGTCTGCAGGTCGCGCACCAAAAGGTCCGGATAATAAAATGTTTGGAACTACATACCTATTCAGGTCCAGGGACTTGACCAAATGGGAGTATCAGCATGAATTTGTCGAAGGAGATCGATTTACACAAGTAGGGGATGACTACGCCTGTCCTTACTTCTGGCCGATTGGTGACCGATATATTCTTCCCTTCTATAGCCACATGAGTGGAGGTCACTACCTCTTGGGTGACTACGATAAAGTTCGTGATAAATTCGTGGTCTCGAATCATGGGAAATTTAATTTCGGTGCCTCCAGCCCTTCAGGTGTACATGCACCGTCAGCAACGCCTGACGGTAAGGGCGGCGTAATAATTATCTTCAATATGAATCCAGGCAAACCGACCGGTGAATGGAATCAAATCATGACACTCCCGCGCAAACTTTCTCTGTTCGGGCGCGATGAGATTCGCCAAGAACCCGCTGGTGATATTGAATCGCTACGGTATAAAAAACAATCAGTACCAGCAATGAAACTGGCAGCCAACAAGGAAATCGTATTGAAGCAGATTCAAGGCAATGCCATGGAGCTTAATTTGGAAATCGATGTAAAGGATGCGGCAGCATTAGAATTAAATGTATTACGCTCTCGCAACAGCGAAGAATATACGAGGATCGTTTTCTATAAAGGTCGCGGTAATGCCGGGGGGAGAGAATATGGACTTGGTGAAATCCCTGTGTTGATGCAAAAAGGGCAAGTACAACAAAATAGGGTAGCCAACACACAACCAGCCAGGACAAGTTTAATTAGCATTGAATCGGCTCACGCATCATTGCTTCCCGATGTTCGACCCCGTGCCCCGGAGACCGCCCCTGTAAAACTTGAGAATGATGAGAAACTCAATTTGAGAGTCTTTATTGATAGAAGCGTGGTGGAAGTTTTCGTCAATGGAAAGCAAGCGCTTGCTGTACGCGTGTATCCAAGCCGAGATGATAGTTTGGGTGTCTCCATTCGTTCTCAAGGATCGGATAGCGAATTGATATCATTAGATTCCTGGCAAATGAAAAGTATTTATGAAGAGTAACTAATGAAAGCACTTGTATTTGGCGAAATACTATATGACATTATTGAGGAGCAGGAATACCTGGGTGGAGCACCACTCAATTTTGCAGCACATTTTGTTCGGGGAGGAGGTCAGGCGGATATCGTTTCTGCTGTCGGAGATGACAATCGCGGCTGGCGCGCCATCAACGAAATCACCAACTTGAATGTCAACCACACCGCTGTAAATATTTTGAAGGGGATTCAAACGGGTACCGTAGCCGTAACGCTCATTAAGGGTGAACCAAGCTACCACATCACGGAAGAGGTGGCCTATGACTTTATTGATGTGAACCAGACGTTGCCAGTATTAAAAGGCAAGCCTTACGATATATTTTATTTCGGGACACTTGCTCAACGTGCGGAAAAATCAAGAAGTACGTTGAATGATATACTAGACTCAATCACGTTCCGGCATGTGTTTTATGACGTCAATCTTAGGAAAGACGCGTACACACCTCAACTAATCCGTAATTCACTCAAACGATGTACGATATTAAAGTTGAACACGGATGAAGTGCCCGTCATTTCACAACTACTCTACAAGACATCGTTATCCAATGAACTTTTTTGCCGCTATGTCAAGGAAGAATTTATGGTGTCATTGATTGTAATTACGGCTGCAGAAAAAGGTTGCCTTGTCTTTGCAAACCAAAGATTAACAACTTTACCGGGAACTCCAGTTCAGGTCGTGGATACAGTGGGTGCCGGTGATGCTTTCAGCGCAACCTTCATGCTACATTACCATCACTCCGGAGATGCCATTGCCGCTGCCGAAATGGCCAATCTTATCGGCTCGTTTGTGGCTGGAAAGTCCGGCCCAATTCCTGATTATACTCCAGAGTTAAAACAACAAGTAGCATTGTTAACCAGACACCAGGGTAGATAAAAACTTACGGAATAGGTTCGTTTATTTTAAGGATGCCGCGAAAATCCAAACTCTTTTATGGATAGGATTTGTAGTGAGGCGTCTTAATTGGGTATAAGGCGCTTGGTTGTTGTTTGGGTTCGAGGCTGTCTCAAAAGGGCAGCCTCTTTTAATCATCAGTCATAAAACAAAGGGTAAGACTTAATATTCTTTTTTTCAGATAACTTCTTTTACTGTTTTTATTCTTTCTTCAAAGCTCAAGGGGTGAGACAAAGGGTTTTCTATGCTGCTGAAGAAGGTCATCAGGGTTTCATGATGAGCATGACTCTTCTGTGTTTTAAGGTTAAAGTGTACAAGTTTTGCCCACATCACAGCCTTTAAACTTGATTTATCTTGGCTCCACATCAACGCCTCCATATGTAAACTTCTTTCCGAAAAGGAGAGTAGCCGTGTTTGAATGACAACCTCTTCCATGACTAACGCAGGAGCGAGGTAAGATATCTGCGTTTGAGCCATTACCCAACCAACATTTTGCTCGTTCAAAATCTTATAAATATCAAAATTGTAATTATCGATTAACTGGTCACCTCTGGCGGTCATGATATAATCGAGGTACCTGGAATTGTTTAGATGATTGAATGGATCACAGTCATGAAATCGAATTTTCATTTTACTTTCTAAGACTTTCTTCATTTCGTTCATAGTTATATTGATTAAAGATTTTCAATAACCATTGCGGTTGCCCCGCCACCTCCATTGCATATGGCCGCTATTCCATATTTGCCGCCCTCTTGTTTTAGGACCGAAAGGAGTGTGCAGATAATGCGAGCGCCAGATGCGCCTAATGGGTGCCCCATAGCTACCGCACCACCGTAAACATTTATTTTATGCATGTCTAAATCCAATAGTCTTTGATTGGCAAGAATTACAGCTGAATAGGCTTCGTTAATTTCAAAAAAGTCTATATCGCGTAACATTAGGTTTGCGCCCTTCAACGCTTTAGGGATAGCGATTGCTGGAGCTGTGGTAAACCATTCGGGCTCCTGAGCGGCATCAGCATACGAAATAATTTTTGCTAAAGGGGTAAGACTATGTTTTACAATTGCCTGTTTAGAAGCAAGTAGTAATGCCGCGGCACCGTCGTTCAAATTGCTTGCGTTTGCTGCAGTGATCGTTCCGTCTTCAGTAAAAGCGGGTTTTAGATTTGGAACTTTTTCCGGAATAACTTTAAAAATATCTTCATCATCCTGAAAGGTGATTAATGCTTTTTTTTGACTTACCTCGATTGGAATAATTTCTTTTCGAAATTTTCCAGAGTGGGTTGCTTCTACAGCCTTCGCATAGGAATTTAGTGCAAACTCGTCTTGCTGTTCGCGGGTTATATAGTATTTACGGGCACACAACTCTGCAGCATTACCCATGTGAAAGTCGTGATAAACATCCGTCAACCCATCCTTTAATAGGCCATCTATTAATACGGCATCTCCCAATTTCGCTGGCTTTCGGATTAACGAATAATGTGGTGCATGACTCATACTTTCCATACCACCAGCAATAACTATTTCATCAAGACCCAATTGAATTTGTTGCGCACCTATGATGGCTGCTTTCATGCCGGAAGCACAAACTTTATTAATCGTAGTGCTATCAACCCAATCGGGGATACCTGCAAATTTTGATGCTTGCCTTGCAGGGGCTTGTCCTAGATTTGCAGATAGGGCATTGCCTACGTAAACAGCATTAATTAGCGTTGGATCTAATTGCCCTGCACGATACGTTTCCCTAATTGCAATGGATCCGAGTTGCGTCGCAGATAGCTCAGAAAGCGAACCTAAGAATCCGCCAATGGGCGTTCTTTTTGCTGATATGATATATACTTCCTGCATAGCCTTGTTTAGTTACTAGCACGTAACACTAGCTTTTTTTCGCATTGAAACTTAGTTGAGATTTAATTTTGACTAACTCGCCCAATACCCTTGTCTCCTGTACAAGACTTGCTTTCCCTAGTGTTGCTGCTATTCTGGCAATTTCAAGATTGAGTGTATCAATCTCAGTCAACCTATGGTTATTGATGTCTTGCAGGGTAGAAATCAATTGGCCCTCAGAAGATTTACTGATCTGAAGCAGGCTTTCCAAAACCTCTTTGGCTTCCAATTCCACACCTAGCTCCGTTGATATACATATACATTCTGCGATGATTCTTTTTGCAATCATTAGTACCGATTCATCGCGATGGAATATTCCATTGTCAATCTCCAGAAGCGGACAAATTGAATTGAATACACTGTTAGCAATAGCCTTCTTCCAAATGATTCTATTGATGGTAAGCTCTGACTTGAATTGAAAATTTAGGGTGCTCAATTGACTTGATATCCAATTCAGAGTTTCCACATTTCCTTTGATGATTCCGATTGGGCAACTAGATATAGGTTTGAAATTTAATGTGTTCTTTTCTGTTAGTTGGCTCGTTACAAAAAGGACGCATCGGTACACTTCCGGGAAATCATTATCAATAAAGGGTTGTTCAATGCCGAGACCGTTTTGCAAAATGACCATGGGCGAATCACCTACTTTTTCTTTAAGCGCCTTGGCTAAGTTTTCGTTGCCAAATGACTTATTTGTCAATACGATCAGGCCATTGAATTTACTGAAGTGGCTTATCGTTTTAACGTCAATTTCGGCTTTACATAGTTTTTGGTTTGGAAGCCTAACGAATATCTCTTCCTTATAAATTGAACCATCATCTACACTACCTCTGATAATAGTAACATCTCTATTTTCAAGTTTCAGAAATACTGCCAATGCCATGCCTATTGCCCCGGACCCGATTATATATATGTGGCTGTTCATAAATCAACTTAATTGTAATGGTATAAAGGACTTAGCTTCTAGTAGCGGCTGTTGCTGCTATTTCCAAATTTGCATGTAAGGGGAGGTCCGCAACCGCTATACACACTCTGGCAGGAAATTTATCCAAGAAGAATGTGGCGTAAATTTTATTTAGCGGTTGGTAATTTTTCATGTTCTTTAAATAGATTGTAACATGTACCAGGTCGCTAAATTTTAAGTTCTCAGTATTCAGTAATGATTCTATATTCTTCATCACCTGGATTGCTTCATCCTCAAACCCGGTATCCACCAATAGGCCGGTATCTCTATTGATCCCTACCTGGCCTGATATGAACAGAAAATTGTTTACTGATACGCAATCGCTATAGGGAGGTGGAGACGATTGATTGCTATTTGAAAGAGCCATAGATTTATAATTTGTCACTATTTATTTTTTCTATTTATAGTAGACCACGATCCAATTCTTCTAAATAAATAAACTGAGGTTGTACAACTCCAGCATCCTTTCTTATTTTAAGAAGTTCCGCAGACTCAAAAAAAAACTTAGCACGTTCGTGTGATGACCATCTGGAAAAGTGGACAATCCTATTCGGTTCATTTTTAGATCGTAGTACTTGATATGAAAGCTCGCCAGCCTCTTTCCTTATTTTTGATGCACCATCGAATATGTTTTTCCATTTTTCATAGACTTCGACTTCATGTATGATAAGTACGTATTTCATTCTGATCAACTTACGGTTAAAATATAACGATCGGTATATTATAGGGTAAAAAAATTACACGGTTAGATCATTAATTATTTTTTCCAGGAAATTCATTGTGATGTTTAATTCAGTATGATTGCCGGTAACCTTTGCCTGCATAACAGCGCCTTCAATAAGCGATATAAGAATGACAGCAAAATCTCTCGGATGGATGTCGGCCTTTATCTCGTTTCGCTCGATGCCCCGTTTGATTTGTTTCTCAATTGAAGTTTTCCAAAAGGACAATGCGTTTGCTGCTCTTTGTTTCAATTGTGGATGCGTATCATCCGCTTCAGTTGAAGTGTTGAGTATAGGACAACCAAACTTTAAAAAAGGAATTTTCAAAAACTGCCGATAGACATTTGGATACACCATCAGACGTTCTATTGAATTTTCGGTTGCCAAGATCTTGAGCTTAATGTACTCAGTAACTCGATTGAAGTTGAAGTCAAATACTGCCAAAGCAACTTCATCCTTATTGGCGAAATTACCATAGATGCTACCTTTGGTCAGCCCTGTTGCATTAACTATATCATTAACTGAAGTACCTGCAAAACCCTTCATGTTGAAAACAGGAGCAGATTTCTCAACTATGAATTGGGTAGTGCGTTCCGTTTTCGACAGCATGTAATAGTTGATTTGTGGTGCAATAATAATAGAAATATACCGAACGGTATATATTACGTTGGAATTATTTTCTCGGAGAACACCCGGGTTAGCCAACTTCCAAATTTCTTTCTATGACCGAGTGCGAACTGCAATCCTAAATCATTGACGAACAAATATCCGAAGTCTACTGGTTGAATTAACCCGCAGCCTCAAACACTTCGTATTACGAATCCATAACAAGAGATTCTTTAAATAGGTAGATAACAGCTCTTCCCATTTTGGAAAACTGATTTGTATGAGGTATGACCTCTCAAAACAACCTCCCCGTCTCAACCCGCTCTAAAACTTTCGGCACATTCGAATCTTCTTTTCTACTGGTGATCAACTTCGAAATCGGATACGCTTCCATCTTCCCCGAATCATACGGCTGACACAGGGCTAGCACATCTTCCTGAGTTAAACCTGGGTTCAACCAATCTTGTTCAAACTCCCGAGGCATAATCACCGGCATCCTCTTTTTAGAATTGTGAATCTCTTCCATCAGCGGATTCGCCTTTGTGGTCAACACCGTATAGGTATGATACACCTGATCAGTGGCCTTGTCCTTCCAGCTGGAATACAAACCCGCAGCAGAATATATTTTCTGATCTTTTACATGTATATAATAAGGTGTCTTTTCCTTTCCCTTCGAATCTTCCCACTTCCACTCAAAAAACCCAGTCATCGGTACCAAACAACGCTTGCCCTCTTTTAACGAATCCCGATAGGATGGCTTGTCAAACATCTCTTCTGAAATGCAATTCAATGTTCTGATCCTTAACTGAGTAGCATCTTGTAAGGTCTTGGTAAACCACGGGATCAAGCCCCAATGAAAAAGACCCAGTCCTTCAGCCGTTAGAATAGGGGACAAGTGATGATCAAATCCATTCTCATGGTAGTAAGGAACCCACTGCTCCCGAATCGATTCTTCTCCTACTACTTTATAATACCCCTCCAACTCGTCGAGTTGATAGGTTTTTGAACCGTGATAACACATAGTTTTTTCTTTTAAACCTTCAATTCCTGTCAAAAATAGATAAAAACTAAAATAATTAGTAATTATTACTAATTAAATTAGTATTTTAGTTTGATTGATTTACTTTTGGCCTTCTGCTTCTTCAAGTCATGGCGCCCTCAAAAAAAACGAATATTATCTCAGAATTGCAAAAGGACATCCTCCGGCTCCAGGGGTTTAACACAACATCCAACCCCACACTCGATATCGGACTAGGATCTATAAAGGCTGCCTTTCCGAACGGATCGTTTCCCATTGGTGCCCTCCATGAATTCATCTCAACAATCACGGAAGAAGCTACAGCGACACTCGGTTTTATCTCCGGAATCTTAACGGCATTAATGGGTGATACTGGAACAATCCTTTGGATTAGTTCCTCACGCACACTCTTTCCGCCAGCCTTAAGGAATTTTGGAATCCAACCGGATCGGTTCATCTTCATCGACCTCAAAAAAGAAAAGGATGTACTCTGGGCTATGGAAGAAGCATTAAAATGCAACGGCCTCTCTGCGGTCGTCGCTGAGATAAAAGAAATAGATTTCACCACATCAAGACGACTCCAACTCGCAGTCGAACAAAGTGACGTGACCGGGTTCATCCTTCGTAACAACGTTCACAAACTAGCACCGAGCGCGTGCGTGTCGCGATGGAAAATAACTCCCCTGCAAAGTGAATCAATTGATGGCCTCCCCGGAATTGGTTTTCCAACCTGGCGGGTGGAATTAATACGCATGCGAAATGGGAAAACCGGAACCTGGGCTATGCAATGGATCGAGGGAAGGTTAGTGGAACGCACTAAGGTTCTCGCACACATCGAACCACAAAAGAAATTCGGATGAGATGGCAAAGCGATTCGTCTCTATATACTTCCACCACCTCCCCACGGATTGGTTCACACTCCGACAACCCGAATTAAAAAATCTTCCGTTGGTGTTAACGGAATCCAATCACGGCAAGCTGATCATCACAGCCTCAAACTCAAACGCAGAAAAAAAGGGCATCCGCATCGGTACCTCACTCGCAGATGCACGGGCTATCATTCCTGACCTCATCGCCTTAGAACACAAACCACTCCTTATTAATAGAGTACTCAACCGACTCGCCGATTGGTGCATTCGCTTTACCCCAACAGTAACCACAGATCCCCCCAACGGACTCATACTGGACGCATCGGGGTGTTCGCATCTCTGGGGCAGTGACACTATATATATAGAGACAATTTCAATGAAGTTAACCACACGTGGCTATGGGGTTCGAGTCGCCATGGCCGATACCATTGGTGCCGCATGGGCAATCGCGAGATTTAGCTCGGACATACGCGTCATCCCCGAAGGGAAACACCTCGAAGCACTGATGCCATTACCAACGCAAGCACTTCGTCTCGAACCCGAAGTAATCGAGCGATTGTACAAACTTGGCCTGCATCAAATCCAACAGATACTCAACATCCCCCGGCCATCGCTAAGAAAACGGTTCGGTCAACACCTGCCTCAGCAATTGGACAAAGCACTCGGGAACGAAATGGAATGGATAGAACCACTACAGCAAGTTGAACCTTATCAGGAAAGACTTCCCTCCATAGAACCGATTGTTACCGAAACAGGGATCAGGATCGCCTTGCATCAACTGATCGACCTGCTCTGCACCCGTCTTCAACAAGAACAAAAAGGACTTCGCACTGCTACATTCAAAGGCTACCGCGTAGATGGAAAAGTCGAACACATTGAAATCGTTACAAGTCGCCCTTCCAATAATGTCAAACATCTTTCAAAACTATTTGAACTCAAACTCTCCACGATAGAACCTGCATGGGGAATCGAATTATTTGTATTGGAAGCAGGTAGGGTGGAAGATCATCACGCACAACAGGAAACCATGTGGGCGCCACCAACCGGAGTGGAGGATCAACGAATCACTGAACTCGTAGATAAAATTGCCGGCAAGATGGGTATGAACACGATTCATCGCTATGCACCCGCAGAACATCATTGGCCGGAACGATCATTCACGGGAACATCACTCCATGAAAAGCTACTCACCACGTGGCCGGAACATAAACTACGTCCGCTGCAACTTCTGTCAACACCTCAGCGCATTGAAGTAACCGCTCCAATTCCAGATTATCCACCCATGCTGTTTCGACATCAGGGAAAAATACACACGATCATCAAAGCCGATGGCCCCGAACGAATCGAACAGGAATGGTGGCTCCAACAAGGACAACACCGCGATTATTATTATGTCGAAGACGAATCTGGAAACCGATACTGGCTCTTTCGCCTCGGACATTATCAGGATAAAATGTATCACTGGTACCTCCATGGCTTCTTCCCCTAAACAGTGAACTGTGGTCTTTGGTCTTTGGTCTGTGGTCTGTCGACCATTGACTAATAACTATGGACTATCGACTATGTACTAATGACTCTCGACTAAAGACTATGGCCTACACCGAACTTCAAATCACATCGAACTTTAGTTTTCTGCGCGGGGCATCGCATCCCGAAGAATTAATCCAACACGCAGCATCGCTCGGATATACAACCGTAGCAATAACAGACCGCAATACATTCGCTGGAATCGTACGCGGACATGTCGCGGCAAAAAAATTCGGGATCAGGATGCTCCCTGCGTGTCGATTGGATTTGTTGAATGGCCCAAGTTTGTTAGCGTATCCGACTGACCGAAATGCATATGCCAAAATCTCTAACCTGCTTACACTTGGCAACCTGCGTGCTGAGAAAGGATCTTGTCATCTCTATAAAGAAGATGTATACAAGCATGCAGCAGGATCATGTTTTATCGTCATCCCTCCAGCAACACTCAACGCTGCCTTCGACTTCGATGATTCATTCAAAAAAGTATTGGGTGAATACCGTGAGGCCTTCGGTGCACACCTATCGATAGCAGCAACGCGACTCTATAACGGAACTGATGGAAAAATACTTCACCGCATCGCTGAAGCTGCAAAAAAAATAAACATCCCCATGGTGGCAACAAACGATGTGCATTATCACAACCCTGCCCGCAGGGAATTACAAGACGTTGTTACCTGTGTGCGGGAAAAATGTACCATTCACAACGCAGGCTTCCGCTTACATCCAAACGCAGAACGATACGTAAAACCAATGGACGAAATGACCCGGTTATTTCGCCAATACCCGGAAGCAATCCGGCAAACACACCTCATCGCCGAAGCTTGCACATTCTCACTCGATCAGCTAACCTATCAATATCCAAAAGAAATCACAAGCGAAGGCCACTCCCCGCAAGAAGAACTCACGTTCCTTTCCTGGCAAGGTGCTCATCAGATTTTTGGAACCGTCATCCCACAAAAGATAAAAGCAAACCTCGACTACGAACTTGCCTTCATCGATCAAATGAACTATGCGGAATATTTTCTCACCGTGCATGACATCGTCCGCTTTGCACGTCAACAAAAAATTTTATGTCAGGGCAGGGGCTCTGCCGCAAACTCCACAGTCTGCTATTGCCTCGGCATCACATCCGTAGATCCTTCTAAATTTGATTTACTCTTCGAGCGATTTATTTCCTCGGCCAGAAACGAACCCCCGGACATAGACGTGGACTTTGAGCATGAAAGGCGCGAAGAAGTCATGCAATACATCTATACTAAATATGGACGCGACCGCGCAGCCATCGTAGCCACCGTCACACAGCAACATCACAAAGGTGCAATCCGTGATGTGGGCAAAGCGATGGGACTATCCATAGATACGATCAACCGACTTTCCGGATTGATCTGGGATTTTCACGAAGACGGATTTGATAAAGACCGCATCCTCAATCAAGGGATAAATCCCGATGATCCAATCATACAAAAAACACTTGACCTCACTTCCCAATTCATGGGATTTCCGCGCCAGCTCGGACAACATACGGGCGGCTTCGTCATCACACAAAATAAACTGTCGGATCTCTGCCCGATATTAAATGCCCGCATGGAAGATCGTACCAACATCGAATGGAATAAAGATGACATCGATGTATTGGGCTTTATGAAAATCGATGTGCTCGCACTCGGCATGCTCACCTGCATTCGAAAAGCATTTGACCTCGCAAAAGAAAAATATAACGTTGACCTTACGCTCGCCAACATTCCACAAGATGACCCAAAGGTCTACGAGATGGTAAGTCATGCCGATACCATCGGCGTGTTTCAGATCGAAAGCCGCGCGCAACAATCGATGCTACCCAGATTAAAACCTACGTGCTTCTATGACCTGGTTATTGAAGTGGCCATCGTTCGTCCTGGTCCCATTCAAGGCGATATGGTGCATCCCTACCTGAGAAGACGAAATGGCCTGGAACCGGTATCATACCCATCCAAAGAACTGGAAGAAATTTTGGGCCGTACCCTTGGGGTTCCATTATTCCAGGAACAGGCGATGAAGATTGCCATTGTCGCGGCCGGGTTCACACCCGTAGAAGCTGATCAATTGCGAAGGGGCATGGCCACGTTTAAAGCAAAAGGATTGGTCAGCCATTTCAAAAAAAAACTCATTGACGGAATGATGCGCAACGGCTATACCGAAGAATATGCAACCCGCGTGTTCCGGCAACTGGAAGGGTTTGGTAGTTACGGGTTTCCGGAAAGTCATGCGGTGAGTTTTGCACTGTTGGTCTATGTTTCTTCCTGGATCAAATGCTACTATCCCGAAGTGTTTGCCTGCGCCTTGTTGAATAGCATGCCCATGGGATTTTATCAACCGGCACAAATCATCATCGACGCCAGAAAGCATGGTGTAGAAGTTTGCCCTGTAGACATTAATAAATCAGAGTGGAATAATAAACTGGAGGAAAAAGCAGGTGCGCCCTTTGCACTTCGCCTCGGTTTTCGTCAGGTGAAAGGGTTGCGCGAGCAAGATGCAGTGCGCCTAATTGATAACAGAAGAAATCGATATGATTCTATCCAACAACTAAGGGAAGCAGGACTAAGTGATGCAGTACTGGAAAAGTTAGCAGCAGCAGATGCGTTTCGTTCAATGGACAAAGACAGGCGAAAAGCATTGTGGGATGTGTCCATCAAAGACCATCAACCACACTCATTTTTTTCTCATCACATAGAAGAAGAAAAAGTTGCACTTCCAACGATGTCGTTATCCGAGCATGTGATTCATGACTATGCAGCAACGGCTCTTTCGTTAAAAGCCCATCCGCTAAGTTTTATAAGAGACCAGTTAACAAGATTCGGAATAACCCCGGCTTCATCCTTGCAAACAATCAAAGCAGGTGAACGTGTGAAAGTGGCCGGACTCGTTCTTGTACGACAACGACCGGGAACCGCCGGTGGCATTTGCTTTATCACCATCGAAGATGAAACCGGAACGGCTAACCTGGTCGTATTTAAAAAACTGTTCGACCAATATCGAAAGGAAATAATTCAGTCGCAGCTGCTTATGGTGGAGGGAAGAGTACAAAAGGAAGGCGAGGTAATACACGTCATCGTAAAACGATGTGTTAATTTTTCTAAGCTATTGCAACAGCTTACTAAATCAAAAACCGAAGAACTAATAAACCCATTGTCCCGTTCGGATGAAACATCCTCCCGCTCGGACATCCGCACAAAACTTCAATCCCAAAAGGAAATTTTCCCCGAAGGAAGAAACTTCAAATAGCGTATCCATTGAACTTAAACTTTAAACATTGTGCTTTCCACTTAATCGAAGGCGTTGGAGTGGTTTACTATCAACTGTCGACCGTTTATTATTGACTATCGACTATCGACCATTGACTGTCAACCGTTGACTATTGCCCATCCTCAAATTATCCATTGCTCATTAACATACTTTCAACTTCTGCTCCAACCTTTACTTTTAAAAATCTTTGCGCGCGGATGTGCACGGACAGAGTGCTCGAAGTAAATCCTGTTTGCCGAATCTGAACTATCAACTATCAACTATCAACTGTTGACTGTCGACCGTTTACTATTGACCATTATTACCGACCGCTTTCAACTATTGACCATTTTCAAATTATCCATTGATCATTAATAAATACTTTTCCTTATTTTTATCCCACTAAAATTACTATGCCTGACGCCCGTGCAGAATCCCTTTCTATTTCTTCAACAGAACAGGTGATCACCACCATTCGTGAAACCCGAAACGCGTTAATCAACGCATTGTTGAATGATGCGTCACTGCTGGCATTTGCGGAACAACACTTCAACACCATCGCCCTCAGTCCAATTAAAATCGAATTTATAAAAAGGGACCTAAAAGAATTGCGCGACTCTTCACTGGACTTGGTTCACTACTCGGCGCTGATGCGCGAATCAAAAGAACAAAACGTCATCATTTCATCCAATCATCCTTTACTGCTCACCGAAATCTTCACCATCTTCTCCAAATACGGCGTGAATAAGCCTGAATAATTTAGCACTTTCTATATCCAACTGTTCAAGCCACTGGACTATTTGAACTGACTATGTTCAAAAATAAGGAGACCTATTCCTTTTAGTGAAAACGGGAAGGTTGGGCTTGTCCTGGTGATTTACGGATAGCTAACGTATAATTTTATAGTGACAATAAAATTATGAGCAGGAATATAAAATCCTTCAGATAAAGTCTCAATTCTTTTACAGATTGAGTAAGATGATATTGAATTGCTTTTTCCGATAAGTTTAATTTCTCGGCAATCTCCTTTATTGAAAATCCCTCCAGCCTGTTCAACTTAAAAATCAATTTGGATTTTTTGGGGATCATGTTGAGCCCTTTATCAAGGGCGTTTCTGAGATCATTATATTTAACCACTTCTTCAGTTAAATTGTCATGATCTGGAAGAAACTGCTTATAATAATCCCATCCTCGTTTTCGTGCAACACATGACTCAATGTAATTAATACATTTGTTTTTTACGGTGGTGTAGGCATAAGCTGAGAAATTATTGATGGACAACTCCGATCTCTTATTCCACAACTTCATAAATATTTCTTGAGCCATTTCTTCAGCAACTGCTTTATCTCTAATTCGCGAATAGATCATGCGGAAGACATTGTCCCAATGTCGATCAAATAAAGACGCAAAAGCATGCTCATCGCCATGGCGAAGCAGATCGAGCAACTTTTCATCAGTATCAAAATCGAGCGAGTGCACGGCTAAGGATTAGTTCACACAAGTTTATTAGAATATTATCACATAGTCAACATCGTTTGCGATTTCGATTGTTTTTCAAAAAAAACCACTTTGTGTTTAGGCGTTTTGCTTTCTGGCCTGTCTATACCTTTATAAACCACAAATGAATTCTGTGCAAGCAGAAGTAAATCAATATGCAGCAAAAAGAATTTCTTCAGCTTTTACAGAAATACAAACAAGGGGTATGTACCTCAGACGAGGAAGCATTTATTGAAAAATGGTATGCTGAAATTAGCCTCAAGAATCAGGATACATTGAGTCCACATGAAAGTGAGGTGATAAAAAGTAGGGCGTGGACTAATCTTCTCAAGCATACCGCCAAGAGCAAAGGTCACCGGACCTTGATGAATCAACCGGAGAAATCATTCATAACTGTTAACCGCACAGTATATGCTATTGCTGCTTCATTACTGATATTCATAGGGGTATTCGCCTATTTTTCAGCTGAACAAAAGCAGGAGCCGGATAAACCTCTTGTCATGGAGAAAGTCATTTTCAATAACACGAAAGTGGTTAAGGAAATAAATTTAGCAGATGGAAGCACAGTGCATCTTACGCCTCAGAGTCGACTGACGTTTCCAACAGCATTTGATAAATTACAGCGGATGGTAAGTCTTGATGGGGAGGCCTTCTTTGAGATATCAAGGGACACGCTACGTCCGTTTATCGTTAATACAAACGAAGTGTTGACTAAAGTACTCGGCACAAGCTTTACAGTGTCAGCATTCAAAAATGATAAGAATATTACGGTGTCGGTAAGGACGGGTAAAGTTTCGGTCACTCCAAAATTGGGTGCTGGGAATACGAAAGAATTGCCGCGTGAAACGATTCTTACACCCAACCAAAAATTTGTTTATGATAAAGATATTCATAAAGTTAAGAAGGAACTGGTAGATCAACCGTTGCCCATCCTTTCGACAGAATATGTGAAGCGGATTCGATTCCAAAGCGCACCGGTCAGAGAAATATTTGAAGAACTCGAAAAAATCTATGGTGTAAACATTGAATTGGATGAGACCAAATTTGCGTCATGCATTCTCACAACGACAATAGGAGATGGTAGTATCCGGAATCGTCTGGATATTATATGTGAAGCAATTAATGCAGAATACAGGTTTGTGAACGATAAAATTGTTGTATCAGGAGAAGGGTGCAACAAAAAATAAATTTATGGTGCCACTTAAATTCATGCTTATGAAAAAATTGTAACTAAACATCAATCTTACAAAAGAAGCCGATGATGTTTCGAGCATCACCGGCTTTATACCACGTCAACCGCGTTATGTGGTGACGCGATTTGTTCTTGTCCAGTTAAAACAAAAACGTGTTAATTTATGAATAAAATCCGATCTGCTCAAGATGTTCTATACGTCTTTATGAAAATAACATTTATCCAGATATTGATGATGGCAACTTTTGCTTCGTTAGTCTCCGCAGCTTCGCTGGAAGGACAGGTGTTGGATAAAAGAATTACCCTTGAAGTTCACAATAAGAAAATTGAATTTGTTTTAAAGGATATTGAAAAACAAATTCCGGTAATCTTTACCTATAGGCCTGACTTGATTCCCGTTTCTAAAATTGTATCGGTTACAATGGAAGATAGATCGCTAAGAGATGTCTTAGCGCAACTGCTTGGTCCTGAGATAGAGTTTGTTGCTTCAGGCGAGGAGGTACTTCTTAAGCCCATTCAAATAGGATCTGTAATAAATGAATTTCCAAATATCGTGACATTACTTGAATTAAAGGGTAAGGTAGTGGATGAAATGAGTGAGCCCTTACCAGGGGTAAATATAGTGGAAAAGGGCTCGACGAATGGAACCACAACGGACACGGATGGGGAGTTTGTTCTTAATGTAGCGGGGGAAAACAGTATACTGATATTCTCATTTATCGGATATGAAAATAAGGAACTGTTGGTCGGAACCCAGACAGAATTATTAGTAACGTTGAAACCCGATGTAAAGGCGCTGGATGAAGTTGTGGTAGTAGGATATGGTACGCAAATGAAGGCGGATTTAACAGGATCGGTCTCATCCCTTAATAGCAAGGCACTAAAACAGGTTCTGGTACTGTCACCAGATCAAGCCTTGCAAGGTAGAGTGGCCGGAGTAGATGTGACACAAACGTCAGGGCAACCAGGAGCAAGTAACCGAATACGAGTACGTGGTGGGAATTCAATTTCGGCAGGAAATGAGCCTTTGTACGTCATTGATGGATTTCCAATTTATAATGACAACAGCACGACATCGACAGGAGCGGGGCGGTCACCTAGTTTAAATGCGCTGGCCACCATCAATCCCTCAGACATTGAATCTATTGAGGTACTGAAAGATGCATCGGCCACAGCAATTTATGGTTCTCGCGGTGCGAATGGAGTTATTCTGATAACGACAAAGCGAGGGAAGGCAGGAATTAGTGATGTTTCGTTTGAATCAAGTGTGGGTGTGCAGCAGGTACGCAAAACAATACCAATGCTTAATGCCAGCGAGTATGCTTCTTTTGAAAATGAAATCTTTCTTTACCAACGAGATGTATTAAAACAAAACAATAGATTTCCTGTGTACACCGATGAACAAATTGCTTCACTCGGGGAAGGAACAAATTGGCAAGATGAACTTTTTCATTCTGCTCCGATTCAAAACTATCAGTTGTCTTTTACCGGTGGCGATGAGAAATTGAAGTATTCATTGATTGGTGGCTACACTGACCAAGAGGGGATAATTATCAATTCAGATTTCAAGCGCTACTCCATGCGTGTTAATTTAGACTTGAATGTGAGCCCACGTTTTAGGGTCGGCAATAGTTCAACGGTAAGTAGGACTTCTTCAAATTTGGCCTTCACAGGAAATGCAGCCTCTATTCAAGGTTCTGATACAGGATTGGTTGGAGTGGCTTTGCATTTTAATCCTATTAACTCCGTGCGCGATCCTGCTACAGGTGAATATACTTTTCAGGATCAAAATGTTGGGGAATTCCCGGGTGGCACCAATCGTTCTGTCCCTTTTTATAATCCCATTGCCCTGGCCGATTTAGCAACCAATAAAAGTAAAAGCCTGCGAACGCTCAATAACGTATTTGCAGAATTTGATGTGTTGGAAAACCTGACGTTTCGATCCAGTTTAGGTGCAGACTTTATTACAACTAAACAAAATAGTTACCTCCCAGGCTCTGTAAAAATAGCCGCTTCCGTAGGGGGGTCAGCAAGAATTGGTCAAGTGGAATCTTTCAGTTGGCTAAGTGAAAATACAATGACCTATCGCATTGATCAGGGAAAACATAATTTGAATTTTCTAGCGGGGTTCACAGCACAATCTTCAAGGACGGAACGATTTCAAGTAGAAGATGCAGGCTTTATTAATGATATTTTAGCAGACAATAACATTGGTACAGGGAGTGTCGCAACGGGTAAAACGCAGCCCAATATTTCCGAATGGGGTTTGCTATCATACCTCGGTAGAGCTAATTACGGGTACAATGACCGTTACCTTTTTACGCTTACGGCCCGATATGATGGATCATCTCGTTTTGGAACCGGAAACAAATGGGGTTTCTTTCCCTCTGCAGCATTTGCCTGGAAACTATCCGAAGAACCATTCATAAAGAATCTTGGAATTTTCTCACGTTTAAAAATGAGAACGAGTTATGGCCTGACAGGAAATCAAGAAATAGGTGCTTATCAAAGTATCGCACAAATGGGGAGTGGCCTTTATACCATCGGAGGAAATTCAGTAGCAGCATTTTCCCCCACGCGCGTTGCAAATCCAAATTTGAAATGGGAATCTACAGCCCAGTTCGATCTGGGATTGGATATCGGAATTTTCAAGGACAGGATTTCTTTTGTGGTTGATTATTACTTAAAGAATACCACCGATCTTTTGCTTAATGTTCAAGTTCCTACCACGTCTGGATTTTCATCCTCACTTCAAAACATTGGCGAAGTTAGAAACCGAGGTTTCGAATTCGGATTAAATTCTCTGATTGTCGATAAAGCAGTAACGTGGGATTTAACAGTAAGTCTGGCAACCAATAAGAATACAGTGCTTGACCTTGGTGATGAAAGCCAGCGATTAATCTATTCAGGATGGAATGTTATGAAAGGGCAACCTGCTTCAATTCTTGAAATAGGGAAGCCTATCGGAAGTTTTATAGGATGGAAGACGGATGGCTGGTTCCTGACAGATGAAGAAGCAGCAGCTGCTCCTAACCAAACGGCTGCGGACCAAAATCCATTGCAATTAGGGGGGAACATCCGTTACGTGGATATAAACAAGGATAATGTTGTAAACGATCAAGATAGAACCCTTATAGGAAATGCTTTGCCAAAGTGGACGGGTGGCTTTTCCTCAAATGCTTCTTTTAAAGGATTTCAAGTAAGCACGGCATGGGCTTTCTCTCTTGGGAATGACATAATGAACTTTAATAAACTGGAGAACAACTTTGGAATTGGTCGCTACAATGCCAGCAAAAACTTTAATAATCGATGGTCCTACATGAACACGGTGGAACAAAACAGGAACGCTACTGCCCCTACGGTACTCGATAGTAGAAACCTGTTTTCTGTGATTGACTATTGGGTGGAAGATGCCTCCTACTTGAGGATGCGAAACATTACCATTACGTACAATGTTCCATTTAAGATCAAAAAAGTGGCTCAGCAAGTTCAGGTATATGTAGCAGGACAAAATCTGATAACAATCACTGACTATTCCGGATTCGATCCTGAAGTAAATCTGGCTGAACAAAACAATCTCCTGTTGGGATACGATTACGGAGCCTATCCATCTTCCAAATCGTTCATCGTTGGCCTTCGAGCCAACTTTAAATGAAGTGTTTTTAAAGAATAAAAAATCTTACCATGAAAAAATTACTGATTATAATAGTCGTTTTGAATTTAGTATCCTGCACGAGCCTATTGGATGAAGAACCGGAAACATTTATTTCTCCTGAATCTTTTTATCGAAACATAGGCGAAGCAACCGGAGCACTTTATGGTGCTTACGATGTTCTTCCCTCGATGTATAGAAACCCTTATATGACATCCTTTGCAGATATTTCATCAAATAGTTTTAAAGTAACATCAGCATCGGCTACAGATTTTCAACCGTTTGACATTCATAGCATAAGCCCTTCAAATTCCTTACTAACAAGCTTTTGGGAATTTTCCTATGTGGCAATAAACCGGGCAAACGCTGTGATCGACAGATTGCCAGGTTCAACAGGTGATGAGGCAGCGAAGAATATTGTATTAGGGGAAGCCAAATTCCTACGAGCATTGTTCTATTTCAATTTAGTTCGCTTGTTTGGTGATGTTCCATTAAAACTGAATGAAACCACATCGTTGAAGGATTTGAAACTTGCCAGAACTAGCACATCTGAGATTTACAAACAAATCATTGATGATTTACTCGATGCAAAGACCAAACTTCCAAATTCGGCTGTTCTAACGGGTCGAGCTAATTCCAATGCAGCAAGAGCACTCTTGGCAAAAGTGTATTTAACGATTCATGATTTTTCTAATGCTGCAGCGAATGCGCAAGAGGTTATCAATTCGGGGACTCATCAATTGTGGCCATCTTATGCAGATGCATTCAAAGAAAAAAATGACAATGGAAGGGAATCTATTTTTGCGGTGCAATTCAAGCAGTTTGTGGATGGAAATAACCTTACGTCCTGGTCAATGTCTCCACAACTTAATAATTATGTTGATGGTAGCCCGGTTTTTGATTTGATGGAAGTTACGGATGAACTCCTTAATAGTTATGAAGTTGGGGATCAACGCAAAAGTTTGAACGCAGTCACTACATATACTGGCTATGACGGAAAAATATTTAATTTTCAACCTCTTTGTTTCAAGTACTCAGATGGAGTTTTTTTTACCAGCAAAGCCGCAGGATCCTACAACAATACGGGGAACTCGGGAGTTAATTATCAAATTCTACGATACGCAGATGTACTTTTAATTTTTGCTGAAGCTGAAAATGAAGTATCGGGGCCTACAGCCGCAGCATATGATGCAATCAACAAAGTCCGCAGAAGGGCGTTTGGTGAAGATGTCAACGTCGCATCACCTCATGACCTCTCGGGGCTTGATAAGGATTCTTTTAGAACAGCAGTTTGGATGGAGAGATTTAAAGAACTTCCATTTGAAGGGAATCAATGGTTTGACTTGATTCGCACCGGGAGAGCGGAAAATGTTTTATCAATATCCACGGAGAAAACGATCTATCCTATTCCGCAAAGAGAAATGGATGTAAATGATCTTCTGACTCAGAATCCTGGATATAATTAAATTCATCACCAACATATTTTAATTGTACGAGAATGAATGGATTTAATGCTATTTCTATCACTGTAATGTTGACGCTGAATTTTGTTTCTCCATTCCACTTGGAGTTGGAGGGTAATGAGCTTCAGCAACCTAACAAACAGTTTGATGTTGTAGTCTATGGAGGCACAGCTGCGGGTGTTACAGCTGCCATCCAAGCAGCCAAGTTGGGTAAACAGGTGGCACTTTTGGAACCCACACAACACATTGGAGGTATTAATGTGGAGGGCCTTGGGGGAACAGATATTGATAATCATTCAGAATTTCAAAACAGTATTGGACTGGGAGGGTTGGCGCTTGAATTTTATGCACGAATTGCAATCGAATACAATCGCCTCGACGAGTGGAAGGAAGCCAATAAACTAAAACTAAAGAAACCGGAATTATGGCGTTTTGAACCCCATATAGCTGAAAAGGTCATCTTGGCTTGGTTAAAGGAGAGTGATGTATCAATTTTTGTGGGAGCGCGATTAGCCGAATCGAAAAAGAGCGTAACTAAACGTCAAGGAAAAATAGTAAATATTACCCTGGAACAGGGAGAGAGATTTTTTGGCGAGGTTTTCATAGATGCAACCATTGAAGGGGACTTACTAAAATGGAGCGGAGTAAGTACAACGACCGGCAGGGAGGCGAATAGTCAGTATAGGGAAGAATTGAATGGGATTAGAGCAAACACTACGCATGGACAATTCCTTGTAGCGGTGGATCCGTTTGTAACCCCAGGTTCGCCAAAGAGTGGCGTTATCCCAACTATTCAGGACGAACCGCTTGGCAAACCTGGCGAAGGAGACAATAGATTGCAAGCTTACTGTTTTCGAGTATGCCTTACCAAAGATTCATCCAATCAGATTCCTTTTGTTAAACCCCCTGGGTATGACAGGAAAAATTATGAGATTTATCTCCGCTACTTAAGAGCGGGTGGCAAACTTTATACCCCTCGCGTTAATATTCCCAATAATAAAACAGATTTAAATGGTGGAGCAGATCTTTCTCATAATTTATATGGAATGAATGATGGTTATCCCAACGGAAACTATTCGAAACGTGAAAAAATATACCAGGAGCATAAAAGATTCACCCAAGGGTTATTTTACTTCTTAACCCACGATGTTGAAGTGGGTAACTTAGCGCCTGGTTTACAAAGGGAGTGGAGGTCGTGGGGCTTAGCAAAAGACGAGTTTATTGACAACGATGGTTGGCCACGTCAGTTCTATGTTCGTGATGCGCGCAGAATGATTTCCGACTATGTAATCACCGAACACCACGCAAAAAAGAATGAAGGAGTAAAAGTTGAAGATCCCGTTGCAGTTGCGTTTTGGCCCCCCGATGTGCATAGTGTTCGTAGAATCGTAATTGATGGCAAGGCATATAATGAAGGATTTGTTTTTGGAGGTAATTGGTGGAAGCCATTTGGTATTTCTTTTAGGGCGTTGACACCACGTGTTTCAGAATGTAAGAACCTGCTTACACCTACATGTCCATCTTCCAGTCATATCGCCTATGGGGCAATCAGGATTGAGTGGACGTTTATGGCGCTTGGGCAGGCCGTGGGCGCGGCCGCTTCAATGGCCATTGATCAACAATGTGATGTACAAGATATCAAATATAGCGCCCTAAAAGCCACGCTTTTAAACGATGGTCAGGTAATCGAAATTCTCGAATAACAAGCGACGGTTGAGTATGTCTGAACATCATAGTAAACTGCCTTGTAGAGCTTCATAATGGAGAAATTAACGAGAGAAGATTGTAAGGAGTTATTGAGCGTTCCGGTTATCGTTGCAGCACTCGGTTATTTTGTAGATATCTATGACCTCTTACTGTTTGGTATTGTTCGTGTAGCCAGTTTAAAATCCCTGGGCGTTCCTGATCAGGAGATGCTAAGCATTGGGGAGTTTTTAATGCGATCGCAAATGTCTGGATTGCTCATCGGGGGAGTCATTTGGGGTATGTTGGGCGATAAGAAAGGAAGACTTTCCGTTTTATTCGGATCGATCTTACTCTATTCAGTTGCCAATATTTTCAATGGATTCATTACTTCAGTAGATCAATATGCATTTCTCCGTTTTATAGCCGGGGTCGGATTGGCTGGGGAATTAGGAGCGGGGATTACATTGGTTGCCGAGGTACTCCCTACAAGACTGCGGGGGTATGGAACAACACTGGTTGCTTCAATAGGACTGATGGGCGCAGTGATGGCTAACATTGTTGCTGACCTTTTTACCTGGCAGACCACTTATTTTGTCGGAGGCGGGCTGGGGTTGCTCTTGTTGCTCCTACGAGTGAGTGTATTCGAATCTAAGGTGTTTGAAAGCGTTAAAAGTGAAACTGTTCAACGCGGTAATTTTTTTCAACTGTTCAATAATCGAACGCGCTTTAAAAAATTTATAGCGAACATCTTGATAGGCTTGCCGATCTGGTTTGTCATCGGAATTCTGATAACCTTTTCACCAGAGTTTGCTCAGGCGTTGGGGATAGAAATGCCGGTAATGGCGGGTGATGCAATCATGTATAGCTACATCGGACTTTCAGTAGGAGATATCCTAAGTGGATTCATCAGCCAAAGACTAGAGTCCAGAAAGAAGGTGGTTTTACTATATATATTCATGACGGGATGTTCAATTTTACTTTTTCTATACACACCCTATAAGACCGTTCAAAGTTTTTATTTAGTATGCGGCCTGCTTGGGTTTAGCATTGGTTACTGGGCGCTTTTTGTTACGATTGCTGCCGAACAATTTGGAACTAACCTGAGAGCAACGGTTGCCACCACCGTTCCTAATTTTATCCGATGGACAGTTGTACCGCTGACATTCCTGTTTCAATTTGTACGAGGTGAGGTTGGAATTATAAACGGGGCGTTGATTGTTGGAGCGACGACTATCATCATTGCTTTGATAGCGTTAGGAACACTGGAAGAAACTTTCTTCAAAGACATGAATTTTGTTGAGGAGCCTTAGTATTGGGTCTAAGGTTTTGTTTTTTTTGTTTGGGTGAGGGTGTCGCATTTATGTGGCACCCTTTTTTTATGGAAGATAAATAACATATACAACTCGTTACTTAATACCCGTTGTTTCAAAGGTTCCACCCAAAGTAGAGAATCAGTGATACACGGTTTCTTAATGCATTCCACGATTAACTAAATGAATATCTTTATCAGATGTTTCGTTTGTCCAGCTTCGCGTTAATTTTCTTTGCGCAGTCGTTATGCCCTCTGCGTATCGGCAGAATATTTAGATAGCCGATGTTGACACTTTTGCCATGTTTGTTGATAATGAACGAATTCGAATCAGGCCTCATGGAATCGACTGCCTTGCCTGTCAAAACATGGTGCAGGCATACCTGACAGAATAGCTATATCCCAAAAAAAGATGTAAAATAAAATTCAAAAATGTAAGTTTTGGATGGCCTCTTTCGACTTACTGTACAAATTGAATTAAATGGAAAAGGAATTTATCGAGCTGATAAATAGGCATCGGGGAATTATTTATAAAGTTTGTAATCTTTATTTCCAAAAAAGTGAGGACAAAAAGGACCTCTTCCAGGAAATTGTATTCCAGTTATGGAAGTCCTTCCCCGGTTTCAGGAATGAATCCAAGAAATCTACATGGATGTATCGAGTTGCTTTAAATACAGTCATAACCAACTTTCGAAAGGAAAGTAAGAAACCAGAAAGAAGATCCCTCTCCACTTCAGAACTTGAAATCCCAGAGATTCAGGAACGTCCTGTCGAATCGGATAACCAAAATATTCTGAAGACAGCCATTGATGAACTGACAAAAATTGAGAAGGCAATCATTATGCTTTATCTGGAAGAAAAAAGTTACGCAGAAATCAGTGAAATCATGGGGATTTCTCACTCAAACGTTGGCGTGAAACTCAACCGAGTAAAAATCAAATTAGAAAAAATCGTTAAAACAAAATAACTATGGACTTAGCTGAATTAAAAAATGCATGGAATGTCTATGATCGCAAACTAGAAACTACACATGCAATAACCGATAGCACTATTTCAAGTATGATCAGGGCAAGATCCCTGTCCAGGGTTTCATGGATCGAAAAGATGTACTGGATTTCCTTCGTATGCAATTTCTTGTGGATTAGCCTGAGCGCACTGGTAATCAAGACAAATCCATTCGGGTTTACCTTCGCATGGCAACATGCACCAACGCTACTTCTGAATCTAAGCTTGGTGGCATTGCTTTTGATTTCTATTAATGGCTATCGGTCGATGAAAGCCATAGATATCAATAAAAGTAGTCTTGATGGATCGTTGAAAAGAATAATCCTTTCTCTTGAAAGACCATGGAAATATCTTAAATGGAACATTATTGCTATCCTGCTATCAGCCTTCTTGTTCCCGGTTTCTTTTTTACCTGTCACAATAAAGGCATTGGGTTTATGGCAGGCGTTAGTTCTATTGTTTGCTTCCATGTCAACCGTGGCACTCGTCTGCTTGGTAAGTGCTAAGCTCGGGCTATTCAAGGAACGGTATAGGGCGTTATTTTATGCAGATCTCAAGGAACTGACGGAGCTAAAGTCTATTTCTTCGGAATTGTCAGAAGAGTGATAAGTTTCCTGAAATCATTTTCTTTTTTTTTCAGACAAACCAGCAACTGAACATGGAACCAAAGAATCATTTTATACTCGTATTGTTGGTGCTAATACTTTGCGGCTGTGCTTCAAGCAATTATTCAGGCAAAACAGCTGCGGCTTCGCATGAGCGCGCACAGAAGGGAGTAACATCCATGATCACAGGCACAACAGGTGCCCAAGCCCTGGATGGCGGACTGGAAATTCTAATGCACGGAGGAAATGCAATGGATGCTGCACTAAGTACCTCCTTAAGTCAAGTGGCACTCGCTGGTGGTGCTTGGGTTAGTTATGCAGGAATTATGAACCTGGTTTATTTTGAAGCTAAAACGGGAATGATTTACGATATGAATGCTTCATTTAATACAGTAGAAAATGAAAATGATCCATTAAGTATCCCCGGCAGCGTGTCACTCGACTTTTCTAAAAAGCCAGAGCCTACCAATGGTAGGGCTGTGTTGGTGCCAGGATATATGGCTGGGGTGGAAGCCGCTAGCAAAAGATTTGGGACACTTCCTTTCGCTGATCTTTTTAAGTCAGCCATTGCCATTGCAGAAAATGGCTTTACGTGGAATGCCGGTCTCCAGTATCAATATGAATACCGGAAGGATGTCCTATCACGATTGCCAGCCACAAAAGCTGTGTTCATGAAAAAAGATGGAACCACCTTAAAGGTAGGCGACATCTTTACGCAGCCGGTTCTCGCTCAAACACTGAGAAATATTTCTACACATGGGAGTCAATATATGTATACGGGCGAATGGGCCGAGAAGCTTGTACAGGCTGTCCAGTCAGATGGAGGAAAGTTAACGATGGATGATATGAAGCACTATCGCGTGCAATGGAGTGAAGCGTTAAAGGGTACCTACAATGGTCATGATGTGTATGTTCATGGCTTACCAGCAACGGGTGGCGTGAATACCCTAGAAGCACTTAATCTTTTGGAAGTTGCTAAACTTGGACAGCAAGAACCATTCACCAAAAACCCTCAAGCACTAAAAGAGCTTTCCGATATTTTAAGGATAGGAGATATCGCCCCCTATCTCGAAAATATTTTAAAACCAATACCAAATCTGGATTTTACATTAACCGGCAGACTTAAAAAGGAGAATGCACCCATTTTGTATGAGCTTGTTAAGCAAGGGTATTTTTCAGGCGCGGCACCGAAAGCAGATAATACACCCCGTCATTCAGACGCGATTGTTGCTATAGATAAGTGGGGGAATATTTGCGCAATGACCCACTCCATAAACACAGTAAGCTGGGGAGCAACAGGAATTTTTGTCGACGGTATTTCCATCCCTGATCCGGCATCGTTTCAACAAAATGAAGTGGCAAAGGCGGGCGCAGGGAACAGACTTCCCGATCCTACGAATCCGGGTATTGTATTAAAAAACGGTGCGCCAATTTTAGGATTTGCTTCGATTGGAGCAGGGCTCCATGCACGAACAATTGGATCTCTACTCTCAGTTCTTGACTACAAGCTTAGTCCACAGGAAACTGTCGAAGAAGCGGGTCTGGGTGCCCTTGCCTTCAATGCGGATGGATCCATGCCAAGGACAGTGGATACGACCGAATTTGAACTGGGTGTAATAAAAAGAGTCAACGAATTGGGGGAAGAAAATTTTATTCACGATCCGGTAAAAGCAGGCTATTGGTTGGGAATTTCAAGGGACTCAGTGGGGAATCTAAAGGGATCAACTGTTAAAGGACTTAATCTTGGTGGAAGGGCAGTTGGTTATTAGAAAGGAAACATAGACGCAAAAATCTTTTCACACCCTTACGGGAACAATTGGATAGTTAACCATGATCAAACTGCAAGTCATCTTGGTCTTAGCCAGCAGGCACATAAGTTGTTACATCACCGACTTGCTTCGATAGGGAAATACGCTAGTCAGATCATAAAATCTTTCCCACCTTCCACCCAACATGTGAATAATGATGTTCACCCCACTGCACCTTCGCCTTGTCATCAAACACAAGGCATATGCTCAACACAATCTCCTGGTCCGAATACCTAACCTGCATCGCACTGCTGATCGCGGGGTATTATACAATCACGGGAATCTTCTATTACCGCGCCGATATCAGTTCGCGGTTCAGAAAAAAAGAGGAACGCACTGATAATGGAGTAGGGCAGGCCCCTTCTCTCATGGGCGCCATAAAAACAGGGCCCCCCAAAGCGATTCGAAAACAACTCGTCGCTGCGGATGAACTGTTCATCTCTCCCGATCAAGAACAACTCACGGCATCCGATTCAATGATCATCGGAACCATCGCCGACTTACTTGAGGAATCGAAGGTCCTTGCCAAAACGATCGCACACGACAACAACACCCCGGAAGAAGGTGCTTCCCTTTTTCAATCATTGCTTCAGCGTTATCCACAACTCAACAACGCTGCTTACAAGGACGCAATCTCCATCTCGCTCCACCACACCTGTAAAAATGACGCAGGCATTGAATTCTCACTCGAACAAATCAATGACTGGTGGCCAACCGATCTGACACCATCATCCAACTAAATCTATTTTCATCATGAAACTAAAAACCAAATACCTCAACACAAAAATCAAAATCTTTATCACAAGTTTCATCCTTCAACTTGCATTCACTTCCGCACTCTTCGCGCAGGACGGCAACGCTGGAATCAATGAAGCCACCATGCGTGTCCGAAGTTATTTCGCAACAGGAACAAATCTTATGTATGCCATCGGCGCCATTCTCGGTCTGGTAGGCGCCGTCAAAGTATTTCAAAAATGGAACAGCGGAGATCCGGATACCGGAAAAGTAGCGGCCGCTTGGTTTGGCAGTTGCGTGTTCCTCGTCATCGTCGCTACCGTACTAAAATCATTTTTCGGAATCTAATCTAATACTAACTAAAAGGCTCTACTGCATTTCCTTCTCCTTCGGAGAAGGTGGCCGAAGGCCGGATGAGGCTATGTCAAGTGTATATAAAATAAACAAAGGCATCAATAAACCCATTGAGTTCAAAGGGCTCAAGGCGCAATACATCGGCTACCTCGCGGTAGGTTTGGTCACACTGCTCATCCTGTTTGCCATACTCTATATAATAGGGGTAAATATGTTTTTCTGCCTGGGTCTGATTACTATTCTGGGCGGGGCACTCTTTATCAGTGTATACCATTTCAGCGACACCTATGGCCAACATGGCCTCTTGAAAAAAATGGCCAAACGCAAACTCCCGCCTTTCCTGAAAGTGTCCTCCCGCAAAATCTTCCGCTCCCTAATCAACTCCTCATAACTACTCACTGTGAACCATCGACTATTGACTATTGACTATTGACTGTTGACTGTGGTCTGTCGACCGGCGACTATGGACTCATGACTAACTACTAAAGAATAACCAATGGACTTCGAAAAAATATTTCCACTCTACAAAATTGAAAACGACTGCATCCTCTCCAAACAAGGGGACACCACACTCGCCTTTCAACTCACATTACCGGAACTATTTGTCCTCTCAGACCGCGACTACGAAGCGTTCCATCAAGTCCTCATCAAAGCCATCAAAGTCCTGCCCCCGAATTCAATCTTCCACAAACAAGATTGGTTCCTGACAAAAAAACATCAGGCTGACTTTTCAAAAGACAGTAGCTTCCTGACTCGGGCAAGCGAACGCTTCTTCAACGAACGCCCGTACCTCGATCATCAATGCTACCTCTTCCTCACACGCAAACCACAATCGCGTAACGCATCCACCTCCATGACATCAAGCCTCTTTCGAACGTCCTTCATCCCGAAGGAAATGTTGGACACTCAAAAAAGGCAAGAGCTGCTCGATGGGGCAGGACAACTGCAACGCATCCTCGAAGACAGCGGATTTGTGAAAATGAAAAGACTCTCAGCACAAGACTTAGCAGGTAGTTCATCCACGAGTGGCCTCCTCGAACGCTATTGCTTCCTAAACACGCAACAAGATCATCCCCTAATCAGAGACATTCATTTTCAAAATGGACTGAGAATAGGCGACAATCACTGTCAGATGTATTCGCTCGCAGACGTGGAAGACCTGCCCTCCCTATGCGGCTCCCGAATCAACTACGATAAATATTCATCAGACAAAATTCCTTTTAGCGTAGGCTTCGCATCGCCGCTCGGACAATTGTTATCGTGTAATCATATTCTCAATCAATACATCTTCTCACTCGACGTTCAAAAAACAATTCGATCGCTTGAAAGCAAACGACTTCGCCTTCAATCATTGGCGACCTACTCCCGCGAAAATGCAATTGCCAAGGAAGCAACAGATGACTTTCTGAATGAAGCCATTGCTTCACAACGTCTTCCGATCAAAGCACATTTCAACTTGTTGCTCTGGTCAGACTCTCAACACGAATTGAAAGAATTAAAGACGCATGTCTCTTCCGCATTCGCTCAAATGGATGCAACCGCCAAACAGGAAACAGACGGAGCAGCTCAACTCTTCTGGGCAGGACTGCCGGGCAATGAAGCGGATTTTCCCATGAATGATACCTTCGATACGTTCGCAGAACAAGCCACCTGTTTCTTCAACCTCGAGACTGGCTATCAATCTTCCATCAGCCCGGTAGGCATCCGGCTGGGAGATCGGCTTACCGGAAAACCAGTTCATGTAGACATCTCGGACGAACCCGTCCAAAAAGGAATCTGCACCAACAGAAATAAATTTATCCTCGGCCCCTCAGGAAGCGGTAAATCATTTTTTACGAACCACATGGTAAGGGCATACTATGAGCAGGGAACTCACATCGTCTTGGTAGATGTGGGACATTCTTACAAAGGTTTATGTGATCTGGTCAATGGGTATTACTTCACCTACAATGAATCCAACCCACTTCGCTTCAATCCCTTTTACATTGCACCCGGTGAAACGCTCGACACAGAAAAAAAAGAAAGTATTAAAACATTGTTGCTTGCACTCTGGAAGAAAGACAACGAAACCTTCAACCGCTCGGAATATGTCGCCCTCTCCATTGCGCTCAAACTCTATTACGAAAAACAACAGCTCCCTTCTCCTTTGGAGAAGGGCGGGGGGATGAGGCTGGATTTCAACTCCTTTTACGAATTTCTCCGGGATGAATTTGTATCCATCCTTAAATCAGACAACGTCCAGGAAAAACACTTCGACATAGAAAACTTTCTCTACGTCCTTCGTCCTTACTATAAGGGAGGTGAATTCGACTACCTGTTAAACGCCACCGAGAACCTCGACTTACTCAACAAACGATTCATCGTCTTCGAACTCGATAACATCAAAGATCATCCCATCCTCTTTCCGGTTGTCACGCTCATCATCATGGAGGTCTTCATCTCTAAAATGAGAAAACTAAAGGGCATCCGAAAAATGATCCTCATCGAAGAAGCCTGGAAAGCCATTGCCAAAGAAGGCATGGCTGAATACATCAAGTACCTCTTCAAAACCGTACGCAAATTTTATGGCGAAGCCATCGTAGTCACACAAGAAGTCGAAGACATCATCAGCTCGCCCGTAGTCAAACAAGCCATCATTAATAACTCGGATTGTAAAATCCTGCTCGACCAAAGTAAATACCAAAACAAGTTCGACCAAATCCAGGAACTCCTCGGCCTCACCGAAAAAGAAAAAGCGCTGGTGCTCTCCATCAACAAAGCCAATGACCCAACCCGCAAATACAAAGAAGTTTTCATCAGCCTCGGGGGAATGGTTTCAAAAGTATATGCCACGGAAGTCTCGCTCGAAGAATACCTCGCCTATACGACCGAAGAATCTGAAAAAATGAAAGTGCACCAGTACACGCAAAAATGGAACGGGGATGTCCGCAAAGCCATCAACGAACTAGCCAATGACATCCGCACAGAAAAAGCTTAAACGAATTTTAAAGATGAAGTACATTAATAAAATCTTGAGGATGCCCCCTTCTCCAAAGGGAGTGGCCGTTGGGCCTGTCTCCCGAAGTGTTAACGTAGGGAGGCCCGTCTCCCGAAGTGTTAACGTAGGGAGGCCCGTCTCTCGAAGTGTTAACGCAGGGAGACCTGCCAGCCGGAGTTTCAACGAAGGCAGGTCTGCCAACCGAAGCCTTAGCGTAGGTTGGGGTGAGGCCATGAACCGCCTCTCTATATATATAGTGTGTGCTTGCCTGCTAGCCATCACACCACAATTCGAAGCAACTGCTCAAATTCCAATCGCAGAAATAATTAAGAAAGCAGTCATAAAGGTCATTAAGGCCGTTGACCTGATGATTCAACGGATTCAAAACAAAACCATATGGCTCCAGAATGCTCAAAAGGTTTTGGAAAACAAACTGTCTCAACTCAAACTCTCAGAAATTGCTCACTGGACAGAAAAGCAGCGGACACTCTACAAAGAGTATTTCGATGAACTCCGAAAAGTAAAGGTCGCTATCAGCACGTACAAACGGGTACGCATGATACTCGATCGTCAAAAACAGATGATTCAGGAATGCAACTTCATGCGCACCATGATTCAACAAGACAACCACTTCACACGGGAAGAAATTGAATTCATGGTACGCGTCTACACAGGAATAATGGACGAAAGCATCCACAACCTCGATCAACTCTTACTAGTCGTCAACGCATTCAAAGTACAACTCTCAGATGGCAAACGACTCGAACTCATCAACAAGGCTGGAGACGGCATCGATAAAACGTATGCTGACCTCAGGCAATTCAACACACAAAATGTTCAACTCAGTCTCAACCGCGCAAAAGATGCTCATGAGATTGAATCGGTAAAAAAACTCTACGGACTGGATTAAACCTGAACCAGATGCGCAGACATATAGACGAATTGGAAACACGGATGAATGCAAAAGGATTTGATGGTCACCTCGTGTGCAACAGCACCCATCCGGGTGAGCTAAAAGACTCATTGCATGCACACCTGCCGGAGACGCGGCAACGACAAACACGCGTGCCGCCATTTTTCCTCACCACGTACTCACATTGGAAGGATGAAAACAGGCCCTATGCGATGTGCGATTTCAAGATGAAATCTGATTCGTGGACGGGATTCCAGATGGACATTCCCACACGCGAAAGGGCAAGCCAATTGGCCGGACTTAAAAAAAGGAACCTCGAAAATTTAAATCAAAGTAGAATGAAATACTTATTGATCATATGTATAATGGTACTGTTGCAAACTGCAACCTGCTTACTGCCGACGGAATGCAGAGCTCAATCCTGGAACGAATGGTTCAAACAAAAGAAGACGCAACGCAAATACCTGATCGACCAAATTGCCGCCTTAAGGGTTTACCTCGGCTATGTCAAAGAAGGATATAAAATTGTCGAACGCGGACTCTATACAATCGATAACATCCAGAACGGAAACTTCAACCTCCATCGTGATTTTTTTAGTTCACTGAAAAATGTGAACCCCGCGATCACCAAGTCCGTGAAGGTCACAGACGTCGCCATGTTTCAAATTGGCATCCTGCGGGATGTCAACCAAATCCGAAAACTCGCACGCGAAGAAAATAAATTCACACCGCAGGAAATCTACTACCTCACCAAAGTCTGCAACAACCTGCTCGTCCTCTGTGATGCAAACCTCACCGAACTTACTCAACTCATCACATCCGGGAGTCACGAAATGAAAGACGATGAACGCATCCTGCGCATTGACAAAATCTACGCTCGCATGCAAGACCAGTTCGCGTTCGCACATGAATTTAATCTTTCTACCCAAAGCCTCAGCGCGGCACGATTGAAATCGCAACACGAAACTGAATTTTTTAATACGCTGCTATGAATTCATTACGCTTTATATTAATACTGGCCACACTGCTTACAACAAACATGAGGGCACGGGCTCAATCGGAAGAAGCTCAACAACTCTTGCTCAATTGGGAAAAACTGAAACAACTCGAGGCCATCCTCGACAACCTCTACATCGGATACCGCATTCTCGACAAAGGCTACACCACCATCAAAGACCTCACGCAAGGCAACCTAAAACTGCACGAGGTATTTCTTAACGGGCTCATGGCCGTCAACCCAAACATCCGAACGTATAAACGCGTCCCTTTAATTATCAACTACCAACAACTTCTGGTCTCCGAATACAAGCGCGCTTACAACCGATTCAAATCTGACCCCAACCTCACCTTCGAAGAAATCGAGTACCTGGCGAGCGTCTACAAATTTCTCTTCGATGCCAGTCTCCGGAACCTCGATGAGCTCATCATGATTACCACCGCGTCAAAACTCCGCATGAGTGATGATGAAAGACTGCTCGCAATCGATCGCCTGTTTTATGACATGGAAAACAAAGTCGCATTTCTGCGCTACTTCAACAACACCACACAACTCGTCGCCATCCAACGCGCACGCTCACGCAACGATGTCAACACAATTCATAAACTCTATGGCGTCAACTAAATCTATACCGATGAAAAGACTTAATAAAATCTTTATGTTCGTTCCCCTCTCTATTGTCTGTCCCGCATGGCGGGAGAGAGGGGCAGGCCTGCCTCCCGTAGCTTTAGCGAAGGGAGGGGTGAGGTTGAGGCTCCTTCTCCTCACACTCCTTTTACCATCCCTCTCACAAGCACAAACACTCACCGGGGAAATTCAAAGTCTTCAGTCAGTACTCGATCAACTGTATGCGGACATGATTCCACTCAGCAGCAAACTGATCGGTGTGGGGCGCGGGCTTGCAGCCTTCGGAGCACTCTGGTACATCGGAGCGCGTGTATGGCGACACCTTGCCAATGCTGAACCGATCGACTTCTATCCGCTGCTACGACCTTTCGCACTCGGATTCTGCATTCTCATCTTTCCGTATGTACTCGCACTCATCAACGGAATTTTAAAACCTACTGTCACGGGCACGGCAGCCATGCTCACCGGTTCCAACAATGCCATCACCTACTTATTAAAGCTGAAAGAAGACGCGATCCAAAAAACTCCTGCTTGGCAAATGTATGCGGGAACTGACGGCGCAGGGGACCGCGATAAATGGTATCAATACACGCATCCCGATGGAACATCAGAAGGAGCGCTGGATGGACTCGGTAACGACATCAAGTTCGCCCTGGCAAAAGCTTCCTACAATTTCAGAAACAGTGTCAAGCAATGGCTCTCGGAAGTACTTCAAATCTTATACGAAGCAGCGGCCCTGTGCATCAACACGATCCGAACATTTTATCTCATCGTCCTCGCTATCCTTGGCCCCATCGTCTTCGGCCTCGCAGTCTTTGATGGATTTCAACATACGCTCACCGCCTGGCTTGCACGCTACATCAACGTGTTCCTCTGGCTCCCGGTAGCCAACATCTTCGGAAGCATCATCGCTAAAATTCAAGAGAACATGTTGCGCATTGACATCCAACAAGTGATCAAGTATGGCGATACCTTCTTCAGCACAACAGACACGGCCTATATTATTTTTCTAATGATCGGTATCATCGGATACTTCACCGTCCCAAGCGTAGCCAACTACATCGTGCAAGCCAGCGGGGCAAACGCACTTCTGTATAAAGCATCCTCTGTTTTCACCGGAGGAACGCGCGCAACATCAGCTGCAGTATTGGCAGGTGCAACAACAGCTGCGGCCATGATCTCTTCTCATGTTTCATCCTCGCCCACGAAGACATCGTCTGCAAGCAAACCCACAGATCAAAAGTCCTATCAACACGACAAACTCGCCGGCAAACCCACCTAACCACGGACTTTCAACCATTTACTATTGACTATGGACAATCGTCTAATGACTCACTACTCACGACTAACTACTAATTATTGACATGTTCCAGCAACTACAAAATATTGACACGGCATTCAAACACATCCGCCTCTTCACGGCAGGAGTGATCATTCTCTCATTGACGCTAAGCGGCTATGTAGTCTACAAAAGTTTTGGATTCATCACCGCCTCCCAAGAACGAATCTATATCCTCGCCAATGGAAAAGCGCTCGAGGCCTGGTCCTCAGAACGCAAAGACAACATCCCGGTGGAAGCACGCGATCACATAAAAATGTTCCATCATTATTTCTTTACACTCGATCCGGATGAAAAAGTTATTCAGACCAACCTCACCAAAGCGCTCTACCTCGCCGATGCATCCGCCAAACGTCAATATGACAACCTCAAAGAAAGCCGCTACTTCTCAAACTTAATCTCTGGCAACATCAGCCAACAGATTGAAGGGGATAGCATTCAACTCGACCTCAACCAACATCCCATTTATTTCAAATACTATGGCAAACAAAAACTGATCAGAACTTCATCCATCGTAACACGCCAGCTCATCACCGAAGGGTTCATCCGCAACGTCACGCGATCGGATCACAACCCCCATGGCTTTCTTATTGAACGATGGAACACCCTCCAAAACAACGACTTGAAAACTGAAAACCGATAAATCATGGAAGCAGAACAGAAACTGGCAGAAACGCTTGTCCCCATTGGAAAAATGAAAGGAGAGGTTGATGGCAAGTTCGAAGCCTTCTACCTGGCAAGGGACAAGGAAGGTCAACTCTTTATCAACCATAATCCGCCCTTTTCAAAAGATCGCCTCAATAAATCAAAGGCGTGGAAAATGATTAGTCAGGAAAAGCTCGACAGCTATAAAAAGCAACTTCACTTTATACCCTCACATAAAACTGGAATAAAAAGATAGGTCAAATAAAACAGTTCATCACAAAAAAAACTAACAGTATGAAACATTCACAGAAATTCCTGCAACAACGGAAATTAATGATGACACTCCCATTATTAATCACTCCATTCATCACCATGATCTTTTGGGCACTCGGCGGCGGGCAGGTTACACCGACTCAGGCAATAACCGCGGGCTTGAACCTCAACCTCCCCAGTGCCCAATTTTTAAACAAAACCGAATCGGATAAACTCTCCCTCTACGAAGAGATGAAACGGGATGCTGAGAAATTTCAGGACGCTCAGGAAAATGATCCCTACTACGACCTCGATGCACTTTCGACTTCTGTGGCCGAACGGGATTCATCCGCTTATGTGGCTCCTAACAATCCAGACATAACCAACCAGCCGAAACGACTCGAGTCAATGGATCCAAACGAAGAACGAGTCAATCGTAAACTTGAAGAACTCTATGCCGAACTAAATAAAAGCCCACAGCCTGAAACCACACCCGTTACTCAACCAACGCCCGACAATAGTCAATTTTCAAACGATGTTGATAAACTCGAACGCATGATGGAAAGGATGCACCCACAACTTTCAGAGGATCCTGAAATGCAACAAATCGATCAGGTGCTCGAAAAAATTCTTGACATCCAACACCCGGAACGCGTCAAAGAAAAAATCCAACGTCAATCTCCACGCATCGAAAATAAAGTGACTTCATTCACAACTCCCTTCGATGAATCCTGGCTGGGGACAGATCAATCCAGCAGCGCCCAAGTGTCAGTTCAACCCAATGGATTCTTTGACCTCGATCTCCAACAAGAGCAACAAAAAAGCGAATCCGCCATTCAAGCAGTCATCCATGGCACGCAAGAAATAGTCTCTGGCGCGATTGTAAAAATGAGACTCCAAACAGACCTGTATCTAAACGGCAACCAAATCCCAAAAGACCAATTCATCTACGGCATCGCATCCCTCTCAGGCGAGCGGTTGAAAATTTCAATCTCCTCGATCCAAATGAACAATCAAATGATTCCGGTTTCGATGTCTGTCACAGACCTCGATGGACTCGAAGGAATCTACATGCCGGGAGCCATCGCCCGGGATGCCGCCCGCGAAGCAACGGATCAAGCCGTACAGGGCGTAGAGTTTTTATCGATGAGTCCATCGTTCAGTGCACAAGCTGCTTCTGCAGGAATGCAAGCTGCTAAAGGCTTCTTGGGAAAAAAATCCAAACTCATCAAAGTCACTGTCAAAGCCGGTTACAAGGTTCTCTTAATACCCAATAATTTCTAACCCCAATGAAAACATTTCGCACCTCAACCATGCTATTTGGAACAATCTTGTCCGTAGTATTTTCAACATCAGGACAAACTTCGTTTGTAAACGCTACCGAAGAACTACAACCCATCGCAACAACGTTTAACAAAACGACAAGCATCATTTTTCCAGCCTCCATCACCTCAGTCGACCGGGGAAGTCCGGAAGTTCTTATTCAAAAAGCCAAAGGCGTGTTGAATGTCCTTCAGATCAAAGCCGCACACCGAAGCATGAAGGAAACTAATCTTACCGTCATCACCGCGGATGGAACCCTACATCATTTCTTCATCCGCTATGAAGATAACCCCGCTTGTCTCACCTGGAAGGTGACAGATTTCCTTTACGGAAACAATTTCTCCGTGATGCTCCAACAACCCAACCACGATCATGAAATCAACACCCATACACAAGCAATTCAAAAGAGTAAGAACCCTCGCTTCATGAAATCCACAGGGAACCATAAAATGAAACTTCAACTCAATGACATCTTCATCAAAGACGAAGTCTTATTTCTGAAACTGACAATCGCAAACAAATCAAACATCAATTACACCACTGACTTCATTCGTTTTTATACCGAAGATAAAAGACAAGTCAAACGCACCGCTTCCCAGCAACTCGATCGGAAACCAATCTTCACACAAGGAGATGCAACGCAGATCATCGGTCGGACAAAAAAAACCATCGTCTATGCCTTTGAAAAATTTACAATCCCCGATGCAAAACAAGGTGTCATCGAACTATTCGAGCAGAAGGGAGGACGTCACCTTAAACTAACTTTTAAAAACCGCAGACTGGTCAAAGCCAAACCAGTCCCTGCAACAGACAATATCATGTTCTAAAAATCATTTATCAACTAAAACAAATCTGTCATGAACCAGAAAAATTTTGAGTACCTGAAAGACGGCCTGAAATACTTGGGCTTCGGTGAATCATTGTACAATGACCTCGAGAAAAACCTCGCCAAACAAGAACCTCATTTCCAACTCGCCACCACAGGGGAATACAAACATGGGAAGGGGTTGGATAAAATTGACTTCATACTCGACCTGAAAAAATCAGAGACATCTGACATGTATTTTCTTAACCGCTATCAGGCAACATTAAAAAATGAGGATCCGACAAAAGAGGTATCGCAGACTTTTTACATCAACAAAAATGCAGGCTTCACAGCCAAAGAAGCGTTTAACTTATTGTCAGGTCGTGCCGTGCATAAAGAGCTTACAAACAAAGAAGGACAGCCGTTTAAGGCCTGGGTCCAACTAGAACTATCGGAAGAGAAAGACAAGAACAATAATTTCAAAGTCAAACAATACCACGAAGGGTATGGATTTGAGTTGGAAAAAGCTGTCTCCAAATTCCCGATCAAAGAACTCAACGATGAAATGCTCAAAGAGCGGATGATGAAGTCCTTGATTAAAGGAAACATCACCACCGTCACGTTCGCCAAAGATGGAAAAGAGGAAACTATGAACCTAAGTGCAAATCCACAATTCAAAAACATCAATGTGTATGATGCCTCGATGAAGAAAGTTTTTCAGGAAAATGAAAAAAAGGAGCCGCAGCAAAAACCGGAAAAGAAGGTCGATAAAAAGGAATCTCAAAAACAAGAAGCCGGAGATGAAGACAGTGAGCCTCGAAAAAAAAACACTAAACGAAAAGGAATGAAGGTCTAATCACTTCAGGTAAATTCATATTGAACAACGGACCCTCCAATCAAGGGTCTTTTGTTTTTTTAAATAGGTATGATGCCAGCAGGTTCCGCGCCAGCCCGGTGCAACCCTGTGCCCGGTTACTTAATAAACTTCAACGTCCGAAAGGGCACACCCTTGCACCGCTCAAGGTGCGCAATGGAAAAAGTTTTATGATTCAAATAGTCTATGCGCAGCCTGTCACGGAACCTGCCCGAATAGATTAGTTTTTTATAAACGGATGTTGTTGGGAGGCTCATTCAGTCGTCCTCATACACTCATTCGATCATTCCGCGCTGCCCGCACGGGTTGCGTTGCTTGCATGAGCTCCACCGCGCATGAGGTCATCGACGCGTGTTGCAAATGTGGGATAGTGCCATGAAATGAGAGCACACAATTGATTCAGAAAATATCTGTCAAGAGATAGAAGTTCATTCTATTTTTTATCCACGCAGCTCATTACAATCAACACAACTCCGCCACACGCCCGCGCTCCATTCCTCCATTCGTTTCTTCATCCGCCTTCATCTCTCCCCCCAACAGAAAATAGAATACTCGGCGATGGAAAGATTCTTTCCACGTAAGCCAAAGGTAGACCGTTGCGGGAATTTGTCAAGGGCATGCAAGTGACGATCTTATTTACTTTTTTGGAATCGTCACCCTTGACAAAATCCCTTAACATGCCTTCTGGCGGCTTATGGAAATGAATGAACGGGTGTAATCACTCTGGGTCAGAGAAATTACACTATTCGGTCCTTAATGCTTTCGTTGGATTAGCCGTTGCAGCTCTAAAAGACAAGAAGCTAATCGTTATCCATGCGACGGTGAACACCGCTAACCCTGCTACTAAAAATTGAACGGGATTGATATCCGCTTTTAGTGTAAAGTTCTGCTCCCAGCGCGAAATGAGATACCAGGTTATCGGTGTGGCAATCACTAATGCCGCGACAATCAAGATCACAAATTCACGAGCAATTAGAACAATTACATTGGAGACCGAAGCACCTAACACTTTACGAATACCAATCTCTTTTGTTCTTCGCTCCACAGCAAAGGACGTCAGTCCCAATAAACCAAGACACCCGATAAAAATTGCAAGACTCGTAAACACACTCGCCACTTTTCCCAATTGTTGATCAGCTTTGTATTGACGATCATAGGTAATGTCCAGAAACGAATAATCGAAAGGGAGGTAAGGGATTAGTTCACTCCATTTTTTTTGAATGCGCTCAACCGTAGCGGGTATTTCATTTTCATCAATGCGGATCGAAATGCGACCTACATACCGGGACATACCAATCATCAACGGTTCTATCTCGGAGTGAAGCGAGCGATAGTTAAAATCTTTCACGACACCAATAATTCTCGCGCCCCTGGCCGCACCGCCGCTTAACTTTTTGCCCAGCGCCTGTTCCGGTGTCCAACCGAAATCTTTGACACCGGTTTCATTGATCAGGTAGGCTGTGGTATCATCGGCTTGATTATCCCGGCTGAAACCGCGACCAGCAATGAGCCCAATCCCATAGGCTGAAAGGAAGTCATGATCTACAAAATTATAGTTAATATTAGTGGGTGATAATTTGCCATCCAGCATTTCAATCTCTGTATAATAATTATCAATACCACCACCCGGTACGGACCGCGAGCCTGTAACGGCCCGCACGCCCGGCACAGTCTTCAATTCATTCTTTATCGCATCGAGGTGATTAACAATTGCTGAATCTCCATTGGTTGGGACAACCAGCGTGGCGTTTTTGTTAAACCCAAGATCATGATTTCGCAGCGCCTGCAATTGATCATAGACTAGGAGTGTACCCGATACCAAGGTTATAGAAATAATAAACTGAAAGGCCACAAGTACCTTTCTGAAATTTTGATTACTGTATAAAGTTTTAATAGCAGGTCGGAAAACCTGAAGCGGCTGAAACCCAGAGATTACAAACGCCGGATAGGATCCCGCCATCACACCAATAAATAGAACGAGTACCAACGCTGCGCCAACCGTTAACCACGGATTTGGCAGCAAGGATAGACTCAACGGAGAATCAACCAAAATCCGAAATCCAGGAAGGGCCATCCAGGCAAGTAATACCGCTAACAGGCCTGATAGGAAGGCGACTATAATCGATTCACCCAAAAACTGAGCAATTAACATTCTGCGCAATGCACCCAATGATTTGCGCAAACCCACTTCTTTCAATCGTCTGGATGCACGCGCTGTGGCCAGGTTAATGTAGTTGAAGCATGCGATGAGCAATATAAATACGGCAATGATCGATAAGATATAAATGTTATTCATGCTTCCGCGGGTACCATTTTCCCAAGACCGTTGCGGTGCCAAATAGATTTCTGTAAGCGACTGCAGCGGAAGATCTTCGTAATACATACCACCCTTCTCTATATTTTTACTGATGAAGCTTGCCATCTTAGAGCGAACCTTATCAGCTGATTCCGCATCGCGTAAAAGTAAGTACGTGTGAAAACCATTCCAGAACCAGCCACTTTCTTCTCCTTGTTTGTTGTTTTTACTCCAGGTAGAAAATGATATGAGATTCGTAAACCTGAAATGGGAATTCTCGGGAACGTCTTCCATCACACCCGTAACCTTATACAGGTCATAATCCAACTTGATTTGTTCCCCCACGGGATCTTCATCACCAAAGTATTTCTTGGCCATGCTCTCAGAAAGAACGATCGAATAGGGATCGCGGAGTGCTGTTTTCTGATCGCCTTGTAAAAGATTAAAACTAAACACCTTGAAAATAGTGCTGTCTGCAATGTAAGAATCCGGCTCATAATAGGAGATACCGTTACGTTCGGCCAAGAGATTCCAACGTTGTAAACGAACATAGGCCTCGACCTCAGGAAATTCCTGGGCCATGCGCGGACCCATCGGAGGCGAGCTAGTGGATTGAAGTAGCAATTCATTTTCCGTACGGAGATTTTCTACAATCCTAAAAATGCGATCTGCCTTGCTATGATACCGATCGAAGCTAAGTTCATGATATACATAAAACGAGATGAGACTGAAGGTGGCAAGACCAACAGCGAGCCCAATAATATTGATCGCAGAGAAACCTTTGTTTCGCATCAGCGATCGAACGGCCGTGATGAAATAGTTTTTGAACATAGGAGCGGGTTGAATAAATGACGATTGTTTGGATTTCCTTATAATCCCTGGTCGGAACAGCTTGAGTACACTGAGTGAAAATTTAATGCGTGCTTTGGAATGATTGCCTGCTGCTACTTCGCGCTGAAATATTTCCTGAAGATCTCCTTCGATATCTTCGGCCATGGCGGGATCACAGAACCACCGGAAGAAACGTAGGAAGAACCGAGGCGGTTGTATGTTGTTTGGAGGACTCATTGTTTTGGAAAAGCCATGCGTGGTATCGCCTTGAAAAGGTCAACGCGTTGTTCTTGTGTTTCGCGAAGCACGCGCGAACCCAATGTGGTAAGGCTGAAGTAACGCTTTCGTTTGCCACCGCGGATGTTGGTCGCTTCACCAAATTCCGAAGTAAGGTAACCTTTGTGCTCCAGTCGCCTGAGCACGGTTTGTAACGCCCCAATGCTAACCCTGCGATTCAGGCGATGTTCCATTTCATCAATAATAGCAACGCCATAGGCCTCCTTATAAAGAATTCCCACAGTGAGCATAACGATTTCTTCAAATTCTCCCAGTTGATGTCTATTCACGTCAATAATATTTGACTTAAATGTAGTTAATATACTTACTGGATGGAAAGAGGTTACAAAAAGTTTTAAAAGAGTTGGACTAATTCTCGATGGCCAAGCAGCTTATTGTGAAAGAAGGAATCGGTCGTAATCACTCTGGATCAGAGAAATTACACGCAATGGCTTCTTTGAGCTTATGAACAGACAAAGGGTCAGGTGCTTCTTCAGCAACTTTCCAACCAACTTCGTCACGCCATGAATATGCTGAACTTTGTGGAGCGGTTGCGTCATTTAAGGTGTTGACCGATTCTGTGCTCGCCAACGTAAAAGAAACAATCGGGATGCTTCGATTCTTTTGTCGGACGGCTTTTACCATAGCACGAATTGTAAACCCGGTAGTCATAATATCATCTATAAGTAAAATGCCTATGAATGACATATCCGCAGGTGGACTAAAGGAATAAATATCCTTCAGGTTTACTTCCCGTGTCGTTTTAGAAAGTTGTTTCATGGGAATAGTAACATGTTTTTTTGTCAATGCTTCTGGTTCATACAATCCCCGCAAAGAGGTCGCGAGGTTTGCACCCAGTCGATCAAGTGTCGAATTTTTTCTAACCACGGCTACTTCATCTGCATGCAGGGCGCGCAGCACCAAAGGAGATGATATTATGTTTGAAATGCTTTCGACAGCACATGATGTCCAGGCCTCAAGGTCAATTGGATTTCCTCTTTTGAATCCAATCAAACTTTTTGACAGCCGATCAAAGCCTGAAGACAATGGCTTGTAATGACACAAGTAATAATGTGGGACTCGCTCACCATTCACTTCTATGAAATCAGATTGGATCATGCCCTAACAAGTTCACCTTTTTAAGGCACCGATCCAAGAACAACGTTGCGTGATTCAATGTCGATGGCTGTGATGTGACTGCATGTCCGGCATTTTTATTTTGCTCTACCTTCAAAAACAGCGAGCAAAGATCGGCTGGCTTACACATCCAACCCCTTCCGACAGTCAAGGAATTTCCGGCATAACACGCTTCCAGACCACGCCCCATTTATTCCGTTCCTCCTTGCCTGACACCCCACGCCAGCCGGAGCGTACGCTAACTCTTTTGACCGCAAGTCCGAAGCAAAATAAAATGCCTCAGACCATGCAGATCCTAATCAAAACTCACCGACTAAATCGAACCTATCACGGCAACCATTTCTTCATCCTTTCAAAAGGTAGCAATGCTGGAAAGCCAATGGAGAATCCATGCCCAAATTGCTTCGTTGTGATTATCAAGTGTCCTAACGAAAGACACCTCTTGTATTGGTTATGTTTTGGCCTTTGGCAAACCAATTATTTCCAATCCCACCTGGTCGGTTCGGTCATTCCTTTTCTCAGACTACCCGACCTGAAATCAATTATCCGTGAGATCCGCGAAAAAGTTGAGATTCGTAAACCTGAATACGACAAAGCAATTATCACCTTAAATAAATTGCTTGCCCTCGAACAGAATCTTTCGAATGAACTTCAACTCCTCAAGCATGCCAAGAAATGCGTGATGATGAAATTGTTGAAGTAAAATTTGTTCAACGCATTGAACAAAGTGTAATTCTGCTTCCCATCTTCGGATGAAAGGAGGGATGATAAACAATATATCCGAAGCCGTTTAATTCCTTAATGGCTTTATGATAAGTGGCAATTGAACGGATGTGTGACAAATGCATAAGCTGCCGTCTGGAAATTTGAATGGAATTAGCAGCTGGATTTAACAACCAGTAATAGCAGATAGCGGTGATTAGGGAAATATGAACTGAAGTGATACGTGGATCAGAAGTAATCCATCCAATGAAAATTCGATACCGTTGGAGAGGTTCCATTTGCTATTTGGATTTGGAACCTTCGAGCATTTTTACAATATCCTCTTGCTTATAATAGACAATGCTTCCGATTTTGGAGAATGGAAGTGTACCATTAACACGTAGGTTTTGAAGCGTGCCCGGTGAGATGCCAAGGAGCTTGCGAACATCGGAAGACTTTAACCACGATTTCGCTTGAACTTGTTGCGCAGGCTGGATAATGCGAACTAGCTCATCTAGTAAATCTGTTTTGAACTGATCCAAATCACCTAGTGTGATTAGCTGATTCAGATAGATTTTTCTTTCACCCGTTGCTCTAAAATTTTCTTTTTCCATGACTTCATTTTTAAAGTCAAAGGTTGGACTCTTTAGATTCCGCTATTCCAAACTTGGGAGGGAGTTGGGAAGGATTTTTTTGCGTTTATTCTAATTTCTACCTTTAGAAAAATTGATTTTATGATGAATTATGTGTGTTTTGAATGATTTTAATTACATTTAACCAAAGTTTATCAAGGTGTAGGCGTGGGCGGTGAGAGATTTGGTGAGACATTTTTTTGGCACCTCGTATTTTAGTGAACTAAAACAAGTTATACTATATTTTGTAGACCCGTTGGGACTACATAAATCAAATGCAACTACCTTTTAAACAGATAGTTGCATTTTTATTTTATGCACTACGTTCCTTTTAGAATCTTATTTTTTAATAGGTTCTCTAAATCAAAATCCTTTAGAATTTTGTTGGGCTAATAGAAATTGGAGCGTTCGTTTTGTGAAAAAAGGCTTACTGAATTGTGCGCGATCAGTTTATTTAAGGTTGCGGAATTTCAATTCCATATTTTTGAAAGATAACCTTTAGCTCCAATTGAAATAATGGGTGCCTTTCCCATGAATTTAAATTTCCGCTCTCTCTGATTTCTTTTATTAAAGAAGAATAATGAACAAGATCAAGAGTAGAGCTTTTCAGTTCACTAAGATCTCTCCTTAAGAATTCCTTCTTTACCGAACTGATAGCAACTGTATTGTAATGTTTCTCCATAAAAGACATCAAAGAATCATCACTTCTTAACAGATCATTGATAACCGAGTCTCGAATAGACTTCAGGTTTTCAATAATAAATTCAGTTGAAATTTTAGATGCTTCTTTCGAGGATTGGGGTATTTCCATTTTTAAGCGATAAGCCAAAGATAACAATTACCTTATTTTGTATACTGCCTTTGTAAATAATTTTATAGCTGCCCTATTGGGGAGGCTTTAAAAAAAACCGAATTGTTTTGCTTCTCTATAATTAGAGATGGCATGAAATATCATGATTTTCGAAATCAGCAGACTCTCATTCAATATTTAAACAGATAATTTGACTTATAAGGACTCACTTGTAATAATTAATTTTTATGTAGATATCAAAAAAGGGAAACAATAACTGCTCCCTTACTAAAATTTTCTTTTTAAGATTTTTATGCACTAACTGTCCTGCGCGAGAACAATGGCTTGTAATAATTGCGGTATGTCCAGGCCAGATACATCTGTAATAATACGATAATGACACCCATCGCGGTATTTTCAGGAGCAAGAAAGGCATGGAACAGCAAAATGTTAATACTGATAGGCATAAGTACTACAAGTGCCAATGGAACAAAGTATCCGAGTAGAAGTAGCCCACCTAGTGTTACTTCCAGTCCTTTTAACATCGGAAAGAAATAGCCAGATTGAAAAAGTCCACCGGTAAATGCATCCGCTTCACCTCCTGTGGGTGGAGGAGTTGGAATGAAGTGTAAGAAAAAGTTAAGGCCAAATACGAAGTAGATAAGGCCAAGAATGATACGTGCACTAACGGCTGAGATTGATTTGATTTTTGATGACATTGTTTTGAAATTTATAATACGAGTTTATTTAAGCATTGATTAATTCATTTTGATAGACCGGATAATCTGTATATCCCTTGGCATCAGCCGAATACAGTGTGTTTGCATCCAGCTTAATGTTAAGAGAAAGATTTTTTTGAAGGCGATCAACCAAATCAGGATTTGTGATAAACGGTTTACCAAATGCTATTAAATCAGCAAAATCGGATGATAAATCTTCTTCCGCCCTTGCTAGCGTATACCCTCCTGAAAGAATAAGTGTGTTTTTAAATTTCTTACGAATTGTTTGTTTGATGCTAAGTGGGACTTCAGGCGCACCACCACTGCTGTGATCAACAAGGTGAATGTAAGCGATATCAATCTTGTTTAATTCTTCGGCCAGGTAAGTATAGGTTGCCGCTACTTCTGGGTAATCTGGCATGTCATTAAATATTCCAAATGGAGAGAGACGAATGCCTACTTTATCTTTTCCAATGGCAGCACTTACTTCTTTGGCAACTTCAAGTACAAAACGACTCCGGTTTTCAATTGATCCACCATAAATATCGGTTCGGATATTTGAATGTGGAGAGAGAAATTGTTCTAACAAATAACCATTCGCCCCATGAAGTTCAATGCCGTCAAAGCCTGCCAGGATAGCATTACGTGCTGCTTGAACAAATTCATTTTTTGTATCAATAAGTTCAGTTCCACTAAGCTCTTGTGGAAGCGGGTGATCTTTCATGCCTTCCTTATCTGTCCACATTTGACCTTTGGCGGCAATGGCCGAAGGGGCAACTATACGAGCACCCGTTGGTAAATTCAGTGCATGACCAACACGACCTGTATGCATTAGTTGCGCAAAAATTTTTCCGCCCTTACTGTGAACAGCCTGGGTTGTCAATTTCCAACCCTCTACTTGCTTATTGGAAAATAGTCCGGGAATTCGGGCATACCCCAACCCATTTGGTGAAGGCGAAACCCCTTCTGTAATTATTAACCCTGCCTCTGCGCGTTGTTCATAATAGGTGGCCATCAATTGATTGGGTGTGTTATTGATTGCCCGACTTCGCGTCATAGGTGACATTACTATTCGGTTAGAGAGGGGAAGGCTTCCGAGAGTGTAAGGGGTAAAGGAAATTTTGTTCATGGTTTTTAGATTGATTTAGTTAAACATTTAAATGTTTCGATACTTTAGATTTAAAAAAAGGCCCACTTAAAAAGTAGGGCATGATTTCCATAAAATGCATTTGAGATTGATTTAGTTCATTGATTCATTGAAATATTTCAATGAATTTAATAAAAAATTTTAAATCAGTTGAATTTCAGTTGATTAATAGAGATTGTGTACTCTTTTAGTAGCTTTTCGTTTAGGTTGTATTTGTGATTTCTACCTTCTTTTTCGGGTTCGATGAGGCCGGCTTCTATTAGTACTTTTATGTGATGACTAACCGAAGGTTGAGCCAACGTACTTTCTTCCTGAATCTCAGAACACTGACCAGACCCCCCTTTTTTTGAAATGTGTTGAAGGATTTTTAGTCGATGTGCATCACCGAGCGCTTTCGAAATCTTTTCAATTTGTTTTGTACTGAGTGCCATTTAAATTGATCGATGTAAATATATTGATCTGGCTTTCAATACGCAAAGTTGACCGAAAAGGTTCACTGCATTCTAAATACTAGTCCGTTGAAACTGCGATCTCGGTAGGATGAACAACTCTTCTATGCCTGCCGATATAAACACGCGTAAACTCGGCTCCGAAAAGGAGAATCAGCCCCCCGTATGATACCCATAGCATAATGAGAATGATTGAGCCGGCAGCCCCGTAGGTAGAGCTTGGGTCACTCGTTCCGAAATACACTCCCAATCCAAATTTAGCTAATGCAAATAGGATAGAAGTTAACAAGGCACCACCCCATACATCGCGCCATTTTATTTTAACATCCGGTAAGAATTTATAAATAGCAGCAAATAAAACGGTAATTACACCTACAGAAATCAGAAAGTCCAGCAATTTAAAAACAACGTTCAGGGATTCTGAAAAATGAATTGCTACCCAACTACTTAGCGCACTAAGTCCTGCCGATAGTACTAATGAAATCAGAAGTAAAAAACCAACCACCAAGATTAATCCGAAGGAGAACACCCGATCGCGGATGAGCATGATAATTTTTTGCTTTGTTTTTACTTTTGGCTTTACCTTCCAGATTTTATTTAGCATTTGCTGTAGTTGATAGAAGACACCCGTTGCACCAAAGAGTAGGACTGATATGCTAATAATAGAGGCAATCACTGAATCCTTTGCCTTACTCGCTTGTTCAACGATAGCTTCAATATATGTTGCCGTATCAGTGCCCATAACGGAAGCAACCTGATTTGAGATTTGAGCGGTTATTTCCTGGTTACTGTAAAAGTAGCCGACAGAGTTTATAATGATTACAAGTAGACCCGGCAATGAGAATATGGTATAGTATGCAATGATAATACTCTTATCAAAAGGCTCCCTCTTGTTCCATTGTGTAAAAGTTTCTTTTATAAGTTTCCAAAATTCTTTCACCCAATGGATAAACTTATTAACTGATGAGTTAGTTTTTTGAACCATTTGTAATGTCGATTAGTATTGCGAAAGGATAAACAATAATTACAATTGTCAGGCCAACAGATTTACTTCTGTTCCATGCATAGATAGATGCATGAATGGGGAATCAGTAAAGAACTTCTAAGTCAGGTGAGGAAATAAATCCCCAATGCTAATGATAGAATGAGTTTCAAGTGCTGTTATGAATTGGCATACTTTTCAACGTTGTTAATGAAAACTAAATAATGGTTGAAGCCTATCGCGTTACGAGAAAAAGGAGAATTATAAAAATTATAATTGGACTATTTATTTTTCTGGCGATTGTACGCATAGCCTTACCACACGTGATTTTATATTACGCGAATAAAAGTCTGTCGAATATGCCTGGCTATTATGGTCATGTTGAAGACATTGATCTTGCACTCATCCGCGGGGCATATACGATCGATAGCATTTACTTAAACAAAGTTGATAGTATTACTAAAAAAGAAACACCTTTCTTTTCTTCTGCACATATTGATTTATCTATAGAATGGAAAGCTATTATTCACGGTTCTATAGTAGGAGAGTTAATTTTTGAGCGACCTGTTTTAATTTTCACAAAAGAAAAAGTTGAGCCAGCAACACTGCAAAAGGACTCTTCAGATTTTAAGGATCTTTTAGATGGATTTATGCCGTTGCAAGTAAATCGATTCGAGATTAATGAAGGTGCAATTCGATATGCAGATAAAGGATCAACACCACCCGTTGATATTTCTATGACCAACGTACATGTGCTGGCACAAAACTTAAAGAACAGTTATGATTCAACCGTTTTACTTCCTGCAAAAGTTTATGCGAATGCTTCCGTGTATGAGGGTACTTTGAGTTTCAATATGAAGCTTAATCCTTTGGCAGATCAAGCAACCTTTGACCTGAACACCGAATTAAAAGATACGGACCTTCCACAAATGAATGATTTTTTTCAGGCCTATGCGAAAGTAGATGTTAATAAGGGCGTATTTGGAATGTATGCCGAAGCAGCAGCCAAGGATGGGAAATTTACAGGTTATGTTAAGCCAATCCTAAAAGACCTGGATATTTTAGGTAAGGAAGATAGGGACGATAATATTTTCAGAAAGATGTGGGAAGGCTTTGTGGGTGGTATTGGTCAGGTTTTTAAAAATCAAAGCAAAGATCAATTGGCAACAAAAGTTTCATTTCAAGGTGAGTTTGATCAACCAAATACAGATGTTTGGTCTGCTGTCATTAATGTTTTGCGAAATGCGTTTATTCAAGCGCTTCAACCGGCCATAGATAATGAAATCAATATTTCCGTTGTAGCAGAACAAAAAAAGGAGCCTACCTTTTTGCAACGGGTGTTTGGCAAGAAGGAAAGCAAGAAATGATATACTTTAGATCAGGGAAACGTTATCAAAAACAGGTCCCATTTTTATCTTCCGTTACAATTCTACATTTTGTGCAAACAAATCTAGATCATGAAGATATTTTCTATCCTTTTCCTCATTTGTTCAATACAGGGTTCACTATCTCTATCAGCGCAACCCAATCAAAAGCACAGAGTAATTATTCTAAGTGATATTGAAGCAGAACCAGACGACACGGAATCATTTGTGAGACTGATGTTATATTCAAATTGTATTGATATTAAGGGATTAGTAGCAACAACCTCCATTTGGCACAAAACAAGTGTAGATCCTGAATCGATAAAAAGGGTGATCAATGCCTATGGCCAAGTACAACCTAACCTGATAAAACATGAGACTGGATTTCCCGAGGCTAGCACTTTATTGAGTCTGGTAAAGCAAGGTTTGCCAAAATATGGAATGCTTGGCGTTGGTGATGGAAAAGATTCAGAAGGGTCTAACTGGATAATAAAAGTACTGGAAGAAAAAGACGAACGGCCTTTGTGGATATCTGTTTGGGGCGGTGTGAATACATTGGCTCAGTCGCTTGATAAAATCAAGAAAACAAAATCGAGGGGCGAAGCTAACAGATTGATTTCTAAACTACGCGTTTACACAATTTCAGATCAAGATGATAGTGGCATTTGGATAAGGAATAATTTTCCCGATTTGTTTTACATCGTCAGTCCGGCCGATCATTATGGCAGCGCAACCTGGAGTGCCATTAATACTTTCGTGAGAGGAATTAATAACGAAACAATTAGCAACAGTTGGCTCACTCAAAATATTCAGCAAGGTCACGGCCCCCTGGGAGCAGAATATCCTGATGTTGCCTGGGGAATGGAAGGAGATACGCCCTCATTCTTGAACTTAATACCAAACGGACTGAGTGACCCTGAGCATCCTGAGTGGGGCGGATGGGGTGGTCGTTATGAATTATACAAGCCCGATTTGGCAAAACTTCAGAAAGGAAATTCGGGTGTTCCCTATGAAAAAGAAACAAGGGAGATTTGGACAGATGCCATAGATAGCTACTCGCCATACATACCAAACGAATATGGACGAACAGTTCGTAAGGACACTATTACTTTTACTAATAACAAAGTAAGCTTATGGCGTTGGCGCGATGACTTTCAAAATGATTTTGCTGCCCGCATGGATTGGTGTATAAAGCCTTACGAAGAGGCTAATCATCCACCTGTTGTCGTTCTAAATCATCCCGAACAGTTTACTGTAAAATCAGGTGAAGGGTTCAGTTTAGATGCTTTTAACTCTACTGATCCAGATGGGGATAATCTTAGTTTTTTATGGTTTCATTATCCCGAAGCTAGCTCCTATAAAAAGATAGTAAGCATGGGCGCTGAGAATGTACATGGTGTATATGTTACAGCTCCTAAGGTTGAGAAAAAGGAAACACTTCATTTTATCCTGAAACTTTCTGATAAAGGAACTCCAGCATTAACACGATATAAGCGGGTGATCGTGACGGTAGTACCTTAGCATTTTAATTGCCTAAACGCTCATCTTCTGAATTCTCACAGCATTTAGTATTGCTAACAAAGCAACTCCCACATCAGCAATCACTGCTTCCCATAAGGTAGCTATGCCGCCCGCCCCAAGTAGCAGTACAGCAATTTTTACTACCATGGCCAATGTAATGTTTTGCCAAACAATGCCACGGGTGATTTTTCCAATTTTGACAGCAGACACAATTTTTGAGGGCTGATCATTTTGAATAACAATATCAGCGGTTTCAATGGCAGCATCACTACCCAGGCCACCCATCGCAATACCGGCATCGGCCAAAGCAATAACGGGAGCATCATTCACGCCATCGCCAACAAACGCAATGATTCTATTTTGATTCTTTAGTGTTTGAACTTTTTCTACTTTTCCTTCCGGGAGTAAATTTCCGAAAGCATTGTCAAGTCCAAGTGCACGGGCAACGGAATCAACTACATTTTGCTTATCGCCCGAAAGCATAATTGTTTTAATTTGAAGTTGATGAAGTTGAGCGATGGTTTGTTTAGCATCTTGCTTTATTTCATCGGCAATGGTAATGTAGCCTGCATAGTGATTATCAATGGCAACGATCACAATGGTTTCTATCAGTGAATCAATTTCGGCAGGGTAGGGAATGTTGAACTTCTTTAACAGTTTAGTGTTTCCGGCAAGGATTGTTTTACCATCCACTACTCCCTTCAGTCCATGACCTGAAATTTCTTCCACACTTTGAGCCTGATCATCCGAAATGTCTGCATACTCAACAATGGCTTTCGCGATGGGATGTGTTGATTTTTTTTCTAATGCTGAAGCAAGTCGTACCAATTCATTTTGATCAATATTGTTTGTAACAACTTGTTGAACGTTGAATACTCCTTTTGTCAGTGTTCCGGTTTTATCCATTACTACCGTATCGACTTTGGTCATTATATCCAGGTAGTTTGAACCTTTAAAAAGAATTCCATGTCGCGAGGCTAATCCAATCCCACCAAAATATCCAAGCGGAATGGAAACAACCAACGCGCACGGACAGCTGATTACCAGAAATACCAGCGATCGGTAAAACCAGTCATTAAAAACGTAATCACCCACTAAAAAATAAGGAAGAAAACATACAGCAACAGCCAATGCAAAAACTATGGGAGTATAAACTTTTGCAAATCGACTAATAAATAATTGAGTTTGTGATTTGCGCGCTGTGGCCTCCTGAACCAATTCTAAAATTTTGCTCAGCTTACTATTGATAAACAAGGCTCGCACTTGTACCTCAGCAACTGTATTGAGATTGATCATACCCGCTAGAACTTTTTCTCCTTTTGATTTTGTATCGGGTTTGCTTTCTCCCGTAAGAGCGGCTGTATTGAAGGAAGAACTTTCAGAAATCAACTCCCCATCGAGCGCAACTTTTTCTCCGGGTTTAATCTGAATGATTTCATTCAATGCAACTTCCCGGGGATGAACAACCTTCATACTTCCATTTCTGATAACAGTTACTTCATCAGGTCTAATGTCCAATAGCGCTTTAATGCTTCGTTTTGCTTTACTTACTGCTGAGTCCTGAAACCACTCCCCAATAGAATAGAAGATCATGACGGCAACCCCTTCGCTGTACGAACCAATGGCAAATGCACCTATGGTTGCCACGCTCATCAAGAAAAATTCATTGAAGAAATCAAATCGTTTTGCTTTTCGAAAGGCTAGCGACAAAACATTGAAGCCACTTAATAGATAAGCAACCAGATAGATAATAAGATTTACTGGAAATACCGGACTGTAGTAAAATCCAAATTCCAGCACAAGCATGATAATCAGAATTGCTAATGACAAAAGTAATTGCCAGTGAGTTTTCCAGACAGAGGCATTTTCTTCGTGATGTGAATGTTCGTGACTATGTATATCTGCCATCTAATCCTGTTTTGATAAAGTTAGTATGCATAATGCTAATTTAATCTTACAACAGTTTGAACGTTGCTGCATACTTATAACTTGTTTAAAATAGTTAATAAATCAGCAGCATTAATAAACTGTGGATACTGAAAAGTGATTTCATAATTACTATTAAGAAAACTGAGCGTTGGATACGACACTTCACCGTTTATACGACCCAATTGCTCGGCCAATTCATGAATGCCTGTATTATTTCCGGTAGGTTTAAACTTAAATGTACTACCCAGCATTGTAATCGTTCTTTTTTCCTCAGCATCAAGATCGATGAAATAGAAACGCTCATTGAGTGTTGAAATTACTTCTTTGTTTTTAAACGTGGTGTTTTGCATGGCTGCACAATACTTGCACCAATCCGTATGGATGAAGACTACTACAGGCCTTGCTTCCTTTTTTTGTAAGCTATCAAGTTGTTCGAATTGATATGCTTTAAGCTGCGCATATCCCGGTTGCAGGATTAACAGCAGAAAGGAGATCAGGATAACGCGATGTAAATAAAATTTCATTTCAGTGTATATCTAAACCCCAGAAATCCCCGAATGCCTTGATTGGCTGCATATACATACGTAGGGTCGAACGTGAGTGCGTTAGGATTATCAGAAGTAGGCACAACGTGTCCATTAGAATCAAAGACTACGTTTTTATCAAACGGATCAAACGATCGTGCAATGCTGTTGGCAGCCGGAGTAAAGTTGAGCAGGTTTTTAACACCTCCGTAGAGTTCCCATTGAGAACCTAGTCGCTTGGTGAGTTGTATATTTTGAATACTCCACCAGGGTGAGTACGGATCGCGGTTATCCAGTTCACCTAACAAGGGCAGGCGCATGGGGCCATATAAGTTTCCAGTATAATCAACCGTAATACCAACGGATGAAAAAGTATAACCAACATTCCAAACACCTTGGAATGATTCGGTGAGTAATTGCCTGAACCGCTCTCCATTTTCTTCTACCGATACATCCATCACTGTAGCACCCGCTAGTATTTTTAATCCATTTTTCCAGTCTACATCCACATTGAGTGAAATTCCTTTGGACACAGAATGACCCTCGAGATTACGATAAATAATTTTGTTTGGATCAGTTTCGTAATCGGGTAGAATGCGGTTTGTAAAATAGGTATAGAAGGCACTGCCGTCTAACCCTATAAATGTATTGCCCTGTGTATAAATTTTCTTTACAAAATTTATGTTGGTGTTCCAGGAAGTTTCAGGTTTCAACGATCCAACAAATTCTACTGTTCTTGCTCCCGTTAGGGCTGCATGGTCTTCGGTAAATACATTAGCCACTCTATACCCATTACCCGTACTAACGCGCAGCACATTTTTTTTGTCTGGTGTATTCCATTTATAGTTGATCCGTGGGGTGAAGATGCTTCCATGAATGCTATTATAATCGTAGCGCATGCCCAGTAAGATTTTATTAGTTTCATTCAAACTAATTTCATCTTGGATAAAAGCTCCTGGCAAATGAATTTCAGAGGCTTCGTTTTCGTCAGTATCCGAATTAAAAGTTGCCGGAGTATTGTCATCATAATAAGTATATCGATAAGCTGCACCCACTAAAAGATCATGGCTTTTTAATTTTTTGCTCCAAGAAAATTGTGCGAAGCCAATGTATTGATCAGCTACATAAGAATTGAAACCGTATACTGAGTTTTGGCTATGTCCGTTAGCACTAAACTGAAAATTGATCAACTCCTTTAAAGGAAGTTGGTAGATTCCAAACGTTTCCCACCGGCTGGTATAAATACTTTCTCCATAAATTTCATCACCACCCCGAAATGTCTTCGACCATCTCATATCACCACCCCAACGATCTTCATATACATAACGCCCGGCCAGGGAGAAGGTACGATTTCGCTGGCGTTGAAAACTGATTTTGTCGAAAACTGAAATCCTGTTTTGTAAGGTGAGATCGGTGAAGCCATCGCCATTATTATCAATCGGGTTTTGGTAGTTGAAATAGTTGACTCCTAAAAGCGATGAGGCTTTACTTCCTAATTTATATTTAACACTTACATCGGTATTGATCTCGCCCCATCCGGTAGCAAATATATCTATTGACGTTAACGGGGCCGAAGAAGGTTGCTTGGTAATGATGTTAATCAAACCACCCACCGCCTCCGAACCATATAAGGTAGAAGCCGGACCTTTTACTATTTCCATTCGTTCGATAAGCGATTGAGGAATTCCCGTAAGGCCATAAACAGTTGATAAGCCGCTGACAATCGGCATACCGTCAATCAACACCATGGTATAAGGTCCTTCCAGTCCGTTAATATGAATGTCGCCTGTGTTGCAGACATTGCAATTTAGTTGCGGCCTTACGCCATTCACATTTTGAAGCGATTCAAAAATGGAAGGAGTAGGATTGGCTTTGAAAAAAGTTTTGCTGTAGACTTCTACTGGCACAGGACTTTCCGATCGCGAGACTTCCTTCATCGTGCCCGAGATTACCACTTCATTTAAGGTGTTAGCTTGTTCAACTAATTCAAAATTGATGGTTATGTGCTGACCTGATTGAACGGCTATCGTCTTTTTTTGAGTTTCAAAACCAATAGAGGACACAACTAATGTGTATGTGCCTGCAGGAATATTGTCTATGCGGTATACTCCACGAATATCCGTGGCATTGCCGAAGGTGGTTCCTTGCAGACCCACATTGGCAAATTCTACAGGTTCACTTCTGGAGGTAACAGTACCAGAAACACTCCCTTGTGCAAACACAGACAGAGGAGCAACTGCAATAAGTAAAATTTGTGCGAACCGATGCATTGGATTTATCTGCTGTAACTGTTTTGATTAGGTTTACAAAATTAAAATGTTAGACGTATCTAACAAATTAATTATAGCAATTAAATAACGAAATGTTATTTTTGATTGAAAATGAAGGTATGGGCTCCTTAACGGAAGAAAATTATATCAAGTCTGTTTACTCGCTATCGCAGGCAACCGGGGAAGTAATTGTCTCTGAACTTGCCAAAAAACTACAGGTAAAGCCACCCACCGTAAACAGCATGATGAAAAAACTGGCACTGAAGAAGTGGGTTGTGTATGCGCCTTACAAAGGCATTAAGGTAACTGATAAAGGAAAGAAAGAAGCGCTATCCATTATCAGAAGGCATCGGTTGGCCGAATTATTTTTAGTGAACGTGATGAAGTTGGGCTGGGAGGAAGTGCACGATATTGCCGAACAATTAGAACACGTGGAGTCAAACCGCTTTTATGATCGAATCGATGAAATGTTGGGCTATCCAAAATTTGATCCTCATGGTGAGCCCATTCCCGATGCAAACGGAAAGATTTTGAATGACAAGCGCATTGCACTCAATCAGGCAAAGGAAAATGCCACTGTAAAAATTGTCGCTGTCGCGGATGACAAGAAATCATTTTTAGATCACTTAAATGATAAAGGCCTTAAGATTGGGGAGAAGGTACTTATAAAGAGAAAAGAAGCGTATGATGGGTCGGTGGTGTTAATCAATAAAGCAAAAGTTGAACTGATGATTACGCATCAGGTAGCGGAAAGGATTTTGGTTGAAGAGTAAACCTCATCCCGGGCCCTTCTCTAGAGGAGAAGTGTGAAGAGTAGCTAATGTTGCAGTGAAATAAATTTTAACCCACACCCTTAATTTTTGCACTTGTTCTTCACAACTTATCTCATTATTTCTCTTTCGTTCTTTTTGTCTTAGACACAAAAAGAACCAAAAAGGTCAAGGCAAAAAAATGCTTCCCCGCTCATTCTAACGCACCCCCGCTTTTTTGCCGGGCCACCGCGCTTGAGATTTCAAACTGAGATTTATCATTTGATAACGAATGGTTTTGAGGTCTGTAATTATGAATCAATTTGTCTAATTACTATCAAATGAAATTTGGAAGAGGTAGTGCGCTGGCCTGAACGAAGGGACAAAGCAAATGAGCGCGATGCCTCTTGCTATTAGAAAGATAAATATGTTGAGTAAATAGAAGGCTAACCCTTCTTCACCTTCAACTCAAAAACATCCGGCCGTGCATAATGCCCAATCACATCAAAATCCATTTTAGCTTTAATGATTTCTCGATGATCAATCTCCGCAGTGATAATTCCTTCTTTATCATAAAGCGGTCCCGCCAAGGGTTTGCCTAACGGTGAGATGATGCAACTTCCCCCTTTACTGGGAAGCGAGGGGTGTGTTTCACCGATATAGGCTTTCAAATCATCCGGGTAATGATCGCGGGTTAAGTATTGATTACAACCCAACACAAAACACCGACCTTCACACGCAATGTGTTCCATGGATGATTGCCACGTATCGCGACAGTCTGCAGTAGGGGCGAGGTAGATTTCAATTCCTTGCTGATACATGGCAGTCCGCGCAAGCGGCATATAATTTTCCCAACAAATCAATCCCCCAATTTTTCCGAGCTTCGTATCCAACACATTGAGATCGGTGCCATCACCTTCGCCCCACAAAATTCGTTCGGCCGCAGTGGGTTTTAGTTTTCTGTGTTTGTGAGCCAACACACCTTGCGGAGAAAAATATAGCAACGAACAATACAACGTATCACTCACCGAATCTTTTTCGGTAACGCCCACTACCAGCCAGGCTTTTGTTTCTTTAGCAGTACGCGCAAGTAAATCAGTCTCGGGTCCGGGTACAACAATTGAGTTTTCCCAATAGCGCAAAAACATTTCGCGGCCCTCGGGCGTGCGACCGCCCACCGTGGTTCCAAAAATTAACCCGCGCGGGTAACCGGGAATAAAAACTTCAGGAAATAAAATCAATGCAGCTTTTTCTTTTGCAGCCTGGTGCGCCAGCGTTTGAATTTTATCTACTGTTTGTGCCTTATTAAAAAAGACCGGTGCAGCTTGAACAACAGCAGCAATAAAGATGGGTGGAGTTTCCATTGGGTTTTTTAGAAAACTTAAAAATAAAGAATGCGCAGATGAAAATTAACCGCGGAATGCAGTGAGGTTTGCTAAGGTCATACGCCCCGCTCAGGCATCATATTACACCTAGCGTTCTTTGCCGGTATGTATAAAATCTGGAGTGGTTTTGGAGCATACCTTATCATAAATTAGAAAAGCCATGACTACCCATGACAATTATGCACAGGCACTATTGCATTTAACTTACCTGTTAATCTGGTCAGATAGCGAGATTTCGGGGGATGAGATCTATTATCTTGACAAAATCAAAGAGTCGGAAGGAATTAGCAATGCGGTTTTTGACCAATTTAATAATTCCGTAATTGGGAAAACAGGTCGCGAAATTTACCAGAGTGGGATAAAAATGATTAACGATTGTTCCCTCGAACTTAAAATCAGGGCCTTTGTAAAATTATTTCAGTTGGCTAATGCCGATGGAGTTTTTCATGTAAAGGAAGTGCGATTATTATTATATGCTACCAAGTTGGCCGACCTTGATTTTGAATCCATCATGGCTGAGGTGAAAAAGGAAATTCGTTGAGTTATTAACCGCAGAGTACATAGTGGTTCGCAAAGAACTATGAATAAAAAACTTTGCGTTTCTCAGGGTTCTTTGCGGTTAAATGTTTTTAGATTCAGAGTTTGTATATTTAACTCTCTTTCCAAAATCTAATCCTTATGATGAAAAAAATTCTAATTGGTGTTGGTGTGCTATTCATAGGCTTTCTCGGCTTTCTTGGATACACCGCTATGTTTCCTAAAAGTCCCCCAACCACAACTTCGTTCAGCGATAAGGGGCTTGATATAAAAGTTACCTACTCTCAACCTTCCAAACGCGGGAGGGTAATTTTTGGTGAAGAGAAGGATGGTGCTTTGCAACCTTACGGTAAATACTGGCGATTGGGTGCCAACGCAGCTACCGAAATAACATTTAGTAAGAACGTTACCTTTGCCGGTCAGCCGTTAAGTGCTGGAAGTTACCGCATGTATGCAGTGCCTGGGGCAACCTCTTTTAAAGTAGGTCTTAATTCGGAGACAGGAGTTTACTTTGCCAATGAAGAGCCTGATTATACCAAAGATGTTTTAACAGTAGATGTTCCCGTAACGAGTGCACCCACTGAAACTGAAAAATTCGTAATCAACTTTGCGAGTGATTCTACAGGTATTAATATGGATTTTATTTGGGATAAAACGTTGGTGCGCGTTCCCATCACGGTTCAATAATTTTAGATGGCATTCATAAAACGGAATTGGGTATGGTCGTTACTGGCCATACTCATTTTTTTTGGTATAGCCTATTGGCTGATTGGCAAGATTCAATACCGCAACAATGTGATGGACGTAGAAGACTACGAGCCCATCTCAACCCTAAAAGTTCCTGAACACAAACTCACCCGCGCAAAGTTTCCCTTCATTGACGTGCATAACCATCAATGGACTATGCCCATTCAAGACCTCGATAAGCTGATCGTTGAAATGGATTCGCTCAACATGGGTGTGATGGTAAACCTCAGCGGCTTTCGCGGAAAGTATTTGGAGTGGTCGCTCGATAACGTAAATGAAAATTATCCCAATCGGTTTATTCTTTTTCTGAATATCAATTTCGAAAACCTGGATGATGAAGGCTGGCCGAACGAAACGCTGGCCATGATGGACGAAGCCGTGAAGCAAGGTGTGCGCGGCTTAAAAGTGTATAAAGGATTAGGGCTTACCGATGTGGACAATGACGGAAACAGAATTGCCATTGATGATCCGCGGCTCGATCCTATCTGGGCGAAGTGTGGTGCGTTGGGCATTCCGGTGTTGATCCATTCTGGTGAACCCAGTTCATTCTGGAAACCGAAAGATAAGTACAACGAGCGTTGGCTCGAACTAAAGCAGGAGCCAAGCCGCTACCGCGATCCCGCCAAGGTGCCACCCTTTGAAGAAGTAATGGCCGAACAACATCATGTGTATCGCAAACACCCGGAAACAAAATTTATCAATGCCCACCTCGGTTGGTTTGGTAATGATTTGGAACGATTAGGAAATTTATTTGATGAATTACCTAATGTATATACCGAATTGGGTGCAGTGCTGGCAGAGTTAGGCCGCCAACCCAAAACTGCGCGTGCTTTTTTAATTAAGTACCAGGACCGCGTGATGTTTGGTAAGGACACGTATAAAATGGAAGAGTATTATACCTACTTCCGCGTGTTGGAAACCAGCGATGAATATTTTGATTACTACCGCAAGCGCCACGCCCATTGGAAAATGTATGGCCTTGAGCTACCCGACTCCGTGCTGCGCAAAGTGTATTACAAAAATGCCCTTGGCGTGATACCAGGGATTGATAAGAGTTTGTTTCCGGTGAATGAGAAATAGTTTTAAAGTAGTATTTTAGATTCATATTGACAAAGACAAATTGCTTCAAATGCATTTTTTAGTAGCCTGGGATATTAAAACAAGATCTGAATACCTCAAATTAAACAATCAACTTAAAGGCTGTTTAAAGGGTTATTCATGGGTAAGGCCTTTGAAAAATATCTATATTGTTAAGGTTGATTCAATGGAGGATAGAAAATTGATAAGGACATCGTTAAATGGTGTTGCTAAGGAGAATGGAAAAAAAATTAATATTTTAATAGGCCCCTTGATGGAGGGTGGTTCTTATGGAGGATGGCTACCTATGCTTTTATGGGATAAAATAAAGAAAAGAACCTAAATGCCAGAAGCCAAAGAAAATATTGAACACGTTGATGCTGATGACTATCAAAACTCGGATTTAGGAGAAGATACTAATGACGAGACTTTTAATATAACAGTTTCTATTCCGGAAACCGTTGAGATTAAAATGGTTAATGCTTCTACATTAGCTGACTATGAAGTGTGGATTTTTATTTCATCGATACTTTCAAATGCATTTATAGGTTTCTGGACTGCGTTTTTCTCAAATACGGACGAAAACAAAAGCGGTTCAATACTATTTTCATCAATAACTTTCACTTTATTATTCATTTTGACCTGTATAGTGGCATTCAGAAAACGGGCTCAACTTCAAAGTAAGGCAAAGGACATAAAACTGAAGACGAAGGCTTTAAATAGGAAGAAGTAGTGATTTTTTGCAACGTAACTGACACACTTGAATTTAATTGACGACTTAATAAAAAAGTGTTAAAATGACAGATTGGTCTACTTTCTGGTCCAATTTTGATTGGTCATCATTTTGGACAAATATTCTGTCAGAGATAGTATTTTTCTTTCTCGGTATACTAGTTTCAGTTTTAATTATTCCGCGTCTGACAATTCAATTTTTAACTAAAAGAGGAAAAAAATTCTTATTAAAGAAAATATCGTTTATAATCCGTGACTTGTGCGAATTTATTAATGATATGCCGGAAGAATTCAGAACATCCAAAGATACTGTTAGAATATTTTCGAACAAGAAAGAAGAATTTGTCGTACTTCTTCGACCTAATTTATTCGAAAGAGCAGCAAAAGAAATTTTAAATTATAAAATCGCAAGAAGTTTAGCAGATAGACAACCAGAGGATTCATTTCGTATCCTGAAAAGTGAAATTGAGCGATTGATGAAGTTAAAAAAATCGCTTGAAAACATGATTGGAGTGCATTCATTAAACTTTGACGACAAAGTAATAATGGACGTAAGTGATTTATGTTTTGAAATAAGAAGATTTGAATATTCAATCGATAACAATTACCTGTATGACGAACTTAAAGTTGAGCGAGGAGGAGTATTCGGTATTAGTGAATTGAATAAAATATATGAAAGAATAATAGATATTATTAAAGATCTTGTTTCTGGGAAAGACTATTTAATAGAGAAAGCTAATTAATTTTTGTTTTAACTATTAGGGAGTGACCCTTATTCCTCGCAGTGTCTCTGCCTCAGGACTCTGCGCTTGCTAATTTTATTTGGTATTCCTCTTCTTCATTTTGGCTCTGCCTTTCAGCTTTCGCCAGAATCCCGGGGCAGGATACTCAGTCCAGTAGGAAGAAAGGTATTGTTTCCTGAATAAGAAATACAACTAAAAACGGTATTTCAGAACAGCCAACACATGCCATAACTTGGGAGTGACTAAACTTATGATAAAATTTATTTTGATTCTTCCACTTTTGTTTAGCTTGACCGCAAGGGCACAAATAGTCAACAGTTCATCTTCTGATAGATCAAATATATATTTTCACGCACTTGACTCTGTGATTAAGATACTTAAGATGACAGAGTTCTTTAATAGTATTACTGTTACTGGGGATCGATCAATCACGCAGAATTTTCCGGACAAAGTTGATGGGATAGAATTAGAGAAATTAATTGATCCAAAGAAAATGCCAAAAATAAAAAGTGGTGAAACTCGGCTTCTTATAAAGAACATTGACATTATTAGAGATCAATATAAAATAGCTATTCTAGCTGCAGGACAAAAAGGAATGATGGGAGACGGTCTATACATCTTTCGCTATCAATATATTCCAGAAACAATGACTTATAAACTAAAAGAAATCAAAAGCGGATTCGTACTGTGATGCAACAGCAACCAAAAAAAGATGCAAAGCTTTTGAGCATGATAACTAAGTTCTTATTCACAATTGCTCTCATAATATCAACTTTGGGTTTACTTATGGGTCAGCCCTTTGAAGAGAAGAATGATCCATTGAAACATTCAACTTTGACTAATAAAACATTTGTAGATAAAATTAATGGTCACCCCATTACCTTTTACTTGAATCATAAAGATATTTTGCCAGCAGCCAAACAATTCTACAAAGGCGAGTATGCTTTATATGATGATGAGGAAACGTTTGGTATTCTTGATGGAATATTGACTGATAATAATGAAACTAGGCCATTTTATATTTTTATATACGAGCAGGCAATGAAAATAACAGATGGAGCACTAGCAGAATATATGACAGGAATTTGCCGGAGATATTTTGTGAAGTATCCCTGTGAGTTTTTGGCCAATAAAAATGACAAAACATTGAAGTTAGATATTGAGAAGTGGACCAGGTTCATTGGATTTGATATATATAATCTTGAGAGTTTTAAAAATGTAACACTAAACATTAATAAAGAAATTAAGAAGACGTGTCCAACATATTTAAAGGATTGGGATAAAGTCAAAATACTAATCGAGAAAAATTTAGAGAAGAAGTAAAAGGATGTATGATAATACAAAGACTAGTAACAGTTTTCGATAATGAAACCGAATTACTAAAAGAAGAATCATCATTGATTTCTTAACTGCTCGCCATTTGCAATGGCGAATCCAGATCAAATAGGATTCTTAATAAGTTCCATCTACCTTGTTCAAAAGGATTTAATCCAATACTATCTAACACCCGTACATGATATTTTTAAACTAAACTTTGTATTTTTCGGCATACGCTAAAGAAAATGAAATTTAAAAACTTCACATTCCCTTTATTACTGACTTTAGTTATTGCTTGTAAAACAGAAAAAGAAAACTATGTCTACGAAAGCGAAACCTTAAAAATCAAACAGCTTACTAAAAGCACATTTGTACATATTTCCTATTTGCAAACGGAGAGCTTTGGTAATGTACCCTGTAATGGAATGATAGTAGTTGATGATGGAGAAGCGTTAATCTTCGATACGCCCGCCAATGATGCACAGTCAAAGGAACTGCTTGATTGGTTAGAGAGTTCGCTAAAGGTAAAACCAAAAGGAGTGGTAGCCACCCATTTTCATGCAGACTGCCTCGGGGGCTTAACGGAGTTTCATAGTCGGCAGGTTCCATCATATGCTAGCAGTAAGACAATTGATTTGGCAAAAGAGCGCAATGAGATAGTGCCACAACAAGCATTTGACACCTACCTTGAACTACAGGTTGGAAATACCAAAGTAGCGAATGAGTTTTTTGGAGAGGGTCATACCAAGGATAACATTATAAGTTACTTAGCCGATGAAAAAGTTTTGTTCGGTGGCTGTTTGATTAAAGAAGTGGGGGCGGGGGAAGGATATTTAGGTGATGCCAATGTTGATGAATGGTCGGCAACGGTAACGCGAATAAAATCAAAGTATGAAAATGCCGAAATAATAATCCCGGGTCATGGCAAACCTGGCGGTCAGGATTTATTAGACTTCACAATTGAATTGTTCAAAGGAAAGAGGACCGATGCAAATTAGAAGATTTATCCTCACAGTGATTTTGTCATCAACTTGTTTGATTGTTGGCCATGCTCAATCTTCAGGCACGTTCACGAATCCATTACTTCCTTCAGGTGCCGACCCCTATAGCTTTTACAAGGATGGCTACTATTATTATACACACACGCAACAGAACAAACTATCCCTTTGGAAGACAGATAATCTTGCAAATCTAAAAACAGCCGAATCAAAAGTGATCTGGACTCCACCTGCGGGCACCATGTATTCTAAAGAATTGTGGGCTCCTGAAATTCATTTTATTCAAGGCAAGTGGTACATGTACTTTGCGGCCGATGATGGTGACAATAATCATCATCGCATGTACGTGTTGCAGAATAGTTCGCAAGATCCCATGAAGGGCGAATGGATATTTAAAGGAAAGGTGGCCGATGCTTCAAACAAATGGGCCATTGATGGCGATGTGTTTGAACATCGCGGAAAACTCTACATGATTTGGTCGGGTTGGGAAGGAGATAAAAATGGTGCGCAAAATATTTACATCGCTTCCATGAAAAATCCATGGACAATCGAGAGCACACGATCAAAGATTTCGGAATCTGATTTTGATTGGGAAAAGCATGGGGATTTGAATGAGCCAAATCTATCTCATGTAAATGTGAATGAGGGGCCACAAATTTTAACACGTGGTGAAAAACTATTCATCATTTATTCGGCCAGCGGATGTTGTACAGATTTTTATGCGCTGGGAATGTTGACTGCGGATGTTGATTCAGATTTATTGAAGCCCGGAAGTTGGCACAAATCGCCCGAACCCGTGTTCAAGCAATCGCCCGAGAATGGTGTATTTGCACCGGGTCATAATTCTTTCTTTAAATCACCGGATGGAAAAGAAGATTGGATTCTCTATCATGCTAATTCAAAAGCGGGACAGGGCTGTGGTGGGTTTCGTTCGCCCCGCATGCAAAAGTTTACCTGGAATGCAGAGGGCACACCCAATTTTGGAGTTCCCGCAAAGGAAAGCATTGAACTGGAAATTCCGTCAAACTAGGTGAATGAACAAAACGCTATGATAAAATCTGGTCTTAAATTATTTGTTATATCTGCAATTTATTTTTCACTGCTTGGTTGCACTGAAAAGAAAGCGTCAATTGATTCTGAAAAGGGAGTCTCCTTGCAACTGCATCAATTACGCAAACAACAACTAACTGATATTTCATACCAATTGAAGTTTGATATTCCAGAAAGAAAAGCGGATTCTATTCCTGGTAAAGTTAGTATCACATTTAATTTGCTTTCAGTTGCTGAAGATCTTGTCATTGACTTTAGTGCAAAGGAAGGACAAATAAAATCTGTGGCGCTGGCCGGAGCAATAATTCCTTACAGGTTTGTAAATGAACATTTAGTAATTAATAAACAGCAATTGGTTAAAGGTGCCAATAGCATTACCATTGAATTTATTGCGGGAGATTTGTCATTAAACAGAAATGATGATTATCTCTATACACTGTTTGTGCCCGATCGGGCATCAACATGTTTTCCCTTGTTCGATCAGCCCAATTTAAAAGCTACTTATGAAGTAACCCTAATAACACCTAAAGAGTGGGAGGCGGTTTCGAATGGTGCGTTGCATGAGAAGTATGCTGAGAATGAGAAGTTGGTTTACGTTTTCGGAAAAAGTAAACCCATTAGTTCATACTTGTTTGCTTTTGCCGCAGGAAAATTCTTTAAAACCACCCGTGTGGTTAATGATTGTAGTATGACGATGTATTATCGTGAGACAGACTCGGTGAAGGTAAGTAAAAATTTAGATGAGGTGTTTCAACTTCATGGCAAAGCATTGAATTGGTTGGAGAATTATACAGGCATCATCTATCCGTTCGATAAATTTGATTTTGTGTTGATACCATCCTTTCAGTATGGAGGTATGGAGCACCCGGGTTCCATTTTTTATAATGAGTCGGGTTTGCTGCTGGATGATAATGCTTCCATAAACCGGAAAATGGGCAGAGCCAGTTTGATCGCTCATGAAACGGCACATATGTGGTTTGGCGATTTAGTTACCATGAATTGGTTTAATGATGTGTGGATGAAAGAAGTGTTTGCCAATTTTATGGCCGCTAAAATTGTTCAACCCTCTTTTCCTGAGATAAATCACAACCTCCGTTTTTTGTTGGCACATTACCCTTCTGCATATGATGTCGATCGCACAGCAGGAGCCAACCCTGTATTGCAACCGCTTACGAATTTAAAAAATGCAGGAACGTTGTATGGGGCTATCATCTATCAAAAAGCTCCTGTCGTTATGAGGCATCTGGAAAAGAAGATTGGGCCTGAGCTGATGCAAATAAGTCTGCAGGAATATTTGAAAATCTATTCGTATGGAAATGCAACGTGGGACGATCTGGTCTCGATCATTGATTCAAAGTCTGCGGAGGATATTGAAAGTTGGAGTAGGGTGTGGGTAAAAACTGCCGGCATGCCTGCGTATGAGTGGGTGAAAAATAATCAACTTGTGCAGGTTAAGGATACTGTTGCCAACCGGATTTGGCAGCAGTCGTTAAAAATTCAGCGTGATCAAAAGCAAGATACGATAGTTAGCATTGTTTCGGATAAACCAATGAATATTCACGCAAGTTCAGTCAACTACTTGAATGCTGATGGTTTTGGATATGGATATTTTAAAACGAGCGATTCCAGTAAACAATTTTTTCTTCATAATACGATGCAGTTCACAGATCCTGTCTTTCGTGCTTCTATGTGGATTAATTGTTGGGAGGGTATGCTTCGGGGTGATGGACCCCCTCCCGATAAACTTATTCAGCACATGTTGAACGCCTTGCGGGTAGATGAGAATCCCTTAATAGCCGATTACTTGCTCGGTAATTTGCAAACTGCCTGGTGGACTTTTCTACCAGAGCACAACCGAAGTTTGATGCAGGATGAATTGGAAACTTTACTTTGGAAGTTAGTTCTGGCAGCACCCGATGCAGGACGGAAGAGTACCTATTTCCGAACTTACCGCACTATAGTAATGAGTGAAAAGGGATTGTTAAACCTTGAACAAGTTTGGAACGGCACGTTTACCGTTAAGGACCTGACCTTATCTGAAGAAGACAAAATTTCAATTGCGTATGAACTGGCATTAAAAATTCCAACTCGCCAGCAAGCTATTTTAACCAGGCAGTTAGCGGAAGTACAAAATACAGATCGCAGAGAACGGATGAAGTTTGTAATACCGGCATTAAGTAATGATCAACTAATTCGCGATTCGTTTTTTGAATCCCTGAAACAGGAAGGCAATCGGGAGCATGAATCGTGGGTGCTGGAAGCCCTTCATTACCTGCATCATCCGTTGCGTGCTAAAAGTTCGGTGCTTTACCTACGACCATCCCTTGATTTACTGCAAGAGATTCAACTTACGGGCGATATCTTCTTTCCGCAGCGGTGGCTTCAAACTACGTTCAGTGGATATTCATCTGCGGAAGCTACAAACGTGGTGGATTCCTTTCTGCTTGAACATCCTGAATATCCTTATTTCTTAAAGAATAAGATTTTGCAATCAACAGATTTAATGAGGCGGGCAGTGGCATTAAAATCTATTGATGTTGAATAACTAAGACTTTCCTTGGTAAATCTCACTGAAGAAATGGGATTTTCCATTCACCCATTTGCTCAATAAATATTCTGATGGAGTCAGGATAGAATACCATGCAGTATAAAATCCCGAACAGTGCACCATATAAATGCGCATCGTGGTTAATTCCATCTTTCGATGTTTTGGAACTATAAAAGGAGTAGCCTAAATAGCCAATCCCAAGAATAAATCCCGGAAAACACAACACGCCATAAATACAAATATCCCGCAAGGGTAAAAATAGAATACACGCAAACACAACGGCTGATACTGCGCCCGATGCACCCAATGAATTGTAGTTTGGGTTCCTTTGGTTCTTCAGGAGGGTTGGGATATCGGAAACAATTATTCCTAATAGGTAAAGCACAATAAAATGTGCACTTCCTACGCTCCCGAAAATTTGTTGAAAGATATATTCGAGTTGGGTGCCAAAGAAATAAAACGAAAACATGTTGAAAATCAGATGCATGTGATCGCGATGGATAAAACCCGAAGTAATTAGTCTATAATATTGGCCTGAATTTATAATGAGGTACGGATTCATCATAAGGCTGTTGAGTAGCTTCGGCTTTTGCATGGTGTACAGGCTGAACGCTATCGTTATGATGATGATACTTATGGTAAGAGTAAGTTGCATTGCGCAAAGTACAACTTATTGTTTGGAGTTTTTTGAAGCAACTCACAATGAAATGGATGCGCGAGAGTATTTGTTTCGGTAGTCAACCGGGGAGAGGCCGGTAATTTTTTTAAATACAGTTCTAAAGGCTTTTGTATCGGAATAGCCAACATCGTACATCACTTCGCTTACGTTTTTGCGAGTTACCTCCAGGCTTTTCTTGGCGGCTTCAATTTTTACACGCTGAATGTATTCGATAGGGGTATTGTTCGTTGCTTTCTTAAAGCGTCTTTCAAAATTCCGTCTTCCAATAGCAAACTTGGCAGCAAGATCTTCCACAGAGATTCTATCCGCTACATTTTTTTCGATAAAGGCCTGCGCTTTTTTCACAGGTTCATCGTTATGCGAATTCTGACCATTGAAGATAATAAACTGCGATTGGCTAAACCGATCAATCTCAATTTCATAATACTTCGAAAACAACACGGCCATCTCACGACTGGTATACTTCTCAAGTATGTAAAGAAGCAAGTTCCAAAATGAATTAGCACCTCCGCTTGAGTAAATACCTTTTTCGTCTGTAATTATTTTATCAGAGACAAGATCAACAGTAGGAAACAATTCTTTGAACTTTTCAGTCATCGACCAATGCGTTGAGCATTTTTTGCCCTCAAGAAGTCCTGTGGAAGCCAGTAAAAATGCACCCACACATAGGCTTGCCACTTCTGCCCCTTGTTCATGCTGTTTATTGATCCATGAAAAGAATTTTTTATTTGATTCGATTACATCTGTCATGTTTCCATTCACAGCTGGAATTATGATGAGATCTGTTTTTTGCAGTTGATTGATCGTTACATCAGGTGTTACTTTAAAGAAGCGATCATACACCTGTGTTTCGGAATTTGCACCCACCAACTGAACTTGAAACAGGGGTTTCTTTCCAGAATCGGTTAGAAATTCATTCACCTTATTAAATAAAATAAAAGGCCCTTCAATGCAACTTAATGCGACTGCTCCGGTGGGAACAAGAATTGAGATATGTTTCATCGTTTGATTTTTGATAATCCAAAATTATAAAAAGTGATTGTCGCAATCAACCCTGCACTATGTCGCTTTTGCACAGGTTTTATAAAATGAAAGTCAGCCACATTTGTGATGTAATAGCAAGCAAAGGAAACTGAAACCTGATTTATGAAACAGACTAAAATTTTTTATTGGATCACTACCGGCCTGATTTTTATTATGGAAGGGGTGCTTCCGGCCTTAACATCACAGACTGAATTGGCCAAGGAGGGAATCAGTCATTTAGGATATCCGGTTTATTTTGGAAATGCATTAGTGGTTTTCAAAGTGCTTGGCTCGTTAGCGTTGATCATTCCTCAAGTGCCAAAACGATTGAAAGAATTTGCTTATGCCGGATTTGTCTTTGATTTTGTGTTTGCAAGTATTAGTCATTTTGCTGTTGACGGAATGAACTTTCAATCATTCTTCCCTTTAATATTCCTGGCGATTTTAGGAGGGTCATTCATGAGTTACCAAAAGTTGGAAACTAAAGCGTATACAACGCATTCAATTTAAACTATATGGCTACTAAAATTTTCGTCAACCTTCCGGTAAATGATTTAAAAAAGTCGATTGATTTTTTTACAAAGCTGGGATTTTCGTTTAATCCTCAGTTTACCGATGACAAAGCAACGTGCATGGTCATCAGTGAAAATATTTTCGCGATGCTGCTTACAAGGCCTTTCTTTCAAACATTTACAAAGAAGGAAATTGTAGATGCAAAAAAGAGTACAGAGGTTTTAATTGCACTGGATGCTGAGAGCAAAGAGAAAGTGGAAGAGATGGTAAACGTGGCTGTGGAAGCGGGTGGATCAATTTACATGCCTCCGCAAGATCATGGCTGGATGTATCAACACAGCTTTTCGGATTTGGATGGTCATCAGTGGGAAATTCTTTATATGGATGAAAGTGCAGCCCCTCAAGCATGAGTCACATTGTACAGAGTTTAATGATAGAAGTGTTTAAAACCAACATTGTTGATAAAGAGAAGGCAGCGTTGTTGATTGCGGAAATCCAGAAAAAGTTTGTGAATTGTAGTGCAACAATTGATTTGGAAGATTGCGACCGGGTTTTGGTAGTGCGGTCTACGGAAGAGATTGATCCACAGAAAATAATAACAGTGGCGGGCAATGTTGGTTGCAAGGCAGAAGTGCTACCTGATTTCTGACTGGAATATCATCCTCATTTTTCTTATTTTTTTCCGACCTTTATCGCGAATGAATGAAAACGTGGTGAAGCGAATAATACTGTTTTTAATTTTTGTCTCAACTTTTCAATGTGGGCTTGGCCAAACTGCTGTTGTAGATGATGCCGTTGATGAGCGGGTTTTTCTATTAAAGGATCTTGAGTTTTTTATTGACAGCACCAACTCTCTCACTTTTACACAAGTGTCGGATCGACAATTCGCGGAGAAATTTCAAAGGCGTGAATCTTATCAAAACAAGGACTACCAGGCGGGAGCCTCATACTGGATTCGATTTTCGGTTCAACACAATCCGTCTGACAAGGTTTGGCTCATAGAATTTTATGATCAAACCATTGATTTAATTGAGGCTTACGTTCCTAAGGGAGAGGACTATGATCGATTGGTATTGGGCGATGCATATCCCTTTCATCAGCGGAAGTTTGCTCACAAAAATTTTGAAGTACTGCTTGACCCTTCCTCTACGTCAATCGAATACTACTATTTTAAAGTTCAATCTCATGAATTTGCCGATATCCGACTAGCCTTTCGGTCGGTGAACTGGTTTGTGTACTACGCGCTGAACGAGTATTTTCTTTTTGGAACATTTTATGGAATGATCCTAATCATCGCACTGTACAATTTCCTCGTCTTCCTGGCTATCCGCGAAATCAAAAACATTTACTACATCTTTTATATCATCAGCGTGGCGCTCTATGCTATGAGCTTGGATGGAGTTGGATTTCAATATCTATGGCCTAACCATCCCGAATGGAATAATTATACTTCGGGAATATTTCTGTACTCGCTGATTTTATGGGCGCTTATTTTTACCCGGAGATTTTTAAGTACCCGTGCAAAAGCCCCCCGGCTTGATAAGGCACTGAAGGCAATGATTGGTCTTCGTACGGGTATTTTCCTAATCGAATTCTTTTTTTACCCTGATTTTTTTGCCTTTCGATTCATTGAGATTCTGCCACTGTGGTTAATACTTCATACAGGGGTTCAGGTTTGGTTGCGTGGGTATCGGCCAGCCCGCTACTTTGTAATTGCTTATGGCCTTTTATTGATGGGATTCTTTCTGCGTTCGTTGGTTTTCTTTGATGTGATTGAGTTAACTACCGTTTCGCACTATAGTTTGCATTTCAGCTTTGTGATTGAGATGCTCTTCCTTACCCTGGCGTTGGGCGATCGGATCACCATCCTTAAAGATAATAGGGATCGTGCTCTGAGGCGCATCATTCAACAGCATGAATTAAATATGCAATTGAAAGATAAAGTCAACAAAGAACTGGAGCAAAAGGTAAGTGAACGTACAGCGGAAATTAATAAGAAGAATAACGAGCTGGAAGAAAGTAATACAAGATTGCTGATACAAACACATGAGATCAATCAAATTAACTCCGTACTTGACCTTGACAACTGGAAATTAAAGAACAAGATTAAAGAGGTGTTGGAGGAGCGCTTAATGGAGAAGGCGATGGATTACGAAGAGTTTAGGACTTTGTATCCAGATACATTATCGTGTTACAGATTTTTGGAGGCGTTGAAATGGGAGAATGGGTTTATGTGCAGGAAGTGTGACAATGAGAAATACTTTGAAGGAGCCCAGAAATTTTCAAGAAGATGCACGCGTTGTGGCTACAATGAATCAATTACTGCTTTCACCATTTTTCATGGCGTAAAATTTCCTATAGAAAAGGCATTTTTTATTACTTATATCTCTGTTACTGGTAAAAAGGCATTCACGCTCGAGGCATTGGCAGGAATGCTTTCTCTTCGCACGAATACAATATGGGCTTTTAGAAATAAGGTCAAGGGCCAAATCTCCGAATTAGAGAATGACGGCAAAATACATACGCTTTCTAAGTGGCACGAGGTTATCTTGACAGAAGAAAGTAGCCCATCATATTCCTCCAAAGTTGTGGATCCTATATCAAGGGAATAAACATTTGTTTTTTGGTATTAAAATAAATGTTTACCAAATGGTAAATGGTAAGCTCATTTCCACTAAAATAGCCCTGAAATCGTTTGTAATCAATGTTTATTAAGCGCAAAAAATTAATAGCTCTAAGTAGGTTAAACAGGCCTTTTTTTGACAGTAAAATGATAAAAAAAGTGCATCCACCTATTGTATGATTTAAATTGAAGGACAATCGATATTTAGATCAAGCATATAACTAATCGATTGGTATGCTATCAAGTAACTGTAAAACAATAAGTTAACATGATTAAAAGGTTGCTATTTCTTGCTTTTCTAATTGTTCCGGGGTTATTACTGGGACAAGTAAGGTCGATTTCAGGAGTTGTTAAGGATGCTGGAGATGGTTCTGGTATTCCAGGGGCCAATGTTTTGATTGAAGGAACCACAAAAGGAGTTGCAACGGATATTGATGGTGTTTTCAGAATTGACCTTTCTGGTTCAGAAAATACTCTTGTTATTTCCTTTGTAGGCTATAAAACCCAGAGTGTAACGGTAGATCAACGAACAAACATTGAAATTTTGCTTGAATCGGAGGCGATTAGCCTTGACGAAATTGTTGTTATAGGCTACGGGGAAATAAGAAAATCAGATCTAACCGGAGCTGTATCATCAGTTAAGGGTTCAGACTTAACTAAAATACCCTCTGTTTCCCCTATGCAATCACTACAAGGAAAAGTAGCAGGACTGCAGGTTACAAGTTCCTCGGGCGCCCCCGGCTCTGGACCCATCGTTCGCATCCGCGGTACAGGAACTTTCGGCAATGCAAATCCAATTTACGTTGTCGATGGGGTAATCCTTGATGACATTAATTTTCTTAATTCAGGAGACATTGAATCCCTTGAGGTACTTAAGGATGCGTCATCGACCGCTATTTATGGTTCAAGGGGAGCAAACGGAGTTATTATTGTTACGACCAAGAAAGGGAAGAAAGGACAAGGTGCGCCAGTCATTAATTTTTCAGGTGAGTATAGTGTTCAAACATTACAGAAGAAGATTGATCTTCTGAATGGAAAACAATTTGCAACCATCGCAAATGAAATTACTCCTGGCTCCTATAACAATGTCGATGCGGTTTCTAACGTAGATTGGCAAGACTTGCTGTTTCAAAATGCTCCTATGCAAAACTATCAATTGTCGGTTACAGGGGCATCTGATAAGTCGCAATATTATTTTGGGGTTGGATATTTTAGTCAGGATGGGATTATACCAAAATCCAATTACGAGCGTATTACCTTAAAATTTAACAACACGTATAATCTAAATAAATTCATTCGTCTTGGAACCAATTTAAGTTTCACACCCAATCAGCAGCAGAATACAAATGGAAATGCACCCTTTGTGGTTTATCGCGCTCAACCGGTTATAGAACCATTTTTACCAACAGGTGCATATGCTCCCATTCCGGGAGTAGGCAATGTATTGGCTGATATAGAGTATACCAACAGTTTTAATAAAGGGATACGATCCGTAAATAATTTTTATGTTGAAGCTGACTTTTTAAAAGACTTCACTTTCAAGTCGAGCATAGGAATTGATCTTGACTACAATAAGGGCAAAAATTTTACGCCTGAATTTTTCGTTTCACCACAGCAACAAACTTCAATGAGTCGATTAACGAAAACGTATGGCGACCGACTTTCCTGGTTATGGGAAAATACAATAAGCTATAATAAGGAAAAGGGGGATCATCGCATTAGTGCTGTGGCCGGATATACCATGCAGGAATCTTCCTCCGAAAACTTATCGCTTGTAGGCGAGAACATCCTTAGGGATGGTGAGGATTTCTGGTATTTAAATCCGGATAATATCAATCCAAGTTTAACGAGCAATACCGTTGATTTAAATCAAAACTATTCTCTTATCTCCTACCTCTTTCGGGCTAACTATACTTTTAAAAATAAATATCTTTTAACGGCTACGTACCGAAGAGATGGGTCATCGAAGTTTGGTAGTAACAACCGCTATTCCGATTTTCCATCCTTGGCTCTGGGTTGGAATGTCATTAATGAATCATTCCTGAATAGCCAAAATGTACTTTCAAATTTGAAAGTACGTGCCAGTTGGGGAATAATTGGTAACGAAAAAATTAATTATAAACGTCAATACTCACCAGTAATTAATGGAGTTGGAGCTGTGTTTGGGGCAGGTGAGGTTCTTTATCCAGGCTCCACCTATGGTGTTACAGGAAATGCAAATTTAAAATGGGAAGATACCTATCAAACTGACATTGGTATTGAGTTAGGATTTTTTAATGATCGACTTACGGCAGAGGTAGATTATTATAACAAGCTAACCAAAGGTATTTTAATTGATCTTCCGGTTCCGGGATATCTTGGAAATGGCAATGGAGCTTCAATTACATACAATGCTGCTGAAGTTTTGAATAAGGGTTTTGAATATAACGTATCGTGGAATGATGAGTGGAACGGGATACGATACCGAATAGGAACTGTGGGCACAACCATTCATAATGAAGCCAAAAAAGTTTTCGGCACTGGCGGAGCGGGAGATCGATTGCCAAATGGAGCAGGAACTACTTCAACATCACCCGGCCTACCCCTAGGTGCTTTTTACGGGTATATCACAAACGGGATTTTTCAGAATACAAGTGAATTGAATGCTTATCCACATTTTTCGAATGCGGGTGTAGGTGACTTGCGATACGTTGATATTAATAATGATGGGGTACTTAATAGTTCAGATAGAACTTATATTGGTTCGCCCATCCCTACATTCTTATATGGTTTCAATTTGGAAATCGGGTACAAGTCATTTGACATTTCGGCTGATTTTCAAGGCCAAAGCGGGAATAAGATTTACAATGCTAAAGAAACGGTTCGTCCGGACTTGTATAATTTCGAAGCGCATGTATTTGATCGTTGGCGAGGTGAAGGAACAAGTACTACAGAACCGCGTGCTTCGGCAGGTGGTTACAATTGGCTTCCTTCTACACGATTCATTCAAGATGGCTCTTTTTTCAGATTGAGAAATGTAACCGTGGGATACAATCTTCCTAAAAATTTAATAGACAAAGTAAAAGTGAAGGCAGCCCGCATGTATATAAGGGGGACTAATGTTTTCACACTCACAAAGTTTACGGGGTACTCGCCCGAAGTTGCAAGTGGAAGTGCAATTGATAATGGCATTGATAACAGTACCTATCCGGTTTCGGCAATTTATTCTGCGGGAATTAATGTTACGTTTTAATTGAAGGATATGAAGATAAGAGTTATGAATTGTTTAAGTAAAAGTTTCTTAATTGTATCGCTCATCATGGTATCAGGATGTGCAGACTTTCTTGATAAACCTCTTCAGGGCGAATTAACACAATCAAGCTTTCCGGTCTCAGCCGATGATGCCGCCCTAGCAACGAATGCCGTTTATAACATTTTGAGAGTAAATAGTTATAACCAGGGACTGTTTCCAATTCTGGACATCATGTCAGACGATGGCCGTAAAGGAAGTAACCCTGATGATGCCGCCTCTACCGTAGGACCCTACGACAACTTTACACATATCCCTACGGAAGGAAACATAAGCAGGTGGTGGAGTACTCTTTATGAAGGTGTGAAACGCGCCAATGTGGTTATTGAGAAAGTTCCAGCCATCGAGATGGACAATACGCAAAAGAATTTTTATTTAGGTCAGGCTTATTTTCTTCGGGCTCTTTTCTATTTCGATTTAGTACGTGCCTGGGGTGGTGTTCCTTTAGTAACTTCTACTAGTCCCGCGGTTGGCTTACCAAGGGCAGGTAAGGGTGAGATTTATGACTTGATTGAGAGTGATCTTTTACAAGCCATTCAATTCCTACCTGAAAAATCAACATTACCGGCCATTGACTTAGGGCGGGCAACAAAAGGTGCAGCAAAATCATTGCTCACTAAAGTTTTCCTTTTTGAAGGTGACTTTGTAAATGCGGAAAAGTATGCCATGGAAGTGATCAACTCAGGACAATATGATCTTGAACCTAATTTCGAAGATGCAAATAGTGAAAATGGAAAATTAGGAGTTGAATCTGTTTTTGAAATAGTAGCGTTGCCCTTTGAACCACTTGCCTCAGGCGGAAATCAATATGGTAATACACAAGGTGTTCGAGGTACACCCAATAGAGGTTGGGGTTTTAACCGACCTTCCATCGATCTTCAAAATTCGTTTGAACCTAATGATCCTCGATTAGAACTTACTGTAATACGACTGGGTGAAGTATTAGATGGAGTGTTGATTGTTGGTGATGGTCAAACCCCAGATGAGACTAGAGATGCAAATAATATACTGATTGAAACAGAATGCTATAATCAAAAAGTCTGGACTCCAGGAACAAATGTGCCCACTCAGTTTGGACATAACAGAAGAATACTGCGCTATGCAGATGTCCTATTAATGGCCGCTGAAGCTCTTAATCAAAATAATAAACCCAACGAAGCGTTAATACAACTAAATAAAGTGCGGGCGAGAGCAAGAGGCGGGAATGGAGCTATTCTGGCTGACATTGTGATTACTAATAAAACCCAATTGGACAATTTGATTTTTAGTGAACGAAGACATGAGTTGGCAATGGAAGGGAATCGGCTGTGGGATTTAATAAGAACTGGTAGGGCAGGAAGTGTTTTAGGTCCTTTAGGGTTTACAGTAGGCAAGGATGAGTTACTGCCTATCCCGCAATCCGAAATGGACTTAACTCAAAATGCTTGGCCTCAAAACCCTGGCTGGGATTAACAGAACACATTTTACAATCAAACAATAAATCAATAATTATTAAACACGGTAAATTATGAAACAATTAAAATTTTTAGTGAGTGCTCTCCTTATAGGAGTGGTGTTGGCAACAACGTTAGATAGCTGCAAAGATGATGACCCTCCAGCAGAGTTGACATTGGTGAGCCTTGTTGCTGATGCTATTGATTTAAACGGTGCAACCACACCCAATAACGTTCCTGCAGCAACCCCTGTAATTACAGCAACTTTTTCAACCGAAGTAGATGCGGCTACTGCTACTGCGGCCAATATTAAATTGGTTCGTGATTATGATGATGCAGAATTAGCTACAACTATTAGCGTTACCGGTAAGGTTATTACTATTACCCCTACGGCATCTTTTGGTACAGGTACATTACATGCCCTTACTTTCGGTGCAGGACTTGCCTCTACCCAAGCAAAAACACTGGCTTCGCCTGTAGAACGGACATTTACAACAGTAGGCACGTTTGCAGCTCCAGGGGCCATTGCTCAGTGGACGTTTGAAAATAGTCCTGATGATGTAATTGGAACAAAAGATCCATTGGCATCAGGTGTTATTGCCATTACGTATGGTGATTCTCACAATGCGAATGCAGGTAAGGCGGCCGTATTTAATGGCACAACCAGCATTATTGAAATTCCCAATGGAGATCAATTGATGAATAACGGAAGTTGGACTCTTAGCTTTTGGTTAAAACCTCAACAGCATACAGACAATGCTGATAAAGGTCATTTCGTTTTAGGATTAGGAGCATTTTTTGGTTTTCAATTTGAAATAGGCGATACCTATAGTAGCGCCAAACTTGCTGCTTCCTATGCACATACAAAAGAAGCCAATGGTACTACCGGTGAAGATTTATGGTTTCCGGGTGATGGTAAGGATAAAGACAATGGCGGTTGGCAAGGCTGGGATTTTGTGAGGGATTTAACAGGATCAGGTGGTGTTGCTGCGTTATTGAAAGACAAATGGGCACATGTAGTGTGCATGTATGATGCCACTACCAAAAAAGGAACGATGTACATCAATGGTCAGAAAATGAAGAGTCAGGACTTTAATTTATGGCCTGATGGTGATGCAAAACGTTTTGTAACGGGTCTTAAATATAGAGGGGTAGCTCCGGAAGTGGTAAACGAATTAGCATTTGGATTTATTCAATCACGTGCGGGCACCTTGTGGGATGCTGAGTCTTGGGGTGGATACGATCAAGCAAGTGCAAAACACTATAAGGGTTCGTTAGATGATGTAATCATTTATAACAAAGTTCTTACAGAAGCAGAAATTGGTTTGATGTATAACTCAGGCAAGTAATATTGGTTAATTGGTTAATTGTTATGTTGACTAAAGGTTTCCGGTTTACCGGAAACCTTTTTTCTTATTTTAAAATCTTTTATAGATGAGATTTTTGTTTTTGTGCATAGGGTTGATAGTTTTTTGTTCAGGGTGTAATTCCGATAAGAATGAACCAGCACCCGTTGGCACCCTTCAGGTAAGCAGGGCAAGTGTAGGTACTCAAGAAATAAATTTTAATTCAACAACAGCCAATGATAATATGCCTGTTGATAAACCAATCGTGGTTGATTTTTCAGCGCCCCTAGATATCGCTTCGGTTTCAGCAGCTGTATCAATTAAAACTGCTGGTGTAGCAATTCCTATTACTATTTCATTTTTGAATGAAGATAAAACTTTTTCAATTCTTCCCACAGAACCATTAAAAGCAAATACAACGTATACGCTTGTGGTTAGTGATGTTATTACAGGAAAAAACAAAGAAACATTTTCGGGTATCTCAGTTGACTTTAAAACGGTTGTAGCAACCCTTTCCATTGTTAGTTTAAAAATGGGAGGCGTGGATGTTACTACGGTTTTGCCTATTCAAAATATTTCACGCTCAACGTCCATTGAGCTTGTGTTTTCATCACCCCTTAAAACAACAACAGTTTCATCATCAAATATTTCAATCCTGGGAAAAAATCCTGGAACCCTTGCATTCGCGCTAAGCGAGCAAAATAAAAAACTCATAATCACAACATCAAATGTGTTGGATCACCTCTCCCGATATACGCTCACAATAAGCAATACCCTGCAAGGCGCAGAGGATGAAATATTCAATACCTATTCTAAAATTTTCTACACCGAAATAGACCTCACTCCTAAATTTCTACTCCTTCCCAATGATGAGGATTTTGATAATGATAATACGAATGACTTGCTATCCGTAGTACAAAGTCAAACATTCAAATACTTCTATGACTTTGCGCATCCCGCCAGTGGCATGGCGCGCGAACGAAATACTTCAGGTGATTTAGTGACCAGTGGTGGTTCGGGTTTTGGAATTATGTCCTTGATTGTTGGCATGGAACGGAATTTCATCACCCGGCAGCAAGGACTGGAGCGAATGAATAAAATAGTCACCTTCCTGGAAAGCTCCGATCGGTTTCATGGCGCGTGGTCACATTGGATTAATGGAAACACCGGAAAAGTAATTCCTTTCAGTTCAAATGACAATGGTGGCGATTTAGTCGAGACTGCATTTTTGGTAGAAGGCCTGATTACATTTCGCCAATATTTAAATGCGGCAGTCCCAGCTGAGCAAACGCTCATTAATCGTATTAATGATTTATGGAAAGGAGTAGAGTGGGATTGGTATCGGCAGAATAATCAAAATGTTTTGTTTTGGCATTGGTCGCCCGATAAAAACTGGGTAATGAATCACCAAATTAAAGGGTGGAATGAAGCCTTGATCATTTACACACTGGCAGCAGCAGCCGATTCAGATAATACAATTCCCAAAAGTGTATATGATGCAGGCTGGGCAAGTAATGGAGGAATGAAAAATGGTAGAATGTTTGAAGGGATTACACTTCCCTTAGGATTTGATTATGGTGGGCCACTCTTTTTCACACATTATTCCTTTCTTGGGTTAGATCCCAGAAAATTGAACGATCAGTATGCAAACTACTGGACACAAAATGTAAATCACACACAAATCAATTATAAATACTCCGTTCGTAATCCTAAAAAGTTTGTCGGTTATAGTGAAAATTGCTGGGGCCTTACAGCCAGCGATAATCAATCGGGCTACTCGGCACACTCCCCAACCAATGACCTTGGAGTAATAACACCTACCGCTGCACTTTCTTCATTTCCTTACACTCCAGTGGAATCTATGAAAGCACTTAAGTTTTTCTATTATACCATGGGCGATAGGTTGTGGGGACAATACGGGTTCTACGATGCCTTTAATGTAACGCAGAATTGGTATGCTAATTCTTATCTGGCTATTGATCAGGGGCCTATTGTTGTGATGATTGAAAACTACCGGACAGGTTTGCTGTGGAATCTTTTTATGTCGGCACCCGAGGTTCGTGCCGGGCTTGATAAACTAGAATTTACGTATGAATAAAAATCTGCCTTTGCTTTGGAATTACCCGAAGTATAGCATGGGTTGGATGTATTAGGATTTACATACAAGTAATCGATAGGATATGAAAATAATAAAATTTGTTAGTGTCGCCATTGCAATCGTTTTGTTTGCATCGTGCACGAAGAAGGAAAACACAATCAGCTCAATTGATAAACGAGTTGATTCATTAATTAGTTTGATGACGCTCGAAGAAAAAATAGGTCAACTCAACCTGCCTTCTGCCGGGGCGTTTGTTACAGGTTCGGTGGAGAGCTCGGACATTGCCAAAAAAATTGAACAAGGGAAGGTAGGGGGCCTCTTCAATATTAAAACAGTAGCCAACATTCGCGAAATGCAAAAAATTGCTGTTGAAAAAAGCAGACTCAAAATACCGTTGATCTTTGGCATGGATGTAATCCATGGTTATGAATCGGTGTTTCCCATTCCGTTGGGATTAAGTTGCAGTTGGGATATGAAGTTGATTGAACGCAGTGCGCGCATTGCCGCAACCGAAGCCAGTGCCGATGGAATCAACTGGACGTTTTCACCGATGGTGGATATTTCTCGCGACCCGCGTTGGGGACGAATTTCTGAAGGCAGTGGAGAAGATCCGTATCTCGGCTCACAGATCGCGAAAGCCATGGTAACCGGGTTTCAGGGCAATGACTTAAGTGCGAACAATACAATCATGTCGTGTGTAAAACACTATGCATTATATGGTGCCTCCGAAGCGGGTCGTGATTATAACACAGTAGATATGAGTCACAACCGCATGTACAATGAATATTTTCCCCCTTACAAAGCTGCTGTAGATGCAGGTGTTGGAAGTGTGATGGCCTCGTTCAACGAGATTGATGGAATTCCGGCAACGGCAAATAAATGGTTGCTCACCGAGGTGCTTCGCAATCAATGGGGCTTCAATGGCTTTTTGGTTTCGGATTATACCGGAGTAAGCGAAATGATCAATCACGGTATTGGCGATCTTCAAACCGTATCGGCACGGGCATTGGATGCTGGGTTGGATATGGATATGGTGAGTGAAGGATTATTGACTACGCTTGGCAAATCGGTGAGCGATGGTATAGTAACGGAGCAACAAATTACAGAAGCATGTAGAAGAATTCTGGAAGCAAAATTCAAATTGGGATTGTTTGATAACCCATACAAGTATTGTGATGATAGTCGTGCAAAGAGCGAAGTATTTACAGACGCAAACCGGGCAGAGGCGCGCAGCACCGCAGCACAAAGTTTTGTGTTGTTAAAAAACGCGAATAACATTCTTCCTATTAAAAAGTCGGGCACCATTGCGTTGGTGGGTCCATTGGCCGATGCAAAAGAAAACATGACAGGCACCTGGAGTGTAGCGGCACGTTTTTCAGAATCCATTTCCGTGCTGGAAGGATTGAAGAAAGCGGTTGGCACCGATGCGCAAATTGTATATGCAAAGGGATCGAACCTTACCGAAGACGAAGTGTTGGAAAATAATTCAACTTTATTCGGAAAAGGATTGCATCGCGATAAGCGTACGGCTGCACAGTTGCGCGAAGAAGCCGTGCGCATAGCACAAGGTGCTGATGTAATTATTGCTGCCGTGGGCGAAGCCGCTGAAATGAGTGGCGAGGCAGCCAGTAGATCGAACATTGAAGTGCCTGAAATACAACGAGAGTTAATTCAGGCGTTGGTGAAAACCGGCAAGCCAGTAGTTCTGGTGTTATTTACAGGCAGGCCGCTTGCACTTGCGTGGGAGGATAAAAATGTATCGACCATACTCAACGTTTGGTTTGGGGGCAGTGAAGCTGGAGATGCGATTGCCGATGTGGTGTTTGGTGATGTAAATCCATCCGGAAAACTGAGCACTACGTTTCCACAAAATGTAGGACAGGTTCCTATTTACTATGCGCATAAAAATACAGGTCGCCCATTAAGCGGGCCTTGGTTTCAAAAATTTCAATCCAACTATTTGGATGTGTCTAATGAACCGTTGTATCCGTTTGGTTTTGGATTAAGTTACACAACATATAGTTATAGCGATATTAAGTTGAGTTCGCCTGGTATGAATGCATCGGATTCATTGGTCGTTTCTGTCGATGTTACCAATACAGGATCCCGAGAAGGGAAAGAAGTGGTACAACTTTATATTCGTGATATAATAGGAACTATTACCAGACCTGTGAAAGAACTGAAAGCATTTGAAAAAATTTACTTAGCAGCAGGGGAGACAAAGACTGTAAAGTTTACACTTCATCAAAGCGATCTCTCTTTTTACAATGCTGATTTAAAATTTGTAGCCGAGCCTGGAGAGTTTCATGTATTTGTAGGCGGCAATTCAAGAGATGTGAAACAGGCGAGCTTTGTGCTGAAGTAGAATCTTTTATCCCCTAATTACCTAAAATATAGATTACCGAACATTTACCGGTAATTGATAATACCCAACCAGCAAGTCGGCATTGGGTCTAAAGGGACGGTAGTAGATAAGCACCTCGTATAAATTTTCAGTTTCGAAATGACTCCCCTCTAATTGAAAACTAGTTTCGTTTTGACCCTCTACCCAATATTGGTAATCGTACCAGCCTTGTTTTAGGAAAAGTGTTTTTTCGTACAGGTTATTATCTTTTATAAAATTCATTTTTGTTTCCGGAGTGTGTTCCCAGTTTGTTAAGGCTCCAAGTAAATGAATATTGCCATCTATAGTTTGAGTAGGTGCTATCGAAAAGGTAACAAATACATAGTCGCCTGACGTAGCAGCATCGCGGTTGTCTAAATTTTCGATTACATAGTTTCCATTTAAATCAGGGTATTGTGCATACGCCTGGTATCGCCTGGATTGATCGGTGAGGACTGAAATATGAAATGGTCTTTTGCTACGATCCAAGCGACCTGTATTGCGGCCCGGTGAATTCAACGATCTGAAATCGACAAACCGAAATTCGTTGCCGGCCATAAACTGATTGTCAGTATCAAAAAAGCGATATTCAAGCTCCTTTCTATCTTCCCTAACAAAACTGGGCTTTACATCCATGCGTGCATTGTCCCATCGTTGATTTTGACGGATTAATGACTGAATGGATTGCATAGGATTAATTACATCCAGCCGGGAGTAATTGATCTTAAAACTGAGTTGTTGATTGCTTGTATTGAGGTTTGCCAAGCCCTGGCTTTGACTATCTGTAACCAAGCTTACTTGATTATCAAAAATCATCAATCGTTTGCTGAGTAAAAGATCCTGGTCATTTTCGCGATAGGCAATTAAGAGGTAATTGCCAGGTAGTTTTAATTTGGGCAAAACAAAATAATAGTGCACATAAGAAACAGACGTACTGCTAGAGAACTCGTATTCGTTGATGGGATATTCGTTGTAATCGGGTAGGTAATCCAGATCTTGTAAGGTCGATTTTGTCCAATCGTAGTTGCAATGAATTATTTTTACGTAATAATTGCTGCGCTGCCCTTGCAGGTCATCAAATTCCAGAATAAGATTTTGAGATTGTAAGGGCGAAACGGCTGGCCTCAGGTTATCCCTTACGCCTTGCAGGTTGGGATAGAGCATAACCGTTCTTATCTCTTCCTCGTATGATTTGTCGGAGAAGACAAGTTTCTTTTGGGCAAATGTAATCTGAAAGGAAACGAGTGTGAAAATGAATAGAAGCCTCATAGTTCAAAACTAAACGAATAATTTAAATCAAATTGCATTCCAACCGATGGTAATTATGATGGGTCTAACGTGCAGAATGGGTTCATGCTGAGCGAAAAGGAGCTAATAAAAGGCTGTGTAAAAGCAGACAGAGCTGCTCAAAAGGCTTTGTATGACCGCTATTGCCGAAAAATGATGGTGGTATGCCAGCGTTATTCTAAATCCTCGCAAGAAGCTGAAGACTCTCTTCAGGAAGGTTTTATTAAAGTGTTTGCCTCCATAAAATCCTTTCGGGAAGAAGCACGGTTGGAGACCTGGATTACCCGGATTATGATCAATACAGCCCTCAATAATCAACGGCAAAAACTTTACCTGCTTCCTATGGTTGATGTTACTCAAATAGAGCTGAATGAGGCAGAAGAAATTAGTTTGGCAGCTTTTAATCTCTCGGAATTGATTTCTATGATTCAATCACTTCCTGATGGTTGTCGGGTTGTGTTTAACCTTTTTGCAGTGGAAGGATATAGCCATAAAGAAATAGGCGATATGATTGGAATAAGTGAGGGAACCTCCAAATCGCAGTATAGTAGAGCCAGAAGTTTATTAAAAATGAAGTTAAATCTTCACGAGAAAAAATATGGAAAATATGGAGAGGCAAAAGTTTGATGATGCCTGGCAGGATGCATTGAAGGAGGCAGAGCAATCGCCTTCCGAACATGTGTGGAATGCTGTTGATAGCAAGTTGACAGTAGCAGAAGGTGGCACGATGAAGCGGAGGGTAATTTTTTATCAACGCCTAGCAGCAGCTTCAATTCTGTTTGCTGTCGTGTTTGGATCACTTACTGCTTATTATATAAATGAAGATAACAAATCTAAAGTTGAACTATTGTCACAAGGGAATTTGAATCATGAGCTGCCTAAAGATCAAGTAGGTGAAATTCAATCTACGGACGAACACCTTGAGAAGAACCTATTGAGAAAAAATGATAAGGATGATCAAATCGTTAGCGATCAGTTATTGAGTGAAAGGGCCGTGGAAAATCAAATCACGCGTGATCAATTAAGCAATACTAAATTAGCCAATGATAATAATGTAACCCATAATTTTGCGGGAACTGAACAATCTGATCTAACAAAAAGGGAAGACATTTCAAGAGTAACAATTCAAAAGCAATCAGTTTTTCTTGTTGATAGTAAAGAAAGGATAGGGGATGGATCTAATATTACTTCCAATAAGGTTAGATCTCGCAATCAAAATTTTGCAAATCTTTCATCAAAAGATATTCCTTCGCCTGAGGCGAACATTTCCGGAAATGTAAAAGAGGTCGTTATTAAAAGAATGTTGCCGGCCATGCCTTCATCCATGATGGCTGATTCCCGCAAGGAAAAAATGCAAGAGAAAGAAACCGTTTGGGCCTCGATTGGGGCATCAGCCGGAAATTATTCACCACAAGGAAATTTCAATCAGCCTGCCCCTGTTTTGGCGGCACCTGGCTTCAGTAACTTGGTAAGTAATCAATCAGTAGCAAACAACTCACCTTCAAAAGGAACCGCTTATTCTGTGGGAATAAATGTGGCCAAAAAGGTTTCCGAACGGTGGGTTGTGTTGGGTGGAATAAATTATTTGAATCAAGAAGCAGGTTACACTTCTAATCTGGCATCTATAAGTTCCAATAACACCCCCTCGGTTTATTCTGCGGATTATGCTTCGAAGCAAAATATTAGCTCGGCCTTGGCACTAACATCTCCGTACGAAATAAACAGCGTAAATGAATTTGTATCAGTACCATTGCAGGCTGGCTACTTAATCCTCAATCGAAAGGTAGGTCTTCAAATTAATTCTGGCGTAGCAACCGATATCTTCTTGCAAAACACACTTACGGATAAAAGCGGTCAACTAAACAAGTTCACTGAAAGTGCTGGAAGTGATTCTCCGTATAAAAGTTTAAGTTGGTCTGCAATAATGGGTTCTGAATTAAGTTATAAAATTGGGAGTCAATATCGTGTATCCTTAGTGCCCGGGTTACGTTATTCCATGAGCCCGGTATTAAAATCAAATTCAACAACCAGTAATCCAATGGTTTGGGATTTGGGCTTTAGGTTTAGATATATTTTCAAATAGTGATTAAACGATTAGGTGGTAATAAGTGTCAAAATGAAAAGTGATCAATTAAAATCTACGTTTATGGAGTCCTTGAAAGAAATCTTCGAAAGGAAAATTGTTCCTGGCTTATTTGCTATTTTGTTTGTTACAGCGCTGTTGCTGTTGAGTGTGCTACTTATGCGCAGACATGTATACTTTTAAAATTATTTTTTAGCATTCCAACGTTCTGATGCTCAAGAGGGTCAAACCCATAGACCTTAAACTCAGAGCATATGAAAAATAGTTACATTCAGCCGAAGTTACTTTTGGCTTTTGTTTTTTCTGCGGTTGCAATTATTATCACTTCTTGCTCCGATACCTGTGAGCAAACCCGCCAATTGGTTTACTATCAGCCTGTATATTCTACTTCAGCGCATGTAAAGGCAGCTGTCAAATTGGAGGCCCCTAAGGAGATGTCGCAGTTGGGTCGAATCTACTTTAAGGATGGTTATCTTTTTATTAATGAAGTAGGCGAGGGTATTCATGTTATTGATAACCGCAATCCCTCTAACCCTAAGCCGATTTCATTTCTGGCTATTCCCGGCAACTATGATTTAGCCATTCAGGGGAGTACGCTGTATGCCGATAGCTATATCGATTTGGTTGCATTTGATATTACAAACATTGCGGCTATTAAAGAAATTAACCGAATTGAGCGACTCTTTAACAATTATATGGCCATGGGTTATTTAGTGGGTACAGCAAATGGAATACTTACAGATTGGAAACGGGTGGACGATGTGCAGGTGTATGAAACAGATTGCAGAAACACCTATCAACCTTGGGGTGGAATGTATTACGATGCTGGCTTTGCACTAACACAATCAGCAGCAAGTTCATTTAGTACTAAAACTGCTTTTGCACCAACCCCTTCTAGCGGAGCTGGTATTGGCGGGTCGATGGCTAGGTTTACACTCTCAGGAAATCATTTATATGCGTTGGATGGAAGTAATCTGGACATTGTTGATGTTACAAGTCAAACCAGTCCTAAAGCAAAAAATGAAATTGCATTGTCATGGGACGTTGAAACTTTATTTCCACATACCGATAAACTATTTATTGGCTCTCAATCAGGAATGTATATTCTTGATTTGAAAGCCCCGGAAAACCCTAGCTTGATTAGTAAATATGATCACGTGCGCAGTTGCGATCCGGTAGTAGTAGAAGGTGATTACGCATTTGTAACACTTAGAAATGGCTCTGCATGCGGAGGGTTTACCAATCAGTTGGAAGTAATCGATATTAAAGAGTTGAAAACTCCTACCATCGTAGCAACGTATGCCATGACAAATCCCCACGGGTTGGGTATCGATTCGGGAACACTTTTTATTTGTGATGGCCCGGATGGATTGAAAGCCTATGATGCTACAGATGTTAAAACAATTTCACAACATCAGCTTGCTCATTTCTCTTCTATTCAGGCGTTGGATATTATTCCCTACCAAAACGTAGCGATGATGATTGGAAGCGATGGCTTGTATCAATATGACTATACGAACATTAAGGATATTAAGCTGCTCAGTCAATTACCGATTGTTTCGAAATGAGAACATTGATAATTTTTGTGCTGCTTGGTTGCTCGTTCAGTAATGGGCTCGCGCAAAACGAAGTTGATTCCATTGTAGTAAAGAAGAGATTGGAATACTTCTTTTACATTCAGTCGGGAATGTTGGTGGGGTGCAATGAATGTGGCCGAGGAAAAGAAGTAACATTTAGCGGAGCTACCATGCATGGTGTTAAAATTGGTAAACGAACCAGAATAGGCGCTGGGTTGGGATATGATTCATTTTATGGTTGGAGTACCGTACCTATTTTTGGAGGTGCCTCATGGGATTTATTTGCTAAGAAAAATGCATTTTTTCTCCAATTCAATTATGGCGGAGCATTAAAAGCTACGAAGTATGACCTTTACGATGAGTATGGCTACACGAAATCCACAGGCGGGCGAATGGTTAATCCTATGATGGGATATCGAATCCGATACCATGATGTAAGCATATCATTCATGGCAGGTTATAAGTTTCAGAAAATTAAATCCTACTATGAGTATGAAAATTATTTCTGGAATCCGGCAACACAATCATCTTTTGCTGAGCCAATTGAATCGAGCGAGAAAAGATCGATAAATCGATTTATGGTTTCGTTAGCGGTGGGGTGGAAGTAGTGGACTGAGGATTTGATGCTGGATTCTTGACGCTCGATACTCGATACTGTACTATCAGCTACTGTTTACCAATTACCACCCACCGAATACTGTTTACTGACATCTAGCATCCAGTATCTGGCATCTAGTTTCTAATCTCCAGCTCGTCAACCTCCAACATAATTTTCTCCCATTTCAGGTTTTCCTCATGAAGGGTTGTGTGAATGGTATCAAATTTCTTTTGGAATTCGGTAAGTTTTTGAAAGTCTCCATACACCTCAGGCCTTGCCATGGATTCTTCGACTTCTTTTTTCTGAGTTTCTAATTTCTGAATATCATCCTCAACCTTTTTAAGATCGCGGTTGAGTTCTTTGATCCGCTTTTCGTTAGGATTAATGGCAACTGTTGGCTTTGCTTTAGGTTCTTCCTTTTTAACCGGTGGCGGAGGCGGAGTGGCCGTTACCTGATTTTGCTTTCGCCAGTATTCGTATTCATCATACGTGCCCGGATATTCTTTAATCTGTTGGTCTTCGATATACCAAATCTTATTGGCTACCTGAGTTACAAAGTGTCGGTTGTGAGACACCACTACAAAACTTCCCTGGTATTGTTGCAATGCTTGGATCAAGATATTTTCTGAAATGAAATCAAGGTGGTTGGTGGGCTCATCAAGCAACAAAAAATTAGCTTCGGAGATTAAAGTCTTCGCCAATGCTACGCGCGACTTCTCGCCACCCGACAACACTTTTATTTTCTTAAATACATCTTCATCTGAAAAGAGAAAACATCCCAACACATTTCTAAGTTCTTGTTCTGTCTTGCGGCTACCGGCTTGCTTTAATTCTTCTAAAATTTCACTTTCCACGTGTAGTGATTCTAATTGATGCTGCGCGTAGAATCCATAAATCACATTATATCCAATAATTCGCTCGCCATCTACGGGCTCTGTGTTAGCCAGCATGCGCAGTAGGGTAGACTTACCCTTACCGTTGGCACCAATCAATGCGATTTTGTCTCCGCGCTCAATTGCAGCGCTGGTATGTTTCAAAATTACCAGATCGCCATAGGCTTTTGAAACATCCTTCATGGTGACTACGTGCCGGCCCGAAGGTTGATTAAAAGTGAACTTGAAGTTAACAGCTGCATTATCATTAACAACTTCTTCCACCAAGTCCATGCGATCAAGTGCTTTAACCCTTGATTGCACTAATTTGGATTTTGATGCCTTGGCTCTGAATCGTTCAATGAATCGTTCTGCTTGTCGGATTTTAGCTTGTTGATTTTCGTATGCGCCTTGCTGAATGTTCTCACGCATCTCTTTTTCCTGAAGGTAGAAGGAGTAATTTCCTTCGTAGGTGACTAATTGACCATTAGTAACCTCAACTGTTTTGGAAATAACATTGTTAAGAAAGGTGCGATCGTGCGATACAATAATCACGGCACCATTGTAATTCCGCAAATAATTTTCAACCCACTCAATAGAAGGTAAATCCAAGTGGTTAGTAGGTTCATCGAGCATTAAACACGATGGTTTCTCCAGAAGAAGTTTGGCAAGCATCACGCGCATGCGCCAGCCTCCGGAGAATTCTTTTAACGGTCGGTGTAAATCTTTTGTATTGAAACCAATTCCTTCCAACACCTCTTCGGCTTTCGATTGCATGGTATACCCATCCAATTGTTCGAATTTTTCCTGAAGGTTGGTTAGTTTATCAACTAAATCATCCGAGTAATCGTGTTCTAGTTTATGAAGAATTTTTTCGATTTGACGTTGCGTATCTACTGCTTCTTTAAAAGCTCCCATCGCTACGGTTAAAATTGTATCGTCCGTTTGGTAGGACAGAAGATCTTGATTTAAAAAGCCAATCGTGCAGTCTTTCGCTTTGCTGATGGAACCGCTGTTGATGCTTAGGTCGCCATCAATAATCTTTAATAATGTGGATTTTCCTCGCCCATTAAGACCGATTAGCCCAATTTTATCATCAGGTTTGATAAACATCGAGGCATCCTCGTAAAGAGCCCGGCCACCGATGTAGTAAGAAATGTTAGAAATCGAGATCATTTTAACTAAAAATTGCTGCAAAGTTAACCTTAAAATGGGCTTCAGCCAATGTTTTGCGTAGTCAGGAAAATCTGGTGTAAAATCAGTTAACTATTTGAGATTACCCTGCGATATTTGGAATTGAACCAGATGAAATTAGCTATGAATAAAGTCAATGTAGGAACCTTATTAATGATTGTCGGATTTTTAGCGAGTTGTACTTCGCCAAAAGAAGAACTTGCTTTTGACCCATCGCTCAGTGCGATCAAACTTCCGACTGGGTTTTCAATTAGTGTATACGCAGAGGTAGATAACGCACGTTCCATGGCATTATCTCCTGAAGGAACGCTATACGTTGGTAATCGTAACGGGAACAAAGTATATGCGGTTAAAGATACCGATGGAGATTTTATTGCTGATAAGAAATGGGTACTTGATTCGGGTTTGAATATGCCCAATGGAGTTGCTTTAAAAGATGGCGATTTGTATGTAGCTGAGGTTAGCAGGATTTTAAAATTTACAGATATAGAGAACAAGCTCGAAAATCCGGGCGAGCCAATGGTTGTTTATGATAAGTTTCCAACTGAAACCCATCACGGCTGGAAATATATTTCATTTGGGCCCGATGGTAAGTTATATGTACCTGTGGGTGCTCCTTGTAATATTTGTGAGTCAGAAGATTCAATTTTTGCTGCGATCCATCGGATGAATGCCGATGGAACAGGCCTTGAGTTATTTGCAAGTGGTGTACGCAACACGGTTGGGTTTACCTGGCATCCAGAAACAAAAGATCTTTGGTTTACAGACAATGGTCGCGATATGTTAGGTGACGATATTCCTCCCTGCGAATTGAACTCTGCTCCAACCGCAGGTATGCATTTTGGTTATCCATATTGCCATGGTGGTACTATCAAGGATCCTGAGTTTGGAGACAAGCGTGCTTGTGATGAATTTGTAAAACCAATGCAAAATTTGGGTGCGCACGTAGCTCCATTAGGGCTTAAGTTCTATACGGGCAATATGTTTCCTGCTGAATATAAAAATCAAATCATTCTGGCTGAGCACGGTTCATGGAACCGATCAAAGAAGAGTGGGTATAAATTAAGTATTGTTAAACTTCAGGATGGAAAGGTTATCAGCTACGAACCTTTTGTTACGGGGTGGTTAGATGAAGAGGCTCAAAAGGCTTCAGGCAGACCGGTGGATGTATTGCAAATGCCCGATGGTTCGTTACTTGTTTCGGATGATCAGGCTGGCAAGATTTATCGGATTGTTTATAAAGGGTAAAATTCACCACAGAGGCACAGAGTTTTTGCTTGAAGACTTTAAATATTTTGGAATAAAATTTATTTCTTAGTGCCTCTGTGCCTCAGTGGTAAAAGAAATCAAAAATCATCGGCTACTTCTTCCACCTTCTTACCCTTATCTTCATACATCAGGCTTATTATTGGCCCTGATTTGTAGGTAAGTTTCAGTTCTTTGCGATGCCCTTTATACACAAGGCTTAAGGTTTCACCTTTCCAGTAATAACTTTCGGTGCGAATACTGTAGGTAGCTTTCCCATACGATTTTTCCAAGCCACGCATGATGTTAGGATCTTTTGGCGTGGTTACATCAATTTCGTAGATCAATCCCTTATACGTTTTCAAGGATATTTTTTTTACTGGCAAGTCTCCAATTGTCATGTAATCTGGATGTTCAGTTTCATAAACTACAGCAGGGAACTCTTTTCGCTCCACGATATCTTTTTTAAACTCAGCTCCTTTAATACTATCGATGTGCATCCCAAGTTTAATTTCCTTAAATCCATTTCTTCGATCTAGTTCAGCAATTTCTTGGGCGTAGACACTTATCGATAGGATAATAAAAAGAAGGGTAATCTTTACTTTCATAGAGGCTTTGGCTCATTAAACTGAATGGGGATTGTAACTTTCACGGAATCCCACAGCAAGACAATCTCGGCTTTATTATTCTTTTGGTCAACCGTTATGGTGAATGGTTCATAGACAGCACTTTGTAAAATTTGCGTAGGTACTGTAAATCGCATCACATCGGTCTTTACATTATAATTGTAAGCACCCCACAGGCCAAGGTCGCGGTTGATTATAATTGTCCAACTTTCCTTTTCAGGAATGCTGAAGATAGAATAGGTGCCAGCCTTTAGTGTTGTACTATTGATTTGAATATCCTGGGTAACCGTTATTTCGGTTGCTTCATTTGCCCCAGTACGCCACACTTCTCCATAAGGAACAAGTTTGCCAAAGATGATCCGGCCATTTTTATGGGGTTGACTGTATGTTATTTTAAGATACGTGTCCTTGTATCGTGCCGAAACAATGCTGAGTGGACTGGGTCTTGGTTTGATGGCTTCTTGGGCGTTGCACAGGAAAGAGGAAAGGAGGAGGTATATTATGATTAATCTTCGGTCACTCAACATGAATCTTTTTTTCAACGCGAATATACTATTTTGAATTCTTATTTTTACCACATGAGCCGTCCCGCCTTCGATGACATCTATATGGAGCTTGCTGTTAATCTGGCAAAGCGATCCCATTGTTTAAAACGCCATGTTGGCGCGGTTCTTACCAAAGACACCCGCATTATTTCTATTGGCTATAATGGTCCACCTTCGGGCACACATAATTGTGATGAAGAGTGGCCAGTTAATGGATGCCCGCGCGATTCGAAAGGAGGCTGTTCGTTAGCAATCCATGCTGAACAAAATGCAATTCTTTATGCCGTGAAAAATAAGACTGCAGTAGAAGGGGCAACCTTATATGTTACTCTATCACCCTGTCTCGCTTGTTCACGCATCATTTTTAGTATGGGAATTTCACGAGTAATCTATTTGAACTCCTATGCCGAGTATAAAGGGTTGAGTTCAGATGAAGGAGTTGATTTCTTGAATAAGTTTGGTGTGGTGTGTCAAAGGTATGAGGGCATGCTTACAAATGTAACTCACATGATATAAAAAAAGCCCCCCGCGTCTCACGGGGGGCTTACCTTTATAAATAACAAAGATTATTTGGTTATCTTTTCTATGCTGCTGACAAAAGTAGCGGTAACCCCCTTAGTCTTTTTTGCTAATTCTTGTTTGAATACAACAAGAGCAGCGGCAGCGGCCTCTTTAAGACCAGATGGATTTTTATCGTAGTTATAACTTCCAATACACCATTCGATATCAGCTTGCAATTGATGTTCAATATCAAGGGCTTTCAATTTTGCAAGAATGGATTCAGATACTTTATCAATAGCTGCTGCTTTTGATTTAGGAGCAGCCTTTTTTACTGCAACCTTCTTTTCTGCAGTTTTAGCAGGTGATTTTGCCATGGTTTCTTTTTTTGGATTGATGATGACACAAAGTTAAGGCTCAATGCATTGGCGAAACAAGCCTGGAGTCAATTTAATTACCGCAATCGAGTGTTTAATGCCATGAATCTCAATGCATTGCAGTGATATTACGAGAGTTTAAACCCGTTTTAACGATTTCGTTGGCTTTGGATAGAGGGATCCATTCGATGCAGTATGATGATTTGTTACAGTCATCTTCATCTTGCAAACCATCCAAGGTCAAGTCTAAAGATTTTATAAATGAATGCATCAAGGCTGTTTCATGATAGAAGCTGTTGAATTATTTATGAATGAAATTTTATTCAATGAATTCATAGAGTATGATCAAAAAAAAGAGAAGTGATCTTGGATCACTTCTCTCGCTAAAGAATCAAGCTATGCTTGATTACTTCTTTTTCTTAGCAGCCTTCTTTGCTTTCTTAGCTGCTTTCTTAGCGGGTTTTTTTGCCATAACGTTTTAATGTTTTTAGTTAAAACTGTGCGAAAGGTATAATAAAAAATTAATTCACAAAAATTTTGTTCTAAAAATTTTTCTATGAACAAAAAAAATCAGGTAACGATTTTGTATATTTTTATCATAACTGCTTGATCATTTTTTATCAAATGATATTCACTTCTGGTGTCAATGAGATATCAAATTTTTCTTTCACGGACGATAAAATATTTTTAGCCAGTTGAAAAATTTCATTTCCATTTCCATTGCCATAATTCACTAACACCAATGCTTGTTGTGCATGTACACCAATGTTTCCAATGCGTTTTCCTTTCCAACCGCACTGCTCAATCAACCAACCGGCAGGTACTTTAACTAATTGATTTACAGATGGATAACCTGGTATTTCTGAGTGTGTCTTTTGAAGTCGTTCAAAGTGCGAAATAGGAATTGTTGGATTCTTAAAGAAGCTTCCTGCATTACCAATGATAGTTGGATCAGGTAATTTCGTCTTACGAATGTGTATCACTGCATCGCTAATTGTTTTAATCGTTGGTACAGTTACATGCATTGCTTTCAATGTATCTTGAATAGCTCCGTAGCCTGTATTTAACAGATGATTTTTTGTGGTCGCAGTTAAAGTAACACTTGAAATAAAATAGTTTTCCTTAACGTCATGCTTAAAGATACTTTCACGGTAACCAAACATACATTCAGCATTGCTAAAACTTTTTCGATCACCTGTTGATAGATTTATTGCTTCTACTTTTTTTAATACTTCTTTTATCTCTACCCCATACGCACCGATGTTTTGAATAGGTGCAGCACCAACTGTGCCGGGTATCAACGAAAGATTTTCGATGCCACCCAAGCCGTTTTGCACACTATACAATACAAGGTTATGCCATACTTCTCCCGACTTCGCCTGAATATCGATGGTATCTTCGGTTTCATCTTGTTGTTGAATTCCTTTCAGATCAACCTTGACGATTAACCCATCAAAGTCTTTTGTAAATAGAATATTACTGCCTCCGCCAAGGATAAGATGACGCTCATTCTTATAAATCTCACTTGATAAAAGCTTGTCTAATTGTTCTTCTATGCTGATTTGACAGAAATATCGCGCTCGTACATCAATACCAAATGTATTGTAAGGCTTCAGGTTCACATTTTCTTCAATCTTGATCATATTGGCGGCCAAGGAAGAAAAAACGAATGAAATAATGAAATGATTATTGGAAAGACTCTGTTACCTGATCCTTCGACAACTTGAAAATGCAAATACGTGGAAAGCGACCCGCTACATACGTAGTTCCACAAATAACAAGACCACCATCCACAGTGGGAGCAAGAGCAGCTATTTCGAATGGATTTGAAAAACCCAGGTACTTACTTCCAATAAACTCCCCTGTACCTTCATCATACCCAAAAAGTGCAATTTGTTTGCTGCGGGTATCACTTCCGTAGATAGCGACTTTTTTGGTACCAATGGTTGCTCTAAGAATTTTTACGGTTGCATTGGAAATGAGTTCGGGGAAAGGATTTCCACCCAAGTCGGTACTCGAACTAATACCCGAAGTGTTTAATGTGACATTTGGGATTAAATAATTATCTCCAAAGTTAAATCGTGTCAATGCAAACTTACCCCCATCTAAAGGCATGACCTGACTAACCCCGCCATCATCCTGCTGCCCTTGAACAATTCCTTGTGGGTCATCGGCCACAAGATTTGTGAAGCACAATGAAAGAGTATAATTAAAGAATCCATTAAAATAATATTGTGTACCTGCCTTGCCTACTAGAAACGGTATTTGTTTGCCTGTCCTTAAGAAATGGTTAATAATGGGTTCTTCTACAGCATCGCCTGCGCCAATGCTAAAGCTTTTAGACTGCGTTATTGAACCGGTAGGTGTAACCACCGAGACCACTGAAGCTTTGTTAAAGTTGTCATAGCTCAGCAATAAAAAGTTGTTGCCATCTATTGCCGCTGCAGCCGGGTAGGAGCCCCCTATGCTAACAGGGTTACTTAATGTTGCTTCAGCATCTACCTGAAACAGCTGAGTTTGCAATCCTACCGAACTCATGCAAAAGAAAAAATAGTTACCACCGCTTTCTAATAACGGGCCAATTGGATTTACAAAGTTTTCGTCTACTTCCTGTTCGGAAATAAAACCCCCAAACTCATCTACCTTCATCAGATAGATTCCACTGAAATTTGAATCTTCAATTCTTCTACCTCCCAGAATAAGATAGCCGCCATCAGGGGTTTGCTTTATATCGATTGGAAAGTAGGAGGCGTTGTACTTATTGTTGTCGTAAATGCGGGTGAAGTTCGCTTTATCGGCAGCCGGATCGGAATCATTGGCGCATCCAATAAAAATAAAAGTAAGGATAGCTATTAATAAAAGACGCATAAGTTATCGATCTAAAGTTTTGAAACTGTTGCTTAAGAAACGCATAGGAAATAATACTCCTGCCGAAATAACAATGTTATTCAAATCAAGATCATCTTGCGCGTCACCGATACCTGTTAGGCGGTCGTTACTGAATCGGTTGCTGGTATTTGAGATATTGCTCATGTTTTTCCAATAGGATGCATCGAGCACCACCCTTACATTCCCTAAATTGTAATCCAGGCCTACGCCACTCATTAAACCCCAATAATTATCAAACAAGTCTTTAGCACCCACAATAATTTCTTGATTGCTAAATTGATTAGTCCCCCCTGAAGCATAGTCGGTACCAGATATTTTTATAGACTTGTTTGCATTAATCAGCATGGAATAGAAAATACCCACCTGAACATAGGGACGTAATTTGTTTCGGAGGATATCATACTTAACGATTAATGGAAAGTCAGCATAATCAACTTTCTGTTCCTGATCATATTTTAACACTAACCGCTCAGCACTGTTTTCCGGATTTGTCCATTGAAATTGATTAGAATATGAAAAGCGGATATGTCTATAGGTTGGTTGAGTACTAAAAGAGAATCCTTTATAGTAAAACGTAGCTTCTAATGTAGCCTGACTTCCTAATTCATTAAAAGAATCATATGATTTATCATTCAGTGCTTGTGCATAATTAGTTGGCGTAGTTACAGTATAGCGCTTAATGGGAGTGGCTTGCGATAAGTTTGTTCCTGCCTTAAAACCCAACCACCATTGCTTTTCCAAAAATTTGCTTTGCTGACTTGGCTTTGAAGCAATGGCACCTTTCTTTTTTTTGAATTGGGCTTGCGTGGCCAAAGAAATAGAAAGGATAATCAGTAACGGTAAGAGTCGTTTCATAGAAGGTATTAACGGGTAACAATAAGTTTTTTAGTGTCCTGAAAGAATCCGGTTTTTAAACTATAAAAATAAATACCGGTTGGCAAGTCTGTAACATCCACACGCACCGAATGCGATCCCTCAGCCCGTTCTTCGTGTAAAATACTTTTGAGTGTTCGTCCTTGATTATCTTTTAAAATAAGATCAACCAGGTTTGTACTATTGATTTTAAAATTGATAATGGTAAACTCGTTGGCCGGATTTGGGTGGCAGTTCTCTAAGCTAAAGCGATTATTAATAAAGCCCTCTGAAACGCCAGAGATAACCTGTGTTGCTAGTGGAAGCGGTTCATAGTTCCCGGTTCCATCTTCTTTAGGGCCGTTTAAGAAGTCCTTAAAGAAGATGTCGTTGTTTATTTTATTCTCGTCCACCAACATCCAATCTCGAAGCAGGTTTGCATACACTTGCCGGTAGTCATATTGCATTTCAACGTTCTGCTTGTTAAGGTCGGGAACAACCCCAACCACTCCGGGTTGAACTCCTTTTCCAAAAATCATGACGGGTGCACCCGTACCATGATCGGTTCCATAACTTCCATTGGCACGCACGCGTCTTCCAAATTCAGATGTAGTTACCGTTAACACCCGATCTTCCAACCCACGGGCTTTCAAATCTTCCTGAAACGCTTTCATGGCGGATGCGATGTGATACATCAAGGCGGCATGTTGCCCCATGGTAGGATCATAACTTTCCACTTGCTCGGCATGCGTATCAAAGCCACCCATCTTTACCAGAAATACTTTTGTTTTTACTCCAAGTCCTGGTCCACCACCATCCAGCAAGCGTGCGATTAGTTGCAGCTGGGGAGTTAATCCATTTCTCATGCTGCCTTTCGGTGCATTGAAAGGATAACGCTCGGGATATGTTACTGAAGAAGCAGAAGCAGCTTTGTAAACATCATAAAGTCTTTCCGCATAGTCTTCCGATTTATCTTCAAGACCTAAAATCCAATTAAGCTCTTTTCCGTAAGGAGAATTTTCAAGTGCAGTGGGAGGTTTGCCACGAGGATCAATTCCCTGATCAGTAAATCCTTCAAGTTCTTCCACCAGTTTGGCAAAACTTTGTGGATCATTTAATGAAATAGAGGTAGGAATATTTCCATCCTGGTGAAAAATCAAAGACACATCGCTTCCCATTTCAATGGCGAGTGGATCTTTCATTTCAGGATTTGGGAAATCATTAGGATAGGTTTTAGGTGCAAACTCTTGTTGCAGGTAGCGACCTACCCAACCCGAAGAAAAATAATCATCGAAGCCACCACCCATAAAGGAGATATCACGACCTCTGAAATGTGAGCCATTGTTATTCTTATACGATACACCTTGAACAACTGTCATCCGACCCCGATCGTACAAATCCTTCATAGCAATCATATCCGGGTGTAGACCTACCTGTGCTTCTTTAGGTAACGTGCTATCCAATGGAATCATTTTACGAACACTGTTCTTTGCAGGAATGGCAATGTTTGCCCGCCATCTGTAATATAAGTCATAGGCGTCCACAGGAATGATACTATTCAATCCATCATTACCACCATGCAGTTGAAGAATAACAATCACCCTGTCGTTGGTGCTTTGCTCCGCCATCCGCGTAAGCGAATTTTCGGCCATCAACTTAATCGGAATCCCGCCAAGGGTAATAGGAACGGCTGCGAGGGAAAGTTGCTTTATGAATTTTCTGCGTTTCATTTCTGCTTAGTAAAGTTGATACTCGGGTGATTGAAGCATAGCGTTGAAAAGACTTTCCAACTGCTTGCGCACTACTTCCATGTCTACCGGATTGTTCCAACGGAAAGTCCAGGAACCTTCGGGGTCGGCATCAATTTGTGGCGATTTTAAAAAAGCAGTCAGGAAATAATTCATTCGCTCGGCAGTTAATCCTGATGGGTCATCTAAAGCCGGATCAAACGTGAGGTTATCTGATAACGGAAGAAAATATTTAGCCAGTTCAATGATCAATGCTTTTGCATCGGAAGCAATCGCATTACTGATATTGGTTTGTACAAAAGCAACAACATCCACCTTTAATGCCCCGGGCATTGATTGATTGTCGGATATAAGCTGGCGTATAAAATCGTACCTGCGAGTCAGATAATTAGTCGAAATCCAACTGCGATGGTAAATAGGATATTGATGATAGGCATCATAGCCTGCAACATCGAAGGGTTCATAAAAATGCATTCCCATGCTTTCCAGGGTGCGAATGAGGTCACCAGTCTTTTCATAGAATGATTCAGAACTGGAAACAGGATCGGGGAGTTGAATTCCAAAGATTCGGAACGTGCCAACCATTAGATCAAGCGGTGATTTTATTATGCCGCCAAAGTTATTGTCATCATTACCGGCAGCCGCATCATAGAAATGCTGGCTCTGGAATAAATCTTCTAATACTGGTTGAAGTTTATAATTATTTGCCGCCAGCGTATTCGCCATTTCGGCAATGATGGTATCGTCAATAGCTTGTGTAATTTCGTGATAGACAAAGAATCTGTAAATTCTTCGGCAGAAGTTGCGTGCCGTTTCGGGTTTAGAATAGATTAATTCAATCAACTGACTGATCTCGTCCAGCGCACTGGCTTCCGTAGCATTGGTGCCTGATAAAAGAGTAGGGTCAGGTTGGATGGTAGCATTGCTAAACCGATCACTGAATTGCTTCACGGTATTATCATGACCATTAGCATTGGTAGCCGAGCCTCTTACTTTTCCACGTGGCAACTTGATAGTACCGGCCAGATCAAGATCAATTGTTATATCAGGATTTGAGAATGTGGTGTCCAACGTCCAGCCCGATAAAACCTGAGCTGCTGCGCGCACATCTTGTTCTGTGTAATTAAAATAATCACCAGGAATAGTTGCGGGCGGCAGTGTGCCTTCCAAGCCTCTCCCTATGGTGTAAAGTTCTAGTAACTCGCGACCATAATTTTCATTCACACTGCCATTCACATTCAAATTGCCATCCAGCAATCGCAACATAGCATTATCAACACTTATTTTTTTTATAAGAGTCTTAATGTTATATTCAACAGGTAACAATTTATCGAATGCAAATTTTCGATAGAGTTGATTCTGAAAATATAACGACCTGCTGTTATCTACTTTAGATTGGATGGTAGTAAATACCGAATGAAGAAAGAACACAACTTTTTCGCGTGTAGCATAGGCAAGTGAATTTGAAGAAGGCACTCCAAGCCCTAACATTTGCCCAATAAACCAGCCTTTAAAAAATTCCTGCAGGTCGCTATCGCCACTATTTGCATCTGTAGTTCCGGTTAGCACCCATTCTGTTCCCGTTTCCGGATCAATGGGTAGGGCAGGTTCGGGTAATGGTTGTTGAAAGAGCAATGCAACAGCTTGTGTAGCATTAAGGGTAGCAAAGGAATCTATCTGCAGTTTGGTTGGGCCGAACGAGGCGCGATGTAATAAATGAGCAGCTCGTTTGTAACCTAATGGACCGCCAAATGAAGGTAAAGGCATGGTAAAAAATTATATCTCGACAAGTTAATTCTTATCACTTGAAGATTAATGTTATTTTTCAGTTAAATGGCACATATAAGCGATTATCGTCTGTATTTTTCCATCACCTTGAGTTACCTACTTTTGCTTTATGAAAATTATTGAGTGCACGCGCGATGCGATGCAGGGGCTAGAGGAATTTATTCCAACCCAAAAGAAAGTCTCCTACATCAATCAACTTTTAAAAGTAGGATTTGATACAATCGATTTCGGCAGCTTTGTTTCGCCCAAAGCGATTCCGCAAATGCGTGATACAACTGAGGTAATCAGGCAGTTAGATTTATCAAGCACTAAAACCAAACTACTTGCTATTGTGGCAAATACACGAGGAGCAGTGGAAGCCTGTGCGTTTGATCAAATTCAATATTTGGGATTTCCACTTTCCATTTCAGAAACCTTTCAGCAACGAAATACTAATAAGTCGATTGTGGAGGCGCTCAACACGGTGAATGAAATTCAGGAACTGTGTAAAAAGCATGGCAAGCAACAAGTTGTTTATATCAGCATGGGTTTTGGCAATCCTTACGGTGATCCTTATGATGTAGAGATTGTAAGTAAATTTGCCGACATCCTTGCCACCCTTGAAATTGAAATCATTTCATTGTCCGATACTATTGGAGTTTCGGAACCAGAACAGATTCTGTATTTATTTAAGTCTTTGACGAAGAGTTTTCCTAAGATTGAGTTTGGAGCGCATCTTCATTCCAATCCATTAACCCGGCTCGAGAAAATTGAGGCTGCATACAATGCGGGTTGTCAACGTTTCGATGGTGCTATAAAAGGTTTTGGTGGTTGCCCCATGGCAAAAGATGAGTTGGTAGGTAATATGGCAACAGAAACTATTCTTGATTTTCTGAAATCAAAAAACAAATCTCCTGAACTTAATTATGAAGAGTTTGAAAAGGCGGTTCAATTAGCTAGTCAGGTTTTTCTGCATTAGTCCAAATATGTTAACACAAAAGACGCGAAGCACGCAAAAGATTTAGCATAGAACCTGAACGATAATTGTACTATTAAAATAATTGTCAAATACTTGGCGAACTCTTCGCCTCTGCGTGAATTGTTTCTACCGAAGCGCAAACATTTTTCCGGGCAAGGACTTTACTGCGTTTTTAAATTCTAATGTAAGCAGGAGTGAGGCTAATAGGCTGGGCGGTATATTAGATTTAAAACTCAACTCATCAATCATTACCGGTGCATTGCGCTCTTTTAGGATAGACAATACTTTTTGTTCATCAGGCTCAAATTGTGTCAGTTCAAGTGTAGTTTGAGTGGCACCGATCTGAGCCGACCAACTCATAATGTATTCAAGGTCTTTGATGGAAGTATATAAATTAGCTTTGTTAATCTTAATCAACTTATTGCATCCTTCAGAATAGGTTTGACCTAAATTCCCGGGCACGGCAAATACATCTTTGTTATAGCTGTTTGCTATTTCTGCGGTGATTAAGGCTCCTCCTTTTTCAGCAGCTTCAACCACGATAAGTGCATCACAAAGGCCAGCAATAATTCGGTTGCGAGCCGGAAAATTATGGGCATCGGGTTTAGTTCCAAATTTGTTTTCGGTAATCAACGCACCATGATTAATCATTTTTGTTGTGGTGTCTTTGTGCACGGCCGGATAAATAATATCCATACCACTGCCCATCACACCCACAGTGGCAAGCCCATGTTTTAAAGCAAACTTATGGGCATGAATATCGATTCCATAAGCAAGGCCGCTTACAATTAATGCCTGGTGTGGAACCAACTCTTCACAAATCTTTTCTACCATATGCTTACCATACTCTGTGGCTTGCCTGGTTCCTACAATGGCAACTGATTTGGCAACATTTAAATTTTGGTTGCCTTTGTAGTAGATGAGTGCAGGGGCATCATCAATCGATTTTAAGCGATGTGGATATTTCTTATCGGTGAAGAAGAGTATTTCGGTGTCTGATTTTTCTGCTTTGAGTAATTCTTTCTCCGCCTCATGAAACGTTTTGCCATTCATAATCGCTTCAGCCGAAAATTCGCCAACCCCAGGAATTTTAAGAAGTTTACCTTTGGAGGTTTTAAAAACGTCTTCTGCAGAGCCGCAATAACTTACAACCTGTTTCAGCAAAAAATCACCTACGCCCGGTGTAAAATGTAGTGCTAATAGTGAAAGGCGTTCCTGATCCATCAATTCGATATGAATTCGGAAATTAAATAATCTAACTAAGAGTTGGGAGTTTACTTACAGCTTTTCGTGAATCTGTACCAAAAATTGGCGCACTTTCTTTAGCGACTCAAGAAGTTCCATTTTATCGCGTACGGACTGACTATCATTACGCAGCATTTCCTTAGCACCTTGTAGTGTAAATCCTTTTTCTTTTACAAGATGATAAATGGTACGAACATGGTCAATGTCTTCTTTGGTAAACTGACGGTTGCCCTTGCGATTTTTCTTTGGTTGGATGAGGTCAAACTCGGACTCCCAAAAACGGATGAGGGAGGGGGCTACATTAAACAATTCGGCTACTTCACCGATTGAGTAATAAATCTTCTCAATTTCTTTTTCTTTATACGCCATGAGAGACTATAGAGCCAGGATGCAATCGGTTTGTTGTAGTGAACTTCATGCAAAGTAACAATTCTTTAAACTTGAAACAACGTTGAGATTTTTTTTTATCGACAACCTATTCACATCACTTTGTGGATTTCAATACCCACCCTGATTCATCAATTTCGATCTTACTTTCGGGGAAATCTTCTTGTGTTAGCTGCCTTATCCGTTTCAAAACTTGATTTTCAGGATCAAGCATAACGCCCGACCTAAAGGACTGATAAGTAGAGGTTATATGCGCCTTCAAAAAGTTGCCTTCAGAATTTGTATATACCTTTACAATTGGCGACCAGCCGTTGATGCCCGCTACATTTATACCCGCATAGGTGCAAAAATTCCCCAAACTGTATGCAATAAACCGATCTTTATAAACCTCTATGGCTCGCGTCACATGCGGGCCATGTCCGAAGATGATGTCAGCACCCGAGTCGATCAACGCATGTGAAAATGCGTATACGTTACCCCGATTCTCACCGTAGAAGATTTCATTTTTGCGAGGAACATGTTGATGCTGCGGACCCTCAGCTCCCCCATGGAAGGAGACAATCACAATATCCACGAGTGAATCCAAATGGGCCACAATTTTTTTGGCTTCACCCACCTCATTAAGACTTAAACAGCCACTGTTAGGGGCAAAAGCAGTGAAGCCATATTTAACTCCATTTTTTTCAAAAATCGTGTATGGATTTGTAGTTTGGCCTGCATGAAAAAGACCTGCATCCTCCAGCGTTTTCATTGAACTCTTTCTTCCCAACTCCCCAAAATCACCAGCATGGTTGTTGGCAAGGCTCATGATATCAAACCCGGCATTAGTTAGATTCCTTACATAATTAACCGGGCTACGAAACACATAACACACTTTAGGGTCGCGGCAGGTTTTTGCAGTTCCGCCTTCATCCAGCAGCACACCTTCTAGATTTCCCATGGTAACGTCTGCGCTGGAAAGAATCGAACTGACTCCACTCATCAAATCAAGACCATCATTTGGAGGCAACACACCACCATTGGGGTAATTACTTCCCATCATAATATCACCTACACCAATTACGGTTACTGTATCCCGCTTTTGTGCAAATACATTTAAAGAAAGAGAAAATAGAATGAATAGAATATAAGATCGCATAGGAACCACTTGAAGGTGCAAATAAAAGGAGAAGTCTTTGACTGGAGAAGGATTAAAGGAATTAATCCAATGAAGTAACGGATTTACTTCCAACCTCAATTAGTTTTTCGTACTCCTTATTGTTAAGGTCGCGTTGAAAGAAATTAATTGGGTTGATGGCCTGATTTTTATAATGAACTTCATAATGCAAATGGGCGCTTACTGAAGTTCCAGTGCTGCCAACATAACCAATCACCTGGCCACGGGTTACATGTTGGCCTGAGCTCACAATATAATTAGTCATATGCGCATAACGCGTTTCAAATCCGTAGCCGTGATCGATATACACCACATTGCCATACGTTTCAGAACGTTGTGCGGTGCTAACCCGGCCATCTCCCGTTGCATAAATAGGTGTTCCGGAAGGTGCAGTAAAATCCAATCCATTGTGAGGGCGAACGTAACCAAACAGGGGATGCATACGCAAGCCAAAAATGGTATGAAGGCGGCTCAGGTCTTTATTGCTGATAGGCTGTATGGCAGGTCTTGACGCCCACATTTTTTCTTTCCTGGCCAATTCGTCCATTAATTGTTGTAATGATTGGGCTTCAATTTCCAGGCGATTCTTTATTTTTTCAGATTGAATATAAGCTGTGCGGATTAATAAGTAGGGGATTCCTTCACTATCCTTCTCACGACCACCGACACCCGCCTCACGCTGCGACTGATCTAACGGTTCCAAATCAAGGATGACTCGGTAATTTTTATCGTCATTATGCTCAAGCGCACTTAGTTGGTTAGAGGTTCGGTCTAATTGTTTATACAGAACCTTCCACTCGCTTTTTAAATTTTCATTCTTTGCTTCCTGAAGGGTTTCATCAATGTAGGGGTATCGGTAATTGAAATATGCTAACCCTGACAAACCAATTATAAAAGAGATTCCCAGAAATGCTAACAGCCTTCGACCCGCAACTTTTCTCGAGATAACGATTGGCTCGTACTTGCACGTTTCTGCATTATAGGTATAATGAATCTTAGCCATCAGTCGAGCGATTGATTTTGTTTACTGCTTTGACTAAGCAAAACTTTGTATTGATCGGCAGAGATGCCCTCCAGAATAAACTTAATGGGATCTAGATTTTTTCCATCCAGGGTAACTTCGTAGTGAAGGTGTGGCGCAATAGATCCGCCACTGGAACCCACTGAGCCGATGATCTGGCCTTTCTTAAGAACTTGCCCCTGACGTACAATGATTTCTTCCAGGTGACCGTAGCGAGTTACATATCCGTTGCCATGATCAATTTCTACAAAGTTGCCATAACCAGCAACAAGATCGCTTCGCTTCGTTAAGATTACACGCCCCGGAGCGGATGCCAACACTGGAGTATCTCGTGGTGATGCAATATCCACACCATCATGGTGGTATTGCCCTTTGTGAAAAGGGTTAATCCTAATTCCAAAACCTGAAACCAGTTTAGAAACTTCAAAATTCTCAATTGGCGCGGTTGATGGTATTGTAGTTAACATACCCACATCTTCCTTTTTTACGCTGGCTTTTGCACTGTAAAATCTACTCGTCTTTTGGGCTGCAGTAAGTAATTCTGAAAAGCGTTGTCCCAATTGATCAATCGATTCATTGAAATCACCGGCACTGGCAATCAGCAGTTGTTCCCGTTCCGGGTAAACGGGTGAAGATTCTTTAGGAAGGTTGGTTTCAAATAATTTTTGATACAGAGTAAGGTCTTTATTTTTTAATTCGGTGAGTTGCTGATTGGATTGTGCAAGTTGAGAGGTCAATAATAATTTATGTTTTTCCAGGGCTTTATTCTCTGCACGCAATTTCTTTTCGATAGGTGTTTCAATCACGAAATTTTGAAGTAGCACCAATCCAACAAAAAAGAGAAAGCCGAATGTCAGATAACTCAATACAGAAAGCAGCACAGAGAAGTAGGAGATTTTTACCTGCTCAAAGCGCAACGTCTTATTATTATATTGAAATTTTGTAGCGGCCATTATGTTCTAATCAACAATGAATTCAATGGACGAAAAACCATTACTACATACTTTTCTAAATTCACTGTTTCCTTTCATATTGATCCTAAGCGGATTAATTTTGTCGTTTATCTAGGGTTACAACCTTTAAATATATAGAAAACCCCGGAGTCAGAAGTTAAAATTCCCTTAGATTTGATGGATTCAGCTACAATTAGATGTAAATTCCTTGATTTTTTTGAAAATAAAGGCCATAAGATAGTACCCTCAGCCCCGCTGGTGCTAAAAAATGACCCGAGTTTGCTCTTTACCAACTCGGGCATGGTGCAGTTCAAAGACTACTTTTTAGGTAATTCAGTACCCGCCAGCAAGCGCATTGCCGACACACAAAAATGTCTTCGCGTAAGCGGAAAACATAATGACCTTGAAGATGTTGGATTGGATACGTACCACCACACCATGTTTGAAATGTTGGGCAACTGGAGTTTTGGTGACTACTTTAAAAAAGAAGCGATTGGTTGGGCGTGGGAATTATTGACAGAAGTTTACCGGCTTCCAAAAGACCGATTGTATGTAACCGTTTTTGGTGGTGATAAAAGTGATAACCTTCCGGTAGATGAAGAAGCCAAAGAACTTTGGAAACAGGTAATAGCAGAGGAGCGAATCCTTCACGGAAGTAAGAAAGATAATTTTTGGGAGATGGGTGAGCAAGGTCCGTGTGGCCCATGTTCCGAAATTCATATTGACTTACGACCTGAAGCTGAAGTAAAGAAAACTCCCGGTAAGGATTTAGTGAACAGCGATCATCCACAAGTAGTTGAAATCTGGAATCTTGTATTTATTCAATTCAATCGATTAGCCTCGGGTGTATTGGAACCATTACCTGATAAGCACGTGGATACAGGTATGGGCTTTGAGCGTTTGTGCATGGCCATACAAGGTAAGACATCGAATTATGATACGGATGTATTCAGTCCGCTCATTGAATTCATTGCCATTCATGCCAACGTTAAGTATGGAGATGATGTAAAGACCGATGTTGCCATTCGGGTAATGGCTGATCATATTCGTGCGGTGGCATTCGCTATTGCGGATGGTCAGTTGCCAAGTAATACAGGAGCAGGGTATGTAATTCGTAGAATTTTAAGAAGAGCTGTACGTTACGGATTTTCCTATTTGAATTTTAAAGAGCCATTTATTCATCGGCTTGTGTTTTTATTGGCAAATCAATTAAGGGATGTATTTCCTGAATTGAATCAACAACAAGACTATGTAACCCGAGTTGTTCATGAGGAAGAGATTTCATTTTTGAGGACTTTGGATAAGGGTCTTTTTAGAATTAATCAGTTGTTTGGTAAACCGGAGGATTCTGTGATGGCCAAAAGTCTTGATGATATGGCTGAATTAATGGAGGGTAAAGAAAAGAAGATAATTCCGGGTGCATTAGCATTTGAATTATTTGACACCTTTGGTTTTCCTTTCGATCTCACTTCACTAATTGCGCGTGAGCGTGGATTTAGTGTTGATGAAAAAGGCTTTCATGAAGAGATGGCAAAGCAAAAAGCTCGCTCAAAAGTGGATGCCGCGAAAGAAACAGGTGACTGGATTTTGGTAGGAGCAGATGTAAAGCCTGAGTTTATTGGGTATGATCAATTGGAGTCAGAACTCACAGTTGTAAAGTATCGCAAGATCAAACAGAAGAGTAAGGAACTCTATCAATTAGTCTTTAATAAAACACCTTTCTATGCTGAGAGTGGAGGTCAGGTAGGGGATACCGGTTTTATTGAAAATGCCAATGAGAAAATTTTTATTATCGATACAAAAAAAGAAAGTGAGTTAATTGTTCACTACACCGAAAAACTTCCTGAAAGTTTAAACGGGGTTTTTCATGCTGTGGTAGATAAAGACAAACGCACACGCACAACCGGAAATCACTCAGCTACGCACTTACTTCATGCGGCTCTTAGGCAAGTGTTAGGCAAGCATGTTGAGCAAAAGGGTTCACTCGTAAATGAAAAGATTTTGCGTTTTGATTTTTCTCATTTTGCTGCCATGACTCCTCAGGAGATTTCGAAAGTTGAAACGATCGTGAATGACAAGATTCGTGAAAACATTCACTTGGATGAAAAGCGAAATGTACCGATCGAGCAAGCTAAGGGATTGGGTGCCATGGCATTATTTGGCGAAAAGTATGGCGATTTTGTTAGAGTGATTACCTTCGATCCAAAATTTTCTATGGAACTCTGTGGAGGAACCCATACTTCTGCAACCGGAAACATCGGATTACTAAAAATTGTAACGGAAAGTTCAGTGGCTGCAGGTGTTCGCAGAATTGAAGCGGTAACGGGTGAAGGTGCGTTTGAATACCTTAACCACTCACTTAGCGTGTTGAAGGAGTTGGAGAGTTTATTGAAGAATCCGAAAGACATTGCAGCTTCTCTTCAAACCTTGTTAGAGGACAGACATTCTTTGGAGAAAAAATTGGAGGAGGTAAATCAGGAGCGAGCTAATCAGATTAAAGATGTTCTAGCCACAAAGGCACAAAGACACGAAGGGTATACATTGATCCTTGAAAAAGTAAGTGTGCCTAATGCCGATGCGCTCAAAAATATTGCTTACGCTTTACGGAATCAATTTGAGGATTTGTTATTGATATTGGCAGCCGATGTGGATGGCAAGCCACAAGTTTGTGTTATGATTGGCGAAAAGCTGGCAGCAACAAATAAATTTCATGCTGGTAACATGGTGAAAGAATTAGCGAAAGAGATTGATGGGGGTGGGGGTGGGCAACCCTTCTTTGCTACTGCTGGTGGTAAAAACCTGCAAGGACTTGATGGTGTGTTGGTAAAAGCAAAGCAATTGATTCAGAAATGAACTCAACCATTCTTGAAAAATACACACTAGTTATTGGCCTTGAGGTTCACGCACAACTTCTAACGAAGAGCAAAATTTACAATAGCGATTCGGCCGCATATGGAGATGCACCTAATACAAATTTGAGCGTCATTACCCTGGCGCACCCGGGCACACTGCCGAAATTAAATAAGAAAGCTGCTGAGTTTGCCATGAAGATGGGGCTGGCGTGTAACTCAATAATTTCACGATGGCAGATTTTTGATCGTAAGAATTACTTTTATCCTGATCTGCCGAAAGGCTACCAACTTACTCAAGATCGCACCCCAATTTGTGTGGGTGGATCTATTCCTATTACTGTCAAGGCAGGAGAGATAGAGGTTCCATTAAACCGGATTCACATTGAAGAAGATGCAGGTAAGTCCATTCATTTGGAGAATGAAACTGATACGTTAATTGATCTTAATCGTTCGGGTGTGCCTTTAATTGAAATTGTTACTGAGCCTGCCCTGCGAAGTTCTGAAGAAGCTTATGCGGTGTTAACAGAGATAAGAAAACTGGTTCGCTATCTCGAAATCTGCGATGGCAATATGGAGGAGGGTTCGCTTCGATGCGATGCGAACGTTTCTTTAATGTTGAAAAACGCTAAAGAGTATGGAAAGAAAGTCGAGATCAAGAACATGAACTCCATCCGGAATGTTCAGCGCGCTATCGATCATGAAGCCGAGCGTCAATTTGCAATCTTAGAAAAGGGGGAAGCAGTTATTTCTGAAACGCGCACGTTCGATGCCAATACCGGACTCACACACAGCATGCGTACGAAAGAAGAACTTAATGATTATCGGTATTTTCCCGATCCGGATTTAAGTCCGATGGAAGTGTCGGAAGAATGGCTTGAAGAAATACGAAAATCAATGCCTGCGTTGCCCCGCGAGTTGCAACAAAAATTTATTGCTGAATACAAACTTCCTGCATACGATGCGCATGTGCTGACTGACTCGAAAGAAATGGCAATGTATTTTGAAGAAGTTTGCAAACACACTCAAAACTTCAAAGCCGTATCGAACTGGATGATGGGACCGGTGAAGTCTTGGTTAAATGATTCTAATCTTGCAGCTAATCAATTACCACTTTCGCCAAGCACGTTGGCTGCTGTTATTTCATTAATTGATGAGGGGAAATTGAATTTTGCTGTGGCTGCTCAAAGATTATTTCCTGAGTTGATTATGAGCCCTACAAAATCTCCACACATCCTTGCTCAGGAATTAAATTTGATTCAGGATAGCAATGTAGACTCCATCCTGCCCGTTGTGGAGGCAGTGATTAACGAGTTTCCGCAAAAGGTGAAGGAATATAAGAAAGGTAAAAAAGCAATTATCACTATGTTTATGGGCGAAGTGATGAAGCGCACCAAAGGAAAGGCGGATCCAAAAATCACAACTGAATTATTAATTAAGAAAATGAGTTGATAAATTATGAATATGAAGATAGGGGTTGAGATTATTGTTGTAATGATTGCTTCAGTTTTAGTACTGAGTTGCGCTAAAACTGAGAAGCAAGATGGATGGGATGTAACGATTCGTGGAAAAGTAGGATTTCCTCAAACTGGTGAGATTTCAGTTCAAAAAATTAATCGAGAAGGGTTAGAAGAAAAAGATACAATTAAATTAAAAGGCAATTACTCGTACGAAAAAACACTTCGCTTAACGGAACCTGGTTATTATCAGATCAATTTTTACAATAAGCAAATACTCAATTTTATTCTTGATAAGACCGACATTGAGATTAATGTAGATGGGAATAATCAAAATGGATATGCTGCGGTGGTTGGTTCACCAGATCAGGATTTGATAACTAAAGTACAAGGGGTTATGCAGCGCACGCAAGACTCTCCTGAGATGATGGAAATACAAACCGAGTTTTCGTTGGCATCGTCTAATAATGATAAGGCTCGTATTGCCGAATTGCAAGGAGATTATATGCGCAATCTGGAGAAAGGATACGATCAGGTTGCTGCTATTTTGAAAGACCAACCTGCATCCCTTGGGCTAATGAATTTGCTGCAACAAAATAATTTATTGGATAGGGATAAATATTTTGATCTCTATATCATCTCTGCTGATAAATTTAAAACTGCCTGGCCAAACTCAAACTATACGAAAGAGTTTGTGGATATGGTGGAGAAAATGAAAGTGACTGCTATCGGTCAACCAGCTCCTGAAATAGCATTACCCAATCCCGATGGTCAAACGATAGCGCTTTCCTCCTTACAGGGAAAATATGTGTTGGTAGATTTTTGGGCAAAGTGGTGCGGGCCGTGTCGCAGGGAAAACCCTAACGTGGTGAGTGCTTATCATAAATATAAAGACAAAGGCTTTGAGGTATTCGGAGTATCACTCGATCGCACCAAAGAAGATTGGGTGCAAGCCATTGCCGAAGATGGCTTAACATGGACACACGTGTCTGATCTTAAATATTTTGATTCGCAGGCAGCCAAAGATTATAATATAAGTGCAATACCATTTTCAATTTTGGTTGATCCGCAAGGAAAAATTATTGCCAAAAATTTACGCGGGTCTGCGTTGGATAAGAAGCTGGAAGAAGTGTTGGGAAAGATTTAAAAAAGTTAAGGAGCTTGATGCATCAAGCTCCTTAAGTAAATAGATAATTTACTATCCTAGTTTAAATATAATAGGCACAACTAAACGTTGCTTAACCATTTGCCCTTTGTTCTTTGCTGGGTTCCATGCTTTAGATAATGCCACAACGCGGGCTGCTTCCATATCGCAGCCAGCACCAATACCTTTAACGGTTTTTACGTCAGAGATACTTCCGTCTTCGTTAACAACAAATTCAACAAAAACCCGACCTTCTACACCCATTTTGCGAGCTTGTTCGGGATATTTCAAATTAGCTCCAATATAATCATAGAACTGTGGCATTCCACCAACTGGCTCAGCAGATTGCTCTACAACACTTAGAACTTCTACCTTTGAATTTTTCCTTTTAAGGATTGTTGCTCCTTGTGAGATAATAGCAAACTGATTTTTATAACCTTGAGCTTGAATTAACGAAATGTTATCCTGATTCAAGGTTTCTAAAATTTGTTCGCCAGTTTTATTCTTTTCAATAACGATAAGCTCGGAATCAGGATTAGCATTTTTCAATTGTGTCAATGCATTTTGTACCTCGATAGGATATATAACATCGCTCTTTGAGTTGTTGTTAATTTCTTCAACATTTGCAACCTGATCCTGACAGGCAACAACAAAAAAGAATAAGGGTAAGGTACAAGCAGCAGCAAGCACCTTCCAGTTTTTTATTTTTCTTCTAACGGTTTTCATCATAGTAATTCGTTTTAAAGTAAGGGAATTTGTAAAGTGATTGGCGAGTACATATCCATTATTCTGTAAAGCAACCTTCGCCAGCAGGCTACAATACTCATCCACATCATGGCCTTCTACCGAGCGCGCATCGGCTTCAAACTCATGAACCTGAACGAGGGATTTCTTATAGAACCTGATGATGGGGTTAAACCAAAAAACAATGCCCAACAATTGCATCAGGATAATATCGAGGGAATGTAGTTTTTTAATATGGACTTCTTCGTGTCTTAGTATTTCTTGTTTCTCCGTTTCGGCTAAGCGCTCACCAGGACTCAGAAAAATAAAATGGAAAAAAGAAAACACACCTTGTACTTTATCGGACTCAGCAATTGTATAATTCTTCCAGGAGTAATGTGTTGATTGTTTAAAAAGATTGACTAAAGAGAGAATCCGGATTAAAAATAAAGCCAGCAAGCTTGCCGCAATAATAAGGTAACTGAATGTAATCCAACTCCAATTAAGAAAAAATGAATTTTCCTCTGGTTTAACATTACCATTTGCATAAATAACTATTTCAGGTAGCCATTGAGCGGCAGTTGTTTGGCTAAGGGAAGGAATTAGTGAGGTGGAGACTCCAATCGTAAAAAATGGAAACACAAGCGAAGCAACTACACTGGCAAGCAGGTAGGTTCTTTTGAAGGTAAACTGATCTTCCTTTTGTAGCACTATCCAATAGATAGCATAAAAGAAAATCAAGCCAATGTTCGCTTCAATTAAGTAATTCAAGAACGTGTTCATGGTTTCTTGGTTTTAATTTTTTCGAGTTCTTTTACTAGCTGATCGATTTCCTGAACTTTCATTACGTTGTCTTTCGCAAAAAAGGAAACGAGATTTTGAAACGAACCATTGAAATATCCAGTCATCATATTGTTCAGGTAAAAGCGAGTGTATTTCTCTTTCGTGATAAGCGGAAAGTATTCATGCGTTTTACCAAATGCTTTGTAGCCAACAAATCCCTTCTTCTCTAAAATCCTTACAATGGTGGATACAGTATTGTAGGCTGGTTTGGGTTCGGGCAATTGTTCAACAATGTCTTTTACAAAAGCTTTTTCGAGCTTCCATAACACTTGCATAATCTGATCTTCGGCTTTGGTAAGTTCTTTCATGAGTTCAACTATTGATTACGTTGTAAAACTAAATATTTAGTTATCAAAGTCAATATGAATTCAATAATTTTTATCAGAGCATTGTAAATCAGTTACTTGTAAAACAATAGGAGAGTATATTCGCACCCATTTTTAAAGCTTGCTGGCGCTTTTCTTCGGGGTCGTTATGGATGCGTGGGTCTTCCCAACCATTGCCCAGGTCACACTCAAACGAATAAAAGGTTATTAGTCGTCCTTCATAAAAAAGCCCCAGGCCTTGCGCAGGTTTTCCATCGTGCTCATGAATTTTTGGAAGCCCATTGGGGAAATTAAACTTCTGATGATAAATCGGATGACTGAAAGGAACTTCTATCAACTCCAATTCATGAAATATTTTCTTTAATTCTAACCGAATAAATTTATCGAGCCCATAATTATCATCAATGTGTAAAAAACCACCCCCGATAAGATAGTTCCTTATATTCTGTGCTTCTTCAGGCGAAAAAACAACGTTGCCATGACCCGTCATGTATAAGTAGGGATAATCAAACAAATCAGGACTTCCGGCTTCAGCAATTTCCTCATCCGCATTTAGCGTCATTCCTAATTCTTTATTACAAAACGCAATAAGGTTGGGTAAAGCAGTCTTGTTTGCATACCAATCACCACCACCATTGTATTTTAGCTTGGCAATTTTTAAGGCAGGTTGGGCAAAACTTTGAGCTGCGGGAATAAGTAAAAATGCGACAAGAGTAATATTGAGTCTCATCGTGCTAAGGTACATAAAACTAAAAAGGTTGCATATATGCAGCCTTTTGAATGATAAATAATTATATAAGCGCTTAAAAAGCGAAACCTAAGGTAAGCCCTGTACGAACACCAAAGCCATCAAAAGCGCCTGTGTCAAAAGTGTCTTGACCACTCTCAACTTTCACATTTCCACTTGAGTAAGAAGGTCCAATAAAAATGTCCAATGAAATTTTCTCCTTAAAAATCCACTGCTTTCCGATTACAAGACCACCACCAAACAACGATAGAGTACCCTTATCATTAGTAGACTCTTCTTCCAGTTTAAAATTTTGATATCTAACAAACGGTGCAACATAAACTCCCTGAGGAGCTTCAGATTCAGACAGATAAAAACGATACTCCGGAGTAACGCCTATTCCGGAAAACTTAGTTCCGCTGGTACTATACCCGGTGTAGAAAAATCCAAGTTGAAAACTTCCTGTAGCGCTTAATTTTCGTTCGTAAGAAACATTAAGCGTCTTTACTATAGGACTAAAAATATTGATCTTAAATACATTTCCTTGAGCAACAGCGGAAAGGGACGAACCCAGAAATAGTAGTAAGATAGAAACAGGTAGGTATTTTTTCATCTTTTTTGAGGTTAGTTTGAGTTGAAATACGGTAATCCTAACGAGAAAATAAAATATTCGGTTGCCAATTAAACTTTTCGTTACTTTTTTACTCTAAGCACCATTAACTTAAAAAACTATGAAAAAAATAAACATGAAAAGTCTTATCGGTTTGATCGTAATATTTATGCTTTCACTTGCATCTTGCGACAACGAACGTTTTAATCTTAGCAATGATGTTGCAGAAAATGTTGAAAATGAGGCCGCTACAGATGGTTATTTTGAGGACGCAGATGACATGGCAACCCTGGCCGTATCAGCCGATGCAGCTACAGCCAGTGGAGCAAAAGTATCTTCCTCTGGTAGGGCGGGAGTAAAACCCTCTGATTTAAGGTTTGCCTGCGCAGAAATAGTATTTGAATTTGCCAATGATAACAGTACAACTACTCCACATGGTTTTATAACTATTAATTTCGGAACGGGATGTACAGACTCAAAGGGAAATGTTCGCACGGGGATTATTCGAGTTGAGTTTGTTGGAAAACGCTTTTACCCAGCTTCTAAAATTATCACCACTTTCGATGGTTATACTATTAATGGAATTGAGATTGAGGGTACAAGAACTGTGACTAATATTACCGGAAGCACAGAGGATAACCCCAAATTTTCAATTGTACTGGTAGGAGGAAAGGCAACCTGGCCTGATGGCACTACTGCTACACGCACAGTTGATCGCACACGGGAGTGGATTCGTGGAACGAACCCATTAAATGATGAGTGGATTGTTGATGGAACTGCTTCTGGTACTAATAGAAATGAAGTTGCTTATACAGTCGAAATTACTACCCCGTTGGTGTATAAGAGGGAGTGTGCGATTGGTAAAAAAGTTTTTTTGCCTGTAGAAGGTGTAAAAGAGCTGACTACAATCAATAATAAAATCATAATTGATTATGGAAATGGGGATTGTGATAAAACCGTAACCGTAACTATAAATGGTCGATCAAAAACAATTGAAGTGAGAGGAGATATTTAGTGAGTAGGATTTGTGAGAAAAAGCTTTCTGCATTAGCAGAAAGCTTTTTTTTATTTGGCAGAACCCCGTACTTGCATCAAAGTTTTTACATGCGTCAATACCTTCAGCTTCTCAACGAAATTCTTGAACAGGGTGCCAGTAAAACCGATCGAACAGGCACAGGCACCTTATCAGTTTTTGGGCGTCAACTTCGGTTTGATTTATCGGAAGGCTTTCCACTGGTAACTACAAAGAAACTTCATCTTCGTTCAATCATCCACGAGCTGCTTTGGTTTTTGAAAGGAGACACAAATATTAAATACTTGAAGGATAATGGCGTTTCCATTTGGGATGAGTGGGCCGATGAAAATGGAGATTTAGGCCCTGTGTATGGAAGTCAGTGGCGCAGTTGGCCTGCACCCGATGGTCGAAAGATTGACCAGATTGCTCAAGTAATAGATCAAATAAAAACAAAACCAGATTCTCGCAGGCATATTGTATCAGCCTGGAATCCCGCTGAGGTTGATAAGATGGCACTACCGCCATGTCACGCACTGTTTCAATTTTATGTAGCCGATGGAAAACTTTCTTGTCAGCTTTATCAGCGCAGTGCCGATTATTTTTTAGGAGTACCATTTAACATTGCCAGTTATGCATTACTCACAGAAATGGTAGCGCATCAGTGCGATCTAAAGCCCGGTGAATTTATCTGGACTGGAGGGGATGTGCACTTGTATTCTAATCATTTAGATCAGGCAAAACTTCAATTGGAACGTCAACCGTTTGCATTACCACAATTAGTCATTAAAAGGAAGCCAGCTAGTTTATTTGAGTATGCCTTCGAGGATTTTGAAATTGTAAACTATCAATCGCATCCTGCTATTAAGGCTCCTATTGCCGTTTAAAAGGTTTTTAGTAACCTGTTCACAATACGGTTTCAGCCTCAGTTAGATTTTTGTATTTAGCGCCAAAGTTTGGTTGATGAAATTTATTTACGTGGCGCTTTGTCTGTTGCTCATCAAAACCGCGTATGGTCAATCACAAAGGCTCTCTTTTAACATCAAGCGCGCAACAAGTCCTGTTGTAATTGATGGCATGCCAGACGAATTAGTTTGGAATGAATCAGAAATAATCAGTGATCTCTTCCAGCAGTACCCAAGTGACACTTCGCTTTCCAGATTAAGAACAGAGTTTCGGGCTACCTACGATGATGAATTTCTGTACTTCAGCGTATTTGCCTATGATCTTGTAAAGGGTGGCTATGTGATATCATCGCTTCGCAGAGATTTTCGAGGACCTGGGTTAGATGGTGTAACTGTAATTCTGGACACATTTCAGGATTTAACGAATGCATTTTTTTTCGGCATAAGCCCGGCTGGCGTTCAGCGCGAAGGGCTTATTGCAAATGGCCAGATGAAAAGTGAGGATTTGGATTTATCGTGGGATAACAAATGGTATTCCGAAACAAAAATTCATGATGGCTACTGGACTGCCGAGTTTGCTATTCCGTTTAAAACATTGCGTTTTAAGGCAGGGAGTGATCGGTGGAATGTTAAATTATATCGAATAGACAGCAAAGAAAACGAGCGGGCTATTTGGCCACCAACGCCACGATTTTTTGAACCTGGTAATCTTAACTATGCCGGTGAAATGATATGGGATTCAGCTCCGAAAAAGCCAGGTTCAAACATCTCTATTATACCTTTTGCAGCGGGAATGATGTCGCGCGATTTTCAAAACGATGGGGCATTAAAGAAAGGTGCAGATTTTGGCGGAGATGCTAAAATTGCAATTACTTCATCGCTTAATTTAGATCTCACAGTAAATCCTGATTTTTCTCAAGTTGAAGTTGACAGGCAAGTAACTAACCTCGATCGTTTTGAATTGTTTTTTCCTGAGCGCAGACAATTCTTTTTGGAGAACGCTGATTTATTTTCTTCCTATGGTCATATCTACGCCCGCCCTTTCTTTTCCAGGAGGCTGGGTATTTCGCGTGATCAGAACACCGGACTAAACGTTCAGAACAAAATTAATTTTGGAGCCAGGCTTAGTGGTAATATAAATAAGTATTGGCGAATTGGACTTTTAAATATGCAGACCGCTGAAATTAAGGAATCAAATGTTCCTTCTTTGAATAACACAGTTGCAACCTTACAACGAAGAATAGGAACAAACTCAAACCTGCGCGGGGTTTTTGTAAATCAACAACAGTTTAGTACTGATTCAACTTCCTTTCGGTTGGGTGGATATAACTTTAACCGAGTAGCGGGCATTGATTACAATTATAATTTTTTAAATAATAAATGGACGGGGAACTTATTTTTTCACAAACAGTTTACAGAGCAAAGCCTCTCAAACGAATTCGCTCATGGTTATAGTTTAATTTATAGTTCACGCAAACTAAATCTCAATTGGTTCCACCAAATAATAGGAGAGAATTATACTCCGGCAATTGGATATGTTCCGCGTAACGGATATAAAAGAATTTCTCCATCGGGTGCTTATTTTATGTATCCAAATTCTACCATCATAAATACGCACGGGCCTGTAGCTGATTTAGCTTTTGTTTGGGATCACGAGTTTGGTTATACCGATCATGAACTAACCTATGGATATGCTATAAAATTTCAAAGTCAGGCAACACTTGAAGGCGGTTACAAAAATATTTATACGTTTTTGTTTAATGATTTTGATCCCACCAACTCTCCAAAAGAAGATAATGCTATAAAGCTTCCTATGGGAACAGAATATGTATATGGCAATGCAACAATTAATTACCTATCAGACCCACGTAAAGCATTTACTTTTGAGATTAAAGCAGTAACCGGTCAATATTTTAATGGAACACGACATTCTGTTAGCGGTGTGTTTAATTATCGGTTTCAACCGTATGGAGTCTTTTCAATGGACGTTGGGTATAACCGAATTAAATTACCTGAGCCGTATACAAGTGCTAATATATACTTGGTAGGGCCGAGGTTGGATTTAACACTTACCCGGTCAGTCTTCTTTACCAGTTACTTTCAATACAACAGCCAATACAAGAATGTAAACATAAACTCCAGGTTTCAGTGGCGTTTCAAGCCAGTATCTGATTTATTTATAGTTTACACCGATAATTATTTTTACTCTTTTGAAAGCTCAGGTGTCTATTCCAATTTCACACCGAAGAACAGGGCATTTGTGGTAAAGCTTACGTACTGGTTTAGTGCTTAAGTTTCTAAAACTGGAAAAATTGATTTTAATGTTAAGATGATAGCGCAAAACAGCTATTTTTGCCGCTTATTGAAAAATACCCTTTTTGGGGGATAAAATACCCTTAAAGGAAATCCTTTTCTTAATATCTCCGTTATAAACCGCGTATGGCTGAAAAGAGTAGCATTTTTGATATGATCGGTCCTGTTATGATCGGTCCTTCAAGCTCTCATACAGCAGGGGTAGTGCGGATAGCGCGGGCAGCCATAAAAATATTGGGTCATGTACCCGATCAGGCAGAAATTACTTTTTACAATTCTTTTGCAAGAACGTACGAAGGACACGGAAGTGATTGTGCTATTATTGCTGGCCTTATGGATTTTAAAACTGATGATAAGCGCATTCGCCAGTCTTTAGAAATTGCTGAAAGTGTTGGGCTAAAGTATCAGTTTAAATCTGTAGGCAATGCCTCAGCGCTTCACCCTAATTCAATTCGCTTGAAGTTGGTTAAAGATAAAAGAGCAATTGAAGTTTTGGGTGAGAGTAAAGGGGGAGGTATCATAAACATTGCAGAGGTAAATGGATTCAAAGCAGATTTTTCCGCAAGCCTGCATACTCTTATTATTTTTGCAGATGATACAAAAGGAAGCATTGCCTTTATTGCTAATGTATTGGCACATGACGATTGTAACATAGCTACTATGTCTGTTTCGCGAAAGGGAAAAAATGACATGGCGTGTTTAGTGATAGAGATGGACTCGGGGATAAAAACTGTAACATTTGACTATCTAAGGAGTCTAAGTTGGGTAAAAGAAGTGATTTATATACCGGATATTGTTTTATAACCTATGATGAAGCGAGTAATTTTTGTAACCCTATTGTTAATCACCACCTTGTTTGCTCAAGCACAGGATAAAAAGGTCTGGACTTTACAGGAATGTATTGACTACGCATTGCAAAATAGTTTGGATGTAAAAAGAAGCCTGCTTAACGTAGAGACGAGCCAGATTAACCTGAATCAATCTAAATTTCAAATGCTGCCAACTTTAAATGGTGGAAGTTCATTTGGATATAACTGGGGTAGAAGTATTGACCCTACAACCAACTTGTTCGTTACTCAGCGTATCAATTCTTTCAACGTAAATGGGAGTACTTCTTTATTGCTATTCAATGGCTTTAGGTTATTCAATACATATAAGCAAAGTGGCCTTGATAATGATGCAGCTGCAGAAGATTTTACCAAGGCGAAAAACGATGTTATCTTAAATGTGATCACACTTTATACAAGTGTAATATTCAATAAGGAGTTATTGCAAAACGCTCAATCTCAGTTAGCAACTACCACCCAACAATTAGAACGTACTCGCAAATTATCGGATGCTGGTTCAGTTCCGGTTGGTAACGTACTAGACCTTGAAGCTCAACAAGCTACAAACGAACTTAATCAAATCAATAGAGAGAATACACTAAATATCTCGATTCTTCAATTAAAGCAAGCATTGCAATTACCGGCATCAACAGTAATGGACATAGAAGTTCCTCAATTGGATATTGATAGTGAATTGGTAATGACTGAAACACCTGAACAGATTTATAATTCAGCTTATGAGATTTTACCACAAGTAAAAAGTGCGCGAATCAAGCTTCAGAGTTCTTTATTGAATGTAAAAGCCACGCGCGGATCTTTGTATCCCCGGCTGAGCATAAATGGAAATTTATTTAGTAACTATTCGAGCGCGGCTGATCGCAGTCGGTTTATTGCGGACGGAGGTTTGCCGACTACCCAGCAAGTTCCAGTAGGATATGTTCAAGGATCAAACGCCCCGGTAGTTAGAGATGCATTAGTCCCATCAGGTGTTACTGTTGATGGCTATGGAATTTCTGATCAAATAAAGGATAACATTGCGCGTTCTGCTTCCTTAAGTCTTCAAATACCTATTTTTAATGGGTATCAAACCCGGGCAAGTGTTCAGAGAAGTATAATTTCCAGTGAGCAGGCAACAATCAATTTGAAAGACACTGAGAATCAATTGCGTCAGTTAATTGAATCGGCCTATAATGATGCATCGGCAGCGGCTAAAACTTATCAGTCAGCGATGAAGCAGGTGAAAGCCCGTACTGAAGCATTTCGTATGTCCAAGCAGCGATTTGATTTTGGCGCAGTAAACTTCGTAGAATATCAAACTGCTGAGAATGCTCTATTCCAGGCTGAATCGGATTTAGTACGTGCTAAATATGATTTCATCTTCAAAAAGAAGGTGCTGGATTTTTATCAAGGAAAACCAATTGAATATTAATATCTAAACTCTAATGGCAAAGCAAAAGAAAAAGTCGAACAAGTTACTTTACATCGGTATTGGTGTAGTAGCATTTCTTATAGTGTTTTTAATTATTGGAAAATCGCAGGGCTGGATTGGTAAGCCTAAAACAATAGAGGTAGATGTTGCGAAAGCCAAGAAGGTTTCTATCACTGAAAAAGTGAGTGCTTCAGGAACTGTGCAACCTGTAACGGAAGTTAAATTAGCACCAGAGGTTTCTGGAGAAATCATTGATTTAACGGTTGAGGATGGAGATTCAGTTCGATTAGGGGAGGTGCTTGTAAAAATCAGACCTGATATTTTATTAAGTCAATTGGAACGCTCGGAGGCAGCATTGAGCCAACAGGAAGCAAACATGGAATCAGCGAAAGCGTCATTGGCGCGCGCTCAGGCAACCTATATGCGTGCCGAACAGGATTATAAGCGTCAAGAGAAATTATGGAATGAAAAGGTTATTTCTGAATCCGATTGGCAATTAGCACAACAGAATTTTAAAATTGCCAAAAATGATCTTAAGTCCGCTGAGCAATCTTTAGAAGCCTCAAAATTTGTTGTTAATAGCACGGAGGCAAGTGTGCGTGAATCTCGCGAAAACGTTCGGAGAACTTCTGTACTAGCTCCTATGAAAGGAGTGGTTTCAAAATTGAACGTTAAGAAAGGTGAACGCGTAGTAGGAACTGCCCAAATGGCGGGTACCGAAATGATGCGTATTGCTGATCTTAATGTGATGGAAGTACGGGTGAACGTAAACGAAAATGACATTGTACGCGTGCACTATGGCGACTCAGTAATCATTGATGTTGATGCCTACGGCAATATAGAAAAACAATTCAAAGGAGTAGTAACCAATATTGCAAACACAGCTCGCGATAAGCAATCGACAGATGCGATAACAGAATTTGAAGTGCGGATTCTAATCCTCCAATCTTCTTACGAAGATTTGATTAAGAAGGGAAATAAATATCCGTTCAGGCCGGGTATGACTGCCAGCGTGGACATTGTTACTACCAGAAAGAATAATGTAATGTCTGTTCCGTTGTCGGCCGTAACTACACGGAATCCTGATGATAAAGGCTTCGGTAATAATGAAGGAAATAATAACAACAATAATGATGATCGTCCACAGGTAACAGACTCAAGTAAGCCTAAGGCTGCTGAGAAGAAGGATAAAGTGGTTGTTTTTGTAAATGAGAATGGAAAAGCAAAAATGGTAGAAGTGAAAACTGGTATTAGTGATTATGATAACATTGAAATAATCTCTGGTTTAACAGAATCGTCTGAAGTTATCACGGGTCCTTTTCTGGTTGTATCGAAGCGGTTGAAGGATGGCGAAGACATTACAGTGAAAAAGGCAGAAGACAAGAAAAAGGAAGAGAAGAAAGAGTAGTATTCTTATAAATTGAATTATAAAAAATCCATTCTGATTCGGAATGGATTTTTTATTGGAATCTATTTTTCAGATTTGCTCATTCAGAAATAGTATCTTCGCATCCTAACTGATAAAGTATGATTCAGCACCCTTGGCATGAGGCACCTGCAGGTTCGGCACCACCTGAATTTGTAAATGGAGTTATTGAAATTTCCACCGGCATGCGAACCAAGTATGAGGTTGATAAGGAAACCGGGCTTCTTAAGTTGGATCGTGTTTTATACTCATCCGTAATTTATCCAGCCAATTATGGATTTATCCCAAAGTCTTTGGGTGAGGATAATGATCCGTTGGATATCATGATTTTATGTCGGGAGCCTATTCAGCCTTTGTGTTTGGTGCCCGCCCGCGTAATAGGTGTAATGCGTATGATTGATCAGGGATTGGCCGATGATAAAATTTTAGCAGTAGCTTTAAATGATGCCAATACAAAACACCTAAGTGACATCAGTGAATTAGCTTCTCATTTTAAATTAGAACTAAAAGAATTTTTTGAGAGCTATAAAAAGCTTGAGAATAAAGTTGTTACTGTTCCTGATTTTCAGGGAAAGAAAATTGCTATGGATATTGTTGCACAGGCGTTGGATTATTACAAAACCAAGTATTAATTCCTGTGTTAGAATCAAAGTCTTTTTTAATCATTCAAACTGCTTTTATTGGTGATGTTATTCTGGCTACTTCTGTCGTAGAGAAGCTGCATGCTACTTATCCGGATGCTGCTATTGATTTTTTGCTTCGAAAGGGTAATGAGACATTACTGACTGATCATCCTCATATAAGAAATGTACTGATCTGGGATAAGAAAAAAGGCAAGATCAAAAATTTACTCAAACTTGTCGGCAAGGTTCGTTCGTCAAAATATAGTGCTGTCATTAACCTCCATCGTTTTGCGAGTTCAGGATTAATCACTGCCTTTTCAGGAGCTAAAAATAAAGTTGGTTTTGATAAGAACCCTTGGTCGTTTGCCTTCAGTCACAAAATCAAACATGATCTTGATTCGGGGTTGCACGAGATTGACCGAAATCAAAAATTGATTGATTCTTTTACAGATGGCGTTCGTGCTTTACCAAGACTCTATCCTTCTCAGAAGGATTTTGAAAACGTAAGTAAACTCCAATCTGGAAAGTATCTCTGCATTGCCCCAACATCTGTGTGGCTTACCAAGCAATTTCCTACAAACCAATGGATTGATTTTATAAAAGCCGTTAGTAATCAGTTTGAAAACATTTATTTGCTAGGGGCACCTTCAGACAAATCGGTTTGTGATCGCATTGTTAATGAACTAGAAAGAGAGAGTATTAAAAATCTGGCTGGCGAGTTAAGTTTTTTGGAATCTGCTGCACTCATGAAAGGAGCCGTGATGAATTTTGTAAATGATTCGGCACCCATGCATCTTGCTTCGGCAATGAATGCATCTGTGAGCGCTGTCTATTGTTCCACAGTTCCGTCATTTGGTTTTGGCCCTTTATCCGACCGATCTTTCATTGTACAAACCAACGAAAAACTAAGTTGCAGGCCTTGTGGATTGCATGGCCATAAGACGTGCCCGGAAGGTCATTTCAAATGCGCAACAACAATTACCACAAGTTCCTTTCAGAACTGTTTGGCAACATAAGCAGCGGCCTCCATCATCCATGCAACACCAATGTGGATAAGAATGCCTCCCCAAATAGAACGCGTGTAAAGTGCAATTATCCCCAAAATATATCCGCCAAAGATAGAACTGATGGCTTCCCCAGTTGGTTTTCCAAAATGAAGGAAACAATAGATTGTGACCATCGGAATAACGGCATGTTTGCCAAGTATTTGCGCCATCCCCAGCACAAAAAAGCCTCGGAAGAGAAGCTCCACATTTAGAAAATCGATTCCGTAGAATAGTTCGAAGAGGATGACCGGAACAAACTCCGGCCAATGTAAAATTTCAGCAGCCTGATTGGCTTTGTAAACCGGATAATAGTCTGTAAAACTTTCATGAAGTGAACTTAAAATGATTATGGGGGCAACTCCAAGCAAGAGATAGAAATAGGGTCTTACATTGCCTTTAATTGCTAGTCCATAGAATCCTGAATCAACATTGTCGTGCCTCCAATAAAATATAAGGAGAGGAGTGAAGATTAATACGAATGACAAAATTTGTGATGTGATCTTATACACCCATGTATACACTGAGTAGGAGAGATTGAATGAGGTTACCAAACTTTGCTGATAAGGAAAACCGCGATCCATTGAAAGAATGAATAACCCAAACAGAGAAAAAATCCAGAACTCACGAGATTTCCAAAACCCCTTTTCTTTTTTGAACCACGATATAAGAAGACAGCTTGCATAATAGCCCGTTCCGTAAAGAAGAAAATAGTATACAATGCGAATTAACTTACCAGTGTGCTGGTCGATCCATGTGTTCTCAAGATTTACCGAATAGTTAAGAATAAGTGAACAGCATAAGAATATGCTAATTATCAGGTAATAGGTAAACTTAAAATCCTGTCTTACATGGGTTTTAATTAAAGAAATAATTTTTTTCATGGATTAGAAATCCATAAGGTGCGAATACACCAAATGCATGGGCATACCCATCACTGTAAAGTAGGAACCGTTGATTTTCTTGATTGCCACCATACCTATCCAATCTTGTGCACCATAGGCTCCGGCCTTGTCGTAAGGCTTATAAGTATCCACGTAAAATTCAATTTCTTCTTGTGTAAGTTTTTTGAATGTCACTTTTGTGTGGTCGTCAAAGCAATCCATCTTTTCTTTTGACATTAAACAAACTGCCGTAATCACGGTATGGGTTTGTCCGCTCAATCGGGTAAGCATACTGATAGCTTCAGCGCGGTCACGCGGTTTGTTTAAGATCGCACTGTTCAAAATAACAATGGTATCAGAAGTGATTACAATCTCATTGGTGATTTTTGATTGAAATATTTTTGCTTTTTTTTCAGCTAAATATTTGGGTACAAAATTTACTGGTAACTCATGCGGAAACGACTCATCGATATCAGGAACCTGAATGGTAAACTGAAACCCGGCTTCCTTCATCAAGTGTTGCCTGCGGGGTGAACTAGAAGCGAGAATAAGTGGGTGATTGAAATTCATCTTCTTTAATAGAGCTAAATAGAAATCCACAAATTACCTTGGGATAAAAATAGGTTGACTTCTGAGGCATCGTATACCCGCTGGCGCATACTTTCTTCACTTCTTCAATGGAAATATCCTGTGTTATAATAGCCATTTGAACTTCGCCTTTTATCACTTTTGCAAGACAGTCCGAAAAGCTTCTATCAAAAGAGACGTTTTCTGATTTGCGCTGATCCTTACCTGAAATTCCAAGAATTTTTTCAATGATAAAATAATGAAGCACAGTAAGATCAAGCTCTTTCACTTCCTGAGGAAAGTTCCATTTCATTTTTTGAAGGGAGTCAGGCTTAAGCCGAATTTTTATCGTTCGATTTTTGAAGAGAATTCCAAAAGCCCATTTTTTACCGACAATGATTTGGTCTATTGTGTCGGCATCTTCAATTTCTTTGATCTCAAAATCAACGGATAGTTTTTCTATAATTCGATTTTCATCAAACCCCGAAATATTGTGAATCAACCGATGTGTAGGAAGGATTCGTAAATCATCCGATTCTGTATTAGTCAGATACATCAGGTGAAAGTTGTATCCTTCGGTGCCTACGTGGTTAGGATTTTCAGAAGTTCGCTTTTGCTTATATAACAGAGAACCTTCATAGCGATGGTGTCCATCGGCAAGAATGATAGTTTTATCTTTTATGAGATCAATGAATTTTTGAATAACGTTTGCATCCTGAATAACAGCCAACACATCGCGCACACCTTGATAGTCTTCCCCTTCATAGATAGGAGCCGTGATGGCTTCATCCATGTATTTTTCCAACTCATGCGAAGGATCGGTATATAATCCATGAGTAGGACTAACATGTAGTTCTGTTCTTTCAAGAAGGTCAATACGATCATTAACAGCTTTAGGAATTGTATTCTCGTGCCTAAGGATTACACGATCTTCCCAATCATAGGTGCGGATATGACTTACAAATCCTTTACGGCAATATTCTTTGTTTCCTCCTGCGAGCCTAAAGTATTGATAGTAGACATAAATCGAAGGCAATTTATCCTGAACGATAATTCCTCTTTCCTTCCATTCCTGTAACAATAGTCCTGCCTTTGTAGCAGCATCAGGTTCTTGAGGTACGGAAAGATGAATTGAATTGTAAGGGTTCTGATACAATGCATTTCGCTGCCTTTCCGACACTACATCAAACAAGGGTGAAGTGAGATCATCTATTTTCTGATTCAGCGTTTCGTTGTATCGCCAAGCACGAATGGGTTTAATCTCAGCCATTAACTCGATTTTTCTTCCAAAGACTTGTATTGACTACTTGATTTGATTGGGTTGCTACTTGTTTTCCTTCCTCTTTTAAAAATCCAGCAAGCATGGCTGCCAATGTTTCTTCGTCTGCATTAAGTGTTGGTTTTAATACATCCGGTGTAAAATATTTCTCAACAAACTTGGTATCAAACTCTCCTGAACGAAACGCCTCATGAGTCATTACAAACCGACAAAAGCCAAGTGTTGTTTCAAGCCCGGTAATTTCATATTCGTCTATAGCGCGAATTGTTTTTTCAATGGCTCGTTCGCGGGTCTCGTCATGGCAAATCATTTTGGCGATCATAGGATCGTAGTAAAACGGAATCGACATTCCTTGTTCAAACCCATCATCTACCCGAATGCCATGACCCTGCGGCCGTTTGTAGGTTTTTAAAGTACCAATATCCGGTAGAAAATTATTTGCAGGATCTTCGGCATACACACGCACCTCAACAGCATGCCCCGTTATTTTTAGGTCTTCTTGTTTGAAGGGAAGTTTTTCGCCTTCAGCAACTTTGATTTGGAGTTTCACCAAATCCAAACCTGTAATTTGTTCCGTCACCGGATGCTCCACTTGCAAGCGCGTGTTCATCTCCAGAAAATAAAAGTTCTTATTTTCATCTACTATAAATTCTACTGTGCCGGCATTATAATAGTTAGCTGCCTTTGCAACGTTAACAGCAGCTTCACCCATTTGCTTTCTTAATGCAGGTGTTAAAATGGCCGATGGAGCTTCTTCAATTACTTTCTGGTGTCTGCGTTGAATGGAACACTCGCGTTCAAACAAGTGAACAACATTGCCATGCTGATCGCCAAAGATTTGAAATTCTATATGCCTGGGTTGTGTTACGTATTTCTCAATAAACACGGAGCCATCACCAAACGCAGAGATAGCTTCACTCACGGCACGTTCCATTTGATTTTCGAAATCAGCTTCCGCATCTACAATACGCATACCCTTTCCGCCACCACCGGCACTCGCTTTAATTAGAATAGGATAACCAATTTTTTTGGCAATTTTTTTGGCAGCGGCAATATCAGATATTGGTTCGGATGTGCCCGGAACTAATGGAACATTAAATTTGGCAACAGCCGCTTTGGCTCCAAGCTTACTACCCATTAGTAAAATTGATTCTGGTGAGGGGCCTATAAAAATCATCCCTGCGTCTCGAACTAAAGCTGCAAACTCTTCATTCTCCGAAAGGAAACCATACCCAGGATGAATAGCGTCAGTATTTGTCTGTTTTGCGGCAGCTATAATTTTATCCATTACCAAATATGACTGAGCAGAAGGAGGAGGTCCAATGAAAATAGCCTCATCGGCAAACCGAACATGCAGCGCATTTCGATCGGCCTCACTATATACGGCCACTGTTTTTATACCCAATTCACGCGCACTGCGCATCACACGCAAAGCGATCTCACCGCGGTTGGCAACTAACAATTTTTTTATTTTTCGCATGAAAACACTTAAAGTTGAACAGCTCTCTAATCTTTCATTTGATAATGATAGAGAAAGCAATAATAACGATAAGAGTGGTAGAGGCGAAATTATTTGAACTTCACCACCTAAAAGAATCTAAACCTTAATTATGCTTCTTTGGTTAAGCTTTCTATTTAATTGAAGGTGTATGTAGCCTGATACTTTTTTCTTATTTTTGCCGCAATTTTAGCTGAGATTCGGTGCTTAAGGTACTATGAATCAGGCTGATTCATGAACCACGAAACAAATCTAACTCAATGGTTGACTTATTCTCAAAGTTACGCATGGAAGCCGGACCGCTGGCCAAGTATTCACATCTGCCTGATGACTATTTTTTCTTTCCTAAGTTGGAAGGAGAGATTGGTCCCCGAATGAAATTTGGAGGGAAAACAGTCCTTAATTGGAGCCTTAATAACTACCTCGGTTTAGCCAACCATCCTGAAGTAAGGAAGGCTGATGCCGATTCGGCAGCTCAATATGGCCTTGCATCCCCTATGGGTGCGCGAATGATGTCAGGTAATTCAGTGCATCATATTGAATTAGAAAGGCAGCTAGCAGATTTTGTAATGAAGGAAGATGCCATGCTTTTAAACTATGGCTATCAGGGAGTTCTTTCTATCATAGATGCACTGGTTGATCGTAAGGATGTGATCGTATATGATTCTGAGTCACATGCCTGCATTATTGATGGTGTGCGTCTACATATGGGCAAGCGATTTGTTTATCCGCACAACAATATGGAAAACCTGGAGAAACAACTCCAACGCGCTACTAAATTAGCCAATGAAACAGGGGGTGGAATTCTGGTGATTACTGAAGGAGTATTTGGTATGTCGGGTAACATGGGCGATTTGAAAGGAATTGTTGAATTAAAGAAGAAGTATAATTTCCGATTGTTTGTTGACGATGCTCATGGATTCGGTACAATGGGTGCTACCGGAGCTGGTGTAGGCGAGGAGCAGGGTGTTCAAAATGAAATTGACTTGTATTTCAGCACGTTTGCAAAATCGATGGCCAGCATTGGAGCTTTTGTAGCGGGCGATAAAAACATCTTAAAATACTTACGCTACTCTGTTCGTTCACAGATCTATGCCAAATCGTTGCCTATGCCTTTGGTGATTGGTGGATTGAAAAGATTAGAGTTGGTGAAGAAGCACCCTGAAATGCGTGCTGATTTGAAGAAAATTATGGCTGCCATTAAGAGCGGGTTGAAAGAAAGAGGATTTGCCATCAACGAAACCCAGACTCCACCAACACCTGTTTTATTTAAAGGTGGGGTAGGCGAAGCAGCTAATATGTCGATGGATTTGAGGGAGAATTATGGTATCTTTTGTTCCGTAGTTATCTATCCTGTGGTGCCAAAAGACGTAATTATGTTCAGAATTATACCCACGGCAGCTCATACGCTTGCTGATGTAGATGAGACACTAAAGGCCTTTTCTGCTCTAAAAACGAAGCTTGATAGTGGTTTTTACAAAAAAGAGGAATTAGTTACTGTAACCAAATTCTAAAAAAATGGGTTTTCAGGTTGTTTTTAAAGGTTTTTGCTTAAATTGGCAGAAGGAAATCAATTTTTAAAAACTAAACATCCTATAAAAATGAAAAAATTTGAAGAACTAAAGACTCTGATTGCATCACTTGAAGGAGATGCAGATAAGTTCTACAACAAGGCAAATAGCGCTGCCGGTACCCGGATTAGAAAAGGTATGCAAGATCTAAAGAATGCTGCACAAGCTATCCGTCAGGAAGTACAGGAATTGAAGAATAAAGAGAAATAATCGCTCCTTGAGTGATGAATGAAAGGCTGAATCGAACGATTCGGCCTTTTTTGTTTAAAGATTTATTTGATTTCTATGACTATTGCGGCACCCCTAAAAAACAGCTTACATCATCATGAGGTTTTAGTTGAGACGGGATCGTGTTAGCGAAATTCAAAATACATTAAGAAAAGGAGTGAACGTTTCGTTGAAATCATAGGTATTAAAATGAATACTCAAGCAGTATGATATCAACCGAATGACATTGCTTAGTGCTCAGAAAAAAAGTAGCAAGTTTTAATAGTCTGGTAGTAAATATTTTGGATTGTATCAAAATAGGAGATACAGAGTAGCTAGACAATGAGACGAATTAGGTTACCATCCATCAAAAACTTGCATACAATAATTATTTCATCACCTATCAATTTTGATTTTCTAGAAAGTATATACTTTCTTTAGTCTTAATAACTCTATTGTTGGTGCTTAACATTAATCATGGCTGCCGAAACACGTATTAATAAACTTACGTTATTCCTTCTTTTTCTATTTCCGATTGTACTTAATGCGCAGCCCTTTGTCACTACATGGAAGACAGATAATGCAGGTTCATCAGCGGGTAATCAAATAACAATACCTACAACGGGTATAGGTTATAATTTTAACATTGTATGGTCTGAGGTTGGCAATCCCACCAATACAGGCTCTTTATCCAATCTAACGGGAACAACTACAATTGATTTTCCTATTCCAGGTATTTATCGTGTTGAAATTGATGGTCAGTTTCCCAGGATTTATTTTAATGCAGCTAGTTTTTTGCCGGATGGGGACAGCCATAAAATCCTTTCAGTTGAGCAATGGGGTAGCATAGCCTGGACAAGTATGGTAAGTGCCTTTAGCGGGTGCGTTAATTTAAGAATAAATGCTGTTGATGCGCCCGATCTTTCAGGTGTTACAGATTTAACCCGAATGTTTTATCAGGCTGCCTCAATGAATGATAACATCAATCATTGGAATGTAAGTACAATTAACAATATGTCAGGTATTTTCCGCGATGCAGAAACCTTTAACCAACCACTTAATAACTGGGATGTTGGCAACGTAACTAACATGAACGAGATGTTCTACTTCGCAGCCATGTTTAATCAGCCCATTGGTAATTGGGATGTTGGTAGTGTTGTTGATATGAGTTTTGTATTTGGTGGTGCCTATGCTTTTAATCAGGACATTGGTAGTTGGGATGTAAGCAATGTTCAATACATGAATCAGACGTTTGCAGTGGCTAGCAGCTTTAATCAGGATATTAGTGGATGGGATGTTGGGAATGTAACAAATATGACAGGGCTGTTTAGCAATGCGACTTCCTTTAATCAAGACATTAGCGGATGGAACATTAGCAGTGTTACTAGTATGGATGCTATGTTTTCTAATGCAAGTGCATTTACAAATGATATTACTGGTTGGGATGTAAGTGGTGTGAACAGCATGAATTATATGTTTGGTGATTTCACAACATTTAATCAAGATATAAGTGGTTGGGATGTTGGCAATGTAAGCGACATGCGAAGTATGTTTGAGGGTGCGACTACTTTCAATCAGGATATTGGTGGTTGGGATGTGAGCAATGCGGTTGATATGAACTCTATGTTTTCAAGGGCTATTTCATTTAATCAAAACATAAGCGGTTGGAATGTAGGCAATGCTACTGATATGAGAGGCATGTTTTCAGGAGCTACTTCATTTAACCAGGATCTCAGTGGTTGGGATGTTCGAAAGGTTGGGCAGATGTTTAGCATGTTAAGTAATTCCGGCCTTTCAATAGAGAATTATGATAAATTATTAATTGCGTGGTCTGCGTTACCTTTAAAATCAAATGTTCAGTTTGGCGCAACTGGTTTGTTGTATTGCACAGGTGAATCGGCAAGAGCTTTTTTAATATCAAGCTTCAATTGGTTCATCACTGATTCCGGTCAGGGTTGTATCGCAGTATTTGAGGTAGCCGCTGACACTGACATAGTAATTACGAATGGTCAAACTGTACCAGTTGATTTTGGTTCAGGTGCACTAGCGATAGGGAAAACACAAAAATTTACGATAGAAAATAAACTTGCTGCTCCGGTTAATAATTTAGTGGTTTCCTTTAGCGGCTCGGCATTTAACGCGGTTTCAGTACCAACAACTATTGGTGCAAATGGGTCAACAACAATCGATGTGAATTTAAGTGGTTCTACCGTTGGCACATTTACAGAAACACTTTTTATAACGAGTGACAATTTCACAGTACCATTTCAGTTTCCGATTACAGGAGTTATTACTTCATCCTCCGAACCGGAGATTGCTGTGTTTGGGGGCGGTTCTTCAGCGGGAGAAAGTATCCTCGATGGCCAGGCTCCAGCTTATTATATAGGCTATGAGTTTAGGGGCAATAATACCTCTAACCAAATTACAATTGTCAATAAAGGCTCGGCCCTTCTTACCATTTCAGATATTTCGATTAGCGGCTCAGCATTTACTATCGGAACTGCTGTTCCCTTTTCGATAGCCGCAGGAAATTCACAAACAATTGTAGTAACATTAGATGGAACAGCAAATGGTTTTTTTTTAGAGACGCTCTCTATAACATCCAATGACGCAGATGAGGCAGTCTTCAATTTTGAAATTATAGGTGAAATTTACGGTCCTGTAATTGGTGTGTTTGATGGGTTGGATTGGTATTCCGATCCTGAAATAGTGAATGGACAGTCAACGTCAATTGACTTTGGCTCTGAAGCCCAAGGTACAGACATTATACGCCCATTCACAATAGCCAATTTTGGTCCAATTAATTTAGCGATTTCCTCGGTCAAAATCACAGGTACGGCATTTACCCTAGCGTCAACACCACCAACAAGCATTGCAGCTGAGGTGGATGGAATAATTAGTGAAGAGAGATTTGATTTGATTTTAAGTGGTTCAAATCCTGGTTCTTTCACCGAAACGGTTACCATCATCAATGATGACGACACCAATTCGGTTTTTCAATTTACAATATCAGGTGTAATAACGGGTGGGGTTTGCGTCAATCCTCCAACCTCCTCCATTGGAAGTATTTCAGATACCTGTGAGAGTAATCCCATCGCCCTTTCCGGTAGTATTGGTGGTGCAGCCACATCTTCAAACTGGACTACTGGTGGTGATGGTATATTAAGTGATGCTACAAGTCTCGCATCTACCTACACAGCTGGTATTTCAGACATTACAAATGGGATTGTAACATTAACATTAACAACCAATGACCCGGATGGGGCAGGGGCTTGTGTTAGTGCAAGTGCTTCGGTTATGGTAAACATTAGTAAAGCGGCAACAGTTAATGTTGGTTCTGATTTAACTATTTGCCCAACAGATGCAGTGAATTTAAATGCCATTGTAGGAGGTTCTGCTAACAATCTTTTATGGACAACTTCAGGAACTGGTGCTTTTTCAGATAATACGGCAGCAAGTTCAATCTACACCCCTGATGTTAATGATGGTAATTCAGGAAGTGTTACGTTAACACTAACAGCCGATGCCAATGGGGTTTGTCCACAAGTTTCAGATATGTTGACGGTTACAATTTCTCAACCAATTAGTGCAGCTAGTTTATCTCAAGATGTAAATGTTCAGGAACAATTTATTACCGATGTAATTACTAATTCATCCGTTAATGCAGCGGATGTAATCACGGTTTCAATACTACAAAATGGATTGAAAGGTACTGCAAGTGTAAATGCAGATAAAACAATAGGGTATGTTGCAAACGTGGGCACTGTTGGAACTGATTCATTTGAATATCGAATTTGCAATCAATGCAATTTGTGCAGCGATGGTTTAATAACTATTAATATTGCAAATTCACCACCTGTAATTTCGCAACCATCAACCCCAATTGGTACCGTAGTTGGGAATATAATTTCCATACCTTTTGCTTCCTTAATTTCTGACTTGAATGATAATATTGATCCAAGTTCAATACAAATTATTCAGGGACCAACCAGTAACGCGTTTGCATCCTTTGATAATGGTTTTAATTTATCGTTGGATTATTCAACTGTTTCATTTGTAGGTACAGATGAAATTACAATACGTGTTTGCGATTTATTAAATGCTTGCTCACAAATTACTATTCAGGTAAAGGTTGATGGTGAAATAGCGGCTTACAATGGACTATCTCCAAATGGCGATGGGAAGAATGATTTTTTCTTGATAGCAAATATTCAGTTTCTTGGGCCAGACAATAAAGTGGAAATTTTTAATCGGTGGGGCGATAAAGTGTTTGAGATGGATGGTTATGATAATAATTCTAAAAGGTTTGAAGGCAACCAAAGCAATGGAAAAGAGCTTCCAAGTGGCGTATATTTTTACAAAGTCAATTACAGTAAAGTGATTGTACTTCCCGGTGATTCACCCGAAGGTGAAATGACCGGCTATTTAACCATCAAACGGTAGGCAAGGCAGTTTCCCTCAATGTCGCAAGCGGCCTCTTTAATTGTCGCTTTACACCAGCCCTTCCTTGTCATTATCTATTTATCTTTGACTTAAAGATGAATGCACGGATCGTAATAAATTATCATTATGCAAACGGGAGACTATAAAACAATAGCGCAATATATTGCCTTGTTTCCAAAGGATGTTCAGGCAATGCTGAAGGAAGTAAAAATGACCATCGCGAAAGCGGCCCCAAATGCGGTTGAAACAATTAACTATGCCATTCCAACCTTTAAGTTGAATGGCAAAAATCTTGTGCATTTTGCCGGATACAAATCACACATTGGTTTTTATCCGGGTAGCAAAGCAGTAGAGGTTTTTGCGGGAGAACTAGTAAAGTATAAAACAGCTAAAGGTTCCATTCAATTTCCAATTGAAAGCAAAATTCCACTGTCGTTAATCACCAAAATCGTAAAGTATAGGGTGGAAGTAGAGAACAAGAGATTATCTATACCTAAGGCAAAAAAAGTAAAATCAGCAAGCAAGAAATAATATGGAAACCACAGACAGAACTGTCATTACGGTAGAAACAACCATTCAATCTTCTATTGAAAAGGTGTGGGAGTGTTGGTCAGATCCGAAGCACATAATTCAGTGGAACAATGCATCACCGGATTGGCACACACCCAAAGCAGAAAACGACTTAAAAGTTAATGGAACGTTTACCTATACTATGGCTGCACGCGATGGAAGTATGAGTTTTGATTTTGCCGGAGTGTATACAAAAGTAGAGAAGTTCAAAACAATAGATTACACCATGGGCGATGGAAGAAAAGCTAAAAATAGTTTTCAACCTTCCGGCAGTCAGGTGACGGTAACTACAATGTTTGAAGCAGAAAAAGAGAACCCTATCGAGATGCAAAAGGGAGGCTGGCAGGCAATACTTGATAATTTCAAGAAGTATGTTGAAAGCAATTAATCCGTTTGGTAGAATAAATAATATATGGCAGCCATTACTCCGAAAATAACCCCGTTCCTTTGGTTTGATAATCAAGTAGAAGAAGCTATTAATTTTTATTGTTCAATTTTCAAGGATTCTAAAGTCCTAAGTAAAATACCAGGACCTAACGGCACCATCATGGGTGCAACCTTTCAGTTGGCTGGACAAACTCTTCAGGCTCTAAACGGTGGGCCTCAATTTAAATTTACAGAGGCAATCTCTTTATTTGTTAGCTGTGAGACTCAATCTGAAATTGATGAGCTATGGACAAAGCTTACTGCGGGTGGTCAGGAATCGCGGTGTGGATGGCTTAAAGATAAATATGGTTTGTCGTGGCAGATTGTCCCACCCATTTTGGGGCAATTGCTAAGTGATAGAGATCGCACAAAGGCTAATAGTGTAATGAATGCTATGCTTAAGATGAATAAGCTTGATATAGCAGTTTTGAAGGCAGCCTATAACAACGCGTAACTATTTAAAGCTTTTTGAATAAAGAGTGATCTTCTTTTTAAGGTTAGAAGAAGCTTCCATCAGGGGCATGCGCACAAAGGGATCACAAATCCCTTTCAAACTCAGTAAGTATTTTACACCAACTGGGTTTCCTTCTTCGTACATAGGTGCGTTAATGTCTAGCAGTGTAAAGTGCTCGGCTTGAGCATTTAATAACTTTCCTGCCAGAAAGTTCTCTTTTACTTTCAAAAACACTTTGGGTAGCGCGTTTGCAAGCACTGAGATTACACCAAAGCCTCCAATTGAATAGATTGGAAGCGTAAGCAAATCATCACCAGAGATCAACATAAAATCTGCTGGCTTCTCTTTAGCGATTTTCATGCATTGCTCCAGATTCCCGGAGGCTTCTTTTATTCCAACAATATTTTTAATGTTTGCTAAACGAAGTGTTGTTTCTGCAGTCAGGTTTGAAGCGGTGCGACCTGGAACATTATAAAGAATTACAGGAAGCTGCGATGCCTTTGCTACGGCTTTAAAATGTTGATAGATTCCTTCCTGCGAAGGCTTGTTGTAATAAGGACTTACTGAAAGTAGTGCATCAACGCCTTTCAAATCGGTAGACTTTATTTCATCAATAACCTGCTGCGTATTGTTACCCCCAATGCCATAAACGATGGGTAATTTTTTACGATTGTTTGCCAGCACAAACGCAAGCACTGATTTTTTTTCTTCTTTGCTTAATGTTGCTGATTCACCCGTGGTTCCCATCACCACGTAATAGTCGACACCAGTAGCGGTATAATTCAATAATCGTTTCAAGGCCTTGAAGTCGATTTCTTTTTTGTCGTTCATGGGTGTAACTAAGGCGACACCGGTACCATACAAACTTTTCATGTTACCTTAATTGACTGGTATAACTATACATGGTTTCAATTAACCCCTTGTTAGTTCCTTTTTGTTCGATCATTAATTCAAAATACTCACGCTCACTATTATTAAATCTACCAATTCGGCATTGAGCTTTGCAACGAGCCAGCAAGTTTAGTAATAATGGATTCGATTCCCTATCCAGATAAAACAAATAATCAAATGCTGTGTCTATAAATTTATTGGCTACACTCGATTCAAGTGTTCCCCAAAAATTCAATTCCTGAATGGTGAAAAAATCAAACTTGAATTCATAGTTTTCTTTTTTCTCCGGCAGATATTCCAAAACGGTAACTTTCTTTCCATCTTTCTCCAGCAGGTGAATGAAATCTTTCACATCCTGATGTTTCTGCTTATCCTCTACGCTAAACACAATGCCCACCGTGGATGCCTGTTTGTAGGGCTTACTACCACGTTCCGTTTTGTTATTTTTTAGCGCGGTCTTAGTGCGCATTTTCAGGAAATTCATTTTAAACATGACCGAAAGCTAATAAAGTAGTATCAAAGTATCAGGTAAATTATTCAATTGACATTTCATTTTCCAAGCATAGCATCAAACTCCTGCTCGGAGATTATTTTAACCTCAAGCTTTTCTGCTTTCTCGCGTTTGGCTGGTCCCATGTTTTCACCGGCTAAAAGAAAGTCTAACTTCCCTGAAATAGAGGAGAGCACCCGTCCGCCATTGGCGATAATAATGTCTTTCAATTGATCGCGTTCGTACTTTTCAAATACCCCCGAAATCACAAAAGACTTATCACCTAGCAGGTTGCTCAACTTCTCTGCTTCTCTTTGTGTGGATTCAAACTGAAGTCCGGCTTGGGCAAGGCGTTTTATTTCAACCAGATTGTCAGCGTCTTTGAAATAAGCAACAACACTTTGCGCTATTTTTTCACCCACTTCTGGTGCCTCTAGCAATTGTTCATAGGTAGCCCGGCTAAGGTTATCCATCGTTTTAAAATGCTTTGCCAATTTCTCGGCTACTGTTTTTCCAACGAATCGGATTCCAATTCCAAATAAAACACTTTCGAAGGGTTGATTTTTAGATTGAGAAATTCCATCAAGGATATTCTGGGCCGATTTCTCTTTTACCTTCTCCAACTTAAGAAGGTGCTCTTTGGTTAAGTAATATAAATCGGCAGGCGACTTTACAAAACCCAACTCGTATAACTGACGAATGGTTTGCTCACCAATCGAATCAATATCCATTGCTTTGCGCTGAATGAAATGTTCAATTTTTCCCTTTATCTGTGGTGGACATCCTTTTTCATTCGGACAATAATGATTGGCTTCACCTTCTTTACGGATTAATTCAGTTTTGCACTCGGGGCACCTGGTGATGTACTTAACGGCTTTGTTGCTGGCATCCCGCATTTCCAATACCACTCCGGTAACTTTAGGAATAATCTCACCGCCTTTTTCTACAAAAACATAATCGCCAATGCGTAAGTCCAATCGTGCAATTTCATTTGCATTATGTAAGGATGCACGCTTAACGGTTGTGCCAGCCAGTAGAATGGGTTCTAACTCTGCCACAGGTGTAACTGATCCTGTGCGACCTACCTGATACGTAATTCCATTTAACCGTGTACTGATGCTTTCGGCTTTGTATTTATAAGAGATTGCCCAACGTGGACTTTTTGCTGTGAATCCTAACTGAGATTGTTGTTCAAGACTGTTTACCTTAATAACAACTCCATCGGTATCTAACGGAAGTTCTAGTCTTTTCTTTTCCCATTGAGAAATATAAGCAAGCACTTCGTCAATAGTTTTACATTGCTTGTAGGTTTGCGAAACTTTAAATCCCCACGATTCTAATTTATGGATTGATTCAGCGTGTGTACTTACTTGATTGTCGGCACCTAATAGATAATAAACATAGCAATCTAGTTTCCTTCGTGCTACTTCAGTGGAGTCTTGCATTTTAACCGTGCCCGAAGCGGTATTGCGGGCATTGGCATACGTTTCCTCCCCAATATCCTCACGATCTTTATTGAGTTGTTTAAATACATCTTTGGAAAGGAACACCTCACCCCGTACTTCAAATCGTGCCGGTAGATTTTTCGCATTTATTCGAAGGGGTAGACTTCTTATCGTTTTGATGTTTGTGGTTACATCATCGCCCCGTACACCATCACCTCGTGTAACCGCCTTTACCAGTAATCCATTTTCATAGATCAAGCTAATAGAAACCCCATCAAATTTCAGTTCACAAAAATATTCATACGGATCGCCATCCAATCCTTTTGCCACACGACTATCAAAATCTTTCAATTCTTCGGAAGAATACGTATTCCCTAAAGAGAGCATAGGGTATTGATGAACTACCGTAGCAAACTCTTTTGTTATAGTTCCCCCAACCCGTTGAGTAGGGGAGTCTGGTAGTCTAAGTTCAGGAAATTCATTTTCTAACTTACCCAGTTGTTCAAGCAGTTGGTCAAATTCAAAATCGGAGATTTCTGATTTGCTTTTTACGTAGTAGAGATCGGTATGATAGTTAATCTCATCCGTTAGTTTTTGAATTTGTTTTTTAGCTTTTGAGGCAGTCATAGCGTTTGAAAAATTCGGCTACAAATTAATCAAATTAAGTGTGTGGCATGCAGCCAGGGCGGCTGTTTCTGTGCGCAAGCGATTGGTGCCAAGGCTTACTTTTTTAAAGTCATGTTGAATGGCCTGCTCAAGTTCTTCTTTTTGAAGATCACCTTCAGGCCCAATTAATACAAGATACTTCTGGTTTGGCGTTGCTATCGATTTTAGTTGATCAGGATTTTGACTGTCTACATAACAGATAAATTTTTGATCCGCAGGAAGTGAAAGTATTTCCGAATATGGTTTTATCTCAGAACAAGCAGGTAGCCATGATTGTCCGGATTGCTTCATGGCACTGACTATAATTTTTTGAATTCGCTCGAGGTTAACCGTTTTACGTTCTGAATTTTTACAGCACATGAAATGAATCTGCTCAATGCCAAGTTCTACGGCTTTTTCAACAAACCATTCAGTACGATCAATGTTTTTTGTTGGCGCAATGGCAATTGAAATGGAGAAGGATCGGGCAGGGGAAACTCTTTTATCAGTGATTGTAAAGCCACAAGCCCTTGAATCAGCAAGTTCAATAATGGCCTCATAGAATGATCCTTGACCATCTGTTATAAACAACCGATCACCAACCCTCATACGCAGCACTTTTACAGCATGGCGTGATTCATCTTCATTGAGATGATGAATTCCTTTCGGGATGTCGGGTTGAAAAAAAAGGTTCAAAATAGATCAGGACTGAGTTTGATGGAGTGAGTTTACCAACGCAACATACTCTTCCATTGCTTTCTCTTTCGAAGTGCCCTTGCGTTCAGCCCAGGCATCAAACTTAGCAATAGCCTTGAAGTCAAACCCACCGGGTCTATCCCCTGTTACATCTCCATCCGTAGCTTGTTTGAAGAGCGCATATAATTTTAAGAGATCTTCATTGGACGGTCGTTGTGTCAATTCTTTCGAACGAACAACGGCTGTATTAAAATCATCAACAAGTGCCATGTATTATGAGTTTTGGATTAAAAGAAAAGGCTGGATAAACCAGCCTTAAAGATAATCCTTAAATGGTATTTCCTAACGCTTATCAAGCGCAACATATGGTCGGTAATTTGCCCCTGTATAAATCTGACGAGGACGGCCAATCGGCTCTTTGTTCTCACGTAATTCTTTCCATTGAGCAATCCAGCCTGGCAGGCGGCCAATCGCAAACATAACCGTAAACATATCAACAGGAATACCCAACGCCCGGTAAATGATACCTGAGTAGAAATCAACATTTGGATATAATTTGCGCTCAATGAAGTAAGGATCGCGTAAAGCAACTTCTTCAAGCTTGCGGGCGATTTCAAGAGTAGGATCGTTAACACCTAATTTCTCAAGTACATCATCTGCTGCCTTCTTGATAATCTTGGCACGCGGGTCGAAGTTTTTATAAACTCGATGGCCAAAGCCCATTAATCGGAAAGGATCGTTTTTATCCTTTGCTTTATTGATCCACTTGTCAGTATCACCACCATCTTTCTTAATTTGTTCAAGCATCAAGATCACCTCCTGATTAGCGCCACCATGTAGCGGGCCCCAGAGGGCATTGATACCTGCCGAAATTGATGAATAGATACTTGCCTTGGAAGAACCAACGATTCGAACAGTAGACGTAGAGCAGTTTTGTTCGTGATCGGCATGAAGAATCAACAATTTATCAAGTGCTGCAGAAACCACCGGATCGATTTCGAAATCTTCGGCAGGCAAAGCAAACATCATCTTCAAAAAGCGCGAGCAGTAATCCAATGAATTATCCGGATAGTTTACGGGATGCCCCACTGCATTTTTATATGCCCACGCAGCAAACGTTGGCATCTTAGCCAATGAACGAATCATGCTTAAGTAAACTCCGTCCGTTGCCCGATTAGGGTCAAGTGCTTCCGGGTAAAATGCAGTCTGTGCACAAAACAGGGAAGCCAGCACACCCATGGGGTGAGATGTAGATGGAAAGCCATCTAATATTTTCTTGATATCCTCATGAACCATTGTGTGGTTCTTGATATCCGTGGTGAATTTTTTTAGTTGCTCGGGAGTTGGCAAGTCACCAAAAATCAACAAGTAGGAGACTTCAAGGAAGGATGACTTGTCAGCCAGGTCTTCGATAGAATACCCCCGGTAGCGAAGAATTCCCTTATCACCATCCAGAAAGGTAATGGCACTTTTTGTTGCTCCGGTATTTTTATATCCAAAGTCTAAGGTTACCGCACCTGTGGTTTCCAGCAGGTTGCTAATGTCTATACCTTGCTCGTTTTCGGAGCCAACAACGATTGGAAACGTATAGGACTTTCCATCGATGATTAATTCAGCAGTCTTCGCCATGATTCAAAATTTAAACTTTCGTTTTAAAGATAGAACGTTAGGTTTTTAAAAAAAATGGTTGGGTAGAATTAGTTGTTCCCCAATATCAGCGGCATGCCATCTTTTCCCGAACCGACCACAATAATTTTGCTATTCGGAGATTTAGAGAGTTCTAAAGTGGCCTCTATACCTCTCATTTTCAATAGTTTGTCTGTCAAGCTATTGTTGATAATGTTGTTTGCACGCGACTCACCTTCAGCGGCAATTCTTTTTCTTTCAGCTTCACTTTTTTCTTTGTCTAACCGGAATTGGTATGCCAGTGCTTCTTGTTCTTGCTGCAATTTATTTTCAATGGCCTGTTTGATTTGCTCAGGCAAAGCGATTGACCGAATCAATACGGCAGTTGTATGAACGTTATTCTTGTTTAGAATGGCCTCGGTTTCAGTTTTTATAGCCACTTCCACTTCGGCTCGTTTGGTTGAGTAAATTTCCTCTGCCGTATATCTACCCATTACCTGGCGTACTGTAGAGCGAACTTCTGGAATAACCAATACAGTTTCATAGTTCGTTGTGAATTGTTCGTGGATGTAACCGATTTTTTCGGGGATAGGAAAGTAGCGAACCGTAATATCAATGTGGATAGATAATCCGTTTTTATCGAGCACATCCATGTTCTCTTCCGAAGACATCTCGTTTACCCGATAGGTATAGATTTCATTCCAGGGTGCCTTCATGTGTGTGCCGGGTCCTACAATATTGTCCCGATCTAAACCTTTCCCAAAAGGAAAGAATACAACAGCTCGTTCCGTTGCACTAATGGTGTAAAACAGACTAGACGAAAGCGCCAGTATTACAATAAATGCAATGACGCCTATAATTAGGAATGGTAATCTTTTGTTATTCATAGTTGTGTTTAGTTTGATTAAAGCTCGTGATAAGCCAAGTCGGGCAAGTTACCAATTATTATCATTCTTTCTGCCCTCGATTGCATGGAATGATGAGATCTGATGTAAATGGGCTGGAGCAAAAGCACTGGCCGTATAAAGGAAATAAAAAGAGCGACTCCAGGTCGCTCTTTTATAACAAGATGCTTTCAGAATTACATTGGCATTCCAGTTCCTTCTGTTGGAGTCTCAACAGGAGCTGGTGCTGGCGGAGGAGTTGCTACAGGAGCCTTTTTTACAACTTTTCTTTTAGCTGGTTTTTTGGCCACTTTCTTTGCAACCTTCTTAACCACTTTTTTAGCTGCCTTTTTAACTTTCTTCGCTACCTTCTTAGTTTTCTTTGCCACTTTCTTCACTACTTTTTTTGCCGATTTCTTTGCTGCCTTCTTAGGTTTTGCTTTCCCTTTTTTGGCTGCCTTTTTTGCTTTCTTTGCCATGATGCGTTAGTTTATTTTTTATTATCTGGTTAAAGACGGAGTTATAAAAAACTCTTCATTGTAAAAGTACTTCAGAATTATTTACCGATGCAAAAGTTTGCAAAGATATTTTCAAGTAAATCATCACTTGTTATCTCACCTGTTATCTCGCCCAGAAAATGCAGGGCCTGGCGAATGTCCATCGCAAGAAAATCACCCGTGATTTCTGAGTTCAATCCAACCACAACTCGATCCAATGCCTCTTGAGTTTCGGTGAGTTTTTGATAGTGACGTAGGTTTGTTACCAATACATCACCTTGCTTTACTGCATGAATGTTAAACTTGGATAAGATCACTTCTTTTAGGGTATCCAAATTGGTTTTGCTTGCCGCAGAAATTAGTATAAAATCTTGATTTTCAATTCCTTTAAGTAGTTTCTCAGGAGCTTTGTCTAACTTGTTCCCAACTTTAATAACGGGTACTCCCAATGCTTTTAGTTCTTGTTCTTCCTGATCGATTTCATCAATCGTAGTGTTCGAGAGATCGAACACATACAAGATCAAAGACGCAGCTTTCATACGTTCGCGTGTGCGCGATACGCCCATAGCTTCGATAATGTCTATAGTATCGCGAAGGCCTGCTGTGTCCATAAACCGAAATATAATGCCACCTAGTGTGATCTCATCTTCAATAACATCGCGTGTGGTGCCAGGTATTTCAGAGACTATTGCCTTCTCTTCATTGAGCAATGCATTGAGCAGTGTTGATTTACCCGCATTTGGTTTACCCGCAATTACGGTAGGGATACCATTTTTTATCACATTGCCCTGATCAAAGGAAGTAATCAGTCGCTTGATGTAGGTTTGAATCTTTTCAACCAATTGAAACAAATCGTTTCGCTTGGCGAACTCTACATCCTCTTCGCCAAAGTCAAGTTCAAGTTCAATTAAGGAAGCAAAGTGTATTAACTCTTCCCGCAAAAATTTGATTTCCTTAGAGAATCCTCCTCGCATCTGATTAAGAGCGGCCTGCCTGGCATTATCATTCTCGGCATGAATTAAATCAGCAACCGCTTCGGCCTGAGCTAAATCAAAGCGACCGTTCATAAATGCTCGTTTCGTAAACTCTCCGGGCTCAGCTAATCGGGCGCCTTGTTTTAAAAAGAGTTTGATGATTTCTCTAATAATTACTGGCGATCCATGGCATGAAATCTCAATCGAGTTTTCTTTGGTAAATGAGTTAGGCTCTTTGAAAAGGGAGACTAAGACTTCATCAATGGCTTTATCCCCCTCACCAAGAGTACCTAAATGGATAGTATGCGATGCTTGATCGGTTAATGCTTTGCCGGTAAATGCTTTTTGGGTAATCCGGATCGCATCTTTTCCGGAAAGGCGGATAACAGCCAGGCCACTTACACCCTGGGGTGTAGCAAGCGCAATGATCGTATCATCCGGTAAATGTCCTTGAGCCATGCCGCAAGTTAATCAGGAATCAGCTTGTTGCCTGATACTAAATAAATTCATCACTGGGCATCAATCGGTTCCCGAACAATAAGAACAGGTATTTTTACGCGGTGCCGAACCGTATCTACTGTTGTTCCAAAAATCAAGTCCTTTATAAAGTTATGACCATGAGCTCCCATTACTAACAAATCAGATTTAAACTCTTTCACCATGGCTGGGATTTTCCGTTTCGGATTACCGTATCCAATCTTCATTTCGGCCTGATAACCCATTTCAGTAAGCTGTTTTACGTATTTGTTCAGCGCTTCCTTATCAATGCTAGATTCTTTATCAGCAATTGAACTTCCGTACACCATGGCACCCGCTGTTTCAACCACGTGTATCAGTAAATACTTTGCATTCTTCCCGCCCTGGGCGAAGGCACTTTGAATCGCGATGGAATCAACGTTAGTGAAATCAATCGTGATTGCAATTTGCTTATAGATAGGATTATTCAAATCACTCAATGTTACAGCTGTTCCGTGAGGAATGCGTGAAATCTTATCGGCACTTGGCTTATCAATCAATGGCTTTAGGGTAATGTACACAAGAAGCAAAGCAGCCGCAATGCATAAGGGGATAACGGTTATCCAAATAATCCATGCATGATCCCCCGCAGCAATTAACCACCCTGTTACTTCCTGAATTACTAACTGGACATTTAATCCTACTATTATCAAAGCTATTGTCCAAGCGGCAATTTGCACCCACAGTTTATTGGCAAAAACTCCCATTTTACCCTTGTCGCTAGTGAAGTGTATTAAAGGAATAATAGCAAAGCCAAGTTGAAGGCTCAATACCACTTGACTTAAAACCAAGAGTGCCCCTGTTTCACTTTCACCATAAATGATAATGACCAGATAGGCCGGTATTATAGCGATGACCCTTGTAATTAATCTTCTCAGCCAGGGTGCAATCCGTAAGTTTAAATAACCTTCCATTACGATTTGTCCGGCTAAGGTTCCCGTTATCGTTGAGCTTTGTCCTGCCGCTACGAGAGCAACCCCAAATAAGAGCGGAGCCAGGTCTGTGCCGAGTAAGGGAGCTAATAGTTTATGCGCATCTTGAATTTCAGCGACTTCAAACATGCCGGCCTTAAAGAAGGTAGATGCAGCAAGCACAAGAATGGCAGCATTCACAAAGAAAGCAGCATTGAGCGCTATGGCCGAATCAATAAAATTGTATTTGATAGCTGACCAGATACCTTTATGGGTAGACGAATCAATCCTTCGGGTTTGCACTAAGGAAGAATGCAGGTATAAGTTGTGGGGCATTACGGTTGCTCCTATGATACCAATGGCAATATAAAGCGCGGTATCGTTTGGCAATGAGGGAATAAAGCCGGTCACTAACTCGCTCATATCGGGCTTAGCCAAAATCATTTCAACAAAAAAGGCACCACCTATAATAGCTACCAAGGCAATGATAAAAGCTTCCATTTTGCGCATACCATAGCTTTGCAGCACTAAAATGATGAGGGTATCTAATACGGTAAGTGACACGCCCCATATCAGTGGCAAGTCAAACAGTAATTGTAAGCCTATTGCCATACCCAGAACCTCTGCTAAATCGCAGGCGGCAATGGCAATCTCGGCCATAAACCAAAGTGAATAGTTAATTGCCGGGCGATATTCACTGCGCGATGCTTGAGCAAGATCGAGTTGTCGGACTACTCCTAACCGGGCACTTAAACTTTGCAATAGCAAAGCCATTAAATTGGACATCAGTAAAACCCAAATAAGAGTATATCCAAATTGGCTTCCTCCTGCAATGTCCGTAGCCCAGTTGCCCGGATCCATGTAGCCAACACTTACCAAGTAGGCAGGCCCGAGAAAAGCAAAAAGCTTCTTTATGCCTTTTCTGTTGGTAGCGTCCACACTTGCGTGGACTTCGCTTAATGATTTTCTGTTGGTTGACTCGTTCATTATTCAACAACTAAAATGTTTTGAGAAACTTCTTTGGAGATGAATACACGGTGATCATCGATAAGTACTTCCATTGAATCGTCATACGCCTCTTTACCCAAAATCTTAAGCTTTGTACCAGGCTTGGCTCCAATCTTATCCAGGTACTTGAGCAGGTTTGAATCTGAATCTTTTACAGCGGCTATCTTCCCCTGATAACCAATGTTTAATTGATCAATAGCAATTTTAGGAAGTACTTTCAGTTTTCCTTTGTTATCAGGTATGGGATCCCCATGAGGGTCTACTTTGGGAAAGCCAAGGAATTCATCTAACTTTTCAATGAGCCTATTAGAATTTATGTGTTCTAATTGTTCAGCTACTTCATGTACTTCATCCCAGCTAAAGCCAAGCTTTTCCACCAGAAAGGTTTCCCAAAGGCGATGTTTACGAATCACCATCAGGGCTTCGTTTTTGCCTTTTGAAGTAACATTTACACCGTAATATTTCTCGTAGTTGATTACCGTTTTAGCGGAAAGCTTCTTAATCATGTCCGTTACTGAGGCAGCCTTCGTATTCATGGCTGCAGCAAGATCATTTGTCAATACAGATTTAGATCCTCCGTCAGATAGGTGATAGATTGCTTTGAGGTAGTTTTCTTCAGTAAGACTAAGCACGTTTTATGGATTAATCTCACAAAAGTATAATTTTTAGATTAGTCTAAAAATATTTTTAGACTAAAATTTTACTGATTGTGCTTAACAGTTTAACTTCTTCTGATTCCCATGATACATCTGTTGGTGTTAAACCATAAAAGATAGAGGTCTTCATTTTGGCTAGTACTTCTTCTGGCTGATAATTGTTGAATCGCAATGTAAGCGCTGCCTGATAGGGTCGGCAAATCGTAGTCCAAGGCTCATAATCCTCAAGAATTATTGGCAGGCCACAAGCCAGATATTCATATAGTTTGGTAGGAATCCGGTTTTCAATATGAGTGGAGGCTGGGTAGGAAATGACCCCGAAATCTGCGGAAGCGATTGCTTCTAAAATTTGATTGTGCGGCACAAGTGCTTTGCCTCCAACTAAGGTAATATATGGATGTTCTGAAATTGACTTTTGGATACGATTAAGGGTGGGGGCGATGGCACAATAGCCTATTATTTTTAGCTCTATGCGAACGTCAATTTTGTGAAGTTTCTTTGTCAGATCTATCGCCTCAAAAACACCTGTGCTTTCGGCAAGTGTACCGCTAAAAATCAGTTTGATTTTATCGGGAGAAGTTGCTCGCTTAAATCCCATAGGAAGAAGTGTTTTATTTTCTAAAATAATTTGTTTCCCCTGTGTAAAAGTAAGTTCGTGCCCGTACGTTTTTTCGGCCAGAAAGAATGCATGAAACAGGGGAGAAGTTAGCTTCTCTTTGAGTCGTACCCAACCTGCAATCAGGTGCCTGATTCCAAAAGGAAAAGCTGTAGTATGAAGGATGTTGCGCCAATAATTTTCTTGAATATCATAGATAATCCTGGTGCCAAATAATATTCTGTTTATGATGCTAACTATCAATAATTCATGGGTATTAACTATCAATACTTTAGGTTTTACTTTATATACTTTTTGGAGAACTCTCCAAGAGGCTAACAGTCTGGATAGGCTAAGTCTTTTGAAAGAATTGAGTGGAAGTTGAGTGATGTTTTCGTGCTTGTTAATTGTGTTTATACTGGGGTATCCAATAACAAAAATTTCGTAGTCATTTACCTTTGAAAGTGTGCCTGCTATCTTCTCAAACATGCGGGTATCATCCACTGGTTTAAGAATGGAGGCAAGGACTATTCTTGGTTTTTTCATTTATTGCAAGCTGGTTTAAAAATAGGATATAAATGGAACTGAAAGAATTAATTGAAAAGGCCTGGTTGGATCGTGAATTACTAAAGTCTTCTGAGACTCAAAATGCCGTGCGCGAAGTTGTCAAATTACTCGATGGTGGGAAGCTACGGGTAGCGGAGCCAGCGGGCGATAATTGGGTTGTTAATGAATGGATTAAAAAAGCAGTGATCTTGTACTTTCCCATTCAACAAATGGAGGTTATTGAAGTAGGGCCTTTTGAGTTTCATGACAAGATTGCCCTTAAAAAAGACTACAAGAATTTAGGTGTTCGGGTTGTACCTCACGCCATTGCGCGCCATGGGTCATTTGTTAATCGTGGTGTGATAATGATGCCTTCCTATATCAATATTGGAGCCTATGTAGATGAAGGTACAATGGTTGACACCTGGGCAACTGTTGGCAGCTGTGCACAGGTAGGTAAGCATGTTCATTTAAGCGGAGGCGTTGGGTTGGGTGGTGTACTTGAGCCTATTCAGGCAGCTCCTGTCATTATTGAAGATAACGTTTTTGTTGGCTCACGATGTATAATTGTGGAAGGTGCCCGGGTTTGTAAAGAAGCAGTGCTTGGCGCTAATGTGGTATTAACAGCCAGTTCTAAGGTAATTGATGTAACAGGCCCTGAGCCTGTCGAGTATAAAGGATATGTTCCACCCCGCTCTGTAGTTATTCCGGGTACGGTACCTAAAAAATTCCCTGCCGGGGAATATCAAGTTCCATGTGCCCTTATCATTGGCACACGCAAGGAAAGTACCGATAAGAAGACATCGCTTAACGATGCATTAAGGGAAAATAATGTTTCTGTGTAGTTTTTCGATCTTGACGATGAAAAGTGCCATAATACGCAGGTATTCACGTTTACCCTTGGTATGAACTTTGTCTTCTATAGGCTCAGGTGTTAACTTTGATCTGATGAAGTATTTTTTGAAAGGATTGTGTGTATTTATCCTGCTCACTTCGTTCTCGGGTGAACGCAGGAAAGACTTCGTTTACATAAAGAATACGAGTTTTGGCACGGGTGAGGTGCTTGAATACCGCGTAAATTTTGGGTTTTTTACCGTGGGTAAAGCTTCTACAGTAGTTGAAAAGTCAATTTATACAAGAAATTCTCGCCCTTGCTACAAAGTAGATGCTTATGGTGAAACATTGGGTTTTGTATCGTGGATTACCAAAGTGAACGACCAGTGGGGCGCTTATGTGGATACTGCGGCTTTAGTTACCCATGTTTCGTACCGAAAAATTAAGGAAGGCAGCTACCGTAAAGATGAAGTGATCACCTATGATCATGATAAGCTACAGGCCGAAGTGAAAGTAAAGAATAAGGAAACAGGAGCTTATGAAGCCCCTAAGTATTACAAGACTCCGGATAATGTGCGCGATATGGTTGCCGGATTTTTGTATTTGCGGGTGATTGATTTCAACAAGAATTATAAGAAGGGAGATACACTGGCAATCTCGGGGTTCTTTGAAGATACTCCCTATAACATGAAGATTATCTACGATGGTAAAGAAACTATTAAGACCAAAGTTGGGAAAGTTCCTTGTCATCGGTTGGTTCCCATCATGCCTGATAATAAGATTTTTGATGGCGAAAATTCTATTACCTGTTGGATGTCGGATGATGGAAATCGGGTGCCGGTAAAAATTCAAGCTAAAATGTTTATTGGCAGCACGGGCATAGAATTAACCAGCTTTAAAGGATTGCGCAACCAATTTAAGATTGTGCAATAATTTTTTGTGAAGTTTGTTAGTTTTACCGTTACCAAACCTAAATAATTGAAGTATGCTAAAAGAATTTAAAGCCTTTGCTATGCGGGGCAATGTAGTTGACCTTGCAGTGGGTGTTATTATCGGTGGAGCCTTTGGCAAAATTGTTGGATCCTTTATTGATGATGTGATCACCCCTTTATTGTTAAAGCCAGCCCTTGAAGCAGCCAACCTTACTAAGCTTTCAGAACTTACTATTTTTGGAGCTGTGAAATATGGAAACTTCCTTTCTTCGGTAATCAATTTTATTATTGTTGCCTTTGTGCTGTTCCTGATCATTAAGAGCATGAATGCAACCAAAAAGAAAGAAGCGGCAGCTCCAGCTGCTCCGGCTCCACCTCCGGCAGATGTTGTTTTGCTTACAGAAATACGCGACTTACTAAAGAAATAATTATTCTAGTCTATCTGAAATGAAAAAAGGGAGGTCATTGACCTCCCTTTTTTTGTAGTTGGTTAAACCGATTTTCTTGTGTTCGCCATTGAAATAATCTGAATAAATAAAACCCCAAGAGTGACCAAACGATTAGTCCAATCGTAAAACGGGCAATTGAAATCTCGTAATTACCTATATGAAAAATATTCTTAACTAACTCAGAGCAAATAAATGCGGGCATAGCAAAGTAGACTACTCCATGCAGCAAGGCATACTTGTTCTTACCTAGCTTTCGTTTCTCACTCCAGTAGGCAATAAATTTTTCATCTGTAGAATTACTCATTTTTTAAATCGATCAGCAATCACTAACTCTTTACTTCCGGCTTTATATTGATAGAACCCACTACCACTTTTTATTCCTTTATGTCCTGCCTGCACCATATTTACAAGCAACGGACAAGGAGCATATTTTGGATTGCCAAATCCGTCATGCAGCACGCGCAAAATGGAGAGGCACACGTCAAGCCCAATAAAATCAGCTAATTGCAGTGGTCCCATCGGGTGCGCCATACCCAACTTCATAACTGTATCAATCTCTTCTACACCCGCCACGCCTTCATACAAGGTGTAAATTGCCTCGTTAATCATAGGCATTAAAATTCGATTGGCTACAAAGCCCGGATAATCATTTACTTCAACAGGTATTTTCTCCAGCTTTCGCGAAAGCACCATAATCTTTTCGGTAATGGCATCGCTGGTGCGATACCCGCGAATTACTTCAACCAATTTCATTACCGGCACCGGATTCATAAAGTGCATACCAATTACATGATCAGGACTTTTTGTTACCGAGGCAATTTTTGTGATTGAGATAGAGGATGTATTACTTGCTAAAATGGTACCGGGTTTTGTACTCTCATCAATCTCTTTAAAGATTTTCAATTTAAGATCCATGTTTTCAGTTGCTGCCTCTACAACAAGGTCAGCATCACGTACACCTTCTTTCAAAAATGTAGTTGTAGTGAGATTCGCTAGCGCAAGTTTCTTGGCTTCTTCTGTTAAAATCCCTTTTTCTACCTGACGCCCCATGTTTTTATCAATGGTAGCCATCGCTTTTTTCAAAGCCTCTTCCGAGATATCAATAAGACTTACTGTGTACCCATGCTGCGCAAAGACGTGAGCAATTCCATTACCCATGGTTCCTGATCCGATTACTGCAATGTTCTTCATGCTATTTCTTATTTTCGGTAAATATATGGCTACCCATCAAAACAAGCGAATCAATAGTCTCTCAACAAGGTATTTAGTGTTTTATAAGAGCAGTGTGCTTGTTATACTGATTGGGTTTATGTTTTTTTTTGTCTTTGCAGGTATTAATTCATTTTTAGAAAACGGTCGATATTTCAATACGATTTTCACGGCAGCCTATATGAGCTTTTTCATTTTTGGTTGGATTAGAATTAACCGCAATGTGCATCGGGTAGAGTTTGATGATGAGTTTTTATATGTGCTCCAGAAAGGACAAGATATTCTGATTCCATGCTTTGGTAGATATTCTTCGCAGCAACATCAATAAAGCGTTGAGAAAGAAGCAGCATTTTCAAGCGAATGCTTTGCACAGTTAAGTTTTTGAATGCTACGAACCCCGCCTACCGAAGGACAGGTGCACTAAATATTGAATTGAAAATCTCTGTGCCTCTGTGGTTAATTTTTAGATTCAACCGTAACTTCCTTGGCCATGCTCATGGCATTGAAACGAAGTATTAACTGTTGATTGGCCATCAAGGAATCGCATTCCTTCCCGGGCTCTACATCATAGTAATAAAACTTCTGATTGCGCTTGTATAACTCATTGCGATCAGGACGACCGAGTAATTCAATAATATCTTTTTCGGATAGCCCTTTCAATTCATCCTTTTGTGAAATCAATTCGGATAAGAAGCTGGCGCGGATATTTTTGCACCCACCTTTGTCATCTTTCCATTGCGATAAGTCGATAGGAGATAAATCAGGTAATGGTTTTCCACAAGAACAGGCAATCAGCACGAAACTAAACAGCAACCCTTTTTTCATTCTTTAAATTTGAAACCAACTTAAACCAAACTCCCGAAACCAAGCCATATATCAACGCGATTGCATAACAGTAGTATGGCAAAGCTAACCAATATGCGCCCGCTATCGCGAGAAGCGAGAAAGAAACAATGCGTATCCATTCTGAAACAATTACCCATCGTTTTGATTCGAACAACACACCACAATTAACAACCCAAAGCGAAATCAACACAGCTGCTGTTGCTTTTTCAGGCATGGTAAATTGTGATTGCTTGAAGAGAAACAAGCCTGTGACTCCCAAACAAAGAATGTATTGAAACAACACATAGTAATTTAATTGAATGGGATAGGAGGTGTCGTATTTTCTATAGTTATTTTTATCAACCTCGGGGGCAGCACGATACCCGCCCAAGGATTCCGGAAACCAACCTGGTTTTTTAAAAAGGTATCTCACCTTATCACTCCATGAAGGAATCTGTTTTATTTCATCGGCCATCACCGCATAGTGACTTAAGTTTGCCCAGATGGCATTCCAACTATTGATTGGTTTGGTAATCCCGTAAGTCGGTCTTTCCTCTTCAGCCTGAAAGGTGCCAAACATCTTATCCCAGATAATCAGCGAGCCGGCATGGTTTTTATCAATATACTTTGGATTTCGACCATGATGCACACGATGATGCGAAGGCGTGTTGAAGACATATTCAAACCAACCCATTTTGTTGATCGTCTCTGTATGAATCCAAAACTGATACAACGTATTGAGCGCAGAGATCAACGCAAAGTCCAGCGTATTAAAACCTAAAAATGCAATTGGCAAACTGAATGCAAACGTCCAAACTACCTGAAAACTACTTTGTCGCAGTGCAACAGAAAGATTATATTCTTCACTTTGGTGATGCACTACATGACCGCCCCAAAACAAATTGATTTCGTGGCTCATGCGATGCGCCCAGTAATAAGCAAAGTCGGTAAGTAGAAAAAGCGCTATCCAATACAGAGCGGTTCGTTCCAGTTCAAAGAATGCAAAGTTTGAGTACAACACTTCATAAACACCAATCGCGAGCACACGCATAAACAAACCCGAAAGCTGGGATGTAATACCACAACTCAGGTTAGCAATGGCATCGGGCAGGCGGTAAAGTTTACGTTGCGAAATGCGCTCAACAACCAATTCAATCCCAATCAGGATAAAAAAAATGGGGATGGAAAGAACAATCGGGTTGAGGTTCAAGTTGAATTATCGATTAGTTTTGCATCAAAGTTAAGCAGATGGCATTAAAGATATTCAAGGGGCTTTGGTTCTTTTCAGTGATTGGGTTGTTGTTCACATTTTTTTATGTGTATGCAGGGCTGCCTGAATGGGTAATACTTTCGAACGAGGGTGCTCCTAGTTACATTCCAAAAAACTCACTCTTCTATCTTTCGATAGGGGCGATGGCGGTTATCAATACGCTGGTATTCATTGCTACACGATTGCCCATTAAGCAGAAGCAGGATTTTAAGGCCTGGTTTTACGGACTGATTATTACGATCAATATCTTCTTTATTGCTTCGCTAGGCTTCCTTCATGTATACAATAGTGGCGAGCGTTACGATTACTCAGGCATGGCTCCAGCCATCTACGGAAGTCTGTTTCTGGTAGGCGCATGGATAATCAGTTGGCCGATCTACCTGCTTTCGCAGAAAATATTAGCTAAATAATCACATTTAATGTATTGTATTTTACGACTGACTATCAGTGTATTAAACTTATCAACTTCATAAATTTTTGCAACTGAAGTATTTCTTCCACTCGTTGAAGTGAGTATAAAAATCATTTACTTAGAAGGGATTTGAGATCGGTTAATTTTTTGAATCACGATCAGGTCAGTGTAACACAATCAGAATTGAATTTCAACATGCAGATTCTGATTCTATTTTTTAATCTTTGCGCGACTTTTAAAAAGGGTACTTAAGTAACATGGCGAAGGAGACAATTGAATACAATGAAGCGAGCATTCGGTCGCTCGATTGGCGTGAGCATATCCGGCTACGTCCCGGAATGTACATTGGTAAGTTGGGAGATGGATCGGCTAAGGACGATGGCATCTATGTGCTGGTAAAAGAAGTAATCGACAACTGTATTGACGAACACATGATGGGCTATGGAAAGGCCATTGATGTGAAGATTACGGATCAACGCGTAGTGGTGCGCGACTATGGTCGTGGTATTCCGTTAGGGAAAGTAGTAGATGTGGTTTCCAAAATAAACACAGGTGCCAAATACGATTCTGGAGCTTTTCAAAAATCGGTGGGGCTAAATGGGGTGGGTACCAAAGCAGTGAATGCGCTTTCTAACTATTTCAAAGTACAAGCATATCGCGAAGGCAAAACAAAACTGGCTGAGTTTAAGAAGGGGATTCTTACAACCGATGCAAAGGAAAGTAAGACCACTGAAAAGAACGGAACACTGGTTGAGTTTGAACCGGATAACACCATGTTCAAACATTATCACTTCATCCCGGAATACCTTGATGATCTGATGTGGAACTATGCGTTTCTCAATGCGGGGCTTACCATTAATTATAATGGCCGTAAGTTTTATTCAAAAGATGGCTTGCTTGATTTGCTGAAGCAAAAAGCCGATTCGGAAGACATTCGTTACCCAATTATCCATTTTAAAAGTGATGATATAGAAGTAGCGTTAACGCATGGTAGTCAGTATGGTGAAGAATATTACTCCTTTGTTAACGGCCAAAACACTACACAAGGAGGAACTCACCTAGCGGCTTTCCGCGAAGGGGTGGTGCGTGGCGTGCGCGATTTCTTTAAGAAAGATTTTGATGCCGCTGATATTCGGGCAAGTATTGTTGCCGCTGTGGCCGTGCGCGTGCAAGAGCCGGTGTTCGAATCGCAAACCAAAACAAAGTTAGGCTCTATCACGATGGCTCCTGAAGGCCAGAGTGTGAAGAGTTTTGTCGGTGATTTCGTATCGAAGGAATTAGAAATCTATTTACATAAAAATTCGGCTACAGCCGATGCGTTGCTGAAACGCATTCTGCAATCGGAGCGTGAGCGAAAGGAAATTGCAGGCATAAAAAAACTGGCCAACGAACGCGCCAAGAAAGCAAATCTCCATAATAAGAAACTTCGCGACTGCCGTTTTCATTTTGATGATGAGAAAGGCGAGAAGGGAAGCGAGTCGGTTATCTTCATTACCGAAGGTGATTCGGCCAGCGGTTCCATTACTAAGTCGCGTAACGTGGAAACCCAGGCGGTGTTTAGCTTGCGAGGAAAACCCCTCAACTGTTACGGCCTCACCAAGAAGGTAGTGTATGAGAATGAGGAGTTTAACCTGCTGCAACATGCACTAAACATTGAAGATGGGTTGGATGGTTTGCGGTACAACAAAGTGATTGTAGCTACCGATGCCGATGTGGACGGAATGCACATCCGCTTGTTGTTGATGACGTTCTTCCTGCAATTCTTTCCTGACCTGGTGAAAGCCGGGCATGTGTACATTTTAGAAACTCCGCTCTTCAGGGTTCGCAATAAGAAAGAGACGATTTACTGCTACAGTGAGGAAGAAAAGCAAGATGCAGTTGGCAAGTTGGGAAGCAAGCCTGAGATCACCCGCTTCAAGGGATTGGGAGAAATCTCACCCGAAGAATTCGGAAACTTTATTGGGGAAGACATCCGGTTACAACCGGTGCGCATTGATAAAGAGAAACACCTGCAAAAAATCCTGGAATTCTACATGGGCAAAAACACGCCTGACCGTCAGGAGTTCATTATCGATAACTTAAAGATTGAGTTGGATAAAGTAGCATTTGCCGAAGAACTGGCAGTGGAGAGTGAGTAATTAAGATCATTGGACGAGATAATTAAATATAAGAATCGCAGAGGCGCAAAGACGCAAAGAAACTTAGCGACTCAGCGTCTTTGCGGTTGTCATCAAGTATTATGAGCAAGAAGAAAGCAATTAAAGACAAATCAATTCGCGATGAGGACGGTGAGGTAGTTCATGGATTAGTTTCCCTGGACGGCCTCTATGAAAATTGGTTTTTGGATTACGCATCCTATGTAATTCTGGAGCGGGCGGTGCCGCGCATTGAAGATGGATTAAAACCTGTGCAGCGAAGGATTGCCCACGCCATAAAGGAAATGGACGATGGCCGTTTCAATAAAGTGGCCAACGTGATTGGTAGCACCATGCAATACCATCCGCATGGTGATGCGGCTATCGGGGAAGCCATCGTAAACATTGGCCAGAAGGATTTGCTACTTGATACCCAGGGAAACTGGGGTGATGTGCGCACAGGGGATAGTGCTGCTGCACCTCGTTACATTGAAGCGCGTTTGTCCAAATTTGCATTGGATGTTGTGTACAATGCCCAGACAACCGAATGGCAATTATCGTATGACGGTCGTAAGAAGGAGCCTGTTACATTACCGGTTAAGTTTCCGTTGCTACTCACGCAAGGAGTAGAAGGGATTGCAGTAGGACTTTCTACTAAAATTCTTCCACACAACTTCTGCGAGTTGATAAAAGCTTCCATCGATATTCTGAAAGGCAAGAACCCAAAAATCTATCCCGACTTTCTAACAGGTGGCATTGCCGACTTTACCGAGTATGATCAAGGAATACGTGGTGGTAAAATAAAAGTACGCGCCAAGATTGATATCATTGATAAGAAGACACTGGCCATTAAAGAAATTCCATTTGGTACTACTACCAGTTCGTTAATGGATTCGATCGTAAAGGCCAGCGAGAAAGGGAAGATCAAAGTGAAGCAGGTGGTGGATAACACTGCGAAAGACGTTGAGATTCAAATTCATTTACAGCCTGGTATCTCACCCGAGATTGCTATGGATGCATTGTACGCGTTTACCGATTGTGAGGTTTCTATTTCGCCCAATGCGTGCGTGATTGTGGCCGACAAGCCGCAGTTCATGAAAGTGAACGAGATACTCAAGTACAACACCGACCAAACGGTGAAGTTGCTAAAGCAGGAGTTGTTGATTCGCAAGGGGGAGTTGATGGAGAAAATTCTGTTCTCTTCATTGGAGAAAATCTTCATTGAGAAACGAATCTATCGCGACATTGAAAACTGCGAAACCTTTGAAGAGGTAATCAGCACAACCGATAAAGGACTTAAACCTTATAAGAAACAATTCTACCGCGAAATAACGCGCGATGATATTTTGCGCTTGCTTGAAATCCGCATTAAGCGAATCTCTAAATACGATTCTTTTAAAGCTGACGAATTGCTAAAAGATCTTGAGAAAGAACTGAAGGAGACCCTTCATCATCTCAAACATCTTACAGACTATGCCATTGCATATTATCAAAAGTTGTTGGATAAATATGGCAAGGGACGAGAACGCAAAACAGAAATCAGAAGCTTCCAGTCTGTAACCGCTACTGAAGTAATAGCTAACAACCAAAAGCTATATGTGAATCGCGAAGATGGTTTTGTGGGTTGGGGCATGCGCAAAGATGAGTACATCACGGAATGTTCTGAGTTGGATGATATCATAGCCATTCGTAAAGATGGAAAAGCATTAGTGAGTCGCATTGGCGAGCGCAAGTTTATGGGTAAAGACATTATCCATATTGGCGTGTGGAAGAAAGGGGATGAGCGCATGGTGTACAACATGATCTACAGCGATGGCAAGAGTGGTAAGTCGTTTGCGAAGCGTTTTGCTATGCCGGCCATCATTCGCGATAAGGAATATGATCTTACTTCGGGTAACCCCAATAGCAAATTGTATTACTTAAGCGCCAACCCGAATGGCGAGGCTGAGATTGTGGAAGTGAAGTTGAGCCAGGCCAGTACTGCGCGCAAGAAGATTTTTGATTTCGATTTTTCGGAATTGGAAATAAAAGGTCGTGGTGCGAAAGGAAATACGTTAACAAAGTATCCTTTGCGGAGAATTGATTTCAAGGAAGCAAAAGGAAGTACGCTTAGTGGACTTAAACTTTGGTTCGATCAGGCATCGGGTCGGTTGAATAAAGATGAGCGCGGGAAGTATGTAAACAAGTTTGATGGCGATGACCAGATTCTGGCGATTACGTCAAGTGGAAATTATAAAATCACCAGCTTTGAATTAACCAACCGCTACGAACCTGAGAAAACAATTTTGTTGGAGAAGTTTAATCCTAAGAAAGTAATCTCTGCGGTGTACTATGATGGGGTAAGCAAGCAACATTTTGTAAAACGCTTTTTGTTGGAGACCACCACAGCCGATAAAGAGTTTGGATTTATTTCGGAAGGGATTGGTTCGCGCCTTGAGTTTGTAACTACCAGCGACACTCCGGAAGTAGAAATTGAAGTGGTAAAAGGGAAGGGGAAAGACAAAGAAACCGAAATTGTAAACCTCGAAGATCTGATTGATGTGAAGGGCTGGAAAGCGTTGGGCAATCGCTTGTCGCAATACAAGGTAACAAAAGTACGCCCTGTGGAGGACGCGGAAGACACCAGCGTGGAAGTTGAAGACGAAGTAGAAACCGAGGAACCTGAGGAAAGTCAGTCTTCAAAAAAAAAAATCGAGCCGGAGCCAGTCATCGAAGAGGACGGGCAGGCAAGCCTCTTCGGGGAAGCAAAGCCAAAAGCGGGTCCGCTCGTCAACGGTCAGCCCCCAAAAGCAAAACCGCAAAAGCCAAAAGAACCAACCCAGGCAAACCTCTTCGGGGAAAGCCAAAAAAAGGAAAAAGTAAGTGAGAAGGAAGTTGAGCGTACAAAGTTGAACGTGGAAAGCGAGGGAGAAGCTGAAAGTAAAAAGTTGAAAGTGGAAAGTGAAAAGCCTGCCGGGAAGTTATTTACGGCTGGGGATACGATTGATTTGGAGTTGTGATTGCTTAGATATTGATATGATTGAAGATAAATTTTATATCGTAAAATACCTTGATAACAAAGATTACAATATCGCTAAGGGTTGTAAAACTCTAAAGATTCAAACATTAGAAAACTGTAGAGAATTAGAGGGGATGCGTCAAGATATTTCTGAATCATTATTGACAACCTATATACAACCCGGAGAATATAAAGATAGACCATTGAAGCTCCCTGGTGCAATACTTGGTGGAAAGGGTGGATCTGTAACTATTTTTGGTGAAGCCAAGGTCACGGAGTCATTCAATGCTTATTTATATAGCACCGCAATACTGACAAAAGATGAAGTTACTTTAGAATTTGGAAAAAAAAGATTTGGTGACGATGTATGCGATTTTTTCTATTTTAAATATCAATACCTAAGGATATTTGCTGAGTTGATAGCTTTGGAGTTACAATCTCGATTGAAACTTGATGATTTTCAAATTAGATCGAAAAAGTTGATTTTAGATAATGGAGGAATGGAAAAATTGCAAATTCAGTGGTTAATGAGTCCCATTAGTTATATGGATGTTAAAGATATTGAGGTATCTCAGGGTTTGCCAGATTACATGCAACGCATGATGAGATTAATCTTTTCTAAACCTATAATACCTTTTCGCGGTGATTGCGAATTTAGATTTGTTTGGGTGCCTACTATATTAGTTAAGAATGAACTCACACCGATAATTGTGAATAAGAAACCAATAATAATTGACCTTCCTTCATTGCAATTTCAGGCTGATTGATTTTTTTTTCACAATTCACAATCAGACGCAAGCATCCTCAATTGCTGTCAGGTCTTCCGACCTGACAGAACAGTTAAAGTGTATCTTCCATGTTGTTCCGGGTCGCCTGAGCCGCAAAGTGAACAAACGGAATAACTAATTATTCTAAGTTCAAATCATCCTTATCTTTAACCCATGAAAACTTTCTTGCAAGCGGAATGGCGAAAGTTGGCCATGGCTAATTATAAAGTAGATCCTAAAATTCTTGCTCCTTACTTACCCTATAAGACTGAATTAGATTTTTGGAACAACACCTGTTACGTGAGCTTGGTGGGCTTTATGTTTTTGAATACTAAAATGCTGGGTGTTAAGATTCCATTTCTAAATGCTGTCACGTCTTCCATTCTGACCTTCAATCAGTGATTGGACGGGTCAATTTTTGTTCATCTTCGCTACAATTAGTGCCTTAATCAGGTCTCGCGGTATTGAAAGAATTGGTAAAATGCCAATATAGACGGTTACTCTCAATCATTCGGCACAAAAAGTTCCGAGAAAAGGAAACAAAGAGATCACGTAAATCAAATAGACAATTATCTTTATTGAATGATATTGAATTTTAGCATGAAATTGACTTCGTGTTCCGTGTTAGTTGGGTTGTGGTTATTATCGATTCAGCTGCCAGCTCAAAAGAATACAAACATTGCGCTGTCATACAAATTAAAAACTTACCCCGAGAATGAGAAGGCCAAAGTTGTGGCCAATCGCTTTACTTCGCAATATAGATTTCTAGTCAATAACAATCAGCTAAAGGTTATCGGGGAAGAGGAAAAGGACCTGGTATCATTGGAGAGTAACTACACCCATATTGAAAGTGTTTTTTACAATGATAATCTGAAGATCGAAGAGTTTAGCACAGCATTCACTTCCGGTAAGTCACTCTGGCCAGAAAAAATTTGTGGTAACTATGAGGTAGATAATATTTTCTATTCAGACTCCAAGTTGTGTGCTTACAGAATCAATTTTCTTTATGAAGGGACGACAATTACCGTTAAAAACCGTGTGAAATACGATGATCCTAAATACCTAACTACTATTTTCTTTCATGAAATGGAACCCGTAGAAGATCGTGAAATAAGTTTTGAAATTCCACAGCAAGTAGAGGTTGAATTGGTGGAAAAAAATTTTGGAAATTTTGATATTAAGAAAACTGTTCATAGAGATGGTGATAAAAATGTTTACAAGTATTCAGTGAAACGGTTGGCAGCTATTAAGCAAGAAGAAAACTCATTAGGTTCATTGTATTTCTATCCACATATAATAGTGGTTACTAAATCATACACGACATCCGTAGGCAAAAATAAAGTACTGGCTTCTGTTAATGATCTGTATGGATGGTATAATGGCTTAGTACTTCAGGTAAAAAACGAACCGTCTCATCTCAAGGCTGAAGTGGATAGACTTACAGCAAGTTCCAAAACTGATCTTGATAAGATTAAGGCAATATATTATTGGATTCAAGACAACATCAAATATATAGCCTTTGAAGATGGAATTGCTGGCTTTAAACCCGAAGCGGCTCATCAAGTTTACCTGAACCGGTATGGGGATTGTAAGGGTATGGCTAATCTGACAAAGGAAATGCTAAAGCTTGCTGGTTTCGATGCACGCCTTACATGGATTGGTACCAATCGAATTCCTTACAATTATGATATCCCTTCCCTTAGCGTTGATAATCATATGATATGTACTTTGTTGCTCGAAGATCAACTCTATGTGCTTGATGCTACAGAAAAATATATAGCATTAGGTAAAAATGCTGAACGTATTCAGGGCAAAGAAATGTTAATTGAAGATGGAGTGAATTTTATCCGGAAGACCGTGCCTATTTCAAACGAAACCAATAACCTGATTGATAGAACCGAAGTTTTACTATTGGATAATGATAAATTAAAAGGTGAAGGTGAACTACTGATGAATGGTGAAAGTAAAAAGAGTGTTCTTTATTTTTCTACTAATGTTAAGAACGAAGACCAAAAAAGATTATTTAACTATCTGGCAGTAGCTGAATATCTCAACACAGATAAGGTTGAAGTGACTAAAACTCCAGATATTGATCGCGATCTACCTTTGCAAATGAAATATCAATTTGAATTGGGAAATAAGGTATCCTCATTCAATAACGATGTTTATGTAGATCTGGACTGGAATAAAACCTACCAGAATCTTACCATAGACGATGATCGCCTTACAGACTATTACTTTAGCAGAAAGGTTAAAACAAAGACAACAAAAAGATTTAGAGTTCCTACCGATTACACAGTTTCACATATGCCAACAGGTATGAATAAAGTTTTTGATAACTTTTCATTTTTGATAACTTTTAAGTTGATTAATAATGAAATTTATTATTCAAATGAAATAACTGTTCACGATGGAATCTTGAAAAAAGAGATGTTTGAGAAATGGAACGATTGCATTAAACAACTCAAAGAGATTTATAGCGATCAGGTTGTGATCACCAAAAAGTAATTTTTTTTGCTAAGTCCTTATCGAATTTATATGAAAAAAAGTTTTGTATTGAGTTTGTTCTTTTTTAGTGTGTTGACATCAACTTATGCTGTTGATCGTTCAGTTGAAATAAAAGATGAAATGTGGAACTCGCGCGATAAGGCCTTTACAACGAAAGACATCCCTCAAAAGTGGACTGGCAAATCTGCTGTAATTATTGCTCAAATGCATCGATTTGAGTATCGTAAAGCGATAGGAGGGAATTTACTTCGTAAAAATCAATACCATCACTACCGTATCAAATTAGCAGATAAAAATGCTGTCGATAAATATGCTGAAATGAATTTTGATGTTTCGGTACCTTATTTGGATGTATATGTTGGCTATAAAATTGTTAAGCCATCGGGTCAAGAAGTTATTATTGATATTTCCCGCGCTATAAAAATGGAGCGCACGGAGGATGATAGAAAGTTGGCTTATAAAAAGATTGCGATTCCAGGATTAGAACCGGGTGATATCTTGGATTACTACTTATGCGAAGAAGCATCAGAACCCGTCAATTCGTACTTGCATTTTTACGACCCTGTAATCTATAGTTTACCAAAGGAATATCCGATAATGTATTATAAAGTTCAGTTTCGTGCTGATAGAAAGTGTTATATCAATTTAAAATCGGTTAATGGTGCGCCTGAATTTAAGCTTTTGACAGATGAAAAAAATGACGAGCAATATTATACCATCGAAGGTGCAGAACTGGAAAATGCGGATGATCAACGATGGTTGTATAAGTACAGAGATTTGCCAACTATTAAATTTAGAGCAGCTTTTGCCAGGAATGAGGCTGTGGTTTCGGTTTCGGATGTCTTGCTAGGTGAGAAGAAGGTAGCTAAAACAAAGGTAACCGTTAGTGAATTGGAACAACTCACAGACAACTTGATAAAGGTACCAACATTAGATTATGCTTTTCTTAAAAAATATGCCAAGACGAATTTAAAAGGTGTTACTGATCCATTTGAGTTATCAACTAAGGCATATTATTATTTGCGCAATTTTATCTTAGTACAATATTCTGAGAATAAATTATGGCGTGGAGAGTCATCCAATGCATCACGGTTAACTTTTTACAGGGTGATGCATTCATTCTTAAAAGAGAGAAAGATTGCTCATGATGTTATTGTCACTTCAGACAGGAATATTTCGGACATAGATGATGTAATTATGGAGAATGAATTAGATTGGTTGATCCGGGTTAAGAAGGGCTCAGAATATTTATACCTTGCCCCATTTGGTCTAAATTCCGTTGCCGGCAGTTTTGACCCCTCGCTTGAGGGTGCTCAGGCTTATGCCATGAATGGATTGGTTGCACCCTTAGGAAAGAGTAAGAAATTTACAATGCCAACATTCACTTCCGGTCAACATCGTTCAGACATCACACAAATGGTTTCGTTCGATAGTGATATGGCTACTACAACCGTTAAGGTTGCTAGGGTATTGACAGGTAGAAGCAAATTGTATGAACAGTATAATCTGCTTGACTATTATGATTATAAAAAGGAAGAAGAAAAATTATTTAAGAAAGAAGAGAAGCCACTCAAAAGAGATCAGGAAGCGTTGAAAACTGCCTATATGAGTAAACGAATGACTTTGAAGTATGATTGGCTTAAACAATATGTAGCAGAAAATTATGAGATCAAATCCAAAGAACCAAAAGACATAGTCATTGAACAAACTGGTCGGTTTGATGATAGCCCGTCTTTTAAATATTCTTTTGTATTTGAAACGGAAGAGTTGATAAAGAAAGCAGGGTCAAATTATATAGTTGATATTGGCAAGTTGATTGAGGCGCAGGTCAAAATTGACAAGGAAGAGATTGAAAGAAATACAAATATCTATTTTGATTACGCTCGTTCAATAAACAATAAGTTAATCATAGAAATTCCTGCTGGCTATTCCGTGGAGGGTGTTGAAAGATTTAATGTAAGTACTGAAAATAAGTATGGTGGCTTCACCTCAAAAGCAAAGATCGAAGGCGACAGAGTTGTTATTGAGACCTTAAAGCATTATGATGTAATTTATGTTCCTAAAACCGATTGGATATCTGTTGTTGAGTTTCTGAATACCGCGTACAACTTTACTGAATTAAAACTATTGTTAAAGAAAAATAATTAGGATATAGTTAATCTTGATCATAATCTCCTTGCTTTAGGGTTGTTTCTCCAAAACCACATTACCAAAGTTATTAGTGTAACATATAGTTGTTATGGGTATCTTATACGTAAAAGAGGAACCATTAACTTCTCATGTAACATTTAAATCATATCTATCTTTAACCCATGAAAACTTTCTTGCAAGCGGAATGGCGAAAGTTGGCCATGGCTAATTATGAAGTAAATCCTAAAATTCTTGCATCCTACTTACCTCACAAGACTGAATTAGATTTCTGGAACAACACCTGCTATGTGAGTTTGGTGGGCTTTATGTTTTTGAATACAAAAATGCTGGGTGTTAAGATTCCGTTCCATATCAACTTTGAAGAAGTCAACCTTCGGTTTTATGTGAGGTATAACGATAACGGTGAATGGAAGCGAGGCGTTGTATTCATTAAAGAAATTGTACCTAAACCTGCGCTCAGCTTGGTAGCCAACACACTTTATAACGAGAACTATGAAACCATGCCCATGCGCCATACGTGGGAACATAATAACTCACTTGATGTCGAATATGCGTGGAAGAAAAATGGCTGGAATACTTTTCGCGTAAGCGCAGATAAAATAGCAACACCTATTGATGCTGGCAGCGAAGCCGAGTTTATCACTGAGCACTATTGGGGTTACACAAAGCTTGGCTCGACTAAAACAGCTGAGTATGGCGTTGAGCATCCACGCTGGGATGTCTACAAAGTAAATGACTACCAAATTGATGTTGACTTTGCTGGTGTATACGGATCGGAGTTTGTTTTTTTGAAGAATGAGAAACCAATGTCTGTATTTTTAGCGGAAGGCTCAGAAATTTTAGTGAAGGCCGGGAGGAAGATTTAACATCCTTAAGTTGTAAAACTTTTTACAACTCTATTTCATCATTGAAGAGAATGAAAAATCTTTTAGCGTGCCTTGCAATTATTATTTCTTTCCATGTCCAAACTATCGGGCAAACCATACCTTCGAATAAATCCCATCAAGATTACACTCAGTATCACCATCAAGTAATTGAGGCTGAGAAGTTGATTGCTGATCAAAGGTATCAAGAGGCCTTGCTAATTTATGATCAGATCTTCAATGCGTATGACTTTGTTTTTCTAAGTGAATACCGGGTGACTACACAGCTTGCTATAGCAGTAGATGATTATAAAAAAGCAGTTCACTATTTAAATGCAGGGATTGATGGCGGCTGGACATTGAAATCCATCAAAAAGAATGACTACTTAAAAAAGTTGAGGGTAGGAGCTGAATGGAAATCAATCAAGCAAATCTATAAGTCAAAACGCCATGCATATGAAGCAACCCTTAATCAGCCCGTTAGGATGAAAGTGAAAAAGATGTTTTCACGAGATCAAAGGAAAGCGATAGGCGCTTTATTTACATTTAGTTCAAAACGACAAGATCGATATGCCGAGAAGAAGTTTGCACCGCAGAGCGAAAAGCAAATCACTGAATTAATCAGCATCTTAAATGAATTTGGCTATCCGGGAGAGCGATTAATTGGAAATAATTTCTGGACCACCACCATTCTGAGTCATCATAATTCAATTTCGCAAGCGTATGTTGAACAGGATACGCTGTATCAATTTACTAAACCCATGCTGTTACAAGCGATCAAGGATGGGCAAATGTCGCCCTGGGAGTTTGCTTTAGTCGATGATTGGTATCGTGCGGTAAAGTCAGATCGTACCGAAGCGGGATATGGTTTTTTAAATTCACCCACAAAGAGTGAATTAGCAAGCGTAAATGAATTGAGGAATCAGATTGGCCTCAGATCAGTCGAGACAAGAAATGGCTTGATCGATATAAAGAATCTAACCGGAATGAATTTTTATTTGGGCGGTAGACCGTGGGTGGAAGGAAAAATTTTGGTAAAAGATAAAGAGTAGATTCCTTAGGACTATTCATTAAGATTGTATTGCTATCTTCGTTCAAAGTTTTATTCCGAATGAGTCGCTGGATCTCTTTCATTTTTTCATTACTAATAATTCTTCAATCACACGCCCAAAAAAAGCAAGTCTGCTTCACCATCGATGACATGCCATTGGTTACATATGGCATTACGGACACAGTGTATCAAAAGCGAATGATGGATAAAATAATTTCTGCATTGAAGTCGAGCGGCATTCCTGCCATGGGTTTTGTCAACGAGTTTAAGTTGTTTAATAATAATCAGCTTATTCCTTTTCAAGTTCAATTATTGAAAAGCTGGCTCGCGGCTGGTCTTGATCTGGGGAATCATACCTACTCGCATCCCGATTACAACACGCTTTCATCCGCCAATTTTTTTAAAGAGATTATTAAAGGTGAACAGGTAACAAGAAAACTAATGACCGAGCATAATAAAAAACTGGCCTACTTCCGGCACCCATTTTTGCATGTGGGTGATACAAAAGCAAAGAGCGATTCCCTGAATCAGTTTTTAACAGCCCATCATTATGTAGCTGCCCCTGTTACGTTCGATAATGCCGATTACTTGTTTGCCGTTGCTTACAAGCGGGCTCAGGATAAAAAAGATGATAAACTGATTAAGCAGATAGGGGATGATTACATTTCCTATATGGAGCAAAAAGTTCTTTACTTCGAAAAGCAATCGCAGGCCTTATTCGCACGGCAGATTAAGCAAATTTTATTGCTTCATGCCAATGCCCTTAACGCGGATTATCTGCCTGCACTTGCCAGCATGTTCCAAAAGAATAATTATGAATTTATTTCTTTACCTCAAGCTTTGCAAGATGAAGTCTACCAAACCCCAATTACAGTATATGGTAAATGGGGAATTTCGTGGATCGATCGTTGGGCGCTATCATTAGGTAAGAAAGGAGATTTCTTTAAAGACGAACCACAAACTCCTGAGTATATTGGCAGATAACTAGCCAACAGAAATTTTTTGCATCTAGTAATTCTTAAACGTATAGGAAACAGCATACGAACCTGTGTTTCCGGTTGGAAATGTTACCTGAGCCGTTTTCTTTTTCGCAAAACCTTTTTCATGGTATTCGTAAGTATATACCTCGGTTGAGGACACAACTCCTGAGGCGTTTTGAACAGTCATCATGCCTGGATTATTCTTGCTGGCCAGCGATGTAGGATTAAACGGGTTGATGCTAAAATATCTTTCGGAGTTGATGCGATTGTCATAATGGGTATAGTGAAACACCGTAAGGGGATAAACACCTTCGCCAAACGAGCCGTAATAAAAAATTCGATAGTAACTTAAGTTACCGGAGCCATCATATTCATATTCCTCTTTTGAAACCGGTATTTCTCCACCTTCTTCAGGAATATTTTGCCAGGTTATACTTTCAATAAGCCGGTCCTGACTATCATAGGCATAAGTATGATACTGCGATAGCTGATTTTCATTTAGATACTCATCCGTTCGGGTAATTAAATCCCCCGTTAGTTGATAAACCAATCGCCATCCAGTATCGGTAACTGATTCCTTCAATTTTCCATCGGCATGATAGCTATATGTTTGTTCGCTTTCTATGAGTGCTCCATTGGGCATCACACTTACCATTTCAATGCGTACCAATTGGCCAGCCGTGTTATGGAAAAATGTCCGGGTATAATTTTCTTCCACATATTGGCTGGGAATCAAGGTACTTTCAATAGGTGTTGAGTTTTCATCAGTGCACGATGCAAGTGAAAAAAGAAAGATGACAGGGATCGAAAACTTAATCATTCGGGTAAATTTCATTTAAAAGGATTTCTGTATCAGAATAGACACTCATACGGCTAAATGGTTGGAATGGATTTAATTTTTCTTAGATTTTTTTGCTTATCGCTGCCCGATCGTGTCATCACATGTTTTCAAGGTTTGAAAACAATCAATGATTCAAGGCAGTAAATTACCGGGCAAACCATGCGTTCGGATAAACACAATCAGGACTACATGCAATATTACCATCAAGTCATTGATGGAGAGAAATCGCCCGTGGGTAGAAGGTAAAATTGAAATTCGTCAGTACTAGTCGATCCGAAGCCTTATACTTTTCAACACCCTGCTGTACAACTGACGCACTGGCTTGCGAATATGCTGGCAAGGTTTTAATTGTAAATTTACAAGTATGAAAACATCCACCGACACCCGGATTGCTGTGCTTATCGATGCAGACAACATCCCATCCGCTAACATAAAAGTAATGATGGAAGAAATTGCCAAATACGGAACTCCTACTATTAAGAGAATTTATGGCGACTGGACAAGGCCTAATCTTTCGGGTTGGAAAAACGTTTTGCTGGAGAATGCAATTCAACCTATTCAGCAATATGGCTACACAACGGGAAAGAACGCTACCGATTCAGCCATGATCATTGACGCGATGGATATGCTTTATACCGAACGGGTGGATGCTTTTTGCATCGTATCCAGCGACAGCGATTTTACCAGACTGGCCACACGACTGCGTGAATCAGGAATGACCGTGATTGGAATGGGCGAAAAGAAAACCCCCAATCCGTTTATAGTAGCGTGCGATAAATTTATCTACATCGAGATTTTGGAAATGCAAGCCGATGACTCGAAGGAATTGGTAGAGGATGAAAAAGGCAAGCCTGAAAAATCAAAGAAGCAACGGGAGACGCTAAATAAAATTGACAAAGCAACCATTCAATTAATTTCATCTACGATAAGTGATTTAGCCGATGATAGTGGCTGGGCTTTCCTCGGTGAAATAGGAAACCTGATCTTAAAGAAACGACCCGACTTTGACCCACGAAATTTTGGTTTTAGTAAACTGGCATTGCTTATTAAAAGCATCAAGAAATTTGAAGTAGACGAGCGTCAAACAGAGAAGAAAGGCATTAAGCTTGTTTACGTGCGCGTGAAGTAGGGGTGATTTAGAAGATCAAACCTGAATACCTTTTAGTCCACCCAGCCAATATCAAAAATTTGTCTACGGAAAAAAGCTTTGCTTAACGTACTTTCAATCCTTACTAGGTGGATTAATCATGATATGTGCACGATGCGTTCCCGGATCCATAATCCAGGGCATGCCGGGTGCTTCAGGTTTAATTGGCAAACCGGTACTGGCTGCAGTTGCCCATGGAATGTAAACTACATACCGAAAACTTCCTTTGGCAACTTCACCTGTAGTTTCGTTATAGTCTTCAGCTTTGGCTGAGTATATCTGAAGATTCGAAGCTTGTTTTGGCATCATTAATTTACCAGACTTAGCCTCAGCCTCGCGTATGTCAAAGATTTCCTGAAATGATTTACCGGCATTCTTTAAATCTCGACCCCGTGCCATAAAGGGTTCAAGGTCTTTATGATAGCAGGATACACTGAGCCCCGCTTGCTTTGGATTATCAGCCAGACATACCAATTCATTGGTGCCTTTGCGAAGCACTACAAATTCACCCTTAGCATCATAGCCATATACCATAGCTCCTGCGCGCATGTCTTCCGGTGCTGCGAGCAGGGCAGTTTTAATTTGAACTTCTGCTGTTGGCGCTTGAGCGTGCAGAGAAAGTGAACATACTAGTGCAAAGATGATGGCGTAAGTTGCTTTCATAGTGGTAGTCGTTAAGTGGCTGGTGAGATTTGTTGGTTTAAAGATGCAATTATTTTGATTGAAATTCAATACAAGTTGACGTGATAGGAATTAACAGTTTATCTATTGAATGCCTCTTGGGTTATCTATATTTGAATAAAACGTTTTGTCTTACAAATAACTTCGAGCAATGGATTTATCAACTCTTAATCAAACACAAATCGCCTCATTTATCTTGTTAACAATAAGTACTCCGCTACTTATTGCTAACATTCGTTATTGGGCGTTGGCAGATCAATCCATAGGTTGGCCAACTGTAAAAGGCCTTGTGGTAGAGGGCTTTGATTTTTCAATATCGGGGGCATTAACGTTTTCATATCACTATAGTGTCAATGGACGGATGTATTCAGGCAAACGTCCATTTTTTGCCAACTCATATAAAAAATTAGGTCGTGAAAAGACAAATGAACTTATTAGTAAATATTCAGAAGGTCAGGAAATAGAGGTGTATTATAATCCCTCAAAACCTGAAATGTCGGTGTTAGAGCCGGGAAGAAAAGATGGACTTCTCACGGGCATAGTTTTACTGGCGATTTTCTTCCTGGTAGGAATCATTACATTCTATAATTGGATGTTAGTGGGTAATCTTCTTTAATGGATTGCCTTTAGTGTTTGCTGAGTCAGTAAACTGCACTTTCTTCAATTCACCGAGATTAAATTGATTCTTCCTTTTCTTTTGCAGTGCTTTACACAATGAATAGACTATTAATTTTTTTACTCCTCTCAGTTCCTTGTGCTAGTGTTGCTCAGGAGATTACCGTGAAAGGAAACGTAGTTGATCCAATCCGGGGTAAGCAACTGAAATCAAAGATCGTTTATAAAAGTTATCCTACAGGAAGTATATCCCAAACATTTAATGACAGCACGTTTACGTTTGGAATTTTTGGTTCCTCAAAATACCAGGTAACCGCAGATGCAGATGGGTACATGCCCCGCACCATTATTGTCGATCCAAAAGAAGCAGTAAACAATGTGATCAATCGCGATATTGAGTTAACCTCTTTGGGAGGAACCATTGTGCTGAATCACTTAATCTTTACTATTGGCCGTGCTACTATAAATCCTCAATCGTTCGGTGAACTGGATGAAGTAGTTGCTATGATGAAAGAAAATACCAAGGTGGTAATTCAACTGGAAGGGCACACCGATAATCAGGGCAATGCTGAAGCAAACCTGAAACTATCGCAACAGCGGGTGGATGCCGTTCAAAAATACATTACCTCAAAAGGGATTTCTAAAAACAGAGTAAAGACAAAAGCATTTGGGGGAAGCCAACCCATAGCCACAGAAAGCACCGAAGAAGCTAGGGCAAAAAACAGACGAGTGGAGATGCGGGTGTTGAGGGAATAAAAAAAGTCTGTCTCGTTGCCAAGACAGACTTCATTACTGATTCTAGTTTTATTATTTCTTTACATCACCAATCTTTTTATTGAGCGACTCGTTGCCGGTCTTCAACTTTCCATTCACGTCCAACTCAATAATTTCATACCCTAATTTTTCCAAGCCGGGTAGGATTTTCACTTTGTCACCCACTAACAGAATATTCGAGGCTGATGGCTTAATCCATTTGCTGGCCACCTGATCGATTTCCTTTTTAGAGATATTGGCAAGGATTTTATTTTGTTCGTCTACATAGTTTGCCGGTAAGTCATACTCTAATATCCTGCCAATGAAACCTGCTTTTTGAAATCCGGTTTCGTAAAGCAAAGCATCACGCTGGCCAAGGGCACTCTTCATAAACTTGATCTCGTCTTCAGTAATACCCTTCTTAGAATAATCATTGAGTTCCTTCATCACTTCTACCAACGCACTGTCGGTAGCATTAGCACGAATACCAGAACTGAAAGTAAATGTTCCGCTATAATGATCACCCGAGAAACCGGAGCGCGCTCCATACGTCCAACCTTTATCTTCGCGTAAGTTTAAGTTAATGCGGCTATTGAATGCACCACCCAATGCATAGTTAGCAAGCGAAGCACGATAGAATGCGCCAGTAGCATCATACTTTAATCCTGTAACCGTACCTACACGAAATTCAGTCTGTGCAGCCTTAGGTACATCTACCAGGTAAACTCTTGTTTTATCAACTGTAGGGGTAGCGGGTACAGAAGGAAGTTTGATTTCCTTAGTCGGAAGTTTCTTTAGGAAATCGAGTTTTCCTAAAATTTCTTTTTCAGTTACATCACCAACTACAACTAACCGCGCATTTTTTGAAGTCATATTATTTGCATAATAATCCTCAACGTCTTTCAGCGTCAGATTTTTTACTGTGTATTCGGTTCCGGCAGGACTCAATCCTAAAATGCTGGTTCCATAATTCATCATATCAAAAACATTGGAAGCAATTACTGCCGGTTGAGACTTACTTTGTTTAAACCCTTCAATAGATTGTTTCTGGATGCGATCAAATGCGCTCTGTGTAAACGTTGGGTTTAGAAGACGTTCTTCAAATAAGGACAAAGTTTTGTCTAAATGCTTCTTTAATGTTTGAATCCTGAATGTGATTTCATCAAAGCTGCTGCTTACAGAAACTGAACTTCCAATTTTTTGAAGCTCAGCTTGCATCTGCTCACCAGTATAATTTTTAGTATCTTCATTCATCATAGAAGCGAACATGCGAGCCAATCCTATCTTCGAAGTATCTCTTGCTTGCAAAATATGGCCACCCGGAATTGAAAATGAAATTGTGACAACCGGTAGTTCGGTACTTTGTGTACCAATCGATTTTATTCCATTGTCTAAATTCTTTTTCCAAAAGGCAGGAACCTGCACAACCGGATTTGGCCCGTTACCCGGCAATTTGCTGCGATCGAACGAATCCTTTGCTTTGTTATATTTTAATCCTTCATACCCATAACTGGGGGCTTTATAGTTCGATTCATCAATTTTATAATTCTCAGCAGCAACAATGTTTGCCTCCTGGCCTTTTGTAACAACGCTTAAGATAACAGCTGCTTTTCCTTTAATATATTTTTCATATACGCGTTGCACATCTTGCTTTGTTACTTTTGAATAGCGGGCTAACTCATTTCCAATTTGATTTGGATTGCCTGTAAAGGTTTGGTAATAGGCAAGCTGCGATACTTTACCGGCTACACTTTGCAATCCGTTAATGTACTGCGCTTCAAAAGCGCCTTTAAATTTTTCAATATCTTCATCCGTTACACCACGTTTATCAAAAGCCACTAATGCTTCGTCAATCAGTTTTTTAGAATCAGCAAGTGAAGTGCCCGGTGCCGGAACTAAACCTAACCGCATGATACCGGCCAATTCACTACCGTTACTAAAGGCAAATGCATTTAATGCTTTTTGATTTTTAACGATCTCCTGATAGAAGATTGAATTTTTTCCCTGACCTAAGATCTCAGCCAGGCAATCAAGCGCAGGTTCGTCAGCATGAAAGGTAGGTACAGTGGGGTAGGTGATTACTAATTGTGGAAGACGAGCGTAATTATCAACTAATGTAACATATCTGTTTTCAGTAATTACAGGTGCCGGCAATTTCATGTTTTGAACGTCCGGGCCTTTTGGAATAGAACCAAAATATTTTTCAACCAACTTCAATGCATCCGCAGGCTTTACATCGCCACCTATTGTTAAGGTTGCATTGTTAGGGCCATACCATCGCAAGAAGAAATTCTTTAAATCATCTACGTTCACACGGTTCAAATCTTCCAGGTAACCAATTGTTAACCACGAGTAGGGGTGACCATACGGATACAGGTTTTTGTTGATCATTTGAGTTACTAATCCATAAGGACGGTTGTCATAATTTTGACCCCGCTCATTCTTTACTGTTTCGCGCTGGATTTCAAATTTCTTTTGAGTAACAGCATCCAATAGAAAGCCCATGCGATCGGCTTCAAGCCAAAGCATTTTCTCTAGCTGATTGTTGGGTACCGTTTCATAATAGTTTGTGCGATCGGTATTTGTGCTACCATTTAGTGTTCCGCCCGATTCGGTTACGATCTTAAAATGTTGCTCATCGCCTACGTTATCACTTCCCTGAAACATCATGTGCTCGAAGAAGTGCGCAAATCCAGACTTCCCGATTTCTTCGCGGGCTGAACCCACATGATAGGTAACATCAACACGCACAACCGGATCGCTGTGATCTTCATGGACAACAACTGTAAGTCCATTGGGTAACACATACTTCTCATATGGAATAATGATTTCATTTCCTTTTTGAGTTACTTTTTCAATCAACTTGGTTTGAGCCTGCCCAGTGAAGGCAAGGGCAGCCAATCCCACTAACATTAATATTCTTTTCATGAATAATTTTTTGGTTTTGAAATTTGAGTTTATAAAGAGCTGTTTGATTTACAATCTTCAAGCCTATAAACATGGAAAGATACTGTGATTAAATTCTTGCGGCAACTTGTTATAATACCCCATCTGACGGGGTTTCGATCATTTTATGGTGTGAGAGTTTTCGGAATACCTCGGCACTCGGTCTCTTTATCCGGTCTTTAGTTCTTACATCGCATTCATATAATCCGAAACGCATAGATGGGCCGAGGTTCCATTCAAAATTGTCCCAGGTACTCCACCAGAAATAGCCCTGAATATCAATACCATCTTGAAGGGCCTGATGTAAAATTTTGGCGTAGTCAACAATGGCTTGTTGACGTAGTACATCCGTTGAATCACAGACTCCACTTTCTGTAATGATGATGGGCTTCTTATATTTATTCCAATACCGATCAATGCACGTGCGCAATCCTTCCGGATGATATTCCCACATATCGTCATGCAACTTCCCCAACTTCTTAAGTTTGTCGGGCGAGTTCATATACGTGATAGGCATGGGATCGTGCGAAACGCGCGCGTAATAACTCATTCCAAAAAAATCTACGTTTTCAAAATGCCTGGGTATCCACTCCATAAACCACCAATCACTTAGCCGTTCAGGAAACCATCCTAAAATATTTTCTGAAGTAAAAACGATGGCATTGTGCGAAATGCCCACAGGTTGATGGGGATGTTTTGATTTTATGTAGGCATACACTTCATCATGCGCACGCCCCATGTTTTTTACAACAATAGCCGCCTTTACGGGATTGTTCTTAAACGGTGGGAAGAAACCCGTGAGCCAACCATTGGTTGCATATACATTGGGCTCATTGAATGTGTTCCAAAGCGTAACGTTTTCAGCAAACACATCAATTGCTTTTTTTGCAAAGTCTATCCACCCATGAATGTTTTCTTCTTTCTCCCAACTTCCTTGATTAGCAAACCAACGTGGATTGGTAAAATGATGGAGCACCATCATAATTTTAACACCTTTTGTTTTTAAATCCTTCAGGAAAGTTTTGTAGTGCAAAACTGTTTCGGGATGCAAATCCCCAAAAGGTTCGCGCTGCAACTTGCTCCACATTAACCCCATGCGATAGTAGGGAGCGAGTGACGAAATAATTTCAGCGTCTTCTTCTAACCTTAATTCGTGATCGGTGGTGCGATCGAAAATGTATCCATCTTTTGATTGTACTCCTTGCCAGTCGTGTTCAAAGGCAGTCTCTATTTGAGCAGCTGCCGTGCTCGTTCCAAATATAAAGTCCTTGGGAAAGACGTACTGCATTATGTACTCTTTATACTCATTTCATTTTCGAAGAAATGACAGACCGGGTTTCAGTATTGATTTTTGAATTGTGTGGTGGGTCTTGAGTAGCTTGTTTTACCTCGCGAGCAATGGAAGCTTGTTCTGTTTCCCAGGCATTCCAATATTCGGTTAATTGTTGAAGGTCTTCTTCAATGCATGGATATTGTTTTGCAATTGAGGATGAAACATAAGGAACCATTCCTTTAGCCAGGCTGTGGCTACTCAATCCTCCCGACCATTCAAAATGTCCGGGGTCATAAAGGGTACGCCATCTTCCGCCCCAGCGTAAACCAAGTTGTTCACCCACAGCTCCAATCTTTTTCCACAACCGAGCATTATCCCATTGGGCCACCGAATCAATAATCGGCACCACATCAATGGCCAGTCCGTATTGGTGTTTGGAGTGCCCACCTGTTGCACGAGTATATTTTTTACCCATGGCTTTATATTCATTTTGTTTTGCAACGGTGCGATAAGATTCAACAATTGCCAATTCAATTCCTTTTCTTTTGCAACTTGCAACGAGTTTGATAATTTTCTCTTTAAAATAGGGATGCAAGGCATCCAAATCAGCAATCATGGGTAAACTCCCACGATCCTTTCCATAAGTATAGTTTTCTACCGTTTCCCAGGTTCTCCAATCCTCCGCTTTAAGAACTACTTTTTCGGAAACGATTTCGGGCTGAAGGTCTTTTACAAATTCAGCTACAAATTGCCGATGTTCCTCAGAATAAGGTATTACATCCAATGGCAGTGTTGACACCTGCGCATTCAATGAAAATGAAATTCCTGAGAATAAAATGACTAAAAGACTTAAAAAGGATGTTTTTTGACGCATTTATAAAAATCAAGCCGCAAAAATAATAAATCCTTTCGAAACGACTCGTTATCAGATTATTAAGGATTTAAGGGTTGTGAATGATTCAAGCCTGGTAACTGAAGTTTTGGTAGAATCATAGGCCTTTGCTTTTCTTTACTTTGTGCTATCGAGCTGCTATGAATGAAATAACAAGAAACAAATTGCTTACAGATCATTTCTCAAAATACATTACCGATCATAAGCGAGCGTTTTTAGAGAAGGTGCTTGACTTACGCACCCGGCATATCACCATGGTGCTTGAGGAAATTCATCAATCACAAAATGCAAGCGCAGTTATTCGTACGTGTGAGTGTATGGGTATTCAGGATGTTCACATTATTGAGAATGAAGTAAAATATTCTGTTAACCGAAGAGTTGTAAAAGGATCGTATAAGTGGGTTGATATTATTAAGTATCCAAAAGAAAATGGAGCCGTTATGTGTTACCAACAATTGAAAAAGAAAGGGTATAAAATTTTAGTCACCGATCCATCGCCCGATGGCATTTCTATTCATGATGTTCCGGTGGATGAAAGAATTGCCTTAGTGATGGGAAATGAATTAAACGGTACATCCGATTATGCTTTGTCGCAAGCCGATATGAAAGTGAGGATTCCAATGTATGGCTTTACAGAGAGTATGAATATTTCCGTGAGCGCAGCCATTTGTCTCAATACACTCGTGCCTAAACTTCATCAGTCAGAAATTCCGTGGCAACTATCCTCTGCAGAGAAAGATGATATTCGTTTACGTTGGTTAAGAAAGATGATAAAACGACCTGAAATTATGGAACGGGAATTTCTAAAGTCAATTCGATAGCTTTGTTCGGCTTTTAATCTATTTGTTAATGAAGTTTTTGAAGCGATTGCTACGCGTTGGGTTGATTTTGGGTGTTGTATTGATTCTTATTTTAGCGGCTACAAACTTTTGGGTAGTTAAAAGTACGGAGAGCGAAGTACTCACCGATTATAAGTTGTTACCCGATAGTGGTGTTGCACTTGTATTAGGCACTAGTCATCGCATGGTCGATGGATCGCCTAATCCATTCTTCCATAATCGAATGGCCACCGCTGCGGAACTTTATAAGCAAGGAAAGATCATTCACTTTATAGTGAGTGGCGATAACCGAACGAAATATTATAACGAACCTGCCGAAATGCAAAAAGCGTTGATCAAACTAGGTGTACCTTCAAGTTCTATTACCCTTGATTATGCCGGACTTCGAACATTGGATTCCATTGTGCGATGCAAAGAAATTTTTGGGCAATCGAAAATTATCATCATCACACAACCTTTCCATAGTTACAGGGCATTGTTTATCAGTAATTACTATGAAGTAAATGCAGTTGCACTAGTCGCTGAAGAACCGGCACAGGAGGCTGCACCCCGTGTTTATTTGCGTGAATACCTCGCGCGCACAAAAGCTGTACTTGATTTATATGTGTTAGGAACGGCTCCCCGTCATCTGGGTGAAAAGGAACCTCTCGGTATTTAGAATAAATATTCGCCACAAGCGACTAAACCAACAACGACTTGCATCGTTAAAATCCTTAATTTTGAATTTAAATTCCATTTGTGGGAAGATTGTACTGCTTTAGAGGAATCCTGATCTATTTGATTTGTCTTTTTATGAGTGCTGGAGCAACCCAGGCTCAGGAAACAATCATTACCGGTAAGGTGACCGATGCTGCTTCGGGCGATCCTGTTCCTTTTGCCAATATTATTTTCAAAGGCACTTCCATTGGCACAACCAGCGATTTCGATGGAAATTATATTTTAAAGTCATCGAACCCAACCGACTCTATTTTGGCCTCTTATATCGGCTATCGGTCGCGCACGAAATCCATCATTCGTGGCACAAAACAAGTTATCAATTTTCAGCTTGAAGAAGATGTTACCAGCCTGCAAGAGGTGATTGTAAGGGCTGGTGAAAATCCGGCTTATGAAATTCTGAGAAGGGTGGTGCGCAATAAGAACAAAAATGATAAGCGCAAACTTACCGCCTATGAATATGATACCTACACAAAAATTGAAGTGGATGCCGATAATCTCTCGGATAAATTCAGAGAGCGAAAAATTGTGAAGAAGATAACGCAAGTATTGGATAGTGTAGCTGTAATTGCAGGTGAAGATGGCAAACCAATCTTGCCACTCTTCATTACCGAAAGTGTTTCAAAAATATATTATCGTGATAATCCATCCCTTAAAAAAGAGAAGATTCTCCAAACAAAAATAAATGGCATTGGAGTGGAAGATGGTACAACGGTTATGCAATTGATAGGATCTTCTTTTCAGGAATATAACTTTTATCAAAACTGGTTGAATATAGTAAGCAAAGAATTTGTGTCGCCCATAGCCGATGGCTGGCGACTGTATTACGACTATGATCTAACAGACAGTCTTTACATAGGCGATGACTTTTGCTATCGCCTGGATTATTTCCCGCGCAGCCCACAAGACCTTGCCTTTAGTGGAACCCTTTGGATTACTAAGCAAGACTATGCCCTCAGGCAAATTGATGCGAACATGGGGAAGCAAGCCAATCTAAACTTTGTAGAAAAGATCAGGCTGCAGCAAGAATTGATGAAGACCGATTTGGGCCCCTGGCTACCGGTAAAAAATCGTGTGCTGATAGACGTTGGGGATGTAGGGAAAAACAATCCCGGCATGTTGGCAAAGTTTTATACCAGCAACAAAAATTTTATTACGAACCAGCCAAAGGATCAATCTTTTTATGAACGCACGATTGAAATAGCGGAGGATGCTCAGCAGTTTAAGGAAGATTATTTTTGGGATACACTGCGCCACGAACCTCTGAGCGAAACTGAAAAGAGTGTGTATCGAATGATCGACACGCTTAGAAATATTCCCATTGTGAAAACCTATACCGACATTATTAAAATTGTGTTGGATGGCTATGTGAAGGCCGGTAAAATTGAAATTGGTCCGTACCTCGGGGTAGCTGCGTGGAACAATATTGAAGGTTGGCGATTGCAGGCTGGATTTAAAACCAATTACCAGTTTAGTAAGAAATGGATTTATAGCGCCCATCTTGCGTATGGATTTGATGATGAGAAATTCAAATACCAGGTATCGGCACAACGGATTCTTTCAAAGCAGCGATGGACCACGTTAACGTTTAGGGCTCGCAGCGACATTGCCCGGTTAGGCGTGGATGGTGATGAACTGGCAGATAACCCTATATTTTTAGCGGCTACCCGATGGGGCTATTTCAGAAGGGGGTTTTATTCAGATAATTATAGTGTGTCGGGGCAGCGCGAATTCTTCAAAGGATATACTCAGAAAATTTCCTTTCGCTACTGGACGTTCGATCCCACCTACGAATTTGGGTACATCTCAGATCCGGATGATGTGAATTCTCCTATTCTCGACAAGTTTCAAACTTCTGAAATAAGTATCGAATCGCGGTATGCACGCGATGAAGTTTTTCTTCAAAATGATAATGAACGAATTAGTCTTGGCACCAATAAATGGCCTGTAATCTCCATGCGCTATACGCACGGCTTTAGCGGTGTTTTTGGAAGCGATTTTGAATACGACAAAGTAAGAATGAATTTGACTAAACGAATAAAAACCGGGCCGCTGGGTGTTGGTTATCTTTCCATGACGGGAGAGTACATATTCAACACATTACCGTATCCGCTCTTAACGTTGCATTTGGGTAATCAATCTCTCTTTTATTCTTCAGTTACCTATAACTTAATGAATTTTGGAGAGTTTGTCAGCGATCATTATGCCTCCCTTCAATACAGGCAATATCTGGAAGGGTTTTTACTGAATCGTATTCCGTTATTAAATAAACTTAAGTGGCGATTGTTGGCAACATCCAATGTAATAGTTGGCGGGTTGCGTCAATCCAATCAAGATCTGATTTCAAATTTTACACCCGATGGTCGCGAAGCATTGCCTGCCGGATTTTTTAAGAATGGAAAACCTTATATAGAGTTGGGATATGGAGTTGAAAACATCTTCAAGTTTTTAAGAGTGGATTTTATTCACCGGGTTTCTTATTTGGAGAATACAGATGCCCGTAAATTCGGGGTTTTGTTCACTGCACAATTCCAACTTTAATCATTGGCCCTTTTCTTTTGAGTCTGTTCAAAAGAATGCGCAAAAAACCGATATTTGCAGTCCAAAAAATGGTTGTTAGATGAGTTCTGTTAAAATCACTTTACCCGATGGCTCCTCACGGGAATATCCTGCAGGGGTACAAGGTATTGAAGTTGCGAAGAGTATTAGTGAAGGCCTTGCCCGAAATGCACTGTCCATCGAAGTTAATGGAGAGATTTGGGATTTAGACAGGCCTATAACAACAGATGCAGCCATCAAAATTTTTACCTGGAACGATAAAGGGGGTAAGTATGCTTTCTGGCATTCATCCGCTCACCTATTTGCGGAAGCATTAGAAGCCCTTTATCCGGGGGTTAAGTTTGGTATAGGTCCGCCCATCGAGAATGGTTTTTATTATGATGTGGATTTAGGCGAGATCCCTTTCGGGGATGAAGAACTTGCTGCCGTTGAAAAGAAGATGCTGGAACTTGCGCGACAGAATAATTCATTTGTGCGAAGTGACGTATCAAAGAAAGATGCTATTGAGTATTTCACAAAAAAAGGAGATGAATACAAACTTGAATTGATTGATGGCTTGGCCGATGGATCGATTACGTTTTATAAGCAAGGTAACTTTACTGACTTGTGTCGTGGACCGCACATTCCATCTACGGGTTCTATCAAAGCGATTAAGTTGTTGAGTGTTGCCGGTGCTTATTGGCGTGGTGACGAAAAAAATAAAATGCTGAAACGCATTTACGGGATCACATTCCCCAAGCAAAAGGAATTGGAAGAATACCTTCACATGCTTGAGGAAGCCAAGAAACGCGATCACAGAAAGCTAGGGAAGGAATTGGAGTTATTTGCATTTTCTGAAAAAGTAGGAATGGGTCTTCCACTTTGGTTACCAAAAGGAACTATTCTTAGAGAGCGTCTTGAACAATTTATGCGAAGGGCTCAGGTACGCGCAGGCTATGATCCCGTAGTTACACCCCATATTGGTAGCAAGCAATTGTATGTTACCTCGGGTCACTATGAAAAATATGGCAAAGATTCTTTTCAACCGATTCACACACCTGATGAGAGCGAAGAGTTTTTATTGAAACCTATGAACTGCCCGCATCATTGCGAGATTTACAAAGTGAAACCAAGATCGTACAAAGATCTTCCTATACGCTATGCGGAGTTTGGAACGGTGTATCGCTACGAACAAAGTGGCGAACTTCATGGTCTTACCCGCGTGCGTGGCTTTACGCAAGATGATGCACACATCTTTTGCAGGCCCGATCAAGTGAAAGCAGAGTTCGTAAAAGTGATTGACCTGGTATTGTTTGTATTCAAATCGTTAGGGTTTGAAAATTATACGGCTCAGGTTTCCCTTCGCGATCCTGAAAACAAAGCGAAGTACATTGGCGATGACGAATTGTGGGATCGTGCCGAACGAGAGATACAAGAAGCAGCTGATGAACGTGGTTTGACTACTGTTTCCGTAAAGGGAGAGGCTGCATTCTACGGTCCAAAACTCGACTTCATGGTGAAGGATGCGTTGGGAAGAAGTTGGCAACTAGGCACCATTCAGGTAGATTATCAGTTGCCACAGCGGTTTGAGTTGGAGTATGTAGGTTCCGACAATCAAAAGCACACTCCGGTAATGATCCATCGCGCACCGTTTGGTTCGATGGAGCGATTTGTTGCCGTACTAATAGAGCATTGTGCGGGAAATTTCCCTTTGTGGCTTGCGCCTGAGCAAATTGCCGTGCTCCCGATTTCTGAGCGTTTTAATGAGTATGGCCAAAAAGTGCTTGATATCTTAAAAAACAGCGATATACGGGGATTTTTGGATGATCGTAACGAGAAAATAGGCCGTAAAATAAGGGATGCAGAAGTAAGCAAAGTTCCATTTATGCTGTTAGTGGGCGAAAAAGAAGCCACTGAAGGAAAGGTTGCTGTGAGGAAGCATGGCGAGGGCGACAAAGGAGTTATGGACTTAAACGACTTCGTAGCTCAATTTTCCCACGAATTTAGCCTCCCAGCGTTGGTTTAGAATTTTGATAAACGGAAAAAAGAGCGATATTTGCAGCCTGTTTTTAAAAAGTAATAGAATTTAGAACATAAACCCAACGAGTGGCAATATTTCCAGGTAACAGACCAAAGCCTTTTGTAAGAGGGCCGCGGAGAGTAGTAGAAGAACCTTATCGTGTTAATGAACGCATTTTAGCCAGCCGCGTGCGCGTGGTGGGCGAAAATATAAAGGTAGATGTGTATGCTACTTCAGTTGCCATTAAGATGGCGCAAGAGCAGGGATTAGATCTGGTGGAGATTTCACCAAATGCTGAACCCCCGGTTTGCAAAATCATTGACTATTCTAAGTTTAAGTACGAGCAGAAAAAGAAACAGAAAGAGATAAAGGCCAATGCACAAAAGACTGTATTAAAAGAAATACGGTTCGGCCCGAATACAGACGATCATGATTTCAACTTTAAGTTGAAGCATGCTGAGAACTTCCTGAAGGAAGGAGCGAAGGTGAAAGCATATGTTCATTTTGCAGGCCGCTCAATCGTGTATAAGGAACGTGGCGAAATTTTGTTGTTGAAATTTGCCCAGGCATTGGAAGAAATAGGAAAGGTAGAGCAGTTGCCGAAGTTGGAAGGGAAGCGGATGTATATGATGGTTGCTCCTAAAGGAAAGAAGTAAGATTTTAAATTTAAATAGTAATGCCCAAGTTAAAAACAAAGTCAGGAGCTAAGAAGCGTTTTAAAGTTACCGGAACCGGTAAGATTAAACGTAAGAAGGCTTATAAGAGTCATATCCTGACTAAGAAAGGTACTAAGCAAAAGCGAAGATTAGGCCACGCCACAACCGTTAGTAAATCTGACGAGAACAACGTGCGACTCATGCTTCCAAACCTTGTTTAGTCGTAAAGCCTGTCCTCCGAAACTTTGTGTAGGAGGATCGGTTAGCCTCATCGCGTTATAGCGAGGAGTTCCTCCAAAGCAGTTGCCAGGAGTGTATTGTTTAACCCGGTAATTGGCAGATAAGTATCTTGAAACAAAAGATCGCCAACGCCAAAAAAGAAAAGTTATGCCACGTTCAGTAAACAGTGTAGCATCCCGCGCCAGACGTAAGCGCGTAATGGAATTGGCCAAAGGATACTTTGGTCGTAGAAAAAATGTTTGGACTGTTGCCAAAAACGCAGTCGAGAAAGGGTTAGTCTATGCGTACCGCGATAGAAAAGCCAAGAAGAGAGATTTTCGCACGCTTTGGATTGCCCGTATCAATGCAGGAGCAAGACTACATGGAATGTCTTACTCTGAGTTTATGGGTAAAATCAAAAAGACAGGAATTGATTTAAACCGTAAGGTGTTGGCTGACTTAGCCATGAATCATCCTTCAGCGTTTGAAGCGGTTGTTAAAAAATTGAAGTAATTCGAGTACAAAATTTATAGAGCCCCGTTCTAAAATTAGAGCGGGGCTTTTTTACTTTAGAGCATGTCACGATCAAAAAAGATATTTGTTTTGGTGGGAGTAATTTTCCTAGTGTCACTCATGTACTTCAGTTATGACATTAGTTCACGCACTACTTTTCCGGGTTCAAAGCCACAGCTTCCTGAAAGGCTAAAGAAGCAGTTTTTGAAGACAGATACTGTTGCTAAAGATTCTATTTCGGCTACTCAACGCTAATTTTGGCAATTCGCCAGTTTTATAATCCTTCAATCGGATGCCCGTTTGGTAGTTTATGGGGTGCGCTTACATTTACATCAGATTAAAGCCAACTATAGACAAGATTATCCCCCGGGGTCAAGGACTTTGGGGGATTTTCTTTTTTAGACCTCCCATCTAAGGCTTTTGAGTAAATCGTCTAGCCAAACCACTTTTAAGGTGTTTTTCAATTACCCCTCACTTTAAGCGAAGTATTTTCATTCAAGCACTTCAATTAGTTCCTTCAAAATTAAATCTGGTAAACACGAAGGGCATGAGGAACCTTAGCTTATCTATTCTCTTTTTTTTGGAAGACAGAGATCAGCATTCCTTAATCCAGAAATAATACTTGGTCGGAAAAGTAGTATAAATTAACTGTAGCAAAGCCCTTGCTTCTTTAATTTCTACCGGGCACCCATTCAATTTTTAATAGAGTGGCTAACCTTACGAGTCATCGGATGCTCATCGGCTAACAGAATTTTGGTTAGTGTAATTATTGCCATGTGTAATATTTCTAATTGATCTTGTCGGATTCTATTTTACAACACCAAGATTATAAACAGGTTATTAAACTCTATAACATAGAAATAGGCATGAAAAATAACGTATGAATTATGCCGATATAGAAATATTTTATTATTAAAAAAGAAAATAAATTTACACAGTCTACGGATCCTTCAATTACTTCATAGTTTATGCTAACAAAACGCGCAAAATTTCTAATGGTAGGAATCGCTGTGATCTTATTCACAGGTTACAGTATTCATGCTCAAGATTTATCAAAGAGTAAAATTCAATGGAATTCGAATAAATTTATTGATCTATTGTCTAACGATATAATTAATAAATCAGTCCAGTTCATTACTTATGATAACACTAAGATAGAATGGATTCAAAAAAATGGGAGTATTGTCTATTCGTTTAAAATTATTTCAATAAATGGTAATTGGAGTGATGTAAATACTAACGGAAGTATTTCGTTCGGTGTAGCATTTGATGGTATTACAGGAAGTTTTTCTTTTTCTAGAATAGATGATGTAATAAAAATTAGACTTGATTTAAAAGGAGGTGCTGGAGATATAAAGAATGAATATACTATTACTAATGCGGAAACCTTATAAAAATGAAAAGAGTTTTAGTGATTACGTTCTTTATCATTCTGGTAAAGCCATCTTTTTCTCAAATCAATGGTCAGTCTCCAGTCAATCAAAACTCATCGTGGACTTATACATATCTTGATGACGCTATATACCCTAGCTATGAGTGGGAAGTAAGTAATGGATACGTCTCATCTTATAGTCGGAGTGGGATTACGTATTCAGCTACTATTTATTGGACAACGTCTGGATCAGCTACAATTAACTTCAAAGTTGGGGGTTCAGCCATTGCTACCGGATCAGTAACAGTTAATTGTTCTGCTCCTCCTAATCCAGGGGTTACCATTCTAGTAGGGAGTAATTCATGTGGCGATAAGCTGCTTTCCTATTCTGGAACTCCACCTGCTAATGTTTCATGGTATTGGCAAACGGTAGCAGGAGGAACGAATACTTCAAACAGTACTGGCAGTTATTATGCTACAACCCCCGGAATAAACACCTATTACCTTAGAGCTAAAGCAGATGGAGGAAGCTGTTGGAGTAAAGGTTCTTCCTCGGTAAGCGTTACCATCAATTCAATCCCTGGCGCTGCCGGTGGAAGCGCAAATCCTTCAACCCTTTGCGGAACAGGAACAGCATCGTTAGTTGGATCTGGAGTGGTAGGAGGCGAGGGCTATCACTGGTATGATGTTGCCTCTGGTGGAACACCGATTTCTGAATCGCAATCCATTAGTTCGACATCAACATTTTATGTTGCGCGATATAACACAACAACATTTTGTGAAGGCAGTCGCACACCTGTAACAGTTACTGTTAATCCCGTACCAGTGGATGGATCAATTTACGCCAGCACAGGCGCTATATGTTTAGGTCAGAGTGTAAATATTTCAAGTAGTGGTGGTGTTGGGACGCCTTATTATTGGGCCAGTACTAATGGTGGAAGTAGCTGGGATGTTTTTCAGTCTCAGTATGGAGGGCAAAGTAGTTTTTCATTCACACCTGCTCAGGCGGGCACCTATCGATTTCATTTAAGAAATCAAACGGTGTGTGGTTTTTGCTGGGAGGTAAGTGGGGGTTGTCCCACCTATCCATATGTAGATGTAATTGTCTATCCTTTACCTACTGCCACTTCCAGTAACCAAACCATTTGTTCAGGCCAAAGTTCTTCCATTTCCATTGGGGGCACAGGTACTGCTTTTAGTTGGACGGTTTCAACTTCAAATGTTAGCGGAGCGATCGCAGGCAGTGGAACCAGTATCAACCAAACCTTAACTAATAGCAGTTCTGTGAATGGCACGGCTACCTATACCATTACGCCAACAGCGAATGGGTGCACCGGAAATCCGATTGTTGCCACTGTAACTGTAAAGCCAATTCCCAATGCAGCCGCAACGGCACAGACAATTTGCACAGGAAGTGTAACCTCTATTGCACTAACAAATCCTAATGGGGTATCGGGTACAACGTATACCTGGACAGCGAGTGCATCTAATGTTACTGGTGCATCTTCAGGTAGCGGAAGCACAATTGCTCAAACACTCACGAGTTCAAGTGGTGGCACTGTTACTTATACAGTTACACCTACCGCCAATGGTTGTTCAGGCACACCTATTAATGTTGTGGCTACCGTGCAAGTTGTTACAGCAGCCGCAACGGTATCTGGCAATTCACGGTTTGGAGCTGGAGCATTAACTTTGATAGGAAGCGGTACACCTGGCGGGGGAAGTTACAAATGGTATAACTCATCCAATACGTATTTAACTACAGCACCTACCTATACAACAACTTCCGTAAGTTCAACCACACCCAATTACATGTATGTGCGCCCGGTAAGTTCTTTGGGTTGTGAAGGTCCTCAAACCGCGATCACCGTAAATATTTTTACACAACCTGTATTATCGGCTCCTCAAAATTATGTGTATAAGGAAATTCCTGTTACGTTAACAGCCACAGCAGGTAATGATACTTATACCTGGAAAAATTCAAGTAACGCCACTGTACAATCCGGAACATCCAATACGTACAGTGCAACCTTACCCGACACCTATACCGTTACTGCTGTAAAGTCAGGCGCTACAAGTGCGATTGTACCTTATACACTTAACGGTCCCCTCGTGGGAGTGAATATGAATTATGTAGTCAGCAACAATGTGTTGATTGCTAATATTACTGATCCCCTTCAGGTACCCAACCTTGCAGCAGATAAGGTGACACAAACCATTGCCTATTTTGACGGACTGGGTAGGCCATTTCAAAATGTTGCCACTCAAGCATCACCACTAAAGCAAGATATTGTAACTCCAGTTACTTATGATCAGTATGGCAGACAGGGAAGGGAATATCTACCCTTTGTAGTTGAGAATAATGGACGTTATAAAAGTAATGATCTCACAAGCCAAGCCAGCTTCTATAGCACTGCTGCAACGTTCAATAATAAAATTAAAAGTGATGCAGCACCGTGGGCAGAGAGTGCCTTCGATAACTCACCTCTCAATCGAATCACTCAAAAAGGTGCGCCCGGTACCGTGTGGCAACCGAACCTTGTCACTCCAGCCAATGCAAAGACAATAAAAATGGATTACCTCACCAATGTGGATGGAACATTGGCAGGACAGGAAAAAATAAAAATATGGACACTCACACCTGTTACTTTAAATAGCAAGCCTGAGTTTATTCTCGCCAGCTCGGCTTACTACCCATCCAACTCGTTGTACGTAAATGTTACAAAAGACGAAGAGAACCGGCAAGTGCGCGAGTATACCGACAAACTGGGTAAAGTTATTTTAAAGAAGGTGCAGGAAGTAACAACTGCCGCCACTCAAACCGATGATCATTGGACACTCACCTATTACATTTATGATGAGTTTGAACGGTTGCGTTTTGTGTTGCAACCTAAATTCATCTATAGAAATTCAGTGTACGATGGGTTAGCGACACAACCAAAAAAAGACATGCTCGACTCGTTGTCTTTTGAGTACCGCTATGATGAGCGTGGCCGCATGATTTATAAACGTGTGCCTGGTGCGAAGCAAGTGGACATGGTGTATGATCAGTTGGATAGACTTGTATTAAGTCAAGACGGAAATCAAAAAGTAAATAGCAAATGGAGCTTCACAAAATATGATGTTCTCAATCGCCCGATCATTACGGGTGAGATTGCCAGTGCCAATACCTGGAGCCAGATGGTAACGGCTGTAGCCGGAGTGAGCACCCGCTATGAAACTACGGTGAGTGGAAATAGTGTAGGCTACACTCTCAATCAAACGTATCCAACGGCTGCGACTATCAATGATATTTATACAATTACGTATTACGATGATTATACTTTTAAAACAAACCTTGCCTTGGGCACCGCCTATGATGCCAGTATTCCTTCTGGGTTTAATGGGGTAGTCAATACACGCACCAAAAATTTAGCAACCGGATCAAAAATACGTGTGCTGCAAAGTTCGCCCGTGCAATGGTTAGTAACGGCCAGTTATTATGATGACCGATATCGTCTATTACATTCTGTGGGAGATGATCACCTCGGTAACAAAAACAAAATTACCAATGAGTATTATGGACTCACACCATGGATTACAAAATCACAACTTAGCCATGGCAGTGTACTCACCAGCCTTACTGAAACTACGTACGACCACATGGGACGTGTAAAAGAAGTTTGGCAAACCATGGATGCATTGCCTGCGACCAAAACATTGCTGGCCTCTAACAAGTACAATGAGTTGGGACAGTTGATAGAGAAAAATATTCACTCAACCGATAATGGCACTACCTTCCTTCAATCCAACGATTACCGATTTAACATCCGCGGTTGGTTAACGAACATCAATAACAGTGTGCTCAATAATGATGGAACGTATAATGACGATTCCAATGATCTGTTTGGCATGGAGCTAAAGTACAACGATGTAGTAAGCATAAACAGCGTGAACACCACAGCACAATTCAATGGCAACATCAGTGCCATCCAATGGAAGACTAATAACTTGGTAGATGCAACGGTTGAAAAAATTTATGGCTTTAAGTATGATGTCGTTAATCGATTACTGGACGCAACCTATGCCACTAAAAACGGATCGCTCTGGAATGCCAACCTAAGCCTGTTTGATGAAAACCTGACTTACGACAAAAGCGGTAACATTCGCACCCTAAAACGTAAGTCTTCATTTAACAGTGGTACCACCGCCACCTTAATTGATGATCTGGTGTATAAGTACAAAGGCAACCAGTTGGATGCCGTACTCGATAATGCAACGGCCACCAATAAGCCTTTTGGTTTTGCAGATGGCATGACCCTTACTACAGGCGAGTACACCTACGATGCCAATGGCAGTATGGAGATAGACCAGAATAAAGGGGTAGTGGGACCAAGTGTGCCCGATCCCAAAGGAGTTTTGTACAATCATTTAAACTTACCGAGAGAAGTACGATTAGGTGCTAAGAAAATAGTGTACAGCTATGATGCCGCGGGCACCAAGTTGCGTAAGATTGCTTACGATAATAGCGGAACAGAAATCTCACGCACTGATTATGTGGGGGGCATCCAATACGAAAGCAGTACCCTCAAGTTTATGATGACTGCTGAAGGCCGAGCGGTAAAAAATGCTGGGGTGTGGCAGTATGAATATTTCCATAAAGATCATTTAGGAAATACACGCGTAGTCTTTGGTTCCCAAAAACAAGTGGATGAATACAAGGCCACGATGGAAACTCAATTTTCCACGAAAGAGCAAGCACAGTTTTATAACCTCCCTACTACACGGGTGACGGCCCTTAACCACACAGCACCAAGTATTAATGTAATAGCACCCGATAAAAGTGCTGAGACCAATGGCAACCTCGCAGGCAAAGCCATTGGCCCGGCAAAGATGTTGCAGGTAACTGCTGGTGATAGAGTACAGCTTGAAGTTTTTGCGCGCTACCAAACCGGTACAGGCAGTAATACTACGCTTATCAGTAATTTGGCAAGTGCTGTAACTGGTTCCTTTGCATTAACAGCTGGAGAAGCTGCCCATACTGCATTAACAAACAGTGTACCCACCCAGGCGGCAACCATCTCACAAACCACGGGAGTACCAAAGGCCTACCTGTTTTATATTTTATTTAACAGCAGTTATGTGTATCAGCAGTTTGGCTATGTAGCTATAAACAGCACCGCGTTGGTAGGCCACCAGCAAATGTATTTGGATATTACGATACCCACGGGTGGCTACTTATACACCTATGTTGCCAACGAAAGCAATGTAAGCTCAAGCACGAGCGTGTACTTTGATGACTTTAGTATTATCCATACCAGAAGTACACCAACTCTGCAAGTTCTGCAAACTTCCGACTATTATCCCTTTGGGTTAGAGGTAGCCGCTCAGAGTTATCAGAAGCAAACCTCGCTGGATAATGATTATCTTTATAATGGAAAGGAACTACAGGACGAACACAACTTGGGCTGGATGGATTATGGGGCACGGATGTATATGCCTGAGATTGGGAGATGGGGTGTGATTGATCTTCTTGCTGAATCACGTAACTGGTTGTCAACGTATAACTACGTACAGAACAACCCAATAATTCTTATTGATCCTTCTGGAATGCTTGATGTATATGCCCTTGACAAGGAATCTGGAGAAATCTCTTTCGTTAAGGAACAAGAAGGAAATGATGTACTTGTTGACAAAGAGAGCAATGAAGTAGTTGATGGTTCTGTTGAAAGGGGGATCCTGAAGGATGGAATGAATATCAAGGAAAATGGCCTCCAAACAAGCAATGTGAGTGAAGGAATAAATCTTGTAGTAAACATATCAATGCATACTGGAAAGGAAGTGATAGGAACTGTTTACGAGGATTCTAAAGGAGCACAAATGTTAAACGTTTTACCCTATAATAAAGCCGATGTTTATGAAGATAATGGAAAAGTCACAGGCACGACTACAGGTTATACTGCAGAGGTTACTACGAAGTTTACCTCAAACGATGGGAATTTTTCGGGAACAGCAGTAAGCTCATTCCATACCCATGTCGGCCATCCAACAAATACTGGTCTAGGCACATCAATGGCGTCTGACGATGATAGAACTGGTGCGATAATGAACGGACTGCATCAAAGGCTACAAGGCTACCAATACCATATTTATTCAAAGTACAATGCAACGATAGGTGGCCAGTCGACAAATCATTCCTTATACTATATGAAGAGAGAATATCCAAGAGGCCAAAGCTTTCAGCAAAAACCAGCGACTCCGTGGAAACCTTAACACCATCGACATGAAGAATCTTTTTGTACTTGTAATAGTTTTTATTCTCTTAGCGAGATGTGCAAATGTCAAAAGCATTAGCTCGGCTGAAAATAAATTAGATTTTAATGATTCGGACATTGGTCGAGTAATCTCAACTCTTCCAATTGATGCTAGGTCAGAGTTATCATTGCACATCGTTATTGAAAAAAGAGATAATCAAGTGCTTATAGCACGTATCTGCCAATCGCGTTTCAGTAGTCGAGCAGATTTCTCAAGAAAACTTAAACTTAATGGACAAGAAATTTTTGTTTATGATTTTGAAACTAGTGAACACGGCAATGCTATATTTTTTCATCAAGATTCGCCAATGTGGCGAATTCTAATCTATAGATATATGGAAGTAATTCAATTTTACAGAATAGAGGCAATTGATCTATAAAGTTCAAACACCCCTCCAAGCGGCTTGGAAAGAGCGAGAGGAGGGATTCTGTGCAAAGTGAAAGACATAGTGGAATAAAATAAAAGAGTGAATTGGGATAATGAGAGAAGAAAGCAAAATGATAATGAGATGATGATTTGCAAAGAACTCAGAGGTGCTGAGGATGGAGACTCCGTTTTTTTTCTTTTACTATTACTTATTACGCTGAATGCATGTTCACAAAACAAGGGAAATAAATCCGAAAGCAAACAAACTGTATTTTCAAAAAAAGATGATCTGGGTCGAATTGTGGAGCAATGGGGAAATGAAAAGACTTTTGACAACAATATAAATTTTAGATATTTTTTCAATTATGATTCTCATGGCCGTCTAGTTGAAGAAAAGCAATATTATTTTGATGACAATAACAAAGGATGTAATATAATAGATTCAATAGATTTCATTCGTGTTGAATACATATATGATGATAAAAACACTAGGGTGCTTGAAAAAAAATATTTTCCTATTTACGATAATAACGACAAAGTGACTGAGCATAGGTTAGGCTACATTTACCATTTTCACTCAGGTTTCGAAGAAGTTATCAAATGAAATAAATTTCCTTTTATCCCTTTCTTGAGGAGGTTCTTTACCAACAGAGTCTCCGGTAGTGCTGGAATAAATGGGAGGAGGTATGAGTATGGTGGAAGACATAGCGGAATAAAATTAATAGTGAATTAGGTTAATGAGTGCAGAAAGTAAAATGATGAAGAGATGATGGTTAAGATTTTTAAAAGACTCGGAAACATTGAGGGTAGAGGCTCCACTTTGAAGAAGTCTTTAAGCTGCCTGCTTATGCTACTCATTTGTGCTTCAGTTGTACTACCATCATTACTTTCTGCCCAGGATTTCCGGCCAGGCTACATTGTGAAAAATAACACTGATACTATTAAGGGTTTTGTGGCTTATAGAGGCGATGCCAAAAACAGAGAAGGATGTACTTTTAAAAATAGTCGCAAAAGTGCATCAAGCAACTACACAGTTGCAGATATTGATGGCTTTGGAATTATTGGTGATCGTCTTTATCAAGCCATGCAATTGCCAGCAGATGCCCCGGTGCAAGAAAAGGTGTTTGTTAAAGTACTGGTGCAGGGTAATATCAACCTGTATATGTTCAAGGACTTCTTTCTCGTAAAAAGAAAAGATGCCTTGACGCTCTTGCCAATTCCAAAAAACAAAGTGCTCGGTGAGCCTGATGATTTAAAACTGCAAGAAGACAAAAAATATATTGGGGTGCTTAACCACATGATGTTTGATTGCCGGATGAACTTAGATAAGACGGGTTATACCGAAGCATCCTTAAGCCAAGCCGTTTACAAATATAATCTCTGTAAAAATGAGGAACACACTTTTCGTAATCCCCGCCCATTGGGTAAAGTAGATTTTACCATGTACGCTGGCTACCAGAATTCTTCTCTTACGTATGACGCGCAACGCGTGATACCTTTTAAAGGAAATACAATAGTAGCAGGAGGCGGCATTGATTTGTATTCGCCACGCATTTTTGATAGGTTATTTTTTACGATCGATCTTTGGTATACCAAAAACTTTTATCAAGGCTATTATGAAGGTGTTTTTACTGGTGACCCAATCAAGGAAGATGTATATGCCGAATTCACAAGCATCAAACTTCCGTTCGGAGTAAAGTATAATTTCAGAGGCCCAGCCAGTACTCCCTACATCAGGGCCGGAGTTTTCTGGACTAGCGTTAAGTACTCCAAGATCAGAACAATCTCGACACGAGAATTACCGGATGCAGTATACATCGATGAAATATCAGAAGGTTATCAGCTAAAAAATCCGAAGGGGTACTGGCTAAGTGTTGGATACGAGAGAAGAATTTACAAAAACAATCAGGTATTCACAGAGTTTCGGTACGAAAGGGCGGAAGGCTACATGGGTACAACTTCGGTAAATGAATCCTTAATAGTGAATTATAATTTTTTGATTGGCTTTAGATTTTAAAATGGATGAAGCGTTTAATATTATTTGCGACAATTGTAAGTTTTAGTGCGTGCACAAAAGAAGAAGATCCGATAAGGAGCTATCCAATCGTGTTGACACGCGAAGTAAGCAACATCGTGAGTGGCAGCGCTACGTTTAGTGGCGAGATTCTTTCGGTTGCCACTGGCATTTCAGACCATGGATTTATCTGGACACGGCAGGGTTTTCCTACCCTTACCAATACACTAGCTGAGAAGAAATCATTAGGTGCTTTACTAGCGCCAGGGATCGTAGAGTTTATAACACCATCCACGTTGGAGCCAGGTAAAACTTACAGCATGCGCGCGTATGTTTTGGCAGGCCAACAGATTGTGTACGGTAAAGTTTTTGAGTTTGTGAGTAAATGAAATTAACCATGAGAAATTTTAAACAACTGTTTCTGTTTGTGCTCCTCATCCGCGCTACAAGTTATCTGGCAATCTCCCAAACGCAGAATGTACAAGATCACATCAAAAAAATGATGCCCACTCCTGTTCCGCAAGCACCTAATGTAGCCAGCCTTGGTAAATACGGTGAGTATCAGGTCAGTCATTTTACGGGTGTGCCGGACATATCCATTCCCATTTACGAAGTAAAGAGCGGCAGCTTATCAATCCCAATCACGTTGAGTTATCATGCTTCAGGGGTAAAGCCTACAGATGTTGCCAGTTGGGTAGGCATGGGCTGGTCATTGTCTGCGGGCGGTGAAGTAGCACGTCAAGTTCAAGGCAAGCCAGATGAGCAATATTATTACTCTAATTTATTAAAGCAAAACCCGTCTGTTTGCGGCCCGGCAGGTACAGGTACTTTCTATTATCTTAAAAACGAGGCTACTAACGTGATTGATACGGAGCCGGATATTTTCAGTTATTCTTTTCCTGGGAAAGGCGGCAAATTTATTCTTCCCAATGGATCCGCACCTATACTTTTTCCATCCGCACCACTTGTTATCAATACCACCGCAGCATTTGGCAAATTTGAAATTAGGGATGATCAAGGGGTGTTGCACCGCTTTGGTCAAAATGCAGCTGCTACACAGTACGCTCAGGATTATACCTATGCAACTAATGGGGGTAATCCAACCGTAAGTGCTACAACAGCCTGGCATTTAATGGAGATGGTAGCACCGAATTCGAATGACCTGATTACACTTGGGTATCAGTCGCTGGGTGCTTCAACCACGCATGATATATCATATTCTTATGCGGTGATGGATCAGTGCTATGCTGCAAACGGAGGTTCTTGCCCATTACCTTATGCTGTGCTTCAGCAATCAAATAATGACAGTAATATTAATCAGGTAGGATTACAAACGATAACTTTTGAAACTGGAAAAGTCGTATTTGAGTTGAGCACCTCAAACCGCAGCGATGTTGCAACCTTAAAACGGCTTGAGCGAATCAAAATTTATAGTACTGTAAATGGGGTGGATATTTTGCAGAAGACAATAAAATTTAATTACTCTTATTTTACGAATGCCATTGGTGGCAACCAATCTTTAAAACTCGATGGAGTTCAGTTTCTGGATAAAACGGACAATGCAGTACAAAACTATACTTTCAACTACTTTACCAATTCTTTTTCGTGGACACCCAATGCAACTAATTTTTTGAATGCACGTGACCTTTGGGGATATTATAATGGAGCAACCTCAAATACAGATTTGATATTGCCTCAAACGATTCCCTTTAATCAAACTGTAGGATCGTCCACTACTAATTTGAGCTTTGGTGGCGCACTTAATCGCACTGTAAATACCTTGTATATTAAGGAAGGTGTATTAAAGCGAATTAATTTTCCAACGGGCGGATACACTGAGTTTGACTTTGAGTCGAATAAATATGATAAAAGCGGTGTGACCACCAATGCCGGGGGGCTTCGGGTTACGAGCATCACCAGTTCAGATGGTTCCGCTTTACCGCCTATCGTGAAAACTTACAAATATGGAATTGCCGAATCGGGATTAGGGATACCTAACTTTTTAGATACTGATTTTAATTACAGCAGCACTGTGATGGTGTATAGTGATTGCGAAGTCACCTCACCCATTACGAACTATCAAGCAAGAACTTTCTTTTCCCAAACTATTGGCCAAGAATCTCCTATTATGTATCCTCAGGTTACAGAATATTTAGGGAATCCTACTGGAGCAACTAACGGAAAGACAATCTATGTATATGATAACGGTAGCCCAGTGTATGATGCCCCCAACACAATGCCAGGGTCAACCAAAAAATCAAAAAATAGTTATGCGTGGAAAAGAGGGAAACTCACTTCCAAAACAGTTTATAGTAATTCCAATCAAATAATTTCGTCTTCATCCATTAGCCACACCTTGTATAACACAGCCAATAATCTGGTTGGGTTGTCGGTTTTTCAATTTATTTCAGGAAATTATTCTCCTATCTGTTCCGGAAATAGCTGCACCAACGAGCTTGGTGAATTAGTGAATGCGCAAACATTCTTTTTTGGTAGCATGTACCAAAGCAGTGGTGTACTAATGGAAACAAATTCAACCGAGACTATCTATGAGAATGGAGATTTCAATAAGTATGTGACAAAATCTTCATCCAGTCAGTTTGATCCAACCTACCTGCAGGTTACACAATCCATACAAAGTGGTGCATTAACTGGTGAAAGTTTGATCACCAAACTTAAATATCCCTTCAATTACACATTTACAGGATCAGAAACGAGTACTGCGCTAGGAGTAAAAATGTTAAAAGATAAAAATATTCTTGCAACCCCAATCGAACAATACACTATTAAACAAGTTGGCAGTACCAACAATGTTATAGGAGGGCAGGTCACTACTTTTAAACCTAATCCGGGCAACACAAACTATGTATCATCCGATGTAGTTTATTTATTGGAGACTGGTACTGCTATTCCGGAAGCAAGCTACGTCACCTCGGGTATTAATAGTTCGGCAGTAACCATGGATAACAGATATAAACCCGGACTAAGTACCTTTCAAGATCTTAATGGAAATTTACTGCAGGTGCAACAGACTAATAACATGTGCATTGGCTATCAATGGGGGTATAATAATTCCCTTCCGATAGCTGAAGTGCAAAATGCGCAAAACAATAAGCACATTGTTTATTCACAGGTTACAGGAATTTCGACAATTGCTATGGGTGGTCCCACCCCAAGTGTAGTTTTAAACAAGACCATTATTGTAACCCATCCTGGCACTGTCTACTTAAAATTAGGGGTTGGTGGTAATCCTGCCTACACAACGCGTGCTTCATATTCGAGCGCCACACTTGGGAATGCATCAAATATAACCCTTTCAAAAAATGTTAGTTGTGGAGCAGCACCTATTATTGCAACGTTTACAAACGTTTCTGCGGGTTCGCACACCATCACCATTACATTAACCACACCTGATTCAGGCATCCCTTCTATAGGAGCTTGCGGCCAATTAGATTTTCCAGATGTTGCTGGAACACCATCAGGGATCACTGAATTTTTCTACGAAAATTTTGAAGAGGGGAGTGCAACTGGTGTAGCTAATCCACACACAGGAAAAAAATATTTATTGGGTGCCTATACAACCACATTTGTAAAACCCAATGCGAGGAATTATGTTATAGAATATTGGTATTTGAGTGGCTCGATTTGGATCTATGCTAGCACTGCTTATACTAACGGAATGATACTTAATAGCGGCACTGCCATTGATGACGTGCGCATATATCCAACGGATGCACGAATGAAAAGCTATGTATACGAACCAGGGCTGGGCATCTCCTCTGTGATTGATGAAAATGGTACGATTCTGTATTATAATTATGATACGTTTGGGCGGTTATCGTACATCAAAAATGACAAAGGCGAGATTGAAAAACAGTATTCGTATAATTATAAGAATTGATTAATAAGATGTAATGTGAAACACGCTCTTTCGATAGTCTGCATTCTTATTACTTCCCTTATGGGGATTGCACAGCCGTTATTACAACTATCCGAAAAGCATACACAAAAATTAGTAGCTGAGAATAATCCTGTAAAGAAGCGTCAACTTTACCTAAAGTACTTTCATAAAGACAGTATTCAATTTGTTAAAGCAAGAGACCGCTATTGGCAAGCCAAGTTTGATAGCGGAACAAATGTTGTGTCAAAAAGAAAAGCTCAGGCAAACCGAAAACTTCAGGCGGTAGTGAAACAAGTGCAAGCTCCGGTAAAAAGGGTGGAAGCGAGTTTTAAGATTAATGAAGATATGTATCGGTTTCCACCAGCATTGGAAGTACGATATTCCAAGAAACACCTTGAAGTAATCTATTCAACAGCTTCTTATTACTTGATTGAAATATCGAAAGACACTACGGGAGTGATAAGTGAATTTCTTCAAACAGACTTATCGTTTATTCCCGGACTTGAAAAAATTAACAAGCCATCTATTCCTTCTAATTTTAATAGTAGCCTAGGAGGTGTAAGTACCTTGAAGCGGGATTTGAAAAACAAACTAGGAGAAAATTCACAACTTGAGGAAGTGAAGGACTTAAAAGATGAAGTTGGCAAGTATAGCGGAGACTTTAAACAGTACAATCAATATGCTAACATGACACCAGACTCGCTACTACACGATGGCGTGGGTCGGTTAGAAAAAGAAGCTCAAGCCCAGGTGCTGAAGGCAGCAGGGGGCGAGGATTTTCAAAAACAGGTTACAGGTTTTACTCAAAAACAAAATCAATATAAAAATCAGCTTAATAGTCTTTCAGACTCAGCCGCACGTAAAGAAATGGCCAAGCAAAAAGCAGAAGAGCTTGCTATGCAGTACATTTCAGACAATCCGGGGATCATGCAGACTGCACAAAAGAAAATGAACCTGCTGATGAAGAAGTATTCGTATGTGTCCAACTCTAATGATCTAAGCTCAGCGGTTAAGCGCACGTCATTAAGTGGTCGCACGTTTAAAGAACGATTAGTGATAGCCGGAAATTTTCAAATCTTAAGCATTGATCCTGTTTCTATTGACTTTGCACCACAGGTAGGCTATCGATTCAATGGTTTATTTAGTTTAGGTATTGGTGGCACCTATCGGAAAACGATTCGTAATAACAACCCTAATCTGGCTCCAGAGGTATTGGGCTATAAAGGGTTTATTAGCTATGATATTGTGAAATCATTTTTTGCCTATGGTGAGTATGCACAGAATTCACCGGGGGTTGCTATTCAGGAAGGGATTTCAAAACGAATCTGGAAGCCTGCTGCCATGCTGGGAGTAGGTCGCAGAATGTCAGTTCATAAGAAAGTAGATATGACTGTGGTCGCCCTTTACAACTTTGCGCACACAATTGGTGATCCGATTTATCCGCGGCCGTTCATTGTGCGTTTTGGATTTCAGTTGAGTGATACAGCATTGTTAAAGAAGAGACCTGAGGTAAAACATTTTTAAGTTTAATACCAACAAAGGTATCCTTACATCGATTTGGCTTAATTTGAGATTTTGTTTTGAGTAGGTGATTAAGAAGAAATCAAAATATAGGTATTCAATGATGGTATGTGGGGTTGATCGAACTGCCATCGAATCAAGACTGGATCATCATCGAATCGCCTGTCAGGTTCCCATTGCACCCACTGGCAAAGTGGCAGGCCAAATTTAGCCTTGTTTCTTCGAAGAGAAAATTTCAAAACGTTCATCTGTCAAGCATCGTCTCTCGCAGAGGGAGATGCGAATACTCAGGCCATCGCATCATCTCTAAACGGAGAGGATAATTGACAGCCTTTTGCGATTACTTGTTACATCGGAGAGTATTTGAATAATTTACACAATTAAAACTTGAAACAATCAGAGCGCTGGCTCGGCCGAAAAGCGGGGTGGTGCGTGGGTATGAGGGGAGAAGCATTTTTCGGCCTTGACCTTTTTCGTTCTTTTTGTGCCTGCCTGCGCGGAGTCGCTTCGGCAAAGGCAGGTCTAAGACAAAAAGAACAAAGAAAAGAAAGTTTGGTGCAGTTTGGTTTACAAATGAAGTAAGTGCGTGTAAAGAAAAAACAGAACAACTAGGCAAAAGAAGTTTAGGCCTCTTTCAAGTTAACAGTTGTTTTAGAATTCCATTTATGTTTACATTCATTGTGTTGAGTGAAACAGACATTGCAGGCCCCCAAGCCTTCGTGTGCTACAAAACAACGGGGTTGATCAAGCCAACTCCGTCTTCAACTGCAGTTTATCAAGATAATCCCAAACCAAACTGCTGGCGCCCAAAATGGGTGCCGCTTGATTTTGCATGGCAGATGGAAGGACTTTTATCTTTCCGCGGAACAACGGCATCAGGTTAGCTTCCATGTGTTTGATAGTAGGGCGGAAGATTAAATCACCGGCCATCGCTAATCCACCAAACAAAAAGATTGCTTCAGGGTCGGTATGAACAGCAGTCTCAGCTAATTTCATTCCTAAAATTCGGCCTGTATATTCAAATGCTTCGCACGCCACCACATCTCCACGATTGGCAGCTTCCGAAATCATTTTTGTATTCAAATCTTCAAAGCTGATTCCCCTTAATTCGCTGGGCTCTAAATGATCGGCCAATAATTTGTACACGGTTCTTTTTATACCCGTTGCCGAAACATATGTTTCTAAACAACCACGCTTTCCGCAATTGCAATATCTTCCATTTGGATTCACGGAAGTGTGACCCACTTCACCGGCTATACCATGATGACCATTTAATAGCACTCCGCCACACACGAAACCACTTCCTAAACCTGTGCCTAGGGTAATCACCACAAAGTCTTTCATGTTCTTGGCATTGCCATAGATCATTTCTCCTACAGCAGCAGCATTTGCATCATTCGTAAGAATACAAGGCACACCGAATTCTTCCCTGAACATGCTGGCCAAAGGGAGTACGCCTTTCCACTTTAAGTTAGTGGCGCGTTCAATGTTGCCGGTGTAATAATTTCCGTTTGCCGCTCCAATGCCAATCCCTACAATGCGCGAGTCGATAGGTAATTCCTGAATGCCGCTGCGCAGTGCATCCGCCATGCCGTCAAAGTAAGCTTGAAATTCATTATACTCTGTGGTAGGAATATTTCCTTGATGAAGCACATTTCCTTTGCGGTCAACAATACCATACTTTGTATTCGTGCCGCCAATGTCGATGCCAACGGTTAGATCTTTCATACACTAGATTAAATGGAAAGAATTTTTGCAATTCTTAGAGATTCACTATCAATTTCATGATGCTTGTCGATGATGTCGGCAAAGCTATTGTAAACGACTTTGTTATTAAGAATACCGACCATGCAATCCTTTTCGCCAGCGAGCAAGCCTTCTACTGCAGCCACACCCATCTTACTTGCCAGCACCCGATCGAAATAGGTAGGACTTCCTCCACGCTGAAGGTGACCGAGGATGGTTACTTTAATATCGAAGTAATTATTTCGTTCCGAGAATTTTTTAGCGAGTTCCATGGCACCACCTAACTTGCTTCCTTCTGCCACCACCACCAAACTTGATTTTTTATTAGTCTTTCCACCCTCATCAAGTTTTGCAAAGAGGTCATCGAGTGACATACTTTCTTCAGGAATGATGGTAGCTACGGCACCCCCTGCGATACCGGAGTTAATAGCAATGTAGCCGGAGTTGCGCCCCATTACTTCGATAAAAAAAAGTCGGTTATGTGATATAGCAGTGTCCCTTATTTTATCAATGGCTTCAACGGCTGTGTTGGTGGCCGTATCAAAACCTATTGTAAAGTCTGTTCCTGTTAAATCATTATCGATTGTTCCGGGCATGCAGATGGATGGAATGGCATACTCTTCATAAAGTTTGTGCAATCCTGTAAAGGTTCCATCGCCACCTATGGCAACCAAGGCATCAATACCATGCTTCTTTAAATTTTGGTAGGCCTTTGCGCGGCCTTCGGGGGTTCTAAACTCTTTGCTCCGCGCAGACTTAAGAATGGTGCCACCTCGTTGAATGATATTGCCCACAGAACGTGCCCCCAGTTTCACAATGTCGCCACTGATCATGCCTTCGTAGCCCTGCATAATTCCGTGCACCTCTTTCTTGTAGAAGATGGAAGCACGCACAACAGCGCGCAACGCAGCATTCATTCCAGGTGCATCGCCACCGGAAGTAAACACACCAATTTTCGAAATTTTTGAATCCATTCCCCGTTTTAAAGAAGCCCAAAAATAGGGGTTGAAAGGGGTTTTGCAAGGATTCGTGCTTTATTCGGATTTCAATCGTTTGAAATAATTGATCAACCCGTTGGTAGATGAGTCGTGAGTAGTAATCGCCTCAGATGAAGTCAGTTCAGGCAATATTTTTTTCGCCAGTACTTTACCTAATTCAACTCCCCACTGATCGAAACTAAAGATATTCCAGATCACACCTTGAACAAAGATCTTGTGCTCATACATCGCTACTAAAGCACCTAATGTGTAAGGGTTTAATTTTTTAAACATGATTGAGTTAGTAGGTCTGTTTCCGCTAAACAACCGATACGGTAAATGAAAACTAATTTCTTCTTTGCTCATGCCTACAGCGCGTAGTTCTTTCTCAACCATCTCTTCCGTTTTTCCAACCATAAGCGCTTCGGTTTGAGCGAAAAAGTTTGAAAGCAATTTTACGTGATGATCACCCACCGGATTTTGTGAATCAACCGGTGCAATGAAATCACAAGGTATCAATTTGGTTCCCTGATGAATTAATTGATAAAAAGCATGTTGTCCATTGGTGCCGGGTTCACCCCAGATAACCGGCCCCGTTTGATACAGTACTGCATTACCATTTCGATCTACAGACTTTCCGTTGCTCTCCATATTCCCTTGTTGAAAATAGGCTGCAAAACGATGCAGGTATTGGTCGTAGGGAAGGATAGCTTCGGAGTGTGCATCAAAAAAGTTTGTATACCAAACTCCCAGTAGCGCAAGAATTACCGGAATGTTCTTATCGAAGGGCTGATCTTTAAAATGATTGTCGATATCGTGCGCGCCTTCCAACAGTTTGGTGAAATTTTCGAATCCTATCGTGCATGCAATAGACAACCCGATGGAAGACCACAATGAATAACGGCCACCTACCCAATCCCAAAACACAAACATATTTTCAGGGGCAATACCAAAGTCAATTACTGACTTTGAATTGGTAGAAACAGCAACAAAATGTTTTGCTACTTCACCTTTGCCATTTGTCTTTTCGATAAACCAATTTTTGGAAGTCTCGGCATTGGTCATTGTCTCTTGCGTAGTGAATGTTTTAGAGGCGATGATGAAAAGCGTGGTTTCCGGATTTAGATTTTTAAGTGTTTCGGCAATGTGTGTTCCATCAACATTCGAAACAAAGTGTGGTTTGATAGAGGTGTGATAAGGCTTTAGCGCTTCAGTAACCATTAACGGTCCTAAATCAGAGCCACCAATTCCAATGTTCACAATGTCAGTTATTGCTTTTCCGGTGAAGCCTTTCCAACTTCCACTTAATAGTTTTTCAGAAAATGTCTTTACCTGATGCAGCACCTTATTGATTTGAGGCATTACATCTTCGCCATCTACATAAACCGGAGTATTGGTACGATTGCGCAAGGCAACATGCAGAACCGCGCGATGCTCAGTTTGATTAATTTTATCACCGTTAAACATAGCGTCAATAGATTCCTTCAACCCAACTTCTTCGGCCAACTCAATCAGTAATGCAATGGTCTCGCTCGTTATTATATTCTTGGAGTAATCAATAAGTATGTCATTCAATTTCAAGCTGAATTTTTCGAACCGCTGCGGATCTTCCTGAAATAATTCGCGCATGTGTGTTGCTTGCATCTCAATAAAGTGTGATGTCAATTTTTGCCAGGCAATGGTTTCGGCAGGGTTAATCGTTGATAGCATGTGAATGAATTTTGAAATTTTAACAGGGGCAAAAATAGAAGAAGTTGCTGAGTGACTTGCAGCAAGTGAATAATTAAGTTTTATAAAACTTTGAGTAGCGGTACTAAGGAGTCATTAGCCTCCAACCACTCCACGCAGGTTTTCCACCAGCCCTTCCCATAAGTCGTTGAGCTCATTGAGGTCATCAAAATCAGAATAATCAATCACTTTGAGAAAAGTAGTTTGCGTTAGCTCGTTTACTTCCAGCCGAAGTTCAAAGTAGGAGGGATCCTTCTCGTCTTCCTTTGATTCTGGTTTATATTCAAATTTTACAAAGTGATTTACGCGATGTGAAGTCATTACCGCTTTGTGCTCTTCATTATCCCAAACAAACGTAAAAATCTTTTCAGGATTGATTGTTACATTATCGGCAAACCATTCAGAAAGTCCGCTGGCTGTTTGGAGGTAAGGATAAAGCATTTTGATAGAAGCATGTACTTCAAAGTCATTTGTATAGAGTTGTTTTAGTGCTGCCATGAGAGATACTGCCTTACGCCTTTGTTTGGATTTTAATTTAGATAAAATCCCGCTAACGGCAAACTATATTCAAATTAGTTAAGGACTAATAAAATAATAGGCAACAATTGAGAACGTTGAGGAAGTATTGAAGGGGAGCTGAACCCCTTTCACCAATTTGTGGATGAATCCAACAATTGTCTATTTCATCAATAAAGTAATCTTCTTTGAAGAGTAGCGCGGGGGGGAGTTGAATCCCGTCCGCCAGCTGGCGGGATACGAATCCAACTAAGGATTTTTTGTTTTATTGACGATGTCCCACGCAAACAGTCTTCCTTTTGCTGATTTCAACTGTTTTTCTCTTTTAAGAGCCTCTTCTTTTGCCTCAAATTCTTCAGTGTAAATAATGGCCCAAGGCATGTACCGCTTTGTAAAACCTTTATTGTTAACTGAATTGTGAGCATTAATTCTTGCTTCAAGATTTGATGTGAAGCCGATATAAATTTTATTATACTTTTCGCTATGGAGAATATAGACTGTAAACATGTATAACTTTTAGTTGTGCGGTGGGTTTCTTGAAGAGTAGCGCGAGTGGATTTGAACCCCGTCCGCCAATTGGCGGATATGAATCCAACAATTGTCTATTCATTCATTAATAGAATAATCTTTTTAAAGAGAGTAGCGCGGGGGGGAGTTGAACCCCCGACCTTTGGGTTATGAATCCAACGCTCTAACCACCTGAGCTACCGCGCCATTTGTTATGTTTGATTGGATTTTTTCTTTGGTGGCTGAAATAATCCGAAACACGAATCGCATAAGCGATTTTGGGAGCGCAAACATACAAACTTTTCTTCAATCCAATAAAGTCCGATTATGATGATTTCTAAAATGAGGGAATAAAAATTACTGGCCTCGTTTTTGAGATTATCTTTGTGCACTGCTGATGAAAAAAATAGATAAGCTCATTCTCACATCCTTTTTAGGGCCCTTCATTCTCACATTCCTGGTGGTGGTGTTTATTCTATTGAACATTCACATGCTCAAATACTTTGACGACATCATTGGCAAAGATTTAGGTTGGGATGTAATTGGTCAGTTGCTTTTCTATTTTGCTATTTTCAATACACCTGTTGCCCTTCCACTTGCAGTGTTATTATCCTCACTGATTACCTTCGGAAACCTGGGCGAACACTTTGAACTCACAGCAATCAAAAGTCTTGGAATCTCTCTTGTTCGGAGCCTGTTTCCCATTTTTGTTTTTGTTTTATTCTTAACTGGCGGAGCTTTTTTAGTAGGCAATTATCTGGTGCCAAAAGCCGCCCTGGAGGCGTACAGTTTGTTATATGATATTAAGCAAAAGAAACCTGCACTGGATCTTCGTCAGGGTGCTTTTTATAATTCAATTCCTGATATCAGTATTAAAGTAAATGAAAAGGAACCTGAGACAGGAATCCTAAAGGGGGTAATCATTTATGATCATCGGGGAAGAACTGGTAACAAAGAAGTGATTATTGCAGATTCAGGATTGATGTACACTATTCTTAACGATCAATATCTAAAGCTGGAGTTGTTTAATGGCTATAACTATAAGGAAGGCTCGGCTGGGGAAAGTGATTTTTCGGGCAAGCCGGGTGGGGGCGAGGATAGCTATCGCAAAACGAAATTTTCTAAATCACAAATCGTATTCGATCTCTCTTCGTTTGGTCTCAACCGCACTGATAAAAAATGGTTTCAAAGCAATCGCATCATGCGAAATATGAACGAACTGGAAACCGATATTGATTCGGTTGGTGGCGTGATAAAAAATGAAAAGATTTCTATTTATGCTTCGGCAGGGCAGCTCTATTCGTATCATTTCAAAAATGATTCTGTAACGTGGCCCGAAGAAATAAAAAGTCTTAAAAAAAAGAAGGATTCAATTGCGCTAGCTAAAAGGCTGGCCGATGAAAGTTCAAAGTATTCTGCTTCTATGCCCACCAGTGAAAAAATAAAGCAAGTAACTCTTTCCAAAAAGGACAGTCTTAAATCAGATAGTATTTTCAGTTCACCTTACACGCCATCAGAAATTTCAGTAGCCGTTGCCCAGGCCAGGTTAGTTAAGGCCCAACTCCTTTCACATAACACAAACTTGAAAGCCTATGAGTATCAACACCGGGAGTTTGCTGTTCAATGGCATAAAATTTTAGCTCAGGCAATTGCGTGTATTGCAATGTTTTTAATTGGTGCACCCCTTGGGGCCATTATTAAAAAAGGTGGACTGGGTGTGCCTGTCTTGATGTCAATTCTCTTTTTCATTGTCTTTTATGTGCTTTCCCTGGTAGGGGAAAAATGGGCTAAAGCTGCAACCGTATCTGTGCCCTTAGGCATGTGGATGGCCAATATTGTTCTTGTTCTTATTGGTTTGCTTTTCTTGCGGCAAGCCAGGGCCGATGCCCGCTTATTCGATTCTGACTTTTACTCGGTGGTTTGGGATAAGATTTCGCGTAGATTTTTAAAGCAGGCAAAAGCATAGCCGAATTTTGGTTTTATGAGGGCATTCTCATACTTTTGCCCGTTGAAAAAATAAGAAAGTAAAAAATTAGAAGAGATGTACATCAATTCAGAAAAGAAGCAAGAATTGTTTAGTAAACACGGTTTTGCAAAGAAAAAAACAGACACAGGCTCTCCAGAGTCTCAAATTGCGCTATTTACGCACAGAATTAGCCATTTGACTGAGCATTTAAAAGGACAGAAAAAGGATTTCTCCACACAAACCGGATTATTAAGGTTGGTTGGAAAGCGTAAGAAACTCCTTAACTACCTTCAGGATACGAATATCGAAAGATATCGTGCTGTCCTCGCTGATCTAGACTTAAGAAAATAAATATCACGATAAGTTGAAATAGGGAACCTCGGTTCCCTTTTCGCTTTATTATTAATCATGGAAAGACTGTGAATTGTAGGTCTTTCCTAAAATCCTACCTATGAAACCAACTATTATTTCAAAATCATGCACGCTCCCGGACGGACGTCAGATTACAATCGAAACAGGAAAACTGGCACGTCAGGCTGACGGTGCCGTTGTATTAAGAATGGGCAACACGATGTTGCTTGCTACTGCTGTGGCTAGCCAAACGGCTAAAGACGGTGTAGATTTTTTACCAATGTCCGTTGACTACCAAGAGAAATTTGCTTCCACAGGAAAAATACCCGGTGGATTTTTAAAGAGAGAAGGAAGACTTTCAGATTACGAAATTCTAATCAGCCGATTAGTGGATCGTGCCATCCGTCCGTTATTCCCGGATGATTACCATGCAGAAACCCAGGTAAACATTCAGTTGATCTCCGGTGATCGCAATGCATTGCCCGATGCACTGGCAGCATTTGCAGCTTCAGCAGCACTTGCTGTATCTGATATTCCATTTCAAGGACCAATTTCAGAGGTAAGGGTTGTAAGGATTGATGGTCAGTTTATTATAAGTCCAACACTTGAGCAAAAGGAGAAGGCTGATCTTGACTTTATTGTAGCAGCATCCATCGATAATATCCTGATGGTTGAAGGCGAGTGTAAGGAGATCAATGAAGAAGACATGCTCGAAGCATTGAAACTTGCCCATGAGGTTATCAAAGGCCAGTGTCAGATTCAGTTAGAATTAGCGGAAGCGGTTGGCAAAACTAAAAAGCGCGAATACTCGCACGAAGTAAAAGACGAAGCCTTCAAAGAAGAACTCTTCAAACTGTTATATGATAAAGTGTATGATGTGGCTCGCCAGCAATTGGCGAACAAGCATAGCCGGTCGGAGCTGTTCAGTAAAATCTATGATGATTACATTGAGTCATTACCGGAAGACACAACCGTTAATAAAGATCTTGTTAAGAAATATTATAAGGATATTCAAAAGGCAGCATGCCGTAACCTGGTTCTGAATGAAAAGGTACGTTTAGATGGTCGCAAGACAAATGAGATCAGACCTATCTGGTCGGAGGTAGATTATCTTCCTTCCGCTCATGGTTCTTCCATCTTTACCCGAGGCGAAACTCAATCATTGAGTACGGTAACATTAGGTACTAAGCTTGATGAGCAGATGATTGATGGTGCTATGTTTGATGGTAGTAACAAGTTCATTTTACATTATAACTTCCCAGGATTTTCAACCGGTGAGGTAAAGCCAAACCGTGGCCCGGGCCGCAGAGAGGTTGGTCATGGAAACCTGGCGATGAGGGCACTGAAGCAAGTGCTTCCAAACCTTGCCGAGGGTCCTTACACAATCCGTTTGGTATCGGATATTTTGGAATCAAATGGTTCGTCTTCAATGGCAACGGTATGTGCGGGCTCGCTTGCGCTGATGGATGCTGGGATTAAAATCACTGCACCGGTTTCTGGTATTGCTATGGGTATGATCTCTGATAGCAAGACAAAGAAGTATGCTATCTTATCCGACATCTTAGGGGATGAAGATCACTTGGGAGATATGGACTTTAAAGTAACCGGAACCGAAAAAGGAATCACGGCTTGCCAGATGGACCTGAAGGTAGATGGACTTACCTATGACGTTTTAAAAGAAGCACTTGATCAAGCCAAAGAAGGTCGCCTTCATATCCTAAACGAAATGAAGAAAACAATCACGGCTCCAAATGCTGAACTGAAGCCTCATGCTCCAAGAGCCGTAACCATCACCATTGAAAAAGATTTGATTGGCGCAGTAATCGGGCCCGGTGGAAAGGTGGTTCAGGAAATTCAAAAAACTACCGGTGCTACCATTGTAATTGAAGAGGTAGGCAATAAAGGAATTGTAAACATCTTCGCCAATAACCAGGAAGTGATGGATGCAGCGGTTAGGCGTGTTAAAAATATAGTAGCCGTTCCTGAGGTAGATCAGGTATATGATGGTGTGGTTAAATCAATCATGCCTTTTGGTGCATTTGTTGAGTTTATGCCTGGAAAAGACGGGTTGCTACATATCTCTGAGATTAAGTGGGAACGCCTTGAAACCATGGATGGCGTAATGCAGGTAGGTGAGCAGGTAAAGGTGAAACTTGTGGAGGTAGACAAGAAAACCGGTAAATTCAGGTTATCACGTAAAGTGTTGCTTCCTAAACCCCCAAAGAAAGAAGAGGCACCTAGTGCATAAGATTTTTGATAATTAATGGTTTTTGGAACTAAATTTTCGCTTTTTCGTGTTTGATTTAACCGAATAGGAAATTCGATGAGACAGTTAAAGATTAGCAAACAGATTACTAATCGCGAAAGCCAATCTCTTGATAAGTATCTTCAGGAGATCGGAAAAGTTGACTTGATTACTGCTGATGAGGAAGTAGTACTCGCTAAGCGAATCAAAGAAGGCGATCAGATTGCTTTAGAGAAACTGACGAAAGCAAACTTACGGTTTGTGGTGTCAGTTGCTAAGCAATACCAGAATCAAGGATTGTCATTAGGTGATTTAATAAATGAAGGAAACCTGGGTTTGATTAAAGCGGCACAACGCTTTGATGAAACCCGGGGCTTCAAGTTTATCTCGTATGCCGTGTGGTGGATTCGTCAATCCATTCTTCAAGCGTTGGCCGAACAATCCCGCATCGTTCGACTTCCTTTAAATCGTGTAGGATCACTCAACAAGATTTCAAAAACATTTTCAGAACTAGAACAAAAGTTTGAGCGCGAACCTTCCCCTGAAGAGTTAGCGGATGTGCTGCAAGTAACTACTGCAGAAGTAGTAGATACCATGAAGATTTCTGGTCGTCATGTATCCATGGATGCACCTTTTGTGTCGGGTGAAGAAAATAGTTTGTTGGATGTGTTGGAGAATGATAGTGAGGTAACGCCCGATTCGGAATTGATGAACGATTCGCTAAGACGGGAAGTGCAACGCGCTCTCTCTACGTTGACTCAGCGCGAGTCGGATGTGATCGCCCTATACTTTGGATTGAATGGAGAACATGCCATGACGCTGGAAGAGATTGGCGAGAAGTTTAACCTCACCCGCGAGCGGGTTCGGCAAATTAAAGAAAAGGCCATCAGACGGTTGCGACACACCTCAAGAAGCAAAGCATTAAAGCCTTACTTGGGTTAACAATGCTTAATGAATACTTAAAATAAGGGTCTCAAGGCGTTGAGACCTTTTTTGTTAAATGATTAAATGAAATAAGACATGGAGAAGAAAGAGAGCGTGAAAGTCCTGATAATTGGTTCCGGGCCTGCCGGTTATACTGCTGCTATTTACGCAGCCCGCGCAGGACTAAACCCCGTACTTTTCACAGGGGGCCAGCCGGGTGGCCAACTCACCATTACCAATGACGTGGAGAATTTTCCGGGTTACCCCGAAGGTGTTAACGGTCCGCAAATGATGATGGACTTGCAAAAGCAGGCCGAGCGTTTTGGAACAAAAGTTATTTATGGAATGGTAACGAGTGTAGATTTTTCATCGTATCCACTTCAAGTAACGGTCGATGAAAAAGATGTGTATGAAGCTGAGTCGGTAATTGTTTCAACAGGCGCAAGCGCAAAATATTTAGGCATTCCTTCGGAAGAGAAATTTGCTAACAAAGGAGTATCTGCTTGTGCTGTGTGCGATGGTTATTTTTATCGCGGTAAAGAAGTAGCGGTTGTGGGTGCAGGTGATTCTGCAGCCGAAGAGTCCACCTACCTTTCAAAGCTTTGTTCGAAAGTGCATTTGATTGTGAGACGTGATGAAATGCGCGCTTCTAAAATCATGCAGCAGCGGGTACTTAATACGCCTAACATTGAAGTGCATTGGAATACAGAAACCGATGAGATTGTGGGTGATGATAGTGGCGTAACCGGAGTTAGGATTATTAATAATAAAACCAACGAGAAGAAACTGATTCCAATACAAGGATTCTTTTTAGCGATTGGTCATAAACCAAACACCGATATTTTTGATGGTCAGTTGGAGAAGGATGAGGCGGGTTATGTGAAAGTGATTCCGGGCACAACCAAAACAAATGTAGAAGGAGTATTTGCCGTGGGGGATGTGGCCGATAGAGTGTATCGCCAGGCAATTACCGCAGCGGGTAGTGGTTGTATGGGCGCACTGGATGCTGAGAAGTTTCTGGCCGCTAAAGAAATGGAAGTAGCGCATTAAGTGAGGGTCTAAAACTATGGCAGGCCTGTCCAAGTCTCCACCTGACATGATTTTTAGACATTAAAATTAACACCTATGAAGTTAGATATTCTTGTGTTGGCAGCCCATCCCGATGATGCTGAGTTGGGGTGCGGGGGCACGATCGCCAAACAAGTTTCATTGGGCAATAAGGTGGGAGTGGTGGATTTTACGCGGGGCGAGTTAGGTACCCGGGGCACCGTGCAAACCCGCGATCAGGAAGCGAAAGACTCGGCTAAAATTTTAGGATTGTCGGCACGGTTAAACCTTAACTTTCGTGATGGATACTTTACCAATGACGAAGCACATCAACTAGAAATAATTAGGGTCATTCGTAAGTTTCAACCCGAAATCGTGTTGGCAAATGCTATCTATGACCGTCATCCCGACCACGGAAAAGGAGCGGGACTTGCATTTGATGCATGCTTCTATGCTGGCTTGGTTAAGATTGAATCAAAAGACAAAGGCGTGGCTCAACAGCCCTGGCGTCCAAAATTTTTATATCATTATATCCAAAGTCAATTGCTGCAACCTGATTTTGTGGTAGATGTTTCTGATTTCTGGGAAGCCAAAATGAATGCGATCCGCGCGTTTAAAACTCAGTTTTACGATCCTACCAGCAACGAACCTGAGACCTTTATCTCCAATCCCTCTTTTATGAAAATGTTAGAGTCGCGCGGGCAGGAGTTTGGCCATGGTATTGGTGCTAAGTATGGTGAAGGCTTTACCGTGCGCAGGGTAGTTGGGGTGGATGATCTTTTTGCGCTACGCTAGTTACCATAGTCGTTAACTTTAGGCACGAGCGCACAAGAGTTCGATACATTCTGTTTATAGGAATTAATATTTCATCCCTAACGGGACCCCCTTGCCATTGTTGGTGTTATTCACCAACAATCTTCCAATCTTTCAATCCTCATAATGCGTCAGGAAATTCCAATTACGTTCATTTAATTCATAAAATATGGCGCTCGAATAGTAATACTCCTCAGCTAAATTGCACATTCCCGCCCGAACAGGATTAGCATGAATGTATTCCAACTTTTGTTTGAATACCTGAGAGCTTCTTAATTCAATACATAATGAATTTCTCTCCCATACCTGATATCGCCTGTCTTTTGCATTAACCAAAACATCTTCCAATAAGGGTGATTTAGAATTTCGAAGTTGCTTTAATATCTGCTGGGCGGTGTAGCGTAGAAAATCCCGTTGAACATCCTCTCTTTTATGCTCGCCCATTACCTGCCATATTAAATGAAAATGATTTTCCATAAGAACAAAGGCCAACACCCTTACTCTACGTTCTTTTACCAAAAATTGTAGGCTGTTAATAATGATATCCTTATGCTGTTTGGTAGATAATAGTAGTATCCAATTTAAACAAGTTACTGTAAGGAAGTCTGGATAATACTTTGCGATCATTTAATAGTAAGATACAAAAGATGGCGCTTCCATATCAATTCGATTGCTTGTTGGTGAAGAACACCAACAAGGGCGAGGGTCGTTAACTTTAGGCACGAGCGCACCAATATTTCATCCCTAACGGGACTGGAAGGTGTCTTTATACTTGAGTCCCGTTAGGGACGACATGTTGGTAAATACTATAGACGAGTGCATTTAAGTCCTGTAGGGACGACATATAAAGGCTTTTATAAAAATATCCTTAAGTTAACAACTATGGTTAGTTACGGAGCTAAGCGGTGGATCGTCCACTTATCATCTGTTTTATAATACACAATCCGATCATGCAAGCGGCTTGGTCGTCCTTGCCAGAATTCAATCTCCAAAGGAGCAACTGCATAGCCGCCCCACTGTTTTGGTTTTGGTAATGTCTCCTTTCCCTCAAATCGTTTCTCCAATTCTTTCACACGCGATTCCAGTAACTCGCGATTTTTTATCAATGAACTTTGTGGCGAAGCCCAGGCACCAATCTGACTCCCGCGCGGTCGACTTTTAAAATAGGTTTCTGAAGTTGCTTCATCTACCCGGATGCAAACGCCTTCAATACGCACCTGCCGCTCCAGCTCCGGCCAAAAAAATGTGAGGGCACAGGCAGGATTGGCATCTAACTCTTTTCCTTTCTGACTTTGATAATTTGTATAGAATAAAAAAGCATTGTTTTCAATTCCTTTTAATAAAACAATTCGTGCTGAAGGTTTTCCGGTTTCTGTAATGGTTGATAAGGTCATTGCATTTGGCTCCAATACCTTCGACTTCAACGCTTCATCAAACCATTTTTCAAACTGAGCAATCGGATTATTGCTTACATCTTTTTGATCTAATGTAGTCTTAGAATACTCTTTCCGAATTTCAGCAATTGAACCCATATTATTTTTATACTATTAATGATAAAACTATTCCGTGTTATTAAAACATCCTTACAAACTTACTTATGACAAAGTTCAATTGACCATGATCCATCATCCATGGTCAATTTTACTGTATTTATTTGACTTCACGTGTTCTCTTCAGTTGTTTCTCAGCACGTTAGTAGCTAATACCATTTTAATAAATATTTTTTCAAACATAACTGGGGATTGTAATTGACGTTATTTAGTTTACACCATGGAATTCTTTAAATATAAGAATAAGGTACTGCCCCAAAAAGGGGGACTGCTGTTATCGGAACCCTATTTGGCCGATCCTAATTTTGAACGGACTGCCATTTTACTTACCGAGCATAATGAAGAGGGTTCGGTAGGTTTCATTTTAAACAAGCCCTCCGAAACTCGGGTAGCCGAAGTAATGGATGACTTAAAAAAGTTCGATTCGCGCGTTTTTATTGGCGGGCCTGTGCAACAGGACACCTTGCATTTTATTCATCGCATCCCCGCGATTGAAGATTCGATTGAAATTATTCCGGGCTTGTTTTGGGGCGGCAATTTCGACCAACTGATGACTCTTATTGACACCCACCAACTGAGCGCAACTGATATTAAATTTTTCTTAGGATATAGTGGATGGTCTCATGGACAATTGGATGAAGAATTGAAGGTCGATTCATGGATTGTGAGTGATCGTGTTAACGAAGAATTAATATTTGAAACAGATCCTGACCTGATGTGGAAAAAGGCCATGAAGGAACTGGGGGGGCGTTTTACAGTCTACTCCAATTACCCGGCCGATCCCCGCATGAATTAAATGATTTTAGTATTTTTACCGTTCCTCAGCAAGAGGAGAAGACGATGATGATGATGGAAAACGATAAAGAGGTGCAAGAAGAACCGGTTAATGAAATAGCTGAGGAAGTTTCTGAAACCGGGCTCAAAAATGATGGCCATGTTGAAGAGGTTGAATCTGAAGAAGATCATGCCGTTAACTATGCCGATTTTACAAAAGCAGACTTTGTAGCGCGCGTAAAAGAGCTTGCTAAAGAAGAGGATGTGCGAAAGGCAGAGTCTGTCCTCAAAGCAATCAAACCATTCTACGATGACTTGCGTCAGCAAGAACGGGCCGAAGCACTCGATAAGTTTATAAAAGAGGGTGGTGTTGAGGATGACTTTGAATACCGGTTGGATGAATCGGATCACACCTTTGATGCTACTGCAAAATTAATCCGCGACCGTAAAAATCTGTACTTCAAGAATCTTGAAGAGAAAAAAGCTGAGAACCTCAGGAAGAAGAATGAAATCCTTGAGAAACTTCGCGCGTTAATTGATGGCGAAGACTCCGCTCAATCCTTTCAGGTTTTTAAAGAACTGCAAAATGAGTGGAAGCATGTGGGGCAGGTTTCGATGGCACATGTTAAAACACTGTGGGCTAACTATAATGCACTTGTTGATCGGTTCTATGATCATCGCAATATCTATTTTGAATTAAAAGAATTAGATCGCAAGAAAAATCTGGAGGCTAAAATTGAACTGTGCATAAAGGCAGAGCAATTAATTCATGTTACTCAACTAAAAGATGCTGTTCGCGAGTTGAATGAATTGCATCATGAGTTTAAGCACATAGGCCCCGTACCTAAAGAAGATCAGGAACCGGTTTGGCAACGATTTAAACTTGCCTCCGATGCAGTGTATGCCAAGCGCGATGCATTTTTAGTGGATCTACAAGCGGAACTTAAAACAAACCTGGAAGCCAAACTGAAGATTGAAGCGGAGGTAGAAGCGTTTGCTTCCTTTACGTCCGACCGCATCAAAGAGTGGAATCAAAAGACACAGGAGATCTTAGCCATTCAAAAGAAGTGGGATGCTGTGGGGGGTGTGCCGCGCACCAAAACAAAAGACCTGAATAAAAAATTCTGGACAGCTTTTAAAACGTTCTTCCACAATAAGAATCTATTCTTCAAAAAATTAGATGAAGAGCGCACTAAGAATCTTAAAGCAAAGCAAGAATTGGTGGCGCGTGCCATTGAGTTAAAGTCGAGTGACGATTGGATTAAATCATCGAATGAATTAAAAAACCTGCAGCGCGTGTGGAAAGAAATTGGCCCCGTGCCCGAGAAGCAACGCGACAAAATTTATAAAGAATTTAAAGATGCGTGCGATTACTTCTTTCAGCAGCAACGTGGTTCAGCCGAAAAGGCCGATCAGGAGCAGGAAGAAAATCTAAAGAAGAAAGAAGCCATTGTGGAGCAATTGAATCAGGCTGCAACACAGGGAGGTGGTAGCCTTGAAACCCTTCAGGAATTGCAAGCGCGATTTAATGAAATTGGATTTGTGCCTAAACAATCCGTGGCCTCAATCAAGAATCAATTTTCGGTTTCGGTGGCCAAATACATTGAGTCCATCAGCGGGCTAAATGCTGCCGAGAAAGATCAGGCTGCCCTTGAAGTACAGTTAAACGGATTAAAAAATGATCCGCAGGCCGAACGGAAACTATACCACAAAGAACAAACTTTACGCAAGCAAATTACCAAGGCCGAAAATGACTTGGCAACGCTGCGCAACAACCTGGAGTTCTTTGGGCGCTCTAAAAATGCCGAAAAACTGAAAGAAGAATTTAATGTTAAAATTACCGAGGCCAGTGATGAGCTCACGCATTTAAAAAAGCAGCTAAAACTGCTTAAATCCGTTTAGAAAAGCCTTGTAAAAACAAACACTTCCATTATTTTTGCACCCTCTTTCTACCTACGCTAAAGCTTCGGTAGATAGATTTTGCCTCCTTAGCTCAGCTGGTAGAGTCCCGCAGAGGCGGGATAATCAGTAGGCGAAAAGAAGTAAATAAAAAAAGGAAATAAGCCTCCTTAGCTCATCCGCCAGTTGGCGGAAACTGACTTATAATCAGTAGGGTTAAAGAGAAATAAATAAGGAAATAAGCCTCCTTAGCTCAGCTGGTAGAGCAACTGACTTGTAATCAGTAGGTCGCTGGTTCGATCCCGGCAGGGGGCTCCATAGAGTGCAGTTAAACCCTTGTAACACAACATGTTGCAAGGGTTTTCTGTTTTTTTACCGAAACAATACCGAAACATTTTTGATGTGATTTTATGAAAGTTACTGATTAAGTGATTCAAAACAACCTAGACCGAAGTGCCATAGATGATTCAATATTATTCATGCTACTTTCAGAATCCATAGAAAGTGAACCCGTGCCAAGGTGGTGGATCCTCTTGAAAAAACAATTCAAAGTTCTTACTTTCCAAACTGAAGTGTTCAGATAAAGGAATCTTTCTGAATATTAGGACTTCAATAGCGAGTGATATGCCTAATCTTTTCTTCCTGTAAGAAGCATGGAGTTCTCAGAAGAACAAATTTTTTCATTAGCCCCAGACGAGTCGTCTAAGAAATCAGGGAAGGATTTAGCCAATCCATCGAAGTGGAGTAAGCGTCAATTTAGTGAGCGCGCGCTTTGGGGTGAATGTCAGGGTAGTGGAAAACTTCCTTATCAAACACAAGTTGATCTTAGTAATGTAGCATTCAAATGTTCTTGCCCTAGTCGTAAATTTCCATGTAAGCATGGATTGGGTTTGCTTCTTTTATATGCGAGGGATAAAAAGTTATTTAGCCAGGCATCTGAACCAGATTGGGTTACTGGTTGGCTAGATAAACGGACTGAGAAAGAAGAGAAGAAGGTTGAGAAGAAAGCAAAGGTTAAAAGTGTCGAACCGGCTGCACAAGCCAAGCGCCAGGAGAATAGGCTCAAGCGGGTGGAAGAAGGAATGGCCGAACTTCGCTTATGGATTAATGATATTATCCGCAATGGATTGTTGAATATCCCCGGAAAAGAACCAGCTTATTTTGAGACGATGGTTAAAAGAATGGTGGATGCTCAAGCCCCTGGTCTAGCTGCTATGATTCGAACATTAGGTAGCATAAACTTTTTTCAGGATGGATGGCAAACATCTTTTCTAGATCAGTTAATCCGCATCTATTTTTTACTTGAAGGTTTTCCAAGGATGGAGTCGCTGCCGATTGAATTGCAATCGGAAATGAAAACATGGATTGGTTTTACGCAAAGCCAAGAGGACGTAAAAGCTGAACCTGGCATACGCGATGATTGGTTTGTATTAGCCAAACAATCAGTTAAAGAGGAGAACCTGAACATTGAACGCAACTGGCTGTATGGCCTTCAGTCACAACGGTATGCCTTGATCCTGCAGTTTTATGTCAAAGGACAAATTCCAGAAGTAAACTTATTGCCAGGATCATGGATCGATGCAGAGCTGTGTTACTTTAAAGGTTCACATTCATTACGGGCTCTGGTTAAAGAACAGCATGGCATAAAGCAACAAGGAGTTGTGCCAGGGATGTCATCCTGGAACGATGTAATTGAATCAACGAGCAAGATTATGTCAGTGAATCCTTTTCTGGAAAACTTCCCTGTGATCATTGATAATGTGGTACCGATTAAAGGAAATAATCAGTGGTTGTTGAAGGACGAAGCCGGGGAGGGAGTTACGATTAGTCAATTATTTCAATTTCCCTGGAAACTCATGGCAATGAGTGGAGGTGCTCCGATAAAACTTTTTGCTATCGGTAAGGAAAATGAATTCGAGCCGTTGGGTGTTTGGGTGAATGGTCATTATAAATTACTGGTATGAAGTTTTGGGATGGTATCATCAATAACGCAACGTTAGGCAGCGCCAAGATGCCATTAAGGACTCATGACCTTCCCGAGTTTATCACGGAAGTAATTGAATTGAAAGAGTCGACTGAACCTGAAGAAGATTTTCTTCTCATGGCGGGACTTGCCTATCAATATAGGCAAGCTGGGACCAAGCCGTTGGATTTAAATTTAATATCGCAGTCACTAGCTGCTGATGAAGAGCTACCGTATGCTTCCTCTAATTCAACCAATATTTTCAGGACAATAATATCTGAAGATCTGCACCCGCTATTGATTTTATGGTTACATCAATGCGAATTGAAAGGAGTTTTGGCAGAGCCAGAGTTGATACCTGAGTTGTTGCAGATCGCTTCAAGGAAAAAAGAGCTTCGTAAAGTTATCTTAACAGTTTGTGGTAAGCGAGGGGAGTGGCTAAGTAAACTTAATCCCCAGTGGAACTTTTATGCCATCACAAATGACATTGATAGTATTTGGCAAACCGGGAAGCTTGAAGATCGAAAAGAATTGTTACGCGAACTTCGGGTTGTCAATCCATCAAAATCAATTGAATTATTACAGTCTACCTGGGATTCAGAAGGAGCAAACGAGAAGGCAGCCTTTCTTGAAATTTTAAGAACCAATCTAACTGCGATTGATCTTGCTTGGTTAGAAACCCTTAAAGAGAAAGGGCAAAAGGTTAATTCAATAATCCAGGATTTACTGAAATCAATTCCATCGTCTGCTATTGTTCAACAATATTGGAATACTGTTAAAGATGCAATCACTATCAAGACCGGCAAAGCTCTGTTGGGAATGATCAATAAAACTGTGATCGATATTAACGAGAATTTATCCGTTCCTGACTCGGTTTTCAAAACAGGTATTGAAAAATTGAGCAGCAACAAACAGGTTAGTGATAATCAGCACATTTTGAGTCAATTGATTTCTTCTGTTCCTCCCTCGAATTGGAATGAGCACTTTAAAGAGAACAATCAAAAAATCATTGAACTCTTTCAAAAGGATAAGAAGTCGGCTCAATATCTTCCAGCACTTGTTTTAGGAGCGTTAAAATTTAATGACGTGGAATGGATGAAAGACTTGCTTGAGCACAGCGACAAGGAGTTGATCGATTCTTCGGTTGGATTATTGATCCGTGCGCTCCCGGAGAGTGTCAGAGATACATATTCTTTAAAATACATCAAACAAAAGCCTCAAGAGTTGATCCCGATTCTAATTGAGCAAGATGAAGAATGGAGTGTGGAACTGTCAAGAGCAATCCTGAAGTTCACAGCCAATGAAGTTTACGTGTATAATCGAACATTTTATAAGCCAGCCGTTTCATTAATTCCAGTCAAACTCCTGGATGAGTTAGATTCCTTTACACCTTCCGAAGAACAGAAAAAAGTATATTGGAAAACGCAGTCCGATGAACTTTCGAGATTATTAGATATAAAGAAACAAATCCTTCAATCATTTTAATATGGCTACAGTATTACGTCAACACGCGGAACAGCAATTTGAACAGGAGTTGGAAGAGCTTCAGAAACAAGATTCAGACAAGAAACCACCCAACTGGAAACTTTCACCGCAAGCAGTGGTGTCTTATCTTCTTGGTAAGAAATTAAAGAACGGTTTTGAAGTTTCCCCAAAATACATTGGCAGCCAACGATTGATTGAGATTGCAGTGGCAACTTTAACTACTGATCGCGCACTATTATTGTATGGCCTTCCAGGTACTGCAAAGTCGTGGGTATCGGAGCATCTCTCTGCGGCTATATCAGGTGATTCAACCATGATCATCCAAGGAACTGCAGGGACCAGTGAAGAGTCAATCCGCTATGGTTGGAATTATGCGAGATTACTGGCAGAAGGTCCGTCCGAAAAGGCATTGGTTGAAACACCCGTGATGAAAGCAATGAAGGATGGCAAGATTGTGCGCATAGAAGAGCTTACACGTATTGGGTCTGATGTGCAGGATACATTGATCACCGTACTTTCTGAAAAGACATTACCCATTCCAGAACTCAATATAGAAGTACAGGCCGTAAAAGGGTTTAATGTAATCGCAACCGCCAACAATCGTGATAAGGGTGTTAATGAATTATCAGGTGCATTAAAACGCAGATTCAATACTGTCATTCTTCCTTTACCAGATAGTATGGATGAAGAGATTGATATCGTGAGAAGAAGAGTAGCGAGTTTTGAAAAGGTAATGGAGTTGCCTACGGAGCCCCCAGCTGTGGCGGAGATCAAGCGCATTGTTACCATCTTTCGCGAACTTCGATCTGGTGTTACGTTAGACGGTAAAACAAAGCTTAAAGTTCCGTCCAGTACGCTCAGCACAGCGGAAGCAATATCGGTTGTGAATAGTGGAATGGCAATGGCTGCTTATTTTGGTGATGGTTCGATGAAGGCTGCTGATCTTGCTGCAGGAATCATTGGCGCTATTGTGAAAGATCCTGTTCAGGATAAAATTGTGTGGCAGGAATATCTTGAAACGGTGGTGAAGCCGCGAGATGAGTGGAAAGATATCTACAGAGCATGCCGTGATCTTGGTGTATGAGTGTTCATGTATTAGGCATACGTCACCATGGACCCGGGTCTGCTCGGAATGTAAAGGCATTTTTGGAACAGACGAAACCAGACATCATTTTGGTGGAGGGCCCGCCAGAAGGAGATGAACTCCTTAGGTGGTCAGGCCATAGTGCATTAAAACCACCTGTTGCAATTTTAGCTTACCGCCCTGACGAACCAAAGCGTGGTGAATTTTATCCTTTTGCAGAGTTCTCACCAGAATGGCAAGCGATACAATTTGGTGTTCGTAACAAGATCCCAGTTCGGTTTATCGATCTTCCTTTGGCGAACAAGTTTGCCCTGGAACAGGAGGAAGAAAAGAAGGAAGAGCAACCTGCCGACCAATCGCTGTCTAATGCTGAACTCGCAGTAGAAGTCAATCACGATCCAATTGGTTATTTAGCAGAAGCAGCTGGTTTTACGGATGGTGAACGTTGGTGGGAAAATATGTTTGAGCATCGTCTTAATCATGACGGTGTTTTTGATGCAGTCCATGAAGCAATGGATGTGTTACGTTCAACATTGCCTGAGAAGAATAATCGTATTGAGAAGTTGCGTGAAGCGCACATGCGCAAGATGATTCGACAGGCTGAGAAAGATTCATTCAATACCATTACTGTTATCTGCGGTGCTTGGCATGGTCCTGTGTTGGTCAATATGCCAAAACAAAAAGATGATAACGAGTTATTGAAAAGTTTGCCCAAAGTAAAAGTCGAAACTACGTGGATACCCTGGACCTACAATCGACTCACGTTTGCCAGCGGTTATGGTGCTGGAATTCAATCTCCAGGTTGGTACGACCACATTTGGAAACATCCAAGCGATGATGGTACACTCTGGATGGCTCAGGTAGCCAGGCTGTTTCGAAGTAAGGAAATGGATACTTCGACAGCACATATCATTGAAGCTGTTCGACTCGCGGAGGCATTGTCATCTCTACGCGGAATATCGAAGGCTGGCCCTGAAGAGTTGAATGAAGCAACATGGTCAGTATTATGCAATGGTGATTCAATACTACTTGAATTAATTCGGGAAGAACTTATTGTTAGCGACACCATCGGTACCGTGCCCGAAGAAATTCCAAAGCCTCCACTATTACAGGATGTTGAAAAGTCCCAGAAGAAGCTTCGACTTCAATCAGAGGCAGGAATTAAGGAATTGACTCTAGACCTTCGTGAAGAACTTCATCTTGATAAAAGCATTTTTCTCCATAGGTTATTATTAATTGGTGTTTCTTGGGGTCACCTGATGCACGTTCGTGGTAAAGGAACATTTAAGGAGCAGTGGCAACTCAAGTGGGAACCCGAATATTCCATCCGAATTATTGAGAAAGGGAATTGGGGCAATACATTGGAGGAAGCGGTATCCAATTTTGTTGCTAGCGAAGCAAAAGAATCAGAAAGCCTGCATGTTGTTTGTGGGTTGTTGGAGAAAGTCATTCCTGCGGATTTACCCAAAGCAACAGAAGCTTTAATTCATCAGATTGATAATCTAGCAGCGGCAACAAGCGATGTGATACAATTGCTTCAAGCTTTGCCTCCACTTGTTTCAGTTTCTCGATATGGCAACGTTCGTCAAACGGATGAGTCAATGATTCTTGGAATTGTCAATGCAATGATTGCTAGAGTCTGCATAGGTTTACCACCGGCTTGTGTTTCTGTTGATGATGAATCAGCACAAAACATTACCGAACAGATTTATCATTTGAATGAATCCATTTCATTGTTGAATCAAGTTGAACAGAAAGAAGAATGGAACGAAACACTACTGCTAATCTGTGACAACAAAAATACTGCACCACTTGTCTCAGGTTACAGTACGAGGTTATTATCGGATGGAAAGGTGATCGAGACGGATGAACTGAATAATCGGTTTCATTTTGCGTTGTCGAGTTCAGGCAATCCTTCGATAGCGGCTTCGTGGGTGGAAGGTTTTTTGAAAGGAAGCGGAACGATACTCATCCTTGACGATAGACTTTGGAATTTGGTTAATAATTGGGTGAGAAGTTTAAGCGAAGAAGATTTCATTTCTCTATTACCATTGATGAGAAGAACCTTCTCCCAGTTTACCCATGCGGAGCGAAGAAAGATAGGTGATAAAGCAAAAAAAGGGAGTACTGTTACTCTTCAAACCCTTTCTGAAGTGGAAAACATAGATCATGAAAGAGCTTCACGAGCATTGCCAGTCGTTATGCAATTGTTAGGACTAAAGCCCAAGACTGCCCATGGAGAATGAAGGACATTTAAGAAAATGGCGGATGATTCTTGGTGGAGGTCAGAATGATGGCACCGAGACGCAACTTCGTGACATTGATCTTCAAATTGATAAAACACTTGAAGCATTGTACGATTCGGGCAAGCAAGGTGGACTTGGACACTCATCACCTAATGTTAGTCGCTGGCTAGGAGACATTCGTACGTATTTTCCTAACACGGTAGTCAAAATAATGCAACAAGATGCAATCAAGCGCCTCAATTTGACATCCATGTTACTTGAAAAGGAAATGTTGGAAAATGTGGAGCCAGATGTTCATTTGGTAGCCACGTTAATGACACTCAGTCGTGTAATTCCGAGTAAGACAAAGGATACAGCGCGACAAGTAGTAAAAAAAGTAGTGGATGACCTGATGAAGAGATTATCGCAACCAACACAACAAGCAATCATGGGAAGCCTCAATCGATCTAGCCGAAATAGAAGACCACGGCATAATGAGATTAATTGGCATATCACAATTCTCAAGAACTTGAAACATTATCAGCCTGATTATAAAACAATAATCCCAGAGACAAGAATCGGATATGGTAAAAGAAGACGGTCTCTAAAAGATGTAGTTCTTTGCTTAGATCAAAGTGGTTCGATGGGAACTTCAGTAATATATTCTGGGATCTTTGGAGCTGTAATGGCTTCCCTTCCAGCCATTCAAACTAAGATGGTTGTGTTTGATACCAACGTTGTGGACCTAACCGAAGAACTGGATGACCCTGTAGAGCTTTTATTTGGAGTTCAGTTAGGAGGTGGAACAGATATTAATAGAGCCCTTTCTTATTGCCAACAAATTACCCAACGACCAACAGAAACTATTTTGGTTCTTATCACAGATCTTTACGAAGGTGGTAATCAGGATGAAATGCGTAAACGCGCAAAGAGTCTAGTTGAAGCTGGTGTGCAAGTTGTTGTACTCTTAGCATTGAATGATGATGGAGCACCCAGTTATGATCATAACAACGCTGAATACATGGCGGCTTTAGGCATCCCAGTGTTTGCCTGTACACCTGATAAGTTTCCAGATTTGATGGCAGCCGCAATCAGTAAACAGGATATCGCTTTGTGGGCAGCTAAGGAGGATTTAGTAACAAAGAAATAATATGTTGCCTATATGAAAACGTAGCACTATCAGAAAATCAATTGCTTTTCTGCCCATTCCAATCCTACAGGTAAATCAATAGAATTGAATTCAAGATGAAGTACTCTTCGATGCTTTTGGTTTGTCGCTTTTGAAGATGCATGAAGTAACAAGGGTTTCATAATGTGGATACCACACATAGCTACATCACAAACAAATGGAATGGAATTTTGAGTGATCAATTGGATTTCGGAAGAATTTAGTTTCTTATTGTGTGAACCTGGTACAACCCTTAGTGCTCCATTTTCTTCATCTGTGTCATCCAAGTGGATTCGAATAGTAATAGTGTTCTTCAATATTTCTTCGGGTGGGCAAACTCCGCATCCATCATCCTTTTTAGTCCACCCTGTAAACCCTTCAGCTTCAATTTTGTCTTTAACATTGATAGTAAGGTCTTGATGCCAGGTTACGTACCAGTTTGCTTCAGGAGATTTATCAAAGAAGATAGCCTTTGTGAGAAACAGACCCTGGTTCATCCTTCTTAAGATCGATAAAAGGTTCGAATTAAAAATGATTTTTTTTAATGCAGGTATTTTTTCAAGAAGATTTCGGATAGCATGAGGTTCTTCCAAGGGATTATCCTTTTGATAATTGAAGATAATGTTTCTCATAAGGTTAACCTCTTTCTTACCAAAAACATAGTTAAGAATCGCAAAACCTTTATATGTTACTTTCTTAAGGATACTTTGCAAAGAAGCACTACTCAAGTCATATTGATAAAGATCAAGTGCATTTTCAAATTGCTCTTTAATCCGTCTCTTTAAGCGTTCAGGAGATATTACTTTTATCCTATCACCAAAGCCAAGAATTTCACGCTCAAGTTCAAAATTCAATTGTACACGTATTGAGAATACAATACCATTGGGTAAGGTTTCTTCAATTTGCTGACTTTGATGAATAGGTTTTGTTTCTATGTAGGGTGCAGTCTCTTTATCTGCAAAGAATACAACCTTCTCACTCGGGCTATCGTGATTGACGGTTACACCTATTACATCTTTAAAAAAATCAGTTATGTTGAAACCTTCCGGTGAAGAGTACCTGGAATCTGAATCTTGAATCTTTACAATTCTGTCTAGTGCAAGGTTCATCACGGGTGTATTCTTTTTCTTCACACCCAAAACAAACCACCTGTTCCTATACTCTTTTAAGTAATAGGCATGAAACGTAAAACTATTTGCAGTTCTCGCCTTGAAAGACTGATACGTAATTTCAAGTGCCTTCTTGTTAATGATAGCCTGATATAAAGTCTCAATATATTCAAGGCCCTTTAAGTCTTCATTTTTTTCAAAATCAATAATAGGTTCTTGTTTTGTCTTGGCTGAATAGATTTTATTCTCAAGCCGTTGAACCATTCCACTTAACTCCTGGAAATGGCTAAACCCTTTAAACTGTCTAAGTATTTCAACTACCTCAGTTAGTTTACCCAAATCCTGATCCGTTAAGGGAATATTTGTTATAGAATACTCAGGGTCATCATAGGTATAGTACTTCTTCTCCATTACAACAATCGGAGCATTGTACCCTAACTTATCGCTGCGCATTAATTGAATGTCCATTTGAATGGAGCGCTTGCTTACACCCTTATCAATACCTTCATACTCATAAAGTGCCTCTGAACAGGCATCTACTAAATCCTCCAATGTCCATCGCCTTTGCCTGTTTTTCAGGCAATTATCAATAGTTCGGTAGCGTACAAGAGCATTACGATTAACTGGCATTCGTAAAAATATTCGTAAAAAAAGAAAAAATATTTTTACTACGCAAAAAGACTGCGCAGTTGACCCTCACCTTTGACCTGTCATTAAACGGATGACTCGGTGGGGGATCAATGAGATGATTGATTTCCCCAGTGAGTTTTGATAAGGGGACACGCCAACGTATGGAGAGTTGGGCTGGACTGTAAATCCAGTTCTGTAAAGATGAATAGGTTCGACTCCTATTGGCCCCACATTTTGTTCTTTGAAACAGTCTCGTGTAAAGCGGGATAAAAATCTTTCTTCCAGACTATGTCTGGATTGAAGCGCGGAAAAAACAGAAAGCATAAGACCGGATGAGCGTTTCGAAATAGCGCCATAGTGTTGTATTGATCTTCAGTATAACATGCTGCTTAGCTCGATGTTGTTTTCCCACCTTGTGTGTCGAAGGTTCGAATCCTTCTCCTACCTTAAAAATTAGGATAGCTCAGTGGTAGAGTAGCAAGCATGGACTAGTAATCCATTCTTTTAATTGAGAAGTGATCACTTCTATAAAAATGATCAACCCCGAAAGTAGTTTGGGGCGCGTCAGCTCTAAGGCTAATTCCATCACCTTCGGGAATGGAAGTAACTGAAAGATCAGTCTTTTGAAAACTTGAAAGTGCAGGGATATCGCACAGTAAGTCAACTTACTTTTTTGAACGATATACTGGGTGAATGATTTCGAAAACCTCGATTTAACACCAAGTATTCCTTCAGAAAACTATTTCGATTCAATTGTGCTTAACTGGATTTCCGCTTTCTAAGGATGATGTGTGCCGAACTGCTTTCTTTAAAAATGAATTATTAACGATTAAATTTTACAACAATGAAAAGGATTAGAATTAACACCGGAAAAATTGGATTGGTGTTCAAAAATGGAAACTACAAAAGAGTAGTTACTGAAGGAGTATATTGGTTTCTTCCTAATGAGGTGGTATTCCAATATGACATGACTAAACCTTTTCATCCAGCAATTGAATTGAACATTCTTTTGAGAGATGAACAATTGGCAACCATGCTTCAGGTAATTGAAGTGCAAGACAATGAAATTGCATTGCAATATGAGAATGGTAACTTAAAAAACGTTTTATCACCTGGAAGATATACTTATTGGAAAGGAGTGACCAACTATTCATTCATTAAAGTTGATTTGAGTAAGATTGAGGTTACTGAAAATGTTGATGTAAACACCATCATGAGAAAAGAGGTTTTACCTTACGTCAGAGTTTACGTAGTAGAATCTTACGAAAAAGGTATTCTCTTAATTGATGGTAAATTTTCAAAGACGTTGGATACTGGAGTTTACTACTTCTGGAAAAATGCAGTAGCAATTTCAGTATTGAAGGCAGACCTGAGACAATTGCAGTTGGAGGTATCCGGTCAGGAGATCTTGACAAAGGATAAGGCTGCTTTGAGAGTTAACTTTTATACGCAATACAAAGTTGTTGATATTATCAAGGCTTTGATTGAGAACAAGGACTATGAAAAGCAGTTGTACATCTTGATGCAGTTAGCATTAAGGGAATTTATTGGTACACTTTCATTGGATGAGTTATTGGAGAAGAAAGAGTCAATCTCTGCGTATGTGTTGGCTACGTTGAAAGAAAAAGCCTTTAACTTAGGTGTTGAGGTAAAAGATTGCGGTGTGAGGGATATCATCCTACCTGGTGAAATGAAGGAAATCATGAATCAGGTATTAGTAGCTCAAAAGAAAGCCGAAGCCAACGTAATCATGAGGCGCGAAGAAACTGCTTCAACCAGAAGCTTGTTGAACACTGCTAAATTGATGGAAGAAAACTCCATGCTTTTCAAATTGAAAGAGATGGAGTATGTGGAGAAGATTGCCGACAAGATTAATAGCATCTCGTTGTCCGGTGGCAACCAGATTATTGATCAATTGAAGGACATCTTTGTACCAAAGAAGTGATGTTACATTAGATAGTGCTGTTAAAAAACAGCACTATCTTTAATGGTCCAGTAGCTTAAAAGGAAAAGCCTACGGTAAAAGTAGATCGTTCCGTAGTGTGCAGGGAATATTCTGTTACAGCTGCGCGCAGTAATGGATAGAATTTGCAGTTGCACCGAAATACCGCTCGTGGAAGTAAAGTAGGGAAGCGCATTTAGAGCCTTGCAGCCTGAGAAGGAAATTTCGGTTCGAATCCGAAGTGGGCCACAACAGTTAATAGAATAAAGTATAATTGAATTTAAAATCAAATGGAATTGACAGGAAGCAATCTAAGAGAGATAGGATTCCCCGAGACGAAAGCAATCGGTGTGGCTCTTACCATTCTTCAACGAGAATACGCAGATTTGAATGCGGAAGAAAAATTAGCTCTAATGAAAGAGGTAATCAATCAGCCTGCTGCATTTGAAAAACACGAGAAACTTCAGGCGCTTGTTCATGAATTAGTGAAGCCTGTAGATTTAACTATTGCGTTGATTGAAGAGCCGCCTAAATATCAGATTTATGGTGCGGAAGCCATTGAACAAGGTGCAATCAAGCAGATGGAAACTGCTATGAAGTTACCCGTTACAGTAGCCGGTGCTTTAATGCCTGATGCTCACCAAGGATATGGACTTCCAATCGGTGGTGTGCTTGCAACAAATAATGCTGTCATTCCTTACGGAGTGGGTGTTGATATTGGGTGCCGCATGTGCATGACTCTATACAATCTTCCAACTACTCTTCTAGAAGAAAAGAAAGAGGAGTTTAAGAAAATGCTGGTGAACAATACCATGTTTGGACGGGCAAGTTTTAAAAGACCAAAAGACCATGAGATTTTTTCGCGAAGCGAATTTTCCGAGATAAAGATTGTTCGCGACATGAAAGAACGGGCCGTTGCACAAGTAGGATCATCTGGTGGGGGAAATCACTTTGTTGAATTTGGTGTAGTTGAAATAACAAGTCCAATTAATGAGTTTAACCTTACACCTGGACAATACCTGGCTGTGCTTTCTCATTCAGGTTCGCGCGGCTTAGGAGCTAACATTGCTGGGTACTATACAAAGGTAGCTATGGATGTTTGCAAACTTCCGCAAGAAGCTAGGCATCTTGCGTGGCTTGATTTGAATACAGAGGCGGGGCAGGAATACTGGCTTGCCATGAACCTTGCCGGTGACTATGCTTCTGCCTGTCATCATCAGATACATGAGCGGATGGCCATTGGGTTGCGTGAAACTCCCCTTGCTATGATAGAGAACCATCACAACTTTGCCTGGAAAGAAAAAGATGAGACTGGTAACGAAGTAATTGTTCATCGCAAAGGAGCAACACCTGCTGGCAAAGGAGTGCTGGGTATTATCCCCGGTTCAATGGCCACACCGGGCTTTATTGTTCGTGGTAAAGGTTTGTCTGCATCCATAAACTCAGCATCACACGGAGCTGGTCGGTTGATGTCTCGAACGAGAGCAAAAGAAACGATCTCGCCTGTTAGCGTTCATGATTTTTTGAAACAAGCAGGGGTAGAATTGATTGGCTCTGGTTTAGATGAAGCACCTATGGCCTATAAGGATATTCATCAGGTTATGGAGTCACAGAAAGACCTCGTTGAAGTGTTAGGCACATTTATGCCAAAGATTGTGCGAATGTGTGGGGACGAGAAATTTCAGGAGGTGGATTGATATTTAATCCAATAAAGGGGCCTTTTGAGACTCGTATTCTTGACTTAAGACAGTAATGTTCACCCTTATTTTGCTTGATTTTAGCCTAATTCCGCTATTTCTGATATTTTCCATTTTTAGTATTTGCTAAAATATTTAGCAATTCTAACTTTGCTGAAATGGGAACAGCAAAGATTCAACGAGAGCAAAATGCACTTGAGAGCATTATGCCCTACGAATTACGCATAGTCTTTGATGAAACTGATATAAAAAAAACATGGGAATACCTTCACCTGACCTTCAGGTTTAACATTGAAAAATGGGAAGCACTCTACTGCCAGAAATTAAGAGAAAGCCCCAGAGGGTTAAGCAAGATGGAAGTATTTGCAAGGTTTGGGAGAGATCATTTTGAAAGAGCAATTAATCACATCCTTTACCGGGATAATCTGCACAGTGATACATGGTTTAACCTGTTAAAATTTATTGTTAAAGATAAGTTGAAGGAGAAGAAGAAGGAATCAAGATATAAATAACCATGGCTAAAATTCCTTTATATCTCCCATTTAAAACTGAACCCGAAATCAGAATTCATTATAGAGATCAATGCGTTGTTGGTTCCAATGGATTCAGAAATGTAAGAGAATTTGTAGAATTTCTTCATGACAATCCAGAAATCGCAAAAGCTTTAGGGTATGTTCCAAAGAGTAGAAGATAAATAAAACTGACTATGAAAACACAAATTAAAGTTGTTGAGATTTCTAGTTTACAGGATTTTCAGAATCCAAATTATTTGGATTTTAGCAATGAAGATGATGCTGCTCGTATGCTTTTAACATTGCATGGGATGAATGCTAAATATGAAGCTGTGGCCTATGTTGATCCAGAATTATATGGAGGTACAGTATTTATAAGATTTTTTATTAAGCCTGATTCAAACACTATTAAGCACGGGTACGAAATCCATTCTCTATTTGAATATTGGAAGCACAACCTAGAAACTGACGGAAAAAAGAGGGTAGAATTTAAATCTTATGTTGAAGACATTTCAGATTTGTTTAATTTAGGTGGTGGCTTTAAAAGTGACGGAGATTTGGATGATGTTTATTAAAATGAAGATTGAATAAATCATTATGTGTTACCACGACTCAAAGAATTTTAAATACGATGATCTAGAAGAGTACTATGATTACTCACGGCACTATGGCGCCCTTGCTGATGAAGAAATTAAAAAGCAATGGGGCAATGGCTACTTCCATGAAAACGGATTTGATCATCATGCATCTCCTGTTCTTACTAAGGATGGTTTTGGTTTGTTCAATTGGGGACTCATACCCTGGTATACTAAGACGCTACAGGATGCAGCTCAACTTAGAATAAGAACTTTGAACTGCATAAGTGAAGAGATGTTTGATAAACCTTCTTACCGGGATTCACTAAAGGATGGAAAGAGGTGTTTAGTACCTATGACAGGATTCTTTGAATGGAAATGGCAAGATTCAAAAGGTAAGGAGAAGACTCCTTACTATATCTATCTGAAGGAGCAGAAACTATTTTCAGTAGCCGGACTTTATTCATCATGGAAAGATAAAACAACAGATAAAGTACACCACACCTATACTGTTCTAACTACTAAGGCAAACCCGCTGATGGAGGAAATTCATAACAATAAGAAGAGGATGCCAGTTATCCTTCCAAAGGAATTCGAAAGGGATTGGTTAAATCCTGAACTAACAAAAGAAGATGTATTGGCTATGTGCCAGCCCTATGACACCAACAAAATGGATGCCCATCCAATAAGTAAGTTAATCACGAGTAAGAAAGAAGACTCTAATGTTCCAAAAGTACTTGAGAGAGTAGAAAGTGGTATGCTATTTTAATACAAATGGGCTATTTCCATTTAGTAAAGGGTCGATACGCATATGCTGGCTTTCGTTGCGCGACATCAATTTGAAAATACAAAAGCGATTGGATTTTTCCCGTGTGGAAAAATTAGGGTGCTGCGACTTAAAATATTGTAATTGTTAAGATTTGAGGCTTTTTTGGATTTCTACATTTGGCTTACTGCCTGTTTCACTTTCTGAACCGTGTTTATTGAAACCTCGCGAAGCTTTGAGATTTTGCGAATTGAAAGTCCTGAGTTGAGATCAGAGATAACATTTTTGTATTGCAACTGAATTGACAGCTTTGATTTAACAGAGCCTTGTGGTCTTCCAAGTTTAACTCCTTTTTTCTTGGCCTGTTCAAGTCCCGACATGATACGATCTCTCAGCGTTTCCTTCTCAAGCCGTGAAAATTCAGCTAATAACGTGAAGAGTATAGAGGCAACTGGATTTAGTTTCTTATTGGGTAGGAGTGTCTCAAGATTGTAGTTCAATATGAAAACTGAAATCTTCTGCCCGGTTAGAAATTCAATTATTCTAAGAATATCGCTGGTTTTTCTTCCAAGCCTGGAGACTTCGGTCACAAGAATTTTTTCAACCTTTCCGGATTTAGCAAGTGATAGAAGTTCTTGCATAGCAGGACGGTCCTTGTAGGATGTTGATCCGCTTACCTGTTCATGGATGGTTGCAACAATTGTATGATTTTGCCGATTTGCATAAGTAATCAAATCATTTACTTGACGATCGTAAACTTGTTGCTTAGTAGATACCCGTACGAAAAGAGCAACGTTCATTTAATTTCCTTTGCTGACTGTATCAAAATAATCTAATGTTTGCTGTGAGACAAACTTTTTGAAAAAAATCTTAGTATTTAGCGAAATAAGGAAGTTGTTTTTACCTACGTTTTTTTTGATACAGTTGAGCCGTATTTCAACGATCGTTGTCTGGATGAGTATTTTACTCCTCTACACTATTTGGTTTGAAAATACACCACAACTGTTACCTAGGTTTGTCGATTTTATATTGAGCACCAAGGCGATTATATTTTTCAAGTGAATTATTTGAAGGGGGGAGGGGGTAAAAACTTTACATTCCCCAAACGGCCCTACCGGGGGGTTCTTTTTTTCAGATGCTGGCTACGGGTGTCTATAATTTTGATTCAAGTTGCAACCTTCTCATCTAAGTATTTTTTTGTGATACAGTTAAGCCGTATTTCAACGAACGTTGCTTGGATGAGTAATTTAATCCTCTAAACTATTTGGATTGAAAATACATGACAACTGTTACCTAGGTTTGACAGATCTTGCAGTTTGTGCGGAAGATCGTATGGAATATATCTATCTAACGAAGATTATATCCTTGTTGTTAATTAACTAACTAACTAAATATAACAGTGTTCCATACTAATACAGTAATCCCAAGTAAACTGCTTATAGGATTGTTTACTTTTTGCCCTGAACGAATAATCCATTTTCATTAAACTAAAGGACATTAGCTGTGGTAGCGCTGTTGAAGCAAATTTATTATAGAGGTTTTGAGATCATAGAGAAATGATCTTCATTTATAAGAATCCTAACTATGTTTAAAGGCTAAAGTGCAACCTTCTTACATTGAAAGAGGTGTGTATTCCGATATTTGTTTCGTACAGTTGGTTCATTAATTACCGAAAAGTATTTAGAGCGGTATTTGTTACCAGAAGCAGATGATTTTAACCCCAATAGACGGGCAACTTTACGGCCACTTAAGAAGGTTTCTGTTTTTTTAGCCATTCCTGGCAACTGCTTATTATTAAGCCTCCATTTGATTTGCCGTAATTTGTTACCCGCTATTTTGGTTAAGATTGTTTCAATCAAAAACTTGGTGTACATATCTCTCTTTTCCGGTATATCTGATACGCCTATTTTGTGATATGTGTATTTATATTTTTTTATCCGTTTGTGCCACGATCTTTCAACTCCCATCAGGCGCCAAATTTCCTGGTAAGATTTGAGATAAGTATCATCATTTTTTTTTGTTGCCCAACCATAGCTGATAAGCTTTTTGCACCAATAATTATAATAATGTCTGCTCACCTTGAAAGGTCTGCGAATAACCCCTTGGGTATTAAAAGCTTTGAGGTCCACATAAGCAGCGTAAAGCCTCGTATGGCTCGGTTCAATACTGAATAGTTGCTTTGGAATTTTTATATATTCAGGTTTGACCTCTTTATGATTTATTCGAATTTTGCTAACTTTTTTCATATTCATCAAATACCTGATTAGCCCTTTCTATAGATTTTAAACACTTGGCCCATTTACCGAAGGCTTCATCATAAGGGTAGATTTCTAACGCTGGAAAAGCTTTACCTTTAATCGTTGTTGGTTTTCTAATTTTAATCTTGAAAACTTCGTATGAGATTATTAAGCCACGTGATACTCTTGTGTATATCAAAGACTTTTTACCGCGCCTTGCATTGTAGTAGACCGCACCCCTGCGATGTATGGTTTCTGGAAGGCGCACTATTTCATTGTTGCTCATTGTGAAATAGATTTAATGTGATGTTGCTGAAGGAAGGCCTCTACATCGCTTGACTTGTAGAGGATTTTTGAGCCTACTTGACTGTAGCTGATTAGCTTTCTGTCTCGATAAGTTTGAGCGGTGCGTTTGCTTATTGAAAGGGCTTTGCAAAACTCTTGATTGTCAATCCAATCTTTCTTTCTCTCGGTGGACAGGACTTTAATTAAAAGATTTTGAATCTTATCGATTCTAACCAGGACTTTATCAAAGTCCTCTTTTTGCATAACTGTTAATTCCATTTTGCTCTGAAGTATGAAGCAAAACAGCGAATTCTATCAGTAAAGAATTACGGACATAATTAATAAAGTTCTGATGAATTAAGTCCGTTGATTTTTTCTAAATCTTCTGAAGATTATTGCTTTTTATGTAGCGGTTGATTGCTTGTCTAACTGCATCATACTTATTGATTTTTGTGGAATCTGCTTTTGATTCATAAGGAAAACCTATGATTTCCATAAAACAATATATAAATATGTCTCTAGCTGTTGGTGTCATTGAGGAACAGTACTCTTTTAGATAGGAGTTTAAATAATATGCTGTTCTGTCGCGACTTTTTGAAATTACACGCCTTCCAGGCTTCTTATGGGTTTTCACAAAATCTATATCTTCTTCTGATAATGGGAGTGAATATTTATCTATGATCTTAATGATATTTGCAATAAGTTCGGAATCAGTAGCTGCAAATTTATTGTCGTAATTATCAGATATGGTGAGTTTAATTTTTGCTGGATCTTTGTAATATCTCTCGACTATTGACCTTTCAAGCATCAAATTCTTAAGATGCTTGTAAACTAATATTTTAAAAGAATCAATTCCTTTTTCAATTTTTGAATCTCCAATAGAAAAGGCAAACCACTCAAGGGACTGCAATTCGGTTTCAATTTTGTATTCCTTACAAAGACTTAAAATTTGCTCCTGAATTTTGTAACCAAGAATCTTAGATATAAAGGCCCTTGAATAGATGTTATCGTCAAGCTCAATTTTTCCTATAATAGGTTCCAGTTTTTCATACACAGGAAGGAATTCAATAAAATTAATAGCTTTTAATCTCTGCCTCTCTAGCTCTGTTAAACCTTCATATTCCATTTTATCAATTATTTTAAGAAGTATTTAAATTTACCTAAAATCATCTGCCGGGTAAATCCCCGTTTTCATACCGGGGAAATACCCCACTAGAAATGGGGAAAATACCTCTGCCACAAGGGTTTGATTTTAAAGGATTTGGGGTAATTTTAACGATGCACACTACTCAGTGTTTTGTAAACTTGGGTAGTTGGCTAGTTAGGTGGCTTAAAAATCTGAATGAACGAAAACCCGAGCAAATAGCCCGTGATCGCTTCCATCGTTTCCTTTGCGAGAAAACATGCAGGTACAGCCACAAAGCAACCTTTACTAATTACCTGAATTTGTTGATACAATAAATATAAAATGAACGAAGCCGAACAAAAGTATCTCGAAGAATTAGATAAGAAACTCTGGACAGCTGCAGACAAACTTAGAACAACGCTATCTGCCGCTGAGTATAAGCATGCTGTGCTCGGGCTTATCTTCTTAAAATATGTAAGTGACACATTTGAGGAGAGAAGGGTTGATTTGGCAAAGGATCTCAGAGATAAAGATCATGAAATCTATCTCGATCCAGTCGAATTTGAAACCGATGAAGAGTATCAAAAAGAGTTTCAATATGAGCTCGAAGTAAGAGATTCATATACCGAGAAAAACATATTCTGGGTACCAGAGCGCGCAAGATGGAAGGAGCTGGTGAAATGTGCGAAGTATGCTCCGGGTGAAAATCTTCCATGGGAGAAACCGACTTGGAAAGAAGAAAAGGATCGGTATGAGAAAATGAAAAGTGTTGCTCATCTCATTGATGATGCGCTAACAGCAATTGAAACGGATAATCCAAAGCTTAAGGGAGTCCTTAATAAGACATATACAAGACTCAATCTTGATAATGACAAGCTTTCCGAACTCATTGACCATATCAACACCATACCAAAGGCATTTGGTGCTTTACATGCCAAAGACATACTAGGCCATGTGTATGAATTCTTTCTTGGAGAGTTTGCAAGTGCTGAAGGTAAAAAAGGAGGACAGTATTATACACCCAAATCTATAGTAACACTTTTTGTAGAAATGATTCAACCCTTCAAAGGGCGCGTGTATGACCCTGCTATGGGTTCAGGTGGATTCTTTGTTCAAAGTGAGCGCTTTGTTGAAAAATTTGGTGGAAAGATTGGCGATATCTCTGTTTACGGACAGGAGTACAATCATACTACGTGGCAACTGGCTGCAATGAACATGGCTATCCGTGGAATCGATTTTAATTTTGGAAAAGGTCCTGCTGATACATTAACCAATGATCAACATCCCGATTTGCGCGCTGATTATATCATGGCCAATCCCCCTTTTAATATTAGAGAATGGTGGAACGAGAAACTGGAGGGCGATGTACGTTGGAAGTATGGCAAACCCTCCGAAGGTAACGCAAACTTTGCGTGGTTACAACATATGATCCATCACTTGGCTCCAAATGGATCGATGGGTTTGTTGCTGGCGAATGGATCCATGAGCACTACTACAAGTGGTGAAGGCGAAATTCGAGAGAATATTTTGAAGGCTGACTTAGTGGAATGTATGGTTGCGTTACCAGGTCAGCTTTTTACTAACACACAAATACCTGCCTGTATCTGGTTCCTCACAAAGAATAAAAAGAAAACAGAAACAAAGCGTGCCCGCCAGGGCGAGGTGCTGTTTATTGATGCTCGTGAAAAAGGCTACATGAAGGATCGGGTATTGCGCGACTTCACCGACAAGGATATTGATGATATAGCCAACACATTCCATGCGTGGCAAAAAGGTGAGGGCTATAGTGATATTCTTGGTTACTGTAAAAGTGTTAAACTAGAAGAGATTCGTAAGAATGATTACGTTCTTTCACCGGGGAGATATGTAGGAAGTAAAGCAGCAGAAGAAGATAACGAACCCTTTGCAGAAAGAATGGATCGGCTTACTAGCGAATTAAAAGTTTATCTGGACGAGGGTGATCGTTTGGAGAAATTAATCAAAGAACAATTGGGAGGCATAGGGTATGAGATTTAAAATTTTAAAAAAATCAATTTCCGAACTTACCTCATACTTAAATAGGGGTGTTACTCCTAGATACGTAGAAAAAAACGGAATCCTGGTAGTTAATCAAAAATGTATTAGGAATAGCAAAGTGGATTTTTCTCAAGCAAGATTGCATGACAAATTAAAGGAAGTCATTCCTGATAAAATTGTTAGAAAATTTGATGTGTTAGTAAACTCAACGGGTGTTGGAACATTAGGAAGAGTAGCACAATATTATCGAGAAGAACAAATAACTGTTGATTCGCATATAACGATAGTTCGTCCAGATACCAATTGTATTAATCCATTGTACTTTGGTTTTTTAATGAGATTAAATGAATCAAGAATTGAGTCTTTAGGTGAAGGTAGTACTGGTCAAACTGAATTGAGTAGAAGTAAACTTGGTGAGTTAGAGTTAGATGTGATTGATGATCCTCAAATGCAAGAAAAAATAGCAAGCGTGTTGTCTAGCCTAGATCAGAAGATTTGGACAAATGAATTAATTAATCCCATTTTAGAAAGTATTTCCCAGACAGTCTTTAAATCTTGGTTTGTTGATTTTGATCCGGTACGGGCAAAGATAAGTGCCATCGAGAATGGCGAAGACCCCCAACGAACTGCAATGCAAATTATTTCTGGTAAGTCTGCCAGAGAACTATCACAGCTTCCCGTTCAACAACAAAAAAGCATTGCGGAAACTGCTGACCTTTTTCCATCTAAACTTGAACAGACTGAAGACGGAGAAATTCCTAAAGGCTGGAAATGGAGGACACTATACAGTACTGCAGAGTATGTCAACGGTGCAGCTTTTAAAGCAACAGATTTTTCAGCAGATAGGACTGGATTCCCGATTGTAAAAATTGCAGAGCTCAAATCTGGAATCACTCCTCAGACCAAGTTCACAATAAAAGCAATGGACTCTAAATATGAAATCAACAATGGAGCGATGTTGTATTCATGGTCTGGCAGTCCAGAAACTTCTTTAGAGGTTTTTAAATGGTTCGGTGGAAAGGGCTGGCTCAATCAGCATATATTTTTAATTAATACCGAGTCTGATGCACAGAAAGTATATGTCTTTAATCTGCTTAGGCACCTTAAACCTGTATTGATTGAAATTGCGAAAAACAAACAGACAACTGGGTTGGGGCATGTAACAGTAGCTGATATGAAACGCATAATGGTTCCGTATCCCGATGAGAATGGTTTAAAACTAATCCAAGACTATTTATACCCTTTGTATGAAATGGATTCCAATAATATCATTCAGATCGAAAATCTCAAGCAACAGCGCGATACATTAATTCCGAAATTATTGTCCGGTGAACTCCAATTGACCTAACCAATGGAAAACAAAATTGTAAAAGACAATGAACCAGCTATTAAAAAGATCGAAGAGATCTTGCAAAGCGGCTTAAACAGCAATGAGAAATTCAATGAAGTTTTCGATAGTGAGCTTACTATTGAAATTAATAGTTTGATTGCTGAAAGAGAATCATATAAATATACGCCTAGTGAGGTTTTGTTTTGGGTTGACCGTAATGCCTACTATGATGAGCTTGAGAACTATGAAAATGGTGAAGCACAGGAAATGCATAATGAAACAATAGAGCATCTTTTCTCTACGGACCAAGATTCAGTATTTGAAGAACTAAAGGACGTGATAAGCAGGAAACGAGTTGCTCCATTTGTTGGCGCAGGAATATCTAAATCATTCGATTTTCCTCTTTGGGATGAAGCACTGAAGAGTATCAACGACAGCCTCGGGAAGGTTGAAGGAGTTGAGGAGCTAATAGCAAAATATGACTACTTAGCGGCAGCCGAAATACTTTACCTTCGTAATACAACCATTTTTAATAATTATATAAGAAGAAAGTTTCCGATTGGTCAAGAAAAGAGAAGCGACTTGGTGAAATGGGGTGTTCCACGATTGCTGCCTAAGATGATTTCTGGTTGCGTAATTACAACCAATTACGATAAGATTTTAGAGGAAATTTTTGAAGCTGATGGGAAGCCATTTCAAGGGTTTATGAGAGGTGTCAATCAAGATAAGTTTGTCTCAAAACTAATAAAGAATGATAGATGTATTCTCAAGCTACATGGAGACTATGAATATGAGGATAGTTATATATTCTCTCAGAGTCAATACACAAAAGCTTATTGCAAGGACGCTTCTGACTTTTTAGATTTCACAAAACCTTTACCTAAGACGCTACGTCAAATCTACATTAGCCATTCATTACTTTTTCTTGGTTGTAGTCTTGAACAAGACAAGACCCTTGATTTATTCAAATCTGTTAAGGATCAAAATCAGTTTGATATTCCCGAACACTTTGCTATTCTCGAAAACAAAATGCCTGGGGACCCACAATGGAAAATAGATACAGAAAGTCGTTTATTAGGATTGAATATTAGACCAATTTGGTATCCGAAGGGTGAGCATAAAATGATAGAGCAAATGATTTCGTTAGCTCTAGACATAATTGATAAAAAAGTAAACTTTAAGAGAAAGAGATCATGATTAACGAGACAGAACTTGAGAAGCTCGCCTTGTCATGGTTTCAAGATAATGGCTATGCTTATATTAATGGAAAGGATATTGCCCCTGAAAGCGATAATCCTATGCGAACTTCTTTTAAAGAAATAGTTCTAGAGAAAGAGCTGTTAAGAGCATTGCAAAAACTCAATCCAACTATTCCTTTATCCAAACTTGAGGACGTTGCAAAAGAATTGAAACGCCCTACTGGTGGTACATTGTTACAACAGAATAAGGCATTTCATTATGATCTGCTCCGTGGTAAAGAAATAGAGGTTGAACATAAAGGGCAAAAGGAAAAAGAGGTAGTATTCTTAATTGATTTTCAGAACCCCGAGCGCAATAGTTTTCTTGTGGTTAATCAGTTTTCTATTTTAGGAGCAAAGTTTACCCGTAGGCCCGATATTCTTGTTTACATCAATGGTCTGCCATTGGCTATCCTTGAGTTGAAGAATCCCTCCAATGAAGATACTGATGTGTGGGATGCCTATAACCAGTTGCAAACGTATAAGGAGGATATTGCTGATCTATTTATTTACAACGAGGCCTTAGTAGTTTCAGACGGGATCACCGCAAGAATTGGCTCCATCACTGCCAACAAGGAGCGTTTTCTTCCATGGCGTACCATAGAAAACGAAGATGACAGACCACTTCTTGAGTATCAATTAGAAGCTGTTATAAAGGGTTTCTTTAAACCAGAGTTATTTTTAGATTACCTGAGGCACTTCATTCTCTACGAACAAGACGGAGATTTTCTGATTAAGAAGATTGCAGCTTACCATCAATTTCATGCTGTACGTAATGCGGTGCAAGCAACCATTGTAGCGGCTGATTTGCAGATCAAAAATATTGTTGCTGAACCGCGTGCTGATTACCACAATCGAGTTCAAGCAGGGTCGAAAAAAGCTGGTGTGATTTGGCATACACAGGGTTCTGGGAAGAGTATATCCATGGTCTGCTATGCAGGCAAACTGATGCAACAACCTGAAATGCAAAACCCAACGGTTGTAGTAGTTACTGATCGTTCCGATTTGGATGGACAACTTTTTAAAACATTCTCTCAGTCAGCTGAGCTCTTAAGAGAAACACCGGTACAGGCAAACAGCCGGGAAGAACTGCGCGATATATTAGCTACGCGTAAATCAGGCGGCATAGTATTCACCACCATACAAAAATTTGGCTTACAAGATGGTGAGGGAAAACACCCCCAGCTCAGCGATCGTGCCAATGTGGTGGTAATTAGTGATGAGGCACACCGTTCGCAATATGGAGACAAGGCCAAACTGGATCGAAAAACTGGCGCGTATAAATTTGGTTACTCAAAGCATTTGCGTGATGCATTACCTGAAGCCACGTTTATTGGATTTACAGGAACGCCTATTTCACAGGGCGACAAAGATACCAGAGCAGTATTCGGTGATGAGGTAAGCATTTATGATATACAGGATGCCGTTGATGATGGTGCCACCGTTCCTATTTATTATGAAAGCCGACTCGCAAGACTTGACATCAATCGTAATGAAATTGATCAGCTAAGCGAGGAAGTTGAAGAAGTTATCGAAGACGAAGAAGATTTGGTGCTTCGCGAAAGTACAAAGAGCAAGTGGGCAGCATTGGAGAAACTTGTTGGTGCCCAGCCACGATTGAAAGAGGTTGCTCAGGACATTATTGATCATTTCCAGGGGCGCATTGATCTGCTACCAGGTAAAGGGATGATCGTTTGTATGAGTCGGGAAATTTGCGTGAATCTTTATAATGAATTAGTTGCACTTCGTAAGGATTGGCATAATGATGATCCCGCTAGAGGCTTCATTAAAATTATCATGACAGGTTCGGCTTCAGATAAAGCTTTATTGAAGCCTCATATTTATACTGCAAAAACCCGGAAGGCTCTGGAAAAACGTTTTAAAGATCCCGATGATGAATTGAAGCTAGTCATTGTGAGAGATATGTGGCTTACTGGTTTCGATGCACCCGCATGTCATACCATGTATATTGACAAGCCCATGCGTGGCCATAACTTGATGCAGGCGATCGCTCGTGTAAACCGGGTATTTAAAGATAAACCCGGTGGACTAGTAGTTGACTACATCGGAATAGCCAATGAATTGAAAGAGGCGCTGAAAACCTACACGGAGTCAAAAGGAAAAGGTTCACCAACGCTAAGAACAAATGAAGCATATCATATCCTGCTAAAGAATCTCGATTCAGTGCGGGGTATTATGCATGGTTTTGATTATAGCAAATATAAGACCGAGCCACTAATGTTGCTCATGCCTGCGGCCAATCATATTTTGGAGGAACGTGAAAAAGGGAAACGCAGGTTTCTGGATTTGATGGCTGCTGTAAATAAGGCTTACTCATTGTGTAGCACACTAGATGAAGCACAAGGATTAAAGCTTGAAGTAGCATTCTTTAATGCGATTAAGACTGCATTCATAAAAAGTATGAATGTTGATCAAAAGCGATTGAATGAGAATAAGAATTCTCTTCTCAAGCGCATTCTCGATAATGCTGTTATTCCTGAAGGAGTAGATGATGTCTTCAAATTAGCAGGCCTGGATAAACCAAACATTGGTGTACTATCTCCTGAGTTCTTGGAAGAAGTGCGTAACATGCCGCAAAAGAATTTAGCAGTTGAGCTACTGGAGCGGTTGCTTAAAGACGAGATTAAGGCTAAAACCCGGGGCAATATAGTTCAAGAAAAAAGATTCGGTGATCGATTGATTGAGACGCTGCGCAAGTACAATAATCGCGCTATTGAAACCGCACAGGTTATTGAACTGCTTATAGAGATGCACCAAGATTTCGTTGTAGCAATTAAGAAGGAAGAAGATTTAGGATTATCACAGGATGAAATCAGGTTTTATTTTGCATTAGCCGAGAACAACAAAGGTGACAATGCACTTCAAGAGGAAAATATCAAAAAGATAGCAGTTGAGTTGACTGCCAGACTCAGAGACAGCACAACTGTAGATTGGCAAGTGCGTGAAAGCGTCAAAGCAAAAATTAGAAACATGGTGCGAAGACTATTAAGAAAGTATGGCTATCCACCTGATTTCTCGCAGCAAGCAATTGATCTTGTGCTAGCGCAAGCAACTGCTTTAGCAGACATGTGGACCGAACAAGAAGTAAAAGATGAATTATAATCTCAATGGTGGAGTTTTAATCATTGGCTCGCTTTTCTGGCAAGATGATCGTGATAATGGAGATGGAATAAGAAAGCGATGGCGAGACATTAGACTTGAAATGAATAAGTCTATTAAAGTTTCTGCTCCTATTCGATACGGAAGATTTTCGGGATCACCAGAGAAACGAAATCAAACATATACAATGGTTTTCGACAAATCTTTGCCGAACGAAAAGTTTGGTAGAGCTAAAGTTGTTCCATTCAAAAAGAGTATTGTCAATTGGAATGATCTAAAGGAGGAAGTTGAGGAACTTTCAGAAGCTGAGGGAACTGGGAAAGATTTCATAAAAGGTAATAGCGCTTGGTGTATTTGTTGTATCGTCTTCAATAAAAAAGTCTCTCTAGAAAAAAAGAATGATATCCTAAATAAATGGAGCCAAGTACTAAATGAAAATCAGGCTGGAAGCAATTATTTCCTACAAAACTCTACTTCCTACGGTTGCACACCTCAAGGTGAATTGGAAATCCCGTGGCCAATTGAATTAAAAGATTTAGATTTCTTGATAGCAACCTCGACTCAACCAAGTAATCGTATAGGTATAACTGACTTAACTGCACAAGAAATTACTATTCATATAGGCAATCGTAAATACTTCATTCCTAATTTCCTTCTAGGTATTGGAACGTATCAGGATAGAGATATTTTGAATGCCATTAACTCAGATAAAAATTTAACTCAGTTGCTATTTAAGTCAATCATTGAGAACTATGAACTGAAGAAGCATGAGGATAAGAATCATCGCTATTGGTCTTGGGACTTTTGCCGCGAAGCTTTTCATTCAAATCAATTAGATGATGTTACTAAAGCATTACACTTGGCAAACTATCTAGCTAGTTGGGGTATGAACAGGGGTTCGGGTGGGCTGTTACAGAAAAACTATAAAATTCACATTAAGGCAATTGAAATTTTGACAGACGTCAAATACACTTCGCTAGATTGTTTCAATGGAAATGACTTTACTAAAGACAAGATCAAACATCTCTTTAAACTCGTGGATGAATTATCAGACTATTATAGTTCAATAACGTATGATAGGATGGGGGACCAAGAGTCAATAACTCCTACTGATACACTCATTTCAAAAATACTATTGGGGACTCTTTCGTGTGTTCCAGCCTTTGATCAATTTCTAAAAATGGGTCTCGAACTTGGGTTGTTGTCAAATAGACGATTAAGTAAAAGAGGACTTTCATTATTATTAGCTTGGATAGATAAAAATGAAATAGTTAATCTTCGTGCTTCTATACATGAAAGTGCAAGTGATCTTCCTGTCATGAAATTATTAGATATTTATTTTTGGAGTTTGGGCTATCAGGTAGCAATCAATGAAAAGTAAGCAATCAGAAATCTATAATTATGCACTCTATTGAAGGCAAATTATTTTCACCATTTCAAAAAGAAGTGAGCAGATATGTTCATAATAATGGGAGGGGCTTTTTTAAAAATGAGCGTGTTTGGAGAAAAAATGATGCAACGGTTAATCGAATTAGAGCAAGTGAAGGGTATGAAGTAAGATCGTTTAGGGAGTTGATGAATGAGGTTGCACTTGTGACCTTAAACAACAAACAGTACGAGATGTATTATCGAGGTCAAAATAAAGACTATAAAAACAATCAGGCAAAGTATTACAGGGACAGAATTCCAAAGAGTATTATTTTTCCATCTATCTGCAGGGCTGGAAAAGATTCAATAGGTAGCCTTAAGTATTCAATAAAGAAGAAAGAAGTTCAAAAAAGATATGATGACCTGTCAACTTTCGTAGCAATGATAAAAAATAGTAAAAGTCATTTTGATGAATATTACTATTCTTTAATTCAACACTATGAGGTATTGCCAACACCATTGATTGATATTACCCAATCACTTAGAGTGGCCGCGACATTTGCTTTAAGAAATTCGACCATCGGTTATGTTTATGTTTTTGGTCTTCCGTATCCGAATCAAAGTATTTCTTATTTTATTGATCTTGAAATTGTTTTAATCAAGCTGCAGAATGTTATTGATCCGGATGCCCTACGTCCTCGTTTCCAAGAGGGTTACTTAGTTGGAAAGTATCCTTTCTTACCAACTAAAACTAATGGTGATGATTTGGCAAATAGAATGGTTGCTAAATTCCGCGTAGTTAATAAGAATGGTAAATTCTGGGATAAGCATTTTCAACCACTGCCGGAGGATGTTCTTTATCCAAAAAATGATAAAGTTCAGAAAGAGCTTTTAAGACTAGGTAAAGAATTTAGGTCATAATCAAATGTCATCCATCGTTAGTTCAATGTTTATTACAAAGACTACTTTGAAGAAGATTAGAATTATATGAACTCACAGGAAGAACTAAAGCTACAAGAAGACACATGGAATTATTTGAGGGATAACTATCCTGATTTTAAGGAGACCCAACGCAGCAATCCAACTAAGTCTAGACCCTATTTTCGTGGCGGTGCCAATTATATTAGTGTTGGTTTAGCACCCTTTGATAGAATTAATGGAAAAAATTGGGTAATTACTCTTCACAAAAACTGGAAAGATAAAACTATAGGGGTTCAGATTGCTCTCAATGATTGCAATAAGGTTACTGATGAACTACTAATGACGTTAATTAATAAGATGAGAGAAAATGGTTATAGATTTATTTTCAAATCATCGGGTAAATACACCTATCTAAGACATTATTTACAGGAGGGAACATGGTTTAGTGCAATTGATAAAGTGCTTACTGGTATTTATCCTAAATATATTAAGCCATTCAACGAGTCCATTAAGAGCTAGATATAGTTAAAGAATTATTTATGAATACTCAGTTCGAACTGATCTTCCATAAACTAGCTACAAGGCTAAGAAATGAAAATAATCTTTCAGACTTAACCTGGGCTTTTTGCGAAATAGAGCCTGAGTTTAAATTTCTTTTTTTGAAGTTCTTCTTTCGAGAAATAAAAAAAGAAGATGAGATAAATCTTCTACGTGAGTATTCACAAAATAAATGTCGTCCTGATTTTTATTTCAAAATTGGTAGTTTAGAATATATAATTGAGGTCAAAAATTATGATCGTAATGATCACTTTATGCAATATGGCACTGAGTTTAGGAGCGCAAAATTTGGATGGATTGCCAACTATAAAGGTGTATCTGAAGGAGTTGAATGTAGGACATGGTCTAGTTTCTATAAAGTAATAGAAACCCAGATACGTGAAGAAGATATTGAAGATGGTGTTAAAATAATTTATAAATCCTATCTAGCATATTTAAAATCCGTTTGTTCGATTGTAAACCATAAAAGTATGAAGCTTACCAATCTGTCGTCTTTGTTTACTTTTAATCAAATACTTCCTAAAGTAATTGAGATTCCTATTGAGTCTTTAAAATGTTCTTTATACTATAACGCACGATCTTTTTATAACGATAGGAGCGGATATCACATCAAATTGCAAAGGAGTGATACAAGCTCAGACTCAGTCTATCTATGGTTTGGTATCTTTTATAGTGAGAATGATTTGGGAATTGGGATTGCAGTGCAAAAAAATAACTGCCACCCAATTTATGACCATATTAATTTGAACTTGATTGAAGGAGTATATTTTGACAAAACCAAATATGATAGAGATGAGGATTGGGGTGAACTTTATTGGTTTATCATGAAGAAGGAATATTTTGAAAGGTTAAATGATATCGCTGATATTGACAAACAAACAGAATTAATAAGGGATTTTTTTATTGATGTGATTGACTCAATTCGTGAGTATCTACCTAAATAAAAAGGAGGACTTTTATGAAGAAGCTCAGTATTTGGATTATGGAACATATACAAAAGGAGAATTGGTTTTCTCACTTCGTTATGTTTCTAACAACAGTAATTGGAATTCTAATTGCGCTTGAATTAGATCAATTTCGAGAGAGAAAAAGTGATGCAGCAAAAGCAGAACTTTATCGCATTAGATTAAACAATGAACTTAAAATGAATAAGGCTCAAGTTATTAGTAATAAATTAGCTGTACTTCGTGCTTATACAGTGATTGAAATATCAAGATCTTATTCAGCAACAGATCATGGTGATTATTTTGTTCCAAAACAATTAATTGATTCATTATTAACCTTAGATATGGGTTTTAAAGATTTAATTATAATCAAAGCTATTGACAAGGATATGCTTTTTGTTGAGTTTGAATTCTCGGTTACTGATAATACACTTAATTTTGATTCATGGGAGGCAACGAAAGCTTCAAACGTTTTACAAAGCCTAATGCCATTAGAAGTATTTCATTACTCGAGTGCTTATAAAGCTCTTAATTCAAATTTAGCTGGAACACCCAAGGAGTTTCTTAAAATGGTGGAAGTCATGATGATTGACAATGAACTCTCTGATGAAGAACGAATTGAGCTCCTTCGCTCGTTGCGCAGACTAATTATGGACTTTTATCAAAAGGAACAAGCTGTATCGCAATGTCTAAGGGAAATTAAATCGATTGGCGAGAATGGAAATATTATAGAGGAATTAATTGAACCTAATGACTCTACTCTTTTATCAAATAAAGTTAAGTCTTTCCTTGTTGATTTTTAACAATCCAGCCTGATCCTATGATTTCACTTAAATTAATTAAGTCACCTTCTATTTATTGGAATTCATTCAAGCTACTATATGATGACTTGGAAGATAGCTTTCGATTTGTGAATCCTACTGAAGCTCATTTAACCGTTTATTCACTTAGATTTTATGAATTATTAATTCGCGCCTCTACAGAGTTTGAAAGTATTTGTAAGGATAAAATTGAAGAATATACATTATCTACTAAAAAGAGGGAAGACTTAAACATAAAGGATTACCATTTGCTTAATGCTCACCAGGAAAATAAACCGAGCAGGATTAGTATTGGATATATATTTTCAGAACCTCTTTTTGTAAAGCCTCTTGAGAATTGGTCAACTTCGCATTCATTAGATTGGTATCAAGATTATAATTCCGTTAAACATAATCGTGTTAAAGACTTTCATTTAGCTAGTCTTCAAAATGTGCTAAAAAGCATAGCGGCATTATTTATTATTATTGAACGATTCGATTTATGTCCTAAGGGACACATTTCATATTTAGAAGCAGAGGAGAACCTTGGTATAATTTCAAGCAATGATGTATGGCCGGTAGTAATGCTAAAGGATTATTAATCCAGGATGAGCTCGAATTTTATTCTATGAGACAGTTTGGAGGAAATACTTCAACGTTTTCTCTTAGACTTATGGAATACGTTGGTAATTCAATCATGATTCCTGAATCTATTTCACCGAAAATTGACTCTACTTCATCGCAATTAACTCTTACTCTGAAAGCCGAGTTATAACCAAGCAATTGTGCGCCAGGAGCAGGGGAGGTTGAGAACATTATTGAATCACCCAGGGGATATAGCCTATTCTTTCCAGTTCGATCATCAAGAAATTTCAAATCGTAGGAGCGTTGGTCAATTAAACCAAATCCTTTGTTCAAAGAACACCAATCCAATAAAATATCTGTTACTTGATGCTTTGCTTCTTTGTCATCGAGGGAGATTAGCAACCAATCATCTTCAAACTGTTTTTTTGATTCGTCCCACAGTTTAGTGAGATATTCAATGATTCTATTTTCAAATTCATCGCGGGCTTTTGAATTTCCAATTCTAGTTCCAATTCTATTTAATGGATCAAAATCCTTCAATAAGATTGCCCTTAACAATTTTTCGCGTTTGGGATTCAGGTAAATCCATCTTTCTTTGATTCGGATAAGTGCCATAGTTGTTTAATTTCTCTCAACTTCCTTAGGTTTTCCTAGCCGAGGTATCACCTCGATCTTATTTGTTAAGTTGATTGTGTAAGCTGGTAAGTCAATAGTCAATTTCGTGTCGATTTCACCTTTAATTTCTTCCACTGTATCGCAATTGATGGTTACCCTGAATGATGGGCTCCATCCAAGCAATTTCACATAGGTTGGTGTGATGTCAGCCACAAGTTGAATGGTCGATCCTAATGGATAAATCATATCGATTCCTGTATTTTTTAGTATTATCTTTTCAAGTGGAGTCAGATCACTTGTTACTTTAAACCCTTTACGAAGTGAGCACCAAGCTAGTAGTAGGTTAGTAATTTGGAATTTTGCCTCCTGATCATCTAGGCTTAGATGTATCCAATCTTCATCAAAAATATCATTTGCATTTCTGTTGATATGGGCTAAAAATATTGTAGTACGCCTGGTAAATTCTCTTGCTGTTTTATCATTTAACTTTTTAGGAATAACACCGTCTTCAGTAGTGTAATCTTGCATAAGAGCTTTCCACAATCCTTTCTGTTTCTGTGGTGTAAGGAAGACATACCGATCTTTTATTTTGATTAAGGACATACCCAAAGATATTATTAATGACATATATGTCATTAATAAAGTTGTCTAATTTCTTGAGTTTGGCATCAATGGGCCACTTAAGAGATCCAAAACTTTTAAAGCAGATTGCCGCAAGGATTCGAGACCTTAGGGTGGATAAAGGAATTACGTTGGAGGCATTTTATAATGATACGGGCATTCATTTGGCGAGAATTGAATCATCCGAAGGTAACGTAACGGTGAGCACCCTGAACCACATCTGCAAGTATTTTGGACTTTCCCTGCAGGAATTCTTCAAAGGAATTAATTAGCAAGCTGCTCTTTTAATTTTCCTGTATTCCCCAATACTGACTTTTTCTGATTTCCGTTTATGGAATATGTGTCTTTGGCGCATCTATGGATTATATATCTAAATCCTGGAAATATGGAAAAGCAAATTATCACCATCGCTTTACTCCTGGCTCTTGTCGGTTCCTCCTTTGCCCAAACTACTTCAACCACGCCAGAAGCAATCAATATCAATTTTATAAACAGAGGTTATTTTTACGCAGCTTCTCCGCCTATGGCATCCACCAGTGGCTATGGTGGATGGGGCCAGTCGGGTAACTTGTATCAGCCGATTGATTCTGAGTCTAGCTATGACAAGAATAAATTAACTGTGCTGGTTGATGTAAATAAACCAGATTTGTTTGCAGAGAAGTATCAAGGGATTACCCTATACGTTGCCAATACGTGTGCTGATACTGTTTTCTTTAATGTGCAGGATAGCAGACTCAATATGAAATTGCAGGCACTTGATAAAGATGGTGTTTGGAAAGACATTGAATATTTGCCTTCGAGCTGGTGCGGCAACAGTTACCATCAGCTTTACCTTCCCTCAGGTAACTATTGGAAGTTCACCATACCGGTTTATCACGGGAAAATGAAAACCAAAATAAGAGCTGTCTTATCCTTCGCAAATTCAATTGAAGGTGAGGAACAGTTGGTATACAGTAATGAATTTGAGGGGAGTATAAACTCTGGCCAATTTTCTAAAATGCCCAAGTACAAACCTAATGGAATGATGGACCCTTATAATAATTGATTTAGATATCGAACTACCAACTAAACCCAGAACCCATGAAAAAGCTAATCCTATGTTTTCTTGTGACGGTGATAGTTTCCACAACATCCTTTGCTTACCCAATAAGCCCCAGGCCGCTCCGGAAGTTAATTATTGAAAGTGAGTACATCGTAGTCGCGCATGTATCAGATATCTATGAGAAGAAGAGTAAGAAGAAGGATTATTGGGAAGGATTTATTGCAGAGCTGAAGGTTAGAGATGTTCTTCAAGGAAGACTTAGGGACACGATTTTGTATATCACCTATACCCCTTATATGATTTGTCCTGCGCCAGCGCATTTTGAGAAGGGAACAGAAGTGTTGGTATTTCTAAACAAGCAGAAAGACCAATTTTATGTGAATGCCTTATCGTATGGGGTGAAGACATTGAGCGAGGATGAGATCTTGATTTATACAAGTAGGATAAAAGAGATGCAGGAAATCCTAAAGATTGAAGATAAAGATGAGCAGTTTATTCAATCCGCAGATTGGATGGTAAAGTGTGTGGAAAATCTGGTAACACGATATGAAGGTATTTATGAGCTTTCTCCAGGAAGCAATTTCATGTCTTTCTATGATAGAGGTGAACAGCAACCCTTTCAATTTGCATTGAATGCTGATCAGATGCTACGTTTAAAGAATGCACTCTTCGCCTCACCCTCATTGGGTTACGAAGAGTTAGGAATGATCGACTTGATTTATGCCAGCGATCCGGAACGAATTTATAGCTTCATGTATGATAACCTAAGTGCGATAAAGGAGGATAGGTATTGGATGGCAGGGGAGGTAATGAAGCGGATGATGTATTATAAGACCTCACCTCAACTTGAGAAACTGGCAAGTGAATTTGAAAGCAAGATGTATAGCTTGAAGGATGAAAAAGATCTCAAGGACTTAATTGCAATGTTTGTAGAGGAAATAGAAAAGCAATAACTCAAAACCATTTGGCCAATTATTTTGCTTCAACAAATATTCTTTTCATCAAGCTGTCGGCAGCATCCGGATCCTTGTCTTTAAGGTAGATTTCAGTTGTATTAATCCTTTTGTGATTTAGGCTCTTAGATACGCCATACAAATCACCCGTTCTTCTAAGAGCCATGTATGCAAATGAATGTCTGCTAACATGGAAGGACACCTTTTTATTTATCCCGACCAGCTTAACAACGGCTTTCAAATTTTTATTTACGATAGTATTTGCGGAACTGATTTGCTGTGTTAGATATTCATAATTAGAATAATCTCTATTATTCTTTAGATAGGGAAAAATGAACATATCAGACTTAGAGAACGGTTTTCTATATAAGGTTAAAATGGCTTTGGCTTCTGGAGTCAAAAATACTGTGTGCGGATCACCAGTTTTGTCCATGACATAATGCAGGTGGTCGCCCTGAATATTTTTCCATTTTATTTGAAGCAGATCACCAAATCTGATTCCAGCGCAATAGAAGGATAGAATAAACATGTTTCTGGCATGCCATTCCCGACTGTCTGCTATTAGTTCAGCAATCTCAAGCTTTTTGATTTCCTCCTCGGTTAATTTGTCTCTGTAAGTTTTGGCCGATTTTATCTTATACTTATTAAAGGGATTTGCTTCAGAACTAATGATGCCTTCCATTACAGCACTTCTTATAATTGCTCTTAGGCCTTTAAAATCTGTTTGGATTGTATTGATCTGGTTGCCTTTCAGTGTCCAGTAATTCTCATACCCCTTTAAAAAGGTTACAGTTATGTCCTCAAATTGAATATCTTCTGAACCATAGTAAGATATCACTTTACTGATAAGATGTCCCTTTTTCACTCCTGTTCTATTTTGTTCATGGTTATTATGGCGCTCAACCTCTTTTCTTGCAAACTCAGGAAATGAAACTCGGGTGGTTGCACCTTTTTCAGTTAAAACCTGAGTTAGGGAAGGCTGTTTTCCTAGATTAATGAAATAGCCTTCCATGGCTTGATATTGACTTATTAAGGATTTAATCAATTCATTGATCTCTTTGTGTTGAAGGCAAGTAGTCCGGACCCAGAGCCCATATTTAGCCTTAGGGTTGAAGTGATACTTTTTTATATGCCTTCCGAGTGAGATACGCTTGTGTATCCTGTCTTTAGTCAAGCGGAGAATTAGGAGACTATTTCCTTCTCTGTTCTCCTTGTGATTAAGCTCTATGTTGTAAGTAATCATGATTTTACCGAAACATTACCGAAACATTTTTGGATTTGGCTACTTTCAATAGCTTTCCAATGTATTGGTAAGGTTTTGATAATCAACAAAATGAACGCAAACTGAAGAAACTCAAAGCAAACGAAATCATAAAGACTCGTTCGGCAGGGGGCTCTTAATGATTAGGCAGTTACGTAAAGTAGCTGCCTTTTTCATTTAATTGGTTTACCAATTACAGACACTTAAACCCTACGCAGTGTCAGTGGTGAAATAGAAATAGATGCCTTTTCCAGTTCACTAATTGAAACGAAACCTGAATTCTAATTTATGAAACTGCTAACTTTCCCTTAGTCTGTACTATATCCCCCGCGGGCGGGGGTAAGGGGGTGGAAAAATGGAAGCCAAAAAAGACAATCTACATTTGTATAACACTAAACTTCAGCCATTCGCTAATGACTTGCGCAAGCGAATGACTAAAGCCGAAGCGTGTCTTTGGAAATTTGCGTTGAGAGCCAGTCAACTGAAAGGGTATCCACTTCGTAGGCAACGACCCGTACTAAACTACATAGCCGACTTTATGTGTAAAGACCTGATGCTGATTATTGAAGTAGATGGCATTACTCATCATGATGAAAAAGTAATTGAAAATGATAAACGCAGACAAGCAGAGTTAGAACAGGCAGGCTTTACAGTTCTTCGATTCACAGATACTGAGGTGCTGAAGGGCATGACCGGGGTGATTGCTGAATTGGAAGATTGGATTGAAAAGTATGAAGCAAATAAAACCACCCCCCAACCCCCGTCCCGCTAAGGCGGGAGGGATAAGTTTGAGTGTCGTTGACTAGCGTGATTTTCAACGTTGCAATTGGTTCATCTTCACGTGCATTTAAAAAACTCACTAGCTATTGGTACTCAAATTCAATCGCTACCTCTATATCCTCCACGAGGTAAAGGGGTAGTAAGTCTTCACGTGCGATAACTCCCATCTCTAAATTTTATCAATTTGATAAGGCGTTTCCTGAAACACTCAAATTTAATTTCAAGCTCTTACCATATCCCCCGTGGGCGGGGGTAAAGGGGTAGCAAATCTTCACGCGCGATAACTCCCACCTCTAAATTTATCAATTTGATAAGGCGTTTCCTGGAACACTCAATTTAATTTCAAGCTCTTACCATATCCCCCGCAGGCGGGGGTAAGGGGGTGGCAAGTCTCACGCAGGTTAACTCACCAGGTACAATTGGAATCAAAATTTTAATCGCTACTCCACACCATATCCCCGCGGGCGGGGGTAAGGGGGTGGAAAAACTCTTTCAGCCGCACCGGCTTCTCTTCAACAACCTGCCATTCATTTTCAGATCATTCTTTTTTATACATTTAGTTATGGAAACACCCCGCTCGCCCCTCATTAAAATTTTAAGCTTTGTGCCCTGGGCCGAGCGCATTTTTATGGTTGCTGCTGCTCTCGCATTGGCGCTCTCCTTCACAGGCAATCCCTCTACGCCTTTGTTGGTCACTTCCCTGGTGGGCTTGGGCGTTTCATTCTTTCTCACCGCTTTTATTCCTATGGATATTCCGTACGAAGAAAATGAGCGGCTTGATTTCATCCACTTGTTTACATTAACCATTGCCCCTAAAATCGTTTACATCGGCATGGCCATAGCAGTAATGGCCATCCTCATCAATCAGCTTGGCCTTCCGCCCGAACGATACCTGCAATTTTTTCTTGCCAGTGGGTTTATCATAGTAGGTTCATTTCTTGTGATTATTGTGGCCTGGGCCAAAGGAGTGAAGCACATCGGGTACATTCTGCCCATGTATTACCGCGCTCTTCCTGTGTTGCTGGTAATGGCTTACTTGTATTTCAAACCTTAAGTGTGCGGCCTCATTTCTTTTTTCTACTGGCCGCAGTAAGTATTAGCTGCGAAACCATCGAATCCATTGAAACCCTTGGTGAATATGAAGCACCATTTGAAGCCAACAAACAACGTGTGTACACCTACCTCCAACAGCCTACAGGAGATACCGTAGTTCATGTATATCAATTTTCTGAGGAAGCCGAGAAGAGCTATTTTCAAAAAACCTATTTAGTGGGCGATATTCAATTCGAACGCTTCTTTAAATATAGGGGCACTCAAAAGGAGTTGATTAAAGAATATTATTACGACTGGAACTCCGACAATTCTGCGTTCAATAAATTAGCGAGTGAAATTAAGGATCACCGGCAAATTGATGTCGGCTCCAAATACAAAGGCATGATGCTAAAAATATATTTCAACCGGGACGATGGTTTTAGGTGGATCCTCAAAGAAGAAGATCAAGCCATAGAGGAAACTCAGTTGCAGTGGCAAGGCCGCTCCCTTCAGGCTTTGAAGATTTATTATACCGGCTCAATGAAACTTGGCTTAAAGTATTTTCCACCCATGCAAAGGGGCGAAGAGTATAAAGGCGAAGCGTGGTATGCCAAAGGCATCGGATTGATCGAAAACCATTATATCTACAAGGATGAAACCTATACGCTGAAATTAATTTCAATCGATTCGGTTTTTCACCCCACTCAAATCTGGCAGCTCAACTAATCAGGTGGCTAATTGATAGTGATTCTCCACTATTTAGGCTGGGCTCAAACATGCCGTTCCCCCTCACGCAAGCACAGTCCAATTGATCATCAACAATTCCTGATCATTCATTTTCAATTCCCCAGTATCTAGTCCATTTTCAATTATCCAAGCTCCGGTATCGAGTATCATTATCCATTATGCACTATCCACTATCCACTATCCACTATCCATTCTCCATTCTACATCATCACCGGGAAAATTCCCGTTTTCATACCGGGGATTTACCCCCTGCAAAAGGGGGAAAATACCCCAGCACAAGGGTTTGATTTTAAATCATTTGGGGTAATTTTAACAATCGTCTGAAGTCCGGCTTTAACATAAAGGATGTATTCAAAGAAAGACCTTACAGAACGCGACATCTGTACCAAGTTTATCAACCCTGCCTTGGTGCGTAGTGGTTGGGACATGCAGCTTCAGGTACTTGAAGAATTTGCTTTCACCCACGGACGCATTTATGTAAAGGGAAAACTTACGGCACGTGGTGAGAAGAAGCGTGCCGACTACATTTTATTCTATAAGCCAGGTATTCCAATTGCTATCATTGAAGCAAAAGATAATCATCACAGTCTTGGGGCGGGTATGCAACAAGGACTTCGCTATGCTGAGATACTAGATATACCAAGCGTATTTAGTTCAAATGGTGATGGCTTTCTATTTCATGATAGAACCATAAGTGATGGCCAAATTGAAAAGGAAATCTCTTTAGAAGAATTTCCAACGCCCGAACAATTGTGGTTACGGTATAAAGTTTTTAAAGGCCTCGAAACTACAGAAGAAGATCGAATTGCTGCTGAAGACTACTTTACTGATGGATCAGGAAGAACAGCTCGCTATTATCAACAGATTGCAATCAATAGAACAGTTGAAGCCATTGCAAAAGGACAAAACCGAATTTTGTTAGTAATGGCAACTGGCACAGGCAAAACGTATACTGCCTTTCAAATCATTTATAGACTTTGGAAATCAAGAATTAAAAAGCGAATTCTTTTTCTTGCTGATCGCACCGCATTGATTGATCAAACCAGAAGAGGAGACTTTAAACACTTTCGGGATAAGATGACCCTTATTAAAAAGAAGGTGATTGTGGTAGATGGTGACGAACGACTTGTATCGAATAAAAAACGAGGCATTGATTCAGGTGATAAAGCTTATGAAGTCTTTCTTGGATTATATCAAGGATTAACTGATACAGATGGTATTGAAGATGCGTATCGCGATTTCAGTCCCGACTTTTTTGATTTAGTGGTGATTGATGAGTGTCATCGTGGTAGTGCTGCTGATGATTCTGCATGGCGTAAAATTCTGGATTACTTTTCAGGAGCCACCCATATTGGTATGACGGCCACACCAAAAGAAACCGATGTAGTTTCAAATGCAGAATACTTTGGTGATCCAATTTATACCTATTCGTTGAAACAAGGAATTGATGACGGGTTTCTTGCACCATATCGTGTAGTGCGTATTGGATTAGATGTAGATATGAACGGTTGGCGACCGCCAAAAGGTTTCCTTGATAAATCAGGCAATCCTGTGGAGGACCGAATTTATAATCGTAAAGATTTTGATCGAAATATCGTTTTAGATGAACGAAGAAGAGTTGTTGCTGAAAAAATTTCTGAATTTCTAAGAGGCACGGGGCGCATGGATAAAACAATTGTATTCTGCGTAGACATCGAACATGCTGAAGGAATGCGTCAAGCACTCATCAATCAAAATCCTGATATGGTTGCTGCTAACTCCAAGTATGTAATGCGCATTACCGGAGATAGTAATGAAGGAAAAAATGAACTCGATAATTTTATAAGCCCCGAAGAACCCTATCCGGTTATTGCAACAACGTCCAAGCTCATGACTACCGGAGTTGATGCGCAAACGTGCAAAGTGATTGTGTTGGATACGAATATCCAATCGATGACTGAATTCAAACAGATCATTGGCCGCGGCACCAGAATAGAAGAAGATTTTAATAAGCTATATTTTACGATCCTTGATTTTAGAAACGTAACTGATCTTTTTGCTGACCCAGATTTTGATGGTGACCCGGTGCGAATAAAAGTAAGTGGCGAGGCTGAAGACATTTCTACAGTTGAAGCTGAGGAAGAGGCAAATGAGGCACCCATTGTTGATGAAGAGACTGGAGACGAGATTGTTTTGGTTCCTACGCGTCCATATCCCATTCCTCCTGCTACAGGTGAAACCAATGAACCACTACCTAAAATCTATGTCAATGGAGTGGATGTGTCTGTTTTGTTGGCGCGCGAAATGTATTTTGATTCTCAAGGCAAACCGATTACCGTTAGTTTAAAAGATTATACACGCGATAAAGTTAAAGCTCAGTTTGCAACCCTTGATTCCTTTTTAAATACGTGGAACAAAGCCGAACGTAAAGATGCGATCATTAAGGAATTAGAAGAACAAGGTGTTTTAGTAAATGCATTAGAAGAAGCAGTTAATAAAGAACTTGATCTGTTCGACCTGATTTGTCATACAGCTTTTGATGCACCACCATTAACAAGGAAGGAACGAGCGAACAATGTTAAAAAGCGCAACTACTTTAATAAGTATGGCGATACAGCCAAAAAGGTTTTAGAAAAACTTTTAGAGAAATATGCCGAAGAAGGACTTGAAGACTTGGAAAGCATGGCAGTATTAAAAGTAAATCCTTTCAATGAATTTGGAACACCAATGGAAATTTTGAAAGAGTTTGGTGGAAAGGACAATTATCTGCTTGCCATTAAAGAGTTGGAAAATGAAATTTATCAAATAGCATGATTATAGAATACTTTGCAGGTTTTATACAGCCTTTTTTGCAAGCACTTGAAATATCAAGAACTAGCGCAAAGGATAAAAGCGCGGCAATATCGGCACTTCGTGATGCATTAAGGCACACTAAAAAACATATTGCGGATAACAGATTTGGATTGTATGGGGACACAGAATCTCATGAGCTTTCAAGTAAATGGGCAAGGGCTGCAGAGTTAATTCGACCCTATGATGAAATTTTCGCAAATTCATTGGAAAGCAAAAGTGATTATTGGATCGAACCTTATGGATTTAAGCAAGAGATTCAAAATGGGGCAAGAAGAGAAGACGATAGAATGCGATTAGATAATGTTGAAGTAATGATTAGACAATTTGAACTAAATCTTTAATGACAAACCTCTCAGGCTTAATAAAATCCATCCGCGACATTATGCGCGAAGACCGTGGTATCAATGGCGATGCCCAGCGCATAGAACAACTGGGATGGATGCTCTTTCTCAAAATCTTTGACGATAAAGATCTGGAACTTGAACTACTTGTAGATAACTATAAATCACCTGTTCCTAAAAAATACCAGTGGCGCAATTGGGCTGCTAGTGATGAAGGAATGACGGGTGATGAACTTCAAAAGTTTGTAGATAATAAATTGTTCCCTGCTTTACGCGGACTAACTGCACGCGATAGGCGTTCGCTTTTAGTACGAGAAGTGTTTGAAGGCAACAACAACTACATGAAGAGTGGCATCACTCTGCGCAAGGTGTTGAACAAGCTCAATGAAATTGATTTCAATAAAGCTAACGAGCGCCACTTGTTTGGCGATCTCTACGAAACCATTTTAAAAGAACTGCAAAGTGCGGGCGACAGTGGTGAGTTCTACACGCCACGTGCCGTAACGCAATTCATGACTGACATGATCAATCCACAGTTGGATGAGATTGTGTACGACCCTGCTTGTGGCACCGGTGGCTTTTTAACGTGCACGATTGAGCACCTTAAAAAGCAGGTGAAAAATGTAAAAGACCGTAAAAAGCTGCAAGAGAATGTGCGCGGCACGGAATACAAACCGCTTCCTTTTTTATTGGCGCTCACCAACATGATTTTGCACGATGTGGAAGTGCCTAATCTGGAATATGGTGATAGCCTCGGCAAAGAATACAACAGCATACGCGACAAAGACCGTGTAGATGTTATTCTCGCCAACCCACCTTTTGGTGGCACGGTGGCCAATGGCAATGAAGGCAACTTCCCCATGAACTTCCGCACGAAGGAAAGTGCAGACCTCTTTCTCATTTTATTCATTCACTTGCTGAAGCCCGGTGGTCGTGCGGCCATTGTTTTGCCTGATGGTTCTCTCACAGGCGATGGCGTGAAACAACGTGTGCGCGAGAAACTACTAACCGATTGCAACCTGCACACCATTGTGCGCTTACCGAACTCTGTGTTTCAACCTTATGCAACGGTAGCGACTAACTTACTATTCTTTGAAAAGGGTAAGCCTACAAAAGATGTTTGGTATTATGAACACCGATTACCGGAAGGGCAAAAATCATATAGCAAAACAAAGACAATACAGGTAAAAGAATTTGACCCCATAAAGAAGTGGTGGAAAAAGCGGCAAGAAAGTGATGTGTGCTGGAACGTGAATATTAAAACTATTTCTGATCGAGGTTTTGACCTTGATATTAAAAATCCTACCAAGACGGAAGAGACTCATGAGTACAATAGCGTTGAGTTGATAGAATTACTTGATGCATCTCTTAATAAAAGCCACCAGTTATTAAATCAACTGAAAGAATCAGTAAGATGAGTAGAGGTAGAAAGCCGATTGTGTTTAATGGATCAGATTGGGAGACTGTTTTTTATAACTCTGTTGGTAAGTACGTTCAGATTATCAATGCAGAGCTTAGTAAAGAAATTAAGCAAGAACCGCTTTCCAAGCATATTAAAATTCTTGGAGGGTACGCATTCAAAAGTACTGAATATAAGAAAGAAGGTATTCCAATCATCAGGATTTCTGATTTTAGTAATGAGAGAGTCGAATTATCTGATCCAGCATTTTATACTGAGTCAAAAGAATTAGAGCGATTTGTATTAAAACAAGGAGATATAATAATTGCATTAACTGGTGGAACCATAGCCAAACTGGCAATTATCCAAGAGGGACTTGGAAAACTATACTTAAATCAGCGCGTAGGAAAATTTGAAGTTCTAAATCCAAATGAGTTTGAAGCTGAATACGTGTATTGGATCGCAAGAAGTGTACAAAGCATAATTAAAGGCCTTGCTTGGGGCGCAGCGATTCCAAACGTAAGCCCCAAACAGATTGAAGAACTTGAATTTTCATTTCCTGATAAGAGCATTCAAAGAAAAATTATTGAGTTCCTGAATGATTTGAAGAATAATAAAATAGATAACAAGCTTTACTTTAATGAGGAGATTGAAAATAAGATTATTGATTTGCATGGAAATCAAATTAGTGGATCGCAAATCACCACCGAACTCACCCACCAACTCGATTTAGTAAAACAACTGCGCCAGGCTTTTTTACGCGAGGCCATGCAAGGTAAGTTAGGCCCACAAGACCCAAATGATGAACCCGCCAGCGAACTCCTAAAAAAAATAAAAGCCAAGAAAGAGCAACTCATCAAAGAGAAGAAGATTAAAAAAGAAAAAGAACTCCCACCCATCAAACCCGAAGAGATACCTTTTGAAATACCGGAGAATTGGGTGTGGTGTAGGTTGGGGGAAGTAACCAGAGTTAAAGTTGGGTCAACACCAAGTCGCGATATCGCCAAATATTGGAATGGAGATATTCCTTGGGTATCTAGTGGGGAGGTTGCTAATAACTTCATCTTTGAAACCAAAGAGCAGATAACTAAAGAGGGCTTTGAAAATACCTCTTTAATTATTTATCCAGCAGGTTCTGTACTTGTTGCAATGATTGGGCAAGGAAAAACCAGAGGACAAACATCAATTCTAAAGATTGATGCCACAACTAATCAAAATGTTGCGGGTCTTGTTATAAGACACAAACAGTTATTGTCGGAGTATTTATGGTATTTCTTCTTGTCTAGATATGAAATTACGAGAGGAGGTGCATCGGGAGGAAATCAACCTGCATTAAATGGAATTAAGATTAGTAATACCGTATTCCCACTTCCACCACTTTCTGAACAACACCGCATAGTAGCCAAACTGGAGCAACTCATGCGCCACTGTGATGAGCTGGAGCAAAGCATAAAACAAAGCCAAATCCAAAATGAACAACTCTTGCAGCAGGTGTTAAGGGAGGCTTTGAGGCCCAAGAGTGACTATAAAATGAAAGATGAATTGAGCTTGGCAGCGGAGGATTAATACAATGTTATTATGAATCATGAAAAAAAGAAAACCTGTTAAGCGTAAGACATCAAGTAAGAAAACAAAAAAGAAGAACTATGTAGTGGTGACTACTAAAAGTTATGGCAATAACTTAAAGGGTATAAAAATATTCTTCGAAGGTAAACGTCCGAAAAAATTGAGAGATGACGGAAGTATTGTCCTTGGAAAAAATATATTAGAACTCCTTAAATTAACGTTTACCCGCTTTAACTGGATACTCACAGATAACAAAGATGAAATTAATGTTCACTATGGAATAACTAAAGTCTACACCTCCATTGATACCATCAATAAGATTTATAAACAACTTACCGGTCCTACTAAAGATTTAAAGGAAGATTTTATAAAGAGAAATTTCTCTCTTATTTATCCGGGGCAGTTTAAGTCTATTCACTCTGAAAAATATAGGCCTGGCACAATAGCTGTAATGCTCAAAGAGAATATCCTAAATGATATTTCATTAGAAGACAAAGAGGCCTTAAATAAATTCATTCCAGAATATACTGCTGCAGAATCCGCAGGTTTAGTAAGTATCTTAAATGCTAACGCGCAAGTAAAAACTTTGAAAGAACTTGCAGCCGAACTAGAGGCCGAATTGCTTGGTAAGAGATCGGAACATTGGTGGCAAGAATTCATTCGAAAGAATATTATGCTAATCCAACAGGGGTATATCAAAGCTATTGAGAAAATGAATGTAAGCATAGGTTCTACAAAACTGCCTGACTTCTCATTGGTGTCCCACGATAATTTCTTGGATGTATTGGAGATCAAAACTCCCTCGACTGATTTAATCTATCAAGATACACGACATAATTATAGGTGGGGTAATGAAATATCAAGCGCCATCATTCAAACAGAAAATTACCTTGAGGCTATTTTGAATAGCGCTGCTCAAATCCAAGTTTTTATAAAAGAAAAGCATGAAATAGATCTAAAGGTTCTTAGGCCAAGGGGAATGATTTTAGCCGGGAATGCATCAAAGTTTACTTTGCCAAAAGAGAAATCCGACTTTAGGCTCTTAACTCAATCCTTAAAGAATATTTCAGTTATTACCTATGATGAATTAGTCATAAGGTTAAAGAATTTTATTAAAGTCCTAGAAGATCGATCTGTTACCAAATAATAATAAATATGACACCTGAAGGCTACGATAGAGTAACAGAGTATTGGAGTTTGAAAAGGGATGTATTTTTCCCATTTACTGATGCTAAGGTGAAGGAGTACCCTGCCGAAGAATCAACAATCTTGGAAAAGAGGGCTAAATACGAGAATTTGGTGAGTAGCTTAAATAGCCTAACGCCTAATGACATTTATCAATGTGAAAAGAATTTGCTATTAGCAATTGATGAAATTCTGAGGATCATCTCTGCCAGCACACTTGGGCATCCGTTAGATCGCAACCAAGGACTTGTTATTGAAAACTATGTCTATTCTAAATTATGGGATGTGATTTATTCTGCTGTTAAGACACCTACTGGCTATGGTGTTCAGGAATTTTATTATAGACAAAATGGAACTTTCAATGCGACTCCTGTAATTGACTTTTTTAATAGGTTTAAAAGTGAAGTTGAAAATATCAAGTTTAAGACGTATCAAATATTTATTGATTTGGTTGATCGCTATAAGGATGAAATGAGAGCCATAGCTCTAGCAGATACTAATCGCGATAAAAACTAGTTTATGGCAAAACAAGATTTCAGTACCCAAAATCTTTTTGATAATGTTATTTTAACTGTACTGTCTTTGCCGGAAATACTATACCACTTGCTGGTGTTCTACACAAACAAGGTTTGTATTAATTCTTACCAAAAGTGAATTTAAAGTTCAAAAAATACCCCGTGAAGGTATTGATAAATTAGAATATGGAATATCACATTGTACATAGACAACTAAATTTTTCCGTTCAATATCACCAACGAGTCGATGAGGCTTTTGTAAGTAAGTTAGTTAAATGCTTTCTACGAGGTGAAGAAGAAACAACGATTGATGGGAAGAAATATAAGGTCGGGTCGTCAATTTTTAGGATATATGAGGATACGGTAAAAGATGGGTTGGCAGGCGCTATCCTGTACTCAGTTGAGAATTATCAGCTTACTAAATCTCAGGATATTGAAGATCATTTTGAAAAATATTTCAAGAACGTAACCGACAGGTTTTTACTTGGAAGAAGTTGGGGGGATTTGAAACAGGACTATTTCAATATCTATGTGAATGATAGGAATGTAAAGCCTGTTATTACCATCCTGACCAAAACTGAGGTGGATGAGTTTCTTGTTAATTGGGCAAATGGGGCTAGTCCAATTTGGATTTCAGGAAGAAGAATAGATATTATTGAACCCAAATCAATCAGGATTTTTGATATCAAGTATGATTACCTTTCAAAGCATCGCGGAGAGATAAAAGAATTTCAAAGAAAAATTGTTAGCCAACTCTTTAAAGGAAAATGGACAATTAATGCTTTGGAATATTTTGGTAAGGATGTTTCCGACAATTGGACGATTCCCTCATACGGACGTAATTCAAAGATTACTGCCAACTCAAAACAAGATTTTAATTGGGGAATGATTCACTCTGTTATCAGAGATGTCGCTCAACCACGGTTTGGTTCTAAACAATATGCAGACGCTGTTGAGGCAGCTTTGAAAGAAATAAATGAAGTTATCAAGTTTGAATACAAAAAAGTGACAGGAAATGAAGAGGATGGAACGCCTTTAATGAGAAAGGCATTTGGCCAAAACCAGGTGATTAAACTCACAGACTTAACCTCAGAATCAAAGAAAAACATTCAAGATGGCTATATGAATATTTTTGCTGGTGCCATGATTGGGATTAGAAATCCAAAAGCTCATTCAAATGTTGTCATTGATGAGCTTGATGCATGGGAAAAGATTGTTTTAGCAAGTCATCTTATGAAGATTTGGGATAAAAGAATTAAATAATCTTATGGCAAAACAAGATATAAGCGTTCGCCAACTTGTTGATAAAGTAATCTCTAGAGAATTGGCTTTACCTGAAATGCAGCGCAGGTATGTATGGACAGCTGTTAAAGTTCGTGATCTTTTAGATTCTCTTTATCGTGGTTATCCTTCAGGTGCTATTTTGGTTTGGGAAGCAGACCCAAGCATGGATGATCGTAGCCTCCAGGTAGATGGTGTTAAGAGTAATTCACTTTCGGGTCGCTTGCTATTGTTGGATGGTCAACAACGGTTAACCAGTCTTACTGCTGTGTTGGAAGGAAAACCTATAACCGTTAGAAACAAACGTAAACCAATTGAGATACTCTTTAATTTAAATCATCCAGATTTTCTGGCAGAGGAAGATGTTACAGAAGTTGAGGAAGATGACGAGGAAGATGACGAGGATGATGATAATGATGATGAATTGGATATCGTGGAGGAAATGCGCAGAAGAACATTTGTGGTGGGTAGTCGGGTGCTTAAGAATGATCCAAATTGGATTTCTGTTTCTGATGTATTTACAAAGTCAGAATGGCAGCTATTAAAACCTTTGGGCATTACTCCTGATGATGGGAATTGGGAAAAATTTACTGCACGTATTCGTAATCTTAAAAAGATTGAGGAGTATCAATACGTCATGCAAATACTGGACAAGAAATTATCTTATGAAGAAGTAACAGAAATATTTGTTCGGGTAAATTCATTAGGGGCTAAACTGAGAGGTTCTGATTTAGCATTGGCGCAAATCACTTCTAAGTGGAAAGGGTTCATTGGAGAGATTGATGAGTTTTCTAAAGAGTTTGATACGAACTCAGATTATTTAATGGATACCGGTATACTGGTTAAGACGTTGGTCGCCTTTGCTACGAATCAAAGTAAGTATAAGACAGTGAACCGGGTCAAGATTGATAACTTCAAGGAGGCTTGGGAAAAGACAAAGGTTGGGTTGCAGTTCGCTATCAATCTCCTAAAGAATAATGCAAGAATTGAAAACCTAAGATTATTAAGTAGTCCATTTTTGCTAGTGCCTATTGCGTATTATGCAATGCAGAAAAACGAGAAGCTATCGAAAGAGGAGGTGCGTAAACTTATGCTTTGGTTTTATGTAGCCCACATGAAAGGTAGGTACGGCATAGGTTCAAGTGAGAATTTACTGGATAGTGATATCGCTGCATTAAACAAAACAAAAAACCTTGATGAATTGCTGGCGCTCTTAAAAATGCAGGTAAAAGATTTCCTGGTTTCAGTAGATGAGATAAAAGGCAAGAGTAGGAGGAGTCCTTTATTCAGTATGCTTTTCTTCATAGCAAAACAAAAGGAAATTAAAGACTGGTTCACAGGTCTTGCTATTTCAGAGAAGCTGGTTGGTAAAGCACATGCATTGCAGTTTCATCATATTTTTCCTAAGTCCTTGTTAAGAAAACAACGAGCAGATCGGAAAGAGATTAATGAAATTGCCAATATGGCTTTCATAGGAGGCAAGACCAATAGAAATATAAGCAACAAAGAACCTAGAAAATACTTGATTGATGTAATTGAGAAACGTGGAGAAGAAATTTTGGAGTATCATAATCTGCCGTCAAATAAAGAATTGTGGGAGCTAGATAATTATCAAGATTTTCTTGCCTACAGAAGAGAAAAATTAGTGAAGTCTATCAATTCATTTATTGAGAAGTTTTTGAAATGAAAAATGTTTTAAAACTTCACGAGGCGATTGCTGTAGTGTTGCTTTCTAAGAGTAATAGAACCGCGACTATTGATCAAATAGCTACTGAAATTAATAAGAGAAAACTTTATGTGCGAAAAGATGACGAACCACTCCCGCCTTATCAGGTAATGATGCGAACTAAATTGAGTAAGGGAAGTTATAAGTATTTGTTTGAATTTTTGCCCCCTAATAGAGTTAAATTACGAAACCTGTGAATGCTAGCTAAACCATCAAGGATATGCTTATGAAAAAACTAGTTTCTTGGATTATCGAACATATGCGAAAAGAGAATTGGTTTTCACATTTTATTATGTTTTTAACAACAGTAGTTGGAATTCTAATTGCACTTGAATTGGATCAGTGGAGAGAAGATAACAGTGAGGCTGCAAAGGCTGAGCTTTATCGCCTTAGGCTAAACAATGAGCTTAAAATGAATAAGGCTCAAGTCATAAGCAATAAATTGGCTGCACTACGCGCATACACCGTGATAGAAATATCTAGGTCTTACTCAGCAACTGATCAAGGCGATTACTTTATCCCCAAACAATTAGTTGATTCATTGCTTACGTTAGATGTTGGCTTTAAGGATTTGATAACAATCAAGGCAATTGATAAGGATATGCTTTTTGTTGAGTTTTCATTTTCGGTAACTGACAATACACTTAATTTTGACACATGGGAAGCCACCAAAGCTTCAAATGTTTTGCAGAGTCTCATGCCATTAGAAGTCTTCCATTATTCAAGTGCTTATAAAGCACTTAATTCAAATCTAGGTGGTTCTCCTAAGGAGTTTCTTAAAATGGTTGGAGATATGATGAATGACAACGAGCTTTCCGATAATGAGCGGATTGAGCTTCTTCAAGCATTGCGGAGATTAATTATGGATTCTTACGAAAAAGAACAAGCTGTATCTCAATGTTTAAGAGAAGTCGCATTAATTGGAAAGGATGGAGATATTATTGAGGAATTAACCGAACCTAATGACTCAACTCTTTTATCAGGTAGAGTGGAATCTATACTTGCGGAGTTTTAATAATAACACGTTTACTAGGTAGTTCATTTTATAATATTTAGAGAATATGATAATTGGTAGATTTTATTTTCGTCTTACAAAAAGTGGTAATTTATTAGGAGAGTTTTCCAATAATGTTACGAATCAAAACTTCACAGAAGGAGCAGATAGAATTAAAGGTGACCTAACCTCTTTTTTGGGAAGTTTCGTTTCTACATGGCATGAGGGTGGCGATTCTTTTCTGGTTACGCTGACTATAGATACCAAAATAAATAGCACAAATTTATTTTCAGTTACTTGGGTGAGTAAAAAAAGTAATTTTTGGGGTGAGGCATTTATAGTTGATGATTTGTTAATTGGTGATTACAGAGATACACCAAAAATACCATAAGTCTAATTATGTTATTAAAAAGAGTTGGTGAAAATATTGTTCCGGCTAACTGGTATGTTGATCCATTCGAACGCCAGGTTGCCTTAGAACACTGGTTTAATGATTCCTTATTTCCGCTATTCAAATCACTAGAGGTATCAATAGTAAACGAGTTTAAGCTGATCCCCGCCATGTATGGCTACGAGGTATGTATTAACTCGAAGCAGTATAAGGATTTAAAGAAAGTTGAAGAAATAGGCGTTCACATTGAAGATGAAATAGGTAGATCCGGTTGTGAACCTCTTCACATTCAGATTGTAATTGATCTGGTCCACCCTCATACGAGGTGGGGCACTGAATTGGACATCTATCTTGAAAAGAATACTCAAGAATTTGATGACGAAAGTTTCGAGTGTGATGTAATTACAATTGAGCCTATGTATTTTAGTATTGCTCAACCTTTGTCGTTGCATGCAGCTAACACAATAATCGAAAATTTACTTATAGACTTACGAATTAACTATGTACAAAACAGCTGATTGATTTGGATTTTAAATCCAATAATGTCTTTTGCCTCTTCCTAACACAATCCCTCAGTCCCTTTGAGGCATAAATCTGTAAAAAACTAGCAACAGCACCAAGGCGTTAACGCACTATTAACATTTTATACTCGTGCTCTGCGCTATCTTTAAATTCTGATTTCAGTTTGGAGTCAGACAATCTTTAACCAACATAGAATGAATAAAATGGTACTGGCTTTCCTTACGTTGTTTTGTGCCACGGCTTACGCACAGCAAACTACTGATGAATTTGATGGGCACACGTGGCAAGCCCCATACACACTGCCCACACCAAGAGACTGGGGTGTTGAGCGGTTTTTGGTTCCGCCTTCGTTCGCGCCCTCTATAGTATACAAAGGAGTTGAAGACATTCGGTTTGCACCCGGCTGGGCTAAGCAGGGCAATGCTGAGTACTGGTCGTATGCCTTCTTATGGTATCTGGAAGGTAAACCCGTACTCACAGAAGCCACCCTCGAAAAAGATTTGAAAGCGTATTACACCGGATTGATTGAGGCGAACAGCAACGGTGCGCGCGCAGCAGAGCAATCTATTTCTGTAACTACAAAATTTAACGTTGACCCAACAGCAACACAACCGGCCTTTACCGGCACCATTACCATGATGGATTACATGACGGGCAAACCGATCACCCTGCAGGGTCGCGTGCGGGTAAAGTCATGCAATGAACCCGATAAAGCGTTTGTGTTTTTTGAATTATCACCCCAGCCATTTACCCACAGCATTTGGAAATCACTGGATCAGTTGTGGCAAGATTTTGCGTGTAAAAAGTAAGTGGTTCATGCAATGAACCAGGGGTTTGAAAACTACCCCCCAACCCCCGTCCCGCTGAGGCGGGAGGTTAGGTTTGGGTGCGCTGGATTAAGGCATGTGTTAAACTGAGCGATTCGTGTACAGTCAGCAAGAGATAACAGGCTACGCAATTCAATTTTTTTCTTGTATTCGCTATATCTATAGTGAAACTAAATTCTAATTTATTACTACTAACGTACTTAGTTGAATCCATATCCCTGCCGCCAAAGCGCGACCACCGCACATGCCTCAAGTGAGCCGTCCGCCAGCTGGCGGCACATCCCCGCGCGATAACTCCCAACTAAGTAAATCTTATCAAATTGATTGCGTTTCCTGAAACACTCAATTTAATTTCAAGCCCACACCATATCCCCGCAGGCGGGGGTAAGGGGGTGGCCACACAACCTTTTATCAATGCGATAAAAGAGGCACCAATATTTCAATTCTTACTTTCTTTTGCTTGCCTGCCGCATGGGCGGGACCACCGCACATGCCCCAGGTGAGCCGTACGCCAATTGGCGGATGCACATCCCGCGATAACAGCTTCGGTAGGTGATGAGACAATAATTACCTGTCATTCCGGGCAAGCAAGCTGAACTCGAAAAGAATTAGAGTTTAATAGTGATTCTTGTGTAATCGAAAAACATTTGGCGCGACCCGGAATCTCAATAAGAATTTCATTCAAGCATAGTCTCCAAAGATTATGATAGTATGAGATCGCGCCCGTCTGCCGTAATAAAATGAAGGCATGAGGTCTCGTGCCTCGCCCGCCTGTCTATGCCGAAGCGGCTGCGCGCAGGCAGGCGATGACAGCTTCGGAATGAAGGAGCAACTAGCCAACCTTAAGTCCAATCCTGATCCGCCAGCAGGCGGAGAAGGATCTCCACAGATAACGGCCTTCTGATTTAGGGGATCCTTCGCTCTAGAATACTTAGGTCAAACGAAAATAGGTTTTGACTTCATGCAAGCATTAAATAAGAATGGCACAAGCTGGCCGCTCAGGATTGCGTTCAATTTTTTTGTGTTCCCACGGAATAGAAAATGTATAATGGTTTGCAAAAACGTTTTAATAAAAGTGGTTCGTGAGGCTACAAACCAGGGAGTAGGTGCGTAACATAAAATATTGACAGAACGGTGTTGGTAAAGAACACCAACGCTACCACTGCTCATGTGCGCGCTATAGGTTTGCAGCTGTACCCAATGGGTTTGCAATGTGCACTTAGTGGTTTGCAGATGTACGTTAAGGGTTTGCAGATATACCTTAGTGGTTTGCAATGTGCGCTTAGGTGTCTGCATCATGCGCTTAAGGATTTGCAACGTACACTTAGTTGTTTGCAGCGTGCGCTTATTAGTTTGCAGCTGTACCTTAACGGTTTGCAACATGCGCTTAGTGGTTTGCAACGTACACTTAGTTGTTTGCAGCGTGCGCTTAGAAGTTTGCAGCTGTACCTTAACGGTTTGCAACATGCACTTAGTGGTTTGCAGCTGTACCTTATCAGTTTGCAACATGCGCTTATCAGTTTGCAACATACGCTTATCAGTTTGCAAGCTGCACTTACCGCTGCGCGCGTGTCAACGAGTACTGCACACAAGTAACGAACCCTTCCCTTCGCACATCAACAGTCTTTCATGGCCTGATAAAAAAATATTTATTTTCCTTTTGAAGAAAAAATACCTAAGAACGTGCCACTCGCAGTTGGGTTGTTAAAACACACAGATATATAGTTGCATAAATAGTTGAAAAAATTACAACAACGCGAGCCTCACTGTGCGTACAATCACCATAACTAAAAAAATAAAGTTATGTCACAAGTAAAAAACATGCAGTCCCTTGACAAGGTCATTAGGATCTGCACCGGGTTAGGAGGAACCTATAACCCCGGACAACAAAACCTCCGCGTAGAAGCCCTGATCAACTTATTGAACAACGCCAGCAATGCCGATGCGTCTGTAAGCAAAGCCCGATCAGAGTTTGAGATCGCGACTAACACTCGCGAGGTGATGTTTGAAGGAGTACCCAAACTTGCTGCCCGCATCCTCAGCGAGTTGAAGTCCTCAAACGTATTGGAGCAAACCGTGGCCGATGCGCGCACGATAACAAGAAAGATGACAGGCCGGAAAGCCAGTCGCGATCCTGTTCCATCCGAACCCGCGCCCCAAGAACAACCGCGCAAGCGCAGAGCACGCGGGCAGACTTTCATTTCTGTTGCCAACAACTTCAGCAAGTTGCTGCAGAATCTGAAAGACGTACCCAACTACAACCCCAATACGCCCGACCTGAAGGTTGATGCCTTGCAGAGTATGGTAGACCAGTTGCATGCGGCTAACAACCGTGTTGAGGATGCGCGGGTAAAATTTCTGAACGCGCGCATCGAACGCAACAACGTGTTCTACCTCGCTGCCGGCAATGTGTGCGACACAACTTCGGCAGTAAAACTGAAAGTGCAGGCCATCTGTGGGCGCGCAAGCGAAACCTATATGGCGATAGCTAAAGCACGAGTGTTTAAACGTAAAATTCTATGATCTGCCAAGAAAAGTAAACCCCGCACGGCAACGTGCGGGGTTTTACACAAACAAAAAATTTAACTACAACTTCTAATCTATACTCATTATGAAAACCTCCAACTACATTGCCGCCTTCCTCTTCCTGTGCGGAGCCGCGCTTGGCATCTTGCTATACCGCGAGTTTCGCAAAGAGACAACAGCTAATCCGCAACAACTTACGCTGGAACAAATTCTTTCCATCCGCGAATTGCATTTGGTGAAGCATACCTACACCGATTTGTTTTTTATCCATAAGAACAACAACCCGGCAAAAGCGATCCGCGCGATGGTGCAAGTGCCCGTTAGCATTACTGCTTTCTTAAATTTAAAAGACATTGAATTAGTGTGGCAAAACGACTCACTGCGATCTGTAGTTTTGCCTCGGGCAGTGTTGAACGAGCCTGTGTATCATACCAATCGCATGCTCATCCGCGAAACGAGATCCGTGCAAGTTCATGTTGGTAAAGATTTGTATCCTGCCGTGAGCGATTACCTTGGCAAAACGATTGCTACCCGTATGGATACGGCCCGTCAGTTGGCTGAGTCGAACCGTATTTTAATTCAGGCCGAAGCCGAAGGTAAGGAGTATATTGAGAGCATCCTAAAAGCATTGGGTCATCAGCAGGTAGTGGTAACGTTTAATGATGAAGCGCGCGATCAGTTAGTAGCAGCGTATCAGGCTTCGCTTGAAAAGCATCCGATGATTGCACCACCCCGCACCCAAGAGACTATCCAAAAAGCATCCATCATCTCGTTTGGATTTTTACCATTGGATTAAATCCCGTCCAGTCGTCAAGAACAATCCTGGTTCGCCAGCAGGCGGAGAAGGATCCCGCTATCCGAACAGCTTTCATATTGAGGGATCCTTCGCTCGTGCGTTTCTATCAACGAGAATAAGTTATGTCTTCATGCAAGCATTAAATAAGGATAGTAAAAGCTGACCGCTCAGGATTGTGTTTCAATTTTTTGTAATCAGTCAGCAAGAGATCGGATCAAACAACTTCCTTTTGTATTTCACTAACCTATCAAAACTGAATTGTAATTAGTTAGTGTTCACAAATACCTGGTTGCATCCATATCCCCCGCAGGCGGGGGTAAGGGGGTGGAAAAAACAATCCTCCCAACTTGTTAGTCCAATCCTGTGATGACAGCTTCGGTAGGTGGTGATGAGACGATAATTACCTGTCATTCCGGGCAAGCAGACTGAACTCGAAAAGAATTAGAGTTTAATAATGATTCTTGTGTAATCGAAAAAAATATTTTGCGCGACCCGGAATCTCAATAAGAATTTCATTGAAGCATATTCTCCAAACATTATGATAGTCTGAGATCGCGGGTCTCGTGCCTCGCCCGCGATGACAGCTTCGGAATGAAGTAGAGAAGGATCTGCCCAGATAACGGCCTTCTGATTTAGGGGATCCTTCGCTCGTGCGTTTCTATCAACGAGAATAAGTTATGTCTTCATGCAAGCATTAAATAAGAAGAGTACAAACTGGCCGCTCAGGATTGTGTTTCAATTTTTTGTAATCAGTCAGCAAGAGATCGGATCAAACAACTTCCTTTTGTATTTCACTAAACTATCAAAACTGAATTGCAATTAGTTAGTGTTCACAAATACCTGGTTGCATCCATATCCCCCGCGGGCGGGGGTAAGGGGGTGGAAAAAAACAAATCCTACCAAATTGTTAGTCCAATCCTGAGCGGACCATGAATGAGTTTCATTAGTAGTTGAATCTTTAGAAGAGTTGTTCTTCAGTCCACGATCAACGTTGTCACCCATCCTCAAGAGAAACTGAGAAGGTCATGCATTTGGTTGATAAAGAGCACCAACACGGGCAGGGGGATGATGGCAAGCTTCTGGTAATAATTTTGTAAGATTTCTAACCTTAACGTTGCGGCTAAAAAATGAAGCTTAAAATCACTAAATTCGTATTATGAATGATGAAAATGCTACGATAGAATCGCTGATCAAGGGCGGCCTGATAGGGGCGGTGTTCGGTGCTTTTTTATCGAAAGATAAAGAGGAAGGAGCCGTTATCGGAGCCTTGCTGGGAGCTGCCATTTCTGCCACACTCAAAGCCAGTGAGGCGGCAAAAAAAACCAACGTACCCATATATGTTGAAGAGAATGGAAAACTCTATGAAATAAGTTCATTCAATGAAAAGCGATTTGTAAAAAACATTAAAAAGCCATCTCAGGGGTTACCCGATTCTTTTAAACTTCAATAATGGCCGCGAAGAGGATGCGAGTTTTTGCAGGCCCCAATGGTTCGGGCAAAACTACTATTTTCAAAGGTATACTTGCTAATGAAGAGGTTCACCTGGGTGCATACGTCAATGCAGACGATATTGAAAAAACATTGCGAGAAACAAATTCAATTAGTTTTTCACAGTATGGGTTGAATATATCGGAAGCTCAGGTAAAAGACTTTTTTCTCGTCAGTACTTTTTCTCCGGTTAAAAGAGACGAACGGGATTTATGGACTAGGTTGAGTGTTGAACACAATACTTTTAAATGCTTGACGCGTATTGATTCGTACCTGGCTGCAGACCTTGCAGAATTGATACGACAACAACTTCTGGAAAATGAGATCTCATTCACGTATGAAACCGTAATGAGCCATGCTGGAAAAATTGATTTTTTGCAACAGGCACTTCAGAAAGGATTCAGAGTATACCTCTACTACATTGCCACCGAAGACCCTCAAATCAATATCAGTCGCGTAAATGTAAGAATAGCACAGGACGGACATGCTGTTGCACCAGACGTGATCCGAAATCGGTACTACAAAAGCCTTGCAAATTTGAAAGCAGCTGTAAAGCAAACCAATCGTGCTTATATCTTTGATAATTCGCAAAAGCAGGCCAACCTGATAGCAGAGATCACCAACGGTATTGATGTAGTGTTGAATAAGGCTGTTGATTTACCTTATTGGGTTGCTGAATATTTAATAGATAGTGCAACGTAGTAATTGTGCCTTCGGTCGGTGTTATCACCGATCCGCTAAGGAAACCGAGAAGGTCATGTGCATGGCAGGGGAAAACGCCAGCCATGGGCAAAATAGGTTGTCTTCATGCAAGCATCCTATACGAATGGCACAAGCTGGCCGCTCAGGATTGCGTTTCAATTTTTAGCGCGACCCGGAATCTACGATTAGTGATTTAATAAAAGTGGTTCGTGGGACACGAACCAAGGAATAAAGCAAAAGTGAATCTGTATCCCCCGCTGGCGGTGGTAAGGGTGGAAAAAACAAATCCTACCAAATTGTTAGTCCAATCCTGAGCGAACCATGAATGAGTTTCATTAGTAGCTGAATCTTTAGAAGAAGTTGTTCTCTTCGAAAGGAAACCAAAGAGCGAAGGATCTCCCCAACTGGTGATGGCTTTCTTATTCGGGGATCCTTCGCTCTAGTATACTTCGGTCAACGAAAATGTTATGTCTTCATTCAAGCATCCTATACGAATAGTACAAACTGGCCGCTCAGGATTGCGTTTCCATTTTAGCGCGACCCGGAATCTAACGCATGATCAATGAAGGGCTGCAAGCAAAAGTGGCTTGGCAAAAAAGGGGGGTGTCGCAATTTAACTTCACTTTTTCACTACCTTAGAATTCTCAAAAACCTAACCCTCATATGAAAACCATCCTAAAGTATGTTGGATACCTGATTGCATTTGTTCTGCTGGTAATAGCAGGAGTGCTCAGCTATGTAAAACTTGCCCTCCCTAATGTAGGCGACCCCGAGGACCTTAAACTAGATTATACCTCCGAGCGCATAGAACGCGGCAGGTACCTTGCCAATTCGGTTACAGTTTGCATGGACTGCCATTCAAAACGTGATTGGTCAAAATTTTCAGGACCATTAACAGAAGGTACCCTTGGCATGGGGGGCGATGTGTTTGATCAGAGCATGGGTTTGCCCGGAGTTTTTTATGCCAGGAATATTACGCCAGCAGGAATTCAACGCTATACCGATGGTGAATTGTTTCGGTTGATTACAACAGGGGTTACAAAGGAAGGTCGCGCCATGTTTCCATTAATGCCTTATCCTTATTATGGCCGCATGGATAAAGAAGATATTTATAGCATCATTGCTTACGTGCGATCTATTCCCGCTAAGGAAAATGCAGTGCCCGATTCCAAGCCTGACTTCCCGATGAACTTTATCATCAATACCATTCCGCAGAAAGCTGAGCACAGTACCCGGCCACCAAAAACTGATTTGCTTGCTTACGGTGCTTACATGACAAATGCTGCGGGATGTGCCGAGTGTCATACACAAGTAGATAAGGGCCAAATTATTCCCGAGGTTATTTTTGGAGGCGGACGCGAATTCCAATTCCCGGACGGCTCTACAGTAGTTTCATCTAACATCAGTCCCGATAAAGAAACAGGTATTGGTACCTGGAGTAACGAAGTATTTGTACAGCGTTTTAAAGCGTATGCCGATTCAACCTATGTGAGTGAAAATGTTGCTGCGGGTGAATTTAATACAATTATGCCGTGGACGATGTACGGCCAAATGGAACCTGAAGACCTTGAAGCAATTTATACATATCTAAAAACGGTAACCCCGATTTCAAATAAGGTAGTAAAATTCAGAGCAGCCAAATAGCAACCCGGCAAGTTGTCAAGACCACTTAGGGTCTTGACAACTTGCCGGATTTATTACTTCTTGCTTGCCACCTGCGTTTCATTTTCCAATGTAAGCACGGCCAGCAACCGTCCGGCAGAAACTGTTTTTGATGAGTAGGTAAGGGTAACTGTTTTACGATCTGCTTTTTTGAATGCCATAATTTCCTTGCCATCAATGGATATGGAGTTCTCATCTTCCGAGTCTGTAAACTTCCATTCTTTCAATAGATGTCCGGCCTCATCTTTCAATGTCAGCTTTCGATGGGTTCCGATTTTACCACATTCGTTATACGATATTGAGATGGCGCCATGGCCAGCTGTGGCATCTAACGAAACGCGGGGCGTCACGGCTTTTGATGTAAAGTAATGTTCAATTACTAATTTGTTGTTTACATGCATCGTAAATCCTTCACCTCCGATGGGTGCAAATGAAGCCAGCATTGCAATCATTACAATTCCGGCAAGTACATTGAATGGTTTCATAGCTTACTTGTTTTATTGTTTTAATTTATTTTGATGTTAAGTACGGGCAACCGGGAATAACATTTTCAAATCTTTGATCACCTGCAGGATATGCTTGACGAACTGCGGGACTTAAATCATAAATACGCATGAGAAGAGCACATTATGAATTAACACAGACACTCAAATCTGATATTGGATTTTATACCTGTTATTACCCAAATAGATAGTCCCTAATGGGACTTAAGCAGCTCATATTCAAGTCCCGCAGGGACGAAATGTTGGTAAAACTTAAAAGACATGAACTTAAGTTCTGTAAGGACGACATATTAATCATTGTAAATCATAAGTTAAGTTAACGACTGTGGTAGGGACATGAACCACAGGATGGGGGTCTTATAGTAACTTGATCTACAATTTGATAAATCACGTCACGAGAATTACAAAAAATAAACTACTTTTAGTTGCATGGAAGTAAAGCCACCCAAGAAGAAGAAACCTGGTAGGGGAAGAGAGACTCTCTTTCGATCAGCGTATCAAAACCAAAGCAACCTGATTCAAATGGCTGATAATAAGGCGAACATCATTATCAGCATCAACACCATGATCATCTCTTCCATTATTGCCATTACAGGGTATGGTGCGGTGGCCGGTAAAATTGATACGTACGAGGCTAGCGTAATGATTCCTATTGTACTGATTATTCTTTCTTGCCTGGTCTCTGTAATTTTTGCGATCCAGGCAGCGCGCCCCAAATTGATTTTAGCGAAAGCCGAAGGGGGCGAGATGCAGAAATCAAGTTTGCTTTTTTTTGGCGTGATCTCAAGGCACTCCCAGCAAGACTATTTGGCTAAAATGAAAACATTACTTGATTCCGATACCGACTTATACGAACACATGACCATTGACTTGCATAATCAGGGTAAAATTTTGAAACGGAAATACAACTTGCTGGCTTATGCCTATCAGGTATTCATGTTTGGGTTTATCTTTAGTGTTGTAGTCTTTCTGGGCTTTCTCGCTTTCTAAAAATAAAAAGAGCGGAATCTCTTCCGCTCTTTAGTTAATAATTCTGTTTGCTCTATTGTTTGTTTTTCATATCCAGTGCAAAATCTTTTGCGGTTTTAGCAGTCATTATTTCCATAAAGTTCAAGGCTCCATTGGTAGTTTGTCCGCCACCGGTTTGAATTTGTGGTACAACAGCACCCGTGTACTTGCTAAAAGCATCGGCCCACACTTTTTGTACTTCTACCTGCGCATTCAATTTCATTTCCAGCGCACCATCGGCCTGCATAATGCGCTGCTTGGCATAGGCATTGGCATCAGCTAACTCCTTTATCTTTTTAGCTTCAAGGATGGAGCCTTCATACGCGATTTTTTGTTGCAACTTATCTTGCTCAGCTACCTTTACTTTGGTTTGCGCTTCCACCACTTGTTTCGTTTGTTCCTGTTTCTGTTGATATTCAATTTCAACCAGGGCTTGTTCACCTTTTGCTTTCGCGGTAAGCGTTTGTTGCTGGGCAGTCATTAACTCTTGCTTCGAGATGGAGGATTTGGTGACGGCATCAATAATTTTAACCAACTTTTCATCCACTTTATTTTCATAATCAACATCCGTGATGGCTGCATCTGCTACTGTGATTCCGTATTCTTTAATGGATGATAATTTCCGTTTAGGCAAGGTGGTCTTTTTATCGAACTGAATTTCTGTTTGATACACCCGCTTCTTTTCCATTTCCAGCGAATCGAATACCAGATTTTCTTCAGTGACTAACAAATACACACCTTCTTTTAATTGATCTAAAAAATCTTGTGCCATTTGAGCCCGACCACCGCCATAGTGCTTTTCACTGCTCATCAACTGTGCAGATGATTGTAAGCATTCTTTTGTATAGGGCGCCAATCTCTTAACTACCAATGACTGAGGTGTTCGGTGTGTATTGTGAATCAGAATCATTTCTTTTTCATCGGAAGGTAAAATGAACTGAGTAATACCACGCACATCGGCCGTAGTGGCATCACTAAAACGAATCATAATCTGGCCTACTTCAATACCGTTATCTTCAATCTCAAGATTAGCCGCAGCTTCCTGATAGGTAACTGAAATCTGGTTGGGCCATTCTTTCTCCTTGGCAAAAAAGCCGGCATAAAATATTCCAGGTGCAAACTGAACAATCTGCTCACCGGTTGTCCGCTCAACAACGGTGCGGTTACCGGCATCATTCCACGAAAAGGGATTGAGTATGGCAAACAGGATTATTCCCAGAATGCCCAGTACGCCCATTATAATTGCTTTTTTATTAATTGGATTCATAGTTATTTATTTTGGTTTTGGTCTTTATTGTTCTTGTTTGAAAAGTGATTGGTCAGGAGCAGTACAAGGGCGTACGCAACAAGACCGAACACGGCCAGAAATCCGACCGCGAGGGCTAATCTAATCATGGTGTTTGTGTTTAATGGTTAAGAAATTAAAGAGACAAGTAAGTCTGTTTAAGAAGTAAATAGTTCAGTAAGCTTGAGTTTACATCGGTGTGTCTATTTGTGTGTTCATACATACTGATGTAAGAATGAAACCGATTTGTGAATAAAATATTTTACAAATAGTTGAGCTCCGCTAACAACTTCGGGCCGTTAATTCCGTACAGCGGAGTTCCACTGGGTGTGCTGGCTAATAACTAAAACTGGTAAACAACGGCATTGATATTCATGCCCGCGCCCACAGAAGCAAACACAATCTTTTCTCCCGGATTAATCACCTGATTTTTCATTTGATTCTTTAACATGAGATCAAGAAGGGTAGGGATGGTGGCAACCGAGCTGTTGCCTAACCACGAGATGCTCATGGGCATTATACCTGGATCAGAAAATTCAAGATCATATAATTTAAAGAGTCGCTGCACAATGGCTTCGTCCATCTTTTCGTTGGCCTGGTGGATCAGTATTTTACTGATTTCTGAAATGTGTGTGTTGGCTTTGTCGAGCGCTAACTTGACAACGTTTGGTACATGGGTTAGGGCAAACTCATATAACTTGCGACCATTCATTTTTATATACAGATCATGGTGGTTGTGTTGCCTATCATAACTATGATCCATGGTTAACAAATGAGCGTGCTCGCTGGCATGGGTTTGAGTTTTGTGTGCAAGAATTCCTTCGCGCTCTTTTCTGCCTTCTAATATTACCGCCCCGGCTCCGTCTGCATAAATCATAGAGTCGCGATCGTGCGGGTCAATAATACGCGATAATGTTTCGGCACCAATCACCAGGCATCGTTTGGCATCTCCCGACTTTATAAAATAATTTGCATGGATTACACCTTCCAGCCAACCCGGACAACCAAAGGGAAGATCGTACGCTACACAATCGGGATTTTTTATTTGTAACAAATATTTTATACGCGAAGCCAACGTGGGCACCATGTCAACACGATTACTGCCATGTTTCACATCGCCAAAGTTGTGCGCCACAATTAGGTAGTCGATTGATTCTTTATCTATACCCGAGCTTTCCAGCGCCTGCAAGGCTGCAAGGTAGCCGAGGTCTGATGCTGTTTGATCGGGAAGGGCGTAGCAGCGATCTTCAATCCCGGTAATGGATTTAAACTTATCTACAATTATGCGAACATCTTTGTTGATAGGTGTACCATCTTTCTCTAAAAAGGTGTGATTAAGAAAATGAGTGTTATTGATCTTTAGGTGTGGGATATAACTACCGGTAGCAACAATAACAGATTGAATGGAATGATTCTGCATGTGTTACAGATCAGGTTGGGTTAGGTGGCACGAATGTACTTTTCCAATATTCATGGTACAACTTTTTCATTTAATTCCTTCAAACAATGAACGCTCGTAAGTAAACTTAAATCTCCTTTTATCTTAACTCAATTTTTTCAATCTTCCTGAAATTTAGAACCTACCTCAATGAGTATACCATTAGATAAACTCTTAGGCATCGATTATCCGGTAATTGTTGCACCCATGTTTTTGATTTCCAATACCAAAATGATAAAGGCTGCGCTGGCCAATGGAGTAACGGCTGCATTTCCTGCTTTGAATTATCGAACAGATGCGGAACTTCGCGCGGCTATTGCTGAGATTAAATCGTTTACCGATAAACCCTTTGGTGTAAACCTGATTGTAAATAAATCAAACCCAAAATATAAAGGGCAACTAGAAACGCTGCTTGAATTAAAAGTAGGGTTCATTATTACCTCTCTGGGCAATCCGTTTGAAGTGATTGAAAAGTGTAAGCCACTTGGGATTAAGGTCTTTTGTGATGTAGTGGATTTAGCGTACGCAAAAAAAGTAGAGAGTCAGGGAGCGGATGCGGTGATTGCCGTGAACAATCGAGCGGGCGGTCATGCCGGAAAACTTTCACCGAAAGAATTGGTTACACTTTTGAAAGAAAATTGTAGCATACCGGTGATTTCGGCTGGTGGAATTGCACACGGAAAAGACTTAAAAGAAGTAATGAGTTGGGGTGCTGCCGGAGCTTCAATAGGTACCATCTTTATCGCCTGCGAGGAAGCCGATATTTCTCCTGAGTATAAGCAAGCCATGATTGATTATGGCGAGAAGGATATTGTAATGACAACCAAACTATCGGGCTCCGCACTTACTGTGATCAACACCCCCTACGTTCAGCAATTAGGCACGAAAGCGAATTGGTTGGAGCGAATTCTCAACAACAATAAAACCTTAAAGAAGTATGCCAAAATGATCATTGCTTACCGCGGAATGAAACAGGTAGAGAATGCAGCGTTTGGTGCGACCTATAAAACCGTGTGGTGTGCGGGGCCTGCCATCGAGCATGTGCATAGCATCCGGCCAATGGCTGAGATTATAAAAACATTGACCAAAGAATATGATGCAGCATGATGAATGAAAAAGAGCATTGGAATAAAATAGCACCCAGCTACAATGACGAGATTTTTGACGTGTTTCTTAGTGATAAATTCAAGCGGTTACCTAAATACTTTAAGAAGCACGCAGGTTTAAACAAAACGGCTATTGACTTTGGTTGCGGTAATGGAAAGTCATTTCCATTTATGGCAAATCTCTTTAAACAAGTTCTCGGGCTGGATATTTCAAAAGGACTACTGAAACAAGCTGAACAACGTGGGTTTACTAACGTAACGCTGAAGCAAGCGGATTTAACAAAGAAGAAACTCGTTTTACCGAAAGCTGATTTTGCCTTTTGTTGTAATGTGATCATGTTTCCGGTTCTCGAGAAAAATCATCAAATGATTGATAACGTATATCAATCTCTAAAGCCAGGTGGAACTGCCCTGATCGTATTACCCTCCCTTGATTCAGCGATGTTCTCGGCTTTACGGCTAATTGATGTATACAAGAAAGAAGGTATAAAGCCAATGGACATTCCGAAGAATGAGTTTGATTATTTTAAAGCGAATAAAAGGGATTTAATTCAAGGGCTCATTCATATTGATAGAGTACCGACCAAGCATTATTCAGAATCTGAGATCAAAGTAATTTTTAAAGAGGCAGGCTTTACAGTCGCAGCGATAGATAAGCTGGAATATGACTGGGATACTGAGATTGCTTCACCACCTGAATGGCTTAAGGATCCTTATCCTTGGGATTGGTTGGTGGAGTTGAGGAAGTGATATTCACCACTGAGGTGCAGAGAAATTCGCGAAAGGAATTAATTTTATAAACGCTACTGCACTTAAGATTTCATTTCTAATTTTGACATTACCATTAGTAAATTCTTATCTACCTATGAAAATAAATTCAATCAAACCTTTAGTGATTGCAACTTCATTACTCTTGATTTTCCAGTCCTGCAAACAAGCAGAATCACCAACAGATCTGGCACTTCAAGGTATTATTCCAAAACCGGTTTCAGTTGTTGCCACAGGCAAAAGTTTTACGCTGACTTCAAAGGCATCGATTTTTATGGGTAGCACCGAACATGTGGGTATTGGAAATTATCTGGCCACTGAGTTAAATAAAACTACGGGTCTCAGCCTGGTTGTTGAACAAACATCCAGCGCACCAGGGAAAGGTATATACTTTGTGTTAGGCAATGCCGATTCAAAAGTGGGAACCGAAGGCTACGAACTCGAAATCACAGAAGAGATGATTACGGTTAAAGCAAATGAGCCCGCTGGGCTTTATATGGGAGCCCAGACCATTATTCAATTGATACCCACTCTTAAATTAAATTCTCAACAGGATAACTACTCCATACCAACAGGAACTATTCTTGATTATCCTACCTATGCCTGGCGCGGATCGATGTTGGATGTAGCCCGTCATTTCTTCAGCGTAGAGGATGTGAAACGCTACATTGATTTGATCAGCTATTATAAAATGAATGTGTTACACTTACACCTGAGTGATGATCAGGGTTGGCGCATTGAAATTAAATCGTGGCCCAATTTAGCATTGCACGGTGGCAAGACCCAAGTGGGTGGTGGCACCGGTGGATACTATACACAAGAACAATATAAAGACATTGTTGCATATGCAGCGAGCAAGTATATCACCATCGTTCCTGAGATTGATTTACCGGGTCATATCAATTCTGCATTAGCTTCATATGGAGAGTTAAATGGTGGAATAATTGTTCCAGAAGAAGGAAGATATAAAGGCGAGACAACCAGGCATGGAGATTTAGGGGACAAGAATAAACCAACGGATTTATACACAGGCATTGAAGTGGGATGGAGTACACTTAGAATTGAGAAACCTGAGACCTTCAAATTTGTGAATGATGTGATTCGTGAACTTGCCGAAATAACTCCTGGGCCCTACCTGCACATTGGTGGCGATGAAGCACATGCTACCAAAAAAGAGGATTACATCGAGTTCATCAATCGGTTTTCTGAGATTGTAAAAGCTAATGGAAAGAAAATGATTGGCTGGGAAGAAATTTCACAGGCCAATATTGATGAAAATGCAATTGCACAACATTGGGATAAGCCGAAATATGCGCAGATGGCAGCGGAGAAGGGAGCACAAATAATTATGTCGCCCTCAAAGCGCGTGTACATCGATATGCAATATGACTCAACCTCGAAGTTGGGATTGCACTGGGCTGCTTACATCGAAGTAGATGATGCGTACACTTGGGATCCGGCCACGCAGGTAGAAGGCGTAAGCCGCGAACAAATTTTAGGAGTTGAAACTCCACTTTGGAGTGAGACGATCTCAACCATGGACGATATTGAATATATGCTTTTCCCCCGCATGCCGGGGATTGCAGAAATTGCCTGGTCGCCAGCAGCCAGTAGAAGTTGGGAGGAATACAAAGTGCGCTTAGGAAACCATGCTCCGTTTATGACAAAGCGTGGCATTGATTTCTATCGCTCACCAAGGGTTCAGTGGACTGAGTAGGTTCGCGTAGAAACTTTATACTCTCTTTTTGCGAGAAGCAACTGAAAAACTTATGCGCTTTACCGACCTGCATAGTTATCGCGACTATTATCACGCTTTCTATTGACATTTGTCACCCTCGGAGATGGTGAGTTTAAGTACCTTGTTACTTCAAGTAAATCGATAACTTCCACATCATGAAAAATAGCCTGATTAAGTCTTTTCTCTATTTCCTTGTTGCTGTTGTATTTTTCAGTTGCTCTATTCAGGTTAAGGAAACCTATGATCACCAGGTCGACTTTACTAAGTATAAAACATTTTGTTGGATGGAGGGTTGTGAATTTAAATTTGAAGGGCCCGACTATTTGAATGATAGTTCTTTAAGGGAGAACTTAAAAAATTCTATCATTGAAGAGCTAAAACAAAAGGGACTGTCTCAAGATACCGATAACCCCGATTTGTTGATTGGTTTTACGATCACCGTAAAGGATGAACAAGCAATTATTTATCATCGCTCAGAAGGTACACCAATATATTATAAACCTTTGGCGAGCGAACGGGAAGTAATGAACTATCTGAAGGGTTCCCTTATTATTGGAATGGCAGATAAGGCCGAAAGCAGAATGGTGTGGCAATCGCATGCTGTAAGTTACATGGAACTAAATCCTGACTTATCGCAAAAGAATATTAGTCGTGCGATAAAAATCGTTTTAAAGAATTTTCCTCCTACGCCTGATAAATAGCTCGGGTTAATTACCAAGAATGGCTTCGGCCTCCATTTCAATCAGGTATTCATCGCCAATTAATTCGGCCTTTACCATGGTGTTTGCCGGTTGAATTGTTTTAAAACGCTCACCATGTGCTCGTGCAATCGCCTCCCAATCATTTATGTTCCGAATGAAAATTCTTGTACGAACAACATCATTTAACGTACCACCTAGCGATTGGATGGCACCTTCAATTTTATCAATCACAAAATGAGTTTGTGCGGCAGGATCATTACCACCGATGGCCTTAGTACCATGCGTTGCCGTTGTGCCTGACACAAGAATGCGATTGCCTTTTTTTACTGCTCGACTAAACCCGGCAATGTCTTCCCACACAGTTCCGCTAAGCGCTTTGGTTCTTCCGTCACTACCAGCGTATGAAGGATACGGGGGTGGAATTGTATCTACATGATGGCTCAAATCACCAGAGGCGGTTAAGTAGGGTGGCTTTCGATACTCATCTCCGCAATCGCCTGGAATGGAGTGTAGGGAACTGAGTGCTTGCTTAATAATTTTCTTACTTTCTGCATCTAGTGAAAATGAAAACAGGTTTACATTTTCCTGAATGTGTTCACTCATGCCAAGACGCGCACCTATGATCACTCCCCCCACAGCGGGTTGCTCTAACATATATCGGCTGGCAATGTTTGCTATTGATGTGGCCTGTTTGTTAGCTACGAGTTTTAAAGCAGTGAGAAGATTTTGAAATTTGCTCCAACCACCGGCAGCGTCAATAAATCTTTTATACTTCATCTGCGACCATGTAAGTGATTGATCTTGTAGTGGCTCTGGTTTGTTCAACCACCTATCTGTAAGAAACCCACCGGCTATTGTGCCAAAGGCAAATAGTTTTATGTTATGTTGAAGGCATAGTTCAGTCATTGCATGTGATGCCCGTTGGTCAACTAATGAATAACAGACTTGATTTGAAACAACATTAATCCCACTTGTTAAAACCATGCGTAAATGAGCCGAATCAAAATTGGTTAGTCCCAGGTGTTTGATTAGGCCTTCTTCTTTTAATTCTTGCAACCAATACAAACAATCCAACCAGGTTGGGTCTGCATAATTCCACGCATGAAATTGCATGAGGTCGATCTGCTCGGATTGCATACGTGTTAACGATTTTTGAACCGCCTCGCGAACGCTTTCTTTTTTTACCGATCCTGGTGTAGGTACCCATTTGGTAAACAATTGAGATTTACCGTTTGAATACTTTGTTCGAAAAATCCCGGCTATATCTTCGGCTGAACCATAATGATCGGCCATGTCGAATGTGGTAAGGCCCGCATCATAGTACTGCTTCATGGCGAGCGCTGCGTCTTCCCAATTAATTTTTCTTCCATCGCGTTCCAAATCCGCTATTTGCCATAAGCCTGTAAGAACTCGTGAAATTATTAAGCCAGGGGCTAGCTCTAAGGTTTGATCAGAATTCATATCTAACTTATTCTGCTGGTAAGGTTGAAAAAAGCTTTTTAGTATCTACACCAGATTTTTTTAATCGAGTCCAATAATAATAGAAAATGGCGGAAGCTGTTGCCATTACCAGCAACCAAACAGGGGTGGAGTGAAAATACCAGGCATCTACCGGAGCGGAAAGATCTTTACTGATATGAATGATTAGAAAGCCAAAAAGCCAAAGGGATCCAGTGATTGCCAGTGTTTTTTGTAAGGCATTCGATTTGAGCACTTTTATTTCCTTGGCGATGGAGGGATTTGTTTTTGGAAGGGCAAGCACCGATATACACATCAATAAAAAATTGACAAGCATGGACGTAACCATGATATCGATACCCAAAAAGAAATCGCCAGCGAAATGACTGCCTAAAATTCCTATACTGGCCATTAGCCCGCTGAGCAGAATTGCAATGTGAGGTGTGTGAAGCGTTGGGTGTATTAGCGAAATTTGTCTCGGAAAAATTCCGTCTTCAGCCCATGAGAACATCAAACGTGAAACTGATAAAATCATAGCTGGCAAATCGTTCGTTAAAGCAATAGCGGCACCTAGCACAATAGGAATAGCCCAACCGGAAGGAAGCACATAGCTTAACAACCCGGGGGCTGTAATATCTTTTAGCAACGATTCTTGTGCTACAAAACTCCAGGGCACTGTGTGGTAGACTGCAAGCGTGAAGAGAATATAAAAAGAACTCACTGCCAGTATCGCAATGCCAATGGCACGTGGCAGGGATCGGGCAGGGTCTTTGGCTTCGCCACCGGCTTGCGCAATGGAATCGAACCCAATAAAGCTTGAGAACAATAAGGCTGATCCTGCCAGAAAAGTTTTCCAGTTGAAGACCGCTATCGTTTCAGGAATAACTTTCTCATCCCGAATTAAAACTGCTTGCGCGAAATCCTGTTGATTAAAAATTAATCCGGCCACAATCACAATCGCCCCCAGTCCAAACATTAAAAACATTAAAGGAACGACCGTGCGCTCATAGAGTTTTATACCCCGGATATTGATAATGACAAACGTCCAAAGAATGAACAACGATAGTGAAACCCGAACAAATCCTTCATTGAGCCATGTGGCCAGACTATTCCAATGCAGTGTTGTTGCTACATCGCGAACAAAGGGAACGATTACATAGGACACAACACCAATGGCAATGGATAATCCAAACCATTGCGAGAAGCTGGCAATAAATCCGAGGTACGGGTTCAAGGAGCGACTTGCATAGATATAACTTCCGCCTGCGCGCGGCATGGCCGAAGCCAAAATGATGTAAGCTAAGGCAGCAAGCGTGGCAGGGATAGCAGCAAATAAAAATGCAGGCAGTACATACGGCCCGATACCAGGAACGTTTCGTTGAATCATGAATGGAACTACATAGATGGAGGCGCCAATCATGGAGCAAATTCCGGTGGCTGTCAAGCCAGCCAATCCCATTTGGCGAGTAAGTTTTCCTGACGGTACGGGTTGACTCATAAAATGGAAAAGTAAATGAATAAAGAGGTAATCACAATCCGTTTATAAAAAGTGCTTCTGAACCCTTTTAAAAATCTTACAGTCGATTAGTACTTGGTTTAAGCAAAAGCAAGGTGTTAAAGTGCTCTCCATGCTCTCCACGTTGTGCTACCTGGTGACTTAGTGGTTTAAAAAGAATAAGATGTTTTTGAGTATGGTTGGTTATATCTAATTTTCCACCATGAATGAAATAACATCTGTGTCTTTAGAAGGTAAAAGAGAATCTGTATTCGAATCAATCAGCAAATACCTTTCTGATTTAGGATTTATTATTGCATCAAAGGATTTCAATAGACCTTGGGGGGGCTTTTTTGTTCTAGACGAAAGTCAGGCAGAGAAGTTTGCTCAGAAGTTTTTTGACGAAGTAGACTTTAAATCACTCAAGATCAGCGATAAACTAAGCCCTAAAATACTAGTAGTTGAACCCAGCAAACGACTATCGTGGCAATACCATCACAGGCGTGCAGAAATCTGGAAACTGGTAGCGGGTACTTCGGGTGTTGCAATTAGTAATACGGATGATCAAGGCGATGTTCAGCAAATGAAACTGGGTGAGATCGTCCGTTTGGTACAAGGCCAGCGCCATCGATTAGTAGGGCTTGATGGCTGGGGCATGGTTGCAGAAATCTGGCAACATACGGATGCACGGAATCCGTCAGATGAAAATGATATAGTAAGACTACAGGATGATTTTGGAAGGTGACTGATTCTAAATTGTAAATAAACCACACCATCATGTTCATTAGCATTCTGCTCTTAATTTACAGGATGCGATCAGAACAGCGTTTACCGAAACTCACTGAGTTCTCCATCAAAACTGAGTTGGTTAAGTGAATTAATACTCATACTTTGGTCGGCATAGAAGCCGACTATGAGTTCAGTTAAAACATTTTTTGGTCACCCGCGCGGGCTTGCTACTCTTTTCTTCACCGAAATGTGGGAGCGCTTTAGCTACTATGGCATGCGAGCCTTGTTGCTTCTTTTCATGGTTGCATCGGTGGAGAATGGGGGGATGGGGTTGGATGATAGAACAGGGGGTGCCATCTATGGACTTTACACCATGTTTGTTTATCTGATGGCGCTGCCCGGGGGGTGGCTTGCTGATAAATTTTTTGGATTGCGTAAGTCCATTTTTTATGGCGGGTGCATTATTGCCTTAGGCCATATTTGCCTTGCATTTCCATTTACTGAAACATTCTTTGTAGGCCTGCTCTTGATTGTGATTGGCACGGGTTTACTAAAGCCTAATATCAGTAGCATGGTGGGTGAAATTTATCCCAGCGAGGAACAAGTGAAGCGTGATGCGGGATTCTCCATTTTTTTTATGGGCATTAACTCAGGCGCATTACTCGCCCCGATTATCGTTGGTTACTTAGGTGAAAATATTAACTGGCATTATGGATTTGCAGCGGCAGGTGTGGGAATGATTATCGGAGTGATTCAATATAAAATGACGGAACACTATCTTGGTGGTGCAGGTCTTGAACCAACCCGGCTGCCCGATGAACTTGAGCAGAGCAAGCGTGAGCGTTCCATTCGGCAAGCACTATGGGGGCTGGGTTTGTTTCTCATTGTATTCGTTTTACTTCTCTTAACACAGACTCTTACAATCAACCCTGTTGTTTTTGCCAATACATCGGGTATAGTAATAGTTGTAAGTGTTTTTATCTATTTCATCTATGTTTTCCTATTCGAAAACCTGAATGGAGATGAAAAGAAAAAAGTGTTGGCAATCTTCATTTTGTTTCTTGCAACAACAGCATTCTATGCAGGCTACGAAGGTCAGGGATCTTCTCTCAATCTTTTTGCCGATCGCTATACAAACATGTTCATTGGTAGTTTCGAAATGCCCGCCAGTTGGCTCCAGGCTGCGCCACCTTTTTTCGTACTTCTTTTTGTTCCGGTATTTGCGTGGCTCTGGTCATGGCTTGCCAAACGAAATCTAAATCCTAACACCCCAATAAAGATGGCTTTGGGTTTATTATGGATGGGATTGGGGTATCTCGTTATGATTTTTGCTTCTCATTTGGTGATTGCAGGCGATAAGCCATTACCCACCTGGTTAATATGCACTTATATGTTTCATACGTTCGGTGAGATTTGTTTATATCCAATTGGGTTGAGCGGTGTAACAAAATTATCTCCTAAGCGATTAGTGGGGCAAATGATGGGTGTGTTTTTTATGGCACTAGCTTTAGGAAATTTAGTAGCTGGTCTTTATGCCGGTGAGTTTAATAATGAAGCAATTTCGGCCGATCCAACTTTACTTACGGATTTGTTCGGTCTTATTGTTAAGATCATGCTCGTAGCTGCAGCTGTTGTAATCATCTTTAATAATCCTATCAGGAAACTAATGGGAAATATCAAGTAACCCCAAAGCCGTTGTTATGTCAAACTCCACCAAAGTTTTTAAACCCTACATAGCCCCTGAACAAAACGTTGCTGAGTTCACGGTAAAATCCGTTGTGTTTGGAGCCCTGTTCGGGGTGCTGTTCGGATGTTCTACCGTTTACCTCGCCCTAAAAGCAGGGCTTACTGTTTCAGCCTCTATTCCCATTGCTGTAATTGCTATTACGTTGGGAAGGAAGTTTTTAAAGACCACTATTCTTGAGAACAACATTATTCAAACAGCGGGCTCTGCGGGCGAATCAATAGCAGCAGGGGTGGTGTTTACCTTACCGGGATTTTTGTTTCTGTCGCCAGGAGAAAACGGAGTAAGTGTCGGTGATGGATACTTTAACTATTTAACAATTCTTATTCTTGCTGCCTTTGGTGGTATGTTAGGTACACTCATGATGATTCCGTTACGGAGATCATTGATTGTAAAAGAGCATGATACATTGCCTTACCCGGAAGGGACAGCGTGTGGATCGGTATTACAAGCGGGAGAGAAGGGTGGCGTGTTTGCACAGACAGCCTTTATAGGAATGGGTATAGCCATGCTCTACGCAATCCTTCAAAAAGTTTTTCATGTTATATCAGAGGCACCTGCGTTTGTTACCAGTCAGGTAAATAAGTTTTGGCCTTCAGCAACCATCAATGGCGAGATCACACCGGAATATATGGGTGTGGGCTATATCATCGGGCCAAAGATTGGAGGCGTGCTGGTTGCAGGTTCTGTATTAGCATGGTGGGCTATCATTCCATTGTTATCAACCCTTGTTGATCCTACACTGGTGGCAATACAGTTAGTGAAAATTGGCTATTTGGCTGATATCAATGTAGCAGGTGGTAAAGGGGGTTGGGATCCTATTTTGAAGACTTTCGCAAATCCAGCATCAGCATTATACTTTGCCTACATCCGACAGATTGGAGCTGGGGCTGTTGCGGCCGGTGGTTTTATAACATTAATGAAAACACTCCCCACTATTGTAAGTTCTTTTAGAGAAAGTATCGCATCCCTTAAAGAAAAAAGTGAGGCTACTGTACTAAGAACGGATCGTGACCTTTCATTTAAAGTGGTAATTATTGGTAGTTTAATTCTTGTTGCCTTGATGACTGTATTACCCGGTATTCCAGGAGATGGATTTTTACAAAAGTTTTTGATTGGCGTCTTGATCATCATCTTCGGATTTTTCTTCGTTACAGTTGCCAGTCGAATTGTTGGGTTAGTGGGTTCAAGCAATAGTCCCATTTCCGGGATGACAATTGCTACGCTAATGGGCACGTGTTTAATCTTTACAGCTGTTGGATGGAGCGGAAAACTGTACGAACCTCTCGCACTTGTGGTAGGCGGAATGATTTGTATTGCGGCAGCAAACGCTGGAGCTACCTCGCAAGATTTGAAATCAGGATACATTGTTGGGGCAACACCAAAATATCAACAACTCGCATTGTTTATCGGAGCCATTGTTTCTTCAGTGGCCATCGGGATTGTGGTTAAAGTATTGGATACGCCTAACGCGGATATGGTGGCACAGGGAATTACGCATGCGATTGGTAGTGAACGGTATCCGGCACCTCAGGCAACGTTAATGGCAACCCTGGCGAAAGGTATTTTATCCTTTAATCTTGATTGGCAGTTTGTTATGGTGGGGGTCTTTATCGCCATTATGATCGAGCTTTGTGGAATTAAAGCATTGGCGTTTGCGATTGGTCTTTACTTACCATTAGCAACTACATTACCCATTTTTATTGGTGGAGCCATTAAAGGTGTAATTGATTGGCGAGCCGAAAAGAAGGGTGAAGCAAAGCAAGATGAAGAGTTGGGTAGGGGAAGTTTATTTGCCACGGGCTTGATTGCCGGTGGAGCGTTGGCCGGAGTTGTAGTAGCATTACTTTCTGTAAACGATAAAGTTTTTGAAGGACTTAAATCTATCAGTGCCGAACATGGCCTGACGAATGTGTTGGGTGCAAACGGTTATAGTTTGTTAGGCCTTGCCTTCTTTGTTGCAATGGGTGTGATGCTTTACAGAATAGGAATTAAGAAGGAGCAGGATGTGTAATTGAAAGATTCTTGATACTGGATCGAACGGATTACCGATTACTGTCTACTTATGACTATGGACAAGCTGCTATGACTTACTTGTCAACAACCATGTCAATAATTTCCTTAAGCTCGTTAATGGCTTTCGTTTCTGATTCTTCCACTTTTCCATCAGCTTGGATGATTTCATACATATCAGTATAAATCTTATAGCGTTGTGAAAATCGAATGTGATCAAAGTGCTTAAAGGAATCTTTGATAATGCTGTGGTTCTGACTTGGGTCTATTTTTTGATAATCAACAACAGCTTTATCAAACTTTAGCTTATGATCGCCCTCAATGGGGAAGTGTCTATTCATTTTTTCGAGAATAGCTTTTTCTTCTGCCGGATGTAAGTCGCCATCGGCATACGCCATGTGCACAAACAAATACAAAATAAAGTCGCTGAAGGTTTTATGCATTACCATAATAAACAATTTAGACTGACTTAAAGGTAAAGAAAAAAGGCTTTGCATGAGATGCAAAGCCTTTTTTTATTGGAGGTTTTGATGATTACATCATTCCGCCCATTCCACCACCACCGTGTGGCATGGCTGGCATCTCCTTCTCTTCAGCAATGTCAGAAACAACTGCTTCGGTTGTTAATAACAATCCTGCAATGGAAGCTGCATTTTCAAGGGCTAAACGAGCTACTTTAGTAGGATCGATAATACCTGCTGCAAAGAAGTCTTCAAACTTATTGTCGCGTGCATTATATCCGAAATCCTTCTTACCATCGCGCACTTTATTCACGATTACTGAACCTTCCTGACCTGCATTTTCAGCAATAGTTCTTAAAGGAGATTCAAGTGCAAGGCGTACAATGTTTACACCGGTAGTTTGATCTTCGTTATCAGTAGGCAAATCCTTAAGGGCATCGATAGCGCGGATGTAAGCAACACCACCACCAGCGATAATACCTTCCTGAACAGCAGCACGGGTTGCATGCAAGGCATCATCAACACGGTCTTTCTTCTCTTTCATTTCAACCTCTGTAGCGGCACCAATGTAAAGGATAGCAACACCACCGGAAAGTTTAGCTAAACGCTCTTGTAATTTTTCCTTATCGTAATCAGACGTAGTAGATTCAATCTGAGATTTGATCTGATTTACACGACCTTGTATTTCAGATTTCTTACCGGCACCATTCACAACGGTTGTGTTGTCCTTATCAATGGTGATTTTCTCAGCGCGACCCAAATACTCAAGTTTAGCATCTTCCAACTTCATTCCTGTTTCTTCAGAAATTACTTTTCCGCCAGTTAAGATTGCAATGTCTTCCAACATGGCCTTTCTGCGATCGCCAAAGCCAGGCGCCTTAACAGCAGCCACTCGCAGTGCACCACGAATTTTATTTACAACCAAAGTAGCCAAAGCTTCGCCTTCAACTTCTTCGGAAATGATTAACAAAGGCTTGCCAGTTTGAGCGGTTGCTTCCAATACAGGAAGTAATTCTTTCATAGAAGAAATCTTCTTATCGTAGATCAAAACGTAAGGGCTTTCTAATTCAGCCTCCATTTTCTCTGTATTTGTAACAAAGTAAGGAGACAAGTAACCACGGTCGAACTGCATACCTTCTACGGTCTTCACTTCAGTTTCAGTTCCTTTCGCTTCTTCCACTGTGATTACACCATCCTTGCCAACTTTTTCCATAGCAGTGGCAATCATTTTACCAATTTCAACATCGTTGTTTGATGAGATAGTAGCAACCTGAGTAATTTCCTGTGACCCTTTGATTGGTTTTGATTGCTTCTTAAGGTTTGCGATAACAGCATCCACTGCTTTATCGATTCCGCGCTTCAAATCCATTGGGTTTGCACCGGCAGCTACGTTTTTGATTCCGTGGCCGTAAATTGATTGAGCCAATACAGTAGCTGTTGTAGTTCCATCACCCGCTGCATCAGCAGTTTTAGAAGCCACTTCTTTTACCAATTGAGCACCCATGTTTTCGATAGCATCCTTCAATTCAATTTCTTTTGCTACCGATACACCATCCTTAGTAACGGTAGGGGCACCGAACTTTTTATCAAGAATTACATTGCGGCCTTTTGGTCCTAATGTAACTTTTACTGCGTTTGCTAATTTGTCAACACCCTTTTTAATTCTATCGCGGGCGCTTGTATCGAATGTAATTTCCTTAGCCATAATTATTTAAAATAAGTTGATTGTTAAAAATTAAACTGTTCCGAAAATGTCGGAGTTGCGCATGATAAGATACTCTTTGCCATCGATGTTGATCTCCGTGCCTGAGTACTTTCCGTAAAGGATTTGATCGCCTACTTTTACCGTAACAGGCTTATCTTTCAATCCATCACCTACAGCAATTACTTTTCCTTTTTGAGGTTTTTCTTTTGCAGTATCAGGAATGATTAACCCTGATGCGGTCTTTTGTTCAGCGGGAGCTGCTTCTACAAGCACCCGGTCTTCGTTTGGTTTGAAATTTACCTTTGCCATATGGAATTAATAAAGTTTAGTTGTTAAAATTTGACTTCCGTTGCCCTACAATCGATTTCCATGCCATTTCCCGCATTCTGACAGATATTGGACACTTTTTCCGTTGGGGGGAGCAAAGATGAAGATTTTTGTCAGACCTGTCATTATCCCACCAAAAACAAAATGGCAAATTGTCAGAACAACGTTTTTTACGTATAATAGCTACTTAAAAATAGACGGCTATGGATCAGTTAAAAGATAATTGGCTTACCGAGGGATTGATCGATTTTGAATACAAGAAGTATCAATTACTGGCTTACCTCAAAAGGGTAAAAGATTCATTTAAAAAGGTTGAATTGTACCCATTTTTATCAGACTTAGTTTTTCATTACAGGAATCTGATAACCTTGCGCGACACTCAATCCATTATTAGAGAGTCCTTCCCAAAAGAACTATCCCCCGAAAGTCTTAAAAACTTGGAAGTGACTTATAAACGCATCATTGAAGATGATTTGATCATGCAGGAAATTGAAACGATTATTGAGTACGCGCTCCCGCAATTCAAATCATCGTTGGATGAAGGCTCGTTTATCTATGAATATGTTGAGTCAAAGTGTGAGATTTCGCCTGTCGGGCTTACATCGCTTTATACAAATGAAGGCTATTTGTTTATTACACAACCACCTGAAAAGGAAACTCGGGTGTATCGATATCAGACAACTCTATTTGAGCAAAGCTCTGAGACTATGCGTGGCATTCATACAGAACACGTGCTAACTACTGAGCGAAGTATCAGCAATACCTATGAACATATGAAGTTGAGGCTGATCAAACAATACACTTCTTTACCGAATCCATCGGTTTATCTGGTTCTTTCAAAAATCACGTTTCCTTTCGATCAGACTTTGATGCCGGTGGCAAAGCGCTTGTTAGTGAAGCAAATATCAAAAGCTGCTTAAATAATAAAAGACCCTTCAAGGGTCTTTTATTATTATAATGATCAAGATTTAACTACTTATTTTCTTCTACAGGAGCAACTGGCTGGGGCTGCTCGGTTTTATTAAGATCAATTCCTGAACCTTGTTGCTCGCGTGCTTTTTCCAAGATCGCGTCATTAGTTCCTGCAGTGTTAGGAGCGGTAAAGTTGGTAGCCAAAGCAAACACCATAATCGCAATGGCAAAGCCCCATGTTAAGCGCTCTAATAAATCACCGGTTTTCTTTACACCAATCATGTTGCTGGCTCCAGAGCCTCCAAACTGACCTGAAAGGCCACCACCTTTTGAATTTTGAGCTAACACAACCAAAACCAATAAAACTGAGCTAAAAATGGCTAAACTAATGAATAAGATATACATAACTACTTTTTGAGGTCTTCAATTTGAGCCGCAAAGTAAGCCTTTTTTTGTGGAAACTTCCAAATTAACTTCTTCAGAACCTCTATTGCTTTCTCCTTTTTGCCTTGTTTTATAAGGATTTCAACAAGAGTTTCAGAAACAATATTTTCGCCATAGGTCAGATCTTTTTCAATAAGATCACCTTTCGGGATGGTGGCATCCGGTGAGGATAATTTATTCTTGGAAATGGATGGCTGAGTCTTAATAAATTGATTGATAATATCAATTTGTTCCTTCTGCTTTGGGTCTTCTGGTTTTATTTTTTTCTTGGATGTTTTAATCTCTTTTAGCAAACCATCTTCAGGATCAGAGACACGTTTCTTCGGTTTTTCTTCTTCAGAAATGATCGGAAGTCCTTTTTCAAAGTTGCTAACCGCCTTATCAAATTGTTGTTTGCGCTCAACTAAAGTTTCAAGGTCATGCTCAAACTCAGTGTAAAAAGAATCATTGATATCTTCATCAATTTCAATAGAAGAGCCTGTATCACGCTGAGCTTTTTCAATTGGAGTTGAAACGGTTTCTATGATTTTAGTTTTAACAACTTCACTAACCGCAGGTTCTTTAACTTCAACCTTAATAACAGGTTCAGCCTTCCTGTTTTGTTGAAGGGCAGTCATGATTGATTTTAACACAGAGCGGTCTGTGCTATAAATTGCACTGAGATGGAGATGATGATCTTTGTCACTAAACTTATTGTCTTGAGCAGCCCTGGCCGCCATTCCATGAATCACCTGACTATAAGGAAATTGATTTTGCAATGAAATTAAATCATTGGTTTCATCTTCAGAGAGCGAAGTGTAATTAGAAAGAAGAGTATAGAATTGATTCTTTTCCACAATTATTACAGGAGAAAGTAAATGTAATGGAAAATCCAGCCTTGTGCAACCTACCAGTTTGCTAATGTTGCATTGAAGATATCAATATAAATCTGATCAAGGATTTTGCGCTCTAAACTTTCTTGTACCGAATTAAAATCTTGCGCACTTGGAAAATCGGCATAAAAACTAAAGTTGCGATCTTTAAAATTATTTTCCGGCTTTATAGTATCAATATAATTTGCGCGCACTGCAATAGTAAGACGCGTTAATGCTGCTGGATCACCGCGCTGATTTGATGCAGCACCGGATACAGGTGCAATAGGAGTGATGCCATACTGAGTAATGGTGCCTTCAATTTGCAGCTCACCATTTTCAGGAACAACACGTAAGCTAGAGTTTTGTTGAAAATATTCCTTGAGTTTGTTGGTAAAGGTTTGGCCCAAGTTTGCTGGTCCAAGGTCCGTGTTGTTAAAGAAATCTTCTACCTGAATAGTTTTTGCATTGGTGGCAGCACCCGTAAATGAATAACTTATACAACTCTGCAGGGTAGGTAAGCAAAGCAAAAATGAGAAAGCAGTTATGGCAATTATTCTATTCTTCAAGCTCGTATTCTTTAATTTTTCGGTACAACGTTCTTTCTGAGATACCCAAATCGCGTGCCGCATATTTTCTCTTATTGTTATTTTTTCGAAGGGCACGAACAATTAACTCTCTTTCTTTCTTTATGATTGACAAAGAGTCATCTTCGGCTTCATGCGTTATATCCTGAACTTCTTCCTCTTCGCTGGTATCAATAGGGGCACTTGAAGATTTTAAGTTAAGAGTAACGGGTTCATGAACTGTTTCCTGGTCTTCATGAATACCTTCAAACAATCCGGCATTATCTTTTATCAATTGTGCTGCGTTTGCAGGATTGGTTGTGCTGTCTAAAACAATTCTCTTCAAATCGTTTACATCCTTACGCATATCGAACAAAATCTTGTAAAGAATTTCTCGTTCTGAAATATCCTTGCCTTGTTGCTCTTTATACAAAGCGGGTAAACTACTCTCCTTAGGAATATAGTGACTCAGATTTTCTGCAGTTATTTCTTTATGTTCAGATGAAAGAACTGAAATCTGCTCTACCAGATTTTTTAGTTGGCGAATGTTTCCAGGAAAACGATACTTTAAAAGTAGATCCTTTGCGTCTTCTGTTAAGGAGATCGGTTTTACTTTATACTTCTCAGCAAAATCTGAGGCGAACTTTCTAAACAGTAACTCTACATCTTTGCCCCGTTCCCGCAAGGGTGGAACATAGATAGGAACGGTGCTTAATCGATAGTATAAGTCCTCCCGAAATTTCCCTTGCTCAACTTTTACCAGTAAATTAACATTGGTAGCGGCAACCACACGTACATCCGTCTTTTGAACTTTTGATGAACCAACTTTAATAAACTCACCATTTTCTAACACACGTAGCAACCTTGCTTGCGTTCCTAAAGGCATTTCACCAATCTCATCCAGAAATATGGTGCCGCCATTTGTTACTTCAAAGTAGCCTTTGCGTGCTTCGTGTGCTCCGGTAAACGATCCCTTTTCGTGACCGAATAATTCTGAGTCGATTGTGCCTTCTGGTATTGAACCACAGTTGATCGCAATAAACTGTCCGTGCTTTCGCAGACTGAGGTGATGTATAATTTTAGAAAATGATTCTTTACCGCTTCCACTTTCGCCACTTAATAAAACCGACATATCGGTTGGTGCCACTTGCATGGCTACACGAACAGCGTTTGTAAGCAAGGGTGAAAAACCAATGATGCCAAATCGTTGTTTTACGCTTTGTATTTCTGAGTCTGTAATCGCCATAGTTATTCTACAATTGTTCCAATCAACGTTCCACTGGTGCAACGTTCAATAAATACATTGACGTATTCGCCTTTCTTTTTATTTCCTTTCGGGAAAACAGCAACATGGTTCGAAGAAGTTCTTCCTTGCCAGTGATCTGTGCTCTTTTTCGATTCGCCTTCAATCAATACACGCTGGGTGCTTCCAACATCCAGTTGATGATGAAGGTGTGAATGCTGTCTTTGCTTGGTGATGATTTCTTCTAGTCTTCTATTCTTAACACCTAGCGGAATATCATCTGCTAGTTTTTTTGCTGCCGGGGTTCCTGGTCTTTCCGAGTATGAAAACATATAGGCGTAATCATATTTTACAAGATCCATCAATGAAAGCGTATCCTGATGTTCCTCTTCTGTTTCGCTGCAGAAGCCTGAGATCATGTCAGACGAAATCCCGCATTCTTCACCAAGTATTGCACGAATGCGTTGAACTTTCTCCAAATACCATTCGCGCGTATAGCCGCGATTCATTAATTCTAAAATACGACTGTTACCGCTTTGGGCAGGGAGGTGAATGTACTTGCAGATGTTTTCGTACTTGGCCATCACATGAAGTACCTCATCCGTAATGTCCTTAGGATGTGAAGTGGAGAACCTGATTCTTAAGTCGGAATTCACTTGTGCCACCAACTCCAACAAGTTGGCAAACGTAACAACCTGCTGAATGCCATTCTTTTCAAGTCGTGCTTTATTATTTTCTTCAGCACTCCATTTATAAGAGTCTACATTTTGACCTAACAGGGTCACTTCGCGAAAGCCACGATTGAAAAGATCATGCGCTTCAGCAACAATAGATTGTGGATCGCGACTTCTTTCACGGCCTCGTGTATAAGGAACCACACAGAATGAACACATATTATCACATCCGCGCATGATGGAGATGAATGCAGTAACTCCGTTTGTTCCTAGTCGAACGGGAGTGATGTCGCCATACGTTTCTTCGCGTGATAAAAATGTATTAACTGCTTTATCGCCATCATCTACTTTTGCTATAAGGGTGGGTAAATCGCGATAAGCATCAGGACCGGCAACCAAGTCAACAATTTTTTCTTCTTCAAGCAATTGAGTTTTCAGGCGCTCTGCCATACAACCCAAAATACCCACCATCATTTCAGGCTTCTTTTTCTTAAAGCCCTGAATTTGAGTAAGACGGTTGCGAACAGTTTGTTCTGCTTTTTCGCGGATGGAACAGGTATTTAGAAAAACAACATCGGCCTGCGCAAGATCGGAAGTAGTATCAAAACCATCATTTTCAAGAATTGAGGCTACGATCTCGCTATCAGAGAAATTCATCTGGCAGCCATAGCTTTCTATGTACAGTTTTCTGTTTTTACCGGTATTGGTTTCATTAGTTACTCGAATAGCCTCAATGGCCGGGCTTTCCCCTTCAATAATTCCTATATCTTCAATCAAATTCTTCATTTACACAACTTTGAAACGCAAAATTAACACATTTTACGCTTTTTGGTGACATCTTGTCAGTTACGATTTTACATTTCTTAATCGGGTTGGTTTAAGACTATTTTCAAGTAGTTTTAGCCTTGATTCTCGAAAAAATGGCAATTGTTAAAACAGTGAGGGGTTTCACCCCAAAGTTTGGAGCAAACTACTTTTTGGCTGACAATGCTGTGGTGGTGGGCGATGTTACAATGGGTGATAATTGCACAGTTTGGTTTAACGCGGTAGTGCGAGGCGATGTTAATTCAATAACAATTGGCGACAACACAAACATTCAGGATGGAGCTATTATTCATTGCACATATCAGCAAGCAAAAACGGTGATAGGAAGTAATGTTTCAATCGCTCACAATGCAATTGTTCATGGGTGTACTGTGGAAGATAATGTGCTAATAGGGATGAGTGCTGTTATCATGGATCATGCAGTAATAGGAGCAGGGTCAGTGATTGCAGCAGGAGCAATGGTACTTCCTAAAACAATTGTAGAGCCAGGAAGTGTTTATGCGGGTGTTCCTGCAAAGAGAGTAAAGGATGTGGGTGAGGAGATGAAGGCTGTTATTGTTCGCACCGCAAAAAATTATCCGATGTATGCCGAGTGGTTTAAGTAAAGATTCTAATTCGAGATTAATGAAAAACAAAGGGTTCGATAAGGAGACCATCGCTGAATACAAAAAAAAGATAAGCACTTCGGGTAAGAATTTCATTCATGATGAAGAGGAGGAGAATTCTGATGAGTACGCACACTTCTTTTTTGTTGGAACTCATGAAGGAGAGGAAGTCATTTTCGATAGTGTTCTTTACACGCTTCGGCTTCAGCATGAAAGTGAACTCTTTGATGTAGCCGAGCAGAGGGCTTCCAAGCGGTTTCCCCATTATGAAAAGATCAGTTATGAGGAAGATGAAAACGGAGATCTTAAAACGCTTAGCAGTCAGGAAGAGGAGATTGGTCTTTATCTGGCCGAAGTAATGGTCGAGTTACAGGAAGAAGATTCACTAAAGGTAAGCGAGCACGTTGATTTAGATTTGGATCATGGATTTGGTATTGGCTTAGATGCAGGGTTGCATATTGAATTTGTGACCCCGGAAATTATTCAGCGATTTATTGAGGATTTCAATGCGGATACGCTTTCATTGGATGATACGCTGTATTCATTTCAGTTGGAAACTGACGATTGAATTTATCCATTCCATTAAATAGAAAATTCCCAAATAAACATATCTTTGCGCCCCTAAATAAGTATTTATAACGCATGAAAAATCTTTCTCTCGCCCTAAGTTCACTCGCATTGGTGGCTGTTGGGGTTTTGTATTTCCTTCACTTTTCCTCAGCAGGAGCGTCCTCATCTTCCTCTGAGGTTGTAAGGCCAGGCGATTTCCAAATGGCCTATATAAATTCAGATTCTGTGCTTAAGCATTACGAGTTTGTTAAAGTGAACATGGAGAAGCTTGAGGCAAAAGGAAAAAAATTAGATCAAGATCTCCAGAACCGGGCACAAAGTTTACAAAATGATATTACTGCTTACCAACGTAACTATGGCAATATGACCATTGGACAGGCGAAAGCTGTTGAAGAAGACCTTGGCAAGAAACGTCAAAATCTGGAAATGTATCAACGTGGACTTGAGCAGGATTTAATGACTGAGCAATCAGCCATGACGGAGGATTTATATAAAAAAATTACTGCTTACTTAAAGGTTTATGCGGAGCAGAAGCAACTTCAAGTTGTGTTTAAGTATAATCCCGGGAGCGACCTTTTGTACGGAGGAGCAGGCATTGATATAACCAGCGAAGTGATTGCAGGGCTGAATGATCAATATAAGAAAGATCAAGCAGCAGGGGCAAACGTAAAATCAGATTCCACAGCAGCTAAGAAAAAGTAAGTTAAGTATTACAACCTATTACAGCCATCCAATAAAAATTTTGGGTGGCTTTTTTTGTTTCCTATTTTATGTTCTAATTTCAAATCGTGAAATACCCACGACAAAGAAGTTATTGTGTAGTGAATGACACCTTATTAAAATGCGCTATTAAATGAAAAAAAATGCGCTGGCATTTTTAGGTATTAGAGACGATGAGCAAACACAAATTGTGTTGATGCTCGCTACAGGTTTTTTTATCGGTATTTTTATTGCCACTTATCAAGTAACGGCAGAATCTCTCTTCTTAAATAAACTTAGTGATCAGTTAGATAAAGCCTTTTTGATCTCCGGTGTTTTAGGGATTGTGTCGACCATTATCTTTTCATTTTTTCAAAATCGCATCCGGTTTGTAACGCTTACTATTGTCAGCATTGTGCTGATCGTATTATCCACATTTGGGTTGTATTATTTTTACCACAACTCCAATGAGAACATTCAGAATGGAACCTTGTTCCTTATGTATTGCTTGATTGGACCAATGACTGCCATATTACTCCTTTGCTATTGGGGTATCTTTGGTAGGTTATTCAATTTTAAACAATCAAAGCGGATAATTGGATGGATAGATACAGGTCAATTGATTGCAATTATCCTGGCAAACTTCCTGATCCCGTTTACTTCAAACCTATTTCCTGACACCTCTAACTATTTGATGGTCTGTAATATAAGTATTATGGGTTCATTGGTATGTTTAGTAATTATTGCCATCAAATATGACTTAGCCAAAGTAAGCAATGATCCATCAATTCGGGCTGAAAGCAAGTTTTCAAAAATATTTAAAGATCGATACATCGTGCTGCTGAGTGTGTTTCTGATTATCTCTATGGTCACCTTCAGTTTTAATCAATTCACCTTTCAAACTTTGCTCAATAAGCAGTATCCCGATCAGCGTGACTTAACAAACTTTTTGGCTTTTTTCAATGGAGCTATTTATGCCCTAAGTTTGTTTATGCAACTGTTTGTGAATGACTTCATCATGAGAACTTACGGGATTCGCATTTCATTGTTTGCACTACCAGCGGTTGTCGCTTTGCTATCAGTTGGTGCTTTGTTAACGGGCGGTTTATTTGGTTATAGTTTCGACACTAGCCCTCAAACCTATATTTACTTTTTCCTATTTGTAGCAGTTACCCGCCTTTTTAATAGTATGATAAAAGATTCTTTAGAGAATCCAGTTTACAAGTTACTATTTATTCCGCTTGATAGCCGATTTCGGTTTAGTATTCAGACTAAAGTGGAAGGTGTTGTAAATGAGTCGGGAAGATTTATTGCCGGTATTTTTATTTTCCTTTTTGCGTTAGCTCCATTCTTTAAAATTATCTGGGTTCCAGTAATCGTGCTTGGATTAGTGCTAGCCTACTTTAAAGTAATACAGAGTCTTTATCAGGAGTACAAAAAAAAGATCCGATTAAAGCTGGAACATGGAGATGGGCATCAGGAAAAACTTGAAGTTGGATATTCTGAAATAACGAGTCGATTGGAGGAACACCTTGTTAATGAGGATCCAACAAAAGCAGTTTTTTCCTTTAAACTTTTAGAAAAGATTGATCCTTCAAAAACTTCTGTTTGGGTAAATATCCTGATGAAAAATCAAGCAGAGAATGCAAAGGAGTATGCACAAAAGAAAATGAATGAATTAAAAGGGTTATCAGTTTCTGATAATTATGTAATACGGCTGGATAAAACCAAGGCAGATAATGAGAAGAAGAATGTGTTATCCAAAATAGATCTTGAATTGATATTGAATAGTGGCGGTGATGTACAAAAGGCTCGCATTCAAAGACTTGCCCGATCTCAAAACGTAAATGACAGGCATTACAGTGCAGAATTATTGTTGCATTCTCAGAATAAAGAAAACATATCTTTTTTAATTGAACTTCTGCATGACAATGAACCAAAAGTTCGAAGCGTTGCCATCAAAACTGCCATAAAGAAATATGATAATGAAGTAATTGCTTCTTTAATTGAAAATCTTGGAAATGTAACCCACAGCATTGAGGCGATGAATGCCCTTATCTTGATTGGCGATCCGGCATTGCCGCTGCTGGATAATTCCTTTTATCGATCAGGCCAAAGTTCTCAAATCATGCTTCGACTGGTGCAAATTATAGGAGCAATTGGAGGGCAGCGAGCCAAGGATTTGCTGTGGAACAAAATTGATTACCCCGATAAGGTGATTGTTTCTGAAGTTCTGTTGGCATTGGGCGAATCCGGTTTTAAGGCTGGCATGTCGCAAGTAAGCAGGATTAAGTATGCTATTGAATCGGATATTGCTGATATAACCTGGAATTTAGGGGCAATTCAGGAAATTGAAGAGTCTGACGATTCGGCTGTTGTGAGGGTTGCCCTGAATCGTGAAATACAAAACGATATAGAGCATATTTATATGCTGCTCGCTATGCTTTACGATACACGATCCATTCAACTGGTGAAGGAAAATATTGAGAGTGGTACAGCCGAAGGAGTTACTTATGCAGTTGAATTGTTGGATGTTTTTCTTTCAGAGCAATTGAAGCAACAAGTAATTCCCGTTCTGGATGACTTAAGCATTTCTGAAAAAATCAAACGCCTTGAAATTTTCTATCCGCGGGTTCAACTAAATAAGAAACTTGTTCTTAAATTCCTGATAAACAGAGACTTTACACAAAGCAACCGCTGGACAAAAGCTGCGGTTCTACACCTTATCGGCAATCAGCGTATTGAAGAGTTTACGATGGATTTAATTGCTCAGCTTTTTAATCCTGATATGCTAATTTGTGAGACCTCTGCTGGGGCTTTATATAAAATTAATCCTGACTTGTATCATTCTAATGTAGTTCGGTTAAGGGATGATGTTAAGCGGTCGCTTGATCATTCTATTTTAGAAAAGTCGGAGAGATCAACACTTATGTATTACGATAAAGTCTTGTTTTTTCAGCAAAGTGAATTGTTTGAAGGCATGGCCGGATTGACTCTATCTTACCTTGCTGATATTTCATTTACCGTTATGCTTACGCAAGGTCAGGTGCTTGTAATAGATGAGTCTCTTAACAACGACTTTTACATAGTTTATGAAGGTGAAATTGATCATTATGATAAAGATCAATCCGTTACCAGTTATCTGAAAGGGCAGTTTGTGGGTGAGAGATTGTCGGTTGCGGGTTTCGTTAACTCCAACATTTTAAAAGCCAAAACTGATACAATACTGTTGAAGTTTAATAAGGATCGTTTTTATGAACTTATGGCCAATCATATTAAGTTAGCAAATAAGGTTTTGGAATATATTTGATTTTAGCTTATTTTTCACAGATTTTTTAAACTGAACTGGGATTAAGACTATTTTTTAAGCTTTGATTACTCAAGTAAAATATCCTGAAATCCCCTTATTTTAGTAAATTTCTGGTGTTACCGTTTCGAAAAGGATGCTGAACTATTCACTTCAGGCTGGCGATTTGAATGACTCCTCACAGGATGCTCTTTATCCTATTGAGCAGGTAGGTTCGAATCCATTTCCTGGCTTGCGTCCTTTTACAATAGATGATAGCCACCTGTTTTTTGGTCGCGAAGGGCAGGTTGATGAAGTACTTCTCAAACTATATCAACATCGGTCGGTAACCATAATGGGTTATTCAGGAAGCGGTAAGTCGAGTTTGATGTATTGCGGATTAATTCCTGTTTTGTACGGTGGATTTATGACCGACTCGGGTCCGCATTGGAAGATAATAACAATTCGTCCTGGTAATTCCCCAATTGAAAACCTATGTCAATCTGCTGTTAACTTTCTGCTGGAAGAAGGGCGCATTGCGCCTGAAGATAAGCAGATTCATAAAGCTATTATCAATTCAGTTTTAAGGAGTAGCTCGCAAGGCCTCGTAGAACTCACTAAATATTTGCAGTCATCGAGTAATGACAATGTTTTCTTTTTGGTTGATCAGTTTGAAGAATTATTCAGGTACAAAGATTCTGGTGATGATGAATTTGTAAATGAAGCAACGGCATATGTAAATCTATTGCTGGAAGCAACTGCCCAGCGCGAAGTCCCGGCCTTTATGGCACTGAGCATGCGGTCAGATTTTATCGGAGCTTGTTCATCGTTCCCGGGGTTAACCCAGATGATCAACGAAAGCAATTATCTGGTGCCACAGATGACACGGGAACAAAAGCGCATGGCCATTGAGGGCCCGATTGCGGTGGGTGGCGGAAGGATTTCACAACGGTTAGTAAAACGTTTACTCAGCGACATTGGTGACAATCAAGATCAACTTCCTATTCTTCAACATGCGCTCATGCGCACATGGGATTACTGGGTAGCTAACCGCGAAGAAGGTGAACCGATTGATATTCGCCATTACAACGCCATTGGTAGAATAGGTCAGGCACTTTCGCTTCACGCGAATGAAGCGTATGATGAGTTGTCAATTCAAGAGCGTGAAATAGCTGAGGTACTTTTTAAAGTAATCACTGAGAAAAATTCAGAAGGACTTGAAATGCGAAGGCCTGCAAAAATCGCAGAAGTTGCAGCATTAGCTCAGGTGCCCGATGATCTGGTGATAGGTGTAGTCGAAAAATTCAGAAAACCGGGCCGATCCTTCTTGATGCCAGGCATGCACGTTACGTTGAAGCCAACTTCGGTGGTTGAACTTTCGCACGAAAGTTTCATGCGCATTTGGATTCGCCTTTCAACCTGGGTGGATGAAGAACATGAGTCTGCACAAATGTATCGAAGAGTATCGGATGCTGCAGCCATGTATCAGATAGGCAAAACGAGTCTATGGCGTCCACCTGACTTGCAGCTTGCACTAAACTGGCAAAAGAAGCAAAAGCCTACTCGGCAATGGGCACAGCGTTATGATATCGCCTTTGAGCGAGCCATTGTGTTTCTTGATACCAGCCGTATTACTTATGAGGCGGAATTAAAAAATCAGGAAATGTTGCAGCGCAGAATGCTGCAGCGCGCTCGGATAACGAATTTGATTCTTGCGCTTCTCTTGTTGATCGCAACTGGATTCTTTGTGTATGGATTTTTCCAAAAGATAGATGCTGATAGACAGCGAGATTTTGCTGAAAGTAGAAGAACAGAGGCAGAAGCTGCTAAGAAGACAGCTGAAGAACAAACAAAAATTGCAACGGATAGATTAACAGTAATCGAGGATCAAAAGAATAAATTAGATCAACAATATAAGGAGCTTCAATTAACAACTGAAAACTACAGATTGGCAGTAATCGAGGCGAATGCACAAAAAAACCGCGCTGAGAGAAATGAAAAAGAAGCCTTTATTCAGAGAGATAGTGCACAGATTGCAAGAGCCGAGGCATTAAAAAATTTAGATTCAGCCACTGTTAACTATAATAAGTCATTAAGGCTTCTGATGTTAGCCAAGGCTCAATCCCTGGCAGCAAAGTCGGAAGGTATAGATGATCCTCAACTAGCGGGATTAACTTCTATGCAAGGGTATTTATATCACACAAAATATGAAGGAAAGAAATATGACCCCTACATTTTCAGAGGATTATATTATTCTTTGGCTAAACTGAATGGGTACAATTACAACGCGGTTAAAATTTCAGGGGGTGGTAAAAACAGAATGTATACGATTGCTGTTTCAGGAACCTCAACCTCATTTTATACAACCGGTAGTGATGGAAAGATTGTGAAAGGAGATTATCTGAATCCTGACGTAAAGAGTACCACTATCTATGAAAACAAAGGCTTCCCAAATAAAGTATTAGCATTGAGTAAAGATGAGAAATACTTAGTTAACGGAAGTGATTCAAGTTACATTGAAATTATTAATCTCACCTCTCCTTCAAAACCTAAACGAGTGGAAGGCCATACCCGCTTTGTTACTGATATTGAATTTATGCCTGATAATTCAGGATTTATTACCACATCAGCGGACAGATCACTGAGATTTACAAACCAAGAAAGCGGTGTTAGTAGAAAAATTCTTTCACTGCCCTACGAGTTAAAATCAATAGACATTAGCCCCAATGGAAAACAATTAGTTGGAGTATCTTCCTCAGGGAAAATGGTTTTGGTTGACTTATCAACTAATTCATACAAAGAAATTTGGAATGATGAATCTTCTTTAAAATTGAAAGACAGCACCAAATCAATTACTGTAAGCAATCGAATTTTATCAGTAGCGTGGAGCCCAAATAGTCAATTGATTGCTTTTGGTGTAGAGGTATTGAATGAACGAAGGCAACCCGTTCGAGGGATTGTTAAACTTTATAATCTCCAAACTAAAAATGTAAAAGAGCTTACGGGTCATAAGTCCGGAATTGCAGATCTTGAATTCAGTCCTGACGGATCGTTGCTTGCCAGTGCGGGCTTAGATAGCAAACTTCAAATGTGGGTGGTGGATCATCCAGAAGATCTACCAATCATTATGGATAACAACAATGGCTCAGTGTGGGACGTAGAATTTACAAGAAACTCAAAATACTTAATAGCATCATGTAATAATGGAGAGATTCGGGTTTGGCCAACGGATCCACGCATGCTAGCAGAATCTGTTTGTCCTAAGATGGAGCGCAACATGACTAAAGATGAGTGGGATAGTTATGTAGGAAAGGATATTGATTTTGAATCAACGTGCCAGAGTCTTCTAATCAATAAGTTTTAATGAAGAGCGGCCTATTATCTTTTGTCTTACTAATTTCAATCTCAGCATATGGGCAAAGTTCTGCTCCCGATTGCGAGCAAATTTTAATACAGGCTGATGATGAGTTTAATGCAGGTAGGTTCTATGGACTCCCGGCTTTGCTGAAACCATGTTTGGATCGAAACGATTTCTCAAACGAACAAAGAGTTAGGGCATATCTTATTTTAACGCAAGCCTATTTAATTTTGGACGATCCAATCGCAGCTGATGATAGTTATTTGAAATTATTGAAGGCGGATCCTGAATATGTTGCAAATCCTGCACGTGATCCAATTGATGTTTATTATCTCAGCAAAAAATTTACATCCACGCCAGTTTTTACCCCGCATTTGCGAATTGGATTTAATACTTCATTGATGCGAACCATTTATGAGATTAACACGGGCGGTATCCCATTAGATAGAAAGAATGTCCCTAAAGTCGGATTTCGTTTTGGAGGTGGGGTAGATTGGAATATCAATAATCATTGGAGCATTTGTGTGGAAGGGAATTATTCCTATCGAGCGATTAAGCAGGAGAGGAAAGGGCTCTTTTCGTCAAATGGTCAGCCGTCAGATACTCAGGTAATTCTTGAGAAACAAAATTGGATTGATATTCCTATGTATGTAAAATTTGCTGATGACTCGGGTAAAATAAGACCTTTTGGCTATGCCGGCTTTGCAATCAACCTACTGCTTTCTGCAAAGGGTACGGATTGGCTATTGAAAAATAATAGTTCAGATGGAAATACACGGGAGGCTACTGGGCCAAAAGTGAACCTTACCCACAAAAGAAATTTTCTAAATCGATCTTTAGTAATTGGAGGTGGAGCCAAGTATAAGATTGGGAAGGATTTTGTGTTTGCCGATTTGAGGTATATGATAGGCTTAAGTAACCTGACTAAACAAGAAACCAATCATTATGATGAAGATGGTAACTTTGATACTACTATACCCAGGTATGCATTCGTAAGCGATCTGTTTAGGTTGGATAATATCTCCTTGTCATTTGGTTATATTCATCCGATTTACAATCCAAGAAAGAAAACAAAGCCGAGATTAAAGAACTTGTTTAACAAGCGGGCTATAACTGAGGATCCATAGTATGCGCATTACGAGTATTACCATATTTCTTATACTATTAATTACCGCAGCCTGCGATACAGAACGAAGTTTTTCGATACCCGAAGAAAATTATTTTGTGAAATTTTATGGCGAAGAGGGCGAGCAGGAGGGAGTTGATTTTATTGTTAACCCGGACGGAACCATTGTGATGGTTGGAAATACTGAGCGGCAAGGAGTGCTCAAACAAATTTATGTGGTGAAGGTAGATGCGAATGGTCACCTCATTTGGCAGCGCAGCATTGGCTTACCTGATAAAAATGATTTTGCAAAAGACATTGAACTGCACCCCGATGGAAGGCTTGTGATTGCTGGTGAAACTGAAATGGGAACAAATAACAAAGACGTGTACATAAAAACGATGTCGCAGGATGGGAATGAATTGGATAGTGCACGTGCAGGTTTAAAGCTAACGAATGGAGCAGAGGCAGATGAGGAAACAAAATCTGTAACAGTTATCTCTGCCGGATCATCGCTGGAAGCAGGATTCATTGTTTCAGGCTCGACAACTGCTGTTCTTGTTTCAACCAATCAGCCAAATAATGTTAAAGATGGTTTGCACTTTAGATTTACAAATTCGCTTCGACTTTTAGATAAAAATACAGATGCTTATGGAAGCGTTAAGGAAGGAAATGATAGCGAAGATATACTTCAGAAAGTAATTCAAAAGGGGCCAAATGATTACTATGGTTTTGGTTATACAAATAGGTTGCGAAATAATAGCCGTGACTTTAAATTTTGGGTAATTCAATTCAATGATTTGGGATTGCCATTAAATGAAGGGACTACATTGCTGGACACTTTGGGAACTACACTTGAAAGTGAATTGCTTACTTCCACAACTACAATTCCTATTGAGTCGGGAGGTGGATTTATGCTTGGTGGATTGGCAATAGGTTCTGGAGGAGAAGCTAGAGGTTACATTGTCAAGCTTAAAAATCCATTGTCTTTTTCAAAGTCTGATCTATCGTTTCAAAAATATCCCGTCAACTTGGGAATAAATAATCTTGGTGATTCTAAGGATTTCAAAGTAAATATCTTATCCAATGGAAAATTTATCCTTACTGCCACAAGTTATCTGAATGATAATGCAGACATTTTGTTTACAACACTTGATTCAAATATGGATGTGGAATTTGGTCCGCTAATCTTTAGCGGAGAAGGTGACGACTTTGCTGGCTCAGTCTCAGAATTGCCCAATGGAAGGATTTTATTAATGGGTACCATGACTGTTGGCCAGAGTACATCACCTGGCCAAAAGAAGATGGTGCTTATGAAATTAAATCCTAACGGCAAACTGGCAGAATAGCGTCAATTTGAAAGGAAATGGTTACTTTTAGGGTGTCTGTAATTATATAGTATCTGTAGTTGGCCAATACCTAATCTATGTCCTTGATTCTAAGATCGCTCCAATACTCACTCTCTGATTTTACTGGTGTTCTTAGCTCTGGATTATTCCTTCCAGGTCAAATCGTTACACCCTTATTTGATTTCCAACTAAGCTTAATAAGACCTCATTGAAAAAGCTTGTTGAATACATAGTGATAAGAATCTTAAGACCTTACTCTGTCTTTTTATGGTTGATGCTATTTGGCATTGCTGGTTATTCGCAGGTAAGCACCTTTACCTCAAACGTTGCTGCTGGTGACTGGAACGTTCCTGGTAGTTGGACTGAAGTTGGGAGTGATGTGGATAACATCCCGGATGCAGATGATATTGTTATCATCCTTATGGGACACAATATTTCGTTAAATGGTGCTCAGGCAGCGAATACCGTTACTATCAATTTAGGAGGTACGCTTACGGCTAATGGCGGTGGCCTTACTGTTGGTACAATGTCAGTTAATGGAACCTATGTTCATGCCATTGATGGGGGAATAATTCCTACAGCTACGTGGGCTGCCAATTCAAATTGTATTGTAATAGGCGCAACTGCTACCATGCCAGGTGGCTTTGCTCAGACATTTGGCAATCTTACGTGGAATTCTCCAGGTCAAACTACAAATCTGTATCTGCAATCCAACATTACCATTCAAAGTAATTTTTCTGTTTCAGATACAGGGCTCCCTTTAGATCCTACTAACAGAGCACTGCGGATGTCGAATACAGCTGCTGGCTATACAATTAACGTAGGGGGTGATTTTATTATCACCAATAGTACTTTTAAAATGAATAATAGTACAGGATCATGTACTATGAATGTTGGAGGAAACTTTAATCTTAATAGCGGAAACTTCACCATTGTTACAGGCAATGCAAACTCAGCTTTATCGGTTTCCGGAGATGTAAATATTTTAGGGGGTACGCTTGAAATGCAGGAAGATGGCAGTGCCTCGGTTGGAACATTAAATGTAACCGGAAATTTTACGCATTCGGGGGGAACGATCACAGAAAATGGTGGGGGAAGTGGATTAATTGTTTTTAATAGGGCCGGTATACAAACTTTTATTTCAGGGGGCACTATTAACAATACTGTGAATACAATTGTGAATAGTGGCTCAACTTTACAGATGGCTGCCGAAGCAACATTGTTGGGTGGAAATAATTTTACACTATCCTCAGGTGCAAGTCTTGGAATCAGATCCAACGCAGGTATTACAACTGCTGGTGCAACGGGGAATATCCAGAGCACGGGATCGAGATCATTTTCTACAGGTTCAAATTACACTTATAATGGAAGTGCCAACCAATCGGCAGGGAATGGTTTACCCAGCACTGTTTCTAATCTAACAATTGCAAACACTGGCGGTGGGGGAAACAATTCGGTTACACTTGTTAATAGTGTAGCCATTACTAATGCCTTAGCGGTTAACTCAGGTGTGTTAGCGTTAGGGGCAAACAACATCACGACAGTTGGATCGGTAAGCTTGATCGGTTCTTCAATAACCGGAACGGGCACTTTAACCCTGGCTGGTGATGTAACAACTATTGCAAGTGGCACTACTTCAAGTATAACTGCACCTATTGCTCTGGGTGCTGCATCAAGAACATTAAATGTTCCCGATGGGGGAGCTGATCCCGATCTGACTCTTACAGCTGTAATAAGTGGTGCTGGAGGGATCATTAAAAATGGTGCAGGGGCAATTACAATTTCAGGCGCAAATTCTTTTTCTGGAGGCAGTATCTTAAATGCTGGTACTCTCAATTTAAATAATGCCAATGCTTTGGGTGCAGCTTCAGGGACATTCACAATTAATGGAGGAACTATTGCAAATACAACAGGAGGTACGATTACGCTTGCAAATTACCCACAATCTTGGGACGGTGATTTTACTTTTACGGGTGCCCAGAATTTAAATTTAGGAGCAGGTCTGGTAACATTGAGTGGTAATCGTCAGGTAACCGTTAATTCCAGTACCCTCGTGATAAGTAGCGTTATTGGTGGAGGAGCGTTTGGCATAACCAAAGCAGGAGGAGGTGTTTTAGCCCTGTCCGGTTCAAATACATTTACTGGAGGTGTAAACATAAATGCTGGAATATTATTGCTGACGAACCCTGGGGCATTAAATATAGCAACCCCTAACGCAGTCAGTTTTGGTGCTGGCAGTACAGGTACATTGAGGCTAAATGGAAATAGTGTTACTATTTCGGGACTAAACACAAATGCAGCCGTTGGAACCCCAATTATAGAAACCAATGCCGGAGGAATTGCCGCGCTAACAATCAATTCGAGTGGAACAAATACGTTTGCAGGTACACTGCAAAATGGAGGTGCAGGTACATTGGCCATTATTAAAAATGGAGTTGGTTCCCTTACACTAAGTGGGACTAATACTTATACTGGTAACACAACCTTGACGGCTGGCGCTCTGAATATCAATAATGCATCAGCAATAGGATCAGGAACTTTTAACATTAATGGCGGAACAATAGACAACACTACTGGATCACCTATAACTCTTTCAACCAATAATCCTCAAATTTGGAATAACGATTTCACCTTTACAGGTACCAGAAATCTTAATATGGGTACAGGCAATATTACTTTAAGTACCAACATTCAAGCAACAATTGCCGCTAATACGCTTACTGTTGGAGGAACACTGTCGGCAGCTTCCTTTAATCTAACTAAAGCAGGTGCTGGTACTCTGATTTTTGGCAGCAATGCCGTTTCGTTAAATTCACTTATAATAAGTGCAGGCGCATTAACATCTACGTCCGGCACGCTTACATTATCGGGAAGTTTTACAAATTCTGGCACGTTTAACAATAATGGAGGTCTTGTCCACTTTAATGGAGGAACACCCCAAACCATAGCGAATGTTACATATAATAATTTAACTCTTTCGGGAGCAGGTCAAAAGAACGGTGGAGGTGCGATAATAGTTAGCGGTAATCTTATCAACTCCTCAATTTTTGATATGGGTGCAAACGCCCTTACTGTATCAGGTACGATTGATAACACTGGAGGAAATATAAGATTCACCGGAGCCGCGAATGGAATCTCTGCAAGTACTGGCACCGTTACCTATTATGGAGCTTCTCAAACTATTGCCTCAGGTTCTTATAACAACCTTGTGGTTAATCAATCCAGTGGTCAGGCTTTATTGGGTGGAGCAACTTCTGTAAGCGGAGTTCTTACGCTAACTAATGGAAATTTACACCTTAGTGGATTTGATTTAACACTAGGATCCACAGCTTCTATTTCAGTAGTTACTCCTTCGGCATCCAGAATGATTGTAGCCAATAATGGAGACCAATTAATTAAGACTTTCGCAGGAATTGGAACTTTTACTTTTCCAATTGGAGATAATACAGGTGCTGTTGAGTATTCCCCAATCACTGTTAATGTTACTGCTGGTAGTGGATTCCCTGCGACTCTTGGAGTTACAATTTTTGATGCCAAGCACCCCAATAATTCAAGCACAACAAATTTTTTAACTAGGTATTGGGAGATCAATTCTACTATTACAGGGGGTGTAGCAACAATTTCTGGATCTTATCTTCCAGCAGACATTTCAGGTGCTGAAGGAAGCATTAGCTCAGCACAATTAACAGGAGGCTTCAACCAACTTACCAATCCATGGATTAAATATGGTGCCCTAGGCGCAAATACTCTCACAGCAACATCGGCTCCTTTAACTGTTGGCCAAGCAAATGTCTTTAGTGGAATTACAAATCCCAATCCCACAGTTTCCATCATTGGTGGAGGTGTTTCTGTTTGTTCAGGGGCTTCAGTAAATTTATCAACTAATGTTACTGGCGATCCCACCTTTGCGTATAGTTGGAGCCCGGCAGCGGGGTTAAGCTCAACAACTATTTCAAATCCTGTTGCTACGCCTGCGACTACCACAACATATACTGTTACCGTGACTGATGGTAACGGTCAGGTAATATCAGACAATACAACGATCACAGTTAATCCTTTGCCAATTGACAAGGTAGCAAGTGCAATTACTCCAACAACAATTTGTAATGGTGGAACCATTACTTTGCGAATAGCAGCTTCAGAATCAGGAATCAATTATCAACTTCATGATCAGTCAAGCAATCCGATAAGTATTGTTGCTGGTGGTACAGGTTCAGATCTTGACATTGTTACAAGCGCGTTATCACCCAGTGTAACTAGCTTAAGAGTGGTTGCAACAAACGCTAGCACCTTATGTAGTTTGACGTTATCCTCAGTCATTACTCCAGTAACGGTGAACGCAATCCCGGCTACCCCTACAATTAATCCGGTAGGCCCGGTCACCGTATGTGAAGGTTCAGCCGGAATAGTGTTGACGAGCAGTGCGGGAGCCGGCAACCAATGGTATAAAGATGGCACCCCGATAGGAGGCGCTACGGCCACGACATTAAACATAGCAACCGCCCCTGGCAACAGTGGCAGTTATACTGTAGTTCAGACAACATCAGGTTGCAGTTCAGCAGCCTCGGCAGCAGTGGCAGTAACGATCAATGCCTTGCCGTTGACCACACCAATTGTAACACCAGCTACACCAACGATCTGCAGTGGCAGCACAGTCACAGTCAATATTGCGGGCAGCCAGGCCGGGATTAACTATGAATTATATGATGGGGTTACATCGCTTAGCAGCACGATAGCAGGCACAGGCGGGGCGATCAATTTAGTAACGAGTGCGCTTACCGCGAACACGACTATCACCGTACGAGCTACGAATCCGACTACAAGTTGCACCGTTTTACTAAGCGGCACGAGTGTCGTTACAGTGAACGCAATCCCGGCTAC
>JAJNPV010000053.1 GCA_021155195.1 Ohtaekwangia sp.
ACCCAGCTCACGTTCCTTTTTGAGTGGTGAACAATCACACCCTTTCGAAATTCTGCTTTCGAAGGTTAAGAAGAGCCGACATCGAAGGATCAAAAAGCTGCGTCGATATGGACTCTTGGTAGCCACAAGCCAGTTATCCCTCTGGTAACTTTTCTGACACCTCAAACTTTAGTTAATAAAAGATTAAGGATCGATAGGCCGTGCTTTCACAGTTTGTATTCGTACTGAAAATTCAAATCAATAATACTTTTACCCTTTTATTCTACATGAGATTTCCGTTCTCATTGAGTATTACTTTGGACACTCAAGTTATCATTTATTGAATGTGCCGCCCCAGCCAAACTCCCTACCAAATAATGTCATTTTTATAGATCCTAGACTTAGAGGTCAAATCGTTTCACAAGAATAGAGGCCGAAACTTTCCTGCTAACATACAGTACTCATCCCAACACGCACCCTTTATGAACATCTTCCGGTAGCGCTTGCGCAGCATAACCAGAGATAACAGTTCTTATCTAACGTAATATACCAGTTGCTTCTTGAAATAAATGGAAGAACATTTATTCTACATAAAAATTAAGTAAAACAACTACAAAAGTAGTGGTATTTCAAGTTCGTCTTTCAACTCCCACTTATAACTATACCTTTCGCGTCGTTTCACAATGTCTGACTAGAGTTAAGCTCAAAAGGGTCTTCTTTCCCCATATTTTTGGTCAGGCCCGTTCCCCTGACAGTGAGTTCGCCAAGTGGTAAATAGGGACAGTAAGAGTCTCGTTGATCCATTCGTGCACGTCTCTAATTAGAAGACGAGGCATTTGGCTACCTTAAGAGAGTCATAGTTACTCCCGCCGTTTACCCGCGCTTTGGTACATTTCTATAAATTCACATTCAGAGCACTGGGCAGAAATCACGTTGTGTCATCTACATTTTCGATACATCACAACGCTTTGTTTTAATTAAACAGTCGGATTCTTCTTGTTCGTAACAGTTCTAATTTAGTCGCTAACGGTAAATGGAGATAAAATGCTGGAGTTGCCCCCAACAAGTTTCTAATATGCTTTCCAAAAGCTTTTTCGTAAGTCGCCCCACTACTAATGCCCATACTGTACTCAACAATACTAGACGCCCCTGATACCCAACTATTAGAGCCAACCTTTTTCCCAAAGTTACAGGTTTAATTTGCCGACTTCCCTTATTTACATTCACTTGTTGATCAGAGTTAATAAAACTTAGAGACCTGTTGCGGTTATGAGTACGATGTGTACCAATAGGAATTCTTATATCAACTTTCATTGCTTACTCATCTTTATAAGTCTCTAGCGAACTTTTTTCTAGGCACCTTCTCAAAACAAATCCATTAAGACAAGATACAGAGGTTGCATCTTTATCCATGGTTTCAATCCACAGCTTCAGACGAGCTGATTTCGTGGACTGAATTTCAACGTATCCATTTAAGTAGAACAGAAAACTCTACAGTTGTAAGAGAAGATGGTCAAGTCAGCTTCGTAGGTTACCCTAGGTTCCTTATGTACACGTATAGTATAATTTAAACTATTTCCCTTTCTATGAATTGAAGCCTAATGTTGAAAATGCACAAGTGCCATTAGACTTTTAACAGAGTTAACCTCCACATTAGGATCGACTAACTCAGGTTCGAACAACGTTCGCCTGAAACCTTTCTCTGCTTCGATCTTCAAATTTTTTATTTGAATAATTGCTACTACCACCAAGATCTACACTAAATATAACTTCAATTAAGGTCACCCTCAATCTTTTCTGTTATCTTCACGCACATTTACTCGTTCAAACTTCATTATTTACTGACTAAATTTCAATCATTTCTTTCTATTTAAACGGTTGAGTTTAGATTGAAGGCTTAAGCGCAATCGATTTTCAGGGCTAATCCATTAGGCAGGTTCGTTGTTACACGTTACTTAGAGGATTTCGACTTCCATGACCACCTTCCTGCTGTCTCGAAAGATCAACACCTTTTTTGGGATCTTAATTAGCCTACATATTTGCATCTAAACTCAACGTTCGGTGCATCCCGCATCACCAGTTCTGCTTACCAAAAATGGTCCACTAAAGACTATTCCATTTCATTGCAACTATATTAAAATAAAGATAATATAGCTCATAATATTCCTTTCGGAAATACTATTGTATTACATATTCAAAGTTTGAGAATAAGTTGAATAAGAGATTACCCAAAGCTTCTAATCATTCGCTTTACCATATAAAATTGTTTACCGGATTAAAAATCCATACTAGTCTCAGCTATCCTGGGAGAAATTTCAATGTGAACCAGCTACCAAATATTTCGATTAGTCTTTCGCCCCTATACTCAAATCAGACGAACGATTTGCACGTCAGTACCGCTTCGAACCTCCATCAGAATTTCTCCTGACTTGGTTCGGTTCAAGCATAGTTCAATATCTTTCGGGTCCCATCATGTATACTCTGACACAATCCCTCTACGAGGAAGAATTGGTTAGTAGTAATACTACCTTTTGCTTTCGCTACATTTTCCATAGGTTTAACACCCTTCAATTCGCATACATGTTAGACTCCTTGGTCCGTGTTTCAAGACGGGTCTAATTCGACCTTTTAATCAATCTTTGTCTCTTTCGCATCAGCTACCACAGTTAGCATATTATAATCAACTTCCTATCAACCATAAATGGAAAATTAGTGAAATATCATATAACATACTATCTCTAATAACCCTCTATCTATCCGCTGCCTTCTTTCGAAAACATAAGGGACTTTCTTTCAACCGGCTACAGAACGCTACGACAAGCCTAGTCAAATAAAACCGAAGTAATATTTACACATTGGCAACTTTTCGCATTCTACAAACGGAGACTGATGTTATGGGTAAGCTCAAACGCACTACAAGTTTCCTCACAGCTGAATGACCCCAATAACTTCTAAACAAATCGAATCAAGTTCCTCTCATGGCAATTTCATGTTCTTTTCACTCTTTTTTCAAAGTTCTTTTCACCTTTCCTTCACAGTACTTGTGTGCTATTGGTATCTTCCCAATATTTAGTCTTAGATATTAACTAATACCTATATTAGAGTTGCAATCCCAAACAACTCGACTCCCTAGAGCCTATTTCATGCATAAACTAAAAGATCTATTCACGGGACTTTAACCCTCTATGGTAGACTATTCATTAATAATCACTTAATAGATCCCCTAACCTATAGAAATCATGCTACATCAAACTACAATTCGGCAAATATCTAAGTACCTGCAGATTTTAAATCTTGGACATTTTCATGTTCGTTCGCCACTACTAATGAAATCCCTGTTGGTTTCTTTTCCTGCACTTAGCAATATGCTTAAATTCAGTGCGTTGTCGAGCTTATAGGAGGTTAATTTTTAATTAAAAATCTTCTTATTAACTAAAATATATGATATTTCTTAAAGAATTTCGTCTTAAATAGTATCTATTTTGTCTCTAATTAGATCAAATTTACGCAAGATTTCTACAATACATAGATAACCTTGTAATTATTTGGTTTCATTACTTAAATAAACCCTCCTACAAAATCGGTTTTGAGTTAAATCAAAACCACAATATGCGTTCAAATATTTACTAGTTCACTTAAGAGTTTGCAACAAACTAGAGTTATCGCAATTCACAGCGTTCTTCATCGTTGGAAGACCCAAGGAATCCATTGTCATGAGCTATATAAGCTTTTTTTTCTTTAACTATGTATATTTCTATTAAAAATGATTAAATATTAATCAAAACTCAGATCATTTTATAGACTATATTATAAATATAGACTACTAACCGACCCAAATAGGTTAACTTTCTTTCTAACTGGCTATAAAGCATAGTTTTTTTTTTTTAGTATAAATGATCCCTCCGCAGGTTCACCTACGAAGACCTTGTTACGACTTCTCCTTCTTCTAAATTGCAAGATTCGAACAAATTTCTATAAGGTAAACACCCAAGAGTGATACCTTGTCTTTTACAAAACAAACGTCAACGGTCCAAGGTCCTCATCACAAAATTCAATCAGTAGGAGCGACGGGCGGTGTGTACAAAGAGCAGGGACGTATTCAGGATGCGTTGATGACACATCCTTACAAGGCATTCCTCGTTCAAGTGCGATAATTGCAAAACACTATCCCCATCACGAAATAGTTTTTGAGATTTCCTAAACCATGTCTGGTTAGGTATTACTATGTGAATATATCATTGTAACGCGCGTGCAGCCCAGAACATCTAAGGGCATCACAGACCTGTTATTGTCTTTCTTCCTTTTAATTGTTTCACAAACAAAAAGAGTACCTCTAAGAAGCTTACTTCAAATACCAAAGTATATGGATAAACAAGTTTACCCAATTTTATTAGACCCTCCAAAGCTAAATAGCAGGAAAAGGTCTTGTTCGTTATCGGAATTAACCAGACAATTCAAACCACCAACTAAAAACGGCCATGCACCACCTTTCATACTATCATGAAAGAGCTATCAATCTGTCAATCCTTTTTATGTCCTGTCCTGGTGAGTTTTCCCGCGTTGAGTCAAATTAAGCCGCAGGTTCCACGCCTGGTGGTGCTCTTCCGTCAATTCTTTTAAGTTTCGGTCTTGCGACTATACTACCCCCAGAGTTCGAATATTCTAGATTTCTCGTATAGTGCCCAAAAAGTCATAATAAATGATTTTGGATCCTAAATCAACATTGTTTACGGTTCAGACTACGATGGTATCTAATCATCTTCGCGCCCTGAACTTTCGTCCTTGACTGACAAAAACATCCTAGCAAAGTGCATTTGCATTAGTGTTTCTTCACTGGATCATAGAATTTCACCTCTTCCCAGTGAATAAAGGTGGCTCCAACAATTCCCATTTCTCATTACAAATCTTTCCCTCAGTACAAGTACTACAAAACTTGTGGAAGATACGTCATATTTCGTAATACCATGCTAATATATTCAAAGCTATAAAGCTTGTTTTGAACACCCTAATTTATTCACAGTTAATCCTTTCTAATTTACCTCTTAACTTTGTAAGGCTAAGAGGGCCCGTTACCTGTCTCCAGGTCCGATAGCAGTAATTAGAGTCTCGTTGACACCTAAATTTTAGCTAACCAATCGCTCAGTTAACTATACATCTCAATTTCAATAAAATCAGCTATGGGCTTTTTAACTGCAGCAACTTTCAAATACACTCTTAGAGCTGGAATTACCGCGGCTGCTGGCACCAGACTTGCCCTCTAATTGTTTCTCGTTAATGGTTTTAAATTGTTCTCATCCCAGACACTGTTCCTAAAAGGACCCAATTCTGGTAATTTTCGTCACTACTTCGACGGAGTGTCATTGAGTAATTTTCGCGCCTGCTGCCTTCCTTAGAAGTGGTGGCAGTGTATCAGGCCACCTCTCCGAAATCAAACCCTAATCCTTCGTTATCCGTAAATATCTTTTTGGTCAAAGATACCACAAACAAATTGATGGATCAGTTTGAAGTGCATCGTTTCGAAAAACTATATATAGTCATTCGATAAGATAATTTATAACATTTCCAAAGTGCGTGTACAAGTTTAATTAACTCCACTTTCAATAAATTCTCCCTCAAAACTTGCGTTTCTCTTGGGTTCAGGTTAAACGTATTAATGTCACAATTAGTGACAATATCCACTCTCATATAACAAAATTATATGATGTTCATTGCTTCTTTTCAAACTGTTTTAATGAGCTCTCTACCGTTTCTATGTTTTGTTACCAATTTACTTAGATTTGCATGGCTTAATCTTTAAAGATAGCATATGTAACTGACAAGATCAATCAGGTAAATATTTTATTTTTGTTAAATAACAAATTCTGACTAACATTATTCTTAAAGAATTGATAATAAATCATCAATCTTATAAGATTTTTGACAGAAAATGTTAAAAACTATGTGTCTTTTCTATTAATTTAATACAAATAAATTTGCATAAATTCTGCTTGGCCTGGACTGATAATAATTTATGAGATAAAATCTACATAAATTCTGCTAATAACTACGCATAAAAATGCTTAGAAATTCTGCGGCCTCTAATAACTACGCATAAATGCGCAGAAATTCTGCTAAATGTTGAAAAAGTTAATAAATTAACAGTTTCTTCTATGTATTTTTACGTACAAAGATTAACTCCGGATTTTTTTTGCAAATAAATGCTAAATATGCCCACATTCTCGATATTTCTTAAGGCTAGGCCTTATAAAGTGAACAGACACCTATACAAGTGTCCGAAAATCACAGAAAGATCTGCAAGTATAGTTCGAGCTGGGGCTTCCGGCACCCCCTCTCACTATATTATGTACAAAGTTCTAAGAGAAAAAAATTTTTTTATCTCAGAAAAGTCGCACCACTGTTTATTGTAACGCTCCACATTGAAAAAAAAAACTGTTACATGGTCGTTAGTGCAAAATTGGGATGGCCTTCGGTAGGACCCAACCAACACCCCCCCTTTTTTAAAGGGCGTTGGACTTAAAGGCTCCCTCCCGGGCTTGTAACTCTTTCCCAGTACTGGTACTTGTAGATACAGCTGGTCGGTTTCATGGCTTATATCATGGGCTTTCCCTTATTCCACCTCGTGATTCTCCCAGTACTATACCCCCCCTTCGCGGTGAAGGGGAAATATAATACCACACCGTGATAGGAAAAACGACTGCTGGTCCTCAATACGGCTTCCTAAGGTTCCACAAACACACGAACTTCACCTGGACTTATAAATTGCGCACTGTAGGTCACCAAAGTACCTACACGCTACGACTTTCCCAATAGAATTACTATCAGGCGGCTTGGCCAACCGCTGCTTTTTGTCAAATTACCCCAATAGAAATGACCTATCGAGAAGACTCCCTAATACTATACTCTGCTATAAAGGTAGCGCCCTATAGTATTTTTCTCTAATAGGAATGACCCATTAAAGACTGCTAAATAATGAATGAATGGACTGTGGACTAGGTGATTTGACTACACCTCTACTCTGCCGTGACCCCAATAGTAATGACCTATCGAGAAGACTCCCTTATACACTATAGTCTCACGATTAAGTGTCCTATAAAATGTATCTGCACTAATAGGAATGACCTATTAGACTCTTGAATTAGGCGTGGCAGTACGCCCCTGCACTATCAGTGACCCCAATAGGAATGACCTATCGAGAAGACTCCAACGCAATATGGTCTCCATAATGCGATTTTTTCCCTAATGCGGTTTACCCATACTAAGGAACTGCTGTTTTGTATGATTTTATAGTTATCACAGTCCATCAAGGAGGCTTCGTCCTATAAAAATCATCTGCGCCAATAGGAATGACCTATTAGATTGGACTAGACGTGACAGTTTGCGTCTCTGCTTCTCACCAAATAATACCAAATCATCAGGCATGACCTGCTGGTATTAATCAGGCCATAAAGGGCTCTGCTTCCTAATAGACACGACTCTTATTAGGCCGACTAGGCTTTGGTGACAACCTCTGCTTTACCAAATGGGACTTAATAGGAGTGACCTATTAAGTTTCTCAACATCAGGCCATAAAGGGCTCTGCTTCCTAATAGACACGACTCTATCAGGCCGACTAGGCTTTGGTGGGACCTCTGCTTGCCAAATGTACTTAATAGGCGTGACCTATTAAGCTCCTTTTGATACGACTAAGGATTTGCCGCTCCCTTATAGGCGCACTATAAGGTAGTACGTGATTAATCTCTTCATTTAAGTACAGTCGTTTCGGTTCATCGTCAAAATTACTACTAATTTTCACCTATTTAAACTTCGTGTAGACTGAAGAAGCCAAAAGAATCTTAGTCATCATAAAAATAGACTACTAACTTGCACCTATTAGGACTCCTCTAGTCCAGAAAGACTTAAATGCAGAAATTCTGCTAACCTTCTCTCTAATTTATGAGATAAATCTACATAAATTCTGCTAATAACTACGCATAAATGCGCAGATATTCTTCTGGGCTGGACTGGACTAATTTATGAGACAAAATCTGCATAAATTCTGCTAAAATCTACGCATAAATGCGCAGAAATTCTGCTAAGGTTATTGAGGCCGGAGTGGCCGTCACGCACTTCTATTAGGCCGGAGTGGCCTCTTCTATTAGGCCGGGGTGGCCTTTACCTACAAAGGTCGGAATGACCTCTCTTCTTCTAGGCCGGGGCGACCTCCTCGTACGGCCGGAGTGGCCTTTACCTATAAGGTCGGGATGACCTCTCTTCTTCTAGGCCGGAATGGCCTCTCCTTAAGGCCGGGGTGGCCTTTACCTACAAGGCTGGGGGGAAGCCTCTTCTTCTAGGCCGGGGCGACCTCTTCTATAGGCCGGGGTGGCCTTTACCTACAAGGTCGGAGTGACCTCTCTTCTTCTAGGCCGGGGCGACCTCCCCCGTACGGCCGGAGTGGCCTTTACCTACAAGGCTGGGGGAAGCCTCTTCTTCTAGGCCGGAGTGGCCTCTTCTATAGGCCGGAGTGGCCTTTTCCTATCAGAGGGGGACCTTCTAGGCCGGAATGGCCTCTTCTATTAGGCCGGGGTGGCCTTTACCTACAAAGGTCGGAATGACCTCTCTTCTTCTAGGCCGGGGCGACCTCCTCGTACGGCCGGAGTGGCCTTTACCTATAAGGTCGGAGTGACCTCTCTTCTTCTAGGCCGGGGTGACCTCTCCTGTTAGGCCGGGGTGGCCTTTACCTACAAGGTCGGAGTGACCATTGTCTTTGTTTTTTTTTCCAGATTTTCTAGCCATCTTTATCTCTGGAAATTCTGTGACTAGAAAAGAAAAATATTTTTTTTTCTATCACAGATTTCTAGCCATTTCTATAGTGGAATTTTTGTGACTAGAAAATTTTTTTCAAAAATTTTCTAGTCACAAATTTTAGCCTCTTTTCAGAGATAAAATTCATTTTTCTGTTTTTCTAGTCACAGAATTTTTCCACTATGGCCTCTCGTCCCCCCCCCCCCCACTATATTATGTACAAAGTGCGATGACGCACTTTCCACTATATAGCAGAAAAATGGCGGGACTGTTTATGCGATCTTGCCCACTATAAACGTTCTGTGACTAGAAAAAAAAAATCTCAGATTTATAGTGTAAAACATGGCTAAAATTGTGACTAGAAAATTTTTTTCAAAATTTTCTAGTCACAAATTTTAGCCACTTTTCTGAGATAAAATTTTTTTTTTTTTTTTCTAGTCACAGAATTT
>JAJNPV010000022.1 GCA_021155195.1 Ohtaekwangia sp.
CATCAGGGATCGACAGAGAATTGAGAAAGATGCAAGCTCAAATTAGACTTCAATCCCAACAGATGGGAGCGGTAGTAGGCGTTTTGTTAGAAATGAACACTCAAAACGTCGCATCGAATAACTTGAAGTTCATGATCCAGGATACCAAAGATGAATTAATGGAGCTGAATGCTTCCAAATTAGTCACAGAAGATCCAGAAACAATCACAATGATAAACCTTACAATTGTGCAATGCACCACCAAACTCAGGGAACTTAGAACTGCCCACGATACTTTTATCAGAAAGTCTAACACAAACATGGTTGCACTTACCACCAACCTTACCACTCGTATGGGGATAGCTCACATTCCTGATGACAATTAATCTGTCAGTTGCCACATTTAACATCAGAGGTCTGTCTGCCCACAAAGCAGAACATATCAAATCCACCCTACTACACCACGACATTATCTGCTTCCAAGAGATAAAGAATATGAAATATATTCAATCCACCACCCACACCTTCGTTAAAACCCAGAACACCCATGAATTGAATACGAAGAGAGGATTATTGCTCGGATATAACAAGAATAAGTTGTCATTAGTAGAGACTACCATTATTGACAGAGATAGATTGGTCTTGTACGAACTCAGGACTTCGGATTGCACTACCGTTAAGGTAGTGAACATCTATAACAGCAATGTGAAGAAGGAGAATACTGAATTGATTCATGATACAATCCAATTAATCCAAACAGAACACAATGAGAATGACAAATGGATAATACTTGGAGATTGGAATACCAGCTCATGCTCCTCCCACACTCCAAATTCCAACCACACTTTATTGTTGTCTGTTCTGGCAGATTCCATAAATGGAAAGATCTTCCCTAGTTCCATGGACGAATTAGAAGAAGTGTACACACACAATTCCATAAATGGGAAGAAAGTGATTGATTACATCATCACAAACATTCCAATTGTGAATGGGAATGTTGACCAAGACACCAATATTTCAGACCACTTTCCAGTATCTGCAGAATTGGAATTAAAAAGTCTTGACTCCACTCAAGCATACCAAAAATACAAAAAGTCCGACCAGCAAGAAATCTTAAGGAAATCAAATGAATTGACAAGGCAAGCAGACTTGGTCATCAAAGACTCCCAATGGACCAAGAAAACTTACCAGATAATCATTGAACACCTATGTGACAAACGGGCAACCATTTCCAAGTACAAAACCAAACATCTTCATTTCCTGAATGAAATAGAAGATCTGAAAAGGAAACAACAAGCTTCCAAAGATTGGAGGAAGAAAGAAATCCTAAGGAAAGAAAGATCTGATCTTATCACCTTGCTAGAATCTGACCTATTAGAGGAACGAATCAATACAATTTCCAACATCATCAAGAGTGGCTCGAAAATGATGAGAAGAATTGTCATAGCAAAATCAACTTGTCCGAAGATTCAAACTCTCCAAGTAGTTGACAAATTATTAATCCATGACACAGATATTGTCGAAGCTATGAACAAACATTTCCAACTAATTCTTTCTAAAAGAGATCCCTACATCATCCTGCCTGAATCATTTATTCCAAACTGCTATCCATCTATTCCCAACTGTTTCGAATTGCTAACACAAAAACTCTCCCAATCAGAAGCCCACAACTTATTTAAACTGGCCAAAGATTCCTCTCCTGGTGAGGATGGTGTTCGTGGGACCACTTTGAAAATGGCATCCAAGGAGGCAAAGGAATTGATTGTAACATGGATTGAATCATGTTTGAAAGAAGGAGTACCAGAAGAAGCCAAAACAGCTACAATTATTCCTATTCCCAAGAAACAAAACCCAAACAATGCCTCAGATTATAGAGGAATTGTTTTATTGTCCACCCTATATAAGATGACTACATCAATTATCAAAAATCGCTTAACAGATATGATTAGAGAAAGGTTGTACATTAGACAATTTGGAGGTAGGAGTGGGAGAAGCACTTTTGATAGTAATTTGTTATTCCAGAACATCAAGTCAATTGCCAAGCTTTCCAACAAAGAATTGCATGTATTGTCTATTGATATCAAAAAAGCTTTTGACAGTGTACCAATGAGATTAATTGAAGATGCTTGCGAATTCTATGGAATTGATGAGGAAGCGACTCAACTAATCATTCAACTGATTAATAATTCAGCAACCAAGACAAGAATCAATCAAACAACATCCATGCCTTTCATACAACAATCAGGGATCAAACAAGGTGATTCTCTTTCCCCTCTAATATTTATAATGGCAATTGATTTTGTGGCCCAATCAGCAAGCTCCCTCAAAGGATTTACATTCAGGTTCAAAGAAATGAACTTTAACATTCCCTGTTCTTTCTTCATGGATGACAGCAACATACTTGCTTCCAGACAGGACGATGCAATAACTATTATGAACCACATCACCACATTCCTTAACAGTTATGGAATGGAACTGAATGAATCCAAAACAGAATATTACTGTTCCAACGAGATGGTTGAAGAGATCAAGATTTCATCCAGCCTAACCCTTCCCAGACTAACCTGGTCCAGAAGACTAGGAGACTTTGACGACGAGAGTGGAGGACTCAGAAGAAGAATGATTTTCACCAAAGTCAAAGCCAAATTAGAATCCATTAGAACCTTTTTCATGACAATTGACCAAGTTATCAACTTAATCAATTCGGATGTCGTACCAATAGCTGATTTCCTCCTACAAATGGATAACTCTTTACAAACAGCTGAAGCCGTGAACAAAATAATCAAGGATTTTATTAGAGAAAAGTTCAAGATTGATAGATGTATATCGAGGAATACATGGCACCTTAAGAGAGTACATGGAGGCCTACAATTAAAGGATATGAAACTACATCATGCTAAAACATTTGTCAACAACCTGAAGAGACAAAGAGAAATTATGGATCTGAACTTTATTACCAATTCTTCTGCAATTGTTAGAGAATTATTCTCACTAATAGTCTCTAAAGATCCTCTTGACACCATGAAACTCACGAAGAAAGACATTGCATCACTCCCTCCATCCTTCTCAAAACTACAAGAAATTAGGAAGGAACTAGGTATCGAGGTCAATGAAAATATATCCACTTGGAAAGAGATAAGATTTTCCACCATTGCACGGATTGATAGGAAATTGCTTCCCATAACTAAAGAGTTAGGAAAGAACAACCTACATCTAGTTAGCGACATCTTCCACTACAATGACTCCCACATATTGACACCTAAAAACGGATTCCTAAACAAAGTGTGGGACAAATTCGCAACAGAAACTACCAAGGGTTGGAAGTTGTTCACCACCATAGTAGAGGCAGCACCAGACAAGTGCATCCAAGGAAAACATCCCAACTTGCTTCCCGACATACTAACCTCAAGCCATTGGACCATTCTATCGGATTGCATTGAAATAGCCACAGACGGCTCCTATTCCAAACAAAAAGGAAGTGTTGGAATAACTTCTTCACAAGATAACAATGCATACTATAAGGCCTTCCAAGCTAATTCATCATTTGATGCAGAAATCCAAGCAATATATATTGCACTCAACCTGGCAAAGGGATACAGGTCCATAGTCATCATAACTGACTCATTGTAGTATAAAAGCAATCAAGAACAATTCCAAATCAAGGAACCCATTCCTAAACTGGATAAGAAATAACATCCACAACGTTTCCTTCAAATTCATCAACTCGCACATGGATATACAGAGGCTACCTCAAGAATCAAGGATCTTTGCTAAAATGAACGCCAAAGCTGATGAACTAGCAGAATTGGGAATGACTTCACCATGTTGCCAAATCACCCCACCTACGGAATACACAAACAAGTTAAACGTAACATTGAATGGTAGAACAATGTTCGATAGAATAGATTACTTTGCTTACAACCAGGAATTCCAACAAGAGATCTCGAAAATGAATGCACTATATCCCTTGTCTTGCAGGAAGATCCGCCTTGTCCCATCTCGAACTATGAACAGAAATGTAATTAATATGAGTGTGCGTATCCTCACAAATAGTATTCCAACCCACCACAAATATGCCACCCAAACAACTAGTTGCCCAATTAGCAAGAACTGTACAGACCTTGAGGACAAACACCACGCAATATTCAAATGTAAATGCACCCAATCCATTAGAGATACATTATGGGGAAACATTACCAAGAAAATATCAAGTCTTACAGGAACCAACTCCCAAACTATCAAAGAGACACTATCTAAATGTGTAGAGAACACCATCCTCAATAAGAAATCACTCTTCTACAAAGGTCTCCTCACCAAGAACAGCTATCA
>JAJNPV010000041.1 GCA_021155195.1 Ohtaekwangia sp.
TCGACGCGGATACGAGACTTTGAAGGGCTGATTTGATGTGGTCTGGTTTGAGACGAGAAAGACCGCCACTCGAATTCACGCGAAACTTGTTGATTGAGTTTAAAATGATATTGGTTGAGGTTATTCTTGTTGAAATATAGAAATAAAATATTGAAGTAATTAATAATCAAACAAGCCACAACAATATTAATAGCATACCAAACTCAATGAAAACTCCACCAAATATGTAAACCAGGAAAACTGGTGTTTTGATCTAAGAATTATATAGTATTTATGAAATACTATTGTTTAGTAACATTTTGAAAGAATGACCACCTCGGAAGTGATCAACGGAAGTGGACACAAGATTTGTGGTTGCCCACGTGTTTCCCTCTATAAAAACGAGATTGTACGAATTATTTGTGTACAACAAGAATAAACTACGCTTAACACACAGACGTCGTCAATTTATTGATTTGGTTTCGATGCAATTTTCAACAAGTTATGAGCCCACCGCAAGCCGAAGCCCTGTGACCCAGAAGTTGGGAGACGATAATTATTTCAAATGGAGTTTTGAAATGGAAATGTATCTTAGCAGAGAAGATTTGTGGAATAACTGCAAGTACACCGAAGAAGAGTTTGAAGAGATGGTGCTTGGTCCGAAATCGCCATACAAGGTCAAATCAAAATCAAAATTTATTGAGAACAAAAGCGAAGTAAAATACACAGCTACACCAACGAAGAAGGTACCACTGAAATCAGTTTCAGAAGCCACCGAATCAGATGAAGAATCGGAACCAATGATGTTCAGAGAAGAGATTGACGAGAGAGCTGCCTACAAAGCGTTAAAGAAGTTTAGAGAGAAAGATGCGAAATGCCGTGCCACAATTGGATGCTGTGTTACGGAGAAGTACATTGATATTTTGAAGAGACATACCAGTGCTAAAGAAGTATGGGTAGCCCTCAAAGAAGAAACTGGAGTTGCCCAAAGCCATTATCTTATCAACCTAAAGTATCAGTTTTACACATGTAAGATGACTGAGAAAGAAAGTCTTACTAGATTTTTGGATCGAGTTGCCATGCTTAATGCCAAAATGAGAGAGTTTGGA
>JAJNPV010000027.1 GCA_021155195.1 Ohtaekwangia sp.
AAATGATATTAGCTAATAAAGTCTGTCGAAAGGTATTACGTTAAAGTGTTAATTTAACTTAAATTTTTAAATTAGAAAATTTAAGTTAAAAGCTGTTGGGATCATCAAATAAAAACTTATAAGCCATCTCTTTTGTAATAAAGGCTGTAGAACATTAAATATTAAACAATATTTAATGAAAAGACGGGTAAAGGGGATGAGAAAGTTGCCTTTGCCCTTAAATTTTTGACTTCAGACAGTTGCAACTTTAGAGCAATAAAAATCAGATGTACAATCACAGAATCCGCAAGTTTTACGTCCCGCACCCGGTCTTCAGAGTCGGTAAATGCCGTGTAAAATTTGCGGTTTTTCTTTTTTAACGTCTCAGACTTTTTAATAATATGGCTAAATGACGGCTAAGCGGGACAAAGCTGCCGCTAAGTTTAAGTTTCTCTGTTAAATTCAATACCCAAAGCGGACATTAAACTTAATATCCGCTTGGACTAGTTTTAGCATTAAAGTTTATCAAAAGGACTGGTGACTAATTTTGTTGCCTCAATTACATGGGTATAAATCATCGTAGTCTGTAAGCTACGATGCCCCAACAACAATTGAATGGTCCTTATATCAGTACCAGAACTTAGAAGATGCGTAGCAAACGAATGACGCAGTGTATGTACCGAAGCGTGCTTATGGATGTTAGCCTGCTTTAAAGCCACCTTAAATGCTTTTTGAATCGTGCTATCTGACATATGCCAACGTACTTTCATCTTACCATCACCCCATAAGCGTAAAACACTGGATGGGAACACATACTGCCAAGCCAAAGCTCGGGAAGCTGTAGGATACTTTTTATACAAAGCACCTGGCATTGCAGCAAACCCAGCCCCACGATTCAAATCAGACTGATGCAACTGAGCTACTTGAAGTAAATGTTTTTGTAGCGGAGCAATTAATTGTCTGGGCAGAAGAGTAGTGCGATCCTTACCTCCTTTACCATCTCTTACACTCAGTGATCCTGTCACAAAATCCAAATCCTTTACTCTCAGCCCCATGCATTCATTCACTCTTAGACCTGCACCATAAATCAATTGTGCAATCAGCTGACAAGTCCCACTCATCACTTCTAAGCATGCTTTAACTTCGGAAACATTCAACACCACAGGCACACGATGACGTTGCTGTACACGATTCAAGCCCTTCATTTGTCCTAAAGGCTTATCTAATACTTCCTGGTATAAGAAAACTAAGGCATTTAATGCCTGTGTTTGGGTGGAGGCTGAGCATGATCGCTGATACGCAAGATGATTCAGAAAGGCTTCGACTTCTGGAATTCCCATTGAATCAGGATGGCGTTTCTGATGGAAAAAGATAAAGCGTTTAATCCAGTGGATATAAGCTTCTTCAGTTCTAAAACTAAAATGTCGTCGACGGCAGATGATTGAAACGCGTTCTAATAGACGGGGTGGTTGACTCGTTGAGACAGGCTGACCCCATAAGCTGAACTCCTTTGGTGGTGATAAAAAAGTTAATAGTTTACAATCAGAAAAACAAGACTGATGCGTCTCTATATTAATATTTCAATATAGAGACCGAGAAACAATAAAACCAAGAAAAGACAGGGGATTACAGCCATGTTCCAAAAACATTCAATTATTAATATACGGACCCATGGGTCTCTATATTAACTGTTAGGCAATATGAGACTTTCTCCAACCCAGACAGATGAGAAAACCCTTACTAAGTTTGGTGCAGAGGCTGTTTCTTTAATCAAGAATCGAAACTTCTCCGAGCTTGCTGAAAGGTTTGGATATGCTCTTGCGTATGATAGAAGTGTGGCTCAAGCAATTGAAGAGGACTTTGAACAATGTCTGTCCGAAGCTGAGATACAATCAAGTCAAAACTCATCATCAATTGAAGTTAAGTATTTCAAACCAAACACAGTACCTCTTTATGCCGTAGTTGAGTGTATAACGCCAATAAATGAGGAGGCCACGGTTTTAATAGAGTTGGTCGTTACGGGTGGTGATGAAAAGTACATTACATTGGAGCAAATTAGTTATGTTGCCTAACCCATCATTCAAGCGGGACGCCTAACGGCGCCCCTTAATTCAAACGTTAGAGAAAAATATGACTCCTCAACAAATCGTTGGCTTGGCTGTTCGGCTATTTTCAATTTGGTTGTTTATTTTCGCATTTCAAATCAATGGCTACCTTTACACGCTTGGCAATCAATCGCCAGCTGAGCCAATTCCAATGCAATATCCGATAGTTGGTTTTGTTATAGTTTTATCGATGCTCTTATGGTTTTTTCCTATGTCAGTTGCACATAAACTTATCCCCAAAACACAGCATGAAAATATTATTAAGATACCCACCCAAGAAGCTGTGCATGTTGCTTGTGTAATATTTGCTCTTTGGCTTTTTTTAGTTAAGCTATTACCAGCACTATCTTATTACATTCCACTTGCTATTTATATTTCTCGTGAACATCAATCAACACTTGATTATGAACAGTTCCATTTTCTGAAAATTGCACCAATTGTTATTGAATTTATCGTTGCAACAATTCTCACATTTAATTCTCGTGCAATTTCCAAGTATCTATTAAAGTTGGGGGAAGAGCCGTCACATGAATAGCGCTTTCTCTAACCCATCTATAAAGACTTCCCAGTCAACCCCACGGGGTTGATTTCCTGAAGACGCTTTTTAGCTCATTTCATTTCCTAACAAATTCTACTGCTTAGCGCGATTAGCCATCACAAGCACAGACTGCATTTCTATAAT
>JAJNPV010000034.1 GCA_021155195.1 Ohtaekwangia sp.
TTTGTAATAATTTTTTTTCTTTGATTCTCATAATAAAGTGAAACTACAAAGAGCAATGCTAATCCTGGCCACCAGAACATAAGTGTTAAAAAGAATCCAAGTATACTCAGAAGCTTGTTTCCGCCAGTTAATTTATAAACACCCCAAAATGGGAACACCACCATCAATACCTGCTGTAACATCTTATATCTCCTGATTATTCATAATTAAAATACTTTGCAATACTTCAATATCTAAAACTTCTTTATACGTATCAATAATAAAGAAATTATCATCAAACTTTTATTTGTCAAATTTGTCATTTTTAAAAGCAATGCAATCGATGACAGTTAATGAAGTAACTATAAAAAAGCCCCTACCTCCGAAGAGATAAGGGCTGTTTTATCAAATTACTTATTCCAACACATAACCAAACGAACCATCTTCCAAACGAATTGGCATAATCGTCACGCCTTGTTCTGGCCGAATAATGTAACTATCACCTTTCTTGAAAATACTAACTGCAGGTGCATCACCATTAAAATTAAGGTGCATACACTGGGTTGTTATTTCAGTACCAGGTATTTTATTAATTTCAAAGGTTGTTGATAACAAGTCATCCATATTACCTTCGATCGCTCCAACATCCACAAACAACTGACCATTTGACTTGCGTTGGTCTGTTATTTCCATGACGTAATCAAAGCTATCTTCTATTGCTTCCATACCTTCTGGGTAGCTTAGTGTGTAGCTTTTAACGATAAATTCTTCATTGCTATCTTGCATAAGAGCTTTTAACTGCCCCTCTCCTTCATGTGCGTAAAAGAAAATATCTTCATCATTGATGCCGAATTGGTCTTTATCGGTGGTTTCGTTGTGCTGTCCAAATGAAATGTAGCGGTCTAGGATGGACTCTGGATCATTTTTAAACACTAATTTGCACTGTGCACCAATGGAGATATTCCCGATGTAATGTGGCATATCCCAACGACCGATTTCAATTTTTGATGTAGGTGTATTTACATCGCCAACTTCAACAGGCATTCCACGATCCATTTGATAGGTGAATGAACGTATGTAATCAACACAGACTTTATAAAGTGTCTTTGCATCGTAAGACTGGGTTAATGACCGTTTAATACTGCCATTAGGCCCACCCATTTCCGCAATGCTAAACATTCCTGATTCGCCCACCAATTGGCATGGCACACCAAGTATTTTAGTAAAGTCTTCAGCAAAACTCTTTAAAACATCAATATCTTTCTTACTCATTTTTGTTAACTCCTAATTGTTACTCGGAGCCATCTCCCTTCGGAGATGACCCCGAAGGTTGATGAAAATGCTATGCGGCTAACAACTGATTGCTACCAGTCGATTCACCATTTTTACGTTTGAAATACACCTTAATTGAACTAGCAACTTGCTCAAGCGCGAACCGTGCTGAAGGCAGCTTATGTACTTCATCCATATCTTCAAACTTGATACCGACGTTATACTCAAACTGACTTACCAAATTTGGGGTTATAGATGATTTATCGATAAAAGCCTCTAAATCATTACCACTATCTGGTTCGTTGTCTAAAACTTCTCGCAGAAGCGCGATGTTCTTAACCCCTAATCCACTTTGAAGCATTTCGCACGTGTATGCCTGGTTGCGTACATAATCACCCATTACTGAATAAAACCAACGAGGATTAAGATAACGATCACCATGCAGCTCAACAAATTGGTCAGTGTGTGTGGTTTTGATTTTCACTAAACGCGGCATTTGCACTGGCATTACTTCACCATTGCTTTTAGCAGGAATCAAAGCTACATCAACCAAGCCAGTATTATGGCCATGATAGTCGAGTATTTTCCAAGGTTGCTCAAATCCGTCCACGCCAAAGATGCTACGAATAACATCTATATTGTCGTGTAAGGAAATTTTGACTTCATCATCACTGATGAGTTTTTCCCAAATATCCATACGGTTAAGTTCCTTTAGCGTAAGTAACAAATCACCTGCGCTTTCAGAACTAATACCACTACGCCAGCTGCCTCTATCCAAAATACGCAGTGTAATTTCACGGTCATGAAAATACTCTACTTTGTTAAAAGCTAGATTCCAACCACGTAGGTAGGTTTCTGGAGTCAGTTTATTTGATGTGTTTGTTAAAGCCCCACCTTCTGCTGCAGAAGCGCGACCAAACACTTTGGTCATGACCTCTGCATAGTTGCCAATAGCGAATACACCCCAATGTGGTGTATGTGGGTAACAATTCTTTTCATAGGTTTCTTCAGCTAAAACATAAATCACTTCATTGCTCTTTGCGTTGAAACCAAATACTGCTTTACCAGTTGTGACAGTAGCGCCCATTTTAATGCTCCTTAAAGGTTACTCGGAGCCACCCTCCTTACGGAGAGTGAATCCCCGAAGGTTGGTGTGGTGTTAAGCAGGAAGCTCAACAATTTGAATAATATGGCTAGGTGAAGATGAATTTTCACGTATCCATGTTTTATTGAATGACTTATATTCTTGCCATCCATAGTATTTATCTTTGACCAGGAAGGTTTTTAGATACTCGCTAAAATCAAATATGTATCCTTGTAACTTGTAGATCCCGTGACGATAACTGTCAGGGTGCCAAAGCTCATTGAATACTAATCTGATTAATTCCTTATCTGCCGTCTTGATAGTACCGCCTTCATTAAAGTGCTTGAGCAGCTTGTATACAGGTGTATTTTCAAGTTTTGTTAAATCAGGAATTTCGTGCTTAACGAATTTACGTACATTTTTCATTTTTTCGCTCCTTGAGTTACTCGGAGCGATTCCTGTCGAGGAATGCACCCCGAAGGTTAATTTTAATTGAGTCTATTGATTTCTAAGATGTCGTCAGGGTTTGTCGTTGTTCTGATAACCCAATCTACCGAAAATGCATATACCTTATTGTGACCTTTGCTCTTAGTTTTCACTAAGAACTCAGTAAGGAACGGTTTGAAATCAAATAAGTAGTTACCTAATTGAAGTTGTCCTGTGCGATATGCGTCAGGACTATGCTCTTCATTAAATACTGCTTCAATCAACTGAGGATCAGCTTTCAACGGATCGTTACCATCAATCAGATATGCCAACAGCTTAAATGGTGCACTAGATGACGTTTCCGATTTACAGACTGGCATTGAAAACAATTGTGATAGCATGATTTTTTCTCCTAATGGTGAAGCTAGTCCTGTTAAGACTGCCTCGTTTTGAAATGCGTAGCTTGCGCCACACCTATTTGTGATAGAAATTAATAAAGTCTGTCGGGAGATAATAAAGTCTGTCGAAATTTATATTAAAAAAATCCCTGAAGATTCTCAGGGATTAAATTTTCGATATTGCTTGAAAATATCTACTTAATATTGCAGCTCAGCCGCAATCA
>JAJNPV010000031.1 GCA_021155195.1 Ohtaekwangia sp.
GGTAAGCTCCCCAAAAAAGAGTACGGTTAATTTGTAGACAAAAAGTTTATAAATTTAAATCGTAAATCATGAGAAAGAGTCAGTTCAGTCACACACAGATTGCCAACATCTTAAAGGAGTTTGAGCAAGGAAAATCAGCCGAGGAGATCCATCGGGAGCATGGAGTTAGTAAAGCCACTTTTTATAAATGGCGTGAACGTTATGGTGGTATGGAAGCCAGTGAGCTTAAACGTATTAAAGAGCTAGAGGAAGAAAATGCTCGATTAAAACGGATGTATGCCAACTTGGCTATGGAGTTAGATACGGCAAAGTATATCATCGAAAAAAAGCTTTAAAGCCTTGCGAAAAACGAAGAATCATTGAGGAACTCAGAGATGAGCGTCCAAAAGACATCGGCAAGGCGTGTCGGGTACTAAGAATAAGCAGAAGCAGTTTGCATTATCGGTCAATTAAAGATGATAGTACCATCATGAAGCATCTAGAGGATTTAGCTGAAGATCATTCTTTAGAAGGCTTTTGGAAGTATTATCACCGTTTAAGGAACCAAGGTGTAGTTGTTAATCATAAACGACTGCATCGCATTTATAAGGACTTAAAACTGCCCCTAAGGCGCAAGGTTAAGAAACGCTTGCCTCCACGGGAAAAGCAATCATTAGAAGTACCAGAACACTTTACACAAATCTGGAGTATTGATTTTATGACTGATGTATTAAGTAACGGAACCAAATTCAGATCGTTTAATGTGATAGATGATTTTAACCGGGAAGTGCTATTCATCGAGATTGATTATTCTTTAAAAAGCAGTAGAGTAATATGGGTTCTTCGCCATTTAATAAACCGCTTTGGTAAACCACAAAAGATACGAATGGATAACGGCCCAGAGTTTATATCTAAGCTAACCCAATCGTGGAGTAAGGCCAATGAAATTGAGTTCCAGTATATTCAGCCAGGAAAGCCATCACAGAACGCCTACGTTGAAAGATTCAATAGAAGTTTTCGCGGCCACGTATTGGATGCTTATTCATTTGATAACCTAAACCAAGTTAGAGAAATTTCGGATGCATGGATAGACGATTACAATAACCATCGACCACATGATGCACTTGGAGGATTACCGCCAAGGGTATACCGAGAAAAACAAAACCAGTCTAATGGGCTTCTTTTCGCTTCGGCTTCGCCTCCGCTACAATCAGCCCATTAGCATTAAAAGAAAAAAAATTATACATTTAATGTGTACTCAAAATGGGGAGCCTTCA
>JAJNPV010000040.1 GCA_021155195.1 Ohtaekwangia sp.
AATCACTGCTCAAAAAATATCACAACATCATGGTAACTCCATCAAACAAGAATGAAGCTTCTTCAGCTTCAACCAGTCAAACTCAATCAACTGAATCAACTCAATCAGTTGATCCATTTACTCAACCAGCAATTCAACCAAGTGCTGCCTTGATTGACACGATCAGAACAACTTGTACTGAAGTATTTACTGGACTTTTTAGTACTCTCAACAACAGGGATTCTGACATCTTTGGTGGAAATAATAGTAACCGCCAAAGAACTATTGGACCTCAACACTCAAATCCATCTGTTCACTCAGACGATGACGATGATATTGATAGAAGTTCAGGAGACGCACATCATACCAATGCGTATCAATTCGATGAGATTTCCAATATTGAACTTGATTGCTTCAAGGATTATCTCGATTCCAAAGGTGTAGATGTCGAGAATATGAATGAAGATGGAATACACAACTTGTTTTCTTTAGAGAGAAAGAAGGATGTGGTATTCACTAGTCAACCGAAATTTCAACGAAGATTGAAAGATCTTCTTTTGAAATACTCCAATGTTATTGAGAAGAAATCTGTTCCTGGTTTATTAGAGGAGAATGACTCTAGAATTCAATCTCGTCCAATTCGATTGGCCATCATCATTAATAACAAGATTGCAAAGCTTTCATTACTGGCATTATCAAGTCCAAATGCCGGTAAAAATTTAGAGATCGCCGAATTGATTCATCTTCTCACTCAGATTTTCAATGTTACTCTTACAGCAGGTGTTGGAACCAAATCATTTGAAACTGCTGAGAGCATCTTTCTTGATCATGTCACTGCTACATCTACATGTGACTTGTTTAAGAAAACCATTGAAAAACATTCCAAAATAATTGAAGAGGCTAATTCTAGATCAATTAAAATTACCAAACCAAACAAGATGAAATCTTACAATTACAATGCAAACAATAGGAACAATTCCAAGTTTCAAGACAGTGGCAGAAGTGGAAATAATGATTCCTATCACAACAACAACCACAACAATAATAACTACCAAAACAGCAACAATTCCAATGGAAACTACAACAAATCCTCTTATAGAGGAGGAAGTAGTTACTCCCAAAACTACAACAACAATAAGAAACCATGAATTTTACGGTGGAAGGCTCCAACACTATTGGGAACAATGGCAAGAATGGGGAGCAGCCCCCCACATTGTCAAATCGATTCGAGAGGGTATTATCATCGAATCAGACCCCAGTCTGTGGCAAGAATTTGGGAAAAACACCATTTATGGCGAAGAAAAAACCAAATGGTTCAACCAAACAGTCGAGAATATGATTCAAAGACGAATCATTTCAATAGGAGACAACACCACCATTTTAAACCCGGTACATTTAGTCCCAAAAAAGGGTCCAGATCGCTTTCGTCAAATATTGGATTTGAGGAAAGTGAATCTAGGATCCGAACCAGATCCTTTTCGAATGGAAACTCTACAAGCAGTAGTGAAATACCTCAGAAGAGGATATTGGGCAACAAAGATAGACTTGTCACAAGGCTACTTTCACATTCCCGTTCATCCCAAAAGCCAACATTTACTAGGCTTCACTTGGAACGGAATAACATACCAATACAAAGCCCTTCCATTCGGTCTCAACTCAGCTCCAGTGATATTCACCAAAATAATGAAAGAAGTGGTAAAGAAATGGAGAGAGAAAGGATACATTGTCTTTATTTATATAGACGACATTCTAATATTAGGAAGAAACCAAACAGAATGCAACAACATTACAAACGAAGTAGTTCAAAACTTGATTCAACTAGGGTTCCTTATCAAAGAAGAGAAGTGTTGCCTGATACCAGCACAACAAATCATATTCCTGGGAATCTATTTAAACTTTTTGGAAGGGAGAATATGCATTCCAGAAGAAAAGAAACAAGTAGCTCTGGAAATTATAGCAGAATTAGAAGTATGCTACAAAGCACGTCAAAATATTCAGGTTCGAAGAATAGCTCAATTCCTAGGAAAGATTCAATTTCTAACAATTGCAGAACCAATGATGTCATCATTTCTCCACAGATTACGAGTGAATTTAGACTTGGTAGTTCAGGAGAAAGGATGAAATTCATCAATGAAAATAATGAGAGGAGCATCCAAGGATCTTCTTGTAGTGAAACAAATTCTATTGAAAGGTCAAGGAATTCCCTTCGAACTAGATTGGAATCTAATTCCTATCAATACAGATGCCTCCCTTTCTGGCTTCGGAGGACACTCACAAAACATACTTCTACAAGGCAATTGGCTAGCAACACAAACAGATCACATCAATGTGAAGGAACTGCAATCAGTCCTAACATTCTTCCAAATGGCAGCAAGTCATCATGTGTTTCCAAAAGGAACAACATTCCACGTTCGAGTAGACAACACAGTAGCTCTCAGTTACATCAAGTACGGTTACGGAAACATACCACACCTCTCGAACATGGCAAGAGAATTATATTCTCTTCTGTTAAAAAACCATTGGTCAATTCTGAAAGTATCATACATCCCATCAGAAAAGAACCAAGTGGCAGACAAGTTAAGTCGCCTGGGAGAGTGGCAGTCAACAAAAGAACTCTTTCAAATGGTAGAAGATCAATTTGGTCCTCACCACATCGACAGATTCGCAAGCAAGGACAACGCTGTCCTGACTATATACAACTCATTCTCGATGGAAAACGACGCTCTGTTGGAACCGTGGCAGGAAGGAGACAGAAGTTATTGTGTTCCACCTCTAGGGCTGATCCCTCAGTCCTTAGTCCACGCTATCAGGTGGAAAGCGAAAGCAACCTTTATTCTTCCCAAGTGGACCAGCGCAATTTGGTATCCAATCTTGCTAAGGATTACTGTAAGGGTAGTAAAAATTCCAAGAAATCTGGTTATCGATGGGCCCTCAACAGAGCTCTCGAGAAACAAAGATTGGGACTTGATAGCTGTGGATATCAACGGAGCTCTTTATTATCAATGAAAGGTCTTTGTATCGCAGCATCACTTGCTGACAGTACTCTTAAAGAGTATACAAGAGTATACTCACATTTTAGAGCTTTCTTATTTTATAAGAATCTCGAATATGATATGTATTCTTTAAGCAATTTTATTTCATATCTTATTTTAATTAAGAAGGGTTATTTAATACCTAAAGTACAACCTGCATGTCAATACTTTGCTCAAATTGAGGGATGGTCACTTGAAACTGATCCTGCTTTCCCAAGGATTCTATGTGGTGCAAAGAAACTATATTCAACTTGTGATAAAGGCACCCTTAGAAGAGATCCTGTTTTGTCAGACTCCATACGTGATTATATATCAAATCATAAACCTGATAAAATCATATCAGTTGAAATGGACGTATATAGATTGACAGCTGCATTATTAGTTATTGGTTTTAGATTATTAGCAAGACCATCTGAACTAGTAGATCTTACTTGGTCGTGTATTAAGACAGATCATCCCCAACCAGGTTGGATTTCTTTTGATCTTTCTGGTCACAAGACAGATCAATTATTCATGGATAAACCCAATCCAATTGAACCTATTAAGGATTCTGAATTTTGTCCTGTAAAAATTATTCATGACTACATGGAGAACGTCAAGCATTACAAATCAAAAGAATCTCCTTTATTTTCCCATTCCAACAACTTGTTTCTCACAAGAGATAAAGCACAAGTACTAATTGACAATGCTATTCATAAGGTTGAACCAGATCGCAAGGTACTAGGACATAGTTTAAGAATTGGTGGTGCCACAGAAATGCTAAAGAAAGGTGAATCTATGGACAATATTATGGTAGCAGGAAGATGGAAATCTCAATCATCTGCTTTACTCTATATGAGAAGAGAAGGACTTGGATATCAAAATTTATCAACTCTGATGTTTGCAAAATCAAACAATGATCAAATCGATACCACATCTAATTCAGTACAACCGATGGCAACAGAAGCAACTCCATCTATAAATATTCCAACTCCACCCGTTTCTTTATCAGTTTCAACATCAGACAGTTCAAGATCCAGACCAACCATTGGTTCTGAATCTTTCCACAAACCCAATAGGAGAGCAAGAATTTCAGATACACCAGAAATCCATTCTACACCACCTAAAACAACCATCAGTTCAAAATCTCATCCAGAGATCTTGGATTTACCAACACCTGTTGATTTTGATTATTCTTCATTAATGAGGAAAAAGAGTGAAAAACCAATTGTTAAACAACCTTCACAACCAATTCAAATCCCTAAACGTGTTGACAACAAGAATATAGGACCCCGTATATACAGAGTGGATTCTTCTGATTCTTCTGATGAAGAACCGATTAAACAATCACGGACACGACTAACCAAACTCGGAACGAAACCCAATTGTTGAATTGATATGTTGCATTTTTACAATGAAACATTAACA
>JAJNPV010000005.1 GCA_021155195.1 Ohtaekwangia sp.
TCTACTAAAATGTCATTGGTTTTTAATGATCCGAAAATTAAACGGACACGAGTTGTCTTTCTCTGTAATGATACCATTATATAGTATTATATATTGTAACTATAGTAACAATAATATATGACCAAAAAGTAGATTTGGCTATTTCTATCTAGCTCGCCAAAAACAGACGATTATACGCTCGCTGGAAGAGTGGAAAAAATAAAGGTTGGCCTGATGGTAATTTTGGCCTGGATGGAAAAAAGTCTTTAAAGCCAGAAAGTCACATGGCAAACCGCAAAAAAAAATGTCTCAACAACAACACCCACACAATTCAAAAATACGCCATGCCAAAACTGATCAACAACGACACCAAGTTTCACATGTATGACCCGCTTGGGTGCAACAAGACACCAAAGTCAGAGCGAGTGATAACTGAGGATCAAATTATAGCCGTACTACATCTACCTCAACACCAAGCTGCTTCACAACTTGGTGTAACACCATACATTCTTCGTCAAGCCTTCAACAAAGTCAAGTCATCATTGGGTATGGAAAGATGGAAATGTATCAAGACAACCAAAGAAGCATCGAATGATTCCAACAAAATAGTTGTCGATGATACATATGACTCAGTGCAAGTCAAACTTGAACCTGTTGATGACAATGTGTCTGATCCTATCACTACATGTACCTTCAAGATTTCCAATCAATTGGCCAACATATGACCGAACCAAGCTCCTTCGAAATGGTTTAAAACGAAAAAAGTTACCAACTCAACGATTTTATTTTACACATCTTGATGACGTAGCTAGTGGAGTTGTACCTCTCAATCAATGTACAACAGACTTTAGTGCCATCACAAAGTATATACATTTGAAGGATTTGGAAAAAGCAATTGGAGAACGACTTTTAGGAAGAAATAGTAATGGATTTAAGAAACGGATTTTTAACATGCCAATAACAAATTGCTCTTTGGATACATTTAATTCTTATTTCGGAATGTATAAAAAGTATGGACGAACTAGTAATAGAAGATTGGAAAGTTATAATCGGATAGGAGATAGGGAATTGGCTGATGGAAAGACATTTCATTTTGAATATCCATTTCTTCCTTCATTTAACAATTCACATTGGGCCATTAATGAGTATAGTTTGTTAGAGAGTGATGAGGATGATGATGCAAAGGAAGAGATAGAATGGGGAAATTTAGGGCCAATGTACGCCAAAATGAAATTACTGATAGAGCAACAGCAAGCTGTAGAGCAAGGATGGGAGCATTATCGGAATGTGATTTACAAACTTAGTATTACTCATAATTCAATCACCGGACTCGTCACAACTTCCTTCTGTATGATGTCATTGCGGATGAGAGGAATTCAACAGTTCACAGAATCGGCGTAATAAAACAACATATTTGAACAACTCTAGATTTAGTAAGGTATTATTAGTTCTTCGATCGTCTGGATTTCAACAAGAATCGAGAAATCCCGAATCTCTTAATCCAAGCTGGGATTAAATTATGTGATGATGTTGACACTTGTGGATACAACACAATCCGTTTCAAACAGAAACGTTCAACAGCACACCGTGGAGACGTATTTTCTACTTTCTTGTATAATCAGAACATTTTTTGGATATTTTCAGATCATCAAATTGATCATGACCTACCATACTATGTTTGCCAATATGGATGGAGAAGAAGTTCAAATTGATAGTTTTTCATGCGTTCAATGCTTTAATCTTAATTCGGTGCTGCACTTGTTACATAGAATTAAGGTGCCTTACTTGATGATTGATTAATATTATTTAGGAGCAGTTGGTTTCCAT
>JAJNPV010000006.1 GCA_021155195.1 Ohtaekwangia sp.
ATTGGAAAAAGCAGAAAGGCAAAATCACCCGGCTCCACAGCACGATTGCAAATATCAGGAAAGACTACCTGCACAAAACGACATCTACCATCAGCCAAAACCACGCCATGATAGTGATAGAAGATTTGCAGATTAGTCATATGAGCAAGAGTGCCAAAGGCACGATTGAAACTAAAGGACGTAACGTTAAGCAGAAATCAGGTTTGAATCGTTCTATCCTAGACCAAGGCTGGTTTGAGTTCAGGCGGCAGCTTGAATACAAGCAAGCATGGGCAGGCGGTCAGGTGTTAGCTGTGAATCCGCGCAACACCAGCCGCACCTGCCCGTGCTGTAGACACGTAGCCAAAGAAAACCGCCAAACACAAGCCAAGTTTGAATGTGTGGAATGCGGCTATGCAGAAAATGCCGATTTGGTCGGTGCAATCAATATATTAGCGGCAGGACATGCCGTCTTAGCGTGTGGAGTGACGGTGCAACAAGACCGCACTGTGAAGCATGAACCCGCCGAAGGTATCCGCAAGTCATCGCGTGAACCCGTAGGAATCCCCGCTCTTTAGGGCGGGGAGGATGTCAAATTTAGATTTTCTAGGGCACCTTCCAAATAATTTAGGTTCAATTTCGTGATCCCGATATTTTCCCGTCTTCCTATTGCTCTGTTAATTGCAGAGCGCGCCTCAGACAGAGGTTTACCAGTAATGGCAATGATGGCACCTGGGCCGCAATAAACTCTTACCTCACTAATTTGGTGCAACTTCAGCATGGTTAACATTCAACTAACTAAGATAAATCAAAAGTAGCATTTAAAGTTATATTGTCAATTTACGTCTCAGACCAGCCTAATTTATGCTTTTGCGCTTCCTGAGATCTGACTTTCTCCTCGTCATGTGTGTACATATTCGTTGTTTTTGCATCAGCATGTCGTGCTTCAATTTGTACAAGATAACGATCTATTCCAGCATCCACCTTCTGAGTAATCGAGGTATGCCGCAACCAGTGTGCAGAAGCCATCATTATTTTCTCTGCCTTATCCTCCTGACCGCCTAGTGACAGCTCGATGGCGGCTCTTTCAAAGAACTCTTTCAGAATTTGATTGATTCTTCTTGGCTTAATGCCTTGCTTTGTGAAGTCTGGCTGATAATTTTTATTCACGTAGGGTAGGGCGGGGATGTTTTCATTGGTTTTAGGTAGTGGACTCAGGCCTAAAAACTTCCGCCAGCGCATCATCGCATCCACCATGTCTTTTGGCATGGCCACAGTCGCATCCTTTTCACCTTTGCCAGTCACTTCCCAGAACCAACCGCCAACCGTGCTCTTGAAATCGCTGAATTTGGTTTTCGATACCTCACTGATACGGCCGCCTAATAATGTAAACGTACTCAGCATGAAGCGCATGCGCTCCTGGTTGTATCGGTCAGCATCGTTATTCAGTGGCATGGACTCTACCGTGTTCAATAAAGCTGACCACATATCAGGATCAAGAAACCTTTCGACCTTTTTATATTGTGTCGGCAGTGATTTGTTCTTGTTGCGCGCGCGTATCAGGCCCAATGGATTGCCACTCAAATAACCGGCATTAACCAGCCAGTTCAAAAGTGAGTTAATGCTAGCAATCGATGTTCTTTTGGCTGAATTTGACATCGGTCCAGTAAAAGGGCGCCAATCTTCGGAATCCTTGCTGGTTTTCTTTCCGCACCATTCAGGCAACGGATTCTCAAGAAATTTTATGTAAGTATCGAAGTCATTGCGCGTCATGCTCGATAGCGGCTTGCCTAGATGGATGACAGACCATATCAGCAGCCTGGTGCATTCCTTGGTATACCCGCGTAGCGTGTCAGGACTGTTTTCATACTCCCTTAGAAACTCGTTGACTGCTTCAAAGTCTGTGTCGGCATTAATTTGCTTTAATGTCTTGTCGGCACGGAAATGACCGTTGACACCATTGAGGTTATGGTCTGTGAAGCTGTATGAAATATCGAAGTTCATATACTCAAATTTGCAATTACTTGATTAAGTTGTTTTTCTACGGATGTGCAATACTTTGTTTTTACTTTCTAGATATTTTTTTAGCTGTTCCATACCATCCCATCCTTCTGTAGTGTCTTCTGGAATAAACCACTTGGCACCGTTTTTAATCCATTCTTTGCGAAACTCTTCGTATACCTTCAAAAAATCAGCTTCTGATTTTGCTTGTATATCTTCCAGACCGAACTGAATTCCGCATGATTCACATATTTCATCTGCTGGGCTGTTCTCATCCCAAGGCAGAAAATCTAGACCGTAACCACAAACTGGGCAATGAGCGATGATGTTTTGTTTCACATGCGTAATCTTTTACTTAATTTATTCTCTACAGATATGCAACACTTTATTGTTACTTTCTAAATATGCTTTAAGTTGTTCATCAGCACTCCATCCTTTAGGTTTAGGTTTAGATGAAAACCACTTTGCTCCGTTTTTAAACCATTCCCTTCGATAAGCTTCGTAAATGCTAACAAACTCATCCTCACTTTTAGCTTTTATATCCTCTAATCCAAACTGAATTCCGCAAGACGAGCAAATTTCGTCGGAAGGACAATCATCTTCCCAAGGAAAAAAGGTTAATCCGTATCCACAAACAGGGCAGTGGGCTTTAATATTTTTCGGTTCACTCATTTATTTCCACTCCCTTCTGATCATCAAAATAGTCTTTACGCCCCGGCTTGAAATATGTTTTAGTTTTTCCTTTATTGTCGTAAGAGCCAAATTCATTTGTTTCAGGATTCCACATTCGAGTAACGCCTCTCTTGTCTATTTTTTTTCTTATGACATGGTTTTTTCTTGAGCTGTAAAAGTCTGTTGCTTTTCTGCATAATCTTTAGCATCAGTTGAATTAAAATCATGGCCGTGCTTTAAGTAGTGCTCTTCTAGTAACTCATGGTTTGCCCAGTTAGTTTCTTTAGATATTTTTTCGTAATCATTATTTTTGCTTTTTTTGTCAATATGATTGTTTTCTTCAGTAACCGAACCTTTAGAACTGGAGAATAATCCTGCAGCAGCAACTGCTGAAGCGGATACTGCCTTGTATTTGTTTTTCTTTTTATTCTTTTTGAATTTTACTGGTGACGAATGGCTTTGTTTTCCCCATCCATGTGAACCTCCAAAACTGCCGCGCTTAGCAGCTTCTGAGTTTATTGAAAAAGAGAATGCTATTAATATTAAAAATAATTTAAAGAATTTAGACATACATGTTCTTATCTTGATCTAGTTCTTTCACGAGTACCGGACTTTTCGTTTGTGTAGGTCGTGGCTCTTTGTTTCGTCACTTCGTTATCTTCGGCCAACAGTTTTTTTCCAGCTTCTTCTTTTTTTCTTTTCAGCATGTTAACGAAGTTGATCGCCAGCTGTTGCACATGAATACATTCTTCAGGCGGTGCGCCGTTGGGACATTTAAAGTTAGGAAATATATTCATGCTGTCAAATTCCTCTAGGAATGATTACGATATATAAAGGATATATCGAAAGCTTGTTTTGTCAAAAATACAGATTTTTAATATATTGCTGACTATTCCAGTAGTCAGCAATCATAATAACATGCTCTTTATTATTAGGAAATTTCGCACGCTTGACATCCTCCCCGCCCTAAAGTGCGGGGATTCCTACAGGTTCAAGCTATTTCTGGCATAAACAAGGTTTACTCAATATCACATGTCTTTCCGCTGCAACACGGTAAAGTTTAGCTGGATTCGAGCCTCTAGCAAGAAAGATGCCTTTCTTTGGATGAGAAAGTAGCTCTAAATCATTGGCACTCTTATGAATGTGGCAGTCAGGATAGGCTCCTTTAACAATGCGCATACACTCTTTGTTGGTAAGATGATTACTCATTATCTCTTGTGTATTTAATTCCATACCATCTTTTTAATTGTTGATTTCTAAGAACGCAATTTGTAATTCTGTGGCATATCAATGGCAATTCCAAATACGTCCCGGTGCAGTATTACACTCATCAGATAGGTGGAAAAATAAATTTAATCCATTTATGCTTGCTAAAAGCTGCTAACAGCAACTGATGCCGCTTTTTTCTTTGCGAACTGTTTATTCTCTGCAACACCTTTAAATGTCTTCTTTGAACCGAAGTTGAGATTCAGCGTACATTCGAACATAGGTGGCACTTCAGATAATTGCTTAAATACATATTCAGGTAGCGCATATTGATTTTTTTGCGCTATCTCTTGCAGGTACCCCACTGGATTTTCTGTACTGGACTGAGCTGGCTTATTTGTGTCTTTTGAACCGTCATTCACTACCCTTAATTTCTTTAGCACATCCCTAGACGCCAGTGCTTCGGCTTCTTTCTTAGATATGGCTCGACCGGATTCACCGCTATACGTTTTTCCGTCGCATGTTACTTCAACGCTTGCACTAAACACCATCGCATGTGAAGGTCCTTTGCCAGATGATGAAAATATTGGCATTGGCCATTTATATTTCTGGCACAACTCCTGTAATTCACCTTTGTAATTCTTGTTGGGATTGGGGCGTTTGACAGAGTCCTCTCCTATAACGGCAGTCTCCATTTGAATGTTCATCAGTTTAGCAACTAACCACGCTGCAGCTGATTGCTCTGCCGCTTTCTTCTGAGAGCCTGTCCCAAACGTTTCATGATAGATGCCGTTTTTGTCTTTTAGGGACGCTGTGGCATTAAAGGTTTCGGAGCTCTGGCTGCTGTTGATATTAAGTTCGCTAATAAATTGATTATTTGTGGCATGCATTAGCATATTAAAAGCCTTCGCATGGTGTGAACCCAACCATTTCGCAAATCTGGTTTTTAAACCTTCCGGTAATTCAGTATCCCCAATATCCATCATTAGGGCGTCAGACAATTTATCCGAGAGCAGATCCATATCCATGCGTCTAACAAGTTCATCCGCTAATACCTCTGGCATTTCTCCACTTTGTCCCACCAATTTGATTGCCTGTGATAACTCATGTTCAGCCAATTTCTGCAAATTACCGTTCTGCATAGCCCGTTGTGCGGTTCTGGCCACTATAACCTTGAAGCCATCGGAACGTTCCTGTTTGCGCCTTTCCAGCGCCTCATTAAGATCGTTTGCCAGCGCGTCCAATACATCGATGTCGTAAGGCAATTCATCTTTACTTAAAAATGCGAGCAGTTGCCTTAGATTTACCAGGTCTGCATATCTTCGCAATGGTGAGGTGATATGTAGGTAATAAGGCAGATTCAATCCATAATGCCCCGTAACATGGGCTCCATAATTAGCTTTACTGGCTATAGCACTGAACTGTTGCTTTATGGTCTCTTCGTCGTAATTTTTGGAATTTATCCAACCTTCCAGTGTTTCAGCCATCTTATCTGCTTTTGGTGCCGATAGTTTTGGTTCATGGTTGCGGTATATCACAGGTATGTTGTGAACCAACATATAGCGTGCCGCCAACGAATTTGCCAATATCATCATTTCCTGAACAATAATATTGCCTATGGATTCTTCCGCGCTTTTTAAATGCTTAATATTACCCTCCTCGTCTGTCATGATTAGACGGGATAGATCAAACATTGCTAATGCGCCATGATTTCTGCGCGACTGGAGCAGGCTTTTAGCTAAATTTGAGGCCATCACCAGCATCGTATTGGCTGAATGTTCGCTATCATTCAATATGGATGGAATGTCTTTATAAGATATTCTCTGGCTTACAGTGATTTTTTCACTGAAAATATCTACTGAGGTGGTTTCCAGATCGTTGGATATCCAGATGTCAAATACCAGCGCCTTGCGCTGTTTTCCAACAACCAGGCTTGATTGTTCTTCCGATATGTGCGCCGGCAGCATCCTGCGTACTGGCTTATCTCGGATATAGGCAGTAGCAGCTATCAACTTGGCCTGCACATCCTCTGTGCTGTCTATTTTTACTACTTTAGCCGGGTTAGCGATTGCCACAAGTATTTTGTAGCCAGTAGCTATCTTTTCTAAATAAATAGCATCGTCTATATCTTTAGTGGATTCACTGTCTATTGTGACAAATGGTATTTTTGAGAACATCGTTGTGTTGGATTCTGTCATCGTCTATTTTTCGTCAATGTGACGGTAGTCATAATGTAGATTATATTCTGGTTTTTCTATGGTTATCCGGCGCGTTTCTTAAAAATTTCCAGTGCCTGTGCCGCATCCATGAAATTCAGTACCTGCTCGGCATCCAGTTTCGATTTCACTTCCTGTTGGTTCGCCATATAGCGTTGCATCTGATCTTTACTCACCACATTGGATTGATAGAGAAATTCAGAGCCTTTAACGGTGTATAGCAGTCGTTTAGAGATGGTTTTTTTAAAGTCCTGCTCAACCAGATAATCATTCAACAGGTCTGAGATCAGAAAATCAGGATTAATGTCCAGATAGACATCGTTACCTTTGGCATCCTTGAAATCGCATTTGTGCTTTGGCAGGGTTTTGGCATAGTCATCCAAGCGTTGATACAAATCATTAGACTGGTAGCTATTCGAGCCTCCATGACCTGCATTGCTAACTAAACCGGCCTTTTTCCCGTCAATATACACAGACGCCTGAAAGCAGTGTGTTTCTTCGCTGGCGAAGGCGGAGTATTTGATGTTTTTCAGTGTGATATTCATTTCTCAATTCCTAAAGTAGATGAGTCCATTCTAAGGAAATTTGAGAATTGTCAATTTTTCAGGGCGAGATACGTGCAAGTCCTGTAGTGACGCGAAAGAATAATTAATTCCTAAAAATTTGACAGGTTAGTGTATGGGGTTAAAATCAAATTAAATATCGGCCTTTGCCGTATGACTCGCACCTCGGAGTACAGGGGCCTTAAAATAAACTTTAGGAGAACAGCATGTCTAAACAACCACATTACTTTGCCATCATTGGCACCAGCAGTGCAGCTTATGGCGGTGTGCGCTGGAGTATCACGGCTTACAACTCGCAAGCAGACATCATCAGTTACGCACAGGATGAGTGTGTTAAAACAGGAGCTACTTTGGAAGATGTTGCTGGCATTAAGTGGAATGGTGTCAATCCTGACGAGGATGGTGACTTTGAAAATTATGAACCTGAGCGAGAGTTTCGAGAGGGTGAATTGTTTCAGGCAGCTTTAACTAAGCTGAACGACGATTGCCGAACTTATAAAATCTTTGACGATTCAAATAAAGACGAGATTGAATCGTTCCTCATGGAGGCTGAGGCTGTGGGTCATGGAGACCATGCTAAAGAGTTGGTGCAGAGCTTCGCCAATGGCTAAAAACCATCGTAACCGCTCATGGCGTGCACAGTGGAATGTAGAAAAGGTGAGCCGCACTGCCCTGCATAAATCTGGGGTAGTGGCCAGGGTTTCACCGTCACCTACAGACAGTACCAAAGACCGTATCTCATTGGAAAACACCATTAACATTGACCTTGCCCGCTGGGATTTAGGCAAGCTAACTGAACAAGCCATGCAATTGTGGCTTGAAGGAGAACTCTAATTGCGCGACCCTGCTTCACACCCCCCTATCAAACTTATCCCACAAGGTTTTTCTTTTGATAATGTGGATATTTTCAACCCTACGCTGAGCAGCTGCGGGCGCTTTGTCGTTGATCCGGCAGTAGCTTACGGCTTTGAAGTTCGCGAAATCGGTGACGGGTCTACCGCACTGCGCCTAGATGTTGAAAATGGCTATGTGCTTCTGACAGACGATCATGCCAGCCATGATATCCAGATTTACCCGAACGAGCCGTTCAGGATGAGCCTGTTTACCGATGATGATGAGCTGATCGAGCAGGTGGAACTGAAGGTTGGTGTTCCGTTGGATTATGAAGTCTCCCACCGCTAAACCCCTAACGGTTTGTAACGGGGTTCCTGCTCAACGACCAGAGCGCGGGCTTGTGTTCAATGAGAATACTGTCCATTAAAGACGCGCAATATTCCGTCAGGATGTAATCGCATCCACTTAACTCTTGCCGCTCTCTAGCTTTGCGGCGATGCCGCTTCGCTCTTCCCGTGTATCGACAATGATGTGTACTGGTTGATTTCGGTCATGTCACGTCCTTTTTTAATTTTGTGACAGCTTTTTTGATGGCATGTAGCGAATATTTCGAGTGTTCAGCAAATTCTTCCACTGATAAGCCACTTTTTTCCAACTTATTCACTATCTTCTGCCTTTGCTCCATTCTTGCCTTACGCTCATTAGTTGCTTTATCAAGCGCAGATGAAACATCAGTCTCTGTCATACTGTTCTTTTGTGCAAACTCATACCTTGTAAGGCCGCTTGATTCAAATGATTTTAATAACTGTGATCGGTATTTCTTTTCCGCATTTTCCTTGACTTGGGCAGAGTGTATTTTGTCGAGTTTATTTTTAGCATCTTCAATCTCAACAGCGCTGATTTCACCGCAGGTAGTACCATCCAACGCATATCTGAATCCGCCGGCCGCTACCGCGAACAGATAATTGGCATGCTGTGTCCAGAAACCTAATGTTGCACGTATTATTTTTTTGTTCTGCTCACCATGTATTGCGATAAGGTCATGATAGATGCCGATTTTCAATGGCTTGATAGACTTAAATACCTCGGGATACAGCTTCTTTAAATCACTCGTTTTTAGAAGGCAGGTCGTTTCGTTCATGATTTCACCTTATACAGTTTTTTCACTGTTTTCTCAGCGTTTGATAGGAAAGCCTCCGGTTGCGCATGTTGCACTTCAAGAAAATCGTCACGTGGGTACGCATAATAGTATGAGGTCAGATATGTTTGCTTTAGCTTATCCTGCTCTTTGATAAACTCCTGGGCGCTAATCTCTGCATTCTTATATTTTTCTTGCAGTTCGTACATTTCCGGCAACACCTGCATTGTAATATCAGCATATCTTTCCGCCAGTAAATATGATGTTCCGATCATCATTTCTATCGGGATGACCTGTGCATAATACATACACAACGTCCCCCAGTAATTCCCAAAGTTCAACAGGGAAATGCGGCTATTCACATCCAACTCGAAATCCTGAAGACACTTCCCTACTTCCGGCTGGTGTTTGATATTTTTATCCCACCATGCGGCTAATGTCTTAGGTAGGTTATTGACGATATCGATTTCAAATTCAGAGATGTATTTCGGATATTCACGTTTGGACTTGGCTTTTTTATTCGTCACGCCATATTCAACTATGTATAAATAAGCCATGCGCTGATAGTATCTTTTGGCGGCAGACTCCAGGCGAAGTTCCTGCGGCAATCCCATGAGCAGGGATTGTGCGTCCTTAATGGATTTATCCGGCGGTGGATATGCCTGATCCATGTCTACATCTGATAGCTCCTTTGCAAGCAATGTTGCTTGTGCATTTAGCCTGGTACTGTATTCCTCATTAGGAAGATCCTCGTCGAACAAATCTGCTTTTATTCCAAGTTTGATAGCGTTTTCCAGATTAAACCAGTCCTGGTGTCCGTAAAGTCTGGCTGTGACTTTCTGGCAATCAGCCAGTGTGGTATTTGGATACAGATGGTGAAGCTTTTTGGCGGTTTTTTTTGGAGCGGCAATACTATTGGGAACAACGGTTCCGATTGGGTTCTTCATGATATTTCCTATAATCGAGTTAGCACGACATCCCGCTTACCATGCAATCAATAAAGGAAATGCAAGGTGTATTACGATTTACTGCACGATGCCCATAAGACTTTGCCAATGCGGGAGGCGCGGTGTCGTACACCACAACCCGATTATAGGTATTGATTTTTACTTGTCAAATTTTTTTTAATAGATTGATTGATTAAAAACGCCCCTCATCTATGGCTTGGCACAGCTTTTCTATACTAACGCCATAGCAGACCTTTTCACCCTTCTCGTTAGTGCCATAAGTAAGCAGAGATTCATCTGTGAACATTCTTGCTTTAAATAGGTTGAAGTTCATTCTGCGTTTTGTGCGTTTAGCCTTATTTATAAGCGCATCTGATTTTGAGACTTTTTTGTTTGGCATTTACTACTCCTAAATTACTCTTAATTGAGCACTTTATCTGATCGCTCGTAATGCAGCAGAAATTATGAAAGCCCCATCAGATAGTCATATCGAGCTAAAAAACAGTTGATGAGCCTCTTTACTGGGTAACGGGTTTATTTGGTCAGACAATGGTTGAATATTTGAAATTATGGCCCATTCATCATCTTGTATAAGAACAGCTGTAGCATTCAGAATTTTGCTATGGCCGGCATTCAACAGCGCTTAAGTCTGCACCCTGGCTATTAACTTCTTCATCACTACTCGGGTTTGGACAAGATACATTAATTCTTGCCAATCAAGCCATGCTCGTTTCGATCACTACTCTAGAAATTAAAACCCATACTTATTGATACTCCATCTATTAAGGACCTGGTAATCATGTTCTGGCATGTAAACTTGACCACTCTCTGCGGCTTTTAGCATGAGCACGCCAAACCAGTCCTTGACTCTGTTTCCGTGCAGCATGTAAAAATACCACGAAAATGGATATCCGGATTTCTTATCTATTTTTTCTGCTATATCGAACAATTGATAAGGCGTTATGGTCTTTTTGTACTTAATCTCTGATATGGGCTTTTTTGTAGTCCAGTATGGGATGATACTAATATTTTCATTTCCCTTGCTATCAACCCATAGATTGTTATTCAGCACCCAGTGTTCACAAAACACTTTATTTGTCATTCCTGCACTGCATTCATTCCAATCCTGCATCAATCGAGATGGATTTGACAGTGATTTTACTGCTTCAGGAAATGCCTCTTCATATGGAATCTGTTCCCATTTTCCTGATACTGGGCTTTTAGAGTTAATCATCATATTGGAGTGCGATTTAAAACCAATAGCACGAATATCGTTGTATTTGGCTATTAACTCGGATGCGATGAATATTTTTCTAAACTCATAGTAGACATTATCAGTATCTATTTCCTGCTCCAGCTTGTAGCCTCGACCATTTCCACTGTTATCAAGTAAGTCATGTGTGTCTCTTACTGGTGACCATGGACGTTTATTGAAGAGATCATGTGTGATTTTCTCTCTCCAGCAATAGACCTCCAGTTGGATGAACTCATCAGCCTTGCTACCTATAGGACACACGAAATATTCAATTGAACCGACCATAGTAGAGTTCAGCAATCCCAAGTCCTTGAATCTCTCCCAAACTACATTAGGATTGTTGTCATTGTGGTTTAATTGAATGTTTAACCATTCACGTATGTCTTTATGAATAAGCGCATGATTGCTGTCATACACCCCGCCATCCCTCATTAACCCGTCATAAGTCTTAGCATGTCGTAGTGAGCCAAGCGCAGTCTTAGTGTGAAGTGCATCTAATAATTTCTTATGTTTTGCATCTGGTTTTACATCAGAAATAATTGTTTCTAAGACGTCTGCGCTTGGGAGTGTTGGATTGATCATTTGAAATTATATTTGATTAATATTAAGCAGTAACCACGCGACAAATGCCACATTTACAAAAACCGCCAGTCCCATCATGACCTGAAAACTGCCCTTCTGTGTTTTGTGACGCACAATTTTCATTGCCAGTAAACCACCAGGCCATCCACAGAACAAAGAAGCCAGAAACAGATTCTTCTCGCTTATTCTGTGAGAGCGATTTACTGCAAGCTGCTTATCGATAATAAATAGGATTGCAGTGATGAAGCTGGCGCCTAGGTAAACTTTAGTTAAGGTGATGATATTAAGGGTTGGTATTAGAGATTCAATGCTCATCGTTTTTCATTATTAATTTGGGATATTCAATGTATAGGATTACTCACAATTGGCAACTTTAATCTTAAGAATTGCTCTTGTACAACGCCAGCTTTGTATTTCTTGATTAAATTCCATAGTTCTTTACACGGATGGTTGTCAGGCAAGCCGTCCAATATCGCATAACACCCAGCGTAATGCCTGTCGTATAAATCATTGCGTTTGGTTCTGGTATCGGAAAGCAAAGATTCTAAAATCGACCTTTCAGGTGTTAACACTCCTACCAGATTGATAAGTCCTTGTATATTTACCAGCCCATACGGGTCAATATCGACGTAAGCAAAGATAGGCAGCTTGCATGCGTCCAGATAAGACAACACAGTATCCAGCCTGCTTTCGTTCTTGTCGCCGCGATAAACTACCAGAGGCCGTGCAAATGGCTGCGGCAGCGTAATCGGGTTGTTATGGATGTGATTGAAGTTGTCGTAGTTCTCGACCAGTATCACGCAATCGTGTCCAGTGGTTTCAATCGCTGAAATATCGATGTCTATATGTGACATTTCTGGTAATACCAAGGACTTTCCATTAAGAAGCAGAGGCTTTCCGGCTGGTGCTTTTATCGAGATGCGGTTACGCTTGAGTCCCCGACCCCCCGCTTTTTCATTAGGGGTAAAGGCAAGGCGCTCGCTTCTGGTCATGTCACTGTGAGCGCTGGCAGTCAATGCATAGCCCTTGGCTATCAGCAGCAGCTTGATTTCCTCTTTGTCCTGATGGCTGAAATAAACGGATCTGCCTCTGACCGAGCCTAGATTGTATTGAATTGAAAATATGCCCAATGCCGTAGACAGGCTGAAGCGCATTTCTTCGCTGCCAACAATCCTTTTCAATGTTTCAGCAAAGCGATTATTAAACATTCAACCGTCCTTTACTGACAATGATGTCTCTTACTAACACGTTGCCATCCAGCTCGCTTACAGGCGCGGAAACAAGGTCTGCCTGCCACCCTGTCCCGGGTTTTCTGTTCTGTCTCTCCGACAGAATACGTCTAACCCAATATTCCTCGGATGACATATCATTCATGTTCCGATTTGCTGCCCACCATTCTCTTGCAGACAGGCCTGATTCCGATTGTGCGGCTGACGCAATGAATGTCTCAACAGCAATTTGCAGTCCTGACAGTTCTTTTTTCTGGACAGGGGTTTCCTCGATGGCAATCAGCTTTCCTGCCTCCCTCTTTTTGCCGCTATAAACAAATTCTTTAAATTCCGGCAGATTGGATGCAATCTCACTCAGTACCTCTTCGTTTTCAGAGGAGTTGATATTTGGATTCGCCATCATGTTTAATGGAGCGGCTATTGTTATCCAATCAGGCAGGGACGGCTGCTCATCCCATTCCTTAGGTTGCCATGCAGGATTTTTGTTAAGATGATTGGCAAAAGACCTTAACAGCTTGGCGCGCGCTTCGATGTTGCGGAAAGCGTACAGGAACTCGCGCAGTTTCTCCGAGATGGATTTCAACGTGATAAGGAAATAACCCATCTTGGATTTTAGGAGCAGGTTAAAAGCCAGCTCCAGGTCGCGGTGTCCCCTTAACCTGTCTTCAATATCGGAAAAACTGAACGTCTCCAGCAAAGCTAGGGTGGTGTCAGTTCGTTTCAGATACCATTCATTCTCTTTGACCTTCTCGGGTAGCGTGGTGACGGTCGCAAACTTGCCTTCCACTAACCTGCTGATGCGTAACAACTCATCCTCAATGTCACCGGCGATGTCGTTGATGGACTCGCGGATTTCTTCTTCATACAGGTTTTTGTCGTCCTCACGGCCTTCCATAAAGGCGTTGTTATGCCTAGTCACCAGTTCATCCAGCCTGCTGAATGTCCTGCCTAGATCGGTGCCGGCCTCCATCAGTCGGCTTGTATTCAACACCGTATTCAGGAACTTACGCATCGAGTGCCGCAGTTGGTAAGTGTTATGGATGTCCGGCGTCAGTATTCGAAGCTGACTAAGCTTCATGATGCTTTTTGCTTTATCTTCCGTGACTTCTATACTGCCCCGTTCAAAAGCGTCTGCGATGATGTCGCTGGATTCATGCAGCGCCTTGAGTATCTGGCTGACTCCGCTGTGCTTGCTCAAGCGAGCCTCCCCTGTACTGGGACATCCTGCTCGTCATCTGCGGTCTGGATAGATTTTTCATCTTCAGCCAGAAAGGTCAGGACTTCATAGAAGTAATCCAGTTTGCCGGTAAAGCTATAAGACGCCTGATTTTTATTATGTTCAGTCAGATATCCCCATAACGTCATCTGCTTCACTACACGGTCCAACATGCCCTTTGGTGAAGCATCTGTGCTGACGAATTCCTTGCCAAGCGTAGACAACCTGCGCAATTCTTCCAATACGCTAGGATTTTCGGTAATGGTTGTCAGCAGCCCTGCGTAATTGAACCTGTCACCAGCAGCGGGCGAAACGTCCTGCTTTGAATGATTCATGCATATCTGCAGAAACAGCACGACAGGAGCAATCGTGTGTTTAATTTCCGTGAAGGTTTTCCTAACTTCGTTCCGCTCACCCTGTCCAATGCTTTCCCATGCACAGTAATAGGCAAAGCCGTTGTTTGTCTTGATAAGACGGCGGTTGAGACGTGCAAGATAATCGTCCACTTCCGCATGGTTAACCGGTTCTTTCAGCCACTTGAAGGCGGCTGGATTTGTCTGCTCACAAATAAAAGCACCCTGAAGTAAATCAATCACAGCCTGTTTAAACATTGGTAAGCTCCTCACCTGCGTAACCCAGATCAACCCGCGCAATACGCTTGTCGCTCAGTACGTTATATTTATATTTGAATAGAGGTGATAGTCGTTCATTAATATCAGGGAAAGCGCCTACCATCCTGATGTTGTTATGCGAGAGGAATTCCAGTAGCAGGCTTGAATTACTGTAATCCAAGTCCATAACCTCATCTACCGCATAAGGAATGGCCACACGACTTTTGCCTCTAATTCTGTTCACAAACCCCACCAGAATGATGGCCAGCACCAGATAGGAAAGTCCGTTGCTGCTGATGTTCTGCAGTTCTTTTTCCTCATGCGCTTTCACACTCTTGCCATTAATGGTCGCATCAATCCTGATCTGGATCAGCTCAGTAGGATTGGCTGTCAGTCCTCTTTCATCTCCCAGTATCGTTGAGACTTCCTGCGCCGCGTCCACGAAGGATGCGGGCGGCAATGTATTAGCAGACATCGGGTGCCATGCATCATACTCATATCTCAGGCGTTCAATACTTTGCCAGTAATTTTGCTTATCAATATCGGTAGTGATATGTACATCGACGTTTTCAATCTTTGAGAACATGTTAGCCTGACTCAAGCTGCTCCTGATCTCACGGTTAAAGATGGAAACGCTGCTTTTTAAAGATTCCAGTTCATTGCAGAAAGTCTTGATGCCGAGGCCCTGTTGTCTGCCGTCCTGACAGATTCTGCTTTCGTTCATTTTCTCCTGTTGATTGAACCATCCTCGGCACACATTCATCCATTCATACTCATGACGTAGCCTTGGGCTGCCATATTCCTTCTCAGCGAGCAGGCAATACTGTTCGGACGCCGTGTTCACAGTACGCAGCATTTCCTGACGAATCTCTCCTACACCACGCGCTATGGTATCCACGAGTTTATGGTATTTGTCCAAAGCATTGTTTTTCTGGCTGACCAGCTCCATCAGCGTATACGCCATATCATGCTGGGACGCCAATACCATCGGGTCTTTAGGCCATGCGGACAGTGCTTCAAGGTGTGTTCTGGCATTGGTCAGGTTATTTGATACCGTTGTTTTTTCACGGTCCAGTTCGCTGATTGTTTCCGAATACCTGCGATAGTCGGCATTCTTCTCAGCCTGAGCATCAAACAGATTCTTCTCTGCGTGATTAATCTCGATTTTTAGACTGGCCATTGCCAGCGATTTGTCATTGAGCTTGCTATAACTGAATTCATGCCATTCACGATATTCGCGTACATCTTTCGCTTTGCCTTCTGCCGCTTTGATTTTGCCGTTAATTGTTTTCAGTTCCTCTTCATAACTTAACAAGAGCCCTTGCGGTATTCCGCTCTCCTCAAGCTGTGCAAGACGCTCTTTGTCCAATATTTTCAGGTCATTTTCAAGCGTATTTTCAATATGCAGCCTACGCTGACTGATCAAGGACAATGACGTTTTCTCATTCGCATCAATCTCTTTGATTCTGTCAGAGAATGCACCCTTTTGTTCATTGACGGATTGCGCTATTTTTCTTTGCTCAATACGGATTTCATCCTGTACTGCGAGTAAATTGTCATTCTCGCGCTGCTGCTCCATGTTGATACTGTCGCGCATCTCGGACTTACTTCTTTCCAGCTGTAGTTTCAATGAATCCAGCCTTGCCGTACATTGGTTTTTTTCGCCTAGTTTCTTATTCAGTGCCGCTTCCTGCATGCCCGCTGAATCTTTAGCTGCTTTATATACTGAAGATAACCGGTTCATTTCTGCTAGATCTTCAGTAGCAGCTTCCTTGAGCTTAATAACGCGCTGCTCGGCCGAATGCAGATCTTGCTGGATTGATTCTTCAGAAGAACGTTTTGATGCGCTGATTTTTTCCAGATTGATATTAAGGCCATACAATGATGCGCCTTCAGCAATGTCCGGATCCAAGTCCGTGCGCAACAGCAGGTCTTCATTAATGACGCGGCCAATGTCTGCCACCCATTCCGGGTGCTCTGTTCTCAGGAAGCCAATCAGCGTATCACCGCCAGCCTTGGCATAAGACAATATTTTTTCGTACTCGCCTTCAGCATGCTCAAGCGCGGAGCTGGTTTCGTTAAACAGCAGCTCTTGATCAGTGAACTGCGTTTTTGCCGTATTTAATCTGGCTTCCGCTTCGCCTTTAAGCCGGTAAAGCTGTGTAATCTCTTCGATTACCGCATCCTGCTCTTTCTGAGCATTTTGTATTGCTTGAATTATCTCAGGATCGCCAGGCACGTTTTTGATACGTTCTCTTAACGCAGCCAGTGAGCTTATGATGGTGCTCTCTTTCTGACGCAAGGCCTCTATCGCCTTATCTCCAGCCCCCTGGATTTTATCAATGATTGAATCCCGGTTGTTGAGCAACTCATCCCTGTCCTGCTGTGACTTTTCCTTGACTGAGGATACTTCGTTCATCAAGCCCATCTTGGCGCGTTCGGCCGCCAGCGTCTTTTCTGACTTCTGGTTTTTGAAGTAATCATTGATATTTTCAATGCCGCCGCTGATCTCGCCAATTTTAATGCCGATTTCCTGAGCCTGCTTCCTGTTTGGCTCAATCGCATCAACCAAAATGCAGGCTTCTTCGATCCTGCTATCCTTATAGGCATTGAATTTCCTGTTCAGGTTTTTAATCTCTTCATCAAGTGTCTGGTACTGTGCAGCCATCGTCGATTTGGCTAACTGAGCCGCATCGACTTTTAATCGATGGGTTTGCTCGGCATTGTCGCGGTCAGACTTAGAAGTTTCCAGTGCCTGCTCCAGCCGGTCTTCTTCATTTTTCACATGATTGATGTATACCTGCAATCTGGCGTGTATGGCGGAGATTTCCGCTATCATGGTAGTACGCTCGTTATCAGCTTTATCCAGAGATTCCATTACCTCTCGTTTGGCTGCTAGTGATTCATGGGCCTGCAACTCCCTAATCCACTTCATCAGCTCATTTTTCTTGGTGCTGAGTGTAAACTTCTTGTCATCACCTATGATGGATGAAATCACCATCTGCTTTAAGTCCTGAAAGTCGGTCACTCTATTCAGAATGCCAGTAATCACACGGCTGATATGTGTCAGGCGATTGCTTGAACTGACAAAAGCAAATCGTGCCGCATGAGCGCGGTGTTCTGGCGCGGCATTATTAACCAATATCTGACGGTATTGTGTCCTGGTTAGCGGTTTTGTTTCAAAAATACCAAGACCTTGAAGATGGCGATGCAAATCCTGTGATTGGATGAACGCATTGTTATCAATGAACAAGCGGTCTTCATAGGCATGGTCAATAAAGCGGTAACTGACGGATTCCTGCTGTCCGTTGGCATGAATCACAGCCATAACTACGTTATCACGCCGTCTGTACTCAAAAATAATATAGGAGGTCAATGCTGGGAAATAATGGGTGGCGAAGTTCTCTGCACCCACGATGACTCGCTGTGGGCGCTCCCCAAAAAATATAGGGAAAAGTCTAAGTAATGTTGTTTTTCCAGCACCATTACTGCCGTTAATGGAAACGTGACCATCAAGGCGCATTTCAACCTTCTTGCCACGGCAGTAGGAATCAATAATGACAATGCGTAGTAACTCAAAATCTACATTATCAATTTGAACTTCTGGGTTAGATTGCATTGTTATATCATCCATTAATTATTCTACATCTATTAAACTACATCAAAGGTAGTGCGTATAGCCACACCAGGCACAAATCATTATTAACAGCAGCTCTTTCGTAATTGGCTATTTATCCTGTTTTAAAAATTGACTCAGTTGTTCTTCGCCGTTCCAGCCTTCAGGTGGAAGAGTCCGAGAAAACCATTTATAGCCGCCAGCAATCCATTGATTCCTCCAGTTTTCGTAAACTAATTTACGTTCATTCTCATTATTGGAAAGCAAATCGTCATAACCAAAATGTATTCCGCAACAATGACATATTCCGTCAGACGGGCTGTTGCCTTCCCATGGGGAGAAACTTAATTGGTAACCGCATGCAGGGCATTTGTGATGGTCGAGATTTTTAAATTTACTCATTGATTTCTACGCCTTCTTGCTTATCCCAATAACTTGGGCTTTTCGGTTTATAGTAGGTTTTAGTTTTACCTTTATTCGTGAATGAACCAAACTCATTAGTATTTGGATCCCAAAGTCTTATAACCCCATTACTATCAACCTTCTTGCGTATTTTTTGTGTTTTACTTCTTTCATAAAAATGATTAGCCTTTTTAGCGTAGTCTCGCGAGTCAATAGCATTAAAATCTTTCCCATGACGTTCAAAATGGTCATCCAGTAAGGCATGGTTCGCCCAGTTAGCTTCTTTTGCAATAATTTTACTAGTATTTGTCTCATTTGAATTGTCAGTATCTGCCGCGCTTGATGCAGCGCCAGCCCCAACCACACCTGCAATAAATTTCTTCTTAGTATTTTTCTTTTTTAACTTTATATGCGACGAGTGGCTAGATTTCCCCCATCCATGCCCGCCAAAGCCGCCTGAACGTTTCCCGGCCTCAGCACCAACTGAAATTGCAAATATCAGAAAGAAAGCAATTATTCTTACTAAATTACGCATTACTTTATGGCCTTGTCTGCGACCATCGTAGCAGTGCCGTTATCTGAATATCTGATTGGGTAAGGTATCCATTTATCGTCGTAAATCCATTCCGACCTCTTACCTGCTAGTGAAGACAGGATGCGATCTTCAACCACCTCTTTATGCCATGCAGCAAGAGATTCCATGCCCCAGCATTCTTTTTCAGATGATTGGGTCTCTGAATCATTCTCACAGTTATAAATTGAGTAATTACCACTCAAAGGATCACGTTTAAAGTATAGAGGCAGACCTAGTTGTAAAGGGTCACGGCCAACTCTTGGCCAATGTCCTGAAGATAGTACGTTTTTATAAACTGGCACAATAAACAAGAAATACCTGTCATCAAGATCAGGTAACTTATTCATATCTTCCGACGTGTAGTTGTAAACAGCGATAGCACCATCAATCACACGACCGAACGCATACAGTTCGTGTCCGATTGGGATTGCGAGAATGTCACCGTCTTTTACGCGCTGGCGTTTTGGTATGGTAGTACTCATAGAGTCATTGATATTAATGCTTATTTTTTATGGTTATTTAATAAAATAAAGCTCACGTATTTCCTGTCCTTTGTTCTTGTAATGCTCTAAATCTTCTTTTTGAACATGTATCCAGTCGTTAGCAGTACCTTTACGTTGGTAACCGGCAAGTTCCAGTTTACTTTCATGGGCAGAATCTACTATTTGTTCAGTACCTTCCTGATTCGTGTCAAGCTCAGATAAATCAACAATTCCATATACTTTTGGTTCGGTTTTACCTAATGGGCACATGCCTACTAGCTGGTAGTTTTCTGGCAATACAATCGGTTGTTCTTTTTCTTTGATAGCCGCAATAACCTCATCAGCTCGCCAAAGTTCTCCTTCTAACATCAACTCAACACCTTCATAGTCCTCATCAGGAATAAACTCACCTCGATTAGCCACCATGAAGATTGTATATTCTTCGCTAAGATTAAGCTGTTTAGCTGCAATTCTGTCTTTATCTGCACCCCAAAATCTATCTGCCATTTTTTTCCTGTTTAAATATTACTAAAATTTCATTGAGCTAGAGATAAGTCCTATATAGTTTAGAAGCCATATAGATTGTAAATGTTAGGTTAAATCTTCGTTTCTAATAAGGCTTTTTTAAATTCCATTGGATTTGAAATGTTCTCCATTCTTGTGGGGAATATCCCTGCTCCGCTAATCACAAGCGTGCCAAAGTTCAAAACTCTACCTACAAAGGTCTGGTCCACGATAATTGACTCAATGCGTAAAATATTAAGCTCAATGACTTCTTTTTTGATTAGGCCGCTTTTAATGAGGATTCTCTTGTTAGTCAGAGCAAATACGCTGGCTTTGTATTTAAGATAAGCCATAATTAGGAAAGCAAATCCTATAATCACTGGTAATAACAAAATTCCAATGATAATGATTGGTGACAGAAACCAAAGGCTTGTGTAGCCTAGTTTTTGTATTCTTTCACCACCTAGTAATGAACTTTCAATATAGCTTGCCATAAAAGCATCTTTCACTTAATTACATAGTTTTGTGCTGTTTACGATATATCCAAGGCGCAATAGGGTTATCAACAGACCATAACCCCTTCTTGAGAAACTTCGCATTATTCTCTGCTGTTGTATAAGATGACTTATCGTCTGGTGTTTGATTTTTAGAGAAGTATTTGTAGTGCCAAGCATGACCTGCTTTAACCATTTCAAGATTAACGTCTACTCCATCTGCTAGCACTGTGCCAACTAGACGTTTCCCTGACATCCCTTGTCCCAATCTAACGGTGACTTTTTTCTCAAGGGTGAGATTTCTCAGATGTAATTTTGATGCAGTTGCACCTGGTTGCCCACTTTCAACACATAATGGACCATTCAAGCCATTGCTGTCTGAGAACCCATGGCATGATGCTTCAGGCGCATCAATAGCGAACATTCGAATGACAGCATTCCCATATTCAGTTTTTACTGTAAGCGTATCCCCATCTGAAACTGCAACAACAACGCCATCGAGCGAGTCGATTGTCTGACTAGCTTCATTTTTCACTCTGGTAACTTGAGCGCTAACTGGTTTAATGAGCTCATCCTTAACAGACTTTAAACCAAAGTCTGGAATGTGGTCACTAAACATCGAAGCGCCCATTGTCCCTAGAACGGCAAGGTACACATACTTATACATACATAATCCTTATCAACATTTACTTATCAGGTGTTAATGGGATCCATTTGTACTACAGCCCACGACGACTGTATTACCAGAAAACCATTAACACCCATTTGCGCCGAAACGCGATTGAACTACAAAACCTGTGACGTTACTTAAGTTAATCTCATGTGATCTTTGAGGTGTCCGAACTTGACCACGTTAAAATTATCTATTCGCACTGTCTTACTGGCAGCATGCCGTATATAACTACGACTGGATGGAGAGCCGACGATTGAATGTCTGCTCCCCTGCCCTAGCGTTTCAGTATTGGTTGTAATCATGGTATTTCCCTTTCTTGGTTATTCCGCAAATTGCAGAGTTATTGTTTACTGCTAAATTTAAGTTATCACATAAAATTGCTAGTGCAAGTTTGTCCTTTTTTTAACGAAACTCTCTCGATGCATGCTAATTAGATCTATATTTGGATTGCTATCCATTAGGTCTTTAAATTGGTCCCGACCAATATTTCTTATGTAATCTAATTCACTTTTAAATACTGGGATGGCCATAAAATATTCACTATCTAATAGACTCTCAAAATAAATTGGGTCAGTTATAAAAAATCCAGTTTTCCCCTTTATGTCTGGTAATTCTTCATCATTGCCGAAGGTAGTTCCATCTCCAAATATGTAGTGGTTTTCTAAAATTACCCAAGAAAGCATTTTTATTGTTGATAAGCATTCTTCTATCTCGTTGTCCATGCAGTGCATTATTATTTCGTGATCAAGATGAGCTTTGAGCCCATTTGTAACAAAAGTTATTGTTTCAGGATATGGTGTATTGTGACTGTGATATATCTCAATATTGCCATGGATAGATTTATTGATTGTGCTTAAATAAAAAATAGCACTTGTAGCCTTCTCTAGAAGTGAAATTGGTTTGGACTCGTTATTCATTTATGCCTGGTAAGCCTCTACGAAATACTCATTTTCATCAAGAAAAATTATCTTGTATTTCTTTGAGAAATACATTTTCTGCTTTTCATTTTCTATAACGTACGTATCAACCATCTGGTGATTTGGTTTTAATCCAAATAACTCTTTCAAGAAATCTTGTTTATCATTGATTTTTACTTCAAGCACCTGCTCCTCTGTAATATTAGAGAAGCCAGTTATTTTGTATTCAATACTCATGGTGTTATTCGCCTTGATTTATTTTTCTGCTTTAGTTGGACCCCGCTATCTGGGTCAAACTCGCCCATATGTACTCCATTATTATTATATTTTTCCAAAGTCCCATGCCGACTGTCCCATTCAAAGATATTCCCGTCATTATCTTTCCAACGTTTTCTCTTAGCTTGGCCACCCTGTACTAATGTTTTTCTTTTTACTGACCTTAGATTCGGAAAAGCTTTTGGAGCTTGGTCTGGTGGAGGTTTGTAGTTTAATTGCGAATGGTTATTGGCAGTGAATTTTGCATTACCATGAATAGACTGATGTTTAATCTTATTTCTGTATTTAAATCTGTTTCTAGTTGCGTTAGCATCAACACTTACTGTGAATATAAGTGTTGACATGATAAGGGCGATGAAACTTTTCATTTTTATTAGTTTTTTTATGTTCTAAACAGTTTATTTCAGATTAATGTTCTGGTTTAGCTTCCCATTTTGTGAGGTATTCATAGGAATCTCTGGCACCTCAACTGTATTTGAAGGCGGATGATTATTATCAATAGGCACTAATACAGGCGCTTCAACAACGTTTGCATTAATTGAAGGTGCAACTGGTTTGGCAGCTTCATTCTTACGTTTAATCTCTACTGCAGGCTCTGCCTTATTGAACTCAGTTAGTCTGTGCCCATTAGTTATCCCAATTACGCCACCTATCAAAGCCGAAATAATTACAATGGGCAGCAAGGCGGACGCTTTGATATACGTCTCATTCAATGAATGAGTAAATAAAGGTGCTTTGCGTGCTACCCATGGTCGATAACCTTTTTTAAGTTTCATAGTTAGCTCTAAATATAAAATTAGTATTTATTAACGTAATGTATCCGAATGGCATATTTCATCAATTGTTTATAACATCGAATTCACGGCCAAATAATCATCTAGTCTTCTGTGAACTACCCCGCCGTAAACGACGGAGCTTCTAACTTCAACGGCGCGAGCAAGGCAGAGGACTTACGTCCTTTGGCTTGACTAACAGCGCCTCCATTAGCAGTAACGACCATTCCAGCCGCTATCATGCGTTGTGCTTCATTGCAAATGTTGATCGCGGCATTGATGTCTCGATCATGCCGGGTACCACATTGGTCGCAAGTCCACGTTCTGATATCCAAAGGCATTTGTGCTTGTGCATGTAAACAGCAGGAGCAGGTTTTAGAGCTGGCAAAGAAGCGATTCACTTCAATGTAACCCTTACCTGACCTGGCTGTTTTGTACTTGAGCATCTTGGTGAAAGCACCCCAGCCAGCATCACCGATGGCGCGTGCAAGCTTGTGGTTCTTCATCATGCCTTTGATGTGCAAATCTTCCACGGCGATGACTTGGTTTTCGTTCACCAGCCGGGTAGAAAGTTTGTGCAAATAATCCTGACGTGCATTGGCTACACGCTCATGCGCTTTCGCTACGAGCAAGCGTGCTTTGTTTCTGGTGTTACTGCCCTTCACCTTACGGCTCAAGCTTTGCTGTTTTCGCTTGAGGTTACGCTGTGCTTTAAGCACATGCTTCGGATTGGCAAATTTGGAACCATCACTGGTGATAGCTAACTCTGTAAGCCCTACGTCAATTCCCAAGACTTTGCCGTGAAGATTAACCTCTGGCTGAACTTCGTCATTTTCACAAAGGATTGACGCGAAGTATTTGCCACTAGGGTCTTTACTCACGGTAACGGTCTTGATTTTACCTATCAGGTCACGATGTATTACTGCTTTAATATGGCCGATTTTAGGCAGGAATACCTTACAGCCATCAACCACCTTAACGCCCTGCGGATACTGAATGCTCTGCTTGCGGTGTTTATTCTTGAACTGCGGATATTTCGCCCTGCGCTCGAAGAAATTCACAAACGCGCGGGACAAATGCAGGCTCACCGATTGCAAGACCTGACTATGGGTTTCACCTAACCAAGGGATCTCTGCTTTAAGTTGTGGCAACCGTGCATTTAACTGGAATTGACCTAACCCCTTACCGGTTTCCTGATAAACCTTCTGTGTTTCAGCCAAGGAGTTATTCCAATACCAGCGTGCACAACCAAAGGCTTTCGCAAGCTTGTAAGCTTGCGCGGCATTTGGATAAAGACGAATCTTGGTAGCGGTTAGCATAATTCCATTCTACGGATATTTTTAGGTTGTCAAATTTAGCGTGCCTTATATCCCCCACCTGAAGGAGGGGGATTTACGGCAGGTTGGTTAAAATCCTTTGAGTGATGAGAGTAGATTTACAATGGCATGCCAGTCCTTTTGATCGATAGTTACATCATTATCAGTAAAACCAGTTTTATCATTAATATCGACTAGTTTATTTAATAGCTTCTCCACTTTCTTATCTTTCTCAAGGTAAGGAGTTACGGCCTTTTGAATAATCTTTTCAATTAATGCATTTTCATCATCTAAGATAAATAACCCATCATCCTGATCACCTAATGCTTGTTTAATTGCAAGTGACGTTAGGCGTAATGCGAATTTCATGGACTCTTCGCGTGATTTACGTTCATTTAGTTTCTGGCCACGAAATACTAATCTTGTATTTAAATCAGCGAATTTAAGATATTCGATACCTGTTAATTCAACGCGCACCGCTTCTGATTTACTAACAACTGCTGTTTGTTCTGTCATTCTCATATTCCTCTTGAATTAATAAACTGTTAATGAAATCTATTCATAAGCAAATATTGCACAGTTCTTTTTTTTGTCAAATTTCAGTTTATTTTAAGAAATGTAAGCTCATATTCTCAAAATCAATTTACACGCAAACTCGCTAGAGTGCTTATTTAACAGGCCCCTAACCAGTTACACCCCCTAAAAACGGCATAGTAATCAATTTACGAATGCGTAAGTTGCGTATAAAAAGTTTTAGGGTACTCTGATTTTAGAAAAGCACTTTTTCCACATGGTTTATGTGCTGCTAATTGGATTATTACGGAGTAATTTTATGGTGAATGTAGAAAATACTAACTATTGGGAAGAGTCTTATGAAGTAGGTTTTTCCGCATGGATAGAAAAGCATGGTTATAGCAAGAAAACAGCACAGACTTACAAATCAATGTTCTTTGCGTTTATTGCTTTCTTGGAAGAAAAGAACGTTTCTTTGGATAAATGCAATAAAACCATCACGGAGTTATATTTTAAATCTCGTGTAATAGACGATAAAACTAAGGCTAGATACTTATGGTTAATTGCAGATGTTTTCGAAGATATGGTGGAGTCAGAACATCTCAAAGTAAATGTAATGAGTTTAGTGTTAGATAAAAAACGTAAAGGTATGAGAGGCAAAACATCTAAGCGTGAGCCTACCGTGTTGACTAAGTCAGATACTAAACTTTTGGAAGATTACATTGCTGCACTTCCTAGACATTACTCTGGCATGCGTGAACGATGTGCTCTACTGTTATTGCTCGGTTGTGGGTTGCGAGCGCAAGAGTTGTGCGATCTGAGAACGATCAACGTCCACCTCAAAGAAGAAACGCCATATTTACGTATTATTGGTAAATTCGATAAAGAGCGACTAGTACCAATCCCCGAGTCGATTATTGATGAGTTGCTTTATTATGTTGACTCTAAATCCAAGTTAAGTCCATTTTTTCTTAGTTCTAAGAAGGCTGGAAATCCTTATGTGCCTTCGAGCATCTATCGTCTTGTACGTACCGCAATGGAAGATGCAGGCATTACAAAAGAGAAGTTGTCGCCACACGTTCTACGGCACACGTATTGCACCCGTCAACTTGAAGATGTGGGCAAGGAAGGCTCGAATATTACCTTGCAGATTGTTAAGAATTGGATGGGTCATGACTCAATTGCTACTACAGCCAAATATGAGCATGTAGTAACTTCAATTTATGGAGCGAAACCAGTCATTTAACCTCATGTAAAATATATAAACTTACCCGTACGTTACAGGATGACCGTGACTAAAACTGCTCAATGGCTGTATGAGTCATTCTTACCCGTGCGTTACGGGTTGACCGATTTAAAGTGTTATGGCTGAGAAGACTCTATCTTTTTACCCGTGCGTTACGGGCTTACCTGATGATGCGCCTGTAGAGCATATATTTTCGTTTTTCTTACCCGTGCGTTACGGGCTTACCAAGTTCCGAACATAATTATCAATTATATTAGTTTTCTTACCCGTTCGTTACGGGCTTACCGTATTTATCGATTGGTAATGACTGATACATTTGTTCTTACCCGTGCGTTACGGGCTGACCTAAACGCTTCAGCGTTTGGGGTGTCGCCACTCTTTCTTACCCGTTCGTTACGGGCTTAACCTTGAGATCGAAGCTGGACTTAAATCTGACATTTTATTACCCGTTAGTTACGGGTTAACCTTTATTTGCAGCCGTTAGCGCTTTCGAGGCCTCTTCTTACCCGTGCATTACGGGTTTAACCTTGATCGCATATTCTGCGGGACTGCGTGCCCATTTCTTACCCGTACAATACGGGCTGCCCATTGAAAAAGCGCCAAAAATACGACTCTTTAAATTCTTACCCGTGCATTACGGGCTAACCCCTGGTCATCGATACGCAATTGACTCAACCATTTTATTACCCGTGCACTACGGGCTGACCTTTGTTGCTCAAGGATGATCAGTTTTTAACCAGTTCTTACCCGTTCGTTACGGGCTTAACCTCTAGATCGAAGCTGGACTTAAGTCTGACATTTTATTACCCGTTAGTTACGGGCTGACCGACAATATTGAACATTACTTTTCAATTTCTAATTTTTTACCCGTGCATTACGGGCTGACCAGCGAAGTTAAAGAGATCATTAAACATCAGGATTTCTTACCCGTTCGTTACGGGTTAAACGTTAGCAATATGTGCACATCAGTTTTTGGTGTTTTTCTTACCCGTGCGTTACGGGTTAACCGTAGTTTCAAATAATAGGTTCTTTAACACAAATTCGATTAATATCCTTCCAGTATGGTGCACGTAAGCAGCCGTTTACCTTAGCATATTCAATACCATCAGGAGACGCCATTTCAATAGGTAAATTCCGCAACATCCACTTATCAGCCTCGTCCGACTCTTCTACGGTAATACTTGTGAGTCGTCCAAAGTCATTTCTGGTTGCCTTTCCAACATGAGTAATCGACGTCAGCAAGTCCTGCAATGCTTCTTTATCGCCAACCACCCATGCTTCAGCCTTGGAAACCCACTGGTAAGCTATCAGCGATTGATATCCTCTCTGTTGCCCGCTGGCGGTATTGATTTTGAATGTCTCTGGGCGAATGCTGCCAATAGGGTTTTCTGCTGTCGGGTTCCTTCCTGCCCAGTAATTACCAAGATCCTCAAAGAAGCGGTCAGGGTCAGATTTTCTTGTCTGATTCATGAATTGAATCCCGGATGCTGGTGTGAATATAAGGCGTGAGGCTTTCCACACCCATTTATCGCCCGATGTCTTATCAAGATACCCAGACAAGTCATCTGCATCTGCCCATGCGTTCACTGAACCCATCGATTCTGCCATCATGCAAACAGCAGATGCAATAATTGCGTCCATGTGAATAGGATATTCAGAGTCGATAAACAATGGCGACGAAAGGTTAAAAGTTACTTTCAGTGCCTGCATGATTAGGCCACCTGTCCTGCTTTTTTAGCTGCTTTTTCTTTTTTCTGCAAAGCCACTTCGCTAGGAATGGTCATCATTTCTTCTATCGTTGCTTTATCGATATTGGCTGAGGCTAGCAACCAGGCATCCATATATTTTTTAACGACTTCATTCTCTTGATTGAGTCGGTTGTTAAAGAAGATGTTCGTTTCATTGCCGTCTTCATCAGTAAGCAACACGTTCTTCAAGGCGAACTGACCTAATCCATTTACTGATTTTCCGCCAATACGTTCTTTTGTTACAAAGCTGTCCAGAGCTGCCAAAAAAAAGCCAAGCTGTGCATCGTTATTTACATCCAGCTCAAAACCAAAGTTAAAGTGTGTACCTGGCAATACAAACTCTATTGCTGAAAACGAGAATGTGGTTGTGCTGGAACGACCCTTGGTTTTTTCTTCAAGAATTGTTGCCTGACGTTTCTGTATTTCTTCTACATAGTTATCAATTGTAGCTTCTTGCAATTGAACATTTACGAGATCAGCTAAATCATCATTGCGGCGGGCTGTCCAAGCCATTGTGATTCTACGTTCCTGCACAAAATCTTTTGCCTGTGGATGAGCCGCGTTCTCTATCACGTCCAGTACCGCCTGATTGATTGGTAATGCGTTCTGTACCCTTACTTTACGGCGAAGCATGCGCGGACCGCCACCAAACAGACCTAGATATACATGCTCGGTTGATTTCTTGTACTCGGCATAACTTAAATCTCTCGCATCAGGTGAACCGCCTACCGCACCGCACATCAAGGATGAATATGCGGAAAGGCTTACCTTCTCACCTTTGGCCGAAATCGCCTTTAATACCATCTCTGCAGCGTGGCGTCTCAATCGGCCTGCTATGTTGTTAGCTGGAATTACTGGCTGGGGAAAATTGCATCCCAACACATCCATTTTCTGAACCGCGGTACAAGGTGTCATGTTGCCAGAATTGCCAGCTGTTTCAGTTTCAACACGGCCTGCATCAGAGTTGTATCGGTAATTACCCGCTGTACTAATGTGCATAGGTGAGGTTGTTTTTAGAATTGCTTTAATTGTGAATTTCATGGTTTATCCTTATGATTTAATCGTGTTTGATAACTTTTAATTTTTACCAGCGTTAGGAGAAAGAACGAATCGTAATGCCCATGTTTCGCCTAATGTCAGCCCTTGCAAGAATCTAATACCGCTTATGTACTTCTCATCATTTTCCAAATGCTCAAACCCTTTTCTTTTCCAGACTCGCATTGCATGCGTCAAGCCGGCATGATTAACATCTTTGAGATCTGGGCTTAAGCTGTCATACGGATTAGGTAATGTCTTACCTTCCACTTCCTTGCGACCCATCGCCAAAGCTACTTCACGGCATACATCAACAGCTTGAATTAATTTTTTACGCCTGATTTTTAAATCGCGTAGTCCAACACGGACGTAGAACATTTCCGTAGAGAAATTTACTGGTGCACGCCATGCCATATGTTGATTGTTTGCTGTGGCGTAAACCATGACGAATGGGCCAGTTGGCGGATTGAGCAATGCTTCTCTAACATCAACCCATTTTCGGAATGGTTTTGCTCCATGCTCAATGCTAAAAACTCCATAACCAGTTTCGCGCAGACCTTCTGCTGTGATGTGATGTACGCACCAACCACAAGTCATATCTGAACCCTTTGATGCTAGAGATAAGTCATCCATAAAACTGCCAGAGACCGCAAACGGAACTTGCAAGTCGCCTTCGTTAATCTCATGTCCACAAAATGCACAGTTTCCTGATTTGACTGAAGGGATGCCATCTGCTTCCAATCCTCTTGCTTTAGCCACAATCATTGATGAAGTGTATTTAATCATGCTGTCCTTTCAAGATTACTTTACGGATACGGCCGTGACCATGCGAAAGCAATCTACCTGCCTGCCATGGTCCCATTAGATCTAGGTTCAGTGTGAAGGTAAGGTTGGCATAGCCCCAAGCATGGTTTTTATCCTTAATGACTATCGGCACTTGTTTCCCGTCTGCAATATGGAATCCGATAGAATCTTCGTGTGGAATTAAGCCTTCTAAATTACATTTACCATCAGAGTTCTCATCCAACCAACGCGCCTGTGCCAATAACCCACGGATGATGATGCGACGCAACTTATCGCTAACCTCTTGCGGTTCCTTATCTCGGAACAGGTTGCCCTCTTCTATTTCCTTGGCTACTACAATGCGTCTTGTCGAATACAGAATCGGGGTGTGTTTTTCTTTAATCGTGCACATCCCTTCATTTAGATCGAACGAATATGGGCCTCCTACTTGTTTTGCTACCGCGGAAGCTATAACAGGTGCGACCTCTTCCATCAATTTTCGCCCTTGCTCACCTAGCATATAAATACGGATAAAGCCTTTACCACCGTCATAGCTAACTACGGGAGGCAAAGGCATGCCAGAAGTGATATGGCTTTTATCTTTGCAGATATACCTATCGCTGATTGTCATCCCATCCTCACGACGATTAAATATAAGCTTCGGAACAGCAGTCCCATCTAGAGCCTCTGCCACCAGCTTACGCGCTGTATCAGGATGCATAATCGTATCTGACAGCGCCTTCGGTCTAATAATAAGTTCTGAATACATGTTTTCCCCATCCGTAAGTCATGGTTCATTATTACATATAAAAAAATATTATCAAGTAGGAATATTAATTAACACACTTGAGAAAATATATTATTTGGAATAAACTTTAGACACTCATCTTTTCAACAGAAAACTATATGAACGCTGCAGCATCCAGTAATCAACGTACTTTGCCCCTAATTCCATTAGAGCCAAATTTACTGCCATCGAAAGGCAAGCTGGATACTTACCGCTATCTTGTAAGTATTGCTTTAAAAGAGAACTTGCCTCTAGTTGCTGTTGAATTAAATAAATTGGAGCGTTTAAGTATGTTTTTGCAACCAGTGATGAATGCAAAGATCGCGCTCATCGCTGAGCAAAATAAGATTTCATTCCAACAGGCATTCGCTAATCTTTGTGCTGCAGGTGCAGAGTTCTTGACTAATAAACAGCGACAAATTCTAGGATTGTCGAAGGAAATCAAAGCGCCATTCAATGCGCGTAAGGAACAACTAAAATTCTATCAAGGCATAATGGCAGGCCTTAATTCCAACAAGATCGTATTGGCAGAGGCTTCTACTGGTGTAGGAAAAGGACGAGCACTGTGTGCAGCTGCAATTAAAGCTGCAGAAGATGGAAAGAAGCCAGTTGTTATCACCGCCCCTTCTTTGAAGGTGCTGGGTCAACTTTGGAAGGATATGATGATTCTGGTTACCGAGGATAAAATTGGCTGTAAATTAAGTTATAGTTTTTTTCCTGGTGCTAATGAATTTGTAGATGATGAAAAACTTAGAGAGTATTTAAATGATAATGAGATTTTCAATGACCAGAATGTAAAGGACTGGGTAGATGCAGGAGGTCCATTGCTTAACCATAGCAGTCCTTTAAGAGATGCAATGTCTGCAATGGGTATCAAACCAAGTTTTCTGATGGAAGATTTGAAATATCTAGCTCAGAATATGGATGTCAGCGACCTATATCTGAGTGGGGATAGTGAGTGTGAGACTGCTAAAGTATTAAAAACCATTCGTGGTGCATCTAGACAATCAGATATCATCTTTTGCACTCACACTATGCTTGCATTGTCGCATCTTACCTCATGGGCATTAGTGCCAGAGCCTTCAGTTTTAATTATTGATGAGGCTCATCTATTTGAACAGAATGTGGCCGGAGTTCACAGTGACGCCTTATCGATGTTCTCTCTTTCAATACGACTTAGGCAATCTGGTAAGTCCACCAAAGCAATTAAGGCACTAAACGAACTTTCATACACACTTCAAGATAATTCTTTTTCTAGTGAAAAGACCGTGAATCTAAATAATGTAGATGGTGCTTTAAAAGCAGTTATCATTGAAAAAGTCAGTAAACTTTTAGATGCAATAAAATCGAAGTCTTATGATGATGTTGAGAGAATATCTAATGTTCGACGTGTGTTAAATAACACGCAGCGAGTACTGAATGGACAGTCCTCAGATTCATCCTATCTAAGCTTCTCCCCTGACTTTAGGTATCCGTCCATATCCACAGGTAAATCAGATTTAAAGAATATACTTGGTAGCATCTGGAAGTCTCTGCAGGGAGGTGCAATCCTTGCCAGCGCAACACTCTATATCAAGAATCAATATGGCGAGGATAAGTGCGATTACATCTGTGACATTCTAGCTGTTCCTACTTCACGCACGCATATTATGGAACCAATTGTTGCGGATTGGGTATCTGCAATACCTGTATTACATATTCCATCTGAAGCACAAGCTAAATCACTTATGCGGCCTAATATTAAGTCCGATGATCATTCTTTAAACGATTCATGGTTGCATAATGCTGCCGTATGTCTTAACAGTATTAGTCGTGAAGCCAAAGGCGGGACCCTGCTGTTAGCCACTTCATACGTGCAACTTGCTACATTAAAAGAAAATCTAATAGCGCTTGGCACGTCTGAAGATAGGCTGGTTGTTCAGGAAAGAAATAAAAAGATTGAGGTGTTCGAGTCTATATTTAAAGAAAAACATCGCGCTGGCTTGCGTCCAATATGGCTTGGTCTTGGAGGCGCATGGACTGGATTTAACTTATCTGAAGAGGATAAATCTATAGAAGATACGGTAATCTCAGATCTAGTCATTACATGCTGTCCCTTTGGTACTAATAACAGTAATGCCATGAATGCTAGGATTGAAGCCAAGAAGTTGAGCCCGATAAAAAATGAATCACTCATGATGCTTAAGCAAGGAATAGGTAGGTTAGTGAGGTCTCCTGATCATAAAGATAAGCATATCTGGTTCCTTGATGGTCGTATTTATACTGAATGGGAAGGTATGCAGGATTTTCAAAAGTCAGTGAAAGTTTTGTTATCACGTTATAAAAAACGTGAGTACTTTAGTTTTGATTAAAGTTTACCTTAATTCGTTATAAATATGCTGAACGTTTTGAGTATCCAGGCTGCAATAAAACCTCGCTAATTGGCTTCCCGTTCATTGTGAATTTTAATTTAATTAATTCACTCATATGAGCATCTGACAAAACACCATTGCGTGATTTTAGGACCATGTGCTCCAGAAATCTGTATATTGTGGATAGGTGCTTGTCATATCGCATATTTTTAAACGCAACATCATTTGAATCAGGGGATACCGAGCTTAAATAATCCTTTAGGTTTGAAATGTTCTTCTCAAAAAAATCAATTTCATTCTTTACTGCGCCTCTGAGTTTGCCTTCGTTAGCCATTCCAAGATTAATGCCAGCAGCCCGTAACATATCGGCAATTCTTAGTGGCATCATTCCACCGTTATATGCACGTTTCTGACGAGTCAGCCATTGCGCAAAGGACGCCCATTCTTTATTTTCATCTCTTTTGGTTGGGATGTCTCCGCCGGTTACCGTCCTGTAATTATCCAATACCGATAGCCGATAATTAACATCCTGAATACTTCCTGCAACTCGCACAAAAGGTAAGTAATAACTCATTTCATCAATCATCTCCTCTTGATGAATATCTAACTTATCATTCCTTAACTCTATCTGTTTAGTTCTCAGCCACTTGTAGAGCTTTGGATCTAGAGTCATTAGTTTGTCGAGCCCGCCATTGGCTTCTATGAAATCCTTTAACTGGTTTATTCTTTTATCAAAGAGTTTTGACATATTTATACCTAATCAATTTTTTTGAATACTGTTTGGTGAAATGAATGTGTTGCCGCGTTTTGACGGTCTTGGATTCATCACCTGTTCCATTGGGATGTTGTTCATGGTGAAATTAAGAGCGATTAGCGTTTTCTTCTGATACTCAGGAAGCGTGCCATTTCTTGCCTTGAGAATGATGTGTTCCAAGAATCGGTAGGTTTTTTCGATGGCTTTGGATTCTTTTATGTTTTTGTGCGAAAAGTCGCGTGGATAGAAATCTTCCTGAAACTTGTCGAGACAGGACTTTAATAGCGTTAGGTTATTTTCAAAGGTTTTTCTCTCCTTCTCCGCGCCTGCTTTTGAATATCTCTCATCAGGTTTGGTCAACTTAATTCCTACATCACTCAAGCAGTCTTTCACATGCTCTGCGAGCGTGCCGCCAGCAAATGCGCGTTTTTGTCTGGTGAGCCATTGCGTGAAAGCTCCGTACTCTTTATTTTCGTGATATTTTGATGGGATGTCTTCACCTGTTTCGCGTCTAAATCTCAGTAGGCAATCAAGACGGCGAGCTATTTCTTCTGGCATTCCAATGAGTACAGGGAAAAGCAATACGCCTGCAGCTTTAAGCTCGCTAATATAATCATTACCAAGCTCCCCTTTCCAGAAGTATCTCTTTTGTACATTGACCCACTCATTCAATTCCGGGTCTAATTGATGCAAATCTTTCAGACTTCCATGAACATGCTTAAAGTGTAGTAAATCAGTTATACCTTCTTGGAAAAATCCCGGAAAATCAACATCTTCATCTTCCCAGTACAGTTTCTCATTGATTGCTTGTTGGTTCATAGTAAATTCCTAATGTCGAGGAATTACTATACGAATGTTAACTGTCTCCTTCAATCAAATATAAAGGCGATTTTTGATGCTAATGCAATTTATATCTAGATTTATGAACAGAAAGAACTCAAGTGTCCAAAATTGTCTGTGTTATTAAATCTGAATAACCAATATGATGCATAATTATTTCTTGATGGAATGTAGATTACTCATGGAAACGATGAATCTTAAAGAGGTGTGTAAAGTCTTAAAAATCTCAGAAGGAACTGCACGTAATCGAATCAGTTTAGGCCTAACTATGCCTCCCTCTTTTAAAATTGGCAGGCACCGACTATTTATAACTGTTGAATTCAGAAAATGGATTCAAGAACAAGAAAATGCCAAAAAGTAGGTCATGAATAAAGTTTTACGTCATACCTATTAACCACTAAGTAATCATGAATTTTTTCATGAGATGCATCCATCTCTGAAAACTTAAAGCCAAAAATAATAGTTATTTTTGGTATATGTGTACTGAGTAACTCACACTATTATCAAAATTAACATCGTATTTATTTTCAAAATAATTCTTTTCAGATTCCGTATTTATTTCTTGAATATCGATGAATTGATCATTGGGGTCAAGGCTAAAAAGCTTCACTAATTCTTGTCTACTTTCATCTAAGTCTATCTCAAACACAAGTTCGTCGGTTTCTTTAGAAAATCCGCATAGTGTATATTTAATATTCATGGCTCTACCCTTCTAGATTTTATTTTTGATTTTATTTGGTTACCGGTGTTTGGATCAAACTCACCTAAATTTAATTTAGGATGGATAAATAAGGTTATCCATTATTTCATATACATATCCGTCATCTTCGTCACCTTCAAATACTTCATTGTCTAGCATAACTAAACTTGACTCGCATTCTTCAAATTCCCTTTCATCGAAAGGGCCGAACTTGAACGGAGTCCCATAAATAGGTTCTGTCGCTTCTATAGATTTAGTCGGTAAACGATTAGTCCAAACGCACCCGAACTCTTTTTGATTGTAGTGGAGTAACTTTAAATTATAAAAAACGTTGGCGTCATGAATTTTAAACCACTGCACATTGAGCCCGCGTAATGAGCCTTTAGCTTTTACATACTCAACAAATTCTTTACCGGTAAGAGCAGGGATCACAAAGTCGCCTTCTATATTCTCGTTGGAATGACGAACAGACAATGCAAACCAATCATTTGGATATTCATTAGCCTCTTCAACCATTTTTTTAATAGAATGCGATTTATAACCAGTCGGTAGAGAGCCTTTGTGCATCTCATAAAGCCATATATTGCTGTCTGCTAAATAATACTCAGCTTCTTTAACAGCCTTTTTTGAAAAAAGCTCGGGAAAGGCAAGTACAACATGATGGCCAGTTTCATGCTCAAGGAATAAGCTACTATTGCCACGTAGATAAAGCGGCATAGCATCAAGTCTTTTCTGACTTAAGTGGTAGTAAATAACATCTCCACTTTTTGCAAAAATGATACCTTCTGCAATCACTTTAGGAGGCTCACCTTCATCAATATCATCTTTTGAGATATTGCCATTTTTATCCGCTTCAAATATCCGTGAAGCTTTTTTGAATGAAGGTTCAAATCTTGCCAATTCTGAAGGTATCTTAGCCGTCATGTTCCATTTTCTTACAAGAAAATCAACTTCAGAAGCTGGTAAATTTGCTTCATTGATTAACGCCATGCTTTGTTGATACCTGCGCTGAAGAACAACTTTACGAGCTAGATGTTCATCAGGTGTAGCAGGTGGAGAATTTGGAGTGCCAATACGCTTTGATGCGTCAAACCAGCTTTTAAAGCCCATAGCGCACGCTACCGCTTCTTGGCATCTATATAGTGATAAATCTGGATAAATTCGTTTTAACTGTTTTGCGTTGTTTTTGATGAAACCCAAACTTACTGGATAAAAGATAGACATAACAATAGCTCCCAAATATACGGTAAGGTGCTGGCTACAAACCGATGGAAAATATTGCCATAGATTTTAAGTTAAATTATTTGATTACCAGTTCCTGTAAGGATTCTGCACTGCCAGCGCAACGAGCTGTAACTTCGTATTTAAGAGTATCAGGAAACATATTAAACATGTCAAGTAAGTAATTCACACCTAATTATGTAGCTTCCAAAACGTTTAATACTATTGTTCTATACGCGAGAAAGAATGCAAATAATGGCTACAAAAAAGCCCCTATATCCGAAGATATAAGGGCTAATTTATTAGTCAGCATTCAAAATTGCAGAAAGTTTATCCACAGAGTTCGATGCACCATCAAAGCTACTAAACGAAAGTTTAAAATTGGGAAAATTTGGATCTTTGAGAGAAACGTGAATTACATTATTAATACGCGCCGTATAATTTTTCTTCGTTTCAACATCCCATTTGTGTTGCCATTGTACGAACATATCGTAAGGCACTTCTTTCAATGAAAATAGTCTATTGACGATAGAATATTTAACTAGATAGGCGCATTGTTTTTTCTTGCTAAAGTAGATAGCTGGGATGCAATTAGTAATTTCATATTCGATTGATGGGTCCTTCTCTTTCATTTCATAAATGTGTTTTGTAATAATTTTTTT
>JAJNPV010000009.1 GCA_021155195.1 Ohtaekwangia sp.
ACCCAGCTCACGTTCCTTTTTGAGTGGTGAACAATCACACCCTTTCGAAATTCTGCTTTCGAAGGTTAAGAAGAGCCGACATCGAAGGATCAAAAAGCTGCGTCGATATGGACTCTTGGTAGCCACAAGCCAGTTATCCCTATGGTAACTTTTCTGACACCTCAAACTTTAGTTAATAAATTGATTAAGGATCAATAGGCCGAGCTTTCACTGTTTGCATTATTACTGAAAATTCAAATCAATAAGGCTTTTATCCTTTTAATCTACATGAGAGTTCCCTTCTCATTGAGCATTACTTTGGACACTCAAGTTATCGTTTATTGAATGTGCCGCCCCAGCCAAACTCCCTACCAAATAATGTTATTTTTACAGATCTCGTAAGACAGAGGTCTCGACGTTCTACCAGGCACTGTGAGAGCGACTTTCCCGCCAACATACGGTACCGGAGACTCTCCACGACCTTGATAGACCTGCACATAGTAGCGATATACTCAGCGTAACCATGCACCTGCTGCTCATCGAACGTGTCGTTACAATTAGCCCATGAACTAGGTGGAAGAACACCTATTCTGCGTGAAAATTAAGTAAAACAGCTACAGTCGTAGTGGTATTTCAAGTCCGTCCTTTTACAAACTCCCACTTATAACTATACCGTCCGCGCCGTTTCACAATGTCTGACTAGAGTTAAGCTCAAAAGGGTCTTCTTTCCCCATATTTTTCGTCGAGCCCGTTCCCTCGACAGTGAGTTCGCCAAGTGGTAAATAGGGACAGTAAGAGTCTCGTTGATCCATTCGTGCACGTCTCTAATTAGAAGACGAGGCATTTGGCTACCTTAAGAGAGTCATAGTTACTCCCGCCGTTAACCCGCGCTTTGGTGCATTTCTACAAATTCACATTCAGAGCACTGGGCAGAAATCACGTTGTGTCATCTACATTTTCGATACATCACAACGCTTTGTTTTAATTAAACAGTCGGATTCTTCTTGTTCGTAACAGTTCTAATTCAATCGCTATTAGCAAGGAGAGATAAAATGCAGGCTTAAAGTTTTTAACGCTTCAGTTTCTACAAGTCACTACAGCTGACTTTCCCAAAGTAGAAGACTCGTCATAAATGTCTCGTCGTCACTTTATAGTGGTACTCATTCAATCATAGATTCCCTTGATGCTCGATTATTAGAGCCAACCTTTTTCCCAAAGTTACAGGTTTAATATGCCGACTTCCCTTATTTACATTTACTAGTTGATCAGAGTTAATAAAACTTAGAGACCTGTTGCGGTTGTGAGTACGATATGTGTGAGTTGGAATGCGCAGCACCCGCCTTTCATGTTGCCACTACTCAGAAAGCACCGCGTCTCTAGCTAACTTTTTTCTCGGAACCTTCTGTTAACATATCCATTACGATAAGAGGCACATGAAGTAGCTTCTTTATCCATGGTTTCAATCCACACCTTCGGACGAGCCGATTCCACGGACTGAATTTCTGCGATTCCATTGAAGGAGAACAGAAAACTCTACAGTTGTAACAGAAGATTGTCAAGTCAGCCGTTTGGGTTACCCCAGGTTCCTTAGACACATGCATTGCATAATTTAAACTATTTCCCTTTCTATTGAACTAGGACGCTATGAGTTGACATTGCGACATTTGACTGCCGCCTCTGCGTCATTAACAAAGTTAATCTCCAAATTAGGATCGACTAACTCAGGTTCGAACAACGTTCGCCTGAAACCTTTCTCTGCTTCGATCTTCAAATTTTTCATTTGAATATTCGCTACTATCACCAAGATCTACACTAAAGAATCACTCCAGACCGGGTCACCCCAATCCTTCTCCGTGATCTTCACGCACATTTACTCGTTCAAATTTCATTCTTAACGTAGAGTACTCTCGAGTCAATACTGTCAGTATTCAAACGGTTGAGTTTAGACCAAAGGCTTGAGCGCAATCGATTTTCAGGGCTAATTCATTAGGCAGGTTCGTTTTTACACGTTACTGAGAGGATTTCGACTTCCATGACCACCTTCCTGCTGTCTCAAAAAATCAACACCTTTTTTGGGATCTTAATTAGCCTATAGATTTGCGTCTAAACTCAACGTTAGGTTCATTCCTCATCGCCAGCTCTGCTTACCAAAAAAGGCCCACTAAAGACTATTTCATTTAATTATAACAACACAAAAAGAGATAAACTCATGCTGTCAATTTACATTCTTTTAAGAAATGTAATTCGTTACCTATTCAAAGTTTGAGAATAAGTTGAGTAAAGTAATACCCAAAGCTTCTAATCATTCGCTTTACCAGATAAAATTGATTGGCAAATTTTTCCAAATTTCCCTTAGTCTCAGCTATCCTGGGGGAAATTTCAATGTGAACCAGCTACCAAATATTTCGATTAGTCTTTCGCCCCTAAACTCAAATCAGACGAACAATTTGCACGTTAGTACCGCTTCGAGCCTCCACCAGAATTTCTCCTGGCTTTGCCCGGTTCAAGCTTAGTTCAATATCTTTCGGGTCCCATCATGTAAACTCTGACGCGACACCTTTACGAGAAGATGCCGGTTGAAGGTGCTAACCTTCTTACATTGCTTTCGCTCCATTTCTTAAAAAAGGTTTAATAACCCATAAATTCGCATACATGTTAGACTCCTTGGTCCGTGTTTCAAGACGGGTAAAATTCGAGATTTTAATCAATTCTGACTTTCTTCACGCGACGTACCATGAGTGTGGACAAACCTGACGCCGCTTTGACACAAACGTCGATCTCGAATACCTTTCCCTCATAAATGAAAAGACAAGTGTATTTTCGACAGTCTGCCACGTAGCCCTCACCGTACCGATATTGCAAATATTCTAGCCGCGGACCGTGGGGACGGTCCTGAAGATGTCTCCTCTATGAAGTCTTTCATATCACAGTTAACAGTTATAAAATCAAAGATGCTCATTGCAACATAATCCGCAGAAAATGTAACCAATCGAACAACCGTTTGCTCTCTCTATGTGACAAATTGATCTTGTGTGCCGTTTAATCATCAGGTTCCACCAACAATGAGCAAGCTCATTGCCGCGACCGATTGCACAACAAGTATCTCACTTCTCGAATCAAGTTCCTCTTATGACAATTGAATGTTCTTTTAACTCTCTTTTCAAAGTTCTTTTCACCTTTCCTTCGCAGTACTTGTGTGCTATTGGTATCTCTCCTATATTCAAGTCTTAGGAATTAACTAATTCCTATCTTAGAGTTGCAATCCCAAACAACTCGACTCTTTAAAGCCTATTTCATTGTATGACCTCCATGGTAGACATACGAGAATATCACTCTCTATGTTACACTATTCAAGCGTAGTGCTTAGTCTAATCCTTTCAGCCAAAGAAATGCGACTTCGTTAAATTACAATTCGACAAGTATCTGTGTACCTGTAGATTTCAAATCTTGGACAATTTCTTGTTCGTTCGCCACTACATAAGAAATTCTCGTTAGTATCTTTTCCTTCGCTTAGCAATATGCTTAAATTCAGCGAGTTTTTCTA
>JAJNPV010000029.1 GCA_021155195.1 Ohtaekwangia sp.
CGCTGCAAAACATCAGCAAGAAATGGACGATGCCACTACGTGATTGGAAACCTGCTTTAAATAGGTTTACTATTCAATTTGAAGAGAGGATGCCTCAGCAGTAATCAACCGACGTTTACACAAAATTCCGGACACCCTCAGTTTATAGCAAAAGGTAACTTGTATTTTTAAGCCACCTCGGTAAAAGTAGCGCCAGTTTTACACAACCTCAGACAATCAATAATGCTGAAATTGATGCTTTAGTGAGCTTACGCTTAAGCGGAGCAATTTCAGCAGAGTCTGTTCAACCAATACAAATTACTAACTCAAGACTCTATGAGATAGTCAATTCAAATACATCCTCTCGAAGCATTCCCGATTTATCATATGAAGATGAGTTTGAATCTTTAAGGTTAGGAACTTCAGAGCAAGAAACTTCTAAATTAGCTCAAACTCGTTATTCTCAGTCAGAAGGAACCGCACTAAGTGCTCTTTCATTACTTAGTTCGGAGTATCGAAGTTAGTGTTACACAACCTCGATCAGAGTCATTATTAAAAATACTCCAAAAGAAATTCAGTAATGGCGATATTTACTTGCAACTTATGAGTCCAAAACTTGCAGACATATGGTCTAACCCACATTTATGGTGTAAAAAATTGCAGCTTATGCTGTAAAAGTTGCCGCTTATGGATTAACCCATATCCAAAAACTTACTTCCTCAATAATTAAATTTTTCTATATAAAAAATCGCAACTTATGGTAATTCCAATCGCAACTTATGGCACCAAAATCGCATCTTATGTCTTAAACCACAAAAGGAGCCGAAGCTCCTTTTTTTAATTGGGTATCCGTAAAGTTTTGTGTATTACTCCAATAAGGTATTATTGTCTTTAATGTCAAATTCGTAAAATCATGTTGACATGCTTAATCAGCTTCGCTATCATAATTCGTAAATTAATGTGTATATGGTTGTTAGGAGTATTTTTTGCTAAAAATGATTCAAGATGTATTAGATGCTGAAGCTAATGCTATCCGCAAC
>JAJNPV010000038.1 GCA_021155195.1 Ohtaekwangia sp.
CCCACCAAATACAGAGAAGCTGTTGGAGCCCTGAATTACCTAGCCGTTTGTACACGACCAGACATTTGCTACGCAGTTAGTCAAATATCAAAGAAGATGCAAAGCCCAAGTGAAGAAGATTGGATGCTTGTGAAAAGAATACTAAGATACCTTCAAAGAACCAAGAATGCCAAGTTAGTCTACCATGCCAAGCCTAAAGAATTAGTTGGATTCTCAGATGCTAGTTATGCACCAAATTCAGAAAACAGAAAATCAATAAGTGGATACCTGTTTCAAATGAATGGAGCTGCCATATCCTGGAAGTCGAAGAAACAACCAATTGTTTCCCTCTCATCAATGGAAGCTGAGTACATTGCCATTACTGCAGCGATCAAAGAAGCTAAATGGTTAGCCAAATTAGAAGAAGAACTTATGCTGAAAACAAAGAAGATGATAATATTTGAAGATAATCAGTCAACAATCAAAACAGCAAAGAATGAGATTCATACCGAGAGATCCAAACACATTGATGTACGATACCACTTCGTACGAGAGCAAATCCAAATTGGAGCCATTGAGATCAAGTACTGCCCCACTGGAGAGATGACAGCCGATCTAATGACCAAAGCCCTTGGAGCCACCAAACATGCCAAATTTTCAGAATCTTTAGGATTAGTAATTTAAACAGAAGAGAGTTTAAATTAAGGGGGAGTGTTGGAATATATAAATGATTACCTATCTGAATCAATATGAACTCCATCCCATTGCAAACCAGATTGGAAGAAACTGATCTAAGTATAATACATATAGTATCGATGAATACTGTTTATTATAGACGTTTTGAGGTCTAGAAGTCAGCTAAGGAAGTGAACGTGCCACACGTGTTTTCCGCCTATATATAAACCACGAATTATTTGTGTACGATGAGAATAAATTACAGTTAATAACAACTCAGTAGTTATTTATTGATCTTATTTCCAATGCATTATTCAACAAGTTATGAGCCCACCGCAAGCCGAAGCCCTGTATCCCAGAAGCTAGGGGATGACAATTATTTCAAATGGAGTTTTGAAATGGAAATGTATTTGGAAAGAGAAGACTTGTTTATTAATTGCAAGTACACGGAAGATGAGTACGAAGAGTTGCTGGAAAGCCAGAAGTCGCCTTTGAAGCCAAAGCCGAAAGCCAGTAAGAAAACCATAGACAGCAGTAATACCAGTGAAACTGCCGAGGTTAGTCAAAATGACGTTAAGAAAGCAATGAAGAAATTCAGAGAAAATGACAGAAAGTGCCGAGCTACAATTGGATGTTGTATCTCAGAGAAGTACATTGATATCATAAAGAAGAATGATACCGCTAAAGCAGTGTGGGATGCCTTGAAAGCAGACACTGGAAGCCAGGAGTCGTTTCATCTAATCAACCTAAAGTATCAGTTCTACACTTGTACCATGGGAGAGAAAGAAACACTTACCAGATTTTTGGATAGAGTAGCCATGCTAAATGCCAAAATGAGAGAAGCTGGAGCACCGATTCCAGAAGCAGAGATTTGCTACATGGTGCTATGCCATTTGCCAGAGAGATATCGAGCTATTCAGATGAACCTAATGACCAGAAAGGACTTGTCAGTAGCCATGCTAAGAAATCAGTTCATGTTGACAGATGGAACAACTGGGGAAAAGAAAGAAACACAAAGAAACAAACCTGTTGCCGTAGAAGGAAATGTCGCAACTGCCAAACCTAAGAGTGACAAACCTTGCTTCAAATGTGGAACGCCAGGACACTTTGCCAAAGAATGCCGTGCTCCGAAATGGAAGATCGACAAATTTAATGCCAACAAACCTAAGAGAGATGAGACAAAGAAACAAGCAAATCAAACAGAAGCCATATC
>JAJNPV010000049.1 GCA_021155195.1 Ohtaekwangia sp.
AGAGACGACTCGGAGACATTGTTGCAGGAACAATTTTGACTGAAGTTCCTCCAACAGACCCAGAACTAATATTAACCGACATAAAAGAGTCTACGTTTGACGGACAGACTAAATTGACACTATTGATTTCAGTAGTTAGTGAAAAGGACCTATGGAAAATTGAGGCTGGTCTGCAACTATCAAAAGAAAAGGTTGCTGACTACGGGCCAGTTAATAATCTATTAATGATTCGGGAGGGTAAAAAAGCCGGTCTAACCCTTTCAGAGATTGCAGCTTCTATGTATGGATGGACAGAAAAGCCAAATCGATTTAGAGATTCATGGGAAAGATGTTTCCATTTTACCAAGGATAAGAACTTTAAGATGTATCAGAATGCGGTTAAAGTACCGATTGGTGATTGGGCATCCAAAAGATTTAAGTCCATGAGTGAAAACGATTTTGTCAGATATGTATCCAAAAACAATTCGCATATTGGAAGGAATGTCTCAAATTGGTTAAACAAGAAAAAAGTTTATCCGCACAACGTTCTGGTTTTTGAAGAAGAGCATCGCCTTTACTCAAGCAATGTAGTCGAATCTGCGACTGACCATTCGAATAAAAGTCATAGCGCAATATTTCCAATCGAATTGCCATCTTGGTTTATTAGATTGTTCACGAAGGAAGGAGATATAGTTTTGGACCCATTTATGGGCTCAGGGTCTACTGCCGTAGCAACCTTACTTCACAAAAGAAATTATTTAGGGACAGAGCTGAAACCTGAATATGTAAAGGAAGCCAACTCTAATATTCGAGAGATAGAAAAAGATGTAATGGCTGTTTGAAAGTTATTTAAACATCAATCTAAAGACTATGTGTGATTATTTATCATGAGCAACATAAAACTATTTGAATCAAAAAAAGTAAGAACCCATTGGGATGAAGAAAAGGAGTTGTGGTACTTCTCTATTATTGATGTAATTGAGATTCTTACGGACAGCAATAATCCTAGAAGATATTGGAGCGATTTAAAGCGCAAACTTGAAGAAGAAGGCTTTGGCCAGTTGTACGATATTATCGTACAACTGAAATTAGAAGCCAGTGATGGGAAAAAGTACCTGACGGATTGTACTGATACCCAAGGTCTTTTAAGAATTATTCAGTCAATACCATCCCCCAAAGCAGAACCGTTCAAACAATGGCTCGCTCAAGTAGGCTATGAGAGAATTGAGGAAGACCAAGACCCTGAATTAAGTTTTGACCGGGCTATGGAAACCTACTTGGCAAAAGGCTATTCAAAAAATTGGATTAACCAGCGTCTTAAAAGCATTGAAGTTCGAAAAGAACTAACAGATGAATGGGAAAAACGAGGAGTTAAAAGAGGGATGGACTTTGCCATCCTCACAGACATTATTACTAAGGCATGGAGTGGCAAGTCCGTAAAGCAATACAAGAACCATAAGAACTTGAAAAAAGAAAACCTTCGCGACCACATGACCAACTTGGAATTGGTTTTGAACATGCTGGCAGAAGCAACAACTTCGGAGATTTCAAAAAAGAAAAAGCCAACGACATTGGATGAAAGTAAAGTAATTGCCAAACAAGGTGGAACAATAGCCGGTAATACAAGAAAAGAAATTGAAGCCAAGACAGGAGAGAAAGTCGTGAGCAAGTTGAACGCCAAGAATATCATTGAAGGCAAACCAAAGAAAAAATTGAAGTAAACTTTTTAAACTTTTTTATAACAGCCCTTTCCAGGGCTTTTTTGTTTTAACACATTCATGATTCAGAGAAAAACGTACGACACGAGGGTAAAATATCTCGTGATGAAAGGATTATTACCGGACTTGTATCGAAAGCAAATTCACAAAAGCTTAATCAGCAAATGGAAAAGAGAGTCGCCAGAAAAGTACACGGGCTATGAACTCAACGACAACATAGAGGAATTGTATGAGTTGATGAAGAAGATTTCGGGAGACCAGCGATTGATAAGAACTATTAGGGCATTTTACAGAATCAATAAAATGCTGAAGGACATAATCGGAACAGGCAATGACTACATCAAAAGAATCAAAGAGTTTAAGTTTCAAATAGTTGAGACCATTCAACGCTGCAAGAAAACCATCGGCATAAAGCGAGGTATTAAACTCTTCGGAATCACTCCGAGCACGTACAGGATTTGGGCAATGGAATCCTATTTCCGTTGCGGACAATCTCTTGCCAAGCTTTGCAGCTCTGCCTATCCACAACAACTGACTGTGAAAGAAGTACATAAGATTCACCGAATACTTTCAAATCCTGACTACAGCCATTGGCCAATAATCTCCGTAGCCTATTACGGAATGCGAGAGGGCATTTTGAAAGCTCACCCAAACACATGGTACAAGTACGCGAGACTGATGAAACTCAAAAGAAAGAAATTCAGAAAGCCAAAGAAAGATTACGATGACGGATTGAGAGCAAAAGTACCAGACGAGAAATGGCACGCAGACATAACAGAATTTAAAACCGCAGACGGCAGAACTTCATACATCTATCTAGTAATGGACAACTTTTCGCGCTACATCACATCGTGGCGCATTGCGGACAAGGTGTGCGCGAGGGTGAGAATTGAAACATTTGAAGAGACCATCATTAACGCAGGAATAAAGCCGAATCAAAAAGAGAAAACCGAATTGATTGTGGACGGAGGAACAGAGAACAATAACAAAAGCGTGGAAACATTACTTGAGAAATACCCAGTGGACAAATTAGTAGCCCTCAAAGATATTTTGAAATCAAACTCAATGATTGAGGCCTTGAACAAACAAATCAAATACAACTATCTCTACCCGAGAAATATTCACGACCAAGAGGAACTTGTAAAAGTTATGAGAAAGGTGGTTGTTCCAGACTACAACGACAAAAGACCACACGGACGGCTATTCGGACTGACACCGGTTGAGGCGTACGGGAGAAAGACTGTGAACTTTAAAAAGATTCGAGAGAAAATGATTGAAGCACACCATAAAAGAATATCGTACAACCAGACTCATGCGTGTTTGGGTTGCCCATTCGGGTGCAAACAAAACTGACAGAGGGTAAAACGTCTCAAAATCTTCGGGGACAATTTTCAAAACGCGGGACAAATACCTATCATTGACTATTGACACAGGAGTTTCTTATAAGAAACCAAAAGTGTTGTAATACCTTGTGAAATGACAGCTTCGAAATCGCACACACATTGCCTGGCCGCGCTTGCAGCCCACATCCAAAGCCAGTCAAAGAGTGTGCTCAGTGCGGTGTAAGTGGAAAGAGTAGTCAATGAAAAATGCCCCACCGCACTTCTACTAATAAAGATTGGTGTAAATTAACGGGTGACAGGAATGCAGGCTACGAATGAAGTGCGGAGTAGGCCACACAGCCACCAACACAAGGTTTGTGCTATTGCCGGGTTCACAGTGGCAATAACTTTCCAGTTTCATTATTTACATTTGTCACGGGGGACAGGTCGCAACTGGTCGGGCTTAACATTCCGCTAAAGCTACATTGTTAAGCCCTCCTATTCCGGCAACATCACAAACCCCAACGTTGTGTGCAAGGCGGTAAAAAAATCTCCGCGGACAGTACGTCCACGATGATGAAGATTGTTTACGCGGACGGCCCAGACGACTAATTAGTTATCGCGCGACAGCGCGAATTTTTTTTGCGGTTTGACAAAGGATATTTAGAAAACCTGAAATCAAAAAAAAATAACAGTACGCGGAGAAATTCTTCACGGTGGAGAAGTTTTCAGTACGCAGACAACGGAGTTTTAAAAATACAGACAGCGGACAACGACTGTTTACGCTGGACGGTTTCCGTCTGACCTTTGACTCGACTCCTACGCGGACGTGTTGGCCGACAAAGATTCGGACTGGTGACAACGACTCTTTAACTTTTAACGGTCGACTGAAACCGCCCAGCACACAACAGTGTGTTTGCATCATGCGGGGGTTCGGTGTCCTCATTAAGTTTATTATCTTTATTGCCAGCGGTCACGGGGACAGGACGAAGTTTCAAAAGCCCCGCACGCTGCAAACACCAACGTTGTGTGCAAGCCACTGACTGAAAAATGAAACAACTAAAAATAATTTCGATTGTATTGATATTTGTTGGACAAGCATGCTCATGGACAGACAAGCAGTTTGAGGAAGCATTAAAATCTCCAGACACATTTCAAGGACAAGAAATCGTAATCACAGGATTTTTTCATTACAAGATTGAGGACGTTGCAATCTACCGGACACGTTTTAGTGAACCTGAAGAAGCACTTTGGGTAAACTTCTCGGACGAATTATTTACAAATGACGTGTTGGAAAAACTAGACGGAAAAGAAATTAGAATTAACGGAACTTTTAATAAGGACGATAAAGGACATCTTGGACAATACGCTGGATCTCTGGACGATGCGAGAATAACGAAAGACTGAGTTCGTGGCCAGCACACAACAATAGCTATGTCAAATGGCGGGCGAAAGTGTTAACGAAAATATTTATCTTGCTATTACGTTTGGTTACGGTGGACAGAAACGTTTTCAAAACCGCCACTTGCCATAGCCGAGCGTTGTGGGGCATGATTACAAATAAGATGCGATTATTAATTACCATTTTTCTCGTGACATTTTTTTCCGACTTGTTTGGACAATTTGACGGCTACGAATTTAAACGAGAGAATCTTGTTGGATATAATAAGATAACCACAACAAGGTTAAACTATTACAAAAACGACAGCACCTCATATACTTCCATATACTATGTCAACGACATTGGAGATATAGTAAAAAGCGAGCATTTTGACGAAAGTAAAATCTCAAGTTGGGCCAAATATGAGTACTCCGACAGTGGACTTTTGAAATACCAGGAGGTACATAATCCAACTAATAGATTTGACGAAAAGACTAATAGGGAAATTGAAGAAATAAAGGACGATACATACCACGGTATATTATTCGAGTACCAAGATCAATTACTAACCAAGCAGTTTTACATTGATTGTTATGAAGGCTCAAAATCCTCGGACAGGTATACACTTTATGAATATGACAAATCTGGAAGGATAACTAAAGAAGTTACAATTGACGGTAGTGTCGGAATAACGGGAAGTTTTAAACCAAACAGCACCGTTATCGACACAATGTACTATAAAGACAAGACAACATCGTGGACAAAAATTTATACTCACAAGACCGACTCTATTATTAGTTCTAGCTACGATGAGAGTAATGAAATTCAAGGTTACTCCTTTACAAAATTAGGACTAAACAAGAAGCCAATTAAAATACTGGATACCGACCCACAGAGAAATGGGATAAAATGTGTTTCAAATACTTACGACACAAATGGAAAATTAACGCACGTAAAAATTGAGATTATTGACATCGACAAGATTACCTACGACATGGCAGCAGGAGACGAATATGAGATTTATTACAACGATAAATCATTACCCGAACTTGGGATTACTAAAGAGAATGGTAAAGTGATTTCTAAACTGACAGTACAGTATAAGTAATCACGCCCCGGAAGTGGAACAGTATTTCCTCTATTAAGAGGTAAACCAAATATAGACCGGTTGACAAAGTGCATTGAGTATATTTCACACGGACTTTACTATAACGAGTTTGGACTGCAGTTTAAAGGTAAAATAACGGTGCTCTATGAATTTGCAAATTATGTAGACCCTGAAATTGATAAAGTGAGAGCAGGTTTTGTAGACATGTATGACAGAGAAGTGGCACAGTGCCCAACACAATGTTTATGCCACTGGCTGGTTTGATGGTTTCTTTACTTTTATTTTTCATAGTTAGTTTTTTAACGTTCGACATTTTTATATTTCAATAACGCCAGCATCATAAACACAAAACGTTGGTGGCAAGCGCGGGACAGAGTAGAAGTGGCACTTTGCCTTGCCGCACTTGCGACCGCTCGAAACCAAAGCAAGTCAAATAACCACTGAGTAAACTGATAAATGACATCAAAGGAATTAAAAATATTAACATCGGACTTCAACGACATTAAAGTATTGTTGGAGAAACGTGACAACATAAAACGTGACAACAATAAAATTCGCAGACGACTACGGACACAATTTAATAAGTACAGTTTTTTGAAAGATATGGTTGACATTGATTGCGCCAGTGACAGATTGGTGAATGCAATTGTAAAATACTTTAAAACTCTTGGCTTTGACAAAGTTGAAAACGTTGATAAGAAATATAAAGAGGAGGACATAAGACTTTGGACTGATAGCCGATTTATTATAATGGAGATTACAGGAATTGATACAGCTAATCCTAAAGACGACAAAGCGCACAGAATATCAAAGTATATCCCTATGCGACAAAGTGAAAATCCCCAATTAAAAGTTAGCGGTGTGTTTATTGTTAACCATGACAACAAAAAACATTTTTCAAAAAGAGAGAAAAAACCATTTAGAAAAACGCTTAATGACATCGGCATATCGCATAAGTACTCATTGACAACAACAGTTGATTTATTAAACGCTTTTATGAATATCAAAATGGGATTCATGACAAAAGAGGATTTAATTGAAAAAATATGTTCATCAGGTGAATTGAAAATATTGGGGCTCGGAGGCAAAGTCTCGAAAAACAAAGCTGAAAGTCTTCAGTGACTTACGACAAGTTATGTGTGGCTTTGAGTTCAGGTTCGTATACCATTGAGTTGACGACCTGAGCGAGAGACAAATTCCGAGTACCCCAATAATTTTTTTCATGCAAGATTAAGTGAGTGGATTATCAATCCGTCACACCAACTTGCAGGCCGCACGTTCAACCCACGTCCAAAGCCTTCAAGTCCGTGTGGCTCATGTAGTGTGGACACGTTCGCGCCAGCATACAACAAAAAGTTTATGCCAGCTTGGGGTGAAGTGTTAAATTGTAGTCTCATTTTCTTTAGTTAGTTTAGTATCGTTGGACGGATGGGATTTCAAACACCCAAGCCGTCATAAACTCAAACGTTGTGCGCCATTTGGCCTCCGACTGCAAAGCCACCCCACATGGAACTCACCCGCAAAGTCCAGCCGCACATATGGCTTTGCTGCCCACGCTGCCAAACGTAAGCTGCCCGACCGCACAAAATGCCAACGCTTCGCAGCCGCGGCACGAGCCACAACACAATGTATGTGCCATTGCGGGGTGCAGTGTAAATTTGTAGTTTAGTTTTCAAACAACGTTCGGTCACGGTGGACAGTTTCGGAGTAGTCGGGCAAATCAGTCGTTCCTACGGACTCTTTAAATCAATATCTAACGGACAAGGAAGTAAGTTACCGCTGATAGGTTTCATGCTAAGCGGACTATTTATGTCATTTTCTGGAGTATTCCCTGGAGATTTCGACAACAAACAATCGACTACAATGCTTTTTCATAGGCAAGATTTGTACAGGTTTACGAATTTTGGATATGTGACAATGGACCGCATGAGATATTCATGACTAAGACAGGAGACTATAAAACAATTTTGAACTCCCTCTTAGCTGACACTGACTACGAAGTGTTAACAAGCCCTGCTTATAATAAACAAGAACTGGAGAACTTTATTCGGACACATCAACCCAAGAAAGGTGACTATCCAATGTCTGTCTATAACGGTGGTCTTAAAATTGGTTTCGAAATAAAATTCTCAACGGTGGACTAAGACTCGTTTCATTATAACGTTCGACAGACCGCACGGTGCACAACACTATGTTTATTTTATTGCGGGGTGCAGTGTTGGGTTGTAGCTTTTGTTTCTTAATTTCGATCGGTGTCGGGGGACAATGACGGAGCAGGTCGGTTTTAACATTCTGTATGTAAGCTTCCCCATTTTAGTACAATTCAAAAGTAGACTTTCGTTTTCATAGTTACTGCAATTTCAATGTTTGGCATATGGTCAACTTGATGCTATGAACTTTAGAAACTATAATAATTAAAGTTCAAACTGTTTAATTCTTGAACTACTCATACCGCAACGAACTTACCGGATTAACTTTTGCGGCTTTTATAGACTGATACGAAACTGTAACCCAGGCAATCACTATTGCAACCACTGCACAGCCAATAAATATGAAGGGGGTTAGTTCAATTCGGTACACAAAATCCTTCAGCCACCAATTGGCAACAAACCAGGCAGCAACCACAGCGGGTACAATAGCAATGAGTACCAACCCGGTAAACTCTTTTGACAAAAGTAAAGTAAGCCCAAATACTGAAGCTCCCATGGCTTTGCGCACCCCAATTTCTTTTGTGCGTTGCTCGGTGGAAAAGGCAGCCAAAGCAAACAGCCCCAAACAGGCAATAAAAATTGCCAGCGAAGAGAATACAATAAAGATGTCGCGCAGGCGCATTTCACTGCGGAACAGCGTATCGAAATTCTGATCGAGGAATGAGTATTCAAAGGGCTCTCCGGCTGCCATCGTCTTCCATTGGGCTTCAATCGCTGAAATCACTACTCTCGGATCGCCTTCATAACGCACCATTAAACTTCTTGAAACATCGGTCATTCGGATAACCAACGGCCGCACTTGATTATGAAGCGTCTCAAAATTAAAATCCTTCACCACACCAACAATGTGTAATGTTTCAGGTGTTTCGGAATTAAAATCGAGTAGTTCCTCGCCTATCGGGTTTTGAAATCCATATTCTTTTACCGCTGCCTCATTAAGTACAGCCGCCAAACTATCGGTACCAAACTCACGTGAAAAGAAACGACCTTCTTTCAATTCAAACTTCATTACATCCAAATGATCCCAATCCGCATAATACTTTCCAACCAAATGATCAATGTCCTTTCCTTTTTCTCTCACAATGGTGGTATTATCCATACCCGGAAATACATTATTCGTATAACTGGTTTTTAAAATTCCGGTTTGTTCTTGCAGCACATTTTTAAACGCGAGGCGATTAGAACCGAGGCGAGCTGTACCCGAAATTACCAGCACATTCTGTTTATCCAACCCAAGATTTTTTGACTGCATGAAATTCAACTGCTGAAACACGACCACTGTAGCAATGATCAAGAATGTTGAGACTGCAAATTGAAAAATCACAAGTGAACTTCTTACTCCCTTGCTTTTCATGCCGGCACGCATTTTCCCTTTTAATACTTCCACCGGGCGAAAGGAAGTAAGGTACAAGGCTGGATAACTTCCTGCTATCAAACCCACTATTAATATTAAAAGGGATGCAATTCTTATAAATGTGGGAGTTAACAAAGCATCCAACGTAAGTTGTTTGCCAGACAATACATTAAACTGTGGTAAGATCAAAAAGGTGATACCTACGGCAAGTAAAATTGCAATGAAACTGTAGAGAAAAGATTCTGATAAGAATTGTAAAACCATTTGGCCGCGTTGTGAGCCTAACGTTTTTCTAAGCCCCACTTCCTTCGCTCTACCGGCCGACCGAGCAGTAGACAAATTCATAAAGTTGATGCAAGCAATCAGCAAAATAAAAATGCCTACACCTGAAAATATGTAGATATACTTTATATCTCCGGCAGGTTCTATATCATCCGGTAATCCTGCTTTTAAGTGTGTATCGGCTAGTGGATAAATGTAATAACTATAAATACCTCCTTGCTTGTGAAACTCTTCGAAGTTTATTCCCAAGCCTGCTTCCAATTCTGGCCCTACATATTTTTCGATAAGCACTTCAAGATTTTTATCTACTTCGGCAACCGAAGTTGCCGGGTTTTTCTTTAAATACGTTTGCCACGAGTTTCCCGTCCAGCCATCGTAATAATCTTTTTCAACGGTGGATAATGAAATTACACCTGTATAATGAAAATGAGAATTAGATGGAACTTCGGCAGCGATCGCGGTTACTTTGCATGCAATTTTGTTGTTGCCGACTATTAAGGTTTTACCGATCGGATCCTCGTTACCAAAATATTTTGTTACCAACGCTTCTGTAATCACGATGGAATTAGGCTCGTTCAACGCGGTGTTTGCGTCACCTCTCAAAAGATCAAAACTGAAAAACTTATAAAAATTAGAGTCGGCATAGAAAATCTTATCCTCCACAAAAGAAAGCTCTTCATAGCGCAGCGCCAATCCACTACTGCTAAGCCTTAATCGAATTACATCTTCCACTCCTGGAATTTCAGCCTTCATAGCAGCAGCCAAGGGCAAGCTGGAATTGGAAGTGGTTATCTCCTGCCCCGAAATACGACCATGCAATGCTATGCGATAGATGTTTTCATAGTCTTTATGAAAGCGATCGTAACTCAATTCGTCCAGTACATAAATAAAAATGAGCAAGCAGCAACTCATGCCTATCACGAGGCCGGTGATGTTAATAGCTGAGAAGAATTTGTATTTAAGAATGTTGCGAATAGCAACTTTGTAGTAATTTTTAAACATGCGTGTTCGTTTAGCCTATGATGCAAATACTAACGAACAGGTTGCATCTACTTAGAAAAACAGAGGTTGGGTAGGTGTGTGTTAGACGCACACGTACCAATCTATGTTACATCGAGTTTGATAATTTATTCATCTCGTAAAGTTTTTGTTGGGTTTAAGGAAGCAGTGCTAATTGTTTTATAACCCACGGCCATGATTGCAATTAGCACCATCGATAAAACAGAAATGGCTAAACTCACTGCCCCAAGGCTTTTATAGTATTCCCAAATTGAATGCATCAACCAATCGGTCGCAAAATAGCCTAAGGTTCCACCGAGTATAGTAGCAATACCGAGGTTCACAACAAACTCAAAATTTATTACCCCCGCGATATTCGCAACGGAAGCACCCAGCACTTTTCTAATGCCAATCTCTTTCATCTTCTTTACAATATTGAGCGATACCAATGTATACAATCCAATACCTGTCATCAATGCTCCAAAAAATCCAAGAAAACCGAACATCGTTACGATATTATTATTGATGTCATTTGTTTCTTGTAACTCACTGTCGATCATTTGACCATTGTATTGCGTATTGGGGAAAACCTCTTTCCATTTTTTCTCCATATACTCATTTACCTGCGCAATCTTTTTGGGTTCCATTTTCACAACCAGTTGTTGATATTTATCTGGTGATGTATAGCGAATCATCATTGGTTGAATAGGTGCCCACAACGCCCGGGCATAGATATTTTTTACAACCCCTACTACATACAATTGAACTGTATCCATCCAAACCAAACGCTTACCAATTGGATTATCCGTCCAGCCAAATTGTTTCACCAACTCTTCCGTAACCAACACTGACTCTTTTCGATCTGTCTCAGAATCCTTTTGGAATTTTCTTCCCGCAATCAAGGTCATGTCCATTGTTTCAAAGTAGTTATCGCCAACATCCATGATGTCTACCTCTCTCTCAACCGACTCGAATTTTACAGGATCGTTATACCATGCATTGGCAACATGATGACGCGTACCAGCAATCAATTCAATATCTGTATTTGTCGACAAGGCATCCCGATACGTATTGAAAGCGCCTTCATTATTCACCCAGGTAGAAATAACACCATGCGTTGCAAATCCCAAATCATACTCCTTTTGGTATTTACCGTTTTGATAGAAGGCAAAACTCATAATGATCATCAAGAGCGAAATAAGAAATTGACCTCCTAATAAAATTCTTGTAAACCAATTGGTGCCACCAAATTTTGCTTTTCCTTTTAGGATACTCACCGGCTCGAAGGAAGTGATATAGAAAGAAGGATAAGAACCAGCAATAAAAGCTGTTGCTATCAGAAGCATAAAAATAAATCCTAAGAATCCTATGTTCTCAGAATAACTAAGATGTAATTCAAGCCATGGCCACAAAGAATCGTACGTAGGTACCAGCCATTCTGCCATTAATAAACCAGCTGCCAACCCCAGAATGCAAAGAATCAGATTTTCACCCATGAACTGAGCTACTAACTGACTGCGCATTCCACCCATTACCTTTCTAACTCCAATTTCCTTTAGCCTTCTGCTGGAAATTGCAATGGAAGTGTTTGTGAAATTGAAGCATGCCAGAAGTAAAAGAAGTATAGCCATGATGGAAGGAACAAGGACTGCTTCCTCCGGAATACCCCCACCCAAATAGTCGCTATCTAACCTCGGGTTAGCACGATTGCGTTTCATCATGCCATTAAAATTTTCAAGGTAGTACTCACCTACCTTGAAATCTTCACGTACCTTGTTTTGTGGTTCAACATATTGCTGCAACTGCTTGGTGACTGATGCCACTAATGCGGGGTCTTCAATTTTTAAGAACAATACATGTGCCCATCTTTTCCAATTTGTTTCCGTAAATTCAGGATCCAAATTGACATCATAGAAATTATCAAAGAGGGTAATCATGTCAAAACCAAAGCTTGTGTTTTGCCGGGGCTTTTTAAACACGCCACCGATCTCAAACTCTTTGGGTCTCCTTACTCCATCTTTTCCTAAAACAATTTGAGTTAAAAATTGGCCGGTTACATCTTCTTTGTTGAAATATTTCCTGGCTAATTCATCACTGATAAAAACTTTTCCTTTGTCATGAAAATTGGCAAATGATCCTGACTTTAATTCATAAGTGAAAAAATCAAAGAATGCTGAGTCAGCGTAAGCCATCTGATCACCAAATATCTCTTCACCAATCCGCACATCGCAGTACGAAGACATATACCGTACTGTCTTATCTACATCTTTAATATTTTGATTGATAAGGCCTGCAAGCGGCATAGGAGCAATTCCATACCGATCCCGCTTTCCTTGAAACTCACGCCAAAACTGCACGCGGTAAACTTTATCGGCCTTCACATGAACATTATCCCAGCTATTACTAAAATCCCAATTTAAATAAGCAGTAATACAGCATGCGATGGCGATGCCCATCCCAAACACGTTGATTAAGATGAACAGTTTGTTTTTCATCATACTGCGAAGTGTGATGAGCAGGTAGTTTTTGATCATAATATGAAATTACTATTAGGGTATAGACTCATATAATCCATAAGGGTTGCATTCTAATGACAAGAAAGATGCCATCGCTTATAATGAGCTAAAATCTATTATACAAGTATAAACGGGCAAAGATATGTTCGCTATTGCACAGTAACATGTTCGGTATTGAAGGTACTATAAAACAATAAGGCTCATTCTGAAACCAGAACGAGCCTTATCTAACCTAAACCTAAACTATGAAGAACGAATCAAGGAACTTGCTTCCTTGAAATCTTTAATCCATCGATAAATAATGGCTGACTAAAAAATCTTTCTGTCATCGCGGCCTCTGAGCCGCGATCTTGCTCCTGGAGAAGCCAGAGAGATTTCGGGTCAAAGCCTGCCTTTGCCGAAGCGGCTACGCGCAGGCAGGCCCAGAATGACATTTCAACTCATTTGACTTTTTGGTTAGCCTCATTCGTGAGTTACTAAACGTGAAATTGCTCTTTGATATTCTCAGTCACTACTTTACCATCGAATAAGTTCACAATGCGATGCGCATAATTTGCATCATACGGTGAGTGAGTAACCATTACAATGGTAGTACCCTCTTCATTCAATTGAGAAAGTAATTTCATTACTTCCTCGCCATTGGCAGAGTCAAGGTTACCAGTCGGTTCATCCGCAAGTATTACTTTTGGTTTTGCAACAATGGCACGCGAAATAGCAACGCGCTGCTGCTGTCCACCTGATAACTGTTGAGGAAAGTGATTTCTTCTATGCATGATGTTCATGCGCTCAAGTACTTCTTCTACACGTCTCTTGCGTTCGTCTGAAGGAACTTTTAAATACAATAAAGGAAGCTCAACGTTTTCAAAAACGGTTAATTCATCAATCAGGTTAAAACTCTGGAATACAAAGCCTATTGAACCCTTACGCAATTGAGCGCGCTGACGCTCGGAATATTTGGCTACCTCATGCTCACCAAAGTGATATTCGCCACCAGACGGATTATCAAGCAAGCCCAGAATATTCAGCAAGGTTGATTTACCACAACCTGACGGACCCATAATGGCCACAAATTCGCCACCCTTAATTTCAACATTGATGTTGTTGAGGGCAGTGGTTTCTACTTCTTCAGTAGTGTAAACTTTTTCTAGATTTTTTAATTTGATCATAACCGGTTCGGTTTATTGTTAGATGAAGTGTGTAGGAGTATAGTTTTAAGGATTACTTAATTTTTTTTCAAAGGTTACTGTGTGCATTCAATTTCTCTGTATTAGACGCCTGTTTAGTTAAATAGTTGCATCAATTTAAAATTAAAACCTCATTGTTTCCGAAATTCTCGTACGATGAAGTGATTACCCGATCACCCGGTTGCAATCCTTCCAACACCTCAAAGTTCTCCGTGTTCTTGCGTCCAAGTTTGATATTTCTGCGAACAGCTTTATCATTGCCATCTAACACAAACACCCAATTACCACCTGTGTCTTTATAAAATCCGCCAACGGGCAACAACAATTCTTCCGAGGCCTGTCCTAATTCAATTCGTAACCGAAGGGACTGACCTCGTCTGATATCATTAGGGGTTTCGCCTACAAAATCCATATCAACTTCAAAACGCCCGTTCTGAATAGTAGGATAAATATAGTTGATCACTAAGCGATAGTCCTTTCCTGCGTAGCTTGTGGTAGAGGGTAAGCCAACCGAAATCTTTGGATAATACAATTCGTCAATAGGCACCCGAACTTTATAACTTCCAACAATATCAACTTGCCCTAGTCGCTGGCCTTGAGTAACGGACTGCCCAACTTCCCAGTGTGGTGTTGAGAGTTGACCATCTATAGGAGCGCGAATAACAAGGTTATCTAAGATTTTGGAAAGCCCATTTAAACTAATCATCATCTTCTGCTCAGATTCAGTTGTGAACCTAAGTTGCCTGATTCTATCCACAGAATCATTTCTATATACTTCGTACGTTATTCTCTTTCGTTCCAGATTATATTTATAATCCGCTTCGGTTTTTTCAAAGTCCTGCTTGGCAATAAGTTTTTTCTCAAAGAGTTGCTTTTGTCTTCTGTATTGTGGTTCTAGTATTTGAAGTTGATTGTCAATCAAAGCCAGTTGTTGCTTTTGATCCAAATCATTCTTCATAATATTCAACTTGGTTTCACGCGCGCGGTTGATACTTTCGTTGAAGGATGCTTCCTGCTGCAATACGGTGAGCTCGCGATTAAGGTTAGTGAGTTCTAAAATAACATCACCCTTCTTTAGCATCTTACCACTTTCACTTACAATGTTTTTGATATTTCCGCCTTCAATTGCATCCAGGTAAACGGTGCGGGCGGGCTCAACGGTTCCGGTTTGAGGAATAAATTCTTTGAACTCTCCACGTTGCACAGTAGAGATTGTTAATTTGTCCTTATCGGTTTTAAAGGTCGACCTGCGGTCCGCAAAAATAAATTGATACCCAATAAAACTAACCAGCAAGGCAATTCCCCCGTAGGTTGCTATCCGCTTCAGCGTCCAGTTCTTCTTTGCAATCTTCTTATCCATGTATACTCCTTAAACTTCGTGGTGATTTAAAATCTGTCATCCACTTGCCAACAAGCGTGCCAACGGAAATAAGCGGAATAAAGATGGATTTAAAGCATAGTTTAAATCATTCTCGTTCACATGTGAACGTATATGTCCGCATGCGGACAAGACTTACTATCTTTGATTTGCTGGTCTTGCGAATTAGGCGAAATAACAAGTATCTCGATTTCGGTACTAATATTGCCCACTTGCGGACAGGTAAAAAAATTAATCTAACTATGTCTGACTCTAAGCATGGCAAAATCCTGATCGTTGACGATAACGAAGATTTATTAAAGGCAGCTAAAATGTACCTGAAGCGTCATGTAGCGCAGGTAGATATCGAGAATAATCCAGAAGCAATTCCTGCACTCATGGGCAACGAAGATTACGATGTAATCCTGCTTGACATGAACTTTACAAAAGATGTAAGCAGTGGCAGTGAAGGATATTATTGGTTGGAGAAAATTTTAAGCATTGATCCCTCGGCTGTAGTTGTGCTCATAACCGCTTATGGCGATGTGCAAATGGCAGTGAAAGCGATAAAGGCAGGCGCTACCGATTTTGTGCTGAAACCCTGGGAAAACGAAAAACTTCTAGCTACTATTTTTTCTTCCATGCGATTGCGCGAATCACGCGATCAGGTTGAAACACTGAAAACCAAAAATCAGGAAATCAATCAGGCTATCAATGAAAAGTATAGCGATATCATCGGCCAAAGCCAGGTGATGCAACGCATCTTTCAAACTATTGAACGGGTAGCTCAAACGGATGCAAACGTTTTGATACTGGGTGAGAACGGAACCGGAAAAGAATTGATTGCCCGCGCTATTCACAGAAACTCAGCACGTAAAAACGAATCCTTTGTAAGCGTTGATTTGGGTTCGATTACTGAGACTCTTTTTGAGAGTGAACTCTTTGGGCATAAGAAAGGATCATTTACCGATGCAAAAGAAGATCGGGCCGGCCGGTTTGAAATGGCAAATCAAGGTTCTTTGTTTCTCGATGAAATCGGAAATCTTTCCATGCCCTTACAAGCAAAACTTCTTACCGCCATTCAAAATAAAAGAGTGAGTCGTGTAGGTGCAAACAAAGAGATTCTGATTGATTTGCGATTGATCTGTGCTACTAACCTCCCACTTTATGAGATGGTGAAAGAAAATCGGTTTCGACAGGATTTACTATACAGAATCAATACAATAGAAATTGAAATTCCACCTTTACGGGATCGGATTGAAGATATCCCTTTGTTGGCACATCACTTCTTAAAGCATTATTCAACACGCTACGGAAAAAATATTACCAAAATTAGTGATGGTGCAATGACGCGTATGACCAAACATCCATGGCCGGGAAATATTCGCGAACTCCAGCATTCACTTGAGCGGGCTATTATCCTGAGCAACTCTTCTGTACTTCAACCCGAAGACTTCAATTTCGCTGCTCCTGCAACTAAAGAAGGTGATCAACAAATTAACTTAGATCAGTTTAATTTAGAAGAAGTAGAAAAACTATTGATCAGAAAAGTACTTAAGAAGTATAATGGAAATATTACTCAGGCTGCTGCCGAATTGGGCCTCACGCGTTCGTCTCTTTATCGAAGATTGGAGAAACACGGGCTTTAAGTATTTATGTTTACATTAATAAAGGTAGGCAGTAAGCAGAATACAGTAAGCAGTCAACGCTGCAGACTGCATTCCCGCCTACTGCCAACTAATAACCCGACATCTAAGAACTAAGGACTAACTACTACTATTACAAAATGGGTTTTAACGATTTTCGTTTTCGGGTTGCCTTTCGGGTTGTGCTGTTGGGATTAGTAATGGCACTCTTCGTGTTTATGGTAAGCAGACCAAACATGATTTTTGCTGCCGGCCTTACTTCCATCATCATTATTGGACAGTTAGTTGAGTTGTATCGATTCACTTCACAGACTAATCGAAAACTTACCCGCTTTCTTGAATCAGTAAAGTATTCCGATTTTCTTTCGGGCTTTGCCAACGACAATAAGCTTGGTAGAAGTTTCAGAGAATTAAACACAGCGTTTAACGAGGTACTGGAAGCTTTTCGAAATACTCGAACTGAAAAAGAAGAACACTGGCAATATTTAAATACAATTGTTCAACAAGTAAGAACGGGTATTATATCATTCGATCCCGATGGACAGGTTCAGCTTATGAATACAAATGCCAAGCGCTTCATTGGCATTGCCAGTTTAAAAAATGTAAATGAATTGGCTGATACAAACCCAAAGCTCTATCAGGCATTGATGGAAGTACAGTCAGGAAAAAGTACGTTGTATAAATCGGGCAACGAATACTTGCTCACGTTGCAGGCAACTGAATTGCGAATTCGTGGCAACACGGTTAAGTTGGTTACGCTACAAAACATTCAAAACGAATTACAAAAGCAAGAGCTGGATGCGTGGCAAAATTTAACCCGCGTGCTGCGCCACGAAATTATGAACTCCATCACTCCTATTTCGTCACTTACCTCCACCCTGCGTGAAATTTTGGATCATGACATGACTAAAGTAGAAAATCATTACGAGTTACAAAGCGAAGGAGCCGAAGATTTGCGGGAAGGCTTAACTACGATTGAAAACCGAAGTAAGGGCTTGATTAAATTCATTGATGCCTATCGCGAATACACTTCCCTTCCACAGCCAAAAATAAAAAGCATTCGGGTAAAGGATTTACTCGAAAAGGTAGCTCAGTTTATGAAGCCAGAACTCAAAAAGACTCCGATTCAATTTGGCTATCATTGCGAGTCAGAATACATCACTATTCAGGGCGATGAAGAAATGATTGAGCAGGTGCTTATCAATCTGATTAAAAATGCAATGGAAGCGTTGGAACAAGTTGAAAACCCACGCATCGAATTAAATGGTTCCTTTCATGATAACGCGGTGTCTATTGAAGTGATTGACAATGGTTCGGGAATAATACCCGAAGCCATTGAACGAATCTTTATTCCATTCTTCACCACCAAAAAAACCGGATCAGGAATTGGGCTCGCCCTATCGCGACAAATTATGCAAATGCATAATGGTTCACTGATGGTAAAATCAGAGCCTGATGTAAAGACAGTCTTTACGTTGAATTTTTAAGCGGATTTTTAGACTTATCCTAATACATTGTGCGAGGTTTTAAAAACCTTAAAATGATCTGTACATTAATATCAAAACAAATAGGTAGATAAAAATAAGTATATTAATCAGTTGTAGTTTTTTTAAGAAATTTTTATAAACAGGTTGTTTTGCTAATTCCGTTAAATCTAGATTTAGTTTTTCCCTCAGCTTAAATACCCTTCTCAAGAACCACATATTAATCGAAAGTGCTGGAAGGAAAAAAAATATTCCAAAAATTAAATTTTTCATTTTACCCTCTATGAATCCTTGAATCTTCTGATTCTAACCTCCCAAATACTCGTCCCAATCCGTGCGGGGATTATTACCATCGCGAAGGAATAGTGAATAGGAAGGTTTGTAGGGTTTGCGATGCAAGGTCATCTGCGCTTCTTCAGGAGTAAAATCTCCCTTCTTTGCATTGCAGCGTTTACAGGCAGTTACAAGATTAGTCCAGGTGTGAGCACCTCCGCGCGAGCTGGGAATCATGTGATCTAACGTCAAATCTCTTCGTGTGCCACAATACTGGCACTCAAAATTATCGCGCTTAAAAACATTTTGCCGGGTTAAGCTCACGCCTTTATAAGGGGCATTTACATATCGGTTTAACCGGATTACCGATGGCATAGGAAATGATTGGGTAATGGAATTAATGCGGTGGCCATTGGCGGGACGCACCAATTCACTTTTGTTTAGGTAAACCATAACAAAGGCTCGCTGCACGGAGCAAACCATGAGCGGACTGGAATCCTGATTTAGCACCAAAACCCTGCTATTCATAGCGTGAAATATAACCCCAAAGTTTGGGTTTATCAAGATTAAACAATCCTGCTTCCTACTTGTTCAAAAATGATTTGATGCTACACTGGGTTGAGAATCCTACGAATCTCAAGTAAAGAATGAGTATAGATTTTTGAGTCTACCCTCAAAATTCCATCCTCCAAAAGATGGTCGATCCGAACCCGACCATCCGCATGAATAATTTTTTGATCATCTAATATGATACCTGCATGCAACTGTTTTTTAGAATGATCATGAAAGAAAGCAACATCGCCCGGAAGGGCATCTTCCAACTTTTCAACCTTTTTCCCCTCTGCAATCTGTCTATCCAACTGCCGTGGAAGTAGAAACCCCGAAATTTTAAATACGATTTGAATTAACCCCGATGCATCAATGCCGAATGGACTTTTACCGCCTGCTAAAAATGGAGCATTCAAATACTTTAGGGCAATGCTTTTCAAAAACTCAACTTCGCGTTTTTGTCCCAGACTTTTCGCTTCTCCATTGAACGCAAATTGTTCTTCAATTTTAAATAACTCTGAGTTCGAAATGGGAACAATACTTCCCAACAAAATAGTTGATGGACTTTTCTTGAAAAGTAAACTGCAGGTGAGATCGGTTGTAATTTTAAAGTTAGCATGATTGATCTGATCAAAATATTCTTGCGTAATGCCGTGATGCTGATCGGCACTTAACCAGCCCAGCGTGCCATCAAAATGAATACGAATGTAGATCCATCCTTTCTGGTCGGTCGCATTGAGAACTTCATAGTGATCGCCAAATAGCAATTGAGTAATTACAGGAGCCTGTTCCTCCGGACTTTGGCGAATCGATACCAAAGACAACCTGCAAACTCCATATCCCAGTACTTCCATGATCAATCCTTATCCAATTTTAATTCTGCTCAACTCCCGTTTAATATCTTTCTCCTTGATAGTATTTCTTTTGTCGTGCGATTTTTTTCCTTTCGCCAACGCAATTTCCAACTTAGCAAGACCTCTGTCATTGATAAACAATCTGAGAGGCACTAAAGCTAATCCTTTCTCCTCGGACTTTGCTTCTAACTTACTTAGTTCCGATTTCTTCATCAAAAGTTTACGCTCACGTGCCGCTTCGTGGTTGTAATGTGTTCCTTGTGCATAGGGGGTTATGTTAATTCCCTTAGCAAAAAATTCACCTTTACTAAAATAACAATATCCGTCTTGCAAATTAACTTTTCCTTCGCGGATTGATTTTATTTCGGTGCCTTGCAAAACAATGCCAGCAACAAACTTATCGAGCAATTCATATTGGAAGGATGCCTGCTTATTTCGAATATTTACCGTATTTGAAAATCTCTTTTCCGCCATAATCAATCTTGCTATATATCAGGCAAATAGCTCTTTTAACCTGTTTTTATTTAACATCTTCTGCCCCGTTTTACCAGCAGCAATCAATCGATCTCCACAAACTGCTTCAATCATACAAATTAATTCGTTACCACGTATAGTTTCTACCGTGGCCGTTATAACAACTTCCTCGCCAACTTTTGCGGCACTATGATGGGTAATACTTAAAAAAGTACCCACACCTTCTTCATCATCTTCTTTCATTTCCAAAAAAAATAATCTGGAAGACCACTCAAAATCGCGTGCCAACGCAAACGTTGAGTAAACCGGGTGCAATGTCTCACCATGAAAAGTAGCCAAATCTGATTGATCAACTTTTTTCACGTACACCTTCTTATCACCCTGCTTAAAAATGAGTTTCATATCTTACCTAGATTGGAAGATTTGCTAAAGGAGCCACATCCAATGCACTGAATTTATTTTCAATAAATTTATAATGGGCGGCCATTGCAATCATAGCTGCATTATCCGTACAATATTCAAAATCAGGAATAAATATTTGCCAGTTATACTTCCCAGCATATTCTTGCAATGATTTTCTCAATCCGGAATTAGCAGCCACACCGCCTGCAATGGCTATCTGTCTTATGCCTGTTTCCTCGGCTGCCTTTTTCAATTTTGTCATTAGCATTCCCACCAACTGCTTTTGCAAGCTTGCGCAGATATCGTTTCTGTTTTTCTCTACAAAGTCGGGATCTTTTAATTTATTATCACGAAGAAAATATAAAAAGGCGGTCTTGATTCCACTAAAAGAAAAATCATAGCCGGGTATTACGGTATCCGGAAATTGAAATGCATCAGAGTTTCCAAGGTTAGCATAACTATCGATCAATGGTCCGCCTGGGTATGGAAGCCCCATAATTTTTGCCGCTTTATCAAATGCTTCGCCCACGGCATCATCTCGTGTTTCGCCAATCACTTTCATCTCCAAATGACTTTCAACTAAAACGATTTGTGTGTGACCACCACTTACCGTTAAGCAGAGAAAAGGAAAGGAGGGTTTAGGATCGGTAATAAAGTGAGCCAACACATGTGCCTCCATGTGGTTCACCTCAATGAGTGGAATATCCAACGCAACAGCCATCCCTTTCGCGAAAGAAACACCAACCAACAATGATCCTAATAATCCTGGTCCGCGCGTAAAAGCTATAGCATTTAAAGATGAGGATGAAATACCTGCGGTTGTCATTGCTTCGTTTACAACCTGAAGGATATGTTGCTGATGAGCCCGCGAGGCAAGCTCAGGAACCACGCCCCCATATTTCTGGTGCACTGTTTGTGAGGCAATTACATTATTAAGTACCTTGCCATGTTGTATAACAGAGGCTGAGGTTTCATCACAAGAGGACTCGATGGCAAGAATTACAGGACGCATTTTTAGCAAATGAAACTGCAAGTTATCAAAATTCGTGTTTTAAGCTGGATCAAAAAGATTCTGCTCTATGGAACTTATGTTTTCCTGTTGCTCACCGTTGCTGGGTTCATTTTACTTCAGTTCCCAGCGGTACAAACTTCACTAGTCAATAGAATTACTTCCAACTTCTCAAAAATATCGGGATTTGAAATTACCTATGATCAGATTTATCTGATTTGGTACGATCGCCTGGAAATTACAGGACTCTTAATTAAAGATCCTGCCAGGAATAAAATGATTGAAATTGAAAAGGTGCAGGTAAATTTCAGTCTATCCACCATATTGTTAGACAAAAACATAAACCTGGATGCTGCCTCCTTGAATAACGGAAGCGTGAACCTCGTAAAAATTTCAGATTCCGATTCTACAAGAGATTTTAATATCAATCTATTCATTGCCGAAATAAATAAACTGTCTTCTGGAGGTGGAAAAGGTACCCCTCCTAAAGTTAACATAGGTGAAATAGGGATTTACAATACCCAATTTACTTTGCACGATCCACAAAAAGATTCCATCCCCAATGCCTTTGATTACAATCATATAACCCTGAAAATTGATGAAGCCGATACCCGGAACTTTAATGTAATTGGAGATACTATTCAGTTTAAATTGAATACGTTGATAGCCGAGGAGAAAAATTGCAAGCTCCCGGTTCGCAATCTCTCAACCTATTTCAGGGTCTCTCAAACAGGTATGGAGTTTCTCGGATTAAATGCGAGTATTGGAGAAAGTAAAATTTCAGATACATTAATCCTTAAGTATAAAAGCTTAGCCAATCTTAATGATTTCAATAACAAAGTAACCTTAAAAGCTTCACTCAAAAACGCAATTCTTTATCCACAAGACCTGGTTCTATTTACACCAGGCTCAAAACCGCTACCTGAACCCATTCAAGTTAGTGGAAATATCTCAGGCAAGATTTCAAGATTCCTGTTGCAGAATATGGAGGTTGCCCTCGGTTCAACAAACATAAAGGGTAGCCTTCAATTAGATGGGCTTCCGGCTATCAACGATACTTTCATTAACCTGGATGTAAAGGAAGGAGACATTGCCATTCAAGACCTTTCATTCTTATTTCCCAAGAATGTTTATGGAAAACTTGCGTCTCTCGGCAAGTTTCGATTTACCGGAAAATTCACTGGGTTTATTGAAGACTTTGTTGCCAACGGAGATTTTCGGGGTGCATTTGGCCAAATAAAATCAGATATAAATTTAAAGATCAATCAAGATCGCATCGATGAATCTACATTCAGAGGAAATTTAACCCTCTCTGATTTTAACCTCGGAATATTACTTCAAGACACTTCTAACTTTAAGAAAGTTACATTAACTGGCAAAGTAAATGGTAAAGGGCTTACCAGGGAAACTGCTGATTTCACATTAGTAGGCGAAATAAACTCCATTGGAATTCGCGACTACAAGTACACCAACATTGTTACCGATGCCCGTTTTGCCAAAGAGTTATTCAATGGAAAAATTAACATTAGCGATCCAAATTTAAAATTAGACGCAGAAGGCTTCATCAATATTCGCAAAGGGCAAGAATTGATTTCTGTTAAAGCTAAACTGGACACTTTATTTGCCGATCAATTAAAACTAACCCCAAACTCACTCTTTGTAAGCACTTTGGTAGAAGTAGAAACAAAAGGGCTGCAATTAGATAGTTTATTTGGAGAAGTGATCTTGCGCAATGCTGAGATTATTTATCAAGATCAAAGACTTAGTATCGATTCTGTTTCATTAAAATCTTTCTTTGCTGATGATAAGAGAAACCTACAACTTAGAAGTTCTTTTGCCGATGTTAACTTGAAGGGAGATTTTTTCTACTCATCCTTATTTCAGGATATAAACAGATTAGTGAGTGAGTTTCGGTTGAACGTACGAAATGATCCCAGTGAATTGGCAAACTATTACACCAATAAATTAAAAAGCAATCAGGACTATAAAATGGATTTCTCAATTGAACTCCATGATATTAATCCAATACTTACACTGACAAAAGCAGATGTGGCCGTTGCCAGCAAAACTCATATTGAAGGTAGTTTTTCAAACGGATTTACTTCATTATTTCAAGCGTATGCCCAAATTGATACAATTACTTATCAAGGGAAAAAATTTATTGAAAATGAAATTGAATTTTCAGGTTCCAAAATCAGGGATAGCACAAGCGTATTGGCAATGCTTACCATAAACTCAAAAAGGCAAGAAATTAGCAAAGCCTTCATTGCCAAAAATCTATTTTCAGAAGCTATCTGGGATAAAGATCATATTGCCTTGAGTTTAGATTTTGATCAGGAGGGCACAACTAATTTTGCGCGCATACAATCTGAAATTGATTTTTTGACAGACAGCACCCGGATAAAAATACTTCCTACCCAATTTCAAGTACTCGATAAGAAATGGCTCATCAGTCAGCAGAATTATATCCTTCAAAAGAATAACGAATGGAGAATTGAGAACTTAAAACTTTATAATGGAGAGGAATTCATTTCGCTTGATGGATTTATCTCGGAAGATCCTGAACAATCACTAACACTCTCCCTGGCAAATCTTAATCTTAATATTTTAAATTCAATAAGCACCTCAAAGCTAGATGGCATTGTGAATGGGAGTATTGAAGCAAAAGATATTTACAGAGAGGTATTTCTTCTTAACAACATCACCATTAAAGATCTTACAGTAGATAAATTTTTAGTTGGCGATGTGATGGGCACCAATACCTGGAATCGTGATAAAGATAGATTTGATATAAACTTTTTGATTGATCGTTTAGAAAAAAGAACCTTAAGCTTAAATGGTTACTACAACCCGCGCGAAAAGAGTCCTTTATACATCAATGCCAAATTGGAGAAGACCAATATTAAGCTGATAGAACCTTTTTTGAAAGGAATCTTTTCTCAAATGAATGGAGAATTATCTGGTCAATATGAAATAACGGGTACTTTTTCTCAGCCAATTATTGAAGGTGAAGGCAAAATTGAGGGCGGTCAGATCATGATTGACTACTTAAAAACCCTTTATACATTTCAAGGTACGTTGGGCATTACCCCTAATAAAATCATCTTTAAGGATTTTAATTTACAGGACGGACAAAGAAATGGTGGCTACCTTGATGGATACCTCACCCATCGAAATTTTTCAAAGTTCAGGATTGTGCTGGACGCAAACTTTACAAACTTTCAGGTTCTGAACACCACCTCAAAAGATAATAGTTTGTTTTACGGCCAGGCATTTAGCACAGGCAAGCTCAATATGTTTGGACCACTATCTAATATGAAAATATCAGCAACGGCACGCACGTCTAAAAACACACGCATTTATATTCCTATCAGTGGTACTAGTTCTGTTGAGAAAAGTGAGTTTATCACATTTGTTAATTTTTCAGACACTTTAAAAAACACGGTGGCCAATGAGAAAAAAATTACAAATCAATCCAATGATCCCACAGGCATTGTGCTTGACCTTAACCTGGATATAACACCCGATGCTTATACTGAAATCATATTCGACATTAAAGCCGGGGATATTATCCGGGGTTATGGTAATGGTGACATTAGTTTAAAGATTGATACTAAAGGGGAGTTTAATATGTTTGGCCTTTATGAGTTTGAACAGGGAAACTACAACTTTACATTATATAACATACTGAACAAAGAATTCAACATCACGAAGGGAAGCCGAATCAGTTGGTCTGGAGATCCCTATGCAGGAATTCTTAATGTTACTGCAAGTTATCGTCAGATGGCATCATTAAGCCCTATCCTACCCAATCAAAGTGAGGATGTTATTTCCACGCCCCAAGCCCGAAGAAAATACCCCGTGGAAGTTTTGCTTAAACTGAATGGTGCCATGCTATCTCCGCAAATTTCATTTGATATTGAAGCAAAAAATCTTCCTGACAATATTAGCACCGATAATGGAGGAACAATTCAACCCAACTTTGCTTTCAATGCATTTAAAGCAAAGCTAGATGAGCAAGAGTTGGAACGGCAGGTATTTAGTTTAATTATCCTTCGCAGGTTTTCTCCGCCCGATGCATTTAGCACCAGTGGTTCTTTATCTAATTCTGTAAGCGAATTGCTATCCAATCAATTAAGTTATTGGCTTACGCAAGTAGATCAAAATTTGGAGATTGACATTGACCTTGGGTCGTTAGATCAGGAAGCCTTTAATACGTTTCAATTACGGCTCTCCTACTCATTTCTAAACGGACGGCTTCGTGTAACCCGCGATGGTACCTTTAATAACCAATATAGTGGGGGGTCTGAGGTTGCATCCATGTTGGGCGACTGGACCGTTGACTACATTCTTACTCCGGATGGAAAGTTTAAAGTGAAAATGTACAGTCGCTCTAATTACAATCAAATTAATAGTTCTATTGGTACGCAAACTGCCATTACCACAGGTGTGAGCCTACTTCACACACAAAATTTCAATCAGTTGAAAGATCTTATCACCTCATCGCGCGATAAAAGGAGGAAGGAAATTTTGGAAGATCCTACTAATGAAGAGGCCGTTCTTGAAAACGATGAAAGCGATAAACAGTAGCATTTATTTACACAGGCAAATTAATAAATGCATTGTCCTGATACTGTGTGTTACAAGCATATCATATTCCTTATTGGCGCAAAGCCCTGATTCACTTAACCAAGTAAATAAGAGACGTTTAAAAACGGTTATTATAGGTTCGGGTGTTGCATATACAGGAAGTATGATTGCACTTAGTTCTGTCTGGTATAGTCAATACGATAAGGAGCCATTTCATTTTTTTAATGATGCTCATGAATGGAAACAAATGGATAAGATGGGGCATTTCTATTCAGCATTTCAGCTTTCCTCCATTTGTTCAAGAACTCTTCAGTGGAGCGGCCTGCCAAATAAAAAATCTGACTTAGCTGGCACGCTAACAAGCTTTGCAATCATTTCATCGATTGAAGTGCTGGATGGGTTCTCTGCTGGTTATGGTGCCTCTGTTTCAGACTTGGCAGCAAATGCGTTTGGCGCGGGTTTTTATTTTGGTCAGCAGCTCGCCTGGAAGGAAGTGAGAATCTATCCTAAGTATTCCTTTCATCGCACGTCCTATGCACAACAAAGACCTGAAACCTTAGGGAATGGATTTTTTGAAGAAGTTATTAAAGACTATAATGGGCAAACATATTGGTTTTCATTTGATATTGATAAGTTTTTACGATTCCCCAAATGGCTTAATCTATCGCTTGGTTACGGTGCACAGGGCATGCTTTACGCGAATGATGCAAACAACGTAAATCAAAATTTTATGCCTTACCGACAATATTTCATTGGAATTGATTTTGACCTTACTGCAATTAAATCCAGATCCAAACTTATAAATTCACTGGTCTATGTGGCCAATATGATAAAACTTCCAGCTCCTGCATTAGAAATATCCCAAGGTAAAGTAAAGGGTCATCTATTTTATTTCTGATTCAAGTTAAAATTCAAAGCTCTTTTATTACCTTGTTACACCTAAACCGCTACCACCATGGATTTAAATTCCTTCATGAAAAAGTATGCAGATGAGATTGGAGGTCAATTTACAGAGTATGATCAATCTCACTCCATCATCATTATACCCGTTCCCGGTAATCGCTTTCAAACCGTTATTGGCACCGTTCGCGAAGGCGATAATAAGAAAAGGCTTATTTCGCTCGCTTCAAAAGTATGCGCTTTAAAAGCGAGTGTTGATTACAAAATGCTGCTGGAGCAAGCTGTTTCCTTTACGTACAGTCGGTTTATAATAAGTGACAACTATTTACAAATAGAAGCTGTAACTGCAATTGATTCTGCATCTGAAAGTATCATTAAAGAAACCCTACAGGAAGTTGCCCAGCTTGCCGATCAGTTTGAATTAAAATTAACCGATTCAGATATCCACTAATTCCGGTCAGCAGTTTCATTTTAAGTCCTTAACTTTACGACTAATGCAAGTCGGCTTATCGCCCTGATAGCTATTGGGGAGGAAAGTCCGGGCAACATAGAGCATCGTACTTCCTAACGGGAAGGCTCCTGCTTTTTAGCGGGAGACAGAAAGTGCCACAGAAAACAAACTACTTGCGCCTATGGTGTAAGAAAAGGTGAAAAGGTGGGGTAAGAGCCCACCGGTCTCGAGAGTGATTTCAGACGCATGGCAAACCTTACGAGTTGAAAGGCCAAATAGGCTCCGGTTAAGAACTGCTCGTTCAAAAGATTGCTTCGGCAATCCATCGGGGTTGGGTAGGCTGCTTGATTCTAATGGCAACATTAGAACTAGATAAATGATAGGCATCCCGATTTATCGGGAAACAGAACCCGGCTTACAGACTTGCGTTTTTTTTGAACTTACATTTTTAAACTATTTTACCAACGTGCCCAAAGTACTCCTGATTGAAGACGAAGCAAGCATTCGTGCTGTGTTAAAAGACATCCTTAAAGACCAGAAGGAATTAAAGTTAGAAGTTGACGAAGCCAAAGACGGAGCCGAAGGCCTGGCAAAGTTGGAAAGCGAGCACTATGATGTGGTCTTCTGCGATATTAAAATGCCAAAGTTGGATGGCATGGAAGTTTTACAACAAGCGAAAGAAAAAGGAATCACCTCCACATTTGTAATGATTTCAGCCCATGGCACTACTGAAATTGCGGTAGATGCCACCAAACTCGGTGCTTACGATTTTCTTCAAAAGCCGCCTGATTTAAATCGCTTGCTCATAACCTTGCGAAATGCACTTGACAAAAATAATCTTGTAAAGGAAACCAAAACATTAAAGAAAAAAGTATCTCTCAAATATGAGATCATAGGAAACTCAAAGCCTTTGCTTGAAGTAAAGGAAATGATTGATAAGGTGGCACCAACCGAAGCGAGAGTACTAATAACAGGACCAAACGGATCAGGCAAAGAACTTGTAGCCCGTCAGCTACACGATAAAAGTTCGCGGAGCACGAGTCAGTTTATTGAAGTTAATTGTGCTGCTATCCCCTCCGAATTAATTGAGAGTGAATTGTTCGGTCACGAAAAGGGTTCTTTTACTTCGGCTATAAAACAACGTATAGGAAAGTTCGAACAAGCCGAAGGCGGCACATTGTTTCTGGATGAAATTGGAGATATGAGTCTGGCTGCACAAGCCAAAGTGTTAAGAGCTCTTCAGGAAAGTAAAATCACCCGGGTGGGTGGCGACAAAGATATTTCCGTTAATGTGCGTGTACTTGCGGCAACGAATAAAGATCTTAAAAAAGAAATCGCAGGGCATCACTTTCGCGAAGACCTTTACCATAGACTGTCGGTAATTGTTGTTAAGGTTCCTTCGTTAAATGATCGATCTGAAGACATTCCAGTGTTAGTGGAAAAGTTTCTGGGCGACATTGCCAATGAATATGGATCTAAGAAAAAAGGAATTGATAAAGAGGCAATTGAATTACTTCAAAAGCACGACTGGACAGGAAATATCCGTGAATTAAGGAACGCGGTAGAGCGATTAGTGATCATGTGCGAGGCCACCATTGGACCCGCTGATGTGAAAAAATACCTTTAAAAAACTCTAAATACGAGCTTCCGGGGTAGATTTTTTAACCTCTTTCTTGCTATAAGTTGGGCATGTATACTGACTGCATGAAGTCATAAATGCAAGAAGGGCAACAAAAGCTAGGATTTTCTTCATTTTTAGTGGCTTTAATAGGAACAAAAATATCAATCTTTTAAAATTCCACAAACTTAATGTAAGGAAATTGCAGTTTAGCGACAAAATCGACTACTCGACCAGCAAATTACAACCCCGAACATCACTATTATCAATTCGGCCTAACACCTCAAAATTACCGCGTTCATCCACCCTGCCTAAATCCTGAGTTTCAATAAATGCACAGGAGTGAAAATTAGCCATATCTACAATATTTATCGCCCCAACCCTATCTCCAATTCGAGAGAATGGATCATTAATATCTCGAACAAAAACTTTCATCCAGGGCGGACATTGATAGTAACCTTTTGATTGAGAATAAGCCTGAGACATGAGTTCAGTCATTCCATATTCTGAATGGATAGAAGTTACATTAAATCGACCAGTCAAATATTCATGAACATCCTGCTTTATCAACTCTTTTCTGCGCCCCTTCATACCTCCGGTTTCAATTATTATGCAATGGCTCAAATCAATTCCACTTAATTCCGCAAAATCAAGCAACGCAAAAGATACACCCCAAAGTATAACCTTCTTTTTTTTATCAGTACTCAAAAGTTCAATTTTACGTTTTAACTCTTCATGGTTGCTTAGATAAAATCCAGAATGCACTGATTTACTTTGTTTAATTAGGTGATTCATCATTGCAATTAATGATGACCCTGTTCTTTCGAGATAAGATGGGAGGAGTGCCAGAAAATGAAAATTTTCACAAGACCCATAGAATCGCTCAAAAATATTTCGTGATAGTGTTAAATAGAAAGTAGCGTCCCTGACCAAATGTTTACTGGTGGTAATGCCAGTTGTGCCACTACTTGTAAATTCAACCTCAGGGTGCCAATTGCCAGTTTTTACAGATTTCGTTTTAAAAAAGCTGATGGGCAGAAAAGGAATCTCTTCAAGAGAATGAACCTCATCAACCTTACAATTCAAAAAACTCAAATACTGGCTGTAAACAGGGTTATACTCCGCCTGAAAACGGAATAACCGAAGCGCAATATCCTCAAAGTTGCCATCGTTTATCGAGTACAAAGAATCTTCAAAACTTTTGAATGTGTCCAAACGTTGTTTATTTTACAAAGGCTAAAGGTAGAAAATGAGATTGATACGAGGATTTGGACTTTTTTTATTTATAGGATTGGGTTTAAGCGCTTGCTTTAATCCACCGGAATATCCAGTACAACCCCAAATTGAATTTGAGAGCATTGTTTACAGAGAGTATGGGACAGGATTCGATACCAATTTTGACTCTCTTATCTTAACTCTAAAATTTAAAGATGGTGACGGAGATTTGGGGTTAGATCCATCTGAAGTTGCAGCTCCGTATAATAATAAATATTATTTCCGTTTTCAGGATGGGAAATTTCTGAATTATAAGGATAAAAGAACCAACCCAAATTATGATACTCTCCCTGATTTCGTTAAGCCCTACAACTGTATTAATTGGGAGGTAATCCGTGAGAATAATTTAGTCAAGGACACCCTATACTTTCAATTAAATCCAGACTACTATAATATCACTATCGATTTTTTAGTGAAAAACGCTGATGGGTCGTATACAGAATTTGACTTAACGAAAGAATTTAATTATCCCGGTTGCGGGGGCACGTTTGACGGCAGATTTCCGATCCTGTTTAAGGATAAGCCAGGTTCTCCGTTGGAAGGAACAATTCGCTATGGAATGGGGTCACCAGCATTTAAGGCCTTCTTTAGCATAAAGACACTTAAACTCAGAGTGCAGATCAAAGATCGGGCATTAAACAAAAGTGCGTTTGTTGAAACTCCCGACTTTACTCTCTAATAGATTTTTGGAAACCGATCTGGTTCAGACTCACCCATCAACGAATAAACAACATCGTAAACATCTTCACTGTTTGGCTTAGAGAAATAATCTCCATCTGAACCATAAGCCGGGCGATGTTCTTTAGCGGCAATTGTTATTGGGGTGGCATCTAAATATTTGTATCCCTGCTGAACCTCCAATACTTGTTGCATCATAAAAGCAGTGGCTCCACCCGGCACATCTTCATCAGCAAAAATAACCCGATTGGTTTTTTTTATAGATTCAACAATTCTCTGATTAATATCAAAAGGCAAAAGGGTTTGCACATCAATTACCTCGCACGAAATTCCATCATTCTCTAAATTCGCGACCGCATCCATAACAATGCGGCACATCGATCCATAGGTTACAAGGGTTACATCGGTACCCTCCTTTAAAATCTCAGGCACACCCAATGGCACCGTAAACTCACCAATATTTTCAGGCAATCTTTCTTTTAGTCGATAACCATTTAAACATTCTATAATTAAAGCCGGCTCGTCCGATTGAAGCATGGTGTTGTAAAATCCAGCAGCCTGGGTCATGTCGCGGGGAACAAGCACATGAATACCGCGCAATGAGCCTAAAATCATGCCCATAGGAGACCCAGCATGCCAAACGCCCTCCAATCGATGGCCACGGGTTCGAATGATCAATGGAGCCTTCTGTCCACCTTTAGTACGATATTGGAGACAAGCCAAATCATCGGACATGATTTGGATTGCATACAGCAAATAATCCAGGTACTGAATCTCTGCGATAGGTCTTAGTCCTCGCAACGCAGCACCGATCCCCTGTCCGATAATCGTACATTCACGAATTCCTGTATCCGTTACACGCAATTCACCAAACTTTTGCTGCAATCCAGCAAAACCTTGATTCACATCTCCGATCTGCCCTACATCTTCGCCAAAGGCAAGCACTGTTGGGTCTCTCTTTAATGCCTCATTAAAACATGCTTGCAGCACTTCTCTCCCATCTACAAAAGGAGATTTTTCCGAATAAACCGCTTCAACCTGATTTACTTTTAATGCCGACCATTCTGAATTGGAATAGAGGTATGAACTAAAGCGATCAAAGTTTGCTTGCTCGGTAGCCTGAATCCAATTCCTCAAATCTTCTTTTATTGGTGACGATGAATTTCGAAGCACCCGTGCTGATCTTTTAGCCGCCTTCATTGAATCCAACCTTAGTGGATTAATGGTTCTCTTTAACTCAAGCAATATGTCGCTAATCTCTGCGAATTCTTCCGTTGCAGCTTTTAGGATTTGTTCAAGTGACTTTTGCTCCTTTTGAATGTCTTCGTTGAAAACCTTCCATGCTGTCTCTTTAGCAGCCTTTGCTGTTAGCTTTGCTCCCCTCTCTAATTCAATAAGTTCTTCTAACGATGCAATACCTTTCTCAAGAATCCATTGACGGAGCTTACGGTTGCAATCATTCTCAACTTCCCAAGCCAATCGCTCCTTAGGTTTGTATCGCTCATGCGAGCCCGATGTGGAGTGGCCTTGAGGCTGAGTCATTTCAATTACATGAACCAGTACCGGCACGTGTTGCTCACGACAAATTTTCTCAGCTTTTTCATATGTAAGCAAAAGGGCTTGATAGTCCCAACCTTTAACAGTCAAAATTTCATACCCCTTTTCATCATTCGTTTGCTGAAAACCAGCCAATATTTTTGATATACTTCCTTTTGTTGTTTGATACTCCTTAGGAACCGAGATTCCATAATCATCATCCCAAACGGAAATCAGCATAGGAACTTGTAGAACCCCGGCCGCATTAATCGCCTCAAAGAATAATCCTTCAGACGTTGACGCATTACCTATTGTACCAAAAGCAATTTCGTTTCCGTTGCTGCTAAGTTCTTTATAGGTTGCCAGCGCAGGATTATTTCGAAAAAGTTTTGATGCATAGGCCAACCCAACCAGACGAGGCATTTGACCTGCAGTAGGGGAAATATCTGAGCTACTATTTTTAAGTTTAGCTAAATTCTTGAAGGCACCCTTCTCATCAATCATGCGAGTGGCAAAGTGACCGTTCATCAGTCTTCCGGCAGAAGCAGGGTCAGCTTCCACATCGGTATGAGCATACAATTGAGCAAAATATTGCTGGAGCGTGAGTTCTCCGATAGCCAACATAAAGGTTTGATCACGATAATAACCCGCACGGTGGTCACCATCACGAAATACTTTAGCCATGGCTAATTGAGCCAGTTCCTTTCCGTCTCCGAAAATCCCAAACTTGGCTTTACCCATAAATACTTCCTTGCGACCTAGCAAACTTGCTTCACGACTTTCGCAAGCCAACCGGTAATCAGCAAGTATGGACGAAGCTTTCTTTGCGGAAATTCCACTAACCATTGTCTTTGTTTGGCTCACAGTAAATGGGTTGGTTTATCTCAAAAATAACAAAAAACCCAAGAGGGTTCAATGCAAAAAAAAATCAATAGAAAATGTTGCTATTTTAGTCTGTCACCAAAGAATTTCACCCAATCACCATGATCGACACGGTGATAATTTGCCCCACTTTCAAAGAGGAAAATACCAACGGATGAATTTTTAACTTTAACATCTACATAAAAGTATCCTGCACCCATTTCGATATTGAAAATTTCTTTCGCAACATCGGCATCACTAATCTTCATCACCTCTATAAGAATTTTACTGGTTGCTGAGTTTGATTTTACAGCACACGGATAATCGGCAAGAGCAAAAAGATCGTAACCAGGCAACCAAAGACTATATTTATAATCGAGTGCCGGCTTGAACATTTCGTAAAGTTTCATTCCACGCCTAAGCGACCCGTAAAAGCCATACGTTAAGTTTTCATTCATAATATCAAAAAAAATAAAAACACCAGTTTCAATCGTAGCCGAATACTATCTTTGCCCGAAAGTTTTAGGTTTCATCAAAAGCCTTTAATAGTCCAAATTGCTAAAATAAAATCAAATTATATGATCATTGGCGTTCCGAAAGAAATCAAGAATAATGAAAATCGTGTTGCTCTAACCCCTGCTGGTGCCCAGGAGTTTGTTCGTAAAGGACACACAGTATATGTGCAAACCAAAGCCGGAGAGGGAAGTGGTTTTAATGATGATGAATATCTTGGTGCAGGCGCAAAAATTCTTCCTACCGCAAATGAAGTTTTCGCTATTGCGGAAATGATCATTAAAGTAAAAGAGCCGATTGAACAAGAATACTCTCTGATCAAAAAAGATCAGCTGGTATTCACCTATTTCCACTTTGCATCTTACGAACCATTGGCGCATGCCATGATTAAAACAGGAGCAATTTGCTTGGCCTACGAAACCGTTGAAAAACCTGACAGAAGTTTACCCTTGCTTGTGCCCATGTCTGAAGTAGCAGGACGCATGGCGATACAGGAAGGTGCCAAGTATCTAGAAAAACCATTAAAGGGACGAGGAATTTTATTAGGTGGTGTGCCCGGAGTAATGCCTGCTAAAGTGTTGATTTTAGGAGGTGGAGTTGTAGGGACCAACGCAGCTAAAATTGCTGCCGGTATGGGTGCCGATGTAATTATTACCGATGTTAATTTAAATCGACTTCGCTACCTGGATGATGTAATGCCAAAAAATGTTCATACCATGGCTTCCAATGATTATGTGTTGCGCGAGCTTGTTAAGACAAGTGATTTGATTGTTGGTGGTGTTTTAATTCCGGGTGCTAAAGCTCCCAAGTTAATTACGCGCGATATGCTAAAAACAATGCGTCCTGGCACTGTGCTGGTTGATGTGGCCGTAGATCAGGGCGGTTGTATTGAAACGTGCAAACCAACAACACACGAAGATCCTACTTACATTATTGATGACATTGTTCATTATTGTGTGGCCAACATGCCTGGTGCGGTACCTTATACATCAACGTTGGCACTCACCAATGCAACCCTTCCCTATGCATTAAAACTTGCTAATCATGGATGGAAAAAAGCATGTAAAGAAAATGAAGATCTTCAGAAGGGGTTAAACGTTGTGCATGGAAAGGTGGTTTATAAAGCAGTAGCCGATTCGTTTAATCTTCCATACGTAGATGTAAAAGAAGTTATTGGTTGAAATTCGTAAGCAGAATAAAAAAACCTTCTCAATTATGGGAAGGTTTTTTTATTCAAAAGCCGGAAAGGATTCCATAAATTTCACTTCACTCCCCTCTTCTTTACTTGCCTCAAAGCAATATTGCACCATACCATTTGTAACGGCAACATATCGGGCGCCAATAGTCATGTTGTAAACTGCCACCTGGTTAAAGGCTTTTTGAGTCAACTTAATTTCAGGGGCCTTACACTCGATTAACATCCATGGTTTCCCAAAGCGATTATGAATTACTATGTCTGATCTTTTTTGAAGCTTATTATAGGTGAGACTACTTTCAACCCTGAAAAGGGATTTTGGATATTTAAAATGATCAATCAGATAGTGAACAAAGTGTTGACGAACCCATTCTTCGGGGGTTAGTACAATATACTTCTTCCTGATGACGTCAAAAATCAATACTTTTCCGCCTTCTTTACGTAGGACAAGTTTAAAATCAGGAAGGTTTAATTTGTACATCCGTTAAAAATAGATAAATAGTGGTTATGAAATGAGCATGATCAACAATCACCAACAGAAGAGTGAATATAGTCTATGCGAATTCCATGCGACCCTTAAAAAATCAATATACACATGAAAACAAAACAAGAAATCGTAGAAAATTGGCTACCGCGTTATACAGGCGTAAAACTTGAAGATTTTGGCAAATATATTCTACTTACCAACTTTGATAATTACGTAAAGAAATTTGCAGAGTGGAATAATGTGGAAGTTCAAGGTATGGACAGGGCCATGAGAAGTGCTACCTCGGGTGGCATTACCATTATTAATTTCGGAATGGGAAGCCCCAATGCTGCCACTATCGTTGATTGTTTAACAGCGATACAACCCGAAGCATGCTTGTTTTTAGGAAAGTGTGGCGGCTTGAAAAAAAAGAATGATTTAGGTGATTTTATTCTACCAATTGCAGCCATACGTGGTGAAGGAACATCCAATGACTACTTTCCACCTGAAGTGCCGGCACTTCCTGCTTTTGCTTTGCAGAAAGCTATCTCAACCACCATTCGGGATAACAATCAGGACTATTGGACGGGAACTGTTTACACTACTAACCGAAGAGTTTGGGAATGGGACGAAGATTTTAAAGAGTACTTAAGGAAAGTTAGAGCCATGGCTATTGATATGGAAACAGCTACCATTTTTTCAACTGCCTTTTACAATGAAATCCCAGCGGGTGCCATCCTGTTAGTATCCGACCAACCGATGATTGTAGATGGCATTAAAACCGAAACCAGCGATAAGGTTGTTACTACTTCCTTCGTTGACTTGCACGTAAAGATTGGAATTGAATCGCTAAAACAACTTATCAATAAGGGATTGACTGTAAAGCATCTCCAATATTGATCAGGCTTTCAATCGTGTATCATACTTCCTGGCTCGCATTAATGCTGCTAAACCAAGAACAAAAAATACGATTAGCATCAATACAGAATTTTTCATTCCAAAGAGTTCGTCAATAAAGCCGAACGTAAAGATTCCTATAACGATGGCAATCTTTTCTGTTACATCATAGAAACTGAAGAATGAGGCTGTGTCCTTTGTTTCGGGCATTAACTTACTATACGTACTACGGCTTAATGATTGAATCCCTCCCATCACTAATCCAACCGCTATTGCCAACCCGTAAAAGTAATATTCAACATTAACACCGCCCTCTTTCAGAGAAGCTACTTCATAAGCGGTAATACAAACCAAAATCCAAAAAAATACTACACCCATTAAAACAAGTATGTTCCCAATTTTACCGGATAGGTATGACATCAGCATAGCGCCCGGAATGGCCACCAATTGAATCAGCACAACAGTGATTATAAGCTTGTCATCAGGCAACCCCAACATCTGGCTTCCAAACAAGGTTGCCGCTAACATAACCGTTTGCACACCCATGCTATAACAAAAGAAGGCAACCAAAAACCATTTTAGTAGTCGCATTTCTTTTACCTGATCCCATACCTTTTTCAATTCAACAAAGCCTGATCGAAGAATCTCTCCAAAGGGTTTTGTTTGAGGTGGTTTGTTGTTAGGTAGATGCACAAAAGTTATCTGTGCAAAACCGATCCACCAAAGGCCAACTAAAAGAAATGTGTAACGCGGACCCGAAGTTTGATCACCCTTGGCTGAGAAGTAAAGTACCAAACCAAAACCAATTAATTGCAGCAAAACACTGCCAGCATATCCCATTGAAAATCCCCTCGCACTTATCCAATCTCTATCTTCTCGATCTGCAATCTCAGGTAGATAAGAGTTATAAAAGACCAAACTTCCCACATACCCGATGGCCGCTAAAACAAAACACCCTACACCCAATAAGACATTTGGTTGCGGTCCCTTAAACAAGAAGAGTCCCATACAAGCAACACCTCCTAAATAACAGAAGAATTTCATGAAATTCTTCTTGTTACCACGAGAGTCAGCGATAGAAGATAAAATAGGCAACAGAATAGCAATTGCCAGATAGGCTGCAGCCAGTGAGTAATCGTATAGAGAGGTATTCTTAAAAGTTCTACCTAATAAGGGCACTGAGTTTTCTCCGTAAGCAGATTTTGTGATTCCTGCAAAATAAATTGGAAAGAAAGTAGTGGTAATAACAAGGTTGTAAACTGAATTGGCCCAGTCATACATGCACCAGGCGTTAATTGTTTTGCGACTATGAAGAATTTGAGTTGTGTTCATAAAAAAATAGCCTTCCAAATTAATGGAAGGCTACTGTATTACCATGAAATTAAATACTTATTGATTTTTATCCTTATCCTCTAAGGTAGAATAAAGCAATTTCCGAGCATTTGCCTTTCGCAATTCACTTTCTACATCTGAAATGATTCCGCGTTTGGCATCCTGATCAACTTTGAGAGATACGGTAAGTTGATCACGCTCCACTTCTTCCAGCTTTGATTTCTGTTCATTCACCCAGCGGATAATATCCTTTGTGTCAATAAAAACATCATCAGCCTGAATCTTTGGCTCTTTACCATATTGTGCAGACTTATTAGGTTCACCAATGTATAAGTTAGTTACCAAAGACTTGCGCATTAACTTTCTCAACTGGGTAGCTTTTGGGATTTGCTGCTTTACCTCAATGGAAGTCTTTCTCAATTCTGTTGTTACCATGAAAAAGAACAACAACATGAAAACCACATCGGGCATGGAGGAAGTAGGAATATCCTGCTTTACGTTTGTCTTCTTTTTAAATTTTGACATAGCTTTCTTTAGTTACCACCTGCTTTGGTAGGGTCTGCAATAGAAATATTTAACGGAATACCTGCCCGTCCCTTATCATAAATCACTTTATTTTCAGGAATGGACAAATCAGATGCGGCCTCTCTAAACTTTTCGTTTGAAACTCCCGCTTGTTCAGCATAAATATCATAGTAAGCTGCCTGGATAATATCCAACAGTTGAATGAATCTTTTATGACTGGTACCCCGGTCTGTTTTAAACGAAACAATTGCCTTTTCCGGATTGTCGGAACTAGCAGGGTCGCGGCCATTATTTAATACAAAGGCTTTGATCTCATCTTTCAGATTACGAATATCTTCCCTCGGCTCTCCTTCAACCAATAAGGCATCAGAAGAGTTAAGCTGAATCTTGAACATATTGCGTTCCTGAATTTTCACATCTTCCGGAGGCGTAGCCTCCGGTGGTGGCGGTAATGCAATGCTAAGACCCCGATTGTTAGGCATAGTAGTCGTAACCAGAAAGAATGTAAGCAACAGGAAGGCGATATCCGCCATCGATGCATTCGGTATTTCTGGTGTGGAACGTGCCATTATTTAAGTATTTTGTTAATCTCTGAAAAAATAACACCCACCGCAGCAACAACAAACACCAGATAGAACATGATTAATCCGGCTCCAATAAATTTGGAAGCCCCGGCATTAACACCCGATGCAGCTGCCCGTGTAGAAACCTCATCTCCTGAAAGCACATAAGCAATCACGAAGACAACAACCAGCGCGCCTATGGCCGCCAGTGATTTAAGTAATCCCGCAGGGGACTTTAAGGCATTTACCAGAGGAAGCACAATTGCCGCTGCAACAGCCACAATTAAAAATGCATACCCTGCGTAAAGTCCAATATCCATACTTTCCATCAGCTTTCTATTTAGATAGTTTATGCTTAACCAAGATATCTACTAAACTGATAGAAGCATCTTCCATCGCGTTTACTAAGCTATCAATTTTAGAAACTAAGTAATTGTAAAGTGTCTGAAGAACCATACCCACAATCAAACCACCTACTGTTGTAATCAAGGCTGTTTTCATACCACCCGCAACAACCTGAGGTGAAATATCACCGGCTGCTTCAATCGCGTCAAAGGCATTCACCATCCCGATTACTGTTCCAAAGAATCCAAGCATTGGCCCGAGTGAAATGAACAATGAAACCCAGATCAGACCTTTCTCTAATCGAGCCATCTCAACACCACCATAAGAAACAATTGATTTCTCAACCATTTCAATTCCTTCTGAAGAACGCATAAGACCTTGTGTAAAAATGGATGCCACAGGTCCTTTCGTATTTTTTGTTACATCTTTAGCTGCTTCAATTCCGCCCTTTGCTAAGGCATCTTCAATTTGACCTAACAATTTTTTTGTGTTTGTAGTTGCCAAATTAAGAGTAATGATACGCTCAATAGAAATAGCCAAACCTAAAATCAAACAGATAAGGATAGGCCACATAAACGGAGGTCCACCTTCAATAAACTTATCTTTTATTTGTTGATGGAAGCCAGCAGACTCTTCTTCCATTGCCGCATCGGCAACTGGTTCATCAACAACAGGTGCTACTTCTTCTGTTGCTGGGGCTACAGTAGTTGTATCCTGTGCGTAAGTTTTAGAGGCACCAAAAGCGAGCACCCCAGTTAGAGCTAAAATCGAGACTAGTTTTTTCATGGTTTAAGGTTTAGTAATACTTGAAGTGGCCAAATTTAAAGGTTTTGATCAATCACAAACAAGCATTTGAAAAAAAAACTATAATTCTATTCTGTAGTTTTCCTCTTTCTGCCATAGAATTCCAAATATGTCCGTTAGTCACGGAAAATTTAATTTTGTTTGGAGATTAAAAACATTGTTTTCTTCAGAAATGAACTAATCGCTGCCTTTGATTGACACATATTAATCTTTTTCTTTGGGGACTTTTTTGAAAGAGCCTTGGGAAGTTAAATCCTGAAGGAAATCGCGGGGAAAGAAATGTTAAGTTTTAGGAGAGGTGTCCGAGTGGTTGAAGGAGCACGCCTGGAAAGTGTGTATGCTCGAAAGGGTATCGCGGGTTCGAATCCCGCCCTCTCCGCCAAACTACGCTAAAGCTTCGTTTGGCTGGCCAACTAAAAATTGGGTGACAAACACCAAGTCAACTGAATCTCTTTGTATCAACTAATCTCACCTGCAACGGGTGAGTTGATCAATTGCTTACATTTCTCAACTCCAAATTCACCCAATAATACCATCAGTTTAGTAACTGCGGCTTCCATAGTCATATCACCCCCACTAATCACTCCTATTTCCGTAAGCGACTTGCTGGTTTCATACTTACCTTGCACAACCATTCCCCCAGGGCACTGCGAAATATTCAAAATCAGCACACCTTGATCGATAGCTTCTTTCAAGCTTGCTATAAACCAATCTACAGAAGGAGCATTGCCAGAACCATAGGTTTCTAAGATCAATGCCTTTAACCCTTCTGTTTTCAAAACGGCATCCACTGTTCGTTTATCAATACCTGGAAATAATTTTAGTACTGAAATACGAGTATCAAATTTCTTAAACAGTTTAAGCTCCTTGCTCACTTGATTTCGGATGGCTGGATAATTATAATCTATTTTAACTCCCGCTTTAGCAAGTGTGGGATAATTCTCAGACTTAAAAGCATCGAAATGCATGCTCTCTACTTTTTTTGATCTGTTTCCACGTAATAACTCATAATCAAAATAAATGCATACTTCTGGTACCAGCGGTTTACCATCTGCTTTCGCGGAAGCGATCTCAAGTGCCGTAATTAAATTTTCACGCGCATCAGACCTTGGCTCTCGTATTGGTAATTGTGCTCCCGTAAAAATCACTGGCTTTGCTAAATCAGGAAGCATAAAACTTATCGCGGAAGCAGTAAAGGCCATTGTGTCTGTTCCATGCAACACCACAAACCCATCCTGATCATTGTAATGTTCAAAAATTATTTCACCAATTGTTTGCCAATGCTCTGGTTGAATATTGGATGAGTCCACCGGGGTATTGAATGACACCACAGTTATATCGAGGAATAGATTGCGCAACACCGGCAGTTGTTCCAGGATCAATGAGAAATCAAACGGAATTAAAACTCCTGTGTCATCATAGGTCATGCCAAGCGTTCCTCCTGTATAAATAATCATTACCCGCGATTTTGCTTTTCCAGGCAAGGCCGTGTTGATATTTATCTTTTTATAGCTCATGATTGTTTAAATAAACGAATTGCATTTGCAGTGGTAATGCTGCTTAACTCCTGCAACGTTACTTTTTTTAGCTCAGCAATTTTAGTCGCAATCAATGGAATATATTCAGGTGAATTGCGCTTGCCGCGATGTGGTACTGGCGCCAAATAAGGACTATCGGTTTCTAGCACCAGATTATCCAAGTCCAAATCAGGTATTACTTTATCAAGCCCTCCGTTTTTAAATGTGGCTACACCGCCAAGACCTAAATAAAATCCCATTGCAGTTATTTTCTTTGCTTGTTCGAACGAACCCGAAAAGCAGTGAAATACACCTTTCAGTTTTCCATCCAGCAAAGGTTCCAATAATTCAATCGTTTCATCAATAGACTCGCGACAATGAATCACTATAGGAAGATTAAACTTCTTTGCCCAACCAACCTGAATTCTAAATGCTTCCTTTTGTTGTTCCCAAAATGTCTTATCCCAATGCAAGTCGGTACCCATTTCGCCCACAGCTGCAAACTTTCTTTTTGAAAGCCATTCCTCCACTCTATATAATTCCTTTTCAAAATCCTTTTTCACTGAACACGGATGAAGCCCCATCATAGAAATACATTGAGTTGGGTATCGCAGTTCTACTTCCAACATCAAATCAATAGACGTATGATCAATGTTGGGCATATAGATTTTAGTAACTCCTTCATCTGAACACAGATTCAAGATATCGTGTCGATCCGTAGAAAATTCATCCAGATAAATATGAGCGTGTGTGTCAATCCAATTCATAAACCATTCTTAAAGCCTCTCCGCATCCTCTCCGTTGGAGAGGGCGACTGTTCATTAAATTCATCACTTTATTGTTTCTATTAAGTCATCAATAGCTAACTGAAGCGGCATTCTTGTCTCCTGATTAAGCTGAGTAAAACCATTATATCCTTTTACGTCAATCATTGCCCTTGCTAAATCAAACTCTGATTGCTTTTGCATCAATGAAATCCCATTGGTCTTCAACCGTTCGGCAAGATACTCTTGTTCGGTTTGTCCTGGTGTTGGAATAAAAATTATTTGCTTCTTTCCGAGCACCGATAAATCCATAATAGTGCTGTAGCCACTTCGGGAAACAATAACTCCAGCCCTTTGGATCAGTTTATTTAATTCAATTGCACCAAGGTGATTGATCAACTTTATGTTTTGATGACTTCTCTCTTCACCTTTCGGTACCCCTCTTACAATTATGCATTCTTTGTTCTGTTTCTCCATTTCCTTAACAAGAAACTCTTCAAACGCAGCGCGTTGTGGTTCAGGTCCTGATACTATACCTACAATGAGGTTTTCATCTTCGTTAACTTGATGAAGCTTAAAACGGGAAAGCACGCCTATGAATCGAACGTTTAAACTCTTTGGTTCTGTTAACCTTCCTGTGACAGTATTGGAAGTAAAATCCGGAACCCAGCAAGCACTGAACTTCCTAATTTGACGATGGTTAAAATAGTTTATGAAGCCACTCAACCAAGACAAATATTGTGGCATCTGTAAATTCAACTGATGCGTAATTAGCACGCCAGGAATTTCTTTCGACCAACAGCCATATCGATTATCAGAAATAACTGCATCAAACTTATTCTTACTAATTAGTTGTTCAATCTGCTGATGTTCAGCTTTTATTGCTTTTAAGAACTTTGGAAGTTGAAAAAGCATGTTAATAATAAAAGGCCTCGTACTGGAATATAAAACATCATATGATGCCAGTTCATAGAACTTAAGTTGAGGATATTCTTGTTTTAATAATTCAAGTGATTGTCCATTTCCAGCAATGGAAACGCGGTGTCCTTTTTCAATCAGCGCATTGATTACAACGATGCTACGCGTGGCATGACCCAACCCCCAATCGAGCACAGCTACTAAAATATGTTTGGGAGTATTGGACATTGCACAAAGGTATTACAACCTATACTTAGTCTTCAAAGAGCGGAAAAAATATATCCTTCATTCGAAAAGTGTTCCAAGTATTTTGGAAGAACATAACTTAGATTTCGTTCGGCTTTTACACTATCGTGAAAAACAACAATGGAGCCCGGTCGCGAAACCCTTAGTGATCCTGCTAAACAATTCTCTTTACTCAACGACTGCCTGTAATCTTGGGTAAGCACATCCCACATAATTATTTTGTGAGTCTTCTTAAGTGCTCTAATCTGGTCTTTTGAAATTCTTCCGTATGGTGGACGAAATAATTCACAGTCAACAGTCAACAGTCGATTGTCAACTGTCAACTTTGGACTGTAGACGGCCATTTGTTCCGCACACAACTCAACGTTTTTGACATAATCCTTTGTTGAGTAATTCCATCCCTTAAGGTGATTGAAGGTGTGATTACCAATGGAATGACCAGCTGAAATAATTTTTACAAAAACTTCCGGGTGTTTTCTGATATTATCGCCAATGCAAAAGAAAGTTGCTTTAGCATTAAACTTTGCCAATGTCTCTAATACAAATTCGGTTGGTCCGGGTATTGGCCCATCATCAAATGTCAGAAAAATTTCTTTTTTGTCGGTATTGATTTTCCAGGTTAACTCAGGGAAAATCCAAGGCAAAAAAAAGGGTGTCCGAAAAATCAAGGCTCATTATTTGAATTATTCAACCCTACAGGTTAGCATGGTTATATCATCGCGGTAGCTATTCGCACCCTTAAAGCCATCCAGTCCTACAATGATATCCTGATGAATAGTTTTAATATCCTTGTTACTGTTCTTTTTAAAATAAGTCATTAAAGCATCAACCCCATATTCTTCACCTGCTTCATTAACAGTTTCGGTCAGTCCATCAGTATAAGCAAACAAGGTGAAATCATCCAAGTCAGTAATAAAGCCTTCATTTACAAAAGGCAACGGATTCATGGCACCTAATACAGTTGATCCTTCCTCCAGCAAGCGCAGTCCATTCTTTTTATCCATTAAGATGGGGGCATTATGACCCGCATTCACGTATACCATCGTTTTTAAACTCAAGTCGTAGATGGCTCCAAAGAAGGTAATAAACTTTTCGCCCTTGGTATTTTCCATTACCTGGAAATTGAGTGCCTCTACAATCTCCTTCAAGTTAGGAGTTTGACGTAATAGCGTTCGCAACGAAGCCTGAAAGTTAGACATCATTAATGCTGCCGGAATTCCCTTGCCACTTACATCGGCCACGCAAATCAAAAACTGATTTTTATTAATCGGAATATAATCATAGTAATCACCCCCAACCAAATCATGCGGCAAATAACTGGCTTCCATTTTTAAACGCTCAGTAAATGGCAACCTTTCGGGAAACAAAAATTGTTGCACGTCACTGGCGATCTCTAACTCTTTTCTAAAGGCTTCTTGCTCCAGTTGTTTTCGAGCTAGCTTTTTATTTTCAATCGCGACAATAATAATATTACTCAGTGCCTGAATGAATTTTATACTTTCATCGCGATCATGATCTGTATTATCCGTAAGGCCACCCACAAAGATCAATGCAAGCGTATCCGATTTATGAGCTACCGGAATTACCAGATCAAACTCATGAAAGGCGCAATCTTCAAACTCATCCATACGATGGATATTCTTAATGAGTTTAAAGCGATCATCTAATTTAAGCTTTTGAAAATTATTTTTTGTTCCAAAATTTACTTTGCAATTCCATGCCTGATCCAACACGAAAAGAGCCAACTTCTTGATATTCAGATTTGAGCGCAGGGTGAAGTTGAAAATCTTGTAGAGTGACTCTTCCGGCACATTGTTGTTGATCGACTGCGTGATCTCCAACAAGGAGTTGAGTTCCAACTCTTTCCGTTCAACCTGCTTTCTTAATTCTAGTTCGCCCATATTGCTTATCAGGTAAAATTAAGAATAAATGAATAAGACTCGGTATGTTAACAATCTCTTAACGATAAATAGCAGACCCTATACTGATCTCCCTTTCCATGTATAGATACCAAACTGAGAGAGGATTCCGATGTAAATGACATAGAAAGGATAAATAATTTGAAGGACAATAAAGGCGAGGATTTGAAATCGTTGCTTTAAATAATTTGAAACCAAAAAAAGAAAACTAAACTCAATGCAAATTTTTAAGAGGATTAACAAATACAGTTTTACAGAATCTTGCAACACCGCTGTCCCAATCAGGATTAGCCAACTGGCTTGAACCAATAGAATATATACAGCCAATGCCCTGGCATAAACCGAATTGTTTGCTTTCCATTTTCCAGCCCAACGAAGTCGTTGTTGAACAAATTCTTTCATAGAAGAAAGAGGAGTCGTTTCAACCACACAATCCTTTTGAGAAACAACCGCGATGGCTCTGGGATATTTACTGTCAATCTTTCGCATCAGAAATTCATCATCTCCGGAAGGAATCTCGAAATTTCCTTCATAGCCACGCACCTCTATAAAAGCAGATTTACGAAAAGCCAAGCTTGCTCCATTACACATAACCGCTCTGCCCCACCCCATCAATGCAATCCCTGAACCTAACACACTGCTAAATTCCAGCGCTTGCAGCTTCGAAAAAAAAGTTCGATCCGTTTTTATTTTAACCACACCAATAACAAGCTGGGTATTTTCCTGAAAAGAATTAATCATTCCCTCAATCCAACCGCTTGGTGTTACACAATCCGCATCCGTAGTTAAAATGATTTCACCTTTAGCAACCTCCACTCCTTGAGTAATTGCTCTCTTCTTCCCAATATGCTGTGAAGAAATTTTGGTGATCTTCAGTGTCGGATACTGTTTAATTAATTGAGAAATGATTTCAGGTGTTTTATCCGTAGAGTGATCGTCTACCAAAATGATTTCAAACGTATCTTTAGGATAGGTTTGGCGTACTAATGATTCTATCAGATTTGATACGGTACCTTCTTCATTCCGAACGGCAACAACTACGGACACAAAACTCTTCACCGACTTCGCAGGTTCCTTTCCCCCAATCTTAATCATGCCAGCGATCAGTAAAAGCATGAAAAGAAAATAACTATTAAAGATTACCAGAAGATAAATCAGCATTGCGCGTTTCTCTGTAAGTTTGGGTTGTGAGCAAAGTTGAGAAAAAAGTAGTGAAGGAAAAGATAATTCTTGGGCTGGATCCTGGAACCAATGTAATGGGTTATGCTATAATCATTGTGCAGTTAAGTAGGATTAAACTCATTCAGCTTGGAGTTATTCAAATGGGCAAGACAGGGGCACATGAACTTAAGCTTAAAAAGATTTTTGATCGGGTGCTTACCCTTGTCGATGAATATCACCCCGATGAAGTTGCATTAGAAGCGCCATTTTTTGGAAAGAATGTGCAGTCGATGTTAAAACTTGGCCGGGCGCAGGGTGTAGCCATGGCCGCAGCCCTATTCCGTGAAGTACCCATTACCGAATACGCACCCAAAAAAGTAAAACAATCCGTTACCGGAAATGGAAATGCCAGTAAAGAGCAGGTAGCTAAGATGTTAATGCAAATTTTCAGCATGAAAGAAATGCCCAAACTGCTGGATGCTTCCGATGCACTGGCTGTGGCCGTTTGCCACCACTACCAAAATGGCATGTTGAAAAGCAAAAGCAAATCGTGGGGTAGTTTTTTGAAGGATAATCCGGGGCGATTGAAATTATCTTAATTGTAATAATTGAGATACAATCCTCTCCGCAGTTCGCCCATCCCACAACTCGGGAATAGCTCCTTTCTTCCACTTTCCATTATTGAGATTTTTTAGTGCACCACTCAAAGCAACAAAGTTATCCCCTATCATTTCGTTTGTGCCTATGGTAACTGTTTCCGGGCGCTCGGTATTGTTTCTTAAAGTAAGGCAAGGAACACCCAAAACAGTTGTCTCTTCCTGCACCCCACCTGAATCAGTTATTACTGCTTTTGATTCCTTTATCAAATAAATAAATTCATGATAACTAAGTGGGTCACATGCAATGATGTTATCAGGCTTTTTAGGTAATGTTAAAAAATTCTTTTGCGTTCGTGGATGAACAGGGAAAATAACAGGTAAACCCACACTATCAATCACTTGCATCCAGTTTGCAAACTTATCAGCATCATCCACATTGGAAGGTCGATGCAATGTCAGCACAAGATATTTCTTAGGCTCAACTTTCCATTCAATCCAATTAGCAGGTTTTTTTACCTTCGGCAATTGGGTAAGTAATGTGTCGATCATTGTATTCCCAACAAAGAATATCCGATCTCCCTTTACTCCACTCTCTAGAAGGTTTTGATTCGCTACCTCTGAGGTGGTAAAGAAATAATCGGCCAGGGAATCTGTTACAATCCGGTTAATTTCCTCGGGCATTGTCATGTCAAACGAACGAATGCCACCTTCTACATGGGCAACTTTGGTGTTTAGTTTCTTAGCCACAATAGTGCAGGCCATAGTGGAGGTAACATCTCCTACCACAACCACAAGATTGGTAGGGTTGGCTAGCAAATCCTTCTCAAACTCAATCATTATTTTTGCTGTCTGCTCCGCTTGCGTACCAGAACCAGCACCCAGATTGATATCAGGTTGTGGTATTTCCAGCTGCTCAAAAAAGATCTTACTAAGCTTATCATCATAATGTTGGCCGGTATGAACAAGACGATAGTGAATTGACTTACCTGCCGATTGAGCATTTTCAATTGCCCTGATTATAGGAGCAATTTTCATAAAGTTAGGACGGGCACCAGCAATCAGGGTAATTTTCATTTCAAGTTCATTAGGGGTGCAAAATTCCCTTTCTTTGCGAGAAATTAAAATTTAAACGTGCAAAAGAAGATTTTAATGCTCCTTAACGCCCCTTACCCTGCCGATATCCGGGTTAAGAAGGAATCAGATGCATTACTTAAAGCAGGCTTTGAAATTCATCTTTTATGCTTACGGAAAAAAGATCAAGTCTCATCTGAGAAATTTGAAGGAATTAACGTTCACCGGATTGATGCCGGAAAAAATAATTACCAACTCGCCTTTTGGGATGTAATCATGTCTCTGAACTTTGTTCATCCTAAATTCAAACGGGCAATCAGAAACGTTATCCACGCAGAAAAAATAAATGTAATTCATGTTCATGATTTGCCTTTGGCCGGAACTGCATTAAGTCTGAAAAAAGAACTTGACGTAAAAGTGGTGCTTGACATGCACGAAAATTATCCGGAAGCCCTTCGTACCTGGTTTAAATGGAAAAAGAATCCTATCGTAAGGTTAAAAAATGCGCTATTCATGAATCCGGAACACTGGACAAAGTTTGAGCGCAAAGCATGCGAAGAATGTGATCAGATTATTGCTGTAGTTGAAGAAATGAAGGAGCGGATAACAAAAGAGCACGCTCTTAATCCGGAAAAAATACACGTTGTTACAAATACAGAAGATAAAGATTTCATCAATCAAAAAATTGATTACTCGGTATATGAATCCCTCGCTGGAAAATTTATACTTACGTATTCGGGTGGAGTTGGTCCGCATCGTGGTGTGGACACTGCAATTCGTGGAATGAAATACTTGCAGCAAAACAAAAACATCCAACTAGCAATTGTGGGGTTTGGAAGTCCATCCGTGATGAACAGTCTTGAGGAATTAGTTAAGGAGCTAGATCTTGATAATGTTCATTTCTTTGGCTATCAACCTTTCTCAAAATTCTTTTCGTACATGTCATTAACTGATGTGAATATTATCCCACATCAATCGAATGGTCATACCGATAACACAGTCCCCCATAAACTCTTTCAAGGCATGATGGCAGGCAAACCTCTTCTGGTTAGCTCTTGCGCTCCATTAAAAAGAATAGTAGAGAACTGTCAATCAGGTTTGGTCTTTGAAGCTAACAACCCAAAAGACTTTGCTGATAAAGTGAATGCTCTTTACGAAAGCAAAAACGAACGAGATCAATTGGCCAATAATGGCATTAAAGCAACTGTTGATGGTAATTTGAATTGGGAGACAACTCAACATGCACTTATCGATCTTTACAATTCTATCTAAAATATGCAATCAGCCTACGATATCGCTCTCTCTTTCTCTACTTCATCCTATCTTAAGAAGAACCTGATTACTCCAAAATCACTTTCCTTTAATTATCTCGTATATCGATTTGCGCGCCCGCTATTAAAAGTCAGATATAAACTCTTCAAATTGAGAAACCCACAAGTTCCCTGGACAACTCAGGCCTCAATTAAAACTTTCAGAAGAATACTTACCAAGAACATGATTGGATTTGAATATGGAAGTGGCAATAGTACGGTGTTTTTCGCCAAACATTTAAAACACTTAACAAGTGTAGAGCATAATCAGGACTGGTTTAACATAGTTAAGGGAAATTTAGAAAAACTTGGATTAACCAACGTGGATTATCATTTCATTCCAATGGGCAAAAAGGAAGACAAAACGTATTCCTTTTACCAGGATTTTGCATTAACTGAAAGTGATTTTCAGATTCGCACCGAATACCATGATTACTTTTCTTTCATAAAAGAATATCCCAACAATCATTTTGATTTTATAATAGTTGATGGCCGAGCCAGAGTGGAATGTTGCCTCAATGCAATCCCTAAGTTAAAATCAAGCGGAATATTTGTTTTAGATAATTCTGACCGTGCCCGATACAAACCTGTTTTTAAAGTTCTTGAAAACTGGAAAAATGTTACCACAACAACAGGTCTTTTTGATACAACGATTTGGTTCAAACCTTAGTATTGTGCAGACAGTATATAGAATAATTTATCATCCTGCGCTCAATCCAATTCTACTGTGGATTAATAGATTAATTTCACCCATCACGAAATTTCAGCTTCCTCCATCCGGTACTATTAAAATCAAAACCGATGAAGGCGCTCAATTCAAAATGATCACAAACCAAACCAGTTATGTTACTAAGTTACTTTATTGGAATGGAGCAAATTCATTTGAATATACTCCGGTATTCAAGAAGTTAGTTACTAGTTGTAACGTGTTTATTGATATTGGAGCCAACACAGGTTATTATTCTTTAGTAGCTTCTATGATCAATAAAGAGATAGAAGTACATTCTTTTGAACCTGCGCAAGGGCCTCTGCACTATCTCAATAAAAACGTAATGCTTAACAATCTTGAAAAAAGAATCTCAGTACACCCCATAGCATTATCAGGAAAATCTGGTTCATTGAATTTCTATGAAGTCAGAAATAAAAAGTATTCTTACCTACCTCATAACTTGGGCGGAGTTGGTAGTTTGGTGCACGATGAATCAAAAACAGCATATTCAGTTAAGACTGAAACGCTCGATTCTTTCATCAACGAAAAATCCATTTCTACAATTGACCTTATAAAAATTGATACTGAGGGGACTGAAAACCTTATCTTAGAAGGCGCTGAAAAAATAATTAGAAAATTTCAACCTATTATTATTTGTGAAACCTTGTTTAATCGGATCGAAAGTAAATTAGAAGCAATCATGAAAAATCATGGGTATCTATTTTTCAATTATAAAAATAGAAAACTCGAGGAAGTAAGCACACTATTTAGAGAAGCAGACAATGGTGTGAGAGATTGTTTCTTTGTTCCTCTAAGCAAACTTCATTTGATAAAGGAGTTTATTAAGTGATATGGGAATCGTTATTCGCCAAAGCATTTATTCTACCATCATTGCCTATGTGGGTGTGGCGATTGGCTATATCAATTTGTTGTACCTGTACCCTAAGTTTCTATCGCTAGAGCAAGTAGGACTTTTCAGAACCATTCAGGACGCTGCCATCTTATTTTCACCGTTTGCCCAATTGGGGCTCACTCAGAGTATTTTCAGGTTTTATCCACAACTGGTCAAAGACAGTAAAACATCACACGCGTTTATTACTTTAATGATGTTAATGGGATTGGCAGGGTTTGCCATTTTCTTTCTTGTATTCAAAATTTTTGAAACACCCCTCCTCTCCTATTTTCAAGACAATGCTAAGGAAATTATTCAATACACCTCGCTTGTCCTTTGGCTGACATTGATCTTAGTAATGATTGCCATACTCGAAACTTTCTCACGATCATTATTAAAAACCGTTATCCCAAACCTATTACGCGAAGTAATGGCACGGTTGTTCCTTTCTATTTTCGTATTGATTTACTTCATGGGATTTATAACTTTTGATCAATTTATCATTTGCTCGGTAGTCAGTTACTTAATCTGGCTGCTGATTTTGATTTTCCATTTATGGCAAAAAGGGGAGCTAACAATCCAAACTAATTTCAAAATACTTGATCAATCAAAATTCCCAGAATTATTTAAATACGGCTTGTTAAGTTTTGCCGGTATGGCTGGATTGATTTTAATAGGTAAAATTGACAGCATGATGGTAACAGCACTTCTGGGTCTAAGCGCCAACGCCATTTATACGACAGCATTTTATATGGCTACCGTAATCGAAATTCCAAAACGGTCATTAAGCCAGATAACTATGCCGTTGATCTCACGTGCCTTTGAACGTAACGATTTGGATGAAGTCTCATCGCTCTATCGTAAAACATCTATCAACCAATTTATTATTGGTTCGCTTATTTTAATTGGCGTTTGGATAAACATTGATAATCTTTTTGTGTTGATGCCCAAAGGCGACAACTATGGGCTTGGAAAGTGGGTGGTTATTATTATTGGTTCCGGCAAATTGATGGATATGATTTTTGGGCCGAGCAGTGAAATTATTGTCCTTTCCAAGTTTTACAAATTCAATATTATATTGATCCTGATGCTGGCGTTAATTGTTATAACTTCCAATTCGTATTTGATTCCGCGATTTGGAATTGAAGGTGCTGCCTGGGGCACTGCATTTGCCCTCATAACGTTCAACGCAGTTAAGTATATCTTTATTTATATAAAGTTTAAGATTCAGCCTTTTAACGGAGCTACCCTAAAAGTTTTAATTATTGTATTAATTACGCTAGCAGCAAACATGCTTCCTCTAAAAATGGATTCAGTTATTTTTGAAATGCTGATTCGATCAACGCTTACAACTATGCTGTTCAGCGGCCTTATTCTATTCACGAATGTTTCACCAGAGGCAAATGAGTTATTTAAGAAAGGAGTTAGACTTCTTAAATGGAAATAGTTTTCACTAGTCTGTTTCTTATGCAAATACCTTGTCTAGAAATAAATGCGCTTTCGCTCAACAAACAAGCTGACCAATAATATCAAAAGAACAAAAAGTACGCTACCCAAGGAGGTAAAAATCTGTTTAAAAAATTGAAGGGTCAGTTTCATAAAATAGCTTAAGGAAGTCCTGAAAATTAAGCAGACTATAATATCTAAAACGTTCGATTAGTTATTTTTTATGTTTGACTGGCTTGTACCCATAAAGCAGGATTACCAAATTATAAAATACTGTTAATCAGATTTTTAAAAATAAAAAAGGTTGACAATCTATTCATTCGACATTAAGCTTAAGAAATAGCTTCCCCTCGAATGTTAAGAAGTGGTTTGGCTCAAAATATTTAAACTGGTATCAGTCTTTTGCAATGCCAAATGTGGAGTTGCAGGATTATCCATAAGCCGAATACTGCCTCTAACTCATTAGGTTAGGTAAAAAAAGAGTTCTATTTTGGTAAACACGTGTTGAAATTACCGATTTGAACTTTGGGAATTTTGTGAACTGGACGTCTTTAAAATCAATCCAACTAATTTTGTTATTTGTTGGAATTTCCCATCAGTATTGCTTCGCCCAAGCTCACTCTTATTTAAACTTCTCAGTAGCTCAAGGTCTACCTAGTTCTGAGGTTTATCAAGCTATTCAAGATAAAAAAGGCTTCATTTGGTTTGCTACTGATAATGGTGTAATTCGTTTTGATGGTGGTGATTTTAAAATTATCAACACTAGTGAAGGATTAAGTGATCCTGTTGTTTTTGGGTTCCACGAAGATTTGGATGGCCGTATTTGGTTCCGCACCTATACGGGTAAGCTTTCTTATTTTTTAAATGAAAGGGTTTATCATTATCAATTCAATGATTCTATTGTGAAGTTGGTTGGTAAAGATATAATATCTGACCTGTATATAGACTCAACAGAACAATTATGGTTATCAGCCGGGAACAAAACTATCAAGATTGACAAATTTGGAAAATCGACAACTGACATAATTCCAGAATACAATTACTCCATCCATTTAAGGCAGATTAATACAGAAAGGGATTTACTGGTTTTTAGCGGACCAACTCATCGTATTCATACAATAGAACTCGACAATCAAAAATTCTCAATCACCCCCTCCGATTCAAGTCAATCAATTGGATTGATTTGCAAGATAGATTGGAATAACAAAACATATATCTCAATAAACAAAGACCTATTTGAGTACGATAATCAATTCAAAAAAGTACTTACAGTCAGTAATCCAATTATTAGTCTTTCAATAGACCAAGAGGAAAAGTTATGGGTAGGCTCTATGCGCGGTGGTGTTAGTCGAATTGGAGACAATTCATTCTTTAATTTTCAAACAGTACCAGAACTTGAAGGCAAATCTGTTACAAAAGTTTTACAAGACGATGAAAAAGGATTCTGGATAACAACCCTTGAAAAAGGAATATTTTACTTTCCCAATCTAGCCATTAAAAAATTTAATCTACCGCTAAATTCAAAACTGAGTTCGGTAACTTTAATCTCTGATCAAATTATAACCGCAGATTATTCTGGAGAAATTACTTCCTATGATGCAATAACAAACAGGGTAATTTGGGAAACTAATCTGCACCAAACAATAATAGCCACCTATAAGACCAAAGCCAACAACCTTTGGATATCTACAAATAACCAAACATTTATTCTAAATAGGAATGGAGAGATTTTGAAAAAAAACTTGCCTGGTACTTTTGTGGATTTTTCGGAAACATCATCAAAAATTTTGGGAGTGAATAATTCGGGGCTTTATCAATTTGATCTGAATGGTGAGTTACTTAAAACTCAAAAATTAAACGCTCCATTTAGGAACTTGCTCGTTCACGGTAGTGATTTATACATGGGCGGAAAAAATGGACTATTCCTTTTTGATTCCGTATTTAATTTTATTGATGAACAAAGGGAATTTAGTGATATAAAAATCACAAACATCACCCCTTTAAACGACTCATTACTGTTGCTATCCACCATTGGAAATGGATTTATTCTTTTTGAAACAAAGCAAAAGATTGCTTCAAGATTTAACCGATTCAATAATTTTATTGCCAACAATATCTACAGTGTCTGTGTTCGTGATTCAGATGTCTGGTTAGCGACAGAAAAAGGCATTGCCGTTTGCACCCTACAAGCCCTTCTGTCAGGAAATCCAAAATTTAATTTCGTTACTAAACAAAGTGGTTTGGAAAGCAATAAAATAAACTTTATTGCTCTCACCTCTTCGGAAATTTGGGCTTTTAGTGATGATGGTTATACAAAAACTCCATTCTCTGAAATACAGTTTAGCAATCCACATCCAATAGCTTACCTAAAAGGAATTGAACTAAACAATCAAGAAATAGATTTTTTAAACAATCATAGTTTTGATTTTAAGGAGAATAATATTCAGATAAAAATTGGTTTTCTAAGTTTCAATAATCAAAACATTCTTACCCGATATCGGCTAAATTCAAATAAACCTTGGTTACCATCTACAGATTGGAATTTTAAATTTAATCAACTTGCCCCTGATAAATACTCCTTTCAATTAGAGTATTCAATCGATAATCAAAATTGGAATTCAACACCAATTAATATTAATTTTCAAATTCATCCCCCATGGTGGCATACCTGGTATTTTAGAATTGCTTTATTTCTTATCGCCTTCGCTATAGGTTTTATTTTTTACAAACGGAGAATAGCTTTATATAAGGAGCGAAATAGTTACCTGAGTCTGGTGAACAACCAGCAAAAAAGGCTATTGAATGCAGAGATTGAGGCGACCGAACGAGAACGAAGTCGCATTGCTAAAGATTTGCATGACGGAATTAGTAGTGACTTAATTTCCATTAAACTAATTACTGATCGCATCGCTAAAAAGGTAGCCCCGGAAGACGTTTTCGAGGTTGAGACCCAGGTTCAAAAGACAATATCAGAAATCAGAAGCATCATTCATGGCCTCAATCCACCCGGGTTAAATCTTTTCGGATTGGCAACTACGATCCAAAATTATCTGCTTGTTGTAAAAAAGAATCACTCTATTTCCATCACGTTCGACTTTCAAGGTGAAGAAGTACAAGACAAACGAGTATCCATGGTTATTTTCAGAGTTGTTCAGGAATTGACTACCAATTCAATAAAACATGCACACTGCAGCTCCATAAATCTACACATCAACGTTTATGTTGATATGATTAACATTTCGTACAGTGACGATGGGCTTGGGTTTAATCCCGATACTGTTGCCAGGGGATTTGGATTAACTAATATTGAATCGCGGGTTAGCTCGCTTGGTGGACAATTAAATTTTGAATCGGGTAAATTCGGGAGTTCATACTCTATTGACGTTCCACTTGCTAATCCCAAATAGAAATGATTCGCACCGTATTAACAGATGATCACCTGGTATTTATGGATGGGTTTGGTAAACTGTTAGCTGAGACTAATGAATTCGAAATCATAGGTAAGTTTAGCGATGGCCTTACATTACTGGATAAAGTCGATAGTTTGAATCCCGATTTACTTATCCTTGATGTTGATATGCCACGCATCAACGGATTAGAGGTAATAAAACGACTGAGAACTCGCAATAAAAAAATAAAAATTGTACTACTTACTATGCATGACGAGATTGGGTATTCGATCGAAGCTTCAGGCTTGGGAGCGAACGGGCTTATGATCAAGTCAACACAAACGGATAGTTTGATTAAAACTATTCACTCCATTCTGGCAGGCATCAACCATTTCCCAAAAACTCATCGCATCCAAGAATCTAACACGTTGCTCTCCGATCGCGAGATTGAAATTTTAAAACACTTATCAGAGGGACAGAGCAATGAATCTGTTTCACAAAAGCTAAAAATTTCGGTTTTAACCGTTAAAACACATCGAAAAAATATTTTAAGAAAATTGAATGCCGAAAACTCTTTACAAATGATTCGAATCGCTTTTGAGAAGGGATTGATCTGATGAGAATACCTCATCATTGATTAATTAGTTTAATTAAAATCTAATCTTAAATAAAACTTTTACTTCCATCAGAGTCCGTTGCTGGTGCTCTTCGGGAATAATTAATCATGCATCATTAAGTCTATAATCAATTAGTCTTTTGGCTATATCCAAATTGGAATATCCTTTGTTTTTTAAGTCTAAATCCCATTCAATTAATTCTACTGCCATGCTAATTGGAAACAATTGGACGTACTTAACCATATCTTTTTTAAATTCCATAAAATCACCCGTTTCATTATCATCAAATAAATAAGTTTCCGCATCGAAATCAATTAAGTCTTTCATATAAATACCAATGCCATCTGACTCTTTATCTAAGCCAACTTTTTCATATAATGATGCCATCATAGTTGTATCAACCAGAAAGGGTATTAAATCAATTAGTTTCATATTTCTTAGATCTTTCAAATAGAAATCGTTTCAAAAAATTTTTAACGATCACTCAACCCTTCCATAATCCTAATCAACTCTAGCGTTAAATTCCTTCTTGAATATAACTTAATTCCTGATGATTTATGTGGTGTCCCGTTTTTCCAACTCTGATAATACCGCAACAACTCTAATTTAATTCCTTCTACATCACCTCGCTCACGAATTACTCCAGCATTCGTCTTCTTTAGAATATCAGCAGCATCTCCCTCTACAGGTCCAATCCCCAAAATAGGTTTGCCTGAAGCCAGGTATTCGAAAAACTTTCCGGGCAAGTTACCGGGGGCAAGTTGTGTATGCGCCAATACAAGCAGTTGTAAATCGGTAGAGCCATAACCAGCCAACAGTTGAGCATGGGGTATGTTATCCTGAAATCTAACAATAGACGAAAGCTGTTCGTCTTCAATTACATAATTTTTAAAAGCAGCATTCACTTTACCGATAAACTCAACTGTTACCTGTTGTTGAAATTCAGGAGTTGAAACACTTAGTTGTTTTAAGGCCTCCATGACAGGACGCGGATCGCGTAGTTCATCTACTATGCCTACATGATGGATCGTGAACTTCTCAGTTTGTTTGTTTTCAATTCCCTCAAAATCCTCTTCATCAAATCCATTAGTAATTAAATCAACGGTTCGTCCACTTAATACTTCAAACCGATTTACATGATAAGGGGCAATAGTAATCACACGATCGGCCCTAGTCAACACTTCCCGTTCCAATTTCTGGTGCTTCATCCGCGCAAGCGTAGTAAGCGACAACGTATCTAATAAATCCCATTCACTCCATGGATCGCGAAAGTCGGCAATCCAATGGAGAGCAGGATTTTTCTTCTTTAACCGTAACCCAATTAAGTGAACGCTGTGTGGCGGACCAGTTGTTATGATTTTATTAATGTCATTTCGACTAATAAAGTCCTCTAGGTAGATAACCGAAGGTTTTACCCAAAACACGCGGGCATCCGGAATAAAAAAATTTCCACGCACCCATGCACTCAAACTTTGAAATAAGGATTTTTTTCCTGTTGAGATAAAATCAACCTGCTGAGGATTTTTCTTTTCAAATAGAGAAGAGAGTTTAAAAAATAATTGATACGGTTCCCAGATCGGAAAATGGATCACCTCCACCGAAGCAGGAACATCTTTTAGTAAAGACTTGTCTTCAATAGTAAAAGAAGGATTCTCTGGAGTAAATACATACGGCTCCCAACCCGATGGAACAAGATACTTTACGAATTTTAACCAGCGCTGCACACCGCTCCCTCCACTTGGCGGCCAATAGTAGGTAATGATTAAAACTTTTTTATTACTCATTGCCAATTATTTCAATCATTTCCTCAATCTGATTAGGGGTAAACCAATTAATTTCCGGATCGCGCTTAAACCAGGTAAGTTGCCGTTTTGCATACCGTCTTGAGTTTCGCTTCAATAATCGAATGGCTTCTTGCTTATCATACTGATTATCTATAAAATCAAATATCTCGCGATAGCCCACCGTTTGCAAGGCATTCAAATTTCTTTTTGGATAAAATTGCTCAGCTTCTTCAAAAAGTCCAGCTGTTATCATGGCATCCATTCGGGAATCAATGCGTTGATAGAGTTCTTCGCGGTCCAGTTCCAATCCTATTTTTATTACACAAAAAGAACGGATTGCTTTCTTTTGATTTCTTAATTGATGTTGTGGTTTGTTGCCGGCTGCATGAAGTTCTAACGCACGCATTAGTCGGTGTGGATTTTTTTTATCCACTACTTCAAAATAGTTTGGGTCAACTTCCTTCACTTTTTCCTGTAACCATTCTAATCCCTTCTTTTGATACTCTTTGATAATCCCTTCGCGGGTACCTTCCGGTATTTCTGGCATTTCATCAAAACCTTCCAATACTGCCTTAATATATAATCCCGAACCACCACACAAAATCAGGGTATCATGTTTTTTAAACAGGTCATTAATGAGAGCAAGTGCGTCTCGTTCATAAGCCCCCGCATCATAATCCTGTTCAATAGAATGGGTATTTATAAAATGGTGTTTTACTTTGGCAAGTTCATCTACAGAAGGCTTGGCAGTACCAATCTCCAACTCTTTATAAATCTGCCGCGAGTCGGCTGAGATGATTTCTGTTTTGAAGTGGGTTGCTAACTGTATGGATACAGCAGTTTTCCCAACCGCAGTAGGGCCAACAATAACAATAAGCTTCTTAGAATGCACCGCACAAAATTAATTATTTAGTCCACAGTCGACCGTCCAGCTGTTGACTGTGGACTAATTAACTAAAATCCCTATCTTGCCCCCTTAAAATTCGCCACTACGAATGATTAAGTACACCAATCAATTCCTTACCAAACTGGAAGATTTAGTTGCCGAATCGGATTACATTTTGCGCTACGAAAAAGGCAATTTCAAATCAGGTTATTGTCTTTTAAAAGAACAGAAGATCATGATTCTCAATAAGTTCTTTACTACAGAAGGTAAAATAAACGCCCTGCTCGATATCTTAAAAGGTTTGGAACTGGACACCACTCGCTTTACAGAGAAAAGTTTGAAACTTTACGAAGAATTAAATCAAGCCGAAGTAAAAAGTTGATTTGGCCTAAAATATCAACGATTTGAAAGTCACATTTCTTGGTACCGGAACATCTCAAGGCGTGCCGGTGATCGGCTGCGATTGCCAAGTTTGTCAATCTCTTGATTACCGGGATAAGCGTTTACGATCTTCCGTCTACCTTCAAATAAATGATATAGCATTAGTCATCGATACGGGGCCCGACTTCCGCCAGCAAATGTTGCGCGAACGAATTAAGAAATTAGATGCCATTCTATTTACACATGAGCACAAAGATCATATTGCCGGACTTGATGATGTGCGAGCCTACAATTTTTTACAGCAAAAAGACATGCCCGTATATGGGACTCTAGCCGTTCTTAAACAACTGCAAACTGAGTTTTATTATGCCTTTGAGGAGCATAAATACCCGGGAATTCCTCAACTTGATTTGATGGAAATTGGAGATCAGGATTTTATCATTGATACTCAAAAAGTAACACCATTACCTGTGCTTCATTACAAACTTCCTGTGATGGGATTTCGCGTGGGCGATTTCAGTTATATTACCGATGCTAATCATATTCCAGAAAGCACTTTCGAGAAATTAAAAGGAACCAAAGTGCTGGCCTTAAATGCCTTGCAACGCGAAAAACATCTATCACACTTCAACCTGAGCGAAGCGCTTGAAATAGCTTCAAAAATTGGAGCAGAGCAAACTTATTTTATTCATATCAGCCACAAGTTAGGCATCACTAAAGCCGTGGAAAAAGAACTTCCAGATTCAGTAGCTTTAGCGTATGATGGTTTGACCATCGAACTCTGATCGTGCATAATAATTATTACTTTCAACGGCAGTTGAGTACACAGCTCCAGCAAGAATTAGCTGGCTATACCTTAGTCTCTTGTTTTAGTCAGAACAAGGATGAACTGATTATTGAATTTAATGATACCAGGCGGTCCTTCTTTATAAAGGCCAGTTTGTTGCCTCAATTTTGTTGCTTATCATTTCCAAAAGATTTCTATCGCGCCCGAAAGAATAGCATTGACTTGTTCAATGAAATTCTGATGAAAAAAGTACTTGGTGTCAGGCAATTTGAAAATGAACGAAGTTTTTCAATTGAGTTGGAAGAATCGTATCAGTTGCTTTTTAAAATGCACGGTAACCGGTCTAATCTCATTCTTTTTAGAGACGGAGAAGCCATTGCACTTTTCAGGAATCACCTTCAAGCTGATTTTGAAATTTCACTCAATGAATTGAATCGCACAATTGATTTTAGTAAAGAAGCGTTTGAATTAAACCTCACAAAACTGCCTCAGTTGTATTTTACATTTGGAAAGTTGGTGTGGGATTATTGGGAAAGTAAAGGGTTTGACAAACTATCTACCCAAGATCAGTGGCGTGAGTTAGTTGGATTACGAAAGCAATTGGAGCATCCCTCCTATTTCGTAGTTGAGAAAGAAGACTCTGTTGTCCTCTCTTTGCTACCGACCGATAAAGTACTTCATTCGTTGCATCAACCCATATCTGCACTGAACGAATTCTTTTTAACTGCTTCAGTTTCCAATACACTACAATCAGAAAAATCGATTCTTCAAAAAGAGATCCATGATCAGATTAAATCCAGCAAGAACTACATTTCAAAAAATCAACAAAAGCTAGATGAGTTGATAAACGATCAGCATTACCAAATTTGGGCTGATCTTGTAATGGCGCACATGCATGAAATCAAAACCGGAACTGAAAAAATTAGCCTAACCAGTTTTTATGATGGAAAACCAGTCGAGATTAAACTCAAGAAAGACCTTAATCCTCAAAAGAATGCTGAGATCTTTTATCGTAAAGCAAAAAACCAACAAATAGAAATCACAAAACTTAAGGACTCCATCCGCGTCAAGCAAAAAGAAATTAATACGCTGGAAGAAAAGTTGAATGCGATCGAATCAACAGATAATCTTAAATCACTCAGAAGGGATAATATTCCAACCAAATCACCCAAAGAGCAAAGTAAATCCCTTCCCTATCATGAATTTGAATTCAAGGGTTTTAAAATCTGGGTCGGGAAAAATGCAGAACACAACGATGAGTTAACTTTAAAAAATTCTTACAAAGAAGATTTGTGGCTTCATGCCAAAGATGTTGCCGGTTCGCATGTCCTGATCAAACATCAATCCGGCAAAAATTTTCCTAAAGACGTTATCGAAAGGGCAGCACAACTAGCAGCTTATAATTCTAAACGGAAAACAGAATCACTTTGTCCGGTAATTGTCACACCCAAAAAATTTGTACGCAAACGGAAAGGCGACCCCAAAGGAATGGTAGTAGTAGAGCGTGGAGACGTGATTATGGTAGAGCCGAAGTTGGAAGCTTGATACTGGTTGCTCGATAACTATATCAAAAATCCAGTATCAAGAATCTAGTTTTACACCACGCGGTGAACCTTAATCATATTTGTTCGGCCTCGCTCCTGAATTGGCATACTTGCAAGAATTACAAATACATCGCCAGACTGAACATGTCCATCGCGCTTTAATATCTTTTCTACATCTTCAATAGTCGAATCCGTTGAAGCTGCTTTGTCATAATGATAAGCGCGGGTTGCCCACACCAAACTCATCGTATTAATAATAGAAGCATTACTGGTAAAGGCAAAAATATTAGCGTCAGGTCTGTGCGAAGATGCTTTATAGGCACTGTACCCTAATTGTGTCATAGCTACAATGGCCTTTGCTTTTACATCCTTTGCCAATTTGCAAGCCGTAAGGATTAAACTGTCAGTAAAATAATTTGGCGATTGAGAATCAACGTCACGAAAGCGATAAAAAATAGTACCGCTCTTTTCAACTGACCCAATGGTGCGCACCATGCTGCGAATCACTTCAATAGGATATTTACCAGCAGCGGTTTCGGCCGAAAGCATCAACGCATCCGCTCCGTCCATTACTGCATTTGCCACATCATTGGTTTCTGCGCGCGTAGGGCGCGGATTTTCAATCATACTCTCCATCATTTGTGTGGCAACAATCACCGGCTTAGAGGCGATGTTACATTTCTGAACCAGCATTTTTTGAACCATGGGAACTTCTTCCATGTAAATCTCAACCCCCATGTCCCCGCGTGCCACCATCACACCATCTGTAGCCGCTATAATCGCATCAATATTTTCAAGTGCTTCAGGCTTTTCAATTTTTGCAATGATGCGAGTGGTTGATTTATGTTCGTCCAGAATCGCTCTAAGGGAGGTTATATCAGCCGCTTTTCGAACAAAGGACAAGGCCACCCAGTCAAGATTCTGTTTTAATCCAAACAGCAAATCTTCCATATCCTTTTCAGTTAAAGAAGGTGCCGATACTTTACTAAAGGGAAGATTTATACCCTTGCGGGATTTTAGCGGACCTCCATATACTACGGTGCAGATTACATCAATGCCCTTCACTTCTTTCACCTTCAGCTCAATCTTGCCGTCATCCACCAGGATCATGTCACCCACTTTCACATCCTTTGGTAGACCTTCGTATGATGTACTAACTAATTCTTTGTTTCCTAAAACTTCGCGCGTGGTGATCGTTAATTCTTGGCCTGCTACAATTTCGATACCCGGCTCCATTTCATTTACCCGGATTTTAGGACCCTGCAAATCTTGTAACAAAGCTATGCTGGTGCCCAATTCCTGATTTATCTCCCTAACAAAATTGATCACCTTTAAATGATCTTCGTGAGTACCATGCGAGAAGTTGAGTCTGAAAACATCCACACCCTCTTTGGCCAGGGCCGTCAGCATTTTTTTATTGTTTGAAGCTGGACCTACGGTTGCTACAATTTTTGTCTTGTTGTAAGAGATACGTTCCATGAAGTTGGTTAGAAAATAAAGTTATCCTTCGATTTTAAAGCGTCCAAAGGTATGAAAGCCACCAATTCAATGGTAGAAATATTACGCAAGAGTTCATGCAAACGATTGTTGTTTTGGTAATCGTCTCCCTGATAAAGTATAACATAGTCATAATGAGGAAATTCGGGAACCAAAAGATTTTTAATTAATTCGGCTTCGTTGGGCTTATTGCGAAATAGTTTAAGGACATTCACCTCATTCTCGAAAGAATAATGAGCAAAGGTGGCTGACTGCTTATTTTTTAATTGGATAGCGAGATCCTTTTGCTTGGATAATCTTGATGACAAAGAAGCATTAATCTCCCACGCAAGTTTATATCCTTTGGCCGATGAAATTATCCCCAATAGTTCAAAATCATAGCTATATTCGATTTCTAATCGTTTTTTCTTCATTTTTACAAATCGATAATTAACCTCCTGACTTTAAAAAGTTTGACAATATTGCACCAAATCTCTTTATTTGCACAGATTTTTGAATACTACTAAACCTTATAAACATGTCTGAAATCGCACAAAAAGTAAAACAGATCATCATCGACAAACTAGGCGTGGAAGAATCTGAAGTTACTCCGGAAGCAAGCTTTACTAATGATTTAGGTGCTGACTCGCTGGATACCGTAGAACTTATCATGGAATTCGAAAAAGAATTCAATCTTTCCATCCCTGACGACCAGGCCGAAAACATTGCCACCGTAGGCCAGGCGATTTCTTATCTCGAGGAGAACGTTAAGAAATAATTGGTAGTCAGTTTTTTGCTCCACTAACGTATTGTATGACATTTAAACGAGTAGTAATAACAGGTGCAGGCGCATTAACACCCATCGGAAACAACCTTCAGCAATACTGGGAAGGTTTAAAAGCCGGGAAAAGCGGTGCTGGGCCAATTACTAAGTTTGATACTACTCTTTACAGGACCAAATTCGCCTGCGAGGTAAAAGGCTTCAAGTTTGAAGACTTTATGGATCGTAAAGAAGGGCGCAAAATGGATCCGTTTTCACAATACGCTATGGTGGTGGCTGACGAAGCTATATCTGATGCAAACCTTCCGCTAGCTGACCTTGATCCCGACCGCGTTGGGGTAATCTGGGGTTCAGGTATCGGGGGGTTGCTTACTTTTCAGGAAGAGGTAAAAAGTTATGCAAAAGGTGACGGCACACCGCGCTTCAACCCTTTCTTCATCCCAAAAATGATTGCCGATATAAGTGCAGGCCATATTTCAATCAAGTATGGCTTCCGCGGACCCAATTTTGTAACCGTTTCGGCTTGCGCCTCCTCTACCAATGCTATTTATGATGCTTATACCTATCTTAAATTGGGTAAGGCTGACATTATAGTATCCGGAGGGTCGGAAGCCGCAGTGTGCGAAGCTGGTGTGGGCGGATTTAATGCCATGAAGGCTTTATCAGAAAGAAATGATTCACCCGAAACTGCATCTCGTCCTTATGATAAAGATCGTGATGGTTTTGTGTTAGGCGAAGGTGCCGGTGCTCTTATTCTTGAGGAGTATGAGCATGCAAAGAAAAGAGGCGCAAAAATCTATGCAGAAATAATAGGAGGCGGCATGTCTGCCGATGCCTATCATATAACAGCCCCGCATCCCGAAGGGGCAGGCATCACAAAGGTAATGCAATATGCATTGAGTGAAGCCGGAATAAAGCCTGAAGAAATTGATTATATCAATACGCATGGTACTTCCACCCCATTAGGCGACATTGGTGAAATTAAAGCCATTCAAAAAGTATTTGGTGAGCAGGCCTACAAGATGAATATCAGTTCTACCAAATCAATGACCGGTCATTTATTGGGAGCCGCTGGAGCCATTGAAGCAATTGCTTGTTTATTGGCGATTAATGAAGGAGTTATCGCTCCAACAATCAATCACTTTACTGATGATGATGGACTTGATCCTCGTTTGAATCTCACGTTTAACAAGGCTCAAAAAAGAGAAGTTAAGGTAGCGCTAAGCAATACCTTTGGCTTTGGTGGGCATAATGCTTCCATCATTCTTAAAAAGGCAGAGTAAGGCCGCGATTTGTGTGGAACTTACTCACTTTATCAAAATCAAATTCTAAAGAAGATAAGAAACTTGTAATGGCCATTAAGACCATTGCTGGTTTTGCCCCCACCAACTTAGCGCTATACAAATTAGCCACCCTCCATAGTTCGCGTGCCAAAGAAAAAAATGGATTTCGTGAATCTAATGAGCGACTCGAATATTTAGGCGATGCCGTTTTGGGTGCCGCAGTTGCCGATTATCTTTTTAAAAAGTATCCCTTTAAAGACGAGGGTTTTCTTACTGAAATTCGATCGCGAATCGTGAATCGCGAATCGTTAAACAATTTGGCCCGCAAAGTTGGTGTATCAGCAATTGTTCAGTTTGATCACAAGAACACCCAATTGAAGCAGGTGATTTTAGGCAATGCATTAGAGGCATTGGTTGGCGCAATCTATTTAGATAAAGGATACCTGCGTACCAAAAAGTTTGTGATCGATAAACTAATAGGTCCGTATTTTGATTTAGAGGTAGTTGTTAATTCAAATACCAATCATAAAAGCAAAATAATTGAGTGGGCGCAACGAAACGGAAACGAGATTCGGTTTGAAGTTACCGATGTGAAGAAAGGAAAAAACAGCAAAGAGTTTTCGGCTCAGGTAATTATTGGTGAGCAACCTTATGGGCTTGGTTTTGGTTATACCAAGAAAAAGGCAGAACAAGATGCATCGGAGAAAACGTGCATGATGCTAAATCTTTAGAGAGACTCAATGAGTAATACGTTACGCATAGGTGGAGCAACGGTGAACCAAACTCCTTTGGACTGGACAAATAATGTGACCAACATTATTGCAGCCATTGAAGACGCTAAAAGAGAGAATGTTCGTATCCTTTGCTTTCCGGAACTCAGCTTAACTGGCTATGGCTGCGAAGATTTATTCCTTAGCGATTGGTTAAGCGAGCGTGCATGGTCACACCTTCAGGAGATTATTCCGCATTGCGATTCAATTACAGCCTGTATTGGGTTGCCTGTTCGTATTGATGGAATTACGTATAACGGTGTTTGCATCATTCAAAATAAAAAAATCATTGGCATTACGTTCAAGCAAAACCTGGCGCGCGATGGAGTGCATTACGAACCACGCTGGTTTGATGCCTGGCCAGTTGGACAAGTAAAAGAAATTGTCCGTGATGGACAAACCATTCGCGTGGGTGATTTAATTTATGATGCACATGGAATTAAATTTGGCTTTGAGATTTGTGAAGATGCCTGGCGCAAAGAAAAGCGCCCGGGCTATCGCTTGGCACAACAAGGTGTAAATTTAATTATGAACCCTAGTGCCAGTCACTTCGCCATGGGCAAAAGTGAATTGCGCGAAAAAGAAGTGGTTATTGATGGCTCAAAACTATTCACTTGCGCTTACTTGTTTGTTAACCTGCTTGGGAACGAAGCCGGCCGTATGATATATGATGGCGATATCATTTTTGGTCAGCAAGGAAAGATTCTAAAACTAAATAATCGATTATCCACAAAATCATTCAACCTCCAATGGTGCGATGTTAATTTTGGAAATCCCTCATTAACCAACATTCATCCAATCACTGACAATAAAAAACAAAACGAAGAATTTGCAAGGGCTGCATCATTAGCGTTGTATGATTACTTAAGGAAAAGCAAAGCGAAGGGATTTGTTCTTAGCTTAAGCGGAGGTGCTGACTCATCACTATGCGCAGTACTTGTTGCTGAAATGGTTCGCAGAGCTTCGAATGAATTAGGGTTGGAAAAATTCTGCACATCGCTTGATATTCCAAAATCCGAAAATGTAAAATCCATTGTAAAACAACTATTAAGCTGCGCTTATCAAGGTACACGAAATTCATCGAACGCAACTTTTACCTCAGCAAAAGAATTGGCGGAGTCACTTGGTGCGGAGTTCCATCCATGGGAAATTGATGAAGAGGTAACTTCCTATGAAACAAAAATTGAAAAAGCGTTAGGTAGAAAGTTAACATGGGATCAAGATGATATTGCGAAACAAAATATTCAAGCGCGTGCCCGTTCGCCTATTATCTGGATGCTCGCCAATATTAAGCGGGCTGTTTTATTAACGACTTCAAATAGAAGCGAGGGCGATGTTGGCTATGCCACGATGGATGGCGATACCAGCGGCAGCCTCGCTCCCATTGCCGGAATCGATAAGCCATTTATTTTGCAATGGCTGCGTTGGGCCGAGAAAGAATTGGGATACACTGGATTATCCTATGTAAATAATCTTACCCCTACCGCTGAACTAAGACCTTCGGATAAAGTTCAGACAGACGAGAAAGATTTAATGCCCTATTCGATTTTAGTGGAGATTGAAAAATTAGCCATCCGCGATCGCAAGTCTCCGATTGAAGTCTTTCATCTGATGAGTACGAATTCTTCCAACAAGCAAATACAGAAAGATCAATTGAAAGAATATATCAAAAAATTCTTCCGGTTATGGGCGGCTAACCAATGGAAGCGCGAGCGGTTGGCTCCATCCTTTCATTTCGATGATTTAAATGTCGATCCACGCAGTTGGTGCCGCTTTCCAATCCTTTCAGGAAGTTTCAAACACGAACTGGAAGAACTGGATAACCTGTAGCGCATCTTAGGCATTAGTCCTTATATTTGCCGATTAAACATCTTTTTAAACACGGTTTCATTACTTCATTGATATGGTAAGTTATATTATTTGGGACGGCAGCCCGGAAATTTTCTCAGTTGGATCATTTGCTCTGCGTTGGTACGGTTTGTTATTCGCGTTAGGTTTTTTACTCAGTCAACAGGTACTTTATTACATTTTCCGCAAAGAAGGCAAGCCGGAAAAAGATGTTGATACACTTACTATATATATGGTTGTTGCTACCATCCTTGGTGCCCGCCTGGGGCATGTTATATTTTATCAGCCCGAGTTATTTGTAACGGACCCATTAAGCATTCTACTTCCTTTTGAGTTTTCTCCTTTTAAGTTTACAGGATTGCAGGGGCTGGCAAGTCATGGTGGTGCGTTCGGGATTTTATTTGCGCTTTGGCTTTACACTACCTATAGAATAAGGCTTTCAAAAGCGGATGTTGCCTTAGTGGAAAAAAAAGAAAGTTTCGGGAAAATTGAAAAGAAAACTAAACGCGGAGTGTTCATTGAGAGAGTAAAAATTCCCGGCCAAAGTTATATTCAAGTGTTAGATCGGATTGTAATTGTGGTGGCTCTTACTGGTGCACTTATACGATTAGGCAACTTTTTTAATTCAGAGATTATTGGACTTCCTTCTAACAACCCCTTCAGTGTTGTGTTCATTAACAAAATCACAGATGGTATTATGGATAATAAGAATGGGAGTAACCCAGCAGAATATATTAAAGTTGAAAAAGACACTTCGCTGCCTGAAGGGGCTAATGGGCGGGTTCCAATCAATATCTACGTTGTATTCAAAAAAGGAGCAACCACTGCACAGATCAATCCCTTCTTGGATGGGGATGTAAAACATTTCCTTAACTATTATCACGAATTTGTTGATGAGCCGGGCATGGCCCCATTAAATTACACGTTAGATGTTGATGCGGATGGAAATTATGCAGCTAAGATTAATACGTTTGGCGTTGCAAGGCATCCCGCCCAACTTTATGAATCAATTTCATGTGTCATACTTTTTATTATTCTTTTTTTGATCTGGAACCAACACAAAGAAAACTCACCACCCGGAAGAATCTTTGGAGTGTTCATGATCATATTATGGAGTTTACGATTTGGGTACGAATACCTGAAAGAAAATCAGGTTGATTTTGAAAATGATCTTCCCTTAAACATGGGGCAGATATTAAGTATTCCATTAATCATTGCGGGTGTTTTAATCTTAATCTGGTCGTATCGAAATCAACCAAAAAGAATAGGGTAGAAACCATTTGTAAATTTCAAAACAGTAGACGAAAGGCATGTGGGCTTTGATTTTTGGTTTTTTTGGACTTGCAGCACAGCCCGCAACGGTTGACACATTAATCAACACATCCTCCAATCGGTTGGTTACAATAAACCGGGTGCTAATCATTGGTAATAAAATCACAAAGGAAAAGATCATCTCGCGTGAGTTAGACTTAAAGCCTGGCGACACGATTAGTACTTTTAGGCTTGAGAAAGTTCTTCAACAAGATCAACGAAAAATCTATAATCTTAGGCTTTTTAACTCTGTTTCAATTCGATGGCTGGAGGTTACTCAAAGTCAGGTGGATTTGTTGATTGAGGTGAATGAACGTTGGTATATTTTTCCGGTTCCCGTGTTTGAACTTTCCGATCGTAATTTTAACGAATGGTGGCAAAATTATGACCATGATTTTAGCCGCGTGAATTATGGACTGCGTCTGTATCAGTATAATTTTAGAGGCCGCAATGAAACACTAAGACTTACCGCACAATTTGGATTTACAAGACGCATTGAGTTGAGCTACCGAATCCCCTACATCGACCGGCAGCAAAAGCATGGGTTGATTTTTGATTTTAATTTCAGCGAACCAAAAAATCTAGGTTATAATACCGAAGATCACAAACTGGTTTTTAAGGAAGGAAGAAAAGTATTGAAGACAACGAATGGATTTGGAATTACATACACGTTTCGAAAATCGTTTTACTCAACTCACTCTTTCAATTTTTCCTATCAAAATAATCACGTGATTGACAGCATCGCCATTCTAAATCCCAATTATTATGGAAATGACCGGGTGCGGCAAATCTATGGAGCACTCACCTATACCTTCAATTCAGAACATCGCGATGTGGTGGCTTATCCTTTAAAGGGTTATCAATTTACTGCCTTTGCCCAAAAGGTAGGGTTAGGATTTGGCACCGATACCAATCAGTGGGAAGCAAACATAACCTATGCGCGGTATTTTGATCTTACCAAAAATTTCTATCTATCCAACTTCAGCTCGGCCTATGTAAGTACTCCCTCACAACAGCCTTACTCCCTTTACAGTGCGCTGGGATATCGAAGGCAATTAGTAAAAGGTTATGAAGTGTACGTGATAGAAGGACCTATTTTTTTACTGAACAAAACCACCTTCCGGAAAAAAATATTTTCACGCACGTGGAATTTAGAACAAATGCCTATCGAGCAGTTTCGCTATTTTCCGCTCACAATTTATTTGAAGAGTTATGTAGACCTTGGGTATGTTGAAAATTATCCATACTACCAGGAAAATGGTTTTAATACTCGGTTATCAAATCGGCTATTAGCAGGTGCTGGCGGAGGCCTTGATATCGTTACTGCTTATGATGCAGTTTTGCGCCTTGAGTACACCTTTACGCGTGAAAAGACTCATGGGTTCTTCTTTCACATGAAGAAAGAGTTCTAATCACTGCACAGGGTACAATTTTCTTTCATTAAACTTCCATTCAAATTATTTATCTTGGTTAACCCAACTGGTAACCATGCCGAGATTAATAGGTTTATTCCTGATACTCGCTTTAATAAAAACCGGAACAGCACAAAGCAACTCCACTTTGATGGGAGCGCGCGCTGCCGGGATGGGCTTTGCTTCATCCGGACTTACCGATGAATGGGGCATCTTTAATAATGTTGGTTCTATCGGATCGCAGGAAAAAATAAGCACCGCAGTCGCTTTTGAAGTGAGAGCCCAACTAAAGAATGCAAACCGAATGGCTTTAGCATTCAACGCACCATTGCGATGGGGAGTTAGTTCTATTGGCGTGTTTCGGTTTGGCGATGACTTGTATAACGAACAAATCATTTCTGCCGGATTTGGAAATAAATTTGGCATTGCCTCTCTGGGGATTAAGGCTAATTATGTTCAATACCATGCCGAAGGATTTGGAACTCACTCTACCGTGAGTTTCGATTTTGGTGGTGTCACACAATTAACTGATCAACTTTCTATTGGTGCTTACATCACCAATCTTAATCAAGCCAAAATTAACAGCGACTATAATGCTGAACGACTGCCCACTCACTTAACAGCTGGTTTAACATTTAAGCCCAATGAAAACTTTCTGATAACTTCAGAACTTGACAAAGACCTGGACTACGATCTCATTTGGCGCACCGGCTTTGAATACTCCTTTAAAGAGAAATTCTTTGTTCGTAGTGGAGTTAATATAAAACCGCAAAGCGGATTTTTCGGACTGGGTGCCAAGCGAAAAAATCTCCAAGCCGATTATGCTATTCAATTCAACTCTCTTACCGGTGCAAGTCATCAAGTTTCAGCAAGCTATTGGTTCAATAAAAAGCAGCCGAAATGAGAAGGGTTATATTCATTTGTATTTCTGTCCTAAACACATCGCTGATGTATGCGCAACGAGTACCTCAGAAAGATTTCGATCTACAAATATTAATAGATGAAATACTGGCTGTTCAAGATGAAGATCTCAATTATGAAGAACTCTATGAAAATCTGGCTCAATTGTTATCTAATCCAGCAGATCTCAATTTAATTACAGCCGAACAACTTCGCGCACTTTATATCCTGACCGAATCTCAAATTCAATCTCTGATTAGCTATCACGAAGAAACAGGTCGCTTTATTTCAATTTTTGAATTGCAAGCCATTGAAGGGTTTAACAAAGAAACGTTTCAACGCCTCTCTCAATTTGTAACAGTTACCGACCCCACATCCGGGCTTAATAAGTCTTTACTAAAGCGCATGTTGAGTGAGAAGAATAACTATTTCATTATCCGGTATGACCGCACCCTCGAAGAAAAGAAAGGATATCGCGAAGATACATCTCCGGCCAGTCGATACATGGGCTCACCCGATCGATTGTATGCACGCTTTCGCACGAGCAAACCCGGTGATTTTAGTATTGGTTTTACTATTGAGAAAGATGCAGGGGAAAAAATACGTTGGAATCCTTCTAAAAAACAATATGGCACAGACTTCCTTTCATTCCATGCCCAAATATTGAATAAGGGGAAAATCAAAAACCTGATCATTGGAGATTTTCAAGCTCAGTTTGGGCAAGGATTAATAGTAGGTTCAGCTTTTGGCATTGGTAAAAATGCTGAGGCAGTAACGACAATCCGCAGGGCAAATATTGGATTCATGCCTTACACCTCACTTTATGAGGCTGGTTATTTTCGGGGTAGCGCACTTTCTTACGCGATTACAAAACGAATTACACTTCATTGGATGTTCTCTTCCCGTTGGCGGGATGGAAATGCAGTTCAGGATTCAACGTTTGAAGTTGGTTCTGTTTCTTCACTTACCAATACCGGACTGCATCGTACACAAAATGAAATTGAAAAACGAAGCACGATTCATGAACAAAATATTGCCGGGGTTATTAATTATAAATACAAATCACTGGATGTGGGTGCAATCTTTCATCAAACCATGTTCAATCTTCCAATTGTCAGAACACCTGCTTTATACAATCAATACTACTTTCAAGGATCGCAAAATACCAATGCTGGAGTTTTCTTAAACTACACCTATAGAAATTTTTCTTTCTTTAGTGAAGTGGCTAAAACTATAGGCGAAGGCATGGCGACTAACGTGGGCATCATCGGCAGTTTAACCCAATCGCTGGATGTATCTTTTCATTTTAGAAAATACGATCGGGACTTTCAAACTTTTTACAGCAATGCACTGGCCGAAAGCTCAACGCCACAAAATGAAACCGGCATGTATTGGGGGTGGAAATATCAATTCAATAAAAAATATTCTGCCTCCGGGTATTTTGATTTGTTTAAGTTTCCGTGGTTACGCTATCGAAGCTACACAACTTCACAAGGAAATGAGTGGCTCCTCCGTTTCAACTACAAGCCTTCAAAAAATGTTTACCTGTTTGTTCAGGCTCGCGAAGAAAGTAAAGTCAGGAACACATCAACCGATACTAATTTGTATCAGACTGCTGAAGGCATTAAGAGAAACTATTGGATAAATGTAGATTATATAATAAGCACTCGCCTTTCTTTCAAAACAAGGGCGCAATTTAGCTCTTATCAATTCGGGGGTAACACTACCCGGGGAATGGTTGTGCTACAGGACATAACCTGGACCCAGGGAAAAATTTCGATCAGCGGGCGCTATGCATTATTTGATACAGATGATTACGATAACCGACTTTACGTATACGAGCGGGATGTGTGGCTGGCTTTCTCCTTCCCTGCATACTCTGGAGTTGGAATCAGAAACTATCTCCTACTTCAATATACGGTTTCTAAAAAAGTAGATCTCTGGTTTCGATGGGCGCACGTTCGCTATACCGATCGGGAAATAATTGGCTCGGGAAGTGAAGCAATTAATGGGAATACCCGCAATGATCTTAAATTGCAGGTGCGAATTAGAATTTAACTACCAAAAACATGCATGCCACTAAACTGATCACACCCGCTGTTTTCTTCTTTATATGTGTAGGATTAGCCATATTTGTATTTGTATTTCGTTACATTTTTAAGAAAAAATAACATTGAAAGGTTATGCTTAACTCTGGTTTAGTCTTTCTACCGTTAAGGCTGTACCTTTATCGAAACATAGCCTTATCATGTGGATAAAGCTTTGCAGATTGGTTCCCTAATAAATTTTGCCCATGAGAAAAATCAATTACATCTTCGCAATCATCCTCTTTTCATTAGTCCTTCTTTCCATAGCTTCTTTCACGTTTGCTCAAACAACCAAGAAAACGCTTGAACTCCCTGAGTTCAAAAGCATTTATGTAAACTCCAACTATACGGTATATGTAAAGCAAACCAATAAACAGGAGGTTACCGTTGAGGCCCTTACCGAAATCTGGGAACTTACATCCGTAAAAGTTGAAAATGGCGTGCTGATGGTAAATGTTGAGCGTAAGCCAGAAACTCCTAATAAGAGCATTTGGGCTAAAATTGATGACATTAAACTTAAACCTACCATGAAGTTGATGGTGAGTGTAAAAAACATCAATGAACTTCAGGTAAATGGCGGTGGCAAAATTATTTCCGAAAACTCAATCGCTTCCGATTACATGAGCCTTTCCGTTTCCGGGAATGGGGGTATTGACCTTGACTTAAAAGGCAACAATCTAAAAACAGAAATTAGCGGATCAGGTAACGTTACCTTAAAGGGCTACGCAACTACCAATGACATTGTCATGAGTGGTAGTGGAAGCATGAATGCTTTTGCATGCGAACTGGAAAGTGCCAAAGTGAAAATAAGCGGCTCAGGTAACTGCGAAATCTCAGCTACGGCTAGTTTGGATGCTGTTGTGTTGGGCAGCGGTACCATTAAGCACAAAGGCAATACAAAAACGCTCAATAAGAAAGTGTACGGATCTGGGTCTGTGGATAGAGCTTATTGAAGTTCTAATTGACAATTGGCAAAAATCAATTGACAAAAGTAATCCTGTTGGGTAGTTCGTTATTCGGGCACTTAAATTGTCAATTGAAAATTGGCCATTGTCAACTGACTTACCATCCAATTCCATAATCCTCACCATGATTGCTGGAGCCGCCCCAAAAACTTCCATGTTGCCAATCAAAGAATATTGCATTGATAGGGCCACTGGTTCGCTCCTGATAATTTATATGGTAGCCCATCCTCGATAGCTCTTTGCGAGTCCATGGAGGCATTTGTTCATTTAAGGTTAATCCACCTGCACTTTTTTCATGCGCTCCAAAACTGGAAAACATTTGTAACGTTTTAAAACTGGGAGCTTCGCACGCTTCTTGAACCGTCATGTTAAACTCAACCATGTTTAGGAAAAACTGAAGCAACAATTGATCTTGTTCATCCCCGGCTTGTTTGGCAAAAGAGAGAAATGGTTTTCCGTCTTTCAAGGCCATGCTTGGCGTGAGCGTAACACGAGGACGTTTACCAGGCTCCACTACATTAAAAGGATTTTCATTTGCATCAAGCACAAAGGATTGCATTCGCTGGCTCAACCCTACTCCTGTGTTACCAGCAATACAAGCAGGCACCCAACCACCGCTTGGCGTGATCGATACCACCCAACCTTCCTCATCAGTCGCCTCAACGGAAGTTGTTCCGGCCGTAAACTCCTCTAAAAACTTTTGATCAGGGTGCAAATTGTTCCGTTGCAATGCCGATTGGCTGTTGCCCCACTTTTGTAAGATATTCAGATAAGGATTTTTCTTTCCTTCGAATGCATACGGATCGCCCGGTCCAATCTTTGGATCATTCATTTCAGGATTAATCAATTTCATGCGCTCCTTAGCATATTCTTTTGAGAGCAACACATTCATAGGTGCCGGTGTGCCGAAAGCCGGATCACCATAATAAAAGTCACGATCCGCGAAAGCGAGATTCATTGCCTGATACACCGTGTGAATGTATTTGGTGGAGTTATATCCCATGCTTTTCAAATCAAAGTTTTCAAGAATGTTGAGGGTTTGAAGCATAGCCGGACCCTGTGTCCACTGCTGAAGTTTATACACATCAATACCCCGATAGGAAGTCATCATAGGCTCTTCAATCTTCACTTTCCAATTGGCAAGATCTTGTTCGGTAATCAAGCCTCCTTGCTCTTGGGTACCTCGGGCAATTTCTTTGGCGATGTCGCCTTTATAAAATCGATCGTAAGCAGCATAGATTGCTTCCTTTCTGCTCTTACCTTTCTTTAATGTTGCCTGTTCGGTATCTACCAGTTTTTGAAGGGTTGCCAATAAATCTTTCTGCACAAAGATTTCACCTGCATCGGGTGCCTCACGCTTCTCACCCAAGTGAGTTAGAAATACTTTTTTTGAATATGGCCATTCTTTTATCCGGGCTTTGCCTCGCTCAATAGAATTGGCAGTTTGCGCTTCGATGGGATAGCCCGAAGCTAACTGCATAGCAGGTGCCAATACTTCTTTCAAGCTCATGGTGCCATATTCAGCCAGCATGGTCATAAGGCCGCCCGGTGTGCCGGGAGTTACAGCAGCCAAGGGACCAAACTCAGGCGGGTAGTTCATTCCCTTGCCTTTAAAAAAATCGGCAGTGGCGCCAGTAGGTGCAACGCCCAAGGCATTAATAGCAATTACCTTTTTTGTTTTGGGGTTGTAAATTAAGGCTTGTGTTTCGCCACCCCAACTAAGTACATCCCACATGGTGCACGTTGCTGCCAGCATGGCACACGATGCATCGATGGCATTGCCACCTTTTGCAAAAATCATGGCTCCGGCTGTAGCTGCGAGCGGTTTACCTGTAATCGCCATCCAATGCTTACCATGCAAAGGCGGCTTCTGAGTAGTGACAGGGAAGTTATTAAACGATTGACCCGTTGCAAGAAAACTGATACCTGCCACAATTGCCCCGAGAATGAGTTGTTTTATTTTCATTGGATTTTAGATTAGCTTCATGAAATAAGTGAACTAAGATACCTGAAAATAAAATGTACTGAAAGCTCCGGTAACGCTACGTGCGAATAGTTACACCAGTGGTTACAATGAGTTTGTAAAATTTAGGTGTCCTACACTTTTTAATGCAGCTGTTTAAAAGTAAAGGATTAGATATTTTAAAAAATGAACCACACAGAATTAATCACCAGGTTCTACACAGCCTTTCAGCAACGCGATTGGAAGACCATGCACAGCTGTTACCACACGGAAGCCACTTTTTACGACCCCGCCTTCCGTCAGCTTAAAGGCACTGATGTGTTAGCTATGTGGCACATGTTGTGCCTCAATGCCAAAGACTTTGTACTAACTTTTTCAAATGTAACCGCAAATGGAAATCAGGGTAGTTGCGAATGGAAGGCCTCCTACTCTTTTTCTAAAACCGGGCGAAAGGTTGATAACGTGATTAAGGCAAATTTTACCTTTAAAGACGGATTGATTATAGATCATAGAGATGATTTTGATCTTTGGCGATGGTGCCGTATGGCGCTTGGTTTGCCCGGAATGCTACTAGGTTGGTCACCCCTTTTTCAGGATAAAGTCAATCAGAATGCGCTAAAAAGTCTTGAAAGGTTTAAACCAGAAAACGGTTATTAGTCTCCTGTCGGTCTTTGCTAAGGCACATATTACCGAAAAATTGACTTGCCCCTTGAACTAATATGCTTTTAGCCCATTTCGGGATTTTTAAAAAGACTGAAAACCAGCCCGTTTTGAGGATAATTAAAAAAAACTATTACCTTTGGTTAGTTAATAAAATAATTCCCACCAGAAGTATTCCACTAATCGTGATCTTATCGGCAGGTTTTATTGAGCTAGCGACATTTATCACTTAATTTCAAAAAAGAAAATGAACATTTATGTAGCCAACATTCCCTGGAAAGCAACTGAGGAACAATTGAAGCAGTTATTTGCCGAGCACGGTGAAGTTACTTCTGCGAAGATCATCATGGACAAAGTAACGCAGCGTAGCCGTGGCTTTGGATTTATTGAAATGGCCGATGACACAGCCGGCCGTAATGCTATCAATGAATTAAACGGATTCGACTTTTTGGGAAAAAATCTTGTGGTTAACGAAGCACGCCCTCGCGAAGAAGGTAGTGGCGGAGGTAGCCGGGGTGGCAACCGGGGTGGCGGTGGCGGCTTCCGCAGAGGTGATTTCAACAAAGATTATTAATCGACTTGAAATAAGAATTTGTAATGCTCCCTGATTTTATTCGGGGAGCATTTTTGTTTTTAGGGTGTCCCTAAAATTTCAAGCTCCTTTCCTATCCTTAGGAAACTGAAATTAATAATTTGATTATCTTCAATAACAATCCGCTACAGATTCAGGATTAAACAGGAGCATGCTTCAAAAGTCTGTTATGTAAGCTCCCTTTAAGTTAGGCCATTTGGAAGTTGAATATAAAAGTTCAATTTTTAAAATGGTCAATATGATAAAGTCAAAATACACGGAAACACAAATCGTAAAACGATTAATAGAGAAATATGTCAATAACAAAACATTCTGAATTGATTGAAATGCAAAAGGTAAGTGAAGCGGTTGCTTTTACACTCAAGGAAATGAGAAATTATGCGCACCCTGGCATGACAACAAAGCAATTAGACAATTATGGTGGGCAAATCCTTAATGATTTAGGAGCAAAATCAGCTCCCTATTTAACTTATGGTTTTCCAGGGTGGACTTGTATAAGTTTGAATAATGAATTTTGTCACGGTATACCTTCAGACAAAAGTGTGCTTAAGGAAGGAGACTTAATTAATATTGACGTTTCAGCAGAATTGAATGGCTTTTGGTCGGACAATGGTGGCTCATTTGTTCTAGGTGAAGATATAAACAAACATCAAAAACTTATTGAAGCATCAAAGCAAATTTTACATAAAGCAATTCACAATATAAAAAGTGGAGTTCGCATATCCGATATAGGTTTTTTAATAGAAACTGAAGCTAAAAGAAGAGGCTATAAAGTCATCAGGAATTTGACAGGTCACGGGATAGGAAGAGGACTTCATGAAGAACCAATCGAAATAGCTAATTATAGTGATCGATTTAATCTTACAAGATTTAAGAAGAACTCCGTAGTGGCGGTTGAAACATTTATATCAACAACTTCATCATATGCTGAAACATTAAAAGACGGCTGGACGATGGTTGGAAATAAAGGAGGCTTTATGGCACAACACGAACATACTATTATTGTTACTGACGGAAAACCGATTGTGTTAACAGAGATAAACGAAATATGGAATTAAAGAAAACGATTAACTAAATTAACAACGAGATACAAATAGCCCGAATCGCTAACGAAAATGTATAAAACATGGTTGGAGCGTAGAAATAGCGAGCCGGCTGAAATCAAAAAAACGACTTTTCTCCGCGGATAATTCGTAACACGGAGACTCTGGACAAAGTGAAAACTAAAAACTACAGAATATGAATTTCACAAAATTAGTACCCAGTGTATTTTATACAGACCTTTCAGACGGACTTAAATTATTTGTCGACTGTCTGCAATTTACGATTGAACACAAAGATTTAAATTCTTCTCAGCCTTATTGTGTATTAAGAAAAGATGGAATAAGCATTATGGTTTTTCAAGATGAACAATTAGCAAAAGAACATAATCCAGAACTAAGGCTTGTAACGGATAATATTGAAGAAGTATATGCAGAGGTGTCTACATCACATCCTCATTTACTTCACCCAAATCTTGACATAGTTACAGCCAGACCTTGAGGTGCAAAAGAATTTGCGATTGGAGACAATCAACTCGGCATTAGATTTCAACAATGGTGACAATTAAAGACTGAGTAAAAATAACGAACCACTAGCAAGGTTGGAAAGTGTTCAACTTACGGTGTTTCAACATTACCTTGACTTACCCTAAGGCTTTCAAGAGGCCCGAAATTATTACTCACTGACTGCGCAATGAACCTACTGGATTTTGAATAGCTGCCTTTATGGATTGATAGCTTACCGTTATCCAGGCAATGAGTAAAGCGGAAGCTCCAGAAACAAAGATGATCCACAGGCTAATATCAATTCGGTAAGCAAATGTCTGCAGCCACCAGTTTTCCATCACATACCAGGCAACCGGCACTGCTAATACAAACGCCAGCAAAATCATTTTCGTAAAGTCCTTGGACAATAAGAACACAACACCACTTACGGAAGAACCTAATACTTTTCGCACCCCAATTTCTTTGGTACGCAAACTGGTAATGTAAGCCGAGAGTGCAAACAATCCAATACAGGAAACGAAAATTGCCAAGCCTGAGAACACCGCAAAAAGCTTTCCTGATCTTTGTTCGTTTTCATATTGCGCATTTATATTCTGATCCAGAAAAGAAAATTTAAAAGATTGCTCGGGATTTGATTGCTTCCATAATTTTTCAATGGATTGAATGGCCGATGGAATCTGTCCACCTTTTACCCGTGCCATCACGTAAGCAACTCCTCCTCCAAAGATCTCATCGCTTTGCAACACCAATGGTGTTATTTCTTCTTTCAACGAAATGAAATTAAAATCTTTTACAATACCGGTTATGGTATAAATCCTATCCACCCGGTTGCCCTCATTATCTTGCTGTGCGTTTACCAACTTTCTCCCAATTGGATTTTCCAACCCCATTACCTTTACAGCACTTTCATTGAGCATAACCGAGAGTGAATCATTTGTTTCTTCCGAATAGAATCTACCTTCCAACAACGTAAGGCCCAACGTCTCTTCTAACCCGTCAGCAATAATCATGCTTTTGGTTGTTAAGATTTCAGAAGACCCTTCCGGTTGAAATTGAATCCCAAAATAATCGCTCTCTTTACCAGGCATGGAGGATGAACCAGCTGCTTTTGTAACTTCGGGCAGGCGCCTTACTTCTTCTAAAAATGTTTTTTGCTTTTGACGTTCCAATGTGAAGAATTTTTCAACAATCAGCACTTGATCTTTATCAAAACCCAGTGATTTATTTTGCATGAACTCCATTTGTTGTTGAATTACTAAGGTTCCAATCATTAACATAATAGAAATCCAAAACTGGAATACCACTAATCCATTGCGAATCCATTTACCTTTAGCACTACTGGTAAAATTTCCTTTCATTACCACAACGGGATTAAATCCAGAAAGGACAAAAGCGGGATAAATGCCCGCAAGTAAACCCACAATAGAAGCGAGACCCAACAAGCTGGCACCAGACATTACTGTTATGGGCAGAATCAATTGCTTCCCCGTAAGGTTATTAAAATAGGGTAGCAAGAAATAAACGAGCCCCACTGCAATGAGTACGCCCATCACACTAAGTACAAACGATTCAGTGAGAAACTGTGTAATTAGTTGTTGACGGAAAGAGCCCATCGTTTTCCGCACCCCAACCTCTTTCGCACGTTCTGAAGATCGCGCAGTGGCGAGATTCATAAAATTGATGCAGGCAATCACTAAAATTAAAATTGCAACTGCTATCATAATAAAAACAGAAGTGCGATTGCCCGATGGTTTCATCTGTGCTTCCAAGTTGATTGGATCTAAATGTATCTCCGGTAATGCTTGAAGAAAATAACGATATCCATTTCCTTCATTTTTATAATCGGCCCACGACTTTCCTAAATCACGCTCGATTTGCGCAGCCGCATAGGTATCCACCATTTTAGGAAACTTGGCTTCGAGTGCTACTGCATCGGCATTGGGTTTTAATTTGAAAAATGTAAAGGCCGAAAAAGAAGTAAAATTTTCGCGGTTCGTAAAAGGAAAGGTAGCCGTTGCAAGCACAGCATTAAACCGAAAGTGTGAGTTATCAGGAACATCTTGAAGAACTCCACTTACTTTATATTCCTGATTTCCGCCTCGTATTATTTTGCCAATTGGATCTTCGTCTCCAAAATATCGCCTGGCCATTTCTTCAGTTACCAACAATTCATTGGCTTGTCGTAAAACCGTTTTAGGATTTCCCTTCAGCAATTCAAAACTAAACATGGGCAAGAAAGCGCTATCGGCAATCAGAATAAAATCTTCATCAAACTGTTTTACTTCATCGCGTTCATTTTTATAACTCATTGAAAAATTGCCAAAGCCAAAAAGATTGGCCGCTTGTTCTATCTCAGGAAAATCGCGTAAAGCGGCTTGAGCAAAAGAATGAGGAATGATGGCATAATAGGTTGAATGATTTGGATACTTTCTTTCCAACACCATGCGATAAATACGATCGCCATCCTTAAAAAATTTATCGTACGAAAACTCATTTCGCACAAACAAAACAATCAACAAACAACTGGCTACCCCTACCGCCAACCCCAGTACATTGATGGTTGTATAGAGTTTCTGCTTAAATAAATTCCGGAGGGCAATTTTGAGATTGTTTTTAAACATACCGATTGAGTTTAAAAGGCGTAAAACAATAATACTTCATTTCTGGTGAGATGGTTACACCATTAGTAAAGTTTAAGGCCGAATCTAAAAAATCAAAACCGTTGTGGGTTAAATGCATCGAGATTTACGCTAGTTTTTTCCTGAACGATGATTTCAGAAACCAATTTTCCCGTGCCTGGCCCCTGGCTTAGCCCCATCATAGAGTGGCCGGTTGCTATAGTTAGGTTTTTAATTTTTGAAGATTTGCCAATGTAGGGTAACCCATCCGGAGAGCAAGGTCGCAATCCGTGCCAAACATCCTTTATTCCTGGCATTATTACCTTCATTTCGGGATAATAGTTTGGAATAGAATCTACAATTCCCTTCACGCGATTCATACTAATGCTGTGATCCACTCCCGTAATTTCCATAGTACCACCAAAGCGCAAAGAATCACCCATAGGAGTAACAGCCACCCTAGCTTCTAAAAATATGGATGGGACTCGAACATTTTTTTCGACCTGAGGCAATGTAAAACTGTAGCCCTTGCCAGCTTGCATGGGTATTGACAATCCTAACTTAGCGGCCACCCCACCCGACCACGAACCCGTTGCAAGTATCACTTCATCAAATTCAAAATCTTTAGCAGTTGTGTTGATTGATTTTATTATGTCTCCTTCAATAATAAAATCATTGACAAGTGTGTTTGTTTGGAAAACCACTCCTTGCTGTTTTAGATAACTGATTAATTGGATTACTAATAATTGTGGAGTTATATGTGCATCGCCAGGAAAATAAATTCCACCACGCACATCTACTTTTACATCGGGTTCTAATTTTTGAACCTCCGAAGCTGACAAAACGTGCGCTTCCAATCCATGCTGATTAGCAAATGTGGCCATCTCAGCTTCTTCATGTTCTGTTTCTTTTGTTTTATAAAGCATGAGTAATCCACGTTCGTGATAACCAAAATCGAAAGGAAGATCATTTGCCAATTGTTGATACATCGCTTTGCTAAACAAGCTCAAATCTTTTAACGCTGGCGCTGATTTAGCTACATGCTCTTTGGTTGCACTTTTATAAAAATGATAACCCCATTTTACTAAGTCGCCACTAAGTCGGGGCTTTACATAAAACGGACTGGTTGAATTAAACATCCACCTGATGCCTTTCGAAATCATGCCCGGTGCAGCCAGCGGAATGATGTGACTAGGAACAATCATACCTGCATTGCCAAATGAGCAACCCATTGTTAAGTCACCCTGATCAATAATTGTTACGTGATGACCAGCCTTATTTAGATAATGGGCTGAACTTAATCCAATGATGCCGCCACCGATGACCCCGATTTTCATACTTCTGGAAAATTGTTACTGGATACTTGATCCTCGTTGCTGGAAGATTGGGTATAATATTCCGCATCAGGCTCATTTATTTGATTGGAGTTATGATCTCTTTCAACAGCTTGTAAAAAATTATTGATCTTACGTCCTAATTTTTGTAAGCCTTGATGTAAACTATCAAATAGCAATTGATCCTTTAATGATTTTGTCTCATATAAAGTTTCAAGGTGATCGATTGTTTCGTCATTCGAAGCCTGAGCAATAATAAGAAACCGGATGAAATCGGCCTTGTATTTTCTTCTTCCGTATCCTTCTACAATATTTGATCGAACTGATTTACTTGATCTTCTGATTTGTTGAGCCACTTCAAATTGTTCAAACTTTGGAAGAGCTAGCGACATTTCATGAATCTTGATTGAAATTTCCCTTGCCTCTTGCCAAATTTCTAATTTCTTGTAGCTCATAGAATCTCGATACTAGTTACTGGATACTCGATATAGATACTTACTGAACCCCATCAATCAAATATCCAGAATTCAAAATCAAGGATCAAGAATCCAGTATCAAGCATCCAGTAAGCATCCAATTATATCACCTGAAACCCATACGCATACGGATCATCTTCCGAATCGATGGTAATTGTATTGTGTCCATAAATTTTGGCCCAGCCTTCTACACTGGGTATAATTGCTGGCTTGCCATCAAGTTCTGTAACTTCTTCAATCCTGCCAATAAACTTTGAGCCAATTATACTTTCGTGGATAAAGTCTTCACCTTTTTTCAGTTTTCCTTTTGTGAACCACTGAGCCAAACGCGCTGAAGTACCTGTGCCACACGGTGAACGATCAATTGCTTTATCTCCATAGAATACTGCATTTCGTGCGGTGGATGTTGAGTCAATCGGATTGCCCGTCCAGAGTATATGACTGCACCCATTAATGGTAGGGTTTTCCGGATGAACAAACGTATGTTTCTTATTGATATCCTTTCGTAATTCCCGACTCCAGGAAATTAATTGATCGGCTGTATAAGCGTCAATTCCCTTAAAGTTTTTCTGCATATCAACAATGGCATAAAAATTTCCACCATACGAAACATCCAGTGTAAGCTCGCCTAACTCAGGACACGTTGCTGTAATATTTTCAGCAGCTAAATAGGCTTTCACATTTCTAATCTTCACCGACTTCACCTTGCTTCCCTCCTGCCTGTACTCAATATGCACCAATCCCGCAGGCACTTCCAATTTTAGAATCCCCGGAGTTTTAGGAATCACCAATCCTTCTTCTATTGCTATGGTAACAGTACCGATTGTTCCATGTCCGCACATAGGAAGACAACCACTGGTTTCAATAAACAATACCCCCACATCGTTGGTCGGATCAGAAGGCGGATATAAAATACTTCCACTCATCATGTCGTGACCACGTGGTTCAAACATTAACCCTTTCCGAATCCAATCATACTCCTTCAAAAAGTGCTGACGCTTTTCGCTCATGTTCGCACCTTCCAACTTAGGACCGCCTTCAGCTACTACCCGAACCGGATTGCCGCAGGTGTGAGCGTCTATGCATCTAAAAGTATTCTTCATATTCAATAAGTAGGCAGTTGGCAGACTGCAGCAGGCAGTATGGCATTAGTCCTGCCAACTTCATACAGGTTACTGCCCACTTTTTTATTTCTTAAACTCCCCATCAAACAATCTCCAAATCTTTAGCGGATTGGAATTTTTTAATTCATCGGGCAGCAAGGCATCGGGAAAATTTTGAAAAGCCACGGGTCTTACAAAACGCTTAATGGCATCGGTACCTACCGCTGTGAAGCGTGAGTCCGTAGTTGCCGGATATGGACCACCATGATTTTGAGCAGCCACTACTTCCACTCCGGTAGGAACTCCATTGATTACTAACCTTCCCGCCTTTTCGATTATGGAATTCAATAAGCTTTTATGATTCACCAATTCACTTTCATCGGCAATGATAGAAGCAGTTAATTGTCCATGAGTATGACTTATGACAGAATTTAATTCCTTTAAGTCCGCACAGCGAATGATCAACGAAAACGGACCGAATACTTCTTCTGCTAATGCGGGATTACTAATGAATTCTTTTGATGATACAGAAGCTACCAACGGTCTGCCTTGCGCTGAAGTTCCTTCAACCGTTGAAGATCCTTCAACCTTCACTCCTTTCTGCGCAAGCGCATTTTTCAATCTCTTGGAATAATTATCTGCAATACCCTGATGCAACATGGAAGCAGGAACTACCTTTTCAATTTCAGAAGACAGCGCCTTAATAAATTGGTCCAATCCGGCTCCTTCAATTGCCAAAATTAAACCTGGGTTGGTACAAAATTGGCCAACACCCAATGTGATTGATCCCGCCAAGGTTGATGCTGTCTTCTCAGCATTGCGTGTTAATGTCTCAGGCAAGAGAATAACAGGATTAATACTACTCATCTCGGCAAAAACAGGAATAGGCTCTGGCCGTTGATTTGCCAAATCAAATAATGCCTTACCTCCCGCCAAAGAACCCGTAAAGCCAACCGCTTTTGTAAACGAATTTTTTACAAGCGCCTGGCCAACTTCAAAATTAGCTCCATGGATATGTTGAAAAACTCCTTTCGGCATTCCGGTTTTATCCATCGCCTTTGCAATTGCTTTTGCTACTAACTCAGATGTGCCAGCATGCGCAGGATGTGCTTTCACAATAACGGGACAACCCGCTGCAAGCGCAGAGGCAGTATCACCACCCGCTGTTGAATACGCCAATGGAAAATTTGCTGCCCCAAACACAACTACGGGCCCTAACGGAACAAGCATTTTTCGTAAGTCAGGTTTAGGTGCAGGTGCTCTGTTGGGATTACCTGTATCCACACGGGCTTCCAACCACGATCCTTCTTCTACTAAGTCTGCAAACATGCGGCAATGACCCGTTGTTCGACCACGTTCATTAATAATGCGGGCTTCAGGCAAATTAGTTTCCTTCATAGCGGTTGCTACCAACTCCTGACCTAAGGCTTCAATTTCATCCGCGATCGCGCGAAGAAATTCAGCCTTCTTTTTCCCTGAAAAATTTTTGTACGATAGAAAAGCAACCTGGGCTTCTTTCAAGGCCTGATCTGCTTCCTGAACTGTTGCGTCTTTAAAACTCATAATTAGTTAGTTTTACTGATATTATACACCTTGTATCTATTGATTGGAAATTAATCCCCAAAAGCACAAGTGCATATCATCGATTATTAATTAGAACCACATCACAAGGTACAATGAATCAGCTTCAATGACGAAAAAATTGATCGATCATTTACGAAAGTGCGGGAAGTACAGGCCGTGTTTTAATTCCGTCACGGATTAGTTTCAAAATCTGCTCACGCTCGGCACCAACAAGTGTTAATCGTGGGGCGCGAACAATCTCAGAACCAATTCCCGTTTCTTGTTCGGCCAACTTAATGTATTGAACAAGTTTTGCATGCAGGTCTAATTCCAGCAACGGGAGAAACCATCTATTAATTTTCAACGCTTCATCAATCTTACCTGCCTTTGTCAATTTATAAACAGCCACCGTCTCTTTTGGAAACGCACACACCAAACCTGCTACCCAACCTACTGCACCCAACATCAACTCTTCCATGGCAATGGTATCCACACCACAAAGAATTTTATACCGATCGCCAAAGCGATTAATCATGCGTGTTACATTCGATACATCGCGCGTTGATTCTTTTACAGCCTGAATATTTTTGTTTTCAGCAAGTTCAGAAAACATGTCCAGCGTTACTTCGATTTTATAATCAACCGGGTTGTTATAAATCATAATCGGCAGACTGCTTGATTCCGCAACCGCTTTAAAATAGGCTACCGTTTCGCGATGATCTGACTTATACCGCATGGGTGGCAACATCATCAATCCAGTAGCGCCACACTTTTCCGCTTCCGCGGCAAGTTTTACTGCATCACGTGTACTGCCTTCCGCAATGTTCATGATCACTGGCACCTTGCCAGCTATTTTTTCAACTGCAAATTTTACCAGATCAAATTTCTCTTCGCTGCTCAGCACACTCGCTTCACCCAGTGAGCCGCCTAAAATCACTCCTTCCACTCCCGCCTCAAGCTGAGCTTTTAGATTCTTTTCGAAGAGCGGGAAATCAAGTTTATCGTCCGCTGTAAACTTAGTTGTGAGTGCAGGAATTACCCCTTTCCATTGAAGTGCCATAACGATCTTTTTAAAGTTTTATGAAACAAAGTTACACGCTATAAAAAGGTAAGTCTTACACGCAAATAGTCAACAATAGTACTATTTTGACTAATATTACATGGCTATCACGTTCAATTGAGTCAAAATAGGCAAAGATGAAGGTAATCCCCTTTCAGGTCCCTAAAATATCAAAAGAGGCTTTCCGCATTCAGGTGGATAGTGCTCCTGTATTCTACGACAAGCTCCATCATCATCCTGAAACTCAAATCATGTATATAAAAAGTGGCGCGGGTACGTTAATAGCGGGCGACTATGTAGGCCGTTTTGCTGCCGGAAACATTTTTTTGATTGGAAGCGATCAGCCCCATGTATTTAAGAGTGATGACATTTATTACAAACCAAAAAGTAAATTTCAGTCAAATTCAATTTCAATCTACTTTGACGAAAAGTATGCAGGTGAAAATTTCTGGCAGCTGACTGAACTTGCCGGCATCAGGCAATTTATTTTACATGCCGGAGTGGGTTATCGCATTGACGGTGAAACCAATTTACAACTCGCTAACCTGATTGAAGCCCTTGCAAAAGCTAAAAGCATTGAACGGCTTATCTTATTCATTCAACTGTTAAAAACATTAAGCGAATCCAGCGAATTAAAACCGCTATCCGTAGCGGATTCGCAAACCCGGTTTAATGCGAATGAAGGCAAGCGCATGAATGACATCCTGCAGTTTACCCTACATCAGAGCAATCGGAAAATAAAAATTAGTGAAGCTGCAGAAATCGCCAACCTATCACCTGAAGCCTTTTGCAGATATTTTAAACTGCGCACTGGAAAAACCTTTACCAATTTCTTAAATGAAGTTCGAATCAGCAATGCGTGCAAGATGTTAATCGAGAACCAAAAAAGCATTCAGGAGATTTGCTATGAAACTGGTTTCAACAATCTATCGCACTTCAACAGAACGTTTAAGAAAGTGACTGGTAAAACTCCGCGGGAATATGCTATATAATTGAGTTCAATATCTCTATCACCTTATTTTGGCTACTCTCTACTGTGCAGTCATACAGTATATCAAGATGTCGTTGAATGATTAATGTGTGTAACTCTCGTTCTGTAAAAAAATAGTTACAGTACGGTAATGCGGAAGATGCATGTAAAAAGTCCATTGTGTCATTGCCGTCACTGAACTTACGCTTTTTGTCCCAACGAACGGCAGCAAATAGTTCTGGAACTATTCTAAATGAAGGAAGTTCTTTAGTTATTTTCTTAAGTTTGAATCCATTATAAATAAACAGCGACAAACCACCGATGTCAACAGCTTCTTTCTCGTCATCAGTTGGATATCTACCAGCCTTTTCATAAAACATCCTATACATTGCTTCCCTTAAAGAATCCTTAAAATGGTCAATATAGCCGGATAACTCAGAAAGAAACATAGCATCAATGGATATGTTCTCTCCTTCGCAATTTTTTTTGTTCTGGTTCAACTCTTGAATATTATCCTTAAAGGTAAATGGCTTGATTCCGCCATTCACTTCAATTACTTTAAGCATTTCCGAGAGTGATATTTTGCTCACTAAATCAAAAAAGTTCTTTTGTTCAATTTCTGTATTGAGTTGAGATAGGAATCGTAATCCTAAAATCCACGCAAGTTTTGACCAAACTAGTTCATTTAGATTATCAGTCTCATTTCCAACCTTACTTTGAAAAAAGTGTGAAAATTCAAGTTGTACTCTTTCATCGAGATTTATTATAGAAATACCACTTGAAAGTTTATCGATTAGACTAACCGTTTCGTAAAGGGTAACTTTATCTTCTTGTTTAAGAATTTCCCAAAAGGTAATCTGGCTAATTGGAAAGACACATTTACCGACATCATAAAGTTTAAAAACCAACTGAAGCAATTGCTTTTCACGTGGATCGATCCTTTTATTTTGCTCTCTAAGAATAATCCAAAACTTTGTATCCAAGTAAACAATTATTCGTCCGGTGATTGCGGCTCGTAGTTTAAGTCGTTCTGTTTTAATATGATCATTGATTAACAACATCTCCATGAATTAATAAGGCTAAAAATTCCTTACTCCGACCACTTCATTTTTTTCAACATTAATGATTAGGGGCATGTCAGTTTCTCGTGTAAACCGTTTTCCTTGCGATTTTAGACCGAAACTATGAAACATTAGTTCTTTCACTTTCCAATAAATTGGGTTTCTAAATTTCACCAAAAAGATTTTAGTCTCATTGGGATTAAATCTCAAGCAATACTTACTAGAACCACATGACCCGTCTGACAATTCTGAAACCTTTATGTTGTTCTCAGTCGTCAATTCTTCCTGGTTAGCAATTTGGCATTCACAATCGCGGCTTCCGGTTGTTAAAGTTGAAAAGAATTCACTACTATTTGATGATATCCAATAGTAGTCTGGAACTGGAGCCATCATTTCTTTGGCGTATGGATTTGTCATTGAATATTTAATTGTAAGAAGATAACCATCCTCCTTCTTCGCAATCTCATACTCTTCCCTTTTGATGGTAAATACTTCTTTGACAATGGTCGTTTGAATATCCTCTATCTGAACATTGTAGACGTAATTACTTTTTGGGAGTTTATAACTGATCTTCGAAAAGTCAGTTGGCTCAGATTTAACTTTAGGTTTGTCTACAACTTCATTATTTTCAGTAGTCATTTTCTCTTTTTCATTTGTCACGCATGTGGTAACTAACAGAAAACAACTTACTATTTTTAGATATTGAAAATATTTTGTGCTTGTCATAGAATTATTGGATAACTAATTCAGTCAGTAATTTTATACAATTGGCTCTTTTGCTTGCTTTGGTGTTGCGAGGGAATGCATCCTTAATGCGTTCCCTAACTTAACCTAAAAACAAATCTCCTCAAAACAAAAAAGCTGTCGGTAAGACAGCCTCCTGAGAATTTATGCACGCTTCAATTCCAGTATGGTAATTTCTGGTGGCATGCCAATCCGTCCGGGATAACCTTTTACAAGTAATATAATTTCATCAATAATGATTTAATTTCATAGAGTTTATTGTTTTATATACTCACTCCATCGTGCAATTCCGGTTGAGGCAGAAAGTATGGCGTTATCCTGATGAACCGCCTTGGGAGTATAGTCAGCATGGAATACGAGTCCAACGGGAGATTTCTCTTGGAGTGTCTTTGTCATTTTACTAAGACCATTCTTAATATTCTCTGTTTCATTTTCGCCTGCGCTCATATATATAAAAGTATTTAATGTGTCAATCGAATTTAAAAAGTTGTCTACTTTGGAAACAAGTATATTATCTTGTCTCCAAAACGGAGTACTGAAACAAAATCTAGCAGTAAACAAGTCTGGTTTATATACGAGCGAATACATCACAAACAGTCCTCCTCTTGAGTTTCCTCCTATCAGTCTGATTTGTGAAGCACGATAATGATCCTCCATGAAAGGAAATAATTCAGATTCCATAAAGGCTATAAACGTATCCGCTTCACCTAATTTACTATTCTTGTCATCGTTATCCGTTAGCATATAAGGAGGTGTTAAATTCCGTTCTCTATTTTCACCAGTCATGTTAGGAATACCTACAATTATTGTTTTGGGCGTGTAACCCGCAGTGGTAAGCACGTCAAATGTTGCTGCAATATGCATGTCCTGGGAGCCTCCATCTAAAACATACATTACCGGGTATGTCAGTGTGGAGTCGTAATTTCTAGGGAGATGAATGATAATCTCTCGTTCTTCCCCCAAAATATCAGAAAATAGTTTTGTCTGTATGACACTTTTAGGGTAATCGGATTCATTTTCTGTTAGGAAGGTAAAAGCAATAAAAGATAGGAAAGCTGCAACTGCGATCACTACTACAAACGTGAGTATTCTCTTCATAATTTTTCCTTGCAAAAATGATAGATAGAACACAGGCTTGCCCTGCCATTTCAGCGTCATTCTTACGCCATTTCTAAGAGAAAGGCTTAAATCTTAAAATAGAACGGGGATAAAGGAATAAATTTCAAATTTTCCTCTTTGGAGCTGTATGGCTGTTCGGATTGTGAAAACGAGGTTCAATACTAGCAACACAATGTAAACTAGAAAAACGGTTGGAGGGAAACGACCGATTACGTGGGATTGAATAATACTATACTGAAAGAATGGAGTAAGGAATACGATCAGTAGTGCACCTAACGTCCATAGTAGCTGAAAGCTGATGATTTTTTTACCCGCTTCATTTACCGTGGCAATCTCTCTGTTTTTTCGCCAAAAGAATATAGTGAAGTATAGGTTACTGAATGGAATTGCCAAACCGGCTAAGGAAGAGAAGTTAATGAGCTTAATTTTTGTAATTGCAATCTGGCTCTGCTCTATCGGATTTTCTTGACTCGAACTCAATTGCTCCACGGGCACCCCCAATGTTTCAGCAATTGTTTTTATTGTATAGGGTCTTGGTTTAGCAGTCCCCGTTTCGATACGCTGAATTGTTCTAAGTGAAATGTTAGAATTTTCAGCAAGGCTTTCTTGGGAAATACCCTTGCTCTTCCTTAATCGACTTAATTTTTCACCTAGTAACATTTCTCTATATCTAGCCGTGCAAAGTTATAAGTTTCCTCTATTTCATTTTGTCGAGTTCGTATCGGGATGACTGGGCTTGTCGCTAACATCTAGATATACGCACTGATTGCCTATATACTCTTATTGCGCTCCCCAACTTAACTCAAAAACAAATCTCATCAAAACAAAAAAGCCAGTAAGACAGCCCTGAGATTTTATGCTCGCTTTAATTCCAGTATGGTAATTTCCGGTGGCATGCCAATCCTTCCGGGATAACCGAGATACCCAAACCCCCGGTTAACATATAAGTGTTGATTGTCTTCTGTGTATAAACCAGCCCATTGTTTGTAGGCGTATTGCGAAGGACTCCACTTAAAACCGGCCAACTCAACACCAAACTGAAAACCGTGGGTGTGCCCGGCCAAAGCAAGGTCAATATCTTTATAATCCTTCCGCACCTGCGCATCCCAATGACTTGGGTCATGAGACAAAAGAAGTTTTACGGCTGCTTCATCAGTTCCGGCATGCGCCTGCTCAATCTTACCATACTTGGCAAATCCTCTACCCCCCCAATTTTCTATTCCAAGAATCGCCAGTTTATCACCACCTTGTTCAATCATATGATGATCATTCATCAAGAGATTAAACCCTAACAGTCTGTGCGCTTCTATTAAGTCTTTAAAGTTTTGTTGCTTGGCCTCCTGCGTTTTCCAACTTTTATAATCGCCATAGTCGTGATTACCAGTAACAGAATAAACCCCCAAGGGAGCTTTAAGTTTATTAAACACATCAATGTAGTCCACAACTTCAGAAGCTTCGTTGTTTACCAAATCGCCTGTGAAGAAAATAAGATCCGGTTTTTCATTTACCATCATCTCCACTCCACCCTTCACAGCCGTTTTATTAAAAAAGCTGCCGGAATGAATATCCGATACTTGTCCGATTTGTATTCCATCAAATGACTTTGGAAGATTAGGTAGCGTTACTGTTAGTTTTCTCACCCGATAATCATGCGCACCGGAAATAATTCCGTAAGCCATCGCTCCAAACGGAATGGCACTGGCCGCCAATGCCGCCTTCGATAAAAATTCTGATCGGCTAATTGCTTCGCCAGGCAATGCATTAGCCGACCCTTTATAAAATGCTTTCGCCATCCAACGCACCAGTCGCTGGGCGTCATCAATAAACAAAAAGAAAACAGCAAACAGTTTTGAAAAATAGGTTGCAAACAATCCGGTAATGATCCAATTGCGCATGGAAGCACTTATTTTATAAGGATCGGTAAACGTCCACCAAAACAAAGCGATGATGCATAACATAGTAGGAATCCAAAATCCATAGCGCGCTACTGACTTCCAGACCGGGGTTAGCCCTTTTGTTACATTTAACACCGCTTGAAAGACGTAGATGTCAATCAGCAAGAAAGCAATAACAAAGAAAAATAGAGTCATAAGTCTGTAACGTATCATAAAAAAAGAATCATCCTACAGGATAAAGACGTAGGATGATTCTAATTATTGTTATTGGTTTAGTGTAACGCTACAGAATTCTCTGTGGTTACCAATTCTGTTGGTTTCTTTTTAAAAAGTCTGGCCTTTGTGCGAGCCAGCATCAGATACATAACCGGCACGAGGAACAAGGTAAGAAACGTTCCAAAGATCAATCCAAAAATCATTGTCCAAGACAGAGGTCCCCAGAAGGCTACGTTATCGCCACCAAAGAAAATATGAGGATTAAATTCTGTGAACAAGGCAACAAAATCAATATTAAAACCAACTGCTAATGGAATAAGTCCTAAAGTAGCTGCCATTGCCGTTAACAATACGGGTGTCATTCGAGTTTTTGCTGCTTCAATGATTGCCTCTTTCAATTCAACACCTTGAGAAATTAACAGATCTGTAAATTCAACCAACAAAATTCCATTACGCACCACAATACCTGCCAGCGCCATAATACCAACACCTGACATTACAATGGAGATCTCCATTCGCGTAATTGAAAAGCCAAGTAGTACACCAATTACACTGAATATGATTTCCGCCAAAATAATTAATGGCTTCCCGGTAGAATTAAATTGAATAACCAAAATCATAAATATCAATCCTAACGCCACCATACCGGCAATCCCCAAGAACGCTGATGTCTCTTCCTGATCTTCCTGCTCACCTGTCATCTTAATAGTAACACCATCGGGCGCTGAAAAAGATTTGAGCTTGTCTTCAATGGAAGCAACTACTTCATTTGGGTTTGCGTCACCCAACACGTTAGATGAAATTGTGATCACACGCTTCTGATCGATACGATTAATACCGGCAAAACTATTCGAGTATTCAATTTTAGCAATAGCCGACAAAGGAACTTGTCTTACCATTCCACCACTTGCCATATCGCGGTACGTGAGCGGGAGATTCATCAGTGTGTTAATATCATTTCTTAAATCCTCGCGAATGCGGAGAACGATATCATAATCATCATTAGCATCTCTGAACTTAGAAATATCGCGTCCATTAATGGCAGTATTCAATGCCATACCAATCTGGGCAGTCGAGATACCTTCCCGATTTGCTTTTTCACGGTCGATGGTAACAACAATCTCTGGCTTATCATTTTGAAAATCAGATTTCAATTCCTCGACACCGGGCACCTGCAACGAATCCAAATATCTTTTTACCCGGTCGGCAGTCGCTACCAGATCTTCAAATTTTTCAGCACTCACTTCAATATTTACAGGCTTACCTGTTGGCGGTCCACCCTGTTCCTGATTAACAGAAACCTCGGCTCCCTTTATTCCTTTCACAGCCTCTCTGATCTTACCCAGGTATTCTTTCGTTGATTGGCCATCGCGCTCAGCAAAAGTTACAAAGGCTACACTTACCTTTCCTAAATGAGGTTGTGCGTTCGTCCCTGCAAATTGATCTTCCGAGGCTCCTACTGCCACGTTTGCGATAATTGATTTTACAATTTTATTATCGGCACCAACCACATCGGCAACACGCTTTTCAACAACTCGCGTTATCGAATCTGTTACGGTTTGATCAGTACCAATAGGCATGCGGATGTATGCAAAGATAAAATTGGGATCACCTTGCGGGAAAAACACAACAGGCGGTTTGCGAACATCCGTAAACCAAATGGAGAAGAAGAAGAGTAGGATTACGCTGCCAAAAACAATTACCGGGCGCGAACCTTCCAAACACCAGGTTACCATTTTCTTATACCCCTCTTGCACCTTTGGCCAGCCGCTGGTTTGAAACTTTGAAATAACTTTTGAAATATAAAAATGATGCAGCGCATAAAGCACAAAAAGAAACACGGCCAGATTGCCCAGGCCGGTAGCCCCAACGATGTAGCTCATCAATGCTAATGAACCAAATACAATAGCTGTAATCTTAAAACCTTTTGAAAATTTAGATTCTTTATGGTCATGATCATGGGTATCCATGAAATCAGCTGCGAAAACAGGGTTCATGATGTAAGCCACTACGAGTGATGCCAGTAAGGTAACGATCAACGTAACAGGCAAGAAGAACATAAATTTTCCGATTACTCCCGGCCAAAAAGCAAGGGGAACAAAAGGAGCCAGCACCACTAATGTTCCGGAAAGCACGGGAAGGAAAACTTCACCCGCTGCAATCTTAGCCGCCTTGCGGATAGGAACCTTTCCATTATCAAATACTCTGTGGGTGTTTTCAATCACAACAATTGCATCGTCTACTACAATACCAAGGGCAAGAAGAAACGAGAAGAGTGTCATTAGATTCAATGTAAATCCAATGGTTGGAAATAAAAGGAAAGCAATGAAACTTGAAATGGGTACTGATAATCCCACGAAGATCGCATTGGTTGCGCCCATGAAAAACATAAGGATAGCCGTAACCAATATAAACCCAATGATAATTGTGTTTATCAAATCATGTAATGTGATTCTTGTATTATCCGATTGATCGGCTGTAATTGTTATATCTACACCCGGAGGTAAAATATCTTTCTGATAGTGCGCAACAATGGCATTGATCTCATCAGAAGCTATGATCAGATTCTCCCCACTTCGCTTAATTACGTTTAGGGTAATTACGTTTTTACCATCTAACCTGGCAAAACTTTCTTGCTCAGCATGGGAGTCAATTACCTGAGCAATGTCCTTTAAATAAATTTTACCTCCCATTGTTGACCCAATAACAATATTGGCAATCTGCTCGGCCGAAGTAAATTCACCATTAATTGTGAGCGAACGCTTCATGCCATCCACAGAAATTTGTCCACCGGGGATAATTACGTTTTCACCTGAAACCGCCATAGATATATCGTCCAGGCTTACCCCGGCAGCAGCAAGCTTAAACATGTCGATGTTGATTTGAATTTCCCGGGTCAATGCACCCACAATATCTACCCGCCTTATTTCCCGTATGCTTTCAATAGCATCTTGCATTTGCTCTGCATACTTTTTAAGTGTCTGCAAATCGTAGTCGCCCGATAAGTTTACATTCATAATAGGAAACTCCGAGATATCAATCTCTTGCACAAAGGGATCATCCGGCAAGTCACTTGGTAAGTTTGGCTTTGCACGATCAACAGCATCTTTCACATCCTGCTTCGCCTTGTCAACATCAATATCTGTCTCAAACTCAACAATTACATTAGAGAAACTCTGAACCGAATTACTCTTAACCTTCTTTACCCCCGAAATTGATTTTATCTCCTTTTCAATTTCTTTGGTGATCAGGTTTTCAATATCGGCCGGTGCAGCCCCTGGGTAAATGGTTGCTACAAATATCTGTGGGAATACAACCTCAGGAAAATTTTCCTTAGGAAGACCTATATACGTCATAATACCAGCCAAACAGATAATAACTGTTGCTGCATAAATGCTTACTTTATTGTCGATAGACCAACTGGTCGGTCTAAATTCTTTTTCTATGTCTTGCATAATGTTGTGTTTTAGTAATTAGTCATTTAAAATCATAACAGAATCTATTGACTAATAACTATATCTTAACAAACTCTCCATCGTTTAAGCCCTGGTAGCCCACGGTAATAATTTTGTCGCCCACCTTTAAGCCACTGGTTATCTCTGCGAGATTATCATACACACCCCCAACACTAACTTCCTTTCTGCGAGCCACTAATTGTTTACCATCCATCTCTGCCACGTAAACAATTTTTTTACCATTGATATCCTGAACAAGATTTATTGGAACGCATATAGCATTGGGCTCACTTTTGAAAACCACACGAAGAATAGCGGTCATGCTTGGGCGCAAAGATGCTTGTGAGGGTAGTTTTACTTCAATTGGAAATGATCTTGAAAGGGGATCGATGTTGCGACCCACAAAAGTTACTGTACCATCAATTTTTTTATCCAGATCGGGTAAAATCACCTGCACTTTGTTTCCCTTATCAATAGAAGTTACATACGATTCAGAAACTTTTGCTGCAACCTTCAGGTCTTTGATGTTAATAACACGAAAGGCAGGTGCGCCAGGAGCAGCATTCTCTCCTATTTTAATGTTTACGGCTTCTACCGTTCCATTAATTGGAGATTTAATTCTAGTCATATCCAATTGCTCATTCAAGGTGGCCAATCGTGCCTCTAAACTTTCCTTATTATTTTTTGCCTGAAGAAACTGAATCTCTGTACCTATTTGTTGATCCCATAAACTTTTCTGTTTCTGATAAACTATTTTCGCGAGATCCAAGGAAGACTTCACTTCAGCAATAGAACTTTCAGTAATCGAATTATCAATTTGCGCAAGCACCTGCCCCTTCGTTACATTTTGCCCCTCTTTTACAAATACTGCAGTTATAACACCCATTGCTTTGGCACTCACCAGAATATTATCTTCCGATTCAATCATACCCTGAGTCTGTACAAAATAATCAAACTTGCGTGTAGCTAATTCTGCTACGTTGATGTCTTTCATTCTAACAGTAATGGAGTCAGGGTTTTCTGCAGCAATTTCATTTTCAAGTGCGGTAATGCTTTTTGTTAGTTCTGCCTGCTTAGCTTTTAGCTCGGCCAATTGTGCCGCTTTATCTGTATCACCACAGCTCGCAAGAAAAACAGCGACCAGGGCGAAGGGTAATAATCTAAGGGTGTATGATAGTTTCATGGTTTTGAGGTTGATTATATTATTTGTTAGCATTTTCTTCAGTAGGATATAGATTTCCATAGGCTTTGTCCAAATCAATTTTAGCTACGATAGCATCATAAATTGCGTTGTAGAAATTAATTTGAGCTTCACGCAAGGCAGCTTCTGCATCTACAACTTCCAAGTTCGATCCAAGACCTTGTTCGTATTTAATTTTTGTTACGCGCGCTATATTAGAAGCTAATTCCATATTTTCCTTTTGCGATTGCATGGTTTGTACGGAGTTATCAAAATTGATGCGCGATTGCTTAACCTCCAGGTCAATGGCTGATTCCAATTGCTTAACCGAGTTTTCTGTCTTTAATAAATTAAGTTTCGATTGTTGTACGCGATAGTTGCGTTGCAGTCCGCTGAAAATAGGCACACTTAATGATACTCCCACCAAGGAATACCCATACCATTTATCAGGACCTAAGCCACCTTCGTTTGAAATTCCTGAGTTAGTTTTAAACAATCCACCTACCGTAGGAGATTGAGTAGCATAACCCAGCTTAGCAAATGCTGCTAAGCTCGGAACACTCGCTGCATACTTATTCTTTAAATCAAGTTCTTGCAACTTCACATTTGTTTGAGCTACCTGATAGTCCCATCGTTTTGCATATTCATGTTCCTGATAACTGGAAAGATCAGGTACCTGAATATCATCCAGTGATCCAACGATAGAGATTGTTTCATTCATGGGATAATTCATTTGAAACTTGAGAAGTTCATAGGCGAGTGTTTGAATGTTTTCAAATTTCCTCCGTTCGGTAACCAGATTATTGTAGGTTACCTGAACTCGATCAACATCAATCCCTTCGGCAAATCCACTCTTATTCAGTGCAGTAGTGGTTCTTAGTAAAGAATCAACTCGTGCGATGTTTGAATCAAATAGTTTTATACGTTCTTGATTTGTTAAAGCGAGATAAAACGCTTTTGAAACCTGACTTATAGTTTGTTCCCGAGTTTGTCCACTCATTTTAACAGAAAGTTCTTTATAAGAACTTGCAGCCTTGAGACCGACCAAATAAGAGCCATTAAAAAGGATTTGATTTATTGATACGTTTACATCTCCACTGCTCTTTAGTTGAAAGAAGTTTTGAGCCGCAACCACATCTCCTGGTTGAATTCCTGGAACGCCAGACAAATCACCAAGAAATCCATTTGGTCCGGTATACGTACTAAAAAAGCGAGAAAGCTGTGGATTGTATTGAACCCCTGCTGCTCCATCAATTTGCGGTAATCCTATTCCTATTGTTTCCTTCACACGAGCCTTGGAAGACTCCTCGTCCAGAAATGCATTCTTAACTGTATAAGAATTCTCAAGCGCATATTTAACAGCCTCATCAAGTGTAAATGAGTTGACAGGCTTATCCTGGGCATACCCCGACTTAAAAATCAATAAGAGAAAAATGAAACTTGAAATTTTATAGTAATATTTCATGCGTTATAATATTGAGGGTTGGTAATTTGGTTCTTTATATTTCTGATATAGTTTTCTGCCTTTCTCTGTGCACAAGCCATACACAAACAATTCAAATAGCTGAGATTGGACATCCACTAAGTTGAATTTCTCTTTTGGAAATTCCTGAGCATTAAAAGCTCCTTCAATCAAAAGCACCCGAGTTATCGCCATAATCTCAGGGTTAACTTCCGGTCTGAAAAAACCTTCGGCTATCCCCTGCTTAATGTTGCGAACTACCGACTCACTAATGATTTTTACTTTGTGTTCGCTCCATAAATTCCACGACTTAGGGTGATACTTTTGTAAGTCGAACAACATAGATGAATTCAAATTCTCCATGTCTCGTTTCATACACACCGAAATCCGACTCAATTCTTCAATTGAATTTTTTGAACTTGACTCAATTTGCTTGTACTGTTCAAAATTCCGTTTCAAAAACATTTCCGACATCTTAAATACCAAGTCATCCTTATCGGCAAAGTGCTGGTACAATGTTTTTTTTGAAACTGATAAATGCCTTGCTATGTCATCCATAGTAACACTTCGGATTCCATACTTCATAAACAGGGCTTCTGTCCCTTCTAAAATCTTCTCTTTTGTTTCAAATTCTTCCATAATTGGCCGCAAAACTATGGAAACTATTTACTTTGCCAAAGTTTCCACAGTTTCCTTCAACGCCATTTTCTGGCAAATGTTCAATGTTTTGTAAAAAATTATTATGAATTTTTACCGAACTGAGACTTCAATCGTTTGCAGTAGTTGAATTTCCCGCGGGGGCACTTTCCTCTTTGTAGCACCATTTGTCTTTCAATTTCTGCTTAAACTTTTCACGATCTTCCGGATTCATTTTGCTCCACTTGTCCTTCCAGTAATATTTCCAGGCACCACTACCCTGGCCATGATTGCAATGACACTTGCCTCCAAAACTCCAGAGAAAAATTTTGCTTAAGGCCAGTAATCCTAATGCTTGCCAGAAATTTATGAACGGACCGTTAAATAATTCAGGAACAAGCCAGTTCCATAGCTTCATGGTACCAAATACAAATCCAAACATGATGAAGAATCCAACTATGATCATCACCACTATTTTCCCAACCTTCACTGATCTATCCATAAGATAATTTTTTATGTTTTTATAAACTCAATTCAAAATCCTGTGACTTCATCATAAAAATTTTGAAGTCGTTTTCGCAATGCCAAAATCGCATACCGCTTTCGCGAAAGCAGCGTATTGATTGACACGCCAGTCTCCTCTGAAATTTCACGGAAGCTCTTTTCCTCCAATTCATTCCAGATAAAAATCTGGCGCTGCTCAAAGGGAAGTTCAGCCAATGCTTCAGTAATTTCATCCCAAATTGCCTCACGCAATAAAGTCGACTCAGGTGTGTTATCGAAGTCGGGCAAAATTTCCTGCAGCGTTAACGGCACATCTTCATCCCGGCTCGATAACAATTCAAAGTCCGTGCGCTTGGGGCGAGATGCATCACGCCTATAGCGGTCGATAATTTTATTACGCGCAACACTGTAAAGCCATGAGGTCACCCGATCGAGCGATTCAATAGTTTTGAACCCCGCGATAAACTGATAAAAAACATCCTGAAGGATATCCTCCGCCTCTTCCACTGTAGACACCCGACTGCGAATAAATCCCAGCAATTTGTCCTTCTCCTTCAGGAATGTGTCTTGTTTTAACTCTTGCATTGCCAGATCCATCCCACAACTAAGGTTGTTACACCTGCATAGTCGGGCATAGGGTAAAGATTATTTTAAACAAAGGTGAAAAAAATTAAAGAAGTCAAACGATGGCCTTTTAAGGGCTTAATAATGGATAATTGCTCTATAACCACTTTTTCCGTTTGAAATAAACAATCATTCCTCCCAACACGGCCAGCATTAAGCCCCAGATAATAAAGTAGCCATAGCGCCAACCGAGTTCAGGCATATTTTCAAAATTCATTCCGTATACGCCCACAATAAATGTTAATGGTATAAAGATGGTAGCCACCGTGGTCAATACCTTCATGGTTTCATTCATCTTTTGGCTCAAAGACGAAAAATAGATATTAGTTAAGCTTTCAAGAGCTGTATAAGTCGAGTTTGCCTCTTCGATCGCATTCGTGCAACTATTTTTTAAATCCCTGAAATACTTGCGGTTTCTTTTGGCAATGAAATGAGTTCGATCTTTCAGAATATTAGTCAATGCTTCTTTAAAAGGTGATAGCGATTTTTTGATTTTATCAACGTCCTTCTTGTTCTTTTCAATGATTAATAAAGTAGATTGTTTGGGATTGGTGATTGTTTCTCGCTCAAGCAGGGCAACCTCATGATTTATATGATCCAGCGTTTCAAAATAGTTGTCGAGGATGGCATCAAGTAGTTGAAATAATAGGAAATCACATTCGCGCTTTCTAACCAAACCCAGGTTGTCTCGCATTTTATTTCGGATATGATCAAAGTGATCCCCTTTCTCCTCTTGAAAAGAAACCACGTAATTTTTTCCTAGTACAAATGAGAGTTGCTCCATGTGAAGCTGATGATCTTCACGAATAAGAATTGACTTTATACTAAAGAAGATATAATCATCATAGTCATCTACTTTGGGCCGCTGTGTAGTGTCAACAACCTGCCGCACAGTCAGTCGCTCGAAGCAAAGAGCGTTACCAATATTCTCTATCAGCTCAACATCGTGAATGCCATGAAGGTTGAGCCAATAATTGTGTGATTGATCTGCTGTATTGATTAATTCGAAGTCTGTTGCCTTGTCCGTTTCTTTACATGTAGTTTCATTATAAGTAAAGAGTTGAAGTTTTGCTTCCTCAACTTTCTTCTCACCAATAAATGTTAACTCCGTTTTCCCTTTCGCCTCACTCTTAATTTTCGAATAGAAATTAAAATTGATACCCGTAATGCTTCCCGTTATATTGGTAAGGGATCGCAAACTCTTTAACAGAATTTCATCTGGCTTTTTTAATGCCTGAATTAAATTCTCGGGTTTAAAAGGTTCGAGTAATTTCTCAGGCTTAAATACTTTTCCGTCATTCTTTGCCATAACTTAAATAGGTTGCTGCTATTTGAATTACTCAAAGATGAGACTATTGATGCTTGACACCAAACATCCTGCACCGATTAGATTTTCTGTTGAATTTGAAAGTATTTGTGATTCAGCTTTTAAGAAATCACAATTTATAGGCCTGCCTGCCAATCAATTGCCATTTACCTTTTTGCTTTACCCATACTAATAAGATTCCAATGGCAACATTGGAGGTCTTATCCCCATCGATAATTTCGGCAAAGAACTTATGACGCACCAAGGCTGTGTTGCCAGAAAGGGTAACTGTTTGGTCTTTTAATTCTATTTTACTGAAGTTGGATTTTCCGCTAACCAATGCTTCAATAAATTCTGTTTTGTTTTCAACTTTACCGCTGGAATGCCCATACGATAATTCATCGGCAGTCAGGTCCTTTAAATTTTTCTCAGTTGGATCTATCATTGCCAGCCTGAGTTTTTCGACTTGCCCTTCTACTTCCTTCAGCGAAGATGTTTGACCAAATAGCGAAGTGCTTACCAACACGAATATAAACCCACAAAATGCTTTCATAAATTTTTATTTCTGAAATTGTCCTTCTATTTATTCTTCTATCGGTGGCCTGCGATGCCAATACGAAGCGAGTATTGATCCGGTAATATTCATCAACGGACCAAACACGGCCGGGGCTAATCCTATTGTGGCAATTTTACCCATCTCTTTTGCAATGCCTGAAGCTAAACCACCGTTTTGCATTCCTACTTCAATGGCAATGGTACGACAATCACGTTCGTTCATTTTAAACATTCTGCCCGACCAATATCCAATGAGATATCCTGACAAGTTATGAATCATTACAATGCCAATGAGCATAAAACCAATTTCCAGAAGGCTGTCTCTTCCGGCAGCTGTAATAATAACTATAATAATACCAATGCCAGCCATTGAAAGTACAGGCATGGCGGCATCTAACCAACTTGATTTACCCTTGAGGAGTCGGTTGAACAAAAGTCCCGCTCCAATAGGAATGATTACCATTTTAAAAATATCCCACATCATCTTCACCATGTCAATCTCAATAAACGCGCCCGCTAAAAATTTCATAAGCAGGGGCGTAATGAGCGGTGCTAATAATGTAGTGATGGACGTAATGGTAATGGAAAGAGCCAGATTTGCTTTTGCGAGATAGTTCATAACATTGGATGCCAACCCACTGGGCGAACAACCAATTAATATTATTCCGGCAGCTATCTCAGGAGAGAAGCCACTCATATTTGCCAAAGTAAATCCCAGGATAGGCATTATAATAAATTGTGCCATTACACCAATAATTACAGCTTTTGGAGTTTTTACTACGGCAACAAAATCACCTACGCTCATGGAAGTTCCCATGCCAAACATGATGAGCTGAATAAGAGGTGTTATTAAACCGGATAACTTATACCCGTTGTACTCAATAAAATAACCTGGATAATATAACGCCATGGTTACTGATCCAAAAATCATAACCGTATAGGCAAATCCTTTTAATTGCTGATGACCTCGAAAAGCGATGGCACTACATAAAAAAAAACCTATCAATAATGGACCCGCTTTGGGCAACCCAGAACCTATACCAACGCTAAGTGCACCAATTAAAAGAAGTACACTGATAACCGCAAAAACTTTATAGATCGTATTTTTCAAAACGCATGAAATAAAAATGAGAAGCAAGTATCTTTTGCTTGCAAGTAAAATAAGAAACTCATCCCTTCAAACTAGAAGGGATGAGTGCAAACTAAGTTTAGCTATAGGTTCTATCGTGTGATCGTTTTTCGTCCCACTCTTTAGTTGGGGCAAAATATGTATTGTCGCCAGCATGCAGGTGTTTCTTCACTTCTTCATCCACCAGTTCAATGCCCAGGCCGGGAGCGGTTAATGGCACGGGGGCGTATCCCTTATCGATCAACTTACGGCCATCCGTAGTTTTAACCAATCCTTCCCACCAGGTTACATCAACCGAGTGATGCTCCAGCGCGAGGAAGTTTTGTGTTGCAGCGGCACAATGCACATTTGCCATAAAAGATACCGGGGTACCCGCTTGATGCATGGCCATGGCAATTCCTTTTTCCTCTGCGTAATCTCCAATCCGTTTTGTCTCGAGCAATCCACCAGACGATACTAAATCAGGATGAATGATATCTACAGCATGTTGATCGATCAAATCGCGGCAGCTGTCAAGTAAGTATACATCCTCTCCTGTGGTAGTAGGTGTTTCTAACGCATCGGTAATAGTCTTATGTTGTTCGGTGTATTGCCATGGAACCATATCCTCCAACCATGCAAGCCTGTACTTATCAAGTGCTTTACCCAATCGAATACAATTATTAACATCAAAGTGCCCGTAGTGATCAGTAGACATTGGGATTTCATATCCTACCATGCCTCGAACATGATCAACCAGTTTTGCCAATTCCTCTAATCCCTTTTCCGTAATTTGTATTCCTGTGAAAGGATGCCGTGTATTGGCATACGACATGTAACCTCCTTGCCATTGACTGGAACCTTGTTTTAAAATTTCAGGATTTACTAACGTGCCAGGAATGTCTTTTAATTTACTTATTGAAACATCCATCTTCAACCACGAGTAACCCTGAGTTTCGGTGCGAAACTTTATAAGCTTCCGTTGTTCTTCTGGGCTGGTAGATTCGGGTGTATCGGCATAGATGCGAATTGTGTCGCGATATCTTCCTCCCAATAATTGCCAGGCAGGTACATTGTATGCTTTTCCACATAAATCCCAGAGCGCCATTTCAACCGCACATACTCCACCTGCTTGTCGGGCTTGCCCTCCAAATTGCTTAATGATCTTAAATATTTTTTCCACGTTACATGGATTCTCTCCAAGTATTCGGCTCTTCAACATCAATGCATATCGAACATCAGCTCCATCCCTTACTTCACCTAATCCATACACACCTTGATTGGTATCAATTCGAATGATTGCCGTGCGACCCATTACAGCAGTAACACAATATCTTAGATCCGTAATTTTAAGATCAGAAGGACTTGAAGCTTTTTGAACCTTAGAGGTTGTTTGTGCCATTGAGTCTTCAAATGTTAAACCCATCAGGCTCGTCATTGCCATTCCCCCTAAAGCCGTTTTCTTTAAGAAACTCCTTCTGTTGTCTGAAGTATTAGGGCTATCTGTCTCAGCTTGCCGATCAGATGCTGCTTTGCTTTCGCGCTCCTTATTCTGTTTAATAATTTGTTGAAGTACTGATTTCATAGTGTATCGGTTAAGTAAAACTTTATTGTAAAAACTGCTTAGTAGTTTCTTTCCTTTAGGTAATCATCCAGTTCTTTTTTTGACATAGGAAGTTTGCCCGGATAATTGTTTAACCAATTGAGAAAATCTTTTTTGATTACTTCTGTCCATTCGCTATCAATTTCACCAGCCAGGTATTTCTTTTCGCGCAAGCGTTGGTGACCAAATTGATCACGAAGGGCAGTTACTTCCGATGTTAAAACCAGGCTTTCAACTAAATGTGCTGGAATGAAAATGGTTCCGTATTTCTTTGCAAGAACGACATCCCCAGGTAACACGGTTGCTCTTCCCACACGAATGGGAGCATTAATTGAGGTTAACATCATCTGATTAATATAAGAAGGGTCTTGTCCTTTCATCCAGGCATTAAAGCCTTTTATTTCTTCAAGCCCTTCCTGATCGCGAACAGATCCATAAAATATAACTCCGCGCTGCGATTTTGCATAAATAGAATTTCCAAGATTATCGCCAATCAAGGTGCCATCGGCTATTTTCCCATAACCATCAGCAACATAAACATCACCGGGAGTTAATATATCAATTGGCCAAGAATTGGTGCCACCCTTTTGAGCGCGATTTTCTACTTTACCTTGTTCCTTAACTTGATTTTGAAAATCCGGGCGAAGGGGCATGTATTGGGCAGTAACAACTCTACCTGTCATGACACTATCGGACCATATTACCTGCCAATCACCTTCGTATTGATTGAAGTACCCTTTGTTTCGGAGCACTCCCCATGCTTCCTCAATAGAAATATTTTTTAGTCGCGCTAAAATTGCATCTGAAACTTTAGGTCTGCCATCTGGAAACCGTTCCCCTTTCCACTCTGCAGTTAGTGCCTTGATGTATTCGGGTGAAGAACCTACACGCTGCCCGTACGAAGCAATACATCCAAATATTATTGTTGCTATCAATATTCCCTTTTTCATCATCATATTAAAGTGTTAATTGTTATTATATCAATCATGGTATGATTTAAAATTAATCATTAAACAGGTAGCTTATTTTCCATTTACATTAAGGTTACGCCCGCCTGTCACAATACTCCATCATTCAAAAAAAGGAACTCCGGGTGTTGCATACTTCTTCATTCCTTCCACATTAATATCCACACCAATTCCTGGTTTATCTGATACCGTAATAAATCCGTCTTTAGTGAATTCAGGGCCGTCAAATACTACAATCTCCTTAAACATTTTATCGGTGTGATAATAAATCTGCCACTCCAAGATCATAAAGTTGGGAACAGATGCACAAACATGAGCCGCAGCCATAGCACCTAAGAAAGACGCAACCATGTGAGGAGCAAAAGGCACATAGTACAGATTAGCCAGGTTAGCAATTCGTTGAGCCTCTCCTAACCCACCCGCTTTTTGTATATCGGGCATGATAATATCAACCGCACCTTTTTCTAACAAAGGCCTGAAGCCATGTGCGAGATAATGATTTTCGCCTGCGCATATTGGTGTACTGGTTGATTTGGTAATCTCAGCATAGGCGTCTGCATTTTCAGCAGGGATTGGTTCTTCCAACCACATCAGGTTTAAAGGTTCCAACACTTTAGCTGCGCGTTGACCTGTAGGCAAATCATATCTTCCATGCATATCTGCGCAGATATCTATCTTAGGTCCCACGGCTGCTCGTGCAGCCGCCATTTGATCATACATGCGTTGTATCTCTGCCGGGCTTGCAGTCCAATTATATCGGTCATACTTGTTTGGATCATTGGCCTGATCAAGATCAAATTTTACAGCCGTAAACCCCATGCTCACTGCCTCCTTAGCTGCTTTGGCAAAATCCTCCGGCTTGGGTAATTGGTTTTGATATAAGGCCGTATCCATATAAAGACGAACGCGATCCCGAAATTTTCCACCAAGCAATTGGTAAACGGGAAGTCCCAAAGCCTTGCCGGCCAAATCCCATAATGCTGTTTCCACAGCAGTAATAACTGCTACATACATCCCTGCCTGCCCACCACCAAACACGGCTGCTTTTCGCATTTGCTCAAAAAGCATGTTCATATTTAGCGGGCTCTGGCCCTTAAGCATCCTGCCCAATCTCTGCACCAGGTGATAGGTTCCACCCACTGCATCAACCCCTTCGCCACATCCGTAGATATCCTGATTAGTAAAAATCTTTACAAACAAACCGTTGCCTCCTCGAATGTATGCACATTTTATATCTGTGATTTTTAAATCGGATGGAGCCGAAAGTTTTTCATTTTTGTCAATTGCAGCAGTATATCCTTTTCCAAAAGTTTGGGACAGTCCGGCAAAGCTTGCCGCTCCTGCTAATGCGCCCTTAGTTAAGAATGATCGTCTGGAAGTTTTAGTTGTCATGAGTACTTTCGTTTACCACGTTCTGTTTTTTAGTAATTCTTTAATTTGATCTTTGGGAACAGGAAGTTCATCAATGTGGTCGTTAAGCCATTTTGAAAAATCCTTTTCGATTTCATCTGACCAACGGTTGTCAATTTGTGCGGCCGAGTATTTTTTCTCACGAATTCTGAGGTGTCCAAACATATCACGCAGTCGCACAATTTCTGATGTCTTCACTACCTTTTCGGCAAGATGTGGTGGTATAAATATTACAGCACCATCTCTTGCTAACACCACATCGCCAGGCATCACAGTTGCATGACCAATGCGGGTGGGTTGATTGATACCTACCAACGTTGTATTCAGTTCACCATCTGGATTGTTCAAATGATGGGATGGGTGGTACGATCTGTACAGAGAGGTAAATGATTTCATCTCCTTTAATCCGTTGATATCACGAATAGCTCCGTCATAAATAATTCCATTCCCAGAGTTAGTCAGTATGGCTGTGCCCACATTGTCACCAATGGTGGGTCCATCCTCATGCGCTCCAAACTGATCCACTACATACACATCACGTTTAACAAGCAAAGCCACAGTCCATGCATTTTGGGATTTTATCCGCCCATCTTTGTTATGACCTCTGTTATCAATTGCACGATGAATGTCCGGACGCCCGGGCATAAAAGTAGCAGTGACAGCGCGCCCTACTAATACACTATCAGGATTTATGGACTCCCAACCATCTTCATACTGATGCTTGTAGTTATCTCCCTTTAATACGGCCCACGCTTCTTCTAAGGTAACAAGCTTCATCCTATTCAAAATGGCATCAGGTACCTTTGGCCGACCATCTGGAAAACGTTCGCCTTTCCATTCAGGTGTGAGAAAAATAAGTTCCTCTTTTGAAATCTGTTGTGCGTTGGTCAATAAACTGAGTAATGAAAGAAGAGTAAGTAGTGCATAAAATTTTTTCATGATTTCACTGCGTCAATTTGTTAGGTGAATGATTTAAAAACTTTGCCCAGGATTCAAAATAAAAAAAATTGAAGGGCAATAAAAGAGCTGCCCTTCAATCTCCATAATTACTTCGCCCACCAAACTTTGGTAGTCAATGCATCGGGTCCGCCCAAAGTACCAATGGCAGTAGTAACATTTACGGTATTAACCACTTTCTCAGCGTCAGGAAAGGTGAGTCGTTCAATGAACCCTCCCGGTGTTTGACTTCCTGAAAAAGGATTGGGAGTAAGGGCAGGGTAACCGACACGTCTGAAATTAGCCCATGCTTCGGGTCCGTTAAGGAAAGAGGCAACCCAATATTGATAACCTATCTGTGGAAGAGCTGCGACTAACGAACCATTTGCAAGGGTACCTTCAGCCCCATTTGCATAGGCATCTCTGTCAACCGCTGAAACCGCACAGCCCGGATCATACGATACCATTTGATCCATGTGGGCCTTTATTCCGGTATTAAAATAGGTAGAAGCTTGAGCGAACGTTAAACCAGCAAAACCTCTCATAGCAGCCTCGGCCAGCAAGAGATTAGTCTGAGCAGCGGTTACTAAAAACATGGGAGATGTTCTCTTTACCATTCGGTTTCTATCGACCTGACTATAGCTGAATCGATTGCCAGTTCTTGGTGCAGCAGGACTACCATATAAACCACCTGGAGGAAGCAACGCACCCGAAGCATCCGCTGTCGCATCTGTGCTGCCCATCGGTGTTCCAAACTGGTCAAGTGGATTTTTATTTCCATTTGCAAAATTATTTGCAGTTTGGTCTCCGCCACTTCTAGCTCCCCCATAACGAATGGCTATCGCTGCCAAGCGAGGATCCACTACGGTTGTATTACCAACATTCCCTGCCGTTCCCTTGAGTGCATTTACAAAGGGTTCTGCCAAATAGAAATTAGCTGCCTCGCCACCGTTTACTGTGTTTCCGATTCCATTTACAAAGTTGGCGTCATGCTTAATGATAGCGTTATCAGCATTAACTAGAATAAGATTAGCAGCAGCATTTCCACCAATTGCGGCAGTTACTGTGGCCGCAGCTTTAGTTGCATCTGCTTTCGTCAATCTCATACCGGCTCTCAGCAAAAGTGAATTTCCAAATTTTTTCCACTTAGCTACATCACCGGCATACAAGGCATCTCCGGTTTCAACCTTGCCTGAAGCACCCAATGCTGCCACTGCTTGTGTCAGTTCATCAATTAGTTTAGGGTAGATCGATTGTTGGGTATCATATACAGGAAAGAAATTTTGCGAAGTGTATCCTCCTCCTGCTTCAGTATATGGGATATCCCCGTAAGTATCCGTAAGAACCATATACGCATTGGCTTGAATGATTCTCGCCATATGATAGAGATTACCCCGGGTTACATCGTCTTTGGTTGTGGTAATCACATCGTTGGTGTATTTAATTACATTTTGGTAATAGTTATTCCAATTTAAAGGGGTGTTACCCACAACCACTTTGTTAAAATTTCCACCTTCCAGCACACCGGTATTCGTGGCAATCCATTGCTGAACAATGGCCTCATCATAAACCAGGTTTGCTGTGGGCGAAGAAGAAATAATTGCATTGTTCAGAATGAAAACAGGATCAAGCGATGTGGCTCCACTTTTACTTGTATTCAGCTCATCAAAACCTTCATCACAGGCTATTGTAATAAAGGTGAATGACAGAGCCAGAAATAATATATTTAATATCTTTTTCATAGTCAGTCAGATTAAAATTTAACATTCAAATTGAAACCAATGCTTCTTGTGGTTGGAACTGTTGGAGATTCCATCCCAATGACGTTATCGGAGCTGTAACCAAAGGCTTCGGGATCTATATTGTCGGCCCATTTCTTAAGCATGAACACATTATTGGCAACAGCACTTAGCCTCAAACCCTTAACCGGGAATGATTCTTTCAGAAACTTGGTGAAGTCATATCCAATAGTAATCTGACGAAGTTTCCAATAACCGGCATCGTAAATAACAGGTTCAATTAAGGCTCGTGCTCGTACCACAGAGAAATAATCTTCATTGGTAGCTCCTACAGCATTTGGCTCACCAAGTTCGTTAACACCAACTCCAACTACTTTACCACGATCACCACCGTTTACAATTGGCCCTCCTTCTCGTCCTTCCAGTGTAGCCTTATGCAGTCCATGACGATAAGCGTTGAAGTTTGTTCCTGATAATAATTTTCCTCCTAACTTGAAATCAATCAAAAAGGAAAGGGCAACACCTTTATAATTTAATGTGTTTGTAAAGCCACCCACCCACTTTGGTAATGCGCTTCCAAAAATCAGATTGCTGGTGGTTAAAGGAAGGCCATCAGTACCAAAAACAATCTGACCTGATGCATCTCTGCGATAACCATTACCAACAATTTGTCCCATTTCCTGACCAACTATTTGTTGCAGAAATCCATTGAACACGTGGTTACCAACTGTTATTCTTTCACCCTCCGTATCTGTTAGCAAGCTTAGAACTTTGGTTATGTTGTAGGCACCATTAAAGGTGAAGTCCCATTGAAAATTGCTGGTTCTTAAAGGCACAACATTAATCATCATTTCAAGTCCCTTGTTCTCACTTTCACCACTATTGATGCGAGTATTGGTAAACCCTGAGGCATTTGAGATTTGAGCGTTTACGATTTGATCGGTAGTAATTTTACGATAGGCAGCAAAATCTAATCCTAGCCGTCCATCAAACATTCTCAACTCCAAACCCACTTCAGTTTCTGCAATGCTCATTGGCTTTAAGTTTGCATTGGGCACTACAGTGCCTGTGCTGCCTACTGGTTGTCCGGCAAAGGGTGCGGCACTGGTAGTGTAAAACAATTTGTCGGCATAGGGTGGCACATCGGTATCGCTACCAGCTTGTGCATACGCAACTCTAAGCTTTCCGAAATCCAACCATGAAGGCAATTCAAAAGACTCAGAGAAAATATAGCTTAACGAAACCGATGGATATAAAATGCTGCGGTTATCAGGTGATAACGTTGAGAACCAATCGTTACGAGCGGTCATATTTAAATAAATAAACTGCTTGTAATTGAGTTCCGCTGAACCATATAGTGAATTAACCTGCCTTTCAGACAGATCATAAAGTGGATCTTTTAGTCTTCCGTTCTGCACGGTATAAAGTCCCTTGACAACGAAGTCTGTAACTTGCACGCTGTTTAAATCAGAGCGTCTGTACATCTGGTTACCACCAGCAGTAATATTCAAGCCAATATCACCAAACTCTTTAGTAGCCGAAATCAGGAAGTCCACATTGGTTTCACGGAATCTCCGCGCTTCTTGGGTAAACACTCCATTCACAAAACCAGGAGTAGCTGAAGCAATTCCTCCCTGATTAAGATTATTCTTTCCTGTAGGAGCATTAATATAATCTGAATCGCGCGACCAAAAATCCTGACCTACACGAACCTGGGCAAAGAGCCATTTAGTGAAATCATATTTTACTGAGATATTTCCAAAAATCCGGTCTCTTCGATTATTCTGTTTGACTTCAGACAATACCCAATATGGATTGGTACGGTTTGTAAATCTTGAATAACTGTATTCGCCACCTAATGAATTATATTGATTGGCTTCGAGGACATCCAACGGCATAGTATTCGCCATGGCTAATAATGCGGTAGGTATCGAGTTATCTTGTTCAGATACAACCGGAGGATTCTTATTGTACTCGTTGGAGTAATTGATATTTCCTTTGAAGCTTAATTTATCTGTTAAATCATAGCCCATGCCCAGATTGATTGTTTTTCGGGTGTACGTGTTGTTGGGTGTAATCCCATCAGCATTCATATTGGCAATAGAAAGATTTAATCCACCCTTCTCGCTGGTTGCAGCAAGTGAAATTGTGTTGGTAAGCGCACTCCCCTTTCGGTAAAATTCACTTAATCTATTTTTTTGAGCAACATAAGGTATGGCTGGGTCATCATATAACAACTGCGTCATGCCTGGTTGTATCCTTGGCCCAAAAGACCATTGACCGGTAACGGGGTTGGCTGGTGCACCTGCAGTAGCGGGTCCTACACCATATTCGCCCTGACCGAATTCATACTGATAATCCGTAAAATCCAGCACCTGATCACTCATGTAGTTCATATTATAGGTTACACCAACTCCTCTTTGTGTTCCCCTTGACTTGGTAGTAATCATTATTACACCATCCTTGGCGCGTGAGCCATACAACGCAGAAGCTGCAGCACCTTTCAATACGGTCATGCTCTCTACATCATCTGGGTTAATACTGGTTAAACCATCCCCACCATCAGTAGTGGCACCACCCCCTCTGCTACCGATCGCACCATCACTACCCTGGTTACCTGGATTTGTTCCGAAATTGGTGTTATCTATAGGTACTCCATTGATTACAATAAGAGGGTTGTTTTGACCGCTGATAGAGGATTGGCCACGGATACGGATTTTAGAAGTTCCACCAGGCCCTGTGCCTAGTGACGAAATGTTTACCCCGGCAATCTTACCTTGTAGCGAATTCATAATGTTTGGGCTGCGATTCACACTAAGTTGATCGGAGGTAACCTTCGAGGTAGCATATCCTAAGCTCTTACTGGATCTTTCTATACCTAAGGCAGTTACTACTACTTCATCCAATGATTTTGCGTCCACCACCATCGATACATCAATAACATTTCGTCCCTGAAGGGAAATTTCCTGGGTGGTGTATCCAACAAAGGAGAAAACAAGTGCTGTAGCATCCGAAGGAACTTCAATTGAGTATGTTCCATCAGTACCAGTTACGGTACCATTTGTGGTACCTTTTACCACAACATTCACACCGGGAAATCCAGCACCACTTTCATCGGATACTTTGCCTCGAACGGATTGCTGCATGAATGCTTCACTTTCGTGTAGCATCTCAAGATTGCCACCGGAGACAGTGGTATGATAGCATACTATCATTAATATGCTGGATAAAAATAATAAGTAATGTTTTCGCATAACGTAATTGGGTTTAATGGGTTGATTGGTTGGCTGGCAGGGAAGTCTATGGCAACTTTTTAGGTCACAATAAAAATCTCCACCTTTAAGCAAGATTCTCAAATTGGAACAAGGCAACTTCCAATAAACCTCAGTGGTGAAATTTGCACACGATTGCGGTTTCGGTTTAAATGACACAATTCAGGCTTACACCGTTGCCATTTCAATTGTTTTTTACAGATTTGTTAGTTGTGTGGTCGGCATTTTTTGATTCGATAACTCATGTTTCACATTCTTTTTAGTTACCTGACATGAATCAATTTTTTCTAGCCCAGGGACAATCCAAAGAACTGGATCCATTCCCTCACATTCTTGAAATTGCCATTCGAAAAAATACCAACATTCAGTTAAACTCTTTATGCAGTACTACCTCCGATAGTATAAGGATATATTATGTATTGGATGGGAAGTTTGAATGGATAATCCAAAACCGTCATCATATTTTATATCCAGGCGACCTGGCCATAGTATTGCCCGGGCAAACTTTTCAAGGTGAAAAAGGCTTTATGGACATTGGCACCCTCTTCTGGCTGCACATTAAGGTAGAAAGTATTGAAGTTTTTAATCGGATAAAACTTGGCAGTTGGAGTGGGCTATCAGAGAGTGAAAGCCTTACCATCAACCGCATACTGCAGCTAAACAATACCGCTGTGTTGGTTAAAATGAAAGAAGTATTCACAGCCTTTCAATCCATTCAAAGCGAATTATTTCAGCAGCAGATTGGTTTTAAAACGCGTGTAAATCAACTCATCGATGAACTGTTCATTCAAATTGCACGGCAGTCAACACATCAAAATAACTTACAGCGCGACTTTCCACAGGCTTTCATAAAATTGGAAGCTGCCCTTCGAAAAAATCTTTCTCACCAATGGGCAGTCGATGAAATGGCAGCCATGGTTGGACTTGGAACTACAGCGTTTACAGAAAAAGTAAAAAAGTATACTGGGTTTGCTCCATTGCATTATCTGATTAATATCAGAATATCAGAAGCCATTAAGTTATTAAGAAAGGAAGAGATAAATGTAACAACGATCGCACTTGAAACTGGTTTTTATTCATCTCAACATTTTTCCACCACATTTAAGAAACTAACTGGGTATACGCCTGGGGAATTTAGAAAAAGAGATAGTTCAAAAAATTAAAGTATTATACTATGGAATGCATCATCACCATCGAACTCGGAACAAATGCTGTGCGGGTCTTTGCATTTGATTTAAAAGGAAATGTAATTAATTCAACGAAGGGCTCGTACCCAACTTTCCATAGCGAACCTGATTATAGTGAACAAGATCCAGAACAGATATTTATTACTATGCTGTATGTGTTGAAGAATTTCATTACGGAAAAGATTCAACCTAAAAAATATCAAATCCGATCGATTTGCTTCAATGCCTCTATGCATAGTGTTCTGGCGATTGATCGGAATGGCATTCCTTTGGGGAATGTGATAACCTGGGCTGACAATCGAGGAAAAAAGGAAGCCCAGGAATTAAAAGGCTCGGAGTTGGGCAAAAAACTGTATAATGCAACGGGAACTCCCATTCACCCCATGTCTCCTTTGGTAAAAATAGCATGGTTAAAGAAAAACGATCCACAGCGTTTTAATCAAACATATAAATTCCTAACTATAAAGAGCTACATAATTCAACAGCTAACTGGCGAATACATGATTGACTACAGTCTGGCCTCTGCGACAGGGCTATTTAACAATCATACACTGAAATGGGAAGGTAGCGCATTGGATTATGCCGGAATTACCTCTGAAAAACTACCTGAACTCATGTCCGTATTTAGTTCGCCCGGAAAGCTCAGAAAAGAATATCAAAATTCGCTGGGATTATCAGGTAATACCCGAATTATAATAGGTTCAAGCGATGGATGCATGGCCACACTAGGTGCTGGTGTGTGGAGTGAAGATAAGGCAACAATAACTATTGAAGATAGTGGTGCCGTAAGGGTAGTTGGTAAGCAAGTTTTGCGAGACGAAAAACATAGATTCTTCAATTATCTGCTCACCGAAAATCATTACATCTCGGGTGGGCCAACTAACAACGGAGGCATAATCTTTGAATGGTTCGCCACTCAGTTTGGGGATTTTAAAAATCCTTTTGATATCGAATTTACAATTGAAAGTCTTATCTACGAAGCTTCCAATGTAGATGCAGGTTCGGAAGGATTGTTATTCTTGCCTTATTTGTTAGGTGAACGCGCTCCCCTTTGGAATCCCAACGCTCGGGGTTCATACTTTGGCTTAAATATTAAACATGCTCGGAAACATTTCATCCGAGCGACCATCGAAGGCATTTTGTACGAAATTTATAGCATCGGAAAAATGTTGGAAGAACATCGCGTAATTAATAGTTTGTCAGTAAATGGGAGTTTCGCCACCATTCCATTTTGCACACAACTAATTGCTGATATTTTCAATAAGCCTGTTAGCACCATTAAAAATTTAAATAGCGTTGGTCTCGGTGCATTCCTGTTGACCGCCACTGAAATGGGTATTTATTCCAATCTTGATGAAGCCGCAAAGAGTGTGGTGTTGCAAGAAACTTTCAATCCGAGAAATCATGACCATAAGACCTACCAACAGTACTTTGAATTATTTGAGCGATTGAGTTCAAAGCTTGAAGATGAATTTGAAATATTTGCCAAACTGCAACAAAAGCAGTGATTAAACAGCAAGATTCCATTACATTTTCTATTAGCTCCAACAAAAACCAAAAGAAACCTTTAAAGTGAGAAAAAGAATTTTATCTAAACACCGAATATTCGTATAATATCACTGACCAAAGCTTATCTATATTTGCATGATTGGAAAAAAATATCGTGTTAGACATTAAAAGAATTTTCACTATTGCATTGGCTCTTTTGTTCTCCTGCACAAACAACGATCAAAACCCCGATGTAGATTGTTCAAAAAGCACTTTACAGATTTCGCTTGTGCAAAAAAAAGACCTCTTATCATGCGCCTTTAATAATGGCGAAATAGAAGTTTTGGCGGAAGGTGGTTCCCCATCTTACACTTTTGCATTAAGTGGAAAAACAGAGCAATCAAGTTCAACATTTAAATCGCTCTCAGCTGGTATCTATTCAATAGTTGTGTTCGATTCCAGAAAATGCTCAGATACGTTACAGGTAGAGATCACGAATTTTGAAACTACGCTTACAGCCACTGCAAATGCTACCCTAAACTCCATGTGCCTGACACCTGATGGCACCTTAAAGATAAAACCCCAAGGAGGCGATGCTCCTTTTACCTTTAGAATCAATAATGGGTTAAGTTCAAATGATTCCGTTTTTTTAAATCTTAGTCATGGAGCCTATTCTGTGTTTGTGCGTGATTCAAAAAATTGTACTTATACATTTACGGCCAATGTGCCCCGTGGCAATACAAATGTGAGTTGGCTGAATCAAATCAAACCTATCATTGACGTATCCTGCGCCAAGTCGGGATGTCATGTTAATGGCACCGGCAGAATAGATCTTACAAAATTTGATGTAGTGAAAGCTAACGCGCTTCAAATAAAAACCCGTGTGGTTAATAAGTCAATGCCTTTTGATGGAACGCTGCCGGCCGATCAAATTCAGTTAATCACGTGCTGGATAGATGATGGTACCTTGAATAACTAATTGAGGCATTTTCAATTATCAATAAAAGTGTTTTTTAAAAATTTTATTACTTTTATCTCACTAAAAAAACTCTACAGCTATGTCAAAAGGAATGGATGTTAAAAAAGCCGACAAGAAGAAGCCCCTGAAAACTTTGAAAGAAAAGCGGGCTGAAAAAAGAGCTAAAAAGGAAGGTAAGTAACTTTCCTAACTAAGCCCTCTCACGGAGGGCTTAGTTTTTTATCAAGATTATTTCCAATGCGTATCTTTTTCATTCTTTATTTGGTGTCATTTATTTTGCCGAGCATTAATGCGCAGGATGTTGGCCTTTATGCCAAAGAAGTTTATACATCTTCTACCGGTGATCAACTGCCCTACCGCATTTTGTATCCCGAGGGTTACGATAAATCAAAAAAATATCCCCTCATCCTTTTGTTGCACGGTGGCGGTGAGCGCGGAAATGATAACGAAAAACAACTAACCCACGGAGCCAAACTTTTTCTAACAGAAAACAGTCGAAAAAATTTTCCCGCAATTGTTATTGTTCCCCAATGCCCAACAGATAGTTATTGGGCAAGTGTGAATCTTGATAGAAGCACCTCACCAATTACCCTCGGCTTTGATTATTCTCGACCCATCACACCTCCATTAAAAAATGCGATCGATCTGGTTCAAAAAATAAGCAAGAATGAGGGTGTAGATAAAAAGAGAATCTACATAACAGGTCTGTCGATGGGTGGCATGGGAACATTTGAAGCCGTGTTTCGCTATCCAAAATTATTTGCGGCAGCAGTTCCTATTTGTGGGGGTGGTGACACCGCGCGGTATGATAAACGAGTAAAGAAAATTCCCTTTCGTGTTTTTCATGGTGGTGCCGATGCTGTTGTGAGTGTAAACGAATCGCGACAAATGGTAAAAAAACTTCAGTCTTTAAAAGTGAATGTTGTCTATAAGGAATATCCAGCAGTCAATCACAACAGTTGGGACAATGCTTTTGCTGAGGTGGATTTTCTAAGCTGGATGTTTACTCAAAAAAAATAATCTCACCGATTCAAACATGACATAACTAATCAAGAATAGGATTCCAAAAACTACCTTACTAATCTCCATGGAATCCCTGAAAAGGTTCCTATTTTTGTGCTTACGCTCACCACTATGATTGTTTTCTTTCGGGCACCTGGTTCTACCCTTTACGCTGTAGAATTCGCTCAACCTTTTGATACTCAAGACTATGAAAAACTGATCTGGCTTTTTGGAGGTGCTAAGCCGCTGGAGGAAAAATCGATTAGTGGCCATTTCATTGGCCCACGTAAGGAAATGATTACACCCTGGAGCACAAACGCTGTTGAGATCACCCAAACCATGGGCATCAAAGGCATCATCCGGATTGAAGAATTTTTTGAAGTCAGCAATGCATTGGCTACTCACGATCGCATGCTTCAACGATTATATACAGAGCTCGATCAGGGGATATTTACAATCCATCATGCACCCGAGCCCATTTTTGAAATTGAGGACATAAAATCCTTTAGCGAAAAAGAAGGACTTGCATTAAGTCAGGAAGAAATTGATTACCTGAATGATGTGAGTTGGAAACTGGGTCGCAAACTTACCGATAGTGAAGTGTTCGGCTTCTCGCAGGTAAACAGTGAACACTGCCGCCATAAAATTTTTAACGGCACGTTTATTATTGATGGGGTTGAGAAACAATCAACACTTTTTCAATTGATCAAAAAAACCTCAAAAGAAAACCCCAATTACATTGTCTCAGCATATAAGGATAATGTTGCCTTCATCAAAGGACCTTCGGTAGAACAATTTGCACCTACCCGTGGCGATATTCCAGACTATTTTAAAATTGAAGATTTCGATTCGGTTATCTCGCTTAAAGCAGAGACGCATAATTTTCCAACTACCGTTGAACCCTTCAACGGTGCAGCTACGGGTGGCGGTGGCGAAATACGCGATCGCCTTGCAGGTGGTAAAGGTTCTTTACCGTTATCCGGGACTGCTGTTTACATTACGTCTTATCCACGGTTAGAAAATGGAAGACCTTGGGAGAAAAAATTTGAAGCGCGCAAATGGTTATATCAAACTCCCGCTGAAATTTTGATTAAAGCTTCAGATGGTGCCAGTGATTTTGGAAATAAGTTTGGGCAACCACTCATTGGTGGAAGTGTATTAACATTCGAACATTTTGAAAACAATAAAAAGTTTGGGTTCGATAAAGTAATCATGCTGGCCGGTGGTGTTGGGTACGGAAAAGAGAAAGACAGCAAGAAGGAACATCTGAAAGCAGGCGATAAAATTGTTTTATTGGGTGGCGATAATTATCGCATTGGAATGGGTGGCGCAGCTGTATCATCTGTAACCACGGGTGAGTTTGGCAATGCATTGGAATTAAATGCGGTGCAACGCTCAAATCCTGAAATGCAAAAGCGCGTAATGAATGCCATTCGCGCCATGGTTGAGTCAAATGAAAATCCAATTGTTTCCATCCATGATCATGGAGCTGGTGGTCACCTAAATTGTTTTTCTGAATTGCTGGAAGAAACGGGCGGCACGATTGAAATCGATCAGCTTCCTGTTGGGGACCCTACCCTATCTGACAAAGAAATCATCAGCAACGAGTCGCAGGAGCGAATGGGTGTTGCGATCAACGAAAAGCATGTCGCTGCTTTTAAAGCTGCCGCAGGACGTGAGAGGGCTCCTTTGTATGTTGTAGGCACGGCTACGGGTGATCATCAATTTAAGTTTGTTGACAATAAGAAAAAGACAAAGCCAGTTGAGTTAGCAATGAGTCATCTGTTTGGTTCGTCACCAAAAACAATTTTACAAGACTCAACATCGATTGATAAATTTGAGAAGATCACTTACGATGCAACTAAACTTGCTTCATACATAGAACAAGTTTTACAATTAGAAGCTGTAGCCTGCAAAGATTGGTTAACGAATAAAGTGGATCGCTCTGTAACCGGTCGTGTAGCAACACAACAAACCTGTGGCCCTATTCAACTTCCTCTTAATAATGTTTCCGCAATGGCATTAGATTTCACAAGCCATAAAGGAATTGCGACTGGAATTGGTCATGCACCTGGCGCAGCTCTAGTAGATGCTGCTGCGGGAAGTAAGTTAGCGATTGCTGAATCGTTGCTGAACATTATTTGGGCACCACTTACTTATGGATTAAAAGGGGTTTCGCTAAGCGCGAACTGGATGTGGCCAGCGAAAAATGCCGGTGAAAATGCCCGACTTTATGCCGCAGTAGAAGCGGTCAGTGATTTTGCATGCAGGCTTGGAATCAACATCCCAACCGGAAAAGATTCACTTTCGATGACGCAGAAATATCCGAATGGTGAAGTGGTACTTTCTCCGGGCACAGTTATCATTTCGGCTGTAGCCGAAGTAAGTGATATTCGTAAAACAGTTTCTCCTAACCTTGAGCCTGTTGTTGGTTCTAAACTTATTTACATCGATTTCTCAAAAGATGAGTTTACGCTTGGCGGAAGCAGTTTCGCTCAGGTGGTGAATCAAATGGGAACAGAGACTCCTACTATAAAAGACGATGCTTATTTTGTTCAGGCTTTTGGGGCTATTCAAGAATTAATAAACCAAAATCTTGTTTTAGCGGGTCATGATATTTCTTCAGGCGGTTTAATCACCACTCTATTAGAAATGTGTTTCCCTACGCCCAACACCGGATTGTCAGTAAATGTAAAAGAGTTAGGCGATGACTTGGTAAAAATATTCTTCAGCGAAAATCCCGGAATCGTTATTCAAATTTCAGATTTAGCTGGAGTTGAAAAACTTTTAAACAATAGCAAAGTTGACTTTAAAGTGATTGGAGAAGTAGTAACTGGTAGAGTTATGTCAATTGATAATTTACAATTGACAATTGACAACTTAAGATCAACGTGGTTTCATACCTCCTACTTGTTAGACAAACTTCAGCGACCAAAAGGCCACGCAGAAAAGAGAAAGGAAAATCTCTTTAAACAAGTACTAGAATATAAGTTCCAATCAAAATTTGATGGGAGATTCTCTACTTATGGTATTGACCCAAAGCGCAGAACATCTACTGGATTAAAGGCTGCCATCATTCGCGAGAAAGGTGTGAATGGCGATCGTGAAATGGCCTATGCTCTTTACTTAGCCGGCTTCGATGTAAAAGATGTTCATATGACTGATCTAATGACAGGTCGTGAAGATTTGACCGAAGTTAACATGATCGTGTTTGTGGGTGGCTTCTCAAACTCAGATGTATTAGGTTCTGCCAAAGGTTGGGCAGGGGCGTTTCTTTACAATGCAAAAGCAAAAGCTGCCTTAGATAATTTTTACAAACGTGACGATACATTAAGTCTGGGAGTTTGCAATGGCTGCCAATTAATGATGGAACTTGGATTGGTGTATCAAGATCTTGATATGGCTAGCCATCCAAAAATGCATCACAATGGTTCGGGGAAATTTGAGTCTATTTTCATTAACATGACAATCCCTAAAAATAATTCAGTGTTGTTGCAGAGTTATGAAGGTGCGCAATTGGGTGCGTGGGTGGCTCACGGTGAAGGAAGATTTGATTTGAAAAAACATAATGGCTATCAAGTAGCTGCAACGTACACCTATCCTGAATATCCTGGCAATCCGAATGATTCTGATTTTTCAGTAGCCGCCCTTTCATCAAAAGACGGAAGACATCTGGCTATCATGCCACACATCGAGCGTTCACTTTTTCCCTGGAACTGGGGCTACTACCCAACTAAACGAAAATCTGATGAAGTTGGCCCCTGGATAGAGGCCTTCGTAAATGCAAGAGAGTGGGTAAAGAGTAAGATGAAATCCTAAAGTCAAAATCTTCTCTATCAAAGTGTTTGGGAATCTCCCATTCCCAAAGTTTGGGCAAATAAATGCCCGCATTTAAAGGCGATTCATGCGCAGCTTATCTATTCTCCTGCTTTATTAATGGCATGATAATGCTACCCTGTCTTTCATATTTAAACTAATAAAAACCTTATGAAAAAGAACTCACCTCTTTTGATGTTGGTATTCGGCTTTGCTTTACTACAAAGCTGCGGACCTAAAGCAGAAGAAAATTCCAATGCTACAGAAATGGAAGCAAGCATTGAAGCCAATGCTCAAGAAGTCCGCATGGCCAAACGAGAAAAAATTGAAGCTGCCAGAATTGAAAAACTAAAACAACGCAGGCTTGCCACAATTGAAAAAGCTAATGCATCGCTTACGTATAAAGATGCTTCAGGAAAAGTAATTTATAATAAGGCAGAAGTTGATCCTACCTATGTGGGTGGCGATAAAGAAATGATGGCTTACTTACGCGATAACCTAACCTATCCTGAAATTGCACAAAAGAATGGCGTGGAAGGAACTGTATTTGTTGATTTTATAGTTGATAAAAATGGTGCTATACGCGAAGTGTTTGCCACTGATGTAACAAATGATGAAATGGATGATTCATTGAGGGCTGAAGCAATTCGTGTGGTAACTGCTATGCCAAATTGGGTTGCAGGAACGCAACATGGAAAAGCAGTTGAAGCAAATTATAGCGTGCCCATTACTTTTCAACTTTCAAATTAAAGATAAGTAGAATCTAATTAAAGAGTTTCCATTTTAAAAGATGGAAACTCTTTAATTTATCGCAGTTCAAGCACCACTACCGAATGTGCTGGCAGAGTAACCTTAAGTGTATTTGAAGATAAGGTTGCTTGTTTAAACACAACGGGTTTCACGAAATCTGGCTTTTCAAATGTATTGTGATCCTGAAGTTTAGGACTGTTTAATATCCTTCCTGTAACCGAACTAAATTTCCCGCCACGGAGATCAATCGTTATCTCTTTAGTATTCTTTGAATCGATATTTACCAGAGAAACATGAGTAACTCCGGCACTATCCTTTGAAGCTGAAACTGAAACAGCCGGTAATTTTTCTGTACCTAAGGCGTAGTCATCTGTGGTAAAATCAAATGGAATTAAGGTCGCGTCCTGATGCACGTTATACATTTCCATAACATGATACGTGGGCGTAACAATCATCTTCTCTTCTTGCGTTAACACAACAGCCTGAAGCACGTTTACTGTTTGTGCCAGATTAGCCATACGCACCCGATCGCTGTGGTTATGGAAAATATTCAAGGTTGCTCCGGCAAGTATAGCATCGCGCATTGTATTTTGCTGATACAGAAATCCGGGATTGGTTCCTGTCTCTACATCATACCATCCTCCCCATTCATCCACCACTAATGCTACTCTCTTTTGTGGATCATATTTGTCCATAATGGTGCTATGCTTGGTGATCAACTCTTCCATCTGCAAAGCACGCTGCATCGTTTGAAAATATTGTTGCTCAGTAAAGTCAGCCGCTGATCCTTTCTTGCTCCAGTCAATTACTGAATAATGGTGAAGTGCAATTCCTTCCAGCATATTATGTGGAATATCCCGCATCACTACTTCCGTCCAATGATAGTCTGACGAGCTCGCTCCAGAAGCAATTCTAAACGGCTTCACCTTTTCAGTACTAGTCATGAACGTAGCATATTGCCGATAGATATTTGCATAGTATTCCGCTGTCATGTTTCCGCCACAGCCCCAGGCTTCATTGCCAATTCCCCAATACTTCACATTCCAGGCTTTATCGCGACCGTTCTCTTTCCTCCATTTCGACATGGGGCTTATGCCCTCAAAGTTTACATACTGAACCCAATCACTTAATTCCTGAACGGTTCCGCTCCCAACGTTTCCAGATAAGTATGGTTCAGCGCCAAGCAACTCACACATGTTTAAAAAATCGTGCGTACCAAAGCTATTATCTTCCGTAACTCCACCCCACCAGGTATTAACAATAGTAGGACGTTTTTCTTTAGCCCCTACTCCATCCTTCCAATGATAGGTATCCGCAAAACATCCACCGGGCCAGCGAAGGTTAGGAATTTTTAGTTTTTTCAACGCATCCACAACATCCAATCGAACTCCTTCTTTGTTTGCTATTTTGGTATTCGATTCGCCCACATAAAATCCACCATAAATACAGCGGCCCAAGTGTTCTGAAAAATGACCGTAAATATGTTTGTCAATTTTAATTTTCCCTTGATCGGTATTTAACACTCCTTTATTTTGAGCCAAGGAATTGAAACAAATAAACAAAAGAACAATGAAGGTAATCTTCACCAAACGATTTACTTTAATCAAAGAAAGTCTCATAGTTGAATTTCCATTAAATCTTTTAGGCTGAATTTCGAGCTGCATTGATTATTCCAAACATGCATCGGATAATCAGTTTGCGGTAGCGATTTTCATAGATTTTATTTTTTTCATTTTGATGTCGCAAATTCACCAACGCAAATTGTTGAATCGCAATCAGAGGCAACACAATCTTCTCACGCAATCTAACGGAATCGCGTTGCACGGGATTGCTATCCATCAGTTCCTTCAGTCCGGAAACCTCCAATACCTGCTTGCTTGATAGTTCAAATTCGGCATACATCATTTCCCAAAACTGCCCAAACTCCGGATCGTCCTTAAGATAGGTAGTGGCCTGATAGTTTGTTTTAGTAAGTGACATCATGCTATTACCTAACAGCGTACGGAAGAAAAGTGACTCCTGATAAAATGTTTTTAATTTTTGAGCACCATTTTTATCAGACAAAGTTTTGAATGCTGAACCCACTCCATAGAAGCCTGGAATATTCTGCTTCATCATAGCCCATGAACCTACAAAAGGAATAGCTCGCAGATCTTCAAACTTCAAGCCTTCGGTTGAACTTCTCTTAACAGGCCGCGAACCAATATTAGTATCGCCAAAGAATGAAAGCGGTGTTACATTTTCAAGGTATGGAACAAATTTGGGATGATGTTTTAGTCCCAGATATGATTGATAGCCGATTTCAGCAAGTTCGTCTAAGGTTTCCTTCTGATTTTGTGATAGCTGATTCTCAGGGTTTTTAAAAACAGCACCTTCTAATCCTGCCGACAGAAGTTGTTCCAAATTATATTTACACGAAGCGATTTTACCAAAATTAGAACTGATGGTTTGTCCTTGAATCGTGATTTGTACCTCTTCGTTTTCTATTGTTTCACCTAAGGAAGCATAAAAATCGTGCGTATTACCCCCGCCTCGTGCTGGCGGCCCGCCACGGCCGTCAAAAAATATCGCTTTCAGTCCGTGCTTGCGCGATATTTCCGTTAGATTTTCTTTAGCACGGAAAATTGACCAGTTAGCACGCAAATACCCACCATCTTTTGTGCCATCTGAAAACCCTAACATAATAGTCTGATGAGCATTGCGAGCATCTAAATGAGTTCTGTATTCTTTAATGCTATACAACTCATGCATAATGTCGGGCGCATGTGCAAGGTCATCAATCGTTTCGAAAAGTGGCACCACATCAAGTTCTAATCCTTCCTTGGTTTGCAATAACAACCTTGCCAATACAAACACTTCAATTACATGTACCGAACTTTGGCAATTGCTAATTACATAGCGATGGCATCCGAGCACACCATTCTTTTTTTGAATGGTTCCTATCGCCCGAACGCTATCCAATGTTTCATTTACAAATGCATCCTCAAATTGAAAATCATCCAACGATATTTTCAGCGAAAGCAAATATTGAATTTGCTCTTTATTATTGAGTTTTTGAAATTCAGCAAACGAAATAGTCTTGCCTGATTTAGCTCCAACATCCAAGATCTGTGACCACACATAGTCATGCTTGCGGCTGTCCTGCCTGATATCTAAACTGGCAAAATGAAATCCAAACAGTTTAACTTTTAGAATAAAGATGTCGAGTAAATCAAGAAACAGACCATCGTGTTCGTCAATCAGTTTTTTGCGGGCGCGCATCAAGTCATCTACCAATTCCTGCGCATGTGTGTATTCACGCTCCGTGCCATAGGCCCATTGGTAAATCTTTCGTTCTATTTCAATAACAACCTTGTCAACTCCATGAAACGTAAGCCGCCTGCGAAGTGACCGCATATCGCGGTAATAACATTTTAACAGACTTTCTTGCAACCGAGCTGCCACCTTGCATGTAATGTCACTATTAACAAAAGGATTTCCATCGCGGTCTCCTCCAGGCCAAAAGCCAATCACTACCAGGCGATCATTATTCCATTCAGCCAGTGGAATTTGTAATGATGTGCAAAGTGCTTGAATAATTTCAGGTATAGCCTGATAAAATGTATTCTCCAAATACCAACACAAACTGATGGCTTCATCATAAGGAGATGGTTTGTCGCGATTAATAAAACCCGTTTTTCCTAACTGTTGAAGCAAGAGGTTTATTTGCGCCAGGTCATGTTCTCGAATTGATTTTTCAAGATCGGTTAATATTCCCAACACCGGGCCTGGGTAAAACTGAGTGGGGTGTGCTGTAAGTACAGTTCTTAAACTGAAATCTTCCAGTCGCTTCCTCAATTCTTTTTCTTTACGATCAAACTTGGTTCGTTGAAGTAAGGAAGCAATGGTTCCTCTTCCTGTTGTATCATTGATCTGCTCAAAAGATGAATCTTCGATAGAATCGAATAATGCAATTTGTCGCTCCACATATTGTATAAACTTAAAGAGAAGGCCAAATTGTTCTTCGAGTGTAGCCTGAGGCGCCAGATCATTAAAGAACTGTGGTAAAATTTCAGATGCAGGTTGACCCTTTTCAAAACCTTCTTCGCAATACTGTTGCAACAACGGCAACAACGTGCCTGTGCGCGAAATATCCTGAAATGGGAGGTTTAGGAAAAGGCTATTGTATATATGATAGCGCGCCCCTACTGTTTGTTCGTATTTTGAAGTCATTAATAGAAAATTGAAAACATGAATTTTTCCTTGAAAATAAGGGAAAGAGTTTATTGTCTCAACTTTAGAGGCGAAACCTTCTTGCGATTTAACCCATATCTTATCAGAAAGAAATTATCAAACTTGTTTCCGGCAACAAAATCTTCTACCTTTTGTTAATAATTCAAACCTACACCTATGAGAAAACTTTACATGCCAGCGTTGATTTTAGTGCTGTTTGCCTCGTGCCTTGGTTATAAAGAACTACCGGTTGAATACGATTACAGCTATAGAGGCAACTTCAAAAAATATAGAACATTTGAAATGATGCGACCGGTAGGGATAAATGACTCTACTATGGTTAATGATATCGTTGAAAAATCTATTGTATCCCGGATGAAGTTTTTGGGCTATAAACAAACTGATTCACGCCCTCATCTTATCGTAGGTTTTAAAATGTTTAATGATAGCCTACGGTTCAACGGCTACAACCAGCCCGACATTGAAGAATGGGTAAAAAGCCAAAAAGAAGACCTGGATTATGATCCGCATAAGCTAAATCTTAAAACAGGTACGTTGTTAATTCAATTTTTTGACAGAAGGCAAAACAGATCTATCTGGCAGGGGTATGCAACCACCTTATACGGAAGCATCAACTTTAATAATGAGCGCCACCTGAGAAATGCCGTAATCTCTATTTTAGACAAATACAGATTTATGGCCGAAGGTTTTACTGAAGGCAGCACGGCAAGTGCTGACGAAGAGCTTGATTAATGGGTAAAAACCCATAATAAGGTTGAAAAACAGTTAAAGCCAATTTTTCCAGTTTCGAAATTAATTCTACCTTTGCAGTCCTAAAATTAGGGTTGAACACTGTCCTATGGTGTAATGGTAACACTGCAGATTTTGATTCTGCCTTTCTAGGTTCGAATCCTAGTAGGACAACCAGGAATCCTCCTGATCGCCATCGGGAGGATTCTTACTTAAAAACAAGAGCATGGCAGTAAAAATCTTTTCCGGACGAGCAACTACCTACCTGGCGGAAAAAATTGCGCATGCTTATGGCGAACCTCTGGGAACCGTTAACTATCAGCAATTTAGTGATGGTGAAATGTCTCCCTTCATTGGCGAATCTGTTCGAGGGCATGATGTATTTATAGTTCAATCAACGTTTGCTCCGGCTGACAATTTCCTGGAGTTACTTCTTATGATTGACGCCTCCAAGCGTGCCAGTGCAGCCAATGTAAATGTAATTATACCCTACTTTGGGTATGCCCGTCAGGACAGAAAGGATAAACCTCGGGTGGCCATTGGAGCTAAACTTATTGCCAATCTCCTTTCAGCTGCCGGAGCTCATAGAATTATGACCTGCGATTTACATGCAGATCAAATTCAAGGCTTTTTTGATATCCCTGTGGATCACTTAGATGGCAATTACATTTTTGTCCCTTATCTGAAATCCCTGAAACTGAAAAATTTGATGTTTGCCAGTCCCGATGTGGGTGGCATTAAGAGGGCTCGCAGTTTTGCAAAGTTTTTTGGTTCTGATTTGGCCGTATGCGATAAGTACAGAAAGGAAGCCAACAAAATTGAGTCGATGCGCTTGATTGGCGATGTGGAAGGAAAAGATGTAGTGCTTGTTGATGACTTGGTAGATACAGCTGGCACCATTTGCAAGGCAGCGGCTATGTTAAAAGAAAAGGGTGCTACTACCGTTCGGGCTATTTGTACTCATGCAGTTCTCTCCGGTAATGCGTATGAAAATATTGAAAACTCTGTGTTGGAAGAATTAGTGGTGTCAGACACCATTCCTCTAAAACAAGAATCTCCAAAAATAAAAGTATTAAGTGTTTCTGATCTTTTCGCGAAAGCAATTCGCAAGATTCATGATCATGAGTCGATCAGTTCTTTATTTATTCGTTTGTAATTTCTAATATATTTTAAACCATAAACAATTTAATTATGAAAACCATCGAGATTATAGGGTATCGAAGAGCAAATCTCGGCAAGAATGACTCTCAGAAAACCCGTGAAGAAGGAAACGTACCATGCGTACTTTACGGAGGTAATGAGCAAGTGCACTTCCATGCACCCGTTATTTTATTCCGCGATTTAATTTACACCAACGAAGCCCACTTCGTTCATTTGAACATTGAAGGTGAAGAGTGCCAGGCCATTATGCAAGAAGTTCAGTTTCACCCGGTAAGTGAATTGATTTTGCATGTTGATTTTTTGAAGATCAGTGATGACCGCAAAATCAAAATGGACATTCCAACCCGGTTGGTTGGTCAATCGCCAGGGGTGTCTAAAGGTGGCGCATTGGTGCGCAAGCGTGCGTCATTAAAGGTATTGGCATTCCCTAAGTTTATGCCTGACCATATTGATGTAGATTGTTCAGAACTTGATTTTCATCACTCTGTTAAAGTAGGTGATTTGAAAATTGAAAACCTTGAGTTTGTTGATAAAAAGAATGTATCGATTGCGGTTGTGGAAGTACCTCGCGCTGCTAAACTAGCTGAGGAAACTGCTGCGGCTGCGGCTACTCCGGCTGCAGGTGCCGCTCCGGCTGCAGGTGCTGCTGCGCCAGCTGCAGGTGCTGCTGCTCCGGCTGCAGGTGCTAAAAAAGACGAAAAGAAAAAATAAGTTTCGTTTTCTAATACAAAAAATCCCAGCCTCGCCTACCGAGCTGGGATTTTTTGTTTAACTCAATGTGTAACTTACCCGTAAAATGAAATTTCTAATTGCCGGTTTAGGAAATATTGGTCCTGAGTATGAACTCACTCGCCATAACATTGGGTTTCTGGTTTTAGATCGAATAGCAGATAACCACAAAGTTGATTTTACCACTACCCGCCTGGCAGATAAAGCTGAGATAAAATACAAGGGCAAACAATTGCATTTGATTAAGCCCAACACCTTTATGAACTTAAGCGGCAAAGCAATTTCCTATTGGCTGCAAGAACTTAAAATCCCGAAGGAAAACCTGCTGGTTGTGGTAGATGATTTGGCCTTGCCTTTCGGTACATTGCGTATGCGAACAAAAGGAAGTGCTGCCGGACATAATGGTCTTAAAAATATTGAACTACTGCTGGGTGGACAAGATTACTCGCGATTGCGATTTGGAATTGGTAACGAATTCAACAAAGGGCAACAAGTTGATTATGTGCTAAGTAACTTCTCGCAGCCCGAACTATCAGAACTCCCTACCTACATGGATAAAGCTGCAGAAATGATTTACTCCTTTTGCACCATTGGCCCTGAGCGAACCATGAACTTTATGAATCAATAAAAAAAGTCGTCAGGTTTCTCTGACGACTTTTTTATACCAACTCATCCTCTATCAGACAAATATAATCTGAGTACCTTCCCCATCCGCAAGCGCATACATATCCCCCACAGTTATAATGTCTTTCACTTCATCCACAAAATCTTCCTTTCTCAGATGAAACATGTCGGCTGCTAATTTGCAGGCATAAATCTCACCACCACCAGCATCAATCATTTGCAAGAATTCCGTAACATGAGGCATATCCAATTTATCCATTTCTTTCTTCATCATATAAGAAGCAAATGCTTCAAAGCCCGGTAAACCAGCAACCAACGTTGGCATGCCTGGCATAAAGGCAGGATTACCCACGGTGGCAGTATGCAGATGGTCGGCATTTTTCTTAGTTATAGCTTCCAGTCCAAAGAAGGTGAAAAACATCTTTGCTTGAATTCCTTCCATCAAGGCGCCATTGGCCATTACCAAGGCAGCATACACATCCTCTAATTTTCCTTTAGAGCAAATCACCAATACCTTTTTTACTTTCCCTTTATTTTTATCAACAACCGCAGCTTCTTTGGTAGTTGGTCTTTCTATTACTTCTTGCATGACTAAACGATTTAAGGTTAAACAATATTAAATACAGCTTGCCGGCTTAGGTATACCTGCAATTTTACTGGAGACTTTGAGTGGCCCACCCGGAAAAAGTGCATAAAACTGCTTGATATCAACGATACCAGAATTACCCACTTTGCGTATGCTCAACGGTGTTCCTTCTGCCTGCTTGGCACGTAACCAGTTCAATACATCAAAATGTTTGCTCGTTAATACAATATCTTCTTGAGTGGCCATTTCAGTGGCAAGTTCTGCCGTCCATTGGTTCATATCTTTTAAATATCCCTCGGCATTTACTTCAATTTGTGTTCCGTTATACGTTAGCGTTTCCATATGATTTGTTGTTTATGATGTTTAATGATTAATTGGTTTCAACAAGTTTTCCAGCCATTGACATGTTCGTACTTACCGGAAGTTTTTTTCCCGTAAGAAGCATATGCCAATACACCCATTTGAAAGCCAGTTTGCCGTAATGATTTGCGCGGGTTACTTTCAGTAAATCCATTGGGCCAACTACGGCAAAGGGAAATTTTCCGGGCAATGGTTCAGTGTCATAATTAAAATCAATTAAAGTGCCTTTGCCATAACCGGTTTCAATAAAGCAGTTAGCGTGACCATCGAACTTGTGAGTCAGCGGTTCATTAATGATATAACTTAAAATATTCTCGGTAAGAATTTCAGCCTCAAAGTGTGCCACAGAGCCAGCTTTAGATGCGGGAACATTTGTAGCATCTCCTATCACAAACATGTTTTCATATTTCTTAGACTGAAGCGTATGTTTATCAGTCGGAATAAAATTCAAACCATCTTCATCACCCAGATTGCTTTCTTCGATCACAGCATCTCCTTTATTCACTGGAACTGAAACCAGTAAATCAAAAGGAACTTCTTTATCATCATAAGAAATCAAAACCTTGCGTTCATTGTCTACGCGTTGGAGATAGAAATCAGGAATTACATGAATGTTCTTCTCATCCATCAACTTGTTTAACATCTCAGTAGCCTTAGGTTTGGTAAAAGCTCCTGATAGTGGCGTCACATAATAGATTTCAACCTTATCGCGCATTCCCTTTTCAGTAAAGTAAGCATCAGCCAGAAAAGTAAACTCTAGCGGAGCAACGGGGCATTTGATTAATGTCTCTGCTAAATTGATTACTAACTTTCCGCCTTGCCAGGTTTCCAGTTTTTTAGCGAGCTTGGTGGTGCCTTCAAACGTATAAAAATCAAAAATATCTTTATACCAAAGTTCTCCCTTAAGGCCCTCCGTTTCTTCAGGCACTGGAATAGTCCCGGTAGCTACTACCAAAACATCATAGTTTAGAATAGAACCACTGGCAAGAGAAACTTGATTCTTTTCAGGTTCAATCTTCTTAACTGTGTCTATCACAAAGTTGACACCGATTGGAATAAATTCTCGTTTAGGTTTAATAACGTCCTCTGGTTGATACACACCAAAGGGTATAAAAAGAAATCCGGGTTGATAATAATGATCTTCATCCTTATCAACGATTGTAATCTCCCAAAGATTTTTATTGAGATTCTTATAAAGTTTGTTGGCCATCATAGTCCCTGCTGTGCCAGCCCCTAGTATGAGTAACTTTTTCATAGTCTTCTGGTTTAATTGGTGATACAAAGGTATCTGCATACACGCTCATGAGCGATGATGATCCTCAAGGGCGGTTATGATCTTAGTCACAATTAAAGGATAGTTGTGTAACCTATGTTACACAACTCGGCTATTCCTGAGGAAACGATAAGGTTTGAGAGGAGAAAATTTCTCAGCCGTGTTGCAAACAGATCTAAACGATTCAAATTGAAAAGACTGGTTACAAAAAAACCTCTACGGTACTTGCAGAGGTTTTAGTTGTTAAAATTTTTTTTGTTATTTAATCGGAGTAATAATAATATTTCGGTAATCGATAGGACCATGGTCGCCTTGCATCATGATAGGTCCCGGCTCGCCTTCTTTGCTATCAATAGCGCCACCTGTAATACCAGGAATCTCCTGATTGTAAATGATGGTTTTGTTATTACCTACAACCGTCACCATTCTTCCTCGTAATGTAATGTCGTACGATTGCCACTCCCCTGGATTTTTTGCAACCATTTCGCTGGGCGGAAGAAATCCATAAATAGCTCCGAGATATCCAACTCCCGGCTCTAATCCCTTATCATCTTCAATTTGAACTTCGTATCGGCCACGCAGATAAACTCCGCTGTTGCTTCCTTTAGAATATCGAAACTCGATATGCAATTTAAAATCGGTGAAGGTTTGATCACTGATTAAGTTGGCTCCCGATTTTAAGCTTCTTAAAATTCCATCCTCCACTTTCCACTGATTTTCGCCCATCGCGTGCCAACCTTTCAAATCAACACCATTAAACAATGTTATAGGTTCACCATATACCGGCTCACCCTCTCTTTTTAATAAAGGAGCGCGAACAGCTGTCCACGTGTATTTCTTTCCATCTACATAAATCATACTACCCGATAAACCAGTCGCAGTGATTACACCTTCAAATTCAAGGTCACGAGTTTCTTGTTCCCACTGGGGTGGGATGGTGAAAGAAAATTTTCCGTCCTTGAAATTCACTTTAGAAATTGGGCGGGCACTGCCATTTAAGAATACAAACCGTCCTACTAAAGTCCTTACGCCAGAGTGTTGAACTTCTAGCCATGATGGCGATTCCTTTCCATTCATGGTAAGCGTTATATCCCAGCGACCTTCCAGAACTTTTGTGTCTTGAGCAAAGCTGCTAGTGGTTGATACTGTGACCAGAAAAAAGAATGCAAGGGCATTCATTCTTATCTTCGAAACCTTAATTGACATCGTTTTCATGGTTATATTTTTAATCTAATCTCCAACTATTTACCTCACCCCCGCCCCCGCAGTCACATCACTCGCAGGCGCCACCAACTTCAACGCACCATCTTTATCCTCCGCCATCAAAATCATTCCTTGCGATTCAACACCCATAATTTTTCGGGGTGCGAGGTTTACTAAAATTGTGACTTGTTTTCCAATTACTTCTTCGGGTGAAAAATGTTCGGCAATGCCACTCATAACGGTGCGTTTATCAATGCCGGTATCTACTTCCAGTTTCAACAATTTTTTGGATTTCTCTACCCGCTCCGCTTTTAAAATTTTACCAATGCGAATATCCATTTTTGAAAACTCATCGAAGGTAACTTCCGCTTTAGCGGGATTAGCGGGTTGACTTTCCAATTCCATTGTACGTTTTTTATCAAAAAGTTTTTTTACCTGTGCTTCAATAACTGCATCTTCAATTTTTTCAAATAACAAGGGCGCCTCGGTTAATAAGGTGCCAGCCTTTAACACATCTGCGTTTCCTGCCTGTTGCCAGGATAGATCAGACACGCCTAATAAGTCCTTTAGTTTTCTGGAGGTAAACGGTAAGAATGGCTCACCTACAATAGAAAGTGAAGCTGCAATTTGAAGCGATACATTTAAGATAGTCCCTACCCGATCCAAATCAGTCTTGGCTAACTTCCAAGGCTCCGTTTCAGCCAAATACTTATTGCCAGTGCGCGCCAAATCAATAAAGTTGGCCGTTGCTTCCCTGAACCGAAAGGCTTCAATAGAGGCTGCAATTTTTACTGGGAAGTCTTTTAAATCTGCCAACGCCTTTTTATCCAAGTCAGAAAGATCCTTTTGTACAGGAACTCTCCCCTCAAAATATTTCTGCGTAAGCACCACCGCGCGGTTCACAAAATTTCCAAAAATGGCAACTAACTCATTATTATTCTTGGCTTGGAAATCTTTCCATGTAAACTCACTGTCCTTTGCTTCAGGTAAATTAGTAAGCAACGCATAGCGCAACACGTCCGGCTTATCCGGAAAATCTTCCAGGTATTCATGCATTTCTATTGACCAACCCCGACTAGTAGACATCTTGTCGTCTTCCAGATTCATAAACTCATTGGCCGGAACATTATCAGGCACAATGAATTCGCCCGTTGCTTTTAGCATCACCGGAAAAATGATGCAATGGAAAACGATATTATCCTTTCCAATAAAATGAATTAAACGCGTGTCCTCATCTTGCCAGTATTTTTTCCAATCCTCTTTACCAACATTTTCAAATTTACGTTGTGGCGTTGCAAACTTTAGGTTCCCCGAATGGACTTCATCAAACAAAGCGCGTGTGGCTGAGATGTAACCTATGGGTGCATCGAACCAAACGTATAATACTTTACCATCGGCATCGGGTAACGGAACTTTAATACCCCAATCCAAATCGCGTGTCATGGCGCGAGGCTGCAATCCCTCCTCAATCCAGGACTTGCATTGCCCATACACATTGGGCTTCCAATCTTGTTGATGCGATTTTAATATCCACTCTCGCAACCACGGTTCATAATTTTCGAGCGGCAAGTACCAATGCTTGGTAGGTTTTAAAATTGGCGGTTTATCACTTAGTGTGGAGCGTGGATTAATCAACTCGCGTGGACTTAATGTTGAACCGCATTTCTCGCACTGATCGCCATAGGCATTTGTATGACCACAGGTTGGGCACGTGCCAACAATATACCGATCGGCCAAAAATACATTAGCCTCTTCATCAAAATATTGTTCGGAGGTCTCCTCTGTAAATAATCCCTTATTATAGAGATTCAAAAAAATCTCTTGTGAAGTTTGATGATGAATCGGCTCGCTGGTTCGGTGATAAATATCAAAAGACATTCCCAACTTATGGAAACAATCGCGGATCAATGCGTCATACTTATCGATAATGGCTTTTGAAGTGGTGCCCTCTTTAAGAGCCTGGTTTGGAATAGCCGTTCCGTGTTCATCGCTGCCACAAATAAAAACCACGTCTTTTCCCATCAGTCGCAGATACCTGGCATACACATCAGATGGGATGTAGGCACCCGCTAAATGGCCAATATGTTTTGGCCCATTTACATAGGGTAATGCAGCTGTAACTGTATATCGCTTAACGGATTTTTCACTCATAGTAGAATTCTGAAGAACAAGACTACAAAGATGCTAAATGGCAAGGAATATCCTGACTGCTGGGTAAGAATTAAACGGTAGTTTTCCCTAGATAAAATCTTCCTCGTCATCTTCCTGACTGCCTCTTTCTTTCCGCTCCCGCTCACGTTTCGCTTTCTCTATCAGACGCTGCTCTTCCAATGCTTTTCGTTTGGCAAGTATAGGATTGATATCTCCCGGAAGGAGCACCAAAAATTTCGAACCTTTATCAGATGTTTCTAAAAGTTTTACCCCACCCCCCAATCGCTGAGACGCTAATTTGGTTAAGTACAATCCAATTCCCCCCGTCTCCGATCGCTCCGAAGCGCGAACAAACAAATGAAAAATCTCATCCTTATCCACGGAGTTAATACCAATACCATTATCCTCCACATAAATTTTAACGTTACCGCGCTTGCCCTTGCTTATCCTTACCTTAACATATGGATTAATTCTCTCTGAGGTGTTATAAAACTTAATTCCATTATCGATCAAATTTTCGAGTATCATTTTTACAAGCCGTATGTCAGAAGTAAGAGCAACATCGGGATCAATGGAGTAATCTATCTTTAACCGGGAGGGGATTCCTTTTTCCTTTTCAAAAGCAATCACCTCGTCAATAGCAAACTCCAAATTTATTTTTGAGGCTTCTATCTCGATATGGTTAACTTGATTTACTACCAACAAACGGGTAAGGATGGCATTTAGCTTAGCCGCAGTAAGGTCTAGTCTTTTCAGATAGTCTTGCGCGAGTTCGTCCTTTACATCCATCATGGCCACATTGCAAACACCCTTTAAAGTAACTAAAGGTCCGCGTAAATCGTGAGAGGTGCGATACACAAAATTATCCAGTTCATCATTTACCTGAATGAGTGTTTCATTGGTATCAAATAAATCTTGTGTTTTCTCCTGCACGCGATGATCCAATTCTTCGTTGGTGACTGTAAGTTGTTTATTCTGCTCTTCAATTACTCGTTTGGCTTCGCTAAGGGCTGCGTTATGGATATGCTGTCTTCGGTTTGCCCATAACAAGACTAAGGCGAGAACAATAATCAATGCGGCAACTAAAACAATAAAAAAGTATTGAAGTCGCTGCCGTTGAATCTGTTCATCCTTTAGTTTGATATTTTCTGCATTGAGTCTAATTGTTTTGAGATTTTCGCGATTCTCATAGTTGGTTTGAATTCTTGCTAAATTCTTAATGAGATCGCCACTATAAATACTGTCCTTTAACTTAATGTAACGATCTTGAAACAATGCCGCATTTTGATAATCTAACGTTAAATTATACGTTAGTGCCGATTCCTTATAGACAGATATTAATGCTTCAGTATATTCAGACCCCTGCGCCAAATCATTTGCTTCATTTAAATATTCAAGACTCTCTTTATAGTTGCGCAAACTACGCTCAATCCTAGCAAGGCCAATTAGATTCTCAATTGAATACCTTATGTCATTCAGTTTTTTTGAAAGTTCTAGAGATCTTATAAACTTTGTTCTGGCAACCTCACTCTTATTCAGCGTAAAATAAGCTGTGCCCAGCCCATAATTACCTTCCTTCAATACTGCATCAGAGCAGTTCATGCTACACACATCAAGTGCTTCATTAAACGAAGCAATAGCATCATTTGGTCTACCTAACGAATTGTACGTCAATCCCAGATTAATCAAAATTCTCTCCAAATTAACTTTGTCATTCAATTCTCTTTTGATTTCTAACGATTGAAGGTAATAGTCCAATGCTTTTTCGTAGTCACGAAGTTTAAAATAGACAATACCAATATTATTTCGAGAAGTACCTATTGACTTTTTATCACCTTCAGTTTCTCTAATCTCTAATGACTTTAAATGATAGCTTAACGAGGAATCATAGTTACCACGATACATATAAGCTATGCCCGCATTATTTAGTAGAAACTTCAACTTACTTCTAAGCTCAGGATATCGTTTCTGATTTCTGAGTGCAATTCCAATAACCTTATTTAAAATTAAGATCACTTCATCATTTCGTCCTAAATCGTCCAACGAATAGGCAATCATTCTTCCTCCTTCAACAATCCTAACACTATCTCCAATGGCCTCAGCTTGATGGTAGGCAAGCTGAGCATATCCAAGTGCGGCCTCATAATCTGTTTTGTTTGTTTGGTTAAACAGTTTGGTTAAAATATTAAACCTCATTGTGTCCTTGGCAGAAACCAACAACCGTTTTAGTGAATCAATTTTATTCTCACCCTGAGAGAAGCCTGAACTTGCAACACTCATGGTTAATAGTATAATACTAAAAGTTAATCGATTTAAAGATTTAAGGCACGTATGCAAGCTATATGAAGTTAAAAATGAAATTAATTTCTATTTGGCCATCAAATTTGCCCTACAATTTAACAGTAAACAAACCAATATAAAAAACGTCATACCCTAAATCTTAAATCTTTAAGCACCATGAAAAAACTATTTTATCTATTACTTTTTATCACGCTTACTTCCGCCTCAATCACTGCCTGTACTGAAGAAGAGGTAAAGCCTCAAACTGAAGCTCCGAATGGAGGTGGTAGCCCAATCAAAGAATAATTAATTCCACAACACACTAAAACCTTATACAAATGAAAAAATTATTATACCTACTGCTTTTTATCACACTTACTTCCGCCTCAATTACTGCCTGTACTGAAGAAGAGGTAAAGCCTCAAACTGAAGCTCCGAATGGAGGTGGTAGCCCAATCAAAGAATAAAATCTAATAATCCTTCTAATATGAAAACTAAAACAATAATCTTTATTAGTGCGGCTGTAGTTGTATTATCAACTACCCTTGCATTTCAAACATCAAATGAAAAAGTTACGAGTTCAAAAGATGCAAAAAGCATAACAGCTTCTAATAAATCTGGCGGCTTCGCATTGAAAGAATGAGACAATAGTTATTCTCTTTGTATTTCAAATGTTAATATAGCTAGGATCCTAATATCAAAGCTATGATTAAGTAACCATGGTTTTTATTGAAATAATCCACAGTTCCGCTTGCGCGTGGACTTTGGTTAAATATTCATGTAACACTTAAGGATACTCATATAATTGACTGACTTTGTGATATTTCGGTTTCGAAGAAAGTTGAATCCAAGGTTATATTGTGTTTAATTTTGTCATAAAACACTCTGAATGTTTCATTTTGGGATTAAACATTACACCTCATTTTGGACCAAAATCCTATTGAATAATTAATTCAAAGGGCATTCTTGCCTGACTTCCTTGAAAGGTTTTCAGCTTTTTCAGCTGTTTGTAAGTGCTATAATGCTCACCAAGGCTACTTTTTAGTGCTTTCGTTTCAGCATTTTCCTCCATACCACTCAGCCATTCTTGAATAAACGATTTCTGCACAGGATAAAAACGGGTTTTATAATCTCCTGCAATGCCTGCCTTGTCGGCTGCGATTGATAATGCATCTTCATACGTACCCAACACATCCACCAGGCCTCGTTCCATTGCTTGGGTACCCGTCCACACTCTTCCTGAAGCAACTTTTTTCAATGCCTCCACCGACATTCCTCTTCCTTCTGCTGCTTTTGCCGTAAAGGATTCATAAATATCTTCTGTTTTCTTTTGCCAAATCGCTTTCTCCACATTTGTTAGCGGACGCGTAACCGTTATCAGCTCGCCTATTTCTCCCGTCTTTACCTGATCGAACGTAATTCCTATTTTAGAATCCAAAAAACTACTCATATCAAATAACACACTGAATACGCCAATGGAACCTGTAATGGTGGTAGGTTGGGCCACTATCGTATCGCATGCCATCGCCAAATAATACCCTCCCGATGCAGCATAGTCGCTCATCGATGCGATCACCGGTTTTACTTCTGAAGCAAGTTTAATTTCACGCCACATCACATCACTTGCAAGGGCACTTCCACCCGGTGAATTTATGCGCAACACAATAGCCTTCACCTTATCATTGGTGCGCGCCTTTCTTAATTCTTCAGCAAACGTATCGGAGCCGATTACACCCTGGCTTGCCTTACCAGGAAAGATATCGCCATCGGCAACAATCACTGCAATTTCATTTTTTGAATCCGAATAATTGGAGAAACTCTTTTTGTATTTGTTATACTTAACAAACGTAATTGCACCATTTTTTTCAATGCTCAGCCGCTTTCTTAACTCATCTTGCACCTGATCGAAATAATAAAGTGAATCAACCAACCCTAATTCCAGGGAAGACTGTGTATTGGTGACCAACATTTTATTTGACATCTCGCGCAAGCGACTGATCTCAATATTCCTGCTTTTTGCGATATCGTTAAGCATGGATGCATTAATATCCGAAATCAATTCATTGAGTTGAAGTTCATTTTCTGTACTCATATGATCAAGCATGAAGGGTTCAACAGCGCTTTTAAAATCACCCACCCTAAAAATTTGAGGCTTGATCTCCAACTTATCAAAAAGCCTTTTGAAAAAAGAAACTTCTACTGCCAATCCGTTAAATTCAATTTCGCCTTCCGGATTAAGAAATACTTTATCAGCAACGGAAACGATATAGTAGGCTTGCTCAGTATAAAATTCACTGTAAGCAACAATCCACTTCCCCGAACTTTTAAAATCTTCAAGTGCTTGTCTGAATTCCCGTGCCACTCCGTAGCCGGCCATAAACATGCTTAAGTCTAAATAAATCCCTTTAATTTTCGGATCGTTCTTAGCATGCTCGAGCGTTCGCTTTAACGGCAACAACCCAATAGATGAAACTGCACCTGGAATGGGAAGTCCTTCAAAAGGGTCTTCAATTTCAGCTTCGGTAATAGGAACATCCAATTTTAAATGCAACACCGAATTATCTTTTACCGTGGTGAGGGCATCCGTATTGGAAAGACTGGAAATAACGCCAATGAATATACTTACCACCAGGAAGCTCAATACAATGAAGGCGACCAATGAACCCAGGCAAGAAGCCAAAAATGCTTTGAAGAAATTCATACTTAAAATTTAAGCGTCAAAATTACTGAAAGCTTGTCCGTAAAGAAATACCGTTGCTATCTTTCCCCACATGAAATCAACCGCTATTCTTCTGTTGGGGGGCAATTTGGGAGACAGGCAAGCAAATCTTAAAAAAGCGACCCATGAAATAGAAAAAAACATTGGGTCTATCATAACTCAATCGTCATTCTATGAAAGTCAAGCGTGGGGAAAAACAGATCAACCCTGGTTTCTTAATCAGGTATTGATGATTGCCACACCGTGTTCACCAATGCAAGTTCTTGAACATGCCCTTGCTGTGGAGGAGAGGCTTGGACGAATCAGAACGGAGAAATGGGGAGCGCGCATTATAGATATTGATCTTTTATATTTTGAAAACCAAATCATTGATTTCGAAAATCTCATTGTTCCACATCCGGGTATTACCTCAAGAAGGTTTGTGTTAGAACCTTTGGCAGAAATTGCTCCAAATTTTATTCATCCCATTATAAAAAAAAATCATCTACAGCTATTGGCGGAGTGTGAAGATACCCTCACAGTGATTAGAATATAATAAGGTGAAATTTAAAGGCTTGATGCTTCAACATTTGGGGCAATTTTTTTAACAAGGCCTTGCAAAACTTTACCAGGCCCACATTCTATAAAAGTTGTTCCTCCATCTTGTACCATCTTTTGTACCAACTGTGTCCAACGCACGGGGGCGGTTAATTGATCAATCAGGTTCTTTTTAATTACCGAAATATCGGTTGACGGCAGGGCATTTACATTTTGATACACAGGGCAAACCGGATTACTGAATTGAGTTGAGCTAATAGCTGCAGCAAGTTCTTCGCGAGCGGGTTCCATTAAAGGCGAATGAAATGCACCACCTACCTGAAGTGGAAGTGCACGCTTGGCACCCGCGGCTTTTAGTTTCTCGCAGGCAATCTCAATGCCTTTCATTGATCCTGAAATCACCAATTGACCCGGGCAATTATAATTGGCAGCAACAACAATTTCATCGGTAATGGTGGCACACACTTCTTCTACAATGTGATCGTCCAATCCCAAAATGGCAGCCATAGTGGAAGGATTGATTTCACACGCCTTTTGCATTGCGATGGCGCGTTTATAAACTAACTTAAGTCCATCTTCAAACGATAGTGTTTTATTGGCAACTAAAGCTGAAAACTCACCCAGAGAATGGCCAGCAACCATATCCGGCTGAACTGTATCCTGAGCGAGTGCAGTAACAACAGAATGAATGAATACAGCAGGTTGTGTAACCTGAGTTTGTTTCAATTCATCGGCAGTACCGCTAAACATAATCTGGGTGATCTTAAAGCCCAGTATTTCATCTGCTTTGTCAAAAAGGGATTTTGCAAGTGCATTGGTTTCGTAAAACTCTTTACCCATACCAACAAACTGCGCACCTTGACCTGGAAAAATAAATGCTTTCATATAAAAACTTTATAAGTAGATTTAAAATAAATGTGAGTTTACACGATGAAAGGATAACTTCAAAATATCCGATCTCATTCTAAAAAGCGCGATCTTAACTCGGGAGTAGGAATCATGCACACATCCTTTTTACCAAACCAACGGTATCGATTTCCAGCAATCCAATCATACATACTATTGCGAATAAAAGCAGGAATTATTTTAAACATGTAAAACATTGGCCACAACCCATTGAGGTGTTTTGCTATTTCTAAGGCCGCATTACTTTTTTGAAAGAGTTTTTGATCCTTAATCAGTAAAACGCTGTTTAATTCTCCTTGCGGAAATTCAAACTGGCGCAACAGCTTCACTCCAAGATCGGATTGCAACGAAGCAAATCTAAATTTTGATTGTGGATCTCGTTTAATTATAAAAAGCACAGAACCGTTGCACAGATTACAAACTCCATCAAAAAGAATTATCGGGTGTTCTACCGAATGAGATTCACCCATCCTTTAATCGTTTGCTTTTGGTTTGCCGGATCAACCACATCAAAGGTTACATCAGCACTATAATAATAAATCCCTGTTGCCAGTTCCTTGCCATTATCATCTCGCCCATCCCAGTCGATAAAAATAGAACGTTCTCCACCAGACTGATAATTGTAAACGTCCTTACCCCATCGATTGTAAACAGTAAAATCGACTTTTAATACAAAACGTGCACAGCGCGTGCGCAGATCAACTAAATCCTGACCGCAGGGTGTTACACCACCTTCCCCTATTTGATTCCCGATTCGATCACTGTAAGCACTAAATAAATCATTGCATTGATCTCCGTTTGGAGTAAAAACGTTTGGTAATTCATAATACGGACAGTTATCAAAACAAAACACCTCACTAAATTCGCTTACGTTACCAGCACGATCAACCGAACGAATCTTGTAACAAGCGGCAAAGGAAGGCAAGTTACTATCCACATAAAATGTATCTGTTACCATAGCAACTTGTGAAAAATCTCCTTCAGCAGCAGTTGCCCGATTCGCTTTATAAATCTCATAACTTCGAATGTCGTCTCTGCAAACCTGATCAGCCGGTCGCTTCCAGGTAATCGTATTACTATATGTGTTTATGCCACATGAAGAGGTTTGCAGGTATTGCGAACAATCTCGGGCAACAATTGAAAATTCAGGGACACACGGTGGCTGATCATCGTTTGGTTGATCACAAATAATTTGCGAGTAATTTTCTAAAGGTTCAACGATGTTTGGATTGCCGTAGGCTCCCCGCGTCATCACCCGATAACAATAGACATCCGTTTCCTTTAAAGGTGTGTTCAAATATTGACCCGAATCCACATAATTAAATTGAAACTGATTTACATCTACCTCATCAATTAATACCAATGTAGATTCGTTGGCATTGGCATCCCCTCTGTAGATTAAATGTTTTGGATAATCTTGTGTCTGATTGCTCCAGGGCACATCTGCATTCCACGACAATGCAATTCGTAAAAACTGAGGAGCGGTCTCTAAACGAACCGTTGAGGCAGTTGGAGAAACGTCTACACGTGTTCCATTACTTGCAAAGGCAGTAACGCGATAATTGTAAACAATATCCCGAGTATTAAGGCCTGAATCTGTAAACATTGTGTCTACCCTTCTGCCCGGAAAAGCAGGGGTAAGTCCGATATCTCCAGAAAAGCCTTCGGCACGCTGCACCTCATATGTAAAAGGTGGCGGAAATTGCCCCGGATCAGCATCGAAGGGTGGGGTCCATCGAACGGTAACACTTCCATTGGTGCGATCTGTGAAATCCACAGTAACATTTGTTATTACGGGAGCATCCGCTAAAATGGGTGGCAAACAAATTTCTTGTGATACATAACTCTCGCCTCCACCGGGTTGTGGAAACAAAGCCACCAGGCGATAACAATACTGAGCCCCAACTGCTAACCCTTTTCCATTGTTGGTGTCAGTAAAGGTAGTTGTGTTTATACCTACTTCTCGTATCATCGAATAGCCTAAAAAATCGGGCATACCTGTTACGCATTCGGGCGGAGTATAATTAAATTGATCAACCCTTCGCCAAACCTGCATCGTAACTGCTTTTCCTTTGCAAGCATAATCATCCCATTTTAAAACAACTGATCGCGTGCTCAAATCTACTTGGGGAGCTTGCCATATTGGGGCTGGGCCAACTACTCTTACGTTCCATGTTTTAAATTGAACCAATGTAGGTCCGTTACTCGATTTATCACTCACTTTAAAAACTACCTGATAGGGCTGATCCTTAATATGATCGCAGGTAGTATTCCACGTAAGTGTGAGTTTTGCTTTTTGGCCGGGCGCGGTTTTTTGAAAGATAGCCGGACGTGGAAGGTAGTTTGCAGGCGATGGGTTTAAGGCAAAAATTTCGGAGAAAGCCTCAATTTTTACACTATCATAGTCGGGATCGAAACCAAACACCTCAATAGAAACAGGTTTTCCTGCCTCCACACAAATATCGGGTGGTACTTCCAATTCCGGCCGTTGATTGTCGCAATCCTCAATAATGATTTGCATATCTCGGATTACGTAACCTATCTGGATCCAATTGCTACCAATCTTACGCCACTCTTTTATAACAAAAGCAATGTTATATTCACCGGGTGCCCCAGGCGCATCCCAAAGCAATGTTCCGGTTGTAGGATTGATTGAAAAAGTAGGCGTGCCACTTCCAGCTTCATTGGAGGTTCCGTAATCAAGCCCAATGCTTGCATAAAATTTCTGGTTGTTAGGATCTAAATAGCCAAATACCGGTGTATCCTTATCTCTTTTAGGAATTGTAAGTTCAAAGGAAATACTGTCGCCATCAGGATCGAATGCACCCGGGTTGTGATAAAAAGCAGCTCCCGTGCAGCCTTTGTCAATAGGCGGTATTAATAAACGTGGGGTATTGCTGCAGCCTAAGAATGGATCGATTGTAATAGAGGTTTCGATATAGAAAGTAGTCTCTACTGAATTTGACATATTCAGGACACCTGCATTTCTGTTTGCTTCCCTATAGCTGATTATATATCGACCCGGACCTCCAAAAGTGTGATCAATGGTAAACACAACAAGACCTACTTCAGATCCAAGATCAGGGCGCTGCGTGTTTTCAATCTCTGGTGTAATAAAAGGTTTGCTCCCATCACCAAAATCTAAAGCACCTCCACCAAATCGAATAGGCGAACCCGTATCAGTATAAATTGTTATTGTGATTTTGAACGTAAGGTCTGTACAGCTTGCGCGATCAAGGGTTATTTCACCAGCCCGAAGGTGAGTTGCAAGGGCACTTAGGTGTCCTGCCACAAGGATAACAACCACTCCAATGGTCTTCCAAATCCTAAAAAACAAATCTTTATTCCCCATGCTATTCGGTCTTCGCAAATTTAAAACACCAAAAAATTAGTTTAGGTTACAATTAACGACAATTACTATTTCTTAAAAACCCTTTTCCACCAGATCAACGCTCAATTTCTTCAAATATTTAATGCTTAGTTAACTTATTAAGCAAACCACCAGATTATAGGATTTAAATTATTCTAAATTTAACAATTTAGTAGTTATGAGAGTAGTGCGAGAAATTCCTCATCCACAGATTAAAATAACCATTTTTCATTGGAATAACAGGTATCTTATTAAACTTGAGGCTGGCTCTTTTGAGCAGACTTATAAAATAAGTGAGTTCGATGTCACTTCCGAGGAGGAAGTTATGGCTCTGCTTGACGATGATTTTATGGCTCAAGCACTCACACGATTCAATCAAATGGCCGAAAGTTTGACCCAAACTGTGAACCGCCACGAATAACTTCATTTTTGCGTTTGAACGTCCACCGATTAACTTTGGCGTCCTGCGTTGGATTTAATGGAAGATGGAAATACTGGAAGAAAAGAAAAATAAGAACAGAAGGTACAAACCAATTTTGGATGGCATTCCTGATTGGCCAGTATACCAGCTTAGCAAAAACCGGAAAGAATTCATTGAAGAAGTTGCGGCTAAATCTGTTGAGCGCATTAAAGAACTGCGCCCCAACATAAAGCAACTTATTACGGATTTGGAAGCTACCGCTTACCGCGAACAAAACAGAATAAAACGAAACCGCTGGCGGGTAGACCCAAAAGACGATCAACGGTTTTGGGCGAAAGTTAAAAATGAGCTAGTTGAACTTAGTGGCAAAAACAACGATGAAGCCGAAAGTATCGCCAATGAAATCCTACAGCGAATTGTTCAGCGATATGCCAATGAGATAGCCGGCAATTTTAAACCTAACTCATACCGCGTTACCCGCGAATTGATAAAATTTTGGTTTCAACGATTATTAAATGGAGCCCGGGTAAAAAAGTTTGGTGCCTTCTTTCGCAATCAATATACGTTGCGTGATAAAATTCAGATTGTTGGTAAAGTAAAAATGCTGCGCACCCTGGCGAAGCAGGGTACGGTTGTCATGGTACCCACACATTTTAGCAATTTGGATTCGATTTTAATCGGCTGGGTAATTCACTCTTGTGGTTTACCTGCATTTATTTATGGTGCTGGTCTTAACCTATTCAACATTAAAATATTCGCCTATTTTATGAACAGCCTTGGGGCTTATAAGGTGGATAGAAGAAAAAAGAACCTCCCCTACCTCGAAACGTTAAAAATGTATTCGAATCTGGCCATTCAAAAAGGAGCGCATAGTTTATTCTTTCCGGGAGGCACGCGGTCGCGCTCAGGTTTAATTGAAAAGCAACTAAAACTCGGTTTGCTAAGCACTGCTATAGAGGCGCAGCGCAATCTCTATTTAGAGAACCCGGAAGAGCCAGTAAGAAAAATTTTTATTGTGCCCGTGACGCTAAACTATAATTTTGTGTTAGAGGCTCCAGACTTAATTGAGGATTATTTGCACGTAAAAGGTCAGGATAAGTATTTTCCTGAACAGGATAAGTATGGAAGTGTGCAATTACTTCGCTTTCTCTTTAAGTTTTTTACTAAAGGGTCTAATATTTCAGTCTCAATCGGTACAGGTTTGGATGTGCTTGGAAATTATGTAGACGATGCAGGCAATAGTCTTGATAATCAAGGTCGCATTATTGATACCCGGGATTATTTTGTATCAAACAGTCACATCACAGATGATAAACAGCGCGAAGATGAATATACGCGTATGCTTAGCAACCGAATTGTTAAAGAGTATCATCGCATCAACCGGGTTTTTGCCAGTCATGTGGCGGCCTTTGTAGCATTTGAAATGTGGCAAAAGAAATTTCCTATGCTGGATCTGTTCAGTTTACTACGCTTGCCTGAAGAAGATCTTGAAATTGATTATTCCGAATTTCGCGAAACATTTAAGCGCGTGCGTAAGAGAATTTACGAATTGAAAGCAGAAGGTAAGGTTCGGCATGCTACACACCTGAAAGGGAAAGCAGATGCTGTAATTAAATTAGGAATTGAGAACGTTGGAATCTTCCACCTTAAGCGACCTCTTCTTATTAATAAAAAAGGGAATATAATCACCCGCGACCTCACTGTACTTTATTATTACCATAACCGACTGGTTGGCTATGACCTTGAGCATTGCATCTGACAAACCCGTAGGTGTTATTGGAGCCGGCAATTTCGGAACCGTTATTGCAAATATTTTAGCGATCAACCGCAAGGTGTTGCTTTATGCCCGCAATGAAGAATTGGTTGCTTCCATGCGGGCAACCCGTCAGCATAAAGGTTATCCGCTTCATCAACAAGTAGAGCCAACACATGACTTAGCTCAACTTGCTATGCAGTGTGATGTTATCTTCCCGATGGTTCCTTCTGTGCACTTTCGTGCGATGATGAAACAACTGTCGCCCTATCTGCACCCCTATCACATCCTTATTCATGGTACTAAAGGCTTTGATATCTCGTTGCCGGAAGGGCAAACCATCGAGAGTATGTCAAAACTCACACGCACTCAGGTAAAAACAATGAGTGAGGTTATTCAAGAGGAAAGTGTGGTTGTGCGCGTGGGTTGCCTTGCTGGCCCAAACCTATCCAAAGAACTTGCGCAGCGCCAACCTGGAGCCACCGTTGTAGCAAGTCATTTTAATGAAGTAATTCAGATTGGAAAAAAAATGCTTCGCAATGATCGTTTTCAAGTTTATGAAAACAATGATATTGTGGGAGTTGAAATTGCGGGTGTATTAAAAAATATTATTGCCATTGCCTCAGGCGCGTTGAGCGGATTGGGTTATGGCGAAAATGCAAAAGGTTTATTGATCAGCCGGGGTGCGGTTGAAATGGTTTACCTGGGCCGTGCTTTAGGTGGCGACTTAAAAGCATTTTTAGGAGTTGCTGGTATTGGCGATTTGGTAACTACATGTAATAGCCCCAATAGTAGAAATTTTACAGTAGGTTATCGTCTTGCGAAAGGAGAAAAACTATCAGAGATTTTAGCTGATATGTCGGAAGTGGCAGAGGGAATTAATACCGTGCGCATTGCAAAGAAATGTGCCGACCATTATAAAGTTCGTGCCCTTATCACAGACCGATTGTATAAAGTCCTGTTTGAAGGAATGACAGTAGAAGAAGCCCTTGATTTTTTAATGCGCTATCCACTAAACGTAGATATTGATTTTCTTTAAGCTTCGATCGCTGCTTTAACCCGTTCAGCAATCCCCTTCATCAGGTCAGAATCAAGCTTCAATTTCGGCTTTGTAAAATTGATATCGCCCATGGTGTTCATCGGCACTAAGTGAACATGCGTGTGAGGTACTTCCAGACCAATCACTGCAACTCCTATCCTTTTGCATGAAACAACTTTTTTTAGCCCCACGGCTACCTTCTTCGCAAAGATCATCATCTCTGCTAACGTAGTTTCATCCAAATCAAAAATGTAATCCACTTCTTTTTTAGGAACGATCAGCGTATGTCCTTCCACCAAGGGCATCACATCCAAAAATGCTATAAAGCGATCATCTTCGGCAACAATGTGCCCTGGAATTTCACGGTTAATAATTTTTGTGAAGATGGATGGCATGGAAAATAAATTTACGCCCCGATATTTAAAATTTCGAATTCCATTTCTCCGGCAGGAGTTTTTATAACTACCGTATCTCCTTTTTTCTTACCCAAAAGCCCTTTACCAATTGGTGATTGAGTTGATATCTTTCCTGCTTTCAAATCAGCTTCTTCTTCAGAGACTAACATGTAGGTAACGGACGCACCATTTTTCTTGTTCTTAATAGTTGCCTTTGATAAAATAGATACCGAAGATATGTCCACATTGGTTTCATCAAGCAATCGCGCACCGCTTAGCGTATTTTCTAGCTGAGCAATTTTTGCTTCCAGATGACCTTGTGCATCTTTGGCTGCATCATACTCTGCATTCTCGCTCAAGTCACCTTTATCACGGGCTTCAGCTATTTGCTTGGCAATGTCTGATCGCCCTTTTGATTTAAGGGTAGCCAGTTCATTGGTAAGTTTATCCAGCCCCTCCTTTGTGTAATATGAAATTTTTGCACTCATACTAATATTCTTTAACAGTCCACCTCACTCATTCACTTAATTCAATTGGAGGTAAAAAAAGAAACAACGGCTTCTGGTGTGAAGCCGTTGCTTTAAATTCTTGACACAAAACTAATTTTTTAATCCACGAAAACAAAATCTAAGCTCCTACTAACTCTGGAATGATGGTTTTCACTTCTTCCAATAATTCATCATCAAATTTTGCGAGATACAAGGTTTTAGCTTTTGTGAGTTGCTCAAGTGTGAGGCCTTTTGCACCGCGTAAATCAGCCTTGTATAAGCTTGCATTTTCAAAATCGGCACCCATCAGGTAGCTGCCTGATAAATTGGCTTCCATTAAGAAAGCATTCTTAAAATTAGTTTTAATTAAAAAAGCATTTTGAAATTGTGACTTAATTAAAAAAGCATCTTTAAAATTTGCTCCGCTTGCATAAGCGCCTACTAAAAATGCCTGATTCAAATTTGAATTTTCAAAATTAGTTTGATTCAATCGCGTGTTTTCAAGATTAGTCTCTATCAAAGAGGAGTTTGAGAAATTAGCAGAATTCATGTTTGATCCCGCAAGGTTTACATAATTTAAATTGGTGCGCGACAAATAACAATTTACCAGGTTGATATCATGAATTTTATGGCGGTTCAATCGCTTAATATTACCAACGGTTCTAAAAGCAGCTTCATCCGACTCCCACAACCTAAAGTCGTCAATTTCGTCCCGATAAAATCTAATTCGCTGGCGCGTTTCCCCATTTTGATTTAACCAAACCAATAAAATACCGATGATGGCAATATCGAAAATCATTCCATGTGCTTCCGCCAAAATCTGCGGCCAGAAATTATCAAAATCGTGCAGGTAGTATTTAATGCTGAAAGAAAGCACCAGCACAGCAATTGCCGCCAATACAATGGCAGATGTAAGCAAGGGCTTTTCAACAATAATGTTGAACTGATCCTGAATCTTACTCATTAATTTCTTGAAGCTGGCCATTTTTGATTCTAAACCTTAAATAAGCTCTGATTACTAAAGCGTAATTTCAAATAAACTCAAAATTTCATAAAAGACAACATTAAATTAGTTACAGATTTACTGTAATCATACTTCAGTATCCATCCGGCCACTATTACTATAACAACAAATGAACAGTAAGAAAGTAAATTGCTAATCCTAACAAGTCGTTGGTTGTGGTTATAAAGGGGCCTGACGCCAGAGCTGGGTTAAACCCGAGGTTATTTAAAATCAATGGAGTAATTGTGCCTATAAAGGAGGCAAAAACTACAACAAAAAAGAGTGCCAATGACACTACCAGGTTTAGGGGATCGTATCCAAAAACTATCCAGGTAATGCCAAACACGACTACCGAAAGGAACGCTCCATTCAACAAGGCAACACTAAATACTTTTAATAAACGCTTCCAGATTCCTTCATCCACAAAGCTTGGGTTTACAAGTGTTTGAACAACCAGAGATGAAGACTGAATTCCCACATTTCCTCCAGTAGCTTGAATTAAAGGGATAAAAAAAGCAATGGCAGTAATGCGTGCAATTTCCTGTTCGAAAAAACCCATTAGCCGAGCGCTGATCATGCCTCCCAAAATTCCAATAAAAAGCCAGGGCAACCGTGCTCGTGTATTGCGCCATACACTATCATCCTCTTCAACATCCTCGGTAATACCCGACATAATCTGTCGTTCTTCCTCCGCTTGTTCGGTTATTACGTCCACCACGTCATCAATGGTAATTCTTCCTACCAAATGTCCTTCAACATTTACAACAGGTACCGATTCCAAATCATACTTGCTCATAATCTCGGCTACTTCTCTGTCTTCCAAATAAGTTTCAACCGAAACCACATCTTCATCTAATATATCTTTTACAATTGTGCGTGGATCTGATAAAATTAATTTCTGAAGGGAAACTCTTCCAAGCAATTTATTCGAATGATCAATTACATACACTGCATAAAACTTCGATACACTTTCGGCCTGCTTTCTGATCTCCTCCACACATTGCACCACCGTCCAATAATCATAGGCCGTGATTAATTCTTTGGCCATCAATCCACCAGCCACATTCTCTTCATACCGGAGCAAATCGATAACCTGCGATTTCAGTTCTGGTTCAAGCCGGGCAATTATTTCTTCACTGCTTTTAATTGGCAATTCATTCAAAATATCAGCAGCATCATCAGAATCCAGTTGATTAATAATCTCCGTTATTTCTTGTGTTGAATAATGCCCTAAAAAAGTTTTGCGCGTGTCGGCATCAAGGTCATTAATAATTTTTGAGCGAACCTCTAAGGAGAGTAAATCCAACACATACTTGGATTCCTCGCCATTAAATTCATACAGAAGTGAAGTGATGTCGGCTGGATTTATTTCTTCCAGGCTTTCGCGAATGAAGGCACCGTCTCGCTCGTCCAGGGCTTGCTGGAAGCGATTTCTAAACTCCTTGTTTAATTCAAATTCAACGGACTTCACGGGAATTTTCTAATTGCTGGGTAAGGAAAATAAACTCATCAACCCCCAACTGCTCGGCTCGTTTATCTAACAACGCATGATCCAAAAGGGAGGCAGGCAAATTTAGAACTTTCAATGCGTTGCGCAAGGTCTTGCGCCTATTTTGGAAAGCTTGCTTCACTACTACTTTAAAAAGTACTTCATCGCACTCTAACTTCAATCGGTTGTTTCGTGTTAGCCTGATTACCGCAGACATTACTTTGGGGGGAGGAAAGAAAACCCCCGGAGGAACCTTAAATAAATAATCGATATTGTAATAAGCTTGAAGCAATACACTCAATATTCCATAGGTTTTACTTCCGGGCTTTTCGGCAATGCGATCGGCCACTTCTTTTTGCAACATACACACTACCTGGGTAACCTGATTCCTGTATTCAAGTACTCTAAAAAAAATCTGCGAAGAAATGTTGTATGGAAAATTTCCTATAATGTGAAAATTTCCTGCAAACAGTTTATCCAACTCCAATTGCAGAAAATCTGCTTGTACAATGCGTGTGTCCATAGCTGGAAAGTGTTGTTTCAAATAGGCAATAGACTCACGATCAATTTCAATTAACTGAAGGTCGATAGATTTTTGTTGTAAGAGCTCTGTAAGTACTCCCGTTCCTGGGCCAATTTCAATAACCTGATTGGTGCCGCTTGAAAGAATTAGAGAATCAACAATGCGTTGGGCAATGTTTTTGTCTTTTAAGAAGTGTTGACCAAGAAATTTTTTCGGACGTACCATTACCATGCAAGTATAGCGCATTCCAAGTTCAACAAACTATCACACATAAAATCAAAACAAGAAATTTCCGTTACCTTGCACAGGAAGTAAATTCATCACTACCTATGACTACAACACAAACTGATAAACCACGCATTGGAATTACGATTGGCGACCTTAATGGCATTGGTCCTGAAGTAATCATCAAAGCATTGTCCGATAATCGGTTGCTTAACCTCATGACTCCGGTTGTTTACGGTTCTACCAAAGTACTTTCCTTTTATAGAAAATTAATGAACCTGGAAGAGTTTAACTATAGTGTGGTGAAAACTAAAGGGCAATTGTTTTCGAAAGCGGTTAATGTGGTAAACTGTTGGGAGGATGTATATGAAATAAACCCCGGGCAGGCATCAAAACAAACTGCTAAAGCCGCATTATTAAGCTTAAAAAAAGCAGTGGAAGAAGTGAAGGAGGGTTTGATTGATGGGTTTGTTACCGCTCCTATTGATAAAAACACAATCCATGGGGAAGATTTTCCATTTCAAGGGCACACCGAATTCCTCACCCAGGAATTTAATGCCGGGGAGAGCCTGATGCTAATGGTTGGCAATGATCTTAAGGTTGGATTGGTAACAGAACATATACCGGTTAAGGATGTAGCAACCTTTATCACTAAAGAACGGGTGGAACTTAAAATCAGGTTGATGGAACTAACTCTTAAGAAGGACTTTCTAATCAATAAGCCAAAAATTGCCGTGCTGGGGTTAAATCCACATGCGGGTGATGAGGGTTTGCTGGGAAGTGAAGAGATTGAAGTGATTAAACCTGTTATCAATGATCTTAAGACAAAAGGGAAATTAATTTTTGGTCCCTTTCCCGCTGATGGATTTTTTGCTACAGGACAGCACGCGAAGTACGATGGTGTGATTGCGATGTATCATGATCAGGGCTTGGTTGCCTTTAAGACCTTATCTTTCGAATCGGGTATTAACTATACAGCAGGGCTTCCGTATGTCCGCACCTCGCCCGATCACGGCACTGCTTATAACCTTGCCGGTAAAAATGAAGCAAGCGAGTCGTCTATGCGAGAAGCCATGTACGTTGCATGCGATATTATTAAAAATAGAAGAGCGTATTTGGTAGAAAAATAAATAACCTTACATGGTCTATAAACTTCTTGTCTGAATAGCCCACATTACCGGGCAATTAGTATTAGATTTGGATTGAACCTCAAATAGAGTTTGATGGATATCGTTACCAAAAAGAAGCTTAACATTTTAATTCAACTGGCAGAGGCTGATAAACATTTTGCAAAGGCTGAACGAGAGATGATTCTTAAAATTGCAGCCGATAGAAAGTTCCCGGAAGAAGATGTAAACCAACTTATCCGAAACCCAGAACCAATCGATACATTAGGAGCACTCTCAAATGATCAGAAATTTGACTATCTGATGCATTGCATTGACTTGATTTTTGCCGATCAGAAGGTATTTGAAAGCGAAGTGATCTTTACGAAAAGCATCGCCATAAAGCTTGGCTTTAAGAAAAACGTTGTCGATTTTTTGGTTGAAAATTCTGGCAAGCGACCAGTTTCGGAATTGAGATCAGTAGCCTTTAGCGATTACTGGTAGCAGATACCCCTTAAATGAGGTTTAAACCCATAAAAGGCAAAATTTCGCGGCTTTGGAGTCGCAAATCCAATAAATTCTGATAAATTTGCCCGCTCATTTTAAAAACCCTCGGGTTTGAGAGATTTTACAGTAAATATCATCGGGTTGAGTAATAAGACCCATCATTTTGACTTTGAGTTGAGAGATGGTTTTTTTGAAAAATACGGTAAGGAGGTTATTTCGAAAGGCCTTTTTGATGTTCATGTAATTCTCGAAAAAAAAGAGACGTTCATTGAGGTTGAATTTGAGATTTTGGGTAGTACTCAATTGATATGCGATCGATCATTAGAACCCTTTGATTATGAAATCAAAGAGAAAAAAATGATCGTATTCAAATACGGTGAGGAAGCTCAGGAAATCAGTGATGAAATTATGATAATTACCCGCGATCAGGTGAGTCTGGATCTCGGTCAGTTTATGTATGAGTTCATTGCCCTTTCAATACCAATAAAAAAAGTACATCCTTCCCTTCAGGCGGAAGATGAGGATGACGAGAGTGAATATAAAATGATTTATAGTACATCAGTGGATGAAGAAGTAGAATCGGAAGACACTGATCCGAGATGGGAAAAATTGAAAAAGTTAAAATAAATAATTTAGGTTATGCCAAATCCAAAACGAAAGACCTCGAAAACCCGCAGAGATAAGAGAAGAACTCATTATAAGGCTACTGCAAAACAATTTACAGTGTGTCCTACTACAGGTGAAAACCACTTGCCACACCGCGCTTTCTGGCATGAAGGAAAGTTATTTTACAAAGGCAATGTGGTAATGGAGAAAGAGGTTCTGGCTTAATACGCCATGCTCAGATCTCAAAAACAAAAAAGTATAAATCCATATTTTGATTGTCATAAAGGCAAGCAAACAAGTTGAAGTACGTACATTTAGTAAGCCCGATTGAAAAACTCAATCGGGCATTTGTTTTTTTAAAGCACAGGCAAATTTAAAAGTCGCCACAGCATATGAGTAAAATAAGAGCTGCAATAACAGGTGTAGGAGGTTATGTACCAGACTACATTTTAACCAACAAGGAGCTTGAATCCATGGTGGAGACAAACGATGAATGGATAACTTCCCGCACTGGAATTAAAGAGCGAAGAATTTTGAAAGGAGAAAATCAGGGCGTGAGTATAATGGGAATTGCAGCAGTTAAAGACATGCTGGCAAAAACGAAAATCGATCCCAAAGAAATTGATCTCCTGATCTTTGCAACAGTAACACCCGACATGACGTTTCCCGCCACAGCAAATATTGTTGCGACATCGGTAGGAGCTACAAATGCATTCAGTTATGATATGGGAGCGGCTTGTTCAGGATTCCTGTATGCATTGGCCACTGGCTCAAGTTTTATTCAGTCGGGCATGTATAAAAAAGTAGTTGTAATTGGAGGAGATAAAATGTCGGCCATTGTAGATTACACAGATCGAACAACCTGTATCATTTTTGGTGATGGCGCTGGGTGTGTGTTATTAGAGCCAACAACCGAAGACGTTGGCGTAATGGATTTTATGTTGAGAAGTGATGGTGGTGGAGAATCTTACTTGCACATGAAGGCGGGTGGTAGCCGCATGCCTGCTTCGCATGATAGTGTAGACGCACGAAGCCATTATGTTTATCAGGAAGGATCTGCAGTATATAAATTTGCGGTAACGAACATGGCTGATATTTCTGCACAAGTTGCAGAACGAAATAATTTAACTGCCGAAACAATTGATTGGCTGGTGCCCCATCAGGCTAATAAAAGAATCATTGACGCTACGGCCAGTCGCGTTGGTATCAGCGAGGATAAGGTGTTGATGAATATTGAACGCTACGGCAACACTACCGCAGGCACAATTCCATTACTACTTTGGGATTTTGAAAAGAAACTTAAAAAGGGAGATAACCTGTTGATGGCTGCCTTTGGAGGTGGCTTTACGTGGGGTTCCGTTTATGTAAAGTGGGCGTACAACAGCCACTAGAAATTACCGCTAACACTATTAACTTGTTATTAATCATTTCATTTGTAAATTAAAGTCTTAAATTTTTTATGGCAACCGTTTCTGATCTTAGTAAAGGAAATTACATTCGGTACAATGGCGAAGTTGTACAGGTAGAAGAACTTCAACACCGCACGCCCGGCAATCTACGTGCATTCTATCAAGTAAAAATGAGAAGCGTGAGAACTGGAAAAATTGTTGAAAACCGTTTTCGTCCTGGAGACACCGTTGATCAACTTCGCGTTGAAACCAAAGAGTACCAATATCTTTATGAAGATGGGGAAAGTCTTGTGTGTATGGACAACGTAACTTTCGAACAAGTTTATTTAGATAAAGTATTGTTAGGCGAATCAGTAAAATACATAAAGGAAGGAGTTACCGTTTTAATTGCCTTTGAAAATGGTACAACCCCTATTACCGCTGAACCACCTGCACATGTAGTAGTGAATGTAACGTATACTGAACCCGGAGTGCAGGGCGATACTGCCACCCGCACTTTAAAAGCAGCAACCATTGATACAGGTGCAGAGATTCGTGTTCCTTTGTTTGTTAACACCGGTGACAACATCAAAATAAAAACCGACACTGGTGAATATGTAGAACGTGTTAAAGAATAATCATGGCAACAAGAAAGATTACTCCAAAAAAAACCTCATCGGCTGAACCAAAACAATCTGATATGAAAACATCTGAAATCAGAGATCTTATCGACTTCATCGCTCATTCGGGTCTCAACGAAGTAGATATTGAAACCCAGGAATTAAAACTTCGCGTTAAGCGCGAACCTGATCAAAAAGTACTTAAGTCTTCAGCCCCAGTTATGACGGCTCCAGTTACAGTGCAAACTGCACCACAGCCACAAGCTGTTGCCACAACACCGGTAAAAGCAGAAAAGCCTGCAGCCTCATCCAATACCATTGAAATTAAATCACCAATGATTGGTACCTTCTACAGAACTGCCAATCCCGATTCACCTCCGTTTGTTTCCGTAGGCGATAAAATTACAAAAGGCCAAACCGTTTGTATTATTGAAGCCATGAAGCTCTTCAATGAAATTGAAGCCGAAGTTTCAGGAACACTTGTTAAAGTGATGATTGAAAATGCAACTCCTGTTGAGTACGATCAAGTTTTATTTATTGTTGAGCCCGACTAACAATTCAATGTTCAAAATCAATCGAGCTAAATTTTAAATTTTGAATTAACCGTATGTTTAAGAAAATATTAATAGCAAACCGAGGCGAAATCGCTTTGCGGATTATTCGTACCTGCAAGGAGATGGACATTAAAACGGTTGCCGTGTATTCTACTGCCGATCGTGAAAGCCTTCACGTTCGTTTTGCAGACGAAGCGGTATGTATTGGTGCCCCCCCAAGCAAAGAGTCTTATCTTAACATTCCACGTATTATTTCTGCAGCTGAAATAACCAATGCCGATGCGATTCATCCTGGCTATGGCTTTCTTTCAGAGAATGCTGAGTTCTCTTCTGTATGTCATGAATACGGAATAAAATTTATTGGCCCCACACCTGACATGATTCATGCCATGGGTGATAAGGCAACAGCTAAAGCCACTATGATAAAAGCCGGTGTACCTTGTATTCCTGGATCAGAAGGTTTGCTGGAATCCGTTGAACAGGGAATGGCAATCGCCAAAAAAATAAAATACCCGGTAATTGTTAAAGCAACTGCTGGTGGTGGCGGTAAAGGAATGCGGATCATCAATGATGAATCTGAATTTCAAAAAGCCTGGGATGATGCCAAGCGCGAAGCCGGTGCTTCCTTTGGCAATGATGGACTCTACCTTGAAAAGTTTGTTGAAGAACCACGCCACATCGAAATACAAGTAGTGGGTGATCAATACGGAAAAGTATGCCACCTATCTGAACGCGATTGCTCCATTCAGCGCAGGCATCAAAAATTAGTTGAAGAAACCCCCTCTCCTGTTGTAAGTCAGGAATTGCGTGAGCGAATGGGTGAAGCGGCAATCAAAGGTGCCAAGGCGATTAACTATGAAGGTGCTGGAACAATAGAGTTTTTGGTGGATAAGCATGGTGATTTTTATTTCATGGAGATGAACACCCGTATTCAGGTGGAGCATCCGATCACGGAAGAGGTTACTAACTATGACCTTATTAAAGAACAAATTAAAGTAGCTGCCGGAGTGCCTATCTCAGGCACCAACTATTATCCAAATTTGTTTGCGATGGAATGCCGCATCAATGCAGAAGATCCAGCCAATGGTTTCCGTCCTTCACCGGGCAAAATCATTAACCTGCATAAGCCAGGTGGGCATGGAGTTCGTATCGATAGTCATGTGTATGCGGGTTATACCATTCCCTCCAATTACGATTCGATGATTGGAAAGTTAATTGTAACAGGGCAATCGCGCGAAGAAGTAATTACCCGCATGAAGCGCGCCCTTAGCGAATTTATTATTGAAGGAGTTAAAACAACCATTCCTTTCCATTTGAAGTTGATGGACAATGCTATTTTCCGTTCCGGAAAATTCACGACTAAGTTTTTAGAAACCTCCTTTGATTTTGACGAATTGAAATAATCTTAATTGACGATACCAAAAAAGGCTTCCCAAATCAGGAAGCCTTTTTTATTTTCTGATCGTGGATTAATATTTTAAAATATCATTGAGAGTTTTCACCGCAAGAGTCAGCTCACTTTGTTCAATGTCTCCTATTTTACTAGTTAGTCGATCTTTTGAAACAGAGCGAATATGAAAGATGAGCATCTCCGACTCCTGTTTTAATCCATTCACTTTCGTGGGACTTATAACCGGATTGCCCTTATAGTTTTTTATTTTAGTTGTGAGTGGAGAAACGATTACAACATTAAGGTGCTGGTTCAATAAATTTCCACTCAGAATTACAACCGGTCGCTGACCCGCTTGCTCACTTCCTTTGGTTGGATTTAAATCCGCATACCAAATTTCACCTTGCTTCACTTCTCTAGCTGATTCAGATAATCTTCCATACCTTCTTCGGCAATCGACAGAATATCACTATCGGTTGCCGCTTGCTTATACGATCGGATATACTCGGCTTTTTCAAGGTGTTCGAGATATAGACGTAGCGCATTTTCAATCAGTTTGTTTTTAGGCATCGAAAGCGCTTTCGCCTTCTCACTTAAAGACTGAAGGAGATTATCGGGGAGTGTGCTTGTGAAAGTTGCCATTTGCTGTTTGAAATAATATCCAAATTTGGATATTATAAATATGAATTACAAATACAAATAATACATATACACTTAATTGGTTGACGATTTAGTTAAAAATAGCATTTCAGCAGGCCGCCATGATTTAAACAGGCGGCATAAAGATCAAAATTCAATCTTTTTAATCCGCTCCACCATTTCCAATACAGCCGGACAAACCAGTGTGTTTTTGTAGGTCAGATCCATGATTTGAACCATCTTCTTCCTATTGGTGTGGGGGTATTCGCGGCAAGCCTTGGGGCGACTTTCATACACTTTACAATAATTGTCCCCATCCAGAAATGGGCAAGGCGATGATTTCAACACATAGTCTTTGTCTTCATCCACACGGAGGTATTGTTCAATAAATTCGCCCGGCTTTACGCGCAGAGCTTTCGCCACGCGCTCAATATCAGTTTGATAAAAAATCGGGCTCGTGGTTTTGCAACAATTTGCGCAGGTAAGACAATCAATCTCTGCAAATACTTCCTCATGAAGAGTGTGAAACTCATGATCGAGCTGGCGTGGATTTTTCCTCGTTAGAGAAGAAAGAAACTTCTTGTTCTCTTTAGCCTTATTTGTTGACTTTTCGCGAAAGTGCTCTAAATCCATAAAGTAAAGGTAACGTCTTTTGTAATTATATTTAATCAACTTGAGTATGTGCAATCTTCGATACCTTTGTTACAATGAAAAACGATTTCTCCTCACTCCTTTCAAACATTACTAAACAAATTCCATTAGACTCGTCAGAGTCTGCTTTCTTTACCGCACTACTTCGGCCAGCGCATATAAAGCAAGGTGAGTTTGTTGAGAAGTTCGGCACGGTTACTCCGCATTTCATTCATGTTGTTTCCGGTTGCCTGATGACGTACTACACAGACAAAGCAGGGCATGATCATGTAATACAATTTGCGATGGCTGGGTGGTGGACGGGGGATTTGCACAGCTTTACAGAACAAGTTCCTTCCATCTATACAACGCGCGCACTCGCAGATAGCGAAGTTCTCTATCTTCCAAAGGTTGATATGGATCGGCTGTTAGAGCAAATTCCAAAATTCGAACGCTTCTTTCGCATCCTTTTTCAAAACTCCTTAGTAACACATCAAAATAGAATCATTCAAAATTTTTCCGCTACAGCGGAAGAGCGTTATGAAAACTTTCTGCAGAAATATCCTTCGCTCGAACAGTATGTTCCTCTAAAATATATAGCATCGTATCTGGGCTTCACCCCCGAGTTTCTAAGCAAAATCCGCAGAAAGCGAATGGAACGTTGACATTCTTAATCTAGTTCAAGATTAATTAGATAGTTTCTTAACCTGGTTCAAGGTGCTGAGCCATGCAGAGGCTCTACCTTTGTGCTACACAAAAGGAAAATAAATTTTAAATCTTAAACATTAATTAACATGTCAACACAAGCAGTAGCAACAAAGTGGGCAATTGATCCAACCCACACCGAAGTACAATTTAAAGTAAAACACTTGGTTATTTCTACCGTAACAGGTTTTTTCAAAAAATTCAACGGAAGTGTAGAAAGCGAATCTGACGATTTCGATGGTGCCGAAGTATCCTTTAATTTGGATGTGAACAGCATCGATACTAATCAGGCTGACCGCGATAATCATTTAAAATCTCCTGACTTCTTTGCAGCAGCAGAACATCCAACGATTGACTTCGAAGGAACATTAAAGAAAGATAAATTGGTGGGTGATCTTACCATTCGTGGAACTAAGAAAAACATTACACTCGATGTAGATTTTGGGGGTATTATGGTAGATCCATACGGAAACACAAAAGCAGGTTTTGAAATCAATGGAAAGATAAACCGCAAAGATTTTGGATTAAACTGGGGTGCAGTAACTGAAGCAGGTGGAGTGGTTGTTGGAGATGAAGTAAAACTTCATATCAACGCGCAATTGGTTAAAGGATAATCAATTTAAATTTTTGATAAATCCTGCCCTTTCCGGGGCGGGATTTTTTTTGTCCAAACTTAACCGATTGCTATCTTTCATATATGAAAAAGCTGGTTTCTGCTTTGGGATTTGCAGTTGGGACGTTTGCGGTGGCGCTGCAATTGTATCTGATTCTTTCTAATGCTTATCGCGATCAGGTAAGTTATATCAGTGAAGTAATTCGGTTCTTCAGTTACATGACCATCTGGACAAATATTTTAGTGATCTTGTGCTTTGGAAGTATTGCCATCTTCCCTAAAACAAAATGGGGTTCTTACTTTTCTCAGCCCTCTGTTCAAGCAGCAGCTTTCATTTATATTTTAGTGGTGGGGGTTGCCTATCACTTTCTGTTAGCTAACGTCTGGAGTCCAACCGGGCTTCAATACGTTGCAGATATTCTTCTTCATTATGGCGTGCCTGCACTTTACATTTTGTTTTGGATCTTTTTAGCGAAGAAGAGATTCTTTAGCTATAAGTATTCATTCACATGGCTGATTTACCCATTTGTGTATTTTATTTACTCATTAATCCGTGGGGAAATTACGAGCACTTACCCCTATCACTTTGTGGATGCAAATGAATTGGGATATCCAGCAGTGTTTATAACTAGTCTAATACTGTTGGTTGTTTATTGGGGATTGGGATTACTTACTATTTGGGGTTCAAGAGTACTTTTAAAGAAACGGAGTCTTAAATAGCTTGGCCACGGATTCATAGAATAACTTGACGACTTTGCTGCAACCTCCTCCCTCATCGATAACAAATATTCTGATACGGGCAGTAGCGGCATTTTTCAATAATAGGAGTCTGGTCAAATGCCTCAGTGGGATTAAAAATTTCTTCTAACAAGATTTTTAAATGTGCTTCAAATTCGGGGAGCAGGGCGTTTACATCATACACGCGTTGCTTATTCATGGTGAGCCCAAATTGAAAAGAATCATCAAATAAGTTTAAGCGATTAATTAGCCCTGGCACAATGCGAGCATCGGCCGTAGAAACAGATCGGTTATTCTTATACAGTAGCGCATAGATAAACGTTTGAAAAGCAGCTTTACGGTCCTTGTCATCACGCAGGAACAACGAAGCTACGTTTTCAAAATCTAACTTGTCCCTTCCGGTTTTATAATCAATAATTCGCACTTCATTGTCTTTACGATCTACCCGGTCTATCGTGCCACCTAATACCGCATAGCCCGGTGTCTGATCTATTTTCGTTCGATAGAGTAAGCCCGAGAGTTCCACAGCCTCCATCACAAACGGTGTGCGTTGTTTATCTAACTCAACAATCCGGTTAATAAATTTCTTAATCACTTCCCGTACAATAAGCCCCTGCCCTTCATATACTACTTTCCTTCCTGGCTCCAGATGATACGATAAGGCAAAAACCTGATCGATCAATTTATTGAACACCGTTTCAAACTGATCAAAATCACCAGCCTCAACAAGATTGTTCTTCTTCTTTTCCGCAAGCTGCTTATAAAAGCGTTCCATTACCTTATGGAAAAAATCACCCAACACGCGGGCATCTAAGTCTTCAGCTACTTCGATGGGTTCCTTAATTTTGGCGATGTATCTGAAATAGAATTTTAGCTTACAATCCAAATAGGTGTTTAAAGCTGAAGGTGAAATTCCTTTGAAATACGCATTCCCTGAATTAAGTTGAGTAAGGCCCGCGAGAATTTTATCATCTTTTTTTATGGTGATTGGATTAATGGAAGCTGGTTGAATCGAATTATGCAATGCATGCCGTTCCAGCTTCAATCCACTTTCATAAATCAATTGTTGCAAGTAGCGACTCATTTCGCCCTGCCCCAGCACATCGGTTTCGGAATTATAAAACAGAAATACATTTTCTGCACGTTGCATTACCCGGTAAAACAGATACGCATACATGGCATCCTGATGCTCAATGGTTGGCATACCATAGGCTTTGCGGATATTATACGGAATGTAAGAACCCTTGCTTCCAAAAGATGGAAAAGCTCCTTCGTTGAGCGAGAGTATGAATACATTTTTAAAATCAAGGTTACGGGTTTCCAACACCCCCATTACTTGCAACCCTTTCAGTGGCTCTCCTGTAAATGGAATTTTTTCAGCTCGTACCAATTGTTTTAAAAGCCGCAAGAACGATTTCAACGCTTTATTCCGATCCTTTGCATTTATTTCAACAGCTTGCTCACTCACTACTTCGCTCATGCGATTCAATAATTTTATAAATTGAATGGCATACTCCCGATCAAAATCTGTGAGATTAGTTAGAGAACCAATCTCAGAAATGATATCAGATAGATAAGCTAAGGGTACTTCCGTTGATTTTTTGAAAATCAATCGATGGACAGGAACAACAGAAGCCAAAAAATTTTCAGGAATGTGAACCCAATTATGCTTCAGGATTTCTTTTCGTTTTGCATTGGCCTCAGCAGCATCGGCTGCTACAACGTATGGATGGCCCAATAAAGCCAGTACTTGTCTATGATTGAAATGCCCTTCCTTCTCTGCAATCTGAAGTTCTACCAGCAACTCAACCAAATTAAAAAACGGAGTGCTGCTCAGTGAAAAACCCATTGTTACGTTCAACTTCTCAACACTTCCGGCAATGCCATGAAGCACCGGCATCAGTAATTTTTCATCTGGCAGCACAACGAGCGTATCCTCAGGAACAAGACCTTGTTTTAACTGTTCTTCCAAAATTTGAGCCATCAACTTGGTTTGCCCAACCGGTTGGGGCGAGCTATAAAGCTTCAATGATTTTTGACTTCGGAAATTGGAGGGGAAACTTTTCTCAAAAGTATCTTTTAAAATAGGATGCTGCTGGTATTCCCGAATAAACATACCTGCCTCCTGCCGATCATTGTTTACATAATAATCATCGCCATCCCAATGCATTTTACTACCCAACTTCACAAAATGAGAAATTATTTTCTCTTCGGCTTTTGTGAGCGCATTGAACCCAACAAAATTTATCTCCGTTGGATTTCTCTTTAATGGTTTCCCTGATTCAATTGTATCAACAACACTTCGGTGTAGCATTCCTTCATACGCCAGCCCTTCTGCTTCTAATTGGCTTCGAAATGTTTTATACAACTCAAACAGTTTTATCCAGACTTCAATAAACTTCTTTTTATTCTCATTCAGGGTTTCATCAAAGCTTTGCCAAAAATTAGTTAGAAATTCGCGTTGTTCATCGGTGAGATAATCAAAACTTGAGTCTAGCTCCTTTTGATTGCGCAGGTCTTTAAATAGCTGTTCGGCATTTACGAGGTACTTGTCAATTTCATCAAAGTCGCGCAACAACATATCGCCCCAAAAATAAAACTGATCGAAGGGTTCATTCTTTCCACTTGCCTGAATAACCTTATGATAGCTTTTGTGCAAACGATGAACAAGCTCTAGTTTATCAGGCATCCTTACTGCTGTCATCTCCGAAATAAAATCCTCAATAGTTATTAAGTTGGGGGCAAACAAGGGCTTGGTGATAATTTCACTCAAGTGTTTACGGAAATATAAAGCAGCTCTTCGATTGGGAAACACGAGAGTAACCGAATCCCAGGTAGGATTTTCTTTATTTAGTTGTATTGCTAATTCGCGTAGATACGATTCCATACTAAAATCCCAATCCTAATTGTTTTTCGTCCTTCTTTTTGCTCTTGCTTGTTTTGCCGGGCGGCACGGAAACTACATCCCCGGTTTTTGTATACAATAAATAACCTTCCACTTCTGTAAAATTCATTTGATGCATGATGGCAATGTATTCAGTTACTTGATGTTGATCTGCCTTCGTGGGTTCACCCGTCTTAAAATCCACGACAACGGCCTTACTCCCTTCAGTCATCAATCTATCGATACGATTATCACCACCACCCGGAATGATGATAGGCACTTCTGTGCGCACTTTCCAGGATTCAGAAAACCAGGAGGCAATCAATGGATTGGAAAGCAACTCGGTCATCAATTCATAAATGCGTGGCTTCTCTTCTAAGGAGATAAGACCTTCCGACACAAGTCGCTCCAATACTTCTTCCCATTCGTTTTGATATTTTACTTTCGAAAGAATGGCATGGATATGAATTCCATATCGTACTTTTTCAAATGTCTCGCTTTCGGTTCTATTGAAAAATCCTTTAGCCGTTTGCCGGATCACTAATTGCTCGCGCCAGGAAGTTGCCGGATAATGATTCAGTTCAATGGGAAGTGACGCTTTCTTTTGATTTTTTTCTGTAGCGACAGACCATGCTCCAACACTCCAAGTTTGTGTTGCCTCATCCCACCCCGACTTTAGTTCCAGTGATTGTTGTATGCCATCAATCAATAACCCACCAACGGTTTTCTTCTGATAAGGCAACATCACAATCAATCCCTGCTCAGCACGAGTAAGCGCAACATACAGCAAATTCAAATTATCCAGATAGCTGCGACTGCGCTCCTCTTTGTAATACTCAGAAAACACCGTGTCATCCAACGTGCTCGAATACTTCACAGGCAAATGACCTGCTTTGTTAAAGGGAACTTCGTCAGCCTGTACCCAAAGATTTGGATCGCGCCCAAAACCATGGTCTAACTCCCAGGCACAAAAAGGAACGATTACATATTTAAACTGAAGTCCCTTTGCTTTATGAACGGTTAATATTTGCACCGCATCCACTTCACCCGAAACCTGAATTGATTTTTTGAATTTTATGGTTTCCCACCATTCCAAAAAAACACCTATATCATTCCGCTCACGATTCGAAAACTCAAGCACCAAATCCTGAAAGGATTGCAGATACGCTAACTCACCGGCTATTTTCCCCAAATCAAATAGCTCAACTAATGATTCTGTTAATTCAAACAAGGGCATCTTCTTCAGCGTTGCCTTGCGCTTGGTAAATGATTCAGGTAAGTTATTCTCAAAATCAATTTGATTGGTGACAGAAAAAACATCAGTCAAGGCCCTTTCCCGTTCATGAAGCCTTGCATATTCATATCCTAACTGTGCGCGGGCAATTGCATTTTCAGGATTTAATAAATATTGTAACGCGCTAATAAGTAGATTAACCGAACTTGCCCCATCTAACCGAAGGGACTCGTTAGATACAACTTCATATTTGCAATCATGTTTGGCCTGATCTGAATTTTTATATTGAAGGAGGTACTGAACAATAAGTTGACCATCTCGGTTATCGCGAACTAAGATTGCAATATCTTTTAATGATGCCCCTAAACTTTGCAGACGTTCAAGGTGTTCAGGTATTTTACTTAAAGCTATCTCCTTCCACTTCCTATCTTCATCATCTTTCAGCAATGTGATAGAGACGAAACCCGTTTCAGATTTATGAATTTGCTGAGCAACATCCACATAGGCATCAGTTGAAATCATTTTTCCTGTTTCACTCGCTACAATCGTGGAGAGTGACTTGAATAAATTATTATTGAACTCAACAATGGAAGATGCACTTCTATAATTATGATTGAGTTCTTTCGAACCAACCCGATGCCCACCTACTTCTTGTTCTACTTTCTGCTGAAGCAAATTGAGATCTCCTCCGCGCCAGCGATAGATAGCTTGCTTTACATCACCCACTACCATGCTTGGATACCCCTGATCCAACCCATTGGCAAGCAACGGCAGAAAGTTTTTCCATTGCAACCCCGAAGTATCTTGAAATTCATCGATCAGGTAATTGCGATAGAATGACCCAACTTTCTCATAAATAAAAGGCGTGTCACTATCCTGAATCACACCGTTTAAAAAACGAGGTGCATCTGCCAGCAACATAATGCCATTCTCATCTTTATATTCTTTTAGCTTACGCGAGATGTCGGTAATTAAACCAAAGGAGTAAAAGTTACTAAGGGCAACTTCGGCCGAGAGAGCTGTTTTGTAATTCCGTTCCCGATAGTCAATGATTTCATTCATCAGCGGGATTAGTTTCTCATCGGCAAGTTTGATCAGGATGTCTCTGTGTTTAGTATCCTTATCAGGGAAATTTTTACTGCTCTGATAATCGCCCAATGGGCGTTTGCCCAACTCTTTTTCGTCAAATTGTTTTACCGATATATGTTTTGAAATTTTTAAGAACCAACTGTAAACACCGCCACCGGCATACTTAAAATCTGCTGCTGTTAAATTTTGTTGATGAATAATCGCAACTGCTTCCTTTGCTTTTCCGGTTACAACATTTAAAAAATCAAATTTCCGTTTCCTGAGTTGGGTTAGTAAATTGGAAAAGTAATTTGGCTCTGCAGTCACCTTTGTAACCTCGTCTTCAATCTCACGAAACTCTTCCTTAAAAATTTCTTCTGAGAACTTGATTAAACTGCTGCGAACATCCCACGCACGCTCATTTTCAAGTTGTTCATTAGCAAAATCTACCACCCATTTAGTTAACTGCTCGTTGCTTCCCAACTCATCCATCAAATTATCAACCACTTCCTCCATAATAGGCTCTTGCTCTACCTCTAACCGATAGTCACCCACCAAGCCTGCTTCGCGGGTAAACGAACGGATTACTTTTTGAAAGAACGCATCAATAGTACTTATCGAGAATTGGGCATACTTATGAAGAATCTCGGCCTGGGTTTCCTGGGCATACAGTTGAAAAGTAGAGGCATCTAACTTTAACTCAGTTCGCAACTCTTCCGTAAGGTCATTGTGCCGGTTATTGGCAAAATCATCCAGGTAGGCCAAAATACGGTCCTTCATTTCCTGGGTTGATTTATTCGTAAACGTAACGGCAAGAATGTGCTTAAAATAATCCGCCCTCGAGCGTAGTGCCAGTTTCAAGTATTCCTTGGCAAGTGTGCGGGTTTTACCCGAACCTGCAGAGGAGCGATAGATGGAAAAGGTTTCTGACAATGAGAAGAAATTACTTGTTACAAAATACGAAGTAAGAATTGTAAAGTACGAATTGCAAGAACAATTTTGGGTTCATTCTATTTCCGAAAAATTAATTACCTTGAAGAGTTTATTGCATGAGAAAACTCTACCTCTTTTTTCCTAAAGTATTCTACTCGTTCCCTATTCAGTTGCTTCTGAACAATTTCAGGCGTAACCATATCCTAATCTTGTGCTGGATCATCTTATTCGCCATGGTAACAGGAAACTTCGGAAAATACCTGGGTATTCCATATCTCTTCCTCGACCCTGAATATCTTAATAAAGTAAATTTTACCAGCTTCCTCATGATGGGGCTGCTCACTGCAGGCTTCACCATGGCTTTTCATATTACTTCCTACATTACAGATGGCCATCGATTTTCCTTTGTAGGTGCCCTTAGTAATCCGTTTAAAAAATTTACCATCAACAACAGTATTATTCCCATTGCTTTTCTGATAACCTATGTTTATCAGGTTATAGCTTTTCAGATCAGCAACGAATACAGCACACCAGCAATTCTTGCAAAAAATCTTGCCGGCTTTTTCAGTGGGTACATTTTAATGACTCTTTCTTTCTCACTTTACTTCAGGTTTACTAACAAAGACATCTTTAGATACATGGTTTGCCGCATTGATGAAAAGATTAAGCAAAACGTGAAAGTGACACGCGCAAGTGCCATGAAGAAGCTTGATATCGTGCGTAAAAAGCAAGTACGGGTAGATTACTATTTGAATGGATCCCTTAAACCCACTCCTGTAGAGGAAAACATTTTTTATGATAAAGCCACCGTACTTCAGGTATTTGATCAAAATCATTTTAATCTGGTAATCATCGAGCTTTTTATTTTCGCGATGGTGCTGGTGCTGGGCATCTTCAAAGATTACCCAACCTTTCAAATTCCAGCTGCCTGCAGTTTCATGACCTTTCTCACCATTTTTGTCATGCTATCGGGCGCTTTCTCTTTTTGGTTTGGTGGCTGGTCGGCTACTGCAGGGTTAGTTATATTTCTATTTGTTAACCATTTGGTTGGTGAAGACTTCTTTTCTAAAAAGTATGAAGCCTTTGGCTTGAACTATGACACAACCCCTGCTGAATACTCAATTGCCACATTACAAAAGGAATTGGATAGAACGGCAATGGAGGCCGATCGGCAAGTTGTTTTAGCTCAACTAAAAAACTGGCGAAATAAGTTTGATTCAGAAGCCAAACCGAAAATGGTTTTTCTTTGTGCAAGCGGTGGCGGTAAGCGCGCATCCCTTTGGACACTCAGTGCTTTACAGGTTGCTGATAGCCTTACCAATGGCAAGCTGATAGAGAACAGTGTACTAATTACGGGTGCATCGGGCGGCCTTATTGGAGCCAGTTACTTTCGGGAATTAAAATTGCGAGAAAAGTTGGGCGAGGATGTTGATCCTTATGGAGCCATTCATCGCCAAAAAATATCAAGTGACAATTTAAATCCACTGATCTTTAGTTTGCTGGCCAATGATTTGTTTGTTGGATTTACCAAGTTTGAATATGCAGGAAAGGCTTATCAACGCGACCGTGCATTCACTTTCGAAGATCAGCTTAATCAAATAACGGAAGGCCTAATGGATAAACCCATTAAGGCCTATGCCGAAGTGGAAGGTAAGGGAATTACACCCATGGTGATATTAGCGCCCACAGTAGTCAATGATGGTCGCAAGGTTTATATCGCCTCCAAGTCTGTTTCTTTTATGAATTCAGAAGAAAGGAATTTTAATGACTATAAACAATTAAAAGTAAGCGGTATTGATTTTATGCGCTTTTTTAAAGAACAAGATTCAGAAGATCTACGATTTCTTTCTGCGCTACGGATGAGTGCAACATTTCCTTACATAACACCCAACACAACATTACCGACTGATCCACCTATCCAAATAATGGACGCAGGCATTTCAGACAACTTTGGAATGTCGGATGCCATTCGGTTTTTATATGCTTTTCATGAATGGGTTGCAGAGAACACGTCAGGCGTAATTTTTATTTCTATTCGCGATTCACCAAAGTTAGCCACCATCTTGCCTAAATCCGGACAAACTATTGTAGATGACCTTACACAACCAATTAGTAGTGTTTACAATAACTTCGAAAACTTTCAAGACATTAATAGCGATATGCTGATTGGCCAGGCACACTCCTGGTTCGATTTACCCATCGATCGCATTGACTTACAGTATCAATCCGAAAACTACGTGCCCATCTTACAGAAGATGGATAGCATTCGTCAGAACAGTACGCGGGCTTCCTTAAGTTGGCGTCTTACTACTCGCGAAAAAGATGGCATTTATAACGGTATTACTTCAGACCGTAATAAGCAAGAACTTAAAAAGTTGGTGAGGCTTTTAGAATAATCATTACTGCCTCCTTAACACCATTCCACTTCTCACTCCGGTGTGTTTACCATGATCAATTACCACTTCCCCATTCACCAACACATAGGCAAACCCATTTGAATACGCATGTGGGTTTGAGAACGTAGCAGCATCCCCAACTTTCGTCTCATCAAAGATTACAAGATCAGCAGCCTGACCCTCCCTTATCAACCCACGGTCGCGCAAATTAAATTTTTGAGCAGGCAGCGAAGTCATTCTCCGTATAGCTTCCTCCAATCGAATTACCTTTAGTTCATTCACGTATTTGCCGAGCACCCTCGCATTGGTTCCATACGCACGCGGATGTGGCATGCCCGATCCAAATTTTGCAATACCTGCATCGGAAGCAAACATGTTGAATGGATATTGAAGAATTCGAATCAAATCTTTTTCGTCCATACTAAAATAAACCATTTGCGTTCGATTGACGGCACCTACCATGTCTAAAATGGTTTCTGCTTCTTCTATCGCCTTTGGTTTCCTACGCTTCATTTTGTTTATTTCAGAGATAGTTTTTCCGTTGAAGGTTGTATCCGGTGCATAGCGCGCCACCAGTGCATAGCTATAATTTTTCAGTTGCTTCTTTTTCAGATTGTCTACCATCTCTTTTTTAATTTTCAGGCGAGTAGCGGGGTGGTCTAATCGTAACTTCAAAGAATCACGACCGCCACTAAAAGCCCAAGTGGGTAAGGTAGTGTCTAAGGTTGTGCTGCTGGCGATGTATGGATATTGATCGATGGTAACATCCAGTCCCTCAAGTCGGGCACGATCCACCAATTGCAGAGTTTCTACAGACCGACCCCAGTTTGGTTTGTAGGTAACTTTAAAGTGCGAGATCTCAACCGGCATCTTTGCTTCGCGCCCGATATTGATAGCTTCACTTACTGCCTCTGTAACCTGATCGCCTTCATCGCGAATGTGCGAAGCATACACCCCATTAAATTGAGAAGCTACACTCGCTAACCGCACTACTTCACTCGTTTTTGAATAGGTGCCGGGTATGTAGATAAGACCTGTCGAAAATCCAACGGCTCCGGCCATCATCGCTTCCTTTACAAGCCCCTCCATTCTTCTGAGTTCCTCGGCTGTTGGATCGCGCTGCAAGTCACCCATTACGGATCTTCGAACGGTATTGTGACCAATTAAAGAAGCCACGTTGATAGAAGTTTTAATTGAAGCTAGCCGATGGAAATAATCTTTGATATCTAAATTTGATCCACCACAATTTCCGGTAACTACTGAAGTTACCCCATCGTGAATAAAGTTATCAGCGGTGGGCGTGGTTAACTCACCACCTTCTATATGCGCGTGCACATCAATAAAGCCGGGAGCCACGATTAATCCCTTAGCATCAATTACAGTTTTACCAGTAGCTGTCTCAGATTTACCAATCCAAACAATCTTTTCTTTCACAATACCAACATCACCATAAAACCAGGAGTTACCCGTTCCATCAACAATTTTTCCATTTTTAATCAGGATATCGAAAGATTGTGAAAGAAGTGTTTGACTTACAAAAAATCCCAACAGGAGTAAAAGAGTACGCATACTTTTTTATTTGGAAGGTAAACATTCTGGTTAATAACAAAAAAGAGATTTACATCGTGAAATTTGATTCGGATAAAAAAATATACGTGTTTTACCTGCATCATTGGCTTCAATGGGCTTATTGTGCCTGTTGCTACTATGCTAAAAAAGACAAAACAAAAAATCATGCTCTTTTACCGACTGCTAAGGCGCGCCCTGGCAGATCTGGTAATTAGTCAAAGTCGGTTTGCGATCGTAAATATCCTTCGCATAACCTACAAGATTAGCAATACTTTAATCCCATTGGTAACCTTGTTGGCAGTTGGTCTTGTTGTTTATGATTTTGGTTTCCATCCATTCTATACGCACGAAGCCAATCTCTATCGGATTCTGACCCTCGTACTATTTAGCTTCAAGGTTATCTTCCTCATTCGATTTATTTCGGAGTGGGTAGAAGTAAAAAAACTAAAAGCGCATGTCTATAATTTTTCACTTGTTGTGCTAGTGTATTACCTGCATTATGTTGGTAAAAAAATTACTCATATTGATACGCACATCAACTCGGACCTGTTAGTTCAAAAACTAATCTTATACTCCGGCATACTTTTCTTAGTGCTTACAGAAGCATCCGGACTCTTAAAATATCTATATCGCAGAAGGCAAAACACAGCCTTCATATTCATTGTAAGTTTTGCAATTATAATTTTAGGAGGTGCATTGTTGTTAATGGTTCCTAAAGCTACCCTGGAAGGCATTACACCGGTCGATGCATTCTTTACGTCTGCCAGTGCCGTGTGTGTTACAGGACTTACCGTTTTAAATACATCCACTCAATTTACAAGTGTAGGAAAAGTAATTATCCTCTTCCTTATACAGATTGGCGGTTTGGGTATAATGACGTTTACCGGATTGTTTGCCTACTTATCAGCTGGTTCAGTTTCTTTTCATAACCAGGTTGCTCTTAAAAGTATGGTCAGCAGCAAACGGATAAGCAATGTGATGTCCATTGTAGGGCGAATTCTTTTTGTAACACTTTTTTTTGAAGCTATCGGAGCCTTCTTGATTTTTGTTTGTATTGATGAAAACTTGTTTCCTCAAAAGGAACAGCAGGTGTTCTTTTCGATCTTTCATGCGGTGTCAGGTTTTTGTAATGCCGGGTTCTCCACGTTACCAGATGGTTTGAATGAGTCTATTATCAAATTCAATTATCCCATACACTTAATTATTGCAACACTAATTATTCTTGGAGGCATGGGGTTCCCCATTGTATTCAATATCTTTTCATTCTTCCGAACAAAGACTATCAATATTTTAAACCGTCTGTTAAAAAATCCAATGCTCGAATCTCAGACTCGCATTATTCAAGTGAATTCAAAAATTGCGTTGGCCACAACTTTCATATTGCTGATTGTGGGCTTTTTCACCTACTATATTTTTGAGCAAGACGCATCGCTGCTTGAACATCCTACCCAGTTTGGAAAACTAGTAACTTCACTTTTCGGATCTGTTACACCACGCACGGCAGGATTCAACACCGTAAATTTGTCCTCACTTACACTTCCCACCATAATGATTTATTTGCTGCTTATGTGGATTGGCGCTTCTCCTTCCTCAACCGGTGGTGGAATTAAAACTACTACTGCAGCGGTGGCTATCTTAAACCTTCGCACCATTATACTCGGTAAAAATAAAACCAATGTGTATCGCACTCAGATTAGTGAGCAATCGATTAATAAAGCATTTGCAGTTATTCTGCTTTCGTTATTAATCATTGGCATTGCGGTGCTGATCATTTCTGTAAATGATGGGAAGCATGGCCTTCTGAAAATAGCCTTCGAAGCGTTCTCCGCTTTTAGCACAGTGGGATTAACATTGGGTATCACGCCTGATCTTTCCAATACAAGTAAAATTGTTTTAATCCTTACTATGTTTATTGGCCGGGTAGGTGCGTTAACCGTACTGATGGCTTTTGTTGCCGAGGCAAAACAACAAGCATATCAATACCCGGTTGAAGAAGTCATGAACTAAAAATAATCGCATTATGAAATTTATTGTCTTTGGAATTGGTAGTTATGGTGCTTCATTGGCAAGTAAACTCGTAGAGTTAGGGCATGAAGTTTTTGGTATTGACAATGTGCCAGCCCGCACCGAAAAGCTAAAGAACCGAATTACCTATACGGTAACAATGGATGCAACCAACCGGGAGGCGATTCAGGACTTGCCTTTAAAAGAGGCTGATGCCATCATCATCGCGATTGGTGAAAACGAGGGGACAATTATTTTGCTGGCTGCACTTCTCAAACAAATTGGGGTGAAGCGGATCATTTGCAGAGTTACATCCACGCTGCAAAAAACGGTGCTTGAAACCATGGGGCTAAGTGAATTTGTTTATCCCGAACAAAACTCTGCCGATCGCATGGCACACCACCTCAGCTTTGAAGGAGTAATTGATTCGCACCGGGTATGCGATAAATTTCAAATTGTAGAAGCTAATGTACCCGGCAGGCTCATTGGCACTAAAGCAGCTGACGTTGATTTTATCAATGAGTTTGAAATTCAGTTAGTGTCCATCAAACGAAATTTTGAAGAGAAAAACATTTTGGGTTCTACTCGTTTAACGAAACACACATTGGGCATTCTTACACCCAGCACAGAATTCAGGACGGGGGATACTTTAATTTTATTTGGTGAATCAAGAAAGATCAAAGCGTTTTTAGAGCGTTGATAATGAACGATGATTCTTTCTCACAGCGGGTCTTAAATTTCTTCGCTTCTCTCGAAATCACGACTCCGCTTCCACGTAATGTTAAAGTATTAAATCCTTATCAGGATCCGGTTGCCTTTCAATTGTGTAAGCGTTTTTACAATCAATACTACACCGATTCTCATCCGCGCAAAATCATCTTAGGCATAAACCCAGGCCGCTTTGGTGGTGGCCTTACGGGAATTCCTTTTACCGATCCCGTTAAATTGGAATCGATCTGTGGCATTCCTAATGCCTTGGATAAAAAGGTGGAATTATCTGCCGATTTCATTTACAAAATGATTACAGCTTATGGAGGCGCCAATCATTTTTATAAGAGTTTTTACTTTAGTTCGGTATCGCCTCTCGGATTTACACAAGATGGAAAGAATCTAAACTATTACGATGATAAGAAACTAAGTGAGCGGTTGCTCCCCTTCGTATTATCATGTCTCCATCAGCAATTAAAATTTGGAATCAATACAAAAATTGCCTTTTGCTTAGGTGAAGGAGAAAATTACAAATTCCTGTCAAAATTAAATGAGCAGCATCACTTCTTTGAAAAAATCATTCCCCTTGCCCATCCTCGGTTTATCATGCAGTATAAAAGGAAGACTTTAAATCACTACATTGATTCATACCTGAAAGCATTCTCTATTTTATAGCATCTCACCTGCTGCGCATAGCCACTACGTTACACGAAGCGTTCGCGTGAAGCTTCGGCAAAGGCAGACGCAAAGTCGCTAAAATGCAAAAGGAAATACTAAGTCAAACTCACATCTCCTGAAATGGTCGCTTCTTAATCATGCCCCCTTTTATATCGTTTACGCTGTTCTCAACCACAAAAGCATCGGGATCAATTTTAGTGATCTCTGTTTTTAAGCGTTGAAGCTCAAGCCGGGTAATGACAGAAAAAATAACATCAATCTCTTTCTCCTGATGACCATTCTTACCGTATCCACTCTTGCCTTTTAGTATCGTTACTCCGCGACCCAGGCGTGTAATGATCGCTTCTTTTATTTCAGCGCTATTTTGAGATACAATCATCACGCTTGTGTACTCTTCAATACCATGCACCACAAAGTCAACCGTTTTAGAAGCAACTAAATAGGTTAAGATGGCATACAGGGCTGTCTCAATATTGAGGATATAGGCGGCTAGTGAAAAGATAAAAATATTTAGAACAAGTATAATGTCCCCAACCGTAAGCGTTGTCTTTCGGCTGGAATAAATAGCCAGTACCTCCGTGCCATCAATTACACTACCACCCCGTATGGAAAGACCGATACCAACCCCAAGAAAAAAACCTCCAAAAACTGAGATCAATAGTTTGTCTTCGGTTATAGTAGGAAACTCCACGACCGCCAGCACCAGCGCTAAAAGCGCAATGGCCACCAGAGTTTTAAACGCAAACAGTTTCGAGATTTGTGTGTAGGCAATTATTACAAAAGGGAGATTGATTAAAATAACCAACACGGAAAGATCAATGCCCGAAATTACATTTACCAAAAGGGATATTCCCATTACTCCACCATCTAAAAATTGATTGGGTAATAAAAAACCTTTTAATCCAAAAGCAGCAGCCGCCACACCCAGAGTAATAAAAAGTATATCTTTTATTGCACGAATCACATTGATTCTGCGAATACGAAGTATTTGTAGTTTCTTAAGTCGTTGTTGGGTACTCATTTCCTTCAAGGTAAAAAATTAACATTGTGTTTCATAAATTTTTATGTGAGTAATTACACCTGCATCTTTGCGCCACTTTAAAAATCAAATGACTGCTACAGAACAACTTTTAAAAACACTTGCATTAATAAAGCAAGAACGGCAGGCCGATCTGGAGCAGTATCGTCAAAAAGTTTTGCTGCGTTCACTTACGCAACGTGTAAAAGAAGGGGTAACCTGGTATCCAATCAAACTGGTGCGCGATTACATCGGGACAGGGGAACGAATCATTCTTGAACTACAGCGAATCCATCCCTCCGATCAACCGCACAGTTTTCAAAGTGGCAAACTTGTAAGCTTGTTTTGCAATGCATCGGGCAAACCAGAAAAAGAACATACGCAGGCAGTAATTAATTATGTGAAGGAGGATACAATAACGATTACACTCAATAGTGATGAGGTACCCGACTGGATTGAAGATGGTCAACTGGGGCTGGATGTGATGTTTGATGAGATGACGTACAAGGAGATGGAATACTCATTGAACAAGGTGATTCAAGCCGAAGGTGACCGCGTGGCTGAGTTTCGGGAAATTTTCTTAGGCGCTGGAAAAATTCAGACTCCAATTACTTCACAGCAATCCAGTAAGCACCATCAAGTATCCAGAAACATCTTGAACGAAAGTCAGTTACACGCATTGAACAAAATTGTTTCCGCACGCGATGTTGCCTTTATTCACGGCCCACCGGGCACAGGCAAAACCACCACGCTTGTTCAAGCCATTGTACTCACCAATAAATTGGAGGGGCAAGTGTTAGTGTGTGCGCCCAGTAATGCAGCGATTGATTTACTAGTGGATAAGTTAAGCGACCAAGGATTGAATGTGATTCGCATCGGGCACCCGGCACGTGTTACCGAACAAACGCTTAGCAAAACATTGGATGCACGTATTGCCACACATCATAGCTTTGGTGAATTGAGAGCACTTCGTAAAAAGATGGAACAAGTGCGGGCTGCAGCCTTCAAGTTTAAACGGAATTTTGGAGGTCATGAAAAAAACCTGCGCAGACAACTAAAAGAAGAAGCTAGGGCTCTAAAGTCCGATGCTGACATGCTGGAGTTTTATATCATCAACGATCTGCTTCAATCAGCCAATGTTATTTGTAGCACGTTGGTGGGTTCTTCGCATCCTGTGCTGCGGGGGCGAAAATTTAAGACTGTCTTTATTGATGAAGCCGCTCAATCGCTTGAGCCTGCTTGTTGGATTCCTTTATTGAAATGCCAGCGAGCAATACTGGCGGGTGATCATTGTCAATTGCCACCCACCATAAAATCTCCCGAGGCAGCCAAAGGCGGACTGGCACGAACACTCTTCGAAAAAGGAATTTCAAAACATCCTGATTTAGCTAGCATGCTGCAAGTACAATACCGAATGCACGAAGCGATCATGAAGTTTTCATCGCATTATTTTTATAAGGATGAATTGGTCGCTCACGATTCTGTACGAGCAGAATTATTACGACCTAACCAGCTACCTATTGATTTTATCGACACAGCGGGTTGTGGATATACTGAGCAGCAAGACCCTGAAACGTTAAGCCGATTTAATCTGGACGAAGCAAATTTGTTAATTCACCAAGTTGAAAAACTGGTAGACGAAGTTAGCGTAGAGGCTTGGTTAGAACAAGGTATTACGATGGGAATCATTGCTCCTTACCGGGCACAGGTTACTCATCTGCAAAAACTGGCAGAAGCCTCGCACATTCTTAAACCCATTTACAAACCCATTTCAATTAATACCGTGGATGCCTTTCAAGGTCAGGAACGGGATGTAATTGCCATCAGCTTTGTGCGCAGTAATGAAAAAGCTGAAGTTGGGTTTCTGGGCGACATCCGCAGAACCAACGTGGCTATGACCCGGGCTCGGAAAAAACTGATTATGATTGGTGATAGTGCTACACTGGGTTCGCATCCATTCTATGTTGAATTACTCGAATATGCTCAAGTAAATGGATTTTATAAAAGTGCGTTTGAGGTGGGGTGAGATTATTGAGTCTAATACTTTACTTTTTTGACCGCTTCTTTTCCTCACTTCCGAATAACGGTTGAGTGTACGCTTTATAAAGATCAAATAGAAATTCTATTCTTTGCATTTCAGTAGCAAAGGGTTGTGGTCGGTAACATGTATCAACGAACTTATCTAAATCCTGATGGGCACGAACGAGATCAGGAGGCATGGTGATTGTATCATATAAATCTGCAAGTGAATTTTCCGGATAACGTTCACGAACTTTTAAAACTTGTTGCGCTAATTTTTCAACGCCCTGTATTTTTTGCTTGGGTAAATCTTGTGGCCATGGAAAGTTGTTGTATACGATTGTATTTGAATAACTATAATCGCTTTTTAGTCGACCGCAAACGTATCTCATCCATGTCATGTGCATCAAGGAAGTTAGAATTCCAAAATGGAAATGCGTGGCATTAGGAAGATTAAATAATTTATCACCACAAATGACATCCTTCGAGCAGTATCCTATTGGTATATAGTTTCTATTCTCCGATGACACTTTCGGGATTGCTAAGTAGTCTGACTCTGGCTGTCTCTCCTCTCCAAAAAGATAAGGAAATTTTGCAGCTTTAAACGTCTGGGGTCTCTTACTCCTTTCTCTAAACACTTTTACCTTCTCAATCCTTTCATAAATTTGCGGATACTTTCTTATTTCTGATAAATCCGCATTTTTTAGCCAAATACAATATCGAGGAATATTATTTAAAAATTCCTTACCCATTAAGAATGGCTTAATAAACTTTTTTGAAGTCGGATACTCCTTTAGAAGTTGATCCATTTCTTCTTGATTAAGGAGAAAATTACCATCATCTATAGCATCACTTCCTCTATTTATAGATGGGACAACTGACAACGGTTTGCTCCTTTTATGAATAAACACATTCTCAGCATCTACCAAGTAGTTATTTATTCTTTTGGCTTTTATTTCTAATGGTTCACCTTTAATATCCTGGTAATCAAATATTCTCTTATTAGTCACTTCGTGACCTGCAAAGCCAACGATAACCACATGAACAGCAGCATTACCTTTTGCTTCATTACTCCATTTGAATGTTCTATGAGCAAAGAATATAGTAATACCACTCTTAAATAGTTCTTGCCATAAGATGCTTGATTGTTCACCTTGCACGATTGAATTTGTTGATACGAAAGCCACTCTTGTTTTTGTACCCTCAATTAATTTTGCTGCTTTTGCATACCAAGCAGTCACATAATCCAAAACTCCCGCGCCTCCAATTAAATTAAAAACACCACTAAGGTCTTCTTTCTGTTCGTTACTCTGCCAGGCGTATCCAATAAAAGGAGGATTTCCGAGGATATAATCGAAAGTGATTCTTGGTTTTGCTTGCGGTTTATCTCCTTTAATAATCGTTACCGTTTTTGCCTTCACATTAACTTCTTTATATGAGGGTATTGGTTCTTCAACCTCATAAACATTTACATGATGAGCTTCTATATCAAAAGTATTAATTGGATTTAATAACGCTTGCCAATCAATTCTTAATGCATTCCCATGCAAAATAGCCGCACTCTTTTTCAATGGTAAGCGCTTAAAGTATTCACCAAATTCGATAGACAGCTTAATATTCATTTGGTGATCACAAAGCCACATGGCTACAGTTGCTATTTGGGCAGCAAACTCTTCATACTCTATTCCATAAAAAGCATCTACATCTATTTTGCTTAGGTTGCTTACGTCTGTAACCAACTGCCCCTTAAAAAGAATCTTTAAAATCTCCAGTTCAAGCAATCGAAGTTCTCGATAGGTAATAATTAAAAAATTTCCGCTCCCACAGGCAGGGTCAAGGAATTTGAGACTCGAAAGCTTTTCTTGGAATTTTGTCAATTTACTTCTACTTGACTTAACGCTTTCAAATTCTTCATAAAGCTCATCCAAAAACAGTCCTTTAATCAGCTTCAGAATATTCTTCTCGCTTGTATAATGAGCACCCAGATTTCTTCTTTCCTTGGGGTTCATTACACTCTGAAACATGGAACCAAAAATAGCGGGTGAAATAATGCTCCAATCGAAATAGCAACATTGTAAAAGCCGCTTTCGCATATCGCTGTCAAAGGAGGCAAAGTGAAGCTGCTCGCTATATAATGAACCATTTACATACGGAAAGGCTGCTAATTGTTCGTCTAAGTTTTTAAGTCTCTTACTTTCTGGCGTATTCAGCACTTCGGAAAGTTGGGCGAGATGAATGCCAAGATCACTTCCATCTTCCTTTGTTCTTAGTTCTATATACTCTGTGAATTGCTGCTTGTCAAATATGGTTGTGTCTTCTGCAAATAAGCAGAACAACAAACGGACAAGCATCACTTCTAATTCATGACCTTGATACCCATTTGCCAGAAGTGCATCGTGCAAACCTCCCATCAATTCAGCTGCTTCAATATTAACTGGCTCTTGATCTTTGTAAACCCGTTGCTCATATCCACTGATAAAGCCAAAAAGGTTTATGTTTTTGTAAAGGTCTTTTAGTTTAAACTCTGACTCTGTTCCACCTAATAAATTGTACAGTTTGATTTGTTGAAAATTAGAGACCACAATATAATTTGGGAGTTCTTCATCTTTTAGTCCCGGAAAATAGTCTTTGGCTTGTTTATAAGCTGTCTCTAAATCTTTGCCACTGCTTTTATGTTCAACTAAAACAATGCCTTTCCACAATAAATCGATGTATCCCTGATGGCCACCTAATTTCTTAATGGGTTTCTCAAAATTGGCCACTCGCTTCCTGGATACACCAAAAACATTGAAGAAAGCATTCCAAAATGATTGAGATTCGGCTCGCTCATCGGTTGCACTTTCCCATTCTTTTGAGAATTCAATAGCACGTTTTCGGATTTCGTTAAGACTTAATGGCATTTGTAAAATGAAATACTCTGACGGTCAATTTAGTAAAATAAAAAAGGCTCCCACCAATGGGAAGCCTATTTATAAGAATCATTTTGGTCAGTTCTACTTTTTGTCCTTGCCCTCCCCTTTCTCAGGTTCTGGAGAAACTTCAACAGTTTTAACTTTTGCCTCCTCAGCCATCTTTTTCAATTCAGCCTCGGTCTTACCCCTTAAGTAGTCTGGCAATTCCATACCTGCCATATTGAAAATCTCTTGTAGTGGTGGTACGGATTTATAAAGTCCGGAAATAAAATTAGACGTAGAGTTTTTACCATCGGCTGAATTTCCTGAGCCGCTGTCCCACACGGTGATCTTATCAATCTTAATATTTTTGATCGCTTCTGTTTGTAAACGAACCAATTCAGGAAGTTTATCTACAATCAATAACAGGACAGCATCGCGCGAATTATTGCCAGCCGCTTTCACAATTTGCTCAAGACCCTGGGCTTGTTTCGTTAACACTTCAAATAACCCTTGTGCTTCCGCTTGTCTCTTAAACAAGATCGCATCGGCATCACCTCTTGCTTTGCGTCTCACTACTTCGGCTTCCGCTTCTGCGGTGATCTCTACCTTCTCTTTATTAATTTGAGCTGGAATTACAATATTGGCATTCTGTGTTGCTCTATCTCTTTCGGCACGGGCACTCTCTGCCTCTTGTTCGGCAGCGTAAGCTTCTTCCAATGATTTAGCCAATTGAACTTTCTCAGAAGCCGTTGCGAGTTTTAAGGCTTCCGCTTCGCGTTGTCTTCTGGCGGCATCCGAATTGGCTACTTTAATCTTTGCTAAGTTCTCTCCTTCCACAGCCATCGCCTGGGCATCGGCCACTTTCACACGCTGATCCTGGTGTGCATGGGCTTCTCCAATCGATCCATCACGATTTTTCTCGGCCACCATTTTCTTGGCATCGTTAATCGCCTTTGCAGCTGCTTCTTTACCCAATGCTTCTATGTACCCGGATTCATCTTTGATATCCGTAACGTTTACGTTGATCAGTTTTAAACCAATCTTCTTCAATTCAGCCTCTACGTTCGAAGCCACATTGGCCAAAAACTTATCGCGGTTGCTGTTAATCTCTTCAATGTCCATCATGGCCACCACCAACCTCAACTGACCAAAAATGATATCCTTTGCCAAATCATGAACACTGTCCTTACTCAATCCTAAAAGTCTCTCCGCTGCATTTTCCATTACACCCGTCTCTGTTGAGATACCTACCGTAAACCTCGATGGAACATCTACACGAATATTCTGACGGCTCAAGGCACTGGTCAGGTTAACTTCAATGGAATTGGGGGTAAGATCTAAAAACGCATAGTCCTGAAACACGGGCCAGATGAACGCAGCACCTCCATGAATACATCGGGCTGAACCGCCACCTACTTTACCGTACACCACCAACACGCGATCGGAAGGACACCGTTTGTAGCGCCTGAGAATAGTTGTGATTAGGACAAAAACAAAGAGGCCTACAATGGCAAGAATGGGTAAAGTAAACATGAGTGGTTAGTTAGTGGTTACGAGAAGGACATTATCATTAAGGATATCGACTACTTTTATAAACTTGCCAGTGGGCAATGATTCCTGATCATCGGTCATCGCATCCAATGTGCGCAACGAACCGGTAACTTTCACTTGAATTTTTCCAAGGCCACCTCGTTTAGGCGGAATGGTTAAATAAACTTCACCTGATTGTCCCATTGCACTGCTGATTTTCATGGTGCCATCTGCCCCACTTTTCATCATCAGGTAAAATAGACCAGCCATTAAGCCCATCATCAACAGTCCGGCAACGGTAGAAATTAATAATGTAATTCCATTTGATAATCCGGCATCGATACAGGCAATGCCCGTCCATGAAAAGATGGTGAAGAAACCAACGAGATTTTTGACAGTAAGGAACTGAAAGGAAATGCCATGATCGGCTTCAATTTCCGAATCAGGAAGATCATCAGGCGCCTCGCCTCCAAAAAAAGAAAGGATGAGTTGTAAAACAAAAAAGAGGGTAAATGGAACCGCCAGGCTCCAATAGATTTTGAGCACACCGCTCAACCCTTCCCACCAAACGCCAAAATTTTCCATAGACAATTTCAGGATAAGTTAATTCGGATTTTTATGAATTACAATACTGAAAAGTAACCACCTCACCCCGTCCCCTCCAGAGGAGAGGGTGACGCTCGATTAGTCATTCTTGCACTTCAAGTTCATGTTCTGCTTTTTAAATAACATTTTATAGAGCCGGCAAAGAAGAGGATGACTTTTCAAACTTTGAAACTTGCGCAGCCAGCAGACTTGAATAAATTTCAACTAGGCATAACCCTCTCCTCTGATGGGCAGGGTGAGGTTTTTCGCAATACCAGTCGGGATCAAAAAGAAAGCCCCGCTTTTAGTGGGGCTCTCAATGGTTTAGGTTAGGAAAAAACTATACGTATTGGTTCAGCATTACCGGCATTACCAACATTAAAATATCTTCTCCCTTATCTTTCTCAGAAGGGAAAATAACACCAGCCTTATTAGGGGCCGACATATTCAATTTGATTTGATCTGTATCTAAGTTGCTTAACATTTCGATCAAAAACTTAGCATTAAATCCGATCTCAATATCTTCACCGTCATGCTCGCATGAAAGGCGTTCGTTCGCTTCATTTGAGAAATCAAGATCTTCCGCAGAAACCTGCAACTCGCTACCCGTAATTTTTAAGCGTACCTGATGCGTTGTTTTGTTTGCATAGATAGAAATCCGCTTTAGCGAACCCAACAAATCCGTGCGGCTAATTGTCATCTTAATGGTGTTCTGAGCCGGAATTACATTTTCGTAATCAGGGAAACGCTCATCAATCAAACGACAGATCATACGAATGTGTCCAAACTTGAAGAATGCATTCGACATGTTGAAGTCAATGCTCACATCGGTATTTTCAGTAGGCAAGGTTGCCTTCAATAAGTTCAATGCTTTGCGTGGAATGATAATTGAGTTTCCGTTTTCAGACTTGATGTCTGTTCTGCGGTAACGTACCAAACGATGACCATCGGTTGCTACGAAGGTTGTATTCTTCTCGCCCAAATTAACATACACACCCGTCATGGCTGGGCGCAACTCATCATTGCTTGTCGCGAAAATGGTATTGTTTACAGCCCGTGCTAATACTTCAGAAGAAATTGACGCTGAAAAGTCATTTGAAACAGCTGGTACTTTCGGGAAGTCCGTAGCGTTTTCACCTGCTAACTTATAACGACCGTTATCTGAACTGATCTCAATGCTATAGGTTGATTCGTCAATTGAAAAAGTAACAGGTTGATCGGGTAAGTTCTTTAATGTATCCAACAAGATTCGTGCTGGCACAGCAATATTTCCTTTCTCTTTGGACTCAACGGTGATCTCTGTGATCATAGAAGTCTGAAGGTCGGAAGCGGTAACAGTTAAATTACTCTTATCGATTTCAAAAAGAAAATTCTCTAAAATAGGAACAACCGGGTTGGTGGTAATTACCCCGTTGATATTAGAAAGCTGCTTAAGCAGGTAGCTTGAATTAACAATGAACTTCATCTCAAATCAGTGGTTTGTGTTTATTATAGGGCGGTAAAGTTAGAAAGAAAAACCAATCTGAAAAATGAGTCAGTTTGGTCGAATTAATACTCAAAATAGCTCCTTTTCCGAGTGATTTGAGCTATTTGTTTCGGGCTAAAATAAGCCGACAAATTATCATTGAGTCGCCCAAGAATAACCAGCTCACCCTTTAAAGGCGGGAAAACCTCCAGTTGATAGGTTCTGCTGGCAATGTCCATTATAGTAATGGAATAGACAGGCGTGGTTTTGAGCAGGCTGTCATACCTCGCTGAAGAGTTCGTATTGAACTGATCGGCCTGAAGGTTAAATACCGACTCCAAAAAATTACTCAGCTTGGTCGTATCCGCTACCTCCACCTCTTCAATGCCATAAAGTTTGTTGGAAAACGAAATGGTAAAATCCTCATTTGATTGTTGGGAGAAATGAACTTTCAAACTTTTGAAATTCTGCCAGTTGAAATTAAAGATGCGTTTATCGCGCCACTCGGCTTCCGACAATTCAAAAAGGGAAGCAACAAAAACCCGGTAACCGGGAATGGTAACAAGGTAGGAGGTTTTATCACCAGCAAGTTGGAAGTAAGTTTCCGAGCGTTGATCATTACCACTCACCCAAAAATCTTTTACTAGTTGTTCGCCTTCAAAAAGAGTTACGTGAATACCTTGCTCCTGTAATTTTGAAGCTATAGAGTCTTGAAGCGTTTCGGCAACAGGTCGTTTGGGTTCGGCTTGCAACAGGGTTGCAAAGAACACTGTGATCAATTGATTGTCAGCTTCAAAGGAATTATTAACTATCCACTTGGTTCCGTCATAGCGAATTTCAACTTCCTGGTTTTTACCGGGCGTTGATAGAACAATCTTACTGACCTGCGTTTGATCTTCAACTTTAAAAAGATTTTTATCAACATCCGCGCGTTCGCTCCTTCCTCCAAAAAAAATAAGGAGAATACACAGCCCGCTTATCGCGAACAGGGAAATCAGTAGCCGAATGTTTCTCTTTTCCTGCATGATTAAAATCTCGAATACTTAACCTTTCTCCAATAGGAACGAGTCACGCCAAAAATTACAAGTACTACGAGTGGAAGCACTAAATTAATTACTTGCCAAAAGGTTCGCTCATTCCTAACTTTCTCTTTATCCAACGGCCTTACTTTCACCTCTTTATTTCTGGCTTTGATCAATCCATTCTCCTCAACCAGATAAGCCACCATATTCATAAGCAAATCCTGATTTGAAAATGTATACTGTGTAAATGGATCGAGGCCGAGTGGCTGCGGGTTGCCATCCCGTGGGTTAACATCGTTGCGGGCAAGATCGCCATCAGCAACAACAATAATTTTTGTGAGAGAACTGTTCTCTTTAAAACCAATTGTATCAACTCCATCAGGGGCAAATCTGTTTTTATAGAGCGAAGTAAATACTCCCTCCAATAAATAACTGATTGGAATTTTTCCTGCAGTAAATCCGCCTTCCTGCATTTGCTTCCGCAGATCATTCACACCTATTTTTACCGGGGTTGCTACTTTACGTGAATATTGTGAGGAGAAAAATAACGGAGTTTTTTTTACGCCCGTTGCCTTTACTGTATCAATGCTGCTGACAAACTTTAATAAGGAAGCATCCAGATTTCTAGTGATCGGATGATTGGCATATTGATTTACCAACGGAAAGAAAGGCCAATCCAACTGCATGATTTGCGGTCGATTTGTTTCCCCTCCTACCACAATCGGATACTTTCCTGAAACTCCATCCTGAATCAGATCCTGATTTATCCGAACTCCATACTTGAACAACTGATCATCTAAATTAAGATTATACGGAAATGCATAATAATCATCCTCCGAAGCGTGGCTCATGTCTGCATCCAACTGATCTAACAAGAAAAGAATTTTACCACCTCGCATCAGGTACTGATCTAACTTATATTTATCAGCTGCTGAAAACTCCTGCGTTGGTTTTGCAATGATCAAAACATCATAGTCAGTAACTGAAGTTTTCCGCGAAAGCGTAACATTAAACACATCATACTGATCGAGCAAGGCATTATTAAAACTTGCAAATTCAAGACTATCTAATTCACCGTGGCCAGTGATCAACCCCACCCGCTTTCGGTTTGTGTTCGTCAGTTTGTGAATAGCATTTGCCAATTCAAACTCAACTTCTTCAACAGATTGATTGATACTTTGCGCCCGATTTCCTTTTAACAACATTACTCCAGTCTCAAACCCTTCGTATGAAACCAACGCCCCTGGAAAAACAAATTTCTCTACACGCTGCCCATCGCGGGTTTCAATCACATTGCGTGGGTTTATTCCTTTGGAGTTTAACTCAGCAATGTATTCGTTTCTCGCTTTTTCATTTAACGCTTGCAGCGGATTAGTAAATGTATAGCGAATGCGGTTGTTGGAATGGATTCTGAATTCCTCCAACGTTTCACGAACTGATTTTTGAAATCGTCTGAATTCAGGATTAAGATCCTCCCCTTCTAAAAATACCTCTACAAACACAACGTCATCTAAAGTTTTAAGAAGCTCCTTTGTTTGCGGTTGAATGGAATATCGTTTCTCTTCCGTTAAGTCAATCCTGAAAAAATAAAATGAAGCAAGTAGATTCAATAAGATAACCAAGGCTAGTCCATTGGCCAGCAGCAGCAAATCGCCCGTCTTTTTACGTTGCATCCACTTTACCATTGCCTGCTGCTTATAACCACTTTGGTTGTGAGTAAAATAAATCCGGCAACACTTAAAAAATAAATTACATCACGGCTATCAATCAAGCCTTTGCTCAATGATTCGTAGTGATAAATAATTCCAACTTGTTTAATCAGCAGTGCTGCATTTCCTCCAAAAGAAGAAACTGACTCTAAGCCTGTGTAAATAATAAAACATAAAAAGGCCGCAAGAATGAAAGACACAATTTGGTTGGAGGTGAGTGACGATGCAAAAAGTCCGACTGCGCAAAATACCATCGCCAGAAGTGCCAACCCAAGATAGGATCCCATCACGCCTGCCGAATCAACATTACCAACCGGATTGCCTAATAAATAAACAGAATAATAATAAATGAACGTAGGCAATAACGCTAACAGGACTAATGCACAGGTAGCCAAAAATTTTCCCAACACCACATTCCAATCACTCAATGGTTTTGTAAGCAACAACTCCAACGTGCCCATCTTTTTTTCTTCCGCAAAACTCTTCATAGTGATGGCGGGAATTAAAAAGATAAACACGTAAGGTGCCATGGAGAACAACGTGTCTAAATCGGCAAAGCCATAATCTAAGACTGAAGTCTCAGGGAACACCCACATCAACAAGCCGATGCCGGTAAGAAATGATCCGATCACGATGTAGGCAATCAGTGAATTCAGAAAGCTGTTAAACTCTTTAACAAATACCTGAATCATGAAACCTCTTCTTTAACCGTGAGTAATCTGAAAATATCTTCAAGCGTATTTTCTTCTTGTTTCAATCCAATCAGCGAAAGCTTTTGTTCGGAAGCAAACCGAAATACTTCCGGTCGTAAATCTGCCCCGTCCTTTGCTGTGAGGCGATACAATCCTTTCTCAAGGCGAATTACTTTTTCAACACCATTTAAGTCATTCAACGCTTCTTCACTTACTTCATCTTCAAACTCTACCACCACATTTGCTTTGCCTTGCAGTTTTAAGAGATTATTTACTTTATCATCCGCAACAATCTCGCCTTGATTAATTACAATCACCCGATCGCAAATCGCCTGAACTTCCTGCATGATATGCGTAGAGAAGATCACTGTCTTATCCGCACTGATCTGTTTGATTAATTTTCTGATTTCTAAAATTTGATTGGGATCTAAACCCGTTGTTGGCTCATCCAATATCAATACTTCAGGATTATGGATAAGTGCTTGTGCCAATCCAACTCGTTGCCGATAGCCTTTCGATAAGGCTTCAATCTTTTTATTTTGCTCGCGATTCAATCCACACAATTCAATGATCTCGGGAACACGTACCTTCAAGTTTGAGTTTGGTATCTCAAACACACGACCAATAAAATGAAGATATTCGTGCACATACATATCCAAATAAAGCGGATTATGCTCCGGCAAGTAGCCAATCATTTTTCTCACTTGTAGGGAGTGCGTAGCTACATCAAGGCCATTCACATACACCGTACCCGAAGTAGATGGCAAATAGCCCGTGGCTATCTTCATGGTGGTAGACTTACCAGCACCATTTGGGCCTAAAAATCCAACAATCTCACCTTTCTCCACCGTAAAAGAGATATCGTTAACAGCTCGCTGCTGATCGTAAACTTTAGTAAGATGAGATGTGGATAACGACATGTTTTAAGCGCTGCAAAAGTAATTTTAAAAGTTGAGAGTGCATAGGTTAAACTTACCTTCGGCTGATTTGGCCTATTAATTGTCTTGTAAAGACCTATGAATTTTAGAAATTTGCTTAATACTAATTTTGAACGAAAAATGCGGCTACCGATTGTATTGATTTCGCTTGTTTCTTTTTTTGGAGCTACTGCACAAACTGGGTATAAAATTGATTTCAACATTAAAGGCTGGAAGGACACCACGGTCTACTTAGGATCTTATTACGGTGAGCAAACCAATTTGAAAGATACCGCACGAGCCAATGCCACAGGGAGTTTTACATTCGACAATAAAACACCCTTATCACAAGGAGTTTATTATCTCGTCTTAAAGACACCTTCAGGATATTCTAAAATCTTTGACTTTGTGGTGAGTTCTAATCAACGCTTTTCCATTGAAGGCGATTCAAAAGACTTTATTAAAACTGCGGTGGTAAAGGGTGATGAAGACAATAAAATCTTTTTTGAAAACATGCGCTTCCTTATGGAGCGGGGAAAAGAATCAGAACCATTCGCCAAAATTATTAAAGACAGTACGCTCACCGAAGACCAAAAGAAATCAGCTCGCGAATCATTTGCCCTGATCAATAACAAGGTACTTCAGTATCAAAACGAATTGATTGAAAAATATCCAACCTTCCTAACAGCGCGACTAATCAAATCAACCCAGACTATTGAAGCACCTATGCCTCCTACTAAAACGGATGGCACCATCGATTCATCATTTCAGCTAAAGTATTATCGCGAACATTTCTTCGACAAGTTTGATCTGGCAGATGATGCCATGCTTCGGTTGCCACGGCCAATCTATCAGGAAAAGATAAAAGAATACTTAAATAAACTATATGCACCTATACCTGATACCATCATGATGGCTATCGATAAAATGGTAGCTAAGGCCAAGAAGAATCCTGAAACTTATAAGTACTTGGTATATAACTGTATATTTTTGTATTCGGCTCCTGAAATTATGGGACTTGATGAAGTCTTCGTTCGACTTTATGATAAATACTACGCATCAGGCGAAATGGATTTTTGGGCAACCGCCTCCATCAAAAAAAGCTTAAAAGATTATGCGGAAAAACTTCGACCAAGTTTGATTGGTAAAACAGGAGCCAACTTAATTATGCAGGATCAAAATCTGCAATCCCGGTCCATGTACGATATCAAGAATAAATACACCATCCTTTTTATTTTCGATCCGGATTGTGGGCATTGTCGAGAAGAAACGCCCAAGCTTGTTGAATTCTACAACAAGAGCCATACAAAATTTGATTTTCAGGTGTTTGCAGTCGCTTCTGATACCTCAATGGTGAAGATGAAAAACTTCATAAAAGAATTTAAAACGCCATGGATTACTGTGAATGGTCCAAGATCGTATTTGCCCGAACATTATTCAACGCTTTATCACTCCGATTCAACGCCCGCGCTCTACATCCTTGATAACAAGAAAAAGATCATTGCTAAGAAGCTGCCTGTTAAACAATTAGAAGATTTTTTCACTAAACACGAAAAATTCCTTCAATCCAAAAAGAGCAGTAATAAGGGTACCTGATCAAAAAAATAGCGTTCTTTTCAATTCACCTCATTTTTTTGACGGTTTACTCAAAAAAATGAGGGTTGCATGCAACTATTTACCCAAAACGAAGTATCTAATAAGGTAAATCACTTAAACTAAGAATCATGGCATTGTTCGACTCATTGTTTGGAAAGAAAAAGAAGGAATTTAAGGCTCAATGCCAGATCACAAAGGAGCCCATTGAAAAAGGTTACGGCTATTTACTCACTACTGCTCAGATAGTTGCGTCAGAAAAGTACTGGGACATGATCATGACAGAACCTGAAACCATGTCCTATACCCTATCCCACTTCAAAAATCAGTCGAGCGGAACGCAGATGCGATCCATGATATTCGAAAAATATGCCACCGTTGAAAAGGCGTGGATCATCTCCGATTCGATTATAAATTATTTTGAAGTTGATAAATCTGAAGCTCGCGAAAACGCTAAAAAGTGGTGGGAAGCTGAAGGAAATTTTACGCCAACCGATATTGGCCCAGCGGCAAAAGTGATGGATAAATCAATCTTCACCAAGTTTAAAGAATACGCCATTTTGGAGGCGGGTCGCGAACGAGTTGCCTTAACCTAGGCAATTCACCATTGTCACGTACACCTGCCGAACCTAATTTTTCCGCTCTATCGTAAACTTCACTAAATCAACCAGCGAGGTTTTGTATTCAGAGGGTGGCACTGTTTCAAGTAAGGTCATTGCCTGATCAAAATAAACTTTCATTTTTTGGTTGGCATATTCAATTCCGCCAGATTTTTTTACAAAGTCTATCACTAGTTTCACCTTCCGGGCATCCTCACTGTTATTTTTTACAATGCCAATAATTCTTCTCTTCTCAAGCCAGGGCGCCTTTGATAGCGAGTGAATTAAGGGCAAGGTCATCTTCTTTTCTTTGATATCAATCCCTAACGGTTTACCAATTTCATCATCCCCATAATCGAAGAGGTCGTCTTTAATTTGAAAGGCCATACCCACGCACTCACCAAACTTTTTCATGTTTTCAACAACTTCAGGGGTAGCTCCCGCAGAACTTGCCCCTACTGCACAGCAGGATGCAATCAGCGAAGCAGTTTTTTGGCGGATGATTTCGTAATAAATATCTTCACTGATATCAAGATGGCGAGCCTTTTCCATCTGCATCAGCTCTCCCTCACTCATCTCTTTCACCGCTTCGGTACAGATGCCCAACAGATCATAATCCTTATGCTCCAGAGCTAGAAACAGTCCGCGGGTAAGAAGAAAATCTCCTACTAAAACGGCAATCTTATTTTTCCAAAGTGCATTCACAGAAAAGAAACCTCTGCGATAATTCGAGTTGTCTACCACATCATCGTGCACGAGGCTGGCCGTGTGCACCAACTCAATCAGGGATGCACCTCTATAAGTGGATTCATTCATTGTTCCCGTTGCACCGGCACTTAAAAACACAAACAAGGGGCGCATTTGCTTCCCTTTGCGTTTTACAATGTAGGTCATGATTTTATCGAGGAGAAGGACACGGGTTTTCATTGAAGCCCTGAACTTTTGTTCAAACTCTTCCATCTGCCGTGCCACAGGCACTTTGATGCTATCCAGGTCTCGAATCATGAATTGCAATAATAAGCAATGTGCTTAACACTAAATATGAAATTGGGAAGGATAAATTGAGATTTAAAATTAGCGATGATTGACTTAAGGCAGTCAACTATTGATTATTTTCGAGGTCATGAAGTGGATTGACAAACAATGGGAGCAGATAATTTTTGTGATCTCTGTCTTGGCAGTAGCCTTCATTGTTTCGCGAATCTTAAGATCACTCATTGGCAAGTTTATCAGGGGCGCAGCTCACAAGCTTAAAGTTGACCCTACCCGATACAACTTCTTTAAGAATGCAGTAGACTTCATCATTTTTTTAATCGCTGCCATTATTATTTTCAGATCTATTCCGGCTCTTCGGTCGATGGGCACTACCTTGCTAACCGGGGCGGGAGTTCTTGCGGCCATAGTTGGGTTCGCTTCTCAATCAGCTTTCTCAAATATTATCAGTGGACTTTTTCTGGTCATCTTTAAACCTTTTCGCGTGGGCGATCGCGTAAAGATTGGCCAACTCTATACAGGCGATGTTGAGGACATTACATTGCGCCATACCATTATAAAAGACTTTGAAAACAAACGGGTAGTAATTCCTAATAGCGTTATCAGCAACGAAACAGTTATCAACTCAACCCTTACTGACGAAAAAATTTGTGTCTTCATAGAAGTACCCATCGCATTTAGTGCCCATGTTGATAAAGCGATGGAAATTATTCAACAAACCGGTTTAAGTCACCGCTTTTGCATTGATAATCGATCGCCCGAGGAACTAACGGAAGGCGAACCTGTTGTGATTGTTAAGGTTATCTCTTTTTCAGAGGTTGGCATCCTGCTTCGGGGCTATGTATGGACCGACAATCCTACTCGCGCGTTTGAGTTAAAATGCGATGTGCTAACCTCTATTCAAAAACAATATGTTACCGAGAACATTGAATTTGGATATCCGGGTCGGATACTTATTAATCACTCACGCTCATGAAGAATACAAAAGCAAAAAGAAAGGCGGCTTTAAAACATCTTAACGAGCAGTTAACCGAGCACCCTCATGTATCTCATACCGGGCCACTGGGTGAAAAGGTTATCCTTGAATTAATTTCTTATGATGACAAATCATTCGCAGCGTATGAGAATTTACCGATTGATGATCTTTTAAAACAATGTAATCTAAATCTTATTAATTGGATAAATGTTGATGGCTTATCGGATGAAGAATTGATCAAAAAGATTTCGAAGAGATTTGAACTCCATTATCTACTTGTTGAAGATATCTTAAACACCGATCATCAACCCAAGGCCGATGAATATGAACAACATCTTTTCTTCACACTAAAAATGCTTTATCGCATTGAAGGGCAAAGCATAGATTACGAGCATATCAGTTTTGTGTTAGGAAAAAATTACTTACTCTCATTTCAAGAGAAGGAAGGTGATATTTTTGACAATCTGAGATCGCGCATTAAGCAAGACACAAGTATTATTCGTAAGCGAGGCGCTGATTATCTGCTTTACCGAATTATTGACACCATAGTAGATAGCTACTACTCTATATTGGAAAACATTGGAAAGCAAGTTGAAGATATTGAAGAGAGTATTTCGAATGACCCTTCGGTCGAAGATTTTCAGCGTATTCAAAAATTACGAAAGGAATTTATTTATCTGCGTAAAGTAGTTTATCCGTTGCGGGAAGCATTAAACAAAGTAATTAAGAACGAAGACGAGTTTATTGAAGACAGAAATGTAAAGTATTTTTCGGATGTGTATGATCATGTAATCCATTTGATTGACTCTTTGGATACCTATAAAGATCTTACCTCCACCTTGATGGATTTATACATGAACACCATCAACTATAAAATGAATGAGGTGATGAAGTTATTAACCGTAATCACCACCATCTTCATTCCTCTTTCCTTTATTGCAAGTATTTATGGAATGAATTTTCAAAACATGCCTGAGCTAACCAGTTCTTGGGGCTACTATGGAGTATTGGGCTTGATGGGAGCTATCTTTTTGCTGATGATCGGCTACTTCAAATACAAAAAGTGGTTTTAGAGAGTTAATCCACTGCGGTTTCATCCATCAGTTTAACCTCAACCGATTCAGGCAAGGTCTGATTAATCTTAAGGATTTTAACCCGGTAATTAAAAAGCTCAAATACATCCCCTTCTTTCAAGGATGGTTTCTCAAAAGTTAGTAATCCGGCCAGCGTTTCGTATTCCTCCGCTTCGGGGAAAGGAACATCCAATAACTTGTTGATATCATGCAGCGAGGACTGAGCAGCGATTTGGTAGGTCTGCTTATCAGTAGAAACAACAATCTGCTGTTCGTGGTCGTGTTCATCCTGGATTTCACCTACCAATTCTTCGAGGATATCTTCCAACGTTACCAACCCAATAATGCCGCCAAACTCACTTACTACAAATGCCATCTGTGCCTTCGTGCGTTGAAAATCTCTTAGCAGCACATCGATTGGTTTTGTCTCAGGAATGAACTGAACCGCTCGCATAATATCACGCAGGCCTTTATTCTCTTTTTGAAAAAAAACTGAAATGATATCCTTGGCGTGGACCACACCCACAATTTCATCTTTCGATTGTTCGTAAATAGGGTAGCGAGAATATCCTTCCTTCAGCACAATGTTCATTGCTTCCGCCATGGAGGTTTCGGCCTTCATCATACTCATTTTAACACGAGGCACCATTACTTGCCTTGCCACACGATTGTCAAAATCAAATACATTCTGAATCAACTCCCGTTCACTCATTTCAATAGCCCCCCCCTCCTCACTTTCAGCTATGATAAGTTTCAACTCTTCTTCTGAGTGAATTTCTATTTCGCTCATTGGCTTAATACCAAATATCTTTAAGATCAAATTTGCCAAACCATTCAATAGCCAAATAAAAGGGCGGCAGATAAAATAAAATGCGCGCAATGGAATAGACAACTTCATAGTTGTGCTGCTTGGGTAGCGAATAGCAATGGATTTTGGTGCTAATTCCCCAAACACAATATGTAAAATTGTAAGAATGATAAAGGCTATTGGAAGTGCAATGCCGTGGGCGGTAGCCTCACTCATCTGAAGACCTAGCGAATTCATGATATCCAGAACAATCTTGGAAACAACATCTTCGCCCACCCAACCAAGGCCCAAACTTGCCAGAGTAATGCCCAATTGAGTAGCCGCCAGATAACCATCCAGGTTACTAACAATTGCTTTTGCCGCATCTTTTGCCAATGTTCCTTTTTCTAAGGCGATTTGAGACGATCTCACTTTTACTATCGCGAACTCAGCAGCAACGAAAAAGCCATTCAAAAAGACAAGAAACAGGGTAGCGAGAATCTCTAAGGTCATGATTATTAAACCGCAAATTTAACAAGAAACATCGTTTCTGAGCAGTTAATTTTTTACATGTACCTTTTCAGGCCAAAAGAAAAAGATTTATATTTCGAAAACCCTAACCTAACCTCTATGTTATTAGCTGTCACCCTGTTACTCGTAGGGTTCGTTATTCTTATTAAAGGGGCCGATTTTCTTGTTAGCGGAGCTTCATCGATTGCAAAAAAGTTCAATATCTCCAACATAGCCATCGGCCTTACCGTGGTGGCATTGGGCACCTCCACTCCCGAGCTGTTGGTAAGCATTACGTCTTCCATAAAAGGATACAATTCGGCAGCATTTGGCAATGTAATAGGAAGTAACAATTTCAATTTGCTATTTATCCTGGGCATATCTGGACTAATCTATCCGCTTATTGTTCAGCGGAATACTGTAAAATATGAAGTCCCATTATCTCTTTTAGCAGCCGTTGTCTTATTCGTTTTGGTGAACGATCAGCTACTATGGAACAGCGATGTTAACAAATTAACCCGGATCGACTCATTCATATTACTTCTCATGTTTTGCGGATTTATGGTTTACATCTACAGAACGATGTCTCACGCTACCGATTTAAATGAAGGAGGTGAAATCAAAATTTTTTCTAATCCTAAATCAACTGGGCTAATTATTTTGGGGTTAGCTCTTTTAGTAGGTGGCGGGATGTTGGTTGTTGATAATGCGATTTTGATTGCAAAACAGTATGGACTAAGTGATAAGTTAATTGGGTTAACAATCCTTGCTGCCGGCACTTCATTACCTGAACTCGCAACCTCAGCGGTGGCTGCCTATAAACGAAATACAGATATAGCCATTGGCAATGTTGTAGGTTCAAATATTTTTAATGCCCTTTTTATTCTCCCTATAACAGGATTGATTAATCCAATGGAATATAATGCGAATCTAAATTTTGATATCTATGTATTAAGCGGAGCCACCGTGGTGTTAATGATTTTTATGTTTACCCTCAATACTCGCAAATTAGACAGGTGGGAAGCCGTTATTTTATTGGGGGGCTATATAGCCTATACGCTATACCTAATTCGAATGGGATAAATGAAGGCGCTATCAGTAGCCCGAGTTAGTCTGGTATTTTTTAGTTTATTAATACTTGCGGGCTCATCAGTTCCGGGAGAAAGCATTCCAGAAGTATTCGAACTTACCCCCGATAAGCTTATTCATTGCGTTGAATATTTCGTTCTTGGATCAGCTATTATTTATTGGTTATCGCTGGAATTCGCCATTAAAAAAACCTACAAGCTTATTTTTACTACTATTCTAATAGGATCTGTTTTTGGAATACTTGACGAGAACTATCAGCGGTTTACGCCTGGCCGCACTCCCGATGTTTGGGATTGGGTGTTGGATACAATAGGAATTATATCCGCGGCCATTATCGGAAATTATCTTATTAAAAGGCAAACAAATAAAAAGACCCTGTGATCACAGGGTCTTTTTATTTTAAGCGTAAAAAATTTACTAGTTAATTTTCTTCTCAAGCTCGGTAATCTTTGCTTGCGCTTCTTCCTTACCCAACGAAAGTGCCTTCTTGTAAAGCTCAACGGCTTCTTTTAAAGTCTCTTTCTTTTTCTTGGGCGCTAGCTTAGTTCTGTTAGCAGCCTCTTCAACAGCTTGTGCACGCGCATAATATCCATCTGCTTCGCTTACTTTACTGCTTATCATCAACTCCTGAATTTTAGCCTCAATCAAAGCCAACTCCTGTTGTTTGGCTAAAATCTGAGCTTCCTTATCGGTTAACTCGGCCTCTTGCAAACCAACTGTTGTAATTAGGTTTTGATTTTCATTGCGAAGTTGATTTACATGTTCATTAAGTTGAGCTATCTCCTTATTACGTTCTTCCAAATCAGCTTTTAGCTTTTTAATAGTACCTGAAAGGGCACTGTTACTTCCTTTTGATTTTTTTAATGTTTTCTCTAAATCCTCAATCTTGGTCTGCGTGTCCTTTACATAATTATTAATGTCCTTCATGCGCGATTTATAGTCATCATAGGTGGTACCTTCCACCATATTTACGCGAAGTAGTTTGCGATTAGCGTCAATGGAGTCCATTAACACACCTACCTCTTGCAAAGCAACAGCAAATTGCTGACTGGTTTGTAACTCAGTTTTTAATGAATCTACTTGCGATTTCAGCTTTTCAGCTTCTCCACCGCAGCTCATCATGAGCGCTCCGAAAGAACATACGAACAAGAATTTTTTTAGCATAACGGTTGTTAGTTTAGTATTCAAAATTAAGGGGTTTACATGGGTTAAGAACTCAAGTACAAAAAAATATTTCAAACAAGATGAAATCCTTCGACAACCTGTAAATTGCACCCTTTTTAGAGCCAGAATTCTCTTTAAATGCCCAAATTAATAACCACGCGCACGCGTATCGCAGACCTGGGCAAGCCCCGCGTAATCATAATTGGTGGTGGGTTTGGTGGTCTTGAAGTAATTAAAGGACTTCAGAATCATAAAGTACAGGTAGTTCTTTTCGACAAACACAATCATCATACCTTCCAACCGTTGCTCTATCAGGTAGCTACTTCAGGGTTGGAGACTAGCTCAATTGTTGCTCCCTTCAGAAAACTATTTGGCAAACAGGATGATTTTTATTTTCGCCTGGGCGAAGTAAAAAGGATAAATTCTATTGAAAACTATATTGAGACTTCAATTGGTGTAGTAAAATACGATTACCTGGTGATTGCTACCGGAGCGGTTACAAATTTTTATGGAATGAACGAGGTTGAAAAACACTCATCATCCATGAAAAATATTGTAGATGCTACAAAGCTGCGCAACAAAATAATAAGGCAATTAGAATATGCTTTACTAACAGAAGACCCAGAGGTAATGAATAGTCTGATGGACTTTGTTATCGTGGGTGGCGGACCCACAGGTGTAGAACTTTCAGGAGCGCTTACTGAATTGAAGAAGAACGTCTTTCCAAAAGATTATAAAGAATTGGACATGCGCCAAATGGACATCCATTTGATCGAGGCTTCCCCAAGATTGTTGAATGGTATGTCCGTGCAAGCAGGTGAAAAAGCATTGAAGTTTCTTACTGAAATGGGTGTAAAAGTACATTTGAATGCTGCTGTGAAATCATATGATGGGTATGAAATAATGCTTAGCACAGGAGAAAAACTTATTTCGAAGTCATTGATTTGGGCGGCTGGTGTAAAAGGTAATCCAGTTGAGGGAATAAATCCGGATGTAGTTGCCAGAGGAAATCGCTTGCTGGTAGACGAATTCAATCGGGTAAAAGGATATGATAACATTTTTGCGATTGGTGATGTTGCCCTTATGGAGGGTGATGTGAAATTTCCAAAAGGTCATCCCATGATGGCGCCACCCGCTCAACAGCAAGGAAAATTACTGGCCAAGAATATTAAAAACTTGATTACCAACAAACCCCTTAAACCCTTTAGCTACTTCGATAAGGGCTCAATGGCTACCATAGGTCGGCATAAGGCGGTAGTTGATATTAAAGGCATTCGCTTTCAGGGTTTCTTTGCATGGTATGTATGGATGTTCGTTCATTTGATGTCGATTGTTGGATTTCGGAATAAAGTGTTTACCTTTTTCAGCTGGATGTGGAATTACTTTTCATTCGATCGAAGCAATCGTCTGATCATAGGTCGTAATGAAGAAAAGATTAACCAGGAAGAACTTAGCAAGCAAAGTGCCTGATGGATTCTAAAGATTCTAAGCTCAATAAAATTTCAACAGCCGGAGTGTTAGTTGCTATGGGCATTATCTATGGCGACATCGGTACCTCTCCTATTTACACACTTCGGTTTATAGTTGGTGATCATCTTATTACTGAAGACCTTATCTTTGGTGGCTTGTCGTGCGTCTTTTGGACGCTCACCTTAGTGACCACTATCAAATACGTTTACCTTGCATTAAGTGCCGATAACAAAGGTGAGGGTGGAATATTCGCACTTTACGCGTTGGTAAGAAGGTATAAGGCAGGATGGGTTATCTTCCCCGCTATTATTGGATGTTGTACATTGATTGCTGATGGATTTATAACTCCCGCCATCAGTGTAACCTCTGCTATTGAAGGATTGCGTAGTTTAAATCCTGACATTACTGAGCAAACCATTATCACGATTGTAATTGCCATTCTATTGGGGCTCTTTCTCTTTCAGCAATTTGGCAGCAGTGTAGTCGGTAAAACATTTGGCCCTGTAATGCTTGTTTGGTTCATCTTTATTGGCTCAATTGGGATGTTCCATCTGGCTGAAAATTTTTCAGTACTCAAAGCTTTAAACCCAATCTATGCCTATAATCTACTTGTAAAATATCCTGGTGGGTTTTGGATTTTAGGTGCTGTATTTCTTTGCACTACGGGAGCTGAAGCCATGTATTCAGATTTGGGGCATTGCGGAAAATCTAACATCAGGTTGGGGTGGGGATTTGTTAAAGTCTGTTTATTACTAAGTTACTTCGGTCAAGGTGCCTGGCTGCTAGAACATCAAGGCACTAAATTGGATGGTGCTATTCCCTTCTTTGAAATCATGCCCCAGTTCCTGTTGTTCTTTGGTGTAATCATTGCCACCATGGCAACTATCATTGCAAGCCAGGCTTTAATTTCAGGAACATTCACATTAGTGAACGAGGCCATGAAATTAAAACTATGGCCAGCTACACGCGTGCGATATCCAACCCAGGTAAAAGGACAGATATACATTCCATCGATCAACTGGATCTTAATGTTCGGATGCATTATGGTGGTTCTCTATTTCAAAGAATCGGATGCGATGCAATCTGCTTATGGATTGGCGATCACATTCGACATGTTGATGACCACTTCCCTATTAACCTATTATTTTTCTACTTCCAAGAAATCAACCATACGAACAACCTTAATCGCAGTTGCATTTTTCTCCATTGAGGGAGCATTTCTAGTTTCTAACTTAAGTAAGTTTAGTCATGGTGGTTGGTTTTCCTTTAGTATTGCCTTCATTTTCTTTTTGATGATGTACATACTTTTAAGGGCAAGAATCTTACGAGATCGGCACACTGAATTTGTGGACTTAAAACATTACGTTCCACTCATTCAGGATTTGCAAAATGATACATCCGTACCCAAAGAAGCTACCAACTTAGTTTACATGGCGGTAGCCAATAGCAAGCGTTATATTGATTCAAATATTATCTATTCAATTTTTAAAAAGAGACCCAAGCGAGCCGATGCGTATTGGTTTGTTCATGTGGATACCGTAGATAGTCCTTACACTTCAAAGTATTCGGTAGATACCATCATTCCCAAGAAATGCTTCTTTATTCGAATCAAATTGGGTTTCAAATCTGACCATCGGGTGAATTTGTTATTCAATAAAATTTTGCACGATATGGCCGAGGCAGCAGAAATTGACGTAATCAGTCATTACGATTCTCTACAGAAACATAGCATGCCAGCCGATTTCAAATTCATTATTCTGCACTCACTTGCATCTGTAGATAGTGAAATTTCAACGTTCGATAACTTAATCATTCAAGGTTATCGGTTTATTAAAAACCATAGCCTATCAACGGAAGAAATGTATGGTCTTGAACTTGCTAACGTAGAAGTTGAGCGAGTTCCTATTATGGTGGGGCCACCTGCCAAAGTACGCATCAAGCGCGAAAAAGAGGATGCAGAGCGCGAAAAAGAAATGCGCTATCACGGTCATATCGATTGATCGATAGCGGACGGTTTCGTTCATTAGCGGATTTCTGTTTTATAAAATGTATTCATTTTAAAGCCCAATCAACAATTTCTTATTGGCACTGATTTAGCCTAGCTAGATTGAATTCTTTCACTATACATTCTTCACAAAGGAAAAAGTATGCTCCTAAACTATTTTAAGATCGCCCTTCGAAACATAATTCACAACAGGGTTTATTCTGCAATCAATATTTTTGGGCTAGCCCTGGGGGTAGCCTGCTGTTTATTATTAACCCTATACATTCAGGACGAAATAAGTTATGATAAACATCACAAACAAGGTGATGATCTCTATCGGATCGTAACGAACTTTCAATCCGAAGTAGGATTCAATAAGCAAGGTTCCGTATCTCCGCCTATTGCCATGACTTTGAAAGATGAAGTTCCTGAAATTGAGGCTGCGGTGAGAGTCATTAACCCAATTGGAGTCAGTCAAAGTCTAATACGATATCAGGAAAACCTGTTTTACGAGAAAAATGGAATGCTGGCGGATTCAACATTATTTGATGTATTCACATACAATCTAAAAGAAGGTAATCCTAAGAAAGCACTTGTTGAAGCCAACTCGGTTGTTATTTCTGAAACGCTTTCGGAAAGACTTTTTGGAAAGGAACCAGCCCTCAATAAAGTTATTTCTATTAGCCAAGGTGGTAAGCTGACGGACTACAAAGTGACTGGAGTTTTTCTTGAAAGTTTCAACAGCCATATAAAAGCTAACTTCTTTACCTCCATGACCAGTGAGGGGTTTGGAGAATACATCACCAAAAATAATGAAGCCGCTAATGAATGGGCTGGCCAAAACTTTGTACCCTCTTACCTAAAATTAGTACCTGGCCATAACCCTGCAGTGGTAACCGAAAAGATCAACGAGGTATTGTTGCGGCATGGCGCAGAGGCAATGAAAGCACTAGGTCTTCATAAAACGCTTTCCCTTGAACCTGTAAAAGATATTTATCTGAAATCAGATACAAGTAAAAACCCACGGATAACCTACATCTATGTGGTAGGATCCCTTGCGCTGTTCATACTACTGATTGCTTGTATCAATTTCATGAACTTATCTACCGCTAAGGCCACAAAACGAGCGTCTGAAATTGGAATCCGTAAAACCATGGGCGCCTTTCGGTCATCCTTAGTGAGTCAGATTTTGGGCGAGGCAATGATCATTGTATTTATCTCTATTCTTGTAAGCCTCGTGATTGTTCAGTTGGCACTTCCATTTTTCAATCTACTTACTGACAAAAATATTTCTTTCAACTCAGAAAATATTCCGTATTTCATTGCAACCCTGGTTGGACTGGCAATTGTTACTGGTTTACTGGCTGGAAGTTATCCTGCGTTCTATCTTTCATCATTTCAACCTGCCCAAGTTTTAAAAGGCAAATTGAACCTTGGAAACTCCGCTGGCCGCCTCCGTCAAGCATTGGTTGTATTTCAATTCACGATTGCAATTATTCTGGCTTGTGGAATTTTCATCATCTCACGTCAATTGGATTTTATGATTGAGCAAGACTTAGGGTTCGATGCTCAAGCCAAAATTGTGCTGCCGCTACGCACGGAAGAAGCGCACAACCAATATGATGCACTGAGGCGCACGATTGAAGGTAACAGCAATATAACTTCAGTCTCAGGATCCACCTACATACCAGGCACCATGATTTTTAGTGACATGATGTTTTACCCCGATGGAGGAAATATGGATAAAGCGGTTAGCATCAGGCGCAATCGTGTTGACGCTGGTTACATTGAACTATTGAACATCAAACTGCTGGCTGGCAGAACCTTTACAGACAATAGAGAAATGGGTGCCGAAACAAAACTGATTCTGAATAACACGGCCGTGACTAAGCTTGGCTTTACACCTGACAAAATTGTAGGCCAAAATTTACACTTCGACTGGCAAGGCCAAAAATATGATTTTGAAGTGATTGGAGTGATTGAAGATTACCATCAAAATTCACTACACGAAGATATTAAGGCTACTCTATTCGAGTTAGCAAGTACTACAGAATCCTATGATTATATGATCGTCTCCGTTTCCTCATCCAATTTTGAGCAAACCACTCAATTTATTGAGAGCACATGGAAGTCATTAATTAACGACACTCCTTTTGAATATTCCTTTCTCGATCAAACCATTCAAAAGCAATACAATGAAGATCGAAGAATTTCTAAAATCATCACCAGTTTTGGATTGATAGCCATGATAATCTGTGGATTAGGTCTTTATGGACTTTCTTCTTACATGGCCGAAAGACGTTTCAAAGAAATTGGAATTCGCAAAGTGATGGGCGCCAGCATTCCACAAATTGTTTCACTTATGTCGAAAGAGTTTTTAAAACTTGTAGTAATCGCCTTTGTCATTGCCGTTCCGATAGCCTGGTATTGTATGACTAAATGGCTTGAGGGCTTTTCTTACAAAACTCCCATTGGCTGGACTGTATTTGCGTTGGCGGGAATCCTCGCATTGGGTATCGCATTGATCACAGTAAGCTTTGAGTCCATTAAATCGGCAGTGAGCAATCCGGTGGATAGTTTAAGAAGTGAATAAAAATTGATATTTATTACCCTTCACAAAATTCACGAAGCGAATAATTAACATTCATAATCCAACTAAACAGCATTTCAATTCATCTTTAGTTTCTACCATTTACCGCCATGTTAAAAAGTTTCTTCACCATTGGTTTTCGTAACCTCATTAAACAAAAAGGTTATTCAGCTATTAAGATTGCAGGTTTGGCACTGGGCCTTGCAGCCTGTATGATTATTTTTCTTTTTATTCAAGAAGATTTCTCCTACGATAAAATGCATCATAACTACAACCACATTGGTCGGTTGTTAACCATTGATAAAGGAGAAGGCGTTAGCAGCAAACTTGTGGGTGTAACTCCACCTGCATTAGGAAATGCAGCCACTACCGAATTTCCAGAAGTACTAAAAAGTGTTCGCCTTTCAGGCGGAAGCAGACAAGATATTAGTTACGAAGACAAATCATTAAAGTGTGATGCCTATTATCGAAGTGAGTCTTCCCTTTTCGAAATCTTTGACTTTCCTATTATAGCAGGTGCTAAAACCGGAATGCTTGATGAGCCCAATTCGGTGGTAATTACTCAGGTATTGGCAACAAGAATTTTTGGTACCGAAAATCCAATTGGTAAAACCATCAAACTCAACCAAAACACCGATCTGCATGTAACTGCTGTTGCAGCTGATCTGCCCTCAAACTCGCACATTCAATTTGATATGTTGCGATCTATGACACCCGCTCAGGGAGAAGATAATTACAGACAATTCTTAGAGTCCTGGCAAGGAATAAACATGTTTACCTATTTATTACTCGATCGTGAGGTTAATCCTGATGAACTTAATCCAAAGTTGCAGGCACTTAGCACAAAAAACAATGCGGTAGAATTCTTCATTCCGGTAATTCAACCCTTAAAGGAAGTTCATCTTTTCTCAAAAGAGATTCTATTTGAACGTAATGCAAACAAGTCAGACATACTAAACGTGTACGTGCTTTCCACGATTGCAATCCTCATTCTCATTTTAGCGGCCGTTAATTTTATGAATTTGGTTACCGCTAAATCAACAGGACGCGCCAAAGAAGTAGGTATGCGCAAAGTAATTGGCGCTGTAAAACATCAACTTGTTTTCCAGCATTTAGTGGAATCCATTTTAGTCACCTTAGTGTCTGTCATTATTGCGATTGCCATCGTTTATATTTTAATGCCCTTGTTAAATAGCAATTACAATCGCTTTGCAGATGTGAATACACTCTTCTCTTTCCAAAACTCAATTTGGATGGTATGTCTCGTGTTTGGTGTTGGTATTCTTGCAGGTTTATATCCGGCCTTTGTTCTATCATCCTTTAAACCGATTGTTGTTTTGAAAGGGGCTTTCAAAAATTCTGCCAGTGGTATTCAATTACGTAAGGCTCTTGTGGTGCTACAGTTTACCATTTCTATTGCACTGATGGTGGGCACTGGAATTGTTTATCAGCAAATGAAATTTATTTACTCTGCGGATATGGGGTATAGCCGCGATCAAATTATCACGATTCAACAAAACGGACAAAATGTTACCCGGGCTTCCACATTAAAGACTGAACTGCTGCGAAATCAGAGTGTACAAGCTGTAGGAACTTCCACGGTTCGTATTGGCCAGCAATTAGGACGTACTCAAATTTATCCGGAGGGTGTGAGCAACGAAACAAATATTATTACCAGTATCATGGCCGTAGACGAAACCTTCATTCCAACCATGGGAATGAATATGGCTGACGGTAGAAATTTTTCTTTGCAGTTTAAAGATTCGCTCAGCATGATTATTAATGAAGAAATGATGCGGCTGCTAAAATGGGATGATGCTGTAGGCAGAAAAATCAGTTTACAAAGCGGCCCCAACCCTACTGACCTAACGGATTATGAAGTAGTGGGAGTTGTCAAAGACTTTCATTTCGCTACCATTCGTCATAAACTGGAGCCTATGTTTATGCTCTACAATGCTAATAATCAATCGATGTCAATAAAGATCAGTGCCGATAATGCTCCTGCTACTATCCAAGCCATTGAAGATATCTGGAAAAAAGTAAATCCGGGCTCAACATTTGAATATGATTTTCTGGATGAACAGTTTGCGAATCTCTATCGCAATGAACAAGCCTTCAGTTCAATGTTTTCGCACTTCACGATTCTGGCAATACTAATTGCAGGACTTGGCCTCTTTGCGCTCTCTGCATTTACGGCCGAACAACGCAAAAAGGAAATTGGGATTCGAAAGGTAATGGGTGCAAGCAATGGTACAATCTTAATTAGGTTATCGTCAGAGTTTATTCAGTTGGTATTGATTTCATTTATTCTCGCCAGCGGCATAGCCTATTATGTAATGGAAAAATGGCTGAGCGATTTTCAATACAGTATTAAAATAGGCGTTGGGGTTTTTCTGGCTGCGGGTATTGCCTCGCTAACAATTGCAATGATCACAATTAGTTTCCAAGCTCTAAAGGCAGCCTTCAGTAATCCGGTGAATAGTTTAAGAAGTGAGTAACCAGTTTAAATTCTAAAGTTAAGCATGATACACAATATCAAAATTGTATTCCGACATCTGAGTCGTCAGAAGCTAAATACTTCCCTGCATATTATTGGTCTTACCTTAGGGTTAAGTGTTTGTTTGATTATAGCATTGTTTATTCGCTATGAGCTTAGTTTCGATGCCTACCATAAAAATGCAAATAGGACGTATCGTGTTATCTCCAAATGGACGGAGGGTAATGGTGAAGTGAATACTCATTACTCTACTCCGTTTCCCTTGGCTAATGCAATCCGCACAGAAATGTCGGGTGTCGAAAGGGTCAGTTTTGCGCATCCTCCGTATGTGAAGATCGTAGATCTCAGCACTGATAAGAAATTTATTGATGAAAGAATACTGGCTGTTGAACCTGACTACCCTGAAATACTAAATATTGAAACTATAAAAGGCGATTTACGCAAAACACTTAACACTCCGTATCAAGCCGCCATTACAGAATCGACCTCAAAAAAATTCTTTGGTAATGAAGACCCGATTGGCAAAACGTTTAGATTAAAAATTGGAGAAAATTTTGAATTTTCGATTGGCGCACTTATTAAAGATTTTCCAGTCAACACCCATTTACCTGCATCGATACTAGTATCGCATTCATACAATGAAAATTTTCTAAAGGGCAATCGTGATGGATGGTCTTATGTTTCGGGTACTGAAACATTACTTGTTGCTACGGAAGATTCAGATCCCGCACTATTAACCGCTCAATTGAAATCTATTGCTGACAAACATATAAATGCCAACAGAAAAGGGAGAGAAGGAAGAAGCGACTTTGAATTGCAGCCATTGAAGGATGTTCATTTTAACACTTCAGTAGCAGGTGGCGGTGGCTGGGTGCAAGCCACCTCAACAAGTTGGCTTTGGTTTTTCGCCATCATTGGAGTTGCTGTATTGATCCTTGCATGTATAAACTTCATAAACTTATCCACAGCACAGGCAATAACAAGAGCTAAAGAAGTTGGCGTGCGAAAATCAGTAGGAGCCGGCCGATTCAATTTAGTTATACAATTTTTGTCAGAGGCTTGGGTACTTACATTTATCTCGGGAATTCTTGCCGTAGCCATAACTCAATTAGTTCTGCCTTTTATAAATACTCTATTGGACAAGAATATACTATTTGAATTAACAAATTCACCACTTGTCCTTTCCTCTATTTTAGTAGCCATCATTTTAATTGGACTACTAGCGGGTCTCTATCCAGCATGGTTCATTTCAAAATACAATCCATCAATAACCCTTAAGGCAGGATCAACCACATCGGGCAATCACGGTTCAGTTTGGTTAAGAAAAAGTTTGGTAGTCGCTCAGTTTAGTATTTCTATTGGTCTGCTTATTGCACTGCTGGTAATTGCCGAACAGGTGAATTACTTGCGCAGTAAAAATCTAGGATTTACTAAGGACAATATTATTAATGTTGAAATTCAACCTCGCATCAATAAACAAAGTCTATTTAAAAATGAACTTGAAAAAATTGCTCAGGTAAAAGATGTGGCCTTTGCTACGGCAACTCCGAGTAGTCAATCGCATTGGGGTACCATCATGAACAGGGTAGGCCGCGAGGATCCATCGCGAAAAGAGGTAACTCTGATTTTTGGTGACGATCGCTTTTGTAAAATGTATGGCCTTCAACTTTTGGCAGGCAGATTTCTGGAAGCTTCGGATTCAAATTACATAGCACAGTCCGTAGCTGAAAAGGATCAAATCATGAAGGCAGTAGTTAATGAACAACTAGTCCGCGACCTTGAATTTAAATCAAACGAAGCTGCCATCGGTGAACGTATTTGGATAGGCTGGAATAGCGGCAACGTTGAAATTGTAGGTGTAGTAGCCGATTTCAATACCGGAACATTGCACGAAGTAATCAAACCAGCTCTTATAACACCAAGCCCAAGAGACTATGAACAAGCAGGAATAAAAATAGAAGCGAACAGCAATGTACCCGAAACACTGGCTGCTATAGAAGCTGCCTGGAAAACTGCTTACCCTGAAGGAATTTTTTCATATAAATTTTTAGACGAACAGATTGATGCTTTTTATAAAGCGGAGGAAAGGCTATTTACGTTATTTAAAATATTCTCAGGGCTTGCCATGTTAATTTCGTGCTTGGGGCTTTGGGGCCTGGCCACATTTGCTGCTCAATCGCGCACCAAAGAAATTGGCATTCGAAAAGTATTAGGAGCATCGGTTAATAGAATTGTTGTTTTACTCTCTAAAGATTTTCTTTTGCTGGTAGTTGCAGCTATGGTAATTGCCACTCCCCTTGCATGGTACGGCATGAACCAGTGGCTTCAGAACTACACGTTTCGAATTACTGTTAGCTGGTGGATTATTGGTTTAACCGGAATTGTAGCTTTACTTATAGCAATCATTACCGTGAGCTCACAAGCAATTAAAGCTGCTCTTAGTAATCCTGTTGAAAGTCTTAAGAACGAGTGACACTGAACGCGATAAGATTAATTTTGAAAAAATAGTTGTATGATTGTCTATGAATCCGACAAAGAAAATTGCCCTGATTCTGACAGTCATCTTCCTGCTGCCGGCTATTTTCTTCTCCGTCTATGAAATTTCATCCCTTAGCAAGGATGAAAAAATGATTGAAGAGATTTACTATAAGCAACTTGAGGCAATAATTTTTTCCGTAAATCAGTATTCAGATGATGCACTGAATAGTTGGGTTTATAAACTCGAATTAAGTCAGCAAAAAAATGAAGCAGAAGAACTAACAACTTCCCTTCAGAACTTATTAAGTCTCAACAGCTCAATTTCATTGGGTTTTGTTGTTGACACGCTTGATCAAAAACCAGCAACTCGAATTTTTTCACTAGACAGCACCTTTGCTGATTCCTTGCGAGTTTCAATAAATGAAGAACTTCGTAAAAACATTGCACAGATTGATCAATTGGTAAAATATAAACGAAGTGGGTTCCAAAAAATAACCTCCATTAAATCAGAATACCAATTGGTCATTTTTATCATTGAAGGATCTACAAACCTTCAGCAAGTGGCTGGGCTAGTCATTGATCCCGAAATATTTATCCAAGACCTTATTGGGCCACGCTGTCAGGTTATTGCAAAAAATCAGTTTGTGTTATCTGCTTTTAATAAGAATAGTGGAGCCCTTATTTATTCTACCCTACAAGGAGACACCACTTCCCTTAACAGTATGCCGCTTGCAAAAGATTTATGGATATTCCCCGATTATTCTTTGGGTATCCGCACTGAAGGGGCCTCGTTACAACAACTTGTTCAGGAACGCACAAACACCAATTTAATTTTATTACTTGGTCTTGATGCAATACTTATTGTTGCTTTGATACTTGCCTTTAGGAGTATTAAGAAAGAAGTTCAGCTGGCTCAAAATAAATCCGACTTTGTTTCCAATGTATCGCATGAAATTCGAACCCCACTCGCGCTCATTAGCATGTTTGCCGAAACCCTTGAAATGGGGCGTGTGAAATCCGAAGAGAAAAAACAAGAATATTATTCTATCATCAGTAAAGAAACGAACAGATTAACAGGCATTGTGAACAAAATTTTAAGTTTTAGTCAAACGGAGGCCGGTAAGAAAACGCTTCACATTGAAGAGCTGCTACTTACCCGAGAAGTTCGTGAAATACTCAACACCTACGATTTTCATCTGAGTAGCAAAGGCTTTGAATATTCCTTTGAAGAGAATCCAACCATTCGCATTATGGCCGATAAACAAGCACTGGCTGAAATGATTATTAACCTGATCGATAATGCTATTAAATATAGCTCACACAAAAAGCGTATTGAACTTACAGTAGGAAGTGATACAACTTATGGTTGGGTTTCAATTAGAGATTATGGCTTAGGCATTAGCGCACAAGATCAAAAACATATTTTCGATAAATTCTATCGAGTGCCCAGTGGCAACTTAGCTAAGAGTCAGGGAACCGGCCTTGGCCTTTCCTTAGTGAAGCAGTTAATTGAACAACAGAATGGAAAAATATCCGTTACAAGTCAACTAGGACAAGGATCGACTTTCAAACTTTATTTTCAATTATCCAATGCCAATGGCTAATATTTTAATTGTTGAAGACGAACCCGCCATGCAATTGGGGCTTAAGGACAACCTTGAATTGGAATCGTATTCGGTGGAGTTGGCGAATGATGGCGAAGTAGGGCTATCAAAAATAAAAAAGAATCAGTATGATCTTGTGCTGCTGGATGTTATGCTACCCAAGCTTTCGGGTTTTGATGTATGCAAAGCCGCTCGCGCTGCTGGCATACTTACACCCATCATTTTATTAACTGCGCGTGGCGAAGAAATAGATAAAATTTTAGGCCTTGAGTTTGGGGCTGATGATTATATCACCAAACCTTTCAGCGTTCGCGAACTATTAGCACGCATAAAAGCTATCCTAAGAAGAAGTAATTCTAACGGACATTCTGAAACATCCTCCACAAAAATTGGCCGATTGACTATCAACTTCTCTACATTTTATGCAAGTGAGAGCGATAATGAAATAAAGCTTTCACATAAGGAATTTGAAATACTCTCCTACTTATTTCAAAAGAAAAATCAAGTGGTAAGTCGATACGACTTACTAGAAAAAGTTTGGGGGTATGATGAACAGCCCACCACCAGAACGGTTGACAATTTTATGGTTCGTCTCCGCCAGAAAGTTGAAGCTAACCCTAATCAGCCAAAAATTATTCTTACGGTTCATGGATCTGGCTACAAGCTGGTAATCTGATAAGCTGAAGCTCCAAATCTCTCTTGTCTAAAATCGCACTCAAGGTTTTCCTCCTTGTTACATCTTGTTACAAACCCTTACCTGGCTGTTACATCCCGCTAACAAGGGTACGCGTTATTTGTATTGTGAATCGAAACAATACCAACCAAAAAAAATTATATGAAAACAAAGACAATCATTTTCGGAATCGTGATCGCAGCAATCAGCTCAATCAGCATCAGCGTGAAGGCACAAGTAAATCAGCCAGAAATAAGAATAGTGCCTGTTGATGACCCAGATGTAATAAAGCTTATCTATGGGTATAATAACAAGAAAGTAGTTGAAGTAACTTTTACAGAAGCAAACAACACAACAATTCTCACAGACAAAATAAATGGAAACAATATTAAAGGTGGATTTCAGAAAAAATACAACATGCGAAATTTAACAGTCGATGAGTTTTGGGTGGAAGTAACTAGTTCTGATTTATCAGCCAGATACAAAGTAGCTCACGATAAAAACGGTAGGTGGTCAGCGCAACTTGAAAAGACTACTTACAATTATCCAATAGTTGCACTTAATTAGGGTTAGTTTGAGAAGGGTGGTAACTTTTGGTCAGGTTACTCACCTTCTCTCAAACATTTGTAATTTTGATCAAACTGAATAAATACTGTTGAAACCATTTCTCATTTCATTTATACTTTCAATTCTGATGAGCCATTCTATGATGGCTCAAGTCATTAATTTGAATGGCAAATGGAAATTTCACATTGGTGATAAATCTTCATGGGCTCATCCAGGTTATGACGACTCCGGTTGGGAGAATATTTATGCCCCTTCTCCGTGGGAAGATGAAGGCTTCAATGGATACGATGGGTTTGCATGGTATCGAAAAAAAATTGATGGTAAACGATTAGCCAAAGAAGAAAATTATTCTCTCAATCTTGGCTACATTGACGATTGTGATGAGGTGTTTCTGAATGGTGTATTAATTGGGTTGTCCGGCTCCATGCCTCCAAAATTCAAAACTGCCTATAACAGCGAACGAATTTATGCATTGCCTAATGAGCTTATCAATTATACCGGTGATAATATAATTGCTATCCGTGTTTTTGATGTAACGCAAGGTGGTGGAATTGTAGATGGCGACCTGGGTATTCATCGCGCACCTAAAAGCAGAATGATTGTTGATTTACGTGGGCTTTGGTATTTTCATTTAAGCGAGGATGGCGAACCTATTAAAAATAGTGATCCTAAAGAATGGGAAAAAATTATGGTGCCCTCACCTTGGGAGCACCAAGGATTTCCTCGATATGATGGCTTTGCCTGGTATAAGCGCTCTTTTACCATTGATGATAAGTATATTAATGCTGATGAGGATTTGGTGCTGCTACTTGGTAAAATTGATGACTTTGATAAGACCTATTTGAACGGAAAATTGATTGGTTCAACCAATGACAGAAGGTCTTATGGAAATAGTAGATCTTACGTTGAAACCCGTGCGTATAACATTCCTTATAATCTTCTAAAAAAAGGAGCACCGAATATTATTGAAGTGCAAGTGGAAGATATGGGCAATGTGGGTGGAATTTACGAAGGTGCCATAGGCATCACAACCCGAACAGCTTACGAGCGATACTTTAGATAGTTAAATTTTCATAAAATTAATATATCAATTAGGGGTAAACTTCAGGTTAGTTGTCATATGATCAAAAAAAGAGTTATGAAAAAACTAAGATATGCCCTCATTTTGACAGGTTTTATATCAAGCCTCAACTTTTCTTTTGCACAGGAATTTGAAAAAGAGCTGGGCTCGTTCGACAAAATTATCGTATCCCCTAAAATTAATTTGATTTTAGAAAGGGGCGATCGCGAATCAATCCGCATTAAGAGTTCAAACATTGAACCTGGAAAAATTAACGTGGAAATAATTAATAATAAGCTCCATCTCTATTTGGACAATGCACGCATTGTTGAAAAACAAGAACGAACGAATGAGTATCATTCAAAGATGAGCATTTACAGAGATGTTGAAGTAACAGCCTATGTTACCTATATTGAACTTTCTGCATTAGAGGTTCGTGGAGAGCAAGAGGTGACCTGTTTAAGTAGCATCAACTCAGATAAGTTCAAACTTAAAGTATATGGTGAGACTGAGATCACTCTTGAGTCTTTAACAACGCAGAAATTTAAAGCAGTTGTTTATGGTGAGAATAAAATAAAAATCAAAGAGGGGAAGGCAGACCATCAGCGCTACAGACTATATGGCGAAAATAAAATTGATACCCGGGCATTATCCAGTGCTACCGTTTCAACCACCATTTATGGCGAAGGTAGATTAACAGTGAATGCTACTGACGAGGTTAGGATCTCCGCTTTTGGCGAGCCACAAATTAATGTAATGGGCACCTCCTTTATAAATAAAGGAATTGTAATCGGAAGGGCGGAGATTCGTAAGAACAATTAACAATCCATATTTGCTGCAAGAAAAAGCCTGATCGTGTCAGGCTTTTTGCTTTTAAGGGCTGCAATTCCAAAGAAATTAGTGCCCAGTTTTCAATCTGAAGGGATAAAAAGTTTACCTATTTGGCTAAATTAGAATTGATACGTAGTTTTCTACTTTAGAACCCATACTATATGACTAAGATTTACAAATTTATTGCTTTGATTCTGGTGAGTTTCAACTGCTTACCTCAAACAAGTCATGCGCAGGATGACATTGATCAGATTTTGAAAGGATCTTTGAAAGATGCCAATTACTTATTAGAGGGCTACATGACTCCAATGATGAACAGCATTGGCACCGGACTTAATTACGGTTGGTACAACACCGCAAAAGTCCATAAGACTTTAGGAGTTGATTTAACGATTAGCGCAAGTCTGGTTTACATACCTGCAGCTGATAAGTTTTATTCTGTTGATAATAATAAGCTGGAACAAGTAAGCTTGATTTCTTATGACGGTAAGCAAGTAAGCCCAACCGGTATGGGAAGCGTTCCTACCATTTTTGGTCCAGACAAAACACCTACCTATGAGCACACAGAGACTGGTGAAACATTCAACGGTCCTCCCGGCCTTGATTTAAAAGATGCTATTAAGGTTAATGCCTTGCCCGTACCTATATATAATCTGGGTATTGGTTTACCAAAAGGATTTGATCTTAAAATAAGATTTGCACCAACCCTTACTACTGGTGATTCTAAATTTAGTTTGTTTGGACTTGGTGTAATGCACGATGTAAAACAATACATTCCTGGCATTAAAGCTTTACCCTTTGATCTATCTGGCTTTGTTGGATACACAAATATGAAGGCAGAGCAAAAAATTGATGCAACTGCCGGACAAAATCAAAAAGCCGAGGTTTCCTTTAGCTCAACAACCATACAAGCGCTAATCTCAAAGAAGATTGCCGTGCTTACTGTGTATGGAGGCGTGGGGTATAACCTAGCAAAATCAAATCTGGCCATGAAAGGAACCTACGATCTGGATGACGATGGAACTCCTGAAGCAACTGATCCTGTAAATCTTGATTTTTCAACTTCAGGCGTGCGCGCAACGGGTGGGATAAGACTTAAACTTGCGGTATTTACTTTTCATGGAGACTATACGCTATCTAAGTATAATACCTTGAATGCAGGTTTTGGAATAAACGTTCGATGATATTGGCAGGAGTTATGATTTTATAATCATAACTCCTCTTACCTCTCCAGATTGGGTATTCGAATAGAGAAAGAAGTACCCACATCCACAGTTGATTTAACTTCAATACTTCCCTTCAACTTTTCAACTGTTTCTTTCACAATATAAAGCCCCAGCCCAGCACCCTCGCTTCTTGTAGACGCGCGAAAAAACATATTGAATATCTTCGGAAGGAGTTCATCCTTAATTCCAATTCCGTTATCAATAAAATCAATCTTTATTTCATTGGCAGAAATCTCAATATGTATGTTAATAAAAGAATCGGTTCGATTAGGGTCTCTATACTTGATCGAATTGGATAACAGATTATTGAAAATTACTGAAAGTCTATACTCGTCTGAATAGACTGGCTCATCACCTACAACAACAAAGTTTTTTGTAAGAGTACTGTAACCATCAAGATATTTTAACCGCTCCATACTCTCCTCCACCACTCCCTTGATATCTATTTTTGTTAAAGAAACTTCATTTCGTGCATTCCGCGAATATTCTAAAATTTCCTTTAGTGTTTCATCCAATTTGTGGATGCTTTGCTCCATCATTTTGAAATATCCGCTAAAATGCTCGTCAGGATCATGTCCTTCGTTTCTCGCAAGATTCAACAAACCAAGAACCGACATTAAGGGGGCTCTTAAATTATGAGAAACGCTATACACAAAACTGTCTAATTCCTTATTGATCTTGATGAGTTCATCATTTTGCTCCCGCAACGCCATTTCAGCTTCCAATCGTTTTTTCTCAGTATCTCTTTTAGCAAGTGAATTGCTGATTGAAGAGGGTAGACGCGAGAGATTTGATTTTAAAACATAGTCATCAGCTCCTTGCTTTAAGCAGGTTACGGCAAATTCCTCTGAAACTGATCCTGTTACCAGGATAAAGGTACCGGTATATCCAAATTCTTTACAAAATTTAAGTGCTTCGGTGGAATTAAATTGTGGCAATCCATGATCTGAAAGCACCACGTCCGGATTAAAAATCCTCATCCCCATTTCAAACTCATCCTTTGTATCGACCTGTTTGGTTATGAAATCAAATCCATCGCGCTTTAGTACGCGCTCAATTAACTCCACATCTTCCTTCACGTCCTCCAACATTAAAATTCTCAAACTTTGTCTCATAGTACTTTAATTTGAGCAACCCCTAATTAGTACCTTGCTTAGGCACTTCATTAATAACTGTCCAGAATAGGCCAAGTTTTGATACGGCTTCAATAAATTTATCCATTTCAACAGGCTTAACCACATAAGCATTTACTCCCAGTTTATAACTTTCAACAATGTCTCTCTCTTCCCGCGAAGAGGTTAACATGACTACTGGAATCATTTTTTTTTGCTCATCTTTCTTTAACGAGCGCAAAACTTCAATACCATCAACTTTTGGCATTTTTAAATCTAATAGTATGAGCTTTGGTAAACCGTTGTCAGGGGTTTTAAAAATATATTCTAATACTTCCTCACCATTAATAAAATGCTTTAGATTATTGGCTAAGTTATTTTTCTTTAGTGCGCGTATGGTAAGTTCTGCATCATCTTGATTATCCTCAACCAGCAGTATTTCAATCATATTACTTGCATCCATTTTTCCTTCATTTTAATTTATAAATAAAAAGAAAAAGTGGCCCCTTGATTAACCAATCCCTGAGCCACTATTTTACCACCATGTCTTGAAATGATCCTGCTTACCAAAGCCAGACCTACACCCGTGCCTTCAAAATCTTCTATGTTGTGTAATCTTTGAAAGACACCAAATAGTTTATTGACATACTTCATATCGAAACCAACGCCATTGTCCTGGATAGCATAAACCACTCTCCCATCCTCTACGTTACTAAATATTTCGATTTTTGCTTTGGGAGTTCGCCTGGTGTATTTTATTGCATTTCCGATCAGGTTAATCCAAACCAAGCGAAGCATACTCACATCGCCTTTCGTCTTTGGCAATGGACTAATCAGAAACTCTATCTCTCTACCCTTCTCGCCTTCTAATTGCTCGTTAACAATATTTTGAATAATTGAATTCATATCAATGTCTGACACAATCATTTCCCTTCTGTTGTTACGCGAAAACTCAAGCAAATCATCAATCAATTGTCCCATCCGCTTGGCATTGCGTTTTATTATTCCAATTTGTCGAATGCCTTCGGCATCAAGTTTTGGTGCATATTCTTCTTCCAGAATTTTTGTAAACCCAAGAATAGATCGCAACGGGGCACGCAAATCGTGTGAAACCGAATGGGTGTAGGATTCAAGATCTTTATTCAATTCAACTATTTTTTGTTCGGCTGCCTTTCGGATCGTAATATCAAATCCAGACGTGCGGCCTTTTAAGAAATTTCCATCGTTATCATATATGGCTGTAGAACTTACCAACAAAATAAATCTGGAACCATCTTTTCGTTTCATCTCCACTTCAACATTTTCAACTAAACCCTCCTTTATGTAGTCATTAAATCCTGGCTCATAGACGGACCAGTCTGGCAAATGAATAAGATCAGATACTTTTAGTTTCCCTATTACCTCTTCGCGAGTATATCCAAGCCATGATAACGCAGTATTATTAATGTTGACTAGTTCGTGATTCTTATCTACCGATAGATACGCACAGGGTGCATTATCATATAAATCATAAATTTCTTTTGAAGCCCTTTCTAATGACTGCTCAGCCTCTGCCCTCCGTTCCAAATTTGAGTTGATTGCATAAAATGAAACAACTAACAAGGCAATAATTACAATCAATAGTACATTAAATGAAATATTGAATTGACCAATACTGCTTTCTGTTTGCTCTATCCGCTCCTTCAACAGATCTGATTCAGTCTTTTCAAAGTCTAAAACGAGTGTATTTATGCTGTCTGTAATATCCTTTCCCCGGAATGTTTTTATTAACAATTCGGCCTTTTCAAAAGATTCACTTCGAGCCAAAACCACCTGTTCGTTGAACTTGATTTTTTGATCGATTAGTGCATCTAAACTTGAGAGCCTCTCTTGTTGTAAAGAGTTGTCAGCGGTAAGTTTGAGCAATTTCTTAAAATTCGTTTCTATGCTATCGCGTTGTGATGAATAGTTGAGAATAAAAGATGGATGATTTGTTAAAACAAACCCTCTGGCCTCAGACTCAATGGTAAATACCCGTGCTTGAATCTGCTTAATGGAATAAAGCACCTGATTTGTATGCGATACCATTTTACTCGTTCTAATAAACGATTGAGTATTATAGAATGATAGCACCCCAAGAAAAATGATTATGATAAGAGAGGACAAAAAACCAAACAACACTCTCCGCTTCAAGTAAAACCTCATAGAACCATTAATGATTATAGCCTCACTATAATAAGAAAAAATGCAATTACATTGGTCAGTTCTGTTTTAGCTATATGTACCATTTTTCGGGAAAAAATAATTTTTCTATAGGGTTATTGATATTACATGCAAAGGAAATCTCTCCAAACATGTTTCTGAATTGTTTAATCATTGAAACATTCGGTCGATGGAGTGGATAAACGGAGTTTTCAAATTAATCGCCACAAAAAATTAAGTAACCGAACGAGTACACAAATACTTTAGGGGTATGTAACTTTTTTATTTAATCATTTTAAATAAGAACCCTATCTATCTGGAAATACATTAATCCCATTGTTTGGCAGTGCCAGACCATTTTTTTCACTTCCTGCTCCCCTTACCTAATTCAGCCTATTCCAATAGAAAAACGAGGCGTTTGATTTTTGTAACTTGCGGTTGACTTTAACTACAAATTTGGCACGAATAGCCTTTATCATTCTACTATTGAACCAATTGGCTTTGTCCTTTCCTGTTCAGGCGCAGAACCAAAAAGATTCAGTCGATAAAAAATCCTTGACCCGGAGAGCCTTCAATAGGGGAATGAAATTTATTTCAACGAACCCTACGGATACTATTGTCAACGAAAACAGCGCGGACGATTATTCACGCTTTGCCGGGAAGATAATTCGAACAATAAACTTTGAGCGAGCAGGGTTTGAAATTTCCATTTATGACAGTGCCAAAAAAGTTACCAAGGCAGTTGCGCAAGTAGCAAATGCTATCCATACAGATACACGGGAATCAATTATCAGACAACATTTATTTCTTGAAGAAAATAGGCCCTTAAACCCAAGCAAGCTTGCGGACAATGAGCGCTTCCTTCGCGACAAAGATTTCATTTTAGATAGCCGCATTATTGTAACTGAAGTGGAGGGCACAGACTCGGTTGATCTGATTGTAGTAACCCGCGATGTTTTTAGTTTGGGAGCAAGGGCAGGTGGAAGTTTTCCCAATGCCCCTCAACTTGGGATTTACGATGCCAACGTAGGTGGCTTAGGACAGCGCATTGAATTCAACACCTTGCTTGATCAAGATCGAACCCCCAGGTTTGGTTATTCGCTGCTTTATAGAAAGAGCAGTATTTTCGGGAGTCTTACAAATGTTGAATTAGGTTATACACAAGTCAATTCGGGCATTAGCCTGGGCGATGAAGCTGAATTTGCCACATTGATTCGAATCAGCAGGCCACTTGTTTCACCATACTCGCGCCTTGCAGGAGGCCTCGAAATAAGTCGTAATTGGTCAAAAAATGTTTATACGAAACCCGACTCCTCATTTCTTGATTACACGTATAAAATTTTTGATGGATGGGTAGGTTACAACATTGGTATTAAGAATAATATGAAAAATCGCAATCGTCATTTTCTTGCGTTCCGAACTTTTGACTATTACTTTCTGGATCAACCTAATCAAGAAGCATTTCGGGAATCTCGCATCTATAATAATGCTTCCGCCTACCTCTCAGCCATTACCTTCTATCGGCAGAATTTTTTTAAAACCAGATATGTGTATGGTTTTGGTCGCACGGAAGATGTACCCTCCGGATTCTCTCTTGAGTTAACAAGTGGATATGTTCGTCAACTGAAAACAGGGCGACCCTATAGTGCCGCCCAGGTTAACTATTCCCTTGCTCATAGGAAGGGCGATTTTCAAAGTTTTCGATTTCAAACGGGTGGCTATTTCCGGAACAATAAGTTAGAAGATATTATTATTGATGCCGGAACAACCTACTACACACGAGTATGGCAATTTGAACGATATAAAATGCGTAGTTCCGTTTCGGCTGCCTATACACGCGTACTTAATCACCGTGTTATTGATTTACTTACAATTGGCAGTAACGAAATCCAGGGATTTGCTTCCGATAGCTTGAGGCTAACTACAAGATTAGCTTTGCATGTTGAGTCTGTACTTTTCACACCGTGGTCATTGATCGGTTTTCGAATGGCCCCCTTTTGGGGAATTGATATGGTTGCTGCCAATTGTATTACTTGCGATAAACAGAAGAATATCTTTTGGGGCTTTAATGCTGGACTTAGAACGCGCAATGAGAACTTAATTTTCGGCACGTTGGAGTCGAAACTAAGTTACGTTCCAAAAGATGAGTTAGGATCACATCGATTAATTATTGGATTTAAGCAAAACCTAAGAGTAAAGAGTTCTGGTACTTTTGTTAAAGCTCCCTCGTTAATAAATTATAATTGACTTCTAAATATCATTAAGTGCGATCTGCACTTTCAATGTTTAATCACATTCAATACTGGAACAGATTTCATTCTCTATTTTTGCTTTCATAACCACCCTTTAATCTATGCGCCTTTCCTTCATCTTTTCATTCTTTTTAATTGCATGCAGCCAAAAGTCAGTTGATGAAACTGTACAAACAAAAGAGAATGAAACTGCTTTGCCAAAGCAAGCCAGCATGGTTTGGATTCCGGGTGGTGATTTTGTGATGGGTGCTAAAACACAAAGTAATACGGGCGATGCGCAAGCTTTTCATACCGTAAAGGTTGCCGGCTTTTGGATGGACGAAACCGAAGTGACTAACAACCAGTTTGCTGCATTTATAAAAGCCACCAACTATAAAACGCTTGCTGAGAGACCAGTTGATTGGGACGAACTGAAAAAGATGGTTCCGGCCGGAACGCCCAGGCCACCCGATGAAGCCTTGCAACCTGGTGCACTTGTGTTTATTCCACCCTCCGGAGCGGTGATGCTTAATGATTATTCGCAATGGTGGGTCTGGACAACCGGTGCCAATTGGCAACATCCACAAGGACCAGACAGTTCTATTGAGGGAAAAGGGAACCATCCTGTTGTACAAATCGCATACGAAGATGCCGCAGCCTATGCCACCTGGGCCGGCAAACGTTTACCAACAGAAGCAGAATATGAATTTGCTGCGCGTGGTGGCCTTCAACAAAAAGATTTTGCCTGGGGCGATGAATTAAATCCGCAGGGAAAATATTTAGCCAATTATTTTCAGGGTGCATTCCCCTATCGCAATACAAAGGACGATGGCTTTGCAGGAACAGCTCCTGTAAAATCATTTCCACCAAACCCATATGGCCTCTTTGATATTACGGGCAATGTGTGGGAGCTTTGCAGCGATTGGTTTGCCGTGGACGATTTCACTGAGAAAAAATACAGTACTATTGAAGTTAACCCAAAAGGCCCTGCTTCAACGTTTGACCCAAATGATCAATACGCCATTAAGCATGTATCAAAAGGTGGCTCATTCTTATGCAGCCATGAGTATTGCAGCAATTATAAGCCGAGCGGTAGACAGGGCTCATCCTATGATACGGGTATGGATCACACTGGTTTCCGCTGTGTTAAAGATGCGGATTGATTTCCTCTTTTGAATTCAAATCTTTCACCACCAGTTCATCAATTTCGCCATTCTCAGAAAGCAGAATGGAAATATTTCGTGTGGAAGGAAACTGCGCCAACACGATTAACATGATTGAGGTAATCGGCACAGAGATCACCATTCCTAAAATATCCCACAGGTAGCCCCAAAGGGAAAGCGTAATCACAACTACAAGAGGGCTTAGGTTAAGCGACTTGCCCATGATTTTTGGTTCTATATAATTGCCCACTATAAGCTGAACGGCTTCTACAAAAACAAGCACCCATAAAAAAGGCCAGAAAGAACCAAATTGCAGAATGGCAAATATGGCCGGCAAAACCGTGGCAATGAGGGAACCGATGTAGGGAATGTAATTGAACAGGAAAATCAGAAACGCCCAAAGGAAAGCATAATCAACCCCAATGATTACCAGCACTAAATAGCTTAGCCCGGCTGTTAACAAGCTCACATATGTTTTTAACGTAATATACTTATTGGTGGAAGTATAAATTTGATCGCTGATGGATTGAAACCGGAACCAGGTGTACTCATTACTAAATAGTTTTCGCATCTTCTTTTTCAATGAAACTTCTTCGAGCAAGAGAAAAATAAGGTAGATAAGCACAATAATTAAATTGCTTAAAATAGAAGTCATGCTGCTGAGAACTCCATTCAAGTAGGCTTGTAAATTAATTCCTTCCAGCTTGCCCATAATCCTGGCTTCCAAATCAGGAACTCCAATAAAAGTGCTGATCTTCTGAAAAAAAACTTCGAAGGTTAATTGATATGTTTTATAGTTACTCAAAATCAGCGTGAGGTTATCCACAATTAGATTAATTGTCACTTGAAGAATGAGTGAAATGATGACCACACTTAATGTGCCGCTAAGCCAGCGCGGAGCCTTTCGTCCTTTAATTTTTATGCTGCCTATAAAATTTTGTAATGCTCGGATAATGTACCACACGATAAGCGCCACGGCCAGTGGTTTTAAAATATCCTTAAAAAAGATCAGGGTTGCAATTACGATTACAAGGAGGATGCCAATACTTACCGCTTTGTTTAATCGAGACTCAGGCATGGTTGTTTAAATTCAAAACTAATGTACGATGACCAATGATCAATTCTATAGTATGGTTTATACTTTTCTGAAATTTTCTGATAAAAAGATTCTCTATATTACTGTGCCCTTAACTTATGTCAAAAAATGAATAAATATCTTGCCCTTTTAATTCTGGTATCCATTGGTTGCACGTCTCAAAAAGCAAAAGAAGCGATTCCGGAAATTTCAAATTCCGTTCAAACATATTCAATCCCGCACTTTCAGGATAGTAGCTCATTCGCTAAGCTGCAATCTTTATCTCCGGTTGTTGATAAAATCTTCAGCGACTATGCCGATAAAAATCATTTTCCGGCACTGAGCTATGGCGTGATTGCCGGGGGGCAATTAATTTATTCAGGCAATGTTGGTTCGGCTAACCTTGCCGATAAAACAGCGGCAACCAGCAAGAGTTTATTTCGCATCGCCTCCATGAGCAAAAGTTTTACCGCTATGGCGATTCTTAAACTTCGCGATGAAGGAAAATTGAGTATAACCGATCCGGTCTCGAAGTTCATTCCTGAAATCAATCAGGCGGGGGCGCTTACCAAAGATGCTCCGCCCATTACTATTCAAAACCTTCTTACCATGTCCGCTGGCTTTCCGGAAGATAACCCGTGGGGAGATAGACAATTGGATGCCGCTGATGCGGATTTGTTGAAACAGATTAGCGAAGGTATTTCCTTTTCGAATGTGCCGGGTGTAACTTATGAGTATAGCAACATGGGTTTCGCCATGTTGGGAAAAATAATTTCAACGGTTTCTGGTTCACCTTATCAGCAATACATTACCGAGAACATCATGAAGCCCATTGGCATGAATGACTCCAGGTGGGAATATGATGACGTACCTAAAGAACAACTTGCTTTGGGCTACCAATGGATTGATAATGAATGGAAAGAAATCCCTTTGTTGCATGATGGCGCCTATGGTGCCATGGGTGGATTGATTTGTTCTATCGAAGATTTTGGAAAGTACGTTGCTTTGCATTTAAGCGCGTGGCCTGCGCGTAATGAAATTGAGAGCGGGCCCGTGCGAAGAAGCTCGATTCGCGAAATGCACCAGCCCTGGCGATTCAATAATTTATTCACGAATGCAAAAACGCGAAATGGTGAATCCTGCCCTATTGCTGTGGGCTATGGATATGGATTAGGATGGCGAAAAGATTGCAATGGCCTTGTACGTATTTCGCACAGTGGTGGCTTGCCCGGTTTTGGTAGTGAGTGGCGCATGTATCCTGAGTATGGAATTGGAATTGTTTCCTTTAGCAATCATACCTATGGGGCTCCGGGTGCCCCTAATGCACTGGCATTGGATACACTTATCTCGTTGGCCGGATTAAAACCAAGGATATTGTCACCCTCGGACATTTTATTGAAACGACAAGATGAACTGGTGAAATTACTACCAGCGTGGAATGAAGATCAAGCAAATATTTTTGCAGTGAATTTCTTTTTGGATGAATCGCGCGAGCGAAGAAAAGAAGCCACCCATAAAATCTTTGAAGAGGCTGGGGCAATCCTTTCTGTCAAACCCCTTTCACCTGAAAATCAATTGCGCGGTAGTTTTGTTATAGAGGGTACCAAGAAAAACGTTTGGGTTTTTTTTACACTTACTCCTGAAAAGGAAGCGTTGATTCAACAGTTGGATGTGGAGTTGATTGATAAGTAATGCCTTTAAGGTGTCTCTAAAGATGTTTTGACATCAGCGACTAAAAGATTCATTGAAAAATAAGGCTATTAATTTTCAAATTAGTGAAGATGGAATTCTATCAATTATTATTCTTATAATTGATGACCTAACCAAACATTATGACCCGAGATCAACACCTTGAGTTTTGTAAACGTTGTACAAATCGCGAGTTCAATCCCCAATTTGGAATAATTTGTGGCCTAACCAAAAAAATAGCAAACTTTGAAAATAACTGCGAAAATTTTCAGGTTGATGAGTCTGTTAAAATAGAAACTCCAGTTGCAGAATCCATTGCTGCCAATCAAGTAGTTCATGAACTCTCAAAAGATGTTAAGGACAAACTTAGAGATCAACAAGATTTGGTTTATGCAATTATTGGTGGCCTTTCATCCGCGATAGTAAGTGCTTTGATTTGGGCATTAATTACTGTTTCAATAAAATATCAAGTAGGTTACATGTCAATTGGCGTTGGTTTGCTGGTTGGTTTTTCTGTGCGTTATTTTGGAGCAGGTATCGATTTTGTTTTTGGAATCATCGGTGGCTTCTTTGCTCTTCTTGGTTGTGCGTTAGGTAATTTACTTAGCCAAGTTGCATTCATTGCCGATGCTGAGTCGCTAAGTTATTTTGACGTTCTAACTCTTCTTAATTTACCACTTATTCTTTCCATTTTCGAAGAATCATTTTCACCAATGGATATTCTTTTTTATGGTATTGCAGCTTATGAAGGCTATAAGTTTGCATTTCGTAACATTTCTGAACAGATAATAAAATCTTCATCCACTGATGAACTTGAACCTATACCCTACGCAAAGTTTCGCTTACCAATTGTACTCGTTCTTTTTGTAGGCCTGTCCTTAACGTTCTATTTTATTCAAAAAGGAACCGTAGGTAACAAAATATTCAAGTATGCATCCGACTCCAAAATGTCAGAGGGATTTTTAGAACATGGAGTAGAAAATGGAGCTTGGAATTATTGGTGGGAAAACGGTAACCAACAACAAACAGGTTTTTTCAAAAATGGCAAACAAGATAGCTTATGGATGTTCTATAATGAAGATGGAATACTGTATCGAAAAGGTTCATTTAGTGAAAATATTCAAAATGGCGAATGGATTGATTATTATCCAAATGGACAAATAAGCGGAAGTGGTCATTTTGTTATGGGCAGGCAGACAGGACCTTGGGTTTTCTTTTATGAGGATGGTACCCCAAGTCAAAAAGGTACTTATAAACTCGATCGACCTGACGGTGATTGGGAAACTTACTACACAAATGGAAAAACAAACTCAAAAGGATCCTTTGAAGAAAGTGAACTCAAGGGACTTTGGTCATATTGGTATGACGATGGCTCCAAAAGTCTTGAGTTAGAATATAGTGACAGCGATAATTTCAGAATTATAAATAGTTGGTCAAGCAAAGGCAAGCAACTTGTAAAGGATGGCAATGGAATACATATAGTTTCATATCCAACAGGCGAAACAAGTGAGATTGGGACAGTAACAAATGGATTTCATACAGGAATCTGGAAAAAATATACAATAGCAGGTAAGCTTCAAGAAGTGGGAGAGTTCAGGAATAATATATATCATATTATTAATTCATGGTCTGTTGAGGGGGAACCACAAGTAATAAATGGTGAAGGAACTTTTGAGAATTACTATGATGATATGAAGGTTCAGGAAACCGGAAAAATATCGGGTGGACTAAGAGTTGGTACATGGGAACTACTATCACCAACTAGTGAAAACACAATTCTTATATCTAATTATGTATCTGGAAAACTAACAGGAAAGTTTGAGTCCTATTTTGAAAACGGAGAATTGAGTTCAGAAGGGAGCATGATTGATAATAAGAGAGATGGCGAATGGAAATGGTACCACGAAAACGGATTATTAGAAACAAACATTACCTATATTAAAGGATTAAAGGATGGCATTCAGTCATTTTATGATACCCAAGGGAATTTAACACACTTCGAGGTTTATAGAAATGGTAAATTCACTGAAGTTAAGCGAGGGGACATTTAATCTCTAAGACAAAGATGTTATAATCTTCCGACAGGCCTTATTAATTCAGCAAGCTTTTTAGGTGCAACCGTGCAATAGGCAGTAATAAGCGCATCTTCCAAAAGTTTCCTATTAACTTTCTTTAGCTCAATAAACGTCCAACCCTGTTTACCCCATTTGTTGGGCACTGGATAAATAGCCGCGCTTGTTGAAAATACTGATTGATCTATTTCGGTTAGCTTAAGGCAAGCCTTTGCATTAGCAACATCAAGCGTTACAAATATCTTCTTCTTAATTCGAAATGAAGTCTTTTCAAAATGTGGCGCTTCCGCTACTTCGGGAAGTGACAAAGCTAATTTTTTGAAAGTTTTTAAATCGACCATCTGTTTACTAAATGTGCATTTTCAAAATGTTGCTTACTTCATTCGCCTTGTTAACAATCATAAAATGGCCTCCTCTAATTATTCGATAGCTGGGTTTTTGAATTGGCAGAATCCTGTCGGAAGTACCATGAATGGATATTATATTGTTCAGTTCTACTATATTATTCCAATTAAGTATTTTGTCAATTGCCCATCGCAGGAAATTAGAATCGGTTTCTTCAATAATTGATTTTAGTAGTTTCTTTTCAGTCTGATCTTTAATTCCAAAGAACCAATAAGTAAGAAAATTTACACTTTTAAATAATGAAATTGGAACTAGTTTATTAAGTTTTAACTGACCCATAAGTCGATATACATATGGCAAATGTTGTTTAGATTGTGCGGAGGATATTAATATTATTTTATCAATTTCTACGTGCTTACCCACCTCAACAGCAATCATTCCTCCAAATGAAACTCCAATTAGTATTGGCCTCACAGAAAATATCTGTTTTGAGATACGGAAAGAATAATCTTCAATGGATTCATTTTTTCCGGGATCAATCCAGCTAATGTAGTTGACTTTATAATTCGATAAATCGACAAAGTCGAAAACTCTTTTATCAGCCCCAAGTCCACTCAGTAAATAAACCTCCTTCATCTATGAGAATCTACTCAATCTCAATTTTATACTTATCCAGTAACCCGACTAATCCTGCTTGTGAAAATTTAGCCTTGCTTATTTTATTTATTTCCGGATCAATCGAAAAATTAAATGCTGTTCTAAAGTCTGCGCGTTCAAGCACAGTGTTTTCAAAACGAGCGTGTGTAAAATCGCAATTTAAAAACACAGAACCTGAAAAATCAGAAGCGATGAATTCTACTTCCTGAAGGTTACAATCCTTGAAATGCGTTTTCTTTACTTTGAGTTGGTAGAATGAAGAGAAATTCAAAACACACCCCTCAAATGAAAAAGATAACAACAATTTATTACAGGTATCAAATCGCACGCCAAGCATTTTACAACTCCTGAACTGAGCATTGATTAAGGAAGTGCCTGCCAGATTAGTCATACTCAAGTCACAACTTTCAAACCGGCATTCAGAAAACCGCAGCCCACTTAAATTACAATTCGTCAAAATACAATTCTTAAATACACAATTTTCGTATTCCCCTTTCACCAACTCCTGTTCCCGAAAGTCTACACCCTCAAAGATTTGGTCTTCAATAAATTCTTTCATCCTCTTGCTCTTATTTTAATAACTCAGCCGGGATGGTGTCAATCGAACGAAGCCTAATAGCCCGATAATATACTTCAGCCGCTTCCGACTGAATTTGAATTTTTCCTTTAGTTAAAGGGGTTTCCTTTCCTTCCACAAGGTGTCTTGAATTTTGCAGCACCATGGTTACAACGCCATTCACCACATGCACACTGGTGCCTCCCAAACAATACAAGTCAAGGGTATTCCATTCCCCTGATGGCTTTTCTGCATCCGGATATTTCTTTACGTGACGATCATTTTCGCTATCCTGACTGAAGGTGAGCAATTGGCCATTGGGATCATACTGATAAATGCTATCTGCATTAAGTGTTGCTTTCACATCCTCAATCGCCCCAGCCACCCCCCAATAATCGCCCACATCGCCCTCTTGAATTTGAAACTCCTGCGACTTCAACCAAAACCCATCTCCTACCCCATGCTCACCAACGCCATGATAAATGAGTCCGCTATCTCTCCGGTCTGTATCCTTATCGCGTGGGTACCATTTTTTCTTACCCCACTTAAACTGAAGTTGCAAATGATAGTTCTCAAACTCTTGTTGCGTTGAGATGCCGCCCCAAATTTCACCGGATATGCGCAGCACCTTTTCGCCTTCAAGATTTACAATGGTAAAGACTCCTATCGTATCATTATTTAAACCTAAATGGGGTTGCATTCTAAAATTGGTACGATCCATATCGGGCTTGAATTGCGGACCCAGGTAAGTATCCCAACCTTCTAAACCAGAACCATCAAATAATATTTTCCAATTACTGTCTTTATCACTCTTTGTGGAGCAGTTTATCAGAACGAGCGGAAGACAAATAAGTAGGAGCCTGAACTTTAACATATCAAGTAAATTAATTTTTTGGTTATTTTATTTTCGGTGAATGTTTCATCAATTCCTCTATACCATCTTGGATTTCCTTAGGGCTTTGCTTAAATGTAAGACATATAAACCGCTCGCCTGGAATCAACACATTCGAGCCATCATTTTCAATTTTGAAATTTAACTTCTGCGTATTGAAATAGGGTTCATATCCTCTGGCAGCTACAAGTACTGCCGTTTGATCCCAACTCATTCTACCCACTGTATTTTTATCTGCCGCTAAAGCAATCTCGTAAGCATCTTTAACAGGACTCTTTTGTATTAACAAATTATTCGTTAATGGAATACCGGTAAAGATCTTTGCTCCTATTTCAAATGGACTTAGAATAATAGGAGTATTCCATTCAATAAATACTTTTTGTGAGGCACGGGTATCGATGCGCACATTATATTCATGCCCTTTACCCCCACCCTCAGGTATACCCGCAGCCATTGATACCAACAGCTTTACTTTCTTACCAATCAAATCTCTTCCATTTAATTCGGAAAACTCATCGGGTTGTGACTCTAATAAATCGGCCAGATTAGTAAAGAACCCTACCGTAACAATAGTAACTGATTGATCAGGATTACGGGAAAGAATCTTTCTATAAAGTTTTGTTGCGTCTTCAGCTTCTTCATTGGATTTTATTGTGTGTGGATACTTTTCAATCAATGCCTCAGCCCACTTCTGTGAACAACTCATGTTAGGTGTTTGCCGCTTAGTAACCCCAATGGGTAATTCCGGTTTACCAAAATAGGTATTCAGCACGCTAATGGTTGGCACGGTTGTGTGAAAAGCATTGCTGGAAATAGTTGCCAGAATTTCAATTTCGCCTCTATCTGCAAAAGCATGCAACAATGCCATTGCACCAACATCATCATAATCGGGAGCGATGTCAGTATCAAATATAATTTTTACAGGAGTTGTTTCTGCAGCGTCAGCCCCTTCCTTGTGCGATGTGCAAGCTGCTAAAACTGCGATTAAAATAATCGAGAAGCTTGATTTAGTCATGCATGAAAGTAAACAATTTCTGTTGCGGATTGAGTGCAGAGTTTTCAAAAATCCTCAAATTGTTTCATCCTGCTGCATAATAATGCCATGAGGAGAAAAAATCCCATGATTTCATAATTTGAAAACGACACAAATCGGTAATTTTCCTATCTTAGTTTCCTTTAAATTTTAAACTATGGCAGACGAGACTTCCAATAAGATGTTAGTTAAATATAAGTTTCGCGATTTAAAGGTGTATTCGTCCGATGAGTGGATGGCTGATGCAACTAAAAAATACCGCAAGGTGTACGATCGCTTTGAAACCACTTACCTGCGTGTTGAACTCTCCATTTTCAACAAACTCTTTGATGAGGAAGAATGGGACACCTCCATTCGCTTTAAATGTTTTTCGCTAAATGGAAGTCAAAAGAACGAACTCTGCAACCTGGAAGAAAAAAGAAAAATCCTTAAAGAAGAGAATATTGTTTACGCGCGCACTTCCTGGGGACAAGCCACGGCAGGCACCTATTGGTTTAAAGGGGATTATGTGTGGGAAGCCTACATCGATGAAGTAAAGGTAGGCGAATCAAAATTTCATATTGAAGACCTTGGCCAATCAAAGCCGGGTGAAAATTTATTTTTTGATATTGATTCGATCCGATTATTTGAAGGAGATGGGCAGGCGTACCTGCTTCCGGATAAGAAATACCTGAGCCAATTCAGTCAGGTACAAACCCGCTATGTTTGGAGCGAATTCAAATTCAAGAATAAAACTACTGTAGGGTATTACGCTGAGATCTTTTTTAACTTCTATGATAAAGCGGGTCTCCCTAAAGGAAGCAACGCTATGCTTACCTATGTTACGGCCAACACAGCCGGTCAGGTTTATACAATCTATCCGGGTTGGGGCGGTGAAGCACCCGGACGTTGGAAGAGTGATAAGTACACTATGGAGGTTGTATTTATGGATACCTTGATTGCCGTTGTTCCCTTTCAGGTGGGCACTCAGTTTGAAGAAGGCGATGCTCAGGTAGTCACAGACTCTGGGCAGTTATTTAAGCAAGCCGCTACACAGTCAGCACCTACATCGGCAAACAAATCACTAGACGATCTTCTTTTTGAAAGCTTACAAGAATTGAATTCATTAACCGGGCTTGAGAATATCAAGAAAGAAGTAAATGAAATGGTAAAGTTGGTTCGCTTTTATCAGGAAACCGGAAAAGATGTGCTTAATAAATTTTCGCTGCACACAGTCTTCACAGGCAATCCGGGCACTGGAAAAACTACGGTAGCGCGTATTCTTGCGAAAATTTATAAAGGCCTTGGTATTTTAGAAAAAGGACATTTGGTTGAAGTAGATCGTGAAGGTCTGGTGGCTGGATTTATTGGGCAGACTGCCATAAAGACTGGCGAAAAAGTAACCGAAGCAATGGGTGGAATTTTATTTATTGATGAAGCGTATTCATTGGCGCATGGCCGCAGTTCACAAAATGACTTTGGTGCCGAGGCTATACAAGTTATTTTAAAACGCATGGAAGATATGCGTGGTAAGTTTGGAGTAATTGTAGCGGGCTATACTGAAAACATGCAAGAGTTTATCAACTCTAATCCAGGTTTAAAATCCAGATTCGATAATTATTTTCCTTTTCAGGATTATTTGGCAGAAGATATGTTTGCCATTGCCATGTCGCTGCTCACCAAGGAAGGCATAAAACCGGATGACTCCGCTAGAAATCACTTAAAGAATTATTTTGAGTTTCTGCACGTGAACCGCGACCAGCATTTTGGTAATGCCCGTGCCGTGCGGCAAGTGATTGGTGAGTCTATCAAGAATCAACACTTGAGGCTGGCCGAACTCAAAAAAGAAGAGCGCACCCCAGAATTGATGGAGACATTAATTTTCGATGACGTGAAAGAGTTTGAGATTAAAGAACTCAAAGACAATAGACCCAGGATGGGCTTTAAGACTGGGGGAAGTGAGGGTTAGAATAGTCTTTTAGTAATTTAGTCCATAGTAAAGAGTTATAGCAAGAAGTTAACAGTTTGAGGAAAATGGGAAATATAAAAAGCCAAATAATTGAATTTTACAAGAGAGAGAATTCAGTTCAGTTTTCAAAAAACTTATGGATGAACTTGCTAGGCCATGCTCTTATCGGATTGACTGTAGGGGTTGTAATGCTTGTAATTCGAGGGACGAATTCAATGCTAACAATTTTATTTCCCATGATCGTAACTACAGTATGGGGATTGAGAAGTCATCTGAAGAAAAGGACTAGTTGTTGAATCCATCAGATTTCCATGCCGATATAATGTAGGGACATGTGATTTCGTGAGCATCTTCACAAAATTGACTTAGGCACTACTCCCCGTAACCAGATTTTAAACCGTTTCATTCTTCCCACTTCAGAGTCGGGGTTGTAAGCCAAGGTGGTATGCCACGCATTTTCGGGTTTAATATCTTCCTCCATCGCATGAAATAAATTAGTTGCAATTTTTGAATCGTAAATAACGGCTACGCATTCCGTATTCAAATTGGCACTGCGTGGGTCCAGATTGAATGTACCAATCACGGCAATCTCACTATCAATCACGATTGACTTTGCGTGCAATCCGAAAATTGGAGTATAATTCATCTCCTGTTGAAGGGCACCCGTCATTATTTTCATTCGAACGACTGCATCAGGTTTAAATTCATAAATCTGAATTCCTGTGTTCAATAAGGTTTCGCGCTCGCGCTGATAGCCGCTAAATGCTTCGTAATTATCGGTTGACGAAATGCTGTTGGTAAGCACTCTCACATCTACTCCGCGTTGCACAGCATCCAGAAAAAGCTTTTGACTTAACGGAGTTGTAACTAAATAGGGAGATTGAATATAAATAGATTTGGTAGCACGCTTCAGCAGGCTAATTAACGTATCGGTACACACGCCCCCTCCAGCTAGACCATCGGCTTTATTCTTACCAGGCACATCCGAAACAAAATCAACTCGATCTACCCAAACCAAATCACCGGATTCTTGTATCTGCTTAAACGCCACAGGAACCCGTTTAATCTTTTCGCGCACCTGCGGCCAAAAATTGGCCGGATTGCAAGCGTACTGATGCAGATATTCAAACTTTATATCTGAATTCAGTTCAAGTTCATCGTTAACCAGCGCTGAGATTGAAACACTTTTTGAGTTATCCCAAAACAGGTTAAACGAATTTTGCACATCCACAGCCGTCTTACCTATTAACAACACATCCCGATCCCTAAAGTTATATTCATGATCGTAATCAAAATATTCATCGGCAATGTTTCTGCCACCGGTAATTACAACTTGTCCATCTACAATAAACGTTTTGTTGTGCATGCGCTGATTGAAGCCTTTAAAATCAGTGGCAATACTATATAGCTTCTTAGGGAGATTTTTGCCAATGTTGGCCGTAGGGTTATAGACTTTGATGGATAGGTTAGGATGACCATCTAACGCCAATAAATCATCGGCATCTGCCTCTACCATAATATCATCAATGAGAATACGCACCTGAACACCGCGGTCAGCGGCACGTATTAAATAATCAAGGGCAATCAACCCAATATTATCGGCAGAGAAAATGAAATATTGAATATCAATAGTTTTTTCTGCAGATTCCGTCAACCAAGCGCGTGAAATCATTGAGTTGTCCCCTTCCTCAAGTGTATAGACTCCCGTTTTGGTAGCTGTTAGTTCAGCAAGCGGTGCAAGTTGTTCTGAAAGTATATGGGGACTACTAAAATGAATTTGAGAACAGAAGTCATCATCAATGCGTGGATATTTTTCATCTTTAGAACACGCTATTAGTATAAAAAAAACAAAGTAGAATCGCTTCATACTGATTACCAATCCAAGTACTTGTACACAATACGAATAAGAGGATAGGCTTCATTCATACTCTTAGCAACATAAGAAACAGTATAGCCATCAACCCGTTTCATTCCTGGAATTCCCATCGCTACATCAGCACGGGTTGGTGTGTCCACCTTGATGATAAACTCTACTGGTTCTTTAACGGACAGTGCCTTTGCGTTTTTTAAGTCTTTTAAAGCAGCCGAGGTCTTCTCTTTTAGAGCCTTAATAACAACATCTGGATGTAGAAGTTTTGCGGCACTGTTACCAATGGCTTCTTTTGTGATCACTGTTTGGGTAGGTACTAACTTTGTAATTTCTTCGGTGAATGTTTTATCGCCACTCGCCAAAATAACGGGAACGCCTAGCGCACCTGCGAAGTAGGCATTCAGTCCACCTTCACCTACTTCCGTTCCATTAATCCATAACCCTTTTACATTCCCAGAACCTGTATGAGCAAGAAACCCATTCTCTGTTCCTGCCTTGGCATGGTATCCAATAAAAATTATTCCATCAAAACTGGCATCTAGATTTTGTACCATACCAAGTGGCTTAATATTACTTTGAATATACTCGGCCCGCGAATCAAGTTCGGTATGCAACAAGTTTTGCATATCGCCATGACTGTCGTTAACCACCACCACAGCCGGACCTGCTTCAAAGATGGTTTTAATTACCGCATTCACTTCGTGGGTCATCAGTTTTCGTCCTGTTTCGTAATCCTTTCCTCCGCTCGTTACCATTTTTGAAGTTCCAATTCCACCAATGCCTTCCATATCCACTGAGATAAATATCTTAATCGGCTTAGGTTGAGAAAAAGAAAGCGTTGCGCTTGCAAGTAATAGTAGTAGAATAGTTCTCATGATGATGAAGTTAATCATTCTAAATATAGGGGATTTATTACACACTTGAGAAAATTCTTACCCTGCCCTTTCTCACCATTTAATAGAAACCAGACACTATAAATGCAATGAAATCATTGGCATAATTTTTTATGCTTTTAAGAAAAAAACAATATGAAAACAACACAAGAAGTAATAGAGGTTTGCATAGACACCTGTTATGAATGCGCAGATGAGTGTAATGCGTGTGCCGAAAAATGTGATGATATACCAGGCATGCAGGAGTGCTACAATACCTGTATCAATTGTACCGATGCCTGTGAAAAATGCGCAACGGAATGTGAGAATGATTCTGAGTCGCAGCTAACAGCAATTGATAAATGTTTTCAATCATGCAAAGCCTGTGCTGAAGAATGCGAAAAACATAATCATGAACATTGTCAAAAATGCGCAGAAGTGTGCAGGAAGTGTGCTGATGTATGCGCTGAGATTCTTGCGAAAGAAAGAGAGTAAGGTCTATTAAATTATTTAACGTTCAGAAAAGCTCATGAACTATTTATTAAACTTTATGACCTGAATCAACTTTGAAGTGCCTTGCCTATAAATTCCATATGCACCTGAAGTAACTGGTAAATACCCTTTAAATGAAAGCTTTCCTTTTAATTGAAATAGTTCATACTGATCGATCGAATCGATTAGCCCTTTAGATCGATCCATAAATTTGTACTCGCCTTGCGGATTCACTTTAAGAAAACAATACATGTAGTCTGTATCGCCTTCTCCAAGTTCTCGGACCAAAACGTTGGCTAATGCGGATGCCAAGAAAAGGGCAACTCCTCCTGAATGAATAAGTGGAAGAGATGTGGTCGATCGTTTCTTAGCTCCCAATGCAACACTCAAACTTTTGTCTTCTAGGGTTTCTACATAAACAAAGTTAAGACCAAAATACCTGAAAGGTTGATCAAAATGCAATACTTTTAACACGTTGTTGCGGCCAATTCGGGAGTAAATGAAAGCATCTGGAATCTTCTCGCGTTCTGGTATCGATATAGAAAATATTTTACTTCCACTTTCAATATCAACTGCATCCAAATGGGTCGATTTATCCTCATACACTCTATATAATATTCCATCATGAATAGTGGAATTAAAAATTGATAGTGTTTTTTCATAAAACGTCTTAACGACTACGTTCTCCGGCTCTTTTAGATTTAGCTTAACAATAGTCGTTTTAAATAACTGCCCTTCAATAACCGAAGTTGCCATTGGGTCAAGATATTCATCATATGTAATCCAGATGATATCATCATATTTTGTCATTTTGATTGAAGCCGATGAATTGAAAGGGAGATCAGGAATTTTTTCATCCTTATATCTTGTTTCAATATTTTTATTCTTGCTAATATCCATAGGCAAATTAAAATTCTGTTCACCGATCAATGTCATCCCACGCAATCGAACAAGCTGTAATCCAAATTGGTTTTTTATTGACTTAATGAATACTAAATCTTCCCCATCAACATAACTTCCCAATAGTCTTCCTTGTAAACTAAATTCTCCTGGTTCTTCAACAAGTGTTCTTAGCGTTGAATCAAATCTCAGTGCTTTTAATTGAACCTCATTCTTCTTTTCTTCGATATAGAATAAATAAACACCTTCTTTCGTTTGAACACAGGCATAGATAATTTTCTGACCAAGAATAGAACTATTTACTTCCGCCTGGGTTCCATCAGGAAAAATCCAGAGTGCTTGTACTTTTTTTGAAGAAGCACTACTTATCATACAGAATAGACTGTCTCCAAGAGCCATACCTTTTATACTATTCATGCCCGCTGGCGGCAATTGAATTTCTGTTACCAGTTTTTGGCTCTCAGCCACAAAACAATAAACTATTGTCAAAAACAGACAAAAGAACTTCATCATATTTTCATTTTATTTTTGAAAAACACTGAAATTTAACAAGCAAACTAAAGGTATTACATTTTCCTCTTTCTAAAGAAGCACAAAATATTCACTTGCATGAATGAATACATAATAGTCGGCATCTGAGATTTCGGCCATGCGCATTGTGCCCTCTTTAAAGTAAAAAGTATAACCGCCATCGTATGGAAAGTAGTCATACTTCTCAAATGTCCATTCGCTGCCAACCGGTATTATCTGATTATCAAAATCCTTAAACTCTTTAATGACTTTGATTTTGTTGTTTTCAACTAAATCATTTAAGAATTGATACATCGAATTTTAAATTTGGTAATTCATTCAATTTACGATTTTTCAAAAATCCCGATGGAATCTTAATCAAGGCTTTCAAGTTTTCCATAATACTCTAACGTGGCTAGCAGACCCTCTTTCGTATTAAATTTTAAATTATTCTCCAGCATATAATCTTTTACCTGATCCCATTTTTCCCCTACGTGTTTCTTTAATAAATCACGGTCAAAATATTCATCGCTCTTCTTTGCAAGGGGATTCTTTTTTGATTTCTCTAATACTGTTGTCGTTTGCAGAATATTTATCTCCCCAATTTCATCAAGAAGATATAGATATTCAAATTGCTCGTAACCAACTTTTGCATACCAAGTTTGATAATTACCTTGTCTTTTTCGAATAGCAGGCTCAACGCTGAATATTTTTGATACGATGGCAAAATGTTTAAATTCCAATAAAATTTCCAAAAGCATCAGCCGCTGCTTTCCACTCTGTTCATCATTTATATTAAACGTGATGAACCTTCTGCTCTTATCGAGATCAATGTCAAAATATTCCATTGACTGAATAGACTTGTCTTGAAACGAAATCGATTCGCGATCATCCAGATCTTCTTTAATATTGACTAAACCAAGTTTATCATTATTTTGAATATATCCGCGAACAGTTTCACCATCGCTCAATACAATATGCCCTTTATGCCAGTTAGAATTTATACCCAAATTGTTGAACTGAGCGACTGAAAACAGTGCAAGCATGCCAAGTAAAAATGTAAAAACATATTTCATCAGCAACTTAATAATAGTGGATTTTGATTTGTTATAACAAAGAAAGCAAACCTTCCTGATATTTTTTCGTACAAAATTGAATTGTATTTAAAAAATTATGCATTGATGAAAAAAATAGACATTCTAAACTTCATTACCGATTTCCGAAAAGCTCCAAACAGCATTAAGACGTTATCTGAAATAAGTGTCCATATAGGTGCATCCGATCAAGAAGCTCTTCTCCGACTACTGGAAGAAATGAAGCAAATGCGCACCTTACGGGAAGTTGAGAAAAATGGAGAGAAAGCTTTTCAGGTTACAGCGAAGTAATTGTTGGCAAAATCAAGGTGACCTATGGTATGAATGCCGATATTAGGGTTCAGATTTAATCGTTATGCCAACAATCTCTATTATTTCCTCCAGTGTACGCATCGATCGGGTTAGCCACCGGGTAGCGTTGTTCTTTAAAAACTATATGATCGAACATCAATTGGCAACTCCACAGGTACTTGACTTGAAGGAATATAATTTTCCTGTTTTTGATGAACGACTCAGTTACCAAACCAATCCAACAGCAAGCGCACTTGACTTTGCTGAAAAAATAAAAAAGTCGGACGGGGTGATTATTGTAACCCCGGAATATAATGGAGGTTATCCGGCCAGTTTGAAAAACGTGGTTGATTTATTATACATTGAGTGGCGTAGAAAACCGATTGCCATCTCTACCGTGTCGAATGGTTCCTTTGGAGGCACACAAGTGATCACCTCCCTTCAATTTTCATTATTTAAAATTCGAGCGTGGGTAGTTCCTGCTATGTGCCCCATGCCAAAAGCACAAGAACTTTTTGATGAAAACGGAGTACCTGTTGACAAGGCATCCATCGAAAAACGAGTTACGCCTTTCATTCAAGAACTACTCTGGTGCATGGAAGCCAAAAAATTAATGGATCAGAAATAAATTCCTATTTCATAAAATCCTTATAGAGATATTACTTCACTTGTTTCTCAAGAAGCGGATCAATAATACCGGTCATTTGCCAGTGTCCTAATGAAATGGGAATGCTTCCCATCGCATTTAATTGATCGAAAAATTCACGCACCTGAAAGGTCTCATTTTTAGTTTCTTTCATTTTTCCAAAATCGGCAAGCGCATTTTCAAGCAGGTATTTGCCTGTAATGTAACTCGATCCATAGCCCGGCTGGCGCATGTAGAGATGTTGTTCAAACTTAAGTAATTCCTTTTCTGTTTTCATCCAACCGCGAGGTGTGTATTCGGAATGAATTCCACCCGCTTCTTCCATCGTCATTTCATTGGCGTGTGCATACAACGATCCAAGTCCCCTGGCAGCGCGCTGCGCAATCATAATGTAAACTATTTCCCTTACGTGTGGATCATCGTCATACAAACCGGCTTGCATAAACATTTCCTCTACCGCTGTGGCAGTACCTTCATTACGCGAATCAAAAATATTATAGAGAAGTGGCGCTCTTCTTATTTCACTTTCGTGAGGTTCCTTATCCATTTGAGCCAGTTCAAACCAATGATAAAAGTGAGAATATAACGGTCGGGCATCATAATGCTCAGTGATCAGGAAAAAATTGCGCTTCTCTTTCGGTACATAAGCTCCCAAATGTTCGCGCAAAGCGGGCTCGAAATAATCTTTTACTGTAACAATTTCCTGTTTCTCCAAAAAAGATAATAAACTTTTGGCCGAACGTTCTGCCAAGGCATTGTATTCTTCGGGTGTGCCGGCATCTGTTAATTGAGGTACATTTCGATTGCGATGTTCTTCTAACTTCAATGAAGCCCAGGCTCGCGTGAGTTCGCGTTTTAATAGCATTACTTCATCATCCCACGTAAGTGGAACAAGATGAACATGTTGCTGACACCAAGTGTAGTTTTCTTTTCCAATACCTGAAGGACCCGTTTTAGTTTTACCTTCTTCTTTTAACCAGGATACGAAATCATTTGTAGAAGCAATGGCAGACTCAATAGAAGTTGATAAGTCTTCATCTTCCTTCACCCCTGCCAGAGCCAGCATCTGTTTAAGATCATTGCTTTGCTCTTCCATTGGGCGAATACCGGCAATCCAGAGTTCCTTCGCATTGCCTGTTAAATTCAGTTTAGCCTGTTCGTTTAAAGCAGGAATAATTTTTAGACCACCGAGCAACTTGGTTTTATCTTCAGCGCCAAGCGGAAAAGTAAATTTCCAGACATCGGTAATACCATGATGCGTGGGCCCTTCATGTGCCGGCACATCACTGCGTTCCGTATAAATCGACTTATAAAAAGCGGGATCGCGAACCCAGGGCTTAAGAATACGATGATTGAAATCAAATCCATTCATTTCGGCCCACACAATGCGCCAATCTACTTGCTGATCAATTGGCCACGCGCTATAATCAATCGCGAGTAATCGCTTTTGAAGTTTTTTGAATTCAGGCAATCGCTTTTCAAAAGTAGCCACGGTATAATCAGGGGCTCCATCGCGCAAAGGAGGTGTTTCAAAGGTCCTCCATTCTTTAAATAGGGTAATCAGATCTTGATACGATGAGCGGGTGGCTAGTACCGACTTATCTTCAGGTTGACAGCTAATTAATAGTAAGAAAAAGAAAGGAGCAGCAAGAGCAATGCGTTTCATAGAATATTAATTGAATTAAGGAAACTGTACTAACAAATAAAGGAATAAATTCACTTCCGCCCCAGCCAAAGCAAACTCTGAATGATCAATTGGTTTTGGACTGTGCTACTAAAGGTAGACGACAATTGTTTATTCGTTTTGTTTTCATAGTCGATATCATTGTGCCCCATGTTGAAATAAATCATTCGATACTTTTTGTTCGTCCACACAACAGGGTAATAGCCACTGTGCCAGATCTCATGCGGTTTGGGGCCTGTACCTAATGGAAAACTGGTTGAATCAATAGAAACCAAAATTTGAAAATCAGGATTGGTACGCAAATCATGTTGCCAGCGATACCATTCGCTTGGCGCAGATGTAAAGGTGGCTGGTATTTTTTTGTTCGCTGGATGTTTCCTCGTTTCAACACGTAACACAGCTGAGGTTGGCCGCCATGTATTGCTCATGTATTGCCCAACACCCAAAAACTCTTCATGATACCAATCCCAATTCTGCGGAAAATCGGAAGGGGTTAAAGCAAATGCAGCAAAGTGAAAGCCCAACCAGGCACCACCTTTCTTCATATAGTTTTCAAAGGCTATTCGTTGTTCGGGCGATTCAGGTCGGGTGTCCAGGAATATCACTACCTGATAGTCAGTCAAAAATCGTTCATTCAGATTGCTCCAATTGCTGGTAGTGTCATATTGAAAGTTATTCTTGCGAGCCACTTCCGAAAACCACGGATTCGCTTCATTCACAAAACTAATATGTGCCTGATCGTTGTGCGCGGTAAAAAAAGCAATTGCTTTAAATTTTGGATTTGATTGACCAAATGATGTTACTGCTAAAAGTAGGAGTGGCAATCCAAGCATTGCATGGAGATTACAAAAAGGTACACCTATTTTTCGAGTACTTCCCATTTCACATTGTTCAGAATTCTTTTTTCACCAACTACGCCTTGTGAGTACTCACCTTTTTCGTTTTTAAGATCACCCTCACTCATGGTCTCACGTTGTAATACTCCTGTTATTTTAATTCTCCTGCCAACAACATCCGTTTCCCACGAATCCATTCCTTCGATGTAATAAACGGTACCATCAACCGCTATCAACACCGCACTACCCTTTCCATTTTGTGCAACCCCTGATCTTGTTATCATTTCTGTTTCCATAGTTTCCCTTATTGAATCCTTATTTTGCCAACAAGCAGCAAGAATCACAAAACAACTCAAAAGAATCCAGCTACATTTCATTTTTACTTTTTAAGTAATGTACTCCAATTTAAGAATTCATTTTAAGATACCGTAAAGCGCGGTAACATAATAATCTTTAAATACTATAGCTTTAGACTTACTTCAAATACTTATGAAATACGCTATTACGGCTTTCCTGTTTTTTCAATCTATTATTGTATTGGCTCAGTCTGTAACGCAAGAAGATCGAACAAAGGCCAATGAGTATTTCGTGGCAGCCGATTGGCCAAATGTAGTCATCACGTATCAATCTATTGCCAAACGTGAACCTCAAAATGCAAATGCCTGGATGCGCACGGGTATTGGATTGTTGAATCAGCACAAAACGCAGGCCGCCATCAAACAATTGGAAGAAGCTACCTCGATAGGACCTAATCCGATGTCCTTCTTCTATCTGGCTACAGCCTATGCGCAAGCAGATCAAACTGATAAATGTGTGACCGCGCTTGACAATGCTCTGAAGAGTGGATTTAGTGCACTTTCACTTTTTGAAAATGATCCTAATCTTGCCAAAATAAAATCAACACCTGCTATCGAAGAAATGCATCAACGTTTGTTGAAAGGTGTATATCCATGCCGTTATTCTGAGCAAGCCCGGCAATTTGATTTTTGGATTGGAGAATGGGATGTAAAATCAACTACCGGTCAACAGGCCGGCAGCAGCAGCATTCAGCTGATGTTGGGTGAGTGTGTGATTTATGAAAATTGGACTTCAGCTCCTCCACAGAATTATTCCGGAAAAAGTTTCAATCTCTATAATACAGCAACCGGCAAATGGATGCAGACCTGGGTTGATGATAAAGGTTCTATGATTGAGTTTATTGATGGAGAATACAAAGACAACAAATTGGTGTTCGTAACAAAACCTGATGCAAAAAATCAAATTACACGACTTACCTTCTTCAACATGGAGCCAAATCTGGTTCGTCAATTATTTGAAGTTACTTCTGATAATGGCAAATCGTGGACAACAACCACCGATCTTTATTATCACCGAATCTCAAAGTAGTGTTCGGTTTTCAAACAAATCGAACAAACATTTTAAGTTTATTATGTCGGAGTTTAATGCAACGTAAATTATTTTGCATTGTCTTTGTAACTGAGTTAGAGATTTAAATGTCTAATCAATAAAAGTCATCATGATCTATAATTACCTAAAAGTTGCTTTTCGCTCCATCTTTCGTAACAAGCTTACAGCTTTCATTAACATAGCAGGTCTCGCATTGGCGATGATGTGCTGCATTCTTATTTACTTATTTGTGGCTGATGAGTTAAGTTATGACCGCTATCACTCAAAAGCAGATCGCACGTATCGGGTTACGCGCAACTTCCTTAACAGAGATGGAGTTGCCAATCTTCATCTTAGCAATGTGGCTCCTCCTATTGGCCCACTCATCAAAAATGATTTTGGCGAAGTAGAAGCAATGGCACGAACCATCAATTTTGGGTTGGTCATTGGACGAGAGGAAAACGGAGAGCTGATTAAAAATTTTTCCGAGGATCATCTTTTTCTGGCAGAACCAGACATTTTTAAAATCTTTGATATTGAAGTTATAGCTGGAGATAAAGCTACAGCGCTTACACGCCCTTTTACCATTATGCTTTCGGAGAAAGCGGCTCGCAAGTTTTTCGACAACGAAAATCCAATCGGCAAACAACTTCGTGCAAACAATCAATTTGATGTAGAAGTAACAGGTGTCTATAAAGATTTTCCTTCGCAATCGCACTGGCATCCTGAATACTTAGTCTCCTTTAGCACGCTTGAAAATGATAATATCTATGGAAGGAAGGGATTGGAAACCAATTGGGGCAATAATGCCTTTGGTACTTATTTATTGTTGGAAGAAGGAGCCGATCCCGCCAAGGTGGAAGCTGGCTTACCGGATTTTATGGAACGCCATTATGCAAACTTTGCTAAAGCAAATTTTGGTGCTCCAGATGATTTTAAAGCATCGCGAGCCACTACTCTATTCCTGCAAAAACTAAGTGACATTCATTTGTATTCACATTTAGATGATGAGTTGGAAGTAAATGGCAACATCAACAATGTTCGCATGATGGGAGTAATCGGTTTATTCATTATTCTAATAGCGTGTTTTAATTTTATCAATCTTTCAACTGCCCGTGCAACTAAACGAGCTAAGGAAGTCGGGTTACGGAAAGTGGTGGGTGCATTTAAGAATCAGCTAATCACGCAATACTTAAGTGAATCTGTTTTGATTTCCTTCCTTGCTTTGATATTGGGCTGTACGTTTGCGTTCGGTACCCTTACATGGCTCAATGTATTCACAGGAAAATCGTTGAGTATAAATCCTACCGACAACTTGATGTTGTTTGGTGGCTTGTTTGGATTTGCATTGTTAGTAGGATTGCTCGCAGGTCTTTATCCGGCCTTTGTTATCTCCAGCTTTAAGCCGGCCTTAGTTTTAAAAGGTCAGCAGGGTAGCATAAAAGGAAAAGGCATGGTAAGAAAGACTTTGGTAGTTGCACAATTCTCAATTTCAATTGTTTTGCTTATCGCGACTGCCATCACCTTTCAGCAATTGGGCTATCTAAATACACGCGATCTGGGCTATACAAAAGATCAGGTAGTAACCTTACCTTTTTATCGCGAACTGAACGACAACTATGATGCTTTTTATAATGAACTCGTAAAATCATCTTCCGTGCAAAATGCTGCTCGTTCTTCCCGCATTCCTACGGGAAGATTGCTGGATAGTCAGGGACCACCGCTGGTAACAATTGGAGATAGCCTTGTTAATTCGACCATCACCACAAAAATGGTTATGATTGAACCCGAATTTTTTAAAACCTATGGAATTGAAATGACCGCTGGCCGCGATTTTTCCAAAGCTATTCCTACCGATGACTCATTGGCGTTCATCGTTAACGAAACTGCAGCCAGGATGTACGGTTGGAAAAATATAGGCGATGGCCTCGACAAAGATTTTAGTTATGGCGGCACAAAAGGTAAATTGATTGGTGTGGTGAAAGATTTTCATTTTGAATCGCTTCATCAACCCATCATTCCACTCGTATTTTTTTGCAATGGATTAAACCACAACGATTTGTCCGTGCAGCTTTCTGGCAATCAGGTAACACAAGGCATTGAACATATTGAAAAGGTATGGAAAGAGTTTTTACCCAAGCGACCTTTCAGTTATCAGTTTCTAAGTGAGGACTATCGCAGACTATATGAGGAAGAACAAAAACAAAGTCAGTTGTTTACAGTGTTCTCAGGATTAGCCATCTTCATTGCATGCTTAGGGTTATTTGGATTAGCAACGTTCAATACCTTACAACGAGTAAAAGAAATTGGAATTCGCAAAGTACTAGGCGCATCGGTGCCCAGCATCTTAGGGTTACTCAGCAAGGAGATCGTGATCTTAATTGTTTTAGCCAACCTGATTGCCTGGCCATTGGCCTGGTATTTTATGAATCAGTGGCTGGATTCGTTTGCCTATCATGTGGATATGAATGTTGGCATCTATATTCTGGCTGCCATTGGTGCTGTAGTTCTGGCGTTGGTCACGGTAAGTACACAAACCATCAAAGCTGCGTTAACCAATCCATCCAACACCTTGCGGTATGAATAATTAGTCAGCTTCCATCCGCTTCAAGGCGAGTGTGCGTATGACGTAACCAACGATCAAGCCAAACAACGCAAAGCCGAGGACAATAAAAAGAAAGTTGTCCTCAAATGCTTTTGCCTGAAGGTTAAGCAATCGGCCCACCCAATACCCCGCTGTGCTTACGAGCGTAGCCCACATAAGTCCCGTAAGGGTGCTATAGAAAAGGTAACGCGCAGGCGAAAGGCCGCTCATGCCCACAATTAATGGAATGATAATTCTGAATCCATAGAGAAACCGATAGCTAAAGAGTATTTGCAACTGGTGTTTGCGAAAGAACTTTGCTACAGGCTCTACCTTAACTTGAAGGCCAGGTCGTTTAGCAAGAAAGTATTTACCATTGAGCCTACCTATCAGGAAGTAAATCCAATCGCTGATGAAAGAGCCTAAGAAAGCAACAAGAATGGTAATGGGAAAATCAAAGAGGCCCCGGTAGATAAGTGATGACGCTACAAGAATAGCGGTCTCGCCTTCAAAGAAGGTACCGACTAGCAAAGCCAGGTATCCATATTGATCTAAAAAATTCTCCATCGGACTTTACTTTACTAACAGTCGTTATAAAAAAACTCGTATAAAAATGAACCAAGAATTGGAATAATCGTTTTCTAATGCATTAATTTTGTACAAACTTTTTTTAAATGCCTTTTATCTGACGATTTAAACACTACGACAGAAATTGAAAAACACAAACACCCCTTTTGAGCCTGCTGACAACTCTGTTAGCCTCGCCATCCCGGCAACCATGCTCATCTGCAGCGATTGCTCACCCCGCTCGGGGTTCAGAAGCTTTCGAAGGCAAATCAGAATCTGATACCTTTCACAAAAACTATTGAATAGCGAGTCCGCAAGGCGGATTACGCTTGAAGTGCTTTTATAGCATTTCGGGTTCATTCAATCACTACTAAAGAATTACCACATTGGAAGATAATATAATTGTCAGACCAGCTACGGCTGCTGACGCACATTATGCAGAGACAATCACCACCGAAATGGCAGAGTCTGCAAAAGCTCGCGGCACGGGCATCGCCCAGCGCTCGCCTGAGTATATCAAATTAAAAATTGAGGAAGGCAAATCGGTTATTGCAGTAACACGCGATGGCACCTGGGTTGGCTTCTGCTACATCGAAGCCTGGGAGCACGAAAAATATGTTGCTAACAGCGGGCTTATTGTTTCACCACCTTTTCGCAAGTCAGGCGTTGCTACCGAAATCAAACGTAAAGTATTTGAGCTTTCGCGGAAGAAATACCCGAATGCTAAAATCTTTGGACTAACTACCGGCTTAGCGGTAATGAAAATCAACTCCGATTTAGGATACGAACCCGTTACCTACTCCGAGCTTACTACTGATGAAGAGTTTTGGAAAGGTTGCCGCAGTTGCGTGAACTTTGAAATTCTAACCGCCAAGCAACGTAAAAATTGTATGTGTACTGCTATGCTTTTTGATCCGGTTGAAGCGGAAGCCAAGCTTAAAGAAGCCGCTTTGAAAAAGGCAGTTGTTACTGCTGATGGCGAGCCTGAACACGAACGAAGGCAGTTTAAAGGAAACTTCAAGCTTTTTGAGCGCTGGGTGCGCTTTAAGCAATTTGTGCTGCTGAAAAGCTGGAAGAAGAAACAAATTGAAGAAGGCAAGAAGCCTTCGCTGATGAATTTTCTGTTCTTCTGGTAACGATTAAATTTAACATTCACATAAATAGGTTGCCCTCCCTATCATTTAGGTTTGAGGTCAAATGTTAATTACTAAAGCATGAGTAATAAAAAGGAAAAGTCATTAGAAGCAGTCACCCTCTCCTCCGGAGAGGGACGAGGTGAGGTTAAGAAAGTTGTTTTAGCATTTAGTGGTGGATTGGATACCTCGTACTGTGCCATCTATTTATCAAAAGAGTTGGGGTACGAAGTACATACACTTACTGTTAACACCGGTGGGTTTGGGGCTGAGGAAGTTAAGGACATTGAAAAGCGTGCTTTAAGTCTAGGTGTTGCTTCACACAAAACAATTGATGAGACAAAGAACTATTACGAGAAAGTTATCCGGTACCTCGTTTTTGGAAATGTGTTAAAGAATGGAACCTATCCACTAAGTGTAAGTGCCGAACGTATGTCACAAGCCCTGGCATCGGCTCGTTACGCCAACGAAATTAAAGCAGATGCAGTTGCCCATGGAAGCACGGGTGCAGGTAATGATCAGGTGCGCTTTGATATGATCATTCAAATACTAGCTCCGGGTACTGAAATCATCACCCCTATTCGCGACAAAAAATTAAGTCGCGAGGAAGAAGTTGAATACTTGAAATCAAAGGGAATAATTTTCAGTGCCGAGAAAGCAAAGTACTCAATTAATAAAGGTATCTGGGGAACCTCAGTAGGTGGCAAAGAAACCCTGAATTCGTTGGGACAATTACCCGAAGAAGCATGGCCTACCCAAGTTACCAAACAAGGAAGCGAAGAAGTTAAACTTGGCTTCGATAAAGGTGAGTTAGTTTCAGTAAATGGTAAAAAGTTTCCCCACTCAGTCGATGCTATCCATCACTTACAAACTATTGCTGGTCCTTACGGGATTGGCCGCGACATTCATATAGGCGACACGATCATTGGAATTAAAGGACGTGTTGGCTTCGAAGCTGCCGCACCTGTGTTAATTATTAAAGCGCATCATGCGTTGGAAAAGCACGTACTAACCAAATGGCAATTGAGCTGGAAAGATCAATTAGCACAGTTCTACGGCAATTGGTTGCATGAAGGTCAATACCTAGATCCTATCATGCGTGATATGGAAGCATTCTTAACGAGCTCGCAGCAAAATGTAACAGGCGAAGTTTCTATTACACTTTATCCGTATCGCTATCAAATCAACGGTATTTCATCACTTTATGATTTGATGTCGGCCAAGTTTGGAAAATATGGTGAAATGAATTTAGGCTGGACAGCCGATGATGTAAAAGGCTTTACGAAGATTTTCGGAAACCAGGTTGGTATTTATCATCAAGTGAAAGCTGAAGCGGAAACTAAGTACAAAGCCAAAAGTTGAAAGTGCAAAGTAAATTGCTTTAAACTTTCTGCTTTAAACTTTTAAACTTTTACCATGTCAAAAAAAATAAATGTTGGAATTATAGGTGGGGCTGGTTATACCGGAGGCGAAACCTTGCGTCTTTTGCTTAATCATCCGAACGTGGAAATAATCTTTACCCAGAGCAGAAGTCAGGCAGGCAAACCCGTAACGAGCACTCATCCCGATCTTGTTGGCGAAACAGAATTAGTGTACTCTTCTGATTTTAATCAAGCCGTGGATGTTTTATTTCTTTGCCTGAGTCATGGTGAAAGTAAAAAACTAGTAGCTGAGAATAAATTTCCAGACAACACGCGAATCATCGACTTAGGGAATGATTTTAGATTAGGTGATTCCGCTGCTGGTAGAGAGTTTGTTTACGGTCTTCCGGAATTTCAGCGCGAAAAAATTAAGTCAGCAAAAAATATTGCCAACCCAGGTTGCTTTGCCACCACCATTCAGCTTGGTCTGTTACCATTGGCAAAAGCCGGACTTCTGAAAGAAGTTCATACAACAGGAATCACGGGATCAACTGGTGCCGGACAAAAACTTCAGGATACTACACATTTCACATGGCGTGCCAATAATATCTCACCTTATAAAACTTTAACACATCAACATTTAGGGGAGATCAATCAAACGCTAAAAGCTTTACAAACTAATTTTGTTGAAGAAGTTAACTTCATTCCCTGGCGGGGAGATTTCACAAGAGGAATTTTTGCAACCTCCGTATTGGAGTCTGCACTCAGTCTAGAAGATGCGAATGCTCTCTATAAAGAATATTACTCATCGCATCCATTTACTCATGTAATTGATGAGATGATTGATTTGAAACAAGTGGTAAACACAAACAAGTGCTTGATCCATTTAGAAAAGGTTGGAAAAAAATTAGTCATTCACTCCGTTACTGATAATTTATTAAAAGGTGCCAGCGGACAAGCTATTCAAAATATGAACCTGATGTTTGGATTGGATGAGGCGGTGGGATTGAAATTGAAGGGGATAGTTTTTTAAGTTGAAAGTAGAAAGCTTAGAGTTAAAAGCGTAAAGAAGATGCAGGATTACAAGAAGTTGATTGTTTGGCAAAAGGCGCATCAGAATGTACTTGATGTATACAAGCTTACAATTGGCTTCCCTAAAGAAGAGGTCTATGGAATTACGAGTCAAGTCAGACGAGCTATTATATCAGTGGCTAATAACATTGTTGAAGGTGCAGGTAAGTTCACTGATAAAGACTTTGCCAATTTTCTTCAAACTGCTTTAGGTTCTTGTCAGGAATCTGAATATCTATTAATGCTTTCCTTTGAACTAAAATTTATAGACAAGAAAAACTATGATACTATAATCAGTAAAAATGGCGAAGTCAAAGCCATGCTTATTTCATTAATTAAAAAACTGAGAAAATAACTTTAACCTTACTTTGAGCTTTTAGCTCTAAGCTTTAAACTTTTTAAGAGTGAAACTATTTGATGTATACCCCCTCTTCCCCATTGAACCTGTAAAGGCTTCTGGTTCCTGGTTATGGGATAAAGAAGGAAAAAAATACTTAGACCTATATGGTGGTCATGCCGTGATTTCCATCGGGCACAATCATCCACATTTTGTTGAAGCGCTTAAAAGTCAGTTGGATAAAATCAGTTTCTATTCAAACAGTGTAACGAATTCTCTGCAGGAAAAGCTAGCTGAGAAACTTGGGCAGCTATCAGGTTATCCTAATCATCAACTCTTTCTTTGTAACTCTGGTGCTGAGGCGAATGAGAACGCACTCAAGCTGGCATCTTTCGTTAACGGCCGAAAAAAAGTAATCGCGTTTAAAAAAGCGTTTCACGGTCGTACTTCAGGTGCCGTTGCTGCAACCGACAATCCAAAAATTGTTGCTCCTTTCAATGCAGGTCATGAAATAGTTTTTCTCCCGTTGAATGATGAGCAAGCTTTCCTGAAGACGATCACTACCGAAATTTCTTCAGTAATTATTGAAGGCTCACAGGGTGTAGGCGGAATTCATTTTCCAACTGATTCATTTTTACAATTATTATCCAAAAAATGTAAAGAAGTTGGTGCGCTTCTTATCTTAGATGAAGTGCAATCTGGCTATGGAAGAACGGGTAAATTTTTCGCTCATCAGTTCTCCGGCATTCAAGCAGATTTGATTACCATCGCTAAAGGCATGGGCAATGGATTTCCTATTGGCGGTTTGCTAATTCATCCCGATATAAAACCCTGGAGCGGGATGTTGGGTACAACTTTCGGAGGGAATTATTTAGCGTGTGCTGCCGGCCTTTCTGTACTTGAAGTAATTGAGCAGGAAGATTTGATGACCAATGCAACAAAGCTTGGGGAGTTTTGGATGGAGCAACTTAAGTCCTTCTCAGAAATCAAAGCCATCCGTGGCAAGGGGTTAATGATTGGGTTTGATTTACCAGATGAACTGGCAAGCTTGCGCAAAGATTTACTTTTCAAACAATCAATCTTTACTGGTGAAGCGAAACCGAATACAGTACGTCTGCTTCCATCGCTTGCCTTATCTAAAACTGAAGCTGATCTATTCTTAGAAGCCTTATCGATCGAACTTAAACAGACTGTTTCCTCATGAAGCATTTCTTATCCGTAAACGAAGTAAGTAATCTTGACCACTTAGTAAGTAACGCACTTGCTTACAAAGCCAATCCATTTAAAGATGCAACGCTGGGCAAGAACAAAAGATTGGGAATGCTCTTTTTAAATCCAAGCATGCGCACACGCATCAGCACACAAATTGCTGCCAAGAATTTAGGTATGGATGCGATTGTTTTTAACGTGGGTCAGGATGGTTGGTCTTTAGAATTTGAAGACGAAGCCATCATGAGCGGCACAACCGTAGAGCACGTAAAGGATGCGGCTCCAGTACTCGGAAAGTATTTTGACATTCTTGGAATCCGAACTTTTCCTTCTCTAAAGAATAAAGAGGACGATTATAGCGAATTGTATATTAATCAGTTTATCAAATATTCCGGTGTTCCCATTCTAAGTCTTGAAAGCGCCACAGTACATCCGTTACAAAGCTTAACAGATATAATTACCATTCAGGAAACCTTCAAAGAGAAACGGAAACCAAAAATTGTGCTTACCTGGGCACCACATGTTAAGGCATTGCCACAATGTGTTGCCAATAGTTTTTCGCAATGGGTAAATGCCTGGCAAGGTGCTGATTTTGTGATTACACATCCGGAAGATTATGAACTCGATCCAAAATTTACGAAAGGTGCTACTATCACCCAAAATCAAGACGAGGCACTTAAAAATGCCGACTTTGTTTATATTAAGAACTGGAGTACGTATGAGGATTACGGTAAAATTTATTGCAATGATCCGAAGTGGATGTTGACAGGTAAAAAATTATCGGTAACGAATGATGCCAAAATTATGCATTGCCTTCCGGTGAGAAGAAATGTAGAACTTAGTGACGAAATATTGGATAGTTCTAATAGCATTGTAACACAACAAGCAGGCAATCGGGTATGGGCAGCGCAGGCGGTGTTGGCGGAATTATTAAAACCAAAACACAATTGACAACTATCAATTGACAACTCTTTGTCAACTGTTTATTGTTCATTGTCAATTTATTATGAATAGACTCTTTATCATTAAAATAGGTGGCAACGTATTGGATGATGAGAAATCTTTAAAAAGTTTTCTCAAAGATTTCGCTTCTATCCAAGCACCTAAAATATTAATTCATGGCGGAGGAAAAATTGCTACTAAGTTGGGCGATCAACTGGGCATTCAATCACACTATATAAAGGGAAGAAGAATAACCGATGCTCAAACACTGGATCTTGTTACCATGGTATATGGTGGATTAGTAAACAAACAAATAGTTGCCCAATTACAAGCACATCATTGCAATGCCATGGGCTTCACAGGTGCGGATGGTAATTTGATTAGCGCCAAGAAGCGCCTGGTTGGTGAAATAGATTATGGATTTGTGGGTGACATCACACCCGAAAGCGTAAACAGCACCTTGCTATACTTTTTACTAAAGCAAAATGTGATTCCCATTTTTGCTCCGCTAACGCATAGCGAAGGAGTTATGTTAAACACGAATGCTGATACTATCGCGTCCGTGTTGGCAATTTCTCTCAGCAAACATTTTGATGTGCGCTTGATTTTCTGTTTTGAGAAACAAGGTGTTTTAACAGATGTTAATAAAGAAGATTCTGTTATTACCAATCTTACTCATTCCCTTTATCAGGAATTATTAAAAAAAGGATCCTTTCACGATGGTATCTTGCCAAAACTAGAAAATTCATTTAACGCCATTCAATCCGGTGTAAAAGAAGTGTTGATTGGCGAGCACACTCACTTACTTGCCAACACGGGTTACGATACAAAAGGAACATTAATCACACAGGCATGAGAGAACATTTGCCTGAAATAGCGGTCGGTCTGCTCCAGCAACTTATCTCCATTCCATCGTTTAGTAAGGAAGAGGACAAAACTGCTACTCTGTTAATGGATTTCTTTACTCATCATGGAATGGAGGCAACCCGTAAAGGCAATAATGTTTGGGCGAAGAATAAGTTTTTCGATTCTGCTAAGCCAACCATTCTGCTTAATTCACATCACGACACAGTAAAACCAAATCCTGCGTACACCCGCAATCCATTTTCAGCTGATTTTGAAGACGGAAAAATCTATGGCTTGGGCAGCAATGATGCTGGCGGACCATTGGTTTCGTTGATCATGACGTTTTTCTATTTCTACAATCAAGAAAATCTGAAATACAATTTAGTGCTCGCGGCTACAGCTGAAGAAGAAATCTCGGGAACGAATGGAGTAGAACTAATCTGGAATGATCTTCCTAAAATAGATTGTGCCATTGTGGGCGAGCCAACACTAACCGAAATAGCCATTGCAGAAAAAGGGTTGATGGTATTGGATTGCATTACGTATGGAAAAGCTGGACACGCAGCCCGCGAAGAAGGCGTAAATGCAATCTATTTAGCCCTTAAAGACATTGAGTGGTTTCGTTCCTATAAATTCCCAAAAATATCAGTTGCTTTAGGTGAAATAAAAATGTCTGTAACCGTAGTTCATGCTGGTCAGGCCCATAACCAAGTGCCGGCAGAATGTAAGTTTACGGTTGATGTGCGTGTAACTGATGCTTATACGCTCGAAGAGATATTAGAAACCGTAAAGCAAAATGTTAGCTGTGAAGTGACAGCACGCTCCCTTCGGTTGCGTTCTTCCGGTGTTTCAGAAAACCATCCATTGGTTCTGTCAGGAAAATCACTTGGTAAAAAATTATATGGCTCACCCACTACATCAGATCAAGCATTGATACCTGTACCTTCCATTAAGATGGGACCAGGAGATTCTGCGCGGTCGCACAGTGCCGATGAGTTTATTTACATTCATGAAATTGAAAACGGAATTGAATCGTACCTTTCCCTCTTGGAAAAAATTATACTATGAACGACAAAGTCCGGATTCTAAAAACAGAAATACTTTCTGATAATTGGTACACATTAAAAAAGATAACCTTTGACTTTCAGAAGAAAAATGGAGGTTGGGTTAATCAAAATCGCGAAGCATACGATCGTGGAAACGGAGCGACTATCTTACTCTACAATAAAGAACTCAAAACCGTTATCCTTACCAAACAATTCAGACTCCCAACCTTCATCAATGGAAATGAAGATGGAATGTTGATTGAAACTTGCGCAGGCTTACTCGATGCCGATAATGCGGAAGATGCGATTCGGAGAGAGACCGAAGAAGAAACAGGTTTCACGTTAAAAGACGTTAAGAAAGTTTATGAAGCTTATATGTCACCCGGATCAGTTACTGAAATTCTCTATTTCTTTATTGCTGAATATTCGCGGGACATGAAAACCTCCGCGGGCGGTGGCGTGGGCGATCATGAAGACATTGAAGTATTGGAACTACCTTTTGATAAAGCCTATAGCATGATAGCTACGGGAGATATAAAAGACGGCAAAACAATCATGCTGTTGCAGCACATGAAACTTAACAATCTTTTTTAACTTGCCAATATTCAAAAAAAGCTGTGAAACTCTGGACCAAAGATAAAGACTCGTTAAAAGTTGTAACTGATTTCACAACAGGGCAAGATCGGGAATTAGACCTGCACCTGGCTCCATTTGATGTGCTTGGTTCTATGGCACATATCACCATGCTGGAATCTATTGGGCTGCTAACAAACGATGAACTCAATACACTTCTCACAGAACTAAAAAATATATATTCTCAAATAACAGCAGGCTCATTCAAAATTGAAGCCGATGTTGAAGACATACACTCTCAGGTTGAATTGTTACTCACCAAAAAATTGGGGGAAGTTGGAAAGAAAATTCACAGCGGCCGTTCGCGCAACGATCAGGTGTTGGTAGACATTAAATTATATCTACGCAACGAAATTGAAGAAATAACCAATAGCATTCAGCCACTCTTCGAACTTCTTATTAGTAAGAGCGAAGAACATAAAACTAAATTACTTCCCGGCTATACGCATTTACAATTAGCCATGCCGTCATCGTTTGGGCTATGGTTTGGCGCTTATGCAGAAAGCCTAACTGATGATTTAATCATGCTACAGGCGGCTTATCAAGTGGTGAATAAAAACCCACTGGGCTCTGCTGCCGGGTACGGATCATCTTTTCCACTCAATAGAACGCTTACAACTCAGCTACTTGGCTTTACTGATTTAAACTACAATGTGGTATATGCTCAAATGGGGCGTGGTAAAACAGAACGCATTCTCGCGCAAGCGATGAGTAATGTGGCTGCAACCCTTGGCAAGTTGGCCATGGATGCGACCCTATTCCTAAATCAGAACTTTGCTTTCATTTCCTTTCCGGAGGAATTAACAACGGGTTCGAGTATTATGCCGCACAAGAAAAATCCTGATGTATTTGAATTGATCCGCGCTAAGTGTAATGCACTACAGGCACTACCTAATGAACTTACTTTGTTAACCTCAAATTTACCATCAGGGTATCATCGCGATTTGCAACTACTCAAAGAAAAATTATTCCCTGCCATTACCACGTTGAAAGAATGTCTTCAAATGACACATCTCATGCTTTCAGCCATTATGGTCAAGGAAAATATTCTTGAAGATGAGAAGTATAAGTTCCTGTTTAGTGTTGAGGAAGTGAATAAACTGGTTCTTTCAGGAGTTCCTTTCCGGGATGCATACAAACAAATAGGTCGCGATATTGAACAAGGAAAATTCAACTACTCAACAAAAGTGAATCATACACACGAGGGCAGTATAGGAAATCTTAATAATGACAAGATCAAAGAAAATTTTGACCAAACGCTTAAAGGATTTCATTTCTCTAAAACAGCCGAAGCCTTTAGCAAACTGCTTAAAAGCTAGATTAATCATTCACACACCTAATTTTACTATGACCCCAGAAGTAATTCTTTATATAATCTTAGGCATTTCATTGATTAGTTATCTATTCGATCAGGCTCTTGATTATCTTAATCTCAAAGCGTTGAAGCCTGAAGTGCCATCTGAAATCAAGGACTTCTATGATACTGAGAAATATCACAAATCAATTGCCTACCAAAAAGAACAGTCACGCTTCTCATTCATTTCATCAGCTTTTAGCTTTATACTATCATTTGGCATGTTGCTGTTTGGAGGCTTTGGCCTTGTAGATTCTTGGCTTCGTCCATTAATAGAAAATCAAATTGTACTCGCACTGGTTTTCTTTGGTGTTATTATGATTGTTTCAGATGTCATCTCCATCCCCTTTCAATGGTATTCCACTTTTGTGATTGAAGAGAAATATGGATTCAATAAAACGACCGCAAAAACATTTATCCTTGATAAACTGAAAGGATATGTTTTGGGTGCGGTAATCGGAGGCGCATTGGTTTCCGTCCTGATTTATCTTATTAACTCAATCGGCCCTAACTTCTGGATTTGGTTTGGAGTAATAGCAGCCGCATTCATTCTGTTCGTTAACATGTTTTATACAAGTCTGTTGCTACCCCTATTTAACAAACTTACACCTCTTGGTGATGGTGAATTAAAAACTGCGATCGAACAATTCTCCAAAAAAGTAAATTTCCCACTTGATAATATTTTCGTGATGGATGGCTCTAAACGATCCGCAAAAGCGAATGCTTTCTTTTCAGGAATCGGTAAAAAGAAAAAGATTGTCTTATACGACACTTTAATAACCAATCACTCCACCGAAGAATTAGTAGCTGTACTGGCACATGAAGTTGGTCATTTCAAGAAGAAACATATTATTTGGAGCTATCTCATTTCAATTGTCCAGGTCTTCTTTGTGTTGTTTGTGCTTTCGCGAATGATTTTCAATGAAGATCTTTCGCTCGCCCTTGGCGGAAGCCAGCAAGCCATTCACTTAAACTTGATTGCATTTGGAATTCTCTTCTCGCCTATCTCAGGCATTATTGGATTATTTATGAGTTTGCTTAGTCGCAAGAATGAATTTGAAGCCGATGCCTATGCGAAAGAAACGTATGATGGCAATGCATTATCCAATGCGCTTAAAAGACTTTCTGTTGATTCCTTAAGTAACTTGTATCCACATCCAGCTTACGTGTTTTTTCATTACTCACATCCTCCCCTGCTGCAAAGATTAGCTGCATTAAAATAATTGCTGTAATCAGATATTAATAACAACAGAAAGAAGAAAGAAGAAAGACTAAAGACTAAATCTTTTTATCTTTCCTCGATGGAATCCCAAACAAGCACGCGTCTTCTCTCCCTCGATTTTTTGCGGGGCTTTATTATGGTGTTGCTTGCCCTCGAAAGCACCCGACTCTTTGATAATCTTTTTGATTTGAGTGAAGGCTACGCCATCCAATCTTTCTTCAGTCAATTTTTTCATCACCCTTGGCATGGCCTCCGATTCTGGGATTTGATTCAACCGGGCTTTATGTTTATTGCAGGCACTGCAATGGCTTTCTCTTTGCACAAGCAACAGCAGGCAGGTGTTCCCTGGAACAACCAATTTAAGAAAGCACTTAGGCGCAGCGGATGGTTATTCTTTTGGGGCGTGTTAGATTATGCAGTGAGACCGGGCGGACTTTCTTTTGAACTTTGGGATGTACTCACACAGCTTTCATTCACTACCCTTGTCGCATTCTTAATTTTCAGATGGTCTTCAACCAATCAATTACTAGTAAGTGCGGGTTTGCTGCTTCTAACAGAACTGCTTTATCGCTTTACAAACATCCCTGGGTTTGATCAACCTTTCACTGATCAACATAACTTTGGAAACTTTATGGATCTGGTGCTTATGAATAAAATCAACTCAGGGGGTTGGGTTGCCATTAATTGTTTACCCACAGCTGCACATACCATATGGGGAGCCGTTGCCGGGAAACTTTTGCTAAGCGATATCTCTAAAAACAAAAAAATAAAAACACTCTTAACTGGAGCGGCAACCTGCCTGGTTAGTGGATTTGTATTGGACTGGACAATTACTCCGATTATTAAGCGTATTGCTACCAGTTCGTTTACACTTGTCTCAGGAGGGTGGTGCTTAATTGGATTGGCGCTTTGTTATTGGTGGATTGATGTAAAGAATCATAGACGGTATCTTACCTTCTTTACCATCATAGGAATGAATTCCATCTTTATCTACCTATTTTTCGAAATTGTCGGTCATCGTTGGTTCAACGACTATGCAGGTGCAATATCGAACGGATTACTTGAAATTATTCATGCACCACACAACCTTATCATGATTATTACACCTCTGTTCATTTTTGCTGCTGAGTGGGGTTTGTGCTACTTCCTCTACAAAAAGAAAATTTTCTTTAAACTGTAATTGACTAGGTTTGTTAGCGTTATGAATTTATTTCGATTACAGTCAAGTCAACGAATCATACTTTATTCATCATTTTTCACTTTCATTAGTTATATCTGTGTCTTAATCCCGCCAGTTACATTTTGGCCGGCCTCATTCATATGCCAACTGATTCCGTTGTTGCTGGTCTTTCAATTTACAAGCTTTATCCTTCTGATTATTCAGCGAAAGAAGTTAGCATGGCTTCCCCTACTCGCACTCCTGGCAGGCTGGCCATTTTTGCAAAGCACATTCTCTTTTAATAAGGAACTTCCTAAAAAAAATTCGATCCAGATTCTTAGCTTCAATACAAAGTTTTTTCGAGAGCCAAGAACCTACAGTAAGTTTTCCACAGAAATGATTCAATGGGTTGCTAATGATACTTCTGAAATTAAATGTCTTCAGGAGTTCAGCACAAATCCGAGATGGGAACCACTTGATGTTACCGGACAAATCAAACAAAAGGGCTATTCAGGATTTACATTTCAGGCAAACGTTACAGATCGGGATCATAACCCTGGTATGGCTATCTTCAGTAAATTCAATATGCTTGATTCCGGTATTGTTTTCGAAGCTGTGGGCACTCCCAATGCAGCCATCTTTGCCGATCTTGATATAAACGGAAAAATAATACGCGTTTACAATGTCCACCTTGCCTCTATGAATCTTGATCTTCATGAAACACGCGGTTTTTCAAAAATCCTGTTTATTATTAAAAGACTAAAATACGGAGCCGTGAAAAGAAGTGAGCAAATAAAAGAACTCATCAGGCACACAAAAGCATCTCCTTATCCTTACATAATTTGTGGTGATTTTAATGAAACTCCTTATACGTATGCCTATTATCAATTGAAAAAAGAATTTCAAAACACATTTGAAGAAAGGGGAAATGGCTTTGGATTTACTTTCAATGAAATACCTTATCTCCTTCGAATTGACCATCAGTTTCACAGTTCTGATATCCATCCGGTTGGACATAAGGTAAATCGATCCATGAAAATATCAGATCACTTGCCAACCTATGGCTATTACTCAATACCCTAAATATATGAATATAGAAATCCTTCTACGCTACGCTCACTTCATCAGCATTTTTACAATTGTAGGTTCTTTGATATCCGGACACCTATTATTAAAAAAAGAAATGACCCGACTAGAAATCAGTCGACTGGCACGTATCGATGCCGTTTACGGAATTGCTGCTATAAGTTTGTTGGCAGCAGGACTGACATTATGGTTAGGAGGTATAGGCAAGCCTACTGTCTTCTATACTAAGAACTGGATCTTCCATACCAAGTTAACCTGTTTCATTTTCATTGGATTATTGTCCATTTACCCCACTATGTTTTTTATCAAAAATCGCAAAGGCAATCCAACAGAGATTGTTAGAACACCACAACTTATCTTTTGGATGTTACGTTTTGAACTGCTTTTACTCTTCATTATTCCGTTGCTTGCCGGATTAATGGCGAAAGGCATTGGTCTTTATATCTAACGCTTATAATGCTACTCGTACTAAAAGTATCACTCGCAATCTTTATAGCTGCGAACTTGTTTGAGATGGGTCTTCGGCTCAATCTGCACTATGCCATAAAAGGGTTAAACAACTTTCGTTTTGTCGCTTATACTTTTTTATGGGGCTTTGTGCTAAGCCCAGCTATTGCTTACGGCATTACCCTTATCATTCCTTTGGAATACCCTTATGCTATGGGGCTTATCTTACTAGGCATGTCGCCTTGTGCTCCTTTCCTGCCAATGCTGTTGAGAGACAAAGGTGATGTCGGCTACACAGCCGCCTTCATGTTGATGGCTTCAACCGGTACGGTAATCTTTATGCCATTGGTTGTACCTGTAATGGTGAAAGGATTATCCGTAAGCGTATGGGATATTTCAAAACCAATGCTCACCATTATTATGATTCCATTGGTGAGTGGGATGATGACATTGTATTATTCAAAGTCACGGGCCGTATTTATTCAACCGATGGTAAAAAAATTAACGATTGTGTTTGCCATAACAACTGTAGGTCTATCGGCTGTTGTTTTTGGAGAGGGATTGCTAAATATAACTGGATATCATGTATTCGGTGCGTTGGTTATTTTCTTTCTAACGCTTACCACGTGTGCCTATTGGTTTGGACTAGGGCTGGAACATGACCAGAAAATAGTACTAAGTACTGGCACAACCACACGCAACCTGGGGGCAGCCGTAACGCCACTCTTCTCGGTACCCGATATTGATGAGCGAACCCTGATAATACTTGTCTTAGCCGCTCCGGTTATGATTGTATTTGCATTAGTTTCGGCAAGAATTTTTGAAAGAGCTAACAAGCTAGCAGCAGTTCAATAGAAAAATTTGTAACAACAATTTGAGCTTAACACTCCACGAAGTACTTTTATTGAAAAGCGGGAGTAGCTCAGTTGGTAATCCGCCAGCTGGCGGATCCCAAGCTGAGGGTCGCGAGTTCGAATCTCGTTTCCCGCTCACTTTAAAAAAAACTGCTTCAAAGATCGCAACGATCTTTGAAGCAATCTCCTAGTTAAGATTTCTACTTCTTCCTGATGATGATATTACCATTATAGTTGCGCATCGAAATTTCAGGGCCGCCTCCGTTCACTTCGCCTTGCACCCATTTATCAATCACTACTTTGTAGGTGCCCGTCTTTGTATCTTCTTTGCGCACCGGATTAGTCGTGATCATTTTCATATCAAAGCCACTCAATATCTCCCCGCGCTCAGTCTTCATTTTAAAAGATGCTTTTGTTGCGGCCGGAAAGGTTAAGTCCACATTCCCATTATACGTTGAATAGGACATGGGTGCACCTTCTTTCACTTTATCAAAATTAACTGTAATGGGTCCATTATACGTACTGGCAACCATTGAGCCTGAAATACGATCAGCAGTAATTTTTCCATTATAGCTTTCTATTTCCAACTCTCCTTGAATGTTTTCAATAAGAATATCACCGGAATTATACGTACTCACATTCAAATCAAATCCCGAGGGAACTTCAATTTCAAGATTCAAGCGACTGTTCCATGAGTCTGATTCTACTTTCACATTATTTCCATTTTCAGAAACCTCCAAATCAAGCGTGCCACCACCCACTCGAGTAAGGCCGTCTGGTGCAGGTTTTTTACTTTTTTCTTTTCCTTCCTGTGCTGCGTACTTTATAAGCACATCTTTACGTGCTGTACCGCGTACAGTTATCGAACCATATTTCAATTCAGCTTTTAGTTTGCCACGCTTGGACGGGTCGCTCAACGGTACTGCAAACTCACCTGAGTCTTGAGCCATTAAAGAGGCGGTCATACTCAAAAATATTCCTATTACAATTAGCTTTTTCATGTTGTTAATTAATTTGTCTTTTCTTTTAAATAAACATCTCCATTAAAGGTTTCGAAATCCAGCAGCGCGCCTCCGTTGCCAATTTTAAATCGATTCCCATTTACTTTATACTTAATTCCCCTATCGGTTGTCTTCTTTTCAACTTCTGTTGGCAGCGACTCTAACTTGGGAACATTGGTGAAAAAATTACCATTAAAACTTTCGAAGGTTAGTTCTGCCGCTAATCCTTTTTGGAACCAGGCATTGATGTCACCATTCAATGTATAGTACTTGCAAGGTTTCTCGGGGTTTTTAGTGTAGGTTATGTCTACATTCCCATTGATGGTATGAGCTACAGTCTCCCGCTCAATACCAGAGAGACGAATACTGCCATTTACATTGTTTGTCTTTACACTTGCCAACACATTTTGAACATCGATATCTCCATTATTCACTGTGCTGATAATGAGATTAACAGTTCGGGGCACACGAATCTCATAGTCAAGCGTGTAGTCATACACTTCTCTGCAACCCTTTTGATCTTGATTCCATTGGTAACCCCACCCCCTTGAGATGTGATTCCAATTTCCATTTTTTCCTGCACGACCAAAGCGGCTGCATAATCCTTCGGTGAAAAGTATAAGCGTGTCGGCCTGATCAATTATCCCAAGTTGAATTTCGTCTTTACCCTTCTGCAACCGCTCGTCAGTTTTAGCTTTAATCGTTTTGGTAACTTCAATCATTACCTTATCGCCATCATATCCACTTATTTTAACAGAGCCGTTAATATTCGCTACCATCAGCGTGTTTTCTCCTTTCTTTTCAAAAGCCAACTCTTTGTTGATTTTCTCAGTAAATGTTTGTGCAAGCCCTGTCAACTGACTTGACAAAGCGAGCATTACCAGTGTTAATTTCATTTTTGATCTAATTAAAGTTTACCTGTACTTGTTAGATTAATACTTTGATACTTTCCGAAATTTTGTCCCTTACTTCCCTTGGTGTTGATTCATTTTCAAGTAGTTGCTTAAGGGCGTTCACAGATTTTTTCTCTTGAATAGAAACCATCAGTTCAGCTAAGGCAACCTGAACCAAAGGAGAAGTTTGTGAATCAATGGATTCAATCAGTTTGGTGCGCACAGAACTTTTACTTACGTAGGGTTTTATAGCCTCCAATGCCGCCAATCGCACGTTTACATTTTCATCTTGATTGAGCGCAAGGAATAGAGCATTGGTAACTTTATCACTCACTTCATTCATTTCTGAAGTTAAACTCACAGCTTTTAATCGTTGTGTTGCAGACTCTTTCTCCAACAAAGAAAGCATCATCATTTCTTTTAGGTCACTCACCTCTTGATATAAATCACTCACCTCATTTTTTTGGATGGGAGATTGTAGAAAATACCCAACACTAAATCCCGACAAAAGCAAAACTACAGCCATCGCCAAGCGTGGGAAGAGGAAACTCAGAGATGGCATTGAGAATGAAGTTTCCTTTTTAATCTGCTTCCTTTCATTTGCCAATGCTGCATAAAACCGATCGTCTAAGTTTAAAGAAGGTGTCAGCATTTCCATTTTTTGAATTTGCTCATCAAGGCCTGACAACTCGCGCAACTGAGTAAGATCAATTTGCCCAGATTCAATCAATCTCTCAATCAACTTGATTTCCTTTGGGTCTGCCACACCTTCATTATACTTAGTTACCAACTCCTCAACCTGTGCTTTTTCCATTTTATTCCAATTAATTTTTGCATCACCCTGTCTCTGCAAAGGGAGAGGGTTACCTTAATGACTTTTCTCCAACTGTTTATAAATAACCTTTAACTCTTGCAGTGCCCTGAATACCTTTACTTTCACTGCTCCTTCGGTGCAACCAAGCACTGCCCCTATCTCACTATACTTTTTTTCTTCAAACTTGCTAAGCAACAGAACCTCTCGTTTGTCTTCTGCCAGTCTTTCCATGGCCATGGAAAGCATGTGGTGCTCTTCATTGTGTTGCATTTCATTAGATTGATTTTCATGATGACCAATCCGTTCCTGCCAATTTTCTAAATCTTTCGTTGTCTTTACACGCTTCTTTCGGTGATGGTCATTATTCACATTACGCGCAATGTGAAACATCCAGGCTCGAAAGTCGCCATCTCCTTGAGTGCGAAAGAGATGCCGATACTTGAGAATCCGGAGGAAGGTGTTTTGCACAAGATCTTCACTAAGCTCCTGTTCCTTGTTGAGGCCGTAAAAAAAACCATACAACGGTCTTTTATAGCGCTCAAAGAGCAAGCTCATCTTATCCAGGTCACCATCTTTGACCTTCATCATCAATACATTGTCCGAAAGCGCTTCCAATTCAATGGTTATTAACAGGGAAACTCAAGATACCAAAATTGGTTACAGGATTTATTTTAATTTTATAAAAAAGACGAATATGAGATATCTTTTTACTGCCGCTACGTTAGTTATCCTGTTCACGGCTTGCGAGAAAAAACCTATATGGTCTGATGAGTTTAATTATTCCGGTACACCCGATTCCACAAAATGGAATTACGATTTGGGAGATGGTTGCCCGAATGTTTGTGGCTGGGGAAATAACGAAGCCGAATACTATACTAAGAATTTAAAAAATGCTCGTGTCGAAAATGGCTTGCTGATAATTGAAGCACACATGGATTCTCTGGGAGGGAAAGCTTATACATCAGCCCGCATGGTTAGTAAGGGGAAGGGCGATTGGCTTTATGGTCGCATTGAAGTAAGAGCAAAGCTACCCAGAGGCAAAGGAACATGGCCTGCCATTTGGATGTTATCTACAGATTGGAAATATGGCGGTTGGCCCGAAAGTGGTGAGATTGATATTATGGAACATGTTGGATACGACCCGGGTGTAATCCATGGAACCATTCATACGGAAGCCTATAATCATGTGAAGGGAACTCAAAAAGAAGGAAAGCTAACCATAGAAGACGCAATGGAAGAGTTTCATGTGTATGCAATAGATTGGAACGAAGACAAGATGGACTTTTATGTTGATGATGATTTATATCACTCCGTAACACGCGATCCCAAAGATGACTTTAAAGGCTGGCCGTTTGATCAGCGTTTCCATTTAATATTGAATCTGGCAGTGGGTGGAAATTGGGGCGGCAAAGAAGGCATAGATGAATCAATCTGGCCACAGCGAATGGAGGTAGATTATGTACGAGTTTATAAATAACGCGAAATGAAAAATCTTCTTTGCCTTGTTCTTCTAGTTTCCAATGGCTTTGCTTTTGGGCAATCGAAAGAAACTGAAGTCAATCGGCTCCACAAACAAAAATTTGAATGGTTGATCAACAAAAATTATGATTCGTTGGATTGGATCCTGGATAATCAAATAAAGTTCATTCACTCCAATGGTTGGATTCAAAGCAAGCAAGAAGTTATTAATGACCTGAAATCAGGCAAACTAAATTATACAAGCATTGATGTTAACGAATCGTCCGTCATAATTTATAACCAGACTGCGGTCGTTACGGGAAAAGGAAATTTCAAAGGGCTTATGCCCGATCAATCTGAGTTTAATATTAAACTCTTGTATACAGAAGTATACAGCAAATCAAAAAAGCGATGGAAGTTAGTTTCGCGACAAGCAACAAAAATCTAATTACATTTTTTGGCCACGCAATTCAAGAAGCTTATTGCGCTCGTTCTGAAGTTCTCGTGATAGTTTAGTCTGCTTGTCTAGCGCTTTATGCTTATATTCTTCAAACTCTTGCGTAACAGCATGTGCCAGTAGTGATTTCTCCTTCATACCTGCATTCACAATTTTCATTCTTGCAAAAGCAAAAGCAACAACAAGAGCCAAACCAGCCAGTATGATTGTGGTTAATATCAGAAAAGTTCCTTTAGTGAAAGAAATGCCTACTACAGAAATGTGTTTACTATCAAAAACAATCTCTTCTACAGAAGCTTGCTGTGCTTTCAACTCATTTTGAGTTGAAAGCAGCTCTGTCCTTAATGATGCTATTTGACTATTCGATTCTTTTAGCAAGGCATGTTGCTTATTAATGGAGTCTACATTTAATTTCCAGAAACCATCTAAAATAAATTCTTTGATAACTTTATACTCTCCATAGGTTTGAGAGTTCTCCTTCATAACCTGATAGCGCTCCTTCAAATTCAGATTTGGATCTTCAATGGCCTTGGCTGCTGACTGCGCGAAAGAGTGGTTTACATATAGAACCAGAAGCAAGGAGTATAAAAATTTCATAGTCTAGTGCGTTAAATCAAAAAGCTAAACTATACTATATGCTACTTAAACGGCAATCGAAATAGGATTTTCGGTCGATAAAATCGGTCAGAACTCTAATCCGTATGATTAATGTAAGAATTACTTCTTCTTAAGCACTATTTGTGATTGTTGCATCTGAACAATTCTATTGAATAACTCCTTCAATGTATGATACTCATCTGATGAATATACGACCTTTGAAAGGTTAATAATACTGGTTAATGAAATCCTATTTTCTCGATTTGTAACATTCACTAAAAACTTCCCTCCATTTTGAGGCAGGGCCATGGCTATACTTTTAGGAACTTCATCAACAAGATACGAATCTGGAAAATCCAAATTCAATATAAAAGTTGATTCCATTGGTGCTCCAAAATCAACCGGATACAATCGCTGATTTGATTTGAAAGGGTTCTGTTCCCAACGTTCTATTAAAAAAGGGTTTAGATATAAAATGTTTGGATTGGACGTTTCCAATGAAGACTCTACCTTGAATTTTTCAATTAGTGGTTTAGAAAGGTCATTGAAATTCTCAAGTTCATAGTTTACAATCTGAAAACTATGGAAATTCTGCTGCATCTTATTTTTATACTTCTCAATACTTTCCTGAGAACTAATCGCTTTCCGTTTGTCATACGCTTCATATCCCGATGAGACGATTAACAAATCGCCTTTAAATGTATTCTCATTCAATCTAAGAGATAATGTAATTTGTTGTTTTTGTTTCTCGCGCGGCTTAATATCAACCCATCCACTCTCTTCTACAATTTTACTGATGAGCCTTCCGTTGCCATTTAAACAACGTTCAGGTAGCAGTCCAAAAGGCAAAAAATGGTCAGCGGCATCCAGCAAATATCTTTCTCCATTTATTTCAACACTTGCTATCACGTAATTAAAATCTGAAATAACAGGATAGAGATGATTGGGCAACCCTACTTCGCGTGTCGCCAGAATTATAGGGTTAGCCGAAAGGCCAGCTTCCTGTAAAGCAGCAACCAACGACAAATTGATATCACCGATGTTTCCCTTTCGGGATTCGAATGCTTTTTTTAGCCCCTCATCCGTATATTTTCCATAAGTCCCATTCCAAACAAACCAATCACGAATCATTTCATAGATTGATGAAGCTTTTCTTAGTGGATCACTTTCTGTTTTTAATAGTTCAGCGATCCTATCAGCCCATACATTCTTACCCTTTCTTATCTGAATGCCAAAATTTTCATCTGTGTTTAATTCTTTATCAACATCGCGCCACGTTTTAGTATACTTTGCTATTCTTCCATCAAAATGCTTTATCTCCGATAACTCAAAATTAATTCCTGAAATAAAATTGCTACTTGCTGTCATATAATCTTCCTCCACAAATGCCGGTATATTAATCATACTATATTTGTATAGTGCACAATCGGCTTTGTTAGCTCCAGGGGTAAAGCATTCCTTAACTAACGTTGACTCATTCATTTGCAGTTTAAGGAACCCTTGTAATGACATATTATAGACGTAGTTACCAGGAATACGCGCCCAAAATTCACTCTTCAATTTTGGAATATCTGATTGAAATTTCCATGGCCAGAAATTGAATATAAAGGGAGACTCAAGTACATAACGAACTTCAATTATACTTCCTACGGTTACGGCAGGCATCGTGAATTTATAAACATCCCTATATTGATGAAGGTTTGTTATAAAAACCTGCTTGTTATTAAATCGGGATGTAGTAATTGCATTATTAACTATGTTATATGTTGTACCTTCTACTGCGCGAATGATTTCCTGGCTACGCTCACCTTTTCGCAAGGGTATTTCAAAATTTGCCTGATCTAATCCTTGTTTCGATAAAATCTTAATCTTAACATGATACTCAAGAATTAAATTATTATCACCACCGTTATCGATATAAGCTTCACCAAATTCATTTAAAACAATTGCATAAGCACTTGTATCCTCTTTTAAGGGTTTAGCATCAAAATCTTCGTACGTTATTTTTGCGTAAGGAAACCCATTATCAAACTGAGCACTTACCTGAACTGAATACCAAACAAGAATAAACGCCAAGCTTACAAGTTTCATATGCAAATTTTATAGCATTGTGAAAGTACGCAATGGATTGCATTGTAGAAAAGTAGTTGTATTGGTTTTAAATTTTCAAAACTTTCAAACATAGATAACATAGCATATCTATTTAAGAGTTAAATTTGAAATTGTAACCTAAATTATTGCGGCAAAAAGAACTATTGAGTAAGTTGCCTATCCTGTTCAGTTTGAAATCAATCTAAGGTTTAAAAGGGCAGGGATACAGTAGCTATTGATTAGTTAAACTTTTAGTTTAGGGGCTGGTTAGGAGGTTTTTTGGGCTTTAATCTACAGACAGAATGAAAAAGGTATTAGTAATTGAGGATGATGAACCTCTTTGCTGGCTTTTGGAGAAGATTTTGACCGGTAAATATGATCCTATCATTATGAGAAACGGCTTAGAGGCGCTTTCGTGGTTATCGGAAGGGAACCTCCCTAGCCTCATTATATCAGATATTAAAATGCCTACTTTAGATGGCCTCGAGTTATTGGAAAACGTGCGTTCTAGTGGAATTTTAAGGGATATTCCGGTGATTATCCTATCAGCATCGGATGAGCCAAGCCAACGCAAGCGTTGTATTGAGCTCGGAGCAAGCAATTATCTAATTAAACCTTTTGAGCCTAAGTTACTTATTGAGGAGATTGAGAATACATTTAAAAGGCTGGAAAATCCCCTTTCAATTGATCGATGAGAATAGAATTTGATACACCAGTGAAAAATTTTCAAAAAGCTACATTATCGGGCGTTACAACACATATTGTGTTTGTCGAAATATCAGATAAGGGTCGTCAATTCGATTATACACAGGATAATTGGTACTTTTCTTTTATGTCTGTTGAGGATACCTCTTTAGCCATACTTAATGGAACCTTACACATCGATGCAGTTTTTATAGAATCAGATGCCAATAAAGGGCAGATGCATAAACTAGCTGAACTCCTGAAGAAATTTGAAATTCCTTTCGTCTTATATTCTCCAAAATTTGAGATGGGTTATAAGGAAAAAGCCCTTCAATTTAAGGTGGATGATTATTTGTTTGGAGCACTTACCGATACCATGCTTACTAGGTTGACTTTTATTAAGAAAATCAAAGCATATAAAAACAAACGGCAAGGAAAACCGTATGAAACTGCCAAAATTCAGCCGGTAGGTTCTGTTAAGATATGGAGGTTGAAAAGACTAAGTGATATTATTATCTCTTTGATTTCGCTGCTTATATTATCCCCCCTATTAATATTCATTGCGCTCATTATTAAACTGGAATCGCGAGGACCGGTTTTTTATATTTCAAAAAGAGCGGGTTCCGGTTATAAAATTTTTGATTTCTACAAATTCCGCTCCATGCGGACTGGTGCTGACAAAGAATTGCAGAACCTATCCCATTTAAATCAGTACAAAGAAGAAAATAAAGACTCTGTCTTTTTCAAAATTAAAGACGACCCTCGTGTAACCCCCTTTGGCCAATTTCTAAGAAATACAAGCTTAGATGAATTACCTCAACTCCTAAATGTCCTAAAAGGTGATATGTCAATTGTAGGAAATAGACCATTACCGCTTTACGAGGCCGAGCGACTGACAAAAGATCAAATTGCCTGGAGATTTTTAGCCCCTGCAGGTATAACAGGTTTATGGCAAGTAACAAAGCGTGGAAATAGTGAAATGTCTTTGGATGAGCGTATCCATCTGGATGTGCAATATGCCATGAAAAATTCTTTTTCGATGGATATGAAAATTATCTTCTCAACCTTCCCTGCATTGTTTCAGAAAGAGAAAGTATAGTTATCTTCGCCACTGCAATTGGCAACTAATCACAATTTTTAATGTGGATTTTTGAGTCCCTCATTCTTTTATATTTCGTTTACGTTGTTCTCTACACCACAGTATTCTCCATTGGAGGCTTCTTTTACAAAGAACCTTGTAAACAAACTCTACAATCTTATTCTAGGTTTTGTGTTCTAATCCCCTGTTACAAGGAAGACTCGGTTATACTGGAAGTTGCAAAGAAAGCATTAGATCAATCGTACTCCCAGGAGCATTATACAGTAATGGTTATTGCTGATTCATTACAGGCTTCTACGTTGGTTAAACTTCGTGAATTACCCATTCAGGTAGTTGAGGTGAAATTTGATAGCAGTACTAAAGTAAAATCCTTAAACTATACCCTTCAGGCAATTGAAAACAGATATGACTATGCGGTGATTCTGGATGCAGATAACGTGATGGAATTTGATTTTCTAAAAACTATAAATTCCATAGCGTCTTCTGCTGCAAAAGCAATACAGGGCCAGCGAAAACCTAAGAATAAAAACAATTCACTCGCTTTGTTGGATGGCATAAGTGAGGCAATAAATAATCATATTTACAGGCAAGGAACTGTTGGTCTGGGACTTTCTTCATCAATTAGCGGATCGGGTGTAGTTTTTGACTTTAATGTGTTGAAGGAGAAGCTAAGTTCTATGAGTTCTGTAGGCGGATTTGATCGCGAACTAGAAGTGGTTTTGCTTCTCGATGGAGTAAAAGTATTATACTTAAAAAGTGCCATCGTGTTTGATGAGAAAGTTTCTCAAAACAAGGCCTTTCAAAATCAACGGAAGCGATGGATTTCCAGTCAATATTTCTATTTGCGTAAATATTTTTTTGCAGGAACAGCGGCACTGTTCAAAGGAAATTTCACTTTATTTAATAGTGCGGTGCTTAGAAATATCCAATTACCTCGTTTAATCAATATAGGTCTTCTTACTACCCTCACCGCTGCTCTTTTCTTTGTGAGAGACCATCTATACTTTGGATATACAATCTGGATTATTTTGTTTGTCTTTAATACTCTATCAATATTAATAGCAATACCGCTGGAATTCTATACTAGAAAATTAGGGATTGCAATACTCAAATTACCGTTGCTCTTTCTGAACATGTTCCTCTTGCTATTCAAATTAAAAGGTGCCAATAAGAAATTTATTCATACACCACATGGAGTAACATCCATTGAGTCTTTAGACACAAGTAATCAGAAATAAAAATGTCCTCAGGGTACCCTCTCATCTCTCTTATAACTATTAATTATATTTCTTTAAAGGATACTATTGAATTTCTTGACACAACAACTAAACTCACCTATCCCAACATTGAAATTATTGTTGTTGATAACAATTCCCCAGAGGGAAAGCCTTCGGAAGAATTAAAAGCCAAATATCCTCATGTAAATTTTATAGAAAGTAAAAAAAATTTAGGTTTTGCCGGTGGAAATAATTTAGGAATTAAAGCGGCAAAAGGTGAATATTATTTTTTATTGAATAATGACACACTTCTTTTCCCTGACTTTTTAGAACCCATAGTTGAGTTCATGAAATCTCATCCCGAAATTGGAATGGCTTCTCCTAAAGTGCTTTATCCGGACGGCAAAACAATACAATTTGCAGGAGCCATTGGCATTAGCCCCTTTACAGGACGGGGTAAATGCCTGGGAATTCACGAATCCGATGCAGGACAATATGATAGAAATTACGAAACGGATTTAGGTCATGGTGCCGCTCTAATTATACCTAAAAATGTGGTTGATGAGGTTGGGTTGATGCCTGAAGTCTATTTTCTTTATTATGAAGAACACGACTGGTGCGAAATGGTGAAGCGTAAGGGCTACAAGACTTATTTTTTAGGAAAATCAAAAATTATACATAAAGAATCTGTAACAACAGGGAATGAAAGTCCACTGAAAACATATTACATGACTCGGAATCGGATAATTTTTATGCGGAGAAATTTTTCCGGCATGCCATTTTTATCAGGCATTCTTTTCTTTATATTCTTTTCAATTCCAAAAAACACGATCACCTATTTACTTTCTGGAAAACAAAAATTATTAGCCTCCTTTTATAAAGGATTATCTTGGAACCTCACCAACTTTAAAGTTAATTAGACTCATGCTATCGATACCCCTAATCAAATCACGTATTAAAGAATATAAAGAAAAACACCCGGAAGAATCTGTTCTTGGTTTTATCTTTACCCTAATACAAGGCACATGGCGTGTACTACTTGCTCGAATTTATTTAAGATCCTGCAACCATATTGGTAAATTGGTATCCGTTAACGGGAGACCTATAATCGGCAATCTAGGAGAAATGACTTTTGATGATGAGGTTCGGATTTGGTCTAACATAGAGCGTTCGAAATTATATACTGGCAAACAAGGCAAACTAGTTGTCGGTAGGAATTCACGTTTGAATGGAGTACACATTGACTCTAGGGAACTTATCCATATTGGAGATACCGTACAAATTGGTCCATACACCATAATCATGGATAGCGATTTTCATGATTTAAAAGATCATTCTAAAGATGGACCCTCTAGCCCAATATATATTGAAGACGATGTGTGGATTGCCACACGGGTTACTATCTTAAAAGGTGTGCGAATCGGAAAAGGTTCTGTAATTGCTGCAGGGGCCATCGTTACTAAAGATGTACCTCCTTATAGTGTTGCTGCAGGCACACCTGCAAGAGTGGTAAAAAAAATTGAATAGTATGTGTGGATTAACTGGTTTCTCTGATTTTACAAAGAGTAGTAACTCTTCAATACTTCAGTCAATGACAGATGTCATTTCTTATCGTGGTCCTGACGATCAGGGACATTTGATCCAGGAATTTCAAAATGTGCTAGTAGGATTGGGGCATAGACGATTATCAATTCTTGATCTGTCACCTTTAGGTCATCAACCCTATCAACATAAAAACCTTACTCTAGTTTTCAATGGGGAGATTTACAATTTCAAAGAAATAAGAGAGAAGCTCGTTTCAAAAGGGTACGTATTTGAATCAAATTCTGATACTGAAGTTATTATTAAATCATTTGAAGCCAAGGGCATTTCCTGCATTGATGAATTTATTGGTATGTTCTCATTTGCCTTATTAGATCATAGTAAGGAAAAATTATACCTAGTTAGAGACCGCGCTGGTGTAAAACCCATGTATTGGTATTTTAAAAATGATAATTTTTTATTTGGCTCTGAATTAAAATCTTTTCATCAACATCCGCGCTTCCACAAGGAAATTGATTTTGACAGTGCTGCACTGTACTTTCAATACAGCTACATTCCTGCCCCATACACTATTTTCAAAAACACCCATAAACTTCGCCCCGGACATTTTCTTGAACTCAATTTAAAAACCAAATCAATCCAAATAACAAAATACTGGGATGTAATTGATTATTATAACAAACCCAAATTTGATATTCCATACGAAGAGGCTGAGGAGGAACTTGAATCGTTATTAAAGTCAGCTTGTGAATATCGAATGGTTTCGGATGTACCTGTTGGCGTTTTTCTAAGTGGTGGTTACGATAGTTCTGCTGTGGCCTCTATCCTACAATCTGGCCGAACAGAAAAACTAAAGACCTTTACTATTGGTTTTGATGAGCCTAAGTTTAATGAGGCCCCTCATGCCAAGAAAGTTGCAGATTATCTTGGGACTGATCACACAGAATATTACTGCACCCACAAAGAAGCTTTCAATATTATTCCATCTCTACCTCACATCTATGACGAACCTTTTGGAGATAATTCAATAATACCAACAACCCTTGTAAGTCAGGTAGCAATCAAAAAGGTCAAAGTAGCTTTATCAGCTGATGGAGGAGATGAGATTTTTGCTGGGTATCCAAAATTTCAAATGTCTCTTGATTACAGTAATAAATTTCCGGCTTGGGCAAGCGAAGTGATCAGTAAAGGGATGGGATTAATTAACCCTGAAAAAATTCCATTCACCCGCAATACTTTCAATTTTGCAACTCGTTATAAAAAAATAAAATCAATTCTTGAAAAGCATGATCCTGTGCATGCCATGAAAATCATTTCTCAATTCAATACAGAAAGTGAATTAAGAAATAGATTGAAATTTGATTACACAAATTTAAATACAGATTTTGATATCGTTAATCAATTGAATGACTCAAACGATGACATCAATAAGATGTTGGCCATTGACTACAAAACATTTCTAGTCGATAATAACTTGACTAAAGTTGATCGTGCAACAATGTCTGTTTCATTGGAAGGAAGGGAACCCCTCCTTGATCATCGAGTTATTGAATATGCCGCCAGACTTCCCTCAGCATACAAATACAAAAATGGCCAAACTAAAATCATCTTAAAAAAGATAGTTCATAAACATATTCCAAAATCCATTATGGATAGACCAAAGATGGGTTTTATTGTCCCCATTATGAGCTGGTTCAAAAGTGAATTGAAGGACATAGTAATGACCCAATTAAGTGAAGAAAGATTAAAGAGTGAAGGAATTTTCAATCATAAGGAAGTTATTGGCCTCCGGGATCGTTATTTAAAAGGCGATTCAGAAAACATTCAAAAAATTTGGCATCTTCTCATCTTTCAAATGTGGAAGGAAAAATGGAAGGTTTAACTAATACAATCGTTTGCTTTATCCCACAAAATAGATGTACAATAAAGTTCTGATTTAAGCTAAAATTACCCTAAATCAAACATGTAATTGGGTTCATTTCCAGTATTTTTATATTTTTAAAGGTTACAACTCCGAAAACAAGATTATAAATTGTTTTCTATTACAACTGTTTAAAACCGAACTCATATGCAATCAGCAAAAATAAAAACAGGCATGTATTGCTTAATTAGGATATTAGTTTTGGTTAGCATTACGTCATTTGCGACCCTCGAGGGATTCAGCCAATGTGGATGCAAATTCACGATAAACCCAGGTGCTGGGTTTACTTACTTTAATGGAACTGCAAGCAACGTTCAGCCTGGCGATGTAATTTGTATAATGGCTGGAAGTAAGGGAGGTATTCAGTTTACGGATGTAAGAGGTTCAGCATCTAATCCAGTCATAATAAAAAATTGTGGCGGCCAGGCATTAATTGGTGGGCCATCATCGAATAATGCTATGCTTTTTATCGGATCTAGATACATTAGGATTACTGGAACCGGTGACGCTGGATTTAATTATGGACTTAAAATAGTTGGTTCAGCACCTGGATCGCAGGGGATTGCAGCTGCCGGACTATCTTCTGATTTTGAAATAGATCATATGGAAATTCAGAATTGCGGCTACACAGGTTTGATGCTCAAATCTGACCCTAGTTCAAATTGCGCCAACACTACTTCTGTGCGACCCAATTTCACCCTATATAACGTAAAAATTCATGACAACTACGTTCACGATACTGGTGGAGAAGGCATTTATTTAGGTGATAGTTTTTATAATGGAACAACTGTTTTCTGCGGAAGTGTTCAGTTCTGCCATGAAGTTAGAGGGGTGAGGATTTATAATAATCGTTTTGATAATACCGGACGCGAGGGAATACAAGTAGGTTCTGGTGTAGATGATGTTGAAGTATATAACAACGTAGTTCTCAATTATGGCCAGGCAAATTTATCTGCACAAAATGGTGGAATTCAATTTGGAGTTGGTACAGCTGGTCGGATGTATAATAACTTTATTAAGTCAGGGCCTGGCCCAGCAATAGCCATCCAGGGGATTGGGAATGACTATGTCTATAATAACATTGTTGTCAGTCCGGGGGAGCAAGCAATTACAATTAATACACGCCCTACCCCACTTCCCACAGATATTGTTAGTCAAGGATGGCTTGGAGGTGTTTATATTATTAATAATACATTCGTTAATGTTGGAAGTAAAGGTGTTGTTGAGGAATTTATTAATGCTGCTCCTGGAAATCGTATGTTCAATAACCTTATTGTGGCATCACAGTCTCCTTGGGATAAAACGTATACATACACGGACTGGCAAAAGGGAAATAATGTCTTCATTCCTCTTCTTGCAAATGCCATGTTTGTTAATCCTTCACTTGATGATTATAGATTGAAACCAGGATCACCTGCAATTAACGCAGGACGAGACGTTGCCTCTTTTGGAGTAACCTTTGATTTTGATAATGTGGCGCGACCAGCGGGAGCAGCTTGGGATGTAGGTGCCTTTGAATTGGCCGGGAATCAAAAGCCGCTTGTAACCGTGGGCGCTAATCAATCTTTAACCTTACCAACCAATACTACTACCATAAGCGGATCAGCTACAGATTCAGATGGAACAATAACCTCGTACTTGTGGACAAAGCAAAGTGGGCCATCTGTAACATTAGCTAATGAGACAACTACTACTATTACTTTATTAAATTTGGTGGCTGGTGTGTATTCGTTTCGGTTAACTGCAACGGATAATGGAGGTGAATCCGGGTTTAAAGATGTTACAGTTACAGTTACAGATCCGTCTGTAAATCAACCGCCAATAGCTAATGCAGGAGGAAACAAAACAATTTCGTTACCAATCAGCACTACTGTGCTTACCGGCTCCGCTAGCGATGCTGATGGAACCGTTACGGCTTATGCATGGGTAAAAGTAAGTGGACCTACAGCAATATTGGCCAACGAAAACACGGCAATCCTCACTTTATCAGGGCTAGTTCAAGGTAGTTACGTTTTTCGACTAACCGCCACTGATGATGATGGTGACATTGGTACGTCAGACGCAACTGTTACCGTTAATCCTGCAGCCGCGAATCAATTACCCTCTGCCAATGCCGGGTCAAATAAAAATCTTATCCTACCAACAAATAGCGTAACACTCATTGGATTGGGTAGTGATCCTGACGGTTCTATTGCAAGTTATTTGTGGACAAAGCAAAGCGGTCCTGCCGCCACATTAACGAATGCAAATACACCTAATCTTCAATTAACAGGTTTAGTTGTAGGCACTTATATCTTCAGGCTTACAGTAACCGATAATTTAGGAGCAACTGCATTTTCTCAAGTAACTGTAACAGTTACAGCAGCAAACCAAGCTCCAGTTTCAAATGCTGGAGGCAACAAAACAATTCAACTCCCTACTAATTCCACTACATTAACTGGATCGGGATCAGATCCTGACGGAACAATCAGCTCATACCTTTGGATCAAGGTGAGTGGGCCTGCTGCAACATTATCTAATGCCGGAACAGCTGTGCTCTCACTTTCGGGTTTAACGCAAGGAGTTTACGTTTTCAGATTAACTGTAACGGATAACAATGCCGCTACCGGAAGCGCTGATGCTATCCTTACCGTTCAGGCAGCAAATGTTGCTCCTACGGCAAATGCAGGTTCTCCTAAAACAATTACCCTCCCTGTAAACGGCACAACTCTTACAGGCTCTGGATCTGATGCGGATGGAACCATAACTATTTTCTTATGGGAGAAGGTTAGCGGACCATCAGCTACGCTGACTGGCGCGGCAACCCCTACGCTAACATTAACCAATCTGCTGGTAGGCTCTTACGTGTTTAGACTTACTGTGACTGACAATAGCGGAGCTACCGGAACAAGCCAGGTTAGCGTTACAGTTCTTCCAGTAGCTACCAATCAATCTCCTTTGGTAGATGCTGGATCAGATTTTGCAATTACACTACCTATTAATAGTACGGATATCACTGGTATTGCAATTGATCCAGATGGAACAATTAATTCCTATCTATGGACAAAAATTAGCGGGCCTGCTGCAACTCTTAGTGGTACTAACTTACCCACCCTCTCATTAACAAACCTGGTTGCCGGTATTTATGTCTTCAGACTTACCGCAACCGATAACCAAGGCTCCTCTGCAAGTGATGATATTAACTTAACTGTAACTGCTACGAATCAAACCCCTTCAGTTGTCGCATCGAATGACGAAATTATCACTCTGCCCACCACTTCAACTACGTTAATTGCCGTAGCTTCAGATCCTGACGGATCAATAACAAATTATTTATGGACAAATCTTTCAGGACCAAGTTCTCCATCACTAACCGGAGCCACTACAAGCGTGTTGGGTGTTGGTTCGCTCGTTGCAGGAACCTATGTATTTCGAATAACAGTTACCGATAATGATGGTGCCACTGCTTTTGATCAAGTAAATGTAATTGTTCAAACATCAACCAATATTAATCCCATTGCAAATGCAGGTTCTGATCTAACCATTTTTCTTCCTACAAACTCAGTGACACTAAATGGATCGGGAACGGATGCTGACGGTACTATCGTTTCTTATACCTGGACTCAGGTTGCTGGTGTGGCAGCGATCTTAACCAATGCTAATACAAAAACACTTTCGGTAAGTGGCCTCGCTGCTGGCACCTATACTTTCAGATTAACGGTTATTGACAATGCTGGCGGTTCTGGCATTAATGATGTAAATGTTACCGTCAATTTATCTTCTGCAAATCAATCGCCTATTGCAAATGCAGGCCCCGATATTGCCCTCACGCTACCAAATAACAGCACTAACTTGATAGGAGCTGGTTCTGATGCAGATGGAACAATTGCCAGCTACAACTGGATCAAGTTGAGTGGACCCAGTGCACTCTTATCAAACGATAATACTCCCGTGTTATCCTTACAAGATTTAGTTGTTGGAGTATATGTATTTAGGCTAACTGTTACTGATAACAATGGTTCAATGGCTTCTGATAATATTCAGGTAACTGTGTTTCCAGAAACTGTAAACCAATCTCCTTCAGTAACTGCAGGAAACGACAGGACAATTACATTACCTACAAACTCGGCCACGTTGAATGCTATAGCAAGCGATCCTGATGGAAGTATTGCTGCCTATACTTGGACAAAGCAAATTGGCCCTAGCGCCTCCTTAGTTGGTGAGAACACAAATACCCTCCTACTGACGAATCTTGTTGTTGGTACCTACACCTTTAGAATAACGGTAAGCGATAATTCGGGTTCAACCAGTTTTGATGAGGTAAATATTACAGTACTTACATTAGGATCTAATGTTCCTCCTCTCGTTGAAGCGGGGATTGATAAAATACTTTTTTTACCTACAAATTCCATTAACCTGATTGGCCAAGCCAGTGATATTGATGGAACGGTTACTGCTTATTTATGGGAAAAAACAAGTGGACCAACTGCCACCCTCAACGGACAGAACAGTCCTACCGTTTCAATCAGCAATTTAATAGCTGGCCAATATAAATTTAGACTTACCGCGACCGATAATTCAGGCGCTACCGCTTTTGATGAAGCCACTATTACCGTTTTCCCAGGCACGATTAATCAGGCTCCTATAGCTAATGCCGGAACTAACCAAACGATTGTGTTACCAAATGCATCGGCCAGTTTGAGTGGTTCAGGATTTGATCCTGATGGTTCTATTGTTTCATATAACTGGACTCAGCTGCTTGGTCCACCCACAAGCATAAGTAATGTAAATTCCCCCACCCTTTCTATTAGCGGATTAATAGCGGGGATTTTTCAATTTCGTTTAACAGTAACTGATGATCAGGGAGCCACCGGTTCCAGCATCGCTCAAATTGTTGTTGTTCCGGCAGGTGTTAACCAACCTCCAATTGCCAACGCAGGGTTTGACCAAGTTGTTAATTTGCCACAAAATTCTATAGACATTCAAGGATCTGGGACTGATCCTGACGGAACGATCACTGCGTACAGTTGGACAAAAAAATCAGGACCAGCAACTGGAACTTTAAGCGGAATAACAACGTCAAAACTTTCATTGGCTGCTTTGGTGGCAGGTACCTATCAATTTACCCTAACGGTAACAGACAATGATAATTTAACCAATAGTGATGACGTTCAAGTAATCGTTATTCAAGGAACAGTAAACAACAACCCTACCGTTAATGCAGGTGTTGACCAGTTTATCAGACAACCGGCCAACACAGTAACACTCGCTGCAGTGGCATCCGATATTGATGGCTCAATAGCATCTTATTCGTGGTCAAAGCTAAGCGGACCGGCTGTAACTCTGGGTGCTACAAACACCGCTTCGTTATCATTAAGTAATCTTGTCTTGGGAGTTTATATTTTTCGAGTTGTAGCTACTGACAATTCTGGTGCTACAGCTTCTGATGAAATAATGGTTACTGTTTTACCCGCTGGTTCAAATGCTTTACCTATTGTGCTTGCTGGATCTGCAAAAACGATCTCCCTACCGGCAACATCAGTTGTGCTTAACGGCTCTGCTTCAGATCCTGATGGATCGATACAATCAATTGTATGGACGATGCAAAGTGGGCCTAACACACCTACACTTTCAGGGACTAATACAACCACACTATTGGCACAAACTCTAGTGGAGGGCACATATACATTCAGGTTAACTGCTACAGATAATGAGAATGCTTCTGCCTTTAGCGAAGCAACCGTTCAATTAATTTCTGGCCACGTACCTCCTAACGTTTTTGCAGGAAATGATACCACATTAGTCCTTCCCGATAACTTTTTATCCTTGACGGGAACTGCAGCTACATCTGATGGATTTATTTCCGATTATAAATGGGAACAAATTGCGGGAGACCCAATTAACTTAATTGTTAACTACCCGGCTGTGTCAATCAGTGATTTGTTGCCAGGAACATATACACTTCGATTTACTGCCATTGATAATTTTGGAGGTTCCAATTTTGATGATTTAGTGGTTTCAGTTGTAGAAAATAAATCTAATCCAGTAGGTGCAGCACTTATTTTTTCTCCTAATGGAGATTTGGTGAATGATATCTGGACGGTAAAGAATACTACAATGATTCAGGGTTGTCCTTTGCAGATTTTTAATAACCTCGGAAAAAAGATTTACGAAGCTATCGAATATCAAAATGATTGGAATGGGGTTTCCAATGGACAGGCTGTGAAGGAGGGCGACTACTATTTTGTTTTTGAATGTGGAAGTAAGAAAACTTATTCGGGTGCTTTAAGACTTATACGATAATAGATAATTAAGAATGATGAAACTTTTACAGAAATTTATTCTATCAAAATGCATCATTCTTTGCGTTGCCAGAATCACCTTTGGTCAGGATGCTGCTGTATTTAGTCAATTCACGCTAAACCCTTACCAATTTAATCCTTCCTATGCAGCTCAAAAGGGCTATACAGAAGCTAATATTTTTTACCGTAAGCAATGGTTAGGAATTGAAAATGCTCCGGAAGTGGGTGCTTTTAATATCCAAACCCCAGTAGGTCGAAATGTATCGTTGGGCCTTAATCTCTATTCAAACAAAACAATTTTATTAAATACAACTGCAGCATTAGCAACTTTTGCTTATCGGGTTCGATTAGGATATTATCATCATCTAAATTTTGGTATTTCAGGTGGTGCTGCCATGAACAATTTTGACTTAAATGCCGTGGCCAGTGCCAATGATCCTGCCCTGGCAAATGCATTGCAAAAGAGCACCTACGTAACCAGCCAGTTTGGAGTAAACTATCAATACAAAAATTTAAATCTAGGATTTGCACTGCCAAATGTGCTCGACTCAAAACCGGCTAGTCTCAAAGAATTTCAGGATGTCAAATTCAGTCCCTTTAATAACAAGTTTGGATCAGCTTCTTACAATTTTAATCTCCGCGAAATACAGTTATCACCCACAATAATTTACCGTGCGCTGGACACAGAGCAAGATCAATGGGAAGGGATGCTTATGGCAACATATAAGAGTTTTCTATGGTTGGGAGCATCTTATCGTGACGGATATGGAGTAACCGGATTTATCGGAATTAAGTTAAAAGGACTTTATCGCGTTGGATATGCCTATGAACACCCCACCAGTAACATTGCCAAAGCTTCAAACGGATCACATGAAATTTACTTTGGCGCACGATTGGGCAAGCGTGACCGGGAAGAACAATTTGTTTTGGATAAAAAGAAGAGCGACTCGCTTACCCAGGTAGCCTTGGCCAATAAAGAGCTCGAAAAACAAAAACAGCAGATTACCGAACATAAGAAACCCACTGCACAACAGGAAGCCGATACTGTTGTAACGGCTCCGGTTGGTGCCCAAGAACCTGCACCATTAAAGGTGGAAGAGAAACAGGAAATCTTTATTGAGAAGAAACCGAGTGAAGAAATTCCTGCTGATTATTATGTAGTATTAGGAGCTTATCGGAATCAACAAAATGCACTTAAGCAAATCCGAGATTTACGCGAGCACAGTATGCTACCTCAAATATTATATGTTCTTGAGAAAAACTACTACTACGTATATACATTCAAGTCCATGAGTCGAGAAGATGCATTAGCAGAACTCATTAAAGAGCGAGAGCGCAACCGATTCCCAGACGTTTGGATTTATAAAGCACTCCGGAAAAAGTAATTATAACCGTACTACAATTTCTTAATAAACCTTAAAAAGTCTCACTTTTTGCAATTAATCCGTATACCAACTGATTTCCATCGCATTAATGGGGCAAAAGCCACCACCATCGGTATCGGTAAGCGTAATCGTAAAAATAGTGGCTATAGGATTTATGTTAGTCCATTGAAGCACCTGTGTAACATTGCCTGTTATTTCATTCAAACTTTTTTGATCGCCATTTACCGAAATGGTCATCGTATTTCTTCCATCAGGTGAGGTAAATGTAGTTCCCCCATGAATTCGGATGTTGTATTGGATTGTATTATCCAACTGTAACAAAGAAAAACTTCTCGAAATGCCCTGTGAAGGACCGGGTACATACCAATATTCTTTCATGGCATTATCAGGGAATACACCCGAATTAATTCCGGTAGTAGTTCCTAAGGGTTGCGGAGTTAGAGGTGAATTGATGGTGAGATCGTAGGGAGTAGCATTACCATCAGCACGACTCAAGTTTATCCAGCTTACCCCCGCATCGGGAATGTTTGTATACGCATGATTCCATGTATCGATACCAGTAACCAGAGGGGCGGAAGCACCACCAAAAGAAATAAGTACCCGCTGAAGGGTAGGTTCGTTATCAGTTATGGTAAGTACATAATTTATGTTTCCTCCAGGACGCACAACTCCGCTTCCACCCGAGATTGTAAAAAAGATAATTCGGTCAGGATTGTCTCCCGCGTTGTCTATTGGGCTAATTGTTAGTTGAGAACCTGTGGCATCCTTTGCAATATTTAGGACAATATTAGATCCTGAGGCAGCTGGCGTTGTACTAAAATGAGTACCATACACAGCACTGGAAGATGTAAACGATACCGTAACAGTTCCGACCTCAGAAGCTGGGATTGTCAAAGCAATCGGCACTGTAATTCCATTGGTTGAATTCTCTCCAATTATTCCGTCCGTATTGGAAAAACTTGCGAACGAAGGGTTTTCATCTTCCTGTATGGTCACCGTCAGTTTTTTGTTGGTTCCTATTTTAACCGAACCTGAGGTTGCTGTAATATCAAAAACAAGTACATAATTTTCATGAAAGAACGAGTCGTCCTTTGGAATAATGGTAAGACTGCTGCCAGTAGCCCCGTTTGCAACACTTAGTGTAAGGGTATTGGAAACTGCGGCTGGAAGCGTAGTAAAATGAGTTCCATACGATGCACTATTTGAAGCCCACGAAACAGCAATAGTTCCAGGTCCTTTGGTAGGCTCCGAAAAAGGAATTTGAATAGTAATGCCCGTTAAAGAATTTTCGGACACAGCCGCTGAGCTAGTTTGGAAATTTGCTACGGACTGACTTTCATCCTCTTGAATAGTAACGCTTAGCATCTTACGCAAACCCAGGCCAAAAGCCGAAGAAGGGCTGGTTAACGTAAAGGTTATTGTTTTATCTCCCTGATATTCATCATTATTTACAGTAGCCAAGGAAAATTGTGCTGTCAAGGCTCCGGCCATTATAGCTACCTCAAAACTACCCGAGTTGCCCGAAGGATTGGTATTATAATCTGTAGTGTATACTGCTGAACCACCTAATTGCACCAGCACCGTACCGTTGGCAGTTGCTGCTCGCTCAAGCTGAATCTGAATGGTTGCCTGGTCGCCTTCAACCACCAGGTGCGTATCTGTACTAAAACCTAACTCAACAGGCGGTTCTGGGTCATCTTTACCACATGAACCAAAAAAAAATAAAAGTAATAGCGAAAAAATGGTTAGTACTATCTGAAATTTCCCACCCCAGGCAGCGGGTTGCTTAACGTCCATAGAGTGAAGATTAAAGGTTACTATTGCGATGTACCGCTTGTTAATTGTATAAGCTAATGGTAAGTAACCTTAAATTTATAGGGTGTGGCGGCATCCCATCCATCATTTTAGTAATTAATAATTTTGTGGGGTTAATTTTAAATTAAATATTGATTTTGAGTCAAAAAATTACATAATCAATTAATCTAAATTTAATAGGACATTGGTTCCGCTAATACCATCGCAATGCCTTAAATTAGGGGTTACTTTTGGTTTCATTGGCGTATCAGAGGTAATTTGTGTATCGTTTATTTACTTGCTTTAATCTAAAATCTTACATGGTTGCTCGTTGGCTATTACTAATAGGATTTCTTCTAGTTGTTGCAACTTCCTTCGCACAAACTGTTACAGAAATACGTACAGGCATGTCACACCGCGAGGTAGTTGCCGGAACGGATGGCTGCACTAATCCACCCTTCTGTCATTATTATGAAGGCTTTGTAAGCTGGAATGATGATCAGATAAAAGAGCTTGCCTACCGGGGCCATCAGGGAACTATCACCGGACCTGTTGTTGAATTTTTGAATTGCCGCATTGTTTACCCGGCCGGGTACGACTCAACCCGTGCAGAAAAATACCCCATGATAGTGATGTTGCACGGGGCGGGCGAATCGGGCCGCATCTGGACCGGACGATACGACTATCCAAACACCGATGCCCGATATGATAACAATGGGGCCAACATCATTCATGGCGGGCAGGCACACCTTAATGCAGTAAACCGAAGCCCTAATTTATCAAATGCCTTTCCGGGCATTGTCTTGTGGCCACAGGCCAGCTACAATGGTGCCTGGGAAAACGGTTGGGATGGCGGCAACCTAAACCCTACCGGTAACATGGTTACGAAAGTAATTGAATGGCTCCTTGAAAATAAAAATATTGACCCCGACCGGGTATATACGCATGGCTTAAGCAATGGCGCAAAAGGCGCCTGGGATTTACCGGCCAAAAGACCCGATCTTTTTGCAGCCATGCTCCCGATGAGCGGGGTCGGAAGCGACATGGCGCAAATGGCTCCTATTTTAAAAACCATGCCCATCTGGCTTTTTCAGGGCGGGACGGATACCAACCCCCGACCACAGGCAGCCGTTGATGCTATTGCAGCCCTGCAAGCTATAGGAGGCGACCCCCGCTATACCCTTTACCCTACCTTAGGCCATGGAACCTGGAATACGGCCTATGCAGAACCCGATTTTTTCCCCTGGATTTTAAGTAAGAACAAGAAAAATATTTTTGTGCGGGGTGGCGATCCAAGCATTTGCCCCGGGGGGTCGCTTGAACTGGGCTTCTCTGCAAATATGGCCGCATATCAATGGTTTAGAAACGACACTCTTCTAACAGGCGCAACTGGTCGATACTATTCGGCAACCAAAGTGGGTATTTACAAAGTCAGATATCAACGAAACTTCGTTCCTAAAGGAGAAACGCCAAACCAATGGATTGATTCTAATCCATTACCAGTTACTTCTAAAACCTCATCAAGTTTTACTCCGATTTTAACAAATACTGGTTCAACCTATTTACCAATTTTGAAAAGTGGATCAAGTTACAATCCAGGGCCTCCTTCAACGGGTGGAATGGGTAACGATAATCGAATTGCATTTACCGCAGATGCTGGCTATGAGGAATATTATTGGTACAAAAAAGTTGGATTAGCCGCTCCAGTTTTAGCTCAAACAACGGGGAATAATATAAACACAAGAACTATAAGTAGTAATGCCGGCTATGCCACCGATGAAGGTGAATATACTGTTAAGGTAAAACTTGCCTCAGGATGTATAAGTGATTTTTCAAACGCAATTCTTGTAAGATGGACTAATCCCCAGCCAACATCTCCCCAACCCGATAGACCTATAATGACTGCAACTTCATCAACTGAGGCAACGATAACTTGGCCAGATTTGGTAAATGAGGCTGGCTATGAAGTTTGGAGGCTTCGATATACCAATCCTCCCATTGTAGGAACAGACTATTCATTTGAAGGTTGGTCACTGATAAAAGTACTACCTGCAAACACAATTTCTTTTAAAGACTCAGGTTTAAGACCTCAAGCAACTTACCGGTATATAGTTCGTGCACTCCAGGCGAATGGAGGTGCTACATTTTCTGAAGAACCATATGTGGTAATGACTACCCAACAAGATCAAACTCCACCAAGCACTCCTACAAATCTTGTTGCTTCAAACATTACAGACACTTCGGTAACTCTAAACTGGGATATCTCTACAGATAATGATAGAGTTTATAAATATGAAATTTTTAATGGATCAAATTTGATAGGAACAGTAACAGGTGGCTTTGAGGCATTAACGGCACCTCTAACCACCTTTGTAGTTTCAAATTTAGAGCCTAATACAATAAATCTATTGAATGTTCGCGCTGTGGATTGGCGAGGTAATTACTCTCCATTTGCCGATGGCGTTTGGGTATCCACACAAAAATTTGTTGCAGGGTTAGATTATCGTTATTATCAACTCTCTGGATCAACGCTTCCCCCTTTGTCGGCTTTCAATTTCAATTCTGAGCCAACAAGAATGGGACAAACTATTTTGACAGGAAACAACAATTACTTTACCCCGTCTAATTCAAATATTGGATCAGTCACTTCCCCATTCATAGTATCGTTTGAAGGATTCATAAGAATTCAAACACCTGGCACCTATGGTTTTGGAACCAGTTCTAATGATGGTAGTGTCCTTTATATTGACAATGACTATACTGGATACAAATTAGTAGTTACAAATGATGGCACTAGAAGTAGTGCCCAAAATTCATCAGAGGTACAAGTAACCTTTCTGACTGTCGGGTATTACCCAATAAAAGTTAATTATTCATCTATAGGTTCAGGATCAAGCTTAACTTTACGCTGGAGAACCCCCGGAGCATCTTCTATTACCAGTATACCTACTGCTACTGCATCAAATCCAATTTTTAGGAAGGAAAAGACTGTGTACTATTTAAAAACAGGTGCCCCTAATCCTTCGCTTACATCTTCCTGGAACACTAGCTCAACCGGAATTGGAGGTAGTGACGCTACAACTTTTAATAATCCTCAAACCTATTTTGTAGTTGCTAATAATGCTTCTGTTACTTTAAGCTCACCTTTATCTATTACTGGCTCGGGCTCCAAATTAATTGTCGGTAACGGTAGTTCAACGCAAGTAATATTAAATCTGAATGAAGTATTAACGGCAACTGTGGAGGCCAATCAAGCTGCTGTAATCAACGTAAACCATAGCACGTTGCCAAAGTTTGGGTTATTACATCCAACTTCCACGGTTAATTTCAACCTTGCGGGCCCGGTTGCAATACCCAATGCCATGTTTGGTAACGTAGTGCTAAATCCGGCTCAATATAACTTACCGCAAAGCATGACTACCGTGCAGGGTAACTTAACCCTTCAGAATGGAGTAACCACTACCGGGGCACCTACCAACCTTTCCACCTTGCGTGTTGGGGGTAACTTAACCATAAACAATACCTCAGGTAATCCATTCCCGGCAACGGGCGCCAATCAATATGCCTTAGCGTTTACCGGAGGAACTACCCACATGGTTAGTTTTGTTAACCCGGTAAATCCGAACCTATTTAGCATTCAGGCGGACTTTGGCGATGTGGTAAACTTTACGAACCTAAGTGGTAACACGGTTACTGTTGGTTCTGCACAGGGCGGTGGACTTACATTAAAAGGAGGTGCCAAATTAAACCTGGGTAATAACCACTTAGTAGTTACCGGCCGCGGTACCATTAACAACAACAACGAGACGGGAGCCTTAAGTATGAAGGGGGGTGATCTTACCCTTACCACCACGGCTACGCAAAACAACAGTTTGTATTTTAGTGCCGGTGATTCGGTGCGTAACGTCACCCTCGCCACCCCCGCTGCTAATCGTGCAGCTATTTTAACAGCGCTTAAAGTCAATAATCTGGTCAGCGTAACAAGTGGTGAGTTAAATGCTGGCGAGGGGTACTTAGTGTTGCGGTCACTTTCTGACAATGGAACCGGCACCGCTCGTATCGGCCCGTTGTTGAATGGCGCCAAAGTAACGGGCAAGATTAACGCCCAACGCTACATGAGTGGAGAAGGTCGTATTTACCGCTACATTTCATCTCCTGTAAAAGGAGTTACGGCTGCTGCGTTACAACAATATTTTCCTATCACGGGTAATTTTACAGGCTCATCCACTGGGCCTGGACTATCTGGCAATGCATCTATGTACCGATATACCGAGCCCAACTATATTCAGTTTCCGGCTGTAGGCGGAACGAATTTAGATACGTTACAGCGTGGCAAAGGGTATACTCCGTTTATTCGCGAGGCTACCGCCCCTACCGTGATGTCGTTGGTGGGTGAACCTTATCAGGGAACCATACCATTTACCCTAACAGGTGGAACACTTCCTACAAACGGTTGGAATCTATTAGGCAACCCGTATGCAGCTCCTATTAAATGGACCGGTAGTTCAACAGGTGGTTGGACCATGAGTGGCGTTAACAATACGGTGTACATCCGCGAAAACTATAATAATACATTTACCTGGAAATCATTTGACGGTACTACCGGAAGTTTTGACGGTGTGATAGCACCAGGCCAGGCTTTTTGGGTAAGAACTACTACCACAAGTCCAGTAATATCAGTTGGCGAAAGCGCGAAGCAAGCCTTAGATGGTGCGTTTTATCGTGAAGGCTGGCCTGATAATGTACTTGAAGTTGTCATGAAAAATAACACGGCTCAAGATGCTACATATATCCGGTGGGTAGATGGAGCTACCCCTGCATTTGATACCAATCTTGACGGTGTAAAGCAGGATAATAGTTACTTCAACTTATCCTCGTTAAGTGAAGACAACAAAGCGTTGGTTATTAATCAAACTACTACCAATTATTGCGAACAGGAAATAAAGTTGCGCACGGCTAATGCACCAATAGGTAGCTATGAATTAAATATCAATGGGTCGAGCAGCATCATCAGCGGAGATGAAGTAACCTTAGTGGACAACTTTACACAAACCCAAAAAATAATAAGTGATAGCGAAGTGTATGCGTTCAGCATTACTTCCGATCCGGCATCCAAAGCCGATGCTCGTTTTATCTTGCGCTTTAAAAAACCGGCCGTAGTGCTTAATCAAACACTAAAGTCGGATGCAGCTTGTGAACAAGGTAGTCCAGTAATCATGGTTAATAATTCACAACCCGGTGTAACCTATCAGGCCTATCACAATGGGTTAGCAATTTCTGAAGCACGAACAAGTGTTGGTGAAGCTCTGCAACTTACTATTGATCCCATGCTGGTGAGCTATGGCTCAACTGTTGCAACTGTCCAAGCGGGCTTTAAGGGCTGTAATAATTTTGAATTACCTATGACTATTGCAGTGCAGCGGGATACGTTGCCAATGCCTGAAATTATTGAAGAACCTTTACGGTTACTGGCCAGTCCTGAAAATGCGAGCTACCAATGGTACTTGAATGGCGAAGAGTTGGATGGGCAGACGGGGCGCGAATTATTGGCACCGGTTAACGGACTTTATTTTGTAGAAGTAACATTGGGTTCGTGCAGCAAAAAATCAGACACTATCAGTTATGTAGTAACTGCCCTCGAAAAGCAAGTACGTGCCAGTCAGGTATATCCTAACCCTACACGCGATAAAATTATTGTTACACTGGAGCAACCTATTAATTTTTCTACTCTGCGAGTATTATCAACAGTTGGTCAGGTGTTAGCAGCACCCAACACCCGTTTAAGTGCTGAAAGTGCCGAGATTGATTTCGCGCAGTTGCCAGTTGGGCTGTACGTACTTCAGGTAAATGGCCAAACTTATAGAGTGTTGAAAGAATAGGTTTATACGTTCATGATGGGATAGAGCATCCGTAGTACTATACGAATAGTATGTCTTTTTCTTCTAGTACATCAGGTCAATGCTTAATGTTTACTTTCCGAAACTTTGTGCCTCAGTACCTTTGTGGTTCACAATTAACCTATTTTCTTTGCTCAAACAAGAAATAATTGAAGTATACTAGGCGTTTTCCTAAAGAAAAATGAGAGTAGTTAAACTACTGATTTATGCTGTTGTAATTGTCATATTACTGCTGGGCGTAATCTACCTAATCGCGAATGGCTTGCAGGAAAGTAAGCCTCTTGATGAATTAGCACGCAAGCAAGCCCCTGGCAAGTTTATTACTTTATCAGACGGGGTTACCCATTATTTAAAATTAGGAGCAGAGGGTGGAACCCCTCTCCTGTTCATTCATGGTGGGGGCATTACAGGATTGGAGGTATGGCAAAAAAATGCCTCGCTGTTTGCCGAGCAAGGATTTAATGTTCTCTTGTATGACTTGTATGGGCGTGGGTATAGCGACCGGCTAGTTACTGAATACACACCAGAACTTTTTCAAAGGCAACTTACTGAACTGCTTGATAGCTTGCATATGAATGGACCTCTACCCTTTCATGTTATTAGTATGAGCATGGGTAGTATGGTTGCATTAGATTTGGCTGCTGTAAAGCCTGAGCTTGTTGACAGGTTGATTATGATAGATCCGGCCATTACAGGTGATTATCGATCAAATCCATTACTTACAATACCAGTACTATCTGATCTCTTAATGACTTTTTATTGGCAGCCGAGATCCATTGAAAATCAGCGAAAAGAATTTTTTAATCAACAGGTTTTCGAATCGTACTCAAAACGACTAAAATATTTTTCCGATTTCAAGGGCTACAAACACGTGAATTACTCTACCTGGATGCATACCCTGAATCAAAGTAAGTTAGCTAAGTTAGAACAAATCCCATCGGGTAATGTTCTGTTGATCTATGGCAATCGCGATCCTTATTTTCCGATTGGTAATATTCAGATTTTTCAACAAGTGTATCCTTCTCTTCAGGTAGTAGAAATATATGATGCCGGCCACATGCCACACCTTGAACGGCCCAATGAATTAAATATGATTATGTTGGATTTTCTTCTTTAATTTCCGTGCTATACCAATTTTCTATCAACCAGAGAAAGGCCGGAATGAAAATTAATGCTTGTGGCACCAAAAACAATCTTGATTCAACAATGGTGCTATAAATAAGATGTATTCCAAACCATGCTGGGCACACTATCCAAAACCACTGCTGTAAAATCCTTGGCAATCGTCTCAAAAATACAAGCACCACCAATGGAATAAAGGCGAGCGTACCAAATAGCTCCGGATATACCATCATATACCTAATGTTAAAGGTGAGGTAATCCAGAAAAGTTTTCATTCCATTGATTCCTTCCGAAGAGCGATACCCATAATAAATTCTAACTAATACAAAGCCTAAAAAAAAGACACCTGTTGCTAAGCCACCGATGAAAAGAATATTTCGAGGAATTGTTCTTTCCTTCCATCGAATGAACGGGATCACTAACATAGCTGGAATCAGTAACGAAGTTTCACGATTGAGTACGGCTGCCAGCATGAGCGGAACAATCCAAATATATTTCTGCTTAAGGATACACCAAGCGCCTAATAAGTAAAAAAGGATATCAAAATAAGTATTGATAGAAAGATCGGATTGAAAAACACTGTGAGCCATTGAGAATCCGAGAATGAGAATGCCAGACAAAATCAACCATGGATTTTGAATACTCAACGCTTTAAAATATAATGCAGCTATATAAAAGATAAATATGTTTTGTAAAATTCTGAAGATCAAAAATACTTTAATATAGTCAAGTTGAGAAATGATTGAATGCATTCCTTGATAAAACCCTTCCACAACATACGTACTGAAAATGCGGTACTGCCAAGGATTAAAAAATTCTGAGTCGCCATTCAGCATGCGTTCGTGCCGAACAACCTGCCGATCTAAGTCAATTGCGTTTGAATTGGTGGCTTGTTTGTAAACAATGTAGGCACTTAAAACCGCAAAGCAAATCAGAGTTAATAGCCCACTTCCTTTTGAATACGAGAAATTCATTACTTATAATTATCTTTCGAAGAACAAAAAATAAAGGTAATGAATTACGACCTCATTGTAGTTGGAACCAGTTTCGCTTCTTCTTTTTTTTTAAAAAAATATCTTGAAAAATCGCATGCTGGGGTTAAAGTGCTGGTGTTAGAACGCGGTGCTTATGAACCTCAACGCGAGCGAATTGGACGGGCACAAAAAATGCCCTTTGGTCTTGTGCCATACGTAACGAACACATCAACGGGTATCACGTACACAAATACAAATCCTGGTAAACCATGGATATTTGATCCTAGCTTTGGTGGTAGCTCCAATTGTTGGACGGGCTGCACTCCACGCTTTATGCCAAACGATTTCAAACTTCAATCTACATATGGAGTGGGGATGGATTGGCCAATTACCTATAATGAACTTGAATCTTATTACTGCGAAACGGAAGAGATCATGAGTATTTCCGGCCCAGACAGTACACCGTATCCTATGTCAAAGTCGTATCCGTTACCTGCTCATAAATTCAATACGATCGATCATATTCTACATAATCAATATCAGGAACTTTATATCAGCCAACCGACAGCAAGAGCCAGCAAAACAGGAAATAGGAATGTGTGCTGTTCAAGTTCTATTTGTCATCTCTGTCCGGTAGGCGCAAAATTCACAATAGAAAATGGATTGCTGCCTATCTATCAAGATCCCCGCGTTACACTAGTATACAATACGCAAGTACTTGCGTTGGATATTCAAGCTGGTTTAGCAAAAGGTGTTATAACATTATCATCAGGACAAACAAGGACTTATGAAGGAAATGTAATAGCCCTTGGTGCTAATGCAATATTTAATGCTCACATACTGCTAAATAGTGGCGACACAAATGAACATACAGGTGCAAATCTTTCTGAGCAAGTTGGTTACTATGGTTATATCCATCTTCATGATCTTGATAATATAGGAGGAAGTACCATTATAACCGCCAACGGTTTTATGTTATATGATACGCCAGCGCGAAAAGAAGCCTCAGCATGTCTTATTGAAAGTCACAATGATCCTATCATTCGAGCTGAGACTGGTAAGTGGCGAAAAATAGCAAAATTTAAATTTGTTTTTGAAGACATACCTCAGTCCAAAAATCGGGTACGTCTTGGTAAGGAAGAACATATTCCACTAATTGAGTACCATGGACACAGCGACTACGTAACCCGTGGCTATGAGCGAATGAAGAACAAATTACCTGACTTACTAACCAAGTTACCGGTGGAAGAAATTCTACTAGACAAAAATGCCCAAGTTTCGGAATCACACATACTGGGTACTGCACGCATGAGTGTAAATGGTAAATCAGGAGTGGTAGATATGAATCTGCTTCATCACTCTTATAGAAATGTTTTTGTATTAGGTGGAAGTTCATTTACTTGTATCAGTGCGGCTAATCCTACCCTAACATTATCGGCTCTATCCCTTCGGGCAGCCGACAAAAGCTTTTAACGATGAAACGAAGCACGTTCTTAAAAATTAGTGTCGTTTTTACTGGCCTTGCTTTAGTCGGTGCGCTTACCATTCCTTCGTTTAAGAAAACGGTAGTAAAAATTCTAAAAAGAGAAACTGCCAATCTTAAAATTGATCAATCAATCATTGATCAATTTATTAAGGATGCTAATAAAGAACAATATTGGCTAAGGTTTAATCTTTCAAAAAAAATTATGATTGTAACTTATACGTTTGTTGGTGTCTTTAAAAATATACTGCCTTTTAAGAATAAGTATATACGCTATAGAGGTCAAATTACAGGGCGCTTTTTATTATCCACGGATCTTTTCATTAATAAAATGAATGTCACTGAACCGATTCGATATAAACAATTTTACAATCCGTATAAACAACCCTGCGCTAGTCCGTTTTCGGTTATTTTTTACCCTGAAACGGCTTAAAGTATTTCTGAGTTGCTAGTTCAAACATTGCACTATCTCCTGATGAGTCACCATAAGCAGCCACGACAGGATATTCAGCTACATTGATTTTTTCGTGGATACGATTGACTTTTTCTAAACCATTACAATTTAGTCCTAAGATTCGGCCCGTGATTCTATCCTCTCTTTTTTCAAGACGAGTAGCAATTACTTCTATCCCTAATTGATTTGCCCAAGGCTTAATCCAATCTTCGGGCGAAGCGGAAACAATGGCAATCCTGGCTCCCTGTTTTTTATATTGTTCAATAGCCTCCAACGCCTCAGGTCTAATAATAGATGGTAAAAGTTGTAAACAAAATCGATTGCAATCAGTTTTGAACTTTTCGGCAGCAAATCCTTTTAAGAAATAAGTAAGAAAAGTCTCCTTAGTTTTTTGGGCGGATAAAAAACCAAATCGATGAGCTAGTAACGAGGGCGCTAGGTAAATTAATCCGAACAAAAATTTATTCGTGCCAGCTATAAAGCGAGTGAAAATAAATAGCGTGTCGCGGGTGGTTATCGTTCCATCAAAATCAAACAAAACAAGAATGCGGTTAGTCATTTACAGTTTCAGTCTCTTAAAGATAAACTCCGGAATAAGCTTTATCACCAGCATGATCCAAAACCAAATAGACAATACATAGATAACATTCTGCTTTCGTTCAATTGCGGTGCGAATTCGTTTGGCTACTTGCTCAGGCTTAGCGGTTATTGGTTTAGGTAAATTTAGCTCCGCAGTCATTTTAGTATCAATAAAGCCTGGCTTTACAGTCAACACATGAACACCTGAAGAGAAAAGCCTATTTCGCAAGCCCGATAAATAAGTTGTAAACCCAGCTTTTGCACTACCATAGATATAGTTACTCTGTCTGCCACGTTCCCCGCCTACTGAACTAATACCTGCTATTACTCCACCTTTATTATTGCGATAGACATTGGCAATTACATTTAAAACAGAGACTGCTCCCGTGTAATTGGAATCAATAATAGTTTCACATTCATTCCAGTTGGTTTCAGCTACTTCTTGTTTGCCCAAATACCCAAACACACAAATAGTAATAGTTGGTATACTTGGCAATTTCTCAAACCAGGATTTGTGATTTTCAAAATCTCGCGCCTCGAATGGAACAATAAACGTATTCTTCCTATCGGGCCACTTGCTTACATAACTTTCAACATCAACCGAATTTCTGGCAGCTAATATCAGGTTATAATCATGTGTGTTATACTCATTGGCAAGCGCTCTGCCTACATCAGAAGAGGCGCCCAGAATTAATACTGTTTTATCATTCATATTTTTAAATCATTTGAAGCCGATTCGACAAAGCTGATGCAAATTTGTGAGCCGGATCTAATTGGCCAACTTGTTCTTTAAATAGTGATGCGTTTGGATATCCTTTCCAATAAATCTCAGGCGCCATTCGCGCATCCTTCACTAAGTAAATTCTGCCCCCCAAATCAATAACCATTTTATCAAGTTTATCTAGAAAAGTAAATATCTGATCCGAAACCGGAAAGTCAAGTGCTAAAGTAAACCCAGGCATAGGAAATGAAAGCGTGTTCTCTCCCTTGCCCAATGCTTTTAACACAGTAAGAAAAGAACCCATTCCTGATTTGCTAATGGCCTCCAAAATTATGCGGAGACCTTTAGCAGCCTGTTCAAAAGGAATTACAAATTGGTATTGCAAAAATCCCCGCCTTCCATACACCTTGTTCCAATTCTTAACAAAATCGAGCGGATAAAAATACGGATCGTAATGAACAACAAAATCCTGTGAACCTATTTTATGTTTATTGAAAAAGAGATAATTGAAAGTCCGTACAGTTGATGCATTTAAAATAAACGATGGAAAATAAAAAGGTGCCTTAACAACAGGCTGTGAATGTGTTTTAAATAAATGTTTAGTGATTACTTCCTCCTCTGTCGCATGTTCACCCAGCATAATTACTCCACGGCCTAATCTTTTACCCCGCGCTAAACAATCAATCCAGGATACTGAATAGGTAGCCGAATTAAAGTCCTGCAACTTCCCGAGCATCTCATCTAAATTATCGGCAATAATATTTTTCTGATGTATGTAAGCTGTCTTGATTGGCTTAAGTTGAAATTGAACCGAAAGAATTATAGCGCTTAGTCCTAACCCGCCACAAATGATTTTAAAAAGTTCCGGAATTACCTGAGGACTGCACATTTTTAATTGTCCATCGGCCATCATCACTTGCAGCTCAGTTACATAGTGACAAAATGAACCTTCGCCATGATGATTTTTTCCATGAACATCGCCAGCCACAGCGCCTCCTACTGTAATGAACTTAGTGCCTGGAGTTACCGGCAAAAACCATCCCTTTGGAACAATAACTTTTAGTATTTCATCTAATGTTGTACCAGACTCTGCTGTTATTTGACCTTTCTCATGATCAAATTTTAAAATCTTATTGTACTTCTTTGATGATAAGATATGAGGTGCCAAAGAGGCATCTCCGTACGACAATCCAGAACCCCTGATAGTAAATTGTTTCTTTGTTTTTAAAATCTCATCTATTTCTACTATCGAGGAAAAGTCATTTATCTCAGCCTCCATGATCGGATAATTACCCCAATTTGAAATTTTAGTAGTCATCAAATGTAAATGAGTAGAAAAAAGCAAAGAATCCAAAGGATGATAGTGATCTGAATAAATACATCGGTAAGAAATATTTTCATAGGCGACCCACTTCTGTTTTCAACCATGGTTATTTGTAAAAATCTTATTAACCCTGCAAATACGAATAATGCTGTAACATACAAATAAGGAGTATGAAGTCTATTCACTACATCATCCGAAATTGTGTACATGATATACGAAACAATGATAACACCAGCCAAAATAGAGAGTATGGTATTGATAAACTCAAGCGTATATGACTTTGATGATGCACGCATAGGCGCCAGTCCGGTCTGAAAGAGGATAAGATCGTCTCTCCGCTTAGCAGTTGCTAAAAAGAAAGATAAGAGAAATACCATGATGACTAACCATTGCGAAATTGCAACGTCTGCCAGCCAGCCACCAGCCAAGGTTCGAATCAAAAAACCAGACGATACGAGTAATGTGTCCAGAATTGCGATATTCTTTAGACCCAAAGAATAAAACACATTAATTAGTAAATAAAAAATCAAACTCATGCCAAAATAGAAATTCAAATAAAGACCCCAAGGTATGGCTATCAATAAAAATGAAATAATGAAGCCAATAGCTGTGGTAGTGGTAACCTTACCAGAAGCTAGCGGTCGGTTCTTCTTTGTGGGGTGTAATCGGTCTTTTTCACGATCTCGATAATCGTTGATTATATAGACACAACTCGATATCAATGAAAAGCAAATTACTCCCTGAATCAATAGGATAAGTTCATTCCATTGTGTAAGAACACCGGCAAAAAAAGCGGGAATTAATACAAATAAATTCTTTGGCCAATGATGAACTCTGAGTAAGAAAAAAAAACGCATGTATTGACCCAATTTTAAACGGAATAACTATTCTTTCGCTTAAATTTGGTTGTTTAGAACCATGATTAAAAGCCCTTTTGAAAATTTTATTAGCAACTCCAGAAAACTTCTTGTTGTTGATATTCTGATCATTATTCCTTTTTTATTACTTCCCCTATTCATTAAATTACCCTATCGGGTTAATATTTTCTTAACCTGGGAAGGAGCCTATCGTCTTTATCTGGGACAAGTGCCTTTTGTGGATTTTGGCCTGCCAATGGGCTTTGGGTTTTGGCTTATTCCAGCGGCATTCTTCAAAATTTTTGGCCCTACTTTTCTATCCTTAATTAAGGCTCAAGTACTTATTAATCTCGTCAGTATAATCAGCCTTCGTGGTATTCTATACAATCTCAAAGTCAATCCTATTGCCATTACTTTATCGTTATTAATTTTTTGTCTTACTTATGTTATCTATAATTTCTGGCCTTGGTATAATCACTCCGTTGTAGTATATGAACTCGTTGCTCTCTACTTTCTCACTTCTTATGATCAGACAAAAAGCAGGAAAAAGAACATAATTAATCTAGCCGTTGCAGGATTTTTCACCTTCATTTCATTTTTCACAAAACAAGATGTTGGCGGAATTTGTCTCGTTATCTGTTTATTTCTAATAGGGTATATTCTGGTAAGTGAAAAAGTTTGGTATCCCTTCATTATCTATACAGCTATCTTTGTTCTCACTGCCATTGTGTTTATTGCTCCCTTTTTAAAACATGATTTCTTGTACTGGTTTAATTACGGGCAAGCACCACATAGCTCAAGAATAAGCAGCGCTTTATTATTTGATATCTTATTCTCTCATTCTCTTTTAGAGAAAATGTACTTGCTTGCGATTTTATGTGGGCTTATCATTCACGTTTCAACATGGCACGATTTTGTTTCCAGTAAAAATATTTTTTTCATAACGATCATAAGCCTGGCCTTTATTGGTCAATCATTGATTACCCGCGTTACGAGTCCTCTTCCAACGGATCATATGACCTATTATCACACATTTGGTTTTATAGGACTATCCATTTTCTTGCCTTGGGAAAAATGGAACAAATCATCCTTTAAGATTATGTGCGTTGCTATATTATTAATTGCTTCCTACTCTGAGGGGTATTGGAGATATGTGTCGGGGTTATTCTTTAAAGTCTCAACCAACGAAACAACTGCCACTACCCAATCCTTGCCTTGGGCTTCAAATGCATTACCTACTATGAAGAATATTCTTTTACCATCAGCAACCAATGTTGGAATAGAGAGAATTATGGCACTTCCTATTTTAAACAAAAAAGATCTAAAAGTTTTGAATATGACCGAACTTACTTCTCTGGCAAACGAAATTGGTTATACTCCTCTTACCCAACAACCACTTTGGTATCATTTAAATATCGGAATGTTTCAAAAACAAGTAGAAGAAATTAATGAGAAGGTTAAAGCCGGTTATTATGATTTAATTTTATTTGAGAGCATCCCAAGTTTAAACAATTTCAATCCATATGAAGTGCTCGATGTTGTCGAAAAGAAATATATTCATTACGATTCATTTCTTGCTCCGCGTAGATTGGAGGATTCAACTATTGATGTTTTTATCAATCCTGACTTAGCAGAACAATTTAAACTTGTCCCTATTAATGATCATGGCAATTCTAACGATCATTAACATAATTCTTCAACTACATAAAATTATTTGTCCATATTTAAACTTAATCTTATTAGCATTACTTTTATACCATGACAAAATCAATAACATTTGAATACGGAAAAACTCAAGTATTAACCAGCCCTCGAATGAGGAAAAGGCCTGTTTTGGCCAAGTTCATTTATTCTGTTTTTGGGTATACTAGTATTGGCAATTGGGCTAGGGCTAAAATATTTGTTAACCGCCTTCAACTTCTGCCAATTGAAAAATTTAACAAAATTATGGATTTAGGTGCCGGCCTTGGTGAATTCACCTTTATGATGGCTGAAGCACTACCAAAATCTAAAATTACAGCTTTAGAAATCTTACCCGAACGGGTTAGCTATTTAAAAGAAGTACTTGACAAAGAATCATATAAAAACGTTCAGGTATTTGAAGACAAAATTGAAAAATTAAACGAAAGCGCGACTTTCGATTTCATTTTCAGCGTTGACGTGTTTGAGCACATTTTAAAAGAGGAAATGCCTTTCGATGAATGTTATAAAAAACTGAAGAAAGGCGGGTATTTGATGGTAAAAATGCCAAATATAACACAGACTACAATTTGTCCTGACTCTTGGTTTAAGGAACACAACGATTGGTTGGAGGAAGAGCACATAGGTCAAGTTTATAACCTTGACGATTTAGTAAATCGTTTTAAGAATGCGGGCTTCACCATTTTTCATGCATCCTATTCAGATGGATGGATTTCGCGATTAGGTTGGGAACTAAGTTATTTCAGTGCAAAAGGTGGGGCGATTTTACAATTAATGTTTCTTCCACTTTGTAAGTTTATTTATTGGATTGAACGAATTACCTACAAATCCAAAACTAAAGGAAACTCCATTCAAGTTATTGGACAGAAGTAAATCAACTTCTTATCCTTACTATTATATATTGTTTTAGTCGTTGCGGCCAGTCCTTGTGCATACATGGTTTTTCTATTAACAGAAAGAAGATAATACTCAATGTTAATAAAATTGGAATCAATATGATGAGTTGAATCAAGAAGTTGATAGTGAAGTAATTAGTAAGATGAATGTTTTTAGAAAATCGTATAAAGAGTTCAATAACCGGAAGGTGGATGAGATAAATCGTATAACACATGCCTCCGATTGCTGTAATCCAAGGAAAGGTAATAAATCGATTTACCCAGGTAGATCTAAAAACTGAATATACAAGCAGAAATAATGCAAGAGAAAACAGAATCCTGTTTACAAGAAAATGATCCCAAGACCACAATCCGATTGCAGCCGCAAATGATAATATACTAATGTAATTATACACTGGCTTTTTATTTATTCCACCGCTCCACTCTGTGAGGTATATATCCACCAACACAAAGCCTATTAAGAAAAAATGAATATGAGCCAATATCGTGAGTATTGTGTATTGATGTGGTATCTTAAAATATTGTTGAAGTACCATAAGTATTAAAATAAACGAGATCAACCCAATGCGTCTCATCACCTTTTGCTTTAATGCAAATAACAGTAATGCCAAAAACGGTGCTAATATGTAAAATTGAACTTCGATTTCAAGAGTCCAAACAGGTGGGTTGATATAACTCCACGAGTGAAAAATAAGACTATGCATATAAAAAATGCTGGCTCCAAAGTGTGGAATAATTTCGCGCCATGAATAGTATCCCATAACCACCAGAGATAGAGTTACCAGTAACATGACAATAATATAGGGGGGTTCCAATCGAGTAATCCTTCGGATGAAATAAGATTTTATAGATACCTCCCTCTCCCCTTTTAAATAATACGCGGCAAAAGGCATTCCTAATATGAATCCACTTATTACAAAAAAAATATAGACACCAATAAACCCCCGATTGGTTAGGTAGGTAGCAACCTCAAATTCATTACCTGGTTCAAAAATCTGGATAGCATTGCGCTCTACCCGCTCACTAAGGTGTTGAATAACCACGGGGAAAATCGCAATAAATCGCAAACCATCCACTTCTTTAATAACCTTTCCACCTGAAGTCACTCGGGCTAAGGAGTTTGGAAGCGATTTAATAAATCCAATAAAAGTCATCGTACCTGGAAGATCTGCTAATCGATCCGAATCTCGGAATCCAATTTTTGGATAAACTGTTGATATCCTTCAATATCAGTTAAATCTATTCCGACAAGCGCTTCCAAAGTAATTTTAGAATTGTAAAAATTTGCTTGTGCTTCAACTACTTTCTCCGCTTGTCCATAATATCCTTGCACAGCCATCCTATATTTTTCAATATCAATCTCTCCCGTTGAAAATTTCTTCTCAGAATCCTTATACATAACTAAAAAATCCTCTTTGATTTGTTCTCTTAGTTTCATGTATTTATAGTACTGTTTCATCTTCTCAACATTAGATAGAATTTCTTCTCTTACTATTAATTTTCTCTCGTTGACCTGATTTTCAGAATTAACTACCTGATCCGATGCAATTTTAGAATGAAGAGGCGTGGTAACGAAAGTTCCAAGACTTATTCGAATTCCGAAATTATACCTTGGAAAAAAAACATTGGAAGGAGCATCAGGAGCTGGATTTATTGTGTACTCATTTAAATTTCCATTTGCATAAATATCATCCAACCATTTCCACTGAGCAAGTTTCTTTTCTTTACCAGCAATCTGAACATTTTGTGAGGCAATTATATTTGATGGGTGATTTTTCCATGCCAGCTGAACTAATCTCTCCTCAAAACTTGATGGGATAACTTTATCAGGCAACACAATCTTATTGTAGTCAATATTTTGTGCACATAACATTATTGACTGACAGACCGCTAAAACTATTGATATAAAATATTTCATTTTATTGATTTTTTAATTATTTCCTCATCCAATTTTTTCAATTTTACTATAAATGCCATTATAATGTAAAAAATTAAAATTGTTGGCGCTTGAATTAGAGCTTCCTGGGGATAATTAGCCACTACAATACTAAATACCACTCCCAACAAAGCTGCCATATATGTTTTAAGTAATGGATCTTTCATTCGGTAATAGTTACGAATTCCAACTAGTAATATAACGAAGAAAAAAACGCAATAAACAACTAACCCCATCCAACCAAGCTCAACTGCAACCCTTACATATCCACTGTCCGGTGCAAATTTAGCAAGTGGGGAATCAGGAGTAAACCGCGCACTCCAAATACCAATACTTCCTAGACCTGCACCAAACGGATGAGCTTGAATGAATGGTTTAATAAAAGCCTGACTTTTTTCCCTAACTCTAAAAGATGCATCCTCACTTGGCTTAAAAGCCGACCTTATTCTTTCCAAATTACTGGTAGATAAAAATGGACCCACACTTCTAACGTCTGAAAAAATAATGCCTGCTCCGATCGAACCAATTATACCACAAATAATTAATGTGCGTCTCTGAAGGGTCAGTAAAGCAAAAAACAGTAGTCCAGCTGGAATCATCGCATAGGCTGTTCTTGTGCCTGCATATACCATTGCCAGTAGCATAATACACGCACATGAACCCAAGAAAATTTTATACCAAATTTTAAATGGGCCAGGCAATAATGCAATACAAAAAAGACCGGTATAAGCCATCAGAATTCCAAATATTGTGGGATCAGTGAAGAACGAGAACACTCTATATCTTCCCCAGTTAAAAATCAGATTAAATCTGAACTCGTCTCTTGCAACCCACTCTTTCTCAGCTTGAGTCAACCCATTAAATTCTTGAAACAAGCCATATAAAGCCCCCAGTAGAGTTAGCACTAACCAAATATTCAGGACAGTTTTTAAAAACTTTAAATTATCGGTAGCGTGTAAAACAATAAAGTAATATATCATCAAAAGAGCAATGCCACGAATTACATAAATCCATACTTGTCGAGATGCCATTGGATTAAAAAATTCTAAAAGATTATAGACAATCCAAATCCACACTACGTAACTAATAGGGTTTCGCGCAGCCGAATAATCGTTCTTTTTCCATTTTTCAACAAGTAGCCCAATTAACATTACAATCAATAAGACATCCATTACTACCCCTAATGGAACATCCTTAATAAATCGATTGAAACCAAGGAAATACGAGAAAATCAGCAAGCTGATAATTCCGAATTTTAAGTTTATCATTGAATAAATTGTAATAGGTAATCCGATTACAATTACCAAAAAAATTATTCCAAATACTTCACCAAAAATTGACAAACCGAAGGCTAAGCCAATCGAAATAAAAACAAGAGGAAGATAAATAAAAGGAGATTTACTTAGGTTCCTCAAATTACTTCTAAAACGCGTAGCATTGGTTTCATAAACGGAAGTGTGCTCATCTCCGTCTAATTTCAATATGTAATTTTGTTCCTTCATCTAAAAAATTACAATCATCATAAAAAAAGTTAAGAAAGTTGCGATGGAAATAATGATTAATATCCATTCCATTACGCGTTGACCAGACGATAAGTCACCTTCATCTTTTTCCTTTATTTCATTCATTTTCTAATAGATTTTTTTTAATAATTTCCCAGAAACTATTAGCCCTTGCCTCCCACGTATTCTCTGATGCCTTCCTTACCCTCATCCTTTGTTTATAATCATTATCCGATTCAATTTCGTCCAACAAAGATGTAACAAATTCCATTTTTGTTTTAGCCAAGGAAATAACGTCCTTAAAAGCCAAAATATCTTGAGAAAAATTAGTTGACACAACAGGAACACCCGCTGCTAGATACTCATTTAGTTTAAGTGGATAAATACTTTCAGTCAGTTTATTACACACGAACGGAATAATTCCACAATCCATACACCATACATAAGCTGGTAATTCCGAAAGTCTCTTAGAACCAGTTGCCATCACATTCTTATAAGATTGCAATCCAGACATTCTGAATTCATCACTTAAGGGCCCAACCAATAATAGTATCCAGTCTTGATAATTTTTTACAATACTTATTAAGATGCTATAGTCTATTCGGTGATCAACACTTCCTATGTAACCAATAATTTTTTTATTAACTCCTACTAATTCCTTTGGCCTTGCATTAGCTATATTGAGGGATCTATGGAAAAGCTTAAAATCAGCAGCGTTAGGGAGACAATATGCTCTTTTTGAAAAGTTAGAGGCATACTCCCACAGTTTACCTGATGTTGTTAGTGTAAGCTGAAATTTCCTCATCATTTCAATTTCGATGGAAGTACCATGTCTGCCTATATATTTTGATTCGGAGATATTGTCCACGCAATGATAAATCGTTAGTAATGGTTGATATTTAGAAATTTTCAGAAAATAAAATGGGTTATATGAGTTTATGAAAATGAACCTAGTTATATTGTATTTCTTAATAGTACCAGACAAGCAACGAGCAACTAAGGCGTTATTAATTCTATTCAAAGAGTTATAAAACCAACCATTTGGTAAGAAATTAATTGGCAAGGTCATATGGGGTGTTACATTTATAAGGTTAGAATTTCCTTCATCCATCCTTAGGTACTTATTGATTCCAAAAAAAAGTGCAGGTATTCTTCTACGTATTGAAGCCGTTCTAAACCCAGTAAGTACATCTTTTAGAGTGAACGGATTTTCAATATAGAAGACTCTTGTTGTTTTTGAGAGCTCCTTGGCTAAAGAAAGAGCGGTGGACGAAAAATCACTATCCCACCTTGGCAAGGCAAATATTATAATATCACTTTGCCTAGGATACATACTAGTTAGCTAATTTTGATTTTAGCATATCAAACCCCTGCTTGTAGTAACTCGTCATAGCTATGAACACTCCAAATAATTTCACATCAAAATATTTTACAAGCATCAGGTGACCTACTATGGAAATGATAACATATGAAAGTAAGGTTCCATAAGCAGCTCCAATTAACCCAAAGTAGTGGATAAATGTCATATTACTTATGATGTTTACTCCAAGCGCAATTAAAAGGAGTAAAAAGTTTAAATGCGGTCGATTAGAGGAATCCATCGCCATTCCAAATTGTCTATTGAACGGAGTTATTAATCCAAAGAGAATTGTGATCCTTAGAATTTCTGCCGACTCTGAGTAAGCACTTCCTGCGATAATATAAATGATTAAGTCTGAAAAAATAAAAGTGACTAACACAATCGGCAACGTAATCGTTAAAGTAAGCCCTACCGATTTTTCATAGATCGATTTTGTTACTTGTTCACCCATTTCATTGATTTTCGTTGTTGAGTAAGGGTAAACTACTTCAGCAATTGAAGTTGCTGGATATTCAATCATATTTGATAATCTCATAGCCGAGCTATAGAGGGCAACACTACTTGCATTCAAAAAATAACCTATGGAAAATTGGTCAACACTTTTAAAGAAAAGCGAAGATATGTTAGTGCCCATAACATACTTCCCAAAATGAAACACTTTTTTCGCGATCTTAATATCCCACTCAAAAGAGTACGTGGCATATTTTCTTGCGGCAAAAAAGGCTACAATCAAACCTACAAAAGTGCACCCCGCTTGAACAAGTACCAAAGCAACTAACGATAATTGAATTTTTGAAAAAAAACAAATAACCACAACTATGAAAAAAAAACCTTGTCTTACGAAGGCAGTCCAAAAAATACCACTAAAGCTAAACTTAGCTTGTTGCAAATAGTTGTATTGAGATATCGGGATAAGCAGTAACATGGTTATGCCAAAATAAATAAACATGGGCTCAATTTCATTCACGCCAAACATCTCCTTAAAGACTTCTGAGAACAGGATAAGAATTAAGTACACGAGTACTGAATAAATGGTATTTATTATCCATGAAGCTGTAACAATTTTACATTCAGTTTGCAAATCATGAGAGTGTAATAGCTTTATTAAAGCATTCTGAATTAGTCCATTCCTTGACATCTCAACGATAGTTGTAATCGTTAGAAAAATACTCCACGCTCCAAAATCACTTTTTGATAGAACTCGGATCAAAAAATAAAAACTACCAAAACCAAAAAGTAGAACGCTAACGCGAGAACCTATAGAATAGAAGCCAGATTTTATCCAACCCGAGGCATTAAGTATTTTCATTTAAATTAACTCATTGCCAATACCTAACATGCCTAGACTGTCAAATCTTTAAATTGAACTCTGTTTAGGACAGTTCCTAAAAGCTTTCCCTTTACAGACTTTAGATATTGAACAGACTCTTTATCGTGATTATTCAGAACCGCTTCAGCACCAAAAATAGTTATGACTTTATCTGTAAAATCAATAAGTTCCTTGGTATCTGAATACTCATTCAACGATGGACCTTCCATAAAAATGTAGTCATATTGTCCAACCAAATTATTAATAACTTCTTTAAAATCTCTTCCAGCCAAAATTTCGGAAGGAGAATCCTTTCCACCAATATTTCCAATGATATCAACTCCTGAAAATTCAGTGCTATGAATAATGCTTTTTTCATCGCTGGATTTCTCATGTGAATTTGATTCTCCAGAATAAGATTCTTTTGTTCTTGCTTTTTCGTCAAAATTAAAACCGTTGGATTCATTCTTTTTATTTGCCACATTATCCTCATTTAATTTCTCCTCCTCACCAAATGCGCCCTTTTTCAAAAGTTTCAAACTGCCATTTTTCGCAAGCAATAACTTCGTCAAAGAGTTATGTCTAAAATTAGTATCAATTATTAGAACCTTTTTGTTAATTAGGCTCAATGTATAGGATAAGCAAATTATAATAAAGGATTTCCCTGCTCCCACTTGTGTGCTCGTTACAAGAAATACCTTACTCTTTGAAGATTGAATTTCATATCTGAGCTTTCTCAAAAAATGAACAAAAATCTCTGACTCCTTATCAAGCTTTCTATCAAGAAAAATACTTCTCAAGTTAAAGCCTTTAGTCTGGATGAGATTAATAGATCCAAGAGCCTTCAATCCTGTCAATCTTTCTAATCGACCCAGTATTCGAATACTAAAATCCAAATATTCAATTACGACCAGAACCATAACACATAGCGCAAAACTGCCAATTCCAGCAAGAGCCATTAGCAATAAAGCCTTTGAGGGCTCAGCCTCGTAACTTGGTTGTCCTCGCAATGATTGCCTGATTGAACTTCCAATTACCAACGCTTTATTCTTGGCAGTATTGTATTTATCTTGAACACTGCTGTAATCCTCTGAAGCGAATTGAACATTTCTTTCAAGATCTGCCAAGGTTGCCTCCTTGGTTGCAAATCCAGAAACATCATACTTCATTTTTCTTAAAGATTGTTCAATTGCAATAAGATTTGACTGCGCAATCTTCAACTCTAGTTTGAGTTGATCTCTTTCCTTTTCAAGTTCCTTCAACTCGTCAGCTGCTTGTCCTTTATTTATTGACTCCAATCTGCTTACCTCTAATTGCAGCTCATCACGCAACTTATTTATCTCAATTTTGTTAGCATCCGAACTTTGACTGTTCAGATCCGATATTTTTCTTCTTAAATCTATAATGCGTTGATTAACCTGAACAATCTCTTGTTGATTTAACTTTCCATATCCCAGGATTTTTGATTCAATAGAAGTCAATGAAAGTTCGAGTCCATTAATTTTCTTATTTTCACTTTCTTTATTCATTTCATAATCTGCGATGAGTGAAATCTTGCTTTCACTCTCAGCTCCATAATTAAATACATTATTAGATACCTTAAATTGGTTCAGCATAGATGTTCTTTCATCTAAGACCTTTTTCTTTTCACTCATAAGACTTTCTAAGAATTCTATCGATTCCGAAGATCGATCAACTTTTAATGCTTTGTTATACCGGATAAACTCTTCACAAACTGCATTTACAGCCAGCGCTGATAAAAAAGAATTTTCAGAAATAAAATCTACAGAGATAAAATCCGATGTTGAAACTCTCCGTATCCAAAGCTTTTTTATAATAGATTCATAATCATACTCAAATCCTCTCAAAATTTCATACAAAACTCTATCTTCCTGGTCGACTGAATTTAACGTTTCAAAATCATTCAATTTTTTTTTAAACTGATCTTTGGACCATTTTAATTTCTCGTCATCAATAACTATTTCTGAATCCTTCCGTGATTTGAAGTTTCTAAAAGGGTTTGGCTCCTCAATATCATGGAGTACTAATCTGTAAGAAACTAAGCTTAATACTGGAATCGAATTCATCGATTCAATAATATTTGTGAAATTGGTACTTATCTCAAACGGATTAGAAGATCCATCATTTAACTTGACTGCATCATCAGTTGTAAATCCGGTTGCAATTTGGGCGGTTGATTTATATTTCTTATCCATTGTAGATGTGAATAAAAAAGCACAGCCCACAGTCAATAAAGGAATACTAATCAAAACCAATAGTTTTCTCCGCAAGGCTTTAAGAATAGCTAAAAAGTCCATTTATTAGAAAATAAATTAAAAATACTAAATATATAGGGTATTGATTGCATATTGGAAATATCTCATCTATATATGGCAATTCTAACACTCTCCTTTTCGCTATTAAACCCTTCCTCCAATCCAAGAGAAACCCTGCTACCCTCTATGCCAATTGATTTAAGATAGTCGAGAATTGATAGTAATCGACTCTGGTAAATTTCAAGATCTACTTTGCCGTTTGATTTAAGTGCAACTAAAAAAAATTTAAACTCATTTTTATTAATAAATACAATACTTATTTTTTTTAGTATCTGTCTTTGGCTATCCGTCAAAGTACTACTACCTTCTTCAAAAGTTAACAACGGGGCAAAACCAATCAAGTCTATTATTTCTTTCATAGATAAATACTGTCTCAATGTTTCTATCTTCGTAGGTTTTTCAATTTTCTGTCTTGTAGCCATGAAAATATTAGAATAGTCATTTGCTCGGCTACTAGAAAAAAAACCAACACTATCACACATTGAAAAATAACCATCAAATGATTTAGAGTTAACCTTATCTCCCAAATTCTTAGGCACGCTCCAAGTCTCCCACGAATCAAACAATCGATCACAATAGAAAATATCGGCATCTCCAAATCCACCATGACCATTACTTGAAAAGAAAAGCCGTTTCTTATCTTCTGTTAAGAACGGGGAAATCTCAAATCCCTTTGTGTTGATAGTAGCTCCTAAATTTTTAGGCTCTGTCCAATTGCCAAATGAGTCCTTTAAACTGACGTATAAATCCTCCTCACCATAACTATCCTTTCCTTTCATAGAGATCATGATTACATCAAATTTTGGGTTTGCGTAAAAACCAACGAAATCATCACGATTAATACCTGGAACAGGAATAAATTCAGGAGTACCCCACGCACCACTATAAAACTTTGAAAAAGAAATTCCGCTCCTATTCGAATATGCATTAAGAAGATATACAATCGTATGATCTTGATTTATGCCAATGACTGAATTTGATAACTTATTATTCCAGGTATTACCCACATTAACAGCAGGCAACCATTTACCCTGATCATCTTTTTTCGAAACCCAAATATCTGTTCCTGCAAATTTACCCCCCGTATTACGCTCATAAAAAGCCCTGGAAAAATAAAGCGTTTTTCCGTCAGCCGATAGCAGTGGACTTAATTCTTCCGCTTCCGAATTTACATTTGATCCGAGTTTTATTGGCTCACTAAAAGTCAACTCTTGAGAAAGAACTATTCCAACATTACAAAATATGAATAAGACTGAAGCAAGAATTTTCATTTGCTACCAAAAATTTGGTCTAAGTTTAAACTTATTAAACAGCATCAGCCCCAAAACTATCTCATGCGTATTTACATTGAAATTATTCAATTCAGATGTGTACATATCATATGAATAATTAAATGTTAAACTATTTGTGGCTACTCCAAAGAGGATTGAGATTTTTGAATTGACCTCATACGCTGCACCTATATTGATTAACTCCTTAAACCGTATCCTTGTGTTTACTGCCCAGAGCAAATCGTATCCTTCCCGATAAGTTACGATAGCCCCCGGAGAAAGTTCTAACTCAGGACTAATAAAAAAAGCCCCCCCTGTTTGCAATCGATAGCGGGAGGCCTCACTCAAATTAAATAATTGATTCCCATTTAAATTTTTGGCGACCAACCCAGATGAGGATAACCCCAGAAAAAACCTTTTTGAATAGAGAACTGATCCGAAATCTGCCATGAGTGTATTTTGGGTACCCTGACCAGCAGATTTTAAAGAATTGTAGAACGAGTCATTAACATCATCACGTACAGTAAGACCCATAAAGTCTATGCGCTGATTCGTGTATCCAAGTTTTGCACCCAAAGAAAAGTTAAACTTATTAGAGAGTGGCAAATGGTAAGCGTAATTCAAACTGGCAGCATTAGATTTATACGGATCAACCGTTCTACTGGTAATCATACCTCCTATTCCATGCCTCCGCCTGAATTTTTTATCGCGTTGAATCTCATCTAATAATTGAGGATTCGAAATCCTGAGTGAGTTATTTCTTTTGCCAGATCGGCTTTTACTATTCAGCGCTCCGTACGCACTCAGAAAAAGATTATTATTTTTTATACCAAAATTATTCCAGCCTTCCCTAACGCCAAATCTTAAATCAAGATAATCTTCCATGCCTGTAAAGCCAGGATTGACAGCCGGCATATTGGCATAGTATTGTGTATAATCATTCTCCTGAGCCAACAATGAAGTGGATGCGATGACCGATACAACAGTAACAATAAATGTTAGTCTCCAATTCATTTCAATATTGTTACTGTTCCCTGATATTTCCTTTTCCCACCATTAAGATAAATTGTATAGAAATATGGACCCGGTGGCAAAGCCCTACCATTTGAATTCCCATCCCACTTGCAATCTTTACTCTTACAATTGTAAACCTTGGTTCCATTTCTATCAAATACAGAAATTGTGATATTCGAATAGAAGTCAAGACCATTAACATTTTTCACATCAACAAAATCCCAAAAATCGTTAACTCCGTCACCATTAGGAGTAAATGCATCCACAATACTCAGGTCAGGAAATGTTTCTGATATTGATATTATACGTGAAGCAGTATTACTAAAATCAAGACTGTCTTTTACTACGAAGCCAATTTTCTTATCGGAGATTACTGCATCACCAGAAACCGGACTGCTAAATACTATTTTTTTCAGCGCTGCCTCATAATTAGCCCTTGAATCCTTGCCCGTAAGTTCCAGCTCACCAGTAATGGCATTATAAGAAGTTAGAATAAGTGGACTGGCTCCTAACCCCAATGCCAATACATCACCTTTTGAAAAATTTTCTGAAATCGAAATTTTAGCCGAGTAAATTGAATTGTCGTCCACATCATTAATTACAATATTTTCCGTGATCGTGATAGCAGGATCGCCTAGACTATATAACAGAGACTGAGGCTCAACATTACTGAGCGAAGGTGGATCATTCACCTTCTGTATTTTTAATGAAACCGTTGCACTTTCATTCGAGAGAAAAGATCCATCCGAAGCATTCCACTTGAACGAATCGGACCCAAAAAAATTGAGATTGGATAAATAGTTTAACCCTTCGATCGCTCCATTCTCAACCAAAACTTCGGTGCCAATTATAACGGGAGTCCCTTTCCACGAGAGCACTCCGTTAGCGGGCAATGAAACAATTTTCAAAAATACTATTGGTTTACCCGAAAAACTTGTGAAACTGTTGCTAAAATGCAAGTAAGTAAGATTGAATAATTGATCTTCGTTGGCTATAACGTCAAAGTTTTTAAGCACTGGAGGAAAATTAGGATTTACCGTTAATGTTCCTGCCACGTAATTAAACGTATAGTTATTATCACTACCTCCCGAAACAGTAATTGGATATCCCCCCACAGGGGACGATGGTGTTGCAGTGGTAGAAGCAACTGGAACAACATCTATATCAATCGCTCCATCTGCATTGGCAAATCCACTATAGCTTATCGTGAGAGGTGGATTGGGAGTTGCTAATAATCTTGATTTGTTATCCGCAGTAGCCGTTAAGGTTGCTTTTGTAATGGTAAGAACTCCAGGCTCGTAAATAAGATTATAATTATTATCATTTCCACCAGCTATTGTTATCGGATAATCTCCAACAGAAGTCGAAGAATTAACGATAACACTGGTTGTAGGTTTAACATCGAGTACGGTTTCTATTTCTCCATTGACAAAACCTGTATATGAAATTGTAAAAGCAGGATTGGCTGTTCCATAAACCCGGGTTTTACTATCAGGTTTTGCGATCAGGTTTACTTTATTTATAGTTAACTGAGTAGTAGCACCGCTTATACTATTATAGTTGGCTGTATTTGTGGGTGTAAAATCTACCGATAAGGTTTGGTTTACACCGGCATTAAGTAAGGTTCCAATGGTTGGCGTATACGTGAACATTCCCGGAACGCTTGAGGTTGCATTCAATTGAGTAGCACTAAGTGCTATTCCATAGGAAATATCAGGAGGGTTTGTCCAGATTATTACAGGATTAGCCTTGTTCACATTTATGAGCGTGGTAACACCAGTAACTGCATTAAAATTTGCCAGATTAGTTGGAGTAAAGTTTACTGACAATACCTGATTCGGGCCAGCATTTAAAATGATTCCTGCTGCTGGAGTATATGCAAATGTGCCCGTTGTATTGGCGGTTGCATTTAGCTGAGTGGCACTTAAAGAAGTTCCGAATGTAATGGCTGCTGGTGTGGGCCATGTAATAGTTGGTGTAGCTTTATTTACTGTAAGCTGAGTAGTCGTATTGTTTACTACATTATAATTGGTTGTGTTTGTGGGCACAAAGTTCACTGATAAGCTTTGATTTAATCCCGCATTCAAAATGGTTCCTAATGCAGGCGTATAGGTAAACGTGCCCGGTACTGTTGCTGAGGCATTGAGTTGAGTGCTGCTTAACGCAGTGCCATAAGTAATCGCAGCTGGCGATGACCATGTAACAACTGGCGTTGCTTTGTTAACATTAATTTGCACGGTAGTTCCGTTTACAGAATTATAATTGGTTGTGTTTGCAGGTGTAAAATTTACAGATAATACTTGATTCGAACCTGCATCCAGGATAGTACCACCGGGTGGTGTATATGTAAACGTTCCAGCCACACTTGCAGTAGCATTCAATTGAGTTGATGTTAAAGCAGTGCCATAGGTTATTGCAACTGGTGCCGACCATGTAACTATCGGTGTTGCTTTATTTACATTAATCTGGACTGATGTACCATTAATAGGATTATAATTCGTTCCATCTGTAGGAATAAAATTTACTGTTAAAACCTGATTGGCTCCGGCATTCAGCACAGTTCCTGCTGCTGGAGTGTAGGAAAATGTTCCAGCAACACTAGCCGTTGCATTTAGTTGTGTTGCACTTAAGGCCGTACCATAAGTTATTGGTGCAGGATTGTTCCATGTAATTACAGGATTTGATTTGCCCACGCTTAAAACTCCATTTACGTATGTGAACGAGTAATTATTGTCAACACCACCTGAAACGGTAATTGGATAGTTACCGATAGGACTTGCTACTATAGCTGTAGTTGTTGCTGTGGGTTGTGTATCAATCACCGAAACCGTTTCCCCATTCACAAAACCAGAATAGTTAATTACAAATGTAGGGTTAGGCACCCCATAGGGTCGGCTTGCATCCAATGCAGTGGCAATCACAGGTGCCTTATTAATTGTTAGTGATCCTGCTACATACGTAAAGGAATAATTGTTGTCGGACCCAGAAGATGCAGTTATCGGATAAGATCCAACATTACTTGAAATAGTAGCAGGAGTTGATGCAACGGGAGCCAAATCAATTACAGAAGAATTCTCACCGTTTACAAATCCAGAATAATTAATGGTAAATGGTGGATTTACCGATCCATAAGTTTTTGATGTATTTGATACCGAAGCAGTAAGCGTAACCTTAGTTATTGCAAGACTGCCATTCGTATAGACAAGTTCATAATTATTATCCGATCCACCAGAAAGGCTAATTGGATAGGTACCTACATCGCTTGTTGGGGTGGCTGATGTGGCAATTGCAGGGGCATTGTCTATCACAGATTGATTTTCACCATTCACAAATCCTGAATAAGACACAGTTAATGCAGGATTTGGCGATCCGTATAAACGAGTTTTATTATCTGCTGAAATGGAAAGAGTAGCTTTATTAATAGTCATAACTCCAGACTGTAGGATAATGCCATAGTTTATAGCAGAACCTCCACTGAGATTGATTGGATAGGACCCTGCAGCACTGGCTGTACCCGCAGGTGTACTGATGCTCGGCTGAGTGATGGAACTAACATTATCTCCATTTAAGAATCCAACATAAACTATCGTCAAGGTTGGATTTGCCTGTCCATAGATTTTTGAAAGATCTGAGGCTCGTGCAATTAAAGGCGAAATATTAATAGTCAATGTTCCACTTTGAAGAGTTAGATTATAATTTATGGATGATCCTCCACTTAATGTTATTGGGTAGGTTCCAACATTGGTGACTGGAGTGGCGGCCGTGCTTGCATTTGGTATCGTAATCTCACTTTGCGTATCTCCGTTCACAAACCCCGTGTAGCTAATAGAAAATGTTGGGTTCGATAATCCATAGGATCTCGATTTATCATCCGCACGGGCAATCAATGTTGCTTTAGTAATTGTCAATGATCCATTTATGTAGGAGAAGCTATAATTATTATCAACTCCCCCCGCAGGAACAATTGGAAATACTCCGCCTGCATTATCGCCAGCGATAGCAGAACAAGTAGCTGTTGGCGCTGTGTCAATAACGCTTGCGTTTTCACTGTTTACAAATCCGGAATAATTAATAACAAACGCTGGATTGCTTGCACCATAAATTCTGCTTGTACTTGTTGCGGTAGCTGTTAATACAGCTTTGTTAACTGCAATTTGAACACTTCGGTTTACCGAATTATAATTTACTCCATCGGTGGGAATAAAATTTACAGATAAGGTTTGGCTAACGCCTGCATTTAACAAGGTTCCTGCTGCGGGGGTATAAACAAATGTACCCGGTACATTTGCTGTTGCATTAAGTTGTGCTCCACTTAAAGTTGTTCCATAGGTTATTGCTGCCGGATTTGCCCATGTTATAACTGGATTATCTTTGCTATTGACTGTGATTTGGACTTGAGTGTTTGGCACCGAATTAAAGTTCGCGGCATCTGTTGGTGTGAACGATACTGATAAAGGATAATTTCCGGCCGAACCAAACGTGGTACCTATCGAAGGTGTGTAGGTAAAAGTTCCAGGAACATCAGCAGTTGCATTTAGGTGCACTCCCGTTAAGGGTTCATTAACCTTCAAAGGAAGCGGAGTACTCCATGTTACGATGGGGGTTGCTTTATTCACTGTTATTTGAGCGGTTCGCCCAATAACTGAATTATAATTTGCTGCATCAGTAGGTGTAAAATTTAAAGACAAAGTTTGATTGGCGCCTACATTTAAGGTAGCACCGCTTGCTGGACTATAAACAAATACACCCGGTACATTGGATGTTGCATTTAATTGGGTAGCACTTAGTTGGGTGCCATAAATAATGGAGGCCGGATTAGCCCAGGTGATTATTGGATTGGCCTTGTTAACTGTAATCAATCTTTGAACTCCATTAACAGCATTGTAATTATTACCATCGGTTGGCGTAAAATCAACTGATAATGTTTGATTTACTCCTGCATTAAGTAAGGTTCCGATAGTGGGTGTATAGGTAAATGTTCCTGGCACACTAGATGTTGCATTTAACTGAGTTGCACTGAGTGCAGTGCCATACGTTATGGAAGCAGGGGTAGGCCAAGTGATTACCGGAGTGCCTTTGTTAACTGTTATTAAAACTGAAGTTCCATTAACTGAATTATAGTTAGAATTATTTGTTGGAGTAAAATTTACCATTAGTACCTGCCCCGCACCAGAATTTAGAATAGTTCCCGCGGGTGGCGTATAAATAAATGTTCCGGGTACACTTGCTGTTGCATTCAATTGAGACGCACCCAATGCGGTACCATATGTAATGGCTGCAGGAGTATTCCAGGCAACCGAAGGTGTTGCTTTATCAACCGATATAAGAACAGTGGTTCCATTCACTACGTTATAATTGGCTGCATCAGTCGGAGTAAAATTAACCGACAAAGATTGATTCGCCCCCGCATTTAAGATGGTACCAAGTCCGGGTGCATAAACAAATGAACCAGGCACACTTGCTGTTGCGTTTAATTGAGTTGAACTGAGTGCTGTGCCATAAATAATAGGTGATGGGTTTAACCAGGTTACTGTAGGTGTTGCTTTATTGACTGTAATGAGTACAGTAGTTCCATTTATTACATTATAGTTAGCCACATCGGTTGGCGTGAAATTAACGGAAAGTGTTTGGCTAACTCCCGCATTTAAAATAGTACCTGATGAAGGAGTGTATACAAATGTACCGGCCACGCTTGAAGAAGCATTAAGCTGGGCAGCACCAAGGGCTGCTCCATATGTTATTGGTGCTGGATTTGACCACGTGATTACAGGGTTGGCTTTTGTTACAATAATGGTTACAGTTGTTCCATTAACCACATTGTAATTTGCGATGTCTGCGGGTGTAAAGTTTACAGAAAGCACTTGTCCTCCACCTGCATTTAATATTGTGCCTGCTGCAGGGGTATAGGCAAAAGTTCCCGCCACATTAGCGGTTGCATTTAGTTGTGTGGCACTCAATGCAGTACCGTAGGTTATAGAAGCCGGATTGGACCAGCTAACAATAGGTGTGGCTTTTGTGATGGAAAGTGTTCCGTTCACATAATTAAATGTGTAGTTGTTATCCGATCCGCCCGAGGGTATGATCGGATAATTACCTACAGGACTGGATAGAATTGCAGTGGTTGTAGCTGTAGGCAATACATCAATTACACTAGCCGTTTCGCCATTCACAAATCCCAAATAAGAAATTACAAAAGTCGGGTTGGCTACATTATAAATTCGACTTGCATCCAACGCAGCAGCGGTTACTGTTGCTTTCGTTATCGTTAAGGTGCCGGGTGTATATAATATATTGTAGTTATTATCCGAACCTCCAGCTACAGCAATGGGATATGTACCTGCATTGCTCAATGTGGTTGCTATCGTGGCCGCAGTGGGTGGCGTATCCAGTACGGAAAAAGTTTCTCCATTCAAAAAGCCAGTATAGGTAATCCCAAAGGAAGGATTCACTGCCCCATAAACCCTGCTTGCATCCACTGCTATTGCGGTAATGTTAGCCTTAGTTATCGAAAAGGTTCCTTGGATGTAACTAAAATCATAATTGTTATCAACTCCTCCTGAAACAGTAATTGGATACGTGCCAACCGAAGTAGTGGCAACAACCGATGTTGAAGCGGCTGGTATTAAGTCTAACACGGCTGCAGTCTCCCCATTTGCAAAACCCGAATAACTAAGAGTTAATGCTGGGTTTGCAGCACCATAGGTTCTGGTTTGATTATTGGCCGTTACTGTTAAGGTTGCTTTCGTTACAGTAATTAAAACTGTAGTACCATTCACAGCATTATAATTGGTAGCATCCGAAGGTGTAAAGTTTACTGATAACACCTGGTTAGCACCAACATTTAATATTGCCCCTAAAGATGGAGTGTATGAAAAAGTACCCGCTACTGAAGCCGAAGCATTTAACTGTGTTGCACTTAAGGCTGTTCCATAGGTTATGGATGATGGAGGTCCCCAACTTACTACTGGCGTTGCTTTTGTTATCGTAAGGGTACCACTTACATAGTTAAGTGAGTAATTATTATCTGATCCTCCTGTCACTGAAATGGAATAGGTACCAACGGGACTTGTAAGGATCGCTGTGGTTGAAGCAGAGGGTGTCACATCGATATCTGCGGAAGTATCACCATTAACAAATCCAGAGTACACTATTGTAAAAATTGGATTGGCTACGTTATAAACCCTGCTTTTATTTTCAGCAGTAACCGTAACTGTAGCCTTTGTGATCGTGAGAGTGCCAGAGTTGTATACTAAATCATAGTTGTTATCAAGCCCACCGGAGACTGTAATTGGATAAGTACCGGCTGCGCTGGCCAATCCCGCAAGGGTAGAAGCAATTGGTGCAGTGTCTAATACAGAAGAATTCTCTCCATTCAAAAAACCCGTGTAAGTAACGGCAAGCAATGGATTTGCAGCACCGTATACCCGAGAGGCATTGGAAGCGGTAGCCGTTACAGATGCTTTGGTAATGGCAAGGGTACCCGGTGCATAAACAAATTCGTAATTGTTATCAGAGCCCCCTGAAACTGTTATAGAGTAGGTACCAACTGGTGTTGTACCAATAGCTGTGGTTGATATAGAAGGAGCCAAATCGATTACCGAAGAATTTTCACCATTTACAAAACCAGAATAGTTAAATGTTAAGGTCGGATTTGCAGCGCCATAGGTTCTGCTTTGATTTGCTGCAATCACATTAAGGGTAGCTTTCGTTACCGTGATTTGAGCATTGGTTACAGGAACAGCGTTATAGTTAACATTATCAGTGGGTGTAAAACCCACAACCAAAGTTTGATTGATTCCTGAATTTAAGATCGTTCCGGCTGAAGGTGTGTAAACATAGGTTCCAGCTATGTTGGCTGTGGCATTAAGTTGGGTAGCACTCAGGGCGGTGCCATATACTATTGAAGCTGGATTTGTCCAACTAACACTTGGAGTTGCTTTTGTTATTGTAAGACTGCCATTTACGTAGTTAAATGTATAGTTATTGTCTGACCCACCTGCTGGGGTGATGGGATATGTTCCAACCGAACTGGCAACAATGGCCGAAGTAGTTGCTGTTGGCAGAACATCAATTTCAGACACAGTCTCTCCGTTTACAAATCCTGAATAGTTTATTATAAAGGCCGGATTGGCTACATTATAAATCCTGGTTGCATCCTGAGCTGTTGCAATTATTGTCGCCTTTGTTATCGTAAATGTTCCAGGTGTATAAGTAAAATCATAATTGTTATCAACTCCTCCTGAAACAGTAATTGGATACGTGCCAACCGAAGTAGTGGCAACAACCGATGTTGAAGCCGCTGGTATTAAGTCTAACACGGTTGTGGTTTCCCCATTAACAAAACCCGAATAACTAATGGTTAAGACTGGGTTCGTAGCTCCGTATGTTCTGGTTTGATTGTTAGCAGCAACTGTAAGCACTGCTTTTGCCACCGTTATCTGTGCAGTTGTTACGGGAACAGAGTTATAGTTGACTCCATCTGTAGGCACAAAACCAACTGACAAAGTTTGGTTGACGCCCGAATTTAAAAGAGATCCAATGCTTGGTGTATAGGTGAAGGTTCCAGCAATGGTAGTAGAGGCATTTAGCTGGGTAGAAGAAAGTAGTGTTCCGTATGTAATGGGTGCCGGATTAGTCCAACTAATTACGGGAGTAGCCTTTGTAATAGTTAGCGTTCCATCCACATAGTTAAATGAGTAATTATTATCCGATCCCCCCGAAGCTGTTATTGGGTATGAGCCTACGGAGCTGGTAAGGATGGCAGTTGTTGATGCGGTGGGCAGTGCATCCAAAACTATGGCTGTTTCACTATTAACAAAACCCGTATAGGTTATAGTAAAGGATGGCTCAGCGACATTATATACCCTGGTCTTGTTATCTGCAGTTGCAGTAACCACCGCTTTATTAATGGTAAGTTGACGGGTAGTACCAATAACAGAATTATAGTTAGTTGCATCTGTTGGTAAAAAATCTACGGTTAAAGTTTGATTAACACCTGCATTCAATATTGTACCCAATGGAGGGGAATAGGTAAACGTGCCCCCAACATTGGCACTAGCATTCAGTTGACTTCCTGTTAAAGCGGTTCCATACGTTACGGATGAGGGATTTGCCCAAGTGATTATCGGATTAGCCTTTTCAACAGTAATAGTAACAGTCGTTCCATTAACTGCATTATAGTTAGAAATGTCTGTTGGGGTAAAATTTACAGACAGTACTTGTGCTGCACCGGCACCTAATATCGCACCTGCAGCGGGGGAATACACAAAGCTTCCTGCAACAACAGTACTTGCATTGAGTTGTGTGGAGCTTAAAGCGGTACCATAGGTAATAGCTGATGGAGAAGCCCAGCTAATTACTGGAGTCGCTTTACTAACTGTAATTTGTACTGTTCTTCCTATTACAGAATTATAATTGGTCGTATTTGTCGGAACAAAATCAACGGAGAGAGTTTGGTTGGCTCCGGCATTTAGCAAAGTTCCAATAGGTGGGGTGTATGTAAATGTACCGGGTATTGGAGTAGTTGCGTTTAGTTGTGTAGCCGATAGTAGGGTTCCATAAACAATGTCCGAGGGATTATTCCATGTGATTATTGGCGTTGCTTTATTTACAACCAAGGTTTGTGGAACACTCGCTGCTGCATTATAGGTTGCATCACCTGCCTGAGATGCAGTAAGGATGGCTGAACCGGCACCAACAATGGTCACTGTATTTCCACTTACGGTAGCGACTGAAGTATTATCGCTAACATAGCTAACTGCAAGACCCGATGAAGCCGTAGCAGCAAGTGTAAAACTTGCATCGCCATATGTTTTAGAGGCTAATGGATTAAATGTTATTGTTTGATTGAGCTTTACACCTTCGCCTTCCAAATTGATTTTGAATGGACTAGTCAGATCATCACTAACAATATCCAGTGTGGCAACTCTTGTTCCACTCCCTGTTGGAGCAAAAGCAATCGTAAAACTGGTTGTTGCACCAGTAGCCAACGTAGTTATCAACCCCGTTGTATTTAGAACAAAATCAGGTGAGTTAGCCCCCGATATTGAGACCGAAGAAATTGTTAAATCTTCCGGCAAACCAATGTTCTCTAAATCTATGGTTATTGGCGAGGACGTTGACAAAATATTGACACTTCCGAAATTCTGATTGGAATTTGAAAGTATGGGAGTGCCTCCAATACTAACTTGAAGTACGGGTAGGAGAACAGATTTGCCCTCATTGTCCCCTACCTCTATCTCTGTAGCCAATAACGGAGCAGCAAATAGAATAAAAATCCCTACCGGGAATAGCCGAATTAAGTTAAATCGATTAAAATACCACATTTAGAAAGCCAATAATAGAGACAATATCCCTTATGAATTTTTATCACGATTCGTGTTTCCAAATCCATAATCAGGTAATATTTACCAGTAAACTTGTTCAATATTCCTGATGAACCCACAAAGTTAGAATAAAGAACCTGAGTTTATCCACTCAGAAATCTAAATGTAACTCGTAGTTTCACCCCCTAAACGACTCAAAAACAGTGATTAGTGCAGCTTTAATTCTTTTCTGGATCGGGGTAACCCTGGTTTTGTACACCTATGTAGGTTATGGGATGATTATTTACATTTTGAATATCGTGCTAAAGACTAACAAAGCTCCTGATAATCAGGTAGATGATGATTTACCACCTGCTACACTCATGATTGCTGCCTACAACGAAGAGCGATTCATTGAGGCAAAGATCAAAAACTCATTGAGCTTAGACTACCCGGCCGAAAAGCTCAACATTTGGATTGTGGCGGATGGCTCTACTGACCGAACGGTTGAGGTGGCTCAACACTTCAGCCAGGTCAAGACTTTTCATGAAGCGGCCCGCATGGGTAAAATTCATGCAGTCAACCGGGTTATTAAATTGGTTGATACACCTATTGTAATTTTTTCAGATGCCAACACGAGCCTTAACCACGATGCAATAAAAAATATTGTTCGCCACTTCAAGGACGAAAAAGTAGGCGGAGTGGCGGGTGAGAAACGAATTGCCAGTAATAAAGAAGATAATGCCTCTGGCTCGGGCGAAGGACTTTATTGGAAATATGAATCGGCTCTAAAAAAAATGGATTCTAAACTTTCAACAGCCATTGGAGCCGCTGGTGAATTGTTTGCCCTTCGCACGGAATTGTATCACGAACCGGAACCTGACACCATCATTGAAGATTTTGTTACCTCTATGAAAATCGTGGCGAAGGGATATCGCTTCGTGTATGAGCCAGATGCGTGTGCTGTTGAAACAGCTTCAGCCACCATAAAAGATGAATGGAAAAGAAAAGTACGAATTTCAGGGGGCGGTATCCAAGCCATTATACGATTGCCTGAACTGTTAAATCCATTTCGTTATGGCTTGATAAGTTGGCAATATATTTCGCATCGGGTGTTACGATGGACTCTTGCTCCACTTGCACTCCCTGTTATTTTCATCACCAATATTTTACTTTTTAAGTATTCACTCTTTTATCAGCTCTGCCTTGTAGGTCAGGTGTTATTTTATTTTATAGCAGCTATTGGGCATGTTTTGAGAGAAAATAAAATTGGCATAAAAGGATTTTTTGTTCCTTACTATTTCTGCATGATGAACTTTTCAGTTTTTGCAGGAGTGGCTCGCTTGCTTCGCAAAAAACAAACTGTTATTTGGGAAAAATCAGAAAGAGCCTAACCCTTTCTTTCTAACGCTTATCTACTTTTTCGAGCGTTTCAGTAATAGAAGAAACAATGTCATCTAATTTTTCGGCTGATTCCTGCAAATGCGTATTCATGATCTTTAAATCCTCGCTCATGGGTTGATCTTTAATTAAATTCACCAATCCTAAAATACTTGCCAATGGGCTTCTGAGTTTATGTGCATTGATGAAAGCAGCATCTTCAAGAGCTTTATTTTTAGTCTCCAGTTCAGCAGTTCTTTCATTAACCAGTTGCTCCAGATTTTCATTGATATGCTTTATCTCTTTGGCTTGCATGCGAATGGCCTCACCACTTGCCTTTAAAGCAAGCCGAGCACGAATTTCTTTTATAACCAATTTATAGCGGGTTTGAATTAGCACCCCCGTAAAAAGACCCATAGCGGCAAGCAGTAAGCCCCCGTTAACAGAAAATTGATTTAGTGTCAAGTCAGGATTCAAGCTAAGAAAAAATCCTGTTGCCAAACCCGAAACAAGAATCATTACTACTGAATACTGCCATCGCCAGAGTACAAACATTGCCGCACCAAAAAGTAACGCCATGTAATTTAGGTTCTGTCCCAGGATATGATCTACGCCAATAAAGCGATACACGTAAGCATTTTGAAGTGATATGAGTAAAAAGGGAATTGCTGCGATAATATAGGACGGTAATTTTAGTTTGTTACGAAGAAGCAGTGAGCAAAGTGTGATGAATGAAACACTCAGTCGAATGATCAACATCTCCTTCCAATGATCAGGAATATTAATTAAATCCGTAAGGGCAAATACTGGGTCCAGAATGACAGCTACCCAACCAATCGTGATATGAAATCTCGAAGAAGCCTGTTCAAGTTCTGGCCTCCACAAATCTTGTGTGATTTGCCTCACCAAATCCAGATCATTGAGATTGTCCTTCTTCATTATGCAAAATAAATTTCTTTTTGAGATTTCCCTTTACTGTATCTTTGAATGGTATCAATTATAAACGATGCAAAAGGTACGCTTGGTTTTAGGAAGTGGCGGTGCACGCGGCATGGCACATATTGGGGTCATTGAAGAATTGGAAGAATTTGGATTCCAAGTTGTGGAGGTTGTGGGCTGTTCGATGGGCGCAGTAGTGGGTGGAATTTATTGTGCCGGTTATCTGTCCGATTATAAACGTTGGCTCATTAAACTCTCGCGCATGGATGTGTTTCGGCTTCTTGATTTCACCCTTTCTGCGCAGGGATTTGTAAAGGGTGAACGCGTTTTCAAATCCATCGAAGAATTTATTGGTGATCATCAAATAGAAAATTTTAAAATTCCATTCACCGCAGTGGCCTCCGACATCACGCATAAAAAAGAAGTACATTATAATTCAGGAAGTTTATTCAAGGCCTTGCGGTCGTCCATTGCTATACCCACTGTATTTACACCTGTGCGAGATGGCAAATCGCAATTAGTTGATGGTGGCGTGTTAAATCCATTGCCCTTGAATCTGGTCAATAAAGTGCCTGGCGAATGGGTGGTGGCCGTTAACTTAAATGCGGATATGCCTTACAAGCCCAGCCTCACTCAGGTTGATGAACATAAGGAGCGCGCAGCCTATCTTAAAATGTTTGATAGCATACTTGCTGTGTTGCCAAAGTTTGAAACCAGTAAGGAAGACGCAGTAGTCAGTCTGGGACTTTTTGATTTGCTAAACAAATCTTACGAATTGACCCAAGATCGGCTTACGGATTTAATGATTGATGTTCATAAACCCGACCTGGTAGTTAATATATCGCGCGATGCCTGCGGTGTATTCGAATTCTATCGGGCCAATGAAATTATTGAGGAAGGACGCAAAGCATTTCATCGGGCGTATGAGCAACATCGTACAAATGATGTTATACAAGACTAATTTGTTTACCTTTGCGCATCACTCCTCCAAATTCCCGCAGAAAGTACTTTTTTGCGTAGCCGCTCAGGCGGAATTAGAGCCAAGAGGCGTCTTAAACTAAACAATTACACGGTTACCGTGCATTTTAAAAACTAAACATGTTCGAAACATTAAATCTCATTGAACCTATTTTAAAGGCTCTGAAGGCCGAAGGTTATACTAAACCTACGCCCATTCAAGAGCAAGCTATTCCAGTATTGCTGGAACGTAAAGACCTTTTGGGTTGCGCCCAAACAGGTACTGGAAAAACTGCAGCGTTTGCAATTCCCATTCTTCAACTTCTTCATCAAGACGAACTTTATAAGAAAGGTCCAGCCGGAATTAAAACATTAATCCTAACCCCTACCCGCGAGTTAGCCATCCAGATTGGTGAAAGCTTTGACGCGTATGGAAAACTTTTAAAAATCAAAAACACAGTAATTTTTGGAGGCGTTTCTCAGCGTTCTCAAACCGATGCTTTACGTGCCGGTGTGGATGTTCTGATTGCAACACCCGGTCGTTTACTTGATTTGATGGATCAGCGCTATGTGCGGTTAGATCAACTTAAGATGTTTGTACTCGATGAAGCCGATCGTATGTTGGACATGGGTTTTATCCATGATGTTAAGAAAATCATTGCCAGGATTCCTGCCAAGCGACAGACCATTTTCTTCTCTGCCACCATGCCTGCTGAAATTTCTAAACTTGCAGACACGATTTTAACAAATCCTGTTCGGGTAGAGGTAACTCCGGCTTCTTCCACCGCCAACACGGTAAAACAGGAAATGTATTTTGTAGATAAAAACAATAAGCGTTCTCTCCTACTCCACTTGTTAAAAGACGATGCAATTAATACTGCATTAGTTTTTACGCGCACGAAACATGGAGCTGACCGTGTAGCAAAAGATTTGAACCGCGCAGGAGTATCTGCGGAAGCGATTCATGGAAACAAATCTCAAAACGCACGCCAGCGCGCACTAAGCAATTTCAAATCACAAAAAACGCGAGTACTTGTGGCAACAGACATCGCGGCACGCGGAATTGATATTGATGAGCTTTCACACGTAATCAACTATGAAATTCCTAACATTCCTGAAACGTACGTGCACCGCATTGGTCGCACAGGGCGTGCCGGAGCAAGTGGTATTTCTATTTCTTTTTGCGATGGCGAAGAAAGAGCATACCTGAAGGATATTCAGAAGTTAATTGGCAAGCCTGTTCCCTTGGCGGAAAATAATCCCTATCCAATGAGTCAGTCGGCATTGAGCAAACCTATTGAAGCTCCAAAGCCACAGCAGCAACAACAAAGACGTCAGGGCGGATTCAAGCGACCAACATCAGGTTCATTCAAATCTTCGAATTCATCCTCTTCAAATTCGTCCTCCTCTAACAAACCTAGATCGAATAACTCAAAACCAGCTAGTTCTTCATCTTCATCACCTTCAAGAAGACCGGGCAGAGACTGGAGAAGTATGTCGCAGGAATCGAATTATTAAAAAAAACCAATTGACAATGGACAATTGACAATTTGATAGCAAAACTAAAATTGCTTTCATTGTCAATTGTTCATTGCTAATTATCAATTCATTGCCATGAAGATTGGTCTTCTCTCTGATACCCATAGTTATCTCGATCCAAAAATTTTTGAGCACTTTAAAAACTGCGATGAGATTTGGCATGCCGGTGATATTGGCGATCGCACAGTAGTAGATGAACTCGAAAAGTTTAAACCACTCAAAGCAGTATTTGGAAACATTGATGATAAAGACTTACAAGTACGTTATCCTGAAGACTTATGGTTTACCTGTGAATATCTTACTGTTTGGATGACGCACATTGGGGGCGCACCACCCAATTATAATCCCAGAATAAAGAAAGTATTGAAATCAAAAGTACCGGATATTTTTATCTGCGGGCATTCGCATATTCTACGCGTAAAGAAAGATCCAGCTTTTAATAACATGCTTTACTTAAATCCAGGGGCAGCCGGCAGGCATGGATTTCATCTCATCAAAACCATTCTTCGGTTTGAGATTGTCGGCAAAGAGATCAAAAATATGGAAGTGATTGAGCTTGGGAAGCGCGGGGCGATTGATCCTACCTAAAACTCAAAACAAAAAAAGCCTCGCGAAACGCGGGGCTTTTTAATATCGACTAATCGATTAATCTTATTTGGCCAATTTAGCCTTGAATTCTTCTTTGATTTTCTCAATATCCACAGACTTAACCACTGGTTTAAAGCCTTGAATCTTCAAATCGGTTCTTCTGCGGGCTGATTTTCCTTTATCCTTGCGGCCTTTTCTCTTCAATCGGGTAACTGACATGATCTTTGTGTTTTAAAGGGTGCAAAAATAATCAGGTTTTGCAATTTATTGCCACAGATTCGCAGATAATTTCAATTTAAACCACAAAAAGTACCAATTGATGAGTATTCACAACATTTGAGAAGGATTAACCACACTCTCAATCTGTGAATCTGTGGCTTATCCGTAAATTGCCCCGTTTTATGATTGAAAAACCCTCTTTACCAAAAGGCACCCGCGACTTTGGCCCTCTAGTAATGGCCAGGCGCCAGTTTATTCTGGACTTTATTAAGAAAGTATTTCAGAAATATGGCTTCCAACCGCTAGAGACCCCCGCTATGGAAAACCTTAGTACCCTTACGGGGAAATATGGAGAGGAGGGTGATCAATTGCTTTTTAAGATTCTTAACTCAGGCGACTTCTTAAAGGAGTATAAAATTAGAGCCATAGTTCAAGACGATGTAACAAAACCAATCATAGAAAAACTTGCAAGAATATCTAAGAAGACAAATTTTTCGACTTTCAAAGAGAAAATCTCTGAAGTAAGGAGTGAAGACTATTCAGGGAAAATGAATGATGGTATTTTCAAACAATTCGAAGATTTCTATTCAGTTAACCAAATTGCAGTCGATGCACTGTATAATCAATTATCTATCAACTCACTGTCAGAAGAACATTTTGTTGATTCAATGGTTCAGCTTTTTGATGACTTTCGTACCAAGGATTTTATACGAACTACGAATTCCAAAGAACTTGTATCTGATGACATCATTTCCATTTCCGAAAAAGGCCTTCGCTACGATCTCACCGTTCCGTTTGCGCGCTATGTAGTAATGAATCGTGGCGAGATCACATTTCCTTTCAAACGTTATCAGATACAACCCGTGTGGCGAGCCGATCGTCCACAGAAAGGAAGATATCGTGAGTTTTATCAATGCGATGCCGATGTAGTGGGAACTGATTCATTAATCTGTGAAGCAGAAATCATTTTAATGATCAAAGAAGTATTCAAGTCATTAAATATTTCAGATTACTCAATTAAGATAAATCATCGAAGTATACTTTCCGGCTTGGCCGAATTAGCAGGAGCAAAAGAAAATGAAAACGCTCTGTTTGTCGCCATCGATAAGTTGGATAAAATCGGGGAGGAAAAAGTAAAAGAAGAACTGCGCACCAAAGGATTTGATGATAAAAGTCTGAATGCAGTTTTTGAAATACTAAACAAAGAAGGCAGCACGGCAACTAAAATTGACTTATTAACCAATTCTTTTTCTACTTCTGAGAAAGGAAAGAAAGGAATTGCTGACTTATCGGCTGTGCTTCAATTATTAAAAGATTATGGAGCTACTGAAGATCATGTTGAGTTTGATATTTCATTAGCGCGTGGACTTAGTTATTACACAGGCTGTATCTTCGAAGTAAAAATTAATAATGTTGCCATTGGTAGTGTGAGTGGTGGCGGTCGCTACGATAACTTAACGCAAACCTTTGGCGCAAAAGAGCGACTCTCAGGAGTAGGTATTTCTTTTGGTGTCGATCGGTTATTCGATGCCATGGAAGAATTAAAGCTCTTCCCTGAAGAAGCACAAATTTCAAGTACGGTGTTGATTACGCATTTTGACGCGGAAAGTCAGCGCTACGGATTAAAGGTGCTTCAAACTTTACGCAGCAACAACATTGCAGCTGAAATTTATCCAGACGCTATCAAAATCCAAAAGCAATTAGATTACGCGAATAAAAAAATGATTCCGTATGTAATTGTAATTGGATCGGAAGAAGTGAAGAGCGGTTTGCTTGCCTTCAAAAACATGAAGACGGGAACGCAGACTAAAATTGGTATTGAGGATATTTTAAATACATTAAAGTCAGCAGCAAGCAGTAAGCAGTAGGCACCAAAACTGCCCACTGCTTGCTGATTACTGTCAACTACTAAAATGGAGCCAACCCATCACGTATCTAACAAACCACTTTCTTTGAAAGAACTTGATCATGCACTGCACGGTCATGGCAAAATTGCTTTGTCTGAAAGTTCGCGCCAGCAAATTATAAAGTGCAGGGATTACCTCGATGCAAAAATAATCACCTCGGTTAATCCCATCTATGGAATTAACACGGGTTTTGGTTCGCTTTATAATAAAAACATCCCCAAAGATCAATTAGAAAAGCTTCAGGAGAATCTTGTGAAGTCGCACGCGTGTGGTACCGGCCCGGAAGTGCCGCGCGAGATTGTTTTGCTGATGATGTATTTGAAAATTCAATCGCTGTCGTACGGTTACTCGGGAGTACAAGTTGAGACGGTAGAGCGATTGATAGGAATGTTTAATGAACGGGTGCTTCCTCGCATCTATGAAATGGGATCGTTAGGGGCTTCGGGTGACCTCGCTCCGCTTGCGCATTTATCGTTGCCGTTAATCGGTTTGGGCGAAGTGCACTATCTCGGGAAAGTGTATACCAGCGAAGAGGTTTTAAAACTATTGAATTGGGAACCGATTCATTTTAAGGCTAAAGAAGGATTAGCCTTGCTGAATGGTACTCAATTTATGAGTGCCTATGGAGTCTGGTGCTTGCTCCACTCCCAACGCTTACTTGCCTTAGCCAATAAAATTGGTGCGCTTTCGCTGGATGCGTTTGATGGTCGCATCGAACCTTTTGATGAATTAGTCCATCAGATTCGTCCTCATCGGGGGCAAATAAAAACTGCTTCTGCTATAAAAAAATTATTGGAGGGAAGCACCATCATCGCGCAAGAAAAAAAACATGTGCAAGACCCCTATTCGTTTCGGTGCATGCCACAAGTACATGGCGCCAGTGTGGATGCGATTGATTATGTAACACAAACTTTTCTCACGGAGGTTAATTCAGTGAGTGACAACCCAAATATTTTTTCAGAAGCTGATAAAATTATTTCGGCTGGAAATTTTCATGGACAACCCCTCGCTATTTCCTTGGATTTTCTGGCTATCGCTTTGGCGGAATTAGGGAGCATCTCAGAGCGTAGAACCTATCAGTTAATTTCCGGGGCGCGCGATTTACCAAATTACCTGGTGGCCGATCCGGGTATCAACTCAGGCTTGATGATCCCACAATATACTGCAGCTTCCTTAGTGAGTCAGAATAAACAACTTTGTTCGCCCGCATCGGTCGATTCTATTGTGTCATCCAACGGGCAGGAAGATCATGTAAGCATGGGTGCGAACGCTGCAACGAAAGCCTATCGGATTGTAAATAATCTATATTCAATTTTAGCGATTGAATTAATTACCGCAGCGCAGGCGTTGCATTTCAGACGACCCTTAAAAACATCACCTGTGTTGGAGCAGTTTGTTCATACTTTCCGCGAGGTTGTTCCGTTTATAGAAACAGACCGTGAATTGCATATTGATATTGTAAACACGGAGAATTTTTTAAAGAAGTATCCGGTAGCATTCAAGTAGTTGAAAAGAATTTGGAATTTGTGAAGCATAAACTATTTTTTTCTGTTTTGATCATCGTTGCTGTTGCAACAGCTTCGCATGCGCAATACATTAGTCGCCTGGGACGCTTTCAAGTAGATGAGAAAAAAGGATGTGCACCCTTCACCGTAACCATTCAGGATGCAAACCTGATTACGAGTGGCGAATGCACAGCCGGAAAGCCTTGTTTGATGAGTGCTGGCAACGGTACTGCTCAACAGCAAAATCAATTTACCATCACCTATCCACAAGCGGGCACGTTTACACTTTCTGTTTTATATCAGAGTATTGGTGCTGATGATATTGTGATTACTGTTGATCCTGATATTCAACCTGAGTTTGAAGTCTACACATGCTCGGGGTTACAAACATCTATTAAAATCACTGACAAGAATTACGATCAATATTCCATTGACTTTCAAAATGACGGCATACCTGAAACAGTAATTCCCAATAGCAACAACCAAACTGCAACACATAATTATGGTGTTGCTTCCACTTTCAACATAAGTGTAAAAGGAAAAGATATTAACGCTGCTAATAATTGTTCGTCAAAAATATTACCCTTCACCTCTCTTGCCACGCTACCCGTTCCACAAATTAATACTCTTACAGTAATCGATGCTTCCAGTGTTAAGTTGGATTTTACTCCACAGCAAAATATACAATATAAACTGGAAATCGCAGTAAATAACTCCACTACCTTTCAGCAGTTTCAAACCTTGTACGGAGTGAATACGGTTACTATTGGCAACCTGAATACAGAAATCAATTTTTATTGTTTCAGGTTAAGTTCGTTTGATCCGTGCATCAACGCCAATACATATTCCTTTCCCGTGTGCAGTCACAACTTTGATTTAGCCATTAATAATGGAGCAAACCTACTTACCTGGTCCAGTTCGCCTACGGGTGTAATGTCAACCGAAATAACTAAAAACGGAAGTTCGTATACAATTATTCCGGGTGCACCGTCTTCTTTAAATGATGTGGATGTTATATGTAATACCGATTACTGCTACCAGGTTATTAATATTTATTCCGCAGGCTCAAAAAGCATTTCTCTTGAAAAATGTGGCAAAGCGTTTACTACGGTGAATCCAACAGCTATCAATAATGTTTCTTCGGTAGTAGATGGAAATGGAGTAGCCCTTACGTGGACACAAGATCCCTTATTTACGGTTGATGAGTATGCTATTCTCCGCAATCAGAATAACGCTTCATTTGATTTGCTAAGCAAAACCACTACCGCAACTTTTACCGATGCCGGGTATAGTACCGAGGGAAATTTTTGTTACCGAATTAATTATGGTGACTTATGCGGTAATGCCAGTAAGTCTGGAGATTTAATCTGCCCCATTCGGTTATCCGCTACGTTGGATAACAAAAATGTAATCACAGTAAGATGGTCGTCATTAAAAGGTTGGCGCAATGGGATTAGTAGTTACAGGCTTCAAAAATTTGATAAGAGTGGTGGACTTATGCAAACTATTAATGTGGGCTTGGATACTGTATGGATAGATGATGCGCCCGATGCCCTTAACCAGGTAGTTCAATATCAGATCATCGCTCTACCCAACGAAACTGGGTTAATAAACTCTATGTCGAATCGGCTTGTGGTTACGAAAGAGGCAAACCTCTTTTATCCCAACGCCTTTACCCCCGATGGTATTGGACCGGTTGAAAATGAAACCTTTACAGTGCGTGGTCAATACATTGTAAAAATGGAATTGAAAATTTTTGACCGATGGGGTTCAATGGTTTTTTATACCGATGAAAATAATCCATGGGATGGTAGTTTCAATGGTCGTGTTCTGCCGGAAGGCACATATGTTTGGAATGCGAAAATCAATGACTTTGCAGGAAGGACTTTCTCACGCGGAAGCACGGTGGTTATATTAAAGAAAAAGAACTGACCTACTTCGTGAAGCACGAATCAACAGTGGATTCTGTACATCCATTCAATTCCAGCTTCTAACAATTGTTGTCACAATCTCTATCTTTGTGAATTCAATCAAAACAATACGCCAATGTTCGACATGATGAAGATGATGGGGAAGATGAAGGAGGTGCAGGCCAAAATGAAAGAAGCACAGGATAATCTGGTGCGGGTACAAGCTACTGGCGAAGCCGGTGGTGGAATGGTGAAAGTTACTGTCAACGGGAAAAAACAAGTAATCTCCATGGACATTGATGCTACCATTTTAAAAGCTGAGGATAAAGTGTTGGTACAAGATCTGGTAGTAGCTGCTGTTAATAAAGCCAATGAAGAAGTTGAGATCGTAGCCAAAGAGGAACTTAAAAAGGCAACAGATGGCTTACTCCCCAACATCCCAGGCATGGATTTAAGCAGCTTCATGGGATGACCGAAGTAGCGGTTGTTATTCTGAATTACAACGGAAGAAATTTTCTTCAACAATTCCTACCCTCGGTAATTGCCCATAGCTCCGCTGCAAATATTATTGTAGCTGATAATGGATCAACCGATGATTCTATCTTAATTCTTGAAAAAGAGTTTCCACAAATCGAAATCATAAAAATCGGAAGTAATCTTGGTTTTTGTGGTGGGTACAATTATGCATTAAAACAGATTGAAGCTGAATACTATGTTCTCTTAAACTCAGATGTTGAAGTCACGGAAGGTTGGGTTGATCCGATCATAAAACTTCTTAAAAGCGATTCTTCAATTGCTGCTGCCCAACCCAAAATACTTTCCTATCATCAAAAAGATATGTTTGAGTATGCCGGTGCAGGTGGTGGTTTTATCGATTCGCTTGGTTATCCATTCTGTAGGGGAAGAATTTTTGAACACCTAGAGAAGGATAGTGGACAGTATAATGATACTCAGCATGTATTTTGGGCTACGGGTGCTTGCTTGTTTGTCCGCGCCACTATTTTTCACAACGCTGGTGGTCTGGATGAAGACTTCTTTGCCCATATGGAAGAAATTGATTTATGTTGGAGATTGAACCGCGCAGGTCATAGTATCTATTATGTTGGAAGCAGCACAGTATATCATGTAGGTGCAGGCACCCTTTCCAGATCAAACCCTCACAAAACATACCTCAACTTTAGAAATGGATTTTCATTGCTAGTCAAGCACTTGCCCCCTGGAAATATCGGGTGGAAACTCCTTTTGCGCATCTTGCTTGATCTTATTGCGGCTTTAACTTTCTTACTTAAGGGATCGACTGCTGATTTTACAGCCGTTATGCGGGCCACTGGAAACTCGCTATGGAAACTTCCTTACAATCTTGGCAAAAGAAAAAGAGTAGCCACTCAGGTTCCTGGTTTCAATGTAGCGAAACAGTACAAAAAGTTGCTTATAACCGACTACTATCTGTTAGGGAAAAGAACTTTCAACGACCTGAAAGAATTTTAGTAATCCCAAATGGTGCTTCGCTTGCGCATGTGACTACGCATATTGAGGACGAACGCAATGGAGAGATAGATTATGATAGGTGAACCGAGTGTGAGAAACGAAACATAAATGAAAAACAATCGAATGGATGAGGAAGCGATCCCCATCTTTTCACCAAGCGCTGTGCAAACACCAAATGCCTGCTTCTCAAAAAAATTTTGAATCTCTTTAATTAAGTTAGCCATAATTAGTTTGTAGAATTTCCCCTCAAATCTTCCATTTACCTGAGTAAATGTCCTTCTAACGACTTAAAAGCCTCTCCGCAAATATAAGCGGTCGCCTACCTATTATCAGCGGTCGCCTTGTAATTTTTTTGACTATTTTTGCATTAAAAGGGGTATAAAGTTAACTTTGCACCTCGCTTACAGAAACCATAAATCAAAATCCATGAGAAAATTATTTTACGCATTCGTGATCATTGGAGCGCTTAGCTTTTCAAGCTGTACGTTACCAAAAATGATCAAAGCTGCCAAGGAACAAAAATTGGAAGTAAAGCCTAATCCACTAGAGGTGCATAAGGATACTGTCAACTTTGATTTTTCAGGCAATCTTCCTGTTAAAATGTTACAAAAAGGAACAGTATACACCCTTAATACTTATTATAAGTATGGAGAAAGTGAGATAGCTCTGGATCCAGTGGTTATTCGCTCCGAGGATTATCCGAATAGTAAAACAGAAGAAACAAAGGTTTCAAAAGCATATTCATTTCCTTATCAGGATGCCTACAAAGTAGGAACCATTGAGGTTCAAGGCGTTGCTTCAAAAGGAACAAAATCAAAGACCACTCCTCGCATGCCTTTGGCAACGGGTATCATTACAACTTCCAAGTTAGTTCAAAATTCATATTATGCTGCTTTTGCAGAGCATGGATACAACAACCAGGAAGAACTTGTTCCTGTTATCATTCCTGACTTCATCTTTGAAAGAGGAAGATCAGTACTTCGCCCTTCTGAAACAAAGGCTGATAAAGGAAAGCAATTAGATGCATTTATTGCTGCTAAAAACGTAACCAGAACAGTAACCATCACTGGTACTCACTCACCAGAGGGTGCTGAACGCATCAATACTAAATTATCAGAAGAACGCGCTAAGGCTATTGAAAAATACTATCGCGCTCAAATGAAAAAGTATGATTACAAAGGTGCTGCTGATTCTATCAAGTTTATCTTGAAGCCGGTAGTTGACGATTGGACAGAATTCAAAAATGCCTTGGCTGCTTATGATGGAATTACATCTGATGAAAAATCAGAATATTTGAACATCATTAATGGCGGTGGTTCTTTCGAAGATCAGGAAAAGCAAATGAAGAAGTTGAAGACTTATAACAAAGTATTCAGCAAAGTGTACCCTGGCTTGCGTACTGCAAAAACAGAGATTTTGAAAATCAAAGAGAAGAAAACAGATGCTGAAATTTCAGTTTTGGCCAAGCAAATAACCTCAGGTCAGGCTCAGGCAGATGCTCTTAGCTTTGAAGAATTGATGTATGCTGCAACCCTTACTCCTTCAACAGAAGAGAAGGCTGCCATCTACGAAGCTGCTACTAAGAAAGGAAGTAACTGGAATGCCCATAACAACTTAGGTGCTTCTTACTTGAAATTGGCTATGGAGAATCCTTCACGCGCCAGCGAATATGCAGAGAAAGCTTCTGCTCAAATTGAAATTGCTGCAAAATTGCGCGAAACTCCTGAAGTAAATGCTAATATGGCCACTATCTCTCTTTGGAAAGGAAATCCTTATAAAGCTTATAGCTATGCTACCAAAGCTCTTCGTGGTGCAAACAACGATGTTACCCGGGGTGTAAATGGTGTTAAAGGTGCTTCCGAAATCTATATGGCTAATTACAGTTCTGCTGTTAGCTCAACTTCATCTGCATTGGATACTGATGTTAACCTTTTCAATAAAGGTCTTGCTCAGTTACTAAATAAAGATAATAGTAATGCAGCATCTTCATTTGCTGAAGCTACTCGTAAGAACAGCAACTTTGCATTGGCATACTACGGAGCTGCTGTAGCCGCTGCCCGTTCAGGGAATGGCGATGCAGTAGTAAGCAACCTAACCAGTGCAGTTAAAATTGACTCATCATTGAAGGAAAAGGCGTTGACTGATCTTGAATTCACCAAGTTCGCAACCACTGAATCTTTCCGAAGTGCATTAAAATAATTTTGATTTTTCTGTAAATAAGAGACCCCGGCAAAAACCGGGGTTTTTTATTGTTATTCCATTCCTTTCAGGGAAAAAAACAATCCATTCGCTTTATCCTATTGTTTTGGATACCTATTTTTACGGGCTTTCCAAACTAACGGCAGCTATGAGAGAAATTCAATTTAGAGAAGCATTACGCGAGGCCATGAACGAAGAAATGAGAAGAGACCCCTCGGTCTTTCTTATGGGCGAAGAAGTAGCTGAGTATAACGGAGCCTATAAGGTGAGTCAGGGAATGCTGGATGAATTTGGAGCTAAACGCGTTATTGATACACCCATCTCTGAATTGGGCTTTGCGGGAATAAGCGTGGGCGCAGCTATGAATGGCTTACGGCCCATTGTAGAGTTTATGACCTTCAACTTTTCGTTGGTTGCCATCGATCAGGTGATTAACTCTGCTGCAAAATTACTTTCTATGTCGGGCGGGCAATTCAATTGTCCCATTGTATTTCGGGGACCAACCGGAAATGCCGGGATGTTGAGCTCCCAGCACTCACAAAACTTTGAAAACTGGTTTGCTAACACACCCGGGTTGAAAGTAGTAGTGCCTTATACTCCTTACGATGCCAAGGGACTTTTAAAAACTGCAATACGCGATAATGATCCGGTAATCTTCATGGAATCGGAGATGATGTATGGCGATAAGGGCGAGGTGCCCGAAGAAGAATACTTGATTCCCATTGGCGTGGCTGACATCAAGAAAAGTGGTTCGGATGTTACCATTGTTTCCTTTGGTAAGATTATGAAAGTTGCTTTGGCAGCCGCTGCCGAACTTGAGAAGGAAGGAATCTCTGCTGAAGTAATTGACTTGCGATCTGTACGACCAATTGATTACGCAGCTATTGTAGAGTCCGTAAAGAAAACGAACCGATTAGTGGTCGTTGAAGAAGCGTGGCCTCTATCATCCATTGCTACTGAAATTACTTATCATATTCAGAAACATGCATTTGATTATTTAGATGCCCCTGTTCACCGAATTAATAGTTTGGATGTTCCACTCCCCTATGCGCCTACATTAATCGAAGCAATTTTACCAAATGTAGCCCGCACGGTGAAGGCTGTAAAAGCAGTAATGTATCGGGATTGATATTTGAATCATAGAAGATCTACTAATAAAACTAAAAGCCTCTTCATCACAGAGGCTTTTTAATTTTCAGGCCATCAATCAAATTCATCTGGCAACAAAGATTCTGTAAACATCAGTGAATACCCTAAATTACATCGTCAGAATTAGTCAAGATCATAATTGGCTAAGAGGCGGGCTGTACTAACATTAAAAGATTGAAACAACTATGAAAGTAATCCTTTTTTTACTGGCAATAATAGCTTTAGGCTGCATGCAGGATTCGGACACAAAAGGTACCATCTATTCTGGTGATGCTAAACTGAACATTCGGCTTCGTGAGTTTATTGCAACTAATGAAGAACACAAGAAAGATATCATCCTTAACATGACAGGCATGCGGGAACTGACATTTAATTTCGACAATAAAATCAGTCACATCGATTATGAAAAAGACGTCATCATCTTCCAGTCAGAAACAGACAAATCGCAATGGACGGCAAAGAAAATAAAAGGTGGGTTTGAGTTAGAAGATGGAACGCTGCTAAGTTATGGAAACTGCCGGGGCTGGACCATGTGCCTGCTGGATGGAAACACTGAACTTCCCATCCTTAAAGGTAGGTATTCATTAAGTGGAAGTAATGTCAAAATAACCTTGTGGATTTCCGATAGCGAAAAGCATGTTGAATTATTAGGGTTAATGGCAAACGGGTTGTTCAATAAGAGTAGGAATGAAAAACAAGCGATTGAGTCATCCCTTGAAACCTTATCTCCCCAGGTATGGACTTATTAGAATCAACACTTAGTTTTTTGACGCTAACTCTTTAAATCCTTGAATCATCCCTTGAATACATTCACACGGAGTGGGGCCGCCTTCCCAAATACCCTCACACGCTTTTTCAATTAACTCGGGGCGATTTTGCTTTACCCATTCTTTAGCCTCATAATACTCAACTGGGTCATTGGAGGAAGTTTGCACGGAATGAATTTTACCATTTTGTATCGATATGTGAAAGGTATCCGTAACATTGAAATTGATTTGAAGAGCTGTCATCAAATCATCCTTTACCGTAACAGGAACTATTACAAGTGAATCATTCTTTTCAATAAGATCTCCACGCTTAACAATTTTGTAGTTTCCACACTCAGCCCATTTCTGATAGTATAAAATTTCGGGCTGACTTTCCTTAGCCATGGATAGAAGGGACGACAATGAATCTCTCTTGAATGAATAAAAGGCATCCACAAATTCATTTGCTAAAGTACTATTACTTTTAGGAGACTCATGCTTAGATGCATTATTGCAACTTATGAAGAGCAAAAGAGAGATATAAAAGAAAAATCTATGCAGTATTAATTTCATTCGCTGGACGAAATTAAGAAATTGTCAGATCCAATTGAATTTAAGAAAAATAATAGTATCTCACTTAGGTTCTGCAGACAGGTTCGCCTCCGTTGGAATCAGAAGTTTATGGGCTATCGTAGAGTTCTCGAAACGTGTGACTCTGCGATGGAAAAAGAAAGTTCCTTTGTATTTCTATGGACATATCACATTCGCATGTCGAGCAACGAGTCTCCATGAGCCATCCTTTTTCATCCAGATATTGGTATATCGTCTTTTCACTGTGTTTTGTGTATTAGTTTTATCTTCTGTGGGCACAACAGTTTCACTTCCCATTGAAAAGACGATGTTTCCTCTCACGATAACTTGTTCAACATCACGTGTAAACGATGTTCTTGACCTTTGTAGAACAGGCCTGTCCAAAGTTGTTTTACCTGCAAAATTAATCTTATTATCAGGTGCGTTTACAACGTAATCTTTGTCCCATAATTTTAACAGGGTAACTGTATCCTTTTTCAGAACAGCCTGAACCTCCATTTGCTCAAGTCTTTTGATTTCAGATTCAATGCTCTGGTCCTGGGCAACTAAATGACATGCACAAACAGCACATAACAGGCTCAATGTTAATTTTTTCATTTTAATTTCTTTAAGGTTGAATTTATTGTTGACAAAAGGAATCTTTCAATTTAGTCAATATCAACGATTATTTACGAAGCATCTTTCCTGTCTAAAACGAAAATTACAAGGCATTCAGGGAATGTCGATTGTCTCTAAACATTCGACTCCTTTCGGAGCCGAACAGAAGTACTTCAGTTTCATGAGACCCTAACCAAGGCTTAGGGGTAAAGGTTAAAGAAAAAGATTATCAATAATAACACCACGCTTGTTGGTGAGCCAAACCCTGAGACGCACGCGCAACACCAACAAGGGCTAGAAGTTATTCACAGGCCTGTCAATTTAAACTAGTTTCGTGTCTTAATAATTCTTTGATAAGTCTGTTGTCGTCCTTTATCAAATCTGTCCAATGTATAGAGATAATATATTCAATAAGTTCGTCAATCGTGTCGCAGGGAAGTCTGTTCTTTTTGAAAAGGAACAAGAAATATGAAATCGGTATACCTGTTAACGTGATAATAATTCCAATTATTGGAAGATCCCAAAGTACGACCATAAAATGAAAGTACTTTGTCATCAAAGTAAAGACCAATAAAGAAACACAAACTAAGTAAAATGCAACGAAGTAATTAAGAAACTTAGGCATTCTCAGCATCGGCATTGTCAACCCAATATTATTCAATTCTTCCCAGTCACTTTGAATAGTCAAAGCTCTTAAAATAGTTTTTAATTCTGTATCCCGTGTAATCTTTATATTCCTTTTGGCAAAGAATGTCTCTAGTCGTTTATAAAGTGTCAGATAAAGAGTCAATCTTAGTTCTCTTTCGCAATCTAAAATTTCAATATTTGATAAATTCGCCTCGTTATTGTCGTAAGTGAAGTTTTCGTCCATATAACTTATCTACCAAAAAGGGCTTGCGCGCAATTCCTATATATAAAAAAATGGGCTAACCCCATTTTTTATTTATGATACTTATTCATTACTACATCTTCTCGCCCAACGTCACACCCTTCATCTCTTCCTGTTTCATAAACGGTTGGTTATACAAACGCTTGCCCGTGGCTTTAAAAATGGCATTGGCTACTGCACCGCCTGTAGGAGGTAAAGCAGGCTCTCCCAACCCGGTAGGATCTATACCATTGTCTACAAAGTGTACTTCAACTTCGGGTACTTCATTATAGCGTATGAGTCGGTAGTTATTAAAATTCTTTTGCTCGGCAGCCCCGTCTTTAAATGTGAGTTGTCCGTAAAGCGCGTGGCCGAGGCCATCTACCATGCCGCCCATCACCTGCTGGCGTGCGCCACTTTGGTTAATGACAATTCCACAATCAGCAGCGGCATACATTTTTTTCAACACGGGCATTTTATTCTTCATTTCTATCTCTGCTACCTGCGCTACATAACTGCGGTGTGAGAAATACACACTGAACCCTTGTGCTAAATTTTTCTTCTGCCCCCAGCCCGATTTTTCCACGGCTAGTTTGATAACACCTACCATCCGATCGATATCATACTTAATAGCACCAGTTGGCGATTGCTTTGCTTTCTCCAACAACTCCAATCTAAACTGAACGGGATCTTTCTTAGCAGCCAAGGCCACTTCATCTAGAAAAGCCTGTTCCGCGAACGCGAGAAAGTTTGTGATCGGTGCACGCCAGGCACCGGTTGTGATCGGTGATTTATGTTCTACTGAATCAATCAACAAATTCTCAACGGCACCACTCGGAAAATTATCTTCGCGTGTCGGGTTGCCTGCATTGATTCCTACTCCGCGTAGTTTATAGCCAACCATGTTTCCCTTCGCATCCAGCGCTGCTTCAAAGCGATAGCGCACAGCCGGGCGATAACTTCCACCCATCATATCATCTTCACGCGTCCATGTAACTTTTACAGGAGCTTTGATCAAACTGGAAAGTTCGGCTGCTTCCAACACATAATCTGCCTTAAGTCTACGACCAAACCCTCCACCTAAGCGCGTGAGTTCTAACGTAATTTTATCAGGAGCAATGCCAAGCAATGTAGCGGTTGCATTGCGCGCCATTTCAGGTGTTTGCGATGGGCCCGCCAACTCAACACCATCTTCACGCACGTGCGCAAAGAAGTTCATCGGCTCCATGGGGCTGTGCGATAAGAACGGACATTGATACTCGCGCGAAATTACTTGCGCTGCCGATTTGAAGGCTGTAGTTACATCACCATCTTGTCTGCGTACCGTTGCTTCCTTACTATCTAACAATTCTTTAAAGATGCGATCATGATCGGTAGTACTTTCAAGATCACCTTCCTTTTCATATTCAATCTTTAGCACTTTACGTGCCTTGCTTACTTCCCAGGTTGACTTGCCCACCACCGCTACATTATTTTTAAACGTAACTACATCCACAATACCCGACATCGCTTTGGCTGCCGTTGCATCTACTGATTTTAATTTCATCCCAAACTGAGCGGGGCGTTGAATCATGGCGAACAACATTCCTTCGCGATAGAAATCCAATCCATACAACGGCTTGCCGGTAACCATTTCATGATTATCCACATTGTGTATGGCTTGACCGATGATCTTAAAATCTTTTTTGTCTTTTAATTTCACTTCCGTGGGAACCGGAATCTGCGCAGCTTCGGTAGCTAATTCTCCAAAGGTTAGTTTACGTCCATCCTGATGAATAACATATCCGGTGTTTGCAGTCAGTTTATCAGATGAAACATTCCATCGTTTGGCCGCAGCCTCTACCAACATGTGGCGTGCGGTTGCTCCTGCTTTGCGTAGGCGTTCCCAACTATGAGGCACCGCTCCACTACCGCCCGTCAATTGACGTTCGTATTTTTTTGAATCGAGATTGGCTTGCACCACTTTGACTTTTTTCCAATCGGCATCAAGTTCTTCTGCCACAACCATAGGGAAAGAAGTTTTTATGTTTTGGCCTAACTCAGGATTAGGGGAAAAAATGGTGATCACATCTTCAGGAGAAATAGATAGATAACTATTGAAGTCAACATTCGCGGCAAGCGTTGCCTCGCTCATGGCTTCCATTGATAAGGCGGAAGAGCTGCTCCAGTTAAACCCCAGCATGAGTCCGCCACCAGCGGTTAATCCCAACTTCAAAAAATCGCGTCTGTTTGTTTTGGTAAGCGTTTCCATAATTATTTCATTTTCGATGAGGCCAATACAACTGCTTCTTTAATGCGATGGTAAGTACCACAGCGGCAAATGTTTCCATTCATGGCGGCACTAATTTGATCTTCGGTTGGTTTAGGGTTTTTCGCAAGCAAGGCACTGGCGCTCATAATCTGCCCGGCCTGGCAATACCCACACTGAGGTACATCAATTTCCTGCCACGCTTGCTGCACCGGATGATCTCCTTTTTCGGAAAGTCCCTCAATGGTGGTGATTTTTTTATCGCCAATGGTTGAAACCGGCAGTGAACAGGATCGCACGGCAGTGCCGTTTAAGTGAACCGTGCATGCACCACATTGTGCAATGCCACAACCAAACTTTGTACCTACCAGGCCCAGGCTATCGCGAAGCACCCATAATAAGGGAGTATCGGGTAACACATCTACCTGTTGCGTTTTACCATTTACATTGATTGAATAGGATGCCATATGAAATGTATTTATGTTTTTTGTTTGAGAACTGAATTGGGTAGTTAAATATACCGAATTCAAACTTTATTACTAATGGAAAAAAGAGGAATTACCAACGAAGGGGATGAATGGCGACTATTGGTTTCCAATCGTGTTGGCAGCCCTAGATTTAGTTATACTTTTTGTTTAACGTTTGGTTGAAGTCTGATTGCTATATAAAAAGGGTTTTAGCCTGACTTTGCAATTGTTTGATCAGGCACAACTACCGATAGCCGAGGAATACTATTTCCGCAATATCTTCTCCATCGTTTTCCCTTTTGCTAATTCATCCACCAACTTATCTAAGTACCGAACCTTTTGGATAAGTTTATCTTCAATCTCTTCCACACGATAGCCACAGATTACTCCTGTAATTTTTGAAACATTGGGATTAAGTTGGGGCGCCTGCGTAAAGAAGGTTTCGAAATCAACTTTTGTATCGATCTGCTTTTGTAGGGATTTTTTATTGTACCCTGTTAGCCAGCATATAATCTCATCTAATTCTTCTTTGGTGCGACCTTTTTTCTCAGCTTTTGCGATGTAGTGTGGGTATACCCCGGCAAAAGACATGCGGTATACTCTTTCATTACTTTTAGCATTCATATCAAAAAAATTTAATTGAAGAATTGCTTACAACTGACTTCTTGTAAAATTATAAATTTAAAAAATTGATTTGTAAACTCTTTGAGGAGAAGGATTAGGGATGAGGTGTTCTCTTCTTCACTCCCCTTACCGCTTCGGCCGTCCATGGATCTTCAGGCCAATGATGGCGTGGGTAGCGCATGCGCAATTCCTTACGAACAGCATGGTAGGTGGTTTGCCAAAAACTTTTTAAGTCTTGCGTTACCTGAACGGGTTTGTAGCCAGGTGAAAGTAGTTGCAAAAGGATTTTTGTTCGTCCCTCATTTATCGAGGGTGTTTCCAACAAACCAAACATTTCCTGCAAACGCACTTCCATTACGGGTACACTTCCATCCACATTATAGTTGAGCTTTATCTGTGAGCCACTGGGTACACTAATTTTTGTAGGCGCGAGCTTATCCAACTTGCCGGATAGCTCCCACGGGATCAATCCCGCAAGGATGGCATGCAAATCCAATTTATTAAAGTCGTTACGCTTTGAGACTTGCACAAGATAAGTGGCAAGCCACTCGTGTGCTGTGTTAAGCAATGCATCATCACTTACATCCGGCCAGTCTTCTTCCGGTCGCCACGTGCGCACACTCATTACACGTGCCTGCCATTCTTGTTGGGCTTCGCTCCAGTTCAAAAGTTTCAACCCTTCCTTTCGTAGCGCCTCACATAAAATTTTAATGCGTTGTGATTCGGGAATTTTTAATAATGGTTTACTCGATAGCACCGTGTTACCAATTCGCTTTTCAGTCAATGCTACAACAGCTCCGCGCTCGGTATCCCAAAAAATAGTTTCAACTTCTTTTGCCCGATGAATCAAGTCGCGTTCATTCAAAGGCGCAGCTAAAAATATTTTTCCTTCATTGCTTCCGGCATCCAAATGCGCTACTGACAACCACGATTCACGCAACAGCGGATCATGATCGGGCAATCGCACAACTCTTCCATTCGCCAACTTATAGCGCACACTTTGTTTTTCCTGTTGTTGCGCGATGCGTTCGGGGTAAGCTTCACTCACTAATCTTCCTATTTCCGAATCGATGGGCATTCGGTTATCAACTTCCAGCTTAAATATTCTGCGCCATGAAGCGGCTAGGCGTTCAATGCGCTCCAGCACGCTTCGTTCAACAGAAACGCGTTCACCTCCACGCCACTTTCTTAATACTTCAATGCGCAGTGATAAATCTGCACCAGATTCTTTTGATAAAGGATCACGCTCTTCAAGCACGGCTGCAATGTCAGTGGCGAGAGTAAGGAGTGCCTCACCCCGTCCCACTGGGACACCCCTCTCCCCATAGAGAGGGGAAGGGGGTGAGGCCAATAACATATGCGCAATGCGTGGATGTGTTGGCAGTTTTAACATCTCTTTTCCGCGAGGAGTAATTTTATTCTCTACTAATGCTTCCAATGAATGCAACAACTCACGCGCTTGTTTTACTGCTCCTTCAGGAGGTTGAGTAATCCACGTAAGTTCATTTATGTTTTGAATTCCCCAATTGGCAAGTTCCAAAACAAAGGAAGCAAGATCGGCTTCCAATATTTCAGGTTGTCGTGTGGGCTGCAAGGTGTGATCCGTTGCCTCCGCCCACATGCGATAACATACTCCGGCACCTAATCGCGCAGCACGACCTGCCCGTTGATTCGCAGAATCTTTTGTTACACGAACTGTTTCTAGTCGTGTGAGGCCACTGCGCGGATCAAATTTTGGAACACGGGCATAACCACAATCTATCACGGTAGTAATACCTTCAATCGTTAGGGAAGTTTCCGCCAACGAAGTTGCTAATACAACCTTTCGTTGCCCATGCGGATGCGGAAGAATTGCTTCCTGCTGTTTCTTAAAAGGCAAATCGCCATAGAGCGGAACAACACGTGCTGAAATAATTTCAGTTTCTAACAAACCCGCCACGCTTTTTATCTCACCGGCACCGGGTAAAAAAACAAGTATATCACCTTGTTGTTCGGCCAACGCTTTTTTAATCACGCGCGCTGTTGCAATGGACAGCCGGTCATTTTTATCAACCGCTATGTATTGATGTGTGATTGGAAATTGCCGACCCAAACTTGTTAGAATAGGAGCATCGTTTAACATAGCCGAAATCTTTTCGCCATCTAACGTGGCCGACATAATCAAGATTCGTAAATCATCGCGTAGCACCTGCTGTGCCTGATAACATAATGCCAATGCGAGATCAGCTTGCAGACTCCGCTCATGAAACTCGTCAAATATTACCAATCCCACTCCCTCTAATGAATTGTCGGTTTGAATCATGCGCGTGAGAATTCCTTCAGTCACTACTTCAATACGCGTTTGCGTACTCACTACATTTTCAAATCGCACTCGATATCCAACCGTCTTTCCTACTTCCTCATCCAACAAAGAAGCCATGCGCATGGCTACGGAGCGTGCCGCTAAACGCCTGGGCTCCAGCATGATTATTTTTTTGTTGGCAAGCCAGGGTTCATTTACTAATTGTAACGGAAGAATGGTGCTCTTACCCGCACCGGGTGGTGCTTGAAGAATGATTACTTTTTGATTCTGCAGTTGTTTCTTTAGTTCCGAAACAATTTCCAGTACGGGGTATTGCATGGGCGCAAGGTAAAATTATCAGTTGACAATCAACAGTTGACAACGCTCATTAATAACTATCCTGATTGTCAATTGCAATTTTGTTAACTGTCAATTGCTTCAAAAGCAACAACCTTATAAAATATCAACATGATACACATCCAACTCATTGCGCTTAATACCTGAAACAAAAAAACCACCGGATTGTGGAATGTCTTCCAATAGATCAAACACTTTACAATCCTTGGGCAACGCAGAAAAAATTAAGAGAAAAGAATAAGGCGCCTTTCCCGGAATAGCCGTCCAGATGGGTGCATAGGTGATATTTTCGGCATGGATCAATTCACTTCTTGAACCGGAAGTTCGATCGATTAAGAAAGTTGAGCGCCAAACCCGAATGAGCATCTCGTTCGAATTATTTTGAAAATAGCAATGCACGTACACATACGAATCTTCCAGCGACTGCGGATCAATGGAAGCAACAATGTCCGGTTCCACCACTGGTTTGGTTAGCGGTGCAGGTTCTTTCACTATTGATCCAAGAAATATCTTATTCATAGACTATTGTCTAAACCTAGCGCAAAGTTAAGATGTATTTATGTCCGATTATCACATTATTTGATCATCAATTCATTCGCTTATTGTTGAAAGGTGAATTTCGCTATATTGTGTTTTTCTTTTCAAGAAACAATTGCCCATGGCCGCTCTACTTATCAGCAGTTTTGAAGAATTTGAAACATATAAAGGAAAAGAACTTGGTGTTTCGGAATATCTCACGATTTCTCAAGATCAGATTAATTTATTTGCCGATGCTACGTTAGACCATCAATGGATTCATACAGACCCAAAACGCGCAGCTGCAGAAACTCAATTTAAAAGCACCATTGCCCACGGATACTTAACATTGTCGCTTGTTCCACATCTGTGGGATCAAATTGCTGAATTCAGAAATATTAAAATGATGATCAACTACGGGATTGAAAAATTCAAATTCAATCAGCCGGTGCTTGTAAATAGTGAATTGCGCTTGCGCGCCAAGCTCCATTCTATCGCTAATTTAAGAGGCATTACAAAGTTTGAAGTGGATGTTACATTAGAGATTAAAGATAATCCCAAGCCCGCCTTTAATGGGTTATTAGTGTTTCTTTATCACTTTCATACACCCGGTTCGCCTTCATAAAAATCTTGCAACGAGCCGAAGTATGCATTCGTCCAGCCATCCACTATATCTTCATAATCTGCATCAGGAATATTGGTGTGTCTAAGCTCTACGGAAGTGCCATCATCATGCTGATGTAGCTTTATGGTAACAATGGAATCTTCGGCCTGGTCACCAAAATACCACTGTTGAATAATACGCTTATCTTTTTCAAATTCGAGGTTTTTCCCTACAATACTTCCATCCCACAACGAAAATTCCGTGCCTGGTTCCGCAATCATTTCAACTTTATCGCCTGTCCATAATTGAATGGTGGCTTCAGTGGTCAACGCAAGGTAAACCTGATCGGGGGTAGTGGGAATTAAAAAATACTTTTTAAAGTCCTTCATAGCGCATAAAGATACTTCTTTCCTTAAAAGACTAGCTTCAGTTCTGTATTTTTGAGGCCAATTTTACCTGAGCCTGTTTGCAATGGATTTCTATTTAATTTTTATTGTCATACTGATGGTGGCAGCCGGTGTCGACTTGATTGTTGGAGTCAGTAACGATGCGGTAAATTTTCTTAACTCGGCCATAGGCTCAAAAGTAGCTTCCTTCCGCATTATCTTATTCATTGCCAGTCTGGGTATTTTGGCCGGTTCGCTGTTTTCGAGTGGCATGATGGAAATTGCCCGTAATGGAATTTTTAATCCTTCCTTCTTCTCTTTTGATAAAGTGATCATCGTCTTTATGGCGGTCATGCTTACCGATATTATCCTGTTAGATTTTTTTAACTCGTTAGGGTTACCCACATCTACCACTGTATCGCTTGTATTTGAATTGTTAGGAGCAGCATTGGTTACAGGCCTACTTATTTCTTTTGATCGCGGAGATGGATTTGAAACCTGGTCAAACATAATTAACTACTCGAGTGCCGTCACAATAATTGGTGGTATTTTCCTATCGGTATTTCTTTCTTTCATTATCGGATCAATCGTGCAGCACATCGCGCGTATCATCTTCACCTTTAAACTTAAAAAGACTTTAAAAAAATATGGTGCGCTCTTTAGTGGACTGGCCATTGCCGCCATCGTTTATTTCTTGTTGATCAAAGGTGCAAAAGGAAGTTCCTTCATAACTTCCGATCAAATTAAATGGATTTCGGATAACACACTTCTCATCATTATTGTGTCGATTGTGTTTTGGTCTATCCTCATACAAGTGTTGATGTGGTGGCAAAAAATCAATCCGTTAAAGATTGTCGTATTGTTAGGCACTTTTTCATTGGCAATGGCCTTTGCAGGAAATGACCTTGTAAACTTTATGGGGGTTTCTGTTGCCGGCCTGGTTTCATTTCAGGCATGGGCTGCGTCAGGTGTGCCTGCTTCTGATTTCTCAATGACAATTTTGAATGAGAAGATTGTCACTCCTTCCTGGCTTTTGTTTACCGGTGGCGCCATCATGGTGATCACATTATGGACGAATAGTAAAAGCAGAAAAGTTACAGAAACAGAAGTATCCTTAGGCAGACAAGACGAAGGTGGAGAGGAACGGTTTAAACCTAATATCATTTCAAGAGCTTTAGTGGGTAGTGCAATGTGGGCAGGCAGGTTAATTGAAAAGACAATGCCGGAACGCTGGGCAAAAAATCTTTCCATTCGTTTTGAAAAGGACAATACTACTGCTGCAGCTGATCAGGCTTCATTCGATTTAATTCGTGCCAGTATAAACATGGTGGTGGCCAGTATTCTTATCGCTTACGGAACTTCTCAAAAACTACCACTCAGCACGACTTTCGTAACTTTTATGGTGGCCATGGGTTCATCCTTTGCTGATCAGGCGTGGGGAAGGGAAAGTGCTGTATATCGAGTAGCCGGAGTAATTAATGTAATTGCAGGTTGGTTAATTACAGCTATTGTTGCGTTGCTGGCAAGTGGGCTGCTAGCGCTTATCATGTATAAAACCGATCCTATTGGTCCACTCATCCTTACGGTTCTTGCTGGATTTTTATTAATCCGCAGTCATGTTGTATTTAATCGTAAAACAAAAGCCGAAAAGGCCGAAAGTCAATTGCTGGAGGTTAAACACCTGAGCATTCCTCAAGCGATCAGCGAAAGCAAAAGCAACACTGCAAAAACGCTTAAGACAATTCGCCAGGTTGTTGTACAGAGTTTACGTGCACTTTTAGCCGAAGATCAAGGTACGTTACGTAGATCAAAAAATGAGTTAGAGAAACTTAAAGTTCAGACTGAAAAATTTGATTCGAAGATCATAAAGTTTGTTAAGAAAATTGAAAAGAGAAATTTACAAACCGGGCGGTTGTACATTTTAGTTTTCGATATGATGCAAGACCTCTATCAAAGTGCGCACTTAATTAACGAGTTGATTATGATTCATGTGGAGAATCATCATTCACCACCAAAGAAAAAATATTCGGAATTAACAGCAAGTCTTGAACGCAACATTGGTGATTATGCCATTAAAATTTCTGATCACATTGCTTCCGGTAAAGAGGCTACAACCGGGTTGCAAGAAGATCAAAGGAAATTACTTAACCAGATAAATAAATCATTGGATGATCTTGTTATAGATATTCAAAAAGATGATATCGGTAATCGCATGGGCTTACTTCAAACACGACTGCTATTAGAACTGCGTGATATTGTTACAGAACTGGGCGATCTTCACGCCATCTATAACAATCACACACCCACTGCTGAATTAAATTAAATTTTATTCATGGCACTGCTTGAAAAGTTTTTGGTAGTCAAGAAATCCAAACTACCAAAATCAGGAAAAGGTCTATTTACAAAAGTTCAGATTCGTAAGGGCGCCCGTATTGTTGAATACAAAGGCCGCATTCAACCATGGCGCGAAGTAAAAGAAGAAGACGGATATAACCCATATTTGATGTATATCAATCGAAACACCGTAATCAACGCATTACCGGCTAAAAAAACACTGGGGCGGTATGCCAATGATGCACTCGGGCTAACCCGAATAGAGGGGCTGAGGAACAATGCGGAATCCGTAACTGAAGGAAAAAGATGTTTCATTGAAGCAACCCGAACCATTAAAGAAGGTGAAGAAATCTTAGTCGGTTATGGTCGCGAATATTGGACGCTGATTAAAAAGATTTCGCAAGAGAAATCTAAAGGGATTTCCTCAAGGTAAGGTAGAAGGGAATCTCGACATGATGACTAGATTTAGTCAAAATCAATTCTGCAGTCTTCTCCCCCATTAATTGAAAATCAGTCGAGATGGTGGTGATTCCATTCAAGATGATTCTTTTTAATGGAGTTTCGTTATAGGAGATCACCCCAATATCACTTCCAATTTCAAGTTTTTGAGCGATGATACGTTCAATCAAAATAACCAGATCATTCTCCATCAGGTTTATATATACCTCTCCCGGCTTAATTTCTTCCTGGGCAATATCATGAATCACGGAATGTTGAAATCCGTATTCTGAACAAAACCTTTCCATCCCCCGAATAATCTCTTTAGGGAAATACGAATGCTCGGGGAAAATAATTTTTATGGTTTGATACCGAAATAAAATTCGTTTGGCTTGAAGCAACGCATTATAAATGTCCTCCTCAAAATTTTCATACACTGATGCATACTCACCATCAACACCCTCAATCAACTTATCCAGTAACACTAGCTTGGATTTGTCCAATGTGTTTATAATTTCTGCAGCACTTTCACCCCCTTCAATAAAATGCGGAATAATTACATAGTGTGTATAATCTTCTTTTCTATTCTGAATTAGCTTTTTAAAAAAAGAAAAATCGTTGTTGTACACAAAGAAATCTACAAAGGCTGTTTCGGGCAACGAGGCAATGATTGCATCATAAATAATTTTTTTATGGGCACTCAATTTATTGAACAGCAAAAATATCTTTAGTGACTGGTCTAATGCGGTATTGGAAATGTAAAAACCCTTGCCGGGAACAGAACCCAATACGCCAATTTCCTTAAGGTGCTTATAGCCCTTCTCTGCGGTATCGCGCGAAATCTCAAAATTAAAACTAAGTTCATTAATAGAAGGGAGCAAATCATCCTTTTGAAGTTTACCACTTCTAATTGCATTGAGAATAGAATCCGCCAATTGCCGGTACTTGGGTGTAGCGGATTGGTAATCAATAAAAATAATTTGACTGAAATCTGCTTTCTTCATGATGGCCTTCAAACCTACAAAAAACGCTACGCACTTCATATTTCGGGAAGTGTCCAAATGCCATCCATAAAAAAATTAAGCATTATGAAAACATGTTGCGCTTCTTCCTAAAAAAACTTCCGTCAAATATTTAATGATCTTAATAAAGTCCTACCTTAGAAAACTAAACCATCGCTATGAAACACCTTGTTATAATTCTGATCTCGGTGGTTGTTTTATCTGCCTGTCAACCACAAAAAGAAGACTCACGGGTTCTGCAGGAATCTGCCCCTGCTGCCGCAGGATTTTCGGCAGAAAGACTGGTCAAAATTGATAACGCTATGAATATATGGGTAGCGAAAGGCTTGATAAATGGTTCTGTTCGATTGATTGCCCGTGATGGTAAAATATTTACTACAAAGCTGCGGGGTATAACGATCTGGAAACAAAAGCTAAATTAAATAGAGATGATATTTATAGAATTGCTTCTCAAAGTGTTGGTGTACCAGGCGTTGAATGATTGAAATGAGAAACATAAGACAATGCGTTTTCCTGATCTGCATCTTTCTCTTTGCTTGTTCAACAAAAGATACGGATACGATAACCTCGATTGCAAAACCAGAAGCCAATCGGTTTACGCCTGTTGGTATCACACCGGCAGGTTCGCTGGATGAACCCATGGTATTTGAAGTGCTGCCAGATGAATCAGTCATTATTATTGAGCGCGGAGGTAATATTAAAAAATGGGATGCGGCCACTGAGTCAATAAAAACAATTGGAAACATTCCTGTTTTCACGCACAGTGAACAAGGGCTTGTGGGAATGACTCTTGATCCTGATTTCCAAACCAATCATTGGATCTATCTCTATTATGCAGATGCTTCCGTGAGTAAATTTTTTCTTACCCGGTGGGATATTATCAACGATTCATTAATTCAAGAAAGTAAAAAAGTATTAGTAGAAGTACCCAGCGATCGCGAAGGCACGAGCCACACCGGTGGTGGCATGACATGGGATGCAAATAAAAATCTTTACCTCACCGTGGGTAATAATACTGGCAACTCACTTTATTCGCAAACAGACGAACGACCCGATCGTGTTCAATTTGATGATCAGCGAGGCGCTGCCAATACGAACGACTTACGTGGAAAAATTTTACGCATTCACCCTGAAGCCGATGGTTCATACACAATCCCCGATGGGAATCTCTTCCCGAAAGGAATGGAAAAAACACGACCAGAGATTTATATCATGGGCAATCGAAATCCCTGGCGTGTTTCAGTAGATTCAAAAACCGGATTTCTTTATTGGGGTGAAGTAGGACCCGATGCCGACCGCGATTCGGAAAAAGGACCGATGGGGTATGACGAATTGAATCAAGCAAAACAACCGGGATTTTTCGGATGGCCTTATTTTATCGGTGAAAACAACGCGTATCCGATGTATGATTACGTGAACAATGTAATAGGCGTAAAACAAGATTCTATTAAGCCGATTAATAAATCAAAAAATAATACCGGTCTTACAGAACTACCTCCCGCGCAACCCGCACTCATCTCTTACCCTTATGGAGCTTCCAAAAAATTTCCATTAGTAGGTTCCAGCTCACGATGCGCCATTGGTGGGCCAATCTACCATCGCGCGGATTTTAAAAATGCTAGACGACATTATCCTGAATATTATGAAGGAAAATGGTTGGCTGCCGATCTATCACGCTTTTGGATTATGGCGATTAGCTTAGATGAAAAGGGAAATTATGTTGGTATGGAACGATTCGTGCCAGACTATCATCCCCGCCAACCCATTGATATTAAATTTGGACCGACCGGAGATTTATATGTATTGGAGTATGGTGGCAACACCGCTAATTCCGGAATCGAATCACGCTTAGTGCGCATAGAATATAATGCAGGAAACAGAAAACCAATCGTTCAAATTACGGCTAACAAACAAGGTGGTGATGTTCCTTTATCTATTAAGCTATCCTCACAAGGTTCGATGGATTATGATGGTGATTCATTAAACTATAATTGGAAAATTTCATCGGAAGGGAAAGCTGATCTTACCTCAATCGATAAAAAATATGAAATTGTATTAAATCAACCCGGCATCTATAAGGCAACCTTAACGGTTAGTGATCCTAAAGGTCTTTCGAATTCCGAATCAGTCCAAATAATTGCCGGGAACGAACCGCCTGTTGTTGAGTTGGTTGTAAAAGGGAATCAAAGCTTTTTCTTTTCTGGAACAAAAATTCAATATGCAACTCGCGTAACCGACAAAGAAGATGGCTCGCTGGCCGATAAGAAAATATCTCCTGAAGAAGTTGCCATCAGTATTGACTACTTATCGGAAGGATTCGATTACCCAGCCATAGCCGTGGGGCATCAGGAAGTATCGCGCTTTGCCCTTGCTAAATCACTGATGGCTCAAAGTGATTGCCGTACGTGCCACAACGAAAAGGAAAAAGGTATCGGTCCTTCATTCAATGCGATTGCAAAAAAGTATAAACACGATTTAAAAACTACAGACCAATTAATTGATAAAATAAGAAATGGAAGTTCAGGCGCCTGGAATTTAGAAACCGCCATGCCCGCCCATCCATTGATTACAGCGGCAAATGCACGGGTTATTGTGAATTACATTCTCAATCACGAAACCAAAATCGGGGCTCCTGTTTCAGGAGAATATCTTCCTCAAATACCTGGTCAGGATAATGGCTTGGGTACATTTATTTTCAGGGCTGCTTACGCAGATAAAGGAAATAATTCAATTCCGAGTCTATTTTTCGAATCAGTAGTGGTGTTGCGAAGCCCAAAATTAATTCCGGTAAACGCAGCCGTTCAACAAAATGTAATCCGCGATCAACTAGATGAATATACGTTCCTTACCGCCCGGCCAAATTCATTTATTGGATTTAATAATCTTGATCTTACGGGCATTAAAGAAATTTCTATTCAACCCAATTGGCATTTGTATGATATCTATAAAGGTGGCAAGATTGAAGTACGGTTAGATTCCGAAACAGGAGAACTGATCGGTGAAACAGAACTAATGCCTAAGCAATTTAACGTACGCTATCGGGGTGCTTTTGCTCCGCCACCCGGAAGTGCAGAAAAAGGAGTTGAAGTGGACAAAAGTTTGCCACGGTTAGATTTAGCCAAATTTTTTGGACGAGGATCTGATAAGAGTTCTTTTACAATACCTTCAATAATTGCTCTTAAAAAAGAAGTTAATGGTTTTCACTCACTCTATTTTACATTTATGAATAACCAGGCAAAACCAGAAGACTCATTGTTCCCAATTTCATCCATCACTGTAAAGAATTAGATGAAAAGCATATTGATCATTCTTTTCTGCTTTATAACTCTTTCCAGATTGCATGGCCAGGTAAAACCAGATTATACCAATAGCATCGGAATGACCTTCATGGAAATTAAGCCTGGCACTATGATCGTTGGTAAGTTTCAACCTACAACTTCTAAGTTTGGATTTCTTGAGCAATACAGAAAAAACGATTCGGATGATATGGGGCTTCCAAACTTATCAGACAATGAGTATAAAATGTCGGATGACTTATCCAGAAAAGCAGCTAGACCCGGATTTAGTGTCACCATTTCAAAATCATACTTCATTGGCCAATTTGAAGTTACACAAGCGCAATGGAAAAAAGTGATGGGCAACAATCCTTCTTACTTTAAAGAGTTACCAAATGCCGACCAACATCCGGTTGAAAATGTAAGCTGGAAGGATGCCCGGGCGTTCGTTAAAAAATTAAACAAACTGGAAAAAGGAAAAGCAACCTACAGGTTGCCAACCGAATTTGAATGGGAGTATGCAGCGCGCGCTGGAGCTACTGATGATATTGCATGGAAAGATATTCATGCAACTGCCCAAATCGCAAAACAATCTACTCAGCCTGTTGGTCAAAAGTTACCGAATGCATGGGGCTTGTATGATATGCTTGGCAATGTATGGGAATGGACACAAGATTATTACAATGAAGAACTATTTGCCGATCCGGTTATTATAAAGAAAGGCAAACAACATGTTCTTAAAGGCGCTCCCTTTTATGGCGATGTTAAAAACGCAACCTACATGACACATGCCGGTGGTCCGGGAAGTAAATACGATGTGGGGTTTAGAGTGGTAATGGAAAAATAGTAAGTGTATTCGGTAAATAAAATGTTTGAGTAAGTGACGAAGTTTATTTTAATACTACTATTCACGCTAATCATGGGTTTTAGTAATGCTCAAATTCCAGAGGGATTTAAGCCGCTATTCAATGGAAAGAACTTGAAAGGCTGGCACATAAGCCGGACGACCCATCAAGGCACAACACCTAACTTTAGTGTTGAGGGTAATGCAATTGTTGCAAGACAAGAACCCTACGGGCAGGGTGGGTTGTTAATGACGAATGAAACGTTCCGCGATTTTGAACTTTACCTCGAAATAAAAATTGATTCGTTTGCCAATGGTGGAATTTTTCTTCGATCGAACGAGGGTGGAGCTGCTTACCAAATTGAGTTGGTACTTCCAGGCAACACAGGCGATCTTTTGGGTGAACGTATTCCCGTTAGTAAACCAGCCTCAGCCAATCGGTTAAAAGAAGTTTGGAAAACAGGTGATTGGAATTCCTTTCGAATCAGAATGATTGGCGAAATTCCGCACCTTACTCTTTGGATCAATGGTGTTGAGATGTGGGATGTGCAACAAACAAAAAATGATTTTCTTGCAGGCGCCACTGAAGGAATGATTGCTTTGCAATGCCACTGGACTGCCGTATATTCACCTGCTGCCAGTAAGGGAATGCCATTATCTTCCTGGCGTCCAAATGCTGCGCATTGCTATAGAAATATTGCTATCAAAAAATTATAATCTATTATCAACTTACTTTCTACCATGAAAAAAATATTTTCCTCACTTATCCTTCTCAGCTGCACACTAAGTTTTAATCAAGTTGCATTCGCGCAACAAGAAATTCCTTTGTACAAGGGAGCTGTTCCTAATTCACAAGTACCTACTACTCCACTTGATACATCGATGGTAAAAGGAACAAAAGATAATATTGATCGCGTGATGGGAGTTGTAAAACCTACGCTCACAGTTTTTCTTCCTGATCCCGCCAAGGCAACAGGCTCGGCTGTAATAATTTGTCCGGGTGGTGGCTATTGGATTTTAGCTATGAGTCATGAAGGCTACGATGTTGCAAAGCGATTGAATGAAGAAGGCATTGCTGCATTTGTACTAAAGTATAGGCTGCCAAAAGGTGGCGTAATGGTTGACAAACGTATTGGCCCCCTGCAAGATGCTCAGCGCGCTATTCAATTGGTACGCGAGAATGCCAAAGCATGGAATCTCAATCCCAATAAAATTGGAATCATGGGCTCTTCTGCGGGTGGGCACCTCGCCTCTACGGCTGGTACTCATTTTCAAAAAGCAGTGATAGAAAATCCTAACAACACAAGCTTACGTCCTGATTTTATGATTTTGAATTATCCGGTCATTAGTTTTTCAGATAGTCTTACGCATCAGGGTTCGCGACAAAATTTAATTGGCACCAAAGTTTTTGCGAATGGTGAGAAACTTCCAACAAAGGCAAGTGAATTAGGGATGTCTGCCGAAGATGTGGCTGAGTATTCCAATGAATTGCATGTCACTTCCAAAACTCCGCCTACTTTTATTACTTCAGCGTTGACAGATAATGTTGTTCCGGTTGGCAATACATTAGCTTTTGTTGCTGCATTGGTACAACATAAAGTACCGGTTGAAACATTTTTCTATGCCAAAGGACCCCATGGTTTTGGGATGACAAACAAAACTGCGAAGGAACAATGGATTGATGCCTGCTTACAATGGATTAAGAAAAATTTTGATCAGCCCCCAATGGATTGGGCTAATCTCAAAAGATTTCAAAAAGACAATGAAAAAATACCGGTACCCAAAGCAAACGAGAACCGGGTTGTGTTTATGGGCAACTCTATTACCATTGGCTGGGAACGAGCTGACCCTGCCTTCTTTGAAGGAAAGCCATACATCAATCGTGGCATTAGCGGACAAACTACTCCGCAAATGGTACTTCGCTTTAAACAAGATGTAATCGACTTGAAACCAAAAGTGGTTGTGATCCTTGCGGGCACGAATGACATTGCCGGCAACACAGGCCCGATGACACTCGAACAAACACGCGATAATATCATTACCATGGTGCAATTGGCTAAGGCGAATGGAATCAAAGTAGTGATCTCATCCATCATTCCTGCGTTTGATTATCCTTGGAAACCGGGAATGGAACCAGCCGGAAAAATTGTTGCCATAAATAAAATGCTAAAAGAATATGCGAGCAAAAATAATATCGTGTACCTCGATTATTTTTCGGCCATGGTTGATGAACGAAATGGATTAAGGAAAGATTTAGGCAATGATGGCGTGCATCCTAATTTAGTTGGCTATAAAATTATGGAACCCCTTGCTGAGAAGGCGATTGCTGAAGCACTGAAAAGGAAATGAGTTACCAACTCGATTTCACTCCTTGTTTTAACGCCTGAGCATATTTTTTCTTGTCGAATGTATAAAGAAAAGGCGCTTTGTGTGCACCACCGATTTTCCGTTCCTTTAGCTTGACTAAAAAATCCAATACTAAGATTTTCTTTTGAAAATTTCTACGATCCAATTTTTCATCTAAAATCGTTTCATACAGGCGTTGAAGTTCAGGCATTGTAAACTTGCCTGGCAAAAGATTATACCCAACGGGGTGGTCATTCAAATCAAACCGAATGGCCTCCAGTGCCTTGTTCATAATTTGTTTATGATCATAAATCAAGGAGGGTACTTTATGAACATCCCACCATTTACAATCGGTACTCAGGATATCAGGGCGAGGTTTCACCTTTGAAAATTCCACTAACGCATAATACCCTACTGATATAAATCGCTTACTAATCCAGCTTTTGGGGTCACTGGTCTTCTTTCCTTTCTCGCGCATGGGATGACCAAACGTATGGAATTGTTGCAGAAAAATGTTTTTCAATCCTGTGCGCTCATATAAAACCCGAATGGCTGAATCATCAACCGACTCATCGTGCTTTACAAAACCACCTGGCAAGCACCACGGCCCCTCCTTCCATTTCAATAACAATACTTTTAGCTGATTGTCATGAAAACCAAAGATCACGCAATCCACAGAAATATGAGGTAGGAAAACTTTATCACCCTGAAAAATAAAATTCTTCAACTCCTTCGATTCCATACTACTAATTCCGCTACTGATTGGCCGATTTGTTTGGGCAATCTATAGAAGAATCTTGAAAAAACATTGGCAATTAAATATTATTGTGTTAGTTATACACATTGAAAATAAACCAATCTTATGAGAACAATCTTGCAAATCTTTGCCGCCCTGTTTCTCCTTTCGGGAATGATAGGGTGCGGACCCAAATGGACCGAAACAGAACAAGACGGTATAAAGACTGTAAAAAATGAGGGTGGAAAAACGTTAGGTTATTCTGCAGCTTCCGGGGTAACCATTCTTACCATAGACCGACTTGGATTCAAGGACCTCAATAAAAATAATGAACTGGATAAGTATGAAGATTGGCGCTCACCCGCTGACGAACGTGCAAAGGATTTGGCTTCTAAAATGAGCATAGAACAAATAGCAGGGTTAATGCTATATAGTGGTCATCAATCTATTCCGGCAGGGAGTCGCGGTTTTTTTGCAGCCACCTACAATGGAAAAGGCTTTGAAGAAAGTGGAGCGATAGCTAGCGATCTTACCGATCAGCAAAAAAAATTCTTGAGTACCGATAATTTAAGACACGTTCTTCTTACATCTGTTCAAAGTCCTGAAATTGCCGCACAATGGAATAACAATGCTCAGGCATTTGTTGAAGGATTAGGGGTGGGAATTCCTTCCAACAACAGTTCTGATCCCAGACATGGAACCATTGCAAATGCTGAGTACAATGCCGGTGCCGGGGGAAGAATTTCTATGTGGCCAGGTTCATTAGGACTTGCGGCTACGTTTAATCCACAGTTGGTGGAACAATTTGGAAGCATTGCCGGAAAAGAGTATCGGGCATTGGGATTAACAACTGCACTCTCACCGCAAGTTGATATCGCAACCGATCCACGCTGGTATCGCACCAGTGGTACGTTTGGTGAAGATCCCCATCTCTCTGCTGATATGGGCCGTGCCTACATTGACGGATTTCAAACTTCTTCGGGTGACAAAGAAATTGCCGATGGCTGGGGATATGAAAGTGTAAACGCGATGGTGAAACATTGGCCGGGTGGTGGTTCCGGTGAAGCGGGTCGCGATGCTCATTACGGTGTTGGAAAATATGCTGTTTATCCAGGAAATAATTTTGAAATGCACATGATTCCATTTTTAGAAGGAGCCTTTAAATTGAAAGGCAAGACGCGAGCAGCATCTGCTGTTATGCCTTATTACACCATCTCTTACAATCAAGACACCAAGAATAACGAGAATGTGGGCAATGGGTACAATAAATATATTATCCAGGATTTGTTGCGCGATAAATTTAATTATGATGGTGTGGTTTGCACGGATTGGTTAGTTACTGGTGATGAAACTGCTATTGATATTTTTATTACGGGAAAATCGTGGGGAGTAGAAAGTTTGTCGATTGCCGAAAGACATTATAAAGTGTTGATGGCGGGGGTTGATCAGTTTGGTGGTAATAACGATATGAAACCAGTTATCGAAGCCTACAACATGGGCGTGAAAGAACATGGTGAAGAATTTATGCGGGCTCGCTTCGAACAATCGGCCGTGCGTTTGCTGAAAAATATTTTCCGCACTGGATTATTTGAAAATCCTTATCTTAATATAGAGGAATCTAAAAGCATTGTTGGTAATCCTGAATTTATGAAAGCCGGTTACGAAGCACAGTTAAAATCAGTGGTAATGCTAAAGAATAAAGCAAATGTCCTTCCTTTAGAAAAAAACAAAACGGTTTACATTCCTAAAAAATTTACACCTGCAGGAAGAAACTTTTTGGGCATGGAGACTCCTGAAAAATTAGAGTATCCGGCCAGTGTTGAAATCATAAAAAAATATTTTAAGGTAACAGACAATGCCGATGAAGCGGATATAGCGTTGGTTTTTGTAGATAGTCCCACCTCTGGAATTGGCTACAATAGCGAAGACGCAAAAAAGGGAGGAAATGGATACGTACCAATTTCATTACAGTATGGTGAGTATACCGCAAAGGAAGCTCGCGAAACGAGTATTGCCGGAGGAGATCCGCTTGAAAAAACTACCAACCGCAGTTACAAAAACAAAAAGAATAAAGCTATCAACATTACTGATCTTGGTATGATCAACGATACCTATAAGAAGATGAAAGGCAAACCTGTGATTGTTTCAGTTTATATGAATACACCCATGGTCTTTTCTGAGTTTGAAAAGAATGCCAACGCAATTTTGGCTCATTTCGGGGTTCAGGATCAGACATTGTTAGATCTTATGACTGGAGCGAATGAGCCCTCAGCTCTGTTACCATTGCAAATGCCTGCAAACATGATCACGGTAGAGAAGCAATTTGAAGATGTTCCTCATGATTTGGAATGCTATGTGGATGATCAGGGAAACAAATATGATTTTGGATACGGGTTAAATTGGAAGGGTGTGATCAGCGATGAGCGCACAAAGAAATATAAAAAGTAAATCAAACGTTTGTAAACAATCACTATGGAAACAAAGACTTCAAGACGCAAATTTATCGGAGTAACATCTACTTTGATTACGGGATCATTACTTACTAGCCAAACTTCATTTGGTATGCCGAACTTTATTAATAATCTAGGCAAATCAGGCTCTACCATTAAAGGTGTAAAGCTGGGACTTATTACGTACTCCTTCCGGGATCTGCCCGATCAAAGTGCTGAAGCTACATTGGAGTATATCCGCCAGTGTGGTATTACAAACATCGAATTAATGGGTGGCCCGGCCGAATCCTTTGCAGGCGCTCCTAAAAATCCGGTTGACTTCCGCACCCTGTTTTCACTTAGACGTAAGCGTAATCAGCAGGAGGAATTAACAGAAGAAGAAAAGAAAACTCTGGCTGAAGCCGAAGAAAAGACAAAAATATATCGGGAAGAACTTGGTCAGTGGCGACAGAAGGTTAGCATGACTAAATTTGAAGAGTTTGGTAAGATGTACAAAAAGGCTGGGGTTGATATTTATGCCTTTAAGCCAGATGCATTCGGACTACAGAATAGTGACACAGATATTGACTATGGTTTGCGCGCGGCCAAAGCATTAGGCGCCTCACATATCACATTAGAACATCCTGCCAATGATGCTCACACATTGAAGCTCGGTAAGGCTGCTGAAAAGTATAAAATGAAAGTGGGCTATCATGGCCATGAACAACAGACTCCTACATTCTGGGATACTGCACTTACTCAATCACCTGCTAATGCACTCAATCTTGATTTTGGTCATTATATAGCGGCTGGCAATACAAATGCTCTTGACTTTGTAAAACAAAAAAATAAGAACATTGTGAGCATGCACATGAAAGATCGTAAAACAAAAGCCAATGGTGGCGACAACTTGCCATGGGGCACAGGCGATACACCCTTGGCTGATGTGTTGCGCTTAATTCGGGATAATAAGTACTCTTTCCCGGCAACTATTGAGTTGGAATATAAAGTTCCGGAAGGCTCTACTTCAATTAATGAGGTAAAAAAATGTCTGGAGTTTTGTAAGTCGGCTATAGGCTAAGTATTTAGACAATTAAAACAAAAAAATGCCTCTGAAAACTCAGGGGCTTTTTTTATACATGATGGTGCAGGATGGTAAAACTCCTGTTTCCTCGTTATCTTTCATTTTCTAACTTCTACCTCATGCAAATTGTTCTTGGTGTAATATTCCATTTTATTGGCGGTTTCGCCTCAGGAAGTTTTTATATGCCTTTCAAAAAAGTGAAAGGCTGGGCATGGGAAAGTTATTGGATTGTAGGCGGCATCTTTTCGTGGTTGATTGTTCCTCCACTTGCAGCTTGGCTAACACTTCCGGGATTTTCTGAAATTATTAAAAGTACTTCGGCATCTACAATTCAATACACCATTCTCTTTGGTGTGTTATGGGGCATTGGTGGTTTAACCTACGGACTTGGCGTGCGATATCTTGGTATGTCGTTAGGCAACTCGGTTGTTCTTGGTTTTTGTTCAGCCTTCGGAGCAATCGTCCCTTCTATTTATTATGCCATCGTTCCTACGAAAGGAAAAACAAGTATCATTGAAATGATGACTAACACGTGGGGGCAAGTTGTACTGCTCGGTGTGATAATTTGTTTACTGGGAATTTACATCAGTGGCCGCGCAGGGATGTTGAAAGAAAATGAATTATCGGAAGAAGAAAAGAAAAAAAGTGTTGGTGAATTTAGTTTGGTCAAAGGATTGATCGTTGCCATTACTTCCGGAATCTTAAGTTCTTGTTTCAACTTTGGTATTGAAGCGGGAAAACCTATGGCCGAGACAGCTGTTAGCATAGGATTGAATCCCCTCTTTCAAAACAATGTTACGTACGTGGTACTTCTTTGGGGCGGACTAACCACCAATTTTATCTGGTGCATGATTCTCAATTTTAGGAATAAGACTTTTTCTGATTACGGAAATAAAAATTCACCGCTCGTAAAAAATTATTTTTTTTCTGCACTGGCAGGCACTACCTGGTTTCTTCAGTTTTTCTTTTACGGCATGGGCGAAAGTAAATTGGGCAATGGAGCCAGCTCATGGATTCTTCACATGGCATTTATTATTTTGATTGCCAACTGTTGGGGAATTGCTTTGAAAGAATGGACTGGAGTTAGTAAAAAAACGAAGAACACCATTATACTCGGAATCGCCATGATCATCCTTTCCGTTTTTGTGGTAGGGTATGGAAATGCAATTAAATAATTACTGAGCCTCAATTCGGTTCGCAAAATAAACGTTTATGACAAAACAATTTAAACACGTTAGTTATCTCTGGGATGAAACCAAAGCAGCCGCGTTGGCAGGTGATGAAGTTGGACTATTAATCTATCGCTCTAATTTATTGGGTGCCGATTTACGATTGACAAACTATGGCGGTGGAAACACTTCGTGTCGCGCCATGGCAAAAGATCCACTCACAGGCAAGCAGACTGAAATCATGTGGGTGAAAGGTTCCGGTGGCGATATCGGTACACTCAAGCGCAGTGGGCTTGCCGCATTATATTTAGATCGTTTGCGCAGTCTAACAACGGTGTATCGTGGCATTGAACACGAAGATGAAATGGTTGAATTATTCAATCATTGCATTTATGATCTTGCTTCAAAAGCTCCTTCCATCGACACTCCGCTTCATGGATTGCTTCCGTTCAAACACATTGATCACCTTCACCCGGATGCAGCCATTGCGATTGCAGCCGCAAAAGATGGCAAGAAAATCACGCAAGAATTATTTAAGGGCACCATTGGCTGGGTAGAATGGCAACGTCCGGGTTTTGATTTAGGATTAAAACTCAAAAAATGTCTGGAGGAAAATCCGGGCATTCGTGGAATCATGCTTGGATCACATGGCTTATTTACCTGGGGTGATACGGCATACGAAAGTTATATCAATACGCTCGAGGTAATTGAAACCTGTGCGGAGTACTTAGAACAAAACTATGGCAAGAAGCGAAAAGTATTTGGTGGTCAGATTTTAAAATCGCTTGCCAAAGAAGATAGACTAAAGCAAGCGGCAACGCTTGCTCCTACGTTGCGTGGATTGTGTTCAAGTCAGAACAGGATGATTGGTCATTTTACCGATGACGATCGTGTGCTTGAGTTTACTAACTCAGCTGATCTTACCAAGCTTGCACCGATGGGCACTAGCTGTCCGGATCATTTTCTACGCACCAAAATTAGTCCGTTGGTTTTATCATTAGCTCCTGATGAAAATCTTTCTGACTCAAAAGCGATAAAAGAAAAATTGATTCCAGCTTTTGAAGCGTATCGCAAAATGTACTCCGACTATTACAATGCGTGCAAGCATCCAAATAGTCCGGCCATCCGCGATGCAAATCCGGTAGTAATTTTATATCCCGGAGTGGGCATGTTCACCTTTGCAAAAGACAAGCAAACGGCACGCGTAGCCGCTGAATTTTATATCAACGCCATTAATGTAATGAAAGGTGCTGAGGCGGTTTCAGAGTATACATCATTACCGAGACAAGAAGCCTTTAATATTGAGTATTGGCTACTGGAAGAAGCAAAACTTCAACGCATGCCAAAGCCAAAACCACTCACCGGTAAAATTGCTTTGATTACGGGCAGTGCGGGTGGTATTGGAAAAGGTATTGCCAAAAAATTTGTGGAAGAAGGCGCGTGTGTGATTATTAATGATAACGATAGTGAACGCTTAGCTAAAGCAGACGAAGAGTTTAAAACCAAGTATGGTAAAGATGCCTATGCTTCTGTGCAATTAGATGTACTCAAAGCAGACAACATTAAAGAAGCATATGCGCAAACTGTGTTGGCATTTGGTGGCGTTGATATTGTGGTGAACTGTGCCGGAATTTCAATTTCGAAACCCATTGAAGAGCATACCGAAAAAGATTGGGATTTGCTATATGACATCTTAGTGAAGGGTCAGTTTCTTATCACGCAAGGTGGAGTGGAAATCATGCGCAAGCAAAGTCTTGGTGGGGATGTGCTTAACATTGTAAGTAAAAACGCTTTGGTAAGTGGACCAAACAATGCGGCTTATGGTTCTGCGAAAGCAGCACAACTTCATTTGAGCCGATTGAATGCGGCCGAGTTAGGGGCAGATAAGATTCGTGTAAACGTTGTGAACCCCGATGCTGTAATATCGGATAGCAAAATCTGGGAAGGCGCCTGGGCAGAAGGTCGCGCGAAAGCGTATGGCGTAAAGGTTTCTGAGTTACCAGCGTACTACGCGAAGCGTACCTTGCTAAATGAAGTCATTCTACCGGAAGACATCGCCAATGCGTGCTTTACTTTTGTGGGTGGCCAACTAAATAAATCGACCGGGAACGTGTTGAATGTAGATGGTGGTGTGGCTATGGCATTCGTTAGATAATGGTTAGCAAATGATCTTCCTTACTCAATTGATCTATATTAAAGAAGGAAAAGAAGATGTGTTTCATGAATTTGAAGCTGTAGCTATTCCGATCATTTCAAAGTACAACGGAAAGTTATTGCTAAGAATGAGACCAGATGATAATGCTTTTATTGAACATCATATAGATAAACCATACGAAATGCATTTGGTTCAATTTGATACTCAGCAAGACTTCGAAAACTTTATGCAGGATGAAGAACGTAAGAAGTTTTTGCACTTAAAGGAACAGTCTATTAAAAGCTCTGTACTCATTCAAGGAAAAAAGATAGGATGAAACGACTAGCCTTTAAAATGAAACTTCATGCTGGCCAAACGGAAGAATACAAACGCAGGCATGATCAGCTATGGCCTGAATTGGAAGCACTCTTAAAGCAAACTGGCATCTCAGATTATTCAATATTTCTAGATGAAGAAACAAATGATTTGTTTGGAGTGATGAACATCAATGATCCCAAAGCAATGGATACCCTACCCGATCATCCGGTAATGAAAAAGTGGTGGGCCTATATGAAAGATATTATGGATACCAATCAGGATAATTCTCCGGTGAGTGTTTCATTGAAAGAAGTTTTTTATCTTGAATAATCTGAACCACAAATATTTCACGCTAAGACGCCAAGTTCGAAAAAATTAATCATCGTATTCCTTCGCTTTCTTTGCGTCTTTGCGGTTAACAAAAGCTACCCATGAGAATAGACAAAACCCAAATCCAAAAACACAACGACAAGCTTAACGCTTCGCATCAGCGAAAAATAAAGCAGCTTGTAAATGAAAACTCAAATGCAAAGAAAGTCATTAGCAAACTGGTTGATTTTCAAATTGCAGTTCCTAGTTGGGCATTGGGAACGGGTGGTACTCGCTTCGGTCGATTTTCAGGTGGCGGTGAGCCTCGAACCCTGGAAGAAAAAATTGAAGACGTAGGATTACTTCATGCCCTTAATAAATCAAGTGGTGCAATCTCGTTACATATTCCGTGGGACATCCCCACCAGTACCCGAAAAATAAAAGCATTGGCTGCAGAACATGACTTACTGTTTGATGCAGTCAATTCAAACACCTTTCAAGATCAACCTGATCAAAAATTAAGTTATAAGTTCGGTTCGCTTCAACACGTAAAGGAAAAAGTTCGACAACAAGCGATTGATCATAACATTGAAGTAATCAAACACGGCAAAGCACTTGGCTCTAATTCAATCACCGTATGGCTTTCCGATGGTTCTTGTTTTCCCGGTCAGTTGAATTTTAGAAAAGCCTTTGAGCGTACACTGGAAGGACTTCAGGAAATTTATTCCGCCTTGCCATCCAACTGGAAAATGTTTGTTGAATACAAAGCCTTTGAGCCTAACTTCTATTCGATGACAGTGGGTGATTGGGGCCAATCCTATTTGTATGCGAGTAAACTTGGTCCTAAAGCGTATACGCTTGTTGATCTCGGCCATCATCTTCCCAATGCAAACATCGAACAGATTGTTTCGCTGTTGTTGATGGAAAAAAAGTTGGGTGGATTTCATTTTAATGATTCTAAATATGGAGATGATGATCTTACGGTGGGTAGCATCAATCCTTACCAACTCTTTTTAATTTTTAATGAACTAGTAGAAGGTATGGATGCCAGAAAGATGAATCATGCCACCGACTTAGGTTGGATGATTGACGCATCGCATAATGTGAAAGATCCATTGGAGGATTTACTTCAATCTGTTGAAGCGATTAAGATTGCTTATGCTCAAGCGCTGCTGGTAGATCGAAGCGCTCTTAACCGGGCTCAGGAAAACAACGATGTAGCGAAAGCACAGGAAATTTTACAGCAAGCGTATCGCACTGATGTAAGACCACTGGTTGCTGAAGCGAGGTTACGAGCCGGTGCTGCCCTTCAACCCATTTCATTATTCAGAGATTTACAGGTGCGCAGGCAATTAATTTCTGAACGGGGATTAAAAACAATGGCCACCGGATTATAAAATAAACTCAGTCTTCGGCAAACTCAGACTTACAGTGTACGAGATTTAATTATGACTCCAGTTATCTGCATCTTCGATATTGGCAAAACCAATAAAAAAGTTTTTCTCTTTGATGAGGATTATAAAATCCGTTTTGAAAAGTCAATTGAACTTCCCGAAATAAAAGATGAAGATGATTTTCCATGCGAAGACATCCATGCGTTATCAAACTGGGTAACAGAAACATTTAAAGAAGTAGCCTTGCTCAAAGAGTTTGAGATAAAAGCAATCAATGTTTCAGCACATGGAGCCAGCTTTGTACATGTGGATGAATCGGGCAAACCGGTTGCTCCACTTTACAATTATCTAAGACCTTTTCCAGAAACTCTGAAGCAAACTTTTTACAGCACCTATGGCGGAGAAAATACCTTTGCCCAGATAACGGCTTCACCCGTATTGGGTAATCTAAACTCAGGCATGCAACTTTATTGGTTGAAGTATGAACGCCCTGACATCTTCAAAAGAATAAAATACTCACTGCACCTACCGGAATACATTAGCTATCTATTCAGTGGTCAGGTTGCATCGGGCATTACGAGTATTGGCTGCCACACTAATTTGTGGGACTTTACTAAGAATGATTACCATTCATGGGTCTCGAAAGAATCCATTTTACAAAAACTAGCACCCACCAAACCTGATTCTCATACTGACAAAGCTTTAATTAACAATCACGATATAAGAGTAGGTCTTGGATTACATGATAGTTCGGCAGCACTTATTCCCTACCTGCAATATATCAAAGAACCTTTTGTGCTCTTATCAACAGGCACATGGAGCATCAGTCTAAATCCTTTTAATCATACAGAGTTAACAGCCGCTGAACTACAAAAAGATTGCCTCTGCTACTTGACCTATGAAGGGAAACCAGTGAAAGCATCACGATTGTTTGCAGGGCATTGGCACGATGAGGCTTTTAAAAAATTAGCGGAGCGATTTCATAAAGACGAACACGCCTACACGCAAGTTTCCTACAACAAAGATTTAAAAAAATCAGATTCAAGTTTCGAAGCAGCGTATCACACACTCATTGCAGAATTAATTTCCATGCAAAAAGAATCTACTGATTTGATTATGCAACCTGCCACCAAAAACATCTATGTAGATGGTGGCTTTAGCAAGAACCAATTGTTTATGAATATGTTGGCTAAGGCTTATCCTGAAGTAAGTACCTATTCGGCAGATCTTCATCAGGCCTCTGCATTAGGGGCAGCGCTCGCTATGCATGAAGTGTGGAATACTAAAAAGAAACCAACGCAGTTGATAACGTTGGAGAAGGTTGAGGCTTAACCCTCAAGCCATGGTTCGTGACTCCACGAAACAAGTATATAAAAAATGCTGAAAGCAAGTGGTTCGTGAGACACGAACCGGAACCATTGGTGTCTTCCATGCTTAAGTTAACTTGAACTCATAACGAAGTTCTTTAAGAAGTGCAGCGTTAACTCTAACATAGTCTTCAAATGGAATCATACGAGTAGATTTAATATTGTTAGTTTGATAGTAGCTAAGAGCATTAATGTATGTCACCCGATTAATGCGTTCTGGCTGAGATAAATGAAACGGAATATATTCATCACTGTCTTCGTAATTAGCTAACCGATCAAAGATACCAGTACTAAACAACTTACGCTGAAATTCAAAATCCATATGGTTTATCATCATGGGCTGTATGTACTCTTTATAGACAGTAGCTTCAAGTTCTTGTCGTTCATGTATGTATTCGATGGAGACAAACAGGTCACCGACCAACTTCTGCAACCGTTGATTTTTAAAATACCTCAAACTCCCCGAGCTTTTCAATTGCTCTAATACCACAGTTCGAGGAGTAAATATTACAGGAGTTCTAACTGTTGTAGCCCACAAGAAATTTATAGAAAGGCTCTTGGAAGATGCTTGCAGGCTGCTGTCTTTCAAAAAGGTTATCATATAATCAATAGATTTTTCCTTTTTTAGTCGGCCATCAATTTTAGATAAAACCGTCACAGAATCATTTAGTAGTTCTTCGTAAAAGCTTTTAGCCAGTTCGTATGCTAATTTCTTTTCAGAATTGTCCTCTCTGAGGCTATCTGCAAAAAAACCAAGAAAAACTGCAAGGAACAGTAAGCTAAATTCGAATAGATACTTCTTCCAATTTCCTACAAAGAACTTTGTCTTAGGTTGTTTGGATTCAAACGAGTCATTCATAGGGTTGAGAGATTAAACTTAATTTAGTCAAACGATAAATTTGCGGTCGACCAGTTGTCCACTGTCACCAAGCCAAACAATTACTTTAAATAGTCGTCAATTACTTTTATCAATTGTTTTGACTTCATTTTCTTTTGCCTGATAACTTGACTCACAAACTGTAAAATCTCCCTAGAGTCATACATGATGTTTCGGAGTTTCGGTTCTTTTAAATACCTCTCTGCTGTCGGTTTTGTCCACTTGCCAAAGAAAGGGGACGTTAGAGTCAACGATAAAACTTCTCCTCAACTCATTTATTCTTTTAACTTCGCTATTTACAGCATTGTCCATGAAGTCAGAACTAGCATAATGTTTGTTCAATTCAAGTTGAAGATCAAAATCCTTAATAAGTTTTAAGTCTCCATTTTGCTTCATAGATTCATATGAAGGAGAATTCTGAAGGTTTATCGGTAGTAATATTGAGAATATGGTGTATTCAAATGGAACAACATATGAACTATCTGCTGAATAGTTTTTGATCAAAAACTTATTGGGTATTTCTAGCTTGCCCTTACTCTCAATAATGTCTAGTAATGAGTCATTGTAGGCGACCATAATATCAAAGTCTTTAAATCGCCACCCAAAATAAACAGTGTCACGAACTAAATCCTCCCGAATAGATTTTAAATATTTGATTTCATTTTCACGGTCTTGTCGTCCGTCTCTATAGTCGTCAATAAATAGTGCTGCCAGTACACTAACGATTATTAATGCTCCCTCTATAAATATTTTATATAACGCCTTCTTTCTCATCTTGTACTTATTCTTGCCACTGAATTTGTCTATTTACACTTCACTGTCACAGAGCTGTCCCAATTGGCCACAACATCAATATATCAGAGCATTTTGTTCCGATATACATATTATGTAACTACCGATTTGTGACTCCAGGCGTAGGCTCCAAAAATTCTTTCCAATCTCCGTTGCCATCAGAAGCACGGCCGTAAGAATGATTAACTGTTTGCTTTCCAAATTTAAGTTCATCAATCATGCGTCCGTCTTTGTTAAAAAGACCAATATATTCACCCTCTTGGTTGAGTTTGAATTTAAGATGTAAAACCCCTTGCTCAGGCGAGCCGTCCGCCCACAGCAACAAGAATCCCCCGGGAGGGATGGTGGTTAGTTGAGGATCGGTCACTGGAATTAAATGACCAAGGGGTTTCTTTTTATTTTGCGAAAAATACATGCCTCCAATATCTATGGATTCCGTACCCGCATTATAAATCTCAATCCAATCATCAAACTCATCGCGCCCGCTGGATTGATCAGGGCAACACGAAGTGCTACTCGCTAAAATTTCGTTGATGTATAAACTGGGTAATGGTTTGCGTATTAAAAAATAAGTCGCCCCGGCACCTATCAGTACGGCAAAGGCTACAATCCCGAATTTATTTAAGGAGCTTGTCATTGGTTAGGTTTGCTTTTAGAAGTAGTCTATAAATATAGGTATTTGAGCACGATTCGTATCTCCGTGTTCAGGCAATTTTTTCAACTGTTATAACTGCATTCTTGTTAATGGCGCCATACAGGTGCGGAAAGAATTCATTGTTGGTAGCCTTCTCATACTTCAGTGGAAACTCCAGTATCTGTTCGTCAACGGTAAGAAGCAAAAGGTCGGTTTGCCCTTTGTAATAGCGCTTAAGCACTCCAGCCAGTTGTGTCTGGGTGCAACAATGAATAAATGCCTCCCGAGCAAACGATGCCGGAGTAAAATAATCAGATCCTTCCTGATCGGTCCATTCGTGTGCCGGTACTACATGATAGATCATGAATGCAACTCCGTTACAAATTCTTCCATCCACGCGGTGGCTTCCTCTATCGTATCAAACACTTTTAACTCAATATCGAGCTCATGGGTGCGGGCAGACATGCGTTGAAAATAATCCGTTCGGATAGGGTCTTTAAATCCCACTGCGGCAATGCGTTTCAGCCCATTGTGTTTTGCTTCAGGAATTACGGTATTTAAAAACCAAATCTGATCCTCAGCCTCAATTTTTCCCTGCAACCTTAAGTCAGCAATCCAGCCGGGCGTGCGATAGGTTTTTAAAGTATGTAACACCGTTTGAAATGCCCTGCGATACTCCGGCCCTATTATTTTTCGTTTCCAAAGGATAACAGTGTTGTTGAGATTGGCATCATAATAGATTTGCGCAGCTTCACTATCATAGAAAAATTGCTTGCTTGCATCGGGAGGTGTAGGCAATGTAATTGTAAACGTGGTTCCACGGTTGACCTCACTCTCCACTTCAATTTTTCCGCCCAGGGTATCAACCTGAGTTTTCACAAGATAGAGCCCAAGCCCCTTTCCATCCACATGAGTATGAAATCTGCGATACAGTTTAAAAAGATTTTCACGTTGATTGGTAACATTAAATCCTAATCCGTTATCACTCACATGCAAAACAACACTATTATCAGGCAGCATGTTGGTTTTAATTGAAACATGAAGGGCTCGCTCGGGGTCGCGATACTTAATTGCATTGCTTAGCAGATTATAAAGAATACTTTGAATCATGGCTCGCAACGAGAACACAATGGGTGCGTGTTCAAAATCAACGTCAAGGGTATACTCAGGTCGAACCTGGTCCTGCAACATGGTAAAAACTTTTTGCCATTCTTCTTTGAAAGAGATTTTTTCACGTACCTGATACAGGTTATTCCGAATATCAATTATCAAACTAAGATCGCACAGTACTTCATCCAACTCGTGGCCCGATTTCTGAATCATCAAAGCAATCTCATCGCGTTCTGCGTGGGTAAGTGGTTTACTCATTAAATCAGTAAGCCCCAGCAGGCGAGCCACTGGGCCACGAAGGTTGTGCGATACTGTATAAGAGAATTGACGTAGTTCATTATTATGACGCACCAATTCCTGATTGGTTTTTATAAGGGCGGCACTTTTATCTTTTACGGTTTCTTCCAATCGCTGATTGGAAAGCAAAAGTTTGGCTTGCTGCTCGCTGATCATTCGATTAGCTTCCGCAATCAATCCCCGACTTGCTTTTACCTCTTCCTGCTGATGCAATGCCTCGTTTGTGCGAATTTCCAGCGTACTATTAAGCTTCGACAATTCAGAATTGGTGCGCACCAATTGTTCATTGACATCATTAAGCTGACTCAGCGATTCATTCAATCGCTTCTCGGCTCGTTCCGTAATAACTTTTAACGTAAGTGCTCCAAACGCTAAAACGGAATATGAAATAAGAACGATGTAGTTTATATAATAGTAAGACTTAGCATCAAATCCACGCTGAAAATATCCTAACCCCAAAAGATTATGGATGGGATCGAATAATATCAAACATAAAAACGTAGATACCAGGCATACTCCTATTTTAAATCGCTCCTTTAATTTAAAGGCAACGGCCGGCAAAATGGTAGTTACCAGCATAAGAAACCGACTATCGAAATAGGTAATGTAACTTTGATAGCGCATTGAATCTTTTCCGTAAAGGGAAATCAACAAGGTGGCGTAAACCGGGGCAAGACAAAAAAGTAATCGCCCGAAATTATAGAAAGCCCGATTGATCCAGATGATGGAAAGAAACAGCACAGCTACCGAAATAATATAGCCTGAGGTTTTCAGCCAACCGAAATAGAGATACAGAATAGAAAAAAGAACAAGGATTAAAACTGAAAATAGGCTTGATAAAATGTTGGTGATATAAACACCCTGACGAATGTCATCAGGTACGGTGGTGGAAGGGGTTAAGGTAAAAAATTGGGGCACCGATTAAAAAATCAAGCTGAAAGATAAGGCAATTTTTATTTCAACCATTCAAGTTTGCAATTCCCGTGTTGCCATTTGTCAGGAATACCCATTAAACCACTTCTCAGATACCTTCACTACTACTACCCCAATCAGTACTATATTCAGCCACTTGCAATCGTTTTAAAACCTCGTAATTGGCTAAATATCAATATTTTGATCTAATTTTTAACAATTACTCTATCAATTCTATAGTATTAATGTACCTTGCAAGACTTTTGCCTGCTTTCGAGATGCCAAACAGGCAACAACTGAAATAACTCTATGAAAAGTTTTAGAACCGAGCTTGAAGATCCAATTGTTGAAAAGGATATCCTTGACCTTGAAAAAAAAATCCGGCTCTTCCGTGAAGGAAAAATTGATAGCGAAAAATTCAGAAGTCTGCGGCTGGCGAGGGGGGTTTACGGGCAGCGGCAGCAAGGAGTTCAAATGGTGCGTATTAAAATTCCGTACGGGAAATTAACCACGCGGCAACTTCTAAAGATTTCTGATATCTCCGATGAATATGCAACCGGTAATCTACACCTTACTACCCGACAGGACATTCAAATCCATTATGTAAGTCTTGAACGAACTCCGGAATTGTGGGCGAAGTTAGAGGAAGATGATATTACGCTACGCGAAGCCTGCGGTAATACGGTAAGAAATGTCACCGCTTCGTCCATAGCAGGTATTGATCCTAATGAACTGTTTGACGTGAGTCCCTATGCTGAAGCTGTGTTCCGTTATTTTCTTCGCAATCCTGTTTGCCAGGAGATGGGAAGAAAAATAAAGATGGCATTCTCGTCAAGCGATAAAGATGATGCCTTTACATTTATCCACGATGTCGGTCTCATTCCAAAAATTAAAAACGAAGGCAATCAAACCATTCGAGGTTTCAAAGTAGTAGTAGGTGGTGGCCTTGGGTCACAACCCTTCCTTGCAAAAACAGCACACGAGTTTCTGCACGAAGATCTATTGATTCCTTTTATTGAATCTGTGCTTCGGGTTTTTGATCGTTATGGAGAACGTGCCCAGCGTAACAAAGCCCGCCTTAAATTTCTGATCGATAAAATTGGGTTCGAAAAATTTCTTGAACTATGTCAGGATGAACACAAGGCTCTAAAAAACAAGTCGGTTAAGATTACTTCTACTGATAATGAAGAGCCGATAGTTCAGATTATAGAAAACGCTAAACGCGCAACCGATCAATTGAAATACAAAGCGTGGCTTGCAACCAATGTATTTGAACAAAAACAAAAGGGACGTTTTGGCGTATTCATTAAAGTTCAATTGGGCGATGTGAAAACAGGAACAGCCCGCGCCCTTGCCCCAATTGTAAAAAATTATGCTGCCGATGACATTCGCGTAACAATTAATCAAGGTCTGCTACTCAAATCTATTCCGAAAGAAAATCTCGAAACAATATTTGAAGAGTTAAATGCGATTGGCCTTGCTGAACCCGGCTTTGATAGCACTGCTGATATCACTGCTTGCCCGGGAACTGACACCTGTAATCTTGGTATCTCCAGCAGCACCGGAATTTCCGTAGAGCTGGAAAGAATCATTAAAGAAGAATATCCCGACTTGATTTATAATGGCGATATCAAAATAAAAATCAGTGGTTGCATGAATTCGTGTGGCCAACATGGCATTGCCAACATAGGTTTTCATGGAAGCAGCATGCGGGCCGGAGTAAACACGGTGCCTGCTATGCTCGTGCTATTAGGGGGTGGCATTACCGGAAATGGAACCGGAAGAATTTCTGACAAGTTGTTTAAAGTTCCGAGTAAGCGCGGACCTGACGTGTTGCGCACACTACTCAATGATTATGCGCAGAATGCACACGAAGGTGAGCTATTCAATGAGTATTACGACAGAAAGACCGAAGAATACTTTCATGCCATGCTTAAGCCGCTAGCCAACTCAAAAAATTTGACTGCCGATGATTTTGTGGATTGGGGTCACGAAGTAAAATTCGATACAGCGATTGGAGTGGGCGAATGCGCGGGTGTAATTGTTGATTTGGTTGCCACGCTTTTATATGAAGCCGAAGAGAAATTGAATTGGGCTAAGGACTCTGTAGCTGCAGGTAATTTTGCCGATGGAATTTATCATACTTATAATACAATGATCAGTACGGCAAAAGCTTTGCTATTGGATAAAGAGGTTCATTGTAACACGCAAATCGGGATTATCAATGATTTTGAAACTCATTTTGTGGAGAGCGAATTGTTTGCTTTTGAGCCAAGTTTTAAAGAAAGCGTGTTACGCATTAATAAAATTGAACCAAGTCCTGAATTTGCAAAAGAATATTTAGCAGATGCTGAAGACTTTTATTTGCAGGCAAAGCAGTATCGCGAAAATCAATTAGCTAAAGTTGAACTGAACGAAAAAGCATGAGTGCCGTTCCAATTTGCAAACTTACCTTGATTGGAGCCGGGCCAGGCGATCCCGAACTAATCACAGTAAAAGGTGTACAAGCTCTAAAAAAAGCTGATGTCGTGCTTTATGACGCGCTGGTAAACGTTGATCTTCTGAATTGGACAAAGAAAGGAGTCGAAAAAATTTTTGTTGGAAAGCGAAAAGATCACCACGAATTCAGCCAGGCAGAAATTAACGAAATGATTGTATCGTTTGCGCAGCAACATAAACATGTAGTTAGGCTTAAAGGGGGTGACCCCTTTGTGTTTGGGCGTGGATTTGAAGAACTGGAATATGCACAGTTGCATGAAATACCTACTGAATATATTCCGGGAATCACCAGTGCAATTGGAGTTCCCGGATTAAATGGAATTCCTGTTACCCATCGGGGTACAAGCGAAAGTTTTTGGGTGCTAACTGCCACACGGAGTGATGGAGCCCTTACAGAAGATATTCACATTGCTATGAAGACCAATGCGACTCTTGTCTTGCTGATGGGTATGCATAAGCTTGCTGAGATTGTAAAATTATACCGTCAAAACGACAAAGGAGATACACCTATCGCCATCATTCAAAACGGATCAACCCAGCATGAAAAAGTAGGTACGGGAACGATGGCAACGATTGAAGAAGTTGTTCGCATTAAAAATTTATCGGCTCCTGCAATTATTATTATTGGAAATGTAGTGAGTTTACGAAGAACGATTGAGGTTGCTGCAAACCACGAAACGCGATGAATTACAATACCTTTTTTGATAGACATATTCAGACGCTGAAAGATAGCGGTCACTATCGGTATTTTCTGGAAGTAAGTAAAAGTGCTCAACACTTCCCTAAATTTTATTTTCAAGATGCGGAAGGTGTTAAACGATCCGCTATAAATTGGTGCTCAAATGACTATCTCGCGCAAAGCGTGCATGAAGAGGTAATCAGCAAACTTTCATTCGCGGCCAATCGCGCAGGTGTAGGCAGTGGCGGTACGCGCAATATCAGTGGAACCACTACCTATCACAAAGAACTGGAAGACACGCTTGCAAAACTTCATCATAAGGAAGGTGCACTATTATTTAGTGGAGCATACCTGGCCAACCTAACAACTCTGGCCACCCTTGGTAAATTAATCCCCAACCTGATTTTCATTTCGGACGAAAGAAATCACGCCTCTATGGTAGAGGGAATGAAAGCTTCAAAAAATCAAAAAATAATATTTAGACATAATGACGTAACTCATTTGGAGGAAATACTGAATTCAATGCCAGCAGATAAGCCCAAAGTCATTGTATTTGAGTCGGTATATTCTATCAAAGGAACAATTGCGCCTGTAAAAGAAATTGTATCCCTTGCAAAACGTTTTAACTGCCTTACTTATATCGATGAAGTTCATGCGGTGGGTTTATATGGCGAAGATGGTGGCGGTATTACTTCTCTGAACGATGTGCAATCAGAAATAGACATTATTAATGGAACACTCGCAAAGGGTTTTGGTGTTATTGGTGGCTACATTGCCGCCAATCAAAACATCATTGATGCTATTCGCAGTTTTGGAAGCGGATTTATTTTTACTACCTCGTTACCTCCGGCCATGTGTGCAGCTGCCATAAAAAGCATTCAGTTAGTTCAGGGTAATCCGGAACTAAGAAATCACTATCATCAACAAATAAAATTGCTGCGGCAGATTCTCAGTCTTAACGAAGTTTCGTTTCTGCATAATGAATCGCACATCACCAATATTCCGATCGGAGATCCTTCGTTATGCAGAAAGATTGCAAACAAACTACTCCACGAATTTGGTATCTATATACAACCTGTATTTTATCCTACGGTACCGCAGGGTGAGGAATGTTTACGCATTACGTTAACAACCCGACATACACAACATCAAATGGAAATGCTGGCGCAGGGTCTGCGAACTGTACTCGAAGAATTAATACCCATTAAACATAAAGCCATCACACATGGCTGAACATTTTAAAATTGCTTGTCGTGGCTCGTGGTTATCATTGGCTCAAGTTGAAATTTTTAAACAGAAAGTTCTTAGCGTTGATCCATCCATAACTTTTGAACTGGTTATTGTTGAAACAGCCGGGGATAAAAATCAAACCACTCCCCTGCATCTGGTAGAAGGAAAAGATTTTTTCACGAAAGAAATTCAAGAAGCAATTACTAAAGGAACTGCCGATTTTGCTTTACACTCCATGAAAGATGTGAGCAGCGAAGAATATTTCAAAGGCACCGCATACGCTGTTATTGATCGCGACTGTTTGCAAGACACTATTATTTTTAACAAAAATATTTTAGAAAAAATAAAGAAGGGTGAGGAAATCAGCATTGGTACATCTTCCCCGCGAAGAAATTATGCAGCCCTTAATTTTTTAGAAAAAGCGTTGCCAGCATTGGGTTCATCGCCAAACCTTAGAGCCATACCTATTCGCGGTAATGTGGATACTCGTTTGAGAAAGCTTGATAGGGGTGACTATGATGGAATTGTGCTGGCTGTAGCGGGAATCAATCGTCTGCTAGACTATGCTCCCGCTGTTGATTCTATTAAAACGTTATTGCATGATAAATTAAAAATGGTGTTACCGCTGTTCGAATGTCCTCCAGCTGCAGGCCAAGGTGCAATTGTTGCCGAAGCCGCCTCCAAAAATGTAAGAGCGGTTAGCCTGTTAGAAAAAATAGAAAATGGTCAGTTGACTCACGCCATTAAATCAGAAAGAAAGAGTGCCTATAAGTATGGATATGGTTGCTCACAGCAGTTTGGTACGTTTCATCTCGACCTACCCAGCACCTCATTCACCTACAGTTCAGGGTTAGACAGTAAAAACAATGCAATTCTAGATTTTGATTTTTCAGTGTCCGTTCAAACAAAATACAAAACCCTTTTCACAGGCACAGATTATATGGGTAAGTTTTTTGAATACTCATATGAGCACGACCAACTTGCGCTGAGCAATTTTATCTTTGTCGCCAATCACAAAGCCATTCATTCTTCCGAACTTATAAAAACACTTCGATCAAAAAAAATATGGGTGGCGGGAAGCAGAACCTGGAAAGAATTAGCGAAAAAAGGAATTTGGGTGGAAGGCTGTGCTGATGGCCTTGGCTTCGACTTTATTCAAGGGATCTTATCTTCAAATTACATTAACGTAAAAAAAACAGACGTAACGATTCTTACCAGTCAATCAAGTTATAAACACTGGATAAGCGAGGGTTGGAAAGCAACATATTCGTATCAGGCAATCGCCAATCCTTCGCATGAAATCATAAAAAGTGTAAAGGGAGCCGATATTATTTTATGGACGAGCTATGAACAATATCTTTCATTAAAAGAATATGTGAAGAATGAGGTTGTGCATTGTTCACTTTACGGAAAAACATCCGAGCTCCTGAAAGAAGACAATCTCAATCCGATTATCTTCCCAGGTATCAAAGCATTTCAAGTATGGAGAGAGAGGAATTTCAAATAACGAACAGAAGATCACGGAGTAGTGTGCACATGCGCGAATTAGTTGCGCAGGTTGTTCTCTCACACCGGCAATTCATTCAGCCCCTGTTTATTGATGAGACCCTTGATAAACGAACTCCTATTGCTTCGTTGAACGAAATCAATTCCGATACCCTTGAATCTGCTTTAGCCCAAATTGAAAGCGATTTAAAAAGTGGGATTACTAAATTCTTAATCTTCCCGGTTCCTAAGAATAAATCTCTTTCAAACTTCAATTACGACTTTGCTATAACTGCCATTCACACGATCAAAGAAAAGTTTGGGAATGAGGTATGGTTGGCTGCCGATGTGTGTCTCTGCTCCTACACCTCACATGGCCATTGTGGAATTCTCAATAGCCAAGGCACAAAGGTATTAAACCACGAAAGCGTGACCGAACTGGCGAACTATGCCTTGCAACTTGCGCAAGCGGGTGCTGATTGCATAGCTCCAAGTGATATGATGGACGGAAGAATTGCAGCTATTCGTAACGCGTTGGATCAACACCAACTGGATTCGGTAAGTATCATGAGTTACTCATCAAAATTCAGTTCGCAGTTTTATGGCCCGTTCAGAGATGCGTGTCGTTCTACACCACAAGCAACAAAACTAAGTGACAGAAAAACCTATCAACTTTCACCTGGAAATGGAAATGATGCGTTGCAATGTGCTATTCGCGATGCAAAAGAAGGAGCTGATCTATTAATGGTGAAGCCTGCTGCCCATTATCTGGATATCATTAGCAAATTGAAATCAGCAACAAACCAACCCGTTGCTGCTTATCATGTGAGCGGAGAATATCAAGGCATTGAACTGTTGGCGCAAGCCAACCTGGTTGATCGTGCCAAGGCACAAACCGAAGTATGGACTGCACTAAAGCGAGCCGGAGCAGACATCATCATTTCGTATGCAGCCCGGCATGCAAAAAAATGGATTGAAGAATTAGAATATTAAACTTGATGAGATGGAAAATTGTGATGATTCGGAAACCAATTTACTATTTCCGGTATTTCTTAAACTGAATCAGCTACGACTTACCATTATTGGTGGCGGCAATGTAGCAATAGAAAAACTAAATGCTGTTCTTTCCAACTCGCCAGAAACTAACATTAAGTTGGTCTCATTAACGATTGATCCTGAAATTGAAAAACTTTCTGGTAACCATTCCATCACACTTCACAAAAAAAAGTATGAAGCTGCTGATCTTGAAAACACCGACATTCTGATTGTCGCTATTAACGATCGCGCTGTAAGCAAACAGATTTATGATGATGCACACGCAAAAGGAATACTCATTAACGTTGCTGATACCCCTGACCTTTGTGATTTTTATCTAGGCTCAATTGTTAAAAAGGGTCATTTAAAAATTGCTATCTCCACCAATGGAAAATCCCCTACCCTCGCCAAGCGATTGAAAGAAATGTTTGCAGAATTGCTGCCCAATGAATTGGATGAAGTCTCAAAGAACTTAAACAGTATTCGCAACAAGTTAACGGGTGATTTTAAAAATAAGATCGACAAGCTCAATGAAATCACAAAGGTGTTGACAGAGAAAGATTCCTGACAACAAAGTGTTCAGGCTAATTCTTTATTGTCGAAGATTTAGCGCGCGTTTTTAACGCGTGCAACAACTCTTTTTCAAATAACATGCCTTTCCCTATCTTAGCTTAATGTCTGAAAAATATAAGTTCAACGATCCGGAAGGAACTTACTTCATCACCACATCAATCGTAGGATGGATTGATATTTTCACACGGCCAGAACTAAAGCATGTAATTATTGATTCCCTAAAGCATTGCCAAAAAGAGAAAGGACTTGTTATCAATGCCTGGTGTTTAATGCCAAGTCACTTGCACATGATTGTCCGTACATCCAAAGTTCCCTTGCCTGATATTATGCGTGACTTCAAAAAATTTACGACCAAGGAGATCATTAGTGTTATCGGTAGAATTCATGAAAGTAGGAAGGCGTGGATGTTGGAAATGTTTTCTGATGTAGCGGATGGCTTGAAAAGAGTAAAAAACTATAAAATGTGGCAGGACGGCAATCATCCAGAGTTATTGTTTTCAAATGACTTTTTACAGCAAAAGTTAAATTATATTCACATGAATCCGGTTGTAGCAGAATTCGTGGATGAGCCAGAGTATTATTGGTATAGTAGCGCAAGGGATTATTATACTAAACAGAGGGGTTTATTGGAGATTGAACTATTGATGTAAAGTGTGGCACGCGTTGCAAACGCGCGCTAAATTCATTGGATGAAGTCTCAAAGAACTTAAACAGTATTCGTAACAAGCTAACGGGTGATTTTTAAAAATAAGATTGATAAACTCAATGAAATCACAAAGGTGTTGACAGAGAAAGAATCGGAAAAATAATTTCATTTCCCTTTAAACTCCCATTCCCATACATTGCCATCTTCTGGATCTTCCACCATTCCCAACAACACAAACTCATTCTTCTCAAGCACACGGGTAGAATAATTTTTTTCTGGAAGGGTACGAGCTGAAATTCTAATAGTTTTATCGGTTTGCTGTGCCAGTTCAACCAACTTCTTGCAAATCAATGTTGCTACACCTTGCTTTTGAAATTCCTCAAACGTTCCATAAGCAATTTCTACAGTTCCATTGATGGGTGCTCCTTTAAAAGCAGCACACCCAACCAATAATCCACCTTGCTCTGCATAATAGCCAATCCAGGGTGGTGCAAACCCAACCCGTTTATAAAAATCAATGGTTGCATAAATACTTTCCTGACACAACGGATTGCTAACAAACTGCTGGTTGTCATCAACAAGTTGAGCAATGGGAATAAGCTTTGTTGGATTCATAGGAGGTGAACTCTATAAAATATTCAGGTTAAAGCATTGGTGTCAATTTTAAATAGCTGCGCTGCGTTTTTCCAATAAATCAGTTCTTTCTTATCGTCAGCAAGTTCTAGTTGTTCCATAAACTTTAAATACGATTTCATATTTGAAATTGGCCAATCGGTGCCATACAACAAATAGTTAGGGTCGCCAGCATACGTAATCATTTCTTCAATTTCTGTTTTCATGTAGCGCTCAAACTTATCCGAGAAATCACCCAGCACTAATCCTGAAATATCCGCATACACGTTTTTGTTTTTGTATACGATCTCCATGCAGTCCCTGATCCAGGGATTGCCGACATGGCAGATTACTATTTTTAAGTCGGGATAATCAACAGCCAAATCATCAATATGGAGTGGATGCGAATACTTTACTCTCCCGGAGGGCGAATAGGTATCCCCGGAGTGAAACATAACCGGCACATCATATTCCACAGCCATTTCGTACACAAGTTTTAACCTTGTGTCATTGGGATAAAAGGGTTCATAGCCAGGATACAATTTTATTCCTTTTATAAACCCATTCTCCAAGTATTCACTGATCTCTCGTATATCTCTATGATCATAATGCAAATAGCTAATACCAGAAACCACACCAAGATTCTTCCGTCCCTTAATAGCCTCTACTACTTGACTTGTGCTGGGTCTGTGTTCGTTCACCTTATACGATGTTAGCACAAGGCCATAATCAACCTTGTTCTCGACCATGGTTTCTGTAAGGAGATTGAGGCAATCATCAATTGATTTAACTCGCTCCTCATGGTAATTGTTAATGTGTGTATGAACGTCTATAATCATGCTTCTATTTTTATAGTCAGTAATTAAAACCTGACCAGATTAAAAAATAATTCTAATTGGTATTAAAAATACAAAATTGTGAGCAAGTCAGGTAGGAAGACTTAAGTGCAATGGAATTATTTTAGTTTACTTAATAATAACTACATGCAAACGACTAAGTAACTCTTCAGTTTTTTTATTATATTCTTCACTTGTAAGCTTCTCTTTGTCGGGCCAAACTTCTGCAACAATATCTACTAGGCTCGGTGAGTATTCATAAATCTCACCTCTACTTACATTATGCCAAATCGGAAGTACGATATTCTTTTGGAATAATACTTCCCGAGTAAATATTGAATTAAATTCAACCTTTGTCCATCCTGGGTTTGATAAAAAATTTGGTGTCAAAATTAGAATACATTTCTTAGCCTCCTTGATGCCTTTCTCAATTGATTCTCTAAGCCTGTCACCAATTTTTAATGAATACTCGTCATACCACACAAAACAAGTTTTAGAATGTAAATTTTGCGCTAGAGGGCGAGCAATTAAATCTTTATCTCGAGAGTCGTGTGATATAAATGCCATTGGCTTGTTTAATAGCTCAACCTTGTTAACATAGTCCATGCTTCTAAATGTTACAAACAGTTTTTTAGAGTCAATTGATTTCTCGAGTGTCTTAAGTTGTTCTGAAGATAGCTGAGATTCAGAATAAATATAAATTCGATTTGTATAAACTGATTTATGTATGCCTATGGTTTTGTCGCCTGAATAGGTTCCTAGGATTTGTATCTTTTCTCCCTCATCCTTATAAGTTTCAATACTTTCAATTAATCTATCACATATTTCCATAGTAGCATGACTCTCAGGAATATAAAAACCTAAAAACCTACCCGAACTTTGGTAATTATGAAGAATCTTAAGTTTGACATTTAAGGAAAATTCAAATTTTTCACCTGTATTAACATCTGTTGTTGTTCCCGAGATTGCAATTCCTTGATCTAAACTGAACCCTTTAAAGTCATTATTAAAATATTCAAGGAGTGTAGCCATCTATGAAATTACATTAACGCCAATATAAGCATAGATTAAGATATCATACTCAAATATGCAGCACTCAATCCTCCTACCATCCGTTAGCTTAATCTTTTTCTTATCTGTATTTTTGAAATCTTAACGGATTCTCATGAGCGCGACCTTATCAAAAGAAAAAACTGCACAAGCTACCCTTGCCGGTCACCAGGCACCGGCCCCTTATAAACCCAAAAACAAAGTACGGATTGTTACCGCGGCCAGTTTATTCGATGGCCATGATGCCGCCATCAACATCATGCGCAGAATTATTCAGGCAACCGGTGTAGAAGTAATTCACCTTGGCCACGACCGCAGTGTGGAAGAAGTGGTGAACACCGCTATTCAGGAAGATGCACAGTCCATTGCCATGACCAGCTACCAGGGTGGCCACAACGAATATTTTAAATACATGTATGACTTGCTGCAGGAAAAAGGGGCGGGCCATATTAAAATTTTTGGCGGGGGTGGTGGCGTCATTTTGCCCGAAGAAATAAAAGAGTTGATGGACTATGGCATCACACGCATCTACTCACCGGATGATGGTCGCGCGATGGGGTTGCAAGGGATGATTAATGATTTAGTGGAACAGAGTGATTATCCAACAGGCAAATCAATTGGCAATGGAAAATTGACAGTGGATAATCATGTGTTGATTGGGCAATATATTTCAGCAGCAGAAAATTATTTTGAAGAGCATAAGGATCTGTTTGAAGATATAACAAAGTATGCTGCCACTTCAAAAGTACCGGTGCTTGGTATAACGGGAACGGGTGGCGCAGGTAAATCCTCCATGGTGGATGAATTCGTGCGCAGATTTTTAGTGGACTTCAAAGACAAAACCATTGGTCTTATTTCAGTTGATCCTTCCAAACGTAAAACGGGTGGTGCATTGTTGGGTGATCGCATCCGCATGAATGCGATTAACAACCCACGGGTGTATATGCGCTCGCTCGCTACACGTCAATCCAATCTTGCGCTTTCAGCCTATGTAAAAGAGGCCATTCATATTTTAAAAGCAGCAGGTTTTGATCTAATCATTTTGGAGACTTCGGGCATTGGCCAAAGTGATACCGAAATTTTAGATCACAGTGATCTTTCCTTATACATCATGACCCCCGAATATGGAGCGGCCACACAATTGGAAAAAATTGACATGCTTGATTTTGCCGATGTGATTGCCTTGAACAAGTTTGATAAACGCGGAGCCTTGGATGCGTTGCGCGATGTAAAGAAACAATATCAACGCAACCATCAATTGTGGGATAAAAAACCGGAAGACATGCCTGTGTTTGGTACGATTGCATCGCAGTTTAACGATCCGGGCACAAATCAGCTTTATAAAAAAGTAATTGATAAAATGGTTGAGAAGACGGGAGCGGCTCTGCACTCTACCTTTGAGATTACCCGCGAGATGTCGGAAAAGATTTTTGTGATACCCCCCAATCGCACGCGTTACCTCAGTGAAATTTCGGAAAGCAATCGCCAGTATGATGAATGGGTGCATGCGCAAGCTGCTGTAGCTGAGAAATTGTTTGCGATCAATAAAACGATTGAACATTTAAAAACCTCACCCCAACCCCTCTCCAAAGGAGATGGGCAAAATGCAGTCGGTTCTCCTTTGGAAAAGGAGCTGGAGGATGAGGCACAAAAACTCAAACTCAATCTCGATCCTAAAAACTGGAAACTATTGGAGGCCTGGGCCGAAAAAGTAAAGACATACAAAGAGCCGCTTTTTAAATTCAAAGTGCGCGATAAAGAGATTGGTATCCAAACACATTCTGAATCACTCTCCCACTTACAGATTCCAAAAATCTCTTTACCAAAATATTCAAGCTGGGGCGATATTCTAAAGTGGTCGCTATTGGAAAATGTACCGGGTGAGTTTCCATATGCCGCGGGTATCTATCCCTTCAAGCGCGAAGGCGAAGATCCGACTCGTATGTTTGCCGGTGAAGGTGGACCTGAACGCACAAACAGAAGATTCCATTACGTGAGTTTGGCCATGCCTGCCAAGCGGTTATCCACTGCGTTTGATTCGGTTACGCTTTATGGAAATGATCCTGACTACCGACCAGACATTTATGGCAAGATTGGAAACTCCGGTGTAAGCATTTGTTGTCTGGATGATGCCAAGAAACTATACAGCGGATTTAATCTGGCCGATCCCAAAACTTCCGTATCGATGACCATCAATGGGCCGGCACCCATGTTGCTCGCCTACTTTATGAATGCAGCGATTGATCAGCAATGCGAATTGTACATTAAAAAGAATGGATTAGAAGAAGAGGTCAGAAATAAAATCAAATTGATGTACCACTCCCTCTCCTCTGGAGAGGGCCGGGGTGAGGTGCCCTCCTATCAAGGACCACTCCCGAAAGGTAATGATGGGTTGGGATTGATGTTGTTAGGTGTAACAGGCGATCTGGTTTTGCCCAAAGAAGTGTATGAAAAAATAAAAGCTGAAACGCTCACGCAAGTCCGGGGCACGGTGCAGGCTGATATTCTTAAAGAAGACCAGGCACAGAACACCTGTATCTTCTCCACAGAATTTGCCTTGCGATTGATGGGTGATGTGCAACAGTACTTTATTGATAAAGCGGTTCGTAATTTTTACTCCGTATCCATTTCTGGGTATCATATTGCTGAAGCGGGTGCCAATCCGATTACGCAACTTGCCTTCACGTTGAGTAATGGCTTCACTTACGTAGAATACTATTTGAGTCGGGGGATGGACATCAACGAGTTTGCTCCTAACCTCTCTTTCTTCTTTAGCAATGGAATTGATCCTGAGTATTCAGTGATTGGTCGTGTTGCCCGCAGAATCTGGGCGAAAGCCATGAAGAATAAATACGGTGCTAACTCACGCAGTCAGATGTTGAAATATCACATTCAAACATCCGGTCGCTCATTGCATGCACAGGAAATTGATTTCAATGACATTCGCACCACGCTGCAAGCTTTGTACGCGATATATGACAATTGTAATTCGCTCCATACAAATGCTTACGATGAAGCGATCACCACGCCTACTGAAGAAAGTGTGCGCAGGGCAATGGCCATTCAATTGATTATCAATAAAGAGTTAGGTCTTGCCAAAAACGAAAATCCTTTACAGGGATCTTTCATTATCGAAGAACTGACCGATTTGGTAGAGTCGGCTGTGCTAACCGAATTTGATCGCATTACCGAGCGCGGTGGCGTACTTGGCGCGATGGAAACGATGTATCAGCGTGGAAAAATTCAGGAAGAGAGTTTGTATTATGAAACCCTTAAGCATACCGGTGAATTTCCGATCATTGGAGTGAATACATTTTTAAGCTCAAAAGGTTCACCTACCATCATTCCACAAGAAGTGATTCGCGCTACTACCGAAGAAAAAGAGTATCAGATTACCATGCTGAAAAATCTGCATGCCTTCCAGGGTAACAAAATGCATAACCTAATTGAGAATGTTCAACAAGCGGCAGTTCAAAACAAGAATATTTTTGCTGAGTTGATGGAAGCTGCAAAGGTTTGCTCGCTGGGGCAGATCACCAAGGCCTTGTTTGAAGTAGGTGGGCAGTATCGGAGAAACATGTAGCATAAAAAAAGCCCCGCGTTTCGCGGGGCTTTTGGGCTTTACTAGGTTAATTTTATCAGGCGCTTTGAACGGTCTTAACGCCCATCTCCTCTTAATACTTAACTACTTTAGTAGCTCCGGCTTGATTGGTCACTTCAAATGTTGGTGAGCCCATCACATTCTTAAGATTATAAATCATTCCAAAGTTTCCGGCAACGGTTACATCCTGATTGTGTACCAGGTTATTACTGCCATCAAAAATACGAACGTTGATCACTTCGTTGGTATTTGCAACAGCCAACAAATACTTGCTCTCACCTTCAATCTTCTTCAAGTGAATTGAGTTTACAGGATTTTCCTTTACGTAATCTATCTTCTGAACTTGCTTTCCAGATGCATCAGCAACTTCAATGGTATAAACTCCGGTTTTCATCGCTGAAAAGTTTACCGGGCAAATAAATCCGTCTACGCCATTAATAGTCTCATTAAATACAAGTGTGTTTGCTTCATCATAAATATTTAAAGAAATCTTTCCAGTTGCTGTACCAGCATAGATCACCTTAAATATACCGTTGTCCTTTTGGTTAAGCACAACCATTTTAGGACTTACAGGATCAGCTGCTACAGCTGCCACTGATACGAACCCCATAACAAGGGCGAATACAATTGATTTAGTTTTCATAGTTGTTTTTGTTTTGTTTTCAATTCAAATGTACGGGCAACTATGAATGATAACTGAAAGTTGTAAGTAAACTTGATTTTTAAGATGAAAAATCGTTTGCGGATTTTTTGCACTGAATCGCTTCACACCTTGAGAAAATTTTTCTTTGATTTCAATTCAAAAATCAAGATCACTTAAAAATTTTCTTACTCAATCGATTGCAATCGTAACAAAATCCTTTGTCGTAATCCCCATCCCGAGTTCCTTGTTTTATTTAATAAGAAATAAAAAAAGGATCGCAGTCTTACGACTGCCATCCTTCTGAAAAGAATTAAAGATCTAATTTAGTTTTTCAATGACTTCAATAGGCCATTGCTGTCGGAGATTTCAATCGTAAACTGATTGATATTTTTAAGATTGAGTACTTCCGCAAAATCATTCTTCACCATTTTATCCTGGCTGTGAATTAATTTATTGAACTCATCATATACACTTACATTAATTCGATCAGATGATTTTGATTTTACCGAGAGCAAATATTTACCTTCTTCATCAAGTTTAATCAGGTTAATAAACTTTTCAATCTTACCAGCGGCATAGGTAACCTGTTGCTTTTGTATCCCATGAGCATCTTCAATGAAAATTGTGTATGCCCCTACTCCTAATTCGCTGAAGTTATACGGACGCACAAATCCATTTTTACTGTTAATCGACTCAGAAAAAACAATCTTACCTTGCTCATTTTGAATTGATACCTTCACTAAACCCTTCTTTTCTCCTTTATAATAAAGTTTAAACACCGAACTACCATTAGAGTTTGTTACTGCTGAAGTCGAAGCTGATTCGGTTGGTTCGACTGTCCCATTAGCGAACGCCAGTGTACTAACTAGTACACCCACAAAAAGTAAATTAAATTTTTTCATAATTTTTTTATTTGCTCATAGGACGAACGCTGAATGCTAATTGTTGCATCGATTGTGTTAAAGATTGTTAAATAAATTATGAAGGAAACAACGATTAAGAAGTCGGCTCAAACGGTATCCAATAAAATATGGATACAAAAAATGAAAATAATTTTTAAATGAAACTTAATTCAAGTGAAACACGTCCTTAGCCTTTTCTACCTGGTGTAAAAGCTCGATGTGGTATTTTAGTCGGGCTACTAAAAATGATTCTTTGCGCTCGTCATCTAACTGTACGAATTTGACACGCTCTTCAAAACCCAGGTTTAACTCGTTGGCTGCATCGTACAACGAAATACTTTTATCAGCCTGGTTAATTCGAATCAAATTAAAGTATTGTGTAAAGTGCTTTCTTAATGAATGCCCCATAGGTTCTGCCAAATCAACGTGCCATAACTCAACCTCACCTCCTGGATATAGTTTTTCGCGAAACGTTCTGAACATTTTGCTCATAGAGAGCAGATCAACACATTTGACAATAATATCTGACTCCCCTGTTTCGTAGCGCTTTATTACACTTTCCAGTTTTACCAACGACCCAAACTTCTCTGTATTTGAAACATGGTTATAGTATATACCAAATGCCATGTCTTTAGCCTCAGCATCCTCCAGCAACTGCCGGTAGCGAGGTTCAAAAATATGAAGCGGAATCATTTCGCCCGGAAGGGGAAAAATGCTGAGCGGAAACATAGGGATCTTAATAATATTCATCTCCTACTTAAACAGAATTAGATGCCGAAAGTTATGGCAAATTACCATTCCAAAAAACTATGTGTAGCTAACCAAATAATGTGGCCGCACTCCGAATCTCTCCGTCAGCAATTTCTCACCCGGCAAAAATGCCAGATTAATTACAAACGAATAGCCTGCCACCGTGCCGCCTAACTTTTTGATCATATTACCGGCAGCCGTAGCGGTTCCGCCTGTTGCCAATAAATCATCATGTATTACCACACGACTTCCCTTTTCAATCGCATCGATATGCATTTCAATACTGGCCATTCCATACTCCAGTTCATACTCTTCATGAATTTTATGATAGGGCAACTTGCCCGACTTACGAATAGGCACGAAAGGAACTTGAAGGGCATCCGCTAATAGCGACCCGAAAATAAAACCACGTGCTTCCACAGCGGCTATTGCATCAACATGCTCTGATTTAAAATGAGCCGCGATTTTTTTTACAACATGCTGTCGGGCCTCCGGATTTGCTAGCAAGGGTGTAATATCCTTAAATACAATTCCGGGTTTTGGAAAATCAACGACATCACGCAAATAAGATTCTATATTAATATCACCAACCATTACTTAATCAGTTTTCCGTTTAAAATAATTTGCGAAATAAGGTTGCTTCCAAAGCTATACGGCAGCGAAGCTATAGAAGAAATAGGTTGCGTTATGAATACATTGGCCACTTTCCCTCTTGTGATGGTTCCATGGGTTTTAGAAAGATTTAATGTGTATGCGGTATTAATTGTGGTCGCATTAATTGCTTCCTCGGGTGTCATTCTCATTTTTATACAAGCAAGGGAAAGCATGAGAGGCATGTTTCCGCTGGGCGCACTTCCCGGGTTGTAATCGGAAGCAACGGCAATAGGTAGTCCGGCATCAATGATACTTCGGGCGGGTGTGAAGGGAAGATTCAAAAAGAAAGCAGCACCTGGTAAAGCAACCGGCATTGTGCCGCTATTTTTTAATACTTCAATTTCCTCTTCACCCATATTTTCCAGATGATCAACACTAATGGCGCCCGTCTTTACTCCCACTTGCACTCCACCCGAACGATTTAGCTGATTAGCATGCAGACGAGGAATAAGGCCTGCTATTTTCCCCGCCTCAAAAATTCTTTCCGTCTCCTCCACGGAAAAAAAACCCGTTTCGCAAAACGCATCTATATATTCAGCTAGCTTTTCTTCGGCTACAGCCGGAATCATTTCATTAATAATTTCGGTTATGTATTGCTCTTTCGTTTTCTCGCGAGGTACTGCATGTGCACCTAAAAATGTTGTTTTAACCGTAAGTGGTGTCTCACGTCCAATTCGTTGTGCCACGCGCAACATCTTTAATTCGTCCTTAGTAGTAAGGCCATAGCCACTTTTAATTTCAACAGCACCTGTACCCGATTGAATTATCTCCCATGCGCGGGGAAGTGAGCTTTGAAATAACTCTTCTTCAGAAAGTGCTTGAAGTTTTTTAGCAGAATTTAGAATACCACCGCCACTTGCAGCAATTTGTTCATAGCTAGCGCCTTTCAACTTCATTACAAACTCCTCTTCGCGGGTAGCTGCAAAAACTAAATGAGTATGAGAATCAACAAATGAGGGAAAAACAAATTGATCGGATGCATTCAACACGGTTTGTGCTTTCACATCTAAAGGAATATCCTTCATGAATCCGTACGAATGAATAAGCCCCTTGGAAATAATAAGATAAGCATCTTGCAGGATAGGTAGCTGACTCATCTCCCTACCCATTAGCTTATTCACAGGCTGATCCCGCACCTGAACTAATCCTTTGATGTGCGTGATTAGAAGATCATAAACCATGAGCTTACTTTCCGAATGACTCGACTTTATTATCGAGGTTGGAACTGAATACCGGGAATGAAATTTTTAGCAGGGCGAAAAAACCGCGACCGTCCATCGAAGGGCGGTAACCCATCTCGCCACCATACGACCAACTTAAGGTGCGATTGAATCTGCCATCGATGCCTGCTCTGAAACCAATTTTATTAGTCTTTACCGCGGAAGTCAAATAATCCTCACTATTATAAATAACGGGATCTAGCGTAAGTGAAGGTGCAAACATAACATCCATAAACAAGGTTAACATGCCATCATCAAGTCCTTCATCATACTTGTCAAAGCTAACGGCAATGTTGCGGATTAAAGAGAAAGACCCACCTACGTAAATATTGGTTGCATACAAATTACTAAACACATTCAAATCTTGTGTTACTCCATTTCCGTCCACATAGGTTTCCGGTAGTTGTTTTCCTTCAGCCGTGACTAAATCTAAATTAGTCAATCCCTGCTTTTCTAAGGTGCGATTTAAATCAACCGTACTGTTCCAGATAACTGTTCCAGCCCTTACCCCATATATCTTTCGAAGTTTGCTCGGTACTTCTGCATACTGAGGAACCGAAGCTGCCCATCGATTTTTAGGAATGCTTTTTTTATGCAGAAAAATTTTAGCTGTAGACGGTACATCAAAATCCTTGATGTGATAGGTACCTCCAAATTCGTAATAATTAAAAATCTCGGGCGTATTGGAAACCGAACTATTCTTTAGTGCAAGTTCGCGATTGAAATCGAAAAAATTACTGCTATATGTTTTTCTGAAGTGCGCATTTACTTCAAACTGTTTCTTGTGATAATAATGAGCCTCTAACCCAAACCCAGCATTTACATTGGTTGCGAATACCTCACCATAAAAGGGTAAGAATCCAATGAAAAACTTATTGATATCATAGGGTTCATCATACAGCTCATCAAAAATAACTGCTTCCTTCTCAGTCTGCCCATAAGCTAACTGACTAAGCAACATGAAAAAAATAAAGCCAACCCGGATCGCTTTCATAGTAATATCCCTAAAAATAGTAAAAAAGAAGCTGATAAAAACAGCCGAAAGGTAGCAAATGAAGCTCTTTTAAGATTGTGTGTGTAAGTATTTTATCAAAAAGAACAGAATGAAAGCTAGTCTGCCACCATAACCGATAAGCGACCATTTTTAAAAGTTATGAACGACACACGTCCATTACTATGAGATTGTTTCCACACAAAGCCATTTCCTAAGGTACCCGGAACAGCAAAACCTTCGGGCATGGTTTGAATAAAATTAGAGCCATGTTGAGCTAAAATTTGGCCCATCATCATGATGAACTCATACCCAACGGAAGCATACTCTGGTGGTAAGTTGCCATGTTTACCAATGTATTTCTTTCTAAAGGCGAGGTATGCTGGGTTTGTTACAGCCTGAAAGTTAGGCGCGGCCAGCGTTACATGGGTTCGTTCAAACTTTGCATAATCTACAGAGGTATCTTGAAGCCATCCTTCTTGCCCAACTACAATAATAGAATCTCTTCGGGTTTCTACACTATTAATCACTTTAGAATAAATTAATTCATTGTCTGTGGCAACATAAATGCTTCCGATGCTGTCTTTCTTTAACTTAAACTGTGTTGGGTTTTTCCACTCGTCATACTCAGTAGCGGATGCCAGGGTAGATAAAATTGTAGCTGAATAATCCTTTTGAACCCGTTCCACATAAACAATAGTTACACCTAACTCGCGAGCCTTGATAATAAAGTTAGAAGCCATGACAGAGTCTTTGGCATTTTCGCCATAATATACTATGCAGTTTTTCCGGGTAACATTCTTTGCCACCCACTCTGCAGAACGGATACCTAATGTTTGTAAACTGGGTTGATACAAAAATGAAAATGGATTTGCGTTACTATCCGAACTGGTAGAAACCGGATTAACAACCAAACTAATTTGATTCTTTAAAGAAAATTCCTGAACAGGAACCGACTCTTCTGTAAACAAAGGTCCGACAATTACATCTGCCGTTTTCAATTCCTCGTTTCCTAATACTTTTCTGGTAACCTGAAGATTTCGCTCGTTATCATAAGCAAGCAACTCCAACTTAATACCTTGTTTGGAAAGTGAGTCGGTCGCCATCTTCATACCATCATAAAGATCAAGTACGAATTGATTTTTCTTCTTTACAGGTGATGGATCAAGTGTGCTAGCCAGAAACGGCATGACCAACGCAATTCGATAGGACTCTTTTAATATTGGTCTAGGTACTTCTACACTTACCAACTGCTCTCTGGGCAACGAAAATTTTTGAATTAGCTTCTCCATTAATTCTGTCTCCTGAAGGTGATAAGGTTGCTTACCCAGCAAAAGAACCAGTGCCCGGGCTGCCTCCTTCTCTTGTGGATAATCTTCCAAAATCATTTTTAAGGTTTCAGAATCATTAATCTTTGCGAGATACACGCGCTTTAAATCTGTGAGACCACTATAAAATGACTGATCCTTTATTTGAGACGCGATAAACATCCCTTGAAAATATTCACCTAGATCAAAATATATTTTCACCAACCAGTAGTTGACTTCGTTTAATTGATCCCATGTAGGGTATAATTTTTTTATTTGCAGCATCATATCCTTAGCCACCGAACTATAGCCGAGTCGCTGAGCAGATAGTGCATAGTAATAGGAGGAATATGCGGGGAAGGGATTTTGTTGATCGTATACGGTGAGTGGCTTGAAAGCACTCATCGCTTCGCTATACTGGCCTTGCTCAAAAAGGTTTTTCGCGTGGCGATAATCCTTTTTAAAATCTTGCGCATAGGAAACGCTAAAACTGAAGATCAAGAGCAATAAAACACAACAAGACTTATAACTTCTTACAATCATTTCTATTTGTTAGAATCACAATGGCCAATATAATCAATCAAAAATTAAGCCGCTATTCCCATTCGATGGTTGCCGGAGGTTTGGAGCTGATATCATAAACTACCCGATTAACACCTTTCACTTTATTGATAATATCCGATGACACTTCACTTAAAAAATCATGTGGTAAATGAGCCCAATCTGCTGTCATTCCATCCACACTAATTACTGCGCGAAGCGCGGCTACCTTTTCATAGGTACGCTCATCGCCCATTACTCCAACTGAATATACTGGAAGCAACATGGCTCCTGCCTGCCAAACTTTTTCATACAATCCAAATTTTCGTAAGCCGGAAATAAAAATTGAATCAACTTCCTGAAGAATCCTTACGTTCTCAGGTGTAATTTCACCAAGGATGCGAATTCCGAGACCGGGTCCCGGAAACGGATGACGACCAAGAATGAGCGGATCGATACCTAATGTTTTACCCACCAAACGAACCTCATCTTTAAATAACGTATTGAGCGGTTCAACCACTTTCATTTTCATTTTGGCAGGCAAACCACCCACATTGTGGTGCGATTTAATAGTGGCTGATGGCCCCTTTACCGAAACTGATTCGATTACATCGGGATAGATAGTCCCCTGTCCTAACCATTTAACATCTTCAATGCGGTGTGCCTCCACATCAAAAATTTCTATGAATGTTCTTCCAATAGCCTTTCGCTTAGCTTCTGGTTCAGAAAGATTTTTTAAAGCTTTATAAAATTCTTCCTTCGCATCAACTCCTTTAATGTTTAATCCCATGCCTTTGTAAGAATGGAGTACTTGCTCAAATTCATCCTTACGGAGCAAACCATTATCAACAAAAATACAATAGAGATTTTTTCCAATAGCCTGATGAACCAACATAGCAGCTACAGTTGAATCCACTCCACCTGATAAGGCCATTACCACTTTATCGTTTCCAAGCTTCTGTTTTAAATCTGCAACAGTAGTTTCCACAAACTGATCGGGTGTCCAATCTTGTGCGCAACCACAAATGGTTACTACAAAATTTCTAAGCAGATTTTTTCCTTCTGTTGTGTGTGTTACTTCCGGATGAAATTGAATTCCAAAAAGTTTTTTGCCTCTTAAGCGAAAGGCTGCAATTTTTACCGAGGGGGTGCTGGCAATAACTTCAAACTCATCAGGTATAGATGAAATTGTATCGGCATGCGACATCCAAACCTGGGAGTCGATAGAAATCTCTTTGAGCAATTCGTTGTGGTGATCAACCGTTGTCAATAGGGCGCGTCCATACTCCCTTATTTGTGAAGGCAGTACTAGTCCACCATTTTTATGAGCTATCAATTGTGCGCCATAGCAAACACCCAAAACTGGAATATCTTTGAAAATCGTTAAGTCAACATCGGGTGCACGATCATCACGCACCGAGCACGGGCTACCCGATAGAATTACTCCCTTATAGTTCGAAAGTATTTCAGGAATGTGATTGTAAGGGTGTATTTCACAATACACATTTAACTCGCGAACCCTGCGGGCAATCAACTGTGTATATTGAGAACCGAAATCGAGAATAAGAATTTGCTCTGCCATGCGCAAAAATAAGGAAATGTTATGGGAAGTTTACTTAGTAATAAACAGTATCCAGTCTGCAATATGCAGTCGACAAAGCCTTGCACTGCATTTACTTAGATAGGTACCTGCTAACTGTATTCTGCAAATTGCCTGACTACTTATCTACTCCGTAGCAATACTGCTTCAGGTAGTCAGCAGCATCATCCTGCCCAGCCATAAATGCTTTATTCAAACAGCTGCAACCCTCCTTTTCGTTTTTTAGCTCAACCAACGCAACACCTTTGTAAAATAAGGCCGTCATATTTTCAGGATCGAGGCGCAGCACTACGTTGAGGTATTTAAGCGCTAATTCAAAATTTTCCTCCTCCAAAGCAAACGTGCCACCATACAAATAGGCAGGAACAAACGTGGCATCTAATTCAATTGATTTATTAATGGCCATGAGGGCACTGTCCGAATGATTTAATGAATAATATGCAAAAGCAAGATTCATCTCTACTTCCGGATCATCCTGAAATAATTTTACCAGCAACAGATCATTCTTGGCCAACTCATATTCCCCTTTTTCCATCAACAACCCTGCACGCCATTTCATAATTTGTGGTTCACCTCGGCTTAGTTCAAGTGCTTTCTCAACGTCTACCAATTGTTTGTCCACCTCTCCTAGCTCCCGGTATCCCAGTGCTCGAAGTATCCGCGCCTGATAGCTTTCCTGAAATTTGGGAATAAACCGATCCATATCGGCAATGGCTTTTTCAAAATCGCCAGAGCTATAGTAGCCCACGGCACGCTTGTACAAAACACGAAACGACTTTTCGTCATTCAGCTTGGAAGCATCAATCACTTTCGTATAAAGTTTGATAGCTCCTTTAAAATCTTCATGACTCATGAGCGTGTCCGCTTCTGTTTCCCAGACTGCCCATTTCGGGTTTTGAGCAAATCCCGAAACGGAAATCAATCCGAAAAATAATATGAGTATGAACGTTCTATGCATTGGTTCCCCCAGCTCTGTTACGATCGCGCTTGCGATCGTTTTCATTTAAGTAAATTTTGCGAAGGCGAATTGACTTAGGGGTTACTTCCACGTATTCATCTGCTTGAATGTATTCCAAAGCTTCTTCTAACGTATGCTTAAGCGGAGGAGCAATTTTCATTTTCTCATCCGAACCTGAAGCACGCATGTTAGTAAGTTTCTTAGTCTTAGTTACGTTGATCACCAAATCGCCACCACGACTATGTTCACCAATTACCTGGCCTTCATAAACCGGTTCTCCTGGATTAATGAAAAACTTACCCCGATCCTGCAAGTTGTGCAAGCTGTATGGTATGGCCTCACCTTGTTCCATCACAATCAAGGAACCGTTGATACGGCCCGGTATTTCTCCTTTGTAGGGTTGATACTCTTTAAAGCGGTGTGTTACTACGGCTTCACCCGCTGTTACGTTCAATAAATAATTTCGCAAGCCCATAATCCCGCGTGACGGAATCATGAATTTCAAAATCATACGATCTGCTTTTGGTTCCATGTTTACCATTTCACCTTTGCGCATCGAAACTGTTTCAATTGCTTTACCAGCATCCGTTTCCGGTAAGTCGATGGTTAGTTCTTCAATAGGCTCACTCTTCACCCCATCAATCTCGCGGAAGATTACCTGCGGCTGACCAATCTGAAGTTCATATCCTTCTCTACGCATGGTTTCAATCAACACCGAAAGGTGAAGAACACCACGACCAAACACCATAAAGCTATCAGCCGAATTAGTTTGGCCCAAGCGCAATGCTAAGTTCTTCTCAAGTTCTTTTTCAAGACGATCTTTAATGTGACGCGAGGTAACAAACTTTCCTTCCTTTGCATAGAAAGGTGAGTTGTTGATGGTAAAAAGCATACTCATAGTAGGCTCATCAATAGCAATTGACTTTAGCGCCTCAGGTTTTTCAATATCAGATACAGTATCGCCTATTTCAAAACCTTCTAACCCTACCAAAGCACAAATTTCTCCGGCTTTTACTTCTTCCACTTTCTTCTTTTCAAAACCTTCAAATACGTACACTTCTTTAATCCGGGTTTTGGAAATTTTTCCATCGCGCTTTACAAGTGCTATTTGCTGGCCTGCCTTTACTCCACCACGTTGTACACGACCAATGGCAATACGACCGATAAATGACGAATACTCCAATGAGGTAATAAGCATTTGAGTTGTTCCTTCATCCACTTTAGGGGCAGGAATGTGTTCGATGATTCCTTCCAGCAACGCGGTAATATCGGTGGTAGGTTTTTTCCAATCATCACTCATCCAACCTTGTTTTGCCGAACCATAAAATGTCGGGAAGTTAAGTTGATCCTCCGTTGCATCTAATGCAAACATTAAGTCAAACACTCCTTCATGCACTTCGTCCGGTGTACAGTTCTTCTTATCAACTTTGTTTACTACAACAATCGGCTTCAATCCTAGCTGCAATGCCTTCTGCAACACAAAACGAGTTTGTGGCATAGGGCCTTCAAAGGCATCCACCAATAGTAAACAACCATCGGCCATGTTTAATACACGCTCTACCTCACCACCAAAGTCGCTGTGGCCGGGGGTATCAATTACATTGATCTTATAATCCTTATATCGTACGGAAACGTTTTTTGCCAAAATGGTAATACCCCGCTCGCGCTCAAGGTCATTGCTATCCATAATCAATTCGCCCGGATTTTCATGATCCTTAAAAAGATGGCCTGCATGTAATAATTTATCAACCAGGGTAGTTTTGCCGTGGTCAACGTGGGCGATAATCGCGATGTTTCTGATCTTGTTTACTTCCATAAATGTGGCTTTCCGCTGCTATTTTCAAGTTTGAGGCCGCAAAGATAGGGTTAATTTATGGATTTAATGGTGTGCGCTTTTGATTTCATTGTTAAATCAACCATTCAAAATAACAAACCATTGCAAGCTACTTTCCGGCTTCAGCTTTCTCAAAAAAAGTATGAAGTGCTTCCATAATGGCGTCTGGATCGGTGAAGTAATGAACGGCTGCATGCTGCTGATTGAATTCGGCTATTAATTGATAGTAAGTGTTCTCTGTTACTTTATAGTCCTTCATCAAAATTGATTTCACATCAGGATCGGTAATCACCTGCCGGAATGTTTGAGTGCGGTTGTTTTCCTCCACTACCCGAAATAATTTCCGTTTCTCTCGCTCCAATTTCCAGAAATAATCAAATGGTGAGTAAAAAGCAGCCAAAGGGTCTAATTTTTTGGGAGCAACTTTAGAGCGATCCTCAATTTTATTTGGATACAATCGCTTGGCGCTGATGGTTATTTCACTTAGCAGTAAGGTGTTTTCGCGAAGCAAAATGAATAAGGCATCTTCCTCAAACAAAAGAGGCAACACAAATGAATGATAACCAATAGCAGAAAACATTAGCGTATCCGTAGCCTTTGCTGAAATCAAGAAACTGCCTGAAGAATTTGTGGTAGTGCCCCGTCCTTCATTCTTCACCAAAATATGTACATCTCTCAAGTTGGCCAACGAAGCGGAATCAACAACAAGGCCCCTATAAATCTTTTGAGCAACTAAAGATTGGGAGACAAAGAGTAAAACAAGAAATGAAAGCCTGATCAACGCTTGGTATTTTGTATCTGATGCAGGCAAAATGAAAAAAGTTGATAGGAATGAAATATTAGCGACTAAACCTCAAAAAAGTACCCATCGGTAAATCGCGCCCGGTTTTCGATTTTAAGAAAAACTCTCCGCACTCAGGAGTTTTAACATCAAAATGAGTTTGCACCACATTTAAACCCACCAAATGCGATAAACCCACTGCATACATCGAAAGAATGAAAAAAGAATTGGTAGGTTCTAACAACTGACTTGCCAGCGAAATCAATTCATTGAGCTTTTCTTGCAGTGTCCACTTTTCACCTTCCGGCCCCCGACCGTACGGTGGTGGATCCATAATAATACCATTGTATTTATTACCACGCTTCACTTCACGCTTCACAAACTTGAGCGCATCTTCATACACCCATCGAATATCTTTCTGATCGTTCAACTGCATGTTTTGATTAGCCCAATTTAATCCCGGTCGCGAAGCATCTACATGCGTTACATCAGCACCGGCTGCGCGAGCCACCACGCTTGCGGCCCCTGTGTAGGCAAACAGATTAAGCACTCTTGGGTTTTTAATCTTCCAATTTGAGGTCGTATCAAAGATAAAATTCCAGTTTGATCCTTGCTCCGGAAAAAGCCCCACGTGACCAAAACCAGTAGGCGCAAGGCGCAAGGTTATGTTGAGTGATTCGTATTGATAATTCACTTGCCAGCTATCAGGCATTGATTTTAGTTTTACCCAGCCACCTTTTATTTCATCACCAAACCGAAAGTTATCTTTTTGCTCGCGGGTAAAATGTGCGTGTGCTTGCTTCTTCCAATCCGATTCAGGTAGAACACGTTCCCAAATGGCTTGTGGCTCGGGCCGAATAAGAATCACTTTACCGAAACGCTCTAGTTTTTCAAAACCTCCGCTGTCGAGAAGTTCATAGTCGTGCCAGGAAGAAGGATAGTATAAATTCAAATTGGGTTTGTTAAGATTCAAAAATAAGAAATAACAGGTTCCCATACTTTGATCTTCAAATTTGAATCTTGACTTTTGAATGGCTATGCATTTCCTGATCACCAGCACCCAAAATCCAAAAATCAAAAGTTTACTTGCGCTTGAAAAACCCCGCGAGAGAAGAAAGCAACAACTCTTTGTAGTGGAGGGCGCCAAGGAAGTGCGCATGGCCATTGAAGCTGGCTATAAAATCGGAAACATCTTTTATTGTGATGAGATCATCAATCACAAAGAGTCTGCAAATCTTTTGCGTGAGGATCGACTCTTAGTGCCTGTCTCAAAGGAGGTGTTTGATAAAATTGCCATCCGCGAAAGCACAGGGGGCATTTTGGCTGTGGCCGAACAAAAAACCCATCGCTTGCAGGATATCAAACTAAGTAATAATCCTCTCATTCTAATTTTAGAAGCTGTTGAAAAGCCCGGAAACCTCGGTGCTATTCTACGCACTGCCGATGCTTCTGGAGTAGATGCCGTGATCATTTGCGATCCGCAAACCGATTTTTATAATCCTAATGTAATCCGCGCCAGCGTGGGCTGTGTGTTCACCAAACAAATTGCTTCTGCCACCTCAATTGAAACTATTGAATGGTTGAATAACAATAAGATCAAAATTTTCTGCACCTATTTAAAGGCATCCGTATCCTATCACAAAGTTGACTTCAAGCAACCAGCCGCTATAGTGATGGGAACTGAAGCCACAGGCTTGTCCGAACTGTGGGTTAAAAATGCTTCAGCCAACATCATTATCCCCATGCAGGGCGTAATTGACTCGATGAATGTATCGAATGCTGCAGCCGTAGTGGTTTTTGAAGCCATGCGCCAGCGCGAATTTAAAAAGCTGGCTTAAACCAACAGCAGGTTCTTACAACTCAATACACCGATCGGGCGGTTCATTTCATTCCCGTTGCCTACATGGCATCCTAACGGCATCTTTACCGTTATTCTCAGTAAAATAAAAGATTATGAAGTTCTTCAAGCTACTTGCGTTCGTTCTGTTTAGCGTTTCAGCCTTTTCGCAATCGGCCTCTACGCATGTATATTCTTCCGGTAAAGATTCAAAGGTAACCTATAAAAACTCAGATGGGTTTAACAGTTTCAATATTGAAATCAGGGGAACGATTGAAGTAACTGACGATGACAAGGATATCAAAAGCATTAGCTCGGATGGCTATCTGGAGATCACTAAAACTTCCTTTGGTAGCAGGCGCACTATAAAAATAACCGCTGAAGATAAAGTAGTAAAGCGCGAATACTTTGAAGGACGCACGGCTGTAAACTATGAACCGGAAGGACGCAAGTGGCTTGCTGAAATTTTACCGGAAGTTGTTCGTACAACAACCATTGCTGCCGAAAGCAGAGTAAACCGATTCTACGCCAAAGGTGGAACGCAAGGTGTACTCAGCGAGATTGATCAGATGAAAAGCGATTATATCAAATCTCATTATGCCAATCTGCTGATGAAAAAACCGGTTCAGGAAAAAGATTATTCCCTGATAATCTCCAAAGTTTCGGAAAGAATGAGCTCCGATCATTATTTAAGTCAGTTTTTAGAGAACAACCTTTCCAAATTCTTACAAAACAAGGAAGCTACTCAGGCACTTTTCACTGCCACCAACCGATTAGGTTCCGATCATTATAAAACCCAGGTGATCAAAGAGGCGCTTCGCGACCAATCCGCCACTATTGAAAATGTTAAAATCATTCTGGCTTCGTCATCACGCATGGGATCCGATCATTACAAGACTGAGGTGTTAACATCTTTAATGCGACAATCTAATCTCACCGACCCTATTATGACTGAAATTATAAGCTCATCCAAATCAATTAATTCCGATCATTACCGTACTGAGATACTAACCAAAGCATTGGATCGAAAACTTTCGCCCGAATCGTATCAACAAGCTGTTGAGGCTGTAAAGGAAATTAACTCCGATCATTACATCACGCAGGTCATTAAAGAAATGCTCCGCAATCCAATTGATGAACAATCGCTAACCAACTTACTATCCGTTACCTCTTCTATTGAATCGGATCATTATCGCACAGAAGTTTTAACATCCCTTTTGAAAAAACAAGACCTAAAAGAAGAACAATTTAAAAAACTGGTTGAGTATTGCGACTCCATGGGAAGTGATCACTATAAATCGCAAACCTTGAGAACAGCTATGGGAACATCCAACATGACAGATGGAAAAATGATTGCCATTATAAAAGCTGCTTCTGATATCCACTCCGACCACTATATGACTGAAGTACTAACTCAAGCGGCACCGTATGTAAGATCGGGAAGCAATGAAGTTAAAGATGCGTATCGTTCAGCGGCTCGCAAAATTAATTCTGAAACCTACTACGGCCGCGCCATGCGAGCTATGGATAACTAATTCAAACCGAGAAATTCCATCGTACCTGAAACTTTCAAAAATTTGAGTAGTTTAAAGGTATAATGGCTTACCCTCGTAGCATATTTCAAAACCGCTTCATGAAAAAGTTTGGATTGCTTGCCATCATCTGCACAAGCCTTGGGGTATTATTTTTCATTTACATTTTCTACAGCAACCATGGCAGGTTTCCCTCGCTTAAATTAGAAGCGTACGAATACATAATCTGCATAGTCATTACCAACCTGGCAGGATTTCTGGCCTGGCAAACCGATAAATTGTTGGATCGGTGGGTTCATTGGCGCACTCATTTTTTAGCACGCTTCCTTTCGGGATTTTTGATAAATGGAATCGTGGTTCTTGCTTTCGCGATAACGGCTAATTTGTTGCTGTTGGAGGCCCGCGCAGAAGACGTAACCAAATTGGGCATCCTACTCGCAATCTCGCTATTTATTTATGAGATCTTTTACGGATTACTATACTCCTATCAGTTCTATGCAAAAACTCAGGTTGAACACATGCGGCTTGATCGCCTGCAGCTCGAACTTCAATTTGAGTCGCTGAAAGCTCAAATCAGTCCGCATTATTTATTCAATTGTCTCAATACAGTTTCTTCCTTGTTGTTTAAGGATACCTTTATGGCCGAACAATTTATCAGGCGAATGGCTGACACGTTTCGGTATGTGATCGATAACCAAAAACAAAAACTTGTTACCGTGCGTGAGGAGATTGAGTTCGTGAAAGCGTATTACTACTTACTTCAGGTTCGGTACGAACAACATCTCTCGCTTGAATTTAATCTGCCAAAGAGTTTATACGATACTTTCATCCCTCCCATGACGTTGCAATTGCTGGTTGAAAATGCGGTGAAGCACAATAAAATTTCTAAAGACAATCCGCTGCTGATTTACATTTCAGCACAAGACAATACCCGCATAATTGTAGCAAACTCAAAAACTGTTGCTGAGAAACGGGAAAGCTTTCAGATTGGACTAACCACCATTACCAGCCGCTACCAATTCTTTACAGAAGAAAAAATTATAATAAAAGACGAAGCCCGGTTTACCGTGATATTGCCCGTTCTAAAGCAAAATGTTAAACAAGAAATGCAACCAGCTTTGCAATTTTCATGAATCGATTATTTATTCATCAGGCGCTATTTCGCATTCTATCTGCACCCGTACTGGGGCTAATGGTGTACCTGCTCATTCTGCTGATCAATAATACGTTTACTGAAATCAAAGACATTTTTAGCAGCAACGAGGTGTATGTGTGCATTGCTTTGGCTTATATTTCTTTGGAGTCCATGCGTTTTATGATTGCACTCTTAGAAAAAAGATTTGCCCAACAAACATTACAACGTAGAATTCTTTCGCAGATTTTTATCACACTCATAACTTCGTTAGTGCTGTTGGGAGTAGCTATAAGCGCTTATTATAAATGGATTATTGGGTTTGATATCAGCCCGAGCGAGCTAAGCCTGTTTCTTTCTATCTATGGCGTGATTGGTCTTCTTTATAATATTCTATTTTTCAGTAATTTTTATTTGAATCGCGAAAACACATTGTTGATACAACAAGAGAAAAAGTTGCGCGAAAAATTAGATGCCGATTTTACATCGTTCAAAAATGAAATAAATCCAGACTTGCTTTATGAAAGCTTAGAGAATCTGATCCTAACCTTGCAGCATAATGTTGATCAGGCCGAAGAACAAATTGATTACCTCGCTGGCATTTACCGATATAGCCTTATCAACCGCCACAAGGAATTGATCACCTTTGAAGAAGAAATGAGTGCAGCCGAACAATTGGTAAAGCTCTTGAACTACAAGTTTCAAAATCATTTAAACTTGCTGAGTTCGATTAAAACCAAAAACATTCACCTGATTCCCGGTTCATTACTGGTGACCATTGATGCCATCGTTCGCAATACGCTTATCTCCAAACAATCACCGCTCGTAATTCGGATATATTTAGAAGAAGGTGGTGAGTATTTGGTATTACAACATTCTATCAATGACAAGTTGCTGTTGCATAAGGATAGTTTGAGCGCTTATGCGCGATTGCAACGCTCGTATTCCTTCTTTAGTGAAAATCCATTTGTGCAAGTGAAAGCGGGCAAAGAAAATTATATTAAATTTCCGCTTATGCAAATTGCTGACGAAACCCAAGCACACGCATGAGTTTAGCCTTGAATGTATTAATTGTAGAAGATGAAACTCCGGCCAGTGAAAAACTGGAACGCTACCTCACCCGCTACAGTGCCGACATTTCCATCAAAGGCATTGTTGAGTCAGTTGAAGATGCTGTGAACTGGTTAGAAGCCAATCAATCCATTATCGATTTAATCTTTATGGATATTCAATTGAAGGATGGGGTGAGCTTCGACATTTTTAAAGAAGTGACGGTGCAAAAGCCGGTTATCTTTATTACCGCCTACAATGAGTTTGCTCTCGAAGCTTTTAAAATGAATGGCATCGATTATCTGCTCAAGCCTATCACGTTTACCGATTTATCCAACAGCCTAAAAAAAGTAGAAGAATTAGGAAATCAATTACGTTGGAGTGACGATCGCAATGAGGCGATTACTAAAACATTTGATACGGCTCAAAGCAAGTCGTACAAGAACCGCTTTATGGTTAAGCTGGGTGATCATATAAAATCTATTACTTCAGATCAGATCAGTATTCTCTTTGCCGATGGCCGCGATGTGTACCTGATTACCAATCAACTTAGGAAGTTCATTATCGATTATACCTTAGAAAGCCTGAGCGAAATCCTGGATCCAAAATTATTTTATCGAGTAAACCGCAGTTATATTGTTCACATCAGCGCCATTCAGGATGTAGTTGTGTATTCCAACAGCCGGTTAAAAATTACTCCCCATATAAAATGGGAACCCGAAATCATTGTAAGCCGCGAAAAGGTAAGCGAGTTTAAGGAGTGGTTTGATGGAGCGCATTAAGTTCTCATCCTTTTACCAATATGTCGTCCCTAATGGTACTTGTAATAAGACCAAACTCATCAATCCCTTTAGAGATGAGATATAGCTGGTCAGGCGACCAGCAAGGACAGGGAGGAACCCGAAATCATTGTAAACTTCGAAAAGGCGAGCGGTTAGGCTGCCAACAAGAACGAGGTGCATTAGTTCTCAGACATTTTGATTTTGTTCCTCTTCTGGGCTCAAACTCATCAATCCCTTTAGGGATGAGATATTATATTGGTAAAACCATACTTTCTCAAAAAAGAATCCTTTAGGGATGACATAAGAATATGCAACAGTAATTTTTTTCTGAACAACCTACTAGGCAAATCAAAAGGTTATGAAACATAATCTCACTCTATTTTTCGTTTTGTGTTGAGATCGGTGATTCACTTAAGCTCAAATCTGCAAATTATCGAATACTCAAGTATGATTTTCTCAAAGTCAATTTCAGGTTCTGGCGCTCTCGAGCCATAAAGAGAACTTGCTCCTCTTATCAAAATGCGATTTGATGAGCCTGGTGTTCCATTTTGATAATTATTCTCTAATTCTTGGATGAAGATCGCTCTTCCTACTTTTTGTCCTATGGCATTAGACAGTGCTTCAGCCTTTTCCTTTGCTGCCTTTATAGCTTCTATTTTAACTTCTTTGCGGTACTTTTCAATACTACTGTGGTCAAGTTTATCTATTGAAACATTTGAAATTCCTATATTCTCTAACTCAATAAAAATTCTACTTGCTGTTTTACCATCTCTCACTATAACCTGATATTCTTTTGATAATAATATTTCATTCTTAGACAACCAGTAATATTTAAAATTACTTGAAATGTCCTTGATTAATAAATCCTTATTTATGTCAATGCCTATGTCTTTCAATTTTGAGATCATTGCACCCTCCTTGTCTGAAAGCGATGTTTTGTTCTTATTGTCTTTCTCGTTTATCAAGACTTTAATATAAATCAAGTCCGGAGTAATCTGTAATTCGGATTTACCTGCGACTTCAATGTAGTTTTGATCTATAAAATTTTTGTCACCTGTTTGAGCACTAGTTAAAAGAGGTGTAAACATTAGAATCATTAGTATCTTTCTCATATCTCAATTTTTAAGTTTAGCCGGCAATTATTGCGGCCAACTAACGAATATAAGCACCAGTTACGTACATTTTAAAAACCCCGTCAAAAAGGTGCCCACTACCTACCAAAATGGTTTGTACTGCGCACCTCTATGGGGTTGCTAGCCCTTTTCGTTGTTGCTGGTCGCCTGACCAGCAACTTTCATTCTAAATAATCAATTCTCACACATCCACTCCGTCATACCAATCGGTGCTCCGGGAGGTGCATCCAAAGCCTTCTCTTGTTTAAACTCATCCGGGTCGTCTTGAAATTGAGCAATTTGATTTGCGAGATATGCATAGTAGGCTTTCCATTCTTCATCGGTGGTGGTTTTGCTTTGTAGCCAGCTCTTAAGTTGATCCAGCTTAAACGTAACAATGGCTTTTGTTTGTGCGGAGGCATCTTTACTAACGGCCAGCTTTGCTAAATTAACAAACAGTGCATTGGCCGTGCTCATTTGAATAGCGCCTTCATAACCATTCTTCGGTGCAGATTTTATAGTAGCACTTAGCATTTTATCAATCACACTTTCCAAACTTGGCAACCGTGCATCGCGCGAGTGATGTTCAAACAACCGATTAGCCCTAGCCGGATATAAGATCATACTAAACGTAAGATCAGAAGCTGTTTCGGCAGCGGCCAGCGGATCGAACGTTAAATCTGTTTTACCGCTGAATAACTCGCGGTGCGATCGATAGCCCAGCGGTCGGGGCGGAAGTATCTTCAACAAACTCTCCGGCAACGCAAGCGCTGAAGGTTGCACGGTTTTGAGCAACGACTCGAGTGCTTTTATTTCTTGTTGTGGGGTTAGCAATTCGGTAACAGGTTGTCCATCGCCCCTCAAAGCATAGCGATAATTTAATCCACCCATTAATTTTGCAGCTGCTTCTGTTTGATAACGATGAAAGAAGTAAACAGGTACTAACGCTTCTTCCAACATCGCCATAGCGGTGCCCGGTTTAATGTTACGTTCCCCAAAATTCTTTAATGCCACTGCGCGCACCTCCATCACACGATCCAATTCATCCGAAGGATTTTTTCCATTATCCCACAAGTGTGCAAAAGGATGCGCACCTCCTATCGGGCGTGCATCCTGATCAGATAAAAAGGTTAGTCCAGCATTCAATGAATTTTGAATAATATCATCCAATGCTTTTTCTTCATCGGTTCCTTTAGGGAAATCCTGATAACCAAACATAATGGTTACTTTATCAAACGCACCAATCTTGGTGTCATACGCTTCGCTTAAATCTATTTTACCATCGGTTAGTTTAACAACCGGGTGTGGGTAGTCCATCACGGACGCAAGACTCTCCGTGCTAGATGAATAAGCATGCGCTAACCCAATGGTATGACCTACTTCATGCGCTGCTAATTGTCTCAATCTTGAAATGGCCATCGCCTCCATCTCTTTCGAAACAGGTTTTCCTTCTTCATACGGAGCAAGCAATCCTTCTGCAATTAAAAAATCCTGACGCACGCGCAGTGAACCTAAATTCACATGCCCTTTAATAATTTCTCCTGTGCGCGGATCAGTTACGGATGATCCGTATGACCAACCTCGCGTAGAGCGATGCACCCAATTAATTAAATTGTAACGTACATCCATGGGATCTGCATCATCGGGTAACACCTCCACCCTGAATGCATCTTTATAACCCGCTGCTTCAAAAGCCTGGTTCCACCACTTAGCACCATCCATTAGTGCAGAGCGAATAGGCTCGGGCGCACCCGGATCCATATAATAAACAATCGGTTCAACCGCTTCACTTACTGCAGCACTGGGGTCCTTCTTCGCTAACCGATGCCGGGTAATAAAACGTTTTTCTATTGGCTCGCTGATGGGCGTTGCATAATCGTAATAGGATATACTAAAGTAGCCAGCGCGCGGATCAAATTTGCGAGGGGTATAGTTTGCATCAGGCAACTGAACAAATGAGTGATGCTCACGCACCGTAACAAAGTTAGGCGTAGGCGTTACACTACGGATATAACCTCCGGTGGCCTGACCTGTAAAGGTTAACGTTACTTCAAATTCAGAATTCTCAGGAAAGTTTTTAGTACGAGGCATGTAAAAAGCTGAACGTGATTTATCCAAAGAATAACTTCCTTGTTGTGCTCCGCGCAAGCGACCAATTACATCGTGCGCATCTTGTAACAGAAAATCAGATGCATCCACCAGCACGCGACCATTCTCTTCTGCTACTACGGCAAAGCCCCAAAGCACAGATTGAGCAAACGCCTCCTCTACGGCTTTACGCTCTTGCGGATTGTTTGAAATGGCGCGATACGAATAATTTAATTCGGTCAGCAAAACTTTGGGCCCTCTCCGATCAAACTTCACCACCCGCTCACGACCCAATTGATTGCGATCTAACCCAATATCATTGGAGCCAATGCCAGCAGTAAGCGACTCCACATATAAAAATTCAGTATCGAACTTGGAAATAATCAGGAAAACTTTGTCTTGCTTCTCATCATAATAAAAGTCGATGTAGCCCGGGAATTTTTTCATTCCAGCCACCTTCCCTTCAATACCAGAAACCGTTTGTTTCTGTTCGGGAGCAACAGGTTGAGGTTGATCTTTTTTGCGTTGAGCGAAGGATGCAATGCTTATAAAAAGCAGGAACGCGAGAATACTTTTTTTCATTGTGATTTCAGTTAGCCTTTTGTGGAAAGCTAACCAATAAAAAAAGTGATTGCAACCAGAGTTAAACGGAACGGCTGGCTTTTATTTTAGCGGCAACCTCACCCTCGTTCCCTCTCCCAAGGAGAGGGATGACGCTCGATCTGCCACACTTCCATTTATAAACTATTCACCATCAATAATTCTTGCGTCTTGGCGACTTCGTGCAACACTATTCTAAATCAATTTTTCTAAACTTGCTTTTGCCAGCGCTTCTGATTTACTGCGCACCTGAAGCTTAGAATAAATATTCTTGATATGCGTTTTTGAAGTTTCCTTCGAAATAAAAAGCTCTTCCGAAATCTGTGTATAGGTTTTGCCTTCTGAAATCAGTTGTAAAATTTCTGTTTCTCGTTTGGTCAATGGACTATTTGGGTTTACATGAAAATTATCAATCACCATGCGCGCAATCTTGCTGCTCATTGGTGCACCCCCTTTGGTTATTTCTTCCAAGGCCGAAAGTAATTCCATGTAGTTCGCGCTCTTGGTTATGTAGCCAGAAGCTCCCGCCTTCAAGGCCTCAAACACCAATTCACTATCCTCATACACCGTAACCATAATCACATCGGCTTGCTGCGCTTTGTCCTTTATTATTTTGGCGCCTTGTATTCCATTCATTCCTCCAGGCAATTCAATATCCATCAGCACAATATCCGGCTTATCGTGATTCAGGTTTTTGATAGCCTCTTCACAACTTCCATAGGCATTTACTGTAAAGAAATTGGGCGAACTATTTACAATTAATGAAAAGCTGTTTCTTATTTCAGAATCATCTTCAACAATCAGCACACGTTTTTTAGATTCGGTTGACATACTTTTTAGTTTTAGTTATTGTAAAGGACAAGGAAACCCTTGTTCCAGATTTATTCATATTACTTTGAATACGCAAAACCGACTTGATGCGTTCGGCCCGGATGCGCATATTTTTTATTCCATTCAGGTGTGTGATGTCACTCATAGAAAAACCAATTCCGTCATCCTCTAAAATCATTTCAAATTGTTCATTATCCTGATTTAGGATGAACGCCACATTTTTTGCTTGCGAATGATTAAACACATTGGTCATGGCCTCTTTCATAATCAGGTTTGCCTCGCGACTAAAGCCGTAAGGTGCCCGTGTGGGATCTTTAATTTGATTATACGCACGAAATTGAATTTCCTTTTCTTCAAAAAGCTTTTCTCCAAAATCGCGAATGTGCAAGAACAAGCGTGATAGCTCATCGTTTTGTGGGTCAATGCTCCAAATGAAATCACGTGTACCACTATATAAATATTTAGCAGAGTCTTCTACTTTATTATATAATTCAACAGCCTGTCCATTCTTGCTCAGTTTCATTACGCTCACATAGTTAATGATGCGCGTAAGCTGATTTCCCATTTCGTCATGAAAATCGCGGGCAATTTCTTTCCGCAAATGAGCCTGCTCTTGCTGACGAATGTGTTCAATTTCCAACACACGCCTTGTTCGGCTTCGCACGCGTAATGAAAGGATCAGAAGAAACAAACCAAACAGGATAACCGAAACAAAAACCACAAATGTGCTGGTTGCATAAAAGGGGGCCTCTACAGTGAATGAATACAATAGCGGAACCGTATCCCAACTTCCTTGTTTGTTAGTGGCCAGAATTTGCAACGTATAATCGCCAGCAGGAAGATTTCCGTATGTAACCTGACCAAGCGGTGTTGGTTGAGACCAGGCCATGTCAAAATTCTTTAAGAAATATTTATAACGCACCGATTGTGGATTGCGTTTGCTTACGCGATTAAAATGAAAAGTGATGTGATTTTTATCGGATGAAAATGCAGGCCTATACGGAACTTTAAAGAAACCAGTCGTGCTATCAGAATACTTGCGAGCTGAAAACTCCCCATAAAATAACTCAACCGAGGTGAGATGAAGTTCGTGAGATTTCTCCGGCAAATTCTGATTATCATTGAATTGATAGATACCATCAATCAACCCGAAAAATTTCTCATCACCAAAGTAAAATGCATTTTGATTTGTTTCCACACCTGTAAGTCCGTTTTCATAACCATAGTGTAGATTCTCTACTAAGTCAAGATCTGTGTTAAGCCGAATGCGATTAATGCCTTGTTCAGTTCCGATCCAGATATAATTATCCTGGTCAGCAGCAACAAAATAAATAAGGTTAGAAGGTAGGCCATCTTTTGTAGCCAATAGTTTCTTAACAGCATTTGTTACAGGATCAAAAACCAAAACACCAGCACCCGATGAGCCAATCAACAACAATGAATCCTCATAGACATTAATTGAAAAAACCGAAGTGTTTGTGAGTTCCGGTACTGTAAGTTTTTTCACCTGATTATTTTGTAAACGGCTTAACCCAAACTCAGTACCAACGAAAAGTGTCTTTTCATTTTTGAAATATCGAATGGCATGAACCAGTTGTCCTTTCAATCCATGATCGGATGTAAAAGAAGTAAATTGTTTGCCATCAAAATAATTAATCCCTGCTCCGGTTGTTCCGCACCACAATCCGCCTGCTTCATCGAAATCAATATTTATCACATACTGACTGGAAAGTCCATCTTCGCGGTTATAAAACTGAAACCGATCGTTAGCGGCATCATACTTTCCTAATCCTGCTCCTGTCGCAATCCACAAGTCACCTTGCGGACTAAACTTAATATCAAAGATTCCTTGCTCCTTGTCTTCCAACAAATAATGTTTCGATTTTCCCATATGAATTTTCCACAGGCCTTTTTCAGAAGACCCTATCCAGGTTGCTCCATCCGAATCTTTAGCAATTGCCATCACAGAATTGAGTTTATCAGATCCGCATCGATCAAAATCCTGAGTCGAGTATTTATAAAGTCCTCTGCCATTAGTGCCGATCCAGGTGTTCCCTTCTTTGTCGAAATGGATTTGAGTCACCATTACATCTTTTAGCACCTCCACAATTTCTTCGCCTGTTTCCCTTTGATAGGATAAATTGCCTTTGGTAAAATCCCAAAAAAACTTATTCAATGAATCGTATGCCACCACATGTTTCTCAAATTTGAAGGGCATTTTTTCGAAAGAAGCTTTTTCAGTGTTCAATGAAAAATAGCCATGATCAGATTCGATAATCAATTTTTTTTGATAATGAAAAAGACTGAATACACGGCCAAATATTTTCTTATGAGAAGTGATTTTTCGCTTACCTTCTTCATCCATAAGCAAAAAACTACTGTCATTTAAATAAAATGCAAGTTGTTGATTGCGAAGTTTTACAGCCGAGAAAATATTTTTACCAGGTAGTATCTGCTTTTCCCAGAAATACACTGAGTCCTGATAAATTTTACCCATCGAACCTGACTGCGTGATGAAAAAAACAGAGTCACTCTGCTCAAAAATTCTTCTTATTCGTTTTGGATTAGGTAGTGGTGATTGAAAGACTGTAAACTGTATTCCATTAAATAGCGAAATGCCGTGCGGATGTACAATCCATAAATTCTGCTTTGCATCCAGCATGAGCGAAGTAACCACATTGCTCAATAAGCCATCTAATGTATTGTAGGTCTTAAATTCTTTGCCATCAAACCGGGCAAGGCCACCACCGTTTGTGCCAATCCATAAATATCCGTTTACATCTTCTACTATGGCATTTACCTGCGATTGCGGCAACCCATCCACGGCCGTATAATGCCGTAGCGCAAATTGCTGAGCATTTGATTGCTGAAACACAATCATTAAAATACCTACTATGAAAAGCCTAGCACACATAATGGGGTATCAAGTTAAGAGTATTTGAAATGAAACCGAATACCCCCTATGGTGGGAGGCATTTGTGACTTTACTAAAACCTTCGGATTATTAAGAAGTATTTGAACGGCTTACCCACAGAACCGTATGACGGAGGATGAAATCCGTAAGGAATTATTAATCATTGAGCGATCAAAAAAAGACCGCGAGGCTTTTGGAGAACTCTATGAAAAATATTTCGACCGGATTTTTAACTACATCTTACGCCAAACGGATGATGAAGAACTGGCAGGTGATCTCTGCTCGCAGGCATTTGTGAATGCTTTAAATAATATTGGAAAATATGAATATCGGGGCTTCCCTTTCTCGGCCTGGCTTTACAAAATTGCCGGTAATGAAGTAAACAAGCATTATCGAAAAAACAAAGGCAAGAAAATTTTCAGTATTGAAGAACTGAAGGTGCGCGAACTCGTTGAGCAGACGGAAGAAAGTTGGGATGAAGAGTTAATTGACCGCCTGCTTGGGTATATGAATGAATTACCAACCGACATGGTGCAGGTTTTGGAATTGCGTTTTTTTGAAGATAAAGATTTTAAAGAAATTGCTTTCATTCTCGATATGACAGAGAGCGGTGCAAAAATGCGCACCTATCGTGCATTAGATAAATTGAGAACAAATTTTAATATTAAGGTGAGGTATCATGGGTAAGCATGAAATTCGGATACGGAGGCAACGCATGTCAGCCCGCGGAAGCGAACGGTTTCGAAATTATAATTCCATTTTGAAGCAACATGATGAAAGTAAGCGCATCAAAACGATTACCCGTATTTTTACATTCTTCTTTATTATTGTTGCGCTCATTCTGATTTTTGTTGTTGTGTCGCGATGGGAAAAGAAACAAGCGAAGCCCGGAAAAATTTCATCAATAGAAATTGTAGGATTAAAGACGTGACTAAATGGTGAGTGTGGATTAGGAGGGTATCACCTAAACACACCATACCATGGAAGCAAAGAAAAATCCAAAACAAGATCTGCAAAGGCAATCCTTTAAATTCTTTTTGATTGGCCTGAGCATAAGTGTGGCACTGACAATTACCGCCTTTGAGTGGCGTACTAAAAAAAGAGTACCCGTTCCTCCAACATTCGATACGCCCATTGAAGCAGCATTGCTGGAAGTTAAACCCACTGTGCACGAGGTAATTCCTAAGGCACCAATTCTTATAAAGCAAAGTGTATCTCAATCAAAACAAGTAACTCTAGTTACACTTTCTGAAACAGATAGAAGTGATGAAGTTGATGATGTTCCTGTCGTAGACGATATTGATTTTACTGTCCCCGGTACAAATATTCCTGAAGAAACCGATCCGATTATTTTTACTGCTCCAGAATTAATGCCCGCTCCAATAGGTGGTTACAAATCATTCTATGAACAGCTTTCCAATTCAATCAAGTATCCGCGCCAAGCGCAACGCAATCATACTCAAGGCAAAGTGTTTGTTGAATTTATAATTGACCAACAGGGCTATGTTACCAATCTTAAAATTGCAAAAGGTATTGGCGATGGTTGCGATGAGGAAGCTATGCGCGTATTGTCTAAAATACGTTGGGAACCTGGGAAGCAACGAGGCAAACCAGTTAAGGTAAGAATGACATTACCTCTTACTTTTAAGCTGAATTAAACAGATAGGCTTAAAATGCGTGTTCAGGATTATTTTTTGGTGAAAATCATTATTTAGTTACCTTTGCGATCTGTTTTTGGGCCTGTAGCTTAACTGAATAGAGTATCTGACTACGGATCAGAAGGTTGGGGGTTTGAATCCCTCCAGGCTCACTTTTAAAATCCTAACTCAATTTGAATGGGTTAGGTTTTTTATTTCAGACAGAAATATAAAGCTGTTTATAACCGTTAGTAGTAAAATCGGTCAAATGAAAAAAATCCTTAGTTCTGTTGCCTTCATTTTTGTGGTTATCTGTGGGATGGCGCAAGACGAACCCATAAAGAGAACTGCTAAACCCAGCATACCAGGAACATTTATGATTGATTTGGGGATCAATCAATTAATAAATAAGCCCGATAGTACATGGAATCAGGGCACTTGGGGATCGCGAACGGTTAATCTATACTATCAGTATTCTTTCCGGTTTGGCCGCTCGAAATTTAGTTTCAATCCCGGAATTGGAGTAAGCCTTGAGCGTTGGAAATTTAAAGATAACGCTACGTTGATTGATACCGTAGAGTTAGTAAGCTATCCAAATGGAGCTGTCTCTGCAGACCAGGTAGAACAATACAACCTGTTGAGCCCAACACGCATCTACTCAACATTTGCAAGAAAATCTCAATTGATTGCCAATTATGTGGAGATTCCGCTTGAATTTAGATTTGACACTAAACCAGAGGATATTTCAAGGAGTATAAACATTGCTGTGGGCGGACGAGTAGGATTACTATTCGATTCGAAAACAAAAGTGAAATACAAAGATGCAGATGGCGATATCGTAAAGGTAAAGAATAAACAGAGTTACGGCCTTGAACAGTTTCGCTACGGAGTTTATACTCGTTTTGGTATTGGTGGCTTTAACTGGTTTGCATTCTATAACCTTTCCAATGTGTTTCAAAAAGGCAAAGGTCCACTTGGCGCGGATTCTAATTCCTTAACATTTGGAATTTCTGTTAACGGATTTTAATCACTTTCCTGTAAACGCAGGTTTTCTTTTTTCAAGGAAGGCGGCCACACCTTCTTTATAATCTTGAGAGGTTCCTGCAATCTCCTGACAATAGGTTTCGTACTCCAGCATTTCATCCAGGTTACTGGTAGATGATTTGGTCAGCATTTTTTTGATCAGCCCAATTGATTGAGTGGGTGCTTGTGAAAAGTAGTCTGTGTATTCTTTAACGGTAGCATCCAACTGATCTGCGGAAGCAACTTTATTAATAAGCCCAAGTTGCAGCGCTTCTGCAGCTTTTATGCGACTACCCATAGAACACATTTCAAAAGCCTTAGCCATGCCCACCAATCGTGGTAAAAAATAGGCCGAACCGGAATCGGGAACTAATCCGATATTTATAAAAACCTCAATAAGGGTTGCTTCTTCAGAAGCAACAATAATATCGCAGGCCAAGGCAAATGAACAACCCGCGCCTGCAGCTACTCCATTTATTTTGCCAACAATGGGTTTAGGCAAATTTCGCATAGCGCGAATGATAGGGTTGTATCGTTTCTGCAGCGACTCCATAAACGATCTTTTTTCCTGGCCTGAAACTGCCTTTAAGTCCTGACCCGAACAGAACGCTTTTCCGGCACCAGTTAGAACCACCACACGCACCTGCTCATCTTTTGCAACTGCCTTCCATGCATCTTGCAGTTCATAGGTAATTGCATCATTCAATGCATTATAAACTTCAGGTCTGTTTAGCGTAATGGTGGCCACTCCATTGGCCACTTCATAGGTGATAAATTTGAAGTCCATACAATTGATTTTTAAAAGAGAAAGATCATTCCCAAGAAGCCAATTCCAAAACCAACCAATCCACCAATCATCACCTGCCGTGGTGTGTGAGCATCTAAATATAACCGGGCAGACATTACCAAGCCTGCTGCTACAATAATACCCGCAGTTGGCCACAACAAATAGGATTGCTCCATCGCCTTATTCAAGGGAACAAGTATTCCCACACCTCCCCACATAGCCAAACTATGAATACTCACTTTATAGAAAAATGTAATAACGGTGCCAGCAACTACAAGCATGGTTACCAGCAACATCAAATTGCTGAAGTTTGAAGAAAAAGGGAGTCGATAATAAAACAAAAAGGTCATTACAATGTAGATAACAGAAATCGCGACAAATGGAACCAGACGTTCCTTGCGTGAATCCATAGTATAATTAGAGATGGTTCCAAAAATTTTGAATATCAGAATGTTAACAGCCGGCAGAATAAAGGTGAAGCAGAAAATAAAAGCAAGAATGGGTCGCATGTTTTGTGGTGCCACCATTAACATAGTTGGAAAATAATAGCCAATTAATGTTACCAAATAGGTTGTGAGTAACAAGGGATGAAACAGAAAGGAAATAATCTTGGCTACTACCCTCACCGCATTTCTTTTCGTAAACGAGCTACCGGAATATTTAACTGCTCGCGGTATTTAGCTACCGTGCGCCTGGCAATATTATATCCTTTCTCATTAAGTAAGTCTTCCAACTTATCATCTGAGAAAGGTTTGTTCTTGTCTTCAGATTCAATTAAATCTTTTATAATTTGTTTCACCTCACGGCTACTGACTTCCTCTCCCGAATCGGTAGCAATACCTTCTGAGAAAAAATACTTTAGTGGAAACACGCCAAAATCTGTTTGAATGGTTTTACTGCTGGCCACGCGACTCACCGTAGAGATGTCCATATTAATCATCTGCGCGATGTCCTTTAAAATCATAGGACGCAGTTTCGTTTCGTCACCTTCTAAAAAATAATCGTATTGAAAGTCAAGAATTGCACGCATGGTGCGAAGCAAGGTGTGTTGCCGTTGCCGAATGGCATCAATAAACCACTTGGCCGCATCTAACTTCTGCTTTACAAAAGACACAGCTTCCTTCAATTTCTTATCACTCTTATCGCTTTTGTCGTAAGCCTTAAACATATCGGTGTACGATCGGCTGATACGAAGTTCTGGAGCATTGCGTGAGTTAAGGGCCAATTCCAATTTTCCATTGTTATTAGAAAGAATAAAATCGGGAATAACATATTGATTCTTTGCCATTCCTGTGTTTAACTCACCACCTGGTTTTGGATTTAACCGTACAATTAACTCAATAGCGTCCTTAATATAATCCTCATCATCCAGATCAAGTTTCTTAAGAATCTTAGAATAGTGTTTTTTGGTAAACTCTTCGTAACACTCCTGAAGAATTCGTTTGGCTACAATCACATCAACATCTTGTCCATCATCCATGCGGTCAAGTTGCAGAAGTAAGCACTCTTGCAAATTTCTAGCAGCTATACCAGCCGGGTCGAATGATTGAATCCGTTTTAAAAGACCTTCAACTTCTTCTAAATTAGTATCAACACTTTGCGAAAAAGCCAAATCATTTACAATGGACTCCATCTCCCTGCGGATGTACCCATCTCCTTCAATACTTCCAATTAACTGCTTACCTATAATTTGTTCGCGTTCACTCATTCCTATAAAACCCAACTGAGTCATAAGGGTTTCATGCAACGAAGTTCCCATGGGTACGGGCATCTCCCGGTCGTCATCGTCATCCCCATCATTATCAACATGCGTCTTATAACTATTGTAGTCATCATCGCGCAAGTAATCTTTAATGTCAATGTCCTCCGTACTGCTTTCGGTTTGTCCCTCCTCAGGGTCTCTTTCGGGAGTTTCGTCATTTTTAATTTCATCTTCCTCCTCCTGCTCGCTTTCTGAACCCTCTTCCAATACAGGGTTCAACTCCAACTCCTCCTCTATTCTATTCTCCAATTCAGCGGTAGGCACCTGCAACAGTTTTATAAACTGAATTTGCTGGGGCGACAGCTTTTGTTGGAGACTCTGGTTTAAACTTAATCTTTGCATGATTCTTGTGGGACAAATCTACCAATTCAGTCCGTTAGTAAAAAGTATCGGGCATGTCAATCAAAAAGACTTTTCAATCCTTAGGATCCTGAGCAGAATTTAGATTTTGATTAAAAATTCAAAATGACGTTTTTTGCGATCCGAAATTCAGCAGCTCTCTATGAAACGCACTAAGATCAAAGCTTTATTAGCAACCGAACCCTCAAATCAATCTGTAAACGTGCAGGGTTGGGTGCGCACCTTCCGCAACAATCAGTTTATTTCGATTAACGATGGCTCGACCATTCAAAATTTACAAGCCGTTGTTGAATTGAATTCACTGGATGAAACTACACTCAAGCGAATCACAACAGGCGCCTGTATTTCCGTTACCGGAGATTTGATTGCCTCATTGGGTAAAGGTCAGGCGGTAGAAGTAAAAGTGAACGAGCTTACTATTCTTGGTGATTGTGATGCAGAAGCCTACCCGCTTCAACTAAAAAACAAGCCAAGTCTTGAATACCTGCGCGAGATTGCTCACTTGCGATCACGCACAAATGTATTTGGTGCTGTTATGCGCATTCGACATAATATGGCTTTTGCTATTCATAAATTTTTTAACGATAAAGGATTCTTCTACATCCATACTCCGGTAATTACCGGATCGGATGCCGAAGGTGCTGGTACGATGTTTCGGGTAACTACGCTGGATAGTAATAATCCTCCCCGCGATGAGCATGGCCATATCGATCACAAAGAAGATTTCTTTGGCAAGGAAACTAACCTCACTGTTTCGGGACAATTGGAAGGTGAGACCTATGCGCTTGCGCTCAGCGAGATCTATACATTCGGCCCAACCTTCAGGGCTGAGAACTCAAACACAACCCGCCACTTGGCTGAGTTTTGGATGATTGAGCCTGAGATGGCATTTTATGATATTCATGATAACATGCAACTGGCTACAGATCTGTTACAATACCTCGTTAAGTATGCGTTGGATAATTGCAAAGAAGATTTAGAATTTTTGAACAAGCGTGCCATAGATGAAGATGCTGCCAAACCACAGGACCAGCGAAGCGAATTAAGTTTGCTGGATCGTTTGAAGTTTGTTACTGAAAATGAGTTTCAGAAGTTAAGCTATACCGAAGCGATTGATATTCTCAAAAACTCAAATCCAAATAAGAAAAAGAAGTTTCAATATTTGATTGATGGCTGGGGCATCGATTTGCAATCGGAGCATGAACGCTACTTAGTAGAAAAGCACTTTAAAAAGCCGGTGATTCTTTACAACTATCCAAAAGACATCAAAGCCTTTTACATGCGTCAGAATGACGACAACAAAACTGTTGCCGCGATGGATGTACTGTTTCCTGGAATTGGCGAAATCATTGGGGGCTCACAACGTGAAGAACGTTATGATAATTTACTTGCCCGTGTTAAAGAAATGAATCTTCCAGAAAAAGACTTGTGGTGGTATTTAGAGCTCAGAAGATTTGGCTCTGCACCACACAGTGGTTTCGGGCTTGGCTTCGAGCGATTGATGTTATTCGTAACCGGTATGACCAACATCCGCGATGTAATTCCATTCCCGAGATTTCCGGGGAATGCGGAGTTTTAATTTAAAGTTTACTTCCGCTTCACTGCTAACAATGGAGTAATTGCCTGGTAAGCAACTCTGCGAGTAACACTTTTACCAAAGATTTTCTCTTCCAAACTGAGTTTGTGTGTAAAGGTTGTAAGTAAGTCGGCTTTCGTTTCTTTGATATATCCGGCAATTGCCATTGTTACATCATCATCTAATATCAATTTGAAGTCAAGTTTATCATAATTCATTTTCTGAATTACCTCTTCTACTGTTTGGATAGCCGCATCCACTTTTTTGTCCATGACGGGAGCCACGTGAATCATATGAACCGCTGAACCAAATATTTTTGCGAACTCAACAATAATATCTAACTCCTTTTGAATATTTTTAAGATCGGATGCATACACAATATGCTTCAGGTTTTGGTACTTGGCCAATTCAGGAATTGCCAATACCGGTACTTTACATTCATCAATAACCGATACCGTAGTTCCACCAAGGCGTGCTTTCTTCATAGCCGATGCACCCTGCAGTCCCATCACCACCATGTTGGTTGGGTTTTTATCTACATATCTACGCACCATTTCAGCCACTGTGCGAGCCTTCATAGGCTTGAACGTCAATTCATAATTTCCCTTAACTTGACTTCTTAATTCTTTAACCAAATTATCACCCTCTTCCTGCGATACAGAAGCAACTGATTTTTCAATCTGTTTCGTTCTCAAATTTGCCTTTGGAATACCATCTAACCTTACAATATTTAAGATGGTGAAATTTGCTTCCAAAGGAGCAGCCATCTTTAATGCATACTGCATAGCCACTTTTGATAAGGGCGAGAAATCCGTAAGCAAGACAATATTAGGGCCTTTCATATTTTAGTTCAGTTATTAGTTTTCAAAATTACATCGTTTAACTCTATTTCGGTAAAAAAACTACACCAAGGGGCAGTTTTATAGTTAAATTGGATTTTACTTTGTATGGTAATAATTTGAAATATTATGCGTCTGCGAACTCTTCTTTTGTTTTCCTTCATAATTGCCAGCACTTCTTTTGCCTGGAGTCAAAAGATTGATGAGAAAAAAATCAAGACTCACATCAAGACATTGGCTGATGATGCTATGCAAGGACGCCAAACAGGATCGGAAGGTGAGCGCATGGCTCTCGAATATATCGAAAAGCAGTTTAAGAATCTAAAACTTATACCCAAGGGCGAATCAGAAACTTATCAGCAAGAGTTTCCCTTTAAAGCGGGAATGCATGGAACGGGTACTGAAGGCCTGGCTCATAATGCAATTGCGTTCTTAGATAATCAGGCAGACAAAACCATAATCATTGGTGCACACTATGATCATTTAGGATTAGCTGAGAACGGAAGTTCACTGGATGCAAACCCAAAAGGAAAAATTCATAATGGTGCCGATGATAATGCTTCAGGTGTTGCCGGAGTATTAGAACTCGCTCGTTACTTTTCCACAAATAAAGTCAAAGAGAAAAGCAATTTCTTATTCATCTGCTTTAGCGGAGAAGAGCTTGGATTGTTTGGATCGAAATATTTCACTGAGCACCCTACGATCGAACTGTCAAACACTACCTATATGATCAATATGGATATGATTGGTCGATTGAATCCTGCTACAAAAAGTGTTTCGATAAGCGGATCCGGTACAAGTCCTTTGTGGGAACCTACCATTCAAAGTATGAACACCAAACTTTCCATCAAAACTGACTCATCAGGCATTGGTCCATCCGATCATTCCTCATTTTACTTAAAAGATATTCCGGTATTGCATTTCTTCACTGGCTCGCACAGCGATTATCACAAGCCATCCGATGATTGGGACAAAATAAATTATGCGGGAGAAAAAGAAGTGCTCGAATTAATTATTGCTGTGATTGAAAAATTAGATTCTGAGCCTAAACTTGCCTTCTTAACCACGAAGAATAAATCTATGAGTTCAGCCCGATCCTTTAAAGTTACGCTGGGTGTTATGCCAAGTTACACTTCCGATGCAGCCGGATTATTAATTGATGGCGTTACGGAAGACAGGCCCGCACACAAAGCAGGTATTCAAACCGGAGATATTGTAATCCAGATTGGTGATTACCCAATACAAGATATTCAAAATTACATGGATGCGTTAACCAAATTTGAAAAAGGTCAGACTGTACCTGTGAAAGTAAAACGCAAAGGCGAAGAGCTTACGCTGAACGTAACATTTTAGTCTTTCTTCTTTTCTACTGCATGACCGCCAAATTCATTGCGCAGGGCTGCAACAATTTTTCCTGAAAAGGTATCTTCTTGCTGTGAGCGATAGCGCATAAGCAATGACATTGTAATAACCGGAGTGGGCACACCCATCTCAAGCGCAGTTTCAACCGTCCACTTACCTTCCCCCGATGAATGCATGACCCCTTTTATCGATTCGAGATTCTTATCTTTCTCAAGAGCGCGTTGGGTAAGTTCCATCAACCAGCTACGCACCACAGAACCATGGTTCCAAACCTTGGCTACTGCCGATAAGTCTACCTCTGCATCATGTTTGTTCAATACTTCCATCCCCTCTGCTATGGACTGCATCATACCATACTCAATGCCGTTATGAACCATTTTAGTAAAATGACCATTTCCGGTTTTGCCGCAATACAAATAACCATTGGGAACAGAGATGGATTTAAACAAAGGCTCACAAAAATCAAACACTTCTTTTTTGCCTCCAATCATAGTGCAAACACCATTCTTTGCCCCACTAATTCCACCACTGGTTCCGCAATCTAAATAATGGATTCCTAATTTCTCTAGATCGCGGGCGCGCGTAATCGTATCTTTAAAGTGAGAGTTGCCTCCATCAATTACAATGTCATCTGGAGCTAAATGATATTTCAGGTTACTGAGCACCACATCCACAACGTTGCCGGCTGGAACCATAATCCAAACCACACGTCTACCCTCCAGTGCCAACGCCAAATCACCAATGGTAGACATGGTTTTTATTTGCTCATTGGCTATGCTTTCCATGGCCGCTTTGTTTACATCAAAAGCGATAACATTGTGCCCCTTACTTTTGAAATTCAGAGCCAGATTATAGCCCATTTTTCCCAAACCAATTAACCCTATTTGCATGCCTGTAAAGTTTCGTTTCCGAGAAATTAATGTCTTAGTGAGGTCAAAATAAATGATTAGGCCTACATTGATTACAAATAATGATTTAAAACATTCCGCAATCGTTTGCTATTTATGATATTTCTTCATTTATAAGCAGAATCTTATAAAAATTGATTTTCCACTTTACCATACAATGACTCAAATAGTGCAAATTGATTGGTATACAACTCGTATTGATTGAGGTTTGGAACAAAAGTCGTTTGATGCGAAACATCGCTTTGAAAAGGAATTTTAAGAGCCTTAAAAGCGATAGCGGCCGCCCCAAGAGCTGAGGCATCGTGTGTGCCCGAAACAATTAGTTCTTTGCCTAAAATAGTACTCAGAAGTTGAACCCATTCTGGGGCATGCGTTATCCCGCCACTAACTAAGATTCGCTTCGAAGGACCACAGACCTCTTCAACACTCTTAACAATACTTCTCAATTCAAAACAGATTCCCTCCATCAACGCTTTGATAAAGTGAGCCTTTGTGTGTCGAAGGGTAATGTTAAAGAAAACCCCTTTCGCATCGGGATTATAGATTGGTGCTCGTTCACCCAATAAAAATGGCAGCGCAATGAGGCCATCGCAACAGGGTGGAATGGGAATAGTTAACTTAACAAGATCTGTTAGAGTAGAAGTTGACGGCACAAACTCACGACCAAACCAATCAAGGATTACAGTGCCATTATTTGTAGCTCCACCAACAATCAAAGTTGAATTATCCAGTAAGTAGCGAAATAATTTTCGATCAGGATCGGGCAATTCCTTTGCCCCTACCCGTCTTACTGCACCACTGGTTCCTAATGTAATGGTGAGATCACCTTCATTCATTGCTCCACTTCCTAACTGAGCAAGGCAACCGTCACTCGCTCCCATAAAAATGGGAACGTTAAGCAATCCTGAATTAAAACTTCTGCCCGATTCAATTTTTACAGAGAAATCTGCTCCTACGGGCTTAGAAAGTTTTTCCTTTGTTAAACCTACTAACGCCAAAGCTTCATTTGACCATGTTAATGCTTGAATATCAAACATCCCAGTGGCTGAAGCAATCGAATAATCTATAACAAGTTCACCGCTCAGTCGATATACGACATACTCTTTGATCGAAATAAATTTATAAGCTTGTTGAATGAGTTGAGGATCATGCTCCTTCCACCAAAGCAACTTGCACAAGGGTGACATGGGGTGAATAGCGGTGCCTGTCTGAGCATGAAGCATTTTACCCAATTCAGTATCTCTCAGTTTTTTTGCTTGGGCAGAACTTCGGGTATCAGCCCAAAGGAGTGCTGGTGTCAGCGGATTTCCAGATTGATCAACTGCTAACAGGCTATGCATGGCACAACTAAAACAAACCCCTGCCAGAGTGAAGTTCGAAGGAACAGCTTTTAGAACCTCATTAACTCCGTGTTGAAAAGCTGAATAAATCTTCAATACATCTTGCTCCGCATGGCCGGGGTGCGGAAATTGGGTAGTGTAAAACTCCTGATGTGATTTTAGTGCTTCTCCTCTGGCAGAAACAGCCAAGACTTTTGTGCTTGTTGTTCCAATATCGATGGCTAATACAAATGAAGTCAAATTGATTAGGGTATCGAATCAGAAAAATAGCTAAAACCGATTAATTAATGTGGACTACCGCTTGAGAAACTTGTAGGTACTTTTGAAATTTGATTGCTCGTCCTGAACTGAAACAAAATAATAGCCGGTAGTAAGATCCTTCACACGAATTCTAACTTCATGTTCATCCATTACTTCCGATTCCAATTCAATGGCATTTCCAAGAATATTGTGAAAAGATAATTTAACCTTTTTTGCATGAGGAGCTTCAAATTTTAAGCTCACAAATTCAGTAGCGGGATTTGGATATACTTGAATAGACTTAACAGGATCGGGACGACCTGCAAAAAAAACCTCATCTCTACCTTGAGCAAATCCAAGTTGGATTGTCAAGATAAGAGCAAATGCAATGTAAAAGGCTTTTCTTAGGTTCATGTTGTACTATGTACGAGTATTTATAGCCTTTAGATGCAAGATGTGAGCCAAAAGTTTAAAATGATTGAAAATAAACATACTAAATGCCCAGACAGGTCGTTCCGGGCAGGCTTTATTGCATGGGGTACTCAACTTTTCTAAAGGCAGCGGGTAAGAAATCCACAATATCCCCCGCTATTAGGGAGTTTAGTCCCTTCTCTCTGGCTGCCAGATCTCCTGCAAGACCATGAAGATAAACTCCCGCAACTGCAGCCTCTACAGTTGAATAAGATTGCGCCAACAATCCTGTGAGAATTCCAGTCAAAACATCGCCACTACCCCCCGTTGCCATACCTGGATTCCCGGTTGAATTGAAAATTAGTTTTTTATCAGGTGTGGCAACAATGGTGTATGCTCCTTTTAAAATGACTACTGATTGAATGCGCGTAGCTAACTCTTTTAACTTATCAAGCTTATCAAAATCATCCTCCCATTTCCCCACAAGCCTTTCAAACTCACCAGGGTGAGGTGTCAAAATACTTCCTTGCGGGATAAGTGTAAGAAGTTTTGGATTAGCTGATAGAATGTTTAATGCATCCGCATCAAGTACGATTGGTTTTTTAAAACTTGTTAATAAATACTCGAGTGCATTTACAGTTTCAGGGGCCTGACCTAACCCTGGGCCAATTCCAATGGTCGTGTAAAATTCTTTGATCTCACGACCTGAAAAAAAATCAGGCGACTGATCAACCGTAGTCATTGCTTCGGGTACAGCAGTTTGGATAATCGTATATCCCGATTGAGGTACATGAACTGTGAGCAATCCTAACCCTGAACGCAAGGCTGATTGTGCCGCCAAAATACACGCCCCCATTTTTCCAGTTGACCCCGCTATCAACAAAGCATGACCAAATTTTCCTTTGTGATCAAACTTTAAGCGCGGTTTAAGAATTTTCTTTACTGACTTAAGCGTTGTGAGGGAATTATCGCCAGCAACTTCTTTTATATATTTTCTATGAAGGCCTATATCAACCACTTGCCATTCCCCTACATATTCATAATTCTCGGGCTGCAGGAAGGCAAGCTTTGGAGCCTGAAACGTAATGGTATAATTTGCTTTTAGGATTGTTCCAGATGAGTGCTGATTTGTTCGCAACCCGGAAGGTACATCAACCGAAATTTTAACTTTTGGAGAACGATTCAAACAATCAATCACTTTAGCATAGATTCCCTCTAACGGACGATTCAATCCAGACCCGAAGATGGCGTCAATAAGAATCGTACGGTCTGCAAATAATTCACAATCCGCATTAGTTGTTATTTCTAACACCGAAACCTTAGAATCTAATTTCTTGAGATTGGTTAAAAAGTCAATTGACTCAGATACCGATCCCCTAACAATCCAAACGGTAACGGAATAATTCCAATCGGTTAGTAACCGGGCAATGCCTAATCCATCACCACCATTATTACCCGCACCACATACAATTCCAATTTTGTTGCTCGCATCAAAGCGCTCTACAAACCAAGTAACAAATGCCTGGCAAGCACGCTCCATTAAATCAATGGAAGCAATAGGTTCTTCCCGGATGGTGTATGCATCCCACGCCTTAATCTGCTCAGATGATAAAATCTTTATCACAACGTTAACGATCTACTTCCCCTAACACTATATCAATCGAACCCAGAATGGCAATTAAATCTGCTATCAACACTCCGCGACTAATTTCAGGCAGAATTGAAAGGTTCACAAACGAGCACGCACGTGCCTTGCAGCGAAATGGAATATCACTCTTACCATCCGCACGAAAGAAATACCCTAACTCCCCTTTTGGATTTTCTGCACGCACATATAATTCCTGGGCTTTGGGTCTGATTTTTTTAGGAACCAATGCCTGCGGATCAAATTCACGCGTGCGTTTATGTTCACCTTCCAATTTGTCAAGACATTGATCCATGATTCGGAGCGATTCATAAATCTCCTTCACACGTATCCAACTACGATCCCAACAATCACCCACCTTACCCATCTTTCCTTCTCCAATCGGTACTTCAAATTCCAGCTCCGGGTAAACCGAATAACCATCTACTCTTCTCAAATCAAAACGCAATCCAGATGCACGCAACATCGGGCCGGTAATTCCATTGTTGATGGCAAGATTTAATGGAAGCACACCAACATTGGCAGTGCGGTCAATAAAAATTTTATTATCGATAAGAATTGTTTCGAGTTCGGCTACTTTCGGTTTGAAGTACGTAATGAACTCACGACATCGTTTCTCAAAGCCAACCGGAAGATCATAGAACAACCCACCAATCCAAATGTAATTGTATAGCATGCGCGCACCACTCGCCCACTCCAGCAATCGTAAGATATGTTCGCGATCACGCATGATCCAGAAGAAGGGTGTAAACGCTCCCAAATCCAAACCATATGTTCCTACTGCAATCAAGTGCGATGCAATCCGATTCATTTCTGCCACTAACACGCGAATGTATTCTACTCGCTTCGGAATTTGATCAGCAATACCAAGCATTCGTTCAACTCCCATTGCATACGCATGCTCCGAATTCATGGCCGCTACATAATCCATGCGATCAACAAACGGAATCACTTGATTGTATGGAAGACTTTCAGCATGTTTTTCAAAACAACGGTGCAGATACCCAATATGCGGAACAACTTCTTTTATAATCTCGCCATCCGATAAAACTTCCAGTCGCAAAACTCCATGCGTGGAAGGATGCTGCGGACCCAGATTGATAATCATCTCCTCGCTCTTAAGTTCTTTTGCTTTGAACTTGTTCGGCTCGGAGTCGATTAGATTGTCTTCTTTATATATGTATTGTTGTTTCAAAAATTGACAATTGATAGTGGATAATGGAAAATTAACTGGTCATGATCTTTACCTTTTGGCCTTCGAAGTTTTTATCGAAGCCGTCAATATTTTTATTACTTCGATACATTTATTTAATAAGATTTCTCCTTTGGTTGAATCAAGAATTTTTGAGTCAGCTAACAACCGAATCCAATAATGTGTTTCATTCGCCTCCTTGTTTGCGATTGAAAGCTTATGAATAAAATCTGCTTTTGACTCTGCCTGATTTGCTTCCTCAACCATTGCGCCAACCGAAGTAGCACTTCTCAATAATTGTTTAGATAATATGTACTCTTTCTTTTCCTGTAACTCAAGGCAAATTTTGACAACATCAAGCGCAAAAGAATAACTCTTTTGCCTGAGTGGATTCTCTGACTTTCTAATTATCAATTGTTCACTCTCCATTGTCAACTAAAGATTTAGTATTCGATCTTCATTCCCCGATAATATTCCTCATGCTTATAATCTTTGCGCAACGGAAAACCTTTCCAATCGGCAGGCAATAAAATTCTTCTTAGGTCTGGATGGTTTTCAAAAGTTATTCCAAACATATCGTATACTTCCCGCTCCAACCAGTTGGCCGTTTTCCAAATAGAGTTCACACTTTCTACTTCCGGGTTTTCGCGTGGCAAAATAACCTTTAGCGCAAGCGACTGATTAAATGGAATCGAGTACAGATGATAAATCACCTCCATAGTTTCCGCTTCTACACCATTGTCAATTCCTGTTATACAGGAAAGCATATCGAAATAGGTAGCGGGATTTTTATGAAGTTGATCACACACAGGAAGAAGAACTTCATTTTTAATAATCACTCCAAAGGGAGTTGAGTTTGGAATCTCAACCACTTCCTCATTTGAAAATGATTGAATGAGTTTTAAAAGTTCTTCTTGTTTCTCAGACATGTTCTTTCTTAAGCAGTTGTTCAATCGCTAATGGCTTCATGCGACTTTCATTTCGGATTTTTTCATGAAGTTTCAAAATGCCTCCAATTAATGCTTCGGGTCGTGGTGGGCAACCCGGCACATACACATCCACAGGAATGATTCGATCCACACCTTTCACCACATGATACCCATGCTGCCAATACGGTCCGCCACAGTTAGAACATGAGCCCATCGAAATAACATACCGTGGCTCCGACATCTGCTCATATAATTGCTTGATGCGATCGGCCATCTTAAATGTAACGGTGCCAGAAACAATCATCACATCAGATTGGCGCGGAGAAGCGCGGGGCACCATTCCAAAACGATCCATGTCATACACCGTACTACCCGTGCTCATAAATTCAATCGCACAGCAAGCTAATCCAAACGTCATCGGGAATAAGGAAGATAAGCGCGACCAGTTTAGCAAGTCATCTACTTTCGTGATGATTACGCCTCCATTCTCGAACTGCTGATCTAATAATCCCTTCATAGAGAATTTCCTGCTTTATGACTTCTATATTTTTCGTTAATGCTGGTATAATATTGATCCGGTACCGGTGATGCAACATTATTTGTGCGTGGTTCCGACTTCACCCAATCCAGATGCCCCATCTTCCAGGCGTAGGAAAGGCCAAGTACCAATACAAAAATGAAAATCAACATTTCGGTAAACGCATACCAGCCCCACATTCCATCGGTTTGTGAGATTAATTCTGCGTTAGCAAACACCACTGACCATGGAAAAAGAAAAACAACTTCTACTTCAAACAATATGAACACTAAGGCCAATACATAAAACCGGAGATTAAATTGTATCCATGCAGTGCCTTGTGGAGTCTCCCCACTCTCGTACGATTGTAATTTTTGTGCATTGGGTCGGTTTGGTCTTATCAATCTCGAAACCAGTAATGCCGAAACAACAAAGAACATTCCGCCAAGGAAGAAAAGTAAAATTTGAGAAAGGATTGGTGTTGATTCTGTCATTTAGAACCAAAGATACACAGGTAGCATGGTATTACCTTAATACTTAGAATTGAAAAAGTTGGCAGGAGCAGTAGGCAGATTGCAGTATGATTAAACCTAATTTAAAGACTAGTTGCATTAAACGTGTCGCCCTGATTGATGTCTCCGGTTTGATAGCCCTTACTAAACCAACGTTGCCTTTGAGCGGAAGTGCCGTGCGTAAAAGAATCTGGTACCACATATCCTCGCGCTTGCTTTTGCAGGCGATCGTCACCAATGGCACTGGCCGCATTCATGGCTTCATCGATATCACCAGCCTCAATCATATTAAACATTTCATTGGCGTGATGCGCCCACACACCGGCTAAAAAATCTGCTTGCAATTCCAACTTCACAGAAAGTTTGTTGTACTCTTCTTCACTTAATTGACCGCGCATTTCATGAACCTTATCAGTAATACCCATTAAGTGTTGCACATGATGACCCACTTCATGTGCTACCACATAAGCTTGCGCAAAATCTCCAGGCGCTTCAAATCTGTTTTTTAATTCTTCGTAAAAACTAAGGTCGATATACAATTTCTCATCGGCACTGCAATAGAACGGACCTGTAGAAGCATCGGCATTTCCACAACCCGACTGCACACTTCCACTAAACAATACAAGTGTTGGTTCGCGATAATCGCGTAACAATTGATTCCAAACATCTTCCGTATCGGCCAGCACTACTTTTACAAATTGAGATAACTCATCTTCTTCAGGGCTTGCAGTATAAGGTGTTGATTGAGATACGGATGGGCTGTTGTCTAATGGAATCTGCTCAAGTAATGTTAATGGATTGTTTCCGGTTATTAAACTGATAATTACAATTATAACTACCACTCCGATACCACCTTTAATTGGAAGGCCTCCAAAGCCACCGCCTCCACTTCTTCCACGCTGATCATCTACATTACTGCTTTGTCTTCGTCCTCGCCACTGCATAAGTTCAAAGTTTAGAAGCTGGAAGGTACAAAGTGCCAGAGCATGATCAAAAAAAGAATTCCCCGAAATCTTGGAAATTCGGGGAACATAAAAACCTTTGAATTATAATCTATTTTGCTGGTAACACAAACACAGGTGCCATTTCCGATCGCCAGTCGGTGGTCAGTTTCTTTTGTCCAGATCCATCGCGGTTGCGTAAATAGATATCAAATTTATATCCCTCTTTGTTCGATCTGTCAAACGCAAGCCATTCGCCATCGGGCGACCACGCATGCCAGCCTTCGCTCAGTGTATCGGTAGTAAGCTGCCTGGTGTTTGAACCATCGGGCAACATAGTAAAAATGTTGTGTTTGCCTTTTTGTCGTGAGATATAAGAAATAATATTCTGACTCGGTTCCCAGAATGGTGGACCCGCATGATAGCTATGCCATTGAGCGGTTGTGTCTTCAGGAAAATAAGTGAGTTGTTTCAAATTACTACCATCAACATCCATTATCCAAATCTCCGCTTTTTCATTCTTATAGTTTCTCCGGTTCTTTCGATGACGAAATACGATCTGCTTTCCATCGGGTGAAAAATGTGGATCTGCATAAGATGCGGCCGTATCCGTAGTAAGCTGCGTGTATTTACCACTCTTTATATCAACCAAAAAAAGTTGAAAGCGTATTTCTTTCCCTATGCGGCCAGAGACAATCATTTCCTCTCCTTCGTTGCGACTGCTCATCCATGAGTCTTCCAATCGCAAATCCGTAACTTTTCGCACCTGGTTTCCATCTGCATTCATCTCGTACAGAAAATACATGCGGTGTGTGGTATCCCGATCAGAAACAAAATACAGTTTATCTTTATAAGCATAATAAACCCATTCCACACCAGGTGCATTAGAAATATTTTTCTGACCTGTGCCATCGGCATTCATCACAAAAATTTCGTAATCATCATGAGCAGTATCGTAGTATACGTTATAGGCAATCTTATACTCCGCTATATCGGCTTTGGGCTTGACATTAGAGCATCCAACTAATAGCGCCATACAAAGCATCCCGGCCGCTCCGAAAAATCCTTTCATTTCCATGCAGCTAATATAACGCCCATAATGGTAAGTGCCACGATGCTGTAGCCGGCATTGATCAGAAACAATTTAAAAGATCTCCGTTCAAACAAATAATGTGTTCCCACGAACGTAGCAACCCAGCCAGCTCCTGCTAAAAAGCCCCACATGGCACCCATGGCCGGATCGTTTTCAGGACCCATAAACATGGCCAGGTTAATAGCAGAGATAAGAGCTAGAATAAACGCAACACCAAAAATCTTTACCATATTGCCACCTTTCATTCCTTCTTCGGTAAATCCATTTTCTTTCATCCACGCTTTACCAAAAACAGCAGGTGAATACCAAAGCCCACCAATCATAAAGGTTGAGAGGGCAGCTACAATAATTGCGAAGTAGTTAAGTTCCATACAGGTAGGGGTTAGGGTTAAATGATTTGTTATTAAAATACTATTTATTCTAAACGTTTTCCGGTTGTCAGATAAAAGTTAATGGCTTCTGCCCAATCATTTAAATTATGAGCAAACATTTTATTTAGTGCCGCCTCATTTCCGCATGCACTCTCCTCTGTAAAACCCGTGTAGCAATAGGTTACAGTAGCCAGGGTTGCATTGTCTTGCGATGCACAAGCTACCGTAATAAACCAAATTCGTAGCTGGGTGTATACTGTATACTCAATCAAATACTCCTTCTGATCGTATTGTGTTACAACCCAGAGGTATTCTCTTTCTTTAGGGTCACTGGAGGGTGTTTTGAAGATCATGTGCTGTTCAACTTCGGGGTGTTTTGAATAAATAATTGTTGGTTCCCAACCAGCACACCAATCTTTTTCACGGATGGGACCAAAAAGAGGAAATGCTTTTTCAATGTTGGTATTCACAATAAAAGAAGCTGATCGTTGTATTCGCTTTGCACTTTGAGAATATGTTTCTGTTATCATCATACAAATCAAGAGTAAAAGAATTAGTCGCACCTTTATTGTCTGTTACTGACTTGAAATTGCGAACTTTATACATACGAAATTTGCCAGAGATACTGAAACGGATAAAACCGTGACCGAACCGGATAAAAACATACCTACCGAAGAAGTAAAACTTAATGACGGCCTGATGCGGCTGATCGGAATTCCATTTTTTGGGATTGCTATTCCACTTATGACCGGGCTTTTTGGAGAATTAAGCTGGCGCGATAAAAGTTATTGGTTAGGTTATCTCTACTTCATTGGGCTGGCAGCGGCTATCTGGCATGGCAATCGATATTTACTCTTTCGCACCCGTAAAAGGTTTACCTGGTTTGATAAGCCCATCGAAAAACTGGTGCTGCTTTTCATGAACAATATTTTCTTTACCACACCTCTCACGATAGCGTGGCTTTGCACCTGGTATAACGTTGCTAGCTTTGTGGGTATTAAATGGAATGTGATTCTGATTGTTGCTTTGGTTAATGTGATCTGTGTATTGTTTGTTACGCATGTTTATGAAACCGTGTTTATGGTGAAGGAACAGCAAAACGAACAAGTGAAAAACTCAGAACTCCAGCGTGCAAAAGCCGAAGCGGAACTGGCTGCGTTAAAAAATCAAATCGATCCGCACTTCATGTTCAATTCCTTGAACACGCTTACTCACCTTATTAAGGTAGATTCAAGCAAAGCCCTGGAGTTTACCGAAAACTTAGCGGAAGTATATCGCTATATTCTCAGTCAGAAAGATCAAACGCTTGTGTTGTTGGATGACGAATTGGATTTTACACACAAATACACCGACTTACTTCACCTGCGATTTGGAAATGCGCTCATTATAAAAAAACAATTTAACGGTACGGCCGGAAAAGAATTCCTGATTCCTCCTACTTCAGTTTTTGTTGCGTTTGAGAATGCCGTTAAACACAATGAGATCAGCGAAAAACTTCCAATGCAAATTGATGTGGATGTGCAAGATCACTGGCTGGTGATTACCAACTCTATCCGCGAACGCAAAACACGTGCCCACTCAAGCCGTATTGGATTAAAAAACCTGGATGAGCGTTTTAAATTGGTTACCGGCAAAGCCATTAGTGCTGCACGCGAACAAACTAAATTTGTTGTTCAGCTTCCACTCATTCCTATTAACAGTTAAGTATGAATGTAATTATTATTGAAGATGAGCTTCCGGCACGGGCAAAACTAATCTCCATGCTTCAGTCAATCGATTCATCTATACAAGTGGTGGCGGAGTTAGGGAGTGTGAAGGAATCGCTGGAGTGGTTACAGGCAAACGCAGAGCCCAATCTTGCTTTTGTTGATATTCAACTTTCGGATGATCACTCGTTTGAAATTTTTAGAAAGCATCCTGTTCGGTTTCCTGTCATTTTCACTACAGCTTACGATAAATACATGCTGGAAAGTTTTGAGTTTAACTCAATTGATTATTTGCTCAAACCCATCACGGAAGCAAAACTCAAACGGTCGCTTGATAAAGTTCAAAAACTGGAACAGCATTTTGTTCATGATAATATTCTAAAACTAATTCAACGACCAAATCCCGCCAAGGGAAGAATTGTAGCCCGTAAGGGTACTGAGTTTGTTGCGCTTACGCTGAATGAAATAGCATATTTTTTTACCGATCACAAGATCACCTTTGTGCGGGATAATACTGGCCGACAAATGATTGTTGATAAAAACCTTTCTGAATTAGAACGCGAACTACCAACTGATTTTTTTCGATTAAATCGAAAATTCATTGCTAATCAAAAAGCAATTGATCGCTTTAAACCTGACAATGGAAAGGTTCAAATTTTTTTAAAGCCTGAGATTAAAGAGATCGTGCACGTAAGCAAAGAAACGGCTCCCGATTTTAAGAAGTGGATTGGAAATTAAAATCCATCATCCTTCGGTTCCCACAATTCAATCTTGTTTCCTTCGGGATCCATAATCCATCCAAACTTGCCATAGGAATATTCCTGCATCTCACCTACTACCTCAACCCCTTCTTCCTTCAACACCTTCAATAACTCTACTAAATTTTCAACCCGGTAGTTAAACATGAATGGTTTTTCACTCGGCTCAAAATATTTTGTGTCTCCGGCAAACGGACTCCAGGCAGTAAGAGCCGGTTCTTTCGCTTCTTTGTTTTCAGGATCGATCCAACGAAACGATGCCCCATACTCATCCACAGGCAACCCTAAATGCTTACCATACCACTCTTTAATTTTTTTGGGATCGTTGGTCTTAAAGAACACTCCACCCAGTCCGGTTACTCGTTTCATTTTGCTTCTACAATTGGATTATAATTATTTCCGTCAATGCCGTCAAGCATTTTTGCGACTACACGTCCGTTGTTATTGTCTGTCTACTGTGTAATTCAGTTCCGTTACCCCACACGCAAATTGTTGGGTAGTCAAAAGTTTTAATTTTGTTTTGTTTTTGATGTTTAAAAACAATGGAATTCCGGTTCCAAGAATAATCGGGTTAATAAATAGCCAATAGCCGTCAATTAAGTTCTGTTGCATAAGGGAATGTGTTGCAGTTGGGCTGCCAAAAAGCAAGATGTCTTCACTTCCACCTAATGCAGAACGGGATTGTTTTATTTCATTAATTCTCTCAGAAAGATTATCGCTAATAATTTTTGTGTTAGTCCCCTGATCGCTATTGGGATTCATTGTTTTTGATAAAACAACTTTATGAACTTTGCTATACCACTTTGAATGCTCAATGTCATGCCTGGTCGCATTCGGCTTATCCGCTGCGGTGGGCCAGTAACCTTCCATCATCTCATAAGTTACCCGTCCATATAATGCAGTGTCGCCTTTGCCTATCCGCTTACCGACATGATCAAAAATTTCCTGATCCACTTTAATCCAGTCCATTTCTCCGTTCGGTCCCGCTACAAAGCCGTCAAGCGACATGTGCATAAATGAAATTATTTTCTTCATATTTTATTTCTGTTTTCGTTTATTAATTACACTTTCTTCATACATGGAAATCCATTCTTTGACAGTCATCTTCGAAGCTAACGCTCCAATCAACTTCACGGGCACATCGTCTGGTTTTCTGAAACGAATGCATGATTTTCCCATATCCAGTTTTTTATCTGAAACTTTCGCCAATTCTTTTACAAACCAATCGTGGAGTGCGCCCTCATACACAGCCATGTGATACACTGCAATATGATTTTTTTGCGAGGCCAACGACATAAAAGGCAATGCATCGGTTGGCGTTACATGATACCCCGGTTTATAAAGTGAATGTGGAACCACATAGGTGATCATTCCATACTGTATGGTTTCTTCAAATCCTTTCGGCAGATTTTTTAAAATGGCATTCCGCAAATCCGAAATAATTTTTTTTCGATCCTCCGGTAAGGATTTTAAATATTCTGCGACCGTCTTAGCTTTTGATTGCATGGGTTAAATATGTTGGTCAAGCAGAATAGTATTCCCGTCTGGATCTGTAACTACGATGCTGGCAGGCCCTTTCGTTTTCTCATCTGTCTCTGTTGTCAATTTTATCCCATTGGCTTTAAGGTGGTGCTGGATTTCTCTTACATCATTAAAACTTTCCATCCGCTTGGCATTTTCATCCCAACCCGGATTGAAGGTTAGCATGTTTCCTTCAAACATTCCCTGAAAGAGACCAATAAGTGCATTTCCATTTTTCATGATTAGATAGTTCTGCTTCATATCACCACCAAATACCTGAAAGCCCAGTGCTTCGTAAAATTTCTTTGAAGCCGAAAGGTCCTTGACACTTAAGCTTATTGAAAACGCTCCTAGTTTCATATTTTCTTTTTCATTTGTTTTAATGATCGCTTGCCCCACAAAGCCAAAGCAAAATGACGCTGCCAGTGCTACGAGTATTAAAGTTGTTCTTTTCATTTTAGCAATAGATTTATTGTGTTATCGTATTTTGATTACCTGATTCCATTGAAGGTAGAAATTTCTTATTTCGTAGAAGGCCTGCACTAAGCAGTGTAATAATTAATCCCACAGGAAATATTTCAGTTAGGGTTACGCCAAACCGGATTATCGGGTTCTTATACATTTCGCTAAAACTCGCCCAATCATCTTTAGCCTTTTGAAGTTCAACCTCAGAAGCACCTCCGGTTTTGAGTTCATCAAAATAATGCTCACTCATTTTTTGCATAAATTCATCCCCCATATTGGCATACGAAACCTCCCAGGCCAACGCATACATCACCGAGGCTATTAGGGTAATTAAAATGCCCACCTTGCATGCATTCCAAAATGTAACAGATCCCTTGTTATAATTGTCGCGGAAAGATTTTATGCCAAAGAAGACCATTGAGAGGGCGATTACCATCGTAGTGTAACCCACCAACTCACCATTGTCGAAATTAAGGATCCCACTTTTCCACAAAGGCATGGTTAACAACATCAGGCCACCCACAATAAGCCCGGCAATAAGTCCATAGGTGATAATAATCTTCTTCATAGAGTTTTGTTTTTTGCTCAAAACAATGCGTGGCTGATAGAAAATCCTTCACCCGAAAGGGTGATTTAGCTAAAATTAATTGAAATCACTCTAAAGTCTTACGCAGACCTCAAGGAATCAGTCTCAATTCTTTTGCTTTTTTAATTGCTTGCGTTCTTCGGTTCACCTCCAGTTTGAGAAATAAATTGGAGGAGTGGGTTTTGATCGTATTTAATGAAACAAAAAGTTTATCCGCTATCTGTTGATTGGAAAATCCCTGTGCCATCAAACCAAGTACTTCATGCTCGCGTTTGCTGATGCCCAGCCTATATAATTCGGTTTCATTCAGAATAAATTCCGGCCCTACCATTACCACTCGTTTTCGTGTAAGTTTCAGTCCCGCCCAAATACCCACGCCTGTAAAAATTAGAGCAACAGCCCCAACATAAAACTCAACAGATAGGTCGCGAATGATCAATCGATACTCAAGAAGCTTGAGTGCAAAAACAAATACGGCAAGCGCAAGTCCGTATAAAATTACCGTTCGTTTCATTGAACTTAAAAATGAATGATTTTTTAGGGAATAGCAATTGTTAAGTACTTCTCAAGAATGATTCAATAAAGGCTGTGGTCACTTTCGTGCAATTGCTGCCACCTAACTTAGGGGTGTTTGCCAAAAATTCGTTTAAAAGGAACTACGGTTTGTCCTACAAAATCTTCAGGAAAATTTTCTTTATCAGGAAGGCCAATAGGTAAATTCTCATCATCGGTTGGCCAATAGTTAGTTCTGAAAATAAAATCCCACACACTTAACGTTATGCCATAATTAAACCCATGTGGGTGTGAAGCAGGAAACTCCTTGGCGTGATGCCACAAATGCATTTGTGGTCCGTTGAAAAAAAAACGCAAAGGGCCGAGCGGAATTTTCAAGTTCGCATGACCCAGTTGCCCGGTGATTAAGGTAAAAATATGGACAATAAAAAAATCAGAAATTCCAATTCCAATCATCGCCAGCGGAATATATTCTAATGTTCTATAAAGAATATTCTCCATCCAATGATAGCGAAGCAAAGCAGCGAAACTCATTTCGCGCGTGCTGTGGTGTACTTTATGGAACTCCCACATCCATCCTACATGATGATACATCCTGTGAATATTCCATTGCATAAAATCGCGAAGAATAAAAATAAGAAGCAATTGTGCCCAGCCGGGTAGGTTTCCGATTTTAATAGCCACCAGGTTGGTTACGCCAAAAAGCGACAGAAAATCTTGAAAGAGTTGTACGCCTACCATAGAGAGCGCATTGTAGATTACGAGTGAAAACAGAAAGTAATTCCAAAACAAATAAAAGATATCTAACCAAAAATGTTCGTGGAGAAGGGGCTGATTCTTGCGCCAAGGAAATACAACTTCCAAAAGCGCTATTAAAGCTGATGCACCCAATAGCCAATAGAAGTAATTATGCCAACTGGGGTTCAGGACTTCACCCACAAAGTAATTCCAGTAACCTGAGTAACCGTCCTGAATTATTTTGAAGTACTTATCCATTGTGCAAAGATGCTTATTTTATAATTCGTGTTAAAGGGTACAACAATTTGCCCACACGCAATGTTATATTTTTTTCAAAATGCCGTTGCTTACGGTACTAAGAATGCAATCAGTCCTCGTACCTTGAATATCAAATTCAACACCATGAAAAAGATTTCAATTCTTACTGCCAGCATTTGTTTGCTTGCTGCACTTGCATTTACAACCCGTGAACTTCCATCAACCACCAACACGGCTGAACTTATAGCGGACTGGGAACGCGCCAAAGCCTACACGAAAGAGTACCTCGATGCAGCTAATGAGGAAGTGATCAATTATAAACCAACACCCGAAATGAGAAGCTTTGCTGAGCAAATGCTACATCTTGCGATGGGTAATGCGGGCATTGTTGCCACCAGCTCTGGAAAGGAACGATTGTTTAAAGAAAACATCGAAAAGGTGGACACCTACAAAAATAAAGAAGCTCTTGCCAAGGTGGTGATGGAAAGCTATGATTATGTAATTGCCACACTACAAGAGATGAATGATGAAAAACTGCAAGAAAAAGTAAAGTTCTTTAACGGACAAGAATACACACGTGCGGTGGGTATTGAAAAAGCCTTTGAACATCAAACGCATCACCGCGGACAAACTACGGTGTACCTGCGCCTAAAAGGAATTACTCCGCCTGCTGAAAGATTGTTTTGACAGATTAGATAACACAGTAGATAATGACTGAACCAAATAGCAACGAGACTGGTGAAAGCAACCTAACATAATGAGGATTCAAAACTTCTGCGGCTCGCAGCGAAAAACTGTGATGGACTTTCCGTGGAACGAAATAAAGAATGGCTGAAGTGCCCAACATAAACCAACCGAAAAGCTTAAGCCCATCGGGGTATCTGGAAAAATCAGCGTAGAGAATCATGGCCAGGGCAGGAATCATGCGGATGGTTATCTCTGCATAATTAATAAAATTAGTACTTCCTGCCTTCATCAATATAGCTCTTGCTTTTTCTGGATTAATGAACATCAGCAACCCTACATATATAATGAAGGCTCCAAATACGATTACTATCCCTTGAGCTAGTGCAATCATTATCAATTTTGAAAAGTGAATGTAACAATAATAATTTATTTCAATAGTCAAGTTCCGTTTACGTATTATCCGTGTCAGCATTTCCACAAGCGTGAATTTTATCCACGCTACAAAATAAAACAATAGTCATTTTTAGTCCTTAATCAATGATTTTGTAAAGGCACCTTATTTGCCTTCTACAGAACAAATGAATTTTAGTACTCTAAACTCACTTGATATGAAAACGATGAAAACATTTGAAAGAGATAATTCGACAGGCGTAAACCATGAAGGCAAGAGACCTAACTTGCCCTTACGATATTTGGCTGCTTCCACCATTATTGGCGAAAAGGTAATCAATGCGCTTGATGAGAAGCTTGGGGAAGTAAAAGATGTAATGATTAATATCAACGAAGGAAAAATCCATTACGTAGTAATTGAGATGGGCGGATTTTTAGGAATTGGAGAGAAATACTTTGCCATTCCATTTGAAATGATTGATGTAGATACGAATGAGCATGCGTTTGTGTTGGATCTTGATAAAGAGACACTTAAAAATGCTCCTGGGTTTGATAAGAATCACTGGCCGGATACAAACAGCCACTACATAGAATCTGGTGAATATTGGGGAGGTTTTATGGGACCCCATACAGGATCAGTTCCATATTAACTTAAAAAATTCATTAGCCAAAAAGGCTACTTGATTCGGAAAAGGCCACTTAGTAAGTGGTCTTTTTTTTACCTATACGTTTTGCAGTAAGACCCAACGCAAATAGTCTTTAAAAAGTCCCGGTATACAGGGCTATCTTATTGGGTAGTAATTTTTATCTTTAACAACTAAACCAAACCCCTTCACTATGTTTTTCTTCATTGGGCTTGCAGCCATATTGGTACTCGGAGCCATCTTTACTTACAACAACCTGATTGGTTCTCGCAACGCAGTTGAAAATGCTTTTGGCACGATTGACGTAATGCTGAAAAAACGTTACGACCTACTGCCCAACCTGGTGGAAGTAGCTAAAACGTACATGAAACACGAAAACGAAATTTTTACCAACCTGGCCAGCCTGCGCGCAAGAGCCACTACCGCTAGCAGCACGGATGAAAAAGTAGCCATCGAAAACCAGATTTCAGGGGCTATGAAAAATCTGATGGTATCGGTAGAAAATTATCCTGAGTTAAAAGCCAGCGAACAATTTACTATGCTGCAGCGAAGCTGGAACGAAACAGAAGAACAAATCTCCGCTGCCCGCAGGGCTTACAATGCATCCGTAACAGCGTATAACAATTCCGTAGAAAAATTTCCATCAAACATTTTTGCCGGCATGTTTAACTTTAAGCGCAAAGAAATATTTGTGATTCCTGAAACGGAACGGCAGAATGTAAGTGCCAAGGCTTTGTTCAACTCATAAAAGATGCAGCCAATCACAGACTTCCGGTCGTTTTACCAAACCAATCTGCAAACAAAACTGACCGAGCTTGAAACAACGCGTGCCGCCCTTGCGCGAAAAATAAAACTGTATGGTTTAAGCGGCCTTGGTGTTGGAATTGCGTTTATGGCATTTAAAATCAGTGCATGGCCGTTGATTTTGGCCGGTGTTGGAATTTTTTTCTTCTATCAACACCACGCCAAACATTTTCGGGCCAGCTACAAAACGCAAATCATTGCTTCGCTTGCCCAAGCACAAGGGTTACAGTACAATCACCAGGCGTGCATTAGCCGTAGCGATTATGACAGGAGCAAAATATTTTCCACACGACCCGATCGTTATTGGGGCGATGATTATCTAACCGGCACAGTGGGTAAAACAGGCATTCGGTTTTCAGAACTGCATACGCAGTATAAATCGGGCGGCAAGAATAAAAGTTATCATACCATCTTTAGAGGTATTTTCTTTATTGCTGATTTCAATAAACATTTTGTAGGCGAAACATTTGTGTTGCCCGATGTATCAGAAAATGTATTTGGCAGCGGACTGGGCGGCTTCTTTCAAAAACTAAATATAATGCGGCCTCAATTGGTGAAACTGGAAGACGTAGAGTTTGAAAAGGCCTTTGCTATCTATGGAACCAACCAGGTAGAAGCGCGCTACATTTTATCACCAGCTTTAATGCAACGCATTCTAAAACTAAAACAAAAGTTTAATACCAACGTTGCGCTTTCATTCATTGGCTCGCACGTATACATCGCCATTACGATAAACAAAAACCTGTTTGAAGCCCCATGGCTCTTTACCCCGATGGATAACTACAAACAATTGGAAGAATACTACAACGACATTGCCATGTGTGTGGAAATTGTGGAGCTATTGGATTTGAATACAAGAATCTGGACGAAGGAATGAGTAATTAATAATGAGTTTTCTATGCTGTCAGGTCTTCCGACCCTTACAGCAAGGGAATTTAGATACAGGAAAACCGAGTTGATCTTATGCTTGACACCTACTGCAACTCATTAACCGATAAAGCACAATTAAAAATTGCGCTAACGCTGGGTAAGCTCGCTATACCCGTTTGGGAAGATTACTTCACCCAAAATCCAACGGCCATCGATCAGGTTAATGCATTGGTTACTGATAGCAATCGTGTGAATGGAGCTCTTAAAAAAATTGATATTGAATTTCCTAAACGGGCCATCGAAAAAATTGAAAGGAGCCTTGTTGCAACCGAAGGGCAGTCAGTGGACAAGCCATTACCCATCATGAAAAGTGATGCTACACTTTCGCCCTTGCTGGCAACCTGTATGCAACCGCTTAGCAATCCACAGTGGGATAACACATTGAATCAATCCGCACGGTTAGTTTTTACATTGGTCTTTAATATACTGGTGTGGATCTTGTACAGACGCAAAACAGATAACCATGAATCACACATTTATGTTGCCATTAACCAGGGTGCTGATGTACTGCTACGCGAAAAGATTGAATCCGATGCAAGCATTAATGCTATCCTGAATAAATTCGAACACCATAAAAGACATGAAACTGAAGACAGCGATTGGGAAAGTGCGCGGCCTGTAGGAAGCAGCGAGCCGCTTGATCAGGAAGATGTTTATAGAAAAATCATAGGTGAAAAAGTAGTGAAGGGCCAGGTGAACAGGGCGCTGGCAATAGAGGTGCTAAGGCAAATGCGTGAGGAAGGAAAAACGTATTGGAATATGTTGGATGAATATGCAACCGGAACCAGCACCACATATTCTTACGATCAGGAAAAACAGAGCTACTCGCGGCATGAGATAGACGTTATCGTAGGCAGTTTCTCCAATCATATTCCCATGACAGAAAATGAAATGCTGAGCTTTATCTCACAACAAGCTTTGCCAGATTTACAAGAGTCTGGGTTTGAGGTATAAAAATTTGATGGAGGGATTATTATATCTTAGATTTAAACATAACCTGCTTGCAATGTATTTGGTCAGAAAAGGAATGTTCTTAATCGTTTTAACTATTGGAGTTGCCATTATTCAACATAAAGCGATTGCACAATACGGAACTTTACAGGGAAGGATCATCGACTCAAAAACCCTTAGGCCCCTTCCATTTGCCTCTGTATATATTAATAACACAACCATTGGAACCACCTCTGACGAAGATGGAGACTATCTATTACAGGAAATCCCGACCGGAACTCACGAATTTATCGTGTCCTACATTGGATACCAGATCTATAAAACAAAGATTCATATCATTATTGACCAACACATCAATTCCAACGTTAGGCTTACTCAAGTGCCAACCAATCTTTCAGAGGTTAATGTTAAATCGACCGTGGACAAAAAATGGAAGAGGCAATTAGGTACATTCAAAAAAATCTTCTTTGGCACTACCTCATTTGCCAAATCATGTACTATTCATAATCCATGGGTCATTGAATTTAATGAAGATAAGAAAGGTACATTGACTGCTACTACTTCCGCTCAACTAGATATTGAGAATTTAGCATTAGGATATCGCATAAATTATCAATTGACAGCATTTAGTGCTGACCTTTCAAACTATAAGATCAGCGGTTATACTCAATTTAAGGAGATTGAAACGAACGATTCTCTCCTTTCCTCTTTATGGACCGCCAGAAGAAAAGAGATATATGTTGGATCCTCCAGGCATTTGTTTAAATCCATTATTGATCGACAAACTTCTGAAAATGGATTTTTGATACTTAAGGACATATCTGGATTGCCAGAAATAGTTAGAAAATCTGCCTACTTAACAAATATCAATCAGTCAATAATGGCCTACGACTTAATGGACAAAGTTCTTCCTTTGTCGAACCAGGGTCAGTATAAAATCATTGTTCCGGATCGGCTTGAAGTTCATTATCTGAAAAAATCTGTTACTCCATCGATTTATAGAAACATAGTTAATCCTGTAAGCTGGATTGAAGTTAAGGGGGGATCAATTGAAGTTTCATCAGAAGGAATTCCATTAAATCCCTCTGTAATATTTTTTTCAGGAGCAATGGGCGATGCCCGCATGGCACAGATGCTTCCTAATAACTATATTCCGCCAACACAGTTCCTAATTGATAGTATTGAAACAGTTAAGCAGAATAAAAATGCGTTTGCTCCTTTTTTTGAACGTGCCTATTTACAAACAGACAGACCTTACTATTATCCTGGGGACGCACTTTTCTTTAAGGCGTATATGAATTATGAAACGCCCATGCTGCAGGATTCCTTAAGCCATGTATTGTATGTTGATCTGATTAACGAAAGGAATGAAGTGGTGGATAAAAAAGTACTACACCTTGACACTGACAATGCAGAAGGCAATTTTATCCTCCCATTTAATATTGCCAAAGGAAAATATGCAATACGAGCATATACACGATGGATGCTAAACTTTAATTCAACAAACCTGTTTATTAAGCCCATCGATATTTTAGGCCCAAATGAACTAGTAGAAAATATTGAATTCGAACCGTCAAAAAAAGGACAAATTTATATAGTTGCTAATCAGGAGGAATTTAAAGTAAGAGAAAAAATAACACTGGCTTTCGAAGCAAAGAACGAATTCGATTTTCCAATAGCCGCCAATTTGTCTGTATCTATTACGGATATAAATCAGGTTGCTCCCATACAAAATGAAAAGAACATTATTACTGATTTTGATTTCAGCGATCGAGAATTAGAAGATACTTCTATCAATAAGATCAAATATCAAATTCAATATGGAATCGATTTTCGCGGAAAAATAAAACCTGTGAAAAAAATGATTCCTGGCATTGTCACGGTATTTCAAAAAGATACTGACGATGTTTTCACCATTCCTACCGCCCCGAATGGAACATTCAATCATCATCTCCAATTTTCTGGTGCAAGAGAATTTTTTGTTCAAGGAAAAAACTTTAAAGGAAAGAAGGTAGAAGTGAAAATGGATTCAACGCTGGATTTAGCGGTTCACACTACATTTCCCTATCAGCACATTACTATCTATGAACCTAAAGACCTATCACTTCGGCACATTCCTAATTCTGCACTAGCAACAAAAATGCTAGAGGAAGTTATAATCGAAGGCAAAAAATCTGAGCGGCCCTCCTTAAGTTCCTACCACCGCGCAGCAGATGTTAGTATCGAGGGTGACAAGCTTCGCCAGTCGAATACAACAGATCTTCTTTCAGCAATTCAAATGCGTGTGCCAGGTTTAAGAATACTCTATCACATCAATGGAGGAGTGATCTCTAAATTTCTTACTCTGGGTGGTCCATCTTCCTTTGAATCTTCTCAGGAGTGCCTTATAATAATTGATGGTATTGTACTAATACCTGCAGAGGGGCAATCTATTGCCGATCAACTTGCTGGCATGAGTGTTTCTGAGATTGAAAGCATTGACGTGCTAAAATTTGGATCGGGGGCTATTTACGGAGTGAGAGGCGCAAATGGCGTGATTGTAGTTAAAACTACAAATGGTACCTATGAAGCGAATAAAAAATCAACTCCAAATTTTAAAAAATTAATGCTTATCCTTCTTTCTGGGTATTCCGAATCTGTCTACTTTAGCTCGCCCGACTATTCAACCGATAATACTGAAGAACAATTGGATGGCAGGTCAACAATATATTGGAGCCCAAATGTAAACACAGATGGAACGAGCTTAACAGAACTCTCTTTCTATTCGGCAGATTTGCCCACAACCTATAGAGTGGTGATTGAGGGTCTAACAAAAGAGGGCAAGCCAGTACGAGGTGAACATTTGATTAAAGTAACTCGTTAGTATTCTCCTTTCAGTCAGGTGTCGGAAGACCTGACAGCAATGGTGGTCAATACTATCTTAAAATATCATCTTTATATCCTAGGCAGGTCTTGCTGCTTATAGTTTAGTTCTTTGATTATACAATCGTATCATATCAACAAATATTTCTCTCTTATGTAACTGATTTGTAAGCTGCACTAAATCAGGATATGGACTAACAATCTGCAAAAGTTTCTCCTTTGTAAGTTTACTGATCTTCCCACTTTCTCTTTCAATAACGAATTGCTCCAAATTGTAAATTTTCGGTTCAGCACTTGGATAGAACTGATTGGCCAAGCCACGAGTATCATCAAATATGGGCTTCAAACCAGAATCACTACCTATTTGCAAAAAATAACAGATAGTCCCGATTTCCTGAACTCTCACAAAATGATCAGCCTTGATATGTGTTGTTGAGTTCACATAGACATGATATCCATCACTGAATCCCCAGAAGTCTCGAAAGCCTTTAAAGTTTTTTCCTTTAGCATCTTTCAGGCGATACAATGAAATTATCTGTCTGCTCCCACTAACCATTGATTCGCTTGTATTTTTTGAACGAGCTACCGTCAATTCCGATCCTTCAAGAATCTTGAAATCTGTTGGTCCACTAGGTAAATTATTAATGAATTCTTCAAATGAAAGATATACCCCCTTGCTGTAAGGTTGGGCAAATAATTTTATTTGACCGACAGAAATTAGAAAAACAACTATGATCAAATTTCTAATAGGATTAATAATCATAAAATAACATCGATGTTGTTTGATACATAATAAAAACTATCCCGCCCATCCTTCTCTATCCAAACTTCTGTATTGAATGGCTTCGGCCAGGTGTTCAATTTTTATTTCAGGAGTACCCGCCAGGTCGGCAATGGTACGCGAGACTTTTAAAATGCGGTCGTAAGCGCGTGCGGAGAGACCGAGGCGTTCCATAGCTGTTTTGAGTAACGTGCGCCCGGCATCATTAATTTCACAAATTTGTTTTACCATGTTGGCGGGCATCATGGCATTGCAGTACATATTCTTTTGATCTTTAAACCGCTCACTTTGCATAGCACGCGCTTTCACCACGCGGGCACGAATTTCATCACTTGTCTCATTTTTGCGTTGGGTAGTCATCTGGTCGAAACTTACGGGAACTACTTCTACATGTAAATCAATGCGGTCGAGCAGCGGGCCACTCACTTTACTTAAGTAGCGCTGCACAATGCCCGGTCCGCATACACATTCCTTTTCAGGATGGTTATAATATCCACACGGGCAGGGGTTCATACTGGCCACCAACATAAAATTTGCCGGGTAGTCGATTGAAATTTTTGCGCGCGAAATCGTTACGCGTCTTTCTTCCATCGGCTGGCGCATTACCTCCAACACCGTGCGTTTAAACTCCGGCAGCTCATCTAAAAACAAAACGCCATTGTGCGATAAAGAAATTTCTCCGGGTTGTGGATTGCCTCCGCCACCCACCAAAGCAACATCAGAAATAGTGTGGTGCGGACTTCGATACGGTCGGGTTGTTATCAACGTAGCATCGGCTCCTACTTTCCCTGCAACGGAATGGATCTTCGTTGTTTCCAGCGCTTCGTTCAGCGTAAGCGGTGGAAGAATGGAAGGCAAGCGTTTTGCCAACATGGTTTTACCCGCTCCGGGTGGACCAATCATAATTACATTGTGACCTCCGGCCGCGGCAATCTCCAACGCACGCTTAATATTTTCCTGACCCTGCACATCTTTAAAATCGCTATCGTAATCGTTGATCTTACTTTGAAACACTTCGCGTGTATCAATGCGCAGAGGTTCAATTTTTAATTTACCTTCAAAAAAATCGATTGCTTCCTGCAAGGTCTCCACTCCTATTATATCGAGGTTATTAACAATAGCCGCTTCTCGTGCATTTGATTTCGGTAACACAAATCCTTTAAATGCTTCCTTGCGCGCCTGAATGGCGATGGGTAACACACCTTTAATCGGGCGTAAGATTCCATCCAAAGACAACTCGCCCATGATGATGTATTTATCTAACTCAGCTGCTTCAATTTGTTCGGAGGCTTTGAGAACAGAAAGTGCAATGGGTAAATCGTAAGCGCTTCCTTCTTTGCGCAAGTCAGCAGGCGCTAAGTTGACAACTACTTTATTGCGCGGCATAAACAACCGCAGACTTTTGAAAGATGATTCCACCCGGTGCTGACTTTCCTTCACCGCGGTATCCGGTAAACCACTCATGTGAAAATCTTTGCCTTGCGTTACATTCACCTCAACGGTAATCGTGCGGGCATCCACTCCATACACTGCGCCACCAAATGTTTTAGCAACCACAACTAATTAATTTAAAATTTTCGAATGACGAATTACGATTTAGAGTCGATCTCATTCAATAAAGATAGAATATTCTTTTTATTAGAAATCAAGAATACCAAAGGGATATCTACCCAATCACTTCCTTCTCGATCAATAGTATAAGGATGTGAATAATCTTGATGTGGATTTCTTGAATGCGATCGGCATAGCCGAAGTGTGGCACACGCAATTCAATATCGGCCATAGGAGCCAACTTGCCACCGTCTTTTCCCGAAAGGATAATGACGGTCATTCCTTTTGCTTTTGCAGCTTCAGCCGCTTTGATAATGTTCGCAGAGTTTCCGCTGGTGCTGATACCCAACAGCACATCGCCTTTGTTTCCAAGCGCTTCGATGTAGCGCGAGAACACAAATTCATATCCATAGTCATTGCTAACGCACGATAGATGACTTGGGTCGCTTACGCAGATAGCTGGTAACGCTTTTCGGTTATCGCGGTAACGCCCGGTAAGTTCTTCTGCAAAATGCATGGCATCGCAATGCGAGCCACCATTACCGCAAGAAATTACTTTACCACCTTGCTTAATAGAATTTGAGATTGCTTTTGCCGCAGCTTCAATGTTTGCTAGATTTTTCTCATCCTTCAAAAAATTTTGAAGTACATCAGCTGCTTGATTTAGTTCGGCTGCTATCAGCGAAACATAACTCATAATGACTTTTTTGAATCGGGGGAAGGAGTTTCGGTTACAACAGGTTTAGCTGCTTGCTGAAAGTCGTAGACCTTAGCTTTCAGGGTATTGTTCTCCAACCGCAATGCTTCTTGTTCTTTCTCAGCATTTTTGGTTTCGATCCAGTTCCACACTAAATCAATAAGAAATAGCACAACCCCCAGAATAGCTCCATACTTTAATAACGATATTTTTGAATACAGCTTAGCGAGCACGCCAAAATCAATATTTTTTGAGCCGATGTAGAATGTGAAGAAGAGAATAATCAAATGATACCCTCCAAAAATTGCAAAGAAAATACGTCTGCGTTGATTCATTATACATCGTTTATCGGCAACAAACATAGGCTTTTTAAAGTAAAGCAAAAATTGCAATACATCGCAAAACCTTGCATCACTATTTATTGCATTTCTTAGCGTTCAGCACTTTGAATAGACACCAATTTACGGTATAAACCTTCCTGACCATTTAATTCAATGTGAGTTCCTCGTTGTGCTATTTCTCCGTTTTGAATAACAACAATTTCATCGGCATGTTGAATGGTACTTAGCCTGTGAGCAATTACAATGGAAGTCCGGTTCTTCATAAGATTAAATAAAGCTTCCTGAACCAACTTCTCGGACTCAGAATCTAAAGCCGAAGTAGCTTCATCTAAAATAAGAATGGGTGGATTTTTAAGTACCGCGCGTGCAATACTCAATCGCTGCCGCTGTCCGCCTGAAAGTTTAGAACCACGTTCGCCAATCAACGTTTGATACCCATTTTCTGATTGAACAATAAAATCATGCGCGTTGGCAATGCGTGCTGCCTGAATAACACTTTCCTCACTTACATTGGGCATTCCAAAAGCAATGTTGTTAAAAATAGTGTCATTAAAAAGAATCGATTCTTGTGTTACAACTCCAATGTGTTTACGCAAGGATTCTAATTCGTACTCGGTAATGGATACTCCATCAATCGCAACTTGCCCTTGCGTGGGGTCATAAAAACGTGGCACCAGATCGGCCAATGTAGATTTACCACCACCTGATGGGCCTACTAATGCAAGCGTCTTCCCTTTTTCAATCTTTAGATTAATGTTTTTTAGAACAGGTTCAGTATCGTAAGCAAAACTTACATTGCTAAATTGAATTTCCTTCTCAAAGGATTTAAGTTCAATCGCATTTGGTTTACTTTGAATGACGGGCTGCTGATCAATAATTGAAAAGATGCGTGTTGCCGAAGCTGTGCCCCGCTGCAACGAAGTAATACCATTTGAAAAATTCTTTGCCGGTTGAATGATCATGGCGAACACAGTTAAAAAAAGCATAAATGCCGATGGCTTCAATATCTCATCAGAATCTGCATTCAGTACCATATTACCTCCAAAAAATATTATACCGGCAATTATAGTTACTCCCAATATTTCTGAAACCGGAGAGGCCAATTCATTTTTGTAAGCCATCGACTTACTGGTTTTTCTGTAGAAGCCACTTTCATTTTCAATCTTATCAATTACAAAGCTGCGGGCATTAAAAGCATTAATCACCCGCATGCCACTAAACGTTTCATCCAGAATATTTAGAATTCGCCCCAATGATTCCTGACTTTGAGTTGCTTGCTTCTTCAAGCGTTTAATTATTTCTGCCAGCACACCTCCCGTTAAGGGTAAAACAAGAAGCGTGAACAACGTAAGTTGTGGGGAAATGGTAAATAACACATAGAAGTAAACGATGATTGTGATGGGTTCTTTGAGCACAGCCTTTAAACTGCTCATCACGGCATTTTCAACTTCATTTACATCGTTGGTAAATCGAGAGATCAGATCACCCTTGCGCTCATTATTAAAATAACCAATATGCAATTGGGTTACTTTTTTAAAAATATCCATACGAATATTCTTAACAAGATCAACGCGAATCTTTGTGGCCATCACCCGCTCCAGATACCGAAACAGATTAGCAAGAATCACACATCCAACAATTAACGCACAAACAAAGAGCAACGAATTTAATGCGCCATAATTGAATACAATTTGAATAAAGTAGTGATTAAAAACTCCTATGATATAATCTGTTGAAACTGCAAACTCGGGCAGCGGGGGGATAACAGGAGCATCCTTTGTTTCTTTAAAGAGGACATCCAACATGGGCATCACCAACACGATATTGAATGCGCCAAAGATGATCCCCAAAAAGGAATACGTAAAAAAGAAAACAAGCCGGGTGTTTAATTTATTTGCGTAGGAAAGAATTCTAAAAAAAGCCTTCATCTAAAGAAGTTAAAAATCATAAAGTCGCTGTGGAATATTCCAGCGCAAAGCTAACGAAGTAAGTGATGTATTCGAGTTATAAGCGGCCAGGTCACTTTTGCTTTGCCTAATGATTTGCTTACCATCGATAAAAAGATTGTGCTTCACCATATAGGAGGCTGTGACGTCTGCAAAGAATATGGTGTTTGCCATTCCTTGTCCGATTTTATTTCCATATTCCTGTTGTCGATTTTGGTATCCTTTTAAAATATCTCCACCCCAGTTTTCAGTTACATTATCGCGACCGGTTTTTACATAAAACGTTTTGACGAAAATATTAAGTTTGGAAATTGGCTGATACCGAACAATGGCAACCCATTCGGTAAAATTGGCTCCCAAAGGATGCGCTAACGATTGGCGGTAATTACTGTAACTGCCATACTGCGAATAATGTGAAAAGGTATAGGGTCGCACCGCATTGAATTCAAGTTGCAAGTCAAGATTAGAGACGCTTAGGGCGTCAATATATTTTATTCCACCTTGCACGGCATACTTATTGGCCCACCAGCCATTGCCAGCCAGCACTTCATCCAAAAGAAATTCATCCAACACCAATTGGCCGTATAGCGATACTCTCCTGAAGGCATTCCATTTAAAGTCTGCCCCAAGAATTGAATTATCGCTGCTGCCAAATTGCTGTTCAATGGCGCGATAAAAAATAACTGGATTGAGATAACTAAAGTCAAATGAATTGTTGTTTACAGAATCTTTCGGACTAAAGACTACAGACTCAAACAATCCGATATTTAACTTCTTGCCAATGTTAAAAGAGGCATGATGAAATGCCATAAACTTTTCAGGATAGCGTTTACCTCCGCCTGTTCGTACATCTGCAGCCATTCTATTAAGTTGAAACAGGTAATTCAATTTCCACACGCGCACATTTGTGCGTAAGAAAAGATTAGGTGAAGAGTAATCTGAAAAAATAAAAGATCGATACCCATTACCGATAAACGTACGGTCGTTACCAAACTGCATATAAATATGTTTGGTAACATTGAAATCGATATAAGCGCGCGCTTGAAAGAAGTCTACACCATTGTCTTTAAACGCTTTCCAAAAACCTTCGTGAGGCACTGCACGCGTTCTGCTTACTTCTTCTTGCACGTACAGTGGAAGTACTGATTGGTTCTCCCCTAAAAAAGTATAGAAGCCAACTTTGCGATCAACCATACCCCTGATTTCAATACCCCGGGTATTGGTAGTTACAGCATTATCCAATCGACTATCAGATCCTGCACTTAAATAAAGAACGGGACTAACGTGCAAATCCAATTCTGGACTATCAACAAATAAAAAATCCGATTTCTTTTTATAGAGACTTTTTAAGATTGGCTTTTTGCTTGTATTTGTCTCGGCCTGGCTCCATTCCCAACTATCGTTGCGCAAATAAGCCAGGTTAAATTGATCGCTCTTAGATGAAAAGATGGAAGCGTCCGTGGCCAGTGTGTCGAGGTATTTTATGATCACATCGCGCTTGTAGGGTTTCACAGAAGTGAAAAATCCGGGTACAATTTTACCCGACTTTATTTCATAGCGATCGATCCAATGATAATAATCTTCGTTGAGGGTGGCATTAGTGCTTTGAGCAAAGACAGCAACCTGACAAAAAAATAAAATAAAGAAAAAAGAATATCTCATTTGCCCAATGAACTTAAATATTGATCAACTGTAAACGCAACATCCGGAAACTGTTGAAGAATTTTTTTATCAAATGTTATTAAAGGTCGCATTGTCTTTTTTGCAAGCGCCACATACTCGCAATCGTACGATGAACAGGTTGATTGACTAACAAGATTTAGAATTTCAATTGAATCTACCTCTAAATACGATCCCATCATCTTATTTTCTTTTTGAGCAATTAACCATTTCGCTTCTTCCGATGTATAGTAACCCTTTCTCAAATACGCAGCGAGAATATTTCGAAACTCACTTTTACATAATTCTGGTGAAGTCCAGTCTGAATCTCTGTTATACAATTCAGTCACCTTTTCGAAATAGGGAGATTTCAGCCAAAAATAAGCAAGTATGTTAGCATCAACTACAATCATTCCCGGTCGGAATTTTTAGCTGCCTTTATTTCGGCATCGGTAAGGGAACCTTTACCTAATGCCTGAGACTTTCTTGCCAATTCTAAAATCCGATTAGAGTTTTCGTCAGATCGATGCGCATGCAATTGAAGACTTAAAATGATCTCACTATTAAGACTGCGATTATTTCTCTTTGCGCGCTCTTTTAATAGCTGATAGGTCTTTTCAGGGATGTTTTTAATGGTAATATTAGCCATATGGTTCCATTTTGGTTGCAAAATACAACCCCACCAAATTCTTAACAAATTCGGCATTTGAGTCTTGCAGATTGGGCACATTTTCCTACTTTTGCAGTCCTTAAGAAAGAAAATATGAAAAAAGGCATTCACCCAGAGTATAAAGATGTGGTTTTTTGGGATACTTCGAGCGATTTCAAGTTTTTGAGCCGCTCAACGTCAGTTCCAAAGGAAACTACCACCTGGACAGACGGTAAGGAATATCCGGTAATTAAAGTGGAAGTGAGCTCAGCTTCGCACCCATTCTATACAGGTAAAAAAATGTTTTTGGATACCGCTGGTCGTGTGGAAAAATTCAAGAAGAAATACAGCAAGTAATAAAGAAATTATTCTTAGCGCGTTTTACGCAAAAAGGTCTCCAAACGAGACCTTTTTTATTTGCCTCTCCTTATTACTTGAGCACACCCTCTTCGTTTCTATTAACCTACCTGAGAATGTATTTGGCTATAGTAAGCGATCAACCTATTTTAGCAGCATGAATTTGATTCTGTTCGATAATCCTACCATCCGTCAAAATCTGTTACCCTTTACCTTTACCCGCCCTGTGGCAAGCATTCGGGTTGGTATTTTAACCATAGCAGAAAAGTGGGAAAAATACCTGGGCATAAAACCATCTTTCGCAACTGAATCATACCTAAGCAAAAAATTTCCGCTTACTCATCAAGTCGACAATCTTTGGATTAATGGAGCGGTATGCCCCAATGCTGATCTGGTAACTGCCATCAAACAACTTAATGTTGGTGATGCAATTTCACACAACTCAATGATTGTTGCTGTGCGCACACCTGATGATGAAGTGCCTGAAGTAATTACAGGCGTCATCAAAGAGTTCACTAAACCTATTACTATAATTGATCAGGTTTGGAAGATATATCAACATAATGGAGCTCAGATTCGGGAAGACTTTACCTTGATTACAAAAGGACGAAAGTCTATTGGGATTCAGGATGCTTTTACAAAAGCTTACAATCCTGATCAAATATTTGTAGAAGAAGGCGCTCAAGTACGGGCTGCTATACTCAATGCAGAAAATGGTCCTATATACTTAGGAAAAAATTCATTCGTGCAGGAGGGTGCCATTATTCGTGGACCCTTTGCTTTGTGTGAAGACTCACATGTAAACATGGGCGCCAAAGTACGAGGCGATACAACGGTAGGGCCACACTCTAAAATAGGTGGCGAAGTAAGTAACTCAGTTATTTTTGGCTACAGTAATAAATCGCACGATGGTTTTTTGGGCAACTCTGTCATTGGCGAGTGGTGTAACATCGGTGCCGATACCAATACCTCGAACCTGAAGAACAATTACGAAAACATTAAGCTCTGGAACTATGGCAAAGGTGGCTTTAAAGATACGGGCCTTATGTTTTGCGGATTGATGTTTGGCGATCATAGTAAATGCGGTATTAACACGATGTTTAATTCGGGCACTGTTGTGGGTGTGAGCGCCAGTATTTTTGGCGATGGCTATCCCCGCAATTTCATTCCTTCTTTCGCGTGGGGTGGTGCCGCAGGTTTTACCACTTATCAACTTAACAAAGCATTGGACACAGCATCCAAAGCAATGGCACGTAGAAAAATAGAATTAAGTGCCGCTGATGAGGAAATATTAAAAACCATTTTTAATGAATCCGCCTCCTATCGCGTGTGGGAAAAGAAATAAAGTGTTATGAAGAAAAAACTGATTGGTCCAAAATTGATGTTGCTTTTCTCCTTCATCATTTTCCTTAGCAGTATCGAAAAAGGAGGATGGGCATTGGTATCTTCTGCTGTTGGCTTCATCGGTTTTCTGGTGATGGTGATACTGCTTCAAACAAAAATTTCAAAAACTAAAAACTAGCAGGGTGCGATTTTCAGATATCCCCGGACTTGCCGAAACCAAATTAAAACTGATTGATGCTGTCAATCAGAATCACATTGCGCATGCTCAACTTTTCTTAGGATTGCCCGGAGCACTGAACTTACCTCTTGCATTAACGTTTGCGAATTATTTGCATTGCGAAAACAAAGGCGAAGGTGATGCCTGTGGCACATGCCGCGCATGCAGTAAAAGTTTAAAATACATTCATCCGGATACCACTTTTGTATTTCCACTAAGTAACATCAAAGGCTCGAAAGATGAAGATCGTTTTAAAGCCGAAATTCTTAAAAGTTGGCGAGCGTTTTTAACAGAACAACCTTTTGGTGATTTGAATGACTGGACTAATTATTATGGGGGCGAAGACAAGCAACCAATAATCTCGAAAGAAGAAAGTCGTGAGATTATTAAAACACTTTCGCTGAAGCCGTTTGAAAGTCCATATAAAGTTATGATCATCTGGCAACCGGAGCTCATGCACTCTACTGCTGCCAATGGAATCTTGAAAATATTGGAGGAGCCACCACCAAACACATTCTTTCTTTTAGTAAGCAATGCTGCGGAACGATTACTTCCCACTATTCTTTCGCGCACGCAAATGGTACAAGTTCCTCAACTATCAGATGAGGATTTGAAGGACTATTTAATGAAAAATCATTCTATTGAAGAAACACGTCTTCAAGAAATTATTCAGCTAGCAGAAGGCAATCTGAATATGGCTATTAAGTTAGTGGATAAAGAAGAAGATCATTTTCAAGATCGGTTTGCTGAGTGGATGCGTTTGTGTTATAAAAGAAACTACGGAAGTTTAGTAACCTTCTCAGAAGACTTTCATCAATTGGACAAACTGAGCCAGCGCAATTTATTTCAATATGGATTGAGTATGATGCGCGAAACATTACTTCATTATGCCGGGGCGGATGCGATTAGTCGGATAAAAAGTGGCGAAGCTAAATTTGTAAAAGACTTTAGTAAGATTATGAATACCGAAAAGGTTGAAAAAATAAACACGCTATTCACCGCTGCGCATTATCACCTGGAGCGTAATGGCAGCGCAAAAATGATTTTTTTAGATTTGTCACTCCAAGTAGCCAAAACGATTAACCCTTAAAATTCAACAACTTAGTATGAAACGAATTCTCTATGTTCTCTTGCTTTCAGCGTTTGCCTTTCTAACTCAATGCTCATCCAAATCTGATTATTTAGTAACCATCAAAACCAAACAGGGTGACATGGTTGCCATTTTATATGATGAAACGCCCGAACACAAGAAAAACTTTATTAAGCTGGCAAAAGAACATTACTTTGATAGCTTACTTTTTCATCGGGTGATGCAGGGTTTTATGATTCAAGGCGGTGACCCAGATTCCAAACATGCTTTATCAGGTCAGCCCTTAGGTACCGGTGGTCCTGGTTTTACAATTGATGCGGAGTTTAGTCCAAAATTCTTTCATGAAAAGGGAGCTTTCTCTGCAGCACGTCAGCCCGATGAAGTTAATCCAGCGAAAGCTTCGAGCGGAAGTCAGTTTTATATTGTGCAGGGTCGTGTTACGTCACCTTCAGAATCAGAAGTACTTAAAATTGACCAGACAAAATTGAATACTGCCTTTCAACAAATGATGCAAAACCCCGCCAGTCAACCTTTGATTGATTCGCTCAATCAAATCTATATGTCGGGCGATATGCAAGGCTATCAGAATAAAATTTACAGTTTGGTTCCACGGTTAGAAAAACAAACCGGAATAAAAATTTACAAGGAAATTTCAGAAGAAAAGTTAAAAGCTTACACAACAGTAGGTGGTGCTCCTCATTTGGATGGTGAATACACCGTGTTTGGAAAAGTAATCAGTGGCCTGGATGTAATTGATAAAATTGCAAGCGTGCAAGTAGATGGCAGAAATCGCCCGGTAGAAGATGTACGCATGACGGTTACTGTTGAAGAAATGCCCCGCAAAAAGATTACTGAAAAATATGGGTATAAATTCCCTTCCCAATAATGAAAATTCTGGTAACAGGCGCCAACGGATTGCTTGGCTACAAATTAATTCAGCAACTAGGTAAAACGTTAGGCATTACAACCTTTCCTACAGCCCGTAAAGAAATTACAGAGCTTCCTCCTGGGGTTCAATTTCTTGAATTGGATATTACCAATCACGATCAAACATTGGAAGTTCTTTCTTCCGTGAAACCGGATGTTGTAATTAACACCGCTGCCATGACGCAGGTGGATCAATGCGAAACCGAGCGCGAGCAATGCTGGACAGCTAATGTAATTGGTGTCGAGAACGTGGTTGAGGCGTGTGAAAAAAATAACATTCACCTGATTCACGTTTCCACGGATTTCATTTTTGATGGTTCGCACGGACCCTTGGATGAAACTGCAAAACCAAAACCGGTTAACTTTTATGGCGAAAGCAAATTGGCCGGTGAACAAGTCATTCAAAAAAGCAAACTCAATTGGGCAATACTTCGCACGGTGCTCGTGTTTGGTGTTACACCTGATTTAAGCAGAAGCAACATTGTGTTGTGGGTTAAGAAAAGTCTGGAGGATGGAAAAACAATTAATGTTGTAAACGATCAGTGGCGCACACCTACCTTAGCCGAAGATCTGGCCATGGGTTGTTATCTCGCAGCTTCTCAAAAAGCAACAGGTATTTATCATATCTCCGGTGAAGAAATGATGACCCCCTATGACATCGCTCAGGAAACTGCCGATTTTTTCAAACTTGATAAATCGTTAATCAAAGCCGCAGATTCCAGCACGTTTAAACAACCTGCTGCACGCCCACCTAAAACCGGATTCATCATCGCGAAAGCAAAAAAGGAATTAGGCTACCAACCTCACAGTTTTCGCGAAGGGCTTGGCATACTGGCCACTCAGGTAATTATGCCATTACCATAGGTTTGTATTTGTAAGTCGGGATATTTTGTTAAACTTGAAACTTAACAATTACCTAACCTAATCTTTATGTCTGCACGGGGTCAATTCGGTTCAAAGTTCGGTTTTATAATGGCTGCGGCCGGTTCGGCTGTGGGGCTCGGTAACATTTGGCGGTTTCCATATGTAGTTGGTCAAAATGGTGGCGGAGCATTCGTGTTTGTATATGTGCTTTGCGTGATTCTTATTGGATTACCTTTAATTTACAATGAAGTTGCCCTTGGCCGCATCACCGGACGAAACACCATTGGTGCATTTAAAGGAACGGGAGGTAATAAGTTTTGGGTGTTCATGGGTGCCGTGCTGGCTCTCTGCGTAAGCTTCTTTGTGCTTAGTTATTATGGTGTAATCGCTGGTTGGACGATTGGATATATCGTAAGTGAGTTCACCGATTTCATTAAAGATTTCGAAACCTTTAGAAGTGCACCGGTCTATGTAATCCCATTCTTCGCGGTGTTCATGATTGCCACCATTGCCATTGTGCTGGGGGGCGTTGCGGGTGGAATCGAAAAAGCCTCTAAGATTTTAATGCCCGTGCTATTTGTACTGGTCTTTTTAGTAATGCTTCGAAGCCTTACACTTGATGGAGCGATGGAAGGTGTTAAGTATTACCTCACACCTGACTTTACTAAAATAAATGGAGGAGTCATTCTTTCGGCTTTAGGGCAGGCATTCTTTTCGCTCTCGGTGGGTTGGGGTATTCTTATCACGTATGGCTCTTATCTTCCCAAAGATCAAAACATTGTAAGCAGCGGTGCGTGGATTGGTTTTATGGATACTGCAGTTGCCTTACTGGCAGGCCTTATGATTTTCCCAGCTGTATTTTCTTTTGGAAAAAATCCTGCGGAAGGAACTGCATTAGTATTTCAAGTACTGCCTGATATCTTCAATTCGATGCCAACGGGAGGACGCATTGTAGGTGCTTCTTTCTTCTTACTATTATGTGTAGCTGCCCTTACTTCTTCCATCTCTATGATTGAAGTTCCAGCATCTTATTTAATTGATGAGAAAAAATGGAGCCGTAAAAAATCAGCGTGGACGGTAGGTATCTTAGCATTCCTTGTCGGGATTCCTTCGGCACTTTCCGGTGGTGCTAACGAAATGTTCACCACCATGACGCTTAATTTATTTGGAACCGTAAAGACTGGATTCTTAGATATTATGGATGCGCTCTTTGGCGGATTGTTTATTGTTATTGTTGCCTTAATGACGTGCGTTTATACCGGCTGGATTATGGACATCAATAAACTTGCAAAGGAAATTTCAAGCGGTGCACCCGGCTTTGATAAGCCCTTGATAGGAAAACTTACCCCGGCTGCATTTTGGATTTTCTTCATCCGCTTTGTTTGCCCGTTGGTAATCGGGTTGGTGCTACTAAGTACGATCGGGATTATTTAAAACCAATCATTCATATTTAAGAAATCGCCACTCCTTTGAGTGGCGATTTTGTTTACTGGCAATTGCTCTCAATCAATTTAATAGCCTTCGCCACACCATCTTCCTTAATCAAGTGTTTTGAAAGTTGTTCCGCGTGTTCATAAAGGCGATTATCACTCAAAAGAATTTGGATACTGGAAATAAAAGAATCTGCAGTCATCTTTTTTAAGGGCAAAGGCTTTAACCCTACTCCTTTTTCAACCGCTATTTTTCCCCAAAAAACCTGATCACCCAACGGATATAAAATTGGGCACGTTAAAAATGGTTTTCCTGCTTTCAGGCATGCTGCCATGGTGCCAATGCCCCCATGGTGAACCACGGCCTTTACCAATGGAATCAATTTATCATACGGTGCACTATCAATAGTTTTTATATTTGGCGAATTTTCCAAATCGCTCACATCGGTAAGTCCCCACCCTTTAATTAAGATGATTCGGGTGTTACACTTTTCGCTTACAGATTTTATTAACACTTTTAAATCAAGTGTACTGTCAAAGGGCATGCTACCGAAGGTGATCAACAAAGGCGGTTCGCCCTGATTAATAAAATCAATTACGCCTTTCGTTAATTCAGCGCCTGATTCATCTGACCAAAAACCCGTGAAGAAACTATTGACAGGGTAATCAGCCGGTTTTTGTAAAAAGAATTCACTCACACCGTAGATGGAAGGTAAAACTGGTTTTACAAACTTTAAAGGAAGCCCCACACTGCTGCGAAAATCATTCACAGGCTTGGTCCACATTTTAAGCCCCCACTCAGTTATTTTGTAAGTGAATTTATTCATAAATGTTGGCAGCGATAAAAAACTAAATACTGGATTGGCAAAAGCTTTTGTGGGTTGAATAGCCGGAATCACATTCGCTTCAATCATCTTATCCGGAAATTGATCCGCAAAATTATCGGCCATTGTTTTTACATGAAACAAAACCCGATCGCTCGTTTTAGTCAATGCATAAAAAGTAGCAAACGCATCGGCCATCATCGGGTACACAAACTTGTTCAGTTGCTTCTTTGCCAGGAAAGGATTTTTACGAATCTTCTTCCCTTCTTCCGAATCCAGCAGCGCCTGAAAGTCGGCATCTACAGGCACAAATTCCAGTCCGTACGATTTCACCAGACTTTCAAAATTCTTTGCGGTTGATAACACAACTTCGTGCCCACATAGTTTTAATGCCCGACCTAACACCGCATACGGCTGAACATCGCCCCGGGTGCCCAGTGTAAAGATTGCAATTTTCATAAGTGCTTTGTTGAATCAAAGATGGGTGAAAAAATCGTTCAAAAGAAAACAAGAGTTCGTGATTCGTTAGATGTTCATAAACTCGCCCTATCTTTACAAACAAACATACCTAGCATGATAAATCGCTACGCTGCCGAAATCCATATTAACCCAATTCGCTTTCTTAGAAATGATGACTTTAACAACGATGGCCACATTGAAGATATTAAAAACACGTTGGTGGAAGCGATCAAGTTAACGGAATCTATACGCGAGCGGATACTAAGCCTGCAAACGTGGTTGCAACAGGGTGATTATAAAGGAGTGAGTTTCAATTATGCCGAAGGCGGCTACATTAGCATGAAAGGCGCCAGTGATAAGCAACTGCTGGAACTCAAATCAAAAGGCATGATAGAATTATTTGATTTTGCCACTGACAAAAGTTGGGTGAAAAAATACGGACCACAGTTTGGATTGATTTGGGAAGATGGCAAGGCGGTTGAGATTTAAGAGATCGAATCTGAAAATTCTTTACATACCGGCAGGCGACTTTTTGTTTTTTTCAAATTACTATTATCAGCCCACGCCAAATCCTCTTGTTGAATAAAGAACTTCCAGTTACTTTTTAAATTGAAATTATCAATATTCAACTATATCCAAGTTGAGGCTATTTTGATAAATCTAAACTACGGAGCCGGAGCGGGACTCTTCAAGGAAGAATGCTTTCTGGTTTGGCTATTAATTCAACATTTTATTTTAACGAGAGTGTTTGTTTTTATTCATTTCGTAGATCCACTCAATTCCCCTTTTCAACGCATCCTTTTCATCAGTCTCTATATCTGGAGCTATCCTGTATCCATATTTTTTCATACTTCCATCAGCAAAAACTGACTCAGCTAAATTTATAATGGAACCGTCTGATAATTGATGAGACACACATCCCGTTGACACCCCAAAAGTACTTCCACCAAAAGATTTTGTATTCATCCTTTTTTTAAAAGCAACCGCAATTGCTTCTCCTGAACTAGCTGTTTCATTATTTGTCAACACAGCTACGTAACTCTTGCTTAAGTTTAATTCTTTAAACTCCAAATTTTCATATACAAGCGCATCGTCTATAAAAGCCTTTCCGCTTGTGAGTTTCCAGGTTTCATAGTTATTATCTGCATCAACAAAATATCCAAGAATTCCATTCCCTATCAAAGGCTCAATTGATACAAGCATGGGCCACATGTTTCCACCAAAGTTTCCTCGCAAATCGATTATCCATCCCTTTAAATTTGTATCTATTTGCTGAATTATTTTGGTCTGAATTAGTGACACATAGACATTCATTTCATCGTCTGTTCCTATACAAAAAGGAACCCTTACATATCCAATGTCATTGGGTGTAAGTTCGTCTAAAAGTATAGGCGCCCTTGGTAAAGATATTCTCCGTTTAAGATTGGAAATTGAATTGCTATGTACGCAATATTACTTCGAACGTTTACAGAAACATAACTTCCACCTGGCGTAGAAACTTCAGGTAGTTTTAGATTAAGGTTTGCAAGATTCTCTTTTGCATTCGCTTCATTTTTTTTTGAGTTTTCTTTGTTCTGCATTTAATTTTTCGGTTGCGTTTTTTGTTGAGGGTTCACATCTTATTTCAGTGAAGTCTTGGCGCTCGCCTTAAATTTAGAGCCAGGATTACTTAGAACAAATCAATCGCGGAGTCCGAAGCGAGACTCCGCTGGGAAAGGCAAAGCTCTCCAAATTGGTTGTTTGGTGCGGACTTGTGATGGGTACGGTGTATTTTGTGATAGTCCGATGTGAACTTGCGATTATCAGACTTGTAATGGGTAAAGTGCGAATCTGCCATCATCCGATGCAGACCTGTAATTGTTTGGTGCGAACTTGTGATGAGTCGGTGGAGTCTGTTCAATAATAGCGCGTTTGATAAGCAAAAAAGTCGCCTTGGGTTTAAGGCGACTTTATAGGTTGTTTGCAACTCATCAAAACTTTCCGTTGTTGTTTTTCCAGGTCTCTTTTGTAGGAATGGGTTCAATTACATCCCAGTGCTCAGCAATTTTTCCGTTCTCCACCCGGAACAAATCATAAAACGCGTTGTGGTCTTTCCCAAAATGCCCCTCGCTTACCACCAGCACAAAATTACCTTCGCCAAGTACTTTATGCACGGTGCTGTACTTTAAGAAAATACCTTGCTTACCCAGCGTTTCCAGCGCGGCACCAAGTCCAGAAAGTTGATCCGAAATTTTTGGATTGTGCTGAATGTAATTGTCGCCATCAAAGTAGCCAACCAGCTTTTCCATCTTACCGTTCACTAAAACATCATCAATAAAGTTTTTTACCAACGCTTTGTTCGCTGCGGTCTTGTCAAGATCTTTTAGCTCCGTTGCTCCATCTATCATGGTGTGCCCACTCGGGCTTGGGGTAGCTGGAGTTTCCTGCAAATTATCCCAGTGCTCTACAATTTGTCCGTCTTCGAACCGAAAAATATCGAATCCGATTTTCGGGCCGAAGAAGTTGTAGTCTGAATGCGTGAAAACAAAATCACCATCCTCAAAGGCGCGGACCGTGTTTACTTTGGCTGAACCCTTTGGCAATGCTTGGAGCACAGCACCAAATCCAGCTAGGCCATCCGCCACGGCCAGATTGTGCTGAATGTAATTGTTCGGGTTAATGTACCCAACGGGTTCGCTGGCTCCCGTTTCAATAGCTTTCAATAAAGCCATTACTTTTTCTTTGTTTGTCGTCATAGCAGTTAGTTTGATGGTTGTTGAATCATTTTCTGGTTGCTTGTCGGTTGTTGTTCCGGGTGAACACGCGAAACAGGCAACAACCGCAGCGGTTAGGATTGCTCTCGTTGTGTCTTTCATTGTTATTTATTTACGATGCAAAGGAGCGGGAATAGACCGGCCGGGGAAAGGTTAAAAAGCGCCTTTTCATGATACTTTTTGCGAGCAGGACTTTATAGATGGGATTCGCGAAACTCCATTGGTGTTTCCTGAGTCTGTAGCTTGAAGTATTTTATAAAGTTGGTGGTTTCGCCAAAGCCCAAATGAAAGGCTATTTCTTTAATGGCTTGATTCGTGTAAACCAGTAGACGCTTGGCCTCCAGAATTACCCGCTCATTAATAATTTCTTTGGGTGATTTTCCAACAATGTCGGTAGTAGCCTGACTCAATCTTTTTTCTGATACATGAATCAGCGTAGCATATTCTTTTACGGATTTTACTTTTAGAAAATGAGTCTCGAGCAGTTGGTTAAAGAGCAACGTGTAATCGAGGTTTGCGCCCTTTGGAAGTTCTTTAAATCCCTGACTTCGCTTTTCGCGATGGGCCTCAATCATAAAGTTGTGCAAAAGGTTTTGAAGAATTTCATGATGGAACTCTTTCGGCTGATTTGCCAGTTCACTCTTCATTGTATCCAATACCACCATCAATCCTTTTTTGTCTTTAAATTTCAGGGGCGTGGTTTCCAGCAGATCATTGAATAAAATTGTGCTCTGGATAAATTTCAAATCATCGTGGTTTCGGCAAAAAAAGTTTTCCGTAAACAGAATCAACTCTCCTTGCATATCTTCAGTCTCGTCAAAAAAATGAACCTTCCCTTTCTTAATGAACAGCACAGAATTAGAACTTAACTTGACAGGTTTGAAATCAACCAAATGAATTCCTTTGCCTTCGCGAACAATCAGAATGTGGTAGAAGTCGGCCCGGTGCGGGACAGTCATCAACTGTTTATGTTTTTTGTATAGGGATTTAATGGAAACAATCTCAAATTCCAGTTTTAGTCCTGGCCTAAATTTGTAGACGTTGATTTTTTGTTTCATCGTGTAGATTAATCCATTACAAGCCTGAGTAAATTTTATTACGAAGCCGCATCCTTAGACTACAGCAAGACTCTGCGGAGAAAAAAGAAATACAGCTAATAAAATATAAGTTGACTTCTTCATTTTTAATTTCACTTGATAGTTTATAAATCATCACATCGCTCGTTACTTATTATCAGTATTGTTGAGGATAGATTACGAATCTGTTGTTAGCAGTAAAGTGTTTTTCAAGCTTCGATGGAAGGTTTTCCATAACTCCTAAATAGGATGTAGCTCCTTTCCGGGCTGAAACCAATACAAACAAATCTTCTTCATGAACATCTTTTGAAATCACAAGAAAATCTTCCCAATCCGTGAATGCACTTATTGTAATTGAAACAGTTAATTTCTCTTTACTAAAATTTCTTTCAACTGCCCTGTGGGTGGCTTCATTACAATATAGTAGTATTGGAATACTTAGCTCCTGAGCCAGTTTTGCCATTTTGGTGAGCCATAACCCAAAGCCGTTCTCGCGTTCTGTCAACGGTGGTGTGGCAATAACAATTCCTTTAAGTTGAGACAATGGTTTTTCCAAATGGCAAATGAAAATGGTCTTATTCGTGTTACTTAAGATACTGTCCATTTTCTCGCCAATTAATTTATCAATGAAACCAGTACGTTGAGGCCATCCTAAGATTATAATATCAGCCGAAATTTCCTTCGAAATGCGAGCTATTCCGCTTGCTGCATGATGGTCAATGGTTGTTATAATGTTTACTTTTGTTTCTGAAGCTGAACCTTGTTTTACAAATTCATCTAGCTTTTTTCTTGATTTCAGAATATTAATTTCAGCTTCGTTGTTGTTGGAAACCACGGAAAGGATTGAGATAGGATTTGCCGATTTTTTGTTCCTAATGAAAATAGCTAATTCTAAAAGTTTCTCAATGTTTGCAACATTTGCAATGGGTAAAAGGATGTGTTCACTTCGAATTCCCTGTGCATTAAGACTGTCTGGATCTTCGGATTCGATGACAATCTTTTTTGCGGCTCTTTCTGTGGCAAATGAAGCAACTATACAGGTAATTAGAATTAATATAATAGTGCCGTTCAGAATATTCTCATCCAGAATTTCGGCTTTGTAGCCAACTAAAATTACAGCCAATGTTGCAGCCGCGTGCGAGCTGCTAAGACCAAAAATAAGTTGCCGTTGTGCTTTTGAATAGTTGAAAATAAGTTGTGTAATCCAGGCGGCAAACCATTTTCCAAACAGCGCCACAACTGAAAGTGTTCCCGCAACGATAATTGCAGAAGAACCACTTAAGATTACGCTTGCATCAACCAACATGCCTACGCTTATAAGAAAAAATGGAATGAATAAAGAATTGCCAATGAACTCAATTCTGTTCATCAGTGCAGAAGAATGTGGAATGAGTTTATTTAAGGTTAAGCCTGCAACGAACGCTCCAATGATTGGCTCAACGCCTGCTACTTCAGCTAAAAATGCAGCCAAAAATACCATTGATAGAACGAAAATATAGTGAGAGTGTTTTTCACTTTCCAGTTTGCGGAAAAACCATTTGGCAATTCTTGGAATTATAAAAAACATTATGGCTGAGAAAATTGCTAATGAAATACTCAATCGTATCCAAAATTCCTGATTCAAATTACCCTGGTTGTTTCCGATAATGATAGCCAGTATAATCAGCACGGCTGTATCGGTTAAAATAGTGCCGCCCACGGTGATAGCCACGGCTTGATTTTTTGAAACTCCTAATTTACTAACAAGCGGATAAGCAACGAGGGTGTGTGTTGCAAACATACTGGCCGTTAAAAAACTTGCATTGAAGTCATATCTGAGCAAGTAATAGCACACTGGAAATCCTATTGCTATTGGGAAAATGAAAGTAAAAAGCCCAAATAGAAGACTTTTGTTTCTGTTGGATTTAAACTCGTTCATATCAAGATCCAATCCAGCAATGAACATGATGTAAAGAAGACCGATAGTTGAAAAGAGATCAACAGCAGAATTTTTCTCCAGGATGTTAAATCCATGCGGACCTATAACCACACCCGCTATAATTAGTCCAATGATTCCTGGAATCTTTAATCTTCTTAGCAGAATGGGAGCTAACAGAATGATAAAAAGAATCAATGAAAATATCAGCACCGGATTTCTCAGCGGTAATTCAAATTGTTGCATTACATGTTTCAAGAAATCTGTCATTGCTTTTCTTTATTCAAAGTCTTCGTCCACAGCGAGTCTTCGTTTGGGGATGTTCGCTTCCCTATTCTAAGCGGAGTCTTCGCGGCTTGCTAAATTTATAGGTTAGAATTGTTTAGAACAAACTAATCGCGGAGTCCGAAGCGAGACTCCGCTGGGAAAGGAATATTTTTTATTACTGCTCTTTTTAACTTTAACTCATAGTGATAAAACGTAATAGCGAAGATAAACCCTATTTTAAGTAGAGTCTTCGCAGCTTGCTAAATTTATGGATTAGGATTGTTTAGAACAACTAATCGCGGAGTCCGAAGCGGGGAATCGTAATGAATTCACTTATATCCTTTTTATTTCAACCAAAGAATGAGTTCTCCCTGAATCAAACATGCAGATATGTATGCAAATATGATATTTAAACCTGTCCCTAATAGGAAGGTGTGATATGTTCCACGTTGTGAGATTATTTGTGCCTTCTTTTCCTTTTTGTTCTTTCGATCCCATCTTAAGGCTGTTTTAACGCCAGTCCAAAGAACAATAAATTCAGGTTTACCAACCAGAAATGAACCAGTATAAAGGAGTATTTCAACGAAACCACTGATGAACACAACAACAGGAATTTCACTGAGGTATTCTTCGGTTGCTTTTAATTTTCTTCTTAAATACCACTTGATACCCTTCTCTATTACTAAAAAAGTTAGAATAGCACTGCACAATGAATAAAAAAAAGTCAATAGCCCTTTTGATATCATAGATTGTTATGTGTTCTTAGACACTGATTGAGTTAATAGGAATCGCGCACAAGACCCGAATATAAACAATTGCCCTAATTATTTATCCAACAAAAAACGCCAGACAGTGCCTGGCGTTTCAATTTTATAAAACTTAGAAATTAGTTAATCCAACCCACCCTTTCGTGTGGCCTTGCGTTGCTCAGGCCATTTGCCCGGTTCGCCTGTGCGCAGGTTCAATGGCAACACACTCTTTTCGCGCGAAGTCTTGTTCGGATCTTCGCAAGCCTGATACACGAGGATAGCCGCAAGGATGGCGTTGTTGCGCACATCATCAAACACAATCTTATCGTAGGTGTCTAAGTTGGTGTGCCAGGTAAACGTACCATAATCCCAACTTAACGAACTCAACGAAAAACCAGGTGCACCGGCTGCTACAAACGAAGCAAAGTCGGAGCCGCCACCACCCGGGCTACCCGGGAAGTTAGTCTCTAACCCTTCTTTGTATTCGCGCGGCACTTTAGTAAGCCAACGCGTAATGTAATCGTATGCATGCAAGTAGCCCTGACCACTGATCGTAGTAACACGACCCGTTCCGTTATCCTGATTAAATAAGGCTTGGAGGTTTGCCACAATTTCAGGATGGTCTTCTACAAATGCACGTGATCCATTCAAGCCTTGTTCCTCGCTACCCCAATGCCCCACCATGATGGTGCGCTTAGGATTTGGATATACTTTTTTAAGAATACGCATGGCTTCCATCATTACTAATGTACCCGTTCCATTATCGGTGGCGCCTGTTCCGCCATCCCACGAATCGAAGTGTGCCGAAAGCATCACATACTCATTTGGTTTTTCAGCACCTTTAATTTCAGCCACTGTATTAAACGTAGGCACTACTCCATTCTCTTTTGAATCGGCACGCACACTGATCTTCGTTGCTTTACCGGATTCGGTTAAGCGATATAACAATCCATAATCTTCCAACATCAAATCAATGGTCGGTATCTTCTTCGTGCGGGCGCTAAAAATTTTATTGGCACCTGACCACCGCGACCAATAGCTCATTACAATTCCAGCCGCTCCGGCTTCTTCCAGGGCAACAGGCAACGTTGTATTAGTCTTCCCTGTTTTTTTAATACGTTCGGTCCAGGCATCAGTTAACGCAGTTCGGTCTTTCTTCATCTTTTCAATCGATTCTTTCTTACCAAACTTATCCCAGTTGTCATCGTTGCGTCCGGTGGGTTGGTTCATGGATATCATAACAAACTTTCCTTTTACACTTGGCAACCAGTTTTTAAATGCAACTGAATCGGCTAAATCAGGAATGATTACCACATCGCCTGTTACGGTTTTACCTTTTGTGCTTGGGCTCCATGCCAACTGAGTGCCAGCCAACGATTTGGTCCAGGGTGCTACCATGTCGATATGCGTAATGCCTCGCTCCCAGCCGCGCCACTCGCCCCACTTTTCGTTGCGGGCAGGTATGCCCCAGTCTGTATATTTTTTAACAGCCCAATCATTTGCTTCCTGCATTTTAGGGGTGCCTACCAACCGCGGCCCAATGCCATCCATCAACTCATGCCCTAGTTTTTCAAGTTGAGAATTTTCAGTGGCCTCTTTAATAATGGCATCTACAATGGCGTCTTTAGGGGCTTGCGGGGGTGGCCCAAATTGCGCATGGGCTACACTTGCGAAAAGTAACAGGACTAAAAGTGGTTTTGTAATTTTATTCATATGGATTGATTTTCATGGGATTTTTATAATTTCTAAAATACGAGCTAACGTGATGAATACGCACAGCTTTTCCAGTTGAGGTAATAATTCCTTGCCTGTGGTTTATCGTTTTCTTTTTGTACAATTTTTTCATCGAACCTGCCAAAAAAAATAAACGACTGTTGCATAACAAGGCGATTATTTTAACCAATCTTCGTTCCCTAATACACGAGTTATGGCAACTTCGAGAGCACAGTTTGGTTCAAAGTTTGGTTTTATTATGGCGGCTGCAGGGTCTGCTGTTGGCTTAGGCAACGTGTGGAGATTTCCGTACCTCACCGGTGAAAATGGAGGGGCAGCTTTTGTTATCGTCTATATTTTTTGCGTGGTACTAGTTGGGGCACCCATGCTCATTAATGAAATCGCTTTGGGAAGACTCACCGGAAAAAATCCAGTTGGAGCATTTACTGTTTTAGGTGCAAACAAATTTTGGGTATTGCTTACTGGTGTCTTACCATTACTGGTAACATTTGTGGTATTGAGTTATTACAGCATTATAGCGGGTTGGACGGTCGGCTATATCTTCACTTCCCTCTTATCCATAAAGCTTTCCTTCACAGAGTTTATTGCTACTCCTTCTTACGCCATTCCACTGGGTGGTTTTGTCATGTTAATTACTACGTTGATTGTATTGGGCGGAGTAGCAGGCGGAATTGAAAAGGCAACTAAAATAATGATGCCAATGCTATTTGTACTTCTGATTCTGGTGATTTTCAGAAGCGTAACATTGCCAGGTGCGAGCAAGGGTATTGTCTATTATTTAATTCCGGATTTCTCAAAAATAAACGGTCAGGTAATCTTAAAGGCTTTGACCCAAGCGTTCTTTTCACTTGGTGTTGGCTGGGGCATGATGATTACCTATGGATCGTACTTACCAAAATCTCAAAATATTGTAACCTCTAGTTTGTGGGTTGCCGCTATGGATACTTCGGTAGCATTGTTGGCCGGGCTCATGGTTTTTCCTGCTGTGTTTGCTTTTAATATGTCACCATCAGAAGGACCAACACTTGTATTCAGTGTACTGGCAAATATTTTTCAGGAAATGCCTTTTGGAAATATTGCAGGCGCGTTGTTTTTTCTGCTACTCTTTCTTGCGGCTATTACATCCACTATTTCAATGTTGGAAGCACCAACAGCCTTCTTCATGGATACAAAAAAATGGTCGCGGAAAAAATCTGCCTGGTTAGTGGCAGGTGTGGCATTCTTATTTGGTATTCCCTCTGCTCTTTCGAATGGTGGGCTCGCCTTGTTCTCCAATTTAGAAATGAATTTTTTAGGAACTGATAAAAAAGGATTTATGGATATTATGGACTTTTTATTTGGAACGCTCTTTATGCTTATTGTAGTGCTGGCCACTTGCCTGTACACAGGATGGTTTATGAAAATAAGTAAACTTACAGAGGAGATTGAAATAGGCACTCCAGGATTTATGACGGGTAAAATAGTTGGAATTCCTCCGTTCCAAATCTGGATTTACTTAATCCGGTTTGTGTGTCCGGTAATTATTGTTCTTGTTTTGTTGAGTGTGTTGGGAATTATTTAATCTAAGATAATTGATCCAACACTTCCTGCGTGTGTTCACCAAAATGAGGCGGAGGAAGTAAGGTTGTATTCGAAAACGAACCTGAATCTTTTGCTACATAGTTGCGAACCCCAGTAAGGGAATCCGCTTTTATCAGTAGTTCATTTGCAGCTTTCAATTCAAACACTTCTTTTACATTTTGAATAATACCTGCTGGAATTTTTTGCTGATGGATTTGAGTTAATAAGATTTCAGAATTCATTTGCCCAATTGCTTTTGATAAGATCGCATTGAGTTGATTACGATTTTCAACTCGTTTGTGATTGGTCGCAAAATTTTTCTGAACATCCACCCAATCAAGTTCGGGAAGCAACTTAATTAAGTTTACAAACTGTCGATCATTTCCAATCGCTAACAGAATTCGCTTACCATCGTTAGTTAAAAATGATTCTCCATACGGTGCAATGTTTGGATGTGCTGAACCTTGTCGCGATGGAAGTTGATGACCTACCAACCAATTAGTTGCTTGATTGGTGAGCGAAGCAATAGCCGATTGCAACAAGGATACTTCTACAAAACTTCCTGCACCTGTTCTTTCTTTTTTTAGCAACGCGAGTAACAAGCCTTCTTTTAATTGATGACCCGCCAACACATCGATTAACGCAACGGGCATTTTAGTGGGATTGCCAGTGGCTTCTCCATTCAAATCCATAAACCCACTCTCCGCTTGAATTACGGCATCATACCCCACCCGATCGGTATCGGATCCATAGCCTGTGATTTGTCCATAGATTAATTTTTCGTTCGTGGTTCTTAGTTGATCGTAAGAAACTCCCAATTTTTCGGCATCACCGGGTTTATAGCTGGCTATAATGAGATCGCTCTTGCCTGCGATTTTTTGTACGATTGATTTTCCTTCTATTGAAGTTAGGTCAAGCGCTAAAGATTTCTTGCCCCAGTTAACAGAACAAAAGTAGGCGGAGCGATCATCCGTTTGTTCCTTGCTTCCCCTCCAACTTCGGGTAACATCGCCACCCGAATTTAGATTTTCAATCTTGATCACTTCGGCTCCTAATTCGGCAAAAAACTGCCCCACACTTGGGCCTGCCAACACCGATGCTAACTCAAGGACTTTAAGATTTTGGAACATGTAATCGATTGCTGTGAAGTTAATTTATATGACTGGTCTTACTACACTTAAATAACACACATTGGGGCGCCTAATTTAGAATCATTTATCGCATTTTTGTGTTGTGCTTTCACAACTTAAAACTATGAGAATTTTTACATTTTTAGCGCTTGCCAGCATTTTGATTACTTGTTCACCAAAACCCACCGAACTAAAAACCGGAGTGTGGCGTGGCGTTGTTGAAATGCAAGGTCATCAGCTTCCCTTTAGATTAGAAATTCAAAAAACCGGAGATTCCTATACAGCCTCAGTTGTGAATGCGGGTGAAAAAATTTCGCTGGATGAAATGTTTCTAACCGGTGACTCCGTAAGAATTGTGATGCATATTTTCGATTCGGAAATACGCGCTAAAATTGAGGGCGATAAACTCGTGGGTAGCTTTGTAAAGAATTATGATTTAACAGCCACTCTTCCATTTGTTGCTACCTATGGTGATACCTATCGGTTTGTAAAATCAGAAGAAACCGCAGCCGTAGATTTTTCAGGAACCTATCAGCTTACCTTTAATACAATAGGCAAACCATATCCTTCGGTGGGTATAATTAAACAAACCGGAAACTCTGTGGAAGGAACATTTCTTACTCCAACCGGTGACTATCGCTATCTGCAAGGTAATGTAGTAGGTAACGAATTACTGCTAAGCACATTTGATGGCAATCACTCCTTTGTTTTTACCGCACACTTTGAAGGAGATTCGATTAAAGGTAATTTCTATTCCGGAAAAAAATCATTGGAAGATTGGAAAGGAGTTCGCAATGAACATGCAGTGATGCCCGATGCAGAATCATTAACGTATTTAAAAGAAGGATATAAAACCCTTGACTTCAGTTTTCCTGACCTTACCGGAAAAAATGTAAGTCTGAACGATGAGCGATTCAAAAATAAAGTGGTAATCCTTCAGATTTTTGGAACGTGGTGCCCTAACTGCATGGACGAAACAAAATTTCTGGCACCCTGGTATGATGCCAACAAAGATCGCGGGGTTGAAATTTTAGGACTTGCTTACGAACGCAAACCCGATTTTGCTTACGCAAGCAATCGCGTAGCCATCATGAAGAAGAAACTAAATGTGAATTATGATTTTGTAATTGCCGGAGTGAACGATAAAGAGAAGGCTGCAGAAACCTTGCCGGCCTTAAATCATGTGTTATCATTTCCCACCACCATTTTTATTGGTAAGGATGGAAACGTTAAACATATTCATACAGGTTTTACAGGCCCCGGCACAGGCATTTATTACGATCAGTTTAAAGATCGGTTCAACCAGATTGTGAATGCCTGTCTGGCCGAAACGAAGTGAAGGCAGGAACTTTTAAATGAAGATTTAGCGTTAAAAGACTGATGAAAAAACGCGTTGTTGTTGGTTTATCGGGTGGAGTAGACTCCAGTGTAACGGCCTGGTTGCTGAAAGAGCAAGGGTACGAAGTGATTGGTATGTTTATGAAAAACTGGCATGACGACACCGTAACCATCAGCAACGAATGTCCCTGGTTGGATGACAGCAACGATGCTATGATTGTAGCGCAGCACCTGGGTATTCCGTTTCAAACCATTGATCTTAGTAAAGAATATAAAACCCGCATTGTTGATTACATGTTTGCCGAATATCAAGCCGGGCGAACTCCCAACCCAGATGTACTTTGCAATCGTGAAATTAAGTTTGATGTTTTCTTAGAAGCAGCAACAAAACTCGGTGCCGATTACGTTGCAACTGGTCACTATTGCCGAAAAGGTGAACTTAAAAAAGATGGTAAAACAATTTATCAATTGCTTGCCGGAAAAGATCCCAACAAAGATCAAAGTTATTTTCTGTGTCAACTTACGCAGAAGCAATTAGCAAAGGCATTATTTCCCATTGGTGAACTACTAAAACCTGAAGTGCGAGCCATTGCAAAAGAAGCCGGGCTTGCTACGGCAGAAAAGAAAGACTCGCAAGGGTTGTGCTTTGTTGGCAAAGTTCATTTGCCAGAATTTCTTCAGCAACGTCTTGAGCCTAAAAAAGGAAAAGTGATTGAAGTCCCTTTTGATTCTACTGCCTTTATAAATGGATTTGATGCAGAAGACCTGGTTGCTGTAACAAAACCCTATTCCCTTAACCCTCAATTAGGTGAAGTGGTAGGTGAACACAATGGTGCACATTATTATACCATTGGCCAGCGGAGAGGACTTAATATTGGTGGCTATGAAAAACCACTTTTTGTAATTGGTACGGATACCGATCTGAATGTGATCTATACCGGAAGTGGGGATGATCATCCGGGGTTATACCGCAAAGGATTATTTATTCCTGTTGCTGATGAACATTGGATTCGCGAGGATTTAAAATTAAAAGTAGGCGAATCAAAAACGATACAGGCGCGCATTCGCTATCGACAGCCTTTGGAGAATTGTGTGCTTCACAAAAAAGAAGATGGACTATATATCATTTTCGATCGACCCCAGCGCGGAGTAACGCCCGGCCAGTTTGCAGCCTGGTATGAGCATGAAGAACTGATTGGTTCGGGTGTGATTAGCTAGGTCATTTAATAGTCTGAAGGAATACTATCCGTCCATTGTTTAAAAGCTCTTCGAAAAGAACTTGCATCCGAGTAGCCCAACATCTGCGCAATCTCTTCCTTTTTATGTTTTGATTTTTTAATCAATTGAAGTGCCAATTCCTTTCGCACCGCACCGGATAGTTTTCTATATGTTGTTCCTTCCTCTAACAACTTTCGTTGAAAGGTACGAGGTGTCATGTTGAGGCGCGAGGCAATTATTTCCACCGATGGAATCTGAACTTTAAACTCAGTGAGCAAAAGATTAGTAACAACACCACTAAAGTTTTTCTTATCCATCAGCGCATTCACACGTTCTTGTATCAGCTCATCAAATAACGAGAACAAGGACACATCATATCCAATTACAGGTTGGTTCATATCAACACCACGAACTACCAGTTGATTTGAATCGGCTCCAAACTGAATGGTTGATTGAAAAACCCGATCGTACTCGCGCTGATCTTTTGGTTTTGAAAATTCGAACTGTACCAGAACCGGGTAAATCTTTCGACCCGTTAGTAATTCAAATACATGAAGTGTTCCGGCCATCGCTTGCTCCACAGCTTGTCGTGCAGAATCTTCTGAAACAGTCATCCAAACTACTGCGGGTTGAAATTTCAGCACAACATTTTCACCCTGTTTTTCCCACGAATAAGCAAACATATCAGTTGCCAGTCTTCCATATTCACATAATCGCTCGAAAGCAACTTTCAAATTTGGGCTACTTTGCATCAGGTGGCCGATCAATCCCATAATCGCGGGCGTTGTTGACTCCCCTAAATGAAGGCCTAACAATGTATCACCGGTAGCCTGTACCGCTTCCTCCCACACCTGATACGCTTTTTCAAAATCGAGTTTCTTGTCAGAGTCATTCAAATCGACAGTTGAGATATCCAGTTTAGTACAAAGCGTTGCCAGGTTGGCTCCGTGTTTGGAAGCTCCAAACAGAATGTCGCGAATGATAGGCATGTGGGCGTACATCTGGCGTAAACTGTCTTGTTTTTGTCACAATTTACTACTTCGCATGCAATGCGACCACTCTACATTTACTTCCAAAAAACACATTATGACAACAAAACGAACTTCTCAACTCTTTCTGGCCCTAATGGCACTTGCCTTTTGCAAAGTAGGTCTCGAAGCCTTGTTCACACCCCAAGCCGTGTTAGCCAATGTTGAAATTACCCTTGACAACTCTAGTGCTCTTAGTTCAATGCGCGCTGTGTATGGCGGGCTCCATCTGGCGTTTGGAATCTTTTGCCTTTGGGGATTATTTAAAAATGTAAGTGCTCCCTTAGTTCTTATTGCTTTATATACAACTGGGTTTGTGCTGGGTCGGGTAACAAGTATTGTGATAGATGGAATGCCGAATGAATTTGTCATCACCTGGCTCTTTACAGAATTATTCTCATTAATCGTTTCACTTACACTTCTCTATTTCGCTAAAAGAAATGTGAAGCAAGAGATTCTTATAACTCCTTAAAACCAGAAATTCCACCTGACACAATAAATTTCATCGCGGCTGGGCCTGTGATATCAAGTGGTTTTACATTTTCCTTGGGAACCAGAAAATGATTTCCTGAAAAAGCATACGAATGTGGAAAATAGACAGCCACCATATCGCGCAAGCCTAGTTCTGTTAAATCCTCTTGTGTAACAAAACCGATTTGATGAAGACTGTTCTCTTTATTGATGGTTACTAATACAGGTTTGCTGAATTTTCGCTTATCGCCCACGAATGCACCAATCAAATCTTTAACCGATGAGTAGATCAATTTAATGAACGGAATTTTGTTAATTAAATGATCAAGCCAATCTGTAACGGTGTTAAGCGCAAAGGTGGAAGTGATATATCCAAAAATTAAAATCACCCCGAAGATGATTACAAAACCTAATCCCGGATAAGGAAGTTGAAGCAGGCCATCAAGCCATGAAAATGAAAGGAAAATAAAATACCCTGTGGCAACCAGCGGCACAATAAACAACATGCCACTAAAAAAGTATCGGGCAATTTTTCTAAACGTGTTTCTCATTTACACAAAATTAAAAAAGGCTTCCGTTTTACTCGGAAGCCTTTCGTTATGTCTTCATCAATTTCTTAGATAGAGAATCCCAAAAAGCTCAGGAAGCCGAGCGACATGAGTCCTACAAGGATAAACGTTATCCCCAATCCTTTTAACGGGCCGGGTACGTTTGAATATTTCATCTTCTCGCGAACTCCCGCCAAGGCAACAATTGCCAACATCCAACCAATGCCTGAACCCAATCCGTATACGGAAGCTTCTGCTAAATTATAAGGACGACCTACCATGAATAATGATCCACCAAGAATTGCGCAGTTCACCGCGATCAATGGAAGGAAGATTCCTAACGAACCATATAAAGCAGGCGAAAATTTTTCTACCACCATTTCAGTAAGCTGCACCATAGCCGCGATTACCGCAATAAAGATGATAAACTGGAGAAAAGTAAGATCAACCGTTGCAAACTCAGGATCAATCCACGCCAGTGCACCTTGTGTTAAAATATAATTTTGAATGAGCCAGTTGATTGGAATAGTAACACCCAATACGAATATTACCGCCATGCCCAATCCAAAGGCAGTGGATACTTTCTTTGACACTGCTAAGTATGAACACATGCCTAAGAAGTAGGCAAAGATCATATTGTCTACAAAGATTGAACGAACACCTATGCTTACTAAGTTTTCCATATCCTTCTACTTAATGAGATTCTCTATAACCATTGAGTGAACGCTGCACCCAAATAACAATACCCACAATAAAACAAGCTCCTGCAGGAAGTAGCATCAATCCATTTCCCTGATAGTGAAGTCCCATAGCTTCAAAAATTTTGAAACCAAAAATTGAACCTCCACCTAATATTTCGCGAAAGAAACCAACGATCAATAGAATAAGGCCGTAACCCAATCCATTACCTAATCCGTCCAGCAAGGAAGGACCTGGCTTGTTACCCATTGCAAAAGCCTCGAGGCGACCCATTACAATACAGTTGGTGATGATCAGCCCCACATATACCGATAGTTGTTTCCACAAATCATACGAATATGCCTTTAACAATTGATCGACCATAATAACCCAAAGCGAAACAATAGCCAATTGAACAATGATGCGGATGCGGCTTGGAATGGTATTGCGCAACAACGAAATGATTACGTTTGAACTTGCTGTTACAATGGTTAATGCAATCGTCATTACAACCGCTGCTTCCATTTGCGTAGTTACCGCTAATGCAGAACACACGCCCAACACCTGAACGGTAATCGGGTTATCGATGTCCAGCGGATTGGTGATAAGTTTTTTGTTCTTTTTTGAAAACAAAGGTTCAGATGTCTTCTCAACCACCTCAACTTCAGCTACTGCAGTGCTCATAAATTCGTGTTAAGTGATACGTTTTGCTGATTCTTCTTCAAATAACTTTTATAGCAAGTGAGGTAATCCATAAACATGTTGTTTACCCCTTTGCCAGTAAGCGTAGCCCCTGACATTCCATCCACTTTGTGTGGATCACCTGAATAATCATTGCCTTCGCCTTTTTGCATGACTACCGACTTTAATACATCGCCATCAAAAATAGATTTTCCTTTGTAGCGATCTTGAATTTCTTCGGTTGCAATTCTTGCCCCCAAACCTGGAGTTTCGCCAAGATGTTGCAAGCTAACCCCTTGAATAGTATTCAAATCAGATTTCAATGCCATAAAACCTGAAATGTCTTTCCACAAACCAAATCCATAAGTTGGCAATACTACATTATCAATTTTTGATGGATCTGCTTCATTTCTGAATTCATATACTGGCAACAATCGCTCTTCGGGAAGCTTCTTGTATTCCTTTACAACATCTACATCTACCGCCTTCACCCCTTCTTTTACATTACCCTGAAAGTCTATTACACTTTCTTTCACTTTGGCAGAATAAATTGCATTAATATCATCCCCCTTCTTTACTTCCATAACGGTTGCTAAAATGTTATGCTTCCGTTCCAATTCAACATTGGCGTCTTGTAAAGGTTTTAAACTTTGTGAAGCAAAAGCGAGAATACCCCCACACACAATGGTGAGCACCGCTGCATAAAATACTATGTACCCGTTAGACTGTCGCACGTTGTAATCTTCGTTTTTTGTTTGCACTTACTACAAAATAATCAATCAGCGGAGCGAAGATGTTCATCAACAAAATCGCCAGCATGATTCCCTCCGGATAAGCCGGATTAAACACCCGTATTAATACGGTAAGCATTCCTATTAATAACCCATAAAACCACTTTCCGGTTTCAGTATGGGAAGCGGTAACAGGATCGGTAGCCATAAACACGGCACCAAACGCCAACCCACCAATCACCAAATGATAGTGTGCCGGCATTTCCATGTACGCATTGCCACCTAACACATTAAGCAACAACCCCATCGCATAAGCACCACCAAACACACTTACAATTATCTTCCAGCTTCCCACTCCGGTAGCAATCAAGATGAATGCACCGATCAAACACATAAGCGTAGATGTTTCACCAATGGAACCTGGCCGGAGTCCCATAAATAAATTTGAGAAAGTAAACACTCCTTCGTTCCAACCTGCACCAAATGAATTCATAGAATCTACCATATTAGCACCTGTTGTGGCTGCATCTGCCCCCAAGGATAGTGGAGTTGCCCCCGAATATCCTGCAACAGCTTTTTCATCACCCAAATAAGTCCACACACTTCCCGACATATCGGTTGGATATGCGAAATATAAAAACGCACGCGCAGTTAGAGCTATGTTTACCACATTCATACCCGTTCCGCCAAAAGCTTCTTTTCCTATAATAACAGCAAAGGCAGTGGCCACCCCAACTTGCCACAAAGGAATACCCGGAGGCATCACTAAAGGAATAAGCATACCTGTTACCAGAAACCCTTCATTGATAGGATGCTTACGCAGAATGGCAAACACAAATTCAATTCCTAGTCCAACTCCATAGGAAACCACAATGATTGGGATCACTTGCAATGAGCCAATCAAAATTTTATCACCTAATGCTGCATCGGGCTGACCAATTGCTAAAAAATGCTGATGGCCTACATTCCAAATTCCAAAAAGTAAGCAAGGAATCATGGCAACAATTACCGTCATCATTAATCTTTTCAGATCAATTGCATCGCGGATCTGAGAGCCCTTTTCTCCATTAGTAGTGTTAGGAGCAAACAAAAAAGTTTCTAATGCCTCGTAGGCGTAAAAATACTTTTCCAGTTTTCCACCTTTCTCAAAGCTGTGCTTTACATTATCAAGCTGGTTTCTCAAAAACTTCATCTCAAACCTTATTAACTGTTTCGAACTAATTCAAGTCCTTCTCTCAATATCTCTTGTACCTTGTGTTTCGATACATCCACAAATTCGCACAACGCTAAATCTTCTTCAATCACTTCATAGATTCCCAGTGCTTCCATCTCGTCAATATCTTCAGCAAGAATACTCTTCAGCAATTGTGTTGGTAAAACATCCATGGGTGTTACTTGTTCAAAAATTCCAGTCTGAACAAAAGCACGTGGCTCACCGTGTGTATTCGTATCCACTACACGCTCCTTGTTTGGAGTGAGGAATGAGAATAATCCTAATGCACGTTGAAAGCTTAGTTTGCGCGCGCCTGGTGTTATCCAGCCAATGAATTCGTAATAATCGCCTTCCGGCAGAACCGAAACCTGATGATCAAAAAATCCAACATAGCCATCTTTACCAATAGCCGTTCCCGTAAGCGGGTTTCCGGAAATTACCCTAACGTGATCGCTGTTAAGATTATTTTCAATAAACTTCTTTACGGAAGCACCGGTATACGTTTTATAGTATTGAGGAGTTTTAACTTCAGAACCTGTAAGTGCAACAATGCGTGAGGCATCATAAATTCCATTGGCAAAAAGTTTACCGATTTGAATGACTCCTAACGGACTAATTGTCCAAACAATATCACCTTTATTGATTGGATCTAAATGATGGATTTGAACACCCACACAACCTACCGGATGTTGACCTGTAAACTTGTTTACCTCCACACCTTTAACCTGAGAGAATACAGTCGAGATTTCGCTTGTTGCATGCGTATTAACATGAACAGCTCCTGACGTTAATTTTTTAAGTATGTCGACACCAATTTGAAAAAATTGATCCTGACCTTTGAATAAGATATTATAGTCTGGTGCTAATGGATGCGAATCAAATGCAGAAATGTGAATCGCTTTTGGCGTTACCGCAGGATCGGCCACAATGCCGTAAGGGCGCTGAACTAAAGAAGGCCAAACTCCGGATTTCAGAATTTGTTCTTTTATTACCTCTGCAGAAAGATTAGCTATTTCTGATACTGAATATTTTTTGAAGGAAAGATGGTCAACCGTTTTATCGGCAAGTATTTTTATCTCAAGAAGTTTTCTTTTCTCACCACGCTTTACTTCCACCACCTCACCACTAACCGGAGAAGTATGAATTACATTTTCGTGTCGTTTATCGTGAAACAACGGTGATCCTGCTTTTACCGTATCACCCACATTTACAACTGGTTTTGGAATGTACAAACCATGAAAATCGGTAGGCTTTATAACAAATGTTTCGGGTTGTTCGGCTTCAACCACTTTAGGAGCTGCTTTGCCCTGAAGATTAATGGTGAAACCTTTTTTTAGTCGGATAAATTGGCCCATGAGTAAATGGCACTAATTAGTTTAGATGGGGGCAAAATTAGCAATTATATTCTACCCACAAAGGCAGTATTAGTAAAGAATTACTATTGAAAACAAGGTTTTACTGAATGTTTAAACCTTCTCTTTTTTTGGAGGAATCATCTTAGTCACAGCCATCCTGATTACTTCATCTACCTGTTCATCAATTGTAATATGAGTGGTGTCAATGCTTTGCGCATCGGCTGCTTTAATAAGAGGGCTTTCCTTTCGGCTACTATCAATTTTATCGCGTTTTTCGAGGTTCTCAACGATGGTGTCGATATCGATCAGGTCATCACGTTCAAGCAGTTCCCTTTGCCTTCTAAAAGCACGCACCAGTATATCTGCTGTAAGAAAGATTTTTAATTCGGCTTCCGGAAAAACCACCGATCCTATATCTCGTCCATCCATCACAACCCCCCGGTGCTTACCCAATTTACGCTGTTGATCAACCATGGCAACCCGTACTGCCTTTATGGTGCTTACCTGGCTCACGTATTCCGAAATTCTCATTTTTCGGATTTCTCGCTCTACGTTAATGCCGTTTAAGAAAGTTTCTGTTGAACCTTTGGAATTTATGACAAATGTGATTTTTATTTCACTCAATGCCCTATCTACTTCCTTTGGATTTGTGAGAGCTACATGATGCTCCAAAAAATAGTGCGTGACTGCCCTATACATAGCCCCCGAATCAATGTATTTGTAGTTTAGCTCCTGCGCTACCTGCCGGGCGGTTGTACTTTTACCGCAGGCCGAAAATCCATCGATGGCTATGATAATTTTTTTCATCTTAGCAGTCTTTCATGGGACACGGTAACGGTTTGCTGGAATCGGGCTTCTTATACTTGGGCTTGTAGGAACCACGCGGTTTGTTACTGGCACAAGCCATTAACAAAACAATCATTAATACGGATGCTATTTTAGCTTTCATAGTGTTGTATTAATCTGGTCAAATTTAGCACAATGCCTCGAATGCCCGAATAAATATAGCCAGAGATATATTTTACTTAAAGATTAATTTGTGCATTCACGGCTTCCTTGCTTTGGATCACTTAATTTTACTTCAATAATTGAATAGCTATGGAAACGAACTCACAAGGTAAAGCAGAAAATTTTCTAAAGGACTTTGGCAAAAAATTAGACCAGTTTGTGGTTGAATTAAAAGATGCCGGCTCACGTGTAGAAACAGACATGCAGAAAAAATTTGAAGAGCTAAAGGAGGCCGCAGAGAAATTTAAAAAAGAAGCTGAAAACAAAGAACGCTGGAAAGAAGTAGAAGCCAGTTTAAAAAAAGCAGGTGAAGAATTAAATAATGCGTTTAAGCAAGCGTTTAAGAAATCTTAAGTTTCAGTCGATAGTCCATTAGTACTCACTATATAACTATGGACTATCGACTATGAAACCGTCAAACCTTCATCAACTTCCACTTCCCTCTTCTAAAAATTATTATTCCCGCGATAGCCATTAATGACTCAGCTAACGCGATGGCAATAAATACCCCTTTCGCACCCCACCCCAACTGAATAGCTACTATGTAGGCAAACGGGATTTGAAAAACCCAAAAGCCAATGATATTTAGAATTGTTGGTGTATAAGTATCACCAGCCCCGTTAATTCCTTGAATCACAACCATGCCATAGCCATAGAAGATATAGCCCAGGCTTACATAACGCAATGCTTGCACTCCGTAAAAAAGCACCTCCTCCTGACTGGTGAAAATTCCAACGATCGCTGGAGAAGCCACTAGAAAGACAACCATCACAAGCGCCATAAAGAAGGCGTTGTAATAGGCCGCACGCCACACCGAAGTTTCAGCCCGCTCTGGCTGTTGTGCGCCCAGGTTCTGCCCTACCAAAGTAGCAGCCGCATTGGCAAGTCCCCATGAGGGTAGCAACGTGAAAATAAAAATACGAATCGCTATCGTGTAGCCGGCAACTGCATTATCGCCAAACCGCGACATTAATGTCATTAGAAAAATCCAGCTTGCTGATCCTATAATGAATTGAAGTATACTTCCGCCAGATACTTTAACCACATTGGCGATAATATCCCATCGAAGACCTAATTTTTTCAAATCAATTTTAATTATGCTTAACCCGTTAAGCAGATAGTACAGTTGAAAAACAATACCAATGCCTCTGCCAATGTTGGTTGCCACTGCTGCCCCTTCTACACCCATGGCTGGGATAGGCCCCCATCCAAAAATAAAAATTGGGTCAAGGATCATATTCAGGGTGTTGGCAATTAGCAAAGCGCGCATAGCAAGTGCTGCGTTACCGGCACCCCTAAAAATTGCATTGATTAAGAATAATAATGTAACTGTATAGTTCCCTGCAAACATCCACAACGCATAAGAAGAACTTGTGCTTAACAATTCATCTGAAGCTCCCATTAATTTTAAAATTTCCTTGTAATAGAAAATTCCAAGCGTACTAATGACGAATGCAATGCCCAAGGCGATATAAATTGCCTGTACTGCTGCGATGCTCGCTCCCTTGGAGTCCTTCTCTCCGGTTCGCCTTGCAATGATGGCGGTAGCACCCATGCTTAGCCCCATTGCCAGAGAATATAAAATACTAAGAACTGATTCGGTATAACCTACCACAGCCACAGCATTGCTATTGTTTAACTGGCTTACGAAGAAAATATCTACTACTGCAAAAATGGATTCCATACCCATTTCAACAATCATAGGAATTGATAAAAGAAAGATGGCCCGATTGATACTGCCTTCCGTGAAGTTCTCTTCAGAACCAAGAAGAGCTTGTTTAAAAAGACGAAAGAATAAAGCGATTTTAGTAAAAACTGCTTGCATGATAAAAAGGAAATAAAGTTAGTAAAATGAAACTGGCGGCCTATAAAAAGGCAGGATGGATTGGTGCATAACCAAAAAAATTCAACTTGATCCTGACGGAAATCAGAAACCTTAAAAGTTGAATTAAAATACCAGAATCATAATTCGTGAATATTTGAAAGACCTAAGATGGATAAAAAAACTGAAATCAAAGATAGTTGGATGAATAAAATTCACTAAAGTTCACTGCTAATTCAGTCGTTTAATCAAAACGAAGTTTCCACCTTGATCCCCAACGTTCTGAATTTCACCGTAAAGGGGTTTTGTGTCCGCATTATTCTTCATTGAAATCCGTACCTCCTCAAAAAGCTCTTCGGAGGGAAGATATTGATTGTTATTTTCTTCAAGCGTTTTTAGAATGTACTTCATAAAAACGCTTTTATCGGGCACGGTTGTTAACGACCCACTTGTCATGGCTTTGCGACTTGGCCGTTTCATCATGTTCGCAATATCAATAGTTGCATTATTAAATGGAGCTCGTGTTTTAAAAATACCACCACTAAAACAAGCATCGGCTATTAGTAATGTATGTTTTGAATTTATCGCCCCAATGTTTTCTACCAAGGCACTGTTTCTAAACCATTTGGCTCTATTTTTTTCCTGTGCGTCCGATGGAAGCCAGTAACCTATGTTTGTTTTCTCGTCAAAGAAACCATGACCTGCATAAAAAATAAGTAGAAAATCGGATGGGGTAATTTTCTTACTCAAATCCTCAAAGACAATGTTAAGATCTTCAAAGGTTGGATTTTGTAATAACATGATATCATTATCCTCAAAAGTATACTTACTCTTAAGAACATCACGTAATTTGTTAGCGTCCTTCAAAGGTTCACTCAAGGAGGCAATAGCGGGGTCTTGATATTCCTCCACTGCAATTAATAGTGCAAAATATCGACTAGCTCGCGAAGTTGCTGGATCAACGGAGGTTACCTCCATTGTTTTAAGATTGACTCGAATGGGGTTGCTAAGAACTTCAACCTCTTGAGCTAAACTTTGAATTGAGGTCATAAAGGCACAACACAGAATAAAATAAATGGCTTTCATATTTTTATTAGTTAATAATCACCTTCATTGCTTTAGTCTCATGCTGTCCTATTTTCATCCTAATAAAGTACAATCCTCCTGCCTTTGTGGGTTGCCAATTTACTTCGTAGTTGCCTTTCATAAAGGGTCGATCAACCAGTTTTGCAACCTCTATTCCTTGACTGTTATAGACTTTAATTTGTACCTGATTTTGGTCCTGACCTTCTGTAATCCTAAAGGGTATCATAACATCGGCATGGGAGGGGTTCGGATACGGCTCTCCAATCCAGGGCAGTTCACCATCAAGGATGCTCTGTACATAATCATGATCTCCAAAAAGTATTTTTATCTTTTCAGTTCGCTCGGTAATAGTAAAACGATTTGCCTGTTTCATGTCAATAACATGCAAAGTGACGGGATCGAATAAAACCAATCTCTTTTCATTATCTCCGAAGTAATCGTTAGCCCATGAAAGTTCAAGATCTTTATGTTGGGAACTTCTTTTCACATCAAAGGTCCATGTGAAATTTCCTTGGGTGGGAACGACCTCCTTATTGAAGGAGGTAAAAACTTCCGGATGTGGGTAAGCCAATTCAAACAGACCAAGTCCGTCTGGCAAGGGAACGCTTACTTCATCAAACTGATCTTTTCCTAACAAAGTCGCCTTAGGATCCATTCCAATTCCACCTAGTTCATTGGAAAGAAAGCCATCACTAAGAACTAATTTAACTTCCCAGTGCTTGCTATTGATAGTGTTAAAAGCTTCATTAGCAGTTCTTCCCCCTAAACTTAAATTGCGTGTCGCAGGCACTTTTAATGTAACTGATTGATTTGAAAAAACAAATGCACCGCGATACTTTTCAAGAACTGTTCCATTTGTTAATGTTGTGCCCCCAATAAATACTTTAAGGTTTGTATCCACTCCCGTTGGATTCGAATTGGCCGCAAGTATGTCAGTCCACGATACTCTAAAATTATAGGGATTTCCAATCAGGTTCCAACCCACAGCCAGATCAAATTTCGCATCGTCTTCTCCAATTGTTTTTCCCTCGCCAGGATTAATAGTAGCCTGGTCTTTTACAATCAACCAGTACCCTTTATTTGGAACGATTGTGGTGAATGCTCCGGACTCACCAAATTCTTTATTATCGTTATTGGCATACTCAAATAATCTCCACTTCTTTTTATTATAAGAGCCTAATGCAGAAAAAACAGAAGTAACACTTTTGTTGGTTAGGTCTAATGGAACGGCAATAATTTGATAATTACTAATCTGATTGCCGAAGCTAAGACTTGGGATTATCTGTTCTTGAGAAGAGGCAAGATACTTTGCATTTGCCTCGCCTACTGCACTACTTAAGCTAACTTGATTTTTATCAACTACCTCAAAATAATAATTGATGCCAATTGGATCGGTAAGCTCAGACGCAGCTATTACTTTTTCAAACTTATTTCCAACAGCGGTAACTGCAGTACTCTTTAAAGCTGAGGCAGGTTCGCTAATACCGCGGCTTTTAAAATTGACTGCGCTCGTTTTGGCCGCATCGTTCACAGTAATACTTACAGTGATCGATGACCCTTTATCATAGGTCGATACAAATGATTGATTTACAATCTGAACTGCTGCTGCTGAGGTGAAATTCCAAGATGTTGAATTAAGAATTCCGGAAAAATTGTTGTTCGCTAAATCCTTAAACACGCCAGCTTCCATTTCAATATTCACCAGTTTATTAATACCAAAATCAGAAGGATCAATAATAGCTGTATTCCCTGAAACAGAAACATTGCCATCTGTAACAGCAATTGTTTGCATCAGGACACCATCTTCCTTGATAAATATACTTCCAGTGCCTTTCTGGATGGCCTCATTAAATATAATAATGAGATTTGCGCCTTGAGCAATCTCAGTTGCATCGTCTAAAGGAGTAAGAGTGCTTATTATAGGAGGCAAAATATCAGCAACAGTAAAATCCCACGTGGAGGAATTGGTAATGCCGGCAAAATTGTTGTTGGATAAATCTTTCAATACACCCGATGCCATTTCAACATTTACAAGCGCACTACTTGTAAAGTCTGCCGGATTAATAGTTACCACTGCACCGGCAATTGTAACACTGGCATCTGAAACAGGAATGGTTTGTTTTATTATACCACCCTCCTTTATAATAACATTGCCTGAACCTTTTTGAACATTTTCATTGAAAGTGATTACAAGGTTAGAATTCACTGTCACATTTGTGGCATTATCTAAAGGTGAATAACTAACCACCGTTGGGGCAACCACATCTGCAGCTACTGTAAACTTCCAAATGGTTGAACTAATAATTCCGGCAAAATTATTATTTGCTAAGTCTTTAAATACTCCAGCGGCCATTTCAACATTTACGGCAGCACTACTTGCAAAATCAGTAGGATTAATTGTAACTACTGCTCCGGCAATACTCACACTAGCATCGGTAACAGGAATGGTTTGGGTTGTAATACCACCTTCCTTAATAATTATATTTCCAGTACCTTTTTGGATGGTTTCATTGAAGGTAATTACCAGATTTGAATTTTGGAGTACACCAATGGCATTATCCAATGGTGACAATGTAGTTATCGTAGGTGCTATAATATCCGCAACAGTAAAATTCCAAGTTGTTGCTGCTGTTATACCAACAAAATCGTTATTCGCTAAATCCTTAAATACCCCTGCAGCCATTTCAACATTCACTAAACCACTGCTTGGAAAATCTGTAGGGGGATTAATTGTTACGGTTGCCCCAGAAACGGTTACGGTAGCATCAGTAACTGGAATAGTTTGACTCACTACTCCACCTACCTTAATAATAATATTTCCTGTTCCCTTTTGCACGTTTTCACTAAATGTTAGCACCAAATTAGAATTAGCTGCAACGGCAGTTGCGTCATCGGCTGGTAACAATGTGCTTACTACTGGCGGTGAAGAAATAGTTGCCGATCCAAGAGACCATCCCTGATCGCTTCCGCCTACATAAATATTTGATAAGGGAGTACTTAATGTCTTTGCAGAAACCCAACCATCCCGATTACCACCTCCATATATATTTGATAAGGGTATGCCGGTTGCTTTTGCCGTGTACCACCCGTCTCTATTACCACCGTTATATTGAGGTTCAACAAGCGCATAGGCTAGTGTTGCGCTAACGGCACCTGTAGCAACACAGTCATACTCTGTAACCAGCACCCGGAATGTTCCACTTGATGTGGCGATCCATGTCAAATCCGATTGAAGACCACAAAAGTCATCATTATAACCACCAGCTACGCTAAACCCTGAATTATCCAGAATTGTAATTTGTGTATCGTAAGAAGCCGAACCACCATTTGAACAGAATGAAAAATTGTATGTTGCCCCGGCAGTAGCCGTAAATGTTTTATAAATTCCTTTGCTTGAAAACGTTGAGGTTTGAAACGTGCCCGTGGGAGTTGCCAAAGCACCTCCTGATGAACCTCCAGAACATTGAGCGAGAGCAATTTTTCCAGAAACCAAAAAAAGTATTAAAAAGAATAAGCTTCCAACAAATGGAGTTAATGTTTTCTTACTCATTGACAATTTTCCAATCATGAAATTAATTCTCTTTAATCTCTTGAACTGATTAAGGTGCGGTTCTCACTCCCCTGCCACCCCGGTAGCTCAGTCTAAAGGTGTTGTTACTCGTTGCTTCTGCCCTACCTGATACTCGCATATCCATGGCCGAGTGCAACCAACATCCACCCCGATTGCCTGAACCT
>JAJNPV010000023.1 GCA_021155195.1 Ohtaekwangia sp.
AGAAGTATCAAATGTGTAATTCCAAGCTTCGGGGCTTGTTGAGAAAATGACTTATATCAGGTACAATATTTAACACACCCCCATAATTAGATAATATTATGAATAAATATAAGTAGAAATAAAAACATTGCAATTATATATATTCAGCTGTCGGCATCTTAGGCGAGGCCCATTCCAACCAAGAATCTTTTGTGCAAGATTTTTCCCAAAGACTTTGTCATAATGTCGGCGACCATTTCAGTACCAGGCGTAAATTTGACGTGAACGGCTTTGATCTTGACAAGTTCTCGAATATAATGGTATCTAACATCAATGTGCTTGGAACGGCTTGAGTGAATTGGGTTTGTGGCTAATTTGATGGCAGATTGATTATCTTCACAAACGGTTGTTGGTTCAGTGAAAGTTGGGAAAAATTCTGATTGGATCTTTCTGAGCCATTGGGCTTCTTTTCCACTTTCAGCAAGAGCTATATATTCAGCCTCCATAGATGACAAGGCAGTAATTTCTTGTTTGGTAGATCTCCAGGTGATGGCAGCACCAGCTTGCATGAAGACGTATCCACCAATTGATCGGCGATCTTTTTCTTCAGCGTAACTTGCGTCGGAGTATCCAAACAGCATTTGTTCGTTGTTGTTGTAATTGAGAGCGAGCGTGCGAGTTCCTTTGAGATATCGGAGCACTCTCTTTCCATTCATAAAGTCGGCTTCGGTTGGAGCTTGCATTGAGCGAGCGAGATAACCAACGGCGTAGGAAATATCAGGCCTTGTTACATTTGATAAATAAATTAGACTTCCTATTAGTTGTTGATAGAGGTTGAAATCTTTGAACTTTTCATTATTTGTTTCGTCTTGTTGAGGCTTCTCAGGCAAAGGCGTGAAAACAGGAGTTGCGTTTTGCATATTAAACCTGTCTAATAATTTATCAACATAGGCAGTTTGAGAAAGTTGAGTTGATTGTTGTTGTTGTTCTACTTTGATTCCAAGAGCATAAGATAATTCACCGAGGTTGTGCATATTGAATTTCTTCATTAATTGTTCGGTGGTGTTATTTATCAAATTATCTTCTCCTAAAACAAAGCAATCATCGACGAAAATACCAATTATGACGGCTGGTTGATTTTCGGCGTTGGATTTGATGAAGATGCAAGGATCGGCGGCACTTTGAGTGAAACCCATGGCAGTGATTGTGTTGGTAAATTTCTCATTCCAAACACGGCTTGCTTGCTTGAGACCATAAATTGATTTCTTGAGTCTGAACACATGCGTTTTGCGGTCGGCGTTGACACTTTCAAAAGCTTCAGGTATCTCCATGTAAATCTCTTCGGCTAATTCTCCATTGAGAAAGGCGGTTTGAACATCGAGGTGATGAATCTTGAATTTCTTAAGTCGAGCAGTTGAAATTAAATATCTGAAAGAATCTAGGCGCAAGGCAGGACTGAAAGTTTCGAAGTAGTCTACACCTTGAGTTTGGGTGTAACCTTTGGCAACTATTCGGCATTTGTAACGAGCAATTGAACCATCGGCATCGATCTTGATCTTGAAAACGTATCTTGATTTAATCACTGGCTTCTTGGCAGGTCTTGGCACAACTTCAAAGGTGTCTAGTTTGATCAAACTTTCTTGTTCTTCTTTAATTGATTCTTTCCACTGTTCTTGTTGTGGTGATTTCATTGCTTCTTTGTAACTTTGAGGTGTATTGACATCATCTAGGTTGAGAATATTATTAATTTCGGTAGTTGATAAAACGAGTTGACGGCTTCTCAATGGATAGCGGTGATCGTTATTATTATCACGATTATTTATAATTGGATTGCCCATAATATCTTCGTTGTCTTCATCGAAAGATTCATCATCAAGTTGAATATTAGGTTGAACATTAGGTTGAACATTAGGTTGAATATTATTGTTATTATTATTTTGATTAAGAATTGGTTGAACTTCATCGTCTTCTGGTTCATTGAAAATATCATAGATGGCTGGAACGTTTGTCCCCCCCTGAAACCAATTATTATCATTCTCTTCAAGAAAATCTTGATCCCAATCACTTTCTTCGGTGAAAATAACTTCGTTGAGTCGCGGCTTGACATCACGTGACAATTTGACTTTGCCACTTTCTAAGTCGAGAATCTTGTATGCGTGGTTGTTTTCATCAAAGCCTATAAACATTCCTTCAAAGGCTCGATCATCTAATTTCTTGATATGAGGATCGTGGTTGTGGTACATGACCTTGGAACCAAAAGGTAGACAGTGTTTGAGCGAGGGTTGGTTTCCTAAAAATAATTCATGGCGAGTGCGATCACGACCATTCTTGACAGTTCGGTTTCGAATATATACGGCATAGAGGACGGCAAATCCCCAAAATCGGCGCGGCAATCGACGTTCTTTGAGCATTGCACGTGCGGCATCAAATAATATTTTGTTGAGACGTTCTGACTTTCCTACTCGTTCGTGCGTGTTTGGAGGCGAGATTGATTGTTGTATTCCTTTGTCTTTGAGAAAATCTTTGAACTCGGTTGAGATATATTCTCCTCCTCCATCAGTGGCGAAAACTTTGACGGCACTTGTGCCAAGGTTGTTGATTCTAGCACGAACTTCTTGAAATCGTTTGAAAGCTTCAGATTTGTGTTGAGCAAGGTAGCAAAATATATATCCTGATTTCTCATCGAGGAAATGGATGATATATTGTTCACCATTGAGAGTTGGTGGCGAAATCTTTCCACAAATATCGGAATAAATGACTTCTCCAGGTAAATCGGCACGATCTGGCATGATCTTCGCAAGTTTCTTTCTATTCATTTTGGCTTCATCGCAAGTTTGACAATTAATTGTTGAATCTTCGTTGATAATTTTAAAATCTTGTGTTGAATCTTTGAGAGCTAATATTGACTTCTTGTTGATATGACCTAAACATTGGTGCCATTCTTGAAGGGTTCTAGCAATATTGACGTCTGCGATTTGCGGTGAATCATTAAAAGTTGTATTATCACTGTTGTTAGTTGATGACTTATTAACATTATCGTTGTTGTTATTAACATTATTAACGTTATTAGATTCATTATTAATTATATTAGACATTGCATAAAGATTTGTTTCATCTAAATTACCTTGAATTAAAGTTTGACCTTCTTTGATAATTTTTCCTTTGAAAATTTCACATTTGGTTCCATTGAAAATCACGTGATAATTTGGATCGGTTGCTGTAATCTTGCGTACTGATAAGAGATTCTTGTTGAGTCCAGGGACGACAAGAGTGTCTTTGAATTGAATCGTATTTTTCGTTGTTTGAAAAATAGCGGTACCTTGTTGAGTGGCAGGGACGATTTCCCCAGATGGGCCTGCAATAATCGAGTTGGAAGGTTGAAGGTTGATAAAATTGTCATTGTTCATCGAAACATGCGTTGTGCAACCTGAATCAAGATACCAGGTGTTGGAAGTTGATTTCGAATCGTTGTTTGAAAGGGACATTGCTAAAATTACGTTTGTTGACTCTTTCTTTGGATTATTATAATTATCTTTCTTCTTTGGTTCTTCTCTCGAGTTTTGGCGAGGTGTTTTGTCGCAGTTGCGAGGTGGATAATTTCCAGCTGCAATATTCTTTTTATGGCATTCATCACAATTGAAATGAAAAGGAATTGTGTTCTTTGGCATAGGTTTTTGACAAGTTTTACACTTTCGTTCTATAACAGCGTTGCTCTCTTCTTTCTTTTGATTGTTGACATTATTGCGGTTGCAATTGTTAGTGTTATTATTATTGCCATTATTGAAATTACAATTATTAATTAACCTATTTGCTTTGGCACGGGAATCTTCTGTTGCAAATTTCGATTTAATTCTGTCAATCGTCAATTTCGATCTCGGCATCTGAAATAATCGCTGTTGTATTTGATCATATTTGTACGGCATAGCTGACAATATCTTGAAGCAAATCATTTCTTGAAAATCAGGGGCATCACCAAGATCCAAAAGCTTTTCTGCAATAGATTGAATTGAGGCAGTGTAAGAAAGCAAAGTATCTTTCTTCTCATCAAAAGTTCGATTGAAAAATTGAGTTAACAAGTACATAAAATTACCAGCTTCTTCAGTTTGAGTGACCACACGAATTTGTGACCATAGATCATAAATGTTGTTGATATTTGACAAAGAAATCCATAGATTTTCTTCGATTGTGCCTTGAAATAAACCACGAATCTTGATTTCGTCTTGAATCCATTGATTTTCGAGTTTTACCTTATTTGCTAACCAAGGCGCTGAGTCAGGATAGTCCTTCTCCAATTCTGCAATTGCAGAATCTTCATCGTTTTCGCTCAAATCTTGAGCATAAATACTTCTAAGAGCTTTGAAAAATCTTTCTTCTCTTGGAACTTTCTTTCGATCATCAAAAAACGCTTGAAAATCTTCATATTTGATATGGTCTGAAAAACCTTTTTGTTGAATGAATGTCTCCATGGATCGTTTCCAGGAGTAATAATTAGACATAGTTAACCTTGATAAACCAGCGGTCTCGTTCTTGTTTGAAAAACTCATAGTGTTGACAGCAAATGTCAAAAATAATTGTAGCAGTTGTCAGTAAATGTCAAAAATTTTTGATTATCAGTACCGGATTCTTACAAGATCTTTCCTATCAAATCAAAAATCGACAATTCAAAGACTAGCCAAAATAGTCTGCGACCTTCTTCTAATTCTACGCAGCTCGATCTAATGATTTTGATCGTTGCGTTCAGTGGGACTCGATAACTTCTTAAACTAATCGTTCCTTAGAAAGATTAGATATAACCAAATAAGTATCAGCAATAGTATTTGGTTAGATAGAAGACTATCATTGTTAATATAGACTAGAAACATAATAAGTACGACGTCATACCTCTCAACAGACTGTTAGAACTGGTGAGAGGTCACGTGGTAAATCACGCTTTTATAGTTCGCGCTGAAAAATAATTACAATACTTTTATATCGAAATATATCATAATAATGTCTAATTAGATTTGTAGAAGTATCAAATGTGTAATTCCAAGCTTCGGGGCTTGTTGAGAAAATGACTTATATCAGGTACAATATTTAACATAAAAAAATTGTTCCAACCTCAACCAAGCCCTACAGGCGCGCCAAAAGTTGGTGTCACGTGGCCAAAGATCGCACTTCCCGCCTCTGTTTTTTTAGTTTGGTTGCCATTTTTTTCGATTTATTTGTGATGAGAAATGAAAATTAGAATGCAAAGATAGTCAATGAATCGTTTTTATTATAATTTAATTGTTATATATATGTGAAGTCTCAATCTTGCAGTCATTTTAATATTGATCAAATAACTTACTTATAAAAATTAAATCAAATTCGTAAGTTTTAAGCCAGGTTCCATCTATCTTCATCATCAGATTCAAGAATTCGTCCATCAGTACAATTTTCTTGACTCAAAGTTATTCCAGTATTCTTGGAGGAGTGAAATAAAATAGAATAAGTTTCGGGTTGCTCCTCAATCATGCAAATTTTTCCAGAAAAATATTGTTGCTTGTCAGAGAACCAAACGTCCACCTTTGTGTTCAAAGGGAGAGAATGGTTCGTATTGCTTACATTTTCATTATTATTATTATTATTAT
>JAJNPV010000050.1 GCA_021155195.1 Ohtaekwangia sp.
TTTCCCCTGAACCAGCCTCGTAGTTCAGACTCCTTTCGAAATCTCAAACCCTCGGCCTATGTCATTTAATCCTCGGTCCTCATTAATTTTTCATTTTCTCTTTCAATTTCACAATCAAAAGCCTCTTAAAGAATCAACTCAGTGGCACCCTCCATCGAGTACCACTGGGTCCGCTATCAATCTCCATTCATTCAAAGAACGTGTGTTCTACTTCTCTAAACCTTTAACAGGCCTAAACTTTCAAACTCTTTGTGGTTACAACTTAAAATTCTTCGAAAGAACCCCAAATCATCCCAAAAATCCCCTTTTCGTTCAAAGGGAGTGCAAAGGTAGTCGATGGTTGGGTTTCTGCAATAGATGCACTGAAAGATTTTAATAAAAAAACGGCTTTTCAGATCGATTCCGGGTAACTGATTGATTATCAGAATAAGAATTTAGCTAAGTTTTTTCTTGAAAATTGGGACGGTGCTACATGGTTCGCCAAACATAATACTTGAGGCAATCGGGCGGAGTTTATTAGTGGCCTCCACATAGGCAGAGACAGGAACATTAACCTTACTGCAGCCTTTAATAACAACCTTTGCTTTGGTAAATTTTTCCCAATCAACCTTATCCAATGCTTGTTTGAAAAGTATGTTCTCCAAATCCTGTAAAGTTCCAAATACTACCTGGCTGGCAACTGGTTGGAGTGAAGTAGAGAGCAACATATATGCCCACGTAGGAACTACTGCATCTGCCGAACACGTAATGGCAACATACTTATTTTGGTACTGTGACCAATCGTGCGACTTGACAAAATCACGGAAGTCTTTTTCTTTTAAAACCAACTCCTGAAAAAGCAATGGTTTAACATCAAACAACACACGCTCGCCTGAAGTATACAACTCTTCGAGATCGAAGGTTGTTAATTGACTGTTGCTAACTCTATTGATTATTTCTTCTTCCATTTGCTTCTCACAACACCGTTAAACCAAGTTTGGTTTTCTAATTAAAAAATCTTTTAGGTAAAAAGGTTCAAACGAAACCACATCTTCAAAAGCAGATTGACTCCACTTAGTATGTCCCAATTCGCCCAACCGAGTTGCTAATGGATTTATTTCTGTAACAAAGCGAGCGTTGCTATGACTAATTATGTTCTTACACTTTTCCGCTCCTTCGCCTAGAAAATAAATTATTTTCTGTTCGAGATGATTTTCAAAACTATGTTCGTCAATAATTTTAGCCTGAGTTGGTTCAACTTCAGTTAAGTTATCATCCAACAACATGCAATAGACTTCCATTCTGCGCGCATCAAGCATCGGACATAATAGCATGTTATGCTGTTCTTTTGCTTCCAGGTTCTGTAACAAATCCCTTCCCTGATAGGCAAGAAGTTGAAGTGTATTGATCGCGATAAGCGGAATATTTAATGCATAACAAAGTCCCTTTGCTGTTGCTACACCGATGCGAAGACCTGTATATGAACCGGGGCCAGACGCCACCACAATTCCTTGAAGATCATTTGTTTTGTGCTGAGATTCGTTAATCACTTCGCGAATCATACCTGCTAACTGAGAAGCCGCAGACCTCGGTGTATCAATTTCGCGAGAAGCCAACAACAAACCATTATTATGAAGTGCTACAGAACAAGCCTGCGAGGACGTTTCCAAACTGAGTAACAAAGCCATTAGTTTGGCGAAAGAAGTTTTTTATAAGCAGCCGGATCGGAAAGGATTTTCTTTGCTTCAAGAATTTCTAGATCACGATCTAACGAAACTTCAATCTGTCCTTTTGCTAACTGGTAATGAAATGCGATTTCTTCTTCCAGTATTTTTGAAAGTTCAGGCTTAAAGCGTATCCATGCTGAGTTTTTATTTGACTCGATTTTATTTTTTAAATCTTTCAACGGAGACTGCAGTTCATCAAGGTATTTCTCTTTTTTAGCTGAAGCAACTAATTCTTCCGCTTTCAACTCTAAATCCGAAGAGTAAGAAAATTTTTGCTCTTTCACCCAAGCAATAAACTTCTGATATTCTTCGTCTGACAAACGAAATCCTTTTAAGGAACTGGGGATTGGATGCTCACCACAATATTTTGACGCGTAATCAAACACTAATCCAGACCCCACTAACTCTACAATAGCTGATGTATAGGTTGCTGCAACAACTTCTGCATCCGGATCTAATCCAGCCCCATCAAATACTTTTCGGCCTCCAGCCGTTTTAAACTCCCGCTTCAGTGAATCAGGAAATTTATTCACAGTTCCATCGCTCTTACGATGTTCGTAATCAAGTGCCTGAATGCATCGACCACTTGGAATATAATACTTAGCTGTAGTTACTTTTAGTTGTGCATTGTAAGCTAGTTGCCTTGTTGTTTGAACCAATCCTTTACCAAATGTTTTTTGACCCACTAAAACTGCACGATCATAATCCTGAAGTGAACCCGCGACAATCTCAGAAGCTGATGCGCTACCTCCACTCGTTAAAACAGCCACCGGAATTTCAGTATCCTGGGCGTTGTTAAGAGTGAGATAAGTCTTATTCCAATCTGATACTTTTCCTTTTGTTGACACAACTTCTTTCCCTTTTGGGATAAACACGTTTACAATATTTACTGCCTCATATAAAGAACCGCCCGGGTTATCACGTAAGTCAAGAATCAAATTTTTTGCTCCTTGCTGCTTTAATTTTGAAAGCGCTTCTTCCACCTCTTTGCCTGCACCTGGTGTAAACTCGTCAAGTTTAATATATCCGGTTTCAGCACCCACCATTCCATAATATGTGATGTTGGATACTTTAATCTTTTCGCGTACCAATTTGAATTTTAGATTTTCCTTTTGTCCGGCTCGCTTAACAACTACTTCAACTTCTGTTTTAGGTTTACCTTTTAGCAAAGCACTCACTGCAGAAGTTGGTTTTCCCTGCACATTTGTTCCATCCACAGAAATTAATTCATCACCTACACGAAGGCCAGCCTTCTCGGCAGGAAACCCAACATATGGATTTGTGATTACGGTCTTCTTATTAACAATACCAATCAATGAACCCACACCGGCATATTGACCTGTTGTTAAAATGCTGAACGCTTCCAGGTCTTCTTCAGGAATGTAATCGGTATAAGGATCCAACTGATCCAGCATTCCGCCAATCCCATTCTCGATCAGTTTTTTAGGATTAACATCGTCTACATAATAAGCATTTACTTCTTTAAAAAGCGTAGCAAAAATGTCCAGACTACGAGCTATATCGAAGTATTTTTCGCCAGGGCCTTGAAATGCCCAAATAGTAAATGCCAGTGTAATAAAGAATGCGGCTATTCTAAACTTCTTCATATCGAGTATCAATTAAACATCCCTACAGATCTTCTACTTTTTTTGCCTCACCCCCGACCCTCTCCAAGCGAGATGGGAGTGGAATGAGATGGTAAGTTCTTAATTTTTTCCAGCACTTGAAAGACCTTACCCCTGCCTTTGCAGCAGGCAGGCCTAGTCCCTTTCCGGAGAAGGAGTAAGTTTCATATTCAATTTTGTTAATGCCATTAATACTTTCTCCTTAATTTCGGCATATGGCAAAATTTCTTTAGCCGTATAAATGAAGGTAAAAATGGCCTTTTCCGATTTATTGTTAATTATTTCTTTTTGAATTCGGTATGCTTCGCGGATTCTGCGTTTGATTTTATTCCGATCTACCGCTCGTTTAAACTGACGACTAGGAACCGAAATCAAAACCTGATTGACTTTTGCCGATTTATCAGGATTAGGAGCGTGAAGAACCTTGAATGGGTATAAATAAAAAGAGGAACCCTTTTCGAAGAGTTCCTTTATTGCTTTTTCTTTTGAGAGTCTTTCCGCTTTTGTAAATGTGAAACTCCGCATGAGATTAAAATTAATCCCTTTCGGGGAAAACTAACACCAACGAAAACTGTCTCTCAGAGAAAGTTATTATCTGGTCTTTGGAGTTCCTTCGTCAGAAACAGTAAGCTTTTTACGTCCATTTCTTCTACGATTGGCAAGTACTCTGCGACCATTGGCAGTAGCCATACGCTCACGGAAGCCGTGCTTATTCGTTCTTTTCTTTCTGGAAGGTTGGAATGTGCGTTTCATAATATATCAACTTTACCTCAATTTCTTAAAGGGTTGCAAAAATGTGCAGGAATATCCGGATTTACAAGATTGCCTACGCTAATTTGATCAGAATCTATCGTATTGATAAAAAAAGGCGGTTGGCCCTCACTATACCTGCACTAAAGTTACGGTAAGTAAACCCCGTTGGCCCCTCTCCAAAGGAGAGGGGTAAAGGAATAAAAGGTTATTAACTCATTTACGATTAGTGATTCTTTTTACTGAACCTTAAAAATAGCATCATCCAGCGTTGGGTTAACCTCCAAGCTGGAAACCTGAAACTTGAAATTCATTGGTCCCTGGCTTATTAACATTACGTGTGGAAACTTGACGCCACTTACTTCTTTATATTCTTGAAATTTGGTTGGGACAGGAATTTCCCCTTGTGGTGTTTTGGTCATCTCCATAGTTTGTACTTTCAAGCCAGTTTCAACATCGAAATAATTAGTGATTTTTTCACCAGCAGGAAGTACATATTCAACGACATAGGCATCCTTGCCATCAACAGCTTCTACAGCTTTAAGAATCGATTTTACCTTCATGGCGGCAATCATAGTTTCAGGAACCAATTGTGCTTCGAATAGATTCTTTTCTTTTGTTGCAGCATCAACAGGTGGCTTTTGTCCATTTGCAATTACTGCATAGTCTTTCCCATCACTAACCTCCTTTTGCATCATCATTCCCTGCATAGAAACTTCCGTTAAACTTTTTCCAGGTGCTTTCTTGGAAGAGTTCATTGTTAACTCCATTCCTTGAATGGTTGCCTTCATAGTCATCTTTACGCTTTTCAACTCTTGTACATTTTTAGCTCCGCCAATCGCATCAATATATTTTGCAATTACTTTTTCTGCTGTTAAATCCGCAGGCAATGCAGATGCTTTTGAGGGAACATAACCCACTCCATAAATATCAAAATACTTTGCCTCACCAAATTTGGCAAGCTTATCAGCAACATCTGAAGCTTTACCAACCACGATGATGTGTGCGTTATCCGGGCGAATGAATTTTTTAGAAGTTGCTTGTACATCCGCAAGGGTTACTGCATCTACCGATTTAAGATAGTTCGCATAATAATCTTTAGGAAGTTTATACTTAACGGTATTCAACGCAAAACTGGCTATGGTTTGCGGGCTTTCTAAGGATCGGCCAAACGCTCCTGAAATTTCCGCTTTAGCAGCTATCAATTCCTTTTCAGTAACAGGTTCATTCGCCATGCGTTTTAGTTCACTCATGAATTCAAAGACAGAACTATCTGTAACTTCATTGCGCACACTGGCTGAGGCATTAAAATTACCCACCAGATTATCGGGACTCAGTTGCGAACGCGCGCCATATGTATAGCCATGCTTTTCGCGAAGGTTTTGCATGAGTCGTGAAGAGAATCCACCGCCTAAAATTTGATTTGTTACCCTGGCTTTGATAGCGTCTTGTGTGCCCGGCATTAAACTAACCGGATAAGCAATATTAATAACCGATTGAACTGAAGTCGGGCGATCAACTATGGCAACATATGTTTTTGCTGGTTCTTTTGGCTGGGTATAGGTTGGGTACTTTACTTCACCCGCTGTCCACTTTGCAAAATATTTTTCTGTTAAAGACTTAGCCGTTTTCAAATCAATATCCCCTACTATAATCAGATAAGCATTATTAGGTCTGTAGTATATATTGTAATAATTCTTGCAATCCTCTAGTGTAATGGAGCCAACACTTTTTTCTGTAGTGAACAAACCATACGGATGCTGAGAGCCATACAGTAAAGCATTGCGCACATTTCCGGCAATTGAATTTGGATCATCTTTACTTGCTGCCAATCCCGATAAGGTTTGCGTTTTCAATTTCTCCATTTCCTCCGGAGGAAATGACGGGTTAAACAAAACATCAGTCATCAAGTCAAGCAACTTGGTGGAGTGCTTTGAAAGACTGGAGGCAAAAATTCCGTTGCCTCCAGTGTTCAGGGTTGCTCCAATAAAATCTGTTTCCTCATCCAGTTGAGCTTTTGTTTTTGTTTTTGTTCCGGTGCCCATCAACGTTTCGGCCATGGATACATAACCTTCCTTCTCACCCTGAAAAAGTTGATCATTTTTTAATTGTAATGAAAACTGGATGCGGGGTAGTTTGTGATTCTCCACCACAAACACCTGAAGACCATTCTTTAGTGTGAACGTTTGATAATCACCAATTTTTATTTCGCGAGCCGGAGCCGGCAATGGTGCCTTTGTGCGATCAACTTGAGCCTGAACGGAAACAACTGTAACCAACAAGCAAATGAATATTATTAGGTTCTTCATAATCAATTATCTTTTTTGATTTGAGTATTCTCGGGTTTGCTTTGTGCCGACTTAGGCATGTAGTGAAGCACTACCCGGTTTTCTTTTGTCAAATATTTTTTAGCGACTCGCTGTAAATCTTCACGTGTTACTTTCATATAGTTTTCTATTTCTGTATTGATCAGGTTAGCATCTTTATAATACACATGATAATTAGCAAGTTGCTCTGCTATTCCTACAGCCGAAGAATTTTGCTGCACAAATTGACTTTCCGTTTGGTTCCGGATTTTTTGAAATTCTTTTTCAGAGATCAATTCTTTTTGCACTTTTTCAATTTCTGCATCCATTGCTTTTTCAAGATCATCCGCTTCAACACCCATGTTCACAATACCAAACACGAGGTAAAGTCCAGGATCTTCTAATGAAAAAGGAAATGCTTGTACCGTAAGCGCTTTCTTTTGTTCATCTACGAGCGACTTATACATGCGCGAACTTTGGCCACCACTGAGTACCGTGCTCAACATATCCAACGCATATGCATCAGGTGTGCCTTGCGCAGGAATATGATACGCTTCGATAACAGCCGGCAATTGGATGTTATCAAACACTACATCACGTACTTCTGCTTTCTGTTGTGGTTCGACAACGGTTGGACGAGGAATTTTCTTTCCGCCTTTCGGGATATCTTTAAAATACTTTGCAACAGCTGTTTTGGTTTGTTCTATATCAATATCTCCTGCTATAGACAAGGTTGCATTTTCAGGAACATAGAATGTTTTGTAAAACGCAATAAACTCTTCGAGAGAAGCAGCATTCAAATGATCCAGTGAACCAATAGGTGCCCACTGGTAAGGATGCACGGTGTATGCATGCTTTAACACTTCGGTAAGAATACTCCCGTAAGGTTGGTTATCCATGCGTTGTCGTTTTTCTTCTTTCACTACTTCGCGCTGTGTTTCTACGCCAATCTTTTCAATTTTAGCGTGCAACATGCGCTCCGACTCCATCCATAATCCCAACTCCATTTGATTGGAAGGAAGTACTTCATAATAAAAGGTGCGGTCGTTTGATGTGTTTGCATTGTTGGTAGCGCCAGCGTTTTGTAAATATTTATCAAACTCTCCGCGCTTTATATTTTCAGTTCCTTCAAACAACAAATGCTCAAAGAAATGCGCAAAGCCTGTGCGGTTTGGATCTTCATTCTTAGAACCCACATGATACAATACCGATACCGCCACAATGGGTGTAGTGTTGTCCTTATGTAAGATTACGTGCAAGCCATTGGGCAGATCATATTCAGTGAACTCAATCTTTCGGGCTTGACTGAAACTTACCGATATCGCGGCAAGCACTAGCCAAAGGGTTAAAGTCTGTCTTTTATGCATATTTATTTGTTTGAATTGCTTTGCCTGCAACATAGAATAATTGGCAACATATTTCAACGGGGAAATTCCCGAAAAAAAGGGGGAAATTCCCGGAAAGAGCAATTCTATATTAAAATCAGACTTTTTACTTTGAGTTTTTTTGCCTCTGGCGGTTGAGTTATCCAATCAAATCCCCTAACACCTTCTTCATTTGGTCAGGTTGTAGCCGGGGGCCAAACTGTGAAACTACTCTTGAAGAAGCTAGCGAGGCAAGCTTTCCGGCTTCGGCATAAGAATGGCCGTGGGTAATGGCATACATAAATGCGCCTGAGAACATATCGCCTGCCCCATTGGTATCAATTGCCTTTACTTTGTAGGGTTCAATTTGTATAAAAGTATCGCCATCATAAATCAATGCACCATTTGCACCGAGTGTGATCGCAAATCGTTTAGCAATGTCTTTTAGTTTTTCACGAGCCGCTTTTACAGAATCCGTGCCTGTATAAATCATGGCTTCTTCTTCATTGCAAAAAAGTAAGTCTACACTGGCACCTACCACTTCTTCCATTTGCTTGGAGAAGTATTTTACCATGCTGGGATCGGAAAAGGTTAGTGCTACCAAAACCTTATTTCGTTCAGCAATTTTCTTTGCTTCTTTGAGTGCTTCCAATCCTTTGGGGCTCGCTACTAAATACCCTTCCAGGTATACGTACGAAGAATTTTTAATGGCCTCCGCATCCAGGTGCTCAGGTGATAAAAAAGAACTCACTCCCAAAAACGTATTCATCGTGCGCTCGGCATCAGGGCTGGTCATTACCAAGCAACGGCCAGAATGTCCTTCCGGACATTGATCGTGTGTCAAATTTGTATGAACTCCATTTCTTTTTAAATCTTCTAAAAAGAATTTTCCTAACTCATCTTTCGCCACCAAACACGAATAAAAGCTTTTACCTCCAAACTGATTTACGGCTACTACTGTATTCCCTGCCGAACCTCCACCCGACATTTTGCTTCGCTTCATGTCAATTGCCTTCATCAACTGCAGTTGACGTTTTTCATCGACTAAGGTCATTACTCCCTTCTCCACTTCATTGGTTGTAAAAAAATCATGTTCCACTTCCGTGATAATATCCACAATGGCATTGCCTATGCCGTAAACGTCATAACGTGATGCTGGATTTTTGATACTGGATGTAGACATAAAATTTGAATTTGAAATAAGTTGCAAGGATAAACAAAGATTAAGAAACTACCTTATTTCTTTCCCTTTGATTGGATACTTAATGTGTACTTGAATTTCGCAGCCCGATTTGGATAGTCGGTGATAAAACCATCTACGCCCATGCCTTTAAGGGCGAGCATATCTTTTTCTTCATTGACCGTCCACGGAATTACACGTACTTTTTTTTCATGCAGCAGCTTAATGTCTTCATTTCGCAGTAAAGTAAAATCCGGACTATAAATGGAAGGAGTAAAACCTAAGTCTGCCAAGTTTGACTCCACTGATTTCTTATTCTCAACCAAGACCGCGAGGCGAACCTCAGGATATTTTTCATGCCAATACTTTAATACCCGAAAGTCGAACGACTGAATAACTACACGATCTAATGGCAAATACTCATCAATTAAATTATAGACTAAATCAGAAAATGCTTTTGGCGTTGGGTGAAATTTATTATCGCCTTCGGGCTCACTTTTAATTTCAATGTTATAATCTACTTCGTAACGGGTGTAACTTTTAATATGATTTTCAACCGCCACGATTACATTTGAAAGTAACGGTTTGTGAACACTCATTCTCTGTTGTTGTGGAAATCGTTCATTTCCTTTCATTCCACAATCCCACTGCTTTACTTCATCATACGTCATTTTATAAAGATTGAACTTGCGCTCAGATTTTTCGTCAATAAAATCTCCCTCCGGATCGGTACAAATAGAAGCTGTCATCCACGGCTCGTGCGACACCACAAGCTTTTTATCTTTAGTTACCGCAAGGTCAAGTTCAATGGTGGTTACGCCTGAGTCTAGTGCAAGCAAAAAAGCAGGAATGGTATTTTCCGGCATAAGGCCACGCGCACCCCTATGCCCCTGAACATCAAATTTTGGAATATAAGCTTGAGCCTGAAGCCCAACGTTTATAAGTGAAAAAAATAATATTAAAAAATATCTGTTGAGGGATACTAGATGCTGGATACTGGATGAAATCATAATACAAAGTTACTGGATTCTTAACTATCGAGAATCAAGAATCCAGTATCCAGTGTCAATTTTAATAACTACTGTTGAATAATCATACGCATGCCACCTCTTCGGTTGCCACCTCCCATGGGGTTAAGGTGCTTGTTAAGTGCATAGGTGAAGCTAACCATATAGTATCGGCCAAGGTTATTGGTTGTTTGCTGTTGAATGTAGTTTTCGCCTGAACTTTGGCTTACACTATTGCTTTGATCCAACACATTGTTCACTTTAAATTTCAATTCGCCCGCGTTGTTCTTTAATATGAACCGTGAGATAGAAATATCTAAGAACGGAATCTCCTGGCTGAAGTCTGTTGTCTTACTGGTATAAATCAAGTACTCATAACTTGTATTAAACGAATACTTTTTAAGAAAACTTAAATTGATCTCCGTCTTATATGTTTGATTAAAGTATTGTTGATCCGGAGTGCTGAAATCGTATTTGGTTTCTTGTTGACTAAGATTTGCACTTAAATCCAAAATAACAATCTCTTTATAGGTAAAATTGTAACGGCTATTCCCTCCCAGTGTACGGCTTCGTGCATTATTGTTTTGTTCATTCAACACGGCAATGGTTTCGGATAACGTGGCTGAGGGTCCGAAATTAAAACGACTGTTTAGCTTCTTTACAGGGAACCCAAAATTAAAATTAGCTCGAAGGCTCTTTGAGAAATCAACATTAACGGGCATTGATAAACGTTGGCCATTGCTAAATGACTGCGAGTTTACTATCGCATTTTTGGTATAAGAAGCGTTAATGAATGCAAAGAAATTAATAAACCTTGCTGGATTGAAAGAAGTGAAGTTAGTATTTAGCCTGTGCGAATAACCGGGTTTGAGTTCGGGATTACCCACATAAAGATTCAAGGGATCGCTATTATCAATAACCGGCTGCAGTTGTTGAATCGTTGGTTCTTGCATAGATGTTTCGTAATCGATGCGTAGATGTTTGGTAGTCGAGAAATCGTAATTAAAATGCGTGGAAGGAAGGAGGTTTTCAAACGTGCGATCAATTTTTACATCACGCGAAATTAAATCCCCCTTTAGTGAAGTCATTTGATAACTGGCACCAGTAGTCAAACTAAATTTTTCACGATTAATCTTGAAGTTAAGTCCAGGACGATTATAAATATAGTTGCTAATGTACTTGTTACTTAATTGAGCATTGAGTGATGGGGTTCCTCCACCAATATCATACACTTCACGATCAACATCATTCCTATTGGTTTGAAAATTATAATTGGCTTCTAAATATTTTCTGCCACCCAGCGGTTCGGTAAAAGAAACGGTAGCTCCATAAGACTGATTGGTGGTTGATTGTGTATTTGTCTGATCTATTAAACTCTCACCCGGTGTATTCCCATAGAAAGTATTGGTTGATTGTTGATTTCCCTCACTATCGGTGGTACTTAGCCCCAAGGTAAGGTTGGTTGATAAACTTCTTCCCTTTTTTTCAAATCGATGTCGCCACAGCAAACTGCTGTTTAAACTTAGGGCCTGTTGATCAGTTTCAGTGGTGCGGGTGCTTTCATTTAGCATAGAGTTGTCACTTAAATTTCTTGTTTCGCCCGTACTTAAAGTCCGTTGATTAGAAATTGAATAGTTTGCACTGGCAGTAGCTTTAATCGTATTGGCCGAATCTATGTTATGATCCAACATCAACGTGCCTTTGTGATTATCGCTTTTGCTTATTTGCCTGCTTAGTTGATTTAATTCATTGCCCTGATCAACTCCCGGATTATTTTCATCTGGTGGCAAAAAGTTAATCCTATTCAAGTCCGTGTTTACATTTCTATCCAGATGATTATAGAAATAACTAGAGGTCAGTTTGGTGTCCTTGTCCAAATCGCTATTGAAGTTAAGGCCGCCTGCATAGTTAGTCATAATGCCGCTTTGTCTTCCACCAAAATTTGGGGAAGGCCCACCACCACCGCCACCAGAATTAATACTAATATTCACTCCACCTCCCCCAAGCATAGTTTGCGTACCTCCTGAAAAATTCATGAAATCGCCAATAGAAAATCCTTGCTCATTAATATTATTCCCCATCCCCAAAAAGGAAAGCTGTTTACCCTTCGCGAATTTGTTTACGCTTGCCGTTGCCTGAAAGCGATCATCCGATCCATAGCCACCCATTAAATTTCCAAAAGCACCTTTGCGCTTCTCTTCCTTCAATTCAAGATTGATTGTTTTCTCACGTTGGCCATCATCAATCCCAGTAAACTGAGCCTGATCGGATTTGCGATCAAATACCTGCACCTTATCAATTGCATCCGCTGGCAAATTACGAGTTGCTAATTTCGGATCGCGACCAAAAAATTCGCGACCATCTACCGTAACACGTTGTACTTGCTCACCTTGAGCGCGCACCGTACCATCTGTTTCTACTTCCATACCCGGCATTGTTTTCAGTAAATCTTCAACGGTGGCATTTGCTTTTGTTTTAAATGAGCCGGCATTAAATTCAATGGTATCTTTTTTTACCGTTACCGGATTTTTTTCACCCATAATAACAACCCCTTCCAACTCCTTAGTAAGTGTTTCCAATTTTATGAGACCCAGGTCGAGCACAGGGTCAATCGTAGTTGCAATGCGCTTTAGATATGGAGCGAATCCAACAAAGGTGATCTTAAGCAAGTACTCACCTTTGTTTACGTTTTTTATTTCAAAAATTCCTTTGGCATCAGATACTCCAAAGTTGACCAGCGATGAATCTTTCACGCTAAGGATCATCACTGTTGAAGAGGGAAGCGGGCTAGCCGATATATCTGTTACCTGACCTTTGATGGTTGCCTTTTGGGCGAACGTTATAAATGAAGCGAACACAAGAAGTATCGCGCAGTAAAATTTTTTCATAATTTTTTCGTAAATGAAGCTTTAATTCCGAATAATCATTCCGCGACCGCCCATTTGCTTCATTTGCTCTTCCATCATTTTTCGAAACTCAGCTTGTGTAATTTTAGTACCGCTTGATGGCGCTTTCAATTCATTTTTTTTCAACTCTCTCAGCTCAATAGTTTTTGCCAACAGCACGCGTTCTCCATTGTTAATATCAACAGCAAGCACTGCACCCGGTAATGTATTGTATCGGTCAGGCCCAAGGAAAGGCCGAATTTTAGTTGTGTACCAGGCGGTTATTTCAGAAGTTCTTATAACGGGCTCTGCGGGTTCACTGCCCCTTGAGATTCTGAGTGTATCCGTTCTGGAATAGTAAGCCATGTTGCACGGGTACTCGCCAATCATTCTGGTTTCGGTACCAAACTTCCAGGGCGACATTGTCACAGAGTCTTCAATCAGATAATTCTTACCCATAAAGTCCTGCTTGGAAATAACTTTACCTGAATTCTGATCCATATAAATTTCAACGTTAGGCATTCTAAAAGTCATCCTCATGCCACCACTCCCACCACCGGCTGTACTAAACTGTTCCTCCTCATCTTCTATCACAGGTTTATAAATTGATTCACTAGCATTAAAGAATAGTTGTTGCTTGGTGGTGCGAAACTCCGGTATCATGGCTTTCATTCCCTCACGCTCAGCGGGAATGTTCCGGTGCATATTTACCTTCACTTCATAAGTGATGACCCCTGTAGCTTGCCCGAAAACAATATTGGCTGCTGTAATCGAAACAAGTACACCAGCAAGCAAAATCAATTTTTTCATATAAGATGGAATTTTCATTGTTAAATGGTAAGCAAATGTACGGGTTGAGATACGTTCCATGGGTTAAAAGTTTTGAATGGAACGTTAATTAAGGTTAAAATTTGTAAGGGTAGCAGGTTTATCCCAGTACTTTTGTAGTACATGAAATCTAAAAACAGACTTACCCTGGCGTTAATTGCTAGCAGCATAGTTCTATTGCTGGCATTGCAGGTGTTTTGGTTAATCTCATCTTACGAAAAAGCATATTCAGATTTACAGAGAGAAACGAATGTGGTGTTTCGATCAACCGTATTTGCTTTGCGCGATTCCTTATTTATAAAGAGTTTTGAAAAAGTTCCTTCGGACACATCAGTCAGAGTTTTCAACTTTATTCCAAAATCAGATACTGGAATTCTCGAAAAATCTACCACTCATTTGCAGTCAAGTACCTCCCAAATTCAAATATATATTTCTTCAGATCGAAAAGGAGATTCGGTACAAACATTATTAAGGCCTCTATCCGCACGAATACGTGAAGGCAGATTAAATGGAAGCAATTTTATTCTACGAATAGGCGCAGACTCATTGTCGGAGGATAGCATTCGACACAATTATCGTTTAGCGCTCCAACGGAGCGATATTGATGTTCCCTTCAAGATAAAACATTCATCCTTTAGACCAACTCCTGCTCAAATAAGTAAAGGTAATAGAGAATTATTCAGAAGTCCGCATGAAGAAAGTGATAATGAAATAGGTTCTCCCCTTCTGTCCGATTCGATACAATCGGAATGGGTACGGGTTGATCCGGTACATCGTTACGCCACTGTGCTATCTAATTTTAGATTTCTAATTCTAAAAGAAATAACCCCACAAATTCTCTTTTCATTCTTTCTTACTTCATTAACTATCCTCGCCTTTGTGGTGATGTATAAAAGTATACGGTCGCAACAGCGATTGATGGAATTAAAAAATGATTTCATCAGCAACATCACTCATGAATTAAAAACTCCCGTAACTACTGTGGGAGTTGCCCTTGAGGCGCTCAAAAATTTCAAGGGATTGGAGAACCCTGCGCTTACCACCGAGTATCTCGACATTGCACAAAATGAATTGAATCGCTTAACTATTCTTACCGATAAAATTCTTAAGACATCAAGCTTCGAAAACAATGGAGTTGAGTACAATGCCGAGCCCGTAGAACTTGACAAAATCATTGATCAGGTGTTGGCATCATTAAAACTTGTTTTTGAACGTCAACAAGCTAAAATAAGCTTTACGAAAGAAGGTGCCGATTTTCAATTACTGGGGAGTTCCGTTCATCTTACCAGTGTTGTGTATAATTTACTCGACAATGCGCTTAAGTACAGCAAAGAAATTCCAGAAGTAGAAATTCAGCTGACAGCAACATCCGATGAATTAACCCTGATTATAAAAGATCACGGTATTGGGATATCTCCTGTTTATAAAAAGAAAGTGTTTGAGAAATTTTTTAGAGTTCCTACCGGGGATGTTCACAATATTAAAGGTTATGGTCTTGGCCTTAGTTATGTGGAAAGTGTAGTCAAAAGTCACAAGGGCTCAATTGTCATAGAAAGCGAAGTGGGGAATGGAAGTGAGTTTATTATCCGATTACCAAAAAATTAACCAACCCTCTGTCATTAAATCTTAAATGAGCAAAACAAAAATTTTGTATGTAGAAGATGAGCCTTTCCTGGGAAGGATTGTAAAAGAGAGCTTGGAGGTACGTGATTTTGAAGTACGCATGGTAACCGATGGTAAATTAGTGCAAAGCGTATTTGAAGAGTTGCATCCGGATATTTGCGTGCTTGATGTAATGCTACCCAACAAAGATGGCTACGCAATCGCGCAGGACATTCGCAAACTAAATGCAACTATCCCCATCATCTTTGTAACGGCTAAAACACAAACTGAAGATCTCATCAAAGGATTTGAAGTGGGTGGGAACGATTATCTGCGCAAGCCGTTTAGCATGGAGGAATTAATTGTGCGAGTAAATAATCTTCTGCAGCTCACTCAAAAATTATCATCGGGACCAAAAGAATCTATTGCCATCGGTAAATTTGAATTCGCGCCCCAACGCTATGAATTGAGAAAAGATGGGAAAGCAAAAAAACTCTCTCACCGCGAAGCGGTACTCCTTCAAATCCTTGCTGAAAATCAAAATGCAAACATTGATCGAAAAGCAATGCTGATGCGCGTGTGGGGCGATGATTCATTTTTCAATTCAAGAAATCTGGATGTTTACATCACCAAACTTCGCGAGTATCTCAGAGAAGATTCTTCCATCGAAATTATTACCATTAAAGGAGTGGGCTATCACTTTGCCGTGGGTAATTAATTGAAAGTGTTAGATTTGTTAGCGCGCTAACTCATCTGCCATGTCAAATTGGAAAATTAAACTCTCGCTCTTTCTTAATTATTTTGTCTTCGCCATTCTGTTGAACAGCGTAGGCACCGTTATTCTTCAGGTGCAAGGCAACTTCGGAGTATCTGAATCTTCGGCCAGTGTGCTGGAAGCCTTCAAAGATTTAAGTATAGCATTAGTATCCTTTCTGGTAGCTTCCTTTATTACTCGCATCGGGTATAAAAATTCGATGCTCATTGCATTGGGTTTTGTAACGCTGGCTTGCGCTGCTATGCCGTCACTTCCCAGTTTCGCCATGACGAAAGTTTTATTTGCTGTGGTGGGAACTTCGTTTGCGCTTATCAAAGTCTCAGTATATGCTACCATCGGCATTGTTACTATCGACAAGAAAGAGCATGCCAGCTTCATGAATTTTATTGAATCATTTTTTATGATCGGAATTCTAACCGGCTATTTTATTTTCAGCGCCTTTGTTGATGATACAAATCCGCAATCAACGGCCTGGCTAAACGTTTATTATTTATTGGCCGCAGTGGCGTTAGTAGCCTTTTTACTTTTACTTACTACTTCGCTTGACGAATCATCCGTGAAAACGGAAGCTACCAAACCGCTGACACAAGATTTTGCCGACATGCTGAAGTTGGCCATCAAGCCACTGGTGTTGGTGTTTATTATGAGTGCATTTACCTATGTGCTCATTGAACAAAGTATTATGAGTTGGCTCCCCACATTTAATAGTAAGGTACTTAATCTCCCTACTACACTAAGCATTCAAATGGCAAGTATCCTCGCAGCCTCCACTGCCTTCGGGCGATTTGGTGCCGGATTTGCGTTGCGCAAAATACATTGGTTTGCAGTATTGGTTGTGTGCTTACTTGCCGCGAGCGTGCTTGTACTGGTTGCGATTCCGTTGGCACAAAATAATGACGGTGAAGTAACTGGTTGGAGTGATGCTCCGTTGGGGGCATTTGTATTTCCGTTAATTGGATTATTTATTGCGCCTATTTATCCCGCAATCAACTCAGTTATCTTGAGCACACTTCCCGCTCGCCAACATGGGCCTATGTCTGGTCTGATTGTAATTTTCTCAGCCTTGGGTGGAACGACAGGATCTATAATAACAGGACATATTTTTGAAGCATACGGAGGCGAAACAGCTTTCTATTTTTCATTGGTACCAATAGGGGTGCTGATAGTTTGTTTATTTTTCTTCAATAAGCTTCAAAAGAAATCAGAAGCCAAAATTGAATTTACTGCTGGAGGAGGGCATTAATTATGAAACAAATTCACGAGCTCGGGCAACTCTTTGAAGAAGTTCAACTTAAAAATATTTTGAGCGATGGAAAAACATTCCCTGATTGCATTCCCAATCAATCGCTTGAAAATATTAATAAAGAATATTTGACTAAGAAAGATTCAGTGGGATTCGCCCTTGCTGAATTTGTCGCTGAAAATTTCACCCTGCCCAAAGATCAGGCAACACATTATAAAAGTGATCCCAGTAAATCTGCGGCACAACATATTCATGCATTGTGGGATGTGCTGACACGAAAACCAGAATCGAATACGGGCTCACTTATTTCATTGCCACATCCCTACGTTGTTCCGGGGGGTCGCTTTCGCGAGATTTATTATTGGGATAGTTACTTTACCATGCTGGGCTTGCAGGTTTCGGGTCGTATTGATTTGATCCAACACATGGTAGACAACTTTGCTTATCTAATTGATACAGTTGGTTATATCCCAAATGGGAATCGAACTTATTATTTAGGCCGCTCGCAACCACCTTTCTTTTCGTTGATGGTTACCCTTCTAAGCGAAAGCAAAAAGGATGCGCTGATTAAATACCTTCCACAACTAGAGAAAGAATATCAATTTTGGATGCATGGTGTTGATCTGTTAACCGAAGATTCACCTGCACAACATCATGTGGTTAGACTTCCTGATGGATCAATCCTCAATAGGTATTGGGACGAGAACAATACCCCACGACCCGAATCTTATAAGGAAGATGTAGAGTTAGCACATCAATCGAATCAAAAACCCGAGGAACTATGTCGAAACCTAAGAGCTGCCGCTGAATCAGGCTGGGATTTCAGCAGTCGATGGTTTCGTGATGGAAAATCGTTTGCCACCATTCACACCATCGAAATTATTCCGGTTGATTTAAATTGCTTGCTCTATAATTTGGAACAAGTTTTAGCAGAAGCCTATCGGCAAGCTGGTAATAATTCGCGGGCAAATGATTATCTGCAAGCTTCTATAAAGCGGAAAAAAGCTATACGCACTTACTGCTGGAGCGATGAAAAGAATTTTTTCTTCGATTATGATTTTATTACACAACAAGAAAAAGATTCGTTTACACTAGCAGCAACTTTTCCATTGTTTTTTGAAGTAGCTACAGCGGATCATGCATTGGCCGTGGAAAAAATTATTCGCAATCAATTTTTAAAAACCGGAGGACTTACCACAACACTTGAATTTAGCGGACAACAATGGGACGCCCCTAATGGATGGGCTCCTTTGCAATGGGTTGCTTATAAAGGTTTTCTTAATTATGGATTGGATGATGTAGCTAATGAAATCAAAACACGCTGGACTACTTCAAATCTAAAGGTGTATGCCAACACAGGTAAGATGACTGAGAAATATGATGTGTGGAATAAAGATGGCGAGGCCAGTGGCGGTGAGTATCCCAACCAAGATGGGTTTGGTTGGACGAACGGAGTCTTTTTGGCAATGATTAATTCTTGACAGTTATTTTTTATAAATCTTTAGAAGCACTTCTTCCTTCCCATCAATAGCAGGAAGGGGCAATCCAAGAATTTTTGCTACCAACGGATATACATGAATGTTTTGAAAAGGAGGTAAAGTAATTCCCGATTTTATATTAGGGCCTTGTGCATAAAAAATTCCACGTACATCTACAATTGTTGCGGGATCATATCCATGTCCGCCTTCCTTCGATCCAATTTTAGCAGACTTCAAAAATCGTTCACGCGAACCTTCTCGTATATAATGATGTGCATTCGCCAGTACCATAATATCCCCTGTTCTTGCGTTTTGATAGTTCCAACGAGCAGCGTAATCTTCCTTCTTTAACACCGTGTAATTTTTCTCATTCTTTTTTAACACCGCATAAATTGAATCTCTTTTATGTTTATCTGAAATATATAAGTGTGTTTGCGTTCCGCCATTTACCAATTTTACATGCGGGTTTTTTCGATCTATTAACTCATCAATGAAAATAAATGTTGATTCTTCTACAGTTAGTTCATGCATGCCATGATCGGAAACCAAAATCACATTCACCGGAAGGGAAGTTTCAGTAACTCCTCTCATCAAGTTACCCAACAGTGTATCTGCTCGTAATACCGCTTGCCTGGTTTCATCAGAAGATGGGCCAAACATATGACCCTCATGATCGGGAAATGAAAAGTATAATGTAATGAAATGGGGTCGCTCAGCCTCTGGTAATTTCAACCAATCAATCACTTGATCTACCCGTTTCTGAGGATCCACTTTATCATCAAAAGGAAAATAGTAATCGGGTCTACGACTCTCATCACTCATTTCGGAACCCACCCAGAAATAAGAGGCGGATTTCATTCCATTCTTTTTCGCCAACTGCCACAAAGGCACACCTCCATAATAATAAGGGTCAGTTACTTTCTCCTTATCACTCATTTTGTAGATTTCCTTGCGTGAAGGATCATAAAAAGTGTTATCAACCAACCCATGATTACCCGGACTGAGGCCGGTAACAAGTGTGTAGTGATTAGGAAATGTCTTGCTGGGAAAAGACGGAATCATTGCCTTGGCTTGCGAACCTTTAGCTATGAATTTCTTAAAGTTTGGTGGATTGAAGTTCTGAACATAGTCATATCGAAAACCATCGAAGGAAACCATGATTACATATGGAACTTCCTTCTGAGCAAATGATGAAAGATCTATCAGCAGAAAGAATAAACAGAAAAGAACTCTCTTCATAATATGCATTTTAATGTGGGACCTGTGGGGCTCGAACCCACGACCCCAACCTTGTCGAGGTAATACTGTAAACCTCCCGATAGCTATCGGGAGAGCTAAGATCCCGTTGTTTTGATCTGCAACAGCAAGATGAAATTTTTTCTACAAATCAGGCGGGTTTTTTATTCCTTTGGTTTTAAATTTTTGTTACCGTTCTATGAAAACGATTGAGTATTGGATAAATCATTTAAACCTTCAGGCGCATCCTGAAGGTGGCTTCTTCAAGGAAACATATCGGGCATCCGAAAAGGTGGCAACATTACCTGAAGGGTTTGAAGGCGAGCGTAGTTTTTCTACAGCAATTTATTTTTTACTTCGGTCCGAAGATCGTTCTGTATTTCATCGAATTAAATCAGATGAACTCTGGCATTTTTACCAGGGAAGTACACTATCAATTTATGTACTGACGGATCAGGGCATGACCGTTCACAAGCTTGGATCAAATCCTGAACGAGGAGAGTCATTGCAGGCAGTTATTCCCGCCAATAGTTGGTTTGGAGCCAAGGTTGAAAGTTCAAATGGTTTTGCGCTATGCGGCTGCACTGTAGCGCCCGGGTTCGACTTTCAGGATTTTGAAATGGCTAACCGAAATGAGTTAATAAAAAAATATCCTGAGTACCAGAAGGAGATCATCCAACTTACCCAGGATAGTTGAAAGAAAGAAAAATTATTTCTTTGTGCCTTTGTCGTAGATCACTACACCCGTAGCCACAAATTCAATTTCTTGTTTTGGTTCAGTAATGGCATTAATCTCAGCTTCTGTTTTTCCATCATCTTCGGCAAAGTGACGCAGCGTTGCAACATCTGTAACTTTGCGCTTTGCCACTCCTGAAAAGACAACCTCTTTTCCATCAGCACCTTCGGTGGGTACAAAAAAACCATAGTCTTTAAAAGTTACACGAGTAGCAACTCCGTTCTCATCCTGCACCGTCATCCAGCAGCCCTTCTTTGCACAGGTTTTTTCTATGGTACCTTTCAAGGTTAGGATTACTGAATCTTTGTCTGCAACCTGTTCTTGTAAACTTGCTAACGAAAACGCACCATCTGTAGTAATCGCCTCCCCGTAGGTGTTAGCTATTACTTCAGGCTTATTAACACAAGCAGACACCAGTGTTATTATAAAAAGTAAACTCAATAGTTGTTTCATAGTATTTTATTAAGAAAGACAAAAATAAACCTTAGCGCTGAATCAGCAATCTATGCTTGAATAAAATCTGATTCGAAGAAAAACTAAGCATATAAAGCCCAACCGGAAGATTTGTGACGTCCACAACCGTTAACTCATTAGCACGCTCAGAAGGCAAATTCCATGATTGACCGATCAGATCGGTAATTGTAATTGATGTGAGATTTCTGTGTGGAATATATAACCGATCTTTCGCTGGGTTTGGATAGAACGTGGTCTCACTTTGCTCCGCACTTAGAATAGGACTGAACACAGCCGTATAAGTAATCGCATTGGCAGGTGTTGCCAGTAATTGGATAACATCACCTCCGTGGAGCCAGTTAGAAAATTGATAGCCAACGTTATTCAAGGTCTGAGGTCCATACGTTCCAATTTCTCTTTTTATTCCCACTACACTTTCGATAGAGACTGGGGTTGTTTTAGGTTGGCCATCAATCGTTATCTGCAACCCTGACGGATCGGTAACAAAATTCAAAGATGATTTTTGTGGTTGAATATCAACCGAGTCCTTTCCCACACTTCCTTTCGAGTCGGTTATAGATAGAATAATGCGATACCAAACATTGGCCGATGTTTCTCCCTGATCAGGGATTTCAAAAGTACCGGAACTTATTCCCACGCGTGGCGGCTCATCGTGTTTATGCGTATCGTGGTGAAAATTTATTTGCCAACTCATCGCATTTGTGGCAAGAGTCCCATCTTCAGCATCGGTCCCGGATCCTGAAAAGGAAATGCTGGTGCCTGCAGCATACGTAGTGTTTTCGATAGGTGTAATAATATTCGCCACAGGTTTTGTGTTTGCCAGCACGGTAAGTGTTGCTGAATTACTTGTTGCCTGACCTGCCGTATTGGTAACTATTACTTTATAATTTCCGGCATCGGTTAGTTGCACACTTTGAATTGTATAGGCAGACTGATTTGCATTGAGGATTGGAGCGTCATTTTTTAGCCATTGATATTGAAGTGGATTAGTGCCCGAAGCCGTTACCGAAAATGTAACAGATTCATCTACTGATTTTGTTACAGAAGCGGGGTGATTGGTTATTGTTGGCGCACTGGAACTTGAAGACGTAATTTTATACAGTGCGCTAGCGCCACGACTTAAATAATACAAGTTTCCATCGGGGCCTGCGGTAAGACTTACACTTGAGCCTCCAACATTTGATGCAAACAACTTGGTAGTGGGTGTGCCTGAAAGATTGAGCGAGTAAATCCAATTGCTGCAATAGTCCTGATAAAAGAAGTTGCCGATGTAAGTAGCAGGATAATTTGTAAACGCAGGATTAAAAAACGCTCCTCCGGTAATAGCACATCCGGTTGGAGCAGGGCCAGAATGGTTATATGAAAAAACAGGATTTGTAAATGCAGGGTTTGAGCTATTTCCTTCTGCAGCTGGCCAGCCAAAATTACGACCCCCTTGTGTCGCATCGTTTATTTCTTCTACAGCACTTTGGCCTACATCATTCACATATATTTTCCCGGTAACGGGTTGAACAGAAAACGTATATGGATTGCGAAGTCCGTACGCCCACACGCGCTTGCGCTGCTCGGAAGCACCTGTAGAAAAAAATGGATTGTCTGCTGGTGCCGATCCATCTTTATTGATGCGCAATAATTTGCCATGATAGGTATCCAGATTTTGAGCATTGGATCCCGTTGCGTTATCACCAATGGCTACATATAATTTTCCATCCAATCCAAAACCAAGGGCACCTCCATTATGATTGGTTGCGCCACTCAGATTATCTAAATCTAAAATCAGTTGTTCACTTCCTGCCAGGGCAACATCTCCATTGGCTGTATAGCGAACAATGCGATTGTGGATAGGCGCTGTATTGGTTGTATAGTAGAGATAAATAAAATTGTTAGTAGCGAAATCAGGATCAAGGGCAACTCCAATAAGACCACGCTCGCCTGAAGAATTTACCGTAAGCGATACAAACGGAGTTGTTAACAAGGCTCCATTTTTAATTACTCGTAGCGCACCGGTTTGTTGTGCAACAAAAATTCTTCCGTCAGGCGCGAAGGCCATTACCGTTGGCGAACTGATTGCTCCTCCTACCTGAACCCTTGAAAATCCGGGTAATAAGGTTTGAGCTACAGTCGGCAGTGACAATAATAATGCAAACAGAAAAATGAAATTTCTCACTCTTACAATTTAAGGAAAGATTCTAATTTCATTTTTCTGATTATCGCATTATACAGCCATTCAAAGAGGTTAGGGTAAATAATTACATTAAAAATGCACCTGCTTACTTATTTGGCAATCTTCTCTAGCAGTTGCCCACGGGTTAGTTTTAAATTTTCCTCACCCAGTTTCAAGCCTGATAATTTATTCCACGTAGCCAATGTTTCTTTTGTTACAGGATCTGATAAGCGTGCTTCCCATTCAGGCAGGTATCCCAACAATCCCATGCGTTGCACTAGGTTGAAATCAACATCAGTATATTTCACATCACGGTAATAAATCAATGTTGCTTTTTGGTCGAGTAATGACTTTTGAATTTTCTTTTCATCGGCATGACGCACTTTGGCTTGGTCATCAATGGAAATAGATGCAGCAATTCCTGCAGCCTGACCTAATGCCATCCAGCATGGTTCCATTCGTATAGTTGAAAAACCAATATGGCTGCCTGATACCGGCACTGGAAGTAACAGGTTATCTACTTCCTTCGGCACCATTACACCATAAGGAACTGTGTAAACTTCTGACGGATAACTTAAAAATCCATCGAGATGAATGCGACCTGCTTCGCGTTTACGTACAGCGTGTGAATCAAATGCATAATGACTTGCTGTTACACTTGTACTATGTAATGGCGGACGCATACCAGGATAAACTGCTGTAGCATCTTTCACCGTAAAAAAATACACACCTTCAAATCGTCTGCCTTCGCGCACATATACTTGTCTTGGAAAATTTCCATTGTCTGTATATTCATTATTGGCAAAGCCCCACTCTTTAGCTGCCTTACGGAAATGCTCAGGCAACTTTTTATCGTTCTGGGCAAACCAGAATAAGCCTTGTGTATATTCTTTCAAACGTTGCGCATACTTGTCTCTCCATTCCCATGCCGATGTTGGCCATGGCCAGTTCTCCTCTGGAAGATCAGTAGAGATAAACGCCATGTGTTGGTTGTTTGCATCCGTTTTTGCATTGGGTAATTTCACCATGTTGGTGATTTTGGCAATGCCCCAAACATCGCCAGGAATTTGAGTTGGGTTTCCTTTGGCAATATGCTTTCTGTTTTCTTCCAGCATTTCGTTGGTAACTTTATCCATGGCAATGCCTGTATGGCGGCCAGTCCATACATCTTCAATCAATGAAACATACTCTTCGCGGTTGTAGCGTGCTGGTTTCTGAATTGTTACGCGAATGGCCGGATCATTGGTAAGGCACAATCGGTAGTTATATGATTCCACTGCGTTGTCACCTTCAAACGTACTGCCTGGACCTTCCGGTCCGCCCCAGTATTTATAAACTCTTCCGGCACCCTGCTCGTTAAATTCACTCTTGCCTTCACGTCCCACACGAAACGGAACTTTTGCCGCAGCACCTAAATCACCTTCATACGTAGCATCGATAAATACTTTACCTGTGTACTCCTCTATCTTACCATTCTCGCGATTAAGAATTTTGATTTTTTGGATGCGATCGTTCACCATGGTGATATTCTCATAATCAGAATCGAACTGCCGCATTTTCAACACAGTGATTTTATCTTTGTGTGCAGCCAGCATTTGTTCAAATACTGCTTCGGCAACAGAAGCTTCGAAGTGATACCCATCATCGCAATCCTTTACCTGCTGTGAATTTTCTCCATACTTGGCGATGTAATGCTTTTTAACATTGCTAACAAACTCGGTAAACAAACCTGTAGTTGCACCCCGTGTAGCGATGTCGGTAGCACCCAACCCATTGGCAGGCAATCCACCAAAATGAGTAGTGCGTTCAAGTAGCACAGATGTTTTCCCCATACGGGCTGAGGAAATGGCAGTCATGATACCTCCTGGCGTTCCTCCTACAATAACCAAATCATATTGAGCAAAGCTGGCAGATGAAAGAGTCATCATCACCAGCAATAAAACAGTTCTAAGTTTAATCATAATCATTTTGAGTTTTCCGGTATTAAAACAACTGCATCAGCCAGCACAAGACCGTCTGAATTTTTAGTGGTTACTTCTACATAACTTTTTCTTCCTGCAGGCAATTCATAACTACCCAGTGATAACCATTCTCCGGAAGTCTGCCCTTCGATGATAATATCGGCTTGACGTAAAGTAATTTCCTTATTCACTTTTCCATCAAACACATAGTAGGTAGTCTGGCTGCTTTGTCCGGCCTGTTTTGAATAGTAGACATACACAGTGTACCTACCCTTCTTTGTTACCGAAGGAGTAAAACGCACCTGCTCATTTCCATTGCCTTTAATACTAAGCAACGATGGACCATAGCCACCTTTTTTTATTGGAAACCATTCGCCTTCTACGATCACATTTTCTTTTTCATCATTATCAACCAATAACTCAGGACCACTTCCATCTACTAACGGATTAGTCTTTAGCATTTGCTGAAGTTTTTTAACATCTATGGATTGTACATCAGTTTTTGCATCGATAGCCATTGACGCAGCCATAGCAGATGACTGTGCCAACACCATAAACACTGGCTCCATGCGAATAGAACCATAGGCAATGTGTGTGGCCGAAAGACAAACCGGTACAAACAAGTTCTTCGCATCCGCTTTTTTAGGAATGAGAGAACGATAGGAAACAGGATATGGCCCAAACCCTCCAACCTCAACGTTTCCTTCGTTCTTTGCCATTCCATTAACAACTAACCTAGATATATTGTGCGAATCCATCGTGTAAGCAGCCATGCCTACGCCATCGTTGATTACTTCTTTGCCTTCACAGTTAGCTTGTGTCATTACATAATCACCACGCATTCTTCTTGCTTCACGCACGTAAAGTTGGGGTGACCAGTTTCCAGACTGCACATATTCGTCTTTAGGATATCCCCACTTCAGCATTTCATCACGCAGTTCTTCCGGCACCCGAGGATCATGTCCATAGAAATACAGCAGACCTTTTGTATATACTTCATGGTCATTAATGATTTTCTTACGAAGGTCATAGCCTGCATCAGGATATTGATAATTCATTCCAATCATATCGGTAGAGAAGCCACCTCTGTTATTAATATCAGTTTTTTGATTAGGCATTGGGCTCCATATAAAATAGTCGGACAGCTTTCGTTTGTTGGGTTGTTTTTCAAACAAGCGAAGCAACAATTCATACCGGGTTGAATCGTAGCCTTGGGGTCTCGTTATTTCTACTTTATTCGATGGATTAGAGGTAAGACAGATACGATAATTATAAGCCTGCGCTTTTTTATCTCCGGTGCCATTCGGTAAAAGTTTCTCATCACTGATTCCCCACAATAAACCACTCTCTGGTTTACCCGGAATCTTATAAGGATCAATACCATCAGGCAACTGATGGCCTTCCATTAACTGCACTCCGTTTATGGTTTCATTAAATTCACTGTTTGCTTCGCGGCCTATAACATATGGAACACCGGCCGCTGCCATCATATCGCCTTCGTAGGTACAATCAATAAAAATCTTTGCATTGATTGTTCTATTGGTTTTTGCATCTGGCTTCTCGCTGCTCTCCACCACAATGGAAGTAATCGTTCCTTGTTGTTTCGAAGCCGACACAATGCGATAATTGTAAGTAACAACTATCTTTTCTCTATCCAGGTATTGCTGCAGAAGATTTTTGGCAACGTGAGGCTCAAAAGTCCACTTCTCAAATTTGTTATAATGCTGACCTATCCTGCGATAAAAATCATGTGCTAATCCAGTAATAGCATACTTGTTACCAATGTCGGTATGGCCAAGACCACCCGATGTCATTCCGCCAAGGTGTGATGAAGGCTCGATGAGGACAACCGACTTACCCATTCGCTTTGCAGTGTAGGCGGCCATTACTCCTGCGGCTGTGCCCCCATAAACACATATGTCTACTGTTTGCGCTTGTTGCTGCGCAGAAACAGAAGAGAATGCAATGCTGATAGCAACAGTTGCTAAAACTGCTTTTGTTAAAATCATAGCGTGTTAATTAAAGATGAAGAGCCTGTCATATTTTCTATGCAGGCTCTTCATTAGTTTTAAAAATCAATAACCAGGGTTTTGGTCTGCTTGGGTCAACGCTTTGTTGTAACCCATTTCAGATACAGGAATTGGCCAATTCATATGCTTATCAGCGATTACAATGCCTTTAACCTCAAGTATGCGTTGCTTAGCGATACCCAATCTTTTCAAATCAAGCCAGCGCTTGCCTTCATACATGGTTTCATAACCACGCTCGCGTACTATTAAGTCAATAAAAGTAGTAGCTGTATGACCTGTTGTAGTGAAGTCAACCGGAGAAGCAACCAGTGCATTATAGCCATATGCTCTTCGATGTACTTTGTTCAGACTTTCAAGTGCATCGGCTGTTGGTGCATTGGATGCGCGCGTGGATGCCTCTGCATGAAACAACAATACATCAGCATAACGATACCATGGAAAATCATTTCCTGCTACTGTAGAAATTGGATCGCGGTATTTTCTGAATAGAACACTATTAGGACCAAGGCCTATATCCATTTTATACAAAATGTGTGTCTTACGCAAATCATTTTTGTCCCATGTTTTGATAAATGAATTAGAAGTGGAGTCAGTATACTGTGCATACACACCACCACCACCAAAATATTTATAATCGCCCAAGGCACGATGCGCATAACTAACCAAACCAAAACCTTGCTGACGGTTATATTTAAAGTAAAATACTTCTTCTGTGGTTGTTACCACTTCCGGTCCGTAAATCTTCTGAAAATCTTCAGATACCGTTACGGGTACCAGAGAATATTTGTTTGATGAAATTACTTCAGCAGCTTTATCGCGCGATTCAGCCCACATTCCTCTTGTTAAATAGATTTCAGAGAGTAATGTTTTTGCTGCCCACTTGCTTGGATGACCCGGTGCTGAAGGGCTATCAGGCAAATTGGTTTCCGCATCTATAGCATCTGATAGAATAAGTGCATAAACATCATCTACCGATGCACGTGGAATATCGGGTTCAGTCATGTTAGCTTCTGTACGAAGCGGTACGCCATTCCAGTTGCGCACCATAGCAAAGTAAATTAGTGAGCGCATATATTTGGCTTCGCCAATGTATTTGGCTTTTTGAGCGTCCGTTAGTTCCTTAGCATTAGGAGCATTGGCAATCACAAGGTTTGCATTGCGAATAGATTGATAAAATCCATCCCAGATGGTACCCACACGGCTGATGTTGGTGTTATCCAAGCCCTGGTATAAACTTACAGGAGTTTGACTACCGCGTGAGTTACCATAGTCAGGCAACCCTTCCAATTGTGCAGGATAATTTATGCTCAATGCACCATCGCCACGCATCGGACCATAGATTGCATTTACTGCTGATTCCATTTCAGCTACCGTATTATAGAATGTTTCTGCTGATAAGGATTTAGGTTCTTCATCCAGCATATCAGAGCAACTGCTGAAAATCATAATTGCGGATACTAGAGTTATTATCTTTTTCATGTTAGTCATCTTTTAGGTGAATTAAAAGCCTACGCGTAAACCTACAGTATACGTCTTGGCAGCAGGATAACTATAGTGATCAATACCAAGAAGAATAGCATTCGTTCCTGATTGTGCTCCGTAAGAGTTAATTTCAGGGTCATACCATGAATACTTAGTAAATGTGATCAGGTTTTGACCACTTACATACACAGAAGCATTGGATAACCAATTGATATTCATTTGCGCCAGTGGTAATGTATATGTCAGCTGTATATTCTTAAACCTCATATAGGATCCATCCTCTACAAAGCGGTCAGAGATTTGAGGTGACGTGGAGCGGCTAATGATCGGATACTTGGCACCCGGATTCTCTGGAGTCCAATGGTCATTATACACATCCTTAGGCATATTAAGTGCCTGCCCATAATCCACCGTCTGGTTTACTGAACTTAAATTAAAGATGTCATTACCCTGAGTACCCTGAATAAATACATTCAACTCAAAATTCTTATACGACATGGTAGAGTTAATGCCATAAACCATTTTAGGATTTGGATTACCAATAATTTGTTTGTCACCGCTATCGCGAGTGCCTGACGAGTTAAAATCAGTAAATGCAATTTTCCCGGTTGCATCATATCCATTCTCTACATAACCATAGAAAGATCCTACTGCTTCTCCTTCTCTCAAAATGTTAATGACATCTCCTACAACAGAAATGTTAATTACCGGACCCAATACATCAAGTCCATCATACAATTTTACGATCTGGTTTCTGTTGAAGGAAGCATTGGCAGAAAGATCCCACTTGAATGCACCCGTAAGTACTTTACCGCTCGCTGCTAATTCAAAACCTTTGTTTTGCATCTCACCTATATTCCTGACAGTAGAAGTATACCCCAACGAAGATGGGAGTGTTACTGTGTTCAACAGGTCGCGTGTATTTTTGATATAGTAATCTGCAGTAAGAGAAATACGATTCTCTAACAATCCAACATCGATACCTATATCTGATTGCGCTGTAGTCTCCCACTTAAGCGGCCCTGCAAGACGTGATGTCGGTGCATAGGCTGTAGTAAGAGCATCTCCAAATACAACTTTTGATGACGCCAGTTGATTTAAGGTTTGATAAGGATTAATCGCTGTGCTTCCGGTTTCGCCATAGCCTATTCTCATTTTCAAATCAGAGATAACCGGAATACCTTTAAAAAACTCTTCTTCAGATAATCTCCAGGCCAACGATGCTGACGGGAATGTTCCCCACTTCTGTCCTTCGCTATAGCGTGAAGAACCATCAGAACGAACACTGGCAGTAAGTAAAATTTTATCGTTGAATGTATAGTTTACACGAGCCAGATAAGACATCAAAACCCACTTAGAGTAGGAACTGGAAGGCACACCCAGGTTGGCCGCGGCACTTAGGTCAAATGATTCTTGTGTATCACTAACAAACCCATTTCCAGACGCGCTAAGGCTATTACTCACATAATTCTGAATGGTAAAACCTGCTACCCCGGAGAAACTGTGTTTTCCAACTTCTTTCATATAACTCACCGTGTTTTCATTTAGCAAACTGGTACCGCGGAAGGTACTCACCGATGCTGAACCTTGTGAGTTGATGAATTTTTTCGTCTGGTAGAAATTCGTGCGATCATCGGTGTTTTCCACACCCCCTAATACTTTAAAAGTAAGTCCTTTGATCGGTGTGAATGACAACACTGCATTCGCCAATACTTTGTTGGATGAAATGTGATCGCTTTCCTGCTCAATCCAATTCAACGGATTAGTGATTACGTTAGATCCCCAACCATAAGCAGCGGATAGGTTCGTATACGTTCCATCAGGATTATAAATATCAATGGTTGGATAACCAGAGAGCATCGCTGATATCAATGAACCACCGCGGTTTCCTTTCTCCGAGTTTTTACGATCAGAATCTACGCGGCTTAAAATGGCACTCAGATCGAACTTGAACTTCTTACTGATATCTGTACTGATATTGGTACGGATAGAATTTCGAACGTAGTTACTTCCTGTAATGATACCGCTTTGATCAAAATTTCCTATCGAAATAGAATAACGCGAATTCTCACTTCCACCTGTTAATGAAATAGAATGGTTTTGGATAGGTGCGTCTTGCAACGCTACATCTTGCCAATCGGTGCCTTCACCCATAGCATCAATCTCAGCCTGGGTAAAGTGTGGAGCTAATCCATCATTGGCTGCCTGCTCATTATAAATCTCAGCATACTCCTTTGCATTCATCATTTCGATTTTCTTGCGCACAGTTTGAAAACCCACATAGCCTTCATATGTAACTTTCGGGGCACCTGATTTTCCGCGCTTGGTTGTAATCAGCACCACCCCGTTTGCACCACGCGATCCATAGATAGCCGTAGCAGAAGCGTCTTTTAAAACTTCAACAGATTCGATATCGGCATTGTTAAGCAAAGTTGGATTACCAGAATACGGGAAACCATCCACTACATAAAGTGGTTCGTTGCTTCCCTGAACGGAGTTGGTACCGCGTACGCGTACACTGATCGCACTTCCTGGAGATCCGTTGTTCTGAGAGATGTGAACGCCAGTAGCACGACCCGCCAGCGATTGCATGATGTTGGTTACTGGATAAGCGTTGAGCTCAGCGCTCTTTACTGAAGATACCGAACCGGTAAGGTCAGATTTCTTTATTTCTCCATAACCTATAACAACTACTTCCTGAAGGGCTTGAACATCTGAAACAAGTTGAATAGAAAAATCCTGGCGAGATCCTACAACCATTTCTTGAGTCACGTATCCAATAAAGGAAAACAGAAGTACGCTTGACTCATCGGTTACGTTAAGTGAAAATTTTCCATCCACATCAGTAGTAGCTCCATTAGAGGTACCCTTTTCAAGTATGTTAACACCGGGTAATGGTTGGTTTGTTTCGTCTGTAATTACGCCCGAGACCCGAATGGCTGCATGTTGATTAAGCCTTCCATTATTCTGTAGCGCTTGTTCAGCTGGGCTTAACACGATTTGGTTACCTACAACTTCATAGACAACCATAGCTTCAAAAATCTGATCAAGAAGATCTCCAACTTTGATTTCTTCAAAATCCAGTGATACATTTTTTACTTTTCTTAATACTTGTGGTTGGTACGTGAATTTTAGGGCTGCTTTCTTCTCAATCTTGCCGAGTACTGTTTTGACAGTCTCATTTTTTACGTTTATAGAGATCTTTTTATCGAGTAGCTCCTGGCCATTGGTTTCAAGACCATAGGCAAAAACACTGAAGAATGCTGCTAAAAAGATTTGAGTCAACGTAATTTTCATAAAAGCAAGAATGATCTCTTGAATACGTTTGGGCTTATTCATACTTTTAAAAGGTTTTTGTTATATAAGTAGCGAAAACACAACCTGTTAATCCCTTGGAAAGACAGGTCTAAGAGTCGGTGGTGGTTGCAACATCACCGACTTCTTTTTTTGGTTTATGTAAAATCTTTCATAGGCATTTCTTTAATTGACTTCGCATCCTTTACTATGAATTATCACTTGAGTTCCGTTCAGTTCATAACTGCCTCTGATGGCTTTGCATATAATGTCTAGCCGATCATACAAATCTTCGTCAGAAAGTGAAGTAGTGAGGGTGCACTCACTAACTACTTCCTTATCAAAAACAATATCTACTCCATACGCCTCCTGAATTACCGTTAGTATCGAGGCTACAGGTTCTTCATCAAATTCCATTATAGGTTGAAATTTCGGAGTTGAAATTCGTTTTGGATTATCTATTAAAGCGGTTAAAACCTCATCTCCCGTCCTACTGTAAATAGCTTTCTGGTTAGGAGTAAGAATGATTTCCTCTGTAAGTGTATGAAGTGGACTTGATGACTTCTTCTTTGTTTTAGTTACTGAAACCCGCCCCGTTTTTACTGACACTTCGATGGCCTTGGCCGAGCGATTTGCATTGATGTTAAAGCTAGTGCCCAAAACGCGGGTTGTAATATTTCCTGTATAAACTAAAAATGGATTATTCTCATTATGTGCTACTTCAAAAAAAGCTTCGCCATCCAAATAGACTTCACGTTTGTCTGACCCTCCAAATTTTTTGACACTTAGCTTACTATTTGGCTGAAGAGCCACAAGGCTGCCATCACGAAGCGTTACTTGCTTTACGGTATCGCTTTCATTGGAGTAGGTCTCAATGCCAGTGTTGTTTTGAACATACACACTTTCCACTCTTACTGTATAGTTGAAATAGATAAATGATATTACAGCCAACACAAGAACCGCTGCCATGCTGGTTATTTTCCAATAAGGCGATATTGAATTTCGTCTTGTTGCCGAGTAGTCTTCTTGCTTTATGCTTGTTGAAATCGCAGTCCATAATTTTTCCTCCACTTCTTTTTGATCCTTTTCGTTGAGATGGACTGAAGAATCTTTGCCTAACGACTCATACCATTGCTCAACAAAGCGGGTTTCCTGCGAACTGCTAAGGCCACCTGAATACCGACTAAGTATCTTTTTGAATTGCTCTTTTGTGAGATTTTGAGGCATCATACCCAAAAGACGCGCATCTCTCGCTTATCCCTAAATCGATTGCGGAATAATTTTAAAAAATAAATGCGATCAGGAGAATTATTGATACTAAAAAATCCCGCAAGGATTGTTTTAGCTGCTTTAATGATTTGGTTATGTGATACTCGACAGATTTTTCGGATAAGTTAATGCGCTTCGCTATTTCCGAATTTGAGAGGCCTTCAATCCGGTTAAGTTTGAAAATTGTTCTACTCTTTTCAGGAAGCATTTCAATACCTTTCTCTACAGCTTCTTCTAATTCATGAACAATTACTTCTTCCTGAATATCCATAACCGGAAAATACGATCGGGCGAACGTCCAATATTTTTCTTTCGTTATGTTCCTTCGGGCAAAGTCAATACACTTATTCTTTAATGAAACATTCAGGTAGTGGCTAAGATTTGTAATCAGGAGTGTGCTTCTCTTTTCCCATAAATTGACAAATAAACTTTGTACAATTTCTTCAGCAATTTCATGTGATCGCACTTTGCTTAACGCGACATTATAGAGATGATACCAGTATTTTTTAAAAATGATTGAAAAAGCCTGATCATCGCCAGAACGAAGAGCCTCAAGTAATTCATTTTCATTTTGGAAGGCTGGTTGACCCATTGATTCAAGAAAGTTGGGTCAAGTATAAAATGATTAGGTATTAAATGCAATCGATTGAATCATATTTTTGCTAAGTGGTCATATGTGGGTATCATCGATAGCATCGTAAATTGATACGTTTTTGAAAATTCAATTAGCCCTCAAAACCAATCCGCTTATGACTTCCATCGCAAAACGGTTTGTTCGAAGAAGCTCCACATCGGCAAAAGGCGGTTACATTATTTTTCTTTGTAAGATTTCCGGATTGATCTTTTATAGTCACATTGCCATATACCATAAGTGGTCCATTGGGTGTCGTCTCAACAATGGTTTCGGCTTTCACATCTAACTTCTCTTCATCGGTTTGGTCATTCATGAAATAACTTAAGGCACCTGATGGACATTTTTTTATCTGATCAACAATCTGTTGGGTTGTTCCGCCTTCGGGTGTAACCCAGGGTCGCTTACGCGGATCAAAAACTGATGCTAATCCCTTAAAGCAGATCGTAGAGTGGATGCACTCATTCGGTTTCCATACTACTGTAACTTCTCCGTTCGTGTATTTCTTAGTAATGTCCTTCATAAGTTATCGTTTTGAACTATTCTACACTCTGGCAAAAAGATTACTGTACACATATTAAATTGACAATTTACAAAAATGCAATTGACAACCATTCGATAAATCTAAAACCATATTGTCAATTGTTGAGTTTGTCAACTGTCAATTTATTTTGAGATTTACGAAACTAAACTGGTATTAATTTCAATTGGGTTTGTAAGCGTTTTATGAACGGGGCACGAGTTCGCTATTTGCAACAGCCGCTGACGCTGTTCATCATCCAAATTTCCTTCCAATGAAATCTCACGGATGAATTGCATTTTGAATTCGAGTTTCTGTGACGCAACCTCTACCCTTATTTTAGTCACATCCCACTTCTTTCGATCGGCATACATGCGAAGTGTAATGGCGGTGCAGGATGCCAATGAAATCAATAAAAATTCTCCAGGCGCTGGAGCTAAGTCTGTTCCGCCAACCTCTTCAGGTTCATCGGCAAAAATTGTTTTTCCTGATGCCAGCAATTCTGTACGATAGTGATCTTTGCCGATGATTGCCGTTACCATATTTAAAAAGTTTTGTTAAGCACAAAAAAATCCTGTGTATAGCGTTCGCGTGGAGCGACTTCCCGTTCCCTTAAATTCTCAGGCAAACTTTCCATATCACCTAAGTATCCAATAGCCAAAATCACCACGGGTTCATGTGTTTCCGGAATATTCAACAACTCAATTACCCGTTGCTTTTCAAAGCCGCCCATTTGATGGACATTCAGTCCTAAATTTGTGGCCTCCAGCGAAAGAAATGCGTTGGCTGCACCGAGGTCAAACTTGGCTGAGCCATTAGGTCTATCATTACGAACAAAATTTTTGCGATACATCGCTACCACTAACAAAGGGGCTTCTCTAGCCCAAATTTTATTACTTGGCGTAAGTGTTTCAAATATTTTATTCCACAACTCAGACTGCTCGCTGGTTGCATATAGATAAAACCATGGTTGCTCATTAACGCTGCTTGGCGCCCAACGCGCAGCTTCAAACAATGATTTAATTTTCTCGGGTTCAACAGCTTTGGGAGAATAGGCTCTTCTGCTTCTTCGGTGTTCTATTAGCTCGGTAACAGGAAATTCAAATTCTGTCGACTTCATCTTACGTTCAATCACGGGTTCCATTCTAAAATTATTGATTTAATTATCAAACAGCTAACTATTAAAACAGTTCATTTACTTGTGTTAGATTATTTCGTTAATCTTCAATCAATATCCCCATCTTACCCATTTGATAATCGCGCATGGCCTCCATAATCTCAGTTTGCGTATTCATAACAAAAGGGCCATGGGAAACCACTTTTTCGTTAATAGGCTCACCACTAAGAAACAAAATGCGTGTATCTTCCAGTGCCTCTACTTCTATCCCTTCACCATCATTGTTAAAATGTACAAGATGTAAACCTTCAACCATTCCAAATCCGGCAACGTTTAGTTTTCCATCCAATAAATAGATGAAAGCATTGTGCGATTCCGGAATGGGTATAGAAATTTTTCCACCCTTCTTAAAAACTAATGTAGCGGAATTGACAATCGTATGTGACGGAATGGGGCCTTTAGCATCAAGTACTTTACCCGAAAAAACCCGACCACTTACTTTTCCATCTTCACTGTTTATTACAGGTGCTTCTTCTGCACTAAGCGGATAATAAGCAGGTTGATCCATTTTATGTTTGGCCGGAGTGTTAATCCATAACTGAATTATCTCCTGTCGACCCCCAATCTCATGAATGTCATCCGGTGGTCGTTCGCTATGCATAACGCCCAAGCCTGCATTCATCCATTGCGCTCCGCCTGCATAGATTGTACTATTATTACCACGACTATCCCGATGATGTACACCCCCTTTAAAAATAAACGTAACCGGAGAAAATCCCCGATGTGGGTGTGGCCCCACGCCTGCATGATCTGGGTTAACATGTTTAGGCGCCTTTACATCGGCATGATGCAAAAGTAAAAACGGGTCAATTTGCTCCACTTGTTGTGTGGGCAAGGGTTGTCGAATAGGCAAGCCGCCCATATCCATAGGATGAGCATATAGTAAACGTGAAACTGTTCTTGTTTTCATAATTCCGAAATTTAATTCATGGGAACCTCCATCAATAATAATTCTGTATCTGAGTTGGCATGAATAGAAAGTGCATCTATATCCCAAACCCCAAACCCATCGCGTTTGGTTAATTTTTGTCCGCTGATCGTAACTTCTCCATCAATCACAAATGCATAAACACCATTTCCTTTCTGTTTAATCGTATACTCTGTTTCAAAGCCTTTTTTCAAGTTACCAAGATGGAACCAGGCATCCTGATTAATCCAAACGCCTTCATCTTCTTTTGAAGGACTTACAATCTGTTGCAATTTATTGATGCGATCTTCCGGTTTAAAAGTCAGCTGATCGTAGTTAGGCTTAATGTTCCTCACTTTCGGAAAAACCCAGATTTGTAAAAAGTTTACTTTCTGATCCTTATTCCTATTGTATTCGCTATGCTGAATGCCTGTGCCTGCGCTCATAATCTGAACATCATTTTGTTTAATGACAGCCACATTGCCCATGCTGTCCTTATGTTCAAGATCGCCTGAAAGAGGAATGGAAATAATTTCCATATTGTCGTGAGGATGGGTACCAAACCCCTTTCCTCCATCTACAAAATCGTCATTAAGAACACGAAGCATTCCAAAATGAACGCGTTCCGGGTCATAATAGTGAGCAAAACTGAATGTGTGGTTAGTGTCGAGCCAGCCATGATTGGCGTGGCCTCGGGTGGCGGCTTTATGAGTTACTGAGTTCATGGTTTTTTAGCTTTTTAAGTGTAAATAGATACAACTGTTGTATATACAACAGTTGTTGGAATTTTGTTCCCAAAGCGGTGCAAATAAAATGGCCTGTGAAAACACAGGCCACGGAAGTTTCAAAGACACTACCTAAAGGAGAATCAATTCTTCAGGTTTAATTTCTGGTTCAGGCTGGGCATATCACCCGACAGCACAAGTTGTAACTTCTTTAAGTGACCATCGAGCTCTTTATTCAACTCATCAAATACTTTATATACGCCTGCGGTTGGCTTGTTGTCACCACTCTCCAAACTCCTGCGCACGGCTGAAATACGATTCCCTAATTTAATCGGGAAGTTCAGAGGATCTTGCCCACTGCGGTTTTTAGTTTGATATAAATCTTCTTCTATTACTGTTAGTTTGTTCATCATGTCTTTAACGTTGGCCGCCACGGTTGCATCTGTATTCGTTTTTAGTGCTTCATCAAACTGACTTCTTACTTTTCGGATATTGATAACCGCTTCATTGGCTGCGCTTTCGCGATCTCTGATCTTCATAGCCAAATCAAAAGTCTCTTTCAAATCAGCTTCGGTCACTCCTTTTAAGTTTGGATTGATTTTAACATTAAAGGATTTTGTCTCAGAATAATTTCCAGCCGTCATTCTCACCTGATACTTGCCAATAGGCGCTTTGGGTCCATTCTGTGGTCGAGCGCCCCACATAATCATTCCTTCAAAAACGGTAGCGCCTGGATAGCGTAAGTTCCAGGTAAAAGAATTTAACCCAGCAGCCGTAGTAGGTTTAGATTCCCCCCTTCCCCACCAATCACCAGTTGCAGCTTTTTCTTCGGGTTTGTTGCCTACAAACTTGCGAATCAGTTTTCCATCCGCATCTAAAATTTCAAACACTACTGAATCGGCTTTACTCTTTAAATAATATTGAAAGACCGCATCGTACACTCCCCGAATGGCATCCGTAGGTTGAAATAAGATGGCTTCAGATTTCATCTTATCAGCTGTCATTTGTCGCAATGGACCGATGTCATCTAAAATCCAGAAACCGCGACCGTGGGTACCCAATACAACATCATCATTTTTAACAACAAGATCTCTGATCGGTGTATCCGGTAAATTTAATTGAAGCGGTTCCCAGCTATCGCCTGCATTAAACGAAACATACGCACCATGTTCAGTTCCTAAAAACAACAATCCTGCGCGCACATGATCTTCACGAACGGAACGCGCGAAGTGACCATCTTTTATTCCAGTGATAATTTTTGTCCAGGTCTTTCCATAATCCTTAGTTCTAAAAACATACGGTTGGCGATCGTCCACCTGATATCTAAATGCAGCTACATAGGCAGTACCCGGATTATGTTTTGATTCATCAATGATGGCAACTACTGAATGCTTCGGTAATTCTTTTGGTGTAATGTCATTCCATCTTTTTCCGCCATCGCGCGTGATGTGAATCTTGCCATCATCAGAACCCGCCCAGATTGTGTTAAGGTCATGATTGGAAGGTGTTAATGCAAATACAGTAGCATAAATTTCCGGCCCGTTCATATCATTCGTGATTACTCCTCCGGTAACACCTAGTGTTTCAGGATCGGCATAGGTTAAATCGGGTGAGATTTTTTCCCAGCTTTGACCATCGTTGGTTGTCTTCCAAACATGTTGTGAACAGGTATATAATGTATTGGCATCCTTTGGTGCAAAAACAATTGGAAACGTCCACTGCCACCGTTCGGGCAACGAACTTGCAGGCTCACCAGAAAAAAATCTTGGATATACTTGAATATCGCGGGTCTGTCCGGTTGTTCGATCATATCGTGTAAGCAATGCCCCTTGACTACCGGCATAAAATACATCAGGATTATTTGGGTGTGAAGCAATGTATCCGCTCTCACCACCACCCACTACATAACCCCATTCGCCCAGCACATTCATATGATCCCATCCATCGCTAGGCACAGCAATCGTAGAGTTATCTTGTTGCGCACCGGCCACATGATAAGGAACATGATTGGTAGTAGTTACATGATAAAATTGCGTGGTACAATAATCCTCGGCAGTCCAACTCTTGCCGCCATTTACAGAAACACAACCGCCCCCATCGTTGGAAGTAATCATGCGCAACGGATTATTCGGATCAATCCACAGATCGTGATTATCGCCATGCGGCACATTTATTTCAGTGTCAAATTTTACTCCGCCATCGGTGCTCTTAAAAAAATCAACATTCAAACAATATACCGTTTCCCGATCTTGTGGATCGGCATAAATGCGTGAATAATAAAATGCGCGCTGGCGCAATTTGCGTTCGTCATTTACTTTTTTCCAACTGGCACCTGCATCATCGCTACGATATACACCCCCATCATTCGCCTCAATAATTGCCCACAGTCTTTTATTATCAACTGGCGAAACGGTGATTCCAATTTTTCCAAGTGGTCCTGCTGGCATTCCTGGGTTCATCGATAAATCCGTCCAGGTATCACCACCATTTTCTGATTTCCATAATTTACATTCCGGACCACCACCCCACATCTTCCACCTTTTGCGATACACCTGCCAGGTTGATGCGTATAGAATTTTTGGATTGGTGCGATCAATAATTAAATCAACTGCGCCAGTCTTTGGACTTACATATAAAACTTTCTTCCATGTGTTTCCACCATCAATCGATTTGAACACACCACGCTCTTCATTATCCCCGTAAGGATGACCCAACGCAGCCACATACACAATATCAGGATTGGTAGGATGAACCCGAATGCGTGAGATTGCTTGTGTTTCCTTTAGACCCAAATGGCGCCAGGTTTTTCCGCCATCGGTAGTTTTATAAACTCCATCGCCCTGGGTTATGCTTCCGCGAAGTTGAGTTTCACCACCACCGATGTAAACAATATCGGGATTGGTTTCGGCAACAGCCACTGCCCCAATGGACGAACTTGAAATTTTTCCATCTGTTACCGGAGCCCACTCTTGCCCACCATCGGTAGTTTTCCAAAGGCCACCACCGGTTGCACCAAAATAATATTCATTAGGTCTACCCGGACTTCCTGAAGAACCGAGTGATCGGCCCCCTCGCTGTGGCCCTATGTTTCGCCATTTGTAATTTGAATAAAACGAGGGATCTAAAGGTTGAGCTTGAAGTGTGCTAAAAAATATAACACCGATTAATAGAAAAATAAGGTTCTTCATAGGGATGAGTTTATAAAGAAAGGTAAGAAAACAATAAATGAATCATACCAAGAATTTTATAAGTGGAAACTCATTGCACCTCACCCCCGTCCCCTCTCCTAAGGAGAGAGGTGACTATAGCAAATGCACTTGAACATTCTAACATTTAATTCACCTTCGTATAGTCGTATCTTTACCAAATACATACTTAATCTTAATGACTAAACCGATCCATAAATCATCATTAGAATTTCTTAAAAGGTTAACGCACAACAATAACCGCGAATGGTTTAACGAAAACAAAGACTCCTATTTATCCACAAAGGAAAATATTGAGCAGTTTGTGGATGGCTTGATTGCTAAAATGAACAGTCACGATCAGATTGAAACTCCTTCCGGAAAAAAAAGTCTTTACCGTATTTATAACGATGTTCGGTTTTCAAAAGATAAATCTCCTTACAATCCTCGGTTTGCCGGATATCTAAAACGAACAAAACCAAATTTGCGGGGCGGATACTATTATTGGATAAGACCGGGCAACTCACGAGTAGGTTGTGGGTTCACTTACCCCAATCCAGAAGATTTAAAACGAATCCGGCTAGATATTTCTGACAATTATAAAGACTGGAATAGACTATTAAATTCAAAGTCTATCAAGCACACTTTTGGAACTATGAAAGGCGAGCGTGTTAAAACAACACCGAAAGGCTTCAATAAAGATCATCCTGCGATTGACTTACTTCGTTACAAACAGTTTTGGTTTGAGCGATCTTTTACGGATAAGGAAGTGTTAGATAAAGACTTTATAAATGAGGCGAATAAAACGTTTAAAGCAATCCGTCCATTTTTTGATTACATAAGCTATGTGCTGACTACTGATTTGAACGGTGAGTCAATTATCTAAACCTGCTGGTTATTGTTTTTCGTATCCGCTATCACCGCCCGAAGCTTTCCATACCCATACTTACCACCAAACTTTTCATACAAATCTTTGGAGGTAAATTCTGCTGGCAACAGTTTGATAGTCTCCTTAATTTCAGTAACCTCTTCTTCTTGCATAACCTTAGTAATAGATAGTACTCCCGATTCAACAAGTTTAGCAAAATGACTTTCAATGGTGCCGACAGCGAGACCACGTTCTTTTGCAATTTGATCTCCGGTCATGCCTTTATTAATCATGTCAAGAGTTATTTCATACGTACTAGGTTCATCTTTTTTCTTTCGCTTAGATTTTGTTCCTTTCTTCCTCACGATTCCAGCAGGCGGATTAGCATCCAGTTCTTTATTGATTTCAGAAAGCATGGTGGCTCGTTCTATTGCCCGCTGCTTATCAAGTGGCAAGAAATCAAATTTCAGATTGCCCTGTAAAATCCCTGCTGTCAGTATTAAAGATTTATCAATCTCTTCTAATTTCTTAGTGAAAGCGATGTCCAACTCATTCAACTGGTTTAAATAAGCCTTCACTCGTTTTTTCAGTTTGGTTGTTTCAATGTGCTCCAGCAACTGATGAATCCATTTGTTCAGCAGTGCGCGATAGTAAAGGCTACCCTTCTCTAATCGGTCCAACAATTTTGCATGACCTTCTGTTGTTAACAAACCCCATAATTGCCTTCTGAAATTTTCAGTATTACTTTGCTCTCCTTCTAATGCCCCTTTTAATTGAGCAAGGACAGGTTTCATACTCTCCTCACCAAAGCCTTCTGATTCCTGATCTTTCTGTACGTAGGTGATGTCTTTCGCCAGCAAAGAAAAATCGAACGTATGATTTAATAAACGCAGCAAGAACTCACGCTGCTTGCTTTTCATCACGTCACCCAATCCTTCTGGTTTATGATTGGCTTTCGCGAAGGCAACTACTTCTCGATCCGTGCTGATTACGGAAGAATTGATTTTACTTCGAAGCACCAGTCCTTCCAATGATCGTAATCGGGACAGCGCTACATACACTTGTCCGCCCGCAAAAGCCTGATCTACATCAATAATGGCTTTGTCGAAAGTAAGCCCTTGACTTTTATGCACGGTAATAGCCCATGCTAGTTTTACGGGATATTGTTCAAAGGAACCAATTACATCTTCATCCAAATCGTTGGTGGCCGTATTGACGGTGTACTTTTTGTTTTCCCATCGCTCCTTCCGCAGCATGTACAACTCATGTGTCTCTGCCAACTCCACAAAAATATTACCTTCCGAAATTCTTTTAACGGTAGCCAACTTACCATTAAAGTATTTTTTTTCATCAGACGTGTCATTGCGTACAAACATGACCTGAGCATTTTCTTTTAGTTCAATACGCTGTGGCACAGGGTTCATGCTTTCCAGAAAGTCACCTTCCACATTGGCTTCAAAAAAATGAGATTCGGAAGTTAAGTTCTGTAATTCCCTTTTATTGATTTCGTCAGCTTTGTAATTGTGCGTAGTGAGCGTAATAACTTCCTTTAATTTTTTAATCTCAGCAGGCTCTTTATAATGCTGATTTAACAAGACTATATCATCTTCCGTTGCAATGTTATTTCGCAGATTATTAAGCACGTCAATAAACTCCTGATCATGCTGGCGAAAAATTTTATCTAACTCAATATACACTGGGCGATCATCTTGCAATGCCTTTGCCTCATAAAACCACGGACTCTTATAATAATTACTCAATACAGATTGTTCTTCATTGCGAACGACTGGGGGCAATTGATACAAATCTCCAATGAACAACACTTGCACTCCGCCAAAACTTTGCTTAAAATTTCCGCGTGCTGCTTTCATGCGATAGTCAATCGCGTCAAGCAAGTCGGCTCGTAACATGCTTACTTCATCAATCACCAATAGGTCGATAGAGCGCAACACTTGCTTTCGTGCACTATTAAGAGGGTGCTTTCGCGCCAATACGTTTTGATTGAGAAACTTTCCTCCTTCCGTAAATCCTTCAGGCAAAAAACGATCGGGTAAAAAAGTAACAGGAGGTAATAAGAATTGAGAATGGATAGTAACGCCTCCTGCATTGAGCGCGGCAATGCCCGTGGGTGCAACTACAATCAGCGATTTGTGCGTTACGTTTTTTAGTTCTTTAAGAAACGTGGTTTTACCCGTTCCGGCTTTTCCGGTTAAGAAAATATGGCCGGAGGTGGTGTTTATAAATTGTGCCGCTGCCTCCAGAAGATTTTCCATCTTCAAACTTAATAAAAGGTTTATTGATTGTGGAAATGCTTACGAAGATGCAAAAGGAGAAGCGATCACATTTTCGTGGCAGAAGATTTAACTCTTATCAATTTTCAGAATATAAATATGCGGCCAATGTTTTCCTGTTACCAGGAAGGATTGCGTTTCCGGGTGCCAGGCTATTCCATTTAACACATCCATGCGTGGATTTGCTTTGCGGGCATCATTATAGAGTGGAGTTAAATCTAAACGCCCTACCACTTTACCCGTAGCGGGATCAATTTTCATAATGCGATTGGTTTGCCAAACATTGGCATACACAAAACCATCAATATATTCCAATTCATTCAATTCCTTTACCGGGCCGTTCTCATCAGTCACATTTATGCTTCTTGTAATTTCAAGACTTGCTGTATCCAAAAAATGTAACTGATTGCTGCCATCACTCATGATAATGTTCTTTCCATCGTTGGTAAGACCCCAGCCTTCGCTTTTATAATTCCATTCCCGGATTTTTTTGAAATCTTTAAGATCATATACAAAGCCCACATGCGATTGCCATGTTAGTTGATATACTTTATTGTTAAGGATATCAATACCTTCGCCAAAATATTTCGAATCCAGAATTACTTTCTTATCTAACTTGCCCGTGGCAACATCCACCAAACCGATCCATGAGGTTCCCGGCTGACCGGTACTTTCGTAGAGTTGTCCTTTATGAATTAGCAACCCTTGCGTAAACGCTTCGGTATCATGAGGCCATACACTTCTTATTGTGTAGTTTATTTTTAATGGATCTGCCTCAGGTTGTTTTTTCTCTTTCGAGGGTGCGCATGTGATCAACAATACTGCGGCAAGAGGCAACAACCAATATTTATTTCTACCTAACATACCTTTTAATTATCACACAAATGTAATGGTAATACAGCTCAAACGAAAAGCTATCAAATTAAGTCTGATATGTGGTGAATGTTTGCAACATTATTCTTTTTCAAGCAAAGACGCTATGTTCGCAAGAAAAAACATTACAGCTAATTCGAAAGCCAAAACTCATTCGTTATGAAACTTACTTTGTTATTATTATTGGTTGTTATTGGCCAGGCTTTTGGGCAAAGAACTGAACTTCCGTATGCTCAAATTCCTGAATATCCAAAAGAATACTCAGCTTCAACGGTTGCTGCTCGCATGGTGGATGCATTAGGCTTTCGCTATTACTGGGCAACGGAAGGTTTACGAGGCGAAGACATTTCATTTAGTCCGAATAATGACGCGCGCACTGTGCAAGAAACCCTTACTCATATTCTCGACCTCACTCAGATTTTGCTGAACAGTGTTAATGAAGTACCCACAGACAATGATGCAGTTTCGCCCCAGTTATCATTCGCAGAAATGCGACAGAAAACCCTTGAAAACATTAAAGCAACAAGTGAAAAACTTATGAAGAATAATGACAAAGAGTTAAACAAGTTTAAAATGGTATTTAAGCGCAGCACCAACAGTCGCGAATTTCCATTTTGGAATGCGCTTAACGGCCCGCTTGCTGATGCACTCTGGCATGTAGGGCAGGTGGTTTCTCTTAGGCGTTCTTCTGGCAATCCATTCAATGAAAAGGTAAATGTGCTCACAGGCACAGTAGCTAAATAAACTTGTTTGCATTATTTTCGTTTATGTAAACTAAAATCATTTTTTTATGGCAAAGCGATTAGTAAAAGGAGACAAGAAAATATTTGGAGTATGCAGTGGTTTGGCTAACTACTTTGATATGGATCCCACAGTAATGCGACTCCTTTTTATTGCTGGCTTCTTATTTTTTGGCACAGGCTTACTCCTTTATATTATCATGGCTTTTGTAGTGCCTGATAAGTAGTTTCAATTCTCACGCATTACAAACCGACCCGGAAAATTAGGTTCGGCCTTTTGAGGGGTATACACCAACTTGCCATTTACCCAAACTCCATAAATACCAGACGAAAGTGCAGTCGCATTTGTAATTGTAGCATTATCCATTACGGTTGCAGGATCGAACAACACTAAATCGGCAAAATATCCACGGGCAATCATGCCCCTGTTTTTTATTCCCACATGTTCTGCAGAGAGTCCGGTCATTTTATAAATCGCAGTTTCCAATGGCATTAGTTTTTGCTCGCGCACATAGCGACCTAACACACGCGTAAAAGCACCATGCCCACGCGGATGTCCTTCCATGGCACCATCCGAACAGATATTGGAATGTTCCCAACCAATAAAATTACTAATGTCGGTTTCACTCATAGAGGTTGCTACAATAGAACTTCCTTGCCCTAGCGATGAAGCCTCACGAACAATTCGAAGCAATGTTTGTGCTGGTGTTTCATTATTCAGTTTTCCGATTTCAGTTATTGTTTTCCCCTCGTAGCTTTCATTGGGCGGGTAGTTTGTCATTACCGAAGTTGACGGATCAAATAATTCGCGAGTTGCAAATTCAGCGCTGACAAGATTTTCAAAATCCTTTTTTGGAAACAGAACCCGAGGGGTAGAGCTCCACATCGCATAAGGATACACGTCAGCTGTAATGTTGATTCCTTCTAATCGCGCTTGTTGCAATTTATTGAGAATGGCAGATGAGGTTCCCCACTTGCTGCGCATTGCGATTTTAAAATGTGAAATCTGAACCGGGATTTTTGCTTCCCGTCCAATTTCAATAATCTCATCAATAGCTTCATCCAGATTTATATCTTCACTCCGGATATGACTAATGTATCGGCCACCTTTAGCTGCAGTTGCTTTCGCAAGTTCAACAACTTCATCGCGATTGCTATAAAATGCTGCTTCATACTCTAACCCTGTTCCTAAACCAAGTGATCCCTTATCTAACTCACGATTTAAGATTACTTTCATTGAATCGATTTCTACGGAGGTAGATTTTCTTTTTACATCCCCTTTCATAACCAAATCGCGAACCCATGCTTGCCCTGTATAGGTTGCAAGGTTTATGCTAATGGGTTGAGCTTTCATTCTTACTTGTATGGTATCGATAGGAACCGAGCCTCCATCTTGCCCTACTACAATAGTAGTAATGCCCTGACTTGTTGCTGAGACAGCCGATGGATTTTCGAACAAACCCCAATCGTGGTGACTGTGACTATCAATAAAACCAGGCGCCAACACAAAACCATTTCCATTTGTCACGTCTTCATTTGGAAAAGGTTTTAAATCACCGTAATCCCGAATCCGATCATTTAAAATTCGTACACTTCCCAGAAAGGATGGTTGACCGCTACCATCGATTACTTTCACATTGTTGATCAAATGGGTAGTTGGTAACGTGATTGCCTTTTCTTCCCAAATATTTCTTACCAATCCGTGCGCGCGAAAGTTGGAAGAGTTATCGAGCAAAATAATTGTTTGATTTTTATCGATGTATCGGATGATGATGGTGCCAAAACCTACCCAACCACCCGTATGAGATACAATTTTTCCCATTTCATTAATTCCCCAACCAAAACCATACCTGGTAGATTCTCCATTATTTAATTTGCCAGGGGTTATCGCTTCCTGAAAAGTGGATTGTTTCACCAACTTGTTTGTGTACAATGCTTGATCCCATGTATACAAATCCTCCACTGATGAATACACATTGCCATCGCCTACTATCCCATCAAACCGAATCAAGTCGTCCGTAACCGGCTTTTGATTTTCAAAGTGTAACCCAAATACCCGCGATGGCGGATATGATTTCAGTCTGAGATGATAAACATAAGTATTCTTAAGCTTTAATGGACTTGCTATTCGTTGTTGAAAAAATTTATCGGATGTAGTTCCAGATACTTTTTCAAGTACAGATGCCAATGTGGTATAGTTTGTATTACAATATTCCCAACGTTCGCCCGGCTGGAAAACCAGCGATGGTTTTTTGGCAGCCAGCAATTCAAGCATCGATTGATTGGTGAGCGTATCCAGTAAGGTCATATTGCCTGCTGCTATATCAAAGTACTCGGGCAAACCGGAAGTTTGATTCATCAATTGCCGGATGGTAATGGTGGGATAAGGAAAAACAGGTAAGTGTTTTTGAACTGTATCATCATAATTTAATTTTCCTTCTTCTTTCAACATCATGATCATCATGGTGTAGAATTGCTTTGAGACTGAGGCCAGGTTAAAAGCTGAGTTTGTTGTAAGGGGTGCGCTTGTTTCTGCGTTGCTAATACCAAATGCTTTTCTATATAAGACTTTTCCTTTCTCACCAATCAGAACAGTTCCATTAAAAAGCTGACGCTGATATAAGTATGTGAGTACAGAGTCTATTTTCTCAATTCTTTTCGGTTGAGAAAAACAGATGACAGGCAAGAAAAGCAGGGAGATAAAAATCTTCTTCATAAATGAACAGAGTTATCAACAAGATAGCAATTTACCATTCCCATTGGCAAAAGTCGAAATGCAACTATTTAGCCACCAAACCTGTCATTGAGATTCATAAAACTAGAATTGTCAACCAAATCTAAAATAATTCGTTTTTCCTGTTAACCTTTTTAAAAACCCAAAGTATATCTCCTATAATCCATTGCTATGTTTAAAAACTACGTGCTCATTACCGTTCGAAACCTCTTTAAAAACGGTTTTTACTCTTTTATTAATATAGCAGGGCTTGCGATCGGGATAACCTGCAGCATATTAATTCTATTGTGGGTAGCGGATGAAACCTCGTTCGATAAGTTTCACCCAAAGGCCGATCGGCTCTATCAGGTGTGGGTAAACGCAACGTTTAATGGAAAAATAAATTCATGGACATCGGTACCCTTGCCTACCTACGAGGCCATGAAAACTGCCGACAATAATATCGTTCGGGCAGTTGTAACCGATTGGGGTGGCGATCATCTTGTGGCTAATGGCGAAACCCGCTTCATGAAAAAAGGATATTGGGCGAGCGAAGAGTTTCTTCAAATGTTTGAGTTCCCGCTGCTGAGTGGTGATGCTACGCAGGTAATGGCCGACCCCCGATCCATTGTGATTAGTGAATCTATGGCCAAAGCATTGTTCGCTGACGAAGATCCAATAAACAGAATCATTAAAGTCGACAACGAGCATGAACTAAAAGTTACTGGAATCTTAAAAGACATCCCTACCAATTCTTCATTTGAGTTTGATTTTTTAATGCCTTGGAAATTCCGAGAACAAACCAATGACTGGGTGCGCAGAAACACAACCAACTGGGGCAATTACTCCTTTCAGGTTTTTGTGGAGCTAAACGATCCCTCCAAACACATGGCTGTTGAAGATCAGATAAAGGGCATCCTGCAAAAGAATGGGGAGACTGAAAACAAACCAGAATATTTTTTGTATCCACTACTTCGTTGGCGCTTGCATGGCAACTTCGAAAACGGAATTGAAACTGGCGGCATGAATGACTATGTTCAGATGTTTTCAGTGATCGCGATTTTTATAATTGTTATTGCCTGTATCAATTTCATGAATCTTGCCACTGCCCGGTCAGAACGCAGAGCCCGTGAAGTGGGCGTTCGCAAAAGTGTAGGCTCCAAGCGATACGAATTAATCATTCAGTTTATTGGCGAGTCGATGTTCATATCCCTCATTGCTTTCTCTATCGCGATCTTATTAGCGCAGCTACTGCTTCCTTTTTACAATGACCTGGTGCAAAAGAAATTATTTATTGACTATACCTCTTCGCAGTTCTGGATTTTCACGTTAGGGATGATTTTTATTACAGGATTTGTATCCGGGAGCTACCCGGCCTTTTATCTTTCTTCGTTTCAACCTGCTAAAGTGTTAAAAGGCAAACCCACCATTGGCAAAGGTGCCAGCACACCTCGCAAAGTATTGGTAACGCTTCAGTTTGGGTTTTCAATTTTGCTGATCATCGGAACCATTGTAATCTATCAGCAGATACAACTCGTAAAAGGACGTGAGTTAGGGTATAATCAGGAGAACCTGATGGCAGTTAGCTATAGTAACGAGGTAAGCAAAAGTTATCGTCCGATTAAATTAGAATTGCTTGCATCGGGAGTTGTTGAGTCGGTTACAAAATCAAATAGTTCTATCACCAACATTAACTCCAATAATTTTCTGGGCTGGCCGGGTAAACCTGAAGACCTGCGGGTAATCTTTACTACCATTGCCACCGAATACGACTATGCAAAAACGATGGGCATAAAGGTGATTGAGGGTCGCGATTTTTCCGAGGACTTTAAAACCGATACCGCAGCCATCTTAATTAATAAAGCGGGGCTTGCGTTAATGAACCTTGAAGATCCGATTGGAACCGAATTAGACTTATGGGGTGGCAAACGAAAATTAATTGGGATTTTGGATGATGTGTTGATGGGCTCTCCGTACCAACCTGTTAAGCCCATGTTTGTAATCCTTGATCCTGACTGGATTGATGCCGTTACCATTCGACTAAAGAAGACTGAAGATTTACCGGCTGCCATTAATACCGTTAAAGCTGTGTTTGAAAAGCATGCTCCGGCTTATCCGTTTGAATATACATTTGCCGATCAGGAATTTCAGAAAAAATTTACAACGCTTAATCTTACCAGCAAGCTATCAAGTTTGTTTGCGACCCTTACCATTATTATAACTGGTTTAGGATTGTTTGGGCTTGCGTCTTTTACAGCCGAACAGCGTACCAAAGAAATCGGAATCCGTAAAGTGCTAGGCGCTTCTGTCTCCAGTTTAGTCGGCATGATGTCGAAAGACTTTTCAATCCTTGTAATAATCTCATTTCTTCTATCTTCTCCACTCGCCTGGTGGTCGTTAACCAAATACCTGGAACGATATCCCATTCATGTGGGCGTAGCATGGTGGATTTTTCCGCTTACAGGATTAATTGCATTGGCCTTTGCGATTGCGATTGTTAGTACACAAGCTTTACGGGCAGCACGATCGAATCCGGTTACTTCATTGCGGAGTGAGTAAGGTGGAAATGATTTTCTGAATCAGAATATTTTTAGCTGCCTTGCCGAATGTTGAATTCGGACAATACCAATGTGATCTGTGTTTACTTTGTAAACAATTCGGTAGTTGCCTTCAATTAACTCTCTTAGAGTTTCGCTATTAAATTCAGGAACAACTCGACCGGATTTTGGATGTTTCTCAAGTTGATCAATTCGTTGAATAATCTTCTCAATAAATTTCGAGGCATAGGTTTTTGAATCAAGTGCAATGTAGTCATGGATTGACTTTAAATCCTCAATGGCAAAGTCAGTCCAAATAACCTTTACCATTTTTTAATAGTCTCCTTTACCTCTTCATGAGTAACAGTTTTGCCTTCTGATAATTGATGAAGACCTTTTTCCACTTTCTCTACAAAAACAAGTTTTTCTATTAATTCTTCTAACTCAAATTCCTGAGGAAACTCATTTATTGCATCTAAAACACTATCTTTTCTCATATACTGAATAATTATACTTCAATTTACAATTTTTACTTAATTCTATTTGCATAGAATTCATTTGTAGCTTCTGTTTAATTACCTTGTTCAAGAAGACTCAAATACATGGCTCCTAAATCATCATCTAACGAATACTCACTCAATAATTTCCTTCACGGAAAGTCATAACATACACTTTCCTTATTTCACCACTTTATTGAACAATACAAACAAATAGGAAACATCACCTTGCATCCTGCCAAAACCATGATTGGTATTGCCACCCCGCGAAAGTGAATTGCATACATCACACTACTTGGAAAGAATTTCATTCACGTTGTTTTTCCATTTGAAAAACCATTTCCTGATAACTATGCTTTCAAAAAATTGTACAGGTACCGGGCGATACCAACCAGTTTAATCATCACTTCCGCATGCTTGCTAAAGAGGATGTGAATGATGAGGTCATTAGTTACATTAAATTTGCATACAAACTGGGTAGTTAAACGCACACGCCATTTTAAATTTATCGAATTATACATTTCTTTATTTTCGAGATTCCATTTACCTTGATATTAAATCATTGTTATATGAGCCTTTCTCGTTTCTTATTCTCTTTTGCGATGTGTAGCTTCTTCTGCCTTAAGGTTTGGGGGGTTCCTCCTGATTCTCTTGTTCGATGGAATGAGCTAAAATTTACCACCCCATTTGAAGCAGATGCTCTGACCAAATTTCTTAAAAAGAATGAACGCGACTTTTCGAAATCTTTTTTAGCAAACTCATTAAGTGCCGAAAATGATTTAAAGTTTTTTGTTGATAAGTTTAATGAAACACTTATTCAAATAAGAAAGTCTGATTCGTATAAAAAAAAGAATGACAAGAAAATAAAATTTATTTATCAAACAGTCCATAATCGATTTTTGACAAAGTATGAAATTGAAAATAGATTCTTCGAAATCGTAAAAACAGGTTACTATAATTGCGTAACAGCAACCGCACTGTACGCATTATTTTTTGAGGCACTGGATATTCCTTATACAATAAAGGAGGAACCAACTCATGTCTATCTGGTTGCTTATCCAAATTCTGATAATATTTTAATTGAAACTACAGCTCCAATTACGGGCTTTTTTGCGTTTGACACAGAATTCAAATCGAAGTTTATAAACAATCTTAAGAATCAAAAGGTAATTGGAAGTGCAGAGGTCACATCCTCTAATATTGAAGAACTTTTTAGCAAGTACTATTTTGGAAAAGAAAATATCACTCTCACACAGTTAATAGGCATTCATTATTTAAACGATGGGCTATTCAAGCGTGATCATAGGGACATTGCAGGAGCATACGAACAAATTAAAAAGGGATATCTGTATTACCCTAATGCAAGATCAGAATATTTGCTGATGAGCCTCACTGCTGAACATCTGGAAGAAACAACAGACCCTCTAAAAAAATCAGTTCTTATTGGCAGAATTTCACGTTTTAAAGATGGTGGTGTTACCACAGATATGATCAAGGGAGAGTTCTATAATCTAACCCAAACAGTACTTACAAAAAACAATGATAAGAACTTATACAAAAGATGCTATGAAGAAGTTATAGTAAGCATTACTGATGATGACTTGAAAAAGGAAATTGATTACATCTATAATTACGAAAATGGACGCGTTTTTTATAATCAAGGAAATTACGTTCGGGCAAAATATTTCTTCGCAGAAGCGTTGGAAGTTCAACCAAATAATGTCGATTTAGGAGGAGTATTTGTTTCTTGTCTGGGGCAATCGTTTCGCAACGAAAGGAATAACAGAGCTATCCTCGATTCTTTGGAGGTCTACAAAATCAGATTTCCTTCTTTGGAACAAAATAACAATTTCAATTCAATGGTTGCATTAACCTATGTAGTGGAGTTTGGAGATAATTTTGAAAAACCAAACATTGCTCGAGCTGAAAAATATCAGCGAATGTTTGAGCAGGTTTATGAATCCAACAAGAACATTACTCTGTTAAGCCCAGAATCGGTTGGTCGAGCATATTCAGAAGCCTGTGTATATTACTTCAAGAGGGGGCAAAAAGCAAAAGCTAAAGAGTTGTTAGAAAGAGGTTTACAAATTGTACCCAACGACTTTCAGTTAAAAATGCGAAAGCAAATGATTAATGGAGGTTAGTTGTCAATTGCCAAATTATATTTCCTCTGTGTTATATATGAATTGCCATAGTTCGTTTCAACAACGGCTATAATATTTAATTCCTCCATCATAAATCCTCCCGGTCCTAAATTATATGTTAGCTTTCCAGTCTTTGCTTGTTCATTTAATAGTATGCTATACAAATCATCCGATAAACATCCCACAGATGTTAGTTTACCGGTATAGTATTTAACCTTCCGAACTTTCTCCGACATTGAAATTTGAAGAATATATACGCCTTGAGAATCCAGTCGGTCTATAGGTGTAACTACAATTTTAGGATATTCCTTCTTCAAGGTATTGTCCTTGTAATACTCTTTTAAATTTAAGCAGGGGAAATTTTTTTCATATTGCGCTTCAGAGAGAACATCTCCGTTCTCACGATACTTAATTTGCATTCCATTCATCAAATCGTCTTTATACTCGGTGGTCTGATAGAGCTGTTGGCCTCCTTCGTAGTACTTCTTAGATTTCCCCTCCCTTTTATTGTTGATATAGGGTAGTTCAAGACTTATTTTCCCCTCCTTGTCAAAGGATTTTGATAATCCATTTTTCTTTCCATCCTTGTAGGACACCTCTGCTTTTGGCTTGCCATTCGAATAGGTCGTCTTTATGACTTTCGTTCCATCTTTGCTGTCTTCCTTGTTTTCATTTTTTTTTGATGGACTTTGTGTACAACCAAGGCAAACAAGGATAAATAGGGCGAGAACAATTCTCATGAAGTAAGGTTTAGTACAACCAAATTACAAATACTTATGAATTGAAAATTATGATCTCAATTTTTTACCTCAGAAAAGATTAAGCCTCCACCGCTTTGCTCACCTTTCTATAAATATAGGAATGGTAGATATGCCTTCGGGCAAAACGATCAGGCGTATCGGAATTAAGAAATTTATTATAGGTGCTGTGAGGAATTCCAAAGTACTCGTAGCTACTGCCATCAGCAAAATTGACTTGCAAGGTTTGTGACTTATAGTTGAAGTCGACAATTTTTGATGCGGTGATTACCTCTGTGTATTGATCCAGTTGCTGCGCATGGGTTTCGGGGGCAACACTCACCAATAAATGATAGGCTTCAATCACGGCCTTACTTTTTTCCTCAGCTTCCAGTTTTGCCTGGTCGTCCTGAAATTTATCCGGATGCCAATCCTTCATTAAATTCCGATAAATGGACTTCAACTCTTTCAGTTCCACTGATTTTTCAACCCCTAAAAGCTTTCTGGATTCTATTATTTTTTTCATGCGGGCGCAAAAATATACTTTTTACTCCACATGACTTCATTTCGTCCAATCATTTTAAACTAGATCGGGGTTAGAATAGAATTATCTTTGCGCAATGATTTCACGCAATCTTAAACTACTGATCATTTTACTTATTGTGGGTTCGATTACCGCTTATGTGGTGTTGGTGACAATTCCCACCCAAATGGTAAAGCGCAGCTATGAGGTAGCCAAAACACTGGGTGAAGATTTTAAGAAAGCATTCCAGTTTACGCCCGAAATCACAGTAGATCACACGATTGTTCTCAATCAACAAACTCAGGTATTTGAACTTGCCGTTCTCTCACAAAATTTTGGTCATAACTACACCTGGACAAACACGTGGCTGGGAAGCACAAAACAAATTTTTATTATGGGAACATTCGAAGCAAAAGCAGGATTTGATTTACATCGAAAATTTTTAATTGAGCTTACTGATGACAAAGCCTACGTAACCTTGCCTGAACCCCGTTTGCTTTCTATTGAATCGCAAGGCGACATTACCTATCGGGATGAAAATGGAGTATGGAATTGGGTCGATATGAATGACCGCACAAAGGCTACAAATGCATTTATAAAAGATGCCAGAACGTATGCAGCGCAAGCGGCATTTATAAAAGATGCCCGAACCCGCATGGAAGAACAACTAAAAACTTTATTGAAACCTTATGCGAAGGAAGTAATCATCAACTATGATGCTTCCATAAAAATTCCGGCTCCCAAATAAATATTACAACTCCTGTTTGTAATAAATCTTATAATACTTTCTACCATCTTCATCAACCCCGCGCTCAATCAACTCGCGATCGCCATGAATGTAGATATGAAAGTTCTTATCAAGTTTTAATACACTTTTGAATACGCGTGATTGCTTTTTCACCGCTTCCGCAGAAATTGAAAACCCATCTTCACGATCGATGCTGAATTGTTCACGGAAGTTGTTATCAAACTTTCGAAACGATTTGATTAACTCCGGATCTTCAAATACTTCTTGTTCAAATTCCTTTTGATTGAATTCATCTTTCTTCTTAAAATAACCAATCGACTTATTTAAATAATCAATCTGATCTGCCTTTGATAATTCAAATTCATCCCCAATCTGATCAACCACAAAATGACGGGCGATGTCAAGAATATTTCGAGTTGCCTGAAATTCATCCTTTACAGGCTCCACACGTAAAAATAATTCCTTCCAGTATTGTGCATCGGATGATTTTCCCGATCGATCCAAAATAGAAAGCCGATACCCTTTGTCTTCATCGAGATTATAAATCAAACAGCCTTTATCAAGTTTCTCAAGATTAATGCCGCTCTGGAAATTCACCTCAAACCGTCCGTCTTTTTTGGTTGTTAATTTAAGAATCGAACTTTTGTTTTCCGATTTAAAAATTCCAAGAGCTTCTGTTTGGGTACCGTCTATTTGAATATTCGAAAACATTGCCACAAACAAATCGCCTGATTTAATTAATGGATGTACCGATACTTCATACAAATGCTTGGCAATGCTTACCGACTTTAAATGAAACTGATCTTCAGCTTCAAAAATTTCTTGCACCCATTGAAACATGGGATTATGCCGAAAGTCACCATCGGTAGACGTAAAATGATAATACTCGGCTGAGTTAAAGGCACCCAAAAATGAGGTGGATAATTTTGTGCGCAAATCTTCATCGGGCAACTCAAGTTCTGCACGCGAAGCAATTAAATCTTCGCCATTGGTTTTATTGCCGAGTGTATGCGCTGATAGGTGACTTAGTTGAGCGTGTAACGTATTGATCATGGCGGCAAAGATAACCGATGCCATAGATCAAACTCAGAACAAAAAAATTATTTCGCGAGTACCATCGGCAAATCGTTGCGCGACCATTCGCTCCAGGAGCCCACATACAGTTTTGGAATCTCTAACCCGGCTGCTGCCATCGCCAGCAACGTATGGCAAGCCGTTATCCCCGAACCACAATGCACAATAATCTCATCAGCTCTTTTGCCCTCGAATGCCTTCGTATATTTTTCTTTTAATTCGGTGGGAGATAAATATTCACCTTGTGCATTGAGATTGGTTGTAAACGGAATATTAATAGCACCCGGAATATGGCCTGCAATTAAATCGATGGGTTCTGTAATTCCATCAAACCGTTCTGAAGAACGCACATCTACAATTACATTACTGCCCTGTTCAGAAGCAACTTTCACTTCATTCAAATCAACCCTTGGCAATTCCCATTCCTTGGCAGGATAAGGACTTTTCGGAGTAACTTTTTCTTTCTGTAAACTCATCGGATAACCTGCTGCTTTCGCTGATTGCAGGCCGCCATTTAATACTTGCACCTCTTTATGACCAACTGCTTTCAACATCCACCAAAAGCGTGCGGCTGCATTGCCGGCTTGCTTGTCATCATAAATAACCACATGACTGGCAGGTGTAATTCCTAATGAGCCCAGTATGCTTGAAAATTTCTCTAATGTTGGCAAAGGATGACGACCACCCTTAGAAGCATCGGCCGGTGTTGCCAATTGAGTTTCCGGATCAACATAAATTGCTCCCTCTAAATGAAGTGCTTCGTAGTTTGCTCTTGCATTCGGTCCGGCACTGGCATCACAAACAAGTACGTTTGGCTTGTCTTTTATTGCTACTAATTCGGCAACTGAAATAAGTGGATTTTTACTCATCTCTGCATTGTTAAAGATTATACCTTCTTCGGTGGCAAATCAAATGCAATAGCCTCATGCTCAAAATGACCTTTATGAGATCCATCACAAAATGGTTTGTTGGCCGAGCGACCACATCGACATAAAGAAACAATGGTTCGGCCTTGCAGTCCGTATGCTGTTCCCTGCATGTCCACAATTTCAAAATCACCATCAATTTTTACTGAACCGTTGTTGTTGATTGTTATCTTAGTTGTACTCATAGCACGCAAGATACATCAAACCTCGTTCAGTCTAAAATAACTTTAACTGATCGGTGTCTGCTTCAGATCGGGTTCTGATTGCAGGATCGTTAAAATTGGAAAGCGAGATTCCCAACAAACGCACTTTCTTATCATGCAGATTCGTTCCACTCAACAATTGCTTGGCTGTGTTTTCTATTACTTCAAGATCATCAACCGCTTCTTCAAAAGATTGACTGCGGGTTATTTGCTTAAAGTCGTGGTATTTTATTTTTATTGTGATGGTTCTGCCCTTTAGCTGATAGCGGGACAATCGACCTTGTACTACACCGGCAATTTTTTCTAGTTCAAGATTCATTTCTTCAATCGTTGTCAGGTCGAATGAGAACGTATCTTCAGCGCCCACCGATTTTGCTTCTCGATCGGGGCGCACCGGGCGATCATCAATGCCTCGAACAATTTTATAAAAGAACTTACCCGACTTGCCAAAGTGTTTTACCAATTCCGTTTGCGAAAGCTTTTTTAAATCAGCACCAGTGTGCAAATTCATTTTCTTCATTTTCTCGGCAGTCACTTTCCCAACACCAAAGAATTTTTCTACCGGCAATTTTTCCATAAAGGCTTCAAGTTTGGAAGGACCAATAAACGTTAACCCATCGGGCTTGTTCATATCGGAAGCTACCTTAGCAGCAAACTTATTGACCGACACGCCAGCCGAAGCGGTTAAATTTAGTTCGGTTTTAATTTCCTGTCGGATCAATTTTGCGATTTCCAATGCCGAACCAATGTTCTGTTTGTCTTCTGTAACATCTAAAAAGGCTTCGTCCAGCGAAAGCGGCTCAATCAAATCTGTATAGCGATGAAAAATACTTCGAATGTGTTGGGACACTTCTTTGTACACATCAAATCGTGGAAACACAAAAATGACATGCTTGCAAAGTTGTTGTGCTTTTTTGGAAGCCATGGCAGAGCGGATTCCAAATTTGCGTGCTTCATAACTCGCTGCGGCTACTACTCCACCGCGCCCTTCCGGTGAGCCACCCACCACAATAGGCTTGCCGCGATAGTCGGGATTATCACGCTGCTCAACAGAAGCATAAAATGCATCCATATCAATGTGAATAATTTTGCGAATGTTTTTTGGAGGTGCCATTGGTAATGGACAAAGGCTACGATTAATCACCTAGAGAGTGTCATCTCTTCTTGTTCAATCAAACACATCAAAATATTCGTGAAATGCAAAAATGCGATTACGTTGATTGCCTGTAATTTCTTTTAAAATTTTCAGGCGTTCAAAATCTTCAATCAGTTTATAAGAAGATACCATAGAAAGGCCAGTGATTCTTGCAACTTCATCAGGCCGCACCAAGGGTTCAGAAAATAAACTATGCAGCAACAGCTGTGCGGGTTTCATCTTCTTACCCAACTGATTAATTCGTTTAGTTTCACAATCCACCTTCAGTGCCAGAATTTTACGTAATCCTTGTATGGCTTTTTCAGAGGTTTCCACCGTGCCCACCAAAAAGAATTTAATCCATGTTTTTAAATCATGGCGTGTTCGTATGCCTGTTAGGTTGTCGTAATACAAACTTCGGTGTCGTTCAAAAAAATCAGATAGGTACAATACAGGCTTTTTAAGAATACCTGCATGTATAAAATATAGTGTGATCATCAAACGACCAATGCGTCCATTACCATCCAAAAACGGGTGAATGGTTTCGAACTGATAATGTGCTAATGCAATTTTAATAACATGAGGTAAGCCTGTTTGATCGTTATGTAAAAAATTCTCCAGATCGCCCATGAGCGGATCTACTTCCTGCCATGTAGGAGGAATGAATGCGGCATCCTTCAAACTTGCTCCTCCAATCCAATTTTGACTCGTGCGAAAATCTCCCGGCATTTTATGATCACCACGAACGTCTCTTAGTAAGATACCGTGCGCTTGTTTTAACAGACGTGATGACAAGGGTAATTTTGTCAATTCAGCAATGCTATGTTTCATTGCCTGGATGTAGTTGTTCACCTCACGCCAGTCATCTCGCCTTTCTGGATTTATTTCATCTTCCTGCAAAAGCGCTTCTTCCATATTAGTATGAGTGCCTTCAATTTTGCTCGATACAGTGGCTTCTTTAATGACGTGCAATTGAATGAAGTGGTCCACATCTGGAACCAACTCAGAATAAGCACTTAACTCCCCAAGTTTAAGGTTGGCCTGTTCTATCAGGGGCTGTAAATCTGTGTAGTCAAATCGATAAGCACGATTAATTTTCACTGGCTGGAATGCCTTATAGCCGTTTGACTGTACGTAACTACCTGATTTAAAGTCCATTGTTAAAATTTAGTACAAACTTAACTAAATAAATCATTATTTAAGTTTAATGGTGCTAAACTTAAATAGCATGCATTCCTATTTAACCTTCATTAACCAAAAGGGAGCCCTCTTTCTTTTATTATGGAAAATAATCAACCCCTGCATCTTATGCCAAACCTGACTGCCATGAAAAGAAATTTTACCCTCGCCATTCCTACTCCTTGCCACGAAAACTGGAATCAGTTTACACCCACACAAAAAGGCCGCTTTTGTGGATCCTGTCAAAAAGAAGTGATTGACTTCACAAAATGGAACGAAGATCAGATAAAAGATTATTTTATAAACAAACCAAAGTCAACCTGTGGCCGTTTTGCTCCCCATCAACTTACAACGTATAAAACTTATCCACATTCAAACCCGAATCAAGCCCGATGGACTGCTTGCTTTGCTTTTATACTTCTATTAGTAAGCCGCCCTTCAGAGGCTCAGGTATTGAAAAGCCGAACTAATCAGGAGCAAGTTGATAAGCTAAGTGATTCTACTATCACTCGAATGAGTTCTGTTCCCAGCGTAACTATTAAAGGAGTGATAGTAGGAGAAGATAACGAATTGATTCCTGGGGTAAACGTTGTGCGGAAGGGGACTACTCAAGGAACGGTAACTAATGGCGATGGTCAATTTGAAATGGTGATTGATCATCCGAAGGCAGTTGAAACTCTGGTGACTTCTTTTATAGGATTCACAACCATTGAGCATGAAATAGTTGTTGATTCAAATTTGAAAGAAATTAAAATTTCCTTGAGGTATGATGCAGCCCTAAACGAAGTATCTGTCGTAGCGGGTGGAATTATGCTTGGTGGTGCAGTGGCAAGAAGATGGTATAGTCCACGGAGTCTTTGGTGGAAGATGAAAGATCTTTTCAGGAGGTAGGCTCTGTGTCATCACCATTTAATACAATAGAATTGCTTATTATATCGTGTATCGCTCTATGATGTGGATTAAAATTTATAGTAATTAATGACAACCAGCCTAATGTTCCTTTTGTAAATGAGCGAGCATAAGAATTTAGCAAACTAATTTTTTCAGAATGATTATCATATTTTCTAACCTTGATTTTCATTGCTCTCTGTCCAAGTGTTTTTGAATAGGCTATTAAAAGAGGTTCATACAATAAAGAAATTAAAATCGAAAGTGCAATCATTACTGTTGTCCTATGCTCATGTTCATCCATGATTATCATGACAAGTATCATCAGAATCAATAAAACGACTCCATCAATCAATAGTGCCTTATGTCTAACTAGCAATAATGGGTAGTTGCTCGCTGTATAAATAATTTTTCTAGGTGATCTTGAAACGGATTCTTCAAGTTTAATTTTTTCGACTTTCAATGCTTTCAACCAATGAATACAATAAATAAAGAATGACGAATAAGCAGCTATTGTAAAGAAGATCAAATTATCCTCCCCAATACCAGCAAGAATGCATGCAATTGACTGTAAAAGAAGAAGCACACTAAGTATCCACTTTAGCCAATGGATTCCATTTGCATAGAAGCCTATTACTACTAATAATACAACTGACTTAATAAATGAACCAAGCACATCGCCATTTCCAACTGTCTCAACCAGAAAAGCAAACACTATTTCAAAGACAACAAAACCTGAGATTAAGAACAGCAAAGCTTTGAAACGGGAAGACATAAATACTCGATTGTTAGATTATTAGTAAATATAATATTCAATTTGATCACGTCAATTCCCCAAACTCCCACTCCAAATTTCGTCTCGCTGCGGTTTCGTACTTCTCAAAAAATAAATTGGTTTTAAAAATTCTTGCCATGGCCAGAAAATGCTTCAACACTTTTTTACGACCGGGATTGTAAACTAAGTCCGGATAGAGTCTATACTCTTTTCGTACTTGAGGCGCATACAATTTGTAAACCTCAGGTTCTGCGCCCAGCACAGAAAGATCGGCATCCGTAAAGAAATTTACTTCTTCATTATCAGGTTCATGTTTTTTAGTGGCCAAAATTAATTTCCTACAAGCTTCAATCTGATCTACGGGAAACGAGATTGATTGTAATCGTTTTGCTGCAAAGTCGGCACTCTTTTCTTCGTTGTTGTTTTTTAAAACATTATACACCACATCATGATACACCATGGCAAATACAATTGTATCCCAATTGTTGAATTGAGACTTCAAAGGCTTGAGTTGTGCCAACAAATTATCAAGGTGAGTAAGGGTATGATAATGTCGGCCTTTTGCAGAATAAGCTTGCTCTATCTCGCGCCATAAAAATTCACCGTGTGTGTCTGTATAGTTGCTACACGATGCGATAAACTCCGTTTGGATCATGAACTTATTGAAACACAAATATCACAAATCTTGTCACTCCTGTCGCAACGAATCAGCAGGATTTACCCGAACGGCTTTTAAAGTTTGGCAATGAATTAGTAAGATTCCAATTCAGGCAATAAAGCCGAATGATTGAAAGAAAGTGTGGTATAAACATTTAGTGCTCAACTCATAATTTATTTAACTTTAAACATGCCTTATTGTGTTTACATGATGACCAACTTAGGAAACACCGTCCTTTATGTTGGTGTAACCAATAATCTTGAAAGTCGGGTTTTTGATCATAAGGTTAAAAGGGACTTGAGGGCCTTTACAGCTAGATACAATTGTTCGAAGCTCGTTTATTATGAAGAATATGAGAACATTGAAAATGCTATTCACCGTGAAAAACAATTAAAGAAATATCATCGTGCCTGGAAGATTGAGTTGATTGAAAAATCAAACCCAACATGGAATGATTTAAGTGCCAATTGGTACGACCCAAATGAATTTGAACTTTTCAAGAAGTTCGATAAGTAGCATAACCAAAAACTTCATACTGAAATGTCATTGCGGGCGAGTGCTCATAAAAATCCTTTAGTAACCCAATTAAACGAGACCCGCAATCTCAGCGAGCGTTATTGAGATTCCGGGTCGCGCTAGTTTTCGAATTAAGTATTGATCAATCTCTAAAATCTTCCTTCCTTTAATTAAAATTATCTTGCTTGCCCGGAATGACAGTCAAATATTTTTTTACAGGTCATTGTGGGCGAGTGCTCATATAAAATCCTTTAGTGACACGAAAACGAGACCCCGCAATCTCAGAAACCTAAAACGAGATTCCGGGTCACGCTGGTCTTCCCAAGTAATAAAAAATCCTAAAGACACTCGACTTTAAACTCAAATCAATCTCGCTTGCCCGGAATGACAGTCAAAAATTCTTTTTCAGGTCATTGCGGGCGAGTGCTCACATGAAATCATTTAATAACCTTATAATCGAGACCCGCAATCTCCGCAACAATTAACTAGATTCCGGGTCACGCTAGTCCCAGATTGAAATTTACCAATTCTTATACGCACAATCTCTTAATCAAAATTCTCTTGCTTGCCCGGAATGACAGTGAAAAATGTTATTATTTGAACTGCTAATAAAAAGTCAAACTCTCAATCTCAACGTCATTGCGGGCGAGTGCTCTTACGAAATCATTTAGTAACACGAAAACGAGACCCGCAATCTCAACAAACTTTAATGAGATTCCGGGTCGCGCCAGTCTACTCAAGTAATAAAAATCCTAAAGCCAATCTACTTTAAATTCAAATCATCTCGCTTGCCCGGAATGACAGTCAAATATTTTTTTACAGGTCATTGTGGGCGAGTGCTCATATGAAATCATTTAGACTAAATTATACGAGACCCGCAATCTCTTCTATAATTAATTAGATTCCGGGTCGCGCCAGTCTGCTCAAGTAATAAAAAATCCTAAAGCCACTCGACTTTAAACTCAAATCATCTCGCTTGCCTGGAATGACAGTGATAAAATAAGGAATTTATCTTGCGTATTTTGCAATCAAAATTTCTTGCTTTACAATTCTTACTCATGATCATTAAAAAACTGGCAGTTCCTTTCATCAACGACAAACTACTGCAACAAGTGGAACATTGCTACATCGCCACTGCAGCTATTTCCGAAGCCGGGTTCGACTTTATTCGTAGCCGCATCCCCACAAAAAGTAAAATGGAAATTGTGACGGGCCTTGATGTACCCACCTCACCCGAAGTGCTGAAAAGAATCTGGCGAAATTATCAGGGGCGCATTACACTCAACATCTACACGAAAAACTTCTTTCATGCCAACGTGTATATTTTTGATTTGCCGTTTAGGAAATCTGTTGCGTTTGTTGGCTCCGGTCCGTTTACACTGGAAGGAATTAAAGACAGCGAAGAACTATTCTTCAAAATCACCGATGCCAAGGAAATTGAAACTCTGAAATCGTGGTTCATCGGTTTTTATGAATTTGGCAACCCGCTTTCTGAAGAACTTATTCAGGAATATGAATATCTGTATCCAACGCTCAAGCAACGCGACATCGCCTCGCGACAAGAAAAGAAACAATTCATTGAATTAACTACAACCGGATTTAATTGGGATCACATCAAGTTTAAGAATCAGTATTTCAAAAAAGAAGATTACCTCGCACTAAGCAGCAGCAAAGCAAGAGCAACTTCTCCAGAAGTTCATGCCGAGCGTGTGGGTGTACAAGCTAAACTGATTCAACTTCATGAGTTGATTAAAAAGGATGTAGTACGCATGAAACTGCATGCAGACCTTGATGCAAGTAAACTCATAAGTAGCCTCGATCCTGCCGATCATCCCGACAACAAACTGCAAACGATGTGGCTGGCCTATGGCCGCAGCGAAGCTGAGCTGAAGAAATTAAATTCAACTGAAATTACTGATTTTATCACCCTGCAAATTGTTCTTCAGCAAAGAGAAGTGGGAGTTTGGCTAACGGCTAAACCCAACACCGGCAAAATGGATCGTGACTATGTTAGTAAGCAGATGTACAATGAAGACTACAAAAAGCAATTCTTCACATTACTCATCGGCTTAGGTGCCGGGTACTGGATTGAAATTGCAGGCGATAGAAAAGCGGTTGAACTATTTCAGAACGAAGACGCGCTCTGGGAATTTACCAAAGCCGACAACTGGCATTATGCTTTTATTGTAGGGAAAAACTATACCGTTGGAGATGCTGAAATCAGTAGTGAGCTTATTGCACCAACCCTCATCAAAGAATTTGAAAAGTTGGTTTTGGTTTATAGGCATATGAAAGATACAGTTGGGTAAAAATTTAGATTGGTGACATTGGAGAAGGTTGCACATTCAATAAAAGAAGATTGGAATAGGGCGGCATTTCGGGTTTATCTGCAGAAGTGATAACATAGGCAGGCTCGCCATCTTGCATGTGTAAGGGAGTTTATCCCGCCTCTAAGCGGGAGGCTCAAGCATGCGTTCCATCCCGGTCGCGAGGGTAATCTCCAGTTATCGAGATTCGTGATTATTAATATTATTATTTCTTGAAACGTTCATCGTTATGATACTCTAAAAATTTCTTGTCAGGAAAAAACTTTCCGGGTGGTGTAATAGATTGATTGTCATATCTCAAGAAATAATTCTTTATTGATTCGTCTTTTAGCTTTCTCAAAACAGAAGAAATTCTGATTTTATAATTTGGGAGAATAGTAATCAATCCATTCTCAAATGCTTTATCATGCAGCGCGTTTAGTGAAAGTCCGTTTTCGGGATTCATTCGATTCTTTTCATCAAGACCCCACGGACGAATATGCCCTGCCACTAAAAGTTCACGGCTTGATAATCCAGTTATACAACATTTATTATCATAAGAAGATAAAATCATCGAGCGAAAAAAATTCTGATTAACTCTAATCTTTACAAGCTGTGTTCGAACCTTTCCTTCTTTCGGCAATTCCTTAATATCAATATCGTTTAGTTTTTCTATGCTAGTCTTTGCATATTTTGCTAACAACTTCTCACTTTCAAATGGAAGTTCATCCCAATTGTTATAGAACTGATTCCAAATTTCAATTTCAAGATTTCCTCCTCTACTTAACCCTTTGATTCCCCTTGCTTGAAGAGAAGGATCTAATCTTGCTAAATTACCTAGCTTACGAGCAATTGCACTTGGTGTCCTCCCAATAATTCTTGAAAGTTCTTGAACTTGTGGATTGCCTTTATGCATTTTCCCGAAAGGAATTTTACAATAAAGATTAATGGCAAGTATAAGTTCATCTCGTGTCCAAAGTGTCTCTCCTATTTTCATAACTTAAAAAATCTTTATCACTTTCAACAACAAATTTGGTATCACATCTATCATTTAAACACTTAAGGACTTGGCTCTTATTATTGATGTGTGAAATATCTAGTATTATCTCAGTTCGTGATCCGCACTTAGGACAAGTTTGAGGTTGGTCTGAATAAATTAATACTTCATTATATTCAATCATAAATCCATCGGTCTAGACATTACCCACTTCCATTACTTTCAAATTGAAAATCCCATAGTCAGCAAAAATGTCATCAAAGAGTTTTTTCTTAAAATCTGAACTCCCTATTAGTATTGTAGAAAATACTTCTATTCTGTCATCAGCACTCAACAAGTTAAGCTTTTCATTATCACGAAAAAATTCCATGAAGTTATCTTTTGTTAGGTCATCCTTACTTTTCATTGCTATCTCTGTTTAGTTATAGATTATCTAAATTAAGAAATTCCGGTTCATGCACGGATAGAAGTGTAAAGCCTCCGCTAACGTGGGATAGATTTCGCGTGTTGGCTGCGGGAGCTTGAGACGGATAGCCCGGCCCGCTGGCCTTGTGCGGGGTGCGAGCAAGCGGGACACGCCCTCTTTTATCACCAACCAAAAATAGTACCTTAGAGAAATTCCTTAGCTATGAGATATTTTGTATTTCTGTTTCTGGTGCCTGCTCTCTCTTTTGCCCAACCCAACAAGGGCATTATGCTACAAGACCTCACCTGGCCGCAGGCCGAAAAAATTCTTACTCCTGAAACGATTGTTGTTATTCCCTTGGGTGCGGCATCGAAAGAACATGGCCCGCATTTGTTGTTGAAGAATGATCTTATTCTGGCCGAGTATTTTCAGGCGCGGGTGTTAAAGGATGCGAACGTTGTGGTTGCCCCCATGATCAACTATCATTTCTATCCTTCCTTTTTAGAGTATCCGGGTTCTACCTCGTTGCGCCTGGAAACTGCGCGCGATGTGGTGGTAGATATTTGTCGGAGCCTCGCGCATTATGGTCCTACTAAATTTTACATTCTCAATACCGGTATCAGTACGGTGCGTGCGTTAAATCCCGCCCGCGATACATTGGCTGCAGAAGGAATCACTATGCGCTACACCGATTTAAAAAGTATCAGCGAGCTCGAGAAAAAAATCAGCAAGCAGGAAGGTGGTACGCATGCCGATGAAATTGAAACGTCTATGATTTTATACATGAAACCTGATGCGGTGGATATGAAAAAAGCCGTGAAAGATTATACACCCAGCACGGGTCGTGGGCTTACGCGCGATCCCAACAATAAAAATTCTACATACTCGCCTTCTGGCACGTGGGGCGATGCTACATTGGCTACCTATGAAAAAGGAAAGTTGGTAACGGAAGCATTGGTTGCCGAAATTCTGAAAGACATTGAAGCGCTGCGAAAGAACTAAACAATCAAGTTTAATTATTCATGCTCGCGCGAATGATGCATTTCCAAAACAGACAAACAAATCAGCATCCCTACTAAAATAAACATGAACGTTCCCATAGTTGTATTGGTTTGTTGATCTCCATCCGACAGGAATAATGCCACGGCATGGTTGCCGAAACTTCACTCAAATAGCATGTTGGAGCACAATCTTGTTGAATTAATTCCACAGATGGGGTGGCTCAACTGGCGATATTGAGCACCTATTCTTACCTTGAACCTGCATTTTCAGATTTTGCAATTTCTAACCATGAAAATCTCAGTTGTTTTCCTTCTGTTTTTCAGTTCACTAACCCTGCATGCCCAAAAGCAAAAAAGCTATGCGGCCGTAACGCAAGAGCTCACACAAAAAATTGCAGATGCCCCCAGCGCAGTTATCCCTCAAAAACTTGCCGTAGTACCTTTTACAGCCACTGCTTCTTCAGTGCAAACATCGCAAGCATTTGGCGAGTATCTCACGGAGACTATGATTGGGTTGCTCTCAGGTCACCCGGAAAAATTAAAACTGTTTGAACGCACCCGCATGGATGCAATTTTGAAAGAGCATGAATTTATTCTTACCGACTTAATGAAGCCGGCTGCTGCTTTAAAGATTGGTCAGTTGGCACCCATCGATGCGTTGCTCTCGGGTACGTACACTAAATTGAAATCATACATTGAAATAAGTGCGCGTGTAATTGATGTTACCTCCGGTGAAATTACAGTGAGTTATGTGGGCCGCATTAAAATGAATAAAAATATGGCTGCACTCTTTCTGCAGCCGATGGTTGTCAGCAAACCTGCGGGCAATTCAACTACTGACACCACTCCTGTGCAGATTACCATAAACAATCAGGTAAATGGAACAACAGTAACTAAATCAAAAGAAGAAATCTGTAAACAACACATTGCCGAATTCCGGTCACGCCTCAATGATCTTTCATCTCCTGAAAAAATAAACGCAGTTGTAAACGAAGCGCTTAAAACTCCCTTCGATAATTTATGTGGTAAGCTGCATTACGATGTGATGTATTACTTCACGCGCTTTAAAATTGATTCGAAGGAATATAAAAATTTTCTGCTGCATACCCTTGATACGATTGCCTATCCGGCCGGTGATGATCGTGCGTATGAAATTGTTCGTTACGTAAGCAGCGATGGAACAGTAGACGACACTGAATGGAAATCAAGTTTTACTGCGCTGGCACGTGTGGGTAATTACTCACTCTCCAATTATATCAACTACCTGCTGGCAAAAACAGCCAATCCCGAAGCAGAACAGAAAACACGCATTGCTTCTTATTTCAATTTAGCATCAGAAAATAAACTCGGCCTGCCACGACCCATCACGTTCGAAATGGCATTTGTTGAAATGATGGAGGGCTTAAAAAGCAATCAGCCCCTGCGCCAACATGTGTATGAAATGTATTCATCGAGATTAACGCCTGATGAGAAACTAAGGAGCACGTTGTTTAGCGAACTCACCGGCATGTATAAAGATGAAACTAACCGCGCGCGAAAAACAGAATTGATTGGCTGGCTTGGTACGTTTGTCAACGCGAATGATTACGCGAAAGCGCATGAGCAACTGTACGATTTTGCGTGGAATTTTAAACTAACGTATTCTGAATCGAGAAACGAAGAGATCCGAAAGGAACATCCGGAGACCGATCTTATTGCACTCACCAAAAAATGCCGTGATAAGTTTTCTGCCTATGCTATGCTTACTCCTTATAACAGTCAGAAAGAAGATCGCATTAACTTTTGCGTGAAGTATAACATTCCCGTTCGAGGAGTGATCCCAACGCTGGAAGAAGCGGATGCAATTCTAAAAGGAAATGACCTGCAGGAACAATTACGGGTAATGAAGTTGCTTACCCTAATGGGTGCCCAACCCAAAAAGATTGAACCTACACTGGTTGGTCTGTTCAGCAAGCGTAGCCTGGAAGATCGCTCTACCTTAAGTGCTATACAAACATTGGCCATTGAGGTGTTGGGTACTTGCCAAACAACAAGTCCAAAAGCAATAGATTATATGATTTCAGTGCTGCCTCATTACGGAAATGATACTGAAGCAGCCAAAGAAGCGCTGGTAAAAATTGGAAAGCCGGCTGTCAAACCATTAACTACAGCGCTGGATAATACAACTGAACAACATGGTGGTCTTCAATTTCAGTTGATCACCTTGTTGGGTAAGATTGGAAAAGATGCCGCTGCAGCGGAGAAGTCTATTCAGCGCGTGCTAACTGCTTCGCGCAATAGCGATGTAAAGTACGCAGCCGAAGCAGCCCTGCAATCCATCAAAGGGTTGTAATTAAAAAGGGAGTGGCTTTCGCCACTCCCCATTCTTAGTTGAGTTAAAATAAATTCTTATAAGGTCTTAGACTTCGCGTAGTCTACAGAGGTTTCAACCTCGCGTGCAACGTTTTCTTTTTGTTGATGAGTTTTTAAGGAAATGCTTTCCACAAACTGATCGAATGAATTGTTAATCTGGTTCATTTCTGCCTCTGTCAGGTTAGCATACTTTGACTTCAATTCACTCTTTAAAAGAGCATTTTTAGAGATATCCATTGTCTTTACCATACCGTTTTCGTTTTTAGATTTATTAAATGTAACGGTTAAACCAATAGGTTGTTTATAACACACTGGCCGTGAGTGTCTTGCAATAAAATTAGCTTTTTCTGCGCAGGGTCTACCAACACCCCACTCCATTCAAAATCATTTTATGTTTGAGGCAATGGGTATCAGAAAAAAGAAAGTGATAAAAAAATTCACCTCAAAATACTGTAAATGGGTAAATTTCAAACGAGTGCAGAAACTGAAAAAAATTTTAAAATTTTTTTAGAATTGCCATAAAACGAAGGCAGAACTATAAATCGATTCAATAAAAAAGGAGAAGCTTGCGCTTCCCCTTTCCGTTCTAACTCAACTAACGAGAGAGTCTACCTCCCTCTCCCGTTTACCATCACAGGCTCCTGTTCATACACCGGAGCTGTTTTTACTGTTTGAATAATTCGTGCCGCCACTTTGTATGGATCAGCAGCAGAATTTGGTCTGCGATCTTCTAGCCAACCTTTCCATCCATTTTCTACGGTAGCAATGGGTATGCGGATAGACGCCCCGCGATCAGATACTCCGAAAGAGAACTTATCAATCGATTGGGTTTCATGTTTTCCGGTAAGGCGCATATGATTATCGGCTCCATATACGGCTATGTGCTCTTTCACATACGGAGCAAAGGCTTCGCAGATTTGCGAGTAAATCTCCTTTGAACCGCACTCACGCAAGATTGAATTGGAAAAGTTTGCATGCATGCCCGATCCATTCCAATCTGTATCGCCCAGTGGTTTGCAATGCCAGTTAATAGCCACGCCATACTTCTCGGCAGTGCGTTCCATTAAATACCGTGCAACCCAAACCTGATCGCCTGCTTCTTTTGCTCCTTTAGCAAAAATCTGAAACTCCCATTGGCCAGGTGCTACTTCCGCATTAATACCTTCTACGTTAATACCGGCTTCAATGCAATAATCCAAATGCTCTTCTACAATGTTGCGACCAAATGCATTGTTGGCACCTACAGAACAATAGTATGGACCTTGGGGAGCAGGATCGCCTAACTCAGGAAAGCCAAGGGGTTTGTTAAACGTTGGGTTCCAAAGAAAATATTCTTGTTCAAAACCAAACCAAAAGTCGGCATCATCATCTTCAATGGTTGCACGTCCATTGCTGGGATGAGGGGTGCCATCGGGACTAAGTACTTCAGTCATTACCAGAAAAGCATCCTTACGTGCGGGATCAGGAAAAATTGCAACAGGTTTTAACAGACAATCAGATGAACCGCCCGGTGCTTGCTCGGTGGAGCTTCCATCGAAACACCATACGGGACAACTCTCTAAGGAGCCATCAAAATTTTTAACAATTTTTGTTTTGCTTCTTAGGCTTTGTGTGGGTTTGTACCCGTCCAGCCAGATGTACTCAAGTTTGACTTTTGACATGGTAGAATTTGGTTAAGGTGAATTATGATTTTAAAATTTATATACTGCTGCTAAGTTCAGTGTTGGTAAAAGGCTCTTTGCTTCTGTTGTTCCATCTTTAATAGTGAAGAAAGAATCTTCTGAAGTTTTATCAATTCGGAATTCAGGGATAAACGTTAAGCCACCTACTTTGTAGTTTCCTGACAACGTGAATTCCATCACATTTCCATCTCCCTCACTATCTAATCCAATAATATCCAAGTGGTAATTTTTTATGGAGAAATATTCTGCACGCAAGCCAAGAGAAAATTTCTCAGATAGAGTAATTTTTGGATATACTGCAAAACCAAGGAATGAACTGGGATCTCCTGATGAATCACTGATGGTTCCATTACTATCCGACTCTTCACCTGTGGCAACACTTTGCATAGATGCATTAAAGCCGAGATAGAACTTTTCACCAAGGTTATAACCTAAAGTAACATCTCCTTGAAAAAGTTTACCTGCAGATGTTTCTAAATAAGAAACTCCATCTTCCAGGGTTCCGTCCTGATCGCCATACAAAAAGTTAAACCAGATGCCACCTGCATCTGTTGTTTTACCAATTTGTGCACCAAGCGTATAGGTGTTCACCGGGTTAAATTCAACTATATCAGTTGGGTTCATTACGGCAAACTTTGCCACCATTCCATTGTCAAAAGCAAAGTCTAACCGTGCACCGGTATGATTAAATGGACCCCACGAGAATAAGTAGGAAGTTGAATAATGGAAGTTTACAGCCGGAGAAATAACTTCATAACCAAGAAACGTATTAAACTGTCCCAAGTTTAAGGTTGCCTTATCTGAAAATTTGTAATAGGCAAATGCCTGATTAATGATTGCTTGACCCGAAGCAGTACCAAAAACAGCTGCCTGACCACGGGGCCCAAGCACAAGATCACCTACAAAGCCAACTTTTTCACCAGAATAAGATGCAATAAGATTAACCATACCCAGAGAAAATCCTTTTAGGTCTGCAAAAGAGGTAGAAGGAGCATACATTCCTCCATAACCGGCATTTTGTGTTTTGAAAGACGAATGAAAGTATGTGTCGATCGATCCTGAAAAAGTAAAGCCTGGCTCTTCATCTTCTTCTTTTTTTGATGTAGGTTCTTCAACAACAGATTCAGTTTTGTCAGATGCTTTTTTTCTCTTGTCTTTATCTTTCTCAGTTTCAGTTTCCTTAGCTGCAGAAGCCAGCACAGTTGGCTGCTGAGCCAATGCTCCAAACGATATGGAGGTGAGTAGCAAAATGGGTAGAACGATTTTAAGGTTTTTCATAATTTTAGAAGTTGTTTTTTTACAATTAAGCCAGAGTAGTTCCAGTGGGTGACGCGAATTATCCCTGGAACGCTTTGGTGATTTTTACCCATTGGGCAGGCAATCAATTTCCGATTGCCCACCTTTTGGTTATTTATTTTAGTCTTCAAATGTGATTGTGTATCCACGCATACCATGCTCATGACTATCAAGTCCCTCTTCTTCATGCTTGGCAGATACTCTGATTCCACCCATCACTTTATTAAGAATGAAGAAGATCAGAATCGATGGAATGAAAGCACCTAATGCATAAGAGCCTACACCCACCAGCTGCTTTAGAAATTGATCCATGCTGGCCATATTACCCAATGCACCAACGGCAAGAGTTCCAATGATGCCACATACCAGGTGAACTGAAATAGCACCTACGGGATCATCAATTTTTATTTTATCAAAAAGGATTACAGAGTAAACTACTACTAGACCGCACACCAATCCGATCAGCATAGCTTCATTAGGCGACATTTGATCAGCTCCGGCAGTGATACCCACTAAGCCGGCCAAGATTCCGTTTAGTACCATACCAAGGTCAAGGCGTTTGAAGGCAAAAATGCCAGCAAGCAAAGCACCCAGTCCACCGGTACAAGCTGCTAAGGCTGTAGTAACACATACCAAAGAAATCAATTCAGGATCTGCAGAAAGAACAGAGCCCCCGTTAAATCCAAACCATCCTAACCAAAGCAAGAAAACACCAATCACCGCCAATGGCACTGAAGAGTTCGGGAAGGTTACTGACTTTCCATCTACATACTTACCCAAGCGTGGCCCTAATACTAGAACACCAGCTAATGCTGCCCAGCCACCAACAGAATGTACAATGGTAGAACCAGCAAAATCGTAGAAGCCATAGTCATTCAACCAGCCTCCACCCCACTTCCAGCTACCTAACACAGGATAGATTAATCCCGTAAGGAAAATAGTGAAGATAAAATAGGCACTGATTTTAATCCGTTCAGCAACGGCACCCGAAACAATAGTACCAGCAGTTGCACAAAATACAGCCTGAAATAAATAGTCTGTCCAATACGTATAATGGCCACTCGCATATCCTATAGGTTCGTAGCCTTCCGGGGCATTTAAACCAAACCCTGCAAAGCCAAACCATCCGTTAAAGGTGCCTGGGTACATAAGGGCGAAGCCAAATAAGGCAAACGTGGTTATCCCGATAGTTGTGTCAACAGTATTTTTGAATAGGATGTTGACTGTGTTTTTGGCTTGTGTAAATCCTGCTTCAACACAAGAAAAGCCAAGTGACATAATGAAAACCAACATGGCAGATAATAACATCCATATGTTGTTAGCAGTAAAGACCGCATTATCCGAAGCGGCAGTTAACTTGGCCGACATAGCCGCGAGGGAATCAGTCAGCGCTGCCGTACTTCCTGGATCGAGAAAAGTAGTGTCAGATAGAGCTTCAATCATAGAGGTAGGTTTAAAGGGTTTATGTTAAACAATTGATCATACTTGTTTTCAATTTTTGCAAAAACCGTTTAAAAATTACCCATCATTTAAATATTTATTATAGAATTCGATTGAAGAAGGGTATAAATTGAACCGATTTTCAAAAAAACATGAAGTTTTTTATAAAATGTAGTTGTTAATTAACCTTTGGATAACAAAAATGAAATATTTGAGTAATCGAGCGTCATTTTTAACATCCAAAATGAGGTTTCAATCGATTGCTGAAAAATTTTAAAACTGGTGTTTAGCACAATGGAAAATTTCTCCTTTGTGTTATTTGGGCTAACGGAACATTATCCAAAGTAAGATTGGCGAAAGATTATTTTGCTTATTAAGTCAAGGGCAGAATTAACTCAGAGTATTCCTTTTGTTTGTGAATTAGCTGATCAGGTATTAATAAAAGGGAGATTTTTTAGCCTCTTAGCTTATCCAAAATGCGATTTAATTCCCTGGCGTCAGCTTTTGAAATTTTTTCCATCGCCTGCAACCATTCTGGTTGATCAACATCAATCTTCTTAAGAAGTTGTAACCCCTTATCAGTAATAGAGATATCAACTTGCCTGCGGTTGTTCTTACAGATTTCCCGCGTTATAAATCCCTTTTGCCGAAGCTTTTCAACAAGGCGGGTGCAATTACTGTTCTTGTCAATCATGCGGGCTGTAATCTCTGCCAGCATCATGGGGTTAGGATGATTGCCTCGTAAAATACGAAGCACATTAAATTGCTCTGGTGTGATCGTAAATTTTTTAAGATAGGCTGCATTCACATTGTACAACCAACTTCCGGTGTATAAGATATTGATCGAAGCTTTTTGATGCTCACTTTGAAACTTCTCCTGATGAATGTCTTTTTCAAGGGACATAATTACAGACTCAATAATTGTAGATACAAGATTAAGAACAAAATAATTCCTTTATCTCAAATTTTAGGGGATTTCGAGCAGAGGTGAGTAATATTGTAAATGCCTTAGCGCGGCTTCTAGGATGGTCTGAATTTTTGTACGCATGATAAAAGTTATTGGTCGGTTTTTAAAAGTGTCTATCTTTTATTCAAAGAAGAAGCTTTCGCCCCGGCAATTCTTTATTCTTTCAAGTATTGTGGTTGGCATATTATCTTCACTTGCTGCCATCGTATTAAAACTTGCTGTGCATTCTATTGGTAAGTGGGTAACATACTATTCTGATAGCTACGAACATTTTTTTCTCTTCACACTTTTTCCAATTGTAGGCATTACACTTACTGTACTTTATGTACAGGTTGTTTTGAAAGGCAAGTTTAAAAAAGGAAGTGCCGAAATAAGCTACTCCATTGCGCGCGAGTCAAGCAAACTGCCTCCCAACCAAATGTATTCACATATTGTTACCAGTGCACTCACAGTTGGCTTTGGTGGTTCATTAGGGTTAGAGTCACCCATGGTAAGCACAGGCTCTGCTGTAGGTGCTAACTATGGAAACTTTTTTCATCTCTCGTATAAAGACCGAACTGTGTTGTTGGCGTGTGGGGCGGCCGCTGGAATTGCAGCCGCTTTTAATTCCCCCGTTGCGGGAGTGTTGTTTGCCATTGAAGTTTTATTGGCCGATGTTACAGTAGCTGCTTTCATTCCCATTATTATTGCCGCAGCAGCAGGAGCATTACTATCTAAAATAATTCTAGCGGAAGGAATCACACTTTCATTTTCGTTACAACAGCCCTTTGATTACCACAATGTTCCCTATTATATCGTATTAGGGATATTAGCCGGCTTTGTCTCGCTCTATTACGCGCAAATAATGGAACGAATGGAGGGCTATTTTGCATCCATTCAAAGTCATGTAAAAAAAATTATTATCGGGGGTGTTCTACTTTCAATTCTTCTGATCATTTTCCCTCCACTCTTTGGCGAAGGATATGAAAGCATTAAACTTTTAGCTAATCTGAATACAACTGAGATTACGAAGACGAGTATCTTAAGTCAGTTTATACACAACGATTACACACTGCTCTTATTTTTAGGGGCACTCGCTTTAATAAAAGTAGTAGCCGTTGCTATCACCTTGGGGAGTGGTGGTAATGGAGGGAATTTCGGTCCGTCACTTTTTGTTGGTGCCTACCTTGGTTTTGCATTCGCCCGGCTCGTCAACCTTACGGGATTAGCCCACATCCCCGAAACCAATTTTACGTTGGTTGCCATGGCTGGCATTTTAAGTGGAATATTTTACGCTCCGCTTTGCGCGATATTTTTGATTGCTGAGATAACCGGTGGATACGCATTAATTATTCCACTCATGATTGTAGCCGCACTAAGTGTAACGGTTACCCGGTATTTTCAACCTCTCTCCATGGAAGCAAGGAAACTATCCAAGTTGCTCAACATTAATGTGGACGATCGTGATAAGTATTTATTAAGCAAGTTAAATCTGCAAGAACTTCTTGAAACCAATTTCTCCACCGTGAAGCCTGAAGACAGCCTTAGGTTATTGGTGCGGGTAATCTCTATATCAAATAGAAATACATTTCCGGTAGTAACCAAAGAGGGTGAACTGGTGGGTGTTGTTCATCTTGATCACATTCGCGAGTTGATTTTTAATACAAAAATTTATGACACTACTATTGTAAAAGAACTAATGCGCGAACCGTTTTCCGTTGATTTTAATGACAACCTTCACGACATTCTTAAAAAGTTTGACGACACCCGTCAATGGAATTTGCCGGTCGTAAAAAATAAGATTTACAAAGGGTTTGTTTCAAAGGCGCGTATCCTAAGTGCTTATCGTAGCGAATTGATGAAAACCGTTTAACTTTATAACAGTAAAAATAAAACTCAACTCAGAACAATCAATCCCAACTCTTGATTGTTCATTAACCTCACATTTATGAAGGAAAAGAAACTGCGCAGTCAGGGCTGGTTTGGTAAAACGGGAAAGGATGGATTTATCTATCGCTCGTGGATGAAAAATCAAGGTATTCCCGATTATGAATTTCGCGACAAGCCGGTGATTGGAATTTGTAATACGTGGAGTGAGCTCACGCCTTGTAATGCACACTTTCGCGAATTGGCAGAATCGATTAAACGCGGAATTTCCGAAGCCGGTGGTTTTCCGGTTGAGTTTCCTGTAATGTCCCTAGGTGAAACATTAATAAAGCCTACGGCCATGCTCTATCGCAATTTGGCCAGCATGGATGTAGAAGAATCAATTCGCGCAAACCCGATTGATGGTGTTGTGCTGATGTGCGGCTGTGATAAAACAACTCCATCATTGGTGATGGGTGCTTGCAGTGTAAACATTCCAACACTTGTTGTTTCGGGTGGGCCCATGCTTACAGGGAAATTCAAAGGACGTGACATCGGCACCAGTGATGTTTGGCGTTTCGATCAGGCAGCGCGCTCTGGTGAAATTACCGATGAAGAATTCAGAGAAGCTGAAGCCTGTATGGGCCGCAGTCGTGGGCATTGTGCTGTCATGGGCACAGCCTCCACCATGGCAAGCATGGTAGAGTCACTCGGGCTTTCACTTCCCGGCAATGCAGCAATACCAGCAGTTGATGCACGCAGAAAAGTGTTGGCTCAGATGTCGGGCATTCGTATTGTTGAAATGGTAAAAGAAAACATGTTGCTTTCGGATGTGCTTACGCGGAAAGCTTTTGAAAATGCTATCATAACGAACGCAGCTATTGGTGGATCCACTAATTTTATCATTCATCTTTTAGCCATTGCAGGGAGAATAGGTGTTGACTTAAAGCTTGAAGATTTTGACAAACTTTCTGCCAACGTTCCCTTTATTGCTAACCTGCAACCTTCCGGGAAATATTTTATGGAGGATCTTTATTATGCCGGAGGCCTTCCTGCGGTAATGAAAGAGCTTGATAAATTTCTTCATCAGGATATTATAACTGTAAATGGAAGAACCGTAAAGGAAAATTATTCTAAAGCGGAATGTTATAATCGCGACATCATTGCAACAACGGATAAGCCATTCAATCCGCTATCCGGTGCTGCAATATTGAAAGGAAATCTTTGCGAAAACGGAGCAGTAATGAAACCATCAGCTGCTAGTGCACATTTACTGAAACATTCTGGCAAAGCTGTAGTGTTTGAAGATATTGATGACTATAAGAATAGAATAGACTTACCCGACCTTGACGTTGATGAAAACAGTGTACTCGTTCTTAAGAATGTAGGCCCTATCGGTTATCCAGGAATGCCCGAAGTTGGAAATATGGGATTACCTAAAAAGTTGTTAGCGAAGGGAATTACAGACATGGTGCGCATCTCTGATGGACGCATGAGTGGAACCGGATTTGGAACGGTTATTCTACACGCCTCACCCGAAGCCGCATTGGGTGGAAACTTTGCAGTAATTAAAACAGGTGATACAATTCATTTGGATGTTGCCAAGCGATCATTAACATTGGAAGTTTCTGATGATGAAATTCAAAAACGCAAAAAGAATTGGAAGCCTATCCATCAAGAGTATGACCGTGGTTATGTGAAGTTGTATCAACAACATGTTGAGCAAGCGAGTCTAGGTGCTGATATGGATTTTCTAAAAGGCGGCTCAGGAAGCGAAGTATCAAGAGATTCGCATTGAAGGTGGTCGAATGCTCTAAATTTTAGGAGGTAGGAAGCCTAATTTTTTTTTAGCAATTTTGAATATGCATGAGGTACTTAAAGAAAAACTTCCTGAAGTACAAACTTTGTTCAAAAAATACAAAGTAAAGCGCGCTTATGCTTTCGGATCGGTCTGTACTCCTGCATTTACTGATGAAAGCGATATTGATTTCTTAATCGCCTTTGAAGACGGTTTGGATCCACTTGTGCAAGGAGAAAATTGGTGGAGCCTTTATTATGCACTTCAGAAACTTATGAATCGGGATATTGATCTCGTTTCGGAGAGCACACTCCAAAATCCATATTTTTCTAAAGTCCTAAACAAGACTAAGACCGCGATCTATGAGTGATGAGATAAAGAAATCATTAATTGATATTCTTAACTCTATAAACATTATTGAAGAGTATCTTGGTGCCAAACGTGATTTTAAAGAGTATGAAGCCAATCGTCAGCTTCGTGATGCTATCGAACGAAGACTTGAAATTATCGGTGAAGCTACCAACCGAATTCTAAAAATTGACTCAACAATAAAGATCGCTCACGCCAGACGAATTGTTGATTTGCGAAATAAAGTGATTCATGCCTATGACACGGTTGATCATTTTACAATCTGGGCAGTAATCATTAATGATCTTCCTACACTCAAAAATGAAGTGAATGAACTTTTAAAGTTCTGAATCGTCATGAAAAAATTTCAAAATAAAACGGCAATTGTTACCGGAGCAGGCCAGGGCATTGGTCTTGAAATTTGCCGTCAGCTTGCAGCGCATGGAGCCAATGTTGTTTTAAATGATATTGAAGTTACGTTGGCTGAAGAAGCAACACGTTCTATTCAACAAGAGAAAGGAGTTTGTCTCGCTTATCCTGGTGATTGCTCAGAATTTTCATTTATCCAAACCATGATAAATGAAACGGTGAAAAAATTCGGAAGTGTAGATATAATAATTGCAAACGCAGGCATTACGCTGTTTGGAGATTTTCTTGAATACAAGCCTGAAGATTTTAATAAAGTAATGCAGGTTAATTTAGGTGGTAGTTTCTTTCTAACACAACAAGCTGCCCGGCAAATGAAAGAGCAAGGAACCGGGGGAAGAATTTTATTAATGTCATCTGTAACGGGGCATCAGGCTCATAAAAATCTTGCAGCCTATGGAATGAGTAAAGCGGCTCTGGAAATGCTGGCAAAAAATCTCGTACTGGAATTATCTCCCTACAACATTACTATAAACGCCATTGCACCAGGTGCCACTATTACTGAACGCACTAAGAGTGATCCCAACTATGAAAAAACCTGGTCGGGCATTACACCAATTGGTAAGCCAGCCACTACAAAGGACATTGCAAATGCAGCACTCTTTTTAGTATCGCAAGAAGCCGGTCATATTACAGGTCAATCGTTAGTGATTGATGGCGGCTGGACAAGTGTGAGTCCTTCACCATATTGAAGGACGAAATTTTAAAGGGATGAAGTACGAATTACTTTTTTATTGATGATTCAGTTTACAACTACGCTTTATAAATTTGACAAGCAAGGTGAAAAAACCGGTTGGACGTATTTCGAAATCTCCTCCAGGCAGGCCCATCGGCTTAAACCGAATTGTAAGGTTTCGTTTCGGGTAAAAGGTTCCATTGATTCATTCACTTTTCAAAAAACTGCTTTGCTACCCATGGGCGATGGAAAATTTATCATGCCTTTCAACGCAGCCATGCGAAAAGCAACTGGAAAAAAACTAGGCGATAAAATAAAAGTAGTGCTTGAAGCTGATGACCGTAAACTTGAAATTTCAGCTGACTTGATGAAGTGCTTAAAAGAAGATCCGATGGCTATGGAATTCTTTTCATCGTTGCCAAAGTCTCATCAAAACTATTATAGCAAATGGATAGAGAGTGCTAAGACCCAACAAACAAAAACAAAACGCATTGTAGTTTCTTTACTGGCTTTTGCTAAAAAACAAAGCTATGGCGAAATGATGCGCAGCTATAAAGACATTGAAGTTTGATCATCTAAAATTGGAATCCAGAAATTCCAGCAGGTGCTCGTTGAACATTTCAGGGTTTTCTAAATTACTTAAATGCCCCGCCTCTTCAATAATATGCAACGTTGATCCCTTTATCGCCCTATGCATTTTCTCTGCAGTCTCTGGCGTTGTTACTTTATCTTCCTGGCCAACCAAAATAGCAACCGGAATTTTTATTTTGGAAAGCGAGGAGCAAGTTTCGTTTCTATCGGCTAGTGCCTGAAGCGTGAGACAAATATTTTCTGGTTTCGACTTTAAAATTGTTTCTTCAATGAACAGGACTTCATTCATTTTCCTTTCCAACGAAGCGGGAGCAAACAAATTCTTCAATGATTCCTGTGCATATACCGTAAGTCCATTGCGTTGAATGAAATCAATCGTTTTCTTTCTCTTCTCTTTGCCTTCTGCAGTATCGGCACCACATTGGGTATCGCAAAGGATCAAGCCGGCAAATCGATCCTGATTCTTTTTAATGGCATTGAGCGCAATGTATCCGCCCATGGATAAGCCCACCACAATCGCTTTTTCAATATGGAGTTCATCCATAAGGGAAATTAAATCATCTCCAAATTGCGAAATGCTAAATGCAGGTGATCCAGCTTCTGTTTCACCATGGCCGCGCACATCATAAGCAATGAGGCGATAATTTTCCTTGATAGCATGCACCTGCTTTTCCCACATCCATTTATTAAATGGAAATCCGTGAATAAAAATTATAGGAAATCCGGTAGATGATCCTCCTTCCAGATAACTTACTTGTAAATCGTTAACACGAATGTTCTTCTCTTCTAGCATAACAATATTTAAATAACAAGATAATGGATGTTCGATACTGGATTGTTTTTTACCAATAACTAGAATCCACTATCATAATAAGAATCATCTGATCACTCTATCCTTCATTCCTCCATACAGTATATCCAAAACTGTGCCTTCCGTGAGAAACTTTTGTGGGAAAGGAAGTTCCACCTTCGAAATTTCATTGAGTTGATTCATTACATCAATAGGAATCTCGAAATTTAAACAGCCTAACACGTCTTCCACCTGACTCACCTAGGTAGCCCCCACAATAGGGATCACCGATTGGTTTTTATTTTGTCTTGTCCAATTGATGGCCAATTGGGAAGCACTAACCCCGAGCTGGGTAGCAGCCTCTACAACTTTTTGGGCTATTGACGTTGCTCTGTCTCCCAGTCGGATGCTGGATTCGGGTAGCCGACCTTTATCGCCTTTTAAATATTTTCCCGTAAGGACACCACCACCCAACGGAGCCCAGGGGGTTACTGTCATCCCAAATGCCTTAGCCATCGGCATCAATTCAGCTTCAACTGTGCGCTGCAACAAACTGTATTCGATCTGTAATCCAACAAATTGATTCCAGCCACGAAGTTGCGACATGGTGTTTGCCTGACTGACAACCCACGCAGGTGTATCGCTTATCCCTATGTAATGAACCAGGCCTCGGGAGACTAAATCTTCAAGTCCTTTCATGATCTCTTCGGTAGGGGTCCAGCCATCCCAGGCATGTACCCAAAGTAAATCGATATAATCGGTATTGAGCCGCCATAAACTATCCTTTACGCTGCGCATCATATTCTTACGATGATTGCCCACAAAGTTTAAGTCGCCACCTTGATCACGAAGGGAATATTTTGTAGCCACCACAAAATGATCGCGGTCTTTGGCAATAAAGTCGCCAACAAATTTTTCAGAGGTTCCCTCCGTATAGCGATTAGCCGTATCAATAAAATTGCCGCCCGCATTTGCGTAAGCATCAAATATCTGCTGGCTAAGTTGTTTATCGCAGCCCCAGTTCCATTCGGTACCAAAGCCCATGGTGCCTAAAGCAAGTTCAGAAACCCTCAAACCGGATTGGCCTAGTAGTCTATAATTCATAGAAGTGATTGATTATTGCCGAAACAAGCCAATAATTGGCAAAAAAGTTTAGAAATGAGCCCTAATAATCTAATATGTGGACAAGTTTATTTCTAAGTTTTGCACAATTGCAATTCTCTTTTACCTTTGCAGTCCTTAAAAAGGGAGCTTAGCTCAGCTGGTTCAGAGCATCTGCCTTACAAGCAGAGGGTCGGGGGTTCGAACCCCTCAGCTCCCACAAAACGAAGCCACTTTCACAGTGGCTTCGTTATTTATGAATGCCCTATTATACATTCTTTTTTCTTCAACTGCTGGGAAGTTTTATATAGGACATACCACTGAACCGATAGAAGAAAGACTGCGTAAGCATAACTCTAATCACAAAGGGCTTTACAGGAAAATTCCAAGACTGGAAGATTGTATATAGAGAAATTTATCCCTCTAAGGAACTTGCTTACATCGCTGGTTCAGGGCATCCCGCCCTTTAGGCGGGAGGGCGGGGGTTCGAACCCCTCAGCTCCCACACAAGCCTCGAAGAAATTCAGGGCTTTTTTTATTCCCTTCTCACCGGTTAGTCCGCAAACATTAAGCATTGTCAATAATAATCCTCCCATTCTTTGGTTTAATACTTGTAGTGTATTTTTGTGCTACCATTTTTTAAACTTTGAAGACCTTCCGGAAATTACTTCTCTACATCAGTATTTTCCTTGCTGTACTCATAAGCGGGTTGGCAATCTCTGTCTTCCTGTTTAAGGATCGAATTATCAAGCAGTTTGTAAACGAGGCCAATAAACAACTTAACACTCCGGTCAAGATTGGCAAGATTGATATCTCCATGCTTTCTGATTTCCCAAACCTGGCCATTGTTTTCACGGATGTATACATTGAAGACAGTCACCCAGGCATCTATCCCCTACTCACAGCTGAACGAATCGCGTTCAATTTAAATCCTATTGAAGTTTGGCGCGGCAACTATTCCATTCGGGGGCTCTCCGTTACCGGGAGTGAGACAAATTTAAAAATTAACCCGGCAGGCAAAACCAATTTTAATATTATAAAAGAAGGAAGTGGAGGAAGTAGCGGAACCGTTCAATTCGATTTAAAAAATGTAACGCTCACAAAAACTATTGTGAGTTATCTTGATCAGCAGGTAAACCAACATCATGTATTTAATAGTGAACAATTGGCTGCCTCCATTCTTGTAACAGGAGACCTTTACCAGATTGAAGCGGATGGAAATGTGTTGGTGGAACAAATTGGGATTGGCAATTCACTCTTTCTCGCCAACAAAAATTTTATTGTGGATGCTTATGTGGATTACGATGACGATAAAAAAAGTGTTTTAATCAAACCTTCCACATTGAAAATTGGGCGCTCTCAATTTGCGGTGGATGGCAATTATGCATATAAAGAGAAAAACCTGATTGACATCAAAGCGGAAGGAAAGAACACGGATATTCAAACCTTGCTCTCCCTATTGCCAGAAGAAGCAAGCAAAAAATTAAATAAGTATCGGAGTGATGGAGATGTTTTTTTCAACCTTTCCCTAAAAGGCGAGATTAGCGAAAAGAAGAGTCCGTTCATTTCAGTAGCATTTGGCTGCACCGATGCCACCTTGTTTCATCCCGATTATCAATCCAGGATTTCACATGCAAACCTGAATGGTTCGTTTGCTAGTCCTTCCTTAACCGATCTATCAAAAGCTCAACTTTTTTTAAAGGACATGGACGGAGAACTGAACGGAAAATTATTCAAAGCCAATCTTTCCGTTCGCACGTTTGACGATCCTTACATCGTATTTGATTTTAAAGGCGATTTGGATGCGGCTTCTGTTTTCAATTTCTACCCGATTGAAGACCTGACTGAATTGGAAGGTCTTCTTACGGCCGATATATCATTTGAAGGACAAACTTCTTTACTCAAGAAAAAAGCAACGGCCCAAAAAGTAACTACCAGCGGTTCTATTGGGCTTTCACACATCAACTTTGCATACGGTAAACAAAACATTCACTTTCGTGATATCAACGGCTCGTTGCAGTTTAATAACAATGACCTTGCGCTTAGCAATGTGACCGGATATTTTGAAAACAGTGATTTCCGGCTCAACGGGTTTTTTAAAAACATCATTACCTTTTTAATTTTTGAAAATCAACCGATTGGCATTGAAACTGACTTACGATCAAATTTTTTGGATCTGGATCAATTGTTTGCTATTGGCTTTAGTGATGAACAATCTGAGAATTATCAGTTTAAAATTTCACCTAACCTGCAGCTTAACTTCAATTGCGATGTGAAGAGCATGCGCTACAAGCGCTTTAAACCAAAGAATATTAAAGGTGATCTCCTGGTAAAAAATCAGGTAGCCGTTTCACGTAACATCACCATGAATACATTAGGTGGTCAATTAACTGTTAACGGAATTGTAGATGCTAAAAATCCTAAAGTAATAGACGTAATAAGTTCCATGAAACTAAATGGACAGCACCTGGACAGCATCTTTTATGTGTTTGATAATTTCTATCAGGACTTTATACAAGACAAACATTTGAAAGGGCAGGCCTATGCGAATGTAGAGTTAGAAATGACGCTTAATGAAAAACTACACCTTATTCCGCCTACGCTGATTGCCGATATTGGAGTTACCATTAAAAACGGTGAACTCAACAATTTCGAGCCCATGAAGAAGCTAAACAAATATTTGGACGATGAAAGTTTGAGTAGACTGCGATTTGCCGATTTGAAAAATGACATTCATATCGAGAATAAGACAATCTATATACCTCAAATGGAAATTAAAACCAACGCTACCACTATTCAATTAAGTGGCACACATACCTTCGATCAGGTAATTGATTATCGCGTGGTGGCTCCTTTACGCAATAAAAACAAAATTGACCCCGATGAAGCTTTTGGCGCTGTTGAAGATGATGGAGTTGGCAAGACCAAACTGTTTTTAAAAATTACGGGCACAACAGATAAGTACACCATCAGTTACGATAAAGATGCTGTGAAGAAAAAAATCGCCATCGATCTTAAAAAAGAAGTTCAGGAATTAAAAGATGCTTTCAAACTAAAAGGCATCAAGAAGAAAAAAGAACTGGAGCTAACAGACGAAGAGTTTGATTGGGAAATTGATAATTGAAATCTTAAAGAGATTTAGCCTTATTCCAATACTCATCCATTTCAGCTAACGTCATCTCTCCCACCACCTTACCATCTTTTGCTGATTCCCTTTCCAAATATTGAAAGCGTTTAATGAATTTTTTGTTCGTACGTTCTAATGCCTCTTCGGGATCGATGTTGATGAACCTGGCATAGTTTACCAATGAGAAAAGCAAATCACCAAACTCGGCCATCGCTTTTTCATGGTTGATGGTTTCGTTTGATTCTGTATTGAACTCATTTTTAAACTCCTGCATTTCTTCTTCTACTTTCTGCCATACTTGCTCTTTTCGTTCCCAATCAAAACCTACCCCGCGCGCTTTATCCTGAATACGAATGGACTTTACTAAAGCTGGTAATGATTTAGGCACACCTTCCAGTACAGATTTATTCCCGGTCTTTAATTTTATTTTCTCCCAATTTTCTTTTACAGTTTTCTCATCATCAGCTACCACATCACTGTAAACATGCGGATGTCTCACAATCAGTTTATCACAAATGCTATTCAACACATCCGAAACATCAAACACACCAGCTTCCGCAGCAATGCGGGCATAAAACACATTATGCAACATTAAATCACCGAGTTCTTTTTTTATTTCTGTCAGGTCTCCTTCTAAAATTGCATCTGAGAGTTCATACGTCTCTTCTATCGTAAGATGTCGCAAACTTTCCAGGGTTTGCTTTTTATCCCACGGACAATTTTCGCGCAACTCATCCATAATCGTCAACAGACGATCAAACGCTTTTAATTTGGCTTCACGATTTAAATCAGGGGCAGAAAGTGGTTTTTTCATGATTCTGTAAACTTAACAATTGAATGAGGTGTTGTATCTTTGTTGTTCAGGAAAAACACAAAAATAGTATGCTGGTATTTTTTCTCGCTCTGGGTGTATTTGCTTTATTCTTCGCTTTAATGTCAGTGAGGTTGCTCTTTGTTAAAAATGGAGAGTTTAGAGGCACATGTGCTACACAAAGTCCATTTTTAGCGAAAGAAGGAATTACCTGCGGGTACTGCGGAAAAACACTAGGTGAAGGTGACCCTTGTGGTGATCCAGAAAAAGAATCAAAAGCTGCAGCTATGCCTGCAATTAAAAAGGGTTAAACTAACAGGCCTTTGGCCTCAACCCTTCATTAGTAATAATTCATTGCTCCATTCATTTTATTAAATTTGCGGTCACATTAATTTATTGTTTAGTGACCCTAATTAAATCTATTTCCGGCATCCGCGGTACCATTGGTGGAACTCCCGGAGAAGCTCTCACTCCTGTTGATACCGTAAAATTTGCTGCTGCTTTTGGTACGTGGATCAAATCGCGAAAAGGTAAAAAAGTGGTAATTGGCAGAGACGCACGCCCTTCCGGGGAAATGGTAAGTCAACTGGTAGCAGCCACGCTTCAAGGCCTTGGATTGGATGTGATTGACTTGGGGTTATCTACAACTCCTACCGTTGAGATTGCAGTTGCTGCAGAAAAAGCAGGTGGTGGAATTATTCTAACAGCTAGTCATAATCCCGTGCAATGGAATGCACTGAAGTTATTAAATGAAAAAGGTGATTTCATTTCCGGAGCGGATGGGGCGGAAGTTTTAACAATTGCCGAAGCCGAACAATTTGATTTTGCATCGGTTGAAAAACTAGGTTCTTATACGGTAAATAATTCCTACATAGAAAAACACATCAAGCAAATTTTGAAATACAAATTGGTTGATGTGAAAGCTATCCGAAAAGCTAAATTCAAAATAGCCGTTGATGCCGTTAATTCTACTGGCGGAATTGTAGTGCCTCAACTCTTGAAAGCATTGGGAGTTAAAAAAGTTGTGGAATTATACTGCACACCTAATGGAAAATTTCCACACAACCCTGAACCTTTGCCCGAACATCTTACCGTAATCAGTAAAGCGGTAAAAAAAGAAAAATGCGATTTGGGAATTGTGGTTGACCCTGATGTGGATCGGCTTGCTTTAATTCAGGAAGATGGAAAACCCTTTGGCGAAGAGTATACGTTAGTGGCGGTTGCCGATTACATCTTAAGCAAGCGCAAAGGCAATACGGTTTCAAATCTTTCCAGCACCCGTGCATTGCGCGATGTTACTGAAAAAAGAAAAGGTCAGTACAACGCAGCCGCTGTTGGGGAGGTAAACGTGGTGACTAAAATGAAAGAGACCAAAGCGGTCATTGGTGGCGAGGGCAATGGCGGCATCATCGTTCCTGATTTTCATTATGGCCGTGATGCGCTCATTGGCATCGCGTTGTTCCTGACTCATTTGGCGAAATCAAAACTCAAGGTTTCAGAATTACGCAAAACATATCCGGCTTATTTTATCTCTAAAAATAAAATTGAGTTAACTCCCAAAATCAATGTAGATGAGGTGTTAGAGAAAGTAAAAGGTCTTTATGCTTCAGAAAAAATCAATACCATTGATGGCGTAAAAATTGATTTTGAAACTGAAAAAGAATGGGTGCATTTGCGCAAGAGTAATACTGAACCCATTATTCGCATTTATGCCGAATCTCAAAATGAAGCAAAGGCAAATCAATTAGCGCAGCGAATCATTCAAGACATTAAAAAAATTATAGAATAAATCACGCACAATGAAAATCTACCTCGACAATGCCGCTACAACACCGCTCGACCCGGAAGTGTTTGAAGCGATGAAGCCATTCTTGTTAGAAGATTTTGGAAACCCTTCCTCCACGCATTCGCATGGTCGTAAAGTGCGTGCTGCGATTGAATCCTCACGAAAAAAAATTGCTGAACTTTTAAATTGTACTCCCGGTGAAATTATTTTCACCTCCGGAGGTACCGAAGCGGATAATGCAATCATTCGCTGCGCGGTCGACACGTATTCTATCAAACACGCAATCTCAACACCGATTGAACATCATGCAGTTACACATACACTCGAAACACTGGAAAAGAGCGGGGCTATTAAAATCCATCATGTTGACTTAGATGAAAATGGTAATGTTGACTTAGCTCATTTAGAAGCATTACTAACTGAGTTTCCCAATGCATTGGTTTCGCTCATGCATGCCAACAATGAGATTGGTAACATACTCGATTTGGAAGTAGTTGGCAATCTTTGCGATAAGTATAAAGCCTATTTCCATTCTGATACAGTTCAAACAGTAGGTCACTTCCGTCACGATATGAAGAAATTAAAAGTACATGGAATGACTGCTGCGGCTCATAAATTTCATGGACCAAAAGGAGTTGGCTTCATGTACATCAATAAGGATAAGAAGATTCATTCTTTCGTGCATGGTGGAGCACAGGAGCGCAACATGCGAGGCGGCACTGAAAATGTTCCGGGTATTATTGGTCTAACCAAAGCTCTGGAAATTTGCTATCGCGAAATGGAGGAACATGAGCGGTATATCAAAAAAATAAAATCGCGAATGATTGAGAAACTAACAGAGGCTGTTCCCGGAGTAGCCTTTCATGGTGATTCAGCAAATTTGGAAAAAAGTTTATACACAGTACTCAATGTAAGTTTACCAGAGTCGGAAGAAAATGAAATGCTTCTTTTCAACTTAGATATGCAAGGCATTTCTGCATCGGGCGGCAGTGCTTGCTCGAGTGGCGCCTCCACTGGGTCGCATGTGTTGGGTGCTATTTACCCAAACTCCAAGCGCGGAGCAATTCGATTCTCCTTCAGCAAATACAACAAGCTAGAAGAAATTGATTTTGTTGCAGCAAAGCTTGCTGAACTGTATAAAGTTACTGCCTAGTAAACTAGATTTTAAAATCGATAACTTTAAAATTCCAATTTTAAATGAATGGCAAATTCTTTTTCTGTTTCCATAATTGGTTCTGGTAATCTTGCCTGGCATTTAGCTCCTGCACTAGATAATGCGGGGTTTGTAGTTAAAGAAGTTTATAGCCACAATCCACAACATGCTGAATTGCTGACAGAACGACTTTATCAAGCGGAAGTAAAGGCTACTTTAGATTTCTCAACCAGTAATTCGCTGGCTTTTATTTTGGCTGTTAGTGATGATGCCATACGACACGTTGCTCAGGAAATTATTCTACCGGAGGATGCTATTCTCATCCACACTTCAGGTAGCCAACCGATTACAGAATTACAATACGCAGCAACTCAACATTTAGGTGTTTTGTATCCGCTTCAAACCTTTACTAAAAAAAGTAAAGTAGATTTTAAAAGTATTCCACTTCTTGTTGAAACTCAAACTGAAGAGGCTGAAAGAATTGTAATGCAAATTGCAAGAGGAATTGGAAAGGGGGTTATTAAAATTAGCTCCGAAGAACGAAAGGCATTGCATGTTGCTGCTGTTTTTGCTTCCAACTTCACAAACCACATGCTTACTATTTCAAAGGAAATCATGAAGCAAAACAGTCTTGATTTCGATTTATTAAAACCACTTATCACTGAAACCATCAACAAAAGCTTTCATTTAGGACCTGAGAACTCACAAACTGGTCCGGCAAAACGCGGTGATTTGGATATTTTAGATGCTCATTTAGATTTTTTACAACAACAAGAATCAATAGCAGAGATCTATAAAGTTGTCAGCCAACACATCGTAGATACACATTACCAGGGATAATTTATTTTATCTATCTTAGTTTAAAATATTTTTTATGAAAATAATCATAACGCTCACGCTGTTCATTTGTGCTTTTGCTGCACAAGCACAAGACATTAAGGTTTCGGGTAATGATCCTGTAAATCTTGAAAAAGAGTTGCCAAAAGCTTTGTACATAGTAGATGGAATTAAAATTAAGGCCGATGATACAACAGGAAAAACCTGGGGCGAGGTGTTGAACATTCCTTCAGAAAAAATAACAAGTGTTACAGTGCTTAAAGGTGAAGATGCCATCGAAAAATATGGGGATGAGGGAAAAGATGGAGTCATTTTGATCACAACAAAACCGATACAACCTGTGGAGCCGCTTTATATTGTCGATGGAATTGAAACAAAAAACATTAAGGCCATTGATCCGAATAATATTCAATCGATAAATGTCCTTAAGAAGGAAGAAGAAACACTTAAGTACGGTTCAAAAGGGAAAAATGGTGTCATCCTAATCACCACTAAAAAATAGGTTTTAGAAATTAGCTGGATCAGAGTACTATAAACTCAACAGCTTCAAAACAAAAAGGCCAGATAACTCTGGCCTTATTATTTTCTAATGAGTAAAAGCTATTTGCCTACTTCCGTGACAAGCACTTCTCCTTTTATTGTGAGTTGTACGAAGCCTGTTTCAATGTTGGCAGTTACAGTCACTGTTTTATTGAACCCTCCGGTAGAAGCAGCATTGTATGTTGCTTTGATGAATCCTTGACCACCTGGCATAACTGGTTCCTTTGACCAATCGGGTGTGGTGCAACCACAAGAAGCCTGTACATTAGTAATGACTAAAGGAGTCTTGCCTGTGTTTGTAAATTTGAACTCATGAGTTACGGGTGTTCCTTGTTTGATTTTACCGAAATCATGCGTTGTGTTATCCCATGCAAAAACGGCAACATCAAGTTGAACTTCATTTTTGTTAACGGTGGCAGCCGGTAGCTGTTGCGCCATAGCTGCAACTGCAAATACAGTAAAAACAGCGAGTAAGAGTGATTTTTTCATTTTCTTCCTTGAATTTAGGGTTAAACTTAGTTTGTTCTTTCGAACCTTACAAACATCGGCACCAAAAAGCAGACCATCTGTTAACAAAGACCTAATAAATGTTAAGGACTTGTTAATCCAAAAGTACGGCATTAAATACTCTTTACCTTTACAAAGTGAGTCGTGTAACCCTTCGAATTATCATTATTCTGGCTGCTGTCAGTATTGTGGGCATTACAGCCACACAAATCTATTGGGTACGCAAGGCTTTTGATTTAAAGGAAAATCAGTTTAACCGTGATGTTACCACAGCACTCACCCAGGTTTCGAGTAAAATACTGGAGATTACCAAAACTCCATCACCTGCCAATAATCCAGTCACGCAGCTTACGTCCAACTATTTTGTTGTACTTGTAAATGGGCCAATAGACAATAACCTGCTTGAGTTTTTGTTGTTGACTGAATTTGAAAAAAGGAACATCACAGCTGACTTTGAATACGGGGTGTATGATTGTATCGACAAATGCATGGTGGGTGGAAACTATACTTCTCCCGGAAAGATTGCCACGCATGTTAATTTTACAGAATTACCAGCCTGGAAAAATGATGGCTATTATTTCGGTGTTCAATTTCCAATGGTGGAAGCAACATTGATTAGCCAGATGGGTATCTGGGGATTTTCTTCTATTGTTTTATTGATTGTGATTTTCTTCTTCGTGTACACCTTGTTTGTGATTTTAAAACAAAAGCGGTTGTCCGAAATACAAAAGGACTTTATCAACAACATGACGCACGAGTTTAAAACACCTTTATCAACCATTGCTATTTCAACAAGTGTTTTAAAAGATCCTACCATCATTCATACACCCGAACGATTGCTCAATTATGCAACTATTATTGAAAACGAAAACCAGCGTCTTCAACAACAAGTAGAGCGGGTGCTGCAAATGGCACGATTGGAAACCGAGGACCTCGGTTTAAAAAGAGAAAAGCATAACGTTCATCATTTAATTAAAGAAGCGGCTTCAAACAATTTATTAACATCAAAAGCTTCTATCACGCTGTTATTGGAAGCTGAACAAACTGAAGTGAATGTTGATAAGCTTCACATCATCAACGTGATTTTTAACTTGCTCGATAATGCGATTAAGTATAATATGAATGTGCCGGCCATTACCATTCGCACGTTTAATGCAGAAGAGAATATCTGCCTTGAAATTAAAGACAATGGTATGGGCATAAGTGCTGAAGAACAAAAAAAGATATTTCATCGTTTCTATCGTGTGCCAACAGGCAATTTACACGACATAAAAGGATTTGGCCTTGGATTGAGTTATGTGAAATTAATTTTAGAGGCGCACAAAGGAAAAATTAGCCTGACAAGTGAGCTCCAAAAGGGAAGTTGTTTTTTAATTGAACTGCCAAGCATAAAAGAATGAGTGCAAAAATCCTACTTGTTGAAGATGATCCCAACCTGGGCTTTGTTATTAAGGACAACCTAACAGTTAAAGGATACGCGGTTTCTCTTTGCAGTAATGGAGATGAGGGATACGCGGCTTTCTCCAACAATCTATTTGATGTTTGCATTTTGGATGTGATGATGCCAAAAAAAGATGGATTCACATTAGCGCATCAAATCAGGGAAGTGAATAAGCAAGTGCCCATTCTTTTTGTTACCGCAAAGTCGATGCTGGAGGATAAGATTGCGGGCTTTCAAAGTGGGGGCGATGATTACATCGTTAAACCCTTTAGCATGGAAGAACTCATTCTTCGCATTGAAGTTTTTCTACGCAGAACAAGTACGAATAGTACCGAGAAACATTTTGAGTTAGGGGCCTTCAATTTTGATTGCCACAACTTTACATTACATCATAGCTCAGGCGAAAAATCGCTCACACAAAAAGAAGCCGAAGTGCTAAAACTCCTTTGCGAAAACAAAGACCGTGTGTTGAAACGGGAAGAGATTCTAAAAAAAGTATGGGGTAATGACGACTACTTTTTGGGTCGCTCCATGGATGTGTTTATCTCTAAGTTAAGGAAGTATCTAAAAGAAGATCCGAAAGTTCAGATCATCAATTATCACGGGGTTGGTTTTAAACTTGAAGTAAACTCAGCAGCCCAATAAAGATTTCTCTTAAAACAACTTATCAATCAAACTGTCAACTGTCATTCCTTCAGCTTCTGCCTTGAAGTTACGAACGATGCGATGGCGTAACACCGGGCGAGCTACTGCCTGAACATCTTCAATATCAGGTGAATACTTTCCGTTAATCAATGCATTGCACTTTGCGCCAAGCACTAAAAACTGAGATGCCCGCGGGCCAGCTCCCCATTCCAAATAGTCGTTGGCTATTTTTGAACCCGATGCCCCGGGCCGCGTAGCTTGCGTTAGTTTTACTGCATACTCAACAACATTATCAGCAACAGGCACCCTGCGCACTAAATGTTGAAAAGCAATAATCTCCTCGGCCGTAAGTACTTTCGAAACCTTTTGTACGTCATCGGCTGTCGTGTTTTTTACAATATCAATTTCTTGCTGATAACTCGGGTAGTCCAGAAAAATGTTAAACATGAAGCGATCTAACTGAGCTTCAGGTAGTGGATAGGTTCCTTCCTGCTCTATTGGGTTTTGAGTAGCCAATACAAAGAACGGTTTCGGCAATTCATATGCCTTACCCGCTATGGTTACAGCGTACTCCTGCATCGATTCAAGCAGGGCGGCCTGTGTTTTAGGAGGTGTTCTGTTTATTTCATCTGCCAAAATAATGTTTCCGAAAATTGGTCCTTTCACAAATTGAAAGTTGCGCTCCTTATCCATCGTTTCAGCACCAACTATATCGGAAGGCATTAAATCGGGCGTGAACTGAATTCTTTTAAATTGAAGGTCGAGCGAAGTGGCAATGGTATGAACTAACAATGTTTTAGCTAATCCGGGAACACCCACCAGTAGCGAGTGACCTTGGCAAAAGATGCCCGTGAGCACCAGACGGATTACTTCATCCTGACCAACAACAACCTTAGCTATTTCGCCTTTGAGGGTTTGATACGATTGCTTTAGCGCATCCGCTGCTTCTACATCATTTGAAAAAAACTGAGCCATACAAAAGGTTTAACGAAAGATACAGGTTTTATATCGGGTGTGTGCCCAAGAACTACACCAACGGCACTACTCCAGAATTTTACAGACATTATACGCAGGATCGATATTAATAAATACATCCTTGCGGGCTTTGCTAAACCATTTTTCGAGGGCGATATCTTTTTTCTCAGCGAGTGCAGCCGACTGAATGCGGTTCCAATCATCTTTTAAATTGGCTTCGTGGGGTGGCAATTTCTTCTTATAGTACAAAATGCGAACAGCATCTTTCCCATCATCCGTGCGGTAGGTTAGTGGCCTTGAAATATTGCCCACCTTCATAGTATCTATATTAATGTAAACCACAGGATCTATGTCCCTTAAAGAAATTTTAGTTGATCCATCGGCATCCGTAAAAAAGCCACCCGTTCCTTTGGTCACATCATCATCTGAGTATTCCTTTGCGATCTGTTCAAACTTCAACTTCTCAGTAATTATCTTCTCACGCAAACTATCCAAAAAGTCTCCAGCACGTTTAATATCATCCTCGGAAGGTGTGGCAGAAATTAAAATGTGGCGCGAGTTATATTCATTTCCCCTACGATCAATCAATTGCATAATATGAAAACCAAAGGGTGATTTAAAGGGCTGTGAAATCTCACCCAGTTTTAATTTAAATGCTTGCGCTTCAAATTGAGGAACCATAGCGCCTCGTCCTACATATCCCAATTCACCACCATTATATTGTGCACTTGGATCTTCCGAATTCTTCATGGCCAACTCAGTAAAGTTTTCGCCTTTTAAAATTCTCTCACGAAGATCAATCAACTTAGCAATTGCCTTTTGTTCTTGTTCTGCACTCACTTTTGCAATCCGAACGATTTGTGCTACCTCAACATCTGATGAAAAGAAAGGTAAACTGTCCTTTGGAATTTTATTGTAGAACCTCTTTATCTCAGCAGGAGTTATTGTGATATCCTTCGTGATGCGGGAAGTCATTTCCCTTGCCAATAACTGCTCACGAATTTGCTCACGCAATTCAACTTTTATTTGCTCTAACGTTTTGCCGTAGGCCTTCTCCAATTGCTCAGGCGAGTTACCAGAGTTTTGCATGATCATCCCCATCCGCTGATCCGTTGTGGCATCAACTTCGGGGTCTAACACAACTACTGAGTCAATCTCAGCTTTAGCAACCATTAACTTATTTAAAATAAGACGATTAAAAATTTCACACTTGGCGTCTTCATTGGCCGGATTGCCTTCTGCTAAATATCCCTGATAGGCCACCTCAAGTTCAGATTTCAATACAATATAATTATCCACTTTGGCGATAATCTTATCCACCACAAAACCTTCCTGGGCCAAGGTAGGAGTTATAAAAAACAAAAGGCCACCAAACAGGCTACCTTTCAAAAATCTCGAAATCATTTCTTTTTGCAGCATTTTCATACACATCATCCTCCAATTTTCTTGCAAGTTCAACTTTTCTTTTGTTTAAAATAATGTTTTTAATATCCTGTTTTACGAATTCCAGGGGCGATACGTTATCCGAAATCTTGTACGCGTCAATTTTAAGGAAGTACAAAAACTCACTATCGGAGGTTTCGTAATAATTATAACTTCTTAAGAATTGAATTTTGTTTGGAATCTCAGCCAAGGGTGAATTAACCACCAATTTGTCAAACTCAATCCACGAAGAATCTGATAAATGATAGGCTGCCGAAAAACTCAAACAATACGACTTTAATTCAGCAATATCTTTTTCTTTTTTTGAGTACATCAAGTCCTTGATGTGTTTAGTGCGCGGTGCTTCTTTGGGTGCTTTAATGTACGTTCCCCTGATGATATTCTGCTTTAGAATAAAATTATCAAGTCGTTCTTTATAGTAGTCCTGAATCTCCTTATCCGAAACGCTATCGTTTAAATTTTTCTTGATGTAGTACGTTTGGTATTCGTAACCAATCAGGCTATAGCGATAGTCCAATACTTTGCGTTCCACTTCGGCCTCGTTGATGTCGATGTTTTTCATCGCCTCGTTAATCACCAATTGCTTTCTGATCCAACTGTTGATGTAAGAGGTTACACGTGCTATACTATCGGTTGCTGTTGATCCGGCCGGTATAATTCCAATTAATTCATCGTGATATAAATAGGAGTTGTTAACTCGGGCTACAGCTTTCTGCTCAGGTGTAGCACCCGCCTGATCTTTTTTCATCCGTATAAATTCACAGCTTGAAGCCAATAATCCTATTGAAAGGATCATAACAAGAGCTTTAGAATTTATGGTAGAGTGAACCCTCATTTTTTTGTTAACTCAGTTAAAACGAATTTTTTACCTTTCTTATTGATCTTTACTGGATATTTCTTTCGCAATTCAGCCACCCAATTCTTTTCAAGGTAGTCCTGATAATCGGAAATAACTTGCGAGCGTGCTTCCTCGAAAGTTTTAAGCCCCGGTGGAATAAGACGCTTCACCTCTACAATATAAAAAAGTCCATCGGCTTCAGTCTCATGCAACCCCATTGACCAACTAATCTTGTCTACAATTTTGCTATCCTTCTTTTCAAACGCCCTAAAATTTTGAATTGATTTAAACTTGCGCAGATCAGTATCTTTCAACGTATCGCCCCTGCTAATTTTAATCTTGATTTCATCGATCAATGATTTATCCTGGGCTGTAAAAATCCTTGCCTCAATACGTTCACCTGCCTGGTATCTATCCTTGTTACGTTCGTAATAATTTCGCTGACCGGCTGAATCGATGGAAGCCTTATTCCAAACTTCTTTCTCCATGATTTCAAAAAGCAAAATACCCTCGTAATATTCGGTCATTAAATTTTTGAAGTCTGGGTTTTCACGCTTCAATTTTTCCTCCTCTGCAGAAAGTATTCTCTCTTCCACGAAACCTTCATATAGTTGGTTCATGTAACCGGAGGGCGAAAGGTTTGAATTTTTTTGGTTCGCTAAAACGTGATTTGTAAAATCACGAACTGTAAAAGAACTTTCGGAAACAGAAAACAATTTCTGCCCGGCCAACTCCTGGGTTGCAATATACTTCCATGCCCCACGCAACAAACTTGAATCCGCTAATGCGATTACATTTTGCTTAACCGACTTATCTTCCACAAATCCATATTCTCTTTTTCGTTTTTCATTCAGCACTTGTTGCGATAACTGCAATCGCTCATCACGGCCTACTCTTCGTTTCAACGAAGCCTCCATTTCTTTATACGGTGGCAATGGGATTTTTTTCTCCAGCCGAATGACATGCCAACCCAATGACGATTGAAACGGATCAGAAACATCGCCCGGATTTTGTAATGAGAAAGCAACCACCTCAAACTCCGGCACAGTTGGCAGTGCCCCTACTCCAAAAGGTCGCAACCTGCCACCCGCATCTTTTGTGTTCGCATCTTCTGAATATTCCTTGCACACCTCATCCCAATTGCGGCCAGCTTTTAGCTGATCATAAACAGAAAAGATCGTGCTCTTTATTTTGTCGTCATCTGTTGCCCCTGCGCGAAGAAGGATATGTGAAACCTCCACTTCGCCACGGGCTGGTTTTTTATCTTTTACTTTAATCAGGTGATATCCAAACTGAGTGCGAACAAGAGATAGTTGACCAACAGGTGTTTGATAGGAAGCTTCTTCAAATGGATACACCATTTGCAAGGCTGTGAAATAGCCGAGGTCGCCATTGTTATACTTTGCCGATTGATCTTCTGAAAATTCATTCGCTAATTTCTCAAAACTCTCACCTCCTTCAATGCGTTTTTTAAGATCTGAAATCTTTTGGTAAGCAGCTAAGGTATCGGCCGGTAAAGCATCGGGCTTTAAATTGACTAGGATGTGAGCTACCCTTACCTCTTCTGTAAGCCGCTGATAAGTTTCTTTTGCAAGTTTATCCAACGCATCGGGTTCTGTGCGGTAAGGTTTCTTTAGTTCCTCACGATAGGTTTTAAATTCTGTATTAAACTTGGCAGTTGTGTCGAGTGCGCGCTCACGAGCTTCAGCTACTTTTAATTTAAAAATCACCAACAAGTCAAGATATTCGTTTACGTTCTTTTCAGTAAAACCATCAGCGTTGTTCTGGTGATTTTTGCGATAGGTGTATAGAAACTCATCCGTGCTCAACGTGCTTTTACCAACCGTAAAAAGAGGTAAAGACTTGGCAGGCTTCACCTGCCCTAAGGCTGAAAAAGACAAAATCCAAAAAACAGACAACAGAAGGTAAATTCTCATATCTACAAGCGATTTTTTAAAACCGGATCGCAAAAATAAGGTTTTTAAGTGGAAATTATGAGTGCTTGGCAATGGAATGGATACTGTCAATAACGAGGACAAGCCTTTGTTGGTATTACAAATATTCCGATTGAAGCTTTAATTTGGTTTAATCAACTTGGTAAGGCGGCACACATTTTTGTTGCCACGCTTTAGGTATTCCACATCATCCATAATTGCTTTTACCAGACGAATACCCAATCCTCCTTTTCTTTTTTGATGAACCAAATTATCAAGTTCGGGCTCATTAAATTGATTGATATTAAACACTGAGCCATCATCAACAATCTCAAATACAAATTTTCCCTGATCCGGAATTTCTATGTGAAGCTCAAGCATATGATCGGGGTTGCAATGATGGGCGTGAATCATCAGGTTGGAGCACATCTCGTCCAGGGCTAATACAATAGCACTCAACTCAATTTCAGGCACGTGCTCATCATGCAAAGAAGTTCTTATAAACTCCCTTATGCCTTTTAAATTGTTAAGGCTACACCCTATGTTATACTGATAATTCATTCGCCAACTTCTTCGCCTCCTGTTTATTTTCCTTAATGTTCAAAAGATCGGCTAAGCCTAAAATCTGAAATGTGTTGGCTACTTTTTCCTTCATGCCAAACAAAACCATTGGAATATTCTTGTCTTTCATCTCCTCGATATAGGACATAAAAACACCCAACCCGGCCGAAGAAATATATTCAAGCGCACTACAGTCCACCAGAATTTTTTTAAACCCTTCACCCACACTCTTGGCAATAGCCAAATCCAATTCGATGGAAGAACTTGCATCAATCTCACCAATTACCGAAATTATATCTGCTCCTTCTTCCTGTAGTCTCTTGATTTGAACCATGTTTTCAATTAGTTAAACGGTTTATTTTTCTTAATGTTCTCATTTAAATTTTATAGTCATAGACGTATAATCATCATTAATATCTGATGATCCTGAGAATTCATACAGTCGCTGGGTAATATTTTTTTCAATTTCGTGGGAACTTTTATCGGTAACTTCTTTCAGTGCCTCCATTAAACCACTGTAATCAAATTCCTCACCTTTTTTATTTTTAGCTTCGGTAATTCCATCAGTATATAATACCATAATATCTCCGGGTGCGTAGTGCAGCTGATTCGTTTCAATCAATTTGCAATAGTCTAGCCCACGCACCATGCCTAAAGCAGTACCTCTGTCTTTCAAGTACTCTGTGGTACCGGTACTCGCTTTATGATACAGCACCGGACAATGACCTGCGCGCGAATAGCGAATCGTTTTCGTATTTGTATCCACAACAAAATAAGTAGCCGAAATAAACGACCCGCGCTCCAAACAAAAAGCCAAAGCGCGATTGGCGCGATCCATAAATTCCTTTGGGTCTAATTCTTGTTGCGCCAGACTATGAAAAATTCCCTTCATTTGCGACATGTGAAAAGCGGCTGTGGTACCCTTTCCCGAAACATCGGCAATGATGAGTGCCACCTGGTGATCGTTGATCCGTAGCGTATCATAATAATCACCACCTACTTCATCAGCCGATTCGGCAAAGGCAGCAATTTCAAAATCAGGATCGGTCTCCAGCGAAGTAGGAAGCAAACTCTTTTGAACTGTTTTAGCAATCTTAAGCTCTTCCTTATAGCGTTCCGTTTGAAACGCTTCTTCCATCAACCTGAAGTTTTCAATGGAAATACCCGCCTGGTTCGCAAACGCAGAAACTATACGCGTCATCTCTTTATTAAAACCTTCGGGCAATTCTTTTAACAAAGCCAGTGTGCCAATAGAATTTCCCTTTACCATGATAGGAAATGCAAGGAGTGAACGAAACCGAGAACCTTTTAATGAAGCAAGATGCCTGGATAAATTTTTTGTGCGATCGCTGCTTTGATCAAGCGCCCCCTTAATATTATGATCTTTTAAGTGATTACGAATCTCTAATGACTCCCGCTCCGTAATTTTATACGTAAACAATTTGTTCTCATCAGTTGCACTTTGGATCTCAAGCCAGGCGGCATCTGCAAATACAGTACTTACCGAACTTTCAAGTAAGATGTTATAAACACTTTCTTCATTTTGTTCAGTCTGTATCGATTGGCTAATCCGTTGAAAGTTTACCACCTCCTCAAGCTTTTGTTCAAAAACAGATGAAGTAGGTAAGTTGAACAAGATAACAAGAAAGGAAAATGTGCTGTAGACCAACACAAACGACAACAAGCACAAATTAAAAATATGACTATTGAAATCCAGAAAAGATGACGTAGATGCGCCTATCGTTTCTGAAAGTCTATTTACGGTATAGATGAAATATCCGAGATAAAAGAATGATAAAAGCAGCAATAAAAGACAGGTCCATTTTTGCTTAAAGTTGAGATAGGCAACCCACCGCATGTTGGCCGAGAGGACAATTACCAGCAGGCCAATAAAAATCATGATTAAGATAGTTACGGAATCGGGTATTACAATTTGAAAACTATCATAAATGAGAACAGCAAGAAGGCAGACTTCAAACACCATCCAGGTGCGTATAAGCCATTTTGATTTTTGGTACAGGATTAACCGTTTCCACGAAGTGTAAGCAGCCAGCAGAAAACTAATAAACAATGCCAGGTTTATCTGATAAATGAAATCCGTAAGCAAAATGTTGGAGGCAAGTGTTGTGGTTCCTAGTAAGGAATGGCCCAACCTGAAAACCAATGAGATAACGGTGGCAATTAGACCCGTGGCAAATACTTTCCAAAGTAAATCGGTAAAGTTTAAGCTCTCGTCACGCTCAACTCGATACTTATAATAATAAAATAGACATAAGATATAGGCATCAAACATTAACCTAGGAAGCCAAATCGGCACACCAGGGGGCAAACCTTTCATGTCGCCAAACAAAACGGTGAGATCCGAAAATGCAAGCACAAGCCAGGCTACAACAGCTCCCAGAAAGGCAAGACGGATAATTGCTTTGGTTTTTAGCACGATTTTAAGCTAATCGGTAAGATTCGTTTGCAATAATAGGAAATGATCAAGTTGGTTGAAAATTCTGATTTTGATGTCTTTAGGATCATTCGGTACATGGATGTCTTTAAAGGGAAAAGTACGCGCAATAATTAAGGTCTTCATCTCTAGTTTTGCGCATTGATTATGAGGTTGTTATATATATTTTTCTGCTTATCCTTGCTCACGCTGTCTGCTTCTGGTGCTACAAAAACTGCTACTACAGGCGATTGGAATACTGCCGGAACCTGGTCACCCTCTGGTGTTCCTGTAGGGTCGGACAATATAATTGTTCCTAGCGGGGTTACACTTACCCTAAGCACCGATTGGGTTGTCTTCTTTAATCCTGGTGTTAATACTCTTACCATTGACGGAACCTTGGTGCTAAACAATGCAGGGATTTCATTGAATAGTTATGATATTTTAACCGTTAACACAGGGGGACAGATAATTGCCTCCGGAGTTGGCGCATTTATAAGTTCCGGGGTTACAGGATTTTTCTCAACACTTACCCCCGGGCTTTTTCCTATGATTGGTCCTCTTGTAATTAACAACGGAGCTTTACCAATAACTCTGTTATTTTTTAGAGGGCAACCTATGGAAAACAGAGTAATCTTAAGTTGGGCATCGGAAACTGAATTGAATTTCGACTATTATAGAATTGAGCATTCTTCAGATGGTCATAAATTTGAAATGCTTGACAGGGTCAAAGGATCTGCTCATTCCGATCAAAAGAAATATTATGAGTACACTGACAACTCTCCGGCCCCAGGAAAAAATTATTACAGACTTGTATCAGTAGACTTAGATGGATCTTCAGAAGAGTTTAACGTTATCTCAATTGACTATCAACCTGAAAAGGCTCTGGTTAACGTCTACCCAAATCCGGCAACATCTGGCGAGAATATTTTTATTCAACCTAATTTCAAATGGGCATCTGGAAGTAAAATTGAAATAATTGATCTTCAGGGCACCAGCATTATTAATTCATCCATTAATAATGCATCACTGGAATTGTCGACTTCTCAATTAAGTGCCGGTTTGTATATTATCAGGTTAACAACTAGCCAGGGCTACTTAACAGAAAAATTAATCGTTCAATAACTACTTCCTGCTGTAATTAGGAGCTTCCCGCGTAATCGTTACATCATGTGGATGGCTTTCATGTACCCCCGCAGCTGTAATTTTTACGAACTTGGCTGATTTCAACTTCTCAAGATTCTTAGCTCCACAATACCCCATACCAGCCTTCAAGCCACCTACCAATTGATACAATACTTCGGCCACCGAGCCTTTGAAAGGAACACGACCTGAAATTCCTTCGGGTACTAACTTTTTAATATCATCCTCTGCATCTTGAAAGTAGCGATCCTTCGAGCCATCATCCATCGCCTCTAAGGACCCCATGCCGCGATATGATTTGAATTTTCTTCCCTCGTAAATAATCATTTCTCCAGGGGCTTCTTCTGTGCCTGCTAACAAGGAACCAATCATCACACTATCCGCCCCAGCAGCCAAAGCTTTTGTTACATCCCCCGAAAAACGAATGCCTCCATCCGCAATAACTTTAACACCCGAGCCCTTCAAAGCTTTCGCAGATTCATAAACAGCGGAGAGCTGCGGCAGCCCAATGCCAGCTACAATTCGCGTGGTACAAATACTTCCCGGCCCTACTCCTACTTTTACCGTATCTGCTCCGGCTTTCGCCAATGCTTTCGCGGCATCGCCCGTGGCAATATTGCCTACAATCAATTCCAGGTTTGGATATTTTTTCCGTACTGCCTTTGCAGATTCAATTACCCCTTTGGAGTGCCCATGTGCTGTATCAATACTAATCACGTCTACACCTGAAGTTCTGAGTGCATTAATCCGATCTAAAATATCGGGTGTAACACCAACCGCTGCACCCACACGAAGTCTTCCATACTCATCGTGACAAGCGTTTGGTTTATTTTTCTTTTTGAGAATGTCCTTGTATGTTACGAGACCAGTAAGTTTTCCCTTCTTACTTACAATCGGGAGTTTCTCAATTTTATACTGCTGCAAAAGAACTTCAGCTTTAGCCAATGTAATTCCTTCAGGCGCGGTAATCAGATTTTCTTTCGTCATAATCTGCTCAATAGGCATATCCATGTCTTTTTGAAAACGCAGATCGCGGTTGGTGATAATACCAAGCAGTTTGTTGTTACCATCAATTACCGGTATGCCCCCAATTTTATGCTCACGCATAATTTTTTCAGCATCGCGCACGGTTGAATTGATCGGAAGGGTAACCGGGTCCTGGATCATACCGCTTTGAGAACGCTTTACTTTGCGCACCTGCTCAGCCTGCTGCAGGATGGTCATGTTTTTATGAATAAAGCCCAGGCCGCCCTCCAGGGCAATGCCAATAGCCAATTCTGCCTCTGTTACGGTGTCCATAGCCGCAGAAACAAAGGGAATATTGAGCTTTATGTTTTTAGTTAAATAGCCAACCGTGCTTGTATTGCGCGGAAGTACATCACTATAAGCGGGAACAAGGAGCACATCATCGTAGGTGAGTGCTTCAAACAGGAATTTAGAAGGATCGTGCGCCATGGCAAATAAGAATCATTATTTGCCGGGCAAAGTTAACCTAATTGAATGATTAACCAACGCAGAGATTCCGATTTAAAGTAAAGCCTGCTACCTTTGTTTTATGAAAAAAATAGGATTGTCAGCCTTATTGATCTGCATTTGCAGTCTGGTCATTGGTCAAACTCAAACCGGAAAAGCCTCTTTTTATGCCGATAAGTTTGAAGGAAGCCCTACCGCCAGTGGCGAGAAATACAAGCACTCTAAACTTACAGCCGCCCACAAATCATTACCCTTTGGCACAAAGGTGAGGGTAACTAATCTGGCCAATAACGAAAGTGTGGAAGTGGTTATTAATGACCGTGGCCCCTATGTTGACACACGCATCATCGACCTGTCAAAATCAGCAGCCGAAAAGTTAGGTTTTATAAACCAGGGCTTAGCTGAAGTTAAAGTGGAAGTAATTGATGCCGGAGATGGCAAGAGCAAAAGTCAAACGTTACCAATCGATCACGTAAGCGTAGAAGAAAAAGAGTTTTACAATTTTGAAATTGAACGATTGCTGCCCAAGGGATTTGCCATTCAAATTGGCACCTATCAAGAGCTGGTAAACTTAATGCGCTTATCTGATAATCTTAAAAATTCGTACAAGAAAAATGTAACAGTGCAGGTAAAGGTTATTAATGGTGTTAAATATTATAGCCTCATGTTAGGTCCGGTTTCTTCGCGACCAAAGGCCGAAGACTTATTGGCAGAAGTAAAAAAGAAATTTCCAGATTCTTTTATCATCGACTACAGTAAGCTGTGAGCAAAAAACGAAGGATAAATGACGAAGTACGAATGAGTACCTTGCTAAGAATTCGTAATTCAATCATCTGTAAATTCTAAATGGAACTTCTCGGTTATTTTGCTTCAGTATTGGTTGGGTTAGTGTTGGGAATGCTAGGAGGTGGAGGTTCTATTCTTTCCATTCCCATTCTTGTTTATCTCTTTCACATTGAGCCTGTACTTGCATCCGCCTATTCTCTTTTTATTGTAGGTATCACAAGTTTTGTGGGCGCAGTTCCAAAATACCGTGAGCACCTTGTTAATCTAAAAACTGGTATCCTGTTTGGAATTCCTTCTATCATTTCAATTTTTTCAACACGGAAATGGATTGTTCCGGCCATCCCAGAAATACTTTTTCAAACTGAATCATTCGTTCTTACAAAACGAATTTTGTTGTTGGGTATTTTCGCCATACTTATGGTGCTTGCTTCTTTTTCGATGATAAAAACACGAAAAGAAGAAAAAGAACAACACACAAAGTTTCGTACTTTTTTAGTTTTGATTGAAGGCACCTTAATTGGATTTTTGACCGGCCTTGTCGGTGCAGGGGGTGGCTTTCTAATTATACCCGCCCTGGTTTTCCTTACGGGATTAAATTTTAAAACCGCAGTAGGTACTTCGCTCTTTATTATTGCAATTAATTCGCTTATGGGCTTCTTGGGTGATGTATTAACCCACTCTATAGATTGGCTTTTTCTTCTTTCTATTACAGCCCTGGCCGTGGTTGGAATTTTGATTGGCAATGTACTTTCGCGAAAAATTCATTCAACAAATCTTCGTAAATCCTTCGGTTGGCTAACATTAGCTATGGGAATTTTCATTCTCATAAAAGAGATCATCTACTGAAATATGTTAAAATCAATCAAAATTAAGGGTCTCAGGGCTTGGCACTGGTTTTTTTGATATAGTCTGAAACTTTATTGTTACTTTTGAGTTTGATAGTAATACTATTATAACTGTAAGTAATATAATTATCCATGGCTACTCTTGTATTTCGGCTAAATACGCACTTATTCACACGCGATCCGCAGCAAACGGAACTCGGTCAAAATATTATTCGAAACAGTGTGGAATTAATTGACCGACTAGGTTTCGAGCAATTCACCTTCAAAAAATTAGCTGAGTCGATTAACTCCACGGAAGCCTCCATCTATCGATACTTTGAAAACAAGCACCGTTTGCTGCAATATCTAATTGGTTGGTATTGGAGCTGGCTAGAATACCGCATTGATCTTTTTACGAATAGCCTTACCCAACCACGCGAAAAACTCAAAGCATGTATTAAGGTAATTGCCGAGGAGAAAAAATTTGACGCCACATTTGATTTTATTGATGAAGTAGCATTGCACCGTATTGTCGTTGCCGAATTAGATAAAACCTACTTAACTAAACAGGTGGACATCGATAATAAGGAGGGTTTGTTTAGCGGTTTTAAATCTTTGTGTAAAAAAATTTCCGAGTGGGTGATTGCCATTAATCCTAACTTCCCCTTTCCAAATACAATGATAAGTACCATCCTTCTTTCCGCAAAACAACAACTTTTTTTTGCCGACCATTTGCCATCGCTAACTAACATTGATAAAGAGCCAAATCGTTATGCTAACCTTGAGCAATTTTTAGAAAGTTTATTATTCAATACAATAGATCGCAAGTAACATGTTTAACAACGATCAAATAGTTCGAAGCCTGCGTGAAATAGCCTTTGCTATTCAACATGAATACCTGGCCGAAGACCTTCACCACGTGGAGGCTAATCAGCGCGTATATAATGAAAATGAATTTGGTGAATTTAAACGCGACCTGATAGAAGCTGGCAATAAGATGAGAATTCTTTTCTTAGAGTATCATCTCGATTCAGAAGCCCTTGAGGAGTTTTTTAATAGCCAAAAAAATCCTGTCCTCACTTTTATACTGGATGGTGAGATTAAACCGGTGATGCTAAAGCCTGTTTCAAAAAAGAAAATAGAAGTTATAGAAATTAGTCAAACAAAGGATACAGCTTCGGATGTCACGTCATTGCAAGATTTACCATTATACACAGATAAGAATGGTGAGATACAATTTTTTGCAATATTCGCCTATGACAGTCCAATCAGTCATACCGCTAATGATGGAGAAACACTCAGTCCGGTAAAACGGTTGTTGAAATTATTACGAACCGAAAAGAAAGATATCTTTTATATTTTCTTTTACGCAATCATTATAGGTTTAATCAGCTTGGTTATTCCTCTCGGCATTCAAACCACGGTTGAGTTAATTTCAGGAGGGGTATTCTTTAGTTCTGTTTACTTATTAATAACGTTAGTAATTGTTGGAGTACTTTTAAGCGGTGGGTTGCAGGTTGTTCAGATAAGTCTTGTGGAGTTTTTACAACGAAGAATTTTTACTAAAGCCTCGTTGGAGTTTGCATTTCGAATCCCGCGCATTCGAATGGAAGCCATTCAAACGAATTACGCACCAGAATTAATCAATCGCTTTTTCGATGTTGTAACTATTCAAAAAGGATTACCTAAACTATTGATCGATTTGTCTTCAGCGGTTTTACAAATTCTTTTTGGGCTGTTGCTCATTTCTCTCTACCACCCATTTTTTGTGTTCTTTGGGCTAATCCTTTTAAGTTCTCTTTTCCTAATTTTTTATGTGACCGGGCCCCGCGGGTTAAATTCATCGATTGAAGAATCCAAATACAAGTATAAAGTGGCACACTGGCTGGAAGAACTCGCTCGTGCGCTCCACTCTTTTAAACTGGCGGGCAGCACAGATTTACCCATTCGAAAGACAGATTATAATTTAAACAATTATCTAAAAAACAGGAAGGTTCACTTTAGGGTTTTAGTAACACAATTCTCCTTCATTGTTCTTTTTAAAGCATTGATAACGGGAGGTCTGCTAATCATGGGAACTTTGTTGGTAGTAGACCGGCAAATAACATTGGGTCAATTTGTAGCTTCCGAAATCGTAATCATTTTGATCCTTAATGCGGTCGAAAAAATCATTATGTATATGGATGTAGTGTATGATTTGCTGACTGCCGTTGACAAAGTAGCACACGTAACGGATCTTCCTATAGAAAAGGTGGGTGGACTTGATTTTCCAACCTCGCCACAAAAAGGATTTCAATTACGAGTTAAAGACCTTAAGTATCGCTATGCGACATCCGAATACTTTGCGCTAAAGGGAATTGATCTTGAAATTAAGTCCGGAGAAATTGTTTGTATAACAGGTGCAGGCAACTCCGGAAAAACTACCCTTATGAATATTATCACAGGGCTGTATACAGATTATGAAGGGGTTGTTACGATAGATAACTACTCGTTGCGCGATCTTGACCTCACCCACTTGCGCGATCAGGTAGCAAAAAATATTTCGCAAGAAGATTTATTTGATGGCACCTTGCTCGAGAACATCACCTTAGGAAGAACTACCTCTACAGCTCATGATGCGATTGAGGCACTTGAACAGGTAGGTCTCAGCGATAAAGTAAATGCATTTCCTAAAGGGTTAGATACACATATTTTAAGTGGTGGCAAGGGACTAACCAAAACAATGATTTATAAACTCATTCTGGCACGATGCCTTGCTAAAAAACCCCGCTTGCTTGTGCTGAATGATTTTTTTATAACGCTCGCCAAATCCGATAAAATAGAACTTCTTCATGCACTTACCCGAGTTGATCATCCGTGGACTGTGATCGTGGCTTCAAAAGATCCGATTATCATGAGTGCGTGTGATCGTGTGATTGTTATGGAGGATGGATTGATTCGTGCAAGTGGTTCTATGGAGGAACTTACTAAAACAGAAATTTTAAAAGAGTTGATTAGTTAACACCATGCTAAAAATTTCTTCAAAGTCCGTTGAGAAAATGATGCCTCAGGACAGGCTTTACTCGCTTCGATCCTTGGATACACCTATGGCTGGTAAAATACTTGCCTTCTGGCTAATGGGCATTGGCTTTATCTTTCTAATTGTTTTGTTATTGCCCTGGCAACAAAACATTCGAGGAAACGGAAAGGTAACAGCACTATCACCCAGTAACCGTCCACAATCAGTTGAAACCATTATTGCCGGAAGAATTCAACATTGGAAAATAAAGGAAGGCCAGTTTGTAAACAAAGGCGACACAATTGCCATTGTAAGTGAAGTGAAAGAAAAATACTTTGATCCAAAATTTTTACAACGCTTGCGCGAAGTGATTGATTCGAAGGAAAATAGTTTGAACTCGAAAGATTTAAAAGCCCAGGCATTAAGACGGCAAATAGTTGCCTTAGAAAACGGAATGCGAACGAAAGTAAATCAATCGAAACAAAAATTAGAAGCAGAACGGGTTCGGTTTGCCAACGCAAAAAATCAATATGAACGCAACAAAAAACTTTTTGAGGCCGGCAACATTCCTCTTACAAAATTTCAAGACTTTGAATATAAGTATCAAGGTTCGGAAGCCGACTTTATTAATGCCGGAATAGAAATAGATCGGGTTCAAGCCGAATATCTAGACAAAATCAATAAAGCTGAATCAGATCTTAATAATACACTTTCCGAGCAGTTTGAAACACAAGCCGAATTGTCAAAACTAAAAAATGAATTGGCGAATATGGAAATTCGCAGCCAGCAGTATTATATACTGGCCCCACAGAGCGGATATGTGGTAAAGGCAACCCAAGCTGGTATTGGTGAGACAATAAAAGAAGGCGATCCGGTTTGTTCTATCATGCCAAAGTCGGAAGACGTAGCGGTAGAGATGTATATAAAAGCAATGGACGTGCCTTTGATAAGTATTGGCAGAAAAGTGAGAATTGAGTTTGATGGATTTCCGGCACTCCAATTCAGTGGTTGGCCGAGTGTTTCGGTTGGTTCCTTTGGAGGAATTGTTGAAGTGATTGACTACGTGAATTCAAAGCCAGGGGAGTTTAGGATACTGGTTGTACCCGACAATGCCGATCAACCCTGGCCAAAGCAAATCCGAAATGGTTCTGGCACCCAAGGATGGGTAATGTTGGATGATGTTCCTGTCTGGTATGAAATCTGGCGGCAGCTTAATGGATTTCCACCAAGCTTGTATGAAGAGCCTGAAGACTCATCAAAAAATAATGCGACAAAGAGTCAAGACAAGTCAAGCAAGGGAAAATGAAAACACGCTTAAAAGAAATATTACTTGTCTTTGTAATAATCACGCAAGTGCAAATTTCCATTGCACAAGGCGCCCTTGATTCACTTTTTGTATTACCGGATAGTGTAACTGCTTTTAGTATTGAAAACTTATATGCATCGCTATTAGAATATCATCCAATAGTAAAGCAAACACAGCTTCTTAGTGATATGGCCAAGCAAGAGGTTAGAATGGCACGAGGGGCATTTGACCCTAAACTTGAAACAAGGATTAATTTAAAGGAGTTTGACAATAAAGAGTATTATAACAAATGGGTTACGTCCTTCTCTATCCCAGTTTGGTTTCCAATCGATCCAAAAATTGGGATAGAGCAAAATACTGGCAACTATCTCAATCCTGAAAATTCTTTGCCGACCAATGATAATTATCGACAACTTTTTACAGGAATTTCGCTACCTCTTGGTCGCGGGTTATTCACTGACGATCGCAGAGCAGCCATGCAGCAAGCTAAATTATTTACCCAGCTGGCTGAGGCTGAGCAAATCAAACTAATCAATAAAATTTTGTTGGATGCTGCGAAGGATTATTGGCAATGGTATTTCAGCTATTACAATTACAGACTCATGAATCAAAGTACAGCAATAGCAGAAGAAATTTTCAGGCGAGTAAAATTAAATGAATCATTTGGGGAAGCATCTGTCATTGATACCGTTCAGGCAAAAATAATATTGCAACAAAGATTGGTAGAGCAGCAAGAAGCTTACTTAGAGTTTATAAATACTGGTCTTAAAATTTCAAACTATTTGTGGGATGATTTGCTGAATCCACTTCAGCTTTCTAACCGGGTAGCCCCGGTGCTGGTTCAAAATGATGGCGAATTACTGGCACTCACTACGCTTGAAGAACTTACATTAAAAGCAAAGCAGAACCATCCTGAGTTGACAAAACTTACCGTAAAGCTTGGACAGTTAGAAGTGGATAGGAAATTAGCTGCTGAATATCTTAAACCGAAACTTGATTTGAGCTACAACTTTTTAAATCAACCGCTCAATCCTTCCGGTGAATTTCAATCCTTTACTTTTCTAAACGATTACAAATTTGGACTCGACTTTGCGATGCCCATTCTTATCCGAAAGGAACGATCAAAATTAGCACAGGCAAAAATTAAAATTAAAGGAACGGAGTACGAACGCACTCAGGCAGAGCGTGAAATTGTTAACCAGATTAATATCATTCATAATCAACTAGTGAATACCCAAGGGATTTTAGCTCAGCAAAACAGTGTAGCCACCAACTACCAAAAATTATTAAATGCCGAATTAACCAACCTTCGCAACGGAGAAAGTGATTTATTTAAAATAAACATTCAGCAAGAAAAACTAATTCAGTCACAATCTAAATTACTTAAACTAAAAGCCGAATACGAAAAAATGAAAGCAACATTATTTTGGTCTGCAGGGATTCGTAATCTGAATTTCAATCTCAACTAAGCAGAGATAATTGAAGTAACTAATTCTTCTACGGCCCGCTCCGCAGAATTTAACGCACCATTAATGGTGCCAGCATCGCCCTTTATATCGGTAGCTTCGCCTGCAAAAAATACTTTATCATTAATAGGTGCAGCAAGGCTGGCGCGGTCTTCAACACTGGCACCAGGCTTCAAATACGAAAATCCACCTTTAAAGAATTCTTCTTTACCCCAGTCTGCTAAAAACCATACTCGTGGCCCTTCTGTACCATCACTGTTAATAACCTTGCGGATGTATAAAGAAGCTTGTCCATTATAGATGGCATCTAATTCCGCAAGAATGGTATCAATCATGTTTTCGCCTTGCGCGGAAAGTTGCTGAGCTTTGGGTCCGTTTATGGTTACGGAAAGTGTTCTGTAAAACTCGCTTCTATCCACACCAATGTTTAAATAGGATGGGCCTTCTGTACCCCCCCAAATAAATCCTGTGCCCTCGCCCCAAAAATTTCTTTTGAAATCAATGACCACCCGAATCGAATGATCGAAGCCTATTTTATTCATTGCCGAAGTCTTAGCTGCCGGCAACCCCGGACTAAAGGTAACACCTCCTGTTTTCAGCACACCCAATGAAGTAGTTACAATTACCTTATCTGCCTCAATCTGGGTTCCTTCTTTATCGGTAATAATAATTTTAGTCCCTCCGTAATTGATTGATTTCACAACCGTGTTAAGTTGAACCTTAGGAACAATCTGACTAAACCGTGAAACCAGTATATCCTGAAGCGGATTGGTCTTAATAATAAAAGCCAGATTATCGTGTTCAATTAATCCCAGCGCTTCAGCCACTCCCTTTGCCCCTACGTTATCGCTAGACGATCCATAATAATTTCCAACCTGAGAATTAAGCAATGCATCGCCTCGTGTACTTACACCTGCGGCCTGTTTCATCGAAACATCCCCTCCTGCATAAGTTGATAAACCCGATACAAAATTTTTCACGGCATTAAAATCAGCATCCCCACTCCAATCCGTAGCTGGTTTAGCCATGCTATCCAAAATAAATTGTTCAGTGGATTTAGCTACCAACTCAATTTTAGTTAGACTGTAATTTTTAATCATGTCCCCAAATGCCGAGTCGGTTCCATAAACTACCTCTGCTCCTAACTCCACAGGAAAGTCAGCTGCAGTTTGAACCAGGATTTCTTTTTGATTGCGTAGCGATCGTACTCGACCACCTATTTGATTGCTGGCCTCAAGCACGATTACTTTTACTCCTTTTGAATTAAGAATATCAGCAGCGAATAATCCAGCAGCACCAGCGCCTATAATTACAACCGTGCCGTCATATTGAACTTCTGGAACCGGATCATCCTTTTTGCATGAAGCTAATAAACCCGGCATCCACAAACCTGCCGAAATACCGACTCCTAAATTTTTTAATGCTTTTCTACGTTTCACCTAAGAAAGATTTAAGCGAAAGATAATTATACCAAGCCGATTGACGAAACCGAGCCCATGTTTTACCCTCCTATTAGCGTATAAATAGTTAATTTGGCAAAAAAGTAAGCCCATGTTTGTATCGAAAGAGGCAATGCCCGTAATAAAGAGAGTTTGTGTGATTGGTCCTGAGTGTACGGGAAAGTCTGAGTTATCTCAGTTCTTGGCTTCGCACTACAAAACTTGCTGGGTACCTGAATATGCCCGTGCTTACCTCGATAAGTTAGGACGTCCTTATCAGGATCATGACCTTATTAAGATTTCGCACGGACAATTACGCCTTGAAGATGAGTGGGTAAGCGATGCTACCAAGTTTATGATTTGCGACACAAATCTGATAACCATAAAAATCTGGAGCGAGTTCAAGTATGGATCGTGTAGTGAAGAAATATTGAATCTTATTAAGAAGCGAACGTATGATTTATATCTGCTTTGTTACATTGATATTCCCTGGGTGGCTGACCCACAGCGCGAACATCCAGATAAGCGCGAACATTTTTGGCAACTTTATAAAAATGAAGTGATCAAATCAGGAGTTCCTTATGTTGAAATAGGCGGTGACTGGACGACCCGACAACAAAAAGCGATTGAAGCGATTGATAAGAATATTTTTAATGATTAACCGCAAAGACGTAGGTTCGCAAGTTTTTTAATAGAAGTTTATTTTTGATGTTCCCTATTCCCAAGCTTTTCTACGAGAACTTAGCGCACTTTTCGGTTATAGTATGATTAAACCCGATCCTTATGGAGCCATGCGCGTCAGCGACTTCAGGCTGTTCATTATTTCGCGACTTTTTATCACGCTTGCCATTCAAATACAAGGTGTTATTGTGGGTTGGCAGATTTATGAACTCACCAAAGATCCACTATCCCTTGGCTTAATTGGTTTAGCGGAAGCAATACCCGCCATTACGGTTTCACTATATGCAGGTCATCTTGCTGATACGGTTGAGCGCAAGAAAATTATTCTAGTGTGTGTTCTTATTCTTTCTTTCTGCTCAATCTCCCTCCTTTACTTCACCACTTCATTAGGTGAGTTCATTTTACTAAACACAGCGTTCCCTATTTACGTGGTAATCTTTGTAAGTGGCATTGCCCGTGGCTTTCTCTCGCCAGCCAATTTTTCGTTCATGCCGCAACTTATTGACCGATCGTTATATCAAAATGCAATTACCTGGAACAGCACCACCTGGGAAACTGCAGCGGTGGGTGGCCCTATGATTGGAGGATTAGTCTATGGTTTCTTTGGTATCACAGCCGCTTATACAGTAGATGCTGTGTTGGTGATTGCTGCGTTAGCTTGTTATTTCTATATCCCCTCGCGACCGTTGCCACCTCTCTCTGAAGAGCAAGGTATGATTGAAAAAATCAGGGCGGGAATCAAATTTGTGTTTAAGAACCAAATTATTTTAAGTGCCATTACGCTGGATATGTTTGCTGTACTCTTTGGTGGTGCTGTTGCATTGCTACCCATCTTTGCCGATGAAATCCTTCATACCAACCAGGTTGGTCTTGGATTTTTACGATCTGCTCCGGCCATCGGTGCCCTTATAATGGCTGTTTATATTACCCATCATCCCATCAAAAAAAATATTGGAAAGGTTTTGTTGTGGTGCATTGCCGGGTTTGGTTTCTGCATGATTGGGTTTAGCTTGTCCACCAGCTTCTGGCTTTCATTGGGCTTGCTGATTGTAAGCGGAATGTTTGATTGCATAAGCGTAATTGTGCGGGGTACCTTAATTCATACGCTCACCCCCGAAAACATGAAGGGCCGGGTTTCGGCTGTCAATAGTATTTTTGTTGGCTCCTCCAATGAAATAGGAATGCTGGAATCAGGAGTAGCCGCCAAGCTGATGGGCGTTGTGCCTTCGGTAATTTTTGGTGGCTGTATGACGATTGCCGTTGTTGCTACCACTGCCTGGAAGGCAACGAAGTTGAGGTTGTTGGATCGGGTTTGATCATTTACAAACCCAATCAACCTATCAAATTAAACTACTTGAGTGATGGCAGATAATCAATCGGATCTAGTGCAATCCCATTTTTAAGAAGTTCAAAATGTAAATGATTTTTGGAGGACAATCCAGTATGACCTACCTGTCCAATTACCTGTCCCTTCTTCACCTTGTCACCATCCTTAACCTCCATCATTTTCAGGTGCGAATAGGAGGTTGAATACAGGCCATCATGTTGAATTACAATAATGTTTCCCCAGGCATCAGCCATCTTTGCTTTTATTACCACCCCCTCTTCAGAAGCGACTACAGGGGTACCTTCTTCCGCTACTAAATCAATTCCTGTGTGCAGTCTCATAACATTCAAAACAGGATGTAGTCGTTCGCCATACCCACTCTCCAACAAGAAATTATTTTTTTTATCGATGGGCAAGCCGACTGATATTGGTTCTTGAATTGAGTGGTTGTTCCCTGACTCAATTAACCTGAAATCTTTCGGAGATGAAAAGGCCATAAGAAGGCACATGATAATGGGCAAAACAATTATGTACGCTGCCAATCGATAAACGGTGGTTTCCTTTTTTGTCAACATATTGATTCGTTTTTTAATGGATTGAAAATAAAATTCACTGATCAGCGGAGAAGGAATTGCGAGTTCAATTTGTTGCCTGATACTCATCAGGTACTTACCAATATCAATTCCGCTTTTAATTGCCGAGTGGTCGGCCAAATATTCATGCTGTTGTTTTAAGGAACGTTTGTATACAATCATCACCGGGTTAAACCAAAGAACGATCGACACTACTTCCACAATTAATAAATCTATCCAATGATATTGACGAACATGAGCCATCTCATGCTCTAAAATTCCAAGATCATCCAGTTCCTTTGGTAAAAAAACATAATTAAAAAACGAAAACGGAGTAGTCGTATTTGTTCTTACGACCTTTGCATTTCCATACGCTAAAATATTTCCTTCGCGTTTGAGTTTTAAAATGTAGATGATTGAAAATGCTAGCCTGATCAATCGGATAGCAATTCCCACCAGATATATGATCATGAGAAGAGTAAATGTGTTTAAAAAATCAGTAGGTTCGTTTGCCTTCGAAATGACCATTTCAGTTTTGATTACCATAGGTTCCATAAATGGCAAATCCTGAGCTGAGTATAGCGGAATTGCTGAGACCGCTGTGTAATGTGGAAGAACGCAAGAAATTAATAGCCCAGCCACCAGGTATACGCGGTTTATTGAGAAGAAGGTTGTGCTTTTAAAGAGAAGAATAAATGGAATATAAAAAGCGCATATGTACGCACACACTTTCATCAGATACAAGCCTATTGGAAGCATACTATTTCACCTGTTTTAGTTTTTTGATCTTTTCCTCGATGAGCAATTTTACTTCTTCTAGTTCCGAAAGATTTAAATGAGTGTTGGCGAAAAAAGAAGCCATATCTCTTTTCGATCCATCAAAATAATTAGTAATGATTGGTTTCAACTTACTTTTAAAATGATCAGTCTTGGAGATAAGCGGATAGTACTCGTTAACTTTTCCATAAGTTTTAAATCCTATAAACTTCTTGTTGACCAGCACTCGTATTACCGTAGATACCGTAGTATAAGCCGGCTTTGGCTGTGGAAAACCTTCAAGAATATCTTTTAAGAAACCCTTTTCAAGCCTCCAAAGGATTTGCATTACTTGTTCTTCCGCCTTAGTAAGTTCTTTGTGAGCCATGAATCAAATGTATAACTATTTATATAGTCATACAACTATTTTTATAATTATATTATTTATTGGCTTATTTCAAATTAAAGGCACACAGTTATTCATCAATGTTGCCACTCAACCAATTCCTTAGCCACACTTTGATAAAGACTATGAATTCAGAACTAAAAATTCTACATTCAAACTCACTGCCTATAAACCCATGCATCAATGACAACCCGCAGATCTTTCTTCAAAAAAACCGCAAGTGCAGCTGGTGCACTTTCATTAGCTCCTCTCGTTAGTCAGGCTATCTCCGAAGATATTTCAAATGCCCTGCTCTCGTTGAATAAACTTTCTCCGCTCGATGCAGCCACGGATGAAGACTTGTGGGCGCGCATGGCGCAAGCCTATACGGTGAATCCGAATATTCTTAACCTAAACAACGGTGGAGTAAGTCCACAACCTAAAGTAGTGCAGGATGCTGTAGATCGCTATTATCATTTAAGTAACGAGGCACCATCCTATTACATGTGGCAAATACTGGATAAGGGTCGTGAGCCGCTGCGTAAAAAGTTAGCTGACTTAACCGGAGTTAGTCATGACGAACTTGCTATTAACCGTAACACCACGGAAGCGCTGGGCACGTTTACCTGGGGCATTGATATGAAACGGGGCGATGAGATTGTGATGACCAAACAGGATTATCCGAACATGATCCACGCGTGGAAACAACGGGAACTTCGTGAAGGCGTGAAAATAAATTGGATCAACCTCACCCTGCCGGTTGAGAATGATGAAAGTGTTATTAAAGCATATATAGATGCTACCACTTCTAAAACAAAAATCTGGCACATTACCCATTTACTTACGTGGACCGGTCAGATTCTTCCAGCGGCAAAATTATGTGCCGAAGCGCGCAAGCGTGGCATCATTAGTATTGTAGATGCCGCTCATTCCTTCGCGCATGTTGATTATAAAATCTCTGATCTCAATTGCGATTACTTTGGAACAAGTTTGCATAAGTGGTTGTGTGCCCCCTTTGGCACCGGATTGATGTACATCAACAAACCTCTTATTGAAAAAACGTGGCCTATCTTTCCTATTGATAAACCATTAAGTCCAGACATCCGAAAATTCGAAGCGCTGGGTACACGATCGTTTGCTCCCGAACAAGCCATTGGCCAAGCTATTGATTTTCATAATGCCATTGGTGGTAAACGAAAACAAGAACGATTACATTATTTAAAAAAATATTGGTGTGATGCCCTCATAAAAAATCCGCGCATTAAACTTCATATTTCACTCAAACCTGAATACTCATGTGCGCTCGGCACCTTTAGTATTGACGGCATGGATGTGGCCGACATTGCAACAAAATTATTTTCCGAGTATGGTATTCACACCGTTTCTATTAAATGGGAAAATGTAAATGCCGTGCGCATTGGCCCAAATGTTTACACGACCACTAAAGATTTAGATCGGTTTATTGATGCCGTTCAAAAAATTGCAGCTTCGTAAGTCGTCAAATCACTTTGAGTGGTCAGACGACTAACATTCCACTCATCAACTTCTTATTTTATTTAACGGCATGATGATGTAGTTTAGGGATCAACCCTGAGCTATGAAAAATCTAATTCCTTTTGCATTCGCACTACTAATTGGCTGCACATCTTCATCTAATAAAAATGAACTTAGTGTTCGTGGTTTAGAAAAACCCGTTGAAATTATTCCCGATGAGTATGGCGTTAATCACATCTATGCGCAAAACGAGCATGATCTTTTTTTCGCCCAAGGGTATAGCGCGGCTAAAGACAGGCTCTTTCAATTTGAAGTATGGCGCAGACAAGCCAGTGGAACCGTGTCTGAAATTTTGGGTGAGCGCGAATTAAAAAGAGATATCGGAGTTAGGCTTTTTAAATACCGTGGCGATCTAGAAAAAGAATTTAATCATTATCATCCACGAGGCGTTGCCATCATCAATGCATTTACCGAGGGCATCAATGCCTATGTGGCTGAAACAGAAAAAGATCCTTCGTTATTAACCATGGAGTTTCAATTGCTTGGAATAAAAGCAGGACGGTGGACTCCTGAGTTGGTAGTATCAAGGCACCAGGGCTTGTTGGGAAATTTACCGGACGAACTTGCCATAGGCCGAGCAGTGGCGCTATTGGGCGCGGAGCAAGTAAAAAAAATTAAAGTCTTTGAACCGGGTGAGCCCAACATTACACTCGATCCTGCGATTGATCCCCAAGGCTTGCTAGAAGATATCGTTGGCCCATATGAGGCCTTTCGAAAATCCATTTCATTTCAACCCGAAGATTTGATTGCCTATTCAAACACCAATCAACAAGATTATAAACGATTGAAATTACAGGATCAATTGGCGTATGAAGAAATAACTTCACAAGAGCAGCGATCAATTGGAAGCAACAATTGGATTGTAAGCGGATCAAAATCAGAAAGTGGTTTCCCGATGTTAGCAAATGATCCGCACCGGGCATTGGCCATTCCATCGTTGCGTTATATGGTTCACCTTAATGCCCCCGGTTGGAATGTAGTAGGAGGTGGAGAACCAACCATACCTGGCGTTTCCATTGGCCATAACGAATTTGGAGCCTGGGGTCTCACGGTATTTGAAGTAGACGGAGAAGATATTATGGTGTATGACTTAAATCCAAAAAATTTAAATCAATACAAATACAAGGATGGTTGGGAAGAGATGACATCAATCAAAGACACAATTCATGTAAAAGGTTCATCTGATGTTTTTGTTGAGCACAAATACACGCGCCATGGACCAGTAACTTTTATAGATAAAAAAAGAAATAAAGCGTATGCCATGCGCTGTGGATGGATGGAGCCTGGAGGCGCACCTTACATGGCAAGCTTGCGAATGAATGGTGCCAAAACATGGGAAGAATTTCGTGAGGCGTGTTCCTTTAGTCATTTACCAGGAGAAAATATGATTTGGGCAGATAAGGAAGGAAATATTGGCTGGCAAGCAGTGGGCATTTCTCCCATCAGAAAAAATTGGAATGGGCTAGTACCCGTTCCCGGGGATGGTCGTTATGAATGGGATGGATTTCTTCCGATCAAGGAATTACCAAACACTTTTAATCCGGAAAAAGGATTTTGGGCAACGGCTAATGAAAATTTAGTTCCTAAAAATTATCTACATCGCGATGCTGTAGGCTGGGAATGGGCCGATAGCAGCCGTGCGAATAGAATAAATGAAGTTCTGGTTGTTAGGGGAAAGCACACACTGGAAGACATGAGAAAGTTGCAGGTTGATTATACATCATTACCTGCGCGTCAACTCGTACCATATCTGAATTCTATTAAATCAAGTGATGCTGAAGTTGAAAAGATGAAGCAACTATTATTGAGCTGGGATTTTGTGATGGACAAAAACTCAATACCGGCCACGATCTACTCAGCTTGGGAACGAAAAATTCTAGAACGTGCCTACCCACTTTTTGTTCCTGAAAAAGCAAGAAGTGTTATTAAATCCGTTTCCTTGAAACGAGCATTGCAATGGATAAAATCAGATGAACCTGAACTTAAAGGTCGCAATCAATTTTTAATGGGTTGTTTAGAGGCAGGGGTAAAACAACTCCATGAAAAATTAGGCGATGATGAAACCAAATGGCAGTACGGACAGCCAGCTTATCATCATGTACTTGTTAAACATCCGCTCAGTAATGCCGTGAATGATTCTGTGCGGGCTATTTTGGAATGTGGCCCGGTTGCGCGTGGCGGCAACGGTTCAACACCCGGAGTAACCGGTAATGGTGATAATCAAAGTCATGGTGCTACGTTTAGAATGGTAGCCGATGTTTCGGATTGGGACAAAACACTATTCACTAATTCACCGGGGCAAAGTGGCAATCCTCAAAGCAGTTTCTACAAAAATCTTTTTGAACTTTGGGCAAGCGATCAGCATTTCCCTGTTTACTTCAGCAAAGAAAAAGTCAACCAATCTGCAAAAGAGAGAATTATTTTAAAGCCTTAGCTAAACCAATTTGAACCGTTCCATAGCATCCAACCATAAACAGCAAAACGCAACACACGCGAAATGCAGATTAGTAAAAAATATTTTAGTCTCATATTTACAGATCCCGCTAACATACACGTAGCTGAAAATGGTAAAGGTGTAACAGCGCCTACAAAAACTAAATAACCCCCAAATTTTTTTAAATTCTTTTCATACTGCTTAAGATATTTATCCCGAATGCGGTTTTGGTAGAAAGGAGTCTTCGAAAAGTTTTTACCAATAAAATAACCCAACACTCCTGCTCCATAAGAAATAGCAGTAAGGATAGAAAGATTTACTATAAACCCTGCCACATCTATTTTATCCAGAATCCAAATCATCATGAAAAGTTCGGGGGGTATTACACCAAACACAATTTCTGAAAGAGTGTAAATGCCATAAAGAATACCCGGATTAGCCCGAATGTCTTCAATGTGTGATTGAAAGTTATCCTGGATGTAGCCTTCCAAATAATAGAAGGCTATTACAATTACAAAAAAGAAAGCAAGTCCCCTTAAGAGATTGCGAAATAAAAAACCTGAACGCGTTTCTTCCTGCTCCTCCATACCTCAATTTAAAATTGGCATTCGTTTGAAAGGCTTACTTTCATCAAATAATTTTCTGTAGGTAGCATGCCGTTTAACAACAGGTGCATTAATCTGTTCTACTACACGAATCATTTTAGGATTGAAATCCCCAATCCAATTCATTTCATACTCTGTATAAGCAAAACCCTGAGCCTGAGCCATCTTTCGAAAGTTTTCTATAATAGCACCATCCACCCCTTTTCCCTGATGTTCGGGTACTAATCCAAACAAAATTCCGAAAGCTTTCTTATTTGTTTTTCGAAACGTATGCCACACAAATTTTAATTTCCCTAACCAATCCATCTTGCCGTTAACATACTTAAAAATCTGGTTAACCTCCGGTAATGATAAAAAAAATGCAATGGGTTCGTCTTTATAATATCCAAACCAAAGTAATTTCTCATCCATAATCGGCTTCATCTGTTTCACCAAATGCTTTGCCTGCAACGATGTGAGTTCAGGTATTTCACCTCGTTTTGCCCATGCCCTGTTATATACTTTCAATATTTTATCAGGCAATGTATTCCATTCCGATTTTTTCAAATAACTAAATCGGTAATCCGGATTCTTTTCAACCAATAAAGCCTTCTCATATAAACGATCGTCAAGAGGGCCTTCTATCGGTCGGCCAAATGTGAGTTGATAGAAGTATACCTGAAATCCATATGCTTCAAAGAATTTTTGATAGTATGGAAAATTATAATTGCATTGATAGTTTGGTTCGCGTTCGTAACCTTCAATCAGCAGCCCCCACCATCGGTCTCGATTTCCAAAATTAATTGGGCCATCCATAGCTTCCATGCTTCGTTCTTGCAGCCATGCTTTGCATTGATCAAACAACAAAAAAGCGGCTTGCTCACTTTCAATACATTCGAAGAAACCCATGCCACCTGTAGGTTGATCATTTCCTTTGTTCACAATCTTTTGATTGATAAATGCTGCTACGCGGCCAATAGTTTCACCTGAATCATTTTGTAGCAGCCACCGAGTGCATTCACCGTGATGAAATGTTTTGTTCTTTTCTTTGTCGAAAACGCCTTCAACATCTGCATCCAGAGGTCTAATCCATTTTTGCGAGTTCTTGTACAGTCGAATTGGAAGTTGAAGAAACTCCTCCTTATCTCGAGTGGTAAGCACTTCTCTGATCTTCATGTAGACTCCAAGGATTTAACTCAAATTAGGAGATTGATTAGGCAAGGAGATATCGAATTGAGTTCCCTTATTTGGTGAGCTGATTACGTTCACCTGGCCATTTAGTTTTTCAACGGCATTTTTAACAATGTATAGTCCAAGCCCTGAACCTTCTGACTGCTCACTCGCTCTATAAAACATTTCGAAAATCTTACTCATATTTTCAACGCTAATTCCTATACCGTTGTCTCTAAATATAATACTTGCACGATCAGGAGTAATGCTCACATTAATATAGACCTCACAAGTTACATTATTTAACTTTCGATATTTAATCGCATTAGAAATAAGATTTCTAAAAATTTCACCCATCCGCCATGGATCGCTATAAAATGGACCTCCACTTATTTCAACGTTCCTATTAACCTGATCGGCTCCACGCATGTAACTTAAATCTTTGAAAGTCTTCTGGATAACGTCTTCGAAATCAATAACCCCGGTCTTCACGTCCATCTTCAAATTCTTGGAGTGGCTGAGCACATCGCTTATGAAGTTATCCAGTTGAGCAACCTTGGTTCCAATTAGCCGAAGGTATTCGGCAGGGTTATCATCATTGCCAGGCATTTGTGCCAGATTCACCAATCCAAGAACCGAAGAGAGTGGCGCCCGCAGGTCATGCGAAACTTTATAAACGAAGTTATCTAATTCCGAATTTCTGATTTTAAGTTCTTCTTCAATTTTTTTCTGTTCGGTGATATCTACGTACACTCCAAAAATGCCAATTGTTTTATCTTCCTGGTGAACAGGCACTCCATAGATAATCACGGAGACCATCTCATCATCCCTGCGCTGGCGGGTTGATTCAATTCTAATTATTTGCTCAGATGATATAAGGGAATTCAAATCATTTCCTTCCGATTCCAGTTCCTGCGGCACAATAAACTCGTTTAGGCTCTTCCCTTTTAATTCGGTAATGGTGTACCCGAAAAGAAGCTCGAAGCCACGGTTTACTTGCTCTACATTTCCCTGTCCATCCAATAGCACAATGGCCATTGGCGAGCTATTAAAAAGCTCAGAAAAGAGCGTCTCAGATTTTCGGTAGCGCAAATCAGATTCACGCTGCTTTAGCTCTAATTCTTTGCGTTTTCTTATATCGCTAATTACACCGCTCCACGCAATTCTTCCATCAGCCAGCTTTTGTGGTTCGCACGATGCTTCAATCCATTTTACTTCAGAATCTGAAATAAAAATTCTGCCCTCCCATTTAATAGGCGCCACTTGGGCAATTGCCCTTTCAACCAATAGCTCAAATGCATCCCAATCATCGCGGTGAATAAATACTTTTAGCGGGTACGATCCATTTAATAAAACTTCGCGCTTAACACCCAAAATTTTCTCACACGCTGCGCTCAGGTAAGTAAAATCTCTTGCCCCATCAGGGTTGACAGTATATTCAAAAACAACAACCGGTAAGTTGTCTATGATTTGTTGCATCTTAAGAGTCTGTGATCGGCTTTCTATTTCCATCTACCGTTTAAAGCAAAAGGACAAGGTAAAGACTTTTTAGCACTTGAGGGGGATGTTGTAAGAGTAAGGTAAGATTCTCCTACTAAAAATAAATTATTGAATTCGCACATAATTCACTTTACTTAAATCCCAGTCTATTACTAATCCCTTTCCTATTCCTTCCGCTGTCTTTTTTCCGTACAACAGCTGCACCAAATAAAGGGCGGGGTCATAGGACTTTGCTCCACCAGCAGATGTAATCATACGGGTATCGTGAACAAAGCTTACCTCCTCATGTACCGTAAGTTTTGGAAAAGTTTCTTTAAATTTTTGGATATCGCCTGGAAATGTGGTGCAATGATACGTGTCTAACATTCCAGCTTTGGCCAATACAAAGGCTCCATCGCAAAGAGACATTACGTAGAGTGCTTTTTTCCCAGAAGATTTTACAAAGTCTATCAATTCCGTATTCTCCAAATCTGAGGTCATGCTATACTCGGCACTGGGTACAATTAGTATGTCAATAACCGGAAGTGAATCGGAATTAAAGGAATAATCAGGCAAAATGCGTAGACCTTCAAAGGTTTTAATGGCTTGCAGGGAGGGTGCCACAGTAAAGACATTTACACCAGAATCGTTGTGAAAGATGGTATGCTGAAGTACATCCATAGGCGCAATCAACTCAGAATTGTAAACTCCATCTACAATCAAAAAAGCTGCATTCAAAACGCGATCGGGCATTACAGGTGGGCCTAACTCCGAGCTTTGGTTTCCATTATTACACGAGGTTGCCCACGCAATTAAAAAACCGATCAGATAAATTTTTGTCATACTTTCATTTACTCAAAGTTACGAATCCTTACGTGAGGTTTTAAAATTTGAAAACCGTTGCTTTGATAAAACCATGGCAACCCCTTTTGCTATCAACCAACCTACCGTCAACTTGCTTCAAAGTCTCTTGCCATGCAGGAAGTGAACCTGTTTTTAGTCCAGTAGTAATTGAAAAAAAACGATACATCACCCAAAGCATAATTCTATGCCATTTCTTCTCCGACACAAAATCGGTCGCAAACCAACTGGCATTGGGTTGTAGGTGCTCTTTTATTTGAACTACTACCCCGGCAAGATGTTCATCACTAAAAAGATCGAGGTAGAAGTTAGTTATTACACAATCATACTTTTCATCCTCAATACTGCTTTCCGTTCCTTCAATGAATTTTATATTTTGCTTTTCGTTGGTATTAAGTTTTGCCTTATCAAGCATCTTTGGGGATAGTTCAATATAATCAATTGCAAGCGAGGGATTAACCTCAAAAATAAAAGGAAGAATCCATCCGGTTCCTCCACCCAATATTAATAGCCTTTGTTTTTGCTTAAGATGATGCAGAAAGTGAAGTTGTGAGGTTTGAATACTCTTTCCGATTACCAACCGTGCCAACGAGTCGTAAATAGGAGTTAAGCGATCAAATCCCTTTGCCAAGGAATTCATAAGAATAATCCGATGGCCGGAATAAAAAAAACAGCATCCCCCAACAGTCGATAGCGTGCATTAGTTTGAAAGAAGTCATGAAAATAAAAGATGCCCATTAATACTACTGTCATAGAGAGAAAAAGAAATGGCGCTACTTGCCATGAGGTTTGTACGAGTATCCAGATTGCAATTAAAAAGTTAATGACTCCTAAAGAAATTAACCATTTTCCAGTTGTTGTTTTACCATACCGAATCACAAAAGATGAGTGGCCGTCTTGCTTGTCGGAAGCGTATTCAAACCAGGAAAAAAGTAAAAGGTTAATTAAAGCAATAATAAAAAGTTGGGCGATTAGCAGTTGCGCCACAAAAGAGATTTCAGAAGTTACCGATAGAGTGGAAAGAAGAACGCCTGCTGTGTAGATGATAGCCACAAAGAATTCTTTTGCTTTTAAGTGCTTTTGAAGCAGTAAATACAACCCCGCTAAAAGCGATAGAAAAATACCGCCAATCAAAACTTGAGGTGGTAAAAAATAAACAATCCCGATTGTAGCCATTGCTCCCAATACTACCAATATCCACAACAATTTTTGGTAGCGCTGATGAAACTGGTGTCGTTCACTCGTTGCCTCACGCCTCATTCCTTTCACATCTAAAAGTCGGTCGATGGTATAAATAATCCAAACCGTAAATCCCAAAGCAACCATACTTTGTCCATCAGATTTAACAGAAAGTAATTTCGAAAAATAGAGTGAACAAATGACAGCACCAGCTGCCACATCTAAACTGAGCAGATTACACATTCTATAGAATCGAATCAGCACTTCCATAAATAAAAAACTCCCTGTTTCGCAGGGAGTCTTCTTTTAGAGTTGATATTTATCAAGAAGTCTTCAGCGCTTCGGCACCGGCTACAATCTCCAAAATCTCTTTTGTGATGGCTGCCTGGCGTGTGCGGTTGTAAGTCAATTTTAAGTCTTTTAAAAGATCGCCTGCATTCTCCGTTGCCTTATCCATAGCCGTCATTCGGGCACCATTCTCCGCAGCATTAGAATCCAACACGGCTTTGTATAATTGAATTTTCAAAGCCTTGGGCACCAATCCCACTACAATCTCATCCTGATTTGGCAAATAAATGTAATCTACCTCCGTTGTTTTCTGTTCCTGAACCTGAGGCAATACAGGAAGGAATTGCTCAACCCGAAGAATTTGAGTAGCTACATTTTTGAATTCGTTGTACACAATTTCAATTTTATCGTACTCACCAGTCTTATATGAATCAATTAAAAATTCACCGGCAGCAGCAACTGCATCAAATGAGAGCTGTTGAAAAACTGTTGAATATTTATCAACCAATTTCAAGTTGCGTTTTGCAAAGTATTCCAATGCTTTCTTACCCAAAGGCAAGATTGTAACATTTCCCTTGGTTTGTTGTTGCGAATATTTTTCAGCAATCACACGGTTGGCTGCTTTCATGATGGTGCTGTTAAAAGCTCCACACAGCCCACGATCAGAACTGACAACAACCAATAAGATTTTCTCTTCAACACGGGGTTGGCTATACCAGGCCTGTTCATTCTGGCTGGCAGCCGAAAGATTTTGAAATAGTTGAGTCAGCTTTTGAGCATATGGGCGCATTTGGGTAATGCGTTCCTGGGAGCGTCTTAACTTCGCTGCTGCCACCATTTTCATGGCCTTTGTAATCTGTTGGGTTGAGATTACGGAGGTAATGCGACTCTTAACTTCTTTTAAACTTGCCATATTGTCAATTTGAGGATTTGAAGATTATACGATTTGAAAATGTTCAATTATCAAATCTTCAAATTCCATCATTATCAAATTAATACTTCGAGGCTAATTCCGTTGCTACTTTCTTAACCAATGCAACATCCTCATCTTCAAACTTACCGGCACGGAAGTTATCCAACACCTGCTTATACTGGGCACGCATCAACTCAATAAACTCTTTCTCAAAATCTTTTACCTTAACTACCGGCACACGATCAATATATCCCTTCGTAGAAGCAAGAATCATGGCTACTTGTTCTTCTACAGGTACCGGAGCATATTGAGCTTGTTTTAATACTTCTGTGTTTCTGCGACCGCGCTCAATGGTAAGTTTAGTGGCAGCATCCAAATCAGAACCGAATTTTGAAAACGCTTCCAATTCGCGGAACTGTGCCTGATCCAACTTTAATGTACCAGCCACTTTCTTCATGGATTTGATCTGCGCATTACCACCCACGCGCGATACTGAAATACCTACGTTAATGGCAGGACGAATACCTGAGTTGAATAAGTTCGTCTCAAGGAAGATCTGTCCATCTGTAATTGAAATAACGTTAGTAGGGATGTATGCCGAAACGTCATTGGCTTGTGTTTCAATAATAGGAAGCGCTGTTAATGAACCACCTCCCTTTACAATTCCTTTCAACGAAGGAGGAAGGTCATTCATGTTTGCGGCAATACCATCGTTGTTAATGATCTTTGCGGCACGCTCAAGCAAACGTGAGTGGAGATAAAATACATCACCAGGATATGCCTCACGACCAGGAGGTCTTCTCAACAACAAAGACACTTCGCGATAAGCAACTGCTTGCTTCGAAAGGTCATCATAAATTACCAAAGCCGGACGACCGGTATCTCTAAAGAATTCACCAATCGCTGCGCCTGTGAAGGGAGCAAAGAACTGCATCGGGGCAGGATCTGCAGCCGAGGCGCAGACAATTACAGTATATTTCAATGCACCTGCCTTCTCAAGCGTAGCAGCCACACTTGCTACCGTAGATGCTTTCTGTCCGATTGCAACATAGATACAATATACAGGCTCGCCTTTTTCGTAAAACTCTTTTTGATTGATAATGGCATCAATCGCAACCGCTGTTTTACCTGTTTGACGATCACCAATGATCAACTCGCGCTGTCCCCGACCAATCGGGATCATCGCATCAATTGCTTTGATACCCGTTTGTAAAGGCTCGTTTACTGGCTGACGGAAAATTACCCCTGGAGCCTTGCGTTCCAATGGCATTTCGTATAACTGACCTTCAACAGAGCCTTTGCCATCAATGGGTTGTGCAAGTGTATCTACCACACGACCCAACAAACCATCACCTACTTTAACCGCTGCAATTTCACCGGTACGTTTTACGGTAGCGCCTTCTTTTATTCCTTCACCATCTCCTAACAATACGGCTCCTACGTTATCTTCTTCGAGATTGAGCACCAATGCCTTTAATCCATTTTCAAATTCGATAAGCTCACCTGCCTGAGCCTTAGTAAGGCCGTAGATGCGAGCCACACCATCACCAATGGTTAGTACGGTACCAATCTCTTCCAATTGTGCGTCTGTACGCGATTGTGATAGTTGTTCTCTTAGTATTGCTGAAACTTCTTCGGGTCTGATCTCTGCCATAAACGCTTAGTTATGAGATGTATTTTTTTTATTAAAATTCTTTTATAAACTGATTTTCAGAAAACTTCAATTTTAAATGCTTCAGCTTACTGCTGATTGAAGCGTCAATTTGCCGATCGCCCACATTTAACACAAAGCCTCCTATTAAATTTGGGTCTGTCTTTTCTGTTAACTCTATCTCTGTTTTATTGCTCAATTGCTTTACAACCGCTTCAATTTCAGCACGCAAGGCCGCATCCATGGGAACTGTGGTAGTAATTGTTGCCTTTCCTATTCCTTTATAAACATTGTATGCAACATGAAATTCTTTTGCGATTGTAGGCAAAAGCGGCTCTCTGTTCTTGCGGGTCAGAATATCGATGATATCGAACGTGAGCGGATTTACCCGGTCTTTAAACAAAGCATGCAATACATTCTTCTTTTTTTCATGGCGAATGATGGGGCTGCGCAACATGTTCACCAGATTGCGGTTGGCCATGCATACGCGATAAAACATTTGCATATCGGTATTAACTTCTTCCAATACCCCTCTCTCTACCGCTAATCCGAGTAGTGACTTAACATATCTGGAAGCTGCCCGTGTGTCTGACATGCTTAGTTAAGTTTTAAATCTTTAATGAATGTATTTGCCAATTCTTTCTGCGACTTATCGTCAGAAAGATTTTTCTTAATAAGCTTTTCGGCAATATCCAACGAGAACATAGCCACTTGCTCCTTCACATCGCGAAGGGCGGCATTTTTCTCAGTTTGGATAATAGACTTTGCATCTTCAATCAAGCGATCTGCATTCTTCTTGGCATCTGCTTGTGCTTCGTCATGAATGCGATTAGCGGCAGTGCGGGCATCGCGCAAAATCTTGTCTCGTTCTTCACGGGCTTCACGCAAAAGTTTTTCATTGTCTTCCTTCAAACTTGCCATTTCTTTTTTGGCATTCTCAGCAGAATCCAGGGCTTGTTGAATAGAATCTTCACGTTCTTTTAATGAGGCTATGATTGGCTTCCAGGCTAGTTTTCCTAACAAGATGACCAACAATAAAAACACAAATAGTTGCCAGATGACAAGGCCAGGGCCAGGGGTTAGCAAATCCATAATTTTCTTTTTTTCTCTTTATCTATGTTTCCCAAATTAAAAAGAACCGCCCAAGCCAATTGCTTGGGCAGGTTCAATTTCAGTTTTTAGCTCTTGAACGAAATCAACAAGCAAATTACAAGCGCAAAAAGCGCTGCAACTTCAATAAGGGCTGCGATAACAAGCATGGCATTTTGAATTTTGCCTGAGGCTTCTGGCTGACGAGCCATACCTTCCATAGCAGAACCACCAATGCGACCGATACCAATTCCAGCGCCAATTGCAGCCAGACCAGCACCGATGCCAGCACCCATAATTGCGTAGCTGATGTCCAATAAAATTGAGAACAACATAGTTTTGTGTATTTAAGTTAAACAACCACTCTGAAAACCTCAGAATGGATTTCTTTAATATCCTTTAATGATCGTGACTCTCTTCAACGGCCATTCCAATGTACATCGATGAGAACATCGTGAACACATAGGCCTGAATACCTGCCACTAACAATTCAATCAAGTTTATAAACAATACGATTATAGAAGATCCAAAACCTACATAAATGCTTCCAAAAATGAAGGTTAAGCTAATCAACGCAAGTAATACAATATGTCCTGCGGTAATGGCAACGAATAATCGAATCATCAACGAAAAGGGCTTTGTGAACATACCAATTATTTCAACCGGTAGAATTACAATCCGCAAAGGCAAAGGCACACCGGGTGTCCAAAAAATGTGTCCCCAATAAGTTTTCTTACCACTAAAGTTGGTTATCAAAAACGTCAACACAGCCAGCGTCATGGTCACAGCAATATTTCCCGTAAGGTTGCCCGCACCGGGAAGTAAACCCAATAAATTACCAAACAGAATAAAGAAGAAAAGGGTGAGCATGTATGGTAAAAACTTTTCGTAATGATGACCAATGTTTGGCTTCACAATTTCATCACGAACAAAAAGGATAATCGGTTCAAAAAAAGATTGAACTCCTTTTGGAGCCTTACCCTTATTATTCTTAGCCCCTTTGGCAACCGATAAAAATACGAACACCATAAGCCCGGCTGTAATCAGCAGCATTAATACATTCTTTGTAATAGAAATATCAAACACTGATTTGCCTGATTCTGCCAGGGTGATGTGATTGTGTTCTAATTTATAACCATTGTATTCAACTTCGTTGTGATGTTCATCATAGAAACGACTCGATGAAAACATGTCCAGACCTTTCTCTTCGGAATAAACTATAATAGGTAGCGGAACTACAAGCCAATCGGCAATGTGCCACTGATGATCGTCCTTTACGTGATGCAAAATAACTTCGCTGGCGTTGAAGGGTTCAGGCTCACCATGGCCTTCTTCTTCGGATGCGAAAACAGGAGAAAAAGCGCTCGCTAAAACGATTAAAAAAAGGGCTAAAAGCGTTGATTTTGAATCAAAAAAGGGCTTAATCATCTCTACTGGAACAAAGGCTTTTAATTGGACTGCAAAAGTATCAATTATCCTTTCTGAAAAAAATTGTTTTGCCCGAATTTTGGGTAGGTAGGTACTTTTTTAGGCGTCTTTTTCAGGGCTGGCCTTCCTTACTAAAAAGATGACTTCTAACCCGGTAAACAGCAGATATGAAATAATAAAGAGGCCAACATTTCCGCGCACTTCGTCACCGGGCACTTTCCAAATCAAGAGAAATACAAACCCAAGGCCTGCAATCAACTTTAACGAAATAGAAAGGAGATAAAACTGAGTAAAAACGTGGGGTTGCTTTTGACGAAGTTTAAAAAGATAGTTTGTAATTATGAGAGTGATAAAAAACAGAAAGAAGACAGTCTCTTTCCAAAAAGAAGGGAACGCCCACCATCCTAACTTGGTGCCTCCCAACAGAGCAAGTACTAACAATATTGAACAGATTATGAGGTTTATCAAAAACCGGAGCAAGACTAATCTTTGTTTAGGGTGCGATATAATTGAAACATTACCCCACCAAAAAGAACAAAAACAAAAGTGATTAGAAAGACGGGGTATTTTAATTCTAAATATTGATCAAGCTTTAGTCCAAGCCACGCACCCACACCCAGAGTAACGAGCATTTGCAGCCCCAGTCCACTATACTTTATAAAGGAATTTGGCTGCTTCATGGCAAATGCTGAATACTTGCTCCCGAACACTAAGCAAGAATCAAGAATCCAGCTATCAATTTAGTTGGCTCTGGCACCTTCTGGTCGAAGGGCATGCATTCCATTGCTTTCGCCAATCTTAATGTCTTTAATCACAGCACCCATCTTGCAACTACCATTGAAAATAGCACCAGGCTCAACCACTAATTTTCCTGTCAGGATATCGCCATGAATCTTTGCTGTGGCTTTCAATACCAACAACTCAGAGATTTCTAGTTTCCCCTTTACTTCCCCTTCAATATCTGCATTTTGAGCAATGATATTGCCTTCAATGTGGCTGGAGTGACCCAAAGCAATTTTTGATTTGGATTTAACACTTCCAATCACTTTGCCTTCAATACGAATGTTGCCGTAAGTTTCGATGTTACCTTCCAGCACGGTGCCTTTTCCAATTACGTTACTGGAATTGCTAATCTCGTCTGCTACTCTTTTCTGTTCTTTTGATGTTAACATGGCTTGTGGGTTAAAACGTTACAAAATCTTCCGGATTGAGCGAGCTGCCATTATACCACATTTCAAAATGTAAATGAGGCCCATCGGTCATCTCTCCACTGTTGCCAACTATAGAGATAATATCACCGGCATTCACAAAACTACCAACTTTTTTTAACAATCCGGCATTGTGCTTATACACGGTAACCAGGTTGCCCCGGTGCTGCACAGCGATTACGTGCCCTGCATCCTGCGTCCACGAGGCCATTACCACCGTGCCATCGGCAACACATTTTACCGGTTCATTCGTTTTTGCTACTACATCAATTCCATAATGACCTTTCTTGATATCATAGTGATCGGAGACAAAGCCAGTAATAGGAGTAAAAAAAAACATCTCCTGCAACTCCCGATACTTTCCACTTGCTAGTGTGACTAATGAAAATTCGCTGTTCTCAAATTCTTTTCTAAACAATGAATCCGAGGCGGCTAGGCCCATATTACCTACCGCTGTAACCGGTTTATTTTGGCCGGCTAATATTTCTGCCGGATCCGTAAATCCGCTGGAAGTATCCCCGCTAAGCACTCGCTGAAAGTTTTGAATGAACAGATCTTTTTGATTTACCTCAACGGCAAGCGAGTCAACCTTTATGGCTAGCTCATACAATTTCTTGTTGGCTTCCATTTGTGCATACTTTGGGTCGAACCATTTTGCCAACAAAGTCTTTGATAAAAAAAGGCTAAATGCAAAAAGTAATAAGAAAACTGAGGCAGAAATAACAAGCACCTTGGCATAGGTAAATCCCGTGCTGGATGTTTCCGCCAGATTCTCTTCGTTTCGAATCACCACAAGGTATTTGGTGGTGAGGCGTTCGGATATGGTCTTTTTCGGTTTCAATTGGTTAATTTCAGCAAAATTAGAGATTCTGATTGATTATAATATTGAATATCTGTTTTTTACGTTTGTAGATTAAAAACGGGATTTACCTTGTCCGCACGCACATCCATTCGTTTCATTCAGTTTGTTCTTGTAGCATACATCTTGTTGGGTTGCTCTGTTGAGCAGAATAACATTACCAGCAATGTCTTTCATAACGTAACTGCCCACTACAACGGCTATTATTATGCCCGTGAAAAAACTTTTGAAGTTGAAAAGACGATTTTGAAAAGTTTAGATGACGACCCCAACCAGATATTAAGACTGTTTCCAAGGTTAGATACCATCTTAGCAAAATCATACACAAAAGATACGGAAGAGATTATTAAGATGGCTTCGCTATCGATTCAACGTCATCCCAATAGCAAATGGGTATATGAAAATTATGTGTTGGTAGGCAAAGCTCGATTGTATGCAGGTGACTATCCCAATGCAATCCAAACGTTTAAATATGTAAATACAAAAAGCCCGGATGCAAATACGCGCCACGAGGCGCTTGTCCAATTACTGCGAACTTTTACCGAACAAAATGATTTCGATCGGGCAGAAGAAACCTTTCGTTTTCTGGAGAAGGAAAAGTTAAGCAGGGTAAATCAGAAAGAGCTTTACCTGCAGATGGCTTACTACTATCAGGTACGCAACGATTATGATTACATGGTGCGCAACCTCACCAAGGCAGATTCGCTGTTGGGTAGAAAAGATCGTAAGGGAAGAATTTATTTTTTAGTTGGGCAGGTCTATCAAAAACTTGGCTTTGATTCAGAGGCCTATAATTATTACAGGAAGTGCATTGCTACAAACCCGGAATATGAAATAGATTTTTATGCCCGATTAAATATGGCGCAAGTTGCCCGCCTTGACGACAAAAAAGATATCCGTCAATTGCGTGCACAGTTTGAAAAGATGTTGACCGATGCAAAAAATCAAGAGTTTAGAGATAAGATATACTATGAGTTGGGTGAATTTGACCGCAAGCGTGGCCGGTTAAATGATGCCATCGAAAGTTATTCTCAATCAGCACATGCCGGCACCAACAAACGTATTCAGGGAAGTGCCTACTTGCGAATTGGTCAATTAAGTTTTGATTCATTAAAAAAATACAGCCAGGCAAAATTGTATTACGATAGCGCCATTGGTGCTTTACCTAAAGATTTTGAGAATTATGATTTCATAAAGAAGCGACAGGAAATACTTGGCGACTTCGCCAAATACACGGAAGCAATCACTTGGAACGATAGCTTGCTTTCGCTCTCTTCGTTTGATTCTATTACGTTACGAAATAGGCTCGATTCTGTAATGGCAAAACGGAAATTGGCAGCAGCGCCCACTGCCAAGAAAAAAAAGAGACGCAGCACAACCAGCAGCGGGGGTAGCAATCAAAATAGTTCTTTCTTCAATACAGAATCAAGCGGCACTGCCGATTGGTATTTTGGAAATCCCTCGGCAGTCTCATTAGGTCAATCTGAGTTTCAGCGCATTTGGGGTGCTATTCCTTTGGAAGATAATTGGCGAAGGTCAAACAAGTCAACTGTAATTAGTGATACGAATGCAGAAGTTGCCCAAGTAGAAGGAGAAGAAAAAGCTCCTTCCGGGGAAATTAAAAAAACGGAAGCGGTTGATGAAGTTGGAAAACTCATTTCGCAAATTCCGCGTACCGATAAACAGCGAGCCGAAGCATTCGCAAAAATAGAAGAGGCTTATTTTAGGTTGGGTGACTTATTTTATTTTCAACTCAACGAAAAGGAAAATGCTTCACAGTCGTATACCAAATTATTAGATCGATTCCCGGGTTCGGAGTTTGAACCGGAAGTACTTTATAAGTTATACCTAATCTCTCGTGATAAAGATCCTTCTAAAGCAGAACGATATGCGGAGCTATTAAAGACTAATCATCCACAGTCAAATTTTACACGTATTCTTATCAATCCCGATTACTTGCGCGAGACAAGTGTAGCTGCCGAAAAACAAAAATTAATCTATAAAGAAGCCTATGCTTTTTATCAAGCCAACAATCTGAGACCCGCACAAGATCGAATCAGGCTTGCTATGCAAGAAGGAGAAACCGCCTTTACTCCGCAGTTGGAGTTATTAAAAATTCTTGTTGTTGGAAAAACTGAAGATGTTACCCGTTATCAGTTCGAATTGGGCGAGTTTATTAAAAAATATCCTGATGATGCGTTGAAGCCTTATGCTGAACAACTTCTTGCGGCTTCTAAAACATTAATTGCAAAACTTGAACGATCAAAAGGCATTCAGTTCATTAAGTCAATGGAAGGCGTTCACAGTTTTGTGGTTGTTTATACTACCGAAGATCGAATTACAAATCCGGTGTCAACTGCGTTAGAGAAGTTTAATGCCAGCCAATGGAAAGACTTGAAGTTAAACACCAGCAATATCATTCTCAATGAAGAAAAGACAATCACTATTGTTACCGATTTGCCAAATCTTGAATCAGCCCTCAGTTATTTCGACAAATTCCTCGCTCAGATTGCCAAGGACAAACCATTTTCAAACCATAAATTCTATAGCTTTGTAATAACAAAAGATAACTTTCAAATTTTCTACCGAACTAAGGCATTGGATGAGTACCTCACCTTCTTTGATCGAAACTATCAAAAACAAAATCAATAAACTCCTCGGAATTGAAAAACCGTGGCTCGGTAAGGCGATCAAATATATTTGGATCGCTTTCTTTTGTTTCTTGTTGGGATTTCCCCTTTACATCTTTACGGTAAGCATTAATTTGTTTGGACTCTATGGCGAAATGCCAAGTCTTATTGAAGTAGAGAATCCTGAGAATGATCTTTCGTCTGAAATCATTGCCGCTGATGGGGTTTCTTTAGGAAGATACTATCGGGGATACAACCGAAGTCAGGTTCACTTTGAAGAGCTGTCAGAAGACTTAGTTAATACACTTATCATCTCTGAAGACCATCGCTTTTATAATCATTCAGGATTAGATGCCACAGCATTTTTAAGAGTATTCTATGGAATCATCACATTAAATTCTCAGGGGGGTGGTAGTACCATTACGCAACAGTTAGCAAAGAACCTTTATACAATGAACCCTGATAAAAGTCTGGATGGGTTTCTTGCTAAATTGGGTAAGTACCCAAGACGCGTAATACAGAAAACAAAAGAATGGATTATCTCCATTCAGTTGGAAGAGAATTTTACAAAAGAGGAGATTATTGCCATGTACCTGAATACGGCAACGTTCAGTAGCAATACGTTTGGTATAAAGGTAGCCTCAGAAACTTATTTCAATAAAGGACCTGATAGCCTTAATATTCAAGAGTCTGCTGTGTTGGTGGGCATGCTTCAAGCAGTTACATTATTTGATCCTAATCGCAACCCCGAAACTTCATTGCGCAAGCGTAATGAAATCCTATACAAGATTTACGATCACAAATATAAAATTTCGACCCGCGAACAATATGATTCTATGCGGGCCTTGCCCATTGAATTGAAGTACAGTTTTCAAAATCAAAATGAAGGCCTTGCTACTTACTTCCGTACCGTGCTGGGTAACTATATGTTACAGTATTGCAGAGCTAAAAATATTGATCTCTACAATTCAGGCCTAAAAATCTATACCACCATAGATAGTCGCTTGCAAAAATATGCTGAGGAGGCTGTGACTGAAAAAATGGCTCCCCTTCAAAAACTATTTGAAGAAGAATGGAAAACAAGAAAGAAAAATCCGTGGATAGATGATGATGGCCGCGAGATAAAAGATTTTTTGGAGCGAAGAATTCGACAGACAGATGCCTACAAAGCCTATGTGGAAAAATATGGTGAAAAATCGGATTCTGTTAAAATCATGCTTAAGCTAAAAAAACAGATGACTGTGTTTACTTGGGAAGGCGAGCGCGATACACTATTCAGTAGTTACGATTCATTAGAATACTACAAGCGATTTCTTCAAACGGGCTTTATGGCAATGGATCCATATACAGGATATATCAAAGCATGGGTGGGAGGTATTAATCACAAATACTTTAAATACGATCATGTTAAGCAAGGCACCCGGCAACCGGGTTCCACATTTAAGCCCTTTGTGTATGGATTGGCTATGGAGAATGGGTATTCTCCATGTCTGCTGAAAAAAGATATTTCTCCGCAGTTTTATATCCCAGGTCAACCGCCATGGTATCCGCCCAACTCAGATGGAAGTCGTGGAAAGGGAGGCCAAATGACAATTCGGCAAGCTATGGCACAATCGGTCAATTCGATTACAGGGCAAATCATGCAAGAATTAAAAGCCGAAAATGTAGTTGAGTTTGCGCATAGGGTGGGCATTGAAAGTAAATTGGATGCCGTTCCCTCTCTTTGTCTGGGCACCAGCGATGTTTCTTTATTTGAAATGGTGGGAGCCTACGGAACTTTTGTAAATGGCGGCATCAGTACGCAGCCTATTTTTCTTACTCGAATCGAAGATAAAAACGGAAACGTGATTGAAATCTTTAATCCTAAAACCCGTGAAGCCATCAATGAGCAAACCGCTTATAAAATGCTTTACATGTTGCGAGGTGGTGTGGAAGAAGAAGGAGGAACCTCATTGGGATTGAATAGGGAACTTCGCATTGATAATGAAATTGGAGGCAAGACGGGAACAACGAACAATGCTTCTGATGGTTGGTATATTGGTGTAACCCATGATTTAGTTGCAGGTGCCTGGACCGGAGGCGATGAGCGCGCCATTCACTTTCCTTCCTGGTTATTTGGTCAGGGTGGACGAACCGCCCGACCTATTTGGGAAGCCTTTATGCTTAAAGCCTATGCCGATCCGCAAAGTGGAATTACTAAAGGTCAATTTAAGCGCCCATCCAGCGGACTGGATATGACTCTTGATTGTGCTCGACACACCGTGCAGGATTCTATTCAATTGATAGATGAAAAACCCTGGGATATCAACAATTAATAATTTCGGTTGCGAATTTTAAAAGTACGAAGTACGAATTCATATCAACATTCGTCATTCCTCATTTGTAATTCGTACTTCTTAATAAGTCCTTCGTAATTTTACCATGTGCAGCCCGACTTAAAAGATTTTGTTTTATCCCTTCCTGATTCGCCTGGCATATATCGGTACTACGATAAAGAAGGCAGTTTAATTTATGTAGGCAAAGCCAAAAGTTTGAAGAAGCGAGTGAGTAACTACTTCAACAAACAGTCGCAATACAATCGCAAAACGGAGAAATTAGTTTCTGAAATTAATAAGATCGAATTCACGCTGGCCAACACGGAGTTCGATGCGCTGCTGCTAGAGAATAATTTCATTAAGCAGTATCAACCCAAATACAACATTCTTTTAAAGGATGATAAAACATTTCCTTACCTCGTCATTTTGAAAGAACGCTTTCCGCGAATTATTTATACCCGTAAATATCTGCCCAAGCAAGGCGAATACTTTGGCCCGTATACGAGTGTCGTATCAATGAAGAGTGTGTTGGAGTTGGTGCGCCAGTTATACTCCATTCGCACGTGCTCGCTTTTGCTTTCGCAGGAAAATATTGAAGAAAAAAAATTTAAGGTTTGCCTTGAATTTCATATCGGAAACTGCAAAGGTCCTTGCGAAGGTTTGCAAGATGAAGATTCTTACCTGGAGGAAATTGCTCAGGCTCGTAGTATTTTAAAAGGTGATTTAAGCGTGGTTGAAAATGAATTCACCAGAAGAATGAAAGCTGCTGCTGAAGCGATGGAATTTGAAAAGGCGGCCATCTATAAACGCAAATTGGATCTGCTTGAAAAATTCCAGACAAAATCTTTGGTGGTTAATCGTAAGCTGAGTGAGATTGATGTTGTTACCATTACAAGCACTTCAACGAATGCCTATGTTAACTACATGCAGATACGGGAAGGCGCCATTATTCTATCAAAAAACCTGGAAGTAAAAAAGAAACTGGAAGAAGCTGATGATGAGATCTTAAGTCTGGTAGTACAGGAGTTGCGCACACTCTACAGAAGCAACAACCCCGAAGTGTATACCAATTTGCCTTTGCTGGTAAAGTCAGATGATTTTGAAAATGTAGTTCCTCAAATTGGCGACAAGAAAAAACTGATCGACCTGTCGCTCAAAAATGCATTGTATCAAAAGCGAGAAAAAGAAATCAACAAGGAAGAGCAAAAATCGAAGAAGAACAAAGTGCTGCATATCATGCAGACCGACTTGCGCTTAAATCAATATCCCAAAATTATTGAGTGCTTCGATAACTCCAACTTTCAAGGTACTTCACCTGTAGCTTCTATGGTTCGGTTTGTGGATGGCAAAGCTGATAAAAAAGGATATCGTCACTTTAATATAAAGACGGTTGTAGGTCCAGATGACTTTGCGTCCATGAAAGAAATTGTTGGCAGGCGTTACAAACGAATCATGGAAGAAGAGGGTGAATATCCACAGTTAATTATTGTGGATGGTGGTAAAGGGCAACTAAGTAGTGCCTGCGAAGCCTTGCAGGAGCTTGGCCTTTACGGAAAAATTCCAATTGTTGGCATCGCAAAAAGACTAGAAGAAATTTATTACCCGGAAGATCCACTCCCGCTGCTGATCAGTAAGAGGTCTCCGGCTTTGCTCCTTATTCAACGCATCCGCGATGAAGCACACCGATTTGCCATCACGTTTCACAGACTCAAAAGAAGCAAGGTTTCATTCTCTACTGAGCTTGAAAGTATTCCCGGCATTGGTAAAAAAACAACCGACAAACTTTTATCTCACTTCAAGTCTGTTAAGAAAATTAAAGAGGCGAGTGTAGAAGAACTTGTTGCATTAGTTGGAAAGAGTGCTGCGGAAAAAATAAAAACTTTAAGAGATGATGAAAAGTTGCTGGATACTTGACACTGAACCGAAGCAAGCATCAAGTATCCAGAAACCAGCCATCTACATATCCTTCTTCACCATCGGTGGCACCACGCCCATATTGTACCAGGCAAACGAGTAATAATCGGCTACCAAATCTATTCCTTTTGTAATATTTGATGAGCCGTGGGCAGAGTTTACATCGATGCGAATTAGCACAGGGTTTTTCCCGGCTTGACTTTCTTGGAGTGCCGCGGCAAATTTGAAACTATGTGCAGGCACAACACGATCATCATGATCGGCTGTTGTTATTAATGTAGCCGGATAAATAACACCTGGTTTCAAAGCGTGAACAGGCGAATATGTTTTTAGATATTCGAACATTTCTTTCGAATCCTCTGCTGTTCCGTAATCAGAAGCCCACGCAGCCCCAATCGTGAATTTATTGTAACGTAACATGTCCATTACACCTACCTGTGGCACGGCTACTTTTGCCAAATCAGGGCGTTGGGCCATCACAGCTCCAATCAATAAACCACCATTCGAGCCACCATTTATTGCCAGGTAATCACTGGATGTGTACTTCTCATTAATCAAATATTCTCCAGCCGCAATAAAATCATCAAACACATTTTGTTTTTGCATTTTAGTACCAGCCAAATGCCATTTCTCTCCATACTCACCTCCACCCCGAAGGTTAGGCTGGGCAAAAATTCCACCATTCTCCAACCAGGCAATTCTTGAAGTACTGAATCCTGGTGTTAAACTAATACTGAATCCACCGTAGGCATATAACCAGGCAGGGTTTTTTCCGTTGAGTTCTATTCCTTTTTTATGCACAATAAACATTGGAATCTTAGTACCGTCCTTGCTGGAGTAAAACACCTGCTTGGTTTCATAATCATCCGAATTGAACTTTACTGCAGGACGTTTATATTCTGTTGACTTACCTGACTGCACATTATACTTGAAAATTGTGGGAGGATATGTGAACGAAGTAAAAGTATAATACAGATCTTCATCATCCTTCCAACCACCAAGCCCGCCTGCTGTTCCAATTCCTGGTAGTATTACCTCGCGTTCCATTTTTCCATTCAGATCATATTGCTTGACTTGAGTTTTAACATCTACCAAATAAAAAGCAAAAATTTTTCCACCTCCTGTTGAGGTGTTTAAACTATTCTCTGTTTCCGCAATTAAATCTTTCCAATTTTCAAAGGAAGGATTGGCAGCATCAACCCAAACAACTTTAGAATTTGGCGCATTCAGATTAGTATTAATAATTAGTTTTGAGCCATCATTTTCAATTACATACTGATCGCTTTCAAAACCAGTTTTTATAGGAATAATTTTTCCTTGAGGATTTGATAAATCCTGAACATACAATTCATTTCCCGTTGTGCTCTCAGATGCTGTGATAACAAGAAAGCGCTCATCTTCTGTTAAATAACCACCTACAAATCTTCTTTTTTGTGTGGCTCCAAATACAACTTTATCCTGAGCTATTGGGGTTCCTAATTTATGATAATATAATTCTTGATATTCATTTTTAGCGGCCAGATTACTCTTTAATCCTTCTACAAAGCGATTTATATAATAGCCGTCATTTCCTTTCCAGGATATTCCACTTTGCTTCATATTTCGAATCGTGTCTTCTACAAGTGATTTGTCAGAAGTTCTGATAACTACGGCTTCTGCGCGGTCGGCTCCTCCTTTGGCAATCTGAAAGGCTAACAAAGAACCATCTTTTGAAAAGGATAACCCTCGCATAGTAGTGGTTGCATCTTTCGAAAATGTATTAGGATCCAGAAAAATTTCCGGCTCCCCTTGCTCACCCTTTTTACGATAAAGTACTGATTGATTTTGTAAGCCTGAGTTTTTATAAAAGTAGAAATACTCTCCTTGCCTGAAGGGTGAAGTAAGTTTTTCATAGTCGTTCAATTCCAGAAGTCGTTTCTTTATACTTTCCCGATACGTGATCTTATCTAAAAAACCGAAGGTTACTTCATTCTGTGCTTTCACCCAATCGGCTGTTGCTTTCGAGGTATCGTTTTCCATCCAACGATAAGGATCAGCCACCTCTACTCCAAAATAAGTGTCTACCGTATCAACTTTTACCGATACCGGATAGTTAGAAACGACTTCAGGCTTGGATGGATTTGAACAAGAGGCTAAAATAGCCACAAAAACTATTGTAATAATTAACGACATGGATCTCATAGGCACAGGTGTATTAGAAAGTAATATTACAGGGATGCCTCTAACAAATCAAGGACTTGTACCTTTGAAACTCAAAACAGTTGATAATGCAAAACAAAAACTTTCTTATTCTTAATATACTCGCCTTACTTGGGGTACTTATTGTTAACGCATTGGCAAATATTCTCCCTATTAATGGAATGAATACAGGCGAAGTTTCAGCACTCTACCCAAGTTTGTTTACTTCGGCAGGCTTTACATTTTCCATCTGGAGTGTGATCTATCTGCTCCTGATTGGTTTTGTATTTGTTCAATTTAGCATTAGCAATAAAACTTATTTTACAGAATTATCTCTTTGGTTTCTCGCGTCTTGCGGGTTCAATATGAGCTGGATTCTTGTTTGGCATTATCAACTAATTTATGCCTCTGTTTTAATTATGTTGCTGTTGTTATTCTCGCTCACCAAAATATTTCTCTTACTTCAGTTTCATAAATTAAATTCGTGGAAAGAAAAGATATTCATTAATTTATCTTTTACTTTTTATCTCTCATGGATTTGTGTGGCTACCATTGCCAACATTTCAGCCTTGTTGGTTTCACTTTCGTGGGATGGTGGAATTCTCTCTCCCGGTGCCTGGACAATAACAATGATTAGTGTTGCCAGTGTTGTTGGAATTTTTGTAACCGAGCGTTACCGCGAACCTGCCTTTCTTCTCGTACTAATCTGGGCATTTTTCGGAATCTATAGTAAATGGAATGGCACTGAAAACCAATCCATCAGCACCACAGCCTTAACTGAGTTAATCTTACTGGCAATTCTATTTTTTGTATTCCAATTTGGCTTACGGAAAAAAATCAGTTAGCTGATCAAGTCAAAGGCTGTATATGGCACCAACACTTTTGGAATCTTAATTCCATCTTTGGTTTGATTATTCTCCAATATAGATGCCACAATCCGTGGAAGCGCCAATGCACTTCCATTCAGTGTATGCAATAATTGCATCTTACCTTCCTTGTTTTTATAGCGCAGCTTTAGTCGGTTTGCCTGAAAGGTTTCAAAATTGCTGACAGAACTTACTTCCAACCATCGCTGCTGAGCCGCAGAAAACACTTCCATATCATACGTGATGGCAGAGTTAAAACCCATATCACCTCCACACAACAATAGTTTGCGATAGGGCAATTCAAGTTTTTCCAATAGCCCCTGTACATGCAAACTCATCTCATCTAAAATGCGGTAAGAGTCTTCCGGCTTACTGATTTGTACAATCTCTACTTTATCAAACTGATGTAAGCGGTTAAGTCCACGAACATGCGCACCCCAGCTTCCTGCTTCTCTGCGGAAGCAAGGCGTGTACCCCACATTTTTAACTGGCAACTCTTCTTCCGTAAGAATCACATCGCGATACAAATTCGTAATCGGAACTTCGGCTGTCGGAATGAGATACAAGCCATCCTCATTCACAAAATACATTTGCCCTTCCTTGTCGGGAAGTTGACCCGTACCGTAGCCACTTGCCTCATTCACCACAATAGGCGGTTGAATTTCAGTATAACCTGCTTTATCAGCCTCATTCAAAAAGAAATTAATTAAGGCACGTTGCAACCGGGCACCTTTTCCTTTATAAACAGGAAAACCAGCTCCTGCAATCTTAACTCCTAAATCAAAGTCGATGATGTCGTATTTCTTGATCAACTCCCAATGCGGCAAAGCACCCTCATAAAGTTCAGGCACTTTTCCGTGTTCATGAACGCTGATGTTATCTTCGGCACTTTTACCAGCCGGAACGATTGTGGCTGGCACATTCGGTATTTTATATAGAACGTCTTGTTGTTTTTTCTCAAAGTCTGCAAGACTTCCTTCCAGGGCTTTCACTTTGTCTCTATCCTGAGCAATAGCAGCACGTAAAACAGTTGCTTCTTCGGCTTTGCCCGACTTCATCAATTCACCAATTTTCTTTGAGTCGGCATTTGAACTTGCCTTTAGACTATCTAACGTATTTTGTGTTTCTCTGCGGAGTTTATCTATTTCTATCACCTCCTGCACAAGATCCTCTGCATCTTTAAAGTGTCTCTTCTTCAAACCTTCCAACACACTTTCCTTCTGCTCGCGCAGTACTTGTAATGTCAACATACTTTATCTATTAAAGGGGCGAAATTAGCCAATAATTTTTTCTTGCGATTTGATAATATTCAATTTTGAACTATACTTGCATTGTCATCGCGGCCTCCTCAGGCCCTCACGATATAAAATTCTTGTACTTTTCGATCTCTTTTCTAATTACTTGACTAATGTTTTCTTGAGGCTGTCTCGCAGCTGGCATTCTTATAAAAATTTCTATCTGATTATTAATCTTTTTTAAACTGACATGCATACAATTGATGACCTGAATCTCAGGCTACTTTCTGAATTAAAAGAAATTGCAGAAGGTATGGGCGTAAAGAACGCCAAGAAACTTGCCAAGCAAGATTTGATTTACAAAATCCTTGATCAACAAGCCGTGGCGAAAGAAGAACCCACCACCAAAACTCCTACCGAAAATACCGAGCGCAAAATGCGACCACGCAGGCGCGAAAATGTTGCCCCTGAGGTCGCTTCCAAGCCAATTGAAAAAGAACTTGACCTTTCCAGCGATGAAATTCTGGAAAGCATTGACAATATTGAAGTTGATCAAAGCGTGACTCGCTTTGATGACACCGAGCAGGTAACACAAACGGAGATCCCGCGCAAAGAGCAGCGCGAAGAAAGACCACAGCACCCAAATCAACATCAGAAAAAAGAGAACCACATTCGCGACTTTGATGGTGTAGTTTTCAATGAAGGCGTGTTGGAGCTTATGCAGGATGGCTACGGCTTCCTGCGCTCTTCTGATTATAACTATCTGGCCAGCCCTGATGATATTTATGTATCGCCATCACAAATCAAACTGCTTGGTTTAAAAACAGGTGATACTGTAAAGGGTCAAATCAGGCCACCAAAAGAAGGCGAAAAATATTTTGCCTTATTAAAGGTTGAAAGCATTAATGGAAAAACAACTGAAGAAATTCGTGACCGTGTTGCCTTTGAATATCTGACTCCGCTATTCCCTGAACAAAAATTAAAGCTTAGCACCACGCACGACAATATGTCGACCCGTATCCTGGATCTTTTTGCTCCCATCGGAAAAGGTCAGCGTGGTATGATTGTGGCGCAACCTAAAACAGGTAAAACGGTGTTGTTGAAAAACATAGCCAATGCGATTGCCGAAAATCACCCTGAAGTTTATTTGATCGTGCTATTGATCGATGAACGCCCTGAGGAAGTTACCGACATGGCACGTAGCGTAAAAGCAGAGGTGATCGCCTCTACCTTTGATGAGCAAGCCGATCGCCACGTAAAAGTTGCCAGCATTGTTTTAGAGAAGGCTAAACGTATGACAGAGTGTGGCCACGATGTTGTAATCTTATTAGATTCAATCACTCGCCTTGCCCGTGCTTATAATACAGTTATCCCATCTTCAGGAAAAATCCTTTCGGGTGGTGTAGATGCTAATGCATTACATAAGCCAAAGCGTTTCTTTGGTGCCGCCCGTAAAATTGAAAATGGCGGATCACTTACCATTATCGCTACCGCACTCATCGAAACCGGATCGAAAATGGACGAAGTGATCTTCGAAGAATTTAAAGGAACTGGTAACATGGAATTGCAATTAGATCGCAAGCTTTCCAACCGCAGAATTTATCCTTCTATTGATGTGCCTGCTTCTGGAACCAGACGTGAAGACTTGTTGATGAAAGAAGATGAGTTACAACGCGTTTGGATACTCCGCAAGTTTATGGCTGACATGAACTCCGTGGAAGCAATGGAATTCCTGCAAAGTAAAATGAAAGGAACCCGCAATAATGAAGAGTTCTTGACTTCAATGAACGGATAGTCTTAGTAGACAATAAATCAATTGATCAATTAGCCAATAGGAAACCGTTGGCTTTTTTCGGTTTAACCTCGGTGCCAACTATTCTGGTGAACTATCGTTGCACTCGCTCACAATCTTAACAAGATGCTTCTGGGTTCCTTTATAATCCAATGTAGCAAAACATCTCACACAACTAGTATTAAAAGAGGGGCTTTCATTTTTTATTTCAACAAAGAATTTTTCGTTACTAACCTTTGGTTCGTCAACCGAACACTCAAATACAGTGAAAAACACATGGGTGTATCCATTCCAGGTTTCACCGTATTTAAAAAAAGTAGGATTCTCTATTTTCAAAACAGCCTCTCCGCAAATACCTGTAACAAAGCTAACCTGAAAACACGTTGCGTTTTCGTTGGTTGTTTCAGGCTCGCTACAACTCACGAAAGCGATCATTGAAATTAACATAAGTAAATTCTTCATAGCAGCTTTTGATTTTCAATTAGACAGCGTTAGCCCGTAAAAGGTTGTAAAGAATCTCTTAAATCAACTCATCTTTACTTTTACCGACACCTTACAAAGCCGAATAGCGCTTTTGGCACATCACCCCATTGATCATTGACGTTTTTTCTCATGAAACGCCCCTTTAAATTCAGGGTCTTCATAACGTTTCTGTCTGTCCACTTCACGCGCCATGTCCTGCGCTTCTTCGTAGGAAGTTTCCTCTACCTCAATATTCTTAGGTAGTTGTTTCTCCGTAATCTTCTCGCGAATGATTTTTTCGATTTTATCGATGTGATAGCGTTCGGCTTCTGTAGCTAAAGTGATCGCCTTTCCATCCTGAAATGCCCTGCCTGTGCGACCCGTGCGATGAACATAATCTTCATATTGAATGGGTACATCAAAATTGATAACGTGTGAAACGTTGGACACATCAATTCCACGCGAGGCAATATCCGTGGAAACCAAAATGCGCAGCTTGCCTTCTTTGAATTCATTCATCGCATTGATGCGACTGTTTTGCGCTTTGTTGGAATGAATCACCCGAACCGGGCCAAGATGTTTTCGGTCTAAGTATTTATAAATGTTATTGGCAACATCTTTCGTGCGGGTAAAAATCATCACCCGATTAAAATCAGGCTGGCTATTGAGCAGATGTTCCAGAAAATTAATCTTCGTAGCTGAATTGGGCACATAGTATAATTCCTGAACCACTTTGGTTGCAACAGTTGCTGGTGGTGTTACTTCCACGCGCACACTAAAATCTAAAAATTCATCAGCTAGCCGTTCAACCTTTTGGGGAAAAGTGGCAGAGAACAAAACATTTTGTCGCTTGGATGGGATGATTTCAAATATCCTACGCAACTGTGGCATAAAGCCCATGTCCATCATTCGGTCCGCTTCATCTAACACCAACGTTTTTATTTGCTTCAGCACAAGCTCATTGCGTTGATATAACTCTAACAAACGTCCAGGTGTGGCAATAATTAAATCAACCCCGGCTTTTATTTTTTCAATCTGAGTTTTTGTGCCTACACCTCCGTAAATCTCTACAAGTCGCAGGTCGGTATACTTTGCCAGCGCTGCAGCTTGAGCTGCTACTTGCACCACAAGTTCTTTTGTTGGCACCAGAATAAGGGCTCTCACCTCACTGCCTTGCGCGTACCGAAGTTTCATCAGCAAAGGCAACATATAGGCAGCTGTTTTTCCTGTTCCTGTCTGGGCTATACCAATTACATGCTGCCCACCCAACACCAAAGGAATACACTTTTGTTGTATTTCAGTTGGGTTTTCAAATCCAGAATCAGCGATTGCGTCCCACAATTGCTTATTCAACTTAAAATCATTCCAGGCGATAGGGCTACTCAAGATTTTTTATCTTTACGAATTCCACAAGGTAATGAACTCTACGTTAATCACGAATGCGAAACTAGTAAACGAAGGCCAAGTCGTTGAAAGCGATGTGCTAATTCGCGGAACACGCATTGAAAAAATTGGTGCAAAGCTATCGGCCAACCAAAACACTCACGTGATCGATGCGAAAGGTAATTTTTTATTGCCAGGTGCGATTGACGATCAGGTTCACTTTCGCGAACCCGGATTAACCCATAAAGGAAACATTTATACGGAATCACGAGCAGCGGTGGCTGGTGGCGTTACCAGTTTTATGGAGATGCCTAACACAGTGCCACCTGTTTTTACTCAAGCGCTTCTTGAAGATAAATACAAGATCGCTGCACACACCTCACTTGCCAATTACTCCTTTTTTATGGGCGCCTCGAATAATAATCTGGATGAAGCACTGCGCTCTGATCTTAGTAAAATTTGTGGGTTAAAAATTTTTATGGGGTCTTCAACCGGTAATTTATTAGTTGATGATCAGAAAGTATTGGAGGGATTTTATTCTAAGTTTTCAGGATTGATTGCCACTCATTGCGAAGATGAACCAATCATTCGTAAAAATACCGCTGAGTTTAAGGAGCAATATGGCGAAACTATGCCTGTAAGTTTTCATCCGCAAATACGAAGTGTTGAAGCTTGTTATAAATCTTCGTCATTTGCGGTTGAATTGGCGAAGAAGCATGGTACTCGATTACACATTCTTCATATCTCGACAGCCAAAGAAACCAGCCTGTTTGATAATTCTATTCCCTTAGAAAAGAAAAAGATTACCGCAGAGGCCTGCATCCATCACCTTTGGTTTAATGATGTAGATTATGAAAGGCTCGGCATGTTTATTAAATGGAATCCTGCCATCAAGACAGCTGCAGATCAACAAGAAATATTTCGAGCCTTGCTGGATGATCGTATTGACGTTATTGCAACCGATCATGCTCCACATACGCTTGAAGAAAAGAAGAATAATTATTTTCAAGCACCTTCCGGTGGACCCTTGGTTCAGCATAGCGTTGTGGCCATGATGGAGTTTTATCACCAAAAGAAAATAACCATTGAAAAGATCATTCAAAAGATGGCTCATAACCCGGCCATCCTTTTTCAAATCAAGGAACGTGGATTTATTAGAGAGGGGTACTTTGCAGATTTGGTTTTAGTGAATCCCAACCAGCCGTGGAAAGTAGAAAAGAGTAATATTCTGGCAAAATGTGGCTGGTCGCCTTTTGAAGGAACCACCTTTCAATCAGCCGTAACCCACACCTGGGTTTCGGGTCATTTAGCGTATTCTGAGGGAAATCTTGACGAAAGCAAAAGAGGGGAACGGTTAACGTTTTCCCGTTAAGGCAAAAAAAAACCCCGCCTAACGGGGTTAATCTTAAAATGGGTGAATGACGGGGCTCGAACCCGCGACCTCCAGAATCACAATCTAGCATTCTAACCAACTGAACTACATCCACCATTTAACAGCCAAAACGCCCAGGCTGATTAAGGAGTGCAAAGTTAGCCCAGCCTTCTGAAATTGCAAAAAATGATTTTAATGTCTTTTCAAAATGGTTCTAAGATTCCTAACCATCTTCACCTTAATTCCTATGAGGGCTTCGATAGAGATTATCGTTCTATTAAAAACCGAAGTTCTACGATGATTAAACTTTATTTTTTAATAAGTTTAATTAATGATTTGTTGGAGCAATCTGCATAGCCTTCCGCTTGAAAAAAAGATTCCATTGCTTTATGAGCACGCTAGCTTTGTCATGAACATTCGCTATTACAAACACAAGGTAAATCTGTATTTGCTAGGATCAGACTATGTAGAAGTTTTTGTCAATCACAAACGTGCTTCAATCGATCGGATTGCGTTACTGGATACGAGACATACACGCATGAAATTTTACTCCGATCAAATTAAACTACCTGCTATTTAAGGACATAAAAAAAGCCCCACTAGGCGCAGGGCTTTTTAAACATGTATATTTTTGCTTAGGCTGTAGCCGGTGCAGAAGTCTCATCCATTTTGGTTGAAACTTTCAATGTCACAGTTTTTCTTGCCTTATATCCACAATAGCTACAAACATAGTGTTTCATCAACTCACCTTCTTCTATTGAAGTTGGTGCCTTTATCACTTCTTCGCGATTTACTTTAAATGTCTGGTAGTTACATTCAGGACATTGGATGGCATGCAGGTGACCTGCATACTTTTCAATTTGCTTGTAGCCACTCTCTTCGTCCAGCCATACGTCATAGTCTACTGAGAAAACATTCTCTTCCTCAATCATACCTTCATCCATGTGAGCATCTTCTTCTTCTTCGCTCAGAAGCTTCATTGGCTTGCCTGTTTTAGGGGAAATCCGTGGCTTGTAGCGAAGAACTTTCAATCTTCTTTCAATGAAAAATGGATAGTAAAACTTTAGAAGATTTTTGATGATAACGCCAATAAAGAAACCGGCCATCGTAGTTGTAAATACCCTTACAAAGATCCAAAGAGTGGTAAGTTCAGTAACATTCGCATTAACAAAGAATGTACCCCCAACAATGAGGATTATGGAAGCAATCCATAACAAATTTATTTCATAACGATTGATAAAGTCATACTTGTTCTTACTGCCTCCCGTTGTAGCCAACTTCACAAAATAACCCAGGATAACTAATAGCCCAACAGCCCAGATAACTAAAGCAAGGTTGAGCGCCATGTTATTCCATGCGTCATATTTGTGGGGATCTATTATTATTTCATCTTCCATGTGCTTATAAATTTTATAGGTTTATTCGGGGTAATAACAATAAGTAAACTACAAGCAATTAAATTAATCCTAGTTTCCAAATATATACAATTAACCACAAATTAGAATGGATTAGATGAATTTTCAAAATATCGAGCAGCATCCTGAGTTAATGAGGTTGATAAAATTCTCAGGCATTTGTATATATCAGGAACCTCCATCAGCTATTTAGCTGATTTTCAGAGATTTTTTATAAATATTGAACTTGATTAAACTACAGAGATTTATAGGAACTAGCCGTTGCGAGCATCATTTCGGCAGCGCGAATTATACCTACCGTATCGAACTCACATTCCCGATGAAGTTCAAACTGCTCACCATGCTCCACAATTTGATCGGGGATTCCCAATCGCCTAACCTCTGCATGATAATTATGGTCAGCCATAAATTCTAACACTGCGCTACCAATACCTCCCTGAATACAGCCGTCTTCGATGGTTATCACCTTTTTATAGTTCGTTAAAACCTCATGAAGCATTTCTTCATCGAGTGGTTTAGCAAAACGCAAATCATAATGTGCAGGATTGATTCCTTTCTTTGCTAACTGCTCACAGGCATCTACGGCATAGTTGCCAATATGTCCAAAGGTAAGTAGTACCAACTCTTCCCCATCCTTTATCTTCCTTCCTTTCCCTATTTCAATTTCCTCAAAAGGAGTTTTCCAGTTGGGCATAACACCCTGCCCTCGCGGGTATCGTATTGTAAAAGCCTTTTCTGTTCTCGGTAATTGAGCTGTAAACATTAAATTTCTCAACTCTTGCTCGTTCATAGGAGCCGAAACAATCATATTAGGGATGCACCGCATGTAAGCAATGTCATAAGCACCATGATGGGTGGGGCCATCGGCACCAGCAAAGCCAGCTCTGTCTAAACAAAAATTAACCGGCAAGTTTTGAATGCACACATCGTGTATGACCTGATCGTAAGCCCGTTGCATAAACGAACTATATATGTTACAGAAAGGTATTATGCCTTGTGTAGCCAATCCTGCCGAAAATGTAACAGCATGTTGCTCAGCTATGCCAACATCCAACGCACGATCGGGCATCTCTTTCATCATGATGTTCATAGAAGACCCTGACGGCATAGCCGGAGTGATTCCCATGATCTTATCATTATTTCGTGCTAACTCCACCAGCGTGTGCCCAAATACATCCTGATACTTAGGTGCCTGGGGAACATTGTATATTTTCTTATGAATCTCTCCTGAGATTTTATCGAATGTGCCAGGTGCGTGCCAGGTAGTAGCATTGCCCTTCTCAGCCGGCCCATAGCCCTTTCCTTTTACGGTAACACAATGAAGTATTTTAGGACCTTTGATCTGTTTAAGATCTCGTAGCACGGCCACCATATGATCTACATCATGCCCGTCCACTGGCCCAAAGTATCTTAGATTGAGAGACTCAAATAAATTGCTTTGACTTAAAAGGGTTGATTTAATCCCATTCTCTACTTTCGAAACAATCTCCTGCGCATTTTTTCCAAAATGAGAAAGCTTGCCCAATAAATTCCATACATCGTCCTTCAACCGGTTATAGGTTTTTGAAGTGGTGATATCTGTGAGATAGTCCTTTAATGCGCCTACATTGGGATCAATTGACATGCAATTGTCGTTGAGGATAATTAGCAGGTTGGTGTCTGAAACCCCAGCATGGTTGAGGCCTTCAAAAGCCATTCCACCAGTTAAAGCGCCATCTCCAATCACGGCAATGTGTTGCTTGCTTTCGTTGCCTAAATATTTAGAGGCCATAGCCATACCCAAAGCAGCCGATACAGAAGTTGATGAATGACCTACACCAAATGTGTCATACTCGCTTTCACTTCTTTTGGGAAAGCCCGAAATTCCATGATAGGTTCTATTTGTATGAAAGTTTTCCTTACGGCCTGTAAGAATTTTATGTCCGTAAGCCTGGTGGCCTACATCCCACACCAATTGATCTGTTGGAGTGTTAAACACATAGTGAAGAGCCACCGTTAGTTCTACTACCCCCAGACTAGCCCCAAAGTGGCCGCCATATACGGACACATTATCAATGATAAAATTCCGAAGTTCTTCACACAACTGAACGAGTTGAACTTCATCCAATTTCTTGAGATCATCAGGACTGTTAATCTTGGCTAATAATTTCCCGGGCGTAATGAGCATGGGCGTTCTTTATGCGCTATTTTGGTAAACAATAATCCTATAACAGCCATCAAAGGTAACTGTTTAAAATGATGGTTGGATTTCTAAATGGCAAAAATAGGGAATTACACCGGCTTGAGCATTCTATCCACTTTCTCAATAAAATAGCACCCAAAATCATTCAAACCTGACTACTTTTGTGACCCACTTGAATTTGTTATGCAGCAAGAACCGTTTGAAATAAGATTACCGCTTTTTGAAGGTCCTTTTGACCTTCTTCTATTTTTTATTGAACGCGATGAATTGGACATTAATGACATTCCAATCTCAAAAATTACAAACGACTTTCTTGAATATATACGAAGCCTCGAAACGCTTAATGTAGAAGTAGCGAGCGAATTTATTCTAGTTGCTGCTACGCTCATGCGTATAAAATCAAAATTGCTACTCCCTCGGCCTCAATTAGATGAACAGGGGAATGAAATTGATCCTCGCGAAGAGTTAGTTAAACACTTACTTGAGTACAAAAAGTACAAATCTGTAGTGGAACAGTTCCATAAAATGGAGGAAACGGAACTGATGAAGGAAAAGCGAGGCAACCTGATGAAGGAGTTAAGGGCTCTTGCCGAAAGCACCAATGTTGAAGCTGAGTTGCAAGATGTTGACTTATTTAAGCTCTTAACAGTCTTTGAAAAGGTTCTTAAACGCCAGGAAGAGGAAAAAAATAAGCCTGTTCATCAGGTTATTCAATATCCCTATACGATGGAAGGGCAAAAGGAATTCATCTTGTCCGAGGTTACGTCAAAGGAACGTGTGGCCTTTACCGAGTTATTTGTAAATGCACCAACGCGAATTGCCCTTATCTTTAACTTCCTTGCCATCCTTGAAATGCTGGCCAATGGCTTTCTAAGCATTCAGGTTGGAGAGGGTTTTAATAACTTTTGGGTAATGAAGCCTGAAGAAGTTCAGACAGAAGGATAAGTAAGATTATTGCTGACCATTATCCAGCAATCCACCGGTTAAACGCACCAAGTCAACACGGCTAGTGATTCCCGCAAAGATGGCAAGCAGATTATCCAAAGCTGCCCGCTGATAACCATCCTGAACAATGCGCAAGTCAATAGCACTTAGCGCCCCATTCTTATAGCGTTCGTTTGCCAATGATAGGTTTAGCTCAGCAGACTGCAGCCGAATTTGGGCTATTTGTACTAATTGCCGTCTTAGGTTGTATAAATCCAGCGTTGCTAACAAATCATTTTCAAGAGACAACTTAAGCTGATCGGTAGTAACCTGAGCAATCTTTTCCTGAATTCGTGAATTCTCCACAGCGCGCCTGATCTGACCACCGTTAAATAAGGTGAATCGTAAGCCAAAGTTTGCATAGGCACCATAACTATTACCCGTTTGAGTTAATGGGGTTAAGGCTGTTTCATTTACATTATTGTAAACAGGTTGTGTTTGATCTCGATTTACATACCCCACAGTATTTTCAAGAACATTTCCGGTAGCCGTTCTAAAGTTTGCGTTCAGCCTGTCTAAACTTCCATTGGCCCCAACATTGAGTGTTATTGTTGGTGAGTAATTGGATTCTGCAATACTCGTTGCATTGCGAAAGAGTTCCTGACTAATAAACTGATTTCGCAAGTTGGTATTAGACTTTTCCATTTTATCGCGCAAATCTTCATATCGATAAGCCTCATTCTCAAATGGAATTTTGTCGGTTAGTTTATAGGTTTTATTTATGTTCTCGTTAAGCAGCAAATTAAAATTCCGGATTGCATTTTTAATCACGATTTCTTGCTGAAGCACGCCTGCTGAATCCGTTAAATAATTATTTTGCTCCTGAAGTACATCAAATGTAATGGCGCTGCCTAATTCTTTTCTCAGCTTCACATAGTCATATCGTTCTTTTGAGAAGGCTTTATTTTTAACCAGAACATCTAACTGTTCTTGCTGTAATAAAACCTGGTAGTACCCTAGAATAATAGCCTGCACAGTATTCTCCATTACAAAGCGAGCATTGCCACTACTTAGCTCCTCTAATTTTTCAAGGCGCTCTTTTGAAAGTCTTACGAAAAATCCATCAAACAAAGTAAATTGTACATCCAACTGCCCCGTTACGTTGTCCGAAATGTTTTTACCTGCAACCGCAAATGGGTTGGCAGGTTTTCGCTGCACTACGCTATTGTTTTGATTGCTAATTAAATTAATGGTTGGAAACAATCCGGCTTGCCCCCAGGTATTACTATTCTTTGCAATATCTTCATTGAGCTTTCCTATTTGAACATTAAAGTTATTTTGTAATCCAATTTGGATTGCATTGGCAAGAGTCAATTCATCCTGAGCTTGAGTTAGGAAGGCACTGCAAAAAAAGGCAACAACAGCAAAAAAACGATTCATAGGAAAATTAAATTGAACTAGTGTGCTGATACATTTGCGTCTTTATTGCTGACATAAGAATAAATGGCAGGAATTACGTACAATGTTAATACCGTAGCAAACGCCATCCCTCCAATTACAGCAATACCCATTGACACACGGCTCTCCGAACCAGCTCCTAATGCTAACGCAATTGGTAAAATGCCTAATATGGTTGAAAGGCTTGTCATAATAATTGGGCGAAAGCGAGATTCAGCAGCATCGGTTACCGCCTCTAATAATTTTTTACCTTGTTCCTTCCGCTGATTGGCAAATTCCACAATCAAAATACCATTCTTAGTTACAAGTCCAATCAACATAATAATTCCAATCTGACTAAAAATATTTAAGGTCTGATTAAAATACCACAACGAGATAAGGGCTCCTGCCAAAGCAAGAGGAACGGTGAACATAATAATTAAGGGATCCTTAAAACTTTCAAACTGACCAGCAAGAATCAGATAGATAATGGCTAACGCTATAGCGAATGCAATGTAGATGCTGGAAGAGCTTTCAGAAAACTCGCGTGAGGCACCATCCAAACTGGTGGAATAGGACTCATTCAATACTTCATCTGCAATTCGCTCCATTTCCTTAATACCTTCACCAAGGGCTACGCCTTTCGATAATTGTGCACTAACTTTTGCAGAAGAATATCGGTTAAAGCGATAAAGCTGAGGGGGACTACTGATTTCTTCAAACGTAACCAAGTTGTCTAACTGAATTAATTCGCCACGTTTATTTTTTACATACAGTGTTTTTAAGTCCAACGGCTCGTTGCGATCTGCACGCTCTACTTGTCCAATAATTTGATACTGCTTACCATTCATAATGAAGTTACCAAACCGCGAGCCGCTAAGCCCTAGTTGTAGAGTTTGCGCGATATCGAAAACATTCACACCAAGATTTCGTGCTTTGTCACGATCAATTGAGATGTTTATTTCAGGCTTATTGAATTTTAAATCGAGATCAACAAATGAAAACTTAGGGCTCTCGTTTGCCTTAGCTAAAAATTCTGGAAGCACTTCTTTTAACTTTTCAATCTCTGCTGCCTGAATAACAAACTGCACCGGAAACCCTCCTCTTCTGTCACCAATGGTTTGAGCTTGTGTAATAAACGTTCTTACACCTGTATATTTTCTTGCCTTACTCGTAACATCATCTACAATCTCCTGTTGGGTTCTTGTTCGTTCGGCAGGAGACTTTAGCATTACTCTCACAAAACCTGAGTTTGCCCCAGCTCCACCAAAACCCGGAGCTGTTACGCTTAAATAACCAAACGTTTCAGGCACTTCTTCGCGAACAAATTTATTCAACTCTTCTACATATTTATCGGTGTACTCAAACGTAGCCCCTTCTTGAGCCTGGGCCTGCAACCTGAATTCACTGCGATCTTCCATCGGAGCAAGCTCAGAAGGCACTATTATTCCCATCAAATAGATTAATCCACCTGATGCAGCAATGATTACAAATGCCAGCCACCTGTGTTTCATAAAACCGGCAAGTGAAGAACTGTATGCTTTAGTTAGCGATTCAAAGAATGGCTCTGTAACCCTATAAAGCCAGGGTTGAACGGCTCTTCGTTTCAAAATCTTAGCACTCATCATCGGTGTAAGTGTAAGAGAAACAAATGCTGAGATCGCTACCGAGCTTGCCACTACTAATCCAAACTCACGAAACAATCTGCCGGTTAATCCCTGAAGAAAAATAACGGGTAAGAAAACTGCCACCACAGAAACCGTTGTTGAAATTACTGCAAAGTAAATTTCAGTTGAACCCTTCTTAGCTGCTTCCGCTGGATCTTCTCCTTCTTCAATTTTTACATAAATATTTTCAAGCACAACAATGGCATCATCCACTACCAATCCAATAGCTAACACGATTCCTAATAAGGTAAGTACATTGATGGTGAAGCCGAGTAAGTACATCACAAAAAATGCACCGATAAGTGAAATGGGAATAGTTGCTACGGGGATAATTGTTGTGCGCCAATCACGAAGAAAAAGGAAGATAATGGCAAGCACCAAACAAAACGCAATGATGATTGTTTCCTCCACTTCCGAAATTGATGCACGTATGTATTCGGTAGAATCGTAACTCATTACATACCGAACATCGGGAGGAAGATCGTGTTGAATTTGTGCTAACTTTTTATATAATCTTTCGGAGATGTCAATGTTATTAGCCCCTGGTTGAGCTACCACAGCAATAGCACAACCTGGCACTCCATCCCTTCTTAAGATACTACGATCATTTTCAGCACCCAACTCGGCATGGCCTATATCGCTAAAGCGAACAATGTTATCGCCATCTTCCTTAATAATTAAGTTATTAAAATCCTCCTCGGTAGTGAGTCGGCCCATAGTGCGAACGGTAAGTTCTGTATTTGAGCCTTCTACCCGGCCTGATGGTAACTCAACATTTTCACGATTCACTGCCTGAAGCACATCCGATGGAGCAAGTTTAAGAGAGGCTAGCTTTATAGGATCCATCCACAAGCGCATCGAGTACCTGCGCTCGCCCCATACCTGCACAGAGCTTATGCCTGGGATAGTTTGAATGCGTTCCTTAAAATATAATTCAGCAATCCGCGAAAGCTCAAGCAAATCACGTTTACTACTCACTACAGTCAAAAATATAATTGGGCTTGAATCGGCATCTGCTTTCTCAACGCGCGGTGGATCAACATCAGGAGGAAGTCGGTTAGTGGCACCCGATACTTTATCGCGCACATCATTGGCTGCCGTTTCAAGATCAACTCCTAACTCAAATTCAATGCTGATGTTGCTACGCCCTTCACGACTTACAGACGTAATGGTGCGAACACCAGGAACCCCATTTACAGCTTCTTCAAGCGGTTCTGTTATTTGAGACTCGATAACACTTGAGTTGGCTCCTACATAGGTGGTTGATACTGTAACCACCGGAGGGTCCACACTTGGAAATTCGCGAACGCCCAAAAACATAAAACCTATTACCCCGAAAAGGATGATAGCCAAAGACATTACAATGGCCAACACGGGTCGGTTGATACTTGTTATTGAAAGACTTGCCATGGCTAAAAATTTAATGTCCTCTCTCTTCTAATCTAACTTTGCAATTTGTACACCCATGCCAGCGCGCAACTGTAAAATACCCGTTGTTAGTACCGTATCTCCAATGTGAAGACCCGATGTGACCTCCAACGAATTTGCAGTGCGAATGCCGGTTTCTATATAAACCTCTTCTGCTTTTCCGTTTTTCTTTATGAATACTTTCTTGCCATTTTGCTCGGGGATTACAGATTCGGTAGGAACAAGTATTGCATTGTTACTCGACTGTAAAATCAATTCAACCTTTACAAACTGACCCGGTAATAAGTTTCCATTCTTATTATCAGCAAGCGCTCTGATTTTAAGGGTGCGTGTATCCGGATCAATACGAGGTTCGATTGCATAAACCTCGCCTTCGTATACGATCATATCACTTTCAATGCTAAATCGGATTTTTTTTCCAGGCGATACCTGCGTACTATAACGACCCGGAATGGCAAATTCAATTTTGGCAGGTGAGATATTATAAAGTGTTGCAATGATTGTGCTGGGCGAGATATATGCACCTTCACTTACAAAACGCAATCCAATCACTCCATCAAATGGAGCACGGATGCGTGTTTTGGCTAGTTGCGTTTCCAATAATAAAATATCAGCACTTGTGGTATTGAGTCTGTTGAGTGCATTGTCATACTCCTCCTGGCTAATTGCATCCTTTTCTAAAAGTTTACGTTGCCGAAATTCATTGTCTTCATTGAGCTTACGGTTGTATTTCTGCTTCTCTAATTGGGCTTCAATTTCATCGTCATTCGTTTGCACCAACAATTCCCCTTTTTTCACTTGTTTCCCTTCGCGAAAGGCAATGGAGGTGATCTTTCCTGATACTTCACTTTTAAGTTCTAAAGATTCGTTAGGCAATACCGAGCCTGTTACGTTTAGCTTATTATCCAGCTTAGCTGGCTTAATGATTAATGCATCAACAGAAAGGGATCTTGATCCACCTTGCCCGGGAGCTTGTTGAGTAGCTTCTGCCTTATCGCCAAAGAGATTAAGTTTGGGCAGAGCCAGTAAAAATATGACCACCGCTATAACTCCAACGGTAATAAGTGTCTTCTTCATTTTTTAATAAATTTCATTTAGTAGCCACATGCTTGCGCACTGAAATGCCGGGCTTCGCCTTTCAGACACAGAAATAACACTTCTATAATCATACAACCGGGTATAGCTTATGCTAATTTTCATTGCGTGTAAAATTCTGATTAGAAGTATGAAAACGTCTTTTTAGTTCAATGAGTTGAACCGCTCATGTAATTCCAACACCTGTGGCAAAATCAACTCACTTTCATCATTACGAATAATATAATCTGCCTTCATTTCCTTTTGTTCTTCGGATAGTTGGTTACTGATTATGTTTTCAACATCGGCTTGGGTACGGTGCTTATCCCTTGCCAGCACCCTTTTTATCCGCATAGCCTCAGGAGCTGTTACCAAAATCACCTTGTCCAGTGTACGATATGATCCTGACTCGAATAACAACGCTGCTTCCTTCAACACATACTTGTTACCCACTTGCTTCTCAACCCACTGCTTAAAATCAACAGCAACTCTGGGATGAACAAAAGAATTTAACTTTTCCAGCTTATCTGGCTTACTAAAAACAGACGCACTCAAATACTCCCTATTAAGGACACCCTCCGAAGTGTACGACAATGATCCGAATTCTTTTTTGATTTGATTAACCAATATTCCGTCAGTGGTCATTAAATTTTTCGCTCGGCTATCAGCATCGTATGTCGGCACTCCCAGTACGTTAAATATTTTGCAAACCAAACTTTTACCTGAACCTATTCCCCCTGTTATTCCTATTTGCAACGGCAATTTCATAGGTGATTAAAATTGTCTGACCGAAATTGAATCGATGGAAATAACTTTCATATAAGGCTGAAGTCCTTTAAGATTAGGATACAGGCGATAGCTTCCTTTTGGGCCGTTCTTTAAATCAACCCCTGCCTGAATTGCGGTTTTATCCTCTTTAAATTTTTCTTCCTGAATCTTCGGGATCTGAACGATCATCTTAACACTATCCACGTAACTTATTTTAGCTGAAGAGCTGGATACATTTAATTTTACAAATGTTTCTATCGTGGATAAAGAACCAACTTCGAACATAACAGACGCTACTTTTGGGTTTTTATCGATTCCCTCCGCATGAGGAATAACAATCTCTACTTCTTTACGCAATCGGTCGTCTAAATTTGTCTTGGGCACAACTAACACAATAGAATCTGGTAATTGATGCAGTAACGACTTAGCGCCTTGCAACTTTACAGAATCAGGTAGTATTACCACCGGGCTTATTCTTCCATATCCATCCCGAAAGGAAACCTGACTTATGTCGGCAACAAGTTTAAATTTATGTGTATCCAGTTCGTCAATTTGCAAACGAAGTGTATCGCTAACAATGTAATTGATTTGCAGGCCAGCACCCAACTGTTCGCTGAATGAAGGGGTAAGGGAACTGGCTACAATTTTCTTTACTTCCGTTGGACGCAGAAGTTGAATCGTTAAATGAGGAAGTTGGAGGCCAACGCTCTTTCTAAAAAGATCCCAGCCATTGCCACTTACGTTGATACTTATGTCTTCTGGCAAATTGGTAAGCGGAATAAATTTCTCCTCTGCATAATCAAACCGCAGGGGAAACCGAATATTGGTTGCGTAGTTTTTGTTAAAGGAGTTGAAAAGCCAGAAGATAGCAGCAGCAGCAAAACATAGTGCTACTGCTTTCCAGTTTGTTCGGTTAAATTGAAATAGGTTAACAAAAATCCTGGCCAGGTTCATAGTTTGTACCGGATTTAACCCGAAATAAAATCTCCCTTAATCAACTTTGACAGTTGTAGGTTTTTTGCCTGCTATTGCTTTAGTCGAATCCATGGAAACTGAAGATTTTGCAAATCTTATTCTGCCTCCACGTTCCACTTCAATGATAAATGTATCATCTTCAATTTCTGCTATCCTTCCGTGCATACCGCCAATGGTAACAATGTTGTCACCTTTTTTAATTTCCTCAACAAATTTCTTTTGGTCTTTTGCCTTTTTCTGCTGAGGTCGAATCATAAAGAAATAGAAAACAGCAATGATAGCCCCCATGAATAATAATTGCATGGGCATTCCGCTACCTGTGGGTTGTGCTTGTAATAAAATTGAATACATCATAAATAGAAAATTTTGGGCTGCAAAGTTATCCTAATAAAAGAGACATCCCAAACCGATATCGGTTTGGGATGTCTCTGATTGTGCAATCTGCTAAACGCCTTATTTTACAGGGCCATTCGCACCATCCGGCTTTGGTGTTACCATTGCTTTAAAACGAAGGGTTGTAACTTTTGGCCACGTATTAGCCGTTACTGTTATCGTTTTGTTATTGATACCTGGCTTGCCGCTGCTATCAAACTCTACATCAATAAAACCAGTGCCCCCAACCGGGATTGGCTCCTGAGAAAATGTAGGAACGGTGCATCCGCAGGATGGCTGAGCACTCTGAATAATTAGAGGAGCTTCGCCATTGTTGGTTAACTTATAACGGTAATTTACTTTTTGCCCATCCTGAATGGTTCCAAAATCATGGTCAACTTTTTCAAACTGGGCAACCGGTAGTGGCCCTTCTGGTTTTACTTCGGCTGCAGCCGGGGTTGCATCGGGTGTAGCTGTTGGAGTAGTTGCTACTCCTTTATTTCCTTCAACTTGCGCTAGTCTACTTTCTAACTCTGCTATTCTCTTTTCAGAGGCACGGTCGCTGCAACTCGCCAACACAGCAACCAACGCAAGAGCCGTTATCAATCTGAATGTTATTTTCATAGTGTTTAAAGGTTTAATAATTTAGCTTCTTAATGATCACTCAAAAGTAGAAGTGACCTTCTTATTTTTCTATTTTGAATAGTGTATTAACAAAACATTAACTGTTCTTACCCCTAATTTGCTCCAATAGCTCATCCACATCATCCAACAATCGTTGCGCTTTGTCTTTGGCTTCAGAAACTACTTTTTGACCTTGCGACTTAGCTTCAGTAGTAAGTGGAGTTTCTTTGCCCGAAACCAAGTCGTTTAAAAAGTCTTCTAACGTTTTTTTGTACTTATCTAATTGGAATGACAATTTTTCGCGGGTATTCGTTCCTTTATCTGGCGCATATAATACACCCAGAATAGCCCCCGCTGCAGCCCCCGCTAAAAAAGCCATTAATGCATTACTTCCTTTTTTACCCATAGTTTTAAAATTTAGGGATTGTAAAGGTACGATTTTAAGCCCTTTTTTCAAGGCTGAATTGAATCATGAGCTTAAATAAAGCGTTAAATCTCAGCTCTATTTATTATCAATTAATCCTCTACCGCTCTTTTTGATTGCCCCAGAGTCCTTCATGGTTTTAGACATCACGTCCAAAATACCATTTACAAACTGACGGCTTTTAGGTGTGCTATATTCTTTAGATAGCTCTATGTATTCATTGATGGTCACTTTTACGGGGATGTTTGGAAAATGAATCATTTCTGAGAGCGCCATTTCCAGAATGGCCCGATCGGTCAGTGGCAATCTGTCTACTTCCCAGTTCTTTGTATTCTTTGCAATCAATTGCTTGTATTGTTCATCGAGCGCGATTGTGTTTTTAAACAACTTGTTAATGAACACTTTATCGTCTTCCCAATCCAACGACATTTTTTGTAGCGCAACTTTACCTCCATCAAATGATTTCAGGGTCTTATCCACCAAACTCTTAATGATGTCCCGGTCTTCAGCCCAGCGAATGTCCTGATCTTCAAAAAAATCATTGATTGAGCCTGCTCCTAAAATCAGTTTACGCACCAAATGCTTTATTAGCACTTTCTGACTTTCTTCTTTCGGGTTTTTCTCTGCAATAAACTCCTGATAAAGTGAATCTTCTTTAATGACATCTTTAAACCAACCGCGAACGGAATCCTTTCTTTTTTGCCAACCCCCGTCCACCTTCAAAAGTTGAGCACTAAGCTCTTCATTAGCTGCAATGGCTTTTATTATAGGATGATTTACGAAGTTTGAATGATTTACTTTTTTCTCGGCAGAAGCCAACTCAGCAAATTCTACCAACAACTGAAGCACACTAAGATATAGGGTGGTAAGTTTTTCTATTTCAAGAATGATATTCTTGGAAAGAAAAGCCTGGTCTTTAGTTACACCGTTATTAAACAAATCGAGTGCATCTGCAATTGCCTTTTCAATTTTAGGATCAGCACTTTCAGTTAAATCTTTTCCTTTAAATCTTTTTTCAAAAAGCTGAAGCGCTGCTTTTTTTTGGCCGCGAAGCAGTTCTTTGTCTTGCACTTGCATGGAGTTGAGATCGGGCTGAAAACGCTCTTCAATTAAATCGAGCGCCAGCGAATGGTTTGCTTCTTTGCACTGATTAAATGCAAAAAGGCTTTGCATAATTTTGATGCGGATGGTTCGTCTGTTAAGCATGTGTGAAGAACGTCTTTTGGAACCGTAAAATTACACAAGACGCACTAAAGAAAAAGTTAAAATGGTACTTTTGCTGAAACATCAAGAACTAAACAACGCTACTTTCGTTTTATGAAGGCCAGCCCGATTTTATTCTGAGAAAAGCTGAACTGGCAAACTAACCTCCTCCTATGAAGGAACTCAAGTACCTCAACAAATACCTGCTTAAATACAAGTGGCATCTTATTTTAGGATTGCTATTTGTTATTATCTCAAACGTATTTCAGATTATTCCGGCTCAAATGGTTCGCCATTCCATCGATCTGGTGGTTGACAACATCCGTGTATATCGCTCTTTTTCCAATAGCACAGCACAACAAAGTTTTTTTGAGATTTTCGCGCGAGGCATTCTGCTTTATGCCATACTCATTTTAGTGATGGCGTTGCTCAGGGGTTTGTTCCTATATTTTGTTCGGCAAACGCTGATTGTAATGAGTCGATTGGTTGAATACGACTTGAAAAATGAAGTGTTTGATCACTATCAAAGTTTGCCCTTAAGTTTTTATCGTAGAAATAATACCGGGGATTTAATGAATCGGATAAGTGAAGATGTGGGTCGTGTGCGGATGTACCTTGGTCCATCCATTATGTATGGGATGCAATTGATTACACTTTTCATGATGCTAATACCGGTTATGTTTGCTATCAGCGCGAAACTCACCTGGTATGCATTAGTGCCACTTCCCATCTTATCGATCAGTATATTCTATGTTAATAATATTATTGAACATCGTTCAGAACAAATTCAAAAAAGTCAATCGCGACTGAGCACCTTTGTTCAAGAGGCCTTTTCAGGAATACGGGTTATTAAATCTTTTATAAGAGAAAGAGAGTCTGTGATAAACTTTACCAAGGAAAGTGATGAATATAAAAGACAATCGCTCAAGCTAACGCGCGTTCAATCCCTTTTCTTTCCCCTGATTATGGGATTGATTGGGTTAAGTACAATTCTTACTGTGTATGCCGGAAGTGTTGAGGTTATAAACGGTTCACTCACATTCGGTAACATCGCTGAGTTCATCATCTATGTGAACTTACTTACGTGGCCCGTTGCTTCCTTAGGCTGGACAACCAGTTTAGTGCAGCGCGCAGCTGCTTCGCAAAAGCGGATCAATGAGTTTTTAAAAACCAAAACAGATATTATCTCTGAGAAAAATCTCAGCACCGAAATAAAAGGAAAAGTAGAATTCAAAAATGTTTCCTTCACCTATCCTGACACAGGCATAGAAGCATTAAAAAATATTTCATTTGTAATTAACGAAGGGGAGTCGTTAGCCATTATTGGAACAACCGGCTCGGGGAAAAGTACAGTGTCTAATCTGATTAGCCGCTTGTATGATGTAACCGCAGGGGAAGTGTGTATTGACAACACGCCCATCAAGCATTACAACCTTTTGAGTTTGAGGAGTCAAACAGGAGTTGTTCCTCAAGATGTCTTTCTGTTTAGCGATACCATCTTTAACAATATTGCTTTTGGATTATTGAAACCTGAGGAATCGAAAGTAATTCAGGCCGCCAAAGATGCAGATGTGTATTCAAACATTGTTTCTTTCCCGCAAGGTTTTAACACGCGCGTAGGTGAGCGCGGAATTACTTTATCGGGCGGACAAAAGCAACGTGTATCGATAGCCCGTGCTGTGGTACGCGAACCTAAAATTCTCATTCTGGATGATGCACTCTCGGCCGTTGATACAAAAACTGAGAACACCATTCTCAATAGCATGAAAAAAATAATGCAGGGAAGAACCAGCATTATTATATCGCACCGGGTTTCATCGGCTAAACTCGCCAATAAAATTATCGTGTTAAACGAAGGAACTATCGTTGAGGAAGGCACGCATGAAAGTTTGCTAGAGAAAGACGGAACGTACCGGGAACTGTATGAAAAGCAAATGCAGACGGAAGATGCCGTGAGTTGATCTGAAAATTAAAACACGTAACGTAAACCCACCCCACCCTGAAAACGCTGATAGCCCGGGTCGAGCAACACATCAGTGAACCATTCAATTTCTATAAACGCTGAAATAGGAAGCGAGAAATAAGAGTACTCAAATCCCAACACGCCCACCGGACCGTATGTAAATCGATTTTCAGTAAATTTATTAAACTTACTCTCGGGGATTTGTGGATCATTATTATCGTACAAGTAATCATATGTCAATTTTGTATTTCGCCATTGCCAGCCCAGGCCGGCATAGAGTTGCAGTCCCTTGGAAATTTTATCGGCATTCCATTGATACAAAAATTTTGCTTCTAAAAACCAATCGGCCGTTACTTTATGCGCCAGGTATTGTATAGTCTCCTTCCCTTCTAAACTATCCGGCAAGTACGAGTTAAAGGCATTGCGGTAATATTTATTGTAAAGCCCGCTGGCTGCTTTTCCACCATCAGCAGCAAAGGCCCAATTTTTATTGGGATAAAATTTATAGCTCAACGCAAACGGATCGCCCAACTTAACCCCTATAGCCTGATAGGGATATTGACTATTTATAAAAATAGGGCAAATCACTTTTGCCTTCGATCTCGAAACATTTGTGCGGTTAAACGTACCTACTTTTTTGCTCTTTGAATACTGAGAATAGCAAACAGGTGCACTTCCAAGAAGTGCAATTGCCAAAATTAAAACGGCTTTTTTAGGACGCATTAGAGCAAATATAACTCTTTTGCGGACACTTATTGACGAGTGGTCGTTTTGGAGGGTTGAATGTTAAACAACTTCTTTATACTGCATTTTGTGCAGTTGAGCATAGAAGCCTTCCTGAGTTAACAGGGTTTCGTGGGTGCCTATTTCCTTAATCTCGCCCTTATCAAGAACGATGATTTTATTAGCTTTTTGAATGGTGGAAAGTCGATGAGCAATTACAATGCTGGTTCTGCTAGCCATCATCTTGGAAATCGCCTCCTGGATCATTTGTTCTGTTTCGCTATCTACTGAAGAAGTGGCTTCATCCAACACTAAAATTTTTGGATCATATACCATAGCGCGAATAAATGAAAGCAACTGTCGCTGCCCTACGGATATCGTTGAACCCCGTTCCATTACATTATAATCAAGGCCACCGGGTAGTCGGTCTATAAACTTACGAGCACCTACCAGATCGGCTGCGTGAAGAATCATTTCATCTGTAACATCGGTGTTGCCCAGTGTAATGTTATTTCGGATTGTATCTGAAAATAGGAATACATCTTGCAACACAACTCCCATGCTTCTACGAAGCACATTTAAATCGTACTCCTTAATATCAACACCATCAACTTTTATGGTTCCCCGATTAATCTCGTAAAAACGATTGAGTAAATTGATAATGGAAGATTTACCTGCCCCCGTTGCACCTACTAATGCTATAGTCTCACCGGCTTTGATTTCAAGATTTACATCCTTTAGTACATATTCGGCATCGTTGTACGCAAACCAAACATGATCAAAGGAAACCTCTCCTTTTACCTCTTCAGGTTTAAAATCCCCATTCTCAACTGTATCCGTTTGATCATCTAACAGATTAATAATACGCGATGAACTCACAATACCCATTTGCAAGGTGTTGTAGCGATCGGCAATCATTCGGATGGGGCGGAAGAACATTTGGATATACATGATAAAAGCCATAAGCGTACCTACTGTAATGCCGGTTTGCTCCTGATTGATTACCCCTTTGGCTCCGTACCAAACTAAGAGACCAATACCCATGGCAGCAATAATTTCAGCCACAGGATAATAAACAGAATAATATAACACCGATCTCAGGTTTGCATCCCGATGCTCTTTGTTGATCTCCTGAAACTTTTCGTATTCTCTTTTTTCACTTCCAAACATGTGCACGATGTTCATTCCCGTAAGGTGCTCTTGCACAAATGCATTTAAGTTTGATACCGCATTGCGTACATCATTAAAAGCAACTTTAATTTTTTCTTTAAACACGTACGTAGAAAGCAACATGAGTGGGATGGTTGACAAACTAACCAAAGCCAACCGCCAATCGGTAATAAACATAAAAACCAAAATGAAAACGATTTGCAAAAGATCGCCAGCCATAGCAGCCAGCCCTTCGCTGAATACATCAGCCAGAGTCTCAACATCTGAAACGGTGCGGGTTACTAATCTCCCGATGGGAGTTTTATCAAAAAATTTGAGGCGCAGATTTACAATGTGTTCGTACAGCTGAATGCGGATATCGCGAATTACATACTGACCAATGCGACCCGAGATATAGGTATGTACATATTGAACCGCTGCCTGCACCACCAATAAGGCAAGAATAAAAATCATCACATACACCATGGCCCAATAGTTACCGAAGGCAACATGCTTATCAAGCGTATATTGAATTAGCAACGGACGAAGTGGAGTAAGAAATCCTAATAAAAGTGTGAGCAATATCAAAAAATAGAAGCGACCCTGATAGGGCTTAATAAACTTCATGATGCGGCCGAGCACCTTCCAGTCAATAATATTACCGCTACTTACTTTTTCCTTTTCCATAACCTCACCCCCTGCCCCTCTCCAAAGGAGAGGGATGACTCTCGTTTAAATTTATAACTTGTTTAGTAATGATCATCTTTACTTAAACCTTGATTTTTACATGCAAAGAAATGCATAATTCCAGATGATCTAAATAAAAATTGATTTGGGATATTTAACATGAACTAAATACAACGCTTCAGGGGGCACATTGACACCTGCCTGCTTGCGGTCCTTACTCTTTAATATCTCTTGAAATTGTTTAATACTGATTTTCTTTGAGCCAACATCCAACAAGGTTCCCACAATGGATCGCACCATCCCCCGTAAAAAACGGTTGGCTGTGATTGTTAAAACCAGCAAGTCGCCTTTTTGATTCCACTTTGCCTGTTTAATGTTGCAAATAAAGTTGTTTACATCCGTATGCACCTTGCTAAAACATTGAAAATCGTGTTCCCCGATCAATAACGCAGTTGCCCGCTCAATGGTTGGCAAATCGAGCGGCCGAAAGAAATAATAAGTATGACCTACCATGATCGGATCCTTTACGCGGGTGATTTTGTATTCATAGGTTCTGTCGAGCGCATCATATCGCGCACTGGCTTCCGGTTTAACCGGACGAACAGAGCGAATGCCTATAAACCTTGGTAAGATTGAATTCAGTTTTGCAATCCAGGATGGCTCATCAAAATCCATTTCAACATCGGCATGAAAAAATTGCTGCACACAATGCACTCCTGTATCAGTTCGTCCACTCCCAACAATCGAAATCTTTTTGCGAAATACCTTTGTCATGCAATCTTCCACCACCTGCTGCACACTAATAGCATTCGGTTGATTTTGCCAACCGTGGTAGCTCGTGCCATTGTAAGTTATTTCGAAGAAGTATCTCATAATAATTGTCAATTGTCAATTGACAATTGACAATTTGTATTCTCGTAAATAATCGCTGCACCCTGTCCTACACCAATACACATTGTGGCCAATCCATATTTTACATTGCGCCTCTTCATTTCATGAATTAGTGTGGCACTGATGCGAACGCCACTGCACCCCAAAGGATGGCCAATAGAAATAGCACCACCGTTTACGTTTACAATTTCCGGATTCAGATTCAAGTCACGTATGCAAGCGATGGATTGTGAAGCAAAAGCTTCGTTGAGTTCAGCCAATCCCACATCTGAAATTTTTAACCCTGCACGTTGCAATGCTTTTTTTGTGGCTGGTACCGGGCCAACACCCATATAAGCAGGATCAACTCCGGCAACGGCCATGGATACAATCCGAGCCAACGGTTTTATTTTTAACTTTTTCAATAGCTCTTCACTTACAATCAAGCACGCTGCCGCCCCATCATTAATACCCGAAGAGTTTCCGGCTGTTACACTTCCATTTTCTTTAAAAGCCGGTTTAAGTGCTGTTAATTTTTCCAAAGAAGTTTCGCGAGGATATTCATCAGCATTAAATTCAATTTCCTCTTTTCCTTTTTTTACTGATACGGAAATCAATTCATCTTTAAATCTTTCTGCTTTATGGGCTGCAAAATATTTTTGTTGTGATGTCAATCCAAATTGATCTTGCTCTTCGCGTGTAATCTTCCATTTCTCGGCCACATTCTCTGCTGTTTCGCCCATTGAATATGGATAATACAACTGTGAAAGTTTTGAATTAATAAATCGCCAGCCAATGGTAGTATCATACATTTCCGCTTTGCGTGAAAATGGCTCTACTGATTTTGGCATGACAAACGGAGCCCGGCTCATACTCTCCACTCCGCCTGCGATATAACAATCTCCGTCTCCATTCAAGATTGCGCGTGTTGCATCCATAATCGCTTGCAGGCCCGAAGCACATAATCTGTTTACGGTTACCCCGCTTACTTCAATCGGAAGCCCAGCAAGCAACAATGCCATACGAGCCACATTGCGGTTATCTTCACCTGCCTGGTTGGCCGCACCAAAAACCACATCTTCAATCAACTTGTGATCAATGTTTTGATTGCGCTCTAATAATTTCCTTATAACTGTTGCCGCCAAATCATCCGGCCTGACCGAAGCAAGCGTGCCACCATATTTGCCAACCGGTGTGCGAATAATATCAATGATATATGCTGATTTTACCATATAAATTTACAATGGGTAATTTACCTGCCGGTTACATTTAGTAGTTTTGCGCGAGCAAGTTAACGCAACCCTTTTATGTGGCAAAGAGTACAAACCCTGTTTCTGATTTTAGTGGTACTGAGTATGCTGGTAAGTTTCTTTTTACCGATCTGGAGAATAACTAACGGGGGCATCGAAATGCAGTTATATCCCCTTCATTTTTCAACTATTGAAAATGGAGTTAAAACCACGCAATATTTTCCATTCAGCATAATGGCCATTTTGATGGCTGCCGCAGCCACTGTAGCAGTGATGGAAATTATGCGATTCGATAACCGGATGACTCAGGTAAAATTAGGAACCCTTAATTCATTGATTCTGGCATTTGTGTTGGGCTCTGTGGTTTACTTTTATAATCAGGTTACCAACCAGTATGGATATGGCAAATTTGGACTAAGCATTTGGGTTCCTTTTATCGGTGTTGCATGCAACTGGCTTGCCATTCGGTTTATACGTAAAGATGAAAAATTAGTGCGCGATTCAGATCGGATTCGCTAAACTTATTAGCGCATTTGCTGTTTTCATTTGGTAACAAAATCTTAAATAATTTATGGCACTTACCAAATTAGGACCTAATGATGCACACACGATTGATAATCTCCCGGCAATCGGATCAACTGCTCCAGACTTTACATTAACTGCTAACGACATGAGTGATGTATCATTCAGTCAATTTGCCGGAAAAACTGTAGTGCTAAATATCTTTCCAAGCATTGATACACGGGTGTGCGCAACATCCGTTCGTGAATTCAATAAACGCGTGGTTTCTTTTGACAATGCTGTTATCCTTTGCATTTCTAAAGATTTACCATTTGCTCAGAAAAGATTTTGTGGTGCCGAAGGAATCGATAAGGCAATAACGCTTTCTGATTTCAGAAGTCGTGGATTTGGTAAGGACTATGGTGTTGAATTGGTTGACAGTGCTTTTGCAGGATTGCTTGCCAGGGCCGTGGTTGTGATTGACCCGCATGGAACTATAAAATATACTCAACTTGTTCCAGTAATTGGCGAAGAGCCAAATTATGAAGCAGCGTTAAAATCGATTTAAAGTAAATCTAGTATTTGAAATATTAACCCTCGCAATACTTGTGGAGGGTTATTTATTTTAATTAAATTCGAAAAATGTGAGTTGCATGAAAAGTCTAATCGGTTTAGTGGTTGCATTGCTTCTATTAAATAGCAGTGTGTTTTGTCAAAGCATTCAGATCAAGGATATTCAATTCAAGAAGGGATTTCAGTTTAATCCTATTTCAAAGGAGACTTTTACATTTATTTATCAAATAAAAACGCGCGATCCGCAGCGCGTGACCTTCAGGAAGATAGATTTTGATTCGCATCTCACGCTATTAGAAACAACTCTTGTTGAATTTATAGGAGACTACTCTTTGATTCAATCTTCTTCTAGTTCTACTTATACTGCATCTTTGTTTGGTTCCCGAATCGGCTCAAGTCTTATGATTCATTTCATTAACAATGACACAAAAGCTCAAACCTCTTTTCCCCTTAAGGTAATGGGGCCATGGAATAAAAAGGTTGTAACCATAACATCCTCGCATGATAATACTTTCTTTGTGCTATATCAATTCAATTCGAAGATTTGGGAGTTGCAAGAAATTGACACTAACGGGAATACACTTTGGCGTAAGACAATCAACGATATGAAATCTAAGATTTCCATTGGAGAAATTTCTCTTTTAGATCGCGATCACCTCACGTTATCGATCTCCAGAAATTATAAGAGTAGAAAGATCAAAAATGAGGTTCTGGTTATCGATGCTCATAGTGGTGACGATATCTACCGAGAGTCTCTATTTAATGATAATTCGAAAAGTACCTTTGACAATTCTTTTTTAACCGATAGCATATTTTATACAACGGGGCGCACATTCTTTACAAATCGAATTAGCAACCAATCTACTGGACTTCCATATCTAAGAGAGTTTAACTCAAATACATCGAGCGAAATAAAACTTACAAGTAGTCTTTTGAGTATGAAAACCTACTGGATGGATCTGGTTAAGACCGATTCTGGCAATCGGTACCTAATTGGCGAAACCTTTACCAATGAACCCTATGGGGCATACCTCCTGAAAGGTATAGTTACTGGGGTGATGACCATGGGATTGTTTTATGTTTCCTGGACATCAATGAAATTTAACGACATTGCTATTATTTCTCTGGACGATCCAAGCCAACCTCCATTTTCCTTAGTCAAGCTGACGCCAAGGCGCATCCAACTTGGTAATTATACCCCAGGATACATCTTTGCGAAATACTCGTATAATACTGGCCAGATTCGATACTGGGGGCATGACTCGTTAGAGAATCTAATCTTGCTAGATGGCAACCTTTTAAAAAAATACAATTTATTGTCAAGGGCAACAGAAGAACTCGGAGTTCTACCTGCTGATGCTTCTCAAAATGTGATTTATACCTCAAGCGATTACGTGATCTATCTAAATACGAGAAAAATGAGCAACCTGGTTGAATTTAAAGTGGTGCCTTTAAAAAAGAGGTAATGAAAAAGGAAATCATTGTTTTCATTTTTCTTATGATTTATAGTCTTGAAAATCACGCACAAATAGTTTTTGATCTGCCTGATTCTGAAAAGAAGAAAAATGATGCTCAGGTACTAGTTTCGTTTCATGCAGCTTTGGGATTTATTAACCCAAACGATGTAAACAAATACATTCAAACGAAAGTCAACAATCTTACACAAGGTAATGCTATTTTTTACCAAGGCTCACCTTCCATATCCACAGCTGGCTCACTTAATCTTTCTCTTTTATACCGATTTAAGAATCATTTTCAGTTGTCCTCGCCTATTGAATACGCGGGGGCTCCAAAAACAATAACAATTGATCGTTCTACACTTAATTTTAATCTGCAGCGATTTTCAATTGGCGCAATAGGGGATTATCTTTTTCCTTTGGAAAATGATAATGCGCTTAATCTATCAGCAGGATTGATGTATCATATGATGTGGTTTGAAGGGTATAAAGCAAATGTCGCAAGACCCCGGTTTGAATTTGGATATACCAGCTTTAGACAAAGATATGACTGGGAGATATTTTTTCAGTTCGATTTAGCCAATGGATCAACGAATCGACCAAATAGTAATTCTCTGAACAAATTAGATTTCAGTGGAATGTACATCGGTTGGAGAATAATTCTTTCTTAAACTTTTATCCTATGAAAAATACTATATTGATCAGTTGCCTTGCACTTTTGGTAAATACACTATTGGCACAAACCTCAACCCGGTATTACATAACTGCCGATCGCGTGTTCGATGGCGAAGCCATCCATGAAGGATGGGCTGTAGTTGTTGAAAACGATAAAATAATTGCTGCTGGCCCTAAAGACAAAGTCAAAGAACCAACTGGAGCAATCAAAATTAATTTTCCAAACTCAACACTTACTCCAGGCCTTATTGAAGGCCACTCCCATTTATTTTTATATCCCTATAATATTACCGATTGGGATACTCAGGTCTTAAAAGAAACTGATTCATATCGAACTGCGCGTGCAACTGTGCATGCAAAAAATACTTTGATGGCCGGCTTCACTACAGCACGCGACTTAGGTACCGAAGGCGCAGGCTATTCGGATGTGGCGCTGAAGCGTGCCATTAATGAAGGCATTATTCCCGGTCCGCGTTTAATGGTAGCTGGTAGAGCTATTGTTTCAACAGGTTCTTATGGACCTAAAGGGTACGACACCGATCAGGAAATTATGCTTGGCGCAGAACCAGCTGATGGTAATGATTTGATTCGCGTGGTGCGTGATCAAATTGGTAAGGGCGCTGACTTTATAAAAGTCTATGCTGACTATCGGTGGGGCATTAATGGTGAAGATCGCCCATCTTTTACATTGGACGAATTAAAATTAATTAATGAAGTAACCCGCAGCAGTGGTCGTGTGTTGGTGTGCCATGCGAAATCGAAAGAAGCGATTACCCGCGCAGTGTTAGCCGGTGCCGAATCGATTGAGCACGGAGATTTTATTGATGTTGAAGTTGCCCGCTTGATGAAAGAGCATAATGTTACCTACTTCCCAACGATTGCTGCCGTTGATATGATTACACAATACAGGGGTTGGAAAAAAGGAATAGATCCTGAACCCGCTAACGTAACAAATAAAAAAAGAAGTTTTAAAGATGCACTTGCTTCCGGAGTGGCGATTGGAATGGGTGGCGATGTAGGAGTATACCCTCATGGTGAAAATGTATTGGAGATGGAACTGATGGTGGAATACGGAATGAAAACTTTTGATGTACTGAAAGCTGCTACCAGTATAAATGCCCGTGCTTTTCATTTAGATAATCAGGTTGGATCAATTAAAGAAGGATTGAAGGCCGACTTGGTAATTGTAACAGGTGACCCTTCTAAAAACATTTCTGACCTTAGAAAAGTAAAATTTGTGATGAAGGATGGGGTTGTTTATAGAAATGAGAAATAGAATTGTAAATTGAATCTTAAATAAGTTGAACCACGAAGGCACAAAGTCACTAAGTTGCACAAAGCTCTTCGTGATTCTTTGTGAACACCGTGCCTTAGTGGTTAAAAAATTACCTATATGAATCGTAAACAAGCATTAAAATCAATTGCAGCGAGTGCAGCTGGTGTAGTAGCTCTCCCAGAAATGGTAAAAGCAATGAACACATTGCCTGATAACTTGAAAAACAATATTAATCATTCGGTATGTCAATGGTGTTACAATTCGATTCCTCTGGAAGATTTAGCCATTGCTGCCAAGGAAATTGGATTAAAGTCTGTTGAGTTGCTTGGACCTGATAAATGGGCAACCGTTATTAAACATGGACTAACCTGTGCCATGGCCTACGGAACAGACACAGGATTGAATAAAGGATTTAACGATCCTTCCTTACATGAAAAATTTCTAAAAGACTACTCTGACAGCATTCCTAAAGCAGCTGATGCGGGGCTGAAAAGTGTTATTTGTTTTAGCGGCAATGCCAATGGACTAAGCTCTGAAAAAGGATTAGAAAATTGCGCCAAAGGATTAGAGCCTGTGGTAAAAATTGCACAGAAATATAACATCATTATGCAAATGGAATTACTCAACAGTAAAGTGGATCACAAAGATTACCAGTGTGATCACACCGAGTGGGGAGTAAAGCTTTGCGAAAAATTAGGTTCTCCAAATTTTCAATTGTTGTACGATATCTATCACATGCAGATTATGGAAGGCGATGTGATTGCCACCATTCGCAAGTACAATAAATACATTGGCCATTATCACACAGGGGGTGTACCCGGCCGCAACGAAATTGACGAAACACAGGAACTTTATTACCCGGCCATCATGCAAGCGATTGTTGATACTGGCTTCAAAGGTTTTGTTGCACAAGAGTTTATTCCTAAACGTCCTGATAAATTAGCATCGCTGAAGCAAGGGGTTGGGATTTGTGATGTTTAACATCAAAGTCAATCCTAAAAGACCTTTAGCTTCCCATTGTTGGTAAAAACTACAAAGGAACCAAGACACAAAGCCTTCACTAAGCAAGTTTGGATTAGCGCCCTTCAATCATTTAAAAAATTAATTCAGAATATCTTCCAAATCTTACCCCAGTTTTGGCTTAACTAAATTTTTTATTTATGAAAAAGTTAACCCTTGTATTGGCGATTGCATTGATCACCGGATTTGTGATGGCTCAAAAAATTCAGAGTAAAGATGTTCCTGAAGCAGTTAAAGCTGCTTTCCAAAAAGAATTCCCTGGTGTTAAGGGCACAAAATGGGATAAAGAAGAAAGTAACTTCGAAGCCAGTTTTAATAACAATAAATCAGATCAATCCGTTGTATTTGATGCGGAGGGAAATATTCTTGAGATAGAGGTGGAAATTAAATTGAGTGAATTACCAAAAGGGGTGATGGAATATGTAACATCAACTTATCCAGGAAAGAAAATTAAAGAGGTTGCTAAAATTACGGATGCTCAAAAGACTGTAACCTACGAAGTAGAGGTAAGTGGAATGGATGTAATCTTCAACGAGCAAGGAAAATTTATAAAAGAAATTAAAGGGTAAGAATCTATCGTGCAATTGAAATCAAGTGTCCTCTTCATTCTCATTCCGATTTTTGCATTTTGCAATGTGGCAACCGTTACAGTATCGGGTATCATAAAAGAAAGTGCAACAAAAGCTCCGCTTGGCTATGTAAACGTGGTGTTGAAAACCGAAAAAGACAGTGTGTTTGTTACGGGCACGGTTACCAATGAAGAAGGTCGGTTTGTAATTCCAAAGATCAATCCGGGTAATTATGTGTTGGAAATCTCTTTCATTGGATATAAAACAAAAAAGCAATCGCTTTATGTAGGCAGTCTCACCGACTATTTAGATGTAGCCACTATTGAATTAGAGGAAGCCACTGAAACACTGAATGCAGTGGTCATCACCGGTGAACAAGAAGGTGTTTCTGCTAAAATGGATAAGAAGACGTTTGCTGTGGCTGATAACATCAGTCAAAGCGGAGGCTCGGTGCTACAAGCCATGCAAAATTTACCAGGCGTTACTATACAAGATGGCAAAGTGCAGTTGCGCGGCAGCGATCGGGTGGCCGTGCTGATGGATGGCAAGCAAACTGCTCTTACCGGTTTCGGAAATCAAAGCGGTCTCGATAACATCCCAGCCTCGGCTATTGAGAAAATAGAAATCATTAACAATCCCTCTGCTAAGTATGATGCCAATGGAAATGCAGGTATTATCAACATCATTTATAAAAAGAACAAACAAGAGGGGTTTAGCGGAAAAGCGGGAATGGCGTTGGGCGCTGGTGCCTTGTGGATAAAAAAAGAAAATTTACCAACCATCCGACCCCAATATCAAGCAACGCCTAAAATAAATCCCTCACTTGCCCTAAACTATCGCAAGAATAATATCAACGTATTTTTTCAGGGCGATTACCTCTACACTCATACGCTTAATAAGAATGAGTTTGTTGAACGTATCTATGACGATGGAACCATTATCAATCAGCAAACAAAAAGAAACAGAGACACCAGTTTGCCCACCGTAAAAGCCGGTGTAGATTGGAATATGGACGATTATAATACGTTTACTGTGTCCGGTTTTTTTAGCAGCGAAAAAATTCTTGATCGTGGGGATGAGCCTTTTTTTAATGAAGACTTCACCAATCGATACCGCCTCTGGCAATTTTTAGAAGACGAACTAAAAACCACGGTGATGGCTACTGCAGCTTATCAGCATAAGTTTAAGGAAGCAGGTCGTTTGTTAAATGTTGGTTTCAACTATACCTTTCATCGCGAAGACGAGAAATATTTTTTCACAAATACTTTACCGACCTATACCGGGTTCGATGCATTCAAACTTATCTCAGACGAAAGTGTTGCTGACTTAACCCTCGATTATATTCGACCGTTGCGCTACGGTCGCATAGAAAGTGGATTGAAATTCAGAATACGAACCATCCCCACCAACATGTTATTTATTCCGGGTATTAACTCACCACTGGATACCACAGCGGGTGGCTGGGCTACTTATAAAGAAACAATTCCAGCTGCCTACGGAAATTACGTATTCGAGAATAAGAAGTACGAAGCTGAAATTGGCTTGCGCGTAGAGTATGTTGGCTTGCAGTATGAGGTGAATCCTGAACACAGCACTTATAAAAGTGATGGTTATAACTACACCCAACCGTTTCCGAATATTCGGCTTGCCTATAAAATCAATCCTCAAAATAAATTGTCTGTGTTTTTTAATCGCAGGGTGGATAGGCCGAACGAAGTGGACATCCGCATTTTTCCGAAGTATGATGATGCTGAAATTATTAAAGTAGGGAATCCTGCGCTCCGACCCCAGTTTACAAACCTTTATGAGTTGGGATACAAAACCGGGTGGAACAGTGGTTCCTTTTATTCAGCAGTTTATCATAAGGCCGCAGAAGGAACGATTACGAGAGTAGCCAGTACAGTGCCCGGAAGCAATTTAATTTACGCCATCTTTCAAAACGCTAACCGAAGTTATAATACAGGTGTTGAATTGGTCTTATCACAAGAAGTTTCAACCTGGTTATCACTAAATCTTAATGTGAATGCCTATCATAATCAAATTGATGATTTCACGGTTGAAAATAATTACCCGGAGCCACACACCTTTACAGCAGCAAAACAAGAAATCAATTCGTGGAATGCTAAACTGAATGGACTCTTTCGATTGAAAAATAATCTGGAGGCTCAATTAACGGCTATCTATTTAGCTCCTGATATTATCCCGCAAGGAAAAATTGGCACTCGCTTTTCTCTTGACGTAGGGATTAAAAAAGGGATTCAGAAAGGAAGAGGTGAATTATTTATGAATGCAACTGATTTGTTAAATACCATGGTGGTGAAGCGGGAAATTCAGGGCGATGGATTTAGGTATAATAGTACAGACTATTATGAAACCCAGGTGATTCGAATAGGATATAGTTTAAAGTTCTAAGGGGATTATTTTTTCTGCCTGTTGTTCCACCGGCCGTGGAAGTTTCCATCGCTTATGACTCCACAACCAAAATTGTGGCGAGGCGATAATGTCCTGTTCAAGAAGATAATTTATTTTTTCAGTTATTTCTCCATAGCTCGTAGTTACGGGAGTCTCGATGGCATCTGTAAATTCAAATGTATAATATCCTCTCTTTACTTTATTGATGCGCCCGGAAAGAACGGGGTAGTTATATTCCTTTGCATACTTTTCAGCTCCAAAAATCATGGCCGTATCCTGATTCAAAAAATTTGCCCAATAGCAGTTTTTATGATTTCCTGGAAATTGATCAACGCCAAAAATGATTACTCGTAAGTCATCTTTTTTCTCAAACTCATCCTTGGTAACTTTTGTCGAAATCATTTTAAGTCCATACCTACTTCGAGTATCTCGCATTCGTTTATCAAAAAAGGCATTGCTAAGTGGTTTATAAATCGCCACCGCTTTGTGTTTAAGAGGTGCATCAATTGCTACGGCAAAAAGTTCCCAGTTGTTATAATGACCACCCGCCAGAATCACACTTTTCCCCTGATCATAAAACCGATTAATGAATTCCGGATTCAGAATTTTCATCCGCTTAAGAACTTCCTTTTCGGAAATGGTAAATACTTTGATGCTCTCTACAATGAGATCGCATAAGTGACAATAGAATTTCTTTTCTATTTGAAGATGTTCTTCCGTTGTCTTTTCGGGAAAAGAGTTAATGATGTTTTTGATAACTACCTGCTTCCGATATCCGATCATTTTATAGATCACTACATAGAGCCCGTCTGATAAAAAATATAAAACCGGGTAAGGCAAATACGAAACAGGAATCAGGAATCCATAATAGAAGAGGGAATTCAAAAGTCTCATAGGCAGGTTATGAGACAAAGGTGCTAAAATTTAATTACGTCACCAGCGCAATCGCACGATTACTTAATCAGTCGTACACGCGCGTCATCGGCACGAATGTTTACTTTGGCGTTTCCATTAGCCAAGGCAAGGCGTGTGCGGCTCTCTGTCTTTTCAACGGTATTAAAATCACCCTGAACAATCACGCGCGCATCGTCATGGCGAATATCAAAGCGCCCCCCACCGCCCAATACTTTTATCGAAACCAATCCATCTTGTGCTTCAATATCATACACTCCATCATCGGCCATAGATGTTTCAACCACAAAATCACCATCATCCATACGTGCCATTATTCTATTAAAGCTTGCATTCTTAATTTCCACATCGCCATCATCGGCATCCACATCCAATGTGCCTTTGCCTGTGTCCATACGCAGGTCTCCGTCATCCAACTTCACTCTGAAATTATTTCCTAAGCATGAGGTCAGTTCTACATCCGCATCATCTAAATCCAATTCAATAGATCCGTTTACCGACTTTATAAAATAGTCACCATCGTCACCGTCTACTTCAAGACTTACACCCTGAGGTACCTCCAGGGTGATTGTATATTTTTCATGATAATAGCCAATCATGCCCATCGATGTTCCCCGAGACTGTTCTTTGATTGATAGGTTCCCGTTTTGTTCCGTTACATCCACTCTAAATTCGCGGTCACCAAAAGTTACTCCTTTCGAAATAATCTCCCGATCAATTTTTATATGCGCTGTTTGGCGATCAGAACCTGTGATAAAAACTTTGGCATCTGAAGAATTCAAATAGATCGCGCCCGTTGCACTCATCTTGTACTCTTTGTCCAAATGGAAATCGCCAATTTTAGTGGATTGAGCCGATAGAGTAAAAGAAAACAAGAGTATCGCGAACGAGGCAAGGGTTTTCATAATGTGCGGGTTTGACAATAAGACGCACGTAACCTCTTGAAGGTTGCATAACCCAGTAAGCAATGATTAACTGATTAAAGTTTCGAAATCAACTCAACATAGAGTTCAGTGAGTTTTCCCTCTGCTTTTCCGGCAATGGCAATGATTTCGCTGATGACTGCGGGTTTCAAATTATCCGGATCGCAATCATCGGTAAGTACTGAAATTGCACAACAAGGAAGGCTCATATGATTCGCCACTAATACTTCCGGAACGGTGCTCATTCCCACTGCATCGGCACCAATCTGATGAAGGAATCGATACTCAGCGCGGGTTTCAAGATTTGGCCCCATCACCGCCACATACACTCCTTTATGCAATTTTATTTTTTTGTCCTTCGCGATTTTTATCAACTTGTCATTCAATTTTTTTGAATAGGGCTGGCTCATATCCGGAAAGCGTGGACCGAGTACTTCAAAATTTTCGCCACGCAACGGATTATCAGGTTGCAGATTAATATGATCATCAATCAACATTAAGTCGCCTTTCTTCCATTTCATGTTCATGTTGCCAGCAGCATTGGAGATCAGCAATTGTTTTACCCCCAACATTTTCATTACGCGCACGGGCAATGTGATCTGTTGCATGGTGTACCCTTCGTAGTAATGAAATCGACCTTGCATGGCCAACACTTTCTTTCCCTTCACTTCTCCATAAATCAATTTGCCCTTGTGAAATTCGACCGTAGATACTGGAAAGTATGGAATGAAATTATAGTTGATGATAATGGGGTTCTTGATTTTTTCAACAAACCGATTTCCTAATCCCGTGCCCAGGATTACGCCCACTTCAGGAGCTAATACTCCATGCTTCTTTAAATATTCGGTTGCTTCTTTTATTTCGTGAATCATAAGCTAATTTAAAGTGAATTTGTCACCGACAAGGCACAAGGGCGCAAAGTAAATGTAGTTAACTACGAATAAATCGATACAAGAAAATCCTCTGTGTATTCGTGACCTTACTTATAAAAATCCTTTTTCTGCGTTGTGGCTACTTCAATAAAAAACTGGGCTACTTTTTCTGTCACTACTTTGAAAAACCTTTCTCCCTTTTCGGCACTTGCCTGGCGTGGATCACCCACGCCTGTGTCCGCTGTAACCTGGGTCCATTTGCGCTCGGCCCAAGCCCAGCCTTCCTGTATTGCTTTGAATTGAAACTTCTTTGCTTTGCCATCCCCTGCTTCCGTAAGCGGACGCACTAACTCAGGACGCAAGTATAAAATCAAACTCGTTTCCATTTCACCTGCATGATCGTCTTTGTTTACAAAGAATTCCTTTTGATCGGTTGATTTAAACCAATCGCATGAGCACAAAAACATGTTTGGAAATTTCAATCCCAACTCGCGAATCATCGTTTTAAAATCATTGCCACCATGACTATTCAAAATGATCAACTTATAGATTCCCTGGCTATTTAACACTTCAATTACATCGCGCAGCACGGCCAGTTGCGTGGAAGGATTCATATTGATATCCAACGTAACATCATACTGTCCTGTGTTTACTCCAAACGGAATCGCGGGCAACACTATTACTTTTGCTTTTTTATCCCACGCCAACCTTGCTGCTTCAGCCGCAATTTCTTCCGACTCAATAATGTCAGTTCCATAAGGCAAGTGATAATTATGTGCTTCACAGGCCCCCCAGGGAAGCACGGCTACATCAAAAGAAGACTCTTTAATTGTCTTCCAATTATTTTCGGCAAGAATGAATGGACGCATGATGCAATTTATAACTTGAAAATTTACTTTCGAATGTAAATTCAGTATTTCTTAGGCGGTAGCACCCTGGCAACTTGATCCGGCCCCAGCCGTACAAGCAAAGCAATGTTGACTGATAATCACTTCGCGCTCTTCTAATTTTCTAAGGTCGAATTCGCTAATGTGCTGTCCTGCTTTATCTTTTAATTTTAATCCCAGCATTTGATTAAAATCACAATCGTACATAAATCCCTGCCAATCAATTGAAATTGTATTGCGGCACATTACACCTTCTACCGCAGCAGGATTAAATGCATTGATAAGCTTTTCCATATAGTCTTCGTAGTTTCCTGATTCAATTAAAAAATCCAGGAACCGACTAATTGGAATATTGGTGATGGTAAGCAGGCTATTAAAATCTACATCAAAATGTTCTTTGAGTTCTTTTTTAAAATCTCGCTCCAGTTGTTTTTGATCACCCGGAAGAAAGGCACCTATTGGGTTATACACCAAATCCAAAATCAAATTTGAATCCGGCTTTCCATATCCAACTTTGTTCAACATTTGCAATCCGGCAATAGAATCTTTAAAAACTCCATCCCCGCGCTGGCGGTCTGTTTTGCCAGCATTATAAAATGGAAGTGAAGAACAAATCCGAACGTTATTATCTCTGAAAAATTCCGGCAGATCGTTATACTTTGGATTGGCTTTAATGATGGTAAGATTGGAACGAACAATAATCTCTTCAACTCCGCCTTGATGCGCTTCACTTACAAACCAGCGAAAGTCCGGATTCATTTCAGGCGCACCACCTGTAATATCAAGTGTTTTGATTTTACTTTTTTTAAGAACATCCAAACATTGCTGCATGGTTTCGCGGGTCATAATTTCTTTGCGGTCGGGCCCGGCATCTACATGGCAATGTTTGCAAACCTGATTACACATGTAGCCAATGTTGACCTGAAAGATCTCAAGTTTTGAAGGCCTTAAAGGAAAATGACCGATGGGCTCAATCTTCTTTTTAAATGTAGGCAGATTCCCATCCGCGAACAGACCATTCTCAAGAATCTCAACCTGACGTTGCTGATTGGCTAATTGATGATGGCGTGCATGTAGGGATTTAATCATAACCTGATACTAGATGCTGGATACTGGGTACTGGATTTCAAGAATCAAGTATCCAATTTTACATAGAAAGTTTCTTCGCTTTGTTCATCATCATTACTCCGTGCACTAAGGATGCCCCACCCCGAATAGCAGCAGCTACATGGATGGCTTCCATCATTCCTTTTTCAGTAGCACCTTTTTCAAGGGAATCTTGAGTATATGCATCAATGCAGTAAGGACATTGAACAGTGTGGGCAACTGCCAAAGCAATTAATGATTTCTCACGAGCGGTAAGGTCTCCTTCTTTAAAAACATCACCATAATAGTCAAAAAATTTAGCGGCCAGATTGCTCTCCCACTCACTAATACTACCAAACTTTTTAAGATCGGCTGGATTGTAATATGTATGCTCCATAGTCATCAATTGATTTTTGGGTTCAATGTAAATAAATATAAATAGGTCATTTTTTAGTCAAGCGACAAACAGAATCATATCTACGAATTATCAATGCCAATCGGTTTTATTGCGGCAATGAAATCTGGTAAACCTTCCCCTTTTTAACATTCAACTTATTTTGGCGCAACCAGGGATTATGTCGCTTTAGTAGTTTGTAATTGCTTCCGTTGTTTTTAGAAAACACAACAAGATCAGGAATGTTTTCGCTTACCTCAATAACTTTTAGCGGCTCGGGCTGATAGAAATGATCTTTGTTAATCTTAAATCCATACTTGGCAGGGTTCTCGAAAATCTCTTTGATGGCTAAAATTCTAAAGACATATCTGCTCGTCTCTGTATTCAAATAGGCATCGTAATAGTCATCTACTTTTTGATCTTCCAGATCACTTTTAATTCCGGCCACTCCACGGTTATAGGAGGCTGCTACCAATGTCCAGTTTCCTAACTTAGAGTATGAGGTTTTTAAATATTTACATGCTGCTTCTGTTGATTTAATGGGATCGTAACGCTCATCAACTTCCTTGGTAATTTCCATTCCAAGCTCTTTGCCGGCTGGTTCGCGTATTTGCCAATACCCAACAGCTTGCTTTGGAGAAACATCATTTACCAATCCGCTTTCAATCAGAGGTAAATATTTAAAGTCTTCCGGAATATTATTGGCCTTTAAAATTTCGGTGATGCGGGGCAGCCAACGGTTAGCACGCTTTAATAAAAACAACGTACTGCTTTGCAAATAAATATTTACCTGCAATTCCCGATCCAGTCGCTCCATTACATCCGGCAACTGAAGCGGTACTTCTTCCCCTGCAAAGGAGATTTTTGCAGGTAAATCATAAGACACCGCCAAAAATGGTTGCTCGGACTCCTGTGTTGGAACAGGGACTAAACTTGTTTCAGCAGCTTGTGTTTTTACTCTTCCAGATTGATCAAACAACACATAGATCAACAGCAGTCCAATTGAAAGTGGTGCGAGGTAACTTAAAAATTTTTGGGTACCAGTCATTCCTGATTAGAAGTTTGGTGACAATAAATAGCGTGCATAGAAGTCGTCAATTACTTTTACGGCTTCTTCGGGTGTATCAACTACATTAAATAAATGTAAATCTTCGGCATGGATCATTCCTTCCCCTACCAATTCTTTTTTAAACCATTCAACCAGGCCCGCCCAAAATTTCTTTCCTACCAAAACAATTGGGAAGCGACCAATCTTTTTTGTTTGAATCAACGTCAATGCTTCCGAAAGTTCATCGAGTGTTCCAAAACCACCCGGCATTACTACAAAGCCCTGCGAGTATTTCATAAACATAACCTTGCGTACAAAAAAGTAGTCGAAGGTGATCAGTTTATCCGGGTCTATGTAGAGGTTTCCTTTTTGCTCATGCGGAAGGTAAATGTTTAAGCCCACCGATTTACCACCCGCCTTATGAGCCCCTTTATTACCTGCCTCCATAATGCCAGGCCCACCACCGGTTATTACCCCGTAGCCATGATTAACTAGTTTTTCCGCAATGTCTTCAGCCATTTTATAGTAAGGGTGAGTTGGCTTGGTTCGGGCGGATCCAAAAATCGTAACGCACGGGCCAATCTTAGCAAGCTTTTCAAAGCCTTCTACAAATTCACTCATCACTTTAAAAATCACCCACGAATCTGAACTCTTTATTTCAGCCCAATCCTTGTCTTTAAATGCCTTCCTTATGCGGTGTTCTTCTTCAAGATTTGATTGATTAACCTCTTTCTTAACTTTCACCGATTTCTTTTTCGCTTTTGAAGCCATATCTTACACTCACTAATTTTTTTAAAGTTACTAAATGAAAAACAAATCCGGTTTTATTCGAATTAAATCAGTTTGGGCGTTTTGCTTTTCCACAGCAATTCTCACCCTATCGTTATTTAGTTGTTCAACACCTGATCACAAAGATGAGTATAAACAAGACAGTACCTGGGCAATGCTTCCATTTCAAAAAATTAATGATGTTAATCCTATTTTGAGTGCCAGCGATGGTGTGTTTATATGTCCTATTCTAAAACAGGAAGTAAAGTGGGAAGAGAAGGATGTTTTCAATCCAACCGCTGTAGTTCGAAATGGAGCCATCTATCTTTTTTATCGAGCTGAAGATAACATTGGAAAATTTAACGGCACCTCACGTATAGGACTAGCCGTGAGTTCAGATGGAATACACTTTACCAGAATGAAAGAACCAATACTCTATCCGGCTGAGGATTTTATGAAAGTGTATGAGTGGGAAGGTGGCATGGAAGATCCTCGGATAATTGAAAATGAAAATGGTACATATTTTATGACCTATACATCTTATGATGGTAACGTAGCACGATTGTGTCTTGCTTCGTCAGTTGATTTATTGAACTGGACAAAACATGGTCTCGTTTTTCAGGGTAAGTACATCGATCATTGGAGTAAGTCGGGCGCAATTGTTGGAAAACAAAAAGGGAACAACGTGATTGCCGAAAAAATTAACGGTAAGTATTGGATGTACTTTGGCGATACCGATCTATTTATGGCAACTTCCGATGATTTAATTCATTGGCAACCTGTGGAAGAAGACGGGAAACTAAAATCGGTGCTAAAGCCACGCAAAGGGTATTTTGATAGCCGATTAGTAGAGAGTGGTCCCTATGCGTTGGCAACTGAAAAAGGAATTTTGCTTTTGTACAATGGAATGAACAGCGATACAGCAGGCGATGCAGACATACCGAAGGGTGCATACTGCTCCGGGCAGGCGCTATTTAGTTTAACAAATCCCACCATGCTAATAGACAGGCTCGATCATTACTTTTTAAAACCCGATCAGCCTTACGAAACTGAAGGACAAGTAAATCAGGTTTGCTTTATAGAGGGGATGGCGCCCTTAAATGGAAAGTGGTTTTTGTATTATGGTACTGCTGATTCGAAAATTGGAGTAGCTGTAATGGAGTGATCAAATTGACAGTGGACAATTAGCAATTGACAATGTTATGCGTCTTAAACTTCATAGTTATTGATTGTCAAGCTGGAAACAGATTTATGGTCTCAGTAATTTTTTTAAGGTCTCATCCAACCGGATGTAATTAAATACAAATCCGGTCTTCTTTATTTTGTCGGCCGATACCTTACTTCCATTTAGTACTATATCAGCCATTTCACCTAAAATAATTTTCAAAACGAAGCCAGGGACATTCGGAAGCCATAACGGTTTTTTTAAAACTTGGGCAATCGCTTTTGTTAGTTCTGCATTCGTTATCCACAAGTCACTTACTGCATTGTATGCTCCATTCAGGCTATTTGTTTCAACGGCATGGATAAACATTTCGCAAAGATCATCTAAATGAATCCACGAAAGTTGTTGCTTACCCGTGCCCAGTGGGGAACCCACCCCCAACTTAATTGGCTTTATCATTTCTGTTAGCGCCCCGCCCCTCTCACTTAACACAATTCCTATCCGGAGTTTAACTACACGAATCGCTAATGAAGCTAACTTATCCACCTCTTCCTCCCACTGCTTGGTGACATTAGCTAAAAAATCTGTGCCTGGCTTACTATCCTCTATAAACACTTCATCTGATTCAAAGCCATAGTATCCAATTGCAGAAGCTGACACCACTGTTTTAACTGAATGATTCACTGTTGAGAGTTTCTTATACAAGAGCCGGGAAGACTCAATCCGGCTTGTTAAAATTTCTTCCTTCCGGGATTTTGACCAACGCGTATCGGCTACTCCAGCACCTGCAAGATGAATGATTGCATCAACACCTTCCAAAGCAGGTTTCTCCATTTCTCCCTTATCTACATCCCAAACAAAAGAAGGGACTTGCCCACTCTTGCGGCCACGGCTTAAATGAGAAACCTGGTATCCTTTTTTCAACAGAAGCTCGGTAAGTCGCGAACCAATTAGGCCCGAGGCACCGGTGATTAATATTTTCTTACTCATTATTAGTAGCTTTGAATCTTTATAACAAACACACTATGAATAAGTTTTTATTTTTTAATCTACTTCTCCTCATTACCGGAATTGCACACAGCCAAACCGTAACTGTAAATAAACAAAACGAAAAAGTAAAAGGAGAAACTATTGAAGTATTTACTGTTTCGCTGGAAGGCAAGAAGGAAGATATTAAGTCGGCTTGGATTCGGTTTTTAAAGGAGATGGGAAAGTTAAAATTACTTAGCAATCCAATAACGATATCGGAACCTATAATTGGTGGAACACCTTTTAGCAAAGGAATGGTGTATGCCGGCACCAACGAAGGAGATAAAAATTCAACCGTGTGGGCGGGAATTAATCCAAAGGAATGGGAGGAAAAAGATGTTACCTATGCCAATCGTGAACTTCAAAAAATGATGAATCAGTTTGGAATTAAATTTTATCGCGATCAGGTTCAGGTTCAAATTGACGAAACGCAACAAGCATTGGATGCTGTGGCCAAGCAACAGCAACGCATGCTTAATCAAAATAAAGACCTGACTCTTAAACTTAGCAACAACGAACAGGAAAAAACGCAATTAGAAAAATCGTTGGAAGCAAATAAGCTTGAAAACGCGGCTTTAAAAATTCGACTGGAGAAAAATAAAAAAGCGCAGGATTCTTTAGTGAACTCTACCGATCAAATAAAAAAGGTGATGGAGTTGCATAAGGAAAAGCAGCGAAAGATTAATTAATCGGTTTATTTTGTCTTCCACTGCTTTAAGGCCTTGTCAAAATATGTGTGCTCATCCGGGAATTCTATGTATTCCACTCCTTTTGAATTTCGGGTTTCATAAGGGCGCAAATCTTCACCTTTCACTAGTTTATCAAACAGAAATAAACTTCGTTTAGTCAACGTATCGGGTACCATTTTCCAGGTGCGAAAAGTTTCTTCGTACCCGGTAAGTTTGTTATTCTCATCCAGCACAAACTTTCCACCGGTAGCTACTCGCTTATCAACTAAACTTGGAGCCCTGCGGCTTACCAAAAAATAATGAGTGCTCCCTTTTTTATAATAAGCATCAAACTTATGAAGCTTCGCTTGTTCAATATAAGCTGAATCATAGGGGGCATAGAAACGCTCTTCGAATGATAGACCCTCCTCAGGTGGTCGACCTATATAACGAATGATTTTCCACATCATTTCATCCTGTTGTTGCGGGGTAAGATGTTCATTCACCTGATAATTATTCTTTGTACCACATGCGCCTGCAAGCATCATCATTACAATTGCGCTAAAATAAATTCTCTTCATACTACAAAAATAAGAAGACCTGCCATTGCAGCAGGTCTTCACTCTTAAATTAACCTATATATTAACCGCTGTCTTAGTATACTTTATTCAATGGTTGGAATTCGCTCCAGCCATCAGTCCAATCCGTTGAACCGAATGCACCCCGATACGCTCCGGTTGTATTGAAGAAAGTGTTACCGGTGAATTTAGCATCTGTAAAATTCGCTCCAGAATTAAGGTTGTTATCTCCAGCTACACCTGCTACCAATGTAAAGCTTGGATTAGAAGGATAAGTAGAAGAGGTTTGCGCTCCCCAGAACAACGATCCCGCTACCCCCAAGTCAGTAAATGTGCTAGCAACAGTTACGTTATTGAATACCGTGTTATTATTGGCAGTCCAGTAATCAGAAATTGCAGTTGCGTTTCCGGCTGAATTTGGTGCTATGGTCAGACCTGTTGCAAAGGCTGCATCCGATGCTGAAGTTGATGTTCCTATCAACGTAGCACCTGGCACTGATAATACATTGTACGCATGCTTACTTGTTCCTGAATTCAGATTGTCAAGTGTTCCTTGATCATCGATACGGATACCAACTCTGTATCCTGCAAAGAACGAGTTAAAGATTGAGATAGCAGATCTTCTGCGAATGTGCGCTGCATTTTGGTAGTTACCAGAAATAGAACGGCTTTGGATTTCGCGTGGACCTAGCACAGTGATGTTAGAGAAGATACCTCGTGTACAACCAGTATTGGTTGTGCCATCACAAACTCCAGCTATTGCATTTCCATTTCCCTGATTATCACTCTCAAAAGCATTTGAGCCCGATTGATCAGCAAAGAATGGATTGCGGACTACTAAGCCAAACTGAACGTTTCCTCCCCAACCAAAGTCTGTATCAAAATCATCATCCCATGTTGAGTGAGAAACTAAATACTTACCATTTACGGTTCCACCAAACCACTCAAATCCATCATCACCACCAAATGAAACTTGAACATACTCAATGGTAGTACCGTTACCAATACCGCCCATTGTTAAACTGTTTGTTTCATTATTAGGAGTAAGTTCTATGCCTGCATATTCAATACGAACATATTTTAACGATCCTGAGTTTTCATTTGCATTTGTGGCAGGTGTTGCGGATTCAGCCAATGAACTTCCAAAACTCTGATCTGGTGTAATCCCTTCTATTTTAGGCTTTGCTGTTTGATTTACAAAAGCGTTTCCTAACATAACAATACCACCCCAGTCTCCCCGATCTCTTTCACCAACTGCTTGAGCCGATGTAAAGACAATAGGTTTGGAGGCTGTACCATTTGCAATTAATTTACCACCTGGCTGAACAATCAATGTAGCCTTTGTCGCTTTGTCACCTTTTACCACAGTTCCTTCAGGTACTGTTAAAGTTACTCCGCTGGGAATAAACACCTGACCTTTTAATAAATAAGGCTTCGATGCATCTAATGTTTGAGTGGTAAGATTTCCTTGTAGAGTGATTACCGGATCACCCACCGTAATTATAAAGTTTGTAATTGCTGATGGAAAATTTTTTGCATCAATTACTTGAAAAGCAATAATAATCTGAGAGCCAATTACTGCACTGGCAGGAATTGTATAATCGTAATCAATTGCTGAAGCTAAATCTAACGTAGAGATGTCTCTTGTTTCAACTTCTACACCAGAAACATAGATGACAAGATCTTGAGCTCCATTGGGTGCAGTTATAGTCAAGGACGCAGAAACGGATCCACCTGGAACATTTTGCGCAGTTGTTGGATCTACCGTAACGGTAGGAGCTGGGTTAATGTCTTCACTTTTATCACAGCTTTGAATCACCAAAATGGATGAAATAGCCAGAAAAAATGCGAAGAGTTTCATCGTTTTTTTCATGTGTTTTAGTTTAATGTTTATGGGGGCAAAATTAGGCCTGCCAGCCGGGCATCTAATTAAAGGGCAGTTAACAATTCATTACCTCAGTGTTAACATCTTCATGTTCTATTAACAAATAAAAAAACCTGCCTTTTACAAAGCAGGTTTTAGGTATGATTGCTTTCTACTCTGATTTGTGAAGTTTCCAGGAAAGGCCAAGAGAGAATTGAGTACCAACCTGGTATCGCTGTATCAATGCTTCTTGATCAATTTTAATCTCATTGTCATTGTTGTTATCCTGATAAAGGCGATATGTAGCATTTAAAAGATTTTGAATATTCAACTTGGTTTCAAATCGCTTATTCCATGTTTTAGCAATCTGGAAATCAACTGACTGCCTTGGCATTTCCCACCAAGATGGAAATATTTTATCCCCTACAGAAAAAATCCTCGGGCCAAAAACGTTATATGCTGCATTAACAGTGAACCCTGTTTCTTCATCATTGTAATATACCCCCAGGTTAATAATGTAAGGTGATTGTCCCTGTAGCGGTCTGTTTTGAATTTGATTTGTTGCCGCTGCACCAACATCTACATTACTTTCTATATAGGCAGCATTTAAGTTTACAGAAGTGTTTCTTAAGAATTTAGAAACACTTAAACTAGCCAGTGATTTTCTAAATTCAAATTCAATACCCCATGAAGTAGCTTCCGGTGCGTTTCCATAAAACAGTTGCGGATTTTCTGTAGTGATTGAAAGATATGTTTCAATGGGATCCTTAAATCTCTTATAGAAACTACCAATGCTAATTAATTCGCCTGGATTTGGATACATCTCCCAACGTAGATCAATATTATCTATGAAAGCAGTTTTCAAATCAGGGGATCCGATAATAGCAGCCTCATATTCAAATTGATAGTACAAAAAGGGAGCGAGTTCTCTGAATTCAGGACGATTTACTGTACGACTATAGGCAGCGCGTACTAATGATCGATCTGTAATATTATAACTTACGTTCAATGAGGGTAGCGCAGCAAAAATTGGATTTTCAATATTAATCTGTCCTGCGTTGGTTCGTGCCTTTAATGTTTGAAGGTTATATTCACCGCGAAAACCTGCCGTTACATCTAACTTTCCAAATGGCATTGAACCAGTAACATACCCCGCTGCCAACAAATTAGTTCCTTCATAAGAATCTTGCGGCTGGGTTCCTTCTTCAATTACAAATCCATCTTTGCGTTTAATGTTTTCAGGTGCAAATATCTGATCCAATGGCAATCGACTTAATTCCTGGCCAATGGCTTGATCAAAATCTGCTGTGTTAGGGTATTGATAATTGATATAGCGAGCATCAAAATTGCGAGTCTTATATTCACCATAATAGCCAGCTTTAAACACGGGAGCTTTCTTATCGTCTGCTGCCGCAAATTTCTTTTCAAAATTTAATCCATTAGAATATCCAATGTCTTTTAAATCTGACCAGAAACGGCCTGTTTCAAATACGTTTCCTGCAGCTGGTAACTGCATGGTGTAAGGCTCTTCTGTTCCTGAAAAAGTTTTATCACGATACGTTCTGAACCTACGATAATCAGGCTCGTTACGTTTGATAAAATTCAATCCTAACAACCAGTTTAATTTGGAAGATCCATCTCCAAGTTCATGTGTGCCTTCCAATTGGCCTGAATAAATAGAACGACTAAGAAAATGATATGCATAATTGGTGCGATCAAAGTTGGGATTCTGAATTTTATCATCTCCTGTGCGAATAGTTGTTTCATTCTCACCTAATTGAACAAATAGGTTTTTGAAATCTATTCGGGTTCGGTCATTAATATCAATCATCCAATTGTGGATAAGATTTACACGCACATCATTACTGTAGAAATTATCTTTGTATTCAAACCTTTTTGTTGCTGTAGTCTCAGTAAACTCATTGTATCGCAAAAACTCAGATTGATAGTATTGATAACTATTTGAGTAAGCCAACGAAGTAAGGTTGTTGAATTTTATATGCCCAACATTAAAGTTTCTTGACATAGCGAAGTTAAAACCCATATCTACTGGTGCTTTTCTTGAGCTATAATCAAAATTGTTAGTCAACGATTTTCCAGCACGCTCGCGCAGGCCTGAATTTTTAGATGATGCAACTAAGGTTGAGGTTGCCGGGAATCCATCAGGTATTGAACGAAATCCATTGTCAAATCCTAGCAAATCAGTACTACTTCCATCTGAAGACAGGTGCTCTTGAAAAGTAGTGTTGGTTCTATAGCCAAAGTTTAATCCAAAATTTGTGAAAGGCTCATAGGCGGGCTGCTTTGTTACCAATTGTATTACCCCACCCGCAAAGTCACCCGGCAATTCCGCGGATCCCGATTTATAAATCAACATTTGATCAATGGCTCCGGCCGGAACCATGTCAAACGAAAATGATCTTCTGTCAATTTCAGTGCTAGGCGCAATGGCACCATTAATCATCACTTGGTTGTAACGCTCAGGAACTCCCCTAACAATTACAAATCGATTATCAACAATAGTAACTCCCGGAACCCGCTGCGCAATTTGTGCCACATCGCGATCTGGTAACTTGGTTATTTGTTCGGAGGAGATACCGCTAACGACTAATTTGCTTTCCTTAATAGACTTTAGAAGATTTAAATCAGTGGCAATTTCTTTTTTTGCTGTTACAATAATCTCTTCTAATTCAGCTACATCCTCAGCTAATGTTATTGCAAGAGTAGTTTTATTTCCACTCTCAACCACTACATCAGCAACAGTATGCGTTTTATAGGTTACAAAGGAAACTACTAATGTATAGGTTCCTGGTTTTACATTTTGAATCAGGAAGGCACCATCTATATCGGTAGCTGCACCCACGGTTGTTCCTTGAATAACTACGTTTGCACCAATAATGGTTTCTTGAGTTTTAGCATCCGTTACCACACCCCCAATAGTTCCATTTTGCGACCAGGCGCTTATTGAAAATCCTATTAGTGCAAGAGTTAAGTAAAGTCCTTTAATCATACTATTGTTATTTCCCGCAAAGGTGGCTCGACAATATTATCCCTCTGGGACGGGTATGTTACGGAATTGTTAAACAGCAACGAGTTTAGCCCGGAGCCATTGACAAAAAACGAGAAACTGAAATGCACATTCTTGTGCTAACGCAAATGAAAATGAGGCACTTAGCGGATAATACCAAATAACATTGCGGTAAAGAAATGGTAAAGAAATTAAGATTTGGTTAACATTAATAAGCTAGCCAATCATATCGTAATATTACGATAGATCATTACTTTTGTGGGCATGAAAAAAGTATTCGCATCTCTCCAAAATTTGATTGTACAATTCGAGACAAAATTCTCAGCTATCCCTGAACATCGAAAGCTAATATTGAATCAGCTTGCTGAGTTTGTTGCTAACAAACAAAAGTCAAACGAATCCATTGAGTTGAATTTCATTTGTACCCATAACTCACGAAGAAGTCATATCTCTCAACTATGGGCACAAGCTGCGGCTGCATATTACGGAGTCGAGAATGTTCATTGCTACTCGGGAGGTACAGAGGCAACAGCCTTTAACCCCAGGGCGGTGAAAGCAATGAGCAAAGTTGGTTTTGTAATTACAAAGTTGGATGATTCAGAAAATCCTCGCTTTGAAGTTCAGTTTTCAGAAACCGACAAACCATTAACAGCATTTTCAAAAAAATATGATGACGACTCTAATCCGGCTAACGGGTTTGCAGCCATCATGACGTGTTCACATGCTGATGAAAACTGTCCATTAGTTATTGGTGCCGAAAAAAGAATCTCCCTTCCGTACGATGATCCAAAAGATTTTGATGGCACCGATCAGGAAAGTGAAAAGTACCACGAACGGGTATTGGAGATTGGGCGGGAGATTGCTTTTGCTTTCTCTTTAGTTAAGCAGTTGACAAAAGCCAATTGACAATAAGTTAAATCAACCCATGTCAATTGTCAATTTAAATTATTTGGTAATCGGCACTTTGCTAAGCAATGCCTTCACAATATCAGCCGTCTTTACATTATCCGCCTCGGCTTCGTAGTTCAGGATGATCCGGTGATTCATTACGTCCAACGCAATTTCTTTTATATCTTCAGGTAACACGTAATCGCGACCATCCATAAAGGCCATGGCCTTAGCGGCAAGATTCATATTTATACTGGCGCGAGGGGAAGCTCCAAACTGAATGTATTGCGCTTCGTGATCTAACTTATATTCTTTCGGTCTGCGGGTAGCCGTTACCAGTTCAATGATATATTTCTCAAGCGACTCAGACATTTTCACTTTGTTCACTTCACCACGAATCGCAAAAATATCTTCCTTCGTTAAAACCGGATTTACTTCATAACTGAAGCCCATGTTCGAAATCCTGCGCATGATTTCCAGTTCATGCTCTTTGGTAGGATAATTCACAAATACCTTCATCATAAAGCGGTCAATCTGTGCTTCCGGTAGTGGATACGTTCCTTCATTCTCTACAGGATTTTGTGTTGCCATTACTAAGAATGGTTTATCCAAAATAAAAGTTGTTTCACCAATGGTAACTTGTTTCTCCTGCATGGCTTCCAACAAAGCAGATTGCACTTTGGCAGGAGAACGATTTATTTCATCTGCCAAAACAATGTTTGCGAAAATAGGTCCCTTCTTAACTTCAAACTTCCCATCCTTCTGATTGTAGATCATGGTACCCACCAGATCAGAAGGCAAAAGATCAGGCGTAAACTGAATGCGTGCAAAATCAAGATGCAGCACGCGCGCCACTGTACTGATAGTTAATGTTTTGGCCAGACCGGGTACGCCTTCCAATAAAATATGGCCATTGGTAAATAATCCAACCAATAGTCGGTTTACCATGTATTCCTGCCCCACTACTACTTTGGCAACTTCGCTATAAACCTGCTTGATTTTTTCCTGATGCTCCTTCTGTAGCTCTGTAACTTCTGTAAATGCCATAACCTTTGTAAAAATTAAACCACAATATTAAGGAATTACCACCAAAAATGAAGGTGAATTCTGTTGCACTTACGCCTGCGGCTGTGGAATGTTTCAGAGGGAGGAAAACTGTCTATTTCTTATAAGCAAACTTAAAGTAGATAAGCATCGCGCACAGCACAAACATGATTGCATTACAGATGATCACCGGCCACAACATCAAAGCAAAGGCATAGACTAACCAGACAATCGTGCTGGTTAACACGATCAGCAACATCGTTAGGCTCAAGTCGCCTGCACTTTTGGTTTGCCAGGTTTTATACACTTGCGGAATGAAGGTGATGCAACTTAAAAAACTGCCGAGGTAACCGATCAAATCAATGTAATTCATAGTGTGGTTTTTATTTCTCTTTCAGGCTCGATAAAAATTCAATTACATCCCGAATTTCACCTTTCGTTAACGTCTTGCCCACAGGCGGCATACTGCTTGGGTAATTTTCGCGCTTCTCAATTCTACCCACCGGAACCTCTAATGGCTCCGCTTGCGAAGTCTTTAAGATCAACTCTTCTGCGTCCTCACGCATTAAGGTGCCTGTTACTTGCTGGCCATCTTTCAACGTAAGTTTTACCATACCAAAGCCGGGCGCAAGGCGGGCACTTGGTTCTACCAATGCCTGCAACAGTTGCTCACGACTTAAACTATTTCCAATGTTACTTAAAGACGGTCCTACCATACCACCTTGATCGCCTATGGCGTGGCATCGCACACATTGTGCCGTTGAGTTCCAGAAGAAGATGTTCCGACCTCGCCCACGATTACCACCCAGCAGCGTTCCGGCATATTCATTCACACCCGAATCGTTTGCCCGAAGTTTTGAAGCTTTGGCAATTAATATTTCTGAATGTGTGGCCTCTGTAGCTTCTATCAATTCTAACGTCAATCCTTCTGAAAGTTTCTTCGCCAATAGTTGGTCAATCACATTGGATAGCACAGGTTCACTCTTGGCTGCATCCATCTTACCAAGCACTCGTAACAGTTGTTGCTGCTCCGGTAAAGAACCTTTTTCAAAAATAGGTTTCACAATTGCCGGAAGGTTTTCTTTGGAGATATTCAGATCACCTAATAAACCCAGCGCGGTGGTTCTTACTTTTTCATCTTTATCATTCATGCCTGCTTTAATGATTGATTCCATTTGATCGTACTTCAATGTGTGAAGGACAGTGATCATGGTTGAGCGAACTTCCGCTGATGAATGTTGCGTTGCCAGTTTAGCTAAGTCGGCATTAAAATCTGTAATCTGCAGATCACTTAACATCTTTGCCGTAGCCATTATCAGCTCTTCATTTTTCTCTGCTAAAAACAATTTTACTTCTTTACTGATTTTAGATTTTACCAGTGCGGGATCACGATCAATCTTCCCGCGATAGCGTCCATCCACCCGATCGAGCACAGAAGGACTTGCCCACGTACCCAATGTAGCTAATGCTTCAGCACGCAATGCAGGCGAAACCGTTGTGCGTTTCGCAAAAGCAATTAGTAAATCCATTTCAGTTTCTCCGCCAACGCGCAATGCAGCATTGATACTTCTTCTCAATAAGGGTTCTGAAGAAAATCGTTCCTCTTTTAAAAGTGCTGCCAAAGCAGGGAGGGATTTCTCAATGGATAAATCATCGTTGATGGCACGAGCAGCTTCAGTTACGATGTACTCATCTTTATCCTGCAAAAAGATAGCAACCTTATCACTCTTTAATCTGCGCAACACAAGCACAGCAGCAATACGCAAATCCCGTTCAGGACTGTTTGCTAATGCAACGATAGGATCAACTTCACCAATTCGCGCCAGCGCAAGCACACCTGCATGACGCAGATAATTATCTGCATCGTTATTCGCGTCAATCATGTTTATCAAGGACGTAACGGCTTCTTTATATTGCATACGACCCAATGCTTGTGCGGCATAAAACTTAACACGCACATTCGAATTAGAAAGTAAGGGAATCAATTGTTCCCCCGCCTCAGAAAATTTTCTATCACCCAGTACTTTTGCAGCTTGAGTAACAATTTCAGGATCTTCATCTTTTAACACTTCTACTAATTGAGCTGCTTTAGTCTTATCCGCTTCTGCCAATTGACCAATGCCCCAAATAACATGAACACGTGCTAATTGATTTTCGCGTTGCGCTAAGGCTTGTTTAAAAACTTCTTCACCTTTGCTTCCACGAGTCACCAATTCGAATTGTGCTTTCTGACGAATACGCATGTCGCCATAAGAAAGTAAACCCAATAAGGTTTCAGTAGATTGATCTCCATAATCCAACTGCATCAATCGTTTCGTTTCAACTCGTTCTGCTTTCAAGTCGTTAGTTGCTTCAGTCACATCCATTCGCCACACGCGACCATAATTTTTTGTATTCCAGCCGTTGATCCAATCTGCCACATAGAGTGCACCATCAGGGCCAAAGCGAATACCTGTGGGAAGAATTCCACTTATGATATCTTTCTCGCCATCTAATTCAAACGATGCACCTTTCGGCTTTAACCCGAACGACCAGATGTGTGAACGCGTAGGATCACCCACAAACTCAACCAGAAAGAATTTATTTTTCCATACGGAACCCAAGGCCGTGCCCGGATTATACACCATGCCAGTTGGTCCGTTGTGATAATTTTGAATAGGTGGAAGGATATACGCTGCCTGACCTTCCCACCGGGGCTTATAAAGTCCTTCATCCATCCATACTTTGTAGCGATTGTTTTTTGGATCAGTATACTTTCCATACTGCCAATTGGAACGCCACCCTAAATCAGCTCCTTCTACAATATGCGCGAGTCGTTCACTTTCTCCGGCATGATCGCCATCATTGTCGGAGGTGATCATGTTTCCAAATTCGTCAAAAACAAATTCATGTGTGTTACGCAAGCCCGCTGCAAAAACTTCAAAGTCGCTTCCATCAGGATTTGATCGTACGATTACACCTTCGTTGGGATATGGATATTTCTTTCCATCCTTTGCTGTAATGTTTGCCCCGATATCGCCAATGCCCCAATAAATTTTTCCATCCGGGCCTTCAATGGCTCCTGACATACCGTGGCCACCAAAACCAATGTGTACTGCATACCCATGACTGATCGATTCCTTTTTATCCGGAATGCCATCACCATTGGTGTCTTGCAGCCTCCACATATCGGGGCCAATGCCCACAAACATATCGTGCTTACGCACAAGCAATGCGCCTGCTACATCATTAATTTCATCATTAAAATCGTGAACGACTCGGGTTGAGATATCGGCAATGCCATCACCTGATTGATCTTCCAGTTTCCAAACTTCATCTTGCTCAACAGCCAGATCATGCCAATCGTGAATGCTGTCTTTATTCAAATCTTTCAACCATTCATTTTTTTCACTGAGTTCAGGGGCAAAGGTTGCTTTTAAGAAAGCTCTTCTGTCCTCCACAGTTTGCAAGGCAATAGAAGGGGTCATCCAATGCTGATAGCCACGAATATCAAACTCTGAATTTTTTTGACGATTCGTACGGGTAAGGTAAACGCTGCCCTCATCATCAATAGACATGGCAATCGGATCGGGCGCCAGCGAATCGGAAGCCCAAAGATTTAAGATTAACCCTTCTGCTATTTGCACGGAAACATTTTCGCGCGCTTCTTTTGCTTTGATTGCGCCTTGTGCAGGATCTTCTTTTACGATCAACGGTTTTTCTGTTGGAGCTGGAGTGCCACAGGATGTTATCCATAACGTAGTTGAAACAGAAACCAAATAGAAAAAGAGCTTAGAATATTTCATGTGCGAATGATTGTGATTAGATTGAATTATTAGTTGAATAGCAACAGATCCACACCCTTCGGATTGGTGAGATAGGAATTGATAATATTTTGAACCACCCGATTATCTTTAGAAGGTTTTATAAAATTACGTGCTGACTCAAGGTCGGAGATGTTTTCATTCTCATCAAAGAATCCAAAGCCGAGATAGTTGCCGCGCTCCACCAACACTACTGACTTCTCATCGGGTCTTCTACCCTTACCTACCATGGCAACAGTTTGGCCGTTTTCAAAAAATGAATCCACCGCTTGTTGGGCGCGTTTGTTATACTTCTTTTCTTTTTCAACACCCTGACAGGCGCCTTTGCACGAACCTGATTGATGACTAAAACATAATCCTTTTGCAATTTGCAGTCCGCTAAGCTTAGGGCACAGTCCAAACTCTTTCACTTTATCCCACATAAAGTTCCACGCATCGCCTTTTGAGGTAAACGTGATCAGTGGTTTTGATCCACGGCTCACCACATTCACAGCAAAGCGTACATAGCCATTACGATCCTCATAATCATAAACACCCCATTCTTCTACTTTATATTTCTGCGCGAGATTATATTTGGGCCATAGTCTTCTGATCTCTTGCGATTCGTGAATGAATGCAATCAATTCGCTGCCGGTGAGTTCAAAAGTGATGTGATGAATTTCATTTCGGATGTTGGAGCGATTCCACTCGCGTGCTTCACCGGTAAAGTGGCCGGCAATTCTTTTCTTTATGTTAACGGCTTTGCCAACATAGATAACTGTGCCTCGTGCATCTAAAAAATAATATACTCCTGCTTTTGCGGGAAGTTTATCAAAGTCTTCTTTGGGGAGATTGGGCGGTAGAATAGTTTCGCCTGAATTGCGTTTGAGTGATTTTGCAATTACTCCACTTTGATCGCGCTTGATAAGCAAGTCAAAAATTTTAGCAGTGGCAAGTGCATCACCACCTGCCCGGTGGCGATTGGGTATTTTTATTCCCAGACTTTCGGCCAATCGGCCTAAGCTATAGGAATTTAAGCCCGGAATAATTTTGCGGCTTAAACGAACGGTGCAAAGTTTTTTTGTTGCCCAGGCAATGTTTACTTCTTCAAATTCTTTCTTTAAAAAACTGTAATCAAAGTGCGCATTATGCGCTACAAAAACTCTGTCTTTTAACCAATCGTAAATTTCTTCCGCTACATCTTCGAAAGCCGGGGCTTCCTCCACCATAGCTGAGGTAATCCCCGTAAGGCCCGTAATAAAATTTGGAATTTTTCGGGCGGGATTTATAAGCGTGTGAAAACTGTCTGTGATCTGTACCCCATCGTAATGATAAATAGCAATTTCCGTTACGCGATGATTCTCTGCGTAGCCGCCCGTAGTCTCAATATCGACAATCGCGTACATGAAATACGAAGGTAGGTTTTGCTTTCGTGAGTTAAAAGTGCAATTTTATTCTATGAATGGATTAGTTCGGTTTCTTTTAAATGGCCTTGCTGTTTTACTCACGGGGTACTTATTGCAAGGCGGTGTTCATGTAGAAAATTATGGCTATGCACTCTTGGTTGCCGTTGTTATAGCCATTGCTAATGTGCTGGTGAAACCGATTTTAATAATTCTAACCATTCCTATCACAGTAGTCACTTTAGGATTGTTCTTATTGGTAATTAACGCGCTCATTGTTTTACTCGTTGATTACTTTGTGCCCGGCTTTGAAGTAGATGGATTTTTGTGGGCACTAGGCTTCAGTTTAATCCTTTCTATCTTCAATAGCTTGTTTACCGATCTTACCAAAGAGAAAAAAAAGAATTAGTCTTCCTTATCCTCCCTTGTTAAAAACAACGTTTGCGTTGGATAAGCAAACTCAATCTTCTCAGCCGCAAAGGCATGAAAAATTTGCATATTAATTTTCTGCTGCAGATCCATGTACTGATTATACTCCGAGGTTTCAACAAAATATACTACCTCATAATCCAAACTTGAGGCACCAAATTTTGAAAAATGCGCACGATCAAATGTAACGCCTGGCTGTGCTGCTACAATTTCCTTTAGGATGGTGGGAATTTTTTCAAGAAGCTGTGGCGAGGTCTGATAAATGACTCCCAATGAAAAGACAATGCGTCTCCGTGCCATGCGCTTGAAGTTATGGATGCGTGAATTTGTTAGGTCACTGTTTGAAAATATCAATTGCTCTCCGGTAATGCTTTTCAGCCTGGTTGTTTTAATACCAATGTACTCTACCGTTCCTTTTTTATCATCCACCGTAATGAAGTCACCAATCTCAAACGGGCGATCAAAAAAGATTACAAAGTAGTTGAACAAATCGCCCAGGATATTTTGGGCCGCTAATGCAATGGCGATACCTCCTATTCCAAGTCCGGCAATGATGGCGGTAACATCGTATCCGAAATTATTAAAAATGAAGAGTAGCCCCATTCCCCAAAGAATGGCATTGATGATTAACATAATGCCAGCCAACTGTTTTAATTTCTCTTCCCCTTCTTCTTTAGATTTAATAAATGATTCAAGTGATAACCTCACAAAAGATGAAATCATGCGCACCGCGTAAAAGGCAAAAATGACTACCAGCGCATTCTGAACTAATTTCTCAACCCGATCTGGCAAGGTGAGGTATTGTAGTCCAAAGTAGATGACCACAAAATTTAAAATTGGTAATCCAAATTTCTGAATACCTCCAACTATGTAATCATCAAGCTTTGTGTCTGTACTGCTTGCCCACCTTTTTAATTTATTTAGAATGCTTTTTCTAAATAGTCGTAACACCAACAGTCCGCCCAAAATAATTGCAAGCGTGATAAAGTAGTGCTCAACATTATTGCCGTAATACTCTTTTTTCAAAAACTCCTCCATGCTGCCGTGTTTAGACTTGCAAAAGTAGCATCTCACAAAGACGAGACAAGCCTAATTCAACTATTTCCGTTCAAATGAAACCATTGAAGGAATTTGTTGCATTATGGACAACCTCTTTGTTTAATTTTCCTTTTTAATCATTTAAGCTATGAAAAAAATACTTTGGCTATTACTTATATGTCCAGCTGCGTGGGCTCAGCAACTAGCACCACTTACAGTAGAAAAAATTATGCGCGATCCGAAATGGATTGGGATAGCGCCCTCCAACATCAATTGGTCGGAAGACGGAAAGCAACTTTTTTTTAATTGGAACCCCGAAAATAACGATGGCGATTCGCTATACTCAATTACATTAACCAATCGCACACCTCAAAAGGTGAGTCCTGCTGTCAGGCGCTCGCTACCAGTTTCATTCAGCAGTTCTTATACTAAAAGTTTTACCAAAAAACTTTATGAAAAAAATGGTGATCTTTTTCTGCTGGATATTCCCACCGGGAAAACCACACAAATAACCAATACTCTTGAACGCGAATCAAATCCTTCATTTTCATTAGATGAAAAGAAAGTTCTTTTTACAGCCGATGGAAATCTATTTCGGTGGGAAATAGGCACGGGCTCGTTCACTCAACTCACCAATTTTCGCAAAGGCAATAAACGTCCGGAAGCAAAACAATCGGAGCAAGAAAAATGGTTGAAGGAAGATCAGCTGGCCTATTTTGAAATTTTAAAACAACGAAGCGATTCGCGCAAAGCATCAGAAAAGAATCGCAAAGGAGATCAGCCAATACGGCCAAAAGAAATTTACATTGATGATAAAAATGTAAATGACATTGAGTTAAGTCCGGATGAAAATTTTATTACCTATCGATTGACTAAAAACGGAGGTGGAAAAAATACCATCGTTCCAAACTACGTAACTGAATCGGGCTTTACAGAAGATATCCCTGCCCGCACAAAAGTAGGCGTGACACAAAATGTTACTGAGCTTTTTGTATATGATATAAAGCGCGATACGGTGATGGTTGTTAAAACCGATCAGATCACCGGCATCTTTGATGCCCCTGAGTTTTTAAAAGACTATCCTGCCAAGCCAACAAAAAATGAGAAAGAAAAGAAACCAACTCCACGACCTGTAAATTTTTCAGGGTTGATTTGGTCGGCTGATGGAAAAAATAATGCGCTTGTTGCCCGGTCGCAAGACAATAAAGATCGCTGGATTCTCTCCCTCAATCTCGCCACTCAGAAATTAACGCTCATCGATCATCAGCATGATGATGCCTGGATTGGTGGACCGGGCACGGGTGGTTTCTTTGGTGGCGCCAATATAGGCTGGTTAGCCGATAACAAAACCGTTTGGTTTCAGTCAGAGGAAAGTGGCTACTCTCATTTATATGCTTTCGATGTTTCCACAAACAAAAAGCAAGCGCTTACGTCCGGAAAATTTGAGGTACAGTCTGTAACGCTTTCGCGCGATAAGAAATTCTTTTACCTGATTACCAATGAAGAACATCCGGGCGAAAAGCATTTCTACAAAATGTCAGTAACCGGTGGCAAACGTGAAAAACTTACCACGGGCACCGGAGCCAATGAAGTAGATCTTTCACCTGACGAAAAATGGCTGGCTATTCGTTACTCGTATAGCAATAAACCGTGGGAACTTTACCTACAGGAAAACAAATCAGGCGCTAAGCCACAACAAATCACAAATTCACTTACAGCAGAATTCAAATCGTACAACTGGCGTGAGCCCGAAGTAACAACCTTCAAAGCGCGCGATGGTGCCGATGTGTATACTCGCATCTACAAGCCCGAAAAGCCAAATGGAGCTGCGGTTGTGTTTGTGCATGGTGCCGGCTACTTGCAAAACGCGCATAAGTGGTGGAGCAGCTACTTCCGTGAATATATGTTTCATAACCTATTGGTAGATAAAGGGTACACCGTTCTTGATCTGGATTATCGCGCCAGTGCAGGGTATGGCCGAGATTGGCGCACAGGCATCTATCGCTTTATGGGTGGTAAAGATTTAACTGATAATGTGGATGGCGCAAAATGGTTGACCGAAAAGCATGGCATTGATCCAAAACGGATAGGCGTGTATGGTGGATCGTATGGTGGCTTCATCACGTTGATGGGTATGTTTACTACTCCGGATGTATTTGCCGCAGGCGCTGCTTTGCGACCTGTAACCGATTGGGCTCAGTATAATCATGGATACACGGCTAACATTTTAAATGTTCCGTATCAGGATAGCATTGCCTATGTAAAAAGTTCACCCCTTTATCATGCCGAGGGATTGAAAGGCCATTTACTGATTTGTCATGGAATGGTGGATGTGAATGTTCATTTTCAGGATGCTGTAAAACTCTCGCAACGTTTGATTGAATTGGGCAAAGACAACTGGGAACTTGCCGCCTATCCCATGGAAGATCATGGGTTTGTAGAGCCAAGCAGTTGGACAGATGAATATAAGCGAATCTTAAAATTGTTTGAATTGAATTTGAAATAGCATTAGAAACTAAAAGATCAAAGTTAAAAGCAGCCTCATGGGCTGCTTTTTTTATTTTAACATCAACCTATAAGTTAGACTAAGTGTCTATCCATTAACATTGACTATTTATGAAGAGACTATATCTATTCTATTTCTTCTTGGCTCTCCGCTTATCCTGCCAAACAGAAGATCTTAGGACTGAAATAATCTTGCGTGTAAAAGAAAACAAGATAGGTTGCTCCGGACATGAGGGACAAACCGAGTGCTATTTAGTTCAGCATGGGGACTACATTAACTCTAACACCTGGCAATATTTCTATGATCAAATTGAAGGTTTTGAATATGAACCCGGCTTTGTTTACAAATTATTGGTAGCCAAAGAGCCTGTTAAAAATCCTCCAATAGATGCATCAAACATTAAATACATCCTTATAAAGGAGTTTTCCAAAGAAGTTAATACTTCGCTTCATCTCTCGTTAGCGGTTTTATCTTACTCACTATGATCAATACAAACATTGAAAGTTACTGATCATTTAAACCAATGGTTTAAGTATATGGCTAATCTCAGTCTTTACCTTATAAATTATTAGCATAATATTATTTTAATAATAATATTTATAGACATTTGTATCACTATGGCAAATAGGATTTACTCTGCACCCACTGTGGTTGTTGCTGAATGACGTTCCTCAACAATCCTGCGGCTTATAAAGTATGGATCTTTGCTCCATTTTTGGAGACGGATGACGCCACCCTTAAATTCTATTACGATTACACACAAAGCATAGCCGAGTACACCAAAGTATTTGATGAAGTGAATTGCGAATGGGAATGGATGAACATTACATTGGCAAACCTTCCTCAAGCTATTATCAAGGTAAATACCAACCTCGGCAAAGAGAACATCGTGCTCAATCTCTGCGATGGAGACGAAATCAATGATGTACCAGGCATTTCGGTCATTCATGCGCTAGATGCCAGCGGAATAACCTACACGGGCTCCGATTCGCATTTTTATAATGTTACCACTTCAAAAATCACGATGAAGCAAGCCTTCGATCAGCATGGTGTAGCTATACCAAAGTGGGTTAAACTAAATGGACATATCGATAAGCAGATGTTTCAAAAAACAGGAATGCCTGCTATTGTTAAGCCAGCCATATCAGCAGGCAGTATGGGCATAAGCGTAAAAAATGTAGTAAGCGATTTTGATGAGTTGAAGGATGTAATGACTACCATCAAAAAGGGGTTCAAAGGCTGGAACCTGCATGGAGCGGGATTACTGGCCGAACAATTCATTATCGGAAAAGAGTTTACCACCTTTTTAGTAGGCTCGCACGATCAACCCGATCAGATCAAATTCTATTGCCCTATTGAGCGCGTGTTCCATCATTCGTTACCGGAAAAGGAACAGTTCTTATCTTTTGAAAGACTATGGGAAGCGTATGATCAGGAAAGCCCAATGCCTAATGATGAGTTTTTCTATGAATATAGGCCAGTGCATACACCCGAGCTGGCCAACCAACTCAAAGAACTAAGCATTGATGCCTTCAAGGCTGTAAAAGGTATGGGCTATGCCCGTCTCGACATTCGCATGGAAAAAGACACGAATAAACTTTTTGTGTTGGAGATCAATGCACAGTGCGGTTTGAGCGATGATGAAAACTACACTTCTATTGGAGCAATTTTGCGCTTGAGCAACAAAACATTCACCGATTTGATTGTAGAAGTGTTGGACGATGCCTTACTTCGTAAGGCACCCGTATTACATGAAGTTCCGATCCGTAAAGCAAATACAAAGAAATCAGCACCGGCATTCACCCGTCTGCGCGGATAACCACTATCAAATTATTTCCCAATGAAAGTTTGCGTTCTCCAGCCTGATTATAGCACGTCCGATGTTGATTATCAGCATTACGATCCAGCCCGCAACCTGAGCGCACTGCTTCCCAACGATCAGGTGGATCATGTGTTACTTAACAAGCTCACCACCTACAAGCAGCTGAAAGAACTCCGAAAAAATAAATACGATATCTATGTAAACCTGTGCGAAGGCTATTTAGACTGGTCAATCCCTTCTATTGATGTAATCAATGCCTTGGATGCCCTTAACCTTCCTTACACTGGTCCAAATGCTATTTTATACGATCCGCCAAAGCCTTTAATGAAATATGTGGCTTATTGTGCGGGCGTTAATAACCCAAACTTTGCTGAAGTCAATAGCCCAAAGAATCTTGCGGAGAAAGTTAAACATCTAACCTTTCCTCTTTTTGTAAAACCTGCCAAGGCCGGTGATAGTTTAGGTGTTGATGAGCATTCATTAGCAAATGACTTAGCCCAACTACAAAGCAAGATTGAAGATTTGATAGCCGAAGGGTATGATGATATTCTGGTTGAGGAATACATAGCCGGACAGGAATATACCGTGTTGGTGGCCGCTAATGTTGGTTCTGTTGGCTGCAAGGCATTAAGTCCTATTGAGTATCAATTCCCGAAAGGATTTAAATTTAAAACCTACGCACTTAAAACTTCGGAACTACATACCGATGTAAACAAACCCTGCACAAACAAAGAAGTGGAAGCCAAATTAAAATCGGCTGCCGAAAAGATCTTCAATGGCTTTTCGGGTGTGGGTTATGCGCGGTTAGACTTTCGTGTGAATAAAGACTTAGAAGTTTATTTTCTTGAAATCAACTTCACCTGCTCAGTTTTTTATGAGAATGGCTATGAAGGTTCTGCCGATTATATCCTGCAGTACGACTCAATCGGCAAAGCCGGTTTCTTAAAACACATTATTGCCGAAGGCATTGCACGCCATGAAGCCAAACAGAAAAAATATAAAGTAAAAGGCAACTCCATCAATGGCTATGGTATTATTGCTCAAAAGCAATTGCGAAAAGGAGAAGTTATTTTTCAAATTGAAGAAACTGCACAGCGCATTGTAACCAAACGCTACGTTGAAAAAAACTGGACGGCTGAACAGTTAGAAGTATTCAGGCAATACGCGTATCCAATCTCAGACGAAGTATATATCCTGTGGGATCACAAACCCCAAAACTGGGCACCACAAAATCATTGCTGCGATCCCAATACAGTTTACGATGGATTGAATCTTATTGCCTTGCGGGATATTGATACCGATGAAGAACTCACACTCGACTATGCCGATTTACTGGACGATAATATACAATCTTTTGTATGCACGTGTAGCAGTCCAAACTGCCGTAAAATCGTTTCGGGCAGTACTGAAAATTCCATCACCCAACGTGAAAAATTTTCCTGGAAAGGGCGTATGATCATTAACAAATCCGATTCAGACTTAAACTCGGCAATGGGTTAACCCAAACAGGTTTTCAAATTGGGAATTGAAATGGATTATAAAACGTCTATTTTTATTCTTATGAAAAAATTCATCCCCCCAATTCTCTGCTTTCTATTTAGTCTTCAAATACTTTCAGCCCAAACAGCTCAAAAACCTTTGCGCGTGGGGGTGGCCGGTTTAACTCACGGGCATGTAGGTTGGATTTTAGGTTATAAGAAAAGTGATGTTGTAGAAATAGTTGGTATTGCCGAATCCAACCGGGAGTTGGCAGAAAAATTATCAAAGCAATATGGGTTTAGCATGGATCTCGTGTATCCGAACCTGGATGAAATGCTGGACAAAACAAAACCCGAAGCAGTCACGGCCTTCAATTCAATCTTCCAGCATTTAGAAGTTGTGAAAGCCTGCGCTCCACGAGGCATTCATGTGATGGTTGAAAAACCACTATCGTACCGGCTTGATCATGCTAAGGAAATGGAAGCATTGGTAAAGAAGCACAACATCAAATTACTCACCAATTATGAAACCACCTGGTATGGCAGCAATCACAAGGCATATGAACTCGTGAATACTGAAAACACAATTGGCGCGATTCGCAAAATCGTTGTTCATGATGGCCATCGTGGGCCGAAGGAAATTGGCGTTGGGCCTGAGTTTTTAACTTGGCTTACCGATCCCGTTCAAAACGGTGGTGGGGCATTAATCGATTTTGGTTGTTACGGAGCTAATCTCATTACGTGGTTAATGAAAGGCGAGCGGCCCATTTCAGTTAGCGCGGTTACACAGCAACTAAAACCAGAAATTTATACGAAGGTAGATGATGAGGCAACCATCATTCTCACCTATCCACATGCACAGGGCATTATTCAGGCTTCGTGGAATTGGCCGGTGAGTAGAAAAGATATGGAAGTGTATGGCCAAACGGGATATGTAAATACCATTGATGGACTAAACATGCAGATTCGAAAAAGCGAAAACGAGAAAGAAGTTCCTTTCGTTGCTGAGCCTACTCAATTTCCTCAAGATGAACCGTTCGCTTACTTGGCCGCAGTTGTTCGGGGTGACATTAAATCTGATAACGATCTCTCCTCCCTAAAAATAAATATGATTGTGGTTGAGATATTAGACGCTGCACGAAAATCTGCCAAGGAAGGGAAGGTAGTTTATTTGAAGCGATAGGAAATTATACTGATATGCTGATTGACCTAACTCATGACGAAGCTCTTGTTTTATTCGAAACCTTAGCGAGAGTAAATAAGACCAATTATGAAAATCTATTTGAAGATCAATCAGAACGGACTGTGCTCCAGAATATCGAATCACAATTAGAAAAAATTTTAGTTGAGCCTTTTGATTCAGATTATTTAAGTGTTCTGGAAGGAGCCAGAAATAGAATAAAAGAGTCTTCTAACATTTAGATATGTTTATTTTTCTTTAACCTGTCCAATTCCAGCAACCTCACTTGTTATTAGGTAAATCAATAACCTTAAAACAAAATCACAATGGACGAATTCATTTTAATTTTCAGACATGAGGATGGCGGAAAGAAGGCCTCGCCCGAACAAATGCAAATCTGGATGCAACAAACTATGGATTGGATTGGTGGCATAGCCGCTCAAAACAAATTCAGTGGTGGTAATGGCTTACCCTTTGATGATGCCCGCGTGGTACATCACAAAAACGTGGTAACCAACGGCCCGTTTGGCGAAATCAAAGAAACCATTGGTGGCTATATTATTGTAAAAGCAAATTCGGTTGACGAAGCCGTTGAGTTTGCCAAAGGCAGTCCCGTTTTGCAAGGCGATGGCAACACCGTAGAAGTGCGAAGAATTGCCAAACGTGACGGTGTACATTAAAAGTTAAAGAGCTGGCTAAAAAGTCGAATAATTGAAATGTCATTCACGGATTTGACCAGAATCCTAATGAGTACTTGGAAAAAGAGAGCACGGCTCAGGGCCGCTATGACAGCAGACCTTTTAGTCAGACCTAATTCATCATGAAGTCAGAATTAATCCCACATCTTTTCAGAACTGAGTTTAGAAAAATAACGGCAGTGCTCTGCAAGCACTTGGGGATTGAGCATTTGGAAACCGCTGAAGATATTGTGAGCGACACATTCTTACTAGCGGTAGAAACCTGGAGCTATAAAGGTGTGCCTGAAAATCCCGCAGCCTGGCTTTATACGGTAGCAAAAAACAAAGCCAAAAATTATCTTCAACGAAACACGCTCTTCCATCAAAAAATTGCGCAAAAAATAAAATCAACTACATCAAGCATTCAGGAAGCAGAGATTGACTTGTCTGAACAAAATATTACAGACAGTCAATTGCAAATGTTGTTTGCGCTTTGCCATCCATCCCTTTCTGCGGAAGCTCAGATAGGATTGTCGCTTCGTTTACTTTGCGGATTCGGAATTGATGAAATTGCAGATGCTTTTTTAACGAATAAAGAAACAATCAACAAAAGATTGTTCAGAGCCAAAGAAAAACTTCGAGAGGAAAAAGTACCCATTGAATTTCCCGCTCAAGCGGAGATAAACAATCGGCTGGAAACAGTTTTAACAACCTTGTACTTACTGTTTAGCGAAGGATATTATTCCGAATGCAATGATCGCGTTTTGCGAAAAGATTTATGTCTGGAGGCAATGCGATTGACTCATCTACTCATAGAAAACGAGCAAACTAATAAACCGCAGGTAAATGCGCTGATTTCGTTAATGTGTTTTCATGCTTCACGGTTTGAAGCCCGAAAAAATGAGCAAGGTGAATTAGTTTTATACCAAGATCAGAACGAATCATTGTGGAATCAGGAGTTAATTACAAAAGGCGTTTACTTTTTTAAACAGGCATCGCAAGGAAATAAACTTTCAAAATATCATTTGGAAGCAGGCATTGCCTATTGGCACACTAACAAAGAAGACACAAAAGAGAAATGGGAAAACATTCTTCAGTTGTACAATAAGTTACTCCAATTGGAATACTCACCCATTGCCGCCCTTAACCGAACCTTTGCGCTTTCAAAAGTAAAAGGGAATCATGTCGCGATTGCTGAAGCAGAGAAATTACAATTAACTACGAATCATTTTTATTTTACCCTGTTGGGCGAGCTATACTCAACCCATGACAAGGCTCACGCTAAGATGAACTTTAACAAAGCATTAGGGCTCGCCAAAACCACCTCCGATAAACAAACCATTCAAACTAAAATTGATTCTTTATAAAAAGATCATGTAGGAAGTAAGGGCAACATCCAGTATTTTCAATTTCTTAAATACCTATCCTGTCATGACTACCTTCCGAAAAATCAGTTTCCTATCTGTTGCATTAACGCTTTTGCTCACCGTTGCTCTGGTTGGGCAAAACCTTCCAACCGCAAAACCCGAAGACATTGGGTTTTCCAGTAAACGACTAGAGCGCATCGATGAAATTTTTAGTGGTTTTGTAAAAGACAATAAATTGGCTGGCAGCACAATCCTGATTGCGCGTAAGGGAAAAGTCGGCTACTTCAAATCCTTTGGCTTTCGCGATGTTGATACCAAGTCGGCAATGAAGAATGATGCGATTTTTAGAATTGCCTCGCAATCCAAAGCAATCATTAGTGTTGGGGCGATGATTCTTCAGGAAGAAGGAAAGCTCTTAATTCAAGAACCAGTTAGTAAATACCTTCCTGAATTTAAAGAAACAAAGGTAGCCCAGAAAAAAGCCGAAGGTGGTTATGAAGTTGTAATAGCAAAACGACAAATCACAGTGCGCGATTTGCTAACTCATACCTCAGGCTTTAGTTATGGGTATGGATTGGCAAGTCAGGAATGGATCAAAGCCGGCATTCAAGGTTGGTACTTTGCCGATCGTGATGAACCTATTGGTGAAACCATAAAACGAATTGCTGCATTACCAAGCGATGCTCAGCCGGGTGTTGAATGGGTGTACGGATACTCAACAGACATTTTAGGAGCAGTAATTGAAAAAGCTTCGGGAATGCCGCTCGATCAATTTTTGATGACACGCATTTTTGATCCGCTTGGAATGAATGACACGCATTTTTATTTGCCTAAAAATAAAGTAGACAGGCTTACTACAGTTTATTCTCCAAAAGAAGGGAAGCCATTAGAAGCTGCCCCTACTGCAGGAACTATGGATAGTCAGGGTGCATATGTAAATGGGCCACGAAAAAGTTTTTCAGGTGGAGCGGGTTTACTTTCTACCGCTACTGACTATTATCTTTTTTTACAGATGATGGCGAATAAAGGTGAGTTGAATGGCAAACGGATACTCGCCCCAAACACAGTCGATTTAATGACGATCAATCATTTAAGTGATGACATCAGTTTTCGTCCTGGTCAGGGATTTGGTCTTGGCTTTAGTGTAGCGATGGATAAAGGCCAGCGCGGACTTCCTGGTTCGGTAGGCGAATATGGTTGGGGCGGTGCATATGGCTCTACGTATTGGGTTGATCCAAAAGAAGAATTGGTGGTAGTTTATTTCACACAAGTAAGGCCTTCCTCCATTGCCAATGATCAAGCCATGTTAAGAGCGCTTATTTATCAGGCATTAATTGATTAAAAAATCAAGAATTTTGCCACGAAGTCACAAAGACACCAAGATATTAAATGGTTCATTTTCGAGAATCAATTTTCATTGTGCCTTGGTGGATTAGTGGCTAGATTTCTTGAAATCAGTGGCTAAAAAGACTAATCTTCCCTCAAGCGTTGAATGCAATTATCCAGCGATCGATAATGATGATAAACACTTTTCCAGATTTGTCCTTTTAAGGCTGTCTTCATTTCTGGTTGTTTATCGATGCCACCCGCGTACCAATCACCATGCTCATGGTCGATTAAATATTTATCCGTGTAGTCCCACAAGGTTTCGAACTTCTTGTAATATTGATGCTCATCTTCCGGAAATAAATCTGCCATTAACAACAAAGCATTTAATCCTTCCGCTTGTGCCCACCAGTTTTTAGTATCATGGGTGATGGTAATGCCAGAGGTTCCTTTGAAATAATAGCCTTCGTCATAAAAACCACCCACCGAGTTATCCCATCCATTATTGAGCGCATGATCGACCATCTTCTTTGCAATCCGCAATGTGGTGGTGTCATTATGGATGCCTAGTACGTGCGATGCTTCTAACATCAGGTAGGCAGTTTCAACATCGTGGCCAAACGAAACATGATCCAGGTAGTGATGCTTTTCAATGACAACCTGCGATGAATCAACAAATGTTACCGGCTTCCAATCGGGGTAAAGAAACAAAGTTAAATTTCCTTTGGGCGTTACAATCGTATCGCGAATAAGCAAGAGCATCTCGTGTAACCGCTCGCGCAGCAATTCATCAGGCCAAACCTGATATAACTCTGTAAACGCTTCGAGCAAATGAATCGAACTGTTTTGATCTTTATACCCGGTGTCGGCAGTAGATGGCGTATCAGCTTGGCGCTTGATGGGCGTACCATTTCGTTGCAGATGTTGAAAGTAGCCCTTAAGATTTGGATCATGACTTCCTTTTTCCAACCACATAAATGTCTCTTTCGCGAGTGCCAATGCGCTTGTATCCATTGATGCTGAGTAATAAGCCGCAAGCGCATAAATCCCAAAAGCATTTCCATACGCAGTTTTAGTGGAGTCGCCTTTTACATTTCCCTGCTTATCCACCAGCGTATAAAACCCGCCATAGGTTTTATCCCACATTTTATTTTTTAAAAACTTAAATCCATGTTTAGCTCCGGTTTTAAAATAATCAACCTCAGGGTATCTAAGGGAAGCTTTTGCGTTTGTCCAGGTATGGCGAGCCTGAGTAACAATCATTTTGTCTTGAGCACCAGTAGGTTTAAAATCATAAGTCCAAGTAGAAATAAATCCACCATCAACTGTATCTATAGATTGCGGATACCACTTAGCCATCACCTCAGTAACGAGTGAGTGCTCCATGGCAGTTGCAATATTTTCTCTGCTGGATGGAGTTTCGTTCTTACACGAAAGAAGAAAAGCAAATGCGGTAAATGTGAGTAGGTAGTTTCTCATTACAAATATTTATAAAACAGGATTCAATCGTGAGGCCGCTAAGGTACCATTGGCAAGACCGAGTAACCAACGTTGCCGATCTTTCTCTTGCCATTCATTGATTGGAGGGGCTACTTCAGTGCCATCAGCAAAATAAATGATGGTCATTACCTCGCGCATGATGGACGATGAGTTTCCGGGTGCTTTATGAAGTGTAAGGCCTGCATGAAAAGTTGCATCGCCTGCATTCATCTGCGAAGGCATAAATACCGGATACTTTTTTTGCGCTACATGTTCGTCTAATGCTTTTTCCGATTCATCGGAGATCTCCAGATTTTTTACCAATCCATCTTTGTGCGAACCTCCGGCAAACGTAAGCATACCCATACCGGGAGTGATATCGATTAAAGGCATCCACATGGTAATCGTATTTTTTGTATTGAGTGGCCAATAGTATTGATCCTGATGCCAGGGAGTAAAGCCACCACCCGCTTCTTTGAAAAGGGCCTGATCGTGATACAATCTTACTTTTTCAACTCCCATAAGTTGTGCAGCCACAGAAGCAAATTTTTTATCGAGTGTAAATTCCTTTACCTGCTCATCCTCTTCCCACAAATTCATAGTCTGCAAAAAAGCTTTCCCATAGGTATCACGGTCTTCCATCTTGCGCACTTCAGGATTTAATTTTTTCACGGCATCCAAAATCAGCGGACGGTAATGAGTAATTTCATCGGCTGTAGCCAGATTCTTAATCAAGGCATAGCCATTTTGCTGATAGGCATGCGTTGTTTCCTTATCAAGGATAACCTTTTGTTGAAGGGATTGCATGGCAAGTTTGTTTAAGGTCGAGAAAATGAAAGTAGTAAGTTATACGAATTTACGCAATGCCAATTGAGTTTAAATTCATTGCATTTCGGTGAAATCATTACCTTTAGCATGTTAAAAAAAAGATATGAAAAGACGGGATGCAGGGAAAGATTGGAAGCAGTTGAGGTTCGAAAGATTATTTTTTATTGCAGTTGCTATCCTATTGATCTATGGTTGTAAGGAACCTGATGAGGTAATTGATCCTACAATTTTAAATACTTCAAGTGAAGTTAGGTCATTTTTTGAAAAGATGGATGATGATAATGTTTTGCTTGTTAGTCATACCCTGATTGGAAATATTTATAAAATAGCTTTAGAGAATGACGATACTGTTAAGATAGCTGCCTCTATTATAAATAGTTTTGAAGAAGATCTTCCTGCATGGTCTACCTTCATAAAATTTTCCGATGGATCAACTGCTGAGATACCTACGTTGGGTTCCGAATTTATTATTCCCCCTGACAGCATAATCTTAAATCCATCTGGTTACTCCCCCCTAGCAGTCTTGTTAAAATTTACACCAAAGGTAAAGGGTAAGTTTTCATTTAAGGTGATTGGAAAAAATGGAGCCTTATCTGATTTAAGTCATAACCCTTCTTACTATGGTAAAGTACATCGAATAAAAATTTTTGGCTTATACGGAAATTTTGAAAATTCAATCGAGCTGAAGTTCACCAGCAAAGCAGGGAAAGAACGAGTCAAAAAAATATTAAGAGTTACTACCGATGAATTGGCGAGCAACCTTCCTGAGATTATTGTTGATGTTGCTAACCGAAGCAACATGGAAGACGGACTAACTCTGGTTAGTTATCGCGGTCCTGTAAGTCCAAATATGCCTTTTATTATGGATTCGTTTGGCGATATCCGTTGGTATTTAGATTATCGAACTCACCCTACCTTGAATTTTCTTGCCTACGAAAACGGGATGGAACAACTGCTAAATGGAAATTTTTACTTTGGAGAAGGTAACAATAATAAAATTTATGAAATAGATTTTTTTGGTAACGTTTTGAATAGTTGGGGTATGGAAGGATACCCCTTTCATCATAATGTAATTGAAAAACCAAATGGAAACTTTATAGCCACTGTTTCGAAAGACGGAAGCACTCATCTTAATGGCAAGCCTACCATAAACGACTACATGATTGAAATCAGCCGTACTTCGGGGGCGATTATTAATATTTGGGATTTTAAGCTTTCGCTTGATGAAAATAGAACCACCATGCTAAATACGCTTTCCAATCCCAATGTTAACTGGCTTCACGTGAATGGAATTATTTACGACCCAAGCGATAACACAATTATTGTTTCTGGTCGCCATCAGGGATTGATGAAAGTAAATTCGGCAAATCAGATAAAATGGATAGTGGGGCCTCACACGGGTTGGGGTTTCTCGCGCGAGGGCACTAACCTTAGCGACTTATTGCTAAAGCCTCTTTCGGCCGTCAGTGAGGAAATCACAACTCCAGGTGTTATCAATGGAACTGAAAACCATGTAGATTTTGAATGGGCCTGGTATCACCATGCTCCTTTGGTAATGCCAAATGGGAATATTATGGTTTTTGACAATGGCTTTAATAGAAACTTCAATCTGAATGAAAAATATAGTCGCGCGGTTGAGTTTAAGATTGACGTTGTTAATAAAACCATTAAACAAGTATGGCAATATGGAAAAGAGCGTGGCTTAGAAACCTATTCGCAAATACTCTCCGATGTTGATTATTTGCCTGGTAAAAACAACATTCTATATTCTCCTGGATGGAGCGTTGATAATGGCAATGGAAAATTCGGTGGTAAGGTAATTGAAGTTAATTACCTTACCAAAGAGGTTGTCTTCGAGGTTCGGATAATTCCACCGGCTGGCCCACAAGCGTTTCATCGAGCTGAACGTCTAAAGCTATACTAATTGAAATTTAACTGTTGGTTGATATTAAATAATTTTCCAAAGATTAATTCACGCGACCATGTTTTAAAGGGTGGTAAAGATGGAGTTGTTCTTGTTGCGGGAAGTCCATATGAAAGTGAATTGATTGATCGCATTCAACTTCCACACGAGCATGAAGATCCCGTCTATTAATTATTTAAATACTAACTGGTGAACGTGGAAAGTTTAGATTCAACTATTGAGATGTTAAGTCCACTACAATAACAACTTGTTTTCTTAAATTGAGTAATCAATAACCATCAGACCTCCATAAAGTCATTAAATCAAATTACTAAACTGTGGTTGGATCATACGAAAATTACCCATACACGTCTTATCAATTTGCAGAGTTCAAAAATACTTGCCAAATTTTAATGGCACATAGTTCCGCATCAGGAATTACACTTACAAAACTTAAAAACAATCTATTTGTTTCAGACTTCAGGTACTCCTGATAATGTTGTGTTGTTAAAAGAAAGATGCCTTGGGCTAATTTTGAGATTGGAATTATAGTTTGCCTGCCTTAGCTATCAATACTATTATTCTAAAAGATCTGCTCAACTAGTTTTTATCCTTAATGTAGACGCAATCCGTTATATTTATCCTATGAATTGGCTCCACGGAAAAAGCATAGTCGTGATAGGCGGCACCACAGGTATAGGTCTTTCAGCAGCAAAAGCTTTTATACAGGAAGGCGCACGCGTTGTAGTAGTTGGCCGAAGTGAGGTAAGCGTTAAAGAAGCTAATATTGTACTTAAAGAAAACGGGATTGCACTTGCAGGTGATGCTTGTGACGAATCAATTGCACAAAACGCAATCAATACCTGCATTAAAAACTTTGGTAGTTTTGATGGGCTCTATCATGTTGCCGGTGGTAGTGGCCGAAAACATGGCGATGGCCCCTTGCATAAGCTTACGCTGGATGGATGGAACAAAACACTTGATCTTAATCTTACTTCGCTTATGCTCTCAAATCGCGCGGCAGCGCAAACATTTTTGAAAAGAAAAACTGCGGGCACCATTCTTAACATGGGCTCGGTATTGGGTTATTCCCCATCACCAAAACATTTTGTAACGCATGCGTATGCGGCCTCAAAGGCAGCTGTTATAGGATTCACAAAATCGATCGCAGCCTATTATGCTCCCAACAATATCCGGTTCAACGTGCTAGCACCTGCCTTAGTGGAAACCCCCATGGCACAACGTGCAGCGAACGATAAAGAAATTATGTCATTCATAAAAACAAAACAACCCTTGGATGACGGACGAATAGGTGAACCAGCAGACTTAGATGGCGCAGCTGTTTTTTTTATGTCTGATCAATCGAAGTTTACAACCGGGCAGGTACTTGCCGTAGATGGCGGATGGGAAATAAGTGAAGGTCAATATTAATCGATGGAAAAGTTAGCCATTGGCATAGACTTAGGATGTACGCACATCAAAGCTGTTTTAGTGAAAGCGGATGGCTCAATTCTAAAAGAAATTCGTGAAGACACACAAGAACATAATGACCAACACTGGAAGGGTGAAGTAATCCGGATAATAAATGAATTTAAAAATCATTCACAATATAAAATCACCGCGATCGGACTTTCAGCACCCGGACTTGCAAACGCTTCAAACACGTGTATCGAATTTATGCCGGGCCGTTTGCCGGGATTAGAAAATTTTGATTGGTCAGATTTTTCCGGTGATCGTATTTTTGTTCTCAACGATGCACACGCTGCATTGATGGCCGAAGCACAATTTGGATCTGCTAAAAATTTAAAACACGTAATCATGCTAACGCTAGGCACGGGTGTAGGTGGAGGAATTTTAATTAACGGTCAATTGTACCAAGGCATGAATCAAATGGCCGGCCATTTAGGGCATGTAACAGTTGATGCCATGGCAATAGATTTGGATGTAACGAATATGCCGGGTAGCTTGGAAGATGCCATTGGCAATCTTTCAATTAAGCAACGTTCGAATGGAAAATTTGAAACCACCTGGGATTTGGTAAAGGCCTTTGAAGAAGGGGATTCATTTGCAACAGATGTATGGTTAGCCTCTGTTAGAAAATTAGCGGTCGCTATTGCTTCGTTTGTTAATATTGTTTCTCCCGAGTTAATAATCATTGGAGGTGGTATTTCGAAAGCAAATGATTTATTATTGAAGCCCCTTAACGAATACCGCGCTCAATTTGAATGGCGACCGGGCGGGAAAATAACTCCGATGCAACTCGCCCAATTTTCTGATCTTGCTGGAGCGTTAGGTGCGGCAGGATTTGCACTCTCAAAATCATCAAAATGAATGTAATCCAAGAATATATTTCATTAAGCAAAAAAATTACTGACCGCGTTGCCAATCAGGAATTGCAAATCAGTCGTGCAGCTTCGTGGTTTGCCGAAACAATTCTGGCCGGCAGAATGGTGCATGTGTTTGGTTCCGGCCACAGTCGCATTATGGTAGAAGAGATGTGGCCGCGCTATGGTTCCTTTCCGGGATTCAATCCAATAGTTGAGTTATCACTTACGTTTCATAATCTGGTAGTGGGTGCCAACGGGCAACGACAAGCTATGTTTTTGGAAAATGTCTCAGGATTTGCTGAACGCATATTGCGAAATTTTGATGTCGAGTCTACCGATTGTGCATTGATCATTTCATCAAGCGGAACTAACATTGTTCCTGTTGAAATGGCCGAACTCTTCCAACAGAAGAAAATAAAAGTGGTTTCGATTCTTACCCAAAAGCATTCTAACAAAAGTGAAAGCAAACGAAGTGACGGAAAAAAATTGAGTGACTTTTCAGATTTGATTTTAGATACAGGTGCACCTGTGGGTGATTCCATGATTAAGATTCCTGGTTTAGAAACCCCTGTCGCCCCGGGCTCAACAATAGGTGGTGCATTACTCATCAATTGTATAAAGGCTGAAGTCGCAAGATTACTAACAGCGGCAGGTCAGCCACCCAAAGTATTAACAGCTGCTAATGTGGTGGGTAAGGAAAAGGCAGTTGAACTATTTGAAAGCGCATACGATGAACATGCACATCGGTTAGCAAAACTATATCAACACGTAGGTAAACCAAAAAAATAATGCAACCTATTCCTATTCGCACCACGGTTATTGGTAGTTATCCGTTTCCGGGCTGGCTTGAGTTTTCTGTTAAACATCTAAGCGAGTTTGGCAATGCCGATCGGGAAGAATTGATTGAAGATGCAGTAATAGCCGCTATTCACGATCAAGTAACTGCAGGATTAGATGTGATTACCGATGGCGAACAAACGCGATTGGATTTTAATCTTTCCTTTTACGGATTCATTAAAGGCATTAAAGAAAATACTGATGAACTAAGAAAGTTTGGTCCGGCCGCGCACGATCAGCGTGGGAAAAATTCAATTATCGATACATTAACCGCCCCGGATGGATTAGGTGCCGTGAAAGAATTTACACGATTGAAAAAATTAGCACCTAAAGGCCCGGTATTAAAAGCAAGCATTCCCGGGCCTTATACATTGAGTGGACGATTACTTCCCAATGAAAAGTATAAAGACCGTTATGCAATCACCGAAGCGTTGTTGCCTTTTGTTAAAAAAGAATTGGAAGATTTAGTCGCTGCGGGTTGTACAGAAATTACAGTAGATGAGCCTTCCATGAGTTGCTATGCTTACAAAGAAGACACAAAACGATTTGTCGATATTTTTAATCGCACTGTAAAAAATGTAGTGGGCAAGTGCCGCCTCTCTACTCATTTATGTTTTGGAAATTTTAAAGGTCGCCCGGTAGGATACAGAAGCCTTGCGCCCATGCTTCCTGATTTTTTAAATCTGGATGTAAATGAAGTGCATATTGAAATGGCGAATCGTGAATTTGCTGAAGTAGAATTGCTCGCCACCTTTGCTGAGAAGATGGATGTAGCTGTGGGGATAGTGGACGTAAAGAATTATTACATCGAAACGGAAGAAGATGTTGTGCAGCGCATTCATAAATGTTTGAAATATGTGCCTGCGGAAAAGTTGGCTGTTGCGCCAGATTGTGGACTAAGTCAAACTGCGCGATGGGCGTCAAGACAAAAGTTAGCAAACATTGTAAAGGGAGCGAAGAAAGTAAGGGCAAGATTAAAATAGATACTGGATTCTTGATTCTGGGAAAAGTTGTTTCAGGTATTTGATCAAGTACTCTATTAAAATCTAGTATAAAGAATCTAGTATCCAGTTATGTTAATTAAACCACTCCATCAAGATGAATCACTAGCCAACGAAATTCGACTTGCAAAGCAAAAGGGCAGTAAAGATTCAATGGATATTTGGTGGCTTGGGCAAAGTGGATTTCTGATACAGTGGAATAAAAAATGCTTACTCTTTGATCCCTATCTATCCGATTCACTTTCAAAAAAATACGCTAACACCAACAAGCCCCATGAACGCATAAGTGAGTTGGTGATTAACCCTGAATTACTTGACTGCATTGACATCGTGACATCAAGTCATAATCACACCGATCACTTAGATGCTGAAACTTTAATTCCTCTCTTTCAAAAAAATAAGAACATCCAATTTGTAATCCCTGAAGCTAACCGAAGTTTTGTCGTTGACCGTTTGAAATGCAAGTTCGATTTTCCGATCGGGTTGAGAGATGGTGAAGAAAAAACTGTTGCCGGATTTACTTTTCATGGGGTGCCCGCTGCGCACAACGAAATTGAGCGCGATGAACAAGGTCGGTGCAAGTTTATGGGCTATGTAGTTCGGTTCGGAAAATTTTCAATTTACCATAGTGGCGATACTTTATGGTATGATGATATTGTTGATATCCTTAACCCATTTAAAGTGGATGTTGCATTTCTTCCTATCAATGGAAATGACCCCGCGCGCGGTGTAGCCGGAAATCTAAACTGTGAAGAAGCCGCCCGATTAGGAAAAGAAATTCAGGCGAAGTTGGTGATCCCGCATCATTATGATTTGTTTAAGTTTAATACGGCCGATCCAAAAGAGTTTGAAAGAGAAGCCAGGAAAGTAACGCAGTCCTACAAGATAATGCAGTTGGGTGAGCGAATTGTGATCGAATAAATTTACTTTTTCTTCTTACTCGCCTTTGCTTTTTTATTGAAATCCAGTGAGAGGTTTATCCAGTAGTCAAAATCTTTCTTTGATTTCATTCCGCTTTCGTCAATAAGAACATAACCGATCATCGGTCGCTTGGTGAAGTCCATGGTGCGGCATCCAGTTTTTTCTACTGCCTTCTCGTGAAAGGCAGGATCAATACGACACATTAACTCATCTTTAATAATGCCTACGCACATTTTACCATTGTACATAAACGTGAGGCCGCCCATCATTTCTTTTTCAACAACGTTACGGAGTTCGGAAAACCGTTCGCGAATTCTATTTGCAAGTTTTTCGGAGTAGGCCATGGTTAAAAACTGATTGTCTTAATTCACCACCGGGTTTTTCTTTATCATCACCACCTCTACGCCCTTTTCTTTTGCTAAGGTGTTAATCCTATCTACATTTCTATCAATCGTGCTGCGCAGGCGGCTCAATTCCTCATCTACCAATTTAGTAAGCGCTTGCCGAACCTCCTCGCCTTGCTCCGTAGGCCGGAAGTCGCCTTGTGCCTGCTCTACCATTAAATGCGCTAATCGGTTATTCATTTTAATGCCATAGTTAAGCGGGTCTTGTACGCTTCGGTTTTTGGTTTGATGGATATTATTTTCATGAGTAGTCAATTCTTCTTCAAATTGTTTTACCAAATCCGACAATGATTTGTATTGTGGATCACTACCGATTTTACTTTTCAGAAACCCCAGATCTTCTTTTATTTTCCGAATATCAATCACACCCTGATTAGCCTCACTTACTTTATCGCGCACCTTTACCAGAAAATCAAATTGCGCCTGTAAGTCTTCTTGCGCAGAAGGAACGCGCGGATCTTTTAGAATTTCAAATTCTTGTTCGCTTACATTTCCGTTGGCAGTTAGGCGCACTTTATATTTGCCCGGTACCGCCTTAGGGCCAAGATTTGGCGAACCATAATACACCATGCCCGGAAATGTTGTATAACCCGGATAACGCAAGTCCCACACAAATCGATTACCGCCACTCTTTACTGTCAATTGCTCTCGCCCTTTAGCTTTTGTACTGAATGTGTTAATGATCGTTCCCGATGATTCCAAAATTTCCAACTTTATTTCTGCTTTCTCATCCAAACTCTTAACAAAGTAATGTACCAATACACCCCCTGGATGATTTTCGCCTTCCAACTTTCTATTGGCACCACGCCAACCCGATCCGCCCGGCATGCGATAGCTTGCCATCGGTTTATACAAAATAGTTTCTTTACTGCTGAGCTCTTTGCTGAGTTGATGTAATGGTGTTAAATCATCAATCATCCAAAAACTACGACCATGCGTAGCGGCAATCAGATTATCATTTTTTATAGCCAAGTCCGCAATGGGTACAGGCGGTAAGTTCATTTGGAATTTGCTCCAGCTTGATCCATCATCAAATGAAATCCACATACCCTTTTCAGTTCCTGCATATAATAATCCTTGTCGTTTAGGGTCGGCTCGCACCACGCGCACAAATTCTTCTTTTGGAATCCCGTTCGTTATCAAGTTCCACGTTTTTCCGTAGTCTGCCGTTTTATAAACATACGGAGTATAGTCTCCAAACTTATACGAGGTTGCCACCGCGTACGCTCCGCCCTTCACAAATGGATTTACGTCAATGCTATTCCACATATTATATTTTGGCGATATGGAAGGAGTTACATTTTTCCAATTCTTTCCACCATCTACTGTTACCTGAATCAAGCCATCATCCGAACCAGTCCAGATTTCATCTTTTGTATAAGGCGATTCTGCAATCACAAAAATGTTTGCATAATACTCGGCACCGGTATTGTCTTGTGTAATTGGCCCACCACTGGATTTAATTGTTTCAGGTTCGTTACGTGTTAAATCAGGACTGATGGCTGACCAACTTTGCCCGCCATTGTAGGTTACGTGCAAATAGTTTGAACCTGCATATAATTTTTGGGGATCGTGATGACTGAATGTAAGTGGATAGTTCCAATTGAAACGATACTTCATTACCTCAGCTCCAGAGCCTGCCGGAAGATCGGGCCACACATTAGTACTGCGTTCTTGTCCGTTATCCAAATTGTTCATACTCATGTAGCCCTTATAATCACTTCCGTAGATGATGTTTGGGTTTGTTGGATCAGGTGCCAGGTGTGCACTTTCACCAATAGGAAGTGCTTCCCAGTCATTTTCAGAAATACTACTGCTGTTGGTACGGTGCGGAATACGCACGCTCGTATTATCTTGTTGAGCCCCCAGAATATTATAAGGAAAAGCATTGTCAGTGCTAACACGATAAAATTGGGCGGTGGGCTGATTGTGATAGGTTGTCCAATTCTCTCCGGCATCATTCGAAATCTGTGCACCTCCATCATCGGCAATAGCCATGCGTTGATTATTTTTAGGATCTATCCACAAATCATGATGATCGCCATGCGGTGCGTTTTTCAAGTCAAAAGTTTTGCCGCCATCTTTCGATACACCATAACTTACGTTCATCACAAAGACTTTGTCTTCATTTTGTGAATCAGCATAAATGCGGCAATAATACCACGCACGTTGCAACAAGGCACGATCCTGATTTACACGCGTCCAAGTTTTACCTGCATCATCCGAACGATATACACCCGGAGCTTCTGAGTTTTCAATGATTGCCCACACGCGATTTGTATTTACAGGCGAAACTGTCACCCCAATAATCCCATTCAATCCTTTAGGCATGCCTGGTTTATCCGAAAGATTTTCCCACGTATCGCCCCCATCCACACTCTTCCACAACTTCGAATCCGGCCCACCGCTATCCATGCGATATCCATTGCGCTTCATGTTCCAGGTGGCAGCATATAAAATGCGAGGATTATTCGGATCAAAAATTAAATCTCCCACACCAGCTGTATCATTAATATATAAAACACGTTTCCAGGTTAAGCCACCATCCACACTGCGATACACTCCGCGCATTTCGTTGGGCTTCCAGAGATTACCCATGGCCGCTGCATATACCACATCCGGATTTTTCGGATGCACTCTGATTCTTGAAATATGACGTGAATCCGCCAGTCCAATGTGTTTCCAACTGGTGCCTGCATCTGTTGATTTCCAAACACCCCAGCCGCTTGATACATTATTGCGTACGGTTTGTTCGCCTTCACCCACATAAATAACATTCGGATCGCTCTCCGCAATAGCCACTGCGCCAATTGAACCTCCAAAATAAGCATCTGTAATATTTCCCCACGTTTGGCCGGCATCTGTTGTACGCCACACGCCACCACCCACAGCGCCAAAATAATAGAGATTCGGATTGTTAGGTACGCCAGTTACCGTGCCTGATCTTCCTCCCCTAAATGGACCCAACTCGCGCCAGGTGATTCCTGAATAGAGCGACTGGTCGAAAGTAGTGGTTGATATTACAGCCGTTGATTTCTTCTGGGCAAACGAAATTGTAACGGTTAAAATAAAGGAGACGAAATATAGGAAGCGCATTGTTTGGGATTTTTAGTAACAGAATTACAAAATAAATTTATCTTCCTTTCAATTTTTATTTAAACGGGTTCTCCATCGCTTGTATGCGGTTAGTAAATGTGATCCAAATCCATCAGATTGTTTTATATTTAACATATGGAGGATCAAACCATTTTTTCCGAGTACTTCTTTTATCGGTTGCTTATCAACACAGTCTTTATGATTGTTTTGATACGGTTTGTTTATTACAACACCTATCATAAAAAAGACTCTTTCTTTACTTTCTTTCTGCTTAATTTTATGGTTTTTCTTCTCTCCTTCATGTTGGAGAAAGCGAAAGCATTTAACTCCATTGGGAGTGCCTTTGGTTTGTTAGCCGCCTTTTCATTGCTTCGGTTTCGCACCGAGACTATTACGATAAAAGACATGACATACCTGTTTATCATTATGGCGGTTGGTCTGATCAATTCGATTATGAAGGGAAGTTACTTTGAAATCATGAGCATTAACGCAGTAATTGCTGCGGGAGTGTTTGCCGTTGACGGGAATGTGCTTATGCGCAATCAAAAAATGAAATTGGTTGAGTACGATATAATGGAAAATATAAAACCCGATCAACATGCAACGCTGCTGGCTGACTTACGAGCGAAGACCGGGCTTGATATTCGTAAAACTACGATTGAAGAAATTGATCTTGTGAAGAACAGAGTAGTAATTAAGATTTATTACTATTAAAACTTTACCACTAATGAGGGCGACACCAAGATTTATCAAGTCCCAAACAGGAAATCTTTCCTATAATTAATAAAAAATCACGAGGCCACTATTTGTGGCTTCGTGATTAGGGGCAATTACCAGAATTTTAATTATTAATGATCGTTTCTTTCTTTTCCGTATTCACAGCCGGTAAATTCTTGTCTTTAAATTTTTGATTGTAGTCACGAATATCCTTTTCAATCAGAATATTCATTTGCTGCTTATACTTTGTCCAGGTGGCGTTAACATCCATGGCGCGATCCTGTACACCTTTTGTTAGCCGTGGGTCATGCGTATCGGCTACTCCACGCAATTGCAAGAACTCTGAGTTCAACTTATTTGGAAAATTAATTACGTCCTGAAAATTTTTACTTCGGGGTTCAATTAAATTCTTCTCCCACTCATCAATTTTCTTCAGGATATCCTTTCCACTTTCAATTAGCTCTTTTGCATCGGGATTACTCTTTAAGGATTCGTTTAAGGTTTCAATCTGTTTTTTCACTTGCCGCATGTTGTTCACTGAGTTGTGTAGCTCATCAAACTTTTCTCCGCTTTGCTTTAGAAACTCTTGTTGAGCCGCCCACTCTGCAGCCGTAGCAGTAACTTTTGGATCAGAGATAATCTCTAACTCAGTTTCTGAGGATTTTCCTTTAAAAGTGACACGGGCCTTATATTTACCTGGGGCTACACGATAGCCGCTGTAGTCGCCATATACATAAACACCCTGCACTCCTGTAAGACTTTCCGTGCGAAAATCCCATGCAAAGCGATTTACTCCTGCTTCCGCAGGAATTGTTTGTGGCGCTGAAGGCCCACCTGGCCAAGGTTTGAAATTTTCATCTTTTTTGTTGGTGTACTTCCTAATCAATTTTCCATCGGCTCCCAAAATCTCCAGTGTTACTTTATTTGTATCGGCCTTTTCCCTCAGATAATAATCCAACGCCACTCCGTTGGCAGGATTACGACCTAAGCCCGGGATATCACCAAAGTATTCCGGAATGGTTACTGATGATAATCGGTAAGTTGGCTTTGGTGTAAATAGTTTTACGGTTGATGTGAAAGAACCTTTTGATTGTTGAATAGCAGCCAGGTCATCTAAAATCCAAAAAGAACGCCCAGCTGTAGCGGCAATCAGATCATTGTCCTTGATAATTAAATCAGTTACCGGAACGATGGGTAAATTCAACTGAAACTTGCTGAATGAACTCCCGCCATTCGTTGATAAATAAAATCCGCGCTCCGATCCTGCATACAACAAGTCTTTCACTTTTTTATCCTCACGTATCACTTTGATAAAGTCATCCACTTCAACACCCCCACCAATCTTCGTCCATGATTTACCATAATCAGTAGATTTATATGTCATGTTCGAATAATCATTAAACTTATAGCGGGATGCAGTAATATAAACCGTTCCTTTATCGTGTGGCGATACTTCAATAGAATGAATCATTGCTTCTGGCATACCGGCTGGTGTAATATTGGTCCATGTCTTTCCTCCATCTTTAGTTAATTGTACATAGCCACAATCGCTACCCGTATAAATCACACCGCGTTCATGCGGAGATTCAATCACATAATAAATCGTGTTATAATTTTCTCCCCCTGCTCCTTCATTGGTGATAGGCCCTCCACTTGTGTTTTGTTTTGTAGTGTCGTTGCGTGTTAAGTCTGGGCTAATTACTTCCCAACTAAATCCACCATTGGTGCTCTTAAAAAGAACATTACCGGCATGATACAATACTTTTGAATCATGTGGTGAATTTATCAACGGTGCATTCCAGTTGAAACGATACTTCATTTCGCGTGGCTTGAATCCTAGATTTGTTGCTGGATATTCCTGAATGTCCTTAACTTCTCCTGTGCGCGTATCTAGTACATCAATAATGCCCTGATAGCAACCTCCGTATAACAATTCAGGATTCGAAGGATCATTAAATGCAATCCAGGCACTTTCACAACCCGGGCCGTTGAACCAATCTTTCTCAGTGATTCCATAACTTCCGTTTCTGCTTGGGATGGCGACTGATGAATTATCTTGTTGCCCACCATATACCCAATACGGAAAACGATTGTCAACATTTACCCGATAAAATTGTGCGGTAGCCTGGTTGTTCAGTGGCGACCATGATCGGCCCGTGTTAAAACTAATTTCACCCCCGCCATCATCGGCCAACGCCATCGTGCTATTTGTTTTGGGATTGATCCATAAATCATGGGTATCGCCATGGCCTACACGCAACGTTGAAAAAGTTTTTCCACCATCAATGGAGCGTGTCATAGGTGCATTCAATACATAGACAACATCTTCATTAATAGGATCTGGAAATACTTCCATATAATACCAACTGCGCGCGGTTATTGTATGATCACTTGTCATGTGATTCCATTTTTTACCTCCATCATCCGAACGATACAATCCGGCTTTCGATTTCTCGGCCTCAATAATTGCATACACACGATTGGGATTGGCACGCGAAACCGCAACGCCTATTTTGCCCATTTCTTTTGGTAGTCCCTCATTAATCTTAGTCCAGGTATCACCCCCATCTATTGATTTCCATATCGTAGAACCAGCACCACCACTCTCTACTTTCCACGGATATCTTCTGTGTTGCCAGGTTGCCGCATAAATTATTCGTGGATTCGTCATGTCCATATTCAGTGAAGAGACACCCGTGTTTTCATCCACATATAAAGTTTTCTTCCAGGTGGCTCCGCCATCAATCGATTTATAAACACCCCGATCTGAACTTGGGCCATGCACTGCCCCTTGCGCTCCAACCAACACGATGTCCGGATTGTTAGGGTGGATGGCGATCTCAGAAATATGACGCGTTTTTTCCAGACCAATATTTTTCCAGGTCTTGCCACCATCGGTTGACTTATAAACACCATCGCCATACGAAGTCATTACTCCGCGCACGGCATGCTCTCCGGTACCAACATAAATAACATTGGGGTCGCTTTCGCAGATGGCGATTTCTCCAATCGAACCAACTTTAAAAAATCCGTCTGAAATATTCTTCCAGGTAATACCGGCATCATCTGTCTTCGCTATCCCACCGCCCGTGTATCCAACATAGTACACATTGTCATTTCCAATAACTCCCGAAATTGCATTGGCACGGCCGCCACGAAATGGCCCAATGTTTCGCCACTTCAATCCTTTGAAGTTGGCTTCATCCAAAGAGCTTATTGGTGGTGGTTCAACTTTTGATTTAGATTTTTGCGCTGTCGCGGGAATTATTCCAAACAATGCCAGCAACAGGATGCAGGGTAATTTTTTCATAGAGAGTTTAGGTTACAAATACAGATTTAACCAAAACTTCCTTAAGAAGCCAATGAAATTACTTAATTGGTGTTTCCAGAGGTGGAAATAGGTGCTATCGATTCTTTAGCTTTCTCATTGCCTGCGAAAAAGCAATTTTGATTGGATGACCTTGCACATGATGCTGATTTTTTACCACCCACTTCCCATTAATAATTGTACCGGCAATCCGGCTGGAGTCGGAAGTATAAAGTATTGTGGCAAGTCTGTTTTTTTCGGAGGTCTCTGCAAGTAAGTGTGATCCCGAGTTATAAATCACAGCATCAAACGGGTTTCCAATTTCAAAATGATTATCAGTTTTCAGCCCCATGGCATTTCTTCCTGTTGTTACTTCTTCATTGATCATGTAAGAAGCCGCATCACCCTCAAAGGTGTTGCGCTGATTTGTTACCAATCGTTGTCGGTAATCAATCATTCGAAACTCTTCCATAGGACTTAATCCGATATGGCTATCCGTACCAATACACCAACGACCGCCTTGCTTTACATATTCTTTCATTCTAAAAATCCCATCCCCTAAATTTCCTTCAGTTGATGGGCACAATACTACGGCTGCTCCGGACTTTGCCAATGATGCAAGTTCGTTGTCATCCAAATGTGTAGAGTGAACCAGATTAAACCGTTCACTCACTTCCATGTTTTCTAAAAGCCATTGCATGGGTCGTTTACCACAATAGGCAAGGCAATCTGTAATTTCTTTTTTCTGTTCGGCTACATGAAGATGAAAAGGTAAGTGCTTAGGTGCATTATTGAATGTTGCTTTTATGTCATGTAAATTAACGGCACGAAGCGAATGAACACCAAACCCTAATAACGCATTATCGGTATCCGCTACAACTTTTTTGGATGCCTCCAGTAAATTAAAATAATCTTCAACTGATTTCGAGATAAACCTCTTTTGTCTTTCTTGAGGTGGTAAGCCAAAACCTCCTTGCTGGTAAAATACCGGAATCAATGTGATTTTTATTCCAGCTCGTTGAGCGGCAGCCATCATGCGCGCACCCATCTCTGCAAGGTTGGCATACCGCTTTCCAGTTTTATCGTGATGTAAATAATGAAATTCAGCCACGTGGGTATAACCCACACGAACCATTTCTGCATATAGCATGGCGGCAATGGCTTCAGCCTGATCAGGGTCAACCGAAAGTGCGCATTGATACATAGCTTCACGCCACGTCCAAAAATCATCTTGAGTTCCAATTGCATGATTTTCTGCAAGTCCGGCCATCGCATACTGAAAGGCATGTGAATGTGCATTTTGAAAACCTGGCAGAGCAAATCCTTGAACTGATTCCAGTGCAATAGTTTCGTTTGGTGGTTGACTTGATAAATAATCAATGCACCCCTTTTCATCCACACCAACATAAGCTGGAGAAAGCCAGCCTTCCTTTTGAAGAAGAGAATTGAAATGAAAGAATTTTAGTCCCTCACCTCGTCCTTCGGACACCCCTCTCCCCAGGGAGAGGGGAAGGGGTGAGGGACTACCTGCCTCCTCTTTTATTGAATTCAATACTTCTTTCATTTTACCAATAACCTGATCATTCGTAAACCTAATTATTTTAATCCCATACTCTGCAAGGAAATCAGTTCGTAAACGATCATACTTTTTTTGATCTTCCTTCAAATGAATTTCTCCATCCACCTCCACACCTAGTCTAAGTTCTTCACAATAAAAATCAAGGATGTACCCTTTAATGGGTTGCTGTCTTCTGAACTTTAATTTGTTCAGTCTCCTTCCCCTCAAAGATTCCCACAAAAGTGCTTCTGCCTCAGTAGGGTCTTTTCTCATTTCGCGGGCAAATCCAAGAATTGCATCTGAAGTTTTATTGCGAGACCAACTTCAATTCTTTATTGCTCTGACCTTTCGATTTAGCATGATTAATTTTTTCAAATCCCTCACCCCGTCCTCGTTCCTCGGACACCTCTCTCCCCTGGGAGAGGGGAAGGGATTAGTTCAACTGCTCTATCAATTTTTCAAACACTCGCTTCAATAAAACTCTCATTTTATCTGCTCTGGCCTTATCATATTTCAACTCAGTATCATCCATGTAATTCACTTTGGTCATCTCTAGCTGCAGGGCATGTTGATTCTCAGCTGGCTTCCCAAAATGCCGGGTAATGTACCCGCCTTTGAAAGGATGATTGTGTTGAACAGAATACACTCCATGATCCAGCACACCTAAAGCTGCTTCGATCAGACCGGGAGAAGCCGAAGTTCCATCTGCATCACCTAAAATCAAATCCGGAAATTGATCTTTCTGAATAGTGGATACAACTTGTCGAATAGAGTGACAATCCCACAAAAGTACCTTACCAAATTTCTTCTTTCTTTGCTGAAGCAAGGAATCAATCTGATGATGATACGGTTGATAATACAACTGCACTCTCCGCTTTACTTCCAACAGTTCTACCTCCTCTCGTTCATCTTTGTAAATTTTTTCACGCAAAAAAGTTGTGGTGGGGCAAAGTGCTGTAATAATTCTTCCATCCGTATACAAAGGTTTGCTGTGTGGATCACGATTCAAATCAATTACCCATCGATTGTAATTAGCCGCAATCATAGTAATGCCCAACGCTGGGGCAAAATCATAAAGCATATGAACAAACCAGTCTGTATCGTCTGGTGCTTTTATTAGTTTGGGTTTGTATTGGTCTTTTAGCTCTTCAGGAAAAGCAACACCGCAATGGGGTACACTTATGATAATGGGAACTTCGCTGCTGGATGCTTTGGCAAGTGTGAATACCATCTATTTCTTCTTCTTTAACTCTTCTATTTGCGCTTCTGCAATAGCCCTTTGCACCAATGCTTCATGCCTTGCCTGATCCATCATTACTTGAAATTCTGTAGCTCTTGCTTCTTGCTCTTTTACAATTTTTTCCAAGAGCCCCTTTTCCTTTTCGCAGGTAGCAGCCACATCGTCTATTTGAGATTTTTGTACAAAAGCAAAAATTACCAATGCTGCGCATGCAATACTGAGTATACCAATGATCACATTTTTATTCATGGCCAATAGCGATTAATTCTTCTTGGATTTTTTCTTTTTCTTGGTTGTAGATTCAGGCAACGTTTCCGGAGCAGGCTCTTCCTTTTTAACTTCAACAGGCTTCTTCATGGCTGCTTCAGCTTGCGCCAGTTGATTCTGGAGCTTTACAATCTCCGCTTTGTATGCGGCTACATCGCGATTACCGATACGACTTTTCAATTGAATGATCCGTTGAAAGGACTCATCAATACGCTCAGGTTTTATTTCTCCACTACTCACCATCTTTTTAATAATCGCGTGTACTTTATCAACCGTGCGCTCATCACTTCCGGGAATGTTATTAGAAAAACACATGATGTCCACACCTGCATTGATAGCAAGTTTGATCGTTTCTTCTAATCCAAAGTTTTTAGAAATAGCATGCATCTGCATATCATCTGAAAATACTACTCCATTAAAACCAAGTCGTTTTCTTAATATCCCATCCAGAATTTCCTTTGACAAGGTTCCTGGATATCCCTTTGCATCCAAATTTTTATTTACAATGTGTGAAGTCATTACAGCATCCACATATCCAGAGTCAATTAACAATTTGTATGGCAACAATTCCTGTTCCGTCCAACTGTTTGTAACATCTGCCACGCCAAAGTGCGTATCCTCCTTTGAGCTTCCGTGGCCGGGAAAATGTTTTGGTGAAGTAAGTACTCCATACTTGCGATGCATTTTAATTACCTCCTTCGCCATCATAGCAACGGTATCGGCATTGGCGGAATAGGCGCGCTCAGGTTTCGCAATCACGGTATTGTCTTTATTGATAGCCAAATCGACTACGGGGGCAAAGTTTACATTAAAACCTAACCCAGCAAGGGTTGCTGCGGTAGCATCGGCATAAAATCGCACAGAGTCCAATGACATGGATTTACCCAGTGCTCCGGCTGTGATGGATTTAGTGAATCCGTACTTTTCCTTAAGTCGATTTACTTTACCCCCTTCCTGATCAATGCAAATAAACAACGGAATAGAAGCAGCCTTTTGATACGTCCATGTCATGCTTTTTACACTGGCAAATGCATTGGACTTGTTTGGAATATTCTTTTCAAAAAAGATAAGTGCTCCCACTTTTCCTTTTCGCACTTCTTCCAACACTTTCTCGTCTACTTCTGCCTTGGGCATTCCTATCAAAATCATCTGCCCGATTTTTATATCGAGCATGTCCATAGATTGACCAAAACTATTTGTTGCCAACAAAGACATTACTATTACAAAAACACACTTTCTCATTCTTCTATTTCAGGTTAATATTTATCGTGAATTGCGTACAAAATTTTCTCCATCCGCCTCCGCACTTCATTTGTACTGGCAAGGTAGTTATTATTCATCATGCTGAAGATCAAAACCCTACCCGATCGTGTCACCAGATAACCACTTAACGTGTGATTGTTACTGAGCGTACCCGTCTTCCCAAAAATAAAAGGAGGATCTTTATGATACCAGTTTTTAATGGTCCCTTGCTTTCCACCCACAGCCAATAAACTAAACAATCGTCCTTGAGGAATTTCAGTATAAATTTTCTCCCAAAGTTTTATGATCGAACGAGGTGTAAACAAATTATAGCGCGAAAGACCCGAACCATCTACCCAACTGGGTTCATCAGGTAAATCAGCAAGAAAATTCCTTTTTGCAAAATCAATGGCTATTTCCGGCTTTAGCGTATCACTTAGTACCCCGGCACATTGAAGCAGCAACTGCTCAGCAATAAAATTATCACTGTCTTGCATCATTACACTATATAAACTGTCCATCGGAATACTTTTCAACGCTTGCGCATTGTGCGGAAGTGGTAGGTAAATTTCCTTTACTTCCCGCTGAAGTGTGTCACTTAATAAATCAGCAATCAGATCACTACTGTAATGATAAGGTACTTCCCAACTTTTGCTTGTAGTGATGCCCGGAAAGAAAGTAAGCTGATTATTGTCAAGGTCGTGAATGATTTCATCCCGCTTGCGCAGATCGGTAGCAACTGTAAAATGCTGAGTGAAAAACCGAGGCGAAATAAAGAAATCATTAAAAGGTCTCTCAATTGCAATCAGGTTTCCGAACATAGGAAACGGTGATCTCTCCGCTGAGTAATCGTAGGGGTAATCATCCCACGCCCACCCCGGGCCAAGCGAACTTGTTTTAAAATTAGTAGCCGAATAAAATAACTTTTCGGGCGAATGCTCTAAGAAATTAAAAACCCTTCCGTTATCGAATGTTCGAGCATACAAAAACGAAGGGTCGCCCATGCCCCAAAAAATTAACGAGTCACCCTTATAAATATATTTAAGCGCTGTAGCGGAATCGCCCAACAATTTTAGTGACGTATAGAATGTAAATATTTTTGTGTTTGATGCCGGTGTGAAATATTTCTCTGCATTGTACTCAATCAAGTATTTTTTTGATTTGAGATCGTACAACGCAAAACCAGTGTGATCCTTTAGATCTAATTGGGTTTGGTTTATCTCTTTAAGAATGCCAATACGTGGCGAGCATGCCCAGCCTGCTAAAAGAATAAAAACTGCAATAAAAATCCTCATTCATCAGGCAAGATACCGCTCTTTCAAGATATGGCAATGATGGGTTTCATGACCGGCAATAATAAATCCTAAAGCAACCACTGATAATTCATTTTTGTTGGAAGTTCCTTTTCGGGTAAGCATTTCAGGTGTAAAGCCTTCGAACAAATCAATGGTTGAAGAACGTAGATGAGCCATTTCGGCCGTAATCTTTTCAATGCTTCTTCCGGCTGCATTTGCCTGTGGTGCATAATCGTTTTCTTCGAAGCCAGCCAATGGAGTTTTATCATTTCGCGCAAAGCGCAGGGCGCGATAGGCAAAGATTCGTTCGGCATCAATTACATGACATAATAATTCCCGTACGGTCCATTTATCTGGTGCATATTTAAAATCAAGCTTGTTATGTGGAATTGAATGAACCAATTCAAGTGCGCGATGACCCGAGATGCGAAGTGCTTGTAACAAATCGCTTTCTTCCACTTGCTTAACATAGTTTTTATAAAAATGCGGAACGGTATCTAGATTCAAAAGCATAGTTAGAATTTTTAAAATTCGGAAAATAAAGCATCGGGTAACGTCTGATCTACCTTCACGTTTTTAGGGCCTCCACCATCGGATCGATCTGCTGATAACAATATGCCTCCATAATTTTGATAATTATCCCAAGGTCGAACAAAACCCATTTTATCTTCTGCCGCGCTTGGATAGTATGCCCAATAGCGAACTAACTTTTCGTGCTTGTCTACATACAGTTTATACATATTCTGTGGAGTTACCCCTACTTCTTTAAAAGTTAGGATTAAAGAATTATAACGATTGCCTTTCAGGGTGTCTTCGCCCATGTATTTAATCGTTACTCCAGTATCTTTTATTTTATAAGGCATCACTAACCAATAGGAATCATTGATCCAGATTGATTTTGCTTTATCCAAAAGATTTTTCAGGCTATCGGGTTCTGTAATTTCGGTGCCTTTTATTCTTACTCTTCCCTCACCGGTTTTTTCATTCACTAAATAAATTGTGCTGTCAGGCGCACTTTCAATTCGTACACGTCCGGTTTGCTTGTCCCAAATCAAATCCCTCCGCCCAAAGAAATTCCAGGAAATGAATCGGGTTTTGTCCCAATTCTCCCTTCCCCCCATCGCATGCATAATGCTATCGGCTAATTGAATGGCTGCAGGATCAGAGTCAGCAACATTAAATCCATCGGCAGCAGGATTTTGTTCAGCCAATGTTTTTACAGATTCCTTTGGCGCACAGCTACCCAAAAGCAGAGTTAGTGCACATGCAGTAATAATATATTTCATTTGAATGGGGTTTCAGGTTAAGTGAAGGTAGTAAAATCTCAATTGATACAACTATCAAAAAGGTAGTCTATTTTTCTTTATCCCAAATTCTTCTAATCCGGTATTTCCCCTGCGAATATTTGGCCATCGCATCACGTGCAAAATACTCTACCGGAAACACCATTAATGCAACAACCACCTGGATGGCAAAATCAATAACAGGCGAAGTTCTTGATCCAAATAATGAGCTGATAACAGTTTCAAGAAACTGAATTAACATTACCACGGTAATCAGTGAAAGGATTTGGCTTAGGTATCGATAGCGGGCATTCGCTCTCGCTAGCTTAAGTGTTAAAGCAACAAGAAAACTAAATACGAAAACTTCAAGCGCATAAAACCACCAACGTTGCCAATAGGGGGGCAGCACAACAAATTTAATTTGTTCTGCATTTGATTCGTTGCCCAACAAATCGCGCGATTGAACAGCTAGTTCGTACTTACCTGGCGCTAAAAAAGATAATGAGATGATGTTATTTGATGATGCCCAATTTGACCAGCTAGAGTTTAATCCTTTTACCTGATATCTAAACTGTGTGGCATTTAAACCGACAAACTCCGGTTGCACAAATTCAAACGTAACAATGCCGTCATTCTGTAAAATTTCTATTCTTTTTTCGAGAGTAATTTCTTGCCCCTTAATGGTGCGCAAAAAAAGTGGATAGTTTGTTGGGTCTGATTCGTTTGTTGAGTTTGTGAATTTATATAATTCGTTTTTTGCGGTGATCACCCATAGTCCATCGCCTAAGTTATTAGGAGCCAGGTATCTCAAGTTTGGGAAAAGTCCTAGCCAATCCATTTTTAACGATTGTAATTTGCTATCCACCGTTCTCCACTTAGCTCCGTCATGAAACCAAAAATATCCAGCTGAGGCAAAATATTTTCGTGGCCCGGGAAGTGAATCATATTTGACAAATGAAGCACGCTTATTATCAAAGCGACTAAATTGTCCGGAGGCTGCAATGTAGATATTGGTGCCGTAAGACAAACCTACTGTCTCATCACGAGATGGGTTGCTTACGGGATAGGATATTAAATCCGTGATGTCACCATCCAGTGTTTCAATTTTGTAAATATTCTTTTTACCACAAAGCCAGATGTTTTCAAGCCTATCTTCAAAAGAGTGACTGATAAAATCGTGAAGAGAATCTACTAAATTCGTTTCACGCCAATCATCTTTGTCAGAAATAAAAGTCCTTATGCGTTCAGCATAAGTTCCAATTATCAGTTGTTGGAGGGAGGGGGAGAAAAAAACAGATCGAACGGGCTCCTGTAAAACTAGCGTAGACTGAAGTCCTTCCACTTCATAAACTCCGCTGAGGCCTGACGCAAGCAACTTACCAGTTACATCAACCAGCTGAGTTATTTTTCCATCAATGCCCGATACCTTTTTAAAACCATAATTAACCACCGATAATGAACTATCTCTTTTTATTGCAACTTTAGGAACTGCTGATCTTCTTCCGCTTTTTCCTTCTATTGGTTTTGCTTTTGTTGTCAGTTGTAGGTTCGGTATGTCTTCCGCCAGTTGATAAAGCCCTAATGTTGTGCCTACATATACTTTGCCATTAAACGTTTGGGCACACAATAAATTTCCGGCCAAACCTGGATAATGATCAAACGAGCGAAAAGGAATATTGGGAGCTATTCGTGTAAAGCCATATTCATGGGCTACCCACACGCCTTGTCTTTTGTCCGTCATCAAGCAATAAACTTCATTATCCGGCAGGCCGTTCTGATAATTAATTAATTGTTCTGTTACACCTGTGTTGGGATTAATGAAGATAACGCCACCACGCAGTGTTCCTAATGCTATAAGATTATCGTTTACCCATGCACCATCCACCAATACATTTTTAGTTAGTAGTGCCTGATCTTTTATAATAATCTCTCTGAATGTATTATCCTCATGGATGTAAACCTGATGATTATCCATACCCACCAAAAATCGTTTTCCGTTGATGGATGGCGTTGAGAAAATTAAATTGCCGGGTGTAATGTCTGAAGTGACTAATTTTGGATTCTCTACTTTAAATAATCCGCGCTTTGCGGTACGCACATACACAGAATTATTTACCGAATAAATACCCAGGAAGGAACCCTGACTGCTGTCTGGTTTAATTGAACTTACTAATTCGTTTTTTGAGATATCATAAATAGAGACAATGCCTTTTGCACAAAAGAAAACGTTTTGATCATTCGTGACAGAAGAGAAAAAATTTCCATCAGCTATTTTTGAATAGAGTCGTGGAGTTTCATTCTTCGCCCCCAGTTTTCCGATTCCCGAAAGACTTGCTACATAAACCTGTGTTCCGATTGTAGAAAGCCCGTATACCGCCCCGGGCACAGAAACAAATCTCCAGTTTCTACCATCAAACTCAAGCACGCCACCTTTGTTTGCAAAATAGATTTCGCCTTGCTCATCTTGTATAAGATCAACACTTCGAAAATCGATTTGATCATCAGGAGGAGTATAATGAGAAAGGTAGTAAGCACCGGTTTGTGCTTGTGCTTGGAAAGACAATGCCCACAGACTGAATACGATGAAAGAAAATCTCATAGAAAACAATCTTATAAAATTAGTTGAAACAACAAGAATAAAAAAGGTGAGCCAAACTCACCTTCATTAGCTACCTATTAGTAATGATAAACTATCGTGCTACAAAAATAAAATCACTCCCGGGTGCATTGTCACCAAACTCGCCAAAGCGTGGTTGAATTTTTAATTTCTCGACATATGAAACAATTTCCGGCAATGTTAAAATTCCATCTCTGCCTCCGCGCGAGCGTAATGCATCAATGAAGTTCTTTGCAAATGGTGAGTGCTTGCCAGGGATACCATCACTTACGTAGGTTTTTCCACCAGATGTTAAAAATTTACGAGTTTTATAGGTGAGTTTGCGCGTGATAAATTCTGTTTGGTTCTGCTCCTTATATACTTCATCATCCGCGCCACGCGATGATGCCAGGGCCTGATCAAAGGTTCCTCCGAAACAAACATCCATGGCAAGAAATATATGTTCACAAGGGATGTTGTTTGTTATAGAGCGTAGGCGATTGTGTGATAGATACGTGGTTTTTGCTTCATCATTTAAAAGCGATTCTTTTGTTACAACAAATCCCTCACCGAAGGTTTGATCATAAGTACCATGACCTGCAAAGAAAATAAACAATTGATCAAGGGGTTGATATTTCTTCTCGCCATACTCTCTGATCTTCCTTAATATTTCGGATTGAGTTGCATTCTCAATCATCTCAACTTTAAAGCCATATGTTTTTTTTAACTCCTCAGAAATTGTGCGCGAATCAAAAACAGGGTTCACAAGATCCGACCAGTTGTCATAATTGTCGGTAGCGAAGATCAGCGCATAATCGGTGCGATTTAGTTTAGTTGCGTCAGCCAACGATGCGCTTCCCACATGCACCTTTCTATAGGTAATGGTTCGTAACCCTTCCATATTCTCGGCAATAATCTCAATCAGGTTTTCTCCATCCATTAATGTAAGCGATTTTTCAATCACAGAGTTGTATCGTTCGGTGCCTTCTGGCTGAATGGAGAGCATTCCCCTGCTCGCAGTTAGCACAGTTTCCTTAATGGATATCGTAATACTTTTTAATGGTGATGTAGAAGTAACCTCAGCTTTAATTTTAAACTTACTATCCTGCGCAAAAGTTGTTTCAGGGATTGGAGTTACCCAGGTAACAACCGGGATTGTGCTGTTTATAAATTGCTTTCCACCGCTAAAGTCAACTTCAAATTCATTTGTGCGGGCCGATACGGTTTGAGCTTGAGACCAAATACTCAACAGGAGAATTGGCGCAATCAAAATCCAATGTTTTGGTTTCATATTCTTATCGGTTAATAATAATCTTTTCAGTAAGTATTTTTTGAACTCCATTTTCTACCACCTTCAGTCGATAAAAATAAAGTCCATTTTTTGCATTTTCCGAATCCCAAATCGAGTTGTAGAATCCAGATGTAAAGCTTCCGTTTACCAGTTGGGTAACCCGCTGCCCCATGGAATTATATACTTCAAGTTGAACCTGATATGCAGATTTATTTTCCGGTATGGTAAATCCAATGGTAGCTATTGTACTTGTTGGGTTAGGGAACGGAACACCCAGAATAACCTTGGTGGGTTTAATTTTACCATGCAGATTATCTCCAAAATGAATTTGAAATTCATTGCCTTGCATGGCATTAAAAGAATAAACACCTACTTCCTTCATATCTATTAATTTTTGTTGTGCGAGGTCAAACAAAATCAAATCTTTACCGCCTGTAATAGAATTATTTTCCCATTTTAATTCTGTAATTCCATCAGAAGCATCTACAGTAAAATACCATACATGGTCGGCCTCGGTTGGTATGATATTCTTGGCCATGAAATTATTAACATTCGACTTCCAAGGGAACGAAAGTTCCGCATAGTCAAAAAAGCGCGGAGGATTTACATCATCAAACTCATCCCAATCTGCGCTTGCATTTTCATGCATACCAACTCCACCCATCGTGTTTTCAATTTCATTATTTATAGCGGAAATTGGCACCTCCCAATTAGACTGGGATAGGTCAGACCCTAACTTGCCGGATGCTATGCGGCCTCCTGTTGTAATTCCTTTAAATCTTACAGTTAATGTTATGTCTGATGTTCCGCTATTATTTACAAAGCCTCCCTGAAACGGAAGCAGGTTGTCTTGATTAGCATACGCTGTTCCATCAAATATTTTTAATGATCCTACATTCGCATTTCCAACCTTTGTATCTGCCCACGAAATCTCAACCGGATATGGATTTCCAAGTTGATTCCATCCCGGCTTTAAAGTGATTTTATCGAACTTGGTTCTATTAAACTTTGGTGTTGAGGCCCCCTCAACTTTTACGCCACCAAGAGGACCAGTTTTTGCATTTATCCAATAGCCTTTATTTCTTTCAATGCTTGGCGGATTTTCTACAAATTTGGAATTAACCGCATCGAACGTAAAAATTCTCCATTTTGTGTTATCAAGGTTTCCAAATTCATTTAAGATCGTCAACAATTGACTGTCCTGTGTAGTAAAAGGAACGGATATCATTCTATAGTTATTGGCTAGTCCTCCATAGCTAAAACGCTCGGAAGGGATAGTTGGATTCTCGGCCGATGGGTATGTAATGTAAGAATATGCATAGCCTGTTTCAGGATATTTCTGTTTGTTGCCCGAAGCATCCTCAACTTCTAAATAAAATTCTAGTCCCATCGCGTCATACCAAGATTCTTGAACAGTGACCGTAAAATTGGATGACGTTGTACCGCTGCCTGTAAGTACAATCATATTTGCAGGTGTAAATGATTCTGTGTCAGCGGTTGTAATGCCTCGATAATAAATTTTCGATTTATCAGTGGGCAGGTTCTTGTTATCCGTTACGTTAATATCAATTTTCTTAGCTGTACCTTTTGTAAGGTCCAGATCGGGAGTGAGCGATGTAATTGTTGGTTTTGTTACATCAGGTTGTTCTTGAATTGTGAATTTCCAGGTATCCTGAGTGGTTATCCCATTGAAGGTATTACCGAAAATATCAGCAAAGGAACCAGCATCGATAATAATAAAATAAGTTTTAAGATAAGATAGATCTTGTGAAGGTGTGAAAGACCATGATTTTAGATTTTGCGTTGCCGCAGAGATATCAATCACTTCAACAGGAACTGCTGGTGCGGCTAAGTCAAAAATTCTGATTTTCTTTCCAACCACTGAAGACACAGCCTCATTAAACGTGATGGTAAGCGTTGGCCTTACTCCAACATTAACTGCATTTAAAGCCGGTAAAAGTGATGCTATTAATGGTTTTTGATTGTCATTTGGAATGATTTTGTTTCCGCTCTTTCGAACAACACTGCCAGAAAGTGTAGCATAAGCATATCCATCATATTCATTGACTACAATGTCTCTAAAGTTCACGCCAGAGGTTGGAACATCTCCAACGCTTTGCCATGAAGTACCATCATCTCTTGATAACCAAAGTGATGTGCTTGAATTTCCTGTTACAAAGAGATAATTATTTGTAACAATTAAAGAGCCACCCGTGGGTGCCGATGCCGATGTCCATGTATCTCCATCGGATGATTTATATATTGCTCCATTGCCATCGTACACATAAATCTTGTTATTAAAATACGTTATTGAAAAAGGGTTTTCTGTTCCTATAATTTTAGAAATGTCGGTAGCTGAGCCAAAAACTATTTTGTAAACCTTGGACTCACCCGTTTGATTGTCGTTAATTATTGAGTACCCAATACGATTATCGTCAATAACCATCTGATTAACGAAAAAATTATCTGGATTGGGAATCCCTGATAACGGCACAGGAGTCCATGTAATTAAATCTGTAGAGAAAAATAATCCATAAGCAACTGTTGTTCCTGGTATCTCACTTCCAGAGTAAGCATAATACTCAGTTCCAGCTTTGTTGGTGGTTAAGAAAGAAAAATACCTATCATCACCAATTGGAGTATACGTTTTACCTCCGTCTGTTGACTTTTGAAGTTGTCTGCTGCCGTATGCAATAACACCATCATTTACCTTCAAAAAGGTACTTGCAACCTGTGAAGAAGCCAATGTAAAGGTTTGACCAAAGTCACTGGAATGGTAAGGGCTTGTTGCTCCTACCAAAAGATCCTTACCATTTATCATGGTGATATCAAAAGCGGTGTTAATTGGCATACCGCCCGACACTGGTGTAATCGTTAATCCGCCATCGGTTGTTTTCTGAACTCCTTTAGTACTTCCTTGCAAATAAGCGGTTGTTCCCTGAAAATCAGCTGTTGTAAAAATGTCACCATAATTACCAATCAGTGTCCAATTTACTCCTTTATCTGTCGACCGATAGCAATCAAAAAATGGATTTTGTAGTGTTAGCAAATATTCTCCATTTGGTAAAACCACAAATCTCTTACCATAGCTTAAGTTAGTATTTGGCCCTGGGGTTGGGATTATTGACCAAGTTGTTCCATTATCTGTTGATTTAGCAAGTTGCGTGACCCAATTTGGGATTGAAGAATCCAGTATTACGGTGGCCAACATTGTAGTTCCATCAAACGCCATACTTCCTACAAAACCCGATGGACCAACAATTGATGGAAAAGGCTTAACTACCCATGTTGTACCTCTGTCTAAGGAAACAACAAGACCCTCTCCTACATTTGATCCAACAGTGGCAACAACACCCCCAGCACTTTCGATTGGTACTCTAGTATAGAAACCATTAAATGTGCTGGTGTGCCGCTCAGTAAAACTTGTTCCTCCATTCGTTGATTTATAAATCCTTCCAAATCCCCCAAAATTTCCATAGGCAAGTATTGAGTTGTCGGACAAAACATCTAACCTTCTAATTGCAGAAGAAGAAGCGGGTAACCCGGTGCTAGTTAAGGCTGTCCAATTGACTCCCTTATCTGTTGATTTATATATTTTTTGTGGATTAATAGCTGGCAGAATGTAAACATTTCCTGCTGCATCAATTTCTACATCAAAAATTGTAGTTACACCAACAATTGGACTAAGACGTGTCCAAACACCACCACTATACTTCCAAACAAAATTGCCGTTGGCGATAGCAAACAATGTTGAGCCATCGGGATGAGCTTTCAATCTTGTAACACTTCCTCCATAGGGTCCATTTAAGGGTTGCCAGTTAAAATTAATGTAGGGTGGAAGAGTGGCAGGATCGACTAATAATTCATTGGTATACTTAAGCACAGGCGAATTGTATGCAACTGCAAAAAAGTCACCGGCAGCATCTGTTGCAATGCTATTGATATAACTTGAACTCGATGGCAAATTTGTGTTATTCCAAGTACCGCCATCATCTTGCGAAACAGATAACGATCCATTCTTACTAACTGCTACGCCAGAAAAAGAAGCATTCTTAAGAGGAAAAATTGCATTTCCTGAAAACCCCACCGTTGTCCAGTTTACCCCTAGATCAGACGAGTAATAAAACTGCGAATACTCCGCTAAATAAAATTTTCCATTGAGGTAAAACAGATTATTATAGTTAGAGGCGGGTGTTGCAATTTCCGTTAATGTTGTTCCAACTATTTTATACGTCTTATTTGTTGCAGTGCCATCGTAAGCATGACAGATTATATTGCCTGATACATCAATGGCCGCATAATAGGTTTGAAATGCAGCTGGTAATCCAGCGATTACAAGATCTGTCCACGTTGAACCCTTATCAGTTGACTTTGAGACTTTACCATATTGAAACCCATAAAGATCGCCATTTGCAGCTTCAATAATTTTAGAGTGATAATAATAGGTTCCATTATTTGAAAAAGTTGCTCCATTATTTGTAGAGCGAAATAATTTTGATCCGTAAATAATGATTGTTTCGTCACTCAATTTCAGAATGCCCGAAACATAGTCATTTAAGGAAGTTGTAGTCCATGTTCCTCCCTGATCGGTTGATGAGGTATAGCTGCGGCTTCCTGATTTAACAGCAATAATCCTTGCCGGAGAAGAATTAGCTACCACAATCCCTGTAAAACTGTTCCCTTTCATCCCTGCACTTTTTTGTTGCCAAGAAGTGCCACTATTGTCTGTTCTAAAAATACCATCGCTAGACGATGCCGCAAAATAGACAGAGGCCGAAGAAAACACAGCACTGCTTACTTGTGAACCATAATCGAAAGTTGGCCCATTTGAAGAAGTCCATGTGGTTCCCTGATTAGCTGACTTATATATTTTGTTATCTGTGGAAAAGAAATGAACCGAATTATCAGGAGATGCTTCCAAGTAACCATCAAAATAGGTTAAGGGAGATATTGAAGATTTAATTGAAGTGAAATTTGCTCCGTTATCGGTAGATTTAAAAAAATCAAAGAATGAGGCTACATATAGCCTGCCTGCTTGATCAATAGTCATGGTACTTACCCCATCTCCGCCTGGGAGGGTAAGCACCGTTTGAAAATTACCCGCAGTCCAATTCGCAGTAAGTCCATTATAGGAGTGCTTTAATAATTTGCCTCCTTGAGCTCCATAGAAAACATCACCTGCTGTATTGGTCCAAACGCCTGGTTTTCCCGACCAACTTTCACTTGAAATCTGAGTCCAATTAGTTCCTTTGTCAATTGAAACATATACACCGTTATAACCCCAAACTACAAAGACTCCATCCGGGCCAACTTTTTTAATGTATGACGCACCCTGAAACAAATTGGTTGCCGTCACAGTCCAGTTCGTACCTCCATCAACTGACACATATAGTTGAGAATAATAAACTCCATATAATTTTCCCGAATCCTCAATAAGATCATTTATGTATAAGTTGGTTGGAGTTACGGTTGTCTTAAGGCTCCACGTATCTCCATTATTTGTGGACTCGTACAACTGCTGATTTACGATCGCAAACAAGACTCCTGCATTTGTTCTTTTAAGGTTGGCAACGTTACCACCAAACGGTCCATTCGTTGCCGTCCAGTTATTTTGAGCAAAAGCATTGTTGATAAATATAATCCCGACAAAAAGTAAAATGTATTTCATGATTCTTTATTCACAATTATCTTAAAACAATTAGTTACCTGTTGGCAATGCCGGAACACCTGGGATTACTGAATCCCCCGTTGGGCTGCCAGGCTCTCCTCCACCGCCACTTCCAACTAGTACAGCAACCGCCCCACCAACTACCAACACAGGCAAGACCTTTACTAAAAGTGGAACTTTAGGCTTTACATTAAATTCAGATGTGTAAAGCACATCTTCCGAATTTTTTGTATCCGTGATTTTCAATCGATAATCATTACCTTTCTTTGCATGAGTAGGTATATAGAACGTGTGACTTCCATTATTCTGAAGGTTTGATTCACCACTCACGCGCTGGCCACCTTTATATAAATCAATGTTAATGGCATTATTGCTGCCTGGTTTCCAGGCTATGTTGTAGCTGTTCCCTCGTTTGTATGACTTCTCTGCATTAAAATTTTGAATTTTTACAAATGGAATGTAAACCTTGCCTCTTATTTCAAGGGCAATTTTTCCCTTATACCCTCCAAGCTCTTCGCGAACATTCCATTCTATTTTTCTTCCAGCGCCTGGCTTAACCTCTAAACCCACATCTCCTTTAACTTTTGTTAATGGGCTTGCATAATTATCGCTTGAAGCAAAAAGGTCAAGTTTGTATTCGTTATTTGGATTACCATCCTCCAGATCATAGTGCACGATGATTTTTTCACCGGCTAATTCCACATTCTTTATGGAAACTGTTTGGGCGTGAGTGGCCAGAATAGAAAAACAGCTTATCGTCAGTAGAAATCCTCTCATAATTAAGGGTTTAGGAGGTTAAAGTTAACGAAAGATAACTCTTTCTTACATGATTCTTGTGGGCATTTTGTAACCCTTTAGGATCTAACCATAAAAAAGAGGGTTGAAAACTAACTAATCCTGCTCCAGTTAACCGCAGTTTTTTTAATGGATTCGATTTGCATCCGGATGGCTCTGTTTTCAGGTTTGTCAAGAGCGGGGTCATTTTCTAAAATCTGTAATGCTTCTTCCCTAGCTTTTTTAAGAATCTCTCCATCCTTACCTAAGTCTGCAATTAGTAAATCCAATGCCCCACTTTGTTGGGTGCCCATCAAATCACCTGGCCCACGTAGTTTTAAATCTGTTTCCGAAATCTCAAAACCATTATTGGTTTGAACCATCGTGTGAATTCTGACTTTTGAATCTGAACTCAACTTATTGCCACTCATTAAAATACAATACGATTGTTCAGCTCCTCTACCTACACGCCCGCGCAACTGATGCAACTGCGACAATCCAAAACGTTCCGCACTTTCAATTACCATTACCGATGCATTGGGAACATCTACACCCACCTCAATCACGGTAGTGGCCACCATAATTTTGGTTTCCCCTTTTACAAAGCGAGCCATCTCATAATCTTTAGCCTCTGCTTTCATCTTGCCATGCACAATGCTTATTGCCACATCCGGAAAAGCACGACTAATACTTTCATAACCATCCATCAGGTGCTTGAGATCTAATTTTTCTGATTCTTCAATGAGTGGATAAACCACATACACTTGCCGGCCAGCATCAATTTGCGTTTTTAAAAATCCATTTACCTGCAACCGATGAGAATCAAAACGATGTGAAGTTTTAATCGGCTTCCTGCCTTTTGGTAATTCATCAATCACAGAAATTTCTAAATCACCATACAATGTCATAGCCAGCGTGCGCGGAATAGGTGTGGCCGTCATCACCAACACATGCGGATAGAAGTCAGAATTTTTTTGCCAGAGTTTTGACCGTTGTGCTACACCAAATCGATGTTGTTCATCCACAATCGCTAACCCCAATTGATTAAACTTCACGCCTTCTTCTAACAAGGCATGGGTGCCCACCAATATTTTTAGTGAACCATTCTCCAGGGCTTCATGAATAGGCTTGCGCTGACTTTTCTTTACTGAACCAGTGAGCAATGCAATAGAAATTCCCATCGCTTCAGCAAATTTCTTAAGGTTTGCATAATGTTGTTGTGCAAGAATTTCAGTAGGCGCCATCAACGCTGCCTGTGCTCCGCTGCCTACCACTAACAACATGCAAATAAATGCTACAATTGTTTTCCCACTCCCCACATCACCTTGCAGCAAGCGATTCATCTGCTTACCACTTTTCATGTCTGTATAGATTTCCCTAATCACTCGTTTCTGCGCTTCGGTAAGATCGAACGGAAGGTACTCTTTATAAAATCGGGTGAGAATAGCTGTATCGTTGAAAACAATGCCTCTGAATTTCTCCTGCCGCACCAGTTTCATTTTAATGAGCCGCAACTGGATATAAAAAAGCTCTTCAAACTTTAATCGCGTTTGAGCAGCTTTCAGACGCTCATGACTCTGCGGAAAATGAATGGCTTGCACTGCCTCCCTTTTAGAAAGCAATTTTTGTTTTTGTAGAAGTGAGGTTGGCAACGTCTCACGAATATGCGACTGAGAAATTTTTAAAATTTCAGATACAAGTTTTGAAATGAGTTTGCTATCGATGTGCCGCGCCTTTAATTTTTCGGTAACATTATAGACGGGCTGAAGAAATCCACCGCGCTCATTGCCCGGAGTAAGAGGTTCAATTTCTGGATGTGCAATTGAGAATTTATTTCCAAACCGATTTGGTTTACCAAACACAACATACGAAGTATTGGGTTTGATTTTTTTTGTTACCCAATTGATTCCCTGAAACCATACTAGTTCTAACTCACCAGTTTCATCTTCGAAATAGCCAACGAGTCTTTTTTTAAATCCAACACCAATCAATTCAAAGTCAGTGATCTTGCCTATGAGTTGCACATAAGGCATGTCATCATTAACCTCCTTGACTTTATAAAATCGAGTACGGTCTTCATGCCTGAAAGGATAATATTGAATGAGGTCACCAAAAGTGAAAAGCCTCAGCTCTTTTTGGAGAAGTGCGGCCCGTTGCGGACCAACGCCTTTAATAAATTCAAGAGAGGTGTCGAAGAAAGCCAATGTGTCAATTTGATGATGTGCAAATTAGCCAATTACAAAATGGTGAATTCTATTTTTTACTCTTTCCTGAAAAACGAATCACTTTTCCACGCCATTGGTCATCATCCCAAAATGCTTTCAAGACACCAGCAATAATAAACAGTAAGAAAAATCCAGCAAACCAATAAAAACCTGCACCCACACCAATTGTACTATCATGTGGCGCAGCAAATTTTCCCCCTCCTCGATATTGGCAGATTATGCTAATCAATTATTTTTCCACTCTACTGAGTTAATAAAATGAAGAGTTTCTTTCTTCATAAAATCAATGGCCGGTGCCAGCGAATCATTCTGCACTTTCGTATTAAAGTAAAGGGCTCCCCGTAAAAAATTTCTTGACGAGTCGGTCATGGTAAATTGAAATTGACTGGGTACTTCGCCAGCAATCTCAGCAATTACAGCCGTCTTTCCGCTGGGCGTAACCGTAATAATCTCATCAATAGCAGAAGCTTTTATCTGTTGCTTGCTGGTGAGTTTATAAGCATCATTCAGCAACTCTTTTAAGAAATCATCTTTATTATTTAATTTCTTGTACGTGATATGAAGATTTGCTTTCAGTTCAGGATAATAAATTTCAATCCAATAGCGCTCACTTACCCAAGATGAATCGCGCAACAAGCGTGCATGCTTCGAATACTCAAACGCATACGGCAAACTATCCGGTGATGCTTGATATTCTTGCTTAGGCAACACAAGCCGGTTGTAGCCTTTGGGTTTAGGCTGATAATCTTTAGTGCAAGCGGAAGCAAAAAGAACAAAAAAAAGTATCGCACCTCCTGTTAACACACGGTTATTTAAGAGGCGCAAATTTTCTGATTGAGATATAAACATTAGAAAGGGAGGTCGTCAGTAGAATTGTCTCCGCCTTTCGTATCATCATTTGCCTGTGAATAGGGTTGTTGCGTTGGGCGATCTCCCCCTCCAGGTTTTGATCCTAAAAGAGTCATGTTATCACCAACCACTTCTGTTGTGTAGCGAGTAACCCCTTCTTTTTCCCAACTGCGTGTGCGCAGCTTTCCTTCAATATAAACCTGATCGCCTTTGTGCAGATACTTTGAGGCAATCTCTGCAAGGCCACGCCATAGCACGATGTTATGCCATTCGGTAATTACTTTTTTTTCACCGGTAGTTTTGTCTTTGTACGTTTCGGAGGTAGCCATGGTAAAGTTTGCCACCATTGCACCGTTCTCAAGGCTTCTCACTTCAGGGTCTTTCCCCAAGTTGCCCACTAATATTACTTTGTTTACGCCTGCCATATGAATATTATTTTGATTACAAATTTTGATAAGCGAGCAAAAATGCTCCTGTACAAAATTATTAAAAATTAGCGGCTAGTCTAAAATAACCCGATTCCATCAAAAAACGATTCACCAAAATAGGTTTGGGGAGTTTTTCCACTTGGGGCAAGGAATAAAACTTTAAAGAGTCTTTATTCATTAATGGTTGTAAATCTTCCATTGACTCTATTGAGCATAGTATAAATCGAGTAATTAGCTGTTGATGAGAAAGTATATGTTTATACACCATGCTCACCTCTTCAATCACAAGCTTATTGAATTTCACTTCTTGTTTAAGCAAGGTTACTGGCTTTATACTTTTTTTTGTTTCGATTAAGTAAAAATCATAGAGCCCATTCCAAATATCACCTGCGTTTCGCTTTCGCATCAACAGCTTGCCACGATGGGTAATCACAACATAATTAAAATACCGCTTTCTTATTTTTTGTTTCGGAGTCTTTACCGGTAACAGCTTTTGCAACCCCCTTGCATTGGCAACGCAACTTCTTTCAAAAGGGCAACTTTCACACTTTGGGTTTTGCGGTGTGCAATGCAATGCGCCAAACTCCATTACAGCTTGATTAAAAATATCCGGTGAATCTTTTGGCACAAGTTCATTGGCAATCTTAAAAAAATACTTTTTCCCGGCTCCACTTACAATGTCTTTATCAATACCAAACACACGCGCTAACACCCGAAACACATTTCCATCAACAACAGCAACCTGTTCGTTAAAAGAAATTGAAGCAATAGCTGCTGCTGTATAATCTCCAATGCCCGGAAGTTTTTTTAACTCTTCAAACGTAGAAGGAAATTTTCCATTCAACGTTTTTACAATCTGTTTCGCACAAGCGTGCAGGTTGCGGGCACGACTATAATACCCGAGCCCTTGCCAAAGCCGGAGAACTTTATCGGGCTTAGCTGCAGCCAACGATTTTACATCAGGAAAATTTTTAACAAAGATTTGATAGTAAGGCAACCCCTGAGCAATTCGGGTCTGTTGTAAAATTATTTCAGAAAGCCAGATCTCGTACGGGTCTTTCGTACTTCGCCAGGGTAGTATTCTTTTATTTTGCTCATACCAATCAATTATTTTTTTTGCGAAGAGTCGTTTGTCCATTTTCTAAAAATTCCGCCACGAATGTCCTAAAAATCACATCATTCCACCTGTGCCTTTCGTTTTTTAGTCGTATTAAAGTTCACATCTGTGTGATAATCAGTAAATTCATTTTGCGAATGAACAAACTGCGGTTAAATTTGCAGCCCTGAATTTTTAATACCCATAAATATTACACACCGTGACTAAAGCAGACGTAATCAACCAAATTGCAGAAAAAACCGGAATCGATAAAGCTGATGTATCAGCATCCGTTGAGGCATTTTTCAACATTGTAAAATCGAATATGGCCAGTGGCCAAAACATTTACGTGCGTGGGTTCGGTAGCTTTATTAATAAGAAACGAAAGAAGAAAATTGCTCGCAACATTTCGCGCAACACGGCTATCATTATTGAAGAGCATTACATCCCCAGCTTTAAGCCTGCCAAAATTTTTATCAACAAGATTAAGAACAGCGACAAAGTAAAAGAGTTAGCTGAAAAATAATTAGCCAATTCATCAATATGCAATGTGCGAATTAAAAATTGGCTAATCGGCTAATTGATCAATCGATATTTGAATGTTAAAAACCCGGATCATTTTAGTTGTAGTTGGCGCACTAGTCGTGTGGTTGATTTTTCTATTGCCCAAAGCGGTGGTAGAAAATGAAAGTCAATTAAAAGAGGATGGTGAAGTTCAAACTAACTCAACAGCTGGTCATAGCGAGGTTCCTGCTACGCTTTCATCCAATATTAAGTCGGTTCGTGCCCAGTACCTTGAAGATGCCACGAATCAAAAAAATGCTATCTTTGCCGACTCTTTGAGAACCCTATACACACAATCAGGTCAATTTGATAGTGCTGCATGGTTCGCTGAGAAAGCTGCAACGTTCTTTAACACCCAGGAAAGTTTCTTAAAAGCTGGTAACAGTTATTATGAAGCCTACACATTTGCCATGGAACCCGCTAAGCAGGAGCAACTGGCAGAGAAAAGCCGCGAATGGCTTGGTAAGGTATTAGAAGCCAACCCGAAAAACCTGGAAGTCAAAACCAAAATGGCGATGACTTACCTAAGTTCGAAGGCACCCATGCAAGGCATAACCATGATGCGTGAGGTATTGGCCGAAGATCCTAAAAATGAGTTTGCCCTTTATAATATGGGAATGCTCTCTATACAGTCTGGCCAGAATGACCGGGCTGTTGAGCATCTTGAAAATTTAAAGGCTGTAAATCCTAACCATGTTCAGGGGCTATTATTATTAGGGGTTGCTTATAAGAACAAGGGAAACAAAGACAAAGCAAAGCAGCAATTTGAACTTGTAAAAAAGTTGGATAAAGATCCGGCCGTGTTAGCCACGGCAGATTCGTATCTGAAAGATTTAGAATAAATTTTTTTAAACCCGTCAGCCAACTGGCTGACAAAACCAAAAACATTATGCCAAGTGGTAAGAAAAGAAAGAAGCACAAAATGGCTACTCACAAGCGTAAGAAGCGCTTGAGAAAGAACAGACATAAGAAGAAATAATTTTTAACATCAACTCATTTTCTCCTTCTCTTAAGTAGAGGGTTGGGTGAGGTAAATTTTTAAGTTTTGAGTAACGAACTAATAATTAGTGCAGCTCAAGACGGATGTCGCATAGCACTTCTTAAAGACAAACAACTTGTCGAATTCCATGAGGATATGGGAGGAGGCAAGTTTGTAGTTGGTGATATTTATCTGGGCACTGTAAAAAAAGTAGTACAGGGGCTAAACGCAGGGTTTATAGATATCGGGTACGAAAAGGATGCCTTCCTTCACTACCTGGATTTAGGCGCCCAATTTGGGTCACTCCAGAAATTCACAAAACTCGTTCGCGCTAAGAAGATTACCGGAGGCCGGTTGGATAAATTCCAATTGGAGAAAGATATTGATAAGCATGGCAAAATTGGCCAGCAACTTTCTCGCAACCAGCTCATACCGGTACAGGTGGTTAAAGAACCCATTTCCACCAAGGGCCCGCGACTTTCGTGTGAGATCTCCATTGCCGGCCGATATCTGGTACTTGTACCTTTTGGCTCTGGCGCTAACGTATCCAAGCGCATCTCCAGTAGTGATGAGCGCAAGCGCCTGCAGCGCCTGATACAATCTATTAAACCCGAAAATTTTGGTGTAATTATTCGCACGGTTGCCGAAGGCAAAGAAGTAGCCGAGCTGGATAAAGACCTTCGTAACCTGGTGAAAACCTGGGAAGATGGAATAGCCCGCATGGTGGAAGGAAACCCGCGTGATAAAATCATTGGCGAACTAAGTAAAACCTCTTCCGTACTACGCGATGTGCTCAACGAATCGTTCGATAACGTGCATGTTGACGATAAGAAGATTTACGAGGAGGTTAAGAACTACATTCGCACAAATGCCCCAGACAAGGAGAAAATAACGAAACTGTACACCGGTAAAGCCAAGATTTTTGAGCATTACGGGATCGAGAAACAAATTAAGTCAGCTTTTGGCCAAACAGTAAGCTTGCGCGGAGGAGGATATCTGATTATCGAACACACCGAAGCCCTGCACGTGATTGACGTAAACAGTGGCAACAAGTCGAACCGGGAAGAGAACCAGGAGACTACCGCCATGTCGGTAAATATTGAAGCGGCCAAAGAAATTGCTCGCCAACTTCGCTTGCGCGATATGGGTGGCATTATCGTAGTTGACTTCATTGACATGCGCAGTGCCGAAAACAAGAAAGTGATCTTTCAAACCATGAAAGATCAGATGGAACTGGATCGCGCCAAGCATACTGTTCTTCCCCTTTCAAAGTTTGGGTTGATGCAGATTACGCGTGAGCGTGTTCGGCCTCAAATGAATATTGCCACCAAAGAAGTTTGCCCAACCTGTAATGGAACGGGTAACATCATGGCGAGTATTCTAATTACCGATCAGATAGAACAACACATTGAACATCTGTTTATAAAGCAAAACGAAACTGATTTAGTGTTAGCACTTCATCCGTTTTTGTTTGCCTATTATACCAAAGGAATCATCTCTAAGCGAGTTAAGTTTTTCTTCAAGTACAAGAAATGGTTGACGTTGGTTAAAGACAGTTCGCTGGGTATAACAGAGTTCCATTTTTTAAATAAAGATGGTGAGCAAATTGAAATTGCGCAGCAAAATACATCCGCTTTAGCGGGAGAATAATTTTCTTCAACTATTGGCATCATCAAGAATAAATAGCAATATTTATTGACTTTGGTAAAGTCTACTGATGGTGCGAAAGTTTAGATTTGCTTTTTGTCTTACTCTGATCAATAGTTTTTGCAGCGGCCAAACTAGCCTGATGTCATGCAATAAGGCCAGGCAGCTTGTCGATGCACTCAACCACTACCATATTCAGCCCCCAACAATAAATGATGTTTGGTCAGAACGTGTCTTTGATGAATTCTTCTATCTACTAGATCCTGGAAAACGTTTTCTCACAGTCGAAGATATTCTTCCATTGGAGATATATAAAACGCAAGTGGACGATGTCTTAAAGGATAACAATTGCATATTTATAGATAAAACTGCGGTTCTACTTAGAAAGAAATTAGAAACCTCCAGCCTCATTATCACATCCTATCTAAAGTCACCTCTTGACTACTCTAAAAATGAATCGCTAAGCTTCGCAATTACAAAAGCATCCCTATTACCCGCAAATCAGAAAAGTCTAGAGGAATACTGGAGAGGATTGCTAAAACTACAAATACTAGTCTGGATGAGTCGAAATTCAGATACTGCACTTGATAAATTAAGCCCCGATGAATTCAAAAAACTTGAAACTTCGGCACGTGAAATTGTAAAGGCAAAAGAACAAGGTTCAATTGCACGGCTCCTTACTCCACAGGAAGGGTTTGAAAAGACAATTGAAACTGCTTTCCTGAAGGCGGTGGCACACTCATACGATCCTCACACAGAATATTTCACAGAATCAGAGCATGAAGATTTTAATTTATCGCTTGCCGCTACTGGGCTTTCCTTTGGTATAGAGATAGAGGAAGATCGATATGGACAAATAAAAATTTCAAAATTATTCCCCGGAGGCTCAGCCTGGCTATCGAATGAATTAAACTTAGGGGACATTCTTATTGACATAAAATGGGGCTCAGGAGCGCCTGTCGACATAATGCTTTATGATTTGGAAGAATTAGTGCGAGATTTAAATTCATCGAATAGAAATGAAGTTACTCTTACCGTTAAAAAAGTAACTGGCCAGATTAAAACTACATCACTCGTCAAAACAAAAATTGAGATAAATGAAAACAGTCTTAAAAGTTTTCTTTTGAAAGGAGAAAAAGCAATTGGATATATATCATTGCCTAGTTTTTATACGCAGTTTGAAGATCAAAATAATAAGGGTTGTGCAGATGATGTTGCCCGTGAACTGATTAAACTTAAGAAAGAAAAAATTGAAGGTCTTATCTTAGATCTGCGCTTAAATGGTGGTGGATCTCTTTACGAGGCGCTTGCATTAGCAGGTATTTTTATTGATGCCGGTCCCCTTGCTTTAATTCAGGAAACAGGTCAACCAGTTGTTACCCTTAAAGACATTAACAGAGGTACTATTTACGATGGCCCTCTATTGATTCTAGTGAATGGATTCAGTGCCTCAGCATCAGAACTTGTAAGTGCTGTTCTACAAGATTTGAATAGAGCAATCATAGTGGGAAAGCTAACATATGGAAAAGCAACCGGCCAGGTAGTAATGCCAATCGACAAAAATTCGCGCGTAAAGACTGGATTTCTAAAAGTGACTAACGATCGCATTTATCGGGTTACTGGCAAGAGTTTACAAAGGAAGGGCGTGGTTCCAGACATCATCCTTCCTGATATACTTGATCCTTTGATTGAGCGTGAAATGGATTTTAAAAATGCACTTGCGGCTGACTCAGTTATAAAAAAAGCATACTATACTCCGTTGGCACCCTTTCCAATAAAGGAATTAAAAACAAAAAGTGAAACGAGATTAATTACTTCTAAATCTTTTGAAAACATCAAACAAGCAGAATCTATCTTTTCGCAACCCATTCCCCTTGCACTCAAGAAATTCAATCAATACAACCAAGCCTTAGATACCCTATTTCAAAGTGTTTCCAATTCAGATCATAGCAATCTTTATAGGGTTCAGATGACTCACTTTGACGATTCGCTTTTGTCGATTGATAACCATAGGAAAGAAACGCAGGAAGAGGTTTTGAATGAAATTCAACACAGTCCCTATATTGAAGAAGCGTATCGAATTCTTCTTGATTATATTTCATTATCAAAACTCAAACTAAAATAACAGTGAAGCATACTTACTCTCTCATCTGTCTCATCCTCCTTGCTACTATTTTAAAAGCTCAGGAAGCAAATGACCCAGGAGCTTATTTGAACAGTATTGGAATTCAGTTTAATGAAATGTCAAAAGACATGATGAGTTATATGAGTGCAGCTTCGCATGGTAAAAGCGCCAGAAAAGTTGATAAAAAACGACAAGAGTTAATCTCTACGATAAAAGAAGCTGAACGTACCGTCAGAAAAATGCGCCCTTTTAAGGGTGACCATCAATTAAGGGATAGCGTAGCCGCTTACCTCAAATTATCGCACCTTGTGCTACTTGAAGACTTTGGAAAAATTGTTGATCTGGAAGAAATAGCCGAGCAATCATACGATGCCATGGAAGCCTATCTACTAGCAAAAGAGCGAGCCAATGATAAAATGGATTTAAGCTATGATCGGGTAAAAGAGCAACATGACTTGTTTGCCAAACAATACAATATTAAAATTATTGAAAATGAAAGTACCTTATCCAAGAAATTAGAAACATCAGGGAAAGTGTATTCCTATTACAACCAAGTTTACCTTGTTTTCTTTAAAAGCTATAAAGACGAAGCTTATTTAATGAGTGCTTACGAGAAAGCTGATGTCAATGCGATGGAGCAAACTAAAAATGCGTTGGCTGCAAGTTCCGCGGAGGGCATAAAAAAGTTGGTTCAAATCGGCCTGCATAATTATGATGCCACGCTAAAAAACTCATGCCAGCAACTTCTTGTTTTCTATCAACAAGAGGCAACTAGTAAAGTACCAGATCAAATTGATTTCTTTTTGAAGAAGGAGAATTTTGAAAAAATAAAAAAAGCGTTTGATGCCAAGCGACCAAACGATCGAACCCAAGAGGATGTTAACAGATACAATCAAGCCGGTAAAGATTACAATGCAGCAGTTAGTAAGTTTAATACGATCAATACCGATCTCAACAAAAAACGAGGAGATCTTATAAATCTATGGAATAAAAGCGTGGATACTTTTCTCAGCAAGCACGTTCCTAAGTATCGGTAATCATTGTTTAGTAAATCTCGTTTTCCCTGCCAACCTGTCACCCATTCAGGTTTGGAACATGATTTGACTATGCCCCTCCGAATAATACTTTTTATACTAATCTGACAAAAAAAATGGCAACCGTTGCAGAAAAAGGCTCTATCTCCATCCATACCGAGAACATTTTTCCCATCATCAAAAAATTCCTGTACTCCGATCATGAAATTTTCCTTCGTGAGTTAGTAAGCAATGCCGTAGATGCCACTCAAAAACTTAAAAAGCTGGCGGCTTTAGGCGAGTTTAACGGAGACCTTGGAGATCTAAAAATTGAAATTTCCTTCGATAAGAAAGCAAAGACTATCACGGTAAGTGACAAGGGTCTTGGAATGACTGGCGAAGAAATAAAAAAATACATCAATCAAATTGCTTTCTCAGGCGCTACTGAGTTTGTAGAAAAATTTAAGGATAAAGGGGATGCTAAAGACATCATCGGAAAATTTGGATTAGGTTTCTACTCTGCCTTTATGGTAGCGGGCAAAGTAGAAGTCATTTCAAAATCATTTAAAGAAGGAACCGAAGGGGCGCGCTGGGAGTGCGATGGCTCTACCGAATTTGAATTAAGTCCGGATGAAAAAACCACGCGCGGCACCGATGTTATCCTTCATATCAATGAAGACTCAGAAGAATTTTTAGATGAGTTTAGATTAAAAGGAATTTTAGAAAAGTACTGTAAGTTCTTGCCCGTTGAAATTAAGTTCGGCACCAAGGATGATAGTGTTGAAGATGGGGTTGATAAAGACAACAAGCCGAAATACAAAACAGTAACATCTGATCGTATCATCAACAACACTTCACCTATCTGGGCGAAAGCACCCAAGGATTTGAAGGATGAAGATTATCTTGCGTTTTACAAAGAACTTTATCCATTCACGGAGGATCCACTTTTCTGGATTCATTTGAATGTGGATTATCCATTTAACCTTACGGGAGTTCTTTACTTTCCAAAAATCAAGAATGACTTTGAGATGCAACGGAATAAAATTCAGTTGTACTCACGTCAGGTGTTTATTACCGATGAAGTAAAAGATGTCGTTCCTGATTTCTTAATGCTGTTGCATGGTGTGCTGGATTCACCCGATATTCCTTTGAACGTTTCACGCAGTTACTTGCAGAGTGATGCCAATGTGAAAAAAATCAGCGCTCACATCACCAAAAAAGTTGCTGATAAATTGGTAGACATGTTTATCAAAGATCGCGCTGAGTTTGAGAAGAAGTGGGATGATATTAGTGTATTCGTGAAGTACGGAATCATAAGCGATGAGAAGTTTTCCGAAAAGGCAAAAGAATTTGCTCTACTGAAGAATACGGATAAAAAATACTTTACACTTACAGAGTATGCTGATAAAGTAAAAGCAAACCAAACTGATAAAGATAAAAACGTTGTTTACTTATATACTTCAGACATCGGAAAACAAGATGCATTTATTCAAATTGCTAAAAACCGTGCATATGATGTATTGGTGCTGGATGGAGTTCTTGACAGTCATTACATCAATCACCTTGAACAAAAATTAGAGAAGACTCAATTGAGACGAGTAGATAGCGATACGATCGACAAATTGATCGCGAAAGAAGAAACTGTTGCCAGTGTGCTGAGCAAAGAAGAAGAAGAAAAGGTGAAGGGGGTTTTTGAAAAAGCCATCAACAACAAAGCGATGACGCTTGCGGTAGAGTCTTTATCACCAGAAGAATTACCGGTAACCATAACGATGAGCGAGTGGATGCGCAGGATGAAAGACATGGCACGCACAGGAGGTGGCGGTGGAATGAATTTTATGGGCAGCATGCCCGATAGCTATAATGTATCTATCAATGGCAATCATGCACTCATACAAAGAATACTAAAAACTGAGGGCGAAGAGGAGAAAACAAAGCTTGCGAAGCAAGTATATGATCTTGCGTTGCTTTCGCAGAATATGCTTACCGGTGCAGATTTGACCAGCTTTATTAAGAGAAGTGTTGAGTTAGTTGGTTAATTAACCTCTTGATTCAATATCAAATTAGCCTCGCGTTTTCGCGGGGCTTTTTTATGAGTTGTGGAAATAAAATTTCTTTAACTTCGTTACTTCTAAGTATGATTCGGATCGCAATTATCTTCATTTTAGCATTGGTTGTAAATCTTGGGTTTGCACAAGGTACCGAACCAAATGTGCAAGAAGGTCAGTTTACCTTCGATACCGACAAGCCTTTTACCTTGCTTGAGTTAGATCAGAATGATGAACCCATCGTTACCAAAAAGAAAAAGCCAAAACGTAAAGTATTTTATGGAATCAAAACCAAAAAGGCTTTTACGCGCAAGGGCTATGGCGATAAAATGACTATAGAGCTTTTTTATGTTCTAAAATCTAAAACTCCTGAAAAGCCCAATGGTTTTGCACGCGATGTATATTGGTATGATTTCACACGTAAAGAACTTCGCAAAACAAGCACTGGGGTATTCGATGTTAAGAAAGGCGTGCTAGCGCATGGGCCATATAAACGAATGGTGGGCGATGCCCTAATTGAAGAAGGAATTTTTTATAAAGGCACCAAGCATGGCCGTTGGATGCAATACGACAGACAAAATTTGGTTCAAGATAAAGAGAAATATTATAAAGGTTGGCCTAAAGAATCATTGGTAACCTATTACGATCCCAACGAACGTAAGAAGATAAAAGAAATTACTCCCATTGAGTATGGTGAGAAAGAAGGATATTATTATCTCTTCCATGAAAATGGACAAATAGCTGTAGTAGGTGAATATCATTGGGGCGAGCGCATTAACGATTGGGTAGAGAATTATCCAACCGGAAAAAGAAAGAAAACCATTTCCTATCCAAAAGAACCTTTCGATAAGGACTTCAAACCATTTGTTAAGAAAGAGTGGGACGAAAAGGGGAAGGAGATCTACTCCAAATAAATTTGACACTTGATTCTGGATACTAGTTGCTTGGCAGAAGCAGCATAATTCTTAGAATTAACCTCCGGTATCTAGCATTCAGCATCAATAGAACGCATCCTCAAAATGTTTTAAATCCGGCACACCATTGCGCATCGTAATCGCCACCACATCATACCGCACATTACCATTGTAATCATTCTCGAATGTGTATTGTTCCGCACCATACACAATATTCTTCGCCTTCTTATAATCAACAAATTCCTCCGGATAACCGAACGCATCGGACGATCGCATTTTCACTTCCACAAAAACCAACCAGTTATCCTTTCGCACAATCAAATCTATTTCCGACCTCCTGTAGCGAAAGTTTCGCTCTACTATTTCATAGCCCTGTCGGGATAAAAAGTCAGCAGCAAGATCTTCAGCTTCCTTTCCTTTTTGGATTTTATCGCTCATAGGAATGTTCTACCTTTGAACGAATTTATTACTCAGTCCATGAAGAAACTAATCGAAGGCTTTACTTTACAATTGGCCAGTGCGCTCAAGATCGGCCAATCAGTCGATTTGGTTAGGCCAGGGAGTGATATTCGAAACATCTTAATCACGGGCATGGGCGGCTCGGGCATTGGTGCTAACCTGGTAGAGTCTTTAACATTCGGTCGCGTACCCATCCCGATAACGGTTTGTAAAGGATATAATATTCCGCAGTTTGTTAGTCCGCATACACTTTTTATTGCTTGCTCCTACTCGGGCGATACCGAAGAGACCTTGGCTGCTATTCATAAGGCAATGCTTAAGCGTGCTCATATTATTTGTATTACTTCGGGAGGAAAAATGCTGGAGTTAGCCAAAGAATACAATCTGTATTGGATTCAATTACCGGGCGGTTCAAAAAGCGCACGCGGCAATTTGGGATTCATGATGGTTTCTCTTTTCCATGCGTTATATCATACTAACTTAATAGGCGCTGCATTCATTAAGGAAACTGAAAATGCGATTGAGTATTTGGATCGTGGTGAGAAAGCCATTCAATCAGAAGCTGAATTAATTGCAAAAAAATTAAAAGGAAAATTTCCCATCATCTATTGCGATGAACGATTGAAAGCAATGGCTACGCGTTTCCAAAATCAATTGAATGAAAATGCCAAACAACTGGCTCATGTAAATACTTTTCCCGAAATGAATCACAATGAAATTGTTGGTTGGCTGTTTCCGGAGCCTGTGCTTCAACAAGCACAAGTGATTTATTTATACTCCGATCATGATCATCCACGCGTAGAAAAACGAATGGAAATATGTCGCGAAATTTTTGAGAAGAAATCCAACCCAATCGTTGATATTGTTGCAGAAGGTGCTTCTTTACTGGAGCAGTATTATTATTTAATCCATCTCACCGATTGGATTTCTTATTTCCTGGCAAAGGAAAATGGTGTAGAGGCTGCTCCTATCGATGCAGTTGAATTTTTGAAGGAAGAGTTGAGCAAGGTGAAGTGATGGGTGGATTTTACATCTTGAAATAATAGGTTAATTTAGTAGTATGGATTGGAGAGGAAAGATTGTTTCTGATAAAAATGTGTTGGCTGGTAAACCTGTAGTAAAAGGAACCCGGCTTTCGGTTGAGTTTCTGTTGGGACTTTTTGCTAATGGATGGAACGAAACTGATGTGTTAAAAAATTATCCTTCATTAAAAAAAGAAGACATCCAGGCAGTCTTTGCCTTTGAACAGGATGGATTAAAAGAAGGTCTCATATTTGAGTCCAAACTTTCAATATGATTCGATACTACACCTGCTCAAATTGTTCTTGATATCCTGGAAAAGAACAACTTTGATGTATCCGGTACAATCACTGTTACTGAGGAAAATTTCATTAGACAAAAGAAATTTTGAACGCATTCCAAAATAAAAAAACCAAATTCCTCGACCTCGGTTTAATTGATTACAAACAAGCCTGGGATTACCAGACCAATCTGTTTCAATCCATTCTTGATATTAAGACTGAAAACAGAGCCAACAACACTCACCTTCCAACCAATAACTATTTACTTTTTTGTGAACACCCTCATGTATTTACATTGGGCAAAAGCGGGGAAGAACAAAACCTTCTTGTAAAGAAAGAAGACCTCCACACGATTGAAGCTACCTATTATCACATCAACCGGGGTGGAGACATAACGTATCACGGCCCTGGCCAATTAGTTGTTTATCCTGTTATCGATCTTGAAAATTTTTTCACCGACATTCATCAATACATGCGCTTGCTGGAAGAGTCTGTCATCCAGACTTTGAAAGAGTTCAATATCAGTGCGGGCAGAATCAAAGGACTGACGGGAGTTTGGATCGATAGCGAGAATGAAAAAATCGCACGTAAAATCTGTGCCTTGGGTGTGAAGACAAGCCGATGGGTTACCCTGCACGGACTTGCCTTTAATGTGAATAGTCACTTGAAATACTTTGATTATATTGTTCCTTGTGGCATTCAAGACAAAGCTGTAACCTCATTGGAAAAAGAAAAAGGCAGTGCTCTGGATTTTGAATTAGTTAAAACCGTTCTAAAAGATAGATTGTCCAATCTATTTGAAATGGAAATTGTAAATTAGGTTGCGATGAGAATCACAACCCCCAACCGTTTATATTTTTTCCTTGCTTTAATAAGCGTGTTGTTCTACGCGTGTGTAGCCGTTGAGTCTCAATCCATACTTTCTGTAGATAAGCACAAGGGTGTGTGTTGGGTTGCCGGACGGGAAGAGATTACGCAAAAAGAAATTGATGCACTGTTGACGTGTAATGTAAATTGGATTTCACAAACTCCCTTTGGCTGGCAACGCGAGGCTTCTTCTTCCTTCATTGGTACTAATTTCTTGTCGGATCGAGTTTGGTGGGGAGAATCGGATCAAGGTATTACTCAAACAAATGAAATTGCAGTTAAGTCGGGTATTAAAACTCTTCTTAAACCACATTTATGGGTGCGCAATGGATGGCCAGGTGATATTGAAATGAAAAGTGACACCGCTTGGCAAAATTGGTTTTCAAACTACGAAGCCTTCATTCTTCATTATGCTGAACTGGCTGAAAAAAATAAAATTGAAGTATTCTGCATTGGCACCGAATTACAAAAAACTACTACTCATGAAAAAGAATGGCGAACAGTAATTTCAAAAATCAGATCCATCTATTCGGGCAAATTAATTTATGCAGCCAACTTCCACGAAGAGTTTGAGCATATCAAATTTTGGGATGCGTTGGATTACATCGGCATACAAGCCTATTTTTCATTGTCGAATAAGAGAGATGCTTCATTGGATGAGTTAATCAAAAATTGGAAAGGTCCTCTTTCGGCCATTGAGCGTGTTTATAATAAGTACAATAAACCAGTTATGTTTACCGAGATTGGTTACAGAAATGATGCACAAGCAGCCATTGAACCCTGGACCTGGCCAAGAGATTTAAAAGAAGTTCCTGTTTCTGATAAAACACAGGCTTTGTGTTATGAGGCTTTTTTTAAAGCAGCATGGAATAAAAATTGGTTAACAGGTGTTTACTTCTGGAAGTGGTTTCCACATGGTATAAGAAGGCCTGAAGCCTCTGATTTTACCCCGCAGGGAAGACCTGCTGAAAAAATTATGAAAGAAAATTTTGCTAAGTAGATGAAGAAAGACATAGAGATTCCAGAAGTAATGAATGTAACCGTTGCTGTGGCGCGGGAAAAGAATTTACTAAATCAGGATGAATGGCGAGTTCATTTGATTAATAATAATGCATTCCCAATAGAAAATACAATTGTAGCCAGCAAAGGCTATGGCGAAAATGCAGGGGAGCCGCAACGCACCTCCACATTACGTCATTTTTTAGAAACGGTACCAGCCAATACTACTGCGGTTGTGGAGTCAATCGATCCAAAAATATTTCACTTGAACAACGAATACTGGGTAAGCTATTATGTAGGCAATCAAATCTATGATCGGAGATTTGTTTTCCTTCCCGATTCTATTTGTGAAAATAATTTGATCTTTATTAAGGAACTTGAACTGGAAGGAGTGCTACATTCATAACTCAGTAAGATATCCCAACTCAATCAACTGTTCATTCGATTTAATCAAGTAGGTTTTGCCGTTGGCAAGAACATAAAGCTTATCAGCAATACCTCGCACCTGCCGATGTAAATGGTCTGAAATTAAAATCCCTTTTCTCAATTTGACTTCTTGAATAATCTCAGTTAAGCGTTCAATGTGGATTGGCATCAATCCTGAAAAAGGTTCATCTAAAAAACAGAAAGGATGTCTGGCGAAAAGAATTAAGAGAGCTTCAAACAATCTACGTTGCCCACCGGAAACCTCATAGGCCTTTCTTTTTAAGAAATCTGTTGCATCGGGATATACATCCAGGATCTTTTCAAATCCAATTTCATAAAGATTTAGAGCTTGCTCAAACGTAATAAAATCCGGAAGCAGATCACCTTGCGGTAAATAGCCAGTAATCCGCTTGTTCATATAATTTCCCGATAGATGTTTTCCATTACATCGAACTGATTTAGTTTCGGATCTCATACTTCCAAAAACAATTCGCATCAAGCAGGATTTACCAGCTCCATTTCTTCCCAACAAACCAACCACTTGGCCGGTTTCACATGTCATATGCACACTCGATAGAACTTGATGAAATCCAAACTGCAAGCTTATTCCATCAAACTCTAACTTGTTCATAAAACCAAAACGATAGTAAAAAATAGTGTCGCCACCATTGAATCAGTGATTGACATCCTGATAAGGATAGAAAAATTTGAGTAGCCTAGATTATTAAAAAAATAGAATTGAGATGATCGGAAAAGAATTACAAAGAGCAAGAGCAAAGCCGTTGTAACAAGTTTTGTCCAGATAGCATACACAAGAAACAGAGGCGACTCTGCTTGAAAAAGAACCCATGAAGTAATTGCAGTAATAAGAAAAGAACGAAAAGCAATAAATCGAAAGCAGTGAAGGGATACTAAAATCATGCGCACGCCACAATCAAACAACTATTATACCATGTTTGGGGTACCCCGGTCGAATTCTTATTTTTATAAACTAAAGATTGTTTATGAATGCCGACCTCAAAGACATCCTCTTCCTAGACATTGAAACAGTTGGTTGTGCCAATGACTATAACCAGCTCAACGATCGGTTAAAAGCTCAATGGGCTCGAAAAGTCAATTTTTTTAAACGTGATGAAGGCCAAACCGATGAAGATCTCTTTCATGAAAAAGCTGGGATTTATGCTGAGTTTGGGAAAATTGTAGTGATTGCCATTGGCAAATACACCGAAGGAGAGAATGGTGAATTGGGCATTCGTACAAAATACTTTGCCGATCACGATGAAGCTAAACTCTTATCTGAATTTCGGGAAACGGTTGAAAAGATGGGGCCAGCCGTGCGGCTTTGTGCACACAATGGAAAAGAATTTGACTTCCCGTATATGTGCCGAAGAATGCTGGTGAACGGAATTCAACTTCCTTCTGTTCTAAACATGTCTGGCAAAAAACCGTGGGAAATAAACCACCTGGACACACTCGAACTTTGGAAGTTTGGGGATTATAAACACTACACTTCGCTTGATCTACTTGCAACTATTTTTAACATTCCTACCAGCAAAGGTATTATGGACGGCTCCATGGTAAGCAAGGTATATTACCAGGAAGGAGATCTAAGAAAAATAGCCGAATACTGCGTTGGCGATGTATTGGCTATCGCACAGCTTTACCTAAAGTTTAAGGGAATGGCATTGGTGGCCGAACATAATATTCTCTCCGCATAAAAGTTAACCACGGAGACACAGAGAATGCAGATGGAAACCAATGAAATAACAAATAAAATTATTGGTTGTGCCATCAAAGTACATAAGGTGCTTGGCCCAGGACTTTTGGAGTCAGCCTACCAGGCTTGTTTGTATTATGAATTAGTTAAATCTGGCTTGCATGTAGAAAAAGAGAAAGCTCTTCCATTAGTATATGAAGAAGTAAAGTTAGATTGCGGCTACAGAATGGATTTTTTAATTGAGCACATAGTGGTTGTCGAAGTGAAGTCAGTAGAATCCCTTACCGACATACATCTAGCCCAAGTATTAACCTATCTTAAATTATCCGAAAATAGGTTTGGGCTGTTAATAAATTTTAATGTTGTGAAACTTAAAGACGGAGTAAAGAGAGTCGTTAACGGATATTAAATCAAATTCTCCGTGAAACCTCTGTGAACTCTGTGGTAAAAAATATGAGTAAAAAGAAATTTAAAGAAAAGAAAGACAGAAAAAACAAAAAGGAAAAAAGCGGAATGTATTCTGCATTGATAACCCTTTTGGAAGAAACCGGGAAAGCATACGGTGTGCAGCAGTTGGTTAAAAAACTAGGGCTTAAGAAAAAAGCTTTAATTGAAGAACTTTATAAACTTTTAGATGCCTTAACATTAGAAGGCAAGATAGAGCAACTCAGTAATGACTATTACAAAATAACACGAACATCTCAATCCCTTACGGGAATAGTAGATCATGTAAACATTCGCTTTGCCTACGTTGTTACCGGACAAGAAGGCATGAAAGATATTTATGTTCGCACGTCCGATCTGGGTTCAGCCTTACATGGTGATACAGTGGCGGTTGCAGTCTCAAAGAAAAAGAGTGGCGATAATCCCGAAGGAAGAGTTACCGAAATTATCAAAAGGGGCCGCAATCGATTTGTGGGAAGAATTGAACTATCCAGAAATTTTGGGTTTGTAGTGCCTGATTTTAAAAAGATCTATCAAGACTTTTTTATTTACCCGGAAAACCTGGCCGGTGCTACCACCAATGACAAAGTGTTATTTGAAGTAGTGAAATGGGCAGAAGGTGATAAAAGCCCTGAGGCGAAAGTGATTGAAATTTTAGGAAAGACGGGAGAAAATGAAGCAGAGATTCATTCCATCATGGCCGAGTTTGATTTACCCTTCCGCTTTCCGGAGAATGTACTTCATGAATCTGAACAAATGAAAGATGACATCATATTCGAAGAAGTAAAAAAACGTTGGGACTTTCGTGATGTTCTTACATTTACAATCGACCCCGAAGATGCAAAAGACTTTGATGATGCCATCTCCTTTAGAAAGCTTGAAAATGGTCGCTATGAAATTGGAGTACACATTGCCGATGTAACACACTATGTTGTGCCGGGTACAGCATTAGATAACGATGCTTTTGATCGTGCTACTTCCGTTTATCTTGTTGACCGTACTGTGCCGATGTTACCGGAGAGACTTTCAAACGCTTTATGTTCCCTTAGGCCCAACGAAGATAAACTCACCTTTGCAGCAGTTTTCGAAATGGATGAGAAGGGGAAGGTTCTCAAAGAGTGGTTTGGTCGTACCGTTATTCATTCCGATCATCGGTTTAGTTATGAACAAGCACAGGAAGTAATTGAAAGCGGTGAAGGCAAATTTGCAGAAGAACTAAAAATTCTCAACTCATTGCATCATATTCTTCGCAAGGAGCGCTTCAAAAAAGGAGCCGTAAACTTTGAAACAACTGAAGTAAAATTCAAACTCGATGAAAAGGGCAAACCGCTGGAGGTTGTGCCTAAAATTCGCAAAGATGCGCACAAGTTAATTGAAGAGTTTATGTTGCTTGCCAATAGATCGGTAGCAACGTTTGTCTTCAAAATGAAAAAAGGCGAAGAGAAAAATACATTTGTCTACCGTACGCATGATTTACCGAACGAAGAAAAGCTGGCAGATTTTTCGCAATTCGCAAAACAGTTTGGTCATCAATTGCAGGTTGAGTCAACCAATGTATCGCGATCGTTAAACCAATTGATGGACGATATTGAGGGCAAGCCAGAGCAAAATGTATTGCAGTCATTGGCCGTTCGCGCTATGGCCAAAGCAAAATATACTACTGAAGCAAAAGGTCATTTTGGATTAGCGTTTGATCACTACACACATTTCACTTCACCCATCCGCAGGTATCCAGATATGATGGTGCATCGGCTGTTACAACACTATCTTGATAATGGTAAATCTGTAAACCGAAAAGACTACGAAGAAAAGTGTTTGCATTCATCTGAACGTGAAAAGCGGGCAGCTGATGCTGAGCGAGCGTCAATAAAATATAAACAGGTAGAGTTTATGAGCTTTGCCGAAAACAAAGTATTTGATGGCATCATTACCGGAGTAACTGACTTTGGAATTTTTGTTGAAATTGTAGAGACCAAGTGCGAGGGCATGGCACGACTTGCCGATATGAAAGACGACTTTTACGAATACGATGAAAAGAACTACCGGGTAATTGGCCGGAGAAGGAAAAATATTTATCGATTAGGCGATAAGGTAAAAGTCAGGATAAAGAAAACTGATATCGACAGAAGAATGATAGATTTGACGTTTGAATAAAAATATCTATGAGTTCAGTCAAGTCAATGCTCACAACTATAGAGCAAGAAATAAAGAAGCAGCGCTTCGGATCCAGCCCACAATCATTGTATGATCCCATTCACTACATTATGGCGTTAGGTGGAAAGCGATTACGTCCTTTGTTGGCTATGCTTTCTTATTCACTTTATAAAACCGATCCTAAAAAGATTGTTAAGTATGCAACCGCTGTTGAGGTCTTCCACAACTTCACGTTGTTGCATGATGACATTATGGATAAAGCTCCTTTACGCAGGGGTAAACCAACCGTTCATGAAAAATGGAATGTAAATACGGCTATCCTTTCGGGCGATGTAATGCAGGTAAAGGTATATGACCAGTTTCTTGATCTTGATGGAAAATTATTGAAACCCGTATTAACGTCTTTTAACAAATGTGCTGCTGAAGTTTGCGAGGGTCAACAATGGGATATGGAATTTGAAATGTTACCTAAAGTAACAGAACAACAGTACATTGAGATGATCAAACTCAAAACGGCTGTGTTACTTGGTTTTAGTTTAGAGTTGGGAGCATTACTCGCAAAAGCACCCACACGCGAAAGGAAAGCCTTAAAAGAATTTGGGATTAACATTGGCATTGGTTTTCAATTAAAAGATGATTTGCTGGATGTGTATGCAGATCAAGCAAAGTTTGGAAAACAAGTGGGTGGTGATATTATCGCCAATAAAAAGACTTACCTCTTGATTAAAGCGCAAGAGAAAGCAACCGGAGATGATAAAAAGGAACTTGAAGCATGGCTTGCTCTCAGGAAATTCAACAAACCACAAAAAGTAAAAGCGATCAAAGCCTTGTATAACAAGCTAAACATTCAGCAAACAACTGAACAGAGAATTCAATCGTATTTTGAAAAAGGGTTTAAGCAGTTGGACAAACTCGAAGATTCGTCTCAAAAGAAAAATCTCATCGCCTTTACCCGTAACTTGATTAACAGGCAATCCTAAATCCCCAATAATCTACCTGATTAGTTTTTGATAAATCGACCCGTATCAGTAATGGTTTCTTTGGAAAAAAGTCGGTAGAAGTAAACGCCCCTTGGAAGGCCAACAATATCAATAGCATCAGCTACGATATTAATCTCCTTTTCAAATAGTGTCCTTCCGAATACGTCAAGAATTTGAAATCTAACTCCATCTCCTGAAGAGAGTACCGTCAAATAATCACTATCTGAAACCGGATTGGGATAAATAATAGCCTTGTTCTTCTCTTCAATGGGTATTTCAATAACCTCTGAAAAAAGATTTGTCCCATTCTTAAAAACTATTTCTACTTGATAGGACATCAAACCTGGAACTAATGCAGCGTCATAAAATTCAAGATCCAATAAATTACCTGATTCAATGTTTTGAAAGATACTTTTACTACCTGCAGCTATCTTATGAACAATAATCTGCTCAATTGAATACCGTGAACTCAGTTGTACTTGAACCCGCACATTCTCTTTAGTGAATCGTTCGGCTGAAAAAAAATTCAAATAACAACTCACTCCTTGTTGAGTGGCATTAATCGTTTCACTTTTTATCCCAGAAGTTTCGGAAAAGATCGGAGCCACCGAAAAAAAAATGCTTGTTGACCGCGGCAATACTACAAGAGTATCATTCGTCATTTGTATCTTCTGAAGGTACTGGGGTCCCATAGTATAGAGTTGATAAGCAGTAGCATTTTTTATTGAATTCCACGTCAGTCCAATACTATCTGTACAGTTGAAAGCCGATTTAATCTTAATGGTTGGATTAATAATGAATTCGTTTGACACAAATTCCTGTAATCCAATTGTCATCTTTAATTTAGCCTTTGCTAATGTATCAGGCGCTGTCCAATAGAAATATTTATTCAGATCTATCGCGGACTGGATGGGCTGCCATATACCGTCATTCATCTGTAAATTCAAGTCTCCTTGTTGATCTGCCTTGGCTTCCCATACCAATAAATTTTTTTCCCCCCCCTCAACATAATCATTAAGTACCGGAAAATCCCAACTAAACACCTGATCTTGATCCCACCACCAGGCAATGGAAACTTTTTGTTCGGCATTCTGTAGCATACCAGACTTTAAATATAATTGGTAGGTTCCTGGATCTGGATTGAGTAATGTTATGTACTCCGTGTTATTTAGATGATCTTCTTTTCTAGTAGGATTCGATAATAACGAATCTTCCATTGGATATGCGCTCAATACCCAAGGATTAAAAATATTTACTCCATCGGTCAACCAGCTATCAACATCATTAATAAGTACCTTATTTGAATTGGGGATGGCAGCCGGATCAGACCATGTAATAGCTATTTTAATCTCTGATACCGAACCGGGGATAGTTATCGGAATTGAAATTTGATCATTTTCAAAAAGCGTAGTCGACATCAATTGTCCTGATTCAACAAGCGTTAACGCCTTGTAAGCATTTACATTTCCGTAGCCATAGACGTAGTCAATCCCTTCCTGGCCGAGATCCTCAGCGGAGGCTATTAAAATAGCTTTTACCATGGAAGCATCCGGCCGCTTCTGATACTTGAGTTGGTACTGTTGCTGAATTAGTAAACTAATTCCTGAAACCACTGCTGCAGCATCTGAAGTTCCACCAAAACCAAAGGCAGTGAGTTCAGGCTTAAGCCTTCCATCAAACGCTGGGCCTCGAGAGTTAAGGGTATTAGCTAACAAAGATGTGTCAACTGCATTTACAACTAATACATTCTTTGATTGCTTAAAGTTACCCGTGAGATTAGCCCACTCTAAATTCTGATATGTACCAGAGGATGGTTTTGATTTTCCGCTGTTTCCAGAAGAAAAAACATGCAGAATAGCGGGGTTGTCATAAATCTGCTTATCGTAAGCAGAAGCTTCATTCCCGTAATAATTTTCAACTCCTACACCATAGCTATGATTTTGAACATGAATAGTGTTGTCATTAAAGATAGAAGAATTGTCGGGGAATAGATTGCTGAAATCTGATGAAGTAAATCTCGATTTATAGGCGGCCCCTAAGGATCGGGAAGAAGCATTGCCAGCGCCACCAATAAGTGTGGTCATTGTTGTTGCATGCTGCGAGATGGTCGAGGGTGTTACAGTTGTTGTAAAGGTTCTATTTAGAAGATTGATATCAAGAGGGTCAAATCCTTGCTCTTTAATTGACACGTTTTGGTTGTTTCCATGGATCTCTGGAAAGAATTGACGTGCCTTAGTAACACGATTAAATGACCAGTTTAAATAATCAAACAAAGCCTCTTCCTTTGGGCTCTGATGATGGTCTATAAAAATAATATTTGTATCCCTTCTTAAATCATCCAATGAAGTGTCATTTATTAGGCGAATTAAAAAGCATTGGTTCTCACTGCTACCCTCAAAAGCAATTTTTCCTTTATAACTCTTTTTAAAAGAAGTTGTATCACTTACACTAACCGTGAGCACAATTTGATTCACTTGACCCTTAAATTTTCTATCGGCCAATTGAGGGCTTATTTTGATTTGCGCATAGGTAAGTGATATGAGAAAGAACGACCAGTAAAATATGATTTTCCTCAAAAGAGCCTTTATCATCTAAACTTTACATGTTAAAATGAATTCAAAATAATAGTAAGTTATTAATTGCCTGATAATATTATTGCTAAAACTCGTAATCATGGATAAGAATGTATATTTTGTATCACTAAAAATTAACCTAACCTAACCCTTATGAAAAAAACCTTTCAATTTCTCTGCATCCTTTTAGCAGGATCAGGGGTATTCTATTCTTGCCAGGATGATCAAAGTCTGGAAAGTCTGGACGTTTCAGATGCTGTTAGAAGCCAACTAATTAGTCTTGGCTTTGACGTGATCAATCAAGCTCCCCTTAAATTTGAGCAAGGTTATTTGGTAGAGGGGGATATTTATTTGACACCCTCTGATCTTGCTAATATGAAGCAGGGAGCCAGACTTCCGGTTGCCGAACAGTACTCTACAAATAATTTAGTAAATGCAGCAGGCGGTAGAACAATTACTATCTATGCTCCTGTAGGTGGCAATAACGGATATAGCAGTGGTATGATTGCCGGACTTGACCTGGCAATTGCTCGATACAATAATGAAAACCTCTTAATTTCCTTTCAAAGAGTAACAAGCTCTAGTGGAGCTAATATTATAATGTCTCGTCTTTCAAAGGGTGATGAGCGAAGAGGCGTTTTAGGTTCGGCAGGATTTCCAACAGCTTCGGGCGATCCGTATAATTCAATCAAAATGAGTGGAATCCTTGAATCAAGTTATGGACTAAGCACGGCAGGGATTGCAACCATTATTGGCCATGAAATGGGTCACTGTGTTGGATTCCGGCATACTGATTATTACAATCGTGCTATTAGTTGTGGTGGGGCTGCCTCCAATGAAGGAGCCAGTACAGTAGGAGCTAATCTTATACCTGGCACACCTGCCACTGCAACACTTGCTGCAAAGTCATGGATGTTGGCCTGTACTGATGGTGGAGACAGACCTTTCAATAATGATGATAAGACTGCACTTAACTACCTATATTAATTAAGATAGTCACTGGTTACAAAAATGCCCCGCTTTATGGGGCATTTTTATTTCTCTTATAATAAAACAGCCTTCCCTTTATCCCCTTTGCTGTTTCACTTAGTGTATAATATCCCGATCCATCACGACTCCAGGCTATAGCTTCTCCCTGTGGTTCTCGTTCATAGCTGAGAATTGTAGCCTTAGTTTTCAATAACTCAGGAATCGATTCTGTTGCTGATCTCTTCCAATAAAAAACGTTATCATAATCCTTCAGCAAAACTTCTTTGCCATCAGCAGAAATATCAGCTGCTACAATCCAGGCAAAGGGCAACTCTTCCTTAAACTCAGCCACTGTTGTGTCTCTAGAAATAAGGGCACTGATCTGGTATAACCTGATTTTTTCTTCACGCTTCGAGATTATAAACACATCATTTGATAATGGATCAATCATCATTGCTTCTGTATCGCGAACGCCATCGCTCAATTTAAAAACAAGTGTGTTAAAATCTTTTATGTCTAATTCATTAGTTGATAGAACAGGCTCTGCGAAACGATAAATAACCTTGTATGGAAATCTTGCTTCGTTGTCACCAATATCCCCGATGTATAAATAGGATGAATCTGATTCAACAGAGATTGCCATGTCTTCCCAATCTCGATTCTTAATCCCCACCAGGGTGCAGGTCATTACAATCTCGGCCTTGTCGTTAAGCAAAAAAATTTGGGCAGAATTACCGCTATCATTGTGCGACCAGAAATAACCGGGGTTAGCAATGCTGGCTACCAAGCCCGAAGCCTCCTCAAGCTTTTTATCAACTTCGCCAAGAATCTTACCTCCTGAAAATAATTTTGATGTGCCTTCATCTTTTGTGCAGCCACAAAAAACCAAAAAGCTTAGCAACCAATACCTCATGTAACTCAATATAGTTGTGAGGTTAATTATTGAACGGGCAATCCGGCACCCCTCCAGGCTTTCATTCCGCCTTTCATTTCATACACCGGTTCGTATCCCTTTTCTTTTAAGATTGCAGCAGCCTTAGCACTTCTAATTCCAGAGCCACAGTAAACAAAAATTGGTTTGTGTTCTAAGTCTGATAGTTTAGTTGCAAACAAATCATCATACACAATGTTTTTTTGTCCGGCTAATGCACCTCCGCTTACCTCCTCTTCAGTGCGTACATCCAACAAGATCGCACCTTTAGTCAATTGGAACTTTGCCTGAAATTCTGCTGGCTCTAGAACCGTTTCTGTTGCTACTTCTGCTTTCTTCTCACCACATGCTGCCAGTACAAATAATAAAACAATAAATTTTCGCATAAGTATTTTGATTATTTGGCAAGATACTGCTTTTGTTCAATGGCTGAATCCATATCGTCCCGATTGTTCACATTAATGCAGTATTTTTGACCCTACTTGAAACCGTAACGCCCTACCGTGAACAACGAAGAAGATTTAATTGAAGAAGATGAAGATGGTCTCTTCGAACATCACCGAATAGTAGCGGACGCAAAGCAAGGTCTGCTGCGGATCGATAAATTTTTAATGGATCGGTTGCCGAATGTTACCCGTACAAAAATTCAAGACGGAATTCATGATGGATTTGTAAAGGTGAATGACCAAAGTGTAAAGCCAAACTATAAAGTACATCCTCATGATGTTATCACAGTTGCCTTTCCCGAACCCCCGCGCGATACAGATGTAGTACCCGAGAACATTCCTCTAAACATTGTTTATGAAGATGAACATTTGCTGGTGGTTAACAAAGAGGCAGGCATGGTGGTGCATCCGGCTTATCAAAACTGGAGTGGCACATTGGTAAATGCATTGACCTATCATTTTCAAAATTTACCGGAGATGGCCGGCAATGATGGTCGCCCGGGGTTAGTGCATCGCATCGATAAAGATACCAGTGGTTTGTTGGTAATTGCCAAGACAGAAAAAGCCATGAACTCATTGGCAAAACAATTTTTCGATCACTCGATTGAACGCACCTATCAGGCCATTGTGTGGGGTGTGCCCGTGCCAGCAGAAGGAACTATTAACGTAAATGTGGGTAGAAGTTTAAAGGACCGCAGAATCACTGCTGCTTTCCCGGAAGGAGATTTTGGGCGAACGGCCATTACACATTACAAACTGTTACAAGATTTCCGATATGTGTCGTTGATTGAATGTAAACTGGAAACCGGCCGCACCCATCAGATAAGAGCGCACATGAAATTTATTGGCAATCCGATTTTCAATGATGCAACGTATGGTGGTAATGAAGCCATGAAGGGAACCATCTTTAGCAAATACAAACAGTTTGTAGATAACTGTTTTAAAATCATTCCTCGCCAGGCGTTACACGCTAAAACATTAGGGTTTATACATCCGGGCACCAATAAGTTTATTCAGTTCAACTCAGAACTTCCCACCGATTTTAAAGAAGTGATTGAGAAGTGGGAGCATTATGTAAAGTATAATTAGTAGCTGCAGGTTTTCTGATTTGAAAACTCAATTTGATAAGTAATCTGTGAATCAGTGTCGAAAATGTACTCTCAGAATACCACAGACCTTAATATTCAAATAATCTTCTGCTAATCTCGAAACTTTAAAGGGAAGAATGTCCTATCAGGTGCGTGGAACACCTTTGCTGTCGAGAGTGGTGCTGGAGCGTTAAGCGGCCGCGCTTAACTTTCTCTTCCCTTTCTCCTGGCGCAATGCCTGCTTAATTTCCTTCAAGGCTTCTTTCTTAAAAGCCAGGTAGTCCATTTTTTTTGCAGGCTTTTGGATCATGCCCTTGATGTAATCAAGAACCTCCTCCATTTGCACCCTGTCCATTGAATCCAAACTTTGCAGGATGGCCAATTTCGGTGATAGTAACATACAATTAGTGGTTGTTGTCAGTACAAATAACGTAAATTAATCCCTTGAGGTTCAACCGCTAAGAGCACTTTTAACTTAAAAATGACCCTGAGTTAACATTCAACCACAAATTGCGGTTTTTTTAGATTCAAATGGTGGCCAATTTAAAAGTTATTGGTAGCACCATTCGTTGACGAACAGGTTTTCCGCGCTGTTTGGCAGGGTTCCAGGCTGAAGAATTTTTAATCACACGTTCGGCTTCCTCATCGCACCCAGCACCAATGCCTTTTACAGTATGGATATCGGTTAGTTCACCTGTTCTGCTTACTATAAACTCAACAAAAACTTTGCCTTCAACCCTCATCCGCCTGGCAGCAGCGGGATATGTTATATTTGAATTCACATAACGATAAAATTCTATTAACCCATTTTTGGGCGTTGCCTTGTCTTCTACGATTGTAAATACCTGATCTACATCTTCTGGCTCATCGATTGGCTTTATCTCAAGCACGGAAGCTTCCTGCACTTTCATCCCTTCAGTTACCTCAATATCAAAAACAAATTGGATTTCTTGTTTAATCTCTTGTTCATTAGGAACCTCGATCAATTTGGGTTGCTGCAGCACAGGTGGTGCAGGAGGCAAAATTTCTGTGGGTGGTACTTCCACAAAAGTATCATCAACTGTTGTAGTTCGTGATGTAAGCTCAACCAAAGGCTTCTCAAATTGCTTCCATTCAAAAGCCATGAGAGCTATGGAAATACTGGAAATCAAACCAATAGCAAGAAATAAATTCCTCTTTGTTGATAAATCAGCATGCGGATATTTTTTTGCTTCCATAATATGTTGCTTTATGCACTATAATATTCGTCATGCATTTTTGGAAAATATATGACTGTAGTTATAACCAAATCCTGATTTTTATCAATCGTTTGCACTGATGCTTTAGAATATCAAGTAAGAATGCACCGCTCTATTCTTACCATTTATGAATTATAAGGTATAACTTGAAGGTTTACCCGTAGCACCATGTCGATTAAAGTTGCTTTGCGCCATCAAATGAGTTACGATTACGATCGGGCAGTAAATCTTTCCCCGCATCTTTTTCGTTTACGCCCGGCTCCGCACTGCCGCACTCCCATCCTAGCCTATTCATTAAAAGTTGAACCCAGTAATCATTTTATCAATTGGCAACAAGATCCTTTCGGAAATATGATTGCGCGGGTAGTTTTTCCTGAGCAAACCAGACGACTTCACTTTGAAGTGGAAGTGATTGCAGACATGATCGTGATTAATCCGTTTGATTTTTTTGTTGAAAAGTATGCCGAGCATTTTCCATTTGAATACAATCATCAGTTAAAGAAGGAGCTCACTCCTTATTTTGAAATTGCAGAAAACGGAATTCAGTTACAGCAATGGGTTCAAGGCATTGACCGTTCGCAAAAAAGGATCATTGACTTTTTGGTAGAGATGAACCAGAAAGTATGGAAGCATACAAACTATACCGTTCGGCTTGAGGCCGGAGTTCAAACCTGTGAAGAAACCCTTCAACTAAAAAGCGGTTCATGCCGCGATTCCAGTTGGCTGCTGGTGCAGATATTCAGGCATCTTGGTCTGGCTGCGCGGTTTGCATCCGGTTATTTAGTACAACTAAAATCAGATGTAAAAGCATTGGATGGTCCTTCGGGAACCGAAAAAGATTTCACTGACCTTCATGCCTGGGCCGAAGTATTTATTCCCGGTGCCGGGTGGGTTGGCCTTGATCCAACTTCAGGATTACTCACTGGTGAAGGGCACATTCCTCTATGTTGTACGCCTGATCCGGTAAGTGCTGCTCCCGTTACCGGGTTAACCGATGTGTGTCAGGTTACGTTTTCGTTCAGCAATGAAGTTACCCGCATTCATGAAGATCCGCGCGTCACACAACCTTATACTGAAGAACAATGGGCAACCATCATCGCGTTGGGTAATCAGGTAGATGAAGATTTGCAGCGGGGCGACATGCGTTTAACGATGGGTGGAGAGCCTACTTTTGTTTCGGTGGACGATATGGAAGCAAAGGAGTGGAACACCGCTGCCGATGGTCCGCAAAAAAGAAAACGCGGTGCCGATTTAATCAAACGATTAAAATCTAAGTTCGCTCCCAACGGATACATTCATAAAGGCCAGGGCAAATGGTATCCGGGCGAACCCTTACCACGCTGGCAATATTCTGCCTATTGGCGAAATGATGGTGCATCCATTTGGAAGAACGATGCCTTGCTTGATCTGGATGATGCCCCCTCTGCTTATACTATAGAAGATACGCAACGACTGGCCGAAGAACTGACTAAGTATTTAAACATTCCTAAAGAACATATCCATCCAGCCGTGGAAGATGTTTTTTATTTTCTATGGGAAGAAAATAAAGTACCCGCGAATATTGATCCGTATAAAGCAAACCTTAGCGATTCGCTGGAGCGGAAAAAGTTAGCTGAACTTTTAACAAGAGGACTGGGAAATCCTGTCGGGTTTGTCATTCCTATAGAATGGAATCATTGGAGTAAGCGCTGGCTTTCGTGCCAATGGAAATTTCGTTCTGATCAATTGATTTTGATTCCCGGTAACTCTCCTATCGGACTGAGATTGCCACTAAAAACATTAACCCATATTGATAAATCGAAAACGCAGCGTGACGTTGAGCGCAGTACGTTTGAACCCTTGCCAGCGCTTGGAAATTTTCATGATCGGGTAAGTGAACGCTATCATCAACTCATCACTGATCAGCCTTTACCAAAAGAATTTTTTAGCGAACCAACTAAAATCGAAGAAGAGGAATCCGCGAAAGCGAATAAGAATCTTAAAGAGAAAAAAGAACCGGAAGAAAAAGTTGAAACCTCTTTTGATACCTACACCGTAAAAACTGCTTTGTGCATGGAAGTACGGGAAGGAAAGATATACTTATTCATGCCTCCGCTTAAATATGCCGAGCATTATCTTGATTTATTAGCATCTATTGAACTAGCCACAGCGAGGTTAAACTTAAAGGTTGTCATTGAAGGCTACGAACCCCCGCATGATAATCGACTTACAAAACTTTCACTTTCGCCAGACCCGGGGGTACTGGAAGTAAACGTACATCCTGCAAAAAGTTGGAAAGAAATTGTACACAACTACGATACGTTGTTTGAAGAAGCACGACTCAGCAGGTTAGGTACCGAAAAATTTATGCTCGATGGAAAACATACAGGCACAGGCGGTGGCAATCACATAACCGTTGGCGGTAGTACTCCATCAGATAGTCCGTTGCTACGCAGACCGGATTTACTTCGAAGCTTAATAACCTATTGGCAACATCATCCAGGGTTATCTTATTTATTCTCCACGCAATTTATTGGCCCAACCAGTCAGGCGCCACGTGTGGATGAAGGCCGGCAAGAAATACTCTATGAATTAGAAATTGCTTTCAGTCAAATTCCAGAAACGGGTGATGTTCCTTTCTGGATGGTGGATCGCATTTTCAGAAATCTGTTAATTGATATAACGGGCAACACACATCGCGCAGAGTTTTGCATTGATAAGCTCTATTCACCCGATAGTTCTACGGGTCGGCTTGGCATCCTTGAGTTTCGTGGGTTTGATATGCCGCCAAATAAACAGATGTGTTTGGTTCAATTGCTACTTATTCGTTGTTTGCTTGCGCGGTTCTGGGCTAAACCTTATAAACATAAACTTATTCGTTGGGGTACTGATTTATACGACAAATATTTACTTCCTCATTATGTAGAACAGGACTTAAATGAAGTCGCCCGCGACTTACAAGAACACGGGTATGGATTTCAGGCAGACTGGCTCAATACATTTTTCGAATTCCGTTTTCCCATCTATGGTAAGATACGAGTACAAGAAATGGAATTAATTATCCGCAGTGGTATTGAACCGTGGCATGTGTTGGGTGAAGAAACTACACGCGGTGGCACCGCCCGGTTTGTGGATTCAAGTATGGAGCGCATAGAAGTAAAAGTAAAAAATTTTAATGCTGAACGGTTTATGATCACCTGTAACGGAATGGCAGTTCCGCTTCAACAAACTTCTATGAATGGTGAGTATGTTGCAGGCATTCGTTATCGTGCGTGGTCACCTACATCGGCATTGCATCCTACACTAGGTGTGGATGTGCCTTTGGTTTTTGATGTAGTGGATACGTGGAATCATCGAGCGATTGGTGGTTGTACCTATCATGTAGTTCATCCGGGAGGAAGAAATTATGATTCGTTCCCAATCAATTCGTTTGAAGCGGAAGGAAGAAGGATCAGTAGATTTTGGAGCGAAGGCCATACCCAGGGTCCTATTGCACCAACCGAAAATGTAAAGGTTGCTTCCCGTTATCTTGAACCTAATCTGATACCGAAAAATTTTGATCCACCACCTGTTAAAATAAGTCCGGAATATCCTCGTACTTTGGATTTAAGACAATCTTGATTTGCCTGCATGCAACCTTCTCTTCAGAATCTCTCAGCCGAATATTTCACCAATCAAACTGCCCTTGACGAATGCTTCGATCAACATGATCAAGTACGCGATGCCTGGAAAAAACTAATTACAAACATTGATACGCTTGGCGCAGAAGAATTAAAAAACCGGCATCAGGAGTTGTTGAAGTTGTTGCAAGAGAATGGAGTAACCTACAATATGTACGGTGATAGCAACGGACTCAATCGTCCGTGGCTGCTGGATGCGGTTCCGTTTATTCTTCCGGCCAACGATTGGAGTTATATTGAACGCGGCATGAAGCAACGGGCGTTCGTACTCAATAAAATATTGGATGACATTTATGGTGACCGCATCCTGATCAAGGAAAAAATTATCCCAGCTGAATTAATCTATTCACATTCAGGATTTCTGCGACCTGTTGATAAAATCAAATTGCCGGGACTTCAACTTCCGTTGTACTCTGCCGATTTATCCCGTGGGCCAGACGGAAACATTTGGGTAATTAAAGATCGTACGCAGGCACCTTCGGGCATGGGGTATGCACTGGAAAACCGAAGTGCACTAAGTCGTGTAGCTCCTGAATTATTTCAGCAGCATCAGGTTGCCAAGTTGGGTGGATTCTTCAACAACTTGATGCAATGCCTCATTCAGATTGCTCCTCAAGGAAAAGAAAATCCCCGCATCGTACTGCTAACTCCGGGACCACGCAACGAAACATATTTTGAGCATGCCTTCCTTGCTTCCTATTTAGGTATCACTCTGGTACAAGGTGAAGACTTAATCATGCGCGATAGTTTTGTCTGGATTAAAACCGTTGAAGGACTCGAAAAAGTAGATGTGATCTTACGTAGAGTGGATGATATGTTTTGCGATCCGCTGGAACTGCGTGAAGATTCTCAGTTAGGTATACCCGGTTTGCTTCACGCCATCCGCAAAGGAAATGTAGCCGTTGCCAATCCGTTGGGAAGCAGCATTCTGGAAAACGTTGGGTTAATGGCTTTTCTTCATAATGCTTTTCAGTTTTTCTTAAAAGAAGACCCCATCATTCCAATGATTGCTACCTGGTGGTGCGGACAGAAAAAAGAAATGGATTACGTGATCGATCATATCGATACGTTGGTTATTAAAGGCATTGAACGTGCCGGCAGTTTTAAAACGGTAATGGGTAGTCAACTTTCGAAAGAACAGAAAGATGATCTGATCCGCAAAATAAAATTTGATCCCTCTAAATATGTAGGCCAGGAAGAAGTTGCCTTCTCCACGTCTCCTGTTCTTTATAAAGAAAGGCTTGATCCTCGCTATACAGTGTTGCGTTCGTACCTGGTTGCGAACGGAGACAATTATGAAATGATGCGAGGTGGCCTTACCCGCTGCTCACCGGAGAAAGGAAGCTTTTTGGTTTCTAATCAAGACGGTGGCATCTCCAAAGACACGTGGGTTGAATCTGCTGGTGAAGCACTTCCTGCTATTCATCATGCGCCAGACATGAAACGAAAAGCAGTGTTGCCAAGCCGTGCTGCAGAAAATTTGTTCTGGGTAGGTCGGTACACGCAGCGCATTGTGCGTACTTCAAGATTTATCCGGATTGTATTACGAGCGCTTACGCAGAAAGGATTTGTAAATGCCGGAGCGGATACTGAATCCATGAAAGTGATGTTGAAGACAGTTACCAATTTAACTGATACATTACCAGGATTTGTTGAAGACGAAGAATTACTGGCCAATCCCCTCCCAGAAATTCACAAACTTGTTTGCCAGGCCGACTATCCGGGCAGCATTATGTTTACGCTAAATAATTTATTGCGGGCAATGTATGCTGCCCGTGATCGATGGACAGTAGACAGTTGGCGCATCATTGATGAAATTGAAAACATCAAACGCAGGATTGCAGCCTTGGAACCCGGCAACATTCGGTATGCACTCACCCTGTTAGATCAACTTACAGGACGCTTACTTTCTTTTTCGGAGATGACCCGGCAATGTATGTACCGCAGTGATGGCCGCACGATGTATCGTATGGGGCAATTGATTGAGGAGATATTAATGGAGCTATCACAATTTAAATCAATACTTACAGAAAAGCGGGATGAGAGTAATGAGTTCCAATTATTGGAAGCCTTGCTATTGAGTAATCAAAACCTTTCTTCATATCGTTCGGTGTATCGCACCACCTTAGATGTTATTCCGGTTATCGACTTACTATTTCTAAATGGACAAAATCCTACTTCCTTGTTCTCTCAGTTAGAGGGCTTGCTGAAATACGCGCGTAATCTTGCCCAAAAAGAATCGGGGGTAAATGACAATGAAATTTCCCGATTGGTATTTGAATGTTATAGCAAGGTTCGCCTGATTGATATCTCTGAACTGGTTGCCCCTGATGAAACCGGAAAACGAACTAAGCTGGATGAGTTTTGTGACTCCCTTCAAAATCAAATCTACAATCTATCCATGAAATTGAATTCAAAATATTTTAGTCACTCTACCTATCAGCCGCAAGGCAATAAGGAGGGGTTTCAATTTGAAGTATAGTGCGCTATCAAATAAAACATATAACAGAATACAAGTATCAGGAGTTGGTAAACACAGCTCACAACAGGTTATGTCTTGTCCCCTTAAATCTGCCGGAACAAAAATGTATTACATCAAACATTAAGGTGTTTCCCTTCCCTGACGAACAAGAATATCGTACTGACTTTTTTGGAAACACGTTATATTTTGTATCCATTTATAAAGAGCATAATAAACTGGAGGTAATCTCCGAAAGTTTAGTGGATGTTCTTCCTCGCATTCAATCAGGAATTGCAGCAAGCAACACGTTGTTATGGGAAAATGTAAAAGCAACCATTGCTCAACGTGATGAATATGCGGAGATTGCTCAATATCTTTTGCCTTCGCACTATGTACCCTATAGTTTAGAAATTCAAAAATTTGCTGAGGATTGCTTTGCGCCCGGTGATACATTATGGAATGCTTCCAACGCATTGATGAAAAAAATATTTACTTCATTAGAATTTAAGCCGGGCTTCACTACTGTGAATACACCGGTAGAAACAGTTGTGAAGTTAAAGAAGGGCGTGTGTCAGGATTTTGCTCACTTAATGATTGCCTGCCTGCGCAATCAGGGTGTGGCCGCTCGTTATGTAAGTGGTTATCTCGAAACCTTTCCTCCACCAGGTAAAGAAAAACTGGTTGGTTCCGATGCTTCGCATGCGTGGGTGGCAGTTTACTTTCCGGGTATCGGTTGGGTAGAGTTTGACCCCACCAACAATTTACTGCCAGCCAACAATCATATCATCGTTGCCTTTGGCCGCGATTACTTTGATGTAGCACCTATAAAAGGAATTATTTTTAGTTCGGGTACGCAGCAGGTAGATGTAAAAGTGGATGTGACAAGAGTTTAGCCATCTTACACTGGCTCAAAAAGTCAAAACAAAAATAGAACGTCATTCCGGGCAAGTTGTCAGACTTGAATTTTGGAGGAGATTCTGATATTTATAAATTCCTGTCAACAGGAACTGGCGCGACCCGGAATCTCAATTTCATCCTTTACTTTCAATGAGATTGCGGGTCTCGTTTACATACACACTAAATTATTTCATGTGAGCACTCGCCCGCAATGACAGCATGACTTTTTGAGTCAAGATACACGAATCCTAAACCATTGGTTTTCCAACACTCTTTTTGTTTTATTTGCACCTCCAAAATTTAATCGCTGGTACTATGAGAATCATTGTTATGTGTCTTTTTACGCTAGCTAGCCTTTCTGTTGTGGGGCAGTCTAAAAAAGAATTAGCTGCTGAGCTTACCAAGCTAAAAGCTGAGTTGGCTGAATTGAATAAACCAAAAACCGCTAACCTCAATGATGAAACCAAGCGCGCGAGCTATGGTCTTGGTGTTTTGATTGCGTCTAATTTAAAAAGTCAGGGCGGTGATTCTGTTGATCTTGAATCGCTGTACTTTGGAATTCAGGACATCTACAACAAAAAAGAGTTAATCATAAAAGAACAGGAGTGCTCAATGATCGTGCAGACCTATATGACGCAAGCCATGGAAAAAAAGACTGAAGTTCTAAAAGAAGAAGGGGTTGCCTTTTTAGAAGCAAACAAAACAAAGCCCGGCATTGTAGTGACTGAATCCGGCTTACAATATCTGGTTGTTAATTCCGGTAGCGGGAAAGTTCCTACTGCCTCAGATGAGGTTACCGTTCACTATACGGGTAAGCTAATCGATGGAACTGTGTTTGATAGCTCAGTAGAACGAGGCGAACCTGCCACCTTTGGGGTAGGTCAAGTAATATCTGGTTGGACAGAAGCCTTACAACTCATGCATGAGGGTGATAAATTCATATTGTTCATTCCGTCAGAACTTGGATATGGCGAACGTGGTGCGGGTGGTCAGATTCCACCGTACGCTGCGCTAATTTTTGAAGTAGAGTTAATTAAGGTGAATTGATTTTTAGCTTATACTCCAAAAGCGTTAACGCCAGATTTCGATTATGAACGGGTAACTCTTCGCTATCCGGAGTAGTAAAGTTTTCGATAAACTTAAATCCAAAACTTTTATAATATTCAATAATGGTTGGATTAGCAGCCCACGTATCCATGCGGATATTACTTAATCCCTTTTGTTTGGAATGTTCAATTGCCCAATCTAAAATTTTTCCAAACAATCGCTGACCTTTATATGCCGGGTTAACCACAATGCGATGCAAGTACATTGAGTTCCCGGTATCTAAATCGCGCCAGATTATTTTATCCGCATAGCGCACACTAAAGACAATAGCGATTGTTGAATCAACAACTACTTTATATTGATTTCCGGTTTCAATGTCTTTACTAATTGCAGTCTTATCATAATTTCTCCAAACCGGGTAGCCTTTCTCTTCCTGGTAAAGAATAGAATGCTCGAAGAGTTCGAGGATTTGGGGGAGGTCGCCTTGTTGAGTATGTAAAACCTTTTGCATCTTGTTGCAGGCCAGCTTTATTAAAAAATCTCTCCTTTTTAAATAGTCCAAAGATTTAAAATCCTTTTGTCCAATGTCAAACTTACGTATCAATCGTTTTGATGATTCACCGCACCATTGCAAAAACATTTTTGTTAGCGGCAGGTTTTACTTTCTCAATTTTCTTTTTTTCTTATTCCCATCAATTCGCTTTTGATACTGAATCAGTTTAACAATTAATCGCCAAGTAATGAAAATCATTGCGATTCGAATTGATATGTTCATAATATTGTCACTGTGTTCGTTTGACAAAAGAATAAAAAAGAAAATGAGTACACCAATAATAAAAAGATTGGTCCATTTGTTCCACTTAGCTTGTTGTAGTTCTACATTGAGTTTCTTGTTAAAGTTTATGTCCAAACTCGTCCTTTCAAGGACCCATTTTTCCAAACTATCGTAATTAATAAATTCGAAGTCTGAAATGTTGGCTTGAAAACCCGAACTAGTGGTAATTGTCAGCCTACGATAGTCCCCAGTTCGATATGTTCCCCATAAATCCCAATTAAGGTTTGTTAGGTCGCTGAATTTAATGTCCTTCAACTGAAATCTAAACGGAGTAATTATTTTGATACTCTTATCTGTCAATAGAACTATCTTAAATCTGTAACTAAGAAATGCGATAATGATAAAGCAAAAAAGAAGAGATATCACCACGAAAATTGTATCTCCCGTTGTCGCTGTTTCATATTTATCCAAAAAAATGAATGTCATGAAAATGCTTATTGTCCAAAAGAGCAAATAGCCTATCAAGGGTAATATGTTAGGAATCCCTAGTCTCACATCTCATTAATTTTTTGACTCATGTGTCTCCGGAAAACTTGCCGCCCATTCCAAATATGTATTGCTAAGATTTTTTCTATCACAAAATCGATTTTTCAGTCCTTACGCTTCTAGCGCCTGCTTCAAATCGGCAATCAAATAATCAGCATCTTCTAAACCCACATAGATTCTGATTAATCGATGGGTCGAATTTGTTGCATCAAACTCATCGGGTTTAATACTGACAGCCGAAGGAATCACCAACGACTCGTGCCCACCCCACGATACCGCCAGAAAGAAATGCTTTAATGAGTTGCAGAATTTTTCTACTTCCGCAAGCGTGTTTGCTTTAAGCACAATGCTGAACAATCCTCCTGCATCTTTCATTTGTTTTTCTGCCAACTCATACTGCGGAAAACTCGGATGAAACGGAAAGATGACTCGCTCAATGCGTGGGTGGGCTGCCAAATAATCAACCACTTTCTTAGTACTCTCACATACGCGCTGAATACGCAACGGTAATGTGCGCAGTCCGCGAATCAGCAACCATGCATTCATCGGTGAAATGTTTCCACCAATATTTAAAAACTCAGCATCAAAGATTTTTTTAATAATGGCTTTAGAACCCGTAACAACACCCGCCACAACATCGCTATGGCCGCCAATAAATTTGGTTGCCGACTGTGCGACCAAATCAATACCCATTATGTACGGCTGCTGATTAATAGGACTGCAATAACTATTGTCGATCATCGTAAGAATGCCTTTGCTTTTTGCCAGCGCAGCCACCGCGGGTAAGTCTTGCAATTCGTAGGTAAATGTATTGGGTGACTCCAAGTAAATCAGTTTAGTGTTTGCTTGAATTGCCTTCTCAAAGTTTTCTGTTTTAGTACCATCTACAAACGTGGTAGTGATACCAAATTTTGGAAGCAAGCGTTCAAATAATTTCACGGTCCAGCTATAGGGTTTTGCAACGCTTACCACATGATCGCCTTGTTTTAATAACGCAAGCAACGGCACAGCAATGGACGCAACCCCGCTACCAAAGACTAAGGCATCCTCAGCACCATCCAGCGCAGCGAGCTTTTTTCGTAGAATATCTACCGTTGGATTATTACCGCGCGAATACAAAATAGCTTCATACTCATCGGCCAATGCCGTGCGAAACTCGGCCACATTGCGAAATGAAAAATTACTGGTTTGAATGATGGGTGGCGCAATGGCATTGAAGTAGTGTTCGCGTTCTTCGCCCAGTTCGTTCAGGATGTATGATAAGTCCATTAGAATTATTTAGTAGGGATTGTAAATGTCATCAAAAAACTTTCCCTTCCCAAGATGGACTTAGGCTTTAAGTACGTATTTATTGAATGTGAAGTGAGTACATCGTTGTGTTATTGAACATGGATTTGCGCTCGCCTATTTTTCTAATGGAACCAAAGCCGACTTCTGTAAACAAATTGATTGCAGCTTCAATCTTTAGTGGATAAGGTACCCAACGATTAGAAGTTGCTAAATCATATTCAATTAAGATGAAGGAGCAACCTGAAAGCAGGTTGTCTTTAAGTCTGCGCAGTAAGGAAGACTTGTCTTTAATAAAGTGAAGTGAGTTGGCCATCAGAATACCATTCAGCAATGGCAGCTCTAAATTATCCTTCTCAAAATTTAGTCTATGAAATTCAATGTTAGGCTCTGAAAAGGTTTGTTGAGTTTGATCAATTGCATGAACGATGCTTCCCTCAGGCAATATTGTCAATAGTGCTTTACTAAACAGTCCGTCACCACACCCGAGATCTGCCCATTGCTGATTCTGGTCAGTAGGTAATGACGGACTGCTTATTAGTTGCTTTGCTTCGGATAAAGTCACATTCGTAAGTTGTTATACTTGAACAATCTGAATTTGATTTCCGCAGGTATCGTCAAACACAGCTATTGTGACAGCTCCCATTTTAGTGGGCTTCACAGTAAACGCAACTCCTAGTTTCTCCAGTCTTTCAAATTCATTTTGTATATCATCAACATTAAACATGGCCGCTGGAATGCCGGCATCGAACAATGCTTTTTGATAGACGCTGGCAGGCTCAAATTCCATGGGTTCCAACAATAATTCTACACCGTCCGGTTCCTCGCCCGAGGTTACTGTTAACCATTTGTGTTTGCCTAAAGGGATCTCAGTCTTTTTCACAAACCCCAACACCTTAGTATAAAACATTAATGCTTTCTCCTGATCCTTAACTGTCAGGCTGGTGACTTTAATTTTCATTGCTTTTAATTTTTAATTAAAAGCAAGATTACTTATTAAATCAAAAAGCGAATTCTTGAAAATTGCTATTTTTCATTTCTGGATTTCCACCGTGCCGGAGTTAATCCCGTTGCTCTTTTAAATAATCCCGAAAAATAGGTTTTACTTTCAAAACCAATTGCATAACAAGTCTCTGCAATTGGCTTATTAAGCTTTAAAAGTTCCTTCGATTTGTTGATTCGTTGCTCAATCAAATATTGATTTGGTGTGCGCCCATAAGCAGATTTAAAAACACGAATAAAATGATACTTAGAAAAGCAAGCCCTTGCTGCAATCTGGTCAACATCAATTTCATTTGAGAGGTTAGAGTCAATAAAGTCTTTCGAGAGCTTTAATCGCTCATACACATGATCCTGAAATAGCATCGTGTTCTTTATTAACTCTATTTGTTGTTGATAAAAGGTCATACTAATTCTTCTTAGCCGGAGTAGAAAACGGTGGTGGTGTAACTTTAATCTTCTTCTCCTGGTCAACTAGCAACAACGTTTCCTTCACTGCTCTTTCTAATTGTGGATCAATTCCTTTTTCAAGCGAGGCTGCATCCTGCCGTACTTCAATATCCGGAGGCACGCCTTCATTTTCGGCAATCCATTTATTGTTGATCGGATCAAACACGGCATTGTCAGGCGCAGTCAAAGCTCCGCCATCTACTAATGAATAATGAACAGATGATTTTACCAACCCACCCCAGGTTCGCGCACCAATCAGCGGCCCTACTTTTTGCTGACGGAACACCCAAGGGAAAAAATCACCACCCGAACCGGCCATTTCATTAATCAATAAAACTTTTGGGCCAAGAATACCTGCAGGCAAACGCCCCGGAACTCCATTGGGAACTTCATTCGTTAATGAGGCACGAAGTCTGCGTGTCATTAAATCAACCATATAGTCATCTAACAAACCACCGCCATTAAAGCGCTCGTCAATCACAGCACCTTCTTTGTCTTGCTGTGCAAAGTAGTAGCGGTTAAACGAAACAAATCCAGGGCCACCGGTGTTAGGCACCCAAACATACGCCAATCTTCCATTCGATAATTTATCAACTAATCTTCTGTTATCTTCCACCCACGCACGTTGGCGCAAGCTATTTTCACTGCTTATCGGTTCAACAATTTCTTTCCACGAACCGGCAAATGCCGGAGTACTATTAATGTGAAGTACGGTTTGTTTGCCAACCGTTCCATCTAAATATTGAAAAGGATCGTCAGTTGTGGTGAGTTCTCTTCCATTAATACCCACCAAATAATTTCCTTCCTGAATTTTTAATCCCGGTCGTTCCAGCGGACTTGATAATTCAGGGTTCCAACTTTCTGTGGTGAAGATGCGGTTGATCTTCCAGTATTTATTTTCAGCAACAAGATCAGCGCCCAGCAAACCGACTACTGATTTTTCAACTTCCGGAAAGTCGCCACCAAAAACAAAACTATGTCCTACTGAAAGTTCGCCATTTACCTGATCAAGAATATAGCTTAGATCAGCGCGATGTTTTATAAAGGGTACAAGCGGTGCATAGCGAGCATGTACTTCGTTCCAATCACGCCCATGCATGTTAGGATCATAAAAGTAATCACGCTCATAGCGCCATGCTTCTTCAAAAATTTGTTTCCACTCTTCACCTCTATCTAAGTGAACGTTCAGTTTTATATTAAGTGACTTATCATCTTTTCCGGTAGCTGTACTCACGACTTTCCAATTGGTTCCCATGCGCACCAGCATTTTATTTCCATCGGCCGATACCGCTAGTTGATTTACACCCGTTAAAAACTCTTTTGCTTCCCGGTCTTTCAAGGTAAACTTATGAAGCACCAATCCATTTCCTTTTGGAACACGTTCACCAATAAACACCAATCCACTCGGTCCATTCTGAGTAAGTTGATAACTCGCTTTTGGCAAGGGCAAGGCTATCGTTCTACGTTCAATGCCTTCAAGATCAATCACAACAGGTTCTGGTTTTTTCTCTTCGGGTTTTACTTCTTTATCTTTTTTAGAGTCGGTTGATTTCTTCTTGTCTTTATCGGCATCCTTTTCGGGAGTTTTTTCTGGTTCTGTGGTTTCTTCATCGCTGCGCGGTGAGAATGGAGAGGGATCACTCTTACGCAAGTTGATTACATACGCACCATACACCGGATCAGAAATCATTGAACTTGTATTGGCCCAACCCGAGCCCAGTGCTAAATCAGTGCTCGCCAAAAAGTAAAGATGATGACCATCCAAATCCCACGCAGGTGAAAATGAATCTGCAAATGAATTGGTGATTGCATGAACACTTTTATCCTTCAATGACCACAACACAATGCTTCTAAATCCATTGCCACCTGTTTTTGCATAGGCAAGCCATTGCGAATCGGGTGACCAGGTAAGTCCCATATCACCACGTTCTAAATTTGTTCCGCCCACATCAGCAGTTTGAATGATGCCTGATGACACATCTATAATTCGAATACGAACATCATCATCCGTAAAGGCAATATGCTTTCCATCGGGTGACCATGCTGGCTCCCATCCTAATTTTGATTCACCAATCGAAAAACTTTTTGGTTTTGATAATCCATCTTGCTCGGCAATCATCAGCGAATAACCTTTCCCACCTTGATCAGAAAACCAGGCAACCTGATTTCCTTTCGGAGACCAGATAGGAGCACGATCGGCAACACCCGATGATTGTGTGATATTACGTGCATCACCATGCTCTACCGGGATTGTAAAAATTTCGCCACGTGCTTCCATGATGGCACGCTTGCCGGTAGCAGAAAGCGAAACCGAACGAATTGTTTTACTTACGTCTTCCCACTTTGTATCTGCCCATGGAAAATCACCATGAATAGTAATACTAAGTTGAGTGGTTGAATTTGTTGTAAGATCAAGCAGATGCAAATAGCCTTCACGTTCAAACGCAAGTTTATTGCCATGACCTGCTAACCATTTTACATCTGTTCCGGTAAACCTGGTAATTTGTTTTAACGCACCCGATGTATAAGACCAAATATTAGCTACCCCATCACGATCAGATAAAAAATAAATTGATTCACCTAACCAAAGCGGAAGGATATCAGTAGTGCGTTCATTTGGAAGAAGTGTCTCTGTAAAATCTTTTAAGTTTAAAATAATCAACGAAGTGTTTTGTCCGCCACGATAGTTACGCCACTCAATGTCCCATCGATCAACGCGATCAATAATTATCTTTTCACCATTTGGTGAAAATGAACCATTCGTTCCCCATTGCTTTGCTAACATGGTAGAGGGTCCGCCCGCTAACGGCACAGTCCATAATCGTTCATGACCGGCAGGGGCAGTTTCGCGTGTGGAGGAATAAAGAATTTTTGTTCCATCAGGAGTCCAGCTGCGAGCTGTTGCTGAACTAGGATGCCAGGTATGACGAGTTGCCTCGCCTCCATTCACCGATACCGTATAAACAGCTTCACTTCCCGAACGATTGGAAGAAAAGGCTATGAGTTTTCCATCCGGTGAAAAATGTGGATTACTTTCAACCGCGAGTGTGCTGGTAAGGCGAATTATTTTTTGCGTAGCTAATTCTGTAACCCAAAGATCACCACCATATTCAAAAGCAATGTGTGTTGAACTTAATGTGGGTTGCCGAAGCAATCGCGTGCCTTGGGCAAACGAGGAGACAGCAAATAATACTAATAGAATAGTTTCGTTTAAGATCTTCATGTGAGATGGGATTGGGTTGAAAATTAAATGTAAGGAATTGGCAAACTCGATACAATGGTAATTTTATTGATTCAAATATGGCGAAACGGAAATTTTCAGAATCTCAATTAATTCAGGATCCATGTATTTATAATCATCAGCGATATCAAGTATTATAAGTTCTTTCTTCTCAAGAAGCACTCCAAACTTATCATTCAATCTTTCTTTATGCCGCTTTTCCATAACGAATATTATTTCTGCCCAATTAAGTAGTTTCTCTGATACTCTTATTCGAGCATCTTTTTCGGTACCTGCCGATTTTATGGAGTGGTTTTGATTGTCTTTAAAGATCGTTTCAGCTGTCAAGCTTCTCCATCTATTTTGACTACAAACAAATAAGATATTCATTTCGCAAAATTACGCTTCGTAAATACTTCCGTTGTAACTATTTTATTTATTAGGAGTATCCATCATGCAACGTTTCCTTTAAAAATCTGTCTTACCATAGTCTTTCAAACTTTGCTCACATGCTTAAACACAATCTGTTACTCATTTATCGCAATTTCCTCCGTGCCAAAGGTTTCTTTTTCATTAACCTGATTGGATTATCAGCCGGGCTGGTTTGCACGCTGTTGATTTATTTGTGGGTGCGAGATGAAATGAATATGAATGCGTTTCACGCCAAGGATGCTCAATTATATCAGGTGATGGAACATCAAAAGTATGCTGATGAGTTGATGACCACTACTTCTACACCCGGTATTTTGGCCGAGACCATGAAAGCCGAATTACCCGAAGTGGAATATGCCGCTACTACCACATGGATCAATCCGTTCACTCTTTCCGTAAAGGAGAACAACGTAAAAGCAAAAGGCTATTATGTGGGCGAAGACTATTTCAATATTTTCTCATTCAATTTATTGCAAGGCAATGCGGATCTGGTGCTGAAAGACAAACTCTCGATGGTGATCTCTCATGATTTAGCTATCCGGCTTTTTGGTGTTGCCGAAGATGCGGTTGGTAAAACGGTTGAATTACAACACGACAAAAGTTTTCATGTAACAGGTGTTTTTGAAAATCTCCCATCCAACTCTTCCTTCCAGTTTGATTTTGTTTTGCCCTTCGAACTTTTTAAAGATGACAATGAATGGGTAACCGAATGGGGAAACAATGGCCCTTCCACATATATCATCTTGCATGAAGGAACCGATCCCATCGCATTCTCTGAAAAGATAAAAGAATTTGTGAAAGGGAAAGACAAGGATGATTCGAACGTGTCCTTGTTTGTACAGAAATTTTCAGAGCGCTACCTCCACGGACGATTTGAAAATGGTGTGCAATCCGGTGGGCGCATTGAGTATGTTAATTTGTTTTCAGTGATCGCCATTTTTATTCTGCTCATTGCGTGCATCAACTTTATGAATTTATCCACCGCCCGCGCTTCGCGCAAAGCAAAAGAAGTAGGCATTAAAAAATCGGTGGGTGCGCAACGACAGTCACTCATCTTTCAATATGTAAGTGAGTCATTAGTAATGACCATGTTGTCCGTTGGATTGTCATTACTGGTAGTTTGGATGTTGCTCCCTCAATTCAACATTATCACCGATAAAAAAATTATTCTCAACTTGAAAGACCCACAACTGCTGATGTGGTTGGGTGGTATTACCTTATTTACCGGATTGATTGCCGGAAGTTATCCTGCATTATACCTGTCGGGATTTAAACCTGCTGCTGTGCTGAAAGGTGAGGTACGCGGATCATGGGGTGAACTTTGGGCCAGAAAAGGATTGGTGGTTTTTCAATTTACCCTTTCGGTGATCTTGATTGTTTCGGTGCTGGTTATCTATCGGCAAATCGATTATGTGCAAACTCAAAATCTTGGCTACACAAAAGAACGTCTCATTCAATTTCCGATTGAAGGAAAAGTAGAAGCGAACCGTGAAACATTTTTAAGAGAAATACGCAGCATACCCGGTGTGGTAAGTGCTGCCAGCATTGGTCATAGTTTGTTAGGCCGAAATAACAATACAAGCGGCCTGGAATGGGATGGCAAAAATCCGGATGATAATATCTTGTTTGAGAATGTAGGAACCAACTATGGATTGCTGGAAACACTTGGCGTAGAAATGGCGGAAGGCCGCACGTATTCAGAAGAGTATGGTTCGGACTCTACCAAAATCATTTTCAATGAAGCCGCTATACGGGTAATGAATTTAGAAAACCCAATTGGTAAAACGATTAAACTTTGGGGTGAGTATGACTTGCAAATCATTGGCGTTGTAAAAGATTTTCATTTTCAATCATTGCACGATGTAGTGAATCCTTTGTTCTTTCGGTTGAGACCAAGCAACACCTGGAATATTATGGTTCGGTTAGAGGCTGGAAAGGAAAAAGAAACTTTGGCAGCACTTGATAAATTTTATCGTGATTTTAATCCTGGCTTTACGTTTGAATACCAATTTCAAGATCAGGAGTATGCACAACAATATGCGGCCGAGCAACGCGTAGCTTCCCTATCGTTTTACTTTGCTACCATGGCAATTTTAATTTCCTGCCTAGGATTATTTGGACTCGCTGCCTTTACGGCTGAACGAAGATTAAAAGAAATAGGCATTCGCAAAGCATTGGGTTCATCCTCTACTAATATTGTGTTATTACTATCAGGCGATTTCACACGCATGGTATTGGTTTCTATTGTAGTGGGTTTGCCTGTTAGCTATTGGTTGTTATTTGCCTGGCTCAAGCGATTTGCCTTTCACATCGATTTAGAAATCTGGTATTTTTTAGTGGCTGGATTGATTGCTATGTTCATTGCATGGATAACGGTTGCCTCTCAGGCAATCAAAGCTGCGCGGGTAAATCCTGTAAAGTGTTTGAGAACGGAATAAGGTACGTATTTCTAAATCTTCATACTCGAATATTTTCTCGGTAAACTCTGGTGGTTAAGATTATTCATCAGAGAACACAGAGGTTATGTTTCATTTTTTCAGTTGCTTGCATGCATTTTCACAATATGTTTTAATAAAGCTTGGCTCTTTAGCCTTTCCCAATCCAACAATAATCACGATCAACCATTTAATTTATGCCCGAAAATTTTCAAGTTAAAGAATAGAATGATTTCTGCGTTATTTTGAATAGTTTATAAATCCTTTGGCCTGTTGTTTGCGTATAAACGATTCTGAATTTTGTATTTTTAACCGATCAAAATCTACTACTATGAAATTTCACGGCATATTAATTCTTGGCGGAGTTCTATCCCTTACCTCTTTTACAAGTGAGGCGCAGGTATTGAACCGGCTTAAACAAAAAGTAGAAAACAAAACAGAGCAAAAAGCTGGCGAAGAAATTGATAAACTTTTTGGAGGCAAGAAGAAAGATAAAGCAGACGGCCAATCTGGACAAGGCGGAGCTAACGGTTCTGGAGGTGCAAATGGATCTGGGGGAAACAATCCCGCCAACAATACAGGAGGGGGATTAATATCAACACCGCCTGATGTAAAACAAAATTTAATTGATGCAGAGGCCGCTTATAAAAAAAGTAGTTATGGCGAAGCACGTTATGCTGTGCAGCAAGCGATGCTGGGCGTTGAATTGGAGATAGGAAACAAAATTTTAAAGTCGCTACCAGAATCAATTTCCGGTTTGAATAAAGAAGCCGAGTCTGATCAGGTAGCCAGTGCCGGTTGGGGTTGGGCGGGGCTTACTATTCAACGTGAGTATAGCGATAAAAAAGACAAACAACTTACTGTGATCATTGCCAACAATTCTGTTTGGATGGCCGGTGTAAATGCTTACCTCACATCCGGTGGATACGCGCAACAAACCAATGGCCAGCAAAACTGGAAACAAACAAAAGTAAAAGGCTATCGCGCTATTATTGAGTATAACGAAGGCAGCGGGTATAAATTAAGTGTGCCCCTAGGGCAATCTTCTATCGTTGTTTACGAAGGAATCAATTTTGCATCGGAGCCCGATATGATGAAAGCGGCTGAGGCTATTGATTTGGATGGTATTAAAAAAGAATTAGGTGAACAATAAAATTGAACTAATATGAAAAAGATATATATAATTGTATTAACCCTTCTAACAAGTATTGGCGCTTCCGCTCAAGAGTTCGACAAGAATATTGCAACGGCTCGTTCCACTTATTCTTCCGGCAACTTGCAGGACTCTCGTTTTGCTATGGAACAAATCCTCCGCGATTTGGATATAGCCATAGGTAAAGAAATTCTAAAACTACTTCCTGCAAAGATTGGTGCGCTTTCAGTTGTGGAAAAGGATGATAATGTTTCTGGAACCGGTGGAGCTATTGGTTTGTACGTGAATAGACATTACGGAACTGATCCTAAAACTGGATCTATTGAGATTGTTAATAACTCACCCCTTATTAATTCGCTTAGCGCTATCCTGAGCATGCCTATTATTGGTGGCATGGTACGCGATGAAAATCAGAAGATCATAAAGGTTCAGGGCTACAAATCAATTCTTAATAAACAGGTAAATACTGAAACCGGTAAAACAAATTACGAATTACAAATTCCCATGAACAATACGCTATTGACATTGAAAATGGATGACACCACGGAAAGTGAAATTACCATGGCCGCGAATGCAATTCCCCTATCAAAAATTGTACAGATGGCTCAATAGCAGATCACCTATCTTTAAATACTTGCAAAGCTGATAGAAATCCTATCGGCTTTGTTGTTTTTAACAGCCACAAAATACTTAAACTTTACCTATATTGAGGTTGCAAATCCTTTCCTATGAAACCATCACAACCTATCGCTGAAGAATCAGTAATCAAAAAAATCGACAGACGCACTTTTCTCAAAGCGACTGGTATAACGGCCTCAGGTCTGGTACTGGGACTTCAATGGGCCTGTACACCCGAAAAATCAAATACTCCATTTTCTCCTAATGTTTATTTAACAATCAATTCGGATGGTTCTATTTTAATCGTTGCACACCGACAAGAAATGGGCACAGGTATCCGTACTGGCTTGCCAATGATTGTTGCCGATGAACTGGAAGCGGATTGGAAGAAAGTAAAACTTGTGCAAGCCGTTGGTGATGAAAAAAAATATGGCAATCAAAATACAGATGGCTCATTTTCGGTGCGGATGTTTTTTGAACCCATGCGAAAGGCAGGCGCGTCTGCGAGAATGATTTTAGAACAAGCTGCCGCTAACCAATGGAGCGTTGCGATAAGCGAGTGTAAAGCCTTGAATAACGAAGTCGTGCACTCCAGTGGAAAGAAAGTTGGCTTTGGAGAATTAACCGAAGCCGCTTCTAAACTTCCTGTTCCAAAAGAGGAGGATGTTGTTTTTAAAAAGAAAGCGGATTGGAAATACATCGGCAAGTCCATGAATCTTTATGATGTGCCTGATATTGTGAAAGGCACTGCTGTTTATGGAATTGATGTAATTCAGCCCGGCTTAAAGTATGCTGTTATTGCTCGATGTCCGGTAGCAGGGGGAAAAGTGAAAAGCTTTTCAGATGTAGAAGCAAAGAAAATAGCAGGCGTGCAAAAGATTTTTGAAATGGCGGCTTCCGGTTTTCCAGCGGGGTTGGATGCGCCACAGGGTGGAATTGTAATTGTTGCCGATAGTACATGGGCAGCCATTAGCGCACGAAAGGCATTACAGGTAGAATGGGACTTTGGTGTTAACGGAACGTATGATTCAGAAACCTACCTCGCAGATTTAAAAAGCAAAGTAAAGAAGAAAGGCGATGTGCGAAGAGCCAGCGGCTCTATTGATAAAGCTGTAAGTAGCGCTGCTACTGTGCTTGAATCAACGTTTGTAACACAACACTTATCTCATGCCCCAATGGAGCCACCCAATGCCACGGCAGTTTTTAAAGATGGTAAATGCGAGTTATGGGCTCCTGTGCAACATCCCCAATGGGTTCGTGATAGTATTGTGTCCAATCTAAAAATGGATGCAGCCAATGTTACCGTAAACGTTACACTATTAGGTGGTGCGTTTGGAAGAAAATCAAAACCTGATTTTGCAGTAGAGGCAGCGTTGATTGCCAAAGAGATGGAAGGTACTCCCATAAAAGTAACCTGGACGCGCGAAGATGATTTAACACATGACTTTTTTCATGCGTGCAGTGTACAACAAATTCGTGTTGCATTCGATAAACAAAATAAAGTAACCGGCTGGAATCACCGCAGCGCATTTCCTCCGATTGGTGGAACATCCACAGCAACAGAAACTTCACCTAGCAACGGAGAGTTACAATTGGGGATGATTGATTTCCCTTACGACATCCCAAACATTTCGTGCGAGGCCATCGAATCTCCCGCTAAAACGCGTATTGGTTGGCTGCGTTCAGTAAGCAACATTCAACATGCTTTCGCAATAGGAAGCATGCTTGACGAAATAGCCACGCATCGCAAAGTAGATCCTGTAAAAAATTTAATCGAGTTGCTTGGCGCGGATCGAACAATTCCGTTTGGAGATCAAGTGAAAGGTTTCGAAAATTATGGCGAACCGCTGGATAAATTCCCATGGAGTACGGCTCGGTTAAGAAATGTAATTGAGTTGGTGGCCGAAAAATCGGGTTGGGGAAAGGAATTACCAAAAGGCGAAGGAATGGGAATTTGCGCTCATAAAAGTTTCTTAACCTATGTAGCGTGCGTAGTACATGTTGCGGTTGATAATTCCGGTAAACTCAGTATTCTGGAAGCTCACTATGCAGTTGATTGTGGCCAAGTGGTGAACCGAAATTCCGTGCTGCAACAATTTGAGGGTGGATTTAATTTTTCAATAAGCGGAGCATTAAAGGGTGGCGCTACTTTTAAAGAAGGACGCAGTGAGCAGATCAACTTTGATAAGTACTTAGTATCCCGAATGACTGACATGCCCGGTAAAACCTTTGTTCATCTAGTGGAAAGTGATGAAAAACCAACCGGAGTAGGCGAACCACCTGTTCCACCGGTTGCCCCAGCATTAGCCAATGCAATTTTTGCAGCAACCGGAAAACGATACAGAGAATTGCCGATTAAGCTTTCATGATTAAAATTTAAAGCACAGAATTAATGTTTGTGTTCTGATAGAATTAACTAGCATTACAATACTTAACTATATATAGCTATGAAAAAAACACTCCTTGTTGTTGGGGTAGCTTCTATTTTTTTCATTTCAGTAGCTACTCATTTTTCTCCTGCTTTATTCACCTTTCAAAGTCAAATAAGGGCAGATATTACCCCACCCTTGTCAATCTGTGGAACACCTGGAGCAAGAACCATTCTTGCCATTATGGATACTACCCGGCAGATGGCTCCTTTAATGGAAAATTTGGGAAAGTATGGAATGAAGATAAGTACCAATATCGATCGCGCACAGTTGTTCTTTAACCAAGGACTTAATCTCTATTATGGATTCAATCACCTTGAAGCATATCGATCCTTTAAAGAAGCTGCACGACTTGATCCCGATTGCGCTATGGCATACTGGGGCCAAGCTCTTTCACTAGGGCCTAATATTAATTTACCAATGGATCCGGCCGATACCGAAACGGTTTATAAGGCGCTTCAACAAGCTATAGCTCGAAAGGAGAAGGCATCACCCATGGAGCAGTTATTAATCGCTGCTCTTTCCACCAGGTACACAGCCGAGGCATTGAAAGATCGAAAGTCCCTGGATGAAAACTATGCGAATGCCATGGAGGAAGTTGCAAAGCAATTTCCAAATCACCCAGATGTAAACACGTTATATGCCGAAGCTTTAATGGATTTGCATCCATGGGATTTCTGGAAAAATGGTAAGTCACAACCGTGGACATCAAAGCCCATAGACATTATTAATCAGATTCTTTCGGCTAATTCGAATCACCCTGGCGCCAATCATTTGAATATTCATATTCTAGAGGCATCACCTGAGCCTGACGATGCATTGGCTAGTGCCGATCGATTAGTGGATCTTGTTCCAGGGTCTGGTCATCTGGTGCATATGCCTTCTCATATTTATATCAGGGTGGGTCGTTATATCGATGGGGTAGAATCCAATGAACGAGCAGTTAAAACCGATGAGGAATATATCGCTCAATGCAACGTGCAAGGCGTTTATCCACTTTTTTATTACCCCCACAACTATCACTTTCTATTAGCCTGTGCTCAAATGGCAGGCATGAGTGAAAAATCGATAGCAACGGCAGAGGCTCTAAAGAAAAATATTCCTGTTGAGTTGCTGACAACTCCCGACTTTGTTACGCTGCAACATTGGTATACCATGCCTTGGTACAACATGGTTCGCTTTGGGAAATGGAACGAAATTTTACAACTCAAAGAGCCCGAAGATTCTTTAAAATACATAAAGGCAGTTTGGCATTACTCAAGAGGAATGGCGTACACCCGCGCTAACAAGGTGAAAGAGGCAAAACAAGAATTAACTCAACTCAAGGTATTAGTCACCGATCCGTTTATGGAAAACACAATTAGTGGTTTTAACAGTTTCAGGAATGTTTTAAGCATAGGGCAAAACGTTCTGGAGGCCGAAATAGAAGCTAAGCAAAAGAACTATGATAAAGCAATCATGCTGGTAACCAGCGCTGTTGAAATTGAAGATAATCTATTGTATCAGGAGCCACCCGATTGGTATCATCCCACCCGGCAAATATTAGGCGGATTATTTCTGGAAGCTAAAAAACCAGCGCTGGCGGAACAACGTTTTCGTGAAGATTTAATACAATATCGAAAAAATGGATGGTCACTCTTCGGACTTTATCAAAGTCTTAATGCCCAAGGCAAGAAGAGTGAGGCTACAGCTGTAAAGAAAGAATTCGACCGCGCATTTGCCAAGTCCGATATAACACTGAAATCAGTGAGGTATTAAATCAACAGAATCTATCCTTAGGTGCCGTTTATTCAACGTATGGTTATGATTTTTTATTCAAAGGCCTTACTATTACATCTCAATTAACTAATCATGGAAAGACGAGAAGCTCTTAAAGCGCTTGCGCTCATTACCGGAGGTGCTGTACTTGTGCCCTCTTGTAATTTTCTAAAGGAAGATATTCTGATCGCCTATAAAAACCTGCAGGTGACACCAAGTCTTCAACAACTACTTGCATCCATATCCGACACCATTATTCCGGCCGGAACGATTAAAGGCGCAGCCGAAATCAACGTGCAGGATTTCATTTTGGTAATGGTAAACGACTGCATGGAGCCGGAAGATCAAAAAGTTTTTATGCACGGACTAACCTCCTTTAATGAGTATAGTAAAAAAGTTGGCGGTAAATCTTTTTCTCGTTTAACTCCAGAAGAAAAAGCTAACGTTGTTGGGGCCGGGTTGGCAATAAAAATTGAATCGGAAGATACTATTTCTCCTACCGAAGATGACGAAACAAAAATGGAACGCGAGAATCAAAAAGCACTACTTGAGTTTCTGAAAATAACGAAGCGATTCACCACCCAGGGATTTATGATGTCAGAATACATCATGACAGAAATCAAACCTTATAAAATAATTCCTGGTGACTATAAAGGCGCTGTTTTAGTTAGTGACATCAAAAAAGAAATAATTCATGGCTAATCTTAACATAGATGCAGAGAAGGAAAGAACTTTCCAGGCAATTGTAATTGGTTCGGGAATGAGTGGCAGTTGGGCTGCTAAAGAACTTTGTGAACATGGTGTAAAAACATTGGTACTGGAACGCGGTCGTGACGTAAAACACCTTACCGATTACCCTACTACAAACATGTTACCCTACGAGTTTAAACATCGGGGAAACATATCTACAGAAGTAGAAAAAGAAAATCCGATCGTCAGTAAGTGTTATGCTTTTCGCGAAGACGCAGAACATTTCTTTGTAAAAGATAAAGAGCATCCTTACGTTCAGGAAAAACCGTTCGACTGGATCCGGGGGTATCAGGTGGGTGGCAAGTCGTTGCTATGGGCGCGTCAGGTGCAACGTTGGTCTGATTTTGATTTCGAAGGCCCCGCGCGCGATGACTTTGCGGTTGATTGGCCCATCCGTTACAAAGACATTGCCCCATGGTATAGCCACGTTGAAAAATTTGCTGGTGTCTCCGGAAATAAAGATGGCTTACCGAATTTACCAGACGGTGAATTTCTTCCGGGTTTTGAGTTGAACATTGTTGAGAAGTATTTCCAGGAGCAATTGAAAAAAAATTATGGTAATGATCGGCATATGATTCTTGCCCGTTGCGCCCACATTACAGGCAACCTTGAATACTACCAGCAGCAAGGAAGAATGAAATGCCAAAGCCGAAATCTTTGTCAACGCGGTTGTCCTTTTGGCGGCTACTTCAGTGCAAACTCCTCTACCTTACCATGGGCGGAAAAAACAGGCAACATGACACTTCGCACCCATGCAATTGTTCACTCTATTATATATGATGAGGTAAAACAGAAAGCAGTAGGTGTTCGCATCATTGACGCAAACACAAAAGAGATGGAAGAATATTTTTCTGAAGTAATTTTTCTGAATGCCGCTGCGCTTAATACTAATCTGGTTTTATTAAACTCTACGTCCAATCGTTTCCCTAACGGATTAGGAAACGACAATGGATTGTTAGGTAAATATGTTGCGTTTCATAACTATCGTGCAGGTGTATCGGCTGAGTATGATGGTCATCTTGAGTATACTACGGAAGGTGGACGACCAACGAGTGGTTATTTTCCACGATTCCGGAATCTGCGAAAGCAAGAAACTAATTTCTTGCGAGGTTATGCGGCAGGCTTTAGTGCCGGACGATACAGCTATGCCAATCAGGATGGAATTGGAATGCCCCTGAAGGAAAATCTTTTGAATCCCTCTAACCTTACAAATTGGAGAATTGGCTCGCATATGATGGGCGAAACCATTCCTAAAGAAACCAACTATGTAACCTTGAGTAAAGAAGAGAAAGATCAATGGGGCATGCCTCTGCTGAAAGTAAGTGTTGAGTATGATGAAAATGATGAAATGATGATCAAAGATTATCACGAGCAGATGACGGAGATGTTTGAAAAAGCTGGCTTCAAAAATATTCGCACACGTGATGATCACCGCGCTCCCGGGCTCGACATTCATGAAATGGGGGGTGTGCGCATGGGGCATGATTCCAAGACATCTCTATTAAACAAGAATCATCAGTTGCATGCTTGCAAAAATGTGTATGTAACGGATGGCGCGTGTATGACATCCACAGGTACACAAAATCCATCATTGTCGTACATGGCTTTTGCAGCCCGTGCCGCCCATCATGCAATGGAAAATTCAACAAACTTAAAATCGTAGATTTAATCTTACCAAGACTGAAGTAACCTTCAACCCAATATTGTTCTCGCTTAATAACTCGAAATGAAATCCAAAACTTCAAAACTTACTCAAAGTGTTCATGTCGGCTCGTATGGAGATCCGCTTTATGGCGGAGTAGTTACTCCTATCTATCCATCGGCTGCCTATGATTACGAAACGGAAGTTCGCTACCCGCGCTATTACAATACCCCTAATCAAAAAGCAGTTGTTGAAAAACTGGTCGCACTTGAGAACGGAGAAGATGGATTGATCTTTGGTTCGGGAATGGCTGCCATCATGACATCCATTTTTGCCATGATGAAAACGGGCGATCACATTTTATTTCAAAACGATTTATACGGAGGTACCCATCATGCCGCGTTGCACGAGCTAGAGCGTTATGGCATGGAGTATTCGATGGCCGATGTATCGGACCTGAAATCCTTTGAAAAGGGAATTCGAAAAAACACAAAAGTGATTTATGTGGAAACACCCTCTAACCCCTTATTAAAAATAACGGACCTTACTGGTGTAGCGAAGATGGCACGGAAACATGGAGTCATTACCATTATCGACAATACATTTGCCAGTCCGGTTAATCAAAATCCAATTGATCTGGGTATTGATATCGTTACGCACAGCGGAACAAAATATATTGGGGGGCATAGCGACATCTGTTGTGGTGCTATGGTTTCATCAAAGAAGTTAACGGAGCAAATTAAACAAAGTGCTTTGCATTTTGGTGCCAGCTTAGATGCCCAGACCTGCTATTTGGTAGAGCGTAGTTTAAAAACAATTGTGCTACGGGTTCGGCAACAAAACTCCAATGCACTGGCCATTGCTAAATTCTTAGAGAATGAATCGCGTGTTGGGAAAGTCTATTATCCGGGATTAAAAAATCATCCTGGTTATGCTATTGCAAAAAAACAAATGCCGGGTGGGTTTGGAGGCATGCTTTCATTCGAAGTAAAAGGCAATCCGCATACGTTCATAAAAAAACTGAAGTACATCAAACGAGCCATCAGTTTAGGGGGTGTGGAGTCAACCATTACCTCCCCTGTACTTACATCGCATGCTAAATTAACAGCGGCTGAACGCAAAGCTGTCGGCATCTCGGATAAGTTGGTTCGGTTATCAGTGGGAATTGAAGAAACGGAAGATTTAATTAATGATATTAAACAAGCTCTTTAGCAGTCATCTCAATAGATCATAAAACCAATCGAAAATTTAACGGTTCTGCTCTTCGATTCTGTCCAGTAGGGAAATTCAGTTGGGTATGGATACAGCTTGGCTGTATTTGTTAAGCCCAAATCGTACGTTGCATGAAAACTTAGTCCGAAGTTGAACTCATAACCAATGGCGAGCGCTAATGCAACTTCAAAATCCTGAAGGTCAACCGTATTTTCGTAATGAGAGCTTCCTGCCTGCCCATTTATTTTTCCCGTAAAATCAAGTTCGCTCCTAATGGGTAGGGCAACTTGCGGCCCAACACCAAAGTTCAGCCCTTTCAAATAAATCCTGAACATTATCGGAGCATCAATATAGCTGATCTTATTTACCATCGATCCCTCCAACAAATTTGTTCCATCATCAATCTTACCATCTATTGACCAACCGCGTTGCGAATAATAAACAGCGGGCTCAACTGTAAAGTTGTCTGCAATCTTCACACTTACGAAAAGTCCACCATGAAAACCTGAAATGTTTTTATAGTTTATTTCTGGAATATTATACACCAACCCCGACCAACCTGCAATAGAGTAGCCACCCCGTAAACCAATATAAGATGTTCTGTTTCTCTCTCTGAATACTTGAGCAAGACTATCGCTGTATGCAAATACGATAATCATAATAATGAAGGTAAATTTTTTCATCTGGTAGGGTTGGGTTAGTGGCAGATGGAACTTATCAGATTCATCTCGTTAGATGAAGGATTATTTCATGTTTAAAACTAACAAAACTATATTTGAGAGGAGAATTTGTTGATGAGAAATAAAAGTTGATTCAATGATTCGTCATAATTCTGTCAATGTCATTAAATACTTTGGTGAATTCTTAAATAATTCACAACGATCTCTTTAATTGTTAATCAAATATCCAATCAAAAATATGATTCTAGTTCGTTCTGCAGTACCTGATGACGCTATTTCAATTATTGAGTTTCAGCAAAAGATGGCGCAAGAAACTGAAAGTATACACTTAGATTTTCACACAGTTACAAAAGGTGTTCATGCTGTGTTTACTGATACTACTAAAGGTGCATACTATGTAGCTGTAGATGGTGATACAGTAGTAGGAAGTTTAATGACCACTTACGAGTGGAGTGATTGGCGCTGTGGTACCGTAATCTGGATTCAATCGGTTTATATTATCCCTACCTATCGCGGGCAAGGTGTATACAAAAAAATGTATGAGCACATTCAAAGCTTAGTTACACCGGAATCGGGCTATCGTGGCATTCGATTGTACGTTGATAAAACAAATCATCCTGCCCAACGGGTGTATGAAAAGTTAGGAATGAATGGCGAGCACTATCAGGTGTTTGAATGGATGTTGAATGCTTAAGGAAAAAGTTTGTTATCTTAGAAAGGACATTCATTACCTAACCCAATTAAAATGACTTCCGCTGGCAAATCCATTTATTATTTTGGTTTTTATCTACTTGTTTTGGGTATTACACTCACTGTGGTTCCAAATACTTTGCTCTCCACGTTTATGTTACCTGAAACAGGTGAAGTCTGGATTCGTGTAGTAGGCATCATTGTATTCAACATTGGTCTCTACTACATCTTTATGGCACCTGCTAATCAGGCCTTATTTTTCACGCTAACGATTTATACAAGAATGTTAATTCTACTCTGGTTTATTGTTTTTGTATTGATGGGCTGGGCGCCAACTCCGCTAATTATGTTTGGTCTTGTGGATGCAGCGGGCGCTGTTTGGACATATACTGCTATGCGAAGCAAATAGTTCAGTCAGTTAAGACACGGATTCCGTTTTTAGTGAAGTCGAAAACGGCAATCTGCTAATAATCCATTGCGCTACCAAAAGATTGGGTACCCAACACAACCACGCAATTACTCTGTAAGCCGAAACAAAGTCAATGTGTGCTATTTGTGCAAGCGGAAGCCAGATGCGTAATGTAACCGCAGCAAACGTGAGTGCATAACTACGAATCATCCATGCTTGATGATTATTAATGTCTCCGTTTCTTATGGAAAGAAATGCTTTTGATGTAGTGAATAGCCATGACACGGCTAAGCCACCAAAGCCCAAACTTGCTATCCACCCTCCCGTTGCGAAAAACGATAAGTAAAGCGCAGCCAATCCACTCACTAAACAAACAATCACATAAATTTTTCCGAGTACTCGATGGAATGATAAATTCTTATTTCGGAAGCGCGTACTGAATTGTGACCAGCCCGTTAATAAGGCTACACCTCCAAAAAAGATATGCGTATAAAATGCAGGATACCACAAACTACTTTCCAGTAGCTCGTTGGATTTTGATGTTAGTAAGCCAAAACGCCCTTGAATAAACAAATAGATGATAGGATATAACCCAACACCCATCGCAAAAAAAGCAAAGACAATCCACCTAAAAGTTTTCATACTCTAAAGTTAACTTTTGCAGATTGGCAAATTATGTTTTTTGTTTCTTCTTTTTTGCAGAAGGGAAAAGAACATTGTTTAAGATCAACCGATACCCTGCTGAGTGCGGGTGCAAGGAAAGATCAGTGGTTCCTCTGCGCCAACCCGGCAACCCTTCGGGATCATGCCCACTATAGTAGGTCCAATGTCCTCGTCCCAGTTCTCCATAGAGGTAACGCACATTACCGGCATTTTTATTTTCGGCAAGCACCAGCACTTCGGGTTTCACAAGACTGGCGTTGAAAGAGGTTGTTTGGCCACTGAATTCCTTAATAGCGTATTCGTGATTTTGTGTGAGCAACGATGGAATAAGATCCCACTTCGCTGAAAAATTAAACAACTGAAAATAGTCGGTACCTGATTGAAAAAAATCAGGTCGACCAGTATTGATATCTGAGAATCTTCTACTAGTTGGAGGTTCAAGTGTAAAGTTTTCAAAGGCTAAACTTTTTGTGAAATCAAACCCACTCATATCATCATCCATCGTAAAATCCTGAAAGGAGATGCCTGAATCTTCTGCAGCCAGTGCAATGTCAAATGTTTCTGCACCTGAACACATGGCAAACAAATAACCGCCACCGGCACAAAATCCTTTTATTTTTTTAGCTACAGCAAGTTTCATTTCTGTTACTGAACCAAAGCCAAGTTGTGAAGCGGTTGCTTCCTGAATTTTTGCTTGAATGATAGCCGATTCTCTGCGCAAAAAACGACCGTGCTGCCCGGTAAAATCCTCATGATGAAGATGCAGCCAATCATACTTTATCAATTCATCTTTTACTATTTCCTCATCATATAAAATGGTGTATGGAATTTCAGCATAATCGAGTACAAGTATCACCGCATCGGTATCGTCTGTTATCAATTCATTTTTTGGTGAATAGACTGCAATCTTGGGCGCTGTTTCCAAACGCATTACATTCATGTTCACTTCGGGTTTTGAAATCTCCGTAAGGATGGCATTTGTTTTTGCACTTGAGATTAATTCGAAGCTAATGCCCCGGATGGTACACTCACTTTGCACTGCAGGTGTGTAGGAAATCAGAAAACTTCCACCCCGGTAATTCATAAGCCAATCAACTTCCACATTTTGCTTGAGCGCATAATAGGCAAGTCCGTATGCTTTCAGATGATTTCGCTGGGCATCATCCATCGGAATTAAAATTGAGTTTGCACTTACAAATATTGTGTGCACCACCAATAACAGCAGGAAGTAATACTTCTTCATGTTCTGCCTGATTTACGTTACTCAATGTCACCTATTTTTCGGGCATTCGCAACGACTATTTTATAAGAACTCTCAAAACAACAGGCAAGACCGAGTTATCGACAGGCTCAACCTGATACTAGCATTGTTTTGAATAACTGTAATATCTTTGATCATCTTTAAGCAGTATGTCTTTAGCACGTCCCAGAATAGAAGAAGTTTTACCAGAATTGAAGTTTACTACTTCGCGCAGCAGCGGACCGGGCGGACAAAATGTAAATAAGGTCAACACAAAAGTCACGCTGAAATGGGATATTCCTCAATCGGCAATTGCTGAAGAGCAAAAAGAAGTTATCCTCCTTAAACTTCACACCCGGTTAACGAAAGAGAATATTCTGGTTCTTACCTCGCAAGATGAGCGCTCGCAACTTGGAAATAAGGAGGCTGTTATATTAAAGTTAGAGCAGCTTCTCATCAAGGCTTTTACCGTTAAGAAGGTGCGAAGGGCCACCAAGCCCGGAAAGGCAGCTAAGCAAACTCGCTTAAAGAATAAAAAGCAACACAGCGAAAAGAAAAAGTGGCGCCAAAAGCCTGAGTGATCGCTTAATCCTGCTGTTTCCTGAATATTCAGAACCCAGTATATTTGCAACTCAATTTTAAGTTTTAGATATGCGACTCGGACAATTGGCCAGAAAACTTTCACGTAGGCCTTCTCAACTGGTAGATTTTCTTGCAACAAAACACATTCATTTAGAAGAAGGATCTAACGCCCGCTTGCAGGATGAACATGTAGCAGCTATTGTAACGTATTTCGCGCCCGAGCGCCTGCAAGAAATTGTAACACAATCAAAAACAGAAGAAGTTGTTGTAGAAGTAACTCCGGTAGTGGTTTCAGAACCAGAAGAGATTAAAGAAAAAACTGAAATGGTAATCGAGCGCATCAAGCCCGAAGAGCCGCAAGAAGTTGAATTAATAAAAGCCCCTAAAGTAGAACTCACTGGCTTAAAGGTGTTGGGGAAAATTGAATTGCCTGAACCCAAGAAGAAAGATGTCTCTACTCAATCTGAAACACCTGAAGTAGAAGTTCAAGAAGAGAAAATTAAATCACGACCAGCCAGCAAACGCAATGCTCCATCCCGAGCCGACAGACAACACAATCAAAAGGAGTGGAAAAATCCAATTGCCATGCAGCGAGAACGAGAAGCTCGTGAAGCGGAAGAAAAAAGAAAGGAAGCCTTGGAACGCGAAAAGGAAAGGAAAAGAATGCATTATCTAAGCAAGGTGAAAGTGGAGCCACCTGCAAAAGTAGTTCGGGTATATGATGAGCCTGTAGAAAAGGAAACAAAAACTGTTGCTGCTCCACCCAAAACGTTGTGGGGTAAATTTATCAAGTGGTTAAATAACTAACCCGTTGAAAAAGAAAGAGTGTCCATCCTGCGCTATGGAGGTTGATGCAAAGAGCAAAGCCTGCCCTATTTGTGGATATGAGTTTGCCGAATATTCCAACACGCTGAAATGGACTGCGTTGGCGTTGCTTATTTTGTTAATTCTTCTTTGGATTTTTTGAATTTTGAACCACAAAGGCACTAAGACGAAAAGGAACGCGAAGTTCGTATTTGCTCATCCAATAAATTCTTTGTGAGACTTCGTGTCTTTGAGCCTTCGTGGAGCACAAAGACCACGCTTCAAATACAAGATCAATATTTTGAAAGTCTGAACTAGTCGCGCGCGTAATACTGCACCTTGAAAACCGGAATGATTAGTGGAATTACTGCAATTAAAATAAATGCTGCTGCGAAAGAAAACAAATGAGCCGTTCCCGCAAAAAAATCGCCTGATGAATACACCGCGAGAATTAACACCACCGAAAACGGCATGGAACACGCCAGCACATTCATGGCAAAGCCAAGGTCAAAAATCTTTTGCCCTGATTTCTCTGAGCTTAGCGCGTTAACTGATGTCATATGAGCATACGGCCAAAAGCTAACCGCACTTTGCGGAAATACTACTACCAATAATGCAGTGGCTACATCATTGATGGGTAAGATAAGAAGCAGCACAGCCGAAACCAGAAACGCGATTCCTGAACGAAGAAACAGAAACGAAAAAATTGTTTTTACCTGATGCCAGGTAAGTTGAATCGAGATGCCAATAAAAAGAAGTACCAGTGGAGTCATCATTAAGCTGACTTTGTCCACACTAAGCTTAACAAATAACGGCAGCGATTCATAACCTAGTCCGACACAAAGCATAACAATAGCAACCATAATCACCATGTTAACAGGTTCATTGACCAATGATATTAAGAGGTTTTTTAACTGAACCCGCTTTTGTTTTGGCTCCTCCTGATTGACTTGCATTAACCAACGCATTGCAATAATGTAAGCGATAATGAGGACAAATATTTTATTTCCAAGATCGGCCAGTGCAGCCGTGGCTACCATATTCTCGCCACTGAATTCTAAAATAAATGGAAAACAGGACAACCCCGGTGCAAGCGAAGGAATCAATAGAATTAATGCCCGGTACTGATTGTCGGGGATATTGAAAAACGAATTCATTGGCAACTTACTTACCAACAAATACACCACCACGTTGAACCCGAGCGCAAGTACGGGCACCAAAATCAATTCTACCGAAAAATTGATTTTGAGTAAAGCAATAAAAATAGTGGCTGGCAGTGCAAGCCCTAAAATAATTGCCCGGATGCCATCCCGTTGTTCTTTGTTTTTAATCTTGCCACGAAAAACGTAGCCCACCAAGATGAGCAGTAATAATGATATGGTTGTGCTAATGGAATTCATTAACTCACAATGGCACTCAAACTTTTAATAAACAATTTCATTTCATCTATTTTGCCAATACTAACCCGCCCATAAGGATTGCCTCCAATCTCAAACCCACGAATACCCACTCCTCGATCTACCATTTTAGAGAGTAATTCTTTAGTAGGCATGTCTATTGGAAACAAAATAAAGTTGGTAACAGATGGGATGGGACTAAAGCCAAGCTTCTTCAACTGTTCAAACGTATATTCACGGTTTTCTTTATTTGTCTTTCGCGTAAAATCCTGGAAGGCTACATCGCCTAAGCTAGCCAATGCACCTTGCACAGAGGTAACACATAATGCCATTTCAGTACGCACCAAAGATTGAATCATTTTTACACGTTCTTCTTTGGCAACCATGTAGCCCACCCGTAAACCAGCCATGCCGTGTATCTTTGAGAATGTGCGACACACAATCACATCATAACCCTCATTGATCAAGCCAACCGCAGTTTGCGATTCAGCATTGTCTAGCAATTCAAGGTATGCTTCATCAATAAAAATGGGAACCTTAGAATCTACCTTTTTGCAGAAAGATTTTATTTCATCAATGGAAGTAAGGGTGCCTGTGGGGTTATTTGGATTGCAGATGTAAATCAATTTCGTTTCGCTGTCGATAGCAGAATACATAGCATCAAGATCATGCGAGTAATCTTTCTTAAGCGGAATGTTTTTCCACGTGGCACCAATGGCTGTTGCGGTTTTAACTAACGACATATAAGAAGGATCGGCAGAGACTACATTACCACCTTTCATGCACGTTGCAAAAGCTGTTTTCTCTAACAGATCGGTTGAGCCTGCTGAGATCAAAACATTATTAAAAGTTACCCCTTCCTTAGCGGCCAACTTTTCTATAATTTCTTTAGCACTGCTATACACATACCTATTTCCTTTGCTGGCACTTTCACCAATAGCAGCAATTGCCTTCTTGGATGGCCCCCATGGGTTTTCATTCGCAAGCAATCGTGCCTTTATCTCCGGCTGATCGGCAGCAATTTTAAAATCTTCAATCAGTTCGTATGTTCCAAGATACGGAGTCATACCAAAAGCAGGTTTAGCAAAAAGATTGTTAGCAGCGGCTAAGCCTGTTAACATACCACCGGTAGTGAGCACGCTTTTCTTAATCCAGTTTCTGCGAGTAAGTGAAGTATTCATAGGGTGTGGTTTAAAGTTTTAGGTATCACTATTTAGCTATATAAATTATCAGTTCCGATTTTTTATTTTTCGTCACCGTTTGCGCTGGTGATAAAAGTTTGACTTATTTTAATGCTACCGTTTGCACTCAGGGTGAGGACTAAGTTTTTTTACGTCTTCATGATGCAAGCTGCTTTTAGAAAAGTCTGCTGGATTGATGGTGACGCAAGCAATTGGAAACAAACAATGGACGGGAATTAACTTCCTGATAATTCTTCAATTCAAATTAAAAGGTACATCGTTGGCTTTTTGAAAAGTCTTTCGTTAGGGATTAGGTATAAAATCGCAATATTTACTACATGAAAAAGTTGGTCTTTATTATTGACGATGATCCCGTCTATTTGAATTTCATGAAAAGTCATTTTAAACAAATGGCTGAATTCGAAACTCAGGTGTTTCCTTCCGGAAAAGATGCTATCAAAGCACTGGATGGCGAAAAACCCTATTTGGTTATTTTGGATCACTTATTCCTGAACGATCCTGATAATACCGGCCTGGAATATTTGAAGGAGATCAGAAAGAAAATTTCGCGCGTTCCGGTTATTTATATTACTTCTATTAATGAAGAGATTCTGCGTAAGCAAGTTGCCAAAATGAAGGTGCTCGATTATATCGTAAAAGATGATGCCTTTCTTGTTCACTTGCGCACCGCCATGGATAAATTGGTAGACCAACCTAAAAAGAAAGGATTGCTGAGTAAAATCTTCAGTAAGTAAGTTCTTCCCCGGCAAACATGCGCGCAATTTTATGTACCCAATATGGATTGCCCGAAACATTAACATTGGCAGAAACGCCAATTCCCACTCCTTCAGCCAATGAAGTGTTAATAGCCGTAAAAGCGTGTGGGGTTAACTTTCCCGATGTTCTTATCATTCAAAACAAATATCAATTCAAACCAACCTTACCGTTCTCTCCAGGGGGTGAAGTCTCAGGAATAATTTTATCTGCAGGCGAAAACGTTACGCATCTAATGGTGGGTGATCATGTAGTTGCCTTGTGCGGCTGGGGCGGTTTTGCTGAACAGGTAGTTGTTAAATCCAATCGTGTTTTTAAAGTGCCGGGCGAAATGGATTTCATTCCCGCAGCTTGTACGTTATATACCTATGGTACTTCGTATCATGCCCTGAAAGACCGGGCCGATTTAAAACAAGGTGAAACCTTATTGGTGTTGGGTGCTGCAGGCGGAGTAGGTTTAGCAGCCATTGAGTTAGGAAAATTAATGGGAGCGACTGTGATTGCTGCAGCCTCCACGCACGATAAGTTAGAGGTGTGCAAAGAAAAAGGAGCTGATCATGTTATTAATTATGCAACCGAAGATCTTCGCGCACACATCAAAGAAATCACACACGATAAAGGAGTGGATGTAATTTATGATCCCATTGGTGGCGCATTATCAGAACCTGCTCTTCGTTCCATTGCGTGGCGCGGAAGATATTTGGTAGTGGGTTTTGCTTCGGGCACCATTCCTTCTTTTGCCGCAAACCTTCCGTTGTTGAAGGGTGCTTCCATTGTAGGTGTGTTTTGGGGTAGCTTTGCCGAGCGTGAGCCTAAGCAAAGCATGCAAAATTTTACGCAGCTACTTACGTGGATGCAGGAAGAGAAAATCAAACAACACATTCATCGCATCTATTCATTGGAAGAATCCCCACAAGCGCTGCAAGATTTGTTGGATAGAAAAATTCATGGCAAAGCGGTTGTGAAGATTTGATTCTTAGTAACCTTACACTATGAAACGAAGAACCTTTATTAAACAATCATCTTTAACAGCAGCGGGTTTAAGCTTTCTTGGTGCTACACAGTTGAGCGGAGAAAGTGCATTCAAGAATGATTCTTATAAAGTAAACGGCCAACGTATTGAAAGTCGTATTCTGGAGTTGGCGCAATTTGGCAGGGATGAAAATGGCCATGGTTATCGCGTTGCGTATACGAAAGGTGATGTGGAAGGCCGGGCCTGGTTTATGGAGTTAATGAAAAAAGCCGGGCTCGAACCTACCATCGATGCCGGTGGTAACATCATCGGGAAACGAAAAGGAAAAAATCAGAACTTAAAACCCGTTGCCTTTGGCTCACATATCGACATGGTGCCGGATGGTGGCAACTACGATGGCACGCTGGGTTCCCTCAGTGCATTAGAAGTAATTGAAGTACTGAATGAAAATAAAATCGTAACGAATCATCCACTGGAAGTAATCATTTTCGCAAATGAAGAAGGCGGACTTATTGGTAGCAGGGCCATTGCTGGTCAGCTTACCGCTGAAGGATTAAAACAAATTAGTCAGAGTGGGTTAGTGATGGCCGAGGGTATTAAAACCATTGGTGGTGATCCGGATAACATTCAAAGCTGCATCCGTAAAAAAGGAGACTTCCATGCCTTCCTCGAATTGCACATTGAACAAGGTGGAATTCTGGAAGCAGAAAATTTAAACATTGGTGTGGTAGAAGGGATTGTTGGGATTGTAGATACAGAGATAACCGTAGAAGGCGTTGCCAATCATGCGGGCACTACGCCAATGAAACTTCGCCAGGATGCGTTGCTGGCTTCATCAAAATTAATCATTGCTGTAAATGAAGTGATTAATAGCATGCCCGGAAATCAAGTAGGCACCATTGGAAAAATTACGGCCTTGCCCGGAGCCTACAATGTGGTGCCCGGTCATGTAACCTTGGGATTAGAAATACGCGATTTGTCTTCTGAAAAAATAGAACAGCTTTATACTGAAATACAAAAACGCGCGGCTACTATTGCCACCGACTCAAAAACAAAAATTAGTTTTATGCGGGAGGTCAGTGAAGTAAAGCCTGCGCTTACCAATAAACATTTACAGCAACAAATTGAAGCCAGTGCAAAAGCGCTAGGGCTTACCACTAAGTTTATGCAGAGTGGTGCCGGACACGATTCACAACAGATGGCCATGCTTGCTCCGGTAGCAATGATCTTTGTGCCAAGCGTGGGCGGTATCAGTCACTCGCCAAAAGAGTTTACAAAAACAGCGGATATGACGAATGGAGCAAATGTGTTGCTACAAACCGTGCTAACTGTTGATAAAGGATGATATAAAGAAATTATACGCAATACGTATATTCGGGTGTTGGTGGCAATGGCTTTCGGACAGATTTGACCTATGAATTACAAAGAAGATTGGGACTTTTATTTTAGTAACGTTGACGACAATCTAGCTTCATTTTATTTGGACATCGGACTAAATCAAATTGCTCCAGTTGACAAAATGCCGAATTTCTTTTACGTGTCATTGAAAATGAGTGACCCGAGAGAAGACGGACTTTCATCCAACAGAGAATACGAAACATTAATTCACATTGAGGACACCTTAGTTAAATCACTTAAGGACAAGCACGACATTATCTATGTTGGACGACTAACATCAAATGGAACCCGTGACTTTTATTTTTACACAAGCGACACTTTGTTGATTGAAAAGACGATTTCGGAATCGTTAGTTCAATTCTCGAACTATGAATATGACTTTGAAATGAAGTACAACAAAGATTGGAGTTATTATCTAAATTTCATTTACCCCAACCCGAGACAGTTACAAAGGATTCTTAATCGAAGAGTTGTTGAAAATTTAGAGAAGAACGGAGACAAATTAATCCAACCGAGAGAAGTAAATCACTGGATTTATTTCAAGACAACTGAAGGACGAGAGAAGTACATTGAGAAAGTAAAAGAGAAAGGATTTAAAATCGAAGACATCGACAAAATTGACCACAATAAAGATTTTAAATACAAACTGAGAATTTCACGAGTGGACAAGGTGGGACAGGAAGACGTAGACGGCTATGCACTTTACTTATGGGAATTAGCAAACGAACTAGACGGTGACTATGACGGCTGGGAGACATCTGTAGAGGTGAAGTAGAAAGTCACAGCCAGCCTACGTTCTTGCTGGTCGCTGATCAACAAGCTTTAAAAATCATATAAGCCCCGGTTCGTGTCCCACGAAACAGAAGTGAGTAGAAATAGTTAAATTAGAAATTATTAAAACAGGTACAATCAGATTTTGGATTTGGTAAACAATTATCTTGCAAATCATAAAATTGTGTTTCTCGTAAAGACTCTTCGAAAAGGTATCTTTGTGGCGGAAATGTTAATCTCTCCATGAGCCCACACTAAACCATGCCTTCAGAAAAAAATCGAAATGAAAAAGTAAGGCTCCATCCCCGAAACAAAAACCGGGAACGGTATGACTTACCCGGGTTGATTCACATTACACCTGAATTAAGAAATTATATAACCCTTAATACATACGGAACAGAATCAGTCGATTTTTCAAATCCGGGTGCGGTTAAACTTTTAAACACCGCCCTCCTGCATCATTATTATGGAATAACGTACTGGAAATTCCCAGACGAAAACTTATGCCCGCCCATCCCCGGCCGGGCTGATTACATTCACTACATGGCTGATCTGCTGGCCGAAAACAATTTTGGAAAAATCCCTACGGGTGATAAAATCACGGGCCTGGATGTTGGTGTAGGCGCGAGTTGCATTTACCCCATTATAGGCGTTACCGAATACGGTTGGAATTTTATTGGATCGGATATCAATCCAAAGTCAATTTCTTCCTCGCAACAGATTGTCAATGCCAATGCACCGCTAAAAGGAAAGATTGAATGTCGGTTACAAAAAAACAAGAAAGACATTTTTACAGGCATCTTAACCAATGCAGATAAAATTGAATGTACGGTTTGTAACCCCCCCTTTCATTCTTCAGTTGAAGATGCGCAAGAAGGAACGCGGAGAAAAATCATGAACCTATCGGGTAAAAAAGTAAAAAAACCTGAACTCAATTTTGCAGGAATCAGCAGCGAACTGATCTATGAGGGTGGCGAATACAAATTCATTCAGAACATGATTAGAGAAAGCGAAAAGTTCTCTAAAGATTGTTTCTGGTTTTCAACATTGGTATCAAAACAATCTAACCTCAAAAGAATACAAACCCTGTTAGAACATACGGAAGCTAATCAGATCAAAACAATACCGATGGGCACCGGTAATAAATCAAGCCGAATTGTAGCGTGGACCTTTCTTTCAAAAGAAGAACGAAAAGACTGGCGCGAAACCAGATGGAAAAACTAGTGTCTAATTAAGGGTCTTTCATTAATTTACATCTGTAAATCGTATTGTATGAATCGCAGAAATTTTATTCAGGCATCAGCAGCACTCACCACGCTTGGGCTGTTGGAAAGCAACACATTATTTGCTAATCCAGCGATGCTGGATAAAATTGGCATTCAACTTTTCTCACTTCCGAAAACTTTGGAAAAGGACTTTCGCGGAGGTATCAACATGTTATCGCAGATGGGCTATCGCGAGATTGAAATGTATGGCCCTTTTCTGTTCAGCGCCCAGAAAGCAATTGATAGTTGGGCCGCAGTTACTCCTTTTCTGGGGTTCAGCGGAAGCGGTTACTTTGGTCACACAGCTTCTGAGGTAAGAAAAATAATGGATGAAAATAAGATCAGCGTTCCTGCTGTTCACACGGATCTTGAAACATTGAACACCCGCATGAGTCAACTGGCCGATGCGGCTCATACAATCGGATTTAAATACGTGGTGCTTCCCTCGTTACCAGCCGAAAACAGGAAGACGTTGGATGATTATAAAAAGTCGGTTGATCTATTTAATAAAATAGGTGAGCAGGCTGTGAGGGAAGGCTTGCGCTTTGGGTATCACAACCATGGGTATGGATTGCAAGAACTGGAAGGAACCATACCGGTGCAGATGATGATTGAAAAAACAGATCCGAAGTTTGTGTACCTGGAAATGGATCTTTTCTGGACCATAGCAGGAGGCGTAGATCCGATTGCCTGGCTTGAAAAATATCCGGGGCGTTACAAAATGATGCATGTGAAGAACATGAAACAGAAAGTGAAGTTCTCTGGGGATGGGGGCGACTCCAACCAATGGATTGAGTTGTTTCCTCACATGAGCACAGCCGATGCAGGTGTTCTCGATTTAAAATCCATTATCCGTACGGCAAAAAAATCAGGCGTAGAACATTTCTTTGTTGAACAAGATATGGTGCAACAACCAGAAGTAGCGCTCAAGAAAAGTATTGACCATTTAAAAACATTCTGATCAGTTTCAGTACTTTATAAATTCCACAGGAAGGTTGACGTGAATATTCAAAAACCAGAATTGGCGTGCACTTCCTTTCAAATGACGGGCAAATGACGGGCGGAAACTGCCTCCTCTAATCTTCTTCCACCCGTTAAACGCGTAACATTGTACCGTTAACAAGATTACCATGGGACAACCGGAATTAGGAAAACGACTTACCGCTTTGCGTAAAGGAAGAAACCTTACCCAGGAAGAACTGGTAGAAAAAAGCCATGTAAGCGTGCGTACTATTCAGCGCATTGAGGCTGGTGAGGTACTGCCTCGCAAGGTGACTGTAAGAATTCTATTAGAAGCCCTTGGCGAGAGTTATGAATCATTTATAGCCCAACAAACCCAGGTTATGGAAACACAAAAAAGTAATTTACCAACCACCTATCGAAACACGTTATTAGTTGCTGCACTGGCAGGATCAGTTTATCTGATTTCTGAAATTATTCTGGGAGCGATGGACATCGCATGGTTCACAGGCAATCGTTACTGGGGATTTAAGCTGAACACAATCTACATTGGTCTCTCCGTAGTAATGGCTATCTCCTTTGCTTTATTTGCACGGGGATTTATTGCGTTGAGCGTGGTATTCGAGAATACTTTACTAAAAGTAGCAGCCTATATTCTGATTGTAGCCACGGGCGGAATGGCCATTTTAGATGTAACATCATTATTGGTTGAAGAAGCTGAGACTTTATGGCTTCCTTATTCTGTAGCTGCTGTTCTTTTCGGTGGCTTAAGTATTGTCTTCGGAGTTGCTCTTATTCGGTTACAAGATGGTATGGGGGAACTCGCTCGTATTGCCGGAATATTGGAAATTGTAATGGGCTGCATGTTGATAACCGTGTTTCTTTTTTTTATCTCCTATGTGATCATGGTTCCCGCTGTAATAGTAGAGATACTGGTGCTCTACCGTGGATATGAATACCTATCCAAATCAACGGAGGTTGTTTCAGCAGCTTAAAATCAAATCGCACCAAGCGTAATTTTTTTTAAAATTAAATTTCTAATTCGATGAAACTAAAAATTGCAGGACTAACCCTGTTGCTTTTTATAGCTGTGCTTTTCTTTTTTGGTTGGCGCACACCCTCATTATCCGATAATCACGGAAAAATGGATACACATCTGTACCTGAGCGATGGTGCAAGCCAACCTTTGATAGTTGCCTTTGGTGGTGGCTCGGGGGGCAATGACTGGGAGCGAAATTATTTGAAAGATAAACGCGACTCATTGCGTGCACATGGTTTTGCCGTATTGGCAATTGGATATTTTAATACCGGTAATTCACCAGGTTCGCTTGATCGCATTTCACTCAACGCTATTGCAGATACAATTCTCAGTATTGCCAAACGAACGCCACAAATTGACACAGCCCGTATTATTCTGATGGGAGCATCCAAAGGAGGCGAGTTAGTTCTGAATCTGGCCAGTCGGTTTTCAGTCTTCAAAGGAGTGATTGCACTTTCAACTTCGCATGTCAGTTTTCCGGCAATCACACTATCGGCCAACACATCTTCGTGGATGTACAATAATCAAGAAGTAATGTATGTACCTGCTCCGTTCAAAACCATTTGGCCGGCTTTGCAAGGTGATTTGCTCAGCGCCTTTTCAATCATGTTAGAAAACACAGAGGCTGCTGCGCAGGCCGAAATTGAAGTCGAAAAAATCAATGGCCCAATCTTGATCCTTTCTGCAGATCAGGATGAACAATGGCCAGCCACAAAGATGTCGCAACAACTGGTGGAGCGATTGATCAGAAAAAAATTTACTCACCCGTATGAACATATTGTGGTGAAAGGCACGCACACTGAACCTCTCAATCACTTTGATAAAATCTATCTATTTTTGGATGGCATCAAATAGCTGGCATCAAAAGAAATTAATTCGAATCATATTTCTTTCACTCCAACCTGACTATAATAAAATGCTACTCCATATTCATCAGTTTTGATGATACATGAATGGCTGGGATCGCCTTCGCGAGAACATTGAAGCCGTATTGCTCAGTTCACACTTTAACCAACAATCTTATTATACGATGCACTGATGCCCCGGATCAATGAAGAGCTGAAGCCCCGATGTTCCATTTCATTGAGCCCCACAATGGTGCAGCCTTTAGGTGTTGTTACTTTGTCAATCTCTTCTTCCGGGTGGCGATTGCCTTTTAATAAAAGTTCGGCAGCACCTTTCACCGTTTGGGCCGCAATTAAGTTTGCTGTCTTCGCATCAAATCCAATTTCAATTCCTCCTTGTGTAGCGGCACGAATAAATCGTAACGCGTACGCAATACCACACGCGCCTAATACCGTGGCTGCATCCATTAATTTTTCATCGATGGAAATGGTAATGCCCAGTTGATTGAATAACTCGGTTACGTAATTCACTTGTTCGTTGGTGTTATGTTGCGAACACAAACACGTTACCGATTCCTGAATAGCAATAGCCGTGTTAGGCATCGCTCGAAACAATGGAACATTTCCAACTATTGCACTAAGGTCGTGCAAGGAAACTCCGGTAACTACACTTATTATAATATGATTAGCCGGATCGAATGACTTCTTCAATCCTTCCAATACTTCTTTAACATTATAGGGTTTTAGTGCAACAATAATAATTTCACCCGCCTGAATGGCTGCGGCATTATCGCTTGTTATGGTCACACCCTTTTCTTTCAGGTACTGCAGGCGCTCAAGGTTTCTACGCGTTACCGTCAGTTGATTGGGTTTAGTAAATCCGCTTTTTAATAAACCTTCGGCAATGGCCGCTCCTAAGTTTCCTCCCCCGAGGATGGTGATCTTTTTTGAAGTCATGGTTATTGGTTATACATATGGCTCTCAAGTTACTTATGTTTTTGTGTGAAGGGAAGCTCTGCTAACAAATACTATTCGTATTGTAGACTAAACCGATTGCAATTCAATACCCAATCGTACAGGTTTATTGATTTTTCCACTTATCGGGTATTTTATGCTTCTGTGTATTAATTATTCTATTTCTTAATTGCTTTTAACTACTTACAGTTTGCTGTGAATGTGTTTAACTAAAATTATATAGGTGTGAAGAGACGTGATTTTGTTCAACTAACGGGTTTGGGTTTAGGTGGCCTGATGCTTCCGTTCCCTATGATGGGAAATTCCGTATCGCCCGAGGCACTGCTGGAGATTCCAATTACAGTAGCTCAGAAAAAACAATTAGCTGATGTTGCGCTTACCACGGCCAGGTCGCTGGGGGCAACGTATACTGATGTGCGTATTGGTCGCTATTTAAATCAGTCGGTAAGTACCCGCGAAAAAAGAGTGCAGGGCATTCAGAGTTCAGAGTCGTTTGGCGTGGGCATTCGTGTGATTGCCAATGGCACCTGGGGGTTTGCTTCTACCAATCAGGTGACCACCGAGGGAATTGATAAGGCAACCAAACAAGCCGTGGCTATTGCCAAAGCCAATTCAAAATTTCAGAAAGAACCCGTAAAGCTGGCACCCGTGCCGGGCTATGGCGAGGTTGTTTGGAATACTCCTATTCAGAAAAATCCATTTGAAGTTCCCGTATCAGAAAAAGTTGATCTGTTGCTAAATGCCAACAGCGAAGCGATGAAGAACGGAGCCAATTTTGTAAACTCCAATCTCTTTCAGGTTAACGAACAAAAATATTTTGCATCAAGCGATGGTTCCTATATCGATCAGGACATTCACCGTATCTGGCCAACGTTTACAGTTTCAGTAATTGATCGCGCATCCGGTCAGTTTAAAACCCGCGATGCATTAAGTGCCCCTATGGGCATGGGCTACGAATACATGATTCCAAAAAGTGAAGACAAACTTCAAACGCCTTTCGGGATGATGCTGTATCGCAACAGTTATGATATTGTTGAAGACGCCATCGCGGCTGCCAGGCAGGCAAAGGAAAAACTTACTGCAAAGTCAGTTGAGCCCGGTAAATACGACATGGTGCTGGAGCCTAATCATTTAGGCTTAACCATCCATGAATCCGTTGGCCATCCACTTGAGCTTGATCGTATTTTAGGTTACGAAGCCAACTATGCCGGTACCAGTTTTGCCACCCTGGATAAACTAAAATCGGGCACCTTTAATTATGGAAGCAAAGTGGTAAACATTTTTGCCGACAAGCAACAAGCCAATTCATTGGGTGCCGTGGGGTATGATGATGAAGGCGTGAAGAGTAAACGTTGGGACTTAATTAAAGACGGCATTTTTGTAAACGTACAAGCCATTCGCGATCAGGCGCACATGATTGGCCAGAAAGAATCGCATGGCTGCTGCTACTCACAAAGCTGGAGCGATGTTCAGTTTCAACGGATGCCTAATGTTTCATTGGCCCCGGGCAAAGAACCGTATTCGCTTGCGCAGATGATTAAAGATGTGGAGAAAGGAATTTACATTGCTGGGCGCGGATCATATTCTATTGATCAGCAGCGTTACAACTTCCAATTTGGAGGTACCGTGTTTTATGAAATCAAGAATGGCGAGATTGTGGGAATGTTGAATGACGTTGCCTATCAATCGAATACACAAGAGTTTTGGAATAGCTGTGTAAAAATTTGTGATGAGAAAGATTACAGATTATTCGGTTCTTTCTTTGATGGCAAAGGTCAGCCTTCACAAGTAAGTGCTGTATCGCACGGAAGTTCAACCTCACGATTTAACGGAGTGAATGTAATTAATACAGCAAGGACGATATAGGACTGACAAAAAAGTCAAACAAATTGGAATGTCATTCCGTCCCGCTAACGAGCGGGAGGAATCTCTTTGAGTACTTCAGAATCGAGATCGCGGCTCAAAGGCCGCGATGACAGCAAGACTTTTTAGTCAGTCGGAAAATGAGTTTAAACGATTAAAAATGAAAAGAAGGGACTTTATACAAATGGCAGGATTAGGCGCTGGCGCTATGATGCTACCGTTTACCGGATACAGTCATGAGATTGATCCGGCACGCATGCTTGTTCCTTTAATGGACGCATCGCAGAAAAAGGTGTTGGCCGATGTGGCGTTGAACACGGCAAAATCATTAGGAGCCAGTTACACCGATGTGCGTATCGGTCGTTACTTAAATCAATTTGTTGTTACCCGCGAACGCAAAGTGCAAGGCATAACCAACACCGAATCGTATGGAGCCGGTGTGCGTGTAATTGCCAATGGCACATGGGGCTTTGCTGCCAGCAATGATGTTACTCCGGATGGAATCAAAAAAACTACTGAACGTGCTGTTGCCATAGCAAAAGCTAATTCAAAGTTTCAAAAGGAGCCCGTAAAATTGGCAGCTACACCTTCGTATGGTGAAATCAGTTGGAAAACTCCCATCGTAAAAAATGGATTTGAAGTCCCCGTAAAGGAAAAAGTAGACTTGCTGCTTAACGCGAATGCTAAGGCAATGGAGAAAGGTGCCAGCTTTGTAAACAGCATTATGTTTCTGGTGAACGAGCAAAAATATTTTGCCTCTTCTGAAGGTTCGTATATCGATCAGGATGTACATCGCACGTGGCCAAACTTTCAGGTGAGTATGGTAGATCGGGCTAGCGGATCGTTCAAAACCCGCGCAGCCTTTAGCGCACCCGTAGGCATGGGGTACGAATACCTTGACGGAAAAGCATCGGATAAAATTCAAGGTCCGGGCGGGATCATCCTTTATAATAATTCGTATGACATCGTTGAAGATGCAACCATGGCTGCTGAACAAGCAAAAGAAATGATTGCCGCAAAAACTGTTGAGCCCGGAAAATATGATTTAGTATTGGAGCCTTCGCATTTATGGTTAACCATTCATGAATCCGTAGGGCATCCAACAGAATTGGATCGCGTGTTAGGATACGAAGCAAACTATGCGGGTACAAGCTTTCTTACATTTGATAAGTGGCAGTCAAAGAAATTCAAGTTTGGCAGTGACGTTGTAAACTTTGTGGCCGACAAAACACAAGTTGGTTCATTGGGTGCTGTAGGGTATGATGATGAAGGTGTGAAGTGCAAAAAGTGGGATATCATTAAAGATGGTGTGTTAGTTAATTATCAGGCCATTCGCGATCAGGTGAGCTTGCTAGGTCAAAACGAGTCGCACGGTTGCTGTTATTCACAAAGCTGGAGTGATGTTCAGTTTCAGCGCATGGCAAACATTTCATTGCAACCGGGCAAGCAGCAACTTACTCCCGATCAAATGATAGCCGGAGTTGAAAAAGGAATTTACATTGTAAAGGATGGTTCATTCTCCATCGATCAGCAGCGCTACAATTTTCAATTCGGAGGGGTTCTTTTCTTTGAAATCAAAAACGGAAAGATTGTGGGCATGTTGAAAGACGTTGCCTATCAGGCCAACACGCAAGAGTTTTGGAATTCGTGTGTGCAGGTGTGTGACGAACGCGATTATCGTTTGAATGGTGCATTCAATGATGGCAAAGGACAACCCAGTCAATCCAATGCTGTATCGCACGGCTCGGCTACTACCCGTTTTAATGGAGTGAATGTTATTAACACAGCAAGAACAATATAAATCTCAAATTCGTAAATCTTAAATTGTAAATACAGATGGCTATACTTTCAAAAGATGACGCCAAGAAAATTTTAGAGAAAGTCGTTGGCTTCTCTAAATCCGATGGCATTGAAGCAAACCTAAATGGTAATGATGGCGGTAACATTCGCTACGCGCGCAATAGTGTTTCTACTGCCGGTGAGGACAGCAACGTAAATCTTTCCGTGCAAACTTTTTTCGGAAAGAAATCAGGCGGAGCTTCTATCAATGAGTTTGATGATGCATCGCTTGAAAAAGTGGTAAGGCGGGCAGAAGAGCTTGCTCAATTGGCTCCCGAAAATCCAGAGTTTATGGACTTACTGGGTCCGCAAACTTATGGTCCCGAACCCAAAACATTTATTGAATCTACGGCCAAGATTACACCAGACTATCGCGCGAAGGCGGCATCCAATAGTATTGAACCTGCTTCTAAAAAAGATGTAACAGCGGCAGGGTTTTTAGAAGATAGTCGTGGCTTCTCTTCTGTGATGAACAGCAAAGGAATGTTTGCCTACAATCGATCCACCGGGGTTGACTTTACGGTAACCATGCGTACCAATGATGGAACGGGTTCAGGTTGGGTAGCACGCAATTTTAATGATGTAAGTAAATTAGATACTGCAGAGGCATCGAACATTGCCATTGAAAAAGCATTACAATCGCGCAATGCAAAAGCGATTGAGCCAGGAAAGTATACCGTTATTCTTGAACCCAATGCAGCTTCCGATTTGCTAGGATTGATGTTGGGTGGTATGAATGCGCGCCAGGCTGATGAAGGTCGTAGTTATCTTTCTAAAAAAGGAGGTGGTACTAAGTTGGGTGAAAAAATTGTTGATGAGCGTGTACACATTTATACCGATCCGTGGAATGAAGAAGTTCCGGTAGGAAATTGGAGTGGTGGCGGTGGAGGCCGCTTTGGTGGTGGCGGTGGTGGTGGACAGCCCCGCAAAAAAATGGATTTGATTAAAGATGGTGTAGTCTCAAATCTTTTTTATGATCGTTACTGGGCTTCTCAAAAAAATGTTGAGGCTACTCCGTTCCCGGGAAACAGAATTATGGTAGGCGGCACTGCTTCTATCGAAGACATGATTAAAGACACTAAAAAGGGTGTGCTTGTAACTCGTTTCTGGTACATACGTGCAGTTGATCCGCAAACACTATTGTATACAGGTCTTACACGTGATGGTACTTTCTATATCGAGAATGGAAAGATCAAACATCCGGTTAAAAACTTCCGCTTTAACGAAAGTCCCATTATCATGCTGAACAACTTAGAAACGTTGGGTAAGCAAATGCGTGTAGACGGATCACTCATTCCAGCTATGAAAATTCGGGACTTTACCTTCTCGAGTTTGTCGGATGCGGTATAACATTGTTTGATTGTTTTGTTTTAAAGTCCCCGGTCGCAAGATTGGGGACTTTGTTTTTAGCTAGTCCTTAATTACATTCGTTTAACTAAATATCAATAACATATGGAAGCGATATTACTAATTGGAATGCCTGGTGCAGGGGAATATGCGATTATAGCAATTATGCTATTCCTTCCCCTTATTGCTCTGTTTGATATTCTAAAAAATCAATTTAAAAATCAAAGCATCAAACTTATTTGGGTCCTTTTGGTAATTTTTCTACCACTATTTGGCCCTATAATTTATTACGTTATTGGGCGGACTCAAAAATTAGCTTAACAGATTATAAATTTCAGGTAATAAATCCTCAACCAATGGTTGAGGATTTATTTTTACTGCAAGTCCGAATTCGGACAAAGACTTGATTACCGGTTATATAATTACTAACTCGAATTCAGAACTTTTTAGTGAGTGAACGTCTCATTACTAAAACTAACAAACCTTAAATTCCTACCAATTTGAAACGCAGAGATTTTATTTATCTAACGGGCATGGGTGCAGCAGCTTCTATGATTCCCGGCATACCGGTGATGGGCAATACCATTGATCCGGCACAAGCGCTTGAGCGCGTAGATGTGGCTCTCAAAAAACAACTGGCAGATGTTGCCTTAAATGCTGCACGTAGCAAAGGCGCTACCTATACCGATGTGCGCATTGGCCGCTACCTCAATCAGTTCGTAATTACACGCGAGGACAAAGTGCAAAACATTGTAAACACGGAGTCTTATGGATTGGGTGTGCGCGTGATTTCCAACGGAAGTTGGGGGTTTGCTGCTACCGACAAAATGGACAAGGATAGCATCGCGAAAGCAGCAGAAACTGCCGTAGCCATTGCCAAAGAAAATTCACGGTTGCTTACAGAACCTGTGCAACTCGCTCCTCAAAAAGGATATGGTGAAGTAAGCTGGAAAGCACCGATCGAAAAAAATGGGTTTGAAGTTCCGATCAAAGAAAAAGTTGATTTGTTGTTAGGTGTGAATGATGCTGCCATGAAGTCGGGCGCGAATTACATCACATCACTCATGTTCTTAATCAATGAACAGAAATATTTTGCCTCTTCGGATGGTTCGTATATCGATCAGGATGTTCATCGCATCTGGCCCGCATTCTTCATCACAAAAATTGATGCGGCTACCGGCAAGTTTGAAACCCGCAATACCTTAAGTGCACCCATGGGCATGGGCTATGAATATTTGGATGTAAGACCTCAGGATAAAATACAAGGTGTTACTACCTTATATAAAGGCCGCTACGACATGCTGGAAGATGCAAAAGCAGGTGGTGCTCAGGCAGGCGAAAAACTAAAAGCAAAAACGGTAGAGCCGGGCAAGTATGATTTGATTCTTGATCCTTCACACTTGTGGTTAACCATTCACGAATCGGTGGGTCACCCAACGGAATTGGATCGTGTGCTTGGGTATGAAGCCAATTTTGCAGGAACCAGTTTCCTTACGTTGGATAAATGGGAATCAAAGAAATTCAAATTCGGAAGTGATATTGTCAACTTCACAGCCGATAAAACCGAAGTGAATTCACTCGGTGCTGTTGGATATGATGATGAAGGTGTAGGAACAGGAAAGTGGGATCTGATCAAAAACGGTGTGCTGGTTGATTATCAGGTGATCCGCGATCAGGCACACATACTCGGATTGAAGGCGTCACGCGGATGCTGTTATGCCGACAACTGGAGCAGTGTACAGTTTCAGCGTATGCCAAACGTTTCATTACAGCCCGGTAAACAAAAGAAAAGTATCGATGACATGATCAAGGGTGTGGAGAAAGGAATCTATATTATTGGTGATGGATCGTTCTCAATCGATCAGCAACGTTATAACTTCCAGTTTGGTGGACAGCTTTTCTATGAAATCAAAAATGGAAAAATTGTTGGCATGCTACGCGATGTTGCCTATCAGGCAAACAGTCAGGAGTTCTGGAATTCATGTGTGGAGATTGCCGACTCAAATGACTATCGCTTGGGTGGAGCCTTTGGTGATGGTAAAGGTCAGCCACCACAAAGCAATTCGGTATCGCATGGTTCTTCCACTGCGCGCTTCAATGGAGTAAATGTAATTAACACAGCACGTAACATTGGATGATATGGCACTACTAACAAAAGAAGAAGCTCAGGCTTTATTGAAAAAAGTACTTAGTTACTCCAAAGCCGATGAATGTGAAGTGAATTTGAACGGTACGGATAGTGCTAACATCCGGTATGCACGCAATTCGGTTTCAACGAGTGCAAAAGTCAGCCAGACTCAATTGGTTGTTTCATCAGCCTACGGAAAAAAATCAGGGGTAGCAACTATCAATGAGTTTGATGATGCCTCGCTTGAGAAAGTGGTTCGCAGATCAGAAGAGTTAGCACAACTGGCTCCCGAAAATCCAGAGTACGTTTCTTTCCTAGGCCCTCAGCAGTATGCTGAAGCAAAAACGTATATCCCGGCAACGGCTAACATCACCCCACGCCTACGCTCCGATTTAGTTGCAGAAAGCTTGAGGGTTGCAAAAGAAGGCAAAGCGATAGCTGCCGGTTTTCTTGAAGACAACAATGGCTACTCTGCCATGATGAATTCAAAAGGCTTGTTTGCGTACAATACTTCAACCAATACAAATTTTTCTGTGACTGTTCGTACAGAAGATGGAAGAGGTTCTGGCTATGCAACGCGTGGTTATAATGATGTAACGAAACTCGATACAAAAACAGCCACCCAAATCGCTACTCAAAAGGCTTTGAAATCTGCGGAAGCAAAAGCGATTGAACCTGGAAAATACACCGTCATTCTCGAACCCGCAGCAGTCGCTGTGCTATTAGAAAATATCTTTTTCAGATTGGATGCACGGCAAGCCGATGAAGGTCGCAGCTTTTTAAGTAAAGCTGGTGGTGGCACTCGCCTTGGTGAAAAATTAGTAGATGAGCGTGTAAATATTTATTCCGATCCGCTTAATCCAGAGTTACCAACCAGCACCTGGAATGGTGATGGAAGACCTCAGGAGAAAGTATCATGGATTGAAAAGGGGGTAATCAAAAATCTTTCTTACTCACGCTATTGGGCAGAGAAGAAAGGCGTGAAAGCAGTACCCGGTCCTGATGCAGCCATTATGGAAGGTGGCACAAAATCGTTGGAAGAATTAATAGCGGGCACTAAAAAAGGCGTACTCGTAACACGCTTGTGGTATATCCGCGATGTTGATCCCCAATCGTTGCTACTAACCGGTTTGACCCGGGATGGTACTTTCTATATTGAGAACGGAAAGATTCAATATCCAATAAAAAACTTCCGCTTCAACGAAAGCCCGATTATTATGCTTAACAACTTAGAAGAGTTGGGCAAGGTTGAGCGTACCGTGAGTGTTGAATCAAACCAAAACTATCTGCTTCCCCCACTTAAGGTGAGAGACTTTACATTCTCTAGTTTATCGGATGCGGTGTAAGTAATCTTTGCAGATTAAATCAAAGTCCCTGGAATCGGTTTCGGGGACTTTTTCATTTTATGCGCAGGTGGTAAAACTTCCGTTCATATAATTCAAGGTTAAGAACCCTGCAAATGATCGTTTAAAAAGCAAAATTGCAGTTTATTAACATGCACTTCGATAGTAACAAGTTCTTCTTTACACGTCTGCAATATGAATCGGGCGATTGGGATGTAGACCAGCGCATGCCAGTAAACGTGTTGAACTCGTTGATCGAATACACCACACTTAAAATCGATACTAACGAGAACATTGTATCGCTAAGCAGTGAAGATCTTTTTCGATGTCCGTTCTGTTACCTGAGTGGTCATAAGTTAGTAGAGTTTACAGCACAAGAGCGTGAAAACTTTGAAAAGTATATTAAGAATGGAGGGTTTGTTTTTGTGGATGATTGCAATCATGACATTGATGGCTTGTTTGCCAAATCATTTGAATCGCAGATGGAGCGAATCTTTGGAGCCCAGTCACTTAAGAAAATTCCAAATACACATCCACTTTACTCGGTGTTTTTCAAGTTCGATGGCCCGCCCACAACCGCACAGGAATTAAATGGCTGGGGTGATGACATTGTACACGATTATCTAAAAGCAATAGAAGTAAACAATCGCATTGGAGTTTTATACAGTAACAAAGATTACGGGTGTGAGTGGGATTATGATTTTAGAAACAAGCGGTTTTACCGGATTGATAATACTCGCTTTAGTGTCAACATTGTAATGTATGCGTTAACAAGTTAAACAGACTACTGTCCACAGTCGACTGTGGTCAGTGGTCTTTAAAAAAAGAAATCAAATGAGTGAGTTAAAAGAAGTAGAAAAATCAGTTCAGGAAATTATTACTGGCTTAAACCAGTTAAAGCAGGAAATAAAAAAAGTAATTGTTGGTCAGGAAGAAATCATTGATCAACTACTTATTACTTTTTTAGCAGGCGGTCATGCGTTGCTGGAAGGAGTTCCCGGTCTTGCCAAGACGTTGATGATTCGTTCTTTGTCCGAAGCCATTGAATTGAAATTCAAACGCATTCAGTTTACACCGGACTTAATGCCCACGGATATTATTGGTACCGAAATTTTGGAGGAAGATCATACAACCGGCAAGCGTATTTTCAAATTCAACAAAGGCCCCATCTTCGCGAATATTATTCTGGCCGATGAAATCAACCGTACTTCACCTAAAACACAAGCTGCTTTGTTAGAAGCCATGCAGGAGTTTGAAGTCACCTATGCGGGTGTAACGTATCCGCTTGAGCGACCCTTCTTTATTCTCGCCACACAAAATCCAATTGAACAAGCCGGAACCTTTCCGTTACCCGAGGCACAGTTGGATCGTTTTCTTTTATATATAAAAGTAAGTTACCCAACGGCCGAAGAAGAACGCGCGATCTTAGAAAGCACAACCGGCAAGCGATCTGCTGCTATTCAAAAGGTAATTGAAGGAAGTAAAATTTTAGAAGCTCAAAAGTTAGTGCGCGATGTTCATATCAACACTGAGTTGGTGGAGTGGGTAAGTAATTTAGTTCGGGCCACACGGGCAACCCATAGCGAAGTAAAATTTGTTCAAGATTGGGTGCGCTGGGGTGCTGGCCCTCGTGCCGGACAAGCCATGATTCTTACTGCCAAAGCTCGGGCTTTATTGAGTGGACGATTTGCTGTAACGCAAGATGACATTCGGCATGTTGCTTATCCCGTGCTTCGTCATAGAATTCTTATGAACTTCAAGGCAGAATCCGAGGGTGTAACCTCTGATGCCGTTACCAGTCATCTCTTAGAAAATATTTCAATCCGAAAAGGCATCTGATGATTGACGCGCGCATAAAAGAACTTCTCAATCCCTCCGTACTTCATACGGTGAGTGGACTTGAGTTAGTGGCGCGCATTATTGTGGAAGGCTTTATGAGCGGCAGCAACAAAAGTCAAGCCGTTGGTGCCGGCCAAGAGTTTAGTCAATATAGAAGTTATCAACCCGGGGATGATTTGCGTCAGCTCGATTGGAAAATGTTTGCCCGCACAGAACGCTATTATATTAAAGAAGCTGAGATTGAAACCAACATTACTGTTAAGTTTATGTTGGACGCAAGTCATTCTATGGCTTACGCAGAAGAGGGTGTTAGCAAAATGCAATATGCCAGGGTAATGATTGCAGCACTGGCTTATCTCGCCCGAAAGCAAAGTGATACATTCGGATTATATGCAGTGAATGATCAGGAAATAAAATCCGTGTTGCCAAGATTTGAGCAACAGCAGTTTCTACGCTTTCTTACAGAGCTTATAAAAGTAAAAAGTGAAGGCGCCTGGGAAAAGAGCGGTGGCATTGAACAACTCTTCGATCATCATGGAAAAGAGATCATCATTTTTGTTACGGATTTGTATGACGAAACCCGTGACATCCATCAATTCATTTCGCGATTAAAAACTTCCCGCAACGAGGTAATCGTTTTTCATTTGCTGGGAAAGAAAGAAGCTACGTTTGGATTTCAGGGATCTTTCACGTTTGAAGATTTGGAAACCGGAGAACGCACCAAGGTAGATACATTCTCAGAGCAAAAGGATTATCAGCAACGCATGCAAGACTGGCTTCACGAGTCGCGGGCGTGGATGTTAGAGAAACAGATAGACTATAACTTAATTTATCTCGATCAGCCCGTTGAATTAGTATTACAAAATTTTTTAGCGGTACGTAAGCGATTAGCAAGATGATTCAATTTGCACAACCGATATTTCTTTGGGCACTAGTGGGACTTGCAATTCCTATAGGGATTCATTTGTTGAGTCGCAAGGAAGGAATGGTAGTGAAGATGGGAAGTTTACGGCACTTGCGCGAAACGAGTACGAAACAATTTAAAGGAATTAAACTAAACGAACTATTGCTCCTGGCTTTGCGCTGTCTGTTAATTATTCTGTTTGTTGGAATGCTTGCCGGATTTCATTGGAAAGATACTAAAGCAAAGCGTTGGGTATTGGTAGAACGAGGATTAGAAAATCAGCGACAGGTAAAAGTGATTACCGATAGTTTGATAGGCGATGGGTACGAGTGGCGCTGGCTGCAATCCGGATTCCCGTTACGCGAGCAAACCAGCATTGAGGAGCCAAATTATTGGAAGATTCTATCAGAACTTGAAAACGAGAACCTTGCGTGTGCCATCGTGTTTTCGAAAAGCAATGTGAAAAACTTTAACGGCTTTCGGGCTGCGATGCCACCGGAAGTAACATGGATAGGCATTCCGGCCGAACCCAATCAATTCATCCTTCAAGCCGTTGAAAAGGAGAATGAATTTCTGGTAAGACAAGGTTATTCCTCTTCCGATAAAACTCTCTTTGAAACACAGCAAGTAAGCAGTCTTCCGGATTCTATTGAAGCAATCCCGATGAGGAAAATAACTATTTCGATTGTTCATGACGATGCGCATTTAGATGATCTTCAAATTATTCAGGCTTCATTAAACGCCATTCAGGAAACAATTCCTGTTGAATTTTCTGTTACCAAAAGTGCAGCTGTTCAAACTCAAGCTTCCGCAGATTGGATATTCTGGCTTTCTGATTCAGATATTCCAAAATTTGATTCTGTAAAGAGTTTGGCTTTAAAACCTCAACCTTCAAATCAATTGATCAGTCAGGAGAATTTTACACAATGGATAATCAACAAGCGATTAACTATTGATGTGGCACGCAAAGAGAATCTCACACTCCAACTTGCTTCGTTGTTGCTTGCTGATCCTGCGTTAACAAATAAACTTGAGCTGTTTGATAACCGAATGCTTCCTGATTCTGCAATCCTATCGGGCACAGGAGATGCATCAACATTAAAAGCCGGACTGCTTCCACAAGCACCAAATCAATATCTCATTCTTTTCTTCTTACTGATTTTAATAACAGAGCGAATTATTGCCTACGCGCGAAAGCAATGAGCATACAGGAAGCAAACGATAGAATCCAGAATTTAAAGAGACGCTATTTGCTTACGCGATCGCTGGAAATCGTGCTTTATTCAGTAGCTGCCTTTTTATTGACTTATGCGTTCACGGGTTTATTCACTGCTCAACAAGAATGGAAAATTGGTATCGCTTCCATGATAGGATTGATGGTAGCATCTGAGCGCACCATTCATTACAAACTATTTTCTCTAAATCATACAGCCTTCATTCAATTCCTGAATCAACGCTATCCACAATTAGAAGAAAGTGCGGACTTGTTTTTAAAGAATAACACAAGGCTCAATTTGTTACAACAGCTCCAACTACAAAAAACACTTGTCAGTTTTAATGCTCTGTATCCGGAAATAAAACTTCCTAATTCGATACTTCAATCTGCGATAGTCTTTACAGCGGGTGTCATTTTCTACTTTGGACTAACTGCCTTTGTCCCAAAGGCAATAATCGGTGAAGATTCCCAATCACCCTTGGAAAACATTACTGGAAATGAAGAGCCAACCATTGCCATTATCAACAAGCTTACTATTCAAATTACACCTCCAGAGTATACTTCCATCAAACCCTTTACAGCAGAAACGCCTGGCATAATCATTCCCGAAGGAAGTCAGGTTACCTGGACTGCTACATTCTCCTCAACGGTGGAAGGAGCAAAAATTCTACTTTCAGGAAAGGACTCTGTTACGATGAAGTTGAGTGATTCGTTGAATTACTCTGCGAAAAGTGAAATATCCGAATCTGGCTTTTATCAGGTACAATGGAAAGATCAAAACAAGAAAGTAACTTCTGATTATTATAAAATTGAGGTTGTAAAAGATCAGGTTCCTAAATTGTCCATCGACAACCTGAATCAGTTTACTCAACTTTCACTTTCTGACAAACTCTCAGTCAATGTAAAATCAACCCTGCGCGATGATTATGGATTAAGTGATGCTTCTATCATTGCCACCGTAAGTAAAGGGAGTGGTGAGTCTGTAAAGTTTCGCGAAGAACGCTTGCGTTTTGATAGTCCTTCAAAAATTACAGGAAAAGAAATCCTGGGTGAGATTACCTTGAACCTAAACAAACTGGGTCTTGAACCCGGTGATGAACTTTATTTTTATGTAGAAGCGTTCGATAACAAAGTTCCTGTTCATAATTATAACCGCACCGAAACTTTCTTCATAGCACTTCAGGATACCACAACAACGACTTACGTAGAAGACGAAGGTTTGGGAGTTGATCTGATGCCGGAGTATTTTAGGAGTCAGCGCCAAATTATTATTGACACTGAAAAATTACTGAAGGATCGAAAAAAGATTACCAAACAAGAATTTAATTCAACCAGCAATGAGTTGGGATACGATCAGAAAGTGTTGCGCTTACGCTACGGACAATTTTTAGGCGAAGAGTTTGAAGGTGCGATTGGAAAAGTGGAGATAGAGGATCACGAAGAAGAAACAACGGAAAGCATCATTGAAAAATTTGGCCACGCACACGATAAGGAAAATGAACACAACTTAGTAACCGATAAAAAAAATCCTCCAAGTCATGAACACACGGGGGCAAAAGATCCGAATGAAAAGGAAGATCCACTCGAAGCATTTGCTCACAATCATGATGATGGTGAAGTGGCAACATTTTTTGTTCAATCGGTTCGCGCAAAACTGAAAGCAGCTCTTTCTGTAATGTGGGATGCTGAGTTGCATCTTCGGTTGTTTAATCCAGAAACATCATTGCCCTACCAATACACTGCTTTGAAACTATTGAAGGAGATCAGCAATGATTCGCGTATTTATGTGCATCGCACTGGGTTTGATCCTCCACCCCTGAAAGAAGAAAAGCGCTTGAGCGGTGATTTAAATGAGGTGAACTCTCCAACATTAAAACAGAATCAGCAAGTTGTTGAAAACTATCCTGCTATTCGTCAAGCTATAAATTTAGTGGAGGAGATGATTGGTGCCAACAGAACATCAGCTTCAGCTACTGAACAACAACTTTTTCAAAAGGCCGGACAAGAACTTGCGCAAGTTGCTATTGAACAACCAGGAAAACATTTAGAAGGATTATCGATGCTGAAACAATTAGCTGATGGAAGTGGGAGTGAATCAGAAAGAAAAGCAGCATTAGTTGGTGTTCGTAAAATTTTATGGAGTGTGTTACCACAGGAATCGTTCTCACCAGGCAAGAAACCTGTACTCATGCACAAGCTCGATCAGCAGTTTCTACAAAATCTTGAATCAGCTCGCAATGATTAGGTTGGCACTTTCATTTCAACCCATCTTTTCTATGTGGCTCATTTTATTGGGAGCTACTCTTTTATTAATGTTTCTGATCTGGAAAGAGATCAATCGCAAAAACAGATTTCTTGCCTTAAGAATTATTGCTGTGGTGTTCATGATTGGTTCGGTTACTCTCTGGTTATTGCAGCTCACGACAACCGTAGAGAAAGACTCAACCTCCATCATGCTCCTTACCAAAAATTATGATCGCTTAAAAGCAGATAGTCTTAGCAAAAAACATCCATCTTATAAATTACTAAGAACGGTTGATGCAGCTTCTTTTAATGATGCCGCTGTGTTGATACCCTATGAACTAGTGGATCACAAAAATGACATTGTATTTATACTTGGTGATGGACTTCCCTATTATGAGCAAGAAAAAATAACTTCGCCTTATTCCTTTATCCCCAGCAAACTTCCGCTTGGAATTACTCAACTCAGCGTACCTAAATCTGTACGGAAAAACCAAACTGGTACGATTTCAGGGACTGTTAATATAAAAGGGAAAACCAGACTCGTTCTTGAAGAGCCCGGTGGTAGAAAAGATTCAGTTGTGTTGACAGGCACAGGAGAAAAATCTTTTTCACTTTCCTTTCTAGCGCAACAAGCTGGATTATTTCGATATTCTGTTATTCTTCGTGATAGTGTGTCCAGCAAAACCGAAGGCTATTTACCAATTGAGATAACTCCTGAGAAAAAACTGAACATTCTCTTTGTTCAAAAATATCCTTCCGCAGAAGTTCGATATTTAAAAAACTTTCTTGCCGAAAAAGGTCATGCCTTACTTGTTCGATCGCAGATTTCTAAAAATGATTTTCACTACGAATTCTCTAATCGCGAGTCGGCACGAATAGACAAACTGACTTCTGAATCACTTTCTGAATTTGATCTCTTCTTAATGGATAGTGAATCCCTCTATGAATTAAATTCCTCCGAATTAAAAAGTATAGAACAAGCAATCCGGGAAGGGTTAGGGATTGTTACTCTAATGAATGATGTCGATTTAAAAAAGAAATTTCCATTACTAAACGCTTCGTTTAAAACATATGCTCATGATACGGTTCATCTTAAAATAAAAACACAAAGCACTGTGCTTCCTGCGTTGCCTGTTTCCGTTCAAGCCACTTCATCCATCACACCTATTACAACTTCAGAAACAAGAATAATATCAGGTTACAGAAATGAGGTTGCCGGGAAGGTTGGATTTCAATTACTACATGAAACATATCGGTTGCTGTTGGAAGGAAAAACTACTGAATATGCAACGTTGTGGTCTCCACTACTGGAGTCAACAAGCCGGTTAACAGCAGAGTCATTCAAAATACAAATCACAAACTCGTTTCCATACTATCAGGACGAACCGTTAGCCGTACAAGTAATTTCATCGGGAGATGAACCAGAGCTGAAAGCAAATTCAACACTACTTCCTTTACTGGAAGATGTACTTATTGATGATTATTGGCACGCAACTACCTGGACAAGCAAATCCGGTTGGCATTCATTAACAACACAGGATTCAACGGCTCTTCATTATTATGTATCTCCTGAAAGCGAATGGAGTGCATTACGAATCGCCAATCAGCAGCAACAACATTTATCCAATAAACCTTCTATTATCTCGAAAAAGGAATCAAATCTCATCACCGAACACAAACCAATCTCTGCACTTTGGTTTTTTGTGGTCTTCCTGCTGGCTTCTGGATTTTTGTGGCTGGCACCCAAGCTGTAATAGTTCAAAATATTAGCCACTGACCCGCCTGCCAAAAGTTCGGAGGGCAGGTTCACAGATTAGATTTTTGCTTTCAAAAAATCAGTGGATATGTGACCCTCTTATATTCGCACAAAATTAATCTTCTTTTTGAACGCAAAGTTGTTAAGTTCGCAGAGTCTTAGACCTCTACCTATGATTTCGAAACGCCTCATCATAATCACCTTTCCCATTGTGTTGCTTGGAGGTATTTATTTTATGGGGCCGCAGCCAGGCAAACCTGCTTTTGATCCAACTCCCTATACTGTTCCTGCTGAGGCAAAGGAGTTAGAAAACTATGTAGCCAATAATGAGGCTCAACATAAAATAAAACCTGATAATGAAGCGCGCATTGTTTGGAATGACAGCACGAAACAAAAAACAGAATACGCAGTAGTGTACTTGCATGGTTTTTCAGCCAGTCAGATTGAAGGTGACCCTGTGCATAGAAGATTCGCAAAAGAGTTTGGCAGCAATTTATACTTGTCGCGATTGGCCGATCATGGTATTGATACCACAGAAACATTACTGTTGTTTACTGCTGATCGACTTTGGGAAAGTGCCAAGCAGGCATTGGCTATTGGAAAACAATTAGGAGATAAAGTTATTCTTATCAGCACCTCTACGGGTGGCACACTGGCATTAATGTTAGCTGCTCAATATCCTGATGATGTGTATGCGTTAATTAATATGTCGCCCAATATTGCTATCAATGATCCTGCAGCCTTTTTATTGAATGATCCATGGGGACTACAAATTGCAAGGCTGGTGTTAGGGGGAAAATATCGGGTAACCGGAGCTTCTGAAGAGCATGCTAAATTCTGGAACAAAAAGTATCGGTTGGAATCTCTGGTTCAACTGGAGGAATTGATTGAAGAAACAATGATTAAAAAAGCTTTTCAAAAAGTAGTACAACCCTCACTCACTCTCTACTATTATAAGAATGAACAAGAACAAGATCCTGAAGTAAAAGTAAGCGCCATGCTGGAAATGAATAAACAACTTGGCACTCCAGATGACTTAAAAGAAACTGTGGCGTTTCCGAATGCAGGCGTGCATGTAATTGGCTGTTCTTTAACTTCAAAAGATATTGAAGGGGTTTACGCTGCAATGAAAAAATTTGCCATTGAAAAGTTAAAGATGAAGCATGTCGAAGAATAAGTCTATGTTAGTTTGGTTTCAGAAGGCTTCAACTCTAGTTCTGTGTTCTTTTATAATAAGTGTGTCATCCTGGGCACAGAACAAGGCACTTGTAACCGGACGAGTAATTGATTCTGTTTCAGCAGCTCCGTTGAGTTACTCAAGCATTGCTATTTATACTTCATCAAGCAAAAAACTGCTAACCGGTAATATTACTAATGACAATGGAGATTTTTCCATTGATGTTCCTTATGGGATCTATTATGCAGAAATCAACTTTATGGGGTTTAATCCTTATAAAACTGCTGAGTTTAAAGTCTCCAAGGAGAATCCTGAATATGATTTTGGATTGATAAAGCTTCAACAAACTGTTGATGTGCTTGATGAAGTGGTGGTTCAGGCTGAAAAAAGTTCGATGGAACTCTCGCTCGATAAACGAATTTTCAATGTGGGCAAGGATTTGGCAAATAGTGGCGGCACCGCATCCGATGTTCTCATGAATATTCCCTCGGTTGCGGTTGATCCGGAAGGAAACATAAAGCTAAGAGGAAGTGATAATGTGCGGATTCTAATTGATGGAAAGCCATCTGGGCTTGTGAGTTTTAAAGGTGGAAGTGGCCTTCAGCAACTTCAGGCTAGTATGATTGAGCGGGTGGAAATAATAACAAATCCATCTGCACGATACGAAGCTGAAGGCATTGGTGGGATTATTAATATCGTGCTGAAGAAAGATAAAAATCAGGGTTTTAATGGCTCGATTGATGTAATTACCGGATATCCCGCTAACTATGGTTTAGCAGCCAATCTAAATTACAGGCATAAGAAAATTAATTTCTTCATTAATTATGGATTAACCTATCGCAATCAACCAGGGGGCGGCTCTTTGTATCAGGAGGTGTATGGTGTTGATACTACTTTTGTTCTGCAACAAAGTATCGATCGAAAAATCAAAGGACTCAACAATAATATACGGGGCGGGCTTGATTTATACTTTACTGAAAAAAGTATTTTAACAGCTTCCTATCTGTTTCGAAGAAGCGATGCCAACCGGGTTACCAACATTATTTACCACGATTATCTGTTTTCGTTATCAAACGAAGTAAGCTATACAACGCGCAGGCAAGATGAGGATGAGATAGAACCCAATTCGGAATACTCAATCATTTACCGAAAGATTTTTGAGGGAAAAGGTCATGAACTTTTGGGAGAAGTAAAATACTTAGATAATTGGGAAAGCTCAGATCAGATTTTCACAGAGCACTTTTTTTCACCAGATGGAGTAGAAGATAATTCAAAATCATCTCTTCAAAAATCACTTAACGATGAAAGCGAAAAGCAAATGCTTTTTCAACTCGACTATACAAAGCCATTTGCAAAGGAAGGAAAGATTGAAGCCGGCTTGCGAACAAGTTACCGAAACATGATAAATGATTACTTGGTAACTCAGCAAAATTCAAGCGGTGGATTCGATCCGTTACCGGGATTGGATAACGTGTTTTACTATGACGAAAATATTTCGGCAGCGTATGGCATTATTGGCAATAAAACAAAAGCCATCTCTTATCAGGCCGGGTTGCGTGCGGAATGGACGGATGTTAAAACAACGCTTGAAGAAACCAATGAAGTTAATCCGCGAAAATATTCAAATCTTTTTCCAAGCGTACATGTAACGTTTAGCCTTCCCAAAGAAAATAGCTTTCAAATAAGCTACAGCCGGAGAGTGCGGAGGCCGTATTATAATGACTTGAGTCCGTATGCAACATTTTCAGATAGTCGAAACTTCTTTAGTGGCAACCCAGACTTGAATCCCGAATTCAGTAATGTCTATGAGGTGGGGTACATTAAGTATTTTGAAGCGGGTACACTTTCTTCCTCTCTTTATTATCGCGACACTGATGACAAGATTGACGAGATACGCACGGTGAATGACGAAGGGAACTCTGCCACACGACCTGAAAATCTTCGTTCAGAAAAGGCCTACGGTATTGAGTTTGCAAGTACATTGGCCATTACAAAATGGTGGAAGTGGGATGCGAACTTTAATTTCTTCCATGCCGACATCGATGGTAGCAACATTGTAAGCACCTACAAAACATCAACCTATAGTTGGTTTACGAGGCAAACATCAAGATTTTCATTGCCTAATAATATTGATATTCAATTACGAACGAACTATGAAGCTCCCCAAAAGACGGCTCAAGGGAAAAGAAAGGCTTTGTATTATGCGGACTTCTCTATTAGTAAAGAAATTCTTAAAGGCGTGGGCACACTTAACTTTAATGTGCTGGATGTTTTCAATTCCCGAATATCGCGCAGCATTACTGAAGGTCAGATATTTTATACGGAAAGAGATTACCAAGGCCGGAGACGCCAATTCAATCTTACGTTTAATTATCGGATCAAGCAGGGGAAATCTGCCAAATCAAAAAGAGATGCCGTATTGGAAGGTTAGCAACTAATCTTGCCAACCCGTTTTTCATGACGACCACCTTCAAAAGGAGTGGTAAGAAATTTTGTTAAAATTTTTCCAGCCAATTCACTGGAAATAAATCGCGAGGGCAAGCACAGCACATTGGCATTGTTGTGTTGACGTGCCAGCGCAGCTAATTCTTCGGTCCAACAAATGGCCGCTCGTATTTCCTGATGTTTATTAGCAGTGATGGCTACACCATTGGCGCTTCCGCAGATAAGAACACCGAGTTCACATTCCTTTTTTTCAACTGCACTCGCTACCGGGTGTGCAAAATCCGGATAGTCAACAGACTCTAAACTATGCGTCCCAAAATCTTTAAGGTCATTACCGCTTTGCTGCAACTGCTTTTTGAGAAGTTCCTTGTATTCAAATCCTGCATGATCGGCACCAATCGCTATTTTCATATTGCAGATTGTTGATCTAATTTTTCTTCTTCCCGTTCGCGCTTTTTCTTTCGCCTCAACTCAACCCCTGATATGAAGATACTGATTTCGTAAAGTAAGTACAACGGAATAGAGATAAGTGATAAACTCAAGGGGTCAGAGCTTGGTGTAATAACAGCCCCAATTACTAAGATAGCAACCACAGCATGCTTGCGATAGCTGCGTAAAAGCGTAGGCGTAACAATACCCACTTTGGTTAAAAAGAAGATGACTACCGGAAGTTGGAATAAAATCCCGCTGCTCAAAACTAAAATACTAATCGTTGATACGTATGATGTGATGTCAAATTCATTTGATATTCTGCTACTTATTGAATAGTTGGCAAGGAATGCAATGGTCATGGGGCTAAGAATAAAATAGCCAAATGAAATTCCTGTTAGGAAGAGTGCAGAAATAGAAAAAACAGCTCCCCTTGAACTCTGCTTTTCTTTGTTGTACAGGCCTGGCTTAACAAAACTCCATAATTCCCAGACAACATATGGAAATGCCACGCAAAGCCCGATCACGAATGAAGAAGTTAATTGCATGGTAAACTGTCCCATCAAAAAGCGGCTCTGAATTTTCATTGGAATTTCAGTAACGCAGAGGCCATCTACACCCGTTGCAGCTCCTAGCTGGCACAACCACCGAAAGGTTATAAAGTTTACATCACTCGGAGCAAAAACAATCTCTTCAAAAATCCAATCCGTAAAGACAAATGCGAGAATCATCATGATAAAAATCACTGCCACTGCACGGACTACATGCCACCTCAGTTCCTCCAAATGATCAAGGAACGACATTTCTTTTTCTTCACTCATAAATTTCATCAAAGGCTTCAGCAAAATGCAGACTAATTAATTCAAAACTTCTAATTTTCTCATCCTTCTTCAGCACCGAACTACTCGTCTGCTAATTGCTTACCGTCTGTTATTTATACAAAGGGAATTTTTTCATAAACGTATTCACCTTGCGTTTTACAGCTTTCAAGTGTTTTACATCTTCTGGCTTTTTCAAGGCTTCATCAATCAAATCAACAACTTTAATTACATCCTTCTCCATTAAGCCACGCGTTGTGATAGCTGGTGTTCCAATGCGCATGCCCGAAGTAATCATGGGCGATTGCGTATCGAACGGAACCATATTTTTATTGATGGTAATGTCCGCTTGAATCAATGCCTCTTCCGCTATTTTACCGGTTAATTTTTTAGAACGAAGATCAATCAACATTAGATGATTATCCGTACCGCCTGAAATAATTTTATAGCCTTTATCAACAAATGCCTTGGCCATTGTTTTTGCGTTTTTGGCAACCTGCACAATGTAGGTTAAGTAGTCTTCACTCAACGCCTCGCCAAAAGCTATTGCTTTAGCAGCAATCACATGTTCAAGGGGGCCACCTTGCGTTCCAGGAAATACACCGGAATCCAAAATCGATGACATCTTGCGCAACTCCCCTTTTGGAGTTTTCAATCCAAACGGGTTTTCAAAGTTTTTACCAAGCATAATCAATCCTCCTCGCGGACCGCGCAATGTTTTGTGCGTAGTGGTAGTTACAATGTGGCAGTGCTCCATTGGGTCATTTAATAACCCGCGAGCTATCAATCCTGCCGGGTGCGAAACATCGGCAAGCAATAATGCGCCAACACTATCCGCAGCGATGCGAAGTTTTTCATAATCCCAATCGCGGCTATAGGCAGAGGCACCACAAATAATCATTTTTGGTTTTTCGCGTTGAGCAATCTCAACCACTTTATCAAAATCAATTTCGCCTGTTTCTTGCTCTACGCCATAAAATGATGGCTGATATAGTTTACCTGAAAAATTAACTGGTGACCCGTGGGTTAAGTGACCTCCGTGTGAAAGATCAAAACCCAGAATTTTATCGCCCGGCTTTAAGCAGGCTAGCATAACGGCTGCATTTGCCTGAGCCCCCGAGTGAGGTTGTACGTTTGCCCATTCGGCACCAAAAAGTTCCTTGATCCTATCAATGGCAAGTTGTTCTACTTCATCCACCACTTCGCAGCCGCCATAGTATCGTTTTCCGGGCAAGCCTTCAGCATACTTATTGGTAAGCACAGAACCCTGAGCTTTCATTACTTGAGGAGAAACAAAATTCTCGGACGCAATCAGTTCTATGCCGTGCTCTTGTCTTTGCTTTTCCTTTTCAATCAGGTCAAATACAATTTTATCGCGCTTCATGGGGAAAGGGATTTATTTCAGGGGGCAAAAATAGAGAGATTATCCCTAAGAAGAACACCTATTGGCATAGAAATGGCATCATTCTGTCTTTAATTTTCGTATAAAGATTTTAACTCACAACACCCTCCTTAACATGCCATTACAGATGATTAAAAAGGTTCTATTTTTGATTACTTTAATCACAACAACTGCTTACTGCCAGGCCCAAAAACCTTATATAACCTCCGATGGTGAGCTCATTCTGGGATTTGCCAGCATCAACCAAAGTGGAACTGAAGAATCAAGCATTCCACGTTTTACTATGTTCTTTCACGCTCAATCCCTAACCCATTTCGATCAAAGCAAAAACTTTGGATGGTTTACTGGCTTAGGTATTCGAAATGTGGGTTTTATCTACGAACAGGATGCAAGCACGCGCAAAAAATTCAGAACATATAACGTGGGCGTGCCCATTGGATTAAAGTTTGGCGACATGAACGGCCTTTATTTTTATGGAGGGTATGAATTGGAATTACCGATCAACTACAAGGAGAAAACATTCATCAACGAAAAAAAGGAAGACAAATACAATGTGTGGTTTAGTAAACGGGTTCCTACAATTTACAACACTGTGTTTGTGGGTGTTCGCTTTCCGCGAGGTGTTAGTTTAAAATTCAAATATTATCTTACTCCTTTCTTCAATACGGATTACACACAGGTTATAAATGGGATAACCCAAATGCCTTATGCCAACCTGGATGTCAACACGTTTCACATTGCATTAACCACCATGATCTCAAAAGGCAAAAAAGTAATGTGGATAAAGCGGGAGGATTAGTTGTGCCGAATTAAATCCTGCAATGATTTTTGAACAGCCGGATCAATCACCAACATGTTGCTTCTCTTTTTTAAATCAAGTGAATGACCTACCTCAGAACCAAGAGATTGAGCGGATCCAATTCTTCCAAATTCAGTAAGCCCTGTAATCTCACGCAATGCGCTATTTAATAAACGCTCGCGCGTATCGCCCAACGGGTACAAAATAAAACTGTTGTCTTCTAAAAATATTTGCGGATTGAAACCCGTATCGTAATCGGATTGCTTCAGGCTATTAAATGATTTTGTAACAATGGGCTGCATGCCCCACAAGTTGTTCGGGTCATTATCTTCATTTAGGGTTATCGAGCCCACATTTTTACCTACGGTTTTATTGCCAATCAAAAACACATCCATATAAGGCCTCAACCCATTAATCAATAATTCACTGGCCGATGCAGAGCGCGTTCCTGTAAGGATGTAAACCCGATTGTTACGCAACAGACTGCCTACATTTTGAGATTTTGTTAAGAACTTCACCGTTAAAAACCCCTCCCCAAGCGTAGGTTCGTTTTTTATCTCTGCCGTTACGTCTTCATTATACTCCCGAATGGTGAATACTTTTGTAGCGTTCACATCTTTACCAATTAAGCTGGCAAGATTGGTTGTAGCCGTTTCGGCACCACCACTGTTAAATCGCAAATCGATTATCAAATCAGTGATTCCGGATGACTGAAAGCCGGCAAAAATTTCATCCATCTCAGCATTGTACTGTGTACTGGTTTGTGTAGGGCCGGTAGCAAAAAAATTATAAACATAATACCCGATCTTACGATCGTTGTAGGTAAAAACTTTGGTGAGAAAGTTCGGGTTCTCAGTATATTCGATTGTTGCCAATGATTTGGTCTGATCCGTACCAAACTCTTGCGTACTTACATCAAAGGGACGATACGTAATTGTATGATTTTCAGAAATAGCCCCAAGCAACGCTTGATAATTGGAGAGTGTAAGTTGTTCTGAGTTAATTTTTGTTATTAAATCACCACGATGCAGGCCAGCATTGCTGGCGGGCGAGTTTGGTTTTACATACACAATCTGAGCAAGTACATTGTTATTGTCTGTGCTTTCGCGATAAAGTGCTAATTCATACCCGGCTTCTTTGCTTATTCCCTGAAGCGAGTTTTGCAATTCTTTAAAGTTATCCTGAATCCAGGAAAAACGATCACTTGCGTTTAAAAGTGATTTAAAAAACTCCTCATGCTCTAAGGTTTTATCAGGATTGGTTGGCAGTGTGTTGTTCCAGTAATACCAAAAATCCATGTTGGTATAAATCCAATCGTTTACATACTCATTGGGATGCTCCGGTTCATCTTTATTACAAGATGGCAGAACGATCAACAAAAGAATAAATGAGTATGCGATCCATCTCACAAATTTCAACTTCACAATTTCAACAGGTATCATACAATCAATTTCTGTTCAAACAGATTTAACGAACAAGTGTTTAAATAATTATTGTTAATACAATCCAATACAGATCAGTAACTGTTAAAGATCGGAGTATTGGGTGGGCCGCAGAAAGATTTGTACATTTTTCGACACATTCTTCTGATACTCAGGCATGGCTGAGAGAGTTTTCCATTGCGGATCAGCTGAGAATGCTTTCCAATGGGCATCTCGTTCTTCCTTATTCTCAAACGTAGTCATATACATTAAGTTAGGCATGCGCGAACCACTCAAGACTTCTCCATAAAAAACTGCATTAAAATTTAATCTCTTGAATAAACCCACTTCGTCACCATCATTAAACATCTTCACTTTATTCTGGTAGATTTTTTCAGTGTGCCCTTCGTAACTGCGCAACTCATATATGCGCTCACTTACAGGCGCTTTCAAATTGGGTACGGCCGATTGTTGCATGCCCGAAAAAGCTTTCAGTACAATTTTCTCCATCCGATCGTATGGAGGGTTATCAAATTTTGCATCGATGTAATCGGTACCTGCCGTTGCATACTCTTTATCTTTTGCCAACTTATCGGTCAGGGTAACAAACCCATCTATTGAATTAAATGGAATCAACACATAAAGCTTTTTTCCATACGTAGTGTCTGTTTCTACGGGCTTAAAAATCCCAATCTTCTTTGTTCCCATCCGGTGCATGGCCGGAATAAATGCCTTCTCTAAATAATTTTCGGTGCGTGTTTGTTGCTCAGCCGTTTTGAAATGATAGATGCGCAACTCATAAAATTCGCGCGGAGCCGCATTTCCCGCAAACACAACACCAGCTACTAGCAGCAAGAAGAATAAGGACTTTTTCATAAGATTCAATTTCATTTCAAAAGTAGCAGAACTTATCAATTACTTATTGCAATCAATCACATAATATAGCCGTGCAGCACTATTTTTACACCTAAATCTTCAGCTTTGAATTTTCAATATCTACTTGAATTAATAGGAACATTCTTTTTTGCAGTATCCGGTGCGCTTGCCATTCAAGATAAAGAGGGCGACTGGTTTAGTGCCGGCTTTACCGGATTTATTACAGCTATTGGTGGCGGTAGCTTGCGCGATGTTTTGTTGGGCAGCTATCCACTGGCGTGGGTAGCCGATATTAATTTTCTTTACTCTATTCTGGCCGGGGTAATTGTGGCTATCATTTTCTTTCGGGTGATTATTAGACTCCGCAAAACCTTCTTGCTGTTTGATACCCTGGGGATTTCCTTCTTCACCATACTGGGTGTTGAAAAAGCCATTAGCCTGGGCGTGCAGCCTGAGATTGCCGCCATCATGGGAATGTTTACCGCGGTGATGGGTGGCGTAATGCGCGATACTTTAACGAACGAACTGCCCGTCATTTTCCGCAAAGAAATTTATGCCACCGCCTGCCTGATGGGAGCCATCCTGTATTTGATATTGGATTTACACACCCCGCTGGAACGAAACTACAATCTTATTATTTCCATTTCTGTAATCATTCTCATCCGGCTATTCTCCGTAAAATTTAAACTTGCATTGCCCGGCTTTAATCGATAAGGCTGCCCTACCAGTGGTCATGATTTCCCTTGTTCGTTCTTCTTGCTTTCATAATATTGCGAGATGCGATCTACCCTCGTGTTCCTTTTTACTATTGCTATAATCTCTTCTGGCGTAGCCCAGAAAAAAAACGAGGCCTTTCAACTTCCCATTCAAAAAGCTACCGGCATCATTAAAGTTGATGGCGTTGTAGATGAAGGTGATTGGCTGCAAAGTGCTACCGCCAGCGATTTCTACATGGTGTTGCCTATGGACACCAGCATGGCAAAAGTGCGAACAGAAGTAAAAATGACGTACGATGATGACAACTTATACCTCGTTGCTATTTGTTACCATAGCCTTCCGGGCCCGTATGTTGTTGAATCGTTGCGCAGGGATTTTTCATTTGGCAAGAATGATAACTTCTTGCTGTTTATGGACACCTTCGATGATCAAACCAATGGGTTTTCCTTTGGAGCCAACGCAGCCGGGGCGCAGTGGGATGGCCTGATGTATGAAGGCAGCAAAGTGGATTTGAATTGGGATAACAAGTGGACCAGTGTGGTAAAGAATTATGACGACAAGTGGATTTTTGAAGCGGCCATTCCCTTTAAAACCATTCGCTATAAAAATGGAATTACTAAATGGGGAATAAATTTTAGTCGGCTTGATTTAAAGACAACTGAAAAATCAAGTTGGACCCCCGTGCCACGACAATTTCCAACAGCCTCGTTGGCTTTTAGTGGTTCATTAGTTTGGGATGCACCACCCAAAAAAGCAGGCGCCAATGTTTCGGTTATTCCGTATGTGTTAGGCGGTGTTTCAAAAGATTATGAAAAAAATACATCAACAGCACATCGCGGGGAAGCCGGCCTTGATGTAAAAGTTGCTGTTACCTCCTCACTCAATTTAGATCTTACTGTCAATCCCGATTTCTCGCAAGTAGATGTCGACCGTCAAGTCACTAACCTCGATCGCTTCGAATTATTTTTTCCCGAAAGGCGGCAATTCTTTTTAGAGAACGGAGATATGTTCAACAACTTCGGCTACTCTACCATTCGTCCGTTTTTCTCAAGGCGCATTGGATTAAATGCACCCATACAAGCAGGCGCTCGACTTAGCGGCAAGTTGGATAAGAACTGGCGCATTGCCATGATGGATATGCAAACCGGAAAAGTGGATGATGAGGCGCTGCCTGCACAAAACTTTGCTGTAATGGCGTTGCAACGAAAAATATTTGCGCGCTCAAACATCGGTATGCTCATCGTTAATAAAGAATCGATAAACTACAGAGGTGATTTGAATGCCCCTGTCTATTCAAAATACAATCGCAACCTGGGGTTTGAGTATAACCTGGCTTCGTCAAACAATTTATGGACAGGCAAGGCCTTGTATTTAAAATCTTTCAGCCCGGTAAAAACAGCCAATGATTATACCTATGCAGCCAATGTTCAGTACAGCAAGCGTAGGCTGAGCGTGAGCGGGCAATATGAATATGTGGGCAGTGGCTACACGGCCGAAGTAGGGTATGTGCCCCGAAGAAATTTTGTTCGGGTTAACCCGCAAGTTGGTTATTTGTTTTTCCCTTCCGGGAAAACGATTTTGAGTCATGGCCCCAAAGTAAGCACCAGTGTTTTCTTTACACCCGACTATAGACAAACCGACAGCGAAACATTTTTAGCCTACAATTTTAACTTTAGAAAGCTCAGCACTTTTACAGTTTGGATAGCGAACAATTACGTGAAGCTGCTTAGTCCGTTCGATCCAACAAACTCGGGGAAAGACAGTTTGGCAACAGGAAGTGAACACACCTGGAATGCATGGGGCACCGAATTTATTTCGCGGCCTCAAACAAAATTGACGTACGGATTTTCCACCCGCTATGGTGGTTACTATCAAAACGGAACCCGATTGTTTTTAACGGGCGATTTAGGATATCGGGTTCAGCCGTATGTGAGTGTTTTATTAAGTGCAAGCTACAATGATATTCGCTTGCCTGAGCCGTGGGGCAAAAGCACCTTTTGGCTAGTGGGCCCGCGCATTGATGTTACGTTTACCAATAAAATTTTCTTCACCACCTTTTTGCAATACAATGAGCAACGTAACAACATGAATTTGAACACGCGTTTTCAATGGCGCTACCGCCCCGCGTCTGATTTGTTTATTGTTTACACCGATAATTATCTTCCCGAAAATCTTTCAGTTAAAAACCACTCGCTGGTGCTTAAGTTTACATATTGGTGGAATTTGTAACTTGAGTCATCAATTTTAAACTCAGTGAAAATGCATTTATATAAAACTCCCGAAGGCGCACTTCTTATAACTGACAACAAGGTCGTTCTATTAACAAAGGATTGGGATCAGTTAGTCAATCAAACTGATTTGCATCAGCACTTAAAAAAGTTGGCGGAAGGTGCCGAGGCAATTTCTGATAGCAAAAAACGGGAGTTGATTGCTAAAGCTACTGCACCCATTGGTAGCCAGGAAGTGTGGGCATCGGGAGTAACCTACTTGAAAAGTCGTGATGCGCGCATGGAGGAATCGAAAGAATCGGGTGCTGCCGATGTATATCAAAAAGTATATGAAGCCGAGCGGCCCGAACTATTTTTTAAATCGCTGCCGGCACGCGTAGTGGGCCCTGGCGATCAGGTTTTTATTCGTAAGGACTCCACCTGGAATGTACCCGAACCGGAACTTACGTTATTCATTAATTCAGCCGGAGCCATCCAGGCCTATACGGTTGGCAACGATATGAGCTCGCGTAGCATTGAGGGCGAGAATCCATTGTACTTGCCCCAGGCAAAAATGTATGAACGCAGTTGTGCGCTTGGTCCATGTTTGTATGTGCCAGCAAACCCTATTGCACCCGAAACAAACATCTCTATTAAAATAGATCGCGCGAAGAAAGAAGTGTTCAGTAACTCCATCCAGTTAAACCGCATGAAGCGCAACCTGCCTGAACTTGCCACCTGGCTTTATAAAGCATTAAGATTTCCGACCGGTAGTTTTTTAATGACGGGCACAGGCATTGTTCCCGGCAATGATTTTACGCTACAAGGCGGTGATGAAATCGGCATTGAGATTGAAGGAATTGGAGTGTTGCAAAATACGGTGGGCGTGATTTAGACTTGGTTCCGTAAACCAGCTCTATGTAGGTATACTAACTCTTTTAAAAGATTTAGTGATCATGAAATAATAAATTATTTCTGCAACAACACTTGTAGTGAACAAAATTGAATCTTTAGTGCTCTCATATGCAATGACATTCATCGTGTCAAGAATCTTTGCGGTTATCACAATAATTCCAATAGGTATTAATAAAAAGACGGCTAGTCTTATAAATATAACAAGGGAAAGAGAAATATATCGTTTCAAATAATCTTTTCTATCTCCGTTTGTATTAATACTGAACGTAGCCTTTAAAGTAATTATGATGATAAGAATATCTATTGTTAATTCTATTGCTGTCAGAACCTTGCTCTCATAATTTCTAGCCAATAAGGATGGTATAATGGCACTAATAAGAGTTGATGTGAGTAGATAATTGAAAAATTCTTTCTCAGAGATATTTCCATCCACTAAGGCTTTTTCCAGTTTTTGAGTATCGAACCAAATCATCTCTTAAAAATTTAATTGTGAGTCAACCTCTATCTTCTGAATAACATAAAGACGCTTTTCGAGGCCCATTCAAATCCAAGGTATCAATATCCCAGCACTCATTTAAAAAAGCTATTTTCTTGAACATCTTTAAAAAAAGACTAGCCTTTGCTGATGCATCCTGAATAAAAAGGTACGAATGTTAAAAAATCTGCAAGCAGGTTTTACCCCTATTAAGTAGATGGCAACCGTAAAAAGGGGAATAACCCCATACATCTTACACCGCGGGGTTAAGTTCTTAATTCATTTGTATTTTCACTCGGAAAGTAAACCATGGAAAAAGTAAAATCCATAAACTCCACCTACTTCCGGCTGTTTGCGCTTGGCTTTGTCATCATCCTGCTGGCCATTATCACCATTCAAATTGTTTTTCAACAATCAATTGATCAAACTATCGATCCGTCCCTTATCAATAAGTCGGGGAGGCAACGCATGATCAGTCAGCGTGTATCCAAACTGTGTTTATACCTGGAGTACAACATCAAGCCGGCCAAGCTCACAACGTTCAGCCCTATCGATAGCTTAAGAAAGTACAGCAGTTTGCTTGAGGCCGTGCATACGGAATTGGTAAACCGAAATGAGCAGCAAGTAAAAAATGAGGAGATTAAAGCATTGCTTGATAATTGCACCCCCTTGGTACAAATTATGGTGGGCGGTTCGCAAGAATTAATAAACCTTCCTAAGTCGCCAAAAAATGATTCAATTATTTTAAGGATCGCGGAGGCGGAGATGCGCTTTTTGCCTAACATGGAAAGAGTAACGAAAGCATTTGAGCTCGAATCGATCAAGGAGTTGAATGATGTAAGAAGTTTGGAGCGGCTGCTCAGCCTTGCGCTGGGCGGCATCATTGTAGTGCTTTTTCTCATTCTCTATTTCCCCATTCTAAAAAAGATGGGCGAGCAAAATCAGCAACTTATTCGCATCAACGATCAACTTGCACTCACCCGCGATAACCTCTCGAAAGAACGGATTCTTTTGCGCACCATCATTGATAACATTCCGGTAAACATTTATGCGAAAGATAGAGAGTCGCGCAAAACCCTGGCCAACCGTGCGGAATGGGAATATTTAGGTGGTCGACAAGAAGAGGATGTGTTGAATAAATCCGATCATGATATATATCCGTTGGAGACTGCAGCCATTTCGGTAACGGAGGACGAGGAAGTTTTTAATGGAAAGGAAATTGTGAACCTGGAGACTTACAGCATTCGGAACAGTGGAGAAAAAACATGGTTTCTCACCTCAAAGATTCCATTAAAAAATGAACGCGATGAGATAACCGGGCTGGTGGGCGTAAGCATTGATATCACCGACCGTAAGCTTATCTCAATGAAACTTAAGAAATCATTGGAAACAGCGCGTGAACTCTATGACAATGCACCTTGTGGGTATCACTTAATTACTAAAGAAGGAATTATTGCGGGCATGAATCGAACGGAGTTAAACTGGCTTGGGTACACGCGCGAAGAGGTAGAGGGAAAAATGAATGTGAACCAACTCATTACCAAACGCGCAATAAGCCAACGGGCCGAAACAATGGCCAGGCTTAGTAAGGAGGGCTATGCTGAAAATATTGAGGCTGAGTTTTTGAGAAAAGATGGATCCATCATGCATGTGATCCTAAACACCCGCGCAGAGTTTGATGCGGAAGGCAAGATGATCGCCAACCGAAGTACGGTGTTTGACAATACGGAAAGGAAGAAATTGGAAACGGAAATCAGGGAAGCCAACGAAAAACTAATTCAACTCAATGAAGAAAAAAATAGTTTTATGGCCATGGCCACGCACGATTTAAAAAATCCTTTGAATTCTATTTCGGGATTGATCAATCTGATCAGTCATGATAAATCCGTTTCAAAGGAGAACCAGGAATTAATGGGAATGATTAACTCCACAACCCTGCGTATGCGCGAATTAATTTCACGTCTTTTAGATTACAGTAAAATAGAGCAGGGCAAAACACAGGTAAATAATCGGCAGGTGGACTTAGCCGAGTTAATAAGAGAAAGACTTACCGCTTTTGAACTGGAGGCCGTTAAAAAGGAGATTAAACTAAAATTTGAAAGTGAGGGAGTCAGTAGCATTCATTCGGACCCGGATGTGTTAGCTCAAATTTTTGATAATCTTATTTCGAATGCGATTAAGTTCTCCAAAAACAATACTGTTGTTACAATAAAGATATTTAAAGTGGGGAAGCATGTAATAATAGAAATCATTGATCAAGGGCAAGGTATTCCCCCTGATGAAGTTCCAAAATTATTTCTTCCGTTTACGCGATTAAGTGTAAAGCCTACGGCCAACGAATCGTCTACAGGGCTGGGGTTATCGATTGTAAAGCAATTGGTACAATTGTTAGGAGGTGCCATAAGTGCCGAAAGCACCGTAGGCAAAGGAAGTGTGTTTCGGGTTGCCTTAAAGAATGAATAGAACTATAAGGTCATTACCAATGTTCGATTCCGCTGGAGTGCTGCTGGCATCAATGATGTAAAGCAAACAATCTTACCATCCGCCACTGCTAGCACCACCACCAAAGCTACCGCCCCCACCGGAGAAACTGCTACCACTGCTTCTACCGGAACTCCAACTGCTGCGGGAACCTGAAGAATAACTGCCCCCTCCTCCGCTACTTGTCATTTTCTTACTTACACGCTGCCCCCATTCACTTCGCCCAACCAGTATTTTCAATATTGGGAAGAGGACGATGTAGGCCAAGCCTGGTACATACCAGATATCCCACGGAATCACAATCAGTGGAAACAACGAATAGAAAGGAATAAGGAAAGCATACATTCCCCAGCCCCAGCCGCCCTTTATAAGCAAAGCAAAAAATGCAAAGAGTCCGAGGAAAGCATAAAGACCAATTCCAATACCAATGCGAGCCGACATAGATAAATCTGAAATGTCATCTACATCGCCAGCTGTGTATTCACCACCAATGGCTGCTGTTATTCCATCCACTGCTGCGGCAACTCCTCCATCAAAATCCGCTCTGCGAAAAGCAGGAGCCATTTCATTTCGAATGATTCGGTTACACAATGCATCGGTGAGCACACCTTCCAGTCCATGGCCTACTTCAATGCGCATTTTATGATCATCCACCGCAATCAGCAACAATACGCCATTGTCTTTATCTTTTTGTCCGAGTTTCCAAGCCTCGGCAACCCGCAACGAATAGTCTTCAAGTACTTCGCCATCAAGCGAACTGATAATAAGAATGGCAATTTGATTGGAGGTGGAATCTTCATAGTGCGCCAACTGCTTTTCAAGTTGATCAATTTTTTCCTGTGTAAGCACATGTGCTTCGTCATGCACGCGTACATTCCACAATTCAGGAATTGCTTTCTGTGCGAAGGTTGTTAATGAGATAAGAAGGGCAACAAGTAAAAAATGAAAACGCATATTAAAAATCAAAATTCTTAAACATCTTAAATCGACTTCGACATGCCTGCCTTTGCCGAAATGGCTACGTGCAGGCGGGCTCAGTCTGACAACCCTATAAATTTTCGTCACCACGAATCACTGGAACCACCGCCACCTGAGAAACCTCCACCGCCAAAATCTCCACCCCAAGATCCACCACTGCCACTTGAACCACGGCCGCCCAACATTCCACCCAGCATAGCAGCAGTCCAATAGCCACCACCTCCGCCACCGCCTTTGTTTCTGCGCGACATCACAATCAACATAATGATAATAAAGATGATGGAACCTAACGGGGAGCGCTTGGATCTTTTACGAGACGGAACCGGGTCTTCATTTACATAGGTGCCGGCAATAGTTTTAATGATAGCAATAACACCAGCCTGAATTCCCCCTTCGTAATTTCCTTCCCTAAAATAAGGGGCTACTTCATTGCGGTTAATGCGGCTCGATATCGCATCGGTTAACACGCCTTCCAAACCATAGCCCACTTCAATACGCATTTGTCGCTCCTGCATCGCCACTAAAAAAAGTACACCATTATCTTTACCCGCCTGACCTAGTGCCCATTTCTTAAATACTTCCACTCCATATCCATCAATATCTCCGCCTTCTAAGGAAGGAACAATGAGAACCGCTAGTTGAGTAGAGGTTGAATCGCGGTGCGCTTGCAATAAGGTTTCAAGTTGTGCTTTCGCAGAAGCGGATAAAATGTTGGCATAGTCATGAACCCAAATGCCACCATGCTCAGGAATTTTGGGCTGGGCTAACGATGCTGTAAACAGCGAGAAACAAAAAATTATGGTAAGAAAGAATTTCATTCGCAGATAGTACTTTATTTATTCCTTCAGTGATTAAAAGTAAACATGGGGTTAAGCAGAATTCTATTTAACTAAGTCATCCTCTACGCTGGAGAGGGACGAGGTCATTCCATTCGCAAATCATCCTTCAACTCATTAACATCATCCGGTGAAATAACAAACCCTTTTTGCAACAGAATTTCACCGCATCTCAAAATAGCTTTCTCAATGCCATCTACAATTTTATCCTTCTTCACATGCTCAATAATAGTGCGCACAATAGCATCCCATTCTTTTTGATCAACCTCCTTACTAATCCCTTTATCGGCCATCACAATTACTTCATGTTCAAAAAATGAAATGAAAATCATAATGCCTGTGCGCAATCGCGTGTTAAAAACTTCCTCTTGCAAAAAGGCACTTTCGGCACGTTTGCGGGTAGACTGATCCATATAGGCCTGGCTCAGCACCATGCGTTTTACAAAAGGAATATAATTAGCTTTTAACGCGCCAATTAATCCGCCCAAAATAACCAGCACTAAAATCAGAACCGGATCATACACAGCCAGCGAAGGAACATACCGATCGAATAGAACAATTAAAAAGAAGACAGCTGTAGCTCCTAAAATTCCTGCCCGGTAGTTGGCAATGGTATAATGTCCACTCTTTTCAACAAACACAGGAACAATTTCACCAGATATTTTACTTTCCGCTTGCTTCACCGCAGCCTTTATGCGCTCAAGCTCTTCGGGTTTAAACCTCTTTTGTAATGACATATGCTTTCGATTTGGAGAGGTCAAAGATACAAGGAATTATACACCGCACGCGATAAGATTATTCAAAGATTAATAATCTGAATAGCCATCCCGGTTTGCAATAAGTTTCTTCGTCTTTTGCTACTTTCGTAATTATGGTAACAACGCTACTCTCACACGGCTGGAAGAAAATAAGTCGATCCGTTTCGTTTAGTAAAGAACTCACCACCACAATCTTTCTTACTCTCTTTGGGTTAATGGTTCTCGGTTATTCGTTGGCACTGGGTTTTGCGCTTGATCGAATTATAACCAACGGGTTAAAGCAAGAAGATAGCTTTCAGTTTCTAAACGGATTGTTGCTCTACTATTTTGTGTTTGAGTTCATGATGCGCTATTTTCTCCAAAACCTTCCCGTGCTCGATGTTCAGCCCTATCTCCATTTACCACTTAAGCGTTCGCGCATTGTTCACTATTTGCTTGTGAAATCGCTAACCCATGGAATCAACATACTGGTGTTTATTCTTTTTTCACCCTTTGCTTTTACAGCAATTGCTACCCGTTTTGGGATGGCATCGGCCTTCAGTTGGATAGTGACTCTTGGGTTGATTAGTTTTTGTTTGCACTACCTGGTGCTGCTGTTTAAGAAAGGGCTCGATGATACGCTTTGGGGATTACTCACCTTGGTAGGCATCTTTTCATTTTTAGGGGCCTCCGATTATTATGGCTGGTTTAAACTTTCTGATTTGTCCGCTTCACTCTTTGCAATATCTGTTCGAGGGTATTTATTGGTTGTGATTTGTGCCCTCGTGCTTCTGAGTATTTACTTTTTCAGTTTCAGGTTTTTTCTTCAAGGCATGTACCCCGAAGAAGTTTCCTTTGGCAAATCGAATGCGTGGGGAAAGAATCACGAATTAAGTTTTCTGCAAAATTTTGGATCGATTGGCGACTGGATCAACCTGGAGATTAAACTAATAATCCGAAACAAAAGACCCCGAACCATTTTGTTTTTAAGTGCATTCTTTCTGTTGTATGGTTTAATCTTTTATAACAATGACACATACACTGAAAAAATGCCGGGCTTTTTCTTGTTCGTTGGAATTTTTATTACTGGGATTTTTATGCTCAACTATGGCCAGTTTTTATTTAGCTGGCAAGGTGGTCATTTTGACTTTGTACTTACCCGCCCAATTTCCTTACGTCAATATATTGAGTCCAAATATTGGTTGCTGAGCACCGTAACGGTTATCTGTTTTTTGTTAAGTGTTCCTTATGTTTATTTCGGATGGAAAATTATTCTCATTCATGCAGCCATGACCGTGTTCAACCTCGGCATCAATATTTTTGTAGTAATGAATGTTTCGCTGTGGGAACCTAAAAAAATTGATCTTAAGAAAGGTGCCACCTTCAACTACGAAGGCATAGGGGCTGCGCAATGGCTAATGTCCATTCCGGTATTAGTGGGCCCTTACTTGTTTTACTTACCGCTTAGCCTGATGGGTTACCCAATTGCAGGCATTCTTGCGGTGGGTGGTGTTGGGTTAATCGGTATATTATTTAGAACGTATTTATTAGAAGTAACCGTGCGAAGATTAGAACAACGCAGATACGCCATCGCTGCCGGTTTTAGAAAAGATTAAACTCCCTCTCATGATCGCAATTCAATCTCTTAAAAAAAACTATAAGGACACATCCGTGGTGGATGTTACTGAACTGTTCATTGGGCAGAACGAAAGTTTTGGCTTAGTGGGAAATAACGGAGCGGGAAAAACAACACTCTTCCGAATGATTTTGGATTTGATTCGTGCTACGGAAGGGCAGGTGCTTATCAACGGAAAGAATGTACAAGGAAATGATGAATGGAAAGAGTATGTCGGTTCTTACCTCGATGAGAATTTTTTAATCCCCTATCTAACCCCCGAAGAGTATTTCAAATTTGTAGGTAAGCTTCACAATTATTCAGATGAGGATTTGAAAAACTTTTATCAAAAGTTTGAAGAATTATTTCATGATGAAATTCTGGGTAAGAATAAATACATAGGTGATCTCTCAAAAGGAAATTTAAAAAAGGTTGGGATTGCAGCAGCCTTTATTGGCAACCCTCAAGTAGTTATACTGGATGAGCCCTTCGAAAATTTAGATCCTACATCACAAATCCGCCTAAAGCAGTTACTTAATCGTGAGCGAAAGACTCGATCCCTCACCTATCTGATCTCCAGCCACGATTTGAATCACGTAACTGATATTTGCGAGCGCATCGTGATTTTAGAAAAAGGGAAAGTAATTAGAGATTTGAAAGGCGATAACCTGTTAGGTGAATTGGAAGAGTATTTCAAAGCCTAAGCCCAGAGTATGAAACGTTGTGTGACCATTGTTCTTGTGCTTTACTCTTTGTTCGCTATCAGTCAGTCGGATGAAAATTCTTCATTAACCGCAAGCATCGGCCTTGTGGGTTCACCCGAAGATGTCTCAGGCAAAACAGAATTTGGGATTGTATTAGCCGGAGGTGGTAAAGATCAGGATGCGGCCATGAAGTGGATGATTGATCGCGCAGGTGGTGGCGACTTTATTATAATCCGTGCGTCAGGCTCAACAGGTTACAACGACTACTTATTTGAAATGGGTGGCTTGAATTCTGTGGAAACATTATTGATTGATTCGCGCGACAAAGCCATGCGTAAAGAAGTAGGTCAGCGAATTCGCGAAGCTGAAGCATTATTTATTGCGGGTGGCGATCAATGGAATTATGTTAACTTCTGGAAAGATTCAGAAGTATCAACTGCGCTTCAATATTTAATCGATGTCAAGAAAGTTCCGATCGGTGGCACAAGTGCTGGGTGTGCCGTGTTAAGCGAAATTATTTTCGATGCCCGAAATGATACGGTTGTTTCTGCCGATGCATTAGCCAATCCATATGCCAGTCAGGTAAGTATTTCCAATAGTTTTATTCAGCTTCCCTTTCTTACAAACACGATTGCCGATCAACATTATTCGCAACGCGAGCGGTTAGGTAGACACGTCACCTTCATGGCGCGCATGACAAAAGACTTTTCTATTTCACAACCTAAAGGAATTGCCGCTGATGAGCGCACTGCAGTATGTATCGATAAAGATGGAAACGCAATTGTGATTGGCGAAGGCAGTGCATTTTTTCTTATGAGTAATAAGAGCCAACCGGAAGTGTGTGAAAAAGATAAACCGCTTACATGGAGTAATAAACAAAAAGCATTACGGGTGTATAAATATAAAGGCAGTAAGAACGGTACGCCTGCCTTTAATTTAAATCACTGGCCAAAGAAAAATCCTACTGAATATTGGTTTGTGACTGACGGGGTTCTTTCTCGAAATAAAGGCGATTAATTTTTAAGAATTACTCAATTCCATTCCACCATTCCGAACTTGGAACTTCACCACCCAAAATAATGGGCTCACCTATGATAGGCGTTGCCACTTTTATGTTCAAGGCTTCGGCATGTTTTTTAGCGCGTTGAATAGGTTCTTTCCAGGGATGATTTGCCAACACGAATTTTCCCCAATGTACAGGCATTAACACGGTCGCTTTCAAATCAACACCTGCTTGAACTGTTTCTTCCGGCATCATATGAATGTTGGGCCACTGCAAATCGTATTGTCCGCATTCCAACATCGCAATATCAAACGGTCCAAATTTTTCACCAATCTCTTTAAAGGCGTCATCAAACCCTGAATCGCCACCAATAAAAATTTTGATTGAATCGGTTTGAAGTACATAGGAAGACCACAATGTTTTGTTGCGCGTAAATCCACGACCAGAAAAATGTCGGGCGGGAGTAGAAGTCAACGTGAATCCAGGAAGTACTTCTGCAGCATCCCACCAATCAAATTCTGTAATCTGATCATCAGCAACACCCCAACGACTTAAATGCTGCCCCACCCCAAGCGGCACACAAAACATTTTTACGGTTGCTTTTAATTTTAGCACAGTGTTGTAATCGAGGTGATCGTAATGATCGTGCGAGATGATCAGCAAATCTATGTTGGGGAAATCATCCATCGAATAAATCATCGAACCCTCAAATGCTTTTGACCCTGCATATTGAACAGGTGATGCACGTTCACTAAAAACAGGATCGACCAAAATGCGCTTATTGTCAATCGTAATTAAATAGGTTGAATGACCAAACCAAACGATGGATGGTTTCTCCGAATTAAGCTCTTTCAGATTCGTTTTTATCGAAGGAATTTTAGAATGCGGATACGTGGCTGGTTTGTCTCTTAAAAACTCACGAATCATAGAGAAATAGGAAACATCTTCGGCCATCATAGGTGTTTCTATGCGATTTTGAAACACTCCGTTTTTATAGTTTGGGGATTGTTCAATTCTCTGCTTGCGCTCGCCTTTCGGGAGTTTACCAAATGATTTCTGCTGCATAAATACAATGACTGTTAGTACGAATAGGAGGATGAAAATCAATAATCCTTTGCCAATTTTCTTTAACATGGGGGTATAGACGAAGTGAATTCAATTTTAGTGCATTTAACTTGCCACGAATGCACGAAAAGATTTTTTAGAAGTCATTTATGGACTTTATGCTTATTCCTCGCATTCCTCGCGGAGTCTCCCGCCTCGGGGACTCCGCGTCTATTTATCTGTAGACGCTACATTTTTTGTCAAATCAATATCCTTCAAGTCGCCACAATGGGTGATTAGATAAACGCCTTGCTTGCCAGTTAAATATAATTCAGCAGAACTGTGTTGATAATCTGCCGGACTACTCTCATTCCTCGCGGAGTCTCCCGCCTCGGGGACTCCGCGTCTATTTATTTGTAGACGCTACATTTTTTGTCAAATCAATATCCTTCAATTCTCCACAATGGGTGATTAGATAAACGCCTTGCTTGCCCGTTAAATAAAATTCAGCAGAACTATGTTGATACTCTGCTGGACTGCTCGCTAAGTTCCAAACTCCTCTACAGGGTTATCGTGCATTGTTGGCTGTCGTTTTTTTACACGATTCTTTGTTTATTGTTCCTCATTTTCATTTGTTCAATAAATTCAGTGTCATCGTCTTTGAATATTGACAACATAGCCAATGTTCTTCTGTACATTGAACCAACTGAATCATAGCCACTTTCTTTCGCAGCCCTTGTCTGTTGTTCATTTGCATTAACTGAAAGTCGAATTGCTTTATTGAAATCATCTTCCGCGCTCCTTAATTCCCAAATCTTCATATATGAGCAACCTCTTAAAAAGATTACACTAAAATCATTGGGGTTGTTGTCGATAACTTTGGTGAAATCCTTTATTGCGTCTTTATGAAAATCTAAGTCCTGTAATACTTTACCTCTTTCAATCAAGCAACTCATATTGGACTGGCTAAATTTTAATGAGTTGTCAAAGCTATCTAAGGCCTCATTTAATTTATTTTCTTTAACAAGTTTTTCACCTTTTATTAGCCAATTCTCAGATTCAAGTAGTCGGATATTAAAAATAGATTCATCAAGGTCACTACTCTCAATTTTGTTATTACTGAGACTCAATATTCCATTTTCAATTATATCTCTATGAGTTTTTGTAAACGGGAAACTCAGAATGTTGGAGAATGCTTTTTTAATGAGTTCTTCTCTCTTAGAGACTACTTTTGAAAATGCCTCTTCTGTAATTACATGAGCTTCATTTTCATTAATGCCTGTTTCACGCATTAATCTACCGACTACTTTGTCAATAGTTATTTTTTGCTTCTCAAAAGACTCCTTAAGTATTCTGAGTATTTTCTCGTCAAGGCTTTCTTTTTTCTTATTCCACCACATTTTCTCTGGTGATTGTATTATTTCTTAGGGATTTAAAAACCGTTTGAAGGGATGCGACTGCCTTGATTAGATAGTAATAGAGTATAATTACTATGACCCGCAATAATATTGTCGACCAAACAAAATTATTTACTGACTTATAGAGCCCATAAATTCCTTTTACGAAAAAGATGTAAAAACTCAACGCACTCAGAAGGCCAATGATTATATTCCCCGTAATTAGTCTATCCATAGGTTTTAGGCTATACGTTGAATCTGCCATCATTCTTTCGCCTACATGAAGAAGTCGGAAGATTGCCCAAAAACATATTGCGCAACAAATTACGATTACTATGTATTCTGCTTTGTCCGCTACAATAAATAGTTTGTATAAACTATAAAAAATAGTCAAGGTTAATATAACTGTGGCCTTTCCTGATTCTTGCCTAAATTCTTGATGAGTTATTTTTTTCATAAGTTCTTTACTTTCTTTTTCTAATCTGCTCAGGTAACTCATTGTGAAAAAGAAAAGCACCGGTTACATCATCCTGTCCGATTGCACCTATTCATTCCTCGCAGAGTCTCCTCCATTTAAGCGGAGTCCCCGAGACGGGAGACTCCGCTGCGAAAGGAGTAGTTCTTTATTCAAAAATATAATAAAATATTTTTACTTTAAGTTATTTGAATTCAAAACCTAACTCACAAGTATGATCTTATAAAAGAAATGAGTGGTTTCAAATGTTCTTCCCTTTCCACTTGCCGGATCGCATATAGAAAAACGCCATGCTAAACATGCTGATCCAATACACCCACTCGCTGCCCCACCCCCACGCGATGGATAAATCCCAACGCTCTAATACAAAGAATACATATACACAATAAATCAGGATGGTGATAAATTCAATCAGCAGATTCACTCGTGTATTTCCGGTGCCGGTAACTGCATTCAACCAAATCGTTCCCACCGACATCATCAATAACGCAACCGATACAATGCGCACAATGGGTACTGCCTCTGCCACAAACTCTTCACCCTGACTATAAAATGATAAGAAGAATTCGGGCACAAGATTTAAAATCAGAAAAATAAAAAGTGAAATGCCCAAACTCAGTTTTACAATCCGTTTGATTAGTGGCATTACCTCTTCGGTTTTTCCCTGGCCAATAATATTGCTCACCATGGTGTTGGTGGTGGATGCAAAGGCCCAGCAAAAAATTCCAAACAAGCCAAAAATGTTTCGCATGGTGTTGGAGATAGCTAATGCCCGCGGTCCGTGGTGCTCAACCAAAATATAAAAGTACTCCCAACTCATGATGCTAATCGCAAATTGTAAGATGAGCGGTGCCGACATGGTGAGAATTAATTTGATACTTGAAAAGTCAATTTTTGTTTGCTCAAAAAATGCAAACGTTTTATGTATGCCTTTAAAATGAATCACCGCATAAATCACAAAGAGACCCGATGCCTCTGCAATGATGGATGCATACGCGGCTCCGTTAAACCCGATCGCTGGCAGCCCATAGTGCCCGAAAATCATTCCATAATCCAGCACAATGTTTACAATTGCTTCCGCTAATGTGCCCCACACTAAAAATCGGGTTTGGTTTGTTCCTACCAACAAAGCATTACGCATTACATAGAGATACAGAAATGGAAGCCCCCAGATGCGAATCAATAAAAAATCAATCACCTGATTGGCAATCAAAGGATCGTGAATAAACATGCGCAACACCGTGGGTGCAAATAAATACGTGGCTCCTATACCCAAGGCGGCAACTCCTAACGCAACCCATACACCATTAAAAAACAATCGCCCGATTTCTTTTGGCAAATTTTGACCAGCCCTGCGCGCAATCAATGCTTGCAGTCCATTATTAAGTCCATTGCCGATAACGGCAAAAATTAAATAGTACACACCGGTAATCCCGGCACTGGCAAGTTCCTGCTCGCCCAGCGCACCTAAGAAAATATTGTTGGTTATAAAATTTATCTGGGGCACCAACATGGCCAGTGAGATGGGCAACGCCATCATCAAAATTTGTTTGTAGCCGGAGGTTAGTCGAAGTTGCATGCCTCAGAAAAGGAAAACAAAAGTATCATCTCCGAAGATTCTTTCAACTCCAATCACTTAATAAGTTTCCTCAGCCCCACATAAAGAGGAAACCCCGAAAGGAAAAGAATGAACCCAATCAGTGAAGCTTGTGGATTGGAAATCAACACGCTGATGTTTACCATCGTGTAAACAATAATAAAAAAGGCAGGCAACCAGGGGTAGCCTCGCATCTTAAAAATTCCTTCCGGGTCGCCATTCTTTTTTGCACGATGCCTCAACACAAAAATGGCAGCCGAGGCAGTGATCAGACTAATGCTGTCAAAGAACATCACATAGCCCAACACTTGCGTGAATGAGGAAGAGAAAAATAATGTGAGCACGATAAAGGCAACAAATACCGTCACGGCAAATTCCTGCACTTGCGTGCGATTGTTCACGCGTTTAAAAATTGGTGGCAACACTTTGTCCTCGGCCATTGCATAATACACACGTGGGTTCGACATGATGGAAGCATTGACATAGGCCATCACCGAAAGGAACATGATGATCGCTACAATCTTAAAAGCACTTTCTCCCAGCAACACGCGGGCTACATCCGCAGCAAGCGTGGTAGAATTTTTTAACCCTTCAAACCCCAACACCCGGAAGTATGAAAAATTAACTAACAGATACAGCGAAAGAATAATCGCAATGCCATAAAAGATTGCGCGGGGCATGTTGCGTGCAGCGTGCGGTACATCGCTTCCAAAATTCATGGTTTGTTGATAGCCTCCGTAAGTAAAGAACACGGGTACAAAACACAACCAAAAAGCTTTAAACCAATCGGTATTGGAAAGTGAGAATTTAGTTGGGGTAACCACTGCTGTTGGTTCGGGTGCAACAAAGATGGCCGCAATTAAAAGTAAGATTAAACTGATTTTAATAATCATGAGTACATTGAGCATGCGGGCACTCATTTTTATTCCCAGCATATTGATGCCATATAAAATAACCATAGCCGAAAGTGTGATGATGCGAATAGCTACCTGCGGCTCCATCTGCGGAAGCAAAATGGGTTGAATGTATTCTGCTCCAATAATGGCAACACTTGCCGTTGAAGCTGCATTTGAAATCACCGTCATCCAGTTTACCATAAAGGCAAGCGAAGGATGATAGCAATGTGAAAAGATTCTATAGAAACCTCCGGCCACCGGATAGCGTGAACCAATCTCGGCAAACGTAAGTGCTCCGAACAAACTGATTACTGCTCCACCAATCCAGGCAATAAAAAATATTTCAGGAATTACAGCCTTGTTGGCTACTTCCACAGGTGTGCGGAAGATGCCCATGCCTATAACAAGGCTCACCACAATCATGGTGAGATCAAACAAACCAAGTTTTGGTTTAATAGACACGCGTGCGCAGGCTACCGGTGTTTAATTGAATGCCTAATGAAAACTGAAGAGGCACATAGTCAAAGTATACATCACCCGATAAGGGTACAGCTAATCCTAATTGAAAAACTCCTTGAAGATTTCCGGCTATCGGTACCTTACCTGTTAGTGCGGGTTCAATAAACAATCGTGGTTTTTCGTCAGGCTTGATTGTTACAGTAGCATTCGAAGGATTATTATCATTGGATGAGAATTCTGTAAAATCTACAATTGAAATTCGGGGCGAAAATGCGAGGTTAAAGTTTCGGTTGTTTGTTCCGATAGACGGTTGAATAAAAATTCGATTGTAGGTACCGGTGGCAACCAAATCTTTCTGACCGAATGAGGGTGTAAAGAAATAGTACTGCGAAAAGCTGGTACCCTTTCCTGCTCCAAAACCAGCAAACAACTCGGTGCGAAAGTTCTTTGCCACATTATAAAAACCTAACCCTCCTTCAACAAACCTGTTTGAACGTGTGTAATCTTCGGGCTCGGAAATTTTATTGCTGAGAAATGATCCGTTTGCCATTAAGGCTATATTATCACTTATAGCATAGGCAAGCTGGGCATCAATTCCCGTAGTTAAATAAACTGAGCCTTGAAATTCGCCCTGCTCACGAAAGAGTGGAACGTTTCGGGTACTGGGTACATACAATGGCGAACAGGAAGTCGCCAGTACCACTACAACAATAAATTTCCACATAAAGCCAATTTGCAGATTCAAAAGTTAAATTAGCCAAAAATCCATACCAATGACTTTTAATCAGAAAGAAATAAATCAATTGATACGCTTGCGCAGATCCATTTTCCCAAAAGACTATACAGGCGAATCCGTTCCGGAGGCTGTGGTTAATCAAATGTTGGAGAACGCAAACTGGGCGCCTACCCATAAGTTTACAGAACCCTGGCGTTTCACCGTATTTACCGGAGCTGGATTAAAAACCCTTGCTGCCTTTCAAAGCGAATGCTACAAACAAGTAACTACTGCCGATGGCACCTTTCGGGAAGACCGTTACTTGGGACTACAATCCAAACCCTTGGAAGCAAGCCACATCATTGCCATTGGGATGAAGCGCGATGAAGGCAATCGCTTGCCGGAGTGGGAAGAACTTGGAGCCGTTTTTTGCGCAGTGCAAAATATGTATTTGACAGCCACTGCCTATGGAATTGGCTGTTACTTAAGCACTGGAGGCATTACCAATTTTGAGGAGGCCAAATCATTTTTTGGATTAGGTGCTGAAGATAAACTCTGTGGATTTATGTTTGTTGGTATGCCAAAAGGCAATGTGCCTGATGGAAGAAGAAATCCTATCGAAAAGAAAGTGACGTGGGTTACGGATTAAGCATCTAACTTGGGTTACGCTTTTAAAGCTTTAAATTGATACGATGAATAAATTCTTAAAACATAGTTTGGGTGGCATATACATCGCAGTATTCAGCTTCGCCCTTGCCTGTTCGGGCAATAAAAATGAAACTCACCTTCCGTCCTTCACATTAACTCCCACCGAAAAATTTTTATTCAACTCGTTTGTGGATTGCAACATGGCGGAGGTTTGGGTAGCCGATACCTTTCGAATCTTTCCGGGTAAATATGGCGAAGATACCCTATGGGGATACTCTGACAATTTGCGTTTTGGTAATGGTGCCAATGCCGATGAAGCCTTTGCAAACAAGTTTGAAGACCTCGTTATGCCAATCATGCCAAAAAATGTAAAGCCAACTGAGAACGGCTTGCATGGAGCAGTTTGGTTTGAAACGGTGTATCAAGACACAAAAGATGGTTCTGGAAAAACGTTATACGCAGTATATCACAACGAAAACTATCCACAGAATTTTCCTTATAATGAAACAACCGGTCAAGGATATATTTATAAATACTGGCCGCAAGGATTAACAGGAGTTACTTCACCAGCAGCGGTGTGCCGCATTGGCATTATGAAATCTGTTGATGGTGGATACAATTGGGATAATCGGGGAATTTTTATCGAAGACCTGCAGCCACGGATGATCCTAAAACCACATAACACCTCCAACACGTTTGCAGGTGGTGTGGGTGATCCCAGTGCAGTAGCGAGTGGTGACTATCTCTATTTATTTTATGGCGAATACGGATATCCCGGGGTGTATGACTCTGCAACTTACGATCCCAAAAAGGAATGGAGTGGTCAGTGCATTAGCGTTGCGCGAATAAAATTAACTGACCTTGATAACCCGGTTGGTAAAGCAAAACGTTGGGATGGAAAAGGTTTCAATGCTGCGCCTGATGGCGTTGGGGCGCCTGTTGCTTCTCTTCAGATACCACTGGAAGAAGGAGGGGGTCCTGCATCCGCACCCGACAAGCAATTTCATTGGGGACCTTCCGTAAGCTGGAATACGTATTTGAATTGTTGGGTGATGATGATGGGAAAAGTGGAAGGCTCATCCTGGAAAGGAAGCAGTATTTATATCTCTTACAATTTCAATAAAGAATTAAGTGAGGGCAATCATTCACAACAGTGGACTAAACCCATCAAGGTGTTAGATGTACCTGAGCACACACTTTGGTATCCATCCTTGCAACCCATGAATACACCCGAAGATGTTGAGAACAAATACACCTGTGTGAGATTAGGAAAACGTGCTCGATTATTTTTTAAAGACATGTTTACCAATGCAGATGGATTTCAGAGTGAATACAAATCAGAATATATAATCGAGTTTGAAAAATAGTAACAACTAAAATCGTAAATCTCTTCCCCTTTCCTGTGGAGAGGGGTTAGGGGTGAGGTAAAATATGAATATCAATCGAACCACCATTGAACAAGCGCATGAGCGCATTAAGCCTTACATTCATCGCACTCCGGTGCTCACCAGCCAAAGTATTGATGATGTTGCAGGATGCCATGTCTTCTTTAAATGTGAAAACTTTCAGAAGGTAGGAGCCTTTAAAGCGCGAGGCGCCATGAATGCAGCGTTGTCACTTACAGAAGAACAACTTACGAAAGGGGTTGCTACACATTCTTCGGGCAACCATGCACAAGCGTTAGCACGCGCTGCGAAAATATTAGGGGTGAAGGCTTATATTGTAATGCCACGTACCGCACCCGAAATTAAAAAACGTGGCGTGCGTGGATATGGTGGCGAAATCTTTGAATGTGAACCTACCCTGGAAGCACGAGAAACCATGCTCTCTGAAGTGATCAAAAAAACGGGTGCTACGGAAATCCATCCCTTCAATAATTATGAAGTAATAGCAGGACAGGCAACCGCTGCAGTAGAATTGTTTGAAGAAATAAAAAATCTGGATGTAATTATGGCACCAGTTGGTGGGGGTGGCTTGCTCAGCGGTACGGGCCTCGCTGCTGCTTATTTTTCCCCTGCTACAAAAGTAATTGCCGGTGAGCCGGAAGGATCAGATGATGCCTATCGCTCGATGAAGAGTGGCAAAATTGAACAAGCGCAATCGCAAACCATTGCTGATGGATTGTTGACAACCTTAGGGGATAAAACATTTCCCATCATTCATGAATTGGTAAGTGAAGTGATTACCTCCAGTGATGCTCAAATTATTGACGCTATGCGTTTGGTGTGGGAGCGAATGAAAATTATTATTGAGCCTTCGTGCGCGGTACCTTTAGCTTCGTTGTTAAAAGAAAAAGAAAGGTTTAAAGATAAACGAGTAGGGATTATCCTTTCAGGGGGTAATGTTGATTTGGAGCGAGCCTTGAAGTTGATGGCTAGAAAATAACCGATAGAACTCTCGCAGATCGCTGATTCTTGCGGATTGTTATTTTAATTTTCTGCGTTTATCGGTGAGATCAGCGGGAAAACAATTCTCAGTTCAATTTTTCGTTAAACAACCGAAGGCAATCGGTGATATACTCTTCATCGGTTTTTGTTTTTAGTACCTTGCTTCTTTAAACACCACGCATATGATAAAGAAATTGCTGCCCATCCTGCTTCTGCTTGCCTCCGCACAAATCACACGCGCACAAGTAATAGGAAAAATGTTTCCAGACATGGAAGCTGAAACGGTAGAAGATAAAAAAGTAAACCTGCCCACCGACACAAAAGGAAAATACACCTTGCTTGGCTTGGCGTATTCCAAAAAATCGGAAGACGAACTGAACAGTTGGTTCGTGCCCGTATATAACAAGTTTATCAGAAAGGCCACTGGGTTAATGGCAGGTATGGGTTATGATGTAAATGTGTATTTCGTGCCGATGTTTACTGGTGTAAATGCAGCCGCCACGGGCACTGCAAAAAAGAAAGCCTTAAAAAATGTTGATCCACAATTGCTGCCCTACATTTTATTTTACAAAGGCGAATTGAAATCATACAAAGAAGCGCTTGATTTTGAAAAAAAAGATATTCCCTATTTCTTCGTGCTAGACAAGGAAGGTAACATTGTGTATGCCACCTCCGGTCGTTTCTCTGAAGATAAACTTGGGGAGTTAGAGGATTCCATCGAAGATTGATAAACTCTCTTAGGTTAGAAAAAACCCATCCCACCTATCCGGGACGGGGCTTTTTTGTTTGATTATACTGAAACCAGTATCTTCATTAAAAAGTATTATGGAGAACCAGCCAGCAGGTTTCGTTCAGCTTTTAATGAAGACGATTTTACCTAAAGTTCAGGTGATTGCTATGGGTATAAGTTTTTTCGGATTTGTTTTACTTTTCTTGAACAACGAAGGAGCCGAAACCCTGTTAATGGCAGGATTATCAGCCTTAGCGGCTTGCTATTTTCTCATGGGGTTTACGCCTCCACAAACTTCATCTGATTCAAAGCCAAGTTCCTATTTATTTTTAGTCTGCAAAGTGATTTACATTGCCCTCGCCACTTCAGTTATAGGAATTTTATTTGCTTCTCTAAAATTAGAGGGTGCTGATATTATGCTATTGAACGGGTGTGCTGTTTTAACCATTGGCATGTTGATTTCAGCCGTCATGGTTCTAATTAACCACGATAATTTATCGGTTCTTAAAAAACCACTCCTTAATGGAATAGCTCTTCTAATGATTGGGGTATATTTTATAAATAAACTTTCACTTATCTCTTTCTAAATGAGCTTCCTTATTCTTCTTGCTTTAGCTCTAGCACCCGGTGTTGCCATTGGCGTTTACATTTATTTGAAAGACAAGCATGAGCGTGAGCCAATCGGATTGTTGATGCGAAGTTTTTTCTTTGGGATACTAAGCATCTTTGTGACTTTGATAATTAGTGCAATCATCAATCAATTTGTTACCATCAACGAACAGGATGTAAGCGAACAAGCCGTTCACGCCTTTTTAATTGTAGCCTTGGTGGAAGAATTCAGTAAATTCATTTTCATTCGGGGTATTTTATACAACAACAAAAACTTTAATGAACCTTTTGATGGAATTGTGTATGCCGTAATGGTGGGCATGGGCTTCGCCACGTTTGAAAATATCTTGTATGTGTTCCAAGGGGGAATCGGTACGGCCATCATGCGCATGCTTACTGCAGTGCCCGCTCATGCAACATTTGCTGTTCTCATGGGCTACTACCTGGGCAAAGCTAAGTTCGAACATAAAAAATCATACTATGCTTTTCATGCGTTGGGTATTGCTACACTCTTTCATGGTGCATATGATTATTGTCTGTTTATTTCGTTTGTTCCCGGAATTGTGCTTGGTGCACTCGCATCGTTAATTATAGCAATCTGGCTTTCGCGCAAAGCGATTAAAATTCATCAACTCGCTTCCCCGTTTATTATCACTGTCACAAACGAAGTCATTGTTGAAAATCCATCACCCCCTACAAAAGATCCCAACCAATCTGACCATACTTATTTGAAATGATTAGAGAATCCCTAAGGAAGAGCTACATTGGCATGAATAAGGAGTTCCGCTTTCGCGGAGAAGAGCCTGGCCGCCTTGAAAATTTTAGCGATGCGGTTTTCGCATTGGCAATAACGTTGCTCCTCATCTCAACCACACCCCCTACCAATTTCAATCAAATCAAGCGCTTTGCATACGAGCTCTTTCCATTTTTGGCGTGTATCGCATTGATCATGCTAATTTGGTATGAACATTTTATTTTTTTCTTTCGCTACGGCTTAAGAAACAGAAAAATGATCTTACTCAACACACTCTTTTTGGTGATTGTATTATTCTATGTTTATCCACTTAAGTTTCTTACCAAGCTAATTATTCTCGGCCCCATTGCTTACCTGATGAATGAAGAATCTATTTTAGTCGAGATTAGAGACATGATTCATTATCAGGACATGGGTCAACTTATGATCATTTATGGCGTTGGTGCGGTGAGTGTTTTTCTTGTTCTTACACTCATGTATCGGTACGCGTTGCAAAAAAGCGATGAACTGGAGTTAAATGAAATTGAGGTTTTTGATACTAAAACGAGTGTGCGCACAAACTTACTAATGGCTAGTGTACCCGCTCTTTCAGTTATCCTTGCTTTGTTTTTTATAAACAGTTGGCTGGCTGGTCCAATTTCAGGCTTCGCTTATTTTTTGTATACGCCCATCATGTTTTGGCATGGCCGAAATGTGGATCGCAAAAGAAAAGCACTTCTTCAATCAATATCTTTTACTCCTGCTCGCCAAAGTTAGAAGTACTGATGTGCGAACCGAAAAACAATGCGTTGAAGAAAAGTTTGTTGGTTCCATTCCAGTAGCCTCTAAACGCGGGATCATCTACAAACAAAATTGCCCGGCCTCTTCCCATGTTGCTTACCTGCAACGAAACTGAGTTCTTTATCTTTTCAAGATTAGTAGGATGAATGTAGCCACTAAGCAATGGTTTGGCTGTGTATTGAATAACGGTATTAAATTGATTTTTACTGGGGTCAATGAATACCGTGTGGTTTCGATACACCGATATGTCACGACTCGTAAACCCAAACCCAAGCGGATGTGTAATGTCTAACTTTCCCAAATAGATAGAACCTCCAATAGCACGCGAGCCTTGATAGTCGCCTGCCGTAACATAGTCCATTCGTTTTGCATCTTTCTTATCTTCCGCTTTAGTTAGCTGTTCGTTGATCAGCTTATTATTGATTGCCCATGTGATGGCTGACTTTTGCAAAATCAACGTGCCTCCTTGATTTACCCAATTTTTGATTTTTTCTACCCCGCTTTCGCCAAGCATACTATAATTGCCCGATACAAGAATTAACGTGTTGTAATCCGTAATTGTCAATTGGCCAAACTGACTGGTGTTTACTTTCGTGATGGGCATTTTTAGTTTTGAATCCAGTAAGTACCAAATTTGCCCGGCCTCTGTAGCTGACACGCCATCACCAATCAACATTGCAACTTTTGGGTTCTCTACGGTTCGGATATTACTGCTTCCTAAATCAACACCTTCCAAACTAAATCCGGTATCCACTGAATACACTTCGATTCCTGCATTGCGCGAAGCTTCTTTTACTGCCGTGAATAACTCATCAGCCGAAATATTCTGATCCGCGACTGAGATCATCAACGTGCCATATCCAAAATTCTTCTTCACGCCATTTACAGTTGCTGCAAACGGTTTGAAGGCTGCTTTCACAAAAACATTATTAGAAAGTAAATAATACAATGCCCGCGAGGCATTGTACTCATTCCAGTCAATCAGGTAAGCATAATTTGTTTTTACTATTGGAGCAGGACTTGAGACTAAATCGACTGCTTTTACTTTTTCTCCTTTTGTAATTTTTGTACTTGCGGGTAGTGCATCATGTGGCATGCCATACGCCAACGCCATCGTCCAGGTAGAGGCATCATAAAACACACTGTCGTGGAACGATGTCACTTTTTCAAACATGCTGCGCACCATGCGATACTGAGTTTGATCGGTAGAAACCACAAACGCTTTTCCTTTTTCATACTTGTTTGTACCTACTGTTACATCCGCGCCAAGCGAATACGTTTCGATGCGATGCTTTAGTAATAGATCCGCAAACGCTTTGGTACGACTTTGATCTTTGCTGTCTCCAAACACATACGCTTTGATAGCAGATTTCTTTCCATCATTCAACGCTGACTTGAAATATTCCTGTTGATGTTTCAACAACAACTCGCGATTGTCCACCCCAGCCTTTACCGTTGCCAAACTGGTGCGCACATGATTGCGAATAGTAAAAGCAAAGGTTACTACTTTGGTAGAACTCTGCTGTACATGCCCGCGCGAACTTGCTTGCTCAAACACAAGACCCAGTCCACCATGAATATCCGGATAGGTTGATCCGTACCCCGGATACGAGTTATCAAAATTTTCTTTTGAGAAATACAACGAACCAATGTCATCCAGTGCTTTAGAAAAATACTTTGCAAAGAGTGGATTCAATTGATCATAGTTAGCACGCGGTACTACCGGGTTTTCTGATCCAAATGGTTTTGTTGGTTCAAAAAAGTTAGTGGCGTTTGTTCCCATCTCATGATAATCGGTGCACACATTGGGCAACCATTGATGAAAGAACTCAATTCTATTTTGACTTTCAACATGCGCGAGTGGCAACCAATCGCGGTTAAGATCAAACCAATAATGATTGAATCGTCCACCCGGCCACACTTCATTGTGTTCGCGATCCATCGGATCAGCCACGGGGGGAAATCCTTTATGCATATTGGCCCAATTACTATGACGGTCGCGGCCATCGGGATTATAATTCGGATCGATGTGAATGATTGCTTCCTTTAAAGTCTTTGTTGCTTCATCACCTTGCGATGCAATTAAATAATATGCCGTAAGCATCGCAGCTTCACTGCTACTCGGTTCGTTGCCATGCACATTATAACCATGCGTAATAATCACCGGCATGTTTGCCGTGTTCACGGATTGTGAAGGATCGGCCAGTTTTAAATGTTCTTTTCTGATTTCTTCGATGCGCACATAGTTTTCAGGACTTGTGATGGTAAGCACTACCTGAGGTCTGTGCTCATTGGTATACCCAATAATTTGAAAATGCGCTTTAGGCGAAACTCTTGCTAACTCCTGAAAGTAGGAAACAATCCTATCGTGGCGGGTGTGCCAATCGCCTATCGGGTAACCCAGAAATTGTTCTGGCGAAGGAATAGCCGGATCAAAAGAAACTCCGGCAGGAAAGAAATAATTATTTTGAGCGGAGGCTGAAAAAAAACACACCGCAAACGCGAAGAGAGCTAAATACTTTTTCATATGGCAGGTTTGGACACGAAAAGTACCGAATCTCAAACTGAAGGAAAATGAAATGTGATGAGAGGTCTAAGGAGAACTTTATACTATTACTCTGCCGCGGCTTTACTCATTCGTGTCTCTATCGATAGTCAGATTGTCAATCTCCCAGTTAGTTCCATTTTTCTTGAAATAAACTAAAGCCATACCTGCTGGTTCGAAACTAATTGTTGCTAAAATTCTACTCCTGTTAAGGCGGGTTATTCTTAAAATCTCTACATTATTTTTCCGATCCATTCCCCCAGTCCATTCATACGTATTACTGAAGTCACATTTTATATTCTCGAAATCGTCCAGATCTTCAAATTTTGAAAATTTCTCGAAAGGAACTTTAGCAAGGTTTTCAACACACTCTTGATAATCGTTAATCTTAGTTTGAATAAAGTCTTTACTGAAATTAAATTTTTCTAACGCGTTCTTATAATTGGTAAAATCGAGTGTAGTCATTCCATCACTTTTCTTAACAAAGCGCGGGTTGAAATCTTCATTTAGCCTTTTGTTGTGGATCAAATCAATATACCACGAATAGAATCCTTCAATTTGATTTTTCATTTTGGAAGATTCCTCTGTAGTGATGCGAGATTGACCCACCACAATTGATGCTTGAGAAAATAGTTGTATCACCAAGAACACAATGGTTACTCTCATCATAAAAAACTATTTATTTCTCAACTAACAAAATACCAACTGTTAAACGTGTACGTTAATTAAAATCCGTCATCTTCCTCATCCTTCTTCTTCTCTTTCTTTTTTGCGGCTGAGCTGCCACTCATAAGATCGTAAGGTGCTTCCAGGCCATAATAGGTTTGGCGGAAGCGGTTAATAAAGGCAAGTGTTTCTTCTGTAGAACCCGGAATGTAAACCAACTCTCCAATCTTAGCCTTGCTCGCATTGGATTTCTTAATCAGTAAATCATTGATTGGTTCCAGCGAAGAATGAATCAGCACACGATTATCTTCCAGTCCAAAATAGAACCACGCATCAGGCGAAGCTTTGATAAATAAGTGAAATATCGGAGCACCATCTTCACTCTTTTTAATTTCCATAAAACCTTCAAAGGCTCCATTGATATCGTAGCGCCCCATGTGGCTAAGGCCTAAATTCCCCTGGCTGTAAAATGATTTATTTTCTTCCGACCATTTTAAATCGGTATTGGAAAGTACAATCGGCTTTACTAATCCTTGTACTGTAGATAGAGAGACATAGTTCTGCAACGAGCGTTGTTCATAATCCTTTACTACTTTTTCACCTACCAAATCAGCAATCTTGTAAAGCAAATCCGTTGCATCACCCAGACCTTCTTCTTTTACGCCTTCATTCTTTATCACATCCTGAATACTCAACGCCATTAGCTGATATACCATAGTTGGCACATTCATATCCACCATCACAAACGAGTTCATCTTAATATCATTAGTCTCCAGATTACCGGAGCCTAATGCCGATGCCGTCAAATTGAAATCCTTGCTGCCTGTAAAAAACTTAACCGGCCCTTCGAAACGTACTTCTTGTTTGTCTTCATTGTAAGCAAATACTTTTCCGGTTAATTTTTCTCCGGCTGCCTTCGCGCGATCTTCAATTTTAAACTCACCACTTTCTTTATCAAAATAAAGCGAACCGCTGGGTACAAAGAAATCTTCATCGCTCGGATCTTTTTTATCAAACACAAACGTGATGTAAAGGTCGTTGTCATCTGCAAAGTGAAGACCGGCATCAGCCTTACGACCTTCCTCGGTGATCGAGTTATCGAAGTTTAAATAAATATCCTTCTCATCACCACTTTGTGTGTATTGCAACCAGGTGTCGTAGTTTTTTATTTTCTTCAAATCCATTTTTACAAAACCACGCAACTGTAAGGCCGGTTTAGTGGCATACATAGTCATGTCACCTTTATAAAAAATACGAGGCGATACCAGAATGTTGTTAGTTTCCGTTACTGCACCATTGGCCACGGTTTGCATAGTAGCAATTCCTTTTTGTTTCTTATTTCGTGTTTGTTCCGTAATAGGTTCTAACCTGAAGTCGGTCATCTTGATGGCGAACGTATCGTTTACAGCATTTACATATTGATAGGTAGCATAACCCGTAAATTCCTTTCGGGAGATAATATCCACCACGCCTTCGGTAAGGCGGTGATATCCATTTAGTGTATCTAAAATGATTACCGTATTTTTCAATTGACCAATCTTAGCATTCTCTAAAATCAGCACTTCATTGTTTTCAGGAGTAATTTTGGCATCGGCAACAATAATGTAAGGAATACCGCTCACCTTCAGCTGTTGGGTTTTAATATCATACTCGGCACGCTCGGCATTAAAGCTCAGTGAATCTAACTCTTTGCGTGTGGTGTAGAAGTAAGAATCTTCAAGCGGAACATCCGCAGCTTTATTCATCACAATTTTTTGCGTGTTCAAATCCCACCGGGCCTCCGGGATAGATGTTTTGAACTGTGCATACGGAAAGGTAATCGCTGCTTCACCGGTAACTTCAGGACTAATGGTTGCAAAGTTTTTATCTAAGTTAAATTGCAACTTCACATTATTACCTGCCAACGCAGGTTTATCCGGATTTCCAGTTTTCACTTCAAATCGTGCATGCTTTGCGCTTAAGTCCTTTGCAGAGAAGTTCATCTCCTTTGAGCGCACTTCGGAACCGCGCGTGCTTAAGCGGCCATCTCCACCCACTCCGGTTTTTGAAACAATCAAATTACCATCGAGTGTGGCTGTGTTTTGATACAAACTAAAAGGCTCTTTTAAATTTCTGATACGCATTTGATCCTGCTTTGGCAACCATTTCAATTGGTAGTCGCCCAACTTTACTTGAGGAAAATATACTGAGCCAAATTGCTTTTCTTTTATCTCACCAACGCTTCCGCGTCCAACAACCGAATCGGGATAAAAGACAAAATCCTTCGACTCAACCGTAGCGGCCAGGTAATCTATTCTTCCGGCCGATCGAATACCAGCATTATCTAAACTCATACCGCCATACAACTTACCTTCCCCTTGATAGAGTTGATACCCGGAGGCAGGAACCGTGTGCGTAAACCCTAATGACTTATCAGGCATGGTATGCAGCTTCTCTTTAAAACTCGGAAACATACCACTCGATACAAACGTACCCTCAAAATTGATGGAGCCCGGATCGGCATCATTTAAACTATCCAACTTAAAAGGAGGCACAACAAAGAAGACCGACTGATCATACGCGCCATTCAGTACTTCGCTTCGGTTGAAATAAATTACACCACCTGCGGTCGCATCCAAGCGCGGGTAGTTTGGATATTTTATTTTACCCGATTTGTTATCAGGTCGGTTAATAAATAATGTTCCGGATGTTTTATTAGAGGATGCCTGAAGTCCACCAGCCGCAGCTGCTGTCGAATCTGCGCCTACCATAGCATTATTTACTCTTCTTCGGGCTCCATTTTTTTCAGTAACATAAAATCGAATTGAGTCAATGTGATTCATGTTGATGAAGAAGCTATCATATTTTAGGGTAAAGTCCTTTCCCGAGATTTCGAAATTCCCTGCATTGATAGTACCATTAAATTTTATATCACGGTTTTGCAAAAACGTGACGCGACTACTATCGGGCTTAATAACTACATTTAAAGAATCACTCACATTAAATTCCTCCACCCCATACACATTCATTTTACCCGTTGAGAAACTAATGATTGCGTTCGCAATTGTATCGGTGAGTGAATGAAGCTTGAGATTATCGTAATCTGCAAATCCTTTTACCGCTTGCACAAAATTTACGGCTTTATCTTTTACATGAATCTTTCCATTGTGCGCATCATAATCAATCATCCCTTTCTGCGAAAGGAAATCGGCTGCCATTCGCGCAGTCTGTAGACTTCGTTTTCCTTCTACTACCAGGTCATACACATAGAAATCATTACTACCGATTTCATTGGCATGATTAACCATGAGCGCTAATGGATGAAAGTTAAATCCCTGGCCTGCCAATTGACGATATCCTTCGGGATCATAAAAATCATTCGACTCAATGATCATAGGTGATACGTTGCCACTGCCTTGCACAAAGAAGGCAAGACTATCTGATTTTAAATCCCAGTTGATACGATCAGCTGTAAACTCAATATCAAAGTAAGAAGATGAGAAAGGTGCTTTCCGTAACTGACTTTTTTCTTTATTGAGAACTAGTTTTTCGTTTTTTACATCATACCAAAGTTCCATGGCCGGATGAACGATGGAATCGTTTTGCTGATAGATTGTTATGTGCGCTTGCGCGGATACGATAACCGAATCCTGAAATCCAAAAGATGATGCTGTTGCTTTAAACTTCTTATCCGTTTCGCCACTTATTTCAATCGTAGCAAGTCTTCCATCCACCGAATTGCTCGTGAGTGTATGACCTTGCATGCCTATCCCTCCTGTGTACTTTAACTTATCAGAACCTAATCCTAACAAACCAAGATTTGATTCATAAGACTTAAAGCGCGGATAACTTGATGTTTGAAGTGTTTTGTGATTAAGGCTTCTGAATTCAAAGATTCCGGGCACTGCTCCCGGTGTCTTTCCTACATAAGTAAGTCGGCCTTGCTCTGCTTTTATATACGGTTGTGTTGTTTTGAAATTGTATTTGCTGAGATCATAATAAACTGAGTCTGGTGAAAGTCCTGCAGTGCTCCAATCAAACCGACCACCATCGCCCACAAATAATTTTTCGCGCATGGAAAAAACACCTTTGGTATTACGAAGAAAAACCGTGTCGTATGGGGTTATGAAATTCAATGAAAGTTTATCGAAGGTCATCACCGGCCCAAACAACTCGGGTTGAACGATAGGTTGTTGCCATTGCGGTGCATTATACCAGGATGTATCAACAGGCTGATCATAATATGTTTGTACTGTATCCGGAACATAAACCGGTTCGAGGTAATCGAAACTGTAGGCATCGTCCATCACGATCAACTGAAAAAACTTTTCGTGTTGCAGTGCGCGGTGTTCAAAAAAATCGCGACTCAATTGTAAAAAGATGTGCGCCTGATTGATATTGTCTTTCTCAATTACCTTTCCGGCTACAGTTAAGTAATTTGAAAGACGGTTTGGGTCAGTTTGTTCTATAGAAACTGCAGAAGCAATGGCGCCATAATAATTGACCAGATGCGGAATTAGTTTATAACGCTTCTTCTTCATTGCCGCTGCTTGTCTTTTGATAACTTGTTGTTGATCGGGGCCTAAGCCACTCCAGGCAGTTTGAAAAGCCGCGCCCACCGCCATGGCATCATTGGCCTTGGTATTTTCCAAAACAAGGCGAACGCTATCCTGAAAACTATGGCTATAGTCAGCTGCGGACTGGGCGAATGCGCCAGCGGTTGATAGTAGAACAACAATAATGTAGGTTAAAACCTGCTTCACGGAGCCAAAAACCTTGAAATTCGTAAATAAATGGTGAATGTGCTAATCTGTGCTTATTCTGTCCAATTCTCCATTGGCAAATCCTCCACTCGTTCAAATTCTTTCACATTGTTTGTAACTAACGTCATTCCAAGACTTTTGGCATGGGCTGCTATTAATGTGTCGAGTGGGCCAATTGGAGTTCCTTTTTTCTCGAGGTAAGAACGAATGATTCCATATTCAATTGCTGCCTCCGAATCAAAATTGGAGATATTAAACGCTTTTAAGAATTCATCGAGGGCAATTTTATTTTTTTCAGGGTAAGCACTTTTTCTTACTCCATACTGTAGCTCGGCAACAGTAACTGATGAAATAAATATTTTATCGAGGGTAATCTCTTTTAATCGTTTAAAAACTGACTCAGGGCTTTTCTTAATCAGGTAGATGCAGATATTAGTATCAAGCAGGTAATTCATTCATCAAAAGATTCACGCTTCTGATCTCCCACCCCACTTCTGTTGCTTAGATAATCTGGAGTGAATTTGTTAATGCTATCTTTCAGTTTTTGAATTGCTTGAGCAGAATTGGAATTATTTTTTCTGTTAATGATTTTGCGAAGCAATGCGTAAACCTCATCCAAAAGATTATCAGGCAAATTGTCAACTTCTTTTTTAAGTATTTCCTTGCTTACCATGATTGTAAGATAAGATTATTGATGTCCGCTATGGCTTAAGATAGTTTTAGCAAAGGTAAGAATTTAATTAATGCTTTTCCAGCAGCAAACATGACCAACTTTCGCGGTCGTCATGGGCTACTTCGCTTAGTTGATACTTGGTTGCTTCTTTTTTAAGATCGTCAATATCATGAACATAAAAACCACTGAGCAAAAGCAATCCTCCCTTTTCCAAATAAGAAGCATAGTGATGCATTTCAGATAATAAAATATTTTTATTGATGTTGGCCAGTATGATATCAAACTTTCCAACAAGTTTCACCTCTTCAATTGTTCCTAATTGAATGTTGATGGATGAACACGAATTATTGTTTGCATTCTCAACACCATTTTCTACGCTCCATTCATCAATATCAAACGCTTCTACTTCTTTCGCGCCAAGCTTTGAAGCCATGATGGAAAGAATAGCGGTGCCGCACCCCGCATCCATCACGCGCTTCCCTTTATGATCCATTTTCATCTGGCGGCTTATCATCAAGTGCGTAGTTTGATGATGGCCTGTGCCAAACGACATTTTTGGAGTGATGATTATTTCGTAGGGATATTTTTTCTCAATGTTATGAAAGGCTGCGCGCACCAGGCAACGATCATCTACAATTATTGGCTCCACATTTTTCTCCCATTCTTCATTCCAGTTTTGTTTTGGAATTTGACTGAGGGAAAATTGTAGTGGATTAACTTCTTTATACTTTTCTTTTACCTGATCTAGCAACTCACTGTTGAATGCATCGCCCTCTACATAAGCTTCAAATCCTGATTCGATTTCCATAAACGTATCGAATCCGGCTTCGGCAATTTCTGCCATGAGGATTTCGGAAAAGTCAGGGTCACAGATTACTTGAAGACGAGTGGAATACATATTCTTTAATTTGAAAATGAACCGATTTGAGAATTTGAAAATAATAAAGGAGTCGTTAAGGTCTCATTTTCAAATTACCAAATCTTCAAATTGCTTTTACAATTTCCACAAACTCCCTGCTCTTCAACGAAGCACCGCCTACCAGTCCCCCATCCACATCCGCGCAAGCGAAAAGTTCCTTTGCATTATCGGCTTTCACACTTCCACCGTATAGAATGGAAATATTTTCTGCTACCGCTCCATACTTAGAAGCAATGTGTTTACGGATGACAGCATGCATATCCTGCGCTTGTTGTGAGGTTGCCGTTTTTCCTGTGCCAATGGCCCAAACAGGTTCATAAGCAATAACCACTTTCTGAAGTGCTTCTGCATTTAAGTGAAATAAGCTTTCTTCCACTTGTTGCTTTACTAATTGTTCATGCGTCCCCTTCTCACGAATATCCAATGGCTCGCCACAGCAAAAGATAGGTGTTAATCCTTGTGCCAATGCTTTATCAACTTTGGTTGCTAACAAAGCTCCGTCTTCACCAAAGTATTGTCTGCGCTCGCTATGCCCAATGATCACATACGGTATGCCCATAGATTTTAACATGGCAACAGAAGTCTCGCCTGTATAAGCACCCGAATCATGTTCGCTACAATTTTGAGCTCCAACAGAAATTCTTGCATTGTTTCCAAGTTGTTGTTTCACCGGATACAAATACGGAAACGGTGTGCATAACACAACTTTCACATTTCCTTTTACTTCATCGGCCACAAGCCCCATTAGTTCAGAAGTTAGGATACCTGCCTCTTCAAGAGTCTTGTTCATTTTCCAGTTACCGGCAACAATTTTTTGACGCATACTTTTTATGGTTAAATTATTTTGATTCAAAGGTGAGAACATCCGAAGGTTTATCACGCACAAGGCGCAAACTTTTAACCGGGCCTTTATAGGTTACGTGCACTAAGTTCGATTGGTCATGATGGGTTTCCATAATTACATCATTTTTGATTTCGATGGATTTAAATTTTTTTACATTTTCGATTTCGATGTAACAGATAACTGCCGGATCTTCCCGTTCAAAACCGAGAAAATTTAATTTCTGGATTTTCCCGTCCAATTTTATAGTAAGGCGTTTGGTAACGTAGTCATTTATCAATTGCTGAGTGGTGCGGCCTTTACCTGGTTCTAGCAAGTCCAATTCTTTTTCATTGAGTTCATTTTGAATCGATAATTCAAGGTCGTCCAAAAAAATGCGTGACGTAATTTGCAATGCTTTATCCTTTTCGTTGTAGTTAATTTCCGAAACCGAGAGGTGAATAGGATGCAGAAACAGAAGAAAGGAATAGAAGAGTGTTATCATGCTTATCGGCTCACGAAAATCGTGCCGTCAAAATTACTTCTAATTGTCCTAAATCAAAATTAGGTTTATACTTGTGCGGGTTAAAAAAGCATTTAATGAGTGAGTTCAGTTTATACTTTGGCTTGGGCAAAGATCACATTCTGGATTATGTAAATGGCTATGACCACATTCTGTTTGTGCTGGCACTTTGCGCAGTGTATCTTATCAGTGATTGGAGAAAAATCTTAATTCTGGTAACTGCATTTACCATTGGTCATTCCATTACGCTCGCGTTGGCAACATTAAATATTATCAACGTGCAAACGGATGCAATTGAGTTTCTGATTCCACTCACTATTTTTATTACCGCTGTCGCTAATCTGTTCAAGAAAGAAACAGCGCAAAGTAAAACCCGCATTCAAATCAATTATGTGTTTGCGCTCTTTTTTGGATTGATTCACGGTCTTGGTTTTTCAAATTACTTAAGAGCATTGCTGGGCAAGCAAGAGAGTATTGTATCCCCGCTTTTTGCCTTTAATCTTGGTTTGGAGCTGGGTCAGATAATAGTGGTTGTTATCTTTCTAGGGATCAGTTTTATTTTGGTGGAATTAGCGAAAGTTCAGCGTAGAGATTTAAGGTTTGTTCTTTCATCCGCTATTGCGGGAATTGCCTTGGTGCTCATGAAGGATCGCATTTTTTGGTAACGAATTCTTTTAACCACAGAGAACACAGAGTAAAATGAAAAGCGATAAAAAGTAATTTGTAGCTCTGTTATTGGAAAATATTTTAGTCAATCAGTAAACAAATAATTATGAAACACATTTTACTAATACTTTTCATGATTGGCACCATGATGTCAATGGCACAGGAATCGCCACAATGGAAAGGAAAATTTGAGCAACTTGATCAAACATTGCCTACGCCTAATGAATATCGCACTGGCTCAGGAGCACCAGGTCCAAAGTATTGGCAGCAAAAAGCGGATTATGAAATTGCTGTTGAATTAAATGATCTCAATCAAAGTATTACAGGAACTGAAAAAATAACCTACCACAACAATTCGCCCGATGTTTTAAAATATCTATGGCTACAACTGGACCAAAATCTTTTTGATAAGGAAAGCAATACCGGAAAGACCGCCCCCGCCTCTGTGCGCGATTCTGTTCCTGCGAAAATGATAGCAGGTCAATTTGGTCTTTACGATTTTGAAGGTGGTTATAAAATAAAATCGGTAACCGATGCAGCAGGTAAGCCGCTTAAAACCACTATTAATAAAACCATGATGCGGGTTGATTTGCTACAGCCATTAAAGTCGGGTGAAAAAGTTACTTTTCAAGTTGCGTGGTCACATAATATCAATGATCGCAATTTTCAAGGAGGCCGGAGTGGGTACGAATATTTTCCTGATGAAGATAACTACGTATACACCATCGCTCAATTTTTTCCACGCATGTGTGTATACGATGATGTGGTGGGTTGGCAGAATAAACAATTCTTAGGTCGTTCAGAGTTTACGCTCCCTTTCGGGGATTATAAAGTCGCTATCACTGTACCTGCCGATCATATTATTGCTGCTACGGGCATGATTCAAAATCCACAACAAGTACTAACCAAGACAGAGATTGAACGATTTGAAAAAGCAAAAACAACCTATGATAAACCGGTTGTAATTGTAACACAAGCTGAAGCAAGCGCAAAAGAGAAAACGAAATCGAAAGAAAAGAAGACCTGGCAATTTGCAGCCACCAACGTGCGCGACTTTGCCTTTGCATCTTCACGTAAATTTATCTGGGATGCCATGGCTGTAAAGCTTGCTACAACAACTCCGCTTGCCATGTCTTACTATCCTAAAGAAGGCAATCCACTTTGGGAAAAAGAATCAACGCTTGCAGTAAAAAATACGCTTGAGGTTTATTCGAAGTACACCGTTGATTTTCCTTATCCACAAGCTACTTCTGTTCATGCAGCATCGATAGGCATGGAGTACCCGATGATCTGTTTCAACTTTGGTCGCCCGGCAAAAGATGGAACGTATACAGATCAAACACTACAGCGCATGTTAGGAGTTGTTATTCATGAAGTAGGGCACAACTTTTTCCCCATGATTATCAACAATGACGAACGCCAGACAACCTGGATGGATGAAGGAGTTGATAGTTTTGTTCAATTGCTAACAGAAATAGAACGTTATCCTAATCTTGATTGGAGCCGTGGAAAACCAGCTGGTATTGTTCCATTTATGAAAGGTGATAAATCAATTATGCGTCCATTAATGACAAGTGGCGAGAATGTAGTTGCCATTGGTTCCGAACAATATGCAAAAGCAGCGACTGCGCTTTTCATTCTGCGCGAAACTGTAATGGGTCCTGAATTATTTGATAAGGCTTTTAAAGAATATGCTGAACGTTGGGCCTTTAAACATCCTAAACCCGCTGACTTCTTCCGTACCATGGAAGATGCATCGGCTGTTGACCTGGATTGGTTTTGGAGAGGTTGGTTCTATGGAACTGATAATGTTGATATGTCGCTGGATGAAGTAAAGTGGTTCAAGGTTCGCAAAGATCAGGCAACGCTTGAGAATAAAACTAAGTCTGCTACAAAAGGAGATTTGGCCTCTGGCAGCAGTAAAGGTAGTGATGGCAAGCCTGCAGATTTTAGTCAAGGTCCGCAATACTTTAGTGTGCTTCCTACAGACAATCGTTTCTATGGAGAGTTTGCAAACAGGCTTGATGACAAAGCTGTGATTTCAAAAATGGACAATAAAAACTTTTATGAGATAACACTCACTAATAAAGGGGGATTAGTGATGCCAGTGATTATTGAGTGGACCTTTAAAGATGGCAGCAAAGAAATTGAACGATTGCCTGCAGAAATCTGGCGCCTCAACGAAACCAAAGTAACCAAGGTCTTCGCAAAAGATAAAGAGGTTGTAAATATTGTGATCGATCCTTTAAAGGAGACAGCCGATATCAGCATAGAAGATAACGTGTTCCCTAAAGTAGTTGCCCCAAGCAAGTTTGATGAGTTAAAGAAAAAAGGGAAATAGCATCATCTATCGATTAATATACTGAAAGCCCCGCTCATGGGGCTTTTTTATTGCTTCTCGTAATAATTGCTAAGTGCGTCTGTAGTTTAGGGGAATGATTCTTATTTTTGATACCCAAAATTGAAACATCATTTACTATGAATAAGTTAGTAACCATCGCATGCCTTGTATTGACTTTGCCCCTTGCAGCGCAAGATTGGAAGGGAAAGTTTGAGCAACTCGATCAATTGCTTCCAACTCCTAACGAATATCGCTCGGCATCCGGTGCACCTGGTGCCAAGTATTGGCAGCAACAAGCCGACTATTTAATCAATGCGGAACTTCATGATGATACGCAAAGTATAACAGGCGCAGAGACGATTACGTATCACAATAATTCTCCGGATGCACTTACGTACTTGTGGTTGCAGCTGGATCAGAATATCAATGCCAAAGGAAATAATACAATTAAGTCTAGCAACAATTCAATAAGAGATTCAGTGGACGCAAAATCGTTATCAGTATCATTAGCTCTCGATGAGTTTGATGGCGGCTTTAAAATCAAGTCGGTGAAAGATGCTTCGGGCAAAGCATTGCCATACTCGATCAATCAAACGATGATGCGCATTGATCTTCCCAAGGCATTGGCAGCCGGACAAAAAATGTCATTCTCTATTGAGTGGTCATTTAATGTCAATGATCGCATGAAAAATGCAACGCCTAACGATGGCCGCAGTGGTATGGAGTATTTTCCTGAAGACGGAAATTACTTATACATCATTGCACAATGGTTTCCACGCATGTGTGTGTATGACGATGTAGTGGGCTGGCAGAACAAACAATTTTTAGGTCAGGGTGAGTTCACGTTAACATTCGGAAACTATGATGTTAACCTTACCCTTCCTGCAGATTTTATTGCAGGTGGTACGGGCATGGTTCAAAACTTAAAAGAAGTGCTTACTGCCGATCAGTATGCTCGCTTCGAAAAAGCAAAGACCACATTTGATAAACCCGTTGTTATCTGCACACAGGCAGAAGCAGTGCAGCGTGAGAAGACAAAATCAAAAGAAAAGAAGGTTTGGAAATTCAGAGCAGAAAACGTGCGCGACTTTGCCTTTGCTACTTCGCGTAAATTTATTTGGGATGCTATGGCTGTGAAAATTGGTAACAGCACACCATTAGCCATGTCTTATTATCCTAAAGAAGGAAATCCATTGTGGGAGAAAGAATCCACCATCGCTGTAAAGAATACAATCTCTACCTATTCAAAGTACACCATCGATTATCCATATCCACAAGCAACTTCGGTACATGCTGCTTCTTTGGGAATGGAATACCCAATGATCTGTTTCAACTTTGGCAGACCAGATAAAGATGGAAAATATTCTGATCGCCTTAAGTGGGGAATGGTGGGCGTAATCATTCACGAAGTGGGTCATAACTTCTTCCCTATGATCATCAACAATGACGAACGTCAATGGACTTGGATGGATGAAGGCGTGAACACCTTTGTACAGTATCGCACCGAAGTTGAAAATTATCCCGACAAACCAATTGGTCGTGGGCCGGCTGCCAATATTGTTCCATACATGAAAGGCAATCCTGATTTACAGAGACCCTTAATGGTTAACTCCGAATCTGTGGTGCGATCTAATTTTGGAAACGAACAATATGCAAAGTGTGCCACGGCAATAAACATTCTTCGCGAGACGGTAATGGGTCCTGAACTTTTTGATCAGGCCTTTAAAGAGTATGCACAACGTTGGGCATTCAAACATCCAAAGCCGGCCGATTTTTTCCGCACACTGGAAGATGCATCGGCTGTTGACCTGGATTGGTTTTGGCGTGGTTGGTTTTATACTACCGACAATTGCGATATGTCGCTGGATGAGGTGAAATGGTTTAAAGTGCGGAAAGATGCGACAACTGTTGAGAACAAAACAAAGACTGCAACCAAAGGAGATTTAGCGTCTGGTAATAAAGGTGGTGATGGCAAGCCTGCTGATTTTAGTCAAGGCCCGCAATACTTTAGTGTACTTCCTACCGACAATCGTTTTTATGGTGAGTTTGCCAATCGATTAGATGATAAATCTGTGATTTCAAAAATGGAAACCAAAAATTTCTATGAGATCACATTATCTAACAAAGGTGGATTGATTATGCCCGTAATTATTGAGTGGACCTTTAAAGATGGCAGCAAAGAAATTGAAAGACTGCCTGCCGAAATCTGGCGCTTGAATGAAACGAAGGTTACTAAGGTATTTGCAAAAGATAAGGAAGTGATTAACGTAGTGATCGATCCTTTGAAAGAAACCGCAGACATAAGTCTGGAAAACAACACATTTCCTAAAACAACCCAACCAACCAAGTTTGATGAGTTGAAGAAAAAAGGGAAGTAATTCTTTAGCCCTATTTGAAAGAGCCGTTCTGTCTGAATAATCAGACGGAACGGCTTTTTAATTTCTAAAAATACCCTCTATTAAGGTAGATAAAATGGGTAATTAGCAGCCTGCCGAATTAAATCTTATCGGTGGCCATACAATCCGGTTCCTCTTCCTATTTTTGGGGTTCTAAAATTCAGAATGTTACTATGCGCTCGTATCTACCAATAATCACTTTACTTCTATTCACTAGTCTTCCCATTTTGGCTCAACAAAAATGGCAGGGAAAATTTGAACAGTTAGATAACACATTACCCACCCCCAACAGTTATCGCTCTGCATCAGGTGCACCCGGCACTAACTACTGGCAACAACGTGCCGATTATGACATTGATGTTGATCTTAATGAGGACACTCAGGTAATTACCGGTAAGGAAACAATTACATACTACAACAATGCTCCTGAAGTGATGCGGTATGTGTGGTTGCAGTTGGATCAGAATAATCTTTCTAGCGGGAACATGACCGACAAAACCGAAACCAATCGGGTGCGCGATTCTATTCCAACAAAATATTTTCCATTAGCATCTGATACATATGGGTATGATGGTGGGTTTAAAATCAAATCGGTTAAAGATGCGGCAAGCGGAAAAGATCTTCCCTATATCATAAACTTTACGATGATGCGTGTTGATTTGCCGGCAACTTTAAAAACAGGCGAGAAATATAGTTTTAAAATAGAGTGGAGTTATGTAGAAAAAGACCGCATGAAGTTTGGAGAACGTGGAGGTTATGAGTTCTTCCCTGAAGATGGCAATGCACTTTATACAATCGCTCAATGGTTTCCACGCATGTGTGTGTTTGATGATTATGAAGGCTGGCAGAACAAACAGTTTTTAGGACAAGGCGAGTTTGCTTTAGTGTTTGGAAATTATCGCGTGCGTATCACGGTTCCTTCCGATCATATTGTTGGGGCAAGTGGCATGCTTCAAAATCCAAAAGATGTTTTAACTAAGCAACAAATTGAGCGCTTTGAAAAAGCAAAACAAACTTTTGATGCTCCTGTGTTCATAGTAACGGAAGAGGAAGCAAAGAAAGCAGAGAAGTCACGGTCGAAGAAAAAGAGTACCTGGGATTTTTATGCAGAAAATGTGCGCGACTTTGCGTTTGCTACTTCGCGTAAATTTATTTGGGATGCCATGGCTGTTAAAGTAGGAGATAAAACTCCGCTGGCTCAATCATTGTATTCTAAAGAAGGAAATCCACTATGGGCAAAGGAATCTACCAAGGCAATTAAAAATACGTTGGAAGTTTACTCTGAACGCACGTTTGATTATCCATATCCTACCGCCTACTCAGTGCACACTGCTAACCAAGGCATGGAATATCCTATGATTTGTTTTAATGGCGGACGGCCAAAAGCTGATGGCACGTATTCGCAACGTACTTACGAAGGCATGGTGGGTGTAATCATTCACGAAGTAGGTCACAATTTTTTCCCAATGATCGTAAACTCGGACGAACGTCAATGGAGTTGGATGGACGAAGGACTTAATTCATTCCTTGAAAGAGAAACAAAACGCGAACGTTATCCGGATGTAAACATCAATTGGGGCTCGCCAAAAGGTATGGCCGGGTATATGCGTGGCGATAAAAATATGATGCGCCCCATCATGTGGCAGTCGGATAACATTCTTGGTGGTGATTTTGGCCCGAATGCATATGGTAAACCGGCAGCTGCACTTACACTGCTGCGTGAAACGGTAATGGAGCCTGAATTATTTGATAAAGCCTTTAAAGAATATGCACAACGTTGGGCGTTTAAACATCCAAAGCCAGCAGATTTTTTCCGCACAATGGAAGACGCATCAGCTGTGGATTTAGATTGGTTTTGGCGCGGCTGGTTTTATACAGTTGATAATGTGGATGTAGAACTGGATGAAGTGAAGTGGTTTAAAGTAAAAGCTGAAACTAAAGATCTTGAAAATAAAAGTGTTAAAACCAAAAGCGGAGATCTTGCAGGAGGCAGCAGTAAAGGCAAAACCACTGATTTCATTAACGGTGCTCAGGAATTCACCATGATCAATACACCCGACAATGCCTACGGAGAGTTTAAGAATAGGTTGAATGATGCAGACGTTCGTCAAAAGTTGGATGGAAAAAATCTTTACGAGGTCACGTTAAAAAATAATGGCGGCCTGGTAACGCCAGTTATTATTGAATGGACGTTTGCCGATGGAAGCAAAGAGATAGAAAAACTACCTGCAGAAATCTGGCGCTTGAATGAAAAAGAAATTAAAAAAGTGTTTGTAAAAGAAAAGGAAGTTACCCGGGTTGTAATTGATCCAACAGGCGAAACCGGAGAAGTGAATACAAGTGATAATGTTTTTCCTAAGAAACCTTCAGATAGCAAGTTTGACCAGTTGAAGAAGAATTGATTCACATTTTATCTGGCTTGCACAGAGGAGCGAATTGCTCTTTGTGTTTATATGCTTTCTGTCATCAAAGTAGCGTTAGTCATTTGAATGCGCTCACAAACATTCCCAGTATATTTGCAGCATGTCTGATATTTTCACCTCCCCCAGTCGCATTATCGTAACCTGCGGCAAGCGTCATGCTGCCTATCTTGAAAAAGAAATTGTTGAATTGGGATTTACTCCCGTTCGCACATTTATGACAGGTGTGGAATTAAAAGGCACTGTCAATGATTGCATTGTTTTAAATCTCAATTTGCGATGTGCCAGCCAGGTACTTTACTCACTAAAAGAGTTAAAAGCGAATAGTCCAGAGGAAGTGTATGATCAACTGATTCACTATCCGTGGGAAAATTTCCTCACCAACGAAAGTTATTTTTCGATTACCAGTCATGCCAGTCACTTTACTGTAAACAACGAGTTGTTTGTAAACATGAAAGTGAAAGATGCCATTGCCGACCGCATGCGCAGAGAAACCATGCGCAGACCCGACTCAGGCTCTGCTCGTGATGGGGCTGTCTTTCATTTGTTCTGGAAAGATGAAAACGCAGAAATTTTTCTGGACACATCAGGTGAAACCGTTGCCAAACATGGCTACAGAAAAATTCCCGGTAAGGCGCCTATGCTTGAATCGCTTACTGCGGCTTCATTGATGGCTACCAAGTGGGATCGAAAATCTCCGTTTATTAATCCCATGTGTGGATCTTCTACCATTGCAATTGAAGCTGCTTTACTGGCTACCAACCGCAAACCCGGTTTGCTTCGGGATAATTATTCATTCATGCATGTGACGGGTTATAGTCCTTCCTTCTTTAGCGAGCAAAAGGAAAAACTGAAAACACAGATCAAAGAAGTTCCGAATCTAAAAATTATTGCCACCGACATTAGTGAAGATGCCATCAAAATTTCGAAAGTAAATGCTGAGCTGGCAGGTGTTAATCACCTGATTGAATTTGCTGTGTGTGATTTTGAATCAACAAAAATTCCGGAAACAGCCGGTGTAATTTATTTTAATCCTGAATACGGAGAACGCTTAGGTGACATCACCGAACTCGAAACAACGTATGCGCGCATGGGTGATTTCATGAAGAAGAAATGCCAGGGTTATTTGGGCTACATCTTTACAGGAAATTTAGACCTTGCTAAAAAAATTGGATTAAAGGCCAGCCAGAGAATTGAATTTTACACGGCCAAAATTGATTGCCGGTTATTAGAATATGAGTTGTATGGAGGGAGCCGGAGAGAACCAAAATCAGATTTACAAAACTTGCCGAAAGCAAACACTTAAATCGACAAGTATGAAAAAAATGTCAATACTATTGTTAAGCCTATGCCTAAGCACTATGAGCATAAGTCAAACTAAAGTTATAGCGCATCGCGGTGCATGGAAAAACAGTGGCGTACCAGAAAATTCCATTGCTGCTCTTAAACATGCAATTGACCTTATTTGCTACGGCAGCGAGTTTGATGTGCATCTGTCAGCAGATTCTATACCCTTCGTCCTTCACGATCATTCCATTCAAGGAACTCATATTGAGAAAACTTCCTCTATCGAACTTAATAAAATTAAATTGTCCAATGGCGAATCGTTGCCAACTCTTGAGGCTTATCTCAATGCAGGGAAGAATCAAACAAAAACCAGATTAATTCTTGAAATTAAAAGCTCAAGCATCAGCAAAGAACGTTCGTTAAATCTTGCTAGAACTTGCGTATTGATGGTAGAAAAAACCGGGGTGGCATCCATCACAGATTACATTGCCTTTGATTTTGATGTGTGTTTAAAAGTAAAGGAGCTGAATCCAAAAGCAATTGTTACCTACTTGAATGGAGACAAATCACCCGAGGAGCTGGCTGCTGCTGGCTTAGATGGATTTGATTATCATTTTCGAGTTCTCAAAAATAAAGAACATTGGTTGGAGGAGGCTCACAAAAGAAATCTAACAACCAACGCCTGGACCGTGAATGATGAGGAGACGATGCGCTGGTTGATTGATCGAAAGGTGAATTACATCACGACCAACGAGCCTGAAAAACTACTTGAATTATTGAAGTGATTCGCTTTTAGGGCTTCATTGGATTCTCGAACATAACCCCAAATATTTTTTTTTCTCAGAGGAGAATCCGATCAGGTATTTATCCCCCCCATCTCGTACGTTAAGCTTCTTCTTTAATTCCTCTGGTCGTAACGGATAGTTTCGGGTGAGTACATTAACCTGTTTGGTGGGTAACAAATTATGAAGTTCCTTTTTATCAGGGTTAAGATTTTCAACGCGAAAAATTCGACCTGGAAAATCCGTTATTAATTGTAATGATGTGTAAAGGTGCGTGTTCACGCTAAGTTTATTGAGTTGATAACGTTCTCCTACCAACTTAAAGGCTCCCGCTTTCATAATGGAGGCGTTTGGTTCGTATAGATATTCTAAAGGCTCATCCCATTTCGAGGCCGCTTCTTGTTCTTCCTCTATCGAGAAAATAAAACTACTTCGAACAGTTCCCGAATAAGTAAGATCAACCACTTCAATTTGAACAGTTCCCGAATAATTCTTTCCGGCAAGAAAAAGAAGTTCTTTACATTCATTCTCAACAGAAACCACAAATACAATTTTTACAAATTCCAGTTCGCGCAAGCCCTGTTGAATATCCAGTAGTGGCGAAGCTTTCATTAATAAAAAAATACCTTTTTTAAAGATGATGCTCTGAAGTGCTGTAATATCTGGTGAACAATCGGCTAATCGAAAAACTTTATGCGATTGTTGATCCCTGCGGCTAGGGTCGATATAAACCAGATCAAATGTTTCGGAACTATTTTCTATAAACTGTTCAGCCGTGTCATTGTGGTGTTTAATTGAAATGGCTCCCAAGGTTTTGTGATTGTGTTTGGCTATCTCTAATAATTCCTTATTTGCTTCAACATGATGAGCACTTTCAAATACCTTAGATAAAAAATAACTATCAACACCTAACCCTCCCGTTACATCCGCAGCGACTAACCGATTTGGAATTAGTTCTTTTAAAAATGTCGCCTTAAAACTTGCTGTGGCTTCTGACGAACATTGTTCCAAATTGATTGTTGGAGGGTAAACAATTCCCGTTGTTCTATACCATGTAGGGAGTTTAGTTTTAGCGGTTTTACGTCCACTCAATTGCGAGGCGATAACGGAAGATGGAAGACCAAGAATTTCCTTTTGCTTTAAGACTATGACACGTTCATCATCATGCTCGTGTTCAATCAGGTATTCCTGAACAGAAGATTGAACAAATAATGAGAGGAACTTAATCATGATGTAAGATACTAGGACTTGATTAAGCTGGTTGTCTCTTTTTCAATGACAAACAAATATTTCGCAAGTACGCACAAAAACCCATCGATTGAGCTACTAACAATACGGGGTCAAGTCGATTAAAACCATAAAACACAACCATTACCGAAGCCACCGCACTGATTATCCAAAAGCCCAATGGCAATAATGATTCCTTAACCTTTTCAGAAAAATACCATTGATATACGTACCTGAAATTAAGCAAAAGTTGACCGATACTTCCGATAAGTATAACTGAATCGGTAAAGTCTAGTTTATTGGAAATGTCCTGAAAAGATTGAGGGTACCAGAAGAAAAGTATGAATAATAAAACGAATGGAAGTGGTGTGATGAGAGTTCGTCCAAAAAAAGGAATTTGTTTCCAGAATTTTTTTAGCTGAAGATTCCGGATGTAGATATAAAATGAAAGGGTTTGTCCGAAAAGAATAACCGCATCTTGCCTGAGTACACCATAAATCAAAAACAGAAACGAGCCGCATAAACTAAAAACCCAAAACAAAGTTGGCGAAACTACACGTCCTTGCCGCTCTGATTGAATCCATTGCACTAAAATACGCGCTCCAAAAAGGGATTGAGCAAAAAAGCCCAGTCCATAAATCAGGTAATCATATCGTGTGAGATTTGAGAAAAAGTTCAATGGAAGCTAAATAGATGCGCAAGATAGTTAAAGAGCCAGGCTTAGATAAATTCCATACGCTCCCTGATTATATGTTGGGAGTCCGGTCAGTTTGATTTTTCTTTTACTCCACTTATACGTATGTGTTGCATACACTAATTCCGTAGAAAGGATTCCTACTCCGGCTCCAACAAAAACATCTGACAGCCAATGGCGATTACCAAGCACCCTCATACAGCCAACCGTTGTAGCCGCCCCATAAGCGCCAATACTATACCAAACACTTTTATGTCCATATTCTTTGTGTAAAAAAGTGGCTGCAACAAAAGCCTGCGCGGTATGGCCGGAAGGAAAGGAGTTGTAGGTTGAGCTATCAGGCCTTTGAATATTTGTAGTTTGCTTTAACGTGTAGACGATCGCGCTCATCAATAGCTCAGATTTAACTAACAGAATGGTTTCCTCAACAATCGTGTTCTTACCTTTTACCCCCAACGCATTTAAGCCAAAGACCGCAGCCGCAGGAGTATATTGAAGGTAATCATCAATATGCCTATTAAAGAAGATGGCATTTTCATTTCTCTCCTCAAGAATATGAGTTCGGCTTATAAACTCATCCTCGTCAATTACCAGCAGGCCTGTCGTTATCAATGAAGCGGGGGCAATCATACTTTTCCACCTGAGTGGTTTATTGGAGAGCGAATCCATAGGCTGTGCTTCGAGGTAGGCCGTAAAAATTAATCCGATCAGTAATGAATAAAGTACCTTCATTAGTAATTCAACTATTCCTCTTCAGTATTCTTTAATTGACTAATGAGCGTATACGTTCCTTGTATAACAATAGACGCGGAAACATCAAACCCTTCAGGCAACATGACTTCTGTAAACCCAGCATCCGTAACACCTGCTTTAATCTCAACGAGCTCAAACGTGTTTTTTGCTTTCAGAACAAACAGGTAATCTTTACCATCAAAATTTACTATGGCATCGCTTTTAACTGCAAGCACCGGCTTATCTCCCACTTCAATAACTCCACTAAAGTACATTCCTGGTATTAAAGAAGAATCCTCTTCTTCTAAATGACAATGAACACGCACGGTCCGTTCCGCGGAAATCTCTTTTCCAATTAAATAAACATCGGCAATTCGTTCCACGCTTTCATTCACAAGGGTAAATCTCATATGCTGGCCGATTTTTAATTTGGTGATGTCCTTTTCAAACACCTGAACCTCGGCATGCAAATGATCTGTATCAACAATTTTAAACATAACATCAGTCGGGCTTACATACATACCCAGATTCACATTCACCTGACTCACATAGCCACTAATAGGAGAGGTGATCGAAATAGTCTGCTTGATTGTGCCACTTTCAAGTGCCGAAGGTGTAATGTTAATCATGGCAAGCCGTGCCTTCAGTCCTTCCGCTTTTACTTTTGTGCGGTTGAAGTTTGACTTTGCCTGTTGAAGTGTTTTAGTTGAATTTACATTCTCTGCCGCTAACTCCTGCTGTCGTTTATAGTCGAGCTCTAATAACTCCAATTGATCTTTTGCATCTAAATAATCTTGCTGCAGTTGAATGTAATCCGGGTGCTCCATCAGTGCCAACACCTGACCTTTCTTAATTTTCATTCCTTGCAGCAGTTCGGTTTGTTTTACAAATCCGCCAAGGGGCGCACTAATAGTAACTAAGTTTTGTGGTGGCACATCAAGCACGCCATTTACTTTTACCGTTGCCCCAAGTGTGTGTTTTTCAATTTTGCCAACCTCAAGGTTCAGTTTTTTTACAAGATCATCCGTAAGGACAAGTTCGTTGCTGCTTTCTGTTTCATCCACAGAGGAGGGCACATCATTCAAATCAGATTTTGAATCCGAACAGGCTGATAAGCCAAGTGCGATAAGAAATATATAATATGTGGTGCGATTCATTTTTCTAGTGTTTAAATTCTCGTTAATTCTTTCCACGCAGGAAATCCATTTTTATTACTGACTGGTTATATTGAGTTAGCGCCATAAGGTAATTGACTTTAATTATTTGAGCACTTTGAACGGATTGCAGAAACTCGATGTATCCAATTTCTCCACCGCGATAAGCCTTACCCGCCTGCTGTAAAATTAAATTCGCGTTTTGCAGTGCACTGGTTTCATAGTATTGCAAACTCGCTTCATTCTTTTCCAATTCTTGCTGTGTTTGTTCAAGTTCTCCTTCTAATGTGGTTTGAAAAAATTCAGCACTTTTTCTTATTGCCTCTTCCTGAAAACCAGCCGCTTTTGCCTTTGCTACTTGTGGGCCAAACCAAAGGGGAACGGAAACCCCTAATTGAAAACCTTGAAATCGTTTATTCTTGTCGTAATAAACTTCTTGTCCACTTAGGTTTTGAAAACCAATTAAGCTTTGATTGAAATAGCCTATGGTAATATCCGGTAACAAGCCCGATTTCTCCACTCGCCTGTTTTTATTTGCAACCACTACCTGCTGATTCATATAACTAAGCTGAGGATTATTGGAAACTGGGTCCGCAGGAAGTGTGAGTTTAGTTAGCCCTTCACTTGGAAGAAAAGTGTTTTCACTTTTTAACAGCGTCTTCAATTTACTTTGCAAGATCAGTATGTCCGTCTCGCTTTTTCGCAATTGATTTTTTACTTCTTGTAGTTGTGTTTCTGCAGTTGTCTTCTCCAACAAGGTGCTCTCACCGGCTTTATGCCGAAGGGCTGATGCGCGCGCGAAATCTGTAAACAAACTATCCTGTGACATTAATAAAGAATGCAGCGCTTGCTGGTACACTAATTGTTCGTATACCGATTTCACCTCATACACCAATGTGTTTTGAACAACTGATAGATTCATTTGAGAACCAGTTACTTGTTCTTTTTTCAATTTAGTGTGTGCACGGATAGCCGTAGGAAATGGAATGCTTTGCGTGAATGTAAAATTGTTGTCCGTTTCAATCGTATTGTACTGACCACTCATCCACATAGCAGAAAATTTTCCAAGATCGCTTCCGGTTTTCTTCATCTGCTTAAAATATTCAACCTCAAACTCAGCTGACTTGATTTGAAGATTGTTTTGCAAAGCCGTTTGAATGGCTTGCTCGCGGGTTAGCTGTTGTGCTTGTGCAGGCACAGCAATTAGGACAAATAAGATGTAAACACTTTGAATAATATTTTTCATTGCTCAATGGGTTGAGTGTCCTTTTCAAAATAGGTATACAAAACAGGTAACACTAAAAGTGTGAGTAAAGTAGCGGTAACCAATCCTCCAATAACGACTGTTGCAAGAGGTCTTTGAACTTCTGCACCAGCTCCTTGCGATAACGCCATGGGAAGAAAACCGAGTGACGCCACAAGCGCAGTCATGAGTACGGGGCGCAATCTCACTTCGGTTCCTTTTAAAACAATTTCATTTAGTGACAATACTCCTTTTGCTTTCAAGCGATTGAATTCCGCTATTAGCACGATGCCATTTAGTACAGCTACTCCAAATAGAGCAATAAAGCCCACTCCGGCAGAGATACTGAAAGGCATATCGCGCAACCAGAGGGCGATGATTCCTCCAATGGACGATAACGGTATTGCTGTAAAAATTAATAATCCATGACGAAAAGAATGAAAGGTAAAGTACAAGAGAAGGAAAATCAGAGAGAGCGCTAGCGGCACAGCAATCATCAATCGCTGCGTTGCTTCTTCAAGGTTTTTAAATGCACCTCCATAAGTAAGATAATACCCGGGCTCAAATTTGAGTTGCTTCGAAACGAGTTTATCAATCTCCTCAACAATACTCTGTACATCGCGGCCACGCACATTAAAGCCAACAGCAATTCTACGTTTAGCATCATCACGTTGTATTTGGTTTGGCCCAATCTTCATTTCAATGTTAGCAATTTGCCCAAGTGGTACTTGCAAGCCCGAAGGAGCCGTAACCGATAACTCTTTAATATCATCTATGCCGGTTCGGTTTTCCCGATTTAATCGCACCACCAAATCAAACCGTCTTTCCTTTTCAAAAACCAATCCTGCTATCTCACCTGAGAAGCCACTGCGCAACACTTGATTTGCATCCTGTATGTTCAATCCAAATTGAGCCAACTTATCGCGATTCCATGTAACAACTATTTGTTGTAAACCACCAATAGGCTCCACATAAATGTCTTGTGCCCCTTCCACTTTCCCGGCAATTTTTCCAATCTTCTCGGCATAGGTTGCTAATAGATTTAAATCTTCGCCATACACTTTTATTACTACATCTTGCCTGGCACCCGTCATCAGTTCATTAAAGCGCATTTGAATGGGTTGTTGAAATCCATAGGCTACACCGGGCAATTCTTCCTGGAGTTTTGAAGACATTTTTTCTGCAAGCTCATCGCGCGTTGTTGCACTCGTCCATTCACTGCGATCTTTTAAGACAATAATTAAATCGCTGTTTTCCATCGGCATGGGATCTGTGGGAATCTCAGAAGTCCCTATTTTTCCAATCACCCGTTCCACTTCAGGAAAATTATCAAGCAGTACCCGCGAACTTTTCTGTGTGGTCTCTATCGACTGGCCGAGCGAACTCCCTGTAAGTAATGTAGTCTCGACAGCAAAATCTCCTTCATCTAAGGAAGGAATAAATTCTCCCCCCATTCGCAAGAATAATATCACGCTAGCAATAAAGAAGACCAATGCTGCGGACACAATTAATAACCTACGCCTAAGTGCGAATGAAATTGTAGGTTCATAGATGCGATGAAAAAATGCGATGATCTTATCAGAGATATTCTTCTTGTGCCCTGTTGTTTTACCTAAAAACAAAGAAGAAATCATAGGCACATACGTGATGGAAAGAATAAGTGCCCCGATGATGGCGAATGAAACAGTTTGCGCCATTGGGCCAAACATTTTGCCTTCAATGCCAACTAGTGAAAGGATTGGAAGATATACTATTAGGATAATAATCTGACCAAATGCAGCCGAACGCATCATGCCACTGGCAGATTGCTGAACTTCCGCATCCATCTCAGTTTGGCTAAGCTTTCGCGAAACAGTTGCAAGGCCTAAGTGATGCATGGTAGCCTCCACAATAATTACCGCACCATCTACAATCAATCCAAAATCAATAGCGCCAAGGCTCATGAGATTACCCGAAACTCCGAACAAATTCATCATGCTAATGGCGAACAACATCGCGAGTGGAATTACGGAAGCAACCACTAATCCTGCCCTGAAATTTCCAAGCAATAGAACCAATACAAATACCACGATGAGAGCACCTTCGGCCAGATTTTTTGTTACGGTACCAATGGCCTTGTTCACTAATTTGGTGCGATCTAAATACGGTTCTATTTCCACTCCTTCTGGTAATGATTTACTTATTTGTGCAATTCGTTCTTTAACTTTTTCAATTACCAAAGAAGAGTTTGCTCCTTTTAGCATAAGTACAATCGCACCAACCGATTCACCTTCATCGTTGTACGTCATGGCACCATAGCGAGCAGTGCTTCCAAGCTGAACCTCCCCTACATCTCTAATTAATACCGGTAAACTGTTCGAGTTTGTCTTTACAACGATTTGTTGCAGATCACTGATTGTTTCCACCAATCCCTCACTTCGAATAAAATAGCTATACGGTTTATGTTCTATATATGCTCCGCCTGTATTTTGATTGTTCTTCTCGAGTGCTGTAAAAACATCAGTGATACTGATATTTAAACTTCTCAGCTTGTTGATATCAAGTGCGATTTCGTATTGCTTTACAAACCCACCAAAACTGCTTACATCTGCAACACCCTCTGTGCCTAACAATTGCCTGCGCACGATCCAATCCTGAATGGTGCGAAGTTCCATAGCATCAAACTTAGTTTCATAACCCTTTTTCGGTCTAATCACATATTGATAGATTTCACTTAAGCCTGTAGAGAGTGGTGAAATTTCCGGATTACCCGATCCAGCAGGAATTAAACTTTTTGCCTGGGAAAGGCGCTCGTTAACTTGCTGACGCGCCCAGTAAACATCTGTCTTTTCTGAGAAAACAATTGTGACCACCGACAATCCGAAGCGAGAGAAAGAACGAATCTCAGTTATCTCAGGAATGGTAGCCATTGTCTGTTCAACAGGAAATGTAATGAGTCGCTCCACCTCAGGTGCGGCTAATGAAGGCGAAACTGTAAGGATCTGAACCTGATTATTTGTGATGTCTGGCACCGCGTCAATCGGGAGTTGCGTAAGCGAATAACTACCCCAAATAATCAGGGCAACCGTAAGCATACCAACGATAATTTTATTCCTTATCGAAAAGGAAATAATGCTAGTAAGCATGAAAAGTTCTTTAGTAAAAAAATAAGTATAAATAATGCGTTGCTACCTAAACGTATTGCTTAGATAACATGAGAAATAGTCTGGGACTAAGGCTATACTTAACTGTTTCGTGGCGGCTGCCAGATGGATTGGCTAAAATCAGACGAGAAGGCCGACTGGTAAAAATTTGAGTAAGACACATTGCATACCAGTGTTGAAAGTTCAGGTGCATCAAACACAGGAATCAAAGTTACCGTATGGGCAAACGTGCAATCGGGAGATTTGAAGGGAAGATCTTCATGTTCCTGATGTTCTTCCTTATCATGGCGCTCAGCTTCCGATCCATAATGGAGGTTTAGGAAATCATAGAATGAAACATCTGCACTTTTTACTTTATGCTGTTGGTAGTGCTCAATCAACCGGGGAAGCTTTACGAAATCGTGCAAATCCATTACGCTCCCCAGAAGGGTTATTGAAAGGAGCATGAATGCAATTGATTTTCGTATTGGCACTTCAGAAATCTTTAGCGTTGGCAAGATAAAAAAGAAATTCTGAAAAGAATCTGAAGATATGTGAATGGTACAAAACGTGGTTTAAAAAGCTTATTTAGAATAAACTGAAATTACCGCCCTTTCTAAACAACGTTAAGTTATAAGGTGGCAGTTGTCGGCCCGCAAAATATTTCTTCTTAGCTACCCGATGTAATTGATGAATTGCATCTGCAATGTTTCCTTCACCCGACATACGTCTCCCAAATTGCGAATCATTTACATCCCCTCCATGAAACGAACAGATTTGATTCCACACTTTCTCAAACCGATCCGGAAAATTCTTTTGCAGCCAATCCTCAAAAATTTTTCCAATAGAACCATTCAGTCGCACCACCGTCATGCCACAAGCGAGCGCTCCATGATCAGCTGCCGCTTTTAGAACAGCAGGTATTTCGTGGTGATTCAAGCCCGGTATGATCGGTGCATTCATAACTCCGGTTGGCACCCCTGCTTTTGCAAGCGCTTCAATGGTTTTTAATCGCTTTAGTGCACTCGCTGTTCGTGGCTCTAAGGTTCTTCTTAAGTCTTCATTTAAAGTAGTGATGGAAAGGTATACGTGTACAAGATTATCTTTCGCTAAATCGGTAAGCAGATCAATATCACGGAGGATTAAACTATTTTTTGTGATGAGCCCGACCGGGTGACGATAGTTGGCAAACACTTTTAAGATACTTCTTGTGATCTCAAACTTACGCTCTTGTGGTTGATAGCAATCAGTATTACCGCTGAGCATAATCGGTGCAGCGTTCCAATTCCTGTTTAAGAGTTGTTGTTCTAAAAGTGAAGCCGCATTTTTCTTTACAATAATTTTACTTTCAAAATCAAGACCGGCACTGAATCCATAATACTCATGCGTGTTTCGTGCGTAACAATAAATGCAACCATGTTCACACCCCTGATACGGATTCATGGAATACATCATACTCAAATCAGGACTTGTTACTTTATTCACAATCTTTTTCGGAGTTTCGAGAAAGATTTGAGTTTGTGGTGATTCTAAAAGTGGCTCATCAAGACCTTCAATATGATCGGTTACATACTGAGCTTTGAGAAACTTATTTCCGGTTTTTATTTGAGCCCCGCGACCTTTAAAGTATTCCTTATCCATAAAACAAGAATACTAATATATTTAGTATTTTAGGTAGATATTTAGCTTAATGTGCAAATAGAGTTAGAAACAATGAATATTTATTTTAACTAAAGATGCTTCAGTATAAAAGGACTCCAATTGTTGAATTGAAGTTATCAATATTTGAAGAGGCGAATGTACGGGTATTAGTAAAATGCGAATACTTAAACCACCCATTCATCTCGGGAAATAAATGGTGGAAACTAAAATACAATCTCGAGGCTGCCATTCAGCTTGATCATAAAACAATTCTCACGTTTGGTGGTGCTTATTCAAATCACATTTACGCTACAGCTGCAGCTTGTCGAGAATTAGGACTAAAGTCGATTGGAATAATTCGGGGTGAAGAAACGTTACTCTTAAACCCGACTCTTTCTTTTGTCAAAGAATGTGGAATGGAACTTCAGTATGTTTCGCGAGAAGTATATCGCACCAAAAATGAAGCGTCATTTCTTCAACATCTAAAAGATCAGTTTGGTGATTTTTACCTCATCCCTGAAGGAGGCACCAACGAATTAGCGGTAAAAGGTGTAAAGGAGTTTGCTCAATCTTTAAATCAGGAAGCCGAGTTTGATTATCTGTGTTTACCTGTTGGAACGGGTGGAACGATAGCCGGAATGATTGAAGGGTTGGATGATTCAAAAAAAGTACTTGGCTTTGTCTCGTTAAAAGGTGGTGAGTTTCTTGAACAAGAAATCCAAACCTATACGGATGGTACAAATTTCAATCTTCTACATGATTACCATTTTGGTGGGTATGCAAAAATGACTCAATCATTAACTGACTTTACAAATCAGTTTGAAAAAGACCATTCCGTTCAATTGGATCCGGTATATACTTCTAAGATGATGTTTGGAGTTTTTGATTTGGTTAGAAAGGGATTCTTTAAAAAGGATTCAGTAGTTATGATTCTGCATACTGGAGGACTGCAAGGAAAATCTTATAAGATAATTAGCGGAAAGAATCTTAACTTCTGATCACTCCTCGCAACCAGGTAAACACCCTTAATCCACCATGGTCTTCAGGTATTGATCCAGTTTCCGCTGCAGCTTTAACCCGTTCTACCGTATAGAAAGCAGAAGGAATAAGTTCTTTTAATTTATCAAGTAGTTCTTCCAACCGATCACGTTCAATCACCGTGAAAATAAGATTCTCATGACCATCGGGACCTTCGGCACTTACTTTTGTGAACCGAAGGTTATTAGCATTGAGGTACTTAATCAGCTCGTGTACGTCTTTACGGGTTATGATTCGAACAATCACTTTTCCATAAGCAATTTTCTCTTCAATCAACATTCCCACAAAAATTCCCGAAGCAAAGCCTGCTGGGTAAGCAACATAACACACCCAGTTATCTAGCTGTTTAAAAATTTGACTAATAGCCATTAACCAAATAAACGATTCAAAAAATCCGAGGATCGTAGAAGTGTATCTTCTTCCGCCCAGCATGTAAATAATACGAATTGTATTTATCGAAACATCACAAATGCGAGCTAGAAAAATTAGCAGCGGTAAAAGAAGAAAGCTATAAACCTCAATTGAGAGACCGAGAGTCTCAGTAAAAAACGATTCCATTCTATTTAAATAAATCTTGAAACACTTCGGTCAGCTTACCAAACGACTTCACTGTGATTTTAGTTTTAGTAAGATCCAATGATTTCTTACTATACTTAGAAATATAGATTTGCTCAAATCCTAATTTCTCGGCTTCCGAAATGCGTTGATCAATCCGATTCACCGCCCGAAGCTCTCCACCCAATCCAACTTCAGCCGCAAAACAAGTTTTATCACTTACCGATATTTCTTCCATAGATGAGATAACAGAAATACACAGTGCCAAATCAATGGCGGGGTCTTCTACATAAATGCCACCTGCCATATTCACAAACACATCTTGTGTACCCATTCTAAATCCACATCTTTTTTCCAACACGGCCAGCAACATGTTCAATCGTTTTTGATCAAAGCCTGTGGGTGTTCGCTGCGGTGTGCCATACGATGCAGGACTCACTAAGGATTGAATCTCAATTAACAAAGGTCTGTTGCCTTCAATAGTGGCACCAATGGTGGCTCCGCTTACCTGCCCGTCTTTTTGTGAAATTAATATTTCAGAAGGATTAGAAACTTCCCGAAGTCCCGTGCCTAACATTTCATAGATACCGATTTCTGATGTTGATCCAAATCTGTTTTTCGTGGTGCGTAATATGCGATACGCTAAATGGCGATCGCCTTCAAATTGCAGCACGGTATCAACCATGTGTTCCAACACTTTTGGTCCGGCCAACATTCCATCTTTAGTAATGTGACCAACTAAGAAAACTGGTGTATTTGTTTCTTTGGCAAACTTCATCAACTCACCGGCACACTGGCGCACTTGTCCAATACTACCCGCGGCTGACTCAAGCATGTGCGAGTGCAGTGTTTGAATCGAATCAATAATAATCAGATTGGGTTCCAATGATTCTATTGCTTGGAAAATATTTTTGGTTGAAGTCTCAGCAAGCATGTAGAAGTTCTCATAGCCGCCTTTAGGTTTTGTTGAGAGTCGCTCGGCACGCATTTTAATTTGCTGTTCACTTTCCTCCCCAGATACGTAAAGTATTTTTGCTTTCTGAAGGGAAAGTCCAAGCTGGAGCATAAGGGTTGATTTGCCAATGCCTGGTTCGCCACCTATTAAGATGAGAGAGCCCGGCACAATACCTCCACCCAATACTCGATTTAATTCCTGATCAGGCGTTGAGATACGAATCTCTCCTGTAGACTCAATCTCATTAAGTGCTTTAGGTTTACTGACTTTGCTCTTGGAATCTTGTCGCCATGCATTTTTATCAGTTTCATTTTTTGAAACAACCTCTTCTACGAAGCTATTCCACGATAAGCAGGACGGACACTTGCCTATCCATTTAGGAGATTCGTAGCCACAACTTTGGCAAAAAAATAGGGTTTTGGATTTAGCCACTGGTTTTATTCAAAGTAAAGAAAGTTTGCGGGTTCGGAATAACCAATCTGAGTGTAAATCAAAAAGGTAGAAATTGGAAAAATTCATTTAATGAACAAACCTTACATGTGGCAAAACTAAACTTATGAAGTCATTCAAAAAATAAAGTGGGAATAATATATATTTCAAAAATTACCTAATCCAACCCTTATGAAGATTATCTTCTTCCTGAGTTTAATCCTATCCCTCGGAATAGCGCATGCTCAGAAATCGCCTATCAAGTTTGGGGAAATTCCTATGGAAGATCTCACTATGAAATCCTATGATAAAGACTCATCTGCTTCTGCCGTTGTGCTGGTGGATTATGGTCAGGCTTATATCAGAATAAATGCCGGTGGCGCAAAACTTTATTTCGATCGCCATACTCGCATAAAAATCTTAAAAAAAGAAGGCCTTGAATATGCTAATGCTTCGATTCCATTATATGGACAAGGTTCTTCTGCAGAGTCAGTAGGTGGGCTAAAGGCTGTAACATACAATTTAGAAAACGGCAAAGTGGTGGAATCGAAGATAGCCAAAGAGGGAGTCTTTAAAGAAAACTTTTCTCGTTATATCCATCTTCAGAAGTTTACATTGCCCGATGTAAAAGTTGGTTCGGTTATAGAGTACTCATATAAAGTAACTTCCGATTACTTTACAAATTTCCCTAACTGGCAATTTCAAAGAGCTATTCCAACCCGGTTGAGTGAGTATTGGGCTATCATCCCTGAATATTTTCATTACGAAAAATACATGCAAGGATATGTTCCTGTAACAAGCTATGAAGTAAAGGATAATACATCTGCAGATTTTAATGAAAAAGCCCATCATTGGATAGTAAAGAATGTGCCCGCATTCAAAGACGAACCTTATATGACAAGTGAGGATGATTATATTTCAAAAATGAATTTTGCTTTGTCAACTATTAGTATCCCCGGATCAATGACCCGCGAAGTAATGGGATCATGGCAAAAGTTAAATGAAATCTTGCTTGAAGATGAGGACTTTGGAAAAGTGATTGACAAGTCTGGATTTTTAAAATCGGACGTGGCGCAACTAACAGCTGGGTTAACAACTCAAAAGCAAAAAGCTCAGGCCATCTATCAATATGTTAGCAACAATATTGAATGGGATGGAACAAAAGATTATTATCCCGATCCACTCAAAAAAATATTAGAAAAGAAAAAGGGTACATCTGGAGACATTAACGTTTTACTTGCTTCCATGCTTGATAAAGCTGGAATACCTGTTGAGATGGTTCTTTTAAGTACGCGAGATCATGGGTTTATTCGGGAAGCATACCCAATGACGCGACAATTTAATTATGTAATTGTGCAGGCCAAGGTTGACGATGCTACAATGCTTCTTGATGCTACAGAAAAATATTTACCCTTAGGAATGCTTCCTGAAAGATGCTTGAATGGAAAAGGTCTTGTAATTTCCAAAACTAACCATGGTTGGCTTACAATAGACACGAAGGTTAAAGCAAAATCTATTATTAGCGCAGATTTGAAACTCACTGCTGATGGTCAGCTTAATGGTAAATTGGAGTTAAATAAGGATGGTTACGATGCACTTAACGCAAGAAAGAAATATTATAAAGATGGCGAGGAGGAATATGTGAAAAGAATTACCCATAATAAGGGTTGGGAAGTTCAAAGTAAAGCATTCGAGGGTATGGATAAATTACAAGAGAAAACAAAAGAAACTTATGAGCTTGAAGTGGCTGATCATGTCTCAGTAGCAGGATCACAAATGTATATCAATCCTTATTTAGTCTCTCAGTTAACTGAGAACCCATTCAAATTAGAAGAACGATCCTACCCTGTTGATTTTGGACGAAGTGAAGAAACACTATACATGTTTAAAATGATTATACCCGATGGCTATGTGATAGACGAGCTCCCCCCCGCAAAAGTACTAGCCATGCCCGGGAACGCAGCGCGTTTTGTTTATAGTACTACGATGATCGGGAATATGATTAGCCTTACCAGCACATTGTCAATAAACAAACCTATGTTCATTCAAGTAGACTACCCAATTCTCCGTGAGTTTTACAATCATGTAGTTGCGAAACAAGCTGAGCAAATCGTATTAAAAAAGAAATAGCATGAGAAAATTGCTTTTTGCAATCATTCTAATCTCTTCAAAAATTTTTGGAGGAGATTTACAATACCCTGTAAGTCAAATCTCAGAAGAAATGAAAAAGGGAATGTATGCGGTAGTGCGCCTTCAGGAATTGCGGTGGGACATACAATCAAAGAGTGGTGCATCCATACATTTTAAACAAGTAATTACAATTCTTAATGATAAGGCAAACGACCACGCTGAAATAGTGGTGGGATATGACAAACTTCGATCAATCAAATCATTAAAGGGAGTTGTTTATGATGCGCAAGGAAAAGAGATACGGAAATTAAAACAAAGTGATATAAAAGATCAAAGCAATTTTGACGGATTTTCTTTGTATAGCGATAATCGCCTGAAATATGCAAACCTATCTCAAGCCATCTATCCTTACACCGTAGAGATCGAGTATGAAGTTCAATACAAATACCTGTACTCTGGTCCTGATTTTTTCCTTTACAGGGATGATGAAATTTCACTTCAAAAGACATCGTATATCATTAGTTATCCTATGGATTTAAAACCCCGATACAAACTAATGAACATAAAGGAACCAGCAGTTGAGAAGACTAAGGATGGAAAGGAGCAACTTGTTTGGACTTTTGAAAATGTAAGGCCAGTTAAGTTTGAAAGATTATCACCCGATCAGGAACAAATTATCCCCAACATAAAAGCTGCTCCCGTGTCATTCGAATATGGCGGTTATGAGGGCAGAATGGATACTTGGAAAGATTACGGGTTATGGCAGGCAAAACTAAATGAAGGAAGAAACAACTTAACAGATCAGGCAAAACAAAAAGCAAGAGAACTAACAAAGAATGCAACTACACGTGAAGAGAAAACAAAAATTCTATATGAGTATCTGCAAAACAAAACCCGGTATGTGAGTATCCAATTGGGTATAGGTGGGCTACAACCCTTTGAAGCAAAAACGGTAGACCAAACAGGTTATGGAGATTGCAAAGCTCTTTCTAATTACATGGTCTCGCTTCTAGGGGAGGTGGGTGTTACAGGTTATTATACCACCATTATGGCAGGTCGTGGGGAGGCAGAGATAGATAAGGATTTTCCAAGTCACCAGGGAAACCATGTAATTGTAGCTGTTCCAAATGAATCAGACACCTTGTGGCTGGAGTGCACAAGCCAGACCAATCCATTTAATTGGATGGGAAGTTTTACGGGTGATCGTTATGCAATGATGGTAACTGAAAAAGGAGGGGTTCTTGTGCGAACACCCAAGTATCCGGCCGAAGAAAACCTGCAAACAAGAACAGCAAAAGTTCACCTAGAATCAACAGGCAATGCCAAAGCAACAGTAAGAACAATCTACAAAGGTCTTCAATATGAAAACGGTGGATTAAACTTTCATTTAGATGATCAATATGATAATCAAAAGAAGTGGATACAGCAGAATACGCAAATACCAACCTTTGATCTTGCTAAATTCACGGTAAAGAATAATAAAGAAAAAATTCCTTCGGCTGAAGTAGAAATGGAACTTGTTCTTAATCGATTTGCATCTGTAAGCGGAAAAAGAATTTTTCTTACGCCTAATCTGATGAATCGCTCAACGTACATTCCTGAGAAACTTGAGAGCAGAAAAACAAAGGTGGTGCTTCGTACTCCCTACATTGACATAGACACAATTCGATATCAAATACCTGAAGAAATTTATCCTGAGTTTCTTCCCGAACCTGTAAAATTCAGCTCACGGTTTGGCGAGTATGAAGCCAGTTTTAAAATTGATCAGGGAAGTTTACTCTATGTGCGAAGAGTAAAAATGAAGAAGGGTGAATTTCCCCCTGAGTCGTATAATGAATTGATTGATTTTTATAAAAACATGAATAAGGCAGACAATACAAAAATTGTATTCGTTACAAAAACTTAATGCTATTCTAAAGGAGCATTCGCTTCTTTGCTCATGACAAAATAAACTAACCGATCGGTCATGGAAGGCCACCATTTGTTTAACCATACAGCCAATTTTCCCTGTGCCGTTAAAACAAGTGTGCGTTTGCGTTTTACTACTGCCTTATAAATGTAATGGGCACACTCAGTTGCCGTCATCATTTTTTCTTCTTGCCTGGGCGATTCCCCTTGAGCCCTGCCATCTTTCATTAATGCTCGTTTGCGAATATTAGAAGTAGTAAAACCTGGACAAGCAGTAAGTACATGTACTCCCGTTTTGATTAATTCATTTCGCAAAACTTCTAAGAAACCATTTAAAGCAAACTTTGAAGCTGAGTATCCTGTTCTACCGGGCAATCCACGAAAGCCTGCCACAGAAGAAATACCTACAATAGATCCTTTATTTTTAATAATCTCAGGAAGACAATACTTAGTCGCATATAAAACACCAAAGAAGTTGGTGTCCATAACTTTTCTTACTACCTCTAGGTCAACTTCCGAGAATAGTGCCCGCATGGAAATACCTGCATTATTGATTAAAATATCAATTGTTCCATATAGCCTGATGGCTTCATCGGCCATGGTTTTATTATCTTGTTCAATGCCAACATCGGCTCTAAAACCATGAATGAGAATATTCTTTTGTCTTAGCTCGTGCACCGTTTTATCAAGATCGATTTGGTTTCTACCTGTTATAAGAACCTTTGAACCTTCGCCTCCAAACTTTTCGGCTAATGCTCTTCCGATCCCCGAAGTTCCACCCGTAATTATGACTACTTTATCTTTCATATTATTGCGTGGCAAAAGTAATCAAAACATTGTTTTATTTTTGAATTCATGATTTTGCTCAGGCTCTTATCGCACCTCCCGTTTTGGGTACTATATCTCTTTTCTGACTTTCTGTTCTTTGTAAGTTACCGAGTAGTTGGGTATCGCAAAAAAATCGTTCAAAAAAATCTAAAGAACTCATTTCCTGAAAAAGGAGTGAAAGAGATTAAGGCGATCGAAAAACAATTCTATAAAGACTTATGCGATTATGGTGTTGAAACACTTAAACTTCTTACCATATCTGCAGAAGAATTAAAAAAGAGAATGGTTTATAAAAATCCAGAGTTGGTTAAAAAGTTTTCAGACACTAATCAATCAATTCTTCTTCTCACTTCGCATCAGTTTAATTGGGAATGGCTACTTACTTCGGGTTGCCTGTATCTTCCATTAGGTGTTGATTTCGTTTATCAGAAGCAAAGCAGTAAAACGTTTGATGCATTTTCATTAGCAGGCCGAACTCGCTTCGGAGCATTTCCTATTGAGCGATCGCAAGTGGGGCGTGAGGTAATTAGAAGAAAAAATATTTTAAGAGGAGTAGCCATTATGGCCGATCAATTTCCGGGTCACTCCAGTGATAAAAAACACTGGACCCAATTTCTAAATCAGAACACAGCGTTTTTCTTTGGACTCAGTCAAGTAGCTTTTATGACTCAATACCCCGCAGTATTCTATGGTATTCGAAAAATAAAACGTGGTTATTATGAGGCCGAAGGTTTCATTGTATCCATGCCACCTTACGAAAAAGGAAGCCAACAGATTGTTGATGATTACGCGAAGGCATCAGAAAAAATTATTCAGTATTACCCTGCCGGATGGTTATGGTCGCACAACCGATGGAAATCGCGTGACTAGTTCAAGAGCATTTCAATGTCTTCGCGCGAAAGTGACTTTATCACATTCTCCTCGCTTTGAATTAAATTCTCCGATAACTTCAATTTATGTTTTTGGAGTGTTAAGATTTTTTCCTCCACTGTATTGCGAGTAATAAACTTATAACTGAATACTTTTTTCTTCTGACCTATACGATGCGCTCGGTCCATCGCTTGTGCCTCCACAGCAGGGTTCCACCAGGGATCAAGGATGAATACATAATCTGCTTCTGTAAGATTCAATCCTAATCCCCCGGCTTTAATTGAAATCAAAAAGACTTTTACAGTTTCTTCTCGATTAAATTTATCAACCTGTTCCTTTCGGTCGTTGCTTGAGCCATCGAGATATGCAAATGGAATTTTCTTTTCCTTCAACAACTGGCGCACAATATCAAGGTGCTTCACAAACTGGCTAAACACCAAAAGTTTGTGGCCTTCCAACAATGCATTGTCCAACATGTGTGAAACATCCTCTAGCTTACCCGAATCGCCTTCATAACTCGGATCAACCATTTTAGGATGATTGGATAGTTGGCGCAACTTGGTTAGTCCTTCTAATATCATCATGCGCGAACTATTGATGCCTTCTTTGTCTATCAAATCCAGGATCTTATGACGATAGAAAGATTTTGCTTCATCATACTTCTTCTCCTGCTCAACCGTCATGTTCGTGTAATGAACATTCTCAACCTTTTCAGGAAGATCGGTTGCCACCTGCGACTTTAGCCTACGCAAAAGAAATGGTTTAATAATCGCATTTAGCTTTTTAGTTTTTGCTTCATCATTTTTCTTTTCTATCGGAATTTGATACTCATTCTTAAAGAAAGTTTGCCCACCAAGCAAGCCTGGATTGATGAATGTGATTTGTGACCAAAGATCAAGGGTTGTGTTCTCGAGTGGCGTTCCGGTAAGCGTAAGTTTATAACGCGACTTTAATTCCTTTACCGCCTTCGCAATATTTGAGTTTGGGTTTTTGATTACCTGCGACTCATCAAGAATGATGTAGTTGAAATAAAATTTCTGAAACAACTCAACGTCTAGCCGTGTAATTCCATATGATGTCAATACAACATCGTAGTTACTAAAACGATTTATATCTTTATTGCGAAGGGTGCCTGTATAGGTAAGTATTTTTAAGTCGGGAGTAAACTTAGCAGCTTCCATTTCCCAATTATAAATGAGTGATGTAGGCATAATCAACAAGGTGGTTCCAGCTTCTCCCTTTTCTTTTTCCGACTGAAGTAGCGCTAGTGTTTGCACTGTCTTACCAAGACCCATATCATCGGCCAAACATCCACCCAAATGAAATTCATTTAAAAACCTAAGCCAGTTGTAACCCGCTTTTTGATAAGGGCGCAGCGTTCCTTCAAACTTTTCAGGAAGCTCATAATCCCTGATTCCACTAAATGATTGAAGATTGCGAAGGCGATCACTCATGTGCACTTTAGCAAGACTGCCCTCTTCCAACTCGCGCAAGAGATTAATATGATGTTTCTTCAGTACAGGTTTTTCGTTTTTGCCATGCGTTTCGCTCATCGCAAAAAGATCTCCATACTTCACTAACCAAGCTTCGGGTATAATGGCAATCTCTCCGTTGGGAAGTTTAAACTCTACTTTCTTTTTAAGAATCAGCTTTCTTAATTCTTTAAAAGAGATTTCATATTCTCCAAACCTGATTTTTGCATGGATATCAAACCAATCAATATTTTCTTTTACCTCTAATTCAATCACCGCCTTCCCAACAAAGTATTTCTTGTCTCTATTGTCGGGTTGGCTCACTTCAAAGCCAAGGTTAAGTAGGTTAACCCGATTTTCATTTAACCAGGAAAAGGCCTGAGCCTTTTCAACTGCTGTACGAAATCCTCGCAAGGGAAGACCAAGTTTTACAAGAGTTTGTGAGTATTGTTTTTCCGTATCTGTATTTCTTTTTATACGGTGAAACACATAATCATTATCTTTTTTCTCAACGGTAACGCTTACAGGCCCAAAAGCGTCTCCGCGGAAGCGATGCTTGCCATATTTAAACGAAAGGTCAAACACAATTTTGCCCGCTTCATCACTAGCCACACCTTCATCATTCGATTCGCCAAACAATGTTTTAATTTCTTTTGAATTAGCTGGCGGCAACTCTGAAATGGTTAATAGCGGATGAGGATCATACTCATTTTTATTAATCTCAAAACCATGAGCTTCAATTTCATCGAAAGAAGCAATGAGAGGGGCAACAAATCGATTATAATAAGTCTCCTCCAGATTTTTAGGAATAACTACATGCTTCTTGCTTAGGAAGGGTAAAAGTTTTTTCCCATCTACTGATTTTTCAAAACCATAGAGCTTTCCATTTAACACCATCCATGCAGGATGTTTACAAATCAAGTAGGCACTGGGATTAGGTATGTCTACTCGTTTACCTTCATAACTTATAGTTGGATAATAGTTTGTGCTTTCATCTCCACGTCTGAAATGGAATTGAATACTGGCACGCTTGTCTAACACCTCAACCTGGCGCCAGGTGGGTTCACCATCGTTGCCCATTTCAAAGAGCATCTTGCCTTTCATTTTCTCAAGCACGGCAGCTCTTCGTTTTTCCATGAACGCTTCAATTTGCTCTTGAAGTAATTCATCGCCCTTATCTTTTTTGAAAACCTTACTGAAAAATTCATCAGGCTTCATGATTTTCCTTGAAAAATGTCTAAGCACAGCATCCTGACTCATGCCATCCATCATTTCAATTAACTCAAAATCGCGGTCGTCTAATCCTTTTGAAAATTCGCGTGCATTTTTATGCGAAATGTTTTGATGCTGATAGGTGAGCTTTCCTTTTTCATCAACATGAATAATAAATGATTCGAAAATATAGCCCAGATACTCATGTTGGTACAATGAGTAGATGATTTGAAAAGGCTGTGCTGCCGATACTTTCATGGGCTCAAGTTCTTTTATCTCAATCTGTTGATGTGCTTGGACCTCTGAAAGAAGCAGTTAAGCCTACTTTTAAGCACTTTACAGAGTAAGCAGAATTGCAAAATAGGCAATTACTTCTAATAAATTCGTTGAATTTACCCTAAAATCATGCTTACTAATTACATGCTAAAGGTGATCGATCGAATAAGAGCGGGCGGCAAGCCGGGCGGGATAAAATGAAACCAGTAGCGTTATAACAATGATAACGAGTGAGGTAAGGGCAAAATCCGAGAACTTCATCTCCACCGGATAGTTCGGGATAATGGCGTTGTCCATCCCCATTCCTACCAATCCAAAACGACTCTGCAACCAACAAATGGTTCCTCCCAAAATAAGCCCGGTTACAGCTCCTGAAAATGCAATAAGGGCTCCCTCGCCAAGAAAAATTTTTTGAATTAAACGTTGTTGCCCACCCATAGCAAACAAAATTGAGATGTCTTTTTTCTTATCTATTGCTAACATCATTAACGAAAAGAAAATATTGATAGATGCAACAAGTACTAATAGTATTAACGCTACCGCAGTAAAGAGTTTTTCTATTTTTAATAACCGGTAGATGTCCTGATGTTGTTCTTCGTTAGTTAGCACTTTAAAAGCATCACCAACTACAGCTTTAATTCTTTGCTGAATATCCTTTTCGTTTACTCCTTCATGGGTCTGAATTTCAAGAGAGGTGCGCTTATTGTCATAATTGAGTAACTCTTGTGCAAATTGTAGGGGAACAAAAATGTAATTTTCATCATAATTCTTTTCGATGGAGAAAACTCCTCCTGGCTCAATAGATTTTCTTGTATATAGTTGGGAAGGATCTATACCGGATGCTTTCATGTTTTTAATATAGAATAGTTGCAAAGGATATAAGTTTTCCTCGGCAGCTATTGATAGCGCATACTGAACCCCACGACCAATAATGGCATAGTTAATCCCATTCTCTTCCAGCACCAATCGGCCATTAGCAATATGATCGTCCAGTCGATGTTGATCAAGAAAATTATTGCTCACTCCTTTCAGGGTAATTACCATATCTGCATCGCGGTAACGCACATATGCATAATCCTCAATTACTTCCGTAACAATTTGAACGCCTTCAATGGCTTGAATTTTACTGAGAAATTCGGGGGATACTTCAAATGATTTACCTTTCTCCAATTCTATCTTTATTTCGGGATCGAAAGATGAATTCAAGGATCGCAACAAATCGCCCAAACCATTGAACACGGAAAGCACAATGATTAAGGCAGCTGTAGAGAAAGCAATCCCAATCATGGAAAGTAAAGAAATAATGTTAATGAAATTCTTCTTTCTCTTAGAGAAGAAATATCGTCTCGCTATGAAAAGGGAGAGATTCAAAGAGCTTAAAAGACAAATTGTTTAGCCCTGTTCATTTTCTTTTGGGATGTTCAGGTTTTTAATAATGTCCTCCATGCGTTGGGCATTCTCTTCCACTTCATCAATAAAAAATAAAAGGGCAGGAATTATTCGCGCCTGATTGCGAATACGATCACCTAACGCCTTTCTGATTTCGCTTTTATGTGATTCAATATTTGCCAAAACAGCTTTTTTATCTTTAGCCAGCGTCATGCTTAAATAAACTTTAGCAATGCTCAAATCAGGACTCATTCGCACATCGGCAATGGTTATAAATGCATTTCCTAAAATGCCGCGCTTATCCTTCAAGAAAATATCACTTAATTCCTTTAGAATTAATTTGCTGTATTTCTGTTGTCGTACCGTGCCACTCATTGAACAAAGATACTAAAGATTACTATGCCAACTTTTATATCTGTAAGACTGTCAACTTTTTTATTTTATTTGCGCCAACAAACTAACTGCTGTGCTACTTCGTCTCTTCCGTGTTAATGATCCTTATCGTTTGCTGGGCATTTTTGCTGTGTTGGTTGCCGCTAGCCTATGGTTTTTTATCGATCCGGTTGGCTTAACCTTAAACGAGCTAAAGAGTATCGTTTTGGGGGAATCGCTAAACGATGGGAAAAGCTTGTATGCCGAGTTATTTACAAGTACTCCACCGCTCGCTGGCTGGTTCTCCGGTTGGATTGAGTTTGTCTTTGGCCGATCCCTTACTGCGCGGCATGTTATTTCGTTAGTGATTATTTTTTTTCAAGGCTCTTTTTTTGCCATTCTGTTGATTAACAACAAAGCTCAAAATGAAAATACATACTTACCGGCACTGATTTTTGGTATCCTTTGTTTATTCTCGTTCGATATGCTCTCTCTTTCGGGCGAACTTCTTGCATCCACATTCCTGCTCTTCGCATTAAATAATCTTTTTAAAGAAATAGAGTTTAGGATTCAGCAAGATAGCACACTCCTAAACCTTGGCATTTATTTAGGCATAGCTTCACTCTTTGTTTTTAGCTACGCTGTCTTTTTACCAGGAACGCTAGTTATTCTTATAATTTTCACCCGAACAACTATTCGAAAAATCTTGCTTCTCCTTTTTGGATTTGTGTTGCCTCATTTCTTACTGATGACTTTCTACTTCACTAAAGGTGATTTCAATTTTCTGTGGAACAATTTCTATTCAGGCAATGAATGGCTTGTTGATAATTCCATTTCACTATGGGCTATGGTGTGTTTATCTGCCATTCCTATTGTCTATTTTCTGTTGTCCTTAGTGATGGTTAACCGCGAGGCACGCTTAACCAAGTATCAATCTCAACTTTTACAGGTTATGTTTTTATGGCTGGGCATTGCCATTTCGGAAATAGCATTGGCGGGAAAAATGACTCCAGCCAGAGTAGTTACGTTTGCTCCTCCGCTTGCTTATTTTACAAGCCATTATCTGTTACTCATCCGAAGAAAATGGATTGGTGAATTGATGCTATGGATTTTTATTGGGGGAATAGTTTCATCAAGTTATTTAACCCGCTATGGGAAAATTGCGAGCATCAATTATTCGGGATTATTCTTTAAAGAATCAAGTTATGCGAATCGCATAAAAGACAAAAAGGTTCTTGTGCTTGGAGTGGATTGGGGACTCTATCAAGAAAACAAACTAGCTTCTTACTTTTATGATTGGTCGCTTTCAAAAGAGTATTTTGAAAATCCTGATTATTTTGAGAATGTGGTGTTGGTTGAGCAATCATTCTCTGAAGATACACCAGAAGTAATTGTTGATAAAAACAATTTGATGGGAAAAGTTATGCTACAAAACCCAGGGTTAAAGCAGAAGTATACGCGCAACGGAGATTTATACATTCTCAAGTAGAAGTTGTCAATAATTTTGTAAACCCGTTACCTTCGGTACTAAAAAAGAGCTACTCCGTGAAAATACGCTTGCTTATCCTTATTTCGTTTTGGTCATTGCTTCTGTACTCTTGTAGCGAGGTAACGTTTAATGCACCTCAGCCTGCCGGGGTTCCCGCTTTAAAAAACATACCCCTTACTCTTCAAGGTCAATACTCCACCCGAGATAAATCTACTGGTGAAATTGGCGATACCTTGATTATTGAATCGTGGGGATACCATTTTAAAGATACCGATGATAAGGAATGGCTCGGCAGCGGAAGGATTAGTGATACATTAGTTGTAAAGTTTTATCAAAACTACTACTTCGTAAATTTTAAAGAAGGCGATCAATGGGTGCTCCGGTTAGTAAAAGAAAAATCGCCCGGAGTTCTTGAGTTTTTGTCGATAGATATTCAGGATGAAACCAAGCGCAAGGAAATATTGAAGAAGATCTCAAAAAAAATTCCCGTTAAAGAAGTGAAAAAAAATGACGATATATTTTATCAGATCAACCCCACGCAAGCACAGCTAATGACCCTGATTAAAGAGGGTTACTTTACTGGCATTGAGTTGAGGAAGATTAAGTAGAGTCGTACGTTACAAAGCTGTAGAACTCTTACTTATTAATTATTCTTCTTTTTCTTTAGCAGGTTTTGAAGTTTATTCTCCAATGCCTTTTGTGCTTCTTGTTTCACGTCAGTTTTAGTTGAATCGGCAGGCGCACCTGTAGCTTTGGTTGTATCTTTTTTAGGATTGAGAATATTATTCAACACATCTTTGGGCTTTTCGCCTTCCAGAATACCTTGTACAGCCTGTTTGCTTTTCTCTTCAGCTACTGCCGTAACGGCTTGAGTTACTTGTTGCTTCTGCTCTTCCATAAGCAAACTGGTCTTGGGGTCTTTATAGTTACCACTGAGCCCTATAGTTACAGGGATTTCGGAAGTAGAATTATTAGCTCCTGTGTTTTTGTTGATAAACCCTTGTAGCTGCGAACCCAACTTTCCGGCTGGCACATTCATTTTCAATTGGTAATTAATAGAACCGTCTAAGTTCGTGCTACCACTGATGTTTGTTTTATACTCACCAAACTTTACATCAAATGGCTTTACGCTCAACTCGCCATCTTTAATAGCTGCTGACATCAATACATCTTTTAAGGTTACTTGATCTGAATTATCAAGTTTAGTGAGGGAGGTTATTCCTGAAACTAACTTCGATTGCGTTAATGCAGCCTGAGCAATTTTTATTAGACCACTGCCATTGACTGTATTCATTTTTGGCATCATATCTTGTCCTAACTCACCACTGATTTTAAAATCCGTTCCAAAACTTCCATTCACCAATCCAGCAATAGGTGCATACGTCTGCACCACCGAAAATGAAGTGGCGGCTTGTTGGATCGATAGGCTTTCAATCTTAACACCTAAATCATATAAGGGGTGATTGATGTCCTTGGTGTTATACGTTCCATTAATGGCAAAGGCTCCGCCAAGCATATTGAACTTTATTCCATTCAAGTTGGCTATTCCATCTTTTACAATCACATCGCCATCAACATTGGTCATTGTGTAGTCCATCATCTTCACCGTTTTTAAATTTGAATGAAGAACAAAATCAATATTTTGTGGCACTGGCACAACTCCATAAGGAGCCGGTTCGGTAGGGGTTGCAGGAGCTTCCGTTTCTGTCATAAATTCATTCAAGTCTAAAAGTGTTGAACTGAAATTCATGTTACCTTTTATTGTTTCCGAACCAAACAAATAGCCTATATAATTATCGATTGAGCCGGCTACAGCAAAATCACTCTTACCAATAGTTCCAGTTGTATTTTTTATCTGGATTTTTTTTGGATCAAAAACCGCTTCAGCTTGACTGATGGTAACCGCAGGAAGATCAGCAGCGTTATATTTAAAATCTTTCAGTGATGCCGTTCCGCTGGTGGGAAGTCGTTCATACTTACCGGCATCTAAATCAGAGTATTTTCCTTTTGTTTGAACATCTCCCTTAACCTTCCCTGCCAAAGTCATTCCTTCTATTGGAAATATTTTGGTAATCTTTTCTAGATCAATACCACCGTTCGCCTTTGCATCCCAGGTGTAATCATCCAGGTTTTGTAGAATAAGTTCGGCTGTAAACCGCTCGCCATCCATTAGCATTCCGAAATCTTTCACATGGATTATAGTCTCGGCCATTTTGCCACTTGAGTTTTGAACTGAAGCCTTGAATCGTAAATCCTCTAATGGAATTGGAAACTCAGATGATTTCATATATCCATTAGAAAGAGACATGCTTGCGTTTATTGAGGGCATTACTTTTTTAATACTATCGTACACTCCTTTTGCTGTTGCATCAATCGCGAAAGCACCTTTCATTTCTAAGCCATCCATGGGAAACATCTTGCCTAGTTCGGCCAGATTGAGTGCTGCTTTAATATTAGCATCCATGCGATAATCTTTTAAGTTCTCGATTAACACACGTGCATCAACAGGGTTAGCTCCAAAGTCCAGGTGGAGTTTCTTCAAATCCACTACCGTGTTTTCAATTATTCCGGTTTTATTATCAACCAACAAATCCATATTAATATTAGAGATAGCCGTTGGCAAATCAGGATATTTGAACATAGCTTCTTTAACATTCAGCGCCATATTAAATGCCGGCATTTGAGTATCGCTCATGGTTCCTTTTACAAATCCGGCAAAGGACAAATCACCTTTTGTTTCAATGCTGCCAAAGTCTTTTGTATAAATACCGGGCACCAATGAAAGCAAACTTTTAAATGAATTCTCAGGGCTGGAAAACTGAATGTCCATGCCGTAATCTTTCTCATTCATTTTAAACCACCCTTCCAGATGCATGGCAAAGTCATTGAGTTTAGTAGTGTTATCCTTGAATGTAAAGCGGGTGTATTCCTCACTTATTCCAATCGTTGCATTTAGTTCGGTATGTTTATTTGTCAGATACTCGGTGCCATCAAACTTTACCGTAAGGGAATCAATTGTTGTTTTTGTTTTTAAGTCAAATTCCTTTTCATTAAAATCTCCGCTACCGGAATGATTCAATCCCTTTATTGAGGTTGAGAACGGAATCGATTGATCGTCATACACAACATTTGCGTCAACAACTTGCCAGTGATCGATCCCAAATGAAAAAGATCCAGACTCTTCTGTTGCTGGCGCTGCTTCTTCCATTGACGGATAGGTAATGTCATAATTTGCTTTTCCATCTTGCAATACCTTTATGGTAATCTGTGGTCGAACTAATGTAATTCCCTTTACCCGAAGTTGATCTCCAAAAACCAATTCCTTTAGGTTTAGCTCAACGGCAAATTCCTCAACCACAAAAAGCGGAGTTCCCGCAAAAGGTTCGCGATTAAATACCCCCAATTCTTTAACCTCTACAGTTACATTGGGGAAATTGCTAAAAAGTGTGAGGTCAAAATTATTTACATCAAAAATCACGTCTGCATTAATGCTCTTGGCAAGCTCCTTATCAATGGCAGCTTTTATGTCGTCCTTAAACACAATAGGTATTATAAAAGCGGCAGCTACAATAACTAACAATAGAATGCCAACCCCAATCAGAATTTTCTTCACAATCTTCATAGTTTCAGTATTTGAAATCTTGACAAAAGTAGCAAATCCAATACCATTAGAAATGCCAACTCGCTAACTTAACATACAACGTTTATGAAATAAAAAGCGTGTTAAAACCAGCGCATCATTATATCCACAAGCTTTTTTACCCGCGAGGTATACGGTGGATGCAACAAATAAGGCATTGAAAACCCTGACCTTTGTTTTAATACGGCTTTCTCATTTGAGAAAGCAAGGAAACCATACTTTCCATGCGATTTGCCGATGCCACTTGAGTTCACTCCACCAAACGGTAAATTAGGGTGGGTGAATTGTAAAACACAATCGTTGATACAGACAGACCCAGCCGAAGTTTCTTCCATTATTCTTTTCTGGAATTTCTTGCTTGTACTGAAAACATATAATGCTAAAGGTTTTGCCTTTGCATTAACAATTTCTACAATCTTGTCTGTGGATGAATAACTAATGATTGGAAGCACAGGTCCAAAAATTTCCTCTTCCATAATTTTTGAATCCATAGAAACGTTCGAAAGAATAACCGGGTGCATAAATCGCTCGCCTCTGTTAATTGAACCTGTCCATTCGGTCTTCGCGCCTCGTGTTGTTGCATCAAGAATCAACTGCTGTAAGCGATCGAAATGTTTTTCATTTATTATTCGCGAATAGTTGGGAGACGAAACATCAATTGGGCTTTTATCTCCAAAAGATTTCTCTACTTCATTTTTTAACAACTCAATAAATTTCTCTTTGGAGGATTCTTTAATTAAAACGTAATCGGGGGCAATGCATGTTTGTCCATTATTCAAAAACTTCCCAAATGCAATTCGCCTGGCGGCATCGGCAAGATTAGCCGTATCATCAATAATAGTAGGTGATTTGCCTCCAAGCTCAAGAGTTACCGAGCTTAAATTTTCAGCGGCAGCCCGCATCACTATTTTACCCACACCACTGCTACCCGTAAAAAAGATATGATCGAAAGGAAGTTTTAATAACTCGGTGGAAACATCAACTCCACCCTCCACTACAGTAACTAAATCTTCATCAAAGAATTCTTTAATCAAATCGCACAACAGGCGAGAGGTATTTGGAGTTAGTTCAGACGGTTTTAAAATTGCTGTGTTGCCTGCAGCAAGACAAGATATTAGTGGTCCCAGGCATAGATTGACCGGGAAATTCCAGGCACCGATGATGAGGCATACGCCTTTGGGTTCATAAATTATTTTAGATCGCGTTCCCAGATAGGTAAAGGGTGCATCTATTAATTCAGGCTCAATCCACGTTTTCAAATTTTCGACTGCATGCTTAATCTCAGTGATTACTGGATATACTTCTGAGATAGAAACTTCTACCAGGGGCTTTCCAATATCCTTTTGCACAGCCAATCCAATGCGATTTTCATTAACTAATAAAAACTCTCCGAAGGCTTTAATTCGCTTCTTTCTCTCTGTCCAGTGCTCTTTCTTAAGTATTTGGCTTCTTATTTTAAGCCTTTCAAAGCGCGATTTATAGCTCATTGTATCATCCATAATATGCTCTTTTGGCAAAATTTGCTTGATTTTCTGGAAGTTATTCACTTTTTAGGATATACCGGTATGTTAAGTTTATGTTACCCATGATTGACTAATGTTACCAAATTGTTAATTTTAACTTACTAAGATTAACATTTGCGTAATGTGCCGTGGTTTTATAATAATCTTAATAGGATTCATTCCGTTTCTGGGAAGTACTCAGCCAACTGAGCTTCTCCCTGATTTATTGGCAAGCTATCCTACTGCTAACGCTCAGTATATACCTGCAAGACTTAATGGTTTTGTTTCCACGCTTCAGGGTAAACGGTCAAAACATTCGGATCAAGATTTTCTGAAATTGATTTTCCGCGAATCGCACCGGAAATTCTTTAAGAACTATAAGCCTTACACGCAGTTTCCTGAAATTTTTGAAGAAGGAAATTACGATTGCCTTAGCGCCACAAGCTTCCTGAGTCTTGTATTAAATCAGTTTGAATACGACTATCAAATCATTGAAACCAATTATCACATTTTTATTTCCGTGCAAACAAGCAATGGGCCTGTGCTTATAGAATCAACGGATCGGTTTAATGGCTTTGTTTCGGATCCAAAAGAAATTGAACAACGGATTACAACTTACCGCGCAAATAAACTTTCCGTTAACCCATCAGAATCTGATAAAGTACATTATCGGTATAATCTAAATCTTTATCAGTTGGTAAAGCCTGAACAGCTTCCGGGTCTTCTTTACTTTAACCAGGCCGTGATTGCTTTTAATCGTAAAAATTTAGTTGAGTGTGCTGCAAAACTAGATAAGGCTAACAAAATTTACGAATCTCCACGCACCGTAGAACTGGCCACTCTTCTTGTTAAATGCGCGGTTGAAAGCGACCTGAATGAGGATGAAAAAGAAGAGCTCGTAAAACCTTTTGTTAAATATCTTCGAAGTACTTCTGTTATCGCTTCGCGTTAATTCTCCAAAATCCTGATTTCCACTCTGCGGTTTAATGCATGTGCTGCTTCTGTATCTTCAAGACTTACGGGCTGGGTTCCTCCAAAAGCTTTTGTTTTGATTTTTCTTTTATTACTGCCCTTTGTTACTAAATAAGCCTTAACTGCATCCACGCGCTCTTGCGAAAGCGTCAGATTAGCATTCGCATTACCACGCGTGTCCGTATGGCCTTCTAACTGAATAACCATCTTAGGATTGTTCTTTAGCATTAAAGCCACCTCATCTAGCTCCTCGAAAGAAGAAGCAGAGATCTTCACCTTACCGGCATCAAAATTCAAATCCTCCAATCGCATTACTTTACCAACCGTGTGCGTTGTTTCCGCATTGTGTACAGCTGCCGAAGGTAAATTCAATTCAATGTTTTGTATCACCCTGCGTTCACTATTCGCTTCTGCAGGATCGAGCAGGTATTTGGAAGGAGCAAATCCTGCGGCCTCTATTGTAACCGAATATTTTTCATTATCGAAAAGAGGAAATAGAAATGAACTACCTGAAAGGAAACCCACCTTGCTACCATAGGGAAGGCTTTGATAAGAGATACGTGCTACAATTGGTTCTTTGGTAAGACCATTTACAATAGTGCCTTGTGCATAGATTAATGTATCGCTTTGTTGGCAAATGGCCGATGCGCTAATTGATAACAAGAAAAAAAGAGAGATGACTTTCATCCTTACATCTTTAAGATTTTGAACTCCACTCTTCGGTTTTTGCGATTGCCTTCGCGTGTATTGCTATTGTCAATTAATTGACTTTCTCCAAAGAAGGTAGTTTTAATTCTATCCGAACTAACACCTTGTTCCACCAGGTATTTTGATACAGCCTTTGCTCTGCGTTCAGACAAACCCAGGTTATAAGACTCAGGCCCTGTTGGATCTGTATGCCCGGAAATTTCCACTTGCATAGTTGGCTTTTCTTTCATTAAAGTAACAATGCGTTTAAGCTCTGGAAAAGACTCGTTCTTCAAGATTGATTTATCAAAATCAAAGAAAATATTGTTCAACGTAATCTTGGTATTCTCTTCAACAAGAGCTACTTCAATTGGTGCCAGGGTAATGTTTTTATCTACTAGTTGCCCATCTTTTGTAAAGTTCCTTAAATCAAGATTCTGATTTTCAGAAATATGATCTTTGGCTTCGGCCCTGAAACCATATTGCTGACCACCTGGTAAGTGAATTTCATATTCGCCTGTAACAGGATCAGAATATGTTGACCCAACTTGCTTACCATCTGAAAGCCGTTCATAAATAATTTTTGCTCCTAAGGGTTCTCCGGTCCTCGCATCTACTAATTTTCCTTTTACAATAACAATGGGGTCTGGAGTCATAAACATCGGCATCTTTACTCGATAGATATCGGTATTGTCTACCGTAACCCCTCTCGAATAGTAAGCATACTCACTGGTTGATGGAATATTGAAAAATAAATCATCCAACTTGGTGTTGATATCCGGCCCCAGGTTTTCAGGTGCTGACCAATTTGTCCAGGTCTCATCTAAACGCTTGCTCATAAACACATCGCTACCCCCATAACCACTAAATCCGTTAGAGGAGAAGTATAGGGTCTTATCATCGGAAGCGAGGAACGGTGCCGTTTCTTCGCCTACGGTATTTACAACCTTACCAAGATTGAGCGGCTGAGTCCAGGTTTCATCTTCCTTTTCAAAACTAACATATAAGTCGCGGCCACCTTGTGTATCCTCGCGCTCAACAGACATAAGCAACGATTTACGGGTGTTTGCCAAAAAGTAATTAGCCTTCTCGTTGTAATTATAATCGTTTTCAATTTCCAGTGGTTTGGGATCACTCCATTTGCCACCCACGTTGGTACTAATCGATACACCCGCCACCATCTTACCCTTATCCAGATATTTATTTCCTAAGAGCATAACCACAGCCTTTCCATCGGGAGTTGAGGAAACCGTGTTGACAAAATTTGGTTGGTTATTGTTAAACTGAGGCCCCATGTTCTTTGCAAGGCTCCACTTCCCATCAGAACCCAATTCCGAATACCAGATATCTTCCTTGTCGCTTGTTCCACCTACATTTTCAGGATGATTCTTGCGACTGAAGTAAAGCGTTCTTCCATCAGGCGAAAGCAAAGGATTATATTCACTGAAATCGCTATTTACGTTGGTATCCAATCGCTCAACTACGAGGCCTTTGCTGAGTAACTCAGGTAAATCAATGTCGGCAATAATAGGAATGTGAGAGTCAGAGATTGCCACTGCATCTAAAGAAAAATAATCTGGCAGGGCGCTGCCATCAAACTCCAATTTTACTGCGCTTACTTTATACGAAGTCTTTTCAAGAAATACATTAAGCATCCTACCCTGTAAAGGCACAGCCATTGGATTAAAGGTATTTACCAAATATTCTTTCCCGGCTTCATCATAAACGTAAACCTTGTATAAGGCTCCTGGATTATACGATTCAGCAATAGCAATTTGCTGAACTTGCATAGGAGTTGCATAACCAAGTTTTATAAACTCATTTCGCTTGGGTTTGTCAGGCGTCCAGGCTCCTGGGTTTTGTCCGCCTGCAGGCAATACATTAGGTTCACCTAATGCCTGCTGTGCTGAGTATTGAATGGGCGTTAATTGCGATGAAAAATCAACAACTTTTGAAGCCCATTGAACTGTTTGACCATGTGAGAATTGAATCCCTACCAAAGATAGGCAGAGGATAATTAGGGGTTTTCTCATAGAAATTAGATACACAGGGATAGCTACGCTATTGTATTAAAAGATAAACATAGCTAAAAATTGAAAAAGCGGAAAATAATTACATCGCTCCTAATGTCGCTCAATTTATAAAAAAGGGTGATAACGCCATTTTTTCGTATAAATCAATCCATTGATGCTTTATTAAAAAGAAGAAATCCTACATGAAGAAGAACTCCCAGCTCATTTTGCTTGTCATCGTAATAATTAACACTCAGGCTGATTGGGCCAACCGTTGAGTGAAGGACAAGGCCTGCGGTGCCGGCAAAATATATAGTTGTTATTTCCTGGCTTAGAACAGCCTCCTGATTTTGGCCAACCACAATCGCTTCGATGGGTTTAAACAAATATCCTTCAAGTCTAAAATCAAGACTTTTCCTAATTGAGAAAACGTTACGCCAGCCACCTGCTATGTAATTAAAGGCTCGAAAATTCTCGAGCAACAAGGTTTTACTATCCTGCATGGGGTTAAAGGCGGGAGCGTTAATAATAGTTCCTCCATAATTAGTGAACACCGGTTGATTTGAGAATACCCCCTCAAAGCAATAGCCTGAACTATAGATTCCACGCTTAAAGTATTGCTCCAACGAAAATTTTACGCGCAGCCATGAGCGGTAGGTTTTATTTATACCTGTTGTAACCGAAGTGTTGCCAGGTTCTAAAATTTCATTTACGCCAAACCAATCCACACCAAAAGAATAAAACTTGCCTGTTGATGCGTATTGTTTTCGATTGAGCGTATTTGTTGAGAAGTTGATTCCTACACGGCTTCCCCTTAAGCGAAGAATATCTAATGTATCAGTAGAGACAAGCACTTTTGAGTTAATGTATTGATCCCGGTTATTTATATAAGCACCATCCAACGTGAGTTTATAATTTCTTTTGATTGGGAAACCCCAACTCAATCCGATTTTTCGATCGATCCTATTAAGTACAGTAGGTTGGGTACTTTTAACAACCAAATCCTTTCCTTGAAAGAAATCCCAGTTATTAAAAGTCGCATAAGGTTCCAAATAATACCGGATTCGATTGGGGATATCTATCCGGGCTTTCATTTGTATGGATTTATAAAAATTACCTGCTGTAAAATTTATGTTTGCATGGGTAAGCGATCGGTTGAAATAATAATAATTCAATCCCAGGTAAATGCTGCTAATGTTTCGCGTGGCTATAACACCACCAAAGTCAACCTGAAAATTATTTTGAGGCCTTTTTGTCAATTTGAAATTGAAGTTTTTTTCGTCTGGATTAAATGTGAACCCAGGGTATAAATTATTGAAGTAGTCTTCCGAAGCCAGATTATAGAATCCTGTTTTTACTTCATTAAATGTAAGTACGCGTTTACCCGTCTTAAAAAACCGATTGATGTATTTCTGTTGGTTCAAGTTAAAGCCATCAAATTCAAGTTGTTCAATTATAAACGGAGCCGTCTTATTATTGAATGTATTTCTGGCAACTGCTACTTCTTCACAGGTTCTGCGCTCTGTTATTTTACTTTTGATCTCTTCAATTTGTCTCATCGTTTGCACGTAGCCACTATCAATCAAAGCCTGAGCCTTACCAAAATCAAACGTGGTGTATCCACCAAGATTAGGCTGCAGATAAACTCCCGACTCAGGAATGTCGGAGGGATCTGATTTATCCAGTAACATGTAAAGCAATGATTTTGAAATCAACTTATCATCTTCTCCGTATGGGTACTCTTGGTAGACTTTAGAAGATACATTTGATCCAATAATTACATCTGGTTTAAATTCCTTCTGTATAACATCAACAGGAAAGTTGTTGTACACTCCACCATCAAACAAATACTTGCCATCAATGCGAATAGGGGTATAAAAAAAAGGTACAGTTTGGGTTGCCCGAAGTGCATCACTAAGCGCCCCTTGCGAAAGAATTACTTCGTTCTGTGTAAAAATATCAGAAGCAACTACTCTAAGAGGAATAAACAAACTGTCAAAATTATTACCGGCTATTGCCGATGGCTGTGCTAATTTTTCAGCCAGTGCAAAATTTAAGGAAAGATCGTTGGCAATATTTGTGTTGAGTAAAATACTAAAAGCAGAGTCTAACGAAAGGTTAAGGCGAAGAAAAGATGCATCATCATCGTTGCGAGAATAGTAAGACCGATTCCCAACTTCAAAATTCCCATTAATCCATTGTAAAAATTCTTTGGAAAGAACAATTTCTTCGATTTGATGCGGACTCATTCCTGCCGCATAACAACCTCCAATAATGCCACCCATAGAGGTGCCCACTACATAATCAATCGGAATTTCATTCTCCTCCAGGGCTTTGAGAACTCCCACATGAGCTATTCCCTTAGCGGCACCTCCGCTTAACACCAAGCCCACTTTTTGTGAGAAGCCGGTTAGCACGATAAGAATAAAGCCTGCGGTGAATAAAAGTCTTTGCATAGGTTACCTAACTGTACGGTAAGCAGAGCCGTAAGTTACTTTATAACCATTTAGCGATCGGAAAAATTGCTTGAATAAAATTTTTATCTGCTGGCTACTTCCATTTCTCCGGAAGAAGAAGGAAAGGCAATTAGCTGCAATCGTTTAATAATAGCCTCCTTTGTATTTTCATAAGCAGGAAAATATTCAGGCTTTACAGGTTGTGAGGGTGGCAATTCAATTTTCAATGCATCAACCTGCACACCATTCTTCCAAAAGCGATAACATAAGTGCGGGCCGGTAGCTAATCCGGTGCTGCCCACATAGCCTATGGTTTGTCCTTGCCTCACGCGTGTGCCTGCCTTCATTCCACTGGCAATTTTAGACATATGAAGATACCCCGTGGTATACGTTCCGTTGTGCCGAACCTTTACATAATTGCCATTATTGGTTTTGTATTGCGCTTCCTCAATAATGCCATCCCCAACGGAACGGATAGGTGTGCCTGTAGGTGCCGCAAAGTCAGTGCCTAAGTGGGGCCTGAAAACTTTTACCACCGGATGAAAACGGTTTTTGGAATAGCGTGAACTGATGCGGGTAAACTCGATGGGATATTTTAAGAGTGCCTTACGCAAACTGTTTCCTTTCTCATCAAAATAATCAGCACCATCGCCTTGGTCAAACGGGAAAGCATAGTAGCCATTATTTGAATGTTCGAAGTAAACGCCCAGGATTCTACCAATACCAATAGGTACTTCATCCACCAGGTTTTCTTCATAAATCATTTTAAACTGATCTCCCTTTTGCAGGCGCTGAAAATCAACTTGCCAGGCGAAGATGTCAACAAATTTGTTGGTAAGGTCATTGGAAACGTTAAGGGCTTCTATCGTTTGTGATAATGTGGATTCAATTCTTCCGCTTATTTGTCGTTCCAAGGTATCCACATTGCGCTGGCAGGATTCCACCAGCAAAGAGTCTTTCAAATGAAACACAACGTAATCAACCGCATTAGGCTCGTATACCAATGCCCGAATAGTCTTCAATGAATCATGCTCAACCAGCAATGTGTATTTTTTATGAGCCGAAATTTTTCTGAAGTCATACACCGAGCGCGGCAACAAATTCAATTGTTGCATGATAGATGCTGGAACTGTGTAACCAGATAATAAATCAGTAAATCGTTGGTTTCGCTTTACTTCATCCTCCACCACGTGCAGGTTATTAACTACCATACCATGCAGAAAGACTGGAACCACAATTTCGCGCTCAATGTGTGTGAGTGAATCACGTTCTATTGCATAATCACCTTGCTTCGAAAAAATTGAAGTCTTGGAATCAATCCAAAAAAAAGTGATGCCCGTGATTGTTATTATGGCAACAGCAATCCAAACAATCTTTGCAGTAGTTGAAACCTTCATTACTTAAAAAATAGTGACAAAATTGTCACAAGTTTAGTTTAAAAAACCTGGTTGTTGAAACCAGTTAACAAGTCCAAATATAACACTTTAGTGGATTTATGAAAATTTAGCCACTAGGGATATAACTCTTTATATTTTGCTTTACCCGAATCAAGAAACTTACTAAAACTTTCCGCATCCAGGTTGTACCCGTAAGGTGAAACCAGCACCCGTTCATCTTTACCCACCAATACATAAAAGGGCTGTGCGTTATTGTTTAGATTGGTAATCTGTAAATCTGAATTTTGCTTGCCAATAGTTTTCTTCACTTTGTTATCATAGGTTGAAGTATACCAGGCTGATTCGGGTAGTTCCGTCTTATCATCTACGTAAAGTGCAACCACTACAAAGTTTTCTTTTAATCGTTGTAACACTTGTGGATCAGACCATACATTGGCTTCCATCTCGCGGCAATTCGTACATCCATGCCCAGTGAAGTCGATGAATAATGGTTTGTTTTGTTGACGTGCACATGCCAGCGCCTGATCATAATCAAAATAGCCACGCAAGCCGTGGGGTAAATGCAAAAAGTCTGCATACTTGGGTTCATCACAAAGTGCGCCTGCAGATTCATCTTTTAGAATATTAAAATCATGTGTTTGTAGAGGTGGAAGATAACCGGCCAACGCTTTTAGTGGCGCTCCCCACATGCCCGGCACAAGGTAAACCGCAAATACAAATACGATCATTGCCAATGAGATTCTAAAAACACTGATCGTTTTATCTTCTACATCTTTACCTGTATCTCCCGGCATGCGAAATGCTTTCATTAAGTAAAGGCCAATCAACACAACAATTACAATCCAAATGGCAATGTTGATTTCACGATCTAAAATTCCCCAATGGAACGCCTGATCGGCTATGCTTAAAAATTTAAATGCCAGTGCGATCTCAATAAAACCCAAAACAACTTTTACAGTATTTAACCAACCACCAGATTTCGGCAACGACTTTAACCAATTAGGGAAAAATGCGAATAGTGTGAAGGGAATGGCAAACGCTAATGCAAAGGCAAACATTCCGGCAATAGGTTTTAAAAATTCTCCACCGGCAGACGATACTAAAATGCTTCCTACGATTGGACCCGTGCATGAGAATGAAACTAACACCAATGTAAAGGCCATAAAAAATACTCCTATCAATCCGCCCTTCTCAGCTTGCTGATCTACTTTGTTAATCAACGATCCCGGCAAGGTGATTTCAAATAAGCCAAGAAATGATAAGCCGAATACAATGAAGACTAAAAAGAAAATTAAATTCGGAATCCATTCGGTGGAAAGATGATTGGCCGTTTCGGGTCCCATTAACGGAGCAAGAGCAGCGCCAATCAATGTGTAAATTAAGATGATGAAAAACCCGTACATCAACGCTTGAACTTTTGTGCCTCTTCCGGTAAAGAAACTTACCGTCATCGGGATCATAGGAAACACGCAGGGTGTAATAAGCGCAGCCAAACCAGCGAAAAAAGCGATCAGCAAAAATCCCAACAGTGATTTTCCTTTTGGATCTTCTTTCACTAACGTGGTATCAAGTATAGGTCCTTTGTTTTCGGATTCTAAAAAAGCATTGACTTCATTCTTTTTAATTGTATCAATCGCAAATGGATTGGATACTGCTTGCACTTCAACCACAGTTGTTGCACCACCAGCAACCGATACATTAAATGTAAACTCTTCGCCCGCAGGCACACATTGGCCTGTTAAATCGGTACACACCTGGTATTCTGATTCCCCAAAAAGTTTTAAAGGAGTAGCAAGGATTTTTATTTTCTGACGAAACTCTCCAGTCTTTTTAAAAATCTTTACATCACACTCAAAGATTTCATCATACTTATCGATTGGGTTAATGGGAACCACTGCGCCTACTAATTTATAACTTAGATCAGGCACCAAATTGAACGCAGTCTTCATCGGATCCTCACACGGAAACTCTGAAGAATACAAATACCAGTCTTTATCGATTGTGGCTTTAAAGATCAACTCAATTTCTTCTCCTACCTTAGCGTTTTGCACCGAAGTGGAATAGGTCCACTTGGCGGGGGTTAAGATTTGAGCCTGACTAAAGCTTATTGAAAACAGTAAAAAAATTAGTAGAATGAGGCTTTTCATAGAGGAAATCAAGATTCAAAGGTAGCCAAGGTTTGCTTAGTTAAGTGCCTATAAGTGACCTTTAACTACTTTTTTAGAAAAATAATTCATGTAATTTTATTCAAAGATCCCGTACTAATGTCTTAAACGGACGTATAACTGATCTATTAACCTACAAACTATTTTAAACTACTTTTTATGAATCGAAATCTTATCACCTTGTTGCTTTTGCTAATTGGAGCAACCCTATCTCATGCACAAACAGCAGACGAAATTATTGCCAATTATTTCGAGAATACTGGGGGCCTTGAAAAATGGAAAGCATTGCAAGGAGTTAAAATGTCTGCTAAAGTAAACCAGGGTGGAATGGAAATTCCATTGGAAATTATTCAGTTAAAAGACGGTCGTCAAATGACCTCCATTAATTTTCAAGGCAAGGATGTCAAACAAGGTGTGTATGACGGCACTACTTTATGGTCAACTAACTTTCAAACCATGAAAGGTGAAAAAAGTGATGCCGAATCAACTGAGAATTTCAAACTAGATATTGGAGATTTTCCTGATCCTTTTCTTAATTATAAGGCAAGAGGGTATAAAGTTGAATTACTTGGTAAGGAAAGCGTAGAGGGAACTGAAACCTTTAAAATAAAACTGACTAAAAAACCAATTAAGGTTGATGGTAAGCAAACTGATAATATTGTTTATTACTACTTCGATGCTGAAAACTTTGTTCCAATTATGATGGAGCAAGAGGTTAATTCCGGTCCTGCAAAGGGAATGATCTCTCAAAGTACTATGAGTGATTATCAAGAAGTGAGTGGTTTAATGATGCCATTTTCGATGGCACAAGGTTACAAAGGACAAGGCAGTCAGCCGATTACAATTACTAAAATCGAATTGAATCCTAAAGTGGATGCTACTGCTTTTGCAATGCCTGTTGAATAATAAGCTTATGAGACTCGCACACATCGCAAAATAGAAATAAAAGTTTTTTAAAGGAGCAGGATAGTACGTCTGCTCTTTTCTTTTGACTCAACCCCGTATTATAATGAAAAGAATTATTACAATAATTACATTTTCTGTCATAGCATTATCAGTATATGCTCAAGAAGATGCAATCACAAAAGGAAAAGAACTATTTGGTGATTTAAAGGCGCGCCATATTGGCCCGGCACTAATGAGCGGCCGAACAACTGATTTAGAATTACATCCAACTAATGATCGGGTATTGTATGTTGGCACCGCAGGTGGTGGTGTTTGGAAAAGCAGCAATGGTGGCGCGACATTCAACTCAATATTTGATGATTATTGTCAGTCGATTGGAGCTGTTGAAATAGATCCTTCAAGCCCCGACAATGTTGTTTGGGTGGGTACTGGTGAAACATGGACAAGGAACAGTGTTTCGGTTGGAGATGGTTTATACAAAACAGTGGATGGTGGTACAAACTGGATAAAAATGGGGTTTGAACAATCTGAACGCATTGCTGGCATTCAGGTGAATCCAAAAAATCCGGATGAAGTTTATGTGGCTGTGCTTGGCCCACTTTGGAATGATAGTGAAGAACGTGGTCTATATAAAACGATTGATGGTGGGAAAACCTGGAGCAAGATTTTATATGTCGACAAGACAACCGGATGTAGCGATCTCACACTCGATCCAAACAACCCAAATATTGTTTATGCTTCTTTTTGGGAGTTTAGAAGACAACCCTGGTCGTTCAGTTCGGGGGGTGAAAATAGTGCACTATACAAATCGATTGATGGTGGGAAAACATTCAACAAAATTCATAACGGTTTCCCGAAAGGAAAACTAGGAAGACTTGCTATTGCGGTGGCTCCTTCTAATTCTAATATTTTATATACAGTTATTGAATCCGAACAAGATAAAGACAAGGGCTTGTACCGGAGTGATGATGGCGGTGCAAATTGGAAACAACTTAACAATGATTTTGGCATTGTGGTGCGCCCCTTCTATTTCTCACGCATAGAGGTTGATCCACGAAATGCAGATGTAGTGGTGAAGGCTGGTTTGTTCGGTTCCATTTCACGCGATGGTGGGAAAACATTTAAGGATCTTGGCCCTAATCATTCGGATGTACATGATATTGTTTTTGATATTAAGAATTCCGATCGAATGTATGCAGCTACGGATGGGGGCGTCTATCGTTCATGGGATGGTGGAACTACGCTTGAAATTGTAGAGAACCTTCCGCTATCGCAGTTTTATCACGTAAGTGTAGACAATGAAGAGCCTTATAATGTTTATGGAGGCTTGCAAGATAATGGTTGCTGGTATGGCCCTTCACAATCGCCAGGGGGTATTGAAGCACGCGATTGGAGACGTGTAGGTGTAGGCGATGGGTACCGCGTGTATGCACATCCTACCAAAAAATTAATTTACTCCGAAATGCAAGGCGCTGAAAATGTGTGGCGATATGATCCTATAAAAGATCAGGCAAAAACCGTTCAACCATTGGCGGGAAAAGGCGATCCTAAACTTCGCTTCAATTGGAATGCGGCTATGGCTATAAGTGCAAGCAAGCCTGATCGATTTTATATGGGTAGTCAATTTGTTCATCGCTCGGAAGACATGGGTGAAACGTGGATGAAAATATCCCCTGATCTTACCACCAATGATCCCACCAAACAGAATCAAGAAAATTCAGGTGGTCTCTCGCGCGATAATTCAGGAGCTGAAAATCACTGTACAATTTTTACTATTGCTGAATCTCCACTTGACGAAAACATAGTATGGGCCGGCACAGATGATGGTAATCTGCAACTCACAAAAGATGGTGGAAAAACCTGGACGAATGTTGTGGCCAATATTTCAGGCCTCCCTAAAAACACCATGGCATATCATGTTGAGGCAAGTGTATTTGGCAAGGGAATAGCCTATGCAGTTTTTACGGGCTATCAAACAGGTGATAAGAATACTTACGTGTACAAAACAACCGACTTTGGAGCAACCTGGAAATCTATCGTAACCTCTGAAATCTATGGCTTTGCCAGAAACATTCAGGAAGATTATGAGAATGAAAATTTGTTGTTCCTGGGAACAGAGTTTGGATTGTACATCACGTTGAATGGCGGTAAGAACTGGTATAAGTTCACCAATAACATGCCTGCAGCTAATGTGCACTTTATTGAATTGCATAAAAAGACCAATGACTTAGTAATTGCAACCCATGGACGTGGAGTAATCATCATTGATGATATTAGTCCTCTTCGCCAATTAACTGAAGAGAACATGAATAAGGAACTTCATTTCTTTACTACTAAACCAACCATCATTGCAGAAGCAAATGGATTTGGTGGGGGTAGTACAGAAACACAGTTTGTTGGTAATAACCCGAGTCGGGCAGCAAAAATTATCTACTACCTAAAGAAAAGACATACGTTTGGTAAAATGTCATTGGAGATTCAGGATTTAGAAGGCACCACAATTGCTGAATTGGGTCCAGGAAAATCTAAAGGTATCAATGTGGTGGAATGGAATTATAATATGAAACCACCAAAAATGGCGACTGCTAAAACATTTGCATTTGGTGGCTTTACCTCACCGCGTGTTCCAGCGGGCACTTATAAAGTGGTGATTCAAAAAGGGAAAGAAACGTATACCAATGATCTCGTGATTCAATACGATCCCAAGTCTGATATCTCTTTGGCCGATCGAAAACTTCAGGAAGAGGCTACCATGAAGTTATACAACATGTCGCAAGAATTAGCGTACATGGTTTACACGCTTGATGAGTACGTTAAGATTGCAGAAGGAGTAAAAGCAAGAGATGCCAAGAGTGCTAAGGTCGCAACACCTTTGATTACCGAGCTTACCAAGCTGAAAGAAACGTTGGTGGTAACAAAGGGCGACAACTATGTGGGAGCCGCGGAACCTCAATTAAGAGAAAAGATGGCGGAGCTGTATGCTAAAGTTGCCGATAGTTATTACAAACCGAACCAAGCCGAACTTTCAAACCTTGAGGCAATAGAAAGTAGGTTCGATAAGGGAAAAGAAGACTATAAGAAAATAAAGGATAAAAGCTTACCTAAGGTGATCAACGCAAAGTCGAAGGATGCAATTGAACCAATTGTTCTTAAAACTTATGAAGAGTTCTTAAGAGATAATTAGTCCACCATCATTCGCAATAAAAAAGTCGTGACTATTATTAGTCACGACTTTTTATTTGCTGGATTCTTACTTGCTGTAGTATTTATAAAACGTCACAATCGTCTCGATGCCAATCAAAAAGTTTTTGATCCCATAGTGTTCGTTCGGTGAATGAATAGCATCACTATCCAACCCAAAACCCATCAGCACGGTATCTAATCCCAATTCCTTTTTAAAGAGAGATACGATTGGAATGCTTCCACCATCGCGCGTTGGAATGGGTGTTTTGCTCCAAACTTCTTCAAACGCTTTACTGGCAGCCCTAAATGCTTTGGAATCGGTTGGCGTCACGGCAGGTTCGCCACCATGCAACGCAGTTACTTTTACTTTTACTGATTTAGGGGCAATTGATTGGAAATGCTTTGTAAAGAGTTCTGTTATCTCATGATTGTTTTGATGAGGAACCAGACGCATGGAAATTTTCGCGTATGCTTTCGATGGCAAAACTGTTTTCGCGCCTTCACCTGTGTAGCCACCCCAAATTCCATTTACATCCAAGGTTGGCCGGGTACCCGTTCTTTCTAATGTTGTGTACCCCTTTTCTCCATGGATATCCGCAATGTCTAATTCTTTTTTATATGAATCTAAATTAAACGGAGCAAGATTCAATGCTTTGCGTTCTTCCGCAGTGAGTTCATCCACTTTATCATAGAAGCCTGGAATGGTAACTCGTCCGTTTTCATCATGCAGGGAAGCAATCATTTTACTTAGCACGTTTGCCGGATTAGCCACTGCGCCACCATACACGCCTGAGTGCAAATCACGATTAGGGCCAGTAACTTCTACCTCCATATAACTTAATCCGCGTAAGCCAACCGTTATAGACGGAGTGTCTAATGAAATCAACGATGTATCTGAAATCAAAATCACATCTGCCTTCAGTTTGCTTTTATTTTCTTTTACAAACGTACTGAGGTTATCAGAACCCACTTCCTCCTCGCCTTCTATCATGAATTTAACATTGCACGAAAGCTGGTTGAGTTTTGTCATCGCCTCAAAAGCTTTAATGTGCATATAAAACTGCCCCTTGTCATCGCACGAACCACGCGCATAAATTTTCCCATCTTTTACTACCGGCTCAAAAGGTGGTGAGGTCCACAAATTGATCGGATCCGCAGGCTGCACATCGTAATGTCCATACACCAATACAGTAGGTAACTTAGCGTCAATTATTTTTTCACCATATACAATGGGGTGGCCTTTTGTTTCACAAAGCTCTACTGTGTCCGCTCCGGCATCTTGCAATTTCTTCACTACATATTCTGCGGCTTTGCGCACATCGCTCTTGTGTTTACTGTCAGCACTCACAGACGGAATGCGGAGCAACTCAAAAAGTTCATCTAAAAATCGCTGTTGATTGGATTGGATATATTCTTTGATCATGGTAGAAATTTTAATGTCGCAAGGTAAGTTTCTTAATTCAAAGCTCAGAACATCAATGAAGATATCCTCCTCTGTTTAGTTTTTCGTCAAGATAAACGCACCCCAATAATACGGCTCAGGAAATTTCTTTTTTAACGAACTCATTGCTTGCTGAAAAGATCCGGATAGGTTTTGTGTTTCAATTAACGTTTGATAGAAATTGGTCATAAATTCCATAGTAGCTGTGTCATCTACTTTCCACAAAGAAGTAATCACATTCTGAACACCTGCTCGCTGTAAGGCTCGTTTCAACCCATAAATTCCCTCACCCGGAACTACCTCACCCAATCCGGTTTCGCAAGCTGATAACACTACCAGTTTAGTGCTAAACAAATTCATATCTTGAATTTCTGCAGAGGTTAAAATGCCTTGAGGCAAAAGTTTATAATTATTCAAACCTTCTTTTTGCTGAGCGCCCGCCAAAATTAATCCCGATCCGGAAAGAGATTCAAACAAATTGTGATACCCAGAAGTTGAAGTAGGTTTGTCTAACCAAAAACCATGCGTTGCCAGATGAAGCACATCCGTCTGATTGTTTTTAAAGATTGACTGCTTCGTTGCTTTTTCTTCGGTAAGCAAAGAAACCTTGGTGTTATTTTTTTGAAACACGGAGGCAATGGTTTCCGCTTCTGTTTTTGTACCTGGCAGCATGCTAATGGCTTCGCTCGTTAGGTATTCTCTGGAGGTGCGCGCACTGTCCTGCTTATTTTTTATTGCATGATCCCCATACAGCGGGTTTCCTAAAATAGTGGCCGTTGAAAATGTTAACGGAATTTCACGACCCAGTTGCGCCAGTGTTGGAACTGTTTGAATTTGAATTTCATCTACCAAATATTTTTTTGTTTCAGGATTAAAAAGTGTGTTTAGATTGATGAGATGGAAAACTCCATCCGGTGCCCAATAAATTTTTTGAATTCCACTCAAGGCAGATGCTAACGGTTTCCAGAAAATCTCATAAGACGCTTCGTCTCTTAATTTAAATTGAATGGAGTTTCGATAGCGTTTATAATGCTTGCTCTCCATCAATTCGCCCTCAAAAGGAAAAGGAATCAATTCAAGTGGCGCATTTTTCTTTACAATTAATGCAGCATACTTTACTTTTTTACCATAGTAAGCTTTGTGGTTTTCCTGATAGCGAATTATTTCTATGGCTGCATCTTTGTCACCCAAATGTTTTCGAATAGAATCTGCTGAGGGAATGTAATCTAGTCGCATACTAGAAGTGTCGCGAGCCAAGCGGATCATTTTCTTTTCTGTTTCCAGAATTTCGTTTTTTACCATGGCCATTCCTTTTTTATCAGGCTCTTCTTTTATGTATAATTCATTTAAATATTCGCGCAAGCTTTGCCAAACAATTTGAAGTCGCGCTACTTGTGGATCGTTTGATCGTGATACATCATATAGCAATCGAAAATTTCCACGCAAAACAAATGAATGGTAAAAGAGGGTTTGCTTTAAACAGGTTGTCAGAATACTATCATAACCCTGAGGCGTTACCGCACTCTTTTGTTCCATGACAATATTAAGAAAGCGACTAAACGTTTCCTGTTGCTTTTGTGAATAAAAGATTTGGGCTTCTTCAGAGAATCCTAACCGAAAGGCAATCGCCTTTAGATTCTCAATGGTAAAAAGATTTTCATAAACAAGAATCGAATTCCTGTTACGTCCATCTCGTCCAAGCAAAAAAGCCAATTCCTTTGTCCATTCATTAGCTAAAAAATATTTCCCTTGTTCCTCCAGTTGTTTAATCTGGTTTAAATAAAAGTTTGGATACACAGGGCTTTGTAAGAACCCTGCCTTCTGCGCAAGCGTACGATCGCTTAACAAATCAAGATATTGAAACAAAGAACCCTCTTCTTTTCTTATCTCCTCCAGTCCATCAGCAATCTCCGCTCCTGCCTTGGTGTTCTTGTCCGGTTCATTGAGTTTGGCATGAAGTAATTCTTGGTTTCTGGTTTTCAGCATCAGGCTTAACTGGCCTGCTTTGTTCCCGTCATAGCCATCTATCTTTTTTCTATAGTATTCATCACATAGTTTATAAAGTGAATCTGCTTTTTGATAAGAGCCCAATGATTCATAAAAACGGCCAACAGCCAGCCATAAATCAGTAGGCACAAATTGGTAACTACAGCCAAACGCTTGCCCGGCATCTTTTACTGCTTGTTCTCCGTCTTCATATAAACCTGCTTCTGCAAAAAATTTAAGTTTGGTTAATTCAAAATTCATCATCTCATTTTGCTCACTCAGCGAGTTGGCCAGGTAAACAAAATGTTTGTTAAGTGATGTATCACCGGTAATGAGCCGCCAAATGGGACGAACCATCTCTACATGTTGATCTACTTGAGAAACAATCTGGTCAGCAGTTTCAAAATCAATCGATCGAATAAAATGTTCTAATGCCGGCACGGAACGCTCGCGCCAAAGAATGGGTAACTCTGCAATAACAGGTTGGCGAAAAGCATCTTGTTGGTCATAGTAGCCACTCTCCTCAAGGCTGCTTAACAGCGATAGGGAGTCCGGTAAAAGTGTTGTTATTAGTTTTTGATAACCCGTCTTCATCAACTCCTCCATTTTCATAGCCTCCCCCAATCTAAAATTGAGATCAATTTTATCTTCTTTAGTTCCGAGTTGGTTCGCTTCCGTCCATTTAAAAAGACCTGAGTAAACATTTGCTACCAGCCCTGGTTCCGCATATATTAAACTACTTGCGCGATGGTTGCCCACAAAGGCAAAAGCTGAGTCAGTCACTTGCATGGCTTCTTTCCAATTTCTTGCTTTCGTCAATTCTAATGCAGAGGCTATTAGTTTATAGAATTGATTGGCCTCCTCATATAATTTATCTACAGGAAGTTTATTTAAAGAATCAGGTGGGATAGTAAAATCACCATAGGTTAAAAACGGGTATTGTTTTCGTCTCACCTTATTTAACTCTTCTGGGCTGCGAATCACTTTTAGCGGAAGTGTTACGGTCCAATCAGGAACTGTGCGATATCCCTCCGAAAAATAAGCCGAGCTTAATCTGATTATAATGAATTTGAATTTATCAAACTCAGGAGCACCAAAAATGGATTCTTCCAGAACGATTGATGTTTTATTATTGACCAATGAATCCGATCGATAAAAACTTTGAACTACAACAGGGTTGGAGGAAGCACTTTTTGCAAGACCAACATCCCATTGGCTGCTGAATTTACCAAGCAGTGGTAAACAACAACTTGTGTTTAGGTTTACTTCCAGATGTGCGGTTGTTTCCTCGCTATACTCAGATACTTTGAGATGAGAAAACCAGGCATCGGAAACCGAAACGTTGAAATCAAAAAGCTGAATCTGGTTGCGTACTGTATTACTTTGTTTTGTGTATGTTTTCTGATCACTGGCATAAAAAGTGGTAAATAGATAGTAAGTGCCTGCCTTTAATGAATGACGAACCGATTTCTCCTGATAGGAATAGTGCGGAAGAGTGCAAAGCGAGTCTAGTATGGTTTTATCGGTAGCTGTAAGTATAGAATCTTCGGAAGCAATGATAACCAGTCGCCCCTTCACTGAACTCACATAGATATCCTCATTAGATTCAACCGTCCAGTTAAAACTCAAGGGTTTAGAAGTTATACCAAACTGATCATAAGGTTCTAATGCTGATTGTGAAGAAACACGCAACGTATAGGCACCCTGAGCCATCAGCTCAAAAGCTGCAAGAAAAAGGAAAAAACAGAGTGTAATAAAACGAACACAGTAACCCATGATCCAAATTTAGACATCTCATGGAATAATTTTTTAAGAATGTACTCATTCAAAAATTTTTACCTTCGCATTTATGTCTTTATTCTTCGCTTCATTAAACTCCGGAAGTAACGGGAATTGTTATTATGTAGGTAATAAGCAGGAAGCTGTGCTTGTTGATGCCGGAATATCCTGTCGCGAGACGGAAATTCGCATGAAGCGGTTGGGACTCTCTGTAAAAAATGTGAAAGGAATTTTTGTAACACACGAACACTTTGATCATACAAAAGGAATTGCTGTACTATCGAAGAAATATCAAATCCCTGTTTACATCACCAACCCTACACTGCAGCAAGCAAGGCTTCGAATAAAACCCCATTTAATAGCACGGCTCAAAGCCTACGAGCCTATCTCTGTGGGTGGGCTCACGATTACCGCATTTCCAAAGCTCCATGACGCGGTTGATCCATTAAGCATGGTTGTTGATGATGGAATTAATAGGGTGGGTGTTTTTACCGACATCGGTTTTTCGTGCGAACATGTAATTAAACATTTTGGCCAATGCCATGCTGCCTTTCTAGAGTCTAACTATGATGAGCACATGTTGGAGGTGGGTCCTTATCCGCTTCCTTTAAAAAACAGAATCCGTGGAGGTAAAGGACATATTTCGAACAGACAGGCCGCAAATCTTTTCAAACTGCATCGACCTGAATTTATGAGCCACCTTATACTGTCTCATCTTTCTGAACACAATAATTCACAAGCGCTTGTTCAGAATCTATTCAATTCAATTGCCGGACAAACTCAAATGATTGTTGCAACCCGTTACCGGGAAACAGAACTCTTTTGTATTGATAGCTCTGTAACAAGCCCGAAAACCTTTGCCTACCGTAAGCAAGAACAACTCTCATTGTTTTAGGTTACCAACTGCTGCTTGAACCGCCACCACCTGAATCTCCGCCACCGTAGCTTCCTCCTGAATCGCTGCTACTGCTATATCCCGAGTCGCTGGAAGAAGAATCTGAAATTACTATTTTAGGAATGACCGATTCAACCTTAGATTTATGTTTACATAATTTACAGAGATAGTGGTACACCATAATTCCTGTAGCCGAAGTAGTTGCTGCTTTCTTTGTTGAAGAACCCGTTACATAATATGCATGCGTTTTACAGGATGGGCATTCAGTGTATTTAGTTTTTTCACTCATGTAAGCTTCATACTGAATTTCCTGGCAGTTGCTGCATTTCCAAACATCATAGTCAACAGACTTTATGTTTTCTTCAAACTGAGCTTCTTTTGATAGATGCTCATCTTCTTCTTTTTCAGTAAGCTTTACACACTGCCCACCACACTTTTTGCATACACGTGGATGTGTACGTATTAAGTTCATCTTGTTGGTAAAATGCTTTCTCAAAAAGGCGAAGGGAACCGGGAACAGAAATGCTAACCCAAGAACTCCCTTGTTTTCCTTGTAAAAGTTATAGACCGTTTGATACTCACCTTTTTTTATAAATGAATCGGCACTTTTGTTCATTCTCATGTATTTCGCAAAAGCCGCAAACCCAAAAAATCCATAGAGCCCGCCAGCAAACGCAAGCGTGCTGTTTGCAAGTGATAAAACAATTAGAAGTCCAATCGGAATCATGATCCAAAGGAGAAACCATTGGCCGGTACTCATCTTAGAATGCGGAACATCCTTATTGAAATCTCTGGAATCAGAAAATCCTGATTTACGCTTAGAAAAAAAACTAATGAGCCCAAAAATCATCCACCCAACAATCATTAACCAGGCAAAATCGGATTGAGAAACTTCGGTTGGTTTCGCTCCTTCATTAATTTCCTTGGCATAGGCTGGATCAGTAAGTATCCTGACAACTTCTTCTACTCCAGCTATCATTCCTGCATCTACATTTCCCTCCTTAAACAACGGAACCATTTTTTGAATTTGAATCTGCTTACATACAGCATCTGGTAAAATTCCCTCTAGTCCAAAACCGGTATGAAAGCGTACCGTGCGTTGGTCTTCAATGAACAGGATCAATAATCCATTGTCCTTTCCTGCCCGTCCAATTCCCCACTTCTCAAAAAGCGCTTGCGCGAAATCAAAATCAGTTTGATCGCCTATCGAATGCAGTATTACAACGGCTACTTGTGCAGTTGTCTGTTCTTCAAGTGCGGTTAATAGTTGATCAAGTTGTGTTAATGTTGTCGAGGTTATCAACCCATCCGGATTGCTTACATAACTATTGTTTTGGAGCTTGGTATTTGGAACAGAATCAACAGTATAAACCTGTGCGGCTGTAAGTAAGCACGCAGTTTTCATCAGGAATAAGAGAATGAATTTTTTCAATTGGAACTTCAAATTCATTGGATTGGATTTTTGGTTCACTAAAATAACAAACGAAAACTCCATTTCTCAATCGTTTTCGCTACTTACTGTTAGTTTGTTTATAAAAATTCTCTTCTACTTTATTCGCATTCAATATGTATTCAACTTAACTTGTGAGGTTAGTTTGAAATTGCTTAACCCGAAACGAACTTGAGAGACACGAATCAACAGGGACTTTATCATCCATCTTTTGAAAAAGACTCATGCGGTGTTGGATTTGTAGCCAACATTAAAGGAAGAAAATCGCATCAGATTGTAAGCGATGCACTCACGATGCTCGAGCGCATGGAACATAGGGGCGCATGTGGATGCGAACCCAATACAGGAGATGGTGCCGGAATTTTAATTCAAGTTCCGCATGAATTTTTTAGCAGCGAATGCAGCAAGCTAGGCTTTAAACTTCCTGCTTATGGAAGCTATGGCGTTGGCTTGGTTTTTTTTCCGCGCGATGCGAAAGTCCGGGAAGAATGCCGCACGGTTTTGAACCGTCAAATCAAGAAAATGAAAATGACCTTGCTGGGGTACCGCATACTTCCAACCAATAACAGCGACTTGGGTGAAACAGCCGTAAAAGCTGAACCGGTAATGGAGCAAGTTTTCATTAAGCGCCAAGACACCATCAATAATCCTGATGATTTTGAACGGAAACTCTTCATTTTAAGAAAGTACTCTACTCATATCATTACAGACTCAGTAAAAGGAGTTGATAACCAATTTTACTTTTCCTCATTATCCTATAAAACCATTGCTTACAAAGGCATGGTGACTTCCGGTCAATTACGACCGTACTTTGCGGATCTGGAACATGATGATGTGGTATCCGCGCTGGCGGTTATTCACTCACGATTTTCAACCAACACGTTTCCTTCGTGGCGATTAGCTCAACCTTTTCGATATATCGCCCACAATGGCGAGATTAATACGGTGCGCGGAAACATCAACTGGTTAAATTCTAAAGAAGCATTCTTCTCATCCGAATATTTTTCGCGCGAAGAGTTAGATATGATTCTGCCAATCGCTAATGCGAAGCAATCGGATTCATCGAACTTAGATAACACGATAGAATTACTTGTGCATGCTGGCCGCTCATTGCCGCATGTTATGATGATGTTAATTCCGGAAGCCTGGGATGGCAACGAAGGAATGACGCAAGAGAAAAGAGACTTTTACGAGTATCATGCCAACTTAATGGAGCCATGGGATGGTCCCGCTTCCATTACGTTTACGGATGGCAAAATTGTGGGCGCAACCTTAGATCGCAACGGGCTTCGTCCTTCGCGCTTTGTTGTTACCGATGATGACTTGGTTATCATGGCTTCTGAAGTGGGCGTGTTAGATGTTGATCCCGCCAAGGTAATTACCAAAGGCCGCTTGCAACCCGGTAAAATGTTTGTGGTTGATTTAGAGCAAGGGCGCATCATTAGTGATGAAGAATTGAAAAAAGAAATTTGCACGCGCCAGCCTTATGGTCAATGGTTAAAAGAAAATAAAGTTCGCCTTCAAGATCTTCCTGAACCCGGGGGAAGTTTTCATAAATACGATCCCGTAACATTCTTAAAGCGCCAGATTTCATTTGGCTATACATCTGAAGATTTGCGCTTTATTGTTTCTCAAATGTGCGAGACCGGGAAAGAAGCCTTAGGCTCAATGGGAAATGATACTCCATTGGCTGTTCTTTCAAAACAAGCGCAGCATCTGTCAAGTTATTTCAAGCAACTTTTCGCACAGGTGACTAACCCGCCCATCGACCCGATTCGCGAGCGGTTAGTAATGTCGTTAGCATCACACGTGGGAGGTTCATTAAATCTTTTAGAAGAGTCGCCCGAGCATTGTATTACGCTTGAACTTCCAACCCCGGTGCTTTCAAATACCGAGTTGGAAAAGATTCGCTACATCGATCATCGCCATTTACAAACCAAAACGGTTTACACGTATTTTAAAGCGGATGGCAAACCCGGCTCGCTTCAAAAAGGATTGGATCGTGTATGTCAGTACGTAACTGATGCTATTGAAGATGGCTTTACCATCGTTATTCTTTCCGATAGAAGTTTTGATAGCGGACACACACAAATTCCTTCACTACTCGCAGTGGCTGCCGTGCATCATGATCTAATTCGAAAAGGGCTGCGTGGAAAAATTGGTTTGCTTGTAGAGGCAGGCGAAGTGTGGGAAACACATCACTTCGCAACGTTGATTGGGTATGGGGCTTCTGGTGTAAATCCATATCTAGTGTTTCAAACGATTCACGACATGAAGAAACAAAATCTTCTGCCGGAAGGATTGACAGAAGAGAAAGCAATTTATAATTATAAGAAAGCTGTGGCCGGTGAGTTGCTCAAAGTAATGAGTAAAATGGGTATCTCTACGTTACAATCTTATCATGGAGCGCAGATTTTTGAAGCGTTAGGCATTCATAAAGATGTAGTTGATCGTTATTTCACAGGAACTGTTTCTCGTATTGGTGGCTTAACACTGGACGATATTGCGCGCGAAGCAATCGCAAAACATCAGCTTGCTTTCCCTAAAGTGAACAACGGCTTGCCGCGATTAGCAGTAGGCGGTGTATATCAATGGAAACAGCGCGGGGAAGCTCATTTGTTCAACCCGCAAACCATTCATTTACTTCAGCACTCTACAAAGAGTAACGACTATTCAATCTTTAAAAGATACTCCACGCTCATTAACAATCAGAGTGAGAAAGCAATCACGCTGCGTAGTTTATTAAAATTCAAAAAAGGAAAATCAATTCCGATAAGTGAAGTAGAGCCTAAAGAAAATATTTTTAAACGATTCGCTACGGGTGCGATGTCGTTTGGATCCATTTCTTTTGAAGCGCACAGTACACTGGCTATCGCTATGAACCGCATTGGTGGTAAAAGTAATTCAGGTGAAGGTGGCGAGGATGAGGCACGTTTTACGCGAAAAGAAAATGGCGATTGGGAAAACTCAGCGATCAAGCAGGTAGCTTCCGGTCGTTTTGGTGTAACCAGTTATTACCTGACCAATGCCGGAGAACTTCAAATAAAAATGGCACAAGGTGCCAAGCCGGGTGAAGGTGGCCAGTTACCAGGACATAAAGTAGATGATTGGATTGGTCGTGTGCGGCATTCCACACCGGGTGTTGGATTAATTTCTCCGCCTCCACATCATGATATCTATTCGATTGAAGATTTAGCACAATTAATTTTTGACTTAAAGAATGCGAATCGTGAGGCGCGCATCAATGTTAAACTTGTATCGGAAGCAGGAGTAGGAACTATTGCATCGGGTGTTGCCAAAGCTCATGCCGATGTTATCTTAATTGCCGGTCATGATGGAGGAACAGGTGCTTCACCAATTAGTTCAATCCGCCATGCGGGATTGCCCTGGGAAATGGGTCTTGCCGAAGCGCATCAAACATTAGTAAGAAATAAACTGCGCGGACGTGTTACGTTACAAACAGATGGACAGATTCGCACCGGTCGTGATTTAGCCATTGCTGCTTTGCTTGGCGCTGAAGAATGGGGTGTTGCAACCGCTGCACTTGTTACAACAGGTTGCATTATGATGCGCAAGTGTCATTTGAACACGTGTCCCGTAGGAGTGGCCACTCAAAATAAAGAACTACGCGCGTTGTTTACCGGTAAGCCCGAATATGTAGTTAACCTGTTCACATTCCTTGCTGAAGAATTGCGTGAGATTATGGCCGAGCTTGGATTCCGTACCGTAAATGAAATGGTGGGTCAGGCCGATCGTCTTGAGGCACGTGATTTAACCGATCATTGGAAATATTCAAACTTAGATTTGTCTCCTTTACTGATTAAAGATCCTATTAGTTTAGATACCGCTTTATATAAGCAAGAAGAACAAGATCACGGAATTGAAAATGTACTTGATCGAAAACTGATTGAGTTGGCGAAACCTGCGTTGGCAGATGCTACTCCTGTGGAGGGCGAATTCAAAATCACCAATCAAGATCGTGCTGTGGGTACTATGCTCTCCAATGAAATCTCTAAGATCTATTTAGGCGAAGGATTACCGGACGATACAATTCACATAAAGTTTAATGGCACTGCCGGGCAAAGCTTTGGTGCTTTTGTGGCACACGGAGTAACGTTTGAATTGGAAGGGGATGCCAACGACTATTTTGGTAAAGGTCTTTCAGGAGGAAAACTCATTCTCTATACTCCTAAAGAAGCCACCTATAATCCGGCAAAAAATATGATTGTTGGAAACGTAGCCTTCTTCGGGGCCACTTCTGGTGAATCATTTATTGGTGGCATGGCAGGTGAACGTTTTGCCGTTCGCAATTCAGGAGTGCGTGTAGTTGTTGAAGGCGTGGGCGATCATGGTTGCGAATACATGACGGGAGGTACTGTAATTGTTCTCGGTGATACTGGAAGAAATTTTGCTGCAGGCATGAGTGGCGGGGTTGCTTATGTGTGGGATGTCAATAACACGTTTGTTAAAAACTGCAACATGGAAATGGTGATGCTCGATACACTTGACGCAGAGGATGAACAATTGCTAAGGGGCATGATTGAATCGCATCAACAGTTTACAAAGAGCAAGATTGCTTCACACATCTTAAGCTACTGGCCAGCTGCCTTCAAGCAGTTTATTAAAGTAATGCCAATAGATTACAAGGCCGTGGTAGAAAAAAGAAAGGCTGAGAAAAAAAGTGCAGCCTTAAAAGCATCGTTAGGTAGTGATTTTAAATTTTCAGCAAACTAAAAGAAATTCCTCTTCCCCCTCACCTTTGGAGAGGGAAGAGGTGAGGCAATATGGGAAAACCAACAGGATTTTTAGAATTAGATAGAGAACTTCCAAAGAAGCGCGATCCAAAAAAACGCATCAACGATTACAATGAAGTTGATTCGCTCATCGATAACTCAATCACACAAAAACAGGCAGCGCGTTGTATGGATTGCGGTATTCCATTTTGTCATAATGGATGTCCGCTCGGAAATATCATTCCTGAATTTAATGATGCCGTGTATCAGGAGAACTGGCAGTTGGCGTATGAGATCCTGATTTCAACCAACAACTTCCCTGAATTTACAGGGCGTATTTGCCCGGCTCCTTGCGAAGCCTCGTGTGTACTTGGTATAAATAAACCTGCGGTTGCCATTGAGTATATCGAAAAGTCAATCATTGAAAAAGCGTTTCAAGATGGGTATGTGAAACCACGCAAGGCACTTGTCCATACAAACAAAAAAGTTGCCGTGGTTGGATCGGGTCCTGCGGGGCTAGCTGCGGCTGCTCAATTAAATTATGCTGGTCATAACGTTACCATATTTGAACGTGCTGATGAAATTGGCGGTCTGCTTCGTTATGGCATTCCAGATTTTAAATTGGATAAACATGTGCTCGATCGCAGAATTAATCTAATGATTGAAGAGGGAGTAAAATTCCAAACCAAAGTGAATGTAGGAGAAACTCTTTCGGTGGAACAATTGAAAGAGGATTTTGATGCCATACTCCTTTCTGGTGGATCAACAATTCCGCGCGACTTACCCATCCCCGGAAGGAATTTAAAGGGCGTTCATTTCGCTATGGATTTTCTAACCCAACAGAATAGAAGGGTTGCGGGTAAAAAAGTTACTGTCGAAGAAATCTGGGCCACCGGAAAAAATGTGATGGTAATAGGTGGGGGTGATACGGGTTCTGACTGTGTGGGAACCTCCAATCGTCACGGTGCAAAGTCGGTAACACAAATTGAAATTTTATCCAAGCCACCAAAAGATAGAACGGAATCCATGCCTTGGCCAAGTTGGCCAATGATTTTGCGTACCTCCACTTCGCACGAAGAAGGATGCGAACGTCAATGGTCTATTGTAACAAAAGAATTTATTGGCGATGAGCAAGGCAATCTTAAAGCATTAAAGATTGCAGAGGTTGAAATGAAAAAAGCTGAGCCCGGCAAAGCGCCTGGTTTTGTCGAGGTTGAAGGCTCTGAAAAAATCATTCCATGTGAACTTGCATTGTTGGCGATGGGTTTTCTTCACCCCCAACATAATGGCTTGTTAGAGCAATTGGGTGTTGATTATGACGATCGTGGCAATGTAAAAGCCACACGCTATCAAACTTCATCTGAAAAGATATTTGCTGCCGGAGACATGCGCAGAGGACAGTCCTTGGTGGTTTGGGCGATTAGCGAAGGTCGAGAAGCAGCACGTGCTGTTGATCAATACTTGATGGGTCAATCTGCATTGGAGTCGAAAGAAGAAGGGATGTTGAGTTTATCTGAGTAGTACCTAGTTGTTTTAATTCAGTCTTACCTTCATAATCAAAATCTCTTTGAGCTTTTCGGGATTAACTATTTTACCCTTGTCCAAATTGCCCATCTGGCTATTTGCAATGAAATAGAACCAGTCACCCACTACCACACCGGTGGTAGGAACATCAAAAAGTGGATGATTCGATACAAGTACCCGGGCAGTTTCAATTTTATCGAAAGAAGAACTCAGGTTGTATTGATTTATGGAGACCGGGTAGGTGATGTTCTGAATTCCAATCAGCGATTGCTTGTAAAAACTCAGTCCATCAATTCCAATTACAAAATAATTTGGAAAAGGAAGCGGCAACAATTCGTGGGTGTTTGTATTGATTTTAAAGAAGCCTTTGAATGTATTTACAATCACCTCATCGTTGGGGGTAATTGTAATTCCGTTGGCGTGATTAAGTCGATCGTCTTTAATCAGTGGTTCCGGGTTTTTTAACCGGCTGTTGACAATATAAATCGCGCCATAATCTGAATCTGAGATAAAAACATCTCCACTCTTACCAATCACCAGGTCATTAAACAAGTGTTTCTCTCCCGTTGATTGAAGAATCCATTTTTTAGCTAAATGACCACTAGCAATATCAAAGGTGTGCACCATCGATTTGCCTTTAGGATCGTCCTGTGCCGTATTACTACATACCCACAGTTTTCCAAACTGAACCCTCATACCTAGCACCTGGCCAATTTCTTCCTGGCCACTTTTTATAAAATCGGTTGCTCGCTGATCATTATCAATCCTTATAATTTTGTTCTTATGTATACTGCTCACAAAGAAATTTTTTGACTCCGGGTCATAAGCGATGCCTTCCGGAATCAAATCTTTTTCAGCAATGCGAAAGGCAATGTCAATGTCCTGCGCGCACCCTTTCCATGAAGCGATTAACAAAATGAGAAAAATCAAAATAGATTTCGCTCTCATAGAATTTTAAACCTATGATTGAATTTTTCTATTTCGGAAACTGACTCTTATCCATATTAGGTAAAATGCGCAACGCATTTTTGTAATACACCTTCCTTAAAATTTCATCAGGCAACCCCAATCCATACATGCGCCAAAAAGCATGGTAGCGCTTGTGATAAGGAAAATATTCATCCTCACTTTCCAACACACGAAAATAAGTTTCATATTCATCAGGCACCCAACTGTCTTTCCCAAACAGAATGCGATCCTGATACTTGGTGAAGAATGCTTTGGCAGCGCGGGGTTGGCGCCCAAGCTCTGCAATAACGGCTCCAATTTCGGTGAGCATGTTTGGATACTGATCCATCAGACTTCCTAATTTTTGCAGGTCGTTTCCGTACCATCCTAAGTGTGCGTTGATAAAGGTTGTTTTAGGATGCTTTTGAAAAATGTGGTGTTGTTCGGATATGATGGTCTCCCAACTAGCAAAACTCTCATCATACCTGCGCCCCGGATGAGTCTTTAATTCGAGCCAGCGTTCATTCTGATTGTCGATGGGATCCCAGAAGGGCTTTGGATCTGCCGAGTGAATTAAAACCGGAATTCCCAACTCACCACACTTAGCCCATACAGGATCAATGCGCGGATCATCAATGGAGATGCGCTTGCCTTTACTGTCTTTATTATGAATGCCTAGGCTTTTATAAATTTTTAATCCTTTCGCGCCACGTTTTACATCGGCCTCTAACTGTTTCACGGTGCGGGCAGTCCATTCAGGATTGTCGATGTCGGTAAAATCAATATTTGTAAACAGCACAAACCGATTGGGGTAACGATTGTTAATATTCTCAATGGATTTTTCCAGGTGGTCACCACTACTTCTAAATCCACGCCCACTTAAATTCACCATCACACCCATGTTCAACGCATCCATTTTAGAGATTAAGTCTTTAAAATCGGACGTGTTCATATTTCCCTGATGGTTGTGAATATCGATGAATGGGAATTTTGCTTTTGTAATATGATGTTCCGATACCTTCAGTGTTGCCGGAGGATCGTACTCTTCAAAATCCATCTTCATATCAAGAGGTTTTTCCTGAGCAAGGGCCAGTATGCATATGCACCAACATGAAAAAACAAAGATCAAACGCTTCATAGTATGTTCATTAGATAAGCAAGTTACGATAATCACCCAATAGGGTTTTATATTTTGTTTGGATGGTTATTGGTTTCACGCAAAGGCGCAGAGCACGCAGAGTAAATTACCAAAGTTATTTTCTGAACTAACCTAGGCATAGCGGCTCTGCATGAAATCCCTCATTTCTTAGTAACTTGCTCTCTGAATTGTATTTCGCATGAAGCAACTTATCATTACTCTTTTTTTACTCCCCAGTCTATTGTCAGCTCAAACCGATGCAGGTTTGGAAGCAGCAAAAAAGAAAATGGAGGCAAAAAACTTTGCAGGGGCAAAAGCAGATCTGACAAAGATTATTGAAGCTAATCCACGTAATAAAAATGCTTTTTCGCTTAGAGGTCAGGCACGTATGGAATTACAGGATTATTATGGAGCCATAGGTGATTTTAATTTTGCATTGGAGCTTGACTCAACTTTTGCAGAAGCACTCAATTTTCGGGGTGAATCTAAAATCAATTTAGGAGATGATGAAGGCGCCATTTATGATCTGGACAAGGCAATTAAATTTAATCCAAGATTTACAGATGCTTATACCAACCGAGGCTTTGCCAAGTACAACATCGAGGAATTACAAGGTGCTTATTTCGATTTTTCAAAAGCCCTTGAACTAGGCCCCCTTGATGCCGATAAATATTTTAATAGAGGTTTAGTGAAAGCAGAGCTTGGAGAGTTTGTGAGCGCGATTGATGATTATACAAAAGCCATTGAATTAGATAAGACCGATGCTAATTTATATAACTATCGTGGAGTAGCATTTTATAGTACAAGTAATTTTGATCGGGCCATAGCCGATTATAATGAATCTATCAAAATGGATTCTAAAGATCCCTATAAATATGAAAATCGGGCGCTTGCTAAAACTGCTAAAGAAGACCTGAAAGGAGCGCTCGCTGATTACGATAAAGCAATTGAATTGAACAACGAAGATCCTGAAACCTATAACATGCGAGGCGTACTTAAACACACAATGGAAGATTATGATGGCGCTATTGTCGATTACACAAAAGCGATTGAGCTGGATGATACCAATCCTACCTATTATGACAATCGTGCCTTAAGCAAAACTGAAAAGGAAAATTACTCAGGAGCTGTTGAAGACTATACCTTTTCCATTGAATTATATCCGGCCGACCCTGAAACCTATTATCAACGCGGACTGGTGAAATTGATGATGAATAATAACTACGATGGTTGCTTGGATTTAAAGCATGCTGACGAGTTGGGTTCCATTGAAGCCCGTGCTGCGATCAAGAAAAACTGCAAATAAAATTCTCGATTAGCCAATGTCGTTCCCTTTACTATTACATATGATCATCGACTGTATCATTGGCTAATTGACCCATCGATCATTGAAAATCATCATCATTCTTAACGGAGTTTCTAAAAAGAAGAAAAAATTCTATTACTCCATTCTTCCGGTTCTTTCTCAAAAGTTTTCTATTGAAGTTTTAGAAACTCAGTTTGCCAACCATGCGTACCAATTGGCGGTAGAGGCTGTTACAAGAAAGGCTAATATAATTATTGCTGCTGGGGGCGATGGTACGTTGAATCAAGTGCTGAATGGAATGATGAGTGTAACCAATGTAAATTCATCACCCACGCTGGGGCTTATTCCATTAGGATCAGGAAATGATTTTGCCAACACTGCAAATCTCACATCCGATCCACACGCGCTGTTGGAATTACTCACTAAAAATCAACCGATGCCAACAGATATCGGAAAAGTGATTTGTAGAAACAGCCAGCTGCAAGAAATTACTCACTACTTTATTAACGTTTGCAGTCTAGGCATGGGCCCAGCAACCGTGCAGCGAATGGAAAAATCTCCATCCTGGTTAGGCGCGGATTTAAAGTATCTGCTTTCCATTGTACAAACATTCTTCACACACAAACCTGAAGTGATTGGATTACAAACTCCAACCTGGAACTGGAAGGGCAAAGCAAGAGTGGTAGCGATAGCAAACGGTCAATCTTTTGGCAACAAAATTTACATTGCCCCCGATGCACAATCGGATGATGGTGTGTTTTCTACTTTTATTGCAAGCAATGTTCCGCTTTTTAAGTTCCTACTTTATCTGCAACAACTAAAGAGTAAGAAAAAAATTACTGACAATCAAATAATCTATTACAACACAACCAAAGTAGAGCTGAGTTCAACTAAGATTGTGATGTTGGAAACAGAGGGTGAACTAATAGGGCTTCTTCCTGCAACAATTGAAATGTTACCCGGTCAAATTAGATTTTTTAGAAAATAAAAGGCTCCAGAAAATCCAGAGCCTTAATATTTAATACTAGGATAATTATTTCTTTAGAACCAATGTGCCTGCAATAATATCATGCAACGCCTGCTTTTTCTCAGTAAAAGCAGCAATAATATAACCAATCAACATAGTGAAATTTGATAGGATTCTTGAAAGATTTCTTATTAATGCTTTAGTAAAATCAAGCTTGTTACCCTGAAGATCAGTCACCTTAAGTCCAAGAGCTAGTTTTCCTACGGTTGCCTGCATTTTGGAAGATTCCATAAAAGTAAAGTACAACACCTGAATGATTATTGCTAAAAGCCAAACTCCTCCCGCTGCTGCCATAATAGCCCCAATCATACCTGCTGCCTGATCCGGGTCTGAGAAATCCATATTTTCTGCTCCAGATGCAAAGCCAAGACCAGCTGCAGCTAGAATTGGTACAAAAACAAATGATTGAACAACACCAATAATAATCACGTCAATGATAATTGCTACTAAGCGCTGGCCAAAGCCTGCATAATTTGTGTTCATGTTGAGTTGGTTTAGGTTAGGTTTATTAAAAATAGAAAAAGGAATTGAAGTCGCCAATTTGAATTTATCTACTTTTACTAAAACTCATTCAATTTGAATACTCGACTAGCTCAATTATTTAATGCGTTGGAAAACCAACGAGCTGATTTACTGAGGTTAGTTAACGATATTTCGCCTGAAGCAGCCAATAAATCGCGGCAGGGTAAATGGTCCATTGCTCAGGTTCTCTCGCATCTGATTGCTTCAGAACAACTCTCAATTCGATATCTTAATAAGAAGATTTTGGGTATTGATATCGCGCCAAAAACGGGGATTATCGAAGAGCTTAAAATGATCGTGCTAAAGATTTCCCAACGTTTACCCTTTAAGTTTAAAGCTCCAAAGGTAGTAGTAGAAAATACACCTGTTTATGAACGTGTGGAGCAATTAGCTGAGGCCTGGAACCAAACCCGGGCAGATTTAAAAACGGTGCTTGAAAAATTCCAGGACAATCAAATCAATCGAAAGGTGTATAAACATCCCTTTGCAGGGATGCTCAACATTCAGCAGACGTTAAAATTTTTTCAAGAGCACATCACCCATCACACACCACAGGTAAAAAAACTGTTGAAGCAGAGTTAAATTTTGCACATTTTTCGTTTTTAATATTCATCCCAAATTCTTTATGAAGAAATTAATATCCACGTGTGTTTGCATGTTACTTGCTCTTAGTTCGTTTGCTCAAACTAAAATTCAATCTCCCGATGAATTTTTAGGCTACGAATTAGGTGATCGCTTCACACGCCATCATCGCGTAGTAGAATATTTCAAGTATGTTGACGAATTGTCGCCTGTGGTTAAGGTTACTCAATATGGAGAAACGAATGAGCATCGTCCTTTGATTTACGCGATTATTGCTTCACCGGAAAATTTTGCCAACCTAGATCAGATTCGGCAGGACAATTTAAAGAGAGCGGGTGCACTTGATGGAAGTCCTTCGTCCAATAAAGTTGCCATTGTATGGTTGAGTTATAACGTGCATGGCAATGAAGCCAGTTCCATTGAGGCTTCCATGAAAACCCTTTACGAACTAGTTAATCCAGCCAATGCGAAAACCAAAGAGTGGCTAAAGAATACAGTAATCATTATGGATCCGTGCATCAACCCCGATGGACGCGATCGTTACGCAAACTTTTATAATCAATATGGAAATTTTCCTGCCAATTCAAGTGGTGATGCAAAGGAGCATCGCGAACCATGGCCCGGAGGCAGAGCCAATCATTATTTATTTGATTTGAATCGTGACTGGGCTTGGATCACTCAGAAAGAATCAAAAGCAAGAATAAAAATTTATAACGAATGGCTTCCTCACGTACACGTTGACTTTCACGAACAAGGTTATAACAACCCATACTATTTTGCGCCAGCGGTGGAACCCTATCATGAAGTGATAACTAACTGGCAACGCGAATTCCAAACCATGATTGGAAAGAACAACGCTAAATATTTTGATGAACAAGGCTGGCTTTATTTCACCAAAGAAGTATTCGATTTATACTACCCAAGTTATGGCGATACCTACCCGACCTATAGTGGCGCTATTGGTATGACCTACGAACAGGGTGGTGGAGGTTTTGGTGGATTAAGCATTACAACCCGAGAAGGCGATCCATTAACCTTAAAAGATCGATTGACACATCATCATACTACGGGACTATCAACGATTGAAATTGCTTCACAAAACGCTAGCCGCGTAGTGGATGAATTTGAAAAGTATGCAAAAGACAACATCAACAATCCCGCTTCGCCTTATAAAACCTATGTAATTAAAGGAGATAACCATGCTGACAAGATCAATCAACTAACCCGTTGGCTTGATAGTCATTCCATTAAATATGGACATCCGTCCTCAGGCAAAGCAACACGTGGATTTGATTATCAGTCTCAAACAACCACTAATGTTAATGTAAGTGCTGATGATATCGTTATCAACATTTATCAACCTAAATCTCGATTTATCACAACGCTCTTTGAACCTCAATCAAAATTGCCTGACTCGGCAACGTACGACATCACGGCCTGGAACCTCATGTATAATTATGATTTGAAAGGGTATGCATTAAATGAGCGAATCAATTCTGCCAAGGCTTATCTGCCCAAAAAGGTTGACAATGCAACTGTGGCTGAAAAACCCTACGCCTATATTTTCAAATATGAAACCCTTCGCGATGTAGAACTTTTAGCTGTCTTACTGAATGAAAAATATAAAGTGCGCTCATCGGAGAAAGCATTCACCATGGCTGGGCAAAACTTTGAACCCGGAACACTAATCGTTACGCGAAGGAACAATGAAAGCAAAGTCGATTTTGATTCTGGTATTAAATTATTAGCCGATAAGATGGGCCGAAAGGTTTATACAACCAACACTGGTTTTGCCGATAAAGGAAAAGACTTTGGTTCAGGATCAGTGGGTTTTCTTAAAGCACCAAATATTGCAGTGCTGTTTGGTGATCAAACCTCCTCCTTAAGTGCCGGTGAGATCTGGTATTTTTTCGAGCAACAACTTCACTACCCAATTACTCAAATCGGTACCGACTACTTTAAGTCAGTTGAGTTAAGTAAATACGATGTGTTAATTGTGCCGGAAGGACGCTATCGTATGTTTGATGAAGGAACATTAACTGATCTTTCTTCCTGGGTTTCCGATGGCGGGCGTTTAATTGTAATAGCCAATGCCTTGGGTTCATTTGCCGATAAAAAAGGATTTGCATTAAAGACCTACGCCAATGATGCTGCAAAAACTGAAGCAGAAAAGAAAGAAAAAGAACTAAAGGAAAAAGATTTACTTGCGCGATATGAAGATGCTGAACGCAAGCAACTGGCCGATGCAATCAGTGGCGCTATTTACAAAGTGACTGTGGACAAGTCTCATCCGCTGGCGTTTGGTTTAAAGGATAGTTACTACACTTTAAAGACAAACGAACTTCATTATGCCTTTATGCAAGATGCCTGGAACGTTGGCGTAATTAAAGGAACCGCTAAACCAGTTCAAGGCTTTGCTGGCTATCGAATTAACAAAATGATGAGTAATAGTCTCGTCTTTGGAGTGGAGCAAAAAGGTCGAGGAAATATTGTTTATATGGTTGACAATCCCCTATTCCGTACATTTTGGGAAAGCGGCAAAATGGTTTTCTCAAATGCCGTGTTTATGGTAGGGCAGTAAAAAGGTTCCTATTTAGTTCAAAAACTAGAACTTAATGCGTTCCGGGTTTTGGTACGAGTTCCAAAAGGTTAGGAGATCTATTTGTTTGTTCGAAACTATCCTGTAGTAGAGACTTATTTGTTTGACTACTACACATCGCCTTATGTTGTCTTTCTTGTTGATAGACGGAAAGATTTCAGGATTGACTTAATAGTTTCAACTACTTCCTCTACTCTATCTAAAAAGTTTAGCACTGCTTGATCTTCCCATTCAATATTTGAATTAAATGTTTCGGCTGCTTCAGGTGTCCAGATAATTTTCATTTGCCTAGCTTGGCACGAAATACTTTCATTGCATCTTCGTGAGTTACACCTATTCCAGCCTTAGATTGCTCAAGGCCTCCTTTAATGGATGCTTTAAGCTTTGGATTCATTTCATCCCAAAACTGCAATTCATTTCCTTCTATTAGTTGTTGGATTTGCGAAAGCAAATTTTCATCTTCCGAAAGCACGAGTTTTTCTATTAATTTATATTTCTGTTGAGTGTCCATATAACTAAAATTAGGAAGTTATTATTGAAAGTTCAAGCCACTCAAGGCTTAAGGACAACTTTCAAACAGTTGTCCTTTTTGTTTGCAAAAATATCGTAGCCAAAAACTCCTTCCGCTAAGGAAAGCCGATGCGTGATGATAGAAGTTATATCGTATTTTTTCTGTTGCACAATCGGAATAAGTTCATTCATCATAAAACGAGCCGGGCACCGACCTACTTTATACGTAAGGTTTTTATCATAGGCTTGGGTTGGTGAAAAGGCAAGATGTTCATCTGTGCAAACACCCACTGCTGAAATAATTCCACCCGGCCGAACAAGATCATACGCCAATTTATTGGTAGCCGAATTTCCAACCGCTTCCATCACTGCATCAGCACTTCGGCCTTCACTTACCTCATTAATAACTTCTCTCGTATTTTGTAATGAAGCGTTGATGGGGATCGCTCCAAATTGTTTTGCTCGTTCAAGTCGCTCCGGTAGTGTATCAATTGCAAACACCTTTTCGGCACCATATTCTTTTGCTCCAAGTATCGCCATCAATCCAACAGGTCCACAACCAACAACGGCATAGGTGTTCTTAGGTTTAATCTCCGCTTGCTTTGCGCAGAAAAATCCAGTAGACAAAATATCGCCAAGAAATAATCCCTCCTCGGCTGTTAATCCTTCGGGGATCGGCATCAATGTACTATCCGCTAATGGAACACGAACATATTCAGCCTGCCCACCATGCAATCCTTGTTCATGTTGCCGCCAACCATACAACTGACCATAAATACATCGGCAGGTTAGTCCGATGTTGCAATAGAAACAATCCCCACAATTAGTAGTGAACGGACTCATTACAGACTTACCAACACGAATCGTTTTTACATCTTTTCCAATCGCCACAACCTCACCAACAAATTCATGCCCCATGGCCGTGCCATGATCCAATCCTTTCTCATGTTCGTGATAAGCGTGTAAGTCCGAGCCACAAATTGCGCAAAGTGTAACTTTTACAATAGCATCAGTCGGTTGTAAAATTTCCGGATCAGGAATGGATTCATACTGAATCGTTTGTTTACCGTGAAAGGTAATTGCCTTCATCAGCTAAATAGATTATTTAATTCAAACTCAATCTTGCCAACGATTTGCGAAAAATCTTCCACTCGCTCTACGAAGTCAAGATTGTTTACATCTATGATTAGTAGCTTGCCTTGTTTGTAACCACCAATCCAGGTTTCGTAGTGTTCATTTAAGTTTCGCAAATACTCCAACTTAATGTTGAATTCAAAATCACGATTTCGTTTTTGAATTTGTTGCACAAGTTTTGGAATATCCGCCTTTAGATAAATCAATAAGTCTGGAGGATGAACGAAGTTGATCATCGAATTAAAAATATCTAAATAACTCTGATGATCGCGGTCATTAATATGTCCGCTCTTGTGAAGGTTGGCTGCAAAGATGTGCGCATCTTCATAGATGGTACGATCCTGGATAATCGTTTTTTCGCTTTCGCGGATTTGGCGCACCTGGTTAAAGCGACTGTTCAAAAAATAAATCTGGAGGTGAAATGCCCAGCGGGTCATATCGTCATAAAAATCGCGCAAGTAGGGATTTTGATCCACCGACTCATAAAGTGGAGTCCAGCCATAATGCTTTGCGAGCTTTTCTGCTAAAGTAGTTTTACCGGAACCAATATTTCCGGCTACAGCGATGTGCTTGGGTTGTTTGTACACGTGTTGAATTTAGTTCGGCAAATTCCGAATAACAGGCATGAATTGCAATCCAACGAAATAGATGTTACAAGAATCTTTTACTATGCATGTATATTTTGCAGCCGCTCTAATTTTCCACATCTTCGCAACAAAATAAATTTCACCATGCGCATTACTGTTGTTTTTTTACTCTTGATCTTCAGCCTTGCCGCTTGCAAGAATGATGTGGAAGAAAAGTGTGCATTTATTCCGGATACAAAAAATATAACCATAGATCTGAAGATAGAGCATTTAGAAGATTCACTGCCTGCCATTACGAGTAAACAGGAGTTAGTTAATTTTTTATCGCACCACATAACCCTTCGTGATTTTGTTTTCAGTCGCAGTGCATACCCAAGCGATTCTGTATTTATTAACGAACTCTATGTCAGGTTTTCCAATCCACATATTGACACTCTTCTTTTGGAAACAAAAAAGATATTTGGTGATGGCGCTTATCTCGAGAATGAATTCCGCTCGGCATTCACCACCCTGAAATATTATTACCCTGATTTTCAAATTCCTAAAATACAACTGGTGATTACGGGGTTAGAAACTGATCTGTTTGTGAGCGACTCTCTTATTGTTGTTGGGCTTGACTATTATCTTGGTAAGGGTAGTCGTTATCCACCAAATATGTACGAATATATGCTTCGCAGATATCAAAAGAATTTTATCGTCCCCTCGGTGATGCTGCTCTATGGAATAGATAGTCGCTATAATGATACTGACTTAAGCGACCGCACCATGTTGGCTGATATGATCACATATGGAAAAGCCTATTACTTTGCCAAGCATATGATGCCTTGCACCCCTGATAGTGTGCTGATTGGCTATACTGCTGAAGAGATTGCCGGAGCCCGAGCCAATCAGGATATGATTTGGAAACGACTAATTGAAGATGAAGCCTTTTATTCAACGGATGGCAAAGTAAAGCAGCGATACATTGGCGAGCGACCAAAAACTTTTGAAGTGGGCGATCAGGCACCGGGCCGCATCGGCACTTGGGTGGGTTGGCAAATCGTAAATAATTATGCGGCCAGAAAATCTGAACTAACCTTCACAGAAGTGATGATGCAAAAAGACGCGAAGCTGATTTTCAATGAATCGCGCTACAGGCCTGATAAATAAGTCGGATAGAGAAGCTCACCGCTTAGATAAATTGTGCAGCTTCTCTTTATAATTACTAAAACGGTTTCTACCTTTCTTCACTCTTAAATGTGAAAATATGAAACCTGTTGTTTTTACCAAGTTATCAATCATGATGTTACTCGAATATTTTATTTGGGGTGCATGGTATGTAACGATGGGAACGTATATGTCTGAATTTTTAGGAGCAACGGGCACTCAAATAGGTGCTGCGTATAGTGCCCTGGCAATTGCAACCATCATCTCGCCTTTCTTTGTGGGCATGGTTGCCGATCGGTTTTTTGCAGCACAGAAAATTATGGGCGTACTTCATTTGGTTGGAGCCGCTTTACTTTATGCAGCCACTATTGTTAACAACAATTCATCGTTTTACTGGATCATTTTGGTTTACTCACTTTTATACATGCCCACCATTGCACTATCCAATAGCATTGCGTTTGGCCAGATGACCGATCCCGGAAAACAGTTTCCCTGGATTCGTGTGTTTGGAACGTTAGGCTGGATTTTAGCGGGTGTTCTAATCAGTTCTTTAGGGTTGGATAAATCTTCTGTTACTTTTCAAATGGCCGCGATTGCCTCCCTGGCATTAGGTGTTTCCAGTTTCATTCTTCCCAATACTCCTCCAAAAGGAAAGACTTCGGAAAGTCCTTTGGGAACAGAAGCATTCGTGCTCTTTAAAGACAAACCATATCTTATCTTTTTTATAGCTGCAATTTTGATTTGCATCCCACTCTCTTTTTATTACGGTTTTGCCAACGTGTTTTTGAATCAGCTAGGTATGGAGAATGTTGCATTCAAAATGACCTTTGGCCAGGTATCAGAAGCTTTATTCATATTGGCCATTCCGTTTTTATTTAATCAAATCGGAGTTAAGAAAATGCTCTTGTTAGGTATGACCGCCTGGATTCTTCGCTATGTCTTTTTTGCTTTTGGAAATATTGATACTAGCATCTGGATGCTCTATGCGGGCATTGTGTTGCACGGCATTTGTTATGATTTCTTTTTTGTAACCGGTTATATGTATACCGAGAAAAAAGCCGGTGAGAAAATCAAGAACGCAGCACAAGGATTGTTTACGTTTGCAACGTATGGTGTTGGGATGGTAATTGGAACTTTGTTCTCAGGAAAAACTGCTGATTACTTTACAGTGGATGGCGCTTACCAATGGCAATCTATTTGGTTAGTTCCTGCCAGCATAGCGGTGGCTGTGCTTATTTATTTTATTTTGTTCTTCAACGAAAAGAAAGATATACAGACAACTTAATCTTTACTCAGTTAACAATACAAGAAAACCAGTATTTAGAAACTAACTCTACCTCTTATGAAAATTGCAATGCTTGGCTCCGGCTTCATCGGCCGCTTCTATGCCGACTCGCTTCAAGGCTATAGAAGCAAAGACAAAATTGTTACCATCTACTCGCGCAGAGAAGAAAGCACGAAAAAATTTGCAGCCGATTACAACGTACCATTCGCAACTACCAACATGGAAGAAGCCATCAACCGACCGGAAGTTGAAGTGGTTTGTATTTCATTACCAAACAACCTTCATGAAGAAGCCGTGATGTTATGCTGCAAACACAAAAAAGCAGTGATCACTACTAAGCCGCTAGGGCGCAATGCGGAAGAAGCTAAACGCATGTTGCTTGCTGTTGAAAAAGCTGGAGTCTTTAATGGCTACCTCGAAGATCTAGTATATACCCCTAAGTTTATAAAGGCTCATGAAAGTGTGCAGAACGGAGCGCTCGGTAGAATACTTTGGGCAAAATCGCGTGAAACGCACCCCGGTCCACACAGCGATTGGTTTTGGGATATCGAACAAGCGGGCGGTGGTTGCATTCTGGATTTAGGATGTCATTGTGTAGAGATTACCCGAAGTTATATCGGTAAGGACATCAAACCGATTGAAGTAATGTGCTGGGCCGATACACAAGTAAAACCGATTGATGCCGAAGATCACGCCATTGGATTAGTAAAATATGAAAACGGGGCCATCGGCCAGTTTGAAGTAAGCTGGACATTTCGCGGGGGTCTCGATTTGCGTGATGAAGTAATGGGAACAGAAGGTACTATTTGGATTAATAGTTTTTTGCGAACCGGCTTCGAAATGTTTACAACCGGTAAGGCAGCAAACTATGTTGCCGAAAAAGCAGAGAGCGATAAGGGTTGGTTGTTCCCTGTGGGGGATGAGTTAAATGAACTCGGCTACAATCACATGTTTATGGATATGTTCAACTCCATGGAAAAAGGAGTAGCGCCTAAAGAAACTTTTTATGATGGCTATGTCGTGAACTCAGTGTTGGATGCAGCTTATAAATCTGCCAAAACAAAACAATGGGAGCCTGTGAAACTTGATATTTGGCGCGGCAAGGAAGGATTAAGTAAAGATGGCCATCTGGTAGAATATGATGCCGATCACTATCTGGTGAAAGAGGAGGTGACTCACTACGGAGCTAAAAAAGTGATCCTTAAAAATAAAAAGACCGGAAAGATTTTTGAGCAAGTGGAAAGTTAATGTTTGGGCTCTGTCTTAACGATGTCCTGCTTTCTTAAGCAGGACATTTTTTATATCAAATCGTAAAGAATGAACACCCGAATTCCATTTAAAGAAGTTGATAAGATAAAGCTGAACAAGCTCTACAGAAGAGAGCAAGTTAAGGTCTATCTGTTCTTAGGAATAACATTAGTAATCTCAATTATCATTGGAACATTCCTTTTCTACTTTCCTGAAAAAGACTGGTCTTTTATAGCAACCCCTTTTGCCTTATTGTTTGCAGTTGGTACTTCATGGACATGGCGCGAGAATTATAAAAAGCAACAGGATTTGCAGGCGGGCATAAAAGAAAAAATTTCTGGCGTGATCACACGAAAACAAATCTCCGTGCGCAGAAAAAACTTTACCTATAATGATACCATGCTTGCCATGGCGGTTCAACGGGTAGAAGAGGAAGAAGCAGGAAAACCAATTACCCGCTACGGAATGCAGGACGCTGAAATTGAAGGGGCAGCATACCAATGGTATGGTGTTGAAATTCTTGGAACCAGCTACAATGTTGGTGTGCGCGATTTTCTAAAAGTAAACGAAGGAGATCACGTTGAACTGGAAATCGCCCCCCGATCGAAGATAGTATTTTCAACCTTGGTGAAGTAGTTGTTTTTTTAACTCCCTAAGACTGACTGAGGAATATGTTAGCAAATTTATTTGCCAGCTTTTCGCGAGAGTAATTGTGCTCAGCCAATGCGCGTGCATTCCTTCCCATTTGTTCTTGTAATTCTTTGCTCTCAAGAATTGGAAATATCTTCCTCACAAAATCTACAGGCTCAAGTGGATTAACATATACTCCGCAATTTTTTTCTCCTATCTCTTCTTTAATCCAACCTCCAAAATTGACAATGATCATTTTCCCTGCGGCCAATCCGTCAAAGTATTTATTAGGGGAACCTGTCTCTAACACCGGCACAGACTTGTAGCAGATAAACGATGCATCCGTAACGTTCATTATTTCACGAACCCCCTCACGATTAGTGAACGGCAAAAACGTAAGATTATTTAATTCATGCTGGTGCGCGCTTTTCTTTAAGCGATCTAACTCAGCACCATCACCGCACAGAAAAAAATGAATGGGTAATTCCCTTTTGCGCGATTCACGTGCACACATTAAAAAATAATCCAACCCATTGGCTACCCCAATCGCCCCGATATAAGAAACAACAAACTTGTTCTGTACATTATACTTATTCTCTAGTTCGGGTTTCTTACTTTCCGGAAAATAGAAATCACAATCGGCCATATTAGTAATCAAATGAACCTGTTTGTCGGGTACTTTCTCTTCAATGGCAAACTGGATGGCTGGCGACAATGCTACAATGGAATGTGCCGATTTATAAATTCTTTTCTCCAGTGCATATAAAGCCTGCTGGAAAAAATAGTTTTTTACAAATCCCATTTGAATGGGAGCTTCTGGCCACAAATCACCTACTTCAAAAATGTACGGGATTTTATACCGTGCTTTTATGCGCATCGCGGCAAGCCCCACTGTAAGGGGTACTGAAATCGCATAACAATAATCCACATCGTGGAACTGTTTCGCCAGACTTATTGCTCCATTCACGTATTTTATAAACGACCAACTGCGAGCTGAAAACCCAAAGCGGTTGTCATAAGCAACGGGCAGGTAATGCACTTCAATACCCTCCACATCCTCCTTTTTGTAAGTAACTTCGTTATGAGCTGTTATTATAATGACTTCCAGCCCTCTGTCTATAAGCGATTTTGCCAGATAGTAAGAGCGAATGGCACCCCCTTTCTGTGGAGTATTAAAGTGCTGATGAAGGATCAGGATTTTCACGCTGCAAAGAAAGAAAACAGCACGAGGTTCGCCTCACACGTTTTGAAGATTTTTAATAATAAATCGTTGGGATTATAAGGTGTCCAACACTTTTCTTACTGAGATAAAGTGTACGACACCTTACCTCTTTTTATTTAAACATGGAATCATAAATCAGAATCTTCATCACAGTCTTCCCAACATTCTTTACACGGTTGCTTTACAACGCGATATTTATTTTTATCACGGTCATGAACAAATAATGATTGCCCTTCGCTATCATCCCAAAGGAGCCATTGCATAAGACCATCCTCGGCTGGCTGCACCTGATAAACATTTGTTTCGTACGAATCATTAACAACTAACGAAAGTTTTTCATTTTCTGCAGACCAGGATTCTATTTTTCCCGCAGTTGCATCCTGACCCCAACCTATTATGATTGAATCACCTTTAATTGTTACCGTTGTATTGTCCGCATCACAGGCATAAAACAAAACCCACTCACCTTCTTCCTGCGTTACCATGTGCCATTCCCCCTGTAGATCAGTCAACGAAAAATTGGTGGTGGCTGGATCCTCGACCAAGTCCAATGGTTCATTGCTTTCGCTGGATCGCGATGAACAACTAAAAAGGATTAAACTCAAAAGAAACAGTATTATAATCCGCATAAAGACTTATGTTTGGCCGATATAAATAAAATTACAAAATCTCACCTATACTTTTTGGCTCCGCTCTTTTTCCTACCTTGGTAAGATAATTTATGCGATATGAAAAAATTGATTTTGTTTTTTGCGATATGGGGAGTTTTTGCTTGTATTTCAAATGCTCAGAAAAAACAATCGCTATTTGATGGCAAAGGCCTTACGGGTTGGACTATTTACGGTACTGAAAAATGGTTTGTTGAAAAGGGAGAGCTCATCTGCGAAAGCGGACCCGATAAACAATATGGCTATTTGGGTACTGAAAAAGAGTTTAAAGATTTTGAACTCACACTGGAGTTTAAACAAGAATCTAACGGAAATAGTGGTGTGTTTTTTCATTCACAAATAGCTGGCACTATTGTAAACGGCTGGCAAGCGGAAGTTGCTCCCTTAAATATGCATAGTGGCGGAATCTATGAATCGTATGGAAGGGGTTGGCTTATTCAACCTACGGCTGATAAAGAAAATGCATTGAAAGAAGGTGAATGGAATATGATGAAAGTACGTGTAAAAGGCAATGAAGTAACTACCTGGCTTAATGGCGAACAAATGATTACCCTAACGGATGAAAAGATTGGATCGCGCTCGGGTAAAATTGCTTTGCAAATTCATGATGGCGGTGGGGTAAGGGTGAAATGGCGTAACATTTTTATTACAGAATTGTAGTGCCATGCGCTTCTCGCGAAGAGAATTTATCATAGCATGCTTGGGATTTTTATTTTGGAGCGGAAAAAAGAAAGCACCGTTTATTAATACTGTTAATGGAACAATCCCAAGCACGCAGTTGGGCAAAACATTAATTCACGAACATTTTTTAGTTGATTTTATTGGGGCCGATAAAATCAACACCACTCGATGGAACCGTGATGAGGTTATTCAAAAAGTACTTCCTTATTTGATGGAGATTAAAGAAGTGGGTGTAAAAAGTGTTTTCGATTGCACTCCTGATTTTCTCGGTCGCGATGTGCTTCTTTTGAAAATGCTTGCTGAAAAGAGTGGTGTTCAAATAATTACCAACACTGGATATTACGGTGCTGTTCAAAACAAATATCTACCGGCATGGGCGCTATCTGAAACCGGCCACCAACTAGCAACCCGCTGGATCATGGAATTCAACAATGGAATAGCAGGCACTTCGATTAAACCCGGATTCATTAAAATTGGTGTTGATGGTGGCGAGGCGCTTTCGGATACTCATAAAAAATTGGTGCATGCGGCAGCAAAGACACATCTTAAAACGGGACTTACTATTTGTTCACATACAGGTCCCGCTAAAGCTGCGATGGAACAATTAAAAATCCTTCACTCATTAGGCGTTCACCCAAGTGCCTTTGTGTGGGTGCATGCACAAAGCGAGTTTGACAAGGGTTACCATGTTAAAGCCGCAAGCATGGGCGCATGGGTTAGTCTGGACGGAATTGGCTGGGGTGATTTCGATAACTATGTTGATTCACTCATTCGATTAAAGAATGAGGGACTATTGAATCGTGTTTTAATTTCGCACGATGCGGGCTGGTTTAAACCTGGTGAACCGATGGGTGGAGAGTTCATAGGATACACTAATATTTTCAACGAGCTAATGCCGCGTTTGCTGCAAAAAGGATTTTCTGAATCTGATTTTAAGACGCTCTTAGTTGTAAATCCGGCTGAAGCAATGAGCATCCGGGTTCGTAAATTATAGCGCTCCACTAAATTTCAATTTATATTTTCGGATCGTTCGTCCGATCATAATCCCACCAATAATTCCGGGTAGTATCCAAAGCACCCATTGAAATTGAGGTAGTTGAATATTCACCACAACAAATGCAGTTACTGCAGAAATATAACTACCGCCCATACTGCTGATGTGGCCATACCACCAATGCATTTTTTCTTTTGGTAGATAGAAAAAACTTTTCACATCGCTGATAAAGAAAGTCAGTCCGATAATTCCAAAAGCTATGGCAACTATTCCCATATTCACTCCCTTGAAAACGCCCCAACTTCCCCAACCAATTAATGCCAAAATAAATATGCCAGAGATGGTTGTTATTAGCCAATCTAATGGAACTGCCTTCTGACCTTGATGAAGTTTCTTTAGAGATAAAATGCGGTAACCACGAACGGTCATGTAGTAGCTGAAAAATGCTACCATCAGTAAAAAGTCTTTATGATGACCGATAGCTGTAAAAAGAGCTCCAACAAAAACGGCTGTCATTGCCCAGAAATAAATTTTACCTGCAAGGCGATGAATTTTGCTTCCTTTTAAAGTAAGCATGGCTACAAGCCCGCTGATGAGTGCAAACGTTCCGCCTGCAATGTGCAGCACCAACATTCCTGTTAAAACTTTCTCGATATCCATGAACCAAAAGTAGTCTCAGCTTATCCGCTTCAACTATTTTGTTTACTGAACTGAGTGATAAGAAGGATGAACTGTAAATTACTGAGGTTGCTATAAAAAAAATCGCGGCTCAAAGGCCGCGATGACAGAAGGCTTTAATAGCCTTTCAAAAATGATACATTAATGCTGTTCCTGCATTCCGTGCGCATAATTCAAAATATTTTGAATCGTTTTCGCAGAAGGTTCTAAACGTGCAGCATTTAATTCTTTATGCGTAGCATTAAGTTCCTTGTACTGACTAAGCAGGTCAGTGTCACAAAGGAGTGCTTTGTTAATCTCCTTCGTCTCCTCTTCCGAGGTCTCGTGGTATAGAAACCGGATCAGATCGTCTTGGGTAAAAGTCTTTGTCATAGGCAATATTATTTTTGGTCATTTTCTTTCTCAGGTTGATGAGGGCATAACGCATTCTTCCCAATGCAGTATTAATACTCACCTCGGTTCTGTCGGCAATCTCCTGAAAACTCATTTCCAGGTAATGGCGCATAATCAAAACCTGTTTTTGTTCTTCCGGTAACTCTTTCACCAAATCGCGAAGGCGCGACTTTGTATCACGCATCATTTGCTTGGTTTCGTACGAATCTTCAGAAAATTGCATGGAATCAAACACCCGGCTTCCATCCTCCAGGATTACTTCAGGGTATCTTTTCTTTCTGCGGAAATGGTCGATAGCCAGATTGTGTGCTATCCTGCTTACCCAAGGTAAAAATTTACCCTCTTCGTTATAGCGGCCACCTTTAATTGTATTAACTGCTTTGATAAAGGTATCCTGTAAGAGATCCTCTGCTTCATAGCGATCTTTAACAATCATGTAAATAGCCGTATAAATACGGGATTTGTGTCTGTGAAGTAGCATCTCGAACGCCTCTTCGTTACCGGTTTGATAGAGCGAAACCAACTGGCTGTCGCTTAATCTGCTTTCAATCATCTTGCTGTCGTTTAGGTAACGTAGATGTCTCGGTCGATAGTATGTGGGTTAAATGAATTGTTTGAGAAATGAAAAATAGAAAAGAAAGATCGAAATCTCAAAAAAAATGAAAAATAATTTGCCTTCTATCAATTTTCTTGTGCTATTTGAGGCCGATTTTTAACGACAATGGCAGTAGCAAAGAAACGAGTAATAAAAAGTTTAGAAAACCTGGGCGAAGATCTCAGAGAACTATTGAAAGACCAATATCCAAATGGGTATGATGGGAGCATCACCCGAATAATGAATGCGAAAAAGGAGCCCATCTTTGTGTTCCCTTTAGAAACTGATGATTCTATTTATCTGGTGAAAGTGCCCGCTACTAAAAATAGTGATGGCGGCTACGATGTTGATTCCAGCGAGAAACAAGAGTTTGATGGCGATGACGATGATAGCGGCTCTGGCCGTGGCGATTTTGATAACGGTGATGATTTTGATGGCGATGGCGATGCAAAAGAAGCCAGCTACGATCCTGATTTCGATAATTAAAACGTAACTCAGACTTAACGAGAGCCACTCAAAGCTTTGAGTGGCTTTTTTTATATGACTGATGAAAACCTCAACTTGGTTTGCATTCCATGTAGGACAAGGAGCTTCATTTTTCTACTTTTGCGGTTTCCATGCAGCCAATCCCTAACGATTCTTACTTAGACGAACTCGATCCCAAAGAGTATATCATCATAAAGCGGGCTCGTGTTAACAATCTTAAAAATTTAAGCGTAGCCATTCCAAGAAATAAGCTTGTTGTGGTGACCGGACTTTCAGGTTCTGGAAAATCTTCTCTTGCCTTCGATACCCTGTTTGCAGAAGGGCAGCGCATGTATGTAGAGAGTTTGAGTTCTTATGCACGGCAGTTTTTAGGGCGCATGGAAAAGCCTGAAGTGGATTACATCCGTGGAGTTTCTCCGGCCATCGCTATTGAACAAAAAGTAAATACGCGCAATCCTCGTTCTACCGTTGGCACTACCACCGAGATTTATGACTATTTAAAACTTCTTTTTGCCCGGATTGGTAAAACCTATTCACCCGTAAGCGGAAAAGAAGTGAAGCGCGACACTGTAACAGATGTAATTGACTTCATCCATAAGAAAAAAGAAGGAACGCGCATTATGATTGCCTGTTCCCTTAAGGTGATGAAGGGAAGAAAGCTAAGTGATGAACTCAATCTCCTGTTAAGCAAAGGGTATGCACGCGTGTTGGTAGATGGAGAAGTAAAGTTTATTGAGGAGATCGTAAATCCCTCTCCCTCACTCCGTCCTACGGACACCTCTCTCATTAAGGAGAAGGGAAAGGGAAAAAAGAAAACTTCAAAATCTAAACCCGCAGATATTGATGGTGAAATTGAAATTCTGATTGATCGGGCTGCTGTAAATGCTGGCGATGAAGATCTCACTTTCCGTCTTTCCGATTCTGTGCAAACTGCTTTCTTCGAAGGTCATGGTGATTGCACAATTTATGTTGAAGGGGAAAAGAAAGTTCACTTCTCCGATAAGTTTGAGTTGGATGGAATTCACTTTACGGAGCCATCCATAAACCTGTTTAGTTTTAATAACCCGTTTGGAGCGTGCAGAACGTGCGAAGGCTTTGGAAAAATTCTTGGCATCGATGAAGACCTCGTTATCCCCGATAAAAGTCTTTCTGTTTTTGAAGGTGCCATTGCTCCCTGGCGAGGAGAAGTAATGAACGAATGGGCCAAGCCCTTAATAAAAAATGGAATCAAATTCGATTTTCCGATTCATAGGCCTTACGGGGAATTGAGTCAAAAGGAAAAAGATTTGTTGTGGAATGGCAATCAATACTTTGAAGGTATTCACGCGTTCTTCAAATATTTAGAGTCGAAAACCTATAAGATTCAATACCGGGTGATGCTTTCGCGTTACAGAGGAAGAACTACCTGTCCTGATTGCAGAGGAACCAAGCTTCGCAAAGATGCGGCTTACGTAAAAATTGCTGATACATCCATTACGGATCTGGTGTTGATGCCGATTGAGGATACATTGAAATTCTTTGAATCTCTTTCTCTTCCGAAGTATGAGCAAAAAGTATCCGACCGGATTTTAACAGAAATTCGATCTCGGCTTGAGTATATGGAGAAAGTTGGTCTTGGCTATCTTACGCTCAATCGTGTTACCTCCACGCTATCAGGTGGAGAGTTTCAACGAATTAAGTTAGCAACATCACTTGGTAGCGCTTTGGTTGGTTCCATGTATATCATGGATGAACCAAGTATTGGCTTACATCCGCGCGATACAGCCCGCATGGTGGAGGTATTAAAATCACTGCGCGACATGGGCAATACGGTGATCGTGGTAGAGCATGAAGAAGAAATCATGCGTGCGGCCGATCAGATTATTGACATCGGACCAGATGCCGGTGCGCACGGTGGAGAATTAATTTTTCAGGGTTCGCAGAAAGATCTGAATACAAAAATTGTATCGCACACTACTAATTATCTCACGGGTGTGGAGAAAATTATGGTGCCGAAGCAGCGAAGGAAATGGAAGGACTTTCTGTTGGTTGTAGGTGCTCGCGAAAACAATTTGAAAAACTTAACGGTAAAGTTTCCATTGGGGATTCTTACAGTTGTGACTGGTGTAAGTGGTTCTGGTAAATCAACCTTAATAAAGAAAATTTTATATCCGGCTGTGGGCCGATTGAGTGGTTCGGTTTCAGAAACTCCCGGCAAATACGATCGACTGGAAGGTGATGTAACCAAAATCTCGCAAGTAGAATTTGTAGATCAGAATCCAATCGGAAAATCATCACGCTCCAATCCGATTAGTTATGTGAAGGCGTATGATGTAATTCGTAATCTTTATTCAGAACAAACACTCAGTAAGCAACGCGGCTACAAGCCATCGCATTTCTCTTTTAATGTAGACGGTGGAAGATGTGAAACCTGCCAGGGTGAAGGCGAGATAAAAGTAGAGATGCAATTTATGGCCGACATCTTTTTGAAGTGTGAAAGTTGCGAAGGCAAACGCTTTAAACAAGAAGTGTTGGAGGTGGAGTACAAAGGCAAGAATATTTTTGAAGTACTCGACATGACGGTGGAGGAAAGTCTTGAATTCTTCAAAGAGAAAAAAGCAGTGTACGAAAAAGTGCTACCTCTTTTTGAAGTTGGCCTTGGTTATGTAAAGTTGGGTCAATCTTCTAATTCACTTTCAGGTGGTGAAGCGCAGCGGGTAAAACTTGCTTCATTTTTAGGAAAGAATAATTCAGATTCTTCCTCTAATATTCTGTTCATTTTCGATGAGCCTACTACAGGCTTACACTTCCACGATATTTCTAAACTACTAAAAGCTATCAATGCATTAGTAGATCAAGGTCACACAGTAATTATCATCGAACACAATCTTGAGGTAATTAAATGTGGCGATTGGATTATTGATCTTGGTCCGGAAGGGGGTGAGAAAAAAGGAGGTAATCTTCTTTTTGCAGGCACCCCAGAAGAAATGGTAAAGAAACCAAATGGTTATACTGCTGAATTTCTGAAAATAAAATTGTTGCCCTAATTGGTAGTTTGGTCAAAGCTTGTTTGCTTGCCAGTAAGCCACTAAACTGGTATTTCTTTTTGATCAAAATCATGACCGAAAACAACACCAGTCAAAATTTTCGCGTTTCTTCAATTGATATGGCCCGTGGCATAATCATGGTAATCATGGCGTTGGATCACGCACGCGATTACTTTCATGCCGATGCCTTTGTATTTGATCCCACTAATCTGGAAAAGACACACACCGCATTGTTCTTCACTCGTTGGATTACACATTTTTGCATGCCCACCTTTGTTTTGCTATCTGGTGTAGCCACCCGAATTTCCTTATTGCGAAAATCAAAGAAAGAATTGTCCTGGTACTTGTTTACCCGTGGAATCTGGATGATTGTTCTTGAATTCACGGTCTTGCGGTTTGGTTTCTTTTTCAATTTTTATTTCGATGTAACAATCCTGAGTGTGCTATGGCTGTTTGGCATGTGCCTGATTATTCTTTCGGCATTGATTTATTTGCCGAATAAAGTATTGTTATCAATGGGATTGATCATTGTGGTTGGTCACAATTTGTTGGATGACATTGCTGTTGAGCCGACAAATTTGTGGTTTGCCCCTTGGACTATTTTGATGCGTGTCGGATTTCTTGCCGTCACCCCTGGTATTGCATTCGTAGTCTCTTATCCAATTATACCCTGGCTTGGAGTAATGTTAGTAGGGTATGGTATCGGCTCTTGGTATAGTGAACAGGTTGATGCATTGACAAGACAAAAACTATTTCTGAAAACTGGTGTTGTTTGCTTAATAGCATTTGTAGTCTTGAGGTTTATCAATGTGTATGGCGATCCTGGCCCATGGAGTACACTGGAAACCCGCTGGTTTACTTTTTTAAGTTTTATCAACACGACCAAATACCCGGTTTCTCTTCTGTTTTTACTAATGACAATCGGTCCGTTGTTAATCCTACTTTCAATATTGGAAAAGATTAATACCAAAGTTCTTCAACCCTTAAGGACCATCGGGCGGGTTCCGTTATTTTATTTCATTCTTCATTTTTACTTAATACATGCTATTGCCCTGATCAGTTTTATGATAAAAACCGGTAAGCCGTTTTCAGAAATTGATCTTCACTTTGCCAAATCTTTTGGCGGCATCACACCAGAAGGTGGTCATTCTCTGGCGGTGGTGTATTTGTTCTGGATTACCATTGTGCTGATTATGTATCCTCTTTGCAAAGTGTACGATCGCATCAAGAGCCAACATCCGGGCAGCTTTCTTCGCTTTTTATAGCCACCCCGTTCTAAGATGAAACTGGATTCTTGATACTAGTTGCTAGTGGTGTTCTATCACTGAACTGATTCATCAACTTTGCTTTTTTAATTAAGGGATTTGATTCTCAAAATAATCTTTGTTTATTTACTTAGCAAAGTATAAGGATATACTATTAATAACTATATGATATGGCTAAAGAATTTTTAGGTGAATTTGAAGAGTTGGTTTTAACATTGGTAGCCGCCCTGCAGGAGGATGCTTATGGAGCCGCTATCGCAGATGAAATAGAAACCCGCATGAAGCGCAGTGTAAACCTGAGTGCAGTGCATGTAACACTCTACCGACTCGAAGATAAAGGGTATCTCAAATCAGGGCTGGGGGGTGGCACTGCCGAACGTGGTGGCCGCAGAAAAAGAATTTATACAATCACCAATGCGGGGTTGGCCATGCTTAAAGCGATGAAAGAAACCCGATTGGATTTGTGGAAGTTGGTTCCACAGCTAAAGATTTCTTGAGTTTAATCTAAACTATTCAGGGTATGAATCAATCTATTGGCAAGAATGATAGTTACGGTTGGCCGCTCCGATTTCTTCAATGGTTTTGTCCGCCTCATTTGCATGAGGAAATTGAAGGCGATCTGATTCAACGATTTCATTCTGACTTAAGAAAATCATCAGGTCAATCGAAAAGAGCATCACTGCTAAAAGCCAAGATAAAATTAGCCTTTACAGTGCTTCGGTTTTTCAGACCCGCAATCCTGCTGAAGAATGCAGGATCAATTCGCATAAACTCAGCTACTAATTTCTTTCCAAAACAATTTAGTTTTAGTCAAACCAACAATCTTGTTGGATGGGGGGTGTTTCTTATTTCTTTGATTGTTTATTCTCTTACGCTCGAAGAAACCGCAAGCTATTGGGATCCATCCGAATTCATAGCTACTTCTTATAAACTTCAGGTACCGCATCCTCCGGGCGCACCTCTTTTTTTACTGATGGGAAGATTCTTTTCCTTTTTTGCCTTTGGCGATGTAACAAAAGTGGCTTATGCCATTAACATGATAAGTGCGCTTGCAAGCGCTTTCACCGTACTGTTTTTGTATAGATCCATTGTTTTATTCGGACAAAAAATTATTTCAGCTGTCAAATCATTCGAAGAAAGAAGTGGATTGCTAATTACTTCAGGAATTGTAGGTGCCCTTTCCTATGCCTTCTCGGATTCCTTCTGGTTTTCAGCTGTGGAAGCAGAGGTGTACGCGATGTCGTCTCTCTTCACGGCATTTGTTGTGTGGGCAATTTTAAAATGGGATACTATTCAAGATGAATCTCGTGCCAATCGATGGTTGATTTTAATTGCCTATGTAATTGGGCTTTCCATTGGGGTTCATTTGTTGAATTTGCTTACACTTCCGGCTCTTGCGTTGATATATTATTTCAAAAAGTTCAAGCCAACGAAATGGGGAGTGTTTGCAACTCTTGCCTTAGGCGGATGGATGATCGTAGTGATTAACGATTTTATCATTCCCGGGCTCCCAACAATGGCGGGCAACTTTGAACTATTCTTTGTGAATAAGCTTGGACTATTCTTTGGATCGGGAGCAATCATTTTCATCACGTTGTTGATTTCTTTTCTGGTGTTCGGCATTCGTTACACACAACAAAAGCAATCTTACATAGGTAACACGATTGTATTAGCTATTACATTTTTAATTATTGGATATGGTTCCTACTCTACCATTCTTATCCGGTCCGATTTTGATCCACCCATTAATGAGAATGCTCCAAAGGATGTAATGAGTTTTGTTCGCTACCTGAAACGAGAACAATACGGAAGTCGGCCACTTTTATTTGGTCCCTACTTTACGTCCAATCCGGTATCGATGCATTATACCGAACAGACGTATATCAAGGGAAAGGACAAGTATGAGTTAGGCGCTCAAAAATATGAGCTTGACTATCGCCCGGGAGAAGAGACTTTTCTTCCCCGTGCGTGGTATTCTGAAGACAAAGAGAGTTATGAACAAATCATGAATCTGCAAGAAGGCCAGCAGCCCACCTTTGCACAAAACATAGCTTACATGTTCAAGCATCAGATGGGTACCATGTATACCCGATACTTTATGTGGAATTTTGCCGGACGCGAGAGCGATGAACAAGGTGCTGATTGGCTGCGGCCGGCAGAATGGATGAAGAAACTTCCTCCTGCTTTGGCATCCAATAAAGCCCGAAATAATTTTTTCATGCTCCCCTTTCTTCTCGGGTTGATTGGGATGTTTTATCATTTCCTAAAAGACACCAAAAACTTTTCGGTGGTCATGTTATTGTTCTTCATGCTGGGTGTAGCAATTGTTCTCTATTTGAATTCGCCTGCATCGGAACCGCGTGAGCGAGATTACATCTATGCTGGTTCCTTTTATGCATTCTCTTTTTGGATTGGGCTTTCAGTATTAGCACTAGCAGACTGGATTAATCGAATCATCAAAAACAAAAGAGCAGTTTTAATGATTGCTTCTTCTGTGGGAATCATTGCTCCGTCAATAATGATTACACAAGGATGGGACGACCACAACCGATCCAATCGTTTTTTCTCAGTTGATGCTGCCCACAATACGTTAGTGTCTTGTGATCCAAATGGTATAATCTTTACCGGTGGCGACAATGATACCTTTCCGTTGTGGTATGCACAAGAAACGGAAAATTGCCGCACCGATTTACGCGTACTTGTTTTAAGTTATTCCAACGGAGATTGGTACATCGATCAAACAACCCGGCAAGCCTATGAATCCACACCCTTTACCTACACACTTACCCCACATAATTACCGACAATCTGGACTAAACAATTATATGCCTTTTGTTGATCTCAAAATAAAGAGCATTGATGCCGCAGAATATTTACAGTTGTTGAAAAAAGAAAACTCTGTGCTTAGCGATGTTGACAGAAATATTGTTCCCAGCAAAATCATTACGCTTAATGTTGATCAAGACGAGGTAATCGCCAAAGGAATAATTCCCAAAGGCATGGAAAGTTTGGTTGTTGACCAACTGCAGCTGAAGCTAAAAGGAAACTCATTAGTAAAAGCCGATCTTCTTTTTATTGATCTGCTGACAACAAGCAATTGGCAACGTCCGATATATTTAAACAATACGTCCATGGCTCAGCTAAATATTGATGTGAGTCCCTATGCGGTTCAAGAGGGAAATTTATATCGAATCCTTCCTGTAAAAAATCCGCGCAGCGATCGTGATTATTTAGTAGACGCTGAAAAGACATTTGATCTCATGGTCAATCAATTCAAATATCGTGGACTCGATGATCCTTCGATCTATTATACAAATGATTATAAAATGTCGGTGATGAACCATCGCAGTAATCTGAATGCGCTGGTCGAAGCGTTGGTGGACAAAGGAGAAGTAGAAAAAGCCACAACAGTGTTAGATTTCTCTTTAACCAAAATGCCTGATGAAGCTATTGCTTATGATCCTTCGGTTGCGGACACTGTTAACCTTCTATTCAAAGTAGGGCAAAAACAAAGAGCGGTTGACATTGCAAAAGTTGTTGGCGAGCGATCTATTGAAACCGCATCTTATTTAATTGCAGAAAACAAAGGCATCTCATTTGAGTTGAGAAAAAATCTATTTCTGCTTGGCGCGATGGAGCGGTCGTTGTATGAAAATAATGAAGTGGCTCTTGCAGAAAACTTCGAAACACACTATGAATGGATGATTGATGTTCTGCAAAAAAACAGCGGACGAATGAATTAATTTTTAATGATGCCGAAGGATAATCATGAGAAGATTCCTAAAGGTTCCTTAAGGGTGCTCGCCTGGTTTTGCCCCGACCATCTTTATGAAGAGATAGAAGGGGATCTACTTCAGTGTTATGAGCGTGACCTTAAAAAATTTAGCGTACAAAAGTCAAAACGAAGATTGCTATGGAATACAATTCGGTTTTTCAGACCAGGTATCTTATTAAGAAATAGGTTTTCAATCTCATTAATTCCTTTGTATATGATCATTAACTACATTAAAATCGCTTTTCGAAATTTTCAACGACAAAAAGGATATACACTGCTTAATGTAGTGGGGTTATCGTTAGGGTTAGCCGCCAGCTTGTTGATTTTTCAATATGTAAAGTATGAAAAAAGCTTTGATGCGTTTCATGCGCGCGCTTATGACATTTACCGCATTCAATATAATGGTTGGCAAAATGGCACTTTAAATTATGAAAGCGCAGTGGCTGTACCGGCTGCCACCGTTGCCCTCAAAAATAATTTTGCTGAAGTAGAAGAGTATACTCGCTTGCTTCCGGTAAGTGGGGTGTTGCAATATGAACAACCCGGTGAAGAACCAATAACCTTTCGGGAAGAGAAGGCTTTTTATGCCGATACTTTACTCTTTAAGGTATTTAGTTTCAACGTGCTGAAAGGCGATCCTAACACATGCCTTAAGGGAATAAATAAAATCATAGTGTCAGAAACGTTTGCCTATAAATATTTTGGCAATGAAGATGCTATTGGAAAACAACTGCGCTTTAATGGAAACCAATCACTTGAAATTACAGGTGTGTTTGCCGATGTACCAGAAAACTCACATCTCAAATTTGATTTTCTGCTTTCATACGAAACCATTAACAAGCAAACGAATGATCAATCAGCAACTTCCTGGGGATGGTACGATTTCTACTCATTTGTTTTACTACAGCCAGGAACGGATGTAAAAAACCTACAGGCAAAATGGGACGAGTTTCTTGTAAAAACCCGCCAGGAAGATTGGGACAAGTATAATCGTAAACAAGAATTTATACTTAAGCCGCTTACAGACATTCACCTGCAGTCAAAATTACTTTACGAAACTTCCCCACAAGAGTTGCGGGATGGCGACTCGGTATATGCGCTCAGTATTATTGCTCTTTTTATTCTGGTGATAGCCTGGGTGAATTACGTAAATCTTGCCACGGCCCGGTCACTCAATCGTGCCAACGAAGTAGGCGTGCGCAAGGTGGTGGGTGCTTTTCGTGGTCAGCTCATCATGCAGTTTATTATGGAGTCGCTTATATTAAATATTCTTGCTGTGGCTATTGCCCTTGGTCTTGTGCTAGCATTATGGTCTTCGTTTTCTGCGCTTACCGGCTGGCACATTCCACTCGATTACCTATTGCAAAAAGAATTCTGGATGCTGGTGATCACGTTATTTTTGTTGGGCGCATTGCTATCGGGATTTTACCCGGCCATTGTGTTATCATCTTTTAAACCTGTTGCCGTTCTGAAAGGAAAACTTATCCGAAGCTCGGGCGGAAATTATCTGCGCAAAGGATTAGTAGTATTTCAATTTGTTGCTTCTGTATTTCTTATCAGTGGCTCCCTGATTGTGTATAAGCAATTGCAATTCATGAAAAATAAAGACCTTGGAGTGAGCATTGATCAAACAGTAGTTCTAAAAGGTCCGGATGTAATTGCAGACTCATTGTATCAAAAAAATCTTGAGGCGTTTCGCACTGAGATTCTTCGCATCCCCGGTGTAAAAAGCATCGCAGGTTCTTCCAACATTCCCGGGGTAGAAAATTATTGGACGATGGGCGTTAAACAATTAACCGGTGGATCTGATGGATTTAACACCATTACTCACATTGCATTCGACTACGAGTTTATTCCCCAGTATCAAATCAAAGTATTGGCCGGCCGCAATTTCGATCGTCAGTTTCCCAGCGATGAAAAGGCTTTGATGATTAACCGTGCTGCCGCAAGCGAACTTGGCTTTAATGATCCAACGAAAGCGGTAGGTGAAAAATTGATAAGCGGTCGCGATACACTTGAAGTAATTGGAGTGATCGATGACTTTCACCAGATGTCATTGAAAACTGCCATCATTCCATTAGTGTGTCGATTGCGCCCGCATGTTGGTGGATATTATTCATTAAAGCTTGAAACGGCCAACTACAAAAACACGATGGCCTCCGTTGAAGAACAGTGGGGAATATTCTTCTCAGGCAATCCGCTCGACTACTTTTTCCTGGATCAGTTTTACAATCGGCAGTATGAGCGAGACGATCGCTTTGGTGAAGTGTTCACGATATTTACAATGCTGGCAATTTTTATTGCCTCATTAGGGTTACTCGGCCTTGCTTCGTTTATGGCTTTGCAGCGTACCAAAGAAATTGGAATCCGAAAAGTGTTGGGATCCAGTGTTTCTGGAATTGTTGTCTTACTATCAAAGGGATTTATGAAGCCTGTTCTAATCGCTATTTTCATTGCCTTCCCGGTAGGTTGGTGGCTAATGGAAAAATGGTTGCAATCATTTCCTTACCGAACCGACATCAGTGTTTGGGTGTTTGCAGTTTCGGGTTTGTTGGTATTGATCATTGCTTTTTTATCGGTTGCTTCACAAACCCTGAAGGCAGCCCTAACAAAACCTGCTGATACATTGAAGTACGAGTAAGTAATATGAACAGGTGGTCATATCGGTTTTTGCGATGGTTTTGTCCTGAACATCTCTATGAAGAGATAGAAGGCGATCTAATTCAAAAATTTGAGAAGGATGTAAAAGCATTTGGAGAGCGAAAGGCACAACGAAGATTGTTATGGAATATAATTCTGTTTTGCCGCCCTGGTATAGTTTTAAGAAATAAGTTTTCACTTCAATCACATCCTGTTATGATTTTAAACTATCTGAAGTTTAGTTGGCGCAACATGCGCAGGCACTCTCTTTTCACTTTCATCAACATTACAGGATTGGCCGTTGGCATTGCCGTTTGTTTGCTTATGCTAAATTATGTTGCCTTCGAAAAAGAGTATGATACGTTCTTCCCTCGCTCCAAAGACATTGTACGCGTTAGCTATTCGCGACTTATTGACAATGAATTACAATACAGCAAGGCTCAAATTTTTCCGGCTGTTGGCGAAACTCTGAAAGCGACTATTCCTGCGGTTGAAAATTACACCCGGCTTTTTCCGGTAACAACACATGTTGAGGCAGTAATGACAATTGAGGTTGGCAACGAAAGCAAAAGTTTTACGGAGTCATCTGTCTATGCAGTAGACTCTACCTTCCTGACTATTTTTCCTTTAGAATTTATTCAAGGCGATTATTCAACTGCGCTCAGTGGCGAGAAAAAATTAATTCTTTCCGAATCCATTGCACAAAAGTACTTTGGAGACATTGACCCAATCAATAAGATCATTCACTGGGAAGGCATGGGTGATTGGTTAGTTACCGGTGTATTTAAAGACCTGCCTGAGAACTCCCATATGCAATTTAATTTTCTGGTTTCATGGATGAATGTGTATGGCGATAAAAGTGCCTGGAACTGGGATGGGTTTTATACCTACTTGCAGCTTCAGCCAAATACAAATCATTCCGATATAGAAGCGACAATGCAAAAAGTTTTGGCTCAAAAAATGGAAGCCAGTGAAAATGCGAATCGTGCAACGGCCAATTTTTTTCTACAGCCGCTTGAAGATATTCACCTACACTCAAATTTGAGTGGCGAGATGAAAACAAATGGAAATGAGAAAATCATTAATGTTTTACAACTGGTGGCCGCATTTATTTTGGTTCTTGCACTCATCAATTATCTCAATTTATCTTTGGCTCGTGCCATCCGAAGAGCGAAAGAAATTGGCATTCGCAAAATTGTTGGTTCAAGCCGACATCAATTGCAAGTTTTATTTTTTACAGAATCTTTTCTACTAAATCTTTGTGCGCTTACCATTGCTTTAGTGGCAGCCACATTACTTCTTCCGGTTTTCAATTCGCTAATAGGAAAAGAGGTTGGGCTGCAGATTTTGTTGAATCCGATTTTCATCGTTTCAGCTTTTACAGCGATTGTATTATTCTCCATGTTTGTTGGATTTTATCCGTCCCGAAATCTTGCTTCAATAACCCCAACGTTAGCATTAAAGGGGGGCAATCTTTCTAATTCAAATGGAAAAGTTCTAAGAAAAAGCTTGTTAACCTTTCAATTTGTAACAACCATTCTGTTGATCAGTGCTACACTAATTATTCAACGCCAGGTTTCCTTCATGCAAAATCAGGAGTTGGGTTTCGATATGCATCAAAATGTAGTCATCAAAACGATTAGTGGACCTGGGGCTGAAATGGACAGCGCGTTTACAAATAGCATTAATCTTTTTAAGAGCAGAATTAAAGATCAGGCGTATACTATTAACGCAACTATTACCTCTTCTATTCCCGGTCGAGAAAATGAATGGCTAGGTCGCTTGAGAAAAGCGGAAGATAATCAGGAATTGATCTCCACATCTCGCACTCGCGTTGATAAAGATTTTATTGAAACCTATGGGTTGAAATTACTGGCCGGAAGAAATTTTGCTGACGAAAACCCAAAGCAAATCATTTTAAATGAAACTGCGGTTGCCATGCTTGGGTATAAAAAATTCGCAAGAGGCCATAGGAAATATGCTGATGAGTAGCAGTGAGATTATTGGTGTAGTGAATGATTTTCATGAACGCTCCTTGCAAGAACCTATCCTAGCTTCCATGTATACTCCTGGGCAAGGATATATGAAATTTATCACCGTTAAGGTAAATTCAACCAATGCAACAGAAGCAATCGAGTCGTTGCAACAACAATGGGTAACTGTTTTTCCAGACAAGCCTTTTGAATATTTCTTTTTGGATGAATTCTTTAATCGTCAATATCAACGCGAACAACAATTGCAAAAAGTGTTTGGTTATTTATCGGCTATTGGGTTAAGCATTGCGTGTCTGGGTCTTTTTGGATTCACCTATTTTATGACTTACCAACGCACCAAAGAAATTGGAATACGAAAAACATTGGGTGCAACGATGCTAAATATTATTCGCTTGCTTTCAACCGAGTTTGCAATTCTTTTGATACTGGCTGGGGCGATTGCCGTTCCTATCAGTTATTATGCTAGTAGTTTTTGGTTATCCTATTATCCCGTTAGGATTTGGTTGGGCACCCTGGATTTTGTCATACCTGTTTTGCTGGTTGCGTTTTTTGCGTTTGTCTCGATACTATTTTTACTAATCAGATCGGCAAAGACAAATGCTACGGAAGCATTGAAGCATGAGTAAAGAATTTGAACTAATGAGGAGTTTCAACTAATTTTAGTTCCTCATGGGAAAAACCATCTCCAAACAAAAGTTAAAAAAAACAACATTCGCAGAAGAGCAGCGCTTAAAAGATCTTGAGTTCTTAAGTCTTAAGCCCGCAGAACGCTTGCGGCTGCACGAGGTTATGCGAAAACGTATTTGGGGAGATAAGTACAATAAACTTTCGCTCAAGGGATTGAAGGTTCTGAAAAAGAAAATTACATGAGTTTCTTTGGAAAAACTCATGAGCGGATTTTGAGGAAGTTCCTTGCTCATGATGTTGAGTTTGTATTAATGGGCGGTCATGCAGCGGTTTTTTATGGAGTTAGACGAACCACATCTGATATTGACATTCTTGTTAAGCCAACTCTTGCCAATGGAGAAAAGGTTATAAAAGCATTCAAGTCTCTGAAGCTAAATCTTTCTGATATTTCTGCTTCTGACTTCGCCACTCAAAATGTGTTCACCTTTGGTGTGGAGCCGGAAGCGGTAGACATTCTTACCTATACACTTGGAATAGATGTGGAAACCGTATTTACAAATGCTTCATATCATAAAATTGATGATCTGAAACTGAAAGTAATTGATCTAAGGGATTTGTTGCGAAATAAGGAAAGTCTCAACAGAAAAGATGAAAAAGGACTTGTTGATCAACAAGACATTTTGGCCTTGCGAAGGATTCTAGGATACTCAACATGTTGAGTATCCTATATTTTGTTGAAACAAAAGGATTGAAAGAAATTAATACTTGGCCGGTGCTCCTGCTGCCGGAGTGGTTTTCTTTATAAACTCCCGAATGTGTTCATTCGAAGTGGCCAGGTCTTCGGCACGCAAGTACATCATGTGCCCACTTCTGTAGCCTTCAAAACGAAAACGATCTTTCATTTTTCCACTTGGATCAATTTGCCACATGGAATACTTGGCATCGAAGTACGTTGTGGCCCCATCATAATACCCAGACTGGATCATCACGTTCATGTAAGGATTTTCAGCCATTGCTAAGCGTAGGTTTTCTCCGGTGTTGTCATTCGAATTATCCCACGGACGAACGGGACCGAACATGTTATACTGCAGATCTGTTTTGTATTTCAACACATCGCGCAGGTAGTAATTGATAGCGGGCGTAAAGGAGTGTAACCACGAGGTGAGTTCCGAATTGTAATCGGGCGAAGTGCCAGCTCCCATTTTGTCAATGCCTTTGTATCGTGAATCTAATCTACCCACTGTAAATCCCTTGTCGCGCAATAGTTCCTTCCAGAAAAATTGCGTAGGAACAGCCAGGTTATAATCAAGAATGGCTTGTTCTGAAATTCCCGAGTAGCGTGCCACCTTACCGGCAATCTCTTTTCTTTTTGGCGGATCGATGAAACCACCTTTAGCCAGGGCGGGAATAAATTCATCCACAGTAAACTTTTCGGATTCAGCGAGAACTTCATTGAGGTCTTTTTGTTGCAAATCGGCAGGTAGTGCTTTGTGATACCATGCAGCCGCTGTGTAATAGGGCAACGAAAGCGCATCATCTACCGGGCCATCACGCTTGATTCCCAATCCGGTTGGAGAAACCAGAATCACTCCATTCAAATACATCCAATGATTATTTTGAAGATCAAGAGCCAACCCTGATACACGTGTAGTTCCATAGCTTTCACCAATAATATATTTAGGGGAGGTCCAGCGACCAGTGCGCGAAACAAAATTGTCCAACCAATCGCCTAAATATTTTATATCGGCATTCACACCAAAGAAGGTTGACTTCTCCGCTTTAGGATCTAAAATCCGGGAGAAGCCTGTGTTAACGGGATCGATGTAAACGATATCAGCAATATCTAAAATAGAATGCGGATTGTCGCGCACTCCATAAGGTTGAACCGGATATCCTTCGGAGTCGATGTTAAGTTGTTTTGGTCCTGTGTAAGCGACATGCATCCAAACAGAAGCGGAGCCAGGCCCACCATTAAAGGAGATTACCAACGGGCGTTTACTTTTATCGGTTACGTCAGTACGTTCGTAATAGGTATAGAACAAAGAGGCACTCGGTTTTCCTTCGGCATTCCAAACGGGTTGTGTGCCGGCTGTTACTTTGTAAGGCACCGGCTTTCCTTTAATAGTAACCTGACCTGTGGATGTTACTGCAGACTCGGCCGGAAGGACACGTTCTTGTGCGAAAACATGTGTTGATACAAATAGTAAAACGAGTAAATAAGTATTATTCATAACTAAATATTATTCAAATTTATTGAGTTTGAAAAGTAGGAAATCTCTTTGACTGTAGCCGCTTAACTTTGCGAAGTGTCCTTTAGTATGTATAAGCGGTAAAGGTTTGCCTACAGGCTCATTATAATCTGCTCAACCGGAGTTTCTCCTAAAAACGATTTTATAAATTTTCGCTCTTTGGAGTACACATAAATGGCCGGTGTCGGTATCGAACCAAAGTTCATATATACATCCGAACCTTCTGCCCTACCAAACCTGATATTAGGTTGGTTGTCTAACTGATATTCGCGTGCGAATTGCAAAATGCTCTGTTCAGGATCGGAAGCAATAAATTGAAGAGTGTACTCTTTAAACGATTCTAAATTTTCCTGAATTGATTTGGCTTCGCGCTGACAATGATCGCAATCCGTATTAAATAAAATAAGAATAGAGGCGGCTGGTAAATCACGCGTGGTTGCCGCTGAACCATCCAGGTTTTTGAAGGTGAGGTAAGGAAGCTCGTTTACTTCTTTCTTTACAACAGGGTCTTTCTTTTCCGGCTTGCTGCAAGCTGTTAACAAAAAAATAATGAGCACCAAAAATAAATTTTTCTTAATCATAATCAGATAAAAAATTTCAACGCGAAGTAAATAATTAAAAACAGTAAGCCTGAAGTTCCATAGAGTTGAATTACTTTTTTCCGGTTCTGCACATCTTCCCACCACAACATGATCCATGGCTTAATAAGACCAAGTATCATGAATAGAAATGATGTTATGCTTATCAGCAAAAGCAGCAACCGCACGTAATACATAGTTGCAAATTTACGCTTACTTTATTATTTCTACTCCTCTCCCTTGCCATGTGTTCCCACATGCCAGAAAATTAAACTATAACCGAGGCTCTAAGCAAATCCACACTATATTTGCGACCTGTTTTTAAGACCGAGTAGTGAAGGCGCATGATTTTCTCTCCATTTATCGCGCGGACAGCCTGGTGCAGACGCTGGCCGAGGGGATTCGTACGCCTGCACACCGAAGTGCCTCGCACGAAGGTGTGTCTAACAATACCAACATTCACATAAAAGGCCTACACGGAAGTTTAGATGCCGTCATTTTTGCTTCGGTCGTAAAAAGTGTTCGAGCCTCACATATTCTTATTGCTCAGGATAAAGAAGAGGCTTCCTATTTATTAAATGATCTTCAAAACCTTTTGGGCGAAAAAGAGGTGCTCTTTTTTCCAATGTCGTACAGGCGGCCTTATGAATATAGCGAGATTGAGAACGCCAACATTCTTATGCGATCGGAGGTTCTCAATCAAATCAGCAATCATCCGGATGGAAATGTTATTGTTACCTATCCTGAAGCCATTTCAGAAAAAGTAATTAATAAGAAATCGCTATCAACAAATACCTTTCTTATTAAGAAGGGTGAAGTTCTTGATTTGAATTTTCTTGAAGAGTTCCTGCACAGTTTCGATTTTGAGAAAACTGATTTTGTTTTTGAAGCCGGGCAGTTTGCCATACGGGGTGGCATTATAGATGTGTTTTCGTTTGCGCACGAACTTCCTTACCGCATTGAGCTTTTTGGTGAAGAAGTTGAAAGTATACGAAGTTTTGATCCGGGTTCGCAGCTTTCGGTTGATGTGCTTGATAAAATAAGTTTGATGCCAAATGTGCAAACCCGGTTGGTACAGGAAGAACGTCAATCTTTTTTTGATTTCATTTCTCCTTCAGCCCGTATCTGGATAAAAGATGCTGAACTTACTGTAGATATTGTAGATACCTGCTTCCAAAAAGCCACGGCATCGTTCGATCAGATCCTCCGCGAAAGCGGCCAAACAAAAGTAGTGTTAGAACCTGCCCAACTTTTCAATACAGCAGAAAGTCTTCTTAAAAGTTTTAAAAGTTTATCATGTATTGAGTTTGGATCAAAATTCTATTTCGAAAGTTCATCTGTTTTTGAATTCCGGTCTTCGGCTCAACCTTCCTTCAATAAAAACTTCGAGTTGCTGGCCGCGGATTTATTGGAGCATCAAAGTCAGGGCTTTGGAAATTTTATTGCAGCCGAGCAACCCCGGCAAGTTGAACGCTTGCATGGAATCTTTGAAGAAATTCATCCGGACTTAAAGTTTCAATCACTTGAATTTTCCCTTTGGAGAGGATTTGTAGATCCCTTGGTAAAAGTAGTTTGTTATACGGATCATCAAATCTTTGAGCGTTTCTATAAGTATCGTCAAAAAGAAAAATTTTCAAAATCGAAAGCATTAACCTTTAGGGAACTGCAAACACTGCAACCTGGAGATTTCGTAACACATATTGATTATGGCATTGGCAAGTTTGCGGGTCTTGAAAAGAAAACTGTTGATGGCAAAGAACAAGAAGCCATTCGCCTTGTCTTTCGCGATGATGATTTACTAACGGTTAGTATTCATGCGCTTCATAAAATTTCAAAATATTCGGGTAAGGATGGATCTCCGCCTTCCATCAGTAAACTTGGAAGTGGCGAATGGGAGAGCAAAAAAGCTAAAGCCAAGAAGAAAGTAAAAGACATTGCAAAAGAACTCATCAGTCTTTACGCAAAACGGAAGGGTGCACCGGGCTTTGCTTTTAGTGAAGATGGTTTCCTTCAGGCAGAGTTAGAGTCTTCTTTTATTTATGAAGACACCCCCGATCAGGCGAAAGCCACCGAAGATGTAAAACGCGATATGCAGAAGCCGCACCCGATGGATCGATTGGTGTGTGGCGATGTTGGCTTTGGTAAAACAGAAGTGGCCATTCGCGCAGCGTTCAAGGCAGCTACTGAAGGTAAACAAGTTGCTGTGTTGGTGCCCACTACTATTTTGGCGATGCAGCACTACAGAACATTTTCGGAACGCTTAGCCGATATGCCTGTAAAGATTGATTATGTTTCGCGGTTTAAAACGACTGCCGAAATCAAAAAAATAATTGGCGAAGTAAAAGATGGAAGCATCAATATCATTATAGGCACTCACAGGGTGGTAAGTAAGGATGTTGAGTTTAAAGATTTAGGATTATTAATTATTGATGAGGAACAAAAGTTTGGTGTTAAGGTAAAAGACCGTCTTAAAGAATTGAAAGTAAATGTGGATGTGCTTACGTTAACTGCCACTCCCATTCCGCGCACGTTACATTTTTCGTTAATGGGTGCCCGCGACTTAAGTATTATCAGCACACCACCTCCTAATCGTCAACCGGTAACAACTGAACTTCATACGTTCGAAGAAACTATTATCCGAGATGCCGTAAGCACTGAACTGCGTAGAGGCGGCCAGGTATTTTTTGTACACAATCGCATTAGCGATATCGATCAACTTGCCAACACCATTTTTAAGTTGGTGCCAGACTCGCGCATTGGTGTTGCCCATGGCCAAATGGATGGCGATAAACTGGAAAAGGCAATGGTTAAATTTATTGAAGGCGAATATGATGTTTTGGTTTCCACCAACATAATTGAGTCCGGTCTTGACATACCCAATGCCAATACAATTATCATTAACCAGGCTCACATGTTTGGGTTAAGTGATTTGCATCAGATGCGTGGGCGCGTGGGCCGATCGAATAAAAAAGCATTTTGTTATTTACTCACTCCACCCAGTTCTGTTTTGTCCTCCGATTCGCGAAAGCGTTTGGCTGCCTTGGAAGAGTTTTCGGAATTAGGAGATGGATTCAAAGTGGCCATGCGCGATCTTGATATTCGGGGAGCAGGAAATTTATTAGGTGCCGAACAAACGGGTTTTATCACTGACTTAGGATTTGATACCTATCATAAAATTTTGGATGATGCCATTCAAGAATTGAAAGAGACTGACTTCAAAGAATTATTTGCTGAAGAGCTTTCCGCGAAAGCGAAATTGATTGTGCCCGACTGCAGCATAGAAACCGATCTGGAAATTTTAATTCCTGATACCTATGTCAATAATACGAGCGAGCGACTTCAGCTCTACGCAAGTCTCGATAATGTCAAAGACGAAGAGCGACTAATAGGGTTTAAAGAATCTCTGCGCGACCGATTTGGTCCCATTCCGGAATCTGTTGAACAATTGATAAATTCTGTTCGCTTGCGCTGGATTGGTGAATCCCTTGGGTTTGAAAAAATCTCCCTTAAAAATGAGAAGCTGCGCGGGTATTTTCTATCCGGCAACGATGAATATTTCAAGTCTGAAATATTTGGAAAAATTTTAGCGTTTGTTCAAGCCAACAGCAAGCGCTGTCGTATGAAAGATAGCATGGGTAAGTTAATTCTTACAATAGAAAATATTCCCACTGTAGATTCAGCTATTACCTTGCTTGAGCCTCTCTACCCGTATACTATTAAATCGCCCAACGAAATATCTACCGTATAAGGCTCCAACTCATCGAAGCTATCAAATGCATTTATTTCTATTGCTTTTTTGAATAATGTTGAGTAATGAACCTCAATAAAGAATTGGCCATAATGGTAAAGGTGAAACTTAGTGCTTCCTGTTTCTCGGGAAATAAGGTAGTCTGAGTAATATATAATTAGGTCGCACTTACTTTCGAAAGTAGATTCATTAAAGGCTGCAAGAGAGATCATCGGGTTATTACAATTAAGCCTAACCCTCAAGAAAATGCCATACCAACATGCTTGCACATCAGAAATTGAACAATTCCTCAGATTTTAAACCCACCGTTGGAAACTGAATCCCATTTTGGCCTTGTATACTATTGCCTGACTTGTGGCGTTAAGCAATCGGTTTCTGCTGACTACCTCTATTAAGGATTTAGCAAAAAAACGCTACCCTTTGGAAAACATTGATTTATCTATTTATATTAGCGGTTACTTTTATGTATAACCAAAAGCAAATGAAGTATTTCAAGTCACTCCTGTTCTTAGTTGCGCTGTCCGTGCTGGTCTCATCATGTTTTCTCCGGCAAGGAGGTAAACCAACTGCTCAAAACCCTGGTCAGCTTAGTACCGCAACGGGTTTAAAGTATACCCGCGATGCAGCCGAGGGTTTTGCGGTAAATGAATACCGCTCGCAACCCGATGCGCCCAATATGGTATTTATTGAGGGTGGCCGAACCGTATTAGGTTCCTTTGAAGAGGATGTTATGTCTTACAGAGACAACGTTGAGCGCACAGTTTCTGTGGCTTCCTTTTATATGGATGAAACTGAAATCGCCAACATCCATTGGCTTGAGTATTTGTATTATTTATCGGTAGATTCAACCAAGATTGATGGTGGAAAGGCTTATGCTGCTGCATTACCAGATACCATGGTATGGCGCTCCAATCTCGCTTTTAACGACCCTTATGTAGATCATTATTTAAGATATCCTGGTTTCCGTTACTTCCCGGTAGTAGGTGTTAAATGGAAACAAGCGAATGAATATTCGAAGTGGAGAACAGCCAAAGTAAATGGTGACCTAGCTGAAAAGGCTGGTGTTGCTGCCCCCGAATCAGGCGCGGGTCGTATTCCTTTGGAATCTGGTGTGGTAATCCCTGCTTATCGCCTTCCAACTGAAGCTGAGTGGGAATATGCTGCTCAAGCACTTATTGGAACTCAATGGTTAGATGAAATGCAAAACTTTAACCGTATTTATCCTTGGGATGGTCATGCATTGCGTAATCCTTATGGAAAACAAATGGGCTCATTCCTTGCTAACTTTAAGAGAGGTCGTGGTGACTATGCGGGTATTGCAGGAAGATTGAATGATGGTGCGTTGATCACAACCTACATTTATGAATTTCCTCCTAACGATTACGGTTTGTATAACATGGCCGGTAACGTGAGTGAGTGGGTAATGGATGTGTATCGTCCTCTTTCGCATCAAGACTTTGATGACCTTAACCCTATTCGTAGAGATGACTTTATTGACAGCCATAGCGAATACAGAAACCGCTACACCAAGGTTGAGAAGGATTCAACAGTAACCATGCCTGATGGCACAACAAAAAATATCAAGTCTTACGATTATGTGAAGAATCCTCAAGGGTTCATATCATTGATCTCGGATAAAGTACGTGTTTACAAAGGCGGTTCATGGAAAGATGTTGCTTACTGGATGTCACCTGGTACTCGTAGATTCTTAGACGAAGATTCAGCTACTGCAACTATCGGTTTCCGTTGCGCAATGATCCGTGCAGGATCAAACTATTAAGAAATTATTTACCTAAAAAGGTAGTAAACCCTGACTTAAAAAGTCAGGGTTTTTTATTGTGCTTCCGCAAGGCAAGCCATGCTCAACTCGCTACAGCCCGCATTTACCAAGTGTTTGCCGCAGGCTTCAAGCGTTGCCCCGGTTGTGATTACATCATCCACTAATAAGATTCTTGCTCCCTTTATTTTTTCGGTTTGACGGATATTGAACACATCCTTCACATTATTCCATCGCTCCACTCTTGTTTTTTTCGTCTGTGTAGTGGTGCTTACTTTTCGCGTACTAATAGATTCATCCCACGGAATTTTTAGCGTGTCACTTAAACCTTCTGCAAAACAGGCACTTTGATTATACCCTCTCTTTCGCCTTCTACTTTCGTGCAAGGGCACAGGAATGATAAGATCAAATTTGTTTGCAAAACCTGCATCTACTAATTCCTTACCATAAATTTTCCCCAGACGAACTCCAACCTCGGGATGATTGCCATATTTCAATTGATGCAATAGGTGTTGCACGATTCCCGTTTTTCTAAATTTCAAAAATGCCATTACATGCTGCACTTGCAATCGACCCATCATTCTGAGCTGAATGGGATTTTCGCTATCAAGATGATCTCCTGTTTTGGGCAAGTCTCGAATACAACGCGTGCACAATATTTCTTCTCCTTTATATAGTGCCAACGAACAGCCTAAACAGTAATTCGGATAGAATAATGAAACAAAATCCCGCCCTAAGTCAATGGCGGTGCCAAGCACATTTGATTTAATCCTATTTGACCTCATCTTTGAGGGAAGAAATTTATTAGTTATGAACCTCGTAGAGCAATTTAATGAATACCGCGGCAAGATGAATGAGAAAATTCTGGAAGCCGACAATTTGATCATCAAACGAATTTTCAATTTAGATACAAATGCATACCAGGCGGGTGCATTGGATGTAAAATCAAAGGAACTAATTGGGCTTACCTGCTCACTGGTTTTGCGCTGCGATGATTGTGTAAAATATCATTTAGGTAAATGCAAGGAAATAGGGTTTTCGACAGCCGAGGTGCACGAGGCGATGGGCGTTGCAACTTTGGTGGGGGGCACAATAGTAATCCCTCATTTACGAAGAGCTTTTGAATATTGGGAAGAGCTGGCAAAATCATAAGTTATGTTTAAACGCGATTTAGATCTTGAGCGTAAATGGCAGGCTTTGCTAGGGGAATTAGAGCGGCTTCTTGAGAAAAAACCTAAAGACCTTAATGGAGTTCTCTATATTATCGGGGTTCAGGAACTTGGAAAAGGGGCAAAGGTCTTTTCAAAAGAGGAGAAGCAAGATCTTTTACATATTGCCATCTGCAAAGTTCTAAGTATTGCTGGGTATTACGAACTAGAGGGGCTTGATGCGGATGGTTGGCCGCACTGGAAGCTAATAAAGAAGCTCCCACATTTCGATTTGTTGGAACAAGAAAAGCTTCTGAAAATGCATGTCCTCGAATATTTTGAGAAAGAGTACGAATGGTTTTTTCCAGACTCAAAAATCCCTTTATAAGCGGTTTGTCTTAAGACTTTAGCTACGCTATCTTAGTCGATTAAAACTATCTTTAAGATAAGTTCGTTTCAACAGAAGTATGGCTGAGGGAATCAATCAAATCGATGTTAAAATTAACTCCTTTACAAAAAGGTATTATCTCAATTTGTTAATTCGGGGTTCCATCTTATCGCTATCAATTCTACTCGCTTATTTTCTGATCGCCTCCCTCATTGAATACAATTTATGGTTAGGCAAAACCGGTCGCTTTTTAATTTTCTCTTCCTTTCTTTTAGTAGCTTGTTTCTCAATGCTTCGGTTTTTAAGAGAACCTCTCGCGTGGTGGATTTATAAAAAAGGATTGCGTAAGGAAGAAAGTGCGCAATTGATTGGTCGGTTTTTTCCGGATGTTTCAGATAAGCTTCTTAACCTAATTCAACTGGCCTCAATACAAAACCGGAGTGCACTGGTTGATGCGGGTATTGCGCAGCGAACCTTATCCATGCGCGACATTCACTTTGAAGACGCCATCGATCTAAAAGAGAATAAAAAGTATGCAAAGTATTTAGCCATCCCATTTTTACTAATCCTTGGGTTGATGATTATCAATCAGGGAATTTTTACTCAAAGCGCTAAACGAATTGTACAATTTAACCAGGAGTTTACGCCTCAAGCACCTTTTCAATTTGTAATTCAGGAACCCGCCTTGCTTGCCTTTTTTAATGAAGACTTTATGCTGCGTGTAAAACTTGAAGGCACCGCATTACCAGATGCTGTTTATATAGTTTCGGATGGAGGCCAACGATGGAAAATGGAAAGTGCGGGAGCTGGTTTGTTTAGCTACACGTTTGAAAACATTCAGAATGAAATTGATTTCCAATTAGAAGGTTCCGGGTTTTTTTCTGACGCACATAAAATTCAACTCATTAGCAGACCCGAGCTGACTCAACTAAAAGTTACACTGGATTACCCCGCTTATTTGGCGTTGAAAGCACAAGAACTAAACAACGCGGGTAACCTTGAAATACCTGAGGGCACAAAAATAACGTGGAAAATAGGGGCAGCTCATGCGCAAAAAGCTTTTATGCTATTCTCTTCTCAAGAAGGGCAAAATGACATGCAACTTATTGATAAAGAGCTATTTACATTTAGTAAAGGGTTTAAAAATCCAGATGATTATTCCATTGTTTTAGAGAACGATCGAAGCAAAAATAAAGATCGTATCAATTATTCTATTCGGGTTATTAAAGATCAGTATCCACAAGTTGTTGTTGACAATCTTCAAGACTCGGTGCTATTTAAATCGATTATGTTGGGTGGGTCTGTAAGTGATGATTATGGTATCACAGCTCTCTCATTAAATTATCACATCGTAAAAAAAGCAAAAGAGCTTCCCACTAAGAGCAAGTCGATTGCTATTGCATCGCGACAGCAACAACAAAATTTCTTCTATCAATGGCGAATTGATTCACTTGGCTTAGAGCCTGGCGATAAACTTTTCTATCACCTTCAGGTGTGGGATAATGATGGCGTGAACGGAAGAAAATCTTCACGTAGTGCAAACTATATTTTCTCGCTTCCAAGTGAAGAAGAAATTAAAGCTGAGATCTCAAAGTCACAACGATCTGCTGAGAGCAAAGTTGATGAGAGTTTTAAAAAAGCAAAAGACCTAAAACAATCTATAGATGATGCCCAGGAAAAATTAAGAGGAAAGCAGAATTTGGATTGGCAGGATAAAAAAATGTTGGAAGACTTAATCAAGCAAAAAGAAAGGCTGGATGAAACCATCACAACCCTTCAAAAAGAAAATGCTTTACTTGAACAGAAGAAGGAAAATTTCTCAGAGGAAAGCCAACGGATAAAAGAAAAGTCGGATCAGATTCAAAAACTGATGGATGAGCTTTTGGATGAAGAAACCAAAAAGCTCTTTAAGGAACTTGAAAAAATGCTACAGGAAAATGCCGATGTAAATCAAATCCAAAAAATGTTGGATAAGATGGATCGCAAAGAAATCAATCTGGAAAAAGAGTTGGAACGCACACTCGAGTTATTCAAGCAACTTCAATATGATTATAAGCTGGAGCAAGCCATCGAAGCCTTAAAGGAACAAACTGAGAGTCAGGAAAAACTTTTAGAAAAAACAGAAGAGTTGGCCGGAAATAAAAAGGAAAACAAGGATAAGAGCGATAAGTCGGATGGCGACAAGGAAGGCGGTAAAAACGAAAAATCAAGTCCTGAGGAGTTGGCCAAAGAACAAGAGGACTTAAAAGAAGAGTTTGATAAGTTCAAGAAGCAACTTGAGGAAATCGATAAGTTAGGCGAGGAACTGGATAAATCTTCCGAAACTCCGGATGAGGATGATCAAGGTGAGGTGGAAGAATCACAAAAGGAAAGCAAAGAATCGCTAGACAAGGGTGAGCCGAAGAAATCTGCCGAGCAACAAAAAAAGGCAATCTCAAAAATGAAGGAGATGCAAAAGGCCATGGAGGGAATGCAAAGCTCTATGGAGATGGAAATTGATCAGGCCAACCTGGAAAGCCTTCGCCAAATCATTCACGGATTAATAAAGCTTTCCTACGATCAGGAAAATTTAATAAAAGAATTCGGTCCCATTCAGCAAACAGACCCTAAGTATGTTCAGCTCTCGCAGAATCAATTGAAGATCAAAGATGACTCTAAAGTGCTGGAAGACAGCTTGTTATCTCTGTCAAAGAAGGATGCATTCATGGGCTCTATCGTTACACGTGAGATTGGTGAACTCAATGATCACCTGGATAAGTCTGTTCTTAACATTAAGGAAAGAAGGAAGCCAAATGCGAGCACCGAAATGCAATTGTCAATGACGAGCATTAACAACCTGGCTCTAATGCTCAATGATCATTTTGAGCAGATGATGAATATGATGGCCAATGCTAAACCGGGGAAGGGAAAGAAGCCGGGGAATAAACCCTTAGGGAAAATTCAAGAAGAGCTGAATAGACGAATGGAAGAAATAAAAAATGGTGGCGGTGGTAAAAGTGGTCGCGAACTCTCTGAGGAGTATGCAAAGATGGCTGCGGAGCAAGAGCGAATCAGAAGAGCACTGCAGGAAATGCAAGAGAAGATGAAACAAGAAGGAGGCAAAATGCCTGGTGGAGATTTACCGGGAAAAATGGAACAAACCGAAATGGATTTAGTTAATAAGCAGATAACAGAACAAACTATCCAACGACAAAAGGAAATCCTGACAAGATTGCTGGAAGCAGAGAAGTCGATGCGTGAGCAAGATCAGGATGAAGAACGAAAAGGGGAGACGGCAAAGGACTATACCAACGAAATACCACGTGCCTTTGAGGAATATTTAAGATTAAAAGAAAAAGAAGTAGAATTGCTGAAAACCGTGCCACCAAAACTATTTCCATATTACAAGCAAGAGGTTGGTGAATACTTTAAGAGAATTAAAACCCAAGAATTAAACTGAGTAGTGGGCATGAATAATATAAGTATCGAAATCCCTTCGCTTTCTGAAAACATTAGGATGATAGAAAGCTTCATCGACAATGCGAAGGAGAAATATCATCTTAATGATGATATCTATGGAAATATTATGATTGCCGTTACTGAAGCAGTTAACAATGCAATTAAACACGGGAACAAGGGTGATTCTCAAAAGAACGTTTCTCTAGCCCTTATTTTGGGAGAAGATCGGATTCGATTTCGTGTGCAGGATGAGGGCAATGGTTTCGACTTTCATAATCTGCCGGATCCTACTGCTCCTGAAAATATTGAGAAACCAGGGGGACGAGGAATCTTTTTGATGAAACATCTGGCTGACGAGGTTGATTTCTCTGAACAGGGAAAAATTGTGGAACTCTGCTTCTACATGAATTGATGGCCATCCATTTTTTCACCGAGGACATAACCTACTCTATAATCAAACCCCGAAAGACTGTATCCTGGATAAAAGCAGTAATCAAGAAGGAAAAAGCCTCGCTATCCGAAATCAACTACATCTTCTGCTCTGATAAGTATCTCCTTTCCTTAAATCAGCAGTTTTTAAATCACAATACTCTTACGGACATCATAACCTTTAACAATTCTACTCAAGAGGGTGTTTTGGAAGCAGACATCTACATAAGTGTAGAAAGAGTGAAAGAGAATGCAGACAAATTCAAGGTTTTGTTTGAGAATGAGATTCACAGAGTAATGATTCATGGGGTTTTACATCTTTTGGGCTTTAAAGACAAAAGGCCTGCTGAAAAAGCCCTCATGCGCAAAAAAGAAGAAGCTTGCCTATCTTTGCGTAAATAGTTTCACGTGGAACATTCTGAGAGCAAGTACCAAAGTGTTTCACGTGGAACATAATTAAATTTAATGTTTCCAGAGTACGATGTCATTGTTGTGGGTGCCGGTCATGCCGGATGCGAGGCGGCTGCTGCTGCTGCTAATATGGGTTCCAAGGTTCTTTTGGTAACTATGAATATGAACACCATTGCCCAGATGTCCTGCAATCCAGCAATGGGGGGAGTTGCAAAAGGGCAAATTGTTAGAGAAATTGACGCACTTGGTGGATACTCAGGTATAATCTCGGACAAGTCTATGCTTCAGTACCGAATGTTAAATCTATCAAAGGGCCCAGCCATGTGGAGCCCCAGAACTCAAAACGATAGAATGCGTTTTGCGGAAGAATGGCGATTGGCACTTGAGAGCACTCCTAACATAGATTTCTGGCAAGAGATGGTGAGTGGACTCCTGGTTAAAGACAAAAGAGTAGTGGGGGTAAGAACTGCTCTTGGACTAGAAATAAAAGCCAAATCTGTTGTACTTACCAATGGAACCTTCCTGAATGGAAAGATTCACATTGGGGAGAAGAACTTTGGTGGAGGTAGAGCGGCCGAAAGATCAGCGACAGGAATTACAGAGCAGCTAATTGAATTAGGCTTCGAATCTGGTAGAATGAAAACCGGCACGCCACCAAGGATTGACGGACGATCTCTAAATTACTCGGTAATGGAAGAACAGCCCGGAGATGAAAATCCTGGAAAGTTTTCATACTCTGATACCGAACCCCTAAAAAAACAATTGAGCTGTTGGATCACTTATACAAATAATGATGTCCATAAAGAGCTTGAAAAAGGATTTGATCAGTCACCGATGTTTCAAGGAAGGATCAAAGGGCTTGGACCGAGATATTGTCCCTCAATTGAGGATAAAATAAATCGGTTTGCAGAACGCGAACGTCATCAAATTTTTGTGGAACCAGAAGGATGGAACACCGTAGAAATATATGTTAACGGTTTCTCAACCTCGCTTCCTGAAAATATTCAGTACCAAGCAATTACAAAAATTCCAGGATTTGAGAAAGCTAAAATGTTCCGTCCAGGCTATGCCATTGAGTACGATTTCTTTCCTCCAACTCAATTAAAAACGAGTTTAGAGACTCAACTAATTGATAATCTGTACTTTGCAGGTCAAATCAACGGAACAACTGGCTATGAAGAAGCCGCCTGCCAGGGTTTGATGGCCGGAATCAATGCTCATAATAAAGTAAATGAAAAAGATCCCTTTCTGTTAAAGAGGTCTGAAGCATACATAGGTGTATTGATTGACGACCTGGTGAACAAAGGCACCCAAGAACCTTATAGAATGTTTACCTCGCGGGCTGAGTATCGCATCTTGCTCCGGCAGGATAATGCTGACATTAGGTTAACAGAGATTGGACATAAACTTGGTCTTGCAAGCACTGAAAGATTTGACCGTGTAATTGAAAAGAAAAAACAAATTTCAGCTCTTTCAAAAGAATTAAAAGAAATGCGTGTGTCACCCGCACTGGTAAATGATGAGTTAACAAAACTTAACACCACAACGCTAACCGAAAAAACTCCAGCAGTTACTTTGCTAAGAAGGCCTCAAATCGGGATGAAGGATCTTAAACAAATCGATGCGGTTCTTAAATCTAAATTGGAGAATTACTCAGACGAAATTCTGCAACAAGTTGAGATAGACTTAAAGTATGAATCATACATTGATCGCGAACAAAAAATGGCTGAGAAAATTGAAAGCCTTGATCTTTATAAAATAAAATCAGATTTTGATTACGATCGCGTTAAGGCTTTATCATCCGAAGCGAGGGAAAAACTAAAACGAATTCGTCCTGAAACAATCGGACAAATGTCGCGCATTAGCGGAGTATCACCAGCCGATGTTTCTATTCTAACTGTCTACCTGGGAAAGTAATGACATTAGAATCCGTTACAGTTTGTCCCATTTGTGATTCAAATTCCTTTCACCCATTCTTAACAATCCGAGATTATACAGTTTCCCAAAAAGACTTTCAGCTTCAGCAATGCAGTTCATGTAGTTTTGTAGTTACGAGTCCGCGACCCGACCAAGATTCTATTTCTGAGTTTTACAAATCTGAAAAGTATATCTCGCACTCGGGGGGAAGAAAGACTTTAATGGACAAAGTTTATATTCAGGCTCGCTCCATCACACTAAAATGGAAACATGAATTAATTTCTCAATTCAAAAAAAACGGTAGCATTCTTGACTATGGCTGCGGAACCGGTGAGTTTCTTCATTTCATGCAAACAAAAAACTGGAAAGGGAGTGGGGTCGAGCCTTCAGAAACAGCAAGAGATAAAGCGCTCGACCTTACAAAGACCGAAATCTTTGAACATCTGAAGTCAACAAAAGATAAGTTTGATGTGATAACCCTGTGGCATGTGCTAGAACATGTTCACGATCTTAACAAAAAAATTATCGAACTGATCAATCACTTAAAGAATGATGGCATCATTTTTATTGCTGTACCAAATCATGAATCTGCTGATGCTAAAAAATATAAAAACTTTTGGGCCGGCTATGATGTACCCCGTCACCTCTGGCACTTTTCACAAAGTAACATGAAACAACTACTTTTCAAGCATGGCCTTCATTTACTCAAAACGGAACCGATGAAACTCGATTCATACTATGTTTCCATGCTTAGCGAAAATTATAAAAATCCAAACGCAGCATCGTTGACCTCTATGACGAAAGCTCTGCTCTCAGGCTTTCAATCGAACAATCTCGCAAGAAAAACGGGCAATTATTCAAGTCTAATATACATTGCTAAACGTTCATGAGATTTAGCATAGCCGCATCAATTGTTCTCCTAACGCTTCTTACCGGATGCGCCAGTGTAACCACGCCAACGGGAGGACCCAAAGACGAAACCCCACCCGAACTTATTGAATCAAATCCAGCCAACGGTCAAAAAAATTTTAAAGGCAAAATCATTGAACTTACATTCAATGAAGAACTCAAACTAAAGGATGCCAAAGAAGAAATCTTAATTACACCTTCTCCCGGAAAAAATAACACATATACCGTTAAGAAAAATAAAGTATTCATTGAACCTGAAAATGCCTGGGAAGAAAATACAACGTACAGTTTAAACTTCAGGGAAGGCGTACAAGACATAACAGAAGGAAATCCAGCAGAAAATCTTCGACTAGCTTTCAGCACTGGCGAAACAATTGATTCATTAAGTATCGAAGGTCATGTTTCTTTTACCTTTTCAGAAAAGACCCCAGAAAAAATTACAGTTGCCCTTTATCAAAGCGATACCTTCAACATATTCAATCATACCCCAACCTACTTTACTAAAATTAATAAGGAGGGCTTCTTCTCTATTCAAAATCTAAAAGGTGGCGTTTACTATGCCTACGCATTTGATGATAAAAACAAAAATCTAAAAGTTGAAAGTAAAACCGAAAAATTTGGGTTCCTCTCAACCCCAATTACATTAACCGAAAACCAAGATTCGCTTGAAATAAGTTTGATTGCGGTTGATGCCAGACTACCATCGATTACAAGCATCAGGCATACAAGTGAAACAAGCTTAGTTCGACTAAATAAAAACGCGGATTCAATAAGGATAAAATTAGACGACAAATCAAAAGCCCTTCCCACTTTTGGTGATAACTTAAGTGAGCTAATCTTCTATAATGCCTTTGAAACTAATGATTCCGTAAAGGTAAATCTCTTTATCCGCGACAGTGTACAGCAAGCTCTTGATACCACTTTTTATCTAAAAAAAACAGAAACCAAAGTTGCCAAAGAAGGATTTAACTTAAAAGAGATTTCAAGCAATTACAATCTCCAAACCAAAAAATTCAAACACTCCATCTCATTCAATAAACCAATTGCTATAGTGAATATCGACAGTATTTACATTAAAATTGACTCATTAACAACCATCAATTTTACTGATAAAGATCTATCAATAGATACTCTTTATCATACACTTGCTCTCGAAACTAAAATTGAAATAACCGAAAAAGAAGAAATTGACAAGTCTATAAAGAAAGAAAAGCCGTACTTAAAAATTGGCAAAGGATCAATTATCTCATATCAGTCAGACAGCTCAAAATCAATCATCAAAGAGATTACCTTTTTAAAAGAGGAAGACACTGGATTAGTAACCGGAAAAATAGAAACAAACGAAAAAAATTTTATTGTTCAATTGCTAACTTCAAACGATGCCCTCGTGCATGAAATGAAGAATCAAAAAGACTTCAGTATCAAATTTCTCAAACCAGACACGTATAAGCTTAGAATCATAATCGATGCAAATGGAAATGGGAAATGGGATGCCGGAAACTTTCTTAAAAGAATCGAACCCGAAAAAATAATAATCTACAAATCAGAAGAAAACAAATATTCCTTCCCAATAAGGGCCAATTGGGAATACGGGCCTTTGGTGATAAAGTTCTGAATAACTTGTTTACATCTGTTGATAACTTAGTTGAGTTCCAAAATCGCCCCTTCAATTCAATATCACCCAATCTGGTTGTTCATAACCCTCCGTTCCAAAACACTTATCCACCGCTTGTTAATTAGTTAAATCCTAAATCCACAAATCCTAAAAAATGAAGACAAATTGATAGTACCTTCGTTTAGATCAAAAAAGAATAGAATTCAAACAACACATTATCCACAAAATGTTAACTTCCGTTTAAGCCTTAGATATCTATCCACAAATGCACAGGAATAATAGCTATTACATTAAATATATATATATAATAATAAGAATACAGGCTCTGTTCTTATGTGGATTGATTATGCAACCTGCATTTGGACAAGACGTGCAAGAAATTCAAATTGCGAACGAATACAATTTAAAAGGTCAAAAAGAAAAAGCGCTTTCGCTTTATGAACAACTCGCAAAAAAAAATGAAAACATTCCGCTTATCCATACCAGCTATCTTAACCTATTGCTTGATGTTGGAAATTTTAATAAAGCTGAGGATTACGTGGAACGCCTTATCAAGCGCGATGGCAAAATTACCTACAGACTCGACCTGGGCGTTATCTATGTGCGCTCAGGAGATATCGTTAAGGCGGATAAGTACTTCAAAACTTTAATAAAATCTCAGTCGGACGATGCTTATAAACTCAAAACAACATCAGATTACCTTGCCTCGCGCAACCTCACAAATTACTCCATCGAGGCTCTGCAACAAGCACGCGCAGCATCTGGTAACTCCACACTTTATACGCTTGAGCTAGCAAACCTTTACCGCCTGTCGGGCAAGCGGGATCAGATGGTTGAGGAGTATCTAAACTATGTTACACAGACTCCGGCTAATATTTCGTACGTTAAAAACCTCATGCAAATTTTACTTACCAAGCCTGAGGAACTAGAGAGTCTTGAAAAATTGTTGTACGACCGAGTTCAAAAAAATCAAAACTCTGAAGTATATGTTGATCTTCTGATTTGGGTAAACCTGCAGCAAAAAAACTTTTATGGAGCATTTGTTCAATCGCGCGCGTATGATAAGCGATTTAAGAAAGATCAATCTAAAACATTAGAGATTGCGCAGATTGCACTTAACAATAAAGATTTTGCAAATGCTGATAGAAGCTTTTCGTTTGTAATAAAGGAGTATGCAAATTCTGTAAATGAGTTGCCAGCCCGGCTTGGATTAATACAAACACGCGAGGCAAAAGTGAAAAATTCATTTCCTGTAAATAAGGATTCTGTTAACTATTTGATTTATGAGTATCAGAATTTCAAAAATGCTTATCCCGATCATCCCAATACGTATGAGGCAACACTTAGTCAGGCATTGCTTTATGCATATTATCTCGATCAGAAAGACTCTGCCGTTAGTGAACTAAACAGTTTGATTGATAACAATAAAGTAACGCCAACACTTAAGGCTAAGTCAAAAATTGAGTTGGGCGATATCTACCTCTTAAAGGAAGAACCCTGGGAGGCAACGCTCCTCTATTCGCAGGTTGAAAAAACACAGCGCGAAACACCAATTGGATATGAAGCCAAATTGCGCAACGCGAAGTTGTCATACTTCAAGGGTGATTTTTTATTGGCGCAGGAACACCTCGATATTCTTAAACAAGCTACTTCGCGTGAGATAGCAAACGATGCCATGGAATTAAGCATGCGAATAAAAGAGAACACCGCGTATGATACCGCGGGGGCTGCACTGAGGGAGTATGCTGCTATTGAATTGTTACTTGCTCAAAATAAAACCGAACCAGCTCTTCAGCGTTTGAAAAACTTTCAAGTCACTAACAAAGTAAAGATGAGTCGCGAAGAAGCACTTGAGAGAAAGTATTGGAACGAAGAGGATTTGAGAAAAGATATGGCAAGGCAAAAGGAAACGGGGAACTATGGCTCGTTACAGGATTCTGTTTGGGTTGATGTAAAAAAGGAGATAACATTAACTGCAATACAAGACGATATATACTGGCTGGAAGCAAACCTTCGCCTGAAGCGTGGAGAGTTTGATCAGTCAATTGTGCTTCTTGAAAAAATCTTAACTGAATTTGGCGATGATATTCTTGCGGATGATGCTTACTTTTTAGAAGGGGAAATTTATGAGCTGCATGTAAAAAACAAAGACAAGGCGATGGAAATCTATCGCGAGTTTTTAAACAAATATCCAGGCAGTGTGTATGCTGCAGAAGCTCGCAAGCGATACAGAATGCTTCGCGGAGACTTTACTGAAGTTGAAACCGCCCCTAAGTTTTGATAGGAATCAGAAACCGGTAACTAAGCGAAAATGTCAAATCGTTTTGGCTAGTAGGAAGATCGCCTTGATTAATACAGGGCTCAGATGAGATAATCCGATTCTTTCAAAAATCAAAAACAAATTCTCAACTCCGCTTCCGGTAATTCCAAATCGCAAGACTGTTAAACACAATACCAAAGATTAGCACCTTAAGTAAATGAAACCGGATGTCATATAAGCTGCTTCCTTTCAAAACCACCATGCGCATTACTTCAATAAAGTAAGTTACCGGATTGAATTTGGTAAAGGTTTGAGCCCACATAGGCATGCTATCAATCGAAGTATATAGCCCGCCCAGCAAAATAAAAATCATCATCAAAAAAAATGAAAGCAACATGGCCTGTTGTTGTGTGTTAGCAAATGTTGATACCAACAAACCCAGCCCTAATACGGAAAGTAGGTAAACACCGGCAAAAACATAAATCGTTACAAAGCTCCCCACAGGAATAATTCCATACGCTATCCATGAAATCAATAAACCTATCGTGAGAATGACAAAACCCAATACCCAAAAAGGAATCAGCTTGCCTAAAATAAATTGATATTTACGAATGGGGGTTACGTTGATTTGTTCAATGGTGCCGATTTCTTTTTCTTTTACAATGTTTAAGGCTGAAAGAAAAGCGCCTACCATCGTCACCAGGATTACCAAAATACCAGGCACCATAAAGAATCTGTAATTCATTAATGGGTTAAACCAATTGATGGAAGCAATTTCAATGGTGGGCTGTGGGTTTTGTCGCGGTAGTTGTAACCACTCAAGCCGTACCTCCCGATTGAAATCACCAATAATACTTCGCAGATAGGCGCCTCCCAGGTTTGCCTTTACTCCATTGATGGCATTGATCGCAAGAAACAAAGGCGCTTCGTCTTCGCGGATTAAATCCTTTTCAAAAGAACTAGGAATTTGCAACACCAGATCTGCTTCATCGTGCTCTACATACGTCAATGCTTTATCGTATGAATCGGTATAATCAACTAAGGTAAAATAGTCGGTTGCCGTTATTTTGTTAACAAGTTTTTGTGAGTAGGAAGAATGATCGTAATCCACTACGCAGATTTTAATATTCTTCACTTCATAATCGGCCGCCAATGGCATAATCAAAAGTTGTACAGCCGGCATCATAAACATCATGCGCAAGATGGCCGGGTTGCGGAAAATTTGACGAAATTCTTTCTCCAACAAAATGAATAAGGCTTTCATTCCAATCGGGTTTTAAATTTCTTAATGCTAACCATCATAAAAAAAACAGTCATGCCGATTAAGATCAGCGTTTCCTTCCACACGTGTTCAAACCCAATACCCTTGATCATGATGTTTCGAACAATAATGTAAAACCATTTGGCCGGCACGATGTTGGAAAAAATTCGTAGTCCGACTGGCATGTTTTCGATGGGGAACATAAAACCGCTAAGCATAATGGTGGGCAGAAACAGACCCATTAAAGAAATTAACATGGCGACTTGCTGCGAATTTGCAATGGAAGAAATCAGCAAACCCAAGGCAAGTACCGTAACGGTAAATAGTAAACACTCTGACACTAATAACACTAAGCTTCCGCGGATAGGAACATCTAATGCATAAACACTTAGTAGTAAAATGCTACCAATGTTTACAGCTGAGAGAATAAAGTAGGGAACCATTTTGGCAATCACCACACGAATGGGCACGATAGGCGAAACCAAAATAATTTCCATGGTACCCATTTCTTTTTCGCGCACAATTGAAATTGAAGTCATCATCGCACACACAAGCATGAGCACCATAGCCATTACACCCGGCACAAAGTTGTAAGAACCTTTAAGCTGAGGATTATAGAGCATGCGTGTTTCCGTGTTGATGGTGTATGGAAACTTGAGCTGATTACGGAGATTACTTTGATAATCGATGATGATTGCTGAAGCGTAATTTATCAGCGTGTTGGCCGTGTTAGGATCGGTTGCATCACCAATTAATTGCACGGCTGCTGAATTGGTATGAAGCAATTGCTCCTGAAAATTTTCGTGAAAGACAATCGCTAATTTGATATTGCCCGCTTGAAAAGCAGGCACTAATTCAGCATTGACTTGAATATTTTCCTGAATGTCAAAATATCGGCTTGCCTCCAACTGATTTATAATAGCCGCAGTTGTTTCATCTTTTGATTTATCAAGAATTGCAATGCGTGTGTTTTTAACCTCATTGGTAAGCGCAAATCCAAAAATCAGAATTTGCATGATGGGCATTCCAAAAAGAATAAACATAGTGCGCTTGTCACGCCACACGTGCAGAAACTCTTTTTTAATAAAAAACAGAAACTGCTTCATTTAATCATCCCCTCTTTTTGCGCCTCGTGCTAATTTTAAAAACACCTCGCCCATATCCTTAGCCGAAAACTTTTCTTTTAATTCTAGCGGAGCACCGAGTGCATCTATTTTTCCATCCACCATTATCGACACGCGACCACAATACTCAGCTTCGTCCATGTAGTGAGTTGTTACAAAAACAGTGGTACCGGTATTGGCTGCCTCGAAAATCATTGTCCAAAATTCCCTGCGAGTGATTGGATCAACACCGCCCGTTGGTTCATCCAGGAAAACAATTTTGGGCTCGTGAATCATCGCCACTGAGAATGAAATTTTTTGTCGCCAGCCCAAAGGCAATGCCTTTACAAGAGTGTTAAGTTTATCATCAATCTTTAAGGTATGAGAGAGCTGGGCAGTTTTTTCTTTTAGCTCTGCATTGGTTAAGCCATAAATGCCTCCATAAAAACGGATGTTCTCGCGAATGGTCAAATCTTCATACAAAGAAAACTTTTGGCTCATGTAGCCAATGTTCTTTTTTATTTTCTCGGCATCTGTATAAAGATCAAACCCTGCAACTTTTGCAACACCACTTGTAGGCAACGAAAGCCCACACAACATCCGCATGGCAGTTGTTTTACCCGCTCCATTTGCTCCCAGAAATCCAAAAATTTCACCTTGTTCAACATCAAAAGAAATCTGATCTACCGCAGTAAAGTCGCCAAAGCGTTTTGTTAAATTCTGGACGGAGATAACTTTCATAAGACTACCTATTCATCAAGTCCATAAAACAATCTTCTATTCCTGCATCAATCTTTTTAAACTTTACTGATGTGTGACCTAGTTTATATAGCCGGGCTTCCACATCGTTAACCGATTCTCTTACATCTTTAAACGTAACGTGATGCTCCTGACCAAATGGATAGCACGAGTGTACTTCAGGTTGCGACTTTAAATCGGTTAATAGTTTAAACATATCCTGAGCTTGTGCCGACCATAATATGTGATTGAATTTTTTGATAATGCCTTTGGGCGAGTCGATGTCTAAAATCTTTCCATCTTGAATGAGTGCTACGCGATCGCACAAACTGGCTTCGTCCATATAGGGAGTAGATACAAGAATGGTTATTTTTTGCGCCTGAAGATTTCGGAGCAGATCCCAGAATTCTTTTCGCGAAACAGCATCTACCCCCGTGGTGGGTTCATCCAAAAATAGAACGGAGGGCCTGTGAATAAGCGCGCAACTCAACGCTAATTTTTGCTTCATTCCCCCGGAGAGCGCACCTGCTTTGCGGGTTTTAAATTTTTCTATCTGAACATAAATGTCTTTGATCAGGTCATAATTCTCTTCAATGGAAGTATTAAACAGAGTTGCAAAGAAAGAAAGGTTTTCTTCTACCGTTAAATCCTGATAAAGAGAAAATCGCCCCGGCATATAGCCAACTCGTTTTCTGATTTGCTTGAAATCGTTCACCACATCAAATCCATCTACCAAGGCCGAGCCTTTCTCCGCAACCATGAGGGTAGTAAGAATTCGGAAGAGTGTAGTTTTTCCGGAACCATCCGGACCAATCAATCCAAATAATTCACCAGAATCAACCTCAAAAGAAATATCGCGCAAAGCAGTAACGGTTGACTTCTCAACTTCAAATGTCTTTTCAATATTCTTTGCGGTTACCGCCTTCATGGTATCAAATAGCTCAATTAAAACTTTACCTCTCCGTACATCCCCAATTTTAAATAGCCATCGTTCTTCACATCAATTTTAATGGCATATACCAGATTGGCTCTTTCTTCTTTTGTTTGAATCGTTTTGGGTGTGAATTCTGCTTTGTCAGAAACCCAAGTGATTGTTCCTGTGTATTTTTTGTACTTGCCATCGGTAGCATCTACAAGTACTGTAACAGATTGGCCAAGTTTAATTTGAGATAACTGATTTCCGGAGATGTAAGCACGAAGAATAATGGTTGAGAGGTCGGCAATTTTATACAACGCCTTTCCAGGATTTACTACTTCATTTTGTTTTGCAAAGAGTGTAAGCACCGTTCCATTTATTGGATTAATAATCTGCGACTTTTTAATCTGATCCTGAATTTGCTCCAATTGCGCCTGAAGGGGAAGGGTTTCGCTTTGCAGCGATTGCCTTGTTATGTTTAGTGTGGATTGTGTAGCTGCGTGTTGACGTTGCAACAAATCAAGTTGCGCATTCAAATCGTCTAATTGCTTTTGAGTGGCAGCATCATCCTTTAATAAATTTTCCACCCTTTTTTTCTCACGCTCGGCAGTTTCAATTTGCTCTTGTATGGCGGCAAGTTGGATAGTAGAGTTTGGCTGCTTAGCAGTGACAGCACGGATGCTATAGTCTAACTGCTTCTTTTTAAGATAAAGTTGAATGGTATCAATTAATCCGATTACGGATTGAGATTTCAGCTCACTTCCTTCTTCTATATCCAGGCGAATGATTTTACCGGAAGCCTCTGCGGAGATAATAACTTCATCAGCCTCGAAATTTCCGGTGGCATCAAATTCAGAATCACTTTGTGTACATGAAAATGTTAAAGCAGAAAGGAATGCAAGAAGATAATGGTTGGTTTGCATAAGATAAATTTTTCAGTTTCCGGAAGTAGCTAATTGAGAATATTGAGTCATGAGTAATTGAATCTGATGAACAAGCAGATTTTGTCTTGCCTGATCCTCAGCATTTAGTTCACGCAAATAGTCATTGGCGGTAATCACACCATTGTCGAGTTGCGACTTTGCCGTGTTTTTTATTTTGGTTCGCAAGTCAATAAGCTTTTCATCGATTTGAAGTAAATCGTTAAGCTTGGTTATTTCATTGTTTTGCTGACGCAGCGAAAGATTGGTGTTAAACACAAATGTTTCGCGCTGCTGATTAAGCGATTGAAGATTTAAATCCAATAGCTGCCGATCGCGACCCGAATTATAATATCCACCCAAGTTCCAACTCAATCGAATACCACCAAGGTAGTATGTATCAAATTCGTTTAGCAACATATTCAACCCTGGCCGGCCATAACCTCCCTGGGCAAAAAGACTAACCCGAGGAGTTACTCGGGTGTTTGAAAGCTGCTGCTGGGCAGAGAGTAACTTACCTTGATAAGTATATAATGAAATTTCTGGTCGGGTAATGGTTGGTTCAGCTTGTGTAACCGGAGGCGTTGGTTTTTGCAAGACTGTACTTTCAGAAAGGGTTTCATGAATAAACATGCCCAACATTTCAAGATACGATTTACGTGCAGCATTTAATTCAACGGCTCGTTGTTGTGTTTTTAAAACTTCAGCCTGAAGAATATCAACATTTGTTCTGAAGGCAGTACCGTTGCGAACAGCAGATTCCATTCGCAATAAGCTTGCATCCAAATCTTTTCTTATCAATTCATTTTGAATCTGTTGCTCATTGATTAGTAGCGCACCAAAATAGATCTGGTTGATTCGATCTTTTATTTTGTAGAGTTCAATTTCAATTTTCTGATCTTCCACTTGAGCTACGGTCTGCTGCATGGCACTGTTTTTCTTCGTTACCCCACCATCATAAATTGATTGATTTAATTCTACATAAATTTTGTACTGATCTTTCGAGAGCGGTTCAACGAATGATGCTCCTCCAGGAATTCGAGTAACATCGGATTGATAGGTTGCCTGTCCGTTAACACTTAACTGAGGAAGGTATCCTGTTTGAACATTCGCTATAGAGTATTCCATACTCTTCGAAACCAACTCCTTTTGTTTAATTAGCGGATAGTTGGCCCTTGCTTTTTCGTAACACTCTTCAAGACTAATGCTTTGTGCCATCGAGAATAGCGTGGCCATCATGAAGAGTAAAAGAATTTTGAATTTTAAATGCATGATGCGCATTGTTATTTTTTAATTGCGTTGATAATAAATTCGCTCACTTCCGTTTTACGCTGCTCCATCATGTTGCCAAAGGTTGCCTCGTCCACATTCATCATGGTGAGAATGATGGGTTTTGCAACTAACGGGTAGATGCACAACGACATAATGTTCATGAGTAATTGCCGACCTTCTATCGGTTTAATGATATTCTCCTTGATTTCATGAGCAACCAGATCCTCGAATGATTGCTTGAGTACACGGGGGTTCATGCCTAATTTTTTTCCATACTCAATCAGCAACTCCGGATTGTGGGCGATTTCAGTAATAATGAACCGTGCAAGGTCAGGATGTTTTGTTAGCATGGAGATTTCATGATCCACCATGCGCCTGATCTTGTCGAACAGTGAAATATTGTCGGCTTCGAAAATCAAAAACAACCCTTTAAAGAATTCTTTAAAGCGCGTTTCGAAAATGAGATTGAAGATGGTTTGTTTATCGCGATAGTAGTAATGGAGCAACGTTCGGTTGATGCCGGCCTCTTTCGCAATGTCCTGGGTACGGGTGGCCGCAAAGCCACGCCTGGTGAAAACCTTCGTGGCAGCCTCCAAAATTTTCTCTTCGGTTGCTAATTCAGCCATAATTGAGAATTTGACACAATTGTTAAACAAATGTGTAAACATTTCGCATTACTTGCAAGACTTGAACAACGAAAATCAAATATTCATTTCTTCTTAAAAACAGAAACAAATCCAAAACCTTTCCGTTAGTTTGAATCAAACAGGTTATCATGGGAGCTTATTTGGGTGAATTTGAAGAACTGGTTCTGCTTACCATCGCCACATTGTGCGAGGAAGCTTATGGAGTATCCATTCAACAGGATATTGAAAAGCGCTGCAACCGATCCATCAGCATCGGGGCGTTACACTCAACCATTACCCGACTGGAAGAAAAAGGATTTTTAAAATCCTGGATGGGCGGAGCTACACAAGAGCGTGGCGGAAGGAGTAAACGTTATTATGAAATTACCTCAGCGGGAAAGAAGTCCGTTGCAGAAAGCAAAAGTTTACGCGATGAATTATGGAATCTTTCAAAGGTTAATCTTTCTGTAAGATGAGTAATCAGCCTCCAAAATCAGCCCGCAAAATTTTTGAATGGTATTGTGGCCAGGCAAAAGTGGAAGATTTACTCGGTGATCTGGACGAATGGTTTTATCGGCATGCTCAGTCAAAATCATTGTTTCGCGCGCACGTGTTGTATTGGAAACAAATTTTTGTGTTGATGTCTTCTTACGCAATAAAGAAGCGGAAACGAGATGCTCAACACGGGCAGTATTCAACGTCCGGTTTTTCGTTTGACATGCTGCGTAATTACCTGAAAGTAGCCGCTCGCAATCTATATCAGTATAAATATTTTTCCATCCTCAACGCGTTTGGTTTGGCAGTGGGAATGACGGTTAGTCTTCTTCTTATTTCATTAGTCACTTTTGTCCGAACGTATGATGATTTTCACAAACAAGGAGATCATATCTATACGATTGTTAGTGAACGCACCGAAGGTATAGAAGAATCCATCTGGGCCACGGCACCGCATGTATTAGCCGAACAATTGCAGCAACATCCGGATGTTAAAGAAGTGGTACGCATCAATGCGAGCTTTCGCGAAGAAATTAAACATGCACAAGGAACACTTTCGTTGCAGGGTTATTATGTAGAACCTGATTTTTTAAACGTATTTACCTATGAAATTACACAAGGAAATGCAGCGCTGGCACTTACCAAACCGAACAGCGTAATCCTGACAGAATCGGCAGCAATGAAATTCTTTAATTCTACGGAAGTGCTTGGCAAAACCCTGGAGTTGGAACATGGTGACTTATTGGAGGTTGCCGCTGTAATGAAAGATCACCCGATCAACACGCATCTGAAGTTTGATGCATTGGTGTCGTTTGCTACGCTTCCCCCGGTTCAGGCATCGCTTAGTGATCAATGGACAAATTATGTTTTGGAGTATTTGTATGTGCTACTTGCCGAAAACGGAAGCCAAAAGAAAGTGGAAGAGTATCTTAACGAGATAGCAGCAAAATCTTATGCTACGCTTCCCGTAAAAGTGACCTTTGCCACAAAGCACATTAGGGAAATTGCCATGGGGCCAGATTATCGAATGGCCATTGGCCCTAAGTGGGAAGCTTCAGGTATGATTGTATTTGGTGTAATAGCTTTACTCATTTTGTTACCAGCATGCTTTAACTACACAAACATTTCAATTGCTCGTGCACTTAAGCGTGCAAAAGAAATAGGTCTGCGAAAAACGATGGGCGGACAAAAAAATCAAATCTTCTTTCAGTTCATTACCGAAACCGTGGTGATCACTCTTATTTCACTGGCCGGGGCAATACTGATTTTCTTTCTCATCCGGCCTGAGTTTTTAAATTCACTCGTGGCATCCTCTTCACTTGATCTCAGTCTTACCCCACGCATGCTTTTATATTTTATACTTTTTGCCCTGGGTACCGGACTGGTAGCCGGAATTTTCCCGGCACTATACTTTGGTGGACTTAATCCTATTCAGGCCTTAAAAAATAAAGCACATGCAGCCTCTTCAGGCATGCGTGTACGCAAAGTATTAACCATTTTTCAGTTTGCGCTATCCTTTGGCTTTATACTATGCCTTGTGGTGTGTAGTCGCCAGTATCAATATTCAATCAATTTCAATTTTGGTTTTGATAAGGAGAACATTGTCGATGTAAAATTGCAAGGTGTTAATGCTGAGTTGGTGAAGACTGAATTTTCAACGTTAGCTTCGGTGCAGTCTGTTGCCATGTCATCCGAATTAATGGGACTAAGTTATTCAAACACCTGGGTGAAGAATGCGGATAAAGATTCTGCCGAAGTAAATCAGCTCTTTGTTGATCGAAATTATCTTTCCATGTTCAACCTTATGTTGCTGGCAGGCAAAAATTTTCCGGAAGAAACCTGGCAGCGTGAGCGATTTATTATTGTTAATGAAGAATTTCTTAAACACTATAAAATTGAAACTCCGGTTGAAGCCATTGGCCGCACCTACCGGGTGGAAGGAAACGAACTTGAAATAGTGGGCGTAGTAAAGAATTTTCACTATGCTTCGTTGCGATATCCAATTGACAAATTCTTTTTCAGAATGAACCCCGAACACTTTGCTCATGCGCATTTAAAAGTTCATTCGAACGATGCTTATACCATGTTTACCGAATTTGAAAATCATTGGAAAACGTTAAACCCCGAGCAAAAGCTGGAGGCCGATTTCTTTGAGGAGGAATTGAACGATGGCTACAGCAGTTATGTCGTGATGATTAAGATCGTTGGCTTCCTCGGATTGTTGGCAATTACCATCTCCTTGCTGGGAATGCTGGGCATGGTTGTCTATACTTCCGAGACTAAAGCGAAAGAAGTAAGCATTCGTAAAGTAATGGGTGCTACGGTATATAGCCTGGCGCTTTTGCTTTCCAAAGATTATTTAAAACTGATGCTATGGGCAATTCTGTTCGCGGTGCCCATCACTACAACCATTTTCTATTTGCTGTTTCCCAAAATACAATACTACAGTGTGAGCCTTACCCCGTGGGATATATTGTTAAGCGCAACCATTTTGTTGGGACTAGGATTTGCTACCATTGCATCACAAACGCATAAAACAGCAACCGCTAATCCGGCTGATGTACTGAAAATGGAATAGACTATACATTCTGAGCCTATTGTCACGAACTAGATTTCCAAAAAAAGAAAATCAGCCGTACCTTGATCGTGAAAACTAAAATAGAAACGTATGAAACGATCAGCCACTGCAAATTGGAAAGGAACCGGTAAAGAAGGAAAAGGACTTGTATCTACGGCCAGCACCGTATTGACCAACACACAATATTCATTTAACTCGCGCTTTGCCGAAGGCGTGGGCACCAACCCCGAAGAGTTGATTGCTGCTGCCCACAGCGGATGCTTTGCCATGAAGTTAAGTTTTGTGTTGAACGAAGCCGGCTTTACAGCCGATGACCTGACTGTGAAATGCACCATCAACTTTGAGGACGGAGTCATCACCAACTCGCATCTGGATTTAACCGCAAAAGTACCCGGCATCACTGCCGATAAATTTCAGGAATGCGCAGCTGATGCCAAAGCCAACTGCCCTATTTCAAAATTGTTGAACACGAACATTACGCTGGACGCAAAGTTGGTTTAGGATTGCAAATCCTTTTTATTTGGGTTCGACATTGCAAATGTCGAACAGCGTTGGAGCGAAGTTAGTTTAGACATTGTAAATGTCGAACAGAATCAATTACGCTGGACGCGAAGTGGTTTAGGGCGAATGTTTTGATGCAAAGTAACAATAAGGATATATAGGAAATTAGTTTCCTATATTCGATTGTTATGCACAATGCCACGCGGACAAATTTGACTAAGAAAACTTGAGACAAAAAGTTTATATGCAAACGAATTTGACCCTAGCGACACTGTTGGCTGTGGTTACAATTATTTTAACTTCTTTTACCGACACAGACGACTGCAAAAGACTTGAGGACGGAAAATATAAAGTCAAATTCAAGAGGCTTCCTGAATCAAACTACATCCTAAGTATCGACAAAAATCAATTCACGAGGACAGACAAAAAAGGAAAAGAGACAAAAGGGACTATCGAGTGGACTGGAGACTGTTACTATGTTCTATCTTCGGACACGGTGACATTGGACAATCCGGTAATTGAGAAAATAAAATTAGGACTCGGAGTTCCATCCTACGAACTGACAAAAACTAAGGGACGAGTTACATATTTTATATTAACACGTTCTGCAAATCTTGACATAATGCTTGACGAAGGAAAGTTGATAAAAATAGATTGAGGTGTGCGTGGCACTGTGCATAACAGCAGCTATTTGCAATTGCGGGGTTTGGTGTTAAATTAAAGTTTATGTTTCACAATGTAGTTCGGTCACGGGGGACAATTTTACAGCAGGTCGGCTTTAACATTCCCTTCGGTCATTTTTTAGCGCTCCTATTCCCGCCACTGCAAATAGCCAGGCGTTGTAAGTAAGGCGGTTTAACAAAATTAAAATGACTATCAATCAAAATAAATAATGAAAACCATTTCAATTTTAACTTTAATCATCTGTACTGTTTTAGCAACATCTAAATCAACACAAGGACAAGAAAAATCAATCTTTCATATTTCAATTCAGGGTACTTGGGATAAATTTAAACAAAAGGAAAGAGCTCAATATGGCGGAGACAATAGACTGATAAATACCTATTTAGCAAGCTATAGAAAAGATTTTCTTAGGCTTGGACAAGAGGCAAATGGGATGGGTTCGATTTCATTTAAAGTAAGAAGTGACGGAGCGGTGGACAGTTTAGTAATAATTGAAAAGGCTGGAGGAACTTGGGACAGTGCATTCTACTACCTTGTGAAGTCGATGAGCGGAAAATGGAGGGCAGGCCAGGTCGATGGAATTAAAAGAAATGAAGCAATAACAATTTGGTACAACATTTATAATGGACCAATACTAAAAAAGGGCCCTTCCGAGTACCTTGAGGAAGCCAAAAAATCTTTAGATAAATCTGACTACGAAAAAGCCCTAAAATACATTGACATTGTTCTCGAATACGATCCTTTAAATGTTGAAGCGTTAATCTTAAAAACAAAATCACTTTATAACCTTAATCAAAAGATAAAAGCTTGTGACTTTATTAAGTCAACCCTTAAGTATGAGGACGAGAGACTGACTAATGCTTCTAATAAATTCTGCGATTGACTTAAACTCTTTAATAATTAACAGTAAGACGAAACCAAAGCCTAGGTTCGTGTCTCACGAACCCTTTCAACTTAGCAGAATAGAGAATTTATTCGACTCACCATGTACAATTGGCAACTAAAAATTGGCGGCATTTTCAATTCAATGAAAATGAATTTACCGCACCTGTGTTCTCGTTTATGACCTTGTGGGCGCTTTCGGAAACAAAAAGCCCGAAATCTCTTCCGGGCTTCTAATACTTGATACAATTTACTCAGGACTCAGAATGGATACTCCCCTTTATCAATAGCATGCTTGGCAACTCTTCTGCGAGCTTCTTTTAAGTTGTAAGGATCAATTTTTGTGAATCGCTTCAGTCCCATTAGCATCAGGCGTTGTTCATCGCCTTCCGCAAAAGAAGTAATCGCGCTTCGTCCTGCTGAAGCAGCTTTCTCAATCGCTTCATGCAAGTAGATGATGGCCATCTCTTTTTCAATTGCACAGGCTTTCTCACCACGAATACCAATTAACTTTTCAACCCGAAGAATAACGGATTCTGCCACATAGCCTTCAATCAACATGTCTGCTAGGTTCATAAGTATTTCTTGTTCGTCCGAAAGCTTAGCCATAAACTTTTGAATGGCTGCACCCGAAACCATTAAGCCTGCTTTTTTCAAATTGCGCAACGCTTTCTTTTCTTTTGCAAACAATGTTGTATCATCGGTTGCACCAAAATCAGGAATGGACATCAATTCTTTTTGAACAGCCATGGCTGGATTTATTAAATCGAGATGACCTTTCATCGCACGCTTTAACAACATGTCGATGGTAAGTAAGCGATTAATCTCGTTGGTGCCTTCAAAGATTCTATTAATCCGCGCATCGCGATAAGCACGATCCATCGGACCTTCTGCCGAGAAACCCATACCGCCATAAATCTGTACGCCTTCATCTACACTAAAGTCTAACACCTCAGAACCATGAACTTTTAAGATGGCGCATTCAATGGCAAATTCTTCCAATGCTTTTAATCTTGCTTTCGCAGAATCCATGCCGCCCGCGATAAAAGCGTTATACGCATCGTCAATATTTTGGCTTGCGCGATAGTGGGCCGATTCTGAGGCGAAAATTTTAGTAATGGTTTCTGCAATTTTATGTTGTATCGCACCGAAGGAAGCAATAGCAACTCCAAATTGTTTGCGCTCAGTTGCATATTTTATGGCTTTCGAAATTGTCATTTTGCTTCCACCCACAGCAGCAACACCAAGCTTGATACGACCGATGTTAAGAATGTTTACAGCAATCTTAAAACCGTTTTCACGTTCGCTCAGCATATTCTCAACTGGTACCTTGCAATCATTGAAAAAGATTTGACGGGTAGAAGATCCTTTGATACCCATCTTCTTTTCTTCTTCATTCATGGTGATGCCTCCAAAACTTTTCTCAACAATAAAAGCGCTAAGGTTTTTATCATCATCTATTTTAGCAAACACGACATACACATCAGCAAAACCACCGTTGGTGATCCACATCTTTTGTCCGTTGATCACATAGTGTTTTCCATCAGCTGTTAATTTGGCTTTTGTTTTTCCTGAGTTTGCATCCGAACCGGAATCAGGTTCTGTCAAACAGTAAGCGGCTTTCCATTCACCAGTAGCTAATTTTGGGATGTACTTTTTCTTCTGGGCATCATTTCCGTAATACAAGATGGGAAGCGTGCCAATTCCTGTATGAGCAGAGATTGCAACAGCAAAAGAATGACCCGCGCCCAGTACTTCGGCAACAAGCATCGAAGTGTTAAAGTCCATACCAAAACCGCCTAACTCTTGCGGCACGGAAGTTCCAAGCAAACCTAATTCACCGGCCTTGTCCATGAGTTTAGGCATCAAGGTTAAGTCCTTCATCGAATCAATCTGATCCAGAATAGGATGAATCTCCTGCTTTAAAAAATCTTTACACGTTTGAGCAATCATCTTTTGCTCTTCATTGAAATCTTCAGGAATAAAAATTTCCTGCGCTTCTGTTTCGCGAATCAAAAATTCTCCGCCTTTGATTGCTTTTTTTGTTTCTACTGCTGTTGCCATTTTTTATTATTTTTAACTTCTTGCTTAGATTTTTCAAAAATTGCCAGTATCCAAAAAGCAATTGACAAAACCGTTGTCAATTGATCATTGTCAATTGTCAATTGAGTAATTCATAAATCCCCGCTACACCCTGTCCACCACCTACACACGCGGTTACCATTCCATACTTTTTATTTTGTCTTTTTAATTCGTTAAACAATTGCACGGATAAGCGAGCTCCGGAGGAACCCAGCGGATGACCTACTGCAATTGCCCCACCATTCACATTCAATTTTGTTCTGTCAATACCCAATTCTTTTACAACAGCCAATGATTGTGCAGCAAAAGCTTCGTTCAATTCTATTAAATCAATGTCATCCAATTTTAATCCGGCAATTTTTAGCGCTTTTGGAATCGCTGCCACCGGACCAATTCCCATAATGCGCGGATCAACGCCTGCGGTTGCATAACTCACCATGCGTGCAATGGGCTTTAAGTTTAATTGCTTCATCATCTTTTCACTCATCACAGCTACAAATGCAGCACCATCTGAAGTTTGTGAAGAGTTACCGGCAGTAACGGATCCGCCTGCGGCAAACACAGGCCTTAGTTTTGCAAGACCCTCAACAGTTGTATCTGTGCGAATGCCCTCATCAGTAGCCACAACAAACTCCCGGGTTTTCTTTTTCATGTTCTCATCTACGTAAACTTCTTTTACGGTGATAGGAACAACTTCGTCTTTAAACTTGCCGGCCTTCCAGGCAGCAGCTGCTTTCATGTGCGATTCATAAGAAAATTGATCTTGCTCTTCACGCGTAATTTTAAACTGCTTACTCACCTCTTCAGCCGTTAAGCCCATGCTTGTATAATACGTTGGGTGATTTTTTGCGATCTCGTAATTCAGCGCAGTCTTAATTCCCATCGTAGGCACAAGCGACATGGACTCGGTGCCACCTGCAATTATTATATCAGCTTGGCCAGCTTGAATGCGGTGGCTCGCGATGGCGATTGTTTCCACACCCGATCCGCAATAACGATTTACAACCATGCCCGGAACATCCAGACCTAAAGCAAGCAATGAAATCATGCGACCCATTTGCATGCCCTGCTCAGCTTCGGGCACAGCATTGCCAACAATAAGGTCATCCACCATGTTGTTTTCGAGTCCGGGAATAGACTTCACCAAATGTTTAATCACATCAGCGGCTAAATCATCGGGTCGTGTAAAACGAAACCCACCCTTTTTTGCTTTCCCCACTCCTGTTCTGAAACCTGCTACAATGTATGCGTCCATAGTATCTTAGTATTTAGTCGTTCATATAAAAATTGATCTATCTGCATTGACAATTGACAAAGGGCAATTGACAAAGATTAGTTAAGTATTGATTTACGTTTTTCTAAAATATTTTTCTGGATTCTCTATCATATGATTTAACAATTTTCCAATTTCCTCAGCCTTCTCTTCAAAATCATTCCAAACATCTTTCGAGATATAATCACATGCCAAAGCGAAATCTAACCAAACACGTGTTTCTGTATTTTCCATGTCAGCATCTGATGATTTGCTAACAAAGTGTGCTTTGTATTTTCTCTTCCGATAAGCTTCTCCAATGGTTGAACAAACTGATCTTGATGATCTTCGTATTTGATCCGTTAATGAATATTTTTCCTCAGCAGGAAATTTCTTTGAAATTTTAAAAATCTCCATAGCCAATGAAAATGCTTTTCTATAAACAGTTAAATCTCGAAAGGTTCCTGCAGCCATTGTCAATTGTATTTTGTCAACTGTCAATTTCTAAGAGGCTTACCCCCCGTCAATATCGCCTGAATTCTTTCCAACGTTTTCTTCTCACCTGTGAGCGACAAAAATGCTTCGCGCTCAAGATTTAATAAGTATTGCTCACTTACTTCTTGTGGAGATGTTAAATCGCCTCCGCACATAATGTTGGCAATCCATCTGGCTACTTTCGCATCGTGCTCGCTGATGTAGCGCCCCATCAACATGCCTTGTAATCCCGCAAGGAATAATGCCTGCCCACTGCGACCCTGAACTTTTATGTTTGTTGCCTGCTGTGGCATCGTGTATCCGGCTTCGACTAAATCAAGTACCGCCTGTTTTGCATCTGCAATCTGACGATCCTTATTCATAGACACGCGATCTACCTTTTTAAGAATGCCAAGTTCACGCGCTTCTTCAGCTGAGGTGGCAACTTTAGCTGTCGCGATAGTCATGAATGCATTTTGAAGTGCGTTGAGTTCAACATCTCCATCCTGCAAAGCATCACTTACCCGTTTTGTAAATTCTTTGGTACCACCACCACCGGGAATCAGTCCAACCCCAACTTCCACCAATCCGATATAGGTTTCAGCAGCAGCTTGCGCAATATCTGCATGCAAGGTCATCTCACAACCACCACCCAGTGTTCTTCCCTGCGGAGCAACAACAACAGGAATAGAAGAGTAACGAATGCGCATAACTGAATTTTGAAAAGCCTTGATCATGAAATCAATCTCATCATAATCCTGTTCAATGGCATACATGAACACCAACCCTAAATTCGCGCCAAGGGAAAAGTCGGCACCTTGATGACCAACCACCAATCCTTTGTATTCTTTTTCCGCCAGATCAATAGATTTGTTTAAACCTTCAATCACGCTGCTTCCAAGTGTGTAGCTCTTCGAACTCCAACTGAAGTCGATAACGCCATCTCCAATGTCGGTGATTTTTGAATCTGCATTTTTCCAAACCACATTTTCACTTTTGCTTTCAAGAATGATAAAGCTTTCGCGACCTGGAATTGACTTATAGGTTTTTGTTGGAATGTCGTAATACTTTTTAATCCCACCTTCTGTTTTATAAAAAGATTTGTTGCCGGCCCCTAACATGTCATACACCCATTGATTGGGTTTATACCCAGCAGCCTCCATTAAGGGAATGCTTTTTTCCACTCCTACTGCATCCCAGGTTTCGTAGGGACCCAGATCCCAACCAAAGCCACCGCTCACTGCATCATCGATGCGGAAAAGTTCATCACTGATTTCAGGAATGCGATTGCTTACATACTTAAACAAATCGAAAAACATATCGCGATAAAAATCTCCAGCCTTGTCTTTACCGGCTAATAAAACTTCAAATCGATCTTTCAGGTTATCGATTGTCTTGGTGGTTTCCAGCGTGGCAAACTTTGCTTTTGCTTTAGGCTGATATTCTAAAGTTTTAAGATCAAGCGTAAGAATTTCAGTTTCGCCTTTGGCATTTTTGGTTTTCTTATAAAAACCCTGACCGGTTTTATCGCCCAACCATTTATTCTGTTCGAGTTTACTTACTGCATCGGGTAACTTAAACATCTCGCGGCCCTCGTCATTGGGTAAACCTGCATGCAAGTTGTTAGCTACTTTTACAAGCGTATCGAGCCCCACCACATCAGAAGTTCTGAATGTTGCCGACTTTGGCCTGCCGATAACCGGGCCGGTAAGCTTGTCGATCTCATCTACATTAAGATCATACTTGCGCATGGAGTCAATAACTTTTAACAACCCCCAAACCCCAACGCGGTTTCCAATAAAGGCTGGCGTGTCTTTACAAAGCACCGTTGTCTTTCCTAAGAAAAGATCACCATAGTGCATTAAGAATTTGGTAACAGCGGGATCGGTCTTGGCTGTTGGAATGATCTCTAATAATTTGAGATAGCGTGGAGGATTAAAGAAGTGAGTACCGGCAAAATGCTTTTGAAAATCTTCGCTTCGGCCTTCGGCCATTAAGTGAATGGGGATACCCGAAGTGTTTGAAGTAATGAGTGTGCCTGGCGTTCTATACTTTTCTACGTCTTCATAGACTTTCTTTTTAATGTCCAGATTCTCAACCACCACCTCAATCGTCCAGTCGTAGTTCTTGATTTTAGGCATGTCGTCCGTAAAATTTCCAAGCGTAACACGCGATGCAAATTTTTTACTAAACAATGAAGCCGGATTTGCTTTTAATGTAGCTTCAAACGCACCGTTTACAATTCTGTTTTTAACAGCGGGGTGATCAAGCGTTAACCCTTTTTTCTTTTCGTCATCATTAAGTTCTCTTGGGGCAATGTCGAGCAGCAGCACCTCCGCACCAATGTTGGCGAAGTGACATGCAATGCGGGAACCCATAATTCCAGACCCTAATACGGCAACTTTGCGGATTGATCTATTCATAGTATTAACTGTTCGCGGTTTCGTAAATATTATTTCTCTCAATCATTTTATTAATCTCCTGAAGTACTTCAAAAAACACATCTAATTTCTTATTCGGAATTTCCTCGCGCACCACTTCATTAAAGCGAAGCACAGTTTCGCGCGACTTCTCCTTATTAAGCTTACCTGCCTTTGTTAGATATATGCGCACAGATCGTTTGTCAACTTTGTCTGCTTGGCGATAAATCAATCCCTTTTCCTCCATGGAACTAAGAAGACGCGTAACGCTTCGTGCTTCCAAGCCCATCATCGGTCCAATCTTCGTAGCGGGCGTTCCTTCCTCCGAATGAATATTTAAAAGAGCAAAGCCAATCGACATGGTACCATTATATTTTAAAGCCTGCTGATTATACATGCGTGCGATCCCGTGCCAGGCAGTTTTAATATTGTAATCTATTGTTTCTTCTTTTTTCATTCGTTGCAAACGATGTCGAAGATATAAAAATATATTCTGCATGCATACTATACTTCCTTTTTTCTTTGTAAAAAACTATTTTCGGTGAAACCAATTAAATTGTGTGTAGGGCTATATTAACCGGCTTCTTATTTCTCATATTCGTTGAGTTTGCTTTTTCTCAGAAACTAGTTTCGGAGGATGTTACAATCGAGTCCTTAAAGATGAAAAGCCACTCGATTGATTCTACTGCAGACGCTATTATTCTTTTTGATCGAGCAGAAGTGGAGGTTGACCCAAAATATTTATCCGCTGGAGTTGTGCGCAGAAGGCACATTAGAATCAAGATATTTAAAAAATCAGCGTTCAGTGAATGGGGAGATTTGAAGCTTCAAATTGAAAAAGGTGGATTGTCAAAGGTAAGAGCGGCTACTTTTAATTTGGAAAATGACATAATTGTCAAATCCGAATTATCAAAAAACTCGATTTACAAGACGAATTTAACAAAGAATGTCCAACAAGTTGGATTTGCATTTCCCAACGTGAAAGAAGGCTCTATTATTGATTTGATGTATACAGAAACCATTTTATATATCTATTTTCCGACTTGGCAATTCCAATATTCAATTCCCAATTTATCAAGCGAATACATGTTGATAACAGATAGGACAAACTATCAGCACTATTTGCGTGGAACATTAAAACTTCAAAAGCATGAAATACTATATGAAGGGAAACGGCAGCGATGGTCGATGGAGAATATCCCCGCTTTTAAGCCAGAACCCCTTATGCCAAACAAAAATGTGTATCAGGCATCTTTGCTCTTTTCTTCAAAAGGCTGGCTTAACATCCATTTAGATCTGATTAATAATTACTCTTTTTACGGATTAGTGGTTGGAAACGATTTTTTGAAGCCAATAGTAGAAGATATGATTGACAGTGTGCAAAGTGAAAAGCAGAAATTAAAAATGATTTCAAACTTTATTAAAAGAAACGTTGACTGGAATGGGATAAATGATTTTCTAGGAGATCCTCCTAAGAAGATTTTGGAACTTAAGACAGGAACTTCTGGTGACATCAATTTACTTTTCGCTTCCATGTTGGCAAAGGCTGGGTTTGATGTTACACTGGTTTTACTAAGTACACGAGATAACGGATTTGTTATAGATAATTTTCCTTCAGCCAATCAATTTAATTATGTGATCTGTCTTGTTAATGTTGATGGACAAGAAATATTATTAGATGCAACAGATGGTATGCTTCCTTACGATTTGCTTCCTGAGAAGTGCTTTAATCACAAGGGACTTTATGTTTCTCCCTCAGGATACGGTTGGATTGGTATAGAACCTATTGCTAAAGATAGGACTGCAATTACAGCAAATCTGGTGCTTGATGAAAGTGGAAATCTAACTGGGCACGTAAAACTAACGCTTGGAGGTTATAGGGCGCACTCAATTAGAAAGGAACGGATAAGCGAAAATCCTTTAGAGTATTTTGAAAAGCAAGAGTTGAGTATTTCTAATATTAAATTGGAATCTCTTCTAGATATAGAGAAACCAGTAATTGCTGAGGGTGAGTTGACTGTAAATAATTCAGCTACTATAGTGAGTAATAGTATTTTCATTAATCCAAATATTTTTATAAGCGAAAAATTTAATCCATTTGTTGCAGAAACGAGAGTATTTCCTGTCGACTTTGGAAACCTTACTGAAAGGATTATTATTCTATCAATCGAATATCCTGAAAATTATATAATTGATGAACTTCCGCAAAATAAGATCATCTCACTCCCTTTAAATTCTGCAAAAGCAGTATTTAATTATTCTCAAAATAGTAATCGAATTACAATAACAACCCATTTCCAAATAAACAAAACGTTATTTATGCAGGAAGAATATCCAGCACTTAGAGAATTTTATTCTCGCTTAATAGCGAAGGAATCAGAATCAATAGTCCTTAAGAAGAGATTATAGAAACTTTATAACTTTCTCACCTTATCCAAATAAAGCTTCGAAGCTTGTTCTACCCAACGATCGCGCTCTATGCGACCCGGGAAAAAAAGAATGGCTTCCGTCAATTTTTTGATGTAATCAGGGGTAAACTCGCTGATTTGTCGGTAGCTATAAATGCCTTGCTGATTTAATTTTTTCTCAATGCCGGGTCCAATACCCTTTATTACTTTCAAATCGTCTTTTTCATCCTTACCAGTTTTAGCGGCAGGTAGTCGTTCACTGGTTGTGCTTTGTGATGTTGACTTTTGCACCACCAGTTCCTGATCGCTTTCAAGTTTCTGCTTGGCTAATTGAAGTTGACTAAACTCTTTTTTGCTTTGATCGAGCTTATTTTGAATGCTTTCTTTTTCGGATTGAAGCTTGAGGATTTCAGCATCAAGTGTCTCTTTTATTCTACTGAATTCATCCAGTTCGGCTTTTAAACGTTCGTTATCACGGGATACTGTTAGAAAATCCTCCCGAAAGGTTTCGCGCGCACGAGCTAATATCGTTTCCGATTTTTGAATCTGCTCTTGCATAAGTTCCTGCGATGCAAGATGAGCTGAGCGGTCAGTCAATAAATTTTGAACTTCTGCTTTTTGTTTTGAAATGATCTGTTGCCTCAGGAACCAGGCCAATGCAAAGCCTATAAGTACAGAAATCAGGATCATCATCAGGATTTCTGTAATTGCCCAGGCTGATTCGTGCGGATTAATATTTTCAGTTTGGCTACTTAGCCCCTTTACCCAAAACAAATACCATTGTGCACAAAGCAGGCACCAGACAAAGAAAAAACCGATTATTATGTAAACTGACCGCACGATTTATAAAAGTTGATCTGTGAAATTAGCTAAAAAATTGTGAGATCATGCAACCCCCTGATGACAGGTGGCGTCTTATATACATAATTCACTTATGTATTAGTCTATGATGCATTCTCCCGAACTGTTAAAGGGTACACTACAAACCATTCTTCTAAAGGTTTTGAAAGATAATGGACGAATGTATGGCTATGAAATAACCCAACGGGTTAAAGAATTATCCGATGAGCGGATTCTCCTCACCGAAGGAGCTCTTTATCCAACTCTTCACAAATTAGAAGCCGAGGGAATGCTAAAAACGGAAGTGGTAACAATCGGTAAACGCGTAAGAAAATACTATTCGCTTACCGCGGAAGGTAAATCCTTAGTAAAGGAGCGTGTTAATGAATTGGTAGATTTTATTAAAACCATGTCGAGTGTGTTGAAAGTCGAGTTTGCCTGATGAATTTACTCACGAGCGAACATATTGAATACATCATCAAAGACTTGAATTATAGGGGCATCGTTGCTGAGGGGATTCAAGATGAATTGATTGACCACATTTGTTCTTCAGTAGAAGCCCAGATGACAGGCGGAAAGAAATTTATTGATGCCTATCACCTTACATTAAAATCGTTTGGACACACGGCTGGTTTACGCAACACTCAAAAGAAAGTAATCCAATCAGAAAATATAAAGCCTATAAATATGCTTAAGAATTATTTCACGATCGCACTTCGCAATTTGCGCAAGCACAGTTTTTACACATTCATTAATGTTGCAGGCCTTTCCGTGGGGCTGGCAATTTGTTTCATCATTCTACTATTTGTGATCAATGAAATAAGTTATGATAAACATTTTGAAAATGGCGATCGCATTTATCGAATAAAAAGTGAAATCAAGTTTGGCGGCAATCACTATAACATGCTGTATGCACCACCTGTTCTCGCAAGTACCCTGGTTGCCGAGTATCCCGAAGTGGAAGCTGCAGTTCGCTTTCGCCAACGAGGTTCCTATCTGGTTAAGCGTACCATCGACAATATAAAGGAAGACCATGTTATCTGGACTGATAAGGATTTCTTTAAAGTGTTTTCAATACCCGTGATTGCGGGCAATTCAGAAACCGCACTAGCCGAACCCAACACCATCGCGATCAGCGAAAAGATAGCTGATAAATATTTTCCAGGTGAAAATGCCTTGGGGCAAACCCTTATTCTGGATAATGACATGAATATGAAGATTACGGCTATTTATAAAACGTTGCCGCAAAACACGCATTTTCATTTTGATATCCTCATTTCGCTGGAAGGTTTGGACGAAGCAAAAAGACCAGTGTGGTATAGTAATAATTTTCAAACGTATCTTTTGTTAACACCCGGAGCCGATGCCATACAACTGGAAACCAAAATCAGAGATCTGGTAACTAAACACGTTATGCCCCAATTGGCGGAAGTCCTGGGTGGTGAGTTTACTGTAGAAAAGTTTATTGCAGCTGGAAACAAAATGGAGTACACACTGCAGCCTCTGTCAGATGTTCATTTGCGAAGTTCGCTGCAAGGTGAATTTGAACCCGGGTTTGACATAGCCTACATCTATCTTTTTGTGGCAGTGGCGTTTTTCATTCTCGTGATTGCATGCATCAACTTTATGAATCTTTCAACAGCACGCTCCGCCAATCGCGCAAAGGAAGTGGGAATACGAAAAGTTATGGGTTCATTTCGCTCGCACTTAATGCGTCAGTTTTTAACTGAATCTGTTCTATTAACTTTTGCATCTATTGTACTGGCCGTTGGCATTGCCTATTTGCTACTTCCGTTTTTTAATCAGCTTTCTTTAAGAACGCTTTCCATTCCGTTTGGTCAACCCATGCTTTACGCGATTATTATAACCGCAGCACTGGTAGTTGGATTGCTGGCCGGAATATACCCGTCTTTTTTTCTCTCGGCATTTAAGCCGGTTAACGTACTGAAAGGAAATGTTTCATTGGGCATGAAGAGTGGTTTTATAAGAAGTGCGCTGGTAGTTTTTCAATTTACTATCTCCATTTCCCTTGTTATTGGCACACTGGCTGTAAACCGACAACTGAACTATATCCAAAACAAAAAGCTTGGTTTTAATAAAGATCAGGTAATTGTAATTGAAGACGCTTATGCACTGGGCACAAGCCGGGTGCCTTTTAAAGATGAAATTATGCGCAGTGGCAAAATGGAAAACGCAACCATGACAGGCTTCTTGCCCGTGAGTGGTACATGGCGTAGCGACAACCCATGGTGGGTGGAAGGTCGTGACCCATCCGTACAGGAAAACATGGTGAGCATTCAAAACTGGCGTATTGATTATGATTATATCAAAACAATGGGAATGAACATTAAGGAAGGCCGAGATTTTTCCAGAGACTTTCCTTCGGATTCATCGGCAGTTATCATCAATGAGGCGGCAGTAAAGTCTTTTAATTTTGATGGTGAACCTGTTGGTAGTAAAATTCAAAGTTTTGGTAACGGTCCGGATGGCGGTCCGGATAAGGATAATCCAATAAATTTAACCGTGGTTGGCATTGTTGAGAACTTTCACTTTGAATCGTTGAAACAAAATGTCTCACCATTGATGATGGAGCTTAGTAAGCGAGCCGAAGGCCCCATATCGTTTCGCTTTCAATCACAAAACGCCAAAGAAGTTATTCAACTGGTAGAAACCAAGTGGAAAGAGATGGCACCCGGTCAGCCGTTTACTTATTACTTTTTAGATCAACGATTTGGGACGATGTATGCATCGGAAACCCGGCTTGGCAAAATTTTTGGAATTTTTTCGATGATCGCGATAGTAATAGCATGTCTTGGTTTGTTTGCTCTTACTTCTTTTACAGCTGAACAACGAATGAAAGAGATTGGAATTCGAAAAGTTTTGGGAGCAAGCATTAGTAGTATTGTTATACTGCTTTCTAAAGAATTGGGCAAACTTGTACTTATAGCATTTGTATTGGCTGCCCCACTCGCCTGGTATGGCATTGATTGGTGGCTGAAGGATTACACCTATAAAACTCAAGTCGGTGTGGGCTTATATCTTATCGCAGGCATCGCAGCCTTCTTTATAGCGTGGGCTACAATGAGTTTTCAATCGTTTAAAGCTGCCAGTAACGATCCGGTGAAATCATTGCGCAGTGAATAATGATCACTCTTTTATTTTCACAGATAGAAACAGAGAAACCGGTAAAATCAGGCTAAAGTCTGTTGATTTTTGATTTGAGGATGGCTGACCTGTAATGGACTGGGAACCTTTTGTAAACTGCAAATAGTACATTGCTTCCGATCCAATAAAAACTTTGGAACTGATACCAAACATTAAACCGACCCGAGGCCCAAATCCCCACGTACTACTTTTACTCTCTATTTCAATTTGAGGTCCTCCGCCTTGATTGGATTTAGTTTTAAGTTTAGAACCCCCCAGAGTAACATCATAGCCGTGGAGGGCAATCCATCTTTTACCCCAATTGCTTTTGCGTTCATATCCTATTCTAAAAGAAATAGATCGATCAACGGTTTCCCGTGCGCTGCCAATCGGATCATCTTTAAATTTATTGAACCGATACGTTAAGCCGTAGCTTACCCCTCTTCCTGTCTTTCGCGAATTGCTCGAGTACTGAATTGAATATGGGGTTGCAGCATTATTATTTGAATTCAGGTCAATGATTTGTTGAAGTAGTTGATTGACCTCTAAACCAAAATATCTAATTGTATTAGAGGTGTTATCGGCTTTTTCTTTGGCAACGGATTCCTTTACACGCTGGGAAGTTTCAGTTGTGCTTGATGAATTTAAATCAGGAAGGGTTTGAACCAGGTTGTTAACATTTGATTTCGAGTAACTTATCGGGCTTAAGCCTGCGCATTTATTTTCGGCTAGAAAATGCTTAATCAAACTTTCTTTGGTGTAGCTCAACTCATTAAAGTAGTTCGACATGTTAGGAGTGCAGTTAACATGTTGAAACAAAACCAGTTTAAACGAATCGTTTATCTCAATGCCTGATGCTGTTTTATATCTTTTAAAGATTAATTGTTGAATGGGAATTGTTGATGTGGCATAAAAGAATTTGGTTGATCCATCGTATTGATATTCGTAAAGGGTATAAGTACCCTCAACGAGTACCCTCAAAAAAATATCTTGTTCACTCCATTCAGGATCTTGTGTGTAACTGAACAGGGTTGGTGTATCACCTGAAATATCAACAGACGTTTTAATATGAATTATTTTAAAAGCATCGATAACGTTAATTTCTGTTACCTCAGCAAGCGGTTTACTTTGTGAAGGCTCCTTGTAATCTTTACGATAGGTTAAATAGCCGTCCGAATGCCAATCTTCTATGAGTATATAACATTCTGTTTTTTGGCCGCTGCGATCAATAAAATATCCTTTCTCAAATACACTTTGAGCAAAACAAGAAAAAGAAGAGAAAACGAATCCAGTAAGAAGAAGCAGAGTGTTATAACTCACAAGGGCGAATTTTCAGAAGTTATTGAGCTTTAAATGGATTCGACAATTTAGGATCAGTAATCATTTCATAGTCCGTTAGCGTAGTTAAAAAAGCAACAATGGCTTTTATTTCGGCATCCGACATATTCATTTGTTTTGCATTGCCGTTCACCCTCAATCGCTCGTCTAAATTTGTGCTATTGGCAATCCCATGACTATAATGCTGAAGCACTTCTTCAAGAGTTTTGAAACGACCGTCATGCATGTAGGGTGCAGTAAGTTCAACATTTCTTAACGAAGGAATTTTAAACATTCCTGCTTGTGCTGAGATTCCTGTAATGCTTGACATGCCCATATCTTTTGGATTTGCGTCTAACCCGATATCGGCAAAGCCATTTGACTCATGGCAACTGTTGCAGGTAAACTTGTTAAAAAAAAGTTGACGGCCAAGTTCTTCAATAGCCGACAATTGACTTCCTGCTTCGGGGATGTTATTGGTAAAACTGTTATTGATTGTAAAGTTTACAGACTTATCAAATTTTGATTGATTAGATCGAATACTCAGCAAGAATGCACTGAGTCCGGTCGCGATTTTTTCTTTTGTTATTTCCTGATTCCCAAAGGCATTGGTAAATAAAGTATTGTACTCTTTAAGAGTGGATAACTTTTGAGCGAGTACATCCAGATCAGAGATACCCATCTCTATATGATTCATGATGGGTCTTGTTACCATGATTGCCAGATCATTCTCGCGGCCATCCCAAAATAATTTAGTGGGCTGAGCAAAAAAATCAGGCGACACGAAAACCCCGGGAAGGTAAGCCCCAATATCAGGATTGGTGTCTATTGTTAGCGAATCGGATGATGAAGGGTCTATAACGGAATTATCAGCTTTAAATAGGGTAGAAATGATATTTTGAATGGGCATGGAGTTGCGAGGAGTGATACGATTTTCAAAACCGCGACTAAATGCTGTATTGTCAGAAAAAGCAAGAGCCTGTTTGTGGCAACTGGCGCAAGAGACAGTATTGTTAACAGAGAGCCTTGGATCATAGAAAAGTACTCTTCCTAATGTGGGTAAATGATCGGAAGTACCGGAAACATTGTAAGAAAATGGGACTTCGGGTAAGTCCAAAACCATCTCGTTTTTGTTTCCCATTTCAAAAGGGTCGCAAGCAGCTAAAGGTAGAATGCAGACAAGGCTCAGTAATTTGATCGCTTTCATAGGGTTGGAGTTTTTCAAAAACGATTACCAATATGAAGATAATGACTTTTTTGATTTTGACACCACTTTCCTCAAAACCGTTGGAATCCAGAATTATTTTTAAGGTTAATAATATAAGGATTATTCATACCGCAACGCCTTCACGGGATTAGCCCGAGCAGAACGAATTGTATGAAAACTGATGGTTGCTAAGGCAATTACCATTGCAATTGCACCGCCCAATAAAAACAGAAAAGGATTTATTCCAATACGATATGCAAATTGTTGAAGCCAACTATGCAGGAAATAATATGTAACCGGACTTACCAGCACAAACGATAGGATTATTAATAATGCAAAGTTTCTTGAAAGCAAAACCGTGATTTGGCTCTCACTTGCCCCCAATGCCTTTCTTATTCCAATCTCTTTTGTTTTCTTTTCAGTAGTGATTGCCGCCAAGCCAAATAAGCCCATGCAAGAAATTAAAATGGCTAACCCAGCCATAATGGAGACAACAGCACTCATTTGTTTGTCCGATTCGTACAGCACTTCAAAATGTTCGTCAAGAAAGGAGTATTCAAACGGATAACTTGGAACCTGAGTGCTCCACAAATCTTTTACTAACGCGATGGCTTCTTCTGCACGGGTGCCATCAATTTTAACAGACAGTTCATCGTAGCCCCAATCTGGGTGAACAACCATTTCGAGCGTATTTACCTTATAATGTAGCGAATTGAAATTGAAGTCTTTTACTACACCAATGATTGTTCCTAGCGAATCATTATCATACCAACCGTGCCCCGCTGGAGTTCCCACTGTTTCTTTGAGTCCAAGTTCTTTTGCAAAGGTTTCGTTAATGATAAATGCTTTGCCATTGTCACTTGCAATTTCTTTCGAGAAATCCCTTCCTTCAGCTAATTGAATTCCATATACCTTTAGATAATCGTAATCCACATTTACGTTACTGGGTGTGATGTCCATTACTCCTGTATCGGCCTTTACTTTAAACCCCCATTGATGAAAATTATTCCCTAATCGCTGGCCACTTGCCGTAACGCCCTTTACAATAGAATTCTTTAACAACTCCTGTTTTATCGTTTCAAACTTGCTATTTGCTTCGCGATTCATGGGCACCAACATAATTTCATCTTTATCAAACCCGATGTCAGTATTTTTCATAAAGGAAAGTTGTTGCGTTACAATGAGTGTGCTTACAATCATGGCCAGTGCCAAGCCAAACTGCAGCACAACCAAACCACTTCGGAAAAGAGAACGACCTTCTCCCGCTGCACTGCCTTTTAGAACGCGCGACATATTAAATGATGTCATATAGAATGAAGGATATATTCCGGCAAGGATACCCAACCCTAAGGTGCCGGAAAGAACCAATATTAATTTTTGATAGTCATTGAAAAAATTAAGGAGTGAAAGATGTCTTCCGATAAGGGTGTTAAGCATGGGTACAAAAAGAAGATCTAACAGCACGGCCAACACCAAGGCCATAGCGGCTAGTAAAATTGATTCGAAAATGAACTGACTGAAGAGTTGCAACTTTTTGGCACCAACCGTTTTTCTAACTCCAATTTCTTTCCAGCGATGCGAGGCTCTTGCCGTGGTGAGATTCATAAAATTTACCCCAGCAATCAAAAGAATGAACACACCGATCACATAAAACACATCCAGGTAACTGCCATTAAACTTACGGTAGTTGTTGTAGTCATGTTCAATATCAATAGAACCCAGATGAACCTGATTGAGTGGTTGAAGATATAGTTTGTAAAAGTTATTTATGTCTGGATTATCCATGTGACGCGACATGAAAGCCGGAAACTTAGCTTCCATTTCAGCAATGTTTGTATTAGGATTTAACACAAAGTAAGTATTCAAAGAATTTCCGCCCCAGCGATCATTATACTCTTTGTCTTCCGCCAGGATGGTAGCCACTGATGATAAGGCCGAGAATTGCATGTGAGAGTTTTCGGGTACATTTTTCAGGATTCCCACAATTTTGAATTCTTTTTCACGCCAGGTTAAGGAATTACCAACCGCTTCTTGTGTGGAGTTAAAAAACTTGAGAGCAGTTTCTTCGGTTAACAGCAATGTATAAGGTTGGTAGAGCGCAGTTTTTCTATCTCCGCTAATCAATTCGAAATCAAAAATTTCGAGAAACGCGCTGTCAGCATAGGCGATAGAAGGAAGCAATAATTTCTTATCATCTTTTATCACCAATTGATTTCTGCGATTAACAAATCGTGTATAACTTATTACTTCAGGAAATTCTTTTCGAATAGCAGGCCCCATGCCTGGCATGGATAGCGCTACCTTTTGCTCATTTGTACCTGGGAAACTTTGAACTTCATCAAGCCTGTAAATCACATCGCTTTTGGTATGAAAAGCATCAAAGCTCTTTTCATCTGAGATAAACAAATAGATAACCAGGCAAGCGGCCAACCCAATTGCTAAACTAAAAATATTGATAAAAGCGTAGAGGGGATTTTGCCTGATGTTGCGCAATGCAATGGCGAAGTAGTTTTTAAGCATAAAGGCCTTTTTTAATGATACTCCAGATTCTTTATATGGTTACGCAGACAGAAAACAATCATTCAGTTCTTAATATTTTTACGGGATTGACGAAAGAAGCTTTGATCGCCTGAAAGCTAATAGTGGCCATAGTAATGAACACCAAAATCAACAAGCTGATGGAATATGTTACTACATCGATAGGTGTGCGATAAGAAAAATTTTGCAGCCATTGATCCATCAAGTAATACGATAGAGGAACAGCCAACAAAAAACCAATAACAAGCAACCAGGCAAAATCCATGTAGATCAATCTTAGGATGGTTCTCACACTGGCACCCAATACTTTTCGCACTCCTATTTCCTTAAGCCTGCGCTGAACTATAAAGAGAACTAATCCATACACACCCAGGCAGGAGATTAATATAGCAATAAACGTAAATGATTTTATGATGGTGCCAAAACTTTGATAGGTTGCATACTGTTGGTTGAGTTGTTCGTCCAAAAAGCTAAACTCAAACGTCTTTTCCGGAAACATAGCATTCCACTCTGTTCTTACTTTGTGAATGATGTCGTCTACGTTTGCATTCTCTAATCTAACTGAAAGTGCATTCATTTGATTGGGATTCATTTCCATCACCATGGCTGAGACAGGTGTTGTAAGGGATGAGAAATGAAAATCTTTCAACACCCCTATCACCTTTCCAAGTTTCCCTTCGCGGTTGATCGTTTTGCCCAAGGCTTGTTCAGGTGTTTCCCATTTAAACTCACGCACCGCAGTTTCATTAACAAGAAATCCTTCTGTAAGATCGGTGCCATAATCTTTGCTGAACCATCTGCCTGCCACCAATTTCATCTCATACGTATCGTTAAAATCGTAATCCACTGAAAAGTTAGCAACGAATAAATTGTCTTCTTGCGTCATTCCTTCCGGGATAGTTCCCCGATAGACTGCTCCAAGTCCAGGAGCATTGGATGAAAGTGCTGTACTCTTAATTCCGGTTTGAGTTTCAACGGCATCGCGAAAGCTTTGAAGTCGTGTGCGGAATATGGAGTCACGTTGGCCAAAAATGCCATTCAGGTTTTGACTGAATAGAGAAACGGTGATGATGTGTTCGCGCTGAAATCCAAGCGAACGAGATTGAAGAAAGTTTAACTGTTTTACAATAAGCAAAGAGCCGGACAGCAGCAGAAATGCAATAGACAATTGAAAAACAACTAACGATTTACGCAGCCATTGACTGCCAATTCCGGTGACGCCATTTCCCTTTAGAGAATTAACAGAATCAAACTGTGCTACAAAATAAGAAGGATATCCACCGGCCAATAAAGTTATTATTACCAAAAGCCCGAGTGAGAAATTTATTAAGGTAGCATCAACAGATTTTAAAAAATCAAGATCCTTATTAGTGACTTGGTTGAGCAGGGGCAGTGTAAGATAAAATACTCCGAAAGCCAGAATTAATGACACAAGACAAAACAGGAAACTCTCAGAAAGAAATTGAGAAATGATGTGTCGTTTCATTGACCCTAAAATCATTCGAATGCCAATTTCCTTTATACGTGTGAAGGATTGTGCGGTGCTTAGATTTATATAATTTATACATGCAATCAATAAGGTAAGAATGCCTACCCCAATGAAAATGAAAATATTTGTCATTGAATTAGTGGAGGAAGGTTCTGCCAAGAGCGTGGATTTTAAATGAATGTCGGTTAAGGGCATGAGTGTAAAAACCTGGCCAACCAGAAAACGCGGATCTGCATATTTTTTTAGAAACGGTTCCATCTGACTGTCCACATTTTTCGGATTTGCTCCTGGTTTTAGCATTACGTAAGTATAGGAGTGACTAATGATAAAATTGACAGCAAGATTGTTTCTTAATACCTGCGCAGTTTTATCCGTTTCCAGATCAAACATATTATCGTACGGTACTAACATATTAAAACGCACGTGCGAGTTTTCAGGAAAATTTTTAACTACCGCTATTATTTTAAAAGAACGATTGCCCGCAAACAACAGAGTTTCACCAAGAGGATTAGTCTCGCCAAAATATTTGGTAGCCATCTCTTCATTGATAATTACAGTAAACTTCTCATGCAATGCTCGAACAGGATTGCCTTTCACAAACTCGAACGTAAACATTTTCATCAGAGCTGAGTCAACAAAGAAGACTCCAGTTTCTTCAAAGGCTTCTTCTTGATTGGCGCGTTTAATACTAACGTTGCGCCTATACACCCGAGCAGCTTCTTCAACTTCTGGAAAGAAGTCTTTCATGACAGGTGCAATAGGTGGAGGAGAGGAGGCTAACTCCAACCCATTTGGGGCAACATACTTAATTCGATAAAGACGATCAGCGTTTTTATGAAATCGATCATAGCTTAGTTCGGAACGCACATAAGCGGCAATCAACAATGATAGACTAATGCCACAAGTGAGCCCTACAAAATTGATAATTGCGTATGCCTTGTGTTTTAGAATAATACGACTGGCTGTCTTAATAAAGTTCTTCAGCATATGGAGGGATTAATGATCCATAAACTGAGAATGAAGTAATTGGGTTGTCAGATTTTGTTAAAAGATTATAAGACAGTACACAAATGGTTTTATCGCTCCATGATCGCGGTGATACCTTGCCCACCCGCTGCACATACGGAGATAAAGCCGCGACCAGTCCCTTTTTCTTGGAGTAGCTTAGCCATGGTTGCAATCACCCTTCCTCCGGTAGCGGCAAATGGGTGACCGGCCGCAAGGCTGCTTCCTTTTACATTAAGTTTATTTTGATCAATACGGCCCAAAGGTTTTTGCAATCCAAACTCTTTACACAGCTCTGCACTCTCCCAAATTTTAAGTGTAGCCAGTACTTGTGCGGCAAAGGCTTCGTGTATTTCATAGAAATCAAAATCTTGCAAGGTTAACCCCGCTTTGGCTAGCATGCGTGAGGAGGCATAGATGGGAGCGAGCAATAAATTTTGTTTATTATTTACATATTCGATGGCAGCTAGCTCAGCGAATGTTAGATATGCTAGCACAGGCAATCCTTTTTTCTTAGCCCATTCTTCACTAGCCAGCAAAAGACATGAGGCACCATCTGTAAGTGGAGATGAATTGCCTGCTGTGAGTGAACCGTGTTGCTTATCAAAAGCAGGTTTAAGTTTTGCTAGTTTTTCTAAACTTGAATCTTTGCGAAGATTATTATCACGTTCAAGACCCAGGTAAGGAGTTATCATTCCTTCAAAGAATTTTTCATCATAAGCCTTGGCCATTTTCAAGTGACTATCCAATGCCAGCGCATCTTGTGCTTCGCGCGAGATGTTATAATGCTTTGCTGTGATTTCTGTATGACCACCCATGGATAATCCTGTGCGCACTTCCAAATTCATAGGCGCTTTAGGCGAAAGATCTTTGGGTCTTATTTTTAAGAATTGACTAATCTTTCCGCCTAATGATTTTTCACGGTTAGCAGCCAGTAAAATTTTTCTAAGTTTTTCACTTAGTACTAATGGTACATTACTAGTAGAATCAACACCCCCGGCAATGCCTACTTCAATCTGCCCGAGCGCAATTTTGTTGGCGATGTAAACTGCGGTTTCTATTCCAGTATCGCAGGCTTGTTGAAGATCGCAAGCCGGAGTTTTTGGATCTAGCGAAGTACTCATTACGCTTTCGCGAGTAAGATTAACTTCCCAGGTATGTTTGATCACTGCCCCCGCCACTACCTCTCCCAACAATTCGCCTTGTAAGTTGTACCGATCGATTAACCCATTGAGCGCAGCAACCAACATATCTTGATTGGTGGCTTGGGCATAATTTGTATTCTGTCGGGCAAATGGAATTCTATTGTACCCAACAATAGCAACTTTACGAGTGGCAGAATTTACAAGCATAGGATTTGTATTTAAGTTTAATTCAACTCTTTTAACAACTGTTCATAAAACCAAAGCGAGGTTTGATAACTTTCTAAACTTACCCGTTCATTAATTCCATGAAACCCGATGGGGTCAATCATTGGGCTAAACTTTATGATGTTTGAGGAGACTTCACCAAAATAGCGTGAGTCTGTAGCACCAATCATTAAAAAAGGAGAAGCTAATAAATCTGCATAACTGCTTTTAATTGCAGTAGCAATTTTTTGATACCCCACGCTGTTCATCGGAGTAACGGCTGACGCTTCTGAAAGACTATTTTTATAAATAGAAACCGATACCCGATCATCATTTATAATTTCCTTTACCTTAGTGATTACTGCTTCGCCTTTGTCGCCAGGCAACAACCTGAAATTTATTGTGGCAGTTGATAGTGTGGGAATCACGTTGTCTTTTAATCCGGCCTGAATAATTGTTGGTGCTGCTGTGGTGCGAATCATTGCATTGCCTCCAGCGCTGCTTTCGTAGATGCCAATGATCATGCTTTTAAATAACCATGGATTAGCAAATGCCATCCGTTGAACGAAAGGCATTTCGGGGCCAAGGCTTTCAATGAAGCCGTTCATTGATTCGGAGAACCTAGCCTCAAAAGGTTTTTCGCGCAAGCGGACAATGGCGCGCGTAAGAATATCAATAGAAGTTTCAGGGGCGGGCATTGAGCTGTGACCACCCTCTTCTTCTACTGACAAAATCAATGAAAGATATCCCTTTTCAGAGGTGCCAATTAATGCTACAGGTTGGGTGATTCCAGGGATTTGACTTTTTGTAATGATGCCGCCTTCATCCATCACAAACTCTGCTTCAACTCCACGCTCTTTTAAAAGTTTTGCAACCGCTATAGCACCGGAACCACCAATTTCCTCATCGTGGCCAAAAGAAAAGTAAATAGTCCGTTCAGGTTGAAAGTTAGTTGCCAATAATTTTTCGGCTGCTTCCAAAATGCTGATCAAATTGATTTTATCATCAGTTGTGCCGCGTCCCCAAATAAAATCATCTTTTACTTCGCCTGCGAACGGATCAACTGACCACAAAGATTCTGTACCGAGCTCTATTGGAACAACATCCTGATGGGCCATTAGTACAATGGGTTTTAAGTCAGGATTTTTTCCTTTCCAGGTAAATAATAATGTAAAGTCTTTAATTATCTCTCGTTGAAGCTGACCATGAAAATTTGGATAGGTTGTTTCTAAATAATTTCGAAAGCCAATAAACTGAGATGAATCAAACAATGCCGGATTGCTATTTGAAACGGTTTTAAAAGCTAGGGCTCCTTGAAAATGTTGTAACGCGGCCGGACTAATTTCGGGCGCTGGCGTAGCTTCAACATGAATTTGTTTGGAGGACTTTAAAAAGGTGTTTGTCACCAGCACGGTAAGCAGTATTAACACACACACCAGAAGAAAAAGAAGAATTTTTTTGATCATAGAGACTTCATTCAGAAGACTCGAAGATAATCAAACTTTAAATTCTAAAGGATTAGGGTATTAAGTGATCAAACAATCATGGTTCGGAATGTTAAGTTTACCCGGGGAGTTTTGATTCGCGTGGTAGGAGGAAGCCGATGCAGCCAGTTTGTTTGCGTAGTACCCTTCATAACTAAAAGACTCCCGCTTTCAAGAACCATTGAGACAACTTCTTTCGTGAGCTTATGCTTAAAAGCAAATTTTCGTTCGGCACCAAAACTTAGAGACGCAATGGCCGTGTCTTTACTTAAAGTCTTTTCGTCATCACTGTGCCAGGCCATTCCCTCCTCACCTGTATGATATAAATTGAGTAAGCATGAGTTAAACACGGTTTCTGTAAATTCCTCCACACGATGCTTTAACTCAATAAGTTCTTTCGTCCAGGTTAATGCTTGTTTGGTGGTGTTGGAGTACGTGTACGAATAGTTGAGGTTTCCATACCAGGCTACTTTTCGCTTGGTGATAATGTGCCTTCCAAAAATTTTGGCTTCATCGTTTCTCCATTCAATCGTGTTTAACATCTTGTCCAAGTAGTGCTGTGCTTTTTGATGCGACATAATCTTTCCATAATAATTTACTTCGCCATCGTGTGGCAGTAGATTTATTATTTGTTCCTGATTAAATAGATTCATTTTTCCAATCTTGATATTTTTGTTTAAGACAATTTCCACAAGGCCTATAACCATTCATGATTGCTTCCTTTTCTGAACTAAAGAAAACGCGGTTCTCGGTTTTCATTCGTTTGCCGGAAGGACAATTAAGTGTTCCGTATATTTTTAATTTCTTATTTCCGCCCAAAACGATTTTACTTTGTTTAACAAGTTGTCTCACATTTCGTTTTCTTGCAGAAATGTTTTGTCCTAAATCAATATGACGTTGCATCACGAATTAGTACGCGCAGCTTCCCAGCCAATGATCGCAGTTTTGCGGGTTGGCCCCCACATGTAACCACCAATCGTGCCGGTTGATTGAATAACGCGGTGGCACGGAATTAGAAAAGCAACCGGGTTACTTCCAATAGCCGTACCCACGGCCCGGGAGGCCTTCGAATTTTTTATTTGCTCTGCAATAGTTCCGTACGTTGATAATTTCCCCATTGGAATTTTTAGTAGTGCTTCCCACACCTTTAATTGAAAGTCGGTTCCTTTAAGGTGTAGTTTTATGTGATTAAGCTTTTTCCAGTCGTGGGTAAAAATATAAAGTGCGTTTTGTTGAATGAGATCAACCACTTGCCTGTACTGTGCATTTGGAAAAGTTTTTTGCAAAAAAGCGAGTGATTCTTTTTCTCCATCGGCAAAAGCCATGTAACAAATACCTTTAGCCGTGGAGGCAACCAGAATGTTTCCGAACGGACTTTCCGCATAGCTGTAGTTAATGGAAAGATTCTCGCCACCATTTTTATATTCACCGGGGGTCATGCCTTCTATGTTTACAAACAAATCATGTAAACGGCCTGTGCCTGAAAGCCCGGTTTCTTCTGCGGCATCAAATAAGGATGCTTGCTTGCTTTTTAAAATTTGTTTGGCATGCTCAACACTTATGTATTGTAAAAACTTCTTGGGGCTTACTCCCGCCCAATCCGTAAACATTCGTTGAAAGTGAAACGGACTGATGTTTATCTTTTCAGCAACTTCCTCCAGCGAAGGTTGTGTTTTAAAATTTTGTTTGATATAAGTAATCGCTTCGGCAATACGATTGTAGTTGAGTGTTTCTTGTGTTGTCATCTTTGTTGAAATTTGATAGTTCAAAGATGCTTGCTAAGCAAAAGAATTAAAACCCGAAAGTTGCTCTTGTTCAAGTTATGCAGTCAATAGCGGATGACAACTACCGTTATTTATTTAGTCCTAAAACTTTACTTGTACGTGCCCGTGTTGCCAACACCTTTTCTTCATCTTTAGAAATTGACTGTCCGAAAGAAGGTACCATGGCATGTAGCTTTTCTTTCCAGGCTGTAGTATCACATTGTCTCTTAAAACATTTTACAAGGATATCCAGCATAGCTGCCGCGGCCGTAGAAGCTCCTGGGGATGCCCCCAACAAAGCGGCCACTGTTCCATCTTCGCTCACTACCACCTCGGTTCCAAACTCCAACACTCCACCCTTCTCCTTGTCCTTCTTAATTACCTGTACACGTTGCCCGGCTACTTTCAATTCCCAATCCTCCAGTTTGGTAAAGGGAACATATTCGCGCAAAGCAGCCAGTCGCTCTTCCGGTGTTTGTCGCACTTGTTCGATTAGATATTTAGTGAGTGGCATATTTTTAAGGCCGGCAAAAATCATGGGTAGCGCATTATCAGGCCTGATCGATTTTGGTAAATCCATCAACGAGCCATTCTTTAGAAACTTGGTTGAGAATCCTGCAAAGGGGCCAAAGAGTAATTCCTTTTTACCATTGATCATACGTGTATCAATATGTGGAACCGACATGGGTGGTGCTCCAATATTTGCCTTACCATATACTTTGGCATTGTGTTTTCCAATCAACTCTTCGTTCAAGCATTTTAACCACAAACCACTTACCGGAAAGCCACCGTAGCCTTTACGCTCTTTTATCTCTGCTCTCTTTAGCAAGTGAAGTGTAGCTCCACCTGCCCCTATAAATGCAAACTTTGTGTTTACCTGATTTTTCTTTTTTGTTGTGAGGTCTCGAACAAATACGTCCCAACCTCCTTTCCCATCCGGATCCAAATCAAGCACCTCTGTATTATAGTGAACAGAAACGCCCGGCATCTTTTCTAATCGTTCAATCATGCCGCGAGTCAAGGCTCCGAAATTAACATCTGTGCCAATGTCCATGAGTGTTCCCGCCACAGGTTGAGATTTTTTGCGACCCCGCATTACAAGTGGCATCCACTCGTTCATCAAATCACGATCTTCAGTATAGATCATATTCTTAAACAAGGGGCTCTTTAGCATAGAATCATATCGCTTCTTACCATATTCAACATTCTCCTTTCCCCATACTAAGCTGATGTGTGGAACCTGTGTAATGAAGTCTTTAGGACTAGAGAAATAGTTTTGTTTTACGAGGTAAGACCAAAATTCTCGGGAAATCTCATAGGACTCCGCAATTTTAATAGCCTTGGTAACATCCACTGAGCCATCTGCTTTTTGTGGCGTATAGTTTAATTCACAAAATGCAGAATGTCCTGTTCCGGCATTGTTCCAGGCATCTGAACTTTCGGTACCAGCTTCATCAAGGCGTTCAAAAATTTGAATGGTAATTTCCGGATCTACTTCCTTAAGAATTACCCCAAGCGTGGCACTCATAATTCCTGCTCCCATTAGCACAACTTCAGTTTTTGGAATCAGGGGTTTAGGTGGTTTGGTCATGAATCAATTTTAAAGCACACAATTTAGAGTATGAATGTGCGCCTTGCAAATGCATGTTGTATGATTTCACTCTAAGCCAAAGATTTGGCTTAGTCCTTTCAATCGATTGTTCACTTTTATTCGTAAGCTGTTCATTTTTCAACACTTCTGATCGAGCATTCTATAAACAATCCTTGTTTTTGAATTCCATTATTACTTTTTCAACTCTAGGAAAAAATTGAATGATTTTTGTGAGGTGTTTGAAAACACTTGTATCATGAGTCGATCATCAACAATCCTGCTGGCACTGCTTCTTCTTTTTACGTTCCCTCTTTGGTTTGGTATTGGCATGGGTTTGATTGGGGGTGCCATCGGTATTGTGGCCGGAGTTTTTGGTGCAGTCTTCGGAGTAATAGGCGGTATTTTTGGAGCCATTTTTCATGGCATTTTTGGGTGGGGTCACCACGATTGGAATTTCTTCCCGCACTTCCATGGCAACCGCTTTGTGTGGTTTGCTATGATTATTATTGTTGCAGTTCTTATCTCCAAGAAAAATAAGAAAAACTAAAATTGACTTTGTTGGGATTAAATTTAATACTTCAACTCCAACCGCATTAGCTGTAAATGATTGGCTAGTGCTACCTGCCACGAACGATCGGCATCCCACTTGTTGCCCAGAAAAATATTTCCATACTCAAGATGTTTGAAGTAGAATTTGTAAACAGGTTCGTCAGCAGGAATTGTTTTTATCTGTGGCTCCTCATTCACCATCATAACGGAGGCAATGGAACTTGCCATTTGCGTTAAATCATAATCCAGTATTTTTTTGGCTATCAGTCCCCGGGTGTGAATAAAGCGTAGTACAAGCACAAACCCTTTTCGTTCAAGTTCACGATCATCTAATTCCGGGTCTACCAATTCATACTTAACCGGAAAGTGTTGTTTCAACATTTGGACTAAAGCTGTATCAGCCCGGTCGTTTCCAAACTTAGGCACAGCCACTCTAAATGATTTCACCATGGCTGTATAAGTTTCATTTCTTCGGCCAATGAAATATTTTATTGGAATGTCAGTTTCGGGCAAATCATTAATTAAGAAATTTTTCTTTTTCTGATTGCTCATCGCAAATCGATAAATGGTTAGTAACACTTCTTTTAGTACCGACCCCTTTTGCTGCCAGGCAGGAGCTGAAACACTAATTAAATCTCCTTTACCGTTGTAAGGAACAAACGTAAGGGAGTACTCATTTTTCTCTTTGCCGAAAAAGATCAAAAAGGAAATCTGACGCACATTTAATAAAGTTGAGAAAGCCTTCTCGGGATCAACCCCGGCCAGCACATCGTCACAATTAAAATACGCCTCAGCATCAATACCTGTTTGTTGAAATGCGGTTTGAGTTTCTTCTAACTCCTTTTGCGTAATTCCTTGATCAAACAAAACAACCGAACGCGTGGCTAACAGATCAGAAGGAATGGTTTGTGTATAAGCTAGCCTTCCCATTAAAATATCTTTTTCAAAATCCGGCTGCGCGTTTGCCAAACAGCAGATCAGCACACTTAATGAAAATAAAATTCCCCTTTTTGATACAACCATGAGTAAATAACGATTGGCTTTTGATGCTATTGCTTTAAAGTGCTTGTCAATAGATTAAACTAAATCCCAATATACAATCCGTCTGTCTCTTCTTTTATAGGATAGCATTCAAGGTCGGTTGATCGTTGCTGATATTCGCGACCTGTTTTAAGACTAAAGATGTGCCCATGCCACGGACAAACAATTTCGCAGGCATGATTCACTTTTCCTTTACTGAGCGACTCGCCATTATGCGTACACGTATCACTTACTGCATAAATAGTATCACCTTGTTTTACAACACAAATCCGTTTGCCCGAAACAACAAGTAATCGAGGTTTATTTTCAGTCAACTTACCCCGTGCTGCATCAACCCCCGAAAAGATTTTCATCCACTGCATACAATTAGCTTTGTGTGCGCACCCTTTATGTCTATCTTGATTTCGAATTTATCCAAACCTATGAAGAAAATTTATTATACCGTATTTCTTTTATTCATAACGATGCTTTCATTCGCCCAGATAGATGCAAAGTTGAAGTTAAAACTCGATCAACAAGTAAAAGAGATTGAGCCAAAAATGATTGAGTGGCGCAGATATTTTCATGAGCATCCGGAATTATCCAATCGCGAAGTAAAAACGGGCGAACGAATTGCTAATCAATTAAAAGCATTGGGATTGGAAGTTCAATATCCTGTTGCTAAAACAGGAGTTGTAGCAATATTGAAAGGAGGAAAGCCTGGACCTGTAGTAGCGCTTCGTGCTGATATAGATGCGCTGCCAGTTACAGAAAGAAACTCGCTACCCTTTGCATCAAAGGAAAGAGTTCCATTTAATGGCCAGGAAACAGGTGTAATGCATGCGTGTGGTCACGATGGGCACATGGCTATTTTGTTGGCAACAGCCGAAATTCTTTCAAAGAATAAAAGTGAGTTAAAAGGAACTGTGAAATTTATTTTTCAACCCGCTGAAGAAGGTGCTCCGGTTAGCGATGGAACATCAGGGGCTGAACTAATGGTGAAAGAAGGCGTGCTTGAAAATCCTAAAGTGGATGCAATTTTTGGATTGCATCTTCAATCGCTGGTGCCCTCCGGTAAGATTGCCTACCGCTCAGGCGGATTAATGGCTTCGGTAGATGGTGTTGATATAAAAGTAAAAGGTTTAGGGGCTCATGGTGCCACTCCATGGGATAGTGTTGATCCCATTGCTATTTCAAGTCAAATCATTTTGGGATTACAAACTATTGTGAGTCGCCAGAGTGAACTCACAAAAGGTGCAGTAGTTATTACAATAGGAAGCATGCATGCGGGAATCAGAAGAAATATTATCCCTGAAGAGGCATTGCTGGAAGGAACCATTCGCACGTTTGATGATGATATGCAAAAGAAAGTGCATGCCGATATTATTCGCACAGCGACAAAAATAGCTGAGAGTGCAGGGGCAAAAGCAGAAGTAGATATTCAGATTATGTATCCAGCCACAGTAAATGATCCAAAACTTACCGAACAAATGGCGCCTAGTCTGCAGCGCGCAGTAGGCGCGGAAAATGTTATGATTACGTTGCCGGTAACAATGGCAGAAGACTTTTCCTTTTTCCAGAAAGAAATACCGGGCTTCTTCTTTTTCCTGGGTGCGTATCCAGCTGATATGCAATTAGCAAAACCACCTACGCATCATACGGCAGATTTTATGATTGATGAAAAAGCATTCATCAGTGGCGTGAAAGCCTTTCTTCACTTGACATTCGATTATTTGAATGCACCGAAAAAATAAATGACTCGAAATATTCCACAAGAACTTCTTCAAAGAGGACTGATCACGCAAGAACAGTTTGAGAAGATTGATGTGATTAATTCCGGTAAAGTGGTTTCGGTTTTTTACGAGCTACGAACTATGCTTTACCTCGGAGTGATGCTCTTTACTACCGGAGCGGGCATGCTCATCTATCAAAATATTGGTGATATAGGTCATCTGGTGAGCATTTCATTACTAACATTATTAATGATTGCTTGCTTTTGGTACGTAATCAAACATGAGGTGGGTTACTCAAATGGCCCTGTTACTTCGCCCACTCCGTATTATGATTATGTTTTGTTGTTGGGATGTTTATTGTTTGTTTCGCTTCAGGGATATCTTCAATTTCAATTCGGTGCGTTATATGAACATCTTGGTTGGAGTACATTAATAACGGCTGTTTTCTTTTTCTATGCTGCTTATCGGTTCGATCACCTAGGCGTATTATCATTGGCCATTACTGCATTGGCTTCCTTTTGGAGTATTAGCATATCACCACAGAAATGGTATAGCAGTGATTTTTTAACAGAGTCAAATTTGCATAACACAGCGATCATTTTCGCAGTAATTGTAACCTCCATCGCCTTCGTGCTCGATTGGAAAAAAATCAAACCTCATTTTTCGTTTACCTATTTCAACTTTTGCACACTAATCTATTTTGTAGGCTGTGTAGTCGGGTTGTTTATGGGTTCATGGTATGTATATGTGTTGTTAATTTATGCGGGCTGTGGATTTGCCTGGTACATTGCGAAAAGCAGACGATCATTTTTGTTTTTATTGTACGCATTTCTGGCAGGTTATATTGCCACCACGTACTTACTGGCAGAAACAATTTTTGAATACGAACCCATGATCTGGTTTTATTATTCGATTCTATCGTGTGGTGGTTTTGTGTTTTTTATAATTCGCTATAAAAGTTTTTTTAAACAGATATGACCTCGGCCTATAATCACCAGCATGTTTATAACCTTAACGTGATTAAGGAATCGAAGCGTTGGGCTAAGCATCATTTTATTTCAGCAGATCAATTGATAAAAATCAATGAAGAATATAAGACACCTTTCTATCATCCGAATTTAATTATCCGGATTTTACTTTTCGTTGCAATTTTATTAGCTCTCTCCGGAGTAACTGGATTATTCTTCCTGATTTTTTCAGATTCAGGTGAAACAGGTCTATCTATTGCGAGTATTCTTTATGGACTAGCATCCTTTATAATATTAGAAAAAGTATTTATAGTAAATAAGCATTTTAAATCTGGCCTTACCGAAGCAATTATGTATCATGCCTGTGGCTTTACCATTGGTGGTGTGGGCGGCTTTGTTGATTTTGATAGTCCACAGCTAATGTTAATTACCTGTCTTCTTGTTTTTGGTTTTGCAGCCTACCGATACCTTGATTTATTAACCACGGTTGCTGCTGTATTTTCCTTTGCAGGAATTCTGTTTTACAATTTCTATCAAGCAGGCGGCATCTTGCAACAGATAATACCCTTTGTTTTCATTGTTGCCTTTGGGGTATTGTATTGGAGAATTAAGAAATTGAAAAGAAATGAAAAGCATCAATTATGGACAAACAATCTGATTGTTGTTGAGGTGATCAGTCTCTTGTTTATTTATGCAGCCGGAAATTATTTGGTTGTGCGTGAGTTGAGTGTAAACTTAATGGAGCTCGAACTACAGGAAGGAGACAATATACCTTTTGCATTATTGTTTTATGTGCTTACGGTTATTATTCCGGTTGGCTTTTTATTTTTTGGCATAAACCGCAAAGACATTGTGTTGCTTCGTATAAGTTTAGTGGCGCTGGCTTTTTCTGTTTTCACTTTTAAATATTACTATAGCCTTGGGCACACAGAAATAGCACTGACTCTTGCGGGAGCATTCCTTATAGGAGTTGCAATTATCCTGATGCGTTATCTTAAAATAGTGCGCAACGGATTTACAGGCGATAATCTTTTATCGGAACGATGGGCAGATATGAATGTGGAGGCGTTTGTAATTTCTCAAACCATGGGTGGCAATGTTGCACATTCCGGTTCAGATATGGGAGGCGGAGGTGATTCAGGTGGTGGCGGAGCGAGCACTAAGTTTTGATGGAATTACTCTGCTTTCCAAATTAACACACCATCGGTAGCTTCTTGATAGAATCCAGGACACTTACCATCGCCCTTTCCTGTGAGACCACCACTTGGAGCGCATATGAAACTGCAATTACTTGAATAAAGTGAGATGTATTGGTCGCAACAATCTGGGATAACCAGATAGACAGTTTCTTTTTTATATTGATATTTCCAGACTGCTTGAGGAGCACCAGTACTGTTGCGGATTAATTTCTTAACGCAATTTGGAACATCAGGAGGCAGATCAATTTTTTCACAACCAATAAGGCTAACTAAAACGCAACCAAGCAAGGAAATGATGACTTTCATCATTCTTCAGTTATTGAAACAAACTCTTCAATGCAAGTGATTTTTACTATTCTACCTACCATACAAATACTGGCAGCATCCTTTATTTCTTCAAATCCAATTCTTACTCGTTTGCCATCTTCAAATTGAAAATTATAAAGCGGATTTTCAGTTACTTCTTTTGGTAACGGAGGAGTTCCGCAATACAAAAGCATCTGAGGTTCTAGCTTTGTTCCATCAGCTAGTTCAAATACAAAACCGCAGCCATCAAGTCCGCGCAAATCACGAACTGTCGCTGTGGCTGCATTGCTACAAGAAACGTTTAATGATTCTTCCTCACAACCAACAAATAGATTTGCTACAAGAATTAAGGTGAATGGGATATATACTTTGATGTTCATAAAACTTAAGGCGATTTGTTCTTTAGACACCATCAACCGAACGGACGTTGGAACCACTGGAAAATTATTTACCTTGATGATGAATTAACCTAACTATGAAAAGATATACCCAGATTGTGCTTATACTAATTTCTTTTGCCGCTTTTGGGCAGAAGAAAAAACCAATGATCAATCCAAATAAAGCAGCTGTTATCCAATCCGTTGATAAACATCAGCAAGAATTAATTTCTATCAGCGATAAAATTTGGGCGTATGCTGAAACAGCATTGCTTGAAAATAAATCTGCAAAAGAATTAGCCGACTATGCCGAAGCTCAAGGCTTTACCGTAAAACGAGCACAAGCCGGAATGCCAACAGCTTTTATTGCCGAGTATGGATCGGGTAAACCCATTATTGGTATTATGGGTGAGTTTGATGCATTGCCTGGCATTTCACAAAAAGCCCAACCTACAAAAGAACCTTTGCAAGTGGGCGCTGGTGGTCATGGTTGTGGTCATAATTTGTTTGGCGCGGGTAGCCTGGGCGCAGCTGTTGCAATTAAGGAATTGATTCAACAAGGAAAACTAAAAGGCACCATTCGTTTTTATGGAACTCCCGCTGAAGAATCAGTCGGTGGAAAAATTTATATGGCGCGTGATGGTCTCTTTTCAGATTTGGATGTTTGCCTTGACTGGCATCCAGATGTAGAGATCGCGGCAAGCACCCAAAGCTCGCAGGCAATGGTAGATTTCATTGTTGAGTTTAAAGGCAAAGCTGCACACGCAGCAGCCGATCCCTGGAATGGAAGGAGTGCAGTGGATGGATTGGAAGCCTTTACCGATGGCGTGAATATGCTACGCGAACATGTGCGCCCAAGTGTGCGCATGCATTATGCCATTATGAATGGAGGCGAAGTGCCCAATGTGGTACCTGAGTATGCAAAGGTTTGGATGTGGGTGCGCGATAGCAAACGCGAAGGTGTTGAGGTTGTGTTTGCACGCGTGAAAGAAATAGCGGAAGGCGCTGCCAAGATTGCTGGCGTGGAATCAAAAGTAACTATACAAACGGGTGACTATGAACTACTGGTCAATAGAACAGGCGCCACAGCGCTTCAAAAGAATTTGGAATATTTAGGTCCGATTGAATACACTGCCGAGGAAATTGCTTTCGCGAAAAAAATTCAAGAGGTACAAGGTGGTGAACAAACAGGATTAGACGGGAAAATTCATCCACTAAAAGAAACACAAGAACATCCTACAGGAGGCTCTACCGATGTGGGTGATATTAGTTGGATCGTTCCAGAGATTACATTGGTTGCAACTACGGCACCGGCCAATACAGCCTGGCACGGGTGGAGTGTTGTGGCTTGCGGTGGAATGTCAATCGGACATAAAGGAATGACCCTTGCTGCAAAGTCACTTGCCATGACAATGGTTGATCTCTTTGAAAATGAACAACTGCGCAAAGATGTGCGCGCAGAATTTGAACAGCGAAAAGGCAACCATGTTTATAAGGCATACATTCCGGATGGCCCCGCTCCTGTGCCGACACCTAAAAATTAATACTAAGTCCATGATCTATCTAAGATCGTGGACTTATCCTTTCTAACTTCCATCGGTGTAAAACCATCTTGATTTTTTTTTTCAATAGCATTTCCTTATTAAGGATTTAACCTCCCCCCATTATGAATCGAATTCTGTTTTTACTGCTTGTTTTAATCTCCAGCCATGCAATTGCCCAGCATGTTCCAACTTTTGAAGAAGTAATTTCTTTGCGAAGTGTGGGCGCAGTAACCATCTCAGACGATGGAAAGAATGTTGCTTACACTGTGCAAACAACGGATTGGAATGACAACCGATTTGACTCTGAAATCTGGCTGAGCAAAAATGGAACGAAACCCTTTCAATTAACTAACACCACCAAGGGAAGTAGCAGCAGCCCTTCCTTTTCTCCGGATGGAACATGGATTGCTTTTCTCGCTGATCGTGGGAATAAAAATCAAATTCATGTTATGAACATTGAAGGGGGCGAAGCGAAAGCTGTTACCAACGAAGAAGAAGGTGTGTCTTCTTTTGACTGGCACCCATCAGGCACAAAATTTATTTTCCAGAAATCCGAGCCCGAGGATAAAAACAAAAAGGAAAAGGAGAAGCGATATGGCGGCTTTGAAGCGGATGATAAAGAATATACACTGTCACATCTCTGGCAGGTTGATTTTAATCCGCACTTACCCGACCCTTCAGAACTACCATGCTATGAGAAAGCAGATTCACTGAAGGCAAAAGCAGGATGCATTGAACTACCGAAAGCCAAACGAATCACAGAAGGAAAATTTACCGTAACATCTTATATTGTTTCACCGGATGGTACAAAGGTTGCGTTTAGTCACCAACCCAATCCATTAATCAATTCATTTATTAAATCAGATATTTCAGTTGTCAACTTATCGGATAATAAAATAACCCCACTCATTACTAATCCAAGTTCGGATGGATTGGAAGATTGGTCACCCGATTCAAAGGAAATTTTATTTACTACCAATGGAAGCGATACGCTTTCAAATTTTTATACGAACTCACAATTATTCGTCATTAATATTTCTACCAAAGCAACTCGCCAATTAGCAAAAGCATTGGATGAAGACTTAGGAGGATTTACCTGGACACGCACCGGGATCTATGCATCCATCTGGAATAAAACCAAACGGTTAATCTATCGTGTTGATCCGGCAACTGGGGCTCATATCGTTTTTAAAAATTCACCGAGTCAGATTTTTGGATTAGCCTTTTCTAAGGATGGTGAAACAATGGCTTTCACAGGTCGCGAGGATGATCAGCTTACGGAAGTGTTTGTTTGTTCAATTAAAGGGAATGCAGAACAGCTAACCGATATGACAGGGCAAACAAAAAACTGGAAGGTGGCACAGAGTGAAGTGATTAATTGGAAGAGTAAAGATGGTGCCATCATTGAAGGGGTGCTCCACAAGCCAAAGGATTATGATCCATCCAAAAAATATCCACTCTTGGTAGTGATTCATGGCGGGCCAACAGGAATTGACACACCCACGCCCGTGCCCGCTTATGTGTACCCCATTGTGCAATGGTTGGATAAAGGATGTTTGGTGTTGCGACCAAACTACCGCGGCTCGGCAGGTTATGGCGAAGCATTCCGGTCACTCAATGTAAAAAATCTTGGTGTGGGTGATATGTGGGATGTTATGAGCGGAGTTGAATATTTAGATAAGAAAGGAATGATCGACAAAACAAAAATGGGCAGCATGGGCTGGAGTCAGGGTGGATATATTTCTGCTTTCTTGACCACTAACACCGATGTATTCAAAGCTATTTCTGTGGGTGCCGGTATTAGTAATTGGATGACCTATTATGTAAACACTGACATCCATCCTTTTACAAGACAATATTTAAAGGCAACTCCGTGGAGTGATGAAATGATTTATAAGAGGACCTCGCCCATGACCAATATTAATAAAGCAAAAACACCCACGCTTATTCAGCATGGTGAGTTTGACAAACGAGTACCCATTGCCAACGCCTATGAATTATTACAAGGCTTACGCGATAAGAGTGTGCCCGTAGAGTTGATCGTGTACAAGGGTTTTGGTCACGGAATAACAAAACCCAAAGAGCGCCTTGCCGCTACGTGGCACAATTGGCAATGGTTTAATAAATACGTGTGGAGCGAAAATGTTGAGCTGCCGATGGGCGAGAAGAAATGAAATTAATAATCTCTTATGCGGCAATAATATTGCTTGCATTGTCATGCAAGCAATCGAGTAAAAGATATCCTACTGACGTAGGTTATATAGATCCGGCCAATGCCCTAGGTGACCCAAACTTTACAACTTGCGCCAATGATATTTATGAGTATTATAATTCAGAGCCTAGTGGAGGATACCTGTATGGGAAAAAAGCATTGCGAGATACGGTGCTTAGAAAATTTTCTTATTCCCAAGCGGAGTCGGGCTTTTTGACGTTTAGGTTTGTTGTTAATTGTAAAGGTCAACCAGGAAGATACATCGTCATTGAGAATGATCTGGAATTAAAACCAAAGAAGTTCAACGAAAAGCTTGTATCGCACTTATTGGAGATCACTCAAAGTTTTAAAGAATGGAAGTTGGTGATCTTAGAAAACCAGCCGCGCGATTACTATATCTATGTAACGTATAAACTCAAGAATGGAAAGATTATTGAAATTTTGCCATAGCCTATTTCTACTTGTAGTAGTTAGTTGCCAAAACAAAAATGACTATAGTAAGTATTCAATTACCGAGAAAAAACAGATGTCTATTAGATATTTAGAAAACGGGGAGCAGAATTTTTACCAAGGTAGTCCGAAGAACATGGAACTAATTGAAATGTCTATTCAGCTAGATTCAAATAATGCAGCAGCGTGGAGAGAGTTATCAGTACCTTATTTAAAGCGGGGGTTACCTCACGAATGGAAACCGCTATTCGATAAAGCGGTTGAAATTGATCCACTTGCTTGGCAAGGGTGGAGAGGTTATTTAAAACTATTTTTTTATAGAGATTATGAATCAGCAATTGACGATTTCAATGCAACCGATACACTAACTCCTAATTTTATAGATTATCCACAAGGTATGAGTGTAGATTATCTTAGAGCGCTCGCATATTCTCAGCTAAATAAAGACACCATAGCATTAGAATATCTCACAAAATATATCGATGAAGTAACAGTGAAAAGTGGAGAAGATTGGGTAGATGTTTATGCATTTATACACAGAGCTATTATTCTAATTAAGCTACAAGATTATGAGAATGCAATCATAGACTTGGAGAGGCATCTTAAATACTACTCATCATCTTCCGATGGGTATTATCATTTAGCCTACATTAATTTTATTTTAGATAGAAGTGAAATAGCCAACACCCAAATTAAATTAGCAAAAAGTCTTTTTCAAAAAGGCTACTACATGCATCATCCTTACGTTGAACACTTTGGACAAATTTATCTTTCAGATGTTGATGAACTTGAAAGTAAAATATTGAGGTGATATTTTGCCAACCAGAGGCGTCTGACCCCTTCGAGTGGTCCTGAGGCCTAATGAGTAGAGGATTTCACAAATTAAAGTAATCCAGTATTAAATCTGTGAATCAGTGATCCTATTTGAATTGTAATTTAGTTCTTAAACCCGCTTCCACTTTATTCCACACCCAATAGCTTTGGTTTTAGTAACGGGAACTGTTTTTCCTGAGGCCAATGCATCTACAGCATCTTCCACATACCGTTTAGTTACGCCATCCGCATTTCGTGGGCTATCGTCAATAGCTCCTATGTAAGCCACTTTTAAATCCTTTGAAAGAACAAACACATGTGGCGTGTTGGTGGCACCATATGCTTTCGCGATGGCTTGAGTTTCATCCTGTAAGTAGGGGAATTTGTACGACTTCTTTTTTGCCTGACGCACCATATCATCATAAGAATCGCCACTGCCTTCATTGGCATTGATAGTAATTACCGGAAACCCATTGGCACTATATTTTTGATCGAGCGCAATGATACGCTCGTTATAAGCTTTTGAATAAGGGCATGTGTTACAATCAAAAATGACAATGTATCCTTTGGCGTTTTTATAATCGGCCAGGGAAATCATTTTACCATCTACATTTTTCAATTTGAAATCCGTAGCGATGTCTCCAACTTCATATCCGTCCTTCACAGGAGCCGCTGCGGTTAACATTCCAACACAGACAATCAACAACAATGCTTTTTTCATAATCTTAATTTTTAACTTCATCAATCAATTTTTCCAAATCTCCTTCGTGCAATTCCCGCTGCACAAGTTTACGCTTTCCTGTTTTGGTATTTATCACGAGGGTAGCAGGTAAAGCGCCTTCCCAGTTTTTGTCAATCTTATCAATCCAAGTGTTTGGATCACTTTCGGCAAGGATAACCACTTTCGATTGTAATTTTTTGCGAGCTATAAACCGATGCACCTTTTCGGGATCAGGATCGAGATCATAATCCATGCTTACCAATGTAACGTCTACATTTTTATTCTCGGCATTCAGTTTTTCAAACAAAGGCATTTCCTTTACACAAGGAGCGCACCAGGTTGCCCAGAAGTTAATCACCTGAATATGTTCGGTAGGCGAGTTGATCACTTCCTGTAAGTCATTGAGCTTTATCTGTTCAGCTGTTTGAGCAAAAATGAACGTGGATTCCAGTCCAACTGAAAGCATAACGAGAGAAAGTAGTCTTTTCATAATTTCGAAACGAAGATAAGCGCTAACCGGTTCTTTGTTGTTGTAAAAATAGCCATGTAAGTTGAATGAAAGAAAATTAGTAATAGGGTAGAATTCAAGCAGTTAGAATTAACCAAAAATCGGGCAAAATAGAATTCCACAAAATTCAATAGTTATGCACATTACCAGACTGTTATGGCTTATTGCTCAGAATATCAAATAGTTACGCCTGTTGTCGTTAATCAGTTCTTTGTGGACAACTATTAGTCAGTTAAGAATGAACCTTTTTCAAATGGGTTTCTAATGATCAGATTTTCAACCAAATAGCACCATAAAAAATAACTATTATCCTACTCGTTTCATCTAAAATTAACATAAGCTGGACTATGAAATTCAATCAAATTAAAGAGACCTGTATTTATTTTAATGACTTAGGCTTAGCCAAATCGTTCTATCACATTATGCTGGATTTACCTATTATCAGCGAAGTGGATGGCAAGCATATCTTTTTCAGGGCTGGTACCAGTGTTCTTCTATGCTTTAACCCCGATGATTCCCGATTGAAGACAAGCCCACCGCCTCATTACTCGGAGGGAAAGTACCATTTTGCTCTTGAAGTGGCACCTGAAGACTATCAACAGCACAAAGAAGAAATCCTAAACAAAGGAATTCAAATCATTGATACACTGGTGTGGGAAAATGGACAAGAGTCCTTTTACTTTAATGATCCCATCGGCAATGTTGTTGAAATAATCCCGGAAGGAGTATGGGATTAATTTTTTGAAAGCGCAAGATCGAGCGCTGCCACTAATGGCTTCGCGTCATTATTAGCAACAGAAGTTTGATGTTGAGCTTGGTACCAGGTCAAATAATCAGAGTATAAGATGCAGTCACTTATCAGGGTGTCGTCCTTTAATATCTTAATGACTTTATCTTGGCTTAGGTACTTTAAAAACGTTTCTTTTTGGTCTGCCGGTAAACTGGTGATGCGTATAAATTCGATGCCTCTATAAAATTCTGATTTTGCCTGCATGAGTTCGGTCGTATGATATATATGTCGATTGGACAAAATTGGTAACTCCAGGTTTAAATTTACCTAAGAATTAGATTAAGTTTAAAAGAAATTAATTAGTAACACTAAAACATTCGTGATGATTTCAAATCAGCGATCAAAATTTTCACTACCCACAACAGGAACCTATCTAAACTGTGCTTACATGAGCCCCCTTCTTAAGAAAGTAGAGAAGCAAGGTGTGGTAGGCATTACAAAGAAAAGAAATCCTGCCGGGGTTTCGGTGAATGATTTTTTTTCGGATACAGAATTAGTTCGGAAGGAATTTTCAACATTGATTAATTGCGAATCAAATCGTGTTGTATTAATTCCTTCTGTGTCGTATGGCATGGCTAATGTAATGAAGAATATTAAAGTTACCCAGTTTGACAACATTGTTGTAACAGGCGAACAATTTCCGAGTAACTACTATCCATGGCACCGATTGCATCATGACACCGGGGTAAAATTAAAAATTGTTTCACCTCCTGATACGCTTAAAAGCCGAGGCAAACAATGGAACGAACTTATTTTGGAAGCAATTGATACAAACACAAAACTTGTTGCACTGGGTAATGTACATTGGGCGGATGGAACTAAGTTTGATTTAATAGCCATCAGAAAAAGAACGCGCGAAGTAGGTGCTCTTCTTGTAATTGATGGAACGCAATCCGTGGGGGCTTTACCTTTCAATGTTGAACAGATTCAACCCGATGCGTTAATCTGTGGAGGCTATAAGTGGTTGATGGGGCCTTATTCATTAGGGCTTGCTTACTATGGAGAATATTTTGATAGCGGAAAACCCGTGGAAGAAAACTGGATCAACCGCTTACATAGCGAGGACTTTGCTTCGCTGGTAAATTATGAAAGTGAATACCAACCTGGTGCGCTGCGCTACGAGATGGGTGAACACAGTAATTTTATTTTAGTGCCTATGCTGTTAGAAGCATTGAAGCAGATTAATCAATGGAAACCCAAGGCCATTCAGCAATACACAGCCGCCATTACTAAAAAACCAATTCAGTTGTTAAAGGCAGCAGGCTTTTGGGTAGAGGATGAGAAGTACCGAGGTCATCATTTATTTGGCATTCGTTTGCCAGAAAGCAAATCCATCGACCAGGTGAAGGCGAGCATTCGAAAAAATAAAATTTCAGTTTCTATTCGGGGAAATGCCATTCGCGTTTCTCCCCATCTTTATAATAATGAAGCTGATTTAATGAAGTTGGTGAAGGCGGTGTTAGGCAAACCATGACACAAAAGAAAGGTGGAGATTATTTCATTGGCGGTATTATCATTGCCTTGCTGGGGGCTATTTGTTTTTCAACAAAAGCTATTTTAGTAAAGCTTGCTTACCGCGATACGGAAGTGGATACCATTTCTTTGTTAGCCTTGCGCATGATTTTTTCGTTACCATTTTTTATTGCCTATGCATTTACTTCATCCAGCAAACAAACCAATGTGCGCTTCACCGGAAAGCAATGGGTGAGCGTTGCCATTATTGGATGCTTAGGATATTACGTGAGCAGCTTGCTCGATTTTTTAGGATTGCAATATGTAACAGCAAGTATTGAACGGTTGATCTTGTTTGTTTATCCTACCCTTGTGCTATTAATGTCGGCTGTGATTTTTAAAGAGAAGATAAAGCCCATTCAATGGCTTGCGTTATTAATTACCTATGCCGGACTGTTGATTGCCTTCTTTGGCGAAGTGGATTTCAATTCGCAACAGAGTGACAACTTTATTTTGGGTTCGATTTTAATTTTCATTTGTGCGTTTACGTTTGCTGCCTACATCGTTGGCAGCGGTCGATTAATTCCTTTATTGGGTGCCGCTAAGTTTAATAGTTATGCCATGTGCTTTGCCGCGATTGGCGTACTGATTCATTTTTTTATTACCAGTGACGTTTCTTTATTTCACTTTTCAGGCACGGTGTACTTCTATAGCTTTCTAATGGCCATTATCTCAACTGTTGTTCCTTCTTACCTGGTTGTGGAAGGAATCAAACGAATTGGGTCTGATAATGCTGCTATTGTGGGCAGCATTGGGCCGGTATCTACCATTATAATGGCGTACTTCTTTTTGGATGAACAAGTTTACTTTCTGCAATTGGTAGGTACGGCCATGATTTTATTGGGGGTGTTGTTGATAAGCAGACAGAAGCGCAAGCAAGAATTAGGTTACCCCTCCGGGGTAAAATAAAATCCTTGATCACAATCTACAAAGAGGTTGCCCCTCTGGAACAAATTTTGATAAAGGTCTATGTTCCCCAGTTCGATCTGCGAGTACACAGATCGAAGGTTGGCTATATTCAAATCTACTAGAGATTTTTTGTAATTTCCTGTTATGATTAAACACGTTGCTGCTCTTGTTTTCATTTTAGGAACGCACACATTATGTGCATTAAGCCCTGAGCCCTCCACCAAGGTTTGTGTCCTCACAAACCATCCGACTCATACTTGTTTTGGGTTAATGGGGACGCTACCCGAGGAAAGACTTTTATGTTCTCAAAGCCCCGAGTTGATTTTTGTTTTTCTGAATAAGCGAACAGATAAAGCAGAATTGCCCGAAGCAGAAGTGAAAAAAATTATGGATGGTCACCTTGCTAACATTGAGCGATTGGCCAAAGAAGGGAAGCTAATTTCAGCCGGACCGTTCGATACCGGGGGAGGCATCTTCATTTTTAAATCTACCTCGGCAGAGCAAGTCAAAGAATGGTTGCAAACCGATCCCGGCATTCAAGCGAATCGCTGGCGTGTGGAAGTGTTGCCTTATTTTCCACGCGTGGGTTCGGCTTGTGCGGTGGGTGAGAAGTATGAAATGGTAACGTACCAGTTTATTCGCTACCTCCCCAACATTGCCAAGTTTAACATACAGGATGCCCCGCAGATTTTTAAAAAGCATGACGACTACCTGAAAGGAATTATCAAAACAGGAAACGCAGTGGCCGAAGGAACGTTTGGCGATATGGAAGGGGGCATCTTAGTCATAAAAGGCGACCTGGATCGTGCCGTAATAGAACTTGACCCGGCAGTGCGCGAAGGATTGCTGGAACTTGAGTTTCAAAAACTTTGGATAGCTAAAGGAGGGTTTTGTGAGAAGTGATTTGAAGAATAGTTAGGTATGAAAAACAAATATGTCTGGTTACTAATCATTCTTTTGACTTTGGGGGGTTGCTCAAATCAAGAAAAATCTAAGAGAAGTTATGACTCTTTGATAACAGTTCTAAAGAATCAAGAAAGTAGAATAGATAGCCTTGTTCAACTAACAGAGGAGTTAGAATCAGCTAAGTCACTTAAGGAGGCGAAGATATTAATGGGTAAATGGTTTTGGTCTGAAGCGGAGTTAAGACTTATTGATGTAATAATTATATCCGAATTCAAAGGAAGCGGAAGAAGCAAAAGGATTAATTGAAATAGTTGCTGCGGAATTAAAGAAAATGAATGTAAAGCCTATTAATATAGAAGATGTCCGAAAGGAAGATAGAGAGAGATTTAGGAAAATTGAGCAGAGATTACTTCACAAAAAATATGTAACGCCATTCAGTCAAGAATTAATAAAGGAATTCGGATTTCCTGAAACTCAATTAGGAACTGATGAGAAAATTTGGATTGCCTATTTTCCTTACGGCTGGTTCACGATAATTGTGGATAAAAATTCAGATGAAATAATTCAAGTTTTGAATAAAAGGGAATCTCAATAATAGATTACTCCGCCACAACAACCGCCAACCTATCACCCTTTGCGTTAACCGCAAGTCGGGTAACACCTTTTAGCATATCTGTTCCACCGGCTAAAGTAATTTCTTTCCAACTCTTTCCTTTTTTAGGATCAAACACAAAAAGCTTTGTGCCATCACTCGAAATAATTTTTCCATCGGGTGTCCAGCAAATATCTTCCCGGCCAGTTAGTGTAGGGGCGATGGTAGAGATCACCATCGATTCAGTATCTAACTTTTTTATCTCCCAATTGGTGGCTGAGCTCTTTTGTATAAAACTAATTGCCCGTTCACCGGGAATCTGATGTAAAGACCGACCAATGTTTTGAGCTAACACCGTATCTTCTTTTGTTGGCAAACGTAAATAATGAAGCGTACTTGGTTCACCCAAAATAAACATAGCGAGGTGACTGTTATCGGCCCACACATGATAGCCAACAATTAAATTATCAATAATGGTATAAGGGTCGCCACCCGCCAATGGAAATTTTCCTAAATCCTGTGCTCCATTGTCGCGTTGAATAATACAGGAAAGATATTCTCCATCGGGAGTATGCGTTGGTGAATACTCGCGCTCGGAGGTTTGCGTGAAAGACTCCGTTGTGTTGGTTTCGTAGTTAAACGCTTTGATGTCGGATCTTCCATCATCATTAAAAGAAGAATAGTACAACACGGGTTCGGTGCGATTGAAACCCGGTTGATTATCATAGCCCGGATGGTTGGTTATGTTTTTAGGATTGCTAATCGTGATTTTATTTTTCTTGATTTTTAAGTCGAACAGTAAAATCTCAGAACCACTTTGTGCCAACGATTGGCATGCGATTAAATGGACTAGCATCACAATGGTCAGAATTTTACTCATAACGTAAGTTTTCACTAAGGTCGATAATTTAAATGCTGCTTCAAAAAGTGAATCGTATGATCTGCGTAAAAATTACCGCCACTTCTCAGCCATTTTTTGATAACGTTTGGCTTGTGTTGGTTCCAGTTCTTTTAGGCGATCGTAGATATCAAGATAGCTGCTATCTTGTTGCAGTGTTTCTTTATAAAAGCGTATTGCCTCTGGCTGCTCGTTTCGTTTGTCATAAATATATCCCATTAAATAGAGCAGCTCTTTTCCCCGGGCTCCCTGAAGATAGGCCTTCTGATACCAGGTTATAGCTTCATTAAAATTTTCCAATGCATAGTAGCTATCTCCGGTTATAATGATTGCATCCGTGTTTTCAGGATCTATGCCAACAGCTTTTTTAGACCACTCGATAGATTGTGTGTAGTCCTTTTTTTGATAATAAACCAAACTCTTGTTGTAGGTACCGCTGCTATTTTTTGGGTCAATCGAAAGAACTTTATCGTAATAGCTGAGTGCCGAATCATATTCATTTTCTGAATAAAAATGATTGCCCATATTTGTTAGCGCATCCAAATCATTTGGGTTTGCCTTCAAGGCAGCACGGTCTTCTTCATTCATTACACGGGCATTGGTAGTTTCATCGCCCCATATAAATCCAATTACCATCAAGATAAACAATAATGAAAATGCACTTATTACTCCGTATAGTACAATTCGTTTTAAGTTCTTTTTTGAATCAGCAATAGAACCTTCGCGGGCGGGTGGCTTTGCCCGATGCGATTTTGAATATTTCTTTTCATCTGATGATTGCGATCTTGGCGAATAATAAAAAATAAGGAAAATCAGACTGGAAGTTGTGCCAAGAAATATCCAAATGAAAAAGCTGCCGAGAGGCCATAAGAAGGCCAGCAGAAAAGCGGAAACAAGTGTTAGCCTGACTAACCGCTTTATGCGAGGTGCGTCTTTAGAATTGTCTTCGGACATAACTCTGGAGCTGCAGTTTTAAATCCAGTTGAGCGAGAATGAAATTACACAAGTTTTTAGTGATTCATTACTTTAAAAGGATCTATGTAGCTTTAAAGGTGTAAAATTTTTAATAAGGACAATATTGTTTCATACTTTACGATAACTAGAAGCACGCCAACAATGGAGGGAAAGGATTTAATTATTATTGGCGCTGGTCCCATTGGACTGGCATGTGGCATTGAAGCAAAAAAAGCTCGGCTTGATTATCTCATCCTTGAAAAAGGATGTTTGGTAAATTCGATTTACAACTATCCGGCTAATATGACTTTTTTCTCTACTTCCGATCGATTGGAGATTGGTGGGGTGCCTTTTATTTCAAATAACCCAAAGCCCACTCGGCCCGAAGCTCTGGAGTATTACCGGAGGGTCTGTTCCAGTTGGCACCTTAACGTAAAGTTATATGAAGGTGTAGAGGCTGTAGCAAAAGATGACAATGGAACTTTTCAAATTAGAACAACAAAAGGAAATTATTCGACAAAGGCGGTTATCATCTCCCTTGGCTTTTATGACTTGCCTTATTTATTAAATGTAGAAGGCGAAGATTTGCCAAAAGTGAAACACTATTACAATGAACCACATCCTTATTTTGGTCAGAGGGTATTAGTAATTGGCGCAGCAAATTCAGCTGTAGATGTTGCACTGGAAACCTGGCGTAAAGGAGCCGAAGTAACAATGGTCATTCGCGAAGACCAAATCCGCGAAAGCGTAAAGTATTGGGTACGCCCCGATATTGAAAACCGAATAAAGGAAGGATCGATCAAAGCCTTTTTTAAGTCGGAGGTAACACGCATTACCCCTTCTACTGTCGAGATCAGCACCCCTTCGGGAAAAGAAATTATACAAAACGATTTTGTACTGGCCATGACGGGCTATCAGCCACCGTTTGCTTTGATGGAAAGCATGGGAATAAAATTTAACTCGGATGAATATCACACGCCTGTGTATGATGAAGCCACCATGGAAACCAACGTGAAGAATCTATATTTAGCTGGCGTAGTGTGTGGCGGATTGAAAACCAACAAATGGTTTATTGAAAACTCGCGGGTGCATGCTGAGATGATTATCAAAGATCTTATTGATAAGAAATAAAAAAGTCCCCGAAGGGACTTTACTATTTTTAAAAATCGCAGCTTACAGTGCGTCAGCGGTAATTGTTACAAAAAACTTGCAGTTAACGGTAAAGGCTACCGGAGTTTTTGAAAGAGTTCCCTGAAGTTGAATTAGTTCTTGTTTATCTGATAATAGCAAGGAAGCTAAATCATTGAAGCCCGCAGTATCGGCAGTTAGCTCGGTCTCAGCTGAGCTACCTAAATTTACTGAGCTGGCACTCGCAATTGTTTTTCCGCTTGATGCAACTTTAAGGGTTCCGTTCGTAAAGGTTATGGAACCATCACTAGCCCCCGTTATTGAATAGGTAATTTTATTTAGCGTAATCTTTTTAATCTTGCTCGCATACTTAGCTACATCGGAGTCGGATGTTGCATCTAATAGTTTTGAATCCACATACGTTTTGCCGCCTGGATTATTAGCCATCTCATCAACTTGAAATTTCAAGGGCAATTCTGTATCAAAAGTGATATCGTCAGCTTTATCTAAAAGATTGCATGACGAAACGGTACCAAGCGCAAGCAAAATTAAAATGGGTAATAGGTGTTTGATTTTCATGGTGTTGTTTGTTTGGTAATGTACTATATACCCGAAAGGTACAAAATTGTAAACGGAACAGATACTTAATTTAGCATGTGCTTCATTTAACACATTGTTGAACTAATAAGTATTGTTTTTATGAATAAAATTAATTCCGAAACGAGCCCCCAAGTAATAATTTCTTCTTGCAGCAGCATTAAAATAACGCCCCCCAACAGCATTCAAATCATTGCCGAGGCTATAAGTTTCATCTAGCAGATTATCCGCGCCCGCGAAAATATCTATGGGTAGTTTTTTTGCAGATGTTTTGTAACCAAGCCGACTGCCAAGTAATGTATAAGATTTCGCAAAAGCAGTGTTAGCATCATTAAGGGGAAGGGATGATGTATAGTTGAGCGTTACATGCCAGTAGATTCCATTTTTCAAAGCGATATCCAGGCCGCCCGTATAAACACGGTTAGGTACTCCGGTTAAGTCGTTGCCATTAAATGAAACATTATCTTTTTCGTAATCTTTAAACTCATAATGATTTAAAGTAATCCCTGTCCAAACTTTAAAAGCAGATAAAGAAGAGCTAAGCAAAGTAGGCTGCCAATTCAATAAAACTTCAGCACCATTTTGGTTGGTTGCGCCAGCATTTACAAAATAATCTGCCCCGGTTATATCCCTTCGCACTACAATCGTTTCGTCCAGTACAAAATGATACAAGGCGGCATCAATAAAGAACTTACGGTTGATAAAATAGCCCCGGGCACCAACTTCAAGTTGTAATCCCTTTTCAGATTGTAAGTCCGTATTAAAGATTCCGTTGGATGGGCGAACTTCTGCCAAGGTAGGAGGAGAAAATCCCCAACTGGCATTGGTGTGAATCGAGAATGCATTATTAATCTTTCGAAGCAACGCAACGCGTGGAGTTAATAAAGGACGGTAAGTTGTTTCCTGAGGTACAACAGGCAAATCAGAAAGTCTAAGCAACCGATAACTTACCCAATTGGCACTTAACCCTCCGGTTATAATCCAGGAGTCTTTACTAATTTCTGCTTGTCCAAATATGCTATACTGCAAAGTTCTGATTTCATCATCACCTTGTAGAAGCCCAGGATAACCTTGCAGGTTTTGATAATTTTTAACCGGTGAGTAGCCGCGCATAAACTCAGCGCCACCAAATAATTTTGATTTCCATTTACCCACATCAAAACTAAAATCAGTAACACTTCGAGCACCCAGATTTTGTTCAAGTCTTCGCTCGTAATTACGGATGGATGGATTTTCGAATTGAACAAAATTTCCATAAACGCCTGTGCGGTTATGCAGATTTTTAGAAAATTGATATTCATGCGAAATGCCAGTATAAAAAGAACGAAGAGAAACCGCTGCTTGTTGAGAAACTGCTGAAGGCTGCGTACCCGCTGCGGGTCTTGCCTGGCGAGGATCGGCATTGAATTCAGTTTCATTTAATCCACCCGGAGTTTGATAATATAGATCGGTGTAGAAAATAGTGGTTTCTAGTTTTTCTTTATCTGAAAATGAAAAACTAAAAGTGCTGTTAACTTGATCTCGCACCATACGAGCCTGTTCACGATATCCATCTGCTTGCTGATGCTGATAGCTAACATGATGATCGGAATTTTTACTTCCCTGATTAAAAGCTAATTGATAGCTGCTTAATCCATAACTACCGCTTAGCCACGAACCCGTTAAACTTGTTTCACTTTTTGGTTGTGGAGATTGTAATAAAAGTACCCCACCTGTTCCGGCACCGTATAAACTAGAGCCGGGGCCTTTAATGATTTCAATTTGAGAGATTGAGTTTGCATCTAATTGATTTAAATAGGTATTGCCACCGGGATCAGTCATGGGCAAATTATTCCAATACACTTTTACATTGCGTACGCCAAACGGAGAGCGAAGGGAACTTCCGCGTATTGAAAAGCGATAACTACCCGGAGATCGTTCTTCCATCCTAACTCCCGGCAAAGAGTTTACAGCAGAAACTAATGAGGTGTTGCTAAATCGTGCAAGATCGCTTTGAAGAATCAAGCCAACAGAAGCAGGAACCTGAAGCAATGGTCTATCGGCTTCATAGGCCCGAATCGTAACTTCTTCCAACACTTTTACAGAATCAACCTTAGCCTGACCAATAAGCTGATGAGCGAAAAGCAAGAAACACGCGATAAGTAATTTATTCACAGATTAAAAGTACAAAGTTTCATGATTAGCGGTGGGAAATTTGATAAGTAGCAAGCTAATACTCTTGCAATACAGTATCTAATGATTTTACGTTTTCAAAGTATCCCATAATTTTTATCAACACCCGATCAACGAGCGTATCGGGGCACGAGGCTCCACTCGTAAGAATTATTTTAACAGGGCTCTTGTCGGGTAAGAAGTTAGATGTGATTTTCTTTTCCTTATTTTGGTAATTGAAATGATGAATCTCTGTGGAAGACTTTATTTCATTTTCTGAATTGATAAAATAGGTAGGAAACTTACGTTCGCATAGCTCCACAATGTGTGATGTGTTTGAACTATTATAACCACCTACTACAATGGCCAAATCTGCACCAGATTCTAAAAGCTGGTAGGTTGAGTCTTGATTGTCATTGGTGGCGTAGCACAACGTGTCCCGCGTGTCTGCGAAATGTTGTTTAATGGTTGAGATTCCATATCTCGAGATCATGGTTTGTTTGAAATAATCTGCTATGCCCTGCGTTTCAGAAGCCAGCATAGTAGTTTGATTAACTACCCCTATGCGCTGCAGATGAATCTCAGGATTAAACCCTTCTGAAAACCTTCCCGCAAATTCACTGTAAAACTCATCAGGGCTTTTTGTTCCTGACATGTAGTTTCCTAATAACATTGCTTCTTCCATATCCCTAACGATTATGGAAGGGCCGTTATGAGAACTATGCGAGAAGGTGGCTTTAGTTTCTTCGTGTTTCGGTTTACCATGTATAATAATCGTATACTGATCGGTACCCAATTTTTCTGTTCTGTTCCAAACTTTTTCTACAAACGGACAGGTGGTGTTATACTTCTGAACTTCCACCCCTTTATCAAGCAGGAGGTGTTCTATCTCAAGTGTCGTTCCGAAAGCCGGAATAATTACCACATCATCTTTATGAATCTTCTCCCATGGAATAAACTGGGTACCATCGGTATCCATAATGAACTGAATGCCACGCGCTTCCAAATCCTTGTTCACTTCCTGGTTGTGGATCATCTGGCTTAACAGATATACTTTTTTTCCAACCGATTCTTCCAGCGCACGATAACTGATTTCAATAGCGTTCTCCACTCCATAACAAAAACCAAAATGACGCGCTAGAATAAATTGAACGTATCCTAAATCTAAAAGTGTAGGGGAAAAATCCTGCTTGCGCAAATCCTTTTTTCTGCGTGCTTCTTTAATCTTACCGGTAATGGAAGATCGGTAATAAGCAGGGATGTCGAACTTTTTAATAACTTTTCTTTTTTAAAGGAACTGCAAAGGTAGTCTACAAAATGTATTCAATTAGTTAATAACAAATAAAAAAGCCTTCGGAGTAATCCGAAGGCTTTCTGACTGCGCACGTTGTTTTTCAAGCAGCCTTTGATAGTTTATCTTCTTTAATTTTGTTTGTTCTTACTTCTTTTGCCTGGAGGTCAAACCACCGAACTTCAACCAGGTTTGATTTTAAATACTTGAGCACTTCCATCACTTTTCCATCAATCTTGCTGCGAACGCGCTCCCCTTTTTTAAACAACTTTCTCATGTAGTTTAGATTTAGTTTTACATTCTTAATGCATAAATATACTCACGCGGATAGTCTTCGTAAACACCTGCGAAGGTAATTAAATCACCGGCCTCTTTCTTTTTGATTATTTTATTTACGTCTTCCGTTGTCTTAACGGGCACATCATCAATGTGTGTGATGATAAATCCATCTCGCATTCCTGTCCTTTTTAACTTACTATTATCAAGCGACTTTACCCGCACACCTTGTGTTAGGTCTAACCGCTTCAGCAATTTAGTATCTACATTCTCTAATTCAAAACCTATTGCGGCAGCTTCAATTTTTTCTTCCCGTTTTACGGTGGAAGTATTTCCATCTCTATTGTTCAAAGTCACGGGTATAACCAATGTTTTTCCGCCCCTGTCAACGGTTACGCTTATCTTGTCACCAGGCCGCCTTAAGCCAACATATTCAATTAATGCTGCACTCGATTTAATTGGAGCATTGTCTATTTGGACAACAACATCGCCCGGTTTTATGCCTGCTGCCTTAGCCGCGCTCTTGTTTTCATTATTACCATAACCTGCTATATAAGCTCCTTCATTTACATCTAGACCTTCTTCTTTTGCAAGATTGCTGTCTACGCTTCTAACTTCAATGCCTAACCAACCCCGTTGAACTGTACCGAAGGCAATCAAATCTTCTGTGATTTTGCTTACAATATTGGAGGGTACGGCAAAGCCATAACCTGAATAAGAGCCGGTTGGGCTTGCAATGGCCGTGTTGATTCCTAGCAATCCACCGCTTAAGTCTACTAATGCGCCACCACTATTTCCGGGATTGATAGCAGCATCCGTTTGGATGAAAGACTCAATGGCTGTGCGGGCTGCTTCTCCATTTCCACTTCTATTCCCCGAATTAATAATATTAATATTTCTTCCTTTTGCACTTATAATTCCAGCTGTAACAGTAGAGTTCAAGTTGAACGGATTTCCAACGGCCAACACCCATTGTCCTACTTTCGAATTATCAGAATTTACAAAGGATAGATAAGGAAGATCTTTTTCATTGATCTTTATCACCGCCAGGTCTGTATCAGGATCGGTTCCAATTACCTCTGCCTTCAATTCGCGGTTATCATAAAGCGTTACCTGCACAATTTCAGCACCATCCACCACATGGTTATTGGTAACGATGTACCCATTTTTATTAATGAGAACTCCCGAGCCAGTGCTTTGCTGAGGCCGTTGGCTTTCACCCGGGCCATCAAAAAAATAACGAAATTGTTCCGGTATCTGTGAATTATCGCGCGTTGTTCTTTCCTGTGTAGATCGGATATGAACTACTGCTTTGGTTACGTTTTCTGCGGTACCTGTAAAATCCAATGGCACCATTTCTCCTTGTTCATTTACCCGATAGGCTACTTGCGAAGTAGGAACACCATTGATGTGTTCAATCTTAACTCCTTGTTGCTGATCTTTTACCAGCCATTGTGAGGCCACGATGGTAATCACACTACCCAACACCGCAGCCAACAAAATTGATCCAAATCGTTTCATACAATATTAAAAGTTTAAGGTTGAAAATTTTTTTAGCCGAAGAGAGATGCTCTTCAGCAAATAAAAGTTGAATAGTCATTCTGAAATTTTTCACTCTGCTCATCGCCATCCTCATCTCAAAAGAAATGCCAGTGGGTTTTAAAACGAGTGATAGCGCTATTTTGGTTCAGATTAACTGACAAAATTTCACTTTTTTATTAATACCCCATTCTTATATTCATATTCAATGGTAACATTTCCTTGCTGGTCATACCATTTTGATATGCCATCGCGCGTACCATTTTTATATAGGCCTTCTTCCATCACCTTGCCATCCGGATAATATATTTTTACAGTTCCCTCCAACTTACCATTCTTATAAAACCGTTCCTCTTTTACCATAGTATAATTGAATTCGCGATAATCTCCATCTAATTGGTCAAGGTGAAAATTAGAGCGTTTTGAGAGTTGTCCATTATCATTAAACTCAAGGGTTACTCCTTCTTTTTTTCCATCAACGTAAGTAGTGATTGATTTCGTTAATCCACTTGGATAATACTCTACCCACGAACCTTCACGTTGTTTATCACGATATAATCCTGACGCAGTAACCTTTCCCTCATTATCATTTACAGTAACCTTTACCAGGCCGGGTGAATCTGAAAATTCCTCTTGTGAAGCACCAGCAGGGATGCCAGTAATTTCGTTTGCTGTGTTGCTTGACAATGTCGAATCGTTTTTCGTACAAGATAAACTTACAATCGATAACATTAGTAAGGGCAGATGAAGCTTCATGATCCTAAAATTTAGGAGCTAAATATATTAAGTAACTTTGCTTTTTGTCAAGCATATAATTTTAAAACTACACGGTGAAAGTTCAGGGTACAATAACGTTAAAACAAGGTCGGGATCATTCAGCAAAGCGATTTCACCCATGGATTTTTTCCGGAGCTATTCAACAAACATTGGGAGATCCAAAGGATGGTGATTGGGTAGAAGTGCAAGATGCTAAAAAGACAACACTTGGTTTTGGACATTATCAAAAAGGATCGATCACAGTTCGCATTATTACATTTGGCACAGGAGCGCCAACCGAATCTATTTATATAGACAAAATAGGAAGGGCCTTAGATCAACGGTTGGAAACCTGTGTTGCTTCAGAGTTTACAAATGCATATCGGTTAGTACATGGCGAGGGGGATGGACTGCCTGGGCTGATCATTGATCTTTACCACGATGTAGCCATTGTGCAAGCTCATTCTTTTGGTATGCAGAACGATCGGAAATTAATAGCCGAAGCTCTTCAAAAAGTATTTGATATTCGTTCCATCAAGTTATCAGCAGTATATAACAAATCAATTTCTGAAAAATCGGAGAGTGAATATTTATTGGGAATGGCAGCAGTACCGCATATTGTAGCTGAGCATGGCAATAAGTTTTACGTTGACTGGGAGGAAGGCCAGAAGACAGGATTTTTTCTCGACCAGCGTGAAAACAGGAAACTGTTGGGCGAGATGGCTAAAGCCAAAACTGTGTTAAATACATTTTGTTATACAGGTGGATTTTCTGTGTACGCACTTCAAGGCGGAGCTAAGTTGGTTCATTCTGTAGATGCATCTGAAAAAGCTATTTCATTAACACGAAAAAATTTGGATCTCAATGGTTTTGATCCGAACCAACATGAATGCTTTGCCAGCGATACATTTGATTTTTTGAAAGATAAAAAAGATGTGTATGATTTGATCATTCTCGATCCACCCGCTTTTGCAAAACATAAAGACGCGCGGCATCAAGCTATAAAAGGCTACCAGCGGCTTAATGCCGAAGCGATGAGAGCCATTCGATCAGGTGGAGTCATTTTTACGTTTTCCTGTTCGCAAGTTGTGGATAGCCAACTGTTTTACGATACAATTGTTTCTTCGGCTATTCAGGCAGGCAGACAAGTAAAAGTGTTACATCATTTATCGCAACCAGCCGACCATCCCGTATCCCTCTTTCACCGTGAAGGTGAGTATTTAAAAGGCTTGGTGCTTTACGTTGAGTAGACCCTCGAATAATTTAATGTTTGCGCAATTTAGATAATGTGCTATCCAGTAAGGAAGACATCTTATCAATTGCACCACTCAACGCATCGTCAAGGTTAGAGGCGTGGTTGCTAGTGGTTACCGGGCTTAATCCTTTCAGCCTTGCTTCAATAAGACAGCGTTTGTCATCATCGCCACCCTTGGCTCCGTTCTCATCACGAAAGTGCACATCAATGCGGGTTATGTGTTCGCTAAATCGATCAAACTCAGCCTCAAGAGTTGATTTACAATAGTCAATGAGTCTTTCGCTGCCTTCAATGTTTCGGTCGGTGTTAACTTCTATTATCATAACTAGGTAGTATTTTAAATCTGGTACATGTTAACAACATCTGTTGAACTAACAAAATGTTGAAATAGAATTTATAAAGTTTGATTCTCTGGTTGAATATTATTTAATAACAGCTGCTGGTGTTTCAGGATGTTTAACATAGCGTTCAAAGAATTCAATTACGCGCAACATATGATCCATCATTCTTCCTGGATTTCCACTGCGTGTTAGTTCATGTCCTTCTTTCGGATAGCGAATGTATTCAACCGGTTTATTTAAAATTTTCAAACTCTTGTATAGCATTTCAGACTGAATGACGCCCGTGCGCAAATCCTGATCGCCATGAATAATTAAAAAAGGAGTATTGATTTTATCCACATAAGTGAGAGGAGATTCAGAATCCAAAAGAGCTTTTGTTTTGGGCTCCCAAGGATAGCCGCCAAAATGATCGGGTACTAATCGCCACGCATTTCCTTCGCCCATAAAGGTGGTAAGATCATACACTCCACGTTGTGCATTAGCCGCCTTAAAGCGATTATCATGACTTATTATCCAGGCCACCATATAACCGGCATAACTTCCGCCTTCAACAAATAACTGATCTTTGTCAATCCAGGTGTGTTGCTTCATCGCTTCATCAAGCGAAGCAAGAATATCATTGGCAGGGCCAGTTCCCCAATCTTTAAAATTTCCTTTTTTAAATTTATCGCCATAGCCACCGCTGCCGCGAGGATTACAATACACAACCCCATAGCCCCAACTGTTTTCAAGTTGGTATTCGTGCCACATTGAAAAGCCACTCGGCCCCCACATGGCGGAAGGCCCACCGTGTATGTTTAAAATCGTTGGATATTTTGTCCCCTCTTTTTTACCCACGGGTTCCATTACCCAATATTGAACTTTAGTTCCGTCAGGCCGGGTAAGCCAATACTCTTTTGGGATGATAACAGTTTTGTCTTTCAACCAGGTTTCATTTAATTGAGTAAGCTGTCGGGTTGATTTATCCTTGGTATTTAATAAATGAACCTCCCACGGGTTTTTCATTTCGGTGAGGGCGTATACAACTTTTTCGCCACGCACATCGAAGTCGTTTACTCCATTATTGTCGCCCAAAATTTTTGTAATAGTTCCTCCTTTGGCGGGAACACTATACAGAGGAATATCACCTTCTGTTTGTGCCGAAAAATAAATCGTCTTGTTATCAGCTGACCAGATGTTGCTACCAAAATCACGATCTAATGATGTAGTTAAGATCGTTGGCTTACCGCCATTTGAAGAGACAACAGCCAACTGATTTTGAGTTGCATGACGATTTTCTACGGAAGTAGCATAAAAGGAAATTTGCGATCCATCGTGCGAGTAGGTCGCATTTGAAATACTATAGCCCGGCCATGTTAAAAATTCTTTTGCGGACTTTGTAGCAACATCAATCACCCAAAGATCATTCTCTCTTTCGCGATCGGGATGGATTTTATAAACACGTGAGTGGCAAATAATATTCTTTCCATTGGGCGACCAATCTGCCCCTTGGAAATCCTGAAACCCTTGTGTGAGTTGAATGTCTTTTTCATCACTGTCTAATGTTTTAATAAACACGTGCGAAAAACTTTCTTCAGGTTGCAGATTCATTTCACCTTGTAAGTCCTGCCGAACAAGTACGCGTGGATTATTCTCGAACGTATTTTTAGCGAGCCATGCCCGCACCTCTTCCAACGATCCATCAGGACTGTTAGCAATTTTTTTTCGTTCGTCAGCTTTTAATGCTTTAAAGTTAGGTTCATCACCTTGAGTTCTGCCGGGTCGTTCGTAATCCCATGGCGTCTTACCTTCAATTTTTGAAAATGGAATATTGGCAGAGTATAAAATATTTTTTCCATCGGGTGACCAGCGCGGATTGCCCGCGCCATATTCAGAACTGGTGATTACATGTGCTTCGCCTCCACTAAGTGATAGCAGCCACAATTGAGAGCGCTCACCATCGCTGCGCACAAACAAAATTTGTTTACCATCCGGTGACCATTGTGGTTGGCCATCATTTTTATCACCAAAGGTTAATTGTACAGGATCAGCTTTTGTGTTTAAGTCGAGCAGATATAAGTTGCGCGTATAGTAATAATCGTTTTCGTTTTTCACGGCCTTTCGCGTAACAACCATTATGGCCTTTGAGCCATCGGGTGAAATTTGAAGTTGATTGGCCGTTGCAATCTTCATTAGATCTCCGGCCACAATTGGTTTTTTGTTTTGTGAGTAGGTAACAAAACCCAATAACAAAAAGATAAAAAGAAGCGAAACTCTATGGTTCACATTCATAATGGAAAAATTAATGGTAACAAAACCCTGAAAAGTTAATCAAGCGGAGGCAACCATCGCAAGAATGTCATCTACAAACTCACGGGAATTACTTAAACGGGGAACTTTGTTTTGGCCGCCTAGTTTTCCGCGCTTTTTCATCCAGTTGTAAAAGGTGCCCTCGGCAACTGAATGGATGGTCGGTGCTACCAGCGCAATGTCGTGTGCACGCTTCGCATCATAATCCGAATTTGTTTCGCGTAGCGTTTTATCAAGCACATGATTAAACTCGCTCATGCTACCGGGTGAAGTTTTAAATTCGATAATCCATTCGTGGCCACCTTGTTTCGATTTTTCCAGGTAAATAGGGGCTGCTGTAAAATTATCAATGACTGCGCCTGTTTGTTCGCATGCTTTGGTAATCGCAAACTCGGCATTTTCGATAATCACCTCCTCACCAAATGCATTAATAAAATGTTTGGTGCGACCGGTAATTCGAATGCGATGAGGGTTAATGCTTGTGAATTTAACTGTATCGCCAATGTTGTATCGCCATAATCCTGCATTTGTAGTAATTACCAATGCATAATTTTTACCAATCTCAACATCAGCCAAAGAAATTGCATCCGGGTATTCTTTATCTAATTCTTCTACCGGTATAAATTCATAAAACACGCCATAGTCCAGCATTAAAAGCAAGTCTTCCGAATCAGGTTGATCCTGAATTCCAAAGAATCCTTCACTTGCATTATAGGTTTCCCAGTATTTCATCTGGTCGCTCGGGATAATGGAGCGGAAAAGTTTTTTGTATGGCTTAAAGGCAACGGCTCCATGAAAAAACACTTCAAGGTTGGGCCATACTTCCAATACCGAATCTTTCTTTTGCGCATCTAAGATATACTGCAGCAAGAGTACAGTCCAGGTGGGGACTCCGGCAATGTGGGTAACATTAGTACTAATTGTTTCCTGGGCTAGTCGTTCAATTTTCTCCTCCCAGTTTTGCATTAAAGCAACTTCCAAACTTGGCGTTCGAATAAATTGAGCCCAAGGGGGAAGGTTATGCATGATTACTGCAGAAACGTCTCCGTAGCGGGAACTAGAAGACGGATCAAACTCGTTTATCTGTGAACTACCTCCAACGGCCAACCCTTTTCCTGAAAAAATCTGAGTATCCGGAAAATTATTTACATAAATGGACAGTAAATCTTTACCGCCCTTGAAGTGGCATTCTTCCAATGCTTCGGTTGTTACCGGAATAAATTTACTGCGGTCGTTAGTAGTACCGCTCGACTTGGCAAACCACTTCACTTCAGAAGGCCACAGAACATTTTGCTCGCCATGCATGAGCCTATTGATGTATGGAAAGAGTTGTTCGTAGGTATGAACCGGAACCCGTCTTTTATAATCTTCATAATGCATAAGATCATCAAAGGCATACTTTTGCCCAAACTCGGTATATCGCGCTGTAGCCAGCAAGCGTTTCAATACTTCTTCCTGAACTTCATGTGGGTACTTTTTAAAAAGCTCAATCTGGTGAATGCGCTTTTTCATCACCCAGGTGAGAATAGAGTTTAGGATTTGCATAGAAACTCAAAAATAGAGTTAGTTATTAGAAAGCAAAAGGGTGGGTTTGATTAAATAATTGGAATGATAAACTCTTATTATTTGATACAATTCTTTTCATAGATTTGATCCATTAGATTCTCTTTATAAATATCAAGTTTCTCATTCAAAGGCAACTTTGTTGAGTTGGATTTATCCAATCGGATGAATCATTTAATAATTCGTGTTTATAAAAAATCTATTATGGAAGCTTCAAAAAAAGTCGCTGTCATTGGTGGCACCGGCAAATCTGGAAAATATCTTGTAAGGCAATTGCTTAGGCAAGGAATCTCATTTAAAATTCTCGTTAGAAATCCTGATACCTATAAGACCAGGCATGCTTTACAGGAAATTATAAAAGGAGATGTTCTGGACTACGAGTCCGTGCATTCATTACTAAAAGACAGCAAAATTGTAATTAGCACATTAGGATTAGGAATTCCTCCTAGCATCCCTACCATCTTTAGTCAATCCACCAGAAATATTTTAAGAGCTATGACTGAATGTTCAATAGACCGATACATTGTAACAACAGGACTCAATGTTGATACCGCGTTCGATAAGAAACGAAATAATACGGCAGCAGCAACAAAGTGGATGTACGAGAATTTTCCGTTAACTACAGCCGACAAACAAGCTGAGTATGAGCTTTTGCTTAAAAGCAATGTTAGCTGGACGATGGTAAGACTTCCTTTAATTGAACAAACAGACGAAAGAGTGGAGATTAAAATGAGTTTGGAAGATTGTCCGGGAGATAAAATAAGTGCAACGGCATTAGCTCATTTTCTTATGGAACAAATAACAGATGATCGGTTTATCCGAAAGGCTCCATTTATTGCAAATGCTTAAAAAGCAAAAAGGGGTAAGTCAATTTGACTTGCCCCTTCTACTAGTGCTAGTCAGCAGATCGTGATCTACGCAACTGAAAATTTTGACCGAGATACACTTTGCGCACCAATGGATCATTGGCAAGTTCTTCGGCTGTGCCTGCTTTAAAGAGTTTTCCCTCCACCATGAGGTATGCTCGATCGGTGATGGAGAGGGTTTCGTCTACATTGTGATCGGTAATGAGAATGCCAATGTTTTTCTTTTTTAACCTTGCCACTATCCCTTGAATTTCTTCAACCGCTATGGGATCTACTCCAGCAAAGGGTTCATCCAGTAAAACAAACTTAGGATCCACGGCAAGTGCTCTTGCAATTTCTGTTCGTCTGCGTTCGCCACCTGAAAGCACCATGCCCTGGCTTTTGCGTACGTGCGTCAAACTAAACTCTTCAAGTAATTTTTCTACTTTTTCTTTCCTGTCTTTTTTCGGGATGTCGCGCATTTCGAGCGGAGCCATAATATTTTCTTCTACGGTGAGACTGCGAAACACCGATGCTTCTTGAGCTAAGTACCCGATACCAATTTTTGCTCGTTGATACATAGGCAATGAAGTAATGTTTTCCTGATCAAGAAAAATAGTTCCTTCATTGGGTTTGATCAAACCAACAATCATATAGAAGGTGGTTGTTTTGCCGGCACCATTCGGGCCGAGCAGGCCTACGATTTCACCTTGCGCTACGTGCACCGATACGTTGTTAACGACTGTGCGTTTTTTGTATCGTTTAATTAAATTTTCGGCACGCAACTCCATGGTTAATCGAATTTAAGGTCTTTAATTCTCAGCTGAAGAGAAGTCATTCCATTGTAGGTATTTTCTTCTAATGTAAATGCAATGCGAAAATATTCTCCGTTGGCAAGCCGATCGTAATGTTCCATTAAATCGAAAGCAACTGCATTGAATACAGTATTGCTTCCAGCTTGCCCAATCAAAAAGCGGAGGTGTTTATCTTTAAAACTTGATAGGGAATTCACCACAAAAACATTTTTTGCTTCGAATACCGGTTTGTGATTGTCAGGGCCAAAGGGAGCCATTTGTTTAAGCACGTTATTGAACTTAGCGTTCATTACATCAAATTGAATTGGGGTATCTATTTCCACTACCGGAGTTCTCATTTCTTCCGTTAGGGAAGTGGATACAACTTCTTCGAAACGCTGCTGAAAAGCTTCCAGTTTTTCCTTATCAAGCGTGAGGCCAGCCGCATATTTATGACCACCAAATTTATCGAGCAAATCGCTACACTGAACAAGCGCTTTATAAAGATCGAAGTCTTTAATGCTGCGCGCGGAGCCAGTAAGTTTGCCATTCGATTCGGTGAGGATCACGGTTGGTCTGTAGAATTTTTCTACACACCGAGCAGCAACTATGCCAATTACTCCTTTATGCCAGGTTTCTTTAAAAAGAACGGTGGATTTGGAATTCAACAGGGTTTCATTTCCTTCAATCATCGAAACTGCTTCCTCCGTAATGCTCAAATCAAACTCCCTTCTAACATCATTTTTAAGATTTATCTTTTCGGCAAGCAGGTTCGCTTCGTCTTCGCTTTGTGCAATTAACAATTCGACTGCTCCTTTTGCATGAGCTACCCTGCCCGCAGCATTAATGCGGGGGCCAAGCGTAAAAACAATCCCTGAAATATCCAGGTCACCTTTGGTAGCCGAGATTTCTTTTAACGCCTTAAGTCCGGGTCTTGGGTTTTGATTTAACTTTTGTAATCCAAAATATGCCAGTGTTCGGTTTTCACCGGATATCGGAACAATATCAGAAGCGATGCTTACCACGACCAAATCCAAAAACTCATAAACCTCTTCTTGCTTTCTATATCTTTTGGCAAACGCCTCAATTAGTTTTAGACCCAGACCACACCCACTTAACTCATTAAACGGATAATTACAATCTTCTTGTTTAGGATCAAGAACAGCTACTGCATTTGGAATTTCAAGGCCGGGAAGGTGATGATCGCAAATAATAAAATCAATTCCTTTATGACTTGCTAATGTGACCATGTCGGATGCTTTGATGCCCAAATCAAGAGCAATGATCAACGTAAACTGATTTTCATCAGCCCAAATAATTCCAGCTTCAGAAACTCCGTATCCTTCGGCATAGCGATCGGGTATATAGAAGTCACAATGAGGGTAGAAGCTTTTGAGGTAACTATACACTAAGGCAACAGAGGTAGTTCCATCTACATCGTAGTCGCCATAGATCAGAATTTTTTCTTGATTGTCGATTGCTTTTTTTAATCGCTCAACCGCGTGTTCCATATCCTTGAGAAGAAAGGGATCATGCAGGTGATCGAGTGAGGGGCGGAAAAAATTTTTTGCCGAATCAAAATCGCGAATGCCGCGTTGCCAGAGTACGGTTGACAAATGTGTATTTACGTTGATGGAATTGCTAAGCGCTTCTACTTCCTCCGGTGGAGGTGTTGCCTTATATATCCATCGCTTTTGCATGTTACTTTTTATCGAAATTAACGGCTCCGTTTTTACCTTCCACACCTTCTTCTCCATGAAAACCACGGATTCCATTTTTACCATCACGCACCGGACCCAATCCGGTTAATCCACCACGACCAGCCTGACCACCTAACCCGGCAAAACCTCCGTAATTTTTTATGTAAAGTTTAGTGCCCAACCAAATGGGATACTCAGGACAACGCTTGCAATCAATAGTAATATTTCCACCGTTACCGCCATTCCCACCGCGTGCTCCGCTTCCACCTTGCCCACCATCGCCACCTGCGCATACACGTGTTCCCGGACCACCACCACCACCTTGCCCACCATTTCCACCTTGTCCGCCATCACCCCCGTTTACGTTTATCGTCAATGATCCGTTAATCTGAATATCATCAGAATAGATAAACACATTAATTCCATTTTTTCCCGTAAGGCCATCTGTTCCATCAACACCAACAGCCCCTTGCCGGCACGGGCTTGCCTGATCGATTCCATTTGCTCCATTTGTTCCATCTTCTCCTTTTAATCCTGCGCCATTGATTACACACCCTTTCCCAATGATTGCAATTTTTGCATGGATATAATTATCCTTCTTTTCTCGATTTAAAATAATTTGTGCGGAGTCGGCCATCACCAACGTATCCACCACCAGAATGTCGGAGGCTTGTATCAAATACTTTTCTCCCCTTGAGAGCATAAGTTTTTCTAATCGAATTTGTGCTGAAGCTGAAAGACCGCTTACCACCAAAAGAAGACAACACACCAATCGCACCATCGGGCAAAAATAAGAATACTATTGAGAAGGGCTAAAATAGAAAAGGCCCCGCGTTTCGCGAGGCCTTTCATTAGGTTTGATAAATTTATTTAGAAGGCTCAGCTTTTTCTGCCACTACACCTTCCAGCACGTCCTTAATGTCAACACGCTCGCCATCTTTATATGGAACAATCCAGGCATCCTTCACGCCCATTTCGCGCATGTACTTTTTAAATTTGTCGGCTTCCCAATAGTCTCGGAAAATACCAATTGTAAATTTTTGTTCGCCTTTATCGGTGGCCTCTCCGCCAAAGTTTGGGTTGTTATCAAAGTATTTAGAGAGGTCTTTGTTCTTGAAAGCTCCTATTTGAACTTTAAAAACTACTCCCTTCGAAAAATCCATTGAATTGGCAGCCGGAGCGGCTTTCAATTGCTCGAGTTCGGCTCGTGCTGAAGTTAAATCCCCTCGCATCTTTGAAAGTTGATCTTCCAATTCTGCAATGCGTGAATTCTTCTGGCTGATTTGAGAGTTTAATGTACCAACTTGTCCTTTTAGCGAGGTATTGTCGGTATCCGCTACTTGTTTTTCCTCAGTTAAGGTTTTGAGGGTAGCCGGATTTTTGGCGTATTGTTTGGCTTTCTTTTTCCATTCCTTTTTCTCCGCTTTGGAAAGCTGGGCGAAAACTTGCATGCCGGAAAAAATCAGCGCCAGGCAAAGTACTACAACTTTAGTTTTCATTGATGTTGGGTTTAATAATTAGATAAAAGTAAGAAAATATTCTGAAAACGATACATTCAAGGCATTTTAGAATGATTGATGGAAAATTATCAACCTCCTTCTTACAACTCAATCAAGACTACCAACCATTTTTTCCGGGCGCACCCATTCATCAAATTGTTCTGATGTTACTAATCCCAACTCAACGGCTGCTGCCCTTAATGTTTTGTTTTCTTTATGCGCCTTCTTGGCAATTTTTGCAGCGTTCTCGTAGCCAATATGTGTATTCAATGCAGTTACTAACATGAGCGAGTTTTCCATGTGTTGTTTTATGATTGGCAGGTTAGGTTCAATACCCACTGCACACTTATTATTGAAGGAAACACAAGCATCGCCAATCAATCTTGCAGACTGTAGCACATTGGCCGCGATAACTGGTTTGAAAACATTCAATTCAAAGTGACCATTAGCGCCCCCAAACGAAACAGCTACATCATTTCCGATCACTTGAGCACATACCATTGTTAATGCTTCTGGCTGAGTTGGATTTACTTTTCCAGGCATGATAGAAGAGCCGGGTTCATTGTCTGGAATAACTATTTCACCAATACCTGAGCGAGGTCCTGAGCTTAGCATTCGTATATCGTTACCGATTTTCATTAAGGAAACGGCCGCGCGCTTTAATGCACCTGATAGTTCCACCATGGCATCGTGTGCAGCAAGCGATTCAAATTTATTGGGAGCTGTTACAAATGGATAGCCTGTTAACTCAGCAATTTTTTTAGCGACCAGTACATCATACCCTTTTGGGGTATTGAGACCTGTACCTACTGCAGTACCACCTAAGGCTAGCTCAAGAACGACCTCAAGTGAATTCTTTATAGCACGCATGCTATTATCAAGCTGCTGCACATAGCCACTAAACTCCTGACCTAGCGTAAGTGGAGTAGCATCCATAAAATGAGTTCGACCGGTCTTTACAATATTTTTAAAGGCGGTAACTTTTTTGGCAAGTGTGTCGCGTAATTTTTGCATCCCCGGAAGGGTAATTTCCACTACTTGTTTATACGATGCAATGTGCATAGCAGTAGGAAACGTATCGTTTGAGGATTGTGATTTGTTCACATCGTCATTGGGATGAAGAACTTTTTTCTCATCAGTCAACTTGCCACCACTGATAACGTGCGCCCGGTAAGCTATCACCTCATTGGCATTCATGTTGCTTTGAGTACCCGAGCCTGTTTGCCAAATAACCAATGGAAATTGATCATCTAATTTTCCGGCTACTATTTCGTCACAAGCAGTTCCTATTAAATCTTTTTTCCTGACATCTAACACACCCAGCTCGTGATTGGCCATAGCAGCCGCTTTTTTCAAATAACCAAAAGCATAGATAATTTCTTTTGGCATGCTGGCTTCGGGGCCGATTTTAAAATTGTTTCGTGATCGTTCAGTCTGGGCACCCCAATACTTATCGGCAGGCACTTGCACTTCGCCCATGGTGTCTTTTTCAATGCGGAAGCTCATATAATTTTTATAAAGTTTAACTCAACAAACAGCCTTTAAAATTAGGCACTAAGAATCTTAAAAGAAAATTAATGTCATTCACTATAAATGTTTCAGGCCAACATATTGATCAAGTATCCAACCGGTGAGACTCATGCGTGGGCGTGTGGCAGGCAATACTTCATGTTCCAACAAATCGCTGCGAAAGCAAACCAATCGCCCGGCTAGTGGCAACACATCTTGCTCTCGGTCTTGATGATAAATTCTGAGTTGACCTCCATCCGCATCTTTCCAGTCTTTATTCAGGTAACAGATTACAGAAAGTTTTCGATGATCATCTTTTTTAAATTGATCAAGATGTCGCTTGTAGTAACTTCCTGTCGGATAGTTGGTAAGGTGTACTTCATAATCCTTCAAACTCAAGAACAAACTTTGGTTTACAAAGGTAATAAGCTCTTTCAGTTTAGAAAGATAATTGAGTAATGGAGCAGGCGCAGTTTCACGATCAATCCATTGAATATAATCTCCGCGAATACTCTCATTAATTTGCTTATGGCTGTTCTGCCCAATGCCGGCCTTTTTAAATTGTAACAAACTGCTATTGAATTCGTCCAGTGCTAGTATAGAATCTGTTTCTTCGGGCAAAAGAAAATCGTCAACAATTGCAAGACCGTCCGAAGCAATTCCATCGACCAGGGCATTAAGTTTATCGGAGAAAGCGTTAATCATGGTGCGAATTTAAGTGCAGGAATTAACTTTGAGTTTTTTATGAGCCAATCTTTTAGTAAGCCATTTTTCTTTTTTCTTGTTACGCTGTTGGTAATCTCTTGCGCCCCCAAGGAAGAAATTGTTTTTAAGGGTGTAAAAAATGTTGTTGTGGAGGCACAGGGCATAGAGCCTGTTTTAACAGCTGAAGCGCTTTTTAATAATCCCAACAATGTTCGTATGAAGCTTAAGGAAATTCACATTGATGTGTTGGTGGATGGAAAACTTTCTGCAAAGGTGAGGCAGGATTTAAAGTTATCGATACCGGCCAAGTCCGATTTTTCTATTGCCCTTACAGCACGGCTATCACTCAAAGAGTTAGGATTGGTTGATACCATTCTCAATCTTATTGGGGGCAAAAAATATGAAATTCAATATCTCGGGTTTGTTCGTGTGGCAGTGCATGGTATAACTGTAAAAGTGCCAGTTAAGTATAAGGAAGAGCGAAGAATCCAGCTCTAATCCAGAGCGGCTATCCTAATTTTTAGGGTTGCATGTAATACCGTACTTTTGTTAGGTACGCCTAGCGTTTTTTACAGTTAATGGAAAACACCTTAAACATTGTTTTAATTGTTTTATTATTAGTAGTAATACTGCTTGTAGTGCGCGCTTATTTAAACCTGAAGCAAAAGAATAAATTGATTCTGGTGCAAAGCCGGGAAATAAAAAGACAAATTCAAGAGCAGGAAAAAAGAAATAAGCAGGTGGGCGATCTTGTGCATGAAAAGCAGCAATTGATTGGATTAGTTTCGCATGATTTAAAAGGACCTTTCAACCGAATTTTTGCACTGATTCAATTGCTTGAAATTACCAACGAAAATTTAACGAGCGACCAGCGCGAGTACCTTGGTAAAATGCATCAGATTGTTGCTGACGGATTAGGAATGATTCGTAACCTGCTTGACAACCGGAGACTAGAAGATCAGGGCATTGATCTTACTTCAGAACCATTAAATCTTGCGGCAATTTTAGGATCACTTATTAAAAATTATCGAACGCTTTCAGAAAAAAAAGATATTCAAATCCATTTTCATTCACCTGAGGAGGCAATCGTGCTAGCCGATAAACTATACATCTATCGGATATTTGAGAACTTAATCTCCAACGCACTTAAATTCTCGCCCGAGAAAAGGAACATCTATGTTTCAATTGAAGAAGTAAACTCTACGTTCGAAGTAAAAGTAAAAGATGAAGGACCGGGTATTAGCGAGGAGGATCAAAAAAAACTTTATCAAAAATTTCAGCGATTATCAGCCCGGCCAACGGGTGGCGAAAGCTCAACAGGGTTGGGTTTAGCAATAGTAAAGGCTTTGGTGGATAAAATGGGGAGTGAACTACGATGCGAGAGTGAGTTGGGGATGGGCACCACCTTTATTATAACAATTGCAAAAAGTGAAGTGCCAATTGTCAGGAAAAAATCAGTAGCAATTAATTAAAAAGGTAGTAATCATCTTCGTTGCCACTGAGCACTGCAACAAGGGAATCGATTACATTTTCATCTTTAATCACGTAATCGCGCACGCCACGTTGAATAAAGTTTAGCACCATGTTGCCGTCATCGAGTGAACTCAGCATAACAACTTTATTCTTTTCCGTTAGCCGCGATTTAATTTTTTCGTACAAATCTATACCACTCATACCCGGTAACTTGTAGTCGATAATTAAGATTTCCGGTAACGTTTTGGCAAGAGCCGCCAATCCATCTTCGGCACTGGGAAAAGTTTTTATTACATACTCAGCATTATTGCTTAGCGATTTCTTAATGAAGTCCGCATAAATGGCATCGTCCTCTATCAGGTATATCGTCATAGTTCACGTAAGTGGTTGCAATATAACAAGTTCTTTATTTCAGGACACGGTAAAACACGATTGATGCTACGAATTTTCACTTCATTTTGCCGCTCATTGAAACTTTTTAGGTTAAAAGCATCATTCGCGCTACCTTCCTTACACCTAACCTACTTCATACTCATGAAACACCTTGCTCCAATCGTTCTTGTCCTTCTTTGCTTGGGCATCAGTTGCTCAGACTTCAATAAAAAAAGTAAGTTGAAATTTTCGATCTCATTTACGAAAGAGATGAGCGATCAGGCTCAGGATGGGCGATTGCTGTTGATGTTGGCGAATAATGATAAATCAGAACCCCGCTTTCAAATTGGAGCTGGGTTAAAAGCACAATTAATATTTGGTATTGATGTGGAGGGCATGATGCCCGGTCAGGAAATCAGTATTGATGCAGAAAATGCTTTTGGTTTCCCGATTCGTTCTCTCGCGAATATCCCGCCTGGCGAATACTTTGTGCAGGCATTGGTAAATCGGTATGAGACATTCAATCTAAAAAATGGCAAGACTGTGAAACTTCCTCCCGATCAGGGTGAAGGTCAGCATTGGAATACTAAGCCAGGAAATTTTTATAGTGCCCCTCAAAAAATTTCTATTGATCCATCGAAAAGTGAAACAATAAAAATTTCGATGGATAAGAAAATTGATGCCCTTCCTGTGCCTGCTGATTCGAAATATGTAAAGCATATAAAAATTCAAAGTAGTTTATTAACTGAATTTTGGGGTAGACCTACATTTGTTGGTGCCCATGTTCTTTTGCCCGAAGGATTTGATGAACACCCCGAAGCGCATTATCCTCTGATGATTTATCATGGTCATTTTCCCACTGACTTTGGAGGTTTTAGTACCGAACCTCCACCAGCAGATATGGATACAACAGATTACTCAGATCGATTCGGAATTTATGGATATAACAAATTTCAAAAGCAGGAAGCATACAACTTTTATAAGCAATGGTCAGGCAAAAACTTTCCTCGGTTTTTAGTGATTGAAATTCAGCATGCTAACCCTTATTATGATGACTCCTATGCTGTTAACTCTGCCAACCTGGGCCCTTACGGGGACGCAATTATGAAAGAATTAGTACCAGAAATTGAAAAGCAATTTCGTGGTATTGGCGAAGGCTGGGCACGCTTTACCTATGGAGGTTCAACGGGAGGGTGGGAAGCACTGGCCGTGCAAATGTTTTACCCCGATGATTTCAATGGCTGTTTTGCGGCCTGCCCTGATCCGATTGACTTTCGTGCCTATACATTGGTTGATATTTATAAAGACAAAAATGCATATTGGTATGACAGTGATTTCAAAAAACTTCCACGGCCGGCATTAAGAAATTACTTAGGCCAGATTACGAGTACCATCGAGGAATCCAACCACTACGAGTTGGCCTTGGGAACAAAATCGCGAAGTGGAGAACAATGGGACATTTGGGAAGCAGTTTATTCTCCGCAAGGAGAAGACGGTTACCCAAAGCGGATCTTTGATAAAGTAACGGGCGAAATTGATAAGAGTGTGGCTGAATACTGGAAAGAGAATTATGACTTGCGTTACATTCTTGAGCGAGATTGGAAAACACTAGGCCCAAAACTTGAAGGGAAAATTCATATCTACTGTGGGGATATGGACAACTATTATTTGAACAATGCAGTTTACCTGATGGAGAACTTTTTGAAAACAACCAAGACTCCCTTTTACAAAGGCGAAGTGGATTATGGCGACCGTGCTGAACATTGCTGGAATGGTGACCACGAAAATCCGAATTACGTTTCACGCTTGCGATATAATACTATGTATTTGCCTAAAATTTTAAAACGCATTCAGGCGAGTGCGCCTAAAGGAGCGGACGTGAAAAGCTGGAGGTACTAAATTCAAAAAAGTAGGACAAGTAAATCAAGACGGTTTATATAACTATAAAGCTGAATCTATTTCAACTGCCTAAGATAAAGCTGAATGGTATTTTCTAAACCAAGATAAAGAGCATCGCAGATGAGTGCGTGCCCAATTGAAACTTCGTCAATCGTAGGGATTGATTTTTTTAGAAAAGCAAGATTCTGTAAATCCAGGTCATGACCGGCATTAATGCCTAAGCCTAATGCATGTGCAACATGAGCCGCGTCAACGTAGGATTTTACAGCTGCTTCTTTGTTCTTATGGAAGTGTGATGCATACGGCTCAGTGTAGAGTTCTATGCGATCGGCACCTACATTTTTTGCACCTTCAACGTGTTGCGTAACAGGATCAACAAACACAGAAACACGAACACCCATCGATTTTATTTCTTCAATGATTTGGGTTAAGAAATTTTTGTTCTTCACCGTATCCCAACCGGCATTGGAGGTGATGGCATCTGGACCATCCGGCACCAGAGTAGCCTGATCAGGTTTTGTTTCGTGAATAAGTTTCAGGTAGCGATCATCAGGATACCCTTCAATATTAAATTCAGTTGTAACTACTTTTTTTAATTCAAGCACATCTGTATATCGAATATGCCGTTCGTCAGGGCGAGGATGCACCGTTATTCCCTGCGCGCCATATCGTTCGCAATCCAAAGCAGTTTTTATTACATCAGGGTTATTTCCACCGCGCGCATTTCGTAGCGTAGCTATCTTATTTATATTGACCGATAATCGTGTCATTAATTCAAATTTTTATCTCATTGAAAGTAGAACTAATTTTACTCAAAGTTATTTAAAACAAAATTGATCATGAGCCTGAAACAACAAATTGATTCCGATATAAAATCGGCTATGCTGGCAAAGAATAAAGAAGAACTTACGGCCCTCCGTTCTATCAAGTCGTTAATACTGCTGGCCGAAACAGAAAAAGGAGCAAGTGGCGATGTTAGTTCGGATGTTGAAAGCAAATTGTTGATGAAGGCAGCTAAACAACGAAAGGAGTCGGCAGAGATTTTCCAGAAAGAAGGAAGAACAGAATTGGCTGCGAAGGAATTGGCGGAACTGGAAGTAATTAGTAGATACTTGCCAAAGCAGCTAACAGAGGAGGAAGTAACTGCCGAACTAAAAAAAATTATTGAACAGACTGGGGCTAAAGGCCCGCAGGATATGGGCAAGGTGATGGGTACGGCAACTAAGCTGTTGGCGGGTAAAGCAGAAGGTAAACTAATTTCAGAACTCGTAAAAAAACTTTTAACCTCTTGAGTAAAGTAGATATCATTCTTGCAATCATTTTGTTAGTCGGCACTGTTATCGGCTACAAGCGTGGTTTTTTAATGGAATTATTTTTTTTAGTTGCTATTGTACTGGGGGTATTTCTAGGGTTTAAATTAATGGCCTGGGGGGTTGAATACCTTGCACAGAAATTTAATGCTGATAAAGCGGTGCTTCCCTATATTTCCTTTGCATTGGTTTTTTTAATCGTAATGGTGTTGGTCACTTTTATTGGTAAACGAATTAAAAATTCATTAGATAAAACGTTCCTTGGGCAAATGGATTCAGCGGCAGGCGCATTGCTTGGCATGATAAAATATGCTTTCTGTATTAGTGTACTTATCTGGCTTGCTGAGTCGTTTAAAATTGATATTGTGAGGGATTGGGGTGCGGAATCCAAACTATATGGAGCTATGGTTCAAGTTGCTCCCCTGATCTCTTCTCTTTTCGGAGATTTTTTGCCATTTTTCAAAGAAACCTTTAGCAAGTTCTAAGGTTCAATATTTTTTAGTTACTTATCACAAATTAGGTGCGCATGTCCTTACTGGTAAAAGAAGAAAATGATTTTAAGTACGTGGATGAAGGTGAAGGACCGGTGCTGATGCTACTTCATGGCCTCTTTGGCGCTCTTAGCAACTGGGAAGGGGTGGTGAATCATTATTCAAAACATTTTCGGGTTGTTATTCCCATGCTCCCCATTTACGAAATGCCCATTAAAGAAGCGGGCCTGCAAGGCCTTACTGAATTTACGGAGCGGTTTGTTGCTATGAAGAAGTTGGATAACATGATGATCATGGGGAATTCGCTTGGCGGACACATTGCAATTTTATATACGCTTGCAAATCCTGAAAAAGTTTCAAAACTGGTTCTCACGGGAAGTTCAGGATTGTTTGAAAATACAATGGGAGGTTCTTACCCGCGCAGGGGAAGTTATGATTACATCCGCGAACGGGTGGCATATACATTTTACGATCCCAACGTTGCATCGAAAGAATTGGTGGATGAAGTTTTCGAAACCACACGAAGCATTCCTAAGTGCATGCGTATTGTAGCCATTGCAAAATCGGCACAACGCAATAACCTCGCATTAGAATTGCCAAATATTAAAGTGCCTACCTTATTAATCTGGGGATTAAACGATACCATAACACCCCCTATGGTAGGTCATGAATTTAATCGATTGATTCCGAATTCTGAATTGAAGTTTATTGATAAATGTTGTCATGCACCTATGATGGAGCACCCACAAAAATTCAATGAAATGGTGGAGGATTTTTTAGTGCACAAAAATTAATAGCATGATTGCCGAAGAGTTGATCAATCATATGATTCCACCGCTCAAAGTCACTGACGATGCGCATAAGGCAATCGTATGGATGGAAGAGTTTCGTTGCTTGCACTTGCCGGTGATTGATGATGGAAAATTGTTAGGATTTATTTCAGAAGAAATTATTCTTGAAACAAATGACATTGAGCGTACGCTGGCCGATTTTGACATGGTAGGGAAACAATGCAGCGTAGCACTTGACTCCCATTTTTATGATATCCTAAAAGTGGCGGGCGATAACAAATTACAGATTGTTGCCGTGCTTAATGAAGAGCAGCAGTATGTTGGCGTGATAACGGTTCAGGACATTATGATTTCCTTTGCGCAAACGGCCTCGGTACAAATGCCGGGCGGCATTCTTGTGTTGTCAATGGATCTGATTGATTATTCACTCGCTGAAATAAGCCGTTATATTGAAGAGAACAATGCAAAGGTAATTAGCAGTATTATGATTGAAGACCCTATGGATAAAGGGAAGATCAAGCTAACCTTAAAGATTAATCAAGAAGAATTAACACGTATAGTTGCTACACTTGAACGATTCGGATACCGGGTAATAGGACGCTATCATGAAGTGCAACAAGATACAGGAGAAAAGGATAAAATTGATATGTTACTTCGCTACCTCGATATCTAACCAAACCGGATATGCGCATTGGTATACATGGTAGAGATTTTCAGGGGAAATCGGCACCCTTTATCGAAAAAACGTTGGAGCAACTGACTCAACGTAAGGCAGAAATTTGGCTGTCGTCAAAATTCATCAAACAAGTAAAATCGCCTCTACTCGATAAATTCAAATTCAAAATTTTTGAACCGGGCGATAACCTGCGCAGCCTCGATTTCTTTTTTTCGTTGGGTGGTGATGGCACCATGCTCGAATCAGTAACCTACATTGGTAAAACCGAAATTCCTTTATTAGGAATTAACACAGGTCGCTTAGGATTTTTGGCAACCACCAGTCGAGATGATATTGATAGCGCTCTTGAAAATCTCTTTACTGGAAATTATAAGGAGGAAAGTCGCACCATGCTACGGCTTAATTCTTCTACTAAACTTTTTGAACCGCTAAACTTTGCATTGAATGACTTTACTATCATGAAGAAGGACACATCTTCTATGATTACTGTGCATGTGTATGTGGATGGCGAGTTACTAAACTCATATTGGTCGGATGGAATAATTGTTTCAACACCCACGGGCTCTACAGGCTATTCGCTGAGTTGTGGTGGCCCATTGGTTTATCCAAAATCTGAAAGTTTTATTATTACAGCAGTAAGTCCGCATAATCTTGGTACCCGGCCTATTGTTATTTCCGATAAATCAGAGATTTCTTTTGAAATAGAAGGACGAAGTAAAAAATATTTGGTTTCCCTAGATTCCCGTTTCGAAACGGTAGACGATACCGTAAAGCTAAAACTAAAAAAAGAGCGATTTAATGTTAAACTCATTCAATTGCCAGGTCATCATTACTTCAACACCTTGCGGCAAAAGCTAAATTGGGGGCTTGATATTCGTAATTAGAAATTCTTAATTATCAAGGTATTTTTAATAAGTTTGTAATTGGCAAAAATCTCTGCGCATGAGAAAGTTACTTTTTGGTCTGGTTTGTACATTTTTAGCCCTGGGATTTTCTCAGGAAGCCGCTGCTCAATTTAATCGGAAATCGATTAAAAAGAACAACAAACGGATTGCAAGTTTTCGCGGAAAGAAGGCGGGTTTTGGGAAAAACAAAATCTACAATTCATTCGGTATATCGGTAAGCGCTTTAAATTATTATGGCGACATAGCTCCGCAACCTAAGCGAATCAGTACGGATATTTCGTTTACCAGGCCTGCGTTAGGGCTTTCTTTCACACACCGTTTTGGGCCTCGATATTCTTTGCAAGCTCAATTCATGTATGGAACCCTTAAGGGCTCAGATGTAGAATCTGCAGACCTGACAGACCAAGACAATGGTAAGTATCGTTATTATCGAAACTTATCCTTTAGAAACAGAATTAAAGAGCTTTCGGTGGTTGCCTACTTCGACTTATTTGAAAATGATGCTACCTACATTAGTCGTGTAAAGTGGACCCCGTATGTCTATGCTGGTGTAGCTGGCTTTTTACATAATCCGCAAGCTCAAACATCTGCTGGGGAATGGGTAGACCTTAGACCTTTGGGTACTGAAGGTCAGTACTCAACGTTAGATCCCACGGATGCAAACTTTGGTATTAAGGCATATAGTAAAATTCAAGTGGCAATTCCATTTGGTATAGGAGCCCGATTTAGATTGAATGAAGTAATGGATCTGTGGGCAGATCTTGGCTTCCGTTATACATTTACAGATTACCTTGATGATGTAAGTAAAAATTATGTTGATCTGGGAGTTTTAAATAGTGATCTGGCAAGATCAATGTCCTACAGAGGAGGCGAATTGCCCGCTGCTGATCGCCCTGCAGAAGTACCTTATACGGGACGAGATGGAAATACTTACAACACAATTCCAGGGTACGGTCTTGAACATCCAGACAATATCAGAGGTAATAAAAATGATAAGGATATTTACATGGTAACAACCATCCGCCTTACTTATATTCTTGGAGCAACGTTCCATAAAGCAAAGTTCAGATAGGATGCGCGTTAAAACCTTTCTGGCTTTTGGGATATCAGTTTGCCAATTGGTTGGAATGGAACGAGCAAGTGCTCAACAGATGCTAACTCAGCGCTCGGAGGTTGGCTTTGGAATAGGAACGTTTAATTATACCGGGGATTTAGTCCGCACTTATAATATTGCATCCTCCAAACCTGCGGCTACCGTATTTTACAGGTCAAACATTAGCAAGGTTGTTAGTTTTCGAACAAGCATAACAGGCGGAAAGATTGGTGCAACTGATAAAAGAAAGCCTATTGATGCCTTTGCCACTAAACGCGATGCCTCATTTGATTTATTCTTAATGGAAGGCTCTGCCGCTTTTGAATATCATTTTCTAGACTGGCGCGATGATAAAAGAAGACTACGATTTACGCCATACTTGTTTGCCGGGGTGTCTTTGTTTGGTATTTCTGGAGTTGAGCAAAAAAATGCAGAGTATAGCAATGTTCAAATGGCAATCCCATTTGGTGGCGGAATGAAGTATGTTTTAAATCCCAAGTATTACATCGCTTTTGAGATTGGCATCAGAAAAACTTTCTTCGATTATTTGGATAACATTTCAGATGGGGATCCGGCTTACAAAACATACCAGTACGGAAACCCTTTTGATACAGACAATTATTTCTTTACAGGAATAACCCTAACCTACACATTTTACGACATTCCCTGCCCGAGCAGCCCTTATCGGTGAAATTTTAGGTTGATCCAATAAACTTTCTGTTCATACAAATCATCCTAATGTTTCCATGATCTGGCGCTATTGCAATAAGTATGATAAGTTTTGAAAAAAAGGCTATTTTTGCCCCCTTGTGGCTTCTCAAAGGGAAAATATAGACTTCAATAATCTGCCAAGGCACATAGCCGTAATCATGGATGGCAATGGCAGGTGGGCTAAAAGCAAGGGCGCAGCCCGAATTTTTGGGCATCGAAACGCTATTCAGGCAGTGAAAGATGTAACGGAGGGCTGCGGAGAGTTGGGCATAAAATATCTTACGCTGTATGCGTTTAGTACTGAGAATTGGGGGCGACCAAAAGAAGAAGTTGACGGGCTAATGGAATTACTGGTTAATACACTTCAAAAGGAGATTAACACACTGCATGAAAATCAGGTGCAGCTTCATACTATTGGAGATGTAAGTCATTTGCCAAAGGCTTGTCAAAACAATTTAGCAGAAGCAATTGATGCAACGAAAGATAACAGTGGTCTTATACTACAACTGGCTTTGAATTATAGCGGAAGGTGGGAGATTGTTGAAGCGGCAAAGAAGTTAGCTGAAGAAGCCAAGAAGGGATTGATACAACCCGAAGAAATTGATGAACATTATTTTTCGCAGCATTTGAAAACAGCTAATGTTCCTGATCCCGAGTTATTAATCCGCACGAGTGGTGAATTACGGGTTAGTAATTTTTTACTTTGGCAAATAGCCTACACTGAACTATTTATTACCCCCACCCTATGGCCCGATTTCCGCAAAGAAGATTTGTATGAAGCCATCTGTGTTTATCAAAAGCGTGAACGAAGATTTGGAAAAGTGCTGAACCCAACCGCTTAATAATTAAATGAAGAGAATTTTACTTTTTACTATAGTCCTCATTGCTTGGGTTAGCAGCGAAACGTTTGCGCAGTTCAGAAACCGTAATCAAACCCAAACCTCCACAACCCAAGAGCCGACCTTGAACTATGCATCTCCGCAAGAATATACCATTGCCGGAATCGAGGTAACAGGATTAAATGTGCTGGATAAAAACGCAATGGTTTCACTTACCGGTTTGAAGATCGGAGATAAGATAAAAATTCCTGGAGATGGAATTTCAGGCGCCATTCGGAAGCTTTGGAAGCATGGATTGGTTGGTGATGTAACGATCTCCGTTCAAAAAATTGAAGGAACAAATGTGTACTTAGCTATCGTGCTTACCGAACGACCGCGGTTAAACGATTTTTATTTTGTTGGTATAAGCAAGGGTAGGCAATCTGCTTTAAAAGAAGATCTTAAATTAATTAAAGGCAAGATTGTGAATGATGCTACCATTCGCAATGCCGAGCTATCCGTAAAGAAACATTTTGTAAAGAAAGGTTTCTTAAATACTGTAGTAAAGGTGATCCCTCAATCCGATACTCTTAATCGTGGGGGTGTTCGGCTTAAAATAGATGTTGACCTCAAATCAAAAGTTAAAATCAATGCGATAAACATTGAAGGAAATTATGATGTGGCTGATGCCAAATTAAAAAGGAAGTTGAAGAAAACACATGAGCATCCCCGCATTTCAATACACCGAGCTATACTTAGTGAACTGCTTACCTTCAAGCCCAAAGCAATTGGCCCCGCATTAGACTCAAGCCGAAAGATTAGCCTAACTGATATAAAGGGTTTTATAAATAGAAATATTAAACTCAATGTTTTTGCAGGCTCCAAATTTATTCGGTCAGAATTTGAAACGGATAAACAGAGCATGATTGAACTCTACAATTCATTGGGTTATCGCGATGCAGAGATAATCTCGGATACAATTGTGAACCACGACAAATCAAATATTGATGTAAACATTAAGGTTTATGAGGGGCGCAAATACTACTTCCGCAATATTACGTGGGTGGGTAATTACATTCATAGCGCAAATATCTTAAATAAGATTTTGGATATTAATAAAGGGGATGTTTACAACAATGAAATGATAGTTAAGAAGACAACCTTTAATCCAAAAGGAGCCGACATTAGTGGCTTATATATGGATGATGGCTACTTGTTTTTTAGAATCAATCCAGTAGAAGTTGCCGTGGTGGGAGATTCCATTGATGTGGAGATGAGAATTTATGAGGGCGATCGGGCAACGATAGACGAAGTAATCATTAGCGGCAATGAACGCACAAACGATCACGTAATTCGCAGAGAGTTAAGTACAATCCCTGGACAAAAATTCAGACGTTCAGATTTAATAAGAACCCAACAGCAACTTTCGCAGATGGGATACTTCAATCCTCAGAAAATAGATCAGGATATCAGACCAAATCCTTCGGATGGTACTGTAGATATTGAATGGAAGGTGGAGGAACAATCCAATGATCAAATTGAATTGTCTGGTGGTTGGGGTGGATTTTATGGTTTTGTTGGAACAGTTGGCTTATCGTTCAACAACTTCTCCATTCGAAATGTGCCACACTTAGATAAGTGGAAACCATTACCCACTGGAGATGGACAGAAGCTCTCTTTAAGAGCACAGGCCAATGGAAGATCTTTCCAAAGCTATAGCTTGTCCTTTACAGAACCTTGGTTAGGGGGAAGAAAACCCAATTCCTTTACAGTAAGTTTAAATCACTCAATATCACGATTGGCAAACTCCAGTTATGAATTTACCGATGCATCTTCACTTAAGCAAAGTGGTATAACTGTAGGCTTTGGTCGAAGACTTGAGTGGCCTGATAATTATTTTTCACTGACCCATTCACTTTCGTATTTGGTGTATAACTATCAAAATTATTTCGGATCAACGACTCTTCCTGCTAAAGGAAAAACAAATGAGATCATGTTTAATACAACATTATCCAGAAACAGTATTGATAATCCAATGTACCCCACTACTGGATCAACGCTTTCTTTGGCAGTTAACTTAACGCCTCCTTATTCCTTGTGGAGAGATGCTTCTTATTACAATGACGTTAATCAGCGTTACAAATGGACAGAAATGCATAAGTGGATGCTAGATGCCAAGTTCTATATTAAGTTAATTGGAAGTGATAAGCCGGATGGGCGTAGCTTGGTGTTAGAAACAAAGGCTCACTTTGGTTTTATTGGTCGGTATAATCAAAATCTTGCACAAGGGCCATTCCAGCGCTTTTTGGTAGGAGGTGATGGGTTGGCAGGCGGATTTAACTCCTTTGTTTTAGGCCAGGATATTATTGGCCTGCGTGGCTATGGCAACAATCTGGTTACCCCACCACTTTATGCCGATCGGGGTCAAGTTCAATTGAATGGTATTGAGGGGGGAGTTGTTTATGATAAATTTGGATTGGAACTAAGATATCCGGTATCAACCAGTCAATCAGCTACTATTTATACATTCCTGTTTGCAGAAGCAGGAAACAATTGGGACAATTACCAGGATTTTAATCCGTTTGTTATGTATAAATCTGCCGGTGTGGGAGCAAGAATATTTATGCCTGCTTTTGGGTTAATAGGATTAAACTGGGCTTACGGGTTTGATAAATTACCATTTGCAACCGATAAAAGCGGTTCGCAATTCCACTTCACCATCGGCCAGCAAATCAGATAGAATGCGCTTTTTCATCCTGACAGCAGCCTTTTTATTTTTCGGCCTGACTTTTGTCCATGCACAGAAGTTCGGCTATTTCGACTCTGAATTTGTTCTGAGCAAAATGCCAGAATACAGCAAGGCTCAAGGTGAAATAGAACAGTTATCTGCTGCCTGGGAGAAAGAAATAGAAGATATGCAACGAAAAGTGGAAGAGTTGTACAGAATTTATCAAGCTGAACAGGTGCTCTTGACCGAGGAAATGAAGCAGGAGAGGCAGGATGAGATTAAAAAGAAACAAACTGAAGTGAAGGATTACCAGAAAAAGGTTTTTGGTTTTGGCGGTTTGTTTTTTTTGAAAAAACAAGAATTGATTAAACCTTTGCAGGATAAGGTGTTTGATGCGGTAGAGAAAGTATGTAAGGCTAACCGATTGGCGATCTTGTTCGACAAGTCAGCAGAATTGGTAATGATTTATACCGACCCTCGCCATGATTACACCGATTTCATATTAGAAGAATTAGGGTTAGGCGACCCCAACGATAAAGTCAAATAAATAAACTAAAAATGAGAACACTTTTTTTACTTCTGTTTTGTGTTGTGGCAGTAAGTGCCCAAGCCCAGGAAACGCAAAAAATCGGTTATGCCGATTGGCAATATATCTTCAGTCAGATGCCTGAATTCAAACAAATTGAAAATGAGTTGAAAACCCATGGCACACAACTTGAAAATCAGTTGAAGGCTAAGAGCACTGAATTGGAAACTAAGTATAAGGCATACCAAGGGATGCCGGCTACAACCCCTGATGCAATTCGCGCGGATAAAGAAAGAGAATTACAAGCGATGCAGGAGAGCATTCAGAAGTTTCAACAAGATGCACAAACCTCTTTACAAAATAAGCAAGGCGCTTTGATGGATCCTGTTATTAAAAAAGTAGGGAAAGCAATTGAAGATACTGCTAAAGAAAATGGTTATGCTTTTATCTTAAACCCTCAAACTATGGGTGGCGAAGATGTGCTTTTGTATTCAGATGAAAAGTATGATATCTCTAAGTTGGTATTGAAAAAATTGGGAATAACTCCTAAGCCGGAAGTTGCCAATAAATAGAAATTTATAATTTAAAAGAAAGCCCTGTTCCGATTCATCGGGATGGGGCTTTCTCTTTTCCGTAACCACCGCCACCAGGAGTTTGTATTAAAATTTTATCACCAGGCTTTACAGCTACGCTGTCCATTCCCTTAAGGTTTATGATTGCGTTATCTGAGGTTATAAGTGTTTGCCGTCCCCTCTTTCCTGGTTGTCCCCCATGTAACCCATAGGGTTTTTCAACCCGATGTTGAGAAAGGATATTTACTTCCATCGGCTCTTTAAAAGTAATTTCGCGCTCTACTCCATTTCCTCCTTTCCATTTTCCCTTTCCACCCGAGTTAGAGCGAATTTCAAAACGCTCCAATCTTACGGGATATCTTAATTCTAAAATTTCAGGATCGGTAATGCGTGTGTTAGTCATATGTGAATGAACAGCATCGGTGCCATCAAAACCGCTACCAGCACCTATGCCACCGCAAATTGTTTCATAAAACCCAAAGCGTCTGTTTCCAAACAAAAAGTTGTTCATGGTTCCCTGGCTGCATGCCACAAGTCCAAGTGCTTTAAGCAGCGTATCCGTTAATCGTTGACTTACTTCAGTATTCCCTCCAACCACGGCAGGCAATTTTTCTTTCCTGAAATCAGGATTCAGTAATCCGGTTGGTAAAATAATTTGTACGGGCTCCATTAATCCTTCATTCATTGCAATAGGTTTGTTTACCCAAAGCCGAAGTGCATAAAGGATTACGCTTTGAACAATAGCGGGCGTTGCATTTAAATTACCCGCATGAACATCCGAAGAACCCGAGAAATCAATTTTCAAAAAGCCTTTTTTTGGAATTATGATTTTTACTTTCAAGAGAGAACCATCATCCAATCGCTCTTCAGCAAAAAAGATATTTGTTGAAAGAGAATTTATTTTTGATCGAAGTAAATTGGATGCATACTCGCGAAGAGCCTTCATATACAATGAAACCTGAGCGGCTCCATACTTTTTACAAAGAGATTTTAACTCAACATCACCAAGATTTACTGCAGCCAAAGCACCATTCAGGTCGGCCAGGTTTTCTTCCGGCAATCGACTTGGATATTTACCAGTCGTTAAAATTTTTCTTATAGCAGTCCACTGAGGCTTACCTTGTTTCACTAAATAAGTTGGGGCAATAATAATTCCTTCTTCATGTAAGAATGTTGCATCGGCTGGCATTGATCCGGGTTTTTTTCCACCGATTTCGGCATGATGCGCCCGTGCCGCCACATAGCCAATTAATTTTTTATTTATAAAGACGGGTTTGATTAGGGTAACATCGGGCAAATGTGAACCTCCATAGGCCGGATGGTTTGTAATGATTACATCACCACTGCGCATTGGCAAAACCTTAGCCACTTCGCGCACGCAAATTCCCATGCTTCCTAAATGCACGGGAATGTGCGGAGCATTCACAACCAAATACCCCTGCGAATCCATCACGGCACAAGAAAAATCCAAGCGCTCTTTTACATTCACCGAAAAGGATGTGCGCTGAAGTAATGCACCCATTTCGTGAGCAATGGCAGTAAACCGATTACTAAACAACTCTAACGCAGCTTCTTTCGAATTTTCCTTTTTCAAAATTTCAATTTGATTGATGGAAGTTAGCATTCCATGATTATGGGAATCGAGATTGAATCTCCAATTGGGCGCGACCAATGTGGTTGAGTTTTCGCTAACAACTAAACCTGGCCCCTTAACCATAGCCCCCGGTCTAAGAGACTCCCATCGATAGACTTTTGCCTTCTTCCAGACGCTGTTTACAAATAATTGAATTTCTTTGTCAGCTTTTGGGGAGTAAGAAATAGTGGATGTTTTTTTGTTCTTCTCTTGCGCTTGGTCAATCGTTAAAATCAACCGAATAGATTCAACTTCTATTTCTCGATTCGCTAACCAATGACCATAAAGAGATTGATATTTTTTTTTAAACTCTTTTCGCAGTGCGTTGCGAGATGTATAGTTTGTTTCAATAGTACTTTCCTGGCCATTGAATCGCAAGAACACAAGGTGTTTGGAGCGCTTAATACCTTCTGGCGTAAATCCATCAGCCATAAGTTTTGTTGTCCCTTGTTGATAAAGTTCTTTAAAATGATTTTCGAATTGATCTTCAACTACAGCAAGTTTCTGGAGCAGCAACTTTTCTTCAAAGTGTTCTATTTTGGCGTGGCCAATTCCATAAGCACTAAGAAGTCCGGCATCGTAAGGAATCAAAATTTTTTTCATCCCTAGCAAATTAGCAATCTCACATGCGTGTTGGCCACCAGCGCCTCCAAACGTAAGAAGCGTAAAATCGGAAGGATCATGACCTTGTTGTACCGAAACTTTTTTTATGGCCTCAGCCATTTTTTCGTTGGCAATCAACAGGAATGATTCCAGCAATGTTTCTTTACGCGGTCGTCTTCCGGTTGCTGATTTTATTTTCTTTACTAAAAGTTCAAGAGCCTCTTCTGACTTTTTTGGATAAAGTGGAATTGAGAAGAGTCGAGCATCGGCTCGGCCTAGTAAAAGATTTACATCTGTAATTGTTAACGGACCTCCACTTCCATAACATGCTGGCCCAGGACTAGCCCCTGCACTGTGTGGCCCCACCGTAAGACGAAATCCATCAAAGTCGCAAATCGATCCGCCCCCGGCAGCAATGGTTTCAATTGAAAGTGAAGGAGAAAGAATTTTTATCTCGCCAACTTTTGATTCATATCGATAGGCGTATTGATTGTTATAAAGAGAAACGTCTGTGCTGGTTCCCCCCATATCAAATGTGATGAGATTTTTGATTTCTGAAAGTTTTGCTGCGGTAGCAGCACCCACAACTCCACCCGCTGGGCCGCTTAGTAAACTATCTTTGGGATGGAAATTGGTTGCATCTACTAAGCCACCCGCACTCGTCATAATTTTTAATGAAGCATTCTCAATACCTCGTTGAATATTGGAGACATAGGTGTTGATGACTGGATTGAGATAAGCATTCGCGACCGCTGTTTCTGTGCGGGGAAGAATTTTTATTTGTTGTGAAATTTTATGAGATGCTGTGATGAACTTAAAACCATTCTTTGCCAAGCGATCTTCAACCAGCTTTTCATGGACTGGATTCTTATAACTATTAAGAAACGCAACAGCAACAGAAGCGCAATCTGTTTTCTTTAATTGATTGATAGCTTTACTTATTGATGAGCGGGAAAGTGACATAAGAATGGTACCATCCGATTCAATTCGTTCATCTATTTCAATTACAGTTTTATAGAGCGGTAATTCTTTTATTATTTGTAAAGCGAACAAATCGTTGCGCTGCTGGGAGCCAATTAAAAGTAAATCCTTAAAACCTTTTGTGATTAGTAAGGCAGTGTTCGCACCTTTTCTTTCAAGTAATGCGTTGGTGCCACGGGTAGAGCCCAACTTCATTTCAATATTTGGGAATGATTGATTGAAGCCGGTTTCCGTAAGGAGTCGGGTGGCAAAAACGGGAACCTCTTCTTCCGAAGAAATTTCAAATGTTGTACCTGCTTTGATCGATTCTTTAACTGATCTGCTTAAGTAGATAATTGATTTTTCTAAATCTACTTTTTCGATACGCGCTATTACTTTCTTCTTATCAAGGAAGGTAATCGCAAAGCCAATGAAAATGTCCTGGCTTACCGGCCATTGTAGTTGTACCTCTAAAACCTGGGGATTTTTTTGGCGAATTACTTTTCCTTTCAGCACACTACTGCTCAGAACCTTTAATCGCCTGACGGTATTGGTTGGGCTGTGTGCAATGCAATCTGTAAATGTACCACCTGTATCAACCCAGATTTTCCACGAATCCATCACTAGTTGATTGTAAGAATAACCTGTTTTTTGGTCATCCGAATGCCGAGCGCTTTGGTAAACTTAGCAGAACCATCGGGACGTTCGCGGGTAAATGGTTTGGTATAGAGCACTGAGTCTGTCCCCATCTTTTGAATATTATCAGATGCCTGCACATCGGTCTGATAGGCTTCTAAAAGTTGCTTTTCAATGGCGCGTAGCGAATTATTCTCGGGCTGCAACGAAATTATTTCAACGTTAAAAACCTGACTTATGGAATCAAGAAAAGATTGATTGGTAAGTGTTTTGTCTTTTTTCTCGATGATTGCGGCCACCTGTCTTCCATATTGAAAGGCAGCTTCGGTAATTTGCGCTTCGGTTACTTTTTTAATTTCACTGTTCTCCATTTCTTCTTTTATTTTTTTTCGCTGATTGTCGGAAAGCGTTCCCGTGCACGAAATCCAAAAGAGACAAGAAATAAATAATGCGTATTTCATAATAGCAGATAAAGTAGTGCTGCGAAGTTAAAAAGACAAACCGATTTACTGGGCTTTTGCGACCTGGAATTGATATCTGGCAAGCAGATGATTTTATTAACTTTGCAGCCATTTTTAGTGTATGATAGAAAAGTTAAGAGAAATAAAAGATCGTTTTGAGGAGGTGGGTCAATTGCTCTCGCAGCCTGAGACGGTAAAGGATCAGAAGAAATTCCAGCAGCTAAGTAAGGAGTACCGGGATCTGGAGAAGGTGGTGAAAAAGTATGATCGCTACCAGGCGGTATTAAATGGCGTAAAGCAAGCAAAGGAAATTTTGCAAAAAGAAAAAGATCCGGAATTGCGTGAGTTGGCAAAAATGGAGCTTGATGATCTTGACCCAAAGCAAGAAGAATTGGAGGCTGAGATCAAAGAAATGCTGATGCCAAAAGATCCCAATGACGATAAGAATTGTATTCTGGAAATCAGGGCAGGAACAGGCGGAGACGAGGCGGCAATTTTTGCGGGTGACTTATGGCGCATGTATCAACGCTTTTGTGAACGCAGAGGGCTAAAGATGTCGGTAATGGATATTACGGAAGGCACCGCTGGAGGGTATAAGGAAGTGATCAGCAGTATTGAAGGCGAAGGTGCTTATGGTATTTTTAAATACGAGTCCGGGGTGCATCGGGTGCAGCGTGTACCGGATACAGAAACCCAAGGTCGCGTGCATACTTCAGCCGCTTCGGTGGTTGTGCTGCCCGAGGCGGAAGAAGTGGACGTAGAAATCAATCCGGCTGATATTGAAGTGATCACCTCCCGATCGGGTGGAGCGGGCGGACAGAACGTGAACAAAGTAGAAACGAAAGTGCAAATGACCCATAAGCCTACAGGTATTGTAATCACCTGCCAGGTGGAGCGTTCGCAGCATGGAAACCGTGCCCGCGCGTTGGTTATGCTTCGTGCAAAACTTTATGAGCGCGAGGTTGAAAAATTACAGGCAGAGACAGGAGCTTCCCGCAAGAGCCAGGTGCGCAGTGGTGATCGATCAGAAAAAATCAGAACCTATAACTATCCTCAAAGCCGGGTAACGGATCATCGTATTGGGTATACACAGCACAATCTTCCGGCTGTTATGAATGGAGAAGTGGATGAGTTTATCAATCAACTAAAGATTGCCGAAACTGCTGAGAGAATGGTGGAGGGGAAATAGTTGTCAATTGACAACGCACAATTGACAAAGTAAATGTTTTGTCAATTGTGTATTGGATTTTGTCAACTAGTTCTCTTCTTCTGATTTCTTAATCTGATCGTCCAGAATTTCTTCAATGATTTTCATCTGGCGCTCATCAATGGTCTTATCGGTTTTGGCTTGTTTTTTCATAAAGCGAAACATGGCGTTCTTCTTTATTTCATAAGCCATAAAAACAGTGTACTTGTTTGCCTTCTTATCAAAATATTTTTGTTCCCCAATTTTACGGAGGTCAGCGATGCTGGTGTTCATAGTTTGCCTTACTAAACTTTGAAACTTATCCGCCACATCGGCTGCACGTTCATTCTCGGTTTGGCCGAGGTATTGATCAGCTACTTGTTTCATGGTTGTGTTCACTTGTCCGGCCAATTGCGCTTTTGCATCTAAATCTGCCTTGCTTCGTGCGATGTTGTCTTGAGAACTTTCTCCTTTACCTGTTCCACGGAAGAATCTGTTATTCGATTCGTAAGCATTTCCCCGAAAAGGTTCTTTTACTTTTTGTCCGAATGGGTTGCCCCCACACGATGCCAGAATTAGTATTACAGCTAGAGAGGAGATCAATTTTGTTTTCATAATAAATGGGTTTGTCTGAGCAGAAACTCTACGCCAAATTAGTAAAAATTGTGCCAGAGTTATAAGGTTAAGGAGTAATGGTTAATTGCCACCTAAAAGCCCATTTCCAATCTAATGCATAATTATTTATTTCCGCCCTATGCAAGATAGATTTCAATTCAGTTTTTGTAAAAGCCCGAAGCACAGATAATGGAGCATCAAATTTTACCATAGCAGATTGAGAGAATAACTTAGTAAGTAGTTTAATAGAGTGATAGGCTAATGGGTGACGATGAATATCATTTATAATAATTGCTTTGGAAGTCTGGCTTTTAAGCATTGAAAATAATGATACCAATTCATTTTCATTGAAATGATGCATGAAAAGGGTTGCCAGGATAATATCGAACTTTTGTTGCTGAAACTCCGGTGAGAAAACATTTACAGCATGGTAGGAGATATTAAAATCTTTTGAGTGATCAGCAGCAAAATTGGTAATATTTGAATTGGCATCGAATCCGTGTAGCGAAACCTTTCTACTTTCTTTTTTAGCTAATCGCGCAAGTATGCGAAGCATTTCTCCGCTGCCACACCCTAAATCGGCAATCGATATAATTTGATCTTTTGGAATTGACTTCCAAATGGACTTTACTGCATTGATGGTAACAGCATTTCCGCCAAGCCACTGATTAATGAAATCTAATTCACGCAACGTCTGATCTACTACCTCACCCTTGCAATCCAGATCATCCATTATTTCAATGCCTGTTGAACGAGAAGTAAAGTCAACGTGATTAAGTGGATTGTCCATTGCTAATGGCTTTGAATCTCTAGTATCAAACTCTCCAGGGTAAGACCAGGTCCGAATGCAAAACTTAGAATTTTCTTTCCAGCGTCAACACCATTTAAGTTTTTACTTACCTCATTCAACACAAAAAGCACGGTGGGTGACGACATGTTGCCATATTTTCTAAGCACATCATAAGCCGACTGATTATCTTTTTTTGTCAACCCGAGTTCCTGCTCAATTACCTCAAGGATTTTCTTACCACCCGGATGAATGGCGTAATAGGAGATATCAGAAAGTTGATTTGAAATTTGAGCGAGAAGTTTTTTGGTGAGATTAGCAATTCCACTTTTGATAACTTCTGGCACGTAAGCGGACAAGCGCATTTCAAAACCCAGATCACCCACTGTCCAGGCCATATCTTGTTCACCTTCCGGAGCCAGATCGCAAAAAAAACTAACTGGTTTTAAATTAACACCATGGCGTGCTGTGCCTTCAATTAGCAGCGCTGCAGACCCATCCGCAAAAAGCGCATTAGCCAATAAATTGTCATCTGTAAATTCTTTTTGAAAATGAATGCTACATAATTCTGTACAAACAATAAGCACTTTTGCAGTTGGATCAGAGGCGCAATACGTATCGGCAATTTTGATTGCATTAAAGGCTGCATAACAACCCATAAAGTTGATACACAATCGCTGAATGTTGGAAGAAAGATTTAGAGATTTCACTAAGTCAATATCTAAACCGGGAGCATACATACCTGTACAACTGACAACGATTAGATGAGTAATGCTTTCACTTTTAATGGCAGGCACTTTTTCAAGGCAATCCTCAATTGCATCAAGACTTAATGAAAGAGATTTTTGTTTGAATAATTCAAGGCGATCTTTTGTGCTGGGGAGTGGTTCTAAATTAAGATTGTTACTATAAAATTTAAACTCATCTTTTTTGCCATAATCATCAATTATAGAGTGGCGGGTTTCAATACCCGAAGCCCGGAAGATGGTTTTGAGTTTTCGGGCATCCAGTTCATTAAGTTGCATAGCATGCACCATAAACTCCGCCAACTGCGACTGATTGAATTTGTTTATTGGATTGGCTGTGCCAATGGAAGTTATAAAACTCATAAGTTCAAGTATAACAAAAAACCAACCTAACTAGATTCGCATTGTGGTGAATTAATTAACTTCCCATTAAATGAGACGATCTATGCTCTTAAAATCTACCCTGCTTCATTTACGATTTCCCTTCTCCTTCTTTTTGATGCCGGTGTACTTCTTTGCATTAGCTATTTCTCCTAACCTGAATGGAGATCGTTTGTTATGGTCATTCATCATTATCCATATCTTTTTGTATCCAGCAAGTAATGGCTTCAACAGCTATTTCGATAAAGATGAGGGAAGTATTGGTGGACTTAAAAACCCACCGCCTGTAAATAAAGGACTTTATTATTCATCAATTTTCCTTGATATTCTTGCTATCGTGTTGGGTATCTTTAAGATAAACCTTTTGTTTGGCGTCATGCTGTTTATTTATGGTTTGGTGTCCAAAGCATATAGTCACCCAATTATCAGGTTAAAGAAGTATCCGGTTGGGGGTTGGCTTATGGTAGGTTTATTTCAAGGAGCTTTCACGCTTTTAATGTGTTATGTGGGGATTAATAATTACGGTTGGGAAAACCTTTGGAATGTGCGTGTCCTGATTCCGGCAACTCTTTCGAGTGTTATCTTATTAGGCACCTATCCGATGACACAGATTTATCAGCATGATGAGGATGCAAGACGAGGTGACAAAACTCTTAGTTTAATGCTTGGCGTGCGGGGCACATTTATTTTTGTGTTGGTTGTCTTTACTTTCGTAACCGTTGGATACGTGGGCTACTTTTATAAGTTCCACTCACTTTGGTATGCAGAAATTTTTCTGGCCGCGTTAGCGCCCGTTGTATTCTTTTTCCTGAGTTGGCTCTATCAGGTTTGGAAGAATCCTGCCAAAGCAAATTTTACGAATACGATGTGGTTAAATTTTCTATCGGCATTTTGCTTGAATGGATTTTTCATTTGGTTCTTTTTAGAAACCAGTCACATTTTGCAACTGTAACTCGGATAAGGGAGTGAGGGTAGTATTGAATACCTATTTTGAAATAAAACGAAACTTTCTCACGATTTATAACTGCTTTCTTACATGTTACAAACATTCGTCCAAAGCGAATTGAGTAAGTTTTTTTACACTTTTGATAACACATTTTCTTTAGTGGAAGATCGTCATCAGTCGTGCCCGTAAAAAATAGGCCTGATTGGGCGGAGGTGAAAGATGTTTTGGAGGGGAGAAAACCGATTAGTGAACTTGGCTGTAACTAAACAAATGAAAGTGAAAATCCCAGAGCTAAATCTAGTTTTCTATTTATGCCTAGTTCTCTCAATTATTATATTTTTACTACCTCCAGAGTTTAAAGTTGCCGTTTATTCACCTAATATTTTAGGGTGGTTTTGGGTGCTTTTCCTTCTCCCAGCTACTGTAATAACGTTTTTATCATTAATTCTAAGAGAGCTGAAAAATAAGGAAATAAAACGACTCGGAATTCATTGTGGAATATTCTTACTGGCAATTGCAGTAATAATATTCGTAATTAATAATCCACAGCTTTTTCAATGAAGTCATACAAGAATACTTTTGAGAAAAGAAGATAAACTCGGCCGCTGAAATAAATAGAAGTATAAAAATATTAGATATTAACCAGTTCAGATAATGAAATCTAGTCATCTGTTTTGCGTTTTTTCACTTATTTCTTCACATGGACTTGCCCAGCAATTCAAAGCTGAGTTTGTTACAAGTGAATGTAGTTTGGCTTGCGGTGCTCAGTTTACCTACAATTCAAAAGTTTCCTTTGATCAGGACACGCTTAAGTTGATCACATATATTGATGGCAGCGAAGTTGTCTCAAGTCAATATGTTATAGCACAGAATAATTCTAAATGGAAAACCGTAAATTATGATGGGACTTCTATATTTAAAGTTACTCAGGTTTCAAATTCCTCACTTAAGAGAATAAAACTTGTGCTAAAGAATGGAGATGGATATTTAAAAATATATGGCAGGGGGGAATGCGAGATAGAGTTAAAATTAAGTAATGAAAGCAAGCTTACGGCAGATAATAAACATTAAACTGCTATTTTTAGAAAATCTCTCCATGTGTGCTACGAATTATAAGATCCGCGATGGGTTTTGATTTTCTCATGAGGTTAACAGCCAGGTTACTCGTCCACTCATCTCCAAACAAGCGCTGTATTTGTCTGCCTGCCCACAGCCTACGAGAAAAAAGAGAATTCCATTTTTGTGAGTAATTTTTTTCCAGTTGTTCACGCGATAGTTTTCCTTTTGAAAATTCTACAGCGAGTTCGCTTAAAATTTTAGCCGAATGAATTGCCATTGCCATGCCATTACCACACAAAGGAGTAATCATACCTGCGGCATCACCTGTCATAAGAACATGATTTTCGATTGGAGTTTTAGTAGCAAATGAAATTTCATTGATTACTTCTGGGCGGTCGTATAAAAATTCTGAATTTTGAAATATGGATTTTAGAAACGGGTTCTTACAAAGAACTTTTTCTTCCATTATCTTGATACTGCCGTACTTCTTTAAATTATTCCGATGCGTGAGGTAGCAGAGTGTAAATTTATTGTCTTCAATCTGGCTTATGCCACAATATCCATCTTTAAAATTGTGAAGAGAAATAAGATCGGATGGTTGGTCTGTGCGAATATGATACTTTACACCTGCATAAGGTGATCTCTTTTGAATGAAGGATCGCTTCATATTAATATCTAATTTGGATCGCTTACCAAACGAACCTATTACCAAATCTGCCCTTAGCTCTGTTTGTCCAAACCGAATGGAAAATGCATTATCGTTAAACAAAATATTTTCAACCTCAGTGTTTAAAATAAAATTAACTCCTTTGCCTAACGCTTTCCTGTAAAGGAAATGATCAAAGGTATATCGACTGATTCCAAATCCTCCTAAATCCAAGGGCAGTTGGGCAGAACGGCCGTTAACAGAAGTTAACTGGAATCGATTTATTTTAGATGGACTAAATTCCTCAGGAAAGAGGCCGCGAGATTTTAGAAAAGGAATTGTTTCATTAGAAATATACTCTCCACAAACCCGATGGAAAGGATAGTTTTTCTTTTCTATCAGGGTTACTGAAATGCCTTTTTCAGCCATGTAGTTTGCACCTACCAACCCCGCTAGCCCACCCCCTATAATGACGATTGAATTCAATTCCTTTTATTAAAATTTTGAAAAACTGTATTTTTTATTGATTTGTCCATCAAAAAATAAATTAACAATAAATCCTGAAATCCCTTTTGATCGTTTATCTGTTTAAGTCGTATTATTATCTACTTATGGAAAAAATTGTGCAGCAGTTTGAGGAATTGAAAGTACTGGTGGTTGGCAACAACCCAATCGACTTAAGTCGCACATTTGAAAGTCTTTCAAAAATTAGTGGGCATAAAGTAATTGCAGAAATAGCGTTTGATCTTGCCAGTATTGTAGAGCGCCTTGGGCACTTTAAGCCAAACTACATTTTGATTGATGATAATGTTGGGCAGCCCGAACTAAAAGCCACTGTGCTAGCCCTTTCAAGTAATCGTAAGACAAGGCATGTGCCTATTACGGTTCTGAAAAACTCTAATTACCACGAGGCTATGAACACGGGGGTGATGAATTACATTTTAAAAGAAACCATTACCGGAGATTCCTTATACACAGCACTCAAAAATTCGCTGAAGTTTAAGAAGACTCAACTTTATTTGCAGCAAGCCTACAAAAAAAGGAAAGGACAATTGCTTCGGCTCTTAAAAGCAAGTTAAAGCGGGTCTTCCAATCGAAAGTCTTTCTTTATTTTTTCATTATTCCGGTTGATCACCAGCGTGATCCTTCTTCCTGGTTTTGAGTTGAGGAATCCGTTAATGGTATTTAAGTCTAGTTCGCCAGCATTAATACCATTTACCGTCATGATTTTATCTCCCACTTTTATTCCGGCTCTTTTCGAAGGGGAATCCACACGAATATCTGTGACCTCGAAATCTTTTAACCTCGATCCCTTGGCTCGAATGGTGAGCCCGCTCAAGTTAAAGTAGAACTCCTTTTTGTAGTTCGAATTTTTCTTGAAGTAAATCTTCTCTGCCGGGAAATTGAAGATAACCGTAAATCGACTAAGAATCTCGCCACCGATAGACCCGTTTCTAAAAACAGTTCTACTGGTTTTTAAAGTGTCCATATATGAGTTTGGATCTGGAAAATTTGTAATTACATGCGGGATTTCGAATTGCCCGATCTTGAGCGCTTTAATCTTTGAAATTTCTCCCGTGATAACTCCACCCAGGCCACGACCGATAATGCTCGCCACATGTTTTTCGGGAATTATAATTTTAGGATTTGAACTGGTTTCTAAAAACAAACCGTGGCTTGCTCCACTATCAACCAGCAGCTTGGCACTTACCGAGGTGGTGTCATTCATATCAAGATTAATTGTGACGTACGGCTTAGTGTCTTCAATACTTATAGGCAACCATTGAAATTTCCTCCTTTCTTTGAAACGATGGGGAAGCATCAACGTGAGTTGTTTTCTCTCGTAATCAATTTGCACGATAAACCGACTAAACAATTCATATCCCAGAATGCCATGCACATCAGTGCCCAAGTAATTTCTAAGTTCTAAATAATCCTGATCGAGCACCAGCATGGCATGCCCGCGGCCTTGCACCCCCGGCATATCTAAAGAAACATTGTTGGTGACATACGCATCTACCAACTTTTCCCCTCCAGGTCCGGCTATTGAATATTTTCGAGCGTACGATAAATTTAAAATATCGCTGTATGCTTTCTCCGTGAGAATAGAGGTTCGAACACCTGTATCAAGAATGAATTTTAAGGGCAGTTGGTTATTTAAGATTATTGGAACAACAACAAGGTTGTTATAAACCTCAATCGGAAATTGCACCTTGGTTTTGTCGGGTGGTAGCGAAAACCCTAGTACTTGAGCCTGACAGAGCCTGCTTGTTAATGAGAGTATGATGATAATAAAACTATTCCGTAGCATGAGCACACAAGCCTATCTTAAAGCTAACAATTTTTAAACAAGCCGTATTTGCTAAACGGTAATTACCCCAAGTTGGATTAGTAGTTGCTTGGGAGAATCGGAGATTTTTACGTCTTTAAGACTGTTTTCGTGAAGGAATCCCTCCTTAACCATTGTTTCCATTTGTAACACCAAAGCATCAAAATAATGGTTGGTGTTAAGGATTCCGATTTCGCCCTGAATTAAGCCCAGCTGTTTCCAGGTGAGTATTTCAGCAAGCTCATCTAAGGTGCCCCAGCCACCGGGTAGTGCAATAAAAACATCAGTAAGATCGGCCATACGCCTTTTGCGCTCATGCATACTATCCACAACTTCTAGCTGGGTGATACCTCTATGGCCTACTTCTTTCTTCATAAGAAAGTCAGGAATGATGCCAATCACTTTTCCTCCCAAATCCATCACGCGGTCGGCCAATATACCCATGAGGCCAATATTGCCCCCACCGTAAATTAATGTGGATTGTGAATGAAAAAGTTGGAAAGCCATCTCTTGTGCAGCCTCAGCAAAAAGAGGATTTTTTCCCTTGCCTGAACCACAAAAGACGCATACGTTCATTGGCAATGGCCAGGAGGATTAATGCTTAATATCGTGCTCATTATCACTTACCTTTTTGTTTGGGAATAACCAAACAGATGCAATGGCAAGAACAAACAGAGCTAAAACAACACCGAAAACTGACATGATTTGTTATTTAGATGAACAAATTTACCCGAACAATTGCTATATTTTGCAAAATCGACATTAAAAATTGTAAACTCGTAACGAATTAAGTTTCAAAACACATGATCTTTTAAAAAGCAGATACATCCATGAAAAAATTTTTGATTGTTCTTGGAGTTATTCTGGTGCTCATTCTTGGATTTATAACCTATGTGCGCCTTGTTCAAACTAAGAAGGCAAGTCCTGAGGAAAGAGTAACGCTTACCAACGGAGATTTGAAAGTGTCTGTATTTTATAACCGGCCATTGAAAAAAGGACGGGTTATTTTTGGTGAGCTTGTGCCTTATGATGTGCCTTGGCGAACTGGAGCCAATGAAGCAACCGTTTTTGAAACCAATAAAGATTTAACTTTTGCAGGGAAGCAACTTAAGGCGGGAAAGTATTCCTTATTTACAATACCGGGCGAGCAAGAATGGTCGATTATTCTTAACACTGAATCAGGACAATGGGGAATAAAATTTAACGGAGAAACTAATCGCGATCCTGCCAAAGATGTTCTGGTTGTTGAAGTTCTATCTGTTTTACAAGAGAAGGAATTTGAACAATTTACAATTTCGTTGGAAAAATCAGGTGGAGAAAATGAGATGATCCTGATGTGGGATAAAACGCTCGTTTCAATTCCATTTTCAGCCAATTAGTAAGAATAGTTCAAGTAATAAATATTCGTTATACCTTAAGATAGTATCTTTAAGGTTCAAAAAAATGAGTTAACGCAATTTCTGATGATACAAGTAATTCCCTCCATAGCCATACGTAAGGGGAAGGTGGTAAAAATGAGAAAAGGAGATCCGTCCAGCGAGAAATCGTATGATGAGAATCCTCTCGATTTAGCAAAACGTTTTGAAGATCATGGTATTGAAGTTGTGCACTTGGTTGACTTGGATGGAGCTGAACAGGGAAGTCCAAAGAACTATCATGTATTGGAAGCCATAGCAGGCCACACCGATCTTAAGATTGACTTCACAGGAGGAATTTGTACCGATGGTGATATTGGAAAAGCTTATGAATATGGAGCCGACTACATCACTGCCTCTAGCATTGCTGTAACCAATCCGGAATTATTTGCTTCGTGGATTATTTCCTACGGTCGTGAGAAAATGACTTTAGGGGCAGATGTTACCGATATTGATTCAAGAAAGATTGCATTTAGAGGTTGGCTTAAAAAGTCAGAAATCACATTGTTCGATCACCTTCAATATTTTTATGATCGTGGATTAAAGTATGTAAAGTCAACAGATGTATCGCGCGATGGCGTTTTAGAAGGCCCGGCCTTTTCTTTCTATAAAGAAATAATTGATCAGTTTCCTGATCTGCAAGTGTTAGCCAGTGGCGGTGTACGTGGTGTAGATGATATTAAGCGACTAAACGACCTGGGAGTGTTTGCTGTAATCTTTGGCAAAGCCTATTACGAAGGCATTCTTAAATTAAAGGATCTCGAACAATTTGTTGTAAAGGCTAAATAGAATTATTTAGTTCTAACCGGTTTGAAATCACTGATCAACGATATCAGAAATCTTAAACTTCTGAATGATATAGTAAAGAAAGTTGAAGGAGAGAGCATCCTCTTCATTCTTTGCGGCAGCTTTTGCAGGCTCTGTTGATTTTCCTTTTGGTTTGACTGAAGATGTTGGAGTAGTATTTACTGTTTGTTCTTTCTGCGTTGATTTTCCTTCGGGTTCGTAAAGCAAAGGTTTATCTTCTTTCAAAGTAGGATCCTGAAGAGGACTAAGTTCAGGATATTCGTTTGCAGGAGCTCCATCTTGCGCAGAAGCAGAACTAACTGCGGAAACGGTTAGGATAAACGTGACAAGCGCCAGTAAATGTGATAAGTTTAACTTCATCTTAATTCCGGACTTTTGTTCTGCTGATTAGCTTTGCAATCTAATAAAATTTTGATAATGATCACATTAGAAGAATTTAATAAAATTGACTTTAGGTCTGGTACTATAATTAAAGCGGAACCGTTCCCGGAAGCCAAAAAGCCTGCTTTCAAGCTTTGGGTTGATTTGGGAGCCGATTTAGGGATAAAAAAATCCAGCGCCCAAATAACCGATTTGTATACCACTGAGTCGCTAATTGGCAAGCAGGTAGTTTGTGTGGTGAATTTTAAGCCTCGCCAAATTGCCACATTTATTTCTGAGGTTCTGGTCACGGGTTTCCCGGATGAGAGCAATAGAATAGCATTAACCACAGTTGACAAAGTTGTTCCTAACGGATCAAAATTATTTTAGCCCATGATCCGATTTTCCTCTCTTGAGAAAATATGTAGCGGAAAAATTCTTCAGCTTTTTGCTGATCGTTTAATCCAGGATTTAGTCATTGATAGCCGCAAATCCATCCTATCTCAGAACTCTTTATTTTTTGCCTTGGTGGGTGATCGAAATAATGGGCATAAATATATTTCTGATCTATATAGAGCAGGCAATCGGCAATTTGTTGTAGAGGAAAATATTTCAGTTGATCTTTTTCCGGAAGCAAATTTTTTGCGTGTTCATTCTTCGCGCAAAGCGTTACAAGCATTGGCTGAGTTTAATCGGAAGCAGTACCATGTTCCAGTCATTGGTATAACTGGGAGCAATGGGAAAACGATAATCAAAGAATGGCTTTATCAGCTTTTATCGGATTTAAAGGTCGTAAAAAATCCAGGAAGCTATAATTCACAGGTGGGGGTTCCCCTTTCCGTTTGGAATATGCAACCTCACCACGAATTAGGGATTTTTGAAGCAGGAATTTCCAAGCCCGGAGAGATGGAAAATCTTGAAAAAATCATTCAGCCAACCCTTGGTATTTTTTCAACTCTTGGCAGCGCGCATGACGAAGGGTTTAAAGATCAACAAGAGAAGATACAAGAGAAACTGAAATTGTTTGCGCATGTAGAAATTCTTGTTTGTAATGCGGATCAATTGCCTCTGCAGGAAGAAATAAAAAAAGCAAAACTTAAAACGCTCACGTGGGGATTCAGTTCTCCTGCGCACTATCGGGTAACAAAACACGAGAATAAAGTCTTACTAAAATCTAGTGAAGAAGACTTTGAGATAACACTTCCGTTTTCAGATAAAGCATCTGTTGAAAATATATTGCATTGTATTGTTGTTCTTCGGTTCCTAAAATATCCTCCAAATATTATTCAAGAGCGGATTCATCTTTTGCGTTCGGTGTCCATGCGGCTTGAGTTAAAGCAGGGGATAAACAATTGTCAGGTAATAGATGATAGTTATAATAATGATCTTGCTGGGCTGCAGGTGGGGCTTGATTTTTTAGGAAGTTTACCCAATAACAAAGCAGTTATTCTTTCCGATGTTCTACAATCGGGTCTTGATGAAGGGACATTAGTTACTCGCATAGCAGAACTACTTACACAGAGCGGTATTGATCGATTTATTGGGATAGGGAAAGTATTATTTAATCAGCAGCAGAAATTCAGTAGTCTTAACGGTCAACTTAGTTTTTATAGAAATACCGAAGATGCATTAAGTCAATTTAATTGGGAAGGACTTAGTCGGGAAACCATTCTTGTTAAAGGAGCACGTTCATTTCAGTTTGAAAGAATTACAACACGCATTCAACGTAAGATTCATGGAACCCGAATGGAGATAGATCTGAGTAAGATGGTTCATAATCTAAACTTCTTCAAATCAGGGCTGAACCCGGGGGTTAAATTAATGGTAATGGTTAAAGCTTTTGCCTACGGTAGTGGCAGCGAAGAGGTAGCCAGTTTGTTGCAGTATCACAAAGTCGATTATTTAGGAGTCGCTTACGCGGATGAGGGAGTTGAATTAAGAAAGAGCCAGATTCATTTACCCATTATGGTAATGAACCCCACGGAAGAAAGTTTTTCCACCATCGCTTCAAATTCATTGGAGCCTGTAGTTTATAGTGTTTCAATTCTCAATGCGTTGATAGAATTTCTTCAGGGAAGTACCTGTCGTATTCACTTAGAAATTGAAACAGGCATGCACCGGCTGGGATTGGACGACCAGAATTTGAGTGAAGTACTATCACTTCTAAAAAGAAATCAGAATATTTCAATAGCAAGTGTTTTTTCGCATTTGGCCGGAGCCGATGATTCAAGACATGATTTGTATTCAAAGGAACAACTGAATTTATTTGAGTCTGCCTATCGTAAAATTGTTATGGAACTACACGTCAGTCCGCTGAGACATATTTTAAATTCATCAGGCATTCTGCGTTTCCCTCATTTTCAGATGGATATGGTAAGATTGGGTATTGGTTTGTACGGAGTGAACCCTACGGAGGAGTCATTTAATCAACTTCAATCTGTTGCGACTTTGAAAACAGTGATTTCGCAGATAAAACATCTTAAAACCGGTGAAACTGTAGGCTACGGACGATGGGGAAAAGCAACACAAGATATGGCAATAGCCACAATTGCAATTGGTTACGCGGATGGGTTTAGCCGAAGTTTTAGCAAAGGCGTAGGATCAGTAATGATCAATGGTAAACGCGCCCCAGTGTTTGGTAATGTTTGTATGGACATGACCATGGTTGATGTTACCGGTATTGAAGCGAAAGAAGGCGATGAAGTTATTATTTTTGGTGAAGGCCTTTCTATACATGAAGTGGCAACAAACATTAAAACAATCCCGTACGAAATTCTTACTAACACGAGCGAACGTGTAAAGCGCATCTTTTTTACCGATAGCTTTTAATCCAACGCATTTACAGTTACCCAATACCGATAAGCAACTAATGCTTGCTCAAATTTTGATAAGCGCATAATGTCTTTTTTACTAAAGCGCGGCATAATGGCTTTATTAACTTTTGCTAGTATTTTAAAGACGGACTTTTTCATTCGCGTAAGTTTTAAAATCATTTCTAATCAGCAGCCAAGATTTTTTTTCAGATCTCTTTTTGGTAATCCACCAAAATCAAATTGATCTTCAGTTTCTCGTGGCTTAGGCACTTGAATCTTTTCTGGTTTCTTGTCCTTATTAGGCTTCAAAACTTTCTTTTTCATGCCTGAATATAATCATTGTTTAACTCTACCTGTAAACCTATATTCGCGTTGTTTAAAATCAATCTAAATAAGAGTGGAGTTAAAAAAGAATGTGGCGGGCATGAAACCGGGAGAAACAGGGGTTATTTCTGGTTTTTCGGACGATACGCTTTCTGCTAAACTCCTTGAAATGGGTTTTCTTCCCGGCACAGCCGTTCGATTTAATTTTAGTGCCCCTTTCGGGGATCCAGTTTGTGTGAATGTTTCTGGATATGATTTGTCCCTTAGGCTTGAAGAGGCTTCTACCATTGTGATTTTGAGTTAAGGCATGGAAGGCAAACGGAAAAAAATAGCACTTGTAGGCAAACCTAATTCTGGTAAGTCTTCCCTATTTAATCAACTGACAGGTCTTAATCAGAAGATTGGAAACTTTCCTGGCATAACAGTGGATAAGCGAACAGGAATAACGCTTCTTCCAAATCGCGAGCAGGCTGAAATTATAGACTTGCCAGGAATTTATAGTTTGTATCCTCGTACACTGGACGAAAAAATAGTAGCCGAAATTTTTGCTGATCAAAAGGGAGAACACTACCCGGATTGTGTTGCATTGGTGGCCGATGCAACGAATCTTAAAAACTGCATGCTGTTGCTAACGCAACTGATGGATTTAAAGCTACCGGTAGTGCTTGTGCTAAACATGATGGATTTGGCTGCAAAGTCAGGTCAGAGTGTTGACATCCAGGAGTTATCCGCTTCGTTGGATTTACCAATTGTTATGATCAATGCACGCACTGGTCAGGGAATTCAAGAATTGAAAAATGTTTTGTCAGGATCAGTGATGCCCTCAGGCAAATCAATTTTCCAGATAGGAGACGAGATAAAGCCGTTGATAAGAAAAATCAGAGAGAAGTTTAAGCTATCCACGGATTACGAAGCCTATCAATTTCTTCAGCAAACCGAGAGTCTTCATTTTCTAAGCAGGGAAGATCGCGACTATATCTCAAATGAGGCAAGGGCTGTTAATTTTTTCCCACATAAATATCAGGGCGCAGAAACTATCATGCGTTATGGATTTATTCAGGATTTGTTGAACAAGGTCATTTTAAAAACCTCTGATCCTGAATGGAAAAAATTTTCGTACCGCATTGACAAAGTGTTAACCCATAAAGTATGGGGCTATCTTATTTTCTTTTCGGTATTGTTTTTAATCTTTCAATCCATTTTTGCGTGGGCTCAGGTGCCTATGGATTTTATTGACTCATCATTTGCTAAACTCAGCAATTTCCTTGATCAATCTTTTCCAGAGGGTCCGCTCTTTGATTTGATCACGCAAGGCATTATTCCCGGCATAGGGGGTATTCTTATTTTCATTCCCCAAATCGCCATACTCTTTGCGTGTATTTCAATTCTTGAAGAAAGTGGATATATGGCTCGGGTGGTTTTCCTTATGGATAAAATCATGCGCAAGTTTGGATTGAATGGCAAAAGTGTTGTGCCCTTAATCTCAGGACTGGCGTGTGCTATTCCCGCTATTATGGCAACCCGTACCATCGAGAATTGGAAGGAAAGATTAATTACAATCTTTGTTACACCCTTCATGAGTTGCTCAGCTCGCCTTCCTGTTTTTACAATTCTGGTGGCACTCATTATTCCTGAAAATAAGCTGTTTGGATTTTTTAATTATCAGGGTCTGGTTTTAATGAGCCTATACTTACTTGGGTTTGTTGCCGCTATCCTTTCTGCTTTGGTGATGAAACTGATGCTGAAAACAAAGGAAAAGAGTTATTTGATCATGGAGATGCCTACCTACCGCAGACCTAAGTGGGCAAATGTTGGTTATACTGTTGTTGAAAAAACAAAAGCATTTGTATTTGAAGCAGGTAAAATCATCTTAGCCATTTCAGTTATACTTTGGGTACTGGCGAGTTATGGTCCGGGAGATAGAATGCAACGCGCAGAAGACGAAGTGAGGTCTCAGGTGCGAGGACAAGAAGTAACTGACCAGGAACTTGAAGCTCGCATATCGTCATACAGACTAGAACATTCTTATGCTGGCATTATGGGAAAAGGCTTAGAGCCCATAATCAAACCCTTAGGTTATGATTGGAAAATTGGAATAGCATTAGTTACATCATTTGCAGCCCGCGAAGTATTTGTAAGTACGATTGCGACTATTTACAGTTTAGGAAGCATAGATGATGAGCAAACTATAAAGGGTAGATTGAAATCAGAAATTAATCCGGAGACAGGCGGTCCCAGGTATACTCCAGCGGTAGGTTTTTCTCTTTTGGTTTTTTACACGTTAGCCATGCAATGCATGAGTACCCTTGCAATTGTTAAGCGTGAAACAAAAGGCTGGAAGTGGCCACTCATTCAACTGGGTTATATGACAGCTCTGGCATATTTATCAGCTTTCATAATATTTCAAAGTTTGTCATAATCTTACATGGTTCTGTCATGTAGGCTAAATGGATTCAAAATCCCTTATATTTCGCTATAAAATGAACTAAATGACAGCAAATCGAAATTCGCAATTAGGTCTCCTGTGTCTTGCTCACATCTTAATCAGCGCTGATGGAATGATTGATCAAAAGGAATTTGAGGCGTTATCAAAAATTAAAGTTAAGGAGTCAATATCAGATGCCTTGTTTAAGGAGTTTGAAAATGAGATTAAGGATAAGAAAGGAAAAGACATTTACATTACCGGGGTTGATCTACTGAATTTATGTACCGATGATGAGAAACTGAATGCATTTGCGCATCTCTATAAAATGGCGGAGGCAGATGGAAGTGTTCATATAAAAGAAGTTCGTTTATTATTATATACAATTAAAAGCTCGCGAATTGAATTCAATGATGTGGTAGCCCGAGCCAAATCCATGGTCGATTATTAATCACAAAGAAGTAGTTTTGTGATTAGATAAATTCTTTTTGCACGCCCATGGCGAATACATTTTATCAAAATTATACAGTAGGTATACTAGGAGGAGGCCAATTGGGGCGCATGCTTATTCAATCGGGTATTGATTTGAATATAGATTTCAAGGTATTAGATCCGGATGCTCAGGCTCCATGCTCACAACTTGCCCCATTTACCCAGGGTAAGCTAACAGATTATCAAACTGTGTTGGCTTTCGGTAAGGAGTGTGATTTAATCACTATCGAAATAGAAAATGTAAATACTCAAGCGCTTGCCGAGTTGGTTAAGGCGGGAAAGAAAGTTTTCCCTCAACCACAAATCATAGAATTGATTCAGGATAAAAGAAAGCAAAAAGAATTTTTTATTAATCATCAAATACCTACTGCAGAATTTATTCTGGTTAATGACAGAAATGCAGTAGAAGAGAACAAAAAGTTTTTGCCTGCAGTACACAAGCTTGGAAAAGAAGGGTATGACGGCAAGGGAGTCCAAGTGCTAAGAAATTCAAGTGATCTTGCAAAAGCATTTGACGCACCTGGGTTGCTGGAAAAGCTAATTGATTTTGAAAAAGAAATTGCCGTAATAGTTTCGCGCAATGAGCGTGGTGAAATTTCCTCTTATCCTGCTGTTGAAATGATTTTTCATCCTGAAGCTAACTTGGTAGAATATCTCTTTTCTCCGGCACAACTCGAACAGCATATTGCAATTGAAGCCGATCGCATTGCAAAGAAAATAATTGATGAACTTGGCATGGTGGGTTTACTGGCCGTAGAAATGTTTGTAACAAAAGATCAAACAATTCTTGTAAATGAAATTGCCCCACGACCCCACAACAGTGGTCATCAAACTATTGAGGGCAATGTTACTTCGCAGTATGAGCAACACTTAAGAGCCATCTTGAATTTATCTCCTGGGGAAACAACCCTCACAAGCCCAAGTGCCATGATAAATCTTTTGGGTGAGGATGGATACACGGGGCTTGCTCAGTACGAAGGCTTAGAAGAAGTAATGCAAGTGAGTGGAGCACATGTTCACCTTTACGGAAAGAAGCTAACCAAGCCCTTTCGTAAGATGGGGCACGTTACCGTTGTGGATGTTGATCTTGATAAGTTAAAAAAGAAAGCAACCTTTGTAAAACATACGCTTAAAGTAAAGTCATGAGCAAACCAATAGTAGGTATAATCATGGGCAGTCAGTCTGATTTGAAAATAATGAGAGAAGCTGCCGAGTTTTTAGAAGAGTTAAATATCCCATTTGAGTTAACGGTGGTTTCGGCTCACCGCACACCACAACGTATGGCAGATTATGCTTCCTCTGCGCGCGCGCGCGGGCTGAGGGTAATTATAGCAGGAGCTGGTGGAGCGGCTCATCTTCCGGGCATGGTGGCCTCATTTACTTCATTACCGGTTATTGGAGTCCCAATAAAGTCTTCTAATTCAATCGATGGCTGGGACTCTGTGCTGTCGATTTTACAGATGCCTTCGGGAGTACCTGTTGCTACTGTTGCATTAAATGGAGCAAAGAATGCTGGTATTTTGTCGGCACAAATTTTAGGTACTGAAAATAAAGGCATCGCTAAGAAATTGGAAACATTTAAAAAAAATCTCCAAAAGAAAGTGGAAGATTCCTTTAGAACAATTGAAAAGAAAGGGTGGAAGCATAGCGAGTAGTTTCTCGGAAAAAATCGTATTTTTCTTCCCTTTAATTTAACACCAAGTCAATGAATCCAGGAGAGACAGGCTGGCTTAAAGAATATCTCGACTTTCGCAAGGAGTTGTTGAAAGACATTACCGAAGAACGAAAACATTCTTCTCATCCTGAGCATTCCTTATACAGCATCATTCAACCCAGCGGGCTTATGTACGGTCAACCTGTTGGCACGTATGACCTACCTAACTCCGATTTTTGGAACGAGAAAGATAGAATGAAAATTCTATTAGCAGAGAGTTTGATAAGCAGCTCGCTTCTGTTTTATGATAGGCCCATACAAACGCCTGATGAATTTTCGAGAGTGATCATAAAAACGCTGGAGAACATAGGTAATTTTTATAACAACATATTTCCCGAATTAGCCACACCCTCCAAAACATTATTTGGCAAAAGAAAAACACCTCTTGAGCTTGCTGAAAAAATTCTCGATAAAAGAATTGACAGGACAACAGAGTTTGATACCAATTTTTGGGTTCAGTTTTTTCACAACAGCTTGCTCTTTCTAGACATCTTTATTTTTGGGCAGTGGATACACACGAATGCCGATCGCATTGTCTCTGATTTTTTTAAGTATGAGCGTGAAGAGCTTCGTTTTTCTGTAATTAAAATAATTGCGTGCGCTGCACATTCCAATTCAAGAATTGAACCTGAGGAACGAAGACTTTTGGAGTTCTTTCTTCAAAGCACCGACCTACCATACGATAAGAAACGGGAGGCAAAGAAAATATTCGATGAGGGAATCAATCTTGAAGAGATTAACCTGCCCACCAACAACTCATGGATTCTAAAAAAGTATTTTTTGGAGATTGCAATCCTCACGATTTGGGCTGACAAATTAGTGGAAGAATCGGAAATGGGATTTCTTAAAAACTTGTGCAGATACTTAGGATTTTCAGAAGATGATCTTGAAAACAGCCTGCTGGCAATTGAAGGGTTTGTGCTTGAATATTGGGATAAGCTAAACTATCTGCAGAATAAGCAGGACTACAACCAGCTAAAAGATCAGTTTATTGAACGCATGAGCAAAGCTGCGGGAGCTCATAAAAACCGTCTGGTGAAGGAAGTTCAAGAGAACGAGGAATTGATGGATCTACTTAAAAGAGCGCGCGCTTACGAATTAACCGAGGAGGAGAAAGAGCGAATGCAAGAGCTATTGATTATTGTCATTAAGACTATTCCAACCTTTGTGATTATTTCATTACCACAACGGTTTCTTACACTTCCCATTTTAATGAAAATTTTGCCTGCCAACTTCTTTGCAGAAGTTGCTTAATAAAAGCATCTAGTTTTCTGTGTCGTCTGGTTTCTCTTTTCTAGGGATGATGATGGAAAAGACAATAGATAACGTAAGTGTGATTAGGATGATGACAAACGAAATGGTGGGGGGCATGTTGGTAAGAACATCCGGCAGAAAATCACTTCCTCGTCCAATCTCCAAAAGCATTTTAGCGCCAATGAAGAAAAGAATAATAGACAATCCTTTCTGCAGCAAGTAAAACTTATCAATTATTCCTGAAAGAAGAAAGAACATGGCTCGCAACCCCATGACCGCAAAAATATTGGACGTGTAAATAATAAATTCATTGGTTGTAATAGCGAAAGCAGCAGGAATAGAATCAACAGCAAAAATTAAATCAGTTGTCTCAATTAGAACGATAACAAGAAAAAGTGGAGTAAACATTAATTTCCCCCCCACACGAGCAACAAACTTTCCCCCCATTTCATCCTGTGTGATGGGCAAATACTTTCTACAGAATTTTAAAATAGGATTCTTCTCCGGATCTATTTTTTCATCACTGTCTTCAAAGTATATTTTTATTCCGGAGTAGATTAAGAAAACGCCAAAGATGTATAGTATCCAATGGAATTGATGAATAAGAATTGCTCCAACGAAAATGAAAATCCCCCTAAAAAATACAGCACCTAAAATCCCCCAGAATAAAACCTTGTGAAAATACTCTTCTTTGACTTTGAAGAATTTAAGGATTAGCAGGATAACAAAAATATTGTCTACCGAAAGGGCATATTCAGTTAGGTAAGCTGAAAAATACTCTAAAGCACCATCGGCTCCACCACTTTCCTTATCAAAGGCGTATATGAGGTAGCCAAAAACCGTGCTTACAAATACCCAGAAAATAGATTGGTAAAGAGCAGATTTTGTAGAAATCTTGTGAGCTGTCTTGTTAAAAATCCCCAAATCAAGGAGAAGGAAAACCAAGATAATAACCCCAAAAATTCCAAAAAGAAAGGTCTCATCACTGAGATCTATACCAAACAATGTGAATGCCAACATGCTCTTTTTCTAGGGTTTTTGGGTCAAAAGGGGGGAATAACAACCGCAAACGGTTTAAAGACCACCACTCATTTGGAGCCAAAGCTACAAATTAATTTTATTTCACTACACAAGACTTAGGCTTAATGCAAATTGGGTTAAAAAAGAAACCTCGCGTTCTTAAGTATAAGGATTAAAGCTTCATTCAACGCACCTCAACCTGCAGCTTGAGCAGGTTACTATAAATGCCATCGTTAATCAAAATCAATTCTTCATGTGACCCGGATTCGGCAATGCGGCCATCTTTAATAACCATAATTCGATCTACCTTCCTAATCGTACTTAACCGATGGGCGATGACAAGTGTAGTCCGATTCTCCATTAATGTTTCAAGAGCTTCCTGAACAAGCTTTTCGGATAACGCATCTAATGAGCTAGTAGCTTCATCGAGAATAAGGATAGCGGGATCTTTTAGAATGGCCCGGGCAATAGCAACCCGCTGCCGTTGACCACCGGACAGCTTTACCCCCCGATCGCCAACAAGTGTTTCGAGTTTCTCTGGAAAGCTATCGATAAACTCCCAGGCATTAGCCTTCTTTGCCGCTTCAATAACCTCCCGTTCACTTGCCCCCGGTTTTCCATAAGCGATATTTTCTTTTATAGTGCCACCAAATAGAATTACTTCCTGTGGCACAATGCCAATGTTTTTTCTATAGTCCGATAAATTGTATTCCTGATTCAATTTTTGATCCACCAAAATTGATCCTGACTGTATGGGGTAGAAGCGCATCAGTAAATTTATGATTGTCGACTTACCCGAGCCGCTTGGTCCAACTAATGCTATTTTTTCGCCAGGCTTAATTTTAAAACTGATGCTTTTCAGCACTTCAACATCCTGACGGGTAGGATACGAGAATGAAACATTTTCAAATTGGATGTCGCCAATTAATTTAATGGTGGAAGTTTCAGAAGGTTGTTCATCGGGTTGATTCAGAATTTCCAGAATCCTTTCAGATGCCCCAATAGAACGTTGTAATTGACTGAATATATCTCCCAACCCTGCGATTGATCCTCCAATGAAGGCAGTGTAAAGCACAAATGAGAAAAGCTCGCCAACTTCTGCTTCTTTGGATTGAACTAAAAAAGCTCCGTACCAACTCACCGCTACAATTCCACCAAACAAGGCTACAATCGTAAAAGAAATAAATACTCCACGGTATCGGGCTGCATGAATAGCAGTCTTTACAACTTCATCTAATGACTTTTTATAACGAAGAACTTCAAATAATTCATTCGTAAATGATTTTACAACGGCAATAGATTGTAATGTTTCTTCAACAATCACATTTGAACTGGCTAATTGATCCTGTGTTTTTTTGGAAAGTTTGCGAATGAATTTACCAAAGAACAAGGCAGCAAGCACCAATACCGGAAAGGTGAGCAACATGAAGATGGTAAGCTTTGGATAAAGGATAAAAATAACCGGAATCCCAATCGATAGAATCAATACCTGACGAAGCAATTCAGCAAGGGTAAAAGTAAATGTGTCATACAAGGTGCCTACATCTGAAGTAATTCGGCTGATAAGCTCACCTGTTCTTCGGCTATCAAAAAATGAAAGCGGCAGCCAAACAATTTTGGTGTAGATATGCTGCCTCAAATCAGCCAGAGTTCGCTCGCTTACAAATGTAAACGTGTAGACGCGAATAAATGAGAATACTCCCTGCACCAATAAGATGGCTATCAGTGCGAGTGCAATTTGGTTGATGCTGGTAAAAAAGAAATCCTTTTTTCCTTGCGCCACATCTAACAATTTGCCAGCGAAATAAGGAAATGCAAGTAATGTTCCGCTGGATAAAGCTAAGGCAACTAATCCAAGAATAAACATCCACTTGTGTGGAAGCACAAAACGAAAAACTCCGAGTAATTTTTTTAATCCCGATTTATTGAGTGCACGTTTCTCACCTTCCTCTAACGCTCTTCGCTTTGCCATTTCATTTAAAGGCTAATAATTTTTAATGGGAAGCCATAAAAGAAGCCTCAATCGTAAATTTTACCGAGTCACTTAAGATCATTTTTTGTGAACCCGTCATTCGGTACTTGCTTAACATGATGATTCCGGTTGAATCATCAAACTCCAATTGCAACTGACGTTTTGTTGCGTATAGTGAATTTGTTTCCTGATAGACAGACTCTATTTTTTTGATTTGTGTGAAGTCGTTGTGATAATAGAAGGTAACAAAGGCAATAGGGGCCGGAGTTTTTGCTTTGTATCTCCTCACAATCAGATTACTTTGGGTATCTTTTTCTCCATCAGTTACTTCGTATGTATTTCTGTAAAGTGGCTTATTAATCAAATCAAGCTGACGGAAAACGTCTAACTCCTGAGCAACTAATGTACTGTCAGTCGCATGTGAGGATTGATCAATTTTTCCATCCAGCGATACTGATTTGGTAAGAGTTGATTTTGCATTGGCAAGTACATTCACCTGTACATTAATCAAACTATCAAAATCAAAATATACTTTATCATAGGTTTCATTCTGCTTGTTGCAGGCAGCCAACAGAATAAGCATAATAAAAAAACATAGCGCGCGCACTATCATTCCTTATCAATCAATACAGTACCTGTCATTTCTTTTGGGATGGGAACGCCCATTAGGGTTAGAATGGTTGGGGCAAGATCGCCTAACTTACCATCTTTTAATTTTCCCTTATAGTCATCATCAACAAGAATGCAGGGAACCAAATTAGTAGTATGTGCTGTGTTCGGTGTACCATCTTCGTTGATCATCTTATCGGCATTACCATGATCGGCAATAATGATAATAGCATAACCATTTTTACGAGCTACTTCCGTAACCGCTTCATTGCATTGGTCAACAGTTTCGCAGGCTTTAACAGCAGCTTCAAAAACACCTGTATGACCTACCATGTCAGGATTAGCGAAGTTTAAACAAATGAAGTCAGCCGATTTTTTCTCTAACTCAGGGATAATCTTATCGCGAATATCGCGGGCGCTCATTTCAGGTTGAAGGTCGTACGTGGCAACTTTAGGCGAAGGACACATCAATCTTGATTCACCAGGAAACACTTCTTCGCGCCCACCGGAAAAGAAGAAAGTAACATGGGGATATTTTTCAGTTTCTGCAATTCGGATTTGTTTTTTGCCCGCTTTAGAAACAATCTCACCTAGTGTATTTTCAAGATTATCTTTATCAAAAATCACGTGAATGCCTTTGAATGAATCATCGTAATTTGTAAGCGTAACATAATGAAGGTTGAGCTTGTTCATGTTTTGCTCATGAAAATCTTGTTGGGTAAGTGCCATAGTAATTTCACGGCCCCGATCTGTGCGAAAATTAAAACAAAGCACAACATCACCCTCTTGTATAGTTGCAAGAGGATTGTTATTTTCATCAACCGCAATAATTGGCTTTATAAACTCATCTGTTACTTCTGCTTCATAAGATTGTTCAACCGCACGAATTACATCTGTCGTTTTTTCTCCTATGCCATGTACCATTGCATCATAGGCAAGCTTCACCCGTTCCCAACGCTTATCCCGATCCATGGCATAGTAACGACCCACTACACTGGCAATTTGCCCGGTAGTTTTGGCAAGATGTTTTTTTAAATCAGTTAAATATTCTTTGCCACCTTTAGGATCGGTATCGCGACCATCCATAAAGGCATGGATGAAAACATTTTTGAGTTTGTGATTATTCGCAATGGTACAAAGTCCTTTCAAATGATCGATATGAGAATGAACCCCACCATCCGATAGAAGTCCAATCAAGTGAATGGATTTATTGTTCTTCTTCGCGTATTCCAACGCTTCGAGTAAAACCGTATTGGTATCTAATTCTTTTTCTTCAACTGCTTTATTTACGCGCACCAAATCCTGATATACCACACGGCCGGCTCCAATGTTCATGTGGCCAACTTCAGAGTTACCCATTTGTCCGGCAGGCAAGCCCACAGCTAGTCCTGATGCTTCAAGTTTGCTGTGCGGATATTTTTTGTATAAAGAGTTTATATAAGGTGTTTTAGCGTGATCGATTGCAGAAACTTTTGAGTTTTTGGCAATCCCCCAACCATCTAAAATCATCAACATCACTTTTTTATTCATAGAAAATATTTTTTGAATTTGAGAGGTCAAATATATGGGTGATTTATCGCAATTGCCCTTTTTTTAGGATAGTTCTGAATCCTCTATAAGAAAACAAATGTTAGGGGGCACAAAGATCAATTACTAATTTTTGGTTCCCGTATTAATGGCATAATTTTGGTCTAATGCATAGCACTATGAAGAGCAAAATGTGGGTTTTTACATTCGTTTTTGCACTAATCGCAAGTCTTGCGTCCGCTCAGGCAGATATATTCTCGCCTATGAAGGATGCCTTGAAGGCTGGAAGTGCTAAAGAGATGGTAAAACACCTCAATCAATCTGTGGATATTAACCTGGAAGGAGAAGTAAATACCTATAGCAAAGCACAGGCAGAATTTGTGTTGCGTGATTTTTTTAAGAAGTATCCAGTTTCAGATTTTACCATTGAGCACACAGGTTCGTCTAAAAACGGATTGCAATATGCAATTGGTAATTACAAGAGCAACAAAGATCAGTTCAACGTCCTCATCCGTGTAAAGCAATCAGCAAATGTTTACTTAATTCACGAAATCAGTTTTGTGAAAGAGTGATGCAACCTGCTTATTTAACTGAACAAGCTATCCATAATTTTATTCAACAGGCGCTGACCGAAGATATCGGTGAGGGCGATCACTCTACGTTAGGGTCAATTCCAGCATCAAAAAAAAGTAAAGCGCACTTGCTGGTTAAAGATGATGGTATTATTGCCGGGCTTACCATTGCGAAAAAAATTTTCCATGAAGTTGATCCTGCTTTGCGAATTACTTTATTCAAGAATGAAGGTGACACAATTCAAAAGGGAGAAATAGCTTTTACTGTGGAAGGTTCTGCACGATCCATTTTAACAGCAGAGCGTCTTGTGTTAAACTGCATGCAGCGCATGAGCGGTATCGCGACTTATACTAATCGACTCTGTAAGCTCATTGAAGGAACTGATGCGCAACTGATGGACACACGCAAGACTACTCCCAACTTTCGTTTGATGGAAAAGTGGGCTGTGGCCATTGGTGGCGGGATGAATCATCGGTATGCGTTGTATGATATGGTGATGCTGAAAGATAATCACACAGACATGGCAGGAGGCATTCGTGCTGCAATTGAAAATATTAAAAGATATCTTGCTGAAAATAAAAAAGATTTAAAGATTGAAGTGGAGACGCGCACTCTTGCAGAAGTAGAAGAAGTGCTGCACGTGGGTGGAGTAGATGTGATTATGCTTGACAACATGAGTGTGCAAGAAATGAAGCAAGCAGTGAAATTGATCAGTGGTAAATTTAAGACCGAAGCGAGCGGAGGTATTACAGAAACAACGTTAAGGTCTGTTGCTGAGTGTGGAGTAGATTATATTTCGGTAGGAGCACTAACTCACTCTGTAAAGAGTTTGGATTTAAGTTTGAAGGTGGAGAAGTAAATTGCTACTTTCAGAATAAGAAACGCATTGAATCGATGAAGTTAGTTGTTCAAATCCCATTCGCATTTTGGTTTTTTTTGAGCAGCTTGAGCCAAGCTCAGGAGAAAGTGGGCGAATTCATACTTAGTAGTGATTTTAAAGTGAAGGAAAACACTGAATTTTTAGCTTTGAATGATTCAGGAGACTCTTCAAGAATTGCCTTTTTTGCTTTTGATCGAGGAAAAATATCCACCTGTGAGCTTGATCAGAATTTTAAGTTGATAACGAGCCATAATTATGAAAATCCAAATTTTATTTCCTACACAAACTTGTTAGGAGGAATATATTCGAATAAGAAATCAATTCTTGTTTATGCAAATGGAAGAAGAAAATCCTTTAATGTAATCTCTGTTAATAATAAAAGAAAGTTTTTGGTCAATAAAGAAATCAAAGTGCCAAAAGATGAAATCTTTTTAGAATCATTTCATCTGGGAGAAAATTATTATTTAGTTACAACTGGGTGGACCGGTTCTTATTTGGTTTTTTACAGAATAGACACTGAATTGAATATTGAAACTCGCAAAGTTGGGTTGGAGAATTTTTCATTTGGAAATTATGAAAATGGTCTTTATCAAAACCTCTTGAATTATGAAGGAGAATTATCAATTTCAAAAATTTCTTATGAAACAATGAACAGTTTGGCAACAGCTGTTGGACAACATAAAATTTATGTATTCGACAATACATTTAGCTTAACGCTAGATAAATATTTTGGACAAACGCTTTTATTGAGAATTGATCTCCAAAATTGGAGTACTCATTTAAAAAAATTCGACTTGAAAAATGTAAACTGCAAAAAATCGAATAGCACATCCTTTTTACTTCACAATAATCTATTTAAATCTCAAGTATGTGATGATCAACTTTTTATTTCTGTTTTTAATTCAAGTACCGGATCAGAACTTAATAGATTTCAAGTTGATTCGGAAAGCGAAATAGACTTCAAAAATACCCCAATAATGCAGGAAGGCGGAAATACAATCTACGCAGCTGATAGTAGGGAGTTAACAAGTACTAAATCACTTCTTAGGAAAATGATAAAATCGGATATGTCAATTTCGGTTAATTTAACCGAGCAGCCGGAGAATTGCTATGAGGTTACAATTGGTTCTTTTGAGGAAAAGCAAATGGCAAGTGGCGGGGTTCCTAATTATTCTGGAGGGACATCAGTACCAATAGGTGGGATGAATGTGCAAATTCCGAATAATCCAACATATTCGGGTTATTTGAAAAACACATGGACTAAATCAGTTTTTTTCAAAACAAAACTTAAACAAGAAAATTTTTCACATCTACAAGGCAAGATTGAAAAAAATGAGTTTGATAGAATTCAGGATTTTACTCATCGATACTCGAATAAGATTATTACTGAAACTGTGTTTTATAGAAATGCCCAATACTACTTGTTACACTATGCTAAAGACTCACAAAATTTAGTGGTAACGAAGTTTTGAAATGTTGGTTATTCAGATGATCCAAGGATGCTAACATTTAGTGTGATTAGAAAATCACACAAATCTGCCCTATTTTTGCCCTCCTTAAATTTAGAACATAGGTTTTTATGATCGTTAAAACACGCAATTACAGGCTAGAAAAGAAGGATTATATAAAAATGGCGCTTAAGGCCATACTGCTGCAACAATGGTGGGTAAGCCTTATTGTAGTGGCTATTTGCCTGGGCTATGTTTGGATACCCAGCATCTGGTGGTTTATTGGTGCCGGAATTGGTGCGGCCTTGTATTTACTTTTTTGGTGGATTCAGTTTTACGGAGTTACGCAATTAGAGCAAGGCAAAATGTTGTTCGAGCGATTCTCCTATGAAATAACGAGTCAGCAAATTGTAATGAAACTAAACGCACGCGAAGGCATGCCCATGAAGTGGGATCAAATCAAGCGCGCTCAATTGGGTAAGGATTATTTTTTGCTGTTTGTAAATAAAGCTCAACTCATTCATTTGCCTTTCAAAATTTTCAATACAGACAACGAGCGAAAGTTTTTAACAAGCATTCTTCGGAATAAGGGATTGATTAAATAGATACTGGATACTTGATGCTTGATTCTGGGAAGGCAGCTTCGGATATTTGATCATGTTCAATGACCAGGATCAAGAATCGAGGATCAAGAAAAAGTACAGTCCTGCCGAGTCACTGGCTAGAATTCAGCGCTACTGCGCTTATCAGGAGCGATCTCACAAAGAAGTAAAAAACAAGCTTTTCGATTATGGTCTTTACTCCACGCAGGTGGATGAGATCATCTCACAACTTATTACCGATGGTTTTCTTAATGAGGAACGATTCGCGAAAGCGTATGCGGGTGGGAAGTTTCGGATTAAGAAATGGGGCCGAGTAAAAATCAAGCATGAACTGAAGGCATTAGGGCTAACCAAAAACTGCATCCAACGCGGGTTGAACGAAATAGAATCTTCAGATTACACTAAAACCTTAAGAGCTCTCATAAAAAAGAAAGCAAGTGAATCCAAAGAGTCAAACCCATTTAAGAAGCGCGATAAGATAGCACGCTTTGTAATTGGCAAAGGCTATGAGGCAGAGCTTGTTTGGGAATATGTTCGGGATATTTTGGCGGACTAGCCGCTTTTGCAATCCGCGCGACATTACAGGTGTTTTGCAAAACCGAACTTTACACTTTCACCGTTAGTAAGACTATGAAACTGTTGACCATCCTTTTCTTATTTTGCTCTTCACTTGTGCTTGCTCAGTCGAGTGAAATACGTGTTGCTCAGTTTAATTTAAAAAAGAACATCGCTATCGAAGGTTATGATCCTGTAAGTTATTTCGACAGTAAGCCAGCAGAGGGAAAGAGCGAGTATAAAATCACCCACAAAGGGGTAACCTACCTATTTGCCAACTCCTCTAACCTTGAGAAATTTAAAGCAAACCCTGATAAATATGAACCAGCATATGGTGGCTGGTGTGCTTACGCCATGGGTGAAACGGGTGAGAAAGTGAAAATAGACCCCGAGACGTATAAAATTGTAAATGGCAAATTGAATTTGTTTTACAACTTCTGGGGCACCAATACTTTAAAAGACTGGAACAAAAATGAAACCCCGCTAAAGGCAAAAGCTGACCAAAACTGGAAGAAATTCGTTCAATAAATCCTTTACTCGACCATTTTCGTAAATGAGTTCGGCAATTAACTATCTTTGGATCGGCTTAAGTTTGATTTAACGTATGACACAACTTTTAAAAGCGGGCACCACAATCCTGTCGCAGTTAGCCGACATTGTGCATCAACTGACAGACGAAGATTTTCGCAAGCCTTCCAAGGCTTTGAGTAACTCCACCATTGGTCAACACCTCCGGCACACACTTGAGTTTTTCATTTGCCTTGAACAGGGATGTGAATTGGGTGTGGTGAATTATGATAAACGAATTCATAACAAGGCCATGGAAAATGATAAGCTTATTGCCTTGCATACGATTAGCCAGATTCAGGAATTTGTTAATTCAAATCAAGAAGATAAACCGCTAAAACTAGAAGTTGGTTATGAGCCTGCTAGTGAGGTTTGTGTAACGATTGAAACGAACTACTTGCGTGAACTTACCTACAACATTGAGCACAGTGTTCATCATATGGCCATCATGAAAATAGGTATTCGTGAAGTAGCAGATTATGTAAAACTACCTTCCGATTTCGGAGTTGCAATTTCCACCATTCGCTACAAAGAGGCAGAAGTAACTTCTCGTTAATTCTTTACTTTTGCGCATCTTAAATTTTCGTGCAAAACATTTTTCGAAGTAATTTCTTTATTAAACTCACACATTGGGAATACTGGCCGTTCGGTATTATTCAAGCACCCATTTTTTTAATGTGGGCCTGGTATGCATTAAAGGAACGATCTCTTTTTTATTTCTCAGCTTCCAATCCTTCTATTCTTACAGGAGGAATGATGGGCGAATCGAAGTACGATATCTTAAGGCGCATACCTGATTCGGTAAAACCAAAAACTGTTTTAATAAAACTTCCAATTACATCGCCTCAACTTATTGACAGGCTAAAGCAAGAAGGTTTTTCATTTCCTGTAATTTTTAAACCAGATTTGGGTGAGCGGGGTTGGATGGTGCGCAGAATTTATAATGAAGGAGATGTTGAAAAATATCTTTCAGAAATAAGAATAGATTTTCTGATTCAAGAATTTATTGACCTGCCACTTGAGTTTGGAGTATTTTATGTTCGCTTCCCTTCAGAGCAAAATGGATTTGTAAACTCCATCACCGGAAAAGAATTTTTGTCCGTTACCGGAGATGGTAAAAAACCTATTCAGGAATTAATTCTGGAAAAAGATCGTGCTAAAATTCATTGGAATAGGTTAAAGCAGAAGTACGCAGATCGCTTGACCGAAGTACTCGCTGTTGACGAAAGGCTTGAACTGGTTTCTATTGGCAATCATTGTTTAGGTACGATGTTCCTGAATAAGAATCATTTAATTACATCTAAACTAACAAACACCTTTGATTTAATCAGTAAGCAGATAGACGGATTTTATTTTGGACGATTTGATGTTAGATGCAAATCCGTTGAAGATTTAGAAAACGGGAACATTAAAATAATGGAGTTGAATGGTTGTGGTGCCGAGCCCTCACACATCTATCAACCCGGTTCGTCTTTATTTGCAGGCGTTCGAGCACTTATCACCTATTGGCAAAACATGTATAAGGTTAGCCGCGAGAATCATAAACGAGGAGTTCCTTATCTTGCATTCAAAGATGGAAAGGAAATTTACTATCGTTTTAGGAAGTTAAGTTCTGGATCATGATGATCTTAAAAGTTTTTTTAGCAGGCTTTATCTTTAGCTTTTTAGGTTCGATTCCACCGGGAACATTAAATCTGGCGGTACTTCAATTGGGGTTAGAGCACAAAATTAAAATTGCGCTTCGGTTTACCTTGGCAGTTGCTATCATTGAGTATCCCTATGCATGGATTGCGGTTGTCTTTGAAGACTGGGTAACCTCATCTCCTCTGATTGTAGAGAACTTTCAATTGATCACTGCAGTAGTGATGACAGTGATTGGAGGATTTACCTTATGGTCAGCTCGTAAACCCAGTGATTTCTCAGTTCGATTTAATGCAAGTGGATTTCGAAGAGGGATTGTACTAAGCATTTTAAACCCCATGGCAATTCCATTTTGGATTGGAATAACTGCTTACTTAAAAGCGCAAGGCTGGATTGATTTGTCAACGCCTGCTTTGTTACATGGCTATGTGCTTGGCACTTCTATAGGAGTTTTAGCATTATTAGTTCTTTTTATTTTTTTAGCTAAGCGACTTTCTGGATACATAAAAGACAATCGCTATGTAAAGCTAGTGCCTGGTTTTACCCTTCTTGTGTTAGGATTATATGCGTTTGTGAAATATCTAACTCTGTAACAGTATTAGATATTTACATGCTTTTTACGAACTGCCCAATAATAAAAAATGGGGAAGATGAGCAGCGTGAATATGGTAGCCGTAACCAGGCCACCAATAATAACAATTGCTAGAGGTTTTTGAGATTCAGACCCAATACCGCTTGATAGTGCAGCAGGCATTAACCCAATGGCTGCCATCAACGCAGTCATGATCACGGGTCGGGTTCTTATTTTCACTGCTTCCTTAATCGAGGGAACTAACGCGAGTCTCTTTTTCAAGTTATTATGAAACTCGGAAATAAGAATAACTCCATTTTGAATACAGATCCCAAACAAAGCAATGAAGCCAACACCAGCAGAAATACCGAAGTTCATGCCCGTAAGGTGAAGTGCGAAAATTCCTCCAATCAAAGCGAACGGAACATTGGCTAGTACCAGAGATGCATCCTGAATGTTGCCAAATAAAATGAACAACAACACAAAAATTAAGATTAAACTAATAGGAACAACTTGCCCCAATCGTTTTGTGGCACGCACTTGATTTTCAAATTCACCAGTCCAGCCAATGGAGTAACCTGGAGGAAGCTTTATTTGCTTGATTACGTTTGCTTGGGCTTCGGCAATGGTGCTACCCAAATCACGTTCACGTACCGAAAACTTTACACCAATAAACCGTTTTGTGTTATCGCGATAAATAAATGCAGGTCCGGTAGTTTTTTGGATAGTGGCAATTTCCTGTAAAGGAATTTTATCACCTCGAAGAGTTGGCACCATAATGCGCATGATGTCTTCTTCGTCCTTGCGATAATCTTGCTGATAGCGGATTCTAATATCAAACTTGCGATCGCCTTCGTATTTTTCAGTAGCGGTTTTCCCACCAATAGCCATTTCAATAGTACTTTGTGCTTCAGCTTTTTGCACTCCGTAGATAGCCATTCGCTCTTCATCCAACACGACACTGATTTCCGGTTGACCGAGGTTGCGCAGAATACCAACATCCTTAATGCCACGTACATCTTTAATTTTTTCTATTACCTGATTGGCGATTTCATCCAACTTATTCAGATCATCCCCATAAATCTTAACAGCGTTTGAAGCATTAATCCCGGCAACGGATTCAGCAACGTTGTCAATAATGGGTTGCGAGTAGTTATAAACAATGCCTTGATATTTTTTCAACTCCTTATCCATTTCCTCAACCAAACCATCCATTGAAATGGGGCGTTCCCATTCCGTTTTCGGCTTTAGGTTCACTTGCATTTGCACATAATAAAACCCGCTGGGATCTGTTCCGTCATTGCTTCTGCCGGTTTGCGAAAGCACACCATTTACTTCAGGAAATTGTTGCAATTCTTTTCTAAGCACGGAAACAGTTTTTATGGTTTCGTTTAGAGAGGAACTCATCGGCAGTTTGGCTTCTACCCAGAGTGCGCCTTCATTGAGTTGTGGTAAAAATTCAGTGCCCATCCATTTTGTTGAAAACAGAGATAAGGCAAGTATGATGAAGGAGATTATAACACTTGCTTTTTTAAACTTAAATGTTTTGATAAACCCTTTTTCTACCGTGCGATTAAAAAAATCAACAATAGGATTATGCTTTTCATACACATTTTTCTTGAGAAGAATGGAAACCAAAACAGGAACCAATGTCAAAGTAAAAATCAATGCTCCTAAAAGCGCAAAACCCAAGGTGTAGGCAAGTGGCGAAAACATTTTTCCTTCCACTTTTTGGAACGCAAAAATGGGAAGTAGTGCTGAGATAATAATGAGTTTGGAGAAGAAGACTGCCTTACCTAGGCCGGTACCAGTTTTTTTAATCAACCCCAATTTAGAAAGTTTATTAAACCGGTCCATACCGTTACTTTGTGCATGAAGATCTAATGCAACGAAAAGGCCTTCCACCATCACCACAGCGCCATCAATAATAATCCCAAAGTCAACGGCCCCAAGCGAAAGCAAATTGGCACTCATGCCTTTTAGTTTTAAACATAAGAATGCAAACAAAAGAGATAGAGGAATGATGATGGCAACAATAACGGTGGTGCGCCAACTCGCCATAAAAATTAAAACCACCACGGTTACAAATAAAATTCCTTCCGTCAGGTTTCCCATTACCGTGTGAGTGCAATATCTCATCAGGTTATCCCGATCGTAAAACACTTCCATTTTTACATCGTGCGGAAGAACGTTCTCGTTGATTTCTGAAATCTTGGTTTTCAATCGAGCCAAAACTTCACTCGGGTTTTCTCCCTTGCGCATCACTACAATCCCTTCAACCACATCATCGTTTTCATTCAATCCTACCTGACCTACTCGCGGTGCATTAGATTCAATAACAATTGCCACATTCTTCACTAGCACAGGATTGCCATTGTAACTGTCAACAATTGTATTTTCGATATCCTTAATGGAATTCAATAGTCCCAGTCCTCGAACTACATAAGCCTGTCCATTTTTTTCAATCACATCGCCACCAACATTTAAATTGGCTTTCGATACGGCTTCATATAGCTCCAACGGAGTGAGATCATACTTCTGAAGTTTAACAGGATCTACTGAGATCTCATATATTTTTTCTCGTCCTCCAAAAGCTACTACATCGGCAATGCCTGGCACAGCCCGGAGTTGTCTATCAATTATCCAGTTTTGAATTGTTAGTAATTCGCGTGTATCGCGTGTTGGACTCTTTAATACATACCTATAAATCTCTCCTGTTGGTCCATAAGGAGGTTGTACGTCCGGCTCTACTTCTTCCGGTAATCGTACATTTCGCAATTGATTGTTTACTTGTTGCCTCGCAAAAAAATCTTCTACATCATCTTCGAAAATTATTTTAATTACAGAAAGCCCAAACATGGTAATGCTGCGTACGTTGGTTTTGCGCTGCACAGAATTCATGGCAATTTCGATGGGGGTTGTAACAAACCGTTCGACTTCTTCCGCGCTTCTTCCGTTCCATTCGGTAACTATAATTATTTGTGTGTTTGTTACATCCGGAAATGCTTCTATCGGAATATTTATGAAACTTATCCAACCAGCAATAGTTAGTACACCTACCCAAAAAAAAGTGAAGAGTTTGTTTTTTAAAGAGAAGGAAATGATTGAGCGAATAAACTTATTCATATTGGGTCTCTCCAATTAGTCGTTCAAAGCATCATAAATCATGAGGCCACTTTTTGAAATCACTTTTTCATTTTCAGTTAATCCCGAAAGAATGTACGTGACATCATCCAGTTGCCGGTAAACCTCAACCTGCCGGGTTTCAATGTGTGTGCGACTTTTAAATACCATAACCCAGTTTTTACTTTTATCAAAAATGATAGACGAGGAAGGGACTGCAATCAATTTTTTATCTTCGGAATATTTAAGTGTAATGGTGGCATTCATTTCGGGTTTCAAAAGCAGATCGGGGTTTGTTATTTTAACCAATATTTTCATGGCTTTGGTGGTAGGATCAATCGCATTAAAAATGCGATCCACCCGACCGGAGAATATTTTTGCTGGATAGCTGATTGTTTTTACTTCTGCTTCGTAGCCAAGCCTAACGTTTGCGATATCTGATTCATTTACATTAGCCAGTACCCACACTTCATCTATTTGTGCAATGGAAAAAATAATATCCGCTTTATCACTCCTTAACTGTTCGTTTTGAGTGATGTCTTTATAGACAATGAAACCACTGATGGGAGCGGTTATATTAAATAGCGAGCCTTCGCGCAAGCCATAAATTCTATAGACTTCTTCAATACGTGCAAGCTCAGCTTTTGCCTTTTGCATTTCTTTTTCGGCAGCAATTACATCGCGTTCTGAATTTATCTTTCCTTCAAATAACTCTTTTGCTACTTGAACATTTTTTTCGGCCAAGGCTAAATCTGCTTTTGCATCTAATAATTGGCGTTGGAAATCAGCCACCTCACTGCTTCGCATGGTAGCCAGTTTTTGACCTTGCTTAACGTAATCGCCCAATTCGGCATGAATTTCCACTACGTTACCACTCATGATAGGATAAATGCTTGCTTGCTTATTATTGTCAGCTGCTATTTTGCCAAATAGTTTCAACTCGTTCTTCACATCTTGCCGGGTGGCCAATGTAAATTCACAACGCTCCATCATAGTATCGCTGATAGAAAAGGCAACTTCATCTTCTTCTAAAGGCTTGTCATTGCAAGCAACCAGGAGTAACGTAATGCTAAGTGATTTCAGAATGTCGATAAAAATGTGTTTGATCATGTTAAAAAATTTTAGAAGCCGTAACATAGTTAAGTTGCATGGCCGAATTAGCGAGATGATTCTTTACCCGTTCGTACTCACCTAAAGATTCATTGTAGGCTTCGAAAAAATCTACAAATTCCAGAATCGAAATATTTCTTTTTTGAAAATTCTGGTTGATGCCTTCAAAGACAAGATCAAAATCATCGGAATAATAGTTTTTGATTTTTCGAAATTCGGCAACGCTAAGTGTAAGTGTTTGCCAGGCGGCCAGTACCTCAGTCTTTACTTCCCTTGTTTTTTGTTGCAGATATACCTCTGCAGTTTTACTGGAATATTCCGCTGCTTTAATATTTCCACGGTTGCGATCCCACAATGGAAGGGGAATACTTACACCTACGTTTAATTGATTATTGAATGCACCGCCTCGTTGATCATACGAAGTGTTTATGGCTATATCGGGAATGGATAATTTTTTTTGATACTTAAGATTGAGCAATGCAATGGCTTCTGCCTGACCTGCAAGTTTTAAGTCAGGACGTTGATCCAATGCGGTTGCTAAAAGTGTGTCATAATTAGTGTCGGTTGTTAGTTGCTCAAATTGAGTTTCGTTCAATTGAGGATACAAGTATTCATTTAGTTGAAGCAACAATTGAATTTTTTGTTGCTCGATAAAGTATTCGCTGGCTAAGGCCGATTTATCGTTATTGATTTTGAAATAAACAGACTTTAGCCGGATTACATCCTTAGCGGGTAGGTTTCCTTTACTAGCCTGAATCTCGAAGGAAGAAATTAATGTATCCAGCAAGGTTAGTTGTCGGGCGTACTTTTCCAAAGTATTAATCTGACGATTGATTGTGTAGTAGCTTGTGTGTAGTTGATACTGGAGATTTCTCAGTAAATCTTCCAGTTCAAGTTGCGCCACCTGCTTGCTTTGTTTGGCAAGATCTATTTCAACTTTTCGTTTGCCACCAAGCAGAATTAATTGCTCTAATGAAAATGCCTTTTGCCCGGTTTGTCCTGCATGAAACGCCTTTTTGTTATCAGGATCGTATGCATTAATATCGGCTGTAGCTAATGGATTTGGATATGCTTTAGCTTGAAGAATAAATGCATCCTGAGCATCAATATTGTATTGCTGTGCAAGGAGCAGCAGATTGCGACTGAGGAAAATACTATCAGCTTGCGCTAACGAAAGCTTGAGCGAGGGTTGCGCCATGCTTAAGAAGGAAGCCGTTAGGGAAAAGACGAAAAGATGAATAATTTTCACGCTGCAACATTAGATGCAGCCACCTTAAGATTACCTTAAGACAAATAAAGATTTGCTTAATCTTTTTGAAGACTTAGCAGAAACGAATTTTCGCTTTGGGCAGAGACGGTATAGGCAATAGAGCCTTGATGAAGTTGAGCTATTTTATCCACCATAACCAACCCTAACCCGATTCCTATTTTTTGACGGCTGTTTTCCCCACGGAAGAAATAGTCAAATAACCTCTCTTGTTCACTGGTTGTGAGTGTGGTTCCACTATTATTAACGCTTACAAAAACTAATTCTTTGCTAGCTGAAATTTTCACTTTCACGGTTTGATTTTCTGAATACTCAATAGCGTTTTTGAACAAATTAATAAAGGCAATGGAAAGCATTCGTTTGTGTCCCATAATCGCGAGTTCTTCAACATCACTTATGGTTTCATGAATTTCGAGTTCAAAATGTGCATGGGGATTGAGCTGCTTTAAACTATCAAAAACTTCAAACACAACCTCATCAACCCGAAGGTGTTCTTTTACAAGCTGATCTTTATGGGTTTCGAATTTTGAAATATCAAGAAGCGTGGTAATTACGGAGGCAAGCTGCATAAGTCCGTTCTTTTGAAACTCAAAATGATCTTTAAAATTTTCCCGATTCGAATCGGTCATTACTCGTTCAATGTTTGAGATTAGGACAGCAATGGGTGTTTTAAGTTCGTGTGAGATATGATGGATAAGATTTTTCTGATACTGATATGACCTTTCAACATTATCCAGCATATCGTTAAAGCTGCTGGCCAACAAGGCAATTTCATCTTTCGTTTTGGGAATGGTAATACGCGAAAGATTATTAATGTTTTTATTACCAACAGCAGCATTCAGTTGTGTAAGGGGCTCGGTTATTTGTTTGGATAGGTAAAGAGCAATTGTTACCTCTAAAAGCAAAGCAAGTACAAATGCACCGACCAATAACCACGCAAGAAAAGTCAACTTTCCTTTTCCATATAAATCATTTGCCTTAGCGATGGCGAAAAATGTTTTTCCTTTATCATCCATCCGATGTGCATATACATCATATTCGCCTTCACGATAAGAAATCTCTGTTTCACCTGTTTGTAGCCTTTTTAGTAGTTCTCCTGAAAAGGGTATAACAATATCATCTACGCTGCTATATACCATGGTTCCGGTAGAATCGAAAAGCAGAATTTTCTCATCGTATAAATTGTTGATGGTAGTTTCATCCAACGCTTGTAATAAATCATGATCAATTTCTTTAACATCAATTAATAGGCGTAGAGTAGTAGTTGTTTTCTCCTTTAGTCGCTGCATAAATTCCTGCTCGCGATATTCCGCCATACTAAAAAAAACAACCAACGAAATGATTCCTAACACGATAGCAAACGTGACTGAAAAATAAAGAATGATTCTTTTTCTAAGACTCATCTGATTTGCCACTTAAGTAATATCCAAACCCTGGGCGGGTATGTAGGAGTTTTGGCTCATAGTTTTTATCAATTTTGTTGCGGATTGAATTAATAAAGACTTCTACTGTATTTGTATTGACTTCTACCCGAGTGCCCCAAATATGTTCTATAAAATCTCGCTTAGAAACAATATTCCCTTTGCCTAGGGCAAGCAACACCAACATTTCAAACTCCCGGCTGGTTAATTTTATATTCTCCCCTTTTCGTAATACCTTTTTGGTTCTAAGATCAATCGATAGATTTTCAATGGAAATTAATTGCGAAGTTTCGTTGAGGGGTCTTCTCTTTAATAAGGCCCGAACGCGTGCAATAAGTTCTTGAAAGTAAAATGGTTTTGTCAAATAGTCATCGGCACCACTATCAAAGCCCGAAACCTTATCCTCTACCTCATCAAATGCAGTAAGAATTAGAATGGGAGTTGAAATTCCTTGATCACGAATAGTTTTGCAAACTCCAAGACCATCTTTTCCGGGCATATTAATGTCGAGGATAATACAATTATAAGAATTTCTTATTATCAATTTCTCGGCAAGCAGCCCGTTATATACTGCATCCACTGAAAAGCCCTCCTTCTCAAGCCGCATTTTTAAATCGGACAAGATATTTACATCATCTTCAGCAATAAGAATTTTTTGCATCGTTAGCTTAAGCTTCTATATCGGAAACAATCTACCAAATGATCATTCACCAATCCGCATGCTTGCATGTGTGCATAGATTACGGTGCTACCAACAAATTTAAATCCTCGTTTTATTAAGTCTTTACTCAGCGCGTCCGACTCTTTTGTTGTTGCGGGGGCTTGCTTAAGGTTTTTTAATTTATTGATGATGGGCTTATAATTTACAAATCCCCAAATGTATTTATCAAAGCTGCCAAATTCTTTTTGCACTTCCAGAAATCGCTTGGCATTATTAACGGCTGCAAAAACTTTTAATCGATTTCGGATAATACCTGGATCTTGTAGAATTTTTTCGATTTTCTTTTCGGTAAAACGACTCACCTTAACAGGGTCAAAGTCTGCGAAATTTTTGCGGTAGCCGTCACGTTTTTTTAAAATCGTAGCCCAACTTAATCCTGCCTGGGCGCCTTCCAAAATCAGAAATTCAAAATGGATTTTGTCGTCATGAACAGGCACGCCCCACTCAGTATCATGGTATTGAATGTATTGCTCAAACTTGAGGCACCAGGGGCACCGAAATATTTCTGACATATAAATGAAATTTTAATGAAGTTACTGGATTCAAATATAGTTTGTAACTTCCGTGCATGAATTGTGCGCGATTCAATTTCTTGATTTTTCTGTTTAGCCTCGCTTGCTTTCCGGCTTCCTCTCAATTCAGAAATAAGTTGAAATCCTATAATTTATATAGCCTCTCTACGGAAGTAAATCAGATTGATCCCAAAATAGTTATGCAGCAAAGCCGAGCTCCCGGCTATTTATCATCGCCATTATTTACAAGTACGGTAAACACAAGAAGTACGTATTGGTTGAGCCAGATGACCACACAAACAATGAATGACGGCAAGATGGGCACCTATTACATGTGGGATCAACAAGGTAATTTGCGCGAGTCAAGATTTTTTGTTGATATTGGATCTAAGAGTAAGCCAGGTCTCAAACTGGTATTTCTAAGGCGCTAATGTTCTTATTTATTTTAACCGACCCATACTATGAAAAGTTTCTTATTATTTGCTACTCTTATTTTATCCACTGTTTCTTTCGCCCAATCTAAAATTGATTATGATAAGAAATTAAAAGAGTTGGGCATTGAATTATTTGCACCATCCAAGCCGATGGCAAATTATGTGAAAGCAGTTCGCGTTGGCAACTTACTCTATTTATCGGGGCATGGACCGGGTAAAGCCGATGGAACAAACATAACCGGGAAGGTAGGTGCGGAATTAACTACCGAAGAAGGTTATGCCGCAGCGAAGCAAACTGGAATCTCTATCTTATCAACATTGAAAGGCGAACTGGGTGATTTAAATAAAGTGAAGCGAATTGTGAAAGTGTTGGGGATGGTGAATTGCACGGATACCTTTACCGACCAACCAAAAGTGATCAATGGGTTCTCGGATTTAATGGTAGCTGTATTTGGGGAGAAAGGAAAGCATGCCCGATCGGCTGTTGGAATGAATTCGTTGCCGAGCAATATCACTGTTGAAATTGAGATTATTGTTGAGGTTGAGTAACAAGTCAGTTAATCAACTCGCCCGATTTCGAACAAGTTTGCCCGATGATGGGCACGCTAGTTATTGATTTATTTCGAATTCAGTCAATTATTGAAGGTAAAACTTTTGGTGTTGAATTTGTAATTGCAGGTAAATCCCTAACACTGTCGTCATGATCCGAAACTATTTCACCGTAGCCTACCGCACCTTGCTACGCAATAAATTTCATTCCATAATTAACATAACAGGCTTAGCCATTGGCATAAGCGCGTGCTTAATTATTTACCTGATTGTAAACTTTGAATTGAGTTTTAACAAAGAGATTTCTGGTTATGATCGCCTTTATAGGATTCACTCCAAATTTAGCGGTACGTTTTCTGGGTTGAATCGTGGAGCTCCAACAGCCGTTGCCCCTTACGTAGACACGAATTTTTCAGGAGTAGAATCTGTAGCGCTATTCTTTTGCTTTGGATCGAAAGTAGAAATTCCAACAGGTTCAGAAATAAAAAAATTGGAGAAGCAAGACGCGGTGGCTATTGTTGACACGAGTTACTTTAAATTATTTGATTCATACGAGTGGTTGATTGGCTCACCCGATGTTTTGTTAAAGCCTCATCAAACTGTGCTTACCGAAAGTCAGGCTAAAAAATATTTTGGTGAGTTAGATATAGCTCAGGTGATTGGCAAGGAAGTAATCTATCGCGATTCCCTGGAAACCCACGTTGCCGGCATTGTTCGTGATTTACCCTTTAATACAGATTTTTCTTTTACCGACTTTATTAGCGCCCCCACCACACAAGCCAGTTGGTTAAAAAAGAATTACAACCTGGACGATTGGACGAGCACAAATAGCAGCACACAAATTTTTGTAAAAGTATTGGAAGGCACGACACACCAAACTTTACTCGACCAACTTCCACAGCTAACAAAAATTTACGATGAGAAAAGTAGCTGGGATGCCACCAATACATTTGCGGCTCAACCACTTTCCGATATCCATTTTAATTCAGAGACCGGCATTTTTGATTTTAGCCGCAGCGCTACTCATTTGCCTACCATGATTACCCTCATTTTTGTAGCTATTCTTTTGTTAGTAATTGCGGCAATCAATTTTGTAAATCTCGAAACAGCCCAAGCAATAAGACGCGCTAAGGAAGTGGGTGTGCGAAAAGTATTAGGAAGTTCGCAAACCCGCTTAGTCGTTCAGTTTTTGTGCGAGGGTCTTTTGCTTACGCTGATTGCCATTATCATTGCTTTACCACTTACAGAGATTGGTCTAAATTCATTTGACGAGTTTGTGCCTAAAGGAGTGACGGTTAATTTTCTGGATATATTACCCTTTCTGATCTTTTCAATTTTATTTATAGGATTACTTGCCAGTGCGTATCCTGCATTTGTCTTGTCTTCATTTCGCCCTGCGTTAGTGTTAAAGAATCAAGTCTCCGTTACGGGGTCACAGTCAAGAACTGCTTTTTTACGAAAGTCGCTAATTGTATTTCAGTTTTCTTTTGCACAGGTATTAATCATCGGCACGTTGGTGGTGGGCTGGCAAATTCGTTTTCTCTTGAATAAAGATTTAGGATTCAAAAAAGATGCTGTAATTTATGTACATACTCCGTGGTGGGGAGATTATTCAAAGCAACAAGTATTTGCTGCTGAGATTGCCACAATTCCTGAAATTTCAGAAATCTCCATGAGCAGTGACCCGCCAAGTTCAAATGGCTGGAGTTCACAATCGGTAAAGGTTGATAATGGCAAAGAAGAAATTTCAGTGAATGCTTTTCGAAAGAACGGAGATACCAAGTATCTTAAATTCTATGATATTGAATTATTGGCAGGTCGAAATTTAATGGAAAGCGATACGGTAAAAGAGTACCTGATCAATGAAACAATGTTAAAAGCTTTAGGATTTACAAAACCGGAGGAGGCATTGGACAAATTGATTACTCAGGGTAAAAATAAATTTCCAATTGTTGGGGTAGTAAAAGACTTTCACACACGATCCCTTCACGACCCGATCGATCCTGTGATGATGGCGAACAAGCAAAAGGATTTCACCTGTTTTAACATTCGTTTTCAAACAGCCAATCAATCGGGTGATAAGTTGAAAGCCGGGTTAGATAAAATTGAAACAGCCTGGAAGAAAGTGTATACGGATGTTCCATTCGAGCATCTTTTTCTTGATGACACTATAAAAAATTATTACAAAACAGAACAACGCACTTCTAAACTCACTAAAACTGCAATGGGTTTAGCAATATTTATTTCTTGTCTTGGATTGTTCGGCCTTGTATCCTTTACGGCATCACAGCGAATTAAGGAAATCGGAATTCGGAAAGTGTTAGGTGCCAGTGTGCAACAAATTGTTTTACTTCTTTCAAAAGATTTTATTTTACTGGTAATACTTGCGTTCGTTATTGCTTTGCCTGTTTCATTATATGCGGCCAATCAGTGGCTAAGCAGTTTTCCTTATCGTACAGATTTACCTGTTTGGATGTTTATTGTAACGGCTGTGGCAGCCATCGTGATTGCATTTATCACGGTAAGTTTTCAAACGGTTAAGGCAGCCACCGTTAATCCCGTTGAGTCGCTTCGAAATGAGTAGTTAACAAGTTAATAACATTTTTAGGGCTGAAAAAATTGTTATCTTTGAAGCCCATATGAGAAAAGCACTCTTTTCATTTTTAGCGGTTACTTATGTTTTGCTGATGCTTTCAGCAAGTTTTGGAAGTTTGTTTTTTGAGACCTCAAAAAAGGGTGTTCAAATAGATTGGAGCGAATGCGAGGACGTAACGGGTGATAATGAAGAACCCACTACAGAAGACAGTCGCGAGTTTGATGAAAACATAAAAGTGGATTTTTTATACAGTCTGCAAATAATCCAATTCAATTCAAACAGGAAGGCCTCACTTTACCTTCATTCTAACGAGTTGCACTTTCCTGAAATAGATTCCCCACCACCGCAGGCCTAGTAGTTTCATTCGATCTTCTCTTCAAAGATCAGTTACTAAGTTTTAGTTAATATTTTCTCCTTTTTTATGAATTTTAAAAATTTTTGGTCAACGGACCTGAGGTCGTCTGTTGTAGTATTTTTGGTTGCATTACCCTTGTGTTTGGGAATTGCCCTGGCATCAGGGGCTCCACTTTTTTCGGGATTACTTGCAGGTATAGTTGGGGGCATAGTTGTAGGCTCGTTAAGTGGATCTTCTGTTAGTGTAAGTGGCCCGGCAGCTGGCCTAACTACTATAGTAGCTGCAGCCATTTTGGATCTTGGATCATTCGAAGCGTTTTTATTCAGCGTTGCCTTGGCAGGTATCATTCAAATAATTTTAGGGTTTGCAAAAGCCGGAGCCATTGGTCATTTTTTCCCGGTGTCGGTAATCAAAGGAATGCTTGCCGCGATTGGCTTGATACTTATATTAAAACAAATTCCGCATGCGGTGGGATACGATGCAGACTTTGAAGGAGATGAAAGTTTTTTTCAACCAGATGGCAGAAATACGTTCTCAGAAATTTTACAAGCGTGGGATTTTCTTAGTCCTGGGGCTGTAACAGTTAGTTTGCTTTCAATTTTGTTAATGATCACCTGGGATAGTCAGCGACTGCAACGCTTTAAGTTTTTTAGGCTTGTGCCTTCAGCATTAGGGGCAGTTATGTTGGGAGTTTCATTAAACGCTCTTTTCAATTATGCTCTGCCCTATTTCGTTATTGATGGAAAACATTTGGTAACTGTGCCAGTGGCTACTGAAACATCCGGCTTAAGTACATTCATTACCTTTCCCGATTTTTCTTTTTGGAGAGATCCCAAAATATATATCACCGCAGTAACAATTGCTATTGTTGCCAGCTTGGAAACCTTGTTAAGTATAGAAGCATGCGATAAGATGGATCGTAGTCATAGTATAACACCTCTTGACAGGGAACTGAAAGCTCAAGGTGCCGGTAACTTTATTTCAGGATTACTCGGAGGCTTGCCCGTAACTTCAGTTATTGTAAGGAGTTCGGCCAATATAAATTCAGGCGCCCGAACAAGAGCTTCTACGATATCGCACGGAATAATTTTAATGTTATCAGTTTTATTATTCCCTGGGTTGTTAAAGATGATCCCACTTTCCTGTCTTGCTGGAATTTTGATTATCGTAGGATTTAAATTAACCAAGCCGACTTTGTTTAAAGAAATGTATCGAAGAGGTATGGCTCAGTTTCTTCCGTTTGTGGTAACAATCATTGCTGTTGTTTTCACCGATTTGTTGAAGGGAGTTTTCATGGGAATTTTAGTTGCCATCTATTTTATTTTGAAGACAAATTTCCAAAAGGCCGTGATTATAGTTTCTTCAGAGGAGAACTTCATGATTCGGTTTACTAAAGATGTATCTTTCTTGCATAAGAACGCATTGCGTAAGGCACTTGAAAAAATACCGGATGACACACGATTATTAATTGATGGTTCTAAAGCGCAGTTTATAGATGAAGACATTAAAGAGATGGTCGTGGACTTTACAGAAACAGCCAAATCAAAAAACATTGACGTTGAATTAAAAAATATAGATATAAACTAAATAGTCCGATGAAAAAATACGAACAACTACTCTTACAAAACAAAGCGTGGGTACAACAGAAAAATCAGGAAGATAAATCCTTTTTCTCCAGATTGGCCAATGTGCAAAAGCCCGATTTCCTTTGGATTGGTTGCGCGGATAGCCGCGTTTCGGCAAACGAAATTACAGGTACCGCACCCGGTGAAGTTTTTGTGCATCGCAATATTGCTAACATGGTGGTTCACTCAGATATGAATATGTTGAGTGTGCTTGACTATGCCGTTAACGTGCTTGAAGTAAATCATGTTATTGTTTGTGGTCATTACGGATGTGGGGGCGTACGCGCTGCAATGGGCAACAAGCAAATTGGATTGATAGACAATTGGATTAGGCACATCAAAGATGTATATCGTTTACATCAGGATGAGTTGGAAGGAATAAAAGACATTAAAGAACGCGAAAACAGATTTGTTGAATTGAATGTGATTGAGCAGGTATATGATTTAGGAAAGACTTCCATTATTCAAAATGCATGGAAAAAACGCGGTGGACCTTACGTGCATGGCTGGGTGTATGACATTGCCAACGGAATCATACAAGATCTAAAAGTATCCATGCATGATAATTCCGAAATGCCGGATGTATTTAAGTTCGAGAACAGCTGAGTAAACCAATCGATTGGTATAGATAATAAGGGCCATTCTGATTTTCAGGATGGCTTTCTTTTTTCTGTTCAAATTAAATTTCAAATAGGGGTAAAACTTCTCTGGGTTGTCATAACCCCAAAGCCCTAAACCCGTAAATTGCACTGAAACATTTCAAAAACAGTGGATTTATCGGAAAAGCAGCTGGAAACACTATGGCAGGGCAACGAAAGCGCTTACGAGATGATTTTTAGAACCTATTACCAACCCCTGTGCCGATACGCCTACTCATTTCTGCAGGATAAGGAAGAAGCCGAAGAAGTAGTACAAGCTGCCTTTATTACCCTCTGGGAAAAGAAAAATGCGCTAGCCATTGAAACTTCCCTGAAATCGTACCTCTATCGAATGATTCGCAACAGTTGCCTTAACGTGATTAAACATGCCAAGGTAAAGCAACAGCATGTTGCATATGAATTGGCAGTAGCCGAGGTTTCGCACGAATCTGTTTCACAAAAGGTGCATGCCGCGGAACTTGAAGAAAAAATCACCGAGGCGATGAAAACATTGCCTGAACAATGCAGGCTGGTGTTTCAGCTTAGTCGTTTCGAAGAATTAAAGTATCAGGAGATAGCTGATCAATTACAGATTTCTATAAAGACGGTAGAGAACCACATGGGCAAGGCGTTGAAGTTAATGCGTCTGCAGTTGAAAGATTACTTGCCCTTGTTTTTACTATTTATGAAAGATTGGATATGATGGAGGAGTGGAGCGATATAGATGATTTGATTGGCAAAGTACTTGCCGGGGAAGGTTCTGCGCAGGAACAAGAGAAAGTGCGGCACTGGGTGGAGCAAAGCGGAGAGAATAGAGCCTATTTTGAAAATCTAAAAACAATTTTTGAAAAGGCGGCTTCAACTGAAATTCAGATTCAATTTGACACCGATGCCGCATGGAATAAAGTGCGGAAAAAAATAACGGCTCCAGTTAAGGTTGTTCCCTTGTATTCAAAAAATTGGCAACCCCTTCGAATTGCTGCAGGATTATTGATTTTGCTAGCCATTGGATATACAACATATAAGATTGTTACCCCCCCCATACAATCAGTAGCAATTGTTTCCAACTCGGTAACCGTTAATGATACGTTACCGGACGGTAGCACCGCTTTCTTAAACAAGAAAAGTGAGTTAACATATGAGTTTAATCCGCGCGAAAAAACGCGTAAAGTTAAATTGAAAGGGGAAGCCTACTTTACGGTGAAACATGAAGAAGAGAAACCTTTCGTGATCGAAGCTGATGATGTGTTAGTGCGTGATATAGGAACTGAATTTAATCTAAAAGCTTATCCCGATAAGGATACAATTGAAATAATAGTTACTCATGGTGAAGTTCAGTTTTATACACGAAACGATCCGGGGTTGAATTTGCAAGCGGGCGAACGTGCCATCTATACCAAAAGTAGCAAGCGGTTTTACCGAATAGAAAAACCAGACACCAACGTGCTTGCCTATAAAACGAAGACATTCAGCTTTAACAATACCGATTTGATGTCCGTAATCAATTTATTAAATGACGTGTATAATTCAAAAATTAAATTAGCCAACGAGAAGCTTTACACCTGCAGGCTCACCGCCAACTTTAAAGAAGATAATGCCGCGATCATTGCTGAAGTAATAGCCGAGACCATGGGTCTCACCTTAACTAAAAAGGATGATGCTATTATTTTAGACGGAGCAGGGTGCGATCAATAAACCGCGCATGAGAAAACTCTACACGATTTCATTGCTCTTAAGTTGCATTTCGGTTTGTCAAGCGCAAAAGAAAGACCTTCCCCTGTTAGAACGTACCCTGTCGATAAGCGTGGCAAGCGAATCCATTCCTGCATTATTAAATCGCATCGGTCAGGCGGGTGGCTTCTCTTTCTCGTATAACAGCGCCATCATTGATGCCAATCATCCGGTTTCGCTGGATGCTACCAATCAAACGGTTCGCAATCTTTTGAATGAAATATTTCAAGGTTCGATGAATTATAAAGAGAAAGGAAATTACCTCATCCTCACCAAAGCCGCACCACCCCCCGTTAAAAACAATGTAGTAACGGTAACCATTAACGGATATGTGGAGGATGTAAGTACGGGTGAGAAAATTGCGCACGCGAGTGTGTATGATAAAAAATCAATTACTTCGACAGTAACGGATGAGTTTGGATATTTTAAAATGAAATTAGAAAAGAAGACCGACTCCATCTCTCTTTCTGTCAGTAAGAAAAATTATCGCGATACGCTTATTAGCATTACTGCTCCGCTCAATCAATATGTAACCGTTAAGATTCATCCAATCGAAAAGGATACAACAACTGCCATTGTTGTAATTGATGGATTAGATTCAACGGTTCTGGTGGATAAAAAGAAAGAAGAAGTATTTTTCCCCTATGAGTCAGAGCCGAATATTCAAAACATACATGACACGCTGAACAACCTGGTTCAAGTTTCTTTCCTTCCTTTTCTGGGAACCAATGGTCGTTTGAGTGCTAACACAATTAATGATTACTCGATCAATTTTTTAGGAGGCTATTCGATGGGCACAAACCAAATTGAATTAGGATTTTTCTTTAATCTCGATCGCAGCGATGTAAGCTGGTTACAAATAGCTGGCTTTGGAAATATGGTGGGCGGAAAAGTTTATGGTGTGCAGGCGGCAGGATTTTTCAATTTAAATGGAGGCGATACCGAAGCCATTCAACTGTCTGCATTTGCTAATACTAACTTAGCGAACACACGCGGGGTGCAAGTAACAGGGTTTGCCAATACAACACTTGGCGATATGTATGGAGTGCAAGTAGCCGGGTTTACAAACTTTACAGGCGGAAAAGCCCAAGGTGTGCAAGTAGCAGGTTTTGGAAACGTTCAGTTGGGAAATTACAAAGGATCGCAATTTGCCGGATTTACTAACCTGGCCACTGAAAGAATAACAGGTAGCCAGGTAGCAACTTTCTTTAATTATGGAAGAAAAGTTCACGGCACCCAAATTGGACTCATTAATTATGCAGATAGTCTTGGCGGAGTTCCCATTGGATTTTTAAGCATTGTTAGAAGTGGGTATCATAAAATTGAGTTTTCTGCAGATGAAGTGTTTTATGCGAATCTGGCTTTTCGCACCGGAGCACGCAAGTTTCATACAATGCTCATGGCCGGATTTAAACCACAGCAATCATTACAACCTTCCGACACTTCCGTTTGGCATTTTGGATATGGATTAGGAACAACGCGTAAACTAACCCGGTGGTGGTTTCTTGATTTAGATGTATCGGCACAGCATGTAAATAAAGGAAGCTTTACCAACGCATTGAGTTTACTCAACAAAGCCTATGTGGGGTTTGATTTTCAGGTGGCAAGAAAACTATCATTAGCAACAGGAGTTACATTAAATGGATATTTAACCCGAACCACATTTACAGATTACCCAAGTTTGTTCACAGATTATCAGCCGAGAATAATTTCTGACACTAATTTTGGTAGTGATCTTAATCTGAAGATGTGGTGGGGAGCGAAAATTGCATTGAGGTTTTTATGATTAATATTATGCAAAGGATTGGGTCGCCCCCGAAGGGGTCGCATGCTTAGTAGATAATTCGGTGTTATAAACATTCCACTCCTTCGGAGTCATACTCTGTTCTCATAATCCATGTTAAATAATTTTTATTTATTGGCATCTCGGTCTGTACTCTCACAGATCGAAATTTATTTTACAGTAATCATTGGGGGTATATAAAAATCAAGTTGTCATAGAGCCAGATAAAACTGATATGACACATTCAAAAATCTACCTTTTGTTTTTAGCTGTTCTTCTTAGTTCGATTACTGCATCGGCACAAACACTCACCCAAACAATCCGTGGTACGGTAATCGATAAAGTTTCGAAAACGACTTTGCCAGGTGCTTCCATTGTACTGGTTAATTCTGATCCTTTGATTGGAACAACTTCCGACCCCGATGGGAATTTTAGACTTACTCTAATACCCATCGGCATCCATGCCCTCAAAATTTCATTTGTTGGCTATAAGGAAGTAACTATTCCAAACATCATCGTTAATTCGGGAAAGGAAGTAGTGCTTACGATTCCTATCGATGAAGACATTACTCAACTGGATGCTATTGTAGTGCGCCCCGATATCGAAAAAAATAAGCCAATCAATGAAATGGCTACAGTAAGTACGCGCACTTTTTCTGTGGAGGAAACCCGAAAATTTGCGGCCGCGGTCAACGATCCCGCACGGGCAGCAGTTTCGTTTGCAGGAGTTGTGTCCACCGATGATGGAAGTAATTCAATTTCCATTCGGGGCAATTCACCGGTTGGTTTGTTGTGGCGCATGGAAGGTGTTGATATTCCAAACCCCAATCATTTTGCAGATGTGGGAGCATCGGGTGGAGGTATTTCTATTTTAAGTTCGCAGTTGCTAACTAATTCTGATTTTTCAACAGGCGCCTTTGCAGCTGAGTATGGAAATGCATTGGCCGGAGTATTTGATTTGAATTTGCGCAAAGGCAATAACGAAAAACGGGAGTACACGGTGCAAGCCGGATTTTTAGGATTGGATGTTGCAGCCGAAGGGCCATTCTCAAAAAACTATCGTGGTTCTTATTTAATTAACTATCGATATTCCACGCTCAGTGTGCTTTCAAAAGTAGGTGTTAACCTGGGTGATGCCGTTACCAATTTTCAGGATCTGTCGTACAACATTTATCTGCCTACTAACAAGTTTGGAAATTTTTCTTTGTTTGGCTTTGGCGGTTTGAGTGACCAGAACCAGGATGCAAAAAAAGATTCTACCCAATGGGAAGAAGATTATCAGCGTAACAATGCTGCTTACTTTTCGAATACGGGTGCAACGGGCATAAAGCATGCAATCACAATTAATCCTCACACGTATCTACAGTCTGCAATAGTTATTTCAGGGAACGATCATGGGTATGAAGAAGATCGATTGGATGACAACTATGTGCCGCAATTCAACTACAAATCAAATTACATCACACGCAAGATTACCGTGAGCTCCGTACTCAACCATAAGTTCAATGCTAAGAACAGTGTGCGTTCCGGTATTTACATTAATCAATACGCTTATAGTCTGCGCCAACGGTACCTCGATCGTGAAATAGATCAGATAGTACAGCCATTAAATTCTAAACTCCATGCCAACACGTTACAATTATTTTCGCAGTGGAGTTATCGGGCTACCCAAAAGCTAACGATTAATTCGGGTGTTCACTTTTTATATCTGAAAGATAACAGTACCTATTCTGTAGAGCCAAGGGCATCGGCTAAATATGAACTTAACGAAAGGCAATCTTTAAGCATAGGCTACGGACTGCACAGCCAGATGCAACCCATTGGCGTGTATGAGGCATCCATTGAGCAACCTGAAGGAAGCTTCAATCAATCGAACAAAAGTCTTGGCTTTAATAAAGCTCATCATTTTGTGGTGGGATATGACCGCTCACTCACTAAATTTTTGAGAATTAAAACTGAAACGTATTATCAGCATCTCTACAACATTGCGGTGAATGAAGATATTACTAGCCCTATTTCCAGTTTAGTTGTGGAAGAGGGTTTTGTTACCGACCCCATGGTGAACAAAGGTTTTGGAAGGAATTATGGAATTGAACTTACAGCAGAACAGTTTCTTCATAATAATTTCTACTTTTTGCTCTCTGGCTCTTTGTATAATTCAGAGTATAAAGCATTGGATGGTGTGTGGCGCAACACGCGCTTCAATGGAAAACGTGCGCTTAGTTTTACCGCAGGTAAAGAATATACCTGGAAAAAGAACCGCGTGTTTGGCTTAAATGTTCGCGCCATTTATGCGGGCGGCTTCTGGACAACCCCAATTGATTTTGATAAATCGATGGCGTTAGGTGAAACACATTATATAGAGAGCCTTGCCTTTACGGAACAATTGCCTGACTACTTTAGAACTGATCTCCGCGTAAGCTTAAAACGAAATCGGGCAAAGGCCACTACAACGCTTTCGCTGGATTTACAAAACGCCACCAATCATAAAAACCTGGGCGGCCAATACTTTGAAGTGCGCAGTGGCGAAATAAAGAAATGGTATTCGCTGCCGTTGTTACCTATTCTAAGCTATAAAGTTGAGTTTTAAATTCATTTCCTGCGAATCTCGCTGATTTGCGCAGAATTCTTTGAAATGCCAGCTGCGATAATTCACGAAATATGCGGAAGTAAACCTTTAGATAGGGGTACTGACTTTCTCAGTTGTCTTACCTCCAAATACAAAATATGAAAAAGCTTAACACCATAATTTTATTGCTCTCCCTTGTTTGGTTAACATCTTGCTTTGAAGAAGACCCAGGTCCACGCCAACAAGACGACCGTAATTTTGCAGTAGTTGATTTTGATCGCATCGAGGCAAGCGATGCTCTTATTATATCGGTAAAATACGGAGAGAATTTTTCAATTGAAGCTTCAGGTGATCGGAGAAATTTAGATGATTTGCATGTAGCTAAAAATGGAAATACGTTGGTAATTCGATTTAATCATTACGAGAAAAGGCAATATGCCACCAATATAGACATCACACTTCCGGTTTTATATGGCGTTGATTTTTCAGGAGCGGTGAATGCTCAGGTTTCTGGATTTGCTCCCGTTACCCGAATGGATGTTTCTCTTTCGGGCGCCTCGTTAACACAACTGAGTTTGGATGCCAATGAAATTCACTTCTCGTTGAGTGGTGCTTCTCAATTGCGCTTGAATGGTGAAGGTCAATTGCTGGAAGGAACGATTTCAGGTGCTTCTATCCTTACAGCGTTTAATTATTTTGCTGACAAAGCAGAGCTAGCCGTTTCGGGAGCGAGCAATGCAAAAGTTTCGGTAGCAAATCAATTGAATGGAACTGTTAGTGGTGCCAGCGTAGTGTTGTATCGTGGCAATCCGGACGTGAAAATTGAAACCTCAGGTTCAAGTACAGTGCAGAAAGATTGAAAGAAGTATTTAGTTGAAAGGCTACTTATGCTTCACCCAAAGCAAAATCAATAAATACTTTGTAATAGCGCGAAGCGAATCGAACTGATTTCAAGGTGTGAGGCGACACAGATCTGGAAGAGAAAGTATGGAGGCTTCATTACTTTCGTCCCGTTACGAACGGCACATCGGTAAAAAATTTGCATTTTGCGCCATGCTTCTTGCATTCGACATTGGTAACAGCGACATCACAGCTGGGCTGTGGAAGGACAATGAATGGAAACACATCTGGCGCATTCCTTCTCGCCCTGACTTGCCTGAACTTTATTTCGGTGTAAAAATCCGCGATTACTTTTTTGAATCCCGTACCGATCTCAGTTTAGTGAATACTATTGTTCTGAGCAGTGTGGTGCCTGCCATGACCGATAAAATCAAAAACGTATCGCGTACGCTATTCGATAAGGATCCTATTATACTTGGCCCCAAAGTATATAACCAATTACCCATTGATATTCTCAACCCGTTCGAAATCGGTTCGGACTTAGTAGCGAATGCAGCCGCTGCGTATTTCAAATACAAACAAACATGTATTGTGGTTGACTTTGGTACCGCACTTACGTTCACAACTATTTCAGGTGCTGGAAAAATTTTAGGTGTTTCAATTGCCCCCGGACTTAAAACAGCCATTCGCTCGCTCTCTCAAAATACAGCAAAATTATTTGACGTGCCGTTGGCTATGCCGGCCTCTGCATTGGGCACCAATACCGTTACTGCTATTCAATCAGGAATTTTAATTGGCTACGAAGGCCTGGTGCGAAACATGGTGTTAAAAATTCGTGCAGAGCTTAACGAAGAATGTCCGGCTATTGCTACCGGAGGATTGTCGTCAATCATTACACCCCTTACCGATTTCTTTCATTCAGTAGAGCCCAACCTAACGTTGGATGGATTGCGAATGATTGGTGAAGTGGTGACTAAACGGTAGCGCATAATTACTGCCCCAGAACAAGAACCATTAGGCTAATTCATCAAACTATTAAGTGTTGAATCAGTCCTGTGCTTGCACTCGTGTTAAGAGAACTTTATCTTAACATTACCTTTCAGTTAATATTTTTCCCTATCATGCTAAAAATCGCATCCATGAAGATATTTATCCCCCTTCTATTTGCTTCTGCTATTTTATCCATTCAGGCTTTCTCTCAGGAAAAGGCGCCCGTTTCCTTCTTTGTTAAGAAACAGAAGGGTTTTGGTTTGGTAGATAAAGACAGCACCTTTTCGTTGAAATTTCAGTTCCGAATACAGAACCGGGCAACGTATAACTCGATTTCCCCCTCCGATTTAACATCAGACTCATTTGAATTTCGTGTGCGGAGGCTGCGCATGAAATTTGAAGGTTTTGTGGTTGATCCCCGTCTTACATATTATATCCAGCTTTCTTTTTCACGAGGCGATATGGATTGGAAGGGACCCGAAAACTCAGCTGTCAACAATAGCCCAAATGTGGTTCGCGATGCGGTAATTTTCTATAACCCTACCAAAGATTTAAAGCTGGGATTTGGACAAACTAAGTTGCCGGGCAACCGACAACGGGTTGTGTCTTCGGGTGACCAGCAATTTTATGACCGCTCAATCGTAAATGCTAATTTCAATATTGACCGCGACTTTGGATTTTTTGCACATTTAACGAAAGACCATTACGCACTGCGCGGGGCACTTACCAGTGGCGAGGGTAGAAATTCACTGATATCACCAAATACTGGATTGGCCTATACAGGAAGGGTAGAGTGGCTTCCTTTTGGCCGGTTTACCGATGGGAATGATTATGTAGAAGGAGACCTGGCACGTGAAGAAACTCCTAAGCTAAGTCTTGCAGCCACGTATAGTTATAATGCAAAAGCGTTGCGCGAGGCAGGGCAATTGGGCAACGATCTCTATGAAACCCGCAGCATCAATAATTATAGTTTCGATGCAGTATTCAAATTCAATGGATGGGCATGGTATAGCGAATACGCCAATAGGAGTGTAATCGAGCCAATTACGATCAACCCTTCTGACAATACAAAAACACGGTTGATTCTTGCCGGCTATGGATATATGTCGCAAGTGAGCTATTTGTTTAAAAATAATTTTGAGGTGGCAGGCAGGTTTGCGTCTGTAGTTCCTGCAGCGTCAGTTTATAACGACCCAAATTTTCCTTCTATCAATACAAAACAAACCGATCAGGTGGAATTAGGTGTAACAAAATATCTGAATGGTCATCGCGTAAAAGTTCAGGGTGCGCTAGTTTACTTTAATCAAAAAGATTTAAGAATAAATCAAGAAAGTTCTTCGGGCATGGGCGCAGTTTTTCAGTTTGAACTTGGTATATAATGGAGTATCAACACGGCAAGTAAAAGACACCCTATTTCTTTTTATGATACCTTATCGTAAAAAATCCAGTTACTAAAAAAGGTAGTGTCGATGCTGCTATTTTGATGTTAATAGTCCTCAGGCCGATACCAAACATAAAGACCAGTAAGATGCCAATGCCCGCCATGCCCATAAAAGTCAGAACCTTACTGGGTTTGTTTTGAAATAGCGTTACGATCAAAAGGATTTGCCCGAGTAAAGGAAGCAAGGTGAAGGGATGAATAGCTGAAGCTGGAGTGGTAAATACTTTTAAAAGTATTTCAGCTTCTGCCTGAAATAAGAATTGTTTGCTGCCTTTTCCCCATTCTAAATACCCGACAAGGGAAGAAACGATTAAGCAAGCATTTAATAGTTTACCCTTCGCCCTCATCAATCAAAAAAACTGAATTAGTAAAAATGAGTTTGATCTACTGCGGTATTTGCTCTTCCAATATTTCAGTACCTGCTTTATCATAATATGTACACGTCATTTTTTCCATATTGACTGTCCATTTTTCAATTCCTGATTTAGCACAATCGGCACAGAAGGTTGGATAATCAGTTTTCCCCTGTTGATGTGCTTTAAGATCTGATTTGAATTGCATGGCATTTGATGTCTCTGCAATGCTCTTGGCATCATACTTTACAGGTGTGGAAATTTTGAAATGGTTGTTTCCGTAATAGCGGGTATGGCCGTCTGCCACAAAGGTTTCGTAGGAGGTAACACCCAAGGCTTTGATCTCTTTGATGTAAGCGGGAAAGTCGGCTCCTGATTTTACTTTGCTGTGTGCGTGTTTAATTTGTTCCAGTGTAAACATGATTTTCGTTTTATTCTATCACTTCTTTTGGTTAATATAGACTAATTACAATGATTAGAATACCTTGGCTTTTGCAATGCATTACTTTCTGATTCGCTTAACGTAATTCAAAAGAATTTTGAAAAATTCCTCCGGCTGTTCTTCTAAAATCTCATGTCCACATTGTTCAATAACGTGTGTTTCACTAAATCTTAAACTTTCTTTTTGTAAGTAGAAAGTTGATTCACCCTGATCATCCTGCCGGCCATAAATAATTAGCGCTGGTATTTTTAATTTCTTTAGTTTGCCTGTGATATCCCATTTAGTTTCCATCACTTCCTTATCAATGATAGGAATTGGCTGAAAATTGAAACTGTAAAAGAGATCGTCAAGGTTTTTCATTGATATTTTATTTCTGTCGTAATACATAGCCCTAACATGCAGCGCAACGAATTGCTTGTAGGCAACAACTTCTTTGCCATCGGGGTCTACTCTTTTAAGAGAGTCCAACTCTTTCTCAGTTTTTACTGAGAAGATTTTCTGCAAATTGGCCATTGAATCCAATTCTATTTTAGATCGTCTTGCGTATTGATTATCATACAGAACATTCCAAACCGAATAAGACGGAGGCGCTGAGCAGATAAGAATAATATTTGAAGTAGATTCCGGATGATGAGCCGCATAGTTCATTCCAAGTAACCCGCCCCATGAAACACCTAACAGTGTGATCTTTTTGTCGCCTCGAGCTTTTCGCAAAAGTTCAATGTCTTCCGTATAGTTGTTGATCGTTATTGTCCTTTCATTTATGGGCATGTCCGCAGATTTTCCGGAGCCACGCTGATGAATTAACACGCACGTATAAAATGATTTCAGACTGTCAACCAGTTGTAGGTAGGGATGGTCAGGAGCCTCGCCAGGTCCGCCTGATAAAATATAGAGCGAAGGACCGGCACCCGATTCTTCATAATACAATTTTAAAGAACCATTATAAAAACTCTTGATGCTCTGTGCTGAACCATGATAGGAGAGGCACACCAGAAGACTAACAAGCAAAATAAAATTTCTCATTTATCTATCATTTGGTGATGTGTCTTTAGTTCACATTTCAATTTCAAGGTGCAAGTTTTTTAAAATTTACCTTCGATGTTGGTTCCTTTTTATCATTTGAATCAGTTTCGTTCCAATCAAACAACCCCCTGAGCCTGCATTGCCTTCGCTACTTTTAAAAATCCGGCAATGTTAGCACCCACTAAATAGTTGCCGGGCTTGCCATATTCTTTGGCTGCAGCCAGACACGTTTGATGTATGTTTTTCATAATGCCCACCAACCTGGCATCTACTTCTTCACTCGTCCATTTGGTGCCCATATAATTTTGAGTCATTTCCAAACCCGAAGTTGCCACACCACCTGCATTGCTGGCCTTGCCTGGTGAATACATCACGCCATGATCAATCAGGATATTTATGGCATCAATGGTGGTTGGCATGTTGGCTCCTTCGCCTAATAGTTTCAAGCCATTCTTCACAAGATTGTTTGCATCTTTTTCATTCACTTCATTTTGCGTGGCGCAGGGAAAAGCGCAGTCAGCTTTTATGCTCCACAACGGGTTGTGATCATGTTTCGCATCCAGCGCATGAAACTCACACTTATATTTATCGGCATACTCTTTTATACGACCTCTGCGATTGTTCTTCAGGTCTTTTAAGAATTCAAGTTTGTCTTTGGTGATGCCGGCCGCATCATAAATAAACCCATCTGAGTCGGAAGCGGTTACTGCTTTCCCGCCAAGGTGAATGATTTTTTCAATCGCATATTGCGCCACATTACCGGAACCCGACACCAAACATGTTTTATCTTTTATCGACTCCTTCTTTTCCTGCAGCATGTTCTCCGCAAAATAAATTAACCCATAGCCGGTCGCTTCCGTACGAATTAAACTTCCGCCCCAACCAATGCCTTTGCCGGTAAGCACTCCGGTAAATTCGTTTTTTATTTTTTTATACGCGCCAAACAAATACCCAATCTCACGGCCGCCCACACCAATGTCGCCTGCAGGCACATCTAACCTGTGACTAATATGTCGAGCCAACTCACCCATAAAGGCCTGGCAAAACTTCATCACTTCATCATCCGACTTTCCTTTTGGATTAAAATCTGAACCGCCTTTGCCACCCCCCATAGGAATTCCTGTAAGGGCATTTTTAAAAATTTGCTCGAACGCTAAAAACTTTAATACACTGGGTGTTACGGATGGATGAAAACGAAGCCCGCCTTTATAAGGGCCAATGGCACTATTCATTTGCACGCGATAGCCGCGATTGACGTGCACGTTTCCTTTATCGTCTAACCACGTAACACGAAACGAAATTTGACGCTCGGGTTCAAGCATGCGCTCTAACAAACGCAAGCGAATAAATTCGGGGTTGCGTTCCAGCACAGGCCACACAGAAGTAATTACCTCTTCAGCTGCTTGAATAAATTCGGGTTCGTTGGGGTTGCGTTGTTTTACAAGATCAAGAATGTCATGGCCACTCATTAGGTAGGTGAGTTTGGTATGGCCTACAAGTTAGAAAATATAATACATAGACACATATGATAATCCTATGTGGTTCAATTTGCTTTGCCTTTAGAGAATACAAAACCACATAGGCACATAGAATGCAAATATGAAGAAGGCTATGTTACTATATGGTTTAATTATTTCTCTTTAAACAAGACATATACTGCACATAGCCTGTGCCAACGATTTGCTGTTTCAATTGTTGAATTTCCCTCCTTATTTCTTGATCAATAACCCGCCATCAACATCTTTCAAAAAAGAAATCAACCCCGGGAAGTAATGCTCCTGATCATCCCACATGGATAAATGACTTCCATTGGGGCATAATAAAAATCTTCCATTAGGGACTTCACTTGCCATCCACTTCATGTGTTCGGGATCCATGGTATCGTGTGTGGCTCCAATCACTAAGGTGGGGACAGTAATTGTTTTTAAGTCTGCCGTGCGATCCCACTTTTCTAATTTACCACTAATGCCAAATTCACTGGGGCCTTGCATGAGTGTATAGATAACTCCATTCATGTGTTTGAACGAGCGGTTAACCGGCTCGGGCCATTGATCGGCAGGGAAGCGACACAAATGCTCAGTATAAAAATTAGGAACGAGTAGTTCCATATAGCGCGGGTTCTCAAAATCTTTTTTGGCTTCCAGGTCACGAATTTCTTTCAGCACAGCAGGGTCCATTTGTTTGGCCAACACCTCATCGGCATACTTTCCATACTCGGGGGCGCTTGCCATCATGTTTGAAATGATTAACCCCTTCAAATTGCTTTGATACTTTAGTGCATACTCCATCGCTAAGATTCCACCCCACGAACTACCAAGTAAATAGAAATTGGAATTGTCAAGGTTCAAGGCTTTGCGTACTTCCTCTACTTCTTCAACAAAACGATCGATATTCCAAAGACTCGTATCAGTGGGTTGATCGCTATAATATGAACCGAGTTGATCGTAGTAATAATATTCAATGCCCTCCTTAGGAAGGAAGCTATCAAAGCTCTCAAAGTATTCGTGGGTCGCAGCGGGGCCGCCATGCAACAAAAGAACTTTTATGGTAGGATGATTGCCAACCCGCTTGGTCCATACGTTGTACTTGCCACCATGGATGGGAATCATTTTTACTCCACCCGCTTTTACGGCTCCTTCATTCAGATCGAAATAACTCAGGGAATCATTTTCGACAGGTGCATCAGTTTTACAACCGATCAAAAAGAATAGAAAGATCAGTGAAGCAATTGTTTTCATGGAATTGGAATTAGATACCGAATCTACCAAATAGTAGCAATCATTTCAACTTCACACTTCCCTTATCAACGGTTACTTTCTTCGCCAGGTATTCCTTTGTTTCAGGTTGGCGCAAGGTTTCCATAAAATACCATTCGCTGGTTGCTTTATCAGGATAGAGCGTGAGTAGCAGATACCCATGATCGCGCGCATTCAAATATTTGATGTGTGGATTCTTTGAGAGCAAGGCTTTCTCCATATCTTTCACAACATCATCAGGATGATACTCATTGTCGTTGGCCGAACTAATGCTGGTGGTTCCAAACTCAATCGCGAATGCACCGGCCGATGTTTTTGAGTTGTAGGTTTTCTTTACATCTGTGGCTACTTCAATGGCCCATGACGAATGTGTATCACCCGTAAGGAAGATCAAGTCTTTCAATTTATTCTCAAGAATAAACTCTTTTAACTTTTTCTTTTCTGCGGGATAGCCATCCCACGAATCAAGATTGCGGGGCATGTTTGGATAGACTGCACTTAGTTCAATATCGGCAAACATCACCTGGTTGCCCAACACCTTCCACGTAGCTGTTGATTTTGCGAGTGAATTCTCCAACCAATTTACTTGCTCTGCGCCAAGCATGGTGCGGTCTTTATAATAATCAGGTGAGGTGATACTATCCACCGGGCGAGTTCTTCCTTCCAGACGTTCATCCAGCATAATTAAATCGGCCAATGAGCCATATGAAAAAGAACGATAGTGTTTGCTGCCTTCGCGAATAGGAAGCCACTCGTAGTAAGCCTTTACAGCCGCGGCTTTTCGTTTTTCAAAGTCACCTTCCTGATCGGGCTGATGATTTTGAGCGCCCTCGGTATATACATTGTTCGCTACTTCATGATCATCCCAAATGGCAATCATAGGGTGTTGCTGACTGACTCTGCGCAAGCCTTTGTCTAGCCGATACTGCGAATGACGCGTGCGATAATCACTGAGTGAAACGATTTCGTAAGCCGGTAAATTTTTTCGGATGGTGGTGTCGCCATACTTTCCACGACCGTATTCATAAATGTAATCGCCTAAGTGAATGACTGCATCAACATCCTGCCGATCGGCAATTTTATCATAGGCATTAAAAAATCCCCACTCCCAGTTGCTGCAACTTACCACGGCAAATTTTAAACTATCTACTCCGGTAACTGGAGTTGTTTTGGTGCGCCCGGTGATGGAAGTTTTTCCTAATGCATGAAAGCGATAGTAATACGTAGTGTACGGTTGAAGCCCGTCCACATCCACTTTTACGGTGTAATCTTTTTCGGCTAGCGCTTTCGCGGAATCTCTTTTTAAGATGGCGCTGAAATCCTGAAGGGTAGAAATTTCCCACGCTACGGGTACGGAAGCAACAGAATCTTCTGGTGTTACGCGTGTCCAGATGATTACGCGATTGGCCAATGGATCGCCAGAGGCAACACCATGATAGAACGGAGCCATGGAAGCATCGAATAATTCGGCTACGGGCTCAACTCGTTTTTTAGATTGGTTTGACTCGGGCTTTGTGCAAGCCGCGATTAAGAAAACGATTAAACAAGCTGGAAAAAGGCGGTAGATCATGGCAAGGAATTTTTTAAGAGTTGAGGGCACACATATTTACTGTATACTTTGCGCAAACTTAGTGACTTTGTGCCTTCGTGCTATGATTTTCTTCTTTAACCACGAAGGCACCAAGGCTTCAAGAATTCACAAAGTTTACGCACACAAGTAAAGATGATTTTGTAAGAATGTTGTTATGTAAGTATAAAGAAAATGACAATTGATCAGGTTGATTCAACAGTTGGGTAGCAAAGACCGTTATTAGTTCCTACTTCAATAGGTGTTTGCGTATTTTTAAATAATAAAACGAATTAGTCATGAGAATTACACTACTGCTCCTTTTCATTCCATCATCACTTTTTGCGCAAACCGTTGATCGTGCAAAAACATTATGGGAAAGTAAAAACCTTGCAGAAGCCAAACGCCTTTTAACAACTGTAAAAAAAGACAACAAAGAATTTGCTGCTGCGCAATATTATTTAGGTCGTATTGCCTTCGATGAAAAAGACTATGACGCTGCGGAAGAATATTTTGAAGAAGCCATAGACGTAAACGATAAAGTGGCTGAATACCATACCTGGTATGGCAACACCTTAGGCACGCTGGCTGCGGATGCTAATTTATTTAAGCAGGCGATGCTGGGACCCAAAATGAAAAGTGCCTGGGAGAAAGCAGTTGAGTTAGATCCCAAAACCGTAGATGCCCGCGAGTCATTGATACAATATTATTTGCAGGCGCCTGCCATTGCCGGGGGCAGTGTAGATAAAGCGAAAGAGATTGCTAGCGAGATTGTAAAACTAAAGCCAGCCGAAGGTCACCGCCAATTAGGAAACATCTACTATAAAGAGAAACAATATCAGGAGGCTGAAAAAGAATTCATTTTGATGGCTAAGGCCGATCCGGCTTACGCAAGCGGACTGTCTAATTATTACATCAATCAAAAGCAGTATGACAAAGCGTTTGCTCTTTTTGAGGAAGCACTGAAGAAAAATCCGGATGATATGCTGGCTACGTACCAGATTGGAAAAACCAGTGCACTCTCTGGCCAACGATTGGAGCGTGGCGAAGTGTGTTTGAGAAAATACTTAACCTATCAGCCACAAAAAAATGAACCCTCACATGCAGGAGCCAATATGCGCCTAGCGCAGATCATGGAGAAGGGCGGAAAAAAATCGGAAGCAAAAAAACTTTATGAGGTAGCGCTAAAAGCAGATGCTACCTTGAAGGAAGCGAAAGAAGGGTTGGAGCGGGTTTCTAAATAGCCCTCACCCGTCCGTTGGACACCCCTCTCCGGAGGGAGAGGGGGTGAGGGATGATTAAATTGTCTTTACCTTAGTTACTCAACTCATAGTATGGTAAGCACCTCTGCCCAGCCCCGCATCGAAATTATAGACATCCTGCGTGGATTCACGCTACTAGGAATCGTGATGGTTCACTTTGCCGAGCAATATTATGCGGGCGCCCACCCGGAGAGCCACATGAACTTCAATATTAAATTCTTAGGGGATGATATCATGATGGGATTTATAGGAATCGTTATCTCCGGCAAATTCTACATGATTTTCTCTTTTCTATTTGGACTCAGTTTTTTTATTCAACTAAATAAAAGCGATGCCAGTGTGAAATTTTTTGGTCGCTTTTTTTGGCGCTTAATTGTTTTGCTTGCTATCGGGTTTGTGCATCACCTTCACTATCGGGGCGATATCCTTACCATTTATGCGATGCTGGGCGTGGGGTTGCTGATCTGTTTTAAGTTGCCTGATAAGTTTTTGCTAGTATTGGCGTTAGCCTTGATTATCAATTTGCCATCCGCTGTAGTGCGCGGGGTAGAAGCATTGAATCCCGTGAAACAAACCGAGGAACAACAAAATCCATTTGGTGGGAACAATGAAGACAATGAAAAATATTTCAGCACGGTTAAGTCGGGAAGTTATTTGGAAGTGCTAAAAGCAAATTTTTATGAGTTTGAATTTAAGTATCGCTTTCAGGTTGAATCGGGTAGAATCTATATCACCATGGGTTTATTTCTGTTAGGGTTGTCTGTGGGGCGCAAGCGAATCTTTGAAAACTGGCAACTTCATCTCGGTGGGTTCAAAAAATATTTAACCCGTTCGTTATGGACAATTCTGGGACTTGTTCTTTTTGCGGCTGCATTTTTTGGAGGCGCAGAACTCGCTACCATTAAACTTCCGGATATCGTGCTTTGGTTGGTAGGCGGATTTTTGTTTGATGTGTTTAATCTGGCGCTGGCTACCATTTATGTAGCCGCTATTGTAGTGCTCTTTCAAAAAGAAAAATGGAAACCACGGCTGATGCAATTTTATGAAGTGGGCCGCATGGGACTTACTACCTATTTAATGCAAACCTTTTTTGGTGTGCTCCTCTTCTTTGGCATTGGGTTCGGCTTGCTGGGTGAGATTGGCGTGCTGACATCCATAGCCATTGGACTCGTGATTTTTACAGGGCAGATCTATTTTAGTAAATGGTGGCTGGCGCGCTACCGCTATGGATTTTTTGAATGGCTGTGGCGAAGTGCTACGTATTTGAAGATTCAGCCGTTTAGGAATTCTTGAGCCAAGCTTTTTCGAAGAGGACAATTTGAAAGGTTGTGTGAATGAATGGCACACCGTCACTTAGAGGAGACAATGCTAGAAAGAAGGTAATAAGTGCGCTGTGGTTGAAACAAAGTCAACTGAGATGACTTTGGATTCTGTCCACAGCCACATCAATAAATTTAGGATTATCGAACAAGGTTTTTTTGCGGTCACTCCATGCTTCAAGATGTTTCTTAATGTCATCAGCAACCTGTGTGTTTTTTTCTCTCATTATGAAATCAACGGTCGACAATAATTCAAGACCGAAGGAAGAATAAAAGCCTGTTAAAAAACCTTTCGTTTTGTTAGCTATATTCTTGAATGATAGATTTTCATTTTTTGATAAATACTCGTGAACTGCAATTGTTCCATCGGTTATAATACCTAATTCTTCAAAAGGCTTTTTATCCATTGCACTATATCCGAAAATATAACTGCCATTGAGATAGTATAGTACATATTTAACCTTGCCTGAATATGGGCCGTAGAAGTTCTGCTTATACTCAAGTTTGAATTGGTTCTCCGCTCCAAAACGTTGCAGGAAGTAAGCTATTTTTTCTGCCGCAAATTCCGAAACAAATTCACCGTTCCTCACGAGGTCATAAAGTACATCCAATAACATGGCTCGGGCAGGTGTAAGCTTTACCCGTTCTTTCTTCATGGCTTCTTGTATTACTGCATTCGGCTCATAGATAAATACCTCTATGGGAAGCGTAGACAGATGCTTTTCAAGAATTTGCTTTACTTTTTGCCAATCTAGCCCTCCATTGCCGGAGCCTAATGGAGGAATCGCAATAGATTTAATTTTCTCATCGTAAATGATTCGTACCAAGTCTTTTAATCCAGATTCGATGTATGAATATTCTGAAGGTTTGCGCCAGTCTTTTTTAGTTGGGAAATTGATAATTATTTTATCACCAGTTGCGAATGAGGAATCACGTACCACTAATAACTTACCTATCTCAATCGAGCCATTTTTGCAAGCCTCTTCATATTTACGTGTGTTAACGAGAAATTCCTTTTTAAACTGAAGAGCAATTCCCTTTCCCATAATACCTACAGTATTAACAGTGTTAACCAAGGCTTCAGCTGGGCTTTCCAATACGTTTCCGGTTTCGTAGCGAATCATATTCATGCTAAAAATAGTAATTAGGGTTGACAATTAGTGATTGACCATTGTAGCCTGCCATTTTCTTAATTTGAATTGCTATTCTTTGGTTATAGACTGCAAAAGTTCCAATCAGATTTACAGGTATATCCCCCTCAACCAAAAATTCAGCTTCCTTCCTTCGTTTCAAATCGAGGTCGTTTTCGTCTTTCCAATATTTACTGCTTATGGCTTTAAAGTCTATAATGCTATGAATTTTTTTCATATCCTTTGGATAATAAAATTCTGAAAACCCATTAACCGCATGTCCATCAGTAAATATATAATTTAACCCTGCTGTATGAATGGCCTGTACGGAAATAATACAATAAACAATATCTGACGGTGAAACAGGAGTAACACCATTGAAACCTTTCTGCATCACGTATAACATGGGCATCTTTGGACCAAAATAAAAAGGTATGTATTCGCCTAACATCTTGCCATTTGGTATAGCGAAATCACCTCTTACGCTAATTAAGCTACCATCTCCGATAGCAACATAATTTTTATTTTTAGAAGCTGACGAAATATGGGTAATACCGTGCTTGAGAATATGTGGAATATTCTTGATGTGCGTCATGCGGTAAAGTAGAATTGTACTCAAATTAAGCATCTATTTCGATACTCTACTTTCAACAATAGTCGGCATTTCCATATACTTTTTCCCGTCCAATAAATTCCCGGTCTTTTTCTTATTAGTTCCACCCCATTGCTTGAAGAAAAATGCTATGTCCGACTCTAAGCATTGCTTCTTTATGTCTTCAACCCATTCTTTTTTTATAGGACGTGGCCTTCTCCTACTTTCTCCACCAACAATAACCCAATCAATTCCTTTTAAATTCAAATCGGGAAGCGGACCAATGAGAGGTTCACAAGAAAGAAACTTTACCCTAGCTTTTGTTTTTCTTAACTGGTCAATTCGCTTTGTTACTTTATCATTCTCAACAGAAACGCCCATCCAAATATTATGAGTCCAATCTAGCCAGCCTTCGCTATCATAATATCTTAATATGTCTGCTCTTTTTGTAAGTATCTGAAATACATGCTGAGGATTTTCCTTCATCACCTTAAACACTTTTCTAATAAATTCAATAGGAACGTCTTTATGAAATAAATCACTCATCGAATTTACAAATACCACTTTGGGTTTTTTCCAAGTGTATGGAATTTGTAGTTCACTTTCGTGTGTAGTTATTTCAAAATTGTTTCTGTATTTATCTACACCCATTGCTTGAAGGCGTTTTGACATAACTTCCGCATAGCAGAATTTACAACCAGCTGAAAGTTTATCGCACCCAGTGGTAGGATTCCAAGTCATCTCAGTCCATTCGATACTTGATTGTGCCATATGCTATTTAATTTTTAGTTTAATTTTATTAGGCTCTTTTCTCCAATCTTGATAGTTAACGTAGAATGATGATTTCCTCGCTTTAGTTCCATCTGATTTAAAGACATTTAATTTATCATTTGCTTGCAGCTTCATTAGAATTTCATTTGTATGACTGGGTAAGTGTCCATTTTGTAAAGTAAATTCATAAAGCTGGCTATTCGTCTTTTCAGTTTTAATAAAATCAATAAGCTTTTTTTCGAACTTAAAAGTATTAGCTCTTTTTTCAATTTGATTGAACAATGAATTTTCTGATTCAGACTGCCATCCTCTTCCCTCTTGTTCATCAATTTTCCACTTTGCATCGAGCATCCTATCAAAACCATAAATATGACTTGTAAAGAAGAACAAACAAAAGAATTGATTTTTTTCTCTTGTTATTATAAACGAGTCAACATAATACTCGTTTCCAAGAAAATTTCTAAAGGCTTCTTTGAGACTTACAATAAAATCGATTCCGGTTTCACTTACCGGCCATTGCTCAATTGGCATTAATTCACTGATGAAATCGATTAAACACTCAGGCGTTCCTTGCTTTTCAAATCTAAACATGAACTGAGTTGGCAAAAATAAAAGCACCTCAGATTTCTTAGCCCGTAGTAAGCTCTTAATGCTGGCTACTTTTATATCCTTATATCCGTATGGGTCAATGAAAACGAATGCTTTCTCCTTATTAAAATGAATTAATTTCATTCACAATGTCTGGTAGCAGTATCTGATAATCTTTTTCAGAATATTTCAATTCACCAATTTCAGGATAATGCAACTTGCGCTTTACAATTTCTGCCTTAAGTTTTTCTATTTTCCAACTTTCAATGTCATTAAAGCGACAATTAAACCTATCGATTTTAACACCCTTAGTTTTATTAGCGAAGTATGTATTCTTGATTGTCTCGAGAATAACGATCGGACTTCCTTTACCATTATTTTCATAAGTGCCTTCTCCACAGAACAGATCATACAAATGAATATCCCCGAAAAACTTAGAAACTGAAAGGACATTTAAATATCTTTCCAAATACAACCTCAAAAGTTGAATTTTAACTTCAGAGTGTTGCATCATTGTTTGTTGGGACTCTTTCATTGTGGTAAGTTCCTAATTTATGATAAATCAATATGTTGCTTTGATTGACTCATTTGCATAAGTTGTTACTTCACATACAGGTATCATCATAACTCCTAATATCAATATCCCCGCATCCATATTAAAAACCAATTTTCTTGATCTTATTTAAAAAAGACGCGCGATTACTTATACAATCAGAAACGGAAGCAGCTATTTTTTAGAAAAAATGTAATGCGTTTTAAGTCAAAACAAGAAGCCTTACTTAAAATTTGGCGGCACCATATTCTCCCACTCACTCACTTGCTGGTAGGCGTGCACTAATGAAACTACATTGGCTTCGCCATACAGTTTTCCTAAAAAAGAAATACTGGAGGGGCTGCCCTTATCATTAAAACCGTTTGGTATTACTACACATGGATGTCCCGTTAAGTTGGTAGTTAACAATTGCGTGCCGCCAAAGCTTGGCGCGATGATCACATCAAACTCTTTTGTAACAGCATAATACTCTTGAATAAGTTGCTGACGAATGCGCGAAGCGTTGATGTATTCCACAGCCGGAATAAAACGTGCTGCACGAAATGTATTTGGCCACGCCCATCGGCTTTGATTCGTTAACAAACTATCGCGATTGCTACGCGTTAACTCATCGAAGGCAGCAGCCGCTTCTGCGGTAAGCATTAAGCGCACTGCACCCACCGGAATATCAGAAGGCAACACTACGGGAACGAGTTCAACACCCAATGCTTTAATAGCGTCCAATGTTTTTTGATCATTTGCTTTGGTAGGATAGTTAGCATCGAACAAGGTTTTTAAGTACCCCACTTTTAATTTCTTAACATCTGTTTTAGCAGAATAATTGAAAGCCGCATTGCGCACCTGATTATCTAATCCATCTACACCCCGAATCGCATCAAGCACAATCGCGCCATCCAATGCCGAGCGTGTGATTGGTCCGATTTTATCCATGCTCCAACTCAATGCCATCGCGCCATACTTACTCACGCGACCAAAGGTTGGACGGATGCCACTGGCACCACAACGAGTGGAAGGTGATACAATAGAACCCAATGTTTCCGTACCAATCGCGAAAGCAACCAACCCGGCCACCGTTGCTGATGCCGAGCCGGCACTCGATCCGCTTGATCCTTCTTTTAAGTTCCATGGATTTTTTGTAACACCACCAAACCAGATATCGCCCATGGCCAACGCACCGAGTGTAAGTTTTACTACTAACACCGCTCCGGCTGCTTCTAATTTTTTTACCACCGTAGCGGTTTCACTAAACACCTGACCTTTATAAGGAGCCGCACCCCAGGTGGTTTCTACACCTTCTACCGAAAGCAAATCTTTTATCCCGTAAGGAATGCCATGTAACGGCCCACGGTATTTTCCCTTTGCAATTTCTTCGTCAGCTTGTTTCGCTTGCTTCAGGGCTACGTCTTCCATTAACGTGATTACACATTGAAGTGTGTCGGAATATTTTTTTAGTCGCGAAATGTAAAGCTTGGTTAACTCGGTGGAGGTAATTTTTTTATTCTTAATGAGCACCGCTAATTTATGCACGGGATAGAACGCCAACTCTTCCTTGTTAGTGGGCATGGCTACATCTTTTGGCAACCCCCAATCGATTGGCTTTTGCACAGTTTCTATTTGCATGCCGGTGGGAATGGGATCGAACACCAACGACATGGCTGTGCTGTTGGGTAATTTGTATTGATGAATAGCCTGAAAAGATTTCTGATAATCTTCCAATCCTCGAAGCAACGAGTCGCGCTCGGCCTGTGTAAAAGACAAGTCGTAATACGGTTCAATATCTGCGGTCGGAGATTTTTTCTGCGCACCAGCAAATTGGCCTGCCAGGCAGAAAGCAAGAATAAAATAAACAACGTAACTTGAGCGCTCTTTCATAACATCATTATTAACAAAGCTAAAAGTACGATGAAGGATTTCTTTTTAAAATGGTATAGTTACAATGCCTGGGCCAACCGCAGGGTAATTGGCGCGCTGGAGCGACAAGCGGTAACGGACAAAAAAATACTTGGAATTTTTGCACACTTGGTAAGTGCTAATTTTATTTGGATAAACCGGATAAAGGGATTGCCCAAAAGCGAGATTAAACTGTGGGGCGATTATTCAATTGTGGAACTGCGCGACATGGTTGAGCGTGCCGATAAAGAATGGATGGAACTATTGAACACCACCGATAGTTTTAATCGGGTACTCAAGTATAAAAACTATGTGGATAACTATTTCGAGAATAATGTTGAACAAATTATGATCCATCTGGTTAATCATGGATCGTATCATCGGGGGCAGGTGGCGATGTTGTTACGTCAAAATGGATATGAGCCGATTAATACAGATTATATAACGTATGATCGGGTGATTTCGGGACAATTAAAAGATTAGAAGTTGGGCTGGCTAAAAGTCAAATAAATTTGAAATGTCATTCCGGGCTTGACCCGGAATCTCACTTAAGTGTTTCTAAATCGAGATCGCGGCTCAAAGGCCGCGATGACTGAAAGACTTTAAGCCAGCCTATTCCAGAAATTCAAAACTAAACTATAAACACTATGAAAAAATTTCTTCTACTAATGGTGAGCGCACTAGGTTCGCTTACCCTCTTTGCGCAAGATGACATTACCATTTGTCACACACCAACCATTGATAAGTTTGCGTTGTTAGCTTCCAACAAAGAGTTTAAGAGCAGTCATCAAAGTCCACTTCCTTACATCCACGTAAGTGAAGCCGGTAAAATGATTACGTTCAAAACTCCCGATGGCAAAGAAGCCAGCGGCTATCTGATTCAGGCAAAATCAAAAACCAACAATTGGATTTTTGTTTTTCAGGAGTGGTGGGGATTGAATGATCACATCAAGCGCGAAGCAGAGAAACTTTACAATGATTTGGGCAATGTGAATGTAATTGCCTTGGATATGTATGATGGTAAGATAGCTACTGCCAGTGAAGATGCAGGCAAGTACATGGGCGAGTTTAAAGCCGATCGCGGAACGGCCATCATTAAGGGTGCAATGACGCTAGCGGGTAAATCGGCTAAGATTGGAACCATTGGTTGGTGCTTTGGGGGCGGACTTTCGTTGCAAGCAGCCTTAACAGCGCAAAAGCAAGCGGTGGCGTGTGTAATGTATTACGGCATGCCCGAAACCGATGTAGCAAAATTAAAATCGTTGAACACGGATGTGTTAAACATCTGGCCCACACAAGACAAGTGGATTAACAAAGAGGTGATGGATAAGTTTGAGGCAAGTATGTTATCGGCTGGTAAAAATCTAACCATAAAAGCGTATGATGCCGATCATGCCTTTGCAAACCCCAGCAATCCAAAACACAACGAAGCCTTTACAGAAGATGCTTATAAGAACACATTGGACTTCTTTAAAGCAAGGCTTAAGTAATTAAATTGATAACTGGATAACTGATAGTGGACAATGGATAATTCAATGAGGATTCTCCATTGTCCATTTTCAATTGATCAGTATTGTTGCAGCATATACCTGATCACATCCGTTGTGGTAACTATGCCTACCAGCTTAGAACCATCAGCAGAATCGACAACGGGAAGAGCGTGAAACTCTTCAACAGCTAAAATTTCAGCAACATCCCGAATGCTTTCGTCTGCCCGCACCACCCTTGGTTTGTGCGACATTACCTGGTTTATACTAAGCAGCTCAAAAACGGCTTCATCAGATCCCTCTTGGCCGGTAAATAAACTGCTAAATGTTAATCGATTTATATCGGTCTTGCTAATGATACCAACCAGTTGCTGATCCTTAACAACCGGTACATGCCGAATGCCATACTTTCTGATCACCTCTGCAACATGATCTAATTTGTCATCGATGTTCACAGCTTGAACATTCTTACTCATAATGGAACTAACAGGCTCTCTCTTTTTCATAATCAGATGGGTTACAGTTGCGCATGGAAAGTAAGGCTCACGGGCTAACCAAAATGAACTTTCTTTCCCCAGTAAAGGTATCACCCTATCATAGAGAGACTATGAGTGGACTCATAGCAAATAATGATTTATATCATTCCCAAACTACAACCCCTGGTTTTGTATTATACCAGTTTGAATATTTGGGTAAATGTATTTTTTCTACTTCGTTACGCTTTACTTTGAGCGTTGGAGTGATCAGTCCATTTTCTACTGTCCAGTCGCCTTGCAACACTACCATCTTCTCCAATTTTTCATATGATTCTAAGCCAGGATTTACTTCTTCCAGGGAAGCTGATAAACTCTTGATCAAATCCTCTTTAGATTTTGCTTTACCGTTGGCCGATAATACAATAAGTGCGATGGGCTGAGGGATTCCCATGCCTACCACGCAGGTTTGTTCAATATCTGTATTGGCGAGCAGCAACATTTCGATGGGTGCAGGCGAAACATATTTTCCTTTATCTGTTTTAAATTGATCTTTTACGCGACCTGTAATAGATAGATAGCCATCACTGCTATACTCGCCCTTATCACCTGTCTTAAAATATCCTTCTTCGTCAAACGAGGCTGCAGTCAACTCAGGTTCTTTATAATAACCTTTCATCATGGCTGCACACTTCAAACGGAATTCTCCATCGTCAGCAATTTTTACCTGAACTCCCGTAAGGGGCTTGCCTACGGTGCCAAAACGATTGGCTTCCTTGCGGCTGAAGTGAGAGCAAATGCAATCTTCCGTCATGCCAATTACCTGGTAAATAGTAACTCCAATTTTATTGAACCATTCTAATAATTCAACGGAGATAGGAGCCGCTCCTGAATAAATATGGGTGGCCTCGGCAAGGCCTAATTTTTTCTTGATGCTTTTGCGAACAACATTATTAATAATAGGAATGGATAATAGTGTGTTTAACTTTTTAGGAGGAAGTTTCTCAGAAATCTTCTCGCGGAACTTTGCCCAGATTCGAGGGACAGCAAAAAACAAATTGGGTTGAGTATCCGCCACATTTTTTGGAAACGTTTCAGTTGATTCCGCAAATGAAAATTTAGCGCCAAGGTAAAGTCCAACCATTTCGATACCGGCACGTTCGGCAATATGACTCATCGGCAAATAAGAAAACAACCGCGGCCTGAGTGGAAGAGTTAAATCTTTAATTCCGGTTTGAGCCATCGCATCAAAATTTCCTGCAGAGTGCATTACACCTTTTGGTTTTCCGGTGGTGCCCGAGGTGTACATGATGGTAAGCAGTTCATCACGATCCCAGGCTGCAATTTCATCGATTGGATTTTCAATACTCAGCATCTTTTGCCAGGAATGGGTTTCGGTTATTCCATATAGCTCAATGCCTATTCGAATTACACCTGCAGGAATACCTTCCTGTTGATTTTTGTAATCATCCAACTTGCCAACAAAAATTGCTTTCGCTCCGCTGTGTTCCAGAATTTGTTTTATGGAAGGAGCTGTGAGTGTGGCATAGAGTGGAACGGAAACGTGCCCGGCCATCATAATGGCTAAGTCGGCCATGATCCAATGCGCACAATTTTTTGAGAGAAGGGCAATGTTGCTGCGAGGAGGAAGATTTAAACTTTTGAGACCAGCTGCAATTTTGCGGATTTCTTCACCTGCCTGTTGATAAGTCCACAGGCGCCATTCACCTGAAAAAGGCTGACGGAAAATAATTTCTGTAGGAATTTCTTTTTCCCACTTTAAAAACTGCAGCAGAGGAGTGCTTGCATCCATAGACTTTGGGTTTTAGTGAAGTCTATTTAGCAATAAAAGATGGAAAAGTAAAGGAAATAAGGATATGGGATTAAAGGGAATTCAGTTGAGTCTCACGAACTGAATAAAGAAAATGAAAACTTATAGATTAAAAAATGAAGGGGCGGTTAAGTAATTGTGAGTGGATTTCACCATTTCCTTTATAAAATTCCACATAGGAATGATCCTTTAACGAAAACCCAATCGACTCTTTAGTTGCCGGATCAATTACCCAATACTCTTTTACACCAAATTTTTCGTAAAGTGCTCTCTTAATAACAAGATCATGTTTTCTATTCCCAGGAGAAAGTATTTCAACAATTAAATCAGGCACCCCATGAATTGTACTTTTCTCATCTATTATTCCGAGATTTTCTGTTAGGATAACTAAAATATCAGGCTGAACAGCATTGGAAGTTTTATCTAAAAAAACATCGAATGGAGCAAAAAATAATTCGCCAAGATTGTTAGCGGTAAGATGTAAATCTATCTGAACTGATAATTTTCTAATTATCCTTTGATGATTTGTTATGGGTGTTGGCGACATATACAAAGTATTTTCGATTACCTCCGCGAGCGTACCTTCCGGCAGCATTTGAAACACTTCCATAATTGTTCGGGGCGGATTTACAACCTCTTCCATAATCTAAAATTACAAAAATCAGTTAGTATTTACTTCTTTTCAAGATTTCTATTCTTCGAAACCTTTGAAGTATGTTGTTTTAGAACATCTATCTACCAATTAAAAATTTCGAATCTTATCAAGATCATGAAAACTTAATGTACTTAACCGAACACCCATCGTAAGCTCGTGAGTTGTAAACTGCGTGCCTACCGAATTTTTAGTGGGCAATTCGAAAACATACGCAAAGCGTAAATGATCGCCAAAATTTATCTGCGCGAAAGTGCCATAGGTTTCAAAGTTCCGGGTGAAAAATCCGAGTGAGTAACTATCATCAATTTTCACAGAAGCCCCGTAATCCAGTGAAGCTGGAGCTCCTTTTATCATGCGAGCTAAAACCCACGGTTTTAATTTCATACGATACGATACCGGAAAGACATATGCCCCCAATGCGTAGGCATGTTGATTGTATAAGCTCGTGCTGAGTTGCTCCACAGTAGAGTTCGCTTTCAATAATTTAGGTACTGAAAAACCAACTAAAAATTTTTCGTTTTTAAGAATGAACCCTGTGCCAAAGTTTGGTTTCCACACACTTTGATTGGTAAACTTACTGTCGGCAGGATTGATTTTTAAATCTGAGTAATCGCTGTAGTAATTAATGGCTCCGCCTTGTAAACCAAAAGACAAAGTCATTTCGTTATTCAAAGGCAAATGATATCCGTAGGTGAATGTGATTTCGGACGTTTTATCACTTCCAATTTTGTCTTGCAACACAATGAGTCCGGCTCCCATTCGGTTATTAGATAAAGCAATATGTCCGGTTGCATTAAAGGTGGCAGGGCTTCCTTCAAACCCTACCCATTGTTTGCGATACATAGCCGACATATTTAAGTCGGTAGTACTGCCCGAGTAAGCAGGATTGATGACTAGTAAATTGTTTATATACTGAGAATACAACGGATCTTGTTGAGCCATCGCGGTAACGCAAAAGAAAAAAACAAACAGGGTAAGCAGTTTTTTCATGGTCAGCGTTTTAGCGTGATGAATCCATTAATAGATGATTTGCTTTGTGCAAAATCAATTTTATAGAAATAGGTTCCTGAAGGAAGATCGTTTCCGGAGTTAGTCTGGCCTGTAAACACCCGACTTAGATTATCATAATCATCAATCTCAAAGACCACATCGCCCCAGCGATTTAAGATGGTGACCTTGTTTTTGTCGGCACCTTCCACAACATCTAAATATTTGATCAGTAGAAAATCATTCAATCCATCTCCGTCTGGGGTAATACCATTAAATACTTCTACTTCACCCACTACCTCAATGTCGATTACCTGTTGTGCGCAGGCTCCCGCAAGATCGCACACTTCAAGCGTAATGCGATCCACCCCCGTGAAAGGAGTATTCGCATAATCAACTATTAATTCAAAGGAAGATGAGATACTAGCTGCAACCCCTCGCGAGGTAACATTATCAATTACGCGCAATGACGTGAAGTTGATGTTATTGTCGGGATCGCTCACGCGTGTAGTAAGATCAATAACAAGTTTACCTTCAATAACAGCAGCAAAAGGTTTTGTATCAATTACGGGGGGCGCATTAGTGCCACCGGTGGAAGTGCAGGGTTGACCTGTTGCTGTAACTACAACACCCGCTGAAGCGGAGGACAAACAGGTTGTTGAATTTCCTACTATGACAGAATAGTTGCCGGATGCAGATACCGTTATTCCTTGTGTAGTTTGCCCGCTCGACCATTGGTAAATAGCAAATCCGGAGGGAGCCAAAAGCCCAACTGTATTTGTGCCACATAATGTTGTGCTGCCAAAAACCTGAACCGTAGGATTAGCAGGGGTAGTAGTTGCAACTACCTGAACTGGATCGGACGCGGAACTTGTGCAGTTACTGGCATTTGAAACAATCACAGAATAATTACCGGTGTTACTTACTATAATTGTCTGAGTTGTTTCGCCTGACGACCATGCGTAAGAAAAACCTGCGGGCGCAGTAAGCGTTACAGTTGCGCCATCACATAAGTTAGTTGTACCACTAGTTGTTACAATAGGTTTTGCTGGCTTGGTTGATACAACAATGGTAGCAGGTGCAGAAGGTGTGCTTTGACATGTAGCATTGCCAACAATGACTGTATAATCTCCGGCAGTCTTTACCGAAATTTCGCGGGTTACTTCTCCGTTTGACCACACATACGTTGCAAAACCAACAGGCGCACTTAGCGTGATCGAGTTACCTTCGCAGATGGTAACACTTCCTGTAATGTTTAATACCGGTGGGGTTGTAGTTATTATCCCCGCTGCAACAGTAACCCGGTTGCTTTCACACAGTGTAGCAGGGTCAAAAACACTCACGAAGAAATCGGTGGTTGAAGTTAAAGAGGGAGTTGTAAATGTGGCTCCTGTGAATAAAACTGTTGTAGTACTTGCATCGGCATACCAGCGATATACTTGCGACCCTGTTGCCCCACTCGTTGCATTCAGTACTACGGTGCCACTGTTGCAACGAGAACCCCCGGTTGCTTCGGGTGCGGAGGGAGGTGTACATGCTAAGACATTAAAAGGTTGAGTAGCAATCTGACTCCAGGTACCCTTGCTATCTTTTGCGCGGATGTTTAACGTGCGTGCTCCTGATGGAACGCCATTGATCGTGATGTCAAAATTTTGATTGATGGTTGGCCCAGGTGTAAGCACAGTTAACGGACTTCCGTTTCCTTCTCCGGGATCAACGCCATCGATAAAGTATTCAGCAGCTACAATATCGGTGGATGCATCGGCAATGGGTGAAAAATAAAATCCACGACTTTCAAAAACTCCCCATCGTCCATCAGCCCCTTGAGTACGAATGGCAAGAAAATGAAATCCGGGTGTTAACCCGGTTGAAGGCAAGCTTACTGTAAAGTTTGAAGTGGCGCCTGGAGTAATTGAAATTGGAATTCCATTTCCCTGGCCGGGATCGGTATCAAAAAAATATTCTGCTTTAATAATGTTGGAAGCATCAGTTGTTGAGGTGGTGATATAAAATCCACGGCTTTCAAAAATTCCCCATTTGCCATCAGGCCCTTTGGTGCGGATGGCAACAAAATGAAAACCGGGGGCAAGACTTGCTGTGGGAATGCTGGCAATAAAATTTGCTGTGGCTCCGGGAGTAATAGGAATTGATGTGCCATTTCCTTGCCCGGGGTCGGTATCAAAAAAATACTCGGCAGCAGTAAGGTTAGGTACATTTGAAGTTGACGCGGAGATGTAAAATCCACGACCTTCAAATAGACCCCATCCGCCATCAAGACCCTTTGTGCGAATAGCCAGAAAGTGAAAGCCGGAGGTAAGACTGGCCGTTGGAATGCTAACTACAAAATTGGTTGTTGCTCCGGCCGTTACCGGGATGGAGGTTCCTGCTCCTTGCCCTGGGTCAGTATCAAAAAAGTATTCAGCAGCTGTTATGTTTGCTGCATTGGCTGTTGATGTGGTTAAGTAAAATCCACGATGCTCGAACTGACTCCATAAGCCACCTGTCTCTTTAACCCGGATTGCCAAATGATGAAATCCTGATGATAGCGATGTAGTAGGTATGCTGGTTGTAAAAACTACAGTTCCTCCCGTGGGAGTAAACGTAATAGGTATACCATTTCCGTTTCCCGGATCGGTGTCAAAGAAGTATTCTGCTTTTAGTATAGTTTGAGCAGTTAAGGAGGAAGGAATTAAAAAGTAAGCAGTAAGCAGAAGGCAGCAAGCAATAGTTTGCGCACTGAACATGTTGATTACGCCTATCCTTTTTAAAATCATTTCAATGATTATCTTAATTCGATGATTGCTGCACTTGCCTACTGTCAACTGCCAACTTTTTATATATAATTGCTTTAGACTAATCACTACTAATTACTCTTCCTCGCATCTACGGTCACACTCAAATTACCACCGGGCGTTACGGTTGGCGTAGTAATGTTCATACTGAAGATTCGCGGCAAGCGACTGTTGCGACTGTTTATCCAGTTTAAACTACCCGTTGCGTCAAATAAGAGTCCCATATCTTTTCCATCGCTGCCTGCGTTATTGGCCGGGCCACTCGCGATTGTAAAGTTTAAGAGCGGATTAGAATTATTTCCATTAATGGTAGTTTGGTCTACCATCTGCGGATTTTGATTTGCCACATTACCACCACCATCCACATTGCTGTTTACTGCCCAGGGAGTACCATTAACAGTAGCATTAGCCGAATTAAGTGTAATGTTGTTAGTTATATTGTTATTGAAGGTGCTAAAGCTAAGATTACTCCCAACATTAACTTGATTGAAAATATTATTGGAGAGTGTGAGGAACCTACAATTAGTAACAAATAGTGCAACAGTTCCTCCACCACTATTATTGCTGCTATAAAAAAGATTATGATCAAACCGTACGTTCACACTGTTTGTAAGTCCATTGATTTGAAAACTTAAACAACAAGTGCTAAAAAAGAACACGTTGTTCTGGAAGAGAAAATTTTGGTACGTGACGCTTGCCGAAAAATTTAAGGTATTATAAAATATACATCCCTCAATTAGAAATCCATTGGAGGCGAGATCCCAAGTGACACTGGAATTGAGTTGACAGCGAATTAACCTTATATTATTTACGGGTAAATCACCCCCTACATTTAATGCGGATACCCTGACCGAAGCAACAAATATTAACCCTTGTAATTCAGAACCGTCCGGGGTTCCGCCTGCAGGGGAATTGCGAATATTAGCGCCATTAACAATTGCTTGAAGTGGCAAATTTTTATCGGGTGCCCACCCTGGGCCAATTACTGTAATTTTTTTATCAGTAATGGTAAAGGCATCGTATGTGTTTGGGCTTCCATACACATATACTGTATCGCTATCGGCACTCGCGTCAATGGCAGCTTGAATGGTATTGAACTGACCAAGTGTTGCAGGATTGCTGCTTACTGTGCGAACGGTAGAAAAAGCGCTAATGCTTACTACGAGTGCGGCAAAAAATAGGACGATCTTTTTCATACAAGACTGTTTAGGGTATAATCGATTACTTAAATAAAAGTAGGTGTAACATTTTGCCACCTCAATACCTGAATTCCATGAATTAGTTTTGATAAAATATACCTGAAAGCAGGTAGAAGGCGAGACTTGTCAAAACTGTAATTTAGGACGATGAAATGTTTGGTTCGATATTTCGTGCTTGTACTTCAGATAAATCTGCTTAGTCATTTTTTGATAGCTCAACCCGTATCGAAAAATTATGTAGATAGTCTTGTGAGCATTGCAGGGAAATCAAAGCGGGATAGCAACTCGGTGAACGCGTATTCACAATTACAACGCTATTTTTTTGATCGCGGTCTGTATGATTCATCCTTGCAATATGCAACCAAGGCATTGGTGTTGGTAGAGGAAATGGCGGATAAGAAAAATTTAGGACTGGCTCGCTACCGGCTGGGAATGACCTACACAAATCTAAATCAATACGATAGTGCAAAACACTATTTGGACAAAGCCTTAATAGCAGCCTTTGAGCGTAGCGACACCTTGTTGGAGGTGCGTTGTTATAATGCATTTGCATACGTATACAACTATCAATCAGATTATAGCACGTCAATCGAATACTTGCTAAAGGCGGTTCATGCAATTGATGCTTCTAATTCAATACACTTGAAAAGTATGCTGCCGCAAACCTATAGCAGTATTTCTTATAATTTTCTTGGCGAGAAGCAATTTGCTAAAGCAATTGAATATGGGAAGAAGGCACTGTTAATAAAAGGATATCCGCATGAAGATCGCTATCGGGTAATGTTGCACCTCACTATTTTTGATGCATACATCAAGCAGAATGATATTGCGACCAGTAAAAAACATTTAGATTCAGCCATTGCCATTAATCAATCGATTGACAATGTTATTCTCTCCGCCATGGTGGCCAATAACGAGGGCTACTATTACCAGAATGTAAATGATTTTGAAAAGGCAAACGCTGCCTATTTAAAATCATACCAATTGAATAAAAGTATTGGCAGCAGACTGTTACAAAGCGAAGCGGCTGACAACGTTGCTAACCTTTATTTTAAAACGAAAAATTATGCGGAAGCAGAAAAGTATGCTCTGGAAGCTAATGGAATTGGCAAACAGCTAAAATTATATTCGGTTGTTGCAAGTACTTATGATGTTTTGAAAAACATAGCATCCCAAAAAGGAGACTATAAAAAAGCATTGGAATATGCTGAGCAAAACAAAATTTATGCAGACAGTGCCCTGAACCAAGAGACGCATAAGATTACCCTCTCGTTGGAATCTAAATATCAAAGCCAAAAAAAGGAACGCGAGATTGCTGCACTTACTGTTGCCAACACTCAAAATGAATTGGAAGTTGTAAAGCGAAATAGACTTTTGATTGTAGGCGGAATAGGCGCTTCCGGGGCCTTGATTATTCTAGGATTGTTCTACCGAAATTCCAGACAAAAAAATCTTTTAGCGGAGCAAGAAAAAATGTATCAAGAAGAGCAAATAAAATTTTTAGAAAGACAGCAGCAAGTGGTATCCCTTCAAAGTATGATCAATGGGCAGGAAGCAGAACGCACTCGAATAGCGAAAGATTTACATGATGGATTAGGCGGTCTGTTTTCAACTGTAAAGATGTATTTCAGTACCCTTCAGCACGACACTCCTATACTAAAAGAGAATGACCTGTTTAAAAAAAGTTATTCCATTGTAGACACAGCCTCTGTTGAGGTAAGGCGAATTGCTCACAATATGATGCCCGAAGTATTAATGAAACTCGGGTTAGTGAATGCTGTAAAAGATTTGTGTGATAACATAAGTGCTGGAAAACTTCTAACCGTATCCTTAGAAGTTCATGGAATGAATAAGCGACTTAATGCCACTACCGAAATAATGTTATTTCGAATTATTCAGGAACTGCTGAATAATATTATTAAGCATGCACAGGCAACCGAAGCCATTATTCAATTTATTCGTGAAAACGAACGGTTAAGTGTAATTGTGGAAGACAATGGCAGAGGGTTTAATACACAGGATGCGGATGGGCAAAACCATTCAGGCATTGCTACCATACAAAGCAGGGTTAATTATTTAAATGGAAAAATGAGTATTGATTCTGAGAAAAATGTAGGAACCACTGTTATGATGGATTTTTTAATTAACGATTAAGGTGACTAAAATTTTAATTATAGACGATCACCCCCTGGTGCGAGACGGCATCAAGACCATGTTAAAGGATGAGCCTTCCCTTCAAATTGTTGGCGCTAGCAAAACCGCAGCCGAAGCGCTTGATTTTTTAGCAACTGAAATACCGGATATTATTCTACTTGATATTAGCCTGCCCGATATGGATGGCCTGCAACTATGTGAAAAAATCAGGGCAACGAATAAATATTCAAAAATTATTGGCCTTACGTCTACCAATGAAGCGGGCATTATAACTGGTTTATTACAGCGCGGTGGAGATGGCTACGTTCTTAAAAACATGGAACGATCAGAGTTGCTGGAGTCAATACATACGGTGTTAAAAAACAAAGTGTATTTGAGTGCAGCCGCTAATGACAAAGTGCTTGAGCAATTCCAGAATGGAAAGCCAGGCAAAAACTCAGCTGTGCTTACACGTAGAGAAAAAGAAATTCTTTTGTTACTGGCAGATGGATTGAATGGGCCACAAATTGCTGAAAAGCTTTTTCTAAGTCCATTAACCGTAGAGACGCACCGTAAAAATTTATTTAGAAAATTTAATGCACATAGCGTTCAGTTGTTATTAAAAATAGCGCGCGAAAATGGACTTCTATAAACATCGAATTCATATGAGAAAATTTGTAGGCCTCAGTGTTTTGCTAATTGTTGCCTTTAACTCTTTAGCACAAGTTCAAACTTTTGATATTGTTACCTTCACTCCCCCGTTAGGGTGGGGCAAAGAAGAGAAAGATTACGCAGTATCGTACGTTACAACTAACAACAAAACAAAAGGTTGGTGCCGCATTACAATTTATAAGAGTATACAAAGTAGTGGCGATGCCATGGCCGACTACACTAGCGAATGGAATGCGCTTATCGTAAAAAATAATTATGGCCCTGCTACTCCAACCAAACCAGAAATAGAAACAGCCGATGGGTGGACGTCAAATTCAGGGGTTGCAAATTTTAAGTTTGAAAACAAAGATGCTTACTCTCTTCTCAGCACAATTTCCGGGTACGGTGTTGAAGTGAGCATTATGGTACTCATGAATAGTCAGGAGTATATGAAGGAGGTTGAGAAAATGCTTGGCTCACTTGATTTGAAGAAACCCGAGCAGGCCAACCCTGTTGCTAGACAACCAGAACAACCAACTTTAGCTACTCAGCCAGTCATAAGCCATGCACCGGGGAATAGCGGCATTTCTTTGTCTACTACTAACTTTGATGACGGTTGGGTAGCGCAGCCTTTTGCTGATTATGTTCGCGTAACAAAAGGAGTGATAACGGTACTGCTACATTATGGGATAAAGATAACAGACGAGATGCGCGATTCTAATAATCTAGAAGGTGTTTTGTTCGATCAACTCATTCAGCCAAGATACACAGTAAGTAATATTCGCAAGTATGATAACGGTGGGCCTTGCTATTTCTGTGTTTATTTTTACGAAGCTGATGTGGTAGAGAAAACGACCGGAAAAAAATATCATTTAGGACTTAGAGTTATTTCAAATAATGGAGTTTCTCAATGCATAGAAATAATCTCACCCTCATCGTCAGCTTTCCTGCAAGAGTTTCCTGATCAAAAGAAAGTGGAGGCCTTACTAAACTATAACAAGTTTGCCGTTACACTAGCCGATATTGTGGGTACCTGGGACGAGAGTGGAGGCACGTATGTAAATATGTACAACACGTATACAGGTGCGTATGCTGGCATGAACACTTCTTCATCGAGCAATTCGTTTACATTCAATGCAGATGGCACTTACAACAGTCAGCACAGTGGCGCCTTTGGCATGGTAGGAAATTTGAAGTTCTATACCCAGAAGTATGAGGGGAATTGCACCGTTACGAACTGGGATATTACGTTAACAAAACAGTTTGATGGAAAAACAAAAGTTTTTTGGGCTCAGTTTGAAGCAGTGAGAGCCGGGCGAGTCTTGCATATTGCAGATAAACAATATTCAGGGTCTGCATATCATTTGGTGAAAACCAAGTAAAAGAAATTCTATTAAGTTCTTGCTACTAAGAAATCAGAATTTTGTTTTTGTGACTTGTGTTATGAGTGGTTCAGAGATTTTTTTTGAACTACCTTCGCCCCATGGCTGATAAAAAACTTTTTTTGCTGGATGCGTATGCATTAATCTATCGTGCACACTTTGCCTTCACTAAAAACCCTCGCATCAATTCAAAGGGACATAATACCTCAGTGCCTTTTGGATTTACGAATACCTTACTGGAAGTCATTCAAAAGCAAAAACCCACACACATTGCTGTTGCATTTGATACCGCAGCACCCACGTTTCGTGATGAAATATTTAAAGAGTATAAAGCCACCCGTCAGGAATCTCCCGAAGATATTAGAAGCGGAATTCCAATTGTAAAAGAAATCATCCGTGGCTTTAACATTCCTATTTTAGAATTAGATGGCTTTGAAGCAGATGATATCATTGGCACCATTGCCAGGCGAGCGGAGAAGGAAGGCTTTGAAGTTTTTATGATGACGCCCGATAAAGATTTTGGTCAGTTGGTTACTGATAAAATTAAACTTTACAAGCCGGCTTACATGGGTAACTCGGTGGACATCATGGGACCGAAAGAGGTGTGTGAAAAATGGGATATAGAAAATGTGTCGCAGGTAATTGATATCCTCGGTTTGCAAGGCGATGCATCGGATAATATTCCCGGTATACCCGGTGTAGGTCCAAAAACTGCGGCTGATTTATTAAAGAAGTATAAGACGGTCGAGAATGTGGTGGCCAATGCCAGCGAATTAAAAGGCAAACAAAAGGAGCGTGTAGAAGAGTTTGGGCACCAGGCAATTCTTTCAAAACAGTTGGCCACCATTGTTATTGATGTGCCAGTTACGTGGAGTGAAGAGGATTTGGTTTACACGGGTCCGGATATTGATAAGCTTAAGCCAATTTTGGAGGAGTTGGAATTTAAAACCATGATGCCACGCATTTTTGGCTTGCCTTCATCGCCCGGTTCATCAGGTACAGATTCATCATCGCCTAAAGCTGCCCAACTTTCTATGTTTGGATTGACTGAACCTGCAAATGAACAGTCCATAGAGAGAAAGACTTTTGATAGTTCAGTTATTTCTTATCAAGCTATTGATAAAGAAGAAGCTCGTCATAACCTTATTCAGAAACTAAAAGAACAAAAAGAATTTTCGTTTGATATAATTACAACGGGTGAAGAAAATTTTGATTTCGATGCTAAAGAGTTTGTTTTTTCCTGCATACCTGGCGAAGCATTCTTTGTTCCCGTTACGAAAGAAAGTGCATTAGAATTTAAAGATGTTTTTGAAAATGAAGGGATTGGTAAAATAGGTCATAACATAAAATCTTCAGTACTCGCATTAAGAAAGCTGGGAATTCATGTTCGTGGCAAGCTGTTCGATACCATGCTTGCCCATTACCTGATTGAGCCTGAAGCTTCGCACGACTTTGGCATTATATGCGGCCAGTATTTGGATTATCAATTAGCTGAAAATAGTTCAGCAGTCGATCAGGCTTGCGAACGCATTGATAAAGTACTTCAGTTAAAACAACCACTACAGCAGGAACTTGAACGAAAAGGTCAATGGAGATTATTGAATGATGTCGAGATTCCGCTGCTCACGGTGCTGGCAACAATGGAATTTGAAGGAGTGAGTATTGATGAGGAAACTTTAAAGTGGATGTCGGATGCATTGCGCACTGATAGCCAAAAAGTGCAGAAAGAGATTTTTGAAATTGCAGGCACAGAATTTAACATTGCATCGCCAAAGCAATTAGGAGAAGTGTTGTTCGACAAAATGAAATTGTTGGATAAAGCCAAGAAAACGAAGACTGGGCAATATGCGACAGGCGAAGAGGTGTTGGTTAAGCTGGCCGATGAACATGAAATCGCCAAAAAAATTCTTGACTTTCGTGAATATGAAAAGTTAAGATCTACCTACGTGGATGCATTACCAAAAATGGTAAGCAAGTTTGATCATCGCATTCATACAGATTATCGACAAGCAGTTGCAGCTACCGGACGTTTAAGTTCAAACAACCCTAACCTTCAAAACATACCTATCCGCACAGAAAAAGGAAGGCAAATTCGTGGTGCGTTTGTTCCACGGAGTAAAGAGTACCTTTTCATGTCTGCCGATTATTCACAAATTGAATTACGCATAGCCGCATCCTTTGCGAAAGACGCAACCATGATCGAGGCATTTCGCACCAGGCGCGACATTCACGCTACAACAGCTGCTAAAGTTTTTAAGGTGGCGCTTGAGAAAGTAACACCCGATATGAGACGCAAAGCCAAGGAAGTAAATTTTGGTATTTTGTATGGAAGCACGGCCTTTGGTCTTTCTCAAAACCTGGGCATTTCGCGCACTGAAGCTGCAGAAATTATAGAATCATACTTTACAGAATTCTCGGCCATTAAGCGCTACATGGATGACTCTATAAATTTTGCTCGCGAGAATGAATATGTAGAAACGATACTCGGACGCAGACGCTACTTACGAGACATCAATTCAAGAAACATTACTACACGCGGTTTTGCCGAGCGCAACGCCATTAACGCACCCATTCAGGGAAGTGCCGCGGACATTATTAAGATCGCTATGATTTTAATTAATCGTTGGTTACAGCGCGAACAATTAAAAACTAAAATGACCATGCAGGTGCATGATGAACTGGTTTTTGATGTACATAAAGACGAGCAAGATCATGTAAAGAAAAAAGTAATTGAGTTAATGCGCTCGGCCGTTATTTTGGATGTGCCAATGGAAGTGGAGCTCGGGATTGGGAAAAACTGGTTGGAAGCACATTGAGATGTTTTCTCAAAATATCCTTGATATTCCTCTTATTAAAAATTAATCAGAGTCATTTTACCAGTAAACGACTTACCTGTTTAACCGAGCCGTTGATCACACTTACAATATAAACGCCAGGCTCAAGAGATGTAGGTAAGTTTGTTCTGGTCTCAGTAGAGCTTGTTGAAAAGATCATACCTCCGTGAGAATCGGTAATATTAATAAGCGTAATGTTTTCATCCTCAAAGTTTAAGTCGATATGTAAATTATCGCCTACTAGAGGATTGGGATATACCGATATTTTTTTGCTACTAGTATAATCGGCAGCTATCACTTTAAAGCTTTCCGTGAAACCATCAAAATCTACCGATGTTAATCGATAATAATTTTTTCCAATAAAGGGAGAGGTATCAATAAATGCATAGTCATGCTTAATGTTGGTTGTTCCATGGCCTTGCACTCTTTCTATTGTTGTAAAAATTTTTCCATCAACTGATTTCTCAACTTCAAAATGATCGAAATTCAATTCACTTGCAGTTGACCATTTCAAGGAAATGCTGCTCTCAGAAACACCACTGATCTTAAACTCAATTAAAGTTACAGGGAGCGGACTGTTAGGAAGTGAGGCCACCCAACTGGAGAAAGCCGGATTCGTACTTTGCATAGTTGCTTTATCTGCTTTGTTTGAAGTAGTAGTGGCACCCCCACCGCTATTCGTTGTTGTTCCGTTTACGTATAATCCAAAAGGACTTGTACTGTTGTTGTTATTAATTTGATCCCCTCCACCTGAAAGATTGATGTTTCCATTGACATACATCTGGCCACCGTTATTAATTTGCAATACACTACCACCACCTGATGAGCCTGTAATGTTTCCATAAACGGCTACTCTACCATTTTGATTGACGGTCATTCCAGATCCACCAGAAGCAAAGGAAACATTTGATTCCAAAACTAAGTTAGCATAGGGAGGCGGTGCCACATTGGTACCTACTACAATGGAGTTGTTATTGGAGATAGATGTATTTCCTTGAACGATTACAGTTCCGCCTGGTAAGATTCTAAAACTTGAAGCATCTGATTGAACGGAAAGAGTACCTGTAATGATGAGGGTTCCACTAACATTTATGGTACCCCCACTGTTGCTCTGCGTTAAGTTTCCATTAATGGTGAGTGTATTACCAGACTGTACATTTAAAATGAAACTGGCAACGGTATAATTCCCACTTATACTCATGTTATTATTAACCGTAACGGATCCATAGGACTGCCCACTTAGTGGAGGTGCAGTGCCTCCCGACCAGTTCGATCCGGTACTAAAGGATCCATTTGAAGAAGAGGAGAATGTTTGAGCTGTTGCAGGAATAATAATGGAGGAAAATGCAGTCAAAAGGACCCAATACAAAAATTTCATTTCTTAAGTTTTAATTACCCACACAACCAATCCTCACACATCAGGCCAAAATTGATCGCTCAAAAATAATGGTTATGCTTTGTAATATTGCACTTCATAAATCAAGGAGTTCAAAAAAATTTTCAATATGGGAATTATGGATTCCATTTTGGGATTATTAGTGTTTGGATATCTAGCAATGCCCAGCCCCAGCAAAAAATAGGTTCAAGCAAATGAACAATATGAGGTATAAAAGGTTAATTGAGTGATATAGAAAATATGGGTAAATATTCGATTAAAGAACTAGAGACATTATCCGGAATTAAAGCACATACCATTCGGATTTGGGAAAAGCGTCACCGAATCATCGCACCTCAAAGAACGAAAACCAATGTCCGCTACTATTCAGACGAAGATTTGAGGAAGATTATTAATGTTTCACTGCTTAATAATTATGGAGTAAAGATTTCCAAGATAGCCGGAATGAGCGAACGGGAAATTAACTCTGAAGTAGTGCAGTTAACCTCAAGCCAGAGTGATGCCACTATCTATATTGATCAGTTCATCATGAGCATGATCGATATGGAAGAGGAGCAATTTGAAAAATTGTTAGCTCACTTAATCATGAAATTTGGTTTTGAGAAAACAGTGATTGAGGTTGTTTATCCATTTCTCGAAAAGATTGGAATTCTGTGGCAAACAAGAAACATTTCTCCTGCACAGGAGCATTTTATCTCTAATCTCATTAGGCAAAAAATAATAGTTGCTATCGACTCCCTCCCTTTTCCCGCAAAGGATGCGGACAAGGTTGTACTTTTTCTTCCGGAGAATGAACTTCATGAAATTGGACTATTATTTTACCATTTTATCGTAAAGAAAATCGGTTTAAAAACGTTTTATCTGGGTCAGCATCTGCCATATGAAGATTTAAAAAAGATCTGTCTATTATATAAGCCAAAGTATATTATCACGTCTCTAATAAGCACTCAAAAGCCACAAAAGACAAAACATTATATGGAGACTCTTATTGCTGATTTTCCGGATTCAAAAATTCTGGCATCTGGTAATTTTTCGGGTTCCATTGGTTCGCAACCCGCCAATTTCATCCAATTCAAGAACGCCATCGAGCTAAAATCGCTCATTAATTAATTGTTTATATATTTTATATAAATAATAAACATTTTGCCTTAAAATTTGTCATATATAAAATTTTGTTTAACTTTATATAAAATTACTTGAACAAATATGACAACAGAAATAACATCTCAAATCTGCGAATTAGAGGGGACTCTAAGGCAGTTTACTTACCGATTCACTAAAAATCAGGAGGAATCGCAGGACCTGGTGCAGGATACTATTTTGAAAGCTCTTATTTATAAAAACAAATTCAAGAAGGATACAAACTTGAAAGGTTGGCTTTTTACCATCATGCGGAATACGTTCATTAATAATTACAGAAAGTCTAAGATTGCTAAGACTTCAACAGATAATACAAAAGAACTTTATTTTTTGAATGTGGCCGATTCCAACACTCCAAGCCGACCTGAAAAGTTATTTGAGTTTAATGAAATGTGGGAGAACATAAACGAAGTGAAAGAAGAACTTCAAATCCCTTTTAAGATGTACGAAACGGGCTATAAGTACCACGAAATTGCAGATCATCTAAATATCCCTATTGGCACTGTTAAAAACAGAATCTTTCATGCCCGAAAAGAGATTCAAAAAAAGATGGTAAAGTAAGTATTTAAATTTAGAGCGAAAGTCATTTCATCTGCCCAAATACAAATAAGCACTAACTTTCAAGAAGTTATAGGATTTTATAGATACCAATGAAGGGGAAAGTAGCCGTAATAGGTGCCGGCTTTGCGGGAATTTCTGCAGCCACAACGCTTGCCCATAATGGGTATGATGTAACGGTGTACGAAAAAAACAGCACCGCTGGAGGCAGAGCCCGCAAATTCGAATCCGATGGTTTTGTTTTCGATATGGGACCAAGCTGGTACTGGATGCCCGATGTGTTTGAAAAATATTTCAATAGATTCGGAAAATCTGTTGCCGATTACTACGAGTTAGTAAGATTAAATCCATCCTATCGGGTTATTTATTCTAGCCAGGAAGTTTGGGACATTCCATCGAAGCAAGAAGAAATTTATTCTCTCTTTGAAAAAGAAGAGAAGGGGAGTAGCAAACAACTCCAAAAGTTTCTTGCAGAAGGGTCATATAAATACAAGGTGGGCATTGAAAATTTGGTTTATAATCCAGGACTATCCATTGCTGAATTTTTTGATCGATCACTTATAAAAGGTGTTTTTAAACTCCATGTATTTCAGTCCATCAGTTCATATATCCGGAAATACTTTAAGTCACCAAAACTGATTCAATTACTTGAATTTCCGGTTTTATTTTTGGGAGCCGCACCATCTAAAACGCCAGCACTTTACAGTTTAATGAATTATGCCGACATGTCGTTAGGTACCTGGTATCCGAAAGGGGGTATGTTTAAGATTGTGGAAGGCATGGTAAAATTGGCCGAGGAAAAGGGAGTAAAATTTTTATTTAACAGTCCGGTAGAAGGGTTGGTACTAGCCGGTAAAAAAATAGAAGCAATTACAGTTTCAGGAAATTCAATTTCTATCAACCATGTGGTAGCAGGCGCAGATTATAATCATGTTGAACAAGAGTTACTCCCAGATATCTATCGCAGGTATTCTAAAAAATATTGGGATAAAAAAAGTCTGGCACCTTCAAGTCTAATATTTTATGTGGGAGTAAATAAGAGATTAGAAAATCTTCTTCATCACAATTTATTTTTTGATAAGGATTTCAAAAAGCACACGCACGAAATTTATCAGGATCCATCCTGGCCAACAGATCCCTTATTCTATGTTTGTTGCCCCTCCAAAACAGATGAAACTGTGGCGCCTACAGGTTGTGAAAATCTCTTTATTCTTATTCCTGTTGCTTCAGGCTTGCCCGATGATGAAACAACTAGAGAAATCTACTTTGAAAAGGTGATGAATAGAATGGAAAAATTGACGGGCCAATCAATTAAATCAAGTGTTGTTTACAAAAGGAGTTATGCCCATCGCGATTTTATTGAAAATTACAACTCGTATAAAGGTAATGCATACGGTTTGGCAAATACCATTCAACAAACAGCCAATTTAAAACCCTCGATAATAAACAAAAAAGTAAGTAATCTGTTTTATACGGGGCAATTAACAGTTCCTGGGCCGGGCGTTCCACCTTCCTTGATATCCGGGCAAGTGGTGGCCAACGAGCTAATTAAAAGAGATAAGTTAAATAAGTAGTAAATTAAACAAATAAAAAATCGATGGTAGGGAAGGATCTATATGATGAAGTGTCCATTCAGTGTTCAAAGCTCACTACAAAATCGTATAGCACGTCTTTCTCATTAGGCATTTTTTGTTTGGAGAAAGAACTGCGCAATCCGATTTATTCTATTTATGGATTTGTTCGGTTTGCGGATGAGATTGTAGATACCTTTCATAAGTTCGATAAGAAAGTGTTGCTGGAAAGATTTAAAGCAGATACTTATCAGGCCATTGAGGAGAAAATTAGTTTGAACCCAATTTTGAATAGTTTTCAAAGCACCGTCAATAAGTACGCAATTGATCATGATCTTATCCATCAGTTTCTTCATAGCATGGAAATGGATCTTGACACAAAAAAATATGACAAACATTCTTTTGAGGAATATATCTTAGGTTCGGCTGAAGTAGTGGGACTTATGTGTTTAAAAGTATTTTGTAAGGGAGATCAAGGGATGTATCAAAAATTAAAACCCATGGCCATGAAGCTAGGGTCGGCATTTCAAAAAATTAATTTCTTACGCGACTTAAATGCGGATTACATAACCATGGGGAGATCATATTTCCCAGGGATTGATTTAAATCGATTTGATGACACATGCAAGCAGGAGATTGAAACCCAAATTGCAGCTGATTTCCACGAAGGATATTTGGGTATAAAGCAACTTCCAAAGGGAGCAAAGTTTGGAGTTTATATTGCCTATCTTTATTACCAGGCGTTATTTAAAAAAATAAAAAACATACCCTCCGAGTTTGTAATGAAGGAGCGAATCAGAATTAGAAACCGTCAGAAATTTTCAATTTTGTTTTTCTCATATGTGAAGTATCAACTCAATCTTATTTAATCATGGATGAAGTAATATTGGTTAATGAACAAGACCAGCAGATTGGTACCATGGAGAAATTGGAGGCTCATCGGAAAGGTGTGTTGCACCGAGCTTTTTCCGTCATGATAGAAAATTCGAAAGGCGAAATTCTAATTCAAAAGCGGGCAAAATCTAAATATCATAGTGGTGGACTTTGGTCTAATGCATGTTGCAGTCATCCAATGCCAGGCGAAAAAACGGAGGAAGCCGTTAGCAGGAGAGTACAGGAAGAGTTGGGAATTGAATTAGCACCTACTTTCTCATACAAGTTTATTTACGAAGTTACTTTCTCAAATCAACTCATTGAACATGAACTTGATCATGTGTTTGTTGCAACGTTTGATGGAATGCCTAAAATAAATAAAGCGGAGGTGGAAGACTGGAAGTTTGTTGATCCACAATATCTCTTGAATCAGATTGAAGAAAATCCTGACCAATACACTCATTGGTTTAAAACTATCCTGGCTGAAAAATATTCTATGAATAAAGCTTAGTGGTAATAATTAAGCGACATCAAAACAAACTGTTTTCGACTGTGTTATATTGATGTGAAAATTTACAATCTACAACGAAAACAAGTTTTACCCATCAGTTTAGAAGAAGCCTGGAATTTTTTCTCCAGTCCTAAAAACTTAAGTAAGATTACACCCAATGACATGGGTTTTCATATCCAATACATCTCCGGGGGAGATCAAACGTACCCTGGCCAGATTATAATTTATAAAATAAAGATTTTAGGAATGTATCAGGTCAGTTGGGTTACAGAAATCACGCATGTGCTTAACCGAAATTATTTCGTAGACGAACAGCGATTTGGTCCTTATGCACTCTGGCATCACCAACATCATTTTCGCGCCACAGATGCAGGAGTAGAAATGATTGATGAAGTAAATTATGCTATTCCATTCGGTCTTATTGGTCAACTGGCTCATTGGCTTTTTGTTGGCCATCAGGTAAATGCTATTTTTGATCACCGATATAAGGTTCTTGAAACGTATTTTGCAAACGGGAAAGTCGAGAGATTAACAAAGATGTGATGGAGTGGAGTACTATTGTTATCTGTGCCCTCATTGTAATTGGCACGTTTCTCTTTTGGGAATTCGTTGCCTGGTTTACACACAAATATATAATGCATGGATTTTTGTGGGTATGGCATAAGTCTCATCATTCAGTTCACAACCACGCGCTTGAAAAGAATGATTGGTTTGCCGTTGTGTTCAGTTTGCCATCTATTGCGCTTTTTTACTATGCGAGTATCGTTTCTTATAACCCATATTTATTAGCGGTTGGCCTTGGTATCTTATGTTATGGGGTGTTCTACATTGTGTTTCACGATTTTCTTGTTCATCAACGCATAAAGTGGCGCTTGGGTAAGAAAACCAAATACTTAGAAAGGATGATCAATGCGCATTACATCCATCACAGCAAGCATACCAAGGAGAAGTGTGAAGCGTTTGGTTTTTTATACGCACCAAAAAAATATCAACCTAAGGAACTGAAATTCCGAAAGCAGCGACAGGAAACTCAATAGTTTATTTTGAATTCAAAATATCTATATCTTCTTATCGACCTGAGTGCTATCTCACTCCCATTGCTGTTTAGCTTTCATCCAAAAGCCAACTTTTCTAGAAAATGGAAATATCTTTGGCCGGCTATATTAATTCCGGCCTCATTCTTTTTAATCTGGGATGAGTGGTTTACCCTCTTGGGAGTTTGGGGCTTCAACCCCGATTATATTTTAGGAGTTTATTTTTTTGAATTACCGATAGAAGAGATTCTTTTCTTTGTGTGTATTCCGTATGCCTGCGTGTTTACCTACGAAGCGGTAGGATTCTTTTCAAAAAGAGATTACTTCAAATCTTTTACACATGTAATAACGAGCTTGCTTGTTGTAATTCTTTCCGTCTTCGCCTTTAGTAATCTGGACAGGTGGTATACGGCTGTCACATTTTTGTTATGTTCTTTATTTCTTACTTATCTTCATTTTGTTGTGAAGCCTAAATTTTTAGGGAAATTTTATTTGTCCTATCTGTTCATTCTCATTCCATTCGTACTGGTTAATGGAATATTAACAGGCACGGGTATTGAAAGTCCTGTAGTGTGGTATAATGATGCAGAAAATCTTGGAATCAGATTAGGAACGATTCCTGTTGAAGATACAATTTATGGTATGATGTTGATTTTGATGAACGTCACCATCTTTGAAACCCTTCAATCTAAATATCAAGGTAAAGCAGATTAAGCATTCTTAGCTTTTCGAATTAATTTTGGTCCATACCAAAGCCAAAATCCTGTGATGGATAAAAACAACAATCCCCATCCAAGATAGTTGGTGTAAACTATTTTAAAAGGTTCGCTTAGGATTGATCCATCGTGAATATGTTCAATCCAATCGGCATGGCGCTGGGCAACAGATAAGATATTACCTGTGCCACCATCTATTTGTGCTTCCCAGTAACCCTCTTTAAATGTTACTTTGATAATTCCTTTGTCGAGCCGCACATCCATGCGATCAATTTCAATTTTCCTTGAAGTAACAGAATCAATTCCGTGCATAGCCGCGTGAGCTATTCGATCAAAACTTACCCATTTATCCAGAGCAAGCGTTGATCCTTTTAGTGTGGCTGGCTGAAGAAGCTCTACATTCTTCTTCCAACCTAATAACACACCTGTAGAGGCGGTTACAATCATAAATAAGAAGATGCTAACGCCAATCCATTTATGAATGACCCTGAACTGACGAAGTCGATGAACCAAATTTTGTAGCCCCATATTTTTAATAAAGTAAAGTTGTCCTGTGCTTAGCACAGGACAAGAAAATTATGTTAGAATCTTACTCGCAGTGTTCCAAAAATATTGCGGCCGGGCGAATTAATTCCAGATGCAAACTGACGGTATTGTAAATCAACGATGTTATCAACTCCCGCTTGAACTGTAAAAAGTTTATTGAGTGTATAAGAAGCGCGCGCATTGATGGTGTACCAGGATGGCATCCCTTCAGGGGTTGCATACTGCAAGTTATCCTCACCGCTGCTGCTATAATTTTTCAATCTTTTCCAACCATTGAAATTGGAAAATAACTCTGCAAAGAATTTGGCTTTTGTATAATTTACACCAATTCTACCAAAGGTAGGAGGAATATGATCTAGTGGAGTTTCCGGAGCACCCTCATTTTTTACCCGACCATGGGTGTAATTGTAGGAAACAGCTAACAATAAATGATTGATAAGCTCAAAATTACCACTTACACTATATCCATAAATATAGGCTTCACCTACGTTTTGACTACTCACAACATCAGCAGGGAAACCATTATAGTTAACCGTTGATTGGCCGTTAAGCGCAGATGATCGGGTGGCGATGGCATCAAAGAAATTGGTAGCAAATAACACTCCTTCCAATCTTGCCTTATCACCAAAGAATTTTGAAATACTTAAGTCTCCATTAATTGTTTTTTCGGGAGCTAAATCAGGGTTGGGAACTACTAAAATTCCGGTAGTAGCAGCCGATCCTTGAACCGATTCAAAAACTTTAGCCAAATCATCAATGTTTGGAACACGATATCCTGTGCTGGTCATAAAAGAAAACTTCCAGCTTGAGGGTGAATAGATGATGCCTAGATTACCACTTGCATAGGTATTGTTCTGCTTTATATTATCATACGGAAATGGGAAAAACGTTTTGTCAACAAAAGTTGAATTTAATGAACTCCCTCCAACACGAATGCCATCGGTTAAGGTCCATTTACTATTTATGGGTAAGGTATGTGTTGCATATAAAGCCCAGTAGTTTAATGTATTATCGCCATCGGGATAGCGTGTATCAACAGGAGAAATTGCGCCTGATGAAATATTTTCGCGATAAGCCGTGGAAGTTAAACTATTAAACTGTCCATCAAAACCATAGCGAAGCTGATTGGCTTTAATTTTTTTCTGTAGATCGATTGTCAATCCACCCACATTAATTTTCTCGCTACGATGATTCAGATTATTATTATTAAATCTTCTGTCGTGACGACTCTCTTCAATGTTCTGATAGCTAACGGTAACACTGAGGGCATCCGCTAATTTACCTAAGTCAGTAACCTTCAATTGATAGGAGATAAACATTCGCTCTTGCGGGCCGTAATACCATTGAGCTGAACGAAGTCCGGTGCCTTGGGCATCCGTCAAGCGATCGTAGCGAGGAATGTTACTAGTGGTTGAATATTGAAAATATATTAAATGTTGAATGCGATTATTCTGTTTGAACAGAAATTTCTGAAGCAGATCATATTGTTTGTAGCCACTGAATTTTTGAACATACGGATCGTTGTTTTGCACAAGAATATCCTCCGAATTATCAGGAGCACGTTCGGCATATTGATGACGCACCCAGTATTCCTCACCAAGCGATTTGTTTGTTTTTTCACCCATGCGCAAATCTCCAAAATCACTAATAGTAAGGGACGATAAAGACGCGAATCGCTTTCCGCCAATATTAAAATCAATGTGTCCTGTTTTTTCATCGTTGGCACTGCCAAATCTAACAAAGGTATTTCCTGATACACGTACTCCACCCTCAGTGGCAAGTTCGGGATTGCGGGTAAAGAAATGAACGACACCCCCCAATGCATCACTACCATATACGGTGGAGGAAGGGCCAAATAAAATTTCAGCCCGATCCAACACATTGTTATCCATGGTGATGATGTTTTGTAAGTGACCAGCACGATAGATAGCATTGTTCATACGAACACCATCTACCACCAAAAGCACACGACTTGCCTCAAAGCCTCGAATGATCGGGCTTCCTCCTCCTTGCTGGCTACGCTGCATGGCAACCTGCCCTGAGTTTTGAATAAGATCTGCAGAAGTTTGAGCATTGAGATTTTTGATAGTAGCCGAATTTATTATCTGAATTTGCTGGGCTACCAACCTCCTTGGTTCCGCAATTTTATTCGCTGAAACCACCACTTCATCCAGATAGGATGCCTTAGTGGTATCAGCTTGTTGGGCAAACAAGGAGAAGCACGTTAATAGTATAGAAAAAAAAGTATATAATTTTTTCATCAGTTTAGTAATGAATTAATAAGAGATATAAAGTCTCTTTTACATCCTTAGGATTAAACAAGTGAAAATGCGCTTGTTAAAGAGCAAGCACATCCCATTTAACTATTAAAAAGAATGAAAGAAGATTTCCCTCAAAATGAAGGGTGATAAGAAAAAACTATTCCTTTGGTGGTGGGGCAAGAATTAATTTTGACATACTGCTCTGTGAAAACAGATAAGCTGTTTGATGATTTTCTTTTGAGATTTCAGCGGTGGTGTTACCGAACAGAACAGGAAGAGAAATCAGATTTACAAAACCAAGCAATGAGGAAGGAACAGGTTTTTTGTCATTTGAAGAATTAATAAGAATGCTATCTAATAAGACTAGCAAATTGTCTTCATTCTCATCATGAAGACAATAAACGACTATCATGTCACCTTGAATTTGTGTTCGGGCAATGTCATACATCTTGCCATTGAGTTCCATCTCATTGTCCTCAACCAGGGCTTTCTTGTATTCCCTATCCGTAAGAACAATTTTTTCAAGTTCACTATCATCCTTTTCCCTTAGTTCAGCGCGCATCTCTTTACGAATCTGCAACATCCGTACACCGAAATACACGTAAGCCCCTATCAGATTAAGCAGGAGGATAGCTAGAAAAACAATGGATGCTAACCGTTTCACAAGTTGCCAAATTACGCAAAACCGCACATTCATGCTTAAAATTACAGGAATGAGAACAAGGCGGGGTGATCGGTAATTGAGTTTACTTTACTTCAAAATAAAAGTGTCCTACATCTTTATGATGCAGGACACTAAAACTTAGACTATTTAAAAGTATGCTTGATTACTTAATACCAGGTAATCCGGCTTGTGGGCTTACTTGTATTGTTCCAAATGATGGAGCCTTTTTAATGGTGGGATAAACTTCGTCCAGTGTATTTCCATCATATAATCGTCCGTTCTTCATCACTTTATTAACTGTGTTTGTATTTCGGATATTGGTTAATGGATTTTGATCCAGAATAATTAAGTCGGCTAATTTACCAGCCTCAACACTTCCAAGATCGCCATCCAACCCAATTGCTTTTGCTCCCAGAATGGTTGCTACTTTCAACGCATTGTGATTGCTCATGCCACCCGAAGCCACACTCCACAATTCCCAATGATAGCCCAAGCCTTGAAGTTGTCCATGTGAACCAACACCTGCATTGCCACCTGCTTTTACCAGATCATTTACAAAACGGGCATGATCTTCAAATACATGTTCTTCTTTCATAAACCATCCCGGTCTTCTGCGCGACTTCTGATCGAGTTCTGATTTGGGTGTAAAGTGATTTAGTTTAGGATCGCCATTTACATTTTCAGTAGCGTAGTAAAAATTCTCAGCCCAAGGACCACCGTAGGCTACCAACAAGGTAGGTGTATAGGTCATTTTAGAAGCAGCAACTGCCGTTGTGAAATCTTTATACAATGGATAAATAGGGAATGCATGTTCATGACCGGGATATCCGTCAATGAGATTGGTCATGTTGAGTTTAAAATCCAAACCGCCTTCGGTTGTAGGCATCAATTGCTGTTCTTTCGCAGCTTGGATTATCCACTGCCGATGTTGACGATTTCCCGTAAGGTACATTTTGATAGTCTTCGTATTGTAATATTCAGAGTACTGTTTCAAAATGTCTTTCGCTTGGTCTGCATCTTTCAAATTATATGCCCAATAGCCCACACCCGGGCCCGTTGAATAAATACGCGGGCCAATGATTTCACCGGTTTCAACCATATCGCTGTAGGTAAGCACATCGGTAGTTGCTGTTTGCGGATCGCGTGTGGTGGTAACGCCATAGGCTAAGTTGGCAGCATATACCCACACTTGCGTTTTGTGAATTCCCCAGGCAGGCCATACGTGCGCGTGTGTATCAACAAAGCCAGGCATTATAGTTTTGCCATTCAAATCCATTTTCTGCACGGAACCATCAACAGCAATAGAACCTGCAGCACCTACTTGTTTAATGCGCGCATTTTCAATCAGCACATCACCTCGTTCAATCACTTCATCACCTTTCATAGTAATGATGCGCGCATTTTGCAACAGGATTTTTGCAACAGGAATGTCTTTTTGCACAGTTACCTTAATGCGGATCTCGTTGGGTTTATAACTCTCATCCTTCTTCTCGTCTTTTCCTGCCTTGTCGGCAGGCAGGGTATCCGCTGCTTTGTCTTTATCAACACCTTTTTTCTCATCCTCTTTTTTCCCTTCTTCCTTTGCTTTTGCTTCGGCCGCTTTCTTCTTTTTCAATTCTTCTTCTTTCGCCTTTGCTTCGGTAAGATTATAGGTGAAGAATGCATTGCCTAAAGAGTAGTAAACATTTTTTGCATCGCGACTCCACACCGGAAACTCACCCCCTAGTTTGGTAAGCTTGCGTGCCGGAAACTGGGCTTTGTCGGCATCAGCCACAGAAATTTTTGGAACGTCACCGCCAGTTAAAGGAACGGTAACCACGTACACATCATTGTTAATTTTAACCAAGGCTTGATCGCCTTCGGGTGCCATGTAAATTACACTGGCATTAGAAGGTGTGCGCTGTGGTTCAGTAGCAGACTCAACCAACATACAATGGTTTTCATCTGCAATCGAGCCGTAGGTCATAATGCCCGTCACTTTCAAATGTTCCTTTTCATCAGTGCCATCCCATCGAATAGATACCAATCCTTTCTGTCCGCTATACAAATAAATACGATCTCCTTTTTTTGTAAAGTGTGGAGAGCTTCTTCTTCTTGATTTGTCGATCACAGTAATTGCACCGCCATCACCCGATATCCAGGCAATCTCTTCCTGACTGGCAAAAGAATTTGGACCATCTGATTCTTTAAAATTATTTGCCGTGCCTCTCATGAATACAATTTTGTTTCCTTGAAACGACCACGCAGGTTCCGCGTAAAGTGCCGGAGTTGAAGTGAGCTTTACAGGTTTTGCTCCCTTTAACTTAAAATTGATTTTATAAATATTTCCTTCAGTTCCTTCCCAGGTTACCCATGCAAGTTGTGTTCCATCCGGGCTCCACGTTGGTTGTGCTTCTGTAAAATTGTTACTCGTAATCCTTTTCGGTGTGCCGGAAGGCAAATCCATCACATACAATCGATTCAATACGGTAAAAGCAACCTGTTTCCCATCGGGCGACACTACACCATCTCGGATTTGTGTAGCAATTATATCTTTATCGTCTTTGATTGGATATTTAAATTCTACCAAAGGCCCGAGTTGCAATTCGGTTTCCATTTGAAATGGAATGTTTACCGCACTGCCACCTGAAACCGGAATGCTATAAAACTTTCCACCATACGAAGCGATTACATTTTTGCTATCGGGAGTAAAGGACATAGCAGGCAACACACCAAGCGGTGCGATGGATTCTTGTTCATCGCGCTGAACAGGATAAGCCAACCACTTTTCGTCACCGGTTTTTAAATCACGAATGATTAATCCGGTTTGATCATTATGACGTGAACCAAACACTAACCATTTTCCATCAGGCGATAAAGTAGGCGTAAATGCGGATCCGTATCGGGCAGTTTCTCTTTCAATCTCACCGGTTTCGCGATCATAAATAGCTAATTGGTATTGTGGAAGTTGTGCATTGTAGTTCCAGGCATTGTTACGTTGAGAGAACCAAATGTACCTTCCATCAGGACCAAATGCAGGCTCAACAGTTTTTAATGGATCGGGTTTATCAATCAATTGCGCACCAGAGCCGCCATCTTTATGGAACATCCAAAGTTTCAGATTGCGTGTTCCGCGTGACCCAATAATGTAATTTCCATCAGGTGTCCATTCAGCTGATTGATAGTGATCAACGTTTGCTTTAGTCACTTGCGTGGAATCTTTTTTGTCCAGCGAAAACCACCAGATATTTTCACCACCACTTCGGTCTGAGATGAACAACAGCTTTGTTCCATCCGGACTAAATTTTGGATTTGAGTCGAACGCCATACCACTGGTAAATTGAACGGGTTTGCCACCCGTAATCGGCATGGTAAAAATGTCGCCTAGAAAATCGAAGGCAATTGTTTTGCCATCAGGACTCACATCGAGTGACATCCAGGTTCCTTCATCGGTTTTAATGGGAACACGTCTTCCAACTTCAAGAGGCAAGTCTCTTTTCTTTTTCTCCTTTTCTTTCTTTACAGTGTCAGCTTTTACTTCCTTCTTAGGTTCCTGGGCATGGGTTTGGATACTCCATAATAAGAGCATCGCACAAAGTGGGGGATAGAATTTTTTCATAGTTAATTTTGAATAAACAGATCTAGTTACTTTAACAAAGCAGAAAAGGTTATTGATTTTTTATGGATGGTGAAAACAAGAAAAGGAGGGTCTAATGAGCGGAGTAAGACACAAAAGACAAACCTCTCTTTATTGCAATTAAAATTTGTTCTCCTAACTATGAAAACCCATTTTTAGGATTAAATAACGATTGTATCCAAAAAATTTTATTTCAAGATGAAGGGGAAGATTTTTCTACTGTTTGCAATGAACATTAATTTATTGAGTAGTGCTCAAATTCTTAAAGTGGATAAGGGTAGCCTTTTATTGGATTCTTCCCGCGTGCTTATTGGGAATGTAGGATTGAATTTTGATATCCATAACAGAAGCGCCACTTCAGAAAGAGAAATAACCTTTGTAGGCCTGAAGGGAACATCCGACATCGTGTACCTGAGTCAAAAACACGCTTACATATCCATCAATTCAGTTCAGTATTTTAAGTCTACTGGAGGGCCGCTAACCAGCAATGGGTATTCTCATTTTAGAATAAATTTTCTAAGAATGAAACCGCTGAGTTATGAAACATATACGCAAGTACAATATGATGACGGGCGAAGTATGCCTTTTCGATTTTTATATGGGGGTGGGGTTCGACTGAGATTGAAGGAATCTAAAAAGATAAGTGCGCATGCGGGTATTGGTATTATGAATGAACTGGAGCACTGGAAAAATATCTCCACCGACAATTCCAAAATCACAAAACAAATTCTTAAAACTTCAGATTACGTAGGCGCTACGCTGCAACTCACTGACTTTGCAAGCATTATGCTTACATTTTATTACCAGGGAGGTTACGATAATCAGGATGATGTTTTTAGAAACCGAGTTAGCTCGGACTTTGAGTTTAAAGTAAAGATGACCAATAAGATTTCATTTACTTCTTCGTGCGCACTGCAATATGAGGACAAACCAATAATACCAATTCGTAAATTGGTATACTCTGTGCACAATGGTTTGATGTGGAATTTTTAATGAGTGTTTATACCCAGTTGCTTTTTGATTATTTTCTTATCAACCCAATGTAATAAAAGAATAAAGGCAACACCAAAAACGATTAACCCCTGATACCCTGATAAAAAGGCGAATACTCCTGCTGTCAATTCAACTTTAACCAGAGCAAACGTAACAATCAAGGCAATCACCGAAAGAAATATTCCGGCAGCCATCCACCAGTAGTCGCGCCTCTCCTCTTTTTTATCAAGCATGGAAACAACCCGATCAGCAAATGAAATCGACACATGAAACTCAGGTTCTTTTTTTAAAGACTTAAAAACATGCTGATAAGCTTCACTGTCGATGTTAGCATCGTTAGTTAACCCTTGCTCTATCCTGTTTTGCAATTCTTCTTCAGCCTTCATAATTCCACTTCTTTACCAAGGTACTTTTTTACTTTGTCTTTCAATAATTGTCGCGCCCGGAACAAATAGTTTTTCACCGTTCCTTCCGGCAATCCGGTTATTTCTACAATCTCAGGATACGTCATCTTCTGCACATGATACAACGTGAGTATCGCTTTGTATTGAGGGGGCAATTTTTCAATGAGTTGCGAAACTATAGTATCTATTTGCTGGTCAGCCAATGTTTCAGAAGCATCATCAATTGCAATAAATCGCTCTAATGTGCTTTCGTCTTCGGGCAACTCACTAATTGCAATTTTACGCTTCCGCAGATGATTGATTCCATGCCGATAGGCAATGGTAGCAACCCAGGTGCTCAACTTCGATTGAAACGTAAACTCCCCCAACTTTTCATACACTTTCAAAAAAACATCCTGGCATAATTCCTCTCTATCTTCATGCCTATCAATAAGCCTTGCAACCATATGACCCACAAGTCTTTCGTGTTGCTTAATAAGCACCCGAAAGGCCTGCTTATCTCCACTTAATATTTGTGAGACAAGAGTACGGTCATCGATCATTTTAGTGTTAGACACGCACTTTTCAACGGATGTTGCAGGAAGATGGTTAAATATTGGATACTGGTCGCCAGATACTGGATTCTAATCTGGCAGAAATTATCTTTCAATTTATCCAGTATCAAGGATCGCGTATCTTTTATTTTAAACTTTCTGCAACATTAGAAACCGAGGGTGTGTCTTACGCAGGAGAAACAATAAACGCTACAAATTATGAACGAGAACCTGAAAGATGTCTTAATGCCCCTTGCGATTTTTAGTGGCTTGGGAGGCTCCATTTACTTCTTTACGAAAGTAATGACTGACTATATTCTAAAAAAGAAGATGATTGATAAAGGCTTTGTGAATGATGAAACGCAGGCCATTTTTAAGCAACACACTACGGATAACAAGTTTGGTTCTCTCAAATGGGGATTGACCGTATTCTTTGCAGGGCTTGCGTTAATAATCATGGAATATATTCCAGTGGCACCAGACTCTCCTCTTCCTTATGGATTATTTGCTGTTTCAGTTTCGCTTGGATTTCTTATTTACTATTTCGTTATCAAAAAAGAAGTCGGTAAATAATTGTACGAATCTGAACTAGCCTGTTCACTTTTAATCAAACCAAAATTGTACAGCTACTAATTTTTAAAGAAAGAAGGAAAATAAGTCAGGCCTGGTTTTTGAAATCAACGCCTGCTTTTGAAATCATCAACGATCATTCATTATGTTCAGAAACTACATTAAGACAGCCGTGCGTAGTTTAGTACGCCACAAATTCTTTTCAGCAATAAATATATTTGGACTAGCTATCGCTATGTCTATTTGTATGGGCATTATCATGTTGGTGGCCGATCAATTGAACTACGACCGGCATAATACAAAACGTGATCGTATCTATCGAATCACTACACAGGAAGTAGATCAGCAGGGTGTTGTTACAGATAAGCAGGTAAATGCAGCTTCGTGCATGACACTGCGACAAGAATTATTGGAAAGTTATACAGGAACTGAAAAGGTTGTGCGCATTATGCGCGGGTTCGGCAATGGATGGCTTGAATTTGAAAATCAAGATGTAAACATACCATTGGCTGGTTTTTTTGCCGATGCTGAAGTGTTTGATTTTTTTGAGTATGAGTTTCAATATGGAGATGCTACAACGGCTTTGAAGGAGCCATACTCGGTAGTGCTTACCCGCAAGGCTGCCAACAAACTTTTTAAAGAAGATAATCCTATTGGGCAAACAATTAAAATGGGAGAAAGCGGTACGTATACAATTACTGGGATTTTAAAGGATACAGAAAAAAAATCGCACATCGTGTTTGAAGCGTTAGCCAGTATGGCTACTGTAAAAAGTTTGCCTGACAAAAATGTACTTACGGAATGGACAAATTATTGGAATGGCTGGACGTACATTTTACCAGCAGTTGGTCAATCGCGCGAAAGCGTACAAGCCAACCTGGACAAAATTTATGAACAGCATATTGGAAGCATTAATAATCCGGGAGTGTATAAAATGAGGTTTGGCCTTCAACCGCTCATGGCCATTACTCCGGGCCCACTTACCAACAATCCTGTAGGACCGGTGTTGCCCTGGTTTTTCATTTACTTTTTGGGTGGACTCGCTTTGGTGATTTTACTTACTTCCTGTTTCAACTTTACTAATCTTTCTATTGCACGGTCGTTAACACGTGCTCGCGAAATCGGTATTCGCAAAGTAACAGGTGCCGCGCGTTGGCAAATCTTTATCCAGTTTTTAAGCGAATCGATTGTTGTAGCCTTGGTTGCTCTAGTTTTTGCAATGGTGCTTTTACTGATGGTGAAACCTTTGATACTACAATTAAACTTTGCTCGTATTTTCAGATGGGACCTCGAAACAAATGGATTGGTGTTGGCTGTTTTTTTAATGTTTGCAACCGTGGTGGGGATCTTAGCCGGGTTTTTTCCGGCAGTTGTGCTTTCCGGATTTCAACCTGTTAAAGTGTTAAAGAGCCTGGCTACTATGAAATTGTTTTCACGAATGGGGTTGCGCAAAGTGCTACTGGTTTCACAGTTTACATTATCGCTGTTTTTTATTCTCTCCACGTTGGTATTATACAATCAACTAAATCTTTTCCTCAGCCAAGATCATGGTTTTAATATGGAAAAGAATATTCTGATCCGACTCAATAATACTTCTGCGCAGAATCTCAAAACAGAACTAAGTAAATACAATAATATTACCAGTGTAGCAGCTTCATCGCATGTTCCGGCAGCAGGTACTTCTTATGGCAATGGTTACAAGCGAGTGTTGGATGACCCTGAATGGATAAACGTGGGATATTTTTTGGTGGATGAAGACTATCTCACTAACATGAATGTGAAATTACTAGCTGGTAGATTTTATTCAGCAGAAAGCAAAGAAGTAAATCAGGATTATATCGTAATCAACCAACAAGCAGTTAAGAAGTTGAACTTTGGATCGGAAGCAGATGCTATAGGGCAGGAATTAATTCAAGAGAACGACTCTACTACAAGAACTATCATTGGAGTGGTAGCAGATTATAATCACCGCGATCTATTGCGTGAGATAAGCCCGATGGCATTGCGATATGATCCAACCCGATTCAACCTGTTGCAGGTTTCTTATGTGGGTACCTACGATCAGGCGGCAGCTAATATTGAAAAGGGATGGGCACAGGTTAACCCCGATCTTAAAATCGATTATGAGTCAGTAGAATCTGAAGTGAAAAGTTTTTACGAGATACTTTTTGGAGACATAGTATCGGTACTAACCGTTATCGCTTCGCTTGCTATTCTTATTTCGTGCCTTGGCCTTTTAGGGATGGCTACTTATACAACGGAAACCCGGTTGAAAGAAATTTCAATTCGTAAAATTTTGGGATCAAGCAATGCTTCCCTGATTGCACTACTTTCGAAAGGGTTTGTGAAATTGCTAGTACTATCCATCGTGATTGCTGTCCCATTGGCCTACTTCGCTAATAATGCCTGGTTGCAGCTGATTGCTTATCATACTTCGTTCGATGTGGCGATTGTTTCGGTTGGCGTTCTTGTGCTGCTGGTATTTGGCGTTCTTACCATCGGTTCACAAACTATTCGAGCCACATTTATCAATCCGGTTGAGAATTTGAAGAATGATTAATTTTTATCCTATTACGAGCAATCCGAGGTTATTATTATTCGCAAAGGAGTTTATCTCAATTTTTTTGCTTATCAACAGATTCAACAAAAAATCATTCGACTGATTTCCTGTTTTTAATAATATTACTTTGGGTGGCCAACCATAAGCAGATAATATGTCGATGAAATCCTCATCATTGGTTACAATTGTATATTGTTCTTTTTTGGCAAAACTCCAGATAATTGAATCCTTCTCATTGTGCTTAAAGTAATCCAAAATGTGATTTACGGAGAAACCTTTTCCAAAGGTTTTGTCAAGCGCCACGAAAGATTGGCATCCAGCAAGAGTTTCATCAGGCCGCAATAATCTTTGTAATTTCTTGTTTGTGGGCTGCGTAGGAAAGTGCCGCTCTAATAAGGCTCTCCGTTAAATAAGGGTAATCATTTAAAATATCCTTTTCTGACATTCCTGAGGCAAACCATTGAAGGACGTCAGAAACTGTAATTCTTGTCCCCTTCAAACACGGTTTGCCGAAGCGGATTTCCTTATCAATTACAATTAAGTCTGTAAAGTTTTCCATACTATAAAAGTAAGGAAAACTGGACTATTTATTTAAAATGCTTTAGCGTTACAACTTCCTCAGGTTTTAAGAAACGCCACTGTCCACGGCCAAGATCTTTTTTATCTAATCCGGCATATACCACCCGATCTAGTTTTTCAACCTGATAATCCAGAGATTCAAAAATTCTGCGCACAATCCGGTTCCAGCCAATGTGCAATTCGATCCCAACTACTTTGTTGTCATCGCCAATAATAGCCAGATCATCCACCATGGCGCGACCTTCTTCCAGGTAAACGCCATCTTTTATTTTGATGAAATCGTTTTTAGTAAGGGGCTTATCCAACTCTACTTTGTAAATCTTCTTTACATTGTACGATGGGTGAGTAAGCTTATCGGCAAGGTCACCATCATTGGTTAACAACAACAATCCGGTTGTGTTTCTATCTAACCTACCTACAGGATAAATTCGCTCTTTACCAGCATTGGCAACTAAGTTCATCACTGTATTGCGCTCTTGCGGATCATCGGTTGTGGTAATAAAGCCCTTTGGTTTATTCAGAAGAATATAAACTGGCTTTTCAGCTTTCAGTTTTTTTCCTTCGTAGCGAACCTCATCCGTAATTTTTACTTTGTGCCCCATCTCAGTAATGGTTTCGCCATTCACTGTTACAAGGCCTAGTTTAATCATTTCATCAGCTTCCCTGCGACTGCCCACACCGCTGTTTGCCATAAACTTATTTAGGCGGATTAAATCTGAATCTGACTTAGGTTTTTCGGCTTGTGCGCGTTTAGTAGATTTTATATCGCGTAGTTTATTAAATGGCTTTCGCTCGAATGGAAGACCTGCACTGCTTTTACGAAATGGTTTTTCATTTCCGTCTTTGCTGAAAGAACCAGCCTCTCTTTTTTTGAACGGAGGCTTTTCGTCACCTTCGTTTCTATCTCTGCGTTCAAACGGTTTTTTCTCAAACCGATTGGGTCTCTCGCTGTCTTTGCTGAAAGAACCGGCTTCTCTTTTTTTATATGGTGGCTTTTCACCACTCTCATTTCTGTCTCTTCGTTCGAATGGCTTCTTCTCAAACCTGTTTGGTCGCTCACCATCTTTGCTGAAAGAACCGGCTTCTCTCTTTCTGAACGATGGTTTTTCGTCACCTTCGTTTCTATCTCTGCGTTCAAACGGTTTTTTAGCAAATCGATTTGGACGATCGCCATCTTTTCCAAATGAGCCTGTCTCTCTTTTTCTGAATGGAGGTTTCGTTGAATCGGAATCTCTTCGTTGAAAAGGTCTTTTCCCAAACGATGAACCACCTTCTTCTTTGCGGTCGAATCGTTTTGAGAATTTCGGAGCATCTGAACCTTCTTCTTTTCTGCCGAAAGCAGGTTTGCCTCTTTTGCTAAAGGGCGAACTTGAGCTACCACTTCGGGTATCAGAGCTTCGCGAAGAGCGCGGGCGCTTATCGTCATACCGGCCTTCCGTTTTGTCTTTCTTTTTATGATGAAATGATTTTTCTGCTTCTGATCGCTTACCAAAGGAAGTCTTTCCGGTGGATGATTTTTTGGGACGTGCCATAATTGTTAGTTTAATCAGCCGATCGTTTATAAAGACGATCAGCTAATGCAAAGGTCGTTATTAATTTATTGATGAGGTTAATTTAATCGAAATCCCCGATCCTATCGGGAAGAAGGTTCTTTTTGCTGCCTACAGCAATTTGTAGACAGTCTATTATTATTATTGGTTTTCGGGAGTTTCTCCAATCGTATTTACCTCGCTGGTAAAATCTTTTGGAGTTGGCAATTCATTGATGTCATTTATACCAAAATACTCCATAAATTTTGGACTGGTTCCATAAAGCAACGGGCGACCAATGGTATCGGCTTTGCCAAGGATTTCAATAAGTCCTTTATCCAATAATTTTTGAACCGCATAATCGCAGTTTACCCCGCGAATGTTTTCTACTTCTGTTTTAGAAATAGGTTGTTTGTAGGCAATAATCGAAAGTGTTTCCATTGCCGAAGTAGACAAACGCTTTTTCGATTGCTGCTTTAGCATAATACCAATGCTGGTTTGGTAGGCAGGCTTGGTTAAAAACTGATATCCACCACCTGCTTTGTTTAATTGAAACGAAAACTCATCGCCCTGAAATTTTTCTTCTGTGCGCTTCAATGCATCCTGAATATCTTCCTCCGGCACATCGGCATTAAACATTTCTGATAAGCACGCTTTTATGTCGGCCACCTTTGCTGGTGTTGGCGAACAAAAAATTAATGCTTCGATGTGGTTTTGTAAGAAATCCATTTTGTCTGTTTGTAAAGTTCTACCACTTTATTTTTTGGCAGAGGAGGCTTGTTAGTTCTATGATATGATTAATAAGAATGTCACCCCTCTCCTCCGGAGAGGGGAAGGGGGTGAGGTTGAGGTTAGTCTTGTTTCATCATTTTGGCTTCAATTGACTGCGTAGTGTGAGGTACTGCAATCAAACGCTCTTTCGGAATTAACTTCCCGGTAACGGAACAAATTCCATAGGTACCATTCTTAATTCGTACCAATGCATTCTCCAAATTGGTAATGAACTTTTGCTGGCGTGCCGCTAATTGACTTAAGTTTTCTTTCTCGGCAGTTTCAGCACCGTCTTCCAACACTTTTGTGTTTCCACCCGATGTTGCATCCGTACCCGCATCGTTGTTGCGGTTGAGTGTATCCTTTAAAATCAGGAATTCTTCTTTCGCTTTGTCAAGTTTACCTATGATCAGATTTTCGAACCACTTTAGTTCCTCATCGCTATAGCGTGTCTTATCACTTTCTGAAGCAGCTTTTGCCGGCTTATGAGCAATAGGTCTTTTATTGATGATCGGGAATATATTTAGTTGTGAAGGGGAAAGCTTGATAGGGGGGGCAATGGGCTTATGCTCTTTTTTAGGAGCTGGCGCAGGAGCCTCTGCCCTTTTCAGTACAGGCTTAACAACTTCCTTTTTAACGGCTTTTTTAGGTTCGGCCTTTTTGGCTACTTTTTTGGCCACTACCTTTTTAGGGGCAGCCTTCTTAACTACCTTTTTTACCTTTTTAGGGGCTGCTTTTTTAGCCTTTGGGGCTGATTTGGCCTTCTTAGCAGGTTTCGCTTTAGCGGATGCTTTTTTAGCTGGCTTGGCTGGTTTTTTCTTTGATTTTGCCATAAAACTGTCCTTTTTTAAGGTTTTGAAAAAGATGGGCAAAAATACGGGCAAAGGGCTGAAACAAAAAATGTATTAGCATTAATTAAAAGAGGTGAAGTTTTCGGAAGTCATCTAACAAGCCCGGGTAGCATGGCTGAGATTATAAGTTGCCCAGCACTCTCATTCTATTGACCAATAACTACTCTTTTACGATATGTCTTTACTGTTCCATCCAGATCAAGCACTTCAAACCAAACAAAATAATAGCCCCTACGAGCCTTATCACCCTCGGTGCGATCGCCATCCCAGCGATAGAAACCATCTAACGCCAGCGTTTCATTATTGGCCAGTTCTTTAATTACCCTTCCTTGCAGGTCAACTATTTTTATTTGCGCAAGTAACCCGCTGCGATCGAACTTATAATTGATTTGAGCAAAATCCTGATCAGGCACATTGGGTGAAAATATTTCAGGCACGACTTGAACAGAATTTTCATCTATAAAATTTTCGGGTCGCGTGTTAGAGTTGGGATAACCAGGAGTTGCAAATCCAACAGATGCATTGGCCGACTTCCAGTTAGTTGAGATGTTGGCTTCTGCCAAAGAAATCCGTTCTAACGAAACTCCTTCTTTATCTTTTAGTAAAGGCGTGTGATAGTCATCTTCATAAACAAAGTAATCCATCAAAGTCCCGTCCGGGGAAACAAGAGCAATGGAACCTGCATCATCATTCATGGATGGAATGGTTGTGTTCAGAAATTTTTTTTCAACAGAGGCTGGATATTGATTTTTAAGAATGATTCCGTCTGAAGTGCAAACTAAAAATGAACCAGGCGAGAGAATGAAATCTTGTGAAGTAATGATGCGATTATTAAGTAGTACTTCGTCAGGACGATTAGCAAGAGCCCAGTTCTTTAAATTGATAAACTTATCCGAAACATTAACGATCTCAACAAAATCAACACCACCGGGCCGCGGATTAAATAAAATTTCATTGAGCAGTACGTCCCCAATGGTTGCAGCTTCAGGTAATGCAAAACTATACTTGCTAAACTCAGGCTGAATAAAATTGCCAGCACAATCCCGTAAGTTTTTAATTTCGATTGCATAGAGTTGTTTAGGAGCGAGTGGCTGCGAGAGGATGAGTTTTATTTCCCGTAAGGAAGACGAAGTAAATTGAGCTTGCACAATAGTAACGGCAGGGGTTAATTCAAAGAGCACTCCTGTTAAGGGTTTTTCCAGTTTTTCATCAAAGGTTAACAGCAACTCGGTTGACTGAGCAGCAGCAATTGAAATCAAGCGTGGACCGGTAAGATCAGGTTTGTTTGCATTTACAGAATTCACTTTGCCAGGAGTTCCGCCTTTGGTATCTTCCGAAACTATCCAATTGTTTTCTTCTCCGCACGGATTATCAGGATCAATTAACTCCAGCGTCCAACCGCCTTCTTGTTTATCAACGTCTTTGTACCAACTCAATGCATAACTAACAGAGTCAATGGTTTGGTTTGCCGAAGTTCGAAGGGTAAGCACATCACTGCTGTTATTAAGTGTTGGAAAATTTGGAACACCAACTGTTTTTCCGAACGGTGTAAAAAGGGCTGTGCTTGCATTGGCACACACAATCCAGTATTCACCCGGCAACACAATCTTTGTGGGGAATACAGCAATAGAACTTTCATCAGAAAATTTCCATCCGGCTAAGTCAATAGCATTACTGCTCCGATTATACAATTCAATAAACTCTGCCTCCGGCAATCCAACTATCGGGCTCGGGTCTGCAAAGATTTCCGTAATAATGATGTCTTTGCCGCTAACAGGCTGCGGTTGAAAAAAGAGAAACGTTTGTACGATCGATGTAACACTATTCCCAACTAGATCGGCAACACCACTTATGGTAAGCTGATTGGTTATGCCGCTTGAGAAAGATTGAGAGTAAGTTAAGATAACCGTCTTTTCATCTACTTGTATCACGGCCGTTGCCGGATTGCCCAAACCGTTTGAAGCTGTGTAATGACTAACATCTTGCGCTGTGGAGGAACTTACCTTTTCACTAAAGAGAATTGATAGCTGAGTGCTTGATAGCACCTGAAGTTGTTGCAGCAAGGGTGGCTCTGAATCTAAAATAATCTCACCTGCATAGATATCATCAAAGAAATGGCGATTAAAAAAACTTGCGGTCGATTGTTGAATTCTAATTCCAAAGAAATTACTTGTCGTGAATGTATTGTCCATAGCATTTCCTTCCAGCACATAATTGGTTCCGCCAACAGCATCACGCTCAAGCGTCCAGAGGTTATTCACATCCCGAATTGCTTTAATGCGCAACGTTGAATTTGAACTATTGGTGATTCCGTCTGTGCCATTGATTAAAATAGTGGCAACACCAGCTGTCATTTTATATAAACTGATTTCATCCGGAGTTCCGCCAATGCGCACAAAGTATCCATTGTTGGTGGCACTTGATAAGTTGGATTGCTCAGACGTTAAATAAACGTCTACATAATTTGTGCTGCTGGTATTGAATTGCAGATTAACCCAAAACTCCCACTGGCCGTTAGTCGCTTTCGCAGAAGGAGTGGTGATGTAGAAGGAAGAACTTGCCACCGAAGAGTTAGATCGCAACTGATTGTTTACAACAACCCAATTAGCTGCCAGGTCTGGTGTCCACGTAGGACTGTTCGTTAGGTCGCCATCCGAAAAGTTATCAGCAACTTGTGAATACCCGGATAGAGAAAAAATAATTGGGAGTATGATGAATGTTTTTTTCATCGCGTGCTACCAAATGTACTATTTTTGCAACTCTTAAATTAAACAGTAAAAATGAAACTAGCAGTAGTAGGAGCCACTGGTTTAGTGGGTCAGGAAGTATTGAAGGTGCTGGAAGAGCGCCAGGTAGCATTTGACGAATTGTATTTAGTAGCCTCTGCCAAATCGGTAGGGCAAATCATAAAGTTTAAGGGTAAGGAATATACAATCATTGGCATGGAAGCAGCCGTAGCGCTTGCTCCGGACGTTGCTATCTTTTCAGCTGGTGGTGGCACTTCTCTTGAATGGGCTCCTAAGTTTGCTGCCGTGGGCACAACGGTAATTGATAATTCTTCAGCATGGAGAATGGATCCAGCCAAGAAGTTAGTTGTCCCTGAAATTAATGGTCATGAGTTAGGCAATGAAGATTTGATTATCGCTAATCCAAATTGCTCTACCATACAAATGGTGATGGCATTAGCACCTCTTCATAAAAAATATAAAATCAAACGCATTGTTGTTTCTACGTATCAATCAGTAACGGGTACAGGAAAAGATGCCGTGCAGCAAATGATGGAGGAGCGTCAGGGAATTAAGGATGGCATAAAAGTGTATCCTCATAAGATTGATATGAATGCGTTGCCGCACATCGATTCATTTTTGGATAACGGCTATACCAAGGAGGAAATGAAGATGGTGAATGAAACCCGTAAGATATTAAACGATCAAACGATTGGCGTTACCTCAACAACGGTTCGCATCCCAACGATAGGAGGTCACTCCGAGGCTGTGAATGTTGAGTTCCATACTGATTATGATTTAGCAGAGGTTCGTGCCATGTTGGAGACAACTCCGGGAGTAATCGTTCAGGATGACGTTAAGAATAATGTGTACCCGATGCCCATCAACTCGCATGGCCGCGATGAGGTTTTTGTTGGTCGCTTGCGCAGAGATGAGTCTCAACCCAACACACTAAACATGTGGGTGGTGTCGGATAATCTGAGAAAAGGAGCCGCTACCAACGCAGTGCAGATAGCTGAGTTTTTGATGGAGAAGAGTTTGGTAAGCTAAGCATTACCTAAGTTCACTAACATTATTTTCAGGTAGAATTGATTTGATTTTCGGCTTTTTGGCAAACTTTTGACTTAACGCCAAATAGCCTTTACCTTAGCGAAAATTTTAAAAAACAGTTATGGAAATAGTAAAGAAATTCTGGTGGGTAGGTCTTTTAGGCATACTTGCTTTTTGGTTTATTGGAATGTACAATGGCATGGCAGCCAAAGATCAAAAAGTGAAAAGTGCCTGGGGAAATGTGGAATCGGATTATCAGCGCAGGTCAGATCTAATACCTAATCTTGTAAGCACGGTAAAGGGGTATGCGAACTTCGAACAGGAAACACTTACAAAAGTGATTGAAGCCCGCGCCAGTGCAACGCAAGTTAAAATTGATGCTTCAAATCTTACGCCTGAAAATATGGCAGCTTTTCAACAAGCGCAAAGTGGACTAAGTTCTTCATTAGGAAGATTGTTGGCGGTGGCAGAAAATTATCCTGACTTAAAAGCAAACCAAAATTTTCTTGATCTTCAGGCTCAACTGGAAGGAACTGAAAACCGAATCAACGTTTCGCGCAAGCGTTTCAATGATGAGGTACTTGATTTTAATACGAGCATAGTAGGCTTTCCAAGGGCATTGGTGGCTAGCGTTGGTGGCTGGAAAGAGAAAGGATATTTTAAAGCAGATGCAGGAGCAGAGAAAGCACCGGAAGTAAAATTCTGAATTGATTTTATCAAAAATAAAAAAGCTTGGTCAAATTTCGATCAGGCTTTTTTTTCTGAAAGTCTGAACACACCGATCCATCTGATGCTGCGCTAAGTATCAAAGAGAAAAATTTTTTCTACGTGCTCTATGGCGACAGTTGCGGGTGCTTAGCGTCTGTTATCAGTTTATTTCACGGGGTATAATCCACCAAAAAAAAGACGACCTTTTTTAAATGTTGGACGCTAATGTCTTTAGTTTCTCCATCCTTTTTTCAAGGCGCTGCATTTCAGCTCTTCTTCGTTCCAGAAGTATCTCCTGTTTGAGTTTGGGTTCTCGGTAAGGGACTTTGTCTCGAAGAATATGATACGATGCTACCAGGATATCATGACCAATTGCCATGGCAGCTTTCTTTCTGCCACGCCTTATCGATAGTTTTTGGTATTTAAAAGCAAAGTGAGTATTCTGTTCCAATTTCAGAAACTATTCCAATAGCTGATTGATGAGAAACACCGGGTATACGGGTATAGTTTGAAGTAAATGGATATCATTTTCCATGGATACCGAACACTTCGATAATCTCTAGGCGATAAATTAATGCATTGATAGAGGCGATGGTATCCATTATTAGTTCAGCCATAAAACGATGATGATCACTAAAACGACCCTGTAATGCTTTTTGGAGCTCAGGTTTTTTGCGCACAAGTGAACCTTGGCCAGGTTTGATAATTGTACCGGATCGGTAACCCCTTTGATTAAGTGCGTTATTATCGCTTGGCCTGTTTTAGAGAATACGTCACTCACTACACTGCCAAGTTTAAGGTTGGCATCTTCAAGGATATTCTGAAGCCTGTTCTTCTCTCGGCTGCGTTGGTTAATGAGTTTTTTACGATGACGGTAAAGTATCCGTAGCTGGCGAGTCTGGGCAGTGGGAACAAAGCTGCGCTTTAGTAGGCCACTCAGGAGCAACTGTGCTATCCACTCTGAATCTTTTTTATCCGTTTTATGACCAGGAACATTCTTGATATGGCGTGCATTGACCAATATAATATCAAGGTGATCCTCTAAAACATAGTAAACGGGTTTCCAGTAAACACCTGTGCTCTCCATAGCTACGTGGGTAACCCCAAACGCTTTGAGCCAGCGGATTAAGCACTCCAAATAACAGGTGAACGTTCCAAAAGTCCGTGTTTCTTCAATTATTCCAGTGCCACGGATTGTGGCTACTACTGTATCTTTGTGAACATCGAGGTCAGCGCCTCGTTCAATGATTTGAGGGAATTCTACTGTTGCCATGGTTGTAACTGTTTAGTTTGCACTTATAGTTACCACTTTCATTGCTGCGGGTGAATTCCCTCAATTCATAATTGTTTATTTGGTACTCAACAAGTTCTATCAAATTGGTTTTTAGACGAGAAACAGGGATATTGGTATATAGAAAGTATATCCAATAAATATACTTGGATCCTGTGAGCCATTCCAATCAGGACAGTCCTTCAACATAAACAACAATATGCCCTTATTCATGGACATACATACCATCAATTCGGATACTTTTTCTGCCGAAGATGTGATTAAGGCACATATGGAAGATCTTTCTGTACAAGACCGCTTTGGCGTGAAGCAAGTAAAATATTGGGTTAACGTTTCAGCAAAAACACTCTTCTGCCTCATGGAGGGACCCAATAAGGAATCTTGTCATGCCGTTCACGAGCAGTCACACGGGCAAACGGCATGTAACATTATAGAAGTTAATGACGATGAGTTCCATTTGTTTTTGGGTGAAGGAACAAAGGATGTTAATGATCTCGCCCAAACCGTTTCCGGTGAGATAGATACCGGCTATCGTACAGTAATGGCCATCCAGCTTTTAGACCTTTCAGGGGTTGCAAGCCATATCACACCTAAATTAATCGCTTGTATTAGATCTTCTTGCGGTACAGTTATTCCATTTCCCGGTGATCTCATGGCAACTTTTGTGCTCGCTTCAGATGCATTGAGATGTACAAATGAGCTCAAAAATATACTCGCAAATTATAATGATACTTGTGAATACAGACTGGCTCTTTTAACAGGAAGACCAGTAGACGAGGTTGGCAATGACCTTTTTGAAAATACCAAGAAGAGATTGAATCAACTCTGTATGGTGGGAAATACCAATGAAATCTATATTGCTAATGACACCATTGAACTTGCAAAAAGGGACCCCAGACATCCTGAACCTGAGTTGGGGTCATTCAAGATTCTAAGTGATGAAGCCTTTCATTTTCTCGAAGCCCTTTTCACTATTATAAAAAAGGAGTGGAACCAAAAAGACTTCAAAACGGATACGGTTTACTCAGTAATGGGGATAAGCAAATCTCAGTTATATAGAAAATTGAAATCACTTACAGATATCTCACCAAACCAACTAATTCAGGAAATGAGGCTCCGGCATGCAGTACGTGAACTGATCAAGGGCGAGTTTTCAGTTTCTCAAGTGGCTTATGGTGCTGGATTTAATAGCCCGACTTATTTTACGAGGTCATTTAAATCCAGATTTCGAGTCTTGCCAATGGAATTCAAGAAACGCTTTAAATAGCATCAATTCCTCAATTGAACTATTTGTTTCAGTCTTTGAATCAAAAGTGAAATGTTTTGATTCTGATTCAATCTAATATTGAATTATAATTAAAACACAGACCCATGATCGATGTCACAAAAGTAGCCGTTGCGCAACTTACCCCGGTTTATCTCAGTAAGACAGCAACCGTGGAAAAGGCCTGCAAGGCTATTGCTGAAGCATCCAAGGAAGGTGCCAAGCTGATTGTCTTTCCCGAAGTATTTATTTCCGGATATCCGGACTGGGTGTGGCTTATACCGAACAGCAAAAGCAAACACTTAAATTCTCTGTATATCAAACTCGTTGAGAATGCTGTTTCGGTGGGTGATGAGAGCACAATAAAATTATGTCAGGCTGCTAAAAAAGCCAGTATACATGTAACTATTGGCATTCACGAACTGAACAGCGAAAGGAGTGGTGCCAGCCTGTTTAATAGTATTCTATTTATTAACGACCACGGGGAAATTATAGGTAAGCACCGGAAAATAATGCCCACTGGAGGGGAGCGCCTGGTATGGGCCCAGGGAGATGGATCAACGTTAACTACCTATAACACTTCCATTGGTAAAATTGGTGGGCTCATTTGTTGGGAAAACTATATGCCGCTGGCAAGAACCGCATTGTATGAAAAAGGTGTAGAAATATTAGTCGCTCCAACATGGGACAAAAGTCAGAATTGGCATGACAGCATGCGACACATTGCAAGAGAAGGCGGAACCTTTGTGATCAGTGCATGCGGCCCATTGCGGGTAGATGACATTCCTGAGGAATTGGATTTCAGACAACTTTATCCGAAAGATCGCGAATGGATAAATGGCGGCAAAAGTTGTATCATTTGTCCCTTGGGCAATGTAATGGTTGGGCCAATTGAAAATCAAGAAACTATTTTATATGCCGACCTTCAACCCAATGCCATTTTTGAAGCAAAAAGAATGTTCGATGTGGCCGGTCATTATGCACGTCCGGATGTATTTAAATTTTCAACGACTATAACAATCATGAGCAATGTATTTAATCCCGTCCAATACAAGGAAACAACGAAACAACAATGGCAAACAGCCGCTGCAGCTTGGCACCGTTGGCATCCAACATTAAAAACCTGGCTTGGACCAGCAACAGATCTGATGCTTGACATGGCGCAGGTGAAAGAAGGCTATCGAATATTAGATGTGGCAGCAGGAGCTGGAGAACAGTCAATAACTGCGGCAGAGAAAGTTGGCCCAAAGGGATATGTGTTAGTTACCGACATCGCTCCAAAAATTCTCGAGTTCGCATTGGAACTTGCATCAGCGAAAGGAATAAAGAATATCGACACTAAGGAAATGGATGGAGAAAACCTTACCGTTGCTGACGACTCATTTGATACCGTTATTTCAAGAGTTGGCTTAATCTTTTTTCCTGACCAACAAAAAGCGCTTAAAGAAATGCTTCGGGTTTTGAAACCAGGTGGATATGTTGCCGCTATAGTTTACTCTACGGTGGATAAAAATAAATTCTTCTCCATCCCTGTTTCCATAATCAGAAGGAGAGCGCAACTTCCTCCTCCACTGGCAGGGCAACCGGGACCATTCAGCCTGGGTGGCGAGGGTGTGTTGGATGAGGCGTTCAGGAAAGCTGGTTTTGTGAATGTCAAGTCGAAAGTGGTTAATGCGCCCGTGGTGATGCCCAGTGCTAAAGATTGTGTCCGATTTGAATATGAATCCTTTGCTGCTTTACATCAAATGTTAGGAGGTTTGTCTGAGAATGAGAAGTCGGCTGCATGGAACGAAATAGAAGAAGAACTTTCAAAATTTGAAAATGAAAATGGTTTTGCTGGGCCCTGTGAATTGATAATTGGAGTTGGACAAAAACCTGTTAACTAAAAATAACTACCTACACCATTATTTAATAAAAGAAAGAACGACACTATTTAGTTTAAAAGAATCTTATTTATCGACTCAGATGCGGAGGACATGGGTGCTGGAGGAACATGTTATGGACAAAAAATAAAAGCCCCGCGTTTCGCGGGGCTTTTTATTCAGTGCTGAAAAAATTTTATCGCTTCGATTCAGTTTTCTTCACCTCACGCTTTTCGTAGCTTTCAATTACATCGCCTACTTCCATATCGTTAAAGTTCTTGATGCTGATACCGCAATCAAAACCCGAACGTACTTCTGAAACATCATCTTTGAAACGCTTCAATGCAGTCATCTCACCAGAGTACACCACAATACCATCGCGTATCAAACGAATCGGGTTGTTGCGTTTAATGTAGCCATCGGTTACCATCGAACCAGCAACCGTTCCCACTTTAGAGATCTTAAACACTTCGCGAATTTCGGCATTACCCACAATCACTTCTTCCATCTCCTTCTCAAGCATACCTTCCATGGCAGCCTTAATCTCATCGATGGCATCGTAAATGATTGAGTAAAGTCTGATTTCGATCTCTTCGTTCTCAGCCAATTTTCTGGACGATGGTGAAGGTCGTACCTGGAAGCCAAGAATGATAGCATCGGAAGCCGAAGCCAACAACACATCTGATTCAGAAATTTGTCCAACTCCTTTATGAATAATACTTACCGCTACTTTTTCAGTAGATAGTTTCAACAATGAATCTGAAAGAGCTTCAACAGAACCATCCACATCACCTTTCACAATCACATTCAATTGCTTGAATGAACCGATGGCAAGGCGTCTTCCAATTTCATCAAGTGTAATATGCTTTTTGGTGCGAATACTTTGTTCGCGTAAAATCTGACTTCTTCTTGTAGCAAGGTCACGTGCTTCGCGGTCACTTTCCATCACCTGGAATTTTTCACCTGCTTGTGGCGCTCCATCTAACCCAAGTACTTGCACCGGTGTGGATGGCCCTGCTTTTTGTACACGACTTCCCGTATCATCAAACATCGCTTTTACACGACCGTAATTTGAACCGGCAACCATGATGTCACCTACATTCAACGTTCCGGCTTGTACCATCAAGGTGGTTACATAACCACGTCCTTTATCAAGCGAAGCTTCAATGATTGAACCAACAGCAGCCTTATCAGGATTTGCTTTGAGTGTTAACAATTCAGCTTCAAGCAAAACTTTCTCTAAAAGATCGTCAATGCCTTGACCAGTTTTTGCTGAGATGGGTTGACACTGATATTTACCACCCCAATCTTCAACAAGAATATTTATTTTAGATAATGACTCTTTTACCTTATCGGGATTAGCACCCGGTTTATCAATTTTATTGATTGCAATAATGATCGGTACACCAGCAACTTGAGCATGATTGATAGCTTCTTTAGTTTGAGGCATTACATCATCATCAGCAGCTACCACAATAATGGCGATGTCCGTAAGCTTGGCACCGCGTGCACGCATCGCAGTAAAGGCTTCGTGACCTGGAGTATCCAAAAATGCTACTTTGTTTCCACTCTTGGTAGTTACATCATACGCACCAATATGTTGCGTGATTCCACCGGCTTCTGAGGCTGTAACTTTTGTATTCCGGATATAATCCAGCAAGGAAGTTTTACCATGATCCACGTGACCCATAATGGTTACGATAGGAGCGCGATCTTTCAAATCTTCTTCTGCATCCTCTTCCTGTTCTGCTTCTTCTTCCTCTTCGGTAGAAGAAATGAACTGAACATCATATCCAAACTCATCCGTAATAACGGTAATAGCTTCTGCATCCAGTCGTTGATTGATGGATACGAACATGCCTAACCCCATGCAGGTAGCGATGATTTCATTCACCGATACGTTCATCATAGAGGCAAGATCGTTGGCCGAAATGAACTCAGATACCTTTAATACTTTTGAAGACTCTTGTTCTTGCAATAACCGTTCTTCTTCCGCATCGGATATAGCCTGACGTTTTTCCTTTCTGTATTTAGCCCCTGATGTCTTTTTTGTGTTGCCACTTAGCTTGGCAAGAGTTGCGCGAATTTGATCTTGAATTTCTTTATCAGTAGGTTCTGCCTTTTGCTGTCTTGGAACGAATGGTCTGGATTGTGCACCAGTGCCTGTACCTCTTTGTTGTGGTGATCCACCCCCTGTTGCTCCCGGCCGTTGATTAGGAAGTCTTTTGCGAGGTCTTTTCTGTCCGGCCGTTTTGTTAAGATCAGAAGAGGCAACTGGCTGTTCCTTTTTCTTTTCAGCCGGTAACTCAATTCGATCAACCACTTTCAAGCCTTGCAACTTTCCTGCTCGGGCTTTAATCAGTTCTTGCTCAACCGGTTTTTCAACTACGGGTTCAGGAACAACTTCTTTTTCTTTCTTTGCTTCAACCGGTTTTTCAACAACAGGCTCCTCTACAACTTCTTTTGCTTTCTCTTCTTTCTTAGGCTTCTTCTCTTTCTTTTCAAGCTCTATTTTACCTAAAACCTTAATTCCATCCAGTTTTGGTTTTTCGGCCTCAACTTTCTCAGGCTTAACTTCTTCTTTATGGGTAACAATATCCTTCGAGCCAAGATTTTTGATCAAGATGCTCTCTTCTTCTTCCTTCTTCTTTCTTTGAATTTCAAGTTCTGCAGCCTTAACAGGTACATTCTCGATGTGTTTTACGCCAATGGTAAGCCCTGAAGCCTCCGCTTTATCCGAAGCAGAAGAAGCATACTCTTTTGAAAGCATGGCAAATTGTTCGGCTGTAAGCTTCGCATTAGGATTATTCTCAACATCAAACCCCTTGCTGGTCAAAAAATCCAAAATCGTATTATGACCCACATTAAGTTTGCGAGATGCTTGCCCAAGCCGTATCGTCTTTTCTTCTGCCATGCTCAAATATCGCTATTTATATTGTTTTACCCTGTTTTATTACTGTTAAACCTTATTCAAACTCTCTTTTCAAAACCGTTAGCACGCCTTCAACGGTCTCTTCTTCGAGATCAGTTCTACGCACCAATTCTTCTTTATTCAAGTTCAAAACGCTCTTTGCCGAATCTAATCCGATGCGTTTTAGTTCATCGATTACCCAGCTTTCTATTTCATCACCAAATTCATCTAAATCAACATCTTCTTCTTGAACACCATCAGTTTCTCTAAACACATCAATCTCCATACCGACTAACCGGCTGGCAAGCTTAATGTTAAGACCACCTTTTCCTATGGCTAAAGAAACCTGATCAGGCTTTAAGTAAACCGCTACACGGCTATTTTCCTTATCGATCTTAATACTCACAATCTTTGCAGGACTTAACGCGCGCTGAATGTATAGTTCAAGATTTTCTGTGTAATTGATTACATCAATATTTTCATTCTGCAACTCACGCACGATCGCATGAATGCGAGAACCCTTCATACCTACACAAGCACCTACCGGATCAATACGATCATCGTATGATTCTACAGCGACTTTAGCACGCTCACCGGGCTCACGAACAACTTTTTTGATGGTGATTAAGCCATCATATACTTCTGGTACTTCCTGCTCGAACAACCGCTCAATAAATACAGGAGACGTGCGTGATAAAATGATTTTCGGACTTCCGTTAACCATATCCACCTTATGTACAACAGCACGTACGTTTTCACCTTTGCGGTAACGATCTTTTTGAATTTGCTCGCTACGTGGAATAGAAATTTCGTTTCCTTCCGCATCAATCAGTAATACTTCGCGGCTTAACACCTGATAAACTTCTCCGGTGATAATCTCATCACCCAAATCTTTGTACTTCTGATAAAGAATATCTTTTTCTAAATCTTTTACCCGCTGCATCAACGTTTGGCGTGCAGTTGTTACTGCCCTGCGACCAAAGTCTTCCAAATGGATTTCTTCAGCTACTTCTTCACCCACTTCAAAGTCAGGTTCAATTTTTTGAGCTTCAGACAAACTGATTTTATCATGATCCCAAATATCTTCTGAATTGTCGTCTACAATTTCACGGAAACGCCAGATTTCAAGGTCACCCTTGTCGGCATTTACGATAATGTCAAAGTTGTCATCTTCCACGTACTTTTTACGAATCATATTCCGGAACACGTCTTCCAGAATACGGATCATCGTAGGGCGATCGATGTTTTTTTGTTTTGCAAAATCTGCAAACGATTCAATTAATGTTGAAGTATCCATTGTTTTGCTACTATTTAAAAGAAACCATTACAATTGCTTTTTCTATTTCGATAAAAGGTATTTCAATTCTATTTATTTCAATTTTCTTCTTTCCTTTTTCTTTACTCTCAGCTTCCATCACAATTCCAGCCTCCGTTACCTCTGTCATTCGTCCTTGATGGGAACTCTTGTCAGTACGCAGCACTCGAATAGAACGACCAGAGTTTTTTACAAACTGTCGCTTTAGTTTTAGGGGCTGATCTAACCCCGGAGTTCCAACTTCGAGGGTAAAATTATCTTTGATCAAATCCACATTATCCAGGTCTTCTGATAACGCCCGGCTTAGGTTCGAACAATCGTCTATTGTTACTCCCTTATCTCCATCTAAAAAAACTGAAACCTTGTAAGGTTTATGCTTGCTGATCACCACATCTACAATAAAATGCGACCCATCTAAAAGATGAGATTCTGCTAATTCTTTTATTTTTTGTGCGATTTCCATCAAGTTCCTACAAACAAAGAGGGGACTTTTAGGTCCCCTCTTTTGATCTTTTTACTAAGAAGTGCTGCAAATATAGGTGATTTTTAGTTTCGAGCAAATCGAGTAACTATCGATTATAGGTATCGAAGTTTTTATGATCGCGTTGGTATAAAACTTCTTTAGGTAGCGATTTGAAGTATTCGTATGTGATCTTAAGACCCTCTTCCCTGGAAACTTTAGGTTCCCATTTTAATATTTCCCTTGCTTTGGTGATATCTGGCTGACGTTGTTTAGGATCGTCTTTGGGTAAATCCAAATAAACAACCTTCTGCTTGGTGCCGGTAAGTTTTACAATCTCCTCCGCAAAATCACGGATAGTTATTTCACTTGGATTACCAATGTTAACGGGCTGTGCATAGTCTGACAAAAGCAATCTGTAAATTCCTTCAACCAAATCATCTACATAACAGAATGATCGGGTTTGTGATCCATCACCAAAAATGGTGAGATCCTCGCCTCGCAATGCTTGCCCAATAAATGCCGGCAACACGCGACCATCGTTTAGTCGCATGCGCGGACCGTAGGTATTGAAGATTCGGACAATACGTGTTTCCAATCCATGAAAAGTATGATAGGCCATGGTGATGGCTTCCTGAAAGCGTTTAGCTTCATCATAAACTCCACGAGGACCAACTGTATTTACATTTCCGTAATACTCTTCTGTTTGAGGATGTACCGTTGGGTCTCCGTATACTTCCGAGGTAGATGCAATTATAATCCGTGCGTTCTTGGCTTTAGCGAGACCTAATAAATTATGGGTTCCCAATGAGCCAACTTTTAATGTTTGGATAGGAATTTTTAAGTAGTCGATCGGACTTGCGGGGGAGGCAAAATGTAAGATATAATGGAGTTCTCCGGGCACGTGAACGAACTTCGATACATCGTGATGATAAAACTCAAAATCGGGAAGTTTGAAAAGATGTTCTAAGTTGCGCAAGTCGCCTGTAATCAGGTTATCCATTGCGATAACAGAATATCCTTCTTTTATAAAGCGATCACACAAGTGGGAGCCCAAAAAGCCTGCACCGCCAGTAATTAAAACTCTTTTCTTAGCCATAAATCGTTTCGCGTCCGATACTAAAGTAGGTATATCCTAGTTCTTTCATTTGTGGCAGGTCATAAAGATTGCGGCCATCAAAGATTACTTTGCTTTTTAAAGCTGATGTTAGTCGTTCAAAATCTGGGGTTCTGAATTCGGGCCATTCGGTAGCTATAAAAATTGCATCTGCGCCTTCTGCAGCTTCGTAAGGCGTATCCGTATATTGAATTTTATCGCCTAAAATTCCCTTTACGTTTTCCATCGATTCAGGATCGTGTGCTTTTACAATAGCTCCTGCCTTCAAGAGTTCTTCAATGTTATAGAGAGCTGGAGCTTCACGAATATCATCCGTATGTGGTTTGAATGAGAGACCCCACATGGCGAAGGTTTTACCTTTCAAATCTCCGCGATAAAAATCTTTTATTCTTGGAATCAACTTTGTTTTCTGATTGGCATTTACTTCCATCACCGCATCCAAAATCCTGAATCCATACTTAACATCGGAAGAAGATTTTGCTAATGCCTGAACGTCTTTAGGAAAGCAACTTCCTCCATATCCAATACCTGGAAATAAAAATCGTTTTCCAATCCGGCTATCCGTTCCAATTCCTTTTCGAACTGCATCAACATCCGCACCTACCAATTCGCATAGGTTAGCTATCTCATTCATGAAAGAGATTTTTGTTGCAAGGAAAGAATTGGCTGCATATTTGGTCAATTCAGCAGAACGCTCATCCATAAAAACTAATGGATTGCCTTGGCGTACGAAGGGAGCATAAAGAGCTTCCATAACTTTTCTCGCTTTATCAGATTTAGTTCCTATAACAACTCGTTCAGGTTTCATAAAGTCATCCACTGCAACTCCTTCTCTCAGAAACTCTGGATTAGAAACCACGTCAAATTCTGCTTTAGCATGGGCAGCAATTTTAGCTTTCACTTTATCCGCAGTGCCAACAGGTACTGTACTTTTGTCGATTACTACTGTATATTCTTTAAGCAATGGGCCAAGTTCGCTGGCAACACCCAAAATGTATTTCAAGTCTGCAGAGCCATCCTCACCAGGGGGAGTTGGTAAGGCGAGGAATATCACCTTTGCATCTTTGATTCCTTCGGCCAAATCGGTTGTAAAGAAAAGCCTCCCTTGCTTGATGTTTCTTTCAAAAAGAAGCTCCAGACCGGGTTCATAAATGGTAATCTTACCAGAGTTAAGTTTTTTTACTTTCTCTTTATCAATGTCTATGCAGGTTACTGTGTTGCCAGTTTCAGCAAAGCATGTTCCGGTTACTAAGCCAACGTATCCGGTTCCAACGACTGCTATTTTCATGTAGGTTTTTGTTTGGTTTTTAAGGAAGGCAAAAATAACCTTTATAACCAGAAATCAGCTAAAATAGCTATTCAATGCAGGATTAATATCCACATACTAACGATCGTTTGGTATTGATCGATTTTACCTTACTTTTGTATCCCCTATCATTCGGGAATAAACAAACAATTAAAAAATGACAACAGAGGTTTTAAATTTTGATGTGACGGAGAATCAAAAAATGATTGCTCAAATGGTACGTGATTTCGGACAAAAAGAAATAAAGCCGCACATGATGGAGTGGGATGAGAGTCAGGAATTTCCTGTGGATCTTTTTCATAAGATGGGTGAACTTGGGTTAATGGGAGTGTTAGTTCCTGAAGAGTATGGGGGCTCTGGTTTTGGCTATCATGAATATGTTACTGCTCTGGTTGAGATGTCGAAGATCGATGGTTCTATTGGCTTATCAATGGCAGCTCATAATTCTTTATGTACGGGTCACATCCTTCAGTTTGCTAATGAAGAACAGAAACAAAACTACCTGCCAAAGCTCGCATCCGGGCAATGGATTGGAGCATGGGGACTTACAGAGCCGAACACAGGATCGGATGCAGGTAACATGAGAACCGTTGCCATTAAAGACGGAGACTATTATGTATTGAACGGAGCCAAGAATTTTATCACGCATGGCAAGTCTGGAAATGTTGCTGTTGTGATTGCACGAACTGGTAAAGTGGGTGACTCACATGCTATGACTGCCTTCATTATTGAAAAAGGAACGCCCGGATTCGCGGCTGGTAAAAAGGAAAACAAGTTAGGGATGCGAGCCTCAGAAACAGCTGAGTTAATTTTTACAGATTGCCGCGTTCATAAGGATCAAATCATTGGTAAAGAAGGTGAAGGATTTGTTCAATCCTTGAAAGTTTTAGATGGAGGTCGGATCTCTATTGCTGCCTTAAGTTTGGGCATTGCCACAGGTGCGTTTGAAGCTGCTTTGAAATACTCAAAAGAACGTCATCAGTTTAATCAACCCATTTCGGCCTTTCAGGGGATTTCATTCAAATTGGCAGACATGGCCACTAAAATTGAAGCAGCATCTCTTTTAACCTATCGGGCAGCCGACCTTAAAAACAAAGGGAAAAGCGTAAACCGCGAATCGGCCATGGCAAAACTGTATGCTTCAGAGGTTGCCGTTGAGGTTGCTAACGAAGGAGTTCAGATTTTTGGAGGTTATGGATACACAAAAGACTTCCCCGCTGAGAAGTATTATCGAGATGCTAAATTGTGTACAATTGGCGAAGGAACCTCAGAAATCCAGAAATTGGTGATTTCACGCACTATTTTGAAATAAAATTTGTGTGTTTGGTGATAAGAATTCTATATTTGCAGCCCAAATAAGTGAAAACATGCTGATTATCAACATTAAAGAGAACGAATCAATAGACAAAGCACTTAAGCGCTTCAAAAAGAAATTTGAAAAGACTGGTGTTTTGAGAGCTTTGCGCGAAAGAACATCATTTACAAAGCCTTCTATTAAAAGAAGAAGCGAAGTGATTCGTGCAGCCTACAAGCAAAAGCAGTTTGCTTCCGATAATTACTAGTATTTAGTTAAGATTATATAAACAATCCTCCGTGGGCTTTCCTCACGGAGGATTTTTTTTTATCTTGTAATCAACACAGGCAGGGTTTGGAGTAGTTACATGGTTGATACATTCCTAAAATATATTCAGTTCGAAAAAAGGTACAGCCCTAAAACGGTTCAATCATATAAAACAGATCTTCTTCAATTTGAAAAATACTTAGAACTCGAATTTACTGGAACCCAATCCCAAGATGCCAATTATGGATTGATCCGATCCTGGATCGTTAGTCTTGTAGAACTTAAGCTTGATTCCATTTCCATCAATAGAAAGATTGCTTGCCTTAGATCATATTATAAGTTTCTAATGCGCCAGGAAATTATTAGCACCGATCCTATGGTGAAAATCAGAATCCTGAAAACAAAAAAGAAACTTCCACATTTTGTAAATGAGCAGGACACCATAAAATTATTGGATCAGGTTCAATTCCGTGATGACTATGAAGGCAAGCGCGATCAGTTAATCCTTGAATTGTTTTATGGAACCGGAATCCGCCTGGCAGAATTGATTACCCTAAAGGAAAGTTTTGTCAACTTTAATGACCGAACCATTCGTGTTTTAGGAAAAAGAAATAAGGAAAGAGTCATCCCGTTTTCTGCTTCACTCGTTACTATTATCAGGGGCTACTTACTTGTTAGAAACAGGGAAGTTGTTAACAGAGATTCAGGACTTTTATTGGTGACGGAAAGTGGTGAGCCTCTATATCCTATGTTAGTAAATCGAATTGTGAAGAAGTATATGAAGCTATTTACTTCCGTAGAAAAGAAAAGCCCTCATGTGTTGCGCCACACCTACGCCACTCACCTTCTCAACAAAGGCGCAGAGATAAACGCAGTAAAAGACCTGTTAGGCCATAGCAGCTTAGCGGCCACGCAAGTCTATACACACAACTCTATGGAAAAATTAAAAAAAGTATTTGATCAAGCCCATCCTAAAGCATAAATGCCTATGTAACCATTTCTACTCTTATTTTAAATTATGTTCCACTTTTAAATTTTATGTTCTATGAAACTGCAAGTACAATCCATTCACTTTGATGCAGACCAAAAATTAATCGACTTCATTCAAAAGAAAGTAGATAAACTGGAAACGTTTTACGATCGAATGGTAGATGGCGAAGTCTTTTTAAGATTAAACAACGAAGGAACTGAAAATAAAACAGTAGAAATAAAACTGAATGTGCCAGGGCAAAATTTATTTGCAAAAGAACATGCTTCCTCATTTGAAGCTGCAACCGATCAGGCTACAGAAGCATTGCGTGCTCAGTTAAAGAAGTTCAAAACAAAGATTAAAAATGGCAGGGTTTAAAACCGTTGTCTGTCATAAACAAAAAAGGAGCTTTTAAGCTCCTTTTTTAGTTAGTTTAGTTTGAATGCTTTCTTGATTTCATCCACGTGAGTGAGTTTTTCCCATGGGAATAATTCAACTTTCACCTTCTTCTCGTTTCTCTTTCCTTTATTGAAAATCTTCTCTACAACTTTAGGCTCACGTCCCATATGGCCATAAGCTGCAGTTTCTGAATAGATAGGAGTGCGCAACTTGAAACGTTCTTCAATAAAGTAAGGACGCATGTCAAAAATCTTCTCGATCTTTTTGGCTATCTCGCCATCGTTCAATTTTACCTTGGAAGTGCCGTATGTGTTTACATATAAACCAACTGGTTTCGCCACACCAATCGCGTAAGCAACTTGTACAAGTACTTCATCGCATAAACCCGCAGCTACTAAATTTTTTGCAATATGACGAGTAGCATACGCAGCTGAACGATCTACTTTAGAAGGATCTTTACCAGAGAATGCACCACCACCGTGTGCCCCTTTGCCACCATAGGTATCAACAATAATCTTACGGCCTGTTAATCCGGTATCACCATGTGGACCACCAATTACGAACTTACCAGTTGGGTTAACATGATATTGGATATCACTTCCGAAAAGTTTTTGAACACGCTTAGGAAGCTTTTTCTTAATGCGTGGAACCAATACATTGATTACATCATCTTTAATCTTCTTCAACATGATGGCATCCTTAGCAAAGTCATCGTGCTGGGTAGAGATTACAATAGCATCAATACGCTGTGGCTTGTTGTCATCGGAATATTCAATCGTAACCTGAGATTTTGCATCAGGTCGCAAGTACGTCATTACTTTGCCTTCCTTACGGATAACGGATAATTCCCGAAGCAACAAATGGGCAATGTCCAGCGGCAATGGCATGTAGTTGTCCGTCTCGTTGGTTGCATAACCAAACATCATTCCCTGATCACCGGCACCCTGCTCTTCTTTCTTCTTGCGTTCTACACCTTGATTGATGTCAGCAGATTGTTCGTGGATAGCTGAAAAGATACCACAGCTATTGGCTTCGAACATATACTCGCTTTTGGTATAACCAATCTTACGGATTACTTCGCGGGCTATTTCTTGTACATCTAAATAGGCTTCAGATTTTACTTCACCCGCCAGCACAACCTGGCCAGTAGTTACGAGCGTTTCGCAGGCTACTTTAGAATTAGCATCATACGCTAAAAAGTAGTCGATGAGGGCATCTGAAATTTGATCGGCTACTTTATCTGGGTGACCTTCAGAAACCGACTCGGAAGTGAATAAATATGGCATAGTTAAAGTTTGTTTTCAATAATTTAAGGGGGCAAAGATAATAAGTAAGATTATATGTCAAGCGTTAAGCGACTTGAATTAATACAGCTATGCTAGAAACAAGAAAACGGCTGGACTCTTGGGCCAATCGACATTTGCTTTTTTCCACTGATTTATTGTCTTGTTAAGCACGGTTTCGTTTTTACCAGTTAAATCCAATGCAACCGTTAGTCTAGTGCTTGCTTGAAGACTTTTTAAAAAATAATTATAGACTGAATTATTACGATAAGGAGTTTCAATGAAAATCTGAGTTTGATTTTTAGCCCTTGATTCATGTTCAAGTTCTTTAATTTTTTGATGGGCTTCTTTTGCATCAATGGGCAAATATCCATGAAATGCAAACTGCTGACCGTTTAAACCGGAAGCAATCAAGGCTAATAAAATGGAGGAGGGGCCCACTAAAGGAACGACCCGAATGTTTTGTCGATGAGCATACTCCACAGCTAATGCTCCCGGATCGGCAATGCCGGGGCAACCCGATTCTGAAAGGATTCCTACATCATGTCCTTCCGTTATAGGCAACATCAATTCAGATAACTCTTGCGAGGATGTGTCTTTATTCAACACCTTAAACTGCAATATTTCTATGGAAGGATAGATATTTAAGCTGCTCAAATATCTTCGGGCGGTGCGGATATCTTCAGCAAGGAAATAAGAAAGATCTTTTAAAACTGTCTTTACACCAATTGGAATAACAGCATCTTCTGTTGATTCGGAAATCACATTGGGGATAAGAAATAACTTGCCCTTAGTAACCATTATTTTTCTAAAAAGGGAATGACTGTTTCCGCAAACTCTTTTGGTTTTTCGGCCTGTACCCAGTGGCCGCTATCGAGTGTGACTAAAGTGAAAGCTGGAAATATTTTCTCAATCAGTTTTTCATCTCCGGATTTGAAATACTTTGAGCGGGCTCCAACAATGAAGAGTGTTGGCCCGTCATACTGTCCATCAAATTGCATTCCCTCTCCAATCTCTTCAATGTGTTTATCAATGGATTTTAAATTAGGTCGCCACCCAAAGCCACCATCGCTAGTGCGGTACAAGTTCTTTAACAAAAACTGACGTTCATCCAATTCAGTCACATGCTTGCTTAGCAATTCATCCGCTTCAGTTCGGGAAGAAACATTCGGGAGGTCTAAGCTTAACAAACCTTCAAGGATATTGTCGTGATGCACCGGATACGCCTTTGGCACAATATCAACTACGATAAGTTTTTTTACTCTCTCCGGATATTTTACCGCAAAGTTCATAGCCGTTTTGCCACCCATCGAGTGACCAATAATAGTTACTGCCTTTAAATTGTGCTCATTAATAAACTCGAGCAGATCTTCTGCTAAAAGTTTATAATCGAACGCTTCGCTATGGGGCGATTGGCCATGGTTACGCTGGTCGATCAAATATACTGTAAACTGTTCGGCAAATGTTTTAGCCAACGTGTACCAGTTATCGGACGATCCGAACAACCCATGCAAAATAATAAGCGGCTCTCCTTGCCCCGACTGTCTATAAAACAACTTCATGCTGCGAAGATAATACTTCGCCTTTAACGGACTTCGTATTACAGGTACTACTTCGCCCTTTACAGAGCTTCGTACATAAATTAAAGTCATAAGACTATTAAGAGGTGACTTGATCCACTGTATATTTGACCTTTTATTTTTTTATGGAACTTATAAATGGCGCTTATACGATTCAAGGTCTTGACCTGACTACTGTCTGCAAGGAGTTTGGAACCCCCTTGTACGTGTATGATGCAAAGAAAATTATCGAGCAACTGACGAGCCTTAAGAATGCTTTTTCGGAGACTGACGTACGCATTAAGTATGCGGCTAAGGCGCTTACAAATATTTCAATCTTAAAACTACTTAAGAAAAATGGAGCTGGCGTAGATGTAGTGTCGATCCAGGAAGCGCACCTTGCTTTAGGTGCTGGTTTTCTTCCACACGAAATCATGTACACTCCCAATTGTGTAGATTTTTCTGAGATTGTTGAAGGAGTTGATTTAGGGCTAAATATGAATCTGGATAACCTTTCAGTACTTGAAAAGTTTGGAAAGAAATATGGGGACACGTATCCATGTTGTGTTCGCCTCAATCCGCACATTATGGCAGGCGGTAATTATAAAATCTCAACAGGCCACAGTAATTCAAAGTTTGGTATTTCCGTATATCAGCTTCCGCAGATCATGGAGCTGGCGGCAAAACATAAGATTGTAATCAACGGATTACATATTCATACAGGCTCAGAAATTACAGAGACAGAAGTGTTCTTGAAGATGGCCGAAATCCTGTTTGGCATTGCGCGCGATTTCCCTTCCCTAAAGTTTATTGATTTTGGTGGCGGATTTAAAGTTGCCTATAAAGAAGGTGACATGGTAACGAACGTGTATGATCTTGGGTTAAAACTGGGTAAAGCATTTAAAGAATTTTATCTGAGCTACGGGCGTAAACTGGAATTGTGGATTGAACCCGGAAAATTTTTAGTGAGTGGTGCCGGCAATTTATTGGTAAGAACTAATGTGGTTAAGTCTACCCCTTCGGTAACATTTGTTGGTGTTAACTCGGGGTTGAACCAACTCATTCGCCCCATGATGTATGATGCCTATCATGAAATTGTAAACATCTCAAATCCGACAGGGTCGCAAAAAGTGTATACCGTAGTGGGGAACATTTGCGAAACCGATACATTAGGTTCTGATCGTAAACTAAATGAAGTGCGTGAAGGGGATTTGCTGGCTATAAAAAATGCTGGTGCGTACGGATACTCAATGGCTTCAAACTACAACTCACGTTTTAGACCAGCCGAAGTTTTGATTATTGATGGAGAAGCAAAACTCATTCGTAGGCGCGATACGTTGGAGGATATTTTGCGTGGACAAATAGACGTGATTTAATTTTAAAGACAATCCCTTTCATGCAAAAGGCTAGCTTTTCCCGCTACGATATCTTTGTCATAGCCATTCTCACCATTTTACAATTTACGTTGATCCTGGACTTCATGGTGCTTTCACCGTTGGGCGCCATCCTGATGCCGGCTTTAAAAATATCCACGGCTCAGTTTGGCATGGTGGTGTCAGCGTATGCATTCAGTGCCGGTATTTCAGGTTTTCTTGCCGCTGGTTTTGCCGATAAGTTTGATCGGAAAAAGCTGCTACTCTTTTTCTATATAGGATTTATTGGAGGCACTTTGTTCTGCGGTCTTGCAACTAACTACCACTATCTTCTTCTTGCCCGAATCGTGACCGGAATTTTTGGTGGAGTAATAGGATCCATTTCGTTTGCCATTATTACCGATTTGTTCCGGTTAGAGCAACGAGGTCGTGTGATGGGCTTTGTGCAGATGGCTTTTGCTTCGAGCCAGGTACTGGGGCTACCCATTGGGTTATACTTTGCCAACTTGTGGGGTTGGCATGCCCCGTTTATTATGATCGTGTTGGTAAGTATAGTTATCGCAATCATGATTATTATTTATTTGAAACCCATCGATGCACACTTAAAAATAAAATCCGATCGAAATCCATTTATGCACTTGTGGAAAACTATTTCGCATAGCATTTACTTAAAAACATTTGTTGCCACTACGCTTCTTGCTACAGGCGGATTTATGATGATGCCTTTTGGAACTGCATTTGGTGTAAACAATCTAAAGCTTACACTAGCTCAATTGCCCTTGCTTTACATGGTTACAGGAGGGTTCTCTATGTTAACGGGTCCACTGGTAGGTAAGCTTAGCGACAGTTGGGGTAAGTATCGGGTGTTCTTTGTAGGCTCGGTTATAATGATCGCTATCGTATTAATTTATACCAACCTTGGTCCCACACCTTTGTGGATGGTAATCATTCTAAATATAATCATGTTTATTGGTATTTCTTCGCGTATGATTTCCACATCGGCTCTTATTTCAGCTGTTCCAGATTCTACAGATCGCGGAGCCTTCATGAGTATTAACTCATCCATTCAACAAATTTCAGGCGGAGTTGCTGCCTACGTTGCAGGACTTATTGTTGTGCAAACTGCAACTGGTGAATTAGAACATTATGATACGTTGGGTTATGTGGTTTCAGGAAGTATTATCATCACCATAATTTTGATTTGGTTTTTAGATCAATATGTTACCCAAAAGACAAAAGCCGAAATTGCCAAAGCACCCTAGATCGGAAAACAATTCCAGTCAAACAACTTACGATCTGGTTGTAATAGGAGGAGGTGCGGCTGGTTTTTTTGGAGCCATCAATGCTGCGCAGATGAATCCCGGGTTGCGCATTCTCATTCTTGAGAAAACAAGTAAGCTTTTATCAAAAGTAAAAGTGAGTGGTGGTGGACGATGCAATGTTACACATCAGTGTTTCAGCCCTTCTGAATTATCTCAGCATTATCCGCGCGGACAACGTCAGCTTAAAAATCTGTTTCACAAATTTCAGGCTTCCGATACCATTGCCTGGTTTGAAGCACAAGGTGTAAAATTAAAAACAGAAGCCGATGGACGGATGTTCCCGGTAACGGATAATTCACAAACCATCATAGATTGCTTTCTTCAAGCAGCGGATACATTGGGAATAGAAATACAGATTAACAGGGAAGTCAAGAAGATTGAAAAAACTGACAGTGCTTTTTTAATTCATGCCAACGAAGTAATCACGGCACGAAAAATTTTAATCGCTACAGGTGGGTACAACAAAAATGAAAGCTATCGCTGGCTAGCAGACTTAGGTCATGAAATTGTAAACCCCATTCCATCTTTGTTTACGTTCAACGATCCCGCCAAGGAGTTCACACCCTTGATGGGTGTAGCTGTGCCCAAAGGAGAAGTGAAAATTGCTGGAACTAAATTTAGCCAAGCAGGCGCAATACTAATTACTCATTGGGGGTTAAGTGGCCCTGCTGTAATTAAACTCTCAGCATGGGCTGCCGTGTATCTGCATCAACAGCATTATGCGTTCACCGCACTTGTAAATTGGACGGGCTTACCCGAAACTGAAGTGCGAACAGAACTCATGAGGTTGAAGCAAGAGAATAAAAAAATTGTTTTCAATGCGGCACAGTTTGAGTTACCTAAACGACTGTGGGAGTTTCTTTGTGCCAAAGCGGGAATAGAAGAACGGAAAATCTGGAGTGAGTTATCAAATAAACAGATTAACCGATTCGTTGAATTGTTATTTGCTTGTCCATTCAACATAAAAGGGAAGACAACCTTTAAAGAAGAGTTTGTTACCTGTGGAGGCGTTGCTCTTAGTGAGATTGATCTCCAAACGATGGAGAGCAAAAAAATGAAGTGGTTATTCTTAGCTGGTGAAGTATTGGATGTGGATGGTGAAACCGGAGGGTTTAATTTTCAGTCAGCCTGGAGTACTGCTTGGGTTGCTGCGCAGGCTATTGCCGATCATTTATCAATGTAACTGTAAAAAGACTTCCTTTCCCTTCTTCGGAGAGTAAGGTTATTTCACCATCTATTTTGGCTAAGGCTTCTTTTACAATATATAAACCTAATCCTGTGCCATCCGATTGAGTGGATGCGCGAAAGAACATGTTAAATATTCTATCATGATTGTCTTTAGGAATTCCCTCTCCATTGTCGCGAATGCTAAAGGTAGTTTTGCTTTTTGATTTGCTAAAAATCACTTCAATGTAAGGATCCGCTTGATCAAGTCGATGGTATTTTACAGCATTTGAAAGCAGATTGCCAACAATAATTTTTAGTTGAGCGGTATCCGAGTAAAATGTGTTTTCAGGATTTTGAACATAATTAAGTCGTATTGCGCTTGCTCCCTCATTAAATTTCAAATCAGCGATTATCTCAAACACGAGTTTATTGAAATCAATAAACTCGTGTTTAGCTTCTGAGTTTTTGCTGCGTGATAGCCTAAGTATATCCCCAATGACTATGTCGAGCTTTTTAACTCGCTGATCAATCATGTCAAAATACTTTTGATTTATGTCGTTTGGTTCAGCCTCTATCTTTGCAAGATTTGTGAGCCCTAATATGGATGCAATGGGCGCTCTCAGATCATGAGAGACACTGTACAGAAAACTGTCCAATTCTTGATTTGTCTTTTTTAATTTCTCACGCTCATCTTCCAACATCCACATAATCATACCCAGGCCAATCAAAAAAATGATTATTAGCTCTAATAGGCCAAAGAAAGAGGGGAGAGCGTGAGTGCCACCTAAAAAATTAAGGATGACAATAGTGGAATAATAAATGGCAACTAATCCATAGGATAAAAATCCTGAGGCTAATATTTTCTGACCAATACCTCTTGTAAATTGAGGGTTCTTTAGTGTAATAAGCCCCGCAATTAGAAACCCGATACCTATAAGCAGGTATTTAATTCCTACCCGCAATAAATATCTAATATTACCAGCATCTGGGTTTTCATGTTTATAGAGGATGATGGTAAGGCTTATCAGTAGGATTGAACCGAGAATCCACCATAATCTTTTTGGTTTAACATCTTGTTTGCGAACAAGTTCAAAGCACCCAATTAGTATAAATGCAACTTGCCAGAAAGAGAACGTCATGGAGACTAGACTCAGCCAAAATCTCTGTTCAGTATATCCGTTCTTTGGCAACATCAGTATAGATGAGGTGCTTACCATAAAAAGAAAGAATGCAAACCAACTGAAGGCCCAGGTTTGAAGAAATTTATGCTTGTTTAGGGAGTAGAAATGGAGAAAAACAAGAAAGAGTAAGAGGCCAATTATACCTTGAGCAAAATAGGTAAGTATAGTACGATAAAGTAGTTCCGAAAGCTGCCCCTCAACCATGTGAGAAAGTTATAAAAACAAAACCCCTCAATACTATCAAGGGGTTTGTTATTTAATTGTGGTGACGGAGGGAATTGAACCCCCGACACAAGGATTTTCAGTCCTTTGCTCTACCAACTGAGCTACGTCACCTAAAAACCAGCCATTTTAGCTGATGGGGTCACAAAAGTATGCAAATTTCAATTTGGTGCAAACCCAGCCTCATTTTTTCGGGTTTTGTTATAAAATTTGATTCAACCGTAAGGGTAAACTAACTTCCCGCTAAATTTTCTGCTATGGCTGTATTACAGCAAATTCTTTTCGTCATCACCTTGGCAATTGCGGGTTACTTCATCCGTAAAAGAGTGTTGCGTATTCGTGGGAATATTCAACTCGGTAAGAAAAACGAGGTAAAAGGTGATTCTGGGGCACGGTTGCAAAACATGCTGTTGATTGCCTTTGGGCAAAAGAAGATGTTCAAGAAATTAATACCCGCTACGTTTCATTTTTTTATTTATGTCGGCTTTCTGGTGATTAACCTGGAAGTGCTTGAGTTTGTAATTGATGGTTTGGCAGGTACGCATCGAATATTTGCCCCATACTTAGGCGGCTTCTATAATGTGTTGATGAATGTGTTTGAGTTTCTCGCAATCGCAGTCCTGTTAGCCTGTATCATTTTCTTAATCCGCAGAAATGTAATTAAAGTGGCCCGCTTTCAATCTGTTGAGATGAAAGGTTGGCCTAAACTTGATGGCAACTTGATTCTGGTCATTGAAAGTATTTTAATGATTGCCATCCTTACGATGAATGCCAGTGATCAGATTTTGCAAACACGCGATGATCATTATGTAGCAACCGGCAGTCTTTTCTTCAGTTCGTTCTTGATTCCTTTGTTTTCAAACCAGGAAACATCAACTCTTATTTTTATAGAACGTTTTGCGTGGTGGTTTCACATTGTGGGTATTCTTGGGTTTACTGTGTATGTCACCTACTCAAAGCACTTGCATATTTTCATGGCGTTCCCCAACACCTATTTTGCTAAACTGGAAGTAAAGGGTCATATCAATAATATGCCCATCGTGACAAATGAGGTGAGGTCTATGCTTGGACTTACAACAGATGCGCCTGCAACGCCTGCTGAGCCCGGACGGTTTGGAGCCAAAGACATCAATGATCTTAGTCGCACTAATTTAATGGCAGCTTATTCGTGTACCGAGTGTGGTCGTTGCACAGCAGAGTGTCCGGCCAACCTTACGGGAAAGAAACTTTCGCCACGTAAAATCATGATGGATACTCGTGATAGGATGGAGGAGGTTGGAAAGAGTTTGCAATTGGGTGGACAAGGTTTGAATGATGGAAAGACCTTGTTAAATGATTACATCACCAAAGAAGAAATTAATGCGTGCACCAGTTGCAATGCATGCGTGGAAGCATGCCCCGTTATGATTAACCCGTTGGAAATTATTTTGGAACTGAGACGCTATGTAGCGATGGAGGAATCGGGTTCTCCAGCACAATGGAACAGCATGTTTCAAAACATTGAAACCAGTTTTGCGCCTTGGAAATTTTCGCCAAGTGATCGGTTTAATTGGAGTAAAGAATAACTATCTAAAGAATATTTGAATGAACGCACCCACGCTTGCTGAACTTACTGCTAAAGGCGAATCACCGGAAATAGTTTTTTGGGTAGGATGTGCCGGATCGTTTGACGATCGCGCCAAGCGAGTGACTAAAGCATTTGTAAAAATCCTGAATGCAGTGGGAATAAACTTTGCAGTGCTAGGCACAGAAGAATCCTGCACGGGTGATCCTGCGCGCAGAGCGGGCAATGAATTTCTGTTTCAGATGCAGGCGATGAGCAATATTCAGGTGCTCAATGGATATAATGTGAAGAAGATTGTAACGGCTTGTCCGCATTGCTTCAACACCATAAAGAATGAGTATCCGGAGTTGGGCGGGAACTATGAAGTAATTCATCACTCTACCTTTCTTCAACAGTTAATCAATGATGGAAAAATAAAACTGGCTGAAGGCGGCTCCTTCAAAGGGAAAAAGATTACCTATCACGACTCATGTTATCTCGGAAGAGCCAATAATATCTATGAAGCGCCACGCGAAGTGCTGCAAGCATTGGATGCTGATCTGGTCGAGATGAAACGGTGCCGCACAACCGGCTTATGTTGTGGTGCAGGCGGAGCGCAAATGTTTAAAGAACCTGAGAAAGGAAGCAAAGATATTAACGTTGAGCGCGCAGAAGAGGCATTATCGACACGTGCAGGAACCATTGCTGTCGCATGTCCGTTTTGCATGACGATGATGACCGATGGTGTTAAGAACAAAGAAAAAGAAGCAGAAGTGAAGGTGAAGGATCTTGCTGAAATAATTGCAGAATCAATTAAATAGAATTACAAAGTACGATTTTTTAAGACCTCCAAATTCGTACTTCGTCATTCGTAAATTTAAAATTTACAAAAATGTATTTACCCTTTGAAGAATTACCGAGAGAGAGTAGGGTGTGGATTTACACAGGAAGCAGATCATTTACTCCGTCTGAAGAAAGTGCAGTAAGTGAACTGCTTAAATCATTTTGTGAACAATGGGCAGCCCACGGCCAGCCGTTAAGCACTTCATATAAAATTGAGCGAGGCCAATTTATTATAATGGCATTGAACGAAGATTTTCAGAATCCGAGTGGTTGTTCCATTGATAGCTCAGTGGGGATATTGAGACAAATTCAGGCTTCAACGGGCATCGATTTTTTAAACCGTTCAGTAATTCCTTTTGTGATTAATAATAAGGTGGAATTGATTCCATTGTCTAATCTAAAGACGGGCTTTGCATCAGGCGAATTAAAATCCGATACCCTCACTGTCCACACATTGGCTTCAACGAAGGGAGAATGGGAAACCAATAAAACAATTCCTGCAGAAAAGTCGTGGATGGCAAAATATTTACCTAAAACTGCGTTAACCCAATAGCATGAATATTTTGTACTTTTAGCGTGTAAGTTATGAGAGTTAGCGTTGCATTGATATTGGCGGGATTCATTGTGGTGGCAGGATGTAGCCCCGAGAAGAAGGTTATGAAGTCCTTCCGCTATGGGAAATATGAGAAAGTAATCGATTACTATAAAGGAACTCTCAAAAAAGATCCCAACAATGGAAAGGCAAACTATTTCCTCGCTGAATCTTATCGACTTTCCAACCGCATTAAGGAATCAGAGCCGTTCTATGCCCGCGCAAAGGGCAAAGGAGTAAATCCGGATTCCGTTAAATTATATTACGCTAAATCACTTCAAGCGAACGCAAAGTATGCCGAGGCACGCACTGCGTTAGATGAGTTGGAAAGCACAACGGATAATGATAAGATGAAAGATCGTGCTCGCAGAGAGATTGATGGCATTGATTACCTCGACAAACTTTCTCAAAAAAAGAGTTACTATAAAATAAAGAATCTTGAAGCCATCAATACTCCCTTCACGGAGTATGCCCCGGTCTATTCAAACAATGAATTGTATTTTACTTCTTCGCGGAGTAATTCCCGCATTTATGAAGCTACGGGAACTCCCTTCACAGATCTTTATAAAGCTGAAACGAATGGAGCAAATGTGAATGCCAGCACGATTGCCCCGCTGCCAAGTTTCATCAACGAATCGAACATCAATGAAGGCTGCATTACCTTTACACCCGATGGCAAGACCATGATTTTTGCAAAGGGCAACAATGGCAAACGTAAAGGAGCGATCGATGTAGATTTGTATTTGTCTCGCTATAGAAATGGCCAGTGGGCTGAACCAACCCCTATCAACATTAATCAACCGGATGCCTGGGAATCAACCCCTGCATTAAGCCCGGATGGAAGAACTCTTTATTTCTCTTCTAATCGCAAAGGTGGTTTTGGTGGCCTTGATATTTATTCCGCGCAAATGGATGGACGGGGTCGTTTTGGTAGAGTAAAGAATTTGGGGCCTGAAATAAATACAGCTGGTTCTGAAATGTTTCCTTATGTGTCTGAAAGTGGTAAAATGTTTTTCTCTTCCGATGGACATCCGGGCTATGGCATGTTGGATATTTTTGAAGTCAAACGCGCGAACGGAAAAACAGTAGTTCAGAATTTGGGAGAGCCGGTAAACTCAACAGCCGATGATTTTGGAATTTACTTGTTCAAAGCGGATCGGGGATTTTTTACCTCCAACCGCGAAGGGGGCATGGGAGATGATGATATCTACACGTTTGTAAATGAAGATCCTGATTTAAAGGTTGTAAACTACTATTTGCAAGGTATTACGTACATGACTCGTAAGGATAGCACCCTTGAGATTTTACCGAATACAAAAGTTGCTTTGCTTGATCAGGAAGGTGAGGTGATGCAGGATTTTGTTACGGGCAACGATGGTAAGTTTTTGTTCCGCGTTTACGAAAATGAAGATTACTCATTGTTAGGGGAAACGGATGGATTCATTACCAAACGTCAATCGTATACAACCGTTGGGAAATCAGTTCCACTTGAGTCTTTGAAAGAACTTGTTACAAATATTACACTGGATACGATTATGGTGCTTGATCGTAAAGAGCGCAATAGGATTTTCGTTTTGGAAAATATCTATTTCGAATATAATGAATCATACATCCGTGCTGATGCCGCTAAAGAATTGGATAAACTGGTGACACTACTCAACGATAATACGGATCTAAAAATTGAGATGGGGTCGCATACGGATAGTGTGGCTTCGGAAGCTTATAACATAGAGCTTTCCCAACGCAGAGCAGAATCAACGGTTAATTATCTTATTAAAAAAGGTATTGATCCTGCAAGGCTGGTAGCGAAGGGGTATGGTGAATCCAAACCAATTGCGCGGAATACAAATCCCGATGGCAGTGATAATCCGGTTGGTCGCCAACGCAACCGAAGAACAGAATTTAAGATTCTGGAGATTGGTGCCCTGATTCAAAAGGGTGAGGAGGATGATGACGATAAGTACTTCCGAAACGAACTGAAAAAGAATGAGTGATCACGCACGCGTGATGCCGATCATATAATTTCCGGTTAAAATTAAGTCAATCCTCCCTACGGGTAGGGTGATTTTAATCTGACCGTAAACAACCTTGCTCGTCATTCGTTCAACAGTGGAACCCCAAATTCTAGCGTCATGATTAAAAATTACTTCACCATCGCCCTGAGAAGTTTTTTAAAACACAAATCGTTTACATTTCTCAACATTATTGGTTTATCGCTTGGCATGGTTGCCAGCCTGCTCATTTTACAATATGTAAAGTACGAGCGCAGCTTCGATGCATTTCACAGCAAGGCGGCAGACATCTATAGAGTGAACTACGCCCAGTGGCAGAATGGCAAAGAACGCTTCAACTGTGCAGCTGCTGTGCCGGCTGTGGGTCCAGCGCTAAGGAACAACTTTCCGGAGGTATTGCGCTTCACGCGCTTGTTTCCGGTTAGTGGCATTGCCAGTTATAACAGTCCCACGCGTGGAGTGATCTCGTTCCGGGAAGATAAAATGCAGATCGCAGACTCATCCGTGTTTGAAGTGTTTGATATTAATTTATTGCAAGGAGATAAAATTCAGTCTCTGGCAGGTCCCAACAAAGTGGTGTTGAGTGAACGTGCTGTTAAAAAATATTTTGCCGATGAAGATCCGATTGGCAAAACGATTGCATGGGACGGCACACGCAAGTTTGAGGTGACGGGCGTATTTGAAACCCTGCCGGAGAATTCGCACATCAAGTTTGATTTTTTGTTTTCGTATGCTACGCTGAATGCTGAAACAAACAACGAGTCGGAAAAAGCCTGGGGATGGTATGATTTCAATACATACGTGTTGTTGCAGCCGGGCACCGACTATAAAGCTTTGCAGGCAAAATTTGACCAATGGCTCGCCAAAGAACGTGCGGAAGATTGGGCGAAGTATAACGGTAAGCAGGACTTTTGGCTTCAACCGTTAATGGATATTCATTTAGGCGCGGTGTTGCTTCAGGAGTCTCAACCGGAAGATCGTGGCGACCGCGACAGTGTGTATGCTCTTTCGGCCATCGCACTCTTCATTTTGATCATCGCTTGGGTTAACTATATAAACTTAGCAACGGCTAAATCTTTTGAGCGTGCTAATGAAGTAGGCGTGCGCAAGGTGATGGGTGCACAGAAGAGCCAGCTGATGAATCAGTTCTTAAGTGAAGCGGTGTTGGTAAATTTATTCGCGGCAATTCTATCCGTGATAGCGGTTCGGTTGTTGTGGCCTGGATTCGCAAATTTGTCGGGACGTTCTATTCCACTTGATTATTTATTGCAATCAGATTTTTGGTTGTTGGCGGGTGGATTATTTTTAGCAGGCGCATTCCTTGCGGGTTTTTATCCGGCCATCGTACTCTCGGGATTTAAGCCGGTGAGTGTTTTAAAAGGCAAAGTGATGAGCAATCCGCAAGGGAATTTTTTACGAAAGGGGTTGGTGGTGTTTCAATTCGTAGCTTCGGTGGTGTTGATCAGTGGAAGTGTAATTGTATATCAACAGTTGAAATTTATGCGCAACCAGGATTTAGGTATTGATATCCATCAGACCTTGGTATTGAAAGGTCCGGGCGTAGTGGTAGACTCTTTGTTCCAGCAATCGCTGGAAGGCATGAAGGCAGAAGCGTTGCGCATTCCGGGTGTTAAGAAAATGACAGGCTCTTCGAACGTACCAGGGGATGAAATTTTCTGGGCCAATGGTATCCGGAAGTTAACCTCCGATGTGTCAGGGAATATTTCCGGCTACATTGTGGGGATGGATCATGACTATGTGGACGCGTTCGGTTTGGAGATTGTGGAGGGAAGAAATTTTGATGTAACAACCAACAGGAGAAAGAGTGTTATTCTGAATCGCGCCATGTCGGAAGCGTTGGATTTCAAAGATGTGAAGAGTGCAATTGGTGAAAAAGTTATTCAAGGTCGTGACACGATGGAGATCATTGGTGTGCTGGAGAATTATCATCAGATGAGTTTGAAAGAACAGGTGACTCCACTGGTGTACCGCTACACCCCTTCTTTTGCCCAGTTTCTTTCATTCAAAATGGAGAATGAGAATTATCAGCAAGTTATATCGCACGTGGAGCAAGCGTGGAATACACACTTTCCCGGCAACCCGATGGAATATTTTTTCTTAGATCAGTTTTTTAATCGCCAGTATGAAAGTGACAAACGCTTTGGTGAGATCTTCAGCATGTTCACTGCACTCGCAATTTTTGTAGCATGCATGGGGCTGTTTGGGTTAGCTTCCTTCATGACCATTCAACGCACGAAAGAAATTGGCATTCGCAAGGCATTAGGCTCTTCTTCTACCGATGTTGTCCTTCTTCTTTCAAAAGGTTTTATCCAACTAGTGCTTATCGCGAATTTGATAGCCTGGCCACTTGCGTGGTATCTCATGAGTAATTGGTTGCAAACTTTTCCATATCGCATCGATATCAATCCTCTGCTGTTTGTGCTTGCAGGATTAGGTGTAGTAATCATTGCATTTTTATCGGTTGCATTTCAAACTGTACGGGCTTCCCGTATTAATCCCGCCATTGCGTTAAAGAACGAATGATTTATCCACCAGACACTATTTGACTACCGATCCCTACATCATCAGTGAACACACCGTAAAGGAACCCCCGCGTTCTTTTATGGCGAGTTTAAAATTTTTAGGACCGGGTTTTATTCTTTCAGCTTCTATTGTGGGTTCGGGCGAGTTGATTGCCACCACGGTGCTTGGCGCGAGTGCTGGTTTTGCTGCGTTATGGATTATCATCATTAGCTGTCTTGCCAAAGTAGCTGTGCAATTGGAATTTGGACGGCACGCCATTCTAACCGGAGAAACAGCAGGGCAATCATTTAACAAGTTACCGGGTCTGCGAATAGGAAAAGCTAACTGGTCGGTGTGGATGTTGTTGATCTTGCAAACGCTTAAGGTGGTTCAGATTGGCGGCATCATTGGAAGTGCGTCAGTTGTGTTGCATTTACTTTTTCCCGCTGTCAACATTGTGGTGTGGGTGCTGATCATTGCAACGTTTGCAGCAGCGTTGATTTATAATGGAAAGTATGTCATGATCGAAAAAATATCGTTGCTCATGATTTTACTTTTTACGGTACTCACGTTAGTTTCACTTTTCTCAATTCAGTTTACAGAGTTTGCTTTCTCCTTTACGGATATGATAAATGGGCAACGATTTAAACTCACACCCGAAGAAATAGGAATTGCACTGGGAGCTTTTGGAATAACCGGAGTGGCCAGTGATGAAATTATAGCTTACAATTATTGGTGTATTGAAAAAGGATATGCCAGTTATGCCGGCCCGCCTACACATACACCCGAGTGGGAAAAAAGAGCGCAAGGCTGGATCAATGTGATGTACATCGATGCGGTGGTGGCGATGGTTATCTACACGCTCGTAACAGTAACATTTTATTTATTGGGAGCCGCTATTTTGCATGGCCGCGAAACTGTTCCGCATGGGAATCAGGTAATTGAAACGCTGGCGCTAATTTACACGCAGTCGCTGGGCAACGAAATAAAAACAATGTACCTCGTTGGGGCATTCTTTGTTTTGTTTTCCAGTGTGTATGCTACCCTGGCTTATTGGACGCGCGTATTTACCGATCTCTCGGGGCAGGTTGGTTGGCTCGACTTCACCAATCAAACAAAGAGAAATAAAGTAATTTCTTTGTTGGGAATAATTTTTCCATTTGTGTGGGCAAGCATGTTTCTCTTCATTCAATTGCCCGTGTTGATGGTGCTATCAGGTGGAATTGTGGGTTCAGTCATGTTGATTATTGTGATCTATGCTGCGTGGAATTTTAAATACAAACGCAAGCAGGAACTAACAACCAGTACATTTTATAATGTTCTCTTTTGGGTTAGCTTGTTATCGATCACCTGGGTAGGAGTGTATGGGTTGATTCAGGTGTTTAGGTGAGTTATTCTATTAGGGAAGTTTATACTTTCCTTTCTATCTTAGAAATTAAAGCCACAGATTCACTGATTAAATTCTGTGAATCTGTGGCTTAAAAAATCAATACCCTTTTGTAATTCCTTTTTCTATTGCGGGCACACCTTCTTTCATCCACGGTGGCATGGGTACACCTTTCAAATAGTAGTCAAAAAATTGCTTCATGCGAATTTGAAAGTCCATTCTGTTTTCGCGCTTCACCGGCCAGTGTGGTTCACCATTGTAGTTCAGCATCCATACAGGTTTGTTTAATCTACGCAGCGCCATATACATTTCTATACCTTGATACCACGGCACAGCGCCATCAGCATCGTTATGAAGTAACAGTAATGGAGTTTTAATTTTATCTGCAAAGAATATGGGCGAGTTCTCGATATAGTGCATGGGTTTTTCCCACAAACTTCCACCAATGCGACTTTGAGAATGTTCATATTGAAACATTCTACTTAACCCACTTTCCCACCGGATGCCACCATACGCGCTAATCATATTTGCAACAATAGCTCCGGCCTCACCCGCTTTAAATAAATCGGTGCGCGTAACCATGTAAGCCGTTTGATACCCACCCCAACTATGTCCTTGAATACCAATATTCTTTTCATCAACAAATCCTTTTGAGATCAGTTGAGTAACACCGGGCATGATACAGTTCATGGCACTTTCGCCAGGGAATCCAACCTTGTAAACAATGTCGGGTACAAATACGAGGTAGCCATCACTTACATAAGTTGAACGATTGATGGTTGAGCGAAGTGGAGTGGGGTGTGTATACCCATGAAGATTATCGCTTTCTTTTTCATAGAAGTAAACAATCATGGGGTACTTTTTCTTTGGATCAAAACCTTCGGGTTTGTAAAGCAATCCTTGCAAAGGAATGTTGTCGAGTGAAGTCCAGTTTACTAATTCTACATTTCCCCAGAAATAATTTTTCATTTGAGGATTTGCATCGCTGATCTTTTTTGGTGTTGAAAGATTTAAATCGGAAACCCATACATCCGGGAACTCACGAAAACTTTCACGCGTGAAGAGAATTTTATCTGCTTGCTTTGCTTTCACTACTCCGCCAAAGCGATAATTATCCATCAGCAGCTTTGTAAGCTTTCCATCTTTCAGCGAGAGCTTATAGTAGCCAGCAGCTTTTGTAGTTTCATTAAAGGCAGAAAGTAAAAGTTCCTGAACAGGATCGAAAAAGCGTTGTTCAAAATCTAACCGTACATTACGAAACACAATTTTTTCTTGTCTGCCGATTTTAGTCAGATTAACCGGAGCTTTTTTGTTTTCTGGATCAAGTGCCCAAAGGTCGTAACGATCATACACAATAAACTGTTGATCATTGGCCATCCACCCCGCTGCGCCATAACTGCTAGGATAATCTGGATGATCATCTTCTTCATCGGCAAGCGCTACTTTTAAATCAGGCGCGAGTTTGATGATGCGATCAGTAGCAACCGAGTAGGAGAACCATGCCGTGTCGGGTAAACTAAACCAGTAGACAAAATTTGCTTTGGGCGAAAGGCTTGCATTTCCTTTTACTTGTGTGGCAATCTTTTTGCGTGATTTATCTTTTGTGTTGTATAGATATAGATCATTGGCCGAAAATCCTTCCCAGGTAATTGCTTTGCGGTACGGCACATTGGTTTCACCCAGAAGAGTGGCAGAGTTTCCTTCATCACCCAGGTCAATAGAAGGAACTGCTGCATCAGCTAATTGCATCAATTCTTTGGTAGCAAGATTTATGGATGCCAAATAGGATCTTCTTTTCTCACCGGCTAACTGCCGGTTTTGTTGTGGATAAATGTATGGATCATCACCATGCCAGATTTCTACGCTCACAATTTCTTCAGTTAACAAGGTTGTGTCTTGAACGATCGGCTTCGGTGCCGAGCCGAAGAAAAGATTATTGCCGTCCTTTGAAAACAAGGGTGTATAATTTTCACTCACGATCCAGTTTTGTGGAATGCCCATCGAAGTTTCAACATCTAATAATTGGGCAGAAGCGTTTCCTGTTTTCCAATGATACAGTTTGAAAAATCGGATCTGCGCTTTAGTTGTATCGGCATCCAACAGGAATGCAGTTTGAGTTCCGTCTTCACTTACCGACAGGCCTTTGTATTTATATTTTGGTTTTCCTTCATGGAGATTCTTAAGTTCACTCTTCTGTAAATCGTACCAATACACTCCGGCTTTCATGGTGGAGTCATTTCCGGTGGAACTAAACAGCAAGCCTTGTCCATGCTTTGCAAACGTATAATCCGTTACATACCCAAATAAGGTTTCTTTGTTGTTGGTTAGATTTCTTAATACTAACGTATAGCCTGTATCATCAGAATTCTTTCTTGGTTTTTTTACTTTCTTGGTAGCATCAGGTTTGGCTTCTCCTGCTTTAGGTTTCTCTTCCTTTTTCACTTCTTGTTGCCACGCTACCCAGCCACCGGCTTTCTCTGGTACTTTATACGATTTTACGTCAGCTACTTTCTCTGTCTTGCGATTAGAGAATGAATAGATTCCCAACGAATCCTTTGGCAGATCGTCTTTCTTTTTTTTCTGTCTTCGAAGTTCTTTCACCACCTCTTGTTGGGGCTTGATTTTAAAAATTGCATACCGACTATCAAATGTGAGTGAAATATCAGCGGCTCGCTTCACCGAATCTTGGGTGTTGGATTTTAGATTGTAGAAAATGACTTTTCCGTCTCCATCTTGCGGATTAACGGTAAACGCAGCGTTGGCTCCATCAGGAGTTAATCCTTTATAGGGAATTTCTTTCCAACTGTCGTACACCGTATAGTCCAATGCTTTTTTAGCGGAGGGTTGGGTTATAGAGGATTTTTTCTGGCCAAAGCTCAGGCCACTTATAAGCAGGAAAGTTGTTAGTAATATTAACCGCATAGTATTTTTTCTTTTTGTGAAAATACTCACTGAACCAGAACTGAGATTAATAAATTTTATCAATGGCAATGCCTCACTCTGAGCTATCTTTGGCGATAATCAATACACAATGGAACTTACCCTTACTACCCCGGCTTTGCTATTTCCAACGGTTTCGCTGATTCTGCTCGCATTTACCAATCGGTTTTTAGCGGTAGCTGCCCTTATTCGCAAGTTGGCCAGTGAGTATCATACCAAAGAAGATAAACGAATAGCCGATCAGATTCAAAATCTACGCGTGCGTTTACGGCTCATTCGCGATATGCAAATGCTGAGTATAGTTGCGTTGTTTTTAAGTGTACTCAGCATGTTCTTTTTGTTTAACGGCCAGGAGCAAATAGCCAAATATGTTTTTGGGGCCGCGTTAATCTCACTAATGATTTCGTTGGGAATGTGCTTGCGCGAGATTCAGATTTCTACCCGCGCGTTATCCATTCAACTGAAGGACATTGGGGAAGAAGTTCAATTGTGGGATCCGATTAAGAAATTGGTAAAGAAGAAGGGTGACTAACCGGGATTATTTACAAACCATAACACCATGGTTGAGATAAACCCAATCAGGAACAACAAAGCTCTTTTATACGACCGTGTTTTTATAAATTCATAGATGGAAAGTAATCCAATGATTGCCAGGATAAATGCAGCAGGCGCAAAGTCCTCTTTCTCAAAAGTAGCAATTGAAAGGTTACCATGATAAATCATCAATCCCGGCAGCAGCCAAACCAGGCTGTGCAAGTTTTTCCACTGCCTCCCTAATTTTCGTTCACTGGCTTTGTTTGAAGTAATCAACATCAGAGCCAAAATAGGTATCATAATCCAAACCGGCTGCAAGGCAGGTTCCAGCAACTGATCTAAAATGGATTGATCGCGTTTTAAAAAGAAGAGCCCACTGACTAACCCGTGTGTGAGCAACCACGTTCCGGCAGCAATGCCTAAATCTTTACGATATTTTAACAGCCAACGGAGGTATGGATTTTCTTTAAAGAACCCCAATCGCATAAACATGGATGGCAATAAAGTAAGAGTCAGTAATACTGTTCCGCAAATGGCGCTAAACCCAGCAGGCTCGCCAACCTGAAAATAGCCTAAGCCTAAAAGGACTACTAACGTTGGGATGCTTATAATCCATAGCCATTTTTTTAAATCAACTTTAACAAGATCTAAAAGAACCATATTATGTGTAGATAAATTCTCCGTACGGAGTTTGTAAAGTGACTTGTTTAGCTTTTGCGGTTTCCACTCTACCTATCACTTGAGCCTCAATTCCGAAAGATTTAGAAATGTCTATTACTTGTTGAGCATGAGCTTCGGGCAAATAAATCTCCATGCGGTGCCCCATGTTAAATACTTTATACATTTCCTTTGGATCGGTGCCCGAAGCCCCATGAATAAATTTGAAGAGTGGCGGAATCTCAAAGAGATTATCCTTAATCACATTCAGATTTTCTATAAAGTGTAGAACTTTAGTTTGCGCGCCTCCGCTGCAATGAACAACCCCATGAATCTGAGTTCTCAGGTTTTTCAAAATCTCTATCATTACCGGAGCATACGTGCGCGTGGGAGAAAGTACTAGTTTACCCATGTTTAAAGGAGCACCCGGTACTTCGTCAGTAAGTTTATAGTTGCCAGAATACACTAAATTTTCCGGCACTGCTTTGTCGTAGCTCTCAGGATATTTTGCTGCATACATATGGGCAAACACATCGTGCCGCGCAGAGGTAAGTCCATTGCTACCCATGCCACCGTTGTATTCATGTTCGTAGGTTGCTTTGCCCGAAGAGGCTAAGCCCACAATCACATCGCCCGCCTGAATATTTGCATTATCAATCACATCGCAGCGCTTCATGCGCGCGGTTACGGTGCTATCCACAATAATGGTGCGTACCAGGTCTCCAACATCGGCTGTTTCGCCACCGGTACTGTAAATTTCCATTCCATATTTGCGTAGCATCTCCAACACTTCTTCAGTGCCATTGATGATGGTTGAAATGACTTCTCCAGGAATCAGATTTTTATTTCTTCCAATGGTGGATGACAACAAGATAGGTCCGGTAGCGCCCACACAAAGTAAGTCATCAATGTTCATGATGATGGCATCCTGTGCAATACCCTTCCACACCGAAAGGTCTCCGGTTTCTTTCCAATAAATGTAGGCCAATGATGATTTGGTACCCGCTCCATCCGCATGCATGATTGTACAGTACCCATCATCGCCACCTAATTGATCAGAAACAATTTTGCAGAATGCTTTAGGAAAAAGTCCTTTGTCCAGATTTTTTATAGCCTGGTGAACATCTTCTTTGCTGGCGGATACCCCGCGTTGATTATATCGATCGGACATCTATAGTGACTTCAGATAAATGATTCTGTAAAGGTGTTAATTTTTTCTTTTAATCTCTGATAGTTTTTGATTCAGAATGAATATTAGGTTACTAAAGAGAATCCAGATATAGGGCCTCCACTTTCTTGCGTGCCCAAGGAGTTTTTCTAAAAAAAGTAAGACTCGATTTTATACTGGGATCATTTATGAAACAATTAACGGGAATGCGTTCGCCTAATTCATTCCACCCATATTTCTCTACCAAAAAATTTAGAATGAACTCAAGGGTTTTGCCATGCAATGGATTATTGGGTTGTTCACTCATAATGGATTGTTTTTAATTCATTGGAATAATCAGCCTGTAAATCTTCAGGTAATTTTGAGAGCACGCTGCCAATTTTCTTAAGCTGCTGTTGATACAAATTAAATAGAACGGTTCCTGTGCTTAAAGGAATCTTTGCAGCCACTACTTTTTCACAAAAATAAATGCGCAATTCTAACTCAGTCTGTGGAAGCCCAGAGTATTTTATCTGTCTATTGGTGTAGCGTAATATTTTACGAAGAATCTTTTTAGTGAGGTATAGATTGCGGCCAGAGATTTCTTCAAATAATAGCTCAATTTCTGCTTTTACTTGCTGGATATATCCAGGTTCGTCATGAGCTTCGAAAAGTAAATAGCTCAACAACTCTTTATTTTCTTTTTTGTATTTGGCTAACCGAAGACAAAGAGTTTGCAGTACATCTGAATCTATATGCTGCAATTCTTTTCGGATGTCAGCTAATGAATTGGAATTGCTCAAGGATTTTTGGATCGTCTTTTTGGATTTATGGAAAAAGAAACTAAGATGTTATGACTAGAAAATGAAGTTGAGTAAATTTTAGAATTTGTAAGGGATCCTAAGAATTCATATCTATAGGTGAAACCAATCTTAGATTGATTTGAGAGTATATCGAAACCAAAAGACGTTACTATTCTTAGTTGTGAAGGACTATATTCTCCAGGCAAAACAATTGGCCTATCCACCTTAGTTATCTTCACGAAACCATTAGATTGATATTGCTGTAGAGCTTCTTGTTTAAACCCTAATGTCAATGGGTTTGAACTATAACTTGATTGTAAGGAAATTGATGGATTAATCCCGAAGCCAAAGTTTGGTTGAAAATGCTTTTTTAGATTGAAATTCAACTTGAGTAATGATGGCAATTCAAGAAAAATACTTTTCATCTCCAACTTCTGAAATTCTGATGACCATTGTCTACTAACGAATCCAGGCTGGAATTCGAAAGAAAAGTGTTTGTTCCAATTTGGAAATATTGAGAGAGCTAGTCCAATAAATATAGAAGATTGCTTAAAAGATTCTTTTTCTAATGATGTGATATCATTTGTACCTTTAACTAATCCTGATGCATAGCCATAAGGATTCTCCAAAGTATGTTTATCTTTAAATTTGATTGTTGATAAAGAATATCCTACTACTCCTCCTATTAGTATTTTCGCTTGATCCTTACTAGCTTTTTCAAATGGGGAGTTTTTACATTTATTATATGCGCTTATCTTTTTTATCAAATTCATTTCCGAAAAGACGAAAGAGCTTTTATCAAGCAAGCAGTCAGAGAGTAACTCATTTATTTTTACCTGATCGGTATTGTCTTCTTGTGTGTATTTTTTCCCATCTATATAAGTGGAACTTTTCTTTTTTTTGCTGCCTCGAATTAAGAAATTTTCTTTTTTGATATAGTAAAATTCTTTCTTAAAGGAGTCCATGAAAAAATAAAGACTGGCATCTCCTTCAACCAATACTTTATAAAACGTTGACGTACTTTTTGGCGGATTATTAACATATTTAGTGATATAACTATGTGAAACGAACCGCTGTTGAGACTTAAGAAAAACAATAGATTCGATATTTTCCCCACCTAATAGAATCCAATCACCTGAGTGTTGTTTAAATTGGATAGAAGCATATATATCTTTTGGTTTAATAATCGCTATTTCCCCTTCACTTGTTTCTCCATTCGTATAGGTGATTTTCACTTTTTCTAAGGGAGAGTTTATCTGACAATTGACTTGAGTAATAATAAATATTAGTAAACTAGAAGTTAACAATATCTTTGTCATAAATTATTCTTTTACGCAATAAAATCATTTTTTGATAACTCCTCGCAAGCAACCATACTTAAAATTTTTCGTCTTATTGTAAACCTTTGCTCTATGATTCGAAATTACCTTCTCATTGCCACCCGCAATCTTTTCAAAAATTTAGGGTACACCTCTATCAACATCTTCGGCCTTGCTATTGGATTAGCCTGCTGCTTGCTTGTTACCCTGTACGTTCGGTTTGAATTGAGCTATGAGAATTTTCATGAAAACAAGGAATCGATTTATCGCTACATACCTCGAGGAGAACGGGATGGAAATGTTAGCATGCAAACCATGCTGCCGGCAGGATTTGGCCCGTTAATACATGATAGCTTTCGCGAAGTAGAAAAATTCACTCGCTTTTCAGATGTGGATGAGCGGCCAATGATTAGAATGGGAGATCAATTTCTGGATTCAAAAACACTTTCTATTGCTGACCGAGATTTTTTCCAAATGTTCAGTTTCCGACTTGTGCAGGGTGACGCTGCTACTGTACTTTCTCGCCCAAATACAATTGCCATCGCCAAATCGGTGGCTGACAAATATTTCTCTAACGGAGATGCAATCGGACAAGTAATTCGGTACAACAACAAATATGATTACGAAATCACCGGTGTGTTTGAAGATGTTCCGGCTAATTCTCATTTACAGTTTACCTACCTCACAACCTTCGAGACTATAGCCAAAATGATTCAGGATGAATACAACTTTCCTGCTGATCAGTTCTTAACCAGTCTTGATGCCTGGAACTACTCTACCTACTTCTACATACCCAACGAAAAAGATATTACAGGCTTAACAAAAAAGATCGATCAAAAATTTACGGAAGCACGAAAAGAAGAATTTAATGACCAAGCATTAGGCGACTGGTTACAACCCTTGTCTGAGATTCATTTTACAAAAGGAATAAAAGCTGACTCCGCGAATGGCGATATTAGTTATGTGTATATTTTTTCAGCTGTGGCACTGCTCATTCTTGTTATCGCATGTTTCAATTTTATGAATCTTTCTACCGCCCGCGCGATGAAACGAGCGAAAGAAGTTGGATTAAGAAAAGTGATGGGCGCATTTCGATATCAACTTATCAATCAATTTTTGGGTGAGACAGTCGTATTGGTTTCGATTTCATTAGTGATCGGAATTATTTTACTTGAGTTGCTTGTGCCGATGTTCAATTCGTTGGTGGGTCAAAATTTAGAAGTAGTTTATCTTGGCAAGAATAGCGTTGTACTTTATATCTTAGGCATTGGTTTAATTACAGGAATTGTTGCCGGGAGCTATCCGGCTTTTTATCTCAGTTCTTTTGTGCCCGCTGATGTGTTAAAGGGGCAAAAAGGCCCATCTGGTAATGCAGGGTTAAGAAAAACGCTTACCGTTTTACAATTTGGCGTGGCGGCATTTTTAATGATCGGCACATTGGTCGTGTATCAACAAATGAATTTTATTCAAAACAGAAACTTAGGCTTCGATAAGGAAAGCATTGTTTACATGAATCCGCCTTCCGAGTTGTGGAACAAGAAAGAAGTGATAAAACAGAATTTGCTCTCAAACTCAAACTTTAAAACAGTAACATTTTCAAATGGAACTCCGGGCATGGAAAGTTCTACGTGGCAATATGATTTTCCGGGGCTTGACATTCCTAAGCGTAATATGAATACGATGATCATCGACTACGATTATCTTAAAACGTTTGGGTTGGAATTAGTAGCTGGCCGCGATTTATCAACAGAGTTCGGAACCGACTCAACCGAAGCATACATACTGAATGAAGCAGCTGTTGCTGAATTAATGTTGGAAAAGCCAATCGGCACGCCCATGCGCGCGTTGGATGGACATCCGGCAGGGCGAATTGTTGGAGTAGTAAAGGATTTTCATTACCGATCACTTCATAGAAAAATTGAGCCCCTTGTGTTGCGATATGATCCTCGTAACATGTGGTGTATGTCGGTAAAAATGAACAGTGAAAATTTGAAGGACAATCTTGCCACACTTGAAACAGAATGGAAAAAATTAGCACCGGATTATCCATTCAGCTATCAATTCGTGGACGAAACGATTGAGCGACAATACAAGGCCGAACAGAATACGGGTGTTTTAATTGGCTCCTTTGCTTTACTGGCAATTGTTATTGCTTGTCTTGGTTTGTTAGGATTAACTGCATTCATGACAGAGCAACGCAAAAAAGAAATTGGTGTGCGCAAAGTGTTAGGGGCTTCCGTTACCGGGATTATTATGCTACTATCGAAAGAATTTTCACGCTTGGTGATAATTGCCTTTCTCATTGTAGTGCCCTTAGCCTGGTATGTGATGAATCAATGGTTGGCCGATTTTGCTTATCAGGTTGAGGTGAGCCCTTTTGTTTTCGTAGGTGCAGGATTAATTATTTTAGTGATCGCCTTTGCTTCGGTTTTCTATCAGGCATTGAAGGCAGCGGTGATAAATCCTAGTGAAACCCTTCGAAATGAGTAGGGTTTGCTACTTACTTTTTACCGCGAAGTCGCTGTGACGCAAAGCAATTACAAGGTCCATTTTTCACCATTGTAATCTTAAGAGCTACATCAGCGGTACTTTTATTACGAAACAATTATTATAACTTGCGCCACTCAAAAAGGACGCCTTTGCGGTGAGAAAAATTAAAACTATGAAGAAGCTTATTAGTCTAATAGCGATTTTAAGTTGTGTGGCGGTTACAAATGCCCAACCTGTTGCCGGGTCAACCATAACCACCGAAAAACAAAAATTTGTTTTAGAGTCAATCACCACAGAACTCCAGCGTCCGTGGGGCATGGCATTTTTACCGGATGGCCGAGCGTTAGTAACTGAGAAAGACGGAGAGATTAGAATTATAAAAGAGGGGAAACTACTGGCTGAAAAAATAAGCGGAGTGCCCGCAGTATTCACCAATGGCCAAGGTGGTTTATTGGACATTCAACTCCACCCTGACTATGCAAAAAATGGTTGGATTTATATTTCGTATGCAAAACCAGATGGAACCAAAGGTGGCGCAACAACCATTGCCCGTGCTAAATTGCAAGGTAATACACTTACCAACTTACAGGAATTATTTACAGCACAACCATCGTCACCTTCGGGAGCGCATTTTGGATCGCGCATTGTGTTCGATGGCAAGGGATATATTTTCTTTTCATGTGGTGAGCGTGGTAAGATGGAAAATGCGCAAGACCTCACTAACCACTTAGGAAAAATCATGCGCTTGTTTGATGATGGGCGCGTGCCTAAAGACAATCCGTTTGTAAATAAAGCTGGTGCTAAACCAGAGATTTGGTCATACGGTCACCGTAATCCACAAGGGTTATATTATGATAAAACAACAAACACACTTTGGGATGATGAGCATGGCCCTAAGGGTGGTGATGAATTGAATATCGTTCTGAAGGGAAAAAATTATGGATGGCCCGTGATCACGTATGGCATCAATTATAATGATCAGCCTATTACAGACATCACCAAGAAAGACGGTATGGAGCAACCGATCCGATATTGGGTTCCCTCTATTGCCCCTTGCGGGATGACGATGGTGACCAGCGATAAGTATCCTAACTGGAAAGGAAATTTTTTAGTAGGCGCTTTGTCTTTTCAATTGGTTGCCCGAGTGGAAGTTGCCAATGGAAAATTTGTAGCAGAAGAACGGATCCTTGAAAAGATTGGCCGTGTACGTCACGTTGCACAAAGTCCGGATGGATTTATCTATGTGCTTACTGAAAACCCAGGAACAATCAGTAAACTGATTCCTGTAAAGTAACGTTCTATAATTTCTTACTTACATAGTTTTGCTCTACTGTTACGAGCGACTTAAGAAGTTCAGTAGTTATTGCTCCCGGTTCACCATTTCCTATCGCTTTATCGTTTACTTTTGTAACGGCCTGAATGCGTTTTGTACTGCTTGTAAGAAAAGCTTCTTTAGCATTGAGGATATCATCGATTGTAACAGGACCCTCAACGACTTTGTAGTGTGATGAAGCACAAGCAAGAACTTTTTTTCGGGTAACGCCTTTTAAAACGTTTTTTGCAGGAGTCATTATTACATTATTCTTAGTAACAATAAAGAAATTACAGCGAGGGAATTCACTTACTGTTCCGTTGATGTGATACAATACATCATCTGCCTTTTGTTCAGCAAGCTTACTCTGCAACCAAATCCCCATCGTATAATTAATAGTTTTAGCTTCTGGAATATCCCGCACATACTCGTGGGTGATTATGCTCAACGATTTTGGAACAAGGGTATCCTGAAAAGCAAGCGGGCTTTGCATGATAATAAGATTGGGATCTGCAGGCTGATAGGCGTCCGCAGAATACCCACCTGTAAGAATCATGCGCATACTTGAGTTGGGCAAATTATTTTTCTGCTGCAGTTCTTGTAAAATCGAATGCAACTGATCTTTTGAATAAGGACAAGCAAGATGCATGAACTGAGCAGAATGAATAAATCTATCCAGATGATCTTCCACATACAGCAAGGCATTGTCCCGTACGCGAAAGAAATCAAAAATTCCATAACCCCGTTGAATAGCAAGATCACTGATGTGAAGAGTTGCCTTTTCTGCTTCAAGCAATTGGTTATTTAGAAAAACAAACATGCTATTTCTTTATTGAATTGTATTTTTTCAGAATGGGAAGCACAGCATTTAATGGCAAGGCTTCAACACGATGCCCTTCTTTACCACCGATAGTCGTTGCTTGAAACAAAGAATTTACAATAGCCTCTTCAGTGGCTTCAATTGTGGCTAAAAAAAGTGGAGACATGGCATCATTATTCAGTGACGTTACGGTAGATGTAATTTCTTTAGAATCGTACGGAACGCGAACAGCAGAGTTTGTTGAGAAGGCAATTACATAATCACCACTTCCATTGGATGCAATTCCGCCCGTACGGGCAAGTCCCATCATGGCACGCTTGGCGATGCGTTCTAGGTTTCGGGAGTCCAGCGGTGCATCGGTGGCAATTACAATCATGCACGATCCATCCGGTTTATCATGGATCAAATCACTCAAATAAAATTTCTTAAGTTCTTCACCAACGGGAGCACCATCTATTTGCAGCACGCCACCAAAATTTGTTTGCACCAATGCTCCCACCTGATAGCCGCCTAATTTGTCGGGCAATTGACGTGAGGCACTTCCAATTCCACCTTTAAATCCAAAACAAACCGTTCCTGTTCCTGCACCCACGGAGCCTTCCACAACTTTTTCGGTGGTGGCTTTTGTAATGGCATTTAAAACATCTTCTTGTGTTACATGCATGCCACGAATATCGTTCAGGTACCCATCATTGGTTTCCCCAACAACCGCATTAACTGATTGCACTTTTTCGTTACCGGATTGTGCAAGCGTGTAACGAACAATAGCTTCCATGGCTTGAGGTACACTTAATGTATTTGTTAGCACAATGGGCGTTTCCAGGTTCCCCAACTCTATTACTTGAGTACTGCCTGCTAATTTCCCAAACCCATTCCCAACATAAATTGCTGCCGGAACTTTCTCTTGAAATACATTGCCTGGATGTGGAACTATAGCTGTAACCCCTGTGCGAATATTATCGCCACTGATTTTAGTGGTGTGACCCACGCGTACGCCCGATACATCGGTAATCGAATTTGTTTTGCCTGTCGGTAAAACACCAATAACAATTCCAAAGTCGCGCGCCTGACCCCGTTTATCCTGAGCGGATGCATACTGATTAAGTGTGAATAAGAGAAAAATTAACAGCGTTAGTTGTTTCATTTTTTAAACGCATAATGACGAAACATTTCCCACACCACAATACCCAAACACACAGAAATGTTTAATGAATGCTTGGTGCCCAGTTGAGGAATTTCTAATGCCAGATCAGCAAGCGCGATTGCTTCTTCACTTACACCGTGTACTTCATTGCCAAAGACCAAGCAATACTTTTTATCTTTTTCACCAAAAAATGTTTGCAGGGGTAAGCTAACGGTAGTTTGCTCGACAATCACGATGGTGTACCCTTCGTTTTTTAATTTTTGAATGGCAATAGCTGTGCTTTCGACATGCGCCCACGTAACTGATTCGGTAGCGCCTAATGCAGTCTTTTGTATTTCGCGATGCGGAGGTGTGCCTGTAATTCCCGTAAGGAATATTCTTTCTACCCGAAAAGCATCTGCCGTTCGAAAGGCAGACCCTACATTATGCAGGCTGCGCACATTATCCAACAAAATACAAACCGGTATTTTTTCTGAATCCTTAAATTGATCAACAGAAATACGACCAAGTTCGTCAAGAGAAAGCTTTTTCATGCTGCAAGTTTATTCTTTTGGGCAGCAAGGTACGAGAGTCTTAAAAGTTGGATGGCAATATCTTTATCGGCTTCAGTTTTTATCTGAAAAGAAATCCAACCTGAATCCTTAAAAACATGATGTTCTTTTACAGGATACTTCAGCATAAGTTCTGATTTTGTTTTCCTGCTAAATAAAATATCCAGCAATCCATTACCATGAATATGACCTAACTCTTTGCCACAAAAATTAAATTGAACGCCTCCAAACTTATGCATCTGCAGGGTGACATGTTTCCATGAAAGCACTTCATTCTCTATTTCATCCACATAATCCAGAAGATTTTTGTTTGAAAGCATTGTGCTGATTTTCAGCAGCGCATCAAACAAATGTGGTAGAACAGGCACATGTTTTAAAGGAGCTGCATATTTTACAACGAGATTAAACATTTTTCTCGCTCAGTATTTTGATATGTTCCATCACACGAAGATGGACATTGCGAGTAATGCTTTCGGACCAGATGTTGAAATACCAGGCGGGAAATACATACAACTTATACCATGAATTTCCGATTAGCATTGTGGTTCCATCACCATTATCCTTCAAAATAAATTGGCCGCGAAGGATATCGATATGTCCCATAATTTCAGGATCGTGGGGCTGACTAATAATATCAAAGGTTAGCTCTTCATTGGGTTTGTATACGATCATTTTCTCTTCAAAAACATAGCCATTTGAAAAAATGCATTTTCGGCCAGCACCTGCTTCATGCCCATCCACAGTGCTTTGCACCGGGCTTGGCATCCCGATTTCAAACAGCCAATAGTTTTCCTTTAATGTAATGGATTCATATTCAACTACAAGTGGCCACACTTTGTCAATAGGTGCGTTTACAAGTATGGTATCCGATACCATGTTAACATTTTCATGTTCCGAAAAATTATCGGCAGCGATTAAAATAAAAATCACTCCGAAAAGACTCATGTTAAGTGTGTTGTTTCTTCTTCTGTAGATGATTCGGCCCACAAGTGCACCCGTTACCATAAATCCAAAAATTAGTGGCGACACAATAATCAGACAGATAAATCCTTCCTTTAAAAAAATGAAGCTGGCTAAAACAGCAATAACAGAAGCCACCGCAGACCATCCAATATAGCGAGAGGTCTTTAGTTGCAACGGATGCCAATACCAAGCACACACTAATCCCATCAAAATGGGCACAAGTATAAAGGAAGAATAGATAAGAATCCCTGAGCCACTTCCCATTTTGTTGCTCTCCAGATTATCCATAAGGTATTTGCTAAATCCCACAACCACCAGTGAGATAAAGTTTGCAACCAGAATACCCTTATAGATTCTTGATTTATCGTGTGTGTTTCGCTCCATATGTAGTTATCTTATCACCTAAAGTAACACCAACATTATGAATTATTTAACAATCGGTGAGTCAAATTTTTCGTTGTAGCGCTATGGTTCGATTTATCTGTCTTTGTCTGACGCTACTGGGAAGCAATTTGTATGCTCAGGATGCATGGAAAAATGTCTATACAGAAAGTGCCTGGGCTGATCGCGATCGGTGGCAAAAAGCTGATGAACTTATCAAGCAATTAAACCTTAAAGCCGGAAGCCTGGTGGGCGATGTGGGTTGCCACGAAGGCTATATGACAACGAAACTTTCCATTTCTGTGGGTGCTCAAGGAAAAGTGTATGCCGTAGATGTTGAGCAAACAAAATTGGATAAGCTGGTTACTAATCTTGAAAAGAGAAATCTCACAAACGTGCAAATCATTAAAGGCGATTATGATAATCCTAAGTTGCCATTGAATATGTTAGATGCTGTTATCATTTTGGATACTTATCATGAAATGGATGATCATGATGAGGTTCTCCAACATATTAAAGCGGCCTTAAAACCCAATGGCCGATTAGTAATGTGTGAGGCGATTGCTGAAGAGCGAAGAGAATCTTCTCGTGCAGATCAGGAACGAAAGCATGAGTTGGGAATAAGCTTTGCTTTGGAGGATCTGAAGAAAGCAGGCTTTACGATTCTGAAACAACAAGATCCGTTTGTGGATCGCACAAAGGAGAAAAGCGATAAGATGTGGTTGATCGTTGCAAAAAAATAATACTTGCACTAGCTCAAATTATTTGAGAATAAAGTTCCCGTGAGAGTTGCCGAAATACCCTCTTGCCTCAATCGATTCAATTCGAGATATAAGTTTTTGTTAACCTTTTCGATAGGTTTTATGGATTCCATGAATAAGGGATGTAATGCGAAAAAATTATTCTCAATGGTTGGAACATCCAATAAACAGTTTTCTGAATGACTAATAATATCTTCCTGCAAATCGGTTAAGTCATCCAGAAATAAAAACAGCGGCATTACTGATTCCCAGTGCTCAAAAATGTGATTGTACTTAGTTGGAAATAGGGCTGCAGAATAGAGGTAGGTATTTGCTCGTTGTAACGATTTGTATTTATCCGGAAATAATCTAAAAGGTCGTGTGACTAAAGTATGCTCAATTTGTAAAATTTCTGTATCTGAAATTCCAATCCCCGAAAGGATAGCCTGACATTCTTGGTGATGCTGTAAATAAGTAATTTGATTGGCTTCTTGTCGAGCGGCACTATGAAGGATTTCTTCAATCAGTATAAGGTGCGATTCTGAAACAACTTCTTCGCCAATATTTGTTTTAAGAAACAGATCAAAAAGTATTGGAATAAAGAGGTAGCCGGGACTTCGAGACAAGAATGTTTTTCTCTTTTTCCAATAGTCATTATTTTCTGGTACTCTTCGCGTACATAACAAATCAACAATACGAGGTTGAATGTCAAGATCAAGTGTTAAATAGGAGTGTAGCGAAGACATAAAAAATGCACTCGAAAAATTCTATTATGAATTATTCGAATGCCTTTCGGTACTTAACAGGGGGAAAGATCACTCTGCAGTTTCCCACTCCCACCAACGAAATTTTACTAATGAAGGTGCTGCAACATCTTTGCTGGCATACATCTTCACAATTTCGCGGAGGCCATCCATAATCTTGCTTCGTTCACCTTCCGGTAACTTCGCTAGCGCGGCCATGGCCACGTCTACTTTTGTAATTTCAAAATTTAGCTCATTCATGTCTTTATAAGTTTTACTTTAAATTTAGCTGATAGTATAATCGCATTCATCACTCAAACCGAAAATTTTTTGTTATTTTTTCAATAAGCGGTAAAGGACATAGTAAATATTACAACCATCTTACATTAGTATTGAATTTTTATTATTACTTCCTTTATTGAGCCAATGAACAGTCACCCGGAAGAATTGAAGAGAAGGATGTATTTATCCAACACAATTTATTGGATAACGCTAGGGTTATTGTTTTTCTATTTAGGGCTTGAAGTCATTTTTGATTTCAAACAGGCTATCGAGTTTTCAACCTTTGACGACTGGGTTCCAATTCTCTTGTTTCTAGTATCTGTTTTTTCTCTACTCTTGAACAAGTACAAGTATGGAAGGGCCTCCCGTACCATTTTTCTATTGAGTTGGATAATGGCTGTTACTGTACTTCCCATATTGTTATCGAATATTTCGCCCGGCTCATATTTACTCCACCCAATCTTATGCATTTTGTCAAGTCTTATGATTCATCTCTTTTTCTCCTGGTACGAAGATCGATGGATCTATTTATTCTTTCTGGCCATCTCTTTTTTCCTTACCAGTTTCTCTTATTATTTTCTATTCACGTACGATCTGTCAGAAAGCTTTCGTCAGTTACCGCTTAATAAAATTCAGTTTGTTGTGATTTATTCCATGAGTTGGGTGTTCATTAATCTAACCCTTGTTTACGTTTATCGAATCAATTGGAGTGCCTACACAGAATTGCAACACAAGAATGATATCATTGAACACCTCAACAAGAGCCTCGAAACTAAGGTAGAAATTCGAACAAAATTGCTCCGCGAACAAAACTCAAAACTGGTTGAGTACGCTTTTGTAAATGCTCATGTTTTAAGGGCTCCGGTAAGTCGGATTTTGGGATTGGTTCATTTGTTGGTAAAGTCTGAAGCCAATCAAGACAAGGAGATAATAAATCATCTTGAAGAAAGCTCAAAAGAACTTGATGAGGTGGTTCGAAATTTATCCATAACCCTTAGGGAGGCAAAAGAGGAGGATAAGAATTTAGAGTAAGCAATAGACCATTGAAAGACAAGGTGAATTGCCCTTCAATGGCAGGCACTCAGTCTACTTTTATTTCAAGGACACTGCCCTTCTTTTTGTAGTTAATGATTGCTCCCATCACAATTGAGTAGGTGCCAGAAGGAACATTGGATGAAACAGAAATACTAGCGTTTCCAGTTTCAAAATTTCCTTCCTTAGGATCAAAGGATACTTCTATTCCGTTGGGCAATGGACTAAAGGTGCCAAGTTCAGCGTTTAGCTTACTATAACTTTTTGAGCGGGTAATAGTCATGGCTACTTGTTTATTTTCGCCAGGTTTAATCGATATACTACTTTCGGGCAACGATACTTTAAATTCTGTTTTAGGAATTTCAATGGGAGATTGAGCGGCCAGCAGCGTTGAGATGAATACAAACGATGTAGTTAAAAATGTTTTCATGTGGATAGTGTTTTAGTTTCCGAAAAAACGCAAACAGGCATCCTGTCAGATAAGATTTATCCCGTAAAGGGGCGAGGAGGCATTGATTTGATGTGAGTTGAAAAGGTATGAGATAAACAGCAGACGTTTTGGGGTAAACTGTTAAAAAAATATACCTCTAAAAACTTTTCCTTTTGTTGCCTAAACCCGTCTCAAGGAGTTTTTAGAGGTTCAGTTAACTCAACTCCATTATGTTTCGCAACTGACTGATCTTTTCCATTACTTCTTTTCCTTTTGGGCGCGAAACGGGAATAGAAAAATCAGATCCATTGATTTTTAGTTTGTACCCATTTGTGTTTCCGCTTATCGCAGTAATGGCATTTACATTTACAATATATGAACGATGGCAACGCAATGTGAAGGAATTATTAAGTTGGGATTCCAGGTTTTTTAAGTTTACACGCAGCAATTTTTTCTGAATGGTTCCTCCCTCATTCCAGATAACAGTTGAATAATTATCGTCTGCCTGAATAAAAAGCAGGTCGGGTAAATTAAATGTTAAACTTTCGCTGGTATCGGAATACAACGTTACAAGCGTTGACATTTTTACGGATTCCCTTGATTCTTTCTTAAGAGTTTGAATTTTTCTTAATTCTTTATTTGTAAGAATTGCTTCCCGCAGGTTTTCCTGTAGAATTTGTGCTTTTAGGAACAAGGTGCATAGTGCTATGGGAATCACTCCTTTAATGGCTACCTGAACAACAGTGTGCTTTGCCACTACGATCCAAGCCATATCAAAAGGGCAGAAATATATCTTTTCTAAAATAGTTGCCATTACCCAGATCAAGGTTAAGTGCAGAATATTTATCCAGATGTATTTTTTAATTGACCAGGCGGTAGGATCCATCCAGGAAGGAAATATCCGTGGAAGCAACAAGATGTTAAAACAGAGAGCTCCGAATGTTATTAGTCCGTGTAACCATTCTAGTCCATCGGTGAACCCAAATTCAGCATCGGTTTTGAACAAGTAAAGGAATGCAGTGACAAAGGCACTCATTACTGTTACAAACAGGAAATTTTTCCGATCATCATTTAGATAAAATGGAAATGGGGAGTTTAACCACTCAGTAAATCGCGCAGATACTGACATGGAACCACTGGAATTAAGCGCCTGCAAATTTTCCATACACTACAAACTTAATTAGTGCACCTTGGGTTGCAAGAATACTCACATTAATGGGGTGAAAGGAGTTCTTTTGGGGCAAATTGAAAAGCCCGAATTCTTCCTTTTTGCGCCTGTAGTTCTGCCTGCTTGCCTCTATATTTGCCAACTACTTGTACTACAAAGTGTGCAAAGAGCACAAAACTGAGTAGTTCAATTTTTTAAATACGCGTAGTAGCATGGCCGGAGAGAAAGCAATGGAAACACCCCTCATGAAGCAGTACAACGCCATCAAGGCGAAGTATCCCGGTGCCTTGTTGCTTTTTAGGGTGGGCGATTTTTATGAAACCTTTGGCGAGGATGCCATCCGTGCCGCGCGGGTACTTGATATCACACTAACAAAAAGAGGAAATGGGTCTGCTTCGGAGATTGAGTTGGCCGGATTTCCCCATCATGCGCTTGATACGTATTTGCCGAAATTAGTTCGGGCTGGTAATCGTGTTGCTATTTGCGATCAGTTGGAAGATCCACGGTTTGTAAAAGGAATAGTGAAGCGGGGAGTTACTGAATTGGTGACTCCGGGAGTATCGTATAACGATAATGTGCTTGAACGAAAGCAGAATAATTTTCTTGCTTCTGTATATAGCGGAAAAAACTCGATGGGAGTTTCTTTTTTGGATATCAGCACAGGTGAATTTTATGCAGCACAGGGGCCGGAGAACTATGTATATAAACTCATTCAGAGTTTTAGTCCTGCAGAAATCATTTATAGCAAAGCAAGTCGCGAGAAATTTGAAGCTCAGTTTAGTGAAGACTATGCCACCTTTGCGCTTGATGATTGGGTATATGCGTTTGACTTTGCGAATGAGAAATTAGTACAACAATTTAAAACGAGTACGTTAAAAGGATTTGGTATTGATGGCATGAATGAAGCTATCGTTGCAGCCGGATCGATTCTTCATTACCTGGAAGCCACCGAACATAAAGACACGCATCACATTGCTACTATCTCGCGCATCGATGAAGACAAGTATGTGTGGTTAGATAAATTCACGGTACGAAATCTTGAAATCGTAAGTTCACAAAATGAAGGCGGGGTTCCGTTACTTCAAATTTTGGATCAGACTGTAACCCCGATGGGCTCGCGCAATTTGCGCAAGTGGATGATCTTGCCGCTTAAAGACAAGCAAAGCATTGATGAACGCCTGCAAGTGGTTGAGCAGTTTTGTTCGAACGAAGAACTAACGGATGGAATTCTTGAACACTTACGACAAATAGTAGATCTTGAGCGATTGATTTCTAAAGTGGCGGTAGGCCGGATAAATCCAAGGGAACTGATCCAACTGAAACGCTCATCAAAGGCCATTCTCCCTGTTAAGGAAATCTTAGAGAAATCCGCTTCTGCTGAATTAAAAAAATTGGGTGATCAACTAAACCGGTGTGATTTCTTATTAGAGAAAATAGAAAAAGAATTAAAAGATGATGCCCCGATGCTCATTCATCAGGGCGGAATCATTAAAGAAGGAGTTAACGGAGAGTTGGATGAATTGCGGGCCATGGCCTTTTCGGGAAAAGATTATTTGTTGCAAATACAAAAGCGAGAGATAGAACGCACGAACATTAACTCACTTAAAATTTCCTACAATAAAGTATTTGGCTATTACTTAGAAGTAAGCAATGCTCACAAAGACAAAGTGCCAACGGATTGGATTCGCAAGCAGACCTTAGTAAATGCAGAACGATACATTACGGAAGAACTAAAAGTGTATGAAGAAAAAATTCTTCATGCGGAGGAGAAACTGTTGGTGATTGAGCAACGGTTGTTTTTAGAATTAGTGCATCATGCTGCGGATTACATTTCACAAATTCAACAGAATGCACGCGTGGTGGCTACACTTGATTGTCTTCTGTCTTTTGCCGTAACCGCAAAGTTGAACAAATACAATAAACCAGAGATTAGTGAATCCAAACGATTAGCCATTAAAGCCGGTCGTCATCCGGTAATCGAAAAGCAATTGCCGTTGGGTGAAACCTATGTACCCAACGATATTTATCTCGATAATGAAACACAACAGATATTAGTAATCACGGGACCAAACATGGCGGGTAAGTCGGCCTTGTTGCGTCAAACTGCTTTGATTGTACTGATGGCGCAGATGGGAAGTTATGTTCCCGCTGAGGCAGCAACCATTGGGTTGATTGATAAAGTGTTTACGCGCGTAGGGGCTTCTGATAATTTATCGCGGGGTGAATCTACCTTTATGGTGGAGATGACGGAGACGGCCAGCATCTTAAATAACCTGAGTGATCGTAGTTTGATTTTAATGGATGAAATTGGCAGAGGTACTTCTACCTATGATGGTGTTTCCATTGCCTGGTCAATTGTTGAGTACCTACATAATCATAAAGACTTTAAAGCGAAAACACTTTTTGCTACCCATTATCATGAGTTGAATCAGCTCACGGAAGATTTGGTACGCGTTAAAAATTTTAATGTAAGCGTGAAGGAAGTAGGGGATAAGATCATCTTCATGCGCAAGCTGAAGGAAGGTGGCACCGAGCACAGTTTTGGAATTCACGTAGCACAATTGGCAGGAATGCCCAACAAGGTTGTGTTACGGGCAAATGAAATTTTGCATTTCCTTGAGAAAGACAAGCACAAGAATGAATCAAGGACAAAATTTGATGAGTTACCAAAAGCAACTTCACAAATGAGTTTGTTCGAAATGGATCCCAAATCCAAAGCCGTTCACGAGATGCTGGAGAAAATTGATATCAATACGATTAGTCCGGTGGAGGCCTTATTAAAGTTAAATGAGATATTAAACGTGTTAAAAAAATAACTCATGGGAAATGTTACTTATCTTTTAGGAGCTGGTGCAAGCTTTGAAATACTTCCTCTAATCAAGGAAGTTTTTAATGATGATCCTAATCTAACAAGACCAGGGATGGCAGATGATATTGTAGCAATGGCAGGAAAATTTAAAAGGTTGGCGGATATAAGACAACAAGAGCCGGGGGGCTATCTAAAGGTACTGATTGAAGAAATGGAAAAGCTGGGTAGGAATTCAAAATTCTTTTCATCGCCCGACACCTATATAAGAAGTCTGTATTTACAAAAAAAAGATAAGACAGAAATTGAGCGTTTAAAGCTGCTGCTTTCCTTCTATATTTCTCAAAAGCAATTTTCACATCCAACTGGAATAGATAAAAGATACATCCCATTTCTAGCATCAATCCTGGAAAGCAAAAAGGGCGGAGTAAAGATTCCGGATAATATAAATATAGTTACATGGAATTATGACTTTCAACTCGAACTTGGGTTACAACATTTCTCTTCTGAATTAGATCAATTGGATCAAATCCAGGATCAATTTGGAATAGTTCCGAGTCGAACTAAGAATGACAAACCTAAAATCGTCCATTTGAATGGAGTGGCGGGCTTTTACAAAAGTGGTGAGGAATTGGGCTTTTATCCCAGTATAAAAGGAGTTTATAGAGATGATCATGAAAGATTAGATGCTGCCGTCAGAAGTTATCAGAGCCTTTGCGAAGTAGCTAAAATAGATGATAATCTTTCATTTGCGTGGGAATTGGAGGATGAAAGCCATGAGAGAATTAAGCAGAGCGCAAATTTCTTTACACAATCTGACATAATTGTTGTTATCGGCTACTCATTTCCTTTTTTTAACCGTAAGGTAGATGAAGCCTTGTTTAGTCAACTATGGGGTAGAGGTAACTTAAAAATCTATATTCAGGATCCCAAAATCAATCAAAGTCAAATTAAATTTTTTAGAGAAAGATTTAGATTAAAAGATGAAATTGAAATCATTCCGCTTGATAGCGTTGAACAATTCTTTCTTCCTCCTGAGTTGTAGTTTTATCTCTTAAACAATTTATTTCCCATCACCTTTCCCATCACCTCATCTTTCAAACTTCTGCTAATAGGAATGGTGGCTGCTCCTATTTTCAATTCATTACTATCAAGTGCTGTAATCTTTTCAATAGCAACAATAAAAGACTTGTGAACTTTTAGAAATTGAGTTGACGGAAGTTGTTTCTCAAGTCCGCTGAGGGTGTGATAGGTAATTAGTTTTCGAGTGGAGGTGTGCACGATGCAATAATTTTGCATGGCTTCCAGATAAAGCACTTCATTATAGTTCACTTTCTCAAACTGATGATTCACCTTAATGAAAAAATAATCGGAAGATGTATTTTCTTTAGCCTGTTCTTTAAGTAAATAATAATCCTGTGCTTTCTGCACTGCTTTCAAAAATCGATCAAATGAAATTGGCTTTAATAAATAGTCGATCACATCCAGTGAATATCCTTCCAACGCATAATCTGAATGAGCGGTGGTAAAAATTACCAACGGTGGGTTTTCCAATGCACGAAGAAATTCAATACCCGAGACGTTCGGCATTTGAATATCTAAAAGAATTAGATCAATAGTTTCTGTCTTGAGGAAGGCAGCAGCTTTCATCGCACTTTCGCAGGAATGCGTTAATTGAAGAAATGAAATTTCATTTACATATTCTTCAAGGCCTTTTCGGGCTATCGGTTCGTCATCCACAATCAGGCACTTGAGTTTCATACAATGGGTAATTCAAGGGTTACTAAAAATGTTTCATAGGTTTTCTGAATGTCTAACCTATACCTATCGCCATACAGCAACTCAAGTCTGCGCTTCACATTCTTTAACCCAATACCTCCGTTTTCTGAATCTGGAGTAGTACTATCAATAGTATTAACCACAGAGAAGTTAAACGTATCTTTTTCTTTCGATAAATGAATGTTGATCTCGTTATTCTTATCAGTAAAACTTGAAACATGCTTAAAAGCATTCTCAACAAATGGAATCAGTAAAAGCGGAGGAATTCTGAAATGAATAAGATTTTCTGAGCAAACAAATTTAACATCATAATTAGAACCTATGCGAAGTCGTTGCAGATTCACGTAACTATCCAGGTATTTTATTTCTTTCTCAATTTCTATTTTATCGGCATTGCATTCATATAACTGATACCGTAACATATCCGAGAATTTGTTCAGCGTTTCGCGTGCCGCATTGTTTTGTTTATCAATCTGAAAATAAATGGTGTTAATAGAATTAAATAAGAAGTGTGGATTGATCTGCGCGCGTAAATATTCCAGTTCAGTGCTAAGTTTTTCTACTTCCATCTGTCTAATCAACTCTTGCTGAAGATACCATTCCTTACTAAGATGAAGGGCCGAGGCGAAAGCCAGATAGAAAAGTACAATGGAAAAGTTATACAACGAATTGGAGAAAAATGATTTCTCGTAATCTCCGATTACATTTCCGTATAGGTATTGATCATGACTATCTTTAAGCAGTACATAGCAGGCAATAACGGAAAGTAGAATCAATAGCGCGGAAAGAATCTTTTTTCCAATAGCTAGCTTAGGGATAACAAAACGGATAACAATGTAAATTGCAGCCGCCAGCAAGATGTTACGCAAAACCACCTCAAACAAAAACTGACCAACTCCTGCTTTTGAAATAAGGGTTAAACGCGTATAGGCATGAAAGAAAATAGTGAGTGCCCAGAAGAGGACAAGATCTAATTTGTTTTGGAAGAAACGGTTCACATCTTAAAATTAGTTGATTTGTGATTAGCCACAGGTGCGAACAGCTGCATTTCATCAAGAAAACCTTACCATATATCCTATCAAGTTGTCCTTGTACTGATCAGCACCGTAATTCAGTATAAATCTTTAAGTCATGCAAAAATCTCTGTTCTTTCTCCTGGCGATTGTCATTTCATTTTCTGCTTGTTCTCAAACTGGCAACACTAAAAAGATTGGTGGCGCATGCGAAGGATGTGAGGCCATTCATGAAAGTCCGGTTGTCTTTGAAAAACTGACCAGCACAGTAACGTTACCTGATTTCGATGATGCAGGCCCAAAGATTGAAATCAGCGGAATTGTGTATCAACGTGATGGAATGACTCCCGCCAAGGATGTGGTTATCTATGTATATCATACCGATCAAACCGGTGTTTATCCAACAAAAGGAAATGAAACAGGTTGGGGAAAGCGGCATGGTTACATTCGTGGTTGGGTGAAGACAAATAAGAATGGCTTTTATCAAATCTATACGTTAAAACCGGCTGCTTACCCAAACAGAAAAGATCCGGCACACATTCATATTACCATTAAAGAGCCCGATAAAAATGAATACTACATTGACGAATATCTTTTTGCGGATGATCCCTTGCTCCCAAAACAACGTGAAGCGAATCCGCGTGGTGGTACTGGAGTCGTGAAATTAGCAGATACAGAAAAAAACATCGCACATGCAACGCGTCATATTTTTCTTGGATTGAACGTGCCTGATTATCCATACACAGGACTTCCTAAATTAACATCTGGTTTAAAAGTTGGTGCAAATTGTCCCGCCTTCGATCCGCTTCATCTAACCGGTGCTGATGCCGGAAAAAAAGCATGCCCCATGTGCAAGTATGGCTATGGACAAGGTGTGATGGTTTGGTTCAATCACGCAAACCTTGATCACATGAGTGAGTTTGTACAAGCGTTTGAAAAAGAGATGCAAACAAAAGGTGAGAAACAATTGCGTGTATTCTTTATTTATATGAATCGGTTTTACAAAGAGAATCCGGACGCAACCCCACAGGAAATTTTAAAAGGCAAACTTGCCAAGTGGGGCGAAGAACAAAATCTAAAGAAAGTAGCACTTACGTGGATTCCCTCACCGATTGACGAGACAACCGCAAAAGTGTATGACATAAATCCAAAAGCCAAAAATACAGTGTTTGTCTATAAGAAGAGGCGCATTGCTTCAAAGTGGGTAAACATTGAGTATGATGATAAATCGGTTGCAGAAATTCTTCAGGCATTGAAGTAAGACATCAATCTTCATAAAATCTACTCCTATGGTGTGTGTCCTCACCATAGCCGTTAACTTAAGATATGATTTTCAATGATTAATATGTCGTCCCTACAGGACTTAAGTTCACGTCATTATTCTTTTACCAACATTTCGTCCCTATGGGACTTGAATGTAAGCCTCCCTGAGTCCCGTTAGGGACTACATATTGGTAATAACAGCTATAGTACAATATTTGAATCCCTTTAGGGATGAAATATTAGTTTCCTAATTCATCATAAAGTGCTCTTCTCATACGCATTTAAACTTAAGTTAACGACTATAGTGTCCTCCTAGACCATTTACTCACTGTACAAGTTTTTGAACTCCCTGAACATACAAATCATTATTTTTTAACTTTAGCGAAAGACAAGCGATCAAATGAAAAAAATTCGATGGGGTATTCTCGGCTGCGGCCGAATTGCACGCAAGTTTGCATCCGACCTTCAGTTTGTAACAAATGGAGAATTGGTTGCAGTAGGTGCACGTGAGCAATCAACGGCACAAGCTTTTGCTAACGACTTTCCTGCGAAGCATTTTCATGGAAGCTATGAAGACCTGGTAAGCAATCCTGAAGTAGATGTTATCTATATAGCTACTCCCCACGCCATGCATCACGAACACGCGTTGCTTTGTCTGAAAAATAAGAAAGCCGTGTTGTGCGAAAAAGCATTTGCTATAAATTATCGCGAAGCCAAGGCAATGATTGATGTTGCAAAGGAACAGAACACATTTATCATGGAAGCTTTTTGGACACGCTTCTTACCCAATTATCAAAAGGCAAAACAGTTAATAGACGAAGGCAAAGTAGGAACCATCAAGTATTTATACGCAGAGTTTGGATTTAAACCCACACCTCCAATCCCACCGCGATTATATGATCCAACATTAGGAGGTGGTGCATTGTTAGACATCGGTGTTTACCCAATTTTTGTTGCGCTTGATATTTTAGGGAAACCTGATGGTATTGATGCTGCCATGACTCCCGCGTCAACAGGAGTAGATGAACAATGTGTGATTCGCTTTCAATATAAGAATGGTGCCATCGCAAATTTGTTTTGCACGTTTGCTTCCAACCTTGCTTCAGGTGGAGATATTGGTGGCGACAAAGGACGAATTCGATTCACGCACAGAATGCATGGACCAACAACTCGCCTGGAATATTATCCCGGTATAGTCGACACACGAGAAGAAGTTTCATTCGAAAAAGCAAAAGGTAACGGGTACGAGTATGAAGCACAGCATGTGGGCGAGTGCCTACAAAATGGTTTAATTGAAAGTCCGGTACTTACACATGCAAAAACTCTTTTAATGATGGAGACTCTGGATATTATTCGAAAGAAAGTGGGAATTGTTTATCCGACAGACTTAGAATAGCATTTTACCGCTAAGGCGCAATGAAGCCAGGAAAATTCTGATTTCTGATCTCTTTGCACCACACGACTTTGCGATTCACCCTTTCTGGTTTATCCCCTCAATTCCCGTTATCTTTGCAGAATCATCAATTAAAAAGATCATGTCAAAAGAAGCTGTTGTTCCTGAGGTGCGGAGTAAACCGATTTTAAAACAAGAAATAGCATTTGCGATAATTCACCTAATGCCATTGGGTGCATTGTGGACGGGCGCTACGTTTTTCGATTGGATGGTGTGCATCTTTTTATATTTCTTCCGCATGTTTTGGGTAACGGGTGGCTATCATCGCTACTTTGCTCATAAGTCGTATAAAACTTCGCGCTGGTTTCAATTTGTAATTGCTTTTATGGCACAAACCACGGCACAGAAAGGGGCACTTTGGTGGGCGGCACATCATCGTCATCATCATCGCCATAGCGATACACCAGCCGATCCGCACTCTATGAAAATTTATGGATTCTGGTATTCGCACATTGGCTGGATTGTGGGCCCGGATTTTAAGAAAACAGATTATAAAGTAATTGGTGATTACGCCAAGTATCCCGAGTTGGTATGGCTGAATGAACATTACCTGGTTGCACCTACTATTCTTGCCGTTGTTGTTACAGCCCTTGGCGGGATAGTGAATGGTGGAAGTATTTTGGCAATGTTTACAACCGCTGGGTTGAGCACGTTGTTTGTTGGATTTTTTCTCAGTACCATCATTTTGTATCACGGAACGTTTTCCATCAACTCCATCATGCACAAGTTTGGCAAGCCTCGTTACGAAACAGGAGATGAGTCGAAGAATAGTGTGGTGTTAGCATTAGTTACGATGGGCGAAGGCTGGCACAACAATCATCACTATTATGAGACGGCTGCACGCCAAGGGTTTTTCTGGTGGGAAATTGACATGACCTATTATATCCTTCGCGCGATGGCTGAGGTAGGATTGATTTGGGATTTGAAAGGAGTGCCAAAACATATTCTTCATTCCAAGAATAAGAAAGATGCTGCTGAGTTGCGAAAGAAGTATGAAGCGGAGAATCTGAAACCAACTAAAGAAGTGGTAGAAGCATAAATCCAAAATTGTCCCATTTGTTAAAGAGTGGGACATATTTTTTTATAGATCATGCAAAAATCTAATGACGAGATCTTTTTAGAAAGTGCGATCAAACTCTTTCGCTATTATAAAAAACTAGGCGAAGGAGCCATTGCACAACTAAATGATTCAGAGGTTCTTCTTCAACCCAATGAAGCAAGCAATAGCATTGCGTTAATTGTTCATCACCTTAGTGGCAATATGCTTTCGCGGTGGACTGATTTTTTAAACTCGGATGGTGAGAAGCCCTGGCGAAATAGAGAAGCTGAGTTTGCAGAATCTTATCCCGATAAGGAAGCCATGATGGCTGCTTGGGAAAAGGGGTGGAGTTGTTTACTTAACACGCTCGAAAGTTTGACCCCTAATGATCTCTCAAAGGTAATTTATATCCGCAACGAAGGTCAAACTGTGCTAGAGGCTATTCAACGACAGTTGGCACATTATTCTTCACACATTGGTCAAATCTTATTTCAAGCGAAAGTGATCAAGGGCATTGAGTTTAAATCACTTTCAATTCCAAAAGGAGGCTCCGATTCTTTCAACAAAGAAAAATTCAGTCAGGAAAAATCGCGTAAGCACTTTACGGATGGACTTAAATAAGAGTTGATTATTCTATTGAAGTAAATAATCGATCCCATCTTACTTTATGTAACAAGTCTCCATCGGGATTAATGGAAAGCCAAATGAATAATGGTTTCCCTAAAATGTGATCTTCAGGAACAAACCCCCAGTAGCGTGAGTCTAATGAGTTATCGCGGTTATCGCCCATCATAAAATAATAATCCTGTTGAAATACATAAGCAGGAACATCCTTTCCATCAATAACCAATTGTCCTTCCCGTATGCTCACCTCATTATGCCCTTCATAGTTACTAATAATTTCTCCATAGATGTTCAGCGTAGAATCATTAACAATAACTGTCATTCCTTTGGCAGGGATTTTTAGTGGACCGTAATTTTTATCCGTCCAGGTGTTATTCATCATGGAGGGAAATAATGGTGTGCCCGATCCGTTTGATGCAGGCTCTTCAACAGAGAGAATAAAAGACTCTGATTTTACTTTATCTAATTGATCTGAAGTTAGCAGCATGCGATATACCGGTTTGCTTTTTGAATTATTGCCAAGGAACATAAAGTCGCCATTGCCAAGACCCCACTTTGATAACGTTCGATTCGATAATTGATCTTTTGCTTCCACTAAATAACTATACTTTAATCCTTCAGGGTTTATAGTTGCTTCACCATTAATGAAAATCTTTTTGTTTCTTATTTCAAGGACATCTCCCGCCACAGCGACACATCTTTTTACAAGATATGTTTTCAAATCGATGGGGCGCTCAGTGGGATCAAGCAAATCTTTCGGCACATTAAATACAACGGGCTCACCCCGTTTTACTTTTCTCAATCCGGGTAACCGGTAAGAGGGTAACTGAATCCACGGCAAGTACGATTGAATTTCGGTGCCCCAGATTTTTTGATGCGTTAATGGTATTTGCAAAGGCGTTCTTGGAGTACGACTGCCATAATGAATTTTGCTTACGAAAAGATAATCACCTACCAGCATGGAGTTTTCCATAGAACCTGTGGGGATTACAAAAGCTTCTGCCAATGACCACCTGAATAACATGGCGACCACCACAGCAAATACAATAGAATCGCGCCACTCCTGTAATTTTGATTTCTTTTTGAGTTGAGGTGTTTTCATGTGAGCTGGATTTGAGATAAAAACGACTAGTTTAATTTCGAAGCTATAACTCGGCTATTGATACGTTTTTTTAATATGAAGGTTTGTTTTGAACCTTTAAAAATCAAATCACTAATAATTTTTTTGTCTTAATGTCTATTCATAAAGCATCACTTTTAGAATCAATATTTGTCACACTTTATGCAGTAAATTTTTTTCCTTTTTTCACTTTCCAAACGAATCTTGAATAGCTATTTTTCGTTTATAAAAGCGAATGAAAAGATTCATCTCTATATTTTTTATTTCATTATGTATTGCTGGAGAAATAGCTGCGGCTAATACATTATTCTTTGATGAAGAAAGTTCTCGCATGGAAGAACGAACCAATGAGAGAGAATCAGAAAGAACCATTATTCCTTTTTATAAGGTTAGAAATTCAATAAGCCGCGAGCCGGGCAGACGGCTATTGATTAGCAGAAGTCACCTATCTGCCAATGGAATTTCAGAGACCAAAAGCGCAACAGTTAAAATCCAATATCAACTTCATTCCCATACACAGCAAAACATACCTGTGTATTTAGTAAAGAAAGTATTTCTGATTTAGGATTTCTTGGTCCACACAAGAATTTTTAAATCATTTATCTACCTAATTTTTACTAACAATGAAATCGCTTGTTAAAATATCCTTATCGCTTGTAATGGTGTTCATGATGCTTAATGTTTCAGGTCAATCTGATCCGACTCCCAAAAACAACAGTCGGGTTCTATCAAAAGATGTGCAACGGTATAGCAACAAAAGTTTATCGGAACCCTCCGGTATTCAAGTAACCTCAGTAGGAACACCAGAGCATGTAAATTCAAAAATGACACGTAAGAGAAGCTCCCAAACTGAAAAGAATATTAAATCTTCTGGAACTCCAGACTGGGTAATTTCTAAGCCAGTTCAGGTTAACAATAAGTAGTGATAGGAGTTAACTCAATAGTTGAAACGGATTGTCAAAAAAATGGCAATCCGTTTTTTATTACTCTTCCTGATCAACCTTTTAACGCATCGGTTAAATCCGCTCGGTTAAGACTAATCGCCTGAAAACCACAGAGCACAAGAATTACAATGGCACAATAGGAGAGCGGGTAAACTGGATCGGTCCATTCAAATTGAGTAGTGTATACGAAGTTGCGTAAAAACTCTTTTAAAAAGATATAGGTGAACGGACCAAAAATCAGAATGGCGATGCCCATCTGTTTCACAAATTCTTTTGCTAATAAACGGGTGATGGTGGGTATGCTTGCGCCAAATAGTTTGTGAAGAGCAATCTGCTTTATCTTATCACGCACTAAGATTAAGCTCAATCCATAAATTGCCAGGCAGGATAATACTCCTGAAATAATAGCCAGTATTTCCGAAAGTTTATTGAGACGATCCTGATAACCCAACCACTCTTCAAAATGCTTGTCCATAAAATTTATTTGCAAGGGTGCTTCAGGCGAAGTGAAGAATTGTGATAGATAAGTAACTGTTCTGCGAATATTTACTTCCAGCACACGCACACACAAAAAATTATAATTAACCTGATTGGCAATTCTATATTCAATGGGTTTTTGAGGTTGGTTGAATCGCTCACCCATATTTTCGATCACGCCAATAATTTTATTGGAAGGAGGTAATTGAGAGGCTTCATTAACCACTACTAGCGGTTCATCATCATTTGCCTGAAATATTCGCCCTCGTTGTGTTTTTAAATCGAAGAAATCAAAGAAGCCCCGATCGACTGTCATGAAATACAAATCAGAATCAAGTTGTTTGCTTTGAACACGATTAGGAAGTTGGGAGGTAGCCATCACATCCTGAATATTGGGATTATTTCTTTTCCAATGTGCTCGCAGTTCCCAAAGACTTTCATTGGTATAATCTGCAGGATAATTCAGATACACCACCTGATAATGATTGCGACCGGGTTCTTTTAATAACGAATAATTCACTTGCCTCCTGATTACGATAGAAGCAACTATTAAAAAAATACTGATGCCCAATTGTAGGAATGTGATTACCCGTTTGAAACGTGGAAACGAAATTGTTTCGGTGCTAAGCAACCGGGTTGGAGTAGCACAGGTAAATTTGAAAACCATCATCAACGGAGCCAGTCCTGAAAGGAAGAGAAGCACAAATAAGATGATGATCAATTTTAAATTACCATGAAGGAATGTTTCAATAATATTAAGAGAAAGAATGGACTCAACCCAGTGCGCGGTAGCGAGAATGATTACGACACCGAGGAGTAAGGAAATCCCAACCAGAGCAAAAGACTCTTTCGCGAAAGCCCACAGCAAAGTAGACTGATTGGTGCCTGCCAGTTTTTTTATGGCTAACTCTTTCGAGCGATGAGGAAGTGTGAGTGTCGTGAGATTAACATAACTGGTGAGTGCCAGAAAAAGGATAAGACCGGTAATGCAAAGTAAAATCCAGATACTATACTCATCGCCATGGCGCGCTTCTTCGCCCACCACACGTGGCCCGAAATAAATCTCAGGTAAAGGTTGAAATCGATAACTAAGCTCAACGGTTTGAAGTTTTATTTCATAATCAGAACTTATTCCATTTTTAATCCTTCCATAAATTCCACTTTCATATGAATCAAAATGAAGGACTTGTAAGGTATTGGTGTTAAAGTGAACGAGTACATCAAAACGCTCGTGAGAGTTGGAGGGAAAATCTTGAAAGACAGCCGCTACTGTTAGATCAAGAGTATCTCGTAACGTATATATTTTTAATTTCTTTCCCGAAACTTGAGTTGTATTAAAAAATTGCTGAGCAGCTAGTTCTGAAAGCAGAACCATTTGTTCACTCTGTTGAAATGATTCTAACACTCCATCTACGGAATGGAAAGAGAAAACAGAAAGTAAAGAAGGATCTACCGCATGTATTTTTTGATCATGAATTAATTGCTGGCCTGAGAGTACAGTTACATTATTCAATATTTTGATGCGTGATACGATTAATGAATCAGTATTCCACTTTGACACTTTAGAAAAAACTGTTGCCGGTATTTTAGATGAAAGCCGGTTGCCGCTAAAGTCTTCGCGATTGTTTCGTTGAATGATTCTGAAAATGGAATTGGCATCCTGATGAAATCGGTCGTAACCAAATTCATTAAAGGCAAACAAGATGATCAAAGCAGAACTGGCAAAGGCAACAGCCAGCGTAATAATCTTTAGAAGATAGACCTCCCGGTTTTTAGAAATGATTCGGGCAAATAAACGGGACTGAAACATAGCTGTTGAATAAGGCCTTTGGCTATTTCAATAACCTAGCCATAAGCAATCTACTGATTTAGTATGCAATTGGCATAGTATCTCATTACTCCGGAGAGAGCAGTGTTCAATCATGAACTTCCTATTCCATAACCGAGCACAATGTATTCTGATTTTAAACTGTTTCGGGGATTTACAAGAGTCGGCTTCCTTAAATAATCAGTAAAGCCCCTAATTTTCCGATGCGCTCTTCTGCAATAAACTTTGCTTTATTGGCGTCTTCCTCAAAACTCGCTATTGCTTTATTCGCTTCTCAAACTATTAACAGGATTAGCCCTTGCAGCGCGCACTGTACGTAAACTAATGGTAACGAGAGCAATAATTAATGTCCCTAGAACAGCTTCCACAAATACCCAAACACCAAACGAGACCCGATAGGCAAACTCGCGCAACCATGTATCAATAAAGTACCACGCTACAGGTAGGCCAATTAATCCAGCAGCCAATACCAGTATTAAAAACTCCTTCGAGATCAGACTGACAATATTATTTACTGACGCACCCAGTACTTTGCGAACACCAATTTCCTTTATGCGGCTTTCTACCGAGTAGGAAACAAGTGCAAATAACCCCAGGCAAGCAATTAAAACTACGATTATCGAGAGTGTAAGAAATATTTGACCACGTCTTTCATCGGCTAGATACAATTCATCAAACCGTGAATCCAGAAAAGTATATTCCAATGGGGTATCAGCATCTATTTTGTTGTTGATTCCTTTAAGGGTTTCAACACTTTTTCCCCAATCGGTTGTCTTAATGCGCAACGTATAATAATCAATTTGTTGAATGACTGTATTCGGAGCTCCGAAAATTACAGGCATAAGCTGACTTCGGAGCGACTCAAAATGAAAGTTCTCTACCACACCAATAATCTCGGCCCTAAAGGGTTGGTCAAGTTCTTCCATGCGTTCGCCATAGCTGACTTTTGGAATTTCAATAAGTTGACCGAGGGGATCAGTCAATCCTAATTGCTCAACGGCAAGTTGAGTAACAACAATTTTTAACGAGTCTGCCACGGGATCTTCAATTGTTCGACCCGCCAGTAATTTTATTTTATATGTTTCCAAAAAATCATGATCGATACCTACAAAAATCATTTTGCTACCACTTGTATTCCGATCACTTTTGGCAGTAGCTACAGGAAAACTTTTCCATTCGCCCGGCACACGTGTAGATGCTGTCACCTGAATCACTTCACTTGGTTTTCCAAATTCGGCTTTTACCATTTCAAAGTTTCTGCGCAGGTTTCGGCTGTTAATATCAATCACCAATAGGTTTTCGTGATTAAACCCTAAGTCTTTTTCTCGCAGGTAATTTAGCTGCTGATAGATTACTAATGTGGAAGCAAGCATCATTATGGAAATGGCAAACTGAGCTATCAGCAAAGCTTTTCTTACCGATAAACTGCTACTGCCAATTTTTATCTCCCGTTTCAGCGCATTTACGATGGATACGCGTGTGGCAATGAATGCGGGATACAAGGCAGCAATAATACCAACCAGAATAGTGAGCGCAAACAGACTTACAAGCCATTCGAAAGGCACGGAGGTAAACGACATCTCCTTGTTGGCAAAAACATTTACAAACGGAAGCGCGCTATAAACAATCGCTATCGATGCAAGTAATGAAAGTGTGGAGAGCACGATTGAGTCGACAATAAACTGAGCAACCATTTGAAATTTAGGAGCGCCCAGTGTTTTGCGGGTTCCGATTTCGCGGGTGCGCTTAATGGCAACCGCGGTTGATAAATTCATGTAGTTAAGACAAGCCGTGAGCAAAAGAATCGCTCCAAGAGCAGCAAACATGTAGAGATAAAAAGGCTTGATGTTATGCGCGTTAAACTCATCGGCTGCGGCCTGAAGATGATCGGATTGTGTATGAATAGTATGTAAGGATTGTAGTTCAAACTCACTTTTGAATTCGCGGTTAGTTGGGTAGTTCTTTTTTACCAGGGTTTCAATTCGGGAACTCAACGATTCAACATCGGTTTGTGATTTCACTTTCAGGTACGTGGTGTATTCGGTGTCTACCCAATCGGTGTTAACATACTGAGCATAATCTTTATACAGAGTGTTCCAGGTGGCATCAGAAAAAAGGAGTGAAATTTGAAGGTGTGAGTTTTTTGGAAAGTCTTTCATTACTCCGCTTACGGTTAAGTAAACAGGTTTACCTTCTCGCACATATCCCGACCAGATTTGTTTCCCCACAGCCGAGCCTTCCCCAAAATACTTTTCTTTTATTGTTTCGGATATAACAATACCCCTCGGACTTTGAAGAACGTCCTTGGGGTCGCCTTCCACCAAAGGAAAGTCAAAGAAGGTAAAGAAATTAGGATCGGCTGAGAGTGCGCGTTCCTGCGTGCGGGTGGTTGGATCGTTACCCAGACTAACCCGGCCAAAAGCTGACAGCCGACACATATCGTCAACCTCGGCAAATTGTTCCTTCACTTCTTTCCCAATGGCTGGGGCGATGGAAGAAACATTTCGGGTTGTTCCATTATCTTGTTGCTCATGTTGCAAAATCCGATAGATTCTATCCGCATCGCGATGAAACATATCGAACGACAATTCATCTTGCACATAAAGCGCCAATAATAAAAAACACGAAAACCCGAGTGTGAGCACGCTGATGTTGATTGCAGCAAATGTTTTGTTTTTGTTCAGTTGCCTGAGACTGATTTTGAAATAACTCTTATACATACCGAATGCAGTTGGTTGATGATTTTTAAAAGACTTCATAAACTCTGGCCTGAAATACTTGATCACACTCCAAGCAAATTTCCACTTTGCTTTGCGCTGAGATGTCTCAACTTCCATTTTATAAATCTCCGACAGATCGCCTTCAATCTCATCGAGATAGTCTTCGCGGCAAAACCAGCGGAGGAATTGAAGGGGGTACTTGGGAGGGGATATCCTTTCTTTTTTCAAGTCTCTATTTTTATCAAGTTGGCAGTCGGCAGTATGCAGTCGGCAGCTAGGGTACTGTACTGCCCACTTGTGACTGCTTACGGCCAACTTTGTATTACCCATCTATCCAAAAGATATTTTTGGAATCTGCTTGTAGATGCTGTTTCTCAATTCATACTGTGCATCGAGCATTCGCTTGCCCAAAGCAGTAATGACATAAAACTTTTTGCGCCTGCCCCCACGGTCTTCGGTAATTCCGCCAAAGCGGGATTTTACAAAGCCTTTGTCTTCAATGCGTTTTAGGGCAACATGCACCGCGCTGATGTTTACTTTCTTTTTTAGTTTTTGCTCCAGCCCTTCCAGGATGACTACACCATACGCTTCGTCATGCAAGGCAGCCACCATAAGCAGAACGAGTTCTTCAAATTCACCAAGAGATTGTTGCATGCTACAGTTATTTACTTAACAAACGTGAATGTAATATATTAGTTTCACTTTTGTTAAGTAAACAGCAATAAAATTATTTTTGAATCACGTGAGGATACGATTTTTTAATGGACCACGGTCGAAATTCGACTGTGGTCTATTAAACTTTTCCAAACTCAAACTTACTAACAGCAAAACCTCACTCAGACCGTAAACTATTCACAGGATTTGCTAAAGCTGCTCTCAATGTCAGATAGCCCACCGTTATAAACGAGATCAGGAAGGTCACGAAAAGACATTTAATAAATATGGATGGACCAATGTCAATCTTATAAGCAAATTCTTCGAGCACCATGCTCATTAAAAACCAGGATATGGGAGCTGCCAATAAAAAACCTATAAGAATAAGTTTGCCAAATTCTTTTGTGAACAGAAAAACAATGCTCGTAACGGAAGCACCTAATATTTTTCGAATGCCCACCTCTTTCGTCTTCTGATTATTCATAAACATGACCAATCCTAAAAGCCCAAGACAACCTATGCATATAGCAATGAATGCAAAAACACTAATTAATGTAGAAGTCTTTCTTTCCCCATTGTACAAATTGCGCACCTGATCATCCACAAAGGAATACTTGAAAATGTATTCAGTATACAATGATTCCCATTCCGATTTAATTTCTTGAATAGTCTCCTGTATTTTTAATGGATTTAGTTTTACGGAGAGATGTTGGTAGGCATTGATATCATTAACAAGTATCACTGGCTCTAATGCATGACTCAGGGATTGCGTATTAAAATCCCTAACAACGCCTCGCACCAATAATCGCTTACCCCACATAGAAATCTCTTTACCCACTAAAGATTCACTATTCGCAAATCCTGCTACCTGTGCCAATTTTTCATTCACCACTACGCTAGTCATTGAGTCGCTATCCAGCAATTTTTCACCAGCAATTAGGTTGATCTTATATAAGTCAATGTAGTCTCCATCCACTTGCTTTAGTTGTGTTTTAAATTCGTTGGTGCTATCGGCCAATGTAAAGGATGTTCCAAGTACTGCCTTAAAGGATGGTGGAGAGAAGCTAAGACTAGCACTTTCGGTTCCTGCAAGTTGTAGGATTTCGTTTTTTAGCACTCGCTTTTTCAACTGAGGATTTGTTTCTTTATTTTCTTCGGTAGGAATAGGAACCGTAATAATTGCATCTTTAGCAAAACCCATATCCTGATTTTGCATGAAATCCATCTGCTGAGTGAGCACGATGGTACCTATAACAAACAACTGCGAAATGAAAAACTGAAACACCACCAGTCCCCTACGCAAAGTAAATCCAGTAGATCCTTTGCTATCCATCATGTTTTTTAACGCGAGTATTGGTTTAAAACCAGAAACCATCCATGCTGGATAAAATCCGGATAAAATGGTTATGCTTACAATAAGAGCAACTAAAAATGTCCAGGTGTTTATGGTGAAATGAAGAACAAGGGAAAAACCCATATAGGGATTGATGATTTTCAACAACAACTCTACTGCAACCAAAGAAAAACTAACGGAAGCAATTGTTACCAGAAAGGCTTCAATGATAAATTGATTGATCAATTGCTTTCTTGTACTACCTAATACCTTGCGAATGCCTACTTCACGGGTTCGCTTTACCGCCTCAGCGGTTGAGAGATTGATAAAATTTATACAAGCCGAAGCCAACAGAAAAATTGCAATTACTATAAAAGCTATTTGCGCAGCCATTGGAAGCTTCGTATTGTAGTTGCCAAAACGCATATCGGTATGAAGTTCACTAAGCGGTTGCATAATAAAGGTTGACTCTGTTTCTCCATTCGCATTTTTCGAAACATATTTTTTTGCGAAGGAGGAAACCTGTTCCTCTATATTGTCGATGGACGAATTTTCATTCAGTAAAAAATAACAATTATCGGAATCTGATATGCTTCCCCAACCTCTTGTTGAATAATCACTTTTAATAGTAGCGTACGAAAGCATCAGATCAAAGGGCAGATCTGTGTTGGTTGGATAATCTTCAAGAACACCGACAATTTTATAAGAGACGTTCTCGTATTCAATTGTTTCTCCAACAACATTCTCATCTCCAAAATACTTTATAGCCCACGTTTGCGAGATGAGAGCTTCATTAGGAGCATTTAATGCCTTTTCAACATTGCCAGTCAATAACTTTCGATCGAATATTTTAAAGAATGATGGTTCCGTAAATACTACTCCTTTTTCTTCTTCGTATTTTTTTATGGTGCCTTTATTGAAAACAGTAATCAAATTGCCTCTTCGAAAAGAAGTGAATACAACTTCATCCACAGATGGGAAATCTTCTTTGAAAGAAGTAGGCAACGCACTTGGAATTCCTTGTGTAAAACTAAATCCCTCATTGCTTTTTGATTTGGTCACTACCCGGTAAATCCGATCACTTTTAGAATGATATGTATCAAAGCTTCTTCCATGATCAACAATTAAAAACAGGATGATGCAACAAGTAATACCCAACGTGAGTCCTGCAATATTAATAGCTGTAAAGCCTTTATTTTTAATTAGATTTCTCCATCCAATTTTAAAATAACTTTTATACATACCGTACGTGTTTAGTTGTTTATATCCTTCAACTGGTTTTATAATACTAGGCCTAAAAAGGAGCGCTACATCAGTGATAAAACTTAAATCAGCTTTTCGCTTTCCTAATTTGTTTACTCGTTCTTCATACAACTCCATCAGATCTCCTTCTATGTATTTCAGCAACTTAGGATGGCAAAACCATCGGAAGAAGCGGAGGGGAATTTTAGGAGGCGTACCTTTTTTCATTTATTCTTCTTTAAGTTGGCAGTTGCCTATTGCCAACTAATTTATTCGCTTCTCAAATTTTTCGCAGGATTCATCCAGGCTGCTTTCAACGATTGATAGCTAATCGTTATTAAAGCAATAAGAATAGCAATGACCCCAGCGATACCAAAAGTGTCCCACCCGAGTTCGGTTTTATAAGCATAATCCTGCAACCATTTTGTCATCAGGTACCAACCTATTGGGGTTGCAATAACAAAAGCAAGAATTACCAACTTTACAAAATTCCAGGTTAGTAGTTGAAACACACTGTTAACGCTTGCCCCCAGCACAAGGCGCACACTTATTTCTTTACTGCGTTGCTCCACCATAAAAGCTGAAAGCGCAAATAAACCCAAACAGGCAACTACAATAGCGAGTATGGCAAATGAAGTAAATATCAAACTCATGCGTTGCACATCGGCATACATGGCTGCATAGCGTTCATCTAAAAAACTGTAACGGATGGGTTGATGGGGAGCAAACTTATTCCAAACACGTGTCAATAACTCAATACTTTCGCTCATGCTGTCGGATTGTAATTTTACTGCTAACACAGAGGCCTCACGTCCCAGTGCCATTCCCAACGGTTGAATGTCTTCGCGCAGGGATTCGAAATGAAAATCTTCCACCACACCCACTACCGTCCATAGACCTGCGTAATTGTAAATCCGTTTGCCAATCATATTGCCGCCTAATTGTTTAGCCATTTTTTGATTGATGATGATAGCGCTCGAATCAGATGCGAGTTCGCGATTGAAGTTGCGACCTTCCACAAGGTTAAGACCCAGTGCATTTACATAGAACGGATCGACTCTCCAGAACTGACAGTTCACACTGGGGTCAATGTCTTCACGGCCTTCATTCCAGAAGCTGTTGCCATTGCGTTTAGATCCACGAACAGGTAAGTAATCACCCGTAGTTACTTCTGCAACCTGAGGTAGCGCGCGCAGTTCTTCTGCGAATGTTACCACCTGGCCACCTAATGTGTTGGTGCCTTGCAACAACAATACCTGCTCTTTGTCGTATCCAACTTTTTTATTCAGAATAAAATTCATCTGGCGATAAACCACCAAGGTTCCCACAATCAGAATGATGGACGTGGTAAATTGAAATACCACCAGTGTGCTACGCAATGGAGAACTTTTAGCACCTCGCGTTAAATTTCCCTTTAAAACTTGTATAGGCTTGAATGCTGATAGATAAAGGGATGGATAGATGCCAGCCAGCACACCAACACCAACTGAGAAGGCAAATAACGAAGGAATAAACCAGAACTCAGTCCATGGCAGTGTGATAGACTTGCCGGAAATCATATTGAAATAAGGCAACAGTAACCCCGCTATTGCCAGGCCAATAAAAAATGAAATCAGGCTGAACAAGATAGACTCATGTAAAAACTGACTGATAATATTGGATCGTAGAGAACCCACTGCTTTTCTCAAGCCAATTTCTTTTGCTCTATTGGCCGATTTCGCAGTGGAAAGATTCACGAAATTGATCATTGCGATTAGTAAAACAAACAAGGCTATGCCGCCAAACAGCCAAACAATTTTGATATCGCCATGGACTAGGTTATCATCAATGTTGCTGGAGTAGAGATGAACTTCACGGAGTGGTTGTAGTTCGAGGTGAGCGTTTTTATCTTTAAAAATTTTATCAATTTCTTTTTGTGGCATTCCGTTCTTTGTCATACTGGGTATTAAGTATTTTTCGATAATGCCTTTTGAAAGTTTTGATTCCAGTGCAGCAGCATCCACACCTTGCTCCACCTGTATGTACGTAGCATAATTGCTTGCATCCCATGTTTTTTGCTCACCGTCCCAAAACTGCAAACCCTCGGTGCCAATCAAGAAGTCGAACTGGATGTGCGAGGTAGGTTTAAAGTTTTCAATAACACCACCAATAGTGTAGGGTTGTTCTGCACGGTTATTAACAACAAGTAACTTACCGACAGGATCAGTGTTAGGAAAATACTTATCAGCTTTGCGTTTTGTGATTACGATGGCCCCTGGCTGAAGTAATGCAGTCTTTGGATTTCCGTGTATAAATTTTAAATCCAGCATGTTGAGCAGCGACTGATCGAAATACACAAAGCCTTCATCATAGGCATTATCTTCTGCCCCATCAGGGCGCACCTGGTTCGAGCCTGCACCAAACAGTTCGCTATTATTATAACGACCCGATTCAACGACCTCTGCAAAATCTTCTTTTAGTGCGGCCGCCATCGGAGCCGGAAACGCGAGGCCTTTCTTTATGTCGCCTTCTTCCGTTATTACCCCCAGTACACGATAGAGTTGAGGCGAGTAGTGCTTATCATACGACAGCTCATCATGAATAAACAATGCAATTAATAAACAGGCAGCTACCCCTACAGCAAACCCACCAATTTTAATGGCCGAATACATTTTCTGCTTTACCAGATTGCGCCAACTGATTTTTAAATAATTTTTATACATACCGTAGGTGTTTAATTGTTGATATCCTTCTGTTGGTTTGATAATACTGGGCCTGAAGAGTAACACTACATCAATGATAAATCTCACGTCTGCTTTCTTCTTTCCACTTTTTACTTTTCTTTCATCATACAATTCCATCAAATCTCCTTCAATACTATCTCTCAATTTCGGATGGCAGAACCAGCGGAAGAAGCGGAGTGGGAGACGTGGAGGGTTTTGTGATAGTTTCATTCGTGATTTATAAATTGACAGTTGACAATGTTCAATTGGCAATCAGTTTGCCATTGTTAATTGTCTTTGTTAATTGAACTTTACATTCCACGCCACCTTGGGTATGGCATTCCATAACTCATCGCGTGTGCTCTTCGAGTATTCCATCGCCTTTTTTCCTAAAGCAGTTATTTGAAAATACTTTTTAGGTCTGCCTGCCCGTTCTTCGGTAGCTTCACCTTCAAAGGATTTTAAATAATCCTTATCCTCCAATCGTTTCAAAGCACTTTGAAGGGCACCCACACTTACTTTTCGTTTTAGGCGCGATTCAATTTCTTTTTTAATCGAGACTCCGTAAGCATCCTTGTAGAGCACACCTACCGTAAGCATCACTACTTCTTCAAACTCACCCAGTTGATATTTTTTCATGGAAGCAATAATTAATTCCTATTTGTAGTATTAATAATTATGCCAGAGTAAAATATTTGAAAAATCCAGCTGATTAAAGCGATGGCAACTTAAAAGTGTTCGCTTCCGTACGACTGCGATGAAGAAACGGACACTGCTACCGCGTGACATTTGTTTTTCATCAAGAAAATTAAACCACACATCATTTATAAGGCATCCAATTTTTTCGATTACCGTATGTATTGTAAACTTTATTGGTATTAGCTCTCAACAATTTTTTTAAAACGTTCCCGTTGGAAGTCACCTTGCATCAACTTAAATTTTCTGTAACCAAGTAGTAGAAACAAAGTATCCGTTACAATCCCCCACTTGAATGAAATACCTAATCCTTATTTTACTTGGTTGTAGTTTTGCAGCCGAAGCCCAAAATGATTCTACTAAACGTTACACTACGGCTTGGGTAAAAGGAGCCGCACCCATTATTGATGGGCTGCTAAACGATGAGGCCTGGAACCAGGTGGAATGGGCAGGCGGAGATTTTCGACAAGTGAATCCCGATAAGGGTAAACCAGCATCCGTGCAAACTAAGTTTAAGATTTTATACGATGCCAAAAATCTCTATGCCATCTTCAGATGTTATGATCCTGAGCCAAATAAAATAGTAAAACGCATGTCGCGCAGAGATAGCTTTGATGGCGACTGGGTTGAACTTCATATTGATAGTTACTACGACAAGCGAACAGCTTTCTCATTTACCTCATCGGTATCAGGCGTTAAAAGTGATGAATACGTTTCCAACAATGGGGATGATTGGGATGCCAGTTGGGATCCGATTTGGTATTTGAAAACAAGCGTGGATGAAGAAGGGTGGATTGCAGAAGTAAGAATTCCATTAAGTCAGCTTCGATTTACAAACAAAGACGATCTTGTTTGGGGAATTAACGTACAGCGCAGGTTTTTTAGGAATCAAGAAAATTCGCGCTGGCAATATATTCCACCCGATGCAGCAGGCTATGTGCACCTGATGGGTGAGATGAATGGGATAAAAGGGATAAAGCCACAAAAACAATTAGAGATACAGCCGTATGTAGTTGGTAAAACTGAAACTTTTCAAAAAGAAGATGGTAATCCCTATGCAACCGGAAAGTCTTCATCAGCTGCTGTCGGTCTTGACGCCAAGGTCGGCATTACAAGCGATATCACACTTGATCTTACGGTGAATCCGGACTTTGGACAAGTAGAAGCAGATCCATCGCAAGTTAACCTGACAGCCTTCGAATTATATTTTAGAGAGCAACGACCCTTTTTTATTGAAGGAAGTAATACATTGAACTTTCCAATTGCATTTGATAATAATAACCTGTTCTATTCAAGGCGCATTGGCCGGCAGCCACAAGTTGATGCTGAAACCGATGTAACTTCTGATGATGGTGTAAATGAATATGTAAAACCAAATGGAAGAACTACCATATTAGGTGCGGCAAAACTTACCGGAAAAAATAAGAAGGGATTTTCGTGGGGATTAATGGAAAGCGTAACCTCCCGCGAGTATGCTGAGATTGATAGTTTGGGAAATACCCGAAAGCAAATCACAGAGCCGCTCACTAATTATTTTGTGATGCGCGCTCAGCAAGACATAAACAAAGGCAATACGTTGATTGGTGGAATGTTTACTGCCACCAATCGTAAGTTAGATGCCCCCAGATTAAACCTGTTGCATAAAAATGCTTATTCCGGTGGAGTTGATTTTGTTCACCACTGGAAGAAACGTGAATACTATATCAGCACGAAGTTTTTGATGAGCTATGTAGAAGGTAGTGAAGAAGCCATCAGCAATACCCAGCTTTCTTCGGAGCGATTTTTTCAACGACCCGATAATGATCACACGGAATTTGATCCAACCCGTAAATCCCTTACCGGAACCGGAGGACAATTTATTGTTGGAAAGAAAAGCGGAAATCTTGTTTCCGATCTGGGTGTAACCTGGCAATCGCCAGAATTGGAGTTGAATGATGTGGGGTTTTTGCCACAAACCGATAATATCAATCAATGGTTTTGGATGCAATACAGAATCCTGAAACCAAAAGGAATAACACGCTCGCAACGCTTTAATATTAATCAATGGCACGACTGGGATTTTGGAGGCCGGAGTTTAAGCAATGGATACAATGTAAACGCACATGCCGAATTCAATAATCTTTGGCAATCTGGTGGCGGTATAACCTACCGTAATTTCAGGGCCTCGAATGCTGATTTGCGAGGGGGTCCCACAATACTATATCCTGCCATGTTTTACTACTGGTTTTATGTTAGCACGGATAACCGCAAGAAATTTTATGTGAACCTCAATCCTGAGTTAGGTCTTGGCAAGGAAAATTATTCTAAGGAATTATATATTAATTTCAGGATGACCTACCGGCCAATGAATGCCCTCAACATTTCATTAGAGCCCACGTATGCATCCAATCAAAATGAAATGCAATATGTAACAACATCCGAAGTAAATGGCGAACCTCGATTTGTAGTTGCCCGCATAGATCAATCTACCATTCGGCTGGTGGTGCGCGCTACCTATATGCTTACTCCCAACTTATCTATACAATACTACGGACAACCCTTTGGAACGGCCGGCCAATACACAAAGTTTAAATCGATCACCAACCCACATGCGTCTGAGTATTCAAGCCGATATGCGCCAATTTCACCCGCGCTGTCAGCAGATGCTTATTGGGTAGATGAAAACAATGATGGTGCTTCTGACTATTCTTTCGGCAAGCCCGATTTTAACTTTGGCCAGTTTCGATCAAACACAGTGCTGCGTTGGGAATATATTCCTGGTTCAACATTTTTCCTGGTGTGGACACGCGAACGCAATGGAGCTTTCTATGCCACAGATCCCAATCATAAAAATTATTCGTTTGACTTTAGTGAAAAGGGACACAATGTATTTTTGATGAAATACACCTATCGGTTTAGAGCGTAATACTCATTCCGCCTTCAGTGTTTCAATGGGATTTATCAATGCTGCTTTTATGGCCTGGTAGCTTACTGTTAATAACGTGATGGTTAAAGCAACTATGCCGGTCACTGCAAAAATCCACCACGAAATTTCAATGCGATAATTATATTGTTGCAGCCATTGATTGGAATAATAGAATGCTAATGGTGCTGCCAGTAAAACAGAAATGATAACTAACACAACAAAATCACGCGATAATAATTTCCACACATTAAAAACAGTAGCGCCTAATACTTTACGAATTCCTATTTCCTTATTGCGCTGGCTGGCAGCAAATGCAGCTAACCCAAAAATGCCAAGACAACTGAGTAAGATGGTTAAACCAGCAAACACCGTTGCTATTTTTCCGATCCGTTCCTCATCCTTAAACAAGCGTGCGTAATCGTCATCTTGAAATTTATAATCGAAAGGTGCTGACGGATCATGCTTTTTAAAAACTGCTTCAACTTTTTCCAGCGCATCGTGCACGGCTACTTGAGAATTTAATCGAATGGTTAAATATCCTTTGCCATTATAACTTAGATTGTAAAGGTGTGGGCTTTGTTTTGAAAAAGGAGTCCATCGGATTTGGTCTTTAATTACTCCAATTATTTCTTTTTCTTTTCCGTAGCCAAAATTTATTTTCCTCCCAATCACACTCTCAGTAGAGATCATTTTGGCGAACATCTCATTCACAATCACAGCTGATGAATCCGTGCTAAACTCGCGTGAAAAATCCCGTCCCTCAATAAACTGAAAGCCATTTGTTTTTGGAAAGTCGTGGCTGCAATTATTTATAGCAACCAAGGGTTGATTGGCAGGATCTTTTCCTTCCCAACTTAACGAAGCATCTGCAGACATACTCCCTGTAATTGGAAAATCGGACTTTGCCACGTTGGCTACCACACCGGTTGATAAAAGATCCTCACGAAGGGTATTGTAATCTGCTTTTGCTAAATCTTCGGTACGGACACTTAAATGGAAAATGCCTTCGCGATCAAAACCCACAGGTCTGTCTTTTGCATGTTGAATTTGCTGAAACACAACGATGGTACCGATGATCAAGGCGGATGAAATAGTAAATTGAAAAATAACCATGGCCTTTCTGGGCAAGGCAGCAAACCGCCCCGCCTTAAAAGTCCCTTTCAAAACTTTTACAGGATTAAAGGAAGATAAAAATAAAGCCGGATAGCTACCGGCCAATGTGCTTGTGATGATAATGAATGCGATTGATACTAAAATGAAATAGAGGTTGCCCCACGGCATTGTCATTTGTTTATCGGATAAATCATTAAACCACGGAAGACTAAGAACGACCAGAAGGATTGCCATTGAAAAGGCAATCAACACCATTAATAAGGATTCACCCAGAAACTGATTGACCAACTGCCTGCGCACCGAGCCTAATACTTTACGAATGCCCACTTCTTTCGATCGTCTTTCACTACGTGCTGTGCTTAGGTTCATAAAATTGATGCATGCTAAAATCAAGACAAATGAACCCACTATGCCGAACATCCATACGAATCGAATTTTTCCTCCGGTACTTTCTTCGTTTTTAAATTCACTATGGAAATGCCACTTCTCAACAGGAAACAAAAACCCTTTAGGTTTTAATGACTTCATATCATCCGATCCTTTTTCATAGATCATATCTTTTATTTTCAGATTTGCCTCATCCATTGAAGTCTTATCATTCAGCAGGACAAAGCATTGGTACGAGATATCTTCCCAACTGTCAGCGTTTTTGGTGGGTTGAGATTTAAAATAATAATCCATGGGGAGAAGTAGTTCTACCTTTCCAAATTCTGAATTGGCAGGAAAATCTTCGAACACCCCGGTTATCATCAACTGATCATGATTATACTTAATCATTTTTCCGATGGGATCACTGCCCACTAAATCATTGGCCAGTTTTTGTGACAGTACGATGGAGTGAAGCTCTTTCAATGCATTTTTGCCACCATGCAACATGTTCATTGAAAAAATCTTGATAAAGTTTGGTTCTACAAAAAGGCCAGACCTGGAAATAGAGTTTTCTTCGTAACTAATAATCTGATCATTTTCATAAGTTGCTAATACAACCTCATCAAATTCCGGATGATTACTTTTTAACTCACCGCCCATGGCTGGCGGTGCCCCGCTATCGGTAATCACTTCTCCGCCAAACGTGAGACTGAAATAGACGGCAGCTAGTCGCTTATAATTTTTAAACTCCTTATTAAAACTCAATTCATCAAAAATCCAGAGACCAATAAGCATGGCCACGGCCATCCCAATAGCCAACCCGCTAATGTTAATGACAGAATAGGTTTTATTCTTTAAGAGATTACGCCACCCAATTTTAAAATAACTGTTGAACATAGCGGTTGAGTTTATGTATGATGTCGACTTCCTGATGGCAAACGGCCTCAAATAGTTTAATACTTGATACCAATAATTGAATTTTGCTTTAAAGACTGATTTTGTTTTTACTTCTGCATTAAATTTCTCTTGCAGATCACCTTCCACTTCTTCAGCAAAATCATTTCGTAAGAACGATCGCAAAAGGAGCGTTGCGAGTTTGGGTGGTATAATGCTTTGTTTTTTCAATTACTCTGACCGAAGGCTATTAACTGGATTTGTATTGGCAGCTTTAAATGTTTGGGTGCTTACTGTAAGGATGGAGATGAGAACAATTGTGATCAGTGGAATGATGAACATCGAAACACTCAAATCAATTCTAACCGCATAGGATGAAAGCCATTGTTCCATGGCCATGTATGACAACGGCATAGCAAGAACGGCAGCCACTAAAACCCATTTGATAAAATCGCGTGAGAGCAGTTGTACAATTTGAGCAACCGATCCGCCCAATACTTTGCGAATACCAATTTCTTTGGTACGCTGCAGAATCGTAAAGGAAGAAAGTCCAAATAAACCCAGGCAGGCAATCACAATCGCTATCACTGAAAAGGTAGCCATTACAATTCCAAATTGCGCATCAGCTTTATATTGCTGATTGTATTTTTCATCTAAAAAGAAATAGCTGAACGGACTTGATGGAAACAAAGCGTCCCAATTTTTTTTAGCGTAGTCGACCGTTTCTTTAATGTTATTTGATTCTACTTTAAGTGTAACATACCCTGAGAACCCTGAATAATATCGCAAAATCATAGGCACATGACTTTCTTTAGGTGAGCGCTGATAAAAATCCTTCACTACCCCAATTATAGTTGATGAATTATTAAATGTAATTTTTGATCCAATAGCTTCCTGCGGAGATGCGAATCCCAACGATTTTGATGCTTCTTCATTAATTATTACCAAATTCTTATTCTGCATTCCTGCTTCAAAATTTCTACCAGCACGGAGTTCCATACCAAAGGCAGGAATGAAATCAGCATCAATAGGATAATGAGAATAATTGAAACTGTTTCCGTTTTTATCCTTACCCACTTGAAATACGCTTTGTGTAGTACTCATTTCATTTAATCCAGATGCTGTACCCGATCCTGGAATAGATTGCGATTGTGATACCACTTGAATAGCGGGATCGCGCAGAAGTACAGTCTTAAAACTTATGTACTTATTTTGAAAAATTGAATCTGCCTGATCAACATCCGGAGCGCGTAGAATCAGCGTTTGACTGATATCCATTCCAAGATCGTAATTTTGTAAATGTTTGATTTGAAGATAGACAGCACTCAAACAAATAATCAAAACAGTAGTAGCTGCAAACTGAAATACAACCAGGCCTTGCCGCAGCCACTGTCCGTGCACCGATGATCTGAATTTTCCTTTCAGTACCGTAACAGGATCGAACGATGATAAGACAATTGCGGGATAGCCGCCTGATAGAATAATACCAACACTGAGAATTGTTGCCAATGAATACCAAAATGAGTTGTATTGAAAAAGATCAATTAATGGTTGACCCGTAAGATCATAAAAATAAGGCGAGCCAATTTTTATGATCACCAGAGCCATCGCAGCAGCAGCCAGATTGACTAAGATTGACTCTGTAAGGAATTGAATGATCAATTGAGAACGAGCCGACCCCATTACTTTGCGAACTCCTACTTCACGTGCACGTTCCATGGCCTTGGCCGTTGAAAGATTAATGTAGTTGACCCACGCCAGCCCCATAACGAATACGGCTATTATCAGCAATGCATAAACTGTTTGGGCATTGCCATTCACTTCAGGCTCATACGTTTTATGCGAATACAGATGTATATCTTTTATAGGCTCTGCCGAAAACCGATCCTCATTTATTTTATCTTTCAGCGATGCCGACAAATCAGTCAGCTTTTTATTAAATGCAATAATGTCTGTACCAGGAGCCATTAGCAAATAGGTGAACTCGTTATTTCCACTCCCCCAATTATCATCCGTATAGTTATTTTGAATGGATGGATACGTGACATGCGAAAGCAGAAAATCAAATTTGAGGTGAGTATTAGCCGGAACATCTTCTAACACAGCTGTAATTTTATAGAGTCCACCTCGTGCTTCAATCGATTCGTTAACAACATCGGTGCGGCCAAAGTATTTTTCGGCTGTGCTTGCCGTAATTACAACCTGATTGGGTTTGGATAGAGCCGTAGCTAAGTTTCCATGCAACGGCTTGAATGAAAAAACAGTAAATACCGAGGAGTCAGCAAAATAACTTTTCTCTTCCAGAAATTTCTGCTCTCCAATTTTCACTCGGGTATTGTCATTGTTCATCATCCGCACAAAATCTACCACCTCGGGCATCTGCTCTTTGGCTAAAGGACCGAAGGGGGCATATGTTTCGCAATCTGTCATCAAAAACTCAGAACCTTTATATAGATCAAGTGTAACACGGTAGATGTTATCTGCGTTTTTATGGAAGTCTTCATAACTTCTTTCATACCGCACATAGCTCAATAAAAACAAAAAGCACGCGATGCCTAAGGCTAACCCACTAATGTTGATGAGCGAATAGCCTTTACTTTTAGCAAGATTTCGCCATCCGATTTTAAAATAGCTTTTAAACATAGCACTTGAATTTAGATATGATGTTGATTTCTTAATGGCAAATGGTCTGAGGTAGTTAACCACTTCATGCCAGTAATTGATTTTTGCCTTAAAGGCAGATTTAGTTTTTAAGTCTGAAAAGAATTTCTCTTCCAGATCGCCTTCTACTTCTTCCACGAAATCAGTTCGTAAGAACTTGTGAAGCAAGCGCGTTGCTAGTTTGGGCGGTATGTGTTTTCGGCTAGCCACCAAAACTTAATTTGCTTGTACTAAAAGCCGGATATTGCTGCCACAACGCAACTTTAAAGTCGCGCGAATCTTTTAACACTTTTTTACCGAGTGCAGTAATGGTAAAAATTCGTTTGCGTCTTCCACCTCGCTCGGTAGTGGGTTTTCCCATTTCAGATTTTAAAAAGCCTTTGCCCTCAAGCCGATCAAGGGTGGAGTGTACTGCGCCAATAGATACCGACCTTCCGGTTTGGGATTCAAATTCCTCGGCAATGTGGAATGCATACGCACTCTCACCTAAAATACCCGTGAGAAGCAGAATCACTTCTTCAAATTCACCTAGTTTGGTTTCGATCATATAGTACTAAATTGTAGAACTAATATACGGGAGTTTTATTTATTTGTTCTACTATTTAGTAACTAATGTTATGCAGCGTACGTCTGACACCTTAACCTTAACACCGTGTATGGAAATAACCTCTCCCTTTCTGCATGTTTTTATTAATTTCAACCACACAAACAGCTTTAGTTGTCTGACCACTCAAAAGTGGTCTTGACGACTTAACTAACTACCGAGTGCTATGCTTAATCAAGATGAACGTACGTTTGATGCCATTGTCATTGGCTCAGGAATTTCAGGTGGCTGGGCCGCGAAAGAACTCTGTGAGAAGGGATTAAAAACATTAGTGTTGGAACGAGGCCGCAACGTGGTTCATAATAAAGATTATCCTACCGCTACTAAACAACCCTGGGAGATTCCCAACCGTGGCCGGCTTAGCGCAGAATTTTTAAAAGAGAATCCACTCATCAGTAAATCAGCTGGTATAGCCGAAGACAACAAACATTTTTTTATTGAAGATAAAGATCATCCCTATGTGCAAGAGAAACCCTTTGATTGGATCCGCGGCTATCAGGTAGGCGGCAAGTCGTTAACCTGGGGGCGTGCCACGCAACGTTGGAGTGAGTATGAGTTTTCGGCACCGGCTCGTTTTGGGTATGGACTCGATTGGCCTATTCGGTATAAAGATGTTGCATCGTGGTACTCACATGTAGAGAATTTTATTGGCATCTGCGGAAACAAAGATGGTATTGAAGCGATGCCCGATGGCGAGTTTCTTCCACCCTTCGATTTCAATTGTGTGGAGTCGCACATGCAACAAAAGATAAAAGAAAATTTTCCTGATCGCTACATGGTGCATGCCCGCTGGGCGCACCTTACCCAACCCAAAGAAATTCATTTGCAACAAGGGCGTGGTCAATGCCAGGCGCGCAACTTATGCATGCGCGGGTGTCCGTTTGGTGGCTACTTCAGTTCGGTATCTTCTACATTGCCGTGGGCAGAGCGCACCGGCAATCTTACCATTCGTCCGCATTCAGTAGTACACTCTATTATCTATGACGAAAAATTAGGGAAGGCGAGTGGAGTGCGCATTATTGATGCGAACACCCATGAAGTGATTGAGTACAAAGCAAAAATTATTTTTGTCAATGCATCTGCGCTCAATAGCAACTTGGTGTTGCTCAATTCAAAATCAAATCGCTTTCCTAACGGATTAGGAAATGATAATGGATTGCTCGGTAAGTATGTAGCGTTTCATAATTACCGGGCTTCGGTAAATGGGGTGTTGGAAGGCTTTGAAGACAAATATTATTTTGGCCGCAACCCAACGGAACCCATCATTGCCAACTATCGCAACTTAAAAAAACAAGACACCGATTATGTAGGTGGGTTTACCACGTTTACCGGTGCGTATCGCGAAGGCTGGTGGGCTGATAAAAATAATGCGATTGGAGCCGACTTAAAAAAGCAAGTTCAAACACCTGGCCGTTGGCGCGTGTATATGTATATGCAAGGCGAAACCATTCCGAAAGAAACCAATCACGTGCGCCTGAGTGAAACCGAAAAAGATCAGTGGGGCATTCCGTTGTTGGTCACTACGGTGGATTATGATGACAACGATGAAAAGATGGTGAAGGACTTTTTAGAACAGAGTACCGCTATGATGGAGAAAGCCGGAGTGAAAGAGATTGATAGCTATGATTCCCATCAGGCTCCCGGCCTCGACATACACGAGATGGGCGGCTGCCGCATGGGTAAAGACCCAAAGACTTCGTTGCTCAACGAGTGGAATCAAATGCACTTGTGTAAAAATGTATTTGTAACCGATGGTGCTTGCATGACCAGCACCGGCAATCAAAGCCCCTCTATATTATATATGGCACTTACTGCCCGCGCAGCTAATTATGCAGTGGAGGAAGTGAAAAAGGGGAGGTTGTAGAAAAACTTTGCAAAAAAGTCAACGCTGCATTATTTCCAGCACAAAAAACGTTGCTCTGCTAAAGACGTTATTTTTATTGATTGTAATGCAACGCATTTTTCATCCGTTCAATTCTTTTTTCAGCTTCTTGAATGGAAATTCCATTTTCAAAGTCCGAAATCAATTTATGATCAATCCTATGCACTGTTATCTGTGGTCTTATTCCATCGCCCTTTACATTCACATTTACGTGAAGTCCTAAAGTACTTTCTTCATAATCTGGAATCTCATTGCTAATCATCCCGAAATACGTTTTCCCTTCAACGTTATTTTTAAATTCAGTTTGATAATCGTTAAAACTTTTTTCACTCAGAGAGACCCAAATCCCATAATCTAAATCTGGACAAGCATCATTAATTGGAATAGTTAGCGTTGTTCTTATAAATCTATCTGTTTGGTATTCGTGTGCTATAACACAAAAATCGCTCGATAATTCAGCTATTTCTTCTTTGTCTGTTTTATTTAATGTGTCGTAATAAAATGGTGATAAAAATCCAAGTGCAGGCAATTCATCATGAATCTTTCCGCAAGTCAAACATTTAAATTCGACAGGCTTTTTCTTTTTCTGAAAGCGACTAAAAATTCCCATTATTTTTTCATTATCTGCTCTACATATTTTTTGTGATTTTCATAACCATTCCGAGCTGGGTTCTCAAGATCAATCATTTCATCAAGACCAGTATCAAAAATTTGCCAGCCAAATTTTTTAGACAATTCAATTAATTCGAAGAGTCCATTTTCTCCATTGAGGCTCAATATTATATTACTTACTTCATCTTCAATAAAGAAGCAGATTGTAAAATCGTTTCCTTTTATTTCTCTGTGATCTTCATCCCTAATCACATTATTAAATGCGGATTCTAATATTGAGCAGAAATTTGTTGGTTCTAGTTCGTTTTCGTTAATGTGTTCAATTGAACCAATTTTTTCCTTAGAGTTAAATAAAATTACATCCCAACTCATTTTTTATTCTTTTAATATTGTAAAACCTTGAGTGCAAATTGAGTTACTTAGTTATTTAAATAGTTCCTTTTCTTCACACCATTTTCAATTCAAGAGTGTTAATCTTGATTGTATCAACTACTACACTAATTTTCTTAAGTCCAGGCAGACAAACCTTAACTTTTTCAGTTCCCGAAGTCTGAATTAATATTCTGTATTCGTTTTGATAGCGATATGAGTCATCCTTATGGTGGAAAGTTAAGTCTCCATCATGCACTTTGTAATTATAGTATGTAATTGGCTTTCGTGAGAACTCTAATTTCTGCTTCTCTAATGAATTGTCAAGAATATCAAAGAATTCTTCCAAGTTGTAGATTACTATTATTTTGTCTCCGAGGCATAAGACACGGTCGTCTATTTTTTGGTATGAAAGATTATCCCCAAAATGAAGTGTATAAAGAGAACATATGTTGTGGGGGATTATTGTGGGGAACTCATTGTATTGAGCGTTAAACTGTTTTGAAATTTCGCTAAGTTTTATTGTTTTAGCATTCGGCAAAGTTATTTCCAAGTATGTAATCTGTTTGTTCTTGATATTTGCTTCTCTAGGGTCATTTCGTCCACAAGCGTCAGTTTCCTTTGTTCTAAAACTCGAAAATGAGTTAAAGAACAAGTACTCTTTTTCGTACATGTCATCGATGTACTTTTTTTGTCCAACTTTCAATAAGAAGTCCATTTCATCTTAGAATAACAATACATAATAATTATTCCTCTTTACCAATATCCTTGTTTATAGGTCATAAACAAAAAAGCCTGACGATTTCTCATCAGGCTTTGTACCCGGGACGGGAGTTGAACCCGTACAGATATTACTATCCACAGGATTTTAAGTCCTGCGTGTCTACCAATTCCACCACCCGGGCAAATAACTTGCTGTGGCAATACAACTACTAAAGAACAAATTCCCCAAGAGTGAAGAGATATTACTATCCATCCCGCCTTTTTAGCGGGACGTGTCTACCAATTCCACCACCCGGGCAAATAACTTGCTGTGGCAATACAACTACTAAAGAACAAATTCCCCAAGAGTGAAGAGATATTACTATCCATCCCGCCTTTAAGCGGGACGTGTCTATCAATTCCACCACTCGGGCAAACGGATTGTGCTTTAAAAAATAACCCCTCTCTTTTAGGAGAGGGGTTTGAGCGGGAAACGAGACTCGAACTCGCGACCCCGACCTTGGCAAGGTCGTGCTCTACCAACTGAGCTACTCCCGCTTATTTTGGATCAAAAACTCTAAATACTTTCTACTTTTCTTTTTCTTAATCTCTAACTCCTTTCTGTTTGCCAAGAGCTTCGTTTCGAATTCCTCGAAATATACGCATATCCATGGCCTAAAATTCTTAGTTGACTTTACCCGTCCACCATTATGATAGGCAAGTCTAACTGTCAAATTTTCGGTGTGCCCCACATAATAACGGTCTTTCGATTCCGAATATAATATGTAAACAAAAAACATCCTTTTCAAAGAACCTTGCGACCCTCCCGATCGCAATCGGGATGCTCTACCAACTGAGCTACTCCCGCTTAAATCATCCAAATTGAAGGTTTAATGAATCCAAACCTGCCTTTTGAACCCCCATTGGTTATAAGGGACTGCAAATTTAATAGCCATTATCAAAAAACCAATACAGCCGCTGCGATTTCAAAGTATTTAATGCAATTCAATTTACGCAGTGAGTAAATGCTGATAACCTAAATAGTCAGTCATCCCTCTCCTCTGGAGAGGGAGCGAGCCTGCCTGCCGGTAGGCAGGGGTGAGGTTTTAACGGTTCATTGAAATTTTATTGCTCTTCAGACTTTGCAAATAAGCCACCAGATCAACAAACTCTTGCTCGGTCATTAAGGTTTGCAGGTTGGATGGCATCAGCGAAGTTTCTTGCTTCGATCGCGAGGCGATGTTGGTTGGATTAAGCGTTTGTTGTGTGCTCATGTATTGAAGTTCCACTTTGTCTTCGGTTTCAGATACAATCATACCAAAGGCCTCGCTGCCATCTTTCATTTTAAAACGGTAGCCTTCAAACCCAAAACTGATTCCCTGATCTGGATAAAGAATAGAAGTATATAATGCTTGCTTGGAAAGTTTAGATCCTATTTCACTTAAGTCGGGCCCAAACTTTACACCCGCACCATTTATCTGGTGGCAGTTGCTACACGTATTTGTGAATACGCTTTTTCCATTTTCAGGAACACCTTCTTTATCTATTAACTGCGCGATGGAGGGCAGCGCTTCGCCTTCTTTGTTACCGGGAAGTTTATAATACTTTGCTCCGTCTTCGCGGATGTTTGCGCGCCACGCACTTTGAAATACTCCGGCTGCAGCTATGTGTAAGTCAGCAGGAATTTTATCTTCACTCGCTAATGCAAGCAATCGATCTTCTGATTCCCACGGACCACCAAAGGTGCGGATGGCCAACTTACGATTATCAAGGGCTTGTGTGGTGTCCATAATAATGTGTTCCATCATCGCCATAGTTTTTTTGCGTGAGATAAATGGCCGCATGGTTTTGATCATGCTTTGCACAACATCTTTGTCTTTAGTAGCGAGCTTTGCTTCTATAAGTTTAGTTTGATCCCACTCAAGCAACGCCTTCATGGCTTCTTTGCCCATGGTGCTATCCGGATATTGAATACTTAACGCTAATAAATCGGGCGCCCTGTTTTCTAACTTAAAGCGAGATACTAATTCAACAAATTCAAGTTTGCCTTTGTATTGATCAAGTGCATTGTTAAGAATAGTGCGCACTGCCGGATCAAGTTTAGTGTTGCCGGCATCCATGTGTTTGAGTGCATATAAAACTTTTTCACCGCCTACTTCCGTTACCAATTTTGATAATACCGCTTGCTTGGAAGGATCGGTATGAAAATCAAAGGCGCGGAAGCACCAAAGCATTCCAACGGGATCAGCCGATTTTATAATCTCTGCCAGCAGAGGCATAGCATCTTTGCTTCGGCTTCTCCAAATAATGTCGTGACCCGCATGTGTGTCCCAATTCTTTCCAACTTGTTTTTTCCACGCATTGAAATATAAATTTTCATTTCCGGTGGCAGCAATACCAAGTGCTTCCAGATACCAGCGATCTTTGCCATCATGTTGCATGGCAAGAGATGCCCACAACTCGGCTGCTTTGGGTGAATTGTTTCCGCGCAAAGCGATTGCAGCTTCACGCCTCACGTGTGCGGAGGAATGGTTTACTAATTTTTCAACGATGGGAAGAATATCTTTACCAAGAGATCGCTCTACCCGAAGTGTTGTAATGACGATGTCAGGATTTAAATCATTGAGCCCTTCATTCAAATAAGTTTCGGCATTCGGTAACTTAGCTAACAGCCACAAGGCTTGCGCACGTTGAAAGGCATTGGTAGAAGTCCAGAGTTGTTTCAAGGGAACTTCAGCTTGTTCACCAAAAATAGCCAGGGCCGTCCAGCCCAGATAACGCGTAGCAGGATTTGGATTTAGTAAGGCGCTGATTGCACCCTCAACAGAATTGAAGTCCGGTCTTTTTGTTTGATACGGAGTCTTTACCGGAGCCACACGATAAATTCTTCCACGATCAAGATCACCCACCTGATGGCCACCTACTCCGGGATCGTACCAATCGGCAACAAACAAAGAACCATCTGGCGCAATGGCAACATCCACCGGCCGAAACCATTGATCTTTCTGACCTTCCAAAATATTTACAATGGTGGCTGAATACCCGGCACCACTTTTCTCAACCGGATACGAACGCACTACATTATTGCCCGGCTCAGCATGAATCATCTGCCCTTGAAATGGTTTAGGCAACAACATGCCTTCATAAATAGTAATGCCTGAGGGCGAGCCACCTCCCGTTTGTAAAAGATTAGGCACTACACCGGGGTCGTTCAAATGCCAATGCCGCAGTGGAATTTCTTTTTCCATGTTTGTTCTGCGCGTGTTCCAACTGGCACCCGTCATTTCATCTTTATAGCCATAGTTGCCACCTTCCATTACATAATTGATGCGCGTACCTTTGTTTCCGTCATCATCATTATCGGATTGCCAGAGGGTGCCGAACGGATCAATTGTTACTTCATAATTGTTTCTGAAATTGTGCGCGAGTACTTCCACATTACTTCCATCAAGATCAGCGCGCATCACAAGTCCTTCCCGAAAAGGTTTACCATTGGTTACTACTTTTCTACCGCGAACATCAACAACGGTATCGCCTGCAGCGCTGAGTAATGATTTGCCTTCATTTCCAAAATTGAAATATAATTTTCCATCGGGGCCAAATACAAAACTGTGCATGCCATGATCGTGCTGCACACCTTGCACTCCTTGAAAGAAAATCTCTTTTTTTTCGGGAACATCATCTCCGTCATCATCGGTAAACACAAATACATTCGGACTACAGGAAACAATCACTTTATTGCCAAGCAGAGTTATACCCAGTGCTGAGTTTACATCGGAGCCCTGATAAAAAACTTTACTTTTATCGGCTTTGCCATCGCCATCCGTATCTTCCAAAATCATAATGCGATCACCTTCTTCCTTTACAGGATTTTTTGGATTGAGTTGATTGCGATAATTATACGCTTCGCAAATCCAGATTCGTCCACGATCATCCACAGCCAAGTTAGTGGGGTTGCTAAACATCGGTTCGGAAGCAAAGAGTGTTACTTCCAATCCTTCATACACTTTTAAATCAGCTAATGATGCTTCTGTTGAATGTTCATCTGTAGTTTTAGTTGTGCATGCGCTAGTGGCCACCAAGCAACAAATTAAAAGATTGCATAGCCTTTTGAATGAGGTAGAAATCATGGCAGATTTTTTTGGAACTGTGAATATACTAAAGCGAGTGCTATTTGATTAACCTTTCCTTATCGGATTGTATCATCAGCAGCATATTGAGGGATTAAGCATCATTGAAAAATTACGATTAAAATGTGCTGCGTTTTGGCCAGAGATAATGCTAAATCTACCGTCTACAACAGTTAGCCTTATTATAAAAAGTATAGGTTGTAACATGCAGTCTTAATTTGAGCGATGGTATTCAGGACTATGAGAGTAGGAATTAAGTTTGTTGTATTCGTTGTGCTTGGTTTGCTGTGGATTGGATGCGAATCCAAAAAAGATGAGGGCATGAAGGCTAATGCATCGGATGTTCTTTTAGTAGAAGCATTTTTGGTTCAACCAACTTCAGTCCACGAAAATGTAGAAGTTCCGGGTTCTTTGCTTCCAGCAGAGGAAACCATTATTCGTCCGGAGGTAAGCGGAAAAATTATCAGCTTAAATGTGCCCGAAGGATCACTGGTGCCTAAAAACTTTTTGTTAGCAAAATTATTCGATCAGGATTTACAAGCGCAGTTGGCAAAGCTTGAAGTACAGTTGAAGATAGCGGAGAAAACCGTGGAGCGTGAAAAAGAATTATTAGAGATCAGTGGCATCAGTCAACAGGATTTTGATTTAAGTGCCCTTACGGTAGATAATTTAAAAGCCGACATCCAGTCAGTGCAAATAGCAATTTCAAAAACAGAAGTACGGGCCCCCTTTGAAGGGCAGTTAGGTTTGCGCGATGTTAGCCTGGGATCATACATTTCCCCAGCCTCTGTTATTACAACCATTCGCGAGGTAAAAAATCTGAAACTGGAATTTTCTGTACCAGAGCGTTACGCTCAAAATGTTAGCAAAGGGGCCTTAGTAAATTTTACGGTAGATGGAGGCGAACAAACTCATAAGGCGGTTGTAATTGCCACGGAGGGAAATGTATCGCAGACAACAAGAACCCTTAAGATAAAAGCAAGCGTAACAGCAAACCACAAAGAACTGATTCCCGGCCTTTATGCAAAAGTAATTTTAACATTGGGTGAAGATAGTGACGCGTTGATGGTGCCTACGCAAGTAGTTATTCCGCAAGCGCGCAACAAGCAGGTAATTTTATTTAGGAATGATAGTGTGTTATTCAAAGTGGTTGAAACAGGTATCAGGGATTCTTCTTATATACAAATAACAAGAGGGCTCCATAAAGGCGATACCGTTATTACTACGGGACTGATGGCCATTAGACCTAATTCAAAAATAAAGATTAGTAAAGTGAATAGAATCGAATAGGAGGGATAAAGAGATGAATATTTCAGAATTTAGTATTAAGCGACCCGTATTCACCTTTGTAGTAAACATTTTGTTGGTGTTGTTCGGGGCTATTGGCTTTAGTTACCTGGGCGTAAGGGATTATCCCGCTATTGATCCACCTGTAATAAATGTATCTACATCTTATTCGGGAGCCAATGCCGATATTATTGAATCTCAAATAACGGAACCATTAGAAAAATCAATCAATGGAATCCCCGGCATAAGAAACATCTCTTCTACATCTTCTGTAGGCGCAAGTCACATCAATGTGGAGTTTAATTTGGGCGTGGATATGGAAACTGCGGCCAATGATGTGCGCGACAAAGTATCCCGTGCGGTAAGAGATCTTCCACAAGATTTAACGGCACCCCCTGTAGTTTCCAAAGCCGATGCGGATGCAGATTTTATTATCAGCATGACGGTGAGCAGCAACACACGCAATGCACTTGAGCTTACCGAATATGCCAGCAATGTGTTAGTAGAACGAATAGAAACCATTGATGGAGTAAGTAGTGTAACTGTGCTGGGTGAAAAAAGATATGCGATGCGCATTTGGATGGATCCGGTGCGATTAAGTGCTTATAACCTTACAGCCCTTGATGTGCAACGGGCGCTTAATCGCGAGAATGTAGAATTACCAGCTGGTAAAATTGCGGGTAACGCCACTGAACTTTCGGTGCGCACCTTTGGCAAGCTGTATACAGAGGCTGATTTTCAAAATGTGGTGATTACATCCTCAGAAGTTGGAAGCATTAGGATAAAAGATGTTGGCGATGTAGTACTGGGACCTGAAAATGAAGAATCTGTTTTGCGTGAGAATGGTGTGCAGATGGTTGCGTTGGGGATTATTCCGTTGCCGGGTGCAAACTATGTAAAGATTGCCGATGAATTTCATAAGCGATTGGATCAGGTTAAATCAGAAATGCCTGAAGACATACACCTCGATGTTTCCACTGATCAAACTTTTTTTATTACGCGATCAATCAAAGAAGTGGAAGAGACCTTGGTAATTTCTTTTGTGCTGGTTGTCTTGATTATCTATTTGTTCTTCCGCGATGCCATCATTGCGGTGCGTCCCTTGATTGATATTCCCGTTTCCTTGATAGCCACATTCTTTATTATGTACCTGTGTGGTTTTTCCATTAATGTGTTAACCATGCTGGGCATTGTGCTGGCAACAGGGTTGGTGGTTGACGATGGAATTGTGGTAACCGAAAATATTTACAAGAAATTAGAAAAAGGCATGAACAAGTACCGCGCAGCGGTAGAGGGTTCTAAAGAAATTTTCTTTGCGGTTATTTCTACTTCCATCACACTGGCTATTGTATTTCTTCCGGTTGTGTTCTTGCCTGGCTTTGTGGGACGTCTCTTTCGCGAATTTGGAATAGTAGTGGCAGGTGCGGTTTTAATTTCAGCGTTTGTGTCTCTTACGCTAACACCTGTGCTAAATGTAAAGTTGACCCGAAGCAATCATAAACACTCCTGGTTTTATCGTGTATCAGAACCATTTTTTGCGGGGATGGAAAGCGGTTATGAACGATGGTTGAATAGCTTCCTTCGCGTGCGCTGGGTGGCCTTTATCATAATCGTAATATCCATTGGCTCCGCAGCCTTGATTGGTCTTACCATTCAACAAGAACTTGCCCCACAGGAAGACCGCAATCAACTTAGAATTAACCCTACCGCTGCAGAAGGAACCTCTTACGATTATATGGATCGGTATGTTGAAAAGCTAACCCAGTTTGTATTGGATTCAGTGCCCGAACTTAGAACTGCAATTTCTAATACGGGCCGTGGAGGATCACCCAATAGTGGATCAGTAAAAATGAACTTGTGGGATAAATCTTTACGCACGCGATCGCAGGAAGAAATTGCAGAATACATCTCGGCCAACTTACCCAGGTTTTCGGAAGGGCGCGCATTTGTTTCTCAAGAACCAACCATTGCCGTAAATAGAAGAAATGGCCAGCCTGTTCAATTTGTAATTCAAAATAATAATTTCGAAAAATTGAAAGCGGCTATTCCTAAAATGGAAGAAGCCGCCAGAAGCAGTGGTATCCTTCAAAATGTGGATGTCAATTTAAAATTCAATAAGCCTGAGCTGCTCGTAAAAATTAACAGACTGAAAGCAACTCAGTTGGGTGTAAGTGTGCAAGACATTTCTCAAACGCTTCAACTCGCGTATAGCAATCTGCGCTTTGGCTACTTTATGAAAGAAGGCAAGCAATACCAAGTAATGGGGCAAGTTACCCGCGTGAACCGAGACGATCCGGATGATTTAAAAAAATTGTATGTGCGCACAGCATCCAATGAATTGATTTCTATTGACAATGTAATCACGCTTGAAGAGTCGGTGACACCACCCTCGCTGTATCATTACAACAGATACAAGTCAGCGACATTAACCGCTACGCCTGTGGCGGGTAAAACGATTGGCGATGGAATACAAACCATGAAAGAGATTGCAGCTGCAGAATTAGATGACAGTTTCTCAACCGATCTATCGGGTCCTTCGCGGGATTTTGCTGAGAGTTCAGGGAATACATCGTTCGCTTTTATTCTTGCTCTTGTGCTGATCTACTTAGTGCTTGCAGCCCAGTTTGAAAGTTTTGTCGACCCCTTTATTATTATGTTCACGGTGCCGTTGGCGATCTGCGGAGCGTTCTTATGCTTATTTATTTTTAATCAAACCTTCAATATCTTCTCTCAAATTGGTATGATTATGTTGATTGGATTGGTAACAAAAAATGGAATCCTAATAGTAGAATTTGCGAATCAAAAAAGATTAGAGGGCTTGAATAAATTTCAGGCAGTAACCGAAGCTTCGCGCCTACGCTTGCGTCCTATTTTAATGACAAGTTTAGCGATGGCAACAGGATCGTTGCCATTGGCGTTATCTTTAGGTCAGTCATCTTCCAGTCGCATGCCGCTGGGGATTGTAATTGTTGGTGGAGTTATGTTTTCATTGGTATTAACTCTGTTTGTGGTTCCAGCCATGTTCACCTATTTGTCGCGACAGAAAAAAGCCCATACGCAAATGGAAGAGCAGATGTTAATTTCTGAGACTAAGAGTTTTAGCGTATGATCCGTTTAGTAATTGTAGTTATTCTATTGAATATCTTTTCTATTGGATATGCTCAGCAGGAACTTTCGGTTGAGGAAGTTATCCTTACTTCGCTTCAACAAAACTACGACATCCGGGTACGGCAAAATGATGCAGTGCCTGTATTTTACGAAGACCGCTTGTCTTATGGAGCATTGCTTCCGCGATTAAATGCACAGGGGGCAACCGTCTCAAACAACAATAACAACAGAACTATAACAGCCAGCAATGTTGAAACCATTCGCACCGGTGTTCAATCAGATAACATTAATGGATCAATTCAATTGGTATGGACATTGTTTGACGGCACAAGAATGTTTGCCACCCGAAAGCGGCTGGATGAAACTGCTGAATTAGCAGAACTTGCTATTAAAGACCAAGTAAACAATACGGTGGCTGAAATAATCAACACCTATTTTGGTATTGTACGCGAGAAACAACAATTAAAAGCTATTGCTGAACAGATTGGAGTAAGTGAAGAACGCGTAAAACTTGCTGAGAAAAAATTGCAGGTTGGCACCGGTGGGAAACCAGAATACCTGCAGGCAAAAATTGACTTAAATGCTTTTCGCACAGCATCGCTTCAACAAGAAGCACGCATTCTACAGTTGAAAGAGCAGTTGAATTTATTGGTGGGCATGGGTTTGCCCGATCGCTATGAAATCGCTGATTCAATCCCCATTCAATTGGACCTTCATGTGGAGGAGATTGAACAGAATTTCGAAAACACCAATAGAACATTGTTGGCAGCAAAGAAAAGCATCGACATTGCCAGTGCTTCGCTGTGGGAAACAAAAGCTTTGCAGTCGCCCGTTTTTAATTTTACATCTGCTTACAACTTTTCAAAAACAGAAAATGCGGTGGCAACCAGTGCAGTTTCGTTACTATACTCGAGAGTAAAGGGATATAATTATGGGTTTAATCTTAGTATGCCAATCTTTAATGGGTTTAGCACCCGCACACTCATTCAACGCGCACAAACAGGTGTGCATCGTCAACAATTAATTTACGATCAGCAAAAATCAGTTGCAACGGTAGGAATTAGAAATGCTTACATTAATTATGACAATGCCCGCCAAACGTTGATTATAGAAGAAGAAAACATTTTGCTCGCAAAAGAGAATGTGTTTATTGCACTGGAAGGATTTAAACGAGGAATCACAACGTTTATTGAATTGCGCACGGCTCAACAAAGTTTACAGGAAGCCTACAATAGATTAATTGCTGTTCGATACAGCGCCAAAGTTGCTGAAACAGAACTTTTGAGACTGCAGGGAGTGTTAGTGCAGTAATAAGTTGTTTTTTCTTTTCGCAGAAATGCGGAACTTGCCTGATCCAAATCTTACTTATGAAAAAGTTTCTTGTATTAACATTCTTTATGGTGGTGGCAATTGCCGTTACCAGCCAAGCCCAAACTGTTTACTCTTCAGCCAAGGGCGAAAAATATCACACGGCCGATTGTAAACTTTCGGGTGATGCCGATAACATGACGTTAGCCGCAGCAAAAAAAGCGGGCAAAACCGGTTGTGGTGTGTGTAAGCCCGATGAACATTTCAAAGATAAAGTTAGTCAGTGTGTTGGCAAGACTGCCGATGGTACCCGATGCAAGCGCATGACCGCCAGCAAGGATAACAAGTGCTATCAACATAAATCAAAATAATGGAACGCAGAAAAATTCATCCGGAAGGACCTGAGTTTTCGCGCCTCGTTGCAGGCGCCTGGCGTTGGCACACTGTCTCTCAGGATACAGTTACTAAACTGATTCAAACTTCATTGAACGAAGGCATTACCACCTTTGATCATGCCGATATCTATGGCGATCATGGAAATGAAGAAATATTTGGCAATGTGTTGCGAAAGGATCCTGCGCTTAGAAATAAGATGGAGCTTGTATCCAAGTGTGGAATTAAATTTAGTTCTGACAAGCGACCCAAAACATGGGTGAAGCATTATGATACATCGAAGGAGCATATCATGTGGTCTGCAGAGAATTCGTTAAAGATGTTAGGCACCGATCATCTTGATCTTTTGCTCATCCATCGCCCAGATCCATTATTAAATCCAACCGAAGTAGCTGAAGCATTTTCACAATTAAAGCAAGAAGGCAAAGTGTTGCATTTCGGAGTTTCAAATTTTACTCCCAGTCAGTTTACTATGCTACAAAAGTTTCTGCCATTTCCATTAGTAACCAATCAAATCGAGATTTCATTAACCCGGGTTGATTCGCTATTCAATGGGGATTTGGATTTGCTCATGGAGCGGGAGACTTCAGCGATGGCCTGGTCGCCATTAGGTGGGGGTAAATTAGTTGGCGGTGATCGCGAAATGTTTAGCAAAGCCTCCAAGTATAATGCATCATACAGTCAGTTATCCATTGCCTGGCTCTTGCAGCATCCATCATTTATATTTCCGGTAATTGGAACAACAAAGCCTGAGCGTATTTCCGAAGCAGCAAAATCAATAGAACTAAAACTCGACCGCCAGGATTGGTTTGAAATGTTGCAATGGGCAACCGGAAAGGAAGTGGCGTAAATGATTTTTTATGAGAGTAAGTTTTTTATTCCTTCTAATCGCATTAAAAAGTTTTACTGCCTTGGGGCAAGAGGTCGATCTTGTTAGGTTGGGCTATCTCAGAAATGAAATCTCGGCAATTCAGGTTGGGATGACAGCGTCACCTGATGGAAAGTATGTTGCCTTCGCATTTAAGGATAAAGTTGTTCGCGTTTTTGATGTTCGGGCCGGGAAGTTTGTAAAGCGATTAACCATTCCCTTCACAGAAGTATTTGATATGCACTTAACCAATGACGGAAAACTGGTTGTGATGCAGGTAAAGGATGTGTTGATCATTGATTGGAAAGGTGAATGATTTTCCCATTGCGGTTTATAAGTAGAATTTCTTTTTTCTTTTAGTTGTGAGGCAACTATCCTACCCGCATTTTTGTAGTTCCCTTTTAGATAATTCTAATCATGACGAAATCCGGTGCTGCCAAGAAGATAACTGACCTCTCAGGTCATGATTATATTGAAATTATTGGTGCCCGCGAACACAATCTGAAAAACATCAGCATCAGTTTTCCACGAAACAAACTGGTTGTTATCACCGGCATCAGCGGAAGCGGAAAATCTTCGTTGGCTTTTGATACCATCTATGCCGAAGGTCAGCGCAGGTACATGGAAAGTTTTTCAGCGTATGCGCGAAGCTTTATCGGGAATTTAGAACGACCTGATGTTGATAAGATCAATGGCCTAAGTCCGGTTATTTCCATTGAGCAAAAAACAACGTCCCGAAATCCACGGTCAACCGTTGGCACCGTTACCGAGATTTATGATTTCTTACGCTTGCTTTTTGCTCGCGCGGGCGAAGCGTTCTCTTACCTCAACGGGGATAAGATGGTGCGTCAATCGGAAGATCAGATTCTGGATGCTATCATCAATAATTATAAGGGGAGAAAATTAACATTACTAGCTCCGGTTATTAAAGGGCGCAAAGGTCATTATCGCGAGTTGTTTGTACAGATTCGCAAACAAGGATTTTCGAAGGTGCGCGTGGATGGTGAAGTGTTGGAGATTACGGCAAAGATGCAAGTAGATCGGTTTAAGATACACGACATTGAAATTGTTGTTGATCGTATTGTGCCCGACCAAAAAGACAGGCATCGATTAGGCCAATCTATTGCCACCGCAATGAAGGAGGGCAAAGGGGTCATTATGATTTTGGATGAAAGGAACAATGTTCAGCACTTCTCAAAATTTTTAATGGATCCTAAAACCGGATTATCGTATGACGAACCGGCCCCTAATAATTTTTCTTTCAACTCACCTTACGGAGCATGCCCTACGTGCACCGGGTTAGGAGCTATTGAAGAAATCACGGAAGACTCAATCATTCCTGATAATAAATTGAGTATTAGCCGTGGCGGTATTTTGCCGTTGGGTGAATATCGCGATATCTGGATCTTTAAAAAGATTGAAGCAATCCTAAAACGACATAAACTTACACTCACAGCGCCTATCAAAGATCTTCCACACGAAGTGTTAAAAGTACTTTTATACGGTGATGACGTGCCGGTGGCTGTTGCGTCAGTTAAATATCCAGGCACGGAATGGAATACAAAATTTGAAGGCATCATTAACTTTTTGCAAAAGCAGAAAGATGATGGCTCAGAAGCCATGCGTAAATGGGTAGATGACTTTACGATTACACGGGTTTGCCCCGATTGCAAGGGGGCACGATTGAAGAAAGAGTCGCTTCATTTTAAAATTGATGACAAAAACATTGCTCAGTTAGCTGAGATGAATATAAATGCGCTTCAAAAATGGTTTGAAGGCCTGGAAGATCGGATTAATGAGAAGCAACGCATTATTGCGACTGAAATATTAAAGGAACTTCGCAAGCGCATTGGTTTTTTATTGGATGTTGGATTGGATTATCTACATCTTAATCGACCGCTAAGAACACTAAGTGGCGGAGAAGCGCAACGCATTCGCCTGGCGACACAAATAGGAACGCAATTAGTGGGTGTGCTCTATATATTGGATGAGCCAAGCATTGGACTTCATGCGCGCGATAATGCAAAACTAATTAAAGCATTAAAAGATTTGCGAGACCTTGGTAATTCGGTAATAGTAGTTGAGCACGACAAGGAGATGATGCTTGAGTCGGATTACATTATTGACATAGGTCCGGGGGCTGGGCGCCATGGCGGGAATGTAGTGGCAGAGGGTGATCCGGAAACATTCTTGAAAAACAACAGCACAACCGCTAAGTATTTGAATGGCAAAATAGGAATTGAGTATTTAAAAGACCGCAGAAAAGGGAGTGGTGAAAAATTATTGTTAACCGGTGCTACCGGAAATAATTTGAAAGATGTTGATCTTGAAATTTCTTTGGGAACGCTTACGTGCATCACAGGGGTTTCAGGGAGTGGAAAATCAACCCTAATCCATGACACGCTCTTCCCGATATTAAATCAGCATTTTTTTAATTCACGCACCGAACCGTTACCTTATAAAAAGGTGGAGGGACTAAGGTTGATTGATAAAGTAATTGAGGTTGACCAATCACCCATCGGACGGACTCCGCGCTCGAACCCGGCAACATACACAGGAGTGTTCACCGACATCCGCGACTTGTTTTCACAAATGCCCGAAGCAAAAATTCGTGGCTATAAAACAGGACGGTTTTCATTTAATGTAAAAGGCGGCCGATGCGAAACATGTGGGGGTGCCGGATTGCGTTTAATTGAAATGGAGTTTTTGCCCGATGTACACGTGCCTTGCGAGACTTGCAAAGGCAAGAGATACAATCGCGAAACATTAGAGGTGCGCTTTAAAGGAAAATCCATTTCGGATGTGCTTGATATGACGGTAGAGGAAGCGGTAACCTTTTTTGAAAATCAACCCCGCATTCTAAGAAAAATTCAAACATTGAGTGAAGTGGGATTGGGTTATATTTCGTTAGGTCAACATGCCACAACTTTATCGGGTGGTGAGGCACAACGGGTAAAACTCGCTACTGAGTTATCCAAGCGTGACACGGGTAAAACACTTTACATTCTGGATGAGCCTACAACTGGGTTGCATTTTCAAGACATCAGTCACTTGTTAGATGTGCTGCAAAAACTTGTTGATAAAGGAAACACAGTGCTGGTGATTGAACACAATATGGATGTAATTAAATCAGCGGATTATATTGTTGATCTTGGCCCAGAAGGCGGAGCGGGTGGCGGTCGCATTGTTGCAAAAGGTACACCCGAACAAGTTTCGAAAAATCCTGCCAGTTATACGGGTAAGTTTTTAAAGCCTGAGCTGCAGAACTAAATTTTTAGGCCTCCTCCGTTTATATAAGAAGATAATTTTACGTTTTCTGATTTGCTACCTTTCGGGTTCGAATGGTTAATAAGGCGCAGTTATATTGGTTGTTGCAGATTGGCGGCTGGGCATTATATGCTGTGGTGCAGATTGTAGGGGCTATTGCGCTGGGCAATGGCGCCATCAGTAACCAACGAATTATCTTTCTCTCCTACGAAGCTTTTTTTTGCTTTCTTATCACGCATTGGTTTCGCACCTACATAAACAACAACCGATGGTTAAGTTGGAGCATGTCCAAACTAATCCCCCGATTATTAGTAACAGTTTGGTTGCTGGGTGTTGTAATGTACTTTTTGCGCATTCCCGTTTCGCTGCCCTTGGGCCTGTTTAACAAGGCAGTCATCTTCGATCCTAAAAATATTCTAGGACTGTCATCGGTATATGCATTCTTCTTTTTCTTGTGGTCGGTGTTTTACTTTATCTATAATTATTTTGAGCGCTACAATAAATCATTGAAGTTAGAAGCCTCCGTAAAGGAAATTGAATTGAGCAATTTAAAATCTCAGTTGAATCCGCATTTCATTTTTAATGCACTCAACAGCATTCGGGCGTTGGTGGATGAAAATCCCGAAAAATCAAAACAAGCAATCAATCAACTCTCCAACATTTTAAGAAACTCATTAGTCACTGAAAAGAGAGGACTAACTAAATTTGGCGATGAACTAAAAGTAGTACGCGATTACCTGGGCCTGGAAAGTATTCGTTTTGAAGAACGATTGAAGACAGAGTTTGACATTGATCCAGCTTCCAAAAACTTTCTGGTGCCACCCCTTATGATTCAAACATTAGTTGAGAATGGAGTGAAGCATGGAATATCAAAATTGACCGAAGGAGGGATTGTGCATCTTCGAACCAAAGTAGAAAAGGGAAAACTAAAAATCCAGATTCGAAACAGCGGACATTACCATGTGAATGGTCATAAAAAAAGAGCCGGCCTTGGCCTTGTAAATACTTCGCAGCGTTTGAAGTTATTATATGGCAGCGAAGCACACTTCGCAATTAACAATGAAAAGGATAATTTTGTGCTCACAGAAATAATAATTCCACATTTACATAATTCATAGAAATGACTTTAGGATACTCTACGCTTAAGAGCATACATTTAGCTAGTCCATATATGACCTTAAAAACCAGAAATTAGCACATGAAAGCACTGATTATTGATGACGAGCGCCTGGCGCGCAAAGAGTTAGCTAAATTATTGGAAGAGCATCCCTCCATAGAAATAGTGGGCGAGGCAATGAATGCCGATGAAGCGGAGCAAATGATTAATGAACTTAATCCCGATTTACTTTTTTTAGATATTCAAATGCCTGGCCGCACAGGTTTTCAATTGCTGGAATCGTTGGAGTCGGTGCCATTAGTTGTGTTTACAACTGCCTATGACGAGTTTGCCTTGAAAGGATTTGAGGTAAACGCGTTAGATTATTTGCTGAAACCCATTCAGGCGGAGCGATTAAGCGAAGCGGTTCAAAAAATAATGGAGAAAGAACGTGCCAAAGCAGGTCGCACAGCCGGTAAAAAATTAGGATTGGAAGATCAGGTGTTTGTAAAAGATGGCGAACGCTGTTGGTTTGTTAACCTGGCCAACATTCGTTTCTTCGAGTCCGATGGCAACTACATAAAAGTGTATTTTGATACTAACCGCCCCATGATTCATAAATCGCTTAATGCGCTGGATGACCGATTGGACGAGCGTGCATTCTTTAGAGCAAGCCGCAAGCACATTATTAACTTAAGCTGGGTAGAGGCGATTGAGCCTTGGTTCAATGGTGGGTTAATGGTAAAACTGCGTGGTGGTGATAAAGTGGAGGTAAGCCGAAGACAAGCTGCCAAGTTTAAGGACATGATGAGTTTGTAGGAAGAGGCTAATCACCACTAACTATGCAACTGATCATCCATTTTCCGTTTTCCTGCGTAAGGAACATTCTACAATCAATTGGACTCCACACAAAGTCGTAATAGATATAGCCTTTTAATACTTTATCACTTGTTTCAATGTAATACCATTCCTTAGGTCCATAATAAGATACATGGGGAATCCGTTCCTGTGCTAACTTTGGATATGATTTTTCATAGTCATATCTAACAACATCGTAAGTCAGCTGCCCCAATACTTTTGACTTAAGTTCTGGCCTCTCTCTAACATTTACATCTTTGCCAGTTACTACAAGAACATAGAAAAAGTCATCAGGATTCTTTAATTCTATCTGATTTATGTAAGGAAAGACAAAACGGAAAAATGGATTTGATTCATTTTTTGTAAAGACTCCTCCTAATTTCACTATCTTATTCATTACATACCACAATTCAGATTCTTTCTTTTCAGGGCTCCACGAATTCACAAAAGCATCAATTCCAATACCATCATCGAATCCAACTTGAATTTTTGGATGAATAATTTTCATTAATCTTTTTACGTCTTTGTACTTTATTGTTTGTTTCAATTCAGCTACAAATAAATTGAGACTTGAGTCTTTTGCGGACTCATCTCGAGGAAGTAGTTTCATTGCTTGGCTAAGCCCCAGATGTGGTATTACAAGAATTATTAAAACAAAGATTTTTGTCATAGGACAAGCTATTTCAACACGAGCTCAACCAATTCTTTCTCTACGTTCCAATCGCGGGCAAGTTTAAACATGGCCGTAGCTTCCATCTCAGTTACGTAGCCCTTCACATTGTTTGATTGCCAAACCATGTCAATCAGGCTAACTCGTTTCTCTTTTGGGTAATCGCCAATAATGTGGTTTAGAAAATCGCGGGCACGATCAAAAGCCGTAATGTAATCCTCGGCCACAAATGCCAATGCCCAGGCAAGCTCTTCGGCAGCATCCAGGTCTTGAGATGCTTTCTCCAAGTCTTTCTTTTCGGGTTCGTCAAGCCCGTGATAATAGTAGATCACGGACTTCAAAAGCAGGTATACTCGTTTTTCTTCTACGGTCATTTAGTTGTTAAAATAGCAATTCCCATGTAATCAATTGTTATCGGCCTCAACAAAAAGATCAGCGGCAATCCGGTCGGCCAATAGTTTCCCGGCTCGCATTAACGTAATGGTATTATCTCTTAGCTCAATCAGGTTACCAGCAAGAAGTTGGGTCAGATAAGGTTTGTTTTGAGATGCCAGATCATAATCAAATTGTTCCTTCAGGTAATTTAGATCACACCCCCAATTGGTGCGCAGCGAAGTAAAAAGGTATTCGTTGATCTTATTTTCCGTGGTCAATTCTTCCAACTCAAATGGCACAACGCCATTTTTAATACTCTTTATATAAAGATGATTATTGGATATATTAAACTGGCGCGTTTCTCCATTATACGAATGAGCGCTGGGTCCTAACCCGAGATACTTTTTCCCCTTCCAATAACTGGTGTTGTGCCTGGATTGAAAGCCGAGCAAGCAATAGTTAGAAATTTCATAATGCTGATAACCACTCTGTGTAAGAGCGTCCATTACTAGTTCAAACTGGCGGGCAGATTGATCCTCTTCCACGGCCATTAGTTTACCCTTACTCGCCCATTGGCCAAACACCGTTTTTTCTTCAACTGTTAAAGAATAGGCCGAGATATGATTTGGGTGCAGGCTTAACGCTGTTGTCAGATTCTTTAGTAACGTTTCTTCATCCTGACCTGGACCTGGTATCGAATAAATTAAATCGATGCTTATGTTGTTAATGCCAGACTTGTGAGCAGCATCTACACAACCCAATGCTTCGGTGGCAGTATGTGCCCGATTAAGAAACCTTAAAACATTTTCATCAAAAGATTGAATGCCGATACTTAACCGGTTAACACCCGCAGTTTTCATCTCATTTAATTTTTGAGAATTCAGATCATCGGGGTTTGCCTCTAAGGTTATTTCAACATCATCGGCAACCGGATAATTTTTTTGAATAGAAGAGAACAAAATTTCAAGTTCATGGGCAGTAAGTAAGGAAGGAGTTCCTCCACCCAGGTAAATTGTTTCGATGGGCTCGCCCTGCAGATACTCTTTTTGGAGACTCAATTCAGTTGCAAGTTGATTTACCAGTTCCGATTTAAGGGTTTGATTTGTCGAAAAATGAAAATCACAATAATGACAAGCCTGCTTGCAAAACGGAATATGAAAATAAAGCCCAGCCATTTGCCTCAAAGATAGTCGGGAGTTTCTATTACTCTGTTAATCTGATATTTTTGCGTTCCTGACATGAAGCGTATTCTCACTTTTTTTTTAGCGATTCTCTTTTCCCTTCCGGGGATTTCGCAGCGGTGGGTAACACAAGATCTTCGCACGGATTGGCAAATTCAGCATCACGGAAAATTTGAAAAGTATGCTGGGCAGAGAATCAAGACGATTTACTTTACATTAGACAGAAGGTCATTGGGAGGTAGTTTGATTATTCAGGATCGTGAACCTTTTTCACTTTTCATCAATGGTAAATTAAATGGCCTATATAAGGACAGCCTTACCCTTCACGTAGATAGTTTATGGGCATTGCATCAGGGAAAGCTTTTTATAGGAGTTCATCAGGAGAACACCATTTATTCACTAAAGACTTTATTGAGATCGCAAACGAGACAGGCTGATTTTGATAATCCACTTCGGCCTGCAAATTTCTTTTCTGATTTTGTGGTTATTGCTTCACTGTTGCTGCTCATTGCGCTTATTGGGCTGCTTCGCGTTAACTCAAGCCTTACGTTAGATTATTTAAATGTTATTAAATTATTTTCATTACAAGATCGGGATGAGTCTACAGTTGCCAGTAGAATTGGGGCCAGTATAAATTTATTTTTCTTTGCCCTGATTAGTTTTTTTTTAGGGCTTGTGTTAATGATCATTTTCAACATAGCCCCCGATCGTATCCGATACGCAGTAAACTTTGTCTTTAATTCAACCCGTCAGGCATTTTTGTATTGGATTCTTTTGTCGGCAATGATTTTAGCGCTGCTCGTAGTAAAACTCATTTTGATAGCAGGATTTTCGATGCTGTTTGGTTTGAAGGACAGTGTGCGTTTTCAATTTTTTAATTTTGTTCGGTTGCTTTTTGTTACAGCGGGTGTAATGGCAATGTTGGCTATTGTCTATTTTGTTTTTCATTCGCAAAACCCCAACCTGTTTTATAGCCTGCTTACTATAGGCAGTTTTTTTGTTGCAATCGGTACGGTTTTCTTATTTCTTAAATTATTGGCCCGCACCTCGTTCCCGGTTTTTCATTTATTTTCCTACCTTTGCGCAACTGAAATTATTCCGTTAATGATTTTGGGAAGAGTGTTATTGTTTTAAGCCGAAGCGTGTAGATATGACAGAAACTGGAACTGACAGAATGCGAAAAGTAAAAAGCATTTTAGTCACACAGGAAGAACCAACCGATCTTAATTCACCTTATCTCAAGCTATCCGAACGCTATAATGTTAAGATAGACTTTCGCCCATTTATTCAGGTAGAGGCTGTTCCTGTTAAGGAGTTCCGCAAGCAAAAAATAGATATCCTTGAGCATACAGCAGTAATTTTTACAAGTCGCCATTCAGTCGATCATTTTTTCCAGATCTGTTTGGAATTGAAATTAGAGATGCCGGCTGATATGAAATACTTCTGTATCTCCGATCAAACCTCCAATTATCTTCAGAAGTATATAGTTATCCGAAAACGAAAAATATTTACCGGGTTAAAGGATACCAAAGATTTACTCGAGATTATTAAGAAGCATAAAAACGAAAAATTCCTTTTTCCATGCTCGGATATTCGTAAAAATGACATTCCAGATTTTCTCACTGATAATGGATTTCATTTTACCGAGGCTATCATGTATCAAACGGTTGCCGCTAACCTGAGTGATTTGAAAAATGTATACTACGATATTCTTGCATTTTTTAGCCCGTCTGGTATTAACTCACTCCTTATCAATTTTCCTGAATTTGTTCAAAACAATACACGCATAGCTGCCTTTGGCCCCACTACTGCTAAGGCCGTTAAGGATGCAAACTTTATTTTGGATATTGAGGCTCCCCTCCCAAATGCTCCGTCAATGACGGGTGCCCTTGAACTTTACATAAAGGCGGCCAACGGAATTAAATAACTATTTAAGCATTACCTTATTATAAGGACTCATATTTTATTACACTTTAATTACATTTGATTGAAAGTGTGACAAGAATTGATTTATCTTTAAGTCCTGTTCAATATCAATTTGTGAAGAAAGTCTATTTTTTAATTTTTCTGGCGGGAACATTTTTTAGCTCGTTTGGTCAGCAAGACCCGCAGTTTACGCATTACATGTTCAACACATTGTATTATAATCCAGCCTATGCTGGCGTGGAGGGAACTACTAAGTTTACAGCTATACACCGCACACAATGGTTAGGTTACCAGCCTTCATTTGGTGGCGGGGGTGCACCAACCACACAGATCGTAAGCATGTCGGCACCAATCAATAAGATAAATAGTGGCTTCGGGGCTTATGTTGTTAATGACCGACTTGGCCCACAAAATAATTTGGAAGCCCAGGCTTCCTATGCTTATCATTTGGGACTGAAAGGAAGTAAACTGAGTTTTGGAATTAAGGCAGGAGTTTACTCTCAAACGATTGACTTCTCTAAATATCGAGCCATCGATCCGGATGATCCCTTGTTGCAAGGCAAGGGTAAAGAATCTCAGATTAGGCCTGACCTAGCCATGGGGGTTTTTCTACAGCGTGAAAAATATTATGGAGGGGTTAGTTTCACTCATCTTATTAAATCCGAATTTGATTTTGGGTTAAGTCAGCGCAATGAACTTCAGCCACACATGTATGTAACCGGAGGGTATTATTATCAGGTTAATTTTGACCTCAGGTTTCAGTTCTCAACCTTAATAAAATCCGATTTTACAAAAACGACCTTCGATCTTGGCGGATTAGCCTACTATAAAGATACGATGTGGGGAGGTTTGGCGTTTAGGCAATCAGAGGCCGCCATAATTATGTTAGGATATAGTATATTAAAGGACAAGTCGTTGAAATTAGGGTATGGGTTAGATTATGTTATTAAAGATCAACAGGCAAAGCAGCCCACTTCGCATGAATTTTTATTAACCTATGAGCTTCCGGTAAACCCAGCGATCGGTAAAAAGGTAGTTAGAACACCTCGTTACCGTCACTAATCGAGTAATAATTTTGGTTTTTTTAATATTTTATTGAATTTGGTATCCCTGTAGTTTAAAAAAAAGGTTAAAAAGAATAACTTTCGGGTCTGTTTGGTTGGCTTTACTAAACCAGAAGACTAGATCTAATAAAAAGAGTATGAAGAAAAGTGTTTCTCTAAAGGTTCTGTACTATGCTTTATTCCTGAGTGCTGGATCAATTCTAGGAAGTTGCGGCTTGCTTGGTATTGGTGGCAAAAAAGGAGGCGATGCTCAGGGTGAAGTGGTTGGACAATCAACACTCGAGCGAAGAGAGGGCTGGTCAATGGTTATTCCTTACGGGATGGTGCCAATTCCTGCCGGTACTTTCCACATGGGTCAAGCAGATGAAGATCCTGCTTCAACCCAGATCAACTTTAACAAGCAAATTACCATCGGTCCTCTATTTATGGATGAGACTGAAATTACCAATGATGAATATCTTCAATTCACCACATTCTTTTTAGATCCAAATGGAGCGGAAGGACTTACGAACTTTGCGCAGATTGGCCAAAATGAATTCATGGAGAAATATTATCCTGATACCACAGTTTGGATGAAAGACTTTTCGCACCACATGGGCGATCCATTGGTTGATTACTACTGGCAACATCCTGGCTACCAGGATTATCCGGTGGTGGGTGTTAGCTGGGAAGCAGCCAACTTTTTCGGAAAATGGAGATCGGCATTCTTAAATGAATGGCGTCAGGTAAACGGTGGCCAACCACCTATGCCGGCATTTCGCTTGCCTTCTGAGGCAGAGTGGGAATATGCAGCTCGTGGCGGACGCGATATGGCAAAGTACCCTTGGGGAAATCCATATATCCGTAACTCAAAAGGATGTATGCTTGCTAACTTTAAACCAGGCCGCGGAAATTTTTATGATGATGGTTTTGCGTACACCGCACCCGTAGGAATTTACTTCCCGAATGATTATGGTTTGGTAGACATGGCTGGTAACGTATCAGAGTGGTGCTTGGATGATTTCAACCCGGCATCAGTTCCAACTGTGTGGGATCTTAACCCTCAATATATTGATAAGAATGCCTACGATCGAGAAGGCAATTCAAAGGAAAAATATAATGCTCGAAAAGTAGTGCGTGGTGGTTCGTGGAAAGATGTTGCCTACTATCTCGAGACAGGAACCAGAACATACGAGTATAAGGATTCGACACGTGCTTACATTGGTTTTCGCTGTGCGATGACTAACCTAGGACGTTCATCCGGTGCTGAATTTCAATAATTAAAAACCTCTGGTTATATTTATAAAAAATCAGAATAAAACTTAAACCTCAACGAACCATGGCAAAGAAAAAAGGCGGATTTGTTAATTTATTGTACACAACCATAATGCCCAAAATATATGGTATTGGGGCTGCCGTTGTAATCATTGGAGCATTGTTTAAAATTGAACACATGGAAGGTGCCAGCTTGATGCTGATTGCTGGTTTAAGTATAGAAGCCGCCATTTTCTTTCTAAGTGCCTTTGAACCAAAACATGAAGAACCAGATTGGTCAAAAGTATATCCAGAACTTTCAGAAGAATATGAAGGACCTGTAAATCCTACAGCCACGCGTATTAGCAATCGCCCGGCAGCAGGAGATTCTCCTCTATTGAAAATTGATGAGATGTTGAAGACTGCAAAAGTAGATCAAAACCTTTTAGATAATTTAGGAAAAGGCCTTACTAACTTAGCTACCTCTGCTTCGCAGATGAGCAACCTATCTAATGCAGCAGTTGCTACAAATGAATATGCTAAGAATGTTCAGACTGCTTCTTCATCTCTTATGGAAATGAATAAGTCTTATGGCACAGCTATGAAAGCGGTTACCGCTATGGCAGATGCTTCTAAAGATACAAGTGAGTATCATTCACAAGTACAAAAGGTTACTAAAAACCTTACTGCTTTGAATGCACTTTATGAAATGGAATTGAAAGATGCTGATACGCATGTTAAGAGTATGAATAAATTCTACGAAAGCTTAACAGGAGCAATGCAGGGTCTTTCTAAAGTAGGGGAAAACACAACCAAGTTTACTTCAGAGTTAGGAAGTCTTACGGCCAACGTAACAGCCTTGAATAAGGTGTATGGCGGTATGCTTACAGCTATGAAAGGTGGCAATTAATTGGTTTACATTTTAGTTCGATTTTTTTAACCTAAAAGATAATAAACCATGGCAGGCGGTAAGGAAACACCCAGGCAAAAAATGATTGGTATGATGTACATGGTGCTTACAGCGTTGTTGGCACTTAACGTAAGTAATGCCGTTTTAGAAAAATTTGCAATCATTGATGAAACATTGGTTAAATTGGTTAGCGAGAATCAAAAGACTAATGAAGCCAAGTTGGCTGGAATTTTGGCCTCAACAGGTCAGGATGCTCCGGTAGTAGCTGCACGTGAAAAGGCTGGAAAAGTTCGTGAGCTGACGAAAGCTACAATCGCATACTTAGATGAGTTAAAGCTGAAGATGAAAACTGAGGCTGACGGAAAGGTTATTGAGGGCGAGGATTTGGTAACAAATACACACAGAGCCGAAGAGTTGATGCTGGATAGCAGAAAACCAGAAGTAGGTCTGGAATTTGAAAAGAGGCTTAACCAACATGTTGCTGAGTTGAATAAAATAGTTGAACCTAAGGAGCCTTATAAGAAGTTGACTCGTACAGCAAAGGATTACGAAGAGTTCAAGAATAACACCAATCAACTAGATAAAAATTTCCTTCAGTTTTCATTTGAGCAGACTCCTACTATGGGAGCTATTGCAACAGTAAGTCAAATGCAAACAGAAATTTTGGAATACGAAGCTGAGGCATTAGATGCGCTTCTGGCTATAGCCGAAGGTCAGGTATTCAAGGCTGATAAGGTTGTTCCCATGGTAAGAGCTGAGTCAAATACATTGGTTGCAGGACAAGAGTACAGTGCTGATCTGTTTATTGCTGCTGCATCGGATGTTCCAGCAGAAATGTTTATGAATGATAAGCCTCTTGAAGTATCAAAAGATCCTGTTACAGGTATTAACATGGGTAAAATCAAGTTTAGAACAAGTGGTGGAACCTATGATAAAAACGGCTTAGCGGATGCATCATTCCATGTTAAAATCAACATCAAAGGAAAACCCTATGAGGAGGTGATCAGGTATAAGGTTGCAAAGCCGGTTGCTAAATTTGAATCGGAGAGTGCAAGTACCTTGTATTTGGATTGCGGTAACGAAATGACCGTTAGTGTTCAGGGACTAGCTGAATCGTCAGGTATCTCGTTAAGTGTTCCGGGCGATCAGGGAAAAGTAGTGAATCAGGGTCCAGGTAAGTTCGTATTGATACCCACACGCCCTCAAATGGATGTGCGCGTGTCTGTTAATGGATCTCAAATTGAAGTAAAGCAATTTAAAGCAAAGCAAGTACCTAGCCCGGTTGCTAAGTTGATGGTAGGAAATGGTGAGTATGATGTGAAAAGAGGTATTCCTCCAGGAACTTCAATCGCTCGTTTAATTCCAGATATTTCAGATGATACCTTCAAGCGCCAAAATGCTAAGGATGCTGGATACCGGGTTACAAGTATGACTTTGCAAATAACAGGAAAGACTCCTATCACATTAACTTCGGGTACCATTGAATTAGCGAAATATGGATTAAGACCTGGTGATAGCTTTTCAATCTTTAATGTTCAGGTTGTGCGTTCAACCTGGGATCCCAACGATGCAGATAACAAACCGGTTAATGCTAAATTGGAAGGTGTTTACGTGATGGGTAAATAAAAATAAAATGAAAGTAGTTAGTATTTTTCTTCTGTCTTTTGGCTTGATAAGTGGCGCCTTGGCTCAACAGGATACGGTATATAATCCGAATTCTACTGAGCGAATTCCTTACTATGAACAGCTTTATCGCTTTCGGGTTTGGAGAACGGTTGATTTAAATGAGAAGCAAAATGCTGGCTTTAAATCTGCACAATCAGATATTGCTAAATTTCTGATTAAGAGTATACAAAGTGGTGCGCTTACAGCGTATGATGACTCCCTGAAGAATGTTAGAAAACCAGAAGAAATTCTTGTAAGCAACCAGGCGTTGGTGGAGGCTCCTTATAACGCAACAAAATCTTATTTTACAAATGAGACTGCAAGTTTTGGAGGCAAAAACTACGAGTCCATTAGAAATGATAATAAAGGAAATCCACCAACGGATAATTCTTGGTGGCAGTTAACCACTAACCAAACAGAGTATTATACAGCGGGTCAAATTGTAGCCATATCAGTTATTGAGGATGTTATTTTTGACAAAAGAAGATCAAGGTTGTATTACGACATTCAGTCAATAGGTGTTTGGGCGCAAAAGTCTGGTTCTACCGATATAAACCCAATTGCATTTATTCAGTATAAGGATTTCTTTAATCTTGTTGAAAAGCAGTCTCATAGCAAGGATATGAAAGAGCGCGATAAGGTACTTTGGAGAAATCGTTACAATCCTTCTGAAAACAGAACATTCACCGATGCATTTAAACTCAGATTGTTCCACGGAATAATTGATAAAGTTGAAAATCCTGATGATCGTTCTATCCAACAAATTTATGAGAGAAATGGCCGGAGCTATGGCGAGTCGGTTTTTGCTCGGTGGGAAGAAGAAATGAAGATGATGGAAAAAGAACACAACCTTTGGGAGTATTAATATTTCTTGAAGAATTATATAGAGCCCCGCAAGGGGCTTTTTTATTTTACGATTTATGATTTCAGTAAGGAAAGGGAAGCGCGAAGACTTACCACGAGTATTAGAACTAATTAAAGAGCTTGCAGAATTTGAGCGTGCCGCTCATGAAGTTTCCAATACAGTTTCCAAAATGGAAGAAGATGGATTTGGTGCTAATCCTGTCTATGGTTTTTTTGTAGCTGAAGATGAGGGATTGATTCAGGGGCTATCACTGTATTATTATCGATACTCTACCTGGAAAGGTAAGCGACTCTACCTTGAGGATATTGTAGTTACCGAATCTCAACGCGGAAAGGGAATCGGCAAAATGCTGTTTGACACCACGATGAAGTTAGCATTAGATGAAGGATGTACTGGAATGATGTGGCAGGTATTAGAGTGGAATACACCTGCTATTGACTTCTATAAAAAGTACAATGCCCATATGGATGGGGAGTGGATAAATTGCAACTTAGAAGCGGATCAGATTAAAGATGCGTTAAACTAGATTAGACTTCATCAAGCAATGTATTGAAAGCAGCATGTTGATCTTTAAAATGGATGCGATGGGCCTCTACAATAGCGGGGGCAAATTCATTTAAATATTTTACAACATGCTCGATTGTATTGGCAAAGCATTGAAGACTGTAAGACACCGAGGTTTCGTCATCGTGTGTTAACACCTTATAGAACTTATAATCAATGAATAAATTAGTTTCCATCAGGGCAGGTATGTAATTCTCCTTTACCCAAGCGATCCATTCTGTTTCAATTTTCTTATCTATTCCAAAGGTGACATTATATAATAGCATAGATCTGGTTTTTAAGGATTAGGCACTACCATTCACGTAGTCTTGCAAATAACTAAATTCCTCCGTCAACATTCCGTTTTCGGTTACGGTTCCTCGTTTAATAATATCCTCAACATCCTTCCGAAGAAGTGGTTTTAAAATGCGATCTATAAGATCGCGACCAAACTCTTGAGAGGCACTACGAGGAAGTTCGCACGGCAAATTATCTACGGCCATGCTTGTAACATAATGCTCATTGCTATAAGGAGGAAAGACGGAGTCAGTTTTTGGATCATAGTCATAAACAGGATCGGGAATGGTGCTGGCACGTTTGGTACTGGGAATGGAACCATTTATATCGCACGTGATATCAGCCACTACTCTGATTTTAAATTTTGGATCCTGCATTTCCTCGCGCGTGAATAAAACGGGTGCTTTCGGATTCCAATATGCACCACCTAACAAGATATGAGCAACGTGTGTATACTTTGAAAACAAAGAGGAGTATCTTTCCGGATAGCTATGAAATTCTTCGCGATTGAAATGACCCCCTGCTTTTCGCGCATGATAATCAGCGCTGCTTAATTGAGCATAGACTGGCTCATTGTATTCTTTAACAAGAAAGTCATCAGCATTAACTTTTCGAATTCCTGCTGTGTCCAAAGTCTCCATAGCACCTTTGCCAACGCGGCCAGCACCTGTAAGAATTATTTTTATGGGGGGTAGGTTAACTTTACGTAATTCAAGCTTCAAATCATTTACATCAAAGCATTCGTATGCTCTGCGCAACGAAAACAGGTTGTATCGTTTCCCGTAGGTGAGCAGTCCATTGTATGCGCCTACAATTCCGGCAAACCGACCAAAGGCTACAAGTCGATTACCCTGAGCATCTTTCAGTCCCTCGTAATCAATTAAGCGAATGTTTTTTTTAAGGATGGCTTGAAGCAAACCGCGATTATAAGGCTGCTTTTTAATAGTATGTGAAAAAAACAGATATGTTTTATCAGCAATTAGTTCATGAATAGGCACTTCTTTTATGCCCATTAGAATATCGCAATCACTGACATCGGAGACTACCTCGAGGTCTAGTGCCTGATACTCTAAATCACTAAAACAACGCACAGCACTTTGCTGACACACTACTTTTACGTGATCGAATCGTTGCTGAATTTCTTCTACTTGTGCAGGAGTAAAGGCAACCCGTTTGTCGGGTGGCACTTTGCCCTCTCGGAGCAAACCAATTTTAATAGGAATCATGTGCTTGAAGGTGAAGCACCGAAGATAGTTAGCTTTTAGCTTTTATCGAAATGATTGAAAATCTACAAACCCTTAGATTAGCTTTCGAGAAGGCCGCCTAGTAACGAACTTGATTCTTTGCGTGCATTTCTTCCATAAGGAGCTAATGCCTGAACCAGCTTTCGGATAGGCATGGATTGAAGCCACACTTTACCGGTCCCTCTTAGGGTAGCCAGAAATATTCCTTCGCCACCAAATACCATAGATTTTAAACTGCCGGAAGTTTCAACATCAAAATCAATAGTTGATTCGAAAGCAACAACACAGCCGGTATCTACACGCAATGTTTCATTATTAAGGGTGCGCTCAATTACTGTTCCACCGGCATGGACAAAGGCTTTGCCATCTCCTTCTAACTTTTGGAGAATGAACCCTTCACCACCTACAAGCCCAGCGCCAATCTTTCGATTGAAGACAATAGATAATTTTGTACCAAAGGCCGCGCACAAAAAACCATCTTTCTGAACAACCAATTCATGATTAGGGCAAGTTGATAGCTCAACTGGAATAACAGTGCCCGGGTAAGGTGCTGAGAAACCAACTTTAGCTTTTTTATTTCCTCTATTTGTGAAATGAGTTAGAAAAAGAGATTCGCCCGAAAGCAAACGACTGCCTGCGGAAAGTAATTTATCAAAAATGCCCTGGTTGGTGTTTGATCCATCGCCCATTTTTGTTTCAAACAAAATTCCTTCTTCCATAAAGAGCATGGCGCCTGCTTCTGCGATTACTGTTTCCATCGGGTCTAATTCAACCTCTACAATTTGAATACTCTCCCCTTTTATTTGATAATCGATTACATGTGAAGTAGGCATGGTGCAAGTGTTATTTGATGTACTTAAATACGGGATACTCCAGTGGTTGGTTATCTTTTTTATTCTTTAGGATAAACTCATCTAAAAAATTCCAGGTTAATAAACCATCATCGGATTGCGGTTCCAATAAATAGAAAATGAGATTGGCTAATGATTGATTCATTTCCACCCGATAATCACCTTTTTTAAAGGATCGTGAAGCAGGAGTAAATTTTCCTTCCACATCAGCCATAACATGACCTTCAAATGCCCGTGATGCTTGAGTAAATTTTTCTATTTGAAAGATCTCTCCCTTCAGGGATTGCGATTTTGTTAGCTTGTCTACTTTCACTCCGTGCTGCGTCAGGTTTTCCACAAGATTTGAAAATGCTGCAGGAATTAAATAAGCGCTTGGAACCGTGCTCTCAACACCTGGTTCGAACTTGGCATAATAAGTAACATCTTTGAATGTTGAAATTTTTCCGGTGCGCACATATTCAGACTTGCCATCCGGCTTCATCTTTTGGATGAAATCATACGAAATAAATCCATCTAACTTTTTTAAGGGAACCATTTTAAATCGTACTCCTTTTTTGATTTTGCCTGCTTGAGTCATTGAAGCAATTGTTTCAGCTTCGGCTTGCTTGTTTATTTTCACAATCTCATGTGCGTGGGAATTAGTGTAACTCAAAATTTCTGAAACGAAAGCATACGTTGAAAAAATTCGATCATAGAAACGTTCATGGGCAAAAGCTTCACTTAGTATTGCCATGCGGTTGCGAAGACCAAACTGATTTACCAAATAGCGCGGATGGTGATTATACGTATAGAAATTCTTTGGAGGCCAACCTTCACGCAAGGTGTAATCCCCGAAAGGGCCAAAGTCAAGATTGTGTTTTTCTTTTACGGTTTGAGTGATAGCAGGCAACATGGTGTTATTTACAAAATCATAGGTAGCAGGATGCCCACTACTTAAATAACTGGGTGCCCAGGTAAGCGAGTATGCATGCCAGGTTCCATTGGTGGTATGTAAATCAACAAACACTTGAGGATCCCAAGGGAGAAGCACGGAAGAGAAGATTGCTTTCGTTTCCAGTGCTTCCATCTTCATTCCATCTCGGTTCAAGTCCAACCCCTGACTATTTTCGCGAATACCTACCTCCAACGGACTATCTTCTTGGGAAGGCCGTCTTCCTTTTTCCATTTTGTCGTTACTATCGGTATTGTAGATTGGGGCAAAAAGAATAATCTGGTTATCTAATAAATTTATCCTTTCGCCCAACAAAATATCGCGCATCAGCATCATGATCACTTCTTTGCCTTCTACCTCGCCTGCGTGTATGTTTCCCTGAATGTAAACCACTTGTTTTCCTGAAGCGTGCGCCTCCGCAGCTGTTTTTATTTTATCTTTAGAAAGCACCGCTACGGGAATATCTTTTCCTTCCAGACTTTTGCCCATCGAAAACACATGAACCAAGTCTGATTTACTTTGAATAGCTGTTAGAAAACTTACAACATCTGCATAGGAAGATGTTTTTACAAAGTTTGATTTTTCAGGAGTGATTAGCAGGCTTTCATCCCAAACTTGTTGGGCGATGGAAATATTTGAAATAATGATCAATACAAAAAGGAAAACATTCTTTCTTAAAGGCATATTTGGTACAGATTAATATAGGACGGGAGTGATACTATTTTTTCTTCTTCTTTGATTTCGCTTCTTCTTTTTCAAGATGTTCATCGCGTTCAATCAGCTTTTTGTCATCTACATTTTCATCTAAAAACTGGTTCAGTTTTTCAATGGCCATATTGGATTTCAATTCGCCAAACTGATCAATAGAAATTTCAAATCCGGTTAATTCTTTATGCACCCGGGGCTTGCCTTGCTTTTTACTGGGTTTGTCGGTTTTCTTGGCCATGGTTAAACTGGTTTTTTCAAAGTATTCAACGCGTGCTGTATTCGGCTAACTACTTCTTTGCTTCCTAAAATTTCCATCGTCATCATTAAATCCGGACCTGAAGCGCCACCCGTTATTGAAACACGAAGTGCTTGTAGAATTTTCCCGGTGCCAATGCCCAGGTTAGTGGTAACGGTTTCTAATGTTGCTTTAGCAAGTTCAGCAGTGAGGCTATTAAGTTTATTTATTTCCTGACTGTAGGCAGTTAACACAGTTACCGCATCAGCATTCCATTTTTTGGCGATCACTTGCTCATCGTACGAAGCAGGTGCAATGAAAAAGAATTTTCCATGCAACCAAAAATCATGTGTGAAGGTAACCCGCTCCTTCATGATCCCACAAATCTTTTCAGCTTTCTCTTTGGAGCATTCAATGGATTCTGCCTTCAGCGAGTCGAGAAGATAGTTAGAGAGTTCTTCATTGGATTTAGCTTTGAGGTATTGTTGATTGAACCATTGTGCTTTTTGAATATCAAAACGAGCGCCTGCCTTTCCGATTCGTTCAAGCGAGAAGGCATCAATCAATTCCTCCATGGAAAAAATTTCCTGCTCGCTACCAGGATTCCACCCTAAGAAGGCTAAAAAGTTGATGAGTGCTTCGGATAGGTAACCTGATTCGCGAAAACCTTTGGCAAGTTCGCCTGAGTTTGGATCAGTCCAGTTAAGTGGAAATATGGGAAAGCCCATTTGATCGGCATCGCGCTTACTAAGTTTTCCATTACCGTCTGGCTTTAATAATAATGGGAGGTGTGCAAACTGGGGCATTTCTTTTTCCCAACCCAAATAGCGATACAACAAAACATGCAAGGGAGCAGAGGGCAACCATTCTTCACCCCGGATAACGTGCGAAATATTCATTAAGTAATCATCCACTACGTTGGCAAGATGATAGGTAGGCATACCATCCGATTTCATAAGCACTTTATCATCAATTTGTGATGAATCGACTTTTACATCGCCCCGAATTAAGTCTTGTAAATGGATCTCACCTTCTGCCGGCACTTTCAATCGAATTACATATGCTTCGCCTGCTGCGATCTTTCTCTTTGTGTCCTCTTCCGAATTAACAAGCGAGTTATTCATATCCATTCGGGTGGCAGCACTGTATTGTTGATTGGATGAACCGGCAGCTTTTAAACGGTTGCGCATGGCTTCCAATTCTTCATTTGTATCAAAAGCGTAGTATGCATACCCCGAGTCAATCAACTTTTGTGCATACTCTTTATAAATCGGTTTTCGTTCGGATTGCCGATAGGGTTCATGTGCACCACCTGCCGTTATTCCCTCATCTATTTTTATTCCAACCCACTCCAGCGATTGCTTTATGTATTCTTCAGCCCCAGGCACAAAACGGGTTTGATCGGTATCTTCGATGCGTAAAATCATGGTGCCCTTATGTTTTCGGGCAAGTAGATAATTATACAGGGCTGTACGTACACCGCCAATATGTAATGCACCGGTTGGGCTAGGTGCAAATCGTACTCTAATTTCTCTCATCAAAATCAATTAAGGAGCAAAGGTAAGAAATTCTTACCCCTCAGGAGTAAAATTAGATTGTTCAATCGAGTGTCACCTCTTCCTTTGGAGCGGGCAGGGTAGGTTCTACTTCACCGCAATACATGAGATTTCCACATTCACATCTTTCGGTAGCCGGCTTACTTCTACCGTTTCGCGAGCCGGAGGATTACTCGTAAACTTTTTTCCGTATGCTTCATTAACGACTGGAAATTGACCCATGTCTTTCAAAAAGATCGAACACTTTACCACATGCGAAAAATCCATGCCGGATGCAGTAAGTATCTCGCTAATGTTTTTCAACACCATGTTGGTTTCTTCGGTAATATTATCAGTAAGAATTTTTCCGGTAGTTTTATCAATGGCAATCTGCCCCGAAACAAAAAGCATAGAACCTACTTTAATAGCCTGGCTGTAAGGACCAATGGGCTCTGGCGCATTGGCTGAGTAAATAACTTCTTTTGACATAGTTGTATTACTTTTGATCAAATATCAGAAAATTAGGATGAATATTTTAGTGATTGGAACACAACTTAACCTTGAAGAGGCAAAACAAAAGTTTGGCGAAGAACATACCTGGCAAGGTGTTACATCCCATAATCAAATTGATGACCTCTTAAACTCTACGGACGTAGTCTTTGATTTTATACCTGAGCAGATTTCCAATTTTACGATATACAAAAAAACAACGGGGACTATTTTTTTGAACACGGTGTTGATAACACTCAAATCAATTTGTGGAGATCAGGCATCAAAAAAATTTCAAGCATTTGGTTTTTGTGGATTGCCAACGTTCTTGAATCGGAATCTCTTAGAAGTATCAACCCTTAGCGATGATCAAACAGCACTCGAAGAAATTTGTAAAAAGCTACACACTAATTTTGCGCGTGTTGCCGATCGTGTGGGACTAGTAACCCCACGCATTATTTGCATGATTATTAATGAAGCGTATTATACAGTTGAAGAAGGAACGGCTTCGCGCAATGATATTGACTTAGCGATGAAACTGGGGACAAACTATCCTTATGGACCGTTTGAGTGGTGTGAAAAAATTGGAGTAAAGAATGTGCGTGATCTCCTTCAGGCTGTTTATAAGGATACACTTGACGAACGCTATTTAGTATGTGACTTGCTTATGCAAGAAGCTAAAAAGTAACTACAATCTTCGATTACTGTTTCTGTAACCGAAGATTGTATCCTTTGGTTAATTACTTTAAAAAATTCCAGCCAAGGGAGACGAGGAAAACCCGGCTTTTTGCCTCTTCACCATTGGCGGCCTTATTAATATCTTTTACGCCAATATTATACCGGGCATCCATCTTTAAGCCAAAGGAAAAATCCCATCCGAGCCCGGCAGATACTGAATAGTCAGTCTTCTCATACTGTTCTTTGATGTCTTGCTTTATGGTACTTAATAGTGTGCTGGTGCTGCGCTCTCCATTTATCAACATCCCAAATTGTGGACCCACTTGCAGGTTCAATCCTTTTACAGGAAAGAATTTTAACATGACCGGAATTGTTACATAGGTGAAATCTTCAGTGCCTGTGTAGCCGGGTCCTGAAAAATTTCCCTGTAAGGTATAAAGCAACAACTCAGGCTGAATAGCTACTTTATCAAATCTGCTCTGAAAGAAAATACCGGCATGGTATCCTGTTTTAGATTGATAGCTAGCCTCAGGATCGCTGAGAATTAATTTACCAAGATTCAATCCACCTTTTATACCAAAGTCAATTTGTGCCTTCACGGGATTGATCAAAACAATTATTGCAAATAGTAGAAGAATTTTTTTCATTAGGTTCAATATTAAAATTAATTACTTCATGGATACAGAATACGACCTCAAGGTAAATGAACGCGCTAAAAATATACTGATATTGGCGATGAGGAAGTTGAGACATTTATTAATTCTGAAATCTCAAATTGAGATGACATTTCAGATTTCAGATTAGTTGACAATCAGGATTTTATTTAATTCTTCTCAATTGACTGATAACGTCTTGTATCAAACTTCATTTTTACTTTCAGCGGGTCATTGTCCTTAACAAGAATTGTTTTGGGGATCAACCCAACAAAGGTGAATAGTAGCAGCGGTTTTGAATTACGGGCCATAATCTCAAACTCCCCCCGGTGATTGGTTACAACCTTATTGACTAAACTATCTGTTTTTTGTTCGGTAACTACTACGCCATGAATGGGGCCATCGCGATCATAGACTACACCTTTTACTAATACCTGTGCACATGCACCTGATGAAATCAAAATACCAAAAATGAGAAGGAATGCTCGCATGCTTAATTTCAATATTATAAATTTCAAAATACAATTAATGCCTTTTTAAAGGATAATTTTGCCAATTATCAGCAATAGCGAACGAAGGTTGCGTTTAGTATGTTTTCAGCATTATAATTTGTCACTAACTTGAATAAATTTATTAAACCATGATTGAATTGATTCGTCAACCCTGGCCTTGGTATGTAGCGGGCGCTATTATTGGGCTTACCGTTCCAGTGCTCTTGTTGTTGGGGAACAAACACCTGGGAATTTCATCCTCCTTGCGCCATCTGTGTGCAGCATGTTTTCCGGCCAACATTACTTTTTTTAAGTATGACTGGAAACGCGAAATCTGGAATTTGTTTTTTGTTGGAGGTGTGACCCTGGGTAGCTTTTTAGCAGTTCAATTCTTGAGTGACCCGGTTGGGCTTTTAATTTCCGAAAAGACAGTAAGCGATTTGCAAGCGTTAAATGTGCAGGTTGATGGCAACCTAATGCCAGTTTCAATCTTTAGTTTTCAAAATCTCTTCACGCTTCAGGGTCTGTTGTTTTTTGTAGTGGGTGGCTTCATGGTTGGCTTTGGAACTCGGTATGCTGGGGGGTGCACCAGTGGGCATACCATTATGGGTATTTCAAATCTGCAATGGCCCTCCGTTGTGGCAAGTTGTTTTTTTATGTTGGGCGGATTTGTGATGGTGCAGGTAATTTTTCCGTGGTTGATGAAAGTACTTTAAGAATGAATTATGCAAAAAACATCGGATGAATTTATAGATGCTGTTGAGCAGCCCATCGTGTGTGATGCTCCCAATGATCAGATCTCAAAAGAAACGTTAATCGGATCAAACATAAAGTACCTTATTGTAGGCATTATGTTTGGAATTGTATTTGTGAAAGCAGAGATCATTTCGTGGTATCGCATTCAGGAAATGTTTCGATTACATTCTTTTCACATGTATGGAGTAATTGGTACCGCAGTAGTAGTAGGTAGTATTTCTGTTTGGATCATTAAAAAATTTAAGATCAAAACTATTCAGGGCGAAGAAGTAGTATTTCACGACAAACGATTTCATTGGGGAAATGTAATTGGCGGGCTCATGTTTGGGTTGGGCTGGGGAATTACAGGTGCTTGCCCCGGACCGCTCTTTGCGCAAATAGGAAGTGGGTTTATAGTGGTGATTGTTACCTTGCTTAGTGCGATTGCCGGCACATGGGTGTATGGGTTAGTTCAGGAAAAATTACCTCATTAACCTGCTTTGCCTGGTAAGTTTACTTTGATGCAGAGATGATAAACGAAAATGCAAAGTCAAAGAAACAGTTTCCTCTCTCCTCGGCAGAGCAGATGAGTGTGAGTTCAAAAGCCGAACATGATCAATCCCTTCGCTCGCTTATTAGTATCATATTAACGGTTGCCGTTATTGTTCTTGTTGGTTTAGGAGGAATCGTTTTCATTCTTACCCTAGGCCCTGAGAAATTCGAATCCTCAACAAAACAAAAGGAGGAGTCAGTCGTAATAGATGAACTTTGGAAAGCTCCGGATATTTCAACCTTACCAAATACAGAAGCTGGCAACTTAATAAAATACGGAAGGGAGTTAATTTCCTTTACGTCCAAATATCTTGGGCCTAACGGAACGGTAACGTCATTGAGCAATGGCATGAATTGTCAAAACTGTCATCTTGATGCGGGCACCCGGCCTTTTGGTAATAACTACAGTGCAGTTGCTTCTACCTATCCACGTTTCAGGGCGCGGTCGGGCACAATCGAAACGATTGAAAAGCGTGTGAATGATTGCCTTGAACGAAGCTTAAATGGTAATACACTAGCCAATGATAGCCGCGAGATGAGGGCGATGGTTGCTTACATTCAATGGGTAGGTAAAGATGTTCCGAAAGGCGAATCGCCTAAAGGGGTGGGCTTACTGAAACTTCCTTTTTTAGATCGACCTGCCAGTGTTGAAAACGGAAAATTGGTTTATGATAAAATCTGTGTGGTGTGCCATGGAAAAAGCGGTGAAGGCATTGCATTAGCAGATTCAACGGGCTGGCAATATCCACCCTTGTGGGGAAACAATAGTTATAATTTTGGTGCGGGGTTGTTTCGTCTTTCGCGGTTTGCCGGATATGTAAAAGCCAACATGCCATATGGTGCAACCTACGATGCTCCCCAACTTACAGATGAACAAGCATGGGATGTGGCGGCCTATGTAAACTCGCTGCCGCGACCTGCAAAAGATTTAAGTGCGGATTGGCCAGACATTTCAAAGAAACCGATTGATCATCCATTTGGTCCTTATGCCGATGAGTTTACTGAACTACAACATAAATTAGGCCCGTTCAAACCGATTGAGGAGAAACAGAAACAAACTACACCAAAGTAAAATTACATGCGACTGCTTTTCAGTTCAGTTTTTGTACTTCAATTTTTTCTGGCGGAAGCCCAAACACAGAATGGTGCATTTAATCTTACATTAAAAGCGCTACTGTCACATTCGGTAAAAGAGGTAACTGTGCCAACCGCTGCTGCCACCGATGCCTTATTTATTGATGCACGAGAATGGAATGAATATGCCGTCAGTCACATTAAGGATGCGTTGTTTGTCGGCTATGAAAATTTTCGGCACGACTCGTTAACCTCAATTAAGAAAGACCAAAAGATAATTGTGTATTGTTCGGTTGGCTATCGAAGTGAAAAAATTTCTGAGAAATTAATAACAGCCGGATTTACCAATGTTTCAAACCTGGTGGGTGGAATATTTGAATGGGTTAATCAAGGGCACGAAATTGTTGACAAAAACGGAGCTGCAACCGAAAATATTCACGCATACAGCAAAACGTGGAGTATGTGGCTAACCAAAGGGAATAAAATATATAATCCAAAATAGAATGTCAAAACGAAATCATGTAGCTACGTGTAGTTGTAATCAGTGCACTACTTCGCCTTCAAGGCGCGACTTTTTAAAATCAGCTGCATTGCTAACGGGTGGATTATCAGTGATGGGAACTACTGTAGCAGGTGCCGCGGCAAATCCAGACAGTAAACACTTAGTGGAGATAGGTAAGAGTAAAGCTGTGGCAGAGGGCAAGGCTTCGCGACTTACTATTCTTTATACAGCTGATATTCACGGACAAATTTTAACGCACGATGAATTCTTTCTTGAAAAGGGAAAACCAGTCTATAAGAAGCGTGGAGGAATGGCCGTGCTTAAAACGATGCTTCATTCTCTCAAAGCCGAAAATCCTGAGAACACTTTAATACTCGATGCCGGAGATTGCTTTCAAGGCAGTGGGATAGTTGCGTTAACTAAAGGAGCCGCCATGGTGCCGCTCATGAATAACATTGGGTACGATGTTGTGCTGCCTGGTAATTGGGAAGTGGCCTATGGAAAAGAAATGATGCGTAAAGATTTGGGTGCATATGATGCTGATAAGATATGTGCTAACATGTATCACAATACCGATGATGAACTAAACGGAGAATTAATTTTTCAACCGTATTGGACGAAAATGATTGGTGGAATCAAGATTGGTTTTATTGGTTACAACGATCCGCTTACGCCTAAGCGCCAATCACCGGCATATAGCAATGGCATTACCTTTACCAAGCCCGAAGCCAATGTTGCCAGTTACATTCGTTTGTTACGCGACTATGAAAAATGCAGCATGGTGTTTTTAGTTACGCACATGGGACTTGCACAACAAGTTCATCTTGCTAATCAATCGTATGTGGAAGGTGCTGATTATATACTTGGCGCGGATACGCATGAACGCGTGCGGAAACCAATTGAAGGCAAGCATGCTAAAGTTACAGAGCCAGGTGCCTTTGGTTCGTTTGTTTCCAGGCTTGACTTTGTGCTTGAGAACGGTGTGGTTAAAGACCAACATTATGATTTGTTGGATGTTGATCCGGAAAGGTATACCCCTGATGCGGAGATGGAAGCTCTGGTGAAACAAGTGCGGGAACCGTATCGCGAAACACTCGACAAAGTAATTGGCAAAACGAAAAATACGTTGGTGCGCTACTATGTGATAGAAACCCCCATGGACAATATGATTACCGATGCCATCATGTGGAAAACAAAACCTGACATAGCGTTGTCTAATGGTTTTCGGTTTTGCCCGCCCTTGGTTCCTAACCCTACAACGGGCTATGCAGAAATTACAAACGATTATTTATGGAGTATGCTACCGGTAGATACACACGCCCGACAAGCAAACGTAACCGGCAAACAGATTTGGGATTGGATGGAGAAAGAGTTGCACAATGTTTTTTCCAGCGATCCGGCTTATCGGTTTGGCGGCTGGGTAATTCGATTTAAAGGAATGGAAGTAAACTTTACCATGCACAATGAATTGGGCAAACGGGTGAATTGGATAAAAGTAAAAGGCAAACAGATAGATTTAACGAAATCATACTCGGTGGTAGCATGCGAACGCGAAGGCGATCCGGAAGAAGTATTGTGCCGGATTGATAACGTTTCGGAACCACACAACCTGGATACAACACTTCATGAATTGATGCGGGAATATTTGGCAAAATTCTCACCGGTGGCTCCTAAAGTAGAAGGTAGAATTACGGCAACTGATGCCCCTGCTAATTTGATATCGCAATTGGAAGGCTATGATTATGAGTTTAAGTAGTCCGGATGGGCGTCATGGCACTCTACCTCTTGATTAACACCAATCGTTAAACTCCAGCAGTTTGATAGAGTTCTATCTTTAAAAAAACAAGGATATGTGACTAAAGTCACCAATTAACTTTTGTGAGTTGGTTATCTTTGTGAGGTTATTTTTGCGCACGTTGAATTGCAGCAAAAAGGTGGCCTTGATAAAAAAAGTGAAAATCTAAAAGCAGATTCTATGTTTTTTCAACACGTATATGATAAGTCGTTGGCACAGGCAAGTTACTTTATCGGATGCCAAAAGGAAGGGGTTGCTATCGTGATTGATGCGAAGCGGGATGTGGATACCTATCTTGAGATTGCAAAGCAAAACAAGATGAAAATTACGCACATTGCTGAGACGCATATCCATGCGGATTTTCTGGCCGGATCGCGCGAGTTGGCAAAACTTACAGGAGCTCAACTGTATTTATCAGACGAAGGTGGTGAAGGGTGGTTATATGAATTTCCACACATTGGTTTGAAGGACGGAAGTGTTATTAAGGTTGGGAATCTCTCTCTTAAAGTATTGCACACCCCCGGTCATACCCCCGAGAGCATTAGTTTTTTATTGACGGATCATCCTGCCAGTGAAGAACCTGTGATGTTATTTACAGGTGATTTTGTTTTTGTGGGCGATGTAGGCAGGCCCGATTTATTAGAGAAAGCGGCAGGGTTTGCAAATACAAAGGAAGCAGGGGCAAAAGACATGTATAAGTCGATTGCTAAATTCAATGCGTTGGCAGATTATATACAAGTGTGGCCCGGCCATGGTGCAGGTTCTGCCTGTGGAAAAGCATTGGGTGCAGTACCTAGTACAACCGTTGGGTATGAGAAGGTGCGCAATTGGGCATTTCAATATCCGAAAGACGAAAACGGATTTGTAAAATATTTATTGGAGGATCAACCCGAGCCACCAAAGTATTTTGCTATGATGAAAAAGCTCAACAAGGTGGATCGGCCATTGCTTACAGAAGTTCCTAAGCAGAAGAAGTTAAGTGCTGAAGAATTTAAATCAGCATTTGAAAAAGGAATTAAGTTAATCGATGCACGCAACAAAGTAGATTTTGAAAAAGGATTCATTCCGGGTAGCATCAACATTCAAGGCAACAATGCTTTTGCAACGTGGATGGGTTGGTTCATTAATTATGATGAACCCTTTATGTTGGTGGCCAGCGAATCGCAGATAGAAGATCTTACCCGAAAACTCATGCGCATCGGAATGGACAATGTGTATGGGTATATTGAAGACGTTACAATATGGACAGCGCTAGGGAATAAATTAGAGCGCAGTCATGTAATTGACCTGAATGAATTTAAAGATTTGTATAAAAACAACAACATTCAGTTAGTAGATGTGCGTGGCGAGTCGGAGTTCAAAGCGGGTCATATAAAGGGAGCAGATAATATTTTTGTTGGCACACTGGAAAGTAATCTTACCAAATTCAAAAAAGATAAACCTGTAGTTATTCAGTGTCAGTCGGGTGATCGCACAGCCATTGCCTATTCGGTATTGGCCAAGCACGGGTTTAAGAATGTAAAGAACTACGGTGGAGGAATGAACGAGTGGGTGAACACAGGAAATCCTGTCGTATCTGAAAACTAAAGATGCGGCTTTTTACCGATTGGAAATTTTTAGTGCTTGCATGTCTTACCTTGGGGTTGGCTCCCTTTTTTCCTGAGCCTCATATTTTTGGGAAGTTAAAATGGTTGGCGGGTGGGGCAGTAGGTATGCAGCCAATGGACTGGTTTGATGTGCTGCTTCACGGACTTTCCTGGATTTTGCTACTGATATTCTTGCTAAGAAAATTGATGGAGCTGCTTACAAAGTCAACTCGTTCTTAAACAATCTTCTTATAAAAGGTAGGCTTAGAGTTTGATCAACCCTTTCCGCATTCCTTCCATCACCATGCCGGTTCGGCTTACTACATTGAGTTTGGTAAACAAGGCTTCGCGCAATCCATCCACCGTGCGTTCACTTATCTTCATCTTGGTACCTATTTGTTTGTAGGTAAGATCGGTGCAGGCGAGGTGTAAAAACTCAAGCTCTTTGTCGGTATACGTAGTAGCAAACTCGTTTTGGTTTTCAATTACCAACTTGCCCAGGTTGCTGTTATTGATTTCTGAATTGTAATAGTTTTTATGATACACTTCGCGCAAAGCATATTCCAACACATCAGGGGCAGTGTCTTTCAGTAAGTACGAACAGCAGCCCACACGAATCATCCCCATAATCACGTGCTCTTTATCGTTCATCGAAAGCGCCACTAACCTTACGGAAGGATGACTTTGCTTTAACCAGCGCGCGGTTTCAACGCCATTCATTATGGGCATCTCCACATCAATCAACATAATATCCGGCACGGCAGCAAGTTTTGTAAATTTTTCCTGTAATTCTTTTCCGTGGCTTGCATCCACTATTACTTCAAAGCCTAAGCTTTGCAACATCAGGCTTACCGATTTGCGGAAAAGTTGATGATCATCGACAAGGCCTATCCGGATTTTCATGAGGTGAGTGCTGGAATTTCAAGACGCACTTGGGTGCCTGGGTTAAGAGAACTCCACTGCGCGGTTCCGCCCAGCAAGGTAGCACGATGTTTAATATTCGTAATGCCAAAGCCTTCTTTTGTTAAATCAAAACCTTTTCCATCATCCTCTACCCGCACAATCAAATGGTCATCGGGTTGCTCAGCATGGATGCGAATGTGCGTAGCTTCTCCATGTTTCAGTGAGTTTTGAAACGCTTCCTGTACAATCCGAAACAACACCAACTGCCTGTCCTTAGTCATACTGAGTTGAGGCGGATGTTGTACGGTCATGGTGATACTATGCGAGGCATTGATGCGGGCTGCCTCGGCATTTAGGTTTTCGATAAAGCTAAATTGTTCAAGCCATTCACTATTAAGTGATTTGCTGAGGGTGCGTAGTTCTTGAATTGCCTGCCCCAGGGTTTCGTTGGCTGTATGCAAGGTTTCTTCAGGACTTGATAACTTTCGTTGAGCAACTCCCACTAACATTTTTGCACTATTGAGCAGCTGACCAATGTTGTCATGGATTTCCTTGCTTAACATGTTTAACGTTTGCTCCTGGGTTTCGAGCCTTGTCTTCAACAATTCTTCGGTGTATTGACCTTGCAGCTCTTTTTTCTCATAGATAAAACGCAATTGCTTTTTTTGATAGACGAGTATCAGGAGAATAATACCGATAGCCACCAGCAAAAAGAAGCCACAGCCAATGACAATAAGGGTTACTTCCTGTGATAAACTATTCATAAAGCCAAACGATTCCCTAAAATAGGGATAACATTATTAACTCGCTAAGGCACGTAAGTAAACTTCACTTTTAGAAAAGATTCCTTACGGATGTATTTGATTACGACTGTTAGATTTGGTTTGATAGAATATCTTGAGAACTCCATACCAGATTATCAGGCTGCTCACAAATAGAAGAATGTTATGGGCACCCCATAAGTCGGCAAGTAAACTTCTATTTTCGTACGAATAGTTTTCTTCTACCACAATCTTAGCCGTTAAATGGTTATATGTTAAAAAGATGCCGAAAGCGCCAAGGTGGTAGATCACTTGGGAACAGATAAACCAAAAGTCCACCGATGACAAAAGCGAATCTTCTTTAATATTGGTCATTAATTGATGGAAGTATAAAAAAATTAAAATTATAACTTCGAGTGAAGTGATGACAAAACCCATACTCGGAAACAGAGACTCTCCCCCTACTATCAAGTGCATATATAAATAATATACAATAGTACTAATCGATGTTACTAGCGCAATTCCTTTTTTAAGCCTTATCTCAAAGAGTAAAAAAAAGTAGTATCCCAGCCCTACCCCTGTTAACAGATACATCACGCTATATAAAAAAGAATTATCAAGTGTGAATACGATTTTTACTGATACCGCTAACGTGAATAGAAAATAGATGGCAAGTACCTTAAATCGGATTTGGTGATTAACCTTCCAACTTAAAAAAAGGATGACACTAAAGAATACAAAAAAGGAAATAGGCTCTAATAGCCACCAGAAAAAATAATTCATGGTCATTGCTTTTATCTTTCCTGGTTCAAAATTCTTTCAAACAAATTATTTGGAGATAAATTTCTTCGATACCCTGACAACTGCGTAAACGGTTACAATGGCTCCAACAAACAAAATGATATTATGAACAACCCATAGATAAGTAAGCAACCTACCGATCGCTTTTTTATCATCTCCGGCATTAAGGAATTGATATGTAAAATGGTTGTAACTTAGAAAAATTGCAAATGAACCCAGTTGGTACATTAATTGAATGCAGATATACCAGAAATCAAAATTGTGAGAAAGAGGCTCTTCGGATATTTTAGCCATCAACTGGCGCAGGTAGATAAATATTAACAATACAATTCCCGTGGAGGTAATAACATATCCTAAACTGTCGAAATAAACTTCATTCAGATTTAGAAAAAAATAAACCAGGGTTATAATACAAGACGATAATGCAGTAAGTTTTTCCCAACGCATTTGGAGTATCAAAAAAAAATACCAGGAAAAAGCTATACTCGTTATAGGATATAATAGATTGTAAAATAAGTTGTTTGAAGTATAGCCCTCATATCGCAATGAAGCTAGCAAAAGAATTATAGCAGCCAGTAGGTAGTAATATGTAATAATCCAATAACGGGTTCCAGCGCTTATTCGCGCATACCAAAAAAATGCTCCACCATAAATTAGGAAGGACAGCGGTTCTAAGGAATGCGAAAGGAAAAATTTCATGGCTAATTATTATAAGCTGAAATTACTGTTCCTTAATTAAATTCACCAGCGAGTAGTTACCTTGGGTCGCACGGTGGGTGAGGACAGCCCATAATCTCAAATCCATTAGCTTCATATTGGGCATCAGGCCCACGGCCAATGATCTTCAGTGCTCCTACTTTTTTGCCGGTGTCAGTTGTAACCTCTTCGATGCTCACTACACATACCACTTTACCGGGCTTGGTGTCTAACAATTTTTGCATGTCGTTCGTATTGAAAACGAATGTAAATGCGTCTACGGTGGTTGCCATAATATATGTGGGTTAGGGTTTAAAATTTACTCATTTCAAAGGTGGTCAATTCATTGTTAATATAACACGGGAATTTTCCCCTTTTCATACCGGGGTTTTTCCCCTTTTTATACCGGGAATTTACCCCCCGGTTTCGGGGGAAAATACCCTTGATTTTCATGCCCTGGCTATGCCACCTTAGCGGTATGCTAAACGAAACTCCACAAACCCCGGAAGTATTTATACACAGACGCGTATCAATGGCTTTAATCATTGACATCCTTCGCGCCAGCCGGGAGATTTTTTACTTCTCTACCACACTCAATAAACTCCCGATTAACGATCGACATGCCTTGGCCGATACCTTAACCTATGTGGGGGGCGTAGTGAAGGACACCTTCGATAAACTAATAGTAGGAGATTTTCCAGAAGGCAATTGCGCCCAACTTGAATTACTTAGCCAGGAACTATATCATCACCTGTATCCTGTGTTAGGCATCAATCATGCCCGTTCACTCTCTGAAAAATTGAAACAGACGCATCGCATGAAGGGGCTGCACAGTGAACTTATCCTGGGCATTATCGAACAACGTGAATTGGTGCTGTTAGATGAAGCAGCCAATCATTTTAGTGACACGGCTCAACTTCTTACCAAGTGATTTTTATGATTAACGACCTGTTAAATATCGGAAGTGAAATTCGTGGGCTCGCACACCGCCTCGAATCAAGAAGCAGTTATGACCGCATTCATTTGGCCGACTTGCTGGAGCACATCGGGCAGGTGCTAAAGGATACCGGTACTAAACTAAGCCTGGGGCAACATCCCGGCAATCATCGCCAGATGGAATTGCTAAGCGAAGAACTTTATTTCAAACTGGCTTTTGTAGTAGGCGAAGTAAAAGCACAAACTATTTCGAAGCGCTTGATGCAAACACAACGCGTTCAGTTGTTGTGCAGTGAAGTAGCTACAGGCTTTGGGGCACTAGAACATGCCCTGTTGGAGGAAGCAGCCACTCAGTTTTTAGATACCTCCAGGTATTTGCGCATGAATTGAATCAATTTCAACTAAATCGATACGAGTATGAATGAAATACTGATCGGGAATAAACATTTAAGCAATAATTATCGCATTCCCACGGATAGCCAAAAGCTCATCGTTAGCAACGTAGCACGTCATATTCATCCCCGCATAGACTTCATACTTGAAACAGAAAAACTTTTATGGAAGAACCTTCAGGAGGCTTTTCCCGATGAGTTACGAGATCCCCTGAGACTATCGGCTATCATAGCGTTTATGAAACGCAGAAAAATTGCCATGGCTGATTTAACCGCCCCGGATAGTTTGTTAGAAGCTATTACGGAATCGGCTATCACCGAAATTTTATTTACCGGTTCATTTAGTCCGGATAGTGTGTTCTGTCAATTTTACGAATCGGTGCTTGGGCAAACACTTACCCGCACGATTCGCCAACAGCGCGGAGCATTGTTGGATGCTTCATTCTTTGGCCGACCTGTTTGGCTTACTGTATTATACTCAGCCACGGGCAACGCCAACGTAGGGATTGCGCGCTCACAACAATTTCAAGCCATACGCCACCAACTGGATGAAAACCGACCCGTTCATGATTTTCGACTTCGCTCCTATCGCGAAAAATTTGAATTGCCCTCTCAGGTTAATTATTTTTAAAGTAAAATAGACGGTGGAGAAAAAGTGATCAGCGCGACCCGGAATCTCGAGTATTGAATACTCTTAACTTAAAACAGTATCAGTCTGCGCGATAACAGTTCCAACATTTAGTTATTAACAACTTAACGAAGAAAAATAGAAGGATGTGGCGTGAATAGCGATTACAAATATTAAGAGAGAAACATTCCGAAGTTTAACAAACTATTTCCCCTCCAGCTTAACCCCTGCCTTTATCGCTATCGCTAAATCATTTTCTGCGGGTACCAACGGGCACGAGTATTTATCATTATACGCGCAATAGGGATTATACGCGAGATTAAAATTGATAACCAATTCATTGCCTTCTTTTGGAATGCGCAACCCAAGGTACCGCCCGCCCCCATACGTTTCAACTCCGGTGGTGAGGTCGGTAAATGGCACAAATAGATAATCGGTGTATTCAGGTTTTTTTAATAACGATTTGGATTGGTATAACGGCAAGGAGAACGATTGGCCATCCATTGTAAAGTGGGCAATACCATACGTACGGTAATCATCCACAATTTTATTGGTGGCCTTCATCGGGGCAAAGTCCGACTCGGGTGTGAGTGTAATGTGTGCCACTACGGCATAAGTAAGATCGATGGGAAAGAAATCATGCTTCTTAAATTTCTTAAAGTCGGCAGAAGTGAGGGGCGAGGTTTTACGGTTCTTAAATTCCCGCGTAAGCTCTTTCTGGTAAGCCTTTGCTTCCTGCACCAGTGCAGCAGAATCAAGTTGTGCATGAGCAAGGAGCGGACACATGAGAAGAATGGAAAGCAATTTCATTAACAATTTTTTTGAGAAAGATATTGATAATGATGCAGGATCAGGTCAAGTAGATGTAATAAAATTCCATCAATCTCACTTTTAATAGACTGGCTCACAAGCCTATAATCTCCCAAAATCTCCTTACCTTTTATCTGTCTATGCAAGGGTTTTTCAATTGGCATTTATTAATGTCTGGGGCTTTTTCCGGGCTATTAACAATACGGGCACACCAGTTGCAAACGGATGCAAATGGCCTTGATGATGAGACGCTGATTACCCGAACGGTGTTGATTGCCTTGGTGCCTGTAGTAGTAGCTTTTTCCTTTATTGTATTTGTTTTTTATCGTGCCAGGCGGGAAGCTTTCTTTAAACAAAAAGAAGCCGAGCTAAAACTCAACATTGCCAAAGGCGAACTGAAAGCATTACGCGCTCAAATCAATCCCCACTTTATTTTTAATTGCCTAAACTCCATTCATCATTATATGCATGGCCCCGATGCGGCTCGTGCAGGGGATTACCTCATTAAGTTTTCGCAACTCATTCGCCATGTGCTGGAAAGTTCGGAACAACGCATGGTGCCACTGGCCGATGAAGTAGAAGCCAATCGCATTTACATTCAGTTAGAACAACTGCGCATGAATCATGCATTCGCCTTCGAAATCACCTGCGATGCTACACTCAATCTTGAAAAAATTCAAATTCCACCCATGCTTATTCAACCCTTTGTTGAAAATGCTATTTGGCATGGCATCGCACCGGGTGGTACTGTAGAATTATTTGTTGATACTCATAACGATCGTCATTTAAAATGCATTGTAAAAGACAATGGTAATCCAGGCGGAAAAGCATCAGTTGATTTATCGAACACGGTAAAAAAGACTTCGTTGGGCATGACGCTGATGCAAGAACGATTTGATACGCTCAATCAACTCTATGAAACAGAGGCAAGCTTTACAATCGCCAACCGTGATGATGGAGTGTCAGGAAAACAGGTAACCCTTATTATCCCTTACGAAGATTAGCATGAGCTACCGCGTTGTTATAGTGGAAGATGAGAAGCATGCGCAGGAAACGTTAACGGCCTTGTTGCACGAACAACCTGAATTTGATTTGGCTGGAGTAGCTAACAGCATAGATGAAGCGCGAACATTGGTGCCTGCTCAAAAACCTGATCTTGTTTTTTGTGATGTGATGCTCCCTCCGCATACTTCGTTCGAGTGGTTACAAACATTTAATCACTTGCCGTTTGAAATCATCTTCACTACTTCCTTTGGCGAACATGCGGTAAAGGCATTTCGACTGGCTGCGATCGATTTTCTTCTAAAGCCGGTAAGCAAAGAAGAATTCATTGACGCGCTCAATAAGTTTAAAGAACACAAACAAAAGAGCGCCAGTGCCGAACGGATTCAACAGCTATTTGCCAACTTACAGGCACCGCCAGCCCAGGCGCGCATTGCCTTGCCTACCCTTACGGGATTTTTATTTGTGCCCATCAAAGACATTGTGCGCTGCGAAAGCGATAATACCTACACCACATTCTTTACGCTCGACAAACGAAAGATCATTGTTTCAAAAACGTTAAAGGAGTGTGAGCGCATGCTTGCCGACTATCGGTTCTTTCGCGTGCACAACTCGCACTTGATTAACCTCGATTACATTACCGAATATGTGAAAGGCGAAGGCGGCCTCGTAAAAATGACAGACGGTTCGCACGTAGATGTATCGCGCAGGCGCAAGGAAGAATTTTTAAAACAGTTAAAGGGATGAACCGGATACTACCAAACAATAACCAACCGCTGATTCGATTTCGCCACCTACTAAGGCAAGGTGGTAAGTATGGTAAGCGAGCGCTACATTCGAATTGTTATTTAAGCGAACATGGCGAAACTGGTAGCGTCCACCTTTATAGGCAGTGGCTCTTTGTGGTTGTATTTGGATAATGAACTGGTGATGCAAAACAGCGACACGTTAACACTGGAGATTGAAGACAATGCTGAATATATTGTGCATTGGTTTGTGAAGGGCGTACCGGGTAGTTCCTATTCAATCACCATTTCATCGCCCCGGGAAGCACAGTATCAAATGACTCGCGGGTTAGGTCGCAGCGGTAAAGGGTTTGATAGTTTTCATTTTAAGTTGTGGAATTTAAATACTAAAAACTTACCTAAACAACTCGCATATGACTAAAATTACTATTAGCAGGAAAAAATTATTTACGCAGTATACACTTATTGGTTTGCTAAGCATTATTTTAAGTGGAGGATCTGTATGGCAGTGGTGGCGCATATTAACCGATTTTGAAACGGTTGAAGAAGCTGACGATTTGGTAGTGAATTACTTAAACAACTCCAATTTGATGAAGGTTACCGAAAACGTTTTAGGTGGAACATTTCCGAAGGACTCCATTTATAAATCGGGAGACGGGAGAGTAGGCGTGCGTCTATGGTATTGTTACAATGAGACAGACAATCGATATCCAAAAATATTCCTTGCTTCGGAGAGACTGCCATCTTATTCGTTTCCTTCAGAGCAGGATACTCCCTATTACCCCATACTGGCAGCTATGGATGCTGCCTCATCATTTTCATATAAGCCTACTGGGCAACTAGCCAAGGGAGATGGTTACAGATATATCAGCAACACTTCTCAAACAGCTGGCAAGATGGTAGGCATATCAAAAATGGATGTAATAGATTTTTCTCAAGCATTCAAGAATAAAATAGCGAATGTTAAATACCCATTTGCTTTCTTTTTTTATGACAATACAAATCACTTTGGGAAACTACTCTCACAGCCAAAAGCTGATCTTGTCAGATATTATTTTTCTTTTGATGATTTGATGAAGGTTAATAAGATTCGTGTTTTACTTGTGGCAGCAAGAAGTGACGGCACAAATATTGCAGATTCGAATCCATCAAGAACAGATCCTCCAATACTCCTCCAAAAGTCTGTTCCACCGCCACCTGAATACTAGATTTTGAGTATTAAAGAGATCATACAACTAATATCTATTTGGGGAATTACTGTTCCTCTTTGTATTGGATTACTCCGATATAAAAGAGCCGAAATTAAATTTCGGCTCTTTATTTTTTTCTTATTACTAGGCTTGGCTACAGATGTTTCTATGTACCTCCTTTCCCAGGCCTCGTTGCTCCATATGCTTAAATACATTTTAAGCGTTTATTCTCTTGCAGAAGCGATGTTCTTTTTTTGGTTTGTTAAACAGCACCTACACCACAGTATCTACAGGAAGATTGCACATTATCTTTTTCTCGTTACACCTGTAGTATGGGTGAGCCTGGTATTTTTTCGATTCTATATTTACAATCTTTCACCTGGCCGTTATTTCGACCCTTACTACGAAATAGGTGTTTCTTTTCTGGCGGGTTTTGCACTTCTTAAAATGGTAGAAACTAATGCATCTGTTCACTCACCTTCATTTTGGATTCTTTTAGCTATCTTCTTCTATTGTTTTTGTACTTTTTTTCTAATGGGATTGCTGTACTCACAATTGTCACATCAGGTTTGGGTTATAAATAATATAGTCAACATCATTACCTATATTTTTTACAGTGCAGGCGCACTGAAACTGCTAAAGCGCAAATAATAAGCTTCCCAAATTCCTTCATCGTAGTACCATCCACTAAGGCAGCCCAGCCAGCTTCTATCTCATTGTATTTTTTTGTTTTGGCTCAAATTACATTCGGTGAATAAATAGAGGAGATGAAATCTTAACAACAACTGGTTTTTAAATAGGAAATGTAATCAGTATAACCAACTGAGAAGTAAGTTTTTAAAAACATAGACAGCAGAAATGGCTATGAAATAAAAGAAGGGCGAGAGTAAAATCTAACGAGTAAAATTAACATTTATAGAATTTATATTATGAAAAATGAATCTGGTTACCATTTTGAATCAATGCATCCTGATGACATTGAAGTTTTGTTAGTTCCTGAGAAAAAAAGTTTTGAAAAATTCCTAAAGGAGCAAAAGTCTACTATTAATCATTGTGCTTCGCCTCTTAAAATGCTTGGTGACATTAATTACCCTTACACTTGCTATGCAGTAAGTGGTCAAATTAATGCTTGCAAATTAACAGCAGTAGGTGACTTACCTGCAGATATAAGAGGTATTTACTTTATTGATACAGGATTATCAAACGTTTATGCGACTGAAAGCACCTTACTTATCGGTGTTCAAGCGTGTGTTTACGGGCATTTTGGAAAAAGCGGAACAGCAACGGTATCTGGAATGAGTTCTTTGCGCTTTAACACCACAAGGCCGGCTACTCCTAATAGTCAACACAATTTTGGACGAGCTTTTGATGTTAAACTTCAAGGCCGGATGAAGTCAAATGGCGCAAGTTATGATCAGATGGCCTGTGCATACTTATGTCTATATTGTGTTGAAGCCGGTGCAACAAAAGTATTCTTTAGTGACCAAGCCGTTGTTGATGCAGTTAATAAAGCAACGGGTAAAACTGTTTGCAGCAATATTACAGGGCACGAAAACCATATCCATATGGACTGTAGATAAAACTGGCTTTGTCAGCTTCAAACTTTCTATAAAACGGAGCAAACCGAAAATCCGATGAAGAGTAGGTAATTAAAATATACGGTCATGAGTAAAGCTGTAGCTTTTGTAGGATGGTTGCTATTAATTTCTGCTTTGGGATTTTATGGTTATGGAATCTATGCGGCAATCACACAGACTCTTTCATCCTCGGAATCAGAACCAATTATATATCCAGAATTTCTTTCTACAAGTATAGGATCTATTCAGGCATTGTTGCTTACAAACTTGGGTATGCTACTTGGTATTTCAGTTGCATCACCAACCTCGAATGTTGCAAGATTCTTAAAGTTAACGAAGCAAAGCCAGGGAGTTGTTTCTTCACCAATAGATTTGAAGGAGCAAATTCAGTTGTTTGCGCTTATCGCATACATACTAAGTCTTATTGCTTGTCTCATAACTTGGATCACCGTTGGTTTTAATACAGATTCAAAAATTGTTGTCTCAGTAATTACTGAATCTTCTAAAATGTTTATTGGTGTTGTACTTGCCTATTTAACTGTAGTCCTAAGTAAATAATAAACTAAGAACGGAGCAGCCGAAAATCCGAAGAAGAGTAGGCACTAAAATTAATTATCATGCAACCAAACAAGACATTAGTTGGACATAACAATTGTCAATGCTTTATTATTCCTGTAAAAGTACTAAAGAAGTTTGCCCGCGATAAAAAATTATCAGTAAGCGCTCGCAAAGCATTTTCAAATGCGGCAAAGTTTGAAAATGAATGGCGTAAAAGCCGTGAAGTAAAATCAATCGCAACCATGGCTGCTTTAAAATTGTTGCCAACTAGTTTAACAGCTGCAGTAGCTACACCACCCAATATTACAGTATTTGATTGCCAACATCATAATACTTTGCCTGGCACACTAATTCCCAATCCGGCTGCTTCTAGCGATTCAACAGCAAAGCAAGCATTTTCAGAAACTTCAGCAGTCGCAAAATTTTTTCAAACAGTTTTTGGTAGAAATTCAATTGACAATTCCGGGATGGCAATGATTTCGTCAATTCATTACAGCGTTAAATACAATAATGCTTTTTGGAATGGCAGTCAAATGACATACGGGGATGGAGATGGAAATATTTTCATCGACTTCACCAAGGGCAACGATGTAATTGGCCATGAACTAACTCATGGGGTAACACAATATACTCTTGGGCTTGCCTATCAAGATCAGGCAGGTGGTTTGAATGAAAGTGTTTCTGATGTATTTGGTTCTATGTTTCGACAGTGGGAAGCTAAGCAGGATGTGAATCATGCGGATTGGCTCATTGGTAAAGATATTATGGGGCCAGGCGCCATTGCCAGAGGCTATACCTGTTTACGGGATATGGCAAATCCTGCAGCAAAACATTGTCTTGCGCCACAACCAACCAAGTTTTCACAATACCGCAATGGAATGGATCCCCATGAAAGTAGTGGAATTCCTAACTTCGCATTTTACAAAGCTGCCATGGCCATTGGTGGCAATAGTTGGACTATTGCTGGCAAGATTTGGTATCAGGCAATAACTGGGTTTGGGCCATCACCAAATATGACTATGAAGCAATTTGCCAACCGAACCCGTACTTTAGCAGGTAGCCTTTTTACATCCAAGCCAGCGATTAAAAATGCTGTGGATAAAGCATGGAAAGACGTAGGTCTATAATGATTAAATTGGGATAATGACTAAGCTGAAAATTGAACGGATGGGTGGGTTTGTTGGAATGGGTGGAAATTCTCGGCTTCGAAGCCGTGGCGAAATTGATATGACCAAACTTTCTAACGAAGAAAAGCAAACTGTTGAAGCTCTGTTTGTTTCAAAAAGCAAACCAGAAAGTTCGTTAGCGCGGGATACCTTTCAATATAAGATAACAAGAAAGACATCAAAAGGTGTAGAAACAATTATAGCCAACGAAGAAAATATTCCTGCTATAGTCAAGCAATGTGTGAAGGATGAAATAATTTAGATATCATTCGGTTCCCTATCGATTAGAATCGTCTGAATTTAAAAAATGACAAATGATGTTGAGTCTCGGCTAGTGTTGTTTGAACATAATCAGTCCAACTAAATTCCAGAAGGTTTTCTCATATGGTTGCTGCAGTTCATGAACTGATGAAACAAGAATTGACTATAAATGCATTGAAGATGAAACCAATTCAATAAGCGTAATCATGATCCACATGAAATTGAACTAATCTAAGAGTATAAACAGTGTGGCATTACTGAGAGTAAAGTTAGGGTTGTCAATAATCATATCCCAAATTCCCAGACTAGCTTACCAACTACTAAGACACATCTGCCGGTCTCTATCTCCTTGTATTTTATCAAATTGACTCGAATTACATTCGTTTATAAAAAAGGGTAAACCAAATTTAAAGAAAGAGTAGAAGAAATCTGGATAATACTAATGGAGTTTATCCAATTGTTGGAGGTATTTCTCAAAATGGCAATTGAACAAAATAAACAAACAATGGGGATGCTGAAAACCATTTAGAGTAAGCGCAACAAAAAAATAATTGTATGACAAAAACTCCTAATGCAGATGACCTTAAAAGTTTAATGGGTCAAACCCTTACCGGGCCTGGGCTTTGCCGGGTAATCGTTCGTAACCAAACGCCACCAGCTTGGGGTCTCAGGATTATACAAATTGGGACAAAATTCTTTTATAGAGATGGGTCTGAATTTGTTGATGGCCCACATTCGGTGAACATTAGTTCTGGTGGAGAAACATCAACACAGAATAATGATCCAAATAAATGTGTATATCAAGAACAGACATTTATTCAAGTTATTGTTCCTGGACAGCCCCCAGCAATTCTTCAGGCTATCGGAACTTGTCCTGCTGACCAATGTCTCTTACAAATTGCGCACAACCTTGTACCAAAGCCAACCGTCAAGATTGTTCAAATGAATAGTAAAAACATTGAAGATTTCTTGGAAATTAAGACTGAATAGAAAACTACAGCCAACAATATGCGTGTGTTATAGTGGGGTTCGGTATTGTATTGGTTTTGTTCTTAATTTCTTTCGGTCATATGGGACGAGACGAATCTTTGTGGATCCGCTGTGAACTCATTACTCGCGCGCGGTATATATCCCTCCAATTAAATTAGTGGAGTCAAATTTTCCTGCTATAGCAAGGCAATGTGTAAAGAAATAAATATTTTAATCTTTTTCAATTTACAATCGATTGTTTTAGAAATTAACTAAAAGCTGAAGGACTAGAAAACTGTTTCATTAATAAAGATATAAAAATCCAAACCTATGAGGCTAACTCATTCGCTCCTTATACTTACTGCACTAACAGGGTGCAGTCAAAAGCCAACTTCTGATGTTTTAACTAAGGTTGACTCGGTTGCGATTGATTTTCCAATCCTTAAACGCGATACCATTACAGCACTTGATGTAAAGCGCGAACCTGGCGACTATATCTTTAAAACCAAGAAAGGAAATTATTTAGTGATGCGTGTGGAAAACCTTGCAGATTCAGTCGAGCAGTATGAAGATGAAGGTGATAATCCGGGTTTACTAAGCGATTCCAGAACCTGCAACACCGATAGCTTTGAGGGAACTGACCGGGGTAAGGTAAAAACAACAAAAAGCCGCGCAGTGCTTGAAAGGAATGCGGATGCAAAAAAATTATTCACCGAGTTATCAAAAGACGAAAATCAGTTGTGTGATGATGCAAGTACATTTATGGATGACAAGCGCAAAAAGATTGAGAACCGAAACATTCAGTTAAACACGGTTTACCTCTATACTTTTAAAAGGCAAAAAGATGAGGATTATCACTTGGTAGTGGGCACTACCAGCAATGCTAATACAGCTTATTTCTTTAATGTAGAAATTAGTGGTGAGCCCCCAGCGGGTGCCAATGGCCGAACAGAAATAATACAAGCACGTGCCGACTTTGAAGCTTACTTTGAACTGGCCTATTGCGCCAACAATTATTACGATCAGGATTGGCGGCAAACACCGGTACCCGTAATTATTACAGGCAGCTTGTTCTTCGATGCATTTCATTGTAGGAATTTTCAAAACAGCGGCCCGCAAAAATGGAAGGAAATAAAATTGCAAACAGCTTGGGAGATACATCCAATTACAAATATCGAATTCCTTCAATAGTTACCTGGTGGATTTACAATGATTCTGTGTTGTCGCTACAAACCCACTGTTACTCGTTAAGATCAAGTATTCGATATCCTAGAACTGAAATAAAAATTATAAACTCATTACCGGTGCCAAAAAAAAATAGACTCTATACAAGAATGAACGCGCAGTTTGATGGTGGGGCCGGTAGCATGGAAGTCTGTTCCAATGAAAATTAATATTATGAAAAAAGTATTCATCTCATTTCTACTTTCTTTGTTTGGAACTAGTGGAATTTGTCAAAGCACAGAGTCATTAATTTCAACTGAGCTAGAGAATTACCTGCGTGATTTGGAAAAGGAAATCACCACTGCAAAAGGAACACAGTTAATGACGTACCCAGCACTAAATGTATTGATGGCCAATAAGGCCAATACGTACCTTGCCGGAACTGGAGATTTATCGATCAATAAAAGTTATTTTATTATTGATCCGGCAGACGGTCGGCTATTTCTCGGTTTTAATACCGCAAAAAACCCTTCGGAAACTGGAAAGCGTAATCAATCGATCTTAACTACTGGCATTAAAGCCAACGTATCTGATGCGTTTTCAACCATTTATGATGGCGAGAACAGGAAATTTTCAGGAGATATAGGGGCCTCCATTAAATTTACCATTCTGGGTAGAGGGTCCCTTACTTTCAATGATGGGCAAGTACAGGAACAAAAACTTCTGACACCGAGCCGTACCCAATCTGAACTTACAAAACTCTATCGACAGGAAATTTATAATGCTTTATGCTTAGAAATAGAAAAAGACGCAAACGATTTTGATAAAAGGATGACTAATCTTGGAGACCAAGTTAAAGACGCAGACTATCGGCAAAATTCGAAAGATGAATTTGTCGAAAAGGCGCAAAAGAAATATAAAGCCAGATACCTGGAATTGGAAGCAGATAAAGTTGCCGATGAATTTGTTTTCAAATCACTTCGAACTCATTGGTTTAGCTTTGACTTTTACATCCCCATAACCCAACCTTCTTTTGTTGTGGGGCCAGATTTAAGTACAACGGTGCAGGAAAAATCACTTTATAACTTCAGTGCCACCGCTTTGGGAACAATACTTTATGAAAGAAATAAAACAAGGTGGCTTGGCACCGCGTCAGTAGGCGCTTTGATGGCTAATAATATTAACACTGAAAAAATGAAATCATACACGCCTGACAAATACGAAAGTGAAGGAGGTAGTGATGCAGCTGGGGTAAGTGAATTTGGAGCAGAGAAAGTTTATATCGGGGATTATGAAGACTTTCTAAACCCATTTGTGCGACTTCAGGGGGTTTCATTTTTTATTGCGAAAAAGCGAATCGGACTAAGTGTTTTGGTTGAAAAATACCTTGGAAGCTTTGACCCATTAAATTTGAAAATAGGGATGCCATTTACGCTGTCCGATCAGGAGGGCAAGACCAAAGTAAACTTTGAATTGCAGTGCAAATGGAACGACCTTGATAACAGTATTTACCCGGGAAAATCAGCACATGAGAAATTCGTTTTTGGTTTAAGCGTAGGGGTGCCGTTAATTTCTAACATTTATTGATCTATGTGTACCAACACAGGTTGTTTAAAGTATCAACGCAATTTAATTAGTGCATACAAACTCAGAGGTAAGGATTCAACTCTCCCGGCAGTGTTGCTCATCTGGGGGTGCTTCGCAGTAATTTCAATTGCCATTTAACCTCCACAAAAAAATCACTTATCTTCCCCAATGCCTCCACCCCCCTTCACCCCCTTCCAATCCATAGGCTTATGCTTTAGTGGCGGGGGATATCGCGCTTCGGCATTTGCGTTAGGAGTGCTTTCGTATTTGGAGCGAGTAACGTTGAATGATAAACCATTACTACATCATGTAGATGCACTCAGCACTGTGAGTGGCGGCACGCTCACAGGCATGGCCTATGCCGTGGCGCAGGCAAATGGAGTATCGTTCGATCAGTTTTATAAAAATTTCTACCAGTTTATGCGCGAGGATAAACTAACCGAAACCGCCATCAACTTTTTGAAAGATGATGCCCGCTGGAAAAACAATCTCAAGAAACGCTCACTCATAAACTCCTTCGCGCTCGCCTACGAAAAGTTATTAGTGCAAGGCACGTTCGAGTTGTTTAATGATCAATCGCAATCACATTTAAAACAAGTGTGCTTCAACGCTACCGACTTCTCCTTCGGGTTGGCGTTTCGGTTTCAGAACACTGGCTTGTTTGCCAACAAGCCGTTGAATTGTACCGAGCTCAATACACTAAAAGATAAAATACAAGTAGCCGATGCCGTAGCTTCCTCTTCGTGTTTTCCGTTTGGCTTCGAGCCCATGATTTTTCCTGACGACTATTTTGCCGATCACCACTCGGCCGAATACAAAGCATTAAAAAGACGCGAACCCTTTATAGAAGGCGTAGGCGTAATGGATGGCGGTATTGTCGATAACCAGGGCATTGGCAGCATGGTAAACATGAGCGAATCGGCCAAGCGCACGCGCCCACTCGATTTGATTATTGTAAATGATGTGGGCGGCTACAGCATGCAACCTTGGGAACCCGGCAGTGGCATACCCGGCACAAAAAAATCAGTGAAAGAATCAATCCTCGGTTTACTAAAGTTCTTAACCCTGCGCTGGTACTATTGGGCCACGTTGGCAACCGGTGTGGGTATCCTCGTGCTCAACTCCATGTTAGTTTTTAAACAGCCGTGGCCCGCACTCTATATAGTAGGCGGCATCCTGACAGGCGTGGGGCTTATCTTAACCGGGTTTGGGTTAATCACCAGCGTGGCAAAACGGTTTGCGTTAACATGGTTCAATTCCATCTTTAAAAAGAAAGTGCCTGCTGTGTTGCTCGATGAAGTAACAAGTTTAGCAAACCTCAATCTTGCGTTGGTGCGCACTATGCTTTCCGAACGCATCACGTCTACTTTTAAAATGGTGAACGATATTTTTCTAAAACAAATCCGCAGGCTTAATTACGATTTACTGTACTCCAAAGAAGAATTAAAAAACCGTGTTATTACCTCTACCGTGTATCAGTTAAATGGCCAACCCACGCTGTATAAAAATCAACCACTTAATAAAGACATTCCTGCGCCCAGTGCAAGGGTGCAAGCAGCGGCACTCGTTGCTTCACAAACACCAACCACCTTGTGGTGGGACGATAAAGATCTCAACCTGCAGCGGCAGGACAACCTGATTGCCTGCGGCCAGTTTACTACGTGCTACAGTGTAATGGATTATATTTTAAAATTGAAAGCGGCCGGCCTTGCACAACCTGAACATACCCAGTTGTATGAGCAACTGAGCCGAGACTGGAAAAAGTTTAATGAAGCTCCGTTGTTCCTGGTAACAGAAGAGTAAGGTATTGTGCGATTAAAAGCACACAACCGTGTTTCCGGGAATTTTCCCCTTTTCATACCGGGGATTTACCCCACCAATGAGGGGGAAAATACCCTTGATTTTGATCGAACTTTGACTGCATTTTGGAGAAGTTTTGAGAATTGAAAAAAAATTAGCAAAAAATTTTTGACTCATCTGCAAAAAAATCATTTCAGTTAGCATTTAACTATAGAACTAGATGGCCATAGTTGACTTTAATTCGCCTGTAGGCAAACAGCTACTTATGAATCTGTATGCCTACTCTCGTGGCCTCTATAAGAAATTATACAAAGGGGAAGTAAATGAAAAAGGGAAGAGCTATAAGGATTATGTCTATCAAGCAATTGATTTGCACTTGAGGGAGAAGGATAATTATGATCCCCATAAGGCACCCCTTGAATATCATTTGAAGTTTCATGTCATCAAGAGAGAACTATACAACGATCTCCCAGCACATGTTAAAAAAGAGTATCGCGAAAGCATCAAAAATGTCGACCCAGACAAACTTGAAATGATGCACATCGTCCCAGAACCAGCCGAAGAAATAGAGCCTATGGAGGCTACTTTTGACTTTACCGACCATGATAGGCATTTAATCTTCACAGAGATCGAAAAAGAGATAATGGGAGATGATATTGTTGAGCGAATTTACCTGGCGATATAGGGACATGTACTTTCAAAAGAACTATCCTGACTACAGAACTTCGAGCATTGTGCTAACTACAATTGCAGGCCAATTTTATAATGGTGAAGACAGCATTTTCAATACAGTAGATGGCATTATCAACAGAATCAGAAAGCGGGCAAATAATGCAGGCTGTGCAAAAACATCACTCCCTACAATCTGATTTCCACGCACCGCAATAACACCCACTACATTGGGTGCCCAGTAAATATCACCAAGCTTTTCAAGGTACGGGTGCAAATCGCCCTTCAGGTCTTCATCAGCCAGTGCATCGGCCAGCGCTTTGGTTTCGTCTTCTACTCCATATCGTTCATACAGCACGTCCACCTGGTCCCAAACTTCTTGCTGCGAGTTTTCGTCCTTCGCGGCTTCGCGCACGGCAGCAGGTGCCAGCCCCAGCGAAATATCAAAAGACGCTTTCCGGTCCGCAGCTTGCCAGCGATTGTGTTCCACGCAATACACATCAATATCAACCGCACCGCTGTGCGGCATTAGCATAAAATCCTGCGCAATCATCCGGTCTTGTTTGCCCCCGCGTATCACTTCACCTCCAAGTACAATGATGGTATCGGCAGAGATGTTTTCAATCAGCAACGTATTTACCGCACCTCCGTTGGCACCGTCCAGTTCGGTAATGGAAACTTTTTGTTTTGCCAACGCTTGCTCAAGCGAAAGGTACGGCCCGAGTTTTTTATGCTCCACTAAAAATTCAGCCGATGCATAAATGGGGTAGAGTTGCAGATTATGGTAGCGATATTCCTGGGCTGCTTGTTTAATGGATAAATGATTGATGGTGTACGTAGCTCCTTTTGTGGCAGCAACGGGCGTTACAAAAACAGAATCAGGATTGGTGCTGCTTGCTGCGTTATCGTTTGACTGCGGATAGAATTTAATAATCAGGATCGCAACCATCATAAGTATGATGACGAGTAAAATGCGTGACGTTTTCATAGGCGTGTTGTTTACGCCATAATCCGTGGGCTTAGGGATAGTAACACGTTGATGCTAATTTTTACGCGTGCAAAAAAAGAGTGTAACAATAATCAGTAATGCCCGTGACTTTTCATCACATCCACGATTAACAGATTCTTATGATCACGCTGTGTGAGGTGTGTTGGATAGGTTTATCCAATCCAGAGCGGCTATCTTGTATAGGTTTGCTTTACCGTATAGGCACCTCCTGCAACTCCATATACATAGCTAATTGAAAAACTATTCTCGCTAATGATGGTGCCGGTAACGCTGGTAAAAGGTACTCCAATTTTCTTATCAATCCAGTTAACCGTTAAAGGGTCTTTGTAAAGATATACAGGCTTGGTGGGTTGATCTCCTGTAATGCTAATTTTTGTCTTATCTGCCTTTGAGACTACTGCATTATAATTTACGACAGGCAAAGGACTTGAAGACAAAGTAGTTCCACTAAAAAAACTCACTTCGTCTTTCCCTGCCCAAGTACCTACTAATTTATCGGCTGGAAAAATGCAACTACCATCATCTGTGTTGGCAAGTTTATCATAGTTTAAAGAAAGACTATCAATGCAGCCAAGAATTTTTGGTGACTCATCGCTTGTATTGCAAGAGATGAGAACACTTTTTAATCTTCCGAATACCGTATAACAAATTCGCCATCTGTGATAGTCCTTACAGATGATCCGTCAGATTTAGCAACTTTACATTTAAACGTACCTGTTGCTTTATACATCTTCTTGGTAACAAAAAGCCCATCGCTCTCTACTTTTGTTATATTCATCTCGCTACCTGTTTGGTCAGTATTGTAATAAGATCCAAAGTGGACACCATTGTCTGTAAAGGACAAATTGAAATTAGGGAAAGCACTGGTGGACCACACGATTTTCTTTCCGTTCCAATTTTCAATGTTGGCAGCAGTAATACTATTACCATTGGCTTGGCAAATAATGAGATCTGCATTTGAATTATCATCGAGAGGTGGCATGCCACCACAAGCACAATTACCGCAGGTTTGGTAGCCTGGATTTCCTGTCTGAAAAATTTTTACAACACCATCTGCCTTGAATTTTATAAAATATTTTTGAGTGACTTTTGGTTCGGTAATCGTAAATACAGGGCCATTGGTTGTGTTGGTGCCAGATTTTACGGAAACCGCGCCTGTAGTCGCACCAACTGGTACTAAAACTATTAGTTCTGTTGTAGTTCCATTCGAGATCGTTGCCTCTACACCATTAAAAAAGACTTTGTTATCTGAGGTTTGTGCTGCAAATCCTTTTCCTGTTATAAGTACCTGCGCTCCTATAACGCCACTTTCAGGGGTTATGGATGTTATATTAAAGTCGGGGTTTATTTGAGCATCGTCTTTTGAGCATCGCCCAAAAAAGGTAGTCGCTAAAACTAATAGCAATAAAGATTGATTTATTTTCTTTTTCAGCATAAGCGAAAATAGCTAATGTTTTTAAATTCCCGGCACCCTTATAGTATTCAAACATGCGATCTTGTTAAGCTCTTACTAAAAATTTCGATTTATCTTGGACAAAATTCGTCAAATAGACTCTGCTCTTAACCATCTCGAATAATTAATAATACCTTTTCTTAAATTTGATTAATGAGAAAATTTTATTTGGGACTTGTCTTAACCTGTTTAATGTTTGGCAGTCATGCACAATACTTTAGTGGTGAATTAATTTACCAAGTGAAGGTAATTCCCAAGGGTAATTTAAATGCCGATAGTTTATTGGCACTGCAGCCTGGCACATCGTCTACCTACCTGATCACCAATCGTTATTATAAGTCTACCTATTTCAAGAATAATAAGTTTACGTATTCGTACACATATCATGATGAGTCTAAAAGGATGTATGACGAAACAGCCGATAAAAATTATATAACATTCCGGGATTCGCGCAAGGGAAATGCTAGCCGCATTCGTTCTATTCAGTATAAAGACAGCGTTAAGGTGGTAGCGGGCCACCCCTGCTTTATGGTGGAGCGGGTCTATGAAAACTACATCACTAAAACATACTATGCTAAGGACTTGAAAATAAACCCTGAGGATTTTAAAGGTCATGCGGTAGGGGATTGGTATCAACAGATAAAAGATGTGGAGGGTGCTTTAAGTCTGATGTCTGTTAGTGAGTATGCTACCCACATTGAGATTCATGAGGTCATTAAAATCATACCACGTGTGGTGAAGCGCGTAGAGTTTGATCTTCCAAATAAATTGGTGGTAGCATCGTCATTGGCGTTAGAAAAAGGGGCAGAACTTATTGCTCCTACAAAAGCCACCATAGAATGTTATCAAAAAAAAATGCGTACTGCGCCAGTGATGGAAAACAATTATATCTGCTATGTGGGGTTTATAGTTTCTTCAGAGGGTATTATTAGCAATGTAGAGCCTTATGAAAAAGATGAGCTTGGGTTGTATAAGATTGCTACAGATATTATAGCTACCTGCGGTCTTAAATTTTCTCCGGGCCAAATAGAAGGGAAGGCAGTTAGTTCATTGGTTTATTTTCCAATCGAGTTTCAAAAGAATTAATACATTTTACTTATCTCAAGTTGGCTTATTGGGAGTATCCTCGAAACAAGTAAACAGTAACCTATGATTACACAATTGATTCTCTTGCTCATTCCTGTTGCACTAATTATTGGTGTCATTATTTACATCAAGCGAAAAAAATAATGAGATCGCTGAGAGCATTAATCTTTGTGCTGGTGTGTTCTTGCAACACAAAACAAGAACAATCAACAACGCTAATTCAAATACCTGAAAATGATACAATGCAGGCTATTTCTCAATCATTTCCTGCTGAAATGGTGGCTACTCAACTTGGGTCTTATAAAATAGAAGCCATCAGGCATGGTAAACAGGATACTCAGTTTTGGGAACATGGTCTTACCGAAGTGAATTATCGGATCCATCGGAATGATACCTTACTCACTGAACTCGAAATTTTGCCGAAGGATTTTTCAACCCTATTCAACCAGGATTTTGCCGATAATTCAAAAATCTGGGAATCAAGAATTTTACACATTGACACAACGCAACAAAGAATTATTATCATAAACAATTTCGGTCTTCCGGAATCTGACAACCTCACGCAGGTAGTATGTATTTCAGACTTTCAGGGAAACAAATCGTATCTGGATAGTCCTCATGGTTGTGCATCGGGCACAAACTTTTCATACAATCGAATCGTGAATTGTGAAGGTGTGTATGATTATACAAATCCAATCTTCGAATTCAAGGAGTGTTGCACCGTTTTTTCAGATTTAATAAATAGCAACACACTTTTTTATGTAATTGACAGAAATGATAAATTCAGCAAGCCGAATGCGTTCGTGCTTGATTTGGTGACAAAGGATACGCTGGAAAGTTTTATTTTTAAAGACTTTTGGCAGGAGTTGGACTACTCCTCAATGATTGTCAACAGAAAAGATTTTGGAATATTGGTTGTATACAATTCGGAAAAGAATGAGGTAACAACCTGGAACACAAAACGCATCAGACAGACCTATAACTTAAAAAAGATGAAGCAGGATGAAAGTGACACACCGGCTGCTATGAGAATTGAAATGTATGGTATAATCATCGAAGAAATTATTATTGAGTTTGATACCACAATGACACCCATCAGGTGGAATATGTAACAATAAAGGGATTTTTCTCAGCCAACTGGAGGATCAGGCGCGAAGAATCCCCCTATTCAAAAATCCGATGAGATCCTTCGCTCACTTTCCTTCCAAACAAGACTTTCCAATTCAAGTTTCACAACTCGTTACCTCGCAAACACCCGCTCAGGATTGCTTGCGCGAGAGTAGGAGTGTGCTTCGAATCACTATCTCCACAATAATCCTGAACTGTGGTTGCCGGTGGGGCGAAACATGAACGAGCACCATACCATGAATGAACTCCTAACATACTAAACTTGAGCGGGCATCCTACCATGAGTCAACTCCTACTATACCAAACTTGAACGAGCATCATACCATGAATGAATTCCTACCATACCAAACTTGAACGGGCATCCTACCATGAGTGAACCCCTACCATACCAAACTTGAACGGGCACCATACCATGAATGAACTCCTATCATTCAACATTTGACATAGCAGATGGATAAGTCGTCAAGACCACTCAAAGTGGTCAGACGACTCATCTCTGAAAAATAATTTTACGCTTGCAAGAAAAAATGCGTAGGAACGTGCCACTCCTTTTTCAGTTACAGATTTTATAAAATATATAGTTTCAAAAATTGATGAAAAAAAGACAACACGGTTTCATGCTGTGCGTGATTAAGTACATAACACTAAAAAATTACTGTTATGTCACATTTCAAAAACGTGCAGAACTTTGACCAGGTCATTGCGGTCTGCACCGGGTTGGGAGGCAACTATAACCCCGGAAAACAAAACCTTCAGATTGAGTCTCTGGTTGCTTTGATGAACAACGCGCAAGGTGCGTTGGATGCGATCAAGGTAGCCAAGACAAACTATGAGTTCGCGACTAACCATCGCGAGGTGGCATTCAAAGACCTTGGTAAACTTGCTGGCCGCATCATCAGTGAGCTTAAGTCTTCAGGAGTGCTTGTTCAAACGGTAGAAGATGCCCGGTACATTCAACGCAAGTTGGTAGGTTTCAGAATCAGTCGCGATCCTGTGCCTCCAACTCCAGATTCTTCTACGGAAGCAGTACCTAAAAAGCCAATGGCGCGGGGGTTAGACTTTGGCACTCAGACACAGCAATTCGGTAAGCTGTTGCAAACGTTGCGTACGGAACCCCTTTACAAACCTACCATCGCAGACTTGAAGATGGAGGCATTGGAGGCGAAGTTGAATGACCTCATGGCGAAAAACGCAACTGTGGTGCGAGCTGCTGTTGAACTGAAGAATGCCCGCCAGCATCGCAATAATTTGCTCTACACCCAAAGCGGAAGTGCACGCGAAACGTTGCGGGCAGTGAAGCAGCAAGTGAAAGCAGCCTTCGGTTCACGAAGTGAAGCGTTCAAGTCGTTGACGGCTGTCAAATTCATAATACCTGCAAACCTGTAAGTTTATTTATGTGTGGCGACTTATAAGTTTTCCCTGCACGGCAACGTGCAGGGTTTTCTAACCTCCAACTTCTAACCTCCAACTTCTAACCTCTATTAACCATGAAAACACTTGCCCCCATCCTTGCTCTCGGACTGATTGTAGCGGCTGCTATTGGTGGCTTCTTCTATGGCCGCATTACACCCGCACCATCACCCCAACAACTAACGTTGGAACAAATTCTTTCTATTAAGGAATTGCACCTGGTAAAACATACCTACAACGATTTGTTTTTTCTGCACAAGAAGAATAACCCAAACAAAGCCATCCGTGCAATGGTGCAAGTACCCGTTACGATTACCGCGTATCTTAACTTGAAAGATATTGAGATAATCAGGCACGGAGATTCCATTCGCAAGATTATTTTACCACGTGCCCGATTGAACGAACCCGTGTATCAGGTAAATCACATGACCGTGCGCGAAACCCGCTCCTTTCAAGTACATGCCGGAAAGGATTTGTATCCCGAAGTGAGTTCATATTTAAGCACGCTTATTTTCGAACGGATGGACACCGCACGCAACTTGGCTCTCACTAATCGCATTGTCATGCAAGCCGAAACTGAGGGATTGGAGTATGTAACAAGTATTTTGGGCACATTGGGTCGTGCAGATATTACAGTAACTTTTGGTGATGAAGCCACCGATCAGCAAGTGGTTTCGCTTAGTGAAGCACAACGAAAAAATTTTTTGTCAGCCCGGCCTTCTATAGTACAAACCTCCAAAGCCGAAATCATTTCATTGGGGTTTCTGCCACTACATTAGTTTGACATCCCACTTAGTTGCGGTCATTCCGGGCAAGCGAGATGTGAGAAGGTGAAACCCCAAACGTAATAAATTAAACTAATGCAGGTACAACAACCAGCGCGACCCGGAATCTCAAATATTTCGAATTGGTGCAAAAGTTGATCAGGCGACTATAGACGTTAACTTTAGGTACGAACGCACAAGAGTTCGATACATTCTGTTTATAGGAATTAATATTTCATCCCTAACGGGATTTTTAAAAGAGTACTGTTGTCTATTACCAATATTTCATCCCTAACGGGACTGGAAGGTGTCTTTATACTTGAGTCCCGTTAGGGACGACATGTTGGTAAATAATATAGACGAGTGCATTTAAGTCCTGTAGGGACGACATATAAAGGATTTTATAAAAAATTTATCCTTAAGTTAATGACTATGGTCAGGCGACCAACTTTAACAAAGGTAATATGTCAAGCATCGTCTCTCGCAGAGGACGATGCCTAAACTATACAGTCCATCACCATCGCCCCGTACGGAGAAAATGTTCACGGGATATAGTATAAAATCGGGTTTCAATTAGAAGCTGTATCCTTTTAGGTTTTTAACGTTTTAATCAAAATGAACAACATGAAATCAAAACAAATCATGCTGGCAGCATTGCTGGTAATTCAAGCATGCACCACAGACCCCGAACCCGAAGTAAAAGACACCAAAAATCCTCTGGACTTCACAGATGCATCAGGCACTATTCTTACAATTGCTGGAAAAGGCCCCTCAGCATCTGGTTATTCAGGGGATGGTAATGTAGCAACGGATGCAGAACTGGATTTTGTTACCGGAGTTTCAGTAGATCAAGCCGGAAATGTCTTTGTATCCGGAGGCGCCTCCAATACGATACGAAAGATATATGCCGCCACAGGAATTATTCAAACGTATGGCGGTGTTTTTCTGGGTTGGAACGTGGTTGACCCAACACCCTTGCAAGGTGATAATGGATCGGCAATCAAAGCACATATGAATTTTCCACTCGCCCTTCATGCTGATCTGGATGGAAATATCATATTGCTGGATGCAGCAAATAATTTGATCCGGGAGATCCGGAAAAGCGATAGTACAATTCACACGATAGCCGGAGGAAATTCCTGGACTGACTTTGCCGGAGACGGTGGCCCGGCCACATCAGCATCGTTTAATAATCCATATGCAGTAGCTACAGATGCCTCGGGCAATATCTATGTTGCAGATCAACTAAATCACGTAATCCGAAAAATAGATAAGACAACCGGAATAATCAGTACCATAGCCGGAAAAGGTCCCGACCATTCAGGGTATAGTGGCGACAATGGATCTCCAACTTCAGCTACGTTAAATGCTCCCCGGTCAATAGCAGTAGACAATAATGGAAATATCTACATTTCCGATACAGAGAATAATGTTATTCGAAAGATCAGTAACGGAATTATTACTACCCTGGCAGGTACCGGAATTGCAGGCTACAGTGGTGATGGAGCGGTTGCCACCCATGCAAACCTTAACATGCCTCAGTCCATAGCAGTGGATGGAAGTGGGAATGTTTATTTTGTTGATGGAAAAAACAATGTGATTCGTAAAGTGGACAACAATGCGATCATTACAACCTATGTAGGAACGGGTGCATCCGGATACACTGGAGATGGTGGCCCGGCCAACAAGGCAACTATTGCCAACCCCTGGGGTATTGCAACAGATACTCATGGTAACCTTTATATTGCTGATACAAACAATGCCACCATTCGTGTCGTCATCAAATAGAATTGTGTTAACAGATAATATATCAATATCGTCTTTCGCAGAGGACGATGCGTAAACCAAGACAGCTTCAATAATTAACAGTCATTCCGGGCAAGCAAGATACAGTAAGGTAAAAACCCAATCGTAACAAATTAAACTGGTGCTGGTACAACAACCAGCGCGACCCGGAATCTCAAAATATTTCGAATTGGTGCAAGTTGGTCAGGCGACTAACTTCAACAAAAGGCATGGGGTTTCGATTAGATTGTTACTCGCCCGCGAAGACAGCTCACTAATAGTTTACAGTCATTCCGGGCAAGCGAGATGCAAGAAGATA
>JAJNPV010000043.1 GCA_021155195.1 Ohtaekwangia sp.
TTAAGAAAGGAAGAGAATGAAAAGAAAGGTGTACGAAAGATTTTAATAGATAAGAACGACAAAACAACATCAAATAATAATAACAACAATAATAATCGAAATAATAATAATCGAAATAATATTGATAATAATATCCAAAATAATAAAAATCGAAATAATAATAATAATCGAAATAATAAAGATAATAATAATCAAACACCTTTAAACAAACAAACAACCAACTGGCTCGTCCAAAACAACCGCTGTGCCTATTGTACCAAACCAACCAACGATCGCAACCAGCCACATAAATTCGAAGAGTGCCGAGCCAAATATCCATTCTATCGTGCTAAAGAAGTTAGAGAATTACTACAAGCCAAGAAAGAAATACCTGCTCGTACTGTCTGGCCTGAAGATCCACAACGCCCCACCAATCCATCCAAAGATGCCGCTGCCCCCAATTTAAAAGGACAAGCGGGTCTCCATCTTTAAATCAATCTCAACAAAGAAAGAGACCCACAGAGCTTAACACTGAAATATCAAGTGATGTGGGAAATACCTTAATGCAGAAGATGGTCAACTCTGTTGACATAATAACCGCCAAATGCCAATCAGCCATCAATTTGGAGTTCCTCTTGAATAATAAGAAGCATGCCATTCAAACTTTGTTGGATACTGGTGCTGATGTCAACTGCATTACCTACAAATTAGCTAAGAAATTAAACGTAACTATACACCCAATCGACCTAAATATTATGCCTGTTGGTGGTATCGCTCTCTCTTGCCGTGGTGCCTGTGAGATGACTATGTCCATATGTGGAAAAGAAGTTACCTTGCAATTTGTAGTGCTCAATCAAATTGGGGAATACCAAATGATCCTTGGATTGCCTGCCTTTGAAATCTGTGAAATCGATTTGAAGTTGCGCCATGGCCTCTGTTACCTATTGGATCAACAAATACCCTTGATTAAGAGTCTAAAAAGTCAGTGGTATACAGAAATTCGTTCAATCTCTCATATCAAACTCGCTCCGCGAACCCAATTAGTCGTACCTGTTAATGCTATTATGCCTCCGAATGCACGTGCCACTAAAGTTTCTCCCTCCAAAGCCTTGCTCTGCTCGCCGCTTAGAATACCTAATGGAATTATTGGGGAGAAGAAGATCGACAGAATAATTATTGCAAATACTAGTAATGCATACATCGAAATGAAAGCAAATGCCTTGATTGCCTATGCTGCCCACTCAGTTCAGGAAGAGCCCTTTGTGGAATTATTTGGAACAGCTGCCAATTCTATCCCTGAACAGGACCCTCTGGATCCTACCAAGCCTCTTGTAGATGATACTATCTACATGCCTACAGAAAGTGAATCTAGAAATGAATATGCCGATGAAGAATTCAAGAAAGAAGCTCACTCTCTCAGCAACAACTCTCTCTCAGAAGAAGAACAACAAACCTTACAAGCACTCCTTTTTCAATTCAAAAAGCTCTTTGCCTTCAATCCAAGATCGCCTGGAATCCAAACAAAGACAAGATGCCAAGTGCCACTCAAAGACCCAAATTGTCATCCTTTGAGATCTCCAGCCTACAGAGTATCGCCTAAAGTGTTAGCCGAAATGAAGAAACAAATTGAAGAGTTGCTTAATAATGGAATAATCAAGAAATCTACCTCCGCCTGGGCCTTTCCTGTGGTTATGGTGCCAAAACCAGATGGTACTATCAGATTCTGTACTGATTTTTCCAAATTATCCTCCTTGGTCCACTACGATCCATATCCATTGCCACGAATTGATGACACCCTAGACAAGTTAGCTGGAGCAAAATATTTTACTACCTGTGATGCCGCTAGTGGATATTGGCAAATACCTATTGAAGAAGCCGACCAAGAGAAATTATCCTTTATCACGCCATTTGGAACCTATTCATATTTAGTAATGCCTATGGGTTATTGCAACTCAAGTGGAATTTTCCAAAGAGCGATGAATGAAACTTTAGATCAATACCTTTTTTCTTGTTGCCTGGTCTACGTTGATGACTTGATAATATTCAGCTCTTCCTTCGAACAACACATGAAAGATCTTGAAAATGTGTTTATTCAGCTCAAGCTATTTGGATGGAAGCTAAAATTGTCAAAATGCAAATTCGCTCAAACTACCGTCGACTTTCTTGGCCACTCGATTTCACACAACAAGATTACAGTAAAGAAAGATAACCTGGATAAATTGCTCGCCATGAAGAAACCAACCAAAGTCAAAGAACTCCAAAGTTTTATGGGCCTAGCAAATTACTACAGAAAATTTATCCAAGGATTCAACTATATCATTGCCCCTCTACTACCTCTACTCAAGAAGAATCATACCTGGGAATGGAAGAAAGAGCACGATGAAGCCTTTGAAGCAGTGGTCTCCAAGCTAGCCAAGTATCCAATCCTCCGAATGCCTGACTTTAACAAGCCATTCGTGTTAAGGACAGACGCTTCTGACTTTGCCTTTGGAGCTGCCTTGGTCCAAGTCCACGATGGCCTAGAACATCCAATATCATTCCATTCTGGCTCCTTTAGCGAGGGACAAAGAAAAAACTGGCCCACCTGGAAACGAGAAGGATTTGCAGTTGTATCAGCAATCAAGCGTTGGCACCACTACCTAGCAGATGAGAAATTTACAGTAGTGACAGATCATGAAGCCCTCTTGACCATCCTAGATCCTTCAAAAGAGACAAAAGCTATTATTAATAGATGGAGAATGTACCTGACGCAATTCAACTTCCATATTAAGCATCGCCCTGGCAATCTCTTGGTCCTAGAAGATTCCCTTTCAAGATCCCCTAGTCTCTTTACTATTTCCCTATCAGATATGCGACGAAGTCAAGCGCAAGATCCTTTGATAAGCCAAATTATCTCAGAAGTTAGTGGGAAGAAGGATATCGAAATAACAGAAGAAGTTGCCAGCCTACTCAAATTTACCTTCTCCAACTTCTTCATCCAAAATGAATGCCTCTACTTCCTCAATCAAAATGACAAGAATCAAAATAGAAGAAAGAAAAGATTGGCCTTACCTAGCTCCAAATTCTCAGAAGTCATTGCCCTTTACCACGACTCCGTCCTTGGTGGTCATCACTCTGCTGATAGAACCTATGAAAAGTTAGCCAATGAATACTGGATGCCTAATTTATACAACAAAGTCAAAGAATATTGTGATAAGTGCCATACCTGCGATCAAAATCGAAGCTTCTTCAAATACAACTCCAACTTGATCCCTGTCGTTGCCTCAGAGCCTATGGAAATATTAGAATTAGATCATATTGGTCCCTTCAGAGAAGCCGACACTAAAGAGAAAGAAAAATACGTACTTTCAGTAATTGACCTCTTTACCAAGAAGAGATGGTATCTCGCAGCAAAAAGTACCTCCGCAGAAGAAACTTATGAATTGTTAGTCAAATACGTCATCTCGCCTTTTGGTCTACCTCAACATCTCTTTACCGACCGAGGTACTGCCTTCGACAACGCTCTCTCCTCCTCTTTCTCTCAACTAACTGGCATTCAACACTCCTTCGCCGTCCCTAACCCTCGACACGAATCCCTTGGTACTGTCGAAAGAAGTAACCGTACCTGCGAAGATATGCTCAGAAAATACATCAACCAAGTAAATCAACAAGATTGGACCAAATATCTTCCTTTTTTGGCCTTTGCTGAAAACCAAGCCATTTCCAGAGCCCATGGATTCCAACCTGATCATTTGATGCTTGGAAGAGAACCTAGAAGATTAATAGATATTCAAGAAGTCAACAACAAAGAATCCCAATCAATCAACAACTATGAGCATGAATTTACCAAAAACCTCAAAGCCGCCTGGAAGAAAGCCAATGAAGTCTTAGCTGAATACCAAGAGAAGATGATTGAAAAAAGAAAGAAAGAATTAGGAAAGAGAAAGCCTACCCTATTCAAGCCTGGAGATTTTGTCTGGTTGGATCGCCCTGAGAATGCCAATGTCAAAGACTTAGCCGCCAAGATGCAATCCAGAAGTGTTGGACCCTACAAGATTCTTGAAGTATCAGAAAATGAAAATATCAAATTAGAAATTACTCCAACACATACCGAAATTGTACGCCCATATCAGATCCGCAAAGCCAAAGACCAAGCCAAGGAACCAGATTCAAATAAGCTAATTGGGAAGTACACAGAAGTAATTGTACTCTCAACTCCGCCTTTGCCACCTACTTCCAAAGAAGAAATGGTCATACCTCCAAAGAATCTCAATGTAGAAACCATAGTTGGAAAGCGTATTGCTATATTCTGGCCCTCCGTGAAGAAATGGTATTATGGAACCATCATTGGATACACTGCCACCAAAGCTGCTAACCTAATATATTACGATGAGCGTACACCTGATGCCCCTCCTCAAGAAGACTTTTATCAAGTGCCTCTCTTTCAAACAAAATCAAACAAGTCGAAGATAGAAACCTGGAAATTACTCTCTTCTTCAGAAACAAAGCAAGAGATACATGCCAAGAGGAGAAAGAAGCCAACACAATCCTTGCCAGATGCCTCCTCAGAAATAGAGCTCGCCAAGACTTGTTTGGAATTCGTCTAAAATGTATTAGTTCATGAATAGTTAAAATTCATCCTCCTTCTAAGAGAAGTCGAATTTTAAAGGGGGTGAGTTGAACAGTTACATACATTTTAGATGAGTCCCAAATAAATATCTAATCTTTATTCGATCCCAACCAACATTTGGAAACATGTTTGCCTGAATATTCCAACGAACTCAACAATGCTGAAATCACATTGGTTACCTTATCCAATGCCAAGGATTTAAACCTTGTTCAATCAAAGGTGTTCTCTTCGTATTGTCCTTCTACATAACGATAACCAACGCCTCAAGCCTCAAAATCAACCACACGTTTTTCAGACAAACATGTGCGATCAACAATTTGCTAAGATATTGATATTTATTCATAACTGAGCTGTAGAAGAAACTTGATGAGTTTTCCAGGATATTTCTAAGCACGTGAAATCCGCCTATAAAAGGAAAGAGAAAATAAAAATTTGTAGAGTTTAAATAAAAAGGCTATTAAAGCTATTACTTTGTCAACTGTGTTGATACTCCCAATGTTTACGATACAAACCTCGCTTGTTTGTATACTTCTCTGGACGCTCGGACGATCAGAAACTCTGGACCATATGGCCCCAACAATGAATAGTACTCTGATCTATTCAACAACAACAACAACAACAACAACAACAAATGTATTGTATGGATGCTCAGCTCTGACTGCAATGAAAGGCAACCTTACAACTGGTGGACAATATTTGGGTATTATTTTTCCTACTTTTTCATTGCTTTCTCGAGGAACGGTCTTGTTAGAATCTAGTACGAAAGATTGTTTTGAATCAGTGAAAAATATGCCCTACGACCCTCAAACTACTTGTTACCTCAACTTGGCACAAAACTGCGAAAATTCAATTTATTGGTATCCTTACAAATTTTCTGGAAAGCTCCGAAGGCACTACAGAAAGTTACTCAAAAGAAAACCAAAGGAGACGCCAACAATCCAACAAGCCATCCAAAGGGAGATCTGGAGAATCAAAGCCTTTAGAAAACGAAGCTCCTTTCCAATTGGCCTATTTCCTATTCAATTAGTTTTACAAGGTATCCTAATTACGTCGACGTTCATTTCCGATTATTGGCCTTCCTCAAACGCTATTACCAGCCATGATACCTCATCTTCGTCTACCTCGCGAAGTCCTTCCCCAATCAAAGAATTTAAATTACCTGTTACCTTGGTCTCCGACAATGTGGTTCCTTCCAATATCCAGATCTTTGCCAAATTCCAAGATACTAATGGCCGACCATGTACCAAAACTACTATGATTAGAAATAATAGTAATTTAATTGATCTTCGCTCTTCTATTCAACTTATTTTTCCTCAACTCAATGACGCCGACTATTACCTTACGCTCAATGGCAAAATACTCAACGACCAATCATTATTGTCCTTCCAAGATTTAGCCTTTAAAACTATTGAAATCCAATTACGCCTAAGAGGAGGGATGATGCAACCTGAAGATATTAATATATTTATGCAAATGATGAAAGATTTAACAAAACGATTAGATCAAAGTCTGGCCCTCAATGAGAACCTACAACAACGAATCGAGAAATTAGAAGAATCGAAGAAAATAGAAAAAGAAATAGATGATGAGCTAGATACCTCCGACGCTGATGATCCTTTTACCACACCAACGCGTACCAAAGCTCCTTCCTTCAAAGTTGATGATGTCCAACGTACTCCGTTCCTGAAAAGATCGAAAAATATGTCTGGCAAGCCTAATGAGATTAACCCTACATCTGCCGGTACTCTTTCTTCTACTACTACCACCACATCTACCGACACCTCGTCTTCAACACATACATCTGCCGATACTCCTTCTTCAACTATTTCCAAGAAAAACAGAGGATTCAAACCTGTTACCAACGCCGATCTAAAAGTCTATCAAGTGGGACACTCTTGGGAAGCCTGGTATCGCCGATTCCAATTTGTAGCCAATTCTTGTTCCTGGTCAGATGGAGAAAAAGTCGCCACCCTATGCCACTTTATGCCTGAAGAGATTAAAGAATTTTTAGAGAATCTATCTGCCGAATCGTTCAAAAATTGTGAATCGCTCAGCAAAATTTTTAGAAGATTTGTTCGACCTCTATGAGAAGACTGAAGAAGAAAGAGAAAAAGATTTCTTGAATATTACCTGCAAGCCCAGAGAAAATGTTGCCACCTACTACCTCAGATTCAGAAATCTAGCAACGTTAGCAAAAGAAACAAGAGATGACAAATTGATGAAATATTTTGCCAATTCGATCAGACCACTCCAGCTACACCAGAAAGTAATGGAAAAGATGTGTAAATGTTCCACACTCGCTGAAGTATATCAACTAGCTCTTCTTGAAGAAAAAGAACTAGCTCGCCTACGTAAGTTAAGAAAGGAAGAGAATGAAAAGAAAGGTGTACGAAAGATTTTAATAGATAAAAACGACAAAACAACAACAAATAATAATAATCGAAATAATAAAGATAATAATAATCAAACACC
>JAJNPV010000051.1 GCA_021155195.1 Ohtaekwangia sp.
TTTGAGTTCACGAAACAATTATGCAAATGACTTTTAAACGATTCGGGATATGAATACAGTTTGGTCCATTGAAGAAATTGACCTTGCACCTAAGCAAGGGAAGAAATACTGGAAGAATTGCCACCGCGAGTGGAGGGAAGAGTTCATTATTCTTCTGAGCAGAAATTATTTATAAGTATCGGTAACGGGGGTTAATTATTTCCACAACTTAAGTTAAGAGAAGTTCTAAAAGCCTCCTTATCAATTGCCCCAATCCTTCGCCCATCCTTCAAAACAGAAGGTTCAAATGACTTAGTGTGGCGCCCGAAGGTTATTCCGGAACAACACTTCAGCAACACATCGAATTTTTTTGTTAAATCTTAAAATTGAATATCTTTAATTGGTTAAACGGCCATTATGGATATTAAACCTGAGGTTTTAGGCAGGGAAGTTGAACTTTTCATCATGGTATCGAAAGGAAATCAAAAGGCCTTTAGCGAGGTTTACGATCACTTCGAGCCTAGGCTTTTTGCCTTTGTCTGTAAAATGGCAAGATCGAAGGTAGCTGCAGAGGAAATTGTACAGGAACTTTTTATAAAATTATGGATTTCAAGAAAAAAGTTAGCCGAAGTAAAAAATCCCAGGGCTTATGTTTTCACAATGGCCGCAAATCTTACTTTTAATTATCTGAAAAAAGTAGCACGAGAATTTGCTTTGGCCGAACGGGTAAGGAAAAAATCCCCCACTTTTTCAAATGCGACCGAAGAAGTCATTCATTTTCTTGAAAGCCAAAAATTACTAATGGAAGCTGTCGAACAAATGCCTACGCAACGCAAAGCAGTGTACTTAATGAGCCGTGAAGGGGGGTTGACCAAAGAGGAAATCGCCAAAAAGATGAACCTGTCCCCTAACACAGTAAGAAATCATTTGTCGGAATCGTTGCACACCTTACGCAAGCTTTTTGGAATGAGCGCCAGTGTACAACTTCTGTTTACGAGCTATTTAATTACCGCCTAGCTTCATTCTCCTTCACACCCCGGGAAAAGTTTCTAAATATTTTCAATCGGACTGGTACTAAAGGGCGTATGGAATGTCTACCCTATATACGCCTATATCTATATTGTTATGACCAGACCTGAGTCGAAGATCAGCTATTTACTTAAGCGCTACGCGAATTCGGAGTCAACCGAAGAAGAAGAGAAAGAACTATTTAGACTTCTTGAGCAGCCATCTTCCGAAGCGGAAACAAAGGCAACCTTAGTATCTCTCATTGAAGACACAAACAATTTCCAACCCGATGAACAAAGAAAGAACCGGATTATGTCAACGGTGTTTGGCCGACTAGTGACCGGTAGGCCAAAAGGGGCATCGGGAAACCGGGTGGTGCAGTTAGAGCGACTGGCAATAGCAGCCTCGGTTGTCCTATTGATTTCGGTGGGCCTTTTTCTGTTTTGGCATCGGTCTGGTTTAGAAATGCAACAAAACCCGATAGCGCTCAAAGAAAACGATTTGCAGCCTGGTGGTAATAAGGCAACACTAACCTTGGCAGATGGTAAACAAGTTGTACTTGATAGCCTGTCTGCAGGTAAGTCATTGAGGCAAGGCGCTTCTGTCATCGTAAATCGCCCAGGCCATTTGGCCTACAACACGGAAAGCAAAAGCGAGGAGATTGCTTACAATATATTAACTACCCCAAGGGGAGGCCAATACCAATTGACATTGGCCGATGGAAGCAAGGTATGGTTGAATGCTGAGTCTTCGATCCGCTTTCCATCCAATTTTATTGGCAAAGAAAGAAGAGTTCAAATTACTGGCGAAGTTTACTTTGAAGTTGCAAAGAATGCGGCCTTGCCATTTAAGGTTGAGGTGGGTGAAATGGACATAAATGTGCTAGGCACACACTTTAATGTAAATGCCTATGAGGTTGTTAAAACCACATTATTAGAAGGATCGGTTGTTGTGGCCAGCGAAAGCGCCAAATTGGTTCTAAAGCCCGGGCAGCAGGCGCAAGTTATCACGAGCGGAAAAATTGACTTGTTTGAGAACCCTGATTTAAATGAAACCCTCGCCTGGAAGAACGGACTCTTTCAATTTAATAATGCTGATATCGAGACGGTAATGAAGCAGGTAGCCAGGTGGTATGACGTTGAAATAATTTATGAAGACAAAGTCACGAAACTTTTTGGGGGAAGCATACCCCGAGACATGAGTGCCTCCAACGTTTTTAAAGCCCTTGAATTAACGGGGGGCGTACATTTTAAAATAGAAGGGAAGACGATAATCGTGAAGCCATGATCTTTTTTTCAGACTCCTCGCCACCCCCGATATAAAGTGGGTTTCCAAAAATGAACCGCCCTGGATTGCGGCCAGGGCGGTGAAAAGCTTGGGTCAACCCAATTTGTCCATTGGTGAAATAATCAAATTATCTACTTAACCCAAACCCTCAAAGTTATGGATTTAAATGTACCCATCAAACTTCTATACTCCTCCCGTTGGGATCAAATTAAAAAAGCTCTAGTTGTTATGAAACTCACGGCAGTCATTTTACTTGTTGCCAGTTTACAAATTTACGCCAAAAGTTATGGCCAGCAAGTGAGTATAAGCCTGAAAAATGCTTCACTAGAACAAGTATTTTCCGAAATACAAAGGCAAACCGGCTATAGCTTCATTTATACTGTGGATGCCATAGAGAAAGTTAAAGGACTAGACCTCGACATAAAAAATGTAAGTGTCGAGCAATTGCTTACCCTTTGTTTTCGCGGCCACCAGTTAACCTATCGATTTATCGATAGGTTAATTTGTGTATATCGGCCACAGGAAGTACAACCTGAAAATATAAAAGTATCAGAGCCCTATTCGGAAGCCAAGACACATATTAAAGGCAGCATCAAGGATAAAAACGGCCCCATGCCAGGCGTAACGGTAGTCGTAAAAGGCTTAAGCCAAGGCACCACTACCGATGCCAATGGGATGTTTGAATTAGATGTTGATGAAAATGCCATTCTTATCATCAGTTTTGTTGGCTACAAGACCATCGAAGTCCCTGTTTCCGGGCAAACCTCTATTGATATAGTGCTTACGGAAGATATTACAAACTTGAGCGAAGTGGTTGTAACAGCAATGGGTGTATCGCGTGATAAAGCCTCTCTAGGATACTCAGTTCAAAAAGTGGGTGCTGCTGAGGTCATGAGCAGCGGCAACTCAAATTTGCTGGATGCAGTAAACGGAAAACTTTCGGGTGTTCAAATCCAGAATGCTGGCGGACAACCGGGCAGTGGCACAAGCGTAGTGATTAGGGGTTTTAAATCAATTAGTTATAACAACCAGCCCCTTTATGTAGTTGATGGTATTCCGGTTAATAATGAGTCAATAGGTACCGATGGCACACCTTCGGCAAACAGGGCGATTGATATCGATCCAAATTCGGTAGAATCAGTAACCGTTCTTAAAGGTCTTGCGGCCACCGCGTTGTATGGCATCAGGGCGGCCAACGGAGCTGTTATTATTACCTCTAAAAAAGGAAGCCCGACTAAAAAGGGGCTTGGCGTGGAGTATTCATTTAAAACCTCTGTTGAACAGGTAAACAAACTCCATGAGATTACGGATAATTTCACCCGGGGTACTTCAGGGCCGTATGACAACGCAACGTTGTGGAGTTGGGGACCATCTTTAGCAAGCAACCCCCTGTTTCCAGGCGCAATAGGTTCTGGATTTACGTTGAGTGATTTGGATGGAGACGGTGTGCAAGAAGATGTTTCAGGATTACGAATCCCTTCTTATAAAGATAACTATAAGAGATTCTGGAATAATGGAACTACAAACAGACACAATCTTGCCCTGACCGGTGGAACTGAAAACACAACGTACTACATGAATATTTCAGCGTTGAACCAAACCGGAATAGTACCATCAGTAGGTTATGACAGATATTCATTTCTGATCAACGCGAGTACGAAATTAAGCGACAGGATAATGGTAAGCACTAAAATGAACTATATCAATACAGGAGGTAAGCGTTTACGGCAAAGCGGAGCTGATCCTCAGACGGGTGTAAGGGCTCCCAACGGTATCCTCGCCTCGTTTCCGTTTTGGAATAATTTCTGGGACGTAAACTCTTACCCGTACAAAGATGCAAACGGTGACAAAGTGTGGTTCCCCAATGGGACAACCCACCCCCAATGGACCGTGAACGAGGAAGGGGAGGATTGGCGAGTGAACCGCCTCATCAGTAACGTCAAGTTTGATGTGAAAGCCACAGATTGGATGAAGTTAAGTTGGAACGTAGGGATTGACACATATAATGATTCCAGAACTGCCGCGAGGCCAATCGGGTCAGCAGAAAGTCCGAATGTACAGGGAGATATAAATGAATTCCGGTTGACAAGCAGTGATATTACAAGCGATTTTATTGTATCAGGAAATTTAAAGCCAAATGATAAATGGGACATTAGTTATCTGGTTGGAAACAATGTGTACAGGTGGAATCAAAATGGAATAAACAGCAGAGGAGTCTCTTTTGTGCTGCGGGATTTTCTTGATATTTCAAATACTGTTACTCAGAGCGTCACACGCAATGATGATGGCAAAATGCTCATAGGCGCTTATGGCGATGTGACCATTGGGTATAACAACATGATATATTTGGGATTGACCGGCCGTAACGATTGGTCATCAACATTGCCGAGGAACAATAATAGTTTCTTTTACCCGTCCGCCAACCTGGGTTTCATAGCTTCGGAATTAATAAAAACCAATTGGCTTTCATTCCTGAAACTGAGGATGTCATTGGCCAAAGGTGCAAACGATGCGCCCACGCAGAGCCTCAATAACATATACTTAAAAAGCAATCCCAATGTTTTTGGAATGCCCCGCTTTTCACAAAGCACACTTTTAAGAAACCCTGACTTGCGCCCCGAGCGCACCTCAGAAACGGAAGTGGGATTTGAGTCTTCTTTCCTTAACAATCTGCTTGGGCTTGATTTTTCTTACTACTCGCGCCTCAGTGAAGACCAGATTATCCAGGTGCCGGTTTCATCGGCTACCGGATATGTGTATAAGTTAGACAATCTTGGATCGGTGAGTAACAAAGGTGTTGAGATGACCCTGTCGGTCAACAATCCGGTAAAGGTCAATGGTCTCGTTTGGAACACCTACTTCAACTTTTACAGAAACCGCGGCAGAGTTGAAAAGATTGCAGATGGCCGCGATTTGGTAATTTTAGGCTCAGGTACCGAACTTTGGGCCCAGGCATTGGTGGTTGCAAAAGTTGGTGAACAACTTGGCGCGCTTTACGATTATCCTTACAGGCGTTATGGGGTTTCTGAAAACGACCCCAATTACCTAAACGCACCCATCGTGGTGGATGCCAATGGTCAGCCTTTACGTAATAATCAGCGCGTAATTATGGGCAATGTTAACCCTGACTGGATATTGGGAATATCTTCAAGCCTGGGGTATAAGGGTGTCAAGTTTGGTTTTACACTTGAACGTAGACAAGGCGGTGATGTGGTGAATGGATATGGCTCCCAACTTGTTTATTCCGGTTTAGCGAAGATTACGGACCAAAGATATTACGCAGCCGGTGATACCTACGCTAATGCCACCCGTAACTGGGGCGGGGTTTTTGCCGATGGAAGTCCGAATAATCTTGCAGCGCCACTAACACCTGCATTTTGGCAAAATACGTACCGAAGAGTGGGCGAGAATAATATCGAAGATGCATCCTGGTGGAGATTACGTAATATCTATATAGGTTATTCATTGCCCAAAGCATGGCTTGAGCGGTTTCTGATCCAGGAGTTTGAAATAACTTTCACAGCTCGTAATGCCTGGTTAAAAACAGCTTATTCAGGCAATGACCCCGAGTTGAGCGCTAATGGAGTTGGTAACATTCAGGGTTTTGATGACTTCGTTTTTCCCAATACCAAGTCATTTGAAATAGGTGCACGCGTTAAATTTTAGCTAACACGCAATGTGACCATTGAAATTGATACTTAACTTAAAATTTGCAACCGATGAAAAATTTATTGAAGATATTTCTTATTGTAATAGGAATGTTTGTGAGCGTAAGCTGCGATCAGACATTTGAGGAGATTAACAAGAGTAAAAACAGTCCTGAAAATGCGACTGTCAATGTACTTCTTCCTGCAGCCCTCTATGCCCAACTGGATAACTTTGGCGGAAGACGGGAGGGATTCATGGGTACATTCACACAACATTTTGCCGGCTATTACACTTCCGGTGTGAACGCGGACCAATATGTAATTGATAATAACAGCTTCAGTTTTCTGTTTACTGGCTTGTATGCGGGTCCTTTAAATTCCTATAAAGATATTATTGCCAGGGCTGAGAAAGAAGGATCGTGGCACTATGTGGGTGTGGCAAAGATCATGACAGCGCTTGCTTTAGGAACGCTCACAGATGTTTACGGTGAAATACCATGGAAAGAAGCACTCAACTCCAACAACGTATTCCCGGCTTACGACAGTCAGGAATTTATTTATTCAGAAATCCAACGCCTTCTTTCAGAGGCAATTACAGACTTGGGCAAAACCTCGTTCCGTTCCCTGGCTGATGGCGACTTCTTACGCAATGGTAATGTAGATGCCTGGATCGCCACTGCCTATTTATTGAAGGCACGGTATGCCAACCATTTGAGTAAGGTTAATCCCACCGGCAGCGCAAAGGACGCTTTATCATACGTGGCCTCGGCAAAAACCGCAGGCATCAGTTCTTCAACGGATTTAAAAATGAGGTACGAAGGTATCTCCGAGATGTCAAACAGGTGGTATACTTTATGGCAAGATCCTGCTATTGTTGCATCCAAGAATCTATTGGATGTGCAGGTGAACGAGAATGACCCACGATTGGAAGCGTACTGGTCACCTTATAACGGTGAAACGGGAGACTATATTGGCTTTGTGGGAAAATCAAATGGCACAGGGGCCAATCAGCCTATTTCAGCAGCAGGCCCCGAGGGATGGTACGGAAAACCTAACTCCGACCACATGGTGGCAACCTATTTTGAATTGCTTTTCATTGAAGCAGAGGCCGCATTCAGGCTTGGCGATTTGCCAAGAGCGGCCACAGCGCATAACGCAGCCGTGAAAGAGCAAATGGAACTTGTTGTTAATGATATTGCAGATCCAAGAATAGCTACCTATCTCAGCACGTATGCCAGTGAAACGGGCGCCACCATCACCATTGAAAAAATAATGACAGAAAAGTGGAAGGCCATGTTTACGATGGAAGAGGAAACCTGGACAGACATGAGAAGGCATAATTTTCAGTATCCAAATTGGATTACCATTCCCAAAAAGAATGATGGCACACCCATAGCTTCGGAATACATTCGAAGGCTACTTTACCCCCAGGATGAACTAGATAAAAATCCTCAAAAGGTGCCTAAAGTGACGGGGATTTTCGCAAGGTTGTGGTGGGATCAATAAATCAATGAGATCATAACATGAGTGGGGAACCTAAGATAGTTAGGTTCCCCTTTTTTTTGCGCACGGTATGTATCAGCTATAATCGGGTGCAAGGTTAAAAGGTAAACCGTTTATTGCTTTGCCAATTAACCATAACTATCAACCAAGGTTTTTTCAGCTCGGCACCTGCGTTCTTACTAATTTGAGTTCACGAAACAATTATGCAAATGACTTTTAAACGATTCGGGATATGAATACAGTTTGGTCCATTGAAGAAATTGACCTTGCACCTAAGCAAGGGAAGAAATACTGGAAGAA
>JAJNPV010000052.1 GCA_021155195.1 Ohtaekwangia sp.
TTTGAGTTCACGAAACAATTATGCAAATGACTTTTAAACGATTCGGGATATGAATACAGTTTGGTCCATTGAAGAAATTGACCTTGCACCTAAGCAAGGGAAGAAATACTGGAAGAATTGCCACCGCGAGTGGAGGGAAGAATTTATCTATTTCTTACTGGTCGATCGTTTTCACGATGACCTGACGCGAAAGCCAGCTAAATCAAATCGCTCCAAGGGCTATGGCGACTCTGAGCAACTTAAACATATTTGTGGTGGCACCATTCGTGGGATCATCAATAACCTCGGTTATATTTCCGGGTTGGGTTGCACCGCCCTTTGGCTTAGTCCCCTGTTTGAAAATAATCCGGAGTCCTACCACGGTTATGCCATTCAGAACTATCTTGAAGTTGATCAACGATTTGGTACCAAGGAAGACCTGGAGGAACTGGTCAATGCAGCCCATAAACTTGATATGCGTGTATTCCTGGATATAGTGTTACATCATTCTGGTAACAATTGGTTTTACCCCGAGGATGTTCCCTACTATTATTATGAGGGAGCAAGGTTTCCCCTGGCAGGATGGCGCTCTAACGATCACCCGATACCCATCGAACTCCGCGATCCTGAATTGTACGGACGCAAAGGACAGATCCGAAACTACGATTCATATCCGGAAACCCGCGAGGGAGATTTTCAGGAACTTAAAGCGTTTCGAATGGATGACTCAGTTGAGGCTCGCTACGTCCAGGATATTCTGATTCGAACACATTGCTACTGGATGAAGGAAGTAGATATCGATGGCTTCCGTTTGGATGCCGTCAAGCACATGGGCGAAGAAGCCATTAGCAGATTTTGTTCGCAGATCCGTGAATATTCCTATATGCTGGGCAAAAAGAACTTCTTTCTCTTTGGAGAATTGGTCGGTTCAGAGGATACCTATAACCGGTACATAGGTCCAACAACTACAGTCACGGTGGATGGTCAAAATATTTATTACGGACTCAACTCTGTTTTGGATTTCCCGCTGTACTATATTCTTGCCGATGTCATTAAAGGAAAGGCTTCTCCCGAGCGATTGCTGGAACGGTATGAATCCCTTCGCAGAAATGCATTGGGCCGAGGTGACTTTGGAGAGTTCCTGGTGACATTTATCGACAACCATGACCAGGTTGGCCAGTCCTTTAAACATCGGTTAGGTAAGGATGCAACCGAAGAACAGGTCATCGCAGGTATTGGATTTTTACTCTGTGCGCTGGGTACCCCGTGTATTTATTATGGTACGGAACAGGGCTTTGAGGGTGCGGGCGAACGGGATGCGAACATCCGTGAAGCCATGTTTAATCCGGATGACAAAGACTCCGATGCCTTGGATAGATCGAATAAAATCTATCAAGCGATTTCACAAATAGCAACAATAAGGAAGAAAAGTTCTGTCTTGAAATTTGGGCATATGCACATGCGGAAAATCTCTACGGACGAAATGCATTTTCATTTACCCGAATGTGAGAAATGCCTGATTGCCTTTTCCAGAGTTTTATTCGATCAGGAAATAGTAGTGGCTTTCAACTCATCCACTACAGAAGAAAAGGAAGAATACGTCTCAATTAAACGCCAACCGAATGTGGATAAAGCTTTCTTTAAATTTCTTTATGGAGACACAGGTAAGGTAAAAGTGCTGGAAAACCCGGATTACATTGGGCATTATATTAAGCTCCATTTAAAACCCATGCAGTTTGTTGTGTTGAGCAATCTTTAAATATCAGCGCGATATCCTAACGATATCTGCCTAACAATTTGTTTACAATATTCGTCCCTATAATAAGGCACTCGCCTTATCAAATAGACAACTCAAAAGCTAACGCGATTATTTATTTCTAGTGGGAGGCGAACGGCAAGAACCCTTCGAAAAATGACTAAGATCATTCAACTGGGTGACGTCCGTCACTGAACAAATCCTGCGGTCTGCTTAACTATGTAAGTGTTATAGCGGACTCATATAATAACCATTAAAATATTTAGCATATGAAAGCCTTAAAAGTTGTGTTAAGCATTGCCGTGGCTGTCAGCGTTGTTTCCTGTAATATGAACAATGAACAACTGCAGCCCAATTTGTCAAACCAGATTATAGGCACCTATAAAGGCACTTTCGCGTCAAGTTTGTCGCATGATGCAATACCGGCAACGGCCGAAATCACCTCCGTTAATGATTATACTATTCAAGTCCGTTGTTACAACGCAGACATTGATACAACATTCTCTCTTGGATTATATCCCGATGAAAATATGATGAGGGTATGTCTCACCGGCAGTGATTTTATGAATCAATATGGTCACAACATGTCGTCTTATAATCAGATGATGGGAAATAGTCAAATGATGGGAAACATGAGTAACGGAACCTCATGGCAACAGCATATGAGTGCTGAACACAACCCAAGTGATGAGCATTACGGTTATTTCGATATGAATGCCAGAACATTCAACTACACCTTTAATTTCATGAACTCTCCAAATGGCTACATCCGGAATTTTCTTGGTAAACGATAATCGGACATTGTTTTATTAAACGTGCAAGTAAAGATTGGTGCTTGATAATCCTGTTTCCATCAGGCTTTACTTTATAGACTCCATCTAAACTTATCCAGTTTGCAATATTAACCAACCAGTAAGGTGCCCTGAAAGAGCAGGGATAATATCACCTGCGCATAAGTTTAAACTTTAACGCAACCGTACTACATCAACTACTCTATACCCTGTAGAATTTATGGCGGACTCTATACTACCTTGAGATACCTTGCTTTCATCAAATTCGACTAACGCATTGCCGTTTTCAAAAGATGCATTTGTTTTAATAATTCCTGCAAGTTTATTTACCTCAAACATAACATGCTCGGCACATCCCTGACAGGTCATCCCGTTGATTTTGAATTCCACAGAACGGAAATCGTTCTCGTTAGCTACAATCACTTGCTTTTCAGAATGAGGATAAAAAATATGAGCATAGTATGGAAAAGCCAATGTAGAAAGCGCAAAAACTGTAATGAGCATCAGGAAAGTTTTCGTGTGCCAGAATGAAACTTTCTTCCCTTCTGTTTCACATGCACAATCGGGGGATTCTGTTGTTGGAAATAACTTCTTATACCAGGCAAACCCGAGAACGGAAATTGTGATACCCGCCAGGTATGGCCGGCCAGGCTCCAGCCATGAAAACGAAGCTGCAATACCACTCATTCCTGCAACCAAGGCCAGCACAGGTGTGATGCAACAAAGCGAACTGAGTATCGCTGCGATAAGTCCACTGCTCAAAATACTATTTACCTTCATGCTTCTAGTCAGAACTTACTGAACATACTCAATGTTTTTGTTTGTTCTGAAGCACCGGTCTTCCAGCACGAAGACAAGGAAGATTGAGTATAAGGGCATTGGGGGGTTCCTTTTAGCGGGCAATTTACAATCGGACATGCAGATGTACCTTCCAGGGGGCAAGCCGAGGTTGTTTCTCTGTTCAATTCAAAAGCTGTTGCTCCCAGACTTGCTAAGGCTACAACGGAGATGAAAAATATTTTCTTTACCATAAAATATTAATTTAGATGTTGAACGGTTTACTGATCCAAATGTAACTTCCCGGTGGAGGGGGGCTCCAAGTTATTTTGTGAAATAATTTTCTTCAAATGATCCTCGATTTTAGCCGCTTCCTTCAATTTTTCAGGTATCTCATCCAACTTAATATCAGGGAACAAACTGCGGAGCATATCAATATTCTTTTCATAACCGCAATTCCCAGGACAATTTTGCCATGAAAACGAAATCTTTTCTGCAAGCGCTTTACGGTAAACTTCGTCCAGCAACATGAGTGTTGCTTTTTGAAGCCCTGCCTGAACGGCTTTCAGTTGTAAGAGAGTTTGGTCGGGGAATTCTGTGTTCACCATCTTCTCAATGCCACGCAAATGGCCGGATAATCCACGGATTGAATCTCTGAACTCCTTCGACAAATCTCCTGCAATCATATTTGTGATTCTATTTGCAACAAGCTTTCTCCAGTTGAACCGGAGGACATTTCACATTCCCGTAGGAACAAAATACACAACAGTCTCCGGGTTTGGGTTTCAATAAAGTTTTACAATTTTCACACTCGTAAAAATACTGACATGCATCGGTTGGCATCTCTTCTTCCTTCGAAAAGCCACAAACCGGACACGTTATGGTGGATACAGTCGTTACTTTTGTTTCCATTTTTTAGAGTAATAATAACATCAACTTCCAGCCTTGACGATTCGAACGTTAATGTGCCGAAAAAAAAGCCGCAATATTTTCAAATGACCATCTGTCAAAGAATAGAATATAGTCTGACCTACCCGTTTTGACTGAATCACATTTCCATCCTTCAACTTTCGCAAATGCTGCGAAACTGCCGGAACGCTCATCCCTAAGATATCACTTAAATCACAGGGGCACAGTTTACCTTCCTCCTCTAGCAGATAAAGAATTTTAAGTCGCACTTCATTACCAGACAATTCAAGTACCCGTGCCAAATCTCCAAAAGCACCGGCATTTTTGGAAATTTTTTCTCTGCACGCCTTTATCTGGTTAACATCCGCAAAAACACGGATACACGTATTTTTATTCATTTTATGAATACCCTCATTTCAGGGCCGAGTCAAAGGTATTACTATTTCTTATTTAAGCAAATGCTTAAATATATTTAGAATGTGTGCCTCCATGCTTGCGCATGTGCTGTACTCGACAGCCGGATCGTTCCTTTCTATTTGATGGGTTCAATAAAATACACATCATAGCCAAGAAAGTTTGATCCGCGTCTTTGCCTGCCAGCGTTATAGAAGTAACAAAATCATTAACGCCATGAGCAGGTTCGAGTACTGCAAACTGATCTTGAGAAAAATGAGCTTTGACAGAGCTTTGTTAAAGAAAGAATACGTCAAGGCACTCAGATTATTGCCGGAGAGCGAAACCAGTTTGTTCATTGCCTGGTTCAAAAATGAATTTGGAGATCGTTGTGAATTCCTGAATACGTAAACAAATCAATACCATGAAAACCAATTTGAATTTCATTATGGCTGCGACCATTCTACTTTTGCTGGCAGCCGGATGTTCAGTAGTAAAACCGGGCTATAATGCCATGCGCTGGAAGCCCCTAAGCAAAGGGTTGGTAACCGACAAAATTTATTCTAATGGCGTAGTGTGGCATTGGCCCTGGAATGGTGTGGTTGGCTACAATATGCAATGGCAAACCTACAATGAAAACGTGTCGATCCTAACGGAAGACGAATTACATATCGACCTTACCGTTTCTGTAACACTACGACCAGTGGCTTCGGAACTGCCATTGTTAGAGTTGGAAGTTGGTAAAGACTATTACAAGAAAGTAATCCAACCAGAGTTTATGAGCCTGGTGCGGAATGTTTTTTCAACCTACAAGTATACCACGGTGTCACCAAAAAGTCCGGACATCGAGTCTGCTATCCTCACACGCTTAATGATGCTGACAAAAGGAAAGCATATTGAATTCAACAACGTTACAGTAAAACATATTGAATACCCTGTGGTGGTTACTTCGGCTGTAGATAAGAAACTCGCAGTTCAGCAGGCCATTGAGCAAAAAGAATACGAATTAAAGATTGCAGAGAAAAACGCGGAGATACAAAGAGTGTTGGCTAAAGGGCAGCGCGATGCACAGCAAATCATTGATGCTGGCTTAACCCAACGGTATCTGCAGTTCAAAGCACTGGAAGTGCAGGATAAGCTAACGTCCAGCCCGAATACCAAGTTCTTCTTTGTGCCTATCGGCAAAGATGGCCTGCCCGTGATTCTCGATACTCATGATAAATAATTTCTATTGACTGGTTAAGGCGTATGAAAAATTTCATGCGCCTTTGAGACGGACCACGCCTGACAAAAGTCATCGTCTTAGCCAACATTGGTCATGATACGAGTAAACAACACTCACTACTTTGCCATTGGATGACTCCCCTGACAACCATACGAAAATACAGCCTTTTCCTGTCCCTGTTCTTTACCTTATCGGTTTTGACAACCATTGTTTGCAATTTCGTATGTACATCAGGCATGGGAATGCACTCAGATCGTCCAGATTCTCATTGTAAACACACAAAGGAAATATCGGCAAAAGTACATCATTGGCTTACGAAGAATGTTGCCTTTGAAATCGCTCCCGAGGATTGCTGCTGTGCGGATGGGATGACCAGGTTCTTTGCGGCTCTTTCTTTAAGCACTGAGACATTGATTGTGGAGGTAGCCGCCAATGCCGCTCCTTTATTCAACATTGTTACCCCCGTTTCGCTTATCAGCAGCAATACCACCTTCTCTGCGAGTGTGGCACATCCCCAATTTCTTTATAACAATGAGGGGACTTACAAAAGAGTCCTTCTAAATTCCTTTCAAATCTGATAGTTAGTTTTCGAGATGCTTCCTGTTAATCCGTGTTTCGCGTAAAGCGACACTCGTCAATTCTAAAGTCTTCTTCTTCAAAACGAAAATTAACTATTGGTTATGAAAACGTACGAACTTCATATAAAAAATATGGTCTGTGAACGCTGTGTTATCTACGTCATGCAGGTACTTCAGCAACTAAATACCCCTCCTCAAAAGGTTGAGTTGGGTCGCGTAATTTTTTCAAGCCCTTGTGATACAATTTTACCAACGCTTGAAAAGAAACTACGAGAAGTCGGTCTACAGGTCGTTTACGACAAAACAGAAGTGACCGTGGAGGAAATAAAAATTCATATTATTAAGTACCTGAACGAAATAGAGTCGGGAAATAATGTGAGCAGACTATCGGCTTACTTGTCCGATCATCTGGCCAGGAATTACTTCAGCCTGACCAAACTCTTTAGCAGAAACCAGAATAAGACAATCGAGGCATTTGCTATTGAAAGAAAGGTGGACAGAGTTAAACAACTACTCAGGGAAGGGGAATTGACCTTGAGTGAAATCTCGTATCGTATGGGATACTCCAACGTTCAGCACTTGTCAAAACAATTCCGGACGATAACGGGCAGTTCGGTGTCCGAGTTCAAGAATGGTTATGCCCGCAGCGCGGCATATTAAAACTAACTATTTTAAAACATGTCGAAACGGTGTTGCCAAATAGAAGTACCCAAGCCATCACCGGAATCAGAGAAGAGGATCTGGCGATTTTGGATTGTTATTGTCCTTGTCATTATATTGATCGTGATTCTGGCTGAAATCTCCAACTTCTGAAAATTGTCATGGGCGGAATAGAAGGATGCTTGGTTTTTTGAAAAGCCCAAAAAGGGGTGTTTTTTGCGACTAAGGACAATATTACGGGGAATTCTATAACATTTTGGCAATATTGTATAATAACTTATATGCGTGAGCCACGTATATTTACAACGTCTTGAAGAAATTTCGCACCATACTGACTGGTATTCTTGCCGCGCTTGTGCTGATGTCATCCATCAGCCATTCGGTTAGTTTTCATTTGTGCGGAGGCGAAGTACAAAGCATGGCAATTTTTGGCCACGCACAGCCTTGTGAAGAACACACACGCGGATGTGACCATGACAGCGCAACTTCAAACCATGAATCAGTTGGTCATAAAGCATGCTGCGAAGACGCGACCGTTGTAGTAGACTCGGAAAAATATTCAACCAAAGTTAGTGAAACGGTTACGGTTAAATCGTTGTCAGATGCATTGCCGATGATCGTAGGGCCCGTAGAAAACCTTAAGCCTTCTGTCGCTTTAGCACATGTTCGGTTTTTCAATTACCGCCCTCCATTGATCGAACGAGACATTACTGTACTCGTTCAGACTTTCCTTATTTAATAACTGCACTTAGGGGCGTATGGATTTTGTTCGCATGCGCGAATGATCTATTCATACAATTAATCTTACGATAAGTATTGTAAGATATCTCCGCCCTTTCTTCATGTCCTTTTCCTTAGGATAACTGACTTCATTTTTATTATTCGATTACTATGATTGAGAAAATAATTTCATACTCTATACACAATCGTTTCATTATCCTGCTTATCGCAGCAGGCCTCTTTGGGTGGGGTTTACACTCCGTAAAGGTGAATAAGATTGATGCCATCCCTGATCTTTCTGAAAACCAGGTTATTGTTTTCACGGAATGGATGGGACGGAGCCCGCAGATTATGGAAGATCAGGTTACTTACCCGCTCGTGACCAATCTTCAGGCCTTGCCCCAAATAAAATATGTTCGCGGTACATCCATGTTCGGGATGAGTTTTGTTTACGTGATCTTTGAAGATGATGTAGACGTTTACTGGGCTCGGCAACGAGTTCTTGAGCGGTTGAATTATGCATCCCGCTTATTGCCGGAAGGTGTTGTTCCAACCATTGGTCCCGATGGCACCGGTGTCGGCCATATCCTGTGGTACACACTGGAAGCACCCGGTATGGACCTTGGCGAACAACGTGCCATCCAAGACTGGTATGTAAAATTCGGGTTGCAAAATGTGCCCGGGGTAGCCGAAGTAGCTTCCTTCGGGGGATTCGAAAAACAGTATCAGGTTACGATCAATCCCAATAAGCTTACATACTATGGTCTTTCCATCCCGCAAGTGATTCAATCCATTCGCGCCAATAACAATGAAGCTGGCGGAAGAAAGTTTGAAGTGAACGATATCGGGTATGTAATCAAGACCACCGGGTATATCAAGAGCGTTGAAGCTATTGAAATGATTCCTCTAAAAACGGTAAACTCCATACCCGTTACGATCAAGGATGTAGCTACCGTTCAGATGACGGGCCAACTTCGTCTCGGCATTTTTGACGTCAGCGGTGAAGGTGAAGCTGTCGGGGGTATTGTCGTGATGCGCTATGGTGAAAATGCAGATGAGGTGATCAAGCGAGTAAAGAAAAAGATGGAAGAAGTAGCCAAGGGGTTTCCCAAAGGCATGAAATTCAATCTTGCCTACGATCGTAGCGAGTTAATCGAGGAGTCTGTTTCTTCCATTAAGAAAACGCTAATTGAAGAAATGATCGTGGTTTCACTGGTGGTGATCATCTTCCTGTTCCACTGGCGTAGTGCGTTGAGCATCATCATACAGATACCCATTACACTGGCCACGGCCTTCATTCTGCTAAATATGTTCAACATTTCATCCAACATCATGTCGCTGACAGGCATTGCACTGGCTATCGGTGTGATTGTAGACAACGGTATCATCATGTCAGAAAATGCCTACAAGCATCTTTCTCAACGCTATGCCGAAGTAATGGCTAAGAAATCCGGTAACCCTTAAAATTTGAATCTCATGAAATTATTTAAAATATTCTCACGCAAAAAAGAAGAGCCTTGGATAACTGAAGAAGAGCGGATTGCAATTATTGAAAAATCCAGCAAGCAGGTTTCACGCGGGGTTTTCTATTCAACGATCATTATCATCACCTCTTTTCTGCCTGTGTTCATGTTGACGGGGCAGGAAGGTAAGTTATTTAGCCCGCTTGCCTACACTAAGACGTTTATTCTGGTGGTTGATGCACTGCTTGTAATAACACTTGCTCCGGTGTTGATCTCCTTTTTCATGAAAGGGAAATTCAAAGACGAGAACTCGAATCCTGTTAACCGGATATTGGAACGCGTTTATGAACCGATTATCCGCTGGTGTATTAAATGGCGAAAGACCACCATTGGAATTAACATCGCAGCACTGGTTATCAGTATTCCCTTGATCACCAGCCTGGGCTCAGAATTTATGCCTCCGCTTGATGAGCAATCCATTCTGTTCATGCCCGTTACGCTTCCGGACATATCGAATGCAGAGGCAAAAAGAATTCTGCAGGTACAAGATAAACTGATTCACTCTGTTCCAGAAGTGGACAAAGTATTAGGGAAAGCAGGTCGCGCCAGCACAGCTACCGACAATTCGCCCATTAGCATGATCGAAACAATTATCATGCTCAAGCCAAAAAGCGAGTGGCGTCCGGGGATAACGAAAAAAGATATCGTTAATGAATTGGATGCCAAACTGCAAATTCCCGGAGTGGTTAACGGATGGACACAACCCATTATTAACCGCATCAATATGTTGGCCACTGGAGTTCGCACCGATGTAGGTGTGAAGGTGTATGGTCAGAATCTCGATACGATCTATGCCGTTTCTGAAAAAGTTAAGACAGCCCTGGAAGGAATTCCCGGAGTGAAAGACCTTTATGTTGAGCCCATCACAGGAGGCAAGTACCTTGTCATTGATATTAAACGCGAAGAGATTGGGCGTTATGGCCTTAACATAGATGATGTGAACATGATGGTAGAATCCGCTATTGGAGGTACACCCATCACACGCACGATTGAAGGCCGTCAACGTTTTTCAGTGAATGTACGGTTGGCACAAGACTACCGGAACAGTCTGGATCAACTTAAACGTATTCCGGTTCAAACACCAGCATTGGGTACGATCCCGTTATCGGATGTAGCTGACCTTCGGTTTGAAGATGGACCACCTATGATCAATTCAGAAAATGCCATGTTGCGCGGGGCAGTACTTTTTAATGTGCGCGACCGTGACCTGGGCAGCACAGTACAAGAAGCTATTGACAAATTAAACAGTGACCTCTCAAGCCTGCCCAATGGATATTATATTGAATGGAGCGGTCAGTACGAAAATCTTATACGAAGCAAGAAAACATTAACGTTGATTGCTCCCATTGTTTTTATCATCATATTCCTCTCGCTCTACTTCGCTTTCCATTCCATTCGCGAGGCATTCTTTAGTTTGATCACTGTGCCCTTCGCGCTTATTGGAGGGGCCTACATAATTTATTTCTGGGGTGTCCACTTATCGGTAGCCGTAGCGGTTGGATTCATTGCCCTGTTTGGTATTGCCGTAGAGACTGGTGTTGTGATGGTAATCTATCTTAACGATGCGATGAGGCAACTGGTGGAGTTAAGAGGCAACTCGCGCGAAACCATTTCAATGACTGAATTGAAGGAATATGTGATTGCCGGAGCGGCAAAACGCCTAAGACCAAAACTGATGACTGTATCCGTTGCTCTATTTGGACTGGTACCGGTATTGTGGGCTACCGGTGTAGGCAGCGATGTGATGCAACCCATTGTGCTGCCCATGATCGGAGGCGTGCTAACATCTTCTACCCACATCCTTTTAGTAACGCCATTGATCTTTTTGATGACCAAAGAATATGAGCTTAAGAAATTCGGAAAACTTGAAATCCATGAAACCAAACACTAAAACAATAGCCTTTGCATTGATCGCTGTTCTGAGCAGCTATGCCGCCCACTCGCAGCAACGCTTGAAGCTTGATAGTATTCTCTCCGCGATCAAACAAAACAGCCCCATGCTGCAGGAGTACCGATATAAAGCAGAAGCACTCAATGAAATTTCCAAAGGAGCAAAAAGTTGGATGGCTCCTATGGTGGGATTGGGCACTTTCATGACTCCTTATCCCGGCCAGATGGTGATGGATGAAAGGGATAAAGGATCAATCATGATCTCCGCTGAACAATCCATCCCCAATCCGGCAAAACTGAGGGCCAATCAGCAGTTACTCTCCTCAAAAGCTGCCATTGAAGAGGCCGCAGGTTCATACACATTCAACGAACTGAGGTCGCAGGCAAAAACAGCATTTTATGATTGGTTTGTTTTGGAAAAGAAGCTGCTGATCCTTCGCGAGAATCAGGAGATCATCCAACTCATGTTCAACATTGCCAAGGCGAGGTATCCCTATAACCAAAGTCCGTTAGGTAACAGCTTTAAGGCTGAAGGACGATTGCATGAAGTCGAGAATATGATCTTCATGACGGAAAATGAAATCATTCAGAAAAACATTGCACTCAATGCATTGATGAACCTGCCCAAAGATGTTCGCTTTGCCATCGATACCGTCTTCCGGGACTTTGATCCGGTAGAACTTGCTGTAGACACTACGTTACTGGCAAACAGCCGAAGCGATATACGGCAACTCAATAACACCATTCAGTCGATGCGTTATGCCGTGAAGTTGGAAGGCTATCAGGCCAAGCCGGACTTTAGAATCCGATATAACCACATGGCTCCATTGGGGCAGATGATGCCCAGCGCGTATACAATTGAAGGCATGGTTTCCATTCCTATTGCTCCGTGGTCTTCGAAAATGTACAAGGCAAACGTGCGAGGTATGAATCTCCAAATTGAAGCGATGAAACGTGGGCGCGAAGCTATTCTGAACGAAGCACAAGGAATGGCTGCGGGAATGGCATGGGAAATACAAACCACCAGAAAGCAACTGGACAACTACGAGCAAAAAATTATTCCGGCACTTGAAAGAAACTACGAGACCGTAATGCTGGCATACGAAGAGAACCGCGAGGAATTGCCTTTTGTAATTGATGCGTACGAAGCCCTCATCATGGCACAAACCCAATACTTAGATGTGATGAGGAGATATTATCAAATGATCGTGAGTTATGAAAAACAATTGGAAAAATAGTATGCAGCGTGCAATAGATAAAACTCTGAAAGCATTCGCCCTGCTAATCCTCATGCTGGGTTTGATTGTCGCGTGCAATTCAGAAAAAGAAAAACAGGTGCATGTTCACGATGAATATACCTGCCCCATGCACCCCCAGATAACTCAGGATAAACCAGGGACTTGTCCCATCTGTGGAATGGATTTAGTAAAGAAGTCTGGCGCTGTGCAATCAGTGGCCGTATCTGAGGAAATGAGAGATCTGATCAAGCCTACCAACAGCTCTGTGGTAGCTGCTATTGAAACGATTCGGCCTGAAAGAAAAACATTGCCCGTAAATGTCACAGCCCCGGGAGTAGTCAGTTACGATACCCGTAAAACCTACTCGGTGCCGGTGCGCTTTGGCGGACGCATTGAAAAGCTTTATCTGAAGTACAACTACCAGCCCGTGCGGAAAGGCCAGGTGATCATGGAGGTATATAGCCCGGAATTGATTACTGCCCAACGGGAGTTACTCTACGTGGCGAGCCAGCATAAGGAACATATAGAAATCATCGAGTCTGCAAAACAGAAACTACAATTACTGGGACTTACTAACGAACAAATCGAGAACATTATCAAGACCGGAAAAGAGTCTTTTGCTTTCCCGGTGTTCAGCCCTTACTCCGGATATATCGTGGAGTCAAACATAGCTCTCCCTGAGGTCAGCACGGCAAGTGGTGCATCATCCACATCCATGGGCGGGGGTGGAATGAATAAAAAATCAGGAGGCGCTATGGGTGGAGGGGTGCAACCCAACAATGCAATGAATACGGCAAATTCATCACCGGCTATGGGCGGACAATTTTCAATTCGCGAAGGCATGTATCTGACCACAGGTCAAAGTCTCTTCAAAGTGGTAGATGGTACTCGCCTTTGGGCTGAACTTTATTTTCCTGCCAAGGAAGGTGCGCAGATCAGAAAGGGTGTGCTCATTGAACTCCACGTTAAAGGTACACAGGAAACGATTCGAGCAAAGGTGGACTTTATTCAGCCATTTTTTAGCGAAGGCAAACAATTCCTGCAAGTTAGGTCCTATATCAATGCTAACGTCAATGAAATCCGTGTTGGACAACTTTTAACGGCTCATGTTACTGAGACACATAGCCAGGCACTGTGGATCCCGAAAAAGGCAATCCTTGATCTTGGAGTTCAGCAAATAGTTTTCATCAAAGAGAAGGCAACCTACATTCCTTTTAAAGTAAAAACAGGATTGGAGACGAATGGCTGGATCGAAATTACCGAAGGGTTAGATGAATCGGTGGAGATTGCCGCCAATGCTCAATACCTGGTAGACAGCGAGAGTTTTATAAAAGTAATTAACCCATAACAACGATGAAAACTACAATCCAATATTTAGTTGTTAGTATCATCATACTACTGACGGGATGCAAAGGAAAAAACAACAGCGGTCAGTCTTCTGAAATAAAACAAACCTATACGTGCCCCATGCACCCACAGATCGTGCAGGATAAACCCGGGACATGTCCAATCTGCGGAATGGATTTGGTGGCGGTGAATGCAGGGGGAGATAAGTCAGAGGTTACGCTCAGCGAAAGTCAGATAGAACTTGCCAATATTACCGTCCAACGGGTGTCAGTTCAGGAAATCGGAAACAGCATACTCCTGAACGGCCGTCTCCGTGCTGACGAGACACAGACGGAAGTTGTGAGCACACGAGTTCCGGGCAGGATTGACAAACTCTTCATCAAAGAGACAGGCGTTCCAATAAATCAAGGTCAACTGATTTATGAAATTTACAGTGAACAACTGCTCACCTATCAGAATGAATATTTACTCGCTCTCGCACAATCCCAATCCATCGACAATAAGCGCTACTCTTCTTACCTGGAAGCTTCCAGGAAGAAGTTATGGTTGTATGGAATGACGGAACACCAGATTGAAGAACTGTCCAAATCGAAAACCACCAATCCTCGAATACAATTTGTCGCACCTGCCTCTGGAATTATAACGGAAATACCTGTGGCAGAGGGACAATATGTTACTGAGGGTGCAGCCATTTATCGTTTAGAAAAACTTAGTAAACTCTGGGTCGAAGCGGAAATGTATCCACGGGAAGCATCGCTGATAAAATTGGGCGACCGCATAACCATTTATGTCAACGGATTCGAGAATCAACCTATTGAAAGCAAAGTCATCTTTCTCTCCCCGGAATACAGGCAGTCCAGCCAGATTTTTGTATTACGCGCTTCACTTACCAATACCGATTATCGCTTTGTGCCCGGCATGCAGGCGGAGATTGTTTTCGAGCACTCAAAAAAGAAAGCACTGACTTTACCTGCGGATGCTGTCATACGCGAAGAACTGGGTAATCATGTGTATAAGAAAACAGGCATTGGTAAGTACAGGCCACAAATGATTACCACCGGGCTGGAGAATTTTAACAAAGTTGAAATTACCAGTGGTTTGGAAGAAGGAGATTCAATTGTTGCAACAGGTGCCTACCTGCTTTATAGCGAGATCGTATTGAAAAAGGGAGTTAACCCTATGGCTGGTCATAATCATGACCACATTGTAACACCGACAGGTTCTGCAAAGCCGAGTACAAAGAAAGAAGAGACAGTTGCTGTGGATAGAGCATTTTCACAACAACTCAAAGACTTGCTAGCACCTTATCTCAAAATAGAAGATGCGTTGGTATCATCGGACGCCAAGTCCGCTTCTGATCAAACAAGTGCTTTCAATACTGCTTTGAAGAATGTGGACATGGGACTGGTAAATGGAGATGCTCATATAAAATGGATGGAGCAGTTGAAAAGTATGGAGACTGCTTCCAAACTTATTTCGTCAACCCGGGATGTAGAGATTCAACGTGCGGCTTTTTCTCAACTCACGAATGCTTTTTATTCATCTATTAAAACTTTCGGAGTGGAGGGACTTGATGCGTACTACCAGTTTTGTCCAATGGCATTCGATAACAAAGGTGCCTTTTGGATCAGCGGTGAAAAGGAAATAAGCAATCCCTATTTCGGTGATAAGATGCTGCGATGTGGTGAAACAAAAGAGACTTTAAAATAAAGTTATGGCAAAACCTTGTTGCGAAAATGGCAATCTTAAGCCACCTCCAGTTTGGAAAGTATGGTCAAGACGAATAGTCTATGCTATCCTGATCGGAATTGTATTGTTTGTTCTTTGGAGTCAATTCATGCATAATCAATAACCAATAGTAAAATGACAGAAAACAAAAACTATATACCTGCATTAAAGTACGACTGGCTTACAAAAGTCTATGACCCCGTATTACAGTTTACCATGCCAGAGCGGAAATTTAAGTCCGCCTTGATCCGGCAAATGGAGATCAAACCCAATGACCAGATTCTCGATTTTGGTTGCGGCTCGCTTACGCTCTCCATCATGGCGGCTCAGAGACATCCGCACGCACACTTTTTTGGTGTGGACATCGATGCAAAAATTATATCCATTGCGAGACAGAAACTTTTCAACACGAACCTGTCCATTGATGTGCAACAATACGATGGCAGCAAACTGCCTTACCCGGACAACTCGTTCGATTATGTAATGTCAAGCCTGGTGTTTCATCACCTCACGCTGCGCCAGAAATATTTTGCGTTGGAAGAAATCCGCAGAGTGCTTAAGCCTTCCGGAGAATTTCACATAGCAGATTTTGGCAAACCGGCTGGTGCCCTGCAGAGGGTAGGATTTTATGCCGTTCAACTTTTGGATGGATTTCAGACAACGACTGATAACGTTGAGAATTTGTTAGCCAAAGCCATCAAAGAAACTTTTCAAAAGGCAGAAGAGACTGCGCATTTTAAGTCGATGGTCGGCACGGTTAGACTTACTAAGGCAAGAAAAACAAACCACACGATACTATAATTAATTAACTATTAAATCACATAGCAACATGAAAACAAAAATGATGATGCTCATCCTGGTTCTAGGCAGTTGGGGAGCTTTTGCACAACACGATCATCCCGGTCATGATCAGAAGAAGACTGACCAAACAATGGTCATGTTCAAGGATCCCAAACTGGGCAAAGCGTATGAACATTACATTCATGTGAAGAACTCTTTGGTAGCCTCAGATAGTGAGAAAGCCAAGACTGGTGCCATTGAATTGAATAAAGCATTAAAGGATGCCAAAGCCTCGGCAGCCTCTATCGAAGCGGCTACGAAATTGGCAAATACCGCTGATCTCGAAGAGCAACGCAAATTGTTCAGCACACTTAGTAACGAAATGGCCACATTGGTAAAGGACGGAAAGTTGTCAATGGGTATGCTTTATCTTGAGTACTGCCCCATGGCGAACAATAATAGTGGCGCCTATTGGCTCTCCAACGAAAAGGAAATTAAGAATCCTTATTTCGGAGACAAAATGCTGAAATGCGGCAGTGTAAAAGAAATGATTCACTAATAGCGGGTGGAGCGATGAGACGGAGTAAACGCAAATTGAAACGTCTCGCTCAACTCATGGATTGTTGATCGTTAAAAAAGTATTTTCTATAAGGGTTATGAAAAAGAAACAAACCTACCGACCCCCGACTGCTAACAAAAAGAAGAGGTTCAAATGGAATGAAATCTTCGTCACAGCTTTTGCCATTGTCATGATTGGGGGTTGGTTTGTGTGGTTGGCGGTGCATACCTACCGGCAGGAAAAACAAGAAAGTGAAATGAAGCAACAGTATCAGTCTTCTCTTCCGGTACCTGGAACGGCAGTTGATCATAAGTTAGTATGCATGGTTAACAACACGTACATGGGTGTTGATCAAATTCCAGTGATGGTGTTGGACAAGACGTATTACGGATGTTGTCCGAAATGTGTACGCGACCTTAATACGGATGAGTCCACCCGGATAGCCGTAGATCCTTACAGTCATGTGTCAGTGGATAAGGCGCTTTCATTTATAACGGTGAATCCCGATAAGTCAGGCGCAATTTTATATTTCGAATCAGAACAAAACGCTAAAAAATATCTAAAGAAATGAAACGTAGAGAATTTGTAAAACTTTCAGGAGTAGCAGCCGCCTCCGCGATCATGATTCCTCCTGCACTGCAAAGTTGTATGGACAATATGAACATGAATATGAATATGGGGTCTAATGCAGTACCCGTTAAGCAAGGGACCTTCGCTACGCCCCTTTCTTTTCCCTCCGTGATGTCGAGTAATTTTACTATGAAGGCCAAAGGCAACACGGCAAGCCTTTTGAATAATCAAAATGCCTCCGTATTCGGATACGCTGATGGCATGTTAGGGCCAACCATCAAAGTAGACACAGGCACAACGGTGGCAATACCTTTTCAAAATCTTCTTTCCGAGGAAACCAACATTCATTGGCATGGGCTATTGGTCCCTGCTAACATGGACGGTCATCCCAAGGATGTGATCAACAGCGGTGGTAGTTTTGATTTTTCCCTCCCCATTAACCAACGGGCGGGCACCTATTGGTATCATCCTCACCCGCACGGAAAGACTGCCAGACAGGTATTCACCGGGCTCGCTGGTTTTTTTATTGCCAATGATGCAGAAGAGCAGGCACTAAACCTTCCTTCTGGTGACCGTGAACTTTTGTTGGTCATCCAGGATAAGCGCATCGAAAATGGTCAACTGAATTATTCACCCTCTATGGATGAAATTATGACAGGCTATACCGGTGAATATGTTTTAGTAAACGGTATTTATGCGCCCTTCCACAATGTTTCCACTCAGTATTACAGGATGCGAATTTTGAATGGTTCAACAGCCAGGGTGTATAACATTAGTTTGACCGATAACCTGGGTTTTGAGGTAATCGGTTCTGATGGTGGTTTGTTAGCTCAGCCTGTTTCTGTCAATTCCTTATTGCTAGGTCCGGGCGAGCGAGCTGATATTTTAGTGAGCTTTAAAAATTTGGCAGTTGGAAAGGAAATTTATCTGCTGAATAAAACTTTCGATGGTGGGGCACAAGGCCAGCAGGAATTCAGGATCATGAAGTTTACAGTGAATCAACAGGTGAGTGACTCATTCTCCACACCCTCTCAACTCTCTGTGATCACACCGCTGACAGAAGCTTCAGCATCCAAAACACGTTCGATGAAAATCAAAGGGATGATGGAAGGCATGAATGGTAATATGGGGGGAAACATGGGAAGTGGCATGCACACCATTAACGATAAAATCTATGAACTCAGCCGGATTGACGAAACGATTGATGCAGGAGCCACTGAAATCTGGGATTTTGATAACTCCGAAGGTGACGAAATTCACCCCATGCACATCCATGGTGTTCAATTCCAAATCCTATCCAGAACAGGAGGCAGAGGTTCATTGATTGCTTCGGAAAGAGGTTGGAAAGATACCGTACTCGTGATGCCCCGGGAAAAAGTAAGGGTCATCATGACATTCCCCCAAGATAAGGGAGTGTACGTATTTCACTGCCACAACCTTGAGCATGAAGATGATGGCATGATGTTGAATTATGAAATTGTTTAATGAATTAAACCCATTTGCCAATGAAAAATAGCATAATAATTACGAGTCTGATTCTCCTTGCAGGTTCGGCAGTTGCTCAGCACGATCATGGTGCGGGGCATACTAACGCGCCTACACACAGTAAAAAAGAAACCGTCCACTCGCACCGTGCAGTTCCTGAATTTCAAGTGCAACTACGTGGTGTGTTTACGACCAGCCTCCAATTGAAAGATGCTCTTATATCTTCCGATGCTGTGAAGGCTACACTATCTGCTTCTGAAATTAAAAGCGCATTGTCTAAAGTAGATTTGGCTCTATTGAAAGATGAAGCCCTCATGGACTGGATGGGCTACCTGAAAATACTCAATGAGAATCTTGAGCGAATTGCAGGTTCTAATGACCTTGTACTACAACGCCAGGCGTTCTCCTCTTTCAGCGATGCATTGTATAAGAGTTTGAAAGAATTTGGTGCCGGAGGCATCATGGTATATTATGCGCAATGTCCTATGGCAAACAATAATTCGGGAGCATATTGGCTTAGTGATTCAAAAGAAATACGCAACCCTTATTTTGGCAGTGAAATGCTTACTTGCGGCAAGGTGAAAGAAACCATTCAATAAATGCAAATCCAGCAACAACTAAACAATCTAAATTTATGAAAACGTTAAGTATCATTATTTTTCTTACTACAGTTACGTTCTCTTCCTGGGGTCAAAAGCCAAATGCGGATGATGTAGCCACCGTGATCTCAACGCTTGAGGCATACAAGAAAGCTATCGAAAAGCTTGATACTACCGGCACCGGAAAACTATTTGTGTCCAAATCAATCGTAATCGAATCGGGGAAAATAGAAGGCAGGTACCAGGATTATCTTGCACATCACCTGGGACCAGAACTCGGTGATTTTAAGTCTTTCGCCTTCAGCGATTATAAGGCTGATGTAACAGTAGATTTGCTATACGCTTTCGCCACCGAAACGTATAAGTACACCATCGTTTTAAAAAAGGACAATTCAGTCATTGAGCGTAAAGGTGTTGCAACTACTATCCTTAAAAAGGAAAATGGCACATGGAAAATATGGCAAACACATACTTCAGCGCGCAGACCATGAGATTGATGATGATTCTTTTGTTCTGCTTTACTGGACTCAAGACCACGGCACAAGAACAAGCCAGGGACATCGTGGGCCAATGGCTTACCGAGAAAGGTGAAGCTAAAGTTTCCATTTATATAGAGAGTGGATTGTACGTTGGAAAAATTATCTGGGTGAAAGATGATAGGGAAAATGCCAAGTTGAATACTCTTGTATTATCTGGTTTTAAATATGACTCCGAAACCCGCGAATGGAATGACGGTACAGTTTATGATCCAAGGCATGGCCACAAGGCTGATGGATATCTTGCATTAAAGGACTCCAAAACTCTCAAAGTTGTCGGTTACAAGGCGTTCCGTTGGATCAGCGACACTGAATTATGGACGCGTATCGAACCGAACCCATAAAGCAACAAAAAAACCACAAGTCGCATGGAATTATTACCTGACATCATTAAATCTTACAAGTATGACCCGGCTTCGGTTTATAACACGTGGTTTATCGGCAACGAAGAGAGATTGAAAGCATTCCGGGCTATCAAACGAGGTGTGCTTCAAGTTATCGAAGATATTAAAACCGAAAAATTTGGAAATGATTTTAAGGGATCATCCCTCGAATTTGTCCTCAATGCCATCACCGAGCAAAAACAGGTATTTGAAGGTGCAGCACATCCGTTTTACTGGAAACCAAAAATGCGGATCCCGGATATTTACGAAAACCAAAACAACAAACGCGCCTTTGGCCAGTTCCTTGAAAACTGTTACAGTGCTACCAAGGAGGAACAAATTATTCGTGAAATTATTAAGCTTGATGCGCTTAAGATTAAGGGCCTGGGACCTGCCGTTGCCAGCATTTTATATTTTTTACACCCCACGCTCATGCCTCCATTTAACACAGCAATTGTAAATGGCTTCAATTATTTATTTCGGGATAATAAAAAGTTGGGTAGTTGGACAGAGTACTTAAAAATGCGTGATGTGATTTTAAAATCAAACGAGGAAAACAAAAGCCAACTCTCCAATGACCTGGGAGCTATTGCAGGACTACTGTATGAGGTTGGCATGCGTAATATTATTATCGAAGGACAGGTAATATCGGAAGACGAGAAAACCAAACTTTTGAAGCAGTATGACAAGCGCCACAAAGAGGTGTTGGACGAGAAACATGAAGAAGACCTTCATACCGAAATGCAATTCCATCTGCTGAAAATCGGCAAGGCGCTGGGCTACAACCCGATCTCGGCTAACAACGATAGAAGTAAATGTTACGGGGAGGTTAGCTTTTCATTCATCAGCCTTGATCAGTTTCCCGCGCTGAGTATTGATAAAGATACGCTAAGCACTATACAATTGATCGATGTGATCTGGTTTGAAGAGGGCACCAATAAAGTAGTGTGTGCCTTCGAAGTTGAGAAAAGTACCTCGATCTACTCAGGTATTCTTCGACTAAGTGACCTGGCCTTTTCGTTGCCGGATCACAGTTCATCTCTATTCATTATTATTCCTGACAAACGTGAAAAAGATGTTGTTCTCCAACTCAGCCGACCATCCATTAAGAAAAGTCAGGTTCATATAAAATATATCCTTTTTTCAGACTTACGGGAGCACTGTGATGCCCTCTGCAAGTTTGGAGACAGCCACATGATCTTAGAAAAAATAGCTAAAACAATTTCCTAAAAACCTAAACTAACCTAACTACCATGAAAACAATTATTGCAAGTACGCTTGTGCTGCTCATAACAATTTCTTCCGGGTTTGGCCATGATGGAAAGAAGCACAAGAAGGATTCTGTTAAAACTGCCGACTCAATAGCCATGGCGCAACAGCATGTAGCCGGGGATACAATCCATCATCATGATGAAGGTATGGCACATGATGAAAAGAAAATAACAGCCGATCTTGCCGACTTCCCAACGCTGCACCCCCTCATCGTGCATTTTGCCATTGTCTTGATTCTGGTAGCGGCAGGCATTCAATTGCTGAATCTGTATTTCATGAAGAAAGAAATTTCATGGATCATCGCGGCCATTCTTTTGGCAGGAGTATTGGCAGCCTGGTTTGCCAGTAAAAATTTTCACCCTCATACGCATGGTATCAGTGAGCACGCTCAACTTGTACTAGATCAGCACGACAAGTGGGCTGACTGGACAATTAATTCAGGGATTGTTGCCCTCATCCTTCAAATTGCCAATCTTTTTCTTTTTAAAGACAAACGCTGGGCGTTTGGCGTTGTGATGATTGTATTAGCTGTATCCGCATACAGTGTGTCGCGTGCGGGGCACTATGGTTCTCAACTTGTTCACATTGAGGGAATCGGCCCGCAAGGCAAGTTTCTGGAGATGGAACATCATCACTAAAACCTCAATCGACTAATTTAAACCTTAATCTTAGAACAATGAAAAAATCAATTTTAACAATCTCCATCTTGATTTCGGGGCTTTTCGTTGGCTCACTACTCGTTACCGGCTGTGGCAATAAAAAAGAACAAAGCACGGAAGAACACGAACACGCAGTGGGTGACACTACCAGTCATCATCACGATGAAATGGAAATGGATTCCACGGAAATGCATCACATGGACTCCACACAGATGGCGTATGCCTGCCCCATGCATCCGGAAGTAACGGGTAAAGAAGGAGACAAGTGCTCGAAGTGCGGTATGAAGCTCGAACCGGTAAAAGAGCACAAAGACGATCATGAACATTAAAAAACCGATTAATAGCGAACTTCTATTGTCCACGTTGGCTTGTGTGCTGCTTACCGTTGCAGCATACACGCCCTCGCTCGCCCAGCACAAAATGCATGATGCAAAGCCCGCAGCATCAGGCAAACGTGTGGAGTACGATCTCTACATCGATAACCTGATGGTAAACTATACGGGCAAAGAAAAAATGGGTATGGCCATAAACGGGGGCATACCGGGGCCGGTGCTGCACTTCAACGAAGGCGATACGGCCATCATTCGTGTACACAACAAACTAAAGAACGAAGAAACATCCATTCATTGGCACGGACTGCTGCTGCCTAATGAAGAAGACGGGGTGCCTTACCTGACTACTGCACCCATTAAAGCAGGCCAGACACACACATTTAAGTTTCCACTCATCCAAACGGGAACATACTGGTATCACTCGCACACTATGCTTCAGGAGCAATCCGGTATCTATGGCTCAATGGTCATTCATCCGCGTGGGTGGAATGAATCAGCAGATATGAAAGAGCACGTAATCATGCTTAGCGACTGGACAGATGAAAATCCTCACGAAGTGATGCGCAATTTGAAGCGCGGACTTGATTACTATGCCATCAGAAAAAATTCGGTTCAAAGCTGGGGCGAGGCTCTTGCAAAAGGATATTTGAAGGACCGCGCCAAAACCGAGTGGATGCGCATGCCCGCCATGGACGTTTCGGATGTCTACTACAACCGCTTCTTCATCAACGGGAAATCGGAAAATGTTTTTGCTGATGTGAAGCCGGGCGATTCGCTGCGCCTGCGCATTATCAACGGCAGTGCATCCTCATACCACTGGGTCCAATATGCCGGTGGCAAAATGAAAGTGGTGGCTGCCGATGGCATTGCCGTGCAGCCGGTTGAGGTGGATAAGATATTAGTGGCCATTGCCGAGACTTACGATGTAGAAATAAAAATCCCCGATGACGGCATGGCCTACGAATTCCGGGCGACCGCACAGGATATTTCCGGTTATGCCTCGCTTTACTTTGGAAACGGCATGAAGATGAATGCGACCACGTTGGCCAAACTCGACTACTTTGCTATGATGCGCGAAATGAACAACATGGGCAACATGGCTGGCATGGACATGAGTAATATGAAAGGAATGAAAATGGAGGGCGAACATAAAGGTCATGACATGGGCAATATGAAGATGGAGAACATGGACATGAAGAAGGACTCTTCTGTGAAAGACTTGCCCATGGACACTTCAATGATGGATATGAAAATGGATACTACATCCATGAAGGAAATGAATATGGACTCAACGATGACTATACCACAAGACAACGCAATGAGCAACATGGATATGGCTAACATGAGCGATCAAGTCGAAGTCAGCTTAACTTACGACATGCTCCGCTCACCAACGCCAACGGTCTTAAACGATAAACTGCCCTTGCGCGAAATCAAACTCAGCCTTACCGGCAACATGATTCGCTATGTGTGGTCGTTCGATAATAAAACCCTTTCACAATCTGACAAAATAGCAATACGCAAAGGAGAAAATGTTCGAATGATTTTAGTGAACAACACCATGATGCGCCACCCGCTGCATTTGCATGGGCACTTTTTTCGTTTTCTCAATGCGCAGGGCGATTACTCACCTATGAAACATACTTTTGACATAGGCCCGATGGAAACCGTTACGATTGAGTTCTATGCTAACGAGGAAAAAGACTGGTTCTTCCATTGCCACATTCTCTACCACATGATGGCAGGTATGGCGCGCGTGGTGAGCTATGAAAACTCGCCACCCAACACGCAACTTACTTCCAAAGATCAAAAGAAAGTTTTCAGGGAAGACCGGATGCTGTACTTCTGGGGTCAAACAAAAATTGCATCGGATGGTGTGTTTGGATTTGCCAATATTGTAGGAAATCGTGGAATTCTCGGCACTACTTATCGGGTGAGCTACAAGAATCAATACGAGTTTCAACCCGACTACCAACGATTCCTGGACAAGCGCCAGTTTCTTTCGATATACGCGGGTGCCGACATTCGTAACACATTTCAACTTGTAGAAAATGGGATGCAGACTGACCGCAGGGTTGGCGTGTTGGGTGTGCGCTACTTGTTACCCATGTTTGTGCAATCTGAGTTACGCGTTGACCACCGGGGGAATGTTCGGTTTCAACTTTCGCGAAACGATATGCCTATTACTAAGCGATTAAGATTAAGCCTGGTGGGCAACTCAGATTGGGAGTACAACATTGATTTTGACTATAACATTGCCAAACGATTTTATATTCACGCGTCTTACGATTCGGACTATAAATATGGCGCTGGACTAACAATATTATGGTGATCCAACAAAGCAAATTCAAAATCGAATGAAGAGGATACTTGTTCCAACCGATTTTTCTGCATGTGCGCAGGCAGCTGCGGACGTTGCCATTGCCATTGCAGTAAAAACCAACGCAGAGATTTATTTTCTGCACTTACATGCCCCTGAACCGTCAGGAGGACACATGGCCATGCATGGAGGTGGTTCTCATGAAGGGCACCAGCATCATGACTGTAGCGGTCCGGCAAGAGCCAGGCTTAATCAACTCGTAAAAGCGGCTGAGCAACAAGGCATTTCGGCCAAGCCGGCTTTGGTACTGGACGAAGATTGGAAGCAGGTTGAAAAGCATGCAGCTGCATTCTCTATCGATTTAATAGTAATGGGATCGCATGGCGTCTACGGAATCAAGAGGATCCTTTTAGGCTCTCATGCTCTTCAGGTGATTCGTCATACGGATCTGCCGGTGTTGATCATAAAGGCATCCATTACCGATTTCAAAATCCGGACAGTAGTTTTTGTCACAACCCTTGAAGAAAGAGAACTGGAAGCGCTTGCGTTACTGGATCAAGTTACATGCCCCTGGAATGCCGTTATTCATCTCCTGTATGTAAACAAGCCGTTGACATCCGAAGAAACCAATGTATCACTTGGTAAAATAAAACAACTCACCAAAGGATTAAAGAGCCCAGTCAAATTTTCCTTTTGCAACGAGGAAGCCGGGATTAAAAAAGTGGCAGTGGACTTAGATGCCGATTTGGTAGTATTGACTACACATGGCAAGAGCTCATTAATCCATGCTGTTTCATCCCGACTGGCAGAGAAGTTCGCAGGCGAGTATGAAAGGCCCGTGCTTATCATCAATACGAAATAAACGCTCTATGCTTAGCTATAAAACACACTGGGAAAAAATTTACGAAACCAAGTCGGAATCTGACTTCAGTTGGTTCCAACCATATCCGCAAACATCGGTTGACTTCGTTAATCTGTTCAAGCTGCCGAAGACCACCAGCATCATTGATATTGGTGGTGGCGATAGTCATTTGGTAGATGCGTTGCTGGAGTTAGGCTATTCGGATATTACGGTGCTTGATATTTCCGCTAAGTCCATAGAACGGGCGAAAGTGAGGTTGGGAGAAAAGGCAGCAGCAATTACCTGGATAGAGAAAGACATTGTGGACTTTGAGCCACAGCGTATGTATGATTTCTGGCATGATCGGGCAGCCTTCCACTTTCTGACAACAGAAATCCAAATCATAAAATATCTTGCCATTGTAAAACAGGGCATTAAATCCGGTGGGCACTTGGTGCTCGGCACCTTTTCCGATAAAGGTCCTAACCAATGCAGTGGCCTGGAGGTCAAACAATACACCGAAACCTCTATGTCTGCACTCTTTGAGAAAGACTTCAAGCGAATAAAATGTATAGAAGATACCCATATAACACCTTTTAGCACGCCACAGAACTTCGTCTTCTGTAGTTTTCAAAGAATCTTGAAACAAATCCTATGATCAAAAACAAAAATCTGTTCATTCGCAGAATCCACCGTTACCTTGGTTTGTTCATTGGCATCCAGTTTCTCGGCTGGACAATCAGTGGCCTATACTTTAGTTGGAACGACATAGACAACGTGCATGGCGACCACCTGCTAAAATCACCTGCGTTTATTTCTGCCAATGTTTCCACCGTGTCACCCACCGATGCCATTGAAAAACTTAAACAGACACAAACAGTTGATTCCATTCACTCGGTTCACCTTATTCGCGTACTCAATAACCCCGTTTACCAGATTGCCTATTTCTCAGGCCATGTGGGTGAAGGTATGCATCACCATGTTCACCACGCACTGGCTGATGCAGCTACAGGCGAGCTAAGACAAGCGATAACTAGAGAAGAAGGAATTGCCGTGGCAAAAGAACAGGTGGTGCCGGGCGCTGAAGTAAGCGAAGTGCAATACTTGCAGCAGGCCAATGGCCATCATGAATACCGGGAAAAGCCTTTACCTGCCTGGGCAGTAAGTTTCAAGAATCCGGATTGCACGGTGTATATCAGTGCAGAACTTGGAACCTTTCAATCCATTCGCCACGACCAATGGCGGGCATTTGACTTTTTGTGGATGTTCCATACGATGGACTATGCCGGTCGCGATAACTTTAACAACTGGTTGTTGAAAATACTTTCTGTATTTGGACTGCTCACGGTAATGTCGGGCTTTGTGTTGTACACCATTTCATCGCGTACCCTCAAAAGGATTTTTGCCAAATAAATTTTCAGTTAACTAAAAAGTAAATCAATATGAAGAGTTTTGTAAAAGTATTTGCGATTGCGCTCCTGTATTCTGTTTCGGTAAAGGCACAGCTTAATTTGCCACCGGCCAGTACCGATGCTACATTTAAACAGCAGATTGGCTTTGGTGAGATGGAAGTAAAATACTCCCGCCCCAGCGCACGAGGCAGGGTAATCTTTGGAGGTCTTGTTCCCTTTGGAGAGATGTGGCGCACCGGTGCACACGATGCTACCACGATTCGTTTCTCAGAAGCTGTGAAGCTGAATGGCAACGACATTCCCGCGGGTACTTATTCTTTCTTCACCATTCCCAATCAGAATGAGTGGACAATCGTAATCAATAAAGCCACCGAAATGCACGGTAGTTCTGATTATACACAAGATCAAGACCTTGTTCGTTTTGTTGCAAAGCCTGAGAAATCGGCACGTTACTACGAAACATTTACCATTGAAGTAAATGATCTGTCCAAAGAAGAAGCGGGATTGTTTTTACTATGGGAGAACACGCAACTGAAACTCACAATCAAAATGAATGTGGATGAAAAGGTGATGGCTGAAATCAATGATCGGATTAATGTAAAGAAGGAAGATCGTGCAAGTCTTTTCTATCAATCCAGTGCTTACTACTTCAACAATAATAAAGATTTGAAGCAGGCTTATGCCTGGGTTCAGGTAGCCAACAGCAAATCACAGGATGCCGGGTACCTTCAATTAAAGGCAAAAATTGAAGCCGCTATGGATGATTATGCATCGGCACTTAAAACATTGGAGGCATCTACTGACCTGGCCACAACTAAGAAACTTGATCAGGTTATTGCAGCAAACGAAAAACTTCGTGCTGAATGGGCAACTAAAACTGGTAAAAAGTAAAATGAGGGAACTTGCATTTATTACCCTACTTATATTTCTGTCATTTGTTTCGGTGGCGCAAAAAAACAGTGCCGAGAAAACTGACATTGATCTGAAACTAAGCAAACTGGAGTGGACGGGTAAAAAATTGGGGGGTGAACACTACGGAGAAATACAACTGTCATCAGGCCACCTTACATTCACTAAAAACAAACTAACCGGTGGCGCTTTTGAAATGGACATGGCCAGCATTACCTGTGTTGACATTACCGATCAGAAATCAAACAAGCGGTTGGTGGATCACCTGAAGTCGGAAGACTTCTTTTCCGCGGCACGTTTTCCAAAGTCAACATTTATAATTACCAAAGTAGAGTCCAAATCGACAACCGAATACTTGGTAACCGGAGATCTAACCATAAAGGGCAAAACAAATCCCATTACGTTCATGGCAAAGGTCAACGCAACAAATAATGAAACTATTGCCGAAGCTACATTGGTGTTTGACCGAAGTAAGTTTGATGTGAAGTTTGGCTCCCAATCGTTCTTCGAAAACCTAGGCGACAAGCTGGTTTACGATGATGTGGATATGACTGTAAAACTTGTATTACGTTTAGAGTAAGTATAATATTTTAATGATGGAACATCAACACGGAAATCAGCAATTTACTTGCCCCATGCACCCCGAAGTGGTGAAGGATGCGCCCGGCAAATGTCCGAAGTGCGGAATGGATTTGGTTCCAATTTCAAATTCAAAGGGTAAACTTTCGGGTCATCAGCATCATGTGCAACATGAGAGTGAACACGAACATCATCACATGAAAGTTGAAAAACATTCGGAGCATGAGCGCCAACACTCCAGTCATTCAGGCCATGCTCACCATGCCGGAATGATTGATGACTACAAAAAACGATTCTATATCGTCCTTGTCCTGACCATACCGATCATGGCACTTTCACCCATGATTCAACACTGGCTTGGTGTCGATTGGATGTTTACAAGTTCTTTATATGTACTCATGGTGCTGTCGTCCATTGTTTACTTCTTTGGCGGCTGGCCCTTTCTAATCGGCTTGAAGGATGAAGTGAAATCAAAATCGCTTGGCATGATGACATTGGTAGCGGTCGCAATTACGGTTGCCTATGTGTACAGCGTGGCCATCGTAATGGGTTTGCCCGGCATGGACTTTTTCTGGGAACTGGCCACGTTAATTCTCATTATGCTGTTGGGGCATTGGATTGAAATGAAATCCATTATGAGTGCATCGCACGAATTGGAGCTGTTGGTGCAACTCATGCCCTCGGAAGCGCACCTCATTCATGGCGAGCAGATCACGGAAGTGAAGACAGAAGACCTAAAAGCCGGGGATATTATTCTCATTAAGCCGGGTGAGAAAATTGCCGCTGATGGAATCATCACAGAAGGAAATAGTTACCTGAATGAGTCTATGCTAACAGGTGAATCGAAACCGGTGGAGAAATCAAAAGGCGACAAAGTAATTGCAGGTTCCATCAATGGAAACGGATCGCTCAAAGTTGAAGTGTCGCATGGAAGTAAAGACTCGTACCTAGCGCAGGTAATTAAACTGGTCCAAGATGCACAACAAAGCCAATCCAAAACGCAACTTTTGGCTGATAAAGCCGCAGGTTGGCTTACCATCATTGCACTGGTATCAGGTGCATTAACCTTCATTGTCTGGCTGAGTATTGGCAAAGACTTGGCTTTCGCGATGGAGCGGATGGTTACTGTGATTGTAATTTGCTGTCCTCACGCGTTGGGCCTAGCTGTTCCGTTGGTTGTGGCACGTTCAACTGCCATTAGTGCTCAAAGCGGGTTATTAATCAAAAACAGAACGGCCTTTGAAAATTCCAGAAAGATTACCGCGCTGGTGTTTGATAAGACCGGTACGCTTACGCTTGGTAAATTTAGTGTGGTGAGGTTCGATTCATTAAGTGAATCGTATAATCGTGATGAAGTTCTTGCTATTGCCGCAGCACTTGAACAGAACTCCGAACATCCCATTGCAACCGGCATTGTAGAAAAAGCGAAGGAACTTAAACTTTCGTTGCCTGCTATTAGTGAGTTCAATGCAATCACAGGAAAAGGCATACAAGCCATGTGGAGTGGAAAGCAAGTGAAGGTAGTAAGCCCGGGATATTTAAAGGAGAAAAATTTATACATTCAACTCCCATCATCAAGCGTGGCGGAAACAGTTGTATATGTTTTGATAGAAAGCAAAGTAGCTGGTGTGATTGCATTAGCGGATGAAATCAGAAAGGAATCACCTGACGCAATTAACACACTCCGCGCAAATGGCATCAAAACACTTTTGCTCACAGGCGATAACAAAGAAGTGGCCAGGAAGGTGAGTGAATCGCTGGGTATGGATGGCTTTATGGCCGAAGTACTTCCACATCAAAAGCTGGAAAAGATTAAAGAACTTCAGGAGAAAGGTGAATTTGTAGCCATGACGGGTGATGGCGTGAATGATGCGCCTGCACTCGCGCAAGCCAACATCGGCATTGCAGTAGGCTCTGGTTCTGACATTGCTGCCGAAACAGCTGGTATTGTTTTGGTGAACAGCAACCCGAAAGATGTGGTGAATCTTATTTTGTTTGGAAAAGCCACGTACAGGAAAATGATTCAGAACCTTGCGTGGGCAACTGGCTACAATGTGATTGCCCTGCCATTGGCAGCGGGCGTGTTGTACAACTTCGGAGTCATGCTCAGTCCTGCGATGGGTGCCGTATTAATGAGCGTAAGTACCGTGGTTGTTGCTATTAATGCTCGGATGTTGAAGGTTTAAAAAGATCTTAAGTGAAGCACATCCAAATTTTTGAAGACCATGCCACCTTCATTAGTCCAGCTATTCATACGGATCAGCACAGGCACCATGCCCTTGAAATAATTGTCAGTATAGATGGAGTAATACAAATTGAAGATGGCTTTGGCAACGCCTTAGCTTCGCAAGTTGTATTAGTATTGCCTGATCAACTCCATCAAACTACAACCACTGGCGAAGCAGCCTTTATTTTTATTGAGCCAGAGTCTGAGTTGGCAAAGACAATGCTCACCACATTTAAGCCCGCTCAATCCGTTCAATCTATTGAAGGCAGAATGTCAGAAGCGGATAGAAAAGTATTTACTTCCGGTAGCATACCCAAAGCGCTGTCAAAAGTAATCAACTCTGTCAACTTGATTGACGACCGCATTCAAAGGGTTACAGACTTTATTCGTTCGCATATAACCACACATGAGTTTAACCTGGAAATGTTGGCCGGGATAGCCTGCCTCTCAACCAGTCGCTTCACTCATTTATTCAAAGATCGGGTCGGTATCCCGATACGTCCTTTCATTCTTTGGTGCCGCATGCGCGTGGCCATTACCTCAGTGCTTGCAGGTATGACACTTACCCAGGCCGCACACGAAGCTGGTTTTTCTGACACCGCCCATCTGAGCCGCACTTTCATGGATATGTTCGGGGTTAACCCCTCTGCGGTTTTGAAATAATAGCCAGTTTATTCAAGCTTAGGCATTTTTTTCTGGGGACTTTGCAAAAAAATTCTTTGCCTATGAAAACAATTTTCCAGTATTCAATATACCCGGTGTTTATGCTGTCTGCTTCTTTCTTAATGATCCGGTTGATGGAAAACGGCACCAATCAATATCTCGCCACCGTGCCTATAATTGCATTATTCGGTTTAGTAGCACTACTGCTCGAACGCTGGTTGCCATTCGAAAAAAATTGGGTGAACGGAGATGATTGGAACCTCGACTTTACGTATTACGTCATCAATTATCTTATTAAAGTTTCTGCCCAATTTGCACTTATCTGGCTTGCCGTTTGGATACCCTTTCCACAATGGTTCCCTGCTACGTTACCTTTCTGGATGCAGGTATTATTGGCCCTCATCATTATCGACTTCTTTTTGTTCGTTGTTCACTGGCAAAGTCACCGATATGAGTGGTTGTGGAGACTCCATTCTATCCATCACAGTTCAGAACGCCTGTATTTTCTGAATGGCGAAAAACGGCATGCCTTGCATCAGATTCTGGAAGGCGGCCCGGGGATTATATTATGTCTTGCAATAGGTACGCCCCAGGCGGTAGTGGTTGCCGCGCTGGCTGTTCTTGCCATCAATATGATGATGCAGCACACCAATTTAAATTATAAGGCTGGCGTTCTCAAGAAGTTCTTTTGCGTAGCTGAACTCCATCGTTGGCACCACCGTGCAGATTACAAAGATGCGCAAGTAAATTATGGCGCATGGTTAACTGTATGGGATCATATTTTTAAGACAGCGTACGACAATCCAAAAATTTATGAATCCAAGGGCATTGGTGAAATTGGTATTAAGGAAGAATCAAATTTTCCCAAATCATACTGGAAACAGTTGTTATATCCATTCAAGTGAATATGAGGTACTCACTTTCGAAGCAGATCAAATAAGGAGTCGATTATCTTCCGGATTACATTAGTGGCGACTCCTTATTTGATCAGCTTCTTTAAACCTCGTGATATTGAATGCCATTTGATAAACTCCAAAGCACTTGGAGAAAGTATGAGAAATAATCAGGTGTTAAAGACTTATACTTTCTCCAAGAGCTTTGGAAAGACTTTGATTTTACTATGCTCAACGTTACAGACCATTTCACCACCAAGCCAAAGGTAGGCCTGTTGCGCAACCTTTGTAAAGGGTAGTACGAGTGACGATCGTTCTTTTATTTCTTCATGGAATCGTCACCCTTGACAAAGGCCGCGCAACAAGCGCAATTGGCGGCTTGTCGGAAAAAATGGTTGGGTGTGTTCTACTTCCTAACCTCGATCAAGCACAACTTGTACATCTCTATCAAGGTCTCCAGGTCGGCACTTTTTTCTGCACTTGGTGAGGGTGAAATAGGGACGAGTATTTCTATATTCCTAGTGTTATGTCGAAATCCTCCCTCTAATATATTATGTCGGTTTCTTACCGGATATTCAAGAGTTTTACCCTCGCTTTGAAAATTCATATTCAGCAGACCCAACGCACCATGGACCTCAGTTCGACTGGTTAGTAAAAGACAATCTATAGAGTCATGTTGATCCAAAATTGAAAAGATGTCATTCAGCAAAATCGGATACAAATGTTTGTCCTGCGATTTTTCAGCCAATCGATAGCATTTCAGTAGCATATCAGTTATCCCAATCTGCTTGGATACAAGGAACTCCTTTCTCTCCTCAACAGCGCTCTTTCCTGCATGGTGTTTAAACCTGAGCCCATAAACATTTTCCATCACTGGCCAGAATCTATTGTCTTTACTAGAATAATAAAACGGAAATTGAAAGTTCACTGACCTTGTAGGAAACGTGCCAATCACCAGCGTCTTAGCGCCCGTTGGGATAAAGGGTTCAAAAGGATGATCTATGCAAGTATACTTCCACATATTATTTTAATCTCTCATTAATCATCGGTACTAATTTAGGCTTATGTCGGAATATGCTTGCAAGGAATTTCCGGCATAAACGGTTTCCCCCTTCCAGTCGTGCCTCCTTTCAGGAACCCCCAATTATTCCGTTCCTCCTTGCGCAAATTCCTTCCAAAGCCTTCGAGTGCACCATAATTAATTCTTACGATTATGGAAAACACAAAAGAAACAAGACAGTATCAGGTAGCAGAAATTCAGCTCACCTACAAGTCAAACGTCAAGCCATCGCAACGTCCCAAGATCAACAGTTCAAGGGATGCCCACACTGTATTGCAGGAAACTTGGGATCAGACGAAGATTGAACTTGTAGAGCAATTCAAAGTAATGCTTACGAATCGCGCAAACAAGGTTCTTGGAATTTTTGAAGTATCTACAGGAGGAATCAGCGGGACTGTAGCTGATCCAAAACTAATCTTTGCAGCTGCGATCAAAGCAGCAGCATCAGGGATCATCCTAAGCCATAATCATCCTTCTGGCAATTTGCAGCCGAGCCAAGCGGATATTGATCTGACCAGAAAGATAAAAGAAGCTGGGAGATTCCTGGAAATTCAATTACTTGATCACATCATAATAACCACCGAAGGATACTATTCCTTCGCTGATGAAGGGCTCATATAGGGCTCTTTTTTTATTCCTTTTTTCAAAAGATCAGCCGTGTCATTTAGAGTCAATTATCCATACTTGGCAAATATTCTGAGATACTAAGGCACGAAAACTTACCAATTTGACTAAGCCGCCATATTAGCCAGCTTTCTAAGGTCTTCGATAAAAAGGTTCGAAAATTGTACAGGGAGGACGACAAGAGCTGCTTCGGCAGCTTTTTTTATGGAGTTCACAATTTATATATTATATAGCCATTTGATGACGCGATTTTATTGCGGACAAACGGATGACTTTTCTAAACGAATAGATGGGCATAATTCAGGGTTAGTAAAAGCAACTAAACCAGGTATTCCGTATTAAAATTTGGACTGTGGTTGTTGCATCTCGAAGTGAAGCATTAATGTTAGAACGCAAAATCAAAAAGCGAGGTATAAAGAGACACATGATTGATCTCGGGTTTGATTTTGAGGAAATTATTGGGGGGCGAGATGTAGCGTCCCGCCTCAGCGGGATTAGCGCATCACGTTAGGGACGTGGAGGCCGTCCCGCTCTTAGCGGGAGAATCCTCTCATCTCGACTAAAGCTGCTTCGGCAGCTTTCTTTTTATGGAGTTCACCATTACTATGTAGTGTACATTCATCTAATGTCTAAGCAGTCCAGACAGTCCTAAGTATCCCATCCAGAAAATGGCAATCAAAACTTGATTACCATTTTGCGTATGAATGTCTAGTGTGTATAACAATCGTTTTTATTTCTCATTCCAGTACATATCTTTAAGATCGTAAAACCCTCAAACGAAAACTTAATACACTCATGCAAGGATTCTCTACCCTCGACTGGATTGTAATCGCAACCTATTTTGTGCTCATTGGTGCACTTGCCCTTTGGGTAATGACACGTAAACAACAAAACACTGAAGACTACTTTTTGGCGGGTCGAAATCTTGGCTGGTTTGTAGTGGGCGCTTCCATTTTTGCCTCAAATATTGGATCTGAACACATTGTCGGCTTAGCTGGAGCCGGAGCTGGTGGGAAAATACCCATGTTGATTTACGAATTGCACGCCTGGCTGGTAATTACACTTGGTTGGGTCTTTCTCCCCTTTTATATAAGGAGTGGGGTGTTTACCATGCCTGAGTTTTTAGAACGCAGATTTAGTTCAGGTACAAGGTGGTTCCTAAGTTTGTTCTCTTTGATTGCATATGTATTAACAAAAGTGTCAGTTACTGTGTATGCAGGCGGTATTGTAATCGCATCCATGTTAAACATAGATTTTTGGTTTGGTGCGTTGCTCACGGTGGTGCTTACAGGTATTTATACTATTACAGGTGGCATGCGTGCGGTAGTTTACACAGAAGCACTGCAAACTATTGTGTTGGTAATTGGTGCGGCAACGCTCACTTTTATTGGGCTGGACAGCGTTGGGGGTTGGGAAGGAATGCGACAATCCTTAGAGCCTGGATATTTAAATATGTGGCGTCCACGTACGGATCCTGATTTTCCGTGGCCAAGTTTGGTAATTACAAGTTCCATAGTGGGGATTTGGTATTGGTGTACGGATCAATACATTGTTCAACGGGTGCTGGCTGCAAAAAATATTAAGGAAGGCAGAAGAGGAACCATCTTTGGTGGCTTCTTAAAATTACTTCCTGTTTTTCTTTTCCTTATTCCGGGAGTTGTAGCTCTGGCACTTAAAAATAAAGGCGAGCTTTCCTGGGATACACCCGATCAGGCTTTTGCTGCGTTGTTAATGAACAAGATGCCTTCTGGCTTGCGCGGATTGGTGGCTGCAGGATTGATGGCCGCGTTGATGAGCTCATTGGCTTCTGTGTTCAACTCTTGCTCAACTCTATTTACAGTGGATGTTTATAAAAAACTAAAACCGGAAACCAACGAAAAGGATTTGCTAAAAATAGGACGTTGGGCAACAGGTGTGGTGGTGATTTTAGGTATCGCCTGGATTCCAATTATGCAAAATATTTCCGGAGTGTTGTATGAATACTTGCAATCTGTGCAGTCTTACATCGCACCACCTATCACTGCAGTATTCTTGCTGGGAATTTTTTATAAGCGCATTAACAGTAAAGGAGCAATTATAACATTAGTAACAGGAATGGGGGTTGCTTTTGTGCGAATTGGATTGGAACTGGCGATTGACTCTTTAGAACCAGGAACCATTTTACACACAATTGGTAGCATTAACTTTTTATCGTTTGCCGCCTGGTTCTTTCTGTTCTGTGTCATCTTGTGCTTAACCGTTAGCTGGCTTTCTCCGGCTCCATCCGAAAGTCAAATCCAGGGGTTAACATTTGGATCGCTAAGTGAAGAACAAAAGCAATCGAATCGTGCAAGCTATAATTTTTGGGATGTAGCGTTATCGCTGGCTGTGATTGCTATTGTAGTGTTTGTGATGGTGAGCTTTGCGGGATAAGTAATTCTTGCGATGTAAATAAAAGCGCCACTAATTTAAATTAGTGGCGCTTTTATTTTTAAGCAGTCCCAACTGTTACACCGTGTCAAGCATGTTAGCTCCCTGTAAAAAAATGTATATTAGAAATTATTAGTTATAATCTTACTTAAGGGACAGCCCGGTATGAAAATCTTAATTTCAATTGTATTCTTATTGATCTCGTTCGTTTCGGTTCATGTTCAATGAAGATCAAAATAGAACTTACGGATACATTTTATACTTCCATCGAACGAGCTTTTAAAGCTCCGATCTTGGGGGATGCAACAAAATTTTTAAATGGGTACAGATTTCAGCCGCCTATTACAGGGTTTGAAGAGGATGAAACATGGGGACAAGTAAACGGAATCAGGTATCCGGTAACGAGTGGTAATTTTTGGTTATCGAGGGGCAGACTATTCACCGACAAAATACTTTCGCGAAATGAAAATGAATTCTGGAAATGGACGATTTATGATTTTAAGATCCGGTTTATGTTCTTTACCTGGAAAGCGATTGGTGAATGGAAAGTTTTGGAAAGAGAGCCCAACCGGATAGAGGTTTATTATTCTTATACATTCTACTCAAAAAATATATTCTTACACCTTTGTACCATGCTGTTTTGTTCCCTGCAATGGAAAGGGATGATGCGTAAAGCGATTAAAGGAATAAAACTACAGGCAGAATCTAAACTGCCTTTTGTCTACGAAAGATAAAGTCATACTGTGACTTTCCGGTACATCCAGAATTCTAATTCTGAAATCCGAATCATATGAGTTACCTACGTAAACGAGGCTCCGCTGAAGTCAGCACGAGCTCCATGGCTGATATTGCCTTCTTGTTGTTAACTTTTTTTCTAATGACTACAGTTATCAATAACCATAAGGGTTTGGTGATGCTGCTGCCCGAGTGGAATCCAAGTATTCCCACTGAGAAAATTAACGACCGGAATTTATTTACGATCCATGTCAATGCGGAAAACAATTTTCTAATTGAAGGCATTCACCGAGATAACCTGTTAGGCTTGCACAAAGAGATTAAAGAGTTTATTCTCAATAACGGAATGAAAACAACATTATCGGATAGTCCTGAAAAAGCAGTTGTCTCTTTAAAGACAGATCGAAGCACCAATCACCAGGCATTTATAGCTGCCTTAGATGAAATTCAAGCCGCCTATTTTGAGATATACGCAGAACGTGCAGGTATTACACCTAAACAATTTCGCGAGTTGGATTTGAATAAGAAAGAGGGTAGAAAAAAGTATGATCAAGCGCGTGAAAGAATCCCTATGAATATTTCTGTGGCTGAACCATCTAACCACATAGGCATATAGGAGTTAGTCTACGTCTTTACTTTGTCCTATGGTTTTTCCTTTTGTTCTTGTAAACACGAACAGTCAATAAGATTTTTGTTTCGCCTTTATCTGATAATCAATTCAATAGAGATTAATTTCTCCTTTCTCTATCTCTATGTGGTTAAAAAATTAATCAATCTTCTTCGGGAAATCGAAGTTCAGCATATTTCCGCAACCAAAGTGGATGTCTTTCCAATGGTCAATGTTTAGTTCTGCGTGAACAACCCCACATGTGGGAATGTTCATGATGGTTTCATTCAATAAAGAGTTGGCGAATTCTGTAAAACCTGGGTTATGCCCAAAAATCATTACCACTTCCTCATCGTCTCTTGGCGAGTCTTTCAATTCTTTAAGTACTTTTAAAATCTGATCCGCATCGGCATGATAAAGTCGTTTGTCAGTTTTTATTTTTCCTTGCGGAAAGCTAAGGATTGTTGCAATCTCTTTGCACGTGACGAGGGCACGTTCAGCCGGACTGCTTAGCATAATATCTGGCGTAACTCTTCGCTCCTTCAGGCGTTTGCCCATGCGCGGTGCATCTTTTTTACCACGGTTATTCAATGGCCGATCAAAGTCACTTAAGTCTGGATTCTCCCAACTTGATTTAGCATGCCGAACAAGGTATAGGGTCTTCATAATTGTAATTGAATTAGCGTCTTTTTGATTCCCATAAAATTAATCAAAGGCTGTATCTTTGTCGCTTTATGGGAAAACGACCTCTGCAGAAACGTATTAAGTATTCAGCACTTTATTTCTTCATCCGATTTCTGATATTTTTTTCGAACCTGTTACCGCGCAAAGTTTGGCTGAGCTTCTGCGGTTGGTTAGGCAAAATTGCTTATGCTGTTTCTCCCAAGCCACGCGAACGTACAATCTATCATTTGGGTCTTGCTTTTAGTGGAGAAAAATCTACAAAGGAAATTATTGCCTTGAGTAAACAGGTTTTTGTAATGCTAGGAAAAAATGGAGGCGATATTCTTCGATCCTTACAAGTAAAAAATCTGGATGACCTTAATAAGTTTTTGGTGACTCATGGTCTTGAAAATTATGAAAAGGCTTTCGCGAAAGGAAAAGGAGTTATGTTTCTCACCTCTCATTTGGGTGCGTTTGATTTACAGATTACCAACATGGCGTTGCGCGGTTTAAATCCAAACATTGTTGGAACCGCACTTAAGGATGAACGTTTGAATGAACTGCTGTGGCAATATCGCAATGCGTATGGAGCAGTTGCCATTGAACGCGGCAAAGAAAGTGTGCGACTTTTTAAAGCATTAAAGTCAGGTGGATCCATTGCCATTTTGATAGATCAGGATACAAAAGTAAAAAGCAGGTTTGTTGATTTTTTTGGAATGAAAGCATCAACCCCAATTGGTGCAACCATTCTTGCCTTGCGCACAGGGGCAGCTGTTGTGCCGACTTATATTTATTTGGATTCCGAAGGGAAACAACAGATGCACATCCTCCCCGAGATTCCTTTAGTGATTACGGGTGATGAAGAAACTGATCTGGTCGTGAACACCCAAAACTTTACAAACTTTACGGAGCAAATTGTGCGCGAACATCCTGAACAATGGGTGTGGATGCATGAACGTTGGAAGACGAGACCCGGTGAAGAGATAGTTTAATTTGCGTCATCTTCAAATTATCAAATCAACTTATCCTCGAATTATGAAAGTGAAACAATTAATTATTTGTGTAGTATTTTCTTTAACAAGTTCCTTCTGCTTTGCGCAGATTTCTAAACAGGAGAAAAAAATCACATCGATTATCGATAGCAATAATGGCAGTGCCCTTAAACTTCTTGAAGAAGCAGTGAACATCAATAGTGGTTCTATGAACTTTGAAGGTGTTTATAAAGTCGGCCAGATATTTAAAGCCCGGTTGGATGCGCTTGGATTTAAAACTCAGTGGGTGGATGGAAAACCGTTTGGACGGGCTGGTCATTTGGTTGCGTCACACACAGGTAAAGGAACAGGCAAAACCTTACTACTCATCGGACATTTGGATACTGTGTTTGAAAAGGAAAACTCTTTTCAAAAATTTACAATGGTAAATGACTCCACGGCTACCGGGCCAGGTGCTTCTGATATGAAAGGTGGCGATGTGATTATTATTTATTCGTTGGAAGCGTTGAAGCAAGCCGGACTTTTGAAAGACATGAACATTATTGTTGTTATGACAGGAGATGAAGAGTTGAGTGGCCGTCCGCTTGAACTTGCTCGCAAAGATTTGATTGAAGCTGCAAAGCTGGCGGACATCGCAATTGGTTTTGAAGACGGAGACAGCAATCCAGCAACCGGAGTAGTGTCACGCAGGAGTTCTTCCGGGTGGGAGTTAAACGTTACAGGTATTCCAGCGCACTCGTCACAAATTTTCACACCTGCTATTGGCGCAGGAGCGATTTATGAGACTTCTCGAATCTTAAATGAATTCTATGAGAAACTCTCCACAGAAAAGGATCTCACGTTTAATCCGGGAATGATTTTAGGCGGCTCAGATATTACCCGCGACAAAGTGTTAGATGGGGGCTCAGCATTTGGAAAAGGAAACATTGTAGCGAAACAGGCAGTAGTTACGGGAGATATCAGAGCCATCTCTCCTGAGCAATTAAAGAAAGCTCAAACGATCATGCAGCAAGTTGTGGATAGTCATCTTCCTCAAACCAATGCTACATTAACCTTTGATGAGGGCTATCCACCCCTCGCACCTTCTGCAGGGAATTTTCAGTTACTGGACTATTTTAGTAAAGTAAGTACGGATTTAAAACTAGGAAAGGTGACGGCCGTAAATCCGCGCAATGCCGGTGCTGCTGACATTTCCTTTACTGTGGGGTATGTGGACATGGCAATTGATGGCCTCGGACTTATGGGTGGCCATGGTCATACCGATAAGGAGTATGCAAACTTAAATTGGCTACCTCGCCAAACTAAACGAGTTGCGCTTTTAATGTATCGATTAACTCAAAATCCTACTATTAAAAACAGATAGCTCAGTATTTAGCGTCTTCTTCCTTGTTGGATTTTTCTTGTAAACATTGATGGTCCTCTTTGTAATCTTGAGGAATTCATGATCATCGCACCGCCACCTAGCAATCCTCCTGCAATAAGAATAACACTAGCACTCCTGAATGAATATACTGACAAGAAAAGACTAATAGCTATGAGGAACCACCCGGCCCATTTCCAATTCCTTGCATTCCTGTTTTTTTCTTTTGATATCTCTTCTTGAAGGAGATGGTCATTTAAATATGAAAGTATTGTTGTCACATCATTATCTGAGAATCCTCTGATTAGAAGATCTTTTCGAATCTCAGCGAAAGAACGACCTTCCTTCACCCATTGAATGTACTTATTAAGGTTTACTTCAATCACTTCTTAAAAACAAAGTACACAGCAAGAATTAGAAAGATGAATCCAACAAGGTGATTCCAGCGAAAGGTTTCTGTTTTGAAAAACAATAGTGAAAACAGAACAAATACAACTAACGTAATTACTTCCTGAATTACTTTCAGTTCCACCAACGAAAACGGGCCTCCATAATTTTTGAAACCAATGCGATTGGCTGGCACCTGAAGAATGTACTCAAACAGTGCAATGCCCCAACTAATCAAGATAATTGCAACCAAACTCAGGTTCTGCGACCAACTCATTTCCTTAAATTTCAAATGCCCATACCAGGCAAACGTCATGAAGGTGTTTGATAACACGAGCAGGGCGATGGTGTAGAAGGCTTTCATTAATTTGAAGATTAGATAATGAACTGATTTGAAAATTTATAAACGAGCATCATTTTCAAATTCCACAATCATCAAATTACTTAACCAGTTTCTTATATCTGATTCGATGTGGTTGCTCATCACCTAATCGCTTGCGCTTGTTCTCTTCATACTCGCTAAACGATCCTTCAAACCATGATACTTGCGAATCGCCTTCAAAGGCAAGAATGTGTGTACATACGCGATCTAAAAACCAACGGTCGTGAGAAATAATTACAGCGCAACCCGCAAAGTTTTCGAGTGCTTCTTCTAATGATCGCAGTGTGTTTACGTCCAGGTCATTAGTAGGTTCATCGAGCAACAAAAGATTACCACCTTGCTTTAATGCTATTGCGAGGTGGGCGCGGTTGCGCATTCCACCAGAAAGTTCTTTTACTTTTTTCTGTTGATCGGTTCCACTGAAATTAAACTTGCTAACATAGGCACGTGAGTTTATTTCTTTGCCACCAATCATTATTAAATCATTACCCCCCGTGATCGCCTGATATACGGTATCCTCAGGTTTCAAATCATCGTGCTCCTGATCCACGTAAGCAATCTTAACAGTTTCACCAACTTTAAATGTGCCGGCATCTGGTTTTTCGGAACCCGTTATCATTTTAAAGAGTGTAGTCTTACCAGCTCCGTTTGGTCCAATGATACCCACAATACCTGCCGGTGGCAACGAGAAAGATAGATTTTCGTAAAGTAATTTATCTCCAAAGCCTTTAGCTACTCCTTGTGCTTCAATGACAACATTACCAAGGCGCGGACCTGGTGGAATAAAGAGTTCCAGTTTCTCTTCACGCTCTCTTCCCTCAGCTCCTAATAATTTTTCATAAGCACTTAACCTGGCTTTTCCTTTTGCCTGGCGGCCTTTTGGATTCATGCGAACCCATTCTAATTCGCGCTCAAGTGCTTTCTGTCTTTTGCTTTCCGTTTTTTCTTCTTGTGCTAATCGTTTTTGTTTTTGATCGAGCCAACTTGAATAATTTCCTTTCCAGGGTATTCCTTCTCCGCGATCAAGTTCTAAAATCCATCCGGCTACATTATCTAAAAAGTAACGATCATGTGTTACCGCGATTACGGTTCCTTTATATTGTTTTAAATGTTGTTCTAACCAATAGACTGACTCAGCATCTAAATGGTTAGTAGGTTCATCCAACAAAAGCACATCCGGTTCCTGAAGCAGAAGTCGACATAAAGCGACACGTCTTTTTTCACCACCACTCAGGTGTTCCACATTGGCATCGGGTGGAGGACAACGCAGAGCATCCATAGCACGCTCTAGCTTATTGTCAAGCTCCCAAGCATCGGCAGCATCTAACTTTTCCTGAATTTCTCCCTGCTTGGTAATGAGTTTGTCCATGGCATCCGGATCTTCCATAATGGCCGGGTCAGCAAACTTTTCATTTATTGCTTCAAACTCTTTCAGTAAAGCCACAACTTCTTTCGCACCTTCTTCAACAATCTCACGAACGGTTTTTGTTTTATCCAATTGTGGCTCCTGCTCTAACAATCCAACCGAAAAAGTAAGATCAGAGACAACATCCCCTTGAAATTCTTTATCGATGCCTGCAATAATTCGAAGGAGGGAAGACTTACCCGAACCATTTAACCCGAGCACACCAATTTTGGCCCCGTAAAAAAACGAGAGGTAGATGTTCTTCAATACTTGCTTTTGGGGTGGGTAAATCTTGTTTACACCCGACATTGAGAAAATTATTTTTTCGTCAGCCATGGAAATTTAAAGTTAGAATGGGAGTGCAAATATGGCTTTTTTGAGTCAATAGTCCACAGAAGTAAGTAATCCATTGAGATGATATGTGGAGGTTATTTTTTTAATTATGGAACATTAGAGACCTACCTATTGACTATGGGCTATTTAATTTTATTTTTGCGGAAAATTAAAGGGAGGACACACTTATGTATTGGACACTGGAATTAGCTTCATATTTGGAAGATGCGCCTTGGCCGGCTACGAAAGACGAGTTGATTGATTTTTCAATTCGCTCAGGAGCACCCCTTGAGGTGGTAGAAAACCTGCAGGAATTGGAGGACGATGGGCAACCCTATGAAAGCATTGAAGAGATTTGGCCTGACTATCCTACCAAAGAAGACTTCTTTTTTAACGAAGACGAATATTAATTCATTATAGAATTTTTTGTTTAGAGAATAGAGCCCTATTCAGAGAAATCTGGATGGGGTTTTTTATGTATTATTATTTCTGGCGTTCATCAATGCCTCTGCTACAATCAAATCTTCCTGAGTAGTGATTTTAATGTTTTCATAACTTCCTTCAAACAAAGAAATCACGTGCCCCGATTTTTCGGCTACGCTGGCATCATCGGTCATACTTGGATCCTCTTTTTGTTGATAGGCTTGCTTGATTAGAGCTACTTCGAATGTTTGAGGAGTTTGTATCAAGCGAAACTTCGAACGATCAACGGCTTTGGTATTATCTTGATCTGTCATGCGAATGGATTCTTTTAAACGCACGGCAGCTACAGCCGATTGATGAACCGCAGCTAAGCGAAAGGAAGCACCAATAATATCTTCACTTACTAAGGGTCGCACCCCATCATGTATTGCCACTAATCCAGAGCCTTCAATTTTATCCAGTCCATTTTTAACCGATTGAAATCTTGTTTCACCCCCTTTTTGTAAAATGATAGGTTCATTAAAAGAATGTTTTTTGCCCAGCTCACGCCAGATTGCAAAGTCATCTTCCGGAAGTACAAGTATGATTTTTATCTTTTCTGAATAACGATAGAATGCCTCCAGCGTATGAATAAGGATAGGCTTTCCATTCAATTCTAAAAATTGTTTCGGAAGCTTGCTTTTAATGCGAGTTCCTTTGCCTCCGGCCACAATCAGAGCATATTCAATAGAATGCATAGATTTGTAAAAATACCTTTTTTGAGTGTATGATACTTATCAGAATTTTTCTCCTCGTATTCAATGTGGCCGTTGTAACCTATCTGTTGTATCGATTGCTACAAATTTATAAGTCAAACTCCCCAAACAAAGGTTGGATTATTGGCATTGGAATTTTTCTGTTATTGATTCCAACCACCATGCTGATGGGTTTTGTGAAACCAACACCTGTGTACTTATTTATCTATCCGCTAGCCATTACGGCACATCTATACTTAATCAGAAATTCGTAAGTAGCCCTTAAAATAAGAAAGCCCCGCATTTCGCGGGGCTCTCACTTATAGTTTTTTAATAACTCTAAACTATCAGCATTGAATCGCCATAAGTAAGGAATTTATATTTTTCCTTTTTAGCAGTTTCATACGCTTTCATCACTAAATCAAATCCACCAAAGGCACACGCCATCATGAGCAACGTTGATTCAGGCTGATGGAAGTTTGTTACCATAGCACTACATATTTTAAATTCATAGGGTGGGAAGATAAACTTGTCTGTCCAGCCTTCGCGTTCCTTCAATCGGTTATTGGCAGATACAGCAGTTTCCAACGCTCGCATGGTAGTAGTACCAATTGCACACACTTTCTTTTTATCGTCAAGTGCACGATTTACTATGTTAACGGCCTCTGTCCCAACAATAAAGTTTTCAGAATCCATTTTATGCTTTGTCAAATCTTCCACATCAACAGCACGGAAAGTGCCTAAGCCGATGTGAAGAGTAACAAATGCCATATCAACACCTTTTAATTGAAGGCGTTTTACTAATTGCTTAGTAAAGTGCATGCCGGCAGTGGGGGCTGAAACCGCGCCTTTGTTTTTTGCAAAGATGGTTTGGAAACGATCTTTATCGGCTGGTTCAACTTTACGCTTAATGTATTTAGGAAGAGGGGTTTCACCCAATGTTTCAACAATCTTATCGAAGGCTTCCGAATCGCCATCAAACAAAAACCGAATGGTTCTTCCGCGCGATGTTGTGTTGTCAATTACTTCAGCTACCAAGTCGCCATCGCCAAAGTAAAGTTTGTTACCTACACGAATTTTTCGAGCGGGGTCAACCAACACATCCCACAAATGCATTTCGGCATTCAGTTCGCGTAGCAAAAATACTTCAATCTTGGCACCGGTTTTTTCTTTGCGACCATAAAGGCGTGCAGGAAACACCATGGTGTCGTTACCTACCATTACATCACCTTCGTCAAAATAATTAACGATGTCTTTGAATGCTTTGTGTTCAATTTTTCCACTGTTGCGATGGATAACCATCATACGGGCATCGTCTCTGTTTTCGGCAGGATGGGATGCAATTAAACTGTTTGGAATGTCAAATTTGAATTCTGAAAGTTTCATAAGCTTACGGGCTTTGTGCCCCGAAGTTGTCGGAGCGGGTTTAAAAATGAGGTCGCAAAAATAGGATATGTTTTAGTGCTAAATGAAATTTTCTGCTTTGTTTTTGGAAACAATTTACTGTCTCAGGCGTCTCATCGATGAGTTTTTGGTTAACTCCTGGCCTTTCGACCCTAAAACATTAAGGATTAAGTAAAAAACCATGTTTATTGCAACCCGAAATCATTAAACGTGCGTTAAACCCACATGCTAACAATTCGACTCATCTTTGAAAGCCTTGGTTTTGCCTGGAAGGCTTTGAAATCCAATATCTTACGAACAGTTTTATCCTTGCTTGGGGTGACGATTGGTATCTTCTCGATCATTGCTGTTCTCACCTTGGTTGATTCATTGGAAAAAAATATTCGCGAAAGTTTCAATTTTTTAGGAAGCAATGTGGTGTATGTTGGCAAATGGCCTTTTACAGGTGGTAATGGCCGCGATTGGTGGAAGGATTATATCAAACGACCTAATGTATCGTATGCCGAATACAAGTTTTTAAAAGCCAACATGAAAAAGGCTGAGACTGTTTCTATCTATGCCGATCGGGGTGGTATGACTATAAAAGCAGGTAATAATGGAATAAGCCAGATCAACTTAACTGGTGCTGATCTTGATTACGATAAGATTTTTGAGATCAATATTGAGCAGGGTCGCTATCTGACTAACGATGAGATTGAAGCCGGGCGCAATGTGGTGATTATTGGTTATGAGGTAGCAAAAGCACTTTTCCCCAACACGGATTCGCCCATGGGGCAAACGATCAAAATTAAAAACCTGAAATTTAGCATTGTAGGTGTTACCGTGCGCGAGGGCGAGAGCTTTTTAGGTACACCCAGCAAGGACTACGGAGTGATTATACCATACGATGCTTTTCGGAAGTTGTATCAAACCGGAACAGGACGTTGGTATGAATTAGGATCGGACATCGGTCTGAAAGGATATGCGGATGACATTGGTTTGGTTGAAATGGAAAATGAAGCACGTGGACTGATGCGCGTGAAGCGCGGATTAAAACCAATTATGAAAGATAATTTTGCGCTCAATCGTCCAGAGGCAATTGCCAATGCAATTAGTGGCGTATTTGATGTACTGAGTATTGCAGGTTGGATCATTGGTGGGTTCTCTATGTTGGTAGGAGGGTTTGGTATTGCCAACATTATGTTTGTTTCTGTGAAGGAACGAACCAGCATTATAGGATTACAAAAATCATTAGGGGCACAAAATTATTTTATACTCTTCCAGTTTTTGTTCGAATCCATTTTCCTGAGTTTGATAGGAGGATTGGCCGGTTTGTTTTTGGTGTGGTTGCTCACGCTCGCACCCTTCGGAAGTCTGCAAGTTGTACTTTCCGTTAAAAATATTGTCCTAGGAATTGGTGTATCCTCATCCATTGGTTTGATAGCAGGAATTATTCCGGCAGCCATGGCTGCGCGCCTTGATCCTGTAATTGCAATCAGAGCGAATTAGATTTTACAATCTCATAAAACAACAAAAGCCAATGTGAACCATTGGCTTTTGTTTTAACTATTTGAGATTACTCTTTTACTTTCTCAGCCTTCTCTGCTTTTTCAGGCTTCTCATCTTTTTCTTCTTTTAACTCTACTCCGCCACTAATCTTATCTTTGATTTTCTTTTCAAGTTCATCCATTAACTCAGGATTGTCTTCAATAAGTTGTTTCACAGAATCACGACCCTGACCTAGTTTGTTTCCATTATATGAAAACCATGAACCTGCTTTTTGAATCACGTTAAGTTCAACACCTAAGTCAACAATCTCACCCGACTTAGAGATGCCTCGTCCGTACATGATATCGAACTCAATTACTTTAAATGGAGGTGCTACTTTATTTTTAACCACCTTCACCTTTACTCTGTTTCCAGTAATATCATCCGCACTTTCCTTAATCTGGCCAATCCTGCGAATATCCAATCGTACTGAAGAGTAAAACTTCAAAGCATTACCACCGGTTGTGGTTTCAGGATTTCCAAACATGATCCCAATCTTCTCACGTAATTGATTGATGAAAATACACGCACAACCTGTTTTGCTGATTGTACCTGTTAGTTTTCGCAATGCTTGTGACATGAGTCGAGCTTGTAATCCCATCTTGCTTTCACCCATTTCGCCTTCCAATTCAGCTTTTGGTACCAGCGCTGCAACTGAATCGATAACAATAATATCAATCGCGCCCGAGCGGATTAAGTGTTCGGCAATTTCGAGTGCCTGCTCACCATTGTCCGGCTGGGAGATGAGAAGATTTTCAGTATCGATTCCCAATTTCTCGGCATAGCCTTTATCAAAAGCATGTTCCGCATCAATAAAAGCTGCCAGGCCACCTTTTTTCTGAGCTTCTGCTATACAATGCATCGTTAACGTTGTTTTACCGGATGATTCAGGTCCGTAAATTTCTGTTACCCGGCCCCTTGGTATGCCACCAATGCCCAACGCAATATCTAACCCCAAAGAACCAGTAGAAATGGCTGGTACATCCATCACTTTGGTGTCATTCAATTTCATAACCGTACCTTTTCCGTACGATTTCTCCAATTTGTCAATGGTTAGTTGGAGGGCTTTCAATTTTTCTTTTTGATCACTCATATAATTCAGTCTATTAATTGCGGTTATTACTATAAAACGGGCTCAAATTACTACTTTCAATAGTATTAGCAAACATTTAGTCTTAAAAAAGCTAAAAATTTTAGTATAAATTACTAATTTATAATTGAATGCTTTAACCCGCCAAGGATTAAAGATCGGGAAATTTAATTTGCACTTTAGTCATGGTAAAGAAGATATTCATTGGTTTTTTTCTGCTTCTGCTGATTCTTGTAGTATGGAATTGGGAACTGGTAGTTTATGGAGTCCGGCAAGGATATGGTCAGGTGAGTATGGTGTGGAATGCCCGCCCAATTCAGGAGTATTTGGATGACCCCGCGTTTCCTGATTCTCTTAAAAGCAAACTCCGCCTGATAGGAGAAATCAGAAGGTATGCGATTGATTCGCTTGGACTAAAGGACACTAAGAATTATCAGACCCTTTATGATCAGCGTGGAGAGGAAATCATGTGGGTTGTACAGGCGTGTGAGCCATACGAACTCAAAGCCAAACTTTGGGATTTTCCGATTGTTGGCTCAATGCCGTATAAAGGATTCTTTCAAAAACAAAAAGCAATTGACGAACGTGCAAGGCTTGAGCAAGCGGGCTATGATGTAAGCATTCGAAATCCGGGTGGGTGGTCAACACTGGGTTGGTTTACCGATCCAATACTTAGTGGAATGTTAAATCGCAATGAAGGTGATTTGGCAAGTCTGATCATTCATGAAATGGTGCACGCCACGGTGTTTGTAAAAGACGATGTCGATTTTAATGAGAACCTTGCCTCCTTTGTTGGCGATACAGCCGCTTATTATTTTTTGGCCGCTCACTTCGGCAGGGACTCACCTCAGTTTATTCAATATGTACATGAAGATCAGGATTACCGAAAATTCAGTAAGCATATTTTAAGAGGTACACATTCGCTGGATAGTCTCTATAAAAGTTTTACATCAACAGATTCTGTTGCTTTTAAAAAATTAAAAAAAGAGCAAATGATTTCAGAGATTATGAACTCGGTGGATACGCTTTCTTTATTCACCCCCCGCAAGTCCTCCAATCCCCGCAGGCTGCCCAACAATACATACTTTATGTCTTATCATCTTTATCAATCCCGCCAAGGAAATTTTAAATCGGAATTGGATCAGGACTTTAAGGGTGATCTAAAAAAATACATAAAACACCTCACCGAACAGTATCCCTTTTTGTAATGTGATCTCAAACAAAACTGCCTATTAAGGAATTGTTAAGGTGTTAACATAGGTTTTTAATTAGCTTAATTTGTCTCTACTTTTACTGCGTGCTTTTTAAAGGTGTTGCAAAGCTACTGAGGCTAAATCAATTCCTTATCGCACAAAAAAATCATAAAACTAAACGGTAAAAATTATGGGTAATAAACCAACGCAAAAGGTGCTGGTAGTTGATGATGAAGAACCCATTTTAGAATTGCTAAAGTACAACCTTGAGAAAAATGGCTATGATGTAAGAACCGCCATTGACGGTTTTGTAGCTGTTGAAATAGCAAAGAAATTTCATCCTGATTTAGTGCTCCTGGATATTATGATGCCTAAGATGGATGGCGTGGAGGCGTGTCGGCAAATACGGGCCATGCCTGAGTTAATCAATACCTTTATAGTGTTTCTTACTGCGCGTGCTGAGGAATATTCAGAAGTAGCTGCTTTTGATGTGGGTGCCGATGATTATATTCTAAAACCCATTAAGCCGAGAGCGCTTATGAGTCGCATTAGTGCGCTCTTTCGAAGAGATTCCAAAAAGAAAAATACTTCAAGCCAGATAAAAATTGGTGACCTGCTGATTGACCGAACCAGTTATACTATTCATGTAAAAGGGAAGGAGATCAGTTTGCCTAAGAAAGAATTTGAATTGCTGTTTTTTCTGGCTCAAAATCCTAATAAGGTATTTAGCCGCGATGATTTATTACAAAATATCTGGGGTTCGGATGTATATGTATTAGCGCGAACGGTAGATGTTCACATTCGCAAAGTGCGCGAAAAGATTGGAGATGATTATATTACCACCGTAAAAGGAGTGGGATATAAGTTCAATCTCAGTTAATGCATGGTATATAGTGCCCGTACGTTGGCTCTCTTGTTGGCAGTTTCCATTGCCATAGTAACTACCTTATTCCTTTCACTTATTGAAAGCGTTGGCCGCGATGCGCTGGTGGTCGCTGCCGTCATAAGTTTCTCCGCCACTTATCTGCTCAGTTTTGTGGTGTTGGAGTTTCTGGTATTCCGCGAGATCAACAAGATTTATAAAATGATGGACAAACTGCGAAAGAAGGAGTTGGCCAACATTTCCAAGGAGAAATCAGGTAATTTCAATCCATTACAAAACATAAACGATGAGATTTATTCGTTTGCAACTCTGAAACAAAAAGAAATTGATGAGTTAAAAAAGTTGGAAGCTTTTCGCAAAGAATTTATTGCTGATGTTTCGCATGAGTTAAAGACTCCAATCTTCGCAGCTCAAGGGTTTGTTCATACGCTGTTGGATGGCGCAGTCAATGATAAAAATGTTCGTACCAAGTTTTTAAAAAAGGCAGCAAAAAGTTTAGATGGGTTGGATATCCTCGTTCAGGATTTACTCACCCTTTCGCAAATTGAAACGGGCGATATTAAGATGCGTTTTGAACACATCGATCTGAACAAATTATGCCTTGAGGTAATTGAACAGTTTGAAGACAAAGCTGAAAAGAAGGGCCTCAAATTAAAGTTGCTTACAGATCATCATCAGAAGATAAGTGTGTATGCAGACTGGCAACGCATTACCCAGGTAATAACTAATCTTGTATCTAACGCCATTAACTATACAAATCAGGGCGAAGTAACAATTACGTTTGATGTAGGTAAAAAAAACGTTACAACGTTTATTTCTGATACCGGTGACGGTATTGAACCGCAACACCTCACAAGAATTTTTGAGCGCTTCTACCGGATTGATAAAAGCAGGAGCCGCGAGAAGGGTGGGACAGGCCTTGGTCTCGCCATTGTAAAGCACATTTTAGAAGGGCATAGCAGCAAAGCCGAAGTTCAGAGTTCGCTGGGTAAAGGCTCTGTATTTAGTTTTAAACTCCAACGATCGAAATCGGATAGCCCAGAATTGAACGAGGCATAGTAATTTTGCCAGAGTGAAAATGCCAAAGTTCAAATTTGAAGATGCCATCCTATTTCAGGATGATGATTTTATCCTGATCAATAAACCACCGTTTATTTCAACCCTCGAGGATCGAAACGACAGCCAGAATATTCTTTCACTAGCCAGAGAGTATGAGCCTGATGCTCAGGTGTGTCACCGATTGGATAAAGAAACTTCCGGGGTTTTGGCGATAGCACGTAATCCTGAGGCTTATCGCCATTTAAGTATGCAGTTCGAAAACCGAACTGTTTCAAAAATTTATCACGCTGTCGCGGATGGGATCCATAATTTCAAAGATGAGTTGGTGGATGCCCCCATTCTCAAACAAAATGACGGCACAGCAAAAATCTCAAGATCCGGAAAGGACGCCCAAACTCATTTTACAACCTACCAATCTTTTAAAAATCACACACTAATAGAATGTAAACCTGTAACTGGGCGTATGCACCAAATTCGCGTTCATTTAGCACAACTTAAGGCTCCAATAACGGGGGATGAGATGTATGGGGGAAAGCCTTTTTATGTCTCATCCGTAAAAAGGGGATTTAATTTAAAGAAACTGACTGAGGAGGAGCCTTTGATTAAAAGAATGGCACTACACGCTTTTTCGCTTGAATTTAATTTAATCGATGGTAGCAAAATGACAGCAGAAGCACCCTACCCAAAAGATTTTCAGGCTCTTATCAGGCAACTATCTGAAAATAAGCGATAATTGCGGGTTCTTACAGGTGGAATTATCTGTCTAAATGTGGGGTCATGCTTGCATATTCAGTTTCTTGATTCTACTTTTGTGTCCCTTTTTGAGGGGGTAAGTGTATTTAAAAAGTTTTTAAAAGCTAAAAAAGTGGATCATAACAGCTATAAAACAGTCAATGCCAATAAAACAACGGTAGAAAAGAGTTGGGTATTGGTTGACGCAAAAGATCAGGTATTAGGTCGTGTGGCCAGCCAGATAGCACGGGTATTGCGCGGAAAGCACAAGCCAAGCTATACTCCAAATGTGGATACTGGCGATCATGTGATTGTTATTAATGCCGACAAAATTAAAATGACCGGTAAAAAGTGGACTAACCGAGTTTATTTCACGTATTCAGGGTATCCTGGTGGTCAGCGCGAATTAACTCCGAAAATGATCGGAACAGGAAAACATCCACAACGGTTAGTTGAGCACTCAGTGCGTGGTATGCTTCCAAAAAATAGCATGGGTCGTGAAGTTTTTAGAAGCTTGCATGTGTACGCAGGTACTGAGCATCCGCACACAGCACAACAACCAAAAGAATTAAAGTTCTAATACATGGAGATTATTAATACTATCGGAAGAAGAAAGACTTCAATTGCCAGAGTGTATGTAAAGCCAGGCAATGGTCTGATTATCGTAAATGAAAGAGAACTTAATGACTATTTCCCGTCAGAAATTCTTCGCACAACTGTTAAGCAAGCGCTTACTATCGTAAAGGCTGATGGCCAATATGATGTAACCGTTAATGTAGAAGGTGGTGGAAATAAAGGCCAGGCTGAAGCAATCCGTTTAGGAATTGCACGTGCGTTGGTTACAATCAATACAGAACACCGTCCTCCATTAAAGAAGGAAGGTTTATTAACACGCGATTCGCGCATGGTGGAAAGAAAGAAGCCAGGACGTGCAAAGGCGAGAAAGAAATTCCAGTTCAGCAAGCGTTAATAGAAACAGCATGGCAGAAAAAATAACAACCGAGAGTTTAATGGATGCAGGTGTTCACTTTGGGCACCTTACCCGCAAGTGGAATCCGAAAATGGCCGAGTACATTTTCATGGAGAACAACGGCATCCACATCATCGATCTTAACAAAACAATGAAGTGTCTTGAGGAAGCAACTTTTGCACTTAAGAACATTGTTCGTTCAGGTCGTAAAATCATGTTTGTTGCTACTAAGAAACAAGCAAAAGACATTATTAACGCAGAAGCTACCCGCTTAAATATGCCGTTTGTTACAGAACGTTGGTTGGGTGGTATGCTTACCAACTTTGCTACAATCCGTAAGTCATTGAAAAAGCTTGCGCAGATTGATAAGTTGATGAAGGATGAAGCTTTCAACAACCTTGCAAAACGCGAACGCTTGATGATTACCCGCGAGAAAGCAAAGCTTGAAAAATTGTTGGGCGGTATTACGGATCTTAACCGTTTGCCAGCAGCACTTTTTGTGATTGACGTAAAGCGTGAGCACATTGCGGTAGCTGAGGCGATGAAATTGAATATTCCGGTGTTTGCTATGGTAGACACTAACTCAGATCCTACGAATATCGATTTCCCTATTCCTGCGAATGATGATGCATTCAAGTCAATCTCATTAATTGCTGGTCACGTTGGTCATGCGATTGAAGAGGCTTTGATGGAGCGTAAGAAGGATAAAGAAGAAGCAGGACAGAAGAAAGAAGAGGACGAGAAACGCAAAGTTGACGAGACTGTAGAAAATTAATTGTCAATGGACCACGCGTCTCGCGTGGCCGATAAAAAGTTTTAAACATCGGCCTCCAAGCCGATGTTTGTTTTTTTAAGTCAAACTGAAAGTATAAAATCATAAATCTAAAATTGTAAATAGTTATGTCAGCAATTACCGCACAAGATGTAAACAAGCTGCGCACCATGACTGGTGCCGGTATGATGGATTGTAAAAAAGCGCTTACTGAAGCCGAAGGCGATTTCGAAAAAGCGATTGAGATATTAAGAAAGAAAGGACAGAAAGTTTCAGCAAGCCGTTCCGACAGAGATACCAAAGAAGGTTCTGTGTTTGTAAGAACTTCAGCTGATAACAAAGAAGCCGTGTTGATCGCATTAAACTGTGAGACTGACTTCGTAGCTAAGAATGATGAGTTTCAAAAATTAGGCGAGTTGATTGCCGATACAGCTTTTACAAAGAAGCCTGCCACTACCGAAGCGCTATTGACTGAGAAAGTTGAAAACTTAACGATAGCTGAGCGCATCACTGAATTGGTTGGTAAAATCGGTGAGAAGCTGGAGATCAGTTCATTCATTCACATGACTGGCGAAGCAGTAGTTCCCTACATCCATGCGGGAAGTAAATTAGGTGTGTTGGTTTCTCTGAAAGGAGTTAACGGAAAAGATGTTACAGAAGCCGGCAAAGATGTGGGGATGCAAATCGCAGCGATGAGCCCGGTAGCAGTAAATGAAAATGATGTTGATAAAACGATCATTGAAAAAGAATTAGAGATTGCCAAAGCGCAGATTATTGCAGAAGGCAAACCTGCTAACATGGTTGATAAAATTGCTCAAGGAAAATTGAACAAGTTTTTCAAGGACAACACGTTGTTGCCTCAACCTTTCGTGAAGGACAACTCGAAAACAGTTGCTCAATATTTGGATAGCGTTACTAAAGGATTAACTGTAGCGGAGTTCAAACGCATAGCGATAGGATAATCTAATTTGTAAATAGAATTGAAAAGGGAGCTTATGGCTCCCTTTTTTTATTGAATGAAAGGATAGCAGGCACAGAACTGATCACAATCACTCCAATAAAGAATGTAATGCCTGAAATTTTCAATCCCTCTACAATTGCAAGAGATTGTAATTGATCAATTGATGATTCGAGTATTTTAAAATACTGAAACAATCCGATCAACAAGGAAAAAATTAACCAACTTATTGCTAATGCGATCAGATGCCTAATCCCTTCAGGCCAATGTAACTTAAATTTCATCGGGTTGGCTAAGTGTGTTTATTACTTGCTGTTAATTTAAGAGCAATGTATGCAAGCATTGATATACAAAAGATCAATACTCCATAAATAATAGTTATAAGAGCCGTTTGCAAACCACCCGCAATCACCTGTATTGGAAAACTCTCGTCTGACGATTCAATTGCTTTAAAAATATTAAATAGCCCATAGATGGTTGACCATGTTCCCCAGGCTGCAGCAAGTCCGCCAATTTGCTTAATGGATTCAAGCCACTTGGGATTGATGACATTCTTTTTTACCAATGAAAAGATAATGAATGCAATAATAAGAATATTAAGTAGAGCCATGATTGAAAGTGGATACATAAATATTCTTCCTCCTTCAATGTGTAAATCTGAAAATGAGGTTGCTAGCATAATTGTAAAGTTTAGTTTTAGATATTGTTTGAGCAAGTTTAAGGAACTGCTATCAGTCTGAATATTTTTTGTGACCAAAGAGCATTCTTTATAGGGATACAACTAATTTTTATGGGTTATGTCGAAAAGGCGTTCACTTAAGTCGAAAAGGCACATTCAAAATCTTCTTTAGCTGTTTCTGAATTCAGAATGATAGTTTTTTCATAATTATGCATTGAATGAAGCGCATTGAATTTTTTCTGGACTATCTTTTTTCGCGACAGCGTTGGGTGATTCATTTCTTTTTTTGGTTGCTGATACTTGCTTTTTATGTGGTTTTCTTTGGACGTAGAAATAGCAACTACCTGCAAACGTTCTTCTTTGTGGGGTTGTTAATGCCCGTTACGATCGGAACAACGTATTTGCTAAATTATTATTTAGTGCCTCGTTACCTGATGAAGGAACGCTACGGTTTTTTTCTGTTATACTTTATCTACACCTTAATCGGATCCATCTTTCTGGAGATGATGATTGCGATGCTCACCTTTATAATAATGGCAGAAGTGAATATAAAAGACATGAGTCCGGCTTCAATCGATATCTTTTTTCTTCTCACTTCTTTATTGATGGTTGTCTTTCTCGGTGTGGCTATTAAGTTTCTAAATCATTGGCGAACCTCCAGGGAAGATTATCAAAAGTTAATGCTGGAGAAGGTGGAGGCGGAGTTACGATTTTTAAAGATTCAATTAAACCCGCACTTCTTATTTAATACGTTGAATAATTTATACTATCTCAGTACAGAAAAATCTGAGAAAGCGCCACAGGCTATTTTACAATTAAGTGAAATGCTCGACTATGTGATGAATTCCAGTAAGTCAATGTTTGTTCCCCTCGAAAAGGAATTGAAACAAGTTAAAAATTACATTGCGCTTGAATCATTGCGTTATGAAGATCGGGTTAAGGTATCAACTAAATTTTCTGACAATCTAACAGAACGTACGATTGGCCCCATGATATTAATCACATTAATTGAAAATGCATTTAAACATGGAGTGATGCCTGTTGCCAGAAACGCGTGGATTAATTTAGTTGTGGAGGATTCAGAAAAAGGCCTATTTATTGAAATTAGTAACAGTAGTATCGATGCAAATCCTGGTAAAGGAATTGGTCTTGAAAATTTGAGAAACCAATTGAATCATTTGTACCATGAGAACTATGAATTGAATATTGAGAACTCAAAGGCCAATGAATTTTCCGTTACCTTAAGTTGCCCATGAAATTCAAGTACTTGATAATTGATGATGAACCGCTTGCCAGAAAATTGATTTTATCGCACGCATCAAAAATTGATGGACTGGAATTTGTAGCTGAATGTGGCAATGCTATGGAAGCAATTAGTCTGATTCGGACGAAGTCTGTTGATCTCATTTTTCTCGATATTCAAATGCCTGAAATGACTGGGTTTCAGTTTGCAAGCACATTAAAAAATCCTCCAGCTATTATTCTCACCACCGCTTACCGTGATTTTGCCCCCGAAGCATTTGATTTGAATGTCATTGATTATTTACTCAAACCAATTTCATTTGAACGAATGATGAAGGCCGTAAATAAATTTTTTGATAGTAAAGTAGATCATGCTGTTACTACAATTGAACAATGTAGCTCTCGATCTATTCATATTCGTGCGGATCGTAAAATACATAAGCTTGAAGAGCAGGAGATAGTCTACATAGAAAGCCTGGATGATTATGTGAAAATTCACTTAAAGGATTCCAGCCTGATTACCCGAGAGAATATTTCTACACTGGAGGTGAAGTTGCCGAGTCCACCTTTTGTGCGCATCCATCGCTCCTTCATCGTCAATAGTACATGGGTTAAAACCATTTCTAATGAGGGAATTGAGTTGAATGGAAAAAAATTGCCCTTTGGTCGTACCTTTAAGAGACCAGCATTGAGCCGACTCTCAAGCAAAACCTGAGGTTATCACGTTTTTTTAAGCAAAATAAATCATCACCCTAAAAAATATTTTGGCTTAGGAAAATTGTTTGTTTCAGTTAAATCCCTATTTTGATAAAATATTTATTGTTGGCTCATGGCTTTAAGCAGATTTTCTCCTGCTTTTATTTTTCTGATATGTTGCGCTGGCACTGCCGTTGCTCAAACTATCGAAAATGTAAGAGCTTCATTTGATGGTAAAAATGTAATTATTACATACGATTTGGGTTTTAGTGATCCAAATCAAAAGTTTAAAGTCACTCTTTTCAGTTCTCATGATAATTTTGGTCGTCCACTTTCTTTGGTGTCCGGAGATATTGGGCAAGCAGTTATTGTAGGTAAGTCTAATAGGGTTGTATGGGATGTGAAGAATACATTGCCTGGGGATTTTGATGGCGAGATCATTTTCAAAATGACAGCTTCAGTCGTTGCTGCTCCCAAACTGATATTGAAATCCCTTCAAAAAAGCTCTTTCAAACGAGGTCAGTCAATCGTATTGCATTGGGAAGGGGCCTATCCCAGCGACAAACTGAATATCGAATTGTTTAAGAATGATGTGTTAAAGGATAGGATTGCATCGGGTGAACAAAACAAACAATCATTCACATGGCAAATGCCTAAAAAGCAAAAAACGGGAAGTGACTATCAAATTAAAATTTATTCAGAAGCCAGGCCGGGAGAACCTGCAGTGAGCCAAAATTTTAGAGTAAAGCCCAAAGTACCACTCCTTGTTAAAGTTCTGCCATTTCTAGTAGCAGGTGGTGTAATCGCTGCTATTTCAGGTGGTGGTGGAGAAGGTCCTGTTGTTGTGGTGGAGGATGATCTGCCGGGTCCAATAAAACCAAATTAACTTATCGCATACAGATTAACATGAAAATAATTCTCCTATTCTCTGTAATGAGTTTCTATTTGAGTGTAAATGCAAATAATATACGAGTGAGTAATGTTACAACCACTGGCAAGAATATAACTAGTGACTTTATACAGGTGCAATTTGATTTGTCTTGGGAAAATAGTTGGAGAACGACAACGGGTTCTTCTAATTGGGATGCAGCCTGGGTATTTGTAAAATTTAGAATTGGTTCTGGCGCGTGGCAGCATGCATGGTTGAATGATACAGGTCATATACCGGCTTCTGGTAGCTCCATTGATCCAGGTTTGCTTACCCCAGGAACAGCTTTTAATGCAACAACTAATCCGGTTCTTGGAGTATTTGTATATCGCAATGCTGGTGGAAGTGGGACTTTTTCCCTTACTGGAATGCAGGTGCGTTGGAATTATGGAGCCAATAGTCTTGGTGATACGTTTGATGCTGAAATACAGGTTTACGCGGTAGAGATGGTTTATGTAACGCAGGGTTCCTTTGTAGCTGGTGATGGCGATACAGGTGCTTCGCAATTTACAATGACCACCATTAGTACTGCCACAGCTACTTCAACCGGAGGCTACCCTACAGGACAAACAGCACCCACTAGTTCAAGTTGGCCTAATGGGTTCAATTCTTTTTATAGT
>JAJNPV010000003.1 GCA_021155195.1 Ohtaekwangia sp.
GATGTCGCTCTTTTGTTTAGTCGTAAGAACCAATGGTCACTGTTTAAGTATAATTTGACGAGTCCGTTAAACATTAAAAATCTCAGTAGTCCCATATTTATTAGTTAGTCGTCATTGTCCGAGGCCAAGTTGCTGCCAACGTGAGTGCATAAGCAGTGGCGGGAATAGGAGGGCTTGAAAATGGAGCGCAGCGAAATGTCAAGCCCGACCTACACGTCACTGTCCCTCGATACCGAACGTTGTTTGAAAACTAAAACTACAAATTTACACTGAACCCCGCCATTGATTATGCACATTGTTGTGCACCGTGCTTTTATGTCCCTCTCTTTTTTAATAGTTCAATATGATGTCCCAGAAAACGAGGTCCAATATTGCTTGTCCCTATGTCAATACTTTTTTCAGTCGTCCGAGTCTTTATTATCAAGTAAGTCGTTTTGCCACTCAGAAATTTAAATTTGGTCTCAATAATGTCAGTCCACGTTGCCGACCAGTCCTTTGTTTTAATTCCTTCTGTGTCGACAATTAATTTTGGTGTCCTGTCGGATAGTCCGCGAATTCCAAAATAAAAAGTTGCGATGGGAATAACTGCAATTACTGTCGCCCAAAGCCAATTTGATTTAAACATGTCAATTAAATTCATGTCCCCTTGTCTTGGAATTAATAGGAACACAGTAATTATTAGTCCAAGGGCTAGATAGAAAATAAATAATGAAACTGAATTCCGAATCACTAACCTGTCAAACTGCTGATTTGTAAAGTCGTTCGTGTCAATGCGAGTCAACTCTTCTCGTTGTCCAGTTAAAACTTCTTTGGTCTGTCGTTCTATTTTATTGAAATCCATTTTGTCCAAAAGCATGGTGCACAACGTTTATGTATAGGAAGTGGCCCTGAGCAAAAATAAAAAAAAAGTCCTCCGTTTCAGGGCCATTTACTATACATTTTGTTGGCGGCTGGCTTTCTTTCACCTACCTGAATTTTGATAATAATTCGTCCTCACTGTCGGGTTTGTCGTAAGCGTCCGCTTCTGTCAAGTGTCCATCAATGTCACTCACTCTTGTAATCTGTCGCCCTTGTCTAAAAACTAATTGAAGTCCATGTTCTTCCTCCCAGTCACAATTACAATGTATTTGAACATACATATCCATGTCATTGTAGGGTCTGCGAGTAACGTATATTTCAATTGGATGTACAAAGTCCCAGATGTCTTCATTTTTGTTAATCTCTAATTTGTAGTCGTCATCCATGACTTCTAAGAAGTCAGCATAGTTCTTGAAAACTAAGTCAGATAATTTTATTCTTTCCTGTTTGTCAAGCATCAGAAAATTTGAAAGTGCATTGTCCGCCTCTTCAATGAATTTTACGTCCGCGTCTGGCTCGCAGTCCGTAAAAATGATAGTCAACAGTTTGTTGTTAAAAAATGGAATTCCAATCTCCGAACTTCTCCACCAATCGGGGAAAGTTTCGTCTTGAGTCAGTTGTCCAATCTGTTTTGATAAAATTGTCGTCATGATCTACTTTGTCCAAGAAAGCTTGCCGCCAACGTTTGAGTTTATGCAGTTGCGGGACTAGGAGGGTTTAAAAATGGAGCGCAGCGGAATGTTAAACCCGACCTGCTGCGAAATTGTCCCCCGTGACCGAACTGCATTTGAAACATAAACTTCAATTTAACACTACACCCCGCAATTGCATAAACTTTTTGTTGGCAGCTGGCCCGCATTCCTCAATCTCTTTTGTTCTTCGTCAACTCTAAATATCTGTCCCGATGCAACCAAACGCTGTCGGTGTCCCAATACTGCCAAACTTCCTCTTGAATTTTGTCGTCCCCTGGTTTTTTATATCTCACATGAACGTAAGCTACAACCAAGTCTCCTTCTCCAACTCCACAGTCGATGAATTCGTAGTCCGGATGTTTGTCGGCAAAGTCCGTCTTTACCGTCTCATACAGTCTTTGATTGTCCCGAATTACATAAGTGTAAAACATGGCAATCAGTCCAGCGAAAATTATCGTCCCTATTATTATTACTTTTTTCACCGTCATTTATTTGTCTGTCCCGCGGGCTTGCTGCCAACGTGAGTGCATAAGCAGTGGCGGGTTTAGGAGGGCTTAGCAATGGAGCGTAGCGGAATGCTAAGACCGACCTGCCGCGACTTGTCCCACGACACAGAACGTTGTTTGAAAACTAAAGCTACAAATTTACACCGAACCCCGCCATTGATTATGCACAGTGTTGGCAGCTGCTTGGCCTTACCACAATTTTATTCTTGGGTCAAACAAAATATTGAATGTCGCTACACTAACTACTGAAATCAATAGTGTCAATTTAGTCTGTCCGTCAAACGTAGACTCTTTTATGTCGGTTAATATTAGTTCTGGGTCTGTTGGAGGAACTTCAGTCAAAATTGTTCCTGCAACAATGTCTCCGAGTCGTCTCT
>JAJNPV010000010.1 GCA_021155195.1 Ohtaekwangia sp.
TTTCTCCTACTCTATTCTTCAGATTTTCGGATCACTCTGGGAGTAGTGATTGTTAAAGCAAAAGTAGAGGTGTAGAAAAAAATAATTACTACCGCAGAAAAACTTTTTTTCACAAAATAAAAAAGCCCCGAAACATTTTTGCTTCGGGGCTTATATTCAATAATAGATTCCTTTTATTCCAGAATCATTTTTTTGTAGACTGGTTTTGATTGTCCTACAAAAATGATCTCTACAAAATAAAAACCTTTGTTTTCATTTTCGAGTAAGATATTTACGTTGGATGTATTTACATTTTTTAATGTTTTTACAATTTTTCCAATTGCATTTTTTACTATTATTGATGAAATAATCTCGCCTTCACAACTGATAGTAAAATTACCTGCCGATGGGTTTGGGTATAGATAAGTTGTTGCATCGATGCGTTCGTTTTGCAAGACATCTTCAGGAATGATGACTTTTTTACCATCCGAAACACACTCTCCCATTACATGGGCATTTAACAGAAGTCCTAAATAGGAAATTCCATCGGAACCTCCGTTATTCAATAACATAGCCAAGAGAGTATTTTGTCCTGTTTGATAGAGTGACTGATTTATTGCGATTGTTCCTGGATAATGCAATGTATTGAAATTGGCTGGATTTGAGGTTGAAAGCGAATAAATGGAATTATTTGAATTCCCTGTCAAAATTTGGCTATTCAAAAAAAGTACGATACCATTGTCTACAGCAGATTCACTTGCCTCAATTCGCAGATTCGTGTATGAGTTTGATGGAAGTGTGAACTCGCTCTCAAACCAATAGAAGTTATCTTCGTATGGGCTATAGTCAGTATGTGTTTCAGGAACTTCCTGCGGGTTGCCGTTAGATGCTGCTGCTGCAGGCACCGTAATCCAGTTCTCATTTGAACTTGATACCCAAGTGCTTGTTAACGGAGACACTACTTTTGCATTAGCGAGTGCCGCATGGGACGATGTATAGATTGTTCCGGGAATACCTCTTACTTTCCAAGTGTCGTCATCATTTCCTGGAAGTATTAGTGTTCCGGTGTTATCCAGACCTGTCGAGAGATCAATATCAAGATTAAGAGGGAGAACAGTTATGGTTACCGGAACTGCAGCTGTACAACCGTTAGCTCCTGTTCCTATCACAGTATATGTAGTTGTGGTAGATGGAGTAACTACTATCGAAGTATTATGAATATTATCAGGTAACCATTCATAATCATCTGCATCACCTGAAACACTCAAGGTGACAGACGTTCCCTCGCAGACCGGTTCCGGTGTTTCTGTAATAACTTTCGGTGGACATTCAATAAAGATAATAGTTGTGGTTTCTACCCAGTCAATACAATTATTACTTACAGCTAATTTAATTCTATAGTACTTTCCACAAACAGGAATGAAACCAATAAAATGTCCGAAAGTGATAGACCCAGGAGTTCCAGCAAACCAACTGTTCCACACTTGACCCGTATAATTACCTTGAGCGTCACATGATGCAATTTCCCAAAAATGATTCTGAATTAGCCCACTACTAGAAGAACCATCGAAAGTCAATGCATCCCCTTGACAAAAAGAAGAGGCAGATGTAATAACCGGAGTGGGAGTCCCTCCATAGTTTATAGTCAGATTTCCGCACATAAATAAAGCCGAGTATGTACTCGTATTATTCACTACGACAGTAATCGTATTCATACCATTAATTAAATTAGCGGGATTGACATTAATTGGACCAACAGGAGAAAGTGGATTAAAAGGGACACCAATTGCGTAGGCGTTTCCATTTACTGAAATGGATACAAGATTGTTGTCAGCTCCTGCATTACTTAAATTGATCGTTGCGCTTGCCACCGGGCAGTTATAAGAACTATTATAAGTCATGGTATAAACATAATTTCCTACCTGCCCTGTATTGGAAGGAATCATTCCAAATGTAGCTCCTGCTGCAGCGATCGTGTGAGGTGAGATCCAGTCTCCGCAGATATTATTGGGGTAAGTTCCTGTAACGGCACCTCCGACATTTGCGCACATTGTTCCGTTGGAAACGATAGGCGCTACTGTAACCAAATTTGGCATTGTTACTGTTGTCCAGATAGGATCATTGTTTCCAACAGCACCTGTTCCAGTTGTAAGATTAACAACCTGAGTTTGCCCCTTTACACCACTTATTAATGCGAATGTAAGGTAACCCATTAAAAATACTTTTTTCATTTTAATAATAATTTAATTTCTCCTACTCTATTCTTCAGATTTTCGGATCACTCTGGGAGTAGTGATTGTTAAAGCAAAAGTAGAGGTGTAGAAAAAAATAATTACTACCGCAGAAAAACTT
>JAJNPV010000044.1 GCA_021155195.1 Ohtaekwangia sp.
AATTTTATAAAATCTTGTTTGACATTTTAAAGTAAGATTTAGAATAGACTGACATTAACGGTCGACTTGAAAATACAAATAACAATAGATTCATTTGACCGTTGATAAATGACCGACTTCAGATTAGCTGACAGAGAAAAATTGGGAACGGTTGACGATTAAGTATTAAGCCCAACTGTTGCCAACAAAATGTTTGCGCAATGGTGGGGTGACGTGTAAGCTATAAGTGTTATCTTAGTTCAACGTTTGCCCACGCGGAATTCTAAGAAGAATCCAAGCGCCAAAGTCGTAAATTTTTGAGGTTCACCCTTGAACTGTTTTAATGAATGGTGTACCTCGCTTAACCACGGAGAACATCCTATAGATTTGTTTGCATCGAATTGCGTTAATGACACTCATGGGTGCTTTTCCTTCAGCGGTTTTGCGATCGTAGTAGTGCTTTATTTCCGGGTCATAGCGCAATGCGGAATAGGCACTGTTAGTTAGCAGGGCTTTCAAGTGCCGGTTAGCAATGGGATGGGTTTTGGTTTTACCACGAATGCTGCTGCCGGATTGATATTCAAAGGGAGCAGAGCCTGTGTAACAAGCCAGCTGACGTCCTGAATCAAATCCTGTGAAGTTGCGAGTTTGAATGAGAAAAGCGGACGCAACGACCAGGCCGATACCAGGAATACTGTTGATCAAATCATAGTTACTTTTCACTCCTTCATCCTGACTGATGAATTCCAGCATCTCATTCTCGGTTCGTTCAATCTCGCTTTCCAACCAATCCAATTCCCGCTCAATACTTCGATTAACAAAGTTCACATCGGTGACCAACCGGGTACGGCTTAGATGATGAATTTCTCTTTTCAGAGAGGATCTTCTGCCCACCAGGGAGTTTCGATGATTGAGCAAAACTCGAAGGGAAATGAGGGTTTTACAGGCCATTTTAGTTACCTGGAGTCGATCGCGATATAGGTAAGCGAATTGGGCGATCATTTTTGAATCGGCCTTATCGTTCTTACCTCGAACCACGCCCATCATCCGTTTAATGTGAAGTGGAGAATACATGGTATAAGCGATTTTCTTTTTCTCCAGGAAGCAACTCACTTCCAAACCATAGATACCGGTATGTTCCATGCAAAACCAGCATTGAGAGGCTCTCACTTTTGAAGATTTAAGCCACGAAAGGATCTCCTTACATCCGGAGATGTCGTTTGAAAAGCGTCTATGAGCGATTTGCTTCTCTTTACCTGGTGTGAGAACACTCACATCCAAGGTTTCACTGGAAATATCAACACCGATATACCAGTTGATTGATTGTTTTTTTCTGACCATATTCGTTAAGAGTTTAACGGTAACATAATTGAACTAGACTAAGCCCTTTAATAGGTCTAAAAACCTAGTATTCTAAATGGTACTTCGTTCAATTAAAAGAAAGCAGAGGACTAGTTCCACGTATAGGCCCGAAACCTTGACAGTGACATAGTTCACCTCTGCTTTCGTTACCTTAAGTTTTCCTCAAAAATTTACGACTTTGGAAGTTATCAGTAAACTACATTGCAATGCTAAAGGACAGTGACGGAGCAGGTTGCCAAACGTCACATACACGAACGTTGTGAGCCATGCTCTAAATGGAGAAACAAAAGCATCATT
>JAJNPV010000012.1 GCA_021155195.1 Ohtaekwangia sp.
TGCAATCGCTAAAAGTTTCCAAAACTTTGCCCTTCACAAGAGAAAATCGACAAAATGTCTGATCCAAGCCTTTGAATGCGCAACTCTGACATTATTGGTCAAAGCCGGTGTTAACTATGTTTGAAACCATATTTTGTCAAAAAGTTCAGTCTCCTCCTTCTGTTTCCCCTGACGTTGCTGCAAAACAGTTGCCTTACGGGCAACGAGCTTGATTTTGTTAATTTGGCGTCGTCAATGCCAAGTCTTACATTTAGACCCCCCTCTCTTATAAGAACTTTTTGAAAATTGAACTCGAGCGAGCAGTCAGTATGGCTTCAACAAAAATCTATGACATTCAACAATTTTTGACGAATGGCTATATTTAGACTTATTTGAATTAATTAATGGTGTTAGCCACCTTAGAGCAGACTTGTAAATAAATTCCTTCAAAATCAAAAACAAAAATAAAAAAAAATCGCTTACCGCCAACTTGCCGTTGAGGCAAAAAAGTTACCCGTGGGGCAACATGATGTTTTAACGCATAATACATCTATTTTCAATGGAAGTACGCTTAAAAAATGAATTTTGCCCTTACTCCTCATTTTTTGCCTCAACGGCAAAAACGGCAAGATGGGAAAAACTTGGGTTTGGCCCACGGTTTGTGGAGGCAAAAAAGTTGACTTTTTTTTTTTTAAAGGAATTTATTTACAAGTCTGCTCTAAGGTGGCTTACACCATTAATTAAATCAAATAAGTCTAAATATAGCCATTCATCAAGGAAAAGTTGAATGTCATAGATTTTTGTTGAAGCCATATTGACAGCTCGCTCGAGTTCAATTTTCAAAAAACTCTCGTAAGCGTGCTCGTGGAGAGGGGGTTCTAAATGTAGGGCTTGGCATCGACGACGCCAAATTAAATGATTCACTGCCATACGAAATACTAATTCAACGGAAGAGACATCCTGAGTGGGGGCGCCCATATTGAAGATGTCCATGGGGGAAAACAAGTGAATTCTGTCGCCAGTCCATTTTGACCAGATAGAACTAGTGTGAACATAGACGAGTAGAGCTTCTGTACAGTCCCAAAAGATATGGTAGGTAGTTTCGGGGTCACCACAGTGGGGACAGGCTTGTTTGCCGTGGGGGGCCCTTGGAAGGGCATTAGAAAGCATTTTCCAGAATGTAGATTGAATTCTGCGTGTTGCAGGCGTTTTCCAAATCTTATTGAACGCTTGCTTGTAGTTGATTTGAAGGTCAGGGTCCTCCGCGCGTTGACGCTGAGTTGCCGTCAGTGTCATGTGATTGCGAGGTGATATTAGATGATATATATCACGCAGTGAGGCATCTGAGTCGATTTGTTCGAGCATCTCAGTGTTAGATAGTGCAGAGCAACTTGATCTGATCAGGGAACCTGCAGGGAGTGAGCGGGACATTTCAGCAAGATGCTGTGATGACCAATGATGATGTGGTAAAGCGATAGTGTTTAGTTGGTGCCTCCAAGCGACAGCCCACCAAGATTCGCTCGTCTGAGCTTGATTGACCAGCCAGATCCTCTGAGCCTTGATTCTCATTGACACGGACGTCAAACCAATACCACCACACTCTAGTGATCTCTCCATACGTTTCAGGGACATGGTGAAGTGAGCCGTGTTAGAATTTCGCTTCCAAATGAAGGCTCGCATCGCTCGGTTGAGTCTGGCGAGGGTCGCGCTTGAGATATCCTCTACTCTGGATACATAAAACAAACGGGGCAACAGATAACAGTTAAGAACAACCGCACGGCCTCTTTCGGAGAGGGGGAAGGACTTCCAATGGTCCATCGACTGCACAATTGATTCTACCAGGGTGGGAAGCTGGGGAATGATACCTTGAAGACCAAATAAGATACCAAGATACCTCTCTCCATCGTTCTTGCCCGGCGAGAAGTCCGACAGGGAGTTGGGGGGCAAACCACGAAAACTGAACAAAGCGCTCTTGCGCTTATTCACCTTGGCCGCTGTGCCCTCTTCATATAATGTAAGTAGTTGTATCTGTTGTTGGTGAGATTTCCAGGATCTGGCCATAAATGCAATGTCGTCTGCAAAGAACAGACCACGGACATCAACTCCTGGCGCAATCACAATGCCAAGAGCATCGGTGTCGTGGTATACAGCACGATTTAAACACTCAATCACGAGGATAAAAAGGAGGGGCGACATGGGGCAGCCTTGGCGGACACCCGAATGGAGCGGTATATCTTGAGTGAGAAAACCATTCACCATCACTTGGGCAACAGAATTATTGAGAATGGCGAGTAAAATATCGGCTTGAAGCGCCGGAAAGCCAATGTGCTCAAGAACGATTTTGATGGCCTGATGCGAGACACGATCAAAAGCTTTTTCGCAATCAACCAGTAAAAGCTGAGGGAAATCAAAGTCATCTCGCAAAATTTGAGCGATAGCTTCGTTGAGGGCGAGGATGTTGGAAAAGATGGAGCGTCCTTTGACAAAACCGTTCTGTGAGGGCAGGATAATCCGGTTCAGCGCCGCCTGCATCCTGGTTGCTACTAGCTTACCAAACAGCTTGTAGTCAGTGTCTAGAAGCGAGATGGGACGGCGTGATGAGATTTGATCCAAGGGTAGCGACCCCCCTTTGAACAGAGTCGTGATGATCGACCGGCTCCATCCTTGGGGCGGAGCCATATATCCACTCCACACATCGTTGTATTGTTGTATTAAGAAGTCGGCAAAAAGGTCAGGTTCAAGCTGGTAGAGGCCGTAAGGTGCGCCGTCGAGTCCAGGCGATTTAAATCCATCTGAATCCTTGATCAATTTCACTAACTCCTCCTTGGTGAATAGGTTGGGAATGTCTTGCATGGCTGCGGGCTCGGCAGGCCAAGCAGTGAGGAGTCGATGGAGAGAAGCCTTGATAATTGGCTTCTCGGCGTAGAGCTCCGTGTAGTATTCTTGGAAGGATTTGAGTATTCCAGCAGTGTCTGTATGTATTTGGCCTTGTTTATCCTTGATTTCCTTGACCGTTCGATCGGCCGCGCGGGACTTCAAAATTTTCGAGAGATAACGGCTGGGGAGCTCGAGAAAAAGGTCCCTTCTCCGGTCTCCGAGGGCTTTTTTCATTTCGGCATCCTTTTCCAAGGCGTTGAGCCATCTATTGGTGTAAATTTTGAGGGTCTCATCGCTGATACCCTCCGAATCTCGCACCAACAAAAGTTTGTTCCACGCAATGTCCACGCGGTCTAACCACTTGTTCATCACCTGCATTTCATGCAAGTACTCAAATAGTATGTCCTTGAATTCATGCCATTTCAATTCGAGCTGTTTGGCGGTTAGGAGAATGTTTTTCAAATCCTCTCGCACATCATTCCGAGTAAACATCGTTGGATTCATCCTACGGTACCCAGGACCCTTTGGGGTGGTATTGGCGGATGGATCTAAGGTGCAGAGCACCGGGGAATGGTCCCAGTTCCAACTTTTCTGCCTCGCACCGCCTGGTTGGTCCATTTCGTTGTACTCGCGCGTTGGACACGGTAAAACTGACATGTGCTTGATATTCCAGATGTGTTCTTTCGATATATATATCCTATCCAGTCTACGCCACTTGGGAGGGTTCGAATTGAGAGTTTTGTACGTGAACCACGAGCTAGGGCGCTTATTTCGAGTTTCCTCACGATTTCCTGCCCAATCCTTCAGTAGCCAAGCATCTTGGAGCGAGGAATCGTTGAGAATTTCCTGTAGAACGCTTGCAAAATGCATTCCAGGTCCGTTAAAACCTTGCGAGTCCTCTGGAGAGAGTACATTATTGAAATCACCTGCCATAATGTCATATTGATCTATTAGCTCTAATCGTTGGGTTCTCTGAGAGATTTCCTCAAAGAAAACTCTCCGGGACTCCAAACCGGAACAGGGCGCGTATAGCAGGATGGATCTGAGTTGTAGATCGTTGTATTTGATCGAAAAATCAATCCAACGACCCTCTGGATCAATCTCATGGTTCTCAAGCACGATTCCAGCTGACAAACTCAATACAGCGACTCCTCTGCTGTTTTCGCCTGTGGGACTCTGGTATGTGGTCCATAATGATTGAATCCCTTGATATTTGAGCTCATTTTCGTATTTGCTAACCGTGGCGGGACCGCAGTGGGTTTCCGTTAGAAAAATCACGTCGGCCACCGATTTTAGATATCTAATCACAATCTTCCACTTCTCTTTATCACTCACTAACCCTCTCACGTTCCAGAGTACGATTCTCATGTTAAGGAAAGAAGAATCAAGTCCAGAAGGCGAGAATCAAGGTGATTGGCCTGAGAGATCGAGAAAAAATCTCTTGGGCCGTCTCCCAGTGGGGAACTCACAAGTTTCTATCCCCAGGTGGCCCTCCTGATGATGTTGGAGGGTTGGGGGAGGAGTTGGAGTGAGGGACGGGTGAGGGGATCGAGGAGGGGGAGCTGGAGGTATGTTGATTTGAGTTATTTTGAGTTGTTTTCAATAAATTCTTTCCAACTGCAACTCCACTTGTGTCTGCATCGCTGGATTTTTGCTTGGCGCCCTGGGACGAGTGGCCTTGGGAAGTTGGCCCTTGAGTGGGGGTCGATTTTGGGTTGTCGGAGCTATTTTCCATTGGATTCTTCTCCGTAGTCTCAGCAGGGGACTTCTGAGAGGTAGCGGGAGAGGAATTTGATGTGGAACTGGGTGGAGGGACGGGAGAGGGGGTTGATTTTGAAGTTGAATTGAGTTTTTGATCTGTAACAGCTTTCTGGGAGCTGTTCTTTTGGAGATCAGATTGAGGACTCAAGTGGGAGTTCCTGCTTGAGTGAGGGGCGAATTGGGGGCCAGGAGCGGGAGTTGGGGACGGGGGTAAGTTGGAGGGGGACACAGGGGAAAGTGCCTTTGAAACTCGATACGCGGCTCTTTTCTCAATGAAAGTGAGTTGCTTTTGATGGTATTTAGCATGTTCAGAGGTTTGCTTGCGCATCCAGGCGGCTTCCTCAGAGTTTTGCTCAAAAGCGCATTTGTCCTCAGAATGCCCGGCGTTTCCGCAGTTTGTACAGATGTTAGGCACAGTCCAACGAGCATAAATACCAGCTTTCGACATCTCAGGGGTGGCAAAGGAGTTGAGGAGTAATTGTGGAGGTACGCCTGGTTTGTTCGTTGGAAAAATGCAAGTCATACTGATTTTCGTCTCCTTTTTCAGGTCCTCTGCGGTTGGGGCTGAGGTACTAGTGATCCAAGCATCTTTTTGAAGGAGAGTAATCATAGGGGACTTGGAGTTGATGCCCGGGCCAGTTAGAACGATTCGATAAAAGGTTTTTGGAACAATAAGAGCATTGTAGTCGTGCGTCTTTCCATTTTTGGTGATCTGAACAGGAAATTTTCGCTCTTTACGGTCAAGAGAGCGTATTTTGGGGAGAGAGAACTCAAAGCATCTGTCTCTCTCCTTCTGATCCGAGAGACTTGAAATTTTCAGCACTTTCATCACGCTATGACCCTCCTTTTTGAACATTTCCGTTCCGGAAAATTGTGGCGAGCCGCCGTTCTTAGATTCAAAAATTACGCGCCAAATATTCTTATCCTCTTTCTGCTGCAGTTGCTTGGCAGAGCATGAAGCTGAGAGATGCTTAATTACATCCAACCTTTTTTCAAGAGCAGCAATTGGGAAGTTCGTTTGTAAAGGATCTACTGGAGCTGGCGGGACAACCTGGGCGGCACCACTAGTTTGGGCCTCCAACGTCGTTGTACCTTCTTTGGGATCCATTTTTAGTACATCGGAATGTGAGCCCTTATTTTCCTGCCAAAATTTCCAAAATCCAAGTGGTCAACTGGAGGAGCTTCGCAAAACTCAGATTTTCTGCCTTTGTATTGCGTCTAAATAAAGATCCACAACACGACAATATATAGATCTGGACAATCTATTATAATCCGAAAATTTTGATTTTCACTCCAGGACGGTCGAAGAAGACTATAGGTGCACAGATCCTGCTTTTCATTCCTGCACTCCGCGTGGCATAATCAAGATGGGCAACCGTGTGGTTCATCGCCAGAGTCGCCATGCGAAGTGAAACAGTAAATTGGTTCGTGCCGCCGAGGTCTTCCATCATGGAGATGACTCGATGAATCCTTGCCAAATCACCATACAACTCACGAAGAGCAACGAGGAGCAATTTGGTGGATTCGGCGGCCTTGCCCGGGATGGGCTGAAAATGAGAAGCCAAAATAGGAATCTCATACCCTTGGGTATCCCGGTCGATAGAATCGA
>JAJNPV010000019.1 GCA_021155195.1 Ohtaekwangia sp.
AAAAATACAATATATATGAAGTTATTCATAATTATTTTTCCCGCTCTTTTATAATCTTATAATATTTTATTTTGAGAGAATTTGATATATACAATCTGGAATTATTTCTTGAGACTTTCTCAATTCACGTGTTCGACTACTTTCTCGTTATTCTGAACAAAGTAGTCGTATGTCTCTCATTCGAAAGTTCCTCGATCATTTATTAATTCTATAGTCTATTTCATTTGCCTTTATCGAAGTTCTTTGTTAACTTCAGTTTATACTCAAATCAAATAGGTAAGTTCTCAAATAATAAACTTTCTCGTTATTCTGAACAAAGTAGTCTCTATTTCATTTGCCTTTATCGAAGTTCTTTGTTAACTTCAGTTTATACTCAAATCAAATAGGAATCTACTTTGCTACAAAACAACAAGTTATAAGCCCCACGCTACTTTGGAACTCAGACGAAAGTCATCCAAAGACTTGCTTTCATTTGAAGACAGTTCATTCTCTCAGAACTCTTCAATTAGCTCCTTTTCCTCGATTAGATTTTTGACGCGTTCTTGATCAACCTCAAAATCATTTCATCAAACTTCAACAATCAGACTTGTCAAATCAATCCGTTCAATGGATTCAACCAACAATGATTCAACTGCAGCAACAGTCAAATTGCCACTCCTCATTGGAGCCAACTATCCTGCTTGGGCTCCTAAATTCAAAATATTCCTTCACATCAAGACGTGGTCGCATCATTTACTTTATGATTCTTTCAAAGATTATTTCGCGATTGTATACGCTCCAACAAGCTTCGAAATTCAAGTTATCAAACTATTATCAATGGTACAAGCTAGAGGCGTCGACAATGAATTTACTGAAGCAATGAAGCAGAAAGAAATTTTTGATTTAATGAAGATCGCCGATACCAGAATTCAACTAGAAGCAACTCATCAACGCTTATGGATGACAAATGAGTCAAGAATCACATCTTATCTCAAACAGTCAACAGATATTAGATTTCACCAATCCTTAGACAAAGCCAAATCAGTTAAGAAAGCTTGGGCAAAATTGAAGAAAGAATGTAACCAACAAGAAGCTGGAACCATGATGAGCCTCATGAATCGTTTCTTCAAAGATTCCTTTCAACCCAACGACGAACTAGTAGCTTTTACATCAAGAGTGCAACAAGTAGCTCATGATATGGTTGAGAATTTAGGTCGAGAACCAACTTTTGCCGAAATTATATGCTTCAAAGTCATTGCCTCTTTGCCAGCTCAATATGATGCTATTCAACAGAAAGTTTTTCACCTAGAAACCAACAAATTCAACATCGAAGAGTTAATAACCATTTTTTCAATAGAAGATTCGAGACAACAAGCGAATAAAATGATGAGTGACAAGACAAAGTCATCTACAAATTCAGATGAAGCTTTTGTCTTAGCTAACAAGAACATCAACAGATTCAAGAAATCTCAACAAACTTCAACAGAAAGAATTGGCTCCACAAACAAGAAATGTTTAGATTGCAACAAACTTTTAGATAAGAATCAACCGATACGACACTTGCGATGCGCAGGATGCCACATTTCTTACAAAGAGAATCAACCTTCAACTCAAGACATTCAACCAAAAGATTCAGGAAATATTGTTCAACTTCTCTCGCTCTCAAACGTAGATTATAAACGACAAACTATCAAGAAATGGTACTTAGACTCAGGATGCACGAATCATGTCACAAATTCAACCAATTCAACGAAAGATCTCATCGCTTCTAATCGTGCCGTCTGTACAGCCTCAGGTGAAGTCACTCGTGCAACAAGCATTGGCACAGCCATATTCAACACCGATGCAGGACAAGTTCATTTTCAAAACACTCTCATCATTCCTGATATCACCAAGAATCTTTTGTCAGTCAAATCAATCACCTCAATCTCAGATGATCATCATGTAATCTTCAATCAAAACAAATGTCAAGTTTTCAAAGGTCAAGTCTCGCTCAATGGTCAATCAATTCTTCAAGGTCAAATCGATGAGTCAGGACTCTATGCTATTAGCCCTCATCTCGAGCCAATAACTTCAACAATTGACGAAATGAATTTAGTAATTAATGGCAACTCAGTCAACAACATTAATAAAATCGAAGATAATTCAAATACTATAAATAATAATTTAACTGAACAAATTTTAATAACAAGATCGCTTCAAGATTGGCACGATTGTTTAGGCCATATCAATAAGAAGGCAATAATGAAATTAGTCGAATCCACTCAAGATTTTCAAGTTACCAACGCCGATCAAGAAATCAGATGTGCCATATGTGATGCTGCCAAGATGAATCGAAAGAAATTTGCCAAATTCATGCCAGAGAGAGCCAATTTAGCCGGTGAAGTGATTTATTCAGATATTTGTGGACCAATTTCGCCACCATCAATTGGAGGAAGCCGATATATTATCCATTTCTTAGACGAGAAATCAGGATATAATTTTGTGCATCTAGCCAAGAAGAAATCCGAAGCTTTCAATTTATTCAAGATCGTGCGAGCTCGAATCAACAACCATGGCCCAAGTTCACTCAAAACTTTAGTAACTGATGGAGGAGGCGAATACATTGGTGCAGATTTTCAAGAATTCCTGCAGCAAAAAGGAATATTACATGCCAAGTCGCCTGCCAATACTCCTCAACGACAAGGAAAATCTGAACGCCTTGGAAAAATTCTCATCAATTCTGCCCTCACAATGCTTCTGAAACGTCGAATACCTCTCAAATTTTGGGGACTTGCCATACTTTACGCTGCTTATATTCGAAACCGCACAACAAAGCCGGGTCAAGACAAAACGCGCCATGAATTGCTTTTGGGAGGTCAGCCGTCCGTCAAACACTGTTTGCCTTTTGGCTCGCCAGTAATGTATCACAATCATGATCCTCATATCAAGAAATTAGATCAGAAAGCCTTTCAAGGGATATTTGTTGGATTCCATGAAGAAAACCACTCATACAAGATTTGGGATGAAGAAAGCCAGAATTTAGTGCTCACTCGAGATATCAAATCTTATTCAGAAGAAGTTTTCAAGTTCAACAACAACATCAACGACGACAACTTGCAACAATTCTTAGTAGGCGATGATGATTGGATTAACGGAGGCCCATTCATTGCTCATGATTCTCAAGAAGAGGTTTTTCAACAACAATTATATAATTATAACAACATCGAAAATCACGTCAATGATAATATAATAAATAATCATAATATTTTAAATCACAACGATAATCATCATGATAATGATAGTGATAATTTTAATGAAGAATCCGATGAAGATTTCGATATTTTTGATAATCCTATTCAACAAAATCATAATCAAATTAATAATAATCCAGCCATCAATTCGAATCACCAAGAAGCAAGCAAGTCAATTAGTCAACGAACTCGAAGCAAATATGCTTTCAATCATGATCAAAACAAACTTTCAGTTGAACAAATTTTTGCCATAAAGACCTTGGACGAAATTCCGACGCCAGAAACCTATCAAGAAGCTATCAAATCAAGCCAATCAGAAGAATGGAAGAAATCCATCAAAGAAGAACAAGACTGCTTAATCAATTTAGAAACCTTTCAAGTCGTGCCTCGCCCTTCAACCAAGAAAGCCATTCAATCAAGATATGTTTTCAAGATAAAGACCGATGATCAAGGACGAATTGCAAGATTTAAAACAAGATTAGTTGCCAAAGGTTACACTCAGATCAAAGGTGTCGATTTCTTTGATACTTTCAGCCCAGCTTTGAGATTGTCATCTTTTCGCTTCCTTTTGTCAACTGCCGTGCTAAAGAAGTTTTCAATATATCATTTGGATGTTCAAACCGCTTTTCTCAATGGAGATCTTGCCGAAGAAATCTATATGGAAATACCTGAAGGTTTTGATGCAATCAAAGAAGATCGTCGAAGTCATGTGCTCAAACTCAACAAATCTATTTATGGGCTGAAACAAGCAAGCCGAGTCTGGAATGAAAAGTTCACCACAACCATTTTTTCAATGAATTTTGTGCAAAGTCAAGCCGATCCTTGTATTTTTATCAAATACAATTGCAACAACAACAACGACGAGCCACTTGCTATAATTGGTCTTTTTGTGGACGATTGTTTTGTACTTGGTCAAGATGAAGAAGTTAAAGAAGTTAAGAATCAACTCATGAGCAAATTCAACATGCATGACCTTGGTCTTTTGTCTTTCGCTTTGGGAATTAAAGTCATTCAACAAAATAATAATATTTCAATCTCTCAAAAAGCCTACATCAACAAATGTCTTGAAAAGTTTTATATGCAAGATTCAACTCCTCAACCAACACCATTGCCAGATAAACCTCAAGATCGAAATTATCATAACAACTTCAATCACCATCATAATAATATCAAAGAAAACTCAGATAATCAAGCAGCGAATAATAATCATCAACCTTTTGATGATATCAACCTCTATCAACAACTAATTGGATGTCTCATCTATTTAGCAAATGCCACGAGACCAGACATCTCATATGCCGTTGGATATCTTGCCAGAGCAATGACTGCTCCCACAACTGCCGATTGGATCAATGCCAAACGAGTGCTCAGATACCTCAAAGGCTCAAGTGACTTGTCTCTTCACTACAACAATCAAACTGCCCTAATTGGTTATTCAGATTCAAGCTATGCAGAAGAAACCGATAGAAAGTCTGTCGGAGGATACGTTTTTGTTCAAGCTGGTGCTGCTGTTACTTGGCGTTCAACAAAACAAGAAATCATTGCTCAATCCTCAATGGAAGCTGAGTACATTGCCTTAGCCGAATCAGCCAAAGAAGCCCTATGGATCAGAAAACTTCAAAGAGAAATTTTTCCAACGACCAAACTTTTGCCAACAACAATTTATGAAGATAATCAATCTGCCATCAAATTAGCCGAGAATCCAATCCACTCAAATAGGTCAAAGCATATTGATGTCCGATACCATGCCATTCGTGAATATGTAAAGAATAATCTCATCAAAGTTGAATATCTCTCTACCACAGAGATGCTTGCCGATATAATGACCAAGTCTTTGGGGAGGATCTTGCATGCCAAGTTTGTGCTTGGAATGGGTCTTAGAAAATAATCGAATCGCGAATATTGTTGAATACTTAGTTTTATTTATGACAATCTCAAGCTTCTATTTAAACAATATTATTTCTATAATTATAAGATTATGGGAGGTTGTCGATTTATGGCAAAAAATACAATATATATGAAGTTATTCATAATTATTTTTCCCGCTCTTTTATAATCTTATAATATTTTATTTTGAGAGAATTTGATATATACAATCTGGAATTATTTCTTGAGACTTTCTCAATTCACGTGTTCGACTACT
>JAJNPV010000021.1 GCA_021155195.1 Ohtaekwangia sp.
TTTCCCCTGAACCAGCCTCGTAGTTCAGACTCCTTTCGAAATCTCAAACCCTCGGCCTATGTCATTTAATCCTCGGTCCTCATTAATTTTTCATTTTCTCTTTCAATTTCACAATCAAAAGCCTCTTAAAGAATCAACTCAATGGCACCCTCCATCGAGTACCACTGGGTCCGCTATCAATCTCCATTCATTCAAAGAACGTGTGAATTATACCAAGCGAAAAATGCTTGTTTAAATTCAGTGTGGATTACTCTCCATGTATCTTCTCCAAACCAACCGCTCAGAGTCCCATATTCGTTTTGGGAGTGCAAATGTAGGACTAACCATCGCTTTATGCAAGCTAGGCTGAAAAATATTTTTAAACCTTGCCGTTTGACCTAAGGATTGTTTGAGAGCGATCGGGGCCAACGGAAATCAAAGAAATTGGAACACAAAGAGCCTTTTCTAGGAAATTGATGTAAGTCAACAAGTTAGCTGGAACATCCGACTCTGACGTTCCTAAAATAGCCGTATTCCAACCTGGGAGTTCTGTATAAACAGGAATAATTTTCTCATTTACAATTTCGTAAGGCATTATCTCAGTAATCGTGCCATCGCTGAGCTTATAATGAGTACAAATCTTTATTACAGGAAAAGTATTCAACACATCTGCTTTCATCATTAACAACTGAGTAACGCCATTAATCATAATAGAGTACTTTAATGAAGGAAGATCAATCCAGCCACATCTACGAGGTCTTCCTGTGGTGGAACCAAATTCATTTCCTTCTTTTCTCATTCTTTCACCTTCATCATCCATTAGTTCGGTAGGAAATGGTCCACTACCAACCCGCGTGCTATAGGCTTTAAAAATTCCATATACTTCTCCGATACGACTGGGGGCGATTCCCAACCCTGTGCACGCACCCGCTGTTACTGTGTTAGAACTTGTGACAAATGGGTAGCTTCCAAAATCAATATCAAGAAGAGAACCTTGAGCGCCTTCGGCAAGTACTGTTGAGTTCTTTTTTAATTCGTCATTAATAAAATATTCGCTGTCAATCAGATTAAACTCCTTCAAAAATGAAATGGCCTCGAAAAATTGAGTCTGCAATTCATTCCAATCAAATTCAATCGCATGGTTTTTTAAAATCTCAAAATGAATATCTGTAAGCTTTTTAAACTTTGCTTCGAAATTTTTTGATAGCACATCACCTACGCGCAAGCCCTGACGACCAATTTTATCCTGATAAGAAGGGCCAATGCCTTTTAATGTTGAACCAATTTTTTCATCGCCTTTTGCTTTCTCATACGCCTGATCGAGCAAGCGATGCGTAGGGACAATGAGGGTAGCTTTTTTTGAAATGAATAGATTGGCTTTAACGTTAAGATTATACTTAGCCAATTTTTCAATTTCAATTTTGAAAACGATGGGATCTAATACTACTCCATTACCAATGATGTTCCGTGTCTTTTCCCTAAAAATACCAGAAGGTATTTGATGCAAAACGTGCTTAATTCCATCAAACTCAAGTGTGTGCCCTGCATTGGGACCGCCCTGAAACCGCGCTACCACATCATACTTGGGCGCTAACACATCAACAATCTTACCCTTGCCCTCATCGCCCCACTGAAGACCTAACAGAACATCTACTTTCATCTAAAATTATTTATTTCGCGTGATCCCGATAGTTATCGAGAGCAAAGATTGCAACGTTATTTTTTCTGACTCACTTCCTCTTCCGATTTGATAATCTGAAAAATGGCGTTCAACTTAGTTATTACCAATAATTTATTAACACTTTCGGATGGATTCATTAGGTATACTTCGCCACCCTTATTCCTAAACTTAGTTAGTATTGTGATAAGAACACCAATGCCACTGCTATTAATATAGCGCAGCTCTGAGATATCGATGATGCACACTCCTACCTGATGACTGAGTGAATCATTCACCGCTGAAATCAATTGTGTTCCATTATCTTCTCCAATTAAATCTCCTGATATTCTTAATATCAATGAGTTGCCTTTTATTTCTTGTGCAAAATTCATGTGTTAAAATTAATTTTTTAACCCTGAAGGGTCATTTCATGACTTTCTATTTTCACAATTCTTTTTAGTGCACGATGCATACAAAATTAAGGAATGATGCATGACATTAAAATGTAATAATTCTCCTACCGTGCTTTGAATGGTTTGAATTCGTGGATCACAAAATTCCGTTACCTTATGGCATTCTGTGCAAATCAAATGGTCATGCTGCTTATAACCGTAGGACTTTTCGTATTGTGCCAGGTTTTTGCCGAATTGATGCTTGCTTACCAAATCGCACTCAACCAATAAATCAAGGGTATTGTAAACTGTTGCACGACTTACATGATAGTTTTTGTTCTTCATGTTAATGTAAAGTGACTCAACATCAAAATGACCGCCCAATGAATATATTTCCTCCAGAATTGCATAACGTTCAGGCGTCTTCCTTAGCTCCTTATTTTCCAAATAAGCTGTAAAGATTTGTTTTACCTCGTCAAAAACTTTCTGATTCAATACCATGATTGGAAATAGATGGCAAATATAGTATTTCGATTAAGGGTTGAACAAGAATAATAGAATTTAAGCCTCACCCTCTCTCCCTTTCCAAACGAGAGAATAACTCAGCAAATACCTTAAATAAACTACAATTCATTGTACCTCAAACCTAGTTGCTTCGTGAATCAAATCTCGAAACTTTTACAACTCCCTCTACTTTTTCAAGTTTGTTAATCAATGTCTCTAAATGCCGGGTATCATTAACGTAAAGCATGATTTCCCCGCTAAAAATACCTTGGTCCGTTTTAAATGAAAGCGAGCTCATATTTACTTTCAACTCTTCAGAAATAACTTTTGAAACATCGTTTATCAAACCAACCCGATCGGTGCCAATAACTTTTAATCCCGTAAGGAAAGCTACCTCATGCTGTGACGTCCATTTTGCTTTGATAACTCTGTTGCCATGGTTGGCCAATAATTCTGTTGCATTGGGGCAGGTTGTGCGATGAATTTTAATTCCTTCATTAACCGTTACGAAACCAAAAACTTCATCGCCAGGTATTGGCGTACAGCATTTAGCGAGTTTATACTCCACTACATCCATATCTTCACCAATCAACAGTGTGTCTTCAAGCCGACCCTTTGTTTTGTTGATTTCCCGTTCAATTGCTTTTACATCTTGAGATTCTGAATGAGGTTTATTTTTAAGTGGCGAAGGTGGCTTGAAGTCTTTAAATCGTTTTAAGTCATTTGCTGTTATCAAACCCTTTCCAATCCGGAAGTGTAGTTCAAACTGCGAGGGCACATTAAAATAGGCACGCATCTGCTCAAACACCCGGCTGTTTCCATCAATTTTTAATTGCTTGAGCTTTCTTGTGAGCACCTCTTTACCTTCATCAACCAGGAATCGTTTATTCTCCTTTAAGAGCTCTTTAATTTTTGATTTGGCCTTAGGGCTTATTACAAATCGTAACCAATCCTCATTTGGTTTTTGTTTGGATGAGGTCAGTATTTCAATCTGATCTCCATTTTTCAACAAGTGATTTATTGGAACCAGTTTTTGATTCACCTTTGCGCCAATGCATTTTGCACCAATATCTGTATGTATGTCAAATGCAAAATCAAGGGCTGTAGCACCGATGGGTAATGTCTTTAATTCACCTTTAGGTGTAAATACAAAAACCTCTTCATTAAATAGATTTCCACGAAAGTCGTCAACAAATTCAAGAGCTGATAAGTCCTGCTTTTCCAGTAAATCGCGAACTTTAACCAGCCATTTTTCAAGATTCGATTCATGACTGGATACACTGTCTTTGTATTTCCAATGCGCGGCATATCCTTTTTCAGCAATTTCATCCATTCGCTTCGTGCGAATCTGAACCTCAACCCACTGGCCATTTTTAGCCATTACGGTTGTGTGCAGCGATTCGTATCCATTTCCCTTTGGCGTGCTAATCCAATCGCGAAGCCGATCTGGATTTGGCGTGTAGTAATCCGTAACAATTGAATATACCTGCCAGCAAAAAGATTTTTCCTGTTCAATTGGGGTTTCTAATATTAATCTAACCGCAAACAAGTCAAAAACCTCCTCGAAAGGAATGTTCTGCTTTCGCATTTTGCTATAGATAGAAAATATTGACTTAGGCCGGCTCTTAATTTCATATTCGATATTCAATTTGTCCAACTCCTCTTTCAGCGGCTGAACAAACTGCTTGATGAATTTATTTCTTGAGGCTCGACTCTCGTCAATCTTATCTGAAATCTCCTGATAAACCGGTTGATCGGTGAATCGTAAATATAAATCCTCCAGTTCCGTTTTTATTGCGTTAAGCCCTAAGCGATGAGCCAGTGGAGCATATAAATAAATTGTTTCGGAGGAAACCCGAAGTTGCTTGTTGCGCGGCATGCTTTCCAGCGTGCGCATGTTATGCAATCGATCAGCCAATTTTATAAGAATTACTCTTACATCCTCCGAAAGGGTAAAGAGCATTTTACGAAAGTTCTCAGCTTGCGCAGATGAGCCGTACTCAAAAGCACCCTTAATCTTAGTTAAGCCATCTACAATTTTGGTAGTTTTTTTCCCGAAAAGGCGTTCAATATCCTTTAATTGAATATCGGTGTCCTCAACCACATCGTGCAATAGAGCAGCAATTATGGACGTAGTACCCAGGCCAATTTCCTGAACACAAATTTCGGCTACAGACAGAGGATGGAAAATGTACGGCTCGCCTGACTTTCTGCGCATGTCCTTGTGCGCCTCCATGGCCATGGTAAAGGCCCGTTTTATCAATTTAGCATCGCCTTCCTTAAGTACGGGCTTTGCCTGACGCAACAACCTGCGGTAGCGCCCAATTATCTCCTTTTTCTCTACAACTTCGTCAATTACCACGTACCTGAAAATTTTAAAAACCGATTTTTATAACTTGCCTTTAATCATAACGAATAATCCCTAAATTTGCACTCCCTTTGACAAAAAAGGCCGATTTTTTAATTCAAGGGGCTGTTTATGCGGATGTGGCGTAATTGGCAGCCGCGCCAGACTTAGGATCTGGTGCCGCAAGGCGTGGGGGTTCGAGTCCCTTCATCCGCACAAAAACTTTGAACCCTCCGGCCGGTGATGAAAATTACCGACAGGAGGGTTCATTAATTCTTACCGCTGCAAGCGTGTAAAAAGAACGTAAAACCTTAAAACACAATAGCCTTGAATATCACATTAGACAAACAAAGTGCAACTGACGGTTTGATTAAAGTTATACTAACCGAAAGTGATTATCAACCCAAAGTGGAAGAAAAGGTAAAAGACTTTGCCCGTAAGGCAAACATAAAGGGATTTCGTCAGGGCAAAGTTCCTTCTGGCGTAATCAAAAAAATGTACGGTAAGTCCATTTTGGTTGAAGAAGTAAACCACTTGGTTTCTCATTCTGTTTCAGACTATATCCGTGATCAAAAACTTCGCATTTTGGGTGATCCGATGCCAAATCAAGAAAAGGCTTACACCATTGATTGGGATTCGCAAAAAGATTTTGAATTTGAATTTCAAATTGGATTGGTAGAAGATTTTTCGGTTGATCTTTCTAAGAAAGCAAAAGTAAAATCGCACCCTATTGAAGTTGATCAAACCGTGATTGACGAAACGTTAACGGATTTAAAAAACAGATTCGGTAATGTTACTTACCCTGAAGTAAGTGAAGCTGGTAATAATTTGTTTGGTGAGATTTCACTCGTTGGTCAGGAGGATAAAAAGAGTTCTTACATCGCCATTGAAAAAGTTTCCAAAAAGGAACAGAAAAAATTTATAGGTCTTAAGAAGGAGGACGTTGTTGAATTCGATATTGAAAAAACATTTGTTGATGCTGCGGCTATTGGTCAGGCTTTGAATATCTCCGAAGAAGAAGCAAAACAAGCCAAGGGTACTTACTCTTTTAAAGTAACTACTATTAGCCAAACAGAACCTGCCACTGTTAATCAGGAGTTTTTTGACAAAGTATTTGGCAAAGATGTAGTGAAAGATGAAACCGAGTTTTTAGAAAAAGTAAAATCAACCATTGGCGAAAATTACAATCGCGAAAGCGATCATTTATTAAGCCATGAGATTCAACATTACTATGTTGATAACACAAAAATCAGCATGCCTGAAACGTTTCTTAAAAACTGGCTGAAAAACAGCAGTAACGGACAGGTGACTGACGACATCCTTGAAAAAGAATTTAATGCGTATAAGGATTCTCTTAAATGGGATTTGATTAAAAATAAAATAGCTGAAGAAAAAGAAATAAAAGTTGAAGGTGACGAAGTGCGCGAAAAGGCAAAGCAGCAAATTGTGGAGCAATTTGGTGGTGCCGCCATTGCTGCTCAGCTTGGTGATAAATTGAATGACATTGCCAACAACTTCCTATCGGGGCAGGATGGTAAGGGCGAGAACTTCATGAAGATCTATAACCAACTGCGTGAAGAAAAAATCATGAAGGTGATTAAAGATTCAATTACCATCGATGAGAAGAAAGTAACGCTGGACGAGTTCAAAAAAATAGCTGAGGGGCATCGCCACTAGGTAAGAACTATAATTAAACCAAACTGGTTTAGTAAGGGAGCCCTGTTTTTTGATGGGGCTTTTTTATTGACTTTTTCTTAGTAACATTGACAAGAAAACAATAAAGGAGTTCCAAAAACGACTTAATTAAGAACTGTAAACTATTATATCTATGTCACAATCAAACGAATTCAGAAAATATGCCGTCAATCACTTAGGCATGAGCGGCAATTCTCTAGACAGCTATGCCAAGTACATGAACGAAATGACGCACACCGTTACTGGTATGACACCCAACGTTGTGGAAGAGCGTCAAATGCGGGCAACCGTTATTGACGTATTCTCAAGGCTGATGGCCGATCGGATTATCTTTTTCGGCACTGCAGTGGATGATTATGTTGCTAACGTAATCACAGCCCAACTTCTTTTCTTAGAATCTTCTGATCCGAAAAAAGATATTATTATGTATGTGAATAGTCCGGGTGGCTCAGTGTATGCTGGCTTGGGTATCTACGATACAATGCAATATGTAAACCCAGACGTTGCCACAATTTGTACAGGTATGGCGGCTTCCATGGGGGCTGTGTTGTTGGCAGCAGGTGCAAATAAAAAGAGGTCGGCACTTCCCCACTCGCGCATTATGATTCACCAGCCATCGGCAGGAATGCAAGGAACTTCACGAGATATGGAAATTTCCTTAAAGCAGACACTTGAACTCCGTCAGGATTTGTACACTATTTTGGCTAATCACAGTGGACAGACATTCGAAAAAATTGACAAAGATTCTGATCGAGACTATTGGATGCGCGCAAAAGAGGCGAAAGAGTATGGCCTAATTGACGAAGTATTGGAGAGAAATAAGAAATAATTGACGCTAAATAGCCAATGGATCGATAGGCCAATGTGCCAATTAATCAATACATTTGTAAGTCTGTATTAATCAAATCATCGGCATATCGATACATTGACAATCGACTAATTCATTATGGCTGAAGTTACTTGCTCATTCTGTGGTAGAAACAAAAAAGATGTTGATCTGATGATCTCGGGTATTCATGCGCATATCTGCGACAAATGCGTAACTCAGGCTAGCCAGATTTTACAGGAAGAGAAGAAAAATAAAGTCGAAGCCGGAACACTACCGAATTTCAAGTTGGTAAAACCGCGTGAGATCAAGAAATTTTTAGATGAGTATGTGATTGGACAAGACGAAGCCAAGCGCGTTATGTCTGTTGCCGTTTACAATCACTATAAAAGGCTGATGCAGCGCAAAATCGAGAATGATATTACGATTGAAAAATCCAATATCATTATGGTAGGCGAAACCGGAACAGGTAAGACATATTTAGCCAAGACATTAGCCAAAATTCTTCAAGTACCATTTTGTATAGCCGATGCTACCGTGCTTACCGAGGCAGGTTATGTTGGCGAAGATGTTGAAAGTATTTTAACCCGTTTATTGCAAGCTGCCGATTATAATACTGAAGCTGCTGAACGTGGAATCGTCTATATTGACGAAATCGATAAAATTGCCCGCAAGTCTGATAATCCTTCTATTACACGCGATGTAAGTGGTGAAGGTGTACAGCAAGCCTTGTTAAAACTTTTGGAAGGAACATCTGTAAACGTGCCCCCACAAGGCGGACGTAAGCACCCTGATCAAAAAATGATTACGGTTAATACAGAAAATATTTTATTTATCTGCGGAGGTGCTTTTGAAGGAATATCGCGCCTGATTGGAAAGCGATTGAATACGCAACCGTTAGGATTTACAGCTTCTGCAAACAGCTTAAGCCCTGCGGAATTTGATAAAGACAATTTGCTTCAATTTGTTTCTGCACAAGATTTAAAAACGTTTGGTCTAATACCAGAATTAATTGGGCGCTTGCCTGTAGTCTCTTTCCTAAATCCATTGGATCACGATGCGCTTCGCAAAATATTAACAGAGCCCAAAAATGCATTGATCAAACAATACAAGCGGCTTTTTGAAATGGAAGAAATAACCATTGAGTTTAAAGATGGCGCACTTGATTTTATTGTTGAAAAAGCGGTTGACTTTAAATTAGGCGCCCGTGGTTTGCGGTCGATCTGCGAGGCTATTGTTAACGATGCAATGTTCGAATTACCTTCAGACAAAACAACGGATCGCCTGGTGATCAATCGCGCTTACGCGGAAGAAAAATTCAACAAATCGCATTACAGTAAGTTAAAGGTAGCGTAACTTCTGCTTCCCTATTTAGATTGCAAATATTCTGTGATTAGTTGTGCTGTATTTTCAGAGGCAGATCCTGTATCTAGAGTCTTATAAACATTCTCGTATTCGTGTTTCATCCCCGAAACATAATCAGTATCATGAAGCAATCTCTTTAACTCAGCGTCTACTAGTTCAGGAGAAGCCTTAGCCTGTATCATTTCCCTTATTACTTCTTTTCCCGCAATAAGATTAACCAATGAAATAAATTCTACCTGAACCAAAAAATTAGCGATAGAGTATTCAAGGTAATTGGTTTTGTAAACTACTACTTGCGGAACCTTAAAAATGCCTGTCTCTAAGGTTGCCGTTCCTGAAGTTACAATCGCTGCATGCGCCATGCTTAACAAATCATACGTCTCTTCTTCAACAAATTTTACGTTGGTTTTTTCTTTTAGAGCTTTATATAAAGCTGCAGGTAACGTCTTTACAGCAGCAACTACAAACTGAACATCTTTATTCGAATCAGCTATCTGCGCCATAAGCGGAACAATTTTATTCAGCTCAATTTTTCTGCTACCCGGAAGCAGCGCGACTATTTTACCATTAGGATCAAGGCCGTGCTTTTGAATAAACCCAGGTGTGGCTTGAAATTCTTTGATGGCATCCAATACAGGATTGCCCACATAATCTACAGCAAAATCATACTTTTTAAAAAAGTCCTTCTCAAAGGGAAGTATCACAAACATTTTATCAACACACGCTTTTAACTTCCAGGCGCGACTTTGATACCAGGCCCAAACTTTGGGTGGAATATAATAGAGCACTTTAAGGCCTTGAGCTTTTGCAAACTGCGCAATCTTTAGGTTAAACCCACCATAGTCGATCAGTATTATGGCATCCGGTTTAAACTCCAGAATATCATTTTTACAAAACTTTATGTATTTGAAAATTTTAAACAAACTAGTGGCCAGGGAAATAAAGCCCATAAAAGCCATGTCACGATAATGCACCGAAAGTTTTACACCGGAAACTTCCATAAGATCGCCACCAAAGCCTTGAAAGATTGCTTGCGAATCACGTTTACGAATTGCTTTAACAAGATTGCTGCCATGCAAATCTCCTGAGCGTTCGCCTGCAACAATATAGTATCTCACCGAGCGTGGATTTTATTCACCAAAATACTCAACATAATTACGAGGCGTTTCATACAACCTGATAGAATGCATAACGCCATACTTGCTTATAGACGTAATTTTAGGTGCTAATATTCTCCAAATTTCAATCACCAAAGTTTCGCAGCTTGCCAATTTATTATTCATAAAATCAACATCGAGATTCAGGTTTTTATGATCCAATTTATCGATTACTTCAAGGCGAATCAGTATACTCAATTTTTTAAGATCAATAACAAATCCGGTTTCAGGATCGGGTAATCCCTTTACAGTAACAATTAGTTCAAAATTATGACCATGCCAGTTTTCGTTGGCACAAGGTCCAAATATCTCCACATTCTTTTCCTTGCTCCAGGTAGGATTGTAAAGCTTATGGGCTGAGTTAAAATGCTCTTTTCTGCTTACGTAAACCATTTTTATAAACTAGCATGCAAATATACAATAGTACATTCTCCCTTCACACAAGGGAGATTTAATGTAAATTGCGGTAAAAATTTAATTGCTATGATCATTGTTACCGGAGCTGCAGGTTTTATTGGAAGTTACCTTATCAATCGACTCAATCAAGACAATTTCAACGCTATTATTGCAGTCGATAAATTTGACAATGAGGAGAAGAACAAAAATCTAGTAGGACTAAAGATAAAAGAAAAGATTGATCGGGATCATTTTCTTGCGTGGCTGGATACAAATAATGAAACAGTTGAATTTATCTTTCATATTGGTGCCCGTACCGATACCACTGAATTTGACGCAGCGTTACTCAACAAACTAAATACCCAGTATACAAAAGACATTTGGATCCGTTGTTGCAAGTATCAAATTCCGTTGGTGTTTGCTTCCTCCGCGGCTACGTATGGATTAGGCGAAAATGGGTATGATGATGACGAAGCGAAAATTTCTCAGCTAAGGCCCCTCAATCCTTACGGACAATCAAAGCAAGATTTTGATGTGTGGGCACTCGCTCAAAATGAAAAACCATTCTTTTGGGCTGGGTTAAAATTCTTTAACGTGTATGGACCCAATGAATATCACAAAGGCAGGATGGCTTCCGTGATCTGGCATGCTTACAACCAAATTACCAAAACGGGTAAGATGAAATTATTTAAGTCGCACAACCCCGAATATAAAGATGGAGAACAAATGCGTGACTTCGTTTATGTGAAAGATGTAGCCGAAGTCTGCATGTTTTTGATGAATCATCGAAAGAACTCCGGCATCTACAACCTTGGTTCTGGAAGAGCGCGTACATTTCTCGACTTGACTAAAGCAGTCTTTAAAGCCTTGGACAAACCTGAAGTAATTGAGTTTGTCGACACACCCGCAGATATTCGGGATAAATATCAATATTTTACTGAAGCCAAAATGGAGAAGTTGAAGGGGATTGGGTTTAATAGAGAATTTTACTTATTAGAGGAAGGGATTAATGAGTATATATCGAGTCTGCAAGTAGAAAATTAATTTTCTATATTTGATTGTCTAGCCATTGAAAAATTTTCTTGTAGTGAGCGGCATTTTCTAAAGATAGCTCCATTTCCATTAAAAAATCTGACAACATTTTTTTTTGGATTGATAAGTTTCTCGAAATTGAATGGCTAGTCATTTTAAAAGTTATAACTTCTCTATCACTCTTAACAACATAAAAAATTTGATCAGTTTCAATTATCTTTCTTTTGGTTGATCCGTAAGGAGCCTCGGGGTCATTTATTAATGACTTGACAGGTTTAATTAACCACAAATTTATCCCTTGAAAAGGGATCCAAACATATGCGGTTGCTGATAATGTCTTAACGCCTTCTACCTGATTTTTGAATATCAGCGAATCAAGTCCTCTTATCAATATAAATTGAGAAAATATTTTAGGATCCAAATACATTACTTTTCCTTTATTATCAAATTCCACTTGCCCAGTTAACGCATTATATCGCATTTTGGAAAACTTAAACTTCGATGCTTCGCTCGAAAGGGATGCTAGACCCGGGCTCCAACCTTCGAGAAAATAAGGACTACCTTGAATATCTATTTCTGTGTTAGCTTCTAAAGCTTTACCATACTGGCTGGGGTCTTGAATATATTGCTGCTGAACCTGACCTAAAGACCAGTGACAGCTCAGTATATAAATCACAAGTAAATGGGCTAATTTCATAGATTTCATTTTTTTAGTTGAATAATAAAAAAAGAAAGGCCGATTACAATCGGCCATTTCTTTTTATGATTTACATTTCAAGTGTATCTAATTTTGTGCAATTCGTATTCCTATCTGTTTGTAGTTCTCACTTGGTTTTATTGTTGAATTACCATCCAACTGTACAACTAAATCAACAGAACCCGAAGTCGCCCCTGGATTGATAACCGCTACAGTAAGAATTCCAAAACTGGAATTTGCTGGAATTGTTATTGTAGAGGGAATAGTAAAGTGAGTTCCAGAAATCGCAGTGCTTTTCTCTGCCACCACTGAAACAGAAATTGACTGATCTTCAGATTTCTGAGCACTAACTAAATTTACACGAAATTCAATATTACCTGAAGTTCTTGTAATTAGTGGATCTGCAGTACTCGGTGCTGTTGCATTCGTTGATATTGCTCGGCCATAACCAGGTACTCGCGTCAGAATTGGATAGACTTGACCAGTTGCAGGCGTATTCCAAACTGCTGCATCAAACTCAACAACAGAACCAGAGAACAACACTGGATCATTATCAATACAGGATTGCAACATAAAAAAAGATGCAAGAAAGGAAATGAGTATTGTAATATTGCTTTTTTTCATAATTCTTCTGTTTAATATCCAAAATTCTGAACCAAGTTAGAATTGCCATCAATTTCTCGTTGAGGAATATTCGCCAATCTTCTAAAATCGGCAGCAATTATATTCTCAGGTGATTTGACTAAGTCAATACCTCTTCTCTTGAAGTCGTACCAACGATGACCTTCAAATGCAAATTCAAGTCTTCTTTGATTTATAATTTCATCATAAAGAGCAGTGCCAGTTAGAGCGACTGTGGACAAGCCTCTTGAGGCTCGAAAAGCATTCAAATCAGCAAGTGCAAGAGTTTCATCAAATACTGATGACCCAGGCGTTGCCAATGCTTCAGCTCTATTCAAAATAAGTTCGGCCTTTCTTAACACTGGAACATTGTCAAGGTTTACGATTCCATTTTTTCCAATAAACTTAATACATTCAATTTTTGCACCACTTCCCCTTCCATTACCGACTGCATACAATTGAACCCTAACATCTGTTCCCGTACAAACTTGTCCAACGGTACCACTGCCAGCAACTGGACCTGTAATTCCAAGTGTTGTTCTGAAGGTTGCTGTCGGCACCAAATCGCCAAAGCCACCTAACGTACCTAATGAAGCAAGAGATTGGCAAGAAGTATAAGAAGTTTGGAGAGACGTATTAACACCAATATTTTCATTAGCATCCTGAAACTTTACCTCAAAAATTGATTCATTATTTGTTGATGATTTCCATGCACTTACATACGTTGCTCCACTCAGTGTAGATCCAACCAAAGATATTGCATCTGTTGCTGATGATGCTGCTAAAGCATAATCCTTCTTAAAAAGAGCAACTCTAGAAAGTAACGCCTGGGCCGCTGCTCTTGTAGCATAATAAGAAACAGTACCCGAAGTATTAGCCGGTAACTTTGCAATTGCATCGTTCAAATCAAGAATGATTTGGTTATAAACAGCATCCACTGTTGCTCTAGGTAATTTTGCCGCGGTCGCCTCAGCAGCTGTTGTTACTGGCTCTAAAATAAGTGGTACACCTCCGCGATCTTGAGGAGCAATTGCCGCTCCTGGATCGTAAGCATATGCTTTTACCAAATCATGGTAGTAGAGTGCTCGCAAAAACTTCAATTGTCCAATCCAACTGTCGATTTGAGCTTGTGTTGGAGTTGGAGTAAAGGTTACATTGGTAACAGCCTGAAGTGTAATATTCGCTTCATTAATTGCGGCATAACTATTTTGCCAATGAGTAAAATGAGCACCGGATGAATTTCTGTTTTCATTAATTAGTCGACCAGAGTTATTCGTGGCCGTTGCATTATCTGCAAGAGCCTCGCTTACGGCAAGCAAATCTCTTCCATAGTTCGACTGTGATCTTAACCTAGCATACACTGAGTTTAGAGAAGCTTGAACAGCCTCAGAAGAGGACAATACACCGTTTGCATCTACCTGTGATCTTGGTTCAATCTCAATCAAACTATCGCATGATGTGCTACAGAAAATTAGAATTCCCAAGAATAAAAGGGTTCTAAAAAATTTAGTATGTTTTATCTTTTTCATTTGAATTTTCATTTAAAATCCTAACTGAACTCCAACTGTGTAACTTTTCGACTGCGGAATAAGCCCTGATCCATTATTCGCTGTATCTACAAATTCAGGATCATAGCCCGAGTAATCAGAGTAAGTCCAAAGGTTAACACCCTGTGCGTAAATCCGAGCCTTAGTTAGCCCTAACCTGGTAATCAGAGTAGGCATAAAACTATAAGCCAAAGTAACTTGTTTCATTCGTATATAATCTGCCTTCTGAAAGTTAGTTGTCCCAGTTAGCTGACCAGAACCTCGAACTTCTGATCCGCCCACGACTGGTCTTGGTACATCTGTAATTTGACCTGGGGTTATCCAGCGTCTATCTGCCGTTTCTTGCAATGCATTTAAGGTTAGACGTGTCGCATTTTCTCGTAAAAAACTAACTTGGGCATCAGAAACAACACGACCATACTCATAGTTAAAAAATACATCAAGTGAGAACCCTTTATATGATAGGCTATTGGTTAAACCTCCATAGAACTCAGGTTGATTATTCCCGGCTGTTACACGATCAGCTGCAGTAGGTAAATATGTTAAATTGTCATTGATATCTAACCACATTGGTCTACCTGTAGCAGGATTAACACCCGCATAGCGCTGTGTGAAGAAAGTTCCAATGGAATGACCCACCCGAACTGAAGTATTACCTGGCAATTCTTTTAAACCATCAAAAAGGCTGGAGATATAGTTCTGATTGTAAGCAAAGTTGAAATTTGTTTTCCAACTAAATCCGCTTAAATCCAGATTTACTGTATTCAACTCAACTTCAATTCCTTGATTTACCATTTCCCCAACATTTGAAAAATATGAATCAAATCCACTGATCCAAGGAGTCGGTGTAACTAATAACAAATCTTTATTAGTCTTTTTATAAAGATCAACTGCTCCCGTTATTCGGTTGTTAAATAACCCAAAATCAACACCAAAATTAACGGTCGAATTAGTTTCCCAACCAAGGTTAGTATTTGCAAGTCCAGCTGGTCTAATTCCCGGTGACCCGTTATAATTGACAGCGGTACCTCCAGAATAAAGTGCTCTTGCCTGGAAATCACCAATATCATCATTACCTGTTTCACCATAAGACGCTCTTATCTTCAAATCTGTTAAGAAATCAACATCCTTTAAAAAAGTTTCTTCTTTTGCAATCCACGCAAAAGATGCAGACTTGAAGAATCCATAAGTATTCTCTGCCCCGAAACGTGAAGAACCATCCCTACGAGCAGTTAGAGAAACAGCATACTTCTTTTTAAAATCGTAGTTCACTTGGGCAAACCCACTAGCTCTATGAAATCCAGTCCAGCCACCATTGGCAGCTTCTGTTACCGCACCCGAACCAATTGTTCTAAATTGAAAAGTCGGAAATCCTGTTTTGGAGGCAGTAAAAAATTCATTTGATTCACTTCTATACTCAACACCTGCAAGAGCAGTTACAGAATGTACTGTATTGAAAACCTTGTTATAATTTAAGGTTTGAGTACTTATAAAGTTCGTATTCCAATTGCTTTGTAAACTACTCCTTCCTCCCACTCCAACTCCATCAGGTGTCCTTGGATCCCTATAACTTTCTCCTTGCACAATTCGGTAATCTAAACCCCAAAGAGATCTAAAATTAAGACCCTTTACGATATCATATGTGAATACCATATTTCCAACCGCTTGATTGGTTCTCTGAAGCCCTGAATTCTGATTCAATACAGCAATTACGTTTTGATTTAAAACCCCGGCAATTGCCAAATTGTATGATCCATCTTCATTATAAATGGCATTTTGCGGTTGAATTGCTGATGACGAAAAGGCAGGTGATCCTAGGAATGAGCCAGACACGGCAAATGGAATATCTTGCTGAAAAGTTGAAAGATTAACTGAAGTTGCCAATTTTAGCTTAGTTGTTAACGTATTAGTCAAATCCATTTTCAAAGTGCCTCTTTGAAAATTAACTGGTTTGATTATTGCGTCTTGCTTATTATAAGAGGCTGAGATATAAAACTTATTTCTATCATCTCCTCCTGAAAAGGAAAGTTCATAATTAGAAACCTTTCCCTGACTAAATGCCTCTTTCTGCCAATCATAAGATTTAATTGTTCCATCTGTAAATCGATTCAATTGTAGATCATTTGGATTTAGAGCATTCGCAGCAGTCCAACCTGCTAGCGTTGTCGAACTTAAATTATTTGGAACTGAAAGTCCGTTTAATAAACCCATATTCTGAAGTGTAAAGTAGGATGCACCAGTATCGTTCAGCGCCAAAGAACCAATGAAACCATTTGAGAATGCATTTTTCCTCACACTAAACCATTCATCCGCTGATAGAACATCCAAAAACTTTAAGTGATCGCTAACCCCTGTGTAATAATTAAAATTTAAAACTGGTTTCCCAGCCTTGCCTTTTTTTGTAGTTATAATAACTACGCCATTTGCCGCCTGTGCTCCATAAATAGCAGCAGAAGCTGCATCTTTCAATACCTCCATGGATGCAATGTCATTTGGGTTTAAGAAAGCCAAGGGGTTGGATTGTGTAAAATTGGCATCACTTCTTGAGTTAATTTGAACTCCGTCAACAATATACAATGGGGTATTACCAGCTGAAATAGAACCTGTTCCGCGAATTCGAATATTTACGCCACCTCCAGGGATACCGTTATTGGATTGAACTAGAACACCTGCAGCACGGCCTTGCAAAGCTCTATCAAAACTTTGAAGTGGTAAGTTTTCTATAGCAGCACCTTTTACAGAAGATATTGCACCCGAAATCTGCCTTTTATCTATTGAAGCATAGCCCGTAACGATAACCTCAGAGAGCTGGGTAACGTCTGTAACCAACTGTACATCGACTACTGCTTTAGCTCCAATCTCTACGTCTTGAGAAAGAAACCCAACGAACGAGAATGATAATGAAGTCGCATTCGATGGGACAGCTATGCGAAAGCTTCCATCGGAATCTGTAATTGTTCCTTGAGAGGTCCCTTTAATGACAACGTTAACCCCTGGCAACGTAGACCCATCCTCAGCTGATGTTACTCTTCCAGTTATGGTGCGTTCTTGAGCTTGCACCTGAACCGAGGTAATTAAAATCAGCGAGAAAATACTAAAAAGTAAAATTTTCTTCATACTGTTTGGTTTAAGTTAATATAGATTTAATCTAAGGGAGGCAAATCTATCATAAATTCCGAATTGTCAAATCAGCTTAAGATTAAAAAGTTATTAGTGAGAAGCCTGCCATGGTGGTTAAATCCCTAATAATAACCCCTCATGGGGGATGAACTTAATGATTACAATCAATGTGTCTTTGCTAAAATTTATGCCAGTGTCAATTCGATAATATCTTAAACTCAATTCTTCGGTTTTTCTCTTTGTTTTCCTCTGTATCATTAGCAGCAATTGGACGCTGAGAGCCATATCCCTCTGTAATAATCCGTTGCTTTGATATTTGATGTGCCGTTAAATATTCAGCAACAGAATTAGCGCGCTTCTCTGAAAGTTGTTGATTGTAAACTTCTGTGCCAGAGTTATCTGTATGGCCCCCTATCTCCACTTTCAATGAAGGGTTTTGGTTAAGGAAAATAATTACCTCACTCAACTCGGTAATTGATTGTGGCTTCAATTCATACTTGTTGACATCAAAAAACAAATTATTAAGAACAACCAAAGCATCTTTTTGAATAGACACAAGATTGATATTCTTTATCACTGGCTTTAATTCTTTGGACTCCTCATAATTAAAATGGAGACTTTGAAACAAATACCCAGGCTTTCTTACATACAAGGCATACTCCGAACCACCAGGAAGGATCATTAAATATTCACCATCCACTGAATCCGCTCTAACTTTAGAAATCATTTTGTTTTCTTTCAAATCAAATAATTCAACCCAGGCACCAACAGGCGAATTTGTTTTAGCATCCTGTACAATTCCTTTCACCACATTCCCTTTTGCACGTGTAACCAAATTTTCCGGTAACGTGATTTTAAATAGTCGACTTGTACTTTTATTTTCAGCACGCGAATAATAACCAATGGCACCATCGCCTGATACAATGAATGAATACTGATCGAGATGATCATTCAACGGTTTCCCTAAATTGGTTGGAGCTCCCCACCCATCCTTTGTCCGTTGCGACCGATAAATATCATACCCTCCAAACCCAGGATAGCCACTAGATACTATGTAAAGATCTTGATTGTTAACATGTATGTAAGGAGATATCTCATCAAACTTAGTATTGATTGCAGGGCCAAGATTTTTTGCTTTTGCCCATCCACTTTCTTCCAGTTGAGAATGCCAGATATCATACCCTCCAATCCCACCTTTGCGGTCAGAAACAAAATAGAGTTCCCTTCCATCTGCTGATAGCGTTGGCTGCGAATCCCAATCCGCACTATTAATCGCTGGTCCCAAATTTTTAGGCACCGACCAATCTTTACCCGTCTTTCTGCTCTCATAAAGATCACACCCCATCGCACCACACACCGTAAAAATTAGATGTCTTCCATCAGCAGAAATTGTGCAGGCACCTTCGCGTTGAATGGTATTAATATTTTTTGAAATTGAAATCGGTTCGCCCCAGCTTCCATCGTTGCGCTTCGTTGAGACTACAATATCTTCATTATCATTTCGGGCAGTACCAAAGCGCGCGGTAAAAATGAGTTGAGAATCATCTCCGGTTACAACCGGAAAATATTGCCGTTGATATTTGTTAACAAGATCAGGTAAAGGTTCAATAATAAAATCAGAAACAACATCTTTATTTTCTATCGCATAATTTGCCTGGCTACTCCACAATGTAATTTTATCGATTTTTGGTTTGTCCATTTTCTCTTTCTCAAGAAAGAGTTTGCAATAATCTTCGGCTTTAGAATAATCACCTTGTTTCAGATATATGTCAGCCAATTCATATAAATAAGAGTTCCTTTTTACTCCTTCAGTAAGTTGCAGCCCTTTCTCAAAATTCTCGGTGGCTAATGGTAGTCTATCCATGCTTCGATATACAATGGCAAGCCGATGATAGGCCTCTTCAAATTTTTTATCCTTATCGATTGCTTGTTGAAGTAAAGAAATTGCCTGATCATATTGTCCACGCACCCGATAGTTATCAGCCTGAATATATAAGTCAATCGCCTTCTTATTCTTTGTGCTTAATATTTGTGCCTTAGCCGAAAAACATAAAACAATTGAACCCAGTAGTACCGATTTGAAAATATTCATAGAGCAAGTTAAAGACGTTGGTATAGAAGTAAAAATTTTAATTTATTAAATGATAACCTTAAAGGGAATTATAAGTTGACAACTGACAATGCACAATTGACAATGTTTTAAAACGAATTTATATCGCTAATTAGTATGGGTTAATAAATCGCCTCAATCGGAATCTCAGAACTATCCATACCAAGCATGGCGTTAATTAGCTTACAGGATTGATAATGTTGGTAATTTTCAACTGTAATAGATGCTTCTTTGATCGCTCCTTCAGCTAACAAACTTTGGCGCATTGTGCCATTCAGTAAATAAGATGTCGGTGTAAACCAATTCCCGCCTTTCTTAAAAATAACATTTGCATAAAAAGAGTCCGTTATCAATCCATTCTTTACAATGAGAATATCATCAGCTTTCCCGCGAAGGGAATACAAGTGCCCTAACTTAGTTCGATCCAAAAATTTATGATGGTAATTAATATTATTATCGTAAACAAGTTTCAATGAGTTAACCAGACGAACTTCATACGGAACAAACTCCACATTTCTGATTTGCGTGTCATACACAACCCGAACTTTATATAAACCGGTGGGTGGAAAAGCCTCATTCTTTAATGCAGAAAGATCAACTTTTTGATTTGAGTTAAATACAGCTTTTGTGCTGAGTTGCATCCTTGCTTCATGGTAAAGAAGATTTCTAAACTCACCATCCTTAAGATATATGGATTCAAGCAATTGGGACATAAATCTTTTGTATTACTTCATTGTACTCATCCATTGCACTGCTCTGACTGGTAATTCCACCACCACTTCTATAAAATGTGTTTGTTCCATCCTGCTCTATATATCGGATAGCCACACCGCTATCTAAATTCTTGCCATCAAAATAACCAAAGACTCCTGTATAATAACCGCGCTTATCCCCTTCTGCTTCTTGAATAATCTCAATTGTTTTTGGTTTAGGAGCGCCACTGATCGAACCAGCAGGAAGCAAGGAAACAATTATACTTCCCAAACGCTCAGCATAGTCAGCTGGCAAGTCTCCTGCAATTTCCGAGCTTACTTGCAATAGTTTTTTATCTCTGCTTTTTATTTCTTCAACATACCGAAAGCGATTAATTGTAACGCTGGTTGCCACCCTGCTCAAATCATTTCTAATCAGATCAACAATGGTAATGTGTTCAGCTAATTCCTTTTTATTCTCTAACAATTCTTGCTTTGCATTTGGCAACGAAGCATCTATGGTTCCCTTCATCGGATAGGAGAGTATTTTTCCGTTTTTAATTTGAACAAATGTCTCTGGAGAAAAACAAAGAAATTCGTCCTTGAGCATCCATTTATATTTTGCTTCTGATAAATAAAATAAATCACGCAGGGAAGTACTTATTACAATCGGTGATTTAACGGTAAGGTTTACCAAAAATGAATCTCCATAGGAAAGTCGTTTGTGCACGAAATCAAATTTAGTCTTGTATTCTTCAAATGAGATTGGAAATGAATCCATTTGAATATTTTTTAATAGTGCACTATTCTCCTGAGCATTTGAATATCCATTCAAAGAAAACAATATCTCGTCTGAATTAACTTGATCCAATCGCCACACCTTTGGCTTCTGCATTTCAAAATCGATCAAAAACAAAAAAGGGACTTGCTTGCGTCCCCACTCGTTTAGTTGATCTATAAATTTTGAAATAGACATCCTTCTAATTATTTCGAAAGTGATCATTCGTACTTTGTAAATCTTCGATCGTAATTTGACTATGGAATATCCATATACTTATGAATCTGTAAAGAAACTTTCCATTTGGGATTAGTCTTTACATACTCAATTATCTGAGGAATCATTTCTTTTTCCCTAGACCACTCCGGCTGCAAAAACAATTCGCATTCTGATTTTACTTTTCCAGCAAACTGTTCTGCCCAATCAAAATCACTTTTATTATAGATAATGATTTTCAGTTCATTGGCTTGATTGAATATAGAAGGTTTTGGTGCCATGAACTTCTTTGGCGAAAAACAAACCCAATCCCAATTTCCCGTTAATGGATGTGCGCCCGAAGTTTCAATGTTTGTTTTTAATCCTTCAGCTTGTAATGCCTGCGTAAGCTCTGTTAGATCATACATGGCAGGTTCACCGCCTGTAATCACAACCAGTTGTGTTTTACTTGCTTTAGCTCTACTCACCATCTCTTCAACAGAAACCAAAGGATGAGCTTTTGCATCCCACGATTCCTTTACATCGCACCACACACATCCCACATCACATCCACCCAATCGGATAAAATACGCAGCATGACCCTGGTAAAAACCTTCACCCTGAATGGTGTAAAAATCCTCCATGAGTGGAAGTGAGGTCATCGATTTCAAAAATTAATTTTAGTCTTACGGATTACGAAGTTCTGCTGCGCGAAGCGTATTTAGCAACAACGATGCAATAGTCATAGGACCAACGCCACCTGGAACAGGCGTAATGAATGAAGTCTTTGGAGCAACTTCTTTAAAGTCGACATCTCCTTTTAGTGCGTATCCATTTTTATATTGAGGACCTTCCACGCGCGTAGTACCCACATCAATTACTACAGCACCTTCTTTTACCATATCTGCAGTAATTATTCCGGGCTTACCAACAGCCACCACTAAAATATCAGCCTGGCGAGTAAACGTTGCAAGATCCTTCGTGTATTTATGGCAAATCGTAACGGTTGCTCTGCCTTCTTCAACCAACATCATACTTAAAGGAGCACCCACTAATCGACTTGCGCCTACCACCACACAATTCTTTCCTTCTGTGGGGATTTGATAACGCTTTAATAATTCCATTACTCCAAAGGGAGTAGCCGGAAGCAATAAAGGATTTTTTGAAACGATGCTACCAAAATTGCGATTGGTAAAACCATCTACATCTTTATCGGGTCTGATCTTCTCCGTAATTTTTTCAACTGAAATATGTTCTGGCAATGGCAACTGAACAATAAAGCCATCCACATCTTCATCGCGATTTACCTGATCAATATGCTTCATCAACTTATCTTCGCTAATGGTATCAGCAAAGCGCATCATCGTATAATGAAAGCCTACTTCCTTGCAAGCCTTTACTTTAAAATCTACATACGTTTGACTAGCGCCATCATCACCCACCAAAATGATAGCGAGATGTGGTAATTTTTTATCAGCCTGTTTGCGCAACGCTACCTTTTCAGCAATCTCCTTTTTTATGTCGATTGAGATCTTGCGGCCATCAATAAGTGTATGAGTTTGTGTTTCAGTCATTAATATCTAGATCAAGTCTTTAAACCATTTTTTCTTATAATGGTATCTAATAATTTTCCTTGTTGAGTTAGCTGCTTTAGAAAAAATGCGTTGGCTTTTGCCTGTAGTTGGCTTTGTGATCTTTGATCCTTAATGGACTGTTCCAATTTCCTATCAACATCTTCGAGCCGGCTTTCAGCCTTCACCATCCGTTTGATCGTTAAGTCCAATCTTTTATTAAACTTTTCTCCTCGCGCATGTATTTGTTCCAGATCAATTAGCATTTCAGAAATCACCTTGTCATAGTTTCTTTCCATACCACAACATTTTAGATAGAAAGTTAAGACTACTTTTTAATATTAGAAAGTTATTTCAAATCGGTATCAATCAATTTTCAGTACAGCCATAAACGCTTCCTGAGGAATTTCCACATTCCCCACCTGGCGCATCCGCTTCTTTCCTTTCTTCTGCTTCTCTAACAACTTACGCTTACGCGAGATATCACCACCATAACATTTTGCCAACACGTTTTTTCGAATAGCACTGATGTTTTCGCGGGCTACTATTTTCTGACCAATGGCTGCCTGAATGGCGATCTCAAACATTTGACGAGGAATCAACTCTTTCAACTTCTCACAAAGTTTCCGTCCCCAGTCCTGCGACTTGTACCGATGTACAATCGCACTCAGTGCATCTACCTTTTCACCATTTAACATTACGTCTAGCTTCACCATATCCGATTCGCGCAAGCCAATCAAATGATAATCTAATGAAGCGTAGCCACGCGAAATAGATTTTAGTTTATCGAAGAAATCAAATACAATTTCTGATAGTGGCATTTCAAACGACATCTCTACCCGATCAGTAGTCAGATAATTCTGGTTGATGATAATGCCTCGTTTTTCAATACACAAATTGATAATAGCACCAATGTAGTCCGACTTCGTAATGATCTGCGCTTTTATGTAAGGCTCTTCAATGCTTTTCATCCTTGTAGGATCAGGCATTTCGGAAGGTGCGTTGATAAAAATCTCTTCGCCATTCGTCAAGTGCGCTTTGAACTGAACGGAAGGAACGGTTGTAATTACCGTCATATCAAACTCACGTTCCAAACGCTCCTGAATGATTTCCATGTGCAGCATTCCCAGGAACCCGCAACGGAAACCAAAACCTAACGCAGCCGAAGTTTCCAACTCCCACACCAATGATGCATCGTTTAGTTGAAGTTTCTCCATGGATGATCGAAGCTCTTCAAACTCGGTTGTGTCAACCGGATAGATTCCAGCAAACACCATAGGCTTCACTTTTTCAAAACCTTTTACCGATTCACCCGGATTAATGGCGTTCGTAATTGTATCTCCTACGTGAACTTCGCTGGCCACTTTTATTCCTGAAATTAGATAGCCCACATTTCCGGCACTGATTTCATTGCGTGGATGTTTATCCAATTTCAACACGCCAATTTCATCCGCGCCATATTCCTGGCCGGTACTGATAAACTTAACCTGCTCCCCTTTCTTCATGGTACCATTGAATACGCGAAAGTAAATTTCAATTCCACGGAAGGAGTTATACACAGAATCAAAAATCATAGCCTGAAGCGGTGCTTTCGGATCGCCTTTAGGTGCACTTACGCGATGTACAATAGCATGAAGAATCTCTTCAATTCCTTTTCCTTCTTTGGCACTGGCGCTAAGTATGTCCTCGCGCTTGCAGCCAATCAAATTGATAATCTCATCGGCTACCACTTCTGGATTGGCATGCGGAAGATCAATTTTATTCATGACTGGAATGATTTCCAGATCATGCTCTAAGGCTAAATAAAGATTTGAAATAGTTTGAGCCTGAATACCCTGGCTGGCATCTACGATTAAAAGCGCTCCTTCGCATGCTGCGATAGCACGCGAAACCTCGTAAGAAAAATCTACGTGGCCGGGTGTATCAATTAAGTTCAGCGTATACTCCACCCCTTCCAACTTGTAGTTCATTTGGATGGCGTGCGCCTTGATGGTTATACCCTTTTCCTTTTCAAGATCCATGTTATCCAGCACCTGGTTTTCCATTTGGCGCTGATTAAGCGTACCTGTAAACTCAAGCATTCTGTCTGCCAGGGTGCTTTTGCCGTGATCGATGTGCGCTATAATGCAAAAATTGCGGATGTTCTTCATTCCCGTCATTCAGGTCTTGATTTTAAGGGTGCAAATGTAGCAAGAAATAAGGGGTGGCGAAATGGGGATTTCCCCATAAAAGCGGAGAAAATCTATTCCCTGGGGATCAGCCGTGAAAGAATAAAAATAACACTACAGTCGCCCTATTGTAATGTTTGAAAGTGTTACAGTAGTACCCCATGGATAGGTGTATGTTGCATCGGGAACGCTTATCGTTTTGAAATCACCGCTTATGGCAGCATTGTTAAACACGATGTTATAAGGATAAACAGCTTTTGAGTCATTGGCATTAATTCTGATCTTTTCAATGGTAGTGGATGTAAATGCTATTACTTCCTTTTCTGCCTTGACCAACGTACCATCAAGTTTCATTGTCTGATTTACTATATCAAACACATCTGCTGAGGTTTTTGTCACTTCAAAGGTTACCGCTATTTTACCATCAGGGGTTGTATAACCCCATGTACCTTCGGGTGAAGTAAAGCCAGGGTCTTTATCTGAACATCCGGCAGCAACCACTAGACAAAACAGAAATAGTCTTTTCATTATTTTTTCAATGATTCAAAATTCAGTTTTAAAAAATCCAAATGCCAGCACAATTATACTTTATATTCGAGAAAATACTGAATCTATACCTTTACTATGAAAATCACCTTCTTTTCAGCTAAAGCTTACGATATAGAGTTCTTCAACAGAGAGAATGAACACTTTGGTTTTGAGATTGAATACTTTGAAACTCATTTGGGACCGCACATTATTAATGCAGTTACAAAAACGGATGCTGTTTGTGTTTTTGTGAATGACAAAGTAAATGCACAGGTTATCGAAAGTCTTGCCAGGCAAGGAGTAAAAGTAATTGCACTCCGGTGTGCCGGATTCAACAACGTAGATTTAGCAGCCGCCTCTGCCCACGGCATTCAGGTTTGTCGGGTTCCGGCTTATTCGCCACAAGCCGTTAGTGAACATGCCGTTGCCATGCTACTAACGTTAAACAGAAAAACGCACAAGGCTTATAACCGCGTGCGAGAGCAAAATTTTTCTTTGCAAGGTTTAGTAGGCTTTGATGTTCACAATAAAACGGTAGGTGTAGTTGGGACCGGAAACATTGGAAAAGCATTTTGCAAAATCATGTTAGGATTTGGTTGCAAAGTAATTGCCTTTGACGTTTACCCCAATGATGAATTGGAAAATTTAGGCGTAACCTATTTGCCTTTACCCGATGTCCTTTCTCAATCAGATATTATCTCATTGCATTGCCCGTTGAACGATCAAACAAAACACATGATCAATGAGCAAACTATTAATTCCATGAAATCAGGTGTAATGTTAATTAACACAAGCCGGGGTGGTCTTGTTGACTCAAAAGCTGCGATACAGGGATTAAAATCCGGACGCATCGGATATTTAGGAATTGACGTATACGAACAAGAGGAAAAACTTTTCTTCCGTGATTTATCCTCAGAAATAATTGATGATGATGTGATTCAACGATTGATGAGTTTTCCAAACGTACTGATTACTGCCCATCAGGCGTTTTTTACAAAGGACGCCTTAAAACAAATTGCAGACATTTCACTAAATAATATTAGCGATTTATTAAACGGCAAGGAGCCTAAAAATAAAACTGCCCTTCTAAACTAGCTTCATTTTAAGCTGTTGAAATAAACTCGTTCCGCAAACTTAAGTACCCGTTTGATGCAATGAATAAATAAAAGCCAACTCGTTAAAAACGAGTTGGCTACCCCAAACCTACCTATACTAATTCTTCAACTGTATGTAATTTAGTTTCTGCTTTTAATTCTTGATGGGTAGTGTGTTGTTTTTTTTGTTTAGTTCCGGGCAATAATCTTTTTAGAATGTAATAAAGAATCAGTGCAGAGAGCACTCCAGTTAAAAAATCAGTTAGAGGCACCATCACCGCTGTATAAATCATCATCCACATTTCAAACTTTCCCATGTTAACCACTTCACGAATTTCTCTGCCTTTTATCATATTACTTGCTACCCACAATAATATACCACCAATGCAAGCCATGGGCACCAGTTCCAGAAATGGTGCTAAATAAAAAGCCATTGCGAGTTTAAGCACACCTTTAAAATATCCTGCTAAGGGTGTAACAGCCCCAGCTTTAATGCTGGTGGCAGTGCGAGCCAATGCACCTGTGCATGGAAACCCATTTACCAAAGGAGTTATTATTTGTACAAGTCCTTGCCCCCAAAATTCCTTATCGGGATTAAAAAGTGTTTTACGATTATTTGCGAGACGATCTGCCATAGAGGAACATAGTAGACTTTCCACGCCTGAAATAAATACGATGGCAATCACAAAATAAACAACATCTAAAATCAAACTCCAGGTAAAATCAGGAACCAATGGCCCGGTAAAAACAAAAAAGTTATTTGGAATTGTTCCATAAATATCACGAATGAGAACAATTCCTTTATCCCCTAGCAGGGTAGCTGTTGCTAACGTAGCAGCACCAATTGCAATAAGCGGAGCGGGGATAAAAATAGAAACCTTGAGTAAGGTTCGAGTTAAAATAAAAGTACCAACGCCAATCATAACCGACCACAAATTAATTTTACCAAAACTTGAAAATGCAATCTGCAGATTGTGTATTAACCCTCCTTTTATGTCTTCGTCCTGGCCCAATGTATCTTTAAAACTCTCAATACCTAAAACATCTTCTAGATTAGTAAGAGCAATGGCTACAGCTATACCAATTGTAAAACCCACCACAATTGAATTTGGCACCCACTTAGCAAACTTACCCATACCTGTAAGACCCATAATCATAAGTATGATACCAGCCAGTATGGAAACAAAAATCAAAAACCCATGAGCTTGAGCTTGAGAACCTCCATTCTGTTCGCCATACTTAAACATTAAACTTGCTATTAACGGTATGAAGGCTGCCGTTGGACCATATACCTGATATTTAGATCCACCAAATGTTCTACCTACTATACAGGCTAGTGCCCCTGCAATAATACCTTGCTCTGGTCTTAACCCCATTGCCATAGCAAAACCCATCGCCATAGGAATGGCGGTAAGGGCTACCACCAAACCTGCACTAAAATCCCGATAAATTGTTGTTCGCCAATTATGGGGCTGCAAATCTTCAAAGCGGCTATCGCGAATAGTAAGAAACAACTTGAGCCTGCCAAGTATGTTATTGGATTGTGTAGTCATATTCATAGAGGTTCTTTTTGTTGTTCTTATTCTATAAAAGAAATACTTCGGCCAGCCTACCCTTCTCAGGTACATTTTCAACATGTTGCCATTGAACCTCATTTACCGGATAGGAACTTGATTTAATAAATGGCAAGAGATCAAAACTATTAGGTGTAATATTTTTCAGTTCATAAGATTTAGGAATTAAGATCTCTTCCACCTTATGCGCATCTAAAAAAAAACGAAAAGCACTTTCTGTAAAACCTGAAAAAAAATCGATTTGTAAAGAGTTTATATGTGCCTTATACCTATTACGCAAAACTTTACATGCAGTATCAAAATCACGGTTGGTCAGTTTTGAAATTTCTCGATTACGAGAAAAGAAAAGTAAATCTAATATTGAATCTGATAGTCGTAACCCATGCGCCAACAAGACATTTACACGACCAGGTGCAGCCTCCTCGGCCGCATGCTTAACCAGATTCAATGATTCAATCGAAAAATCAGTGGGAATAAGTATATTCTTGCTCATTTGCTTAAACTCATTTCTAAAATTTTACTCATTGATATTTATACAATGGTAAGCACGCGCTATTAGGATGGATTAAGAGCGAGATTAAAATGAGATAAGAATCGAAATCTTTAAGAAAGGGTATAATTACCCAAGGGGAGTAATATCTGAACGGTGGTTCCCTCCTTCTCTTTAGATATTACGGTTATTTCACCGGCATGAAGTCGAACTATGTTGCGAGCCAGGGGCAAACCAATACCGTAGCCTTCAAACTCAGATGCATTTGAAGCTCGAAAAAAAGGATCATAAATAAACTTCAATTCACTTTCAGGAATACCAATTCCTATGTCTTTAATAGCCAGAATAACATTTTCTCCTGAAGTTCCAATCGAAAAAACAACCGGCTTGTTGTTCGAATATTTGCACGCGTTGCTAATGAGGTTAATAAGCGCCAGATGTAGCAACTGTTCATTCCCTTTAATTTTAAGTTGCTCCGGATTGTCGGGCATTAAACTTGTGTTAATTTGAACTTTATTTTTTGGGTTGATTTTGTCAATGGTACTCTTTACATCCCACAATAATTGATCAACGCGCACTTTATCAAATTTCAAAATTTTACCATCAAAACCCGTCTGGGCTAAGAATAATAGCGATTTTGTTATTTTCTCAAGACGGTCTGCTTCCGAAAGAATTGTGGATAAAGATGCAATGTATTCCTGCTGAGTTCTGATTTTAGAAAGCGTAACATCGGCTTCACCAATAATGGTAGTAAGGGGTGTGCTTAACTCATGCGAAGCGTTACTGATAAAGTTATTCTGCGTTTCGAAGGCTGTCTCCAATCGATCCAGCATATTATTAAATGTTCCTTCCAACTCGCTGATTTCATCGTTCACCCCACCTGACTCCAATCTCAAATGTAAACTTTGAGAGCTAATCTCTTTTACCCGATCAGTTATTTCTCTTACTGGAGTAAATACCTGTCGCGAAAAAACAAAGGACACAAATAACGCAAAGATTGAAGCTGTTGCAATTCCAATAGCAAGAACATACCGCAGATAGCGGAGATAGTGTGCACTATAATAATTGGCTGCAGAGACTATCACTAGATAATCCCCAACTTTTCCTGTATAACGAATCCCCGCAAAAAAAATATCACCATTCTGGTGTGTGGCTTCACCGTTTTGCAGCAAGGAAGTAAAGAAGGAATGTGGTATATCTAGTTTTTTGGCCTCGCTCTCAAACGTGACTCCAGGCTTAACTTCAAAAAAGTATTCTTTCTCTTCTGGCAATTTCTCCAGATGCAGTTTGCGCACCTCTTGCATTACAGCCTGGCTAGCTTCTTCATGATCAAGTTCTGCTTTGGCAGTTACTACACCTCGTATTTCAAGTCTTTTATAAAAATCGGTAAATGAATAACGGGTTGTAAAAAAATATATACTTACGCTAAGAAGAAGAATAATAACGAGTGAGATTAAAAAGAAAACGAGCGCTATTTTAGTTTGAGTTTTCATTCTGTTCTTTCAATACGTATCCCATCCCTATAACTGTATGTAACAATTTCACCGACTGATCGCGATCAATCTTTTTGCGCAGATAGTTCACATAAACATCCACAACATTTGTGCTCATGTCAAAATTAACATCCCAAACTTCTTCCAATATATCTACCCGCGAAAGAACCCTGCGGGGATTCTTTATAAACAACAATAATAAACGATACTCAGTAGAGGTAAGTGAAATCAATCTATTACCGCGCTTAACTATTTTGGTATAATCATTAAGCACTAAATCACCTAGCTGAAAGACTTCTTCGTGGGGTTCTTGAATGGTGAGAGTTGAAACATCTTTTCTTCGTAACAGCGTTTTAACACGAGCCACCAATTCTATAAACTTGAAGGGCTTAATCAGATAGTCATCAGCCTCATTCTCAAGACCCATCACTATATTTTCAGCTGTGCCCAAGGCGGTTAAGAAAAGAATAGCCACTTGTTTATCTTGTTTGCGAATGGTGCGGCACACTTCAAGCCCATTAATATCCGGCAACATTATGTCAAGGATAATTAGATCATAGTTGCTCCTTACTGCCATTTTTAATCCTGTATCACCATCAAATGCGACACTAACATCGTAACCTGACTCGGTCAATCCTTTCTTTACAAAAGAAGCCACACCAGTCTCGTCTTCAACCAACAAAATTCTTTTTCGCTCACCGTTCATACTATCCCTTAATCAATAGGTTCAAATATCAATTGCAAGTTCTTATCCACAAAAAAGACATACTCTGCTAAATCACGCGACTCCAATAATTTCTCAATCACCTGCTTAAACTTAGTAATATATTCTTTCGCCATTTCTTCCCGTGCCGAATCACTAAACCTATTTTTACGCGACTCCATTTTATAGTCAATCAAACTATTAAGGCTTAGCAGGGTGTTGGGAAAATCAAAGTACACCCGCTTATTGCCATTGCCCGTAACGGTAAGGATATCGCGGGCGCGCCCCTCCTGAAATTCCAGGTTAACTATTTTATCCTCAAAGCTCATCATCCTGATTTTGCCAATCACGCGTTCAATGTTTCTGGGTTCTAGTTCCGAAAGTTTGGTAGGTATATAAATGTATAGTCTGGGTTTTGGACTGCCCAAGGGAATCTGCTTCATCAACTGCGAGATCAGCGGCTCTACAAAATTATGTACATAGCCATAAGCGAGTGCATAGGGTAATGAAAACTCTTCTTCCTCTAAACGAGAGCCAAACTCTGAAAGCAATGCGGTTACCGCGGTTGAAATTAAACCTAGTACTACGGTAATGGGCTCAGGATCAAAAGGAGCTTCCTTCCAAAACAACCAACATACTGCTATTACCAAAGTGCTGACCCATAACAGTGCAATCAGCGATTTTGATACTAACTGTAATTTCATGCACCACCCAGTCTAGTTCAAATTATGATTTTGGGTAACTTTGGGTGTAAGCGATTGAGAAGCTAAAACTAATGCCTGAATAATCAGTCCGATGACTATGATCATGCCCAACTCAAATTGAGTCAGGATGGTGGAACCAGCCACAATTTTCTTCGATTGATCATTAAGTATCTTTCCCTCGGCAATCTGAATATTTGAAAGGTGCTGAAGATCGGTGGCAGCCATTTTAAATTGATTATCTAACTCAGAATTGCTACCGCCCGATGCTGACATTAAATAATGTGTTTCTAAAAAAGTTATTTTACGGATTGAATTTTTGAAAGATTGAAAAAACGTAGACTCCTTTTCAGTAAACTTCGTCTTCTCATATTCCTTAATCAGCTTTGATATATCTTCATTATGTTTTTCAATTTGACTTCTATAAGCTATAGTACTTCCATCTACCTTACAATTATCAAAAATCAATTTCTTCTGATACAGGTGATCAGAAAGTTGATAGATGTAGCTTTCTACTAACAATCGATCCTCATAAACAGACGAAAAAGAATCACCCAATTCTGAGACATTATTCCGTTCCATTAAATTTTTTACCAAAATCCCCACCAAAATAATTGCCAGCAAAAACGCTACCTGAGCTTTTTGCTGTATTCTGTAAATCCACTTCATAATTCGGCTGATTTAGTTAAACAATAATCGCTAGATCATCCTAATTAAACAAGGTATTGCAGAGCTACCACTGCCTATTTATATAAATCCAATGCGCTAAACCGAAGAATTAATTTTTCTTAAGCACAAAAAAAGGTCATTCTTGCGAATGACCCCTCAACTATCATTTCAAGATGATTTATTCATTCTTATACACTACACCATCTTTCATCACAAATGTCACTTTCTCCATGGTCTTGATGTTTTTGATGGGGTCTTCATTTACAGCAACCAGATCAGCTAGTTTACCCGCTTCTACCGAACCAATTTTGTCACCAACTCCAAGTATAGTCGCATTGGTCTGCATCGCACAAAGCAACGCTTCAATCGCTGGCATTCCACCTTCTACCATATAGCCAAACTCGCGTGCATTTTCACCATGCGGATAAACACCCGCATCGGTACCGAAAGCCATTTTCACCCCGCGCTTGTACGCACGTGCAAAGTTCTCTTGAATTTTTGATCCAATTTCAATTGCCTTTGGAGCCACTAATGGATGATAGTAACCTGGAATTTTTGCATACTCTGCCGCAGACCTGCCCGCAATAATGGTTGGCACATGATACGTTCCTTTTTCCTTCATCAAATCCATCACTTCATCGCTCATTAGCGTTCCATGTTCTATTGTAGTGATACCAGCAAGTACCGCTCGCTTCATTCCTTCGGCACCATGTGCATGAGCCGCGGTATGAAATCCATAATCTTGCGCAGCTGCAACAATCGCATTTACTTCTTCTTGCGTAAACTGCGGACCACTGCCATCTTTCGCCACACTTAACACACCTCCCGTAGCCGTGATTTTAATAAAATCAGCTCCATCTTTATAACGCTGACGAACTGCCTTGTGAGCATCTTCAGGGCCATTGATTACTCCTTCTTTTGGTCCCGGGTCACCCATTAAATCTCTGCGACTTCCATTGGTGGGATCACCGTGGCCACCGGTTGTTGCAATCCCTTTACCTGCGGTGAAAATCCGTGGCCCAACTATCGTTCCCGCATTTACTGCATTGCGAAGCGAAATATTTACGCCTGAACCTCCACAATCGCGCACTGTAGTGAAACCTGCCATTAAATTTTTGCGCGCATAAATGGTAGACATAAAAGCAACATCGGCTTCATTTTGTGTATATCGTTTTATCTGCCCGTCCTTACTTGTTTCGCTTTCAATATGTACGTGCATATCAATCAAACCAGGCATAACCGTTTTCTTACTAAGATCAATCACCTTATCCTCCTTACCGGCTTTCGTAAAACCTTTATCTACAGAAATTATTTTATTTCCCTCTACAACAACTGTAACCTGATTTTGGACATCCTTATTTTTTCCGTTGATTAAAGTTCCGCAGTGAATTAACGTTCGCTGAGCAAACGAAAATGAAGAAACACTCAATAGTATTAAAAAGATAATTATTTTTTTCATGGGTAGATTGGTAAATACTAGTTGATCAAATAGGTTGCTGTTAATTCCTTTAAGGAATCCATTTCATCCTGACTCATGTCCTCCGATTTTACTTTAAGCATTAATTCGAACATAACCTGGGGCTGGTATCCTAGTTTAGCCGCAACGTTGGCGCAAAACTTAATCTCCTCTTCATATATACGTTCATCAATTTTCATTAACTGAACTAAGTTGAAGATGTAATTGAATTTTTGATCGGTTGTAAGTTCTTTGGGAATGATTACATCGTGCGTGGTGTAGAAAAGTGTTTCCACGGATGATTCAGGGAAACCATGAGCCTTACCAATATTAATGATATAGCTTCTCTCACGCGAAATCATCGCACCATCAATGCGAGATAAGTTAACTAACAGTTTTAGCTGTTCTAATAAGATCATACGGGTAGAATAAAAATTTACGCAACAATGTTACAGGAGTAAAAGTAAACCAAAATCAACTATCTTACACACGGTCTAAATAATGTTTCGGTGTGAATTTTCTGGCTCATCTCTTCTTATCCGGTGGCAATGCTGAAATTATGGTGGGTAACTTTATTGGTGATTTCGTACGTGGAAAAAACTTTCGTGAACGGTATTCGCCATCGATTGCACTTGGCATTGAGTTACACCGCGAGATTGATGAGTTTACGGACAATCATTCGGTAGTTCTTGAAAGTAAGAAAAGACTTAGGCCTAAGTATCGACACTATTCGCCCGTGATTATTGATATGTTTTATGATCATTTTCTGGCGAAGAACTGGAATACCTACGGCACAACTCCGCTCGATAAATATGCAGAAGATGCTTACGCGATCCTTCGTAAATATGATGCAACTGTACCGGATCAAGTCAAACGCTTACTTCCATACATGATTCAAGGAAACTGGCTTTACAACTACTCGCGCGTAGAAGGCATTCACCGCGCATTAAGCGGTATGGCACAACGCACTCCCTATGCATCCAAAATGGAAGAAGCTTCGCGCGATCTGGAAGAACATTATGATTTATTTCAAAATGAGTTCACCCTCTTTTTTCCTGAACTTCAAAAAATCTCAAGCGATTATATTGATAAGAATTTTACTACTTAGCATTTCTTTGTGTCTTAGTGTTAAATGATTAACGACTAAGACACAAAGCTTAACAGGAATGAATGTTATTTTACTTCTACCGTAACCTCGCTGCTCTCAGCGCTATTACTAAATTTAATTTTGTACTTGCCCTTGGTTACGTACTTTGTTACTGAAGGAGCTGGGGCAGATTTTGTTTTACCTTTTGTTGGTGTTAACACTTCATTTACCCTCAAATCCCACGTAAGTGAGTGAAAGCCAGGTGAACCAACTCCAGTAAGCGTTTGAACTAAATTATTTTTCTCATCATAAACATCTGCTTTTATAGATGCTGTAGATTTCCCAACATAATAAAGTATTGAAATCTCCGGCTCATTTACTTTCGACCACGAATATTGTTTCTTTCCCCACCGTTCACTTGCACGGATACTTTCAGGAGCAAATGCTATTATACCTTTCGAAGTTTCCCCATCCGCTAATGCCTGAAGTGGTTTAACATCTGCAACAAAAATGCTTCTGCCATGCGTACCAATCACCAATTCATTTTCGCGTGGATGCACAATCAAATCGTAACTCGGAACATTTAAGGCTTTGTTTAGCAACGACCAGGTTGATCCGTAATCAAGACTAACAAATGTTCCCAAGTCCAATCCGCAATACAACAGTTTTGCATTTACAGGGTCTTGAATTAAAACATTGGCTACTGATTCTGGTAAATCACCTTTCAAGCTTTTCCAGGTTTTGCCATAATCATCACTTGCATACACATAGGTTTTAAATTCGTCCTCTCGATATCCGTTTAAGGTAACAAACACAGTTGCCTCATCATGAGGAGAGGCGTTCACACTACTCACCCATCGGTTCGCTGGCAAGCCATTAAAGATATTTTCCCAACTGCCACCCCCATTTTTACTCACCCAAAGATTTCCATCGTCTGTGCCTGCATATAGCAACCCAAATTGTAAAGGTGATTCAGCAATTGATGAGATGGTAGAAAAAGGAACATTGCCTTGAGGTTTATTTTTTGTTAGATCATCACTAATCGCTTCCCATGTTTCTGCTTTGTTTAAACTTCGATACAACCGCTGTGAGGCGATATAAACAATATCTGGATTATGTTGACTCAACATTATCGGTGTGCGCCAGTTCCAACGATTAGGTGATTGACCAATATCATGTGAAGGAGTGATGCGAGTTGTTTTCGATTTATCTAACTCCAACTTAAAATAATTTCCAAACTGAAATCCGGTGTAAACCAACTTACTATTGCGTGGATCAGGTGCTACATACATTCCATCACCACCAAAAATGGCTTCCCAATGTTTTGTTTGATTAGGGACTGACTTTGAAGAACCACGCAACACACCATTGTCCTGCAAGCCACCATAAACATTGTAAGGCGTTTCCATATCTACATTCACAGAATAGAACTGACCTACCGACATGTTATTGATGTGCAACCAGGTATCGCCTTTGTCATAGGTTTGGTACAAGCCACCGTCATTACCCATTAACATGTGGTTGCCATCCGTTGGATTAATCCACAACGCATGATGATCGCTATGCATAGTTCCCACAGTATCGATCTCCTCCCAATTTTTTCCACCATCTTCCGATCTTAACATCGGCACACCATAAATAAAAATGTCTTCCGTATTAGAAGGTGAAACGCGAAGCTCACCAAAATAATAACCGTATGTAAAATAGACTCCATCAATATCCGATGTGTGCGTGCGTTTCCATGATTTACCTCCATCATCCGATCGATATACTTCTGCCCCTTTGATTTTTGTATTGAATAAATCTGAGTTGGCATCAGTACCAAAATATTCAGCCAATGCCTTAGGTGCGTATTTGCCTGCGCGTACTTCTTTTTTTACAACCTGTGCCGAATATTTAGAAGGAAACCGGCTTGCTCTTAGTAGTTCATCTAATTTTTTATTGTCAAGCTTCAAAAAATTGTCAGCACTCATTTCTTTCAAATCAGAAAGTTTCAATTTCCCATCGGCTGGTTTTTCAACTGCTTTCTTTTCTTCTTTAACTTCTTCCTGATTATCCAAAATTGCATACACCACATTAGGTTTACTCCAGCAAACATCTAAGCCAATACGACCTACAAATTTTCCTTTTGGGAAACCTTCTGTTGAAGCAGTCCATGTTTCGCCACCATCTTCCGAACGATAAATTGCAGAACCCGCTCCATTGCCTTTAAAGTCCCATGCTTTGCGCGAACGTTCCCATGTTGCGGCTAATAGTTGTTTTGGATTCTCCGGATTGATTACCAAATCAGAAACCCCAGTGCTGTCATTGACAAATAAAGTCTTCTTCCACGTCTTTCCACCATTTACCGATTTAAAAACACCACGATCCGGATTGGTTGAATACAACGCGCCTAATGAAGCTACCCATACCGTATTATTATCTTTTGGATCAATCAATACCCGGCTAATGTGCTGCGTTCCGGTTAACCCAATATGGCTCCAGGTCTTTCCTGCATCTGTTGTTTTATACATTCCCGAACCAGCATAACTAGAACGGCTTCCATTTTTTTCACCCGTTCCAACATAAAGTATGTTTGGATCAGATTGCGATAATGCAAAGTCACCAATACCCATCACATCAACCTGATCAAATACAGGCTCAAAGGTTATTCCGTTGTTCTTTGTCTTGAATATTCCTCCGGAAGCATACCCCACATAAAATTCTTTCGGACTTTTCAGATTTACTTCCACATCTACAATTCTTCCCCCTTGCACGGTAGGCCCAATGTTTCGAACCGGAAATTCTTTTAGAATAGAATTTTCTTCTTTCTGCTTACGCGCTTTATAGGAAGTTTCAATTTCATTTATGCTGCTTGGTTGACTTAATACTGAAAAAGTAACAAAGAGAAATACTGGTGTAATTAATTTTTTCATGAATGAATAGTTTCTGCTAAAATAGAGAATTCCTACCTTGGCAGGGAATGTAACGCCTGCAATTATACTAACGGCTTAATAAACGTAGCATGAACAACGATCCTGAGTTAAGTGGGAAATATCTTGGCACCATTTCACAAGACTTTATAAAAGTATCTGACACACTAAAGGAAGCATCGTATCAAATCCGAAAAGCCGACTTTGACTTTCCTATTTTCGCCATTTCAAAAAAAGAACTGCCCATCGGGCAATTGTTAATCCCAAAAGAGCCCATGAATCTTACCTGGAATTACTATGCTTCGTTTCTAAATGAATTTGTTCAACGGGAATTAGTTGCACCTGACAAAGAAGAGGAGTTTAAGAAAACCTACAAGGACCCCGATGAATTTTGTTGCTTGTTTGTAATTGATGAGGCGTTCGCCAACTTCGTTTATATTCCGTTTCCGGAGGATTAAATCTTTTTCACGCAAAGGCGCAAAGGACGCTAAGAAACTATTTATAAATCAAAGATTATTAACAATCCTTTGTATCCCGTCTTTAATCAGTGCCTCATTGAAATTAATCAATAAACCCAATTTTATATTAGTTAACCTAAGATAGGTAAGCAATTGCTTTTGGTGCACTGGAGCAATCAACTCAATAGACTTTACTTCTACAATCACTTTACGGTCAACAATTAAATCAGTCCGAAAACCGATCTCCATTTTAGTTGATTTATAAATTACAGGTAATTCCTTTTGTCGCTCAACAAAAAGACCTTGTTGAATGAGTTCAAAATGCAAACATTCTTCATAAACAGATTCAAAAAGACCAGGCCCAAGTTCAGTATGAATCTGAAAACAAGAATTGACAATTATTTTTGAAATTTCATTCTCCGTCATTCGTGTTTGTTTAATAATTACTTTGCGTCCTTGGCGTCTTTGCGTGTAATAAAATGATTCCATCCCTGTGCTATAATAGGCACAATGGTTTCCTGTTTAGTAACCATAACATGTTGAGTAGGATCGTTGTGGATGTGACCAATGAAATGAATATCCGGATGATTCTTTATTTTTTCATAATCAGAAGGTTTGATCGTGAACAGCAATTCGTAATCTTCGCCACCATTCAGCGCGCAAGTAATCGGATCTAACTTAAATTCGATAGCCGTGTCAAACGCACCATTATCAATAGGCACTTTGTCTTCAAATATTTTTATACCCACGTTAGATTCCTTACCCAAATGCAGCAGCTCTGAGGCAAGTCCATCCGACACATCAATCATAGAAGTAGGAACACATTCTTTTTCTCGCAATTCATGAATAATATCCATGCGTGCTTCAGGTCGCAATTGACGGCCCACCAGGTATTCATATTTTTCTAAATCTGGTTGCATGTCAGGATTAGAAAGAAAAACTTCCTTCTCACGCTCCAACACTTGCAAGCCGAGGTAAGCAGCTCCTAAATCGCCCGTTACGCAAATGATATCATTCAGTTGTGCACCACTTCGCTTTACCACTTCATCTTTTTTTACACGACCAATTACTGCAATGGAAATAACCAATCCCGAAACGGAAGAAGTTGTATCGCCTCCAACCAAATCCACTTTATAGTTTGTGCATGCAGCATGTATACCTTCAAATAATGCATCAACGGCTTCCATAGAAAACCGATTACTGATTGCAATCGAAACGGTTATCTGCTCAGGAGTTCCATTCATGGCAGCGATATCAGAAACATTTACCGCCACCGACTTATAACCCAAATGTTGCAAGGGCATATATGATAAATCGAAATGAACTCCTTCTAAAAGCATGTCCGTTGACAGTAACTTCAAATCATCACTTGCGGCAATTATAGCGGCATCATCGCCAATGCCTAACAAAGTTGATGGTTGAGAAACAGTGAACTTGCTTTTTATTCTTTCAATCAAGCCAAATTCCCCCAGTTTCGAGAGTTCTGTTCGTTTTTCACTCATGGTAAGTCCCGTTAATCGGTCAGTTTGTTAATTCGTCCGGCAAAAATACTATTTGACACGGATACCCATGACATGAATACTCATCAAGGTATCAACAACCAAATAATTGGGCTATGAAAAAATTTATTGTGATGGGGTTAGCTTTATTGATGTTTGTTTCCTGTGCCACTCCAAAGGCATATTACGAAACCAAAGAAGGAAAGCGGAAACAAAAATATTACAACGATATTCAGTTTGGCCGAAACGCCCATCCCAAGAGAAAATTCTAATTCGTTTTTTCCTCACAAAGTTCTATTAACACGTGATTGGTGGTTTTGGGATGTATGAAAGCTATCATTTTATTGTCAGCCCCGGCCATCGGTTTATTCGATAATAGCTCAAATCCTTTCGAGGCCAGTTCAGCCATTTTGCTTTCAACAGGCTCGGCATCAAACGCCAAATGATGCAATCCTTCACCCCGCTTTTCAATGAACTTGGCAATGGCCGAATCAGGCCGGGTGGCTTCAAGTAACTCAATTTTTATTCCGCCAACATCAAAAAAAGAAGTTCTTACACCTTCGCTTACAACTTCTTCAATCTTGTAGTGCGATTTGCCCAGCAGTTTGGCGAACAATTTGTTCGATGCATCCAGGTTTTTAACGGCAATGCCAATGTGTTCCAGTTTGTTCATATCGGTGTATTAAACTGATTTTGTTAATTTTGACTGGAAATTGGGAAACTTTTAAGGGTTTACGAAAGTTTTAAAAATCAAAATGCCGAAAATTACCGTAGAATCGAGCACCGATGTGCATGTAGAAGCTGCCCGTGTGCAACAACAGATTAAAGACCATCTGGGTCTCCGCACCAGCGACCTTATTTTTGAATATAGTATTGTTGATGGAAAGACTAAACTTGACCTGATTACTATTAATCCACGCCATAATCAGTCTTTTCTCTTTCATTCCGAAACCGGAGCTGATAAAATAGATGCCTTAAAAAAGCTTCTTGATTATGTTCAAAACAATAAGGAAAAAGAAAACTCATATACCATCCAATGGGTAGCCAAAAGCGATAATGAGTTGCATACTTCTTATTTCAGGGCCAGCAACATTCTAAATGCGCTTGAAAAATTATATTATGGTCGCGACAGGAACACTATTACCGTGTTTAGTGTTGTATTGAATCCTATATCTTAGAAATTTATGATAACTGTAACCGATAAAGCCAAAGAAAGAATTGTTCTTCTGCGCAAGGAAGAGGGAAAAACAACCGACCATAATATTCGGGTATCTGTAAAAGGTGGCGGTTGCTCAGGCTTAATGTATGACCTTGGGTTCGATGAGCAAATCAATCCTGCCGATCAGGTATTTGAAGATAAGGGCGTGAAAATATTAGTGGACAAAAAGAGTTTGTTGTACCTGCTCGGAACAACGTTAGATTTCTCGGATGGATTGAATGGAAAGGGATTTCAGTTTATCAATCCAAATGCATCGCGCACGTGTGGCTGTGGTGAAAGTTTCTCTATCTAGATTTTTGACTGGCTATTTTTTACAGGACTTTTATAAAAAGGGACTTGCGTGTGTCTTTTTTTTATTCCTAATAACTCAATCATTTTCCCAATCAATTGACACGTACGAGGCAAGCTATTGGTTTCGGTATTATAATCAGCTGAAGTTTAATGCCAAATGGATCTGGCACAATGAAATAGACGAAAGGCGGCTAATTAATCCAGACCGGCAATCACAATTTTTCATTCACACCCATCTTCATTATCAGGTAACGAAAAAATTCGACTTTGCTGCGGGTTTTAATTTTAATGAAACAAAGCGGAGTAATGGTTTATTGATTTCGGAATGGAGACTGTGGCAGGAAGTTACTTACACACCAGAACTTAATATCCGAATAAAACTTAGTTTTCGATATCGATTGGATGAACGATTTGTTCACCGATCAACAGGAAGTGATCTTGCTCCAGGATATAATTTTAATTTGCGGCACCGGGTTAGGATTCAAGCGGCCTCTTCAATAAATAAAAAGGAAAACATAACACTAAGGTTTTCTGATGAGGTAATGTTAAATTCGGGAGAAGATCTAGATTTATTTGATCAGAATAGAATTTATTTTGGTGCAGATTTTAAACTTACTAAAAAATGTTCTATCGAGGTGGGGTATGTCAACCAACTCGTGCTACGAAGCGATCGCTTAATTATGTTCAATGTCCTTCGCACAACTTTTTGGCATAAACTAAATTGGAAGAAGACCAATGGCTGAGGGTGAAGAATTAAGTATTCAAATACGAAGTAGCGAAAGATCGAATTCAAATCCCGCAACGGAGCCTTCTCCCTTTAATTTCTTATCCAAATCACTTACAATTCTTATTTCCTTTTCGGGATAATAGAGGTAAGATGTTTTTTCTCTTGGATCAATTAGCCGGGCCGATTGCGCTCCATTCTTAATCCAGAAGTTTCATTTTATTTTGTAAATCTTCCAAAAAAATCTGACTTGGAGCGAACTTCAATAATAAACTCAGGCAAAACTTCTTTTTCAAAATTTAAATAGACTAAATCGTGGCAATACATTTTAACTCAATGCCAATTGGCGTAGGCAATGCATTTATTTCCACTGTAGTGCGGCATGGTTGTGTTGCTTTATCAGGAAAATAGATTGCATAGATTTTATTAAACACAGCAAAATCATCCTTCATGTTCGTGAGATACACTGTAATATCAATCAGATTCTCCCACCGCGAGCCGGACGCTTCCAAAATATGTTTCACATTACTAAATACTGAGTGACATTGTTCTTCAATGTTGTAGGCAATAATTTCTTTATTTTCATCTATCGTAACCCCAGGAATTTCAGTCGATCCTTTTTTTCTTGGACCAACGCCAGAAAGAAATAAAAGATTACCCACTTTGCGCGCATGCGGATAAGATCCTACCGGGTCAGGAGCTTGTGTAGAGTTTATTATTTCGCTCATATTCTTTAATCTGTGAATCCGTGGCAAACAATAATTTAAATCCCAAACACCAAACTTGCCCAAAGACTATGATATTCAGCGCCTGGCTTCTCAGCATGAATCATTCGAACGCTACTCACCATCCACGGCCCCATAGAACTGATTGGAAACCGAACCGTTCCATCGCTTTCCGTGTATAAATTTTGCAGGAAGGTTGTGTTGTTAACTTTGTTCCAAATTTTTACCAAAGCATGCGAAGCGGGTTTACCTTCAAATAAAATCCGGCACTGTAAATAATCGCCTGCTTTTAGTAAGTAAGGATTTTGTTCAGGGATAATTTCATATCGCAATCCCAATTTCTTCTTAAAGGTGTCATCCGTTCTGTCACCCACTTGCACCAACGACTTGGCATACCGCGTATAAAATTCTTTCGAAGTTTGATTTAATATACCAGCCTTGGTTCGCTCATCCAAAATATAGTCAAGCCCATCTTCCTTCAGGTAATCATTAAACTTTTCACCCTCCAGTTCAATGTAGGCAGCATTGCTTTGCATCGAAAATAAATATGTGCCAACCTGATCTGCCTTTATCAATAAATTATTGCCAGCAGTTGGCTTAACTACTTTTGTCAAGTCGCGCAAACCACCGGCCCGATGTAGTTCAGCCTTCTCAACTTTATGTCGCTGCAAATCCCAAAATTCACCTTCGTAGCTTTCACCTACTTTAAAATCAAGTTTGATTTCTTCACCCACCACATACCTGAATTTTTTGGGTTCCATCCAAAACTCATGTGCTTGGACAAAGAATACTATTAACAGTAATAAAAATGTTGCTGTTATTCTTTTCATCATTGTCATTTTAAAATTTACCCTGGACGTAGGCGATTCGAGCTGTTTACAAACTATCACAACTTACCGCCTATTTTTTATTTGCCATCATAATCTCCTCAATCTCTTCAGCTTCGATCGGAATATTTCGCATCAAATCTATATTTACCTTCTTTCCAATCACTACATTGTTTTCTAACCGAACTCCAAATTTTTCCTCTTTAATATAAATACCGGGTTCAATCGTCCAAACAGAGCCTACCTGCACTTTATCGTGCATGTTGCCTACATCGTGAACATCCAACCCTAACATATGCGATGTGCCATGATAGAAGTACTTACGATATGCAGGACTCTCTGGATTTTGATTTTTTATATCCGTTTTATTAATCAGTTTTAGTTTGAGCAATTCAGCCTCCATTAGTTTTTCAATCTCCCTTTGGAAATCGAAATACACAACGCTGGGACGTAACATTTTAAAGGCCGCGCGCTGAATGCGAAGAACCGCATTATAAACTTCTTTTTGCCGCTTCGTGTATTGACCACTAACCGGGATGGTTCGGGTTAAATCAGAATTGTAATTTGCGTACTCAGCAGCTACATCCAGCAGGATTAAATCGCCAGCGTGACATTGACGACTGTTTTCAACATAATGGAGGATCACATTATTTTCGCCTGCTGCAATGATGGGTGTGTAGGCAAAACCCTTTGAACCCAATCGTTTAAACTCATGAATAAACTCGGCCTCAATTTCATACTCCATTACTCCCGGTCGCACAAAATTTAGTACCCTTCGAAAGCCACATTCGGTTATGTCACATGCCTGTTGAATCAATGCTACTTCACGGGGTTGTTTCACTCTTCGAAGTTCACTCATTACAGGAGCAATCCGTTCATACTTGTGTAAGGGATATGTTTTCTTACACCATTCTATAAATCGCGCATCCCTGCTTTCCACAACTACCTCACTTCTATAGTGCTCATTCGTATTTAAAAAAACATGTTCGGTTCCCCCCATCGTCATCATGTGATGAAAGAGTTTATCAAAACCGGAAACCCACACGACTGTTTCAATACCTGAAACTTCAGTTGCTTCTTTTTTAGTGAGTTTATGCCCTTCCCATTTTTCCATCATCTCGTTGGGCTCCCGCAGAAATAAAACCTCGCGGTATTTCTTATCAGGAAAATCAGGACAGATTATCACCATACTTTCCTCCTGATGAATGCCACTCACGTAATACAAGTCACTATTTTGAATATAGCCCAACGTGCCATCTGCATTGCTCGGCATAATATCGTTCGAATTAAAAACTACTATGGAATTGGGTTTTAGTTTTTTTACAAGTCGCTTGCGATTGGCAATAAACAATTCCTTACCGATGGGTTCGTGTCTCATATTGGTGAATTTCAGGATTTATAATTTCCGATGTTGGAAAGTTACAAAATAGGCAATCAGTTGAAAAAGTAATCTGGAAGGGAAAATACGGGACTTACTTCCTAACAATCAAAAGCAAATCGAGGGAACTGGCACCGGAGTCTGAAACCAAATAATCCTCTTGTTTGATACTCATCACCAGTTCATCAGACGTGTCTTTTAATTTGTTGCGATTCAACCGGTTCATAAATTCATAAGGAACCTGTAAGATGGAAGCGGGTAGCTTGTGTTGGAGATCAAAAATATCCCAACGCATAAGTTTTGCTACAGATTTTTTGTTGCGCTCATAATACTGCATCACTTTTTCATTCCCTGTTATTCCCTTCATGGTAACTTCAGTAAAAAATTGTTTTGCAAGATCGGTTAGTTCTTGTGCGGTGTACTCGCGAATGTGCCAGGGGTTGCGCGATAAAGATAAGGGTCGGTTGGGCGTTGTTAAATAGGCCATTCCACCGGGCTTCAACACACGATGCATTTCTTTTAAAAAAAGAGAATCATTTTTTATATGCTCAATCACCTGAAAACTGATGATTGAGTCAAAACTGTTATCCTCAAAAACAGAAAGCGGGGGAATGTTTCCACTATAAAATTTTCCGGCAGGATATTTAGTTTTAAGCTTTTCAATTACCGGAGCAATTTTATCAATAGCCGAATAACTTTTTATTTTCGGTAAAAGCCAATCTATGCCTCTACCTTCCCCGCAACCCACCTCCAACAAGTCTCCACTTACCAAGTCAGCTGCCACAACATACGCCTTCAATAATCGTTGATGAATAGGATTATCGGAAGGAATTGACTCTGAGGTTATTTCGGTTGTATATACGGAGGCCATAAAAAAATTTATCAAGCAAAAATAACTCAATCTATTAGAATTATCGTTTTACCTTTAACTATTGAAAAACTGAACCATGAAACGGCTATTTGCACTTTGTCTGTCATTACTATCATTTTCGCTCGGCTATTCTCAGGCAATCACCAGTTTAAATTTCAGGGAGTGGTATAATCCGGATCGCGAAATTGACTTTTCGATACAAGTTGTAAAAGAGCCTAATCAACTTCGCGTGTACTACCAGTTTGAAGCAAAGCAATTAGCACTTAATAAATATACGCTCGGGTGGGAACGAAGAGATTCGTTTACTCAACGGGAAGGCACTGCCTTAGTCATTCGCGATAGCACAAGCTCTCAGGTAGGCATGCAGAGGCAAGGAATGATGGTATTTGACATTCCTGCAAAGTCGTGGTTGCTGGTCGCCAAAATTACAAACCAGGAAAATAAAATAAGCTACACCTATTTTAAAGTGATGGAAGCCAATTATCCCGTTAACGGTTGGCTGGAAGAAAACAAAGAACGAGTGTCTCAAAAATACATGACTCAAAATAAGGCGTATGTTGTAAAGAGCGCTAATGCAACAACCCTGTTTGTCTCTCAATATAAAAACGATTTCGCAGCAGCATCCCCACCCTTTACGGATAGAAATGCAAATGCAGATCGGTTTATGTTTTATGATTCAACGTTTAAAATAAGTTCGGGTAGTTCCTTTGTTCCAACTCGGCCGGGGCTCTATCTTTTTCAACAAGATACCAATGCAGCTACCGGGTTTGCCTTTCGCTGCGTCAATGAAACCTATCCAAAGTTTTCTAAAATAGCCGACCTGATTGAGCCTTTGATTTTTGTTACCACGGAAGATGAATATAAGGAATTGCTGAGTTCAAATGGCGATAAAACCAAGTTTGATAAAGTTATTTTGGACATCACACGTGATAAGGAACGCGCTAAAACATTTATGCGCAACTATTACAGGCGCGTTGAATTGGCCAATCAATACTTTAGTTCTTACAAACCGGGCTGGAAAACTGATCGGGGTATGATTTACCTGATCTTTGGGCTACCCGATGAGGTTAGCGTAAATGATGGCAACGAAGTATGGTATTATAAGACTACCCGTACCCGATTTACGTTCGTAAAAAGTGGTAGCGTGTATGACCCTGACAACTATGTACTGCTTCGCGACAAGCGATTTATGGAAACCTGGTTTAGCATGGTTGATCTCATTCGGAAAAGCAGGTTTTAACCATCAGTGCTACCAAAAACTATTCTGCAGTAATACTCCCTCACCCCAAGTCAGCTAATAAATAGATTCAGCTTAAACGCCCTCTCCCCTGGGGGGAAGATTTAGTCTTTAAATTTAAGTCTGGAAGTTAAGTTATTGGGGTGAGGGTGGATTGATTCGTTTAAATCATTACCAAGTAGAACTAGTTGCCTTTCTTTATCTTTGCCAAAATTACTTCATGGAAAAATCGGAAATGATCTTTGGCACGCGTGCCGTGATAGAGGCGATTAAAGCAGGGCGCGAGATAGAAAAAGTATTTATTCAAGCGGGTTTAACGAATGACTTGATAAAGGAATTGATTCAAGTTGTTCGTACGAATAGGGTTCCCTTCACGTTTGTACCACAACAAAAATTAAATCGGCTTTCTACCAAAAACCATCAGGGAGTTATTTGCATGATGGCCACGGTGCAATATGCTGATCTTGAAAACATTATTGATAAAATTTTCAACGAGGGGCGCGAACCATTTTTTTTAATTGTGGATCGCGTAACCGATGTACGAAATTTTGGGGCACTAGCCCGCACCGTTGAGTGTGCCGGACTTGATGCCATTATTATTGCCGATGCAGGAAACTCGCCCCTTACGGGAGATGCCATGAAAACTTCGGCAGGCGCGCTTAATCATTTGCCCGTATGCCGCGTGAAAGACGTGCGAAAGACTATTCAGCACCTAAAAGAAAGTGGGGTTCAGATTATTGCTGCCACCGAAAAAGGTGATAAAACAATTTTTGAACTGGATCTGAATGTACCACTTGCTATTGTCGTAGGTTCGGAAGAAGATGGTATTTCTCCGCAGTTATTAAAAGAAGCTGATCACCTGGCAAAAATTCCCATGCGTGGTGTAATCGGATCTCTTAATGTTTCTGTTGCGGCAGGTATTTCTATTTATGAAGCAATCAGACAGAAGGGTTATAAGTAATCATTTCCATTGGCTTTACTCTTCAAATCACTAACCAATCTTCGGAATAATTCTTCTTTCTCCTTTTCACATACAATCACCACGTTATCAAACGCACCTACTAAGTAGCCGTTAAGACCTTGCACTACAATTAATTTATCCTTAGGTCCTTTAATTACGCTGTTGCGTGTTTCATAAATAAGGCTATCGGCATCTACGGCATTATTGTTTTCATCGCGCTGTGAATTATCATGAAGCGAATTCCACGAACCTAAATCCGACCACGGAAACGTGCATAACCACACATACACGTTATCTGCTTTTTCCATTATGCCATAATCGATGGAAATACTTTTGGTTTGCAGATACGCTGCCTGTAGCGCTTCCTTCTCCTCGGCTGTACCAAATCGGCTTGATGCTTCTTCGAATACTTCGGCCATTTCAGGTAAATGCTTTTGAAACGCTGAAAGTATTGCTTTCACACGCCACACGAAAATTCCTGCGTTCCAAACAAACTCACCACTTTCCAGAAAAGTCTTTGCTAGGGCTAACTCAGGTTTTTCGGTAAATGTCTTAACTTTTTTTAAGGCATGCTTTCCTTCAATGTATTGAATGTAGCCATAACCCGTCTCAGGCCGGGTTGGCTTTATCCCTAATGTGATGAGTTTGTCATCATCCTTCGCACGTTCGTAACATTTTGAAATGGTCTGCTGAAACTCGACCTCATTCATAATTAAATGATCAGCCGGACTCACAACTACCACTGCATCGGGATTGAGTTTGGCTATTTTTAAACTTGCAAAAGCAAGGCACGGTGCCGTATTCTTCCGCATAGGCTCTCCTAAGATTTGGCTGATGTCCAGATCCGGAATTTGCGCATGCGTAATTTCTACATGCTCTTCATTTGTAACAATGAAAATATTTTCCTTCGGGCAAAGCGGTAGTATCCGATCGTAACTTGATTGCAACAATGTTCTACCAATTCCAATTACATCTAAAAACTGTTTGGGGCGAGAGTTGCGGCTATATGGCCAAAAGCGGGTGCCAACTCCACCAGCCATTAGCACTACATAAAGATTTTTGTTCATGATTAATTCTCCGGGGTTTGGGAGTAAATGAATAACTTAAACGATTCCTTCTTTTAACAAATCATGGAGGTGAATAAAGCCAACTACTCGATTGCCATCATTCACTACCAATTGCGAAATATTATTTTCTTGCATTACCTGCAAGGCTTTTGCTGCGAAAGCACTTTTATCAATTGTCTTTGGGGTTCGGGTCATAATGTCTGCAGCCTTTATCGACCCAATATTACTTTCTTTTTGTAACATTCGTCTCAAATCTCCATCTGTCACAATTCCCAGCAAGTTATTGTTTTCATCTACAACGGCTGTAGCGCCTAAACGTTTTGATGAAATTTCAAGAATAACATCCTTAAGTGCAGTTGTAAGACTAACCAGTGGAAGTTGATTATTTGAAATTACATCTTCCACTTTCAAATAAAGTTGTTTACCTAAAGAACCCCCGGGATGATACTTGGCAAAATCCTCACTCGAAAAATTTCTAAGTTCCAACAAACAAACGGCAAGTGCATCGCCCATTGCTAAATGCGCTGTTGTACTTGTGGTGGGTGCCAAATTATTAGGGCATGCCTCCTCACCAATCGTGGCATTAAGAATAAAGTCTGCCTGCTCAGCCAGATAAGAATTGGTATTACTGACCAAAGCAACCAGTTTAGAGCCTCTTCGTTTTAGAAGTGGCACAAGTACTTTTATTTCAGGAGTATTTCCACTCTTCGAGATACAAATAACAATATCATTACGTTGTATCATACCTAAATCTCCATGAATGGCATCAGCCGCGTGCATAAATAGCGCGGGGGTGCCTGTGGAATTCATAGTAGCAACAATTTTATTAGCAATGATGGCGCTTTTTCCAATTCCTGTAATGACTACCCGGCCTGTAGAGTTTAGTATTTCCCTAACACACCCCTCGAAATCGGTGTCGATATAATTAGTAAGATTTTCTACCGCCCGAGCTTCATTTATTAGTACATCTTTAGCTATTTGTTCAATATTTTTTGTTATATTCAATGCCTTAGGAGATTAAATAAGGACACAAAGATAAGTAAATCAAAATTTTATTAGTCGATAACATGATAGTGGCAGAAGAGAAAGATGAATTGAAGGCAAAACTCAAGGAAATATTCGGATATAGTCAATTCCGCGGTAGCCAGGAAGTGGTCATCAGAAACATACTAAATGGTAAAAATACTTTTGTAATTATGCCTACGGGTGCTGGCAAATCCCTTTGTTACCAGCTACCTGCCATGGTAAAGGATGGCCTGGCTATCGTGATTTCACCCCTGATCGCTTTAATGAAAAATCAGGTCGATCAGCTAAATGCATACGGTATTAATGCAAGGTTTTTAAATTCAACCCTAAGCAAGGGAGAAATTACACGGTTAAAAAAGGAGTGTGTTTCAGGGGCGGTAAAACTGCTTTACGTAGCACCTGAATCGTTGAACAAAGAAGAAAACATTGAATTCCTTCAGAAGGTAAATGTATCATTTGTTGCTATTGACGAAGCCCACTGTATTTCAGAGTGGGGCCATGATTTTAGGCCTGAGTATAGAAAGATTAAAACCATGATCGCACAATTGGGCGACATGAACGTAATCGCACTTACAGCAACGGCCACTCCAAAAGTTCAATTGGATATTCAGAAGAACCTTCAAATGGAAGAAGCCGATGTGTTCGTCTCTTCATTCAATCGTAAAAATTTATTTTATGAAGTAAGACCTAAGAAGGAAACGAAGAAGCAGCTAATCCGATTCTTAAAAGAACACAAAGGAAAATCGGGTATAATTTATTGCTTAAGCAGAAAAAAGGTTGAGGAAATTGCTCAACTCATCAATGTAAACGGATTTAAAGCAGCACCTTATCATGCCGGATTGGATCCTGATGTTCGCATGAAAAATCAGGATGATTTTCTCAATGAAGAAGTTGACATCATTGTGGCTACCATTGCCTTTGGCATGGGTATCGATAAACCCGATGTTCGTTTTGTGGTTCATTACGATGTGCCTAAATCATTAGAAGGTTACTACCAAGAGACCGGTCGTGGTGGACGCGATGGATTGGAAGGAGTATGTCTCATGTTCTATAGTCATAATGACCTAAGCAAACTAGAAAAGTTTAATAAGGACAAACCAGTGCAAGAGCGCGAAAATGCACGTGTGCTTTTGCAGGAAATGGAATTCTACGCTGAGTCGCCTGTATGTAGGAGAAAGCAACTGTTACACTATTTCGGAGAAGAGTACAAAGAAGGCAATTGTGGAGCGTGTGACAATTGTGTGAACCCACGCGAGCGTTTTGAAGGCATGGACTCAGTGAAGATGGTATTGGAAGCTGTAAAGCAAACCAACGAACGCTTCAACCTGGCTCACTTGGTAAATGTAATTCGTGGCACCGAAGATGAGTATGTAAAAAGTTACGGACACTTTTCTCTTCCCGTATTCGGAAAGGGAGATTTACAAGATGTTGATTTCTGGAAATCGGTGATCCGTCAGGCACTTATTTATCAATACCTGGAAAAAGATATTGACAACATTGGTGTTTTAAAGATTTCAAAAAAGGGACAATCATTTCTCAAGAAACCTCATTCTATTGAGCTGGCAAAAGACCATGACTTTACAACGGATGTGGAAGATGAGGAATCATCAGAACGGGTAGTGGTTAACTCCAAGTCGTATGATGAGAAGCTCTTTGAAATGCTGAAGATGCTTCGTAAAAAAGTAGCAAAAGAAAAAGATCTGCCTCCGTATGTGATCTTCCAAGATCCTTCGCTGGAGGAAATGGCCACTACGTACCCAACCACGAAAGATGAATTGGCTTCGGTAAACGGTGTGGGCATGGGTAAGGTGAATAAGTTCGGAAAAGAATTCCTCGATCTTATTCAAACCTATGTTGATGAAAATGAAATTGAGACTGCTTCCGATATTGTTGTTAAGTCATCAGTTAACAAGTCAAAAATAAAAATCTTTATTATCCAGCAAATCGACCGCAAAGTTGAATTGGATGAAATTGCTGATTCGAAGAATATCACCTTCGATGAAATGCTTACTGAAATTGAAAACATCTGCTACTCTGGCACCAAGCTAAATCTTGATTATTATATAGATTCAGTATTGGATGAAGAAAAACAGCAACAGATCTACGATTATTTCCTCGAATCAGAAACAGATAGCATTGAAGATGCTGTGGAAGCTCTCAAGGATGAAGATTCGGATTATACCGAAGACAACCTTCGCCTGATGCGCGTTAAGTTTTTGAGCGAATACGCAAATTAATCTTTGTCCATGGTCGATCGACCATGGACATTTTCTCCAATTCCTAAATATATCTCGGTAGACTTTGCGTTCTTTGCACCTTAAAAATGGAAGGATGAACATACTCATTGTTGGCAATGGCGGTCGCGAGCACGCTTTTGCCTGGAAGATTCGTCAAAGCAGCTTATGCAATCAATTATTTATTGCACCAGGAAATGCAGGCACCGCATTAATTGGTGAAAATGCACCTATTGCAGTCGATGATTTTGAAGGCTTGGGGAAATTATGCTTGGCAAAGGATATCAACTTGGTAGTGGTAGGCCCTGAAGTTCCGTTGGTAAAAGGTATTCGTGATTATTTTGAAGCCCATACTGATCTTAGAAAGATTGGGCTTGTGGGTCCTGGAAAATTGGGAGCACAATTGGAAGGCAGTAAAGATTTCTCAAAACAATTTATGATTCGCAATGGTGTGCCTACCGCAAAAGCACGCACGTTCCTTTCGCACGAAAGTGCAGAAGCCGTTAACTACCTAAATACTTGTACTCCACCTATCGTACTTAAAGCAGATGGACTTGCAGCCGGTAAAGGAGTGATCATTACAGATTCAATTGATGAAGCAAAAGTGGCCATCAAAGAAATGCTGGAGGATAAAAAGTTTGGATCGGCAAGTTCAAAAGTTTTAATCGAAGAGTTCTTAGATGGAATTGAACTCTCGGTTTTTGTTTTGACAGATGGAGAACACTATGTAGTTCTGCCTGAAGCAAAAGATTACAAGCGGATTGGAGATGGCGACACCGGGCCAAATACCGGTGGCATGGGGGCAGTATCTCCAGTCGCTTTCGCAGATGAGGCGTTCATGAAAAAAGTAGATGAACAAGTGATCAAACCAACGATAGCAGGTCTAAAAAAGGAAAGCATCCCTTATAAGGGTTTTATTTTCATTGGATTAATGAATGTGAAAGGCGAACCTTTGGTGATTGAATATAATTCCCGTATGGGTGATCCTGAAACGGAGGCAGTATTAACACGCATCGAAAGCGATCTTGTTGAATTATTTAATGCTTGCGCAAACGGAAATTTACAGAATCAGAAAATTTCCATTAGTAACGATTACGCAGTAACCGTGGTTATGGCTTCAGGTGGATATCCAAATGAATTCGAAAAAGGAAAAGTTATTAAAGGCCTTGCTGATTCTGATAAAGCCTGGACTTTTCATGCAGGCACCACATTAAAAGATGGCAAAGTAGTAACGAATGGTGGCCGGGTATTAGCAGTTACCGGAAAGGGAACCTCAATCAATGAAGCCTCAGAAAATGCGTATTCAACAGTTTCAAAAATAACATGGGATGGCGTTTATTTTAGAAAGGATATTAGCCAGGATTTAAAAAGAATCGAAAACGATCTAAAACAATGAAACTGCCTGTTTGTCAATCCCCTGCCAACGGCTAACTTTAAGTTTTTAAACTAGACAAAATATACCGATGGGTTGTGCTTGTGGAACCAAGAAGGGCGAAAAAGTAGGAGGTTGCGAGAACAATGGCGCATGCGGAACAGGTGGCTGCAACAAAATGAATGTCTTCGATTGGCTTTCCAACATGGATATGCCCCAGCAAGATCGTTTTGATGTGGTGGAAGTTCGCTTCAAAAATGGTCGTAAAGATTTCTATCGAAATACAGAGCATTTCAATTTAACAACTGGTGATGCAATCATTGTTGAAGCGCAAACCGGTCATCATTTAGGTCATGTTTCTATGCAGGGCGAATTGGTACGCTTGCAAATGCAAAAGAAAAAAGTTGCCAATGATGACGAAATCAAAAAGATTTATCGCTTAGCTAATCAAAAAGATTTTGAAAAATTTGAGGATATAAAAAAGCGAGACCTTCCTACCCTGTATCGTACGCGCGAAATTATCAAGCAGCTTAAGTTGAACATGAAGCTTTCGGATGTAGAGTTTCAGGCCGACAATACAAAAGCTACGTTCTTTTATTCTGCAGAAGACCGCGTTGACTTTAGGGAGCTTATCAAGTTGCTAGCAACAGAATTTAAAGTGCGCGTAGAAATGCGCCAAATCAGTTTACGACAAGAAGCTGGCCGAATTGGTGGCATTGGGGTGTGCGGTCGCGAGCTGTGTTGCTCAACCTGGTTAAGTGATTTTAAAAACGTAGCGACCAGTGCCGCGCGATATCAAAACTTATCCCTTAACCCTAGCAAGTTATCAGGGCAATGTGGTCGTTTAAAATGTTGCCTCAATTATGAGTTGGAAACTTATATGGATGCTCTAAAAGGAATACCCGAAGTAGAAGCACCTTTGCTTACTGAACGTGGTGAGGCCCGTCTTCAAAAGACAGACATCTTTAGAAGGATTATGTGGTTTGGATTTAAGGAAGACAATAACTGGTATCCGTTAAATATCGATCGGGTTAACGAGATTCTTGAAATGAATCGTGAAGGGAAAAAGCCAGCCAGCTTAGATACCAACGAACAGGAAGTAAAAGTACCAATCGGCAAGTTGAATAGTGATTTGGCAAGCATGGATAAAAAATTTCAGGACAAATCACGAACTAAAAAGAAAAAGAAAAATCGCAATCAGGATCGACCTAACAACCCGAATCAAAATAAAAACCCTAATCAGGGTAATCCAACCCAGGCTAAGAATCCCAATCAAAACAAACCCAATCCTAATCAGAATAGAAATTCAAACCGGAACAGGAACCCAAACCAAAGAAGGAACAATCCCAATCAAAACCGGAACACTCCTCCACCTAGTAATACAAAAGGCGATACAACAGAATGAAGTATATTTTTTTTCTACTCCTGGCTTCCTTATTTATAGCCGGATGCGATTCCAATCGGGTATATGAAGACTACAAAGAATTCAAAACCAAATCATGGTTGGTAAACGATCCCGCTGTTTTTGAATTTGAAATTAAGGACACCACCAAGAAATATAATCTCTACTACAATGTGCGTAATTCATTGCAATATCCTTTTGCCCGTATTTTTGTAAATTATTCATTGACCGATTCTACTGAAATTGAAATCTCAAAACAATTACTCTCAAATTATCTGTTCGATCAAAAAACCGGGCGCCCACTTGGGAGGAGCGGCTTAGGCGATGTTTACGATAATCAGTTTCTGATTTTAGAAAATCAATTATTTAAAAAATCGGGCACATATAAATTTCAGCTAGAACAATTTAATCGATTGGATACCCTGACTGGAATTTTAGCGGTGGGCTTTCGAATTGAGACAGCGCAATAAAAAAGGGGCCTTTACAGACCCCATTTCTTGGAAGAGATAAATCATTAGTTGGCTTACGTTTGATTTACAAATACTCCTCCTCCTTCAAAACTAAATTCAAACAACCTAGAAAAACTATTAGCTCAAATGTAGAGTAGGGGCACCTAACTCAATCATTAAAAGCCATTAGAAAGAAATTAGAAGATTATGAAGGGCTCAAAACAACGTTTACTGAAGTTCCCTTGCCAGGAGTTGATTCAATTGCAATTTTACCTTTATGGATGGATATGATCCGCTGGCTAAGAGAGAGTCCTACCCCATATCCTTTCACTTTTGATGTGGCATCGGTTCTAAAAAAAGGCTGAAATACATTTTCTAAATCTTTTTTCTCAATACCAGGGCCATTATCAGACACAGTAACTTTCAAATCGTCTTTTTGACAGGTTAATGTAATAAGCGCTTTAGCATCATTTGAAAATTTGCAGGCGTTTTCGATGAGGTTCTGGAATGCTGTCCTTAACAAATAGGGATTGCCATTCACATACAATTTGGTTTCGTCCTCAGGCATGTTTAATATCTCCACCTCAATTTTATATTGTGGATCAATGGCGATAACGTTCTCGCGCGTTTCCCACAAAACTTCATCAAGTCGAACTTTAGACATAGTGAATGAATCGGATTGGCGAGTGAGTCGAGCCAAATCCAGCAAACTGTTCGACAAGTGATTCAAACTTTTAATGTCCTCCAAAACGGACTCAATCGTTTCGCGATACTCTTCTTTATCGCGCTCGTTAAGCAATGTAACTTCTAGCTGTGAAGTAATATTGGTGAGTGGGTTTTTAAGCTCATGCGAAACATTTGAAACAAATAATTTTTGAAGCTGAAATGCATTTTCAATTCGTGCAAGCAATCCGTTGAAAATCAAAATCAATTTTCCCATTTCATCAAGATGCGGGCTTTCCTCCAATCGTTGACTTAAGTTTTGAGGAGAAATATTTTGCACATCAGTGATAATTCGCTTGATAGGTTTTAAAGCACGCCCCGCATAAATCCATCCTGAAAACGAAACGATGGCAATCAAAATAATAAACAGCGCAATCAATAACCTCCGCAAATCAACCAATCGATTAAACCCGTTTACGTCTTCGGCAGACGCAATAATTACATACTCTTTCCCCCGATCCTTAAAAGGGATACCTGTAACCGTATACTCATTGTGTTTTAATTTCTTCTCTCCTGCTGCCTTCACCTCATCAAACAACTGCGCGTTTATTCCCAACTTAACGGTGTCCCCGTTAAAATAAATTTCTTTTCCCACTTCATCGTACACCCGTATGCTTTCACGATAAAGATTGTCGCGTTTGGCGCGATCAATAATTTTTAAAAGTGTAGTATCTATCTGCTGCACTTTAATAAGAAGAATGGCCGATGTGATGGCCTTCTCTCGCAAGCGCCTGGAAAAATCCTGCTCTGTAAACTGTTCTGTAAAAAAATAAATTGCAAAAAAAGATACCAGTACAATCGTACTAACTAATACCGTGAATTGCAGCGTTAAGCGGGTTCTGATCTGCACGTTACGCTTCTTTTAAAATGTAACCCATACCAAACTGAGTATGAATCAATTTGCTGCTGAAATCCTTGTCGATTTTCTTGCGCAGATAATTCACATACACCTCCACCATATTTGTTCCGGTGTCAAAATCAACATTCCATACATGTTTGGAAAGTTCAGCTCGAGGAATCACACGATCTTGATTGCGTAAAAAGTATTCCAGTAAGGAAAATTCCTTTGAGGTTAAATCAATTTTCTTTCCGGCCCGAATTACACTTTTTCGATTCGTATCGAGGGTTAAATCTGCTATGCGAAGTTGGGTTTCATTAACCAATTTAGATTGGCGTTTCGTTAATGAACGAATTCGCGCGAGTAGTTCTTTAAATTCAAATGGCTTAGCGAGGTAATCATCCGCACCACTATCCAGACCTTCTACTACATCATCCGTTTCTCCAAGTGCTGTGAGCATCAAGATAGGAGTTTCCACTTTAGCATCACGCAATTCACGGCACAAATCGCGACCATTTAACTCAGGGAGGATAACATCGGTTATGATCAAATTGTACTGATTTCTAAATGCTAAATTTCTCCCCGACATACCATCTTCCGCAGGATCCACTTCATATCCATTCTCCTCCAATCCCTTCTTTATATACTGAATGGTTTTACGCTCATCTTCTATCAGTAAAATCTTCATACAGCTAAGTTAGTACTGTTTAACGGTACCTCCACACATTTAAGAAATAAACCATAACCATTGAATAATAAAAAAGCAGACCCAAATGGGTCTGCTTTCTAAATTCTAATTTACTTTTTGTTTTATGCTGTCGCTTTAGCAACCGCTTTCTTATCAGCTGAAGGATCGTGTTCCAAATCCAATACTACCGGGGCGGCAATGAAGATAGAAGAGAATGTTCCTACAAAAATTCCGATAAAAAGGGCAAACGAAAATCCTCGCAACACTTCACCACCAAAAATAAGAAGTGTAACTACCACAATTAAGGTTGTACCTGAAGTAATTAAGGTACGGCTTAACGTACTGTTAATGGCATCATTAAATACTTTGGAGCGATCGTGATTAGCACCAAAGCCGACATACTCGCGAATCCGGTCAAAGATAATAACTGTGTCATTGATCGAGTATCCAATTACTGTTAAAATAGCGGCTACAAATACCTGATCAATTTCAAAAGAAATTCCTAGTGCTCTTGCAATGGCAAACGAAGCAATAACAAACAAGGTATCGTGCACGGTAGCTACAATAGCTCCGGCACTGTACGTCCAACGTTTAAAGCGAACCAGGATGTATAAGAAAATTAACACAAGAGAGGCTAATGCTGCTTCAAATGCTGAGTCCTTGATGTCATCAGCTATGGTTGCTCCCACCTTTGAAGAGGAAGAAATAGTGAAGTGACCATCATCTACCTGTGCATCGTTCTCGGTGTACTTAACTCCTTTAAATTTCTCGATACCGCTAATCAGGGCAGCCTTTACTTTATCATCAGCTACATCCGACTCGTCATCGACCAGATACGAGGTAGTAACTTTCATTATTTTATCGCTGTCGTAATTCTTTACTTCCACACCGTTGTTTTCAAAACTCTCACCCAATGCCACCTTCATATCCGTAGCAACAATAGGCTGGTTAAATGCAACTACATACGAGCGGCCACCTTTAAAATCAACCCCCATGTTTAAACCTTGCACAGCAATCAAAATAAAACCAATAATAACAATCGTTCCTGAAACTAAGTAGGCTTTTTTACGCAATCCAATGAAGTCGTACTCTTTCCGCTTCTTCACCATTTTAGCCATAGCACTATCAAAGGAAACATTTGACTCATCTCCTTTGCGCACCATCCACTCAACAATCACGCGCGAAATATATACCGCTGAAAAGAAAGAAGTGGCAATACCTATCATCAGCACAATAGCGAACCCTTTCAACGGGCCTTGTCCTAAAATGAAAAGAGCCATAGCCGTAATGAATGTTGTTAAGTTTGAATCGAAGATGGTTGTAAATGCACGGCTATATCCTTTGTTGATTGCATCACGTAACTTGCGCCCCATACGCATTTCTTCTTTTATACGTTCGTAGATCAACACGTTTGCATCAACCGCCATACCCATGGTAAGCACAATCCCTGCAATTCCCGGTAACGTAAGCGCTGCATTTAACTGTGCTAAAATTCCAAGAATAAAGAAGATGTTAAAGACCAACGCAATGTTAGCAACCCAACCACCTTTTGAGTAGTAAGCCACCATAAACAACACCACAATACCCAATCCACAGGCCATTGAAATGAAGCCTTGGTTCTGAGCAACCTTTCCTAAGCTTGGTCCAACAATGGCTTCTTCAACAATACGAGTTGGTGCCGGTAATGAACCTGCCTTCAACACATTGGCCAAATCCTTAGCTTCTTCTAACTCAAAACTTCCTGAGATTTGTGAATTACCATTTGGAATTTCGCCATTTACAGTGGGCGCGGTGTAAACATAATTATCAAGCACAATAGCAATTCGTCCTTGTGGTTGTTTGGCAGCGGCAGCAGCCGTTATCTTAGCCCAGTTGCGTGCACCCGAAGCATTCATCTGCATACTAACAGCAGGCCGTGCAAACTGATCATAATCTAAGCGGGCATCATTGATCACTTCGCCTGTCAACAAAGGTTTTGCGTTACGGCCTAGATTTACAAAGTTGAGCTGAATGTCTTCAACGCCTGGAGTTAGTTTTGGATCAGATTTTACATCCCAGAAAAAACCAATTGTTCTTGGTAATAGATTTCTCACTTCCGGTCTTCTTAAAATTCGGTTAATTTCAGCGGTATCTTTTACAGCATATAAAAAAGGAGCCGCCTGATTCATTAGTGAAAACAACGGAGATGAAGTTGCCTGACGAAGTGAATCCAATGAACTCACTGAGCTATCACGCACACTGCTTAACTGTTTTTCTAGCGCAGACTTAGTTGTATCAGAACTGACTGTTGGTTCCAAGCTTTTAGTATCTGAAAGGGCTTGTGCCTTCTTCTGATTTTGCTCATTCAACAAAAATGTATTGATGGCTGATAAAGACTGTCCTAATTGTGGATCATACGTTTCTACCACTTCCCAAAACTCCAGGCGAGCAACACCTTGCAATAATTTACGAACGCGTTGTGGATTATCAGCACCCGGAATTTCAATTTGTATTCTTCCTTTGTCTTGTAAACGCTGAATGTTAGGCTGCGAAGTTCCAAACTGATCAATACGCGTTTTGAGAATGGTGAACGAACGGTCAATGGCACCATCTACCTCTTCATTTAAAAATTTAATTACTTCATCATCCGGATCTGAAAGTTTTACACGATCCTTGTTGGCTGCCGATGTAAAGAGCGATGCCAGGGTTTTATCTGGGTTTGCCTCCTTAAAAGCTTTCGTAAATAACGTGACATAATCATCGGTACTGTTTTTTTGCATTTCGCGGGCTTTCAAAAGAGCTGCATTAAAAGCAGGGTCAGTAGAATTTCCACTGAGTCCTTTCAAAATATCGATAGGAGAAATTTCCAACACCACGTGCATGCCTCCTTGCAAATCGAGCCCAAGACTCAACTCGTTTTCCTTTACTTCTTTGTAGGTGTACTCTGCACCGAACAAATTATACACAGGCTGATTCCACAGCGAGTCTAAGTACTTTTGCTTTTTAGAAAGATTTAATGACCCATTTTTATCGGTTGCATAATCAATTGCATCCTGATCTACTTTTTTCGATACAAACGTAAACGACAAATAGTACAAACAGAGCAACGTGATAATAATGCCAAGACCGACAACTACACCTTTGTTACGCATAAAAATTTATTTTTAGAAAGTTTGATTGTTACTAGTTAAGAGAAAAAGATGCTAGCTTAAAAAAGCAGACATCAACTATAAAATATGAAGGGTGAGATTAGGGCGCGTTAGGCGCGATGACAACCCGAAAGAGAAGCTTGAAAAGATTGCTTAAAATAGCCTCTGTGTGCGGTATAAATTTCTGAAGGCTTTCGGGTTCGCCAAGAATTTCAAGAACACTTACCGGAACTTGTTCGTCCACTCTAACTAAACTCCCCTGAGGCACAGCATCGGAAGGCGCTGTAATAGCTGTTTTAGAGGTACCGTCAGCTTGTTCAGTAGTTGCTTTCTTCTCATCGTTGGATGGGACAGAATAAGAATGAGAGAAAATAATGACGGCAGCAGCCAACAGCCCCGCAGCAATTAAAAACCCTCTATAAATTGACTTTTTCTGCACTTTTTAGATTTTGAAGACCACAAAAGTAGTGTTTACAAACTAATTTGCAACATGCGTCAGGCGGGATTTGAGATAACCCACCAAAACATCCAACGCGCGTTCAAATTTGCTATTATTAGGAATCACCAGATCGGAATTATGTTTTAAGGGTTCGATTAATTGTTCATACACCGGCATAACATGAAATTGGTAGCGGTATAAAACATCATCAATATCATATCCGCGCTCCACCTGATCACGCTTAATGCGTCTACCCAACTTCACATGATCTTTCGCTTCAATAAAAACCCGTAAATCAAGTTCATTGGAAATTTCCTCAAAGTACTGAACAAACAATCCTTCCACCACAAGAATAGGAGCTGCCTTAAATTCTAGAAGTTTTACTTCTGCCAACGGATTGTTGAAGACATATTCTTTCTTGGTCACGTTTTGACCCGATTTCAATTTTAATAAATCCCGTTGAAAATCTTCACGATCAATTGAGATGGGCAAATCAAAATTCTTTACTCCATTTTCATCGATAGGTTGCTGATCGCGGGGTTTATAATAATTGTCTTGCGAGATTAAACAGATCTCTTCTGGTTTAAAGCAAGATGATAATCCTTGAAGGAAAAACGTTTTACCGGAACCGCTGCCACCGGTGATGCCTATAGTAAAAGGTTTCTTCATTTTTTATTTGTTAAACCGCAAAGGAGCCGGAGCACAAAGAATTCTTCGTGTCCGATTGTTTGCGTTTACTATCCTTTTATATAAAAACTCAATTCAATAGCTATTTTTTACTCCAATGAGGCAAAGAAATAAACATATCCCGCGCCCTTGCGTCTTAGCGGTTTAAATTATTTGCTTCTCAAATACAAAACTAATTTTTCAACAGCCCGGGCCCGATGACTTAGTAGATTTTTTTCATCCATAGTCATCTCAGCCAATGTTTTTGTTTCACCCTCCGGAACAAAAATGGGATCATACCCAAAACCACCCGTTCCTCGTTTCTCCTTTATAATAGTACCCTTCAGCACACCTTCAAATTGTTTTTTCTCATTCGGAGTAATCAATGTAACAACTGTTCTGAATTGAGCCCTTTTATTTTCCAGATCAGATAAATTAGCAAGCAGCAAATTCATGTTGTCATCCGAATTTCGTTGGCTTCCCGCATACCGCGCTGAATAAACACCGGGTTCACCGTTCAGGGCTTCCACTTCAAGACCTGTATCATCGGCAAAACATGAAACTTTATAATGATCAAATACATAAGTTGCTTTTTGCAAGGAATTACCTTCCAACGTAGTTTGATCTTCTGCTAATTCTTCTTCGCAACCAATTTCCTTCAAACCCACAACATTAAATTCACTTCCCAATAGAGCTTGAATCTCTGCACGCTTGTGGTCGTTATTGGTAGCGAAGCAAAAGGTTCTCATTTATACTAAAGCAATTCTATTTCAAAAACCAAGTTAGCGTTGGCAGGAATTTTTCCTCCGGCCGCAACAGAACTTCCATACGCATATACGGATGGAACATAAAGAGTAACTTTTGAACCACCTGGAACCAGCGGAAGAACTAACTGCCATCCTAAAATAAGGCCTGATAAAGTAAAGGTTGCATCCGTGTTTGAATCAAACGCATTGGATTTAGTGCTTTGAATATTCCATCCTGTGTAAGAGATTCTTATTCTGTTTTCAAGGCAAGGAATTTTACTGCCAGTGCCTATTGTGTTGATAACATACCTAACACCATTGGGCTCAATAAGAACATCAGTGATACCCTTTGAGGCTAAAAAAGCATCAATCTTACCAATATCTATTGCTAATTGATCTTGGTTGATGCTTGTAAGCTTGCTTTCGGGTACCGAAGGAGTGCATGTGGGGTCATCTTTGCAACTATCCAAAAAAAGAAATCCACTGCACAAGAAAATTCCAATAATAACCTTCTTCATTTTCAAACTATTTTACATCTACCAACTCCATATCAAACATCAAAATCGAATTTTCTAAAATAATTTCACTTCTACGCTGCGGTCCATAAGCAAGTGCTGATGGAATATAAACAGTCATTTTAGCCCCCTTATTCATGTATGTAATGGCTTCATCCCACCCAGCAATAACTTCTCTATTTCCCAATGTAAATTCATAAGGTTCGTAGGGCATTCTCATTTCATTAAACACGTTGTTCGCCCGAGCTACTGACTCATAGCTTGTGTCGAAGCAAGTACCATTCAATAAAAATCCAGCATAGCCCACCTTTACAGTTTGTCCGGGTTTGGCATTTTCTCCTTTGCCTGATTTAGTCAGTACATAGCGCAATCCAGATGGAGTTTTTTGTGCATTTATGGATTTCGACTTCAAATACTCGTCTATGGCATTACCATCCTTTTCTAATTGAATAGACTCATCTGCCATTGCTTGTTCATTCTGCTTGGCAATGGCTGCACTTTGTAATGCACGTGCCTGATCTTCGGTAACAATATCGGTTACCGCCATAAAAAATTTGAATGAGCTTGTTGAGTCCACATCCGGAGGATATTGACCACCTTGAAAAAGATTTTTTGCTGAAACCGTAAAGGTTACGCTATCACCTTTTGAAAGCAGTTGAATAACTTCAGTAACCATATCGCCTTTTGGCACCGAATCCTGATGTTGAAGCATAACAGGCATCGGATTTTTCTTGCTATCATTTATTACAGAGTCCTTTCCATCCTTCAATAAGAAGTTAAGCACGCGGATCTCACCTGTTTTGGCAAGCACGCCATCGCCCTTACGAACCAATGTATATTTTTGACCAGACTTTGTCTCCTTTGAATCAGAGCACGAGAAACACAACATTGCCGCAAAGGCAAACAACAGAACTGAATTTTTCATTTTTATGGATTGAATTGTTTTAGTTACTTATTTAATAATGACTGATACTCTGGAAGGATTGATAAAAATTTCTTCAGGGTATCCTCCAACGACAGTTTTGAAGAACCTCCTGATGCGTTTCTATGACCACCTCCTTCAAAGTGTTTGCGTGCTAACTCGTTCACAGAAAAATCTCCTAACGAGCGGAATGATAATTTTATTTCTTCTTTACGGTCATACATCAGCACAGCCATCTTCACTCCTTTTATAGAGAGACCGTAGTTAACCAGTCCTTCCGTATCCCCTGTTTGGGCACCGAATTTTTTTAACTCTTCCTGGCTTAAGGTCATGTAAGCCGTATTATACTCAGGTAGCACAACCAATTTTTGACTAAGTACAAATCCCGTAAGGCGAAGGCGCTCTAATGAGTTTGTATCATAAATATTTTGAGCAATGGTATGTGGATCGGCCCCTTTGGCTACTAATTCCGAAGCAATCAGAAACTCCTGATGGCGGGTATTGTTATGTCTAAAGCCTCCTGTGTCAGTCATCAAACCAGAATACAAACACGTTGCAATGTTTTTATCAATAAGATTCGTCTCGCCCAACTCTTCAATCAACTCATAAATAAGACCAGCCGTAGATGCTGATGCCGTGTTCCATTTTTCAAAATCGGCAAACGCTTCTGGTTCCAGATGGTGATCAATCAGAACTTTGATTCCTTTAGCATTTTTAACCGGATCGGCCAGTTTATTAATGCGGCTTAAGCTTGAAAAATCTAAACAAAAGATAACTTCCGCTTGTTGAATTAGTTCGATGGCCTTACGCTCAGGTTTCGAATCGTCCTTTGAAAGTGCAAGCACCGTTTCGTTGCCCGGCATCCACACTAAAAAATCCGGATAGTCACTGGGGGTAATTACTATTACTTCATGACCTTTCTTCTTTAAAAAGCCAGAAAGACCTAATGACGAACCCAATGCATCGGCATCGGGTTTGAAGTGGGTAACAATGACCACCTTTTTTGGCTGACTGATTAACGACCTAAAGCCCTCTAAATTTTTCATCGAAGGGGCAAAAATGGCAATTTTAATTGGGAGTGCATAGCCACAAGTCAGAAGGTAGATGATGAAGTTGATTTAAGGCAAAAAACAATGAAGCAGGGTTATGTGCTACGGACTAAAAGGCTAATTTTGCGCCCAAAATAAACTCATTGAAAAACAACTTAAAAACGAGATAAAATGTCAGGAAACAGAACTTTTACCATGATTAAGCCCGATGCAACGGGAGCCGGAAACACAGGTGCCATTACCAAAATGATCGAAGAGGCAGGCTTTCGCATTGTGGCTATGAAAAAAACAAAATTGAGCCCCGAAATGGCCGGCAAGTTTTACGAGATCCATAAAGAGCGCTCTTTCTACGGTGAACTTTGCGCGTATATGTCGAGCGGCTCAATCGTGCCTATGATTTTAGAGAAAGAAAATGCAGTGGAAGATTTTCGTAAACTGATTGGTGCTACTGATCCGAAAAAGGCTGCCCTGGGAACGGTGCGTGCACTTTTCGCAAAATCAATTGATGCGAATGCCATTCACGGTTCAGACTCTGATGAGAATGCCGCTATTGAAGGCAACTTTTTCTTCTCTCAGTTCGAGCGATTTTAAGAACCAGATACTTGATGCTGGATACTTGATCTCGAGAATCCAACATCAAGAATCCAGTAACCAGTATCAAGAATCCAGTAACCAGAATCCAGAACCAACATGCAAATAGATCCACACTACTCAGAAAAATTTGAATCGCGCCACAACGCCCCGGATGCTCATCAAATTGAAGAAATGTTGCGCGTGGTTAACGCTGCCTCGATTGACGAATTGATTGATCAAACTATACCAGCTAACATCCGGTTAAAAAAATCATTGAACCTTCCCAAAGCACAATCTGAGTTTGAGTTTTTAAATGGATTCAAAAAACTGATTTCGAAGAATAAGATTTACAAATCATACATTGGTACTGGATACTATAATTGCATAACACCAGGCGTTATTCTTCGCAATGTGTTGGAAAACCCAGGCTGGTACACAGCCTACACTCCTTACCAGGCAGAGATTGCACAAGGCCGCATGGAGGCATTGATCAATTATCAAACCATGATCATTGACCTTACGGGAATGGAGATTGCCAATGCTTCTTTATTGGATGAAGCGACAGCAGCAGCCGAAGCTATGCATTTGCTTTATGCTTCGCGCAAAGCAAACAAAAAAGAAGCACATACTTTTTTTGTGGATGAGAATACATTTCCACAAGTAATAGATTTGTTGAGAACCCGGTCAGCGCCAATAGGTGTTAACCTACAAATTGGAAACATTGAAAAATTAGATCTTACTAATCCTGATTTGTTTGCGGTTTACATTCAAAACCCAGACAACAATGGTGAGATAAAAGATTATACAGCGCTCATTGAAACAGCTCATGAAAAAGAAATTTTCGCTGTTGTCGGTGCCGACTTGATGAGCTTATTATTAGTGAAGTCACCCGGAGAAATGGGTGCCGATGTAGTAGTAGGTTGTTCGCAACGTTTTGGTGTGCCGATGGGTTTTGGTGGCCCACACGCAGCGTTCTTTGCAACCAAAGAAGAATTTAAAAGACAAATTCCCGGAAGGATTATTGGAATTTCAATTGATGCAAGTGGAAACCCGGGCTATCGCATGGCATTGCAAACCCGCGAGCAACACATCCGCAGAGAAAAGGCAACATCAAACATTTGTACTGCACAAGTGCTACTATCCGTAATGGCTAGTATGTATACGGTGTATCACGGGTCAGAAGGCTTGAAAAAAATTGCAGGAAGAATTCATGGACTAGCTCAGTTGCTTGAAAATGGATTTAAAGAACTTGGTATCAAACAAGTCAATAAAAACTACTTCGATACGCTTAAAATAGAAGTCGCAGATTCAAAAGTTATTCGTGAAAAAGCGGAGAAGGCAGAACTTAATTTTAAATACTTCCAGAGTAATTTCATCGGCATCGCACTGGATGAAACAACCAGCACAAGCGATGTAGAGAAAATCCTTTCTGTTTTCGGATCCTCAAAATCAGTATCAGCGAAAGCTGAATTGAAATTAAAATTAGAAACATCTCTTGTTAGAACTTCAAAATATCTAACACATCCTGTTTTCAACACGCATCATTCCGAACATGAAATGCTGCGCTACATCAAGAAATTAGAGAACAAAGATCTTTCCATGGTTCATTCCATGATTTCATTAGGCTCATGCACCATGAAGTTAAATGCCACTACTGAAATGATTCCAGTAACGTGGCCCGAACTTGGCAACATGCATCCCTTCTCACCAGCAGATCAAACGCTTGGCTATCAGGATATGATCACCAACTTAGAAAACTGGTTGAAAGAAATTACCGGCTTTACCGGAGTATCACTACAACCAAACAGCGGTGCGCAAGGCGAGTATGCTGGTTTGTTGGTTATTCGTGCGTATCATGAAAATCGCAATGAACCGCATAGAAATATTTCCTTGATCCCTGCATCAGCACACGGCACGAATCCCGCCAGTGCTGTAATGGCCGGTATGGATGTTGTAGTAGTGAAATCAGATGCCGAAGGAAAGATTGATGTGGCTGACTTAAAAGCCAAAGCAGAACAATACAAAGACAAGCTTTCCTGTTTGATGGTTACGTATCCATCTACACATGGCGTGTTTGAAGAATCGATTGTAGAAATCTGTGAAACCATTCATGCGTGTGGTGGTCTGGTGTATATGGATGGAGCAAACATGAATGCGCAAGTCGGCTTAACATCGCCTGCCAATATAGGAGCTGACGTATGTCACTTAAATCTGCATAAAACATTTTGTATTCCACACGGTGGTGGTGGCCCGGGCATGGGTCCTATCTGTGTGAATGATAAGTTGAAACCGTTTCTACCAGGCCATGCTGTTGTAAAAACAGGTGGCGAAAAAGCAATCACTGCTGTATCATCAGCTCCATGGGGAAGCGCAAGCATTTTAGTAATCAGTTACGCATACATTGCTATGATGGGTGGTGAAGGATTAACCAACGCAACTAAGTTGGCTATCTTGAATGCGAACTACATCAAGGAAAAACTGAACGGTCATTATAAAATTCTTTACACAGGAACGAAAGGTCGTTGTGCACATGAAATGATCGTTGACTGTCGCGATTTTAAAAAGTCGGGCATTGAAGTAGAAGACATTGCCAAGCGATTAATGGATTATGGATTCCATGCACCAACCGTTTCATTCCCGGTGGCAGGTACGTTGATGATTGAACCCACCGAAAGCGAACCGAAAGAAGAAATGGATCGCTTTGTGGAAGCGTTGGTAGAAATCAGAAATGAAATTCGTGAAGTAGAAGAAGGCAAAGCAGACAAAGAAAAGAATGTTTTAAAACATGCACCTCATACTGCTGCTGTAATTACTTCAGACACCTGGACACTACCTTATAGCAGACAGAAAGCGGCATATCCGTTACCCTTCGTTAAGGAAGCTAAATTCTGGCCAAGTGTAAGTCGCGTTGATAATGCGTATGGCGATCGTAATTTGGTGTGTAGTTGTTTGCCTTTGGAAGTATATAACCAAGAAGTGTCTGCATAAAGTCCCCCTCTTTATTGATTTTGAATTGCCGATTAGTCGGCAATTCCTTTTTATACAAGATTTCAATTTTCATTAGCTTCGTAGACCGTTTGTGTACTATGAACAACCCACGACTCGATTCTAAAATTCCTTGGTGGACATGGGTTGCGCCCTTTATACTTTTCCATGCGACAGGGCACATATCACTTCTATTCAAGTATAGTCAGGGCGTTAGCACATTCTATATTCCAACCGCAATTGCTGTTGTCATGATTAACTGGTGGGGATTTGCCCGGGTAATACCTGCCATGTTTATTGTTGCTACTTTGAATACCTATTATTGGGGTATCGCTGACTGGCGATTGTGGCCACTATTTTCAGCATCGGAAGTAATTGGTGTAATGATCTCTTACTTGTTGTTTCGAAAAATTGTTAAAGGAAATTATTGGCTTCCCTCTACCCGCGATTTATTGCTTTTTACCTTTTTTGCAATCTTAATTCCACTCTCTGTAGAATTAGTCCTGCTTCAATTTACGCTTACCTATTTTGGAGAACAATCACTAAACTCATTCGGAGAAAATTTTCTTCACAACTGGTTGGGCGAGTTTACCGCTAATTTTGGAATCGCAACTCCACTTCTTTTCTCTTTCACCCCTTTGTTACAGAGAAGGGGATGGCTATTGCACCCACCTGAAGTCACACTTCCAGGTAAGCAAGCAAAACCTATTTATAAGCGAGTTGAAATTTCATTGATTTACATTTTGCTGCTCATCCTTTCTTTTACCATTCCCTTTGAGAAATATTGGTTTGCATACGGATTGATATCTTTATACATCGCAATTCGGTTTGGTTTTGGAGAGGCACTCTTTTGCAATCTTTATGTTTTCCTGATTACGTACGTGATCCCTGTGCTTTACCCGGAAGAATGGAGTTTAGCACCAAAGGCAGGATCGCAGATATATTATATTTTTCTAGGTAATCTTCTTTTGTCGCTTTTTGTTGCTATTACGGGTAGAGTAATTTCAGACTTGCGCCAGGTTGAAGAAAATTTAAGTCTGCAAAAAAAGGAATTAGAAATCACGAACCAAGAGCTCGATAGGTTTGTGTACAGTGCTTCGCACGATCTTAGTGCACCTTTAAAATCTATTTTAGGCCTTGTTACGATTAGTAAAATGGACACAAATCCACATGCGTCCAGTCAATATTTAAATGAAATTGAGAAAAGTGTTCTCAAATTGGATTCTTTTATTGCTGAAATCTTAGATTACTCAAGAAACAAACGCGTAGATATTACTACTGAGCAATTGGAAATTAAAGCATTATGTCAAGAGATCCTTGACAATCTCAAGTACATGGATAATTTCTCAAAAATTCAAATAGACTTAAATGAGCTAGATCAGGAAACAATTCTTCAAGATAAAATCCGAATGAAGATTATCCTGAGTAATCTTATCTCCAACGCTATCCGTTTTCAAAAAAGAATTCCAGATCATCAGTCTATCATCAAGATTTCATCCAAAAAAAAATTGAATAATACGTTTATTCATGTAGAAGACAATGGCGAAGGAATCCGACCTGAGCTGAGTCCCGAAATTTTTAAAATGTTCTATCGCGCTTCCGATAAATCTCCGGGGTCAGGGTTGGGACTTTACATTGCAAAAGAAACTGCCGATAAGATTGGTGTTAAAATTAGTTTACAATCTGAGTATGGAAAAGGTAGCACTTTTACATTGGAAGTTCCAGAATTAAAAAATTGATTGATTACTTCAGCCCATACTTATCAATCAAATACACTAAGGCAGCCATTGAAGCTGCGCCTAGTTCCAGTTCGCGTTTACTCACTTTATCAATTGTGTCTTCGCGCGTATGATGGTAATCAAAATAGCGTTGCGAGTCCGGAAGAAATTCCATCACCGGCACACCTTGTCTTTGGAGTGGCCCAATATCAGCTCCGCCTCCCTCCTGATCAAAATCAGTAAGCCCATACGGTTCTAAGAGTGATCTCCAATTTTTAATTTTATCCCTTACAGCCTTAGGTGCTGTCATGGTAAATCCGCGTGGTGTAAATCCACCACGATCCGATTCAATCGCCACAATATGCTTCTCTTTATTCTTCTCGGCTAACTCTGCATACTTTAGTCCACCACGCAACCCATTCTCTTCATTCATAAACATTACCGCGCGAATCGTGTGCTTCGGTTTAATACCCATAGCATTAAACAGCCGAAGCACTTCAATAGCTTGAACGCATCCGGCTCCATCATCATGGGCACCTTGTGCTAAATCCCATGAATCCAGATGACCACCTACCAAAATAATTTCCTCTGGAAATTCTGAGCCTTTTATTTCACCAATCACATTAAAGGAAGGAGCATCTTCTAACATAACAGAATGGTTTTCCAGATAGAATTGTAAATCCTTTTCTTCTTTTAACAATTTACTCAGTACATCAGCATGCTTTGTACTGATAGCCAGTGCCGGAATTTTATTGCCATCAGGTGCATAGCGCATACCACCGGTGTGCGGATACTCTTCCTGATTAAGTCCCATCGATCGAACCAATACCGCCACCGCACCATACTTAACAGCTTGTGCAGCGCCACCTCCACGTTGATCAACAGCACCTCCATACGCAGCAAATGCATCAATTTTTGTAGGGTCCATCGGTCGATTAAAAAACACAATCTTGCCTTGCACTCCTTTTGCTCCCAGCATTTTCAATTCATCAAAACTCTTTACTTCAACTACTCCGGTCGCAATACCCGAAGGACCTGTTCCAATAGATCCGCCTAACGCACAAACATTAACCGAAACTGTTCCAATCTTTTTTGAAATAATGCTACCCACTTCTTTTTGACCGCGCACCCAATGCGGCACCATAACCGGTTGCAACCAAACCGAATCAAAACCATGTTGTTCCATAACATGGCGACTCCATTCTACTGCTGCAGCAGCACCCGGTGATCCTGAAAGCCGAGGACCAATGTTGATGGTTAAATCATGAAGCATTTCATAGGACTTGCCATTGCTTAATGCCAGATCAAAAATTTGTTTGATGGCTGATTCATCGGCCGATTGAGAAAAAGCGGGCAGCGTGAGAAAGAGGAAAAAGAGAATGCGAATTGATTTCATGAATAGAATTTTATTGTTCGTAGGCGAAGATGGGGATTTAAATACACTTTATCGAAGTCAAACAGCATCAAATCTATATAGATTAAAATAAAGCGATTTTAAAATATTCACTCAAACGTTTGAACGGCAATCTTTTACAGTCGAACTTCGTTAAAAAAATATGGCCTTTCTATTTGATTCGTTTGAGGGTTGGAAAAAATACTGCGCGGATAAAAATGTTTCGGTGGTGCAGGCAGTGCTGGATTACGAGAAAGAACAAAAGGGACGATCGGAACAAGACATCTACACACAACTTGACAAAGCATGGGAGGTAATGAAGGATGCGGTGATCACGGGTCTTGAAGAAGATATGACATCGCGATCAGGGATGATTAATAACGGAGCCAAGAAAGTGTATCGTCACCCGGTAACAGTTCTTTCAAAAGAATTTCAAAATTTAATTTCTCGAGCGCTTGCTGCGAAAGAAGTTAATTCGTGCATGGGTCGCATCGTTGCTGCACCAACAGCAGGTGCTTCGGGTATTATGCCCGGTGTGTTGGTCACGTTACAAGAGATTCACAAAACATCCGATAAAAAAATTTTAGAAGCCATGTTGTTAGCGGCAGGTATTGCACTGATCATGGAACAAAAAGCTAGCATAGCCGGAGCTGTTGGTGGTTGTCAGGCTGAAACGGGAACAGCCGCAGCGATGGGTGCCGGGGCAATTGTATATTGTTTGGGCGGCAATGTGGACCAGATTTTTAATGGCGTTGCGATAACCGTGCAGTGCATGCTTGGCTTAGTATGCGACCCCGTTGCAGGATTGGTGGAAGTACCTTGCGTGGTGCGTAATGCAAGTGCTGCCGCTATTGCAAATAGTTCAGCACAGATTGCCTTGGCAAATGTGAGTAGTGTGATTCCGGTGGATGAAGTAATTGAAGCGATGGGTGAAATTGGTGCAAGCATGGAAACGCGTTATAAAGAAACTGCACTGGGTGGTTTGGCGGCCACCAAAACAGGGCAAGCCATCGCTAAAAAAGTATTAATCCGGGATATTGAAATTATGCCCGATGAAGAAGTAAAGTAATTATACCGGTTGCACTTTTTTGATATAATGCATCACAGCATCATACCCAAAATAGACAGCACAGGTTATTATTACTGACCACACACACGCACTAATCAGCATATATAAAATAATTTTCTCACGATTAGGGCTAACTCCTACCGCTATCAAGGTTCCTCCAATAGGTGTAAGAATAACTGGTGTTAAAATTGCAACACCCGCTAATCCATACTTCTTAAGAAAATTAGAATTTTCCTTGGGCGGCTTGTCTGCCTTCCTCTTATAGAAGCGATCGAGAATTTTTTTGCGAATGAACTCACCAAAATAAGTAAACGCAACAACCATTGTCATCATGCCCGCGGTAGTAACAATCATGGTAGTTACAAGATGCAAGCCTGCTGCCTTGCCACCAATGGGGCCAAAAATAAATTTGACCATACTCCACAAATAAACCGTAAGTGCCTTCAGTATCTCTTCCCACATATCAATTCAAGAATTACAGTTTAGTTCCAAAACTTAAATCTCCGGCATCGCCAAGGCCCGGCACAATATAAAACCGATCGTCTAATTTTTCATCTACCGAAAATGTCCAGATCGTAAATGGAATTTTCAAATTTTCGTTTACGTGTTGAATTCCTTCCGGGGATGCAATTAGCGATGCAAGGTGAATATGGGCAGGAGTACCACGATTCAGCAATGCATTGACGGAACGAATAAAAGATTTGCCGGTTGCTAACATGGGATCAATCAAAATTACTTCTTGTCCTTCTAATGAAGGGGATGCCAGATACTCTAAATTTATCGTAAGCTCTTCCCCATCTTCCTTTCGGTAGGCCCCAATAAATCCTGCATTTGCCTGGTCAAAATAATTTATAAACCCTTGAAAATAGGGTAACCCAGCTCGCAATACAGTAATTAAGATTGGCTGCGATTTTAACTGTCTGGATTGTAATGCCGACAAAGGCGAAGTAACCATGCACTCCTTATAAGAAAGTTGTTTAGAAACTTCATAGGCCATAATTTCCCCCATGCGCTCTAAATTTCTGCGAAAGCGTAGTCTGTCCTGCTGAATTTCTTTGCTTCTAATTTCATTAAGGAATTGATTTGCAATGGAAGGTGGTTCACCTAATACGATCAGACTCATGAATAAATTTTTTTCTAACCAAAATTTACGATAAAGTTGCAGAAAGACAGAGCCGGAATGAAAAAAATAAAATCGTCAATTTCCAAAGTAGACACCACCCTTCTAAAACAGTTAATCGAAATTCATGCTCCTTCCGGAGCTGAAGCTCCGCTCAAAAATTTTCTATTAAAATATATAACCAAGCAAAAGAAGAATTGGAAGCATAAACCTCAGGTAATTCATGGCGAAGAGTTTCAAGACTGTTTGATTCTAAAATTTGGTAAACCCCGCACAGCCATTTTTGCACACATGGATTCGGTTGGATTTACGGTACGTTACTTTAATCAACTTCTTTCTATTGGCAGCCCCGATGCAGAAACCGGGACCCGGTTAGTTGGGGAAGACTCGCTCGGACCCATTGAGTGCGAACTTGAATATGACAAAGAAAATCATGCCTTTTACAAATTTGGTCGACCGATTGAACGGGGAACAACACTTACTTATAAAGTCAATTTCCGCGAAAGCGATAATTTCATTGAAACCCCTTATTTGGATAACCGACTTGGTATCTATACTGCACTTAAAGTTGCAGAACAACTAAAAGACGGGATTATCATTTTTTCGTGTTGGGAAGAACATGGCGGTGGCACAATCGGATATTTAGCCGATTACATTTATAAGAAGTGGAACGTTAGACAAGCATTGATCTCAGACATTACCTGGGTATCGGATGGTGTGGAGCATGGAAAGGGTGTGGCCATTTCCTTACGGGATAGAAATTTACCGCGAAAAAGTTTTGTAGATAAAATAATTGGCATTGCTGAAAAGAATCAAATCGACTATCAGCTAGAAGTAGAAGGTGCAGGCTCAAGCGATGGAGGCGAATTACAAAAAAGTCCCGTTCCATTTGATTGGTGTTTTGTCGGTGCACCCGAACAACATGCCCACACACCGCACGAAAAAGTGCATGTGCATGATATCAAAACAATGATTGATCTTTATACTTGTTTAATGAAAGAACTATAAATGTATTCTTTCTAAAAGTCGAAACGACTATTTAATAATCGCGAAGTAATATAGCCAACCGATTTAGAGAATTCTTCGTAGCGGTTACCCTTCAACTCATAACCAATTGATTCTTTCGTTGCAGGATCAATAATCCAATACTCCTTCACTCCAAATTTTTCGTAGAGATTTTTCTTTATAACCGTATCATGAGTTTTGTTGCCAGGTGAAAGTAATTCTATGAGCAATTCAGGTACGCCATGAATATGATCTTTAACAATATGCGATTGCCCTTTTGATACAAAAATGATATCCGGTTGAACTGCATTTGCCTGTTCATCTAAATAAACATCAAACGGTGAAATAAAAATTTCCCCTAGTCCCTCTTGCTCTGCATAAGATGCCAAGCCCCTGCTTAGTTTAAAGATGATTCGCTGATGATTCGTAACTGGTGAAGGGCTCATATATATATTTCCATCGATAAGCTCAGCTAAGGTTCCTTCAGGAAGCATTTTAAATACTTCCATAATTGTGCGGGGCGGTCTGTCAAGTATTTGAGACATGTTTCAAAGTTACAAAATTCAACCTATATTTTCACCGCAGTTTAAATGCATTAACTATGAGCAATCGCAGAGACTTCATTAAAACAACGGCTATGGCCGGACTTGGCTTTTCCATTCTTCCATCGGGCACACTGCTAGCGAAAGACAAAGATTCAAAAGTAAGGCTCGGTTTTATTGGCGTAGGGTTTCGTGGGCAAAGTCATTTGGAACTTGCATTGAAACGGAATGATGTTGAAGTAGTCTCTCTGTGTGACATTCAACAGTCGATGATGGATATGAGTTTGCAATTAGTAAGCAAAGCGAATAAGCCAAAGCCTACCGTGATTGTTGATGGTCCGTGGGCTTATCGTAAACTATTAGAGAATAAAGATATTGATGCGGTTATCATCTCTACTCCCTGGGAATGGCACTCTATTATGTGTTTAGATTCCATGAATGCAAAAAAATATGTGGGCTGTGAGGTGAATGTGGGTATGACGGTAGAAGAGTGTTGGGAATTAGTTCATACATCCGAACGCACCGGTACGCCATTGATGATGCTTGAAAATGTTTGTTACAGACGCGATGTAATGGCTGTGCTAAATATGGTTCGGCAAAATATTTTTGGAGAACTAGTTCATTTGCAAGGTGGCTATCAGCATGACCTTCGTGGAATTAAATTCAACGATGGTAAAACCAATCCGGGTGTGGGTGCTGAATTTGGAGAAAAAGGATTTTCAGAAGCACAATGGCGCACACATCATTCTATCAATCGCAATGGAGAACTTTATCCCACGCATGGCATTGGCCCGATTGCAACGATGATTGATATCAACAGAGGCAACAGGTTTACACAATTAGTTTCTTACTCATCTAAGTCAAGAGGATTGCATGACTACATTGTAAAAACGGGTGGAGAAAATCATCCTAATGCAAAAATAAATTTCAAACTGGGCGATGTGGTTACAACCATGATTAGCACGGCCAATGATGAAACGATTTTATTGCAACACGATACTAACTTGCCAAGACCTTACTCACTTGGGTTTAGAGTACAAGGCACCAAAGGTATTTGGATGGATGTGAATAAATCAATTTACATTGAAGGGCAAAGCAAAAAGTCGCACCAGTGGGAAGAAGCAAAAGAATGGTTGGATAAATATGATCATCCACTTTGGAAAAAATATGGCAACGATGCCAGCGGTGCCGGCCATGGGGGTATGGATTGGTTTGTACTAAATGCATTTGTCGAGGCCGTGAAACGTAAAACCAATACACCGCAAGATGTATATGATGCCGTTGCCTGGAGTGCGATCACACCGCTATCTGAAAGTTCCATTCAATTGGGTGGCGAAAGCGTGGAGTTCCCCGACTTTACACAGGGTAAATGGATGTATCGGAAAAATGATTTTGCGTTGGGTGACGATTATTAGCCAATTACCAAAATTGAAATCTTGCACATTCCTTGGTTGGTATAACTGGCGCGGTCTAAGACATATTGAAGAATTCAATTTGTTATATGCACTAGCTCTCATTTTCCTGATCTGGATACTCATTCAAAGCATAAGCTTTATTTACAAGTTGATTAAGGGTAGATGGAGAAAATGAATCCTTTAAGTTTTTTAAAACTTCCGCAATCGATTTAACCACCAGTAACAACAAATAATCTTACACTCCTTAATCTTTTGAAGCCGAGCCACGTTATCTTTGCATCACTATTTTTAATATGAACGAAATTCAAATTTTAGGATTGGCAGCGGGTTCGTGTACAACCATCGCTTTTTTGCCGCAGGTTATTAAAACCTGGAAGAGTGGCTCAGCGAAAGACTTGTCGTTAGGGATGTTTTCATTTTTTTGCTTTGGCGTATTGCTCTGGTTGGTGTATGGAATCATCATCAGAGATATCCCGGTTATCGTAGCAAACATGCTCACGCTGGTACTTGCCTCTTCCCTTTTATTCTTTAAGCTTCGCTTTAAGGAATAACTACAAAGGCTTCACTTCTTCTTTACCATCCGGATACAAAGCAAAGCGACTCTTCTCCCTTGGGTGAGCATGTTCGTAGCTTGGCCATGGCCAACCTCCAAATTGTGTTTGCCGATATTCATTCATGGCCTGCTGAATTTCGGCCTGGCTATTCATAACAAACGGACCATGTTGAACAACCGGTTCAGCAATTGGCTTTCCTTGTAAAAGAAGAAAATAACTTTCGCTGTTTCCGTTGATCAATGTCACATCCTGATCGGCCATTAATTCAACCGCCTGATGAGACGTAAAACTCTTGTCAGCAATTTGCACAGATTGCCCATCATAAAAATAAAGTGAACGATTAACGGTAGCCGAAGCTTTAGGCAATGCCCATTGCGCGTTGGGTTCCATTTTAATTGTCCAGATAGCCACTTCATGACTGGAGTCTGCTGCCCACGAATCAGGTGCGGGAGCTGGAGCAGTCACGTTTTCAATTTTTCCGGCAATCAATTTCACGTTCGTTGCCTTTCCAGCAGCATCTTTATGCTTAAATGTCGGAATGTTCTCAGCCCACAACATAGCAAAGTGTGGTTGTGCAAATTTCTTTGCCTTCGGCAGGTTAAGCCAGATTTGAAAAAGCTCGAGTGGGTTTTCCTTTTCTTTGTTTAGCAAGGGAAACATCTCACAATGCTGCACGCCTTTGCCGGCAGTCATCCATTGCACATCGCCAAATCCAAAACGACCGGCCGCTCCGAGTGAATCGGAATGATCCACCACTCCTTTTGTTACTACCGTTACCGTTTCAAAACCCCTATGTGGATGTGCAGGAAAGCCAGGTACTTGCTCACCATGATACATGCGCCAATTTTCTTTGTTGGGTGCAAAGTCCTGTCCTATCTGCCTTCCCGCCAAGGAAGCAGCTGGCCCCATCACATCATTGCCTTTCGGGTAATCATCTTCATGATGAACACAAAAAAGAAAAGGATCTTGCGTTTGCCATGGAAATCCTAACGGTTTTATTGATTTAATTGTGTTGTTGTTCATGTAGTAAAAGTGTGATAACTAAACCAAAATGCCAATGCAAAAGTTTATTGGTTGAGTAAATTAGTTTCTTTCAAAATCATTTATAATACATACCCTAACACTGCAACTACATGGCAGGCTGTTCCGCCCAAAACAAAAAGGTGCCACACAAAATGATTATAGCGATGACTATGATCATAGGCAAAAAATAAAACTCCAATAGAATATACTATACCGCCAGCCAACAGCCAAACCAAACCCCAGGCAGGCATGTGATCGTACAATGGTTTTGCGGCAATCAAAGCTAACCAACCCATTCCTACATAAAGTGCTGTAGAAAGCTTGCTGGTCTTTACGTTGCGTACGGACTTCAATACAACGCCTAAAGTGGCCAAGGTCCAAATAATCCCAAACAACGTCCAACCCCATGCGCTCGGTAAAACACTTAACGTGAAAGGTGTATAGGTGCCTGCAATCAAAAGGAAGATAGCGCTGTGGTCAAAAATTTGAAAAACTCGCTTGGTGCGACTTTGAGGAAATGCATGATAAAGTGTTGAGGCTAGATACAAGACCATCATTGTGGCGCCAAAAATACTCACTCCTGTAACAGCTGCGCCACCTAACGGAATAGCTTTTATAATCATAATAGGGGTTACTGCAACGGCTGCCAAAAAGCCTACTCCATGGCTTACGCTATTTGCAATTTCCTCGCCTAGTGTTTGTTCTCGATCCCGATGATGTATTGAGTTCATGCCATTGAAGTTGAATTGAAAAATACAATTACAAAAATGCAGTTTAGATCTGTTATGTTAGATCTAACAATGGATGATTATGGGGATTAGGAGCGCTGTAATTCTGCAAAAATCATTTCCAACTCAGGTTTGGAAATTCTCAATTTCTCAGCCAATCTTTTGTACATGTTTTCTATACTGCCCTCTTCATACACGAAGTCGTCATCAGAAAGTATAGGAAATCTCCGCTTGAGTAAGATTTTTTGTTCGCGCCAACTTCTAATTATACTATGCATAACTAGGTAAATGTAGGCATATCAGGATTGATATGAATAAAGTGACTCAATTTATTTTTTAGAAGGCATAAAAAAAGGCGGTCGGAAAGCCCAACCGCCTTTATAATAAAAATCGAAATTATTTAGGATCCAGAGTTTCGTTAATCCGAACTAAAACATCCTGCAGGTGGTAGCGACTCATTTTATCAGAAGTGCCTGGCAATGCAGAAGAGATATCGCTCTTTAGCGCAACCAAATGTGCCCGGGTCAAAGAAATTACATCACTATTCCGTGGATCAGCCACCGGAGAGGCTGGAGAGGCCGGAAAGAATGGGCTTGCAAATCCAAAACCACCAGAAGAACCTGTCCCGCTTGGATTCATCAGCGAAATCATCTTTTCTACATACACCTTTTGTAAATTTCTACGATAAACATCAATCGTTTTTCTTGCTCTAAGTTCAGACCAGATACCCAGCCTCATTTCAGTAAATAGATCATCAAGACTATAGGCGTTTGCATCCGAAGCACTTGATTCAACTAAGCGCTGCATACGGGCATAATCATAGATGCTGTTTAAAGTTGCTTCTTGTATACTTCTTATTTGTTCAACACCTGAACCTGGCTTTATTTTATTAATTACCTGCTCATTTAACATCCAGGTTGGTGTTTCAAAAAGTTGCCTGTTCAGAAAAGCGACTGCATCTTTTTGAACTTTCTTAGGTGTAGCTTCATATACAGCTCCTGCCTGATCATATGTTTTGGGAGTTTCATAAATACCACCAATATTTTTTGTTACATGCCCCATGTACCTACGATACTGACCCACGGCCTGATTATACATTTCGTTGAGCTTGGCATATTTTTCGCCTTCTTCTTTATACCAATCGGGAAGTACAGGCACAATGCGTTTCAAATTTTTAATTCCATACTCACTTGCTACCATCGAATTATCGCCAATGTCTTCACTTTGCGAACGCGGGTCGTACGAATTTATTTCTGAACCAAACCAGTACATAGGATCATTTACATGTGCCAGCACCCGTTTGTTTAACTCCTTCGTATCCTCCTTTGCATCTTTAGTATCAAAGACAGGTTTATAACCCCACTCGATTGCCCACCGATCGTAAACTCCAATGCCGGGGAACAAAAGTTCTGCTGGAATTCCATCTTCAGGTTGAGCCACATAGTTAAAGCGTGCATAGTCCATAATAGATGCGGTGTGTCTGTACTTCTGCAAAAAATCCTTATCGCGAAGCTTCTCAACAGGTGTAGCATGACTGGATCCAAAATTATGACGCAAGCCAAGAGTATGACCAACTTCATGGGATGAAACAAACCGAACTAATTCACCCATCAAATCATCATCAAATGTTTTCTTGCGAGCCCTTGTGTCTACTGCAGCAGTTTGAATGGTGTACCAACTGTTCAACAAGTTCATCACATTATGGTACCAGCCAATATGACTTTCAATGATTTCACCCGTGCGCGGATCGTGAACATTGGGGCCATACGCATTTTGAATATCGGATGCAAAATATCTTATGAAAGAGTAACGCGCATCTTCTGTGCTGATGGTTGTATCGCCAGCAGGAATTTCTTTTGCAAGAATTGCATTTTTAAAACCCGCTTGCTCAAATGCTTTTTGCCAATCTTCAACACCTTGAATTAAATACTTACGCCATTTAACAGGAGTTGCTGGGTCAATGTAATAAACAATGGGTTTAATTGGTTCAACCAATTCGCCTCGTTTCATCTTTGCAACATCTTCCGGTTTTGGTTCCAATCTCCACCTCACCGCGAACACTTCAGTTTCACTTCGCTGTGATTCTTCGGCATACACGGTGTAGCCCGTTGCAAAATATCCTACCCGGTTATCAAACAAGCGCTTGCGTGCCGGAACTTCAGGAAGCAAAACCATCGATAAGTTTAATTCCATGGTAACAAACCCTGTGTCTTCACCCGCAGGAAGCTGAATAACCCGTGCCGGGGTATTAGGTGCCGATGGTGGTGGAAGTGCCGAAGCAAAAGTTTTTACCATGCGTACTTCCGTATTTATCGGAAAAGACTTTACACTTTGAATAAACGTACGATCTTTTTGTAAAGCGGTTAAACTGAATCTCCTTTTAATTTCCGGATTAAGTGAAACCAGAGGCTGATCTCCTTTTAAGAATTCAGTCACATTAATCACATAGGATTTGTTTGTACCCATAGCTTTAACATCAAAGGCAGCAACGATAGGTTCCATATTTGAATTACGAACGGCTTCCATAATTGCCTTTGTTGTATCAGCACTGGCGTTAAGATAGAGCACCGCTTTTAAAAACAATTTATTGCCTGGACCTTTCTCCCATTTTAATACTTGTCTATTTCTTTCTTCGCCACCATAGCCCGCCCCGGCAGGTGCTTTTGAAATTCTTGTAACAGCAATAAATTCACGTCCCAGCACGGATTCATCAATTTCAAAGAAGTAATCTTCATTAACAAGGTGCGAAGTAAACAGACCTTTTTGTGTTTTGGCTTTTGCTGTGATTACCTGATTGTAAGGCTGCAACCCACCAGGCTTGCGTTTGGTAGTATCAGCTTTTGCGGCTGGGGCAGCAGGTGTTTGTTGCTTCGTTTTCGACTTCTTTTGCGCAAGAACTATGTCTGTCACAAAAAATGCTGCTAGTAGAACAACTAAGAATCGTAAATTTTTCATCATATATAGTTTGTTAGAATATAATCTTGCGAAAGCTAAGGCCAATACACGGTTTGGCAATTTGATGACACCGTAAATTATGTAAGCGGTAGGATAATCAACCCTTATTGGGGATTGATGTTAATTAGAGGGAGATTGGAAATTAATTTTTGAGCACTTCTGGATTTACACAATGTAGCATTTTACCGGTTTTGTAAAACTCAATAATATTTCCGGATGCAATTCGGGCCATACCCGTTCTTGCTTCCTCGGTAGCTGAACCAATATGAGGTAGCACGGCAACATTGGGCATAGTAAGTAATGGGTTGTCCGCTTTCATGGGTTCTGGATTGGTAACATCTAACCCGGCACCCCAAATTGTGCCTTCGCGTAAAGCATCAATTAAATCTTTTTCATTATGTACACCTCCGCGCGAAGTATTAATAAAAATGGCGCTCCTTCTCATTTTGGAAAAAACCGATTTATTAAAAAGACCTTGAGTTTCTTCACTTAATACACTATGAACAGAGAGCACCTCGCTCTCTTTTAACAATTCATCAAACGAAACCCACTTTGCATTAAACAGTTTTTCTGCTTCTATATTACGATTGCGACTGTGATAAATGATATTCATGTTGTACGCTCCCTGGCATCGTTGAGCCATTACCATCCCAATTCTTCCCATTCCAAAAATACCAAGTGTTTTTCCTGTAAGTTGAACACCTAAATTTTTCAAAGGTTCAAATTGTTTCCATTCACCGCGCTCAATAGTCTTATGATGAAAGAACATTTTTCGTGAAGTAGCGATCATTAATCCAAAGGCTACATCTGCAGTAGCTTCACTCAATACGTCTGGCGTATTGCCAACGGGAATTCCCAATCGCGTAGCTTCAGCCACATCAATATTATCATACCCTACCGCAAACTGGGCGATAATATCTAAATGATTGCACGCACTAAAGAATTCCTTATTAAGTTTATTAGCTCCCAACGATAAAAGCGCATCCACTTTTTTGGTTTGTTCAATCAGCTGAGCTTGCGTCATTGGAGTATCTCTTTCCCACACGGTTACATCAAAACCTGCAGCGATAAGGCTATCATAAGCAATGCTCGGAATAACGCGTGTGATTAATACTTTTTTCGACATACTATTTTTTTCTTGTCTCCCGTCTTTCAAAGGTACGTTCGAAACGCGAAAAGTCTATACTAATTATTTAAAACGACTGACAATAAAATAAAAATTCCTTACAGGCACTTTTGATAAACTATTTTTGTTCAAACAAACTGAACCTTCAACAAAGAAAAATTAAATCTTATGACTACACTTCAGATTTGCCTGTTACAATGGGATGCTTTTAATAAAAGAATGCAAAAAGTAATTGACTCCATTGACGATGAAAATTTTAATCAACCCATTGTGGCTAATGGTAACTCACCTTCATGGCTATTAGGTCACCTCGCTGATACCGATGATAAACTTCTTGAGCTGTTTGGAATTGGTAAACGTTTGTTCCCTGAGCTCTCTTCAATTTACCATCACGAACGAGGCACTAATCAACAAGGACATTTAGCAAAAGCCGAGCTGACCTCGAAATGGAATTTAATTGTTGCAGAACTTGATACTGCCTTTAAAAAAATGACAGAAGCCGACTGGCTTTCAAGACACATGTCAGTAACTGAAGATGATTTTAAAAAAGAACCACATCGCAATAAGCTAAATGTATTATTAAGTCGGGTTACCCATAAAGCTTCTCACTTGGGGCAGATAGCGATGCAAGCAAAGTAAGTAGTTATCAAAAACTTTATTGGATATTAACAGTCTGTTAATTAGAATTGAGTAGCGTTGCAAATATGACAAATACTATTACCCCTGCAGATTACCTAAATCCAAACCTTCCTAAAGGTTTGGATTTGCATCGCATACCAATTATTGAAGCTACTCCTAATTCAGTTAAAGGTTTTGGTTGGTTGGTAGATGATCCTGCAGAATGCAAAGTAGAAATTACACGCTGGCCTGCACAGGGTTGGCGCCCGGTAGACACAGATAGCGGTGATGAAGGTGGAACGACCGAGGGAATTTTTTCAAGTGAATGGAAAGGTGAAATTCTGTATGGAAGCAATGAAGCTGTGGGCGGTCATTACATTCTTGGCTATGGTATCGACCCCCATGAAGCATCAGAATTAAAAGAAAATTCACCAAGTAAAATATTAATGTGGCATGCTAATTATCATCCGGATGGTGGGCAGCTATTTTTCCCGATTGATAAAAGACCATACCTTGTTCCTGTTGCATTGCCGGGCGATGATATTCGACCTGATAATTTCATTTGCTTCCTATTGGATGGATCTCAAGGATTATACATCCATGCAAACATTTGGCACGAAGGAGTTTTTGCAATCAATGGCAAACAAAGATTCTTGGATCGGCAAGGTGCAGTTCATGCGCGCATATCGGTTGACTTTGCGCGTGAATTTGGATGCTTATTAGAAATTTCGTTAGAAGATTTAAAAGTATAGACATTCTTCATTTCTAATCTCTGATAAATTTGCGTACTTCCAGTACACAAATCCTAAAATCCATTCGATATGAATTCACGCAGAGATTTCTTACAAAAAATTACAGGTTCCGCTCTTGGATTATCTTTACTATCCACAAGTAGCAACGGAAATACTTTAATTGAAGATGCCAATCAGGAACCTGTGTTACGCGTTGCCATTATGGGATTAGGAAGCTACGGAACACGAGTAGCTGAAGCGATGAAGGATTGCAAACGCGCAAAACTTGTGGGTGTTATAAGCGGCACGCCTTCAAAAGTAAAAGACTGGCAAAGCAAATATTCGATACCTGCAAAAAACTGCTATAACTACGAGAACTTCGATAACATAAAAAACAATCCGGACATAGACGCTGTCTATATTATTACACCCAATGCACTACATCGTGAACAATGCATTCGTGTAGCGAAAGCAGGCAAACATGTTATTTGTGAAAAACCGATGGCTATTAATGCAGCTGAGGGTCAGGAAATGGTAGACGCTTGCAAGAGGGCAAACGTAAAACTCCTGGTAGGATATCGCATGCACCTTGAACCTAAGACCCTTGAAATTATTCGGATGCGAAATGAAGGTGAGTTTGGAAAAGTATTATTCTTCCAAGGTTTATGTGGCTTTAGAATTGGTGATCCCAACCAATGGAGATTAAACAAACAATTGGCAGGCGGTGGTGCCATGATGGACATCGGTATCTATGCAGTAAATGGTGCACGCTATATGGTTGGAGAAGAACCTACCTATGTAACTGCTCAAGAAACAAAAACGGATTTTGTAAAATTTAAGGAAGGCGTGGATGAAACCATTCAATTTCAATTTGGTTTTCCGAGCGGTGCGGTAGCTTCCTGTTTATCGACTTATTCAATGAACAACCTGGATCGGTTTTTCCTGAATGGCGAAAAGGGATTTGCTGAAATGCAACCTTCCACAGGTTATGGGCCAATAAAAGCCAAAACAAACAAAGGCGAGTTGAATCATCCACATATAACTCATCAAACCGTGCAAATGGATGAAATGGCAGGCATGATTTTAAACGAAAAAAAACCGATCGTTCCGGTTGATGGCGAAGAAGGCTTAAAAGATTTAAAGATTATTGATGCTATTTACCTGGCAATAAAAACTGGTAAGAAGGTAGATCTGAAATTATAGATCACTCTTTTGCATCATTGATTTCGATCCAGTAACCATCCGGATCGCGCAGCCAGATTTGTTTTACTCCATCCGGGCGTGATGAGATTGCCCCCTGCTTACCACTTAAATCCTCAAATTGTATTTTATGTTTCTTTAAGATTTCAGTAAAGGCTTCTACCGATTGAAGACTGAAACACGTGTGTTGGTTTCTATAATATTCCTTTTGTTCGGAAGCGCCTTCAATAATATGCAGTGCCATTTTTGGTCCGGTTTCGAACCATGTATGCTTATTATCTTTAAAAGGTTCATCAATCTTTGTAAGTCCAATAATATTCTCATAAAAATCTGTGCTTACCTTAATGTCCTTCACGAAAATTGCGGTGTGATTTAATCTTGGTTTTTGCGTTTGGGCAAGGCTTACCTGAACAAACAACAGAAACATCAAAACGGGTACGAGTCTTTTATACATACATTTACTTTTTAGAAAGGCTTGTAAGTTAGTTAATCTTTTGCCAGGTTGTTTCCAACAATTTCTGCGTTGCCCGAATGCCTTCTGGTTCACTTAATATCATGCCTTCGTATTCAATACCTACATAACCAGAAAAATCTGACTCTTTCACCAGTTTTAGCATTTTACTATAATCAATAACTTCTTCTTCGCCCTGTTCATTAAACCGATACGATTTGGCGCTTACTCCATGCGCAAAAGGAAGCATTTCTGAAACTCCTTGATAGCGATCATAAACAGGCTTACAAATTCCGTCTTGAGTACTTCCCCACTTGGCTCCTGTGCACCAATTTCCAAAGTCAGGAAGGGTGCCACAATTTTGCATATTTACTTGTTTCATGATTTCGGCAATCCATTTACCATCCGAGCTGTATAGTCCATGATTTTCAATTAACACATTAATACCATGTTTTTGAGCGTAAGTGCATAGTTGTTTCAACGCATCTACCATGGCAGCTTGTACTTCTTCTTTTGAACCTTCACCAAAGGCATTGATACGAATGGAATGACAACCTAAAATCTCAGCAGCATTCACCCACTTAAAATGATTTTCTACAGCTTGCTTTCTCTCTTCAGCATTTGGATTACCCAGATCACCTTCTTCATCCACCATGATGAGCAAACTTTTCACTCCCAGTGAATCCGCTGTTTTTCTCATTTTTTCCCAAAAGGCTTCATCCGTTGCATGCGCTTTGTAGAAACTGTTTACATATTCTACGGCACTAATTCCAAAATCATTTTTAGCAATAGCAGCAAAATTTTCAGGCAGCAAAGTGCCTGCCTCAAGCGCACGATGAATTGACCACTGTGCTAATGAAAGTTTTAGTTCCGTCACAGGTATACTGGACTTTGGAGCACATTGACTAATGAACAGTGGTAATAACACCAATTCAGCATAGATTAATTTTTTTAAGAAAGGATAAGTTGATTTCATTTAACTAAAGTAATCAAATGAATGAGTTTCGCCCACGAAAATTTTTAGTCGGTAATTAAGAAATATAGGAGCAATGAAATAGCAACAGAAGGCCAGTAATTTATACCAACTCGGGTATTTCCAATTTTACAGTTGTCCCATGCCCCTCTTCCGATTCAATGGTGATGGATCCTTTGAGCTTGTCCACCGTTTCCTTTACAATATAAAGACCAAGTCCTGAGCCTGCTCCATCGTCTGTAGCGCGATAGAACATGCGATACACATTTCCCAGATGTTCTTTGGCAATTCCCCGTCCGTTATCTTCAATTTCGAATTGCGCTTTTTTATCCACAACATTCACATTTATCTTAATCACCGGATCGCGCCCGTTTCTATATCGAATCGAATTTGAGATAAGATTATTTAGAATCACTTTCAATCGCCAGCGATCACTGTGAAAAGGTGCTGACTGGTGAATGTCAACAATTTTCTCCACTGCGGTGCCTGTCGAAGTAGCAAATTTTAATTGATTAAATGTTTCGTCAATTAACTCTTCAAACTGAATCTCATCCTTCTTAATTTCTAGTCTCGAGTTACGCGACTGATCTAAAATTTCTCTGATAAAATTATCTTGCTGCAACGCACTACTGTAAATTTTATCCAAATACGTTTTTGTCATTGCCTTATCTACATCTGTTTTGGCCAAATTAATTAGACCCAGAACCGATGCTATGGGAGCCCGTAAATCATGCGAAACGCTATACACAAAATTATCAAGCTCACTGTTTCGCTTACTCAACTCTTTGGTTCTCTCATTAACCATCGCTTCCAGGTTGCCGTTGAATTGAGTTAATTCATTTTCGGCCTGGGTTCGCTCAGCTACGGTGGCCGATAGCACAATTGCTGAAATGCTGATCATGGCAATAAAAATCTGCAGCAACAGCTGCGTATCTCCTACTGTATATAATATAAATGGGCCTTTACTTTGAATCGTGAAATAAATTGAGACTAATGATATTGCTAGCGTAAATGTTATGGTCAACAATAAATTAAATCGAAACGCCAGCCATAGTATCAAGGGAATAGCCAGATAAGGAAGCGCACGCACCAAAGTTGTATTGAAATATTGCAACTGAAGTAAAAAGGAAATACCAATCATGAAGACTATAAAAATTCCAGCCTCCAACATACGTGACGATAGGAAATCAAATTTTTGCTTTTGTGCAGTCGCCAGAATAAATGGAGTAAACAATAGAATACCAACAACGCTCCCCACCCACCAGGTAAATCCACTTTTTAATATTGCTTCTGAAGGAACTACTCCATTAAAGTATAAACTTAATGTACCGATTGAGGCACCTATAAGGCACATAAAAAAAGTAACAAAGAGAAACCGGAATGCATCTTTTGCTTTTTTGAATGGATAAGTATCCTTTATCCACACCTTAACAAGGTAGTTTCCAAAAACTACTTCCAGAGTTTGGCCAATGGCAATAAAACTAGAGATAGCAATTATGGCCTCCTTATCTAACCCTTGATTATTCCAATACGCCAAAATATTTGCGACTAATGCGCCCAGAGTTACACCAGGCCATGCCGACCGACCTAATAGAATGATTAACGCAAAAGCAATACCCGAAGGCGGCCACGCAGGCAAATCGGTGGTGTTTTGAAATACCAAAAAATACCCCAGCCGCGCGGCCAAATAATATAGCACGGCAACCAACCCTATTTTCAGGTCAAGCTTATACTTAAGTGGTAGTTTAACGTTCAATTTTAATTAACTCATTATCAAGCAAATATTAAAATAATTTTTGAAATATTCTAATTGACTGATTCTGCCTCCTTTTTAGTGGATTCCAGAAGTAAAAATCAAAGAGCTGGCTACCAAAAAAATTACAATATTGTAGCCATGAGAAAAGTAACATCTACCCTACTGACAATTAGTTTATTCATTGGCTTACAATTGCATGCGCAAACCATTCCCTTACCCGAGCACCCTCGCCCTGACTTTGAGCGCTCACTTTGGCAGAATTTGAATGGCCAATGGCAATTTGAATTTGATTCATTGGATATAGGAGTTGAAAAGAAATGGCAGAACGGAAACTCAAATTTTTCGCATCGCATTACTGTGCCCTTCCCTTGGGGTTCGGAATTATCTGGTGTAAAAGATAAATCGGACATCGCCTGGTATCGCAGAGAGATTACTATAAGTCCCGAATGGAAAACAAAACGAACATTTCTTACCATTGGTGCTTCCGATTGGGAAACCACGGTTTGGTTAGACGGTCATTTATTAGGAACTCATCAGGGTGGTTATACACCGTTCTCATTTGAATTAACGGATTATCTCAAGTATGGTACTTCACAAAAATTAGTAGTGCGTGTTGATGATAAGCGAAGAGACTTTACCCTTTACGGGAAACAAGGTTATGGAAATGCCCGCGGCATCTGGCAAACAGTTTATGTAGAAGCTCGCGGAAAGGAATTTTTAGATGCGATTCATTTTATACCTGACATTGACAAAGAACAAACAACTGCGACAATCTATTTACCCGAAGAAGCCGCAATAACTATTCCTGTAAACATCTCAATAAAAACTTCCGGTGCTCCTATCGTAACTGAAGCCACAATCCCAAAGGGAAAAGACAAAATATCAGTTACCATCCCAATTTCTAAACCCCATCTTTGGTCGTTAGACGATCCGTATTTATATGATGTAGATGTAAAACTTGGTAGCGATGTAGTGAGAACTTATTTTGGTATGCGCAAGGTTTCGGTTGTTAACCTTCCGGGAACTGAGTTTCCATACATAGCCATAAACAACAAGCCCGTTTATCTTCAACTTACGTTGGATCAATCCTATCATCCGGAAGGTTTCTATACGTTTCCGAGTGATGACTTCATGCGCAAAGAGGTTGAGTTGGCAAAGTCGATCGGCTTAAATGGCATTCGTCCGCACATTAAATCTGAAATACCTCGTAAACTTTATTGGGCTGATAAATTAGGTGTGTTGGTAATGGCTGATTTGCCGAACAGTTGGGGTGACCCCGATGCCAAAATGCAAAATGAAGCCGAGACTACTTTTCGAAATATGGTGAAGCGAGATTTTAATCATCCTTCTATTTTCTCATGGATTTTATTTAATGAAACGTGGGGCTTACGCACGCATTTCAAAGTGAATGAAAAAGAGGAAGCGAAGTACTTACCTGAAACTCAAATGTGGGTTTCCTCCATGTACTACCTCGCTAAATCATTAGACCCTACGCGACTTGCTGAAGATAATTCGATATGCTGTGGAGCAGGCCATACACAAACGGACATCAATTCATTTCATGATTACCTGCCGGGTTGGGAATGGGAGGAACACATGAAAAAATTAACCGAGAGTTCATTTGAAGGAAGCACGTTTCAATTTGAAGATGGGTTTAAACAAGGTAAACAACCTAAGATTAATTCAGAGTGCGGAAATGTGTGGGGTTATGAAGGCAGCACGGGCGATGTAGATTGGAGTTGGGATTATCATCGAATGATCAACACGTTTAGAAAGTATCCTGAAATGGCGGGTTGGTTATATACCGAGCATCATGATGTAATCAATGAGTGGAATGGTTACTGGCGTTTCGATCGCACCAATAAATTTACAGGTGTTGAACAACTGATGCCCGGCATGAAGATCAACGACTTTCATGCTGATGTTTATCTGTCTACAGGAAATGAAATTTGTAATACAGTTACAGGTGGATCGTCAATAACAGTGCCTCTCTTTCTTTCTTCTATGGTTGATAAAGATTACGGAAAACAATTGAAGCTTACCTATCAGGTAACGTTGACAAACTCGATTGGCGAAACCTCATCAATCACTCAAGGGACAAAAATGATTGACTATCACCCTTACATACAAAAGGAAATTGAATCGCTTGCACTGAACATGCCTAATACAGCAGGCCTCGCTAAGCTAACGTTAAAACTAGAAACCTTAACAGGAACTGTGTTGCATCACAACTTTATGCATTTCGAAATTCTTTCTGGAGCTAAACTCCCAAAAACTGAAATCATTTCTGTTTCTCCAAAAGATTTTACGCATACGCAATGGGGCACCAAACAATGGAATATACTAGATGGCCTTAAAGTATGCGGAGCGGGAGAAGGCGATTTTGAGTATACTTTGCAAGTGGACAAGTCAATAAATCTTAACAAAGTAAAGGAGGCTTACTTCTTAATAGAAATTTCAGCAAAAGAATTCTTTGTAAAAGATCGCGACCAAAAAGAAGAAAAGAGTGGTGATTTTATGTTAGGCGCAAAAGCTTCCCCAAGCGGAAACCCCAACTCGTATCCCATGACAGATGAAACATTATTTCCTTCTAAAATAACTATTTCGGTAAATGGAGAAACTGCACTTGCAACAACCTTACCTGATGACCCTGCCGATCATCGTGGTGTTTTATCATGGCATCACCAGTTAAAAGACAAGAAATTGCGCGAGGCTGGTTCGTATGGATACCTCACCAAGGTTCTTGTTACTAAAAAACAGTTGAAAGTTGCACAGGAGAAAGGTGAACTTGTGATCAAGTTAAAAACAATTGGCGCAGGAGGTATTGCTGTATATGGCAAGTCATTTGGTCAATATCCTTTGGATCCTTCTTTGGTGATGAAGATGAAGTGATAGAATTAGAAATTCCATTATTAAACTATCTTTGCGCTCCGCTTAAAAGCGCTATATGAAAATTAAAGATCTGGAATTTAAAAAATTTATTGCCGCATCGAAGATTGATGAAAAAGTATTGAGCTAGCAAGTCAAATCAATCGGGATTATAAAGATAAGCTACCTGTATTTTTACCGATACTAAACGGGTCTTTCATGTTTGCTTCCGATTTACTGAAGGAAGTAAAAATTCCTTGTAAAGTTTCGTTTGTTAAAACCTCATCCTACTCGGGCACTGCAAGTACGGGGCAGTTAAAAACATTAATTGGTCATGATGAAAGTTTATTTAATCAACATATTTTAATAGTTGAAGACATTGTTGATACAGGGCTTACGCTTGGAAAAATTATTGAAGAACTAAGGGAGTTAGGTGCCAAGTCTGTTGAGGCTATTTCATTGTTGAGAAAAAGCCCAGCACGTGAAAAAAAGATCGATGTTAAATATGTTGGCTTTGATCTTGAAAATGAATTCGTTCTTGGCTACGGATTAGACTATGATGGACTTGGTCGTAATCATAAGGATATCTATAGAGCTATTGATCCATCCGATAAAATAGATTAGCATTTCATTACCATAAAGTTGACTCCAAAAAATGGTTTGGCTTATTGTCTAATTGATCGTTATCTTGCACGCTGTTTTACCTAAATAAAAGACCTACATGATCAATCTCGTTCTCTTTGGCCCACCGGGCGCAGGCAAAGGTACGCAAAGTGAGAAGCTGATTCAGAAATATGGATTTGTACACATTAGTACAGGCGATCTTTTTCGTTGGCACACCAAAAACGATACGGCACTCGGTAAACGAGTTAAAGAAATCATGAACAGCGGAGCCTTGGTACCGGATGAAATTACCATAGCGATGTTGAAGGAAGAGTTGGATAAAAATCCACAAGCCAAAGGATTTTTGTTTGATGGCTTTCCGCGAACGGTGCCTCAAGCAGAAGCACTTGATAAATTTATGCAGGCTAACAATACCGCCATCCATTATGTGATTGCATTGGATGTTACTGAAGAAGAAGTACGAAATCGCATCGCCAAGCGCAGAACAATCGAAAACCGGGTGGATGACGAAGAAGAAAAACTTAACAAACGCATTACGGAATATTTCACAAAAACCATTCACGTACTTCCTTATTACAAAAACCAGGGAAGATTAAACACCGTGCATGGAATTGGAAACATAGACGAGATCTTTGATAATATCTGTAAGCTGATTGTTTAGTTAGTAGTCCTGAGTAATTAGTCTTTAGATGTAAATCTAAATGTTGATAGATAACAACAAATTCGTAATTCATACATTTTAAATTGTCCTTTTCCCTTGTCTTCTCCTAACTTCATCGACTACGTAAAATTCAATTCCCGATCAGGGCATGGAGGTGCAGGCTGTAGACATTTTCATCGCGAGAAATTTGTTGAGAAAGGTGGCCCTGATGGTGGCGATGGTGGTCGTGGTGGTCACATCATTTTGAAAGGCAATGCTCAACTCTGGACATTACTGCATTTAAAATTTCGCAAACATGTAGTAGCAGAAAATGGCAAACCAGGAGAAGCACAAAATCGAACGGGGGCTTTTGGTAAGGACATTACGTTAGATGTTCCTTTGGGCACAGTTGCTCGCAATGCCGACACCAACGAAATTATTTGTGAAATAAATAATGAAGGCGAGGAGGTTATTCTTTCACCGGGTGGACGAGGCGGAAAAGGGAATTGGTTTTTTGCAAACTCTACTAATCAAGCACCACAACATGCTCAACCCGGTGAGCCGGGTAAGGATGAATGGATTGTACTCGAATTAAAACTATTGGCCGATGTAGGTTTAGTGGGCTTTCCCAACGCTGGCAAATCAACATTACTTTCTGTTGTATCAGCTGCCAAACCAAAAATTGCAGACTATGCCTTTACTACCCTCACTCCAAATCTTGGTGTAGTTAAATATCGTGATGAATTATCTTTTGTGATGGCCGATATTCCTGGCATTATTGAAGGTGCTGCAGAAGGTAAAGGATTAGGTATTCGCTTTTTGAAACACATCGAACGAAATTCTTTATTACTCTTTTTAATTCCAGCCGATTCAAAAAGCATACAGCAGGAGTATGATATTTTGATAAACGAATTGCAGAAATACAATCCTGAACTGTTGGATAAAAAAAGAATTCTGGCTATCACGAAAAGTGATATGTTAGATGAGGAATTGAGGACTGCGCTTCAACTCGAAGTCCCTAAAAAGATTCCATCAGTTTTTATTTCTTCCCTTGCCAATCAGGGGTTGATTGAATTGAAAGATCTTATTTGGAAGGCACTTCATTAGCCCATTAATATTTCATAGGGAATTCCTAATCCCTCATGCAAGGTATTCATTTTATAAACTTAATTCCTTTGCGGCTTTGCGTGCAATCATTTTTCCGACATTCTGGCAAAATTCTACTATTGGCAAAATTCTTGTCATTTTGCAGCTCATTAATCGATTATTATGGAAAATACTACTCCTCAAGAACAGGAAATAGAAAAACAAGTTGAATCAAGTACGGAATCCACAGAAGGACAGCCGATAGAGGCGGAAAAAACTGAAACTAAGGAAGATTCGATAGACCCTGTAAAGAAAATTCAGGACGAATTGGCAGAAGCCAAAGACAAATACATCCGCTTGTATGCCGAGTTCGATAATTTCAGACGCAGGTCATCAAAAGAAAAACTGGAGATGATTCAATCTGCCAACGAACAATTACTAAAATCCTTATTGCCCGTATTGGATGATTTTGAGCGGGGTGAAAAAGCATTTAAGGAACGGAACGATAAAGAATCTGAAGGTTTTTTTCTGATTCAGAATAAGTTCAAGAAAGTACTTGATCAATATGATATAAAACCAATGGATGCTCAAGGCAAGGATTTTAATCCTGATCTTCATGAGGCCATCACTCAAGTTCCTGCCCCTCAAGAAAAACTAAAAGGAAAAGTTATCGATGTAGTTGAGAAGGGATACTTGCTTAACGACAAAGTTATTCGCTTCGCCAAGGTTGTAGTCGGTAGTTAGTCCTCCATTAATTCTTAAGCATGTCAACTAAAAGAGATTATTACGAAATACTGGGTGTGGATAAAAACGCAACTCAGGAAGAAATCAAAAAAGCATACCGCAAAGTTGCTATTCAATTTCACCCAGATAAAAATCAAGGTGATAAAGCAGCTGAGGAAAAATTCAAAGAAGCTGCTGAAGCGTACGAGATTTTAAGTAATGCAGAGAAACGTGCACAGTATGATCGTTTTGGTCATTCTCGGCCGGGCGCTGGCGGATTCCGTGGACATGACATGAATATGGAAGATATATTCAGTCAGTTTGGAGATATTTTTGGAGGCGGAGGTGGAAGCCCGTTCGATAGCTTTTTTGGAGGTGGGGGTGGTGGAAGAACGCGCCAACGCAAAGGCTCTAACCTCAGAATCAAACTTAAGCTGACGCTCGAAGAAATTTCAGGAGGTGTTGAAAAGAAAATAAAAGTAAACCGACTGGTTCGTGCCGAAGGGGTTTCCTTTAAAAATTGTACAACCTGTGGTGGCACAGGTCAATTGAGAAAGGTGGTAAACACAATGTTAGGTCAAATGGTATCTACCACTACGTGTTCGGCTTGTAATGGCGCTGGTCAATTAATTGATAAGCGTCCCCCTGGAGTTGACAACTCAGGTCTTGTTTCTAAAGAAGACATGATCACGGTTAAAATTCCTGCCGGAGTAAGCGAAGGCATGCAGCTTTCCATGTCGGGCAAAGGAAATGAAGCACCTGGTGGTGGCATTCCTGGAGACCTGTTGATTCTTATTGAAGAGGTTGAAGACAAAGAACTTAAGCGGGATGGAAATAATTTAGTGTATGATCTTCACATCAGCTTTATAGATGCCGCAATCGGCACGCAGGTAGAAGTTCCATCGATTGGTGGAAAAGCGCGAATTAAAATTGAACCCGGCACTCAAAGTGGTAAGATTTTACGCTTGCGCGGAAAGGGACTTAAAGACATAAACGGCTATGGAGCCGGAGACCAACTTATTTATATTAATGTGTGGACGCCAAAGAAGCTGTCAAGCGAAGAAAAAGCAAAGCTGGAAAGCCTGAAATCATCTCCCAATTTTCAACCTCAGCCCGATGCCAGTGAAAAGGGATTTTTTGAGCGCATGAAGGAATATTTTGGGTAATTGAAAGTTTTTCAGTCGAATTCATAACCCAAATTGCGTTAACCCGTATAAGTCCTATTACGGGTTATTTTTTTGTAACCAATTCCACTTTGGATTGGTGCTAAATACTAACCTTTCTTACATAACAGTAACATTAACCTAACTAACGCGTAACAACAGGCATGTTGAGATTGGTTGTTTTAGCTTGTATTGGAAGCAGTGTGGCCGTGGGGGTAAGCGGACAGATCAAGAAGCAGTTTTCCGTTGAAAAGACTGAAAAGTGTAATCAGGTAGAGTTACGCCTGCATGCCAAAACGGGCAATTGCTTTATTCGTCCAAGTCAGAATGATGATATTCTGAATATCTATAGTAACCAGGATGCAGACGAATACGCACATTCATTTAGCAATGAATTGAAAGGCTCAAAATGCTTGGTAAACCTGTCTCTCGAACAAGATGGCCAGCGTGGCGTAAGCCAAAAGATATCCTATAATCTTTTTGGTTCGGGTGAGCGACCTTCCGATAAATTCTGGAAAGTTTACTTAACTGAAAGCATCTCGTACTCTTTAGATCTTGACTATGGATTAGGGAATGCAAATATTGACCTCTCGGGTCTTTCCATTAACAAGTTGAAAATCAATACCGGCAGTGCCGATGTAAACATCAGTTATAGCGGTCAAGAGAATAAAGTAGACATGGATACCTTCCGGGTAAAGGTGGATATGGGTTCGCTGCATGCGCGGCAACTCAATATGGCGCGTTCAAAAGTTGTACTGGCCGATGTTGGATTCGGAAATATGTATCTGGATTTCAGCGATAAACCAATGATCAACAATCATGTGATTGGCAAAGTAGGTGCGGGTAACCTGGTTATTCATCTTCCTGCAGATGATGTGCCTGTTGTTGTAACCATTAATGATTCTTGGCTTTGTAGTATAAACCTCTCACGAACACTTAAGAAAGTTGCTCCAAACAAGTATGCAAATGATGCGTATGCGAAGGATAGCAAAAATGCATTGGTTTTCGATTTAGATGTGTCGATGGGGAAAATCGTTTTTAAATAACAATCCATTAAAAAGTTACAATCGTGGGTTCGGATATAAATATCTGGTTCCTTGTAATTCTATTGCTATTTTTGATATTAACTTCTTAACTAACCACTCCGCCTGTGAATGCACTCGTTACTAAAAATGTTACTAAACGCTACACAAATCACACCGCGCTTGATTCGGTAAGCGTTACTATTCCTGAGAAATCGATTTATGGTTTGCTTGGTCCTAACGGGGCAGGTAAAACCACACTGATCCGCATTATTAATCAAATCATAAATTCGGATGAAGGCTCGGTTGAAATCTTTGGCGAAAAATTACAGGAGAAACATGTGGGTATTATTGGATACTTGCCTGAAGAGCGTGGCTTGTACAAGAAAATGAAAGTGGGCGATCAGCTACTTTACCTCGCACAACTTAAGGGCATGAGTCGCAAGCAAGCGTTAGATCGCATAAAAGTGTGGCTCGAGAAGTTTGAAATCAAAGATTGGTGGCATAAAAAAGTAGAAGATCTTTCAAAAGGGATGGCGCAGAAGGTGCAATTCATTAGCACCGTAATGCACGAACCTAAATTGATTATTTTGGATGAACCCTTCTCGGGGTTTGACCCTGTAAACGCTCAATTAATTACTGAGAAAATTTTAGAGCTAAAGGAAAACGGAAGCACGATCATTTTCTCTACACACCGCATGGAAACGGTGGAGTCGCTATGCGATCATATTGCGTTGATCAACAAATCAAAATTAATTTTAGAAGGCGCCAAAAAACAAGTGAAGGCGCAATACAAATCAAACACATTTTTGGTGGAGCACCGTGGCAATAATTTCAGGTTGCCAGCCGAGCGTTACGAATTAATAAATCAGGTTCCTTTAGAAGAGGGGTTATTCTCAAGCACATTAAAAGTAAGTAATGGTGTTAATGGCAATCAGGTAATCCGCGATTTAATTGATCTCACCGAAGTGCACAGCTTTATGGAAAAAGTACCAAGCATGGCCGATATTTTTATTGACCTGGTGAAAGGTGAAGGAGACGAAGCCCTGAAAAAACATTTACAAGAAGCATAAACCACTCTTCAGCTATGAATAAAATTCTACTCATTATACAACGCGAGTTTCTCAACAGGGTGCAGAAAAAATCTTTTCTGATTGCAACCATCTTAGTACCCCTTATTTTCCCGGCTATTATAGGTGGCCTGGCCTACATTGCCATTAAAGACGCACAATCAGCAAAAGCCGAAACCGTGCAAGTGCTTGACGAAAGTAAACTGTTTAAGTTCGAGAGTAATAAACGCTTTACATTCGTTCCTGTGGATGTTCCATTTGAACAGGCAAAAAAGGTTTATATGGAAACCGATTACTTCGCGCTCTTATATATTCCGAAAATTGACATTAACAAACCAGAAGGTGTTGCCATTTATACTAAAGAAAACCCAAGCATTGAGAAGGTAGGCGACCTTGAATCGTCCATTGCAACACAAATTCACGATCTAAAATTGAAAGAATACAATATTGATGAGGCCATCTTGAAAAGTTTGAGGCCTAAAGTCAATTTAAAACAATATAACTTGAGTGATACCGGTGAGGAGAAGTCTAGTAACTCGGGCATTCTATATGGATTAGGTTTTTTCCTGGGCATTCTGATCTACATGTTTGTGTTGATCTATGGCATTCAAATCATGCAAGGTGTAATTGATGAAAAGACTTCCAAAGTGGTTGAAGTAATTGTCTCCTCGGTAAAACCTTTTCAATTGATGCTTGGCAAAATTATTGGCATTGCTTCGGTGGGCTTGGTACAGTTTACTATCTGGATCATTCTTATTTCTGTATTATCTTCTGGTACGTTGGCATACTTCGGTCTTAAGATGCCACAAGAACAAATGATGGAGCAAGTGACTAAACAAATGGATAATGATCCTGAAATGAAAGAAGCCGTTGCTCAGCAAAATTCCAAAGTGACTGAACTATTGGGCAACTTAAATGAAATTCCCTTTACAAAAATTGCTTTCATATTTGTCTTCTATTTCTTAGGTGGTTATCTACTTTATGGAGCCTTGTTTGCAGCTGTTGGTTCGGCTGTTGATTCGCAACAAGAAGCGCAACAATTTCAATTTCCCGTTACTATTCCACTGCTCATCGGTTACATGGGGCTCTTCATGTTTATCTTACGCGATCCACATGGCTCTGTTAGTTTTTGGCTTTCCGTGATTCCATTCACTTCACCGGTAGCTATGGTGGGTAGAATCGCCTTCGGTGTCCCCGCATTGGAGTTAATCCTTTCTATGGCTCTGCTAATTGGTGGGTTCTTGCTAACCACCTGGATAGCCGGAAGAATTTATCGCGTTGGAATTTTAACAAGCGGCACGAAAGTGAGCTACAAAGTATTGGCCAAGTGGTTTATGATGAAAAACTAAGGCTAATTATAATGATAGTATAAAACCGGATCGATTCGTCATCCGGTTTTTTTATTTAATTTCCATTTCTAATATGGCCAAGAAAGTACAGCTGCCTCCCTCCATGGAGTTTTATAAGGATAATACCACACTCAAGTGGATCATCCTTGCTGTATCTGTTTTGATTAGTGCAGGGTCAATTTATTATACAAATATTCTTGTTGAACAACTTAAAGAACGAGAACGACAACAAGTAGAGCTTTTTGCGAAAGCTCTTGAGTACACGCTCAATAGTTCAGAGGGCAACATTGTTTTTATCACTGATGAGATTCTCTTTAAGAATAAATACGTGCCTGTAATTTGGTTCACAAAGGATAACGGATATCAATCCACCAACATTGATATAAAGGAGTCTCTATCAAAAGAAAGAAAAGATGAAATACTTAAAAGAGAGGCAGAAAAAATGAGTAGCACTTTCGCTCCCATTGAAATAATTTTAAAAGACCCTGAAACAGGCGAAGTGTATGAAAAGCAATATGTCTACTACAAGAATTCTGCGTTGCTCACCCAGCTCATCGCCTTCCCTTACATTCAACTTTCGGTGCTCGCCATTTTTGGTTTTATCTCGTATCTCGCATTCAACTACTCGCGCACAGCCGAACAAAATCAGGTGTGGGTAGGGCTAGCCAAGGAAACAGCACATCAACTGGGAACACCTTTATCCTCCTTAATGGCGTGGATTGAGGTGCTACGCGATGACCCTGACATTAAGAATAAAGGCATTGTGGATGAACTCGATAAAGACATCCGAAAGCTGCGCATAGTAACAGAACGTTTCTCGAGCATTGGCTCAATACCCGTGCTTAGAAGGGAGAATATCTTTCAATTAATTAATAATGTTGTGGGGTACCTGCAACCTCGGGTTTCTTCCAAAATAAAATTTGAAGTGTACACATTATCTGAAACTATAGATGTTCAGGTACATGCCCCTTTATTTGAGTGGGTGGTAGAAAATCTTTGTAAAAATGCAGTGGATGCCATGGGAAGTGCAGGTACGATTGCGATTAAAATTTTAAGAGGCAGTGACCACAAGGTATTTATCGATATTTCTGACACAGGGAAAGGAATTCCTAAACCCATTATCACAAACGTATTTAAGCCGGGGTTTACAACTAAAAAACGAGGCTGGGGACTTGGGCTCGCGCTCGCCAAACGGATCATAGAAATGTACCACGAGGGCAAAATTTTTGTGAAATCTTCAGACGAAACTCAGGGCACTACATTTCGCATCGAATTAAAAAGTGCTTAAATAGTTATTTATAGTATAAATAACTGATTATCAATATCATTTAACTATGCAAGCGCTAACATCAAACTTCAATAAATCCTCGCAGCTTCGTTTGTATTAACCCTGTAAAAAACTACTTTTGTGGCCGGATTTTTCGGCCTTGGTTGGCCTTGGATCCCAATTCAGTCTATAATCATAAAAAATAATAAGTCAATGGCCAATATTGGTAGAATAACTCAAGTAATCGGTCCGGTAGTAGACGTTGCATTTGACGAGCCTGGTACCAAACTCCCAAACATTCTGGATTCGCTGGAAGTAACCAAAGGTGATGGTACCGTTGTGGTACTTGAAACTCAACAACACTTAGGTGAATCACGTGTCCGCACCATTGCGATGGACGGAACAGAGGGCTTGGTGCGAGGAATGAAGGTTACCGATACCGGTTCTCCTATTGAAATGCCCATTGGCGATGATATTAAAGGCCGCTTGTTTAATGTGGTGGGTCATGCCATTGATGGCATTCCGCAACCAAAAGGAACACAATCGCTACCTATTCACCGTTCAGCACCTAGCTACGAAAATCTTTCTACTTCCTCAGAAGTACTTTTTACAGGGATTAAAGTAATCGATTTGATTGAGCCCTACTCAAAAGGGGGTAAGATTGGATTGTTTGGGGGTGCTGGTGTAGGAAAAACTGTATTGATTCAGGAATTGATCAACAACATTGCTAAAGCGTATGCCGGACTATCAGTATTTGCTGGTGTTGGTGAACGTACTCGCGAAGGAAATGACTTGTTGCGAGAAATGATTGAAGCCGGTATTGTTGATTACGGTCCAGAATTTATGAAATCACTTCATGAAGGCGGTTGGGATCTTTCTAAAGTAGACTCAGAAAAATTGAAAGATTCTAAAGCAACCTTCGTGTTCGGTCAAATGAACGAACCTCCAGGCGCCCGCGCACGCGTGGCTCTTTCAGGATTAACGGTTGCTGAATACTTCCGCGATGGAGATGGCCAGGGAAAAGGAAAAGACATTCTATTCTTTATTGATAATATTTTCCGCTTTACACAAGCAGGTTCTGAGGTATCCGCTCTTTTAGGTCGTATGCCTTCTGCGGTAGGATATCAGCCTACCTTGGCTTCTGAAATGGGTGCCATGCAAGAGCGTATCACATCAACTAAAAATGGATCAATTACTTCTGTGCAGGCGGTTTACGTACCTGCCGATGACTTGACTGACCCAGCTCCTGCAACCACCTTTGCTCACTTAGATGCTACTACTGTATTATCCCGTAAAATAGCTGAGTTGGGTATTTACCCTGCTGTAGATCCATTGGATTCTACTTCGCGTATTTTGCGCGCAGATATTGTGGGTGAAGAACATTACAACTGCGCACAACGTGTAAAGAACATTTTACAACGGTATAAGGAGCTACAGGACATCATCGCCATTTTGGGTATGGATGAATTGTCGGATGAAGATAAACTTACCGTAACTCGTGCAAGACGAGTTCAACGTTTCCTTTCTCAGCCATTCCACGTAGCCGAAGCCTTTACAGGATTGAAAGGTGCCCTTGTTGATATTAAAGACACGATTAAAGGATTTAATATGATTATGGATGGAGAAGTTGATCACCTTCCGGAAATGGCCTTTAACCTTGTAGGAAGTATTGAAGAAGCGATTACCAAGGGTGAGAAGATGATGGCAGACACAAAATAAATTCTATAAGAAATGCATTTAGAAATTATTACCCCTGAAAAAAAAGTGTTCGAAGGTGAAGTTACGATAGCTACTTTTCCCGGAGAAGACGGATCGTTTCAGATGCTAAATGACCATGCTCCACTAGTAAGTTTGTTAAAAGAAGGTATAGTTGAATATAAGTCTAAAAATCTAACCGAACAGATTCACATTACCGGAGGAGTTGTTGAGGTACTAAAAAATAAAGTAATCTTATTGGCTGATGGGATAAAGAACTAATAACAGCTTCCCAACAAAGCCCGGCTGAGCGATCAACCGGGCTTTTTATTTATCCTCAGATTATTTTATTGCCTCACCAACCATTTCACAAAAAATACAACCCCAATGATTAAGGCGATTCCGCCAAGAATATAAAATACCTCGCCACTAATAATCAAAGCAACAATACCAACGGCACCAAAAATCGCTGCCAACTTCAAATCGTTATCCATCCCTTTTTGAACAGCTTGAGTTGACTCGATGTGTAGATTTTTTTCTCTTTAACATACGTTCTGATTTCTTTACGGAGATGATTCCGAAGTGCTTTTCGCTCTGTTTTATTCATTTGCACATACGTCTTCCCTTCTGAAGATGCCGGAGTGGCAATTTCTACAGGAGCGGAAGATGTACTAGCTAGCACAATTTCATCATTAGTAACGACCGTTAAAGTCTTGGCCTCGGTATTAATTGCGCTTTTAGCACCATATGATTCGTAGGAATTAAAACTTGCAGTATACTTTGATGTTGAGCAGGCACCCATCATAAATGCAGCTGCAATCAGATAGTAAATCTTTTTCATGGTTATAGTTTAGTTTTAAATTTTAAAATCTAAATGCAACTCCCAGCTTTGCGTTGCTGGAGCCACCGGCTCCTACTTCTAAAAAGGCCCCAATGTTGGGTGCAAAGTAATAACGAGCACCGGCATGAATTCCAAAAAAAACTCCATTTCCATACGAATTTCCAAGGCCAGAATTATTATAATCATCCTTCCAACTAAAACTTCTAAAGCCTAAGCTTGCCCCACCATAAAGATCAAGTTCCTCCACACTAAGATTCAATAACTCATTGAAATGATATGAACCCCGGGCACCGATATATAAAGCTGAAAACCCATACTTTGATCCGGAAATTCTGTAGCTGTAATTAAGATAATCTAGTCCGCCACCTACACTAATAGCATCTGTAATCCCATATTCAAAAGAAGCACTAAACGGGATACCTCCACTGTAATAGGAATTTACGCCAATGCCAAGATTTAAAAGCTTATCAGCTTTAGCATACTGAGCATTTGATTTAAACGATAACACACAAAGCAGACCAACTAAACAAATTAAAATTTTATTCATGATTTTTCTTGTTAAGAATATTGGCAAATCTACTAAAAAACCGTTTCTCAAATGCCCAGAAAAATTGGAACTGGCCAAAAATGAACCCATAAAACAATAAAAAAATATTATAGACAGGCAGGATTAAAATCCAATAGAATATGCTTGCCCACATGGGTTTAACGCCCTCTGGAAACCAATAATTAAACAACGGTTGTTTTATAAACAAAACTGTTAATCCCGTGCATGCAAACACAAGCAGGATTAGAATTACCTGCCACAAGCTATTTACTTTCCAGCGCGCCTGTAACTTATTCAGCCAACTCATCAGTCTTCTTTGCGCATGAAGATAGTAAAGACAATAGTTATGAAAACAGTTTTCTCAGGATCATTTTTGCCTGAATCCAGAAATGACTAAAAATGATAAATGGAGTATTTAAAATACCCAATTAAGTTGCCAATGGTGGCTGGAGTATTATAAAACTACCTCCTGTCTAGAAAATTTATAATCAGCCCCGACCGAACCTGTATGGTTGATGGACTGAAATTGGATTTGGTTACTTCAAAACCGGATAAGTAGTGGTTGTAATTGATGTCAAACAAGTTGAATCCAACGCTCCTCGAAAACCTTAATACAATACCAAAGCCAGCAGCTCCGCCCATTCCTTTATCTGACAATGAAAAACCAAGCTCTTCTTTGAAATCATAAACAGCTTCCATCTTAAACAACTTAGCAGTCGCATAAATTTGAAAGAATCGTTCCCTACTGGTTGTGATTTTTCCGGATATACCATATTGCAGAAAATCGTAGGCTCCGTAGTTGCCATCGTAAGCTTGCGGAGAAGCCAAATAACCTCCAACTACTTCTTCACTAAATATTGATTTAGTATAAAATACACCAGCCGCTAATTTGCGGTTAAAGAAATAATTGGCATCAATAGAATATCCTACTCCAAGGTAGGAGTTGTGTTCGCTGTAAACCAGATCAGAGGAAAGAAGGGTTCCTTTAAAGGCTAATTCTATCTGTTGATCCTGAGCGAACAACGCGTTTGCAAGCATCATCGAAACCACGGCTGCAATTATTTTTATCTTTACCATAATCATTTTGAAGAAGGTGCATAACTATAATCGATACCCACCAAGTTCCATTTTGAAGTCTTGGCAGAATTGCTATTAGTCCACCTAACCTCGTTATCAACAGTAGCAAGGTAAAGTGAAGTGAAGTCGGGGATGGCTTCGGGAAGTAGTAAATAGCTGCTTAGATAATTATCACCCGTGGAGTAGCAATAACTAACAAAGCCATCTAAGTATCTAGGTTTATTATAGAAATTATTACTGCCGGAATAAATAGAACTTGTAAAGACTTGTTTACAATAATTATTGTTTAGGAATTGAGTGTAATTGAGGTCAACATAAAATTGATTGTAATAGAAGTCATTCGAGTTTGAGACCGAATAACCTGTTTTGTTTAGTTCATTAGGAACCGGTGCACTAACACTGCAATTGCAACTCCCATAAAAGCTTTGGTTGAACGAATAGCTTTGAGCCTTATTGAAAGGAAAAATACTTATAAAATTGGATTCATCAACCCGCTTATAAAACCCTGTTTGGGTTGTCATGTTTGGCAGGGTCCTAATTTTTGAAATACTGTCCAATTGATTATTGATATAATAGAATTTCAGGTTATCATTAAAGAAAGAATTTTTGAGTTCAGTAACTCGATTGCTTCCATCATACACTAATTCATCAATAATCTCTTTTCCATCTGCGAATAAAGTGGTGATTTTGGTTGCATACCCCCCATTATTCAACAGGTAGGTCGTTTTAACCAGACTCTTATTATAAAAGAAGATATCCATATCGGCTGGCCAGTTAATTTCAATCTTATTTGCTGTAAAAACTGGTTTAACAATTATGTATTTATATTCTCCTGTGTCCTCATTCGAGAATCTTACCGTAAATTGACTAACGATCACGTCCTTGGGTAAGTCCTCAAGTGCATCGTCAGGAATTATTGTACAAGCCGCAAGGCAAAAAAGTAAACACAAGGGTATCTTTCTAAGCATGTTTTAAAATTTGGGTTCCAATAAGACCAAAATTTGTGGAACTACAAAGCAAAAAAATATTATAGGAAAGATTTCCAGAGATTATTATTTGGAAGGTTAGCGGTAATTAGTACTTCTTCCTTTTTAACCGGATGGATAAACGTGAGCTGCCTTGCATGCAAACCAATGCTAGCATCAACAGTTGGAGTTGGATATCCATATTTTAAGTCACCAACAATCGGGCAGCCCATAGAAGCAAGTTGCACTCTTATTTGATGCGGGCGGCCTGTTACAGGCTTTACTTCCAGCAAGAAATTTCCCTTTCTTGATTCGATGGTCTTATAACTAAGCTCAGAGCGCTGGCCTTGAGAGTTTTCGCGTGCGTAAGCAGTTACCTTATTTTTCTTCTCATCTTTCACTAACCAATGGACTAAGGTGCCTTCAGGCTTGGGCGGCATGGTGCTCACCAACGCCCAATACGTTTTTAATGTTTCCCGTTCGCGGAATAAAGTGTTCATTCGCTCGAGCGCTTTAGAGGTACGTGCAAATACAACTACACCACTCACGGGTCGATCCAACCGATGCACCACTCCTAAAAAAACAGCTCCTGGCTTTTGATATTTATCTTTAATATAATCCTTACCCACATCCACCAAAGGCTTGTCGCCTGTTGCATCACCTTGCACAAGTGTGCCTGCAGGCTTATTAAAAACCAGCAAGTGATTGTCCTCGTATAAAACCTCTGGGTGATTAATCATAAAACTTTGTAAGTTAGAACCGGAAGTACAACTGACCAAAAGATCATGATAAAACAACTACTCTTTCTTTTACTGATAATTACGTTCATATCGTGTGATAAAAAACAAACCCCTGAAGAGTTAAAAGAAAGTATTGAAAAAGAGTTGGCCAATCAATCAGGAAATTTTGCACTAGCCTTTAAAGATTTAACAACAGACGAAGAAATTTTGATCAACGAACATACATTGTTTCATGCCGCCAGCACCATGAAAGCACCCGTTATGGTGGAGGTGTACAAGCAAGCCACAACTGGTAAATTCTCCCTTAAAGATTCTATTCTAATCAAAAATGAATTTAAAAGCATATTGGATAGCAGCACATATTCTTTAACTGCTGAAAGCGATAGCGACACTTTAATTTACAAACATATTGGAGAGAAGCGCACGGTTTATTCGCTACTCTATGACATGATCATTATAAGCAGCAACCTCGCTACAAATCTTATTGTAGAATTGGTGGATGCCAAAAATGTAACTCAAACCATGCGCGATATTGGAGCGAATGATATTCAGGTGTTGCGTGGAGTAGAAGACGGGAAAGCCTTTGAGGCCGGGCTCAACAATCAGGTAACAGCTTATGATTTAATGTTGTTATACGAAACCATTGCCAATGAAGAAACCGTAAATGCCGAAGCCAGCATGGCGATGATTGATATTTTGTTGGACCAGCGATTTAATGATATTATCCCCGCAAAACTCCCTAAAGAAGTAAAGGTTGCACATAAAACAGGATCGATTACCGGAGTGCGTCACGATTCCGGAATTGTATTTTTGCCGGATGGAAGAAAATATATTCTTGTTTTACTATCAAAGGATTTGCAAGATGCCGATGCTAGCATCGAATCAATGGCCACCGTATCGGAAATGATTTATAACTACGTAAAAGAGACGGAGTAACTCAATCCTTAAACTCCGAAGTGAAATGAAAATTGATTTCAGGAAAGTTGTCCTGCACCATTTGCAACCAGGCACGACTCTCAGCCATAAAAACTAACTTATCATCTTTATCGCGGGCAATGTGGCGTTGCTTCGAATCTAAAAACTCCTGAAGTTTCTTTGGATCTTTACTACTGATCCAACAAGCTTTGTAAATATTCTGGCCGGCAAAATCTGCGGATGCATTGTATTCATTTTTCAATCGAAATTGAATGACTTCAAACTGAAGTGCTCCAACAACTCCAACCACTTTGCGATTTCCAAGTTCATAAGTAAACAATTGCGCTACCCCCTCCTCCATCAATTGCAACAAACCTTTCTCAAGTTGCTTGGTCTTCATAGCATCCTTGTTGATCACTTCTTTAAAAATCTCTGGCGAAAAACTTGGAATGCCCGTGTAGATAAATTTTTCCCCTTCGGTAAGTGTGTCTCCAATTTTTAAATTGCCGGTATCATAAATACCAACAATATCCCCCGGCCAAGCTTCATCAACCGTTTCACGGTCTTGCGCCATAAAAGCGGTAGCGTTTGAAAAGCGTACACTCTTATCGTGACGCACATGATAATAATTACTTCCACGCTCAAACTTGCCCGAGCAAATCCTGATAAAGGCAATTCGGTTTCTATGCTTCGGATCCATGTTGGCATGAATCTTAAAAACAAAGCCCGAAAATTTCTCTTCCTCAGGTTTTACAATGCGAAGTGATGTTTCGCGAGGAATCGGGGGTGGTGCAATTCGAATAAAAGTGTCTAACAATTCTTTTACTCCAAAATTATTTACCGCGCTACCGAAGAAAACCGGAGCTACATTTCCGCTTAGATAATCTTTCGGGTTAAACTCTGAATAAACTCCTTCAATTAATTCAACATCGGCTCGTAATTGCTTTGCATTATTTTCTCCAACCAGCGCATCCAATTCAGGATCGTGAATATCCTTGACATTAATACTCTCCTGTACGGTAATTTTACTGGGTGTAAATAGATTTAAACTCTTTTCATAAAGATTATAAACTCCTTTAAAAGTTTTACCCATGCTTATAGGCCAGCTCAATGGGCGAACCTTAATTGCCAATTTCTCTTCAACCTCATCCAACAAATCAAATGGATCGCGACCTTCACGATCAAGTTTGTTAATAAAACATAATACTGGCGTATTGCGCATGCGACAAACCTCCATCAACTTTTCAGTTTGCGACTCAACCCCTTTCACACAATCAATGACCAGAATTACACTGTCTACTGCAGTAAGTGTGCGGTATGTATCTTCAGCAAAATCCTGGTGACCAGGCGTATCGAGCAGATTGATCTTTATATCATCATAATTAAAACCCATTACGGAAGTTGCCACAGAAATACCACGCTGTTTTTCAATCTCCATCCAGTCGCTACGCGCATGGTCTTTGATCTTCGATGATTTTACGGCACCTGCTTTTTGAATAGCACCTCCAAAAAGCAACAACTTCTCAGTAAGTGTTGTTTTTCCGGCATCCGGGTGGCTAATGATACCGAATGTTCTACGTTTAGCTATTTCTTGTTCCTGCGTCATGATAAAAATGAGGCGCAAAAGTAACTAATTTGATTTATCTTGTCTGCTTTAAGTTCTATCAACTTTTATGTCGTTATCAAAAGTTATTTTGATTTTAGTTCTTTGTGGATTGGGGCTGTTTATTTTTCTCATGTATATCGCGCTCAGCCCTACAATTCGCAATGTTTCTGATAATTCCGCTTTCGCAGCCCTTATAAATATTGAGGTTAAGAATACGTCTACATTATATATGCAACAATGCGAAACAGGCTCGTACCGATTTATCTCAAATGTGCTGAGTTCGGACTCTGTTACAATATGCAATCGCGCATTTGATATTGCTGCTGGAAGCTCCTTCAAAATAAAACAGGTTAAAAAATACACTAACAATGCCGGTTCAGGCATCACTACTATTTTTGTTTTAGGCGAATGCTTTGCACCAAAAGGAAACACTATTGAGTTTGAATACGATTGGGGCTCAATTGATAACTCAAAAGGTCAATCCACAAAATTACCGTTGGCTTTTTGGCAGGCCAATACCGACAAACAAATACTATTTACAAACTAATTTTATAAGCCATGCAGTATCGAAAATTTGGAAGAACAAACTGGAATGTAAGTGAAATAGGCTATGGCATGTGGGGTCTGGCGGGATGGAAAGAAACGGACGTAAAAGAAGTTGATTTATCATTAGCAAAGTCTGTCGAACTGGGCTGCAATTTTTTCGACACGGCCTGGAGCTACGGTGCCGGAGTAAGCGAACAAATTTTAGGAAGACTTTTAAGTCAGCATGCTTCAAAACAGTTACACTTCGCCACTAAAATTCCACCTAAAAATTTTAAGTGGCCATCCAAAGCAGATTTTAAGTTAGAAGATTGCTTTCCTGCTTCGCATATTATTGAATACACCGAAAAGAGTTTAAAGAATTTGCAAGTTGAATGCATCGACTTGCAGCAATTTCATGTGTGGGAAGACAGTTGGGCTCACAACGATGATTGGAAAGAAGCGATTGAGAAACTTAAAGCTGCAGGAAAAGTAAAACACTTCGGCATTAGTGTAAATCGATGGGAACCTGACAATGTTTTGAATACACTTAAGACTGGTCTTATCGATACAGTGCAAGTGATTTATAATATCTTCGATCAAAACCCGGTAGACAATTTATTTCCTCTCTGCCGAAAACTTGATATTGGTGTAATTGCCCGCGTTCCGTTTGATGAAGGAACCCTTACGGGGATGTTAAGAAAGGATACTGTTTTCCCGCAAGGTGATTGGCGTGCGACTTATTTCGTTCCTGAAAATCTTAACTCAAGTGTCGACCATGCCAATGCATTGAAGCCGCTCATTCCAAAAAACATGACCATGGCCGAAATGGCTTTGCGATTTATTCTTTGTAATGATGATGTTCACACGATTATTCCTGGTATGCGTAAGGTAAATCACGTTGAAGCCAACATTGCCACCAGCGATGGTAACAAACTGGAAAAAGCTCTTGAGATTGAACTCAAAAAGCATCGGTGGGATAGAACACCTACCGAGTGGAGTCAGTAATTCTTAGAGGTGCCACAGTTCTAGCTTCATTTCTGCCAGTCTGTCACTTTTTTACTCAAAATCCCCATTGGCACAACCATTGTTCATGAGGTTTTGCATTAGAAGTGTAAAATCAAAAAAACTGAACATATCATGGGAAAAATCATTGGAATAGACTTAGGAACCACAAACTCGTGCGTATCTGTAATGGAGGGCAACGAGCCTGTGGTGATTGCGAATAGCGAAGGCCGCAGAACCACGCCAAGTATTGTGGGCTTTTTAGATAACGGGAAAGGCGAGCGCAAAGTAGGCGATCCTGCGAAGCGCCAGGCCATCACCAATCCAAAAAATACTGTTTCGTCTATCAAACGCTTCATGGGCAAAAAGTTTGGTGAAATAACAGGCGAAAAGAAAATGGTTTCGTACGAAGTAGAAAGCGGTAACAACGACACTGTGCGTGTGCGTATTGGCGATCGGCTTTATACTCCACAAGAAATTTCAGCTATGATTCTTCAAAAAATGAAGAGTACCGCTGAAGATTATCTAGGAACTACTGTAACCGAAGCTGTTATTACTGTACCTGCTTACTTCAACGATGCCGAACGTCAGGCAACCAAAGAAGCCGGACAAATTGCTGGCTTGGATGTAAAGCGTATTATCAACGAACCAACAGCCGCAGCATTGGCTTATGGATTAGATAAGAAGAACAAAGACATGAAAATTGCCGTGTATGACCTGGGTGGTGGTACATTCGATATTTCTGTCCTTGAATTAGGAGATGGTGTGTTTGAAGTAAAATCTACCAATGGTGATGTTCACTTAGGTGGTGATGACTTCGATATGCGCATCATGAACTGGTTGGCCGATGAATTTAAGGCTGATAAAAACATTGATCTTCGTAAGGATCCAATGGCACTTCAACGCTTAAAAGAAGCTGCTGAAAAAGCTAAGATCGAACTTTCAAGTTCAACTGAATCTGAAATTAACTTGCCATACATCACTTCCGTAGATGGAGTGCCTGAACACTTAGTGAAAAAACTTTCACGTTCTAAGTTTGAACAATTGTGTGATGATTTGATCCGCAGAACGTTAGAGCCATGCCGCAAGGCAGTTGCTGATTCAGGTTATTCTGTTGGTCAGATTGATGAAGTTATTTTAGTAGGTGGTTCAACCCGCATACCAAGAATTCAAGAAGAAGTTGAGAAGTTTTTTGGCAAGAAGCCATCGAAAGGTGTAAACCCTGATGAAGTAGTAGCAGTAGGTGCCGCTATTCAAGGGGGTGTACTTACAGGCGAAGTGAAAGATGTACTCTTATTAGATGTTACTCCGCTTTCATTAGGTATTGAAACTATGGGCGGTGTGTTTACCAAATTGATTGAGTCAAACACTACCATTCCTTCAAAGAAATCAGAAGTGTTCTCAACAGCATCCGATAGTCAGCCTTCAGTAGAAATACATGTGTTGCAAGGTGAACGCGAGATGGCGCAATATAACCGCACCATTGGTCGGTTCCACTTAGATGGAATTCCACCAGCACCACGCGGAGTACCTCAAATTGAAGTGACCTTTGATATTGATGCGAACGGTATCTTACACGTATCGGCAAAAGATAAAGGCACAGGAAAAGAGCAGAAGATTCGTATCGAAGCATCTTCCGGCTTAACTGATGCTGAAATAAAGAAAATGAAGGAGGAGGCTCAAGCTAATGCCGATAGTGATAAGAAAGAAAAAGAGCGTGTTGAAAAAATCAACCAAGCTGATTCATTGATCTTCCAAACCGAAAAACAATTGAAGGAGTTTGGAGAAAAACTTTCTGAAGGCAATAAAACAGCGATCAATGGTGCGCTTGAAAAATTGAAAGAAGCCCATAAGAGTCAGGACTTAGCAGCTATTGATGGTGCTATGACGGCCCTTAACGCAGCATGGCAAGTGGCTTCTCAAGAAATGTATGCAGGTGGCTCACAGCCCGGTGGAAATCCTAATCCAACTGAAAACAATGGGGCTGCAAACGAAGCAGGTTCAGCGGGTGGTGGCAATGCTACTGACGTTGAATACGAAGAAGTAAAATAAGCTTGCACAACAAGCAAAAGCTAACGACCCTTTGGAAGTAATTCCAAAGGGTTATTTTTTTCTTACCTTTTTTGATTCGCTTTTGCTGCAATCAAAACTATCTTTGCCTCCCATAAATTTTAATAGTTATTAGTATGCTGGTAGTAAAGTTTGGAGGCACCTCGGTAGGCAAGCCTGAGCGCATGAAGAAGATTGCTAGCCTTGTGTTAGGCATGCCTGGAAAAAAGATTGTCGTTCTATCGGCTCTTAGCGGAACAACTAATGCCTTAGTACGTATTGGCGAAAGCTTAATTGCCCAGCAGTATACAGCGGCTAATCAGGAAATGGCTGAGCTTGAGAAACACTATCAGCAATTTATACTTGAACTTTATGAAAGCGAGAGTTATCAGGCAATTGGGCAAGAAATAGTAAGCCGCTACTTTAGTTTGTTTCGCTTGCTCGCTGCCGGCAAGTTTGACGATAGAAGTTATCGTGAACTGTTGGCGCAAGGCGAATTAATTTCAACGGAATTATTTTATCATCACCTGCAAGAGAAAAAGGTATCGGCACGACTGCTTCCTGCTTTGCACTTCATGTCGATTGATGAAAATCATGAACCCGAACTTGAAAAAATTAGTGAGCGCCTGGGGCCCATTCTTGAAACACTTAATTCAATTGACATTCTTGTTACGCAAGGATATATCTGTCGTAATCATCGCAATGAAATTGATAATTTGAAAAGAGGAGGTAGTGATTACACCGCTTCACTAATTGGTGCTGCTATCCGTGCTGAAGAAATTCAGATTTGGACGGACATTGATGGAATGCACAACAACGACCCGCGAATTGTAAAGAAAACAAGACCTATCGCTGAACTTACGTTCGATGAAGCCTCGGAGCTCGCTTATTTTGGAGCTAAGATTTTACATCCTTCAACCATAGTACCTGCTCAGAAATATCATGTTCCTGTGATTTTAAAAAATACAATGGATGAAAAAGCTCCGGGGACTATTATAAGCGATAAAGGAAGCCGGGGGCAGTTTAAAGCAGTAGCCGCCAAGGATGGAATTACTGCAATCAATATCAAATCTTCGCGCATGCTCTTAGCTCACGGGTTTTTACGCAAAGTATTTGAAGTCTTTGAACGCTATAAGACATCGATCGATATGATTTCAACTTCTGAAGTTGCTGTTTCAATCACAATCGATGATAATAAAAACCTTAACGCAATTTTAGATGAGCTGAAAACTTTTGGCACGATTGGGGTGGACGAAAATCAAAGTATCATCTGTATTGTCGGTAACAAACTTTCAGAAAAAGAAGGGGTTTTGAAAGAGGTTTTTGAATCGCTTGCTACCATCCCTATTCGTATGGTTTCGTATGGCGGAAGTCAAAACAATATTTCAATATTGGTTGAAACAACTCAAAAAGATAAAGCTTTAAACCTGCTAAACGAAGGAATTTTTCATTTGTAACCTCCTTTTAGGTTGTGCTCGTTTGACCAACTATTGGGATTGAGCGATAGTCGTAATGAATTTTGATAATGGGTTTTTATAGTGTTACCTTAACGTTAACCATAAATAAACCCATTATGAAACGAAACCTATTATTCATTTTGCTCTTTCTGTGCGGCCATTATTTGAATGCCCAAATCCGCACTATTTCAGGCACGGTCACCGATAAAACCGATGGCTCAACAATTACCGGAGCCAACATCGTTATCAAGGGTTCTTCGACAGGCACTGCAACCGATGCAGATGGAAGATTTACATTAGGCGTTCCTACTGATGCCAAAGTATTAGTCGTTTCATTTATTGGCTACATAACACAGGAAGTACCCCTCACAGAATCAAACAATCTATCAATCAGTCTTGAGGGAAGCTCAAATCAATTGGAAGAAGTTGTTGTCTCGGTGGGCCGAGGGTCACAGCGAACGATAACCGACACTCCGCTTCCTATCGATAATATAACCTTTTCCGACCTCCAAACATCTGGGCAGGTTTCATTCGACAAAGCTCTTCAATACAGAGTTCCATCATTTAATACCGTAAATACACCCGTAAATGACGCAACCTCTTTATTTGATCCTTATGAAATAAGAAATCTTGGACCAAGCCGCACATTAATTTTAATCAATGGTAAACGTAAAAATCTTACCTCGTTGGTATACACACAAACCGGACCAGGTAGAGGTGAAACTGGAGCTGATTTATCGGCAATTCCCACCGATGCAATCAAGCGTGTTGAAATACTGAGAGACGGTGCCTCCGCTCAATATGGATCGGATGCAATAGCTGGTGTTATGAATATTATCTTAAAAGATAGCTATGATGCTACTTCAATTTCCCTTACTACCGGGTCAACGCTTAACTATGGTGGATTTCAATATGGCATCAATTATAATAGCGGAGCAAACTTTGGAAGGAAAGGTTTTATAAACTATCACCTGTCTTTAAACAGACAGGAAGCCGCTATAAGAAAAGATAAAATTGATGCCCTTAGCGATGCTCGTGATCTTAGCTGGAACAACTCCCCTTCAGAAATTGCTCAGGTGCAATCCTATCTGCAACAGTTTCCAGATGGTAACAATAAAAACGGAACACCTGATAACACCTCCGCTAAGTTCTTGATAAATGGGGCAATCCCAATTAATGAAAATTCCGAAGTGTATTTTAATGCAGCTTATGTTTATCGAAAGACAATCAGCAATGCAAATTTTCGCCAGCCTTATTGGAGGATAGATCATGGATTATTGCATGCTACCAATCCAAGTGCACCTGATTACACTGGAGATCAGTATGGAGATATTGGTAGCCAGATTCAAACTGAATTTGAAGCTGATAAAGCAGCAGGAGTTTACAGAGGGTACATTGGTTATCAACCGTCCTTTGAAGGGGATTTATCCGACTATAATGGTACCATAGGATTCCGATCACAAGACCTTAGTGGGTGGAAGCAAGATATGAGCTTAACTGTGGGTGGCAACAAAATGCTATTCACGGTCGACAATACGGTGAACCGTTCGCTTCTATCAAATAGCCCAGTTTCATTTAAGCCGGGGGGATTTGCTTTTAATCACGTTGTGGGAAACATGGATTTTTCAAAGTCTTTAACTGATAACTTCTTTGTAGCCATTGGTTCTGAGTTTCGCACGGAATCCTGGGAATTGATTGCTGGTGATACTGCTTCTTATTCAGGCCAAGGAGCCAATTCCTTCCCTGGCTTTCAAGATCGTAATGCAATTAAAGCAACACGATTTAATATAGGTGCTTACTTAGATTTAACATGGGACATCACCGAGAATTTTCTAATTGGTGGAACTTTCCGGTCTGAAAATTATTCAGATTTTGGTGCTGCCAATGTGTTTAAAGTTACATCGCGCTATAAGATTGGAGAGAAATTTATATTGAGAGGCGCTGTTTCTTCTGGGTTTAGAGCACCAACACTTCACCAGCAATATTTATCATTAAGCCAGGCATCTTTTTCTGGTGGAGATATTGTGATAACTGGTTTAGCAAATAACTTCAGTCGTGAGGCGCGGCTACTGGGCGTTCCAAAACTGAAAGCAGAAAAATCCAATAATGTTTCATTTGGATTTGGCTTTAACCCTAACAGAAATTTCTCATTGACGGCAGATTACTATTCCATAAATATTACGGACCGAATTGTTTATGGTAGTGAAGTTAGTAATGCCTTTGTGGATAATATCTCCTTCTTTGTTAACGCTGCCGAGACCAAAACAAGTGGTGTTGACCTCGTAGCAAGTTATCGCAATATTCCCGTTGGTTCTGCTAGCTTAAGTTTTAACCTTGCTGGTAATTACCGGATTAAAAATGAATTAGTGGGGGGCTTTCAGGCTGTAAACGATAACGTCAATGGATTACCCATCTACAGCCAAACCAGTGAGTCCCTGCTTACTACCAGCCGACCTAAATTCAAGTACATTCTTGGAGCTGATATTGTAAAAGGTAAAATAAGCTTTAATCTTAATAACACATTGTTTGGCCCCACACAGTTTAACAACGCTGATCTTAGCTCCGATCTCCAATTAGAGTTTCTTACAAAGGTGGTAACGGATCTTGGTGTCTCTTACAATCTCTCGCCAAAAGCATCCATTTCAATAACTATTCAAAATCTATTGAATGTTATGCCCGAGTATAAACTAAAAGCAATGAACTCTGCTGGTGAAACAATTTTAAATGATCCATCGCAAGTTGCTGAACAAATTAGTTATATAACCTTTAATGGCAGGTACCCAGTATTGACCTACGATGGCTCACATTTTAGTCAGATGGGAGCTAGTTATTTGGCTCAACTTACTTATAAGTTCTAATTGAGATTTTTAGCAAGAGGCTGGTCTTTGCTAAAAAGCCAGCCTCTTTCATTATTTTTCACATCAGTAAACTCAAAATCAAAACCTTCGCAAAAAGAATTATAACCGTTTATCCTGTTATAAAGTCGTAATTGAATATTAATAATACGTCTGATTATTTTCACTTATATTTACCATAGACCTAACCTGAAGATTTATGGTAGCGATTGTAATTATTGTCTTTGTTGTTGGCTATCTGGCCATCGCTCTTGAACATCCCATCAAAATAAATAAAACGGCATCTGCACTTTTAACAGGTGTTATCTGCTGGACTTTATACGCAATTTCTTCTCCTGATTCGATACATCATATTGGTGAACAACTTGCTGAGCACTTGTCTGAAATTTCGGCTATCTTATTCTTTTTGATGGGGGCTATGACGATTGTAGAATTGGTAGATGCCTATCAGGGCTTTCGAATTATTACAGATCGCATCAATACAAAAAATCCCAAAAAGCTTTTATGGATTATTTGTACACTTACCTTTTTTCTTTCAGCAATACTTGACAATCTGACTACCTCTATTGTCATGATTTCGTTAATCAGAAAATTGGTTCCCAATAAACAAATGCGTTTATTCTTTGCGGGTATGATTGTAATTGCTGCCAACGCAGGTGGAGCATGGTCACCCATTGGTGATGTAACTACTACTATGTTATGGATTGGTGGACAAATTTCTTCGGGCAATATCATGCTTACGCTTTTCTTACCTAGCCTTGTATGTATGGTTGTTCCGCTTATCTATCTTCAATTTACATTGAAGGGCGAACTTGGTCATGCAGGAAGTCATGAACATAAAGATCATGGACATGGTGGCCACGGACATGGGGCTCAAATAAAAGGTTCAACCACCATGTTGATTATGGGAGTTGGTGGCTTGGTATCGGTGCCAATTTTTAAAACAGTAACACACCTTCCTCCTTACTTAGGAATGTTACTGGCATTGGGTGTTCTTTGGGTTGTTTCTGAATTGATTAATCCAGATATGGATGAAGCTGACAAGCGACCTTATACGGCAGCTGGAGCCCTCACTCGAATTGATGTACCAAGTGTTCTTTTCTTTCTTGGAATTTTACTGGCGGTTGGCGCTTTGCAGTCCATGGAGATACTTAGTCATTTCGCAAATTGGCTTGATGAGACAATTGGCGATCAGCGAATTATAATTACCCTAATAGGAATTCTGTCGTCCATTGTTGATAACGTGCCACTGGTTGCTGCCAGCATGGGTATGTATGACATGAGTGTTTACTATCAGGATCATTTGATATGGGAATACTTAGCGTATTGCGCTGGTACGGGAGGAAGTATATTGATTATTGGTTCAGCTGCAGGAGTTGCCGTAATGGGTATGGAAAAAATAGATTTCATCTGGTACATAAAACGAATTTCGTTATTGGCCATGTTAGGATACTTTGCAGGGGCAATTATTTATCTGATTATTCAACCCTACTTAGCCGTGCATCACGCTGGGTAGATTAGTCTGTAAATATTAATTTCCTGAAGTTGCTTGCTACCTATCATTCCGTGGTGGTACATTGTTGTGCAAATCCTGTGACCCCCACTTTTCATGGAAGCACTCATTATCGCAATTTTTGTGATTGGCTACTTCGCAATCGCGCTTGAGCACCCTTTAAAAATCAATAAAACTGCTTCCACTTTGTTAACTGGAGTGTTGTGTTGGACATTTTTCATCCTTTCTAATCCTTCAAATTCAATTCTTTCTAGTTCAGCCTTCTCAACCTTTTCTGAACATCTAAAGTTAGAATTAGGAGTATCGAAATTTGACGCGTTAACACAGATTGAATTATACCGAGAATTTGTATTGACTCAGTTGAATGAACATTTGGCCGGCATCTCGCAAATACTGTTCTTTTTACTTGGTGCTATGACAATCGTTGAACTAGTAGACGCCCATCATGGCTTTCGCTTTATTACAGATCGTATCCATACAAAAAACCCTAAAAAACTTCTATGGATTGTTGCATGGGTAGCGTTTTTCTTATCCTCCATTCTCGATAATCTTACTACCACGATTGTGATGGTCTCGCTTATACGCAAACTGATCCCGGATAAACAAATGCGTTTGTTCTTTGTGGGCATCATTGTTATTGCTGCTAATGCGGGCGGTGCATGGACACCGATTGGAGATGTTACTACTACGATGTTATGGATTGGGGGACAGATTTCTACAGGAAATATTATGGTCACTCTTTTCTTACCGAGCATTACCTGCCTATTAATTCCACTACTCGTTCTAAATTTTACTTTAAAAGGAACATTGGGTCAAACCAATGATAAGGCTGGAGATACAGGGGGGGTCGTTAAATCTGGTAGGGTTATGCTTCTACTAGGTGTTAGTGCTCTGGTTTTTGTTCCCATTTTTAAAACGGTTACCCATATGCCGCCCTATGTTGGTATGCTCTTAGGCTTAGGTGTTCTTTGGGTTGTGTCCGAATTCATTAATCCAGATTTGGATGACTCAATCAAAAAAAATTACACCGCTGCTGGTGCATTATCTCGTGTGGACGTCCCTAGCGTACTTTTTTTTCTTGGCATTCTGCTGGCGGTTGGAGCATTAGAGTCAATGCAACTTCTTCATCACCTTGCAACTTGGCTAGATCACACATTTGGTGACCAACGTATTATTGTAACTCTGATCGGAATGTTATCGGCAATTGTTGATAACGTGCCCTTAGTGGCCGCTAGTATGGGGATGTATAATATGGATATTTATTATCAAGATCATATGGTGTGGGAGTATCTCGCCTATTGTGCTGGCACAGGAGGTAGTATTCTTATAATTGGTTCAGCGGCAGGAGTTGCAGCTATGGGAATGGAAAAAATTGATTTTATCTGGTACCTGAAAAAAATCTCATTATTAGCCTTACTTGGGTATTTTGCGGGCGCAATCATCTATCTTATAATTCAACCTTATCTCGCAGTTCATCCTCCGGTTCACTAATGTTGCATAAGATTATAATTCCTCACCCATTTGCTTATTCTTTCTAAGATATTATCAGGACAATTGTATACACAATATAACCGATTAACATCAGCAGAGCTTCCCATCGATCCAGTTTTCTTTGATTGATTGTAAACATGAATATTATTAATGACACGGTAGCGGCAGCTAACACATACATGTCAAAGTTCATAGCGATATTAAATGGAGTAGGATGAATTGCTCCCGTAATGCCTAGAATAAAAAAGATATTAAAAATATTTGATCCTATCACGTTTCCTATCGCTATGTCCGTGTTCCTCCGGTAAGCAGCTACCGCTGAAGTGGCAAGCTCCGGCAAAGAGGTGCCTGCCGCTAAAATAGTTAGCCCTATTAATCGTTCACTCAATCCATAATGTTGGGCAATCTCTACGGCATTATCCACCACAAGACTTCCTCCACCGACAAGCATAACGAGTCCAAGTAGAATAAAAAGAACCGAAAGTCCTGTACCGTATATTCTTATGGACTCCTCTTCCTTATCGTCAGGTTCATTTTTCATAGTCCGGGTGATATAGTACATAAAAACAGCAAAGAATACCAGCAATATAAATGCATCAATGCGGCTAAGAACATTCTCGCTACTGTCCCAAATCCAAACGTCATTGACCAAAACAAAAAGCACAACAACTGCTGCTAATGACAACGGCACCTCGAATGATATGGTATTTCGATGAACCACCAACGGATAAATCAAACCTGATATACCCAGAATGAACAGAAGATTAAAAATATTACTCCCAATAATATTCCCAAATGCAGCATCATTATATCCTTTAAAGGCGGACATAATGTTAACCAACAATTCCGGAGTGGAGGTACCAAAAGCAACTACTGTAAGGCCGATAGCGAGGTTTGAAATATTAAATTTTTTTGCAACCGATGCCGATCCATTGACTAAAAAATCAGCTCCTTTGATCAGTATTACAAACCCAACAAATAATAATGTGAATGCAAGCAACATAGTATTTTAAGGTAAAGTGAATAGAAGAAATCCAGAAATAATGGCTCTCCTATAGCCTCAAAACACGATGCCAAAAGTAAAGGCTAATTGAAATATGCTTGAAAAGAAATGAATTTAATTGTTGGTTCTTTGCATTTGAAAATAATGATTGTCTGCTTTGATGCGATACAGATTCAAAGATTTGGTGCGATACCTTACAAAGAATACTTCCTCCTTCCCAGACGGGCTTGATCGCAAGTGATGTAAAATCGAGCGGAACTGCTTTCAAATACGTTTTACATTGCTGAGAAAATTTGATGGGTTGGGAGTAAACACCTTCAGCGAGAAAAAAAATAACACCGATAAAAATCGGAAACACTGCAACCTTTGATGCACGCCAAAACGACATAATCAAAAATACAGAAAATAATTTGATCTGTATTTTTGACTAAACTTTTCTTTTAAACCAACTGTCGCAACGCTATCTCAAAAGATACTTGCGCCAATTTGGTTTTTGAATTACTGACTTTTTTTGTCTTTTCTAGTGCCACTCTTATAGTTTTTGAGATGTCATTAAAAATTGCCTCATCAGTCATGCTCACTTCTTTCTCCATAAAATAAGCAAACACACGTGCCATGCCACAATTGGCAATAAAATCGGGTATCACCGAAATTTTTTCGTCTGCATATAAACCCGTTGCCCCAAAGAAGATTTCCTTATCGGCAAACGGAACATTCGCACCGCACGAAAAGACTTCAACACCAGAATTAATCATCCGATCAATCTGATCTTTCGTAATTAGCCGCGATGCCGCAGCGGGAATAAACACTTCAAACTCTAAGTCCCAAATCTTCTGGTTCACAATATCAAAGGACAAAAGGTCGTCCGTTACCAATCGATTTCCTTCCCTGTTAACAACCAATTTATTTATTTCTTCCTGAGAATATCCTTGCTGGTTAATGAGACCTCCTTCGCGTGTGAGAATACCTACTATTGTTACGCCCATTTTAGCCAGGTAAAATCCTGCTGCTGCCCCTACGTTCCCCCAACCCTGCACCACAGCGCGTTTTCCCCTTAAGGTTCCGCCCCACAACTCATAATAATGGCGCACTGCTTCGGCCACGCCAAACCCAGTGCACATATCGGCAATTGTATATTTCTTTTGTAAGGATGGTGTGTACATCTCGCTTTCAATCAGTTTAATTACACCTTGACGTAACTGACCAATCCTATTTACCTTCTGAGGCTCAGTGGGCTTGTAGTGTCCTGTAAAAACTCCTTCTTGTGGGTGCCAAATGCCCACATCTTCCGTAATAGGAATTACCTCATGAATTTCATCCACATTTAAATCTCCACCCGTGCCATAGTAGTATTTTAATAATGGCATAACAGCTGCATACCAGCGTTGTAATACGCCTTCCTTGCGCGGATCATTAGGGTCAAAATTTATTCCTGATTTGGCGCCTCCAATAGGTGGCCCCGAAACAGTAAACTTAATCTCCATTGTTTTTGCCAGCGATTCAACTTCTCTTTTATCCAGCCCAATACGCATACGAGTACCGCCACCTGCTGCCCCACCGCGCAAGGAATTAATTACTACCCAGCCCTCAGCTTCGGTTTCGCTGTCCTTCCATTCAAAAACAATTTCCGGTTTTTTACTTTCAAACTTTTCGAGGAGGAGCTTCATCTTAGTGGTTTATGTTTAACCCATCAAAGATATTAAAATCACCTATGGAAGTACTTTGCTTATTTTTGCTTGCTGAAGGAAATCTATGAATCTGGTTATTGACTCAGGAAATACCCGTTTTAAAGTTGGTGTTTTTGATGATACGGTATTAGTACGAAAGGAATTTTTCACGCATGAAAATGATCTTAAGAAATTCATTACGGAAAATTCTTTCGAGCATATGTTGGTGAGTTCCGTAAAGTTTGATCCCACCGAAATCCTGAGTTGGTCATCAAACTCAAGAAAAAAAATAGTACTCACCACATCCCTTCAACTGCCAATCAAAATAAAGTATGCAACACCACAAACATTAGGGGTAGATCGCATTGCTGCTGCATGCGGAGCGTACTTGAAATATCCCGATGAAGATTGTCTTGTAATTGATGCAGGCACATGTATCAACTACGAATTTCTGGATCGCAATAAGACCTATCATGGGGGTGCAATTTCTCCTGGAGTTTCAATGCGATTTGAAGCTATGCACACGTTTACATCAAAATTGCCGTTAGTTAAATCAATTTCTGAAAGCAAACTAATTGGTGATAGCACCGAATCCTGCATGCAAAGTGGAGTAATGAATGGGGTGCTTGGGGAGGTGAACGAAATTATTCAGCGATACAAAGATTTATATCCCGATATACGAGTGATTTTAAGTGGCGGAGATCATTCGTTTTTTGAAAACAATCTTAAACACCCCATATTTGTAGCCCCTGATCTCGTTTTTGACGGATTAAACGGGATTTTACTCTATCATGTTGAATTATAAGAAGATTTTCCCTTACCTCGTTGTTCTCTCATTGCTCTGTTTTTCAGATGCATTGAGTCAGGTAGCAAAATCACCATTTTCTTATGTAGGAATTGGTGAATATTACGGAAGCGCCTTAGCACATAACCAAGGCATGGCAGGTGTTGGAATTAGTAATCCTCAATACTACTATTTAAATAATCAGAACCCGGCTCTGCTCGTCTTCAACCGCGCTACGGTTTTTGAAGCCGGGCTTATTGGCGAGCGGAGGACTGTAAAGGGAAATGGAAGTTCGGAAACAAATGGAAATGGTAATTTGAATTACCTCATCATGGGCTTTCCGGTACTCTACAATAAATGGTCAACCTCTATTGGTTTAGCTCCTTATTCATCAGTTAACTATCGGCTCAACTATGTTGATAATATTGAAGGAAGCGCCAATACGGTTAATGTTACTGAAACAGGAAGCGGGGGCATCAACCAACTCTTTTGGTCAAACGGAGTTTCGCTGCATAAGAATCTTTCGGTGGGTGTAAAGGCAACATATCTTTTTAGTTCAATTATTAATGAGTACTCAAATGGACTATCACAAAGTACGCAGCCGATAACATACATCTCTACTGTGTATGAGAGAACCTATGTTAAGGATTTTAATTTTACATTAGGGATTTCCTACCATAAGGATTCTGTATTCCGCAAAAATTATAACTTTAACATGGGGTTGGTTTACGACTTTAAATCCGACTTAAATACGTTGTATACGGCACGGGTTGAACGAAGGGATTTATCGGGTAAGCCAGTTGATTCAACTACATTAATCAATAATGTTCCTGGCTTCATCACCTTACCCCAAGCGCTTTCTGGTGGAATATCCTTTGGCAAGGGAATGAAATGGACAACAGGAATTGATTATACATTTCTTAATTATTCTCAATTTCGTGATATCAATGGTTTAAGTCAGGGAGCTACCGATGGTTGGAGAATAGCCTGGGGCTCGGAATTTACCCCAGATCCGTCTGCGTTAGGTAGTTATTTGAAGCGAATGACTTACCGAACAGGTGTAAGCTATGATAAACTACCATATTTGATTAACGGAACAACAGTTAGGGATTTTGGCATTAATTTTGGGTTCTCTATGCCTGTAAGTAGATTATCAAGCCTTGATTTTGCAGTTAAGGTTGGAAAAAGAGGAAACTTGAATGATAATACAATTGAAGAAAACTATTTTAAAATTTATTTTGGCGTGACTTTTAATGATCAATGGTTTATTAGAAGGAGATTTGATTAAAATTTACAGTACTATGAAAATGAAAATGAAATCATCACTATTAGGATTAACCCTTGTAATCCTTACTTCCGTTTCTGGTTATACCCAGTGCAAAGAAGTTAAATGGCCCGAAGACAAAGCAAAAGCTGAAGAGTCTGTAGCGATATATGGTGATGCTTTAAAACAAAAGAATTACAGAGGGGCAGTTAAAGCTTTTCAATGGATGCTTAAGAATGCCCCAGACTGGAATACCCGCCTTTACATAGACGGAACAGACATTTATAACAACCTGGCAGCAGCCGAAAAAGACCCTGCAAAAAAACAGGTGTATGTTGACTCATTAATGATGTTATATGATATGCGTATAACTCAGTGTGGTGACGAGGTGAATGTATTAAACCGGAAAGCCATCTATGCTGCCACCTACAATGCTCAAAACAAAGCTAAAACTGCCGAAGTGCTGGCATTGTACGATAAGGTTTTTCAAATCAGCGGCAACAATGTGTTAGAAAACAACCTGATGACCTACATGCAAGTCATTCAATTGAATGATGCTCTTTTGAAAAATATGACCGATGAACAGATTTTGCAACGCTACGATAAGTTATCGGAAGTAATTGATGCTAAAATCAAAAAAGCTCAGGCAGAAAACAAACAAGCTGACGTAGATAGACTTAAAAAAACCAAAAGTGCTATTGATGACATCTTGATTAAAATTGTAAAGGTGGATTGTGAATTTGTGAAAACTAATCTAGAGCCTAAATTCAAACAAAACCCTGCTGACATTGTACTGGCTAAAAGAATATTCCAGTTTATGACAACTGGTGGTTGTATTGAAGATCCACTTTGGTTACAAACTGCAGAAATTATCCATAAGGAAAGCCCTGATTATGGATTAGCTATAAACATGGCTAAAATTTATGCAAAGAATGGAAATATGGATAAGGCAGAAGCGCTGGCAAATGAAGCTGTGGAATTAGCCTCCACTCCTGCTAACAAAGAAACTTCAAATATTTTTGTAGGCGACTTGTTGGCCCAAAAGGGAAGTAAGTCGGCAGCGCGTGAAGCGTACCGTAAAGCGGGTAAAGAAGGGTTAGAAAAAATTGGTGATTTGTATATGGGTGCTGGTAAGGATTGTTCAAAAGGGGTTAGCATCGCTGAAGATCGCTTGGTATATCTTGCTGCATACGACATGTATTCTAAAGCGGGCAATGGAGCAAAGATGGCTCAAGCAAAAGCTCAATTTCCTTCAGTTACAGAATTGTTTGAGTTAAACTGGAAAGAGGGCGAAACAAAATCACTTTCATGCTGGGTAGGCGAAACTGTAGTGTTACGTACCCGCGGTAAAGAATAAAAATTTAATTCAAATCTTCATAGAAGGCTGGCTGAAAGGCCAGCCTTCTTTATTTCAAATGAATTCAAAATCCCATATCATAAAATTCAGTAGTTTAATCTTGCTGCTTTTGACGTGTTTCCTTTCGGGATGCGATCAGCTGGAGACGACAAAGCCTGTTATTTATGAAGGCCCCCTGAGCGAAGCGGAAGAAGTAACAATGTTTTATACCGAAAAAGAGGTAGTAAAAGTAATGATGAAGGCTAAGAAGATCTTCGAATTTCAAAATGGAGATCAGGAATTCCCGGAAGGAATTTATATTGAATTTTATGACGAGTTCGGAAAAAAAACATCTACGTTAAAAGCGAATAGTGCCTATTTTTTTAAAGACGAAAATAAATGGCGTGGTCGCGGTGCGGTAGAAGTAATCAATATTGAAAAGCAAGAGCAACTAAACACTGAAGAGTTATTCTGGAAACGAGATACAAAAAAAATCTCTACCGATAAATTCGTGACCATCAAACTTCAAAATGAAGTTATTTATGGCACCGGGTTAGAGGCCGATCAGGATTTATCAAACTATCAGATTAAAAATCCAGAAGGCGAATTTGAAGTTGAAGATTAATAAAAATCCAGAAATTTAACCTTGCATTCTCCCTACCTATGAAACTGTTAGATATCATCATTCTCTCGTTAGCTGCTTTTTTTGTCATCATAGGCATCTACGAAACCATGACGGTTGGGATAGGACAAGCCTATTGGGAAGTGATGATGGCTATAATGCTATTTTTCATTTACACCTTTCGGAAGTTAAAAAAATAAGAGGTAAGACTGCTGGCGGTTTACGGCCTTTGTCCAATTAGAATTCTCTCTAACTACCTGATTTACAACTCCTATTAATTCAGGTAATATCAAAACTCACTTTGCTGATTTGATATAACGGGTTAAATTTGCGGTTCTTTAAACAAAAAGAAGGCTCTTTTAAACAAAAAAAGCCTCAAAACGAGATTTAAACAGATTCAACATTTATAATTTTCTCTTATGGCATTGATAGGAACATTGAGGAACAAGATGACCAAGTGGGTAGTAGGCTTTGTGGCAATCGCAATTTCTGCCTTTGTACTAAACGACCTTTTTGGAAACGGGCCTCGCTCAGTATTTGGAAACGAAAACACAGTTGGAGAGATTGGTGGCAGCACCATTACCCTTGAGGAATATCAAGCCGCTATCCAGGAACGTGAAAATAACTACATCCTTAATTTTGGCCGTCAGCCTGGCGATCGCGAAAGACCGTTATTACAGCAGCAAGCCTGGGAATTGTTGATCGCTAAAAGAGCTATTAAGCCACAATTTGAAAAAGTAGGAGTTCAGGTAACTACCGATGAAGTGTGGGACATGATTCAGGGAAAGAATATTGATGAGAATGTAAAATCTTCTTTTTTGGATTCGGCAGGAAATTTCGATCGTAGCCGATTATTGCAATACATTAACCAATTCAATATTCCGGCACCCATTGATCCGCAGGCAGCAGCGGGTTTTAATGAAGCCAAATACCGATGGACTACTTTTCAACAGGATTTAGGATTGGGTCGCGAACGCATTAAGTACGAAAACCTAATCGTGAAAACCAACTACGTTACTGAAGCTGAGGCTGAGCGTGATTATCATACACAAAATGATGTTGCCGAAGTTAAGTATCTATACGTTCCCTATTTTGTAGTGAGCGATTCATCCATCAAAGTTTCGGATAGCGACTTGAAAGACTACTATAACCGTAATAAGGAAAAGTATAAGGCTGAACAAACTCGCAGCCTAAGTTATGTTTCTTTCCCAATTGAAGCTTCCTCAGCCGATTCAACTGAGATTAAGTTAGAATTAGAAAAAATTGCAAACGACTTTAAAACTGTAACAGAAGATTCATTGTTTGCCGCAGCAAATACCGAAGGCAATGAGCCATTAACAAGGTATACAGCTTCCACACTGCCTGCATTTTTAGCTGATAAAAGTCAATTAACCATTGGCAATGTAATCGGCCCTGTATTAGATGGTGGGTCGTACAAAGTTGTTAAAATTGTAAAATCAGGCTTAGATACAATTGGCACAGCAAGAGCGAGTCACATCTTATTTAAATGGGATGATGAGACTGATGCTGCCAAAAAAATTGCCAAAGAAAAGGCAAGAAAAGTGCTTGCTGAAATTAAAGGTGGAGCAAGCTTTGCAGCCAAGGCGCGCGAGTTCGGCACCGATGCCTCTGCAAGCCAAGGTGGGGACTTAGGTTCTTTTTCATCGGGTGGTATGGTTAAAGAATTTGAAAAACCTGTATTCGCAGCAAAGAAAACTGGTTTGCTTAGTGATGTTGTAGAAACTCAATATGGTTATCATATTATTGACGTAACCGAATTAGTGGATTACACTTCCTATACTGTTGCAACCATAGAACTGGAAATAGCTCCCAGTGACGAAACCCAAAATGAAGCATACTTGAAAGCGCAAAACTTCGCTATCGACTTATCCGGCTTAGATGATTTCACGGCTCGTGCCAAGGAAGAAAATTTGATGGTGATGACTGCAAACGATTTGAAAACAGCCGATCGCAGAATCAATAACCTTGGCGAAGCGCGTAGCCTGGTAACCTGGTTATTTCGCGATGCGAAAATTGGAAAAGTATCAGATGTATTTCCGTTGGATACCGATTATGTGGTAGCTATTATGACTGATGAAACCGAGGAAGGCATTCGTTCATTCAATGATGTGAAAGATGAAATTAGCCCAGCCGTACGTAATGAGGTAAAAGGAAAGCAAATTATAGAAAAATTAAAAGGTAAAACCGGTTCCTTCGATGAGTTGGCGAAGCTTTTTGGTACTGATGCAATCATAGGTTCATCCAGTGACTTAAAGTTGAACTCAAACACATTGCCTAGTGTAGGGTTAGATCCTGTAGCCGTGGGTAAAATTTTCTCGCTTGAAAATGGCAAACGATCTGAGCCTTTTGCTGGAGAAAATGGCGTATTGGTAGCCGAACTGCAAAACAAAACTATTGCTCCTGCAGTGGGTGATTACAGCGTGTTCCGCAACCAATTACTTCAGGGTTTAAATGGCAAATCAGCTTATGCGATATCCGAGGCTTTGAAAGCAGGTGCTAATATTGAAGATAAGCGTTACAAGTTCTTTTAGTATTCTTTAACAGAAAATACAGGCGTCCTGAGCATTGAGTTCAGGACGCCTTTTATTTAATATTCAATTATGGACGAGCAGTGGTTCGAAAATTTCAAGGTTCAATTGGATCAATATTATGCCTGGCCTGCACTATATACATTTAAGTTTATTGTACCTACAGGTAAAGAGGCTGAATTAAAGACCCTATTTCATAATCACACCACAACTGAAAGACCCTCTAAAAAAGGAAACTATACAAGTGTAACCGTTGACGTGATGGCACCTAACAGTGAGGCAGTAGTTGAGTTTTATAAGGCGGCTACTAAAATTGAAGGAATCGTGGCTCTTTAAACCATCTTAAGTTTACAATCGCATCGCTCTTTCTTCTAACTTTATTGCATCAATCAAAATAATAGCCTTATGTGGAGAGAGGAGAACAATCGATTAAAGAAAACTTTCAAGTTTAAAGACTTTACAGAAGCCTTCGGGTTTATGACGAAAGTGGCTCTGATAGCTGAAAAAGCAGACCATCATCCGCTGTGGACAAATGTTTATAATACCGTAAGCTTTGAACTAAGTACGCATGATGCCGGTGACGTTGTTACGGACAAGGATCGCAATCTTGCCAAGGCAATCGATCAATTGTTATAATTGTGGAAGAAATAAAGACCTCCTTATACCTTGTCCCCACCCCGATTGGTAACCTTCAGGATATCACACTTCGCGCATTAGAAATTCTTAAATCAGTTGATACCATTTTAGCAGAGGACACGCGTACTTCAGGCTTTCTATTAAAGCATTACGCGATTTCAAAACCACTCCAGAGTTTCCATATTTTTAATGAACACAAAACGTTGGCCGGATTGATCGCACGCATGCAAGCCGGTGAAGTCATGGCCTTAATTAGTGATGCGGGCACACCGGGTATTTCTGATCCTGGATTTTTATTGGTTCGTGAAACGTTAAAAGAAGGATTGAAGGTTGACTGTTTACCCGGGGCAACAGCACTTATTCCAGCCCTCGTAAAATCAGGATTTCCAACAGATCGATTTGTCTTCGAAGGGTTCCTGCCGCACAAAAAAGGTCGGCAAACCATGCTTAAAAAGTTAAGTGAAGAAGATCGCACATTAGTGCTTTATGAATCGCCTCATCGGCTTGTTAAAACACTTGAGCAGCTTGCTGAATTTTTTGGTCCTGAGCGAATGGTTTCTGTTTCGCGTGAGCTAACCAAACTTCATGAAGAAACCAAAACCGGAGTTGTGACTGAGGTATTGGAGCATTTCAAGGAAAAAGATGTTAAAGGCGAAATTGTGATCGTGATCGATGGCAAAAAAGAATAATGCAATATGGAATCCGTGGGGCTTATTTGCGCTCTCATCAGTACTACTAGTAGCAGGATGGTTAATGAAATCATTTCCAGCACTCATCTTTGTAGGGATTGCTCCACTATTCGCAATTAGCGACCATGCTAACACAAGCAAAAATCCCTGGAATCGTTTCGAATTAATTCTGCTTGCGCTGGCTGGCGCATTGTTTGCAGGAATACTCTTTGATTTACATCTACTCGTGCTTGTTCTGGCGCAAGCCATCGCTCTTACGCTCACCTTTGTTGGCTATTCATTTGCCTACCAACATTTGGGGTCGCGGTTAGGAAAATTTACAATCATCTTTTTTTGGTTAGGTATTGAGTACCTTTTTTTAGCACTTCCGTGGAGAGAACAAACTATCTTTCTGGCTAACTCGTTAAGTCTTTATCCAGACTGGACTAAATGGACACATCATGTGGGTTATCTTGGGATTTCGCTTTGGATATTGATTGTGAACCTTGTCTTTTATCTGTCGTTTTTTCAAACTAAAACCTTTCAAGTGTATCTTTTCATACTGGCCATTATTTTAATCATACTCCCTCCACTCCTTTCTTACCAATTGGATACCCCAGGTGTAAATCGTTTGCAAATGATTTCGTTCTACACAAATGAATCGAATATATTAGATGCTCAAAACTTTAGGCAAGGTGAGGTAGTGGCGAAAACTTCGGCCTGGGTTTCTGTGTTAGTTGTTCTGTTGTCTTTTGTTAAATATCAAACTCAGAAAAAATGAACTTATCTGAACTGGAAAAAGATGTAATCTCATTGTGTGAAGAAGTGGGTGAGTTCATGAGCAAAGAGTCTGAAAACTTTGATCTCTCCAAAATTGAGCAGAAAGGAAGTTTCAGCAACCTGGTTTCGTATGTTGATAAGGAGTCTGAAAAAAGATTAGTGGCACGGCTAAGCAAATTGCTGCCCGGCTCAGGTTTTTTAGCGGAGGAAGGAACCGAAACAAAAGGAACTAACGCATATCGTTGGATAATTGATCCACTAGATGGCACAACTAATTATTTGCATGGGTTGCCCATTTATGCCATTAGTATTGGCCTGCAACAAAATGATAAAACCGTACTCGGTATAGTGTACGATGTAAGTCACAAAGATTGTTATCATGCTATTGAAAACAATCCAGCCTATTGCAATCAAAAGGAAATTAGAATTTCACCTATCAATAAATTGGAAGAAAGTTTATTAGCAACGGGGTTTCCCTATTATCATTTAGATAAAAGAGAAAACTACCTGGAGATCATAAAAATATTTCTTGAAAAAACACATGGCATTCGCAGGTTAGGAAGCGCAGCAATGGACTTAGCCTACGTGGCCTGCGGCAAACTGGAAGGATTTTTTGAATACAATCTTTCTCCCTGGGATGTAGCCGGAGGAACTTTTATTGTACAGCAAGCAGGAGGAATAGTAACCGATTTTAAAGGCGGTGAAAACTTTCTTCACGGTGGTGAGTTGTGTGCCGGTGGAAAAGTACATGCGGAGATGCTGCAACTCATTCAAAAGCACTGGTCTTAATTTCACAAATACTGCAAGAAATAGCTTAACTGAATGAAGTTCGAGAAGTCAAATCCAATCCTTTATTCTAGAGATGTAGCGAAAAGCATCAAATACTATACGGAGGTTTTGGGATTTGAAGATTCCTGGGAATGGGGTAGTCCAACAGATTTTGGAGGTGTTGTAAAGGATGATGTAGAAATATTTTTCTGCTTAAACGCTCAGGGCAGTCCGGGTACATGGATCGCCATTATTGTGGATGATGTTGACGCGTATTTCAAAATCATTAATGAGAAAGGAGCAAAAATTATCTCAGGACCCGAAAGCAAAGAATGGAATATGAGAGAAATGTTAGTGGAAGATCCTGATGGCCATAAAATCAGATTTGGGCATAGAATTGAATGTGAGTAATTTTATCATAAGTTCACAAAAAAAAATACCTTTTATTCGCTTCGTAACGCATCTACCGGATTTGCTGTAGCCGACTGAAACGATTTATAACCCACTGTAAGAACTGCGATAATCAATGTGCTTGCTAAGCCCACCAGAAATACTACAGGCCCTAATGTAATCTTATAGGAAAACTCTTCGAGCCAGGCATTCATTACATACCATGCAAAAGGAGCGGCCAATACAAATGAAATGAATACCAGAATAATATATTCCCTTGAAAAGGAAAACACAATTCCTTTTACGGATGCACCCAAAACTTTTCGAACACCAATTTCTTTAGTCTTCTGATTCGCCATAAATGTTGCCAATCCAAATAATCCTATACAACCAATAATAATTGCAATTGATGTAAACACACTCAGTAAAACAGACATTCGCTCTTCACCTTGATAAAACTCTTTTATGTTTTCGTCCAAAAAAGAATAATCAAAAATATGCTTCGAATAGGCAGCTTCCCACACTTGTTTTATTTTCGGTAAGCTCTCTTGAAAAGCTTTTGGATTTACCTTTACTGCCAAGCTATAGTAGTTACTAAGTCTATTAAACATGGCAGTAGATTCTATCTTTTGGTGCAGAGAGGTTGTATGAAAATCTTCTACCACACCCACAACAGGATACATGCGGCCCCAAATGCGTATTCGCTTACCCACCATCTCTTCTGGGTTAAGAAACCCCGCTGATTTTGTAAATTCCCTATTCACAACATACCCGGTAGCGGTATCAAGATCGGTCAAATTCTCTCCCGCAATTAATTTGAGTTTAAACAACTTGATGTAATCCGTGTCTACAGTTTTTACTTGAGTATCCTTTCGCTGTTCCTCGCTTTCTCCTTCTAAAACAAAACCTGTTCCACTTACGCTTCCCGAAGAGGGTGGAGTGTTACAAAGGCTGGCCATCTCAACCCCGGCAATTCTTAGAATTTCATTTTTCAACGCTCGCATCTTACTCGCCCCGGTTGAATTTTCAACTCGCTCTTGTTCAGGAATAGGAATGCGAATGATAGCTTCCTTATCAAATCCAAGATCCTTTGTCTTGAAATAATTCATTTGCGAAATGATGACAATTGTTCCAACAATAAGTAATTGTGAAATGAAAAATTGAAATACCACCAAACCCTTTCGCATAAAAAAACCAGTCGAATTTTTATTCGATGTTTTATTCTTCATAACCATGGCGGGGTTATAGCCCGACATAATAAATGCGGGATAAATTCCTGACAATAATGAAACAACAACAAATAAGATCACCAAAAAACTAAGCAAGGGCAAATTACCAGGAAGACCAATCTTTAAATCCAATTCCATAAACGGATTAAGATACGCCAACACACCTTGTGCTAACACAATTGCAAGCAAAATAGAAACAAACGTCACGATTCCGGTTTCGCCTAAAAACTGGCCAATTAATTGATTGCGTGTGCCTCCTAATGTCTTCCGGATTCCGACCTCTTTTGAGCGTTTAATAGATTCAGCCGTGGAGAGGTTAACAAAATTTATGCAACCCGTGAGTACAAGGAAGATTCCAATAAAAACTAATGCTAAAATATTTCCTCTGCTTACTGTTCCACCCCCATATCCATAATATCGGGTATCAAAATGCAACTCATTTAGTGGCTGAAGATTAAAGATGCGCTTGCTGTAGTTATCTTCGCCAATATACTTATCCGTAAAGGCCTGCATTCTACCTTCAAGGGTTTCAATATCAACACCATTCTTTAATAAAAAGTAGCATTGATTGCCACTGGATGTACTACCCCAGCCTTGTTCTTCATATTGCTTGCGCACCGTCTCGTAGGAAAGTAAAAGCGTGAATGGAAAGTCTGTATTACTTTTCGGATCATCAATAACAGCAGACACTTTATAATCCTTATCACGATAATTTAGGATTTCCCCACGCGCATCTTCTTTATTAAAATATTTCTCAGCCAGTTTTTTGGAGATAACTACTTCATTGGGTTCGTCCAATGCTTTGTTAATTTCTCCATGAAATACCACACAATCAAAAATAGAAAAGAATGATTGCTCCGTAAATACAATCCCCTCTTCTTCTTGAAATTTCTTTGGCTCTCCATCTTTTTGCGGCACAAGCACCAATCCGTCACCTTCATAGGAAGTTATAACTACTTGTTCGGCCTCTTCAAAATCATTTCGAAATGCAACCGGAAGCACAGTTGGCACACCAGGAGTATGGAACATATCCTCTCCTGTTCCTTCTTCAGTGACTACCCGATAAATTCTTGTATAGTTAGTTTGAAACTTATCAAAACTCAAGATTCTAGTCACGAGTAGAAATAAAACAATGCTTCCCGCTATGCCCAGTGTAAGTCCTGCAACATTAAAAAATGTGCTTGCTCTTTTTCTAATCAGATTTCGATAGGCGGTGGTGAAATAATTTCTAAGCATGGTTTTTTACTTTACTTGTCGTAGATGAATGTTCTATTCAAAAAGTTTAAAAAAATATTATTCACTTTTAAGGGCTACAACCGGGTTGGCAGTAGCTGCACGCAACGATCGATAGCCTACAGTTAACAATGTTATGCCAAGTGTACTTATGATTCCAATTGCAAAAACAACCCAGGTGATTTCAACCTTAAACGCAAAATCTTCAAGCCATAAGCTCATGGCGTACCAGGCAACCGGAATGGCTAATACAAAGGCGATCAATATCAATAGCACAAAATCGCGGGAAAAAAGAGCAATGATATGGCTAACCGAAGCTCCTAATGTTTTGCGAATGGCAATCTCTTTTGTTTTTTGTTGCGCCATAAAAGAGGCTAATCCATATAACCCAAGGCATCCTATAAAGATGGCAATGCCAGCAAATACCTCAAAGAGTCCAAACATACGCTCTTCTTCACGATACAAGCGCCCAACATATTCATCTAAGAAAGTATATTGAAATAAATATTCAGGAAATTGTTGTGACCATATTTCTTCAATATTTTTTATAGTAGCTGTTGTGTTTGCTGTATTAATTTTAATTCCTGCATCAAAGTAGTAATTGAAAGGTAACAATACTACGGCCTCGATATCATGTTGCAAGGATGCTGTGTGGAAATTTTTAACTACTCCTATCACCGGACCCGTTGCATCATTAAACCCTATTGTAATATTTTTTCCAATAATCTCTTTCGGTGAACTAAAACCAAGCATCCTCATTGCTTCTTCATTAATTACATATGACCATTGGCGTTCTTCTTTCCCAAGGTTAGCAATCTTTTCATCGCTTTCTAAAAACCAACGACCTTCAAGTAGTTCAAGGCCATAGACATCTTTATAACGTACGTCTCCGAGTTTTAATTTCATTGAGTACCGATCTGCATTACCTTTGTCAGTGAGAAACATACCTGTTCCAAATTGATTATCTGATATTGGGGCACCTAAAGAAAAAGAGATATCCTTAACATCAGGATCGGTTTGCAATTTATTTCTTAGAGCCTCTAATTTCACAATATCATTATTTGGGATGCTTACGTTGATCACAGCTTCCTTGGCAAAACCCAAAGAGGTGTTTCTAAAAAATGAAAGTTGACTTGAAACAACAAGCGTACAGATGATCAACACCTGAGCAATAAAAAACTGAGCCACTACCAAAACCTTGCGCAATGATGCCGGTGAATTATCATCTGTGGAGAACTTGTTCTTCAATGCCTTTACAGGATTGAATCTTGAGAGTACTAAAGCAGGATAAAATCCAGAAAACAAAGCAGTGAAGAAAACAATCCCGATAAGGAAAAGAATTAGTTGGGGATTGTTGAGTAGATTCAGTTGTACCTCGCGTTCCAAAAAATTTCCAACAAGAGGTGCTATCCATTCTGCAATGCCCACAGAAATAATTGCTGCACAAAATGTAAGCATGAATGCCTCACTGAGATATTGAATAGTAAGCTGAGATTGTTGCGCGCCTAATGTTTTTCTTACGCCTACTTCTTTTGATTTTTGAACTGAGAGAGCAGTGGACAAATTAATGAAATTCACGCAAGCCACTAATAAAATAAACACACCTATAAATGCAAGAATGATTAGTGTTGAGGATGAGGTTGAAGAGGTACCAGGATTTTCGCTGAACTCTGTATCAAAATGTACTTGAGAAAGTGGTTGTAGTAAATAAGTTTGCCTTGTTGCCTCATCTGGTTGATAATACTTTTGAACCAGGGCTGAAAATTTATTTTCCATTGACTTTTGAGTTTCTTCCGGTGGTAATACGATATAGGTATACCCCGATGAATTTAAACCCCATTGATCGATTGAAAATCCAAGAAACTCTTTAACCACATCAGGTGTAAGCGTTGCCCATGATGCAATCATATTTACTTTTATATGCGTAGGAGTTTTGGGCATCCGAATTATCCCTGCAATTTCAAGCTCAAGAAGATTATCAAGCTTGATTGTTTTCGCATTCTTATCTAAAAGCTTTTGTGCAAACTCTTCTGTAAGAAAAACTTTCCCGGGGTCACTTAAATCTTTTTTAGGGTTACCCGATAGCACTTCAAAATTAAAGACATCGAAAAAATTGGGATCTGCGAAAGCAATATTCTCAACCCGCGTCTTCTCGTCACCAATAGTCATTAATGATTGATCTTGAAAATGAAATTGGGTAGAAACAAGATCAGGAAAGTCATTCTTTAAAGCCTGCCCTAATGGATAAGGTGTTATGGTAGTTTTTTCTATGCCCGATGCATCTTTTGTTTCCCTAACAATCCGATAGATATTTTCTGACTGCGCAAATGCTTTGTCAAAACTTAACTCTCGTTTTACGATTAAGAATATGATTATGCAGGTTGTAATCCCCAGAGCCAGGCCGGCCACATTAATAAATGTGTAACTCTTATTACGAAGCAGATTTCTGAATGCAATAATAAAGTAGTTCTTAATCATGGCAGATTAATTAATTCACAGGGGGAAAGTCAAGTATAATGCCAACGAAAAAAACCTGATTGGCTTGAATTTAAGATGCTTTACAAATTCGGCTCCGTTCAATAACGCTCGCAACCGTCCATGATCGGACATTGTGAAATTCCGATGATTGTACAAATTAGCAAAGTATGATTATCTTTGATTCATGGTTCAGCAAATCATAATCATTTCACTTTTTGCAGGTGCTGCCTTCTATGTTGGGAGATTGGCTTACCGCTCCTTTACTACAAAAAATGCTTGCGAATCGGGCTGCGCAAAGTGTGGAGCTTTGGATTTAGAAAAGATTGAGAGGGAGCTAAAAACAAAAGGACTTTAATTCCGCATTAATCTCACTTGTTAGCAAACCTGAATTTTGATTTCAACAAACATTTCAGCCTTTGGATTTTTTTATAATATTATACATCTTGCATTATACAAAATGTATAATTCTTAATGTATAATGAAAAAACCCAATAACCCTTTTTTGATTTCTGGCTATCAAGGATCATCCTATTTCTGCGATCGTAAAGAAGAAACACAATCTCTTATAAACGCCTTGAAAAACGGTCGAAATGTAACTCTGTTATCGCTTAGGCGAATGGGAAAAACAGGACTTATAAAGCATGTATTTGAGCAGATTAAGTCAAAAAAAATAAAACTGATCTATGTTGATCTCTTACATACCACTGATCAGGCTGGTTTAGTAAAAGAATTTGCGAAAGCAACAATAAATCAGATGAGCCTCGGGGCGATGAAAACATCCATTCAAAAGATAGCTCAATTGTTTAGTGGATTGCGACCCTCCTTTACTGTTGATCCGCTTAGCGGGGTACCGTCAGTAGAAATTTCCATCCAAAAAGGACAGAATGGCGTAAGAACATTAGAGGAAACTTTTCGCCTTCTTGAAAAAAATCCTACACCAGTAATTGTTGCTTTTGATGAGTTTCAAATTATAACTTCTTATCCAGAGAAAAATACTGAAGCACTATTACGTGGTCATATTCAACATCTAAACAATGTTCATTTCATTTTTTCCGGTAGTCAAAAACATGTGCTTAGCAGCATGTTTGCTGATGCCAGGCGTCCATTCTATCAAAGCACCCAATTTTTAGGGTTGGATCCAATTCCATCAAAGGAATATCACGCTTTTATAACAAATCATTTTAAAAATGAAGGATTAACTATCGAAAAAGAAGAAATAGAATTCATTCTTAACTGGACGTGTCAACATACATTTTACATTCAATATTTCTGTAATAGGCTTTTTGATTTAAGGAAAGCCGATACTAAAACAACGGTATATCATGCTGTTGTCAAAATCTTCGAAGAAAACGAAACTGTATTTACAAACTATAGAACACTACTAACTTCGCAGCAAGCACAATTGCTAACTTCAGTAGCCAAAGAAGGTTGGGTAGTTAAGCCCACTTCAAAAGAGTTTTTAACTAAGCACAGACTAACCTCAAGTACTGTACAAAGAACGCTTCCAGCATTGGTGCAAAAAGAGTTCTTAACACTCGAAAAGGAAGGCTATAGAGTATATGATGTATTTCTTGGACGCTGGCTGGCTGAAAATTATTAAGCCCAAACCTGAGTTCCCTCGGTACAATTTCGGCACATCTCGATCTCATCTCTTGATCTTAAAATAGAAGCCCGAAAAGAATTATAATTTTCGCTCTGCCAGATTTCTTTAAAAGATTGCTCTTTCAAATCACCCATTACATAATGAGCATCTTTATCGAAACAGCACGGAACCACTTTTCCATCCCAGGTAATCACACAACTTTGCCACATCTTCCAGCAGTGACTGAGCAATTCATTTTTAATTGAATACGTTCCGTTATTCTCTTTTTTGTAGCGTGAGTATTTATCGATCGAAGGAATCAAATCAGAACCACTTTTATAATCATAGATCTGTGCAGTTTTTAATGCAACGTGATCAACACCAATTTCTTTTGCTAGTTTGTGTACAGCCTCAATCTGATGCTCATTGGGTTTTACCACTAAAAACTGGAACACAACAAAAGGAGTTAGTGATTTCAATTCTTTCTTAAGCCTTACAATATTTTTTGCGCCTTCAATAACCTTATCCAGTTTACCACCCACTCTATAGGCTTCATACGTTTCTTGTGTGGTTCCGTCTATTGAAATAATCAAGCGATCAAGCCCTGAATCAATTGTTCGCCTGGCCATTTCTTCACTTAAATAATGTGCATTGGTAGAAGTGGCCGTATAGATTTTTCTTGCTGAAGCATAGTTAACCAGATCCAAAAACTGAGGATGCAAATACGGTTCACCTTGAAAATAAAAGGTTAGATACGAAAGTGTGGAAGCCAATTCATCAATTGTCTTCTTAAACAAATCTACCTGCAACATTCCTGTTGGTCGCGTAAAAGACCGCAACCCCGAAGGGCATTCAGGACAACGAAGATTACAGGATGTTGTGGGTTCTATTGCAATACTCATCGGCATGGCCCAATGATTTGCTTTACCCACAAAACGGGAATAATGATAACTTGACAGAACTTTTGAGGCATTGATTATCCGTGCAGGAGTTGTTTTCCTTATCAGATTTAATGTATCGTTCAGATTCCCAATCATGTGCTAGCCAAAATTACCGTTTCAAGCGCGATTGTTTATCTTTCGCAACATTTATTTAGTGATGAAAAGATTGATTATAGCCTTACTTGTGTTTTGCGGAACACAAAGTTATTCTCAGCCAATGCGTTTATCCGAAAAGGCAGAAATTTCGATAATTACCTGCGGGCCAGGTTATCAAGAAGTATATAGCGCATTTGGGCATAGTGCGATTCGTGTTGTTGATCCGGAATTCGGCTTCGATTATGCATTCAACTATGGAGTGTTTGATTTCGATAAACCCAACTTCTATTTAAATTTTGCCAAAGGACGTAACTACTACTTGCTGGCTGTATATGATTATGAAAATTTTGAATGGCCTTACGTTCGTGATAATCGGTCTGTGCATGAACAAGTATTGAACTTAACTCTATCTCAAAAGGAAAAAATATTTTCCTTTCTTTTATGGAATGCCAAACCCGAAAACAGAACCTATCGCTACGATTATTATCAAGACAACTGCGCCACTAAAATTCGCGATGTACTTGTAGAACAATTAGGAAGCGATATTACAATCGACAGTTCTTTTCTCACACCTACTCACTCCTTTCGACAAAAAACAGATGAACACCTTGATCAATTGCCTTGGGGTGATTTAGGAATTGATATCTGTCTGGGACTCCCCATTGATCGCACCATGAGTGCGCGTGAGTATATGTTTCTTCCTGAATACATAGAATCATTTGTGGATCACACCAGCATTAAATCAGATAGCCTAACCTTGCCGCTAGTGAAAGAAAAGAGAATTATTAATCAGGACACGCAAGAGAAATCTAAAGTTGCGTTCGTGCATCCATGGATTGCCGGGGGTTGCATGTTGATAATTATCGTTCTTCTTTCTTTGTATGACTGGAAAAGAAAAAAATTAAGCCGTTGGTTGGATATAATCCTGTTCTCCGTTGTTGGCTTGATTGGAATACTCCTGACCACCCTCTGGCTTTTTACAGATCATCATGATGCTGCCAGAAATTTCAATTTATTTTGGGCGTTTCCACTTCATTTTTTTGCTGGAGTCTTCTTGGTGAAAAAACGCTGGATACTTTATTTAGGAAAGTATTATCAGATCACCTGGATAGTTTTGATAGCAACCCTTCTATTTTGGTGGTTGTTACCTCAACAGCTTAACGTATTCTTAATTCCGGTTGTAGTTGCACTTGCAGTCAGAGCATTTCTGATCTCCAGGTTGCTTACTAAATAATATTACATGTGTATCGATCTGTTGGCAGTCGCTGCCAAACAAGCTTCTTTCACGGCCTCCATATAGGTAGGATGCGCATGTGATGTTCTGGCAATATCTTCCGCGGAAGCGCGAAATTCCATTGCAGTAACTCCGGCAGCAATCATATCGGCAGCACGGGCTCCAATAATATGTATACCCAAAATTTCATCAGTAGCTTTATCGGCAAGCACTTTTACCAAACCATCTAAATCCATGGACGCACGGGCGCGACCCAATGCTTTGTATGGAAAACTACCGGTCTTGTAGGCACGGCCTTGTTCTTTTAATTGCTCTTCTGTATACCCAACACTGGCAACTTCAGGCCATGTGTAAACAACACCCGGTATCAAATTATAATTAATATGTGGTTTTTGTCCGGCCAATTGCTCAGCTACCAACACTCCCTCCTCCTCTGCTTTGTGCGCCAACATAGCTCCTCGAACTACATCACCGATTGCATAAATGTTATCAACTTTTGTTTTTAAATGATCATCAACCGGAATTTTTCCTTTATCCAATTCTATTCCCACTTTCTCCAAACCCAGTCCATCCGTATACGGCTTGCGACCAATACTTACTAAACAATAATCGCCTTTAAGGTCAACTGCATTTCCACCAGCCTTTGGCTCTGCTTTTACAAGCACCTCTTTTCCTTTTACTTCAACGGAAGTTACTTTATGGCCCAGGTATAATTCCATTCCTAGTTTCTTCGCCACTTTGGTAAGTTCCTTACCCATCGTTCCATCCATGGTTGGGATCAGGTTATCTAAAAACTCAACCACAGTAACTTTCGAACCAATGCGCGCATACACAGAACCGAGTTCCATTCCAATTACTCCACCCCCAATAACAATCAAGTGCTTCGGAATTTCCTTTAACTCTAAGGCCTCCGTACTTGAAATAATCCTCTTCTTATCGAAGGGTGCAAAAGGAAGTGGAGTAGGTTTTGAACCGGTTGCTATAATTACTTTTTCAGTCGTGATCTGCGATTCCTTTCCATCCTTCCCAGTAATCTTAATCGTGTTCTTATCGACAAACGAACCCACTCCGGTAAGGACTTCGATTTTATTTTTCTTCATCAAGTACGCAATCCCATCTACGTTTGATTTAACAACGCCTGCCTTCCGCTTAATCATCTGCGTAATGTTGGCTTTGGGTTCGTTGATATCGATGCCATGCTCTTTAAAGGTATGCGCAGCATTGTGAAAATGTTCTGAAGAATCGAGTAATGCTTTCGATGGTATACAACCCACATTCAAACAGGTACCTCCTAGCGTATCATATTTTTCAATGAGCGCTGTTTTAAAACCAAGTTGTGCGCAACGGATTGCTGCTACATATCCACCCGGACCCGAACCAATTACTGTGACGTTGTATTGCATACTAATATGATTTCAAATTCTAAATTTTACTTCCTATTAAACTCCTAAAATCAATCTTCCCGGATCTTCCAACAACTCTTTCACTCTTACCAGGAAGCTCACTGACTCCCGACCATCAACTATGCGATGATCATAGGAAAGCGCGAGGTACATAATCGGACGAACAACAATTTCTCCTTTCTGTACAACAGCACGCTCAACAATATTGTGCATTCCTAAAATGGCTGATTGTGGTGGATTTAAAATCGGAGTTGAAAGCATGGAGCCAAACACTCCACCATTGGTAATAGAGAACGTTCCTCCTTGCATTTCATCAATTGAGAGTTTCCCATCACGACCTTTAGTTGCTAATCGAACCACTTCAGCTTCAATTTGATCAAATGAAAGTGATTCTGCATTTCGAATAACCGGAACAACCAATCCCCGTGGAGTTGAAACCGCTATGGAAACATCACAATAATCATGATAAAGAACTTCATCTCCATTTATTTGTGCATTTACTGCGGGGAATTCTTTCAACGCAACACAAACTGCTTTTGTAAAGAATGACATAAAGCCGAGGCCCACACCATACTTTTCCTTGAATTTATCTTTATACCTGCTGCGCAAATCCATTACGGGTTTCATATCAACCTCATTGAAGGTTGTAAGCATGGCTGTCTCATTCTTAACAGAAACCAAACGTCTTGCTATCGTTTTACGAAGCGATGTCATTTTCTCCGAATGCTTTTCACGGCTTCCGCCAGAAGTAATCATAGGAGGTTTTGTTGCACCTGCAGATTTTGGTGCTTCAGCTTTCGCTACGGTTGCTTTGGCTTTCTCAGCATCTTCTTTAGTAATTCGTCCGCCTACACCCGATCCTGAAACTTGTGATGACGAAATTCCTTTTTCATCCAAAATTTTTGCCGCTGCTGGAGAGGGATGACCTGAAGCATAGGATTTATCACCTGTTGCAGCAGGCATCTCTGTTGGCTTGGCAGCAGATGTTGATGGTGCACCTCCTTCCATCACTTCAATTTTACAAATCAATCCACCAATCGGTAGTGTCGTTTTCTCTTTTGCAACTATTCGTAAAATACCATTTGCTTCAGCGGGTAATTCAAAGGTCGCTTTATCGGATTCTACTTCAGCAATAATCTCATCAAGCTTTACAAAGTCACCTTCCTTTTTCAACCAGGTTGAAATAGTAACTTCCGTTATTGACTCACCCACAGCCGGCACTTTCATTTCTTTCACTGCTCCTGTTGCCTTTGGAGCTTCTGATTTTGATTCAGTTGGTTTTGATTCTTGCTTTGCAGGTTGAGCCGCCTCTTTGTTGGTAGCTCCAGCTCCTGACTCATCTATCTCGCAAATCAATTGACCAATGGGAACTACCTCACCGGCTTGCTTTACTATTTTTAGTTTGCCTGCCTGTGGAGCGGTAAGTTCAAAGGTTGCTTTATCCGATTCAAGCTCAGCTATTATTTCATCCATCTTCACAACATCGCCATCTTTCTTAAGCCAATTAGCAATGGTAACCTCAGTTATCGATTCGCCAACGGTAGGAACTTTTACTTGTGCCATGTAACTATTTTTTTGAGGTTAATTAAATTTCAAATGCCTGATTTACAATTTTCTCTTGTTCAATTTTATGAATTTTTGAGTAGCCAGTTGCTGGTGAAGCACTTGACTTGCGCGCGCCTAATTGAATTTCAGTATCGGGCAACATGCGCTTAATGAATGACCAGTAACCCATATTTTTAGGCTCTTCCTGAATCCAAAGAAGCTTGGCCCCTTTATACTTTTTAATAATCTTATTTAACTGCTTATCCGGGAAAGGATAAAGTTGCTCAATTCGAACAATAGCAGCGTCTTTTATCTTTTTCTTTTGTTGAACTTCTTGAAGGTCATAAAATATTTTACCGGTGCAAAGGATAACCCGCTTCACATCTTTTGCCTGAACATTTGGATCATCAATTAATTCAGTAAATGAACCGGAAGTGAACTCACTGATTGGTGAAGCAACTAACGGATTCCTCAAAAGTGATTTAGGTGAAAACACAATGCATGGTTTTCTGAATTCCCACGCCACCTGCCTACGCAACAAATGAAAGAAGTTAGATGCCGTGGTTATGTTGGTCACAACCATATTGTATTCTGCGGCTTGCTGTAAGAAACGCTCTGGCCGTGCGCTTGAGTGCTCAGGGCCCTGACCTTCATATCCATGAGGCAGCAACATAACGAGTCCATTCATCCGTTGCCATTTCGATTCAGCACTTGAGATGAACTGATCGATGATGGTTTGTGCCCCGTTAACAAAATCTCCAAATTGTGCTTCCCACAATACGAGTGCATACGGAGTTGCCATAGCGTAACCATATTCAAAACCAAGCACTCCAAATTCGGAGAGTAATGAATTGAATATTGAAAAGCGCGCCTGATCCTTATCAACCTGAGTTAGTCCAGAATACGCTTCATTTGTATTGGCATCCCAGAAGTATGCATGTCTGTGAGAGAATGTACCACGTTTAACATCTTGACCTGACATTCGAATCGGCACTTTTTCTGCCACGAGCGAACCATAGGCTAGTAATTCTGCTTCGGCCCAACCCAACACTTTATCATCAAAGAAAGCTGCCTTTCTGTCTTTAATAAGTTTTTCGATTTGCTTAAGAGGTTTAAAGCCTTCCGGGATAGTGGTAAGTGCTTTTCCAACCTTATCAACCAACGCTTGAGTAATTGCAGTTTTTGGAGATTGATCAAAATCTTCTGGTTTTGCTCTTCGCAATTGCTCCCACTCCTCTTCGATTTTTTGAGGCTTGTAGGGAAGTGGTTTTTGTTTCACCTCATTTAATCGATCTTGTAGTTGATTACGGAAGTTTTTATCCATCTCATCCGCCAAGGAGGAGTCAACTCCTTTTTCAACCAATTGCTTTACATAAATTTCACGTGGGTTCGGGTGCTTGGCAATGATGTTATATAATTTAGGCTGAGTGAATTTAGGTTCGTCACTTTCGTTGTGCCCGTGCCTTCTATAACAAAGCAAGTCAATGAAAATATCTTTGCTGAATTTCTGCCTATACTCAACTGCCAGATTTGCACAGAATGTTACTGCCTCTGCATCATCCCCATTTACGTGTAGCACAGGTGCATCCACAATTTTAGAAACATCGGTACAATAGATAGCTGAACGTGCATCATCAAAGTCAGTAGTAAAACCAACCTGATTATTAATTACGAAATGAATAGTTCCACCGGTTGTATATCCGGGCAACTCAGACATTTGTATAACCTCATAGACAATACCCTGGCCTGCTAAGGCAGCATCGCCATGGATCAAGATGGCCATTGCCTTTTTAAGATCACCTTTATACTCATCGTCAATCTGACCGCGCGTATATCCAATTACCAATGGATCAACCGCTTCAAGGTGCGATGGATTGGGTGTTAACTTTACATAGATTTTTTTTCCTGATGGTGTATTGATATGACTGGCATACCCTAAGTGATACTTCACATCACCATCGCCCATCGTTAAATCAGGATTTACATTTCCTTCAAACTCAGTAAAGATTTGTTCGTATGTTTTTCCAAGAATGTTGGAAAGCACATTTAATCTTCCACGATGAGCCATTCCAATCACCACTTCCTTTACATCCAGCTCAGCCGATTTATTGATAATCGCATCAAGCGCAGGGATAGTGTTCTCTCCTCCTTCCAATGAAAATCTTTTCTGACCTAAGAATTTTGTATGAAGAAAATTCTCGAACACAACAGCCTCGTTCAGCTTTGAGAGAATTCGCTTCTTTTCGTCAAGGTTCGGATTGTATTCATAATACTCGCGCTCGATTTTGTTATGGAGCCATGCCCTGATATCATCGTTACGGATAAAGTTATATTCAAAACCAATCGGGCCGAGGTAAAGCATCTTTAACTTTTCGATGATTTTGCGCAAGCTCGATTTAGGCATTCCTATTTCTGCAGCCACATCAAACTCGGTATCCAAATCGACATCGGTAAGGCCAACTTTGGTATGCTCAAGATTGATATTATGGTTTCTTCTCTCCCGTACAGGATTTGTTTTTGATTTTAAATGTCCAAAGGAGCGATATTGAAAGATGAGGTTCCGAACCTGAGTTTCTTTTATGGAATGTGAATCATTACCCGGAGCTGATGCACCATTTTCGCCATACCGCTGCTGCGAGAAGTCATAACCTTCAAAGAATTTCTGCCAGGTAGCATCTACTGAAGTAGGGTCACTTTTATAATTTTGGTATAGCTGATCCAAATACCCAACGTCTGCATTAGAGATGTAAGAAAACTTATCCATGTTTAATTTTTATAAAGGGAACCAAATGTAAAGAGCGATAATAAAATATGAAAACCTAATAATCGCTTATTCAAATATAATAGATAGTGAGACACTTACGCATTTATTTGATTATCGAATTGGTAAAATCACAAAATAGCCTACCTTTGCAGTCCTTTAAAAACGGACGTGTTCCAACATTAAAAACGTAACAAAATGGCTGTAAAAATCAGATTGGCCCGCAGAGGCCGCAAAAAATTAGCTCTTTATGATGTGGTTGTTGCTGACGCAAGATCACCTCGTGACGGAAAATTCATTGAAAAAATTGGTACTTATAACCCTGCAACGGTGCCTGCATCCATCGTTTTGGATGATACTAAGGCTTTTGATTGGTTGATGAAAGGTGCACAACCTTCGGATACCGTTCGTGCAATGTTATCATATCGTGGCGTAATGTTAAAAAGACACCTTCAAATTGGTGTTGGTAAAGGCGCTATCACCCAAGAAGTTGCTGATTCTAAATTAGCAGAATGGTTAAAAGCAAAAGAAAGCAAAATTCAATCTAAGATTGAAGGGCTTTCAAGTGCTAAGCAATCCGCAGCAAAAGCACGCAAAGAAGCAGAGACTAAAGTAAAAGAAGCGCGGGCTGAGGCTATTCGCAAGAAGGCAGAAGCAGCTGCGGCTGTTCCAGCTGCAGAAGCAACACCTGAAGGTGAAGCTCCGGCAGAGGCTGAAGCTACAGAGCCACAAGCATAAGTTTCTCAAAACAATATTTAAAATGCCAGTACAATTTGTATTGGCATTTTTGTTTCATTTAAGTTCGACATCGCCAAATGGAAAAAGCCAAATGCTTTAAAGTTGGATACGTAGCGAAAACTCATGGTTTAAAGGGTGAAGTGACGATTATTTATACAGATGTTTCAGATTTAGAATCCGTTAAATCTGTTTTTATTGAACTAAAAAACAATCTGGTTCCCTATTTCATTGAACATATTTCCAGTCGGTTGGATAAAGCCTTTATAAAATTTGAGGACATTGACTCGTTAGAGGCCGCTGCAATGCTTAAAGGATGTAGCATCTACCTGGATAAATCCCTAAGACCAAAGTTGAAGAAGGGCGAGTTTTATGACGATGAGGTTATTGATTTTACAGTTGAAGATGAAGAATTGGGTCTTTTAGGGGCAATCAAAGAAGTTGTTCAATCCGGCCCTAGCCGCCTTCTTGCTTTGGATTATTTGGGTAAGGAGGTACTGATACCGGTTAATGGACCGTTTATTCAATCGATAAACAAAACCAAAAAGAAGATCGTGGTTCAATTGCCCGATGGGTTTCTTGATTTGTAGCTATTCCACTAACCGAAACGTAATTTTAATAGGTTATGCGTATTGATATAATTACTTGTCTTCCTCGCTTACTTGAAAGTCCTTTCTCGGATTCCATTTTGAAACGAGCTCAGGAAAAAGGAATTGTAACGGTTCAGATTCATGACTTGCGTAACCATTCAACGAATAAACATCGGGCAACTGATGATTATGCATTTGGAGGGGGAGCTGGCATGGTAATGATGATTGAGCCCATCGATAACTGTATCACACAATTAAAATCAGAACGGACGTATGACGAGGTCATTTACATGAGTCCTGATGGTGAACTCTTTTCTCAAGCGATAGCAAATGAACTAAGTCTTAAAGGCAATCTGATTTTTCTTTGCGGACACTATAAGGGTGTAGATGAGCGGGTGCGTGAACATCTTATAACCCGCGAAATTAGTATTGGCGATTATGTTTTATCGGGTGGCGAATTAGCTGCGGCTGTAGTTTCAGATGCTATTATTCGTCTAATTCCCGGGGTTCTTTCCGATGAAAGCTCTGCCCTTACAGATTCTTTTCAGGATGGGTTGATTGCACCTCCGGTCTATACCCGGCCGGCAGAATACAAAGGCTGGAAAATACCAGACGTGCTGATTTCGGGGCATGGGGCTAAAATTGCAGATTGGCGACACGAAAAATCCCTTGAAAGAACAAAAAAACGAAGGCCAGGATACCTCAGGGACTAAAGTCAAAAAATCTTCGCACCGAATCTCCTAATTCTGCCTTTTACCCCTATATTTGCAGTCCATTTTAAAAAAACCGAGCGTCATGGCCGATTTAATAAAAGAAGTTGAGAAAGAATTTGCTGTAAGAAGAGCAGATATGCCTGAATTCAAATCAGGAGATACAATAAATGTACACGTTAAAATCCGCGAGGGTGCCAAGGAAAGAATTCAGCAATTTCAGGGCGTAGTTCTTTATCGCAGAGGAAAAGGAACCAATGGCGAGAGCTTTTCTGTAAGAAAAGTATCTAATGGCGTTGGTGTTGAGCGTATTTTCCCAATTCTTAGCCCAACTATCGAAAAAATCGAGTTCGTAAGAGCTGGTAAGGTTCGCAGAGCTAAATTATTCTATTTGAAAGGCCGTCAAGGCAAATCAGCCCGGATTAAGGAGAAATTAGCTACTACTAAGCAAGCATAAGATTTCAAATAATATTATTAAAAACCCGCTTCCTGATTAACTGGAGCGGGTTTTTTATTGCTCCTATATCTTACATTGAATTGTAGAAAAGGGCTTATAACCCTATATTTGGCGCTCACTTCAAACGAAACTATGTCTAAAAACAATGTAAGTTCATTACTGGGTAAAGACGCTGAATCGCTCCTTACACACAAAAGCAAAACCATTTCGAAAGAACAGCTTCATTTGCCAGGTCCGGATTTCGTGGATCGTGTTTTTTCTATTTCAAACAGAAACACTCAAACCATAAGAAGTATTCAAACACTTTTTGATCATGGCCGCTTGGGCGGAACCGGTTTCCTTTCAATACTTCCCATCGACCAGGGGATTGAACACAGTGCAGGAGCTTCGTTTGCAAAAAATCCGATTTACTTCGATCCTGAAAATATTATCAAACTTGCAATTGAAGGTGAGTGTAATGCTGTTGCTACTACGTTCGGTGGCTTGGCTATGATGTCACGGAAATACGCCCACAAGATTCCATTTATTGTTAAAATAAATCATAACGAATTACTAACCTACCCTAACCAGGCTGATCAGGTTATGTACGGTTCGGTGGAAGATGCCTGGAATTTAGGAGCAGTTGCAGTGGGCGCCACAATTTATTTTGGTTCAGATAATTCAACACGACAAATTCAGGAAGTAGCTGCTGCTTTTGAGCGTGCTCACGAATTAGGAATGGCAACTATTTTATGGTGTTATACACGCAATGCAGCTTTCAAAAAAGACGGAATTGATTATCACGTTTCTGCTGACTTAACAGGCCAGGCAAATCATCTCGGTGTTACTATTCAAGCTGATATCATTAAACAAAAACTTGCTGAAAATAACGGTGGCTACAAAGCCTTGAACACAGGTGGAAGCAGCTATGGAAAGTTAGATGAAAGAATCTACACCGAGTTAACTTCTGATCACCCAATTGATTTGTGCCGCTATCAGGTTGCTAATTGCTACATGGGTCGCGCAGGACTTATAAACTCGGGTGGTGATTCAAAAGGATCAAGTGATATGGCTGATGCCGTACGTACTGCAGTAATTAATAAACGTGCCGGTGGCATGGGATTAATATCAGGTCGTAAAGCATTCCAACGCCCCATTAAAGAAGGCGTAGAAATTCTTCAGGCTATTCAGGATGTATACCTTGATAAGACGATTGATATAGCATAACTAATTTGAGAATTTGAAGATGTTATTAATTTGATGATTGCCCTTCATGTTTTTAACATTTTCAAATTCTCAAATCACTTAAATCAACAATTAAAATATGCCTTGGTTTAAACGCACCGACAAAGGAATCTTAACCCCCACAGAAGCGAAGCGCGAGGTGCCCGATGGGTTATGGTTTAAATCACCAGCCGGAAAGATTGTTCATACCCGCGAATTAAAAAATAATGCTTTCGTTGTACCCGAAGAAGAGTATCATGTAAAGATCGGATCGCAGGAATACTTCGAAATTCTGTTTGACAACAATGAGTTTACTGAGTTGGATGCCAACATGGAATCGGCAGACCCACTTAAGTTTACTGATACAAAAGCTTATCCCAAAAGAATAAAAGAATCGCAAGTCAAGACAAACCTGAAAGATGCTGTACGTACAGCCTATGGTAAAATGGGGGGACTCGACATCACCATCGCTTGTATGGACTTTAGCTTTATTGGCGGCTCCATGGGCTCTGTAGTAGGTGAAAAAATTGCACGTGCTATGGATCACAGTCTTAAAACTAAGATTCCAATGCTTATGATTTCGCGCTCAGGCGGAGCTCGCATGATGGAAGCAGGTCTGTCGCTTATGCAAATGGCAAAGACTTCAGCCAAAATTGCTTTGCTGGATGAGGCAAAGATTCCATACATCTCACTACTTACTGATCCTACCACTGGTGGTGTTACTGCATCCTATGCGATGCTTGGTGATTTCAATATTGCAGAGCCTAATGCCTTAATTGGTTTTGCAGGCCCGCGCGTCATCCGCGAAACTATTGGAAAAGATTTACCGCAAGGATTCCAAAGCTCACAGTTTGTATTGGATCATGGCTTCCTCGATTTTATTATTGATCGCAGGAGTTTGAAAAGCAGGCTTGTTACTTTATTGAAGATGCTTCAGTAATCTTTCTGAAACCTAGCCAACTTATTTAAACATTTCTGTTTGCTTATCAGATCATGAAGATGGCTACACACAACTGATCCGGTTTTACCGAGAACATTTTGAGGTGAAGCTAGGACTTACCAAAAAAAGCAGGGCTGATCATCAAAATGATCAGCCCTATTTTCTCGGATAAACATCAACCGCATTGCTGACAAGTTGCTCTCGAGCAGAGTTGCGTTCTCTTTATGGCTGATGGTTAGGTCTAATAATTTTACAGATAAAGTCACCAACTGTTTTTCAGAACATTACCTGAAAATAAAAAAGGGCTTATTCTTTCGAATAGCCCTTTTTCAATTATAAAACTAATGACTAGTTACATGAACCACTTGGTGTAGTTGTTAACGTAGCTGGCCATGTACCTGTAGTTTTGGTTAATGTGGTTGTACCCGCATCCCCATAGGTATTTGTCCAGATAAAAGTAAGCGCGTTACCTGAAACACTTGTTATAGCAATCGTATAAGTTAATCCATACTGATCACCACCTTTAAAGGATAGGAAATCACATGCATCGCTCAAGCGGAGAGAACCCGTTGCTGGTGCATCAGCATACATAGCTGCATAAGTTCCAAAAGAGAAATCCGTTAAAGTATAACTACCTTCTGACCCCTCTGTGGCGGTTCCACTCCCATTCAACGTTCCTGGAAAAGGAACATTATTGCGAACCATATTTGAAGTGGAATAGGTATAGGCGCCCCCTAAATTTGAATTGCAAACAACACCCCATGCATATTGGCAATTTGATCCTGGGAATTCGTTACAAACACTGGGAGACCATGAGTCAAACTTTCGTCCATCCTCGGTATATACAATCCACTTAAGCGCAAATACATCCCCCGCTAAAAAAGGACTTGCGGGAGTTCGACTTGGCTTTAAAGTATTGCTAAAAACAGAAACACTTGTACCGCAATAGTTATATGTATTATTCTTATATAACTGATAAACATCATCTTGAGTGATCTTTACGGCTACATCCGTCCTGTTGGCCGGCACTGCACTACCTTCAACTGTTTTAAACAGCTTACCATCAGTACCACCATGTCTAGCTAACGCAGGGTTATTATCCACATCTACATAGCCTTCATCAAAGGTCAAATAGTACTCAATTTTTGTAACTGTGTTCGCTCCATCAATCGAGATCCATCGGAAATTAAGATCTAATGGTATTGCAGGTGAACCATTCACAAAACTGGCAGATGAAGCCGCTTGCTTAGTTGCATAGGTGTTTACACCCGTTTCCCATACTGGTATTACCTGCAGGCTATCATCCTTACAGGAAATGAAGCCTATGAGCAGACCAGCGCAAATCAATATTATTTTATTTACTTTTTTCATTTCGTATTTGCTTTTATTTAACAAACTGGAATTTTAAAACATCCCAGAAAACTGGTCCAGACGCTGGATTATCATACGTTTTAGAAGGCGTATTTGGATTCAGGTTAAGTTCATCCTGAGCATATGGAATTGTCAATGCAAAGTTCCCAGGCAATTGAAGCGGATTTTGCAAATCTCCCGGTAAACCTGTTCTGCGGAATGTATTATACAACTCCATTCCATTACCTGTATTGCAAAACCACGCCTGTTTCAACGCAACCGACAACTTAGCTGAATTAGATGCTGCGTTTGTAAATTGTGTGGTCCAACCTGTTACATATGTGCTAATATTAGCTGATGTCATAGCCGTTGCTCCTGCATCCTTAGCCGCAAAGGTGTTAACCTTTGCAAATTGTTCATTCATTGCAGCGGTAAATAATTGAGTTGCACTCTGAGTTGGATGAGTAACGCCCAAGGTCAACATGGCTTCAATTTGCCAGAATTTAACCATCCATGAAGTTGCAATTGGAAAAATACCATCCCCACGACCTTTATTATTATTAGCTGGCTCAGGAGAATCATCATATAAGCCACCATAAGGATATAAACCATGTGCTGCACGAATATCCGTATCATTAGGAATACCAGATGGGTCGGCTCTATCTCTACCTAAAAAGCCTGCCAAATATTCTTTCTGAGCTGTTGTAAGCTCGGCTGGGGTTTTGCCATACAAGCCTTGACTTACATAATTGCTCAAAGGAAAGTAATTATAAATACAATCTGCCCGTTGTGAGCATGGAATCGTCTGTTTTTGAGTCGCATCCGCTGGATCAAGTACGTTTTTAGTCTGACGCTTAACATAGAAAGGCAAACGCGGATCATTGTTTTTCAAGAGTTCATACATCCATTGATGTGACTGATATCCACCTCCGTAAGTCGCGGATGCCATCGCATAATTTGGATGACGATAATCAGGCGAAATAGATGAACTAAACTGGAATAGGAAATCATCTGCAGCTGCAGTGATTAAACCAGCCTGGTCATTCATCAACGCCTGAATTGCTGCTGTGTTATTCTGAGTCAATCGGGTCTGTAGCAATAACTTTAGTTTTAATGATTTTGCAGCTTTAATCCATTTAGCTGCTGCCGCATTAGTTCCACCATAAATTACATCTCCTGTAATTGTAGGGCTAGGAAGTGCTAGATTAGCAATTGCTTTATCTAGATTGGCCAAACAGTCTGCATAAATTAATGCATCATCATCGTAAACAGGAGTTTTAATTTGAGGATTTGCGTCTCCTTTGAATGCTTCGGTATAAGGAATATCACCCCACCAATCAACCATTACACTAAACATATAAGCCTTCAGAACCTGGGCAATACCAAGGTATCTTGGTTGATCTGATTTACCATCCCCGTTTGCATCTACATCAACTGCTTGAATCAATTTGTCAAGATCCTTTAGTGGCCCTACATACAAGCTATTCCAGGTTCCATTCCAAGATTGATTGTTGAAAAAGAAATTGTCACTAGCATCGGTTTGAACAGTAAAGCCCATACCGGTGCTATTAAAGTTACCCACTAATGAGGCAATTCCGTCAACCTCTACGTTATTCAACAGCAAGGCTGGTGATACAGAGGAAGGATTGTTAGGGTCAGTGTTTATATCCAAATCAAACAAATCGCAGCTTGATACGGAAAAGAGGAACACTACCCCCATTAATATACTTAAACTTTTACGTTTCATATTTTTCTGTTTATATCGATTAAACATTCCCTTTTGATCAGAACGTTAATGAGAGGTTAAATCCATAACGCTTGGTGGTAGGGGTTGCACCATACTCAAAACCCTGAATGTTAGAATCAGAAGCTTCGCTCAAGAACTCAGGATCAAGATTCAAATCTTGCATTACATTAGGTGCTTTCCACCATAAGTTTCTGCCTGACACCGAAATACGCGCTGACCCAAACGGAGTTTTTGCCAAGATAGCCTTAGGAATTTTATATCCTAAACTTACTTCACGGAGACGAATTACTGTTCCGTCATAGATATTAACCTCGTCTGCTCCATATGCGCCCCATCCATTGCTAAAGTGGGAGTCAAATGCAGTTACCGGAGTTGTGTTCTTGATCTTGTTACCCTGATCATCCAAAACAGCTTCATAGGTACCTGGGTCACCGTAAACACCAGGAACAATCCGTAATGCTTCACGTTCAGCTTGGAAAGCCAATTGACCTCGAAGCACTAATGAAGCTCCAGTGAATGAATAGAAATCACCACCTTGTTTCCAATCGATCAATGCCGATAAAGTAAATCCCTTCCAGGATAAGGTATTCGTCCAACCCAAGTTGAAATCAGGATTTGGATTTCCTATAATAGTAGACTTAGCTGCGTTGAAAGGCATACCAGTATCCTTATCGATCAAAATGTTTCCTTCCTCATCGCGTGCTTGAGCTGTTCCAAAGATTTGACCATAAGGTTGGCCATTTCTATGAATAGTACCAAACGTTGAAGCAGCACCACCAATGAAAATTTCACCGGTTGGCCCTGCGTCTACCACCTCTGTACGAATACGAGAGAAGGCAACATAAGAATTCCACGTAAAGCCACTTGCTGTCGAGATAGGCGTGGCATCAAAACCAATCTCAAATCCCTTATTGTCAAGACGGCCAACGTTAACCCACTCCTGGCTAAAGCCCGAAGAACGGGTTACTGAAGCCTGAGCAATTTGTTCGGTAGACTGGCGGTGGAAATAAGTAAGATCTAGACCAATCTTATTATTTAGGAATTTCAGATCAGTACCTACTTCATACTCAGTGGTAAACTCAGGTTTTAGGGCTGGATTACCCAAGGTATTTTGTAGACCGGCACGGTTTGTAAAAGTACCAGCTGGCGTAGTATAAGGAGTATTAATGAAAAAATTCGTGTTTGTTCTGTAAGGACCTGCATCGTTACCTACTTTGGTAGTGGCCAATCTTAATTTACCAGAACTCAACACAGTGTTTGGAATCGAAAGAGCATCGGAAAACATAAAAGAAATGCTGGCTCCAGGATAGAAGTAGCTATTGTTTTCTTTTGGCAAGGTTGATGACCAATCGTTGCGACCAACAAGGGTCAAAAATAGATAATCCTTATACGACAAAGTCATATCAAAATAGGCACCATACAGTCTTCTCAACGAATGGAAATCATAATTTGATTGTTGTTGAGACGTAGCACTTGTAAGATATAGACCGGGCTGAATCAACTGATTACCTGTTATTTTCCTACGTGATAACTCGCGCTGGTTATTATTAAATCCAACTAAAGCTCTAATATTCAAATCTTCATTGATGTCCTTGTTAATTGTTGCTATGTAGTTAAAATCGAGCTCCGTATTAGTCAAGTCTTCTGTCCAAACTCTTCCTAAGGGAATAGCTGACCCACCCGGACGATTGATGCTCCTTCTGGCTTCTGAGTAGGTATTAACTCCACCCTTTACCATCAATTCTAACCATGATGTAACATCGTATTTAGCGGTAATATTACCATACACACGATTTACATCACTTGTATAAATATTATACTTGGCAATCCAAAGTGGATTATCCAACGCACGATAAAACATATTTGATCCATCAACCGGGCTTTCGAAAGGAAGTCCATTCAAGTCAAAATTTCTCGGTAAATAGAATAGACGGGCATAAATAGATGAAGAACCATCACCTCCATAATAATCATTGAACGCACTAGCGGCAGACTGAGGAGACTTTTGAGAGGTCTTTACATAATTAACATTACCCGACAAGAATAGTCCATTCTCCAAAGTTGAGCTACCTCCAAAATATAAGGTTGTTCGTGTAGCTTCTTGATTTGGAACGATGCCCTCTTGATTCATACGGGAAAAACCAGCATTGATGGACGATTTTTCATTACCACTGCTAATATTAAGTGAGTTTTCAACCTGCTTGCCTGTTTTAAAAAATCCTCCTACTATGTCATGTGGCTCAATTTTATAGGCAGCAGGATATCCATCGGCATCCATTAATTCTGGAAATAAAGCTTGTGAGCCTAATCCTACAGGGAAACCATTAGAGGTAATCGGATTTGGCGCAAATCCATCTGGATAAGGCGTTCCTGCCTTAGTACCAGTTCCAAAAATACCAGTTCCTGTATAGGTGCCATAAGTTTTGTTATAATTGGTTCCATACTGTGCATTCAACCGATCAACATGGTCAGGAAAAGGAGCTCCCCAGTTTCCGATAAAACCACCGTTATATACCTGGTTTGAACCTTGAGTATAAACATCCTGGTAATTTGGAATACCTGAAACTTCCGTGAAGTTTAAAGAGCCATTGTAAGTAATTTCCATGCCTTTTTTGGTGTTTTTCTTGCCTGCCTTGGTAGTAATAACCACCACACCATTTGTTGCACGTGAACCATATAATGCAGCCGCTGCAGCACCTTTCAATACCGTTAACGACTCAATATTATTTGGGTCAATGTCGAACGCACGGTTAGAAAATACGGTGTTTTCAGAAGAGCCCCCAGTTGAGTTCACCGAATTATCGAACGGAATACCATCGACAACAAAAAGCGGCTGCGTATTACCGGTTAAGGATGATGCACCACGAATGTTAATCTTGGTTGATTGACCAGGAGCACCACCACCACCAACAATATTTACACCAGGCATTTTACCTTGTAAAGCTCTAAGTGGATCAACCTCGGATCGCTGAGAAATTTTATCAGCACTAACTCCAGCAACAGAATAGCCAAGCGCTTTCTTTTCACGCTCAATACCTACCGCTGTAACAACTACTTCGGTTAGTTGCTGCACATCCAGACCAAGGCCAACGTCAACAGTTGAACGTTCTCCAATCGCAGCTTCCTGAGTCTGAAGGCCAATAAAAGAGAACACCAAAGTGCCACCAGCTGAGGGCACTGTTAGTCTGTAGTTACCATCGGCATCGGTAACTGTTCCATTTGTGGTTCCTTTAAGAACCACGTTTACTCCGGGTATAGAAGAACCATCTTCAGCAGATGTCACTCTACCCGAAACCACCCGATCTTGAGCCCAAGCACTGAGCACAAAAACGAATGAGAAGCACAATAGTAAAAACTTCTTCATAGGTTAAGGTTTAAGTTTAAAATGAAGGTGTAAGTTAATTGATAATTTCTTAACAGAAAATACTTTCCAAATGAAAAAAATGAAATTTGCTTCTAAGAAAGTTATTGTTTGCCCTACAACCTTCGTTTGCATACTATCAAAAAATCAATTTTTATCGTTTAATATTTTTTTTAAAAAAAGGTTAAAAAAATTAGCCATAGCTCAGTCAAAGGCCATATTATGCAAAAAGCACCCCCAATTTTGGGGGTGCTTTTAAAAAATCCGATGTATTTTTTGGATACTAAGCCTCAGCCTGAACCGAAACAAAAGATTTATTCTCTTTTCCTTTCTTAAACACAACTGTACCAGGAATAAGAGCAAATAGAGTATGATCCTTACCGATCCCCACATTACGACCTGGATTATGCTTTGTGCCGCGCTGGCGTACGATAATATTTCCTGCTATTACCTTTTGGCCACCAAATACCTTGATACCAAGCCTCTTACTTTCCGACTCGCGTCCGTTCTTTACTTTACCTTCACCTTTCTTATGTGCCATAACCTATTTCAGATTTATGATTTGTTGGATATTAACCGATTGCTTCAATTTGAACTTTAGTGAACTGCTGGCGATGCCCATTCTTTACGGCATAGCCCTTTCTGCGCTTCTTTTTGAAGATGATTACTTTATCACCCTTCACATGTTCTAATATCTTTCCAGATACTTTAATACCTTTTACAGTAGGGGCGCCAACTTCTACGCTTCCATCATTGTCCAAAAGAAGAACCTTATCAAACGAAACGCTTGAACCAGCCTCGCCTTCCATTTTGGGAGCGTATATATATTGGTCTTTAGCCACCTTAAACTGCTTTCCTGCAACGTCAACTATTGCGTACATGTTATTGATTTTTAAAAATGGACTGCAAAGATAACTCAATCAATTTGAAAAGCAAAAGCGAAACCCAAAATCAATTACAAGCACCTAAAAAGCTCGATTTTAGCACTTATTCGAATATTTTGACATCACCAGTACTTGCAAAGAGTAACAGCTAAATGCCCTTGCAAATTAGATGGGTTTCTCAGTCATTAAATTCGAATGGAGAAACGCTAACAATTTTATCCTCTCAAACTAATAAAATGGAGGCTAAAAAAAATCGATTTTTTTTCATCTCATCTATTAATTGATGAATGAATTTAAAACAACTATCTACCAAACACTTACATGAAAAGTACATGATGAAAGGAGATTTTGCATAAAAAACACCCCTTTGTTTTTCCTTCATCATTTCGAATATTTGTCGATGGTGTTGTTTCGATTGCTGACTCTTCTCACAATCTCCGCTCGCTAAAAAAATTTGTATTAACTGCATACTAAAAGCACCAGCTTTTGTTTGCCAAAACATATAGTCAACCTTTTAAAGATATTTTACAATGGGTCAATCACTACAGGAAGAACCAATTTTGAAAGAAAACAAAGACCGCTTTGTCCTTTTCCCAATCAAACATCATAACATCTGGAAGTATTATAAACAGGCGGAGGCCAGCTTCTGGACGGCTGAAGAGATTGATTTAGGGCAGGATATGAAAGATTGGGTTGCCCTAAATGATGGTGAACGACATTTCATCACCCATGTGCTTGCCTTTTTTGCAGCCAGCGATGGAATTGTGAATGAAAATCTGGCCGAGCACTTTGTAGGCGAAGTGCAATACACTGAAGCAAAATTTTTCTACGGATTTCAAATTGCCATTGAAAATATTCACTCTGAAACGTATTCGCTTTTGATTGATACCTATGTAAAAGATCCAAAAGAGAAAGACAAGTTGTTTCACGCTATTGAAACGATGGATTGCGTAAAGAAGAAAGCTGACTGGGCACTGCGGTGGATTGATCAGGGAAGTTTTCAAGAGCGATTGATTGCCTTTGCTGCCGTGGAAGGAATCTTCTTCTCCGGTTCATTCTGTTCCATTTTTTGGTTGAAGAAACGTGGCCTTATGCCAGGCCTGACCTTCTCTAACGAATTGATCAGCCGAGACGAGGGTCTTCATTGCGATTTCGCTTGCCACCTTTACACAGAGCATGTGGTAAACAAATTGCCGGTTGACAAAGTGATTGATATCATAAAAGATGCTGTGGAAATTGAGAAGGAGTTTGTAACCGATGCACTTCCGGTTAATTTGATTGGCATGAATGCGGAACAAATGCGCCAATACATCGAGTTTGTTGCGGATCGTTTGTTAAATGAATTGGTGGGCAAGAAAATCTACAACACTACCAATCCATTTGATTTTATGGATATGATTTCGCTACGCGGAAAAACTAATTTCTTCGAGAAGCGAGTAGCTGAATACCAAAAAGCTGGAGTAATGAACAGTATGGAAAAAGATTCGTCTCCTAAATTTTCACTAAACGAAGATTTTTAATACATTCGACTTACCATTTTTTAAACTTATTTTTTACCAACACAACCCTACTAAATAATGCTTGTACTAAAACGTGACGGACATCGGGAGTCCGTAAAGTTTGATAAGATCACGGCCCGTATCGAAAAACTCTGCTATGGTTTAGATCCCAATTTTGTCAACCCGGTAGAGGTGGCCATGAAAGTGATTAACGGATTATTCGATGGTGTGTCCACGCAAGAGCTTGATAACCTGGCGGCTGAAGTTGCAGCTTCCTTAACTACCAAGCATCCTGACTTTGCTAAGTTAGCAGCACGCATCGCGGTTTCCAACCTGCATAAGGTTACCAGTAAGTCCTTCTCTAATACGATGAAGAGACTGTATACCTATGTCGATCCTAAAAACGGGCAGAATGCTCCACTTATCTCGAAAGAGACGTGGAAGGTGATTAAAGATAATGCTGCTGAATTGGATGCTGCTATTATCTACGATCGCGACTTCAGCTACGATTACTTCGGATTCAAAACGCTCGAACGCTCTTACCTGATGAAAGTAGACGGAAAGGTGGTTGAACGTCCGCAGCATTTGCTAATGCGGGTAGCTGTAGGTATCCACGGTGAAGATATTCCTGCTGCTATCGAAACCTATCATTTGCTATCGGAGAAGTGGTTTACGCATGCAACTCCTACCCTGTTTAATGCAGGAACACCCAAGCCACAACTTTCATCGTGCTTCCTTCTTACTATGAAGGATGATAGCATTGATGGAATTTATGATACGCTCAAACAAACTGCCAAGATTTCTCAATCGGCCGGAGGTATTGGTCTTAGTATTCACAATGTGCGTGCAAAAGGCTCATACATTAAAGGAACCGGTGGTACATCCAATGGAATTGTACCGATGTTGAGAAACTTTGATATGACAGCCCGCTATGTTGATCAGGGGGGTGGCAAGCGCAAAGGAAGTTTTGCCATTTACTTAGAACCCTGGCATGCCGATGTATTTGAGTTCTTGGAACTGAAAAAGAATCACGGCAAGGAAGAGATGCGCGCGCGCGACCTGTTCTATGCAATGTGGATTCCGGATTTGTTCATGAAGCGCATTGAGAGCAACGAAATGTGGTCTCTGTTCTGCCCCAATGAAGCACCAGGCTTAGGCGATTGCTATGGCGAAGAATTTGAGCGTTTGTATGAAAAGTATGAAAAGGAAGGCAAGTTCCGCAAGCAAGTAAAAGCACAAGATCTTTGGTTTGAGATTCTGGAAGCTCAGATTGAAACCGGAACACCTTATATGCTTTATAAAGACGCAGCGAACCGCAAGTCTAACCAAAAGCATTTGGGTACAATCAAGTCAAGTAACTTGTGTACTGAGATTATTGAATACACATCACCGGATGAAGTAGCCGTTTGTAACTTGGCTTCTATCGCGTTACCTAAGTTCGTAACAGAGGATGGAACATTCGATCATCAGAAACTTTATGAAATCACGAAAGTAATTACACGCAACCTGAACAAGGTGATTGATGTGAATTACTATCCGGTAATTGAAGCTCGTAATTCTAACATGCGCCACCGCCCTATTGGTATTGGTGTGCAAGGGTTAGCCGATGCATTTATTTTACTTCGCATGCCATTCGATTCGGAAGAAGCACGTGGGTTAAACACCGACATTCATGAGACGATTTACTATGCAGCCATGGAAGCTTCTATGGAGTTGTCAAAATTGAATGGCCCTTACGAATCGTTCAAAGGTTCACCGGTATCAAAAGGAATTTTTCAGTTTGATATGTGGGGCGTAACTCCTAAATCTGGCCGTTGGGATTGGGATGCTTTGAAGAAAGAAGTAAAACAACATGGTGTTCGTAACTCTTTGTTGCTGGCTCCTATGCCTACTGCTTCTACTTCGCAAATTCTTGGTAACAACGAATGTTTTGAACCCTATACTTCTAATATCTACACCAGAAGAACATTATCAGGTGAATTCATCATCGCCAACAAGCACTTGATGAAAGATTTGATAAGCATGGGCTTATGGAGTGAAAACATGCGCCAGAAGTTGATTGCAACCAATGGTTCGGTTCAACCAATTGCCGAGATTCCTCAAAATATCAAAGACATTTATAAAACCGTTTGGGAAATTTCCCAAAAGTCGATCATTGATATGTCTGCCGATCGGGGGGCTTACATTTGCCAGTCACAGAGTTTGAATATTCACTTAACGGATCCAAACTTTGGTAAACTTACTTCCATGCATTTCTATGCCTGGAAGAAAGGATTGAAGACTGGAATGTATTATTTACGTTCTACCGCTGCTGCTGATGCTATTAAGTTTACATTGGATAAAACAGCCATGCAACAACCACACGTTGAGGCTACTCCTGTGCTAACGAAAGTAACGGAACCTACCGCTGTGTACGCTATGAAGGCTGAAAAACAGAAAGAAATTCCGTACCAACAAGTAGAGGAAACAGATTATGATCAGAAGCGTGCTGATATGGCGTGCTCGCTGGATAATCCCGATGCATGTGAAGCATGTGGATCGTAGAATTTTAAAATAAGATAAAAAACAAAAAACCCCGATTTCTCGGGGTTTTTTGTTTTTTAGAAATTCCAATCTGTATTGAGTATTTTTTAATGTGTCGAAACCATTTGTTTTTTAGAGCCTACGTTAATTCCGAACTCGGCCTCCTCATGTAATTTAACAACAGCATAGAAAAACACCCCAAAGAAGGAGAAAACGGATAGTAGACAGAATAAGATCATAGTGGTTGCGTTTAATTGCTTTACAAAAATGATCATCTCAAAGAAACCATTCCCCGCCAAGTTTGAAAACTCCCCACAGAAGTAATTTCTTTTGCCTTTTTGACAATCTTCACCTCTATTAGAGGCAGAAAAGTGACGCTGCCGATCAGTAATAGCCATATATCTTCCTAAACAGTATTTTAGCACGATTTTTATACTCCATAAAATTCTATGACAAAGCATCTGATACGTGTAATATTTTTTCTGGTAATAACAATTCCGGTATTTTCTCAGACCCGGCCCGGCAAAGCAATACCTAACGATTGGTTTCTGCGCGATCCGGAAATGGATAGTCTTCAGGGCGTGAGTGCCGAGCGGGCATATAAAACTTTATTAAAGGGTCAGCCCTCGCGCACCGTGATTGTTGCTGTGATTGATTCAGGCATTGATATCGACCACGAAGACCTTAAAAGCGTAATCTGGACAAATGAAAAAGAGATTCCAGGCAACGGAATAGATGATGATAAAAACGGCTATGTGGATGATGTGCATGGATGGAATTTTATTGGTGGGGCAAATGGAAATGTAAATGCCGATACCTATGAATTAACGCGCGAATACATTCGCCTGAAAGCCATCTATGGAAATGCAGATGAGAGTAAACTTAACAAAAAACAAAAAGCTGAGTTTGAAAACTTCAAGAAGATTGAGGACAAATACACAAAGTTGAAAGCCAAGAACGAACAGCAATACAGATTATATTCTTCACTATATAATAACGTTTTGCACAGCATTGATACGATGAAATCGTTACTGGGGGTAGATACGCTTTCGCCTGAGGCATTAAAGGGTTTTGAAACGACTGAGCCCGGCTTACTTTTCGCCAAAGGGTTTCTGTTAAATATGTATCGGAATATCGGTGAGGATGGGAGCCTGGAAGAATATGTGGAAGAACTAAAAGAGGGCTATGACTATTATGGCGTGATTGTAAAGTATGGATACAACGAGTTTTATGATTCCCGAAAAATTGTTGGAGATGATGTGAACAATCCGAATGAAAAATATTATGGCAATAATGACGTAACAGGACCTGATGCCACCCACGGCACACATGTAGCGGGCATCATTGCTGCCGATCGCAAAAACGATCTAGGCATAAAAGGTATAGCCGACAATGTGAAGATCATGCCTGTGCGCGCTGTGCCAAATGGTGATGAGCGCGACAAGGATATTGCTAATGCAATTTATTATGCAGTAGATAATGGGGCCAACATCATCAATATGAGTTTCGGAAAATCCTTTTCACCTGAAAAAGAAATTGTTGATAAGGCGGTGCACTATGCTGAAAAGAAAGGTGTGCTGCTAATTCATGCGGCCGGAAATGAAGCGGAGGATATTGATGTAGAGAAGAATTTTCCTACCCGCATGTATGCTGATGGAAAGGAAGCTAAAAACTGGATGGAAGTGGGTGCCTCCGCCTGGGGTGCGGATGATGAGTTTGTTGGTAGCTTCTCTAACTACGGAAAAAAATCAGTTTCCCTATTTGCTCCTGGTGTCGATATTTATTCAACTGTGCCGGGGAGTAAGTATAAAAACGAAAGTGGTACTAGTATGGCAAGCCCCAGTACAGCTGGCGTGGCAGCCATCCTTATGTCATACTTCCCTGAACTCAATGCAGAGCAGGTAAAAGGTATTTTGATGAACTCTGCCCGCAAGTTTGATAATCTCAAAGTTCAAAAACCGGATGGTGGCCGGGTAAATTTTAATCAGCTTAGTATTTCCGGAGGTTTGGTAAATGCCTATGAAGCGGTGAAAATGGCTCAGGAGATGAAGAACCAAAAGGCGTTGGTAAAGTAAAAATCTACGTTGGTTTCTCCGAAGAAATCAAGTTAGCAGGGCGAAGCTTTATAAAGTTGTAATACAACATTCTCGTTCTGTACTTCCTTATCATATTCAAACCCAAGTTTCTGCAGTAATCTGGTTGACCTTGTATTGTATGGCAACGAAATAGCAAGGAAAGTTTCAAAAGCTCCGTTCTCCTTTAAATAAGTTAAAACTGCTTTTGTAGCTTCATAGGCATATCCTTTGGCAGTGAAGGCTGGCAAAAATGCAAAGCCAAGATCATGATGTGGCAAGTAATCACGCTTGATAACCGTTACCAAACCAATAGAGGTTTGGGTGCCTTTAAGCTTTACTGTCCAATAGAATATATTCTGATTAGCATTAATCTTTTGAATGTATACCGTGGCATCGGCAAGTGAGTAAATCTTCTTATCTCCAATGAATTCTATCCAGCCGGGTGTATTGACGAGGTCAAGAATAAACTTGTTGTTGCTAACAGAAAGTTGTTCCAGTAGAAGGCGCTCCGTTGCTATAATTCTTTTAAAATCCATCAACATCATTCATCGTGAAACAGAGTCTTTATTACTTGAAGATGTTATAGTCTGCTGCCATTTTTTTATACTCTGGAAGGATTTTTTCATAAAGAGCCTCATCCACCTTCTTTAATGAATTCATTAACCCACCAATGCCAGAGTCTTTAAGACTTACGCGCTGATTTTTAATATCCTCCATTTTAGTTCTTATGGTGCGCTCTAATTTGATTAGTTCGCGTTCTGTCATATTCTTAATTTTTATTGTGCTGGATTCTGGTAATCAGAGTTCACTCATTATTACCTTGTCCTAAGGGTGTAGAATAAAAAAGCCAGATAAGAAATTATCTGGCTTTTTTGTGATCCCGCTGGGAGCGTGAAAATCTATGTAATTAGCTCAAAATCAAATTATTGTAACAATCAAAACGCAATAGGTACCCGAATTGGTCATCTCGTTTGAATCGCAAGCATTTTAAGAACGAATTCCCTTTTATAAATGTAAGTATTAGAAACGATTTTTACTAGTTAAATAGAACCTAAACTGAGCTCCTTTTTTCACTCTTTCGAAGAGACTTAAACAACCCCTTCATCTGCAAAGGAATAGTAGCTTTCTGTGGTAACGATGATGTGATCGAGTAATTGGATTTCTAAAAACCTCCCTCCTTCTTTCAACTTCCTTGTTAAATCAATATCGGTCTGACTTGGAGTTAGATTTCCTGAAGGATGATTATGAGCCATAATAAATCCACTCGCTGCCGCTTTAAGGGCAGCGCCTAAGATTACTTTTGGATCCGCTACTGTTCCGCTTACTCCGCCTGTAGAAATCTCGACTATTCCGAGAACTTTATTAGCCCGATTCAATAGTATGACTTTGAATTGTTCAACAAATTCTATTTTAGAATCATCCCAACATTCAAGTAAGATAGTGTAAGCGTCTCGTGATGTGTTAATCTTTGGGCGTAGTGAGGGCTTTACATTTGATTTGTAGGTTAGCTGAATTTCTGCTACATGATACAGTTTGTTTTGATTTGTGTTTTCCATAATCATTTAGTTTAATTATAGTGCAGCCACAGGTTTATGAAGGAATTGGCGCAAGGAGGAACGGAATAAATGGGGGATGCTGCCTGCGCCTTTAATGCTTCGGCAGGTGAGCCTGAAAGGAGGCACGACTGGAAGGGGGAAACCGTTTATGCCGTAGTTCCTTGCAAGCATATTCCGGCATAAACCTAAATTAGTACCAGATATTAATGATAATTTCAGTTTTAAAATCTAAGTATGTTACAAGGAAAAACTAATATTCAGATTCTTATTACGCTTTCAGAAGCAATCCATCAATTTGGAAGAGAATAGTTGTTCCAGATTCAGTAAGTTTTCTTGATTTACATTATATAACCCAAATTTCTATGGACAGACAAATTCTCACTTATTTGAATTCTTGCTGACGCTAAGGAAGTTGATGTTGGATTACTTCTTTATAAAGAAAAATTAGCTTTCAGTTATATTTATGACTTCGGAGATCATGGAATCACAATATCGAAGTGGAGAAAATAGACCTGAAAAACCCGTTAGCATTTGCCCTATTTGTTTAGACGGAAATCTAAACTGTCCACCTGAAGATTGTTGTGGTTATACCGTATAAATCTCTAATTCAATTTGGGAAGATTATAATTCAAAAGGCGTCTGGCCATCCAATGAGCTTGTTGTGAAACTTTTGTCAAGGGTGACGATTCCATTAAAAAATAAACAAAGAATCAGCACTTGCCTGCCCTTTACTAAGGTTTCGCAACAGGCCTACCTTTGGCTTGGTGGTGAAATGGTCTTCCCTTTGGTATTCATAATAATCAATACCAACCTCTTGCTATCTGGTAAAGCTTTTGTCGAAAGTGAGATACCGCTTGTGCAAAGAAAAAATAGACTGCACTTTCGACAAGTGCTTTACTTAACATTAACTTTGTAGAGATTGTAATTTACGGAACTATGCCAAAGAGATTGTTCCATGAAAAAAATATACATCCAATCTCCTTGGCATTGTTTCGATGCGTCTACGCATTGCAATACAAAATGTCGATTACTCACTTCAAAACATACCCCACGGTTAGAAAATAGGTTCTTCCATCACTCGGCAACACTCCTGGGCCTGGATAGCCGCCCGCTCTTCGCGTAAAATATTTGGAGTCTGATAAATTATTGATACCTGACTTTACGCTGAATCCTGTTTTTCCTTGATAGGCTAGCGTTAAATCATAAATAGTATAAGCAGGAATCAATCCGTTTTGACCATTTGTTGTTGGTGTTTCTGTGTTGTTAGCATCAGTAAATACTTTATCGGTATAACTCTGCTGCAAGGTGGCCGAAGCCATTTTCCAGGAATAGGTAACTCCAGTTCTGAAAATCTGTTCTGGTGCGTACTCTGCTTTTTTGTCTTTATAGTTAGTTTCCTGGAGTGCATTGTTGACGACAGTTACCACTTTGAAATTATTATAACGGGCGTCATTATAGGCATACGAAGCAAAAAATTCTAATTCACCCAAGCGTTTATTGATTGCCAGCGACCTGAAAAGATTGTACTCGGCAAAAAGTTCCAAGCCCTGCGAACGACTGCTTCCTACATTGGTACGGAAATTATAAAATGATCCATCTGGATTTTGTTGTCGGATAGTACCTACCCGGTTGCTGTAATCAAGGTAAAATCCGCTTACATCGAACTTAAGAAAATTTTTAACAGTGCCCCTATAACCAAGATCTGCATTAAGTCCCTTGGCGTCAGTCAAATTAGGATCTATGACATCCGTTGTGGGAGGTGTAGTGAGATCTGCAAATTGTACAGGCCGATAAGATTGCGTGGCGTTCGCATAAAAAGAGGTTGTTTGAGTAATGGCATACTCTGCCCCCAAACCTCCTATCACAAATCCATGACTCCTGGTTTGCGATTGAAGGTTAATCGGGTTTCCGTTAGACACTCCGCTATAACCACTTGCCTTGGCAGTGAGGTATTCATATCGGATGCCGGGAACCACAATCAACTTGTCGGTCAACTGAAACAAGTTTTCGGCAAATAAGGCAGCATTACCGCTTTGGTAATCAATGTCACTAGTCCAGGAAGTTCCACTTTCACGATTTATATCGAAATCGGTTCCACGAGATCCAACACCCCCACGGTATCGAAATGTATTCCCACTATATAAGCGCATGCCTGTGCTTAGATTACTCTGCTGGTTTCCCAAATTGTAGCTTATTAAATATCTGGCCTCCATTCCAAAATTTTGATATCGATCTACGTCAATGGTTCTTGGGTTGTACTCACCCGTGGATGGACTTATGGCATCGGGTACTAGAATACCGCCCGATGGATTAAACCCAATACTATTGCGGGTGGCGTTAATGCCAAATAGCTTGACATTGAGCCGTTGATTATCACGGATTTTGTAATCGGCAGTAACGGCTGAAGTCAGCCATACCAGATTAAACCAATTGCGTGACCGTAAACTCTGCTGTGGGTTTTGAGCAAACTGATCATTTGTTAGTCCACCTGGTTGTTGACTGAGTGTTTCCCAACGGCTAACTTCTGAAGTAATAGAAAAGCGTTCTGAAACTTTATACGTGATGGTGCCGGACCCCGTATTGCTTTTGAATTGATTGTTCTCCCGCCAGCCATCTCCGCTGCGGTGATCAAAAAAAGCGTAATAATTCACCTTCTTCGTTTTCCCACCCACCGCATTATAGGAATTGAATAAACGGTTGATGCCAATTGTTTGAAATGTTTCAAATTGAAATGGTTTGGAAAACTCACTTCCATTTTTCAGAATGTAATTTATCATCCCTCCAATCTGTGGACCATATTGTATTGCACCATGCCCGCGCACAATCTCGATGCGCTGCACCGACTGAAGTTGAGGATTGTAGTAAGCTTCGGGGTAGCCGTAAGGATCGGCCGCGATATCATAACCATTCTGTCGAACATTGAATTCCCAACTTCGGTTAGGACTCAGACCCCGCGAAGCAATTCCGATCTGTATACCGCTGCTTTCACTTTCCCAAACAAAAATTCCAGGCACCTTCGACATCACCTGACGCATAGTGTTGCTCACCACATTTCCCTTCACATTATCCATGACGATCAACGCACTTTTCTTTCCTGCATAAATATTGGTGCCGACAATTTGAGGCAATTGATGTATGTCAGACTTGCTACCCTTGCCAACGATAGTAATTTCTTCAAGAATTTTGGTAGCTAAAGTATCTGGCAGGTGTACGGATAAACTTCCATTTTGCGCGCCAACGATGAAAGGAAATAAAAGAGTTAAAAAGGAGAATGTGCGTCTCATTTGAGTATTATTTAGAATGATTATAAACAGTCGCAAATGTACTATTGTTTAGAATTATTCCAAATAATATCCAATAAAGTGATCTGATTCAGTCAAAAAACGAAAATACTAAGCGTTACTGCCTATTTCGAAGGTATTTGTAGACTTTGATAGCCGCCATTAAAATTGCTACAAATGCCACAAGCCCTGATAGGCTCCAAACTAAACCGATGCCACTACGCACCACCACTAACATGACAATTGCCACCAGAAATACAGTGGCTACTTCATTCCAAATGCGAAGCTGTCCACTAGAGTATTTAAATATCTTTTTTTTGTGCTGCTGGAATATCACCTGAAGGGAAAAGTGATAAAGAAGGAGGCCTAAAACAAACCCGATTTTTATCCATAACCAAGTTGGAATGACCTGATAAGTGAATAATAGCCAGGTACCAAAAATGAGGGTAAGAATACACGAGGGCCATGTGATACCCCACCATAGGCGATTAATCATAATACCAAATTGGTCCTGAAGAATTTTGCGTTCCGGCTCCGGTTTATCTTGTGCTTCCCGATTATATATGAAAAGGCGCACGATATAAAACAGTCCAGCAAACCATGTGACGACAAAAATAATATGGAGAGCCTTTACATAAACATACATCATAGGATGTCAAATTAGTAAGGTGCTTATATCTGCTCGATGACCAAACGTTCAACGGTTTTAATCCAGTCTTCTCGGTCATTCAGACAAGGAATGACAGAGAATTCCTTTCCTCCGTATTTCATAAAATCTTCCCTTCCTTCTTTTTCTATTTCTTCTAATGTTTCGAGGCAATCACTCACAAAAGCGGGGCAAACGACAAGGAGCTTTTTAATACCCAATTGTGGAAAGTCTTTGAAATGGTCTATGGAGTAAGGTTGCAACCATGCATCTGCACCGAGGCGAGATTGAAATGAAAAGCTGAATTTCTCTTTCGGCAAGCCCAACTTTCCGGCCACTAAATTGGTGGTCATAGTAACCTGATGCCGGTAACAAAACTGATGCGCATCGGAGGGAATTGAACAACAACTTTCGCTAGAAAAGCAATGTGATTTCGTACAGTCTGTCTTTAAAACGTGCCGCTTAGGGATGCCATGATAACTAAATAATAAATGATCAAACTCCCTTTCTAAAAAAGGTTTAATACTATTTGCAAGGGATTGAATATAATCGGGATGATTGTAAAAGGGAGGAACTATTTTCAATGCAAACGAATAGTTTCCTTTTTTGTGGGCTTGCTTTACGTGCGCTACGGCCGTTTCATAACTGCTCATGGCGTAATGTGGATAGAGCGGAACCAATACCACCTCATCCAGGTCAGGATTTTCGAGATGCAATTTATTAAATGCCATGTCAGTTGAAGGATTGGCATAACGCATACACAACTCCACCGGAAGTTGCATGACATCGGCCAGCTTTTTTTGAACCTGACGTGAGATGTGAATAAGCGGAGAGCCGTTTTCCGTCCAAATCGTTTTGTATTTGGCCGCGCTTTTTGGAGAGCGAAACGGAACGATAATGCCCCTCACCAACAAAGTTCGAACAAGATGAGGAATATCAATCACCCGCTCATCCATCAAAAATTGGGTAAGGTATGTCCGAACGTCTTTCACCTGATAGGAGTCGGGCGAACCGAGATTTGCCAATAGGATTGCTTTTTTTGACATTGATTTGATTAGGTTACGAAGGAAAATTTTCTAGAGCCGATAATGTTTGGTCTATGTCTTCCTCTGAAAGAGTTGAACTGATAAACCAACTTTCGAATGCAGAGGGGGGTAAATAAACACCATGGTTCAGCATGTGATGGAAAAATTTATTGAAAAGATCTTTGTTACAGGCCTTTGCGCTTTCAAAATCAGTTACCGGATGAGAACCAAAATGAACACTCATCATGCTACCCAATTGATTTATGGTATGGGCAATTCCTTTTTCAGCCAGAAGTTTGCGAATTGCGCCCGATAGCTTTTTTGTTTTTGCCTCCAACTCTTTGTAATGGAAGGAATTCTCCTTCAATTCATTTAACAACGTATAGCCTGCTATCATCGCAATGGGATTTCCACTCAAAGTTCCCGCCTGATAAACACTTCCCATCGGAGCAATGTGCTGCATAATTTCTTTTCTTCCAGCGAAAGCGCCTACCGGCAAACCACCACCAATTATTTTTCCATAGGTAACAAGGTCTGCTCTGATGTTGTAAAGTTGTTGGGCACCACCCGGGGCTAATCGAAAGCCCGTCATCACTTCATCAAAAATCAGGACGATGTTATGCTTATCACACAATCCACGCAACCCATCGAGATAGCCTTTCATTGGAATAATACACCCCATGTTACCGGCTACGGGTTCTATGATGATGGCTGCGATCTCATCGGGATGTTGAGCAATCAATGACTCGACTGCATTGAGATTATTATAAGGAGCAGTTAATGTATCGTTCGCAAGTGCTTTTGAAACACCTGGCACGGATTGAATGCCAAGTGTTGCTATACCACTTCCCGCTTTCACCAAAAAAGAATCTGCATGTCCGTGATAGCATCCTTCAAACATGATGATTTTATTTCTACCGGTATACCCGCGTGCCAGTCGCACCGCACTCATGCACGCCTCGGTGCCGCTGTTCACCATGCGAATGAGATCAACATTCGGTACCATGGACTTAATCAACTCGGCCATCTGAATTTCCAATTCCGTAGGTGCACCAAAGGAGGTAGAGTCGGCAACCTTCGCACAAATTGCATCCACAACAGGCTGGTACGCATGACCCAAAATCATTGGGCCCCACGAATTGATGTAATCGATGTAACGATTACCATCTTCATCAAACAGGTAAGCACCTTTCGCTTTCTTTATGAATACAGGCGAACCGCCTACACTCCTAAAGGCACGAACCGGTGAGTTTACCCCTCCAGGAATGTGCTGTTGCGCTCGCTCAAAAAGCTGTTGACTTTTGGTATAACTTATTTTTTCCATTCTTATTTCTTGAGAGTTTGTGCCATCTGTTTAGCAAAATAGGTGGCAATCAAATCGGCACCGGCACGCTTAATCGCTGTAAGCACCTCCGCAACTGCTTGCTCCTCATTTAAATAACCTGCTTTTGCTGCGGCTTTAATCATGGCGTACTCACCACTCACGTGATAAGCACTCACCGGTATTTTAACCTCATTTTTTACTTCTCTGATAATATCCAGGTAAGCATGTGCCGGTTTCACCATAATAATGTCGGCTCCTTCCGCTACATCCATTTGCGCTTCTTTTATTGCCTCAAGACGATTGGCTGGATCCATCTGATATGTTTTCTTATCGCCAAAACCCGGTGCACTGTCCAATGCATCGCGGAACGGGCCGTAGAAACACGAGGCATACTTGGCTGCATAACTCATGACACCGGTTTGGTGGTTTCCTGCTTTTTCCAGGGCCTCGCGAATGGCTAAAATTCTTCCATCCATCATGTCGCTGGGTGCAACAAAATCAGCACCTGCTTTCGCGTGACTTACACTCATCTTCGCCAGTACCTCCACCGTTTTATCATTTTCAATTTGTTGATTCTCCACAATGCCATCGTGACCAAATGAAGAATACGGATCAAGTGCAACATCCGTCATGATGACCATATCAGGCAACGCTTTTTTAATGGCGCGAACGCTGCGTTGCATTAAACCGTTTTCATTGAGCGCTTCTTTGCCCGTGTTATCTTTTAATTCGTCTGGAACTTTTACAAAAAGTAAAGCACTTCGAATCCCTAGCGCATAACATGCTTCTAATTCTTTCACAACCAGATCAAGGGAGAACCGAAAGTATCCAGGCATGGAAGAAATCTCATGCTGAGTTCCTTGTCCTTCTGTAATGAAAACGGGAACTATAAAATCGGCAGGTTGTAAGATCGTTTCACGAACCATACTTCTTACAGAGGGAGATTGTCTTAAAATTCGGTTGCGTCTGATCATAATATGCTTACATTGGAGTGAACCCAATTACGCGGGTGATTCAGTACCTCTAACAGTTTCTCTTCCTCACTTCCCGGATCTGGTTTGAAATCATAATCAAAGCGCACTGTTGGAGGTAAGCTCATCAATATACTTTCTGTTCTGCCCTGAGTTTTAATTCCAAACAATGTGCCCCGGTCGTGAAGCAAATTAAATTCCACATAACGACCCCTTCTTATCTCCTGCCAATATTTATTGTGCTGCGTGAACGGCTCGCTTTTGTGGCGATTCACCAAGGGCAGGTAGCCATCGAGGAAAATTGCCCCATTATTTTCTGTAAAATTCTTCCAGAAATCCAACGTGTATTTTTCATTCCCCCGACAGTGATCAAAAAATATTCCACCCACGCCTCTGCGCTCGCCTTCGCGATGATGATTATTGAAATAATTATCACACTGCCGTTTAAATTGCGGATACAAAGTCGAATCGAAAGTATCGCAACACTTCTTTTGAGTGGCATGAAAATGAACTGCATCCTCTTCCACTAAATAATACGGAGTAAGATCAGTGCCTCCACCAAACCAGGCATCGCTTGCAATTCCATTCTCGTCATACACTTCAAAATAACGCCAATTGGCGTGAACGGTAGGTATCTTAGGACTGAATGGATGAATAACCAAAGAGAGTCCGGCTGCAAAAAAGGAAGTACCGGCTACCTTTAACTGCTGGGCAGCTAACGGAGGCAGCTCACCATGAACAACGGATATATTCACACCAGCTTTCTCAAAAATATTTCCATGGCTGATGACGCGGCTGGTACCGCCACCACCACCTCTACGTTCCCATGTGTCCGTGATAAATTTTGATTTCCCATCAACTTCCTCAAGGTCTACACAAATTTTTTCCTGCAAAGCCTTGATGTGTTGAATAAAGGAATCCCGGGTGGACAAACTCATTCTTCATATTCTTTTACCGCATCAACAAATGCCTTTGCATGATCAACCGGAATGCCAGGCACGATGCCATGTCCTAGGTTAGCAATATAGGCTTGGGGTCCAAAGGCCTTAATCATCTTATGTACTTGTTTTTTTAATTCGGGAATTGGCCCAAGTAGTTTAATGGGATCAAAATTTCCCTGCAAAGTCACTCGACCCTGCGTCTCCGTACGTGCTTTCTCCGGACGAATGTTCCAGTCTATACCAATGGCAGACACGGATTTATTTTGTGACAAGGAATCTAACGCATAAGCACATCCTTTTGGAAATAGAATGACAGGGCCATGAGGTGCTACGGCCTCCGCGATCTGTACAAGATATCGTCCAGCAAATTGATCGAAGTCATCCGGGCTTAGCAAACCACTCCAACTATCAAATAATTGCACTACATCGGCCCCTGCTTTTAGTTGTGCCTTCAGGTAAGTGATGGTTGCCGTTGTGATTTTACTGAGCAGGCGGTGAGCCAGCTCAGGCTGGGTGAAGCAGAATGCTTTCGCCTTCTCAAAACCTTTGCTACTCTTTCCTTCGACCATGTAGCAGAGCAGTGTAAAGGGTGCACCAGCAAAACCAATTAGTGGCACACGGCTATTCAATTCTTTCTTCGTCAAGGATAACGCATCGAAAATATATTTCATTTCACCTTCTACATCCAGATTTAATTGATTGACATCCCCCGATGTGGCTACCACCTTAGGAAGCTGAGGCCCTTTTCCTTCTTCCATCAACACTGTCAATCCCATCGCTTGTGGAATCACCAGGATATCAGAGAAAATAATCGCGGCATCCACACCGATGAGGTCTACCGGCTGAAGCGTAATTTCACAAGCTAGTTCGGGTGTTTGTACCCGCGTGAAGAAATCATACTTTTTTCGCAGCTCAATGTATTGAGGCAGATAACGGCCAGCTTGACGCATCATCCATACGGGCGGACGTGAAACTCTTTCCTGGCGAAGGGCCTTTAATAACAAATCATTCTTTAGCATAGAGGGGATTCTTAGTGTAATAGGTTACGATAGTTTTTAAAAGGATTTCTTCCGAAGGAGCATCCGGTATATAAGTGTGTTTATAACCTTTTTGTTTAGCGTAATCGGCAGTTGTTTGCCCGATGCAAAAACACGGGACTTGCTGCAAGTCGTTACGAGACAAAAAACTATTAATCGCGCTTGGACTGAAAAAGATAATAGCCTCATAAGGGAGGTTTATAACAATTGGAGTTAGTTCCGTGCGATAGGTCATCACCTCTTGTACCACCACACCTGCCCTGGTTAGTTTCTCCGATAATTCAGGTCGACTTAGGTTGCCACGAATGTGTGTTACTTCCTTCGCTTCTACAGCTAGTAGAATCTCATCAGCCAAAGCGGAGGCGTGCGGTGCGGTTGATTTAATAGTCAGGCCTGAAGCCAAAACATATTCTTTTGTTCCAGGCGAGATACAATACACAACATAATTATCAATGTCGAGTTGTAGTTGCTTGATCATTTGCAGAAATGCCTTTGCCCCTGTACTACTTGTCAGTACAACGTTTTTATGAACCGAGGACGGACGAATATCGACTGGAATACGAATAGCCTTGCGGATAAAATCATGAGCTGTGAACCTCCACCCACTTTGCTGAAGTTCGTTGAACTTGCGGGAGTTAAGTCTTCGGGTAGAAACAATATGAGGTGATCTGATCAAGGCCGAAAAGTTTTAATAATGATATCACCACCTTGGCGAAGAATTTCATGTGCCGCCAAATCTCCGGCACTGGGCGCTTGATCCAGGTTGAACGTTAACTCAACTTCACATTTTTCTTTCGCATTAAGACTAAAAATATTACCCTTGAAAAATAACGTCTCATTTTTCACCATTGCGTATGCGGCAATAGGTACTGCACATCCACCATGTAATGCAGACAAAAAACTACGCTCCGCTGAAATACAAATATTGGTTTCCGTATGATTGATGGCAGAACAAATTTCTGCCATACGATGATCATCTTGACGGCACACGATTCCTATAGCGCCTTGTGCCGGGGATGGAAGCATCCAATCCAACCTCACAAATGGGTGTGATGAAATCCCTAGTCTTTCCATAGCGGCCTCGGCAAAGATGGCACCCTGCCAATTGGATCGATTTAACTTTTCTAACCTCGTTTGAATATTGCCTCGCAAATTTTCAATGCTGTGATGAGGATAACGCGATAGCCATTGCATTTTTCTGCGCAAACTACTTGTGCCAATCCTGCAGTCCAGATGCAACTGCGCGGGGCCCCGGTCGGCACGTAACACCAAGCAATCGTAAGGAGAAGCTCGTTCCAAAACCGCGCTCAGTAAAAGACCCTTCGCTAATTTGGTTGGAATATCTTTAGTGGAATGAACAGCTATATCGATTCTATTTTGCAGCAAGGCTGCGTCAAGTGATTTTGTAAAAATCCCCTGAATGCCCATCTCATAAAGTGGCGTCACCAGGTCAACGTCTCCATCGGAAGTGACCTCAATGATTTCGCTTTCAACGCCCAAAGAATTTAATTTTTGCTGCACTGCAAGTGCTTGAAAGAGCGCCAGTGCACTTTCGCGCGTGCCAATACGAACTATTCTTGATGTATTCATTTTTCTGACTCAATGAGCTCGTTCACTGTTTGGATGACAGAACAACCTGTATAGCCGTCCAATTTAATTTTCTTCATTAATCCAGAGAACCCTTTTTCGATTTTGGATTCTTTGTTAGCTCTATGAAGCAGCATTCGACCCACTTTTGTTTTATAGTTCTGAACGACTTCTGTGTTCTTAAAAAGGATTTGCCAGGCCAAAAGCTCTGCAATGAACTCTTCTATAATCTGTATCGCTTTAGGTATTTCAAAATTCCTCAGTTGAATCAGCTTGTTGTGGAAATCAGAAATTTCATCCACTGAAAAGTGGATGGTTGAAGGATCTTTTTTAATCCGAGGATCGATAACCTGCGGAACGCTGAGGTCCAAAAATAGCTGACCTCTTCCTTTTTGGATATGTTGAGGAGTAATAAGGTAGCAATCTGATTCCACTGTCGTAATGATCACATCAAAATCAGGCAGGTGGGTAATAAAACTCTCAAACGGGATAACAGAAACATTTAACTCTTCGGCTAAACTCCAGGCCTTATCCAATGTTCGGTTTGTTAATGTGAGATTTCCCTGAGGAAAGTACTCGATTAAATTACGAGCCATTGCCCGACCTATTGAACCGGTACCTACAATCAAAATCTTCTTATCCGGCTTTTCAACCTGCAGAGAAGTAATTAACTCAGCTGCAGCGTAACTCACGGAATATTTTCCATTGCTTAGATTCGTTTTTCTTTTTATTTCTTTTGAAGCCTGTAGCGCATAATTTGAAATGCGATCCGTTATGGAACTTACCAATCCAGAGTCCCTTGCATTTTGTATAGCCTTCTTTACCTGACCCGATATTTCATAGTCACCTACAATCTGTGAATCCAAACCAGCTGTCACCCTAAAAAAATGCCGTGCGGCATCTACTCCAGACTTGGAATAAAAATAGCTGGACCATTCATGGGCCGTTAGATTGAGCTCTTCTTGAACAAGTCGCTGCACAGTATCAACCGATGTACAACCATAAAACTCTATCCGGTTGCAAGTAGAAAGGACAAGAAAATCTCTAAGACCCTTGCTATATACGCTTGCGTATATTTTTTCAATCGCTAGTTGAGTGATTGCAAACCGGCTCCGGATCTTCGCATCCGCTACCGTGTAGTTGGTGCCTACGACAGTCCAATAAGCAAGGTTGTTGAAAAAATATTTCTTGGGCATTTAATAAATAACTGGCAGCAAGATGCCTACAGTACCTGAATAGAAATACCTCAGTAAGAAATAGAAATACCAGAAATTGGATTAAAAATAACAAAGTATTAAAAAAATACCCATATAAATCGTTATTGCTAATGGTCCGTGAATCTGTACAGACAGTGTATTACTGAATGGTTCACCAGTGATAACCCAGTTATAGTAGATAGAAAGGATATATTGAAGCTTGGATGTTCCCCCACAAGCGGAGATATATTTCTTCTGTCAAGATAATTACTTATTATCATGTACGATCACTGAGTCAAAAACGCACAATCCAATTAACTCTTTGACAAAGGATGAAGTTTCTAATGTAAATACAAACATGCTCATTATTTTCTGCTAAGAGGCGAGCTACTTCTGATTTAGTTGGTAATGCAACCTTACCTTAATCCGATATAAAATGAAAATGTTCCAGGTGACTATAGATTATTTCTGATCCTTTGAACGCTAAGTCTTACCATCAAAGCAAATTACAAATTGGAATGTCTTGATTTAATTTTTCTATTTATGCATTTGAAGGGTCTTAAACAAGCCCTTCATCTGCGAAAGAATAGTATCCTTCTGTGGTAACAATGACGTGATCGAGTAACTGGATTTCTAAAAACCCCCCTCCTTCTTTCAACTTCCGTGTTAAATCAGTATCGGTTTGGCTTGGAGTAAGATTTCCTGAAGGATGATTATGAGCCATAATAAATCCACTCGCTGCTGCTTTAAGGGCAGCGCCTAAAATTACTTTTGGATCCGCTACTGTTCCTCTTACTCCGCCTGTTGAAATCTCTACTATTCCGAGAACTTTATTAGCCCGGTTCAATAGTATGACTTTGAATTGTTCTATGAATTCAATTTTGGAGTCATCCCAATTTTCAAGTAAGATATTGTAAGCGTCTCGTGATGTATTAATCTTTGGGCGTAATGAGGGCTTTACATTTGATTTGTAGGTTAGCTGAATTTCTGCTACCTGATACAGTTTGTTTTGATTTGTGTTTTCCATAATCATTTGGTTTAATTATGGTGCTGCCACAGGTTTATGAAGGAATTGGCGCAAGGAGGAACGGAATAAATGGGGGATCCGGAAAGGAGGCACGACTGGAAGGGGGAAACCGTTTATGCCGTAGTTCCTTGCAAGCGTATTCCAGGCATAAGCCTACATTTGTACCGATGATTAGTCAAAAAAAGGGCAATGCTATTGGTTCAGTGAGGATAAAAAATGTAGAAAAGTATGTGTTGCTTGATTGTCCAGATTACAGCTCGTAAGAATGAATCACTGCGATGAAATATTGTCGCAACCAGAGGTATCCATACTAATAATTAACCCTGCCCAAACCGAAATGGCCCAGTTGGGAAGGCCACAAAACGATTTCACATCGAACCGCTGCGTGTAAACTGCCAATCTGAAAACAGGCCAATAGCTGGTTGGGGGTATTCCGCCAAATTGATCAGGATTGTCAAATCTGAGACAAATTGTGATGAGCTTTTTTATGAAATTAGCTCTTCTAATTAGCATAAATCAAGATTAAAAATGAGAATATCAATTTTTCTCCTGTTTTGTCTAAGTTCTTTTTCCACACTCGCACAGGATTCAAGGGCTATCAATTATGGTGACTTTACAAAAGCCATCGGAAGCCCTCAAGGAAGCGTTTCACTTGATTTTTTTCACCTCTGGAAGTTTGGGAAATCGAAAAAGATTGAAGTAGGCATAGGAGGTCGCTTGACAAGTTACTTTGGAACCTCAATATTATTCCTCAGCTCCTGCTGACTTTGCTGATGATGAAAGTAATTCTGATTCACTTTTATTGCAATATCCACAGGTGAATGTATTAAACATTGCTATCAACCTGGGCTACCGCATGTCACCAAAATTCGGCTTAGGATTCAACATAGATGCCCTTGGTTTTTCGTTTGGAGGCAAGCAGACAGGATTTTACATCAATGGAAGTGTGGGACAAGCTGCTACGGCAAAGCCCACTTCATTCAACATTTTATTGGTTGGAAATAATGATCACGGGAGTTTGAATTCAGAATTCTATATTCGCTATTTCTTCAAAGAAAAATTAGCAGTAAAGGTTGCTTATCAGTATTTGTTCACAGAATATAAAACTGATACGAAGGTACAGCAATTGCCTAAAGCAAATGATAGATTTCGTAACAAGCCAGTTTATTTAGTCTTGGGATTACCAAACAATTTTGAGTCATGAAAAATATATTTTTTGTATTCTTGCTTGGATTCGTAATAGCTTGCGAGCCCGAGGACGCAACACCAACAACGCCTATCACAGACGACTTTGACGAGGCAAAGGCCACTTTACTTCGAGAAGGGGTGTGGATGGGAAGCGGAAGTTACAATGTAAGTGGTGTGGCGAAGATCTATGATGACACTGGGAAAAAAATACTTTTACTAAATAGTTTTTCATCTAGCAATGGCCCCGACCTAAAAGTATATCTCAGCACAACAGCCGATGCCACCTCTTTTGTTAATTTGGGAAAGTTAAAGTCAACCAGCGGTAAGCAAATGTATGCCATACCCGATGGAACCGATGTAGATCAGTTCAAGTTTGTTTTGATATGGTGTCAGCAATTCTCAGTGCTGTTTGGCAAATCGGAAACCATGTAGAATGCGGTTTATCTATAGTTTTTTGTTCGTTTCTTTCTGTTCGATTGCCATTGCGCAACGATACACCCCCGTTGATAACATATCTTCCATACGATTTAAAATAAAAAATTTTGGATCATCTGTAGAAGGGTCTTTTGGAGGTCTCAAAGGGATCATTGATTTTGACGTGTCGAATCTTCCAAACAGCAGATTCGATGTCACTATTAATGCATCCACAATTGATACAGGTATTGACATGCGAGACAATCACTTACGCAAATCTGATTATTTTGATGTGACAGACTTCCCCCGGATCCAATTCGTATCTACCAAAGTAATATCCTCTGATAAGCCAAATGAAGCAATTATCACGGGCAAATTGACCATCAAGAAAACGACAAAAGAAATCTCATTTCCATTTAGCTATTCAACAAATAGTCTTGGCTTGCAATTAAAAGGCGAATTCAAAATCGATCGAAGAGATTTTAGGGTCGGTGGAAATAGTTTTAGTCTTTCGGATGAAGTAATTGTGATGCTGGATGTAAAGACTGCTAAAGAAAAATAACATGGGAAAATATGGCATTTCCATGTTATTCCAAGTTATTCTTGTTGCATTGTTTACCCGGCTCTCCGCACAGCAAAAAATAACCGCTGTAGAGTTTACCGGACTTACTAAAACCAAGATTTCGTTTCTGCGACAATATGTCACTGTAGATGAAGGTGTTCCATATGATTCTGTCCAGCTTGCCAAAGACAGGCAGCAACTCCTTAACCTGACGTTACTAGCTGAGGTTGAGGTACGAATTACTGGTGACAGTAGCCATGTAAAAATAGTCTTCGTTTGCCGCGAAATGATTAATACGCTTCCGGTTTTTGCACTTGGCAAAACGGTTGACACTTTTTGGTTTAAGGCTGGTCTGCAGAGTTTAAATTTCAGCGGACGTGGTGATAGATTATTTGCATATTATCAATATTATGACCGGCATTCAATTTACCTGAACTATGCTGCAGATCGCATAGGTAGCTCAAAATGGGGTGCAACCGCTTCTTTGATTAAATGGGCCACCATTGAACCATTAAATTCGATGGGTGGAGTATCAAACTATGATTATACAAACTATACCGGGTACGCAAGTGCTGTTCATTTTTTGACCTTTCGGGAAACATTAGACTTAGGGGTTGGTATTTTTAACGAACGATTTGAACCAAAGCAGCCTCAAGACAATGAACTAAATGAAATCGTGCAAGGGAACAAGATCCTGTCCAAATTTATCTTCAAAAGCAACCATCTCGATTACAAAGCCTTTAATGTGGAAGGCATATACAATCAATTCAATGTTGAATTTATTCACTCACTTGATGAAGTCGAGAATTTTGTTACTGTATTCAATGATTTTAGATTCTTTAAGCTGGTTGGGAAGCGTTTCAATTGGGCAAATCGCCTACGTACGGGAATTGCCACCAACGATGATAATCCATTTGCGCCTTTTGTACTGGACAGTTACTTAAATATTCGTGGAGTGGGCAATCGCGTTGATCGCGGAACAGGTTCAATTGTATTCAACACAGAGTTCCGGTACGCACTTTTTGATGCGAAAATGTTCGCAGCTCAGGGAGTAGGATTTTTTGATTTCGGTTCGTGGCGAAAGCCGGGAGGAAGTTTTAATGATTTTACAAAAACGGAAAATATGCGTGCCTTTTCGGGTGTTGGTTTTCGGTTCATTTACAAACGGGCCTTTGACACTATGCTTAGAATTGACTTCGGATACGATTACAATAAAAATGCAGGCTTGGTAGTTGGCATCGGACAATATTTTTAAACAGAACTACATTTAAACACTATTTTGACGAACTCCTTTTTAGGGAAAATTCTTGGTAAGATGTTTCTAAAATATCTTTTCGGTGATTTTGAATTTATTTGATCAAAATAGGATTAAACTTTTAACTCTTTTCCAATTTAACTGTTAATAATAACAGTAATGATTAGCGCAAAATTAACATTGGAACACCTATATGATAAATATGGTGCCATGCTTTACAGCATAGCCCTTGAAATCTCACCTTCGCCAAAGGAGGCCGAAGTAATCCTTATTGGCACTTTTAAAAAGATATACGCTAAAAATCTGGTATTCAACAATTCGCCTTCCTGGGGTATTAAGCTAATTAAAGGTTTGCTTGCAACTGCACGTAAAAATTACTTTGTGCAACTAAATAACAATTGTAGTCTAGAACGTTTTGAGAACACGCCTTTGGTTAATGAAATAATCTGTCGACAAAAAGGGATTTCTAATTTTTGTGATGTAAATAGGATATCAATCTCAGACGCTCGAAAACAATTGCGGCTTGAGTTGGCATCATTAAGTGTATCTTGAAAACACACTTGAATTGATGAAAATCATCTTAACAAATCCATCATGCCCACGTTATAGTTGATGAATCGTATCTCTAAAGGATTCCAGAAAAACAGCGCAAGCATTAAAATTAAATTGAGGTTGACGGTCATCCACCAACAGGTTTAAAGCGCTTGATTGTGCAGTGAACCAAGAAAAAAATTAAAGAGTAAAATATTCGCCACCATTTCTTAAAGACAAGCCGCCCATTGAGTCTGTTGCAAAAACGTGTCAAGGGTGGAGATTCCTTTATTAAAGAATAAAAAAATAATCGACACGTGCTGTGCCCTTGACACGTTTTTGCAACAGCCCTACCTTTGGCTTGCCGATGAAATGATCTTCACTTTACGAAAAGTAAGTCATTTTTGACATCTCAATTAATTGTTTCTCATAACATCGCATTAGCATGTGATTGATGCGAGTCACAACAAACTCTTATAAATTTAAATTGCACTACCAGGCTCAGCATGGTCGATAACATAACTCTCTTCAGCATGCGTCCATTCTTCATGGCGAGGGTCAAACAACCATCTACTTACTCGACCACGAACACCTAATCCTTCTTTACGGTAGGCCATAGTTCATCAGCTTTCTTAATCAGGTTTAGCTGGTCTTTGCTCCATTCCTTCTTTACTTGCAGGTTGTAATTGAAGTAGAGTTTATTATCAACAACAGTCCAGGTGTTCGTCTCAGTTGGTGCCTTGTGTCCATCCGCAATACCATATGCGCAATATCCTCCATACTGAGGTGCATACTTTTCAGGATTGGCAACGAATAAATCTTTATTCTTCTTAGTGGCAAAGTGCCATGTGGCATTTTTCCAGTCGTACGCAAATTCCTTTACGCCAAGGACCGCTTTGCTCTCCACGAAGAAGGCAACAGGGTCGAACCCTTTTATTGCTCCGTCCTTATTAGAAAATACTTCACTTTGCTGAGCAAGTATGCTCAGCGGCAAAACTAATACAAAAAGGCATGTTAGCGTGATAATCTTATTCATAATCTTGGTCTGTTTATTTTTTACTAAATCTATCCGTATTTTTTTCTTGAGATATTCTTCTTCCAATACTTTATTGGAACTCCTATCAACTCGTATTCAAGTAAGGAGGTTTATTTTTCATTGAGTGACCAATCATATTCGTAGAATTCAATTTTATATGAATTTGGAATTCTCTCATTCCGATATTGGTTTATCCAGTCAATTTGAGACTTTCCTACTGATTTAAAGTCAGAAGAATACCATTCAAATATTTTGGAAAGTCCTACTATTTTTTTGGAAGAATTAATTTTCAACCAATCAGAATCATTTATAGCCAATTGGGTGCGCTTAGTAAGTTGTTGCTCGATGGTATCGGATGTATAGGCAAAATTCGCCAACGAAGGACACCCCTTTGCTGCGCAAACCAATACAAAGTGAAAGCGACTGTCCATATAAGTGCGTAATAGTTTTTCAGTTTCCAATTTATTGAGGGTCAACTCTTCTCCAGCCACCCGGTAAGTTGCCTTATCAAAAAATCCGGGAACATCTAATGGGGATTTAATTGGGTAATTTTTTATGACGCCATATATTACAAGTAGATTGTATGCATTGACATAAAAAGCTTTTTTGGATAGAGTACTCGCTTCCTCCAAATTTATCATACCAATAGACTTGACTAGAATTTCCATCTCGCTGCTGGCCTTCTTTATCGCGATGTAGTCAACTCTGCTATTAGAGACATATTTCTTAAAAAAAATATCCGTTTCGTTGAAAAATGATTCCAACTCAGTGCAATATGCTATTGTGGAAAAACCTATTAAAGCTGCTATTAGCGATAATTTTTTCATTGTATGATGCATTTGACGAGGCAAGCTGTCAAAAAAAATTGATTCATGTGATTCTAATCTGATATTATGTCTTTAACCTGACACAACTCCCGAATTTTACTCGGTTATCATTAGATCCGTGATTTCTTTGTGATACTTTTTATTCACTTTAGTAACTACTTCAGGACATGAATAAAGTTTTACTTATAGAGGATGATACAGACATTGTGCAGTTGTTGCTTATTCACTTGCGCGATTTAGGTTGCGAGGTGGAGGTGGAACACAATGGCAAGCTGGGTTTTCAGAAGGCGAAGAACAACACATTCGATTTAGTTGTTCTGGACATTATGCTGCCGACCATGGATGGTATAGAAATATGTGGTCGCCTTCGGGCTTCTGATATTTATACGCCTATTCTTATGCTACGGCTAAATCAGAAGAAATCGATAAGGTGATTGGCCTGGAAAGTGGAGCCGATGATTATTTAACAAAACCCTTCAGCATCCGTGAGTTTATCGCTCGGGTTAAGGCGATTTTAAGACGCGCAAAAATTTCTACTGAAACTGCAAGCAATGAAAGTATTATTGAGTGCAATGGTTTATCCCTTGATCGCACTAAAAGAAAAGTCATGTTGAATGACCAGCGATTGGATTTAACCCCTAAAGAGTATTCATTGCTGTTATTGCTAGCATCCAATCCCGGGCGAAGTTATAGCCGCGAAGAACTACTGGATTTGGTCTGGGGCTATGAGTTTTCGGGCTATGAGCATACAGTAAACTCGCACGTAAACAGGCTGCGAGATAAGCTTGAGCCTGATGTAAATAAACCTATTTTCATTCTCACCACCTGGGGCACCGGGTATCGCTTTAATGATGAGCTACCAATTAATAAGAAGCATCATGGAACCTAACCAACGGCCCCATCTGTGGTACAAAAGTTTGTATCTGCGCATTGCAGCTTTCTTTTTTGTTACTCTTTTTCTGTTGGGAATAGCCTATCTGATCATTGATGTAGTTACTTCAAAAAGGTATTATGATGAAACAACCCAAAAGATTAACGCGCCTGTTGCCGAACATATGCTACTGGAGGTAAACCCATTTATAAATGGAAAGGTACAGGAAGATGCAATTGGAAAAATTATGCATTCGATGATGGCTGTGAACCCGGGATTAGAGGTGTATCTTCTTGATTCTATTGGAAAGATATTGTCATTTGTGGTATTAAAAGAAAAGGTCAAGCTGGAGCAAGTTTCGCTTAAGCCTATCAAAGAATTTCTTAAAACAGGAGGTCAACAACTCGTGTATGGTGATGATCCCAAGAATCCGGGTCTTCAAAAGATCTTTTCAGCCACAGCTGTTTATGACGAGGCTCATAACCTTCAAGGGTATGTGTATATGGTGCTCGCAAGCGAGAAGGTGGACACCATAACGGAAACAATTCGCGAAAGCTACCTGCTGAAAATGGGTATAGGGTATTTTTTGGTGACACTCATGGTTGCGTTCTTGCTTGGCCTCTTTGTGTTTTGGAAGCTAATGAAAGGTCTGCGTGAAGCAACATTAGTTGTAAATCGATTTGAGCGCGGAGATCTTCATGCGCGCATCCCACCACAGTCAACCACCGAATTAAGTCTGGTAGCGGATACCTTCAATTCAATGGCGGCCACCCTTCTCCGTAATATGGAGGATCTGAAGCAAGTCGACACACTCAGACGCGAACTGATTGCCAATGTATCTCATGATATCCGGACGCCCATTGCAATTATTCAAGGGTACATTGAAACAATGATTATTAAGGACGATTCTTTAGATGCGCCGCAAAAAGAAGAGTACATGAAATTAATCTTGAAAAGTACAGAGCGACTTAAAAGATTAGTTGCTGATTTATTTGAACTTTCAAAGCTGGAGGCACGGCAAGTTCAACCTAAACGCGAGGTCTTTTTTATGGCAGAACTTCTATTGGAGGTTGCTCAAAAGTACACACTATTAGCTCATGCTAAAAGTATTGAAATAGAAAGTAAGATTGGTTCACAGTTCCCGATGGTATACGCAGATGTGGCCATGATTGAAAGAGTTCTTCAGAATTTGATGGACAATGCTTTAAAATTTACGCCTGATAATGGTAAGATAACTATTTACTTAACGGAGTTTAATGATCAACTGGAAGTAAAGATTGAAAACTCAGGCGAAGGTATTCCTCAAGAAAGTGTCTCAAAGATATTCGATCGATACTATCGGGTTCCCAACGAAACTCCCGCAGAAAGTACCGGTCTTGGCCTGGCGATCGTGAAAAATATTTTGCAGATCCATCAAACCGATATTCAAGTAATTAGCAGGCGCTTTGGCTTGACCGCTTTTTCCTTCCGATTACCAATGCACATAACTACGTAGAATACAAATAGTACAGTTACGTGAAACTTCTGTGATAGTTGATTATCATTTTTGATCCACACCAAAATCAACTAATTATGAAAAAATTAATTTATGTATTTGCACTGCTAGCATTTGGACTAGCGTCATGCAGCGAGGATGCACAAACCATTACCATCGACTCTTCAAAACCGGATGGAGCATTTACGGCTTCTAAATCCGGATCGTTCGTAGCGCAAAGCTCAACTTCAACAGCGGGTATGGCGCAATTAGGTACCGATTCAAAGGGAGTCCAGTTTCTGCGCTTTAGCGAAAATTTTACAACGGAGTTTGGTACTGGAACAGTAAGTGTTTATTTCTCTACTTCTATGGAGTTTGTACCTGATCCAGGGAATTCAAAAGGCAATTTGCGATTAGTCGGGCCAACCTTAAAAGCGGGCGAAACATTTTTCAAGCTTGATCCTGCGGTTGCTTCCAAGTTCACGCATGTTATTTTATGGTGCGGCACTGCAAGCGTACCATTTGGATATGCGCCTTTAAATTAATTGGTTAGTGAAGTTGGTTAAGCCCTGCTACTTCATTTGGCGGGGCTTCCTTTAAATACCATACATATGAAATTTATAGCTCCTTTTCTAGTTGGGTTGGCTCTATCAATCACTGTACATGCACAAAGCGGTTGGACACGAAAGAAGAACACTTATTTTATTAAGACCGCAGTAAACCTATTCACCTCCGATAATTACTTTACACCTGACGGTGAAAAATTAAAGACGAATAAGTTTCGGCAGCAAGCGTTAACATTATATAGTGAATATGGAATTACCGATCGGCTTACCACCATCGTACATTTTCCTCTATTAAAACTAAATAGTTTTGAAAACACGAATCGTGTGGCAGGCATTGGTGACCTAAAAGTCGAGGTAAAGTATGCCTTGTTTAAAAAAAATATTCCAATTACTCTGTCGGTAGCTCCTGAGTTCCCAACGGGTTCAAAAAATAATTATGCTCAAAGCAAAGAAAATAATTTTGATCAGATAAACTTGCCTACCGGTGACGGTGAGTTTAATATTTGGACAACCCTTGCAGGATCAGCATCATTTTATCCGATCCCGGCTTATTTATCCTTATCCTCGCAATACAATTATAGAACAAAATATAAAGCGTTTTCATTTAGGGATCAGGTAAAATTCAATATTGAAGCGGGGTACAAACTATTTGACACGGTTTGGTTTAACGCTACATTGAGTGCACAAACCTCCGTGGGCGAAGCAACTGGAGTTACAGATTTTATCCGGGGTGAGGGAACCGAATTTACAGCATTTGGTTTTGGGGCTGCCTATGAATTTATTAAGGGTTGGAGTTTATCTGCACAAACTTGGGGCTATTCAGATTTGATCTTTGATCGAAAAAATCTATACAGCGCGCCAACTTTTTCCATTGGGGTATTCTATGAAATCAAATAGGATTAAGATTTAGGTATATGTATTAGGTGTCGAGACTCCATCACACACCGGTAGATGGTGTTGCCAGTGAATTGTAGGTAACGAAAATGTCTTTCGTTAGGCATCTTGACTTATTTCGTATCAAATGAAAAGTACACAAGGTCTGTCAATCGTTTTTAGAATATGAGTCTAGCCGATCGGAATCAACAAGAGCAATTTAAAAAAGTAAATACCCGGCTTTTGATGTTGGTGTCTTTTGGGATTATTTTTTTAGTGGTCTATTTTACAGTTAACAATTACTACTCTATTCTTAAAAAGTCAAAGGACGAAGTTCTGCATAAACTCATGGCAATCTCCAATACTGCCGCACTTCTAATAGATGGGGACGCACATGAAAAATTATCGAAAAGATACGAGCGAAAGGATGCTATCATAAAGACCACTCAAGACTCCTCCTATGCTAAAATTCAATCGATGCTCGCGATGATCAGCGCGGTGAATCATTTATCAACACCCCTCTATACAATTGTATTTTTCACTCCCGATAGCACGTTTCATTTCATAAGTACGTCTTCTGAAACTCCGTATTTTAGACACTCCTACAAAAATTATCCGAAAGAGCTCCTCGCTAATATAGAAACGGGTGGAATATTAGATAGCTATGAAGACGAAAATGGAAAGTGGCTATCAGCCTTTTCACCAATAAAAAATAGTAAAGGTGAAGTCGTTGCTTTACTTGAGGCGGATGAGAATTTTGAATTATTCTCGAAGCGGGCAAAGATTACCCTCCTCCAAAATTTAATGATTTCATTTCTCATCGTCATTCCTTTTGGATTCTTACTTTATAATTACATCTCCAATACCTTAGCGCAGCAAGCAGCCCATAGAATTATTTTAATAACTCAAAAGGAAGAAATTGAATCAAAGAATGAGTTAATAGAAAATCAAAAAAATGAGTTGGATAAACGGGTCAAGGAACGAACTGCCGAGCTAAACGCTACCAACTTAGAGCTTTCAAATTTTCTTTATCACTCATCTCATGATGTTCAGGCTCCAATTGCTACTTTAAAAGGTCTTCAGAGTTTAGCTTGTCGTGAACTTAAAGACGAAATGGGAAAACAATATTTAAAACTATTGGGTGAAACCATTACAAAGCTTGAGAGAATAATAAAAACCATTAAGTTGGTGCATGAAATTAAGACAACACCCCTTACCCTTAACCAAGTTAATTTACACAATTGTATTATCGAATCAATGGAGCAGGCCAATGTTCCGATTTGTAAAACTTCAATTGACATTCATCCGATTATAGAAATCCAAACTGATAAAGCTTTACTTCAAACCGCGCTAAAAGAGATATTTAAAAACTGTACTCAATATTGTAGTCTGGAAAATAGCAGGCCATTAAAGGTTCTTGTTGTTGCCGAAAAAGTAGAACAACAAATCAAGTTGAGTATTGAAGACAATGGAGAAGGTATTGACCCCCCGACTCGGAAAGACCTTTTTGCCATGTTTAAAAGAGGACATGAAAAATCTACAGGAATTGGATTAGGTCTTTATATTGCCCGCACATGTCTGGAGCGTATAAACGGGGGGATTATGGTCGCGAATTCTCTAGAACTTGAAGGGGCTCGGTTTATTCTTACTCTATCCTATTAGTAGTATCTTTTATTCTATCAAAATACTGATTCCATAAATTGCTTCTACCTTCTAATTCTAGTTATTGCACGCACCTTCTGCAAGCCAAAACCATCAATAAAAAAATAATTTCCTAAACTCAAAAAAAAACGTTGGACACAAAATTGAATCCGTTTATACATACTTTTACTTTGTAATTTGATTCCCGATTAGCCTTTTAAAATCAAAATAATGGCCGGATTATTCTATTTTACTTGATTATCGACAGCTACTAATGGAAAAAAATATTCAATCCCAACAAGCTTCAAAAATATCTTCGGAGTTTGTTATTGATACACTACGATCAATTAGAGACACCACCATAAATGAGTTGTTAAAAAGTGATGATTATCTTCTGTCTTTTCTGGAAGTGCATTATAATACCCTTGCGGTTAGTCCACTCAAACTGAAATTCTTAAAAAGAGAGCTCCATGAAATACTGAAATCCTCTCTGGACCTCGTTCATTATTCCTCGCTAATTAAGGAAATACTTGAAACCGGAAATTTAGGTTCAAGGGAAGTGCACCCATTATTTCAGTATGAGCTTAAACTTATCTTTCAGAAATACGGAATTGAACGGCCTCAATAGGTTCACTCCTAAGCAGCGGCTATTGACTACATCATGGTCAAATCGTTGACCAAGAGTCGATCGACCGGGTAATCCGTATAGTTTGGTGTCACTATGCCTTACAACACATTGAAAAAAGAGACTGTTAATTTAAACAGTCTCTTAAAAGAGTCTTCAAACCCCAACTCCTTTTCTTTTAGTTCTTTTTTTTTGAGTGAGGTCTTCTTCGTCAGTTTCTATGTTTACTGACTGTTTTTTTTCGTGCGACTTGCCCGGCTCTTCTTTTGTCTCTTTCTTTTCATTTTCTTGAAACATTTTTTTCATAGAACCATCATACACGGTAAGGGTTTTAAATTGGGGGTTCGCCTCAATAAACATTTTATCTTCCTTTCCTTCTTTTTGAAACGTAACGGCTACCGTATTTCCTTTAGCCAATGATTTCATGATTTTCTCCTTCAACTCAACGTCTGCCAGTTCTTTGATTGGAAACTTATCCAAGACTTTGTCAAGTTCGTATCCATACCCAGCACTGAATTGCTTTACCTTAAAATTGTCATTCTTATCCCTTTCGGTAAAATCCAATTTCAACCACGCGTTGAACTCTTGTCCTTCTTTATTCGTCAGGTCTTTGTTTACGGAACGACCTTCCAACAAATTAAAAGCTTCCTTGGCGGTGATGCCCGTGTTCTTTGTAATGTAAAAGGTTTGTGACTTCTCTTTTGATGGATCATCATTTTTCAACGTGGCTTCATAACGGTTGAAGAAGTACATGTCGGATTGACCCGATTTTTTAAAATCCAGCTTGTAATCCACTACTTCTGTGCCACCTTCCTTTTTGAACTCGCCTTGCATAGCAAGTTGAAATTCATTTGGTTTTTCCTTGATGCTTTCTTCCAGATTTGCATTCAACTTTTCTCCAAAGCCCATGTATTTGAGGCCGTTTTTCAGAAACTCTAAATTCTTGATATTCATAGTTGATAATTCGTTTAAATGTTAATTTATACAGTATGTACACTCACTCCACTTTCGCAGGAAGCAAACGTGCGTTCACAATAGTTTTGTTTTTGATTGAAAGATTCAGATGCCGTCCACCTTTTTTCTCAAACATTTCAATGACGAGATTTTTGGCATCCGGAATTGTGAACTTCTCCAACGCATACACCACATTGATGGTTGATTTTCCAGGGATCGTTTTATCATCGCCATATGTAAAGGATGGAATTACATTCACTTCTTGTGATGCAGTACGCCTTGCGTTTGATTTATCCTTGATATAAAAGCGCAAGAACTCTACATCATACCCGATGTTTGATTTATTTTCAATTTGGAGGTGATAAAAGATCACGTTGTGTTGGATATAAATTCCCATCAATGCGAGACTAATCTTGTGTTTATCCTCCCTAATAAATCGAATGTTTCTTTTGGTATGTACCACGTTCTCCGAATACCCTTCCAACTCAGACTCTGTCATAGCAGTTTCAAAGAGTACTACCGGTGGAGAAGAATCAGCTTGTCGTCCGTCAGTTTCTACAACCAGGCTGACTGGTTCCTTGCAATAATTTATTGTGAATTGGTGTATCCTCCCATCTCCGGTGATTACCGTCAGGTTAGTTTCCTGAAAGTTCTCTCGTGCCGCCTTTAGTTGAAGGACATTTCCTGCACCTTTCGCTTTTTGTGCCAGTATATCTTTACTTCCACGATCCACCGCTGTGATGGCAGTAGGGAATATGATAGTAGAGGTTTTGTTAAAGGTCACTTCGATGTTTTTTGAATCGGTTACCTGTTGAGCGCTTGCTTGAGTCAGGTGCAGCACCAGAATAAATCCTAGTAGCAACCTTACACCATCATGTTTCATTAAATAAGTCATAGTTTATTGTTAATAAATGATTTCAAAAATTGAATACGTTGAAAGAGGGACGGTTTGCCCGTCCCTTTCTTTATGTTAAAGCAACAGCAGGATTAATATTACCGGCCATGCATGTGAAATGAGTGCTCCAAGAAATAGCAACATTGTTATCATGTTTAGTTATTAAAAAATAAAAATCAGGTTCTCCCTATTCGGGGCATCTCATCTGTTTGTAAGAAATTATTTACTTGCTTCATCCAGATGCGCATTGAGTTCCGGACCTCAAGCTGCCATTCAATTTATGAGTGGCCTGGCAGCATCAGCTACTCACACATTCTTAAAAGTCTTTATTAGTTGATGGGTTTGTGTCCTTCAGCAAAATTTGGTAGCCAGCTTTCACGGTTACTTTTATTAACTTAGCCTTCTTACTAAAGAGTCCCTTCGCAGCTTCAATACCTGCGCCTGCCGCCTGAGCACCGAGGGATGGATCAAGAGACATAAACTGAATGCCTTGCAATGCTTCTTCTGAAGACTGTTTAGCTACATCACGTGCGATTGCACCGGGTATATAAATTCCTTCGAGTCCGTCCAGATCATATACTATCAGCGAAACAGGTAAAATTGCATTTCCGGTTCGCACAGATTTTATATCAATGGTTAGTCGTTCACCCTTGATGGAACATGCGCCATACATGAATTGATCTTTTGGAATCAACTTGTCATTGATGTAAACATCGTTGAGTAATCGCATCTTCACGGCGGATCCATTCACGAGATCTTGCGTATCATGAATGACTGCTTCAATCGTATTCGCGATTATCTGGCTTTCACTCACATCATCCAATCCATAAAATGAATTTTGATCGGCTTGATTCGTTGAATGGAGAAGTGAGACCGTGTTGTCTGTTGGCGCTGTTACTGAAAAGGTTGGCTTTTTTTGTTGTTCATTTTGTGCGTTGATTTTTGTTCGCACCCGATCAGGATGTTGGATGTCCAGTATTTTTTCGAGCATGGATTCCAGTTGTTGCATCTCGGGATCAGGTTCACTGCCCCTGTTCATCATCTCCATCATTTTCTCCAATTCTTTTACGTCAGAGGAAAATTGGGGATCAGAGGAATTTGTGCTTTCGTATTGACTAGTGTTTGACTCAACGCGTTCTGGTGTCTTATTCAATTCGCGATAGAGTTGTTCCAATTTTTGATTGACCATTGCTTCATTGGGGTCTACAATTGGTTGTCTCTGTGGGCTGTAATTCTTAGCATGTCCAGAACCTGTGCTTGAATTTTGGTTGGTGGGTCGTTCCTGAACCTGCTGCAGGTCGTTTGCTTCAAGCGCAGCCAGATTGAAGTACGGATCACTTTCTTGTTCCTCCTGAAATTTTCGGAGTTCACGCTCAGCCTTTTCGTAAAGAGAGAGTTTATCTACTTCTTCTTCGTTAAAATGGGCGCTGGGGAGTTCGAGGTTCAACCCTGGCGATTCAATTATCATGGCTTGAACAGGTGTGCCTTTTCCTCCTCCTAGCGCCCAAAAAATCATGGTTAGAAATGGCAATACCAGTACTGGCAAAGCCATAACGAACTTCCTTTTCTCTAAGAATTTTTGTGAATGTTTCATACTGTTTTTGTTTTGTTAGTGGAATAATTTCTTAGCTATCGTTTTAGTCCTTTTGTTCGGGTGGGTATAAAATGAAGTTGTTTTTCAAAATCTTTTAATTGTTCTCTTGTAATGAGCTCCCAACCCGCTGTCTTATCTAAGGAATCTTCTGCATAGGGAGGATTGTGGTTTTTATAAAGTTGACCTTCCTTATCCATGGCGAGATAGAAGGCTTCAAATTTGCCATCGATCTCCCCTTTCATTTTTCCGATGGGGGTTAATGTTTCTGCTTCTGGCTTCATATGAATGTCATTAGGGAATGTGATGGAATCAATTTGAATGGGATGAGCGGAATCATTTATGATTGCCTGCATAATGAGAGACAGACATACACATGCCATAGAAATTCCGAATACAATGAGGATTGCTCGCTTATTTTTTATCGAATACGCATTGAACCATTCATTCCATCGGCCTATTTTTTTCTTGAGGTATGCCTTGCCTATTGGTGGCAGTCCTTGTCGCGATCGTTTAGTTTTCAGTCTAAAGGTCATCGTTATCGGTTTTCAGTTTTGAGGTCTTTGTTTTCTAATGTGTTCCATTTCTCGATGAGGAAACCATGTGGATTATTATCGGATCGTGAAACACTTCTTAGGAAGCCTTCGGTAATCAGGCTTCGGGTGACAATGGAAGTAGTGCGCACTAATTTTTGCTTTGCATAACATTTAAAGTAGAAGGGATATGTGCTTACATCAATCTCAATGCTGTCTGCCGCAAACTCCTGGCTGATGTTTCCTGAAATGATATTCGAGTAGTACCGATTTTCTTTCAGGTTATCATATTGACGCTTTGCTGAGGCATCGGCCAGATACAGTGCTTTCATGATGTTCGCGTCAATCACTTTGTTATCTGGATCGAGAGAAAAAAAATAATGGTGAAACATTTTCACATGGTCGCGAGCTTCCACCGGAATGTTATCTTTTCGTTCCGCAGACCATGCTTCGAGGGCCTTTCCATTAGCCAGAATGTAAATGCGTTCTTGCACATGAGTTACCATCTGAAAACTTTTGTATAGCGTATAGCCGCAGATTACGACACAGGCAAGAATTAACACCAAGGAGAAAAGTTTGATGTGTTTAACGCTGGAGTCAATATTTTTTAATTGCTGGAACATGGTTTACCCGATAGTTCGTTAGTCGATAGTCCATAGTAGAAAGTGAAAAGTAAAAAGCATCTCTAAGTTTTGCCAGATAGTTTGTCGTGCATATAATTTGAGCCTGACCCACCTGAGTCAGTGTTATTAGGTGTTGTGGCGTTGGATGAACTTACTTTTGAAGATTGACTGAATGAGTTTGCGACTGCCCCTGATCCAGCGAGTACCGTGCTGGCGACTGCTCGTGAACCGCCTGTAAAAAGATTGGAGGTTTTATATAATAGAGTATTACCCCCTCCGGCATGGACGATGTAATTAGCCACGCTCGGTACTGTGAAGTATCCTACGATGCCCATGACTAGAAAAATTAAGTAGGCAGTGTCGTTGGCACTGAAGAATGTGTCGCCATATTTTACGATTTGCTGAATGTCGATGCGAAGCATATTCTCTTGTACCTTGGCGATGATGCTACCAAAAATGTTTGCTACTGGGAGCCATAGAAATACGTTGATATAGCGGGCTATCCAAACGCTAAGTGTATGTTGCAGTCCATCGAATACTGCAATTCCAAAGACGATGGGGCCCAGTATAGAAAGCACGATGAGATAGAATGTTCGGATTGTGTTGATACAGAGTGAAGCGGCTTCATACAGGATATGAAGTATTTCTGACATCCACTGTTTTACTGAATTGCGAAAATTGTAGGATGCTTTTGCCATCGCGAACTTGATGTCATTGCCGAGTCCATCGAGTGTTCCTTCTGCTGTTCCATCCGGATGTGTGTAACGATACCATTTATCGCGGTCACCACCTCCATCCACCCCTTCATACATTTGCCAGGTGGGTGTTTTCTTAATGGCCTCTTCTTTTAATTTTAATAAATATGCAATGGCATTATTCGAACCAGTAACCATTGCTGCCGTTCCCGTTACCGTTGGCTTAAGTACTCCATTGATGAGCGCGAGCACGTAGGGAAACAGGATGATACAAAGACCTAATGCAAAGGGTCTGAGTAAGGGATAAAAATCAATGGGTTCTGCATTTGCAAGATGACGCCAGACCCGGGAAGAAATATACCACAGTGCTGCAAAGCCAGCCAGCCCTCGCCCCACCCCGATCAGTTTACTGCACAGTGGCAGCATTTCATAATACAACTGATCCAATACACTTTGCAGGCTGTGGATTTCACCGGTAAACGTTTGTCCGTGTAAAACTTCTGGCAAAAAAAATGCTAAGAGAAACAACGTAGGTTTGAGGATTCTATTAAATATTTTCATGGTCATTAATTTTCAGTTTAGACCGTAAAGGCTTCGCATGGTTCTTACATCGTTCGCGGATCGTGCGCGTTGAATGGCTAGCAATTGTGTTGTATTGTTGAAGCCTCTGAGAAAAGAAAGCTTTCCTTCGAGGTCATAAAATATTCTGTCGATGGCTTGCATTCGTTCGTCATCGCTCATCCGCAACTTGGTTGCCGTGATGATCATTATCAGGTCATCGATATTTCGGACGCTCGCCTGAAACAGAAATGAATACACGTTGGCGATGTAGGTGAGTTCTTCGGGGTTGAAGTTGGGATCATTCTTAAATCGATTGTATGCGTTCTTATATTCCTTTACAAGTAACTTTTGATAGTCGATGATGTACGGGATCCGTTTATAATTCCGAATGGAAGGATTTACTATCATCAACCCATCCAGGAAAACCTGATGAATGGAGTAATTGCCCTGCGAGATATTTTTAATGGTTGTATAGCCTTTGTCGAGGATCTTATATCCTACGTACATGTTATCCAGGATTTTTTCCAATTCTTGAAGCTTCTCCCAGTTCAGCAGAAGTTGTTGTGCCTCCTGTGACTGTGCCTTAACCGAATTAAAAAAAAGAGGCAGGCTTATGGTTATGATAATTGTCAATACTCTTTTCATCGTCAACTGGTTTATAGTACCTGATAATTTTTCTTGAGAAGGTCAAGTTCGAGCCGCTCCTTCTCACGTTCCAAGGAAAGTACTCGGGTATCACTGCTAAATGTTTGTACAAATGCATACTTGTCTTGCATGTCATCATAGATTCTATCGATTCGAAGTAGACGTTGATCATCTGTCATTTCGGTTTCCTTTGAACGGATGATCATTAAGAGTTCCGAGATGGAGGCATCACAGAGCAGTAGCATGTTGGTATGAACCTTGGCTATGTATCGGATTTCTTCGGCTGTGAAATTTTCATTTCGCTCACAGAACGTATACACCTTCTTCATGTCGCGGATCACATAAATTTGAAACACAATAATGTCAGCCACTTTTGCGGAATTGCTGATGGCCGGTTTAACATTTTTAAGGGCGCTAAAGAAGTCGCGATGCAAATTGAAATTACCGTCTTTGATGTTGCTGATTGTGTTCAGCCCTTTGTGCGCGATGTCAAACCCTTTTTTTAGGTTACCGAGATAGACTTTCAACGCAGCGATTTGTTGGACGAGGTATTTTTGCTGCGTCTTCTTCTGTTTGAACCACTCATTAAATGTTTGTGCCTGAGAAAAGGTGCAACTAAAAATGAGTACCACTGAAAATATGAGTTGAGTTTTCTTCATCGTTTATTGAATTGGGAGTCCGTATAATTTTTTAAGCGTGATAATTTCTTGTTGGTTTTTTGCCCGGTTTAGGCTTAGCTGGATATTCTGATTATTGAACTGTTGGAGATCCTGATAATTCTTGTCGATGCCATCGCCTGCTTTGTTGATTATTTCCAACCGCTTGGCATCTGACATTTGAGTCTTAAAGGAGTTGATCACAAGCAAGACCTGATCAAGGTTATACATGCTATCATTCAAAATACCTGTGTACACCACATACATATAGTCGAGTTCGGAGGCTGTAAAATGGCCGTCTTGTTTAACCATTTGCCAGGTGAATTTGTACTGCTCAACCAGCTGCTTTTGGCGTTGAATAATCAGAGATACCCTATGATAGGTTGCCAGGACTTTGCGTACCTGCCATAACTCATCGTAGTATTTTTTATATAGCTGTCGTTGTTTTTCCGTCCACTGTGCTATCTCCGAGAGCTTGAGTTTGGAGAGTTTGTTCTCCAGCACCTTTTGCGCATTCTGAAGCCAGATGGTTTCATTCTGCATCCGTTGAATCATTAAGTCAACCGCTCTAATTACTTTCTTGATTGCCTCTTTTATTATTTGCGCAATTGGAATTACAGCATGAGCTTGTTGTGTGGGACTTACTGCAAGTATAAATGCTCCTATGAGAATACAAACTATAAATTGTTTTGTGTTTTTCATTTCATTTGTATTTAACATTTCCCAGAGCGCATATCGTTGGCTAGCTCGGCTATTCCTTTTCGGATATCGCCTGTCCACTTTTTTGCATACTCTTGCACTTTCATTTTTTCAGATTCTTCCGTGGTATAAGCCAAGTATTCTTCGAGAGAAACTTCGGTGGCATATACCTTTGAAAGCATTCCTCCGAGGCTGATGAAAACTTCCTTATACTTTCTGGAGGGATCGTTGCTTTTGTTGATTGAGAGAACGAGTGCCTTTTCTTTTTCTGTTAACCCAAGTAGTTCCTGAATCAGGTCAAACTTGTTCTGGTACTTACTTTGGTCTAATAAGATTTTGCAGTCAGAATTATTGATGATCGCTTGCTTTACAATGGGCGAGCTAATGATGTCTTCTACTTCTTGTGTTACGACAATCGCTTCTCCATAAAACTTACGAACCGTCTTAAAGAGGTATTTGATGTATTCGGCCATCCCTTCTTTGGCAATGGCTTTCCAGGCTTCTTCGATCAAGATCATTTTTCGGATGCCTTTGAGTTTTCTCATCTTTGAAATGAAGACTTCCATGATAATGATGGTGACGACCGGAAAGAGGATGGGGTGATCTTTAATGTTGTCGAGTTCGAAGACAATGAATCGCTCTTTGAGCAGGTCGAGATTTTGTGTTGCGTTTAGCAAGTAGTCGAATTCTCCGCCTTTGTAATACGGTCTGAGAACATATAAGAAATTTTCTACGTCAAAATCTTTCTCTTTGACTTTATCGGCTTTCAGGATTTCGACAAATTCATTTTTTAAGAACTCATAGAATGAGTCAAAGCATGGGAATAGTTGGGTGTGGGTGGTTAGTTGCTCATAGTAAAGTTTAAGTGCAATAGAGAGCGCTACATATTCCGAGCGGTTAAAGGTTTCATCATCTTTTTTCCAGAGTGCAAGCAGCAATGTTTTGATGCTTTCCTTTTTCTCTGTGTCAAGTGCATCGCCCTCGCTGATGTAGAATGGGTTGAACCTGATCGGATTCGTTTCATCGTAGGTGAAGTAGTAACCCTTTACGAGATCGCACAGTCCTTTATAGCTGTGCCCTACATCCACCAGTACGATATGCGTCCCTTGCTCATAATATGATCTTACCATGTGATTGGTAAAAAAAGATTTCCCACTCCCAGAGGGTCCTAAAATGAATTTATTTCTGTTCGTGCAGATTCCTTTTTTTATTGGCTCATCCGAGATATCCACATGAATTGGCTTTCCGGTAAGCCTGTCTCCCATTCTTATCCCCACCGGGCTGATGGAAGATTGATAGTTTGTTTCGAGATTTAGAAAACAAGTTGCTTGCTCAGCGAACGTATCAAATGTATCGTTCATAGGAAAATCTGCTTCATTGCCGGGAAGTCCAGCCCAAAAGATTTGGGGTGCCCCGTCTGTTTCTAGTTTGGCAACCGCATCCATTTGAGCCAGTGCAGAAGAGACTTGTGTTTTAAGTTCTTTTAATTCTTGTTTGTCATCGGTCCATAAAAGAATATTGAAGTGAGCTTTGATGGGAAGGCGTTGTGATGCAATAGCTTCATTCAAGAAATCATTGGTGGCATCGCGGCTACTGGCATTCTCGCGTGAATACGCAGAAAGCGATTGCAACCGGAGGCGTTTACTTTCCAATTGCTTAATTGTTTTATTGGCGTCTTCAATGAATATGTATTGATTAAAGATGTGGTTACAGGAAAGTAACTGTCCTACGGGAGAGGCGAAGCCAATACTGAATTTAGTTTTGTCAGTAGAATATTTATCGTAGTTGATCCTGGAACCACATAAGGATGGCAAGTCCTCTACATCCGCCAGGGAATACAGTTGACAACTTTGATCTCCAATCCGCATTTCATCTTTAAGGCGGAGATCCTTGATTGTAGGAGCTTCCGAATCAGAAAGGAGGAAACAATACTTCTCAAGGAGTCCGGGCTTTTTTTTATCGCCCACTAATTCATCGTCCCTGATTCTTTTCAGCTTTACAAATCCGCTGTCATTCAAAATCCGTTCGAACTGTCCTGCGCTATCTAAAAATTCCTGCATCCGTTGAGGGCTGAGAGTTTCTTCAGGGACAATGCTTGTTCGGATGAGATTTGAAAACACAGAGCTTGATGGTTTTCGGTTTACAGGTTTCTTGGTAAGCATGATATAGCATGAATGATCTAAATAAGGACGCTCATTAAAGAAGCGCTCACTTGCCCGTGAGAGGAAACTATCTTTATCTGTTTTGCTTGTAGCACCGCTGGACAGCCCTTCGAAATCAGCTTTATATTTTTTAGAAACAAACCAATCCTGTTTATGAAAGACGGAATGATTCGGTAGTACTTTAATTGCTTTTAAGAGAATCTGATGAAAGGCTTCATATTCCTGATCTGATAAGGTGAATATTTCAGGGAGTCTTGCTTCGTAGGCCACAGTCACATCTCCTTGCTTAGAGAGAATACAATCCTGCTCTACTTTGTAGATTGGAAATACTTTGGAGAGGTCGATGGGTTGTGCCATGCGCTATCGCTTTAAGAGATTTAGAAATAGTTCTCTGGACGTGCCTTTGATGAAATCGGGAAGGCTGCGAGTCGCCAATTTTTTTAACAACCCATGCTGGCCATACGTATCACTCATTCTGTATACCCACATGAATAAGGTGGTACCGAGGATGGCTATGAGTGCCAGGCAGATAAACATATTCACCCCTATTATATAGAGTGCTGCAAACAAAATCAGTAGTGCAATCAATCCCGTTGCGAGGTATGCAATGTATTGTGCTTTGAGTCCTTTGAATTCAATCGGCTTGTTAATACCCTTGTTGATTTTGTAAACGCTGGACATAGTCGTTAATCGTGAGTAATTAGTAGTGAGTCTTGAGTAAGGATTAGAGTCCGAAGAAAGAGCGGAGTACGGTTGCAACGATCACGAGAAAAACGCAACTACCAAACCAAGCAGCTGCCACCTTTCCGGTATCAGGGTCACCGCTGTTCCATTTTTGATATACTTTGACTGCACCTACCAGACCTAGCAAAGCGCCAATTGCATACATTAAACTTGTGCCGGTAGTAAAGTAGCTGCGTACCCGTAAGGTCGCTTCGTTGATGCCTGCATTCCCGTCTTGTGCGTTGACTGGTAATAGGAATGTGAGTGCATAGATGATGAGCGAAAGCATCAGGGCTTTGCCCTTTTCGACTGTGAATTGAATTACCCGTTTCATAAAATTTGATTTGGTTTACTAGTTATTGATTGTGTATGGACATTTTTTCTGCTTCAGGCCACCATACAATGATTTCCTTTAGTTCGAGATTGAACGCGCAGTGTTGTTCACAGGAATCGTAGATGAATATATTTAGGGCATCCTTGTAGTGTGTGTCTCCAACTTGTTGATAGCGGGATATCAAAGATTTGAACAACGCAGTTGCTTCTTCTTTGCTACTATCTTTTACAACTTCTGTGAGGGCTTTAATTTCTTGCAAAAAATCTGCAATGGTTCCCAGCAGTATGGCATCCGATGGTTTGACTGATGACAATTCTATTACTTCTTCCGTTTCGTCTATAGATTGAATTTGTAGCTCTTCCGAGGAGATACTTTTTTCACGGGTGGGGGAAGTTTCCGTTTCGTATTTAACCTTGCCCATCAACTCATTGGATTCAGATGAATCGTATTGGTCTTCTATGGTCTCTGGTGTAATTTGTTTTGATTGCTTTTGTTTGAAGAGGTTGATGATTTCGGAACTGAAAAGGAGCAGGATCGAAATTGCATAGTAACAAATGACTACCCCTGTGATTACGGTAAGAAATTCTTGCCAAGAAATTGTTTCGAACATAGCCTTCGTGTTTGATTACGAATGCTAAGGTGCGTGCTACCTATAAATGATATTCAGAAGATGGGGCGAAGATGGGGACGATTTTTTTTCCAAGCTATAAATAATGGAAGTAAGGGATACTTTTGATTCGTGAAAATTTACGATATCGCTTCTTCCAATGTCTTTAGCATGGTTTTATGCTTAATGGGGTTTGTGGCTATTAGAGTTTGTATGTTCAAAAGCTTCCACTTCACTGCGGGTAGACGCTGAAGGTTTTCAATTGGAACAAGATTCCATTGTGGCGTTCCTTTTTTAAAACTCAATAGAAATTTCCGGTCATCGACTGTGAGTAAGTCATTGACTTCAACCAGTAGTCTTTCCCTTACCGCTTCAAACGTCCTATAAAAAAATGGTGTAGCTGTCATTCCTGCAAACTGATTTTCAAAAGTTGCTCGATGATCAAGATAGTTAGGTTTGATGAGTTCACTCATGGGCCTTGCATGGCTAATGAGGAAGGTGATAAAGCCGAGTTTGATTTCTTCTGTAATTCCTTCGTTCAGGAAGAGATGGTATATATCAAAGAAATCCCGTGGATGCTGGCGATCCAGTGCTGCACATATTTTACCACCAAACAATTCTCCCTGCGACACTACCTGAATTGCGGCAAACTTTTGGAATTCTTTTTGAACTGCTTCTGAAACCGGCATCAATCGAACCGGAAAAATAGTTCCTCGAGTCGTGGTATTCACTTCAATTTTGACAGTCGCTTGAGACGTTTGGCAATTTAGTTTTACATCATCGCCTTGCCCTAATGGGATTCGAGTAACTGATATGCCCGGGATGGCATCTTTCAAACGTACTTCTATCCGAGTGAGTGCTTCGGAGATATTTCGCAAGGCCATTGTTCGATCATCTTGCCAATTTATATAGGTAAGGTCAATGTCTACAGAGAGTCTTGGCATATTGCGCGCAAAAAGATTGATCGCAGTGCCTCCTTTTAGGGCAAGGCTTTCTTCCCTTGCTACCAGCGGTATAATGCTTAGCAAGAGATTTACTTGGGCTTGATAGTTGGAACGTATCATCTAAGTCAGTTCTTTGGGAATAGTGATGAGAAAGTCTGAATTATACACCCCCCCTTTTACGATGCTCCTACCTCCTTTGCCCAAATTAATTTTACTCTGATCCACAAACGGAAGCCACTGGTGTTGCGCTTTACTGGCCATATAAAGAAACAGTCTTTTAACTTTAACGGAAGTACACTGTTGCAACAATTCCTCTACTAGCTTAGGGCGCAGATTTGAAAGGCCTTCCATCACGTGATAACATTCCATCAAATCCAATTTATTAGGAGCCAGGAATAGGCATTCTATGATGGCTCGTTCAGGGGTGGAGATGTTTATTGAGAAATTTATCTGCTCATGGGATGTTAGTGCTAACTCGCTTGGGAGTAATGATGTTTTTATATGTTTCATCGGACGACTCCAATTATAATCAATAAACCAACGGGGCAATATTGTTTTCTGTGGTGAGAACAAGAAAACGGTCTCTTTTGACATCCTGAAATAATGTGCTAGCCCTTGCATAGAAAGAGCTGTTAAAGCACCTACATGTATGGGTAATTTTTGCTGTTGCATAGAATATAAAGCTCCTTGCCAAACAACATTTTCTCTGGATCGTTTGAACGCGCCATACCCAATAGACTCTAGCCAGCCGTTTTTGAGATAGCTCTTTTGAAGTTCCCGTGAGATGCCCAGTCCTTCAAGCCATTTAGGCAGGACAACTGTCCCTTGCTTATGAAAATCAAGCATTTTCTTCAATTTTGATTCATTCTGGGTATTCATGATACCAATATTATACTTTTTTTAATTAAAAGATTGATGCTTAATAATTTATTTATACTCCATAATAGGTAGTCAAAATACGCATACACTCATTATTTTAAAGAAAGGAATATGATTTATAGATTCATACATAATCATAAATCATAGATTGGAGGCTGGAATACCTAGAGCCGAATTTTATGTTTACCTCCTTTTTCAAGAGTCTTATATTCAGTTGGAGAATCTTCGGCACTAGTGGGCTGTAATTCATCTTTTGTTGAAAAGGATTTTTCCAGTCGTGCCGTCAGTTCCTCAATTTGATGCTTCAACTCTTTGATAACCGATTTCTCTTTGAAGTCCAGGGTTAGTTCATGCTTGTAGGTTTCGATTTTCTTCAAGCAGTTTTTAACAGACTCTTTTGTGTTCTCAATTACTTTGGGTAAGCGCTTAATGGAGTCAATTATATACCTTCCTGCCAGTGCAGGATTTTCATTCAGCTTTCCGTCTGCATAATTATAGATTGTCCCAATGCTGCTTACTATATACACTTTTGATTGAACGGTGTGATAGTTGAGTTTAAAATTCAACACCTCTCCTATGGTGAATTCTCCCTTACCTCCTTGTTTCCTTAAGTAGGCTATTTCAGTATGGAGTAATTCACCTGCTATCTTTTTATCTTGAATTGTTTTCCCATTAATAGTGATTGGGATCCTTTCGAGATCAATAGATTGGATCGGATTCCAGTCGGCTTCAAGTTTAGATAGTGTTGTCTCTTTGGTTTTGAGGTCTCTTGTATTGAGGTCGATATAAAATTCAGACTCGGACTTTCGCTTGAGAAACACCTGATAGCTGCGTTCCAAGTCATACAGCTTCTTCTCCAACTTTACTTTCTCGAGCAAATCCGTATTACCACTTAACAGGGCTACATACTCTCCGAAGTTCATACCTCCCTCCTGGTCGAATGCTCCTTCGTCAATCTTGCGCTGATCGATGGAGCTATTTTTTATTTGGCTGATAAACTTTTGTTTATTGGAAAGGATGTTGAACTGATAGGCATCCAGTGTTCTGTTCACCGCATAGATATAATTACGAACTGTGTTTTCCCTAAATTCCTTTGCCATCAAATTACCTTGCCTGCCACCTCGCCCGGTCCGTTGTTCTAAGTCACTGGGTCTCCATGGTATATCCAGGTGATGCATGGCGATGACTCGTTCCTGAACATTCACCCCTGTCCCTAATTTTTTCGTACTACCGATCAATACGCGGACCTCGCCACTGTTTACTGCTTTGAATAGGATTTCCTTTTTCTTTTTTGAATCATGATCATGAATGAACTGGATGTCATCGGGAGCCAGATCATGGTGATGTACTAATATGCGTTTAATCTCCTGATACAGGTTGAAATTATTTCCGGTAGGTGTTCCTATATCGCTAAAGATGAGTTGAGTTCCTTTATAGAAGTCACTGTCTTTATATTCGTCTGCCACTGTCTGACATAACTTCGCCACTTTGCCATCAGGCTCGAAAGAGTATTGATCTCTATTAATAAGCCTCATGTCTATGCTCATTTTTTTCGCGAGGTTGGTTGCGATGAGCATAAAGGCATTCATTTCTTTGTCGTTCAAGGTAAGGTCAACATGTGAAGGATCTTTTGTTTTTGTGAAGTTGATAAGTTTCTGGGTATAATGATTTTGACTTTCTGTCGGCTCAATATTTACAATCAGGTTATCTACTTTAGGTTTTTCAATGAGTAGGTTATGATCGTTCACTACATGGGTGATCTCTGCATAAAATCTTGCCAACTCGGGTACTTTAATAAATTCCCGGTAACGTTCCTTCATCTTCAATTCATTCGTTACGGAAAACTCGTACGTTGAACTCTTTCGTGCATACATTTTTGCCCACGCATCAAAGGAATTTATAGTAAGTTCTTTTAATTTATCAGGACGGAGATACTTGAACAATAGGTACAATTCCACCAGGCTATTGCTGATGGTTGTGCCTGATAAAAACGTAGCTCCTTTATCAGCACCTTTTTTCTTTTGGATGGTTCGGATTGCAAATTCAAGATTGAGTGCTCGTTGACTGCCTGAAGGATCGCCCAGCCCGGCTACCTGTTGATGGCGTGTTGTGAAATGAAGGTTTTTGAATTCTTGACTTTCATCAATAAAAATATGATCGAAGCCCATTTTATCAAAGTCGAGGATATTTTCATCTCGTTCAATGGCGGCATCTGCCATCATGATTTTCACGCTTAGGTTTTGTTTCCTACTCTCTAAGCCTTTGAGAATACGTTTTGACAGTGAACGATTTTCAGATACTGCCTGAAGATCATCTTCCAGATTATTCAATTCCTGTTCCAAAATTTCCTTTTTTATTTGTGGGCTTTGAGGTATCGCCATGAACATATCATGTGTAATAATTACAGCATCCCAATCATTGGCTGCAATGCTGGCAAAGATTTGTTGGCGTTTTTGTTTTGTGAAATCTTTTTGTGGATCAGGTGCCAATACTTTTGCATTTGGGTATGACTTTAAAAAGTCACGAGCAATATCGGCTACATTCGCTTTCATACAAATGATCACTGGTTTTTGTGCGATGCCAAGCCTTCGCATTTCCATGGCACCCGCCACCATAATTAATGTTTTTCCTGCTCCGACTTTGTGATCAGCGACTCCTCCATCTTGTTGGAGCAGCATCCAAATAGCATCCTTCTGATGAGTGCGGGGCGAAAAATGCTTTAGTCCTTCTAGCTGAAGGTGTGATCCATCAAAATTACGTTTGACCGTGTTGTTGATATTCCGGTTATATAATTCTTCAATGCGGTGGGCAACATCTTCCCGGGTGTTCAAAAAATTCTCGAACTCCTCTTTAATCTCTTTTGTTTTTATTTCCACATTTTTCATTCCGTCTACGTCAGGCTTATATTTGGGAGGATCTGAGTCTGGAATTCGTATCTGAAGATACGGTTGCGTATCGGCCATGGCATACTCCATAATTTTACTTCCAGATATTTTTCCACTGTATGTTGAAGCTGCATATGTGATGCTCTCCTGGTTACTGTACCCCTTCATATTGACAAGGAAAAGGTCTGTCGATTCGAGGTACTTTATCTCCGTGTCTTCCTTGAAGATATGTTTGGCGAAGCTTTCATAAATATCGATAGGAATCCATCGCTCCCCGATGTTGAGATCGATAAGTTCCCGTTTCAGATAAACTGGACGAATCTCTTTTAATCGCTGCAGGTGAATGTCAAGATCTCTTTCGGTTAACTCTTGAAATTTATTTACCGTTCTATCTGAACTTTTAAGGTTTTCCCATGCTTCGATTTTCTTTACCACATTGCCACTGAGAAATTCATCCTTTGAAACATATTTTTCTTTCTCATTTTGTTCTATATCCCTGAACAGGATTTGCTGATCAAGTCCTTCGCGGATGATTTCATGTCTTTCCTTTTGAAGGAGCGCAGCAATAAAATCAATGTCTACGCTATTGGTTGCGTTCAACGAAAGTAAGACGGCATCTTTTAATGATTCAGGTTTAGCATAGGTTCGGCTTACATTGTTAATCTGGCGAGAGAAAATATCTGCCTTTGTATATTGATTTCCTTCGAGGCGTTCTAACGAAAGGACTTTAAATCCTTCCGCGTCCATTAAAAGCAATTTCTTATTAGTAGCGAGATTTAGGTTTCCATAGCGAAAGATGAATGAATCGTAATTAGCATTTAGTTCCTGCCTACCTACTTTCATTTTAGTTATGTCCCCATCCAGTTCTGATTGCACCAACTTTACAAGTGAATTTCTCAGAGCCATAAACTCGTGGACTCGATCTACATCTTTGATAATTGTTTCCGGTCGAACAATTTTGTCTGTTCCATCGTACTCGATCACTCCTACCTTACTCTGATGAACAATGAGATTTCCTATTTTAAGCATTTCAAAATCAGGATGATCGATCGGTAGTTTGTAGACATCGCTGACATTGGTATGCAGAGGAGGTGGGTCATTGCTAAGAGTGTGTTCTACCTGTTGGTATCCTTTGTCGATCAGGGAAGCAATTGCTTGCCCCGTTTCATTTTCTGTTGTCCCATCTTTTGGAACCATGTCAAGAGAGTCACCCCGGTATTGGCCTCCTGAAACAAATCTTCCCAGCGCATTCTCAGGATTCTTCTGATAGTATGTACTCAAATCAATGGCTATCGATTCCCCTTTGTCATCAGGGATGGTATGCTTCGTAGACTCAACAAATAGTTTCTCTGTTGTTGAAACATTCCGCTTGGCTGTGTTCTTTCTGAGAAGGATAATATCTGTCACCGGAAACGTTCCGGCTTGTTCGAATACATTGTTGGGAAGACGTACTGCGGTGATTAAGTCTGAATTTTCCATTAGGTACTTGCGCACCTCCTTATTTCCCGGACTATCCATCAATCCATTCGTTGTAATGAAGGCCAGTATTCCACCCTGTTTCAGGTTGTCTAAAGATTTTACGAAATAGTAATTATGAATTCGGGTGGTTGCTTTGATCTTTACAGGAATCGCTTCTCTAAAAATATGATCATCATAGACGCTTACATTTCCAAACGGAATGTTGCTGATTACTAAATCAAAATTCCTGTTCTTGAAATTCTCAAAGCCAGTATGAATCGTTTCTACATTTGGGTGATTGGCCTTTAAGATTTTGTAGGTCATATCATCTTTTTCAATGGCTGTTATGGAAGCATCGGGAAAGTGCTGTTTGATAGCTCTGACAAAATTACCAGTACCCGCTGCGGGTTCAAGAATTGAATCACTCCTTACATTATTTCGTTTAACTGATTTGAGTATGGGTTGAATAATAAAGTCCGGTGTATAGAACGAGGAGAGGATGCTGTTTTTTATGCTGGCAATAGCAGTTTTGTATTGGTCTCCAAAATGATTTTTCAGCAGGCGGTGAAAATCGAGAATCTCCTTTTCGTATCGCAAATCTTCTGCGTTCCATGCAGACTTGTTATCAATTGGAAGGAGAAGTTCTTTCAAGGCACCAAAGCCATTGAACTTGTATTGATCCAATTTTTCATGCGAGGGATTATCCTTCAGGAGTTCTTCTAATACCCCGAGCGAACTTTGATAAGATTCACGTTTGGAGAACTTAGCCATTGTCTTCTCTGATTCCGGCCAAACATTCTTTGAGTGCGATTTCCTTCGCTCCTAATTCATCGAAGCCATTGTGCATGGCCGTTTCGATTTCTTGCAAGTAGATGTCGACACGATGGCTGATAAACTCATCGGAAGTCATACCCTCCAAAATTTCTTCCCGTTCTTGTTTTGTTAGCACCTTGAGAGCTTCGTGGATGACGCTACTAATAGGAAATTCAAGGTTTGATAGTTCCTTACTTTCTTCCATGTGAGTTTAGTTTTGATCGAGTTCGTCTATTCGTTTGATGAATTTTTCTTTTAATTGAGTTAAGAAAAAAGCCTGGTCATTTTTCCGGAATTTTATTTCTTGAAGTACTCTATAAAAATTACCCAGGTTTATATTAAAGACGCGCTCAAACGTAGATGCTATTTGTTTGAGGTCTGTGTTGCCTTTGTTAAGAGCTTCAGTAAGATGAAGTGCATAGATTAATTCGATGAGGTGGGTTTTAGGGCCTGTCCAGGTGAGTAAAGTTTTTTCTTCGGTGTTCACGGGAGTATCAGTCTTGATTATAATGGATTGCAGATAATCCCTCATCATTTGATTGGCTATCAAACGCGCCAAGGTGCTGTCATGCCATGATGTGAAATTTTCATCCTCATTTGGATTGTTGGCGTTCGTTCCGCGGATGAAGAATTTATCATCTAGGTGCGTTGAATTCGTGAGACAATAGGTGTGTAATTCCGCTTGTTTTTTTATTTGTTTACGAATGTGCTTTAGTTTCTGATTGTAAAATCTAAGCACAGATTCCTTTCCTCCGATGGGTTCATTAATTTTCAATCCGAGCATGTGCTCATAGTAATAATATTGGCTCATGAACAGTGGTTTAATTTCTTTAAAAAACGAGACCTCCTCTTGCCTTGTAGTAAAAGAATAATTGTGAATAAATTTTTTCAACTCCATTAAGCTGGACTTTGCTGTTTCAAATGATTTACAAGCGACCCCTACCGGGTCGGTAGTTTCCATTCTGATAGTTTCCAAGTTCGTTTTTAGCATTTCCTGGAGTTTCACAGAAAAGGTTTTTAGATCCCGTGTTTTCATGGCTTACCTAATTTGGATTGTGTAATTTGTTTGATGTCTTCCTTGATTCGGAAATAATTTTCCTGAATTTCATAATGACTAATTTTTCTGATGGCAGGAATTGGTTTGTACCCCTCTTCTTCCTTTTTGATCGCATCATGATCATTTAAAATTTCCGCATGAAATACTTTGAGTTCGATCTTTTGATCGGGGTCATCTGAAACAGTTCCTACAAATTCACCTGAGGAGAGCGAGGCGATCTTCGATGGAGGGATTGCTGAATCTAATTGTGTTGAACGACTCACAGAGGTATCGGCCGCATTGATAGAAATGCTTTCCCGCTCCTGAACAATTTTTCCAAATCGTTCTGATAAGAGCTTGGCCGTTTCCCCCACTACCTGTCCACTAATTACGTTGCCAACAATATTCATGATCACTTCGGCCTGATCGCGTCCATAGTCTTTCTTGAGTTGACTATAATCCTGAACGGCTAAGGTAGTTGCTACCTTGTTTGCTCTTGCTGTGGCGATCAGGCTGTCGATGCCATTGAAATAGATGGTTGGAAACTCATCGAAGACGAGGCTGCACTTCTGTTGTTTCTTTTTGTTGACCAGCTTGATTACCCTTGAGATGTAAAGGGATAGCACGGCACCATAGATTTGTTGTTTCTGTGGATTGTTACCCATACACACAATTTTAGGATCATCCGGATTGTTGATGTCGAGGGTAAAATCATTCCCTGATAATACATAATAGAGTTGTGGGGAAGAGAGTCTTGCCATTCCAATTTTTGCACTTGCGATCTGGCCTTCCAATTGTTCCATGGCATTGTTTCGGAAAGCAGACTCAAACGGGTTTATCAAGACTTCGATCTCTCGTTCTGTTCTAAGAAGATTAAATAAGTTTGGATAATCCAACTGCATCAATTCGATCACATGAGGCAGGGTACAAAATTTACCGTCCTCATATTTCCGTAGAAACCAAATGATGGCCGTTACGAAGTTGATGGGTGATTCGACAAAGAAGTCGCCTTGTTTTTTGATCCAGTCACGATTGAGCCCCAGCATAATTGTGCGTGAGGATTCTGTGGCATCGGTAATATCCACCATGGTGGTAGGATCCAAGGGATTACAACGGTGTGATCGGGACAGGTCCTCGAAGTTGATCACAAAGAATTTTGGTTTCATTTTGTAGTGGCGATAATTTTTTCGGAGTGAGTTATACGTAATTCGTGACAGATCATCATACTTAAAATCGTAGATGAACATGGTAAAACATTTTCGGATGTGTTGTGTGATGATGTGTCGGATTACAAAATAAGATTTACCAGCACCTGGAGTACCGATCACGAGCGAAGAGCGAAACGGGTTTATAATATTAATCCAGCTTGATCTTCGTTTGCCTTTAATCGTGTAGGCAGCCGGGAGATTTATGGAGTATTCATTTTCAAGCAATCGTTCTTCTTGCGGAAAAGATTCATTTAGCTTATTGAAGATATCATTTCGAAGCTTGAGTTGGAGAAGGCGAGAAATTCGAGTTCCACCCGTTAGAATAAATACATACCCCAGCGAGGTAAGTCCGATGTAGCCCGCTATTCGGATTCCTTCTGCTCCCTGAATTTTAAAAAGGAAATGACTTAGTAAAAACAGGGGCAGGCCGATGATAATAAAATAAAGGGCATTGGAAGCATTCGCGTCTGCGTCTTTCTTGCCCTTCACTCCGATCAGGGATGTTAGTAGCAGACCCAGGGAGAAAAGTTTAGAGATATAAATTTCCCTGAATAAGCCTGTTGCTGAAAGCGAGCGAATGATCTGGTCGGTGACTACTAGTGTATATCCCTCATCCTGCCAGAAGGAATAGCCAAAGAAATAAAAGTGAACGATCAGGATGGCAATACTGAGCAACCTGATAAAGTCAATGATCTTCTGCAACGCCTGTTCATTTTCTGTGTTTGCCGCCATTGTGTTTGTAGTTAATGTGAACGACCTTTCTTTTTCTTTTTCCGTCTTCTCATTGCTGCATCCGGTGAAGAGAAGTCAACTTGTTTTGCTGTGGTCAGATCATTGATCACCTCGAATGCGCCAAGATTTAATTCGGTTAATTTTCCTGAAGACTCATTTTCATTGTCTGCTATTGAGCGTGGGTTGTTGGTCGTTGGAGTATCTGAAATTCGCTCCAAAATTGACTTTGCGCTATAGGCCTTGCCCAGGTCACTTCCATTAAAAACACACTTTGTTTTATTATCCACAAATGTGATTCCGAACACTCTGCCCTCTTTCCCTTGCCGAATCAGTGCATAAATGCCTTCTTGTTGCAGCGCTTGACCAAAGACAGCTTGGGTAATTACACCCATGCGCGTGAAGCATCTGTCTATGCAACTTTTCACTCGGGCTTTGTGAGGTTGCCTCAGTGCGTCATTTAGTTTGAATTGTTTTTCCAGGTAAGGGAGTGTGGGTTTGGTATAAATCGAACTTGCTTTGATAGGAATACCCACTTTATTTCCGTGCGTGTCAAGCAAACAATACAGCAATCCTTTTTTGAGGTTCATTTGTGAACCTTCACTGCCACGGTCTGCCACGATATTGAATTGGCGAAGTGCGGCATTAAATTCAGGGAGCGAAGTGTATTTATAGGATTGTGCGACTAGCCGGACTGCGTTAGAGATGCTTCGTTTGGTTTCTGACTTTCCATAGACCGTCCGCTTTACATCAATGGGATTGATCAGTCCGTGTTTTTTTGTTTTGCTTTCAGCTCTTACCAAATTAAAAGTTTCTTCAATTTCCTTTCTTGCTTTTTCTGATTCGTTTCTTCCGATGTTGTGAATGTCAATCCGTTTGGAATCCTCCTGAATGTTGGTTGTCAGAATATGAATGTGTGGGTGTGCGGCATCATGATGTTGATAGACCAGGTAGGGTTGATTCCCAAACCCGATTTTGTCCATATAGACGGAAGCAATTTGACATAGTCTCTCAGGGTGAAGGTTTTCGGTTACATCAAAGTTGAGTGAGATATGAAGCGTATTTGTTTTGGTTTTCTGATTACGGGTGATCAGTTTTTCAAATCGGTTGAGTTTTGCACGGAATGCTAACTCATAGGGATCGCATCCAAATTGGTTGGCCATGATGCAGGTAGCCACACCTAGTTTCACTTTGTTCTCATTATAGCTGAGCGCACCACGAATCGTTTTTCCGCTAATCACTTTTGCAACCATTTTTTAGCCAATTGAGAAACGATCAACAAGAGTTGATCTACTTTATCACCTACTTGTTTGTATTGTTCTGCGATCTTTAGTGCATGAATTGTTTTTTGATTGGCCAGATCCGTGATGTGAAAACTGTGGGTGATCTGGTTGATGTTTACACCGATCGCGTGGAGTTCTTTCCGGATGCGGCTGAGTTCTTCTAAGGGGGCATCCATAGTGGCATCTTTCAGGAAATAGGTAATCCGTTCTTTAGAAAGAATTCTCCTTCCGAGTTCACCCATCGACTGGCAGTCTGTTTGTTGTCTGAATTTCTCCAGACGATTATACACGTTGGCAGAGAGTCGGACTCCTACTAACTTGGTCAGTAACTCAGTTTGGTCGGATGATTTTTTCCTTGCCATGTCAATGGGTATTGACGTGTCCAGGAGAGGCAAGTTCCGCAGCCGAACCGCCTACGCATGACCAGCGGGAATGAGTAGGCCACCTGCACAGCCGTTTCGGTGGGCAGGCAAGATCATTTTTGTTAACAAAAATACATCTTGCTGATGCTGGAAAGCAGGCATCGAGATGTTGGTTGGTAGTCATTAGCCGATGGTAGTTAGTCATTAGTAAAAAGTAGTTAGTCGTTAGTAGAAAGTGAAAAGTGAAAAGTTGTAGGTCATTGTGAGTTTCGTAGCAACGTGATTAGACTTTGCGCCAAGGATTATTTTTACGACTTGGAAAATCCCGATTGTTTTTGTTCTCTTCAATCATCTTTTGGATGTCGTCATACTCATAGAAAATGATTCCTCCAATTTTTGTAAAGGGCAAGGTGCCGTTCACCCTGAGCGTTTGTAAAGTACCCGGTGAAACGCCTAAGAGTTTTCTTATTTCATGCGACTTTAGCCACTTGCGAGCTGGTGTCGTTTGTCGTTGTGTAAGGAGTTTTTGAAATTCTGTAAGAAGTTCCTGTTTAAAATCTTGCAGGTCTTCGAGTGTGATGATGTTTGCTGCCATATCAGAAATGATTATGACACGAAAGAATCAACGATTCACTTTTAAAAACAGTGACAAGGGTACCAGTACCCTTGCTAACGTCTTCATTCTCAGGAAGAAAAAATTTTTACTCCCTGGAAGCATGACACTATTAATTAGCATCACACTAATTTTTATGACCACCCACGTAGGAAAACTAACTCCCATTCAGAGTATATCAGTATAACCCTATTGATGATGGGCAACGCGATTGGACATTAACGCATCGACTCTATTTTATGAATACCGAAAAACTGTTTTCCGTTTTGTCTTCCATTCACCCCATTAGTTCTGAATTCAAAAAGGCAGTTGAGCGCACGCTCACTCCACTGTCTCTTCCCCAGCATCACCTGCTCCTGAAGGCCACTGAGGTGGCCACATGTGCTTACTTCCTTGAAGAAGGATTTGCTATGTCGTATACATTCGTGAAAGGAGAACAACAGGTTGATGGATTCTGGAAATCGGGTCAGATCATGGTGTCTGCCAGAAGTTTCTTTGAACAAGTACCTTCCCAAGAGTTTATTCAATTGCGCACTAACACAGATCTATTGTGTATCACACATGACAGCGTTCATACTTTATTTAAAACTTTTCCTGAAGCGCATTTTATTTATCGTGTGATCATGAACCGCTATTATGAATACAGTCGTGAGCGCACGCGTGAACTTCAACATCTCACTGCTGGTGAGCGATTCGAGAACCTGAAAGAACACTTTCCTACCATAGAACAACACGTAACCCAGAAACACATCGCCTCCTATCTGGGCATTGCACCGCAATCATTTAACCGGATAAAAAAGCGAAGAAACAGACGTTAACATTTGTTCCGTCCAAAGAGAACCTATGTTGCTACACGTATGAACCCTGATCAATGGATTCTTTTTGAAGACTCCCTTACTTTTATTCTATCATTCAGCACAAAAAAAGATGCGCACGAAGTTTATCGATATTACTTTTTTCTTATACACTTTACTCTTTGTGTATGCTGCGACTACCAAGTTGCTGGACTACCAAAAGTTTGTCATACAACTTGGACAGTCACCCATACTAACCCAGTATTCAACTTACCTTGCCTGGGGAATACCTCTTCTTGAATTATTCATCGCTGTGTTACTAATCATTCGGTACACACGATTACTCGCGATGTATGCAGCTTTCAGTTTGATGGTGATGTTCACCACCTACATTGTGTTGGCTTCCGGGTTTAGTGATTATGTTCCGTGTTCGTGCGGAGGTGTACTTGAAGGAATGAGTTGGACACAACATCTCATCTTCAATGTTGTCTTTGTCCTATTAGGATGTACCGCCCTTATGGTGCATCCGCGAATGCAGGTAAAGTTAAATGCAATTGCCCGATCATGATAAAACTAATTTATGTTATTCAACGACCGATGTTGACTAAAAAAGATACTGACTGGTACTGCAACTATCAATCAGCTTTGTAAATACCCCAAGTTGCAGCGGGGTAGTGTAGTTATGTTAAACCTTAAAGTTTTTCAATTGCTTTTTGAATTAAACAAGCAATACAAATTATGAAAAGAAAAATGTTTCTTCCATTGCTTGCCATCGTGCTTGCATTAGCAAGTGCCTTTACCACTGTGCCTTCTGGCCAGATGGGCTGGTACAAGGATACTTCTGTTGTTCCCCCAACCGTTCAGCAGGGAACCATTACCACCCCGGCCGATACGGATGCGCATCCTTGCGCCATAGGTCGAACTAACATCTGTCAAGTAGGGAGCTTTAACGCTTACAGTACCCAAGCAGGAGCCGCAAGTGGCAATAGCCTTACGCTATTAAAGTATGATTAGCGAATCTGTTTTAGAGGCCGAGCTATCGGCCTCTAAACTTTTTTAAGCCATGAAACTTCGACTCATTATAATATCCATCCTGTTGATCTCAAGCTCGCTCCTTGTTATTGGCATGTTCTTGTTGAGCCAACCAACTGAGCGAAACGGATTTGTGCGGCAAGTACCTCCTGAAACATTGCGTGCGCTTTTACAGGTTAGCGTGCCGGGTGAGGATGTATATTTTGCTGGTGCTTCAGAAGAGTTCATATACCTTGGTGATCTGGCGTCATCCAGTATGGTCATTGAAATCAAGGAATCGCGTGCGCAAAAAATTGAAATCAATTATGGCTCATTCCCACAGGCAAAAACAAGTAAGATTCAGATTTCTCCTCCTTATTTCTTTGTGGCCGACCTTGTTGCCTACAGGATATACCGCGGAGCGATGAATACTTGGAGACTGAATGAAGAGATTCATACTGCGGGTGAATTCTTTACGGAGTTCATTCCCGTCAGTAGTCAAAGCGTAATCCTTCGCACGTATCAAAACGAAAAGAAAGTCTTCACATTAGCCCGTGAGAATTACTCAACGCGTGAATGGATTCCGGAAACACCTTTACTAGAAAAACAACTTGATGGAATTTTTTGCACGGATGGGATACTATCCTTTGATAAGTCGTCAAGAAAAGTTGTGTATACATACTTTTCCCGCAATCAATTCATTTGTGCTGACACCAGTTTGCACCTGATTTATCGGGGACGCACTATTGATACAACATTTCATGCCAAGATTAAGGTGGCGGCATTTCCTGGCACGAACGGCTATGCGATGGCAAGCCCGCCTAACATCGTTAACCGAAGAGTATGCACGGGTGGGAACACGCTGTATATAAATTCCACCCTCGTTGCCGACAACGAGGACGGAATATTATTCAATCGAGTCGATGTACTTGATCTCTATGATTTGACAGATGGACATTATCTCAAAAGTCTTTTTCTTGAACGGTTTCAAGGCAAAAAACTGCGACACTTTTTGGTTCATCGAAATCGGATTTATACGCTAACAGAAAACACCTTCAGTGTGTACTTCATGGGTCATTCTTAATCACTGATCACGACCACTTTCATTTTCTTATGTGACTTCACAACGTCAAGTCCGTTGCTCCTGAGGAATTCCTGTGCTTGTTGGAACGACCAACTTCTGTCAATTGTAAAGTCGATGTTTTCAACGATGCCAGTCTCATCAATAAAAGCTGCCTGTTCATTCTTAGGCAATCTACCACGATCATTTGGAGCATATCCAAAGTTTGAGGCAAAAAACCAGATTATGTCTCGCATATCACCATTTTTTATTGAAGAAATTGATTCCTCCGCCTGAATATCAAACTTTCTTCCCTGTTGTGGGGATTTTAGTTTCTCAAGCACTTGTGGTTTGTTCATGGCTACCACTTTCCAATATGGCATCTCTCGAGATTCTACTGAGACGTTGTACCCAAAGTAGCCTTCCATGTCCTTTCTTAAAAAGTCTTGTAAAACTTTTGCGGTTCCTACCCCGGTGGGAACTTTGAGACTATAATTATACCGGTTCCAGGGACTTTTTCTATCCCATTGAAAGGGTGCCGGATCTGATACTTCCAACAGGGGTTCGTGCCAATATTTGCCATATGATGTTTTCATGTGTGGCATTTTGATCGTGTCTGGAAATTCGTAGGTAATGCTATTGCGATAGCGTGGATCTACTGATAAGGTGTCCGCATAGGCGAGGTAATACAACTTATTGATGGGAAGGCCCACTACTTGGAGGCGGTCTTTGTAGTTGGCAAATTCCGGATCATCCAACCAGTGAAAGCTATCGATATTTCCTGGATACGGGTTTCGGATCGTTCCATCGTATCGGGTTAATATTGATCGAAATAAGAAATCGTAACTATCCCCTCCGTTTCCATCTATTAGAAGAAGTTGCTTATCATTAAACTCAACAATAGCTTTCTCAGCCGCCTTCCTATCGGCAACTGTTTTTTCAAGTGAGTATTCACTTGACTTGATCTTCGCGATGACTGCGGGGACTGCCTTTACCGAGTTACCAATCCATACGATTTTCCCACTTTTGTCTATGACGAAGACATGGGGAACACCGATCCGGTTTCCGGTGGCCAACCAATCCTGTTCAATCTTTTTATCGGGGCCGTCTACTGCTACATGGTAACTGATTTCTGCTGCCCTCTTCTTCACGTATCGCTCCACCTTCTGCACGTATAGTGGGTTAACAGTGGTTACTGGTTCACGATTGTTTTCCATCACAAACACGCTCAGCACTTCCACTTCGCTCTTGTATTGATCCGCGAGTTCCGACAACTCTGGAATAGCTGCCGCACACGGACTACACCACGTGGCTCCAAATTCAACTACATAAATTTTCCCCTTTTCAAAATTTTTAATTGGACTTCCCTTTATCCATTTAAAAGGAGCTATGATTGGTGCTAGGTCACCTACTGTTAACTCGTTTGATGATTGTTGCTGGCCCAGGCATATTGATTGCAAACCTATAAGGGCGATAAAAAGTAAATTCTTCATGTGTAAATTTTTATTTAGAAAAAAGATTCCCATCGGGTCATTTTATGACTCGTTTTTGTTTGATATAATAAGGAGAGATTACTTGCTAGTACCCATTATTCTGCGTGAGATTGGGATTCAGCAATCGCTCAGCTTCCGGAATGGGAAGCAATACATCTGTTGGTTGCCAATCGAGCTTCACAGGCCCGAGAATTTCATTTGCTCTGCTCGTGCGTCTCAGATCAAACCAACGGTGTCCCCCTTCTGCAAATAGTTCGACTCGTCTTTCCTGTTCTATGCCTTGCAGTATTGAAGTCTTATCATTGACCATGGCATCTGGCAAACCTGCCCTGTTTCGGACTATGTTTAAATCTGTTTTAGCCCCGATCAAATCATCAAGATTAGCACGCGCTTCCGCCCGTATCAAAAATTGCTCTGCCATCCTGAACATCATTGAATATTCCGACACCACGGGGTTTACGCCTACTTTATACTTATGGCAATAATACCAAGTTGCAACGGCATTTGAGAAACTCCCCACCCAGTTCGATCTTCTTTCATCACCCGGTTGAAATGCGCCTACGAGATTAGGTGTAAGTGAAACTCTACGGGTAGTTGAATTCGGTGCTGCTGATAAAATAAATAATTGGCCTTGAGGTGTATTTACTCCTGGGATCACTGGTGCCAATTGCCAGATAGCTTCTTCGCTATTGGCAAGAAACACTTCATTTAAGTCATCCTTTAAGGAGTAAGTGGTCGTGTTATCGATCAGTAATGATGCAAACTGATTTGCCTTGTCCCACTGCTCGGTATATAGGTATAGTCTTGCCAATAGTGCAGTTGCTGCTCCGCGATTTGGTCTGGTTCGTTCACCATTAGAAACAGTGTAGTCATCCTTCAACAGGGTATGTGCCTCCCGAAGATCCGCCTCGATGTTTTCGTATACAACAGATACTGGTGATCGCAACGCATTTTCATTTATCCTATAATCTGACGTTTTGAGGTACGGGACTTCGCCAAACAAATTGACCAAGTGGAAGTAGCAGTACGCGCGAATAAACTTTGCTTCTCCGGAAATCTGATTCTTTGCTGATGAAGAAAGACTCCCCGACCGCTCAACTCCTTCGATAATAGTGTTTGCGTTCAAAATATATTTATAAGCTTCCTTCCAAAACAAAGCCAGTACATCGGAGTTGCGAGTAGTTAGAGAATTTAGATGAAACTGAATTTGATCTGGTCGTGTAGAATAGTTTATCATTTCATCAGACAAGATGCCTGTGTACTCTTCAAGACCAGCACGTGTAAAACTCTGCGAAGAGATCATCAGACTGTAGATGCCCGTGATGGCTGCGTTGGCTGATAATTCATTCTCAAAGACTACTTCCGAAACAATTTCTGTTTTTGGAGGATCAATCGTTATAAATTCATCACAGGAAATAGAAAGTGCACACCCTATGATCATGATCAGCTTGGATACTCGTGGACTATTGATTTTTACTGTATTCATATCATCTTCAGTTAAAATGAGAATTGCAACCCCAGTGTAGTTATGTTCAATGGGGGAAGCGATTGTGAATTTTGATTTTCAGGATCAAGGCCTTTGTATTTCGTGATGGTGAAAAGATTTTGACTCTGGAGATAAATCCTACCTGTATGCAATTTCAATTTGTCCATCCATTTTGTGGGCAATGTCCATGAGAGAGAAATATTTTTGAGTCGCAAAAAAGATGCATCGCCAATGGCCTGATCGGATTGAATAATCTGGCTATAGGCCGTCTGCACCATGCCGTTCGGATCGAAGTAGGCAAATTTTTGTACGTTGGATTTATCCTCAGGTTGTTGCCATCTGCTGATCACTTCCACTGGTTGATTTGACAGGCCACCTGGTGCGGCAAATGATCTGAGCGTATTATACCCTGTCTGACTTACGAACTGTAGGAAAACATCCAGTTCGAAATTGCCATATTTGAAGTTATTGCCCACCCCTCCATAGCTGTGTTGGGTTAAACTCTTCAACCCAATGATGTCCGCTGGTGAAGAGAGTACATCATCTCCATTCAAGTCTTTAAAGGAATACACCCCGGTTTGAAGATCGACTCCTGTATGTTGAAAGCCTTTCAGTATATAAACAGGCTGTCCCAATTCATACCGGTTGGCATATGCAGGGAACTTGTTGAGGTCAGGAAATTTTAAGAGCCGGTTGGATGGGACTGTGATATTTACACTTGTTGTCCATTGAAGTTTATCTGATTTGATCCATGACGAGGAAATCTGAAATTCCCATCCTTTGTTCTCCACTACCGCAGGTAAATTAAATTGAACACTTGATTGACCCGTTAATAATGGCAGGGGTAATCCAATCAGTTGGCCAGAAGAATGGTTCTGATAGTACGCTGTGGAGAAGGAAACCCTATCCTTAAAGAAACCAAGTTCGAGTGCCAACTCAAATTTCATATTGGACTCCCAAGAATAATCTGGGTTTGCCAATCTGTTAATAACTAATCCTGATGCACCCTGATACGGATAGTTGGTAGGGGTAAATGTATTCAAGTATTGGTAGTTACCAATGGCATCGTTGCCCGTGGTGCCGAAACTTGTACGGAGCTTTCCAAAACTTATTACACTTGAGTTAGCTAGAATCCCTTCATTAGAAAAGATCCACGCTGCACCTACCGCACCAAAATTTGCAAATTGCTTACCCGGTCCAAAGCGGCTGGAGCCATCTCTGCGACCCGTCAAATTAAAAATGTACTTCTGTTTCCAGTTGTAATTAATTCTAGCAAAAAGTGCCGCATAGCGATACTGTGCATAATTTGCTTCCACAATATTAATCCCACTTGCTGCGTCTATATTCTCCAATAACGCATCATTGGTGTACCCGGTCGCTTCAATCGTTTTGCCTGACTGGATTGACTCCTGCATTGTAGCTCCCACCGATAGATTCAATGCCCCCCAATTGAAATGTTTTTGGTAATCAATTTGAGGTTCTGCGATCCATGTATTGATCTTGCCCCCACCGAAATAAGATGATCCCGTAATCCCATAGCTTAATAATAAAGGACTGTATGCGCTAAGTGGGTCTTTAATGAGTTCATCCACGATCATGGAGGTATACCCAAGACTTGCTTTCGCATGCAATCCTGAAATGATTTCATAGCTCACCACCGTATTAGCAATGAAGTTTTCTGTTTTGCTCTCATATGCTCTTTCCAGTGCAACAATGGGATTGTCCCAGGTATCCTCTGCCCAATTGATGTTTCCATTTTCATCATACATATTCGGTGCGTTGGGAGCCAACGTAACGGCTGAAGAAGTGAAGTCCGCACTTGGGATGTTGTTGTTGCTTGATGAGTAATTAATCATGGTATTAATTTTCAAGCGATTGTCATCAGATGTATGATTGATATTAAACTTTCCTGAGATTCGTTGGAAAAAATTGTCACCCGGGAAAACGGTTGACTCCCGATAGTAGCCTCCGCCCACAAGAAACTGTGTATTGCCTGTGCCGCCCGACAAAGAAAGCTGCGCATTCGAGATGTGAGCTGTCCCACCAATTAATTTCTTTTGCCAGTTGGTATGACGCGTAGTATCCCACATGGTCAGATCGGGCCACAAACTATTGTATGTTGGATCGACCAACAGCGATTCATACCCATCATTTCGAATCGCCTCTTTTCTCATAGTCAAGTACTGTTCTGTATTCAGCAAATCCATGAAGCTTGATACCTGACCGAGGCCATGATTTAAGTCAACGGATAAGCGGGCTTTACCTGTTTTTCCTCGTTTCGTTGTTATCAGAATAACACCATTGGCACCCCTTGATCCATAAATCGCTGTTGCATCTGCATCTTTCAATACCTCTATGCTTTCTATGTCGCGCGGATCAATTGTACTGAGTGGATTTCCACCTCGCAGGTTGTTACCACTCGTGAAGGCTGTTGTTAAAGAAGTATTGGTGAACGGCACACCATCAACGATGTACAAGGGTAAGTTTCCATTCACCGTTCCATTTGTACCTGAACGGAGGCTGTTCTGTCCACGAACCTGAATTGTGAAGCCGCCTCCTGGCATCCCTGTGTTTTGCTGGATATAAACCCCGGTCATTCGACCTTGCATGGCTTGTAGCAAATTGTTAACAGGTTGTCGTTCGATCGTTTCAACTGTCATTCGGCTTATGCTCCCTGTTTGTTCTTTCTCCTTCACTTGCCAATAGCCCGCATTCACCACCACTTCATTCAGGCTTTTGCTATCTTCCTTCAGAGCTATATCAATCACACTCTGGCCGTTGACATTTAGTTCTATTGATGCGTAGCCGATGAAAGAAAAAACAATCACGTCTTTATCCTCTGCATAGAGCGCATACTTTCCCTCCACGTCCGTAGTCGTTCCATTCGTGGATCCTTTAACAATCACATTCACTCCTGCCATCGGAGTTTGCATGGAGGCATCTATCACAGTACCAGTTATCTGAAGTAGCGCACGTTCCTGCTTACCTTTATTCGTGCCATGCATCGAAGGTTCTTTCCCACTTTCTCCCAATTTCTTCAGTGTGATGGTTGCATCCTTTTCATACACCTTGTAGTGGATGTTACGCGGGGTAAGCAATTCTTCGAATACGTCACGTAGTGTTTTCTTCTCTATGGAAAGAGAAATATTTGGTTCGTCCTGTAACTGATTGAAACTATAGGCAAATTTTATTGCAGCTACTTGTTCAATTTCTTTCAGTACATTTTCGAAAGGCATATCGATAACGTGGAACGATACTTCCTTGTCCATCAGTTGTGCGTAGTTGCTGTGAGCAAGCGTCACCCCGCATAACGCGATGGCTATCATTCCCTGAACTGCGCATACTCTCATACCTTTCCAAAGTTTTGTGGTAAAACTTTTTTTCATACCTTTCATTAGTTTTGTTCTGTTTCCTTAATTGAAATAAGACAAAGCTCCCCCGCTTCCATCTAAGGATGGAAAAGTCAATCCGCAATGGTTAACTTTCAAAGGGTACATCCTGACTAGGGTAAGCAAGACCGCAGTCGGGTAACAGGAGTGAGCGCATCACTCCTGTTTTATTTTATGTGGAATCAAAAAGAATTCTGGTGGGTGTCATGGTTTAATTCGATTAGGTTTCTTACTTACATCCTGTACCCGTAATTGTCACCGTCTTACCTTGCACTTCGTACGTTACGTTTAGTACATCAGTGATTAACTGCAAGGATTTCTCCAGTGATTGGTCTGTAAAATCCATTGTGATCATACAGTTGCGGATATTCTTATCAGAAAGTTTTATCGATACATTAAATTTTCTTTCCAAGTGACCAACCACTTCATTCATCAGGGTGTTGGAGAATTGCATGTTGTAGTCCGTATTTACTGTCACTGCGTTGATGTCTCGTTGATTTGCAGTGAGCTTTTCCATTGTACCATTACTTTTATAAATGGCTTTCTCTCGCGGCAGTACTTCCATTCCTTCTGTATTGGAGGACGAAGAAAAATTTACTTTCCCCGTCAACACAGTTAACTCTACCTGATCCGCAATTGTCTTGAGGCTAAAACTTGTCCCCAACACCCTGATCTTTGCATTGCCGCACTCTATAATAAAAGGGTGATTCTCATCTTTAGCAATTTCAAATAGTGCTTCCCCTTCAAACTCTGCAAAGCGCACCCCATCTGATTTCCTTTCGTAGTAGGCCACTTTGCTTTCCTTATCCCTCAACCACACCAGCGACCCATCATTGAGGATAATCTTGTCCACTCCATTATTAGAAACTACTTCAAGTTGATTCTCAGATGGAATCGTATACTGCCAAACTATATACGACATCGCCACGATGGCGAGGGTGGCCGCAATCCTAATCACCCATTGGTCAAGCCGAATTTTTCGCTTTGGTTTCAGCTTTATCATGTCTTCCACACTGGTGAGGCTGCTGGTCAGTTCTTGGAAGATCCGGTCTTCTTCTTCCTTGCTCAATTCCAGATCCGTATTATCATCTGCACCCATGGCATCAAGCCAGGCCTCTATCTTCACGCGCTCGTGTTCGGATACTTTACCCGACACATAGCGCTCCATGAGCAGGTCAAAATCTGTTTTTTCCATGGCAACCGTGGTTTGTAACGTATCTACTAATTTAAGAAAAGGAATTGCCTCTTTCCATTATAAAGTGACGGAACGCACCTGTTCTTATAGTTGAACGGACTCATTTAGGAAAAGAAATTGAAAAAATGTTATTCCGCAGGCTTAAAAATCTTGTCGTAGGAACCACGTAGGTGTGCAAAAGCTGTAGAGATGTAGAGTTGCACGGTGCCCTTACTGATGCTCATGCGGGTGGCAATTTCACCGTTGGACAAGTTTTCGGTAATCCGCAAGCGGATGGCTTCCTGGCAGCGCTCGGGCAACTGTTGCAGGTGTTGTAAAAGTCTGGCATGAATGGTTTGAGGATCGCGCTCAGGTGCTTCTTGCATTGAATCGTATACGGCTTCGAACAGATGGTAGTGCTCGGCAAATTTGCGTTTAACTTCGCGGTGACTGAAATACCGGATTATGCTATACCGCACTGATGTAAACAGGTAGTGCCTGAGTGAAGTGATTAGCAATTCCTCTTTCCGTTTCCACAGTGACTCAAATACATCGTGAATTATTTCCTCGCAGTCTTCCCGTGCTTTAATCTTTCTAAGCGCATAGCCAAACAACTCTTTTACATACCTGCGGTAGATCACCTCAAACGCCTGACGGTCTCCCCTTCTGAGCAAGTCCACCAACTCCGCATTCATATGGTTGTGGTACGGATTCATGAACCCGAGGACAAAGGATGTGTAAAAATTAGTGCGGGGCTTTGCTTACCATCATTACTGAGGCGTGAGAAAATGCCCGGGTAAGGAAATAAGAAAGCACCCGCACGTAATGCGGTGAATATTTTGGAAGGATATCCCATAATGTCTCATTTCTTCTGTTTCTCACGCATCAGTAAATAAGAATGGAATAGTCAAACAAACATAAAAAATAAAATGAATTTCAGACTATAGTCGTCAAGGATATTTTTTGAAGTTCCACAGCTTGGCAAGCGATCTATGAAAAGCTTGAAAGCCAGATTTGGAGAATTATTGAGAGAACTTCGTGAAAAACGAGGCTTAACTCAAGATGAACTTGGTACTGATGCGAATTTAGACCGTACTTACATTTCACTATTGGAAAGAGGATTGAGACAACCAACGCTAGAAGTAATATTTGCTCTAGCAAAAGCCTTAAATGTCACCCCTTCTTCAATAGTAAAGCGACTTGAGGGTTGAAATCGAATGGCACCACTTAGACCTAAACAATTACCTATGGATACTTCGCCCGTAGCACAGGTTTCCGGCTAGGAAGGGAAGTAGAAAAACAGGAGTGGCTTGATCTTGGAAACCCACCAATAGAAAAAGCGCAGCAATCTTCTTAAGATTTTGCTTTATGGTAGAGGGCATTTATGATTTTATGATTTTGCCGGAGCAGAAAAGATATGACTTCTTGTGGCAACATGGCATTTTTTTGCTTTCACGCGAAGACGATAAAAAGAAATTTAACCTTTATGCTTGTGGTAATTTTTATGTGGAAGTGAAATACAATGTGGGAAAAAATTGTATTGAAGGGATGCGAACGTTCAAGAATGTTTCACAATTAGAACCCTATATTTTCAACGGAGAAAGTGAAAGCGGTATTTAATAACACTATTCTTAATCGGGTTATTAAATAATGGAATTAATTTTCTCTTCGCAGATGCGTTTAACTGTGTTATGCATTTCCTTTACGCGTTCAGTAAGCACAGATAATTCTTCTTTTGTAATAAAGTAATCGTCACGGTAGCGTGCATCCACATAGCCGCGTTTCAGCAGTTCAAATAAGTGCTTCTCTTTTTTGTTACTCTCAATCGGGAAGATAAGGTATAATTCTTCTGACGATAGCTTGGCTTGTCTCCTCAACTTACTCAGGTTATGTGTCTTCGGTTTGTAATCCGTGAAAACTAAAAGTGTAGTATAGTATAATCTTTCCGTTGCCTGATGTAGCATAAATACACCTGTTTTAAAGCTTTCTCTTTCCAGAAAGCTTTTACTGCCATGGAGAAAATCACCCGCCTGAGGGAACCATTTATCAAAATAGCGTTGGGCTTTTATTCTCTTCTCATCTGTGCTGAGTTCTCGTGATTTTGCGAAGTGAATGTTGCCCGAATCATAAAGTAGGATGCCTTCCTTCATTATATCCACAAAGAAATATTCTCCTTGCTCAAGCCCTTCATTGATATACGCAATGTCGTGGATCTCCATATTCACGGAAGATCTGTACATGCGAGAGCGGTTAACTACCTTGTCTTCCAACTCATAAGATTTTTCTTGAGCTTCATTGGTGACCACGAGCAAATCATAATCACTCATGTACTCGTATCTTATTCCATCACGGCCAAAATAAGAATGCGAGGTAAACGTGCCTTTGGCATAACTTCCGAACAGAATAATTTTCTCCGGATCTGTCTCTTCCTTAATGATCTCCACAATTCGCAGTATTTCATGCTGATTGTTTTCTGGGAGATGTGAAAGGGAAGTTTTCATGAATGAATTAAGCGTGCTTAAAATTAATTAAAATAGGACGGTATTTGAATAGTTCTTGATTTGAATTAAAGAAAGTATCTTGAATAAGAATATATAGAACATGAGTGGGCCATACGATGGCGCGAGTTCTAAAACTTCTCCTCACTTCATTCGAAGCCGTGCATTTCGTCCCCTGTTAATTTACACCACTCTATATTAGTAGCCGTGCGGTGGGGCATTTTTCATTGACTTCATTGTCGGCTTACACCGAACTGAGCTCACTTATTGGCTGGCTTTGGATGTGGGTTGAATGTGCGGCCAGACAATGCGTGTGCGGATAGTTAGCTAGTTTTTATTCTACGGAGATAAAGTTTTTCTCTAATCTTGTGAAGCTTTTCAATACTGTCCTTGTCCAAGTCCTTATCCACAGATTTCAGTATACGCATGTCTTCACGATTACAAATATCCATTATGGACTTCTTTTGTTTAAATCTCAGAACGTAAGCGTCAAAATTTAGCTGCGAAATGTTTAACATCGGTACAGGTAAATTCTTGAATTCGTTCGGAGTCAACTCCAAAACACCTCCACCATAGTACCTTCCATGAAGTTCTGCAAATGCAAGTGTTAATGAGTTATAGAATGAGTAAATCAAATTTTCAATTACAAAGTTGCCTCTCATTGAAATTGTGTAAGCACTATCTGTCGCCAACACATTTGCTGTGTTCTTAATCAACTTTGGATATTCATTGCAGCGTTTAAAGAAAAATGCTTCAGGCTCAGAGCCAACATTCGGAACATGAAACCACTTTTCGCGGATTGATGTTTTGTAACGCTTGTGAAGATTTTTCTCCTCACCGATTTGTTTGTATTTCCAAAATTTCGCATTACTTCTAATTTGAGAATGTTTATCAATCGCAATCAGGTATGTAGGCTTTGATTTGTCAATCAACACCTGAAATTCCTCCTCGCTTAATTCAACGCTTCCATTTACAAACACACCTTTTTGAATAATAGGTTTCACAAAGTTATGAAGCGAATACTCGTCAACGGTTTTTGCATCAATAATGAAGTAATCATTAGCTGCTGTTACAATTCCAGCCTTTGAACTACAATAGTCATTTACAGTTTGCAGTTTTTCTTTCAACTTTTCAAGCAACTCTATTTCTTCCGTTTCGAGATGATGGTGCGTCCACTTTGATTCTTTGATTTTCAAATTCTGCGCGAGAGCAAATTTCTTTTCCGCAAGGTCTGCGAGTTTGTCAATGTTGCAATAGAAAACGCCTTTGTTACTTGACTTCCTTTCGCCAATCAAAAGCAAAGTGTCTTGCCCCTTGCAATCTTTGAAAAGCAATTCATTGAAAGTGAATATTTCAACTCTTTCAAACTGTTTTAAAATTAATTCGCGAAGCTCTGCTGCAAATTTTACCTGAAGCAATTCAGAAGGCAGAACGAAAGCAAGTATTCCATCTTTTCCTGTGAACTCAATTGAACGAACTAAAAATGCTGTCCAAATATTTTTTGGTTTTGTGTCTGCAAGGTTTGCATTTTGATGAATCGTTTTGCAATGTTCAATCTGATTTTCTTTGAGCAAACTCTTTTTGATGTATGGCGGATTGCCAACAACCAATGAGAATTTTTGCTTGTTCTTGCTTTGAAATTCTAAAAAGTCAGAGTGTACTGCCAAAAACGATTTTTGTTTTACCTCTTTGACAATCTTGTTCAACTCTCTTTTACTCTGCTCAACTGCAACAACCTTTTCTATTTTCTCCGAAAGTATTTGATGATTGTAAATTGTCTTTACAAAAATTCCATCACCCGCACTCGGTTCTAAAACGGAAATGGTTTTCTTATCCTGAAGTTTATCTGAAAGGTAACTCACCAAAAAGTCAGCTATGCTTTTCGGAGTGTAGAATGAGCCAGTATTTTTTTTATTCTTCATTGCTCAACCTTCAAATAATCCAAATACTCAATCATTAAGTTCCCTAACTCTCCCTGAGTAATAAGCAAACTGTTTTTGTGTTTACCATTCGGAGAAGCATCAATAATCTTTTTAAGGGCTTTCATTTTCAGATAGATGCTATCAAGCATCCAGATTATCTGATACCTACGCATGAAAAGTTTTAGTTTTCCATACATGTAGTTGGCTGGCTTTGATTTAGGATTTGGAATTATGTTGCCTGAATTATCACGCGTGAAGTGCTTGTTGAAATCAATATCACAAGGGTCTATGTATGCTCCTTCATCGTTTGATTTAATAATGTTGACATAGGAACATGCATAAACAAGGTTTGAGTAATCTGTTTTTAAATTCGGTTTCTTAGGATAATTTTTCCAAGGAATAAAATGGTCAATGTGAAAATTGTTCTTGCCTCCGAACCAAAAATCAGGACAATCTGTATAGCCACAACGCCTATAGAAATCTTTTGCCAAATGTGGTTTATACTTTCGATAGTTCGTTTCGGTTTCAGTGAAGGTTCGAACTGGGTTGCTATCTCTAAATTTATTCGCCATCTTTCTTGTTAACTTTTTTTAGAAGTTCATCAACCTTAGAAATAATTTCCGTTAGCCGTTTTGTGTTGGAAAGTGATTTGTACTCTTCGGGAATTGCATTTCGTTTGTCGATACTTGTTTCAAGAAAGTGGTCTAAACGAATTATCGCTTCTTCGTCTTCAATGTTTGCTTTGTTTGAATTTCTTAATTCAAGCAAGCGATTTAATTCTCTTTCAGCGTTTGTAATTTTTATTTTGTAATGAATGATTTGGCTCTCTACTCTTTGCAGAAAATTGGCCTTAACCTTTGCCGCCTTTTCAGAACCATGTAAAATATTTTTTATGTAAACAAGGTTAACATCATCGCTTGCTTTAATTGCGTTATCATCGAATGATGTCATCACAAAGCAAGGGAATGATTCTCGTATTGTAAGTATTTCCTGAACTAACTGAACCCCATTGTAAGGCACATTATATTTAATATCGTCTTTCATTTCGTTCAACATAAAGTCAGTAACAATTGCATCGGGATTATGTTTGAAAATTACCTGAATCATTTCTTCAAGTTCTTCCTGAGGAAACTCTCCAATTACTTCGAACTTTTCGTTGCTGTTAGTTTCATCAACATAATCCTTGAAGTCATCAATGTCTGTTTTCTGCTCGTCAATGAAAATTATTTTATACATGATTTATATTTTTTTATACCTGATTGGGAATGTTATTCTGATTCCAAATCCTTCACTTGGAAAAAGGAGTTTTGCTGTTGCATCATTTTCTTCAGTAATTGATTTTACAATCCATAAACCTAAACCGGTTCCTTCTTCTTCACCGGTTATTGCATTTCGCTTTGTTGTAAATAACGGTTCAAAAATTATTTCAGGTTTCTCAATATCTTTTGAAAGCCCTGGGCCATTATCGTAGTAGTCAATTACAATCTCTTTTGAATTGTCGGTAGCTGAAATCAAAATTTGTCTCTGCCTGTTTATTGTTGAGAGATTGAAAGCATCAATTGAGTTTACGAGCAGGTTGTTAAATATACTGTCAATGTCAATTTCAAAAACACGCAAATCGATGTCTGCGATTTTTGAAACATCAAGTTCAATTCCTCTGTTTTCCGTAACAGTCAACCAGTCATTTTTAAACTCGTTGAAATACTTTTTAAGAAATAATTGTTTTCGCTTTCTCTTATCCTTTCTTGCTGCGCCTAATGAAAAGTTTAACCAGTTTTGCATTTTCAAATCCTGCTTACGCATCTTTTCAAGATGGGCATAGGGATTTTTTCTTTCTTCTGCATTGTCGTATTCTGATTCTAAAACTTTTTGTATGAATAGATTTTTGAGTTTATCAACTCGTGAACCCAGGACATTATTAAGCTTGCTTAAATCATGGCTGAACGATGCTAATACAATTCCACTACTTGCCAACCCTCTCAACACTTTCTGTTCTTCCTTTAACTTCTCTATTTCTTCTTCCTTCTTTTCAATTTCAAAAGCTAGAATTTCTCTTTCTTGTTCGTCTTGTGATTGCTGACCTGAATTTGGGTTGGAGTTATCGGGATTATTACTTGCTGCTAGTGCTTTGGCTCGACTATCAGCCAAAATCTTTTTAGCAAGTTCTTCAGCTTTTTTTCTGTCCCTTTCAGGGCCAAACTTGATTTCATCATACATTGACATTTCTCTTGCAATGTATGCTCTGTCGTTTTCAAAAACATTTATAATCGAAGCTATAAGCGTTTTGAAGATTTGAAAAGTTGTATTTTCCTGTAATCCTTCTCGGCTTGATTTGTCTTCAAAATTCACATTTGTTAGACGAGATATTTTTACTGCCCCCGCCACATTTTCAGGCTCTACTCTGTAACCGCCTTCTTCTTTAGCTACACCCGCGGGACTTGCCGCTTTTCTATTTCCTAAACCCAACCAATCAAAAGCAACATCACTAACTTCGCCATATGGTCTTACCCTGAAATTGTCTCTGAATAACTTAACCCCGCCAAACTTGTTTAGCCAGTCCTTTCTATTATTTGATTGAAATTTTCTATAGAAAAATCTATTTGCATCTGGCGTGCTGAAAGTTCTTTTTAGAAAATAAAATGAAAAATCAAAAACTCCGATATTACTAAAAATATTGTCTTTGTCTGCTGCTGCATATCCCGGCAATAACTTTGAAAATGTCGTGTCCTTTACCCAAACCCCCTGTGTAAAATCAGCATGAGTATAAGGGGATTCTTTCATTGCTTCGCGATTAAAGAAATCAGGTGGAATGAGTTCAACATCATATTCCTTGCGATAAACAGTTATCTTGACATTTTGATTTTCATCAGCAACTGCCGTGAGCTTGTAATCAAAATCATCGCAAATAGAACCAAGAACTTCACCATATTTTTCAGGGAGTAAAGAACTGAAAAGGTAAATTTCAAATTCGCCACTCTCCTTTGGGGGAACCAAAACTTCTAAATCGGAAAAAACTTGGTCAACAAAATAGTCCTCCCAATTTTCTCTTAGCTCCGAAATTTTCAAAATTGTTCCGTATCGGAAATCTTTTTCAAAATTAACTTTTGACAAGTCAATTTCGGGAACTCTGTTTTGAATTTCATCTTTGAGTGAAGTAGTATTAAATCCATTCAGGTCTGCATTTACTTTGTCAATTGTTTTAAACTCGCCTTCAAAATCTTCCCAATTCACTTTCCAAATGTAACCATCATAACTAGTTAGGCTGCCATTCTCGTCAATGTCATGGTCATGATTCTTAGGATTGAAAACTGTTATCATTTCACACTTGTTTCCAAGTTTGTCTAGTGCAAATCGTCCAATTCCTTTCGCACCTGCCTTTACTCTTCCTGATTGTGTAAAAACATTGTGTGCTTTGTTATCAGTGCCAATTGTCATCCAATGATCTCTGATAATTTTCTGTGTCATCCCTTCCCCAGCATCAATGATGTAAAGAGATGAAAAGCGATTTATGCTTTTCTTGAATTCAGCTTTCTGTTCGTCTGAAACATCTTCCCGTAAAAAAAACGAATCATCTCTTTGTTCATACAAACTATTAATAACTTCTTGGCTAATTCCTTTTGAGATTAGGTCGTTGTAATTTCCTTGCGACAATTCGGAAACAACAGTTGAATACCTGTTATCAAAAAACACAATGCTTACTTTGCTGTCAGCATCGTAACCATTTTTGACGAGTTCAATAATTGCTCCTTTGGAAGTGGCGATGTTTTCCCTTCCAATTAACCTCGCGGTTCTAGCTGAAACTTTAAATGGTATTTGCGCCATAGTTATCTCTCAAAGATAATATTTTCCCTTCAGCTATTATACATCATAAATACCTGAATATCAAATACTACCAATTTCCAATGTTATATTCTATCTCTGGATTGGGGGACTTTTGGCTCTTGCCATAGCTTTGGTGTCGCGGTGGGTTTGTGTGGCTATGGCATGTGCCAAATGTGTGGGGGAAATCGAAGCACAATCTTCTTAAAAATGCGAAGGGTCGGCTGTATTAATTTTTAGTCTGTCCCACCTTTAATTTTTTCAAAGCCCAAGTTGTCTGTGAAGCCGTTCACTTGTCCCCGTGGGAAATCGTGGATTGAAAAATTGTCGTCTGTTTTTTTTGAAACCAAATTTGAGCGATTCACTGTCCGCCCACCGCAAAGTTTCTTAGGAGCAAAAATGCTCATTTTTAGCCGTAACACGCGCATTACGCTTATACAATGTTGGTGGTTCGTGCTTCTGTTTTTACTCACTAGTCTGTCCAATTTTTCACTTTAATTTTTCAGCTAAAAATAAATATTGTATTGGTAAATGGTGTTGCCAAATATTTGGATTGTCAATCTGATTACTATAGAGTTTAAAGTACGCTTCGTCAGCGTAAAGTATTATTGTATTTCCAGTTCTTACATAATAATTACTCTTATAGTATTCGGGTGTTTCAAAATTCGGTATTTGTTTTTTAACTGCTTGCGAAACCATTTTACCTAAATATTTCTCATAGTTTCTCTGGGCTTTTTTACTCGGTTTACTCAATTGATTGTAAACTCTTTTTAAAGCGATGTTGGCTGGAAATTTTTGTTTCTTTATAATTGACTTTGCATTACGAAATGGGTTCACAGAAGTAAAGTCATCTACTGTTTGAACTGAGAATGGAACATCAGGAACCCAGTCAGCCGTGTTGACAACATTATAAGCCCATCCACCTTCTGTCATTTTTTCATAGTCATAAGCAAAAAATAAATTCCCGGGTTTTGGTCCGGCACTGCAATAGGTTTTAAAGCGGATATCTTGAGGCAGTTTTTTGTCAAGTTTCAGGTTCTCCAAATAAGCATTGAGCATAAACGTAATTGCACCGCCCTGACTGTGTCCTGTCAGAATAAAATCTTTGATTCCAGTTTTGTAACAAGAATCAATTTTTGTTTCAATTGTTTTTGATAGGTATGCCATTGCCACAAACCAACCTACCTGAACGGCAGCATTCTCGTGGTCAGCGAGTTTGTATGTAAACAGAAAATCTTTGTCAAGTTGAAGCTTACCTTTTGCAGGTATCATAGCAGCATAAAGGTTTGCCAGAAAGCTTGCTTCGGTCTGAATGCTGCCTTGAACTGCAATCAAAGCAATAGATTTTTCTTTATGCACCCACAAGTCCCATATATTGTCGAATGCTACAACAGGAGAACGATAAACAAAGTTAAAATCTTGTGGGTCGGGAACGGTCTTTATTTCATTCCACTTGTCCAAAGCTATATGAGCTTTGTGATTAATTTTCAAGGTTTCAATGTATTCAGATTTTTCAAAGCCTGATTTCAAAACCTGTGCGTCAGCCGTTTGAAAAAGTATTAAATAACTTATAAGTATTGATATTTTCATCCTATGTCGTTTATTTATTATTGTGTTGGTTGTCTTTCAGCATGACCACCAACACTAGTATATAAAACGTATGCGTTTTAAAACCTACATCTTTGTCCCACGTTGCTAACGAAATTTAACAGCACGCACTTTAATAACCTACAATACAGCATATGTTTTATATACATTGTGCATGTTGCACAACTACTTTATAAATATAGGAATGAAAATTATCTTTGCTTATGCAAGGACGAAAAGCATTTGAAGGGAAACTCTTCACCCACTTTCAGTTATCAGATCGCGTACCGCCAGATAACTTCTACCGAAAATTAAAAGAAACACTGGACCTTCGATTTCTCTACAAGACCACCGCATCCTATTACGGAACAGAAGGTCAGGAAAGTATCGACCCGGTTGTTTTCTTTAAACTCATCCTGATCGGATACTTAGAAAATCTGGCAAGTGACAGACGCATTATTAATACCGTTTCTATGCGACTGGGTATGCTGTTTTTTATAGGGTATAACCTTGATGAACCATTACCTTGGCACAGCACGCTAAGCCGCACACGGCAATTGTATAGTTATCATGTTTTTAAGCAACTCTTCAAAAAAGTTCTTATGCTGTGTGTGGATAAGGGCATGGTATCGGGGCGAAGACAAGCAGTGGATAGCGCATTGATAAAAGCCAATGCATCTATGGATAGCATTGCTGAAAAAGAAATCATGACCGATGCAGATCAGTTTGCTGATGAGTTAACATAAAATGAAGAAGATAAACCACAAAAGGTAAATGCCTACAAAAAGAAGAAGGTAGAAGAACATCATCGGTGGAAACAGAAAGCCTATCAAGGTCAGCCTGCCAGTCGGGTAAACCAAAAGCCAGAAACACCGGAAGATAAGCGTCCGAAGTTTCTCAGTAATCATACTCATTACAGTACTACCGATAAAGATGCTCGCATGATGGCAGCCGTTGCTTACAATCTCAAGAAGATGATGAAGTTTAAAACTACTAGACCCATGACAGCGATGGCATGGATGCCGAAAGAGGTTGATCAATTTTTAACTTCTCTATTTTTTCACTTCAATTCTCTAACAATACTAAAACTCTAAAGCGAAAAGTAAATTTTCAGCTTACAGATGAAGTTATCCTCTGAGTTATTCACAATATAATTTGCGGATCGAAATTTTATAAAGAAATCCTCTTTAGACGATGTTGTGCAACAGCTACCGTTGTTAGCGGTTCGTTGTTTCTTCTCGTTTTGGTTGATAATACAATATTGTCACACCTGAATTTAGAGATTTTGTCTTTGTAAGTTTGAAAATAATTCTCTCTTTAATTTGATCAAACAGTCGCAAGCCTTTTCCTTCAAGCATAGGGTGAATACAAATTTGAAATTCATCAATAAAATTGCTGTTTAAAAGTTGAATAATAAGGCTGCGACTACCAATTAAAATGTTCTTTCCAGATTGTTGCTTGAGATCTAAAACTATTTCTTCAAGTGGTCGGTTTGCAATTTTTGCAGTTTCCTAGCCTGTGTCTTTTAACGTTTCAGAAAAAACAATTTTTTCGATTTTGTTTATTGAGAACGCAAAGTCGTTCATTGATTTTTGGTCAGATGGATTAATCACTAATGTTTGCCAAAATTTCATTAGTTCGTATGTTGTACGACCATACAACATTACTCCTGCATTATTTACAAGGTCTGAATAATGATGATGAAGTTTTTCGTACACTATACCCACAGTATGGTCGCAAACTCCGTCAAGTGTCATATTGATTGCTGCTATTACTTTTCTCATATTAATTCGTTTATTCGTCATTTAAAGAATTAATTCCTTGTTCTTTTAATCTCCGCAAAGCGTCTTTCATTTCTTGAACTTGTTCAATTGTATGACCTTGCCAAACTGTTACTTCTCCTACAACTCTAAACGGTTCTGTAGAACGGTATGACATTGTTGGATTACCCGGGAATTTTTTGTTCGTCAAATCAGGGTCGTTTTCAATTTGTCCTGTTGGTTCAACTAAGTAAATTCTTTCTCGTCCATTACCCACAGCAAGTTCGGCTCCCCAAATTGCAGGGTCTAATGTCGCTGCAAGGAAAATATACTTTGCATTTTTTCTTGGACCAAAGTTTGAATTGTAGCCGGATTCTATACAGTCGCCAAGGTTTAGGTCTGCTTTTGTCCCGTGAAAATATGTCTGTGCAAATGGTGTTGGAGCTAAATTTTTTGAGTTGTCTTTTTCTTTGTTTTTGTCCATAGTTAAAATTATTGTCGGTTGTTCGATTGGTGGTCGTCCTACAATGACCGCTAACCTTTAGATTCGTTTCATCATAAAAATAGCAATTGTTGTAGTACCTTTTGTGGGTAAGTGGATTACCGTTTTGGTTATCCAACTTATCCACAAAAAATGCACTCAGTCCGGCTGTTTATTAGTTGTGAAAAGAGATCAAATAGATATTCAAGGCGCTGTAGCATATTCGTGGAACATTTTAAAAAAATATACGAGAGCTAGCAAAATGTTTAGCCCGACCTGCGCGTCTCTGCACCTCGATACTCAACTGCATCGCATAAAAATTTATTTTTTATCTGCAGTTTTTTCTATGAACACCCCATGGTTGGCTTGGAAATTGACCCACGCATAGATGGATGATACTTTTGAAGAGCGGATGACTCAACAATAGACCAATGGATTTTTTTAAGGCATCTATTCATGGCTTCAATGGTTGCTTCCCAGCAGAGCCAATGTCTGTTTCACTCAACACAATGAATCTAATTATAAATTGAATTCAAAAACTGACACAGTTTATAGAACAGACCCCTTCGATTCTAAAGTAGGTAAGGATATTTCTAAATCGTCCCGCTTACTTTATAAATATGGGTGCTTACTTCTCATTCAGAGCAACTATTTTTACCTATAGCAAGTTGAACTTTACACCAAAGACCAAGCTACCCCAGGTGCTTTGCCAATTTGCTTCCTGAGTTTCTAATCTTTCCATTTTGACTACACTTATCATATAGTTTCCTTCGCCTGACAGATTGAATGTGACCTCTCCGTTTTTGTTAGAGCGTTGCAATTGCATGTCTGTTTTATTGTTTGCTCTATGCCAGCATCGCACTAATGCATTTTGGTAAGCCTTGCCATCGTACAAAATAAGGAAAGTAGGTTTATCGGTTGATTTGTATTCGTACGGGTTCTTGAGTGGTTTGATGTCAAGTATCAAATCGGTATGAACTTTGAAGGTCGCATCGGTTTTCTTCCCTACCTGTAATAGCACTTTGGCACAACGTCTGTATAGTTCGCGGCTCTTCATACCTGATTCACCATTTTTACTGCGAAAGGCAATCACTTCTTCCAAACCATCATCTTTTAAATATTCGTTAAACTTTTGAGGCTCCAGCGAGAGGAATTGACTGTTGGTCGTAAAAGTCAAGAGGTGTGTTCCTTCCTGAGATAGAGTCAATGGTTCAATATCCACTCTACTCGTGTCTTGTTTGATTACTTTCATTTCATCCACAACACCCGTTGAAGTATAATGCCTGAACGCAGTAATTTTTCGATTGCCACCGCCCCATTTTTCGCCTTCGTAGTTTTCGCCTACCATAGCAGCCAGAGAAACTTGCTCACCGGGAGCAAAAAAGAAATGTGTTGGCATTATCCAATATTCGTGTGCTTGCGAGATCGCAATTAGGCTTAATAAACAAGTGAGGGTTAAAATTTTCTTTCGGTTCATATAGATAGTTTGTATCAGATAATATTTGTCATTTCGATAAATTCATTTCAATTGCCGCAACATCAGGCCGAGCTAAATAGTCAATCGCAGTTATTTCTTCGGAAAAGTAAATTTAAAATAAATCAACAGCCCACTTAAAAAACAAATAAAACCATTGGCTAATATAACGGGCCAAAGCATCAAAGAAATACCGTAAACCAACCAAATAACGGTGCTGGTAAAAACAATCAACATCATCGAGAGACTTAGGTCGCCCACACTTTTGGTGGTCCATGCTTTATATACTTGCGGGATAAAAGTGATGCTGCTCAATGCTGCACCTGTGTGTCCTACTATTTCTGTCCAATTCATTTCTTAGTCTTTAAAATTTAGTTAGATTGTTTTCGCTTCAAGTTTTTGCATGTCATAATGCTTTTCAAAAAATTCATCACACCATAGGCAAACATTTTTTAATTCTTCTGTACGGGTTATTGCTTGTGCTTCTGTTACACCAATGGATTCACCCATTTTCCACGGGTCGCCCTCGTTTAGCTTTTGAAATATTTTAGATTTGGCCACGCGGTTCATTACTTCCACCACTTTCTCTTTACGCGCATCACCCATCGGCAGTTTTGTGCCAGGGCAGCATGGGTTTATACGCCACAGTTGGATGCTGATTTCTTGGGGTAACTCTGTACCGCCCAAAAAACCTTTCGCACCCGAAAGGATGGCGCAGAAATTATGGTTCGGGTCTCTTTTCCACACATTTTTTTGCAGTGCGCGACCTCTTGCCCAATTTCCGCCCAGCCACATATCGTCTGTGGCACCCCAATAGCCCCAACTAAGTTTGTGTTGAGTGAGATACGTTTCCTTTTCAATTAGCGGGTCTTTGTCATCGCCATTTACCCCGCGCGACTCGAATAAACTTGCAATATCCATGAGCCGGGCGCCTGCGTGCTTGTGATATCTATCGATGCTGGCAATGTCAAATCGCGTTACACCTTTAGCAATGAGTGTGTCCAATATTTCTTCGGTAAGCAAATCGCCATTGGTTTGCAACATAATTTGCGTGCTGTTTCCATAGCGCTCCTTTAGTTTATCTAAAATCAGATAAAGTTTTTTCTTGTCGGCAAGCGGCTCGCCACCAGAAAGAATCAGTCTATCAATCTGGTCGGGCAAGTTATCAATGATGGCTAAACATTCTTCTTCAGAAATACGAGCACCTTGTGGCCCCGACAAATTATAGCAATGGTCGCATTGGTCGTTGCACAACTGTGTAAATACCCAGTACAAACTTTCGCAGTGATTATAGTCTTTCATTTTTAGAATCGGTGGTGAAGATAGTTTGAAATACGGTTAACCGCGTTGAGAATATTCATTTCAGCACGATTTATTCTCAAAACAAGAATCGCACTCCAAACTGAAATTGTCTGGGTGGCGCAGCATTCTTGGTAACGATAGGTGCGCCCACAGGGCCGATTTGTATCTGGTTACTCTGCGTGGCATTGTTGCTGTAGCCGCTCAGGTTAACAGTATTCAAAACATTGAAAACATCTGCTCTAACTTCCAGACGATTGTTGCCAATTGGAATTAAATATTGCAAACTTAAGTCGAAGGTTTTGGCCCAAGGCAAGCGGTCACTGTTTCTGCTAGCGCCAGGATATCGGTCACTGTTACCGACATACGCATCGCCAAAAGCACCACCATCGCCATTCAAATCATTGGTCGTTCCGCCAACAACCGTTCCCTTGCTATTCACAATTTGGTAGAGCGAAGCATTGGGTACTCGGTTGATAGGTTGACCGCTTTGTATGAGTGCAGCCAATGTAGCTGTCAGATTTTTTACGGGATAATAGTTTATGATTCCATTGATGATATGCCTGCGGTCGTTGATGGAAGGCCCCCACTCGTTGGAGAAATTGTTGGCGTCCATGGCGCGGAAGTTAATGTCTTCGGTATTGTTTCGCAGATAAGACAATGTATAAATCAATCGGTACGAAAGTTTTCCATCCGATCTATCCTTTTGCAAATTGAAACTGGCCGCATAATATTCTGATTCTCCCGCAGTTTCGGTCATCACCACACTCTTGGCAACACCTGTCAACGTTTGGCCATTGATGATGGCAGAACTACCGTAAATAGGAAGTAGCCGTGTGCTGTCTGCCGTGGCAGAGGCGCGAGCTGTATTTCCCGCAGCAACCGCATTCCATGCCGATGGCGCATTTAAGTTGCGCGTACGAAACAAGTTGTTTGATTTGTTGTAAACCAAATCGATATAAAACAAGTTATCATTGGCGATTTGATATTGATAGCCCAACGAAATTTGTTGCGTGTAAGGGTTTTGATAACCGTTGGGATTCAAAATTCTTCGTTCGCCACTAAATGAATTGCGCTGATTGGCAAACGAAGAAGCGGGAGGCCCATTCAAATAGCTAAATGGCAACCCCGCATTGTTACTTTGGCCTACGCCTAAGTTTCCATCGAAGGTGATATTGTTGATATTGGTATTAGAAGGCAATGCACTCCTGTCGATAAAGTATTGGAGTTGTGTTTTAAAGTCGCTGTTGGTACTGTTTTGTTGGAGCGCATCGCTGTAGATGGCATATAAAATTTTATCGTAGAAAATACCGTAGCCTCCGCGAATACTGCTGCGGTCGGTAAGTTTATAGTTGAAACTGGCGCGTGGCGCAATGTTGTTGTAATCTCCTTGGTCGCTGCCGCCCTTCGAAAGATTGTCATAATCATACCGAACACCCAGTGTTACATTTAGTTTTGGCGTTGCTGCAAATTGGTCTTCTGCATAGAAGCTGAAAATATTTTGCGTTTTGCCAAAGCTATTGGGGCGAAGTTCAATACCGTAGCTCAAAACTTTTGCAGTAGCGGGGACATCATTTACACCAAACGATGCTCCTAAGTTTTTTGCCTTCAGTGCATCGAGTTCAGGTTGGGTAAGTTGCACGGTATAGCTTCCGTTCGGGTTGCCCCCACCAAACAATTCGTGGTTGGCACCGATTAATTCAGTCCCAACCTTAAGTGTATGGTTTCCTTTATAAACGGTTAGTTTTTCTTGCAATTGAATAGTGTTTTCATGTGAATCAAAAACATAACCGGGGTGGCCTAAGTAAGCGATGGATTGCCCCGCTGGGTCAAGCACCGTTACGTTGGGGCTGTTTGGATTTTCCGGTTTGCCATAGTTCCAGCGGAAGCTGGAGTATTGAATGTTGCTTTCAAACTTGAAGTTGTTCCCCGTGTAGGTGTTCTTGCTTCCAATCAAAACTGAATTTCTGTCCTGGCTGTTAGCGGCAGAAGGAAATCCATTTCCACCCGTCAAGCCGCCTGCTTGCCTGCCAATATTGACAAAACCCAAATTTACGCGGAGCGATGAGTTAAACCGAGCAGACCAGGTTTGGTCGAGCTTGGCGGAAAAATAATCGAAGCGGTTTTCTCCACGAACCGTTTGGTTGATACTCAGCGCGGGCGATGTGAGCAAATTGTCTTTGATGTCGCTGGTATGTTCGTAATTGATATAGTAAAATGTTTTTTCCTTTACGATTGCACCACCTAACCCAAAGCCAACTTGGTAACGCTGAAAGCCATTCTTTACTTGGTTGCCCGAAAGGTCACGCTGAATAAAATCGGTTTGTCCATCAATCGATGGGCCGGGGCGCGTGATGAAAAATGCCTCGCCTCCAAATTTATTGCTTCCCGACTTCGAGGTGATGTTGATGATGCCGTTACCCGTATTGCCAAATTCCACAGTGTAATTGTTTGTCAGCACATTTACATTTTGTACAAAGCCAACGGGCACGGCAAATTTCTGACCTCCTAAAAACCGCTCATTATTATCCAGACCATCAATCAAGTAATTGTTGAACAATCCATTTGCCCCATTAATGCTTACGTTGGGTGCCTCAGGGTAGAAACCAGTGGCTTGACTCACATTTGGCAATCGGAACAACATCCGCGTAATGTCTCGCCCCTCGACTGGTAGTTCCTGAATTTTTTTGATCGAGATATCAGATGCTACCTCTGCATTGATGGTGTTGATGGCTGTGGCGCGTGATGAGGTAATAGTGACTTCTTCTAAGGTCTTTTCAATTTTTCGTGGCAGTACCAACGCAATCGTTCGCTTAAAATTAGAGCGTAACTCAATGTTGCCCGCTTCGGCTTCTAAATAGTCGGCAGTTTCTTTCGTGAATACTCTGTACTGCCCGCTAAGTGAGAGTCCTTTGAAGATGGCGTTACCAAACGAATTGGTGGTGGCGGTGTTTGAATATCCAATGGATGGATTTTCAATCGACACTTCAATGTTGGGCAACGGCTTTCCATCGGTGGGGTTGAGGATACTTACTTCTAAATCAACTTGGGAATAAGCAGCACCAAAAAATACAAAAAAGACGAATGTTGTAATGATTCGATACATAAGGTAATGGTTTATAAATGCGAAAAATTTGCTGGGTATAAAGCCGATAAGTAAGGTTTTGAAGGAAAGTATAGAAAAAGCCTAGCGGGCGGGCCTCTGAGGAAATCAGATTGTGAAAAACGCTGAACAAGGATTTTAAGTTGAGTGAGGTTTTGCTTGAAGTTTTCAACAATGTGTTGGTAAGCTTTGGCGAATGAAGTGGTAGATTCCGATACGGACGTGAGCAATGATTGAAAATCATCAGCGTCTGTTTTATAGGCGAGCACTTCTGCATGTGGATTCAATTCAGATAATTGATTCAGCACATGCCTAGTTTTCCAATCAATTGCATCAAAATCAATTTTAAGAAATTGCGATTGGCGCATGGCCAATAAGTAAACACCACCATCCGATGAGGGGCCAAGTACCAACTCAGCTTTAGCTAAAAGTTCATTTGCCTTTATAATATCGGCCGGGTTTAGAGACGGTGTGTCAGACCCGATGGCAATCACCAACTCGTAACCTTTTTTAAAAATCTGCTCAAAAGCGTCCCTCAATCTGCTGGAAAAAGAGGAACCAGTCTGCTCGCGAGATGAAATAAGAAACCAGTCCAGCCCGCTTTGCTCACAACAATGATGCGCTTGCCGTAAAAGCAGCGAAGATATTCTTTCGTTTTGAAGCCGGTTTGAGGAAAATGACTTGACTGCACTCTCTAAATGAGAAGTGCGTGCAAAAATCAATACTACGGTTGAGGAAGAATGTCTCATTCAAAAAAACACCTTCTAAAATAGTCATTTTTATCAGGGAACTGGGATCTAGGATGTCGCGGCCGCGACTTTGGGTTGTTTGCGCACCATACCAAGATTAATTGTATTTTGGTTATTAACCGGTAAATACAAACAACGCAGTGTAATAAAAACTTTCTGTACTCTGATGCAATTCAAAAGCAGTCTTTGTTAAGCTATCACGGTTAAATGCGTTTTTAGCATCAATAAGAAACTTAACTCCGCGATTACGCCATTTGTCAAAGTGCTGCTGCGATATTTCCTTTTCTTCATCAGGTGTAAGTTGGCGCGGTACAGAAAATTTCATCGTACCCCTATCATAGGGCAACACACCTTCTTTTAAAATGTCCACGAAGAAGTATTGGCCGAACTCAAGTCCTTCATTGATATACCCCATGTCATGGATCTCCATGTTTACCGAAGACCGATACATGCAAGATCGATTGGTTACCCTGTCTTCCAGTTCGTACGATTTTTCTTGCGCTTCATTGGTGACCACGAGCAAATCATAATCACTCATGTACTCGTATCTTATTCCGTCACGACCAAAATAAGAATGCGAGGTAAACGTGCCTTTGGCATAACTTCCAAATAGAATAATTTTCTCTGGATCTATCTCCTCTTTAATGATCTCCACAATACGCAGTATTTCATGCTGATTATTTTCCGGGAGATGTGAAAGGGAAATTTTCATTTACGCTTTGAGTTTAATTTACATAAATTAAATAAACCTGATGAGGCTTACGAATACTTTGAGATTTGAATCAAAGTAGTATCTTGGATAAGAATAAGGATATATAGGATATGAGTGTCCGGTATAAATACGTTAGGCGCAATAATTTTCTTAAAAAAGATTTCCCAAACTATTAGGACAAAGTGGAAGAGAAATTTAAAAACTTAAGACCCTTGGACGTACCACCAACTTGGTGGTGCCAAAATCTAACATTCTGTAAATTATTAATTGACGGTTATGCAAACCGTTTAGGGGACAAGTTCAAATTCGAAGAATTTATGAAAGGTGAGATTAATCTTACCGACATAGAATTTCACTTATCGACTGGTGGTTACCATGGAGAAGAGTACGGATCTTTCAAATTGAATGACTATGACTACATTGGGAAAACAAGTCTCTCAGGCAACAAAATTGTTAAGTACTCACCCGACAATGACCAACACTTATTTCATTTGAGTTTTCCTGAAATGAAAACATATTTTATTTATTCTATTGCAAGACTTCACGACAAATGTATTCTCAATTTAAATAAATGGTTAATCTATAATGACTATAACAACTGGACAAAATGGCGATTATACTTTGAAGTTATAGCTCAGAACTCCTCTGAAAAGGAAGGAGATTATTACAAGCATTTTTGGTTCTCTGTTTTAAACAAAGTTGACATTTGGGACATATTCGATGACGTTCAACAACACAAACAGTTTAACGGAATCAAGGAAAAATTTGAAAAAGAGTCTGACCATATTGAGAGAAAAATAATTGAATTAAACCAAGCGAAGTAACTTAGATCCGGTGACACAAAATGATTTGAAATATTACCCCATAAGACTTGAAAAAAGTGTAAGCAATATTGAATATGTGAGCCACCAACTGAACACTATCAACAATATTGAAAATAAATTTAACTCATTGGACGAGGGGACTTCATTTATTAAGAAAGAGTTTCAAATTGGTGACACTGAAAAAGAGAAAAAGATAATTTGGAGTAGACTAAGTTCAATAGAGAACTACACTGATTTTAAAAATTCAGGTCGTAACATTTTTGATTTCTCAGCTCCACTACTTGAAATGCTTCAAATAACGGATGTTAAAGAAATTAAATTCTCAGACATTAAATTCCCTTACAACTTTTTCTACGTCTCGCTCATTGACTTAGGTTTGGTTCTAAATGACAACTATCACGGACATACCTGCTACTTAGACGGTGTTTTCGTTGAAAGACGAGAGTATGATGGCGAGGACATTGTGAAGTATGGTTTAAGTTTTGACTTCTGTGGCTACACCAAGGAGATTACAGACAAAGGAAAAGAATTCAAAAATGTTTTCCCTGACGCAATTTTCTTATCAAAGACTCTTGAATTTAAAAACGCGAACTCTTCAATCGAAGACGCGTTGAATTTAGCCAAGGACTTGATGGGAGATGAGGAGAACGAGACTCTTTTGAACTCAGCACTTGAGGAGTACAAATTATTACTTGATTACCTAAAACTTACAATTAATGCATTACTCTATTTATCACTACCAAATCCTGATATAGAACTTGCGGACAATTCAGTAATTACTGAAAGTAACAATCTCCTGACTCCATCCCGACTAATTGAGAAATCAAAGAACAACTCAAAGAGTTATAATAAAATAAGGTACGTTGGACATAAGGAAAGAAAAGACACATCAACACCGACAGGTAAGAAATTAAAGACTCATTGGAGACGCGGACATTGGAGAAATCAACCTTATGGAGGAAGGCTTGAAAGTAAAAAACTGATTTGGATTAAACCGATAATAATTGGTAACGGACTTCCTGACAAGGGGAAAATTTATGAGCCGTAAAAAATTACAACGGCTAACAAAAATGTTTATGCAATGGGGGGGGTTGGTGTTAAATTAAAGTTTATGTTTCAAAATGTAGTTCGGTCACGGTGGACAGTTCGGAGCAGGTCGGGCTTAACCGCTGCGCTTAATTTTTAAGCCCTCCTATTCCCCGCACCGCATAAACACTAACGTTGTCTACAATTAATTTTTTATTGAGATTGAACAATGGAAAGAAGGACTTTTCTGTGAAATCCGCTGGCTCTGGCTTGGATTTCTTTCCTAGAATAAAAATCATCTATTTTGCGTAGTTCATCAAAAACGGTCATCTACAAGTGTAATGTTAGCGTGCGTTTTTCTAACTCATAATTAATTCAACGTCTCTATTCAAGTGAAAACTTAATCTCAAAGAGTCAACTGTTAAAGGTTTCTTTATCCCAATGTCTGAATCTCTTTTATAAGTTGTTCGCCAACAGTCAAATCCTTGTTTCAATATGTCTTTACCTTTGCAGTAGTGACTTAAAACTATAAATTCTTGGTCAAGTTTTTGTTTGAAGTAAATGTCCATGTTGCCAAAGTTGCCTACTTCATCAATGACCTTTGTGAAATTAAGTTTCTCAAGTTCTTTTATCGTTTCTTCTATTTCAGTTTTTTTTTGGTATTTAATGTCAACCTGAATTTTTACTATGTGTTTTTCACCATCTGTCAAATTGTCTCGGAGAATACGTTTGAGTGCTTCTCCCTTTCTAATTGGATTTTTTTTCAGATAAGCATTTAAAGTCAAATTCTTATTGGGAAATTCTCCCTTTTCCAACTTGTCCCACACTAAGTCCCGTAAGCCTAGCAAATTTGCTACTTTAATACCGTCTTGACGAAAATAGAAATGACCAACCTTATCAACGTTGGCGAATCGTAATCCAAAATCCCGAAGAGATTTATAAATCTCAATCTCATTCAAAGTCACTTTTACTCTACCATTTTTAGTTATTGTGTAAATCCATTTGTCTGTCATTAATTCCTTATTCTCCATGGTGGTATCTTTTTTTAAAAATGAACGCTAACCTTTAGCTTGGTTTCATCATAAAAATAGCAATAGTTGCAGTAACTTTAAGTGTGGGAAGGGATCCAAAAATATTTTTCTTTTCAACAATCCTCACCAACCAATGGGTGGGAAAAAGAAAAATACTATTCTGCTTGATTTTTAGCCCCTGTGTCAATCCGTGTACTTGGATACCAACTTGGTATTTGTCGGGGAATCATCGGAATTACCATTAAGAAATTGTAGCCTTGGTGCTTAACAGAAGTTCTGTCGATTATGGCGTTTCGTTCAATGTCGGTATAGTAAGAGTCGCTCCATTCATCTCTTGAAAGGATTACGACCACGCGACTTTTTTCTTTAAATATTTTACCAAATACTTCCGGGCCGGATTTTGAGATGATGTGCTCTTGATTATTCTTATAGAAAAATACTTTCAATCCTGGGTTAATGTTGCTTACTAATTTTTTCGCAAAATCAACATCCTGTTTACAAAGAGAGATGGCTATATCAAATTCGAAGTTTAGCATAATCTTTATTACCTGGTAATATTCTTTCTCATTTGAGTTCTTAAATTTATTTTGAATAATCAAATCTTAGGTTCCAACTTAACTTCTCCAATCCATGAAGACGATCCTATGAATTAGGATGGCATTAATGAAAATTAGGAAACATCCTCTGCTCATGTCAATTAGATTACTTCTTCGCTAAAAAAATTTGTATCTATGAGAACCTGACTATATGTTTTTACTCTTTAGGTCACTTATTATTTGCAAAGCATTCAGGACCGGACACGCCTAAAATTCGGTAAAATTTTCTTCATACGTTTAGGTTGCAGGAAGAAGTCCGGTTCCTGTTTGTTTGCTATCTTTAAAAAGTATTGCCTTGCGAATGACCTCCTACGAAAAGCTGCCTAAGTTGATTGAGCGAATGCAGCACCTTGTCACCTACCTTGATTGCAGAAATGATCTGACTATTCACCAACATGTGAACCAATCCTATTACATGCAAAAGATTGTTGAACTGAAAATGCTTCTCCGTCAATCTGAAGAGAGTAACCGAACTCTTGAGACGATAAACTCGCGCATCGATAATCACTATAACCTATGCTTTTTACAATGGTACAAGGATGCCCGATGGCTTAACACGTATCAACGCCTAGGACGCACTAAGGCGATTCTTTAGGTACGCCACACCGTGACTTAATTTAAGCTCTATCTATGTGTTGTATCATGGAAACCAGCATGCTCCGAACTGATGCCTTTGTGCCAGTTTCAACGCTGTAGAATTTAGATCGAAAACTTCCATAAGAAATTGCTTCCGAACGCTTGGTGATGACATACCGAACCAGGAAATGGAGTACCTGACTCAGATTATTATTGAGTATAAATTTTGTTTCCACAAATACACGGAGAAGATAAGCCAACTGCGAAACTGAAGCTTCAAATTTGAGTTTAAAGCCCGGTAGAAATGAATCAGAGGACCTATCCGAAGAACCACTACTAAGTTGCTGAAGACGTTCCTGGTAATCAATTTCTTCGGTGATGTAGACATTCAGTTGATCTTTTAGCGGGATTCCATTTTGATTGTACCTTATTCCAGGCTTTACTTGCGACTGATTTATTTTCTTCAAGACAAAAGAAAGTTTTTCAATCTTCTCCGCCCTTGTCTCAGACTGATCCAAGAGGGATGATATATAGTGGGCATGGTAGGTGAGCACCTTCACCGAATTGTAGTTTATATAATACATGATCTGCCGCAGTTCTTCATTCCAATCCTGAACTTGTGGCTCTCTTTCAACTAATCTAAACAGTTCTTTTTGAACTTCCTTTGCATACATCACTTTGCGGTAAGTAATCCCTTGATCCGGTTTGCTGTCAACGATCTTCTTAAGGATATACAAAAACAGATCTACCAAACGTTGATCACTTTCCTTAGTAGTGAAGGCTTTTTGAAGTTTCCTGATATTTGTTCTTGCCTCTTTGCGCGCGATCTCAATGTAACCCATCGGGGCTTTTGCATCCTGGTCAAAGTATTTTGCGAAGTGACGTTCAACAAACAACAATAGTCCCTCCAGCCCGGAATAGCACAATCCATAAAATTCTTTCCGTTGTTGATCAGTCGGGTTCTCGCTATTGATGAATAGTGCAGCTTTGTCCATCAACCGGATCAATGCTTGTTGGTGATATTGAATATAACGTTCAAGATGTCGTTCGTCTTCGAAGGAAAAAACTTCATGAATGAAAGTTTGTTTGATTCTTTCTGCTTCCTTCCTTACCGCATCTTTTAAGACAATACGTTGCTTCTCATCACGGATCGTCTGATCTCCTGATGAAATGAGTTTTTCCAACTCCTGCAATTCATATCTAACCCCTGAATGCATAGCCTGTGAGGCCGGTTGAACGGGCCGGCAATTCATTTATTGATATTTACTGTCTTATACAGTCTATTCAATATCTACAAACTTGTGCAGTTATTCCCGGTCAGACTATATCTGTTTTTGCGCAAGTCTATAAATTCGAGATTCATGGAATCCTCGATTGATTTCAGGACTGTGTGCTTGTCTACCTTGTAGAATGTTGCCGAGAATTCACATTTCAATAATTCAGAATTGTGAACATCCACTTTGATAGAATATTGCCTTTCCAAAATCCTTATAGCATCCACCATTCCGATACCATTAAACTGTAAACCATTTGACTTTACCGTCCCGGTATTTCGAAAAATTAAAACAATCGCAGTAGCTATTATCGCAAGTATCACGAAGAAGGCGATATACTGAATTTGTCTCTTCTTTCGCTGTTGTTGTTGCATCCGCTGTTTGATCTTTTCAAATCCAGTATCCACTTCTATGTTGTGCTCTCCCTGAGCAGCACATTCCCATAGCAGTTTAATGTCTTCAAACTCTTCACGGTTAGCCTGACTTTCGGCAACCCATTCGTCCAGTTCATCCTTTTCTAGGGTACTGGCTTCACCCGAAAGAACTTTGTAAATAGAGGATACTCTGTCCATAGTTGTGACTGTCTACATTATTACTCTGAAAGCAGGTATGAATTCCTACTTTAGTTCCGAAATATTTCTAAAATTTAGTTTTTCAGGTGTCTTCGGAGTCTTTTTTTTGCGCTCGTGAGACTTTTCTCCACCGCTTTGACACCAACTCCAAGCCGTGATGAGATTTCCTCATTATGCAGTCCTTCGTTAATCTTCATCATCAGGCATTCACGCTCCCTTTTCGGGAATCCGGCAATAATGTCAAGGATTCTCTCTTTCACCTCTGCCTGAATAATCCGAGTTTCCGCTGACTGTTCTGTAATGCCAACGTGTTGCTCATTTATTAAGTGTATTTTTTGTTCGCTCAAAGCAAGATTGTCATAATAATAAGTAATGGACTTATTCCTGACTATCCTTACCAAATAGTGTTGAATTGATCGTTCGTGGTAATTACCAAGTTTCCTCGAATTTTGCCATACATAAGTAAAAGTATCTTGCACGATATCTTTTGACGCGTCCCTATCGTGAGTCATTTTGAAGGCTATTTTCAAAAGACTTTTGTAATACTGATCGAACAGAATTTTAATTGCTCTCTTTGGAAAGGAAAGCAGCAACTTTCGAATCTCATGGTTGTTGACATGGTCAGGCATCCAAAATAAGATTTCCAATCTCGCAGACTATGGTGGTAAACCAAGCCCGCTCGTTGGTATTTAATTAGTTCACATTAACGCAAAAAACGAGCGTGTTATTAAAATAGCTTCATTAATTTAAGACATACTGAGGTAAAAATGAAACCCTCGGGCATTGCACTCAGATATTAAGGAATAAACCTTTTGTTCACGCCATGGGATCAATGGTTATTGCCTTTTATTGTAAAGCTGGGTTCAATCAAGTTATTTGTTGCTTGATTGTCAAATCTCACAACCGCTCCCCACCCCCATCATTATGCAGAATTTTAAACATAGGAATTAAAATCTCAAAAATGAATTCGTTGAACCTTTAGAAATTGCTTTGCCTCTAAAGGATTCTGAGGTAGTCGTGATGAAAAGGAGATAAATAATAATTCCCAACATTTCTCAAATTATGTAAAAGAAAACCAATAAAGTATAAATCTTCACTCCGGTGATTTTGATCAAGGATGAAAATGGCGCCCCTACCTTATTGATCTCATTTACTCTGCTGGTATATTTCAGGTGAGCACACAAGAACGAGAAAGTCATTCAAAAATTTGAAGCACCACTACACCTTCTTTGTGGATATGTATGAAACCCATTCGCTTTGAAAATAAGATACACCTGAGCAAATTCGTCCATTTCATACCAGATCTTGTTTTCCCATATCTTATTCTGCTATTACGTTATAAATTCTCGGTTTCTATCTGGATAATAATCCTTTTATAGGAGTAACTCCTATCCAATAGATGACGCCTTTAAAAAAAGACTTATAATAGGAATGTTTTAAAAGAGGATTATATGGAGCGCGAACTGAAAATTTTAATGCTGGAAGATCGGGAGGAAGATGCTGGATTGGTAGATCGTGCATTAAAAAAAGAAAAGATTCTCTTTTCACGCCTTCGTGTAGATACACGGGAAGAATTTACACACGCACTGGATTCTTTTAACCCTGATGTGATTCTTTCCGATCATTCCCTTCCGCAATTCAACTCCATCGAAGCATTAAAAATATGTCAGGGAAAAAAAATTAGCACCCCTTTCATTCTAGTAACAGGTGCAGTTTCGGAAGAATTTGCAGTTAACTGCCTGAAGCGTGGGGCTGATGACTACGTATTGAAGTCGAATCTTTCGCGTCTGCCTCTCGCCATCAGGTATGCCTTGCGGCAACATCGCTATGAAAGCAATAGACAGATTCATGAAGAAATGCTGCGAAAGAAAAATGCTGAACTGACCAAAATGAATAAAGAATTAGACTCTTTCGTATACAGCGCCTCCCATGACCTACGTTCCCCATTAACCTCGATTCTCGGATTGGTTATCATTGCTAAACTGGATCAGGTTTCCAGCCGTGACACCCTGATAGACTATTTTGAAATGATTGAAAGGAGCGTCCTGAAATTAGATGAGACGCTTCGAAAAATAATAGACTACTCCCGAAATGCAAGGGGTGAATTAGTCATCGAGGAAGTAGACCTAAGCCAATTGATTCAACACTCGTATGAACAACTAAAATACTTGCCAGGATATAATGATATCAAAATACAAACGAATCTCCATGGACATGCCGCTTTGTATTCCGATGCCTACCGACTATCAGTAATACTCGCCAACCTCATTTCAAACGCGATTAAGTATAAGGATGAACACAAATCCGATCAATTCATTGAAATCACTGCCAGAATAACTCCCACGTACCTCTTGCTCATTATCCGTGATAACGGAATCGGAATTCATGCAGATTATCTTCGAAATGTATTCAATATGTTCTATCGCGCTACAGACCGAAGTCAAGGTGCAGGGTTGGGCCTTTACATTGTAAAAGAGATGGTGGAGAAGCTAAGCGGAACAATTGTTATTAACTCGGAGTATGGACAAGAGACATTGATCTCGATTACGATTCCAAATAAATTGTTGTCAACATAATCCTACGATAGTTGGACTTTTTGAACTCCATCCTGAGTAATATGATTGAGGCTCTTATTGTAACGGATTCGAATGGAAGAGTTCTTTTTTTTAATGAAGCTGCACGAACACTCAGTAAGGATATTCTTGAGAAACCCATTCAGGAAGGGGACGACTTCATCAGGTTAGTAAGTCCAGATCGCAAAGAGATTGTAAGGGAAATCATCCAAACCATCAAACTCAGCAAGCAGGCAGAAAAATCTGTTGCACAGTACACCAACCTTCAGGGAACGACACTTCACCTTGAATGTAACTATGTGCCGGTAACCGATGTACATAACGAAGTCGCTTTCATACATACATTTATTCGCGACATCACTCCACAAAAGATCTTTGAGATGAAGCTGACCACCCAGTCGGCAAACATCGGCAACCTGATCGACAAAGCAAATGCCATCATCATTGGTGTAGATACCAGTGGATACATTACCGAATGGAATCTGTATTGCAGCAAAGTAACTGGATTTGAAAAGGACGAAGTGTATGCTCAAAAATTTTCCGATATCTTGTTGACAAAAGAGGAGCTCTATTTCGATGACTTGCTCAACAAAGTATTACTTAATGAATCTGTGATCAACTACGAAATGCCAGTTCGAACGAAGTCGAAAAAGAAAGCCATCTTTCTCTTAAACGGAACCCATCGAACAACCCCCACACTAGAAGTTACCGGAGTACTTTTCGTGGGGCAGGATATCACAGAATTGTCCCATTATCGCGCCTCATTGGAAAAAAAAGTTCAGGAACGAACCAAGGAATTGCAACAAGCGTTGCGAAAAGAAAAAGAAGTGGTAGAAATGAAAACGCGGTTCGTATCTATAGCCTCCCATGAATTTCGCACTCCCTTATCCTCTATTGAATATGCTGTCAATGCTATCCGAAATCCTACCCAAGCAGGGGATGAAAACGAACGCGCGATCAGACTCAGTAGTATTGACAAGCAAATTAAACACATGATGGCATTATTAGATGATGTGTTGACCTACGATAAAAGTGAAGCTGGCAAAATTCAATTAATTATTACTGATATATCCTTGACTGAATTTTTAAATACGGTCATCGAAGATGTATGCCACAACACCAAGGATACTCACAAAATAAACTATGAAGTTGAACAATTACCAGAGAAAATTGCCACCGATGAAAAATTGCTGCGTAATGTGCTGATCAATTTATTGACCAACGCAATAAAATTTTCACCAGGTAAACCAGAAATACATCTCACAGTCACGAACGAAGGAAATCAATTGCAAATGACGATAAGAGATGAGGGAATTGGAATCCCCGAAAATGAACTGAATAGAATATTTGAAGCTTTTGTGCGTGGAAAAAATACTGCGGCCATTCAGGGAACAGGCTTGGGTCTTTCCATTGTAAAGAAAGCTATTGAGTTATTAGGAGGTCAGATTCAAGTAAAAAGCCAATTAAATAAGGGAACGATCTTTACAGTAACAATCCCATACCATGAGTAACGAAAAAATTAGAGTACTATTGGTCGATGACCATAAGTTGATTCGGGATGGAATTGAAGCCATGCTCCTGAACACCAAGGACATTGAAATCATTGCTTCCGTTTCATCAGGAGAAGAAGCAATTAACGAAGTACGTCAAAACAAACCCGATGTAATTTTGATGGACATCATGATGGGCGGTATGACAGGGGTGGAGGCAACGCGGTGGGTGAAAGAATTTGACCCGGCTGTTAAAGTTGTCCTCGTAACAATGGAAATCAGTAAAGAATATGTTTCAGCGGGTATTAAGTCAGGTGTCGATGGATATTTGCCCAAAGATATTGACAAGGACACACTCATAGACGCAGTCAGAACTGTACAAGGTGGTGGTCGTTTCTTTAATGATGCTATTATGAAACTGGTATTCGAAGATTTTTATTCCCATGAAAAATTAAAAAGCTCAGATAAGAAGCTGCCCAATGACCTCACCAAACGTGAACATGAAATATTAAACTTGGTGGCCTCTGGTAAATCCAATAAAGAACTAGCTGAATCTCTCTTCATCAGCATCAAAACAGTAGAAACCCACAAAACCAATATCCTGGAAAAACTAGGTCTCAAAAACACAACCGAATTGGTCAGATACGCGATAAAAAATAACATCATTTCAATAGACAGTCTTTAAATTTCTCAGGGTTTACCCCGACTCGTCAGGTAAGACCATCTTTGCATCTAAGGGTCAACACCTATGCAGCTCCGTGAAAAAAAAAATAGTTTTCGCTGTAGAGGCCTTGCAAAAATCCTCTGCCATCCCGCAGGAAGGTTATTTCTCTGCTTGCTCCTTATTTTTTTGAAATCAGAATTGCCCTGAAGGATTCGCCTTTGGGATCCCTCACCTTTGATGTATCAAAACGACAAAGACAAAAACATTTTAAACAACAACAACATGACACTCAAAAGCAGAATCAAAGAAAGAGGGATCAACGCGATTATGGTTCTCGTTTTATTTTTCATCATGAGTATCTACTCGTGTGTAGCACAGGGGCAACAGCTTGACCCGCATTTGCCCGGCAATACGGTAAAAACGGCCGGTAACATTATCAATGTGTCGAAAGAAGTTAATTTGGAGGCGAAGGCAGTACCGATGCGCAGCTCAATCAACAGCCCGTTTGCAGAATTGAAGCCAGCGTTTTCTCCTAAAGGAGACAAATTGTACTTCAGTAGAGTAGCCCATCCTAACAATACGAATGGAGTAGATGATCAGGAAGACGTTTGGTATTCTAACTATGATACCTTAACCAAGGACTGGTCCGAACCAATCCGCATGTCAGGGCACCTCAACAACAGCGGTCCTAACTTTATACAAAACGTGAGCGTAACGGGTGACACGCTGATTCTAGGCAACCAATATTTAAAGAAAGGCAAAATGAGAGATGGTGTTTCTTACAGTGTAAACATCAACGGAGAATGGTCATTCCCTAAACCAATCACGATCCTCAATGATTATAATATGTCACAACATGGCAACCACTTTGTATCCCTGAAGTCGGGGGTGATCATCTCAGCAGTAGAACGTTCGGAAAGTGTAGGCCACCGCGACTTGTATGTAAGTTTCTGGAACGGAAAATATGCTACCGAGCCTGTGAACATGGGCGGTGTGATCAACTCAACCCTGGAGGAATCATCTCCCTACCTGGCCTCTGATAACAAGACGCTTTACTTCGCTTCGAAAGGACACAATGGGTACGGAGGCTATGATATTTTTATGACAACGCGGTTAGATGACTCGTGGACCAACTGGACAGTCCCTGTAAACTTAGGCCCTGCAGTGAATGGTCAAATGGATGAAGAATTTTTCAGCATCACACACCGTGGCCGATATGCGATCTTCGCTAAGAAGATGGGTATCCACAATGAAGACTTGTATAAGATATCAGTAGAGGACTTGTTCAACAACAATACGACACCCGATCCTCGTGTCACTAGTTCTTTCAACAAGACGATTAAGAAAGAACGTCATACATTGAATACACTATAGAAATTTGTTTTGATTCGTTTATGTCTTGGCTGGGGTAACCCAGCCTTTTTTTATGAACCTGCAACAAGAAGCATTTTTGAAAATCGTTACATTGATGATGGTAACTCGTCAAGTCGATCTTTTCCCAGTGAAAAAAAGAAGGTGGCTCCTTCATTAACTTTGGCGTCAGCCCAAATCTTTCCACCATGTTTAGTCACAATACGATTAACAATTGCTAATCCTACACCTGTTCCCTCAAAATCAACTTCAGAATGGAGACGTTGGAAGACACCAAAAAGTTTATCATAATAATCCATATCAAAGCCAGCGCCATTATCTTTTACATAATAAACAACATCATCGGATTTCATACTCCCGATTTCAATCACAATTTTTTCTTTGTGTTGGGAATACTTAATTGCATTGGAAATTAGGTTTACCCAAATCTGCTGGATTGTACCATGATCGCCATAAGCAGAAGGTAAAGGCAATACAGTAATAGAAAGGGAGTCTTGGTTTTGATGTTCCTCAACAATGGTTTGAACAATATGATCCATCGATACCGATGATTTTGTCAATGCTTTTCTTCCCATCCGCGAAAAGGCTAACAAGTCATCAATAAGTTGCCCCATTTTCTCTCCGTTCTTTAAAATAATATTTATTATTCGTTTTGCTTCATCATCAAACAAACTTTCATATTCTTCAACAAGAATATTCATATACCCATGGACAGAGCGAAGGGGAGCCCGTAAATCATGGGAAACAGAATAGGAAAATGATTCTAATTCCTGGTTGACAACCTCCAACTCATGCGTCCGTTCGGCAACCATGTCTGAAAGTTTTTGATTAAATAATTTTATTTCAGTTTCTGCTCGTTTCCTTTCTGTAACATCGGTTATGAATCCACAAAAAGATATTTCCGCTCCGGTTTTCAATACACTAATCGATAACTCAATAGGAAATTCACTACCTTCCTTACGCAACGCAGTAAGTTCAAGGAGCTTGTCAATAGCAGGGCCTTGCCCCGTACGGAAAAAATGTTCAAGCCCCTTGCTGTGAGCAATTCGAAAATTTTCGGGAATAATAGTAGAAGCTAATTCTTTTCCTATGGCCTCTGAGCGCATCCATCCAAACATTTCTTCAGCTCGCTTATTCCAATCAGTAATAATTCCTTTGGCATTCATGACAATCACAGCACTCATGGCCGAATTGACCACCGCATGTAGTTTGGCACTGCTTTCACTAAGCGCATGGGTTTGTTCTTCGATGCGCATCAACATATGATTGAACGCTTCGGTCAATAATCCGATCTCGTCATCATCATACTTTTGAGCCCGCACAGAATAATCTTGTTTGTCTGAAATAGCTTTTGCAGTACCAGCCAACGCTAAAATAGGAGCCGAAATTTGTCGCTGTAAATTCCGGGAAAGCAAAAACGCAAGCAACAAAGCAACTACAATTACTAATAGAGTAATGCCTCCATAAAGACGGAAGCGCTCATACATAAAACTCATATCGGATAATAAATATAAGGTTCCTATCCGCTTACCTTCATGGTCAATCGATACAAATCCATGCAGATGAGATTCATCAAACCGAAATCCGTCCTCACTTAATGCGGCAGGCAATGCATCTTCTGAGATATCCAGAGGATAGTGTGAAAAAAGATTTCCTTCTTTAGTATATATACCCGCCATATTAATTTGAGGTTCCGCTTTAAGGGCGAGTAATATTTCCCTAGCAGCCTCGGAGTCATCGAAGGTTAGCGCGGCCGTGCTATTTGCAGCAATGATCTCTCCCAGGATGGACAGCTCCCTGATACTGGTTCTGCGAGAAGTGATAAACTCATTTATGAAAAGTGCAGAACAGGTAAGCAGCAATACAGCGGTGCAGGTTAATAGAATAACATGCATTAACTTTTGTTGTATGCTTGAACCGTTTAGTGCCATACTCAATGAGTTTGGGATTCAACAATGTCGGCAAGCCTCAGTAATTTCGAACTACAAACTAGTTCTTCTTTCTTAACCGCACTTAGGTTGATTCGAATTCGAGTTTTGTTTGCCTCCGTATAGAGCCGAATCATACCCCCAAGCCTCGCAAAGTTGGAAGCATCGCTAACAGTAAGAATGTTTTTTGACTTAAGACGATCCAGAATGCCTTTCATTTCGTCTTTATCATTGGGAATAATATAGAGAACATGACAAGCCGTGATTTCATCTGCTCTATTAAACCGTTGAATGACCAAGGGATGTTTTTTTACTTGCTCATTCTTAACAGTCTCATCCAGGTAGGACCCAAAAGGATCTTTACCCAAAATGCCAATCACAAAGGGACTGTCATCTTCAGGAAGAACATCTAAGGGCCATTCCACATAGTGAGAGAAATTGAAAAGGAAAACCGCCTTAACTTTATACTCGTTGGAGGGTTCAGGTTGGGGCTGTCGGTATGAAAAAAGAAAAAAAGAAAACCCTAGCCAGAATATTGAAGTGAGAAATTTCATAGTTGGAAGGCCATCTTAACATAAAAACTCCGCTCAACATCTTCTCTTGGATTTGGACTCGAGATGACATACTCGGAATGTTGAGCGTTCAAAAGATTTTGACCAGTAACCGAAATCTCTAATTTTTTTTTTGGTAACCAGGCTAGCTTGAGATCTAACTCAGAATATTTTGGAACAGTACCGGGTACGCCTCCATTATTGTATTTAAATGAGTCCACAAATCGAAGCCCACCATACACTTCAAAATTCTTTGTTAGATTGATGAAGGAGCGAACAGAAAATCGATGCCTCGGATCGGCAGTTTCATTAAGTGCTTGATTGAAATCTTCCTTACCCGATTTTATTCTGATGTCGTCCCGCAGCAAGGTATATCCACCATTAATCCGCCACCAGTCAGCAACCTGATACGTAAGCCGCCACTCAAATCCATACGTTTCGCCTTCAAGATTATTTTCATAGAAAAATGGAAAGGTAAGTCCATACTGATCCGCTGGACTTTGACTTGTACTCCTGATCCGATCATATGTATTATAGAATGTCGAAAAGGAACTTGTGACTTTTGTACCAAACTGAATCCGGTGCCCAAGTTCATAGGCAATCAAAGTCTCAGACCGAAAGTTTGCTCCACCAATGAGAAGATTCTCCACAATGGGTGCGAAACCCGGTGTAGGGATCCGGATGTGCCTGTCAATTCGGGAAGGCATCCTCACAGCCCGTGAAACCGCAGTCCATAAAAGTTGCTTCGAGGTAAGATTCCATTGTAGCCTCATACTTGGCTCATACTCAAATCCCGTATAGTCATTATGCTCTACCTTGGTGCCCACCGTGAAGGAAAGATTATCGAACACCGAAATTTCATCCTGGACAAAGACGCTGAATAAGTTTCGGTCTAAAACTTCTGGAATGAATGCAAGACCGGGGGCATTTTTTACTTCATCATGCGTATATCGGTAACCTAAACCCCAAACGAAATGATGGCGCGTTCCCAAACTTAATGTGTGCTGAAAATCGAGATCATAGGTATCCAGATTATCATTTAACGTACCGGCTGGCGCCAACACAATAGAATTGTCATCTGTTCTTGACTCAGAAACATCTTGTATAAAAAATGTTTTGTCATAATAGAGTTGAAGGCGTATCTCTGAACGTTCAGAAAAAACATGCGACCATCTGCCAAGAATATTTCCTCCTTGCTGATCACTCTTACCTCCAGCAGAAAGGTTTGCCTGACCATTATAATAATCTCCTTGAAACGTGAATTCATTTTTCTCAGAGGATTTTGAATCTAGCCGAAATCCCCCTTGTCCCATCCACCAGACATCTGACGCTTCTTCTCCATCCGGATAAACTGCTTCATCACGATTGAAGTATTTACCATACATCCGAAGAAAAGTTTTTTCCCCAAGCCTCGTTCCATACCGTATCCCTGTAGATACCCGCAATTGAGAGCCACCACCGGCCTCCCCGTAAAATCCCTGCGTGTCATACGCTTTTTTAGTGATTATGTTAATCACTCCATTGACTGCATTAGCGCCCCATAATGTTCCACCAGTACCACTGATCACTTCAATGCGCTCAACATCTGCTAATAAATAGTCTTGCCGATCCCAGAATACTCCTGAGAAAAGCGGTGTATAAACTGTTCTCCCATCAATAAGAACTAGAAGTTTATTGGCTAGATCAGTATTGAACCCGCGCGCACTAATCGCCCAATCGTGTGAATTTTTTTGAGCAATGTGAAGATTGGTTGCCAGCCGCAATGCATCTGGTATGCTTGTAGCGCCTGCGCGCCTGATGTCGTCCTGGGTAATCACTTGAATTGCCGAAGCCGCTTCCGTTAGCTTCTCTGCGCGTCTCGAAACTGACATCACCTCAACATTTAACAATTCTTCCATGCTGAGTTTTTTCAAGGTGTCCGGTGTCAGGAGACTCTGCATTGTCTGGCTAAACAGTAATTCTGAATTCAAGGTCAGCAAAATAAAAATAAGAAGGCCAGAAAATGATCTTGAGTAACGCGTACGCTTGGCTTGAACACACAATCTGGAAAGAGCATCTATCCATGGAGTTCTTTCAATCATTTAATTGCTTTATTGACCACCATCCAATACATCCCCAATCCATTTATCGTTTTTGAAAAATCATTAAAATTAACGGGCTTCACGATGTAACTATTGGCACCCAAATCATAAGCCTTCTGAACATCTGGATGCTCAGCTGAGGAAGTCAGAATTACGATCGGGATACTTTTCATTTGTGGATCAAGTTTTAGTTTTTCAAGTACTTCTAGACCGTTGACTTTTGGCATCTTCAAATCCAACAAAATGACCTTGGGCATTTGATTGATATTTCGACCGGAAAATTCTCCGCGCCCAAAAATAAAATCCAATGCTTTGGCGCCATCCTCTAAATGAATAAGGTTATTTGCCAGCTTCTGTTTCTTAAGGGTGCGAATGGTTAATTCTGCGTCCGCTAGATTGTCTTCGACAATTAAAATTTCTACTTCCTGGTTGTCTATCATGTGGGAAAACAAGTTTCTTGAGCTAGACAATATAGACTGGTTCAAATAGTAAGGTCTTCATATGGTAGGAGTAACTCCTATTCCTTTTGATGGTAAGCTGACATGATATCAAAGGAACGGGCAAGCTTTGCACGATCCAGTGTCAACTCATTTACGTTCCATTACACCAATGAAGGGATAAAAAAAATGGGAGTTACTCCCATGTAAAAAGAGTATGTCCAAACAGAGGCAATAACTAGCATTGATGTTTAAGCAATTCCTGTAATAAATTTTTAAACCCACACATCATGAAAAGTTCTCTTACAAACGCAGCAACATTTATCATCCTGTTTTCACTCACACTTTCTTGCAATGAACAAGAGGTGACGGTGAATCCGAATAATACATTTTCTTCAGGTACGATCTCAGATGGACAAAATAAAAGTTCAAGTCGGGCACGGAGCGGAGATCTATTGTTTGATGGTTCAGAAGGGGATCCAATAGATATTAATACAGCTACCCGATGGGCAGCCAATTATAAAGCTACGTTGGAAAATCCTAATGATATCCGAGCACATTTTTTTGGAACTGAAATCCTTCAACTGTTACTTAATGAATCCGGTTGTGTCGGAATCCGAATGTATTATGCACTTGATGATAATGGGATTAAAAAACTGTTGTTGGTTGGTGTCGATGCATCGGGTGAAGATTTACGCCCGGTTGAAGGAGTAACCTTGGGCGTTGGGGGAAATATCGTTGCTGATTTTTCATTTCCTTGTCCAGATTACTGTCCACCCAAGTCACTATAGCCTTTTGTATATTTACTGTCCAGATTAGCGTATTCTAAATGCAGTTTGAATTTTATATTGCATATTTTTCATTCGGATCAATTGTGATCCCACTTTTTATTGCCATGCTGCAATGGAAAAGAATGACAGATGAATTAAAGATATTAAGGACTCTTCTAATAATATCGTTACTATCCGATTTACTTAGTTTGGTACTTATCACGTACTCTCTTAATACCTATTGGATCGGGAATATTTTCATGATTGCCCAATTGGCTTTATTGATTATACTTTTCAGAAGTCAATTGCAGTATCATAACGTAATTAATTCAATCTTATTGACATCTATATTATTTTGCCTATTAAACGTTGGATTCATTCAAGGGCCATTTGTATTTAACTCCTTATCGAATGTAATAGCTTGCCTGATCCTAATCAGCTTTTGCTTGTACTATTTTTACCACTTATTAAACGACCTCCCGACCATCCATATCCAGCATTTACCCATGTTATGGATTTCATTTGGTGTATTGACATATTATGGTGGAAATTTCTTTTTGTTTCTGGTGAAAAATTATCTCACCTATGGAGAAACTGGCTCACACAAGACCATGTGGATTTTACATAACTTGCTAAACATCGTTAAAAATATACTTTTTGCTATCGGTCTATGGAAGGGTTATCGCAAGGTGAGGTCATCTACATTATCGTCCTTGGCTCCCTAGTGATGTTCTTGTTCATAGCAGGATTTGCAGTATTTATATCCATGTATCAAAAACGTATGCTACAAGAACAGGAAAAAAGAAGAATCATCGAACTGGATTATCAGCAGCAGATGATTCAGTCACAAATTGATTCACAGGAAACCGAGCGCAAGCGGATTGCTGCGGATCTTCATGACTCTATCGGATCGCTTCTCTGGGCAGCGAAACTCAACATCGCTTACCTAGGAAGATTGTCAAATTTTAATGGCGAAATGAAAGATTCGTATCTCGAAACAATGAAGATACTAGACCAATCAATCGACTCGGTCAAAAGAATCTCATGGGAACTTACCCCGGAAGCGTTTCACCATACCGGACTTTCCTCATCCATTATGGAATTATGTTCACGCCTCAATGGGAAAGGCCAGGTAATAGTATTCAAGGAGAAAGGCAATCAATTGTTTTGGAAGGATGACCGTGCATTATGGCATTTAGAATCGTTCAGGAACTACTCAACAATGCCGTGAAACATGCGAAGGCCAATAGCATTTTGGTAAATCTTAACTGGAATTCGAATAAGCTATTAATTGAAGTACAAGATGATGGAATTGGTTTCACCCTCAATGATAAAATTCGAAACGGAGTGGGGTGGTGGAATATTATTCATCGCTCAAAAATGATTGATGCGGCAATTGAGGTAAAGCAAAATCATCAACAAGGATCGGCCATCGAATTAACGGTGCCTTTGTCATCATGAATAAACTGAAGGTATACATTGCTGATGATCATACCTTCGTACGCAAAGGGATGATTCGCTTGTTGAATACCTTTGATCGCATCGGTGAAGTAAAGGAAGCCGCCAACGGAAATGAACTCATCGCGCTGGTCAAAAAAACAATCCCTGATCTAGTGGTGCTGGATCTCGAAATGCCTCAAAAAAATGGATTTGATACTTCAAAATATTTGATTGACCATTATCCTGAAGTGGGCATCTTAATTTTGACGATGCACACAGAAGAAGTGTTTATTCTTAATTTAATTGAATTGGGAGTTCATGGCTTTTTAAACAAAAGTGCAGAACCGGAAGAAGTGGAACGTGCTCTCTATGCAGTGGCGGATAATGATTTCTACCGAAATGAAATCATAAATCAGGCCTTGCGAAGTAGCGTTCGAAGAAATGTTAAAGCCGCTACTACTAAGCTAAGCCCCCGAGAACTCGAAATTCTGATGCTCATTTGTATGGAACATACTCCTTCCGAAATTAGTACACGCTTGAGAATTAGTGAAAAAACTTTCTTCAATCACAGATCGAATATCCTTGTTAAACTAGGGGTTCGTGGCAACGTGGGACTAGTGAAATATGCTTACCAAAATCACTTACTTGAATTGATAGTTTGATCTACGTCCTTTGCTGCATACCAATCAAAGAACTTTAGGGACTTTTCAGGAAACAGATTCCATCGGGATGATTGAAATTCAGAATCAAACCATTGGCAATGCAATAAGCATCGCTTCATTTTTCGATTTTTGCACACCTCTACAATCACCATTAAATAACCACCACTCTTTAATTGTACTGAATCCCCTACTTTGAATTTTGTTGTGGGACCGAATAGCCATTTCTTAATCTTTACTACTAGGGCAATTATTTTTCTTGTTGAAGACATATGGCTTTTAATTTAATACCAACTGAATGGTGGCTTCATTAATAGTCTTAGTAAGAATAAACGTAGTAATACCTAGCTCTCTAGCACTAGCTACATCCCTGGGATTAACTGAACTGGTTATCATCAAAATCTTTACATCTTTATCCCGGAGGAAGAATCTGTTGAAAAGCTTGAATTTGCAAGTGAGATGGCCAACCCGTTCAAGGTGGTGCGGATTGGAACGGGAATATCTTTCTGATGAATAGCCTTAGTCTTTAGAAGTTTGAAAATTGAATCATCTTCAACAAGTAGGACATACTTCATAATTAATTCTTTCTACAATCATCAAGTGTACAGGTTTGTTTTTTAATTCACCATTTCACTTAGGAGTAACTCCCATGCTAGCTCATATGGCGATTCTGTCAAATATTAGGTTTATGATGAGTCCATTGTGAGTTCTAACGAAATAAAATGATGAGTAATAGTTCCACAAAGAGCGCAGTTGTAACGATGTCCGCATTTACATGATACAAGGTTAATGGTCGGCAGTCTAATCGTAACTAATTCCACTCTCAACATTAAATTTGCCATTTACACAGGCCTGTTTCCATTATATTATTAAATTACTATGTGTTGACAGATCAATAGCCGAAAAATATCGTATTTTGATACTGGTTTCATATACCTTTTGTTACTATTTTAAAATGGGTGGGGTGTCATCTTTCAGCGCAACTCTAATCTTATCAGTTTAAATGATGGTATTAAGTTATCAAACAAATAAGGATCAACTAACATCCTATCTTAAAGGTCAGCATCTCATTGACAAGGAAGATGAGGTGGTTCAGATGGAGAAGCCGGGGGAAGGAAACATGAACTTTGTTGCTAGAATTATCACTAAAAATACTCAGCTAATATTAAAGCAGGCTAATCCCTACGTTCAAAAGTATCCTCATATTGCTGCCCCTACAGAGCGCCTGCTAGTCGAGGCCAGATTTTACCAAACCATTGTCCATTCAAAAGGCTTAGCATCACTTATGCCAGCGCTGTTAGGTGTGGATAAAGATAACCATATCCTTGCCTTACAAAATTTCAAGAACGCGGTTGACTACTCGTTTCTTTATCAAAAGAGCAGTTTTTTGACTGATGCAGAATTAACTCAGGTTATCGATTTTGTCAATCAGCTGCATCAAATGCCATTGGACAAGCTAGAGGGCTATCCAGCTAATCATTCTCTCCGTCAGCTTAATCATGAACACCTTTTCCGTTATCCCTTTCAGTTAGACAATCAACTTGATTTAAATGATATCCAGATGGGATTACAAGATATCGCTTTAAGATACATAACTGATAAGACTCTGAGGCTAAGAATAGTGAAACTCGGTGATCTCTATCTTTCAGCAGATATATCATTACTGCATGGTGACTATTATCCTGGGAGTTGGTTAAAAACAGAGCAGGGCTTTAAGGTGATTGACCCTGAATTTAGTTTTGTGGGGAATCGTGAGTTTGAAATAGGTGTGTTAATTGCCCATTTGAAAATGATGGAGGCGCCTACTCAACATCTTACAAAGCTATCAAGAGAATATATGGCCGACCGTGGTTTTAACTGGGACCTCTGCCACCAGTTCACTGGCGTTGAAATTATTCGAAGAATTATTGGGCTGGCTCAGCTGCCATTGCACCTTACCCTGCAAGAAAAAGAAGTCTTGCTTAAGCAAGCATACCGTTGCATAATGAAAAAAACGCTATGAAGTATTTTTTTTTCTTGTTCCTTGTATCATTCCTTGCCTGTCAGCAACGCGCTCCCGATAAGATTTTTCCTTCGCCAACGGTGCCAAACTCGCTGAAAGGTGAAAGCACTATTTCGTTGTCAAGAGAGGAGTATTATGATAAAGTGCTTGGCATGTTGGTAGGGTCTGCTCTCGGTGATGCCATGGGTGCACCTACAGAAATGTGGGACCGTAAGTCGATAGCGATTCAGAAAGGATATGTGGATAATTTAGATGAAGTAATCCGTGAACGGTCGCCTGAAGGTCCTTGGGAAACCAATATGCCAGCGGGAAGCACAACAGATGACACACGATGGAAGTATTTGGGCATCCAGTACTTGATCACTCAACGACAGGATTCTCTGAACCCGCAAGAATTTGCAAAACATATTATCGATGTATACCAAAGTCAGATTTCAGAAGTGGGAAAATCGAGCGAATATGAAAAGATAAATCGTGCGTTTGCGCAAGCCACCTGGCTAATAGAATGGGTGAAGGTCGCAAAGCCATTCTTGAATAACAATTTGATCGAGTACAATGAAAAGTTAAGCAGATTTATGGGGGTGAAATGAGTTGCGCAGGCCTACTTTATACCCCGGTGGTTGGGGCGTACTTTCCAGGCAACCCAGTAATGAGCTATCATCAAGCTTATGGCCTTACTTTGTTTGATATCGGTTACGCAAGGGATATTTCAGCACTAACCGCTGCATATGTTTCAAAAGCCATGGAACGCAATGTAGAATACAATGATATTCTTTTGTTGGCGAGAGATTTAGGTCCAAAAGGATATTTCAACAGCCGACTGATTGGCCGGATGGCCTTCAAAGCATATGAAAATGCACGCTACATTTCGTCTGAAGCATACTCGTTAACGGAGAACGACATTCCTGCGACCTTACACTTGCCAAAAAATTTCAAGCATGATGCGCTCTATTACATTCAATTGATGAAAGCGTATGAGCTTCTTGAAAACTACCTACAAGACATTCCTTTTCATGCCATGGAAATTCACCAAATTAATTTAATAGCATTGGAATTTTCAAAAGGTGACTTCAACAAGACACTTGAATTTGTTACCAATTTTGGGCGAGACAATGATACCGTGGGGGCTGTTACAGGGGCTATTCTTGGGGCGTACTGGGGCTTCAAAAAACTTCCGAAAGACATGGTCAACACAGCCTTGGACGTCAGCAAAAAAACAATGGGATTAGATTTGGAAAAACTAGCGCAGCAACTAGTTGACCATAGAATTGATGATTAGTTCTTTTTGGCAAATGCGTTACGTTGACTCAATGTTAATTGCATTATGCTCCAGTAAAGTCAGTCGTTTTTATTTTTCCACAAGCTTGATGAATATCCATTATGAAAAGGAGAAACTTTCCATTTATTGGTAAAACATGAAGAAACCTGCGCGGTTACATTCACGCTATCATTTTGCTATTTTTGTGACAGATAATATAAGTCTAAGACTCTTTACGGTCTAAGATAAATACAGAACGAATGAGCAATTTTTTTTATTCGATGAAATTCAAAACATGTCGGCATGATCGAGCTCTCCATGGTTTCCAAACTTATTGGAAAATTACAAAGTCTGATTGTCCTTCTCAATAAGCATCATGACTTAGTTATCCATCAACGGATTAGCCAATCCTATTACATGCAGAAATGCGCTGAACTTCAGTTTATGCATGATCAACTTAAAAGTTCACATGCTAAAAAACAATCTTTTGAAGTTATGCTTGAAGCAAGGTATCGTGAGGTTGCGCTCAGATGGAAACAAGATATACGGTGGCTAAAAAAACAACTTGATTTAAAAAAGAATCCTATGCTTTAAGACTGACCAAAGTAATCGATCATTGAGGTGAGCATTCCGCAGACAGACCTCCTTTGTTCCCGTTTCGACATTGTAAAATTTAGCCCGTAGGCTTGTTGAGACTTGAAGGTTCGGTTGATCTCATGCTGGTAGGTCGAGGCAACTTATAATTGGGAAAAATTGAGGTAACTCCACTCGCAGAAGAATAATATCAAAATCAAATTTCATAAAGGAAATAATCAGACACTAGCCTTAAGAGTCATTTATGCTTTTACTATTAGTCACTATTCCCTGAACAGTGATCGCAAAATGTATGAACAATATAGAAAGTTTTCTACATGAAAATTTTTTGATTGTTCCCTTACGGGGTTAGTAACTTAAAATCAGTCAGGTGTAACTTTTGCATATTCATTTGGTAACATAAATTATAGACATGAAATCAATACATATTTTAGTAGTAAGTGTCCTTTTACTGATGCTTCCACTAGCTACCTATTCGCAAGTTGATACCATAACGTATCATCTTTTTATTAAAGAAGAAATGGTGAACCATGCGGGAAAGCAGGTAAGGGGAATGACCATCAATGGTAGCATTCCGGGACCTGAACTTCGTTTTGTGGAAGGCGGGTATGCTGTCATTTATGTGAAGAATGAAATGAGTGTGGAGACCTCTGTACACTGGCATGGTATTTTACTCCCTAATTATTTTGATGGTGTCCCCTATTTAACAACACCTCCCATCAAACCGGGAACAACCTTTAAATATGAATTTCCATTGAAGCAATCCGGAACTTATTGGTATCATTCGCATACCATGCTTCAGGAACAAAGCGGTGTCTTTGGTGCCTTGATTATTGAGCCAAGAGAACCCAATCCTAAATTAAAGTATGACAATGAATTGGTGCTGATGCTTTCGGACTGGACCAATCAAAAGCCAATGAATGTACTACGGAATTTAAAACGTGGCAATGAATGGTACAATATTAAAAAAGGTACAACCACTCCACTGAACCGGGTCATTGCACGAGGTGCTTTTGGTGCGCAGCTTAATTTTTGGAAACAACGCATGGAAGGTATGGACATCGCGGACATATATTATCCGGCATTCCTTAGCAACGGACGACAAACACAAGAGTACCCACAATTTAAACCCGGTGATAAAGTGCGATTGAGAATTATTAATGGTTCTGCTTCCTCTCAATTCTGGTTGACTTTCGGGGGTGAAGACCCGTTGCTGGTTTCTTCTGATGGTCTCGATGTTGTACCGGTAAAACACAATAAGACCTTTATTGCCATTGCAGAAACCTATGATTTTATTGTCACCATACCAAAGGATGGTAAAATTGAACTTCGCGCCATGGCACAGGATGGTTCAGGTATTACTGCTGTATTGCTGGGACAAGGTGAGGTACTGAAAGCACCCATTGTACCCAAACCTGATCAGATCGGAATGATGAAGCAAATGGCGAAAATGAAAATGCGCATGGGTGCTCCTGCACTTAAGTTTAAGCCGAAGGATGAAGATGCCCACAAAATGAAAGCAAACTGGGGAATGAAAATGGATGACCACAGCGCGATGCAAGAAATGGATCATGCCAAGATGGGTCGCGAGAAAATGGAAGATGCAGCGGCAGTGAAGATGAACATGGAGAAAGACTCATCACAGATGGATATAAAGGCGATGGATCATAACATACACAACATGGAAGCGGATCAGAAAATGGAAGAGATGAACATGAATGCCGATTCGGATCAACCAATGAGCGACATGCAAGGGATGAACATGTTTGCAGAATATAATTACGACTACCTGAGGTCACCAGCACGCACAACCTATGCAGACGATATTCCTGTAAAGGAAATTCTGTTGAACCTCACCGGTAATATGCAACGCTACATCTGGAGTATGAATGGTGTAGCGCTTTCAGAAACGGACAATATTAAAATCAAACACAATGAAGTCACGCGCATTACTTTAAATAACTTGACGATGATGCATCACCCCATGCATTTACACGGTCATTTTTTTAGGGTGATTAATAAAAACGGTGACTACTCCCCGCTAAAACATACCGTGAATGTGCCACCCATGCAGCAAGTAACAATTGAATTTTATGGTGATGAGTATGGAGATTGGTTCTTTCATTGCCATGTTCTCTATCACATGATGGGTGGAATGGCCCGTGTATTCAGTTATGGAACCCCACGTGATGCTCGATTGGAGGGATCACCGGTCTCAAAATTAATCCATGAAACGAATCAATACTACGCATGAGGCATGGCAGACATTGCTTCCCACATGACAACCATCAATCTGGTAACATCCAATATTCGCAATCAATTCAATGTCAGTGTGGAATATGGTTGGAATAAAAATATGGAGGCTGAGGTTTCATATGAGCGATACCTCTATGATTACTTTCGCGTGTTTGCGGGAGTCAATACAGAGAATGAAGTGAAAGATGGAGTAAACAATTATACGACTACCGCTGTTGCCGGTATACGATTCTTTACGCCCTATCGGTTCAATCTCGATGTACGGGTAGACAATCAACTTCGATCCGAAATCAGGCTCAGCAGATCCATTATGATTTTTCCCCGAACTATTCTTTTTGGAACCTATGAATACAGGGCTGATTTTGGAATCGTAAATGATCTAAGTGCAGAAGGCAACAATCCCAATTACAAAGGTGAGGTAACGTGGTCAGCCGGATTGGAATACTTTCTTTCCCGAAATATTTCTTTAATGGGAAGTTATGACAATCGGTTTGGTGGTGGCGGTGGGGTGTCGTTGAGATTTTGACAGGTAGTCACAAAAAAATATGTCTATTAACCTTTAAACTAAGCACAATGAATACACAAGAGGAGAATAAAAAAATGATGAGTAAAAACAGCTATACAAAATTTGTACTAATGTTAACGGCATCTTTTGTGGCTATGTATATGACCATGTACCTTAACTCATATACTATTGATCATGTCTATTTTAGCCTAACCCGTTTCTATATGAGCTGCCTGGGTATTTCGGCTATGGCGATCATCATGTTTGTCGCAATGCGCAAGATGTATCAAAACAAAAAGAAAAACATAGCCATCATTGTTGGCAGTATTATCCTATTCAGCAGTGCATTGGGATTGGTTCGGGCACAGAGTCCAATCATTGGCGATATCCTTTGGATGAAGGCCATGATACCCCATCACTCGATTGCCATCTTGACAAGTGAACGTGCAGCCATTAATGATCCGGAGGTACGGAAATTGGCAGACGAAATTATTGAAGCTCAGAAAAGGGAAATTAAAGAGATGAAGGAGATGATTAATCGTCTTCAACAGGAGAAGTAAAGGCATAGCTCTTTTTACACTGAAAAAAAGGGAATTACTTCATTATTGGGATTGTCAATAATCGGGTACTTACATCAAAAAACTTTAACTTTAAATACTTCTTATAAACGCTAACCTTTCTTGTATGAAAAAATCAATGGTAACAACAACCATTCTAATGGTGGGCCTCTTGGCGAGTTCAACGGTGTTCACACGTTGTAGTAATACAAAATCAGAACAACAGGAGGAAGTTAAAGACCATGCGCATGAGGAAGATGATGCATCGGATGAATTGGTGTACAGGCAAAGATGGCGATGCCTGTTCCAAGTGTGGAATGAAACTGGAACTTGTGGATACTGCTGATAGCACGGATGTGCATGAATAGAGGCAAGTAGTACAAACAGCGTAAACCAATCACACCCATGGAACATCAGCATACTGAAAAAAAATACACCTGCCCCATGCATCCAGCCGTCATTAAAGAACAGCCTGGGAAATGTCCGCAGTGCGGAATGAATTTGATTCCCCTTGCTGAAGGTAGTGAACCTATGAAGATGGCGCATGGACACCATGAACATTCACAAGAATCAAAAAGTGAACACAAGGTTTCCGGAAAGCAAGGCGACTATTATTGCCCGATGCTATGTGAGGGGGATAAAAAATATGAAAAACCAGGTGATTGTCCGGTGTGTGGGATGCATTTAGTGAAGGAGGAAAAGTTCAAAACGGGTAGTGTTGAGTATACATGCCCCATGCATCCGGAGATTGTCCGTGATCAACCGGGGAGTTGTCCAATCTGTGGAATGCATTTGGAACCCAAGAAGGTGGAGAAGGACAACGCATCGGAAGAAGCGGCTTATACAAGCATGCTTAAAAAATTCTGGATCGCAGTAATCTTTACATTGCCTGTATTCATCATCTCCATGGGTGAGTTGGTCGGACTTGACCTGGAACACATCGCAAGTCGTACTGTTTGGGGTTGGGTTCAATTTGCATTGGCAACAGTTGTTCTGTTCTATTGCACACGTGATTTTTTTGTGCGGGGATATCAGTCGGTTATTCATTGGTCTCCCAATATGTGGACACTCATTTCACTGGGTGCGGGTGCTGCCTACTTGTTCAGTATTGTGGCACTGATTTTTCCTGAAATATTTCCTGAACAGTTTAAGATGGGTGGGACGGTTCATCTTTATTTTGAAGCGGCCACTGTCATTCTTACCTTGATTTTATTGGGACAGGTTCTGGAATTACGTGCCAGAGGAAAAACAAATAGTGCCATTCGTGAACTTTTGAATTTGGTCCCCCCGGAAGCGACCGTTGTCCGGGATGGGAAAGAACAAACCATACCCTTGGAACATGTCGTGCTCAATGATATTCTGAAAGTTAAGCCCGGTGAGAAAATCCCAGTGGATGGAGAAGTAGTTTCAGGAAAAAGCACAGTTGATGAATCCATGATTTCCGGTGAGCCGATGCCGGTGGAAAAAAATGATGGTGATCCGGTGACGGGTGGAACGGTCAATGGGACGGGTAGTTTTACCATGAAAGCATTAAAGGTAGGGTCGGATACGTTGCTTGCACAGATTATCGAAATGGTGAACAAGGCAAGTCGATCAAAAGCACCGATCCAAAATCTGGCGGACACCGTTTCGGGTTACTTTGTTCCGGTGGTAGTTGGAATTGCCATCGTAACATTTGCAGTTTGGGCAATCTGGGGTCCCGATCCAGCTTATGTCTTTGCTTTTGCCAATGCGGTTACTGTATTAATCATTGCATGCCCTTGTGCACTGGGGCTTGCAACGCCCATGTCCATAATGGTAGGTACCGGGAGTGGCGCCAAAGCCGGTATACTTTTAAAAGAAGCGAAGGTAATTGAGGAAATGGAGAAAGTAACGGTACTGGTAATTGACAAGACAGGAACCATTACGGAAGGAAAGCCGGCCTTGAAGTCTGTAACATCTGTGGATGGTGCAATATCGGAAGACGAATTGCTTGCGTATGCTGCATCTCTTGAATCGAATAGTGAGCATCCATTGGCCGAAGCAATTATACGTGATGCAAAGAACAAGAACCTAAGTCTTAGTCCGATTGAGAACTTTGAATCCATTACCGGGAAAGGTATCACAGGGCACATTAATGGAAAAGAGGTTGCCATTGGCAATGCGAAATTGGTAGAGTCATTTCAGGTCAGTATGGAAGAATCTTTTGTGGAGGAGGTTCAGAAAAAGCAGGCAAAAGGTGAAACCGTAATGTTGGTATTGATTGATAAAAAATTGGCAGGATATATTGCCGTTGCTGATCCCATTAAAGAAAACTCAAAGAGTACCATCCATGAATTACAAGCGCAGGGAATAAAAGTCTGGATGTTGACAGGGGATAATAAAATTACGGCCAAAGGTGTTGCAGAGGAATTGGGACTGGATGGCTTTGAAGCGGATTACTTACCTGCTGATAAACAAAATAAAGTGATCGAGTTTCAAAAGAATGAAATCGTGGCCATGGCAGGTGATGGGATCAATGATGCACCGGCATTGGCACAGGCGAATGTGGGTATTGCCATGGGCACGGGGACAGATGCAGCGATTCAAAGTGCAGGGATTACATTGGTGAAGGGTGACCTGAAGGGAATTCTTCGCGCACGGAAACTGAGTTCAAATGTGATGCGAAATATTAAAGAGAATCTGTTCTTTGCCTTTATCTACAATGCGGTTGGGATTCCGGTGGCGGCTGGTTTGTTGTACCCGTTCTTTGGGCTACTACTAAGCCCTATGCTGGCTGCATTGGCCATGAGCCTGAGTTCTGTTTCGGTTATCGGAAATAGTCTTCGCCTTCGGTCGCAAAAGATTTAACTATTCCTGCCGATTGATAAAAACGTACATTTCTCCCACTGGTTTCTTATTTTTGGGGTGTGATATAGTTGGTCACAACGAGTTATTATTGATTAATAAATAAAGAATGAAAAAAACAATTTATATCCTCCTATCCGCTTCCATTCTCCTTTTCTCATGCAATAAGCAGAAAGATGATTCTGAAAAGTCCCCTGAGCAGTTGGAGCAAACTGCTTCAACTGAAAAAAAGAAAGAGGAAGCCTACACCATTGAAAAGCAGCATGCGCCTGATACGCTTAAGGGCAGTTTAAAAGCAGTTGCTACCGGAAAGATCGGGAATGTAGAAATTAACATTTCCTATCACTCGCCTGCCGTACGAGGCAGGATTGTATGGGGAGGACTTGTACCCTATGATCAGGTTTGGGTAACAGGTGCACATAAGGCTACAAATATTAAGTTTGACAAGGACATTAAAATTGGAGATACAGTTGTGCCGGCTGGAACCTATGCATTCTTCACGATACCCGGGAAAGAAGAATGGATCATCATCCTTAATAAAAATTGGAATCAACATCTTGCGGATGCGTATTCTCAGGCGGATGATATTTTGCGCTTTAATGTTGTACCGGAAATAGAAGAGAACCAACAAGAAAGACTTCGGTATGCTATTGAAAAGGAATCGGACACTGCTGGGGAAATTGTTATGTATTGGGAGAAATTGGAAGTTTCTGTACCCGTTGAAATCATTGAGTAGCCATTCAGACGACCCGTATTAAATGTTACGTTCGTTTCTAATTCTGGGTCTTCGTAATCTCTTTAACAAAAACAGATTATATACTTTTGTAAATATCATCGGGCTTTCTGTCGGGCTGGCATCGCTGTGGTTGGTATCGTTGTTTATTTATGATGAATATACTTTCGACCGCCACTACAGCAAGACGGATAATATCTATCGAGTGATCCTGGACTTCACCAGTGATGGCACAGTTACATCCTGGGCAAAAACGAGTGCACCCATTGGGCACTACTTACAAGGAGCCTTTCCTGAAATAGAGCAAGTTGCCAGGATCAGAAAAAATCCGGGAACTGATTTACTCTCTCTTGATGAAAAACAGTTTTATGAACCGCAACTATTTTTCACGGATAGTACGTTTTTCCAAATCTTCGACATCCCATTCCAAAAAGGGAACCGTGACATGGCGCTGGCTGATAAAAACAATATTGTACTTACAGAGGCACTTGCCCTTAAGTATTTTGGTAGCACGGATGTGATTGGAAAAACTATTCGCTATGACAATAGCATTGATCTTAAAGTTACTGGAGTAATGGAGTCTATGCACCCCAACTCTCACTTCATTGCTGATGCATTTGTTACTTTCTCAACATTACGCGATTTGCTTGGCGAAAAAAGGCTGGCGCATTGGGGCCAGTTTGATCACTATACTTATTTATTAGTATCCCCAGGTGCTTCATCGGCTCAGCTTGAATCCAAACTTCCGGATTTGCTAAAGCGCAACGCACCAGAATGGGTGCAGGAAAAGGAATCTTTATTTCTTCAACCACTCACTTCCATTCATCTCCACTCTGATCGTAAGGATGAAATTTCCGTCAATAGCAATGAAAAGTTTTCGTACATATTGGGCACGATTGCTTTGTTTATTTTGCTCATGGCGTGCGCCAATTTCATTAACTTATCCACCGCCACTCAACTAACCAGAACAAAAGAAGTAGCCATACAAAAAGCTTTGGGTGCCAATGCAGGTAATCTTTCGCTTTATTTTTTCATAGAATCGTTAGTCATTTGCCTGGTGGCTTTCATGCTCTCACTCTTAGTGACGCAACTTGCTTTGCCCTACTTTAATAGTAGTACCGGTAAACAAATTATGCTGGAGCAAAACCTTTGGTTGTTAACACCAGCCCTGGGAGTAGTCGCTTTCATTGCTTTATTCACTGGATTATTCCCAGCCTGGCAGTCAGGAAAACTTACCGCATCATTGATTGGCAAGCAACAGACCGGTGGTAGTAGATCAAGCCTGAGAACCAGTTTGGTTATTTTTCAATTCAGCATTTCAATCTTCTTAATCATCGCCACCTGGATCGTCTTCAAGCAACTTAATTTTCTAGCATCAAGTCAGTTTGGATTCAATAGTGAAAATGTGATTGTTGTTCCTGTAAAAGATCGGTCACAAAATGCTCGCTTTCAAACGTTGACGAATGAAATTGAACAATTGCCAGGCATAGAAAAAGCCAGCTTTTCTTCAAGCACACCCGGTGCCAATAATTCGCTCACCTACACCTACACAATGGTAGGATCAGAGTCAGGAGAGCAAGCACTTGCCACCTTCCTCGTAGACGACAAGTTTTTCGATCTTTATCATATTCAACTGAAAGAAGGAAGACTTCTTAATCCCAACAACACTGATACCCTTGCTGATGTATTGCTCAACGAAGCTGCAGTACGAATACTTCAACTAAAAGATCCTATAGGTCAACAGGTAACAGGCAAAGTGAAGGGAAAAGTAGTGGGCATCGTAAAGAACTTTAATCACACCTCTTTGCATGAAGCTGTGCAGCCTGCCATCATGTATGCTTTCACACCTACCTTCAGGTTTGTTTCGGTGAAACTAAAGGATAACCAAACGGGAATTGAGGCGCTCAGCAAAAAGTGGCTCGAGCTCTATCATGGTTACCCGCTGGAGTATGACTTTCTAAATGATCAGATCAAACAGTTATATGGTGCCGAATTACAATTGAAGGAGGCTTACACATCGTTTTCTATGATCGCGATATTGATTGCTGGCGTTGGCTTAATTGGCCTGACTACTTATTTCTTAAACCGAAAACTAAAAGAGATCAGCATTCGCAAAGTATTTGGTGGCAGTACCATCCAAATTATAAAATGGATGTACTCCAGTTATGTCTTTATCATAATCATCGCGTCACTCTTGGCAGGATTATCCAGTTATTATTTCATGACCCGATGGCTCAATGAATTCAGTTATCAAATTGAATTGAGCATTGTCTATTTTATTTTACCACCACTGGTCATGGCCTGTGTTTTATTCCTATCCACCGGATTTCAAACTCTGCGAGCTTCCAGGGCTAATCCAATAAAATATTTGAGGGAGGATTAAAATGCAAGATTGGAGAAGGCTTGGAATGAAAAATGCATGGGGTTGTTGACCCTTCTATTGTGAGATGAGTTCTAACGAAATAAAATGATGAGTAACAGTTCGACAATGAGCGCAGGTGTAACACTGCTTTCTACAATTACGTGTCCAAGCTGTAGTTTCAAAAAAGAAGAAACTATGCCAACAGATGCTTGTCAATACTTCTATGAGTGCGAAAATTGCAGAACCCTCCTTAAGCCGGTTCAAGGAGATTGCTGTGTTTTTTGTTCGTACGGAACTGTCAAATGTCCTCCGATGCAATTGCAGAAATCTTGTTGTGCGAAGTGAATTACTTTACACCGATTTGGTCAATCACTCGACATAGTACTTTAAGAGCGTCAGTACTTCCGTTGTGCTCACCCTTTCAAAATCTCCATCAATACTTGCCATTTGATTTGTAACGTGTGCAAAACAAATCACACTTTTATTTTGTGCTTCCGCAAAAGCATATAATGCTGAAGCTTCCATTTCCACAGCGTGAATACCAATGCTTTTATAGTGATTGATGGCTTCCTCTGCTTCACGATAAGAAGCATCGGTAGTCCATGTAGAGCCTGTAAATATCTTCAATCCGAGGTTATCAAAAGCACCATTTAATTTTTTCTTCAGACCGTTATTCAAGAAACTAAATTGAGACGCTGGTAGGTAATGGTAACTTGTGCCTTCATCCCTAACCGCTTTTTCAATAAGAATAAAATAGGGAGGTTCCATTGGCTGGGTCAGTTGACCTGATGACGTCATGCTTAATAGAAGTTTGCAACCAGAGGCAAAGAGTTGCTCTGCAAGTAACACTGCAAAGGATGCACCGACTGCTCTTCCAATAATACCCACTTTAATATCATTGTGAGTAAACTCAAACAGCTTGGTATGATAGCAAGCCCAAGCCTTATTCAGTTTTGCATTGTATTTCTGAATGACATACTCTTCAATATCCCCATCGGGATCAAGAATACATATTTCTGGAATAACCAACTCTGTTATTCCCTTTTGTCTTCGCGCTTCACGTAAAAGATTTTCAGGTTGAAATACCGAAGGTTTATAAGCATACTTATGGTTGAGAATAGGTGCGTCTTTCATTTTTTAGAGGTCAATGTATCCGACTCTACAATCCAATTTGTCAGATCATATAATGTGTCCAAATTGGGATACCCTGATCCTGTTTTTGCAATTGTATAGTGGTGCGCATCATTCAACAGGAAAAGTATTTTCATAGAGTATTAGTATTTTAATGCGTGAGTTGAAATTTAAATTCAGGTATGGTCGTTTGCTTTTTCGCACAACTCATTCTGAACTTGACGATCAGAGATGATGCAACAGTTAGTACTCCAATAGTTAGGATCGGAGCAACAAGTCCGAAACGATCGGCAATTAAACCAGTAAGTATTGCGCCAATAGCATAACCGAGGTCTCTCCATAATCTGAAAATACCAATGCTTTTTGGGCGTTGATCCGGATGTGTGTAGTCTGATATGGTGGCTAGAAATGTTGGATAAACGATGGCTGTTCCGATACCGAGTAAAGAAGACAATATGATAAACCATGAAAAGGAATTAGTATTAACCATTCCAAGCAAAGCCATTCCTTGAATCAACATGCCGATGAATAACAATGTCTTCTTACAATACCTATCGGCCAATTTCCCTGTGTACAATTGGCCAAGTCCCCACACAGCCGGATACGTGGCTACAATGATTCCGGTTTCGTGAAGATCAAATCCTTTTGAAATAAGAAGCAGCGGAAAAAGTCCCCAAACCATTCCATCATTCAGATTATTGACGAGCCCTGCTTGTGTAATGGAGCCAAGATTTTTGTGATGCCATGTGATTTCCCAAAACAGATTCTTCAGCTTCGGAATATTGCTTGAGGTGGCTTCGAGTTGTACGTGTTTGATTGTGTCTTTAATAAATAACCAACTCATTAACAAGCCAATTATGGCCATAGCTATTCCTATGTAAAACGGATAAGGACGTAATCCATAATTGTTAGCGATCCATCCTGTTAAGAAAGCAATAAAGGCAAGTGCGACATATCCTGCGAACTCATTCAATCCCATTGCAAAGCCGCGATTTTTTTCTCCAACCAAATCAATCTTCATTACAACCGTGCTTGACCAAGTTAGTCCTTGACTAATACCAAGTAAAATATTAGCCGCGATGATCCAGTTCCAGTTAGGTGCATAGATAAGAAGAATGGGTACAGGCAGCGCGAACAACCAACCAATGATTAACAAATTTTTTCTACCATAGCGATTAGCTAAAATACCTGTGTAGTAGTTGGTGATTGCTTTCGTTATACCAAAGACAACAATGAAAGAAAGGATTGCAGTTTTGGCAGCCATCCCGAAATCAACTTCAGCAATTTGTGGAATAATGGTTCGTTCTAAACCAATCATGCCACCAACAAATGCGTTGACGATCACAAGCAAAGTGAATTGCTTCCAGTTTTCTTTCAAGCCCAGTTCAATGGATGTATTCATAAAATCGTTCAGCTAATGGCGCAATGATTTCCCCCGGCTTCCAGATCGCTAAGCACTACATCTTCTTCATGCGAGCCTTTCTTATTAAGTGAAGCTATCATGAGGTAGTTAGGTGGTGTTGGCGGAATTCGTGACAGAGTAAATTTTATAAATTCTTTCTCGCTTAATTTCAGAAGATCAAGTTTCTCCTTCACCGTGGATAAGGTTCCGCCAATTAATATATCATCGAAGTAAACTGCTTTGGATGTGTGGGCTGGCAATACCAACAAAGAATTTGATAGTGAGAATAACATGCTTAGTGAATTATGAAGTTGTTTAGACTTAATGATCGTCTCTCCTTCATTGGCTTTAAGGTCAGGCCTTCCTACACCATCGATGAATAATGTATCTCCCGTAATAAGAGCATCATCGTCAACCTTTATAGTTGTGCTCTCCAATGTATGTCCTGGAGTATGTAAAAATCGAAACTTAGAATTTCCGACAGTAATTATTTCTTTGTCTGATATAGGAGTAAAAGAGTATTCTACAACAGCCTTGTCAATGAGGAGATGTTTTGCTCCGCTGGCCATCGCCAGTTCCTTTGTTCGCGAAACATAGTCAGCATGAATATGAGTATCCGTAACAAACTTGATTGTCCACCCATTTTCTTTTGCAAGTTGTTGATAGATTTTCGGATCAAGTGCTGCATCAATAACGATAGCTTCATTTAATGAACCAATCACATAAGATAAAACTCCCTTCGATGGTCTGCGTACCTGAATAATTTTAAGTCCTGATACAAAAGTGATTTCAGCTTTATTCCATGCGTAGTTCCAAGCCTTCATACCACCCTCTAAGGAATACGCGTTAATCTCATTTTTGCGCAAAGCTTTAGAAGCTATAAGACTTGTTTTTCCTGCGGCACAAACTGTAACGACAGTTGTATTTTCTGGAATGGTGATTTCATCTAACACCGTGTTGTCGCCACTATTCAATCTTTCATAAGCATCAAGGTGAGTGCTTTCTGCGATCTGCCATTCTTTACGTTGATCAAGTGGTCTAACATCCAGAATAAATACTTTTTGTTTTTTATTCAGCTGTTCCTGAAGTTCAGTTACAGATATTTTCTTATCGTCCATGCTTGTCGATTATTTTAGTATATTTCAATAGGTAGCCCCATCAGAGACCAATCAGGAAACCCTTCTTCAAGACGCGTTGCCTTGTATCCTGCTTTACTTAATACAGCCACGGCTTCATCTGCATAAACACAGAAGGGTCCACGGCAGTATGCTATAATCTCAGAACGTCTTGGAAGTTCGCTCATTCGTTCTTTCAATTCCTCAATGGGAATTGAGATAGCGTTTGCAATATGACCTTTGTTAAATTCTGTAGTAGGACGAACATCAAGGATGGTGACTTTTCCTGATTCTAATTTTTGCAAAAGTCCTTCGATAGTGACTGACTCAAATTTGAATTTAGATTGTCTGAAATCCTTCACCAGTTTTTCAATGGTAGCAATACGTTCAACACCCAACTCGCGCAACGCTTTCCAGGCCTTGAATACGTTACTGTTCGCTAACCTGTAGTAGATAAAATTTCCCTGACGATTGACGTCAACAAGTTGCGCTTGTTTCAATACTTGTAAATGTTGAGAAGCGTTAGCAATCGGCAAGCTGGTTTGTTCAGCAATCTGTTCGACTGAGAAATCTCCTTGGGCAAGCAATTCAATAATTTCCAGACGATGTGGATTGGCTAGTGACTTGGTGATCCTGGCCAGTTCACCATACACCTTATCCTTGAATTCTCTTTTGTTCATGGTCTTGTCGTATAAGCATCAAGACAAAAAAGGAAGCTGGATAGTTCAAACTATTCAATAAATTTATTGAATAGTTTGATTTACCATTAAATTACACCTAAAGCAAGCTTGTCCTTGAGTTTACACATATCATTACTTACTTTTTTCTGGACAATTTTTCCATAAATCTGGGTAGTTCTAATATCAGAATGACCCAATAGCTCCATAGTCGTTTCCATGGGTACATCATTCAATAACAGAACAGTGGTGGCGAACGTATGTCTAGCAGTGTGGGTAGTTAGTTTCTTTTTGATGCCGCACAAATCAGCAATCTCTTTCAAATACCCATTGTAACGTTGGTTGCTATTCATGGGCAAGAGCCTATTATTGATTTTGCAATAAGGATGATTTTTATACTTTTCAATAATTTTCAAAGGAATAGGGAGTAAAGGAATGTTTTCCATATTGTCAGTTTTTTGACGATCCCGGATAATCCATTTATTACCATCTATTCCAATTGTGACATCATCAGGACTAAGCTCCTCAGCATCTCCGTAGGCATAGCCCGTATAACAACTGAAGATATAGCAATCACGCACTTCCATCAATCGTTCAATGAATAAATCTTTTTCATACATTCTCTTCAATTCCTCCTGATCTAGAAAATCACGTTTTACATTTTTATAAGAGCATTTAAAATTTGTAAACGGACTAACTACCACGTATTCCAGTGTAACTGCATATTTCATTACCTGTTTTAGATCTTTTGCATATTTCATAGCGGTATTGTGACCAATTTTTTCCACTGTTCTGAGATAATGTTGAAACTCTGCGATGAAACTCAATTTGGTTTCCTCCAGTAAGATGTCTGACTTTTTGATTTTATGCTTTAAGAAATTTATGCACTTTCCTCTTAGGATTTGAAATCGCTTATAACGCCCCTCAGAAATATCTTCTATTTCTTTTTTCTCTGAAAGGTGTTGTAGGTACTGATCAAAAAGCTGGAGGAAAGTTTTCTTGATCTCCTTGTTCCCTTTATAGCAATTCTTAACATCCTCTGCTGAAACATGTTCCCTTGTTGACAACAATATGTTGTAATGTTTCAAGATGTCAGCCTTAGCAAGGGTAAGAAAATCATTTATCGATCTCGCATCGGAAGAGTTCGGGAGAGCAAGATTACTGTCGGTGTCCCAATGTTTTGGGAATATTTGTTTACCGGTTGAAAATTCTGCACGCTGACCCCCAACGGTTATCCTTGTCCAAATGGGTGCAAGGCCTTGTTTGTTCATCTTAGATTTCTTCAGAACAAAGAGTACTGAGAATGATTGATTGAAGTTCATAGCTTAACATTTTTAAGTGTTAGAACTCGTTCATTTCTTGTTGCAAGGATTCAAAATGAGATCAGTTTAGTGTGATACTCAGTGGAGCACAAACTTGTCCGAGGGTACCAAGTAACAAATTCTGACTAGGTACCCGAATAGGTACCCTAGGAGTTGATTTTGGTTGTTACTAATTGGGTGGCTAAAAAACAAAAAACCGCACAAAAATTAACTTTGAGCGGTTTTAGTTTCAATTACTTTAATAAAAGTGATCCCGCTGGGATTCGAACCCAGGACCCATACATTAAAAGTGTATTGCTCTACCAGCTGAGCTACGGAATCATTAAATCTTGTCTAAATTGCGGTCTTTTCCGTAATTGAGGTCGCAAAGGTAGCAGGATATGAAAAATATACAAACCCCGTTTTTAAAAATTCTTCTCTTAAGTGGTGCTATTTTTTTGAGCCAATTTGCGCTTGCTGATTATGTGCCCGCACAACTAAGCCGGGGCGATTCTTTATTCGCAAAAAAACAATACACACAATCATTTGAACTTTATCAAGGTTTATTGCAAAGCGGCAGATACACACCAGCTATGTTACTTAAAATGGCCTACATTCAGGAAGGTCTCGGTAGCATAAGTCTATCATTATATTACTTAAATCTTTACTACCTGGCCAGTGGCGATGAGCAAGCCCTAAGTAAGATGGAAGAACTCGCTGAAAAAAATAAATTGCAGGGATACGAGAGTACTGAAACTGCACGCATCTTCTTCTTAATTAAGAAATATAATTATTATCTATCTACAGCATTGGCAGCAGTGATTGTATTTTTAGTAGTTCTTCAATATAAACGAAGGATCGAATCAAGAGCTAAAACCTTCTCCATTCCAATCGCCTTGGTAATCATCCTGCTCGCTGTTCAAGTCAATGTTTCATATGAATCCCCCACAGCTATTGTAACAAACTCTAATACCTACTTGATGAGCGGACCATCGGCAGGAGCCAATGTAGTAAGCTTAATAAAAGAAGGACACAAGCTAAAAATCAAAGACAAAAAAGATGTATGGTTAAAGGTAGAGTGGCTTGATAAAGATGTCTATATAAAAGAACAACAAGTTTTGCCCGTTGTGCTTTAGAAGCGAATCGATAGTGACCCTTTATATTCTTTATTTGTGTATTTGATCACATAGAAATAAACTCCGGCTGCCTGATCGGATGCATACCACCTAAAATTCCGTTCGCCACTTTTAAAAACCTGACTGCCCCAGCGGTTATACACATACACGGATTCAAACCGACTCACACAGTTGTCAGGTGGAAGTGAAATTTGTGCATCAGGATTTGTAGCCGGATCGCACGGGGTTATGCCTTCCAGCGCAAAATAATCATTACACCCATCCCCATTGGGGGTAAATACATTGGGGGGCAAAAACTCCCGTATATTGCTTTTTACATCACTTATTTTTAGAGTCACTGAAACTGTATCGGCTTTATTGGCAAAGCAGCGATCATCAGTAAGCTTAAATTTAAACGTGTACGTATTTTCGAAAATGTTATTCTTAAAAATAGAACAATCAGAAGTCCAGATAAAAGGAGCCTCTACATTCCCTTTTCCCTCTACAGAGTTAAATATGTAATTCTCAGGGTTTTCAGTGCCAATTGCTTCAATCATTGTGAGTGAAAGTAAATCCTGCTCAGGAGAAACATCCGCATCAATACCTCTAAGAAGAAACTCAATAGGTTCACCTACTATAAACTCAACTGTTTGGTCATTGACTATCTCGTTGCCTTGTTGGATGGTTAGTTGAGGTTGCGCGTTAATAGGGGGAAGAACTGTTACCTGTACATCTACTGTATCGGCTTTATAAAACCGACACTTGTTTGCATTGTCTACCACAATAAATTGAAAGGTAAATTTGCTTTTTCTTTTCAAATCAATTTTCGCACATTTAATATCCCACTGAAAACGGGAAGTAACAGTTCCGTTACCGGATGCAACCGGAAAAGAAATACCAAACAACTCCAGTGAATCACGTTGCTTTACATCAAGCACAAGCAAATCATTATCTGTTAAATCTTTGCCCGTTACATTAAAAGAAAGTGTTTCATTTACTCTTCGCTGCAGGTTTAGCACGCTCCGCTCTTGCGGATTGTTGGTTAAGTCGGTATCAATAGTTGGGCTTGCATTTCCCGGAAGGATGACAGCAAAGTTAAATATGGCTGTTACCGGATCGCCAAAATCGCACTCATCCTTATCATTCGCAATTATTTTCACCTGAAAGCCTGTTCGGTTTGTGAAGTCATAAATATTGCAAAAGGCATCCCACCTGATTTTACCTTTTACAACTCCATTAACAGGGGGGCTTTCAAAATCAATTTTAATTCCGGCATCGGCCAACACAAATCCGTTTGTTACAATTGAAACCAACAACTCATCCACATCATCATCGCGGATTTCAAACGCCTTTTCATAAAATCCACCTTCTTGCAAAATGATTGTTTCATTCACTATTAAAGGAGTTATATGATCAACCGGGTTAACAAAATATGGGTTGGTATTTAGTGGCGGTTCAACATTTACCGCAATCTTGAGTGTATCGGTTAATGGCAGACTACAGGCATCATCAAAAGCAATGATTCCTATTTGATAGGGGCCACCCTCAATATAAGGACATCGCGGAAAGCAAATAGTAAAGTCTTTTGTGCTTCCATTTAACAACGTTGTTGACGTAACGGCCGGAAGAATTTCACTAATATTTTTTTTAAAGTTGAGAGATACCGCTCGAATAGAAACCTTTTCACTAAAGTTGTCTTCTATTTTACTAGCATCAGGATCAGAGACTCGTACCTGAATGCAGCGATCTCCATCTGCTACAGTATTAGCAAAACTAACACTCATATTTTTACTATAGATAAATGAAGCATCCGCTAATTTCTTACCGGTGATTTGAGGGGGTTCTGCTTGCGGGCATGCATCCACAACAAGCATCTGAAAATCGCGCCTGCTCTCCCCTATTTTTTCGCCTGCTCGATACTCATCAATCTTAACTGCAAAAACAAAAAGCCCTTGAGTTTGAGGGGTAGCCGTGAGTAATCCATCGCGACTTATTTTTAAATCAGGATTCCCATTAATGATTTTTGAAAGCCCGTAACCAGGCCGCCAAACCACTTGCGGATATGGGCCGGGAGAAGGATTGGGAAGAGCAACTTGAGCAGTTGTATTTAATGGTGTTACTAAAGTATAAACCAATGAATCATCATCATCATCTACACCGGCAAAGTCAACATAGTAGGGCCGAAAGGGACATGCAAAATCATTAAGAGGTGGAAACAAACGTGGCGATGAATTTAGAAAGGGCTCTCCATTTTTTACAACAGGAGGAAATTCCAAATAAAAAGTCTGCCCTGCAGAAGTATTGGCTCCAACTGGTTCCTGACTATAAATGTTGGAGATATTATAATTTCGACAGCAGCGTTCCCATACCACAAAATATCCCTCGGGGTCATTATAATTTGCGGGCGAGAGTGTAATCGTTGATGTATATATTAACTTAGAAGTCTTCAATTCACCACTCGAACATTCCGGTTGGGTGTAAGGCACGTTTGATTCATTGCTTAACGACATAAACACTGAGCCCATAAATGCTTTATCTCTTTTTCGATAGATGGTTACAGTAACATTGGGGTCTTTTGCTCCAGGGGCACCATTAATCTGATCGAAATAAATAATGAGATTAAGACGATAGGTACTCCCAGAAACATGTATCAACTCAAACTCGCCCCCCACAATATGTGAGGCAACAAGCGGAAAAGAAATAAGCAACAACAGCGTTAAAAAAAATCGTTTCATCACAGGCAACAGGTCACGAAAGATAGCCAATTCAAATCAGTGCTTAAAACCCCCCATATTTCAGTAATTTCGCGACCTAAGATTACGCTTTTGAATGAAAAAAGGAGACTTATTAGATAGCATCGAAATTGAAACGATGGCTGCCGAAGGCAAGTGCCTTGCTAAGGTAGATGGACTGGTGTTGTTTCTTCAGGGCGGTGCTCCGGGGGATACGGTGCAAGTGCAGCTGACAAAAATCAAAAGTAATTTTTTGGAAGGTAAGGTCACCGCTATTCAAAAACGTTCTCCGCTCCGCACCGAACCTTTTTGTGAGCACTTTGGTACCTGTGGGGGTTGTTCGTGGCAACATATTAATTACGAAACTCAATTAAAGTATAAGCAGCAACAAGTTATTGATAATCTCGAGCGTCTGGGTGGATTACAATTACCAGCAATCACTCCCATTCTCGCATCTAAAAAAATAAATTATTATCGCAATAAACTCGATTACACGTTTACCTCCAATCGCTGGCTTACAAAAGAGGAACTTAACAAAGCCATAGAAGAAAGTCGCTTTGAAGTGGGATTAGGGTATCATATTCCTAAAATGTTTGATCGTGTGTTTGATGTGGCTAATTGTTATTTACAACCCGAGCCCTCCAACTCCATTCGATTGCTGGCAAAAAAAACAGCTGTTGAAAATCAAATTCCTTTTTTTGATTTGCGAAGACAAGTAGGGTTTTTGCGTACGCTTACCATCCGTTCTTCCAATATTGGTGAGGTGATGATCATCCTGCAAGTGACAGCCGATGAAAAGAACTGGATCGAAACGATGATGAAAACATTAACCGATGCATTTCCACAAATCACATCAGCCAACTACATCATCAATAATAAAAGGAACGACACGTTTGCCGATCTGGATGTAATCTGCTGGAAAGGAAATCCGTACATCACCGAGCAAATGAATAAACCCGATAGAAGCGGTAAACTTCAGTTTCGTGTGGGTCCTAAATCATTTTATCAAACTAACTCCGACCAAGCATATGAACTTTATAAAGTAGCCTGGCAGATGGCTGAATTAAAAGGTGACGAGCATGTATATGATCTTTATACGGGCACAGGCACCATTGCCAATTTTGTAGCAGGTCAGGCAAAAAAAGTAATTGGATTGGAGTATGTAGCTGCCGCAATTGAAGATGCCAAAGCAAATTCAAAACTCAATAACATTACCAACACTGAGTTTTATGCAGGCGACATGAAAGATTTATTAACCGATGATTTTCTTTCGCAGCATGGGAAGCCCGATAGGATAATAACAGATCCTCCACGAGCGGGTATGCACGATGATGTGACCAAAATGTTGTTAAAAGTTGCGCCCAAACGAATTGTATATGTGAGTTGTAATACTGCTACCCAGGCACGCGATTTAAAAATACTTGCAGAGAAGTATGATATCACAGCCGTGCAAGCGGTTGATATGTTTCCGCAAACTACCCATGTGGAGAATGTGGCGCGATTGGATTTGAAATAAGGGATTAAAAATGATATCGTAGTCCAATTCCACTTGACTGCTGATTGAGGTTAATATTAATTCCGGTCATTTCCAGTTTCTGTGTGTACTTGCGCTGTGCGTTTGCACCTACAATCCACAAAGGAATGCCTGCGCCCATTCCCCCCATGCCTACCAGTAATGCCACTGCTCCTGCCGGAGCATTGCCCCCGTACGTAGTTTGAGGCTGACCATTATAATATGTAGTTGTAGAAGGGGCATTTGAAATTGTAGTAACGCCCACAATAATAAGGACACCTCCTGCAACTGTAAGGAGAGTTCCCGTTGTCTTCATTCGTTTAAACTTTTCAACCTTGGCTGCATATACTGCCTTTTCTGAATTGAACTGGCTGTATAGAGGAGTAATTAAGAAGATCAGGAAGGTTAAAGCAAGTAGTTTTTTCATGTGAGGGAACTTTGGATAGTTAAGTCTTACGAAGATAATCGGGAGACAATAAATTCCGAATTTTTCTGGCTTGTAGCCCTCATTTATTTTCTGTGTTTTGTGAGGCTTATAGGAGCAATCCAAGCAATCCTTAGGTTTTCTAAAAGGAATTAAATACTAAATTAATAAGCATTTTTACTAAAAATATTAGTATAATTGCTCTTGTGATTAACAGAAGCATTATACATATGGATTTGGATGCGTTTTTTGTATCGGTAGAACGTACAAAAAGCAAGGGACTTATCGGAATTCCGCTAATAATTGGGGGCAGCAGCAGACGCGGGGTGGTAGCAGCCTGCAGCTACGAAGCCCGCAGATTTGGAGTCCATTCCGCCATGCCCATGTACCTGGCCATGCAGCTTTGCCCCGATGCCAAGGTGATCTCGGGCGACATGGAAGCTTATAGTCAGTTTTCACACCTTGTTACAGAAATTATTGCCGATAAAGCTCCGGCTTTCGAAAAAGCTTCCATCGATGAGTTTTATATCGATGCCACGGGCATGGATCGTTTTTTTGGTAGTTATAAATGGGCAATCGAACTACAGAAAAAAATAGAGAAAGAGAGCAGGCTTCCTATCTCGATGGCGCTATCGGTAAACAAACTTGTCTCCAAAGTAGCCACTGCCGAATTCAAGCCACAGGCACAGAAACAAATCGTTGCGGGAGATGAAATGAGTTTTCTCGGTCCGCTCACTATTGATAAGATACCGATGGTAGGTAAGCAAACCGCCTCCTTTCTATATGATATGGGCGTGCGCACGGTCGCTACCTTGCGGGAAATGCCACAACAATTTTTAATCAGTGCGTTTGGGAAAAATGGAATCAGCCTTTGGAATAAAGCGCATGGCATTGATGATTCGCCTGTGGTATCATACAGTGAACAAAAATCTATTTCTACGGAATCTACTTTCGATCAGGATACAATTGATGTGAAGCAGTTGAAGTCTATTCTGATTGCGATGGTGGAGAAAGTTGCGTTTCAACTGCGCGAACAAAAAAAACTTACTTCATGCATTGCTGTAAAAATCCGGTATTCAAATTTCGACACCGAAAGTAAGCAGATTCATATTCCCTACACCTCTTCCGATTATACCATCCTGCGCGTGGTGCAAGAGTTGTTTGATAAACTCTATAATCGAAGAATGTTAATCCGCCTGGTGGGTGTGCGCCTCAGTAACCTCGTTCATGGCAATCACCAAATCAGTTTATTTGATGATACAGTAGAAGACATCAATCTCTACGAAGCCATGGATTTTATTAAACACAAACATGGCGTAGAAAAACTAATTCGCGCTACTACGCTGGACGTAAACAAACGCGTGCGCATGGAGATGAATATGTTTAAAGGAAAAATCTCGAAGAGTTTAATAAACTGATAAACAAAATTTGTGTTCTCACAGAACACTTGATATAGATAACTAACAACATTATGAAAAATTTTCATATCAACCATTATTTCTTTACCATCACACCTTCACCCCCTATTCAGGTTTTTGTTTCCAATTTGAAAAGACAAGTGCGAAATGTTATTGGTCATGGATTTGAAAGTGAATTTTCCAAAGCTCATATTTCGCTCTTTCAATATAACGAGCATCATACGGATGACATTTTATATGATGCCGATTGGCTACTACCGGCTTTGCTGCCGTTGGATATTTATGTAAACGGATTAGGCATTTTTAAACATGGTACCAATAAAACGATCTATCTACAAATAGAATATAAAACTCCTATTGCTGATCTGGCAAAGGCATTGGGCGGAAAAAGTATAACACCTCATATCACAATTGCCAGAAACTTAGTTGCTGAGGACTTTGATAAAGCATGGAAACACCTGCATCGTGTTTCATACATTAATCATTTCCGGTGTAATAGCGTTACTGTGCTGAAACGGGAACACAATAAATGGAATAGATATTTGGAATTGCCTTTATCCCAAGATGTTTCTTCTCGATCCGTGCAGACAGATTATCATTCTAAAAGTAAAAGATTAATACCTTGAATTTTAGAAAATCCTTTATCAAAGGTGAGAATAGAAAAATTGTATTGTAATCCTGTCGCAGCAATCAATGCATCAGCAAGTGAAATTTTTCTGTTTAATCGAGATGGCCAACTCCTTAATATCGTTACTGTACGGAATAATTATACAATCACTCAAAAGAGCTTTGCATGTTTTAAGTTGTGAGGATGTAATTCCAGGTTTTCCTAACAACTCTATTTCTGTGACAAAAGAAATTGCCAAAAGTTTTTCAGTATACGAGAGTAATCTTTTATCTCCTTCCAATAAATTAATAAGAATATTGGTATCAGCAAGAAAATCAATCTTCATGCCTCATTTCTTTTTGATATCTTACTCCATCCAATCCTCTTTTCAAAGCACCAAAATGCTTTTTAAGCGAAGGCTTTTTCTTATTCTTTTCAAGTTTGGATAAGGCTTTTTTAATCTCCTGATCTGATGCTCCCTTTTTGATAGTAATAACCATAGACAAATATAATAATCTTTATTCTTCATGTACCTCAACTGCCATACCGGTTTCAGCTTCAAATACGGCACGGTGCCAATCAAAACGCTTTTTGAAGAAGCAAAACGATGTGGCGTTCACAAGCTTGCGCTTACTGAAATCAATAACGTTTCGTCTTATTTGGATTTACTGCGCATTTGTGATGAAAATAAACCTTGCGAAAATGGGCTAACCAAGTACGGAATTCCTGCTTATCAACTCGACATTGCCGTAGGTGTTGAGTTTCGAAACGACAATGATTTACTCTATGTAATTGTAGCCCGAAACAACAACGGACTTGAAGCCATTAACCGCTTTTTATCCTATCATAATCGCGAAGCAAAAAAATTTCCTGAACGGGCACCAGAATTGGATCAAACGTTTATCATATATCCGTTTGGAAAAATAGAGCCCGATCACTTAAAAGCAGGTGAACACATTGGTATTGGCAAACCTGATTTAGTGTCATTTGCCATTCACCCACAGCGTGAAGAATACGAATACAAATTCGTCCTTCTTCATCCTGTCACCCTACTGCCCCCGGAAAATATAAAAGGTAAACTCATTTACCGGGACTATAATACACATCGGCTTCTTCGCTGCATTGCCCATAACACCCTACTTAGCAAACTACCCGAACACTACCAGGCACATAAAGAGGAGTTTATGATGCCTGAAGAAAATTTGGAAAAAGTATTTGAAAAGTTTCCTGAACTGATTCGAAATGCAAAATCATTATTGAACCAGTGCTCTATTGAGTGTAAGCTAGGGGAAGACAAAAATAAAAAGTTCTTCACATCGGGTCCGACAGAAGACATGAAATATCTGCGTTCTATTACAGCGCAGGGGTACGCAAAGCGGTATGGCCATGATGATGCTATCTGGCAATCGCACATCGAAAAAGAACTTCGCATAATCGCGCAAAAAGGATTTACTGCATATTATTTGATTGCGTATGATCTTATCCGTTTTGCAAAAAAGAACAATTATGATTTTGTCGGGCGGGGTAGTGGGGCCAACAGCACAGTAGCTTACTGTCTGGGCATAACCAATGTAGATCCGATTGAACTTGATTTATATTTTGAACGCTTCTTAAATGAAGAACGGGTTACCCCACCCGACTTTGATATTGATTTTTCATGGGATAACCGCGATGCCATCTACGAATATCTTTTTACTAAATACGGATATGATCATGTTTGTTTGTTAGGTACGCATGTAACCTATCAGGGCAAATCCATCGTTCGTGAATTAGGAAAAGTGTTTGGATTGCCTAAAGAAGAGATTGATGTGCTGGTTGAAAATCGAAAAGAAAAAATTGAACGTGATCACATTGCAAAAAAAATAATAGGATATGCCAATTACATAGTAAGCAAGGAATTGCCAGCCAATATCTCAATCCATGCAGGGGGTGTACTTATTACTGAAAAATCCATCTACGCTTATACCGCCACTGAACTACCTCCCAAAGGATTGCCTGTTTCTCAATTTGAAATGCATGCTGCCGAAGATTTTGGAATTTACAAATTTGATATTCTTAGTCAACGTGGATTGGGGCATATAAAAGAAACAGTCAAACATGTTAAGCGTAACAAAGGAGTTGATCTTGATGTGTATCAGTTCAAAAAATTTAAGGAGGATAAAAAAATAAAAGATCTCATGCGCAACAGTAAAGCCATGGGATGTTTTTATGTAGAGTCACCGGCCACGCGCATGTTGTTGGAGAAATTACGCTGCGATGAGTATCTCACATTAGTGGCAGCAAGCTCTATTATCAGGCCAGGGGTAGCCAGTTCGGGCATGATGAAGGCGTACATCGAACGATTTCATATGACCCGGAAAGGAATTAAATACGAATCCATTCATCCTATTATGGACAAACTTATGGCTGAAACGTATGGGGTAATGGTATACCAGGAAGATGTGATTAAGGTGGCACATCACTTTGGTGGACTATCGCTTACCGAAGCGGATGTATTGCGGAGGGGTATGTCTGGAAAGTATCGGTCGCGGGCAGAGTTTCAACGCGTGCGCGATAAATTTTTTGAAAATTGTATAGAAAGAAAATATCCTCAACACATAACGGATCGGGTTTGGTTTGAGATTGAAAGCTTTGCAGGTTACTCTTTCGCCAAGGGTCACTCAGCCAGTTATGCGGTAGAGAGTTACCAGAGTTTGTTTCTAAAAGCACATTATCCCCTCGAGTTTATGGTGGGTGTAATCAACAACTTTGGTGGATTCTATCGAACGGAATTTTATTTCCATGAAGCGCGAATGAATGGTGCACGCATAGAAGCTCCGTGTGTCAATAACAGCGAACACCTTACTACTATTTATGATGACACCATTTACATTGGTTTCGTTCATCTCAAAAGTCTGGATACAAAAATCGCACAGCACATTCCGCAGGAGCGACAAAAAAACGGTGCTTACAAAAGTTTGGATAATTTTCTAAGGCGTACCCCAGGCATTGGGCTGGAGCAACTTCGCATTCTGATCCGGCTCGGCTCTTTTCGCTTTACTGGAAAAACAAAACAACAGCTTTTATGGGAGGCGATGTTATTTCTTAGTACTACCAGAACTAAGCCAACTACTACCGTAGAGTTATTTGATACCGAACCCAAAGAATTTCCATTACCTGAACTAAGGCGAAATGCCTTGGAAGATGCCTTCGATGAAATCGAGTTACTTGGGTTTCCACTCTGCAATCCGTTTGATCTTTTGGCAACAAAAGATTTTGGCGATGTTACTTCAAAAAGTCTCGCTGAGAATAATGGTAAACAAGTTCACATTGTTGGCTACATCGTTACCACCAAAGATGCTTCTACTATGAAAACAAAAGAGCATATGGCCTTCGGTACGTTCTACGATGTGCATGGCGAAGTATTCGATACAGTCCACTTTCCAAACTCAGCACGACAGTTTCCATTTCGCGGTCGCGGTTTTTACAGACTAAAAGGAAAAGTAATTGAAGACTTTGGTGTATACTCTATTGATGTTCATTGGATGGATAAACTACCGATGGTTAGTAAGCGGGTAGATCATGCTTTCGCAGAAGTAGTAACTCCCACGCATACTCAGGTAACTCAACTTTAAATTATACCGGCCATGCCAGTGTTCTTTCAGACACCCGTCTCGGTAACTCAACTTTAAAATATCATTCACAAGTATCATCGTTTGATTTTGCTATCTGCCAAACTACACTCTACCTTCGCATTGTAATATCCACATAAAGTTGATTTTCTACTTTAATCTTTCAACTAAACCATGCGTCAACAACTACTCAGCGAAGGAGCCAGTGAACTTAGTTACGAAATCCGCGAGATCGTAAAGAAGGCCGAGCAAATAAGAAATCTTGGAAAGGAAATCTATTGGGAAAACATTGGTGATCCTATTCAAAAAAATCACAAACTGCCTGAATGGATTAAAAAAATAATTGCAGACCTGTCACTGCAAAACGAAACCTATAGCTATTGCCCCAGCAAAGGAATTTTAGATACCCGAAAATTTCTGGCCGAGCAAACCAATCAATTAAACGGAGTACAAATAACACCCGATGATATTTGTTTCTTCAATGGCTTGGGTGATGCTATTGCGAAAGTGTATCAGTATATAACACTTACCTCAAGAGTGATTGGCCCCTCACCTGCGTATTCAACGCACTCCAGTGCTGAAGCCGCTCATGCCGGTCACGAGCCACTTACTTATAAATTAGATCCCAATAACAAATGGTATCCTGATTTGGATGATCTCTATAATAAAGTAAAGTACAATCCTAATGTTGTGGGTATCCTGATCATTAACCCTGATAATCCAACAGGCATGGTGTATCCTTATGAAACTCTCAAGCGCATTGTTGAAATCGCGAAAGAGTTTAAGCTCTTTTTGATTTGTGACGAGATCTACATCAACATCACATACAATGGAGTGCGCGCCTATTCATTAGCCGAAGTGATTGACGATGTGCCCGGCATTTCTATGAAAGGGATTTCAAAGGAACTTCCCTGGCCAGGTGCCCGCTGTGGTTGGATGGAATATTACAATCGCGATAAAGACGAAGACTTCAATCGGTTTTGCCAAGCCTTGGATAATGCTAAAATGATTGAAGTGTGTTCAACCAAACTTCCACAACTTGCCATTCCAAAAATATTAGGTGACCCTCGGTTTAAAATCTATCGGGAAGAAACCAACCAGAGCATTGGAAGGCGTAGCAAACTTATTGCTGATATTTTGCGAACCGTTCCCCAACTTACTTTTAACGAAACATTTGGCGCATTTTATAACACCATTATCTTTCGCGAAGACACATTGAAAAAAAATCAGAAAATAAAAATTGAAGATTCGCAGATCAGCTCGCTGGTTGAAAGCTGGGTCGATCAGGACATTCCTAATGATAAGCGGTTTGTTTATTATCTCTTAGGCTCAAAAGGAGTTTGCGTAGTTCCCATCTCTTCTTTCTGTTCCGAGTTGCAAGGCTTTCGCGTTACACTTCTTGAAGAAAATGAAGAGAGTTTGGTTAAAACTTTCACCGCTATTCGCGATGGCATTCAAGAGTATCTTTCATCAAATTGATTTACCTAACATTCGTTAAATGAGCTACTTAAAAACTTTTTTCTTCGTTTTCGTTGAATGTCACTACAAAATTCTCCAAACTTGTATCGAAGCACAAGATTATTAACAATGAACAAAGTGAAGTCTGATATAATCAATAGCAACCTGATCCAATCAATCAGTGCGCTAGTGCTCGTTAACGTCATTATTCTCCGAAAACCGGGGCTGTGACGATTTTATGAAAAAAAATTGTGAACCGCCCCGATAACCCCGGGGCGGTTTTATTTTATGGTAATAACTGCAAACTAACGATTGTTCTAACTTTTATATGTACTACAACGAAAACACGATTCTCTTCCTTGATGGAAAGTTTGTAAAAGCAAAAGACGCTACTACTGATTTGTTTGGTCAAACCATGCACTATGGGTATGGAGCTTTTGAGGGCATCCGTGCTTATCAAACGATTAATGGTGTTAAAATCTTTAAAGCCCACGAACATTTTGAACGGTTAAAAAAAAGCTGCGAGTTAATAGGTATTCCGTTTCGTTACGATGTGGAAGAACTTACTCAAATTTCATATCAGGTTCTTAAAAAAAACAATCTGAAAGACGCTTACATTCGCCCACTCATTTCTTGTGGACCAAACATGTCATTATCGGCTCCAACAAGTGTGTCTCTCATGATTGCCGCCTGGGAATGGAAAAACTATTTTGACGACCAATCATTGAAGATATGTGTTTCTACATTTCAGCGACCAAACCCAAAGTCGGTAAGAATGGAGGCCAAAGCGTGTGGTTATTATGTAAACTCGATTATGGCAACTAATGAAGCAAAGCAACGTGGCTTCGATGAAGCGTTGATGTTAGACATAAATGGTTTTGTTGCTGAAGGACCCGGTGCCAATTTCTTTTATGAAAAAGATGGCGTGCTTTATACACCACCCCTTGGAAATATTTTGCCCGGTATTACTCGTCAAACAGTATTAGAAATTTGTAGAGAAATGGATTTGCCTGTTGAAGAAAAGTTTTTCCGACCTGAAGAATTATTTGAAGCCGACAGCGCTTTCTTCTGTGGTACCGCAGCCGAGGTTATTAATATCGATTCAATAGAAGGACAAGTTTTTAGCAAGCCCTGGAAACAATCTATGGGGGCTATTGTGCAAGAAGCCTATAAGTGTATTGTGTTAGATAAGAGTTATTCATATGTAATTGTATAATACTGATTTAGGTTGCTTGATTTATTGACAAGCGACCAGAATCCGGTATCGAGAATCTCAAACAAATGGAACTAAATAAATATAGCAAGACCATCACCCAGGACATGACGCTTCCCGCCTCGCAAGCCATGTTGTATGGAATTGGATTAACAGAACAAGATTTAAAAAAAGCACAAGTAGGTATTGTTAGTACTGGCTTTGATGGCAACACCTGCAACATGCATTTGAATGCATTGGCCAGCGAAGTAAAGCAAGCCGTGTGGGATCAGGAATTGGTGGGATTAATTTTTCATACGATTGGTGTGAGTGATGGTATCAGCAATGGTACAGATGGTATGCGCTACTCCTTAGTAAGCAGAGAAGTGATAGCCGATTCCATTGAGACAGTATGTGGTGCGCAATACTATGATGGGTTGATTGCCGTTGTTGGTTGCGATAAAAATATGCCTGGATCACTAATGGCAATGGGGCGACTCAACAGACCAGCAATCATGGTTTATGGCGGCACGATTGCTGGTGGACATTATAAAGGTCGCGAGTTAAATATTATTTCTTCTTTTGAAGCTTTGGGCGAAAAAATTCAAGGCAAATTATCTGACGAAGATTATAAAGGCATTATTCAAAATTCTTGTCCTGGTGCTGGTGCCTGTGGTGGCATGTACACAGCCAACACGATGGCATCGGCTATTGAAGCACTAGGAATGTCATTGCCCTACTCTTCTTCTAATCCTGCGCTTAGCAAAGAGAAATCTGCTGAGTGTACTGAAGCGAGCAAAGCCATTCGCTTGTGTTTGGAAAAAGATTTGAAGCCACGCGATATCATGACGTTGAAGGCATTTGAAAATGCAATCACAATCGTGATGGTTTTGGGTGGGTCAACCAATGCCGTGTTGCATTTAATTGCGATGGCGAAAAGTGTGGGTGTTAAAATCACGCAAGAAGATTTTCAGCGCATCTCAGATAAAACACCGTTGATTGCCGACTTGAAACCAAGTGGTAAGTATTTAATGGAGGCACTTCATAAAATTGGCGGTGTACCTTCTGTGATGAAATACTTACTTCAAAAAGGATATCTGCATGGCGATTGTATCACGGTAACGGGTAAAACAATTGCCGAAAATGTGGCTGATGCCAAAGATCTTGATTTCGAAAAGCAAGACATCATCGTTCCTTTTGAAAAGCCCATTAAAAAAACTGGGCATTTACAAATTCTGTATGGCAACCTTGCCGAAAAAGGATCGGTAGCAAAAATTACCGGCAAAGAAGGCGAACGATTTAAAGGAACTGCGCGTGTATTTAATGGTGAGTTTGAATTAGTCGATGGAATAAAATCCGGAAAAATTAAAGAAGGCGATGTAGTCGTGATCCGCTATGTAGGGCCCAAAGGTGCACCCGGCATGCCGGAGATGTTGAAGCCCACAAGTTTAATCATGGGATCAGGCCTGGGCAAAACCGTTGCACTTATAACTGATGGAAGATTTAGTGGTGGCTCGCATGGTTTTGTTATTGGCCATATCACGCCCGAAGCCTTTGAAGGTGGTTTGATTGGCTTGGTAGAAGACAACGATTGGATTGAAATCGATATTAAAAAACACCAGATAAATTTATTAGTGGACGAAAAGACTTTGGCGATCAGACGGTCGCACTATAAAGCTCCTAAGTCGCGCGCTACAAGTGGAGTTTTATTTAAATATGCACAACACGTAAAAACAGCTGCTGATGGATGCGTTACTGACGAAGAGTGAGAAAAAAGAAATCTCGCCTGCAAAGGAGAAAATCACCGGATCGGAAGCTCTGCTTCGTTGCCTGGTTGAGGAAAAGGTAGAACATATTTTCGGCTACCCGGGTGGCGCCATCATGCCTGTGTATGATGCACTTTATAATTATGCCGATAAACTCACACATTTACTAGTACGCCACGAACAAGGCGCGATTCATGCTGCACAAGGCTACGCTCGGGTTTCTGGCAAAACAGGTGTTGTGTTCGCAACCTCAGGTCCGGGAGCAACTAATTTAGTTACCGGTTTAGCCGATGCATTGATTGATTCAACTCCTGTAGTCTGTATTACAGGTCAGGTGTTTGCGCACTTATTGGGTACTGATGCTTTTCAAGAAATTGATGTAATAAACACTACACTTCCTGTAACGAAATGGAACGTGCAGGTTACGGAAGCGAAAGACATTGCACCCGCTATCGCAAAGGCATTTTACATAGCAGCCAGTGGAAGGCCGGGGCCTGTGCTTGTAGACATAACCAAGAATGCACAAAATGAATTGACGGATGATCATGAGTATGAGCCCTGCAAAGCTGTGCGCACCTATAAACCAAAACCCGTTTTACAAAAATCACAAGTAGAAGAGGCTGCAGCCCTTATCAACAATGCAAAGCGACCTTATGTTTTAGCCGGTCAGGGAATTTTATTATCAGGAGCCACAGAAGAATTAATTTCATTTTCTGAAAAAACAGGAATTCCGGTAGCGAGTACATTGCTTGGCTTGGGTGCATTTCCAACCGATCATCCAAATTATGTAGGGTACCTTGGCATGCATGGAAACTATGGTCCAAACATAAACACCAACCAGTGCGATGTACTGATTGCCGTAGGTATGCGCTTTGACGACCGTGTAACGGGCAATGTGAGTAAATATGCCAAGCAGGCAAAAGTTATTCATATAGAGATTGATAAAGCGGAAATCAATAAAATTATTAAAGCAGATGTAGAGGTGCATGCCGATGCGAAAGAAGCTCTATCAGAATTATTAGAACATTGCAAAAAGAATCACTTTACGGAGTGGATTGAAAGTTTTAAAACTTTAAATCAGGAGGAGTTTGAAAAAGTAGTGCAGAAAGAAATTGAAAACACCAACAGTTTAAAGATGGCTGAGGTGGTACACATGTTATCCGAATTGACGGAAGGCAAAGCGATAGTAGTTACTGACGTAGGTCAACATCAAATGGTAACTTCACGCTATTACAAATACAAAAATCCTCGCACCAACATTACATCAGGAGGAGCAGGTACTATGGGCTTTGCGCTGCCAGCCGCTATGGGCGCCAAAGTGGCCGTTCCAAACCAACAAGTAATTGCCATCATTGGCGATGGTGGCTATCAAATGACATTGCAGGAATTGGGAACAATCATGCAGTATAAAATTCCTGTAAAGATCCTGGTGTTGAACAACAACTTTTTAGGAATGGTGAGACAATGGCAGCAGTTATTCCACGGCAAACGGTATTCCTTCACAGAGATGGATAATCCGGATTTTGTAAAGATTGCTGAAGCCTATAAAATACCTGGCGCTAAAGTGACCGAACAAAAGAATTTGGAAAGTGCACTTAGAACCATGTTAGATTCAACTACTTCATACTTCTTAGAAGTAGTTGTAGAGAAAGAAGACAACGTATTTCCAATGGTGCCCGCTGGGGCAGGAGTAAGCGAAGTGATTTTAGAAATACCAAAAGGTAAGTAAGCATTAAGCAGAAAGAAAATGAAACAAGATTTCACATTAGAAATTGCGTCAGATAATAACTTCTCTATCCTGAACCGGATAGTGAATGTATTAAATCGCAGACGCGTGCGCATTAAAAAACTAATGGCTCACGAAAATGAGGATGATTTTCGTAAAGGCGGGGCGATCATTCTTGTGTTTACAACGCCCGATCTCATTGAAAAAATAAAACATCAATTGGAGAAACTAATTGAGGTGGAATATGCAAACTATGTGAGCGGTAGCGCATTTTATTACGAACGAAGTGAACAAATAGTAGATGTAGACTAAATAACTCAACCTATAATTATAACGAACAATTAAAAAAAAGAATATGGCAAAAATCAATTTTGGAGGAACCGTAGAAGAAGTTGTAACCCGCGAAGAATTTCCAATGGAAAAAGCATTGGAGATCATGAAGAATGAAACAATCGCGATTATTGGATATGGAGTGCAAGGTCCTGCACAAGCACTAAACTTGCGCGACAACGGATTTAACGTAATTGTTGGGCAACGTAAAGGTTCCAAAACCTGGGACAAAGCCGTACAACATGGTTGGGTTCCTGGCGAAACATTATTCGAAATTGAAGAGGCGGTTAAAAAAGGAACTGTAATTCAGTTTCTATTATCAGATGCGGGTCAGATTGCTTTGTGGCCAACCATCAAACCTTTCATTACAAAAGGTAAAACTTTATACTTCTCACACGGGTTTGGTATCACCTTTAAGGAACAAACAGGAATTATTCCTTCTGCTGATGTGGATGTTATTTTAGCCGCTCCTAAAGGATCAGGTACTTCTGTTCGCAGATTATTCTTACAAGGCAAAGGGATCAATGCAAGTTATGCCGTGTTTCAAGATGCTACCGGAAATGCAAAAACAAAAGCGATTGCATTAGGCATAGGCGTGGGAGCAGGTTATTTGTTTGAGACTGATTTCAAAAAAGAAGTTTACTCTGACCTTACCGGAGAACGCGGAACCTTAATGGGAGCCATTGCCGGAATTTTTGAAGCACAGTATGAAGTGCTTCGCTCTAAGGGCCACTCACCCTCAGAAGCATTTAATGAAACTGTTGAAGAACTTACTCAGTCTCTAATGCCGTTGGTTGCAGAAAACGGTATGGATTGGATGTATGCCAATTGCTCTACTACTGCACAGCGTGGAGCACTTGATTGGAAGAAGAAATTCAAAGCCGCTACACTTCCTGTATTTAAAGAACTTTATGAAAGCGTAGCCAGTGGTGCAGAAGCAAAACGCACCATCGAAACCTGCAGCAAGCCCGACTATCGCGAAAAGCTTGCTGAAGAATTGAAAGAAGTTCGTGAAAGTGAATTGTGGCAAGCGGGTGCAGCGGTACGTGCCCTTCGCCCGGAAAAAGAGAAAGTTGAAGCAAGTATGATTAACTAGTTATAAAAAACTATAATCGATAAAATGTGCCGATTAAAAGTCGGCACATTAGTTTATAACCCATGAACGAAAAGATAAATCAGCCATTTCCAACTAGCTATCGGGGTATTGATGAAGCAACAAGGCTTTCAGGCTTCACCATGGCTTCTGATGTGCTTACCTGCTCTTTATTAAGAACGCTGGCAAGTTCAAAGCCTGCTGCAAAATTTCTAGAGTTGGGAACCGGAACCGGTTTATCTACCGCATGGATACTAGATGGAATGGATACAGAATCAACTTTAACATCCGTTGACAACGATGCCAAGTTCTTGGAGATTGCCGAATCATTTTTAGGTGCTGATAAAAGATTAAAACTTATTTGCAGTGATGGAGCAGACTGGGTTCAGGAAAACAGAGCTCAAAAATATGATTACATCTTTGCGGATACATGGCACGGAAAATATCTTCTTCTGGATGAAGTCCTCTACATGCTAAACAAAGGCGGTTTATATATCATTGATGACATGCTTCCCCAAGCCAACTGGCCAGACGGGCACTCAGAAAAAGTGACTAATCTGATGGAAGTGTTAGAGAACCGATCTGATTTAACAATCACTAAACAAATTTGGGCTACAGGAATTATTGTAGCTGTTAAAAAGTAGAACACGTAAAAAAAATGACACCCTCAATCAAAGTCTCAAATCTGGATATCAATGGCGCTTACGAAGTGCTAAAATCCGTTGTGCTTAAAACTCCTTTACAGTACCATAAAAAATTGTCAGAGAAATTTGGCGCTGAGATTTATTTGAAGCGTGAGGATCTTCAGGTGGTGCGTTCTTATAAACTACGTGGAGCGTATAATCTCATCAGCAGTTTGAGTGAAGCACAACGAACCCGTGGGGTTGTATGTGCCAGTGCAGGTAATCATGCACAAGGGGTTGCCTATTCTTGTCGGGCATTGGATATAAAAGGTGTGATCTATATGCCAGCCATCACTCCCAAGCAGAAAATCACACAAGTGAAAATGTTTGGCGGTCAAAATATTGAAATTGTTTTAATAGGCGATACGTTTGATGAATGTCAGGATCATGCCTTAGAGCATACCCGATCGAATAATATGGAATTCATTCCACCCTTTGATCATATAAAGGTTATTGAAGGACAAGGAACTGTTGCAAAGGAAATTCTGGAAGAACAATCTAATTTTGATTTTGCCTTTCTCCCGATTGGAGGGGGTGGTTTATGCGCAGGTGTTGGAAGTTATTTCCAACTATATTCACCCAACACAAAAATTATTGGAGTGGAGCCGCAGGGTGCACCATCAATGAAAGAAGCCTTAAAGCATGGACATCCAGTAATATTGGACAAAATTCAACGCTTTGTAGATGGTGCTTCTGTAAAAAAAGTAGGTGATCTTACCTTTAGTATCTGTAAAGATTTTATTGCTGATATGTTATTAGTGCCCGAAGGAAAAGTAAGTTCAACGATACTACAATTATATAATGAAGATGCAATTGTAGCCGAACCAGCCGGTGCATTGTCGATAGCAGCTTTGGATTATTATGCTGATCAACTAAAAGGAAAAAAAGTTGTTTGCGTGTTGAGTGGTGGGAATAATGACATTGATCGCATGCAGGAAATAAAGGAGCGGTCATTATTATTCGAAGGCTTAAAACATTATTTCATTGTTCGGTTTGCGCAACGACCAGGCGCCTTGAAAGAATTTGTAAATCATATTTTAGGCCCAAACGATGACATCGTTCGATTTGAATTTATTCAAAAACACAACAAAGAAACCGGCCCGGCTTTAATTGGCATTGAAGTTAAATCGCAAGAAGATTTTGCGCTGTTGATTGAGCGGATGGACAGCCACAAGCTCAATTACACACTCGTAAATCAAAACGAGAATTTGTTTGAGTATTTAGTGTAGGTGTTTATCATTAAAAGCCTCCTTTTATTTCAAATTTAGATCATTTTAGGAATAATTTGCTTTGCCGAACCAATTGTAATACATTTGTATTACAATAAGAATTTATGCTTACCGTAAGGCTATCATCATCCGAAGAAAAAGCTTTAAACGAGTACTGCGAAATTAAAGGGTTACCAAAATCGCAGGTCGTTAAAGAGGCTATTGAATTGTATTTGGTTCAGCATCGTAAAAACTCAAAACCTTATGATGTTGGAGCCGATCTCTTTGGCCAGGAAGGAAGCGGAATAAAAGATAAATCAACTACCTATAAGAAACGTGTAAAAGAGTTGCTTAATGAAAAGCATTCTCATTGATGCCGGGCCGTTGATTGCACTTTTTGATAAGAGTGATTCCTATCATACTCAATCTGTTGAATTCTTAAAAAACTACAAGGGTTCGCTACTAACAACCTGGCCGGTGATAACAGAAACATCGCACATGTTGGGCTTTAGTGTCCGCACACAAATTGCTTTTTTGCAGTGGATAAACCGAGGTGGTCTTCATATTGCCGAAATTGAATTTTCATCGGTCTCCCGATTAATCGAGTTGTGCAATAAGTTTGAAGATGTACCTATGGATTTGGCCGATGCCACATTAATTGTTGCCGCTGAAGAACATAACATTAAGGAAATAGCAACCATAGATTCTGATTTTTATATTTATCGGGATGTTCGCAAACGTTATTTAAAGAATATTTTTATCAAATAGACAACAAGCTTTCAACTTCCTATTTTAAAAAGCTATCTTAATGGCAAAGATTTAAGGTAATAAAATTTTTATGGCGCAAGGATTACTAATTGATATGGATGGTGTTGTATATGGCGGTGATACCATGATTCCGGGTGCTGATGTTTTTATCGCTCGATTATTAAAAGAAAACATTCCGTTCCTGTTCATGACTAACAATAGTCAGCGCACCAGGCTGGAAGCAGTGCGTAAACTAGGGAGGCTTGGAATTTCAGTTAAGGAAAGTCACATCTATACGAGTGCATTAGCAACAGGTAAATTTTTATCCAGTCAAATACCAAACGGAACGGCCTATGTATTGGGAGAGGGTGGATTGCTTTCCTCTCTTCATGAAAATGGAATCTCGTTGGTGAATACCGATCCTGATTTCGTGGTGCTAGGGGAAGGAAGAAATTTCACACTTGAGATGGTGCAACGTGCTGTTGATATGATTTTGGCTGGAGCAAAATTTGTAATCACCAACCGAGATCCTTCACCCAAGAAAAAAGGGTGGGATAATCTTGGGATTGCAGCAACAAGTGCCATGATTGAAGAGGCTACCGGAATAAAAGCTTTTGTTGTTGGTAAGCCGGGGCCTGTTATGATGCGCGCAGCTCGCAAAGAGCTAGGACTTGAAACTGCTGAGACAACGATCATTGGCGATACAATGGACACCGACATTCGCGGGGGTGTGCAAATGGGATATAAAACTATTCTTGTACTAAGCGGAATCACTAAAAAAGAAAACTTAATCCGCTATGCCTATAAACCTGATATGGTTGTTGACTCCGTTAAGGAAATAAAATTTCCTTTGCCATGGTGGTAATTTCACCAAACACTTGTAAGCATATAACTCAAATTTTTCTTAAATACATTTGAGTAATCGCTAATGATTTAACATATTAGTGTGTTATTTGCGAAGTCAAAAAATGATTACCCAATAACCTAACCTAAACCTGTGAACTGTCCCGCCCACCAGCGGGACAGTTTCATTTTATAGTGTTTTGAACAAACTAACGATTGTTGTGAACGAGAAAAAACCAAAAACAATTTTTGAAAAAATCTGGGACAAGCATGTGGTGAAACATGCAGATGGTTACCCGGATGCTGTATTTATTGATCGTCATTTTATACATGAAGTTACGAGCCCACAAGCCTTTGATGGTTTAAGGAAACGAGGCATTAAAGTTTTCAATACACAACGCACAACTGCCACGGCTGATCACAATGTTCCAACAAAGGATCAGCACCTTCCTATTAAAGAAGCCTTATCAAGACATCAGGTGGAAACGCTTAGAAAAAATTGTGCAGACTTTGGTGTTGAGTTATATGATTTAGGTCATCCTTTTCAAGGCATCGTTCATATTATCGGGCCTGAGTTAGGATTAACCTTGCCGGGAATGACCATTGTGTGTGGCGATAGTCACACCTCCACTCATGGAGCATTTGGTAATATCGCGTTTGGCATAGGGACTTCAGAAGTTGAGCAGGTATTGGCAACACAATGCATTTTACAATACAAGCCCAAGACCATGAAGATTGAAATCACGGGCAAGGTGGGTAAGGGTGTGGTCAGCAAGGATATTATTTTGTATATCATCTCAAAAATATCAGCCAGTGGAGCCACTGGCTTTTTTGTTGAATATACTGGGGAAGCAATCAAAAGTCTTTCCATGGAAGCGCGCATGACAATTTGTAACATGAGTATTGAGATGGGCGCACGCGGTGGCTTGATAGCTCCTGATCAAACTACGTTCAACTACATTAAAGGAAGAAAATTTGCACCACAAGGTGAGGTCTTTGATAAAGCCGTAACTGAATGGAAGGCTTTAGCTACTGATGAAGGCGCTACCTATGATCAGGTTCTTACATTCGATGGAACTGACATTACACCCATGATAACTTACGGAACCAATCCGGGCATGGGTATGAAAGTTACGGATCGCATTCCTACAGCTGAAGAATTAAAAGAAATAAGTGAACAAACTTCATTCAGGAAATCACTTGAGTACATGGGGTTGGAACAAGGAACAGCACTCCTTGGAAAATCTATTGACTATGTATTTATCGGAAGTTGTACCAATGCGCGCATTGAAGACTTGAGAGAAGTTGCTTCGATGGTGAAGGGAAAGAAAAAGGCAGCTAATGTAGAGGTATGGGTAGTTCCTGGTTCCAAACAAGTTCAGGAACAAGCAAAGAAAGAAGGGCTTGATAAAATTTTTGAAGCAGCAGGTTTTGAATTACGCGATCCTGGATGTTCTGCTTGCTTAGGTATGAACGAAGATAAAATTCCGGCAGGGAAATATTGCATTAGTACTTCTAATAGAAATTTTGAAGGAAGACAAGGACCAAAGTCTCGCACGTTTTTGGCGAGCCCATTAAGTGCTGCTGCTGCTGCAATAACAGGTAAGGTTACGGATGTAAGGGAATTTTTAAACTGATAGAGATGGTTGCCAAGGTTCAAATAAAATTTAATACAAAGGAGTCACCCCTCTCCTTTGGAGAGGGGACGGGGATGAGGTTATGAGTAAAGAGAAATTCACATTATTAAAATCAAAAGCCGTTCCGTTGCCTAATGAAAACATTGATACGGATCAGATTATCCCGGCAAGGTTTTTAAAGGCAACTACACGTGAAGGCTTTGGTGAAAATTTGTTTCGCGACTGGCGTTATGACGGAAACAATAATCTAGTAAAGGACTTTGCATTGAACAATCCTGCCTACTCAGGAAAGATTTTAGTGGCCGGAAAAAACTTTGGGTGTGGAAGCAGTCGCGAACACGCAGCCTGGGCACTTTATGATTATGGATTTCGTGTAGTCGTATCTAGCTTCTTTGCAGACATTTTTAAAAACAATGCGCTGAACAATGCAGTGCTACCTGTAGTTGTTTCAGACTCATTTTTGAAAAAACTATTGGATACAATCCAATTGAATCCTGACGCACAAGTAACAGTCGATTTAGAAAATCAAAAAATAAGTTTTGATAGTCACTCTGAAAATTTTGACATCAATCCCTATAAAAAAATATGTTTAACAAACGGGTATGACGACATCGACTACTTGTTGAGTTTGAATAAAGAGATTAGAGAATTTGATTTAGCACATTAATTAGGAATGAAGAAGAAAATAGTCATACTACCGGGTGATGGAATCGGTAAAGAAGTAACTACCGAGGGGAAGCGCGTGTTGGAAAAAATTGCCGAGGTATTTGGTCATGAATTTGAGTTCGATGAAGCTACTATTGGTCATGATGCTATTGAAGCTTCGGGCAATCCCTTACCGGACGAAACCCTCGCTAAGCTTAAAAACTGTGATGCTATTCTATTCGGAGCGGTGGGTCATCCTAAATATGACAACGATCCTACGTTAAAAGTAAGACCCGAACAAGGTTTGTTAAAAATGCGCAAGGAGTTAGGGCTTTATGCCAACCTCCGCCCTATTAAATTGTTTGATGAGTTATTGGAGGCTTCCAGCATTAAACCTGAAATATTAAAGGGATCTGATATTTTATTCTTCCGCGAGTTAACAGGCGATGTTTACTTTGGGGAGAAGGGAAGAAAAGATGATGGCAATACAGCCTTTGATCTTATGATCTATCAACGCTACGAAGTTGAACGCATTGCACATAAGGCTTTTCAAGCTGCACGTACACGCAGAAAGAAAGTTACTTCCGTAGATAAAGCCAACGTACTTGAAAGCTCAAGGCTATGGCGTGAAGTAGTTCAGGAGATTGGCAAACAATACCCTGATGTAGAGTTGGAGCATCAGTTTATCGATGCTGCTGCTATGAAGCTCATTCAGAACCCACGCAGTTTTGATGTGGTGGTTACCGGAAATTTATTTGGTGATATCCTTACTGATGAAGCCTCGCAGATTGCCGGTTCTATGGGAATGTTAGCATCCGCTTCCGTTGGTGATACAGTAGGATTGTATGAACCTATCCACGGAAGTGCACACGACATTACCGGTAAAGGTATTGCCAATCCATTGGCTTCCATCTTATCCGTTGCTCTTCTTCTAGATATTTCATTCGGACTGAAAGAAGAATCTGACTTAGTGATTAAAGCAGTAGAGCAAACATTAAAGCAAGGCTATCGCACCACCGACATTGCAAATGATAAAACTTCAAAAGTTAAAATTTTAGATACTCAGCAGATGGGCGCAATCATTGTAAATCATATTGCCACCATTCACGAACCCGTATCAAAATAACTAGTAATCAGAAAAATTATGGCACAGAAAATTCAAATCTTCGACACAACCCTTCGCGATGGCGAACAAGTACCGGGCTGTCAGTTAAAAACAGAAGAAAAAATTATAATCGCAAAAGAACTTGAACTAATTGGCGTTGATGTGATTGAAGCGGGCTTCCCAATCTCAAGCCCCGGAGATTTTCTTTCTGTAGTAGAAATTTCTAAAGCAGTAAAAGAACCCGTAGTATGCGGACTTACCCGCTCAAAGAAGGACGATATCGATGTTGCTGCTGAGGCACTTCATCATGCCAAGCGCGGAAGAATTCATACGGGCATTGGTTCTTCAGATGTTCATATCAAACACAAATTCAAATCAAGTCGCGAACAGGTGTTAGAGCAAGGTGTGTGGGCCGTAAAGTATGCAAAGTCGAAAGGGTATGAGGTTGAATTCTTTGCCGAGGATGCCGGTCGTGCCGACTTAGTATTCTTAGCTCAATTGATTGAAGCAGTTATTGCCGCTGGTGCGGACGTAGTAAACATTCCCGACACTACGGGTTATTGCTTACCCCATTTATATGGAAAGCGTATTCAATACTTAGTTGAGAACGTGAAGAATATTGAAAAGGCAGTTATCTCTGTTCATTGTCATAACGATTTGGGATTAGCGACTGCCAATACGTTGGCCGGATTAACAAACGGTGCGCGTCAAGCCGAGGTAACAATTAATGGAATAGGCGAGCGTGCCGGAAATACTTCGTTGGAAGAAGTGGCTATGATTTTGCAAACGCACAAAGACCTTGGTTTGTATACCGATATTAAGGCAGATCGCATTTATAAATTAAGTAATCTGGTATCGGGTATGATGCGTATGCCGGTGCAGGCAAACAAAGCTATTGTTGGTAAGAATGCATTTGCCCATAGTTCAGGTATCCATCAGGATGGATTTTTGAAGCATGCTGAGAACTATGAAATCATAAATCCTGCTGATGTAGGTGTTCCCTCCTCTTCTATTGTGTTAACCGCTCGCAGTGGTCGTGCAGCGTTGAAACATCGGGCCGAACTGTTGGGTTATTCATATGAAGGCGATGATTTGAATACGTTGTATGAAAATTTCCTGCTCGTGGCCGATGAGAAGAAAGAAGTGAACGATGCTGACTTAATTATGTTGGCTACCAATTTGCCAATTTTAGCAAAGTAGATTTTGTTTAACCGCAGAGGACACTAAGATTCGCTGAGGTTGCCTTTTTACTGAAAAGCGTAAAGAAATTTTTATAAATGCTAGCCTCGGAGATTACCTCTACAGGTACTTTTTAATACTAAAAACAAATTCAGTTGCATTTCTTGAGGTTCTTTGCGTCTTTGCCGGCAAATAATTTCCTATGAAAAACCTCCGCTCAATCATTATCCTACTTCTGAGTTTGTCTTTCTGGCAATTAAGAGCACAGGAAATAGGCTTGCAGTTATACAGCCTTCGTAATGAAATCCCAAAAGATGTAGCGGGATCCCTTGCACTCATCAGCAAATGGGGCATCAAAGAAATTGAAGGCGGTGGCACCTACGGAATGACTCAAGAGGAATTCAATGCACTCTGCAAAAAGAACAATTTGAAAATGGTTAGCATTGGAGCGGGCTTCGAAGAGTTGGAAAAAGATCCTTCTGCTGTTGCTGCCAAAGCAAAACAATTTGGAGCCGCCTATGTCATGTGCGCGTGGATTCCTCATACTGGAGATGATTTTACGTTGGCCGATACCGAAAAGCAGTCGCTGTTTTTAGCAAAGCAGGGAGAGTGTTGAAAGAGCAAGGAATTTCTCTTTGCTATCACATTCATGGCTACGAATTCAGACCATATGAAGATGGAACACTTTTCGACCTGATGGCAAAACGACTTGATTCTAAAATTGTCAATTTCGAAATGGATGTGTTTTGGGTAAAACACCCGGGCCAAGATCCCGTGGCATTGCTGAAAAAATATCCCGGACGATTTCCATTGATGCATTTAAAAGATCGGAAGCCCGGAACTCCCAACAGTCAGTCGGGTCATGCGGATGACGAAACCAATGTTGTGTTGGGAACCGGTGATGTAGGTATCAAAGCCATAATGAAGGAAGCCCGTAAAGCCGGAGTAAAACATTTTTTCATTGAAGACGAATCTTCACATGCCGTTGAACAAATTCCGCAGAGTCTTGTATTTCTTAAATCGTTGAAATAATTGTTCGCCACAGAGGGCAAAGAGGATCACGGAAAACTATCTTTGGTTTGTGAGCAATTTCTTTAAACGGTTGTACCGAAAACTGCGCAAGCTGCTTATCATCTTGTTCGTTGCGCAGCTCGTTTATATCATTATTCTCCGCTGGATCGATCCACCCATTACCATAACGCAACTTAGTAGTTGGATAGAAGGCAATGGATTAAAACGCGACTACATACCCTTTGAAGACATGTCACCCAACATTCGGTTGGCGGTAATGGCTTCCGAAGATCAACTCTTTCCCGATCACAATGGCTTTGATTTAAAGAGTATTCAAAAGGCACTCGAGAGCAAGAAGAAACGTGTGCGAGGTGCCTCCACCATTAGTCAACAAGTAGCAAAGAATGTATTTCTATGGCAAGGCCGTAGTTGGCTGCGTAAGGGTCTTGAAGTGTATTTTACTTTTATGATCGAATTGGTGTGGAGCAAGCAACGGATTCTAGAAATGTATCTCAATGTATCTGAAATGGGCAAAGGAATTTTTGGAATAGAAGCTGCGGCTCAAAAGAATTTTAAGAAACCTGCCAAGAAACTTACGCGCGCAGAAGCTGCTATGATTGCAGCTTGTTTACCGAACCCGAAGAAGTATAGTGTGCAACCGCCTTCCAATTACATAAACAGGCGTTATCCGTGGATATTGAATCAGATGAATAATTTAGAAGGAGATAAGGATGTTCAGTTGTTGCTAAAACAATCAAAGTCATCAAATAAATAATCTGAGATTCCGGGTCTCGTTAAAGGGTGATCTAATTAAAAATTTCCACTCGCCCGGAATGACCAGATTAGTAGAGATCTTCATAATTAGGTTGTCATCGCGGACGAGTAACTTACGCTCAATTGTAGATTCTGAAATTAAAACGAGATCCGCGATCTCGAAAATTAGAATTACTTCACAGAGATTCCGGTCTCTTTAAATAGTAGTCTCACTTACAAAGTTCTACACTCGCCCGAAATGACTGAGTTATTTTGCCAATTCTCCAATCGCTTTCACCACATAATCAATGTCTTTCATTGTATTATAAATATGGGGCGATAGCCGAATGCCTCCCGATGGAGCAGCAGCAATTTTATATGTATGGTATAACTTATCATTTACCTCATGAATTTCCTTTCCCGGCAAATTGAAGATAACGATACCCCCACTAAACTCCGGAGCTAACGGAGTTACAAAAGTTGCTTGTGGCACATTCTTCTTAAGCTGCTGCTTGAGGTAGGTATTAAGTTGAACAATTCTGGTTTCAATATTTTTCTTACCAATCGTTTCGTGAAAGGCTAATGCTTCTGGTAACGCAGCCGGTGACGGTTCGTTGCGCTGCCCCAACACGCATAGTTGTGCATCTACCGAAGTCGCTTCCTTCCAGCCGCCACCAATTACTGCCGGCCAAATGCGACCGAAGTATTCTTTATTAATATAGAGTATGCCATTTTCGAATGAACCCATCAACCACTTATGTGTGCTGGCGGTATAAAATGTACAACCCATATCATGCACATCAATAATCATTGACCCAAAGGTTTGTGCCCCATCTACATGGGTCATAATGCCACGAGCCTTCGCCAACTGACAAATTTCTTTAACGGGCAAAGCCAAACCGCTTACGTTAGATACATGTGAAAACGTAATCAGTTTTGTGGCTGAGGTAATTGCCTTTACAAAGGGTTGGACTAAATCGTTAACCGACTTGGGCTCCGCTGGCACGCTGATTTTCTTTACCGTAAAGCCTACTCGCTTTGCCTGGCTCAACCACACTTCATTGTTGGATGGATGATTCTGTTCCCAGATAATAACTTCATCGCCCGGTTTTAGGTCAAGACCATGAACAATCATGCAATTGCTTTCGCTTGTGTTGCGGGTAATACCTAACTCGCTTTCATCGGCTCCAACAAACTTTGCCAACAAGCTAACAGATTTTTTTCGGGTAGCAGAAAATAAAGCGCGATATTGAAATGACACATCTTTATTTAAAGCATTGGTTAATTCAAGAACTTTCTCCTGAACTATTATTGGGCCGGGACACAAGTTAGCCGCATTCATCATGACATAATCGGCTGGCACCGAAAATTGCTTTTTCAAATTCTCCCAATATTGTTCATCAGCAACTGAAGTGGGTGCAATTAGTTTGGTTGATGCGGCAAACGAAGGCAGCGCAATACCGGTAAGCGAAGCAGCTAGTAGCTGTTGAAGAAATTTTCTGCGTGGACTGAGTTGCATGGCTATGAGATTAAGATGAGTACAAGGTAATGAAAATGGAGATTAGTTTAATGAAGTTGTCTATCAAGCAAACTCATTCTGAGGGCATAGTTCAGCCCTGCAACTCTACGTTATTGGCTCTTTTTATATTACGCAGAGTCCCGAGGCGGAGACTCCGCTGGGAAGAAGTGACACAACACCCCGCAATTACTTAAACACGGTGTTGTGTGTAGTTTTTACTTCCACCTATTTGTCTTTTCAAGAATTAGTCTCCGTGCCAAATGTTGGGCGTTTGCAACGTCAAAGACCGATAAATCCATTATTTTTTTTCCAACTGAATGCGAAGAAATTGAGCTACGTAGAAAGCTAATATGATTTATAGCATCAGGAAAAGATACATACCCATCATTCACTTTTAATGTGTCAAAGTAGTCATAGTCTTCAGAGTCTTCCTTATCAGCCCACTCAGCTGTCTTTGTTAGTTTTATTGGTCGTTTACTTTCAATTTTTGTTTCTTTCCCCCTAATCATCCAGGAAACGTCCTCTTTGACATTAACCCCGGATTTAATTAATCTTTCAATTAAATCGTCAAGCACTTCCTTGTCCCATTCACCATTTTCTAATTTGCTTCTCTTATTTACTGATACGTTAACATTAACATTTAAACCGAGTTCTTCAATAACTGAAAAAGCACTAATAATCGCATATGCAAATCGCATTTGGATAAATCTGTAATCTGTTGTTTTCCAATTTATGACTTCATGCAAATCCATGAAGTGTTGAGAGTATATTTCTGTGCTTAGTTGATATTTTATTATTGAGTTCTCAAGTTTGTAATCTTTGCTTGCTAATGCAGCAAGATGAAAGTACTCAGGAATTGAATCGCTTGAAAATCCTTTTATAGGTCTATTAAGTGTGTCAACAGTACTAGAATTTTCAATTGTTCCAAATTCATGGGGATAATGGGCCTCATTACTCCAAGTTAGATTGCCTTCAATTACTGCAGCGGAACAAAGCACATTGAATAATGCATTTTGCGCTGTCTCAAAGGAGTCCGTAACTATGATAAATTCTAGTCCATTCCATTTATTGCTATAAACCCATTCAACTGTCCACGTGTCTGCATTGTAATTGGATGGGATTAATTTTAGACTCGGGTCGTCAATTAAATTGTCGGAATATTCTTTTGGACTAAAACTCTCACTTCCAAATTTTATGAAATATCCTGAGTGATATCTTTTCATAGTAAAAATTACACACAACGCCAGTGTTTATTTAGTTGCGGGTGTAGGAGGTTTTAAAAATGGAGCGAAGCGGAATGTTAAAACCGACCTGCTCCGTTCTTGTCCCCGACACCGAACGAAATTAATAAAACAAACTTATCTCTACTCTGATCCCCGCAATTAAATAAACACACTGTTGTGCACAGTTGCCCTTGGTCAAATCTAATTTAAACCAAATTCTTTGTCCAGTAGTCGATGGCAATCTTAACTAAATCGTCAACGTCAATTTGCTCATCATTGTCCATTATAACCTGTAGTCCAGAAATATCAAACCCTTTGCTGAATCCTGGTCCAAAAGCACCACGATGAATATTTGTCTTTTGAATCTTTGCTTTAGCACTGTCCAACGATTTATGCTTCATTGAATTTGACAAATCGTGCAATATTCTCATCTCAGGGCAGTGAAGATAGAGGTCAATTCTATATTGTTCTTTTGTTAAGTCGGTCCTAATTTTTTGTTTGTCCTTGAAGTCCCAGTCTGCTAAATGCCAAGCATCTTGACAACACTTCTCCGCCAATGAAATATTTAATGGGTCAGCAATGAGTCGTTCATAGTCAGCCGTCAAGAGTTTTAGTTTGTCGCGTGATGTTTCGATGTCAAACATTTTTTTTAGGGCAATTGTGCACAACGTTTGAGTTTATGCAGTTGCGGGATTAGGAGGGCTTAGCAATGAAGCGCAGCGGAATGCTAAGACCGACCTGCTGCGAAATTGTCCACCGTGCCCGAACTGTATTTGAAACATACGCTACAAATTTACACTACACCCCGCAATTGCATAAACTTTTTGTTGTGCGTAGTTTTTCTAACCCAGCTTAAATGTTACGGGAATTACAATTTTAATATCCATAATCTTGCCATTGACTTTTCCAGGAATCCACTCGTCCGGAATCATTTGGATAACTCTTAGAGCTTCTTCTTTCAGTCCATTACCTGGTCCATCTAAAATTTCCTCGTCAATCATTTTTCCGTCCTGCGTTATTGTCGCGGAGATTAGGACTTTTCCCTCAGTCCCCATTCTTCTTGCGTCTGCTGGGTATCTCAAATTCCATATATAATAAATTATTCCACTTTGTCCGCCTTGAAAAACCGGAGTTTCTTCTGGAACTACATCTTTATAAGAGTCTCTATCTTTTACGAAGTAGTCCTTTATTAAGGTCATTGGTTTCGTTGAAACAACTTTATTGGAATTGAAGTCAATCTTTTGTTCAAGTTGTCCATTCCTGTCATAGTACTCCCAAACGCCTACCTTTTTATTGTTGTCAAATTGTCCCTTGATTGAAAGTCCACCGTAAGTTTTTTTGTACTCACCATGTTTCGTCTCTTGGTCGCTCTTTAATACGTAAAATGTTTCTTTGTATGGCGGGTAGTCGTTTGATACCGTTTTTTTCTTGGTTTCCTGTCCAAATAGGTTAACTGAAACTGCAAGTAGTAAAAGTGTCAGAATTCTCATGTATTATTTAAAATTAGTCTGCTCGTCAAAAGAAAAATTACGCACAACGTGAGTGCATAAGGCGTGGCGGTTTTCGAAGCCGCGTCCTATCCACGGGTGTGAACGAAATTAAGAAAATACTTTTAATACCTTGATGTCCCACCGCCATGACTTATGCACATTGTTGGTGGCTGTTGCTACTTCTCCAACTCTTTAATCGTACTCAGTTCTGGATTCTCCGTCCAGTAAATTATTGTCACAGTGTCCCCAATTGAAAGAACGTCATCATAATCAGTCTTTGAAAATGTTGTGTATTCTTTGTTGTCAACTTTAAATTTAGCTTTTAACAACGGTTTTCGTTTGGTCGTCCATTTGTCGTAAATAATCCCCTTTGTTTGTTTATTACTTTCATTCAATCTTTTGTCATCAATCTTTCCAGTCCATAGTCCGTATGGCACTAGAAGAAATATTGAACCATACGCAATTCCTTTTCTAGCATTTTTACTCATTTCAAATTCGGCTAAAATATGATAAAGTATAAAAGGAAGTCCGATGGCTAGTATACCAAAGAATCCAAGAAGAATAAACCGCGATTTGTCGTACAAGATGAGTCCAGGCAAGTTCTCAGGTACAATTAGCAACCATGTCCCAAGATAAATTATAATCAAAATCCACTTTCTCATTTAGATGTCCGTCTTTGTCCGGTAGCAATTGCCACCAACGTCTGGCTATTTGCAGTGGCGGGAATAGGAGCGCTAAAAAATGACCGAAGGGAATGTTTAGCGCGACCTGCACGTCACTGTCAACCGTGACCAAACGTATTTTGAAAGCTAAAACTACAAATAAACCACCGAACCCCGCCATTGCAAATAGCTTTTGTTGGCGGCTGGCATTTCTACATCGGGCTCAAACATAAATACTCAAAGTTATAATCGTTCGTCAAGTAGATTGTTCCAGGTTCTGAATATGTTTGATTGAAGAAATGAATTCTCCTCAGTCCCTTATCCTCCAAAATCTCCATCCCTGTCATTTGTTTTAATGGGATTCCGCTACATGAGTCCGACTCTAACCTTAGCGCCCAAACTAATTTTGAATTTGTGTCCACCTTAAAAATTATCGGTGAAAGAGTGTCTTGGGTACTTATAAATCCAATTCGTCCGTTTGGGCATGCTAAATATTGGTCAACCTTTGAAGTCTCAAGCGTTATTTCGACTGCCTGTCCGTAACACGGTCCAGCTGACATACCACATTCACCCAAGTCATCAACGAATTGTCCGAACTGGTAAATTGTATATCCGAAAAATCCTACGACACCAAGAAGAATTATACCGAGAACAATTAATATTTTCTTTCTCATTATTTATCAGTGAAGTTCTCACTCCGACAAATGCTTGCCGCCAACGCCAGTGTTTATTTAGTTGCGGGTGTAGGAGGTTTTAAAAATGGAGCGAAGCGGAATGTTAAAACCGACCTGCTCAGTTCTTGTCCCCGACACCGAACTAAATTAATAAAACAAACTTTATCTCTACTCTAAACCCCGCAATTAAATAAACACATTGTTGCCTGCTGTGCTTTTTACTTAAACTACTATTTGACGATATTTTATTGAACTACTTTTCGAAAAAGAATTAGTGCATTGTCCGCTGGAGTAGTCAAGTTTAGAATCGTTTATTAGTTCTTTTATTTTTTTGTCCGTCAATTTATTCAATGTATTGAGATGCCAATTCCCGTATTTACAAATATTACCGATGAAGTTTTGCTCTTTGTCCGAGAAATGAAAATTAGGTAAAGAAGCGTTGCACCTTGTCAACCATGCAATGTGTTTTAGAAATGTTTTTAATTGAGATGTTTTAATTTCAACAGCTCCATTAAATTTTTGTCCCACTTTATTGTCGATGAGAAATTGTAGCGCTTCTTTAACGGGCTTATAGTTATTGTGTTGATAAAGCCATGATGTTTTTGAATCACCTAGAAAAATTAAACTTTCCAAATTCATTTTTAAAAATAAATCTGTGAGTTCGTGAGCCATCAATTTGATTAATTCAGTTGGTGATTTTGCTGGAAGTGTCAAAGTGTAACTACCTGTCGATTTAGGAAAATAGTATAATTCCTTATTGTCGTCCGCAGTTGGAAATTTGGGATAGGTGTCCAAACACTTTTGTCGGTTAATTTTTGTTAACATAAATTTTTTAAAAGCATTGCCGGCAACGCCAGTGTTTATTTAGTTGCGGGTATAGGAGGTTTTAAAAATGAAGCGAAGCGTAATGTTAAAACCGACCTGCTCCGTCCCTGTCCCTGTTACTGAACTAAATTAATAAAACAAACTTTATCTCTACACCGAACCCCGCAATTAAATAAACACATTGTTGCCGGCTGGCCATCTTGTTCACTCTTTAATGGTTGGGTAAACTTGTGTCCAACTATAATTTCCACCTGTCCGAATTGTCATAATTGGTCCTTCGTCAAACCAGTCGGCTTGCAGTGTTACTAATCTTGGTCCCATAGTTTTTCCTGCGCGTGGATGTCCGGGTGGGTTTTTGAAACCACCAAAGTAAGGAGGTTCACCCTTAATCATTTTGCCCTCCTCGACCCATTCAATACCAATCACTTTAGCGTAGCGTCCTTCTCTCCATGAGTCACGTTTTACAAAGAACCCAAATCTGCATCCATTCTTAATATACATTTGATATATATTTATTCTATCAGTCATTCGAATGATTAAAATGGATTTAACCAATTGAATCTATATGTCAGTGCGCTGTTAATGTCTCTCTTTACCTCGTCAATAGTATTCAAATTTAATTTCAATTGTCCAATTGCATGATTCATAAATCCAATTTGCGCCCCGCAGTATTTGTCGGTTGGATTGTTATTCATGTGGTCTAAGTGCTCCTGTAATTTTCTATGAGTGTCCCACTTGTCGATATACTCACTATAAATCGTAGATGGTTTGTATTCCTTTAAAAATTCTATGGACTTATAAATCTGAACTATTTTAGGAAGTCTGTTTTGGTAAATTATAAACAGGTCTGATTTTGAAAGTGATTCATATATGTCGGTATACAAGTCCTCGAATGATGGATGCGAGCGTCTATCTAAATTCTCTCTATTTTCAAAGTCAGTCAGTAGTTTTTCTGTTACTTTTTTGTATTCAATTAGTACTTCTTGTTGATGAATTAAATCATCATTCATTAATCGATTCTTTCTCTTTAATTCAATGCGGAACAGTATCCATCGTGATAAAATTGTCACGACAGAACCTATTATTGCTCCAATAAATGCCGACATCATATTAAGATTCTCCAATTCAACTGTCATTAACTTACTCTCCTGTCATTTGTCCAACTTTTTATGTTCACGAGTATTTGTCCACGAAGCCGATGGCTTGCCGGCAACGATGAGTATATAAGGCGTGGCGGGATTAGGAGGGCAAATGAATGACGATAGGAATGATTTGCCCGACCTGCTCCGCTCCGTCCCATAAACTGAAACGAAAATATGAAAATGAAACTACAATATAGCACTGAACCCCGCCATGACTTATATACAATGTTAGCATCAGTTGCGCCTTCACCGAATAGTAGCACGGATGCAAAGGCTTGGGTTTGTGGAGTCGGCCTGTGCGGCCTTTGTATTGGTGCTGTTTTGAAAGATTTTACTAAATTGTTAGTCCCTAAGTCAAGGATTAATCAGTCATGTCAATCGAGATATTCTTTTTTATTGCTGCTGCAATGGTTGCATTCATGCCAACTGTCTGGGATATGAAAGTCAAAGGCAAAAATTTGAATTGGTGGAAACGACTGACTTTAGCTGGCAAAATATACATTATTGCATTCGTGTCTTTTTTTGGTACTGGTCTTTATCTCACGATAAGCAGTCACAATGAGTCCGTTGTTAAAGAGATAAAATCAAATGAAAGAATTAAGTCAGATAGTATTTTGATGTCAAACCTAACTTCTAAAGTCACCAAGTTATTCTCGTCAGATAGTTTGTATCGTTCCGCGGTAAAGAAGGGTGGATATAAATATGATTCTATTAAAGGGATCATCATTAAACCTCAGGTTAATATTCAGAATGTCCAAAATAACGGGAGAGCAATTCAGAATAATGCTCCAAATTTTGGAAACCAAATAGTTGGTGACATCAATTTAAATACTGGTAGAAAGTTTGATGATAAGACAAGAAGGGAAACATTGCAGCTGCTAAAAGGGAGAGAAAATCAAAAGATAAGTATAACTTCTGTTATGGGTGATCCTGAGGCGTTCAACTTAGCAACAGAAATTAAGCAGTTCCTAATTCAGCAAAAATTCATAGTCGAAGGCGTTGGTCAAGGTATCTTCTCAGAACCTATTTATGGATTAATTTGGGATGAAGCAAAAAACGAAATAATAGTTGGATCAAAGCCTATTAAATAAAATACAGAAATAATTTAGTCCGAACGTTAATAGTTCCTAGTCCGTCAGTGCGGTGGAAAAGGCAGGCTTATTTAATTGCTTTGGTATCGCGGTGGATTTGTGCGGCAATTAAATGTGCCTGTGCGCGTATGACTGAAACTGTCTTGGCGCAATTGATGCTAACGCTTATATATAGGAGCATTATGCTCCTATATATCCATATTATAAACTCTACTTCCCACTCAAATTACCAGCCACCATCATTACAAAATCCTTTCCTTTCACAAAACCCTTGCCCCACTCGGCTTCATATTTATCGGTAATGCCCAGCGCGGCAATGTCTTCTACCTTCTTTCCTTTCTTTAAAGCAGCGGCCACCTGGTCGCGGATGTCGGCTATGCCATCGCGGAGTTTTTTTACATCGGCTTTGGTTGCTAACTCACCATGGCCGGGTATCAATTTCGTGTTGTCATCCAACAATAGTAAAATTTTATCCAATGTGTTTATGAATCCATTTACTGAACCACCATTGGAAAGATCGATGTATGGATAGCCATAGCGCACAAAGGCATCGCCCGTATGTACTACATTCGCATTTTTAAATTGTACAATCACATCGCCATTGGTGTGCCCTTTATCAAAATGATGGAGAATCACATCTTCGTCATTCAAATGAAGATTTAGTTTATTGGCAAACGTAACTACTGGCCATGCTGCCTTGTCGCGAGGCGGTGTGGTGCGATTGGTTTGCGGATTTACGGTTTCCTTCATCATGCGCTCTCGCACATTATCGTGGGCTACTAACGTGGCTCCCATCTTGCTAAAATTTTCATTACCCCCACTATGGTCGCCATGTACGTGCGTGTTAATTGCAAAGCGAATTTCACCCGGATCGAGTGTTTTAATAGCGCCATTAATTTTGTTGGAGAGCGGAGCAAACTGGTTATCAATCATCAGCGTTCCTTCTTTACCTATCAACACACCGATGTTTCCGCCCGAGCCTTTCAACATGTAAATCTGTTCGGTAACTTTTATCGGTTGAATTCTTACCGTGTCCATGTTGCCCTGCCCAAACGATGCAAGACTTGCAAAGAGAATACTTGTTAACAGTATGTACTTCATAAAAATATTAGTTAATGATGGAGTTCTCATATTGACTTTATTAAGTAGCCCACGTTTTGCCTGCAGTTTCCAATGGCACGCAACCCTGAAACGGACCCGGCACTTGATTGTATTGCAACACCTGAGTAGCCCCGGCTTCGGAAGTAAAGAACCCGAGCAGCGTAAGTTCTTTCACTTTCAACACAAAGGGTTTATCCTTGCCTCCGCCTGTATTCCACCATCCGGAAGAATCGTTACCCGTAGATTGAGCCAACGCTGCATCGTGGTGTTTTTTAAAATGCGCTTTCTGCTCGTCTGCACTGCAGTCCATAAATTTACTTCCATAAGTCTTTTTGGCATCGGCATCAAACTCGGCAAGTCCTAACAAGAAATCATCTTGCTCATTTTTTTGATACACCTCTTTCAGCAGGCTGTCAATGAAACCCGGCACGCCTACATCTTTGGCTCCGGGTGTTGTGGTTTTTGGCAAAATGATTTCTGCTATCTCACCCACCAAACTTGCCTGATCGTTTGTAAAAAAAACGGGTTGAAAGTTAAGCTCGGGCGATGCCTTGCATCCATTTAATACTCCCGTTAAGGCTGAGCCTGTTATGGTATAACCCAACACAAGGGCTGTTCGTTGAATGGCTTCTCTTCTGTTCATATTGTTGTGTTTGAGAATTCGCTTATAAATTTCCTTTTTTCAATTCACCTACGGCATGATCAACCGCGCGTGCGGTAAGTGCCATGTAGGTGAGTGATGGATTTTGGCAAGCCGATGAAGTCATAGCTGCACCATCTGTTACAAAAACATTTTTTGCTTCATGCACCTGGTTCCACTTATTCAATACAGAAGTCTTCGCATCATTCCCCATGCGGGCTGTGCCCATCTCATGGATACCCAATCCAATGTTATCCGGATTATCATACGTGTTTACATGTTTGAACCCGGCCGCCTCTAACATTTCAGCAGCACTTTCGCGCATATCTATCCGCATGGCTTTTTCATTTGCTTTCCATTCTGCGTCAATACTCAGTGTAGGCAATCCATAGATATCTTTCTTATCATGATTGATACTCACTTTATTTTCATGATACGGAAGGCACTCCCCAAAACCTGTGATGCCAATGCTCCAGCCGCCTGGTTCGGTCAATGAATTCTTCAACTCCTCCCCATACGCAAGTTCTTTTACACCGCGTGCCCATCCTTCGCGGCTTGCCGAGCCCTGATAACCAAAGCCACGGATATAATCTGTGCGCTTGTTGTCACCTACATTTCGGAAGCGCGGGATATAAATTCCATTGGGCCTGCGCCCGATGTAATACTTATCTTCAAAACCATCTACCTTTGCTTCGGCACCCGTTCTGTATTGATGATCCATCAGGTTATGGCCAAGTTGATCGCTGCTATTCCCCATTCCATTGGGGAATCGATTGGACGTAGAATTGAGAAGAATGTATGTACTACCCAGCGTTGATGCATTCAGAAAAATAATTTTTGCAAAAAAATCAATCTCTTCTTTTGTTTCAGCATCCAGTACCCTTACTCCAACGGCTTTACCTTTTGCTTCATCATAAATAACAGAATGTACAATAGAATGCGGGCGCAACGTCATGTTACCAGTTCGTGAAGCTGCGGGCAAGGTGGAAGAGTTGCTGCTAAAGTAGGCGCCATACGGACAACCCCGATCACACATATTTCGGGACTGACAAATTCCACGACTTGGATCATGGGGCAATGCAGCCGTGAGGTGCGCTACCCGGCCAATGGTAAGTTTACGGCCAAGTTTTTCCGCCAGCTTATCGCGAAAAACTTCTTCCACACAATTCAATTCCATGGGTGGGAGAAATTTTCCATCGGGAAGATGAGCAAGACCCTCACTTCTGCCACTTACGCCAATATAAGATTCTACATAATCATACCACGGAGCCAGGTCTTTATATCGAATCGGCCAGTCAACGCCTATCCCCTCTTTTGCATTTGCTTCAAAATCCAAATCGGACAACCGATAGGTTTGCTTGCCCCACATTATCGAACGGCCACCTTCATGGTAGCCACGAATCCAATCAAAGGGTTTTACTTCTGTATACGGATTTTCAGTATCCTTTACCCACCAGTGTTTGTTTGCTTGATTCACCCAATTCGTGCGCGACTGCACAGGATAAAATTTCATTTCTTCAGCGGGTAATTTATTTGCCAGCGGAAGTTGCCAGGGATCCTTTGTCATGGTGGGATAATCGACCACATGCTTTACGGCCCGGCCACGCTCCAGCACCAACGTTTTCAATCCTTTTTCGGTGAGTTCTTTTGCTGCCCACCCACCACTAATTCCGGTGCCTACAACAATGGCATCATACATGTTTTGTTTTTCTGCGTCAATGTTCAAATTCATGATCTCAAGGATTTGTCTTTCAGTTAAAGCTACTAAAATGTTTTAGAAATTTGGTGGTTAAATCAATTGCCATTCAACATCCGAATTCTATTCTTTCTATATTGATGCAAAAATTATAAAGCCTCCACCTTGATCGAAACAACTAAAGCTCCGTCCGCACTCAAACGTATATTACTCCCCGGTATCATTCTTCAATCAGTTCTTATTGGCGGTGGTTATGCCACGGGTAGGGAGATTGTAGAATATGGTGGAAAATTTGGAGCCAGCGGTTGGATTAGCGGGCTTGCTATCTTTTTAGGGTTCTCTTTTATTTCAATTCTATCCATTGAAGCGTGTCGTCAATGGCAGGTATATGACTACAAATCGTTGGTTAAGAAATTAATTGGCCCAGGATGGATGGCTTACGAAATTGTTTATCTCTTGTTGGCTGTCCTTATCATTGCTGTAATGGCATCGGCAGCGGGAGAAATTCTTAATAGCACCTTAGGATTTCCGCGGTGGATTGGAGTGATCTTAATTATCTTATTGGTTGGATTTCTTAATTACAAAGGCGATGAGGTGATTGCTAAATTAGAAACATTCGGCACGATAGCACTCTTTGCTACCTATATAATTTTCGCCATTTCAGTTTTTTCAAATAAGGGCTCGCAAATAGCAGCTACATTTAGCCGATGGGACACTAGTTATCTTCCCGATGCCCCTGGTATTGGTCTACTGCTATGGACGGGCGTGTTATACGTAGGTTATAACTTAGCCGTATATCCGGCTTCATTTTTTACATACAAAGGAATTCAATCCAAGCGAGAAAGTATTGTAGCAGGCTTTTCTTCGGGATTGTTGATGACTATTCCCTGGTTCTTAACCTACTTTGCAATACTCGCATACTATCCCGATATAAATGTGTTGGCCGCCACAGTGCCCTGGTTAAAAATGTTGGAGCCGTTCCATGGTTCCTTAAAAATAGTATTTGGGATTGTAGTTGGTTGGACTCTGGTCGAAACCGCAACCGGCATGATACACGCCTTTATCAGTCGCGTAGAAACCGAAGTGCTGGAGAGAAAAAAGGAACCACTCAAAAAAACTACCAAGGCAATTATTTCAGCAGCAGCTTTAATTGCAGCCCTATTACTGGCGCAAGTAGGTATTATCGATTTAGTAGCAAAAGGATATACAATTATGGCTTATGCAATGATAGCCGTATATGGTTTACCGCTACTTTACTTTTCTAGGAAATTGATGTTTAAGAAATAAATCCTGAAAATCTTTATTCATTCTTTAACGTTTCAGCTGCGTTAATCCTCGCTGTCTTGAGTGTGAAATAGCTCAAGGTGATCCAGGATATACCCAGCAAGATTAAACCGGAAATAATAAAAACCGCAGGATGTATGCCTACCTGATACATAAAATTATCAAGCCAACGGTTCATCATCCACCAGGTGATTGGAGTGGCCACTGCAATCGCGATAAGAATCAATTTAGTAAAATCATTGAGCAGCAAAAAGATTAAACCGGATATGGATGCTCCTAAAACTTTTCTAATGCTAATTTCTTTCAATCGCTGATTAAAGGTTAGCATAGCCATGGCAAATAATCCAAAGCAAGCGATCAAAATGGCAAGTGAAGCAAAGGATGCAAATATGATTCCTGTTCGCTCTTCCGCTACATACTGATTGTTTAACCTGTCATCAAGGAATGAAAATTCAAATTCAAAACTATTGTCAAACTGGGAGTAGGCTTTTTTTATCTCCGAAAGCCTTGCATCCAGATTAGTCGGATCAAGTTTTATCACTAAATGATTGTAGGCCGGATAAGAAACAAATATTAATGGACGCACGGGTTCATGCAATGATTGAAAATGAAAATCCTTCACTAAACCAATCACCCTACCGGTAATTGCTCTTCCATACGCTTCCCATTTAATTTCCTTGCCAATTGGATTTTCCATCTGCAACTGCTTTGCCCCCGTTTCATTCATCACGAAATATGCCACTGAATCAGCTTGGGTACGCGGTTGAAAAAATCTACCCTCTGCTAATTCAATGTTCATCGTCCTTATAAAATCATAATCAACAAAGGCTTCAGAAAAAGCAATCTTGTCATCCGGATGCTCAGGGGATAAGACAAAATTCTGATTGTACTGGCCACCGGGTAGATTAGAACTGGCAGAAACTGAAGAAATTCCGTCCACACGAAGTAATTCTGACTTCAATGCTTCTATTCGTCTGCTCACCTCCTGATTCTTTATTGGCACTACTAATATCTCTTCTTTATTGAACCCCAGATTTTTAGTTCGGATAAAATCCAATTGATTGAATATAACTGCTACTCCGGTAATCAACGCCATCGAAATACTAAACTGTACCACCAAGAGTACTCTTCGTAAAGCAATCCCTTGAAGGGAGCTCATGTATTTTCCTTTCAGGATAGCCTGGGGCCTAATGGCAGAAAGTACCAGCGAAGGATAGACCCCGGCCAGTATTCCTGTAATCAAACCAATCATTAACAAGGTGGGTAAAGAGCCTATATGCATATGGTTAAAACTATAATTCTGCCCGGTAATCGAGTTGTAAACAGGCAAACTTAACTCTACAAATAATATTGCCAGCGCAACTGCAAAAAGTGCCATAAGAATAGACTCACTTAAAAATTGTGCTGAGAGTTGACTTCGGAAAGCACCCAGGGTTTTGCGAATACCAATCTCTTTGGCTCGCTCGGTAGATTTAGCCGTCATCAGGTTCATAAAATTGATGCAGGCTATTAGTAAGGTAAACAAAGCCGCGGCAACCATTATGTAGATGTATTCAATGTTGCCATTGGTTTCTAACTCCCAACGCAGGTGCGATTTCAAATGAATATCAATAACGGGTTGAACCCGGAATCCATTGTTATTGGCAACCGCTTGCCGGTAGTACTCATCACTTATGTTAATATATTTTCGTGCCCACGAAAGAAGTTTAGCCTCTAACTCTTTCGGATCTGCGCCTGGTTTTAATCTTATGTAATTATAGTGCCCAAAGTCGGCCCAGGTATAATAATCATCATCCGGGTCAAATGATTTCTCCCGTACATACGAAGCCAACAAATCAAAATGAAAATGACTTTGTTCGGGAATGTCTTTGAATACAGCCATTACCTCCAGCAATACGGTATCAGAATTTATGGCAAGGTGTTTCCCAATGGGATCGTCATCTCCAAAATATTTTTTAACAGCCGACTCGGAAAGTAAAATGCCATTCACACTTTTCAATGCTTTCTTAGCATCCCCTCGCACAATTGGCAGTTGAAACACATCAAAGAATGTACTATCTACCATGAGTGCATTTCGCTCATCAAATTTTAAATCCTTCTCCAGGTTGCGCACCGAAAATACTTCTCGAGTTAAACCGGCAGCCCAATAGGGCGACAAACTAACCGCACTTTCTACTTCAGGAAAATCATTTACCATGGCTTGTGCCATAGGATGAGGCGTGCGGGTTTGTGGGTTTTCATCTTCCCATGTTATGCGATATAGATTTTGATAGTCAGGATAAAACTGATCATAGGCCAGTTCATGCCGCACATAAACTGAGATCAAAAAAACGCAGGCAATTCCCAAGGCAAGGCCAATCACATTGATGCCGGACTGAAGCCCATTTTTTAAAATATTTCTAAATCCGGTTTTAAAATAATTGAAAAGCATGGGGCTGATTGTTTATTGGTGACATCAAATACCAAGAATTAAACCAAATATAAAGTTTGATTATTGAGCTAATTTGAATCTTTATATAAAGATCATAGTTCATTTTCGCCCGAATGTGTTCGGATGTGGGCGTATAAAAATTTTTATTCCGAAAGGAATCTGCTGGGTATTAATGAGTAATCACTCAAATTTGAAATCATTTTAAAAGTAAAGGGCTTGACAAAAACGTCAAGCCCTTTTTGGAACGCATAATCCTTAGGTGATTAACCTTAGGCTATCACGTTACCGTCTTTGTCAAACTTAACTGTTTTCGTTTGACCTTCTTTTGTGAATTCAACTTCATACTCGGTAGTTGCCTCAAGTAAGTAAGCCTTGCTTATGGTCCATTCCTTATAGTCAGCCGCAATGGTGTTCTTCACTGCCTGGGGAAGATCTGCTGCCTTAATCTCCTTCTTCTCCTGCAACACTTCCATGCAGTTAGTGTTAGTCGAATAAATGGGCGCTGCAATAGCAGATAAACTCAATAAAGCTGCTGCCGAAACAAAAAATAACTTTTTCATAATTAAAAAATTTAATGTGTAACTTATATTCTTTAATTCTTGGTAGTCCAGAATAATGCCAACAGATGTGCATTCATTTATAACCCGAAAACATAGATTTTGAAAATGAGTAAAGCTTTTTGTGAGGCGGAAAATAAACGGCTGCGGAAAAAATTCCCTTAACATTGTTCCACACTCTTATTATGGAAGTAATTAATCATTCTATTACCACAGCTTCAGGAGATACGATTTCTGCTGAGACTTACGTTATCAAAAATCCTTCAGCCATGTTAGTATTGGCGCACGGAGCAGGAGCCGGCATGAATCACGTCTTTATGAAATCTGTCTCCCAAGAACTTGCCAATCTTAACATTGCTACCCTTCGATACAATTTTCTTTACATGGAGCAAAAGAAGAAGCGACCTGATTTCCCTGCAGTAGCCCATCTTGCAGTAGCTGCTGCATTGACAAAAGCGCATGAACTTTATCCAAAATTACCGTTGTTTGTTGGTGGCAAATCATTTGGAGGAAGAATGACTTCGCAATATCTTTCAAAACATCCTTCGGATTTCGTAAAAGGAATTGTATTTGTAGGATTTCCACTACATCCGGCCGGCAAGCCATCGGTTGAACGGGCTGATCATTTAAAAAATATTGAGACCCCTATGTTATTCTTACAAGGAACACGCGATTCGCTGGCGGAGTGGAGTTTAATCAATAGTGTTACTGAATCGTTGCCTACGGCTACTTTAAAAAAAATTGATGGCGCTGATCACAGTTTTAAAGCAGGTAAACAAAATTTAATTCCATTATTGACATTGTCTATTAAAGAGTGGATAGAAGTCCACAGTTAGTTTGTGAACTTCTATCCGTGGGCTGTTGACTGGCCAACTTAGTATCCCCACTTCTTCATAATATCATAATCCTCCTTCATACACTCAAGCGGTGTTTTTCCTTGATAAGATTCCTGTTCTACAATAAAATGAATCGTACCGCCAGACTTACGTCCAAGGTCAATAACCTCTTTTGTATTTACCACTCCAGCACCTAAAATGGTGCTTTCATATTTTTCATGCCCTCCATCACTTAGTATTTCATCTTTCACATGCATGGATTGAAAGCGACCGGGGTATTTTTGTACAATGTCAATTGCTTTTGCTCCTCCATTGTAAAGGTTGCCAATATCCAACTGTTGCATCACTAATTCCGGATCAGTGTGCTGCAAAATAATATCGTACAGGGTTTCGTCATTAAGTTTCACGCTGAATTCAAAATCATGGTTGTGATAGCCAAACTTCATTCCTGATTTTTTGCAAAGCTCTCCATTCTTATTAAATAACTCCATTGTTCGAAGTGTGGTGTCATACGTATCTCGTAGTTTTTCATTGAGCGATGGGCTAATTACAAATTGCTGGCCCATGGTGGCTGCATCTTCTATTGTATACTTCCAACTATCCGTAAAATCCTTTGTAGTTTCGTCCCAATGTCGGGGGCCAAATACAGTATGCCCGCTGGGCATTGTCATTCCTAAATCGCCCAATATTTTTTTAAATTCAACAGCTGTGTATCCATAGAATTTGCGATCCACATAGTTAGCATGCTCAACATGCTGATAACCAATTTTCGCAAGTTCCTTTAACGTACCCAACGGATCAACCTCCATCTCGTCTCGAACACAATACAGTTGCAAGCCCATCAATTCCTTCTTTATAGGGCTAGAAAAATTACAAGATGAAAGGAGGGCGGTTCCGGCCATAGCCATAGCACCTGTTTTAATGAAATCTCTTCGGGTCGTATTCATAGGTAAGTGAGTTTAGAGTAGTGAATATCATGAAAATTTTCTTAAAAAAGTTATTTTTTCTGTGGATGGTCTCCTGAATGTTCAGAACCTTAAATGACTCAACATTCAACTCTTTAATTTTTAGTTTAAACGGACAAAAGAAACAAAGGCACGCTCCACTAAATTTCAAAAAACAATTTCAGCACTGGTTTAAAACACTCTAATTAGATTAATCAGAAAGGATTTAACATATTATTTACAATTGAAACAGTATTGTATGCACTTAAAGGTTGTGTGCACTTTATTAAATGGCGAACTTTGTAAACAAGAAATCAACGAATCTGTTAGATCATCGAGGCATCAGATTCATTTTCGGTCATTCACCGAGCCACTTAATTAAGACTAATGATTATAAAATCTATACTCAAAAGTATTATTGCTCTTTTTTTCACAATCAACGCATTGGGTCAATCATACTCAATAACAGGTTCCCTGGTTGATGAGAACAGTAATCCCATTTCGTTTGCCAATATTGCCCTGTATGAACAGGCAGATTCACTCTTGGTTAAAGGCGATGTATCAGACGATTCAGGTAAATTCTTAATTCAGGCAGATGCAGGCAACTATTACATAAGAATAACTTTCATTTCTTTTCAAGAAAAAATAATTCCTTCTGTGAGAATTTCTAACAAGCCTATTCAACTTGGTAAAATTATTCTCTCAGAAAATACAGATCTGCTAAGTGAAGTGGTTGTACTCGGTGAAAAAAGTCAGATGGAGTTATCACTTGACAAACGTGTGTTCAATGTTGAAAAAGATCTAAGCAACATCGGACGAAACGTTTCCGAAATCCTTGACAATGTGCCATCGGTAACCGTGGATGTAGACGGAAATGTTAGTCTTCGCGGAAGTGAAAATGTAAGGATTCTAATTAATGGAAAGCCATCAGGCCTGGCTGGTATTAGCAGCACAGATGCCCTCCGGCAACTGCAAGGAAACATGATAGAGTCTGTTGAGGTGATTACAAATCCATCCGCTCGATTTGATGCAGAGGGCGAAGTAGGGATTATCAATATCATTCTTAAAAAAAATATTAAACAAGGACTTAACGGATCCTTTACAGGAACGGCAGGCTACCCGGATAACTATGTTAGCTCCTTTAATCTAAATTTCCGCAAGGGAAATGTAAACCTTAATGGAAGTTATGCTTTGAACTATCGGGCAAGTCCCGGTTCTGGAAAATCATCACAACAATACTTTAGCCCTGATACGAGTTTTGTTTACGATCAAACTCAAAAGCGTGAGCGTTCCGGATTGTCTCACAATTTTATGTTTGGTGCTGAATACTCGCTAACTGATAAAAGTTCGCTCACGGGAGCCATCGCTTACCGCAGATCAGATGGGTTAAACACTTCGGAAATTACGTATCAGGATTTCGATTCAAACGGTGATTTAGTTAAAACAGTAGTTCGCGATGAACGTGAAAAAGAGCCAGAAGAAAACATTGATGCGTCCTTAAGTTTTAGAAAAGATTTTGACAGGAAAGGACAGACCCTTACTATTGATGCCAAACTTATCAGGAGTGATGAACTTGAGTTGACAGAGTATAATCAATCGGATGATACGGGTAGTGATCTCATTCAGCAACGTGGCACTAACACTGAAAATGAATCGAATCAGTTATTGCAAATAGATTACATTCATCCGTTTGGCGAGAAGGGGAAGCTGGAGTTTGGTGGAAAAACGGCTACACGCATTATTGAAAATAAATTTTTACTTGAACAACTGGATGAGTCATCCTGGGCAACACTTCCCTCCTTCAATAATAACCTGATCTATACTGAGCGTATACATGCCTTATACGCAATCATTGGAAATAGTATTAATCGTTACTCCTTTCAACTGGGGGTGCGAGGAGAATTTTCTGACATCACAACAGAACTTACCGTTACCGATAATATTAACAACCGAACGTATTTCAATTTATTTCCTAGTGCCCATTTTTCCTATCAAGTATCAGATCCAGCCTCAGTTCAGTTCAGTTATAGTTACCGTATTAGTCGACCGCGAATTCGGGATTTAATGCCCTACTCAAATTTTACAGATTCGAGGGTATTCTTTTCAGGAAATCCAAATCTAAATCCTGAGTATACCCATTCCTTTGAAGGTGGTTATCTATTGAATTGGGAAAATGCTTCATTACTTACCAATGCTTATTATCGGTATCGCCTTGGCGTGGTGCAACGAATCACACAAGTTGATGACGAAGGTCTAACTCGTATTTTTCCGGTCAATCTTGCAACTGAAAATGCAGTAGGTCTTGAATTTAACCTTTCCTATTCGTTACAAGACTGGTGGCGTTTAAATACAAACGGAAACTTTTACCGTGCCATCACAAATGGAATTTTCGAAGAACAGACATTTTATAGTGATACCTATACCTGGACGAGTCGACTAACTTCAAGAGTTACCTTCTTAAAAAAGAATAATTTTCAAACCTCATTCAACTACAGAGCTCCAAGAATTACCACTCAGGGAAAAGATCTTTCTATTTACTCGCTTGACCTCGGGTATTCAAAAGATTTATTAAAAGGAAAAGGTACCCTGACTGCCAGTGTGCAGGATGTTTTTAATTCGCGGAAGCGCAGAAGAATTATTGACAGCGATGGGTATTATTCAACCTCTGAATTTCAATGGCGAGCGCGGCAATTTCTACTCACATTTACCTATCGTTTAAATCAGAAAAAAGTAGATCGCGAGTCAGACGAGAACTCGTTGGATGGGGATTATTGATCATTCAACTCTTATAAGTTACTAATTAGCCAATCGACTTTATGTTATCAATTTTTGGCATGCAATAAGTCAAAGTGTCTGGAAATTACTGAGTTACAAGCAATTCAATGACATAATTTCTTAAAATTATCAACTGGAATGAATGGATTCTAATTTGTTGAAGGGTGTATAAATCATTCTATTATGAACTTCGATAAATTCACTATAAAATCACAGGAGGCATTACAAAAATCAGCTGAGATTGCAACCGCACGGCAACAACAAGCCATTGAGCCCGGCCATGTATTAAAAGCAATTTTAGAAACCGATGAAAATGTTTCAAACTATCTGTTTAAAAAACTTACGATCAACGAAACTGTTCTAAATGAAAAGTTAGAGGAGATCGTAAACTCATACCCAAAAGTTTCGGGCTCGCAACCCTATTTATCAACTACTACTAACACTGTGTTACAAAATGCGGAGAAAGAGTTGCGCGAATTCAAGGATGAATATGTTGCCATTGAACACTTGCTGCTGGCACTACTTTCTACAAAAGATAAAGTCTCAACGTTAATGAAAGATGCAGGGTTTGAAAAATCAACCCTTATTAAAGCCATTAAAGAATTGCGTGGGGGCGCTAAAGTGACGGATCAAAACGCTGAGGCTAAGTACAAATCCCTTGAACGTTATTCAAAAAATTTGAATGACCTCGCTAAGAAGGGCAAGATCGATCCCGTAATCGGTCGTGATGAAGAAATCAGGCGCGTACTGCAAATTCTTTCTCGCAGAACAAAAAACAATCCTATTCTATTAGGTGAACCTGGGGTTGGTAAAACTGCAATTGTAGAAGGAATGGCTCAACGCATTGTAGATGGAGATGTGCCTGAAAATCTGAAAAGCAAAATTCTTGTATCGCTGGATATGGGATTGCTTGTAGCTGGTGCTAAATACAAAGGTGAGTTTGAAGAACGATTAAAAGCCGTTATTAAAGAAGTTACCGATTCGGATGGTGAGATCATTCTCTTCATAGATGAGATTCACACCCTGATAGGAGCCGGTGGTGGCGAAGGCGCGATGGATGCAGCTAACTTACTAAAACCTGCGCTTGCCCGAGGCGAACTTCATGCTATAGGGGCAACCACCTTAAAAGAGTATCAAAAATATATTGAGAAAGATAAAGCGCTTGAGCGCAGGTTCCAGTCTGTGCTTGTAGACGAGCCATCGATAGAAGATTCAATTTCCATCCTTCGTGGGATTAAAGATAAATATGAGTTACACCATGGAGTGCGGATTAAAGATGATGCAGTAATTGCTTCGGTGGAACTGTCAAGTCGCTATATCTCTGATCGGTTTTTGCCAGACAAAGCAATCGACCTAATGGATGAGGCAGCTTCTAAACTTAGGTTAGAGATGGATTCTCTTCCTGAGGAATTGGATGAACTTAATCGCAAGATCATGCAATTGGAGATTGAGCGCGAAGCCATGCGCAGGGAAAAAAATAAAGACAAGGAATTAGTTCTTACCAAAGAGATTGCTGAACTGACAAGCGAACGCAACACGTTGAAAGCTCAATGGGAGAATGAAAAAGCAATTGTTCAAAGCCTCCGGCAGGAAAAAGAAAATATTGATAAACTAAAGTTTGAAGCTGAGCAAGCCGAAAAGGCAGGTGACTACGGAAAGGTTGCTGAAATCCGATACGGAAAAATTACCGAAGCAGAGAATCGCTTAAAGGAATCTCAACTTAAGATGAAAGAAATGCAAGGCGGACATTCCTTGCTTAAGGAAGAGGTGGATAGTGAAGACATAGCCGAGGTGGTAGCGAAATGGACAGGCATACCGGTATCAAGAATGTTGCAGAGCGAGCGTGAAAAGTTATTGAATCTGGAGGAAGAGTTGGGCAAGAGAGTAGCCGGACAGGAAGAAGCAATTCGAGCTTTGAGCGATGCTGTGCGAAGAAGTAGAGCCGGGCTGCAAGATCCAAAACGCCCCATTGGTTCGTTTATATTTATGGGAACCACAGGCGTGGGTAAAACAGAATTGTCAAAAGCATTAGCCGATTATCTTTTCAATGATGATAATGCAATGGTGCGTATAGATATGAGTGAGTATCAGGAAAGGCACAGTGTGAGCAGATTGATCGGTGCACCTCCGGGATACGTGGGGTATGATGAGGGTGGTCAACTAACAGAAGCTGTTAGGCGCAAACCATACTCTGTTATTCTTTTGGATGAAATTGAAAAAGCTCATCCTGATGTGTTTAACATTTTATTGCAAGTACTGGATGAAGGCAGGTTAACAGATAATAAAGGGCGTGTTGCGAATTTTAAAAATACGATCATTATAATGACCACGAATATTGGTTCGCATATCATTCAGGAAAATTTTGAAAAGATAACGGATGAAAATTACTTTGATGTAATTGAAAGCACGAAGGAAGATGTTTTGACTTTGCTTAAAAAATCGGTGCGGCCTGAGTTTATTAACCGGATCGATGAAATCATCATGTTCCGTCCGTTAACAAAAGGAGATATTAGAAAAATTGTAGAAATACAATTTAAGCAGATACAAAAACGTTTAGAAGAGAGTGGGGTAAAATTGGATATTTCCGAAAATGCGTTAGACCGCCTGGGAAAACTTGGTTTCGATCCGCAATTTGGAGCAAGGCCCTTAAAACGGGTATTTCAGCGCGAAATATTAAATGAACTTTCCAAACAAATATTATCCGGAAAAGTGAACAAGGACTCGGTAATTTTTGTTGATCTAAAAGAAGAGGTTGAATTCCAATTTATCAACCTGGACGAGCTGGAAACTGTAGAATAACATTAAAGATAGTGAGGTCCCGGGTTCTCCGGGAAAGTGTGTGGGGTTTGGTTTTTGGGGTTAGAGCGGGCTGAGGGGCCCGCTCTTCTTTTATTCAATAATCCGGTATTGCATTTTCAAAGCTTGCCTTCCTTTTCCATCCATCATAATCACTAATTGGTCGCCCGCTTCAATCTTAACGCTACTTTCGGGGTTCTTCAAAAACTTTTTCTGGCCACCCGCTTTTACAATTCCGATCAAAATTACATTGCAATTCTTCTTCAAATCAAAAAATGCCTTTTCATAAAATGTATCAACAAAGACATTATCGTTTGTGATTTTTACTTGCTTGATGTCATATTCATGATCGTGATGAGCATAGGCTAAAATTTCTTCACTAAAAACGGCCACATCAGGTTCGAAAATGTAGCTCGCCATCAATTTAGCAGAGATTTCGTTTTTACAGATGGTATAGGTGACTCCTGCATTTTGAAATGTATTCTTCAGGTTTCCGTTATCTAGTGTTACAACGTAATTAAGGTCGGCAAAATGCTTCTTCAGGTTGATTACATAAACGAGTTTCTCGGTATCATCATTCAAATTGACAAATACAATAGAGGCTAGTTTAATATTAGCTTTTTCAAGCATATCAAAATTGGCATAATCCGCATACAGCGTAAATACATTATCCGAGTCGTAATATTCCCGGATCGTATCAATGGATGATCGTTCTTTTGTAACTACAGCCACTTGTTTTCCTGCTGCCACCAAATGTCCTATTACCGATCGGCCAAAATCATTCCAACCAATAATAACAACATGATTTTTGAAGTCGGTGCCATTAAGCCCTAACTCCCGCTGTTCTTTTAGTGTACTCATAAAATTTGCAATCTGACTAATAATTAAACCGTAAACCCCTAAACTGGATAGCATAACTATAAAACCCACAGTACGCCCCCAATAGGTAATGGGGATTACATCTCCATAACCAACGGTAGTAATCGTTGCCACAACATACCACAAGGCATCTTGCCATGTCGGCATTTTGGAGCCAGCTACATCAGACTCAATTGAATGAAGCAGCAGAATAATTGTTCCATAAAAAAATGAAACACCGAGAAGAGAATAAAGAAGTTTTTTGTAGTCGGGCTTTTTCACACGTTATAAAGCACACATATTTAAGCTAAAAAAATCAAAAGTAAAAGTCGGCTTTACGCATCTACTTCTCGGCACACCCTGCCAATATTGGTGTCACCTCCCCAACTTCAACGATACCCCGTTGAGTGTTCCAGGTATTGTAAATGTAGGTGGCAATTTCTGCAACTTCTAGGTCTGTGAGCGCAGGGTTCCCTTTCATAGGCTGATTGTACATGGTTCCATTCACCCATAGCTCTCCACTTCGCCCGTACTTAATAATACATATTACCTCTTCAAAATTTTGTTCTATAAAATCAGATTTGCTCAGAGGCGGATAAACTCTTCCTAATCCACTTCCATCTAATTGATGACAATTGGCACAGTAACTCTTATATAATTCTTCGCCCTGCACATAGTATTGTTGGTACTTAACAGAGCCAGTATGTTTGCTGCTATCTCCACGCGTACAATTTAATAATCCGACACCAACCAGCATCATTAGTATGATATAATGAATTTGGATTCTCATTTTTCCAACCGAAGCCTTTTAATGTCTCCAATCAATCGGTTTACATCTTCCTCTTTTGTACCATCATATTTCCCACGAATTCGCTTCTTCTTATCAATCAATAGAAAAGCACCACTGTGAATAAAACCATCAGGTTCTGTTTTGTCCTCCATCGCAGTAGCGAAGTAACTTGTTTGTGCAATTTTATAAATGGAATCTTTAATGCCTGTTACAAAATGCCAGCGCGAACTCTCCACACCAAGACGTTCGGCAAAATCATGAAGCAAAGCTACTGTATCGTATTCCGGATCAATTGTGTGTGAAAGCAGTTTTACATCGGGCATCTCGGCAGTGGCTTTGTATACTCGAAGCATTTGCGTTTTCATAATGGGACAAATGGATCGGCATGTGGTAAAGAAAAAATCTGCCACATAAATAGTGTTGTTGAAAGTTGTGTTGGTAACCCAACTGCTATCCTGATCTACAAATGCAAAGGGAGCAATGGTATGATAAACTGTATCGGTTCCTACAACTTCGCGCTCACCAAAGATTGGAAGACTCTTTTCATTTATCTGACAGGAACTCATAAGGATAACACTAATTCCTATCAATATCTGATACTGGATACTCGATGCTCGATGCTTGAAATTTGACGCTCTGCAAAAGTAGGCTGCGTTCAGTAACCAGTATCCAGTATCAAGTATCAAGAGTCTAGCACAATTCAATTTTATCTCCTTCGCATACTTCATCATAATCAATGGGTAATAAGTTTTGTCCAAATACTATTTTACTATCTCTCTTTCTAAAAGTAGCCAATGTAACCAATGGTTCTTTCCCTTTTATTCCGGTTTCAGGATCTACGGTTGTCAGTACACATCTGCTACACAGTTTTACCGCAGCAAATCTATTCTTCCCGATGCTAAAATTCTTCCACTCATCTTCTTCAAAAGGCTCACCTCCTGTAAATACAAAGTTAGGACGAAAGCATTTCATGGGAAGCGGGATCTCTAACCGACTGTTCAGATCATTCAATGAACTTTGCCCTATAATTAAACAAGGATAGGCATCGGCTAAACTTACTTGCTCCCCGGCACTAGCAAATCGTGGATCAACATCTCTTCGATTACTTTCTGGAAAATAAACCAGTTTACACGCGATTTTCAATTCTTGCGAAAACCAATTACTATACACAGGATTTACCTCAAATGCCTCTACTTGATCATCCCAAATTTGTACAGGCAATACTTCTCCCCCATTTGGTTTTAATTCAATAGACAGGGCTTGGTGGGAGGTTCTTGACTTAATAATCAAAAGATCATTATTAATGGAGACATTAAAAAGTGCCATGTGTGGATGTTCGCGCTGAGTAAGAAATCTTCCGGCTTCATCTACAAGCATAAACCTTCTGTCAGTTTCAAGTCCCTTTTGTTTAACATTTGCCCTTTGCAGACGTATTCCAGCTAACGACTTGATGGGATAAATCCAAATCTCACTAAGGGTTAATCTACTCATGAACTTTTCTTGCTAATTTTTTGCTAACTTAATACTGAATTCTTAGAAATGAATAATACTTCTTCACTTTGGTACTTCGAAAGTGTTAATCTTTATCAACTACTTTGTCCACACCGGACGAAGACCATGGCTGAGAAGCATGCCTTTGATCTATACAAAAAAGATGATTTCATTTATTTTCCAGATGAGGCCGCCACGCATATTTATATGATTGTTTCCGGACGAGTGCGTTTGGGTCATTATCAAGAAGATGGCAAAGAAATAGTAACAGCCATTTTAACCAACGGTGAAATTTTTGGAGAGCTTGCGATGGCAGGGGAAGAAACCCGAAAAGACTTCGCTCAGGCTATGGATGCAAATACAACCATTTGCCCACTTAGTATTGAAGAACTTAAGGATCTAATGAAAGAAAATCGGGAATTGAGTTTTAAAATTTTAAAACTTATCGGACTTCGCCTGATGAAATTGGAACGCAAATTGGAGCTATTGGTTTTTAAAGATGCCCGTACACGAGTTGTGGAGTTTTTAAAAGATACTGCCGCATGGAAAGGAAAAAAGGTAGGCTTTGAAACGATGATCCCTACACGACTTACCCATAAAGATATTGCAGCACTCACAGGTACATCACGGCAAACCGTTACTACCATTCTTAATGATATGAAGGAAAAAAATCTGATCAATTTTGATCGGAAGAAAATTCTGATCCGTGATCTTGATAGTTTAAAATAGTACTATTTCTTCTCAGGAAGTCTGTTCAATACGGTTTCCATCATTTCAGTTTGTATGCGCTGTATTTCAAGTAGTCTCTTGTTTTGATGAATAAGAAGGTGATCCATTTTTTTATGGAGTAACTGAATTTCAAGCTCAGCTTTTAAATTGATTTTATAATCATGCTCTGAGCGCGCGCGGTCTTTTGATTCCTGCCTGTTTTGACTCATCATTATAATAGGTGCTTGAATAGCGGCCAGGCAGGATAGAATGAGATTAAGCAGAATAAAAGGATAAGGATCAAAACTTTTATTGTTCAACCACAAGATGTTTGTTGCAATCCAAACCATAATAAATGCAAAAAAAGAAATGATAAAAGTCCAACTTCCACCAAACTCAGCAATACGATCTGAAATTTTATCTCCAAATGAAAGCTTACCATCAAGATTTTGCTCAAGTTGTTCGGAAAGAATTTTGTTTTCTGAAATGCTTGTGATTACCTCTTTTTCAAGTTCGTCTAGCTCACCAAATTCACTGGAAAGAATTTGATTCAGATATGCTTTCTTAATATGAAGCAATTGATCATCACCCACATAGCCTTGTTCGGGTAAGTTTGGATATTGCTCCCGTATATACGATTGCATATTTCTATCCAACGCTGATAGTGGGGTGGCTTTATTAAGGGAATAATCCTTACCCGAAACTATACAGGTCACCTTTTCGCTCATTTCCCATAAATTTTAATCAACAAAGTAAGGCAATCCAAAACAAATCGGCCACACTAGTGCATTCAGAATTTCTTTAGAATTGTAACCGTTGTTTGTGCGGATGAATTCTACCCGCCTCCCCTTCAAATCCAACAGACTTGATCTTCTAACACTATTAACCTTCTTAGTTGTTGGAATTTCCTTTCTTACCCGAATGGCCTTGTTACTTAAATCAGGTTCGGCAGCAGAACTATCGATTTTTCAAATTGCCGGAGCTTTTACACTAGGATTATTTTTTGACCTTGTTGAGGCTAGCTATTATATCGTTCCGCTTTTGCTTTACATCTGGCTACTTCCTGAAAAGGTATTTCAAAAAAAATGGCATTCGTATTTCTTATATACCTTCTTCTTCATTCAAAGTTTTCTCCTCTTATTCAATGCGGTTTCCGAATGGCTTTTTTGGGACGAGTTTACAACCCGATTCAATTTTATTGCCGTTGATTATTTAGTTTACACCACCGAGGTTATTGGTAATATTCAACAATCATATCCTATCACGTGGATAATCGTAATACTTCTAATCATTGCAGGTGGAATTCTTCTCCTAATAAAGCCTTTTATTGATCGATGTAAAGAGCAACCTGTTCGGTTTAAGACCAGAACACTATGGACAGCAGGTGCTTTCATTTTTCCAGTTTTGAGTTTTGGTCTCGTCAATAACTCACTTCATAGTTTTAGTTCAAATACAATAGCCAACGAACTTGCTGGCAATGGGCTTTACGAACTATTTGCAGCTTATCGAAACAATGAGTTAAACTTCACTCAATTCTATCCGCATCTGTCCGAGCAAGCAGCCAACAAAAATATTACCGATTTGTTGCAACCCCACCCTGCAAGTAATGAAGAACTTTTGTTGGCACGGAAAATCAAAAGTAATAAGCCCGAAGAAAAAATGAATGTCGTTCTGATAAGCATTGAAAGTTTTAGTGCCGAATTTATGGGCATCTTTGGCAATACAGATGGCAACACACCCTTCCTCGATTCATTAGCACAGCATAGTCTCTCTTTTACCAACTTATATGCAACCGGTACCCGCACCGTGCGTGGGCTTGAAGCTCTCTCTTTGGCTGTTCCACCTACACCAGGGCAGTCCATTGTGCGAAGGCCACATAATGAAGATCTCTTTACGCTCGCCACCGTGTTCAACCATAAGGGATATAAAAGCAAGTACATTTATGGTGGCTACAGTTACTTCGATAATATGGGAAATTTCTTTGGCAACAATGGTTATGAGGTTGTTGACCGAAGTGCGCTTGCCGATAATGAAATTGATTATGAAAATATATGGGGTGTAGCCGATGAAAACCTTTTCACTCTTTCTTTGCGAGAAATTGAAAAAACAGTTTCGGACGGTAAGCCTTCCTTTACTCATATTATGACCACCTCTAACCATCGTCCTTTCACTTATCCTGATGGAAGAATTGATATTCCATCTCATACCAATCGAAACGGTGCTGTAAAATATACCGACTATGCTATTGGTAAGTTTATCAGAGAAGCCAGCAAAAAAGATTGGTTTAAGAATACACTGTTCATTATCACAGCCGATCATTGTGCCTCAAGTGCAGGCAATACTGATTTACCGATTAATAAATATCAAATCCCTATGCTAATCTTTTCGCCATCGCATATCAGTTCGGGGATTCAAGATCGATTGATGAGCCAAATTGATATTGCCCCTACCCTACTAGGCTTACTCAACTTTTCCTATGAAACAAAATTTTTTGGGTACGATCTTAACGCGTTACCGATTGGAAAGGAACGTGTGTTTATCAGCACCTATCAATTACTCGGGTATTTAAAAAACGACAGCCTTGTTGTGCTGGCTCCAAAAAAGGAACCAGTGGTATTTTTGGTTAATAAAGATCATGAACTAAAAAGCCAAATCGCTGCACATACCATAAAACTACCCATCGAAAATGAAGCCATTACCTGGTATCAAACTGCCAGTTTTGCATTTAGGCATAATCTAATGCATCATTGATTTATAAAATCGCTACTTTTCTTTTAATATCATGAAAATACTAATTATTGAAGATGAGCGTGAGCTTGCTAAAAGCATGATGGTCTACCTTCGGCAGGAAAGTTACGTGTGCGAAGTGGCTTATACTTCTCAGGAGGCTCTTGAAAAAGTTATCTTTCATGAATATGATTGCATCTTACTGGACATAACTTTGCCTGATGGCAATGGGTTGGAAATTTTAGATCGTCTTAAGAAAGAGGATAAATCAGAAGGGGTTATAATTATTTCTGCCAAAAATTCTCTCGATGATAAAATTCAAGGTCTTAACTTAGGTGCCGATGATTATTTGGCTAAACCCTTCCACTTGTCTGAAATGGGTGCCCGGATCTCCGCGGTTATCAGGCGAAAGCGCTTTGAAGGAAACAATACCCTTTCGTTTGATGAATTAACAATTGATCTTGTTGGAAAAGTTACAACTGTGAACAATAAGTTAATAGATCTTACGCGCAAAGAATATGACTTGTTGCTGTTTCTTATTTCAAACAAAAATCGCGTAGTCTCAAAAAACGCTATTGCCGAGCATCTTTCGGGCGATGCTGCGGATGTTTTTGATAATTTTGATTTCATTTATGCACACATGAAAAATCTAAAAAAGAAACTTAGTGAAGCGGGCTCGCAGGATTTTATAAAAACAGTGTACGGGCTTGGATATAAATTTGAAGGATGAAGTTGTTAAGGCGTACTATCCGAAATTACATTATATATGCTACACTGCTTTTACTTGTATGCACACCCTTGTACTATCTCGCCATTCAACGACTCTTTGTAGAAGAAATGGAGGAAGAACTTCTCCATCATAAAGAAAACTTCTCAAAAATTATCCCTAAAATAACTTCAGAAAATGATCTTCGCCTCTATGAAGGGATAAATGAAGAATTCAGACTGCAAGAAGCCACTCATTGGCCCATTGCCGATTCAATTTTCACAATTGAGTTGTACGACTCCCTTGAACAGGAAATTATTCCTTTCAGAATATTACGAACAAGTGCTGCCATCCAAAATAAAAATTATGAACTTATTATAAGCGAATCGATCGTTGGTAGTCGGGATTTAATTGAAGCCATTGTGGCTATACAAGCCTGTTTACTCTCCCTTCTCTTGTTAGGATTCATTTTTATTAACCAGAATCTTTCAAAAGTAGTATGGAAGCCATTTTATATCATTCTTGAAAAACTTAAACAATATCAGATTGACAAAGACTTGTTTATAAGTCTTCCTCAATCTAATACAACTGAATTTGAAGATTTACGAATCGCAATTGAGCAGCTTGTTCATAAAAGTCGGGAGGCATATATAAATCAAAAAGAGTTTACAGAAAATGCATCGCATGAATTACAAACACCATTAGCGATTTTCCGATCGAAGCTTGAGATATTGATGCAATCAGCAAACATCACCAACGAACAAGCAGAATTGATCAGCGAGTTACTAACCACTACCGACCGAATTGTACGATTAAACAAAAATCTGCTTTTACTTTCTAAAATTGAAAACAATCAGTTCCCTTCGAAACTCGAAACCTTGCTGAGCAAGGCGGTTGAGAAAACGATTGGATTGTACCAGGATACTGCAACTTCTAGGAAGTTAAAAATTAAAATTAATACTGAAAATGAATCACTTATAGCTGTCAATCCAACGCTACTTGAAATTTTACTAAGCAACCTTATTTCTAACTCCTTGAAGCATGCGCCCGAGCAAAGCGAAGTATCAATAAGGATAAGGAATAAGTCTTTGAGCATTGTTAATTCGGGCGATCCGTTTAAAAATCCTGATAAAATTTTTCAACGATTTAATCGGGAGTCAAGAATCGTGCAAGGGCATGGACTTGGATTGGCCATTGTAAAAGAAATTTGCGATGCAGAAGGATTTAAAGCTCACTACCAATACGTGGATGGCCACCATCAGTTTAGCGTTAGTTTTTAGAGAGTTATTTAAAATTTTCCTTTAGGTAAATCCTTCTCTTCATCCACATCAATGAGAGTTGGTAGTAGGTAATATGATAAATTAAGTTTCTCGAAATCCTTAATTGTTTCAGAAGAAACAGAATTGGTACTCCATGCTTTATTTGTAAATAAATCATGATGCAATTTTTGCATCCCTAATAAATAATATCCACCGTCTAGTGCCGAACCAAGTACCGTATCATGTTTTTTTAGCTTGTCAAACGACTGATTGATTATTTCAGTTGTTAATTCAAGACAATCGGTGCCAATAATGCAAACTCTGGAATAACCTTGTCTGAAACCATAATCAAAGGCATACTGCATTTTGCTGCCCAAATCGTTTCCCTGTTGAACTTGTTTAATGAATTGATAGTTTGGCCAATTGTCTTCAGTATCCACAAAGTTTGAATACCAAACAACCCGATCACAATCAACTTTGGCTGTAATGGTTCTGGTGTGTGCTGCCAACTTAAGATAAATAGCCAATGCCCGCTCATCACCAACAGTAGCTGCTAGCCGTGTCTTAACTTTTCCAAGCTCCGGGTTGCGATAAAAGATAATTAGCAGATCAAGCTTCATGGCTTAAATGAATTTCTTTCCGTGAAATAATTTCAAAGACAAAATATCCTGACACAACAATATACTCAAAAGCCGTAAGCCACAAATTTTCTACGAAGCCCGTTGCCGTATAACCAACATACGTCAAGAAAATTAAACCCGTCCAAACCATAGGAAATCGATACGAAGTAAAAATAGAAAGCGCAAGCAGGGTTGTAATGTACCAGGGATGTAAAATCGTGACAAAGAGAAAATAAATGCATAAAACCCACATCCAATCAGTGAATAGGATTCTACCTGAAAAACTCTCTATAGTAGAATTCCATTTTATTCCCTTTCTTAATGAGAATATTAAAATCAGTATTCCAGCAATCAAGCCTAACCTCCACCCTGTGGTTTGAATGGTATTGTATCCGTACTGCCAAAATCCATATTCGCGAATCAGATAATATAAACTAGCGTTAAACTCAAACTTGTTGAAATACAGACTTACACTGCTCATCATCGATTGAAAAACCGATTGATCAAACAACGGAAAGAAAATCAATAGTGTAAATACAGTGAAGACTGCTCCATATTGGATAGATCGCTTGATGCCAAGTGCTCGCACTAAACTTGGAATAAAAATTAACGGCAACAGTTTAGTGCCCACCGCAATCGCAATACTCATTGCCGACCCAATCCATTTATTAATAATCACCAGATAGACTGCAAGGAGAAGGAAAAATATTGTCAACCCTTCAAAATGGAGATTTCCTACAAGCTCAATAATGACTAGTGGATTCAGCGCGTAGATCAAAATATTTTTAGTGGGTAAAGAAAATCTCTTAAGAAGTTTATGACTTAGAATTAAAGTACCAGCCTCGGCTAAAAGCAAAATTAATCGCATCACAATTACACTACCCAAAACGGATTGAGGAAAAACCTTAACCGAAACCCAAAAAATAAATTGCGATACGGGTGGATAGATTGTAAAATACTCAGGGCTATTCAACTGAGCAAAAAGAGTTTGATCTATTCCTGAAATGTTTTGCTGTAGATACACGGAAGGCAACTCTGCAAAAGGATGATAGCCTGCACTCCATAACCGTCCGTCCCAAATGAACCGATAAAAATCATCAGAAAGGGAAGGAAGGGAAAAAAGGAATATGATCCTGAAAAGAAAAGCCGCAGCTATCCAAAACGAAACTTTAGGTTGATCTTGTTTAATGATCCACACATAGATCAAAAACAAAATCGCATAGGTGGAAATTAAATAAACTGTTTCATGCCGGTGAATGACATAACCAATCAATCCATACCCGATTGCCGCCAAAAAAATTAATGCATAGTATATAGGCTTTTGCCTATCCATGTAAGGATGCTTTGATCGAATAATAAAATACGCTTCCGAAGCCAAGCGCCAACATCACATGAAAGAAAATTAGCCCAGGATCTTTAAGCCAAAGCCCAGCAGCAATTCCGAAAAGAAAATAAATGCAAAGAAGAGCTTCCAATATAATATTGAGGTTAATCCGGGATCGCGCATAACTGTTTCCCAACCACGAGTCATGTTTGTTGGTAACATTAAATTTAGGAGTTCTTATAAATGGTGTTTTCCGTCCAATCAATCCTTCTAATACTGCCATCCCATTATGTAGCGACAGTCCCATCGAAACAATCAGAAACCTGGGATAAAGTGAGAAAAAAGTTTTTGCTGGTGAGTTTGAGTAAAATCGTTTAGTGGCAATCCAATAAAACAAGGTGATTGAAAAAAAACCAATCAGAAAGATGATTCCCACATTGAAAAGCCAACCAATTTCGGGATGAGTGCTTTTAATCCACAACATGGGAATGCTAAGTATTGAGGCTATCAACAAAAACACAAAGACTGAACTATTGAATAAATGAAAGAACGCGTGAACTTTATTCTTTACTGATAGACTGCTTAACAGCACCTTCCCGAAATTTTTACGCGCTGTTTCCGCAGCGCCTTTGTTCCACCGGTATTGCTGCGATTTTATAGCCGACATAATCACCGGAAGTTCACCCGGTGTAGCTACGTCTTCCAAATAGTTAAACTCCCAGCCTTTCAATTGGGCACGGTAGCTTAAATCAAGATCTTCTGTTAACGTATCTGCGCTCCAGCCTCCCGCATCCTCAATGCAAGATTTTCTCCACACGCCACATGTTCCATTAAAATTTATAAAACTACCTGATGCCTTGCGGGCACTTTGCTCAATGGAAAAATGTGCATCCAACCCGAATGCCTGAAGTTGAGTAAGCAACGAGTAATCTTTATTAATATGCCCCCATCGGGTTTGAACTACGCCTACTTTATCATTCGAAAAATGAGGCAACGTTTTAAGTAGAAAATCAGGTTCAGGAATAAAGTCGGCATCAAAAATAGCTACGAATTCACCCTTGGCTTTTTGTAACCCATAACCAAGAGCTCCCGCTTTAAAATCTTTTCTATCTTCTCTGTGAATTAGTTTTATATCAAGCCCCGTTGTTCTCAATATTTCAATTTTATTTTCAATGAGTTGAGTAGTTTCATCAGTGGAATCATCCAACACCTGAATCTCTAACTTATCTTTTGGATAATTGAACTTGCTAACGGCTAACAACAAACGCTCGATCACATATTTTTCATTAAACACTGGTAATTGAACCGTTACCATCGGATGGACCTGAAGTTCTTGCGGATCAGTTCTTTTCCACTTCTTACTTTGCATGTAGACCCAAGTGAGATGTAATTGACCCAAGCTAAATAAAAAGATATAAAGTAGGGAAAGACTATATAGTATGGTGATAAGTATGATCATTGTTTAAAACTTCCTTCAATTCTTACATTCATAAATATTTAAAGATAGTAGTCAAAATCTTATAGCCCGCTAATATGGTTCCTTTCACGGTTCCACTGATTTTTGAGAACCCTATCCGCTTGCGATATCGAACGGGGACTTCTGTGCATCTAAAACCATTTTTTGCCACTTTCAGTTGCATCTCAACGGTCCACCCATAGGTCTTATCCTGCATGTCTATTTGCAATAATGTGCTGAAGCGAATTGCCCTAAAAGGACCGAGATCAGTAAATTTTACACCATAAAACAATTTTAAAAGTCGAGTGGCTAACCAATTGCCAAAAATTTGTTGTGGAGTCATAGATCCATTTTCCTTTACTCCTAATGCACGAGATCCAATAACCAAATCAGCATTTTCTTCTATGATCGGTTTAAGCAATAACGATATTTCTTCTGGATAATCTGAGTGATCGGCATCTAAGAATACCACCACATCGGGCTGTGGTTGAATTTGTTTTATATATTCAATTCCTTTTAAACAAGCCCGACCATATCCTGCAACAGGTTCTCTCAAAACGGTTGCGCCTGCCTGGCGCGCAATCAATTCAGTATTGTCAGTTGAGGCGTTGTTAACGACTACAATTTCTGAAACAATATCCGTAGGAATTTCGCGAATCACTTCGCCTACACCGTTCTCTTCATTGAAGGCGGGGATAATAACAACTATGCGAAGCGATCTCAACGACGTAAATTTTAAAAATTCTAAAATACCTTAAAAAAATGGAACCAGTCAGATTAATGGAATAAGCATTCATACTTTGTCCTTCTGAAGACATGAGCCATTATTTAGAGAGCTATTTATTGCTTTAAGCGTCTTGACAAAATATTATCAGACTTAGAATTGGAATAGCCGGATTAAGTCCTAAATTTTGCAGGATGCGCGTCAGGTATGCCCATCTCCTGTTTGTGTATGCTATAAGCCTCCTTTGTTCCCGAGCAGTAGGTCAAACAAGGATGTTTTTTTCGCTTGGCACCAATGTAAATACTGAGTTCACTGCCCGTCCAAATCTAAGCTTGGGAATTCCAAATAATTCCATTTCAACAGGATCTTATTCAGCGGAATACAATTGGGGAAAATATCTTCGAATTGACTTTACGATTGAGAAAAGATTTTTTGGTCCATACTATTGGCTTACTGGAATAAAAATAAACCAGACAGGATATGATTACAAACAATCAGCATACACTAGTAATCTTCGAAACATCTATGTGTCTATACCACTGTTAGCGCGGATTAATTTTAGTAATTCGAACTCTGTATACATTGATATTGGCTTGCTTCAAAATTATTTAGCCTACTCCAAGTTAAAAGAGAGCTTTCAGCAATCTGTCGAAAGTCAAAATATCAGCACTCATCTTTCTCGATTGTCTACCTGCCTTTATTTTGAATTAGGAATTGCCTTTGGAAGATTGGGGGTGCATATGTTTATTCAATCTAAAGCGTTTGGCTCATCCAGAGATTTTGCAGACAGTTGGGGGCTTGACCGAAATAGATCATTATTTCTTTTGTATTATCAGAACTACTCCTTTAAAAGCAACGGTATGTTACTCACCTATCGCCTTCGCTAATGAAAAAATTATACTTATTTCTCCTTGTAGTCATTTACCAAACCCCAATAAGTTTTGCTCAAGCCTCTGAAGACAAGTTAAAAAGCATTAGCCTGAACGAAAAGATCATAGCAATTATAAGCCGAGGAGATAGTTCAATTCGAATGAATAATTTCCTGATTACTGAAAAATACTTTATAGAAGCTTGCGCATATACTGATACACTCGTTCTCTTGGCTTCAGGGCGCATAAAAACCTCGCCCTATTCCTTTTCTCAAAAGAAAATTGAACGCTACATTATTGCTTACGAAAAATTAGGGCAACTCTACCAGATGGCAGGAAATTTGAAAAAAGCAGAGAAATTATTTACAAAGTCTATTGAACAGCGGCAAGTCCTATTCGGAGCGCGCAGTGTGTTTAGGATTTCCCCCTATATAGGGCTTGGTCAGCTTTACTTTCAAGCTGAAGATTTCGATAAAGCTTTAGATTATTTTAATAGGGGAAGTTTTTTACTTGATCGGGCAATTACTACCAATTTCAATTATGATGTGATGCGCTATCAACTTTACGGATTTCAATTTGAAACAAATCTTCAAAAAGGAAGGCATAAAGAGGCATATCGGTTTCTCCAACGATATTTTTATGCGCTTAATACCATTCATCCTACAAACGAACAAATCGTCACGGCCTTTGAAATGAAGGCACGATACTATCTACAAACAGGAAGTACATTAAAGGCTGCTCATTACCTAAACCGCGCATCGCAATTCATTGCAACAAATTCTGTGGCGTTTTCTATTGCAGAGGTTCGCTTTTTGCGCACTAAGAGTTTATACTTTTGGCATTATCACAATTATGATTCTGCTTTGCAAACATTTGAAAAACTTCTTGGTGTCTATAAAACAAATATCGAAAAGCATTTCCCTGCGCTAAGCGAGTATGAACGAGAGCAATTTTATGTAACCTTAAAAAAGGACTTCGATTTGTTCAATTCGTTTGTAGCTGATTTTATTAAAAAAGATAATACAACACCTGCCATGATGGCTTTGCTTTATGATACACAACTATTTACAAAAGCACTCTTATTAAACGAACTTACAAAGTTGAAAAGCGCTATTGAGGCAAGTCATGATCTGGAACTATCTTCAAAAGTGGCGACTTGGCAAAACTTAAAAGAGCGGGTAGCCAATTTGTATTATACCGATCGTAAAGCTTCAGCTACAATCAATGAACTTACCGAACAAATTAATTTGATTGAAAAAGATATTAATCAAAAATCAAACTACTTAAGTAAAACAGTTGAGGATGTTCGTTGGCAGCAAATCCAAAGCCATCTAAATGAAGGTGAAACGGCCCTTGAAATCATTAGGACTAAAAAGTTCTTCATTGATTCGATTCAACAAAAAGGAATCAAATTCTCAGATGAGGTTCAATACCTGGTAGTGTTTATTCAATCAAAAAGTTTAGCACCCAAGGGATTTCTATTACCCCAGGGGGCAAGTCTTGAAACCAAATTTATTTCGCACTATAGAAATTGTATCCTTCAGCAACTTCCCGATACCCTTTCATACAATCTATATTGGAAACCCATTTTGAATCATATAACCAATAGTAAAACTTTTTTTCTTTCCGTAGATGGCGTTTACAATCAATTAAATCCAAACGTATTGCTCAATCCTTTATCCGGTAAATATGTGTTAGATGAGGTAACTATTTTTTCTGTCACGAATACAAAGGATATTCTACAAAGAGCCAACGGAACTATTATGCATACGGCCTCCTTATTTGGAAGGCCAGACTATTCGGGAAATATAACTTCAAAGTCCGAAAAACAAATGGCAATCAAAAGCCTTAGAGCATTAAGTGATCGGGAGGTATTAAATTTTACTGATCAGGAGTTTATTGATTTGCCTGGCACAGAAAAAGAAATTCAGTCTATAAAGGATATCTTGGAATCTAAGCAGTGGAAGACCCAAACATTCCTCAATGAAGATGCAACAGAAGGCAACCTAAAGGGATTACTATCACCATCAATCCTTCATATCGCCACCCACGGCTTCTTCCTGGAAGATGATGGCGGCCCCATCAACTCAATGATACGGTCCGGAATCTTATTGAGTGGTATTAAAAATCGTTTGCTCCTAGATACTCAAGACGGAATTCTTACTGCCTATGAGGCCACCCACCTGACCCTTGAAAATACAAATCTTGTAGTCCTTTCGGCATGTGAGACCGGGCTAGGAGAAATAAAAAATGGAGAAGGCGTTTATGGACTTCAAAGGGGACTAACGGTTGCGGGTGCTAAAAACCTACTGATGTCTTTCTGGAAAGTAGATGACCATGCAACATCAGATCTTATGATCAATTTCTATGAAAATTTGTTAAGCGGGCAATCCATTCATTTAGCATTTAAAGAAGCTCAAGTAAAACTGAGGATGAAATATGAAAGTCCATTTTATTGGGGTGCCTTTATTTTGATCGGAAACTGAATAGCTTATGAAACGTATCGTTGGCATTATCTTGTGTAGTTTTGTCCTTTCAGCAAACGGGCAGCTAAACCTTAACTTATCCATTCAAGCGCCACCAATCAATGAAGCTGTTTTCAATGGTAAGTTTTTGAAACCCTATCAATTATATGAATACAGTAGTCAGAAAAATTTTATCTCACCTGGCATTGAATTCGATAATTTGTTTTCTCGAGGCACAGATTTTAAACTCCATGGCAGTCTTGGTTTTTATTATGCTACTTCTGAACTTATTGGAGTTTATGGAAACTATGATGAAAACCAATTTGTATCGGAACTTAAAACTAAATTGATCAACATACCTTTTTTTGTACGAGGGTCGATTAAAATAAGTGAATTGATTGAAAATAATCGAATGGGCATTGAACTTGGAGGTGTATCTACCGCGTGGATTAATTATGATCTAAGTGAGGTTGCTTCCATTAAATCATTGGATACCAATGGTAATGTTATTGGAGAAATAATTTACCAAGATCAGGGAAATCTTGTAAATGGGATTGGAGATAAACTAACTTACAAGGCAGTTGCAGGGGTGTTTGTTTATGTGAATAGGTTTTACCTAAGTTTCAGGATGGATCTTTATTCATTTGGGGATTTGTACTCAGATCGTTTAGATAAAGGGTGGGGTATTCCTGAGGAGTACTCATTCTATAAATTATCACGTAAGGAAGGAAGAATGAAACGAACTTATTCAAGTATTACTCTTTCATTCCGATTAACGCGGTAATTTTAAATCTAACACCTTTATATGATTGTTACCAATCAAAATTGGTTTTCCAAATCTGCCTTCTTCGCCTTTCACTTCCAGGTTTAAGACACCGCGCGGGCAAACAGAAGAACATACTCCGCAGCCTACGCAAGAAGATCGCACAATATTTTGTCCTCGTTGTGCATACCAGCGAACATCAATACCCATTTCGCAATATGTGGAACAATTACCACATGAAATGCATTGGCCACCATTGGTGGTAATTCTAAATCGTGATTTAAAACGTTGAATTATTCCCAAGTAAGCTGCAAGCGGGCAGCCAAAGCGGCACCAGGTTCTGTTTCCCATCAATGGATAAAAACCAGTACCTACCACACCGGCAAAGCCTGCTCCTATAAATGCGCCATACACTTCGCGCAGCTTGTACGTATCAAAAAATAATAACCATGATGCATCTGTGAAATATGTGTATAATACTCCACCCGTCATTACAACAGCAAACACCAGCACAGCATGAATCATCCAGCGTTCCACTTTCCAAAACTTTAATGTTTTGTTGGATAACTGACGATAAGGATCACCCAGTGTTTCGGCTAAGCCACCACACCCACACACCCAACTGCAATACCAGCGCTTACCAAAAAAATAAACCAACACCGGTACAGCAATAATGATTAAAGCGATTCCCCACACCAACATAAAAATTCCCAAGCCGCCATTGGCCAATAATTCGTCAAGTCGATTGTCAAAAAAGAAAGAATAATCGAGTGGCCAGATATTCTTAAAATCAAAATAAGGTTGATTCAACCGAATTAGAATTTCAGGAATAAGAAATGCAAAAGCAGTCTGAAAAAACATAACCGAACAAGTGCGCAGAATTTGATATTTACTATGACGGTAGTGTATGATCATCCTAACTCCCATCACGAGAATACACAGGGTATAAATAAATCCATACAGAAAAAAACGGCTCGCTTCATTGCCACTCAGTAGTTCACTCACCGGATCAACCATCAACACCCAGTTGGTCATGTATTGAGGATAGAAATAAAGTAACACATAAAATGCAATCAGCCACGTTCCTGTAAGGATACCGAGCCACTGCACGTTTTTCATTACGTTAAAAAATATTCCATTATTTTTTATCCCTGCAGGTAATTGAAGTTTAGGCAGAATGTAGAACAGCGCACCGATTACACACAATCCGATGGTTAGAAAGAGAAAAAGAAGAGGATTGTTTTTAACTGGCCCCAGAGCTGATGCTTTTGTTAAGGAGTATTTCAAATCGCGCACAGCATAACGATCGAACCCAAACTGGCTCACAATGGTGTAATCATTTAGTTTATTGGAAACGGAAATAAGTTGATCTTTTAATTCTTTTGAAGAAGAAAACTGTTGACCATCAAGCCAATTTCCATAATCTTTAACCAGCTTATTTTTTTGCATGGAAATTTCGGTATCAACCGGAAATACTGAATCAACAGTGGTTAATGAAAACTTATTATTTGAACTTTCATTTACTAGCGCATCAATCTCTTTATCAGTTACTCCATATAGCGATAAGTATCGATTGTTCGCAGAAACAAAGTATTGATCTAGTTTGGATACGAATTCAAAATTGGATTTGATCGGTTGGTTTAAAATCTCCTTACTTTCTATAATAAACAAATCCGCTTTACCATCATCTGAAATCTGACTCTTAACAATGGCCGGAGTAAGTTCGTAGCTCGACCAAAAGAAGGAAACATTAAAAATGACAAAGCCCGCAACAAACAGGAAGAGACCAAATGTTTTTAGTGCTTTCATCTCTCTATTGGTTAATTAACTGTTCTTTAAACTTCGTCTGTATCTCTTCTTCATGACGATCAAAAAACTCGGGATCAAAATTTGCCTCCGCTAAATGATTCATTACAAAGTCAATGCTTTTCTTTTCGCGCAGCCATTTATCAAAACACTCGTGACGCATGCGAATGCCAAATGTATTGATGCCAATAAACTGATCATTAGTTTTGTTCCAAACTACATGCACGCATTTCACACCGCTAGAATGTTCCCAGTAAAAATCGATTTCATTTTCCCCCAGCGCATGACTCACATTGCCATAGGTCTGATATTCAATATCAAAAAACTTAGCTGAGTTGAACCAAGGACCCGGTTCATATTTGGTTTTATCTCCGCAAATGGTTTGTGCCACCACTTCACCCATCATGCGGCCTGTGTACCAAACTTGTTCAACCGTTCTTCTACCAGGCAGTTCATAGGTGCGTTCCACACAATCGCCCAACGCAAATACATCAGCAACATTGGTTTCGAGATATTCATTTACAAGAACTCCACGCTTTGCTTCAACACCTGAGTCTTTTAAAAATTCTATGTTAGGAGAAACCCCGGCAGTTAAGCCTACAAATTGGCATTCGATAACTTGGCCTGTGCTGATTACGATTGATGTTACTCTACCATCACCTTTAATTTCCTTTAGCTCTGTTTCTAATTTTAAATCCACATGATGTGAGCGAACATGTCGGCCAATCATGTTTGCTTCTTGCTTTGGAAGAACATTATCCCAAAGCTCTTTTTCACGCACTAGAAAAGTAACTTCAATTTTTCTGCTGAGTAACATCTCAGCCATTTCAATACCAATCAACCCACCGCCCACTATCACGGCACGTGTAATTCCTTTGGTATTTTTCTCCATGAGTTCAAGATCAGGATAGCCGTAAAGACCTTGCACGCCTTGTAAATCCTGACCAGGCCAACCAAACTTATTTGATTTCGAACCTGTGGCAATAATGAGTTTATCGTATGTTATAGATTTGCGGGATTGAAGCACAAGAGATTTGGCGTGAGTATCAACCTTTAAAACATGATCGTGTAAGAGATCAATTTTGTTTTTCTTCCAAAACCAGTCTTCATAGGGTTTTGTATGTTCATACTTCATGTGCCCCATGTAAATGTACATGAGGGCAGTGCGCGAAAAGAAATGCTCTGTTTCAGAAGAGATTACGGTAATTTTATAATCACTCAGCTTACGAATATTACGCGCAGCAGTAATCCCCGAAACTCCATTACCAATTATTACTACATGAGTCATCATTGGTAAAGATACACTTTAACGCAGGAAGTAATTTGTCAAATAATTGACAAAAGTAATTACCGAAAATGTCCTAGAAGTAATTCAAAATCTAGGCCTTGTACATGCGCTCATAGTATTCATCAGCCATACGGCCTGAGTCAAAGAATGGCAGCACATCGCTCATACTGGCTTTAACAACTTTTAACCAGTCTTTTGGAGATTTATAATACATGGGGATGATTTCATTCTCCAGCAAATCGAGTAAATTCTTGGCTTCTTCTTTATCACGCTCCTCTTGCGATATCGAATCTGATGCGCGCTCAATAATAAAAGAATTTTTTCCATGTTGGGCAAACTCAGGCACCCAACCATCGGGTATCGAAAGGTTGATAGAACCATTCATAGCAGCCGTCATTCCGGAAGTTCCAGAAGCTTCGCGGTACATGCGTGGATTATTCAACCAAAGATCAGATCCTTTTTTAAGGTGACCAGAAATCCAAAGTTCGTATCCCGTCACAACGGTACAATTTGGTAACGCTTTCGTTTTCCAGTAAATCTCATTGAAGGTATTGATAGCTCCAAAATCTTCGGGGTAAGGTTTACCAGCCCAGATAAATTGTACCGGCATCTCTTTGTTCGAGGCGATTTTCATAAACCGATCGAAGTCGGATAGAATGAGATTGGCTCTTTTATAAGCGGCAAATCTTCGTGCCCACACAACGGTTAATACATTTTCATCAAACAATTTACCCGTTTGGTTAGCTACCACCCGGAAAAGCTTTTTCTTCAATTCCTTCTTGCGATAGACTAATGCATTATCATTATTATCACTCAGTGCTTTGTCCAGATCATCATCGTGCCAATACGCTCTGTTTTGCGCATTGGTAATAGCTGTAATCTCGCAAATACCTTTGTATCCACCCCACATTTTGCGCGCTACTTCGCCATGCAATTGCGAAACTCCATTGGCATGCTTAGCCATTCGCAAGGCTGTAAGTGTGTAATTTAGCATTCCGTTTTCGGGATGAACCAACTCCTCCACTGCTTTTTGAGTTAGCCCATTAAAGAAACTCATTTCATTTAAGATGGGCAGACTGTGCTCTTCATTACCCGCTAACTCAGGCGTATGCGTAGTAAATACTACTCGTTTTTTTACTTCATCTAAACTCTTGTGCTTATCCATCAAGTAAAAACATAACGGGAGTGCATGTCCTTCATTCATGTGATAGATTTCCGTCTCCCGCTTTAGCTCATCTAAAAGTTTAGCGCCACCTATTCCCAATAAAATGGACTGTGCAATTCTTGTAGTCTGGTTTGGATCGTATAAACGATGACTAATTGTTTGCGCCAGAAAATCATTTTCAGGAATATCCGTAGAAAGAAAAAACATTGGGCACGTATTGAACACTTCCGGTTTTAACAAATAAGCTTTTACAAAGACCTTTGCTCCGTGAATGGTTATTGGAAAAACGATTTTAGTATCAGTAAGGAAAGAATAATCCTTATCGCGAAAGCTAACTTTTAATGTTTGATCTTGATTTCGTTCCTGATCATAATACCCCTTCTTCCAAAGGATGCCAATCCCAATCATATTTTGCTTTAGTTCATAAGCACTGCGCATATGCGAGCCAGCCAAAAAGCCAAGGCCACCACTATAAATTTTCAATGGTTGATCGATCGCAAATTCCATTGAGAAATAGGCTACCGGCTTAGAATACTTTTTATCAATTTTGTAAGGAAAGAGTTCTGAGGGCTTAATCATGTAACAAGCTTCGGGTTTTAATTTATTAAGGTCGCTAAAGTAACAAATGCGGGGCAAATCCAGCTAAAAATGTAGAGGTGTTGCAAAATGGCTAACCGCAATCGTTTGTTTTACATCATTCATTTTTAGATTGACCCAAACCTTTTTAACTTAGAAGGCTTTTGCAACAAAATATTATGATCAGATTTTTCTTCGGCATTCTTATCGGTTTTTCAATTTTCTCGTTTTTAGCTTTTCAGCAAAAACAAAAGTTCGATCTGGACGCAAGTGTAGCTCGCGGAAAGGAAGTGTATAGCACCTATTGCATGAGTTGCCATCAGGATCAGGGCCAAGGAATTGAAGATATTTATCCTCCAGTTGCAAAATCAGACTATCTGATGGCTGATAAAAAACGCTCCATCATGCAAGTCTTGTATGGCGTATCCGGTGAAATAAAAGTGAATGGCAAAACATATAATGGTGATATGACAGGTTTCGATTTGTCTGATCAGGAGGTGAGTGATGTGCTGAATTATGTTCGCAATTCGCTTAACGGCAAGAGTGTTGCTGTTGTACCTAATGAAGTAAAAATACTTAGAAAATAAGCTATGGGCAATGCATCAAACATCCGATCAGGCCTTCTCTTTGCAGGAATTATTATAATCATTGGATTTATCGGGTTTGTTGCTTATGATGTGCTTTTCTCAAAGCCTCTGATTTTAAAAGGAGTTATTGTTGAGAAAATTTATGTCCCAAGTAAAAATGCAACAGGTCCACACGTTTTGCCTTACGGGAAATATCGGAGTTATGATTATACGGTGACTGCCGAAAAACACGATCAATGGATTGCTTTTGTGAAAGTAGATAATGGAAACGTATTAAAAGTGAATTGTCATTCGAATCACTATGACATAAAACAGGTTGGCGATACGCTCCATTTCAAAGAATATACCGGAGAAATGTTAGGGATCGACTACTTCTCTCATAATGAAGAAGACATGGAACTCGAAAAGGATCTTTAAAGTTATAGTGGGGTGAAAGATTTTAAAGCAATTATAGCCGCGTATCAACAAGTTGACTTCAGTCAGCGAAAGGCTGCACTTGCCACTGTGGTGAAAGTGCGCGGCTCATCTTATCGTAGTCCGGGTGCGCGTATGCTGATTACCGATGATGGAAAGTGGGTAGGCTCCATCAGTGGTGGTTGTTTGGAGGGCGATGCATTACGTAAAGCACGTAATGTAATGACGGATAAAATTCCTATGACTGTAACGTATGACACGCGGGAAGAAAGCAATCAAAACCTTGGTATTGGGCTGGGATGCAATGGAGTGATAGATGTGCTGATTGAGCCCATTGATAATACCAATCTAAAAAATTCTATTACTCAGTTCAATTCTTTACTAAACACCCACGAACCTGTTGCGTTGGCAACAATTTTTAAAGGCTCAGAGGTGGGAGAAAAAATGTTATTGACACGTTCGGGTGAGATCAGCAATCAGTTTTCAAATACAGAGCTTACAAAACTGGTTCAAGCTGATTTAGAAAAACTGACCATCACAAAACGATCGGAAGCAAAAGTATATACAGTAAAAACCGAAGAACATGAAGTCTTTATTGAACTCATTCAACCTTCGTTGTCGTTGATCATTTTTGGTGGTGGTTTTGATGCGAGGCCTGTAAGTGAATTGGCAAAATCATTGGGTTGGAATGTTTCGGTTACGGATGAATGTGTGGCGCACATTGCACCTATCTTTTTCCCAACAGCCGATAAACTCTCTCTTTGTCAGCGTGAATTTATCGATCGCGATTTTGACATCACACCCTACACGGCTTGTGTGCTCATGTCACACAACTATGAATATGATCGCGATGTGCTGAAGAAATTGTTGAACACGAACTCTCCTTACATCGGCATCTTAGGCCCACGTAAGCGCTTTGACAAAATGCAGGAAGAATTTAATGCATCGGGAATCAAGTTGACTGATTTTGATTTGCAACGAATCCATTCACCTATTGGGCTTGATATTGGCGCTGAAGCCCCAGACGAAATTGCACTTTCCATTGTTTCTGAAATACAAAGCAAGTTTGCTAATCGATCGGGTGGGTTTTTGAAATACCACAACGGCCCTATTCACCAACGCGATGCTAAGAGCGATCAGGTATTTAAGCAAGTTTATCTTGATTCAATCGCCAGCCAAAGGCCAGCCATTAAATAGTCATGAAATATTTGATTTTGATTTACTTGATCGGTTTAGCGTCAGTATGTAATGCCCAAACTGAACAACAAGAAATTAATGAACAGGTTTGGAAACCTTTTATTAAGCATTTCAATGAAAACAATACTGCTGGTTTTATGTCAGTACACTCAAAAGATGTTGTTCGATCTCCAAGAGACGCAAAAAAAATATGGAATTGGGAAGAATATAATCGAGAACAAGGTTTCGGTGATAAAGAAGATGTGAGGGCGAAAAGAAAACGAACACTTGATCTTCGATTTACAGAGCGAATTGCAAACAAGGATACAGCCATCGAAGTAGGGGTTTACAAAACTTCCTATGGGGGAAATCAAAATTATTACGGCCGCTTTCATGTAGTGTTAAAAAAAGAAAATGGAATCTGGAAAATTCTGGTAGATACTGATTCCACTGAAGGCGGGGCAATTGGTGAAAAAGAATTTCTTGCAGCGCTGCCGCTGCAATAATCTCATGGCATTCGGAATTATAATTCTTGCTGCTGGCTCCTCTTCGCGTCTTGGGCAATCCAAGCAGCTGATAAAAGTAGGAGATAAAACCTTGCTGGAAAAAACTACCCACGCAGCGATTGATTCCGGTGCTCATCCAATAATTGTTGTGCTGGGAAATGAGGCTTCTGCTCATAACGTGATTATTGAAACTCTTCCTGTTACTGTTGTGATAAATGAAAAGTGGAGCAACGGAATGGGCTCATCTTTAAAAGCTGGCTTACAGAGACTACTAGAAGACCACCCTAATACCGAGGCAGTTATCGTCACCGTGTGTGACCAACCTTACCTGACTGCCGATCATTTAAAAAAACTCATCATTGCTTACACGAATACTTCCTCAGAAATTGTAGCTTCTCATTATAATAATACAAAGGGAGTTCCAGCCCTATTCAGTAAATCTCTTTTCCAAAAACTCTTTGAGTTAGAGGACGAGGAAGGGGCGCGGAAAATTATTCGGCAGTATGGGGGAAGTAGTGCATTAGTTCCCTTCGAAAAGGGCGAGATTGATATTGATACGCCTGATGACCTGAATTATCTGGCGAATAACAAAGATTAAAATTCATTAATTATTATTAACCCTATACCTTTGCAGAGTTATGCGAGGGGGCTTCTCTTTACTGTTTCTTTTGATTACCACATTCTGTTCAGCTGAATCGTTTCAGATTTTTGAACAAAATGGAAAAGTGGGAATCAAAAACGAACAAGGAAAAGTTGTTCTTCCTGCTTCGTTCGAAGCCCTGGGCTGGTCGGATGGAAGTTTTTCGGTGATTAGCGGAGTGACAGGCTATCGATCTAACAACCAGTGGGGCATTATTAATCTCAGCAAAGAATTTGTTACTAAAGCTGAGTATGAAAATCTCGTTCATGCCGGAGGGGATTATTTTATTACCCGCAAAAAAATTAACCCAACACAAACCAAATCCGGTTGTTTAAACTTGAAAGGAGAAATAAAAATCCCTTTTCAATATGATGGTATAAGCATCCATGGCTTACGCGCTATCGTTTTTACTTTATACCTCGGTCATTATTCATACGGACTGATTGACCTACAGAACACCGTGCTCATTCCTTTAAAATATCAAAAGATAAATCCGCTTGGCACACTCCGTTTCGCAGTTGAAAATGAAAAAGGAAAGATTGCATTGTTTGACAGTGAAGGAAAAGCTAAAACAGATTTTAAAATCGACAGTATTGGTGCCTTTCAAAATGGGTATTCAATTCTGTATCAAAATTTAAATCAGGGTTTGATTGATCGAGATGGAAATATTGTAGCAGAGCCTCTTTTCCAACAAATAAAAATCATGGATGAGCGTGCCGCTACACTTAATCATCACGATTGGATAGTTTTGAATGAGAGGAATGAAATTCAACGCAAGGTTCAAGCCGATGAATTATTTTCCGCTCCTGAAGAGGTAATCATTTATGGATATTCAAACAAATATGGATTGCTTGATGGCGCAATGAATATAACTCTTGCTGCGCAGTACGATCAATTGACCCCGCTGGGGAGTGGCCATTTTATCGCAAAGCAAAATGATAAAACAGGTATTATTCGGGCCGATAATTCATTTTCTATTCCGCTTATGTACGATTCTCTTTCGGGTAATGCCGATAGCTTCCATGCCTTTAAAAAAGGGGAAGGTTGGGCGTTGGTGGATCTGTTGAATAAACCAAAAACTCAAAAACAATATGATTGGATTGGCCCGAAGCAAAAGCAGATTTATCCGGTTAAGAATTTTGGATATTGGGGTGCCCTAAACCTGGCGGGCATTGAAACCATTCACTGCGTATATGATTCATTGGTTGAAATTTCTAACGAACAACTCGTTGTAAAATTTAAAAATCAATATGGAATCATCTCCACAAATGAGAAATGGTTAGTGTCTCCTCAATCTTTTCCACTTAGGCTGGTAAATGATTCGTGCTATGTACAAATACAAACTCACAATATCTTCCTGACAAAATTATCAGGCGAGATCATCTACTTTACGGATAACCGCGTTGAGTTTAAAAAAGATAGTTGGGTTGAATATTTACCGGATGGAACTGTTAAAACATTGGATTATGAAGGCCGTTTGTTAAGTCGTGTGATTCCCCCACCTCTTGATAAACTCGAAGAGGTGTACCAGGAGTATGAAGGCATGCGCGGCATAAAGCGCGATGGCAAATATGGGTTTGTTGATGCACGAAACCGACTGCGAATTGCCAACCGGTATGACGCCATTGGAGATTTTCACGAAGGACTAGCCGCAATTAAACTTCTTGGCAAATGGGGATTTCTGGATAAGGAAGATCATATTGTAATCAATCCGAATTTTCAATCCGTAGAATCTTTTAAGAACGGACTTTGTGTAGTTCGTAAAAACAATAAAGCGGGAGTAATTGATAAGTTAGGAGCATTTATTCTGAACCTTCAATATGACTCCATAAAAAGTCAGGCTAATGAAAAGTTCCGATTATTTGACAAGAACCTTATTGGATTGGCAAATGTAGATGGCAGTATTCTAATTGAACCTCGTTTCGATTTTCTTCAAGATCTTGACAATGGATTTGCTATTGTGGGGCGCGATAAAAAATTTGGTTTGATCCATATCAATGGATTAAGTGCCATTCCTATTATTTATGATTCACTTTCGTTTGATTCGGATAACAATCAATATCTGGGACTTAGAAAAGCGAATTGGAAGGAGATAAAGTTGATTACTAATTAAGTGTTGAGTTTATCCTGATTTGTTAATTCTATATGCGATCATAGAATTGATAATTTACAATAGGCAGTTGACAATGTTTCCTGCCATAGGTTCATTCACTTATACTAACTTATTCACAATCTCTTTAAAATTCAACGACTCCCAGTTTCTCTCAATGCCCCGAGTATTCATCACCTCATCCATGATCTTTTTTTGTTTCTGTCCTGTTTCGTAGGCAATGGAGTATGGCATCTCATCATGAAAAGTAACCATCGAGTAAAGGGGTATCCATTGGGTGGGATAAAGTTGGTGCAGGCGAGCTTCAATTTTCTTGCGCAGCAAGAAATCGGCATCAGCTACTAAGTCGCGCATTTCTATGAAGTTGTCAAGTGCCAGTTGGGCAATGGCATCTGCATCTTTCTTCCGGGTTTGCTCAAATAGAGGAAGCACAGTTTGCCAATCATCATTATATTGATCAAGCATTCGATTTAAAACTCTGCAATCTTCAAAACCCGCATTCATACCTTGCCCGTAAAAAGGAACCATGGCATGGGCTGCATCTCCTATTAGCAATGTTTTATTTCGCACCCATGGAAAGCACTTAATGGTAACGAGTGAGGAGGTGGGATTTGTGTTATAATCTTCCAGTAGTGCCGGCATTAATTCAACTGCATCCGGAAATGTGCTTTCAAAAAACATACTCACCTCGGCATCGGTTTTTAGTTCATCGAATGAAGGTTTTCCAGAGAATGGAAAGAAAAGTGTGCAGGTGAAACTTCCATCCGGATTAGGAAGGGCAATCATCATAAAACTTTCGCGTGGCCAAATATGAAGCGCATTCTTTTCAAGCTTGAACGATCCCGCTTCTCCCGATGGAATATGAAGTTCCTTATATCCATGATCCGTATAATCTTGCCAGTAATCAAAGCGATCAGTAATCTGCATCGCTCCTCGCACCGCTGAGAAGGCGCCATCGGCTCCGATAATTAAATCAAAAGGTCCACAGTCGACAGTCGACAGTCCACTGTGGACTGAGAAAATAGTTTTAGTTAGATCTACGTGAGCTATTCGTTGTTCAAAATTGAATTGCACACCTAACGCCTCCGCCTTATTCATCAACAACACGTTCAACGCACTACGCGAAACCGAATTAATAAACTCACCCTCCTTCCCGTAAGGTTGAAACGTGAGTTTTGATTCCTGATCATGCATTACCCTGCGGTGCATTGGGATAGCAATGGATTTTATTTCTTTATCCAGATCAACTTCTTTCAGCGCACGAATCCCTCGGTTGCTTAACGCGAGATTAATTGAACGGCCACCTTCATAACCAACCGCACGCATATCACCTCTGCGTTCAAACACCGTTACTTGATAACCTCGCTTTGTCAAATAGATCGACAACAACGAGCCCACTAAACCCGCTCCTACAATGGCAACCTTCCTCTCACTCATTTCAATGCTTTTCTAAAAATCTCACAGAATATAAATACTTCCTCAAAGGTGTTATACATAGGCACGGGAGCCACACGAATTACATCAGGCTCGCGCCAATCGCCAATCACTCCACTTTTAGTTAGCTGGTTAAAAACTTTCTTACCATTCTTCTTCATTAAAATAGAAAGCTGACAACCTCTGTCTTTTGATTTGCCAGGTGTGATGATTGAAAAATGCTCCGAATAAGAATCAATTGATGTTAAGAGATATTCAAGAAAATCCGTGAGTTGGATACCTTTCTTTCTCAAGTTTTTGATTCCTGCTTCTTCAAACAACTCTAAAGAAGCCAATTGAGCAGCGCCCGATAATACGGGGAAATTTGAAAGTTGCCAGCCATCCACTCCTGGCATTGGATTAAAACCTTTCTTCATCTGAAAGCGTGCTTTTTCATCGTGCCCCCACCACCCTGCCAATCGTGGTAACGCAAAGTTTGTTGCGTGCTTTTCGTGGACGAATGCTCCGGCCATTCCACCTGGTCCAGAATTAAGATACTTGTAACCACACCACACAGCAAAGTCAATCCCATCGGCATGCAACGACATAGGCACGTTACCCATTGCATGCGCTAAGTCAAATCCCACATAGGCATCGGCAGCATGTCCGGCTTTGGTTATTTCCTTTAGATTAAAAAATTGCCCCGAATAATACTGTACTGCCCCAAAAATAACCAGAGCAACGTCCTTCCTATGATCATGAATAGCTTGTAAAATATCTTCCGTGCGCAATGTAAACTCTCCGGCTCTGGGCTTTAGCTCAATCAATCCTTTGGAAGGATCAATACCATGAAACTTTAATTGCGATTCGAACGCGTATTGATCAGAAGAAAATGCACCAGCTTCCGTAATGATTTTAAATCTTTCTTTGGTGGGCTGATAAAAAGTAGCCAACATTAAATGAAGGTTCACCGTAAGTTGATTCATTGCTACAACTTCTGTTGGCTTTGCTCCCACCAGCCGAGCCAATGCCTTCTTACTAAACTTGTGATAATATAACCACGGTCGTTTAGCGTGTACATGACCCTCCACTCCCAAATCTGCCCAATCATTTAATTCCTGAGCTATAGATTGCTTAACAGATTTCGGCTGTAAGCCCAGCGAGTTGCCAGTAAAATAAATGGTCGTCTTTCCTTTTACTTTAGGAAGATGAAATTGTTTTCGAAATGATTTTAGCGTATCCTGATGATCAAGTTTTCTGGCAAACGTCAGTGTGTTTTCAAACTTCATGAAAGGGAAAATCTACTTAAACAAATCGTGGATCAGCCTCCATTACCGCTCCACATTTCTTACAAGTTCGGGATTCTTTTGAACCATAAAATTCACGAAAGCGAGGAAGAAAATCTTTTTCAATATTATCTAAATGAAATCGATATTCATGAAGTTTGTTATTGCAGCTGTCACAAAACCAAATCAACCCATCCAAGGTCTCTTGTTCAGGCCGCTTGCACTCAATCACTAATCCAACTGATCCTGCAGGCCGTTCCGGGCGGTGAGGAATTCTTGCCGGCAACAAAAACATTTCACCTTCTTTAATTGGAATATCTACCGCCTGATCATTCTCTTGAATACGCACGTTAATATCACCTTCCAGTTGATAAAACAATTCTTCTGTTTCATTAAAATGATAATCCTTCCGCGCATTGGGGCCTCCCACAATCATTACGATGTAATCACCTGCATCAGCATATAAATTCTTATTCCCCACAGGGGGCTTTAATAAATCACGATTTTCAGTAATCCAGTTTTTTAAGTTAAAAGGTCTTCGAATAGACATAGTATAATTAATTTATTAATGCGAATGTGATCTCCAGCGAACAAGCTTAGGAATGTTGCGTGTAAAGATGCCACTAAGTATTCCAGGAATCTTCATCTCCTTAAGCCTTCCTTTTACCAATAGTTTCATTTCATCCATTGTAATATCGGGTTGTGTAAATTTTCCATCCCGATAACAATGACTGCAATATAATGTTGACTTGGTACCGTTTGCTTCCGTGCCGCCACCCAACTTATCACGCTTTAGGGGCATGCCGCAACTTTGACAGTTTTTGTAGCTCGCTTCCATAAATTGCTTCTATTTATATAGGAAAGTTAATGTTCTTTTATCTTTACTAAAAATCGAACACATGAATCTGGATTTACAAGGCAAAAGAGCACTGGTAGGCGGTAGTACGCAAGGGATTGGAAAGGCATCGGCTATTGAATTAGCAAACCTGGGCGCAACAATCACCTTACTCACGCGAAATGAAAAGTCTCTGAAAGAAACATTGAATGAGTTGCCAACACCGTTTGGTCAAACCCATAATTATTTAGTGGCTGATTTTAATTTTCCCGAGCAACTAAAAAAGGTTGTTCACCACTTCCTAGAAAAAAATATAATCCACGTACTAATAAACAATACAGGTGGGCCACCAGCCGGACAAGCGATTGACGCAACCACAGAGGATTTTATCAAAGCATTTTCAGCACATTTGATTTGTAATCAGATTTTAGCCCAAGCCGTTGTTCAAGGCATGAAGCAAAGCCAGTATGGCCGCATCATTAATATTATTTCAACTTCCGTAAAAATCCCTATTAAGGGATTAGGAGTATCTAATACTACACGTGGGGCAGTGGCTAGTTGGGCCAAGACAATTGCCACCGAGTTAGCTCCTTTTGGCATTACCGTTAACAATGTGCTACCGGGTACTACCATGACAGGTCGGTTAGACTCAATCATTAAAACAAAGGCCGAAAAATCTGGAAAGACATACGAAGAAGTAAAAAACGAAATGATTTCTGAAGTGCCTGCAGGAAGAATTTCAGAACCTTATGAGGTTGCTGCTGCCGTTGCTTTTTTGGCCAGCCCAGCAGCTGCCTATATTACAGGAATCAATGTGCCTGTTGATGGTGGAAGGACAGGAAGTTTGTAACTTTAACGTTAAATTTTTTTGAATTCAATCAATGTCTAGGCTTTTATCTATTCTATTCTTAGGATGTGCAATCAACTCTATAGCACAGCCACCCATCTTTATTAAAGACGACTTTAGTACAAATGTAAATGGCTGGTGGGTTGGGAATGGCGACACCTACACCATGAAGTTAGAGAATGGGAAGTATACCATTATAACCACGCAAAAAGATAAGGGGCGGTTCGTTACTATTCAGCCATACATGGACATGAAGAAAGATTTCTCAATTGAAGCAACTTTCAAACAAAAGTCCGGGAGCGATAATAATGGAATGGGTCTTCTTTGGGGAAATAATGGTGATGGAAAACATCAGGAATTTATCATTACCACAAATGGGTACTATAAAATAAAAAGTCCTGAGAAAGCAGAAAAGATTAACGAGTGGGTAGAGTATAAAAAGGTAAAGCCGTTTGGCCAGGAAAATATTCTAAAAGTAGAACAACGAAAAGGCAAATTGTTTTATTCAATCAATGGCGATGAAGTAGCAAGTATTCCGGCACTTCCTTTATACGGAAACCGTATGGGAATAATTAACTACACCAACATGGAACTGGAAGTAGATAATTTTATTTTTCGGCACGATGTAAAAATTAATTTACCCGAAAACCTTTCTAAAGGCATTGTGAAAGAAAATTTAGGCCCCAATGTCAATTCAATTTATGATGACTTAGGCCCACACATCACCACCGATGGAAAAATGATTTTATTCGGCAGAGAGCTTTCACCCGATAATCTGGGTGGAAAAGAAGACGGTGAAGATATTTGGATGACAACCACAAAAGATGGAATCACCTGGTCGAAGAGCGAAAATATGGGTTCCATTATAAATGATAAACAAGCGAATAATCTTGCTGCTATCAGTGCTGATAACAATACACTTTTATTTTGTCGGTTGGATGGATTTCAAGTGCGCAAGAGAGAGCATAATGGCTGGTCGGAACCGGAGTATTTGAATGTTAAATTCAAAAACGAATCAAAAAATATGGAGGGTAATTTATCACCCGATGGAAAGGCAATCTTATTTACTGCCAAACTAAAACAGAATTTGTTTTATGATCCTACAACGGGCAATAAGGAAAAAGATGTATATGTTTCTGTTCAGGATGAAAAAGGAAATTGGTCTGATCCAATAAACTTAGGCAAGCAGATCAATACCAATGGTGATGAGATTTCTCCCTTTTTAGCGGCTGATGGCCGTACTTTATATTTCGCATCCAATGGTCGCCCGGGCTACGGAAGCTATGATATATTTTTAAGCAGACGTAAAGGAGACTCCTGGACAGAATGGGGTGAACCTGTAAATCTGGGCCCTGAAATAAACACCACAGGCTTCGATGCCTATTATACTGTTTCCGCTGCAGCGGATTATGCCTACATGGTAAGCGATCGAAATTCAATTGGCTTGTCGGACTTAGTGCGAATAAAATTACCTGAAGCTGTTAAACCCGATCCGGTGGTCTTGTTATTAGGCCGCACATTAAATGCTAAAACCAAAGAGCCTATCAAAGCTGATATTCTGTTTGAAGATTTATCGGTGCGCAAAGAAATCGGAAAGGCAATCTCCGACCCCAAAACGGGATCGTATCGCATCGCTTTAACGAAAGGAAAAAATTATGGAATTCGTGCGCAGGCAAAAGGGTATTTGTCCGTAAATGAAAATCTTGAACTTGCTTCCGTTGATAAATATGCAGAAGTAGAAAAGGACTTGTTTTTACTTCCGATTGAAGAAGGCGAAAGTATTGCATTGAATAATGTATTCTTCGTGCAAAGTCGGCCAACATTGAAACCCGAATCGTTTCCGGAATTAGACAGGCTTCTTGCTATGATGAATGATGATCCTTCTATAAAGATTGAACTCAGCGGTCATACCGATAACAATGGAAACAAAGATGCTTTAATGAAATTGTCTGAGGAAAGAGTTCAAGCAGTAAAAGAATATCTGGAAGAAAAGGGGATTAAGAAAGGTAGAATATCAGGAAGAGGGTATGGTTCAACAAGACCCATCGCTCCAAATGATACAAACGAAAACAGGCAACGCAATCGCAGAGTGGAAGTTAAGATTACGAAGGTGGGAATTTAGTATTGAGTCCTGAGTAAATAGACAACTTTACTAAGGACTAACTACTACTGACTATGGACTAACTTTAAGCATGGAAAAAATTCTGAATTACATAAATGGTCAACTTGTTGAGCCAGCTTCTGGGAAATACATTGAGAATATAAATCCATCTATCGGTAGCGTCTACAGCTTGATACCAGATTCTGATGCAAGCGATGTTCAAAAGGCAGTTCAGTCAGCTCAAGCTTCTTTCCCATTATGGTCGGCTATACCATTGGAAAAGCGCGCTTCCATTTTGAATACGATTGCCAATTTAATTGATCGTGATTTAGATAAGCTTGCTTTAGCGGAAAGTGTTGATCAAGGCAAGCCGCTTAAACTTGCTCGGGCTGTCGATATTCCACGGGCATCAGCAAACATGCGGTTTTATGCAACGGCTTCTATGCATATGTCTTCTGAATCTCATTTAATGGAAGGCGAAGCAATCAATTACACAACACGAACTCCGATAGGAGTTGCCGGATGCATTTCACCGTGGAACCTTCCTTTATACTTATTCACCTGGAAAATTGCTCCTGCCTTAGCCGCTGGTTGTACTGTGGTTGCAAAACCCTCAGAGCTCACGCCCATGACAGCATTTCTGTTTTCAAAGTTGTGTATTGAAGCAGGCTTGCCAGCCGGTGTTCTAAACATTGTTCACGGATTAGGAAATAAAGTAGGGCAAGCGATAGTCGAACATCCGAACGTGTCAGCGATTTCATTTACAGGTGGCACCGTGACCGGAAAAACAATTGCAGCCACCGCAGCTCCCATGTTTAAAAAACTCTCCCTCGAACTCGGTGGAAAAAATCCAAATATCATTTTTGCGGATTGTGATTTTGAACAGGCAGTGAGTACATCCATCAATTCATCGTTTTCAAATCAAGGTGAGATTTGTTTATGCGGCTCGCGTATTTTAGTGGAGCAAAGTCTATTTGATAAATTTGTGGGCGAGTTTGTGAAACGTACTAAGGAATTAACGGTTGGAGATCCCTTAGAAGAAAGCACCCGAATGGGTGCGTTAGTTTCTGAACCACACATGAATAAAGTTCTTTCATACATTGAGCTCGCGAAAAAAGAAGGTGGACAAATTTTATGTGGCGGAAAAAGAATTACCATTTCCGGTAGGTGTGCCAATGGTTATTTTGTAGAACCCACAGTGATTGTTGGGTTAGATCAACAGTGCCGTACCAATCAGGAAGAAATATTCGGACCCGTGGTTACGATTATGCCCTTTGATTCAGAAGAAGAAGTGATCAGCTTCGCAAACTCAAGTGCGTATGGTTTAAGCGCTACCGTCTGGACGGAGAATTTAAAAAGGGCACATCGGGTTGCCCATCAAATAAAAAGCGGCATCATCTGGATTAACTGTTGGTTGTTGCGCGATTTACGAACTCCTTTCGGTGGCATGAAACAATCGGGCGTTGGTCGTGAAGGCGGCTGGGAAGCGTTAAAGTTTTTTACAGAGACTAAGAATGTGTGCGTAAAATTATAATTCTAAGCTTTATATAAAATCTCCAGCGCTGCCAATAAGATTGGAATTATCAATGCGGTAAGCAGTTGCCACACCGAGTTAAAATCAAATGGCCATTCATGCATTCCCTTCAAATGATTCTGCACTTCGAATAATTCCTTCAGGTGTTGCATGTTCTCAGCCGAAGGATCATTCAGCGTTTTATCCAGCGCTGCTTCAAGGTGGCGCGTGAAACTAAACATGCGATTTGTTTTTTCATTTCGCATAATGCGATGAATACCTACCTGTGGTAAAATAAAAAAACCAAAGATGAAAAGTGCTGCGAGGCCAAGCCAAATAAATACAACTAAATTGTATTGAAAGGGCGTTACAATTGTGGTTATTACAATCAGAAGAAAACTCACACAAATGGCTAACGACATTTTCAGAAATGAGGCCCCTAAGGCTTGTAACCCATTCCCAGAAAATTGACTTACGCTTACTTTTACTTTCATCCGCGTAAGCTCCATGGGAAAAATGCTCACTTTGATAAGCGCCCAAAGTGAAACTCCCAAAAAGAAAAAACCAATTGAGGTATAGCCCACTCGGTAATAAAATAAAAAATCAGTAGTAGGCGTAAGTTGCTGTATCAATGGGTAGATCGAAACAATCGATGAAATAGAAATGATCAGTCCGGAAACCAGAGGCCATAAACCTTCATAGGCAGATTTCAATTTGAGCGTATACCATTCCGTGAGGGTATTTTTCTCTACTTCAGTGAATTGCAGCATGTGTGGGTACAGACGTATTAATACCTTGGAACAATAGACAACCACCACACACACCGAAGTAAAGAACAAACAGAGGCAAGCGAATGAACCGTCATAAGCAGGCAAACTCAACTGCCAGCTTAATAGATAATCGATAAGAAATAGTACTTGCCAGAAAATTACCCATACAAGCCAACCAGGTAATGGAACAAGTCTTGAGAATCTTTCGGGATAGGACGTAACCCGAATAGGGTCTTCGTTAGGTTGGATAGTGGTCATAGGTAAGGAAGGCATTCTGGCTTGCAATCTCAAGTTAGATATAATACAGGATAGTCCATTCATTCAAAGAATAGATTTATTTTGCAGAACATATTTTGCTGAATGAGTTTTTTCGACATCAATAACATCTTCTTCACTTTACTAGGCTATTCCTTAAGCTACATTGAGTTTTTTGCAGTAATCGCAGGACTCGTTGCTGTAGGGTTATCGGCCAGAGCCAACATTTGGAGTTGGCCCATCGGACTCATCAATGTTTTTCTTTCCGCTTTCTTCTATTATCAGATTCAACTTTACCCGGATATGTTTTTGATGGTGTTTTTCTTTGTTACTAATTTATTGGGCTGGTGGCGTTGGGCAAATCCTAAACCGGAAGAAGAAGATCGAAAGAAAGAACTGAAGGTAAGTTTCATGAAGCGAAGACAATTTATCGGATGGCTATTGGTAGGTGGCGCTGGTACATACATTATAGGGACACTCGCCTCCAAACTGCATGAATGGCTTCCATTACTTTTTAATCTGCCAAGTGCCTATCCATATGTTGATTCCTTCATTTTAGTAATGAGTGTAATCACTACGTTTCTTATGATTCAAAAGAAAATTGAGTGCTGGATCATCTGGATTCTGATCGATATAGTCGCTACTTATTTATACTTTTTAAAAGGTGCGAAGTTTTTTGGAGTAGAGTATTTGATCTTTACACTAATAGCCACCTTTGCTCTGTGGAACTGGATCAAAGAGTATAAAAGTTATAATCAATCGGCATGAAACGGGGGTTAGTGATTGGGAAGTTTATGCCGCTTCATCATGGGCATATTGCACTCATCGAGTTTGCCGCTGCGCATTGCGATGAATTGATTGTATCTATGAGTTACAATGCTACGGATATCATTTCTAGTGAACTTCGCTTTTCCTGGATTAATAAAACTTTTAAGGACCAATCAACCATTAAGGTATTCAGTATTGTAGATGACTTTGACAGAGAAGATTTGCCTCTTACAGAACGAACTCAAGCTTGGGTCGATCGGATGCGACAAGTGTATCCTCCAATTGATATTGTTTTCAGTTCAGAAGAATATGGAGTTCCTTTTGCTAAAAACTTAGGTGCTGAGCATAAAGGCTTTGACCCTGAGCGGAAACTATTTCCAGTTTCGGCTACACGCATCAGAGAAAATCCTTTTGCCTACTGGAAATACTTACCAAAGATCGTAAGACCATTTTTCGTAAAAAAGATTTGCCTTTATGGGCCCGAAAGCACAGGTAAATCAGTAATGGCAAAACAGCTTGCCAGCTATTATCAAACTGAATTTGTTCCGGAAGTTGCGCGCGAAATTGTTAGCTCCAATGAATTTACCGTTGACGATATTATTAAAATTGGTCAAGCTCAAACACAACGTGTACTGGACAAAACAAAAACCGCTAATAAAATTCTTTTCTGCGATACCGACTTAATCACCACACAAATTTATTGTCGCCATTATTTGGGAGAGGTTCCTCCAATTCTATATGAATTGGAAAAGCAAATAATCTACGACCAATATTTTCTATTTGACATTGATGTGCCTTGGGTAGCCGATGGCATGAGGGATTTGGGAGCCAGAAGGCAAGAGATGTATGACGTTTTTGAAATTGAACTAGTGAAAAGAGGAATAAAGTTTATTGAAGTACGCGGTGACTTTAACGAGCGTGAAGATATTTTGAAGAAGTACGTTGATTCAATTTTGAAATAACTTCAAGATTATTTTTCCGCTCTTTCACTTTCACGCTGTTATCATGCTGCCTTCCCTGCCTTATGTCCTTTAATAGCAAAATACATAATGAACAAATAACAGGGCGCCATAATCCAATAGGCCTGTTGGCTGTTCCAAAGTTCAGATAGCTTACCATATACAAGTGGCAGAAGTGCTCCACCTGCAATTGCCATAATCAGAAGTGCAGAACCAATTTTTGTAAATCTACCGAGCCCATTAATAGCAAGCGGGAATATCGCGGGCCACATGAGTGAATTGGCTAAACCCAGTAAAGCAATGAAAGCCACAGATACATAACCATTTGTTGTTACTGCTCCTATTGTAAAAGCTACTCCCAACATGGCGCAAAATTTCAGTGCTGAAGACTGCGACATATATTTAGGAATAGCAACAATGCCAACGATATAGCCAATCAGCATGCATGCCAATGTGGCCTGAGTAAAATACCGGGCTGTTGATAACTCAATGCCAAGTGATTTTCCATAACTAATGATGGTATCACCTGCCAACACCTCAACACCAACATAAAGAAATAGTGTAATCACTCCTAATACCAAATGAGGATACTGCAACACACTGGTTTTATCAGATGCTGATGAACTTTGTCCTTCACCGGATCCACTATCATCAATATCCGGTAGGGAAGAAAACAAAATAGCAACTGCTAAAAAGACTAATATGCCAGACATAATCATGTATGGAACAATCACACGCGAAGCCAACTCATCAAGCGCTGCATTTTTTGTAGCTGCGTCCATCGTCTTTAAGCTTGCCTCAAGAGCATCCACATCGTTTAAAGCAATATATCCGAAAACTAAACCGGCAATAATACCGGCCACTTTATTACAAATACCCATAATGCTGATGCGTGTTGCTGCGCTTTCAATAGGTCCTAAGATTGTAGCATACGGATTCGAAGCGGTTTGTAAAATCGCAAGTCCGGTTCCGATAATAAAAAGACCTACCAGAAACAGATCGAAGTTGCGTGTGTTCGCTGCAGGAACAAAAATTATTGCTCCGATAGCCATTATGAAAAGACCCAATGACATTCCTTTTTTGTAGCCCGTTTTTTGTAAAACGTAAGAAGAAGGAATCGCCATGACCGTATATGCAATGAAGAAGGCAGTTGCCACCAGATACGATTGAAAATCTGTTTCTAATTCGCAGGCAATTTTTAAGTATGGGATAAGTGTACCGTTGATCCACGTGGCAAAACCAAAAATGAAAAACAGGATTCCAATGATGGTGATGGACATTAAATAACTGGAGGGTTTGGTTTGGGTCATGGGTAGAGATTTAGGCTTTCAATAGTAAACTTCTATTTTTGCAGAGTTAGAAACAACAGGTAATTACCATCTTTTAATTAATTCAAACAAATTGAAAACGAACCAAAAAATTTCTTTACTGGTAATGGCAGCCGGCATGGGTAGCCGATATGGCGGAATCAAACAAATTGATGGCTTTGGGCCTAATGGCGAAACCATTATGGACTACTCGCTATTTGATGCACTTCGTGCAGGCTTTAATCAAGTTGTGTTCATTGTACGCGAAGAGATAAAAGAAACGGTAAAAGAAATTTTTCTCCCAAAGCTTCAAGGCAAGGCAGAAGTTCATTTTATTGTTCAGTCGTTGGATAAATATGTGCCCACCGAATTTCAGCCTGTCGAAAGAAAAAAACCCTGGGGCACTACGCATGCCATGTTGTGTGGTAAAGAGATTATAGATGGCCCATTTGCAGTAATCAATGCCGATGATTTTTATGGTAAAGAGGCATTTGAATCTTTAATCCACTTCTTTAAAACGGCTCCTGCCGATCATCATGCCATGGTTGGGTACACGTTGAAGAACGTAATGTCCGCACACGGAAGTGTATCACGCGGTGTGGCTACACCCGATGCTGACGGTTTTTTGAAAAGTATGAAAGAGCATACTACCATTTTGCGCGAAGGCAACAAAATAATTTCGAAATGGAAAGAAGGCGATGAAGAGTTGAGTGAAAACGTTCAGGTTTCAATGAACTGCTGGGGCTTTCAACCAGGTGCTTTTGATCTGACTGAAAAAATGTTTGTAGAATTTGTGGAAAAGAATCGTAGTAATACGAGTGCAGAATTTTACATCGCATTGATGGTAAGCGAACTGATCACAAGAGGGCTTGGAAAAGTTCATATTCTTCCCGGTGGGAAAACCTGGTTTGGTGTTACCTATAAAGAAGACAAAGAAGAAGTTTCGCAAAAGATAAAAAACCTGGTAACACAAGGTGTGTACCCTTCTAATCTTTGGTGAATCCCAAAAAAATAAATGTGAGCATCCCCTCCACTGTTCTTGATTCCTTTGGGTTATCCCGTTCAGCACAATACGAGCCGATTGGCTCAGGCCACATTCACCAAACTTTTTTGCTTACTGATACCAAAGCGTTTATTCTGCAACGGGTTAATAAAACTATTTTCACGGAGCCTGAAATTATCGCCACCAATAATCGTATTGCAGCTCAGTATCTTTCCATTCATTCGCCTGCCTACTTATTCATAACGGCTCTGCCCGATAAAATGGGTAACGAACTTGTGTATGATCATGATGGGTTTCCGTGGCGCTTGTATCCACTTATAGAAAATACAAACACAATTGATTTTGTGACTACAGAGACCGAGGCATATGAAGCCGCTAAAGGGTTTGCCAGACTCACCCGAAATCTTGATGGAGTAAGGTGTGAGTTATTTAAACCAACCCTTCATCGTTTTCACGATCTCGCGTGGCGCTACCAGCAATTTGAAACTGAATTAGCTGATGCTTCCGCTGAAGTAAAAGCACAGGTAAAAGAGGAAATTGAAGCGGCTAAAAATTTTCAATACCTAGTTAAAGAATATAACGACTTGATTAATAGCGGTTCATTAAAAGAACGCATTACACACAACGACACTAAGATTAACAATATCCTGTTCGATAAAATCACCCAAAAAGCAGTATGCGTGATTGATTTAGATACGCTTATGCCGGGTTATTTCATTTATGACTTAGGAGACCTGGTTCGCACGTGTGTAAGCCCGGTTAGCGAAGAGGAAGAGGATGTCTCAAAAATTGAATTTCGCAAAAGCATCTATGATGCTATACTCTCTGGCTACTTATCCGAAATGAAAGGAAGGATGAGTACTGCTGAAATAAATGCAGTGCCCTTTGCGGGGAAAATGATGACATACATTATGGCACTCCGCTTTCTGGCTGATTTTTTACGGGGGAATACGTATTATCACATCACCTATCCCAATCAAAACAAAGTCCGGGCTCGTAACCAGCTTTACCTTTTAAATATTCTTACCCAATCGGTTTAATAATTTTTTACATCTTGCAAACCAAGAACTATCTACTAACTATATGAAGAGAATTATTACCCTTATTCATGCGCTCTTTCTTTGTTCCATCAGTTTTGCACAACAAAACCCAGATGCAGTGAAATATGCAGCCACCATCACTCAAGACGATTTGAAAGAAAACTTATCCATTATTGCTTCCGATGCTATGGAAGGTCGCGAGACTGGTAAGCGTGGCCAGAAAATGGCAGCCGCATTTATCGCTGCCTATTTTGAAGATCTTGGACTGAAAGGTCCGGTGTCAGGAAGTTATTATCAACCCGTTCCATTGTTTACAACCTCTGCCCCTGTGGTTTCATTGAAGGCCGGAACGACAGAATTAACAGCAGACGAATTTATTTTTTTAGGTTCCGGTCAAACGGCCGGTGAAATGACTCTACCCTTAGTCTTTGCGGGAAAAGGCTCCGATGCGGAGCTTGAAAAATTGGACGTAAATGGAAAAGCAGTATTGGTGTTGTGGGAAGCAAATGCTTCTTTAAGGAATAATCCAGTACTTACAAATCTGCGTAAGAAAGGAGCTAAAATCATTTTTGGTGCCGTTGAGAAAAAAGAAGAGTTTACGCGGCTATCCTCGATGGCCAGAAGATTTATGGGTGGCGGCCTTAGTTTAGAAAAACCTGAAAGTGGAAACATTTCCGGTGCTATCGTTGTGACAGCAGAAGCAGCTGGGAAATTCTTTAATACTACCTACGATAAATTGAATAAAGCTGCTGCCGATAAAAAAGTTAGCAAAGTAAAACCCGCATCTGTTGCTTACTCAATTGCTCAAACCGTTTCTGAAGTGCGCTCCGAAAACATTCTTGGATTTTTGGAAGGCACCGATAAAAAAGATGAAGTAGTGGTTGTCACAGCTCACTACGATCACATCGGTATCTCAACCCGTGGCGAAGGTGATAAAATTAATAATGGTGCTGATGATGATGGCTCCGGAACAGTAGGAGTATTGGCCATTGCCAAGGCATTTGTGCAAGCAAAGAAAGAGGGAAAAGGTCCGCGTAGAAGTATCTTGTTTATGACTGTTACCGGTGAAGAAAAAGGATTGCTTGGTTCTGCGTATTATTCAGAACATCCCATCTTTCCATTAGACAAAACCGTGGTTGACCTGAATATAGACATGATTGGCCGCAGAGATCCTGCGCACAAAGACAGTGCTCCATATGTATACGTGATAGGTTCAGACAGACTTTCCAGTGAACTGCATACGTTGAGTGAGGCGACAAACAAGACCTATTCAAACTTAGCTTTTGATTATTTATACAACGCTGAGGATCATCCTGACAGAATTTATTATCGCTCTGATCATTGGAACTTCGCCAAGAAAAATATTCCAATCATTTTTTATTTTGATGGTGTGCACGAAGATTATCACCGCCCCAGCGATGAAGTTGATAAAATTGAATTCGATCTATTAGCCCTTCGCACAAAGAACGTATTTCATGTGGCCTGGGAAATCGCTAACCGTGAGAATAGGTTGGTTGTAGATAAGAAGTAAAATGATGAAGCCGCTGATTCACTTGGTATAATCTGTGAATCAGTGGCTTTCTTTTATTGTATCAAAATCAAAAAGGAACATTCACATGACGCTCGGCATGGTAGCTGGAGCGCACCAACGGCCCGGATTCTACATATTTTAAACCCCGCTTTAAGCCTTCTTCTTTATACATCGCGAATGTATCCGGGTGGATAAACTCTGCTACTTCCAAATGCATTTTAGTGGGTTGCAGATATTGACCCAGCGTAAGAATCATTAATCCATTTTCAGCCAGATCATCCATTGCTTTGAAAACTTCTTCCTGAGTTTCACCCACTCCTAACATAATCCCTGACTTGGTTCTTTTACCTGCTTCACGGGTTCTCTTAATCTGTTCAAGACTGCGCTCATACCGGGCTTGCGGCCGAACCATTCTGTATAATCGTCCTACAGTTTCCATGTTGTGCGATACCACTTCTTGCCCACCTTCAATCATGTGGTATAATGCTTCCCAATTTCCTTTTGTATCAGGAATTAAAGTTTCAATAGTTGTTTCAGGGCTTAATGCTTTTGTTTGAACCACCGTTTGGTACCAAACCTCTGCCCCCCGATCCTTTAACTCATCGCGATTAACTGAAGTGATTACAGCATGTTTTACGCCCATCAATTTGATTGCTTCTGCAACGCGAGTGGGTTCATCGGTATCATATTCGGGTGGCCTTCCCGTGGCAACGGCACAAAACGTGCAACTGCGGGTGCACACATTTCCTAAAATCATAAACGTGGCTGTGCCCGCTCCCCAGCATTCGCCCATGTTAGGGCAATTACCACTTTCACAGATTGTATGAAGCTTATGTTCATCCACCAGCTTGCGCACCTTGGCGTACTCGGGGCCAATAGGCAATTTTACGCGCAGCCAATCAGGTTTACGTTTTTTAGGTTCCGGGGCTGATATAACAGGTAACTCTATCATTCTTCAGTTTGTAGTCTTGAATATTTAGTCCTGAGTATCCAGTTTAGTCAAAGTAATTTTACTCAATACTAAAGACTATGTACTAAGGACTATTTATTATAAACTATTTACTTGCCAATAAGTTCCTTGTATTGATCTGCGCTAAGCAAACCATCCGCTTCTGCGGGATTGGATATTTTAACTTTTACCATCCAACCATCCCCGTAAGGATCGCTGTTCACCTTTTCAGGACCAGATTCTAGACCTTTGTTAAACTCTGAAACGGTGCCACTGATAGGCATAAATAAATCAGAAACAGTTTTTACTGCCTCCACCGTACCAAAAACATCGTGTTGTTTGATGGTTTGGCCAACGGACGAGATGTCAACATAAACAATATCACCTAATTCGCCTTGAGCGAAATCGGTAATACCGATCGTTGCCTGGTCGCCTTCAATTTTAATCCACTCGTGGTCTTTGGTGTACTTAAGTCCTGCAGGAATGCTCATAATAATACTTAATAAGTTGCCCCAAAAATAAGGAAAGTAGAGGGATGTTAATAATTTAGTTTAATTATGAGTCAATAGGCTTAAGTCATTAGTCCTGAGTTACAGGTGCTGCCTACTTTTCTAATTCTGCGCCAGATTGAACAAGATCTTCACACCGCCCCGGGTAGTTGACCTGCGGAATGAATTGGTTACTAATGGCTCATTTACACTCCGCTCTACATAGGCTTGCACACGCAATTTCTGATTAACCAGGTAGCTCACATTGGGTCGTAACTGAAAGTTTATATTTCCATTGGTGACTGTATTCACCTCTTCAATTTTTCGTTGAATGGTGCGGTTGTTGGTAACGCTCATATTCAACTGAAAAGTAATATCGTTCTTAAGTGTAATCACGCGTCCCTGACTCTTAAACGGTAACTTCATATTATTTTTTGTATAGCCTAAATCGACAGACCAGTCTTTGCTATTCAATTCAGTGATTTGCGAATTCGAAATATTTAATGCCAGGTCACGCTTGGTCTTATATTCAAATCTGAAATTAAGTTTCTTTCTCGTTCTAAAATTTATGCCCACCAATGGTGCAAACTGTTCGCTTATCATCACTTGACTGATTACATAGACAGGGATTAACTCGCCACTTGAATTTGTTTTTGACGCAAATTGACCATTGTTGTAATCTTCAATGGGATTATTAATACCTACATCATTATACTCAAGTGAGTTTGAATAATTTACAACTGAATAGGAGGAATTATACGCATGGTTGATTGTAATGGACTGAAATAAATCTTTCAAGGCCTCGATTTTGCTAAGCCCCGAATAATCCAATCGCCAGTTTGGAATTGGAATTTGTGGGAATGGTGAAAGATTTACTGTTTCTGCTGATTTACCTGTATAGGCTGCAATAAACGCAGGTATCAATACATCCTGTGATTTTTTTTCATACCCATTTCCCGTTAATCTGGTAAATCGATCTTGTAGTGCAATGATATTTTCTTCAAACTGCTTAAACACGCTTGAGTTTAGACTCTCATTATTTTTAAACGCGGTGTTTATCGTCAGCGTTGAAATTTTATAAGAACCCACCCGGCTAGGGCTCAGGGATTCATAGAATGTACCAGTAGAATCAATTCGATATATTTCCTGAAAAGAAGTAGTGGAAGTCTTTTTAATATCCAACTGAACTTTAAGATCATTAGAGGGTTCCAGCGAAGCCCGAAGCCCAAGATCCCTCATTTGATTTTGAGTATACGGTGTGGTTAACTTTTTACTCGTTGATAACCATCCTTTTGCTCCAGCTTCAACTTGAAAATCTGATTTTTGCTGACCTAACACAAACCCCCAACCCGGTGCCCCCCACCCTTTATCCAATCCAAACAAATACGGATCAGGAGTAAACCCAGGTAATATTGTTCCCTGATTGATTGTATAGGTTCCCGTAATATTTCGCAGCGACATAATGAGGCGTAAAACACCCTTAATTAATTTCAAATCCGGTGGCCTTCGAACTGTATCAGGTTGAGTTGGTTTATTTTGAGCAGTCTGTGGTGCAGGTCGCTTCGGTGTGTTTATAGTTTTTAAATAACCAACTTTGTTATACAGTTTAATCATATCAATACGCCCGGTAAGCGCTTGCTCCTGGGTATTCTGAATAATATTGCCAAGTTTTAAACTTTCATCTTTTTCCAATGGTCCCGCGCGCCAGTTGTAGCCAACGTTATAGCGATACTCGGCACCCAACCAATTGGTAAGCGGTAATTTCTCAAACGGAAGAGTATAGTTGGCGGTAATGTTCTGATCGAAATTTTTCGTGCGACCAAAATTTTTCAGATTTTTTATTACAACATCCAGCGAATCCTTATTATCCAGGTCGCCATTTGGTTCATCAATAATAGCGTTTACGCGCGATGAGTAATCGAGTGTTAGTGATTTTGTCAAACTCCAACGCACATTATAAAACCGATTGAATACAAAAAACTTTTGAAAGTTAGGGATGGAGCTACTGGCATCTGAGTTCGAATTGCGATAAACGATCTTACTAAAAGAACGATCTAACTCACCTCGCACCGAAAGATTTGATGGCATTGGATTGAAATTGAAATCTTTAATCAATTGCAAAAAAGGAGATGATAAAAATTTCACTTCTTTAAAAGGCTCAAAGCCTTTAAATGTAGGGGCATACTGCCACACCACAGCTCCTTTATAATTTCGCCTGGTGTTTTCCTGCAAATTGAAATTAGTTTGAGTTGCTTCACTGTAAGCATACGTGAACGAAAAATTCTCGATATCATACAAATGAGGAACAGCTTCCTTTTTGGTTTTTACTTTTCTTACGTTGGTGAAATTCAAACTCCGCCTCACCGATTGATCCTGAATTAACTTTCGATAAGCTTCGCGTTCTCCATCTGTGTTGAATGATTTCAACGCGGCCTCCAGCCGCAAGTCCGGGTTGGCCGGGTCAAAGTTGGGATTGATCGTTGTATTCTCATAACTGATAAACATCGGGATTTTTAAACCCGTCCATTGCGGAAGAAGTTTGTCCACATTCAGATTAGCCGATACGTCATACGAAGTAGTTTCGCCCCGTGCACGCTCCGAAATTTTAGACTGCACTCCACCATATCCAAAACTAATGTGACGAACAGAACCCGTAACTGTTCCCAGATCAGCAAGCTTAGTATTGAGAACCACATTTGTTGCCCAACCTGCCGTGCGATCAAAATCAGTCAGCCGAAGCTCGTTCGCCCAAATGCAGACATCAAACATTTTTGCATCACTACTCTTTGGATTGCGTACCCCAATCATCATCATCTTTACCTGACTAAGATCGGGCCTTCCTAAAATACGAATACCATGTTTGCCCACTTGTTGTGGTCCTGCTTGAGGATATAGAATTCCTAAGTTATACCCTTCCCGATCTCGCGTTGCTTTCAAGGCATAAAGGTCATTCAGATCGAGATCAATTTGATTATCCTCTGGCCAGACCGTCTCTATGCTTCGCACACCTCCGGGGGTTATTTTTAAGGGAAGCTCAATCTCGTAATAGTTTTCATCAAAGTCGGTCCCTAACCTTAAGAAAGCAACCAGCTCATTATCTTGAATTGGTTTATTGGCTGTACTGCTATGAGCGCTTATAAACATTTTAATGCGACCATAATTGAAAAAATCCATGGTAACATTTTTATAAATAGAACGCGCATCACCATCCGGAAGATCAGTCACGCACATTTGCACCGACTGTTCATTTAACCTACGTTGCACCGATGATGTGTTATCACGATCTCGTCTAAGAGGTTCAATGTAACCTGGCTTTAAAGTATTTTCCTGGGCGTTTTCTTCAATGTTCACAACCGATACGGCAAAATTATCTAAGTTGGGTTCAATCTTCTCTCCAAACCGCGACTCTTCCAGGTTCCCCGTATATCTCCTCCACCGATTACCAACCGTTCTGAACTTTGCCATGCGCAACACTACCGGTTTATCAAAGCCTGTCAAATACATCCGCGCATAGCGAATTGATTTGAAACCCTCTAAATTTCCTACCTGTTCATCAAATTGTCTTACCGGAATACGAAACAAGTACCAGGTTGCGTCTGGGTTATCCTGTGATGTTACAGCATCCACAATAAACTTATTACCTACTTTTAACGTGCTGGGGCGTAAATCAATACTGTAAGAATAATATTCCTCCAAGTCGCTTAATGTGTTGTCTTGATTTAAATCTTCATTGTCTGGAATTGTAGAACTTGATTGTGGCACTAAATCGGAGCTGGTAAGAACTGGGGTATTGTTTTCCTGCCCATTAAAGTTTTTATAGCGCTCTAAAATCTTAGCATCTTTCGCATCCAACTCAGCACCTAAAAAATACTTAAAATCATCAGCCGATGGATCTCTGGAGATTTGTTGGCGCAGTGTGGGATTTGTGATAGCGCTTAAAAAGTCTGAAAACTTATTTGCTTCAATGGCATTATTGGCTCCATCCAACCCTACATCCTGAAAGGGTCTACCCGCTGGGTTATTATCAAATGCATTGTTCAGGTATTGCTTATTGGTAACATACCCCCATTCATTCTCAGTAACATTGATAGGCGAAAGATCTCCATCTGTGGGGAGTCCATTTTCAAAGGCATGCTTCCCATCGCGTATCACATCTTCAGAGATACTGCCTAATTGGAAAACAACGGTTCCACCTGTTATGTTGGATGCAGGTGGATTAATTCCATCGTTGATTCTACCCTTTTCATTATTAATAAATGGATCCAACAACCAAAATTCAATGTACTCTACATTGGCTTTATCAAAGTCAACCTCAGTGCGGATAGCAGTTGTAATACCGCCCCAATTATCTTTTGGATTGTTAAGGAAGCCTTGTGAGTTTAAATTGCTGCTGTTATAATTATATGGACCTCGTTCCGATGGGTAATAAGCAATGTCAAAAATAGGTTCAAAAAAATTACCCACCTGTACATCAAAAAAGGGAAAAATCTCCTTGGGGGGGATTGGCCGCACGTAATGATTTTCCAAATCCTTTTCATCAATATTGGTGGGCTTAAACCGGCCACCCGATCGATAGAAAACATTATCTACCTGATACCACGCGATCTTCGCGCGCCTGTATCCTGCCCGCACATCGTCTGGTGCGCCAAGTGCCTCGTCAAATTCTTTTGGAGTTGCAGCAAGTTTCCATGCTTGCGGACTTAATAAACTATAAGGTGTGGCCGTGTTTTCAAAATCATCAATAAAGGAAGTGCCATCACCATCTACAATGTTAGATGTACCCGGTAGAAGTTGAGCAAACTCCGCATTAAGAGTTACGGTTGACTGTTCTTTGGTTTGTAAAAACGGCAAGTAATCAACCAACTTGGTTAACATCCGTGAATTTTTTCGCATGTTAAAATCCACTCCGTACTGCAAGTTGCGAGCAGGCTCGCTACCTATCAAATTACGACTGATAAGTGGACGCTCATTGTAATATAAAACCGTAGATCCAATGTTTATATCCTCACTGAGTTTGTAATCGAATCGGGTACCTATCAAAGAACGGGTTTGAAAGGCAAACGGATCTTGTTGTTCATACGTGATGTCCAGATCTTTTCCCGAACTTAAAATCCCTTCATTAAGGATGGTAACTTTTCCGAAGGTATAATCAACGGTATAGTCCGTACCTTCCCGCAAGGGTGAACCTCCTGCATACACCTTTACGGAGTTAGGTGAAATATTAAACCCTTGAATAATAATTTCCTTTCCTGAGCCTGCTTTAAAGGAACCCGTTAAATAGAATTTATTTTTTGTTGCAAAGAGTTCGGCCTCTGCTTTTGTTGTTCGATACAATGTATCATAGACGTACTTGTTAATTAATTGATCCCGTAAAGCAACGTTGGTTTCTTTTTCAAAGAGATTTCGCAACGCATTGTCGAATGGGTGCAGGTATGGAAAAATAATTGCACCGGTCTCGGTATTCACCGTCACTTTTTCAACAAAGTCAAAGTTCCCATCGGGTTGAGGATCGTTGTAGGGATTCAATCGATCCAAACCAAAGACTTGAATTAACTGTTGGGTACGGGCATAGTCTCCTTCCTGCAATTGCGGATTATCAATACCTGTGCGGTCATCCCGATAGATTACACGCAATTGAAAACCATCACGTGTAAGCTGGGTTACGTTCAGGTTGTAAATGTTTTTCATCATCAGATTCCAGGTAGGGATAATTGTTCCTTGCGAATCTTTTATGCTGATTTTACGTGGTCGTAGTAATTTTAGAAATGCAACTTCACTCTCGGGTTTATTACCATAATCTTCCGAAAGCTCTCCCACTTTATACACGCGACCGTTGTATGTATATTCAAAAGCAACAGCCAACACTTCATCGTTTTGTAACTTCCGTTGCAAGGTTAAATAGCCAAGTTCTTTGTTAAATGTATATTCACTGACTGCTAATTTTCGGGCACTGTTTATTTTTTCGAAGTCTGTACCATTTACTAAACCCAGTCCTTCTAGAGCCTGATTAATGCCATCTGATTCTGCAGAGATAGCACCTAGTTTAGTAAACAAATCATTGGCATTATTAGCAGTGGGATAACTTGCCGGAGCTGTTGAGCCAATGATGGGATCCTTCCTGTATCGTTTACCTGCCTCACCCAAATCCATAAGGCCTACCACATTGCGTGTGGTTTGTGTATCGTTTTGCCGATTTAGTAAATACACCTCCACTCGTGTAATGTTAACCCCTGATGTAATCTGTGGAAGCGTGCCTAACCAGCTTTCAAAATTATCGCGGAAGAATTGACCTAAAAAGAAGTGGCGGTTGTCATCGTAGTTCGATCCAACAATTTCAAAAGGCCTTCCTTGCGCGGCACCGTTGGTGCTACCTTGTACTTTAATGGATGATTGCTTGCCCCGTTGTGTGGTTGCCAAAGCCGTTACAAATAGTTTACCAAATTGCATTTGCGCTTTTACTCCAAATAAATTTTGCGAGCCCGTAATCAAACTATTGTTTAATGGCAAACTCACGTTTCCAATCTCCAATTTTTTAAGAATGTCTTCTTTAAAACCGGTGTATTCTACCTTCATATTATTTTGAAAGTCGAAGGAGTTGTTGTTATCGAAGTTGGTAGTGACGGAAAGTTTTTCACCCACCTTACCTACAACACTTAAATTTATTTGCTGGTCGAATTCAAATCCACCATTTCGCTGTTGACGAATGGGGATGGAAGGATTTTCTATTTTTTGGAACTGAGCCCCAAAGTCGAGGTTCACGAAACCTCGCGGAATCAATTCAACATAACTTCCGCCAAAAATCCGATCGAGCACCGGGCTCACATAAATTTTCGGAATCAGGTTGCGACTACTAACCGCACTCTCGCCATCTAGCGCCCGGCTTTTTGATTGCCAATAGCTTCGTTTAAGAATTTGATCTTGTTGCCGTTTGAATTCTTCAAACGACATGGAGGAAGGGGGCCGATAATTTAGTGAACCTGCTTTTTCAAGAATGTTGTAATTCCTGCCTGTATCAATTTCAATTTCGGTATTGAAACTCTTGGGGTTCTTAAGAAAAAGTGGCGAGAAGGTTGTGAAGTTGGAAAATGGATCGCCATACCGATCGCGGGTTCTAAAAAAAGGACGATATGGATTGAGTGGCTCTAACCGTAAAGTATCGGCACTATTCTGCTGTTGGCCGTAAGCCATAGGAGCAGACCAGCATAGTGCGAGACAAATGCCCAGTCCGAGGATGAACTGAATCTTCCGGGTAGCTACAATCAATCGTGGTTCAGGCGTTTTTTAATGCTTGCTTTACCAGGTCTTCTAAACTAATGGTATTTCCTGACAACTTCAGGACGGAATCAACGCTTTTTTCGGCTGCTGATTTCGTAATACCGAGCGTCATTAAGGCTGTTAACGCCTCATGGCGCATGGTATTGTGTACTAATCCGGGTTTTCCCGGCCCCTCTTCTATCGGGTCTTTCCGCAACTTATCTTTCAACTCAAGAATCACCCGCTGTGCTGTTTTGCCTCCTATTCCCTTAACGGCCTGAAGCGCTGCTGCATCTTCGCGCACAATGGCCGACCGAAGCTCATTTGGCGGAAGGTAAGAGAGCACTACTAATGCTGTGTTGGGTCCTACTCCATTTACAGAAATCAAGTGTTGAAACATTTGCTTTTCGGTTTCATTTACAAATCCATATAAAATCTGGGCATCTTCGCGCACATGCATGTACGTCACGAGTTTCAAGTCCTCGCGATCTTTAATTTCAGAAAATGTATTGAGCGAAATGCTCACCTGGTAGCCAATTCCGTTCACATCGAGGATAATAAATGTTGGCTCTTTGTGAACGAGCTTGCCTTTAAGATATGCGATCATAAAAGGTTAAAAAATGAATGCAGTTTACGAGGATTTGGGCAGGGAAACAAGGGGATAACTCAATTCAACTCTAGACCTTTTTTTGGTTACGTTTCATAAATACCTTAAAAGATCAAAGTACCTTTGTATTATGTTTCGATTCGCCTCCACAAAAAATCTGGCCATTGATCTGGGAAATAATAACACTTTATTGACCGATCAATCTGCACTTTTATTTTCTCAACCATCCTATATGGTAGTTAACGAACTTAACAACAAGGTTGAGGCTGTGGGCGATCAGGCCTACAGCATGCTGGAGAAGATGCATTCGAATCTAAAGCCCATTAAACCATTAAAGGGTGGTGTGATTTCAGATGGTGAATCAGCCAAGAAGATGCTTAAGGAAATGGTTAGCAAAATTCAAAAGCCTTCGTTGTTCCCTAAAGGATTTAATTACCTTATCTCGGGTGTACCGTATGATACAACTCCGGTTGAGAAGCGTGCATTGCGCGATGCATTAGATCAATTCTCTTCACGAAATACTTTTCTTGTTCATGAGCCCCTGGCGGCAGCCTTAGGACTCGGATTAAACATTCAGGAACCGGAAGGAAAATTAGTAGTGGATATCGGTGGTGGAATTACTGAGGTAGTAATCATTTCCTTATCGGGAATTGCCGCTTTCCAATCAACGCGCACCGCGGGTGATACGTTGGACGAAGAAATTCAGGATTACTTTAGAAGAACCTACAACTTTTCGGTTGGGCTTAAGACAGCCGAACATGTGAAGAAAGAGATTGGGTGTGTTCTGTCTTCGATTGCCAGCAAAGAAGAATTTTTTATCGCGAAAGGAAAAGACTTAATGGAAGGGATTCCGGTAAGCAGAAAAGTAAGTCAATCTGAATTAACTTTCGTGTTGGAAAAACCTTTTCAAAAAATTGAAGAATGCATTCGTCAATCATTGGAAGTTTGTCCACCCGAATTAGCCTCTGACATTTATCGTTCAGGGATTTATGTAACCGGTGGCAATGCAAAACTAAAAGGAATTAAAGAGCGCCTTACCAAAACATTTCAATTGCCAGTTCACATCGATCTGCAACCCCTTCTTTCCGTTAGCAAAGGAATCTCTCAGATTTTGGGCGCACCGCAAAAGCATAAGGCAGTGCTGGTTTAATCATCCTTCTTTCCTCCGTGCATGATGTTCTCTTTCGTTAACTTTATAGTAATACTTATTGTTGATGTCTTCTGTTCCGCACAAAAACCGACAATCACGGGAAGCTAGCATTCAAATCATGAAATGAGAAAAATAATATTATTATTGACTGCAACTGTATTGACAGTTAAATTATATGCACAGAGGGAATTAACACCCAGTCAGCAGGCTGTGCAACAAACGGTCATCAAATTATTTGACGCTTTATCCAACCGCGATTCCGTCAGCCTCAAAGCTTCTTGTACAGCCGATTTAGCCCTATACGAATATGGCCAGGTGTGGAACATAGATACACTTATCCTGAAAGCAATTACATTGAATCCGTCATCAGATTTTAAACGTACCAATAGTTTTGATTTCATTAATACCACTATAGAAAAAACTACGGCATGGGTTAATTATCGTCTTCAGTCTTCCATAACCAGAGATGGGAAACAGACAACAATGCAATGGCTGGAAACAGTAGTTCTGGTTAAAGAAAAAAAACAGTGGAAGATAAAACACCTTCATTCAACGCGTATCAAATGAGTTAAGAATTGCTCATAATAGATTTCACTAACACCCAGCCTACAATCACCACAAAATATTCCCTAATTAGCCTGTCTTTGTTACGAAACAAACTATCTGACGGTTAAGGGTAAAAAAAGGATCATTTGTATAAACAACATATTTTTATTGTTTATCAATAATTATTTATTATGTTTACAGCATAAACTAATTCGTATGAAAAGAATCTCAATAGTATTTCTTCAGGCTGTCATTGTGCTGATTGGCATTGTGGCACTTACTATTTTGCTATGGTTTCCCTTAACCGAGGGAAGAGCCGAAAACTTAGACTTGTTCAGCATTTACTTTGACCCGTTCATCTTATATGGCTACACAGCATCAATCACTTTTTTTGTTGCACTGTACAACGCATTCAAATTACTTGGATACATCGGGCAAAATAAAGTTTTCTCCTCAAACTCTGTTAAGGCTTTAAGTAGTATAAAATATTGTGCAATTGTAGTAAGTATTTTAATTGTGTTAGGAGGACTATACATAAGACTATTTCACAATAAAGAAGACGACCCCGCAGGTTTTCTTGCCATTTGTATCGTAACTACTTTTATTTCTATCGTATTTGCCACCGCTGCGGCAATATTTGAAACACTCTTGCAAAATGCCATCGATATGAAATCTGAAAATGACTTAACTATTTAAGCTATGCCAATTATTGTAAACCTAGACGTGATGATGGCCAAGCGGAAAATTTCTCTGAATGAACTTTCTGAAAGAGTTGAACTGACATTATCTAACCTTTCTATCTTAAAGACAGGAAAGGCGAAAGCAATACGCTTTAGCACATTAGACGCTATTTGTAAAGCATTAGACTGCCAACCAGGTGACATTTTGGAATATGTAAATGACAAGCAAAAAACAACAACTCGCTAACATCGGCCATTTGTAATGAAGGAAAGAGCTCAGCACTGTGTTAACCGTTAGCTTTCCTCATTTATACAATTAATTTTTCAATTCTCGTAAGGAAATGATTGTTTCATGTACTAATGGGGTAAAGGCAATTGAATGAAGGATAGCAAGCAGCGAAACATTTTTAAACAATGGATTGACAGTCACGCGGGCTTGCTGTTTAAGATAGCGCGGGCTTATGCGCTTACCGCGGATGATCGGGACGATCTCTTTCAGGAAATATCGTTACAAGTTTGGCGTTCGATACCTCATTTCCGAAATGAATCGGCCGTAACCACCTGGCTTTATCGCATTGCGCTTAATACAGCCTTGCGCTGGAAAAGCAACGAGCAAAAACATGCTACGCAAGGTCTGGGTGAGATGCGGGTATTGGCAGAAATCAAACCACAAAATGAACGGATCGATTGGCTCTATGATGAAATCGGTCAACTCAATGAAATCGATCGGTCGTTATGTCTTTTGCTCCTGGATGATTTTAGTTACAAAGATATGGCCGATATGCTTGGTATTTCTGAAAGCAATGTTGCCGTCAAGATCCATCGTATCAAAAAGTATCTGATTGATCAATCAAAAAAAATGTCGCACTATGAAATTTGAAGAAATGAAAAGGATTTGGGACGAACAAAGCAAAGAGCATGTATATGCGATTGATGAAAAACGTCTTCATCAAAACATTGAAGAAAAGAAGCACGCCAGCAGTACCTTGGTAAGCAAGATTGAAATCATGTCGATTACAGTGAACGTGTTGTCCGGAGGATTCCTGATAGGATTAACTGTTTTAGGATCTCACGCAAATGTGTTTACTGCCTCCATGGCCTTTCTTATGCTTGCCGCAGCCGTTTACGTTTATTTCAGACGAAGACAGCGTTTAAAAAACGAAAATCGATTTGACCGCACTATGCTGGGTGATCTGGATCATGCCATTTCAAATGCAACCTATCAGGCGCAACTTTCTTATAGCATGCTAATCAATGCTGTAATTATCGGAACTCTGTTATTCTTAAACGCTGTGGCAGAGAATAAATCACCAGGCGTTCTTTTCTTAATCATTGTGCTCTTTGCAATTACGATGTACCTAAGCAGGTGGGAACACAGAAGCTGGCATGTAGCAAGAAAAAAACGTCTTGAGGCAATGCGTGCAAAATTGGTGGAATGAATTAACTAGAATGGTCTTCCCCTCTCCTCTGGAGAGGGGAATGGGTTGAAGTGAATTACAAATGCCCATCCATTTCGTGCAACTGGGCATCCACAACTGCAATCGCAGCCATGTTCACAATATCACGAATGGAACTTCCTAACTGAAGCACATGCACTGGTTTTTTCATTCCTAATAAGATAGGTCCAATCGCTTCCGCTCCGCCAATTTCAATCAGCAACTTGTAGGCTATGTTTCCTGCAGTAAGGTTTGGAAAAATTAATGTGTTTGCTCCCTCTTTCGCCAACGCGCTAAACGGATATATCTCACGTTGAATATCTGTATCAAACGCTACGTTCGCTTGTATATCTCCATCCAAAATCAATTCAGGATATTTTGCTTTTGCCAGTTTTACCGCCTTCATTGTTTTTTCAGGCACAGCTCCTTTGCTTGAACCAAAGTTTGAGTATGACAGCACAGCTACGCGTGGCTCCACATCAAAGAATTTTACACCGCGGGCAGCCAATCCGATAATCTCAACAAGTTCATCTACATTCGGGTCAACGTTTACTGTACAATCGGCAAAAAAGAACGTCCCTTTTTTGTTCATGATAATATACATACCCGCTACACGATTCACCCCTTCGGCCATGCCTATGATCTGTAACGAGGGCAGAATTGTTTTAGGATAGTCTTTGGTAAGACCCGATACTAACGCATCTGCCTCTCCAAACTCTACCATCATCGCTCCAAACGCATTGCGATCGCGCATCTGTCGATGCGCATCTTTCATGGTAATGCCTTTGCGCGAACGCTTGGCATGATATGCCTGGGCATATTTTTCAGATCGCTCTTGCTCCTCCCGCGGATCAATAATTTTACATTCGCTGATATCAAGACCATGCTCCTGAATGAGACGCTCAATATCCTGCCTGTTACCCAACAAAATCGGATAAGCGATTTTTTCGTCTTGAAGGATTTGGGCAGCCTTTAAAATTTTTGGATGATCTGCCTCCGCGAATACAATATGCTTTGGTTTTTTCTTAGCCAAATCAATAATGCGCGAAGTAAGTTTAGGATCAATACCAACACGCTTCAATAATTCCTGGTGATACTTTCCCCAATCGGTAATGGGCAATCGCGCCATGCCCGAATCCATAGCGGCTTTAGCCACAGCCGGTGACACCGTTGTGATAAGTCGTGGATCCAGTGGTTTTGGAATTAAATACTCTCGCCCAAACTGAATGCGATCAATTCCATATGCCTGAAACACAATATCCGGAACAGGTTCTTTAGCAAGATTAGCCAACGCATGCACAGCCGCGAGTTTCATCTCTTCGTTTATTTCTGTAGCGCGCACATCCAATGCACCTCTGAAAATGTATGGGAAGCCCAATACATTATTAACCTGGTTAGGATGATCCGACCGGCCTGTTCCCATGATTAAATCAGGCCGGGTTTTTTTGGCTAGATCATAATCAATTTCAGGATTGGGATTCGCTAAGGCGAAAACAATTGGGTCTTTGGCCATCGCTAAAACATCTTCTGGTTTTAGGATGTCGGCAATCGAAAGTCCCACAAATACATCAGCCCCTTTCAGGGCTTCCTGAAGGGTTGTTATCTTTCTATCTGTTGCAAATTCTTTTTTGCTTTCATCAAGGCCTTCGCGCTTTTTAGTGATCACGCCTTTGCTATCGCACATGATCAGATTCTCTTTCTTCAATCCCAGTGCGAAGTACAATTTAGTACACGATACAGCAGCAGCTCCTGCCCCGTTCACTACCAAAACAATATCTTGAATTTTCTTTCCGATAATTTCAAGTGCATTCAGTAATGCAGCACTTGAAATAATGGCCGTACCATGCTGATCGTCATGCATGATCGGAATATTCATCTTCTCCCGAAGCACGGTTTCAATCTTAAAACATTCCGGTGCTTTGATGTCCTCCAGGTTAATTCCGCCAAACGTTGGCTCTAGTGATTTGACAATTTTTATAAATTCATCTGGATCTTCTTCATCAATTTCAATATCAAAACTATCAATGCCAGCATATTTCTTAAACAACACAGCTTTACCCTCCATTACAGGTTTTGATGCCTCCGGCCCAATGTTACCCAGCCCCAACACAGCTGTGCCATTTGAAATTACCGCAACTAAGTTTCCTTTTGCAGTATATTTATACACATCATCTTTATTAGCTGCAATCTCTTTACAAGGTTCAGCAACACCTGGAGAATAAGCCAATGCTAAATCAAGCTGTGTACTTAACATTTTAGTGGGTACTACTTCCAGTTTTCCAGGCTGACCTTGGGTATGATAGTTTAACGCGTCTTGTTTTCGGATTTTAATTGACATAGCTACAATTTGAAAAGTATGAATAGGCAATTTACACTCCTAAGAAATAGGAATTGCATATTCCGGTTAGAAATTATTAACTGACCTTTTCACAATCCACTCATCTATTGCTTAACAGGAGCCAGCTCGCTACTGGTCTTGAATGTATGAATGATGGTTTCCAGTTCGCGAATGATTTCGCGTTGGTCTTTGCTCGGGCTAAAGGTAAAGCCTTCGATATAATAAAGCACTCCCAGCGGTTCATCCACAAGTGCATAAGAAACAAATGGGCCGCCCATCGTTAAATTATTTGTACGCCAGAGCCCGCGCATCTCAACAGCAAATTTTCCATTGAATGTAGTCTCCTTTGTAAGAACCGGTTTATATGGAATTGAAGTTTCTGTTGTTAAGTACGTTTCTATCCGTTCAGGATCTTCAAAAATATTGTAACGACAAATTTTATCGCGCCACGCAATTAAACTATCGCGCTTAAACTGATCGGGTGAAGTATATTTTTTTCGGGTAATGAAAATGTCTTTATCATCATAGGGATTAATCTGTCTTAGCCAAAAGAAATTAGAATCATTAGCCACCAACTGATATCCAAAAGGGACTTTCATTTCGCAATCAAATTTTTTCCTCAGGATATCCGTAATTCCTTTCGATTGTTTCGATTTGAATAAACCCTCTGTTAAGCGCTCACGCTCGCGAGTGTCAAAATGATCAACCAACTTGGTGCCATAGGTTCTTATTTTTTTAACAAGGTCCTGTTCTGTGTTGCCAAATAGAAAAAGCACTTCTTGATTTCTGGCAAAAAGATCCTGTAGATTTTGACTAAACAAATTTGGATCGTCTTTAATTTTTGCGAGTGACTCAGGTGTAAATGTTCTCCTTATCTGATTAGCCCCTACGGATCGTTGATCCAGAGTAACTGCATAAATCAAATTTCTGCGTTGCTTAAGCACGTAGTTGAGCTTGCGCGGATCAATCCACCGCATATGAAAAATTGATTCCTTTCTGGGAAGTCCCTGCATCTCTGCACTGAACAATGAATCCAATACCTTACCTAACGGTCCTTTCCATTGCAACGAATCCATAATCAAGAAAATATCTCCTGTTCTACCGGTTGCTTGCGGTAGACTTTTCTTATCCGAACAAGAAGAAGAAATTATTAATAGGGAGATAAAAAGTACAGAAATGTATTTCATGAGATGAGTAAGATAATGATCACCTGTTATAATTCCGATTGATGTGAATAGTCACTGATAGAACAGCACTAACCTACAATTAGTTTTTGACCGGGTTGCAGGGTATTGCTTTTCAAGTTATTTAGCGTTTTGATTTTTTCAACCGTAAGTCCTGGCACCTTCTTGGAAATATCCCACAGGGTATCTCCCGGTTGAACAATATAGGTTTTTGTATCAGGAGATAACAGGATAGTTTCTTTTGTAGCCACGGTTGAACTTGAGGCAACCGCCCTGTTTTGATTAGGCCAAATTGTAAGTCGCTGCCCTGCACGAATTGTATTGTTTGGTAAATTATTCCAGCTCTTGATGTCTTCTATGCGTACACCATGCCGAATGGCAATTGAACCCAACACATCCCCCGATACAACTTTATAACTTACCATTTCGCGACCATAGGTATTTGCCGATGAGTTAGAGGCGTATTGTTCGTTTTCTTTCCGTCCTACTTTGGATGCAGAGTCAAGAATACTGGCTCTATTTAAGTCAAGCATAAGCTTTGCGTGTGTTGGAATTTTTATAACAGAAAGTCTTCCATTGGCAGGAAGTACATTTCTGAGTACCGATGGATTTAGTTTTTGTAAATCCTCTAAACATGTTCCTGTCAACTTTGCCAGTGTTTCAAAATGTAAAAACTTATTAACTGCAAGTGTATCATAAGGAGGCACGACTTCACGGGCAGTCTCCACCAAATTATGTTGTTCGGTATAATTCAAGGCATAAATAATGGCAATGAATTGTGGAACATAGGCGCGCGTTTCGCGCGGAAGATGGGGATAAACTTCCCAGAAAGACTTCTTATACCCTGACCTGCGAACCGCTTTCCGAACAGTGCCTGGCCCGGAGTTATATGCTGCTAAGGCTAATTCCCAATTACCAAACATTCTGTACAGTTGTGCTAAGTACCTGCATGCTGCATCCGTTGATTTATCCGGATCCATACGATCATCCACATACCAATCTGTTTTCAAATCAAAATATCTTCCCGTGCCCGACATAAATTGCCACAAGCCAACTGCGCGAGCCCTTGACACTGCCCGAGGATTTAACCCAGATTCAATAATCGATAAGTATTTCAGTTCATCCGGAAGATTGTATTGCTTTAAATATTCTTCAAACACAGGAAAGAAAATATCCTTTCTGCGTTGCATCATGCGTGTGTAGTCTCGATTGCGAACGGTGAAGTAGTCAATGAAACCATGCACAGTATTATTATAAGTAAGCGGAATCTTTTGTTGTATGCAACTGAGCCGATCGGCTAACAATTCGGGAGTATCATTACCTGGAATATATTCTAGGTTAGAGGGCAAGGCTACCAACTCTAAACTAGTTGAATCTTCTATGGCAAGATCCTCCAACTCCACAGGAAGCGCCAACGTATCCGGCAAAGGATCTTCTTGCGCCAATGCGAGCGTAGAAACGAAAAGAGAAAATATAACAACTACACAATACTTCATTTTATTCTTTTAAGAATCCTACGGAGCCAATTAATACGCTAAGTTCCGAATTACCTGCGAGAACTGAAAGAGTTTGCTTTCCTCAAAATCATCGGCCGTTACTTGAAGACCAATGGGTAACCCTTCATTATCGAAGCCACAAGGCACCGAAATAGCAGGCACACCGGCTACATTTGCCTGAACGGAAAATAAATCCGCCAAGTACATTTCTAGTGGATTACTTGTATGAGATCCAAGTTTAAAAGCTGTGGTGGGTGTTGTGGGCGATAAAATAAAATCGTAGTCGGAAAAAATTGCCTTTGTTTTTTCGCGGATGAGTCTTCTTACTTTCTGCGCTTTGGTATAATACGCATCGTAATAGCTGGCAGTTAACACAAACGTTCCTAACAAAATTCTTCGTTGCACTTCTTTACCAAATCCTTCGCTGCGTGTTTTCTTGTATAGCGACTCCAGATCTGTTACCTGTTTACTTCTATATCCATAACGCACCCCATCATATCGCGATAAGTTTGAACTTGCTTCGGCTGTAGCCAAAATATAGTACGTAGGTAAAATGTATTCGCTCAGTGGAAAATCAATCGGTTCAACAACATGACCCGCATCTTTAAGTTGCTGTATTTTTTCAAGCATCAAGGTTTTGATTTCAGGCTGCAACACTTCTGAATCTACAGTTTCCTTGACGTATGCTATTTTATATTTTTTGTTTGGATCTGCCGTAAGCTCAGAAGTGTATGATGGAACCGGCTTACGCGAAACCGTGCTATCAAACTCATCGGCACCCGCCATCACCTCCAGTACCAATGCAATCTGTTCTATTTTTTTTCCAAAGATTCCGATGCAATCAAAAGATGAACCGTACGCAATTAAACCATAGCGCGAAATGCGCGAGTACGTAGGCTTTAATCCAAGAATACCACAAAAAGCTGCAGGTTGACGAACTGATCCTCCGGTATCTGATCCAATCGAAACATCACACAAATCGGCCATTACGGCAACAGCCGAACCGCCTGACGATCCGCCTGGAACACGGGTGTTATCAATATCATTGAGCACGGAGCCAAAGGCAGAGTTCTCATTGGATGAACCCATGGCAAACTCATCGCAATTTTGACGGCCGATTATTATTGCATCTTCATCGAGCAAACGTTGAACGGCAGTGGCGTTAAATTGGGAAATGAAACCATCCAGAATTTTGCTGCCCGCTTGCAGCGGATGGTCGTGATAACAAAGCACATCCTTTAAGCCTATTACTAAGCCCGCCAGTTTTCCTGCTTTCTTGTTTTTAATTTTTGAATCAATCTCAGCAGCCCGGGCAAGTGCTTCTTGCCCATACACACTCAAAAATACATTGAGGTGTTTTTTGGTATAGATGTTGGCTAGAAAAGCGGAAACCCGATCAACACATGAAAGGGTTCCGTTAAAAAGATCGTGCTGTAAGTCTTTTACGTTCGAATCCGTACTCAATGCTTACTTATCGTCAATCTTAGGAACTGTCTTTCCAGCTTCGTCTACTTCAGCCTTTACGTCTTTAACAGCATCCTTAAATTCGCGAAAGCCTTTGCCAAGACCTTTTGCAAACTCAGGTATTTTCTTAGCTCCAAAGAAGACCAGAACGAACAAACCGATTACCACCCACTCGCCCATTCCGGGCATACCAATCAAAAGTATTGCGCTCATAATAGAAAAATTTAAGACTGTAAAGATAAAGAATTATAATAAAATGAATAACGAATGCCATTTTGTTTAGTTCGAAAATAAGCCAGATTAAAGGTTTTTACCGTTCAACCTAGTTTCTTAACCACTCCTGTGGATCAAGGGCATCAAAATTTTTGCGAATCTGAAACCGAAGCTCCGAAATACCCTCACTATTAGAAAGTACATTACCTATTCCCTGATTGGTAGTTACACGTTGGCCTTGCTTAACTGCAATTTCTTTCAGGCCAGTATATACTGTAAAGAAATCTCCATGTTTGATTATAACGGTATTGCCAATGCCTGGGGTAAAAGCTACTCGGCTAACCTCTCCATTAAAAATTGAATGTACTTCCTCGCCTTGCTTGGTTTGAATATTTACACCATCGTTCTGGATAACGATGCCCTTTAACACCGGGTGGTTTTGCCTTCCAAACTTTTGCGAAACAAAACCGGATACGGGCCATGGAAATTTATTTTTATTATCCGCAAAGGATGCTGACAAGGCTACACTCGCTTCACGCGTACTCGTTTTATTCGCTCGCGCTTCGCGTTCAGCGCGCTCTAATTCTTCTTTAATAATTTTGGCAATCAGGTTATCCAGCTCAGCCACAGCTTTGCGCGTAGTTTCAATATCCTTTCGGAGTTGTTTTTCCTGTTTCTCCAACGAACGCACAATAGTGCGCTGCTTTACTTTTAAAGTAGTGAGTTTATTGTTTTCCTTAATCTCATCATTCAATAAATTGTTCTTTTCACCTCGCTTCACTTCGGTTACGCGCACTTGTTCTTTTAGGATCTCCTGCACTTTAGCAATGGCCTCGGCCTGATCCTGACGGGCCTGACCATATTGCTCCATGTATTTAAGCCGCATCATTAATTGATCAAACGACTGAGCTGAGAAAAGAAAAGTTAGCTTATCCACTTTGCCACTCGCCTTTTGCGCGGCCAGCAACATGGCCGAATACTCTTCTTTCAATTTTTTTACATCGCGCTCAAGCGCATCAATAAGCTGGTTGTTTTCACTAATATCATAATCCAACAAAGAGATTTCACTTTTGATCGATTTCATAAGAGACTCTTGCTGAAGAATGCGCTGGTTAATGGCCACCAACTCGCCCATGGAGTTTTCCTTCTTTGCTCCGGTTTCGGCAAGAATTTTTTCAGTCTCCTTTATCTTCTCAAGATTTTGTTGCTTCTCCTTTTGTAATTGAGTTTTGCTTTTCTGCGGGTAGGCAAGAAATGAGATTAGAAAAAAGAAGGAGAAGAATAAATATGATTTACCTGCGGTCATATCGCTTCGGAATATTGAAAGGGAATTTCAATTCCTTATCACCTACTTCAACTTTATTATACTCAAAAGTAATGGTGTTACTAATAATGCCCGCAGTTGTTTTATAGAAAACACTTACTATTCCGTTATACGGAAAATTTTTATCGCCAAGCGGCTGAAAGTTTGAGTAATCCAATTTTAATGTATTGCTGGTATTTGCCTCCACCAACTCTACATGTTCTATTTTTTTAAGCACCGGGTTAATCAGGTTTTTAATGGTAATTGATCCTTCCGATTGAACAAGTTTCTCAAACTCACCCTCAAGTGCTATCTGATCGCTAAGTTGTTTAGCTCGTATTGGATTACCTAACATGGCCGCTTCCAATACCGAGTAATCAATTTTGAAATTAAATCTTCTGGAAAGTTCCACATAATCAAAAACGAAGTATTCCTTATCCACCGTGCTTACAATAGTAATAGAATCTTTATTGATTAATGCTTTTCCTCCCTGCACCCCAATTACCGAGAAGTTCATCCAGATTACACTATCCTTACGGATGCGAATAGTTGCTTTTACATCGCGCTCTTTTTTTTCATCTCTAAATACCATCCGTGCCTTTCCATGAAGATACCCGAAATCAATTTCCTCAATATTCAATGAGGTGGGGGCATTAGGCAACACCGGAACAACTTTACGTGCACAGGATTGAACTAATAATAAGCCTGCAAGAATCAGAAGATGGAAGGCTACTTTCTGAACAGAGTACTTTCGAAATAGAATCACAGGCTTAATTTTAGTTAAGTTTTCGACTATTAATTTTTTTATCCAAGCTAGCATTGCCTCCATCGCGTTGCTTTGCCTTTTGCCATTGCTTTACTGCATTATCAATATCACCTAACTGAAAAAGAATATCACCATAGTGTTCAAAATGAGTGGCGGTTGCCTGGCCATTTAGTATTGCTTTTTCAATTACTTTTTTTGCCTCTTTGTATTTTTCGCGCGCATATAAAACCCAGGCATGGGTGTCTAAATAACTGGCATTGTCTGGAAAGTTTTTCACCAGCAGAGCTGACATCTTCTCGGCCTTTTCAAGATTTTCTTTTCGAAGTGAGAGGTAGTAACTATAGTTATTCAGAACTAAATCATTGTTGGGATTAAACTTCAGGGCCTCTTCATAAGCCTGATCTGATTTTGCATATTCCTTTGAACCATTGTAACAATCGCCCAACATCCCGTTTAATTCACTTATAAAAGTTGGATTGGTTGCTGAAAGTCTTTTCGATTGTTCTAATGAATAGGCAGCTTCTTTGTAATGACGTTTGCGCAAATGACCAAACCCATTGAAGTAATAGATCATAGCTTGATTGGGAAACATTTCAAGCGCTTCTTCTGAGTGAGCTATTAAGCTATCAATTTGATCGGATTGTGTTTCTAAATACAAAAGGTTTTGCCATGCTTCGAAACTTGCCGTACCACTTCTGACTGTTTTAAGATACTCACGTTTAGCCTCTTCATCCTTTTCCAAAGTCATGTACAAATCTCCGCCAACCAAGTGTACATTTGACTCGTTCGGATAATTTGATTCTAATTTTTCAAAGAGACCTAAAACAAATTTTTCCAACCCAGGATCACTTATTTTCCTGGTTCTGTTTTGTGAAAGCGTAGTGTTGTACGTGCTCATCATTAATACTTTGCTGCTGATATCAACCTGAGGGTCGTCAAAAACCTGAAGCACATAATTTCGCGATTTCTCCTCCTGACCTTCGTCTTTATAAAGGCCAGCCAAAATCATTTTTGAATTTCCCGCCTCAGGATGATCACCAATAAAATTTTCAACTAACTGAATAGCCTTACTGCGCTGGCCGTTGCCAGCAAGTGTTTCGGCAAAGCCAAGGGCATATTTCTCCTCATCAGGAAATGCCTGAAGTAATTTTTCACCCTCAGCAATGGCTTCGGCAACTTTCCCGCGGTCCAAATAAATGCGTTGCTTTTGTAATGATGAAACTTCGTTTACGCCCATGATGTCTTCTGCACGATTATAAATTTTCAAAGCAGCATCTTCTTTTTTGTCATAGAGATATAGAGCCGCTAGTTCGAACAAGTATTCGTCTGTTCCCTTCACTTCCTTCATCATGGTTTCTAATGCATCTGTCGCTTTCTCAAAATCGCCCAGGCTTGCATAAATATTTGATGCCAACAAATAGAAATACTTATTCTTCTTTTCATACTTCAATGCTACTTCTATACTTTGACTTGCCTTTTGCATATCCTCGTCCTTAGTTCCTTTGGCAAGAATTTCAGCAATCTTATAATGAACGGTTGCATTGGTTGGATTTAATTCGGCAACACGTTGGAAGTAGACTAAGGCTTTTGCATAATCTTCCAGGATAAAATATTTCTCAGCTTCTGTAAAAAAGAATTCTGCTTCGCGCAAACGGCCATCACTACTTTTTGCATCCGGTGCAGCTTTGCGCTTTTGCGAAAACGCAGGAGTAGCCGCCATCAGCACAGGAATGAAGGCAATAAAGATGTATGAATGGAATTTTCTATTTGTCAACGGCCGGGGTTCAAATCGTACTGAAATCTCCCAAATCAATATCGGCAGATTTTCCTTCAAAATTAACGAAATTTCCTAAAAGACTGTTTTTTAAGGTTGCTTCGCGGAGGGTGCTGTTCTTTTGAATAATTGAATTTGAGATTCGGCAATCATGGACTTTTGTGCCTGCTCCAATCGAAACATGAGGACCAATAACCGAGTTCTCTATAATTACATCATCATCCAAAAAAACAGGTGGCAGAATAACACTATTGATAATTTTCGCTTTCGTGGAGATCAATTTTTGGTCTTTTATGAATTCAAGGTAACGTTGATTGGTTTGAATCATGTTGTCTTTGTTTCCACAGTCCAGCCATTCCTGCACTTCGCCAGGCACAAACATAGCGCCCTTCTTTTTCATGTTCTCGAGCGCGGTAGTTAACTGATACTCGCCTTTTTCTTTTATGTCATTATCGATAAGGTACTGCATTTCTTCACGCAACTTTTCGCCATGTTTAAAAAAGTAGATGCCTATAATGGCAAGATCAGAAACAAATGTTGCTGGCTTTTCAACTAGCTCACTTATCTCACCTTTAGCGTTTAGCTTCACCACACCAAATTGAGAAGGATTCTCAACCTTTTGCACCCAAATGGTACCATCGCGTTTTGTGTCCATCGTAAAGTTGGCCCGAAACAACGTATCCGCAAAAGCAACAATCACATTCCCCTGAAATAATTCTTTGGCAAACAACAACGCGTGAGAAATTCCTTTGGCTTCTTCCTGATAATAAATTTTTCCCTCGGCACCCACGGCTTTTGCTACAGCTTTCAAATCTTCTTCCACCGACTTTCCAAACTTGGGGTTAACAATAAAACCAATGTTTTCTATCTTTTCGGGACACACGCGAGCAATATCTTCTACCAACCGATGAACAATCGGTTTGCCAGCAATAGGAAGTAATGGTTTGGCAGTTGTTAATGTATGCGGACGGAGGCGTTTGCCAATGCCGGCCATTGGAATAATAATATTCATCAGGTCAAGAATTTGTGTGAAGTAAAACTACAAATTCTAACGGATAGACTCGGTAAAGTTTTTCCGTTCAACCAGATAAACAAACCCTAAGAAAAGAAGGATAACTCCTGCATGAAAACCTGATGCAAGCCATTGACTGTTGATTTGCACACGATTGACAAGAAGCAAAATTGAATACGTGAATACAACATACCCCATATCGCGGGTAACGGTATAAGGAATCGGATAATTTCGCTGACCTAACCAATAACAAACGCCAGCCATTGTTGCATAACAAAGTAAAGCTGCCAAGGCGCTGCCCATAAATCCATAGATAGGAATTAGTAAAAAATTACCACCTATCGTTATTGCCGCCCCTAATACTGTAATAACCGTTCCATAATGCGTTTTATCGGTGAGTTTAAACCAAATGCTTAGGTTATAATAGATGCCCAAAAATAAATAAGCGAGTAGCAGAACAGGCACAATGGAAAGGCCGCCCCAAAACTCTTCACCTATAAGATGTTTAAGAAGATCAATGTTTATACTAACACCCAACAGCACAAGGCAGCAGGTGATTATAAAGTAGTGATTAATCTTTGCGAAAAGTTCTGGTGATTTTTTATCATTTGCGTTGGAGAAAAAGAAAGGCTCGGCTGCGTAGCGAAAGGCCTGAATCCCTAGATTCATGAATACCGCAAACTTATAACACGCTCCAAAAACTCCTCCGGCCTCTTTGCTCGTCAGCTCCTTGTAGTAATTTTCAGGAAGCCACCAATCGAGCATGGTGCGCGAAAACATTTCGTTAATCATACCAGCCACTCCCGTAATCATTACCGGATAAGCATACCGAAGCATTTCTGGCGAAATTGATTTGTCCCAAGCCGGGCGCCATGAAAGGAGTGTTTTAAGGAAGAACAAAATAAAAATAGAATTAGCCATCAGGTTTGCCATAAACACATAGCCAATACCAACTTCCGGATTATAATTAAGTTTTAAGAAATAGTAATTAAGACCAATCAAGATCAATACATTAATCACTTTTGCAGAGGCAAACACCAATGCCTTTTTCTCTAATCGCAGACGCGCAAACGGAATAGCAACTGCAGCATCGATCAACATAGTAAGCGCAAGCCAGGTTATAAATTTTGGATTTGAGATTTGAAGGGAAGAACCAATAGGATTGGCGAAAGCAATAAAAATAAGGGTGAGGGTAATACTTGTTAACAGCACGCTGGTTTGTGCGAGATTGAAGATTCGCTTTGCATCAGCATTTGGTTTGGTGGCAAAACGGAAGAAAGCCGTTTCCATACCAAACATGTAAATGATATTAATTACGCCCACCCACGCATAGAGTTTGGTGATGTCACCATACTCTGCCTGGCTAAACATGCTTTTTGTGTGAAGGATGACCAGAAAAAAATTGAGCACGCGGGGAAGCATGCTTCCCATTCCATACAATACTGTTTCGCCAGCGAGTTGTTTGAGTTTACTCACTCGCCTTTAAAGTTTGGATTTCTTTTCTCTATAAATGCCGAGGTGCCTTCCGTAAAATCCTTCGTAGTAGTGAGAGCTGCAAAATTTTCAGATTCGGTGCGATATCCTTCGTTCGCAAACTGATAACCTGTATTAACACTTTTAATGACAGCAGCAATCGCTAATGGCCCTTTCTTTAAAATCTTAGTGATGATTTTATCCGCCAACTCCAGTAACTCTGCTTGAGTTGATGTTACATGATTTACCAATCCCATTTCTTTTGCTTCTTGTGCACTGATCATATCGCCCGTCATGGCAAGTTCCAATGCTTTGCCCCTTCCTACCAGTTGTGCTAATCGCTGTGTACCTCCGTAGCCGGGAAGAATTCCCAGATTAACTTCCGGCAATCCAAACTTTGCATTTTCAGAGGCAAGCCTGATGTGGCAAGCCATCGCAAACTCACATCCGCCCCCGAGCGCAAACCCATTGACAGCAGCTATCACGGGCTTAGGGCAATCTTCAATCATCTTAAAAATTTGTTGCCCACTTTGGGCAAGTGCAAATGCTGCATCCTTGGAAAGTTGTGTAAGCTCTTTGATGTCCGCACCCGCTACAAATGCCTTCTCTCCTGATCCCGTAATAATAATTCCTTTGATGTCAGAGCGATTTATACACTCGCTAATAACCGTCTTTAGTTCAGCAAGCGTTTCCTGATTAAGCGCATTTAAAGCTTGAGGACGACTGATAGTTATGGTGCAAATGGGCTTGAATACTACAGTTAAGTTTTTCATCTGGCATGTGAAATATGGAGCAAATTAGCCAATACCATGGGTTTTTCTAACAAATACAAGCAAGGGATCAAACTTGAAAGCTCACCTTATTAGCATTTCAGCGTATAAATTCTATATTTATAAACCCGTTCCTAAAAAACGAGCTTAAAATCACTAATCATGAAATCGTCTTTTTGCTGTTTTCTGATAGTATTTTGTGCAACCCAAGTGGTGGTTGGCCAAGCCGTATTTAACACCACCGGAAATTGGGAAACAGCCGGCAATTGGCTCGGCAGTAATATTGGGGATGACATAACAGAGGATATTACTTTTGCCAATAATAGAGCCGCTTTAATAAATAATGGCTCAACCTACACCGTTGGCAACATAACTTTTGGAAATTCAGATGGGCTAACCATCAACTCAACTGGGATTTTGAATGTGGGGGCTTCCGGTATCCCCAAAAACTTTACGGGCGGGAATGGATCTTCCATTACAGTAACAGGAACCTTAATAATCTGGGGCGATTTAATTGTTGTCAATAATTTGTCATTAAACGTTTCCGGGACTTTAATTATAAAAGGCAATATTCAAATGGATAATGGTGCCTCCATTTCAGTAACGGGCTCGGTTCAGGTGGATGGAGATTTTATAGCCGGAAATAACGCCAACGTTACGATATCGGGTGGTGGACATATTAATGTTGATGGAACCGTTACAGTTGGAATGAACGGTAATCTCACTGGCCCACCAGGAAGCTTTACAGCAGGTGGTTGTAGTGAGGGCGGAGGTAGTAATTTTTGTAGTGGTGGTGTATTGCCTGTTGAACTTTTGTTTTTCAAGGCAACAGCCACCGTCACTCAGATATACATCACGTGGGCAACTGCATCTGAACTTAATTCCGATTTCTTTATTGTCGAAAAATCAGATGATGGTCTCATTTTCAAAACACTTGCGAAAGTGGAGGCACAAGGAAACTCTACCGTTAAAATCAACTATGAAACCATTGATGAAAAACCCACCATTGGCAAGACATATTATCGATTGAAAGAAGTAGACCTTGATGGAAAGGAAACCGTGTTTCAAGTTAACCTTGTAGAGTTTACCGGTTTGCGTGCCACCTCTGTTTACCCTAGCCCAATTGCAACTGGACAAAACCTTACGCTGGAGTTAAATTTTACGCCTCAATTTCCCCTCGAAGTTTCTTTGTATGATCTTTCTGGAAGAACCCTTGAACGGCTCATTACTAAAAGCAATTTAACAGAACTCCCCGTTCAACTCAGCCAGGGAATGTATATAATTAGGGTTTCATCTCCGGATTATTCAAGCATGAACAAATTCATCGTTCAGTAGCCAAGTTCATTTTTTAGCTTCGATAATCTTAGTAATCAATGGATTAAATCTCAGCTAATCCCAAGATCGATTCAAATCATTCCCAAGCTACCTCAAGTCAAATCTCATCAAAATGGTATCTGAATTTTTACCAAACTGAGAATATTCGTCTCAATTTAATTCCATATCTGGTAATTTATTACACTAATAAAAATGCGAATTAATATTTTTTTAGTACCAAATGTGGGCATTTTATCTATTTTGCACCTTTTTAGTTTACAAAATGCTATAAAAATTACATGTGTACTCGAATTAGATAGACTTATGCAATGTCCCTTTCGAATCACTCAACATCATTTTATGAGAGCCATTATTTTTTCACTTCTTATCCTCATCGCCACAGGAGCAGCCTTTGCGCAGACTTTCCAAACTAACGGAAATTGGAATACAGCTGCCAATTGGAGCCCGGCTGCAGTCCCAAGTGGTACAGGCACAAACGTTACTCTTAGCGCCAATCCATCGCTCAATTCGGGGTCGAATAATATAATTGGTAATATCTCAGCGAACAATGGCGTTCAGATTACGGTGAATGCAAACGGAAAGCTCACACTAGGATCAGCCGCCCTTTTCGGGGGTGGTACCAAAAAAAGTTTGACATTTAATAATAACGGAACACTTCAAGTAAATAGTGGTAGCCCAGCGGGAGTATTGGAAATCTGGGGAGATCTAATTGTAAATAATAATCTTCAAGTGCAGATAACAGGTACCCTGATTGTGCATGGGAATATTGTAATGAATAACAACGCACAGATACAGGTTTCAGGAGGGGGTGATATTACTGTTGGCGGAAACGTTTCAGGAGGAAATAACGCGCAAATACAGGTTTCCGGATCAGGAAGTACATTGAGTGTTGGTGGTTCTATAGCACTTGGCAATGGAGGTCAGATCCAAACTTCTGGTGGTGGTGTTATCACCGCAGCTAGTTGTTCCTGTTCAGGGTGTTCGTCTCAATGTGGTGCATTACCGGTTACATTAATTTCATTTAATGTTCGTGCTGCCTCGGATAAAGTGATACTAAATTGGGCTACTGGTACTGAACTTAATTTTGATTATTTCTCTATCGAAAGATCGGAAGATGGTTTTAGCTTTTCTGAACTGGCTCAGGTTAAAGGTCATGGAACTTCCAATGAACGTCATGATTATTCATATGAGGACAGCTTTCCTTTTACTGGCAAATCCTATTATAGGATCACTACCGTTGACTTTGATGGTTACACCGAAACGTTTAATATTCTTGCAGTCAATTATAGCGGAGAAAAGCTAGTTAGAGTATTTCCTAATCCGGTTATCGATGGCAAACTCACAGTTGAATTGACTTTCAGCCCTACAGAAGAGTTAACTTTTATTTTAACCGATTTAAACGGGACTGAAAAAGGAAGATATAACATGCGCAAACGTAAGGCAACCTTTCAAATTGAACTAAGTTCAGGAACCTACCTGGCGAAAATCTCAACAGTTGGTATTAGTAAGGTGATTAGGGTAATTGTCCGCTAAAAGTTAATGCTTTGTCATGTGAGTAGAAGTAACTCCGGATGCGCTTGAAGGTTTGTTAAAATATCAGCAGTCATTTCTTCCAACCCAAATTGATGCTTCCAACCCCAATCCTGGCGGGCAGGTGAGTCATCAATAGACTTTGGCCACGAGTCAGCAATCGCTTGACGAAAATCTGGTTTGTAGGTAATCGTAAATTCAGGAATATGTTTTTTAATCGTTGACGCAACTTGTGCGGGACAAAAACTCATGGCCCCAATATTATAGCTTGAACGAATCTTCACTTTCTCAGCGGGTGCTTCCATTAAATCAAGCGTAGCTTTTACTGCATCATCCATATACATCATGGGTAAATAGGTATCCGCAGCAAGAAATGATTCATATTTTTTTTCTTTCAACGCCTTGAAATAAATATCAACGGCATAATCGGTGGTGCCGCCACCGGGTGGTGTTTTATACCCGATCAATCCAGGGTACCGGAGACTCCGCACATCAACTCCATATCTTCTGAAATAATATTCGCACCAAAGTTCGCCCGCCAGTTTAGTGATTCCATACACAGTAGTTGGATCCATAATCGTATCCTGTGGAGTATTTTGTTTTGGTGTTGTGGGTCCAAATGCAGCAATGGAACTAGGCCAATAGATTTTATCGAGTTTGAGTTCTTGTGCTGCTTCCAACACAAAGAGTAAACTTTCCATATTCAACTTCCAGGCCCATCGTGGATCTTTTTCACCTGTCGCGGAAAGCAAAGCCGCAAGATGATAGATTTGAGTGATCTCATGTTTGCGAAGCAACTCAAAAAGCCGATCGCGTTGCATCACATCAAATTTTTCGTAGGGACCTTCTTTTAAAATGCCTTGTGCATCTTTTATATCTGAGGCCACCACATTGTCATGACCATGTATTTTCCTGAGCCCTAGTGTAAGTTCCGAACCCAATTGCCCTCCGGCTCCAATTAGCAATACTTTTGTTTTCTTCATGCGAAAAAATATCGGTGCGAAGATATAAAAGTCTCCCGAGTTCTCGGGAGACTTCCATGTAAAGGATGCGAATTACTTCTTCACTTTTACAATAGGTAGTCGGATGCTGCTTGGATATTGAGAAGCATGATGAATTTTATTGTGAGCAATTTTTCCTACCGACTCATCATAGTTTTTCCCACCTGTATTTAGATTGCGATCGAAGCGCGGAAAATTGCTACTCGATATTTCAATCCGGATACGATGCCCTTTTTCAAAATAATTACTGGTGGACATTGGCGTTAATTCAACCTTATACACTTTACCTTGCTCCATAAATACTTCTTTGTCGTAGCCTTCGCGGTAACGCACACGCTGTATGGTTTCATCCAAGTTATATGCTTTGCCATCTGGGTACACATCAATCACCTTAATCGTAAAGTCAGTATCCTTTGCATCGGACGAAACAAATAAAGTAGATTCAATAAATCCACTTACTTCTACACCTTCTGTCAAAGGTTCAGTTGTGTACACTAAAATATCTTCTCGCTTTTCCATTTCCTGTTGATCGAATGCCCCGCCCTGTATAGCGGTACCGGTACAACATACATTACCACCATAGGATATCACCGGATTCATCGGATCGTATGTAAATGAATCCGGATTGTCTTTCGATGGTTTTTTGGTCACGAGTTTTCCATTTCCATTTAATGTATTTGCCTGACCTTTGCTATCAAGATAATAAGAAGTCATAACAGCATTAGCAGGCGGCCACACATCTGAGGTCTGCCATTTGTTTGACCCCATCGTATAGTAACGCACCTTAGGCATATCTTTTAGCGGTTCGCCTTTAAGCCAATGATCGAACCATCCGTAAACCAATTCATTGTAATCTAACCGCGCATCGCCCACACTACGCTCACCCACAATGGTATTTTCAGTTGCACGTGTGTACGCACAATGTAACGTAGGCGCAATAACCAAGTATTGACTATCGCGCACTTTTGGATCCTTCGCGTTTTTTCTTACATGATTGTATAACTCAATGTTAGGACTAGAAGAAACATCGTACCACGATACAAACCAAAAACTTGGAGTATTGAAGGGCATGTTGTCGTGGTATAATCCACCCTCATACCAGGCGGGATCATTGGGTGTGCGCCTCACCATTTTTTCGTAAACACCTACGGGACCATCTTGTGCTTTAATAATATCCTGAGTGGGCAAATGACTTAACCCTTCTTTCCAATCTACTTTAGGATAACGTGGAGCCATATCATAAAATTTTTGAATGCGTTGCAAATCTTGCTGACTTACATTGGCTGGCAAATTTGGTTTAGCTACATCATGTTGAGTGCCATAAAGCCAAGCCGCAAAAAGCATCTGTACGGCACCGCCCCGATACCAATTGCCTTGTTCGTAATATTTACCTAAACGGCCTACTCCTGCACCAAAACTCTGAGGAACCATTGCGGCTAATGCCGGATGCTCCAACGATGCAACGGCCATTTGCCACTCTGCGGTAGACGAGCAACCTAGCAAGCCAATTTTCCCATTGCTCCAACTTTGCTTTGTCATCCAGTCGAAAGCATCATAGCCATCTGTGAGTGGAGTACCTAAAATATCCCATTCTCCTTCACTAAAGAAACGGCCGCGTTCATTTTGTACTACGTATACATATCCTCTGTTTACAACATCTAATGCAGTTTGCAGAGATCGTGTTACCAATTCACCATCGCGATAGCTATTAAAGTTGTATGGTGTGCGAGAAAAAATAACCGGATACTTGCCATCTCCTTTCGGACGATAAATGTCCGTAGCGAGGCGAATACTATCACGCATCGGCATCATTACCTTCTGTTCCACCACAGCAACTTTTTTCAGTTGCTCCAGTATGTTTTCTTTTTCCTGCGCATAGCCTGCTGCATAGCAAAGCATGACTACGCAAAGCATTTTAAGTTTCATATTTCACATTGTTAAAATGTACATGTTAAGATATTGAATGATTTGGGCTATTTTAGGTTAAATAATTATGATCGGTAATTGGGAGGTTTGAACATCGCCACACTTAAATTTTATAATTTTGCCTATGACTTTTGAAGAGTATCTGCTCAAAAAGAAAATAGATTCAGCGGCCTTTAAGCTGGCTGAACCTGCGCAGTGGCAAGAGTGGCGTGCACTTTTTGAATCCATGAGTGAAGCAAGTTTTACGGCACAAAAACTTTATCTGATCAACCCAACCCGAAGAAAGTATTTATTAAAAGAGGAGTTGATCGAAAAACAAAAGTCTGCTCCTGCTGTTGCAAAACCTGTCATGAGACCCAAACCGAAAATGAACTAGCTATGTATAAGAGACTAAAACCTGTATTAGAAAAAGAACTTGACTCCATTCGTGAAGCCGGACTTTTTAAGAAAGAAAGAATTATTACTACCCCACAAGGAGCCGACATAAAAATACAAGATGGCAGAGAGGTTATAAACTTTTGTGCGAATAACTATCTCGGTTTGTCATCGCACCCACGAGTAATCGAAGCAGCCAAGCGCACGATAGATACACATGGATTTGGAATGTCGTCTGTTCGGTTTATCTGTGGTACGCAGGATATCCACAAAGAACTTGAAAAAAAGATTTCTGATTTTCTGGGCACAGAGGACACTATACTATATGCCGCAGCCTTTGATGCAAATGGCGGAGTGTTTGAACCTTTGCTTGGCGAGAAAGATGCTATTATCTCTGACGAGTTGAATCATGCCTCTATCATCGATGGCGTTCGCTTATGCAAAGCCATGCGTTATCGATACAAGCACAACGACATGGCAGACTTGAAAGTGCAATTGGAAGATGCGCGCAAAGCCGGAGCCAATCAGATTATTATTGTTACGGATGGTGCTTTCTCTATGGATGGGACCATTGCGCAGTTAGATAAGATTTGTGATTTGGCAGATGAGTTTGAAGCGTTGGTGATGACGGATGAATGTCATTCGTCAGGTTTTATTGGCAAGACCGGTCGTGGTGTGCCTGAATATTGTGGTGTGATGGATCGCGTTGACATTGTTACCGGAACATTGGGTAAGGCTTTGGGCGGAGCATCCGGTGGATTTACGTCTGGACGCAAAGAAATTATTGAATTGCTTCGTCAGCGTTCAAGACCTTATTTGTTTTCAAACACCTTAGCACCTTCTATTACGGGTGCATCGATCGAAGTATTTAACATGCTTTCGGAAACTACCGCGTTGCGCGATAAGTTGGAGAAGAGTACAAGATACTTCCGTGATAAAATGACAGCCGCAGGTTTTGATATCAAGCCTGGCATTCATCCCATTGTACCGATTATGTTATATGAAGCTCCGCTGGCTCAAAAGTTTGCTGAGCGCTTGCTTGAGAAAGGAATTTATGTGATTGGATTCTTCTTTCCTGTGGTAGCTAAGGGAAAGGCGCGCATTCGCGTACAAATTTCGGCTGCACATGAGCAACATCATTTAGATAAAGCGATTCAAGCCTTTACTGAAGTGGGGAAAGAGTTGGGGGTGTTGAAGTAGCATGAGAGTTCTAATCATCATATTAACTCTAACAATCACAGGAAGTTCATCTGCTCAAACGCTTTATCCATTTCAGGTTCTTTATGCAGAGAATGCCAAATTGAGTGATGGTAAAATCTTGAAGAGTATGGATATGGTTTCTGATAAAGAAACCATTAAAATTAGTGAAGGAGGATATCTTGCTTTGGTTCATGATACCGGGTTTCCGATTGAATTCAAAAAAGATACAATCCTTGCGGTATCAACATTAAACTCTGCTTTAAGTGTTCCCGAAACCAGGAAAAGAAAAAAAAGAGGAGTTACAGCAAGAAGGTTTGATAATGGTATGGGACTGGATTTTCTTTTAATTACAAATATTGTGACTGCCAATAAAAGAAGACTAGATCGCACAGGGGGGTGTCATGATTGCAATACTGATATGGAGCTAATCTATCCTCCGTTTACAAATAATTTTGTTTACAGTTCGGAGGATCTTTGCTTAAGATGGAAACCTTCTGAGGTTAACGAATACATGTTAGAGATTCGAAGTTTCTTTGACAAAAAATTAATTGATAGAATAAAAACAGAGATTAATGAAACTCAAATCTCTTCAGAGAAGGTTAATAAATATTTTAAAGATGAAAAGATTATTGAACTCAGAATAGAAGATGAGAAGAATGGAAAAGTTTCAAACGAAGTATTCATCAGTAAATTTTTCTCAAAAAAGATCGATTATCCATATCCCTGCAATCTTACTAATCCTTCAGCAGCCCTTATGGCTGGGTATTACCTTGAAACGTCACAATTTGGTTACTATGCTAGTGAAGCCGAAGAATATTATTTATTGGCCACTAAACTATCTTCAAAAAAATTCTATCAGGATATGCTGGCTAACTATTATACCAGACAGGGTCAATAAGGCATAAACTATCTTGCTGAATCTTATTATCTTTAATTATGAATACTCTAACTATTGATAAGAAAAAATTTGTGGTTATAAGCCAGGAAGAGTATGAAACGCTCGTGACAAAGGCTGCTCGTAAAACACCTCTAGCGAAAAAGATGAGTTTAGCCAAAGGGAAAAGAATGGCCTATAAACTAATTGATAAGTGGACAAAAGGTGAGTAACAATACTCAAAAGCCACTCTCATCTCACCTTCTTCGGTATCAAATCCGAATTTTCCGAAGAGAGCCCCAGCAACGTAGCTGTACTTTGCGTTGACAAAAAATAAATTTTGCTCTTGCCTTTCAGCTTGAGACTATACATGTTTAAGTAGGGAATAAACTTCAACCGCTTCACATCCTCCCAATCGTAACTTTTCACTTTCGTGGGATTGATTACTTCAATTTTCTTTTTGCTGAGCGCTACCCGTTTGATCCTTTTTGAGATCAACATGTGCAACGAGAAAAAAATCATGGCGACTGTAAACAAGGCAAAGGCTACAAATCTTGTTTTAGGTGAAGTGCCTAACTGCGTAAACATGAGTATGGCGGCCAGCCCTTGAAGCGCACTAAGCGCAAGAAAAAAATACCTGGCCAAATAAAACTTAATCGGACTCGCCTCTTCCATCAATATTGTTTAGTTGAACTATATTACGAAGTTATGAAATATAGAAAGGAAATAAAAAAGTAGGCAGTTAGCGGTAGGCAGCAAGCAGTTGATGTCATCCTGCCTACTGAACTCTGCCTACTGCTATACTTATCTGTCATTCTCAATCACAATAGGAAAATCCTGACCACGCGAAAACGTATACGGATACTGTGGCTTGCCTTTCATCTTTTGGGTCATCTCAGGCACTTGATCATCAAGGTATGATTTCAACTCATAGATCGTAACCTTCCCATCTTTCGGTGCACCGTCCGCATCACCTTGCAACGCTTTGATAAGAAGATAGGTAAACAATCCATGACCTAACTCGGCAAACTCAGTAGCAAACTGTTCACTGCCCGCAGAAGCCATCACATGAATGCCCGCACTGCGCGATAGTTGGGCAATCGCTTTCTCTTCTGCCGCTCCGCGTGTAGCGAGCAACTCAACCGATCCACCTGATTGGCACGCATCCATCACAATCAATTGTTTTAATGCTTTGATGTTCTTTAACCGATCCTGAAGTACACTAGCTTCAATGGCATCCTTCTGCAAAGAAGATAAATCATAGAGTCGGCTGCTTCCAGTGGGGATAAAGAAAAATTGATTGTCCACCATGCTACCATGGCCCGCGTAATAAAAGATAAACACATCTTCCTGGTGCACTTTCGTGGATAGCTCTTCTAATTTTTTAAGAATGTTGTCTTTCGTGGCATCGGCATCATACAGACTATGCAACTCAATATTCTTGAAGAGCGAACTCTTTTCATCTACTATTTTACCAAACGACTCGGCATCGGGGCGCGCATAGTTCAGCGTCATCTTTGGATTTTTATATTCATTGATTCCCACTGAAAGCACGTAACATATACTTGTCTTCCCTGCCCGATCAGAAACTACTTCCACAGATTGTGGGTCGGATTCAATTTTATCTTTATTACTAGCTGATGCGGTAATTGTATTGGTTCCGCCAATCAGGTTTATAACATGGCGGTAGGTGGTGCTCTCTCCTTTGCGGGATGGAAGCTTTAGCGTCTGTTTATCAAGGGCAATATTTTTTCCGTTGTGAAAAAGTTTAACCGTTTCAATACCCCCACCCATATCGGTCATTTTTATGAGTACTTCTGCCTGTGTCTCGTCCGACTGAGGAACTGTGGCTACCCGGATAGCGGGCGGTGGTGACGAACTCAACTTTCCCTGAATGCCTTTATAGCCATCACTGGCCCCTCTGTTTTGAAAAATCTTTGGTAACAAATCTGGGCGATAAAATTCGTGAAAGAACTGATCCACACTATACGTTTTCATTCCATCAACAAAATGAATGTACTGCCGTGCGTCTTGCGTTCCATTAAAATATCCTTCTGGATTTTTCACCATCCATTCCTTCTCACCAAAGTGAATGTGCTCGAAAAATTCCTTGCCGGTAGTCAGGTTCCAAAACTTAGTAACACCATCCACACTATGACTGATCAACATTTTTTCATCATTGGTAAGTTGCAAACTTGTTACTTCGCTTTGATGCCCGGCAAAAGTTGCAACCACTTTACCGGTTGCGGTATCCCACTGCCTGATCAGGCGATCTGAACCTGCGCTGTAAATTGTGCTTTCAGCTTTATTAAAGATGGCCGAATAGATTTCACCCACATGACCGGAATATTTTCTATCCGCCAATCCTGTAGCAATGTCCCATAGACGCATCGTGCCATCCCAGCTCGCACTCAAGAATTTCTTTCCATCCTGAGTAAGTTGGATTGTCGAAACTGTTTCTGTGTGGCCAATGAAATCCCTTACAATTGTCTTTGTATCTATTTCCATCATCTGCAAACCTGCAGGCAAGTTGGCAGTAATGAGGTACAAATCATTTTGAGTGAACCGGACATTGTAACTTGAACCGTTTTTCGACTCATAATAGAAAAGACGCTCTCCTGTTGTGGCATCATGAATTTTAATGGCGCCTTCCCAACTGCTGCTTACAATCTGAGTTTCGTCACTATTGAAGTTTACTAAAAACACAGGTTCCCGATAAGAACGAACAGTGAATATCGTATCTCCACTTTGCGCATTCCAAACAATTATTTTTCCATCACCGCCACCGGTTACTAATTTTTTTCCATCACGAGTATATTGATAACATACAGCAGCCTTCTCGTGCCCAACATACTCCATTTCAGTTTTGCCAGAGGCAACATCCCACCTCTTAACTTTTGAACCGAACTTACCTTTAAGCAACGTCTTGTTATCGCGACTTAATAACAAATCATTTTTTACGCGTAGGTATTTCGCAATGTGCGAATCCCAATATGAGTTTGGATCGTAGGTTAACCCACCTTTATCACGTTGATTTAAAAATCCGGTAAGTTCACCTGCCTTTTTATTTTTAGCGATATCCCAAATCAACACTACATTATTATCACACGCCAACAGCAACTGCTTACCATTGGCTGTAAAAACGGCCTGGTTAATTTCCGCTTTAATACCAGGGTTAATGCTTTTAATGGAATCGCCTGTCTGTGCATTATAAATCGAAACTTCTTTTTTTGTGCAGACTGCCAACTGCTTGCCATCGCGACTAAATTTCCCCGAACTTAAATCCTCCACACGTTTCCGATAACGAATTGTCAGTTGACCGTTTCTTAAATCATACTTTGCTGCCTCACCACGATTCGTTGTCTTTAACAAGTAACGACTGTCAACAGAAAAATCAACATCCGTAAAACATCCGCCACAGCTTGAGTACTCTGAGAAATTGAAGGTGTATGCTTTTTTCCAGTCGGAAGTTTTATACACATTGGCTACACTATTGTCTTCACCAATCGCTAACCATTCGCCATTGGGGCTTATCGCTAAATTGATAGACCCTCCGGAACCTGCATATCCATCGGCAGGAAATTCATGTAATTTTCTTTTAGAAGGAAATTCCCATACAATTGCTTTTCGGCCAAAGCCAACCGTAATAAAATATTTTCCTTTCGGATCAAACACCACATCGGTCACGCGTTCTTTATCGGGGTGTATGGAAAGTATTTCTTTTCCGGTTGCCACTTCCCACACTTTGGCAGTTTGATCTCCGTTTCCGGTGATCAGGTATTTACCATCGCTGCTAAAGTCAAGACTGTTTACTGAGAATTGATGACCGAGAAAACTTCTCACCTCTCGTCCGGTGGAGAGTTCCCACAATTTAGCTGACTTGTCTCTACTTCCTGTGACTACATAATTACTGTCCGGACTTATCGCCACAGAAATCACGGCAAGTTCATGTCCTTTTTGAATGATCGTTTCGATGGACTGACCCGATGAAGAGAGTACATAAAAAAGCATGATGAGTGTTAAGAGGTGCTTCATGCAGTTATGCCGGGTTATGATTAATCTGCTTTTGCTTCGTGAGGCTCTAATTCACCCTCGGTAGGAATGGTTTCCCAATCCTTGGGCTCTTCATTGTGAAGGTATTCAAGAATTTTTTGTTCCACTTGTTTCAACCGAAGACCACGAATATATTTTCCGTTACGCGAAAGAATCAATCGTCCGGTTTCTTCTGAGACAACCAACAATAATGTGTCTGTGGTTTCAGACATACCAATAGCTGAGCGATGGCGCAACCCAAAGTGTGGTGGTAAATGATCATTCTCACTTACCGGCAACACACATCGCGCTGCTTTTATGCGTCCTTTATAAATGATTATAGCCCCATCATGCAAGGGACTGTTTTTGTTAAAAATGGAAAGCAAGAGTCGCTTATTCACTTTAGCATCAATCGGATCCCCCGTCTCTGCATAAAATTTTAGTTCGATGTCGCGCGAAAAAACAATCAATGCTCCTGTGCGGGTAGCTTTTAATGACTTTACTGCTTCAATTAATTCATGCACATCAAAGTCATCGTGTGGTTCCGGATGCCAATTGGTAATACCTCTAAAGATGCTGTCGCGATTAATTTCGGTTGTACGTCCAATCAGCAATAGAAATTTTCTTATTTCAGGTTGAAACAAAATGATCATGGCCAACACTCCTACTCCCATGAATTGACCAAGTATAGTGGCTAACAATTCCATTTGTGCCGCACGCACAATCAGATAGATCAGGTAAAGAGCAAGAATGCCGAGAAAGATATTTACTGCAAGGCTTCCACGAATAAGTTTGTACACTTGATAGAGTAACACCGCAACCAAACTAATGTCGATTAAGTCGACCCAACCAACCTCCAGAAACCCTATTTTGAATGCAAAAATCATTGTTGCAAAGGTAATGAAACTGTTCGGGTATTCAGACCGAAACGTGCGACATCAACTGAATAACTTCTCTTGCTTCTTTTACATCATGTACACGTAAAATCGAAGCACCTTTTATTAAGGCAAGTGTATTTAATACAGTGGTTCCATTGAGCGCATCCCCAGAAGTTGATTTTAATGTGCGCCAAATCATCGACTTTCTGGAAAGTCCAACCAAAAGTGGTTTTTCTAAAATATGGAAGCGCTCAAGGTGATTAAGAAGTTCAAAATTTTGATCTACGGTTTTAGCAAACCCAAAACCCGGATCAATAATTACATCTTTTATTCCGGCTGTTTTTAATTGATATAATTTACGATGAAAATACTCCAGCACTTCCTTCAACAAATTTTCATAGGTTGTGAATTGTGTCATGGTTTGAGGTGTACCTCGCATATGCATAGCCACGTAAGGCGCTTGCATTGCAGCTACGGTTTCAATCATGGCTGCATCCAGTTCACCTGCCGAAATATCATTAATCAACGAAGCCCCAGATTCAATGGCGGCTTTTGCAACTGCTGATCGAAAGGTGTCAACAGAGATAATGGCTGATGGAAATTCTTTTAACAAAACTTTAACAACAGGAATAACTCGGTCAAGCTCTTCCTTTTCTGAAATCTCATTTGCTCTAGGTCTTGTTGAATATCCGCCAACATCAATGAAATCTGCTCCTTCAGCAATCATTTTCTCGGCCTGAAGCAAAAAAGTATTTTCATCTGTATATCTCCCGCCATCATAAAAGCTGTCGGGTGTTATATTTAAAATACCCATCACTTTGGGGATTGTTAAATCAATAACCTTCCCCGCTATTAAAAGTGTTTTGTTGGGTGAAAATAATTTACTTTGCGCTACCATTATGAATGAAAAAACTGCCCACGAATATAAAGAGGTGATCGCCTCTTGCCAAGTCTTATTTGAACGCAAAACCCACGATTATGGAACTGCCTGGCGCGTGTTGCGTCTTCCTTCCATTACCGATCAGATTTATATTAAAGCACAACGAATCAGAAGCATTCAGGAGAAAGGTGTTCAAAAAGTTGAGGATGATATAAAAGATGACTTTGTAGGCATTATTAATTATTGCCTCATTGCCATGATTCAGCTCAAACTTCAGGATTCAGAAAAAATGGATTTAACGGTTGCTGAAATAAAGCCACTCTATACAGAAGCTGTTAACGAAACATTTGAATTGCTGCAAAATAAAAATCATGATTATGACGAGGCTTGGCGCGACATGCGTGTCAGTTCCATGACTGATCTTATCTTGATGAAATTACTTCGCGTAAAGCAGATTGAAGATAACAAAGGAAAAACATTATCCAGCGAAGGCGTGAAAGCAAATTATCAGGACATGATAAATTATTCTGTGTTTTGTTTGATTAAACTTAAATAACGAATTGATTCTGGATACTTGATGCTAGATTATAGCCCCAAGTTTCCAGTATCAAGAAACAAGTATCCAACTATGATTAAGAAATCCATCGACCAATTCTCTCGTTTTTTTGTAGGCGGCCTGTTTATTTTTTCAGGGCTTATAAAATTGAATGACCCCATCGGCACTAAAATTAAGATGGAGGAATATTTTGAAGTATTTGCCGAGGACTTTGGTTCATTCTTTCATTACTTCATTGCATGGTCGCTCGAGATTGGAATGATTATGATCATTCTTGAGCTTGCTTTGGGCGTAGCCATTCTCATTTACTGGCGCATGAATTTAACCACATGGGTGATGCTTGCGCTAATGGTATTCTTTACGTTCCTCACTTTTTACTCTGCATACTTCAATAAGGTAACGGATTGTGGCTGCTTTGGCGATGCCATCAAACTCACACCGTGGGAATCATTTACGAAAGACATTATACTAATGGTATTTGTGTTACACCTCTTCTGGTATCGCAGAAGTTATAAGCCAGTATTGCGAACCCGCGAAGGCAACGCTGTTGTTATCGCTACTGTCATTCTTTGTTTTTCATTAGGCGTATACGCCATTCGTCATTTACCTTTTATTGATTTTCGTGCATACCGCATCGGAAATAATGTGCCTCAACAGATGATTCCGCTTGAACAACCCATCATTGAATATATTTTTGAGAAGGACGGCAACGAAGTGCGCAACACAAAGTTTCTATTAGAAACAGATGGTTACAAGTATATTTCGTCTCACATCCTAAATGAAGATAAATCTAAACCTAAGATCACTGATTACTCGGTCAGCAGTCCGGAAGGAGAAGACATGACTCAGTACACCTTTCAAGGTTCAAAATTATTACTTGTGATTTTTGATGTTAACAAGGCATCCGTAAAGAATATTGCCGCTATTAAAGAACTAACAAGTCAATTGGAAGGCAAGGTGGATTGCTTTGTACTCACCTCTTCTGGTTCTGAAGCGATGGAAACATTTCGTCATGAACATCAATTGGCTGTTCCATATTATTATGCCGATGCCACTGTGTTAAAAACGATTATCCGCTCCAATCCGGGTATTGCCTTATGGAACAATGGAACGGTGTTAGGAAACTGGCATCATAATGATACTCCTACAGCCAATGAAATCTTGAGTTTAATCAGATGAAAATCTTTCTCATCGGTTTGCCCGGAAGTGGAAAGACAACGTTGGGCAGGCAACTAGCCAGCAAATTAAAATTGCCATTTATTGATCTCGATAAAGAGATTGAGCGAGTGATGAGTTTGCCGATAAAAGATATTTTTAAAAAACATGGTCAGGAATTATTTCGTGCTACAGAGCAAAAGTTGCTTCATCAGCTTACGGAGCATTCGACTGACTTCGTAATGGCTACCGGGGGTGGCGCGCCTGTGTTCTTTGATAACATGGATTACATGAATCAACATGGAGACACAATCTTTTTAGACGTTTCAGCACGTGAAATCGCCAAACGAATTTTAAAAACAAAGATTGAAGAGCGGCCTTTGCTGGCGGGTGCTCATCCTGATGAATTAAAAGATCAAATTGAGTTTATGCGTTCGCAGCGGATTTCTATTTATAAGCAATCCAAAATTTGCTTGTCTGGCAATACGCTTCAGCTTTCTGATTTACTTGAAAATATAAACCGCGAAGAACGCTGAAAAGCGCAAAGTCATTTTTTATTTTCCTGTAGATCGCTGATTGATGCAGAAAACTAAAAGTGAAATTTTCACTATTCATCAATCTAAAAAAACTCTGCGAAACTCTTGCGCTCTCTGCGGTTAAACACTTAAAAAGGAAACCCAAGGGTAACCATTCCAAACGTTGTCTTATTATCTAAATCAACAACCGGGCTAACAGACGAGTTTACGCGATATGGCCGGTATGACGACAGGCCCTGGGAAAAAACGACCGCGGCATCCAAGTAAAATTTCTTAGTGCGAAAACCAAGCCCTCCTGATACAGAGGTAATTTGTCTGTTCACCCCATTTTGTTCTGAGCGAAACGGATCAGGCATATACGAGAAACCGGCACGTGCGCGGTAATTATTATATCTAAACTCACCTCCAACCCTATAATTAATCGTTGATTGATATAATGATTTGATATCATCATTATCAGAATCATATGAAATACCTGAAATGGCAGATGAATATCTGGCTCCTGAATAATTTACCACTTGAATATCGGCTGAAAGGAATCCATATTTCTGAAAAAAGAACGAAGCCCCTACGTTTAACTTACTTGGTGTGCGTAAGTCGTATTCCGAAATAACTTCATCGGTATACTCGCTTTCATTATTTAAAATTACGGAGCCGTCATCATAATAATCAAAATTGTTCCATGACGTGTTCATGGTTGCTCCATAACTATCCGTAAACTTATAGAAGGTTGGAGATGAATAAGAAACCCCCACTTGCAAAGCTTCAATAACTCTATATATAAACCCGCCAGTAATATTTATACCTGAACCACGTATACTAAGATCCTCGTCTAACACAAGATTAGAGAGTGGATCCTCCCCAAATTCTTCTGAGTATGTTTTTTGCGCATTATATCGCAATACACTAAAACCAACTCCTGCTCCAATAAAAAATTTATCATTGAAGTTGGCTCCATAAGAAAAACTCCATTGGTTTTGAGCACCTGTTGTTTTGATTGTTTCGCTTTGATAGGGCTTTCCAAATACATCTGTGAAATAGTCAGTAGGATTATTGTTGGGATCAATGATGGTCTTTTCTCCAATCAAATAGTTGTTATAAGCCAAACCTGTTGGGGTATTAAAATTACTTCCATTAACTAAAAACGAGTTGGCCGATTGGCCCCTTGCATCGTCAATAAAATAATCAATTATTGAAGTGTCATCGTTCAAACCTTCATAACTAATGTTCTGGTTAAAGTTATTCACTCTACTATAAGTTACCCCAAACGTGCCGGTTAAAAAACCATTTCGCCCATCCTGTTCCGTTTGAAGGATCAATCCAAAACCAGGAATATGTAAATTTGTTTTCTTGTCGTTAACAGAGTTACCGAGGTAGGTTGAGTTGGCCGTTGCCGAATTAAAGCCAGGTGAAATTGAAAACTCTGATTTGTTAAACATTCCAAGTCCAGCAGGGTTTGAAAGTGCTGAACTATAATCGCCTCCCAAACTGGTTTGCGCTCCCCCCATACCCATAATACGTGCACTTCCGGCAGGTTGTATTCTGCTAAAAAGCAATGCAGTCTCTGTAAAACTTTGTGCTCCTGCTGCGATTGGTGCGAGCATAGTAAATCCTATGAGCCATTTGCCCCAAGTTTTCATACCTTAAATTTTTTGAGTTTCTCTCTACACTTAATCTCTACCTCTTCTTGCACCGCCACTCGAAGATGATGAACTGCCTCCTCCTGAAACACTGCTTCTACTTCCTCCTGTAGAAAAATTGCTACTGGTGTTACCTCCCGACCATGAACGTGAACTGTTATTGTTGAAATCGGTAGTTGAATTACTTCGCGTTGTATTTGAGTTAGTAAAGAATGGACTGGTGTTGCTTGAGGTGCTTCCTGAGTTACTCCAGGCAGATCGCCTATTGGTTTCTGGATTTGATCTCCATCCTCTTTGATAATAGCTTCCTACGTTACTATCTGAGGTAGATGCAACACGACCACTTGTTGAACTCCGCCCTCCGCTCTGCGAAGAGTTATTTACCGTTGCCGAACGATTTCCACTGGTTACAGTATTATTAAGATCATTGCTACGCGATGAACGTTTTCCATAAACTACATTATTGCCATTTGAATCTCCGGTAACAATTATCACATTGTTTCCATAGTATGGATTGTATCCTCCACCCCAGAAGTTGTTGTAAAATGAATTGCCCCAATAATTATTAAAGCCACCATACCCAAAGCCCATTCCCATAGATAAAGATAATCCTGAACCATAGGGATATCCATAAAAGTTATTAAACCCGTTGTAACCAAAGCTATTATAACCAAACGGATCATAGTAACTGTAGGGAGATCCAAAGGAGGAATAAGGAGAATAAAATGAATTGTAATATGGATTACCAAATCCAGACATCATACCATAGCCCATCATTGAATTCATACCATAATAAGATGGCCTGAAGCCCGAACCATAATAATTCCAATTTGCAGGATTATTATAGATGTTTTGATTAACGGAGGTTGGTGTATAATTTGGAATGAAATACGTTACACCACCTGATTGTGTAGTTGCTGAAGGGTTCACCTTCGTCTGCGAGATATATTCAGGATTAACGTTTCTTGCTGAGTAGCTATCGGTAGGGTTGATCGGTGAATTTACTTCCGAAGCCCGAGATAGCGTATTAGCATATGTTAACGGTTTTGTTGCTGCTAATACAGCGCGGTCTTTCGATCTGAAATACATATCATCTTGTTCTACATTCTGAGCTGATGCAGCAAAGGCTACCATCATTGACAGGACGCTTAAGAAAGTGATTCTTGATTTCATACTATTTTTGTTTTGGTTCAACTTCTCAAATACTAACGAAACTTTTACCTCTTTGGGTACAATTACAAAACAAGTTTAGCTCTAAAAACGTGCGAAAACCAGCTTTTTTGTTTTGGTAGTTATGCCAATTTCCACTTCAAAATTTAGTTTGGAATACCCATCAAGCTACCATTCCTGCTCTATATTTGCCCAATTAATCAAATTTACAAAAAAATACGACCGATTTCTAATGGGAAAAGAGATTACAAGCCGCACGGAGGATTACTCGCAATGGTATAATGACTTAGTTAAAAAAGCAGATTTAGCAGAAAATTCGGATGTGCGTGGCTGCATGGTGATTAAGCCCTATGGGTATAGCATTTGGGAAAAAATGCAGCAGGCATTGGACAAGATGTTTAAGGATACAGGACATGTAAATGCATACTTCCCCCTTTTTGTTCCAAAAAGCATGTTTGAAGCTGAAGAAAAAAATGCTGAAGGCTTTGCAAAGGAATGTGCTATTGTCACTCACTATCGACTTAAAACCGATCCTGAAAAAAAAGGAAAACTAATAGTTGACCCCGCTGCCAAGTTAGAGGAAGAGTTGGTCGTTCGACCTACTAGTGAAGCAATTATTTGGAGCACCTATAAGCGATGGGTTCAGTCGTATCGCGACCTACCCTTACTAATTAATCAATGGGCAAACGTAGTACGATGGGAAATGCGCACTCGATTATTCTTACGGACAGCCGAGTTTCTTTGGCAGGAAGGCCACACGGCTCATGCTACTAAGCAAGAAGCAATAAAAGAGACTGAGCAGATGCTGGATGTATATGCTGAGTTTGCCGAAACGTTTATGGCTATGCCGGTAATAAAAGGAATAAAATCAGAAGGCGAACGATTTCCGGGTGCTGTGGAAACCTATTGCATTGAAGCAATGATGCAGGACGGAAAAGCATTGCAAGCCGGGACTTCACATTTCCTGGGTCAGAATTTTGCAGATGCCTTTGATGTTCAGTTCACCAATAAAGAAGGCAAACTTGAAAAAGTGTGGGGAACCTCGTGGGGGGTAAGCACCCGGTTAATTGGTGCTTTAATCATGGCTCACTCCGATGATGATGGATTAGTAATCCCGCCAAGGTTAGCTCCTATTCATGTTGTTATCGTTCCTATTTTCAGAACGGAAGAAGAGCTCTCAAAAATTTCGGAAACGGCTGAGCGAATTGCTTCTGCCTTGCGTAAGCAAGGTTATTCGGTAAAGTTTGATAATAGAGATACCCATAAGCCTGGATTTAAGTTTGCCGAATATGAATTGAAAGGGGTACCCGTGCGCATTGCCATTGGTCCGCGTGATCTAGAAAATGGTACCGTTGAAGTAGCCCGCAGGGATACCAAGGAGAAACAAATAATGTCAATAGAAACCGTGGCAGCATCAATCCCGGCATTACTCGAAAACATTCAGAATAACATCTACCAAAAAGCCCTCAAATTTCGCGAATCGATGATGACCCCGGTAGATTCCTTTGAAGACTTTAAAAATGTGTTGGATACGAAAGGTGGTTTTGTATTAGCGCATTGGGATGGTACCCCAGAAACGGAAGCTGCCATTAAGGACGCAACGAAAGCAACCATTCGATGCATTCCCTTGGATGCGAAGCCAGAAGCCGGTGTGTGCGTATATTCAGGGAAACCCTCAACTAAACGGGTTTTGTTTGCAAGGGCGTATTAAATTTCTAACCACCGGGGCACTCAGGCATAAAGAAATTCAAAACAGGCAATTATTTCTTCTTAGGAAGCTCTGCCAACTCCGCGGTTAAATTTAAAATTGACTACTTTTAGGACTCCTAAAATTTAAACTAGCTGGCTAGTGATCGAGTGGATAACTGTTATTTCGTTGATTTTGTTTGGTCTCATTCTGATCATTGCCGAAGTCATTTTTGTACCCGGAACCACCATTGTTGGGGTCATTGGGTTTCTGTTTTTAATAGTTGGTATCGGATTTAGTTTTAGTTATTTCGGTAGTGAAACGGGATGGACAACCGTAGGTATATCCGCTACCCTATCGGGATTAATTTTATACTATTCATTCAAGTCCAATGTATGGAGTCGCTTCTCTCTAAAGTCATCTATACAAAGTAAAGTAAATGAAGGCGACCTTGAATCCCTTACAATTGGAATTGAGGGCCTGGCAATCTCAGCATTGCGTCCAATTGGTAAAGCCAGTCTTGGCGATAAAATTTTCGAAGTAAAAACCATGGGCGAATACCTAGACAGCGGCAGCAAAGTGCGCGTTGTTAAAATAATAATGAACCAAATAATCGTAGAACCAATAATTTAAAACTATGGAAGGCTTAGCATTTATTTTTATCATTTTCATTGGGATCATCGCGTTCTTCATGTTCCTGTATTTTGTGCCTGTTGGGCTCTGGATCACGGCTGTATTTGCCGGAGTGAAAGTTACCATTGGCGAACTTATTGGAATGCGCATTAGAAAAGTACCGCCCGGCATTATTGTAAACTCACTCATTACTGCAACCAAGGCTGGTTTACAAGTAACCACCCGCGAATTAGAAACCCATTACCTGGCAGGGGGTGATGTGCCAAATGTTATCCGCGCATTGATCTCAGCCGAAAAGGCAAATATCAGTTTGAGTTTTAAACAAGCAACTGCCATCAACCTGGCTGGTCGCGATGTGTTTGAAGCCGTTCAGATTTCAGTTAATCCAAAAGTAATTACAACCCCTAAAGTTGCTGCTGTTGCTGCTGATGGCATACAGCTAATCGCTATTGCGAGGGTAACCGTGCGCGCAAGCATTGCTCAGTTGGTGGGTGGTGCGGGTGAAGATACAATTCTTGCCCGTGTAGGTGAAGGTATTGTAACCTCCATCGGTTCGGCTAAATCACATAAGGAAGTGCTTGCCAATCCTGATAAAATTTCAAAACTCGTTTTATCCCGTGGATTGGATGCGGGTACTGCCTTCGAAATTCTTTCTATTGATATTGCTGATGTAGATGTAGGCGCGAACATTGGAGCCAAATTACAAACCGATCAGGCTGCTGCCGATTTAAAAGTTGCCGAAGCACGGGCTGAAGAGCGCAGAGCAATGGCCGTAGCCCTTGAGCAGGAAATGATTGCCAAAGCTCAGGAAGCGAAAGCGAATGTGATTCAGGCCGAAGCCGAAATTCCTAAAGCAATTGCTGAGGCTTTTGTAAAAGGCAACCTGGGTATTATGGATTATTACAAAATGCAAAATATTCAGGCGGATACTGACATGAGACAATCCGTATCAGGATCAGAAAAGAAGAGTAATAATCCTAAGGAATAGTTTTTTATAAGTTGACTAAAGAAAAAAGCAATTGACATATTTTTTGTCAATTGCTTTTTTGTTACCAGCCCAATTTGCTTCAGGCAACAATGCGCAGCTTATATTCTTCATAGCGCTGCAACACCTCTTTCACATATCGTATTGGTCCATCACATCGGCAATAGCCCACTACTGTTACAGGGTCTCTGAAATATTTGGGATCTGATTTCTGTTTCAAGTAATACTCAACGTTATCCTGCCAAACAGTTGGGTCTTTGCCATACTTCTTGGTTAATTTTTGGGCATCCGACACATGAGTAAGCCCTACATTGTAAGAGGCAAGTACAAATTTCATTCTTTCCTCAGGATCTGATACCGTTTTTGCCCATTGCCTATCCAGAAACTTTAAAAACTTAATCCCCGCGGTAATATTCTGATTGGGATCCCACAAGTCCTTTGCTCCGAAATATTTCCCCGTCTCGGGCATCACTTGCATTAACCCAATGGCACCTGCCCATGATTTTACTTTGGGGTCAAAGTTCGATTCCTGATAAGCAACTGAAGCAATCAATCGCCAGTCCCACCCAATTTGTTCAGCTCCCTTTTTTAATTGATCATCGAAGGGAGATAACTGATCGCCTGCTAACGAAGAGTATTCACTTCTGCTATGCGCCAACGAGAGTCGCGGGCTGTCTAAATATTTATTGTAGATCACATTAAAAACTCCACTGCGCTTGATATCCTTTAACCAACCATTTGTAGCTGCTAACAGATCGGGAGAATTCTTTCGAACGCCCCAGGCTATTTGCTGAGGTAAACTCACCACTGTATTTATATCCAGGTTGGGGTAATAGAGTTGATTAACCATGGCTATGGTTTGATCCGTAACGGTATATTTAATTTCACCCGTAGCCACATTTCGAATCAACGATTCCGTTTCGGCCGTGGCACTATCTTCAATTATTTTAATTGGCCCACCAATCTCACTCGATAAATTTACCATGCGCTCTTTAAAGGCAGAGCCCTTCATCACATGTACTTCCTTGCCAATTAGTTTGACCGGATTGCGAATCAATTTTTTTTCAACGAGTTGGGGTGGCTGCATGCGCCAGTTTGCGGGTTTCTTTTGTACCAACACCTGATGGGTATTAAAGTGAGCATCCGTAAAACTTAGGTATTGAGTTCGCTCTTGTGTGATTGTTAGTGGAAAGGCAAGAATATCACCTTCGCCCTTGTTCAGCATATCAATAGCTTGCTCTATGCCGCTTACCAGTTTTATTTTTAAATCAACCTTAAGGTTTTTGGCAAGGCGCTGAAGCAGTTCATACTCAAAGCCCATTGGGCGGCCCTTGTAAATGAAATAACTAATGGAGTTGTTGTCGACTAAGGCAGTCAGGCTGCCTCTTTTACGAATTACATCCAGATCAAATTCAACCTGCGGTTCTTTTGCAAACGCATCCTGTTCATGCTCCTTTTCGCAGCTACTTAGGCAAGCAAACGCAAAAAGAAACGAGAAAAGCCAACCGTATCTTTTGGTCATAGAAATGAAGATACGGGTTTAGCGATAATAAAAAAAGAGGCTCTCAGGAGCCTCTTTTTTTATTAAATTTAAAATTAACTATTAGTTAAATGTATAGCGAAGGGTTAATTGGCCTTGCCAAGCATTGCTTAATGAGATACCACGCACAAACCGATCTTGCGCTAAAACTACTTCAGTAGTTCCATCTGCTTTGGTAATTGTTTGGGTTGCCATTCTATAAGAAGGAACACCCTGTGCATTCGTACTTGCGAGTGTCAAAGGTGTGGTTGTAACAGTTGTGTACGCTACACCCCATTTGTTGTTTAGCAAATTGCCAACGTTAAGAACATCAAAACGAATTTGAAATGCATTGCGTTTTGCTTTCGCTCCTACTTTGATATAAATGTCTTGAGCAATTGAAAAATCAAAACGCGTTAACCAAGGGAAGTCCTGCCCATTCCTTTCAGCATACTGACCTCTGCGGCTTGATAAATATTCATCGCCATCAATAAAGGCATCAAATGCTGCTTGTTGATCAGCAGCGGTAAAGGTCTTACCACCTGCTGTTAACGTAGCAAAAGAAAGCTCAGTAGCAGAATTAGGAACATAAATCAAGTCGTTATTCTGCCCATCACCATTCATATCGTTGCTATAGATATAGGATATTTTCGGCCCGCTGTTGGCAGTGGTTCCAAGCGTAACGGTAGTGGCACCTCCAAATTCACCGCCATACTCTTTTCTATAATTAACATATCCCACAATGCGATGACGAAGATCGTTATCCGCATATGAAGTAGCCAGGTAGTTTTGGCCGAATACCGTAGGCATATTCGCTTGTACAGTACTTCCTACTGATTGCAAATCGCGCGCATACCCATAAGTGTATGCAAGCATTCCTCCAAATCCATTGATTGCTGTTCGCTCAAGTTTTGCGGTTAGTGTATAAGAATAGCCCTTGCTGGTATTCTTTAATACAAATGTATTGCTCACCTGGGTATTGATGAAACGGGGATTACCAGCCGTATTAAATCTGTCGCGGGTATCAGACCCTGTAAACGTTGCCGCTGGTGCATTCAAGTTTGCATCGATATACCTAAGTGCTTGAATGTTTTTGTTATGAATAGCCTCAACCGTAGCGATTAAGCCATACGGTAACTTCTTATCAATAGCCAAGTTTGTCTTTAGCACCATTGGATACTTCAAATCTGGATCCGATGCATTCACTACAAACCCTGTAGGTGCTGAGGGATTAATAAGGCCTGTTGGTAAATCAGCTGGGTTTTCACGGAACGGAATATTGTTAGTTAATGTAACCACGGCAGTATTTACTCCATTATTACCTAATTGGTTAGAGATTAATACTTGTGGGATTCGGGAAACAAAAGTTCCAATTCCTCCTCGTACCTGAATGGTTTGATCACCTTTCACATCATAATTAAATCCAACACGGGGCGAGATTAATAGTTTGTTTTTCGGAAATGCTCCTGTGCTAACTTTATAAGGCTGTTGATAATCATCTTTGAATGTAAGCCCAGCAACGGTTGTATTATTATATGGCTCAGTTGTTGAATTATCGTATGCGAAAATATCACCACGAAGCCCTGCTGTTAGTTTAAACTTATCATTTACCTGAAGTTCATCCTGTACATAAAAACTGTAAGTATTTGACTTAAGTGTTTGCCATGGCTTTTCACCCGCAGGCAATAGCGACACACGTAAATTGTAACGTGCCACATTTACAGGTGAGTTTACATTGGTAGGATCAGCCAAATAAGAATTCATTGCTGTATAGAAATCGGCTAACGAGCGGTATACATATACTCCATTGGAGCTAGGAAAAAAGAGGTTATCAGAAACAAAACGTTCAAAAGAAAGACCTGCGGTTAGAGTATGTTTTCCTGCATAATAGGTTAAGTTATCAGTAAAATTGAAAGTGGAATACCTTAACTTATTATCCGGTGTAAAGGGATCAAATCCTACAGTTGTATAGGTTGATTGTGTACCTGGGTCTTGTATTTCAATGGTTGGAAATAATCCCGTTCTGTAGTTTCTATCTTCATTCTGTTTGTTAAAAGTAAGAATGGCTTTGTTCGAGAATTTGCTTGCAAAGTTAGAATTCAATTCAAGCGCAACAGATCGGGTATTGTCCTGAATGTTATATCCCGTATTCTCCATAGAGAGCGCAGCTGCTGAGTTATTACGGTTACCAAAACCAGCTGTGTTGCTACTGTTACTATTGCTGATTAAGGACCCTGACTCAGAGTCATGATGTGAGTAGCGTAATGATAGTTTGTGATTATTATTAATGTTATAATCCAATCGGATAAGGGCCTTCTTACTGATAATATCATTATTATAATTGTCAATCGCACCACCATCCCAATTAAAATTCTGACGCATAAAATCACCCAATGTATTTAGGTCAGAAGCTGTAACGCGTGAGACGTTTGTACCACCCGAACCTCTATCGGCAGACCAGGTAAGAGCAGGTGCAGTGCTTTCGAATTTTTCGGCATTGACAAAAACAAAAAGTTTATTTTTAATAATTGGAGCCCCTATACGGAAACCCATTGTCTTCTCATCAATGTTAATACCGGTCAAATCTTTGCCATAAACCTTGTCTCCTGTTAACTTATTACCTCGAGTTATATAGTAGGCAGAACCTATCACTTCATTTGTTCCTGACCGGGTAACCGCATTGATACTTGCCCCAGCAAATCCAGATTGACGAACATCAAATGGAGCAACGTTAAGCTGAATTTCGTCAAAAGCATCTAACGAAACAGGTGTTGTTCCGGTGCGACCACCCGCCTGAGCAGAACTTCCCAATCCAAAACCGTTATTGAAAACCGAGCCATCAATTGTAAAACTATTGAAGCGGCTATCCTGGCCAGCAAATGAGCGCCCGTTTCCGAAAGCGTTGTATTTTATAATGTCATCTACCGTTCTTCCAATGGTTGGCACACTATTAATTAAACCAGTACCAAAAGTTGCAGCTGCACCCGTGCGGTCTGCACTAAAAATTCCGTCTGTCTCACCAGAGATAACAATTTCCTCAAGTTGAGTACTTTCATCAACCAGCTTTGCATTTACTGTTGCAGCAAAATTAAGAGTAAGAAAAACATCATTTACAACCTGTTCTTTATAGCCAACAAAGCTAATTTTAACAGTATATGGACCACCCACTCGCATACCTGGAATGCGATAGCGACCATCGGCCAGAGTAACTGAGCCATACGTAGTTCCTGATGGAGTATGGGTTGCAACGATATTGGCACCTGGAAGCGCCTCACCATTGGGATCTGTGACCAGCCCCGTTATGGACGATGTAGTTACCTGTGCATAACCGGCACCGGCCGATAACACGACAGCAATTAGCAGTAAAATTTTCCTCATAAAAATTGGTTTAGTGTGTCTTATTTCAATGGGCAAAAATATCCTTTTGAGGATATAAATTGGCAGGCCATATTTTAAATCTTCCACACATTTTATTAACAATTTAATAAACCCGTAAACCACTCATACTTTATCGTTTGCAGGTTGTGCGAAAAACCAATTAATTCCACTTTTTAAAATTCCTTCATGAAAAAATACTTTGTTTCTGCACTATTAACCCTTGCGTGTGTGGCTGCGCTCAAGGCCCAAACCGAACTTTCTTATTACCTGCCGCCACAGGTAAAATATGACCCGGCCATCCCCACCCCGCAATCTGTGATTGGGCACGAAGTAGGCGAATGGCATGTGAGCCACGATAAATTGGTGAATTACATGATGGCGCTTGACAAAGCCAGCGACCGCATTACGCTTGAAGTTACAGGTTATACCCACGAAGCCCGACCATTGCTGCTGCTTACGGTTACTTCACCCAAAAATCATCAAAACATAGAAGCCATCCGCACCCAACACTTGCAATTGGGCGATGCTGCCAAGTCGTCTTCGTTAGATGTAAAAAGCATGCCCGCTGTATTTTATTTAGGCTGCAGCATACATGGCAACGAAGCCAGTGGTGCCAATGCCGGACTTGTGATGGCATATCATTTGGCCGCAGCACAAGGACCTGAAATAGAGAAGTATCTTGAAAATACAGTGATACTTTTTGATCCAAGTTTTAACCCCGATGGGTTGCATAGATTTTCGTCATGGGTTAACTCACGCAAAAGCAAATTAGTTTCTACCGACCCCAACGATACAGAACATAATGAAGCCTGGCCGGGTGGTCGCTTTAACCATTATTGGTTTGATTTGAATCGCGATTGGCTGGTAGCTCAACATCCTGAATCGCAAGCACGCGCTAAACAATTTCAAGCATGGCGACCAAACTTGCTTACCGATCATCACGAACAAGGAACCAACGCTACCTTCTTTTTCATGCCCGGTGTTCCATCGCGTGTCAATCCTCTTACCCCAGATAAAAATCAAGAGCTAACCAAGAAGATGGGCGAGTATCATGCAAAAGCTTTGGATCAAATTGGTTCGTTGTATTTTACACAAGAAGGCTATGATGATTTCTATTATGGCAAAGGCTCTACGTTTCCGGATGTGCAAGGCTCAATCGGAATTTTGTTTGAACAAGCCAGTTCGCGCGGCCATGCACAAGAAAGTGATAATGGAGTTTTGCGATTTCCCTTCACCGTACGCAATCATTTTGTAACCATGCTCAGCTCATTGAAAGCGATCAACGAAATGCGCGAAGAAGTGCTAAACTATCAGCGTGACTTTTTTAAGACCGCTTCCGCAGAAGCAGCGAAAGATCCTGTAAAAGCGTACTTGATTGGATCAAAAGACAAAGCCCGAGTGTATGAATTTGCCGAAATGGCACTGCGCCAAAAAGTAGATGTTTATAGGACAAACTCAACGCAAACCATAAACGGAAAAACATTCGATAAAGAATCCAGTTTCTTAATTCCAATGAATCAAACTCAATACAAACTGATTCGTGGAATGTTTGACAGACAACTGAAATTCAAAGACAGCATTTTCTATGACATCTCAAGCTGGACGTTACCCCTGGCCTTTGGTCTTGACTATGAAGAAATAAAAACAGCACCTTTATTAGGTGAAAAAATTACAGAAGCCAAATTACCAGCCGGAAAAATTATTGGCACTGGTGACTATGCCTACGCAATAGAGCCTTATGGATATTATACCTCGCGTGCAATGTACCGTTTGCTCGATAAAAAAGTACGTGTAAAGGTTTCCACCGAGATTTTCCATGCCAATGGTAAAACGTTCGATCGCGGTTCGTTAATGATTCCAATCGATAACCAATTGCTTACTCCCGATCAAATACAAGTGCTCATTAAAGAGATTACAGAGAAAGATGGCTTAGATGTGTATGCCGTTGGCACCGGACTTGATTACTCAGGCGTAAGCCTGGGAAGTAGTTCGTTCGAGGTAGCGCGCAAACCTGTAATTGCCATTTTAGTCGATGACGGAATTTCGCCTACCGATGCCGGTGAACTCTGGCATTTATTAGATACACGTTTTCAAATCCCGGTTACGCTAATCCCTATTAGTGTGTTCAATCGCACATCGATCGATAAATATAATACTATCATTTTCCCGGAAGGAAGCCATTCCGACATTAGCGATCGTGCAAAAGAAAAATTGAAAGGTTGGGTGCAGGAAGGTGGCGTGTTGATTGGCTTTGAACGTGCCTTGAGTTGGTTTACCGCCAACAACTTTGGCAAGTTTGATGTGAAGAAAGATGAAGAGGTAAAAGATAAAAATCCCGCTAAGGCAAAACCATATGCCGATATGGGCAATACATTCAGGGCGCAGCAAACCAGCGGTGCCATCTTCGAAGCTGATGCTGACCTTACTCATCCGCTGATGTATGGATATACTTCTTCAAAGATTGCGATGTTTAAAGCAAACAACATCTTCATACAAAAAGCGAATGGGGTTTATTCAAATCCATTGGTGTATGGAAACTCCCCGTTGCTGAGCGGGTACATTACAAAACCGAATTTAGATAAACTTAAAAATTCTTCGGTGATGGGCACAGCAGCCATGGGTAGTGGCCGCGTGATTGGCTTTACAGAAAACATGGCCTTCCGTGCATTTTGGTTTGGTACCAATAAAATATTGATGAATGCTATCTTCCTGGGGCCAATGATTAGCGCGCAGGCAAGCCGGTAAATTAATAGTTTGACAGTTTGCAGTAATCAGTAAGGCAGTAAGTAACGGCCAACTGGTTACTGCCAACTTTTTACTCAGGATATTTAACAAGGTTGCGTGAAAAACTATTAGCTTTGCAAAACCTTCAGTCCCAGCGTGATCCGTAAATTTTTTCCGCTAGACAAAAATTACCTCCTCGAAGAAGCCCAGCTTTCCCTTCAGGATACCCTACTCACTCAATTAGTTGAGAATGTAAAAATCTGTCATCAGCAAATTCATAATCCGTTAGGCTTAGAGGATGCTTTTAGTCAGCGGTTAAAAAAGTATCAAACCAAAAATCTTAAACCTCTTTACAACTTCTATCAAAATCTGGCTGGTGTATATCGCTATAAGTATGGCGAAAACCAACTTGAGTTTGCGTGGGATGGCCGTGATCATACTGAGAAGTACAAAGAAGAATGGAGCGATTCCTTTGTTGGCTGGACAACTGAGTTTTGTAAACACGAATTGTTTATTCAGGCGGTGCTGGATTTAACTGTATTCTTGCCCGAAAACAGAAAAGCTGACTTGGCTGAAAACCGCATGAACCATTTTGCGCTCAAACATTTTGAAGTTAAAATTCATAAGAGCAGGGGCATTGTGCAAATGAAGGTTGCTTAAAAGCCTTAACCGCAAAGAGCGCAGAGAACGCTGAGTTCTGACTTGCTTAACATTCCCTTTGCAAAACTCTGTGACCTCTGTGGTTCATCCTTCCAAAAAAAATTTTAACCCCAAGAACGCGGAGAAAACGCAAAGAACATTCGCTGAATCAATATCTTTAATAACACCCGGTGCGAAACTTTGCGCCCTCTGCGGTTTAATCCTTTTGATTTTACGAAACTTAGCGTTACTGTGGTTCAATTCTTTTGATACCTCCAAATGAATTACTAATTTATCCGACCTTTAATCTAAACACTCTATGAAGCGCTCTTTATTCTACCTCATTTCAATCATTTCTGTACTTGCAATTTTAGCCTGGGCTTATTTCTGGATCGATGTCCTGTTTCTTTTTCTCATCGTGGGGCCACTTATCATCATAGGTATTCAGGATGTAATGCAAGACAAACAATCCATTCGCAAAAACTTTCCTGTGCTGGGACGCTTGCGCTATGTGTTTGAAGACTTACGACCAAAAATTCAGCAATATTTTGTAGAAAGCGATACCGATGGCGCGCCCATCAATCGCAACGAACGCTCTGTAATTTATCAACGTGCTAAAAAACAAACCGATACCATTCCGTTTGGCACACAGTTGAATGTATATGCCGAAGGCTACGAGTGGATGACGCACTCCATCGTGCCTAAAGATTTTCATAAGATGGATCATAGCCCTCGTGTAATGATGGGTGGCAAAGATTGCACTCAACCATATAGCATGAGCGTATTGAATGTAAGCGCCATGAGTTTCGGATCACTTAGCAAAAATGCAGTACTCGCATTGAATGGTGGTGCTAAGATGGGTGGCTTTGCACACAATACAGGCGAAGGCGGATTGAGTCCCTATCACCTAGAGCCCGGTGGTGATATCGTTTGGCAAATTGGAACAGGCTATTTTGGCGCGCGTACTGCCGATGGAAAATTTTCGGACGATGCATTTAAAATCAATGCCACCAAGCCAAATGTGAAGATGATTGAGATCAAACTTTCGCAAGGAGCTAAACCGGGGCACGGTGGAATTTTGCCCGGCAAAAAAAATACACCAGAAATTGCAGCCATCCGTTTGGTAGAACCCGGTACTACTGTATTCTCTCCTCCCTTTCATAGCGCGTTTAGCACGCCCATTGAACTAGTTCTTTTTATAAAACGCCTGCGCGAATTATCCGGTGGCAAACCTGTGGGTTTTAAATTATGTGTAGGCCGTAAAGGTGAGTTTCTTTCTATCTGCAAAGCGATGGTGCAACTAAACACGTACCCCGATTTTATAACTGTAGATGGAGGTGAAGGTGGTACCGGTGCAGCACCCCCTGAGTTTACAAACTCGGTAGGTATGCCTATGTTAGATGCACTTGCGTTTGTCGACAATGCATTGCGTGGTTTTGGTATTCGCAACGAAATGAAGTTGATGGCTTCGGGTCGCATCCTTACGGGATTTCATTTGGTGCGTGCTATGGCGCTTGGCGCGGATGTTTGTAATAGTGCGCGCGCTATGATGATGGCATTAGGTTGTATACAAGCATTAGAATGTAACAAGAACACCTGCCCTACGGGTGTGGCCACACAAGACCCCTACTTTATGAAAGGCCTGGTGGTTGAAGACAAAACTTCGCGCGTTGCCAACTATCATAAAAATACGGTTGAGAGTTTTGTTGAATTAATTGGCGCCAGTGGAATTGATCATCCTGATAAGCTTAACCGCACTCATGTGTACCGCAGGGTGTTTATGAATTTGGTAAAAACCTACGAAGAAATTTATCCTACTATTCCCGATGGTTGTCTGTTAGATGGTGGCGACACTCCTTTCGATTATGAAGATTATATGAAGCGCGCTTCCGCAGAAAGTTTTGAAGTGGGGGTTTGAGTGCAACTCCTCCATTGAAGTAATGGACGTTAGAAACGTTAATTAAAAGCATTAGTTTTGTATCGTGTTTTATAGAAGAAAAATAATCCTTGCCCTTCTGCAACTCTTTGACGGACAACTTGATAAAATCCGTTTACAAAAATTGCTATTCCTATTTACGTTAAAGCAGACCAAAACCGAATACGATTTTGTCCCCTATAAATATGGCTGTTACTCCTACTCAGCCAAAGCAGATTTAACCACAATGGTTTCTAAAGGTCTTTTGGGAGAATCGCAAAAGTATTTTGCCAAAATGGATAAAGTAGATTATCTGAAATTAGTAAAGCCTGAAGACCTGAAACACTTACAAAGTGTAAAGACAGAATACGGAAGAATGAGTGCGAATACTCTGATGAAACACACCTATATAAATTATCCATTTTATGCAACAAGAAGTGAGGTGGCTGCAAATATTTTGAACAAGACTGAACTTGAAAAAGTAAAAGCAGCCAAACCCATTTCCACGAAAACAGTTTTGTTTACAATTGGCTACGAAGGGATTTCACTAGAAGAGTATTTGGTTCGCTTATTAAAAAATGATGTGAAAGTTTTAGTGGATGTTCGGAATAATCCTCTAAGTATGAAATATGGTTTTAGCAAATCACTACTCAAAAGATATTGCGAAAGCTTATCAATAAAATATATACACATTCCGGAAGTTGGTATTCAATCCGCACAACGCCAGGAATTAAATTCCCAAGCTGATTACGATAAATTATTTACTATATATCGCAAGCAAAATTTAACAACGACCAAAAAAGCCCAAAAGGATATTTTAGACTTACTGAAAGAAAACAAACGCATTGCTCTAACCTGTTTTGAAGCCAACATTTGCCAGTGTCATCGTAAGCATTTGGCTGAAGCTATTGAAACTCTTCCAGGGTTCGAATATAAAGTAGAACATATATAATCTATGGCAAGGAAGAAAGTTCTGATATCAGTTACTACCTATCCTTTACCTTCCAGAAGTTATGATGAAATGGTTTGTACTGCCGGGCTTTTAGAAAATGGCGATTGGATTCGAATCTATCCAATTCCATTAAGTTTCTTAATTGACCTCAAAGGATCTGGAAAAGTTAATAATGTAAAATATACATGGATAGAACTTGATCTGAACAGAAGAACGGATGACTTTCGTCCGGAAAGTCATTCACCTCAGCATTATGATTTTCGTGATATAGTTGTGCATGAAGGCTTGAATACTGATGGTAATTGGTTAAAGCGGAAGAAGATTTGCCTTAACCGTGTGTATAGAAATAAAAGCCTGCTCCTTAAAGATTCACAAGCACCAACAAACTGCTCACTTGCAACCTTCAAGCCAACAAAAATTACAGCCTTTGAAATAGAAGAAGATACGAGAGAATGGAAAGATGAATGGCTTGAACTTAGGAAGCAAGGTGAATTATTTCCAAAAGACAAAACACCTGAATCGCTTATACCTAAACTTCCATATAAATTCTTTTATCGTTTCGAGGATGATTGTGGAGAAGAAAGCAGGCTAATGATTGAGGATTGGGAAATTGGTGCTTTGTATTGGAATTGTCTTAGAGCAGCAGAGGGCATTGAAAAAGTGGCTTTGGCAAAAGTAAGAGAGAAGTATGAAAATGAATTTTTGACAGAGAAAGATATTTATTTATTTCTAGGGACAACTAAAGAGTGGCACATACGCAGAGCCAAAAACCCTTTTGTCATTATTGGTGTATTCTATCCAAAAATTGAAACCCAATTTAAACTGTTTTAATTATCCTAAGCTGTTGTTGGTCGCTGACCAACAACCTCACCAGCTAGTAGATCTCATACTATGCATTAATTGCTTCACAGTCTATCAAGCACTACTTTTAACAAAGAAAATCACAACTCATGAGTTTCCATTGCAGTCAGGTTTTCCAACCTGACTGACTAAATACACTGCTATTTTTGATTGCTTCCGGAATTACCAAGCACTACATTTAACAATGAGAAAATTACTGCTGCTTTGTTTAGTCGCTTGTTTCATTTCGTGTACTCAACAAAATGAATCGTTTACCCTTTCGCATCAAGACAGTCTGCTGTTTGCATTAGCGGATGAGAATGCCACATTGGCCAATCAAGGGTTTATTAAATGTGAAAACTATTTGAACGGCTGGCTTCAGTATCGCGATTCTGCTTCGGGCCTTATCCCTCGTAATATAGAAGAGAGCAAAGATTTTTGGAATGCCAAAGATGCCGCTGCCGATAACTATCCCTTTATGGTGCTCACCGCTTTTTTTGTGGACTCTGTTCACTTCAATAACACCATGGTTAGTATGCTGGAATCTGAAAAGCGATTAACCTCGCGTGTGCGATCACTCCCCGATACGTATTCCTTTTCCCGCCAAGGGTTTTTAGAAGACGAAATTAAAATGGACGAAATTGCTTTTGGAACTTCAGAATATATTAAGGATGGACTTCTTCCATTAACAGAGTGGCTTGGTGAAAGTAAATGGAGCGAGCGAATGATTGAAATGCTAAAAGATTTACACAAAGAAATTGAAGTGGCGGGTGTTGTAAACGGAAAAGGATTTGGTAATGCTTCGCGCGAAGAAGTGAACGGAGAAATGCTTCAGGTGCTCTCGAGAATGTATTGGATGACGGGCGACAAAGAATTTTTGGATTGGGCGGTGAAAATTGGTGATTACTATTTACTGGGCGATCATCACCCTACGCATAATCTGGAATACCTTCGGCTACGCGACCATGGGTGTGAACTGGTGTCGGGATTATGTGAGTTATATGCCACCACTCATTTTGCATTACCCGAAAAAAAGAAAGCGTATCAACAACCGCTAACCGAAATGCTCGATCGGATTCTGGAAGTTGGTCGCAATGAAGATGGCATGTTTTACAATGGTATCAATCCTAAAACAGGACACGTAGTAAGTGATGGGTTGGCTGATACGTGGGGTTATACCCTTAACGGATTTTATACGGTTTACATGATTGATAAAAATGAAACGTATAAAGACGCCATTTTAAAAATATTTTCTAATCTCGCTAAGTACAAAAATTATGATTGGGAACATGGAAGTGCCGATGGCTATGCGGATGCCATCGAAAGTGCACTCAATTTATATAATCGAATTCCTGATCCCGCTGTGGCGGAATGGATAGACAGTGAAATGAACGTAATGTGGGCCATGCAACAAGCAAGTGGCATCATTGAAGGCTGGCATGGCGATGGCAATTTTGCACGCACTACCATTATGTACAACCTTTGGAAAAGCAAGGGTGTGTATGCGCAACCTTGGCGAAGCGACTTGGTAGTGGGTTCCGAACAAAAAGGTGACTCGTTATTAATCACCCTTAAAACAGACAAACCCTGGCAAGGCAAATTATTTTTTGATCATAATCGATTCAAAGACAACATGAACTTGCCCATGGATTGGCCACGCATCAACCAGTTTCCACAATGGTACTCCGTAGATACTACGCACGAATACAACGTTACTGATCTTACCCGTAAAGAGAAATCCAACAAAACAGGTGAACAACTTAAAGTTGGAGTGAGATTGGAATTGACGGGAGAAAAAAGATTAGTTGTGTTTTAATGATCACGTATTCATAAGATTTAGATTGGTCGTTCTATAATTTTATAATTTCCAAAATATCTGACTTAACTTTCTTCTATGAAACTTTACACATTATTAATTATCGGACTTGTCAGCTTGGTTTTTTTAAGCTGTAATAAACCATTGCAACCACACGAAGGCTTTGTAGAAGTAACGGGTGGAAAAATATGGTATAAAGTAATTGGCGGTGGTGCCGGAAAACCATTGATGGTCATGCATGGTGGCCCGGGTGGCCGCAGTTGCGGCTCCATTGCTGCATACCAGGTATTAGCCAATGACCGACCGATCATCTTTTTCGATCAATTAGAATCAGGTTTGTCCGATCACCCTAACGATACCACGTTGTGGAAACCCATTTACTTTGCACAACAAGTTGAAGCGTTAAGGAAAAAATTAAACCTCACTGATTTTCATTTGCTGGGAAGTTCGTGGGGTGGTTCTGTGGCTATTGAATATATGGCTACCCAAAATACCGATGCTATTGCCTCCGTCATTTTTGCAGCACCATTAATAAGTACGCCCCAGTGGATGAAAGATTCAAAAGTACTGATTGCTAAACTCTCACAACCCGTTCAGGATACCATCAATAAATACGAAGCGTTACAAAATTATACTGCACCTGCTTATCTGGCCGCCACGGATACTTTCTATGCAAACTTTCTGGCTAGGAAAAAAGGAGTTGCCCCTGTCGCTGAGTGTAATGATGTTCCTAAGTCGAATAGAGCCATTTATCAATACATGTGGGGGCCAACGGAGTTTAATGCCACCGGTACCTTGCGCACCTTCGACAGGATTAGTGATTTGTCTAACATCACAAAGCCTACTCTTTTTATAGGTGGCGAATTTGATGAAGTGCTTCCCGAGACTTTATACTATTATCAAACATTGGTACCCCGTTCCAAAGTAGCCATCGTTCCTAATGCCGGTCATGCAAAAACCAGAGATAATCCAGAAGATTATATGCGCATGCTCAAAACATTTCTTGATGAAGTAGAAAGCAGCAAGTAGCATCTTACTTCACAGCCTGTAAAAGCAATTCAACAAATCCATCCAACGATGAGTTATCGTAGCCATACCAACGCCACGTGTTGGAAGCATTTATTTCGTCCATGATATTATTTTTCAACACTTGAGGCAGAGGCTTGCGCCAAAGGTTTAAGGTGGCTAGCGCGAGCACATTTACACGCGTGTCGTTATATTCATATACAGCTCCTGGGGTATTTCTTTTTACCGTAAGCCACTCTGATGGTTTACTGCCTGGCCGATCGGCCCAATCGGGCTTGCCCCAAAGGGTACCTTCCCAGTCACTGGTTTGGCGAAGCAAGTCATTCCACGTAATGGTTTTGTTATGAGGTGTATCAAACAATTCAATCATTTGTGGTGTACCAAACTGGTCTGCCTTGTTAGTAATCTTTAATGGCGAATACAATTCAATGGGTGCCATGTATTTATACACAGTATCGTTAATGCTGTTAATCATTCCCCGATCATACGCTAATCCAACCGTGGCCGATAAAAAACTTTTTGTTACACTATGCGTCATATCCGGCCGCAGAGGTTCGCCCCATTCCGCAATTATATATCCATTCTTAATTATAACTCCGGTTGCAGGGCCTCGGTCTTTCATAGGGCCTATGGCATCACCAAAAGGTTCGCGCCCAAATGTTTGATAGTGATTTTGCTCCATACTTCGCGAACTTTTTGTCTCGTGTTCCACAGCAAAATCAATAGCAGTTTTTAATTTGTGGGCATCAACTCCTACTTCATTTGGTTTCTTGTGTATCCATTCCTTGCCGGGAAAATAAAAAGAGAGACTTTCTGATTTACTTTTCTTTTGGCTAAAGCTTGTAACCGATATTATAGAAAGAAAAATGAACGCTACTTGTTTCATAAAGAGTTTAAGAATGACCACTGGCAATTTATAAAATCATTCATGCATATCGTATATTTGTTTTCACCTTAATCCAGATTATTCTCAGGCTCGGTATTTTATGTTTCAGATCTATTCCCGACCTCAGACAGAATCCAAAAGGCTACAAGTCAGTCTGATTAATCACCTTTCAGTAATGACTATTGTTATAAATGCAATTTTCTGGATACTGAATTTGGTAATTGTCACCTATATTCCTACCTGGATTTTTATTAGCCTCCTTACCATTAGTCTGATCACATTAATTCTCAATAAGGCAGGATACCATAGCGGAGCGGCTTTCTTTGGTTTAATTGGTTTCAATCTGGCAGTTTATAGCTTGGCCTCCAGCGAAACCACTGAGACGGGATTGCACATGTATTTAGGGGCCACTGCATTTGCAGCCTTTGTCATCTTTGGCTACGAGCAACGCTATTTAAGTTTTGGGTTTTTAGTTTTTTCAGTGATCTTATTTTTTGCCTGTTTCTTTTCTGATTTTTCACTCTTGCAAGAACGTAACTTTACAACTCAAGAAGTAAAAACTTTTTTCATCATCAATGCACTCTCTTTTATTATTATTTGCACGTATTTATTTTACCTTGTGTTACGGGTAAATTTTGTGAATGAGAAAGGTCTGCGTGAAAATGAAACCCGTATTAAATATCAAAATGAACAATTAAAGAAAACGAATACTGAATTAGATCGATTTGTATACAGTGCCTCACATGATCTTCGGGCACCATTAAGTTCCTTGTCGGGATTAATTACCATCTCGGAAGCGAGCAATGACATGAAGGAGCTAAAAGAATATTTAACCATGATGAAGGGGAGGATATTTGTGCTAGATAAATTTATTATTGATATCATTAACTATTCGCGCAATGCCCGGCAGGAAGTTGCCATAGAAAAAATAAATCTTCACAATCTTGTAGATGATATTATTGAAGGGCTAAAATTCTCAGTAGAGAATGATACAATTAAAATTCAAAATCTAATTGCTACAGATTCACAAATAAACACTGACTCCACCCGAATCAGAATCGTGCTGAACAACATTGTATCCAATGCCATCCGGTACCATGATAAGCACAAGGAAAATTGTTCTATCATTGTCGAAGAAAAAAGAACGGAAAAAGAAATTGTTATCCAAGTGAAAGACAATGGGGTTGGTATTCTTCCTGCCTATCAAAGTAAAATATTCAACATGTTTTATAAAGCGAATGAGAACTCGAGTGGATCGGGATTAGGATTATACATAGCACAAGAATCTATCCATAAACTGGGAGGACACATTACAATGCAATCGCAACATGGAATAGGATCTACTTTTTCAATAACGCTTCCAATTACAGATGTGGATAAAAATTCGTAAAATATTCACGTGCGGTTTTTTATTACTCACCAAACTAATTTAATTCGCGCCTCAGAATATAATTCATGGAAAAGAACATTATAAAAATTGCTGGCGAGTTAACGCTAAAACCAGAACAAGTAAGTTGTGTTGTTGATCTCTTAACGGAAGGAGCTACCATTCCCTTTATCGCCCGATATCGAAAAGAACCAACAGGCAGTTTAGATGAAGTAGCCCTGGCCGCTATTCGCGATAGGCACGAGCAACTGGTAGAATTGGATAAGCGAAAAGAGGCAGTTCTTAAATCCATTGAAAAACAAGAGAAACTCACCCCTATCTTGGCGAAAGCAATTGAAAATGCTGAAACGCTTAACGAGTTGGAAGATATTTACTTACCCTACAAGCCAAAACGCAAAACGCGGGCGAGCATTGCAAAAGAGAAAGGGCTGGAACCTTTGGCACTTGCACTCTTCGGGCAAGGCAAGCTCGATTTAGAAAAAACTGCATCGGAGTTTATTGATTCTGAAAAAGGGGTGGCCAATGTGCAAGAAGCATTAGATGGTGCGCGTGATATTATTGCAGAATGGGTGAATGAAAATCAGGAAGCGCGCCAAAAAGTACGCGAATTGTTTTGGCAAGAAGGTGTAATCAAAGCTTCAGTAATCAAATCAAAAGCTGAAAACGAGGAAGCTCAAAAGTTTAAAGATTACTTTGATTGGAAAGAGCCCTTGAAGAAAAACCCCTCACATCGTTTGCTCGCTATGCGTAGGGCTGAGAAAGAAGGATTTATTACTTTGGATATTGAGCCTGAAGAAGAACAAGTCATTCAAATTCTGGATAAACAATTTATTAAATCATCATCCGCTGGCGCTGAACAGGTGAGTTTAGCCATTAAGGATTCTTATAAGCGTTTATTAAAACCTTCGCTCGAAACAGAAGTGCGGGTTGAATCAAAATTGAAAGCCGATAATGATGCCATTCAAGTATTTGCTTCCAATCTTAAAAAATTATTGCTCTCATCACCGCTAGGTCAAAAAAGAGTATTGGCGCTTGATCCGGGTTTTCGTTCCGGCACTAAGTTGGTGTGTCTGGATGAACAAGGGGCATTGTTGTTTAATACGGTAATTTATCCGCATGAACCTCAACGCGAAACGGCTAAGTCAGCCACTATTGTTATGGGCTTGTGCGATCGTTTTAAAATTGATGCGATTGCCATTGGTAATGGTACTGCGAGTCGTGAAACAGAAGCCTTTGTAAAAGGAATCGGACTGCCTAAAGAAATTTTAGTAGTAATGGTAAATGAAAGTGGTGCCTCGGTCTATTCAGCATCAGACGTGGCTCGCGAAGAATTTCCTGATCATGACATTACCGTTCGCGGTGCCGTTTCCATTGGGCGCAGGTTAACAGATCCGCTTGCAGAGTTGGTTAAGATTGATCCCAAGTCGATTGGGGTGGGTCAGTATCAGCATGATGTGGATCAAACCAAACTTAAAGCCGGATTGGATGATGTAGTAATGAGTTGTGTAAACTCGGTAGGTGTTGAAGTGAATACAGCTAGCAAAGAATTGTTGTCTTATGTTTCTGGCTTGGGTCCTGTGCTTGCAAAAAGTATTGTTGAGTACCGTAATCAACATGGAGCCTTCTCTACACGTGATTCGCTTCGCAAGGTTCCAAGATTAGGCGATAAAGCATTTGAACAATGTGCCGGATTTCTTCGCATCCGCGATTCTAAAAATCCATTGGACACCAGTGCCGTGCATCCTGAACGTTACGAATTAGTTGAAAAGTTTGCCAAAGATTTAGGGTGCACGCTTAAAGATTTGATGACCAGTGCCGAGCTGAGAAAGAAGTTAGATCTTAAAAAATACGTAACGGACACCGTTGGTTTACCCACCCTCACAGACATTTTACTGGAACTTGAAAAGCCCGGTCGCGATCCACGCGAAAAGTTTGAAGTGTTCTCTTTTGAAGAAGGTGTTCACGAACTAAAAGATTTAAAGATTGGAATGTCGTTGCCTGGTATTGTGACCAATGTAACCAACTTCGGAGCGTTTGTAGATATTGGTGTGCATCAGGACGGACTTGTTCATATCAGTCACTTAAGCGATCGCTTTGTAAAAGACCCCAACGAAGTGGTAGCCGTTCAGCAAAAAGTAAAAGTAACTGTGCTGGAGGTTGATGCTGCACGCAAACGCATTGCGCTTTCACTGAAAGGTGATCCGTTTGGAAATGCTCCAGCTCCTCAAAATAAAAATGTAAATCGACCAGAAAGAACACCTAAGCCAAAGGCACCTGTTAAAGCTGTTGAGACCATGGAAGACAAACTGGCTCAACTACGTGATAAATTTAAGCGATAGTAAGTAAAACCGAACACATGGCTGTTCGAAATGGAACAACTCTTATTCATAAATCGGTCGTTCCAAACTTTAATCGTACTTCCTGGCCGTGGCATTTAACTTGTTGCAAGGCTGTTTATACTAACCTATAAACTACCTGCGTTAAAGTGCTATGGAAAAAATCAAACACTTCTTCTGGCTTTGCTCTGGGGCAAATATTGCTATTCTAAAAAAATGTGAATCAGAGGCCAGCAAATATGTAGGCATTGGAGCCACTGTTTTTTTTACCGGAGTGTTTGCGACTTTGGCTGCTTCCTATGCACTCTTCACAGTGTTTGATAATGTGTGGATTGCTATTACGTTGGGCGTTGTATGGGGATTGATGATTTTTAATCTCGATCGTTACATCGTCTCAAGCATGCGAAAAGAAGGAAATACCAAACGGGAACTCCTTACTGCGTTGCCGCGAATAATTTTAGCGGTGATCATCTCACTTGTTATTGCTAAACCATTAGAATTGAAAATCTTTGAAAAAGAGATTAGGGCAGAATTAGTAATCATGGAACAACAAAAATTAGCTGCACAGGAAGCTGAAGCAAAATTACGCTTTGCCCCCGATCAGCGTAAGCTGAATGAAGAGATTGCTTTACTGAAAAGTGAGATTGCCTTCAAGGCTGCCGCTCGTGATGAGTTAGATAGATTGGCGCGTGAAGAGGCTGATGGGACTGGTGGTAGCAAGCAACGAAATGCCGGACCAATTTATAAATTAAAAAAAGCTGACGCTGATCATGCTGAACAAGAACTAGCACAACTCACTGAAAAGTATGATCGCTTGATTCAAGAGAAACTAAATGCCTTATCAAAAACAGATTCCTTGCAACGTTCAGAACTTGCTTTGTTGGAGCGAGCCCGGTTAGATGGGCCAGCCAGTCGTATGGAAGCGCTAAACAGAGTGAGCGAGCAAAGTAGTGCTATCGCCTTGGCAAACTGGTTTATTCTATTACTCTTTATCGCTATTGAAACGGCACCTGTTTTCGTGAAACTTATTTCCCCGCAAGGGCCTTACGATCATCTACTAAAAATTGAAGAGCATGGTTTTGAAACTCAACGCATAGAAAATCTAGCCCGATTGAATGCTGAAATAAAAAGCAGAACCCAGAGTTTACCGCAGACAGAATCAGGCTTTGTTACCAATCGATTGGATGTGCTATTGAACAAATCTTAATAAAAGGAAGTAAGTTGAGGCATAAAAAAAGTTGAATGATATCATTCAACTTTTTTGACTCTTTAGAAATTATTGAATCAACCTTCTGCTTCAACACTTACTTCATTGTCTTTCGCCATTTCTTCCATTAATGAATCATACTTAGCTTTTAAGGTGGCGTCTGCTGCCAATGCTTTTTTAACTTTGTTATATGTGGCTGCCCCTAAATAATCCTTTGCTAAACTTTGAAACGCTTGATTAATTTTTAGTGTTTCAGTTTTCTTCTTCTCAGCTACTTCTGCTAAGAAGGCAATCTCTTCGGGTGTAGCATTTGCTTCCGCTAATTTAGCTTCGTCTGATGCTATTTTAGATAGTTCGTTGTAGCGAGTGCCATTCATAACTTCTGATCCTTTTACCATATCGGATAATGTTGTTTGTACAGCAAGGCTCATTTCAGCAACTGAATCCATTACGGTTGCATACTTCGTCAACTCTTCTTCACTAACCGTAGCATCTTGCGCAAACGTTGTAACTGCTATAAAACTAAAGATTGTAATAAATAAAAACTTTGCTCTCATGTGATTTTAGGTTGGTTTTAAAATATATTGATCTTTAAGATAATACTTTTCGTGCAGTAATGCAAGAAAAAATTTGATAAAGATCGGTGGAAATCAATTTTTACTTTGCTCTTCCGATTGAAATTTTAGTAAAACATTTTTTCCATCAATCAGTAAAAGTTCATGTTCAGTAATCCGAAACTCATTGATTTTATTAACCGCTTGTAAAAAATCATTTTCTGTTTTCATTGAATCCTCACAAAACATTTTTGTGGATCCGATTTCTTTAAAAATAATTTTTCTTCCATCCAAGAAATATTCTCCAAACAATCGATTACATCCTCCATGCCCTGTTACTTTTTTTGTATCGGGATTTAGTTGAATAAATATTTTCCTCGAATCAATTTGTGGAATTGATTGTCCATTTAATTCCACTAACACCCAATAGGTTTTTTCAAGGGGTCTCTCTTTGGGCACACCCATAAGTGCTCCGATTTTATCTGAGGGGCGGCAAGCCGAAATGATGATAAATAGTAATAAGAATTTTCTCACACATGAATGTAAGCAAACACTATGCAAATAATTCGAGAAAGTCCTTTTTACGGGAAGGAGAAATCTCTAATTCCTGATTATTTTTCATGGTAACGTAACCTCCCTTCCCTTTTGTATAGCGAAGCACAAATTCAGGATTTATTAGATATGAGCGGTGAATGCGTAAAAAACGATGTATGTTTAATACATCTTCGAAATATTTCAGTGTCCTGCAGATTAACAGTGGCTGACTTTGCTCAAAATGAAACTTTGTGAAATTGTCCGCTGCCTCACAGTACAAAATGGAATTTATGTCCACTATTTCAAATCCTTCTAATGTTGGTAACATTATTTTTTGATGTGCCCCCGACTTTTTGTTTTCAATTAACACCTTGGCATGCTGTACATAATTTTGCTTCCCTTGCTCTTGGCGGATTTTATCAACTGCCTTAATCAACTCATCAATGTCTATGGGCTTTAATAAGTAGTAGGCCGCACTTTGATTCAGTGCCTGAATCGCGTAATTATCGTAAGCCGTAACAAAAATGGTTTCAAAGGTGACGTCTTCAATTTTATCTAACAGGTCAAACCCATTTCCGTAAGGCATTTCAATATCAAGAAAAACAACATCAGGATTGTGCTTTTTGATTTCTGCTAACCCTGTTGCTACCGATTCGCCAAAACCACACACGGTTACATCCGGACAATATTTTTTCAAATAGTTGGCCAGAATCTCACGGCTATCTTTTTCATCGTCTATAATTACAGCCCTCATTCTTGTCCATTTTTAGTTGGGATAGAAATAACAACCGATGTTCCTGAATCGGATGGTAAATCGCGCACGTGCACCTGATAATTCGTTTTATACACCGTGTTCAAAATCAATAATCGCTCCTCAATATTTTTCAGACCGGTTGAATTGTGTTTTTTCTGGTTCTCCGTTTTTAGCTCTGCAGATTTCTTACGACCGATACCATTGTCGGTAATCCCCACTTTCAATCCCTGGGCATCCTTCCCAATATGAATATCCAATTGTCCCTTCCCCTCCTTATATCGCAAACCATGCCAAACCGCATTTTCAATATAAGGTTGAATAAGCATAGGCGGTAGAGAAAAGTTCTCCTTGTTGATGCTGTCATCAATGCGAACGGTGTAATCAAACTTATCGCGGAAACGGTAATGTTCCAGTTTCACGTAAAGGGAAATAATTTCCTCTTCTTTTTGTAAGGAAATAAAATCTTCCTGCGAATTCTCCAACACCAGGCGCATCAATCGCGAAAACTCTGATAAAAATTTATTCGCGGTGCGTTCATCATTTTGCGAGATGAATTGATTGACTGAATTAAGAGCATTGAAAATAAAGTGTGGGTTCATTTGTCCACGTAATGATTTTAAAGCCAGCAGTTGATTGGCTCGTTTACTTTCCTGTGCATTCTTATAAATGAAATAGGATGTTACCACTACAATTACAATAATGACCAGCAATCCATAAATTACTAATTGCTGGCGTTGCAAGGTAGTTTGTTCTTGCTGTTGCCCCATAGCGATCAGACTGCTTTGCTCTTCTATTTCAGATTGCTTCTTAATCAATTGCGCTCGTTCTTCTTGCAAAGTTTGGTTTTGAATTTCGCTTTGTGCGACAGCGGTGCTAAATTTTTTGTACGTTGAAATAGCTTTACCGGGCTGGTTATTCTTTTCATATAAATCGGCAAGATTCAAATAGGCATTGGCTTGCTCTCTAGGATTATTAATCGTATCGGCAATAGTTGCTGCTTCTTCCAGTTCGCGAATAGCATTAACGGTTTCTCCTTTCGCAGCAAGCGATTTACTCAATTCGATTTTATCCTTCGATACCGCACCTAAATTATTTGACTCCAGATTAAAATCGATGGATTGATTACGTAACGTGATGTCGTCATCATAGCGCTTTTGTTCGCGCAAGGAATTTGATATTTCTTCTTTGGTATCTTGCAAGGCTTGCTCTGCTTCCTTTTTGGGTGCAGCATTTCCGGCAGATCGCAGGTTGCGTTGTGACGATTGATACAAGTCATTGGCTCTATCTACTTCGTTGGTGCGCGCATAAATTTTTGCTTTTTGGTTTTGAATTTTCCCTTCCAGCGATTCATTCCGGATTTTTGAAGTGACTTTAATTTCTTCTACAGCCTTAAGGGCTTCGGGATAATTGCCCATTTGATAATACACTTCCGAAATATCGAGTTGGCGTTCTGCTGTTTCCGTGTTGCTTAGTGGCAACTTTAATGTTTCCTGAATATAATAGAGTGCTTGCTGATGATTGCCCAGCTTCAAATACATGGTACTCAATCCCCGTAAGGTGTTTTTGTATTCTGTCGTTTTAGAATTAGTGTTCGAAAGTTTTTGATAAGCCTTTTCGTAGTTATTGAGCGCAAGGTTCCACTCTGAAATACCTTCGTTGATTTCACCGAGTAACAAATAACACCTCGACTCATTCAGTAAATCCTTTTGTGCGAGACTCATACCTAATGCCTCCTGCACATTTGCCAATGCCTGAGCAGGGTTAGAAGTCTTGAGTCGATTGGCTTCACTTAATAATTGTTCAATGCTTGCGCGTGACGAGCGACTCTTTAAACTTTTATATGATTCTTTTTTATCATCCTTCTGGGCATAGCTATTCCCGGCAAGGAAAAGTGTGAATAGGCACATGAGGAAGATTCGATTCATAATAAAATTTCTTTACCGCAAAGAACGCGAAGGAGCAAAGTCTCTGCGAATCTCAGCGTTCTCTGCGGTTAAGTCGAAAGTTAATACAATAAATAATACGGTTTTTGAAGCAATAAGGCTCGATTTCCGCGTTCACCCATTGAGAAGGTTATTTCACCCACTCAACGTTTCGCTCTACTAAGTTCAGGTACCCTTGCCTGTTTTTTCGCGTAAACTTTACCAAAAAACAAAAACTATGAAAACACCTCTCACACCCGTAAGCAAGATTAAGAATCGCATGCTTACACTCCTATTAGTAGTATTCGTGTGGCACCTAAGTGCATTCACCACCGTGCCCACGCCCGCGAAAGATCAAAGCATTCAACTTGCCATTTTACTGGACACCAGCAATAGCATGGATGGATTGATTGACCAGGCAAAATCACAGCTCTGGAAAATTGTAAATGAACTAGCTGTAGCAAAATGTGCCGATGGTCAAAAGCCGGCTATTAAAATTGCACTCTATGAATATGGTAACGACAATCTCTCATCAGCAGAAGGCTACATCAGGCAAGTAAGCGGCCTGACTGATGATCTTGATTTGATCTCTCAAAAACTGTTCTCGCTTTCTACGCGTGGTGGCAATGAGTTTTGTGGTCAGGTGATTAATAATTCGTTAAATCAATTGTTGTGGAGTCCGTCCGCCAATGATTTAAAAATGATTTTCATTGCCGGAAACGAGCCGTTTACACAAGGAAGTTTCTCGTATCGCACGGCCTGCTCGCTGGCGCGCGAAAAGGGAGTGGTGGTTAACTCCATTTTTTGTGGGGGTTATGAGGAAGGCATTCGTACCAATTGGAAAGACGGTGCTGACATTACGGGCGGAACCTATATGAGTATAGAGCAAGATCGCAAAACAGTTTACATTCCTTCTCCGTATGATGAACGCATCAGCGCATTAAATGATAAGTTAAACAGCACGTATGTTTATTATGGAGCCAGCGGTGCCTCGAAAAAAGAAATGCAAGCTGCGCAAGACAGCAATGCTGAGTCGTATGGCCAATCTAATAAAGTAGAGCGCGCGATTTCAAAAAGTTCACATGCTTATAAAAACTCAAGTTGGGATTTGGTAGACGCGTCCAAAGAAAATGAGAAAGTAATTATGGAAGCAAAAGATGATGACCTGCCGAAAGAAATGAAAGGCATGACGGTAACACAGCGACAGGCTTATGTAAAACAAAAAGCTGACGAGCGCAAAAAAGTGCAGGACGAAATTCAAACCTTGAACAAAAAGCGCAGCGAGTATATTGCTGCCAATACACCCAAGGGCGAAGAGAATTCATTGGATGCTTCAATGATGAAAGCTGTAAAAGAAAAAGCAAAGCAAAAGAATTTAAGTTTTTAGGGTTGGGTTAGGTGAAGTGGAACCCCGGTGAAAGCCGGGGTTTTGTTTCTGAAGTACATATATTTAGATTGTAATTTGGACTCAATGAATTCAAACAGGTTGATACGAACACTTTCTTCTTCCTCGCGGAGTCTCGCTTCGGACTCCGCGCCACTTTTTGATTAAAAGTTCTCTTTCCTAGCGGAGTCTCGCTTCGGACTCCGCGACTGTTTGATTATAAGTTCTTAAAAAAATACTAAACAATGGTAGAGCGAAGACTCCGCTGAGAATAAAAAGCACATCTACAATTTCGCCAAGGCTTTTTTCAAAAGAGAAGTGTACAAATCAAGTAGCTCGCCTGCTTCCATTTGATCATCCTGAATGTCGTTTTCATCCACCCCAAATTCAATGCAGCACGAGTCTTTCTTTTTATGATACCACACCCGCTCGCCTGTATTAGTAAACATGGCAATTTTTAGTCGCAACACATGCCGTTTACTTTTTTTAATAATTCCCCCCAACACAGCATTGTAGCGATGTTCCACTTCTACCTTCAGCAGCACTTCGTCTGTGTTGCTGGTTAGTTGCGCCAACTCATTTTTTGTAAGTTTTTTAACCTTATTAAATGGATTTTCATTACGCCACACAATGGATTGACCAGGCGCCATAGCCGTTTCGGTAAACCTGAAAATGCGAGTAAGTTGACTGGCTATAGGATTGATAAGCACCGCATCTTCAATGCCTGGGTTTGTGGCCTCTACCCGAAACGAGATTATTTTGCAGACCTTGTTTTGAGGATCTGATTGCGCAAGCAGGCCAATGGGTAGAAGGCATACAAAAAGGAAAAGTGTTTTCATGGGCAAGAATTGAGTTACTAAATGTAGTGTTTTCTGGAATTTGAAAGAAGTACGCGCAACGAACGACTAAAGCAGCAATTGGGTTTCTTTTTTCTGGGGAGGCTGTTGTCTATATTCGGGATAGGAATAAATGTTCTTACATATATAGTTGGGCGTAATGAAGAAAAATTGAAGCAAAGAATATATATATTGGCAATTCTGTTTTTAAATAGCTGTGGCTATTTCAAGAATCAAAAAAATGATTCAGAGATTAGTTCAGACATGGAAACAAGAATAGATTCTATCTTGAATTCGGAAAATTTCGATAGAAAAATTTTTTATGAACCAATAAGCTTAAATTTCAAAGGAAAAGCAATTTTACGACCTGGTCAAAAATTAGATGCGTTAGACACTACCCTTTCTTTCAGATATGACCCGAACGGTGGTTTTTGGGATAAATTTAATCTGATAGAAGACCATTTAAGTTTGGATGATAATTTATCAATCGAATTGAAAGAAGGCTCAATAAATGGAATCTTTTTCTTTTCATCTGATCAACAAGAAAAACAGATTTTCAACATAGCAGGTAATTGGACTATCGCCACAGAAGTTTCTGACGAAAATGAAGATCAAATAATCGAACAAATAACTGGGAAATTATTCCCTTGCCTGAAAGGAAAGATAGTATTTGAAGAGAATTGGAAATACGAGAATAAGAAAAGGGATTTCGTTGAGCATTTTAAATTGAAATCTCCCAAAGAAAATGGGTATAGCTGGACAATGGATTATGAAGTTAAAATGAAATAATAAAGCACATACCCTGTTAAATTAACAATCTCTTTCCTCGCGGAGTCTCGCTTCGGACTCCGCGACTGTTTGATTATAAGTTCTTAAAAAAATTCTAAATAATGGTAGGGCGAAGACTCCGCTGAGAATCAGAGAAGATTTTTGTTAAATGTTTGGGTTAAAACTTTTATGAAGCTACACGTATTATTGATAGCAATACTCCTTTTGGCATGTTCGAAACAACCTAGCGAGGAAGCAGTCGAAAAATCAACGCAAGTTCCAACAGTAGAGGATACAACAGCGGGAATATTGAATCAATCAGATATTGATAGCGTTTACTTAATTTCTACCTATGACTATTCTGATAGGAATTTAGACGCACATAAAGCCAATTTAAAGGAACTCTCAGATAGTGGGGCATTTTCGGTTATTCATTCTGTGGTATTTTCTATCTTGAACAATAAGCATCAAAGTTATTTCTCCTCGAATCTTTACTATGAGTTATTGTTTAGCACTCACGGGAATTTATTTCAAAATAATAAAGAAGACTTTGCTTTTATTGTTTATGATAAGAGGTTTTTAAGAATTTCAATCGTAGTATATGATGATTCAAAAAATACTTATTTAGAATTATATAGGGATATAAAAGTCAACAATGGTTTAAAAACTGTAGAATGTAATTATGGCTCCTTTGGAACACTTGATTATCAAATTGGTGAAGAGTTAATTTATCAACGTGATTATATAATCAAAAACCCGAAACTTCATCTGGAATACTCAGTATGTAAAATTGTTGAAATTACTAAAGATGATGACTTTGTTTTGGAAGAAGCATGTTTCGTGAAAGGCTTTTCTTCAGAAGGACATTCGCTTTGTATTTCTACAAGTTCAGTATATAACAGTTGGGAATGTCTAACATACTATCCCAATAAAAATGTATTTGTTATTTTTTATGGCCAGGCGTTTGCTGATTAAAGCCACAAAATCTGACTTCCCCATCTCTTCATGTCATGTTCATCGTGGGTGATAAGCACGAGTGTTGTTTCTTCATTCAAATGAAGCTGGAGGTATTGATTCAACCTTTCTTTTTGATTGAGATCTAAAAACCGAAAGGGTTCATCGAGCAGTAATAATTCCTTTGGCACTAACAGGCTCTTTATGATAAACACAAGTTGAACTTCTCCGGATGACAATTGGCGGAGGGTTTTATCGATAAATTCCTCGGCTTCAAAAAATTGAATGAGGGAAGTTAAATTTCCTTCATCTGGATTTTTAATCCCTTTTAAGCAATAAGCTCGTCCGGTCAACGCTTTGTCTTTTGGGTCAAGGAAATTCATTTGTTCAGGCCCCACATATGAGATTCTGTTTTTTATATCCCAGATCGATTCACCTGAGCCTCTTCGTTTGCCAAACAAGAACACCTGCTGACTATACGCCAGCGGATGGTCGGCATAGATCAGACTAAACAACGTTGTCTTCCCCGAACCATTCTTCCCCACAAGGGCCCAACGCTCACCTTTATTGATTGTCCAATCCAGATTGTTAATAATGGTAGTGTCTCCATATCGAATGGTAAGCTTTCGAAATTCAACTACAGGATTATCGGGGGGTAAAGAGTCGTTACGTGATTTTACTTCCGCCAACATTAAGCGAGCTGTTGGCTTAAAGTTGGATTGCTCGTGCAGTTGAAAATTATCGAGTACAACCTTTCGATTGAGTACCGAGGGTAATTCAGAATCATGATCGGTGAGAATCAATTGAACCCGGTGCTCTATTGAAAGTACTTCCAAAAACTCAATAAGATCATTTCGACTCTTGCGATCCAGGGATTCAAAAGGATAATCAAGCACTAATACTTTAGGGATTTGTTTTGCCAGATTCTGTAGCATCATCACTCGCTTTTGTTGTCCGTTGGAAAGCGTGGTGAGTTTAAGTTTTAGCAAATGATCAATCGCAAGGGACGAAGGAAATTTCATCCTCTGAATTTTTTCTACCATTTCATCACCTAAAAATTCTTCCACCATTGGAACAAACTCATCGCCCAACGAATAATACCGCTGCTGATAAAATAAATCGTGTTGATTAATTCGCGTAAGGGCTGCTTCGGCAGAGAGATAATGAATGGCCTGCTTGCATTGCTGATAGCGCTCTTCCCAACTCGTTCCTGTAACAAAGTCATAATGCACTTCTCCGTGAGTGACCGGAATTACTCCGGCTATCATTTCAAGCAGTGTTGTTTTACCACTTCCATTATCTCCACTTATCAAGATGTTTTCATCTGACTCAATTTTGAAATTGAAATCATTAAACAGTTTTTGCCCTGATTTGCGTATGGAGATTTTTCGAAGTTCAATCATTCAAGGAGTTTCAAAACTCAGTTATTTGTAAAAATAGCTTTAGAATACAGAAATCGATATTTTCAGGGTTGGATTTATTCAAAGAAGTATGGAGCACAGAGCAAAATCAATTCGACCGTTTATTGGAGCTAAGCACTTTAATGTATCCCGCAAGTTTTATCACGATCTTGGCTTTGAAGAAGTTGTGTTGTTTCATAACATGTCGCTGTTCAAAACGGATAGTATAGGGTTTTATCTTCAAGATGCCTACGTAAAAGATTGGGTGGATAACTCCATGATTTTTATGGAGGTGGATGATCTTGATCGCTATTGGAAAGAACTGGTTGGATTAAATCTTACGGATAAATATGAACAGGTAAGGTTAGTCCCCATCCGAGATTATGATTGGGGTCGCGAGTGTTTTTTACATGACCCTTCCAGTATTCTCTGGCACTTTGGTGAGTTTAGAAAATAGTTTAAAAACTGATAATTGAATTCATCCAGCAAAATTTCAAGTGTAGTTCTCTGGTCGGTAATCTCTGCTGCCTTTATTGGTCCGGGTACAATTACTACAGCCATCACGGCTGGTTCTCTTTTTCAAATTCAACTGCTTTGGGCTGTACTGTTTGCCACCATTGCTTGCATTTTCTTACAGGAAGTTTCAGCACGCATTACCATAGCCAGCGGGCTCACGTTTGGTCAGACGCTTGCACAGAAATATGGAGGCAACAGTCGCTGGATTAAGTGGATGGTGGCGATGCCCGTCTTGTTGGGTTGCGCTGCCTATGAGGCCGGAAATATTTTAGGCGCGGTATCGGGCATCTCTTTATTAGTACCCGGAGATGGAAAATGGTTTACCATTGCCATTACAATTTTTGCCGGTATTATACTATGGAACGGTGGAAGCAAAACTCTTTCACTCTTGATGACAGCATTGGTAGGCATCATGGGAATAGCTTTTTTAACATTGGCAGTACAAACGGATTTTTCTTTTATCGAGATAATAAAGTCTTCAGTTGTTCCAACCATTCCAAAAGAAGGTGAGTGGTTAGCACTCGCACTCATCGGCACAACCATTGTGCCCTACAGTATTTTTATTGGTTCGGCCATCAGTAAAGGAAATACGGTTCCGCTCATGCGGATTGGATTGTCAATCTCGGTAATTATTGGCGGGCTCATCACTGCCTGGATTATGATTGCAGGTTCGATGACGGGAAGCTTCTCTTCTTTTGGTGAGTTGGCAGCTAACCTAAGAGATAAAATGGGAGTTGTTGGAAGTAGCGCCTTGGGGTTAGGCTTGTTTGCAGCGGGACTTTCTTCAGCCATCACTTCTCCCTACGCAGCTTCATTAATTGCATCCACTGTGTTAGGTGCAGAAAATAAAAAAACTGTTCGTGCTGTGTGGATGGGTGTGCTGTTAATTGGTTTTCTCTTTGGAATCAGTGGCATAAAACCAATACCGGTTATTCTTGCCGTGCAGGCATTGAATGGATTTGTGTTACCCCTTCTGGCTTACTTTCTAATTTTGTTGGTGAATGATAAAACTGTAATTCCTTCTGCCCACAGGCACGCAATCTGGTTTGATTGTATTCTGATTTGCATTTTTGGTGCAACGCTGCTGATTGGATTGAATAATGTGGACAAAGCGATTACCACCGGGTTTAATCTGGCTGCTAGTCACCTCGAAGTAGTGCTTGTGATCACGGGGTTAGCATTGGTGGTTGTGATTGTACAACTTATTAATGCGAAGAAGATTAACCGCAAAGACGCAAGGGCGCAATGAAACTTTGCTTTGCGTCTTGGCGCCCCTGCCTACCGGTCAGGCAGGTCTGCGGTTAAAAAATTATTTCACCTTGATATTCAGTAACTCAATCTTGCTGAGTTCTTTCAACTTGCTTTCTTTATAAAGATCTTCGAGTCCGGTAATCTTTGTATCGGTTGTTGGTTGATAATTAATGTAATCGAAAAACGTAATACCGTTTACTTTTCTGAGATTGTGGGCTTTACGAAACCGATACTCAAGTCCTTTTCCCTCATCAAAGGAGTAGGCCAGGTAGTCAATAACAAAATCTTTCTTGTTAATCCAATAGATAAATACATCTTCAAAATCTTCGCCACCCCCTTCTTCTCCAAAAGAAATTTCAACTACATACTGCTCCTTACCTTCCAATTGTGTTTCCCCCAGGAATTTTTTTCTTACCGAAGCATCATTCAATCCATAAGGGAGTAAAGCAAAATAAATAACTGAATTTACGGAGGAAGTATATTTGACCCTCATGGAATCAACAACCTCCACCGCAGTGCCATTTATTTCTCTTTTAAATCCATCATTGGAAAGAAAATCATGCGTTGTATTTGCTGAGTCTTTAGTGATCCTTTCATAGGTGTAAAGTCCGCCTTTGCGGGTAGAGACATAATGGCGACCGCGGAAATCAAATTCGATCCTTGCATCTAAATACTTATCACCACCAGAGGCTGCAATCGCTTTATCAATAATTTTTTGCGGATCGGTGAGGTTGCTGTTACATGACGTTATCAGAATTGCCGCAAGACAAATGAGAATTAAGTTCTTCATAATAAAAATTAAATCAATTTCGCCAAGGTGCTGATGTAGCGTTCAGGGATCTCACCTTTAGTGGCCGTTTGGTAATCCGTATAACTGCAGGGGATAATACTATTTCGTTGATAGCGCGCACCGGGTTGATGATAAGCAACTTCCAGCCACCACTTCTCGGTTACTTTACTTTTGTAGAACGTAAGAGTTTCAGGCTCCACTGGCATGGAGACAACGTATTTCAAAAAATCATTGCTCTTAAAGCTGTGTTCATTTTTACGATGATAAAACCCTTCAATGAAATACCAAATCATAGTAGCTACTACCGAGGCCGTCTTCTTATTGCTATCATCATGATTCGGATTGTATTCGTAAAAACCAGCCGAACTTAGCTTTTCATTCATACCGGCATACCAGCAAAGTTGGCACGCTTCTTCACCTGTTAAGCCAAAGGGTTGCGAGTTTCCATTGCCCGGAGCGTCACTTGATCGAATCGCAGTAATATCAAACGAAAGTAAATCGGCATTGCGAATAGCGGGCTCCATCTCAGCCAGGTTCGTGCGCATCTGCCCAACGCGGAAGGCTTCAAAGTATAGCTTTTCTAAAATAGCAACCGAGGAAGAATCAATCAGATAAAGTTGATGCGCGAGGTGGGTGTAGCTAAGCAGATAGTTAGGCTCGTGCAACAAAATTCTATGAATGTGTTGGTTTGCTTTAGGAGCTTCTTTGTTATCATCCAAATCAAGAAACGCATCAATGTTTAAAAGACTGATCAACTTCTCCATTTCTTCATAGCCACGATACTGTCCGTAATCAAGGTCGTGCGTACCGCCCAGGATTAAAGGCATTACATTGTTCTCCAATAAAATTCTGCATACCTCGCTTACGCGAACATACGTTTCGTCTAAGTCAACACCCGGGTTTAGATTACCCAGATCGACAATACGGTACGAGCCATTTCCCTTCTTAAGGTTGTATAATTTTTTTCGGATTTCATCTGGACCTTTTGCACAACCTTTGTTTGTTTCAGTACCACGCTCTTCCTTTACTCCAAACATGGCAATGTGCATGTTCCTGAAGTCGGGCATTTTATCACCAAATACCTTTATGCTTTTAAAAAGCGAATTGGCAGGGTAGGACTTATTGTAAATTGATTCATCAATAGGTGAGAAGAGAATGGTTAAATCCATGGGCTTCAAATTATCGGTGAAGATAGAAATAAAAAGGGAGAGAACATTTGTTCTCTCCCTTCCCTCAAAATAGAATCAATTTTAAAATCGATAGGTATACGAAACAGAAATAAGATAGTCGGCAAATGCGGCATCACCATGCTGGTAGGTGCCGGTAACCTCCGTTCTTTGTTTATCAAGTACACTTTGGGTGCGATTTCTTACTAAAGCAACTGGACAGTTTAACCCAAGACCATGTTTTCCAAAGTTATAATTTACCGAGGGTTCTATCGAAAGAATATATCCGGGCCTTCTGAACCCATCACTCTTTCCAATTATATCCTCAACAGCCACCCCTTCATACCGGGCACCTACAGCAACTCTTATGTCGTTAAGAAAGGAGTAACTGGCTCCTGCCCTAATGAGAAATTGATCGGGAACTGAGAACTCGTTTGAAAGTGGAATCCCGTTGGTAAGGTTTGGACTGCGAGTTGTTCCATTCGTATTTCTTGGATTGATTAAGTATAAACCAGAAGCATATGCCTGGATTCTATTTGAAATTTGCTGAGTAAAAGCAAATTCTAACGTTACTCCAAATCCGCCATCACCTGGTTGAATAGATTGATCTACTGCAAGTTGCACGAGTGTATCGGGTTGTTCTACGCCTCGTTTATGGAAATAGTCCTGATAGTTATAGTTTCCAGTTGGAAGTTTTAAGCCTGCACCAACAGTCATATGAGTTTTATAACTATTTGGAAACAGATTATAATAACTCGCTATACGCATATCGCCCAGTCCGCTTGAAGAAGTGTGATACCGCTCTCCGCTGTTATTTCCCTTGTGTTCGTATAAAGATGATCGATCAATATTGAGATAGGGAATGGTTAGCGAAACAGCCCATCGGCTGTTTGCTTGGTACGATAAACCTATCAATATGGAGTTATCATGATTAATCACTTGAGTCCCGTTCTCAACACGTTCTCTCTCTTCATGACTGCCACGAAAGTGTTTGTATGATTTAAAATACCGATAGTTTAAATTGAGTTGCCAACCAGCACGCACTGTGCTATCGCTTGTTAATGAGCAACTCGACATGTTACGAACAGCCACACATCCCTGAGCAACCGATCGGGAAGAACTAAAACTCAGAAACAGAAATACTAAAATCGCATAGATATAAATTTTCATATAATTTTCTTAAGAGGTTTGATCAAATAGTTAATTGAAACCGTCAGGCATCACAAGCAAGACCAATCGAGCTGGGTAATGTATGACTGCAAAAAATGTGATTAGCTAAGTTGATCAGGTGGTGGCGAAAAGACAGGGGTAGTCTGATCGAGTAAGGGAAAGATATGAGAGGTTAATGGAAGGGAAACCATCCATCCATATCCAGAGGTAATCTCGCTTAGTGTGGTGACATCAAAATCAGAAATAAATTTAACTGCAGAATGAAGGGGTGATTTTGGTGACGTGGCATCGTTTGATAGTTTAGAAAAATCTTGCAACGCGGTAGAAATTCTTTTCGCCTGATTATCATTGTAGCAAACAATCTGAAGCGTATCTCCTTCCAGCTTATGCTTTACCAATTTATAATGCTGCCCTTCATATTCGAATTCTCCATTTACCCGTTCAAATCCGTTGGTGTAAACAGGATAAGGTAATGTGAGTGGAATTTTTAGAGTAACCGTATTGGCCTCGTTGTAATTGTCACTATCAAACTTCTGCTGCATTACATACTTTGCATGATAATCGACTCCTAAAAAGAATAGATAGTAGCCTCCCAGGTTAAATAGAAAGAGGAGAAGAAGTAATATGGAAAGTAGCTTTTTCAGAAATTGGATTTTTAAGCCACATTAAAAATAGTAAAAGCCACTTAAATAATCAAAGTGGCTTTTACTGCTATCAGTTGTTAGCTAAAGATTTAGCCTCCAAAGTCGTCAAAACGAACGTTTTCTTTTGGAATGCCCATGTCGTCCAACATTTTCAGCACAGCGGCATTCATGAGTGGAGGTCCGCATAAGTAAAACTCTACGTCTTCGGGTGACTTATGTTTACCAAGATAATTATCGTATAAACACTTATGGATAAAACCAATATATCCATCACCTTCCGCGTCATCCAAACTTTTATTCACTTTCCAATTGTCTTCTGGAAGCGGTTCAGACAGACCAATGTAGAATTTGAAATTCGGGAAGTCTTTTTCAATTTTTCTGAAATGCTCTGTATAGAATAATTCCTTCTTCGAGCGACCACCGTACCAGTAGGAAACTTTGCGGTTTGTCTTTTCTGTATGGAACAAGTGAAAAATCTGCGCACGCAATGGAGCCATACCGGCACCACCACCTACATAAATCATTTCGCGTTGTGTTTTATTGATATGGAATTCCCCGTAAGGGCCCGAGATAGTTACTTTATCGCCTGGCTTGCGAGAGAATACATACGAGGAACAAATTCCAGGATTTACATCCATCCATTTATTGTTGGCACGATCCCACGGTGGCGTTGCAATACGAATGTTAAGCATCACAATGTTTCCTTCTGCAGGGTGGTTTGCCATGGAGTAAGCACGGAAGATCGGTTCATCATTCTTCATCTTCAATCCCCACAATTTAAACTTATCCCAATCCGATTGAAATACATCTTGCTTGTGACCTAATTCAGGATGCGGTGTGATATCCATGGTTGAAAAATCAACATGTACTTTGGGAACATCAATTTGAATATAACCACCGGCCTCAAATTTTAATGTTTCTCCGGGAGGAAGTTTTACAACAAACTCTTTGATAAAGGTGGATACGTTGTAGTTACTCACCACTTCACATTCCCACTTCTTAATTCCAAAAATTTCCTCTGGGATACGGATGTTAAGATCTTGCTTAACCTTTACCTGACAACCGAGGCGTACATTCTCTTTTTGTTCCTGACGGCTTAAGTGACCCACTTCGGTTGGCAACACATCACCACCACCCGATTCAACCACACACTTACACATGGCACACGTGCCACCACCTCCACAGGCTGAGGGCAGAAATATTTTTTCGTTGGCCAGGGTTGTTAGCAAGGTACTTCCAGCGGATACGGTAATCGTTTTTTCGCCATTGATTACCACTGTAACCGGACCCGTCTGAACCAACTTTTTCTGAGCAAAAATCAATAATGCAACCAACAGCATGATAACTGCGGTAAAGGCGACAATAGAAGACAATATCAACATGGATAAAAGGAATTAATCTTGGGCTACAAATATAGGAATCAGAGCTAAAAGACCCATTTAACAATGGCTAAAATTCCCGAGATTCCTATGCTTATAACAAAACAGCAACCCGAAGGTTGCTGTCAAATTGTTTAAAACTGAATTAAAACTTATCAAGCCGATAAACGCTCTATTTTTTCAGAGGCATTGGCTGGAGTTAAATTGGCCTGCGGGGCCAGAATCACACTAATATTATCCCATTCCGACCATTCCCTTAGTTTTTCAAGGCGCACGGTTCCCTGTAAATATTGAAACCCATTGCCTTGATATCCACCCTTAAAATTCTCGAAATCTTTGTTGGAGATCAGCGATCCTTCCGGGAAACTGACAATTACATCCAAAAGAACCTCGTTGGAAAAAGGAAGTCCTTCCCCTTGCGCATATTTTTTATACTCGTAACGATAATCAAAAGTTAAGGCTGAGATGTCAGAAAGAACTGCGCTTCCTGTAGGATAGCTACCGGCACCTTTCCCAATAAAGACTTGCTTTTCAGCGAAAGCGCCTTCCACCAAAACTGCATTGTACTCATTACGCACCGATGCAAGCATATGATCGAGTGGAATAAATTGGGGGGCTACAAATGCGTAGATGTTGCCATCCCTCTTGCTTGCGTGGGCAACCAGTTTAATGGTTAGATTATTTTCACGCGCGTATTTTAGATCAACCGGTGAAATGTTTTGAATGCCGATGTTAGTAATGTTTTCCGGTTTTACAAAAACGCCAAACGTGTGAGCAATTGCGATTGTAAGTTTGTACTTCGCATCAAATCCTTTTACGTCAAGAGCCGGATCACTTTCGGCAAAGCCTAAATCCTGTGCAGCTTTCAAGGCTTCCAAATAACTCTTCTTTTCTTCAAAAACTTTGGTAAGAATATAATTGGTTGATCCGTTGAAGATACCTTCGATGCTGGTGATTAAATCGTTATCGTAATACTCTTCCAGATTGCGGAGTATAGGGATACTTCCACACACTGAACCTTCATAGAGAATGGATTTGTCATACTGCTGTTGCAGATCATAAATTTCCTGCAGGTGTTCGGCTAACATCTTTTTGTTAGCTGTAACTACATGCTTGCCATTGATCACGGACTTCTTTACAATTTCGAATGCAGCATTGGCATCATCAATCAATTCAACTACCACATCAATTTCGGGATCATTCAGAATATCGTTGGCTTCATATGTAAAGTAGTTTGCGTCAATAATCCGCGATTTGCTTTTATTCTTAACACATATCTTTTTGATCTCTGCTTTTACTCCGTGGGTTTCATTCAGTACGTGATAAAGGCCTTGCCCAACACATCCAAAACCAAACAGACCCAACTTTAATTTCTTCTTCATACTATTGTTTCTTTCTTTAATTCTCTTAAAAATTTTCTAACAACACTCTTAAACTGATCGAACTCCACTAAGAATCCATCATGACCATGGAGACTTGTAAGGATATCTAGCTTGGCACCTTCAATGTTTTGAGCGAGGTATTTTTGCTCGCGGATCGGGAACAATAAATCTGTATCAATACCTATTACTAGGGTGTTCGCTTTGATTTTCTTCAATGCTTCCGCGATACTATTTCTAGTACGCCCTATGTGATGCGCATCCATAGCTTTTGTCAGCACCCAATAGGTAAACGCGTTAAAACGGTTTGATAACTTTTGTCCTTGATACTTTTGATAGGAAGACGCCCGATAATCATCCACTTTTTCTGCGGTCTTTTCACTTTGTGTGCTTAGAAAGGTATCATACGTGCGAAAAGAAATCATGCCCATCGCCCGGGCTGCTTTCATTCCTTCAATGCCAGCCCTTGCATCATCGTCTTTCCAGGTAGCATCTGCTTCAATGGCCATGCGTTGCGCTTCATTAAAGGCAATGCCCCAGGGTGAGTGAAACGCATTGGTTGCAATGGGGATGATGTTCTCAAATAAATCAGGTTGTTCGATGGCCCATTCCAATACTTGTTGCCCGCCCAATGATCCCCCAAGCAGTGTATTAATTTTTGAGATGTTGAGATGTTGTCTCAGCAAATCAAAACTACGAACGATATCTCGGTTTGTGATTAACGGAAATGTATGATAGTAAGGGGTACCCGTTTTTGGATTAATTGATAGCGGTCCCGTAGATCCATAGCAACCACCCAGTGTGTTTGCACAGATGATAAAGTAGTCACGGGGATCAAACGGGCTTCCTTCGGTAAACAAACCTTTCCACCAATCCGTGAAATCAGAACTTCCCGTAAGGGCATGACAAATCCATATCACATTACTTTTGTCTTTATTGAGTTGACCTAGGGTTGTGTATTTAAGTTGAAAGCCCGGAAGACTACTCCCCGACTCCAACTCGAATTCATCGGAATAATGAAATATGGATTCAGATTTTGACATAACCTCACCCCCGGCCCCTCTCCATCCCGATAGCTATCGGGATGGAGAGGGGTGGGTATATTTTAATTTGAATATTTTATTAAATTAAATGCGTTAATCACTTTTTGTGTTTTGACTAGTGTGGTTAACTAACTAATTCTTTTTCAAAAACTTTTTCGATCGCTTGCTGGAAGTCAGCTTTGATGTCATCGATATGTTCAATGCCAACCGATACGCGCAACAAGGTGGGTAACACACCCGATGCAATTTGTTCCTCATCCGACAATTGCTGATGAGTTGTTGCTGATGGTTGAATAATAAGTGTTTTCGCATCGCCTACATTTGCCAAGTGGCTCACTAACTTCAAACTATCAACCAATTTTGTAGTGTGTTCTTTAGTTCCTTTTAAAGTGAATGAAAGCACGCCTCCAAAACCATTGCGTAAATATTTTTTTGCCAGCTTGTGATAGGCGCTTGAAGGCAAGCCCGGATAGTTTACAGTTTCAACATGCGGATATTGTTCTAACCATTGAGCAAGGGCAAGTGCATTATCTACCGATCGTTGAACACGCAACGATAATGTTTCCAATCCTTGAATAAATAAGAATGAATTGAACGGACTAATGGCAGAACCAAAATCGCGGAGCCCCTCAACGCGTGCACGAATGATGAAGGCAATATTTGGCAACCCAAGCGGATTGTTAATTCCAAACACGTCTCCGAATTTCAATCCATGATAGCCCTCGGAAGGTTCGCTGAATTGAGAAAACTTACCGTTATTCCAGTTGTAATTTCCACCATCCACAATTACTCCACCTATGGAAGTACCATGGCCACCAATCCATTTTGTTGCGGATGCAACTACTACGTGCGCTCCGTGTTCTAATGGACGAAACAAATAACCACCTGCACCAAACGTATTGTCTACTACCAAGGGAAGATCATGCTTTTTGGCTACTGCGGAAATTGCTTCAAAGTCCGGGATGTTGAAACCTGGATTTCCAATTGTTTCAAGATATAAGGCTTTTGTTTTTTTGTCGATTAATTTTTCGAAAGCTTCAGGCTTGTCACTTTCCGTAAAGCGAGCTTCTATCCCCAATCTTTTAAAGGCAACTTTAAATTGATTGTAGGTTCCTCCATACAAAAATGAAGTGGAGACAAAATTATCTCCAGCCTGAAGAATATTATTAAGTGCAATAAATTGTGCTGCTTGGCCAGAACCCACGGCAAGTGCAGCCACCCCACCTTCCAAAGCGGCAATGCGCTTTTCAAATACATCGGTGGTGGGATTCATAATGCGGGTATAGATGTTGCCAAATTCTTTCAGGGCAAAAAGATTTGCACCGTGTTCAGAATTTTTAAACACAAATGAAGTTGTTTGATAAAGTGGCACAGCGCGCGATCCGGTTGTAGGATCTACTTCCTGGCCAGCATGTAATTGAAGACTTTCGAATCGTAAGGTTGACATAATTTTAATATTTTATTGATGTTTAATAAGTAAGTAGAGATGAACATAACTGTAACCATACCTGTCACCTGGCGAAGTCGTAGGTTAGTGTGTTGCCGGAAGCGCTGCGCTTACCTCAACGGCAACTAACAGCAACACATACAACAAGGCGCAGCCTGTGCATGTGAGTCACTCATTCGGGCAATAAAATGTTGAGGGAGAGAGTTGGTTGAGTGAGCCGAACGTTTTAGCGTTGACTGTTTTTTGAGAGAATTGAAATTTGTTTTCATACTGCATTACCGGTTTATAGTCCTCCTCGGCACCTTGCCGGGAGCAGGATTTAGCACCGTTTTCCTCCCGATTACTCGAAAGATTGGTTGCTAGCGCTTCAAAGAGCCTGTACTCTCCACGCTTCTTTATAAATCGGGTTAGCAAAATGCCTCACCGACTATGTAGACACAAACGTATACCAGTTTGATAGAGTTTCCAAATGATGTTTAAATAATTTGTTAAAAATTTAACGCTCACGTTTGTTAGTTAAAGGTTAATAGACAAAAAAAGCGTGAAGAAATCTCCACGCCTTTCAAATTAAAACCAAGCTTTATTTCAATTTCACACGCGCAAACCAAAGTTCTTTACCCGCTTTATCCGCACCGAAGAAAACAACGGTCTCGTTTTTATCAGTTTCCAGAAAAGGATATTTAGGATCAAGATAAAAACCTTCGCCTTTTCCAAAAGTTTTTAGATCGGTAAGTGTTGAATTTTTCATATTGATTTTTCCAATGCGTGGATACGTCAATAATTTATCACGGCCTTGTCCTTTTATCTCCTGCAAAATCCAGTATTGATCACCATCACTGCCTTCAATGAGTGTTTGAGGACAAGCATACACCGTTGTAATTTTAGTAACGGCTGTGTATCCAATTCCATTCAGATAATTATAGTCAACTGTAATTCCTTTCTCCTTTGTATCCAGTCCATATTGTGCTTTTAATATTCCATTTTTATCGAAATGAAAGCCTAATACATCTTCATACTTAGTGATGAGGCCTTCTTTTGTTTTGTCATAATTCTGACCCAACACAATTAAATCTCCGCCTGATGTAAAGAAATAAGATCGCACCCCAAACTCACGACCATTATAATCAGGGGTTTTGCGCTGGTTGGGCGGAAACTGTTGCTTGGCCTTAAATTCTTCTAGGTTAGTTTCAGTTAAATAAACCATTTTACCACCGGATACTTTTAATAGTTGCACGGCTTTATATTTTACTTCACCTCCGCCAAAGCGAGTACCCACACCTTCATTAAAATATTTATCACGCCCAGCCATTGCAGGGCCGTAGAAATAAAGTTCATTGTTATTCACCAGCATGTCATCAATTCTCCAATAGCTAGCCGGGCTCTTAAAGCTAAAACGTTCAACCACATTGCACTGATCATCGACACGCACGTATGTATAGTTGTTATTATCAGGATCGGCTAACTTTTTACCCATGGCATTGGATGGAGCAAAAATGAAAATCATACCAGCAACACCCGGACTTTCCGGATCATCCAGATTTTCTCTTTCCAGGGTTCTAACAAAGGCAAGACTTTGCACATGGGGAAACTCAAGATCGGTGCTCTTCAATATATTAAGATCATTGTCGAATTTCATCAAGCGAATTGCGCCCACATCCTCATTTCCTTTAGCGCTTATTTTAGCTTTTACCGAAGCGAGTATGTATAACTCACCAGTCATGTCATCTTCGGCATTGGTTATTCCTGTAAACTTATTTCCGTCTTCTGTTTTAGGTTTTACTTTTTCAAGGATTTCTACTTTGCGACTGTAGCCACCCAACAAGAATTGATACTTATAAGTGATTCTCTTTTTACGAAGCACCAACGTACCCATCATATTGTTTTCAACTGTGTTTCCCATTACGGTGTATTCGTCTCCTTTAAAGCGAAACCACTTAAACTTCTTCTTCATCTTTTCAGCATCCTCAGTAAACTCATCATCTTTAATAAAGTTGAAGTCGTTGTCGAACACATACTGCTCGTACTTAAAGGTGTTTTTCTTCTGATCGGTGAAATACGTGAGTGTGTAAGTCTTGGCCGTTTTATCATAGTCAAGGCCAGCCAAAAATCCACGCTTGGAGGCGCGCGAAATCTTATACGTCTTCTCAAGATCCAATTGCTGCGCCATTACAAATGACCCTGCAAAAAGGAGTGCCATCATCAGCACGATTAGTTTCTTTTTCATGTGTTTGGAATTAGGGGTTCGGTGTAAAAAAATTGCACCGAAAGTTGAATGGAAGTGAAAGCAGAAACAATACCAGCGTGCGGGTATAATACACTCAGTACTGGTACGGATAAAAAAAGTCTGCTCAAAGCAGACTTAAAATCTATATAAGTGAAGACTAATCTTTACGTGAGCATACCTCCATCTACCTGCAGCACCTGACCGGTTATGTATGTAGAAAGATCAGAACCTAAAAACACACAGGCATCAGCAATATCCTGGGGTTGACCTCCACGCTTAAGAGGGATTGCATCACGCCAGCTTTGCACCGTTTTAGGATCGAGCACAGCCGTCATTTCAGTTTCGATAAAACCAGGAGCAATGGCGTTGGAGCGAATACCCCGTGAGCCTAGCTCGAGGGCTACGGACTTTGTAAATCCTATGATACCTGCTTTCGAAGCGGCATAATTTGCCTGACCCGCATTTCCTTTCAACCCCACAACAGAAGTCATATTAATAATAGAGCCTCCTTTCTGTTTCATCATGGGTTTGGTTACTGCCTTCACCGTGTTAAAACAAGATTTAAGATTTACGTTGATTACTTTATCCCACATCTCTTCTGTCATGCGTAGCAACAAATTGTCCTGTGTAATGCCTGCGTTGTTTACCAAAATATCAAGTGATCCAAATTCTGTTACTACATCATTTATCAGTTTATCTGCTTGCGCAAAATCGGAAGCATCCGAGCGAAAGCCTTTTGCCTTAACACCTTTTGCGGCAAGTTCAGCCTCGAGTGCCTCACCTTGCTCCACACTTGATAAATACGTGAATGCAACATTAGCACCTTGTTCGGCATAACGAATTGCAATGGCGCGACCGATTCCTTTTGAAGCACCTGTTACCAGCGCATTTTTACCTTGAAGTAATTTCATTTTTCTTCTTTACTAATTTGGGGAATACATTAAAACAGAAAACAATCATAAATCCGATACCTAAGCCCTGAAAAAATTCTCCACCATCCGCATGGGTAACTTTTAAAAACACACCAATGATTCCAGCAACCGATCCGGCAATTCCTAAAAGAGAATTCTTTAATTCCATAGATCCGACAAAGATAATTTCAATGCTAAACTAACTTTTTTTAGCATTAATAAATGGGTTAATTTGCCCTTCAAAAGTAGTTAAGAACAATTTAATAGAAGATAGATATGGCAAATTATGATCTTATCGTGATCGGCTCCGGCCCAGGCGGATATGTAGCAGCAATTCGTGCTTCTCAATTAGGCATGAAGGTAGGTGTGGTAGAAAAAGCAGAATTAGGTGGCATTTGTTTGAACTGGGGTTGTATCCCTACCAAAGCGCTGTTAAAGAGTGCCAATGTTTTTGAATACATGCAACATGCCGCTGACTATGGCATAAAAATAAAAGGAGTCGAAGCGGATTTTACCGGGATTGTAAAACGCAGTCGCGATGTAGCTGCGGGAATGAGCAAGGGAATTCAATTTTTGTTTAAGAAAAATAAGATCGATCACATTGCCGGCCATGGCAAATTGAAAAAAGGCGGTAAAGTAGAAGTGACCGATGGCGCAGGAAAGAAAACGGATTACGAAGCCAAGAGTATTATCCTGGCAACGGGCGGTCGCTCACGTGAGCTTCCTAACCTACCCATCGATGGCAAAAAAATAATTGGCTATCGCGATGCCATGGTTTTGCCAGAGCAACCTAAGAGAATGGTGGTGGTAGGTTCGGGTGCTATTGGTGTTGAATTTGCTTACTTCTACAGTACTCTTGGCACAGAAGTTACCATCGTTGAATTTCTGCCGCGGATTGTTCCGGTAGAAGATGAAGAAGTTTCAAAAGCATTGGATAAGAGTTTCAAGAAAGCTGGGATTAAAATCCTTACCAATTCTGAAGTTACAAAAGTGGATACCAAAGGAAAGGGTTGCTTGGTAACAGTAAAAACCCCAGATGGTGAAGTGAAAATTGAAACTGACATTGTACTTTCTGCAGTAGGTGTAACCACCAACTTAGAGAACCTTGGCTTGGAAGAAGTAGGTGTAAAGACTGAAAAAGGAAAGGTGCTGGTAGATGATTTCTATAAAACCAACGTGACTGGCGTGTATGCGATTGGCGATATCGTGAAAGGTCAGGCGCTGGCGCACGTAGCTTCCGCAGAAGGAATAATATGTGTTGAAAAAATTAAGGGTCACAATCCACAGCCGTTGGATTACAATAATATTCCGGGTTGCACCTATTGCTCACCTGAAATTGCTTCGGTGGGTTATACCGAAGAGGCTGCGAAGAAAGCGGGCTACCAAATTAAAGTAGGTAAGTTTCCATTCACAGCATCGGGCAAAGCAAAGGCTGCCGGTGCCCCGGATGGTTTTGTAAAATTAATTTTTGATGCCAAATATGGGGAGTTCTTAGGCGCCCACATGATTGGAGCGAACGTAACTGAAATGATTGCCGAAGTAGTTACTGCCCGCAAGTTGGAAACTACAGGCCATGAAATAATTAAATCCGTTCATCCGCACCCTACCATGAGTGAAGCAGTGATGGAAGCAGCTGCTGCGGCTTATGATGAGGTGATACACTTGTAAAAGTTAGAAAACACATATCAAAAAAAGCAGACGTTAAAGTGTCTGCTTTTTTTATACTCTTGTTTCTTGCAAGGGCTTCTTACAATCATTACATCATATTATCCATTAGCCGGGATATCTTCGATTTTATAGAAGATTTTTAAACCTCTTTCCTTTGCAATTCTAACATCATTGTCGGCACCTGTTGATTCACCCTCCAGCCTTAGAACAGCATCACATTTTTCAAGAAGCCAGTGTGCAACCGGATATTGTATTTCATCCCACAGTTCATCTCCTGGCTTACTTGAACCAGCGAGGTGAACCAAAGGCAATGCAACCCATTCTCCAATCATTGGGATGTGACCCAACCTAAAGATAGGTAGTGCAGCAGACTCCAGTTTTTTTAAATTTTGTTTCATCAATTCGGGATTGTCGTTTGTGCCGCCTCGGTAGGGTCCGGCAATAAGTATCATCATAATTTTATTTTTTCGAAAGCTAAGCGCTGCAGACTGCGTTACCCTTAAGGTAGATTAAGAAATTGATTTCCCCTTTTGCTTTCTGATAACACTCAAGAATTCTGGGGTTATTCCCAAATAAGATGCAATGTTCTTTTGTGTTACCTGCTGAATTAGTTTTGGATACTTCTTCAAGAAATTGTTGTACCTGACCTCAGCGGGTAATGACAGATTCTGAAGTGTTCTAAGTTGTTCCCTGATGTATGAATTTTGCATGAGTATTCTAAAAAATCGTTCGAACTTCGGCACTTTTAGATACAGCGAATCCAAGTCCTCCTTTGTAAGTTGAAGAATACTGCCATTTGTAATTGCTTCAATAGAAATCATTGACGGAGCCTGATTTACAAAGCAGGGCATATCCGTTATCCACCAATCAGGCAATGCAAACATTATCGTTGATTCCTTAGCAGCCTCATCGCAATAAAAAGCTCGCAACACCCCTGAGTTAACATAGTTAAAAGTTGTACAGGGTTCTCCAACTGCTAATAGGACGTCATTCTTTTTAAACTCTTTTACTCTCAACAATGATAAAAAGTATTCCCTCTCAACTTCGTTTAGAGTGATGTGCTTTTTGATATTTGAAAGTATTAAGTCCGTTTGCACGTGTCCTAAATAAATAATTCGTTCTTAAAGCTTGCACTATTTCTTCTTAAATCGAAAATCGTACTTCTTGGCTCCCAACGCAATTGTACCCGTGCGTACCAATTGAAGCCCGGCAAATCCAGATGTTAATTCATCCACCTCACAAAGAATGGATGAGAATTTACTATAGGAATGCTTTTCATACAACTTACAAATTCCGCACTCTATAAATATCGATTCCATAACCCAACCCAAACGTCTCTTGCTTATCTGTAATGATGTTTGCCACAAACCCGCCAGGGTTTGTATTTTTACTTATTCTTTTATTGAACTGTTTTATGACAACACTCGCCAGCCACGTGTTGGTTAGCTTGGCAGGGAGTTGTTTAAGTACTTTTTGAAATTTATTCCTGGGTCGCACATAATCAGTTACCACTGCCAGACAAACTTTTCTGATCAGCTCAAACGATTCACCTTGTTCATCAAGTGTTTTGATGAGTGCTAAGAAATAAGCACTGAAATCAAGTCGCTTATCAATCGGATTTTCTGATGTAGCGGCAAAACTGACATCATCATAAATTTTGCTAAAGTGATTATCAACCGATGTTATTATGCCACTCGCGCGATCTGGAAAATTAACTTCAATGGCTTTAATAAAATATTGTCTATAAGCTGCTTTCATGATAGAAAGACTTGCTATTTGAACGTCACTGTTCGCATAATGATTTTAGGGCTTTCATAGCCTGAGTCCATATTTCAATGAATGTGAGTACATATTCAGTTTCAACTTGAATCTTGAAGCTCCTACAACGCTCTAATCTTTATCGATCGATAGTAGACCGGAGCTCCATGGTCCTGTAAAGAGATTGCTCCCGTCTTAGATTTATTCCAGGCAGGGTAATCAACCCATTTACTTTTTTGATAGCGCTGATTGTACTCTTCACTTCCTTCTTCAAACTCAACAGTTTTTTCACCATTAAGCCAATGCTCCACATGTCCATTGTTATAAATAATTCGCGAAGTGTTCCATTCACCTACTGGCATTAATTTTTTTGTTGGTGGGGCTTCAAACATATCATAATTCGATCCCGCCTTTTGTGCCGGTTTCAATTCCCCCACCCAACCTGCATCATCAATCACCTGATACTCGGGGCCGGTTTCATAATCGCTATGAAGCTCCGGGTTTTCAACAACATGATACAAGATACCACTATTACCACCTGGCGTAATTTTCCATTCCACGCTAAGTTCAAAATTTCCAAATGTGCGGGTTGTCATCAGTGAGCCACCATGATCGCCCGATCCCTCACCAAAGCCCGTTCCATCGCATACAATTTCACCATGCTGTATTGTCCACAACGGACCAATCGTGTCGTGATTGTAGCGCTTCCAGCCATCAAATGAGCTTCCATCAAAAAGCAACTCCCAGCCGGCTGATTTCTCAGCTTCGGTTAACGAATTAATTGCTGAAGCATTCTCAGAAGAAGTTTCTTGATTGGAAGGTTTATTACACGAAATAAATACACCTGCTATCAACAGCGTTAAAAGAAATCGGAATGAGGTTTTCATAGGTAGAGTTTAGTTGAGGTATTAAAGATAGTATGACCTGCAATAATATCACTATAAAATTGTCTCAAAACTTTTACAGCACATTGCTCAGTTGTTCTTTAATCTTTTCAAGTTCTTCTTTCATCATCACTACATGTTTTTGCATTTCGGCATCATTGGCCTTGCTCCCAATGGTATTAATCTCACGACCAATTTCCTGAGAAATAAATCCTAATTTTTTACCGCTGGATTGCTTCTCGCCCATTCCTTTAATAAAGTAATCAAGATGGGTTTTCAAACGCACGCGTTCCTCATGAATGTCCAACTTTTCAATATAGAAAATAATTTCCTGCTCAAGCCTGTTGGCATCAAATCCCTCACTGCCAAAAAAATCAGTTATGTTGCCCTTAATCCGACTTCGAATTTTCTCAATTCGTTTAGGGTCTATCTTTTCCACCTCAATCAATCCATGGCGGATGTTTTCAATATAACTTTTGAGTTTGTCTTCCAGTGATTTTCCTTCTTCATTTCTGAAATGGTCGCACTTATCAATCGCCTCATTCAGCATGGTGCGCACCTGTTCCCACTCTGCAGGATCCAATTCTTCCTTACCATTGGCTTGAACAACATCAGGTGAATTGAGTGCCATTTGAAAAAGTGCATCCTGTCCTGCTCCCACCTTATCAGCCAGTTTTTTCAGTTCATTGAAATAAGAGACAAACAACTCTTCATTATACTGATGTCTGACTTCTTGTTTTATGCCGCTCTGATATTCGATGCTGAGCGAAACTTTACCGCGTTCCAATTTTTCGGCTATTAAGTTTCGCAGTTCAAGTTCCTTTTCAGAATATTTTTTGGGGAGCCGCAGACTTAAATCCAGAAATTTTGAATTTAAGGATTTTACTTCAATAGAAAGTGTACCATCGCCAAAACTGAACGCTACCTGGCCATAGCCAGTCATTGATTTAATCATGTTGTTTATTAAGGTATAGAAAAATTGTTACCAAGGTATCCAATTTTATCTAAACGAATTGAGATTTAAAAGTCGAACCCAAGGGTAAAGGATAGGCGAGGTTCTTTAACCGTATAATTTTCTACTGGCCAGGCAAGATCTAACTTCATATAATAGCCAAGCATCATCGTGCGCAGGCCTAAACCATAGCTGAACAACCAGGGATTTAAATAGTCATTGATTTCAATGATAAACGGACTGCCCGAAGTACTTTCAGGCACTACACGCTTGCGTACACTGTTCTTTGTGTTGAAGGGAATAGCCCCTGTCCAACTTGTGCCTATGTCATAGAAAGCTGTAAACTGTAAGTTGCGAAAAAAGTTTGATGTGATAGGACCATTGGACAATGCCCTGATTAACGGTACTCGTAATTCGGCATTGGCCATCGCTACACTGGTACCATACAATGTTGCATAATCAAATCCGCGCAAGCTTGTGGCAAATTCTGAGAATAGAAGGTTCTCATTATAAGTGCCTTCTTTGCTAATAAGCGGGTTTTGAAGTCCTTCGTAATTCAACCGGTTGCCGAACCAGTTATCCATTCCACCCAGTAAATATTTCTTCGGTGAGTTTCCTAAAAAAGTTCCGGTGAAGCCGCGCACAGCAAAAACAATCTCGCGATAAATCTTCTGATAATGCCTTATGTCCAACGAAATCTGCGAAAAACTCTTCTGATTATTTCCTAATGCTTCATAATGAATAGCACTCAACTTTCCCCTTGTTCCTTCAATTAAATTCATTCCTGTTGTTAAAGAATTATCGTACACTAACTCTGCCTTAGCCCCAGCATAAAATTGCTGTTGTGAAGAAAGGAAAACAGGACCACCCGCCTGTGGAAGAACTTTTCCACGATCGACAAACTGGGTGTAGCCACCAAAAGGTTTTAAAGAAACCCGGGTGCGCACGGATAAGGGAAGAGCTGCTCCAAACTCAATTTTCTGAAACGAATATTTTTGTTCTTCAACCTGTGTTGGGTTTTCTTGTTGAGTTTCCCAAAAAATAACTTTCCGATCAAACCGCACGCTATAATCAATCCTTCCAGGTAAGTATTGTATTTCCCCATACACATCACCACTCTTAAAATCGTTAAAAGCAACCTGCAGCCCTCCTAAGATTCGGTAATTCTCCAAAATGTCGTTCATCTGGGTTTCAATGCGCATGCTGAAATCGCGTAAAGGATCGATCACAAATGTGGTGGCCACATTTTCATAACTGAATTTAGGCTGATATGGAAAAGGTCCTGTAACCCGGCTTGATTCGCGTGCTTTTGCATAGCGTGTAAGAAACGTTTCGCTGGGTTGCTTTGCTTTTACCACTTCATCTTCAAAAACATAATCATCTGTATTCAAAGGTTTTGCTGTTGGCGTAAGTGGCTTGAGGGTATCTGCAGCAGGCAAATCAAATTGATAATCATCCGTATTAATAACGTCAGACTTTACAACAGAAGAATCTTTTATTGCTGGGGCTAAAGGCTGCTCTGGCTTTTGTTGAGTGGTTGTGTCCTGCTTTTCTTTTAGTCGCGAGTTAATCAAATCTTTGATCGACATGTTCTTCACAGGTTCCTGTTTCCTTTTCTGCGAAACACTTTTGGCTTGTTGAACTTCTTTTCTGCGCGAAGCAGGGGTAAAGATTTGTCGTTCGAAATTAAAATTGTCAACAATAAAAATATCTTCGCTCATCTTTTTTGTGGTAACCAATGCAAGCGATCGATTATAAAAATCAAGATCAAAATCTTTAATGCTTGAATTGAAATTGGTGACCTGAGAATAGATTCCCGTTGGGCGGTTGAACTTAAAAATGTTAACAATGCCGCGCTGATCACTTAAATAATAAAAATTATTCTCGTCAATGGCCTTCGGGTGTAAATCCTTGCTCAGTGTATTTGTCAGTCGTGTTACTTCTGTGGTGGTTGTGTCAAGATTAAATAAAAAGAGGTTGTAGGTAGAGGAAAGTTTAGAATAAGCATTTACTATAGTGGCTATGGAATCCGTGGCCCGATTGGAACTGAAAACAATTGTATTTGAGTTGGGAATGAAACTTGGATCAAGATCGTCATACAAATCATTGGTTAATCTGCGTGTGCGATCTCGCAAACTACTAATCAAAAACAAATCATTTTGTCCTGCAAGGTCTGCACTCAACACCGCTAATCTTCCGTTACCTGAAAAATTAAAACTGCGGATATTGCTAAAGCGGTCAAGCTCACGGGGCAACTTACTTTTAGTAACTAAGTCATACAACCAAAAAACATATTGGCCATCTTTCACCCCAATCACACCCAGTTTGTTTGCATCAGACCAGCTCAACAAAGGAATACTATAATCAACACTTTGCTTAATTACTTTATTGCCTCCGTTTAATATTACCGTCTCTTTTCCATTTTCAAGAGACTTCACCCTAACTGTAAACTTTCCCCGATCATTTTCTGCGTACGCTACTTTTTTACCATCCGGACTAATCTTTACCGTAGTATAAACAACAGTCTTTCTATGTTTGGGGCTAAAGAGTGAAGAGTCGGATGGGGAAACATAACTTTGCGCAACACGAGTTTCCATGGTTGAATAGAAAGCCTTCCATTCTGTTACCAATTGTTTAAATGGAATTCCTAACGTGATCAACACACTTTTTTCTTCGTTGCGAATAATGCGGGTATAGTTAAGGATGTTGTTAATACTACTCTTGCCATATTTCTCCACCACAAAATTCCAGACTGACTGCCCCATTAAAGCGGCCTCATGTCCACTTAGCTTAAATGCCTTATTAACTCTTTTGCTGGCAACTAACTGGCGTACGAAATCATCCATCTCTTCATTCCATCCTTTAGCCACATACAATGAAGCCCCATCCACAAACCAATCGGGCAAGTTTAAGAATACAGCATTCTGAAACATGTCTTTCAGGTTTCCTCCAAACATCATCTCATTTAGCATAAGGTCTGAGAACTTAAAGATTAGCTCTTCCTTAAATTCCTGGAGTGTGCCCGGGTGAGCAATTTCTACGTAAGGCTTAATAAATTCTGTTTCACCCCCGGAATTAAACTGAGTATGATTAAGGCCAATATTACTTTGCTGGAGATCGGTAACAGAATTGTATAAAAACACCTTGGTCTTTTGGTAAGGATAAAATCCGATCAGGTCGGTTATTCTATCGAACTCGCCTTCCAGAAACTCAAGAGATTCCTGGGCTACCCGCTTGCGATCATCATAATAATAAACATCAAAATTTTCAGAACTGAGATAGTTCCAGCGAAACTGCTTGTATTGGATTCTGTTTTTACCAAACGAATCATCAGCACGCTGGGCATGGGCACTCGTGTAAACCAGAATTATTATTAGTGTGACTACTGAAAATCGAAACATTCCTCTCATACTACCTCACGGGATTTCGAAGTTAACGATTTAAACCGTTTAATATTGACTTCCGGTTGAATTTCGCCTCTTCCTAAAAGCCAATTTACCAATTGAGCTGAAAAATAAGGCGCAAGACTTACTCCTTTTGTACCCAATCCGTTAAAAATAATAACATTTTTTGATTCCGGGTACTCACCCAATATGGGTCTGCGATCAGGAGTGGTTGGCCTAAAACCCCAATCCTGCGCAATAATCTGATATGGGATTTTGATCAAGGCTTTTATTTTCTGCTCCAACTCCATTCGTGCGGCTTCTGTTGTGTCTCTTGTTAAATTTTTTGTTTCGTAAGTAGCCCCCACCCGGTACCGCTTGTTTGCTAATGGAACTATATAAACACCGCAATTGTAAATCAGTTCTGGAATTTCATCTAATTCTACCGTTAATGTTTCTCCTTTTAACAAACGAATGGGTAATTTTTCAAAACGGGATGAGTTTAGTGAACCTATGCCATTACAAAAGATTATCTTTTTTGCTCGGCAGCTTTTATACACAACCTCATCAGCATGAACCACTAACTGATCATCATCAAAATGTTCGAACACAATGCACTGATTAGCCGCTAAATGCCTTTGAACACAACCCATAAACCCACTCACATCCAGAAAGCCACATTGCCTTAATTGAATCCCTCCAAACGAATCGAACACTTGATTGCTATAGGTGCTTACTGTTAAAACTTTTTCGATGTATGGCTTTAATGCCTCACTTGAGCTTAATCCCATCCATTCATTTTGTTCTTCGGCTGATAAAAATGGTCTATACAATGGCTGAGGATAAAAGAATTTTTTGTCTAAAAAATTCTCTGCCGATTGATAAAATCGAAAAAGTTCAGGAAAAATCTGATCTGCCATCCAGGTACGCGTCAATAGCTTGCCCGTTATTGGATTGAACAGACCTGCAGCGATTGCTGAACTCCTGTTTTGATTGGGTTCATCAAACACAACAATTTTTTTTCCTTCTTTCAGAAGACGAAGGGCTAAACAAGAGCCAGCCAACCCCTGCCCTACTAATATGTAATCAACTGTTTGAATAATGAGTTGGATTAAGTTGCCAAAAATACAACACTATAAATTAAGGGACTTGAACAATGGTGGCTTATTCAAGAGACTCTTTGCAGGCTTTGCTCCCTTGTGTGCAGAGAACAAAGCAGTACCTTTGCCCATTAATTATGATCCAGATACAAGCTTTTGAGTTTAATCCTTTTAGTGAGAATACATACGTGGTCTATGATGAAACTAATGAAGGTGTGGTTATCGATCCGGGATGTTACGAACCAGATGAAAGAAAGGCGTTAACCAACTTTATCGATAGTAAAGGCATTAAAGTGAAATACCTGCTTAACACGCATTGCCATATTGATCATGTGTTGGGAAACGATTTTGTAAAGTCCACCTATAAAGTCCCTTTCTTGATTCACGCCAAGGACGAGCCTGTACTTAAAGCTGTAAAAGCCTATGCACCCTCCTACGGTTTTGCCATGTATCATGAAGCATTACCCGATCAATTTATGGAAGAAGGAGATGAGATTTTATTTGGATCAACAAAATTGAAAGTATTGTTCCTTCCGGGACATGCGCCTGGTCATGTGGGCTTTTATAATAGCGACTCAAAATCCTTATTGAGCGGTGATGTCTTATTTGAACGAAGCATTGGCCGAACAGATTTGCCTGGGGGCGATCATAAAACATTAATAGAAAGTATTCGCAAAAAAATATTCGCTCTTCCCGATGATGTAATTGTTTATCCCGGCCACGGAAACCCAACTACGGTTGGCGAAGAAAAAATTTCAAATCCATATTGTGCGTTAAGTCTATCCTAAACATGACGTTGTTAAAACACTTGCCGAATGCTCTTACCAGTGCTAACCTGATTTGTGGTTGCCTCGGCATCATTAGTGTATTCAACTTCCCGGTTGAAGCTGCCTATTTTGTTTGGGCTGCATGCTTTTTCGATTTCCTGGATGGATTTGCTGCCCGTATTTTAAAAGTATCATCACCTATTGGCAAGCAACTCGACTCACTTGCCGACATGGTTAGTTTTGGAGTGCTTCCGGCAATGACGATGTATATCTGGCTGGAGTCAAACTCTGTTGAAGGTTGGGTACACTATGGCGCTATAATGATTGCCCTGTTCTCCGCCTTACGCCTTGCAAAGTTCAACATAGATGAAAATCAGTCGGATTCATTTGTTGGAATACCGACACCGGCAAATGCATTGCTGATTACGTCACTGGTCTTCCTTCCAGAGTCAGTTAGATCATTGGTTTTTACTGGATCCGTATTACTAACGATCACCATTGTTTTTTCGCTACTAATGGTCACCCCAATTAAGCTACTCGCTTTAAAATTCAAAAACTTTGGTTGGGCGGGTAATGAGGTACGGTTTACCTTTCTGATTATATCCGTATCCTTATTAGTATTTTTACAAGCCGGGGCTATTCCCTTTATTATACTATCTTATATAGTTATCTCGTTGGTAAGTGGTTCGTTGGGCACAAAGAAAAAATAACGTGTGATTTTACTCAAAAAAATAGGGTTATTAGGCGGATTATACGTTCTGAGTTTAGCTTTTTGCTATGCACAAAGAATCAATTCAGTGATAAGTAAAGGGGATTGGTATAAGTTTTCTGTGACCAGCGATGGCGTTGTTAAAATAGATTACAATCTTTTGAAGAGTGCTGGTGTAAATCCTGATCAGATTGATCCGCGCAATATAAAAATATATACAGGGCAACAGGGCATGTTACCACAGGCCATTAGCGAACCACGGGTTGTAGACTTAACCCAAATTGCAATTCAAGTAATTGGTGAGGGCGATGGCAAATTCAATACAGGTGACCAAATTCTTTTCTTTGGGCAAGGTCCTGATACCTATCAGTACAACATTCAAAAAAATGTCTTTGAATATAAAAATAATCTATATTCTGATAAAAATTTTTATTTTCTAACTGTTGATTCCGAACGGGGTTTACGGATAGCTACTGCTGAAAATATCGCGGGGACATTTCCAATCGTATCGGACTATGAAGACATTGGTTATTACGAGACCGAAAAGTATAACATTCTAAAGTCTGGCCGACAATGGTTTGGCGAACAGTTTGATGCAAGCAAAGAAGCTACAATACGTTTTGATATTTCGGGGGTAGTAGAGAATTCAGAAATCAAATTAATCTCGCATGTGATGGCTCAATCGGTAGAGGCTTCTTCCTTTCAGGTTTCATTCAACAACAATCCGGTTTTAACGCAGCCCATTACACCAATCCCCAACACTCGCTATGGGGTTAAAGGAATTATTAAAGTGGATACAATAACTCTCAACTCCAATACTGTGGGGGCTCCTGGTCGCACCAATCAAGACATCAAATATCAATTTACAAAAGGTGGAGTAGGTTTGTCAGTCGGCTATCTTGATTTTATTAATTTCTCCATTAAGAGAAAGTTGGCGCTGTATGGAGATCAAACAATTTTCAGATCATCATCGAGTTTATCTAATTCTGCTTCAACATTTGACATTAACTCGACTAATGCCAACGCACTGGTATGGGATGTTACTGATCCCTTTGACATAATGAATCAGCCGTTCTCTTCTTCAAACGATAAAATTAGATTTTCTACAAATACTAAATCGCTAAAAACATTTGCAATCTTTAACACAGCCAATCTTAAAGCACCAGTGTTTGAGTCTGTTGTTCTTAATCAAAATTTGCTTAGCACTTCGTATGACTTTCTCATTATTACCCATCCGGACTTTCTAAGTGAAGCACAACGCCTTGCTAATTTCAGACAAGCTAAATCAGGTATTAGCACGGCTGTTGTTACGGTTAATCAGATTTATAATGAATTCAGTGGCGGCAAGCAAGATGTTACTGCCTTGAGAGATTTTATCATGAATCTTTACGTCCGGTCCAGCAATCGATTAAAAAATGTGTTGCTCTTTGGGCGCGGATCATACGATTACAAAAACAGAGTGTTAGGCAACACCAACTATGTTCCCATTTACGAATCACGAAATTCGCTCAGTCCGTTGGAAACGTATGGATCGGATGATTATTTCACTTTTCTTGAACCCGGGGAAGGGAATTGGTTGGAGAGCCCGGCACAAAATCATACCATGGATGTAGGCATAGGAAGGCTTCCTGTGAAGAAATTAGAAGAAGCAAAGATTGTTGTTGATAAATTAATCGACTATCAAACAAACCCGGCTTCATTTGGAGCATGGCAAAATGAAATCATGTTCGTTGCCGATGATGGTGATTATAATATCCATAATTCAGATGCCGATCAGCTCGCTAATTCAATTGAGTTGTATAATTCGAATTATAATACCAACAAATTTTTTCTCGATTCCTTTGATCAAATAACTAAACCCAGTGGTCAATCAAGTCCCGCAGCAAGCAAAGCACTTGACCTTGCCATTCGTAAAGGAGCGCTTATTGTAAACTTTACGGGCCATGGTTCAGAACGAGTTTGGATGGATGAACGAATTCTCGATGAAACTGTCATTCAGGCATGGAAGAACGCTCCGCAATATCCATTCTTCGTAACTGCCACATGCGAGTTCGGCAGGCATGACGATCCATTTCAAACTGCAAGTGGAGAGTTAATGGTACTTCAGAAAAATGGCGGCAGCATTGGTATAATCACAAGCGCTAGGCCAGTGTATTCACCAACGAATTTCGTTTTAAATAAAGCTTTTTATGAAGCCCTGTTTGCGAAAGAAGACAATAGGTATAGATCACTAGGAGTCGTTTTTCGCGACACAAAAAACAACAGCGTAAGCGGAGTGGCAAATAGGAATTTCTCTTTATTAGGAGATCCTTCAATGACATTGGCGCTCGCAGAAAACGAAATTGTTTTTGACGAAATAAAAACCAGTAATGGTTCATTAGAACTAAAAGGGTTATCAACGGTTTTGGTTTCAGGTCATGTTGAAAAGGAAGCAATTCCCCAAACCAATTTTACAGGAGAATTATCGCTCACACTTTTTGATAAGGTAGAAAATCAGGTAACAAAAGGCGATCAAAACTCACCTTTCAATTATTCAGAGAGAAGTAACAGGTTATTCAGAGGTAAGTCAACTGTTAGTCAAGGTGTATTCCAAATGGAATTCATTTTACCTGTAAATATTTCTCAAGATCTTTTCACCGGAAAATTCTCTGCTTTTGCTTCTACAAAAACTGGTGACATCGCAAGTGGCAATTCCTTGAATAGTATGATTGGAAGTGTTGAATCAAATCCAGCTACAGATGTCACGCAACCAACAATTCAACTATTTATGGGCGATACAACTTTTATTCCCGGTGGTATTGTTGGCCCCAGCACACGCATTGTTGCCCGATTATTTGATGAAAGTGGAATCAATATCTCATCTGCACCAACAGGCAACGAACTTATCGCATCTATTGATGATGGCGAAATCATAATCCTTAATAATTACTATTCATCAGATTTAAATACTTACAAAAAAGGATTTGTTGATTTTCCCTTAGACGGCCTTAAAAAAGGAAAACACACGCTTACCTTAAGTGCTTCCGACACATATAACAACCGGAAAATTACCAGTGTGGATTTTGTTGTTACTGATGGCGTGCAGATTCAGGTGGAAGAGTTTAGCAATTACCCCAATCCGTTTAATGAATCAACAACCCTTGAGTTTACTCACACAAGACCAGGTGAAGATTTAGAGGCGTTTATAACAATCTATGACCTAACGGGCAATATGATTTTGAATAAAACTTATGACATTACAACAAGCCAGTACCGTGTAACCCTGGGCGACTGGGATGGAAAATCCGCCAATGGAACAAAATTAGGAAGTGGGGTATACGTGGGTAAGGTTTCTGTTCGTTCATTATTAGATGGCTCCAAAAATGAGCAATTTACCAAGCTAATTATCCTTAATTAAATTACCTTTACCGTTTAGAACTTTGACTATGAAGAGGTTAAGTATCCCAATAGTATTCACTCTTTTATCTGCCCCCTTATGTGTTTGGTCGCAAGTGTCATCCACGGCAACCTTAATTGGTCAGGATTCTACAAACCGGGTAATAACAACCGCTGTACCCTTTTTAACAATTACCCCAGATGCGCGTGCCGCGGGCATGGGCGACACTGGTGTAGCAACCTCAGCCGATGTTAACTCCGCCTATTGGAATGCCGCCAAATTAGCTTTTATCGATAATGGATTAGGTTACGGGATATCCGGTTCATATACCCCATGGTTGGGAAAGATAATTAATGATATGTATGTATTTTATCTTTCTGGATTCTACAAAATTGGTCGCGAGCAAACGGTTGCTGCATCTATGAAATATTTTGACTTGGGTGAGATTCAATTTAAGGGTTTAAACAATGAAGACTTAGGTCGTTTCAATCCGCGCGAATTTGCCTTTGATGTTACTTACTCCAGATTATTAACAGAACAACTATCAATTGGTGGAGCACTCCGTTATATTCATTCAAACCTAACAGGTGCTTTAACCACAGGAAACATTGACGCGCGTCCTGGTAATTCCGTTGCCGTTGACTTAGGCATTTATTATACAAAACCTTTTGTTTCAAATAATAATACACTTTCTCTGGGTGCGGCCATCACGAATCTGGGTGCAAAAATTTCTTATTCCGATGCTAACAATAGGGATTTCATTCCTACTAACTTAAGGATGGGTGGAGCATACACATTGGAATTAGACCCTAAGAACAAACTGACATTCGCTTTAGATTTTAATAAGCTTTTGGTCCCTAGTCCCCCAAGAGATAATTCAACACCCTTGTTGAGTGGAATCTTTGGATCATTCACAGATGCGGGCGGTGGCTTTAAGGAAGAGATTCGTGAGTTTATGACTTCCATTGGAACAGAGTATTGGTACAATAGTACGTTTGCAGGTAGATTAGGATATTTTAATGAGGCAACCGACAAAGGCAACAGGAAATATTTAACAGGGGGTGTGGGCTTTAGACATAAGACCTTTGGAATTGATGTAGCCTACCTGGTTCCCACCAACAAAAGAGAAAATGCGTTGGCCGAAACTATTAGGTTCACCCTTATGCTGAATTTTGAAAGTAAAGTACGTGAAAGCGATTCTGTTACCGACAATTAATCATGCTCGATAGGAAGACTGCTCCGCAGTTTGCTGAGATTAAGGATTTTCATCTTCCATCTCCCGAAATAATTAAGTTAGCGAATGGAGTTCCATTAGTTTTGTTTGATGCTGTTCAGCAAGAGGTTCTCAAAATTGAGCTTGTCTTTAAAGCGGGCAAATGGTTTGAACCTAAGCCCGGTATTTCACACTTCACTGCCCAAATGCTTGAAAGAGGAACCTCTAAAAGAACCTCATATCAGATTGCTGAAGCCTTTGATCAGTATGGATGTTCAATAGAAATTAATGCAGGGTTTGATTTCGCCTCCTTATCCCTCTACACGCTTTCGCGGAATATTTCAAACGTACTTCCTCTTTTGTGTGAGATCACCTCAGAGCCCTCGTTTCTTGAATCGGAGTTCACTTTAATGAAAGATGTATTCAAGCAAAGTCTGAAAATCAATAACAAAAAAAATAGCTATGTGGCAGGCAAAGCCATAAGAAAAAATATCTTTGGCGCCCGGCATCCGTACGGAAGTTCCATCGAAGAGCCCGATGTTGATAATCTAACTTCTGAAGATCTTACTGCCTTCTTCAATTCTCATTTTACTCTTCACGATGCTTATGTTACTGGGGCAGCGAGTAAATCCGGAAGGCAAAAACTTATCAATGATCTGTCAAGTCTTAAAGGTGCTGCATCATCTGACAACGAGATTAAATCGACAATTGAGATTAGAAGTTTTTCTCAACTAATTGAGATGCCTGATAGCGTTCAATCTTCATTGCGCTTAGGGAAGAAGACTATTAACAGAAGTCATCCTGATTATCCAGCTTTTATTTTATTAAATCACATTCTTGGTGGATACTTCGGATCACGGTTAATGAAAAACATCCGTGAAGAAAAAGGGTTAACGTATGGAATACACTCTTCTATAAATGCACTAAAAAACGATTCTCTTTTTCTGATAGGTACTGATGTCAACAGAGAAAATCAAAAGTTAGCTATATCCGAAATCAAAGCAGAGATAATCAGGTTGCAGGAAAATAATGTTGAATTAGGCGAGTTAGAAATTACAAAAAATCATTTGCTTGGAAGTCTCCAGTTAGAAGCTGCCAACCCATTTTCTATTGTTGAAAAAATAAAATCGATTAGATTAAATCGACTTAACTCAAATTTTTACAGCAAACTTTTTAATGATATTACATCAACTGACGCTGAGATGATTAAACGTGTTGCTCAATCCTATCTCGATATAGATACTCTCTTTGAAGTAAGTGTGGGATAATTTATCTTGTTTCACTTTCTGATCGTTCAGGCTCAAAAAAAAAGACCCATTCATAAAGATGAATGGGTCTTAGTTAATAAAAAATAGGCAACGACTTACTCTCCCGGGTTTTACCCTAGTACCATCAGCGCGGGTGGACTTAACTTCTCTGTTCGGAATGGGAAGAGGT
>JAJNPV010000030.1 GCA_021155195.1 Ohtaekwangia sp.
TTCTTCCAGTATTTCTTCCCTTGCTTAGGTGCAAGGTCAATTTCTTCAATGGACCAAACTGTATTCATATCCCGAATCGTTTAAAAGTCATTTGCATAATTGTTTCGTGAACTCAAATTAGTAAGAACGCAGGTGCCGAGCAGAAAAAACCTTGGTTGATAGTTATGGTTAATTGGCAAAGCAGGTCAAGGATTGGGGACTCCCTTTTTTGCCTACGAGAAAAGGGCACACCAACCAGATGTGCCCTTACTAACCCTAAACAAAACTCAACTAATTATAAAAACTCAATCTCACCCTTAGAAACTTATAACTGCTTCAAGCATTACACCACTAAATTCAGCGCCTGCAAATCTTCCTGTCCATGCATTGCCATCGTAGCTTTGTTTCAAATATTCCAGTTTGGTCAGGATATTTTTTGAGATATACCAGCCGCCAGCAAAATTCAGTCGACTAATCTCAAGTTTATCAGTTGCACTCTCTAACTGTTTTCCGCTGATTGTGTTGTAGCGGGCTGCCACATAAAACTTTTCATTCTGGCCAAAGCGATAAATAATATCCCCTGCGAGTTGGGTAAATGCACCCTCTTTATCTGGTTGTGGAGTAGTGAATTCATTGCTTCCGGAGGCCCGTTCGATAACACCAAACAATTCAAGTCCTTTAAATTTGATAAATGGGTTGATTTGAAGTGCCGTGATTTTGGTAAATCGTGCATTATAACGACCATCAAAATTTCCGCCCTGCACGTTGCCGTTGGCATCTGGCTGGGTGTAGGTTACATAATAGTACCTTGAACCGGTGCGGTCACCTCCATAGAGCCAAGTACCCGTTGTCTCACCTTTATTGATATACCAGGAACCGGTTAATCTTACCCTTAGGTCATCGTTGATCTGCTTGTCGTATCCCAACTTACCGTAAAACGAAGGCTTGTTGTCGCTTTGATCGTTGACTCTGACATTTTGGTTAAGTTTTCCATTGGTTACACCAACAAGCGCTAAGAATCCTTTGTTTTGCACTGTCACTTCGCCAAATGGCTCGGTCGAAAATGCATCCATGATGTAATTCTCATTAAATGGATTGAATATCGCCCGTGCGTTGTCTGATCTTCTGAAGTGAGTATCACCGTAATTGAATTCATCGTACCCGATAGTGATGCTCGTAAATTTCATCACACCTTCGAGGAATCCTGGCTTCACAAAATCGAGTTTGTCCATGCGCAGATAACCGCCTTTGATATAGAAATCATTGTGGTTCCTGGAAGAAAGGTAAGACCGAAGATGCATCCGCACACCATCAAGCAATTGAACATCCACGTTCAAGTTTGCCGTAGGTAAGTTAAAATCTGATCCAAGTTCTACCAGGTTATCAAGATCGTTGCTCTGATTGAGAGACTGAAATTGCATGGCGAAGTCTCCACCAATTCTAATTTTCATTCCCTGGAAAGAGGTCGTATCTGATTTGCTGGGTTCAAACACGTTGAGACCCCGCTTGTCATTGGGCCGCCAGTATTGTAAAGACGGTACTTGTGCATACAACACTCCTGATGTAAAGAATAGTAGGGGAAGTATGGCTTTGAGAATATTACCAATAGTTTTCATGATGATCGTATTAAATGGTTTGGATAAACAATTAAGATTAGAAAGGACGTTGAAGGACAATCCTGGAAACGCCCGAGTAAGCAACACATGAACGTATTCCTTACCGATTTCGGTTAAATGATCTAAAGGAGAAAAGTTTGGAGCAGGATAGAGCGGTGTTTGCCCGACCTAACTGGTGGGTCATTTATTGAAGGTTGTAATGACCGATCATTATGGATACCACAGATATCCAATTGTGCATTGTATGATAGGACTGTGACAAGGCTCGTGGATGATACAATAGTCGGTGCCTGCACCGACTGAAAATCATCGATTGATAAAGTAATTTCTTCATTCTTGCAGCCGTCACAAGTTTCCTCGGTCGTTTCACAACAGGAGTCCGTAGTTCTTTCAAATAACTCTGAAGTGATAAGTTTGTCATGACAGAAATGCTGATATAACGTCATTTCTCTGAATGGAAATAACACGGAGGTCAGGGCAGTAATATGCAGGATAAACCTTAGCATTTTTGTCGTGCTTTCAATATCACACCCAAAAGTATCCCACCGGCAAGCAACGGCAAATGGTTGAAGTCAGTCCATTAAATGATTAATATCAGTTTTTTAGCAACGGTATGGGATACAACCTTAGAAACATAAGCAAACAGCCCGGAACGAATCGGGCTGCATTGGTGATTTGAGAGGTTTCAAAGCAAAGCCTTGATTCCGATCGTAAAACTTCTCGGCATTCCCGGTCGCAGACCAGCAGGCCTTCGAGCAACAGCATACACCTCATTGGTTATGTTGGAGATTGAACCATATGCTGTGAGAAATTTATTTAATCGAATGTTTGTAGATAGATCAACAATGAAATTTCCATTCAGCTTTTCCGATGGTGGAATTTCACCCTGACCGGGCGTGGTCCGCATTACTCCAACAAACTTGGAACTAACATTGATATCAAATAAACGATGTTGCATCCCCGCGTTCAATGTTAGCTGGTTAGCGGCCAAATAAGGAATCTGATCGCCTTTAACCACATTATTCCAATCTTCCGTATCAGGGTCAAAGGAACTGCCAAATTCTCCATTGGTATAGGTGTAGGCTAACGAAACCGGGATGCCTATGCTTTTAGACCCTGAGATAAACGTGTATTGTATTTCAAGTTCAGTCCCGGCAACGGTTGCTTTGCCCGCATTAAATAAATCACCGGTTCCGCCACCACCGCTGGCCGCGAGATCAGACCCAAGCAGGTTTGAATAATTATTGTAGAAGAAAACAGCCTGCGCATTCAATCTTGAGGTAACGAGGCGTGCGCCCAACTCATAGTTAATGCTCTCTTCGGGCTTATCATCTTTATCAAAACCGGGCGGGGCAAACCCTTTGTGAATACCTGCGAAGGTATTTAAGCTTTTCGTGACAGAATAATTGATGCCCAACCCGGGGATCCAAACGCCAACACGATTGTCTTTAGTAGTAAGGTTTGCTCCGGACCGCTGCGGATCAGCCGTTTTGTAATCCAGTTGAGTAAGCTCAATACTTTCAAAACGAACTCCTGGCAAGGCGGAGAATTTTCCATACGTTAAACTATATTGCAGATATGCGGCAGAAGCTTTTGCTCCGCTGATCCGATTGCTTTCCGTCCCTGGCGTACCAGCTGTCGTGAGTTTCATTATGCCATTCTCCATTGCATAAATATCCTGCCATTGATACCTGTCTTCTTCATCCTGATGGTAGCGAAAGCCAATTTCAATATCATGATCAATTTCTGCTGTCTTAAAATTGAATCCAGTAACCATTTGGATGCCTCTTGAATAATAGCTGCGATTATTTGCTTTTACATAAAGGGCATCGGTATTTGGGCTGGTCTGGCCTGTCACAATGCTGTACTCATCACTGTAAGTAGAGGGGTCATCTAACAAGTTTGCAATGGAAACCTTTGCAGTGGTCCCATACTTAACTGCATCAAGTTTGTACCAGTTGCGGCTGAATTCATTCCGGTAAGCCGTGACGGAAACATCCATGAAGCGAGTCGGTATTATATTGTATTTTAAGGAATACTGATTGTGTTTTGTTGTGATGTTGTCAACCTGAGAGGAGGAGTATCTCCGGTAAGGGCTACTGTCGAAATCTCCCTGAGTTAGTCCAAGATAGGTTTCATCTGCATCGCTGGTGGCTTGGCCTATCTTAAACGTTAGCGCTTGATACACTTTGGCAGAAGAAGGAGTGTTGATCCTGAATTTGGCCAAGTAATCTTCATTTGTAAAACCTGTTGGCCCGCCATTGTCAAGTTCTTTAAAGCCCGTAGCAGTCTGTTGATACGTCTCCAACACAAAGCCACCATATTCAAACGACTGCCCAATGGACGCCTGTGCAATTCTTCGACCGAAGTTTCCACCCAGTAAATTTATTCGGGCAGACAAATCGGATGGAATTTGAGTGGAAATAAAATTGATAGCTCCCCCGGTGGTGTACGGACCATATTTTATCTGACTTGATCCTTTGCGAACTTCGATGCCTTGCATTCTACCTACCGTTGGAAAGTAATACGCTGCAGGTGAAGAATAGGGAGCGGGTGCGGCTAGTACGCCATCTTCCATCAATGTAATTTTGCTGCTGCGTTCAACACCGGTGCCTCGCATCCCGATATTCGGGCGTAAACCAAAACCATCTTCTTCCTGCAGGTTTACTCCGGGCACATTTCTCAGAATTCGGTTGACATCACTGTAATTGAATTCATTGAGCACTTTCAGGCTTAAATAATGTGCAGATCCCGGAATATCTGGGAGATATTTACTTCCACCAGTTAGCGTTTCCCGCGAAACAACTATTTCTGGAAGTTCATACAAACTTTCTTTCAGCGCCAGCGTAAGCTTTACAGTTTCTTCAACAGTCAAATCGATGGGTTGAGATAGCGTGATAAACCCTATCGAAGACAACTTCAACACATACTTTCCGGGTGCAAGTCCGTGGAGCTTAAAAAATCCTTTCGCATTCGAAACATCACCTCTTCCTGTTTCATCAATAAAGACATTGACTCCTGCGAGGGGTTGGTTGTTAATATCGGTAATGGATCCTTCGACAGATCGGTCGGATTGTGCCAGGGATTGGAGAAGGCTAACATAAAGGATTGTGAAAAGGAGTATAGGTTTGGCTTTCATACGTCAATAGTCTATTATTTAGAATGATTTTAAATAGCCTGCAATTTTATTTATTATTTAGATTAATTCCAAATAAGTATTGAGGTGGAGGCTAACAATTGGGCTCCTTAAAAAGCCGATGCGATCAAATCAGCTATTTCGATCTTGTTGGTAGGATGACCGATTGTATTGGTTGTAACGATTGTGGCGACTCCGGCTGCTTTCAATTCCTCAAAAGCATTTCCCGCGAAAATTCCGTGTACGCCAATGCATATCGGTGGTTTCATCCCGGCTCTCTTCAGGTGGCCGATTGTTTCAATCATGGTACGAGCCGTGGAGATAATGTCATCAACCAAAACCGGTGAATGTGCCTGATATTTCTCCACCTGCGGAACGGTAACTTCCACTTCCCGGTCGCCACGCCTTACTTTCTCCAATACAATAAAAGGTGCACCAGCATTCTTCGCTACGGCCTCAACCCACTGCTGGCTTTCGCTATCGGGTCCAATGAGAACAGGTCTTTCGATATTATCGCGAATCCATGCTGATATTAGTCCGGCAGCATGCAGCACCATACAGGGTACGGTATAGATCTCACTCATCGAATGCAACCTGTGAAGGTGCGGATCGATCGTAAATAATGTGTCAGCAAAATTGGAAATAAACCGTGCAAAATATGTAGAGGTAATACCTTCTCCAGGCTTGAATTGTTTGTCCTGCCGCATATAGGCGAGGTAGGGTGCGACCAGGCAAGTACAATCAGCGCCCAATGCTTTGGCGGTCTGACTTAAAAAGTACAAAGGCAACAATTTTTCATCTGGATTGTTGAGGGTGCACACCATGATTACCCGTTTCCCTTTGACCTCGGAATGAATCCGAATATAGGTTTCCTTATCGGGAAACTGCCGCAACGTTGTTTTACCAATTTCCGCATCTAGCCGTGCTGCAATCTTTGCAGCCAGATTCTCATTACCGGGTAATGCAAACACTACAGTTCGCATAATAATTTAGTTTGGTTCAAAGTCAAAGTATTTCAAGTATCGAATTCTTATTCTCACTCAGGTATTCCTTTGCATAATCAAGTTCGCCACGTGATTGGGAGTAAAGTGTATATAAAATATCTCCCGGATTTACTTTTTTATACAAGGGAGAGAGGAAAAGAATACCGGCCCCGGGAGATTGTGGTGCACCACATAACTTGGCCAACCTCGCCAACTTCCGGTTATCAATGCGCACCACTACTCCTGAATGATCGCATCGCACATCATGCATAAACTCACCAATTACTGGCTCGGTAAATCTTCCTTGCGCCTGACAAATGGCCTGGAATTTTTTCCACGCCTCTCCCTTTTCCAGTATGTTGAAGGCCATTTGATAGCCTTCAGCACCTTTTGCTTTACCAGTAATTTCCAACAGGCGACCTGCCAGTTTCAACGAGCGATCTCTAAGATCAATGGGAGCATCACGTTCACCTTTTAATACAGCGAATACATCTTTTGCCTCCAATGCGGGCCCGATTCCCCGACCCACTGGTTGTTGGCCATCTGTAAAGACAACATCTAAGATTAGGTTAATTGACTGTGCAACCAAGAGCATTAAATCTTTCAAGTGCAAGGCCTCCTGCATGGTACGAACCTTAGCCGATTCTCCAATGGGGATGTCTATCACTACATGACTCGAACCCGCAGCAGCCTTCTTGGAAAGCACCGATGCAATCAATTGAGCCGGACTATCAAGATCCAATGAGCGCTCAACTGAAATAAGAATATCATCGGCAGGACTAAGTTTAACAGCGCCACCCCACACCATGCACCCCCCTTCCTGTTCGACAACTTTACGGATGGCTGTAAGATCGAGATTGACATTGGTGAACGTCTCAACCGTGTCGGCAGTTCCGGCCGGTGATGTGATGGCACGAGAGGAGGTTTTGGGGATTGTCAAACCAGCGGCAGCAATTATACTTACCACAATAGGAGTCGTTCGGTTTCCCGGTAGTCCACCGATGCAGTGTTTGTCTACAACTGTTTGCGTTGGCCAGGTAAGGTTTTGCCCAGCGCGAATCATGGCTTGCGTCAACGATACCACTTCTTCCGTACTTAGGCGGTCACCCGAACAGGATGCAATGAATGATGCAAGTTCAATGTTGGAATACTTACCCTGTGTGATATCATTTATAATTTCCTGAAATGCATTGAGTGGCAATGTTTTTCCGTATAGCTTGGCGCGAACGCTGGCGAGTGAATCAACTGGAGGAAGATGCATGACCTCAATCAAATCATCTTCCCTTACATTCAGCCGTGCCATTGCTTCCATTGACAAAGCTGCCTCACCATGTCGTAGCAGTTCTGAATTGTGAATTACGTTGAGCGTGGCAATGATGTTCTGATCTTTGTGTCTTACCACCAATCGTGTAAGCGCCTTGAAACCCTCGGAAAGGCAAACATGGCAGTCATGGCGCATGTAGACGATGTTCTCACGGTAGGTATTAATACCAATGGATTTTACCTTTAATTGATTTGAATGTTTATGCTCCATTGTGCTTAGCTTTTTTTAGCAGTGTTTTTTTGCAATCGTCCAGCATGTTTTTTAAACACCACCGGCAATACCAATCTGCAAACAAAAATGAAATGAGGTTGTAAAAGAATCCTGAGGGTCTTTCGTAGCTGATGGAGAGTTTTGCTATTGTTCCATTCGGAATTTTTGTAAGCAATAAATGCATCTGATACCAGGAATAGATGATCAGCTTAGGGTCTCCAATTGTTTCCCAAGTCTTCTCTTCTCCAGGCATCCACTTGGTAACTTCAACAGTAAAGTCCATTTTTATTCCTACCATTTTTCCTGTCCAACGATACTTAGTACCCAAACCTGTGTGATTTTCGGTGAGGAACTTCAGATCGAGTTTACTTCCCATCATCATCGTTGACGATTTGGTCATGTGCATGCCAGTCACTCCCAGATTATCCAGGCACTCAAAAACAATGTCGGGCTGAAATGAAAAAGCTGTAGTTCTTAGAAGGGTTTTCATTTATAAGATATTTATAGAATCATTGATTGTCGGAGGTGTTTTAATCTGTTTCAATTTTATTTCTCTTCAAGAGTCTGGTTAAACCAATCTGTTATCTCAAATGCGGCTTGCTTGGGCCGGGAAAGCATCCAAAAGACACCTGCATTAACCTCCTTTATCTTCTTCTTGCAGGACAATTCTTCAAAAAGTTTTTTGAAATAATCGGGGATGAACCCCCGATTCAGAACAATAAACATGGTTGGAACCTGTAAACTGTTTAAGGGGGCAGGAGGAGGTGTGGAGACTAGAGAGTAAACTGCTTTTAACGGATAATGCGTATCAAAGTCCGGGTCATTCGTGAAAGCACTCACCAGCCTTCTTTCTCTTTCGTAATTTTCACCATCTGCATCAATCATTTCTTCAAGATCAAGGTATAATCTGATGGGAATTTTAAATGAAGGGATCATTTTCACAGCTACTCGTGCAACGACCATTAGCCACTTTCTCCTTGAAGCCGATCCTCTTTTCCCCTTGAAGCTCTTGTGAAATTCAGGATCCGTCAGTACGGCAGGCGCATTAAGGAATACCGCACTCTTGATTTGGCCGGGTTTCAGAATAAGATAGAATGCAGCAAAACCTCCAAGCCCCTCCGCACAAATACCAGGAATCAAATGATGTTTTTGAATAATGTGCGCAACCGCATCCACATGCCTTGCTACTAGTTCAGCAATCGTACTGCCTCCGTGCCGGGGCATGACAAAGACATTGTAACCGTATGAATGGATATGGAATGCCAATTCTGCGAATACATAAGCGTGAGCGAATGAACCCTGGGATAGCAATATGCAAGGGGCCTGCTTATTGAATTCAAAATAAAGCAAGTCCAATGATTTTCCTCCGGAATCGAATGTGTCTGTTCTTAGAGATCGTTCGATAACAGCCGCATCAGTTTCCTGTATGTAATTTTGTTTCCAGTATTGAACGATCTTATCTGAGGTTTTCATTTTACGATCCTGTTCATTAAGTCGAAGTAATAGGAGTCTTTTCGAAAGTTAATTCTTCATTTAATTGAGGGATGAAGGAATTCCACCCTAATTTTTTCTTTATCATATTTCTCAACTCGTTTGCTGCGCCAGGCTCTCCATGAGTAATAAAAATATGTTTGGGCGATCTTTTGAGCTTGCTTAACCAGTGGATCAATTCAGATTGGTCAGCATGTGCTGACAAGCCATCAATGTTCTCAATAGAAGCTTTTACCGAATAAAATCTTCCATGCAATTTTATTTCATCAACTCCTTCCAGCAATTGGCGCCCTCGGGTACCCTCTGCCTGATATCCAGCCAAAAGAATGGTCGCAGTCTTATCTCCCAGGTAATGTTCAAAGTAGGTAAGTACCCTGCCCCCGGTGGCCATGCCGCTTCCTGCGATAATAATTTTTGATTTTCTATCTGCAGCAAGTCTCAACGTTTCTTCCATAGTTTGAACGCGAGTAATTCGGTTGCACATTTCGTTGCACTCATTAGCAGGAAGCCGGTGCCATACGGTATTATGATGAAAAATTTCCAACACGCTTCGCCCCATCGGGCTATCCATATAAACAGGGATTTCCGGTATTACCTTCTTCTTTTGGAGTTGCCACAATAAGTACATCAATGATTGAGTGCGTTCTACTGCAAAACTGGGAATGATAATCGTACCATTTCTTTTCAAGGAACGGTTGATTATTTCAGCCAAACGCTTTTCTGTATCCACCGGATGAATGCGATCACCATAGGTTGATTCTATTAACAGAATGTTTGCATCTTCTGGTCTTGCAGGCGGATATAGCAAAGGATCATTTAGTCGTCCGATATCACCGGAAAAGACTATGGTTTGATTCCCAACCTTCAGTTCAATAAAAGTCGCTCCAATGATGTGGCCGTTATACCTGAAGCGGACTTGAATTTGATCTGAAATTGGAATCCATTTCTCCAATTCCTGACTTGAGAAAAGTGGGGTTGTTTTCTCCACGTCTTTCAGGCCGTACAGTGGTAATGCGTTCTTATGTTTGCTGTACCCGAATTGATTAGCCCGGTCAGCCTCTTCTTCCTGTATCTTTGCGCTGTCCTCTAAAATGATCCGGGCAATCTCCAGCGTTGGTGAGGTGCCCCATATCCGTCCTGCATAACCTTCATTGACAAGGCGTGGTAAATAACCAACGTGATCAAGATGGCCGTGTGTTAGCAAAACAAAGTCTATGGATGCAGGATCAACAGGAAATGGTTCCCAGTTGATCAATCTCAATTTTTTCAAGCCTTGAAAAAGGCCGCAGTCAATTAGGATGTTTTTTCTAAATGCGCTTAAAAGATATTTCGAACCTGTTACGGCTCCCGCACCCCCCAGAAAACGAATACTTATATTTTCATTCATTGCCGTACAATTTTAAATGCCTTTAAAATTTGAATAAATATTAACGAAGCGAGACTCATGCCAATGGAGATCATCCAGTCTTCATTCGACATCGGAAAAATGTCCAATGCCTTGCTTACTATCTCCACCTGGTAAGAAATGAAAAGCAACGCAAGACATGCAACAACTGCATACCAGACATACCGGTTCTTCATGACTTCACTGGTAAAGAATCTGGATCCAGCGGCATTCATGTTGAAAACATGCAGGATTTGAGAGAAGATGAGTGTAAAGAACAAGATGTTATTGCAAAGTTCAGGGTTCCAGGTTTCCGACTTGTGAACAGTATAATGACTTATGAACACCGCGCCCAAGGTTGTTAGGGTGATGATAACGGAATAGGCAATAATTGCTGTCCATCGTTTGGTATCGATAATGGGTTCATCCGTATTGCGGGGAGGCTGTTTCATAATAGAAGTGCCACCGGCCGTTACACCAAGTGCAAGCGCAGGGAGAACATCGGTGATGATGTTGATGTAGAGTATCTGTAATGGGAAGAGTTGAAAATGGAGATTCAACACAGAGGCAACGGCAATAACAAAAAGTTCGCTGAGGTTACAGGACAAAAGAAAAATGACAAACTTCCTGATGTTATCGAAGATGATGCGACCCTGACGGATGGCCAGTACAATGGAAGAGAATGAGTCGTCTTTCAAAACCATGTCGGCCACTTCCTGGGCAACTTGCGTACCGCGTAAGCCCATCGCAATACCTATGTCGGACTTTTTAAGGGCAGGTGCATCATTCACTCCGTCACCGGTCATTCCTACAATGTGTTTTCTGTCCTGCAACACATTGACCAGATCAAGTTTTTGTTTGGGGCTTACACGTGCGAAGACTGTGGTTCCCACCCAGTCGTCTTTCTCATTCTCTGTAAGATGATCATAGTCCTTCATATCCTTACCGATCATGACGGACCGATCCCCCTGCTCCAAAATCCCCAGTTGTTGTCCGATATTTTCAGCGGTGGCTGGATGGTCACCGGTTATCATAATCACTTTAATCCCTGCCGACTTACATTCCTTCACGGCATTGAAAACATCGGCCCTAGGTGGGTCGATCATTCCTATCAATCCGGCAAATACCAAACCGGACGCCAGGGAATCTTCTCCACTGCCGGCCATCCGCGTTGCGGCAGCAATCACACGGTAACCAGATGCTGAAAGTTTTTCAGCTTCCAATAACAGGTTTTTTTTCAGGGCTCCATGGAGCTCAAATTCTTCCGTGCCATTGATAACGTACGTGCACTTATCTAGCAATTCTTCTGCGGCACCCTTGGCATAAATCAATGATTTACCTTCGATTGCTAGATGACGGGTAGCCATGACTTTGGTTTCTGAGGAAAATGGTTCTTCCTGTACTACCGGGTTTTCCTTCCGCATCGCTTCTATGGAAGTTCCCTGAGCGATGGCAAATTTCAGAAGCCCCACTTCAAGCGGATCACCGGTTTCACTTCCATTTACACCAAGGGCGGCTGTGTTGCATAACACCGAACATGCTAAAACCCGTTGGAATGCCGGGTCATCAGAATTGACAATTTTTCCATTGCTTACATCGTACTTGCCGGAAGGCGTTACGATAACATGTACCTCAATTTTGTTTTGGGTTAGGGTTCCTGTTTTATCGGTGCAAATCACGTTGGTACCACCAAGGGTCTCTACAGCCGATAGTTTCTTCACAATAACATTGTGCCGTGCCATTTTCATCATTCCCTGAGCAAGCGCCAGTGTGGCAACAATGGGCAACCCCTCAGGTACAGCTGCCACTGCCAGTGCGATAGCTGTTTCGAGCATTTCAAGAATATGCTGGCCATTCAGAATACCTGCAAAGAAAATGATGACCACCAGCGCTACTGTAACTTTGATCAGTTTCTTGCTGAACTGTTCGAGTTTCTTTTCCAATGGAGTAGCGGCTTGCTCGGCTGATTGCACAAGGCTGGCTATTTTTCCCAGTTCGGTCTGCATGCCGGTACCAGTGAGTAGGCAATAGGTGTTTCCTTTCGTAACAAAAGTTCCTTTGTACACCATGTTAATACGTTCGGCAAGAGTGGTGGATTCCGGTAGCGTGGCCGTTTTCTTTTCCACGGGAATGGATTCGCCCGTGAGAGCAGCTTCATCAACTTGCAATTGTGATGAGCGCAATATGCGACCATCGGCAGGAACCATATCGCCCGCCTCCATGAAGATCAGATCACCGGGAGCAAGTTCCTCGGCATTGATCTCCTTCATCTCTCCGTTGCGAATAACTTTGGCGGGAAGAACAGACATTTTTTTCAACGCCTCCATCGATCGCTCAGCCTGGTATTCCATGTAAAATCCGATGATGGAATTAATGAAGATAACAACAAGAATGGCAGAACCATCGAGCCACTCCTGAAAGAAAAATGATAGACCAGCCGCCAAGATGAGCAGATACACGATAGGACTATTGAACTGCCTGAGAAAGACCAGCCAGAGGCTTTTCTTTTTCTCATGCGTAATCGAATTGTTTCCAAACTGCTGCAGCCTCTGCGTGGATACCTCTTGGCTAAGGCCGTGCGTTCCGTCTGCCTCAAGCGATTGCAGAACGTCCTCCAAGGATCGGCTATGAACAGCTTGCTTAAAGATTTCAGTGTTGATCATGTTGCATAAGTTTATGACATAGTTGATGGCCTTCTTCCAGAACTTCCTTTATCCGGAGGACAGGAAGGTTTATCTGCCGGAGATATGCGGGATTGTGACATATATCGCGGCACAAGACAATTTTCTTCTCCAGTAATAATTTCTTTTCCTGTTGTGTGAGCGTGGTAAGACATGTAAGGGGATAAAGACCTGTTTCCTCAATCATTTCACGCAGGCTTCCACGTTGAGGAAAATCAAGGCTTACGAGATTCAGCCCTGAGCATGCCGCATATTTAATTGCGTCTGTGGTAAAACGGGTGTTGGTTACCACCCAGCCTTGATGAAATTTTTCTCCGTGACCAGGAATTAATTTCCAGTGCGCCTCCACATCTTGAAAACGCGCCTGTATGTAAAGTGGAATCTTAACATCGCAGACCATACCCGGGCTGTTGTGATACTTGCATTCAATCATGAAATGACGGTCATCTTTCTGAGCGATTACATCCACTTCGTGATTGACACAATGTCCTTCCACTATTTTTCCCACTTGAACCTCGAAATTCTTTTGCTTAAGAATTTCCGATACATATAATTCAAAGGGAAAGCCTGACGGACCTAGTTCCATGATACCACTTTTGAGATGGTAACGTCCTGCCACCGGCCGGGCAGCACGCCTTAACAATTCGTGTGCTTTTTTATAAATGTGTTTGGTAGACATTCCGTTTCGGAGGCCTTTTGCGACTTCTGATGCTACCTTCTCTGCCAAAATAGTAGAGGCTCCAGCCCGCATGAGCGATTGTAGCAACTTGTCTTTTTGAAATGCTTCACTTTCACCGGAAGCTTTAATAATGGTAGCGGTCATGGCTGATTGATTTTATCAATATTGAATTGTACTCTTTCAAAGGAATCCGCTAACTCCCGCACAACTTTTGGAATACTTTCTGGAGGCAATCCATCCTTTTTGTGCGGGTAAATCTTAACTGACCAGATCAATTCATTTCGGGTGGCATCTATGGCCTGCATCCTGATAAACAACTCTTTGTCGTAGTAGCGAATTTTATGAGGAGAGGAATTCCCTTTTAGCTTGTCTGATGTATTTTCAAAAGGCGAGTAAAAGGGATTGGTAATACTATAGGTTGAACTGGTTTCATTGCTTGTGCGCGATGAAAACCGGCCCACCAGGTGTTCCTCCCAGCGCAAAATAAATATGAGTTCGGGTTGAAGAGAATCATTTTTCAAGCCCATGGTTTTCAGGTTCGAGGAAAAGCCACTGCCAATGGCCTGAAGGAGACTGAAGTGTTGTTTCCCTGGATCAGGAGTAATCATCATAGAGAAGGACGAATAAGGATAATTTTGTTTTGGAGCTATCTGATAGGTATCAATTTGATAGCTGGATGCACAACTTATAAGGAGAAAGCTTGCCAATGCCAGTACGAAGAAGCTGTGACAATGAGCGTTGCCGATATATCCTGATGTTTTGATCATAATTATTAACGCTTATTTTCAGTCCTGAGAACATTTCTGAAATTGTGTTTCTATGTTTTGACCCGCCCGTATAGCCAGTTAATCAGGTAAGTCTTAGTTGCTTTATCGTACCGTGACAATTCCGGATCATTTTTAAACACTTCGTCAATCTTTTTCTGAAATTCAAGTTGATCTGAAAATGCTTGTTTCAGATTTTCCTTTGAGAGTCTATACACATGACCTTCTATTCCACGGCTGAACATGTAGTGCAGCTCACTTCGCTTGTGCGCCCTGATCTCATGCTTGTATAGGATAATGTATTCCGTGGGATTTAGTATGGCGTAGTTCACCTTATCAATAAAACGATGAGATAAACCCTTGCAATCCCGGTAGCCAAACACTTCACTCTTTGAAAGTGTGATCACTGAGTCGTTGTGAATTACCTTAACGAATTTTTGTTCACTAAAACTGGTTTGCATGATCTTGTGTTTTTGGGTGCGACAATCAATGGGATACGCCAATTTCTTATTCTGAAAATCGGTTATTGTCAGATAAACCCCACTGCTGTCTTGCTGGGCATAGACTACAGTGCACAGATTTAGCAGACAACAGAAAAAGAATACTGATTTCATGGTTTGCTGAAGATGTAGCCAACCTGCAAGAGAAAAGCTGCATTGTTGGAATGCATGCCACTGTCGTAGTACATGCCACTAAATACATTCATAAATCCATACGTGTAAAGAAGCCGCGTTTGAATTGCCCCTTTCTTCAGACCAAATTCCAAACCTGGACCTACTACCATGCCGATGTCAACGCGATTTACATTGTCCATCATTTCCTGTGTTGTTCCGGACGGTTCGTCTTTCGCAGAAAGTAATGTGCTTTCTGTCAAGCCCAGTACAGCCGTGAACCTGACCGGCCCTTTCGGCAGGCTGTTATATTGGCCCATCGCCCACAGATCGAGATATGAAAGACGATATCGATCGTTGTACGAAGAGTTCATTTCCCCATAATTTGCCCCGCGATTCATATAACCGACATTGCCAACAAATGACCACCGTTGATGCAGCGGTACGGTGAGACTCATGCCTCCGCCCCATGACCCGGCATAGTTGTACATGGTCATGTTGCCGTTCATTCCACTATAACCGCTGCCGTACATGTTCATATTCATGCCCATGCCCTGTACCAGTGAACTTGTTCCTGCATTGGCATACATGCCAATCCTGATTTTTGAAGTTGGGTTGTCCTGTGCACCTACGTATGTAGTTACAAGGAAGAGGACGATGATTCTTATTGCTGTTTTCATATATGTATTATTTTATGTCTTTCGCTTTATTTATTGCCTGTTGTTTTGTCACTGGTATTCAACAGGTCGTCCATGTTTGCTTCAAGCATTCTTTTGTATTCGCGCGTGTACCAGTTTAATGCATCGTCTTTGTCACGCGCGAGATCGCTGGATTTAGAGAATGCTTCAAACGAATTGTATCGTGCGGCCGCAAACATGATCGCTGCACCCACACGCTCTTTAGGCTCGGTCGAGGTAAATTCATTGGCTAGGTCAATAAACTTGTCCGCCATAGTCGCTCGTGATATTTTGCTTGTCTTTTCCATTTGATTGAGTCGGTTGTTCAAATTATCCCAGTCAGTCGAACTAAATTCAGGACGGTACTCTTTTGCTGCTTTGCAAAACATGTAGTCGAGATACTTGTAGGCATAATCTGAGATAGAAATTGTTTTCATAACAAACGCTTTATTGCTTGAGGGTACGGATATAATTAACAATCAGCCACCGGTCTTCAGCATCCGGAATCTTCTTGTCAAAGGCAGGCATGTCATCACGGCCAGTGGTCATTTTGTAAAACAAGGCGCCATCAGTCTGGCTCTGGAATTCTGCGGTTGAGAAGTCTCCGACTTCGCCTTTCAATTCCTTAGCCTTTGGGCCATCACCATAGCCCTCCTTGCCGTGACAGGATTGGCAATGTTTAGCGTATAAGGATTTGCCTATGGCCAGGTCTTCTTTGCTTGATTTGTCGGTTGGGTTTTTTACTTTTTTTGCAGTTTCCGGCACTACCCATTCTTTAGACTGGTCAACCAGCATGAATGAGTACAACGCAACAGAAGAGGCGAAGAGAAGAATGAAGGTTTGCTTTTTCATAGTCATCAAGGTTATGTTTTACGAATCAGTTTTAGCTCTTGAAATTCTAAACAGGTTGATGATGAGCGTGAGTATGGGTACCCACACACCGAGAATGATCAGGTTTGGAAAAATCAACAGGTAGTAAGGTGTTTTCGAAGGTGGTGACCACATGGTTCTTTTATCAAAAGTTGAATGATCAGTAATGGGTAAGCCAATTGGTGCATCGATGATGGCTTTCACTGTCCCGTATTCGTCACTCTCATTCAAGACCACTTCAAATGTTAATACTCCGTTTATTCCCGGCATCGGTTCTTCAACCAGTACGGTGATTGTGCCATTTTCATCGGTCTCATAACTTTCCTCTCCGATTGAAAGTGGACCAAACATCCTTTGTAGTTGAACTCTCAAAGGTTGGCCTGCTACAGGTTGACCCAATGCATCGGTAAGTGTAGCCGTAATTTGATTTATGCTATCAACGGTTTCCAGACCTGCCACCAGGTTGGCGTCTGAAATTGTTAACTCTGTTTCAGCATCTGAAAACTTAAGATCATTTTCAATTTTCACCACGAATGTAAAATCACCATTGAATGATGTAATAGAATCCTGATGGTTAGCGAGGGAAAATTTTGCAATCCCGCTATGATTAGTTGCTATCGTGCCAAGTTGATGCAGTGAGTCCTCTGCGATTCTTTGATACACTTGAAACTCCACCTGAGTGGCAGGCTCAATACCATTTTCACTCTTATACTTAGCTTCAATACTTATGAATGATTCCTGATTCATGATTTTGCTGTACTGCACCGATACTCTTGCTTTGGTTTTATCGACTTGACCAAATGCAGGTGTGAGCAGTAGCATAAGAGCCGAAATTCTCAGAATTAATTTCATAGCGATTTGTTTACGGATTGATCTTCTAATAACCCTCTCTCTTCGGCTGTTTCATATATTGGAATAATGGGGAGAACCCTTACTAAGAGCGTAATAATTAATAGGGCACTCGCCAATGTTGCTGCCGTAATCATCCACTCCATCCAGGTGGGTGAATAGTGACGCCACGCCTCCGGCACACCCTCAATGGGCAGGAAAGGATGGCTGAGCGTAGGGATAACAATCAGGTAACGTTTCCACCATGCGCAAGCCATCACAGCAAGAGATACAATAAATAATGGGAGTGGTTTTCTTCCTCCCCTGAACAACATGACGATGACAGGAAGAACAAGCCCACCAATAATCACAACCCAGAATAACCAGGCATATTCTCCAGTGAATAAACTTCGAAGATGAGTTGCTTCCTCTTCAGTAGATTTATAAACGGGCATCAGGTATTCATTGATGTTGAAGTATAAATACAATAAGCTGAGCATGACCAAAATTTTTCCCATTAAATCAAAATGATGGTCAGTGATGTAATTCTCTAAGTTGTAGGTCTTGCGCAGTACATACATAACTACGATCACTGCGCTTGACCCGGCAACGAAAGCACCCGCCACGAAGTAAGGACCGAAATTGGTGCTGTCCCAGCCGGGGCGATACGTGGTTTCAAACAGCCATGCAGTAACGGTGTGGATGGCAAACGCCACGGGGATAATCAATACCGATAGCACTTTTATGGACCTAGAATAAATCTTTGTTTGCTTTTTATTGCCAGTCCAGTTCAGCGAAAGCACCCGATACCATTTGGTCAACCTTGTATTCTTATCAAAATATTTGCTGAGGATTGTGAAGTCGGGTAATAGCGGGTAATACAGAAATAAAATACTTAGCACCAGGTACGTGCTGATCACAATCACGTCCCAGATAATGGGAGATTGAAGTCTGCCATGAACAAACAAGTTCAATACTCTATCCGGTCGTCCCATGTCAATGATAATGGCTAAACCAGCCATGATGATGGCAGCGACAGCGATGATCTCTGCAATGCGTGTAAGCGGTGTGCTCCAATGTACATCAGACAATCGCAGAATGGCGGTGATCAACGAACCTACCAGGCTCACGGCAACAAAGAAGACAAAATTGGAAATGTAAATTCCCCATAGCGCGTAATCCCTCATCCCGGTGATTCCCAGACCCTGTCTCAGTTGTTGAGTGTACGCGTACAATCCGAGAAGAATAATGATTATAAGAAAAGCGACCCATGCGTTTCCCTTCCAACTAAATTTTTTCGGTGCCAGATCATTTATCATTTTATCGTAGGCAGTGTTCATGGCTCTTGTGGTTTATCGACTGATTGAAACTCAGTGTAATTCTTCAGACCTTCTTCAAAATCAACAATCCGGTCGCTTGGAGGCAGGTAGTATACGCTGGGTTCTGTGCCCAAACTTTCCATCAACCGGTAGCCGGCCCTGTCTTTTAAAAGTTTACTCAGTTTGAAGGATTGGCCGCTGCCGTTGGTCACGGTGTCTTCATACATATCGCCAAAACTGAACACATCATTCGGGCAAGCGCTCACACAATGAGGCAACTCACCTTTGTCAATCATGTGCGGGCAGAAGTCACATTTATCTACCGTACCTTTTTGACTGGGTACTCCTGCATAGTCAGGCGTATATGCTGTTTGTTCCACTGCATCACCCTGCCAGGGGTCAGACCAATTGAATACCCTAACCGAATACGGGCAAGCTGCCATACAAAATCTACAGCCAATGCACCGGTTATTGTCAATCAACACAATACCATCTCTTCGCTTGAACGTGGCATCAACCGGGCAAACCTTCACACAGGCAGGCTCATCGCAATGCTGACATAACGTTGGTTGCCAGTACGGTGCAGACTTTTCAGATTCCTGCATCTTATAGATTTTGATCCAGGCATTCTCTCCGGTGATGTAGTGGTTTTTGTTGCACGAGCTTTGACACTTTTTCGCATTGCGGCATTTGGCAAGGTCTACGACCATCACAAACTTTCGATTGGGAAAACCCTCGCGCGGATTGTAAGCCAATTTACTTTCATGAGCATGTTCCACAGCCGATGCGGGCACCTGCATCAATGTTCCGTCAGTTGACATCACCTCGATAGTCTCTTCAGAGTCCAGGCTTTCTGATTTACCAAATACTTTTGCAAGCAATGCCCCGCTTGCGACCGTGAGCAAACCAAATTTTAGACCTTGCTCCACAAAGTTGCGTCTCGACTTTTGTTGGTTATCTTTTTCGGGTTCCATGGTTTTCTTATTTCGTAAAGCCCTTGGGTTTTAGCCAACTCAACAGTGATTGATTTGACATTTTCTTTTCGATGATCTTTGCATTATTAACTGCATCCCTTCTCACCTTCACTGCCTTGCCTTCGGATGTAAGCATGGTGACGAATTCATCGTCTTTATTTTGTTCGTCAACAGTTGTTTTGGCCAGCGGCTTTGCTACGGGCAAAAAGGGAAGCGCAAGACTGACTCCTAAGAATTTTCTTCGCGAGAAGGGAATGTTTTTAGAATCGGATTTCATACATCATTAATTTTAGAAGTTCCATAGCCGATTAATATTGAACCCGATAAGGAATTCCTTTTCCGACAATTTGTTTTCGTTAAGAAAATAATTCGCCTGTGGCAGAATGCGATTGTAGTTGCCCACAAACACCTGGAAAATGTGTGAACTGGTAGCCATTTCAATTCCCAATGCGAGGCCTGGGTTGTTTGAGAATTCACCCAACGGTTGATTATAGTCAATCAGTATAGCGGTTGTTTCGCTGATGTTTGCTTTTCCTCCTATAGCAATAGCAAACAAGTTGTTTGATTGCGATGCGTCTACAATGTTGTAATGAGAAAAACTAGGAGCTACCTGAAGAGAAATCGATTGATTAAATCGTCTCATAATTAACAACTGACTGAAGTAAGAAAAGCGGTCAGAGTTTTTTGGAAAGAAGGAGGATTCCCGCGCATCAATCGCGGTGTTGCCATAGAAGGTTAAACTCAGCGGAATCTTTCCGGAACGGGTTTGACGAAGCAACCCGACTTTAATATTAAAATCCTGCAAGCGATAATCTTTGGTGGTTCCAAAACCAAGCGTTACGTTGTTTGAAACGGAATAGGCAAGCGCTATTCGTATATTGGAGGGGCCCCATATGCCGGCCAGGTCTTTGTTGCCGCTCTTTATTACACCAAACCGGTGCTGAATGTCGAACTGTAAAGTTTTCTTCGGATTGAGAACACCTGTAACGTTATCAATCAACCAGGCTCCCTGGAAAGCAGCGCGCTGAGGTTTGTCTTTTTTTTCTGAGAGTGAATCTGCTTCTTGCGCAAACAAGTTGAAGTTCAACAATGAAAGAAGAAGGAATAGAAATGTATGGTTGCGTTTCATGATTGTAGATATTTAAGTCAGTTAATTATTGAGGGCACCTTCATCGATCCATTTCCGAATCAATGCAATGTTTAATGGGGATAGCGGTGTGGCCGGAGGCATGTTGTTGCCATCTTCGCTATTCCTTTCCAGCATTTCTATCAACTCGCTCCCCTCTGAATCGCCAGGAATAATTCCTTCCTCATCGCCTTCCATCAATGAACTGTACGCAAAGCCCTCTCGTAAATCAGGCTCTGCAATAGCAGGATTATGACACCCTGCGCATTGTGCGTTTAGAATCGGCTGGATATCCAGCGCGAACGAAACATTGTCCTTTACAACAGGAAGTTCCTCTTCGAACTTATCGTTCTCGCAGGCACCGAAAAGGAGAAGGGCTCCTCCCAATGCAACAAAAAGTTTAATCGCCTTTTTCATAACTCGTTACGTTAGTTGAGACTTCAGATTTATTGTTCATATACTTTCAAATGTTTCATCAAAAAAAGGTGGCGGATCTCTCACATATCCATCCCCTCCATCACACCGCCACCTTGTTTTACTTTCCATGCACTGTTTAATAAATAGGCACCGGATGTCACTACGCGGTCGCCTGCCATTAACCCACTTATGATTTCTACTTCGCGTTTGTTGCTGATACCCGTTTCAACCATGCGTTGTTCAAACATGCCATCTGGCGTTTCAATCCAAACGGTAGTAAAATTCTCCAGTAGTAGCGCTGATTTTGGTATCACCAGCGTCTCTTTTCTGTTGCGTTTTAAGTAGACATAGGCCATTAAGCCAGGCTTATAATTTCCTTTCTGATTGCTAATCTTGATGCGCACCAGATTGATCTTTGTATTGTCTTCCAGTCGCGGATTATCGTACACGATCTCGCCTTTGATGCGTTCGCCCGGGAAAGCTTCAAACTCCACTTCAAGTGTCGGTGACTGTCTCAGGAAGTTGATCTCACTGCTGTATAATTGGGCTTCGATCCATAAACTATTTAAGTCAGCCAGCCTGAACATGGGGCTACCGATCTCAGTGTATTCACCCTCTCGCACGAGCAATTCAGACAAGAACCCGCTGCGGTTGGAGTAGAAGGTGATCAGTGGAGAAATGCTTTTCGTTTTTTCAAGCTCATTGATTTGTTTTTCCGTCAGCGTCCAAAGTTCAAGGCGTCTCCGGGCTGCTTCGACCATTCTTTGGGTAATCTCTTTTTGTGTGGTTGCTTTTATATTTTCGTTGATGGCCAGCAGATATTCATTTTCGTATGACAGAAGTTCTTCGCTATAGATACTGTATAGAGGATCTCCGGTGTTCACATAGGTGCCGGGGTTGCGCACAAAAAGTTTATCGATCCGGCCCTTTACGCGGGAGCTAACGATATTGATATTTCGTTCATCGACCGCAGCGGTGCCAATCAGTGTTGTCTCTTCAAAGATTGTTTTGATTTGTGCAGTGTCGATCTGAATATTAGCCACTATTCTTTCCTGTTCGGTTAACGAGAGCATCGCTTCATGCGCATCGCCATGTCCTTCGTGCGCTTGTTCTGGTTTCTTTCCACAGGATGCTGAGAGAGCGAGAATTAATAGGGCGATATAAATCGTATTTCTTTGCATGACTCACTCTGGTTTGACTAAACTTTCACGATCCATTAAGTACCCGGCATCTAACGCCACTTCATCGTCTGCCTCCAATCCGCTCAACACAGTTACCCGTCCTTGCGAAACCGGACCAAGCCTCACGAACTGGATTTCTAAAATGTGAGTGCCCTCTTCAGTTTGCCCCACTTTTTTCCATACGGCCTGCCTGCCACCCAAATACAGAATGCTGGTGGCCGGCAAGGTCAACGACTCTTTTGTTTTTGGGTGGATAGTAGCCTCTAGTAGTGAATTGATACGTAGGCTTCTATTGACATTTGATAGATACACTCTTACCTGAATGAACTTCTGACCTGTGGCATATTGTGGCTCGATGTATCGCACAATAGTCTTGATTGGTTTATCAGGAACTAACTCACTCACCATTGTTACACTATCGTTCAGTGCTATTTCATCCTGATGAAGGTTATCCACTGACAAAATACCCCACACCTCACGAAGATTATTGATCCAAAAGAGTGTCTGCCCTGGCGAAACGTATGCTCCTTCACGGATTGGTCCGGACGCTGAAGTTGTGGAAGATGAGGCCGGCTGTTTTTGCTGGGAACCTGAACCCATACCACCCCCCATCTTACTTCCTCCAGAAGAAGCCATCGCTGGTCCAGTAGAGGACATTTGGGTTGATGATGAATAAAAAATGTATCCATCATAGGCACTGTAGATGGAAAGCGTTAGGGATGCCTTGCCTGATTCTACAATCTGCTTTATTTGAACATCGGTTATTCCCAGAAGTTTAAGTTTATGAGCAGCATGCTTTGGAAGTTCTCCCTCCGGGTCAACTTTGTGTGCATACAAAAGTTCTTCCTGATACGTATTAAGATCCGGACTATATAAGTCAAGTATCTTATCACCTTTCCGTACAAATTGATTTTCATATTTCACATAAAGCTTTTCGATACGACCACCTACCCGTGCAGATACCTGATTGCTCCTGCGTTCATCGAGGGTAATAAATCCATAGGCGTTAACCGGACCTGATTGAAGTTGCTTAACTGGCTTTACAAGGGCCTGGCTTGAAATAACTTTCCGGTTAGTTGGTTCCGCTGAAATGGAAAGAGCTTTTTGACTTGCTTCATCACCAGGTTGAGATCCTTGTTTGCCGTGCTCATCATGCGATTCTTTTTTACACCCGTAAACGAGTATGGATAAGATGACCATTATATATAAAGTGATTTTTCCCATGATGTTATTCTTCAATATCTAATACTTTGAGTGTTCCGGTTTTTTTCAATTCATATTCTCTGACCACCTGATAGAATACCGGCAGTACGACAAGCACGAAAATGGTAGAAGAGACCAGGCCGAACACAAATGGTATGGCAATGGGCTTCATCACATCACTGCCTGTGCCTGTAGAGATGAGTATCGGGATTAATCCCAGGATGTTGGCCAATACGGTCATCAGCAACGGCCTTACGCGGGGTACAGCGCCTTCGAAAATGGCATTGTGCAAGTCTTCCTTTTCAATGGACTGGTTTGTTTCTTTCTTACTCCCCACCAATCGCTTGATGGAATCATTCATGTAGGCGATCATCAAAACACCCGTCTCTACGGCTACTCCGAACAAGGCAATAAATCCTACTGCTACGGCCACGGAAAAGTTTACGTTGTAGAAGTACAATGAATAGACTCCGCCAACCAATGCGACTGGTATGCCTACAAACACGATAATTACTTCACGGAATGTGTGGAACGTGATGTATAGAATAATACCTATGACGAGTAGCGTGATCGGAATAATGATCATGAGACGCTTTTCTGCGCGCACTTGATTTTCGTATTGACCACTCCACTGGATGTAGTAGCCCTTGGGAAGTTTTTTAAATTGCTCATCGATTTTTGCTTTCGCTTCATTCACAACACTTCCCATATCACGTCCGCGTACATTAAACAACACCGTTCCGCGAAGTCTTGTGTTTTCCGAATTAATCATAGGCGGTCCTTCCTCTACCGTGATATCTGCCAGCACAGATAGCGGAACTACACCATACGAAGATGTTTGTACAGGTACGCGCTTGATCTCATCAAGATCATTTCGATAATCTTGTGCAAGTCTGACTGTAATGGTGAAACGCTCGCGTCCTTCAACCGTGTTGGTTAGGATCATACCACCTAAAGCTGTTTCAATCACCATGTTTACATCTTCTATGCTGAGCGCATAGCGGGCAATTGCTTCGCGGTTGATTTTTATATTAAGGTATTTCCCCCCGGTGAGTTGCTCCAGGTAAAGATCAGTTAGTCCGTCAATACCCCTTAGTGCTTTTTCAATTTCTGCAGTGAGAATAAAAAGAGAGTCGAGGTTTGATCCGAACACTTTCACTCCAACATCGGTACGGATACCCGTAGAAAGCATATTGATCCGGTTTATAATTGGCTGGGTCCATCCGACCACCACTCCAGGGATACTGACACGCTCGTCCATCTCCGCGATGAGTTTTTCCTTGGTCATTCCTTCTCTCCATTTTGATTTTGGTTTGAGCACCACAATGGTTTCAATCATCGCCATCGGAGAGTTGTCTGTAGCCGTATAGGCACGCCCTGCCTTGCCCAGCACATTTTCCACTTCAGGGATGCTTTTTAAAATCCTGTCCTGGATTTGAATGATGCGTTTGGCTTCAGCGTTGGAAACATCCGGGAGCGTTACGGGCATCATTAATAGGGAACCTTCGTCCAATTCCGGCATGAACTCGGTGCCCAGGTTGAGTACAAAAGGCGTGCTGCCGGCAACCAATACAAAGCAGATGGAAAGCGTTACATACTTGAATCGCTGGCAAAGACGTATAACCGGAGTATAGATTCTCACAAAGAAGTTTGACACCGGATTGCGGCTCTCCGGCACTAACCGCCCTTTTACAAATATCCTCGCAAGCATGGGTGATACGGTTATGGCTAACAAAGCGGCACCCAGCAGCGAAAATGTTTTCGTCAATACTAACGGAGTATATAATTTACCTTCCTGCCCTGTGAGAAAAAGAACCGGAGCAAATGAGACGATCATAATGATCACTGAGAAGAAGATGGATCGTCCAACCGTTTTGGATGATTCTTCAATAATGCTCACACGTTCTTCATCAGAAATTTCTTTGGTGTGACCTATCCGTTGCTTTTCAGTTGTTTTCATCACTTGGATTGTTTTGTAGTACCTGGTTAGTTAGAGACCGGTATGCATTTTCGGCCATTACAATTCCCGGGTCAACCACATCGCCTATCGCAAGGGCTATTCCTCCCAGCGACATAATGTTGGCGGTTATTCCGAAAACCTTCATCAGGATAAACCCTATCAGCACGGAAAGCAAAATAGAAGCAATGGCCACAAGACCGCTGCGTACATGGAAGAGGAAGAGTACGACCACAATGGATACAATCAGTATTTCCTGCCACAACGCTTCGGACAATGTGTTAATGGAATCATCGATAAGTCCGCTGCGGTCATAGGCAACATGAAATTCGACACCTTCAGGAAGGCCCTTTTTAAATTCCTCTATCCTCACCTTCACTCGCTCAATAACGTCTTTGGCATTCTCACCATAGCGCATCACGACAATGCCACCAACCGCTTCACCTTCACCGTTTTCTTCGATGATTCCCAATCTTAATTCACCACCCATCTGGATATGCGCAACATCTTTCAGTCGTATGGGGATAGAGCGGTACGTTCCAACAGAAATGTTCTCGATATCTTCCGGTGTCTTGATGTACCCAAGTCCACGGATCATGTAACCCATGTCGTTCATCTCAAAGAGACTGCCACCGACATCACGGTTATTATTAACAACCGCTTTCGCTACATCCATCAAGGGTACACCATAATAGATGAGTTTATGCGGATCAATGGCTACCTGATATTGTTTTTGAAATCCGCCATAGGAAGCCACTTCACTTACCCCCGCCACATTTTGAAGGGCAAATTTTACGTACCAATCCTGCAAGGCTCGCAACTCACCGAGATTGTAACCATCTCCCTTTAACGTGTACCAGAAAACGTGACCAATACCAGTGCCATCGGGCCCCAGCGTGGGCGTGATACCTGGAGGGAGAAATTTTTGCGCGTAGTTCAGTCGTTCCAGTACCCGTGTTCGTGACCAATAGATCTCCGCATCATCTTCGAAAATCACGAAGATGAAACTCATGCCGAACATGGAGGCGGCACGAATGGTTTTTATTTTGGGAATACCCTGAAGGTTTGTGACGAGCGGATAGGTGATTTGGTCTTCAATGATTTGCGGATTCCGCCCCATCCACTCTGTGAACACGATGACCTGGTTTTCGGAAAGATCGGGAATCGCGTCTACCGGAGTCTCCCTGATGGAATAAATTCCTCCAATAGTTATCATCACGATCCCGATCAAAACCATGAACCTGTTATGAATTGCCCAGCTGATTATTTTTTCTACCATAGCTTGCTTACTTTAAAAATCGTTTTGTCCGCTTGCCTTGTGGCAAATTATTCTGGTTATTTTTTATACTTAATTGCCCGGGTCTTCTCCTTTAGTGTTGACAAATCAAATAGCCCTTATTACCGTGCATGTCTTCAATGGTGTAAAGGGCATTGTCCCCCAGCGAATTCGGTGTTTCGTCAAAGCGATAAACTTCTTTTATCGTCACATCTTTTACACTCTTTGAATTGCCTGCTACAATTATTTTATTCTTGTGTATGTCAAAGGCATTGACAAATCCCTTAGTGTGAATTTCAGTAAGGACTTCCATCAGTGATTTATGAGCATGTTCCGTGCGTTGCAGCTTTTTATATTCGCGCACCGAAAAACCGGTGACCTTTCTAAATTGCGATGAAAGATGTTGAACGTTGGTGTAGTGCAGGCGATCTGCTATTTCATTTAGTGTGAGTTGGTCTTCCCGGAGCAGTCTCTTCACCCGTTCAATTCGTTGTCGGATCAAATAGGCCTCAATTGTCATTTTTTCCGTACGACTGAATAGTTTGCTCAGGTTATAGTAATTCTTCGACAATCGCCTCTCCACAAAGTCTGAAAACTTGCCAGCCTTGTCATGTTGTTCGATCTCATCGAGGTATCGCTTTACTTCCAGTTTGATGGATTCAATAATCTGTTCATCTTTAGAATGAATGATTTGCAGGTTGAATTCATTAAGTCTCTTTTCTAATAAGGGTATGATATGCTCATTTGCGGATAAGAATGAAACTTGTCCGAGTTCGATTTTTACCCGTAAAACATTGAACTGATTTAAAATCTGCCGCACCACGTAAATGCAGCGATCGCAGAGCATGTTTTTAATATGCAACTTGAATATTTTCATAACTCAACCCGATGGGTTTAAGGACTAAAAGAAAGAATGAAGTGGAAGTATTGTTATCCTCTCGGAACTTGAGAAAAGGAAACAAACATGCAATGCTTGCTATGAACTCGTAGCAAGTAGAGGCAATGAGTCGAATGACTTAAATAAGGAAAGTGCAAAAAAGAATACAGATACGTTGGCCGATCTTTCCGCCAGGCGGGCCATTGGAGTGGTGGCCATACGTAGAAACAACCTGTAACCCTTTAAAGGATTCAACCTTGAAGATACCCGGAAGTGTAAATGCGCTGATTAATTTAAATGCTTCGGCATGAATCAGCGAACCAAGTGATGCGCCTGAGGAACTTACCAGCGATGAATAGAACTGCTGGGTGATGTCATCGCAGCAATCTTCTGCTTCATTGCCATGGTCATGCTTATCACCTGTATGACTGTGGGAATTATGATCATGACCTGCTGTTGCCGAACCTCCATGGTGCCCCGGCACATTTTGATTACTATGATTATGAGAAGTAGTGGTTACAACGGTAGGTGTGTTAGGCGAAAATGAAATAATGCCCAAGTCGCATAAAAGGTCACATCCAAATACTAAAGCAAATGATACGATCACGCAAAGCGCTAGCGGGCATTTGAACTTTCGTATGGCTGAGAAACGTATCATTGCTCAATTGTTGTGACAAACTAACTACTAAGCCAAGCAGCACCCTATGACATTAGTTGCTTGAATACATGACAGAAATCAGGAATCTGGCATATCTGATATAAAGTTATAAAATTATGGCAGGTTTAGAAACGAGAAAAGCCTGCCAACCGACAGGCTTTTGCTCATTTTGCACCAGTTTATTGCTGGATATTCTTATCGATTTCTTTGGCGTCTTCGCTTTCTGAACTGAAGAAGCAATGAACTACGCAGCCGTGGTCTTTTCTATATTTATATCCATGTTCTACCTTGGCTACTTCCTTTCCTTGCACTTTGAGCACTCCATCTTCATCAGTTACCACGTACCCCTTGCTGGATTTAAAGCTACCGTCCTTTTGTATGGTGCCGATGATGCCTTTGCCATTTCCGGTGGTGACGTCACCTGATTTTGAAATAATACCAATTACTTTTCCGGTCACATCGCATATTTTGCCCTTCTTGGTAATGTAACCGAGTTGCTTGCCACTTTCATCGTACACTTTTCCATCGGCCTTTAAAACAGGATGCATTCCTCTGTGTTTAGGAGGAAGTTCCTGAGCTTTTAAGTGCAAAGAAGCAACCGTAAATAGAATTAGAAATAAGATCAAATTTGTCTTCATATTCAATTTGATGTTTAGTTAGTTTCTGGACATCTCCAGCAAATGATTGAGCTTCGACTTTTTATGAAAGCTGTCAAATGCGGCCAGTTCCGTATCGTTTTTAAATTGAGCGGTCAAGGCATCATGAAATTTATGATTGTTGGGAAAAGCTTTCTTGAGGTTCTCCATAGTAAGGAGTATAGGTTTTTCACCAGCAACGCTAAAGAAATTTAAATTCGGCTCAGGTGATCCTTTGGGCGATTTTACTATCAACTTCTTATAGAGCCACACATCCCCTTTTTCTGTTAAGTGATAATCTGTGTTATCTACAAAACGTACAAAATTTCCGTCACAAAGTTGATAGCCAAAAACGCTGTCTTTGGCCATTTGGTGTGGCTTGCCATCGTGTATCACCGTAATGAATGATTTGTTGGGGAATTCATTTAGTTTGATTTTATGTTTTTCGGTTTTACAATCAATACCGAAAGTGATTTTTTGGTTAGTATAGTCACCATAGGTTTTATACACTCCACTGGTAATGGTTTGCGCAAATCCCGGGAGAGTTAACGTGAGGAAAAGAGAGCCAAGCAAGAGTTTTTTCGTTTTCATAATAGTCAAAAGTTTAAGGTTTAAGATTGGTTTAAAAAATTCATTGGTAAGTGTGAGTCAATATGCTATGTCCATGCTATTTATATAATCTTGGTAATGTTTTATACTTAATTGGTAATGCCCAGTCAACTTGTTGATAAGACAAATCACTGAATAAAACAAGGTATTCAACCTAGGGTAAAAATCAAGCCATATTGTTGTAAATATCTACGGAATCGATTTAGATACGGTTAAAAAATACCCATGTGCTATAAATATTGTATATTTTTTAAAAACGTTACATTCGAAATTGATCAGTATTCGAAGCACACATCCTTTGGGTAATCTTACGCTTTTGAGTCTTATCTAACACGCTGGATGTTGTTATACTCGCGGAAGCTAAAAATTTTGAGGAGGACAAAATATCCCCACTTAATTTTCAAAGGCTGCTGAACGTCAACATTACATTTGACAATAATCATGAAATGCGATACCGTAAAATGAAAACTTTCGAGTGTGTATGACGTATTAAAAGTAGATTCAGAATGAATACATTTCTCTCCATATTGCTTTTTATTATATACGTTCCCTTCAGTACAGGGGTACTTATCAACTATCGGTATTGTAACGGTTCCACAGACGATATAGCATTGTTCAAATCAGTTCGAAACTGTTGCCCTGACAACCTGCTTGAGAATAGCTGCTGCAAACACGTTACACTGTTGGCGAAAATCAACGCCAATTACGAGTCGTCCGTTTCATCTTGTTCTATCCCACCATTATCAGAGGGATTGGATGAAGAAATTGCTTTAAGAAACCACTCAATGTGTACCGGTTTAGTCGGATCAATTGTTGATCACCGGTCAAAGATCAGTGACAGATATCCAATCTATCTCATCAATCGGGTTTTCATCATTTAGACTGACCTTCAAAGTCTGGAAATCTTCAGACTCCCATTTTTCATTACGCAAACTTGGATGGTTATCAATCGTCCGGCATTACTAAAATTTAAAAACCAGAAATCATGAAAGCATCAAATAGAATTTTTATAGCAGTCGCGTTTTCACTCGCCAGTATATTCGCCTATTCACAAAATCAACCCGACAATCGCATAGCGCAGGGATGGGTGATCTCAAAAGATGTTCAACGGTTCAGCAACAAAGATTTGCTAACCCGCAAAACAGGACTTGATATTAAGTCGGTCGATCAGCCCGCCTATGTAATCTCCAAAGGTGTACAAACTGTCGGAAGATATGGGGATGCAAAAAAAGGAAACGTAGTATCGCATGGATACCCAACCTGGATTATTTCCAAAGGAGTCCAAAAAATTGGAAGGATCAATTAAGCAGCAAGGAAGGCTTTCGGGAATTTCTGAAAGCCTTCCTCGTTTAAAACCTCATCCGCTGAATTCTTACTGCATTTAAAATGGCAAGCAAGGCCACGCCAACGTCAGCAAATACAGCTTCCCACATGGTAGCTAACCCACCGGCACCGAGAGCCATCACAATTACTTTTACTCCAAAAGCCAATGCGATGTTTTGCCAAACAATTTGGTTAGTCGCTTTACCAATCTTGATCGCTGTTACAATTTTGGATGGCTGATCGGTCTGAATAACCACATCAGCCGTTTCAATGGCTGCGTCACTTCCCAAGCCCCCCATTGCAATACCCACATCACTTATCGCAAGTACGGGCGCGTCATTAATGCCATCGCCCACAAAGGCAATGGGTGCCTTTTTTCCTGCCTTTATTTCTTCCACACGCATTACTTTATGCTCAGGAAGTAAATTACCATAAGCAAGATCAATTGCTAGTGCTTTTGCAACCTTGTCGGCTACTGCCTGTTTGTCGCCACTTAGCATCACCGTTCTAAGCCCTGCACGGTGCATAGATTCGATGGCTGCTTTACTATCTTCTTTTAATTCATCGGCTATAATAACATGCCCAACGTATTCATTATTTATTGCCGCTATTACGATGGTATCTGCATTATCATGAACCTCATTGGGAAGTATAATTCCGAATTTTTCAAAGAGCCTGGCGTTACCTGCAAGAATTTCTTTTCCATCAACGGTACCTTTTAATCCATGACCTTTTATCTCTTCGAGGTTATCAATTTTTAATTTTTCATGTGGATTTTTGTCTGCATACTCTGTGATTGCTTTTGCGATAGGGTGCGTTGACTGCTCTTCGAGTGCTGCAACATGCGGTATCCACTTTCCTTCGTCTATTTTAGTCGCTACTGACTGAACTTTGAAAACGCCTTTGGTGAGTGTTCCGGTTTTATCCATCACGATTGTATCAACCCGTGTCATCAAGTCCAGGTAATTGGAACCTTTGAAGAGAATTCCGTTGCGTGATCCTGCACCGATGCCACCAAAGTATCCGAGGGGAATAGCAACAACCAGCGCGCAAGGACAAGAAATTACCAGGAAGATGAGTGCGCGGTAGAGCCAGTCGTTAAAAACATAATTGTCAACAAAGAAGTAAGGCAAGAGCGTAAGTGCCAATGCCAGAAAAACTACAATGGGTGTATAGACCCTCGCAAACTTTCGGATAAACAATTCCGTTTTTGCTTTTCGTCCTGTGGCGTTTTGCACCAGCATAAGAATTCTGGCTAAAGAGCTTTCATTAAAAAGCTTTGTAACCTTCACTTCAACTACTTTCTGTTCATTGATCATTCCGGCCAATACCTTTTCTCCCAATTCAATGGTAGTGGGTTTGCTTTCACCCGTAAGGGCAGCAGTGTTGAAGGAACTTCCTTCACTCAACATTTCTCCATCGAGAGGAACTCGTTCGCCTACTTTTACTTGTATGGTTTCGCCAACGACCACATTGGTTGGATCAACCTCTTCGTACTTGTTATTTCGAAACACAATAGCCGTATCCGGTCTTACATCCATCAATGCCTTTATGCTTCGCTTGGCTTTATTTACGGCAGCATTCTGAAAGAGTTCGCCAACTGCATAGAAGAGCATCACAGCAACACCTTCCGGATATTCTCCAATGTAAAATGCCCCAAGGGTAGCGATGCTCATCAAAATAAATTCTGTAAACACATCTCCCCGAAAGGCGATACGAACTCCCTTGAATAAAACCGGAAGTCCTACGGGCAGGTAAGCGACAGCATACCACGTAAACCGAAACGTACTTTCAAACCATGAAGGTTGTATCCAATTGTCCAGTATCAAACCGGAGACCAGTAAAATGAAACTGGCGATGGACGACAGCCATTCTTTATTAATACCCGATTCGCTTTCTGCCTGGTTCGACTGTGTGCTCGTGTTTTTATTGGCAGTGTTCTGATCAGGTGTGCAGCAAGCATCACCTGATTGAATATTTGTATGTTGATGTTCAGCCATGAATAAAGTTTTTAATGAATGAAAAATGAAAGGATACCCGTTAGCACCAATGTGACACCTGTTATAATGCCTGCATTGTGCTCAAGGGTATGCCAGTTAAGTTTGAGTAATCCTCTATAGGTAACACTCACCCAGATCACCATGCCACCTACCGTTACAATGGTATAGAGTAGAGCTAGTAATGAGACCATCCACCAGCCACTTGTTCCCGCCATCAGAAAATATGCTTCAATTTCGAGGCAGGGTGAAAAGAACATGGCCACCACCAAACTGAAAATTACTTTGTTGTCGGAGGTAATTTCTTTATGTCGGTGCAAATGAAAATGTTTATGCATATGATGTTGATAAATAAAGAAGATGCCCAACGCGATTAACACTGAAGGAGCAACATAGGCGGTGAAGTACTCCATATTAGCCGCTAACTGAATGCCCGCCACACCAAGGATAATTCCAATGAGCGCGGTACTTAACGCATGAGATAGGCCTGCAATGAACGTAACGTTTGTTGTTTTTTTTATCGACCAGTTTTCCTTTTTAGCAATGGCGAGTATTGGCAACCAATGGTTAGGAATCAGTGCATGGAGTACACTCAGCGTTAAACTTCCTGCAATAAGTGTAATCATTTTCTCGAGCAACAAGGTGTAAGAATAGCCCGAAGGTCATCAGGTATTTCCATTCCAGTAGCGTTTTATAATTTGTAATTAAAGCTTATTGTGCGTGTTCTTCTTTTTCACTGTTTTTCATTTTGGAAAGGATGGCATACGCGCCTTTTATCACCACCTCATTTTTATTGTTCCATCCTTCCGGCAAAATTACTTCTGTATGCCCTAATTCGCTATTGCCAACGGTTATCTCCTGCATGATGAAGTGTTGACCTTCTTCTTTGTAATCAACGCCTTCTTTTGACGCTTCCTCAGCATGATTTCTTTCTTCATGTTCGTGACCTTCTTCGGTTTTAATGAAGACATATTTTTTGCCCTGAAAATCAATGATGGCATCATCCGGTAATGCAGATACCGATGCGCCTCCCGTTTCAACAATAGCTTTCAGGTACATGCCGGGTAATAAGTCTTTGTCTTCTTTGTCGATGTGGCAGTGGATACGAATGGTTCTGTCAGGACTAATCTCCCTTCCGATCAGGTATACCGTAGCCAGACGTACTGTGGTTTCGTTGGCAAGTGTAAATCGCACTTTTTGCCCGATCTTAATCTTGCGAACATCCTTTTCAAAAATAATCAACTCTGCATGCAGGTGCTCGGTGTCTACAATTTCAAAAAGTATATCGCTGGGATTAACAAACTTTCCGATGTTGACATTTACTTCCGTTACGAAACCCGTGATCGTTGAATAAATATTTGACGTGCTCGAGATAGTACCTGCCTCCAGGGTAGCGATGTCAACATTTATTAGTTTGAGTTTGGCAAGCAAACCATTCTTTTTGGCTAACCAGCTTTGATAGGTTGTCTTCGCCTGTTGCAATGTTTTCTGTGCATTCACATTTTCCTTGGCCAGTTCCTGCTGACGCTCATAATCGGCATGAGCAAAATCAAACTGATTTTTCGCTTCCAGATAGTCTTGTTGCAGTTGAATGTATTCGGGATTTTCGATTACGGCAATCAACTGTCCTTTGGTAACTCTTGAGCCTTGAAGCAACACCGTGCTTTTGAGAAATCCACCCAAAGGAGCAGATACACTTACCAGTTGTTGTGGTGGAACATCGAGTACACCGTTAACCTTGATGGTTCCGTTGATTTGTTTTTGCTCGACTTTACCTAATTGAATATCTGCTGTCTTTATCTGTTCAGGTGTGAGTTCTACAGTATTCTCCTCTTCATCATGATGCTCTTCCGTTGCGGCTTCTGTGTTAGTGTTACCGCATGAGATCAGCAAGGCTGGTATGTAAAATAGTAGTAAGAGACTTGATAAGTTATAGATGGTTTTCATTTTGTTCTGTTATTTATTGCCCGACAAAAATTCAATGTAGATAATGGACTGATTGTAATCGTTCAGTGTCTGGAGGTGTCCCTCTTTTATGGTGATTGCCTTTTGAACACCTAACAAGTATTCAGCATACCCGATCTCTCCGTTCCTAAAGGCAAGTAATGTCTGCTTTAGAATGAGGTCTGCATTAGGTAATGCAGAAATGGTGTAATAGTCCAGACTGTTTTTGTTTTTGGTGTATTCCTGCATGGCTTGTTGGTATCGCCCTTGCAGTGTTTTATGGTAGTATTGGTAGTTGCTCTCCGCTGATTGCCGATTATAGTCGGCAGCCTTCACTCTTCCTTGCTGCGGAGCAAACCATAGCGGAATAGCAAGCCCAACCTGAAAGCCCTTGAAGCGGTCACTCGAAGTAGCTACCGCTCCTGATCCGGATTCCGTATTCTGAACACCAATCAATGTTTGGGTAAAGAAGCCAAGCAGAAGTTCCGGGGCAGCTTTGGCCAACTCTACTTTCTTCTCATCTTTTGTCACCTGCACTTGCTGACGCATGTAGGCAGCCGATGGGTTGGATTGAATCGCCACGCTATCGGGTGCGTTGCTAAAAGAAACTTTGTTCAACCCGCTATCGGCAATGTCTGGCAACTCATTACTATTGACAAGCGTTTTCAGTTGTGTGCGAATTATTATCTGATCAGCCTGGATTTTCGCCAGTAGGTTCTTTACCTCATTGCGCTGCGATTCGGCAGTAGTTTGTTCCAGCAAATTAGCTTCACCAGCCCTATAACGGAGCGATGCTGCCTTCAGAAAGCCCTCGAAGATGCTATCCTGTTGCTGAAGCAATTTTTCCTTTGCCCTCAAAAAAGCCAACTGATAATAGACCTGCTTTACCTGAAAAACTAGTTCATTCTCGGTGGCAGCCTTCTTCAATTCACTCGATACCACAAGCGATCGGTTCAACGCACTTTGACTGCCAAAGGCTGCGAAAGGAATCGTCTGCGTAATCATCAGGTTATTGTCGTTTTTTGAATAGCTGTTGTATTGGCCATATTGCAACGACACATTTGTTTTCGGAAGATCGAATCCCGTTTTCTTCAAAGCCCTTTGTGACGCCACATTATAGGTCGCGGCCTGAACGCTTCCATTTTTCTTCAAGGCTGTTTCAATAGCTTGTTCGAGTGTAAGCACTTGCTGCGACCTTGCTGATAGGGTAATGAGCAGGAACAGTGTGATAAAAAAACATTTCTTCATGGCTTAAAGATTAGAATCGCAGTAAAGTTTATTGAACAGCACCATTCCGGACGACTTGTCGCTTGCATAGAGTGACGGATAGTAAGACCTGAAAACGGCCTTTATATTCTGAACAAACTTTGGCTTGTTTCTAAAATCCTCCCGAATGGGTTTCATCCAGAGATGCTGAATGGGTGAACTCAAGTCCTTGCTATAGTAGTAATTCAATCCTCGTCCGGTCTTATAATGATAGACTCGTTTGGAGTAGGTAACCAGGCACGAGTCGTCTAGCACTTTGTAGTAACCGTATGATTTGATAAAGCCTTTATCTCCGAAAGCCCTGTAGCGTTCTGAGCCGATGCTGTATCCGCCAAGTGTTCCGTATTTGATAGTAAGGTTTTCATCAATTCCGCGGATCGCGAGTTTTGCATTGGGCGTTTCTTTGACCACATCTTTGCAATCGTTCACACGAATAACTTTAAAAGGCTTATTCTTAACAAAGTCCTCGTGTGTTGAATACAATTTCACCTCTTTGATTCCCTCTTGTGCCTGGGTAGCAACACCTACCGAAAGCAAAACCGGGATTAAAATGAATCTGATTGTTTTCATAGGAATATTAATTTTTTCTAAATAGATATAAAGACAGGGGAGTACGATCAATGTCAACACCGTTGAACTGATTAGCCCCCCGATTACAACAGTAGCCAGCGGCTTCTGTACTTCGGCACCTGCACTGGTAGCCAATGCCATGGGCAAAAAGCCAAGCGATGCAACAGCGGCAGTCATCAATACCGGGCGAAGACGAATTTGCGTTCCCTTTCTTACGATGTCGTACAAATCAGTAAGCCCTGATTTTTTCAGGCGATTGAACTCGGCTATCAATACAATACCATTGAGTACGGCCACACCAAACAGGGCGATGAACCCGATACCTGCTGAAATGCTGAAGGGCATTCCGCGCAATAGCAAAGCGAACACACCTCCAATGGCTGCCATTGGTATTGCCATAAAAATGAGAATGGATTGTTTAAACGAACCGAAGGTGAAAAAAAGTAACAGTAAAATCAGTAATAAGGCGACCGGTACAGCAATCGAGAGTCTTGCTTGCGCTTCTTTCAGGTTTTCAAATTGTCCTCCATACGTTGGATAATATCCTGGAGGAAAATCAATTTGTTTTTCTATTTTTTGCTGAAGTTCCTCTACGATACTGGCTACATCTCGGCCGCGCACGTTGAAGCCTATAATGATTCTACGCTTAGCATCTTCACGTTGTATTTGGTTCGGGCCAAGTTTGAATTCAACCTTAGCAACCTGATCAAGCGGAACCTGGTTTCCGGTTGGCGTTGTAATAAACAGGTTCTGTACGTCTTCGATGCCCTGACGATTTTCTTTTGTTAACCTGACTACAAGATCAAAACGTTTTTCTCCTTCATACACAACACCCGCACTTTGTCCAGCAAAGGCGGTGCTGATCGCCTGATTAATGGTTTCAATATCCAGTCCAAATCGGGCTACTTCATCACGGTCAATATGCACAACTATTTGAGGCAGGCCCGTAACTTCTTCCACGTATAAGTCACGCGCACCTTCAACACCGGAGGCAATGCCTGCTACTTGTTTTGATAAACCGGTCAATACATCGAGATCCTCACCAAATATTTTTACAGCAACATCCTGCCGTACACCGGAGATCAATTCGTTGAAACGCATTTGTATGGGTTGCTGAAATCCAAATGTTACTCCTGGTATTGCTTCCAATGCTTCGCCCATCTTTTCTGCAAGTTCCTCGCGGTTATCAGCCTTTTTCCATTCGCCTTTATCCTTCAGAATCACCATTAAATCACATGCTTCAATGGGCATAGGGTCGGTAGGGATTTCACCTGCACCGATTTTACTTACTACTTCTTTTACTTCGTCTGGAAAATCACGAATGAGTATTTCTCCGGCCTTTAAAGAAGCATCAATTGTATGCGTAAGACTACTGCCGGTAAGCACACGGGTTTCCACAGCAAAGTCGCCCTCCTCCAGTGTGGGAATAAATTCACCACCCATGGTTAAGAACAGGAATAAACTACCAATGAAAAGAGCAATCGCGATCATAACCACCAGCATCTTTCTTTTCAATGCTCCATTGATGATGGGCAGATACAGACGCTGAAAGAAGTCCATCATCTTGTCAGAAAAATTACGCTTATGTTGTGGGTTCTTGCTCAGGAAGAGTGCCGACATCATGGGCACATAGGTCAATGAGAGGATGAAAGCACCAAGTATGGCAAAACTTACAGTCTGCGCCATAGGCTTGAACATTTTTCCTTCAATGCCTACAAGCGCAAGTATCGGTAAGTAAACAATCAGGATAATGATTTCACCAAACGCTGCCGAGTTTCTAATTTTCGATGCAGATTCATACACTTCAATATCCATTTCCCCTTGCGTCATTCTGCGTGAAATACTTCTGATACCGAGGTGGTGCATCGTTGCTTCTACTATAATTACTGCACCGTCCACAATCAAACCAAAGTCAATGGCTCCGAGGCTCATTAAATTTCCGGAAACGCCAAATACATGCATGAGCGAAACGGCAAACAACATGGCGAGTGGAATTACCGAGGCCACAATTAACCCGGCTCTCAGGTTGCCAAGAAAAAGTACTAACACCACAATCACAATCAACGCACCTTCTATCAGGTTTTTCTCCACCGTTCCAATAGCGCGATTCACCAAATTGCTGCGATCGAGAAATGGTTCAATGACCACACCTTCGGGCAGAGTCTTTTTGATTTGCTCCATGCGTTCTTTTACCCGCTCAACAACAGCATTGGAGTTTTCACCTTTCAACATTAAAACAAGCGCACCCACCACTTCACCCTCGTTGTTGTAGGTCATGGCACCATACCGGTTTGCGGCTCCAAAGCGTACCTCCGCCACATTGCGAATTAGTATAGGAACACCAGCGGATGTGTTCTTCACTACAATCTTTCCGATGTCATCAATGGAACTGATTAAACCTTCGCTACGGATAAACCAGGCATTTGGCTTTTTGTCGATATACGCTCCACCTGTGTTTTGATTGTTCCTTTCAAGCGCTGTGAAAACATCTGTAATACTCAGGTTATAACTTCTTAGTTTATCGGGATCTAAGGCGACTTCATATTGTTTCAGAAAACCACCAAAGCTGCTAACGTCCGCCACACCAGGTGTACCGAGCAACTGTCTTCTCACAATCCAGTCCTGAATGGTTCGCAGTTCGGCAGCATCGTACTTTTCCTCGTATCCCTTTTCCGGGCGAATGAGGTATTGATAGATTTCACCAAGACCAGTAGTGATAGGAGCCATCTCCGGATTTCCGATTCCAGCGGGTATCTGATTTCGGGCTTCTGCCAGGCGTTCATTTACCTGCTGCCTTGCCCAAAACACATCGATGTTATCATGAAAAACAATGGTGACTACGGAGAGACCGAAACGTGATATACTCCGGATTTCTTTTATCTCCGGTATAGTAGCCATCGTTTGCTCCACGGGAAAACTAATGAGCCGCTCTACCTCCTGTCCGGCCAGTGAGGGACTCAGCGTGATGACCTGTACCTGATTGTTGGTAATATCAGGTACAGCATCAATGGGCAACTGCGTGAGCGAGTAAGTTCCCCACGCGGCCAATGCCAGCGTGAACAAACCGATCACCAGTTTATGCTTTATTGAGTATTGAATGATCTTGTCTAACATAATTGGTATTAGAAATGATGAAGTATGATATGCCGGATTAAGCCAAGTAATCCAAGCCCGATAAGTACGGCCATGACATATCCTAAAATGTCCATTGTCGTTCGGAATAATGAACGAGGTTTTTTCTTGCGCATAGCGCAAATTTTAAAATGTAAAAATCAGATTATCCGAATGACAGGAATGTCATTGCATAAGAGAAGTATTAAGCAAGTTTAGGCGGCTGCCAGATATTCGATGCATTAACCAATATCGGTTTTTCGAAATAAAGCGTTGTTAATTTGGTGTTATGAACCAGGACCGCAAATGAAATGTCGGCAACTGGATTAAGTTGAATGTGCGCTGCACAGCAGGCACAAATGCAGAAGGGAGTGCATTGGTCAACCTCACTATTGGTATGGTCATGATCAGTAACGGAAACGAATGTTATGTTCGCTTTGCGCTCATCCGTACACGTTTCCTTGTCGTTGCAGGGATAAACCGCCAACGCAAGAACGTACATGGTGAAAAGAAAGCGTATCACTCTCATGGCGCAAAATTAAACAAAAAAAACATGTAATTGGGTTGCAGGATGACCTTATAGTTAAAAATAGCTCGAAAAACCAAACTGAAACCCTGCTGTTTTCGAAGCAGGATTTCCCAAAATGTCGGTCTGCCAGTTATAACGGTAGTTTAAGCGAATAACGGTCTGTGCATTTGGCCGCCAGCTAATTCCGGGAACAACAGATACAATGTCCTCACGAATATTATCACCTGTTTCTAAAAATTTACCCACGTTCCAGTCTACATATTCAAACCGGCAAATAGCATTTACCACCGAACGTTCAAAACCAAGTATGCTTTTTCTGAGTACGGGCTGAACCACGTCAAAGAAACCTCCCCATTGTTTATCGCCATACTGCTGACTATAGGTGGAAGGAACATCTACACGTGTGTAGGTCCACTCGGTAGTCAAGTAAGTGCCGGTCAGTAAAACTGTGTTAAAATCAATTGCCCAAGTGCGATGCTTCCGCTTTTCATCCAGCACCAATCCATCTTCCTGAAACTTATTATAGACTCCACCCATGTAAGACAAACCCAGTTCACCAATACGCTTATTGCGTATCGCCACTTTTGCCGTTAGCAACGGCACTCCGTTAAAACTTTCTTCAAAACGATCCTTATTTAATTTGGATGCCGAAAGGAAAGTTTTGTTCTCGTTGTTGCTTATGATCTGATCATCGAACCCGTTGGTAAGGTAGGTCTCATACGCATACACCCAATTATTTTTATATAGTTTGCCATACAAACCAAAGCCTACATTACTCCACGTGGCAGGCAGTAGTTGAGTGGCAGAAAGCGGGCGGTCAATAAATTCCCATTTAGGCCCATCGTGGTTTTGATTGAACGCTCCAATGGGATTCATCACTATTCCTCCTCTGAAATTCAGCAACGGATGAAATTCAAAATCAACAGAAGCAAATTCAATATTGATTTCCTTCGTACCATCTTCAAACTCTATTTCCGAAAGGAATTTTATTCGCCTGGAAATGCTTGACGCGATAAATAACGTGAGGCGTCTCATTTGAAACTGATGTCCTTCGCTTACCCCATCAGTACCGAGATGTTGCCAATTAGCTTCTACATAGCCACCCACGGCAACCGGTAGTTTACTTACAGACAGAAAGGGTCGGTTATAAACAGCATCCATATTGAGTAACAGTTTGGAAGTGTCCTGCTGTGTTCTTTTGAACAACGTAGAATCTACTTGCGCAGTCGCTGTTGAGCATATTACTAGGGTAACTACTATCAGTAAACTTATTTTCATGATTGTTGCAAGTCTATCGTGATGGTGTCGGTTTGTACGATGACGGGAAAGGAGCGAAGATTTTTTTCTGCTGGCCCGTTCCTCACTGCCCCTTTATTGGTGAATTCACTTCCATGACCAGGGCAATGGAGCGCGTCACCCGATGCTTGTAACTCTGCGCCCTGGTGCGTACATTTCATCCAAAGGGCACTGTATTCTGTATCAGAAAATCGGTACACGTAAATTGGAAACTCTAATTTGTTGTTTTGCACGATGATATATTGACGGGTGAGCACCTGATCTTTTTTCATATATATGAACTCCGATTTCGGAACGTTGATGCCTATAGAATTAATTACCCCGCTTGCATAATGTGTGGCCTGGCAACCGGAAATTAGGAACGGAATCAATCCGCCACTTACGCAGGTGATACACGTTTGCTTAACAAAGGAGCGTCTGTTCATGGCTATAAACTTTCGAGAAATTGAATGAGTTTTGTTTTTTCGTCAGCCGTTAGCATCTGATAGTTATTTCTTATTTGATTAGCCTCTCCACCATGAAGCAAAATAGCTTCGTCAATACTTCTGGCTCTTCCATCATGCATCAAAAAGTACTGGCCACCTTGTGAATTCTTAGAAAGTCCTAACCCCCATAATGGTGGTGTTCGCCATTCATAAGACTTAGCAGAGCCTTCAGTATATCCATCATCAAGCGCTGTGCCCATGTCATGTAACAATAAGTCGCTGTATGGGTAAAAAAATTTATTGGCAATGGCGGCAATCGATGAATTACCGGTTTTCATTTCAGGGCGATGACATTTTGAGCAACCAATTGTGGTAAACAATTGCTTTCCTTCAAGAATTGAATTGCTTTCAGGCCGTGGTTCGGGTGCCTTAAGTGTCTTCAAATAGAAAACCACATCGTTAATGGTTTGATTGGAAACTTCCGGGTCAAACACCAATCCCGAATGCGTGTCAACAGGTTCGAAACTGGATGTAATTCCAATGTCTTGATTATAAGCTGTTGCTGTTTGTTGGAGCAGATCGTAGGTGGCTGCTTTTTTACCAAAACGACCCATATACCTACCGCTTTGCGTTACACTGTTTGGCCGTTCCTTTACATATTCTTTCAGGCTGATCCAGTTGGGTACACCGCTGATGCCATCTCCATCAATATCATCAGGGTCAGCCCATGTTAAAATTTCGGTATCGCTTACAGCATCGATAAAACCGAGTCCGGTATTGGCAGGCGGAGTGAATCGCGAAAAGGTTGCATTAAGTGGAATGCCTTCTGGTGTAAAACCCGGCACTGCGCGATGTTGTAGTTGCGGCCCTCCCAGGTTCAGATATTGGTTCCCAGTTTCATCGATTTGCCCAAAGCGTGTTAAAGTGGTGAAGGGGTGACCTTTGCCGTCACCTGGATGGCAACTGCCACAAGAAGTCGCTACGAACAACGGGCCCAATCCGTTAGCGGTAGTGAATACTTCATCGTTAAATGCCACATCACCCCGGAGGAATTGGAGGTTCTCGGCTTCCGTTAACCCGGATACAGGACCATCCAACAGCTCAAATGCTTGAGGTTCCTTTGGTTGGAATTCCTCGCAAGCCACAAGGATAATCATTCCCGCGAATATCGTTTTTCGGTTCATGCATATAAAAGTACGATTAGTTTAAATAATATGTTAGATGACTCTAATATTTTAATTTCGCGATATTAACAAAAAAGCCATATTTTTATCTGAAAAGCGTAAATGGGATCCCTAACGGAAGAAAATTATATCAAGTCGATTTATGCACTTTCAGAGGCAACAGGAGAAGTCTACGTATCCGAATTGGCCAAAAAACTGGATGTAAAACTTCCTAGCGTAAATAGCATGGTGAAACGCCTGGCGACCAAGAAGTTGGTGGCTTATGCTCCCTATAAGGGTATCAAACTGACCGAAAAAGGAAAAAAAGAAGCTTTGGCAATTATTCGAAAACACCGCCTGGCGGAATTGTTTTTAGTAAAGGTGATGGGTCTTGGATGGGAAGAAGTGCATGACATCGCTGAACAGTTGGAGCACGTGAACTCATCACGCTTTTACGAACGCATTGATGAATTACTGAATCGCCCAAAGTTCGACCCGCATGGAGAGCCAATCCCGGACAGCAACGGAAAAATTTATAACCAACAACGTACTTCACTGATAGACCTCGAAGAAGGATTGACTGCTACCATTACTGCCGTTACAGAAGACGAAAAATCATTCCTCGACCACTTGAACGCAAAGGGATTGCAAATTGGAGATTCCGTGACCATTATGAAAAGAGAAATGTTCGATGGCTCCATTACCCTTCAGCACAAGTCGAAAAAGGAAATACTGTTGACACATCAGGTGGCGGAGAGGATTTGGGTGGAAGTGACGGTTACCCGATCATGATACAACCCATGAGTCCGGCCAGTATTGCAGTTTTATTGTATGAATTCATGCTACATCTTTTTGATCATGATGTAATCCAATACGGCATATCCATTTCCCAACTCAGTCACTTCCTCACCGATGGATTGAAATCCAAGATGGTGATAAAATCGAATAGCGCTCTGGTTTTTAACAAAGACTTTTAACATCAACGTATCATGCTCTGTTTGTGTAGCCAACACTGTCAAATAATTCAGGAATGTTTTACCCATTCCTTTTCCTTGAAATGAAGGCAATATGTATAGTTTATGAATCATAAGGTTGGCAGGGGATTTATATTGTTTCTCGACAGATGCGAACCCAAGGGGTTCTCCATCGTGATAGCCAATAATAAATTGATGTTCTCGATCCATTTGTTGTTTGATCGATTCTTCTCTGTATATCAAATCAAGCATATACTCAAGTTGCCCGGCAGGCAATAATTGTCCATAGGTAATAGGCCATGTTGTATGTGCCATGGATTGAATGATTTTCCACTCTTCTGGTACAGCATGTCTGAATTCAATATGCATGATGACTTTGCACAGTTACTTTGAAACTCGGTCTAATCCTTTTTGAGCACCTTCTAGTTTACTATCCATCTTCAACGCTGATTCATAGTATCGCTTTGCCTCCACTTTATTTCCTTGCTTTTCTTTAATCTGACCCAATCGCATATTGGCGCCTGCATGGGAGGGCTCTTCGTTAGTGGGTATATGTTTCAAATAATTCAAGAGAAACGCTTCACCTCGCTCCATATTTATACCCGTGAGGGCAGTAATTTTTCCGTACCAATATTGATGCAGAAAATTCTCAGGAGTGGTTTTAATTGACTCTTCCAGTAAAGGCAATACCTCCTTTGCCACAGCTTTCGCCTTGCTCTCACCTCCGCCCATAAACTCAGGAGCCACGATGTATGAATCCACCAGGGAAACACGTGCATTAATAATTTTGGGATTCAACTGGGCAGCCTTTTCCCAGGCTTTAAGTGCTTTTGGACCCACAGACATTTGTGTGAAGAAACTTGCCTCACTACCAACTCCTGAATACGCGTCACCCAGCCAATTAAAATACTCTCCGTTCGTTGGAGTTTTCTCTGTTGCTGCTTTAAAATAATCTACAGCATCTTCATATTCATTTTTGTTATATGCGATTCTGCCTAAATAATACTGAGCGGTACCATAATCACTAGATGTTTTCTCAACCATCTTGAATGACTGGGTTGCTTCATCCCATTTTTTTGATTGATAAAGGGATATGCCCTTCTGAATATTACTTTGACCTTGCGTTAGAGAGGAAATAAATAATGAACAGATTAGTAAATAGGATGATAGTCTCATAAAAAGTTGTTATGGTAAATAATTAAAATGTCTATGGTGTTGAAAATCTTCTGAAGACTTAAGATCACCTATATATCATGACCATCTCCTCAAAAGTTGATTGTCTCTCTAAATGCGCAATGTATCCTGTTGTAAAAAACCAATCATTAAAGAAAGCTGACATGTCCTTCCCTGATACCCGTTTTGTAATGCGAATAAAGTCTTCTGTTGTTGCCTCTTTACCTGAATACTCTTTATAAAATGCTCTTAGCGAGTGATTAAATTTCTCATCGCCTAATGTTTGATAAAGAATTCGGAAAGCAATCATGCCTAATGAATAAGAGTAATCCGTCATTCCATGCTTTCCAAAATCAACCATGGGCACAGTCTTTAACCTCATGTCATTAGCCACTTCCCGTCTAACCACTTGTAAGAACCAATCGGTCACATAATTCAGGTATTCGCGATGTTCGAGTTTCTCTATTGTTAAATATTCGATGAACGTTGCCAGCCCCTCTTCCCACCTGGGGGATGGAGCTTTAAGATCAACATTCCACAAATGTGAAATTTCATGATACGCTTGATGTATCTCCGTGGAATCTTTAAAAGCGGATGCTGATTGAAGTATGGATGTCACATCTGCCTGCGAGCCGAAGCCATCCGGAATTTCAATTATTGAAAAACCTTTAAAGTTGTTAAGTGGGCCCCACCAATTTGTATAAAGTCTAATTGTTTTTTGAAGGGCTGCCAATACCCTCTTTGCACCTAAGGAATCCTGCTTGAAATAATAAACGGTTAATCCATTGTCAGTTAACCTACCATACTTTCCTATGGCGATATCCATGCGCCATGCCCTCTCCATATTTTTAAATTCGAATGTGGTTTGACCATTCACTGAATTGGCAGAAACCAGCGAACCACCATTCACTGCAATCAACGAATCGGGAATTGTTATGCTGACACGATAATTAAAATTTGCTTTTGGAAATTGCTTATTGATCTTATTTGATGGATAGCCTAACTCAGGATACGCCATGCAATCAGGTCGTAGGATGGTGAAGTTTGGATCAATCTTATCTTTAACATAATTCCACCCAACCTCTGTATATCCATATAATGTTCCATCATACTCCAACTCTAGTGTCATGGATTTGTTTGGCTGTAAGGGCTTATTCAATTCAACAGGAATGAAATTCGATTGCAACCTTACCTGATCTTCAAAGCTTTTGATGTTTTGTGTGAAGGACAAAGAGATTCCCCCAGATTTAACCTCTCTTACTGTTAACAGCCTATACAAAACAAACGGCAATTTTTTCACACTTCTATTCGCGTTGTTCATTACTTCAACTTTACAGGTCGCTTTCACTAGTTTATTATCAAAATCCAACCTGACTGTCCATTCATACTCATTGATTACTAACAATGTGTTGTAATCATCCTTCTGTTGAGCAATGGCTGCCATTGTTAAAATTGAAAAAGCCACTGAAGCAATTAGAAGGTTTACTCTGAAATTCATACCTGTTTAAAATTATAGGCCATGTTAGTCACTCTCAGCTTTTGGTTTAGGTTTAATATTGTCACCCAGAAGAAACACAACTCCAATTGCAAGCCACAACGCGGTTTTTATCCAATTTCCATCCTGGAAAGCTTCAATCAATGCCATTCCAAAAAACAAGACGAAGACTGCTGCGTTTGTGCCAACTTTCATCACATTGTCATTATGCAAAAACAAATAATTATTTTGCCATAACACTCTTATCACGAGTACCTTTTATCAGGAGCCAAAGCATTAACACCAATTCACCAAACATAGCAGGCATACCAACAGTGAATACGATGTCTCTGTATTCAGGAAGCACAATACCGACAAAACTTAGCAGGACATAAACAATTCCATTTAAGATTAGCCAGATGCCAAAAAAACGAGGAATGAAAACAGACTGATAAACCAGTATAGCTAATGGAAAGAGCCAAAGACCATAAAATAATACTAATGCTAAAACACTATACTCATTAATTTTAAGGAACGTCATGGCGAGATCTTGGCGTTGCACCAATTCAAACGACTTTAGAATTTCTCCTTTTAGCGTGATGACAGCTGCGATACTAAGTCCAGCATTAACAAATGCCACCGGTACTTGCACCAATACAGAGGCCACTAAAAGTTTTGCGTACCGTTCATTGACTGACCTAAACAGCTGATAAAAGACCCATACCAACAATACCCAAAGAGTACTCGTTATTAGTCCAGAGAAAATACTCGTGCGGAACAGGATTTCGTATTTTAAAATGTTTTCAGCAGATGCCACCGGATCACCACTTACAAATATTTTGGGCGATACAAAAAACATATCATAAAATCCTGAAATGATCCACAAGAAAAATAGTAAACCAGCAAGTCTTGCAGTCTTTTTACGTTGTATGAAATCTTCCATATATTATTTGATGATTAATTCCAAACGGAATATTTCCTCCACTCAACTTCATTTACACCCTTAATCAAGAGTCTGATTGCTAGGGTCATTTCTCCAACAAAAACAGGAAGAGCAATAATCATAAAAACAATCCCAGCAAATTGTGGAGCTAATATTAAAGTGAAGCTATTGACCAAATAACCAATCCCCGATATCGTATAGAGTACTCCAATAAACTTTGGAAGGTAATTCGATTTATAAATTAAGTATCCTGTAATTAGGAAATAGGGGCCGAACATGAGTAGTGCGATACCAAAACCAAATACGTGACTTTTCATAGCTAGACTTATCATTGCACCAAGCTGTTCGGTGGTAAAGGCCTGTAGATATGCCGATGATCCAATAGGAAATAACACTTCAATAAGCTGTATAATGTAAACCGTTTGAATTGTAGCGGCTGATAGGTTAAAGAAGGCTGCTAGCATAGCCAAATCTTTATTGACTGGTTTGGTTAGCTTGTACATTATCAGGATAACACCGAAACCAATTATAGAGGACAGAAATTCAGCCACAATACCAAGTCTCCATAGAAACTCATTTTCTTTTAGGCTGGCCATCGTAGCCATTGAATCTCCTGGAATATTAATACTGTCTCTTACGATCACTTGGTAAAAAATACCAAGTGCTATAATCATTAGATAAAGTACTCCACCAATCTTAGTATATGATCGTAGTAATGATTCGTTCCGTGTGATTGTTGTCATGTTATCCATTGCTATATTCTACTCAACTTTTAGTCCGTTAATTGGATTTGATTTTACTACTCTCCAAATCTGGGTGAACATCGTCATGGTTAAAACAAGTGCGGTTATGACAACCGCTATTGCGGCACCTGAAAAAGTAATAGGCATGTGATACTCATCTGTGAATTCAATTAGCCACGAGCCTGCCCAATAGCCAAGTGGTGCCCCAACACAGAGTGCAATGATGAAAAGTGAGATATACTGATTAACTACGCTGGCCGAAATATTTTTGAAGCCTGCACCCAGTACTTTTCTTACACTGAATTCCTTAATACGGCCTTCTACATTTAGCCTCACTAAGCCATATAATCCGAGAGTGGCCAATGTAATGGCTAGAGAAGCAAAAACTCTCCAAACCAACTTATAAATTCCAATTTGCTGATAGTAAAAGCCCCACACATCTTGTTGCAATCCGCCTTCAAAAGGTATTTCAGGAAAGAGTTCAGTCCACCCAGCCTGAAGAGCTTTATAGACATTTAGTTCTGAGCCACTTCGCGCCTTTACGGCAAGAAATCTATAGTCAGCCTTTTCAGCCAATTTAAAAATAAGTGGACGCAAAGTTTGAGAAAACGAATAACTATGAAATTCATTCAGCACACCAATTACTTCAAATTGAACACTATCTATTTGAAAAACCTGTCCTATAGGATTGTCTCCAAGAGTGTTAGCCAGTGTTTCATTAATTACTACTGCTTGCTGGTCACTCCCATCAAAATCGTTAAACCATCGACCATCTTTTAGCTGAAGGCCCATTGTTTCCAAATATTTTGCATCAACATCCAGTTGATCAACTTCATAATTGCGGCTTGGGAAATGTAATACTGTGGATTTGTGACTGCGTCCAATGTGATGAGCAGATCCAGAAATGGACACCACATCAGGATGTTGAGACATGATTGTACTGAGTTGCTCAAAAGATGACTGGTCAGGTACCAAGGCATACAAGCCATCTGACTGATTGTATCCCCAGCTACGTTTGCTCATGTAATCAGTGTTTTGTGTGAACATTACCGACATGGTGATGAACACGCAGGCAAATACTAATTGAAAACATAAGAACACTTTCGTGAGCACATTGCGTTGACCAAATTTTACACTACCCTTTAGAATGGTAGTAGCCTGAAAATGCGAAATATAAATGGCTGGATAAATTCCCGAAGCTATGCTGGTAATCAACAAAATGATAGGAAGGTATATCCACAGGTTTATGTCTGTGAATTGAAAGTCCATGCTAAAATTCCATAGCGTCTCAAATCCAGGTATGAAGAAAAAGTATCCCAGCGCCAAACCAATAAGCAAGGCGAATGAAGTAACCACTACATTTTCGGTGAGAAATTGAACAATAACTACTTTTCGCGTAGCACCAATGGATTTGCGGACACCAATTTCCTTCAATCGTTTAGCTGCGGTTGCTATAGCAATATTGATGTAGTTTACACAAGCCAATGCAAGCATGAAAACAGCAATGGCTACCATAAACACAATAGATGTATAATTATTTTTTGAACTTCTGGAGATGTCGTCTTTAATGAATTCAGACTGTTCGTGCAGTGTGGCCAAAGGTTCGAATGAGAATGAAGTAATTGCCCAATCTTCTTTTGCAAAACTATTCTGCAATACTTGATACTTTTCCATTTTTGATTTGATGGAAATCAAATCAGTAGGATTTTCAACTTTGATAAAAGTGGCATTTACGAAGGCATTCCAGTCATGATAATTGTAACCTAGTTCAGTTGTACGGAAGTTTTCGAAGTTGATCAGAAAGTCAAACCCGATGGTACGGGCTTTCGGAAACTCAGCAGCTACTCCAACAACTTTAAAAACCTTACTCTGGCCTTTTCCATAAATCATCTGAATACTGGTGCCAATAGGGTTTTCTTCACCAAAGTACTTTATTGACATGGCCTCGCTAAGAATAATGCTGTTTACATCTTTCAATGCATTAGATGTTCCCCATTTAAGAGGAAACGTAAACATCTCCAAAAACTCAGGATCAACATATCGTACTCTTTCATGAAAAACATGTTCGTCATACTTCATGACTACATTGCGGTCCTCAATCCGGCAAACACTTTTTATTTGAGCAAAGTCTTGACGAAGATGTTCTCCGATTGGTCTCGGTGTGGTACCATACTGTTGATTGGCACCATCCCTGTTTGCAAAAAAGGTTGTGAGATAAACTGCATTTTTATTTTCATGAAATTGATCGGTACTGTACGTCCAGCGTGCAAAAGCATATGCAAAAATTGCTAGGCCAATAGCCACCGCTAGTCCGAAGACATTAATGAAAGAGTTAATGGGATTCTTCTTTAAACCACGGAATGAAACCTTAAAGTAATTTTTGAACATGCTATAATGCATTAAATGGTTTACGAACTCAAGGTTTTTAATCAGATTTGGTCGCAACAGCTTGATCATTTCTAACGCATACATTCGTCTTGCTTTGCGAACCGAGAACCGTTCCACATTTTCATAAAATATTTCCTCCATGTCTCCTTCAATTTCTTCCAAGTATTCAGCTTTCAGGAAGAATCGAAGAAATTTTACCGGCCATTGCGGAGGATTTAGTGCTTGGGATTCCATCAGATAGCTTTAAGTTCAAACGCTAGCTTGGGTATCGCACTCCAGAGTTGGGCTCTTATATCTTTCATCTCTTCCAACACTTTACGGCCATGCGAAGTAGTTGAGTAAATACGTTTGCGCTTGCCACCACGCTTTGCAGTAGCCTCTCCAAATTGAGAGGTGAGAAATCCCTTGTCTTCCATTCGTTTGAGGGCAGATTGAATGGAGCCCACACTAAGTCTTTCTTTCAGGCGTGATTCTAACTCGCGCTTGATTTCTACTCCATATGCATCTTGTTGAAGTGCTGCCACCGTGAGGAGCACAAGTTCCTCAAATTCTCCAAGTTTGGTTTTCTTCATTTTAATTTTCTTTTCAATATATCAGACCCTTTGCGATTGGCCATTAGTCCCTTTTAGATTTTTACTTTAAGAATTTCATTGTAACCAAAAGAATAATTTGAACGGCACTAAACACTGTTCCAGGAATAAGATACCAAAGTGATCCTATGTTCATAATTAGCATTCCTTTCCAAGCCCAATGAAGATTCATAGCAAAGCAAACTGTAATAGCTAATCCGAGGAGGCCCCAAACCAAAAAAGTAATTTTCATGAAAGCAGATTCAGGGTCAATACCAACAAACCTTACTGCTTTAACCCACGGCCCAAGTTGACCCTCATACTGACCTGACTTAGGTCTCACATAATCACCCATCATTATTCCTCTTGCTCCATCAAATGCCATGAACCCAAAGTTTAATATTGCTAAACCAATTACGATCCATTTCAAAATATCCATGATTACAATAAAGTTTTTAAGTAAATCATACTTATGCAGTTATTAGGGATTCATTGATCTTCCTGCCTTTAACTAATAGCCAGATAGCCAATACAAGTTCACTGATTGAAAACACCATCATCCAGGAAAAATCATACTCCTTGAAAAAGTAAGGTTGTAAGCCATGCATAATCCATGACAAACCTGCAAGGATGATCAAAACACCAAGTATCTTCGGTATATAAGAAGCGTTGTAAATTAATGCACCAATAAGAATCAGGTAATTACCGAAGAAGATGTAAGCAAGGTGCATACCATACCTACGAGCCTGGACGAGTTGCAAAACTTGTTCACTTTTCAAGTCCATCTGGAACCCCGGTGCACTAACGAGTTGGAAGGCGTATACTAAATTGAAAAGGGACACAACCGCAAGGCAGACATAAATAAGCCTGAACGACCATGCCAACTGTGCTAAGGAAGAATTTACGGGCCTAAGAAAAATGTATATAGTCCAAGCAAGCACCACGTCTTTAATAAATGTGAGAAGTATGGCAAATATTCCTGAGAGGAAAAGCTGTTGATTGTCCAACAAGTTTTGAGTAACCTGAATAGCATTATTTGAGGTAATGAGTTTTTTAAAAACATAGAACTCTGCATATGGAGCCGTGGGTATAAATAATGTAAGGCCACTGACTAGGGCTGCCGTACTCATTGAAATACCCTTCCACCGTTTAGTCATATGCTTAAATTATTTAAAAGAACAACAACATTGTTGTTAGCAACCTTATTCATTTATCCGATTTCCTTTTAGTACAGTTTGATTACTCACACCTTTGACCAAAAACCAAAGCAAGCCTAGCGCATAACTTGCTGATGCGAACAACTTTATTGGCTGAACAATTAAATAGTCAGGTCTCAGCAAGAGAATGTAAAGAAAAGTGTCTGCGACATAACCGGCCCCGCCAAAGATCATAAGAATACCAATAACCCGTGGTGCAACCCTTGATCGGAAAACCAACATCCCGAAAGGAATGAAACACAGGCCAAAAATGATCTTGTCCGCGCCAAATGCGTATCGATGCGCACGCAACAGGAAGTACGCAACCTCTTGTTGTTGAGCCACATCAAAGGCGGGGCGGGCTTCAGCTTTGAGTGTCATAAGGGCCGTGAAATTCAGAGCTTCAAAAACAAAAACAATTGGTATTTGAGCAAGTATAGGGATAATCATGAGCCGCGAAAGTTGTTTGTCTACTGGTTTGAGAATCCTGTAAAACAGCAGTATCATAAAAAGGAAAACGAATGTACCAATGAGGTGGCTTACAATAGAAGTCCGAAAAATCACTTCATTTGAAAGTAGGTTATTAGAAGTCACTACAGGATTCTGTGTCACAAATATTTCTGATTGCACACTTGTCTCCCAAACCGATAACGGCACACATATAAAAAAAAACAGGGATGTGGCTATCCGGATGGTTCTGCTATTCGATTCGCGGGTTTCTTCCATTAATCAGGTGACTGGGTTGGCTTTGATATTAATCGTAATTGCAGTAAAAATAGTTACAACATATTGTACTTAATTGCAGTTTTTATCAAAATTATTAAGAAAATGTCGTTTTTGACCGTTATTCAGCCTAAGGAAATTAATGAAATAACCCCGATAAGATAACAGGGTATCAAATTACTGCAAACCTCAATTCTGTAACCATGCCGCACAACGACCAACCCATAGACATTCGGGAAGCCGGAATAACAGAAACTGATGTCCTATCCTTGTCCAATCTAATGACGGAATTGGGATATGAAACTGCACTGGATGAAATGAAAATCAGGCTAACGCACATCCAAAAGCATGGTGACTACAAAACGTTTCTGGCAACCATAAATAACAAAGTGGTGGGCATGGTAGGCATGACCTGGAATTACTCGTATGAGCAGAACGGAATTTATGTTCGTGTCCTCGCATTTGTAATAGCTCAAGGCTATAGGCAGGATGGAATCGGCACACAATTAATGAAAGCATCTGAACAATGGGCTAGGAAAATTGGTGCTAACAGAATTTTGCTTAATTGTGGGAACAGGGAAGAGCGAAAAATTGCCCAAAGTTTCTATAAGAAAATTGGGTACCAAATTAAATCTACAGGTTACGTTAAAAAGTTGTAATATCTTTTATCGAAAAAACAGACAGCTGATATAAAGCTAATATCTTTAGAGGTAATGAAGTTCAATAATCTTTATTCTGCACTCCGCATGCTTGGACGCTTCTCAGAACAGGATTTGAAGAAGATTGAAAGTTGTTTGAAAATTGTTCGACTAAAAAAACATTCATTTTTAGTTAAAGAAGGAACGACCTGTCAATCCATCTATTTTGTTGAGAAAGGAAGCCTCCGCCATTACTATGTTGACGAATTAGGCGAGGATATGACAGTAAATCTATTCGTAGAAACCGATTGGGCCTTCGATTATCAAAGTTTTACATCTCAAAAACCCACTTTGTACAATTTGCAGGCAATGGAAGACAGTGAACTTCTGGAACTTGATATATATGATCTTCATCGATTAATAAAAGAGTCTGATACCTATTTTCAGTTGATGCGAATTTTTAAAATGATCGTTGAAACGCCTATATCCAACCCTGCCAAATTATCACCTAAAGAAAAATACATTTTGTTGATCAATAACAAACCAAAAGTGGTTGAAAAGTTTCAACTTAAACACATTGCATCTTACCTAAGAATAACGCCTGAGACATTAAGCCGAATTCGTCAGAGTTTTTCCCAGACTTGATTTAAGTCAATCCAGTGTTTTAAAATACTTTGTAGGTTTGAAAAAACTTATAAAGATTATGAACATATCTCCAATAAATGCAGGCAAAATGTTACTTGCGGGATCGGTCGGCTTACTCGTAACAATGTTTTTTCACCCACCAGGTGGTAATATTGAGTACCTGATTAAGACCTCCACAGTTATTGTCGCAAGTCATAGTGTTGCACTTCTTTCAATTCCGTTTTTTTTAACTGGATTTTGGGGATTATCTCAAATATGGAAACATAACACTACTGTTCCAACATTGTCGTTTTTTATAATGCTCATAGCGCAATTGGCAGGAATGATTGCGGCTGCAATTAATGGATTGGCTTTACCATTATTTGTCACAAATTTGAGAAGCCCTGATCCTGACAACGAGATCCTTATTTTAATTGTAAGGAATATGCTGGCACTTAATCATGCTTTTGATTTGATTTTTCTAGCCGGAGCATGCGTTTCCATTCTCATATGGTCAATTTCAATAATTAAAACCAAACCTATTCCGGGTGGCGTTGGTTATTTTGGAATTCTGATGTCTGTTGCCACGCTAGGCGTAATGGTTGTAGAGTCTATAGAAATAAATCTTCACACATTTCGCCTATTCATGTCAGGATATATGATTTGGACAGTTTGGGTAGCTATACTCCTGTATAAAAAAGGAAGGTCTAATGGGTGACCTAATGGAAATAATGGCAACTCATAGTTAATCGAGTTGCTCACGAATCGCCTTCCAATATTTTTCCACCGTCCTCACGCCATAAAGCAAATAGTAAGTCTACTTTTATTCACTTCTAAGCCATTTGGTTGGGTTGGAGGTGGCAACTTTTATAGTCTGTGACCAAATTATCAGTAGTCCTAAACAAGAGATTAAAAGAATGGCAGTAAACAAAAGTGCAGGCGTGATTTGGATCTTGTAGGCAAAGTCTTCCAGAAATGCTTCCCCGGCAAAATAACTTACCGGTAAACCAATAATAATAGCGATGCCAATCAATGCCATGAACGATTTGCTGAGTAACAGTACCACATCCATAACCGATGCCCCCATTACTTTACGAATACCCACTTCCTTTACGCGTACCTGTGCAGCATACATGGCCATACCCAACATGCCCAGGCAGGAAAGTGAAATGACCAGGAATGTGATATATCCAAGTATCACCAGCACATCGCTCATACCAGACTGGCGATAGGCATCGTCAATTTCATCTTCCATCATAGCATATTCCATAGGATGGACGGAATCAAATTTTTTCCAAATCGCATTCATTGATTGAATGATGGTTTCGTTTTGGGAGGGCTGAATATGTGCGCTCAGGTAGTTAATAGCATTGGTATTATACCGTAATGCCAGTGGCCCGATTTTGTTATTCATCGGACGAAAGTGAAAATCTTTTACAACACCAATTACGCGCAGCAAAAGGGTATCACCTGCATAAATGGTTTCTCCAATAACATCAAGTGGTTGTTCAAACCCAAGTTGTGCTACCGCGGTTTGGTTTAGAATAACTTCACGCTCTTGGCCGGTTTGTTCTTCTTCGCGAAAATCATGTCCAGCTATAAAAGTAAGGGACAGGTTATCGATGTAATTGTTGTCAACCATAAAATGGCGAATAACGATTGCCTTCTCCTCATTGTTTCGTTTATAATCATCAGAGCCGTCTGCAAAGGTGCCCAACTTATGGGATACTCCGCCCACACGAACAACGCCAGGGATGTTTCTTATCTCATTCGCGATCTTTTCAAAAGGAACGCCTTTCAAACTAAGGTTCAGATTATTTTTCTGTTGAATCCCATAGTCAGAGGATACCATATAGTCTATCTGCTGATACACTACCAACACAACAATGACGAAGATGACCGTGAGCGTGAACTGCACCACCATCAACATCTTTCGGAAGGTAAGCCTGGAGTACACTTTTAAGTTCTGTACATCCTTTAACACTTTGGATGGTTTAAATGCTGATAGATAGGTGGCCGGTAAAACGCCAGCCAAGATGCCAACAATAATTGCAAAAAATGCAAATGCCACGTATAATGAAATATTTTCACTTAAGGATATAAAGAAGTCTTCCTGTAGCGACAATTGAAGAAATCCATTCTTCAAAAATTGTAATAGAATATAAGAGAAGACCAACGCTATCATTGAAAATACAACAGCCTCCCCGATAAATTGAAAAAACACCTGATACCGATTAGCTCCCACTACTTTGCGCACACCTATTTCACGAGCGCGGGACAATGATTTTGCAATGGTTAGATTGGTGAAATTGAAAATGGACATCAGTAATACTACAACTCCTAACACACTGAGAAAGATAAGGAAGAAAGCGGGCAACCCGCGACCCATTTGGCCTGACAGTTCTGGGCCAGGAGTTATTTTATCCAATGGTTGTACATAAAATGAATACGAAATTTGCTTTCCATCCGATTGCAACCCTACACAATACTTTTTGTTTATTTCAGAAAGTGCCTTTTCAACTTCCGCAAGTTCTCGCCCTTCTTTCAACTTTATGTATACGTAGTTGTTGTAATAGGCGCTCCAATTATCAACCGTACTGCTCATTACTTTACTTTTCTCCAAGCTTTGAAGTGCTTCTGTTGAACATAAGACTTCAAAATCAAAATGTGTTTTTCCAGGCAACTCCTTTAATACTCCGGTAACTGTGAAGGTTCCAAGCTTTCCGATAGTAAGCGTTTGCCCAATAGGATCAGTTGTACCAAATACTTTTACAACACTTTGTTGGGTGAGTATCAAACTATTTGGCCCTTGTAAAGCTGTTGTTGAACTCCCTTGCTCAAGCGGAAAATTGAACATTTCCAGAAAAGAAGGATCAACAAACAATCCTCGTACAGGTACTGTAATATTTTTATAATTCACGTCACCATACAATTCACTGTTAATACGTACTGTGTTTTCCGCAAGTGAATAATCATTTTTTAAAACCTCACCCAGTGGTAGTGGTGTCGAAGCAAAATCAATATTACCCCAATCAGGGTGGAGTAGTTGAGTATTGATTCTGTAAACCCTCTCAGAGTCTTTATGAAAATTATCAAACGAAAGTTGGTCTTGTACAATCATAATGATGAGCATTCCCAAAGACATGCTCACTGAAAGACCAATCAGATTGATGAGTGAGAAGCTTTTGTTTCGGAAGAAGTTCCTTAACGAGGTAATAAATATGTTGCGGAGCATACGGTTTAGATTTTAAAGTGCTTAAAGCCTATATGCCAAATTCAGTCCATTTAATAAACAGCGATATTTTAAAGATTCTGAATATCGGTCTGTACGGAATTGATGAAAACTATTCCATTTACGAACATCTAATAGGGATCAACGCCAAGAGTCACAGATGCAAAATCCTATATTGTACTAAGAACACCTATTAGAAGATGTTAGTATGATGAAAGACGATTGGCCTTAGGGTCGTCAATCTATTCGAATCCTAAAGCAAGCAAATAAGCATCAAGCCGCAATCAATACTTTGACGTAGGGTCTCATTGGACTAATCTGCCCAGAATGGGCTGATTGGTCGCCATGAAAAATCGGTGGTATCAAAAGCTTTCATGGTCTTTTCATAGACAACCCCAAGGTTCTTACTATCAAGGGTTTCTTCAACAGTCAATTTGAACGGATCCAAAACATCTTTTAAGTTATGACCCTTAGGACCACCACTGATTGGCGCATAGTGTGGAGTCGCTTCTGGATTATTCAGCCTTTGGTTTTCTTGCCAGTCTGCCCATATTTTATCTACATAGCAGTGATGCAGGAAGAATACAGGATCGTTCGGTGATGACATGGGCATCATTGAACCGCCTACCCACAGATGAACGCGGTTGTGAAGTTGCGACCCCTCTGTTTTAACCCGATAGTCTCCACGTTTAGTAATCCATCCTTCAAGTCTGTTACGGAAGCCAATGGTGAAAGGACTATTATTTGAATTGGGCACATCATAGAATGCCTCAGTCATTGCCAAGCGAAGATCCTCTTCATGGGGAAGTGTGTCGATGGAAATATTTCCAGCTTTGAATCTCCCTAAACTACGTCTGAGTTCAGGGCCCGCCTCATCCATTACGATATTCCAGTTACCGTTAGAATAAGAGAATGCGCCAGTTTCCACGATATTAGTGTTAGACGGATTTCCGTCCCCACCCATGAAATCCTTATCCCATATGGGAGCAGATTTAGGATCTGGAAGTTTTGAGTCGGCCACCCAATCCCAGTAAGGTATTGTAATGGATTTGTCAATTTGCTGAAGATCGTATTCCACGGCTTTCAAAAATGCTCGATGCCATGGCAAGAAAGCAGGACCTCGGTGGGCGCCATTTCTGTAATTGGGATCATTAGGCTCATAAGGAAACACTGTTGGAATCATAACGTGATGATGCCAGTGTACATAGTTGTCGTACTTGCCCTGCTTTTTTAACTCGATCAAAGCGTTTACAAAAGTCTTCTTCTCATCATCAGTGAGGGATACTACGTTTTTTCTAACATTCATTGTCTTGGGGAATTGCTTTTTCAAAGATACAAAACTAAGCCGTAGTAAAGATTTGTTCTGGCTGTGACAAAGGGACAACATTTATGGTTAAAATTGCTTTCTTCTCTTTGTTAAGAAAAAGTACAACGTCAATCAAGTTGCGCTCCTTGGTTTGTATTCTTTGAGGGATTGTTTTTATAATCAACACCGACCACAAGCCGAAGGAAGGCGATTGCATAAATCTCCACTCTGTCAGCGTAACATAAAGCATCTAAAATTCACTAATAATTTTAGGTTGTGGTTCAAGCAAAAAAAGACCCGCCTTATCCAGACGGGTCTTTTAAATCAAGTGAAGGAAATTTATACCCCAATACCTTTCTTCTTCGACTTCCTTTTCCCCTCACTTTCTTCTTCGGAATCCTGCTTCACAGTTTCTTTTTTCTCTTTGGATTTATCCTCGCCTGACTTCTCTTTCTTCTCAATGCCCTGGAATTGCTTTTCCATCTTTGCATTGTACAGATCCAGGTTCTTGTATTGCGGGTTGGCGGCAACATACATTTTGTCTTCTCCGCCTTCCCGTGCAAAGGTGACCTGAGTGAGGTTCCCTTTTTCCAGAGACTTCATCAGTTTTGTTTTCTCCTCGGCATTCAGTTGTTCCTTGATTGGGTATTTGGCCATGACCATTTCAAGATCGTAACCATAACCGGCATGGTATTGTTTTACCTTAAAATTATCGTTCTTGTCCTTCTCCTGGAAATCAAGTTGCAGCCACGCGTTATAGGGTTGGCCTTCTTTGTTGGTTAGGTCTTTATTGACTGCCCGACCGCTCAAAAGGTTGTAAGCCTCTTTAGCGGTGACTCCAGCGTTTTTCGTGATGTAAAATGTCTGAGTCACATCCTTTGAAGGGTCATCATTTTTCACCGTGGCTTGATACCGGTTGAAAAAATACATGTCAGTCTGATCAGACTTTCTAAAATCAAGTGAATAATTCACTTTCTCTTTAGTGTCACCCTTATTGAATTCTCCAACCATACTTAGTTTAAACTCTGCTGGTTGCTCCTTGATCTTGTTCTCAAGATCAGCATTAAGTTTCTCGCCAAAGCCCAAATACTTTAGCCCCTCTTTCAGAAATTCCAGATTCTTGACATTCATAAATGTGTTGTTTAATAGTTTGTAATATTCATGTTTATCGGAAAGCATCGCTTACGCATCGGCTATTTGATCAGCTTTGCATTCACGATGGTCTTGTTCCGGATGAACAGTTCCAGGTTCCGTCCACCGTTCCTTTCAAACATTTCAATATGAAGGCGCTTGGCATCCGGGATGGTAAATTTCTCCAGCGCGTAAACAATATCCTGCACAGTGTTTGCCACTATCTGTTGGTCATCACCATACACGTACACCGGCTTCATGTCCACTTCCTGCGAAGCAGTGCGTTTTACCTTTGCCTTGTCCTGCACAAAGAATCTCAGGAAGTCAATGTCGTAATTGATGTTCGATGAGTTACTGATCCGGAAGTGATAAAAGATAGTATTGTCCCGGATGTAAATCCCGTTCAATGAAAGACCGATCTTGTGTTTGCTTTCACCGATGAACCGGATGCTGCGCTTTATATTCACAATTCGTGAGGCATACTTCTCCAGTTCGGATTCTGTCATCATGGACTGGAAGATCAGTTTTTGCAGATCGTCATCCGCACTGTCATCGTCACCGATATTCACCACCTGTGCTACGGGTTCTTTCGAATAGTTCACCGTGAAATGATGTATTCTACCATCAGCTGTAATTACCGTCAGGTTAGTCTCTGTAAATCCGGGCCTGGCTGCCTTGAGCTGAAGAACATTTTCTACGCCCTTAGCCTTTTGCGCCAACACATCCCGGCTTCCTCGGTCAACCGACTTGATCACTGTAGGAAATACGAGAGAGGATGTTTTGTTAAATGTCACCTCTATTGATTGCACATGATTATTTGGTTGTGCTTCGATCTCAATGGTGCATAGTGCGAGTATGGTTCCCATGAGCCATTCGATACAGCCATGTCTTAAAAAGTAATACATATGTGAATTTTGTTTTTGATTTTAATGATTGATTTAAATAGTCAAAGGTGGGGCGACTTAATCGCCCCAACCAACGCCTTGTCAGAGCAATAGCAGGAGTAATACCGGCCATGCATGTGTCACAAAGGCAGCAATAGCGCCAAACAGTAAACCCATAACTTTGGTGTTTAATAGTTGAAAAAAACTTCCAGTACTCCCTATCAAGGGATCAAAAAATCACCTGCGTGATAAGTAGCTACAGTCATCAACAGGTGCAGAGGTTCCGGAACCCCGTGTCGTTGCGAATCTTAATGAGAGGTTACGACAACGACCTTCTCATCACTTACTCCAGTTCGGGCCATAAAACGACTCTTACAAAAATGTTCATGATTGAATTAATTATCATTAATAACTGGTGTTGCTTGTTGAGTTGGTGTCCACCAGGAAAACCTGGTAGCCGGCCTTCACTGTTACCTTGATCAGCTTCGCCTTCTTACTGAACAGTCCTTTGGCCGCTTCCACACCGGCCGCTGCAGCTTGTGCCCCGATGGATGGATCAAGTGACATTAATTGAATATTCTGCAAGGCATCATCCGAGGCCTGCTTGGCAGCATCACGCGTTATTGCTCCGGGAATGTAAATCCCGGGGAGTCCGTCCAGGTCATAGACTTCTAATGAAACAGGTAATAGCGAATTTCCTGTTCTGATTGAGCTGACTTCGACAGTCAATCTTTCACCGTTGATAGCGCATACACCGTAAATGAATTGATCTTTCGGAATGAGTCTCCCGTTGATGTGAATATCATTAAGGAGTCGCATTTTGACGGTCGATCCTGCAACTAACTCCTGCATATCATGAATGACTGCTTCAATTGCATTGCCCACCTCGTTTGCCTGTTGTGTTTCATCGTCCAATCCAAAGAAACCATTCTGACCCAGGTTACGTGTTGATAACGTTTCAAATATGGAAGCACTATCAATAGATTCGTGAGAACCAGTCTCATTCGAATCAAACAACGAAATATTCTCATCATTCTTTGCGGGTTCAACAGGAAAGGTATTTGACTTGACTTTTGCATTTACCGCTTCCAGTTTTTGCTTCACCCTGTCTGGATGCTGGATGTCCAGTATCTTTTCCAGAACGCCTTCAATCTGCTCCATTTCAGGATCAGATCCCTGACCGTCTTGCATAAGTTGCATCATCTTCTCCAATCTGTCTACGTCTGCTGTGAACTGTGGGTCTGATGCTTGCTCAGGAAGTAGAGTCGTATTATTTTTTGGATCAGTTGGTCTTTCAGTGGTGCGGTTTATTTCCTTATACAATTCATTCAGCTTTTGTGTAACGCGTTCTTCATTGGGATCGCTTACTTGTCTTTCCTTTTGCCGGAAAGAATTGATCAGTTTGCTCTCTTTTTCCGCGGGCGACTTCTTTTCCGGTTGTTGATCCTGTGTCTGGAATGCGATCAGGTCAAAATACGGATCGCTCTCTCGTGCCTCTTCATATTTAGCTGAATCTCTTTCGGCCATTTCATACAGGGCAAGTTTGTCCCAGATTTCCATCTCTCCGAAATATGCATCGGGCAGTGACAAATTAAGCCCGGTATGGGATACGGGGTGAGCATGGGCTGAGGTCCCCTGTCCGCCACCCAAGGCCCAAAAGATCATTGTTACGAAGGGAAGCACCAACAGGGGCAGTACCATGAAGAATCTTCTCTTCTGCAGGAATTTTTCTGAATGTGGTTTCATACTCTTTATTGTTTTAAGTTTTATGTAGATAAATTTTTATGGTCTCAAACTTTTCCTTTGGTGTGGGGTGAAATGAAGTTCTTTCTCATATACTGCAAGTTGCTCACGTGTTACCAACTCCCAGCCCCTGGATTTATCGTATCGATTTTCCGAATAATCCGGATCACGATTGAGGTACACTTGGCCATCTTTATCGATCGCGAGGTAGAAGGCTTCAAAGTCCCCATCAATCTCGCCTTTCATTTTGCCTATTGGCGTTAATGTTGTTGTATCTGCTTGTTGCATCTGGATATCGTGAGGTAAAGTGATCTTGTCGAATGTCAGTGGATTTGCCGGAACGCCATAAATGGCATTAAGTACCATTGCGCCACTAAGGCAGGCGATCATCACGCCAGCCACAGCCAGAATTATTTTCTTTTTGCTCTGAGGGAATGCGTTGAACGTTGTGTTCAGGTAATCTATACGCTGCATTACCATCTGTTGCATGGGTGGACATGATTCTTTTATTTTCTTTTTCATTTTCGACTTCATCGGTTCTCTGTTTTAATGTCTTGGTTCTCCAGCGTGCTCCATTTCTCGATCAGGAATCCGTGTGGATTGTTGTCGGAGCGCGAAACGTTGCGCAGGTATCCTTCTGTGACCAGGCTTCTCGTCACAATGGAAGTGGTGCGGATAAGACGCTGCCTTGCGAAGCAGCGGAAGTAGAATGGATATTGGTTTATATCGATGCGAATACTATCTATATCAATCTCCTGCGAAATATTTCCTGAGATCACATTAGAATAATAGCGGTTCTCTTTCAGGTTATCGTACTGCTTCTTAGCCGAAGCATCGGCCAAATACAGTGCTTTAGTAATGTTCGCTTGAATGACTTTGTCATCGGGGTCAAGGGTAAAGAAGTGATGATGGAAGGTCCGCACGTGATCGCGTGTTTCCACAGGAATATTGTCCTTGCGTTCGGCCGACCAAGCCTCCAGCGCTTTGCCGTTGGAGAGAATGTATATCCGCTCTTGCGATTCACTGATCAGTTGAAAACTCTTGTAGAGGGTAAAGCAAACCGCAAAAACACAACCTGCAATGAGCACCAGCGAGAACAACCGGATGTGTTTAAATGCCGTGTCGATATTTCTTAATTGTTGAAACATATTCATCATGATTTACCCGAAAGTTTATCGTGCATATAGCCTTCGTTAGTTTTCATAGCTGAACTGCCTTGAGAAGAACCAGCGTGACTTAAGTGAGATGATTGACTTATCGAACTGACTACTGTTCCAGCGCCTGCGGTGGCCGCTGAAACGGTTGTTCGTGCTCCGCCCGTAAAGACATTGGAAGCCTTGTGAAGCAGCGTATATCCGCCCCCGGCATGAACGATGTAGTTAGCAACACTTGGCACGGTAAAGTATCCTACAATGCCAATGACCAGGAAGATGAGATAAGCAGTGTCCGTTGTGCTGAAGAACGTGTCCCCGTATCGGATCACCTGCTGGATATCGACTTTCAGCATGTTCTCCTGTATTTTACCAATGATTGCTCCGAATATATTAGCAACCGGTAGCCAGAGAAACACACTAATGTAACGAGCCATCCAGACGGTGAGCGTGTGTTGAAAGCCATCAAAGACCGCAAAACCGAAAACCAATGGTCCAAGGATGGCGAGTACGATCAGGTAAAACGTCCGGAGCGTGTTGATACAAAGAGCTGCGGCTTCATACAGGATGTGCAGAATTTCCGACATCCATTGTTTAATGGAATTGCGAAAGTTGTAGGCAGCTTTGGCCATCCCGAATTTGATATCATTGCCGATGCCATCGAGCACGCCTTCGCCCGTTCCATTGGGATGGGTGTAACGATACCACTTGTCATAATCTCCTTCTCCTCCGGGCCCTACATACATTTGCCAGGAAGGAGTTTTCTTAATTGCTTCTTCTTTCAGCTTCAGCAAGTAGGCAATAGCATTGTTTGATCCGGTGACCATCGCTGCTGTACCCGTAACGGTCGGCTTCAACACGCCATTCATCAAGGCGATTACCCAGGGAAATATCATAATACAGAAGCCGAGCGCAAATGGACGAAGCAATGGATAGAAGTCGATAGGCTCTGCATTGGCCAAATGTCTCCACACCCTCGATGCGATATACCACAGCGCTGCAAAGGCGGCCAGCCCTCGTCCAACCCCGATCAGTTTACTGCACAGAGGCAGCATTTCCGAATATAGCTGATCCAGCACACTTTGCAGGCTGTGGATTTCTCCTGCGAAACCCTGGGCGTACATGACTCCCGGAAAAAATGCCGCAGGAAGAAATATCAATATAATCTTAAAGGTTTTCATCGTTTTACTTTAGTTGACGCCATAGAGCTTCCGCATGGTTTCCACGTCACTGCGCGAGTGTGCCCGTTGGATGGCCAACAGTTGCGTGTTGTTGTTGAAGGATCTCAAAAAGATGAGTTTGTCCTCCATGTCAAAGAATATCCTGTCGATGGCCTGCATCCGCTCATCGTCACTCATGCTAAGTTTAGTAGCCGTGATGATCATCATTAGCTCATCAATATTTCGAAGGGAGGCATCAAACAGGAATTTGTAGACGTTAGCCAGGTATTCGATCTCCTCCAATTTGAAGTTGGGATCTTGACGAAAACGATTATAGGCGCGCTGATATTCCTTCAGCAACATCTTTTGGTATTCGATGATAAAGGGAATGCGCTTGTAATTTCGTATGGATGGATTAACGGCCATCAATCCGTCAATGAATAACTGGTGGATTGTGTAGTTTCCCTGCGCAATGTTCTTGATCGTGGTATAGCCCTTGTCGAGTATCTTGTAACCGCGATACATGTTGTCCAATATCTCTTCGAGTTGGCGAAGTTTTTCCCAGTTCAGTAATAGTTGTTGAGCTTCTTGTGACTGCGCACAGACCGGCCTCAGACCCAACACAACAAAAAGTAATCCGGTAAGCAAAATTCGTTTCATAGCCATTTCGTCAAATTGTTTCGTATTGTTTGTGCATCCTTTCAACAGAACGTGTTTCGCGTTCTCGCTCCCGGGCAATCAGTCTCACATCGCTATCGAACGACTGTACGAAGGCATGTTTGTCCAGCATGTCGTCATATAACTTGTCGATGCGCACTAACCGCTCATCATCTTTCATCTCCGTCTCGTTCGACCGGATAATTGTCAGCAGTTCAGAGATTGAAGCATCACACAGAAACAGCATGTTGGAATACACAGCTGCCACATACCGGATTTCTTCGGGCGTAAAGTATTCGTTGTTCTTGCAGAAATTATTCACCCGCTTTATATTCTGGATGATATAAACCTGGAAGGCTATGATATCGGCCACCTTGGCAGAATTCTTAATGTGCGGGTTGACATTTTTAAGAGAACCGAAAAAGTCCCTGTGCAGGTTGAAGTCTCCGTTCTTGATGTTGTGAATGGTGGTAAGTCCTTTGTCCGCGATCTCGTAACCTTTTTTAAGGGAGCCCAGATAGAGCCTCAGTAGCACAATTTGCTTAGCAAGATATTTCTTCTGCGTTTTCTTTTGCTTGAACCATTCGTCCCAGGTTTGCGCTGGTGAGGTTGTACTTAATAATATTCCTGTTACTATGATGAATAAAAATTTCATAATTCAGTATTTATAGTTTCAGACTTCTTTTTCGCGGGCCGACCAGTGAATTAATGTTCTCCCGAGTTGGCAGATCTTCGTTACTTTTCAGGCGGGTTTCGAAAGTTCTGACAGGATTGAAGGAACGGTCGACCACATACTTTGCGTCCACTTTATCAATTCCAAAACCATGACCTTTATCGTATCGCACCTTGAAATCACATTGCACATACGGACTCTCTTCATCCTTCCAGAGTGAATACGTTGTGAGATAAAATGAAGGAATGTGAGTTTCGCCCTGAAGCATTTCCAGGAGATGCTGATGCAGCGACTCTCTCAGTTTACCGGGAAACGCGGAATTACAAAGGAAGTGACCGTCAAACCCCTTCTCGTTCAACAGCTTTTCCAGTTCATCGATATGTAAACCAAGTCTTCGCATACTATACTTTATTCCAGCCCGTATAATTTTTTTACTACCAATACTTCGTGTTCATCCTTGGCCCGGTTCATGCTCAGTTGAATATTCTGGTTGTTGAACTGTTTGAGATCCGCATAGTTTTGTTCAATCTGGTCACCGGCTTTGTTGATAATCTCCAGGCGCTTTGCATCAGTCATCTGCGTTTTGAATGAATTGATCACTAAAAGAATTTGGTCGAGGTTGTACACACTCTCATTCAGTATCCCGGTGTACACACGATACATGTAGTCGATCTCCGATCTGGTGAAGTGCTTGTCCTGGTTGATCATGTGCCAGGTGAACCTATACTCTTCAATGATCAGCTGTTGACGTTGAAGGATCATTTTGATCCTCTTATAAGTGGCAATAGTGTTCCTAACCTTCCAAAGTTCATCGTAGTACTTTTTGTATAACTGCCGTTGGCGTTCGGTCCATTGAGCAATCTCATTGAGCTTGAGTTTGGAGAGCTTATTCTCCAGCACTTTCGCTGCGTTCTGCAGCGCAATGGTTTTGTTCTGAAGCCGCTGGATCATCAGGTCAACAGCTTTGATTACTTTCTTTACGCCTTCCTGAATGATCTTGGCAATAGGAATAGCGGCATGGCTATCCGGAATGGGAGTGACTGTTAATGTTATCATTCCTATAAGCAGGATAAAAATTGTTTTTCTTATTCGATTCATAGAAATCATCGGTTTAAGCTTTTCCGTTGCGTATGTCATTGGCCAGTTCAGCGATTCCTTTTTTGATATCACCGTTCCATTTTTTGGCATACGCCTGCACTTTAATTTTTTCTGATTCCTCCGTAGTGTATGCCAGGTATTCTTCGAGAGAAACTTCAGTAGCGTACACTTTGGACAGCATTCCTCCCAGGCTGATGAAGACCTCTTTGTACTTCCGGGAAGGATCATTGGCTTTATTAATGGAGAGTACAAGGGCTTTCTCTTTCTCGGTGAGCCCAAGCAGTTGTTGTATCAGGTCGAACTTGTTCTGGTACTTGCTCTGGTCAAGCAAAATCTTGCAGTCGGAGTTGTTGATGATCGCCTGCTTGACGATGGGCGAACTAATGATGTCTTCAACTTCTTGTGTCACCACAATGGCTTCCCCGTAAAACTTTCGCACGGTCTTGAACAGATACTTGATATACTCTGCCATACCCTCTTTTGCGATAGCTTTCCAGGCTTCTTCGATGAGTATCATCTTACGCATGCCCTTCAGTTTACGCATCTTGGAAATGAACACCTCCATGATGATGATTGTGACTACCGGGAACAGGATCGGATGATCCTTGATGTTGTCCAGTTCAAAGACAATGAAACGTTCTTTGAGCAGTTCCAGATTTTCCGTGGCGTTCAGCAGATAGTCAAATTCACCGCCTTTGTAATATGGGCGCAACACGTAGAGGAAGTTTTCTACATCGAAGTCCTTCTCCTTCACTCGATCTTCCTTCAGGATGCCGACAAATTCATCACGGAGGAAGTCATAAAAAGTATTAAAACAAGGGAAGAGTTTTTTATCTGCCTCCAACTTCTCATAGTACAACTTCAGCGCAATGGACAAAGCCACATATTCTGACCGATTGAATGTTTCATCATCCTTCTTCCACAAAGCCAGCAACAGGGTCTTTATGCTTTCCTTTTTCTCGGTATCCAACACGTCACCTTGGCCAATGAAGAATGGATTAAACCGGATGGGGTTAGCCTCATCATAGGTGAAGTAATATCCATTCACCAAATCACATAGTCCTTTGTAGGAATGACCAACATCCACCAGCACGATATGTGTGCCCTGTTCGTAGTAAGATCGTACCATGTGATTGGTGAAGAATGACTTCCCGCTGCCGGAAGGACCTAGAATGAATTTATTTCGATTGGTGCAGATGCCTTTTTTGACAGGCTCGTCTGAAATGTCGACATGAATAGGCTTGCCAGTTAGCCTGTCGCCAAGTCGTATACCTACGGGGCTAACAGAAGACTGGTAGCTCGTTTCCAGATTCAGAAAACAAGTAGCTTGTTCTGCGAACGTATCAAAAGTATCGTTCATCGGAAAGTCAGCTTCATTGCCGGGCAGACCTGCCCAGAATATTTGTGGTGCTCCATCGGTTTCCTGCCTCGCGATAGCATCCATCTGAGCAAGTGCCGATGAAACTTGCGTTTTAAGTTCTTTCAGTTCTGTTTTATTGTCTGTCCAAAGCATGATGTTGTAATGGGCCTTGACTGGTAGCCGTTGTGACGAAATAGCCTCATTCAAAAAATCATTCGTTGCATCACGACTGATGGCATTTTCACGGGAGTATGTAGCCAGCGATTGTAACCTGAGTCGTTTACTTTCGAGCTGCTTAATAGTCTTGTGTGCATCCTCGATGAAGATGTATTGGTTATAGATATGATCACAGGATAGCAGTTGACCTAAGGGTGAGGCAAATCCAACACTGAACTTGGTCTTGTCAGTGGAGTATTTATCATAGTTGATGCGTGATCCGCACAAAGCCGGAAGGTCTTCCACATCCGACAATGAATACAGTTGACAATGCAGATCGCCAACTTTCAGACCATCCTTGAAGTGGATGTCCTTGATCATGGGTTGATCTGTTTCCGAAAGCAAATAGCAGTAGCGTTCCAATAAACCGGGTTTCCTGTTATCACCTACTAATTCATCGTCCGTTATTCTGGTCAGCTTTACAAATCCACTGTCTTTGAGTATCCGTTCAAACTGTCCTGCACCATCCAGGAACTCCTGCATGCGCTGTGGATTTAGCGGGCCTTCGGGTACAATGCTCCTGCGGATCAGGTTGGAGAAAACAGAGTTGGATGGTTTTCGATTTGCTGGTTTTCGGGTGAGCATGATATAGCACTTGTGATCGAGGTAAGGGCGTTCATTAAAAAACTGTTCGCTTGATCGCGACAGGAATGAATTTTCCTTTCCTTCAAATTCGGGTTGATGTTTCCTCGAAAGAAACCAATCCTGCTTATGGAACACCGTATTGTTGGGAAGCACTTTGATGGCTTTAACCAACACCTGATGAAAGGCTTCGTACTCCTCATCAGATAAGGTGAAAATCTCCGGAAGAGTGGCTTCAAAACCCAGCGTTACATCGCCCTGCTTCGACAGGATGCAGTCGTGTTCTACTTTGTAGATCGGGAATACTTTATGAAATGCAATCTCCTGTGCCATAAGTTAGTTCTTGAGTTGAATGCAAACTTTTCGGGAGGTTGACTTGATAAAATCAGGGAGGCTTCGCTTTGCCATTTTCTTCAGGAGGCCGTGCTGACCATACTTGTCGCTCATCCGGTAAACGGTCATGAACAAGAGCACACCGAGCGTCAGCGTAAGTGCGAGACAAACGAACATGTTCACCCCGATGATGTAGAGCACCGCAAACAATATCAACAGGCCGATGAGTCCGATCGCGAGGTATGCGATATACTGCGCCTTGAGGCCTTTGAACTCAATCGGCTTGTTGATACCCTTGTTAATTTTGTAAACGCTGGATGCCATCAGATTCCAAAGAATGATCGTAACACAGTGGCCACAATGACCAGGAACACACAACTGCCAAACCAGGCGGCAGCAACCTTGCCGGTATCGGGATCACCGCTGTTCCATTTCTGATAAACCTTTACAGCTCCTACGAGCCCAAGGATGGCCCCGATGGCATACATGAGATTGGTGCCGGTAGCGAAATAACTCCGCACGCGCATGGTAGCTTCGTTGATACCGGCATTACCGTCCTGCGCTTCAGCCAGCGCATAGGTAATCAGGTACACGATCAAGGCAAGACCGAGTGCTTTACCTTTTTGAATGGTGAATTGAACTGTTCTTTTCATAGGATTTAATTTTGTTTGATGGTTATTGATTATTTACTCCGGTGTTTTCCTGCTGTGGCCACCACGTTTTGACTTCACTTAGTTCGATTTGAAATTCACAATGCTCCTTGCAGGAATTGTAAATGAATGCCGTGATCTCAGGCTCATGCGTAGTATGAAACAGTTCAGGATAATTCGATAGTAGAGTGCGAAAGAGTTCAGCACACTCAGCCTTACTGCCGACAGCGACAATTTCTGTGAGCGTATTGATTTCTTCGAGAAGGGTTGAGACAGATTTAAGCATGGCTTCCTCTGCTTCATTTGTTTCCGCTTCCGTAATTGGTTCTTCCGGTTCCTGTGCAGTAGCTACACTCAAACTTTCTGTTTCACTTTTTTCTTCACGTGGAACATTTTCTGATTGACGTCTACCATATTTCACTGAGCCCATGAGTTCAATAGATTCATTTGAATCAGTTTGATTCTCTCGCTCGTGGGTGTTCGTGAGATTTAGTTTCTTTTGTTTGAAAATGTTAGTGATCTCGTTGCTGTATAGTAGCAGTGCAGTGATAGCGTAGTAGCCACCGATAAGAAAGGCGATGGTTGAAATGAACTCCTGCCAGGAAATGGATTCGAGCATAGCTTCCGTGATTGATTACGGAAGCGAAGGTGTGTGTCAGAAAAATCTAATATTCACAAGTTGGTACCAAGGTGGGTGATATATTTTCTATTTCCTCTTGGACCGATCGTCAGGCTGCTTGGTTCGTTTCCTTATTAATCAATTTACTTCACGGGCATGAGCATCTTAAACTGAATGAAAAGCAAAGGGTAATTTGACCGGATCACCAGCTCTTCTACCCTTTGCTTGTGGTCGTGATAGTAGTAACGTTTTTCAAATTAATTCTCTACTAAGCAATTATTAAACTGTTCATGATTCTTTACAAACCCAGAAACTGTAAGTCGATGAACACCTAGTATTCGTGCTATTGCACTATAGGATACCTTTTTATCCAACAACTCTTTAATTTTCTTTTCTTGCCCTGTCAATTTTGTCTTAGCAGACTTCCTACCTACAGGTCGACCCAGAATGACCCCCTCTGCTTTTTTTCTTGCCAGCGCTTCCTTCGTTCTTTGCGAAATTAGATTTCGTTCAATCTCCGCTGAAAGTCCGAATGCAAAAGCAAGAACTTTTGAGTTGATGTCACTGCCTAAACGATAGTTGTCTTTTATAGTCCAAACCTGAATATCTCTATTCATACATTCGTTAAGGATTGCCATTATCATCAATAAGTTTCTTCCCAGTCTCGACAATTCTGAACAAATAAGTACATCATCCTTTCGCATTTTTTTTAAAAGCTTGCCTAATTTTCTTTCCTGAATGTGCTTCGAACCGGAGATAGTTTCTTCAATCCATTTGTCAACTACCAACACACTTTTTTCGCAAAATCGGTTGACTTCGTAGCGTTGATTTTCAACTGTTTGTTTGTCGGTGCTGACGCGAATGTAGCCGTAGATCATAGTGTTTTAAGGTTTAAGTTTATTAGTGGAGAAAGTGTATAAATTAAACCAAAACAGACGATAGAAAACCTGAGCATTTTTTTATGCAATTAAACCAGCGTTTTTGTTAGACAGCATGGGGTGGCTAACGAATTTCATACTTCAGATACCTGGGCCATATTGTCCCCAATAGAACAGCGAATCAAGCGGAAAATTGAGCTGATCGGAACACCACTTAAAGAATGGGAAATAGCTATCAACTATGGGATCAAGACCGGCTTCAATGATGCCTTTATAATTACTGGAAAGGAGCGAGCCGAATTAATAAAGCTTGATCCAAAATCAGACGAAATTATACGACCGATATTGCGGGGGCGTGATATTAAACGCTATAGCCATCAATTTGCAGACCTTTGGCTTATCGCCACGTTCCCCAGCCTCAAATTGAACATTGATGACTATCCCTCGGTAAAACAGCACCTTCTTAGTTTTGGGTACGATAGATTGAAGCAAACTGGCGAAGCCGGAGCTAGAAAAAAGACTAATAATCAGTGGTTTGAAACCCAAGATAGCATAAGCTATTGGGACGATTTTTCTAAACAGAAAATCATATGGATTGAATTAACTGATCACGCAAATTTTTGTCTGGATACCGAGGGCTATTACTTAAACAACACGGTTTTCTTTCTCATTGGTGACAGACTGCCTTATATTCTTTCCTTTCTTGACTCCAAATTGTGCGAATGGTATTTCGGAAAAATAGCTGCCACGTCGGGAGTGGGTACAAGGAGATGGATAAAGCAGTACATAGAGCAAATTTGCATTCCTCAGACTCCTTCCAGTCGTGATGAAAAAGTATTGGGGGAACTAGTAATGGACATTCAAAAGCGCAAAAAAAATGGATTGGATACCTCTGATCTTGAGAATCAAGTTGATGATGTAATCTTTTCATTATTTAACCTCTCAACTGACGAAGTCAACTTCATTTGTAACTTCGATTTGGTCGAGATCTGAAAGGAGATAGTCAATTTCGACATCTGATAATTTGTAAAGGTCGAAAATCATTTGATCGAGTTGGCTCTCAAGCTTGTCGGTTTTTGACTTAGACTTTTTTGCCTCAAGAATTTGAAGTGCCAAATCTGCAAAGGGTTTCTGTTTTGTTTGATCAATAACTGGAACAGGCAATTGTTCAATGAACATTGGTTTGTACTCAAAATAGCCTCCGTTCCTAATAACTCCGAGGCTTCGTACATAGTAGTCGCCTAGTTTTGAATTTAGAACAGCCAGAAGGTATGGATTGCCTGGTACTATCATTGGGCATGGCGCATTGACAAACATACCACCCTCTGCCAATGTATAGGATGCCCGAAGGTTCAGATTTCCCCAAGCAATTTTCTGTTTAGAAAAATCGTCCATATAAGCACAGTTCCTCAAATTATATGGAGTGTCACCCTTGTCTGCACGTTTCTCAAGCTCGGTATAGTACTTATCCAGATGCTTTTTAATGGCAGGATAATCCTCTATCTGAATGGGTCTTAACCCCTTTTCCTTGATACCATTGTGTGTGTTGATCAACCACAGATCCGCAAAGCTATTGGCGTATCTCTTTATGTCCCTGCCACGCAAAATAGGTCGTATAATTTCGGCTGATTTTGGGTCAGCCTTGATTAGCTCTTCCTTTTTTTCTCGATTAATGATAAATGCGTCATTGTATCCGGTTAGTACGCCACGGAAGATGTCAATATCCCAATCCTTTAATGGCACTCCGGCTAGCTCAATTTTATCCTTTATTCGCTGCTCAATGCCTGATAAAATAGCCCAGCTTTGGTTCGAACTGAATCCACAAAAACTTCCATGCTGTCTAACAAAAACGCTCAAATTATTTAACACCTTTTCGGTAACTGTACAGACAAATGTATTCCCCTTGTTTTTACCCTTAGAAAAAAGCAAAATATTGGTGACAACAGTTGCAGACTCAAATATTTTCTGCTCCGGAAAATCAATTAGCAGAACTGGGTTAGTCTTTTCGGCAAGGAAACCCCGAGTACTTTTACCGTAGCCAGCCCGCATCCATTTATTTGAAGTGATGTAACAAAGGTTTCCATTCGGCTTCAATAATTGCCATCCCCTTTCATAGAACAGGGAATAAATGTCACCCATTCCTTCAAAGGTTTGATAGTTGGCCTTCTCATATAGTTTGGCTAAATCTCCGCCATCTTTTTGTAATTGTATGTACGGTGGATTACCAATCACAATATCAAAACCTCCATGTTCAAAGATTTCATAAAACCACAAATGCCAAAGGAAGTACGGATAAATCTTACTCTTCTGAATTTGACTCAATTCTTTCTCCAATCCTTTTAACCGTTGAGCTTCCTTCGTATTTTTTTCTAGTAAAGTATTTAATTTTTTTAAACTGTCTTCTTTCTTCTTTTTGTCAGCGTTTGTTTTTGGAGTCTGTTTATTTACGGTTGCCAGCTTCAGTTTTGTGTCATTAAGGGTTTCGGTGTTGCGTCTTATTTTGTCTTGAACTTGCCCGGTTATGAACTTATCCACTACGTCATCAATACTGTGTTGCAATTCTTTTTTGATCTCACTGTTATCAGCAGCAAAGTATTTTTTTACTAGGGTCTTCAATCGATCAATGTCCACTCTACTAAACTTATTCTCATCACGAAAAAGAGTAGTTTCTTCTTCTAGGCGAACACATAAATCAAGGTCTTCATAAGACTCCAATAGGCTGTTGCCTTGCATGATTTTATAATCAAGATTTGGCAAGGGTCTTGGCTTGTCCTCGTCAACGACCAGGCTTAACCAAAACCGTAAACGTGCAATATCTACGGCACCTTTTTCAATATCCACTCCATAGATAGAACCCTGGATAATATTCTCCTTTACTTTTGCTGGATTCCAGACTAAGCCACTTTCGTAGGCAATTGCTTCTTTAATTGAAAATATTTCAAGCAGAAGCCCCATTGGAAACGCTCCCGATCCAATAGCTGGGTCACAGATTTTAACCTTGTCAAGGACGTTGTCAATTTTCTTTAATACTGAATTATTAATTTTTTCAACCTCCTTGTATCTAACAAGCTTCTCAACTATTTCTTTTTGAAGTCCAGACTCTGTTACTATGTATTCCATCAAGCTCTCCTGGCACATATAGTGAACAATTTCCTTCGGAGTATAGAAAGTACCTCTATCCTTATTGTCCTCCAGAAGATTTTCGAATATATGTCCAAGCATCTCAGGGTCAACCGCAATCGTATGATCGTCTGGACTATCTTCATGGACTGTAAAATTGAAAGCCTGTAAGAAATCGAGGAATCCCCTTTGCTTTGGATCCTCATTGCTATCAGGATTATGGAAAAGCCTTGGTTCAAAAGTGAGTGTCTTCTGATCAATGTCTTCCTTATCAAACAATCCTCCATTCAAAAATGGAATCTTGACCTTTGCCTTATTGGGCAGCACAAAATCGTCTTGAGGCCGTCCCTTATGATTGTTTAATGTGTCGAAAAATAAAACCTTAAGCCATTTCTCATAAAACACTTCATTGGCTCCGCTACCCAAGTATAGATTCATTAAAAAATCCGGATCGCCATCTTTGTAGTCGGTGGAGGAAGCCCCAAGCCATCCCTTCTTTTGAACAAAAGAGAGAAACACTAATCGCCCAAGAAGCTTTTTGACGAAATCGCGGATTAGTTTCTCATTGGCATTAAATGCAGATTTCTTGAAATTAGATTGGCTTAGGTATTGTAAAAATTTTTCATAGTGCAACTTATATTCATCAAAGAATGCCTTACTCAGTCTTTCAACCGAGAATGCTTTAACGAGGGCTTTTATGTTAATTTCTTTCTCGATCGAAAGAGCTTCAAATCTTTCTGCTGCCGTCTTACAACTTTCGCCTGGCCCCAGAAGGAAGGTATATCGTTTCGCGTTCGTTGACTTCTCTTTGACACCTTCTGATGTAAGCTCACTATCTTTTGCCACGAGAGTAAGCCTCCATACCTTCTTATTGTCAGAGGAGACAAAATTGACCAAGGCTGCCTGCCCTGAAGTGAGAAGCTTCCGGGCATAATGTTGAATTGCTACTTTACTCTGCTCAATTCGTACTTTGGATTGAAGTATGATTTCATAGCATGTTATTTCTGCACCATCTTCTAATATTATTGTAGCATAGACTGAAACAGAATTTATTACCTTTTTTTCAGATGCAGTTGGCTGTATGGATGCCGGTGCTGCGGATTGGAGAAGTTTAAGGTTGCTATTGAATAACTTACTTAGTACATCTTTTGAAAACAATAACCTATCATAAGGCCTTTGTAATGATTGTTGAAGTTGTATTCTACTTGCCATATCTTAAGAGAAGCTTTGAGTAAGAACAATCTTTGGATTTATTATTCCCCTCGGTTTGGGTTCCTGCACCGTAGGCTCAGTTGCCCTTGTTGATAGATCGTAACGATCAAGCACTTGCGTGAATAAAAGTTCAATAAATTTTTCTGGAGTGCTCATTACCCTTTCACTAGTTGTAAAAAAATCGTTTATCTCCTTTGGGAATCCCTTTGAAGCGAATGTTCCTTGCTTGATTAATTCTAGGGTTCTTTGAAGCACCTTTCTTTTTTGCTCAGTAGGAGCAATTTTGACAATTGCATTTATGTTGGTGATTGCTTTATTTTCAGCGGGGCTTAAATTCTTTCTTGAAACTGTCTGAATATTTTCCTGATTCTTTTCAGTTTTAAAAAACTCCATAGCCGCAAGTGCTTGCTCGTGGTGCAGATCATGAAGTTTTATTGATTTTTCGTTTTGAGTTGCTCTGAAGATTTTAACTGCCTGTAAAAAGTTGAGTTCAATATTTGTAAAGTCTGGGGTGACTAAGCAGAAAACGCCAGGGTGGTTTTCACTTTTAAGGTAAGCTAGCGAAGTGTTAACCATTGGATAATTAAAATCGCCAGTATCCGTGTTCAAAATTGTCAGTTGGCCTTCTAAGGCTTCACGTCCGCACCGTGCTTTATTTGGGATTGAGAAAATTTCAGCGAATCTTTTTGGTTCTTTTTTCTTGAAGTCCCTCAGCTCATTTAGATATTTAAGAATTTCGCTCTCCTCCTTTTGAATTTTATTCCCAAACAGCGCACCCTCACCTTTTTCTTCAAGCAGTGAAAAAATCTTATTATCTTCTCCAAATGCTGTATGGAAAGCTTGGAGTTTTCTGAGAGCCGTATTTACTAATTGAATCTGTGCATCACCGTGTGCTGAGGGATAGAAATTATAAACGAAAATCTGTTTTGCTCTTGAACCAATTCGATTAACTCTTCCAATGCGTTGCATTAGCCTTGTTGAATTCCAAGGAACATCATAGTTAATGATCACATTACTTCTATGGAGATTAATTCCTTCAGCCAGAACCTCCGTGGTAATGACAATATCAAATTCGTTTTTCCACTTCTCCTCTTCCAAATTAGCATCAAAATTTTCCCGAAGTTTTTCTTCAACCGACTTACGATTTTCTGCACTTACAGTTAGAATTTTATAGTCACCTAATTTTTTAAATTGTGCAGTAAGTTCTTCAGCAGTTTCCTTTGATTCAGAGAATATGACGAGCTTACCGCTCTGATTCTTCTTAGGATCGAAAAAATTCTTGCTTACTTGATTTGCAAACTCAATAAGTTTAGGATCAATGGTAACCTTACTCCATCGATCGATCAAATCATCTACCTTGTCTTTGTCCTTTAGTAATAGGATGTAAAATTTCTTTTCAAAATCCGTTGCCTTAAACTCCCGATTATTTCCACCAGCCTTGTTAATCTTACTTTCAATTTCTTCATAACTCAATCCTTCTTCAAGAAGCTTATTAATATCCAAGTCAGGTGCTATGAAGATCCGATCATCATCAAACATTGTAAGCATGTTGTTAATGGCCTTCTGAAAGCGACTTAATGATTGCCTAAAGGCAAAAAAGCTACTCTCCAAACGCTTCACCAAAAGCACCCTCATAATGGCTGATAGCCGTGTGGATATTGAACTTACGTCACCGTATATCTTTCTATCCTCATCTTTCGATAGGAATTCTATTGCCCGATACCTGTAATATCCAAGACCTTCTATCTTCGCCCCACTTTCATCAATGCCAGTTATTAAGCTTACCGTGTCAAGAAACAATGTGGTTAGGTCATCTTCTAAATAATAATAAAGGGCAATAGGATCATCAACCCTGGGGAACACTATTCCTTGGCTATCTAAATCCTCTAAGTAAGCAGTGTTGTTCTCAATGTCTGTCCTTGTTCGTCTAATTACCAATGGCTCTATAACATCGTCTCTAAGTTTCTGAAAGAGACTTTTGAGTTTTTTAATATTTAAATTCTGTTCGGATGAGAGTTTTTTGTATTGCTCATTGATTGGTTTAAAGTAGTCTTGCAGGTTCTTAATGCTTTCAAGAGTGCTGTTCCTTTTATCTTGGAATAGGTACAGTTGATTCTCAATGTCCTGCGGTCTGTTATTTAAAGGTGTTGCCGAGATGAGAATTACTTTCTTTCGCGTATCACCATCCTCCGAGGGGCGCGACCTTGGCATTTTACAGATTTCCTGGAGTTTCAGGTACATATCCGTGTAGTCATTCCTAAACTTATGAGATTCATCGACAATGATAAGGTCAAACTTATCAGCGCGGGAATGAGTGTAATTAGTTTCATCTAAAACTTGATGAAGACTTCCGATAGTAATGAACTCGAAATGATTCTTTACTTGAAATTCCTCTGTCGTTCGTCTCCAGTTTGCTTCAAGTGCTGGTGGGACTACCACCAGCACTTTAGAATGCGTTCCGTTTTCATAGATGAATTTTTTAATAACCATGCAGGCTATGATAGTCTTCCCTAAGCCAACTACATCTGCTAGGATAAATCCGTTGTGCTTCATCAGTATGGCATAACCTTGATTTGCAGCATCCGACTGATATTTTAATCGCATGAATTTGTCGGGCAATAACAAATCAATATTATAGGGATCATACTCTACTCTCTTTCCAAAATATTCTATCAACATTTTGATGTAGAGTTCAAACGGAGTGAAGTCATCCTTTAAATATGTTTTTCTCTTAATCTCTTTTGCTTCCGCATGAAGAATGGGTACAGACTCATCCCAAAGTTTATTGAATTCAGTTGTCGAGAATTTAACATCTTCAAAATCTCTTAGGCTAACATTGAATTCATAATTGGACTCAGGATTTGAACCAAGTCCGGAATCTGTAAGGTTTGATGAGCCGGTTATTACTTCACATGGTGCGTGCTCATTAAAATTAATCGGCCTGAAAATGTAGACCTTCGCATGTATTTTCTGCTTTGGGTGCGCTCTTAATTCTATTTTGTCATTGATCAGGTCGTCTATAAACTGGATAATCCCTTTCTCAGTGACTTCAGCATATTCGGCATCTTGAATATTTTGAATGACATCTTTTAAAAAAGTATCTTTCGTTTCGTGCGGATTCTCAATAAAGTACTGTCCTCTGTCATGATATTTTTTTGTCAATGCATCAACATTTATCCCTACAAGAATCCTAACCTTAGGAATGCGGTCAAGGAATGGACGAACTTTGAAATACCCAGAAGCACGGAAATACCCTACCAGAGCATCGAAGAACTGAATGCTCTCTACATGCGTAAAAACTCCTTCGAATTTTTTAAGAAGGCTATTACCGTCCCTATTAGTAAAAAATTTGGTAGACATTTAGCTGACAATAAGGGGTTTGTAGTTAAAAAAATATGAATTCAGCTAAATTAGCCCATTTTTGGCAGAATTTTAGGGCTTTTATTGGTTTCTGGAAATATAAATGTCAAATTAATCTTGATCTTGGCCTGAAATGATTGGACAACGTAACACATAAAGTCTAAAGCACTTTGACAGCGCTTTGCAAAGAAACATTCAAATTGAAAGAAAATAACTTAGCCCCAAAATGAAGGCAACGAAGTATCGTCAATCAGTTCCTTATCACAAAACGAAACTGTCTGCCAGCGCAATTGCAAATTGTCAGCCGAAAGTTCGTTTTTGTAGGGCTTTAATCTTCTTCTGGAAGTTGTAGGTTCAAGTCTTTAGTGTTGCCAATTTTGGAATCTGTTTTACCGAGTCCTATCGAATAGCGATTGGCTCCAGCGCACTTTTCCTTTTCGGATATGGAAATGGCTTTTACAGCCAACCGTTCTCCAGATAGAAGGACAAATGCTTATCCGTCTCCATCTGGTTGAAAACCTCCAACGCGGGCTGGCCTTTTTTAAAGTGTTGAGATTAATTGTCTGGCCACAGCCGCATGGGCATGCAAAAGTTATCATCCAATAGTTAGGTTTCTCACCCACGATATAGATAATCCCATCGGAAACTTCTTCAGGCACATCGTTACAGAATTTGTATCTATAAAAAGTCCGATCCTTGTGACGGATTTCAGATAAGATATGGCCTATATAATTAAACACGTTTTTCATTTTCAAAACCCGATAGTTCCACCAAGTCCAAGAATATTTTTCTATCGCCATATCCGACTTTGGATTTAAGAAATGCATCTTCTTTTAATCTGTCTTCAGACAGATGAATGAAACAGCCTTCAGTTATGTCAATTGTTGTTTGAGCGAATTCTTTAGGGTGATCAACTTTGTAAGGATGAATTCGGTTAAGAAACTCATTGACCGCATAGCTTGCTATCATCATATTAACACTGATAACGGCAGGCCTATTAACATTGAGATTCTTGATGTAGGAGTTCTTGACCAAATCTGGAAATTGGTCAGGATACATTCTGTATAAACCGGCTGCTTTCAAGTCTTCTGAATCATATAACCCTCTCGACATTAATGAGGACTTTCCCGGCTGGATGTAGTTTACTGTTCCCACAATCTTCGAAATACCGCCCATCCCATCGGCTTCGAGTTTAATTCCTAAATCAAAATATGGTATAAGATAGTAGGTAGAAATTCGATTGATTAAATCTCTGCCATCAACAGAGTCGACACAACCAAACAGAATGTCACACTCAGCCAGCTTTTTCAGACATACAATATCATCGTAGATATTTTTTGAGAAAGGTTCTACCCGCGTTCCTAGGTCAAAACCGGTAATTACTTCAGTTAAAACATCAACTTTATACCGTTGTTGTTTTGCATCCGACCGCTTTGTATTTAAAATCCTGTTCAGATTCTTTAGCTCAACTTTATCCGGATCAACCAGAACCAATTCACCAACGCCAAGCCGAACCAATTGTTCAACAACGGGGCTTCCGGTACCTGAACACCCCACAACTCCGATTCTCAATTTCTTTAATAGGTTAAATGTTCCTTCACCAAAAGCCTGAACTGTTCTTTTGCCGATCTCCAACTCAGCGGATTCATTGCCTGAGTAACGCCAGATTTTTATAGCATCACCCGCGATACATACTTTGGCAAATGCATCTGTTTCTAAGCCAGGGTAAAATACTCTGCCTAAAATCCTTCCATCAGGAAGCATAATTGAACTGGCATGAGGAAAGTCTGTATCGAACCACCCAAAAATGGATGAAAAGAGTCGGTTGTCAGAATCATCATCGAGCGATGAAAATTGTTCGTAGCCTCCTGGATGACTATGAATTTTCAGTACAGCATAATTATATTTTATGGCCTTCTCTAACAATGAGGTTAACCGTTCGGTTTTCCACAACACATAATCCGGTGTTCGATGGCATTCCTCATAAGGGATGAAAATCACTTCGTTTACAACGAGTTTATGAACCTCATCATTTATAAGGCGGCCACATAAAGCAACTGCAACTGCTTCCAAGCCGTCACCGGGATACAAATGACCCCTGATTTGTTCATAATGAAAACCTGAAATGTTAAGCTGGTACTGCATTGGGCTTTTTCTCAAATTCCTGTCTGAACCAATAACTTACCAAACTCATGTGCGTACCAAAATTATCGACTCCCTCTCGCCATGGATTTTGGCCGGTACGATGGCGTGACCAACGCTGAAATTGTTTTCCATCAATTTGCTGAATGGATGTCGCACCTATTTGCTTTCCATCTTTCCTTGATAGGGCTGGCAGGAAATAGGCCATGTCCAATTGAGTTCTTGGGTAACCAGGCTCGACCTTTATTGCCACAGTCACCCTGTCCACATTATAACCGGGGCAGACTGGGTAATCATATATGACAACCCATTGGCCTGTAGATTCAGAAAGGGTCTCCCACTGGAGACCCAAACTCTTAAGAAATTCAATATCCTCATCCAAAAGTGCAAATTGCCTTCGCTGCTCTTGACCTTCAGTCTGATCAAGTGGAAGCGTCATGAATTTCTCGATGCCCGGCTTTGTAAAACAGACCTGTTCATCCAAACTTATTGGTTCCACTTTTCCTCCTCTCAATTTCAAGTTGAGCTGATATTTTTCAGGTGGAGTCTTCTTAGCCAAGACGAGTAACTCCCGACCGGTCATGCACTCATTGTCCACCACATAAAAATCCCGGTCGATTTTGATGCGGTACTTCTTTTCTTTCGGCACTGGTCTGCCTTCCCATGAGAAAGCTTCCAGATCGATAATTTCGGTTTCTTGCGACATATTATTATCTTTTGGTTTGCCCTTAAATGCTTAAGCGTGACGCGCTAGACTATGTCACGCTTTGGTATTAGTTATCAATAAATATCACATATCATCGAGGCTTAAATGGAAGTACCGGAAGAGCAGAGACTAAGTAATGGTGAGGGGCCACTGATTTCTTTGGTCCGATCCCTTATTAATTGTACTGAGGACCGGGAAGCGCAGCGGCTTCAAACAGCGTTTTATGATTGTCTTGCTCCAAAGTTCTTTGATAGGTTAAAAAAAGCAGCCTCCTTATTATATAGCGGTATTACGGATTGGGAGGCTAGAACGGAAGAGGTCTTTAACGATACATTTCGAATCGCCTTTGAAAAATTTAAGACTTTTAAAGTTGGAGAAAATTGGGATGATGAGGAATGTCGAAAAGTGACTCTTAACTGGATGTCTGAAATAGCAAACAATCTTCTCCTTAAGTTGGCTCGCTCTGACAAAAAAAATAAGAAACACTTTAACCGTTATCTTGCATCTCGAATGTATGACGACCAGTCTGGGGATGATCTCACGAGAAATAGTTACAAACCGACTTATGATAAGGTTAAATTCGACAAGTTTTGGAAATCACTGAATCCAATGGCAAAAGATATTTTGTTCGTCTGTTTGGAAAATGGGACGCTCAATGAAGAGGTCGGTGATTATATTTCAGAAAAGGAAATTGAGGTGCTTAAACTGAAAAATGATATAGGTACATGCGCGGCCCCAAAAGAAGTAAAAAAATATTTGAAGCAACCAAATAAAGAACAACGCAATACGGACCATTTGCCTCACGAGGCATTGGAGGCTTTAAAAGCAAAACATAAACATGTAACCTCTGCGGCTATTCGGAAAGCTAAACAGAGAGCTCTTGAAGGCTTGAGAAACTGTAAAATTTAAAGCATGGCTAAAGCAAAAGGCAAACCTAACAAAGAGGATTTGACCATTAATAAAAAGGATCTTCAGGCGGATATGAGGAGATTCGGATATCTGTTGCCTACAAATGATGAAGAGCTTGAAGAGTTTGAGAAAATCTTTGGCAAAACACAGGTGATGTTCCCTCAGCACCTGAAAAGACCTGCATTTCTGAACGAGAATGTGCAAAGCAAAGATCAACCCAATGAATTGCATGTAAAGAAGAAAACTCAATTGGCTAGTTCGGAGGCTTCTAAAAAATTCACTGCAAAACCAACGAAGAAAAACGACTATTTTAAAAAGCTGGTGCTCGCTGCTAAGATAGCTTACCAATTGTATGAGGAGCCAACTTTTGGGCATGTTAAATTTGTTAAGCTGCTGTATCTGTGCAATCAAGTCTGTAAAATAAGACTTACGGTAAACTTTGGTAAATATGCTGCCGGCCCTTTAGATGGAAAGTTAATCCGGGTGATAGATTCTGAATTTAGAAAAAAGATGTGGTTCACAGTAACACAATCGGATTATGGTTATCGCTATGAACCGGATGAGAACATCGAGGACTACAAAATATATTATTCTCGATATTATAAAAACCAACTACACCAAATCGATAGCTTAATAGAACTATTTAGAGATAAAAGATCTGACTTTTGCGAAATAGTTGCGACTGTTTATTATCTATGGAGCGAATTTATGGTAAAGCACAAACTTGTAAACGAGGCATCCCTTATTAAGGGATTTTATGATTGGGACGAAAGAAAAAAGCGATTCAAAGAAGCTGAGATAAGAAGTGCGATCGACTGGATGAATGAAAATGAAATAGTACCAGCATTAACTTAGTATTGTAACTATGAAGAAATCTACATACAGAATTGTGAAGTCCATTGGGATCGTTTTATTCTTTATACTCTTCGGAGTGTTTGTATTTCTTTTGATTAAGCCCCAGAAAAGCGAAACAAATCAAGTTACGTTCTCAACAGAAGTCGATTCAGAAGATTTGGAAATCATTACTGGAACTGCGTCAGAAAACAAACGTATTGGATTTGATTATCTACAAAGCACTGAAGAGGTAAATCAAGATGTTTAGAGTAAAGCACGGATTATTGATATGCAAAATTTCACCACGATAACACGAAAGGCCATTATTATTGCGAGCCCTGGCAATCCAGGAAACTTTTTACGTGGCGTAAAAAGAGACATTGAAAATATGAGCAGGTTTCTCCAGTCTAATAAAGGTGGAGCATGGCAGAGAGAAGACATTCTTATTCTTGATAACCCGAATCTCGCTCAAGTAAGTTTGGTATTGAGGTCGGTGTCGGCTGACTACTTATTTGTTTATTTCAGTGGCCATGGTTACACAGATTTGCGGAGAGGGTCAAGAATGCTTGCTCTCCGTGATTACAATATTCCAGATTTGCATCTCTTGAATAGCAGCCCACGGCAACTTGTAGTTGTTGACGCTTGTCGAAGTTATTCGGCCCCCGGTCTGTCTGGACTACCAGCATTTGAAGATCACATAGATCATTTTGAAGGATCTCCTGCTTATGAATTGTTCAACGAGTACATTGCCTGTTCGCCCGAAGGCAAATTAATCGTTCACTCAACTCAACCAGGCAAAGTCTCAATTGATAGTCCATCTGGCGGCTATTTTACGCAAGCTCTTCTCCATGTTGCGACCAGAATGAAGACTGAAGAAGATTATTTACCGTGTTCGATTGATAGAGTATTAACACATGTACCCGGAGTGCTACGGAAGAATAGGAATTCTCAGACCCCAAGTATAGTTCACGAAGAAGGAAATCTCACGGTACCTTTTGCACTAGGTTCGACTCAACCTTTGCATAAAGGAAAGCAAAAGACTGGCAACGGAGAATTAGCTGGAGCATTATTTTTGACCCTTTTTATGGTGGGTGTAGCGGTAGCAGTGACATCAAACTAAATGGTTCTTTGTCAGACCACCAATCACCGTTTCGGCCTAAACAAATACCTTACGACAACCAGAAAAAATGCGGCCACGTTGGCAGTGGTGGTTGTAATTAAAGTGATTAATACTGTATCGGACAGTTTAAAATAGAAAGGAGCCCCCGGCAAAGACTGCAATCCTTGAAAAATGATGATTAGTAAAATTACAACTAACCATACCAACACAAGCCAATATAATTTCGAAGCATAACTTTTCCGCTCGTCACGGTCTTGCTTTAAATCTTTCAGTTCCTCATTCAGTTTTCTAAGTTCATTGTTTTGCAGTTCATCGAATGAGAAAGAGTCAGGCGCATGAGTTCCCTTTTTTAGAATATTCTTTAGCTGATTCCCCAACGTATCAATCTCGGTTAAAAGGCTCATGGCTCTGAGGTTTTACTTCGCTGATCCGAAAAATGTTCTTTGATCAATTGATCATCAATATCCATATTGGCTGGTATCCGGTGATCGAATTCCTTTGCGATTTTTGCCCACGGGGTTCCTTCCTCGTGTGTCATGTTGGAAAGCTGAATTCCTGTGAATGGTGAATACAAATTCCAGATACGATTCAGGTATTCTTGTAACTCCGTGTTAGCATCATCTGCTATTGTTGAATTGTCAAATTGAGAGACCTCAATAGATTTTGTGATTGGGAGATTACCAGAATATTTCAGGCTATGGTAAAGAGAGGGAATAACCGGACCGAAACGCCAGGCTTCTATGGTTTCATTGAGTAGTGGCTTCCCGGTTATCGCCAGGAACCAACCATGCGCGAAGTAAACCAATTTTTGAACTTTCATCTGGTCCACCGGTTTGCCTTCCAGTTTCCCTTTTTCGATAAAGAAATTTGCTATGGCTGTGGCCGTATACATAGTGTCGAAGGTTAGTGTCTTTGTCATATTCGAATTTTTCGTTTGTTACGTTTCTTTTGCGTTTCATACTCCGATGCAGAATCTTCCACATTGGAAAGCTGCAATTCATCTTTTGCGGAAAATGCTTTCTCCAATCTCGTAGTGAGCTGGTCAATCTGGTGTTTCAAATCCTGAATGAGTGATTTCTCCTTGAAGTCGAGCGTCAGTTCGTGCTTGTAGGTATCGATCTTTTTTTGAAAAGTTTGAATAGATTCTTTCGTGTTGTCGATCACTTTGGGAATTCGTTTGATGGAGTCGGTCATGTAACGGCCTGCGAGGGCAGGATTCTCATTCAGCTTTCCATCAGCATAATTGTAGATCATCCCGGACGGTCCAGCAACAAAGACCTTCGTTTGAACCGGGTTGTAAAAAAGTTTGAAATCCAACAGCCGGGCTATTTCGGTTTCGCTCGCAACGCCTTTTTGTCTTAGCCGTGTAATAGTTTCATGCAATTGCTCACCGGCCTCTTTTTTATCTTCAATTGCTTTGCCACCAATTACTACTGGTGCCTTTTCAATATCGATGGATTGAACCGGTTTCCAGTCGGATTCCAATTTCACCAATGCAGACTCTTTTTGTTTCATGTCGCGGGTGTTCATATCGATGTAGAACGAAGCTTCCGATTTTCGTTTTAGAAAGACCTGGTAGCTGCGTTCGAGGTCGTACAGTTTCTTTTCCAGTTTCACCTTCTCCAGCAGATCAGTATTGCCACTGAGAAGGGCAACGTATTCTCCGAAGTTCATACCACCCTCCTGATCGAGCGCACCTTCATCGATCTTACGCTGGTCAATGGAACTGTTCTTAATCTGGCTGATAAATTTCTGTTTGTTCGAAAGAATATTGAACTGGTAGGCATCTAGTGTGCGGTTGACAGCATAGACATAGTTCCGAACCGTATTTTCCCGGAACTCCTTCGCTGTCGTGTTGCCCTGCCTGCCACCACGGCCAATGCGTTGTTCAAAATCACTCGGTCGCCAGGGTATGTCGAGGTGGTGCATGGCGATCACCCTTTCCTGTACGTTGACGCCTGTGCCAAGCTTTTTTGTACTGCCGATCAGCACCCGTACATTGCCGTTGTTGACATCTTTGAACAACTTTTCCTTTTTGGTTTTGGAGTCGTGATCGTGAATGAACTGAATATCCTCCGGCCGTAGGCCGTGCTGTTCCACCAGTACGCGTTTGATCTCAGCATACAAGTTAAAACCGCTCCCATCGGGTGTGCCGATGTCGCTAAAAATGAGTTGTGTTCCCTTGTAACGTTCGCTGTCCCTGTATTCTGAGGCAACTGTTTCACACATCTTTGCCATTTTTCCATCCGGCTCGAAAGTATATTTGAGCGAGTTGATCAGGCGCATGTCAATACTCATCTTGCGGGCGAGGTTGGTGGCAATGAGCATGAACGCATTCTTTTCATTTTCACCGAATACAAGGTCAACGTAGGCGGGATTTTTTGTCTTGGTAAAATTGATAAGCTTTTGTGTGTACTCTTGCTGGTCTTCAGTGGGATCAATATTAACCACGATATTTTCAACACGTGGCTTTTCGATCTTCAGATTACCATCGGTTATGACGTGTGTGATTTCTGCATAGAACCGCGCCAACTCCGGAACTTTAATGAATTCCCGGTAACGCTCCTTCAACTTTAATTCGTTCGTCACGGTGAATTCATAAGTGGAACTTTTTCTGGCATACATCTTCGCCCACGCATCGAAGGAGTTGATGTGCAGTTCATTCAGTTTATCGGGTCGTAAATATTTGAAGAGTAGATACAATTCAACAAGGCTGTTGCTGATCGTAGTACCTGACAAGAACGTTGCACCTTTGTCTCCGGCTTTTTTCTCCTGAATGGTACGGATGGCAAGTTCAAGATTAAGTGCCCGTTGGCTACCGGTAGGATCGCCTAACCCTGCAACTTGCTGATGGCGAGTAGTAAAATGAAGATTCTTGAACGCCTGGCTCTCATCAACAAAAATGTGGTCGAACCCCATCTTCTCGAAGTCCAGTATATTCTCGTCCCGCCTGATCGCTGCATTGGCGATCTCAAGCCTTACTTTCAAATTTTGCTTTCGTCCTTCAAGTCCTTTCAATACTCGTTTCGACAATGAACGATCTTCCGATACTGCTTTCAGATCATCTTCAAGGTTTTTCAGTTCCTGTTCCAGTATTTCTTTCTTCACACGTGTTGACTGGGGGATTGCCTGGAACATATCGTGGGTCATGATCACAGCATCCCAGTCGTTAGAAGCAATGCTGGCGAAAATCCGCTGCCGGTTCTGCTTTGTGAAATCCTTCTGCGGATCAGGGGCCAATACTTTCGCGGAAGGATATGCTTTGAGAAAATCTTTGGCTACATCGGCCACGTTGGATTTCATGCAAATGATCAGCGGCTTCTGTACAATACCGAGCCTGCGCATTTCCATCGCAGCGGCCACCATGACCAGTGTCTTTCCGGCTCCAACTTTATGGTCAACGATACCGCCATCTTGTTGTAGCAACATCCAGATGGCATCTTTCTGATGCGCGCGTAGCGCAAAGTGTTTCAGTCCGGTGAGTTGGAGATGTGAGCCGTCATAGTTACGCCTTACTGCGTTATTGATGTTCCGGTTGTACAGCTCTTCAATTCGCCCAGCGATGTCCTGTCGAGTACTTAGAAAATTCTCAAACTCATCCTTCACCTCTTTGATTTTCATTTCCACGTTCTTCATGCCATCCAGGTCGGGTTTGTATTGCGGAGGATTGGTTCCGTCAATCCTGATCTGCAGGTAAGGCTGGGTATCGGCCATGGCGTACTCCATAATCTTGCTGCCGGAGATCCTGCCGTTATGGGTGGTGGCTGCGTATGTGATGCTCTCTTCGTTGCTGTACCTTGATACATTCACAAAATATTGATCGGCTGATTCCAAATATTTGAGTTGCGTTTTCTCTTTGAACAAGTGTTCAGCAAAGCTTTCATAGATGTCCATGGGTATCCAGCGCTCTCCGATGTTAATGTCAATCAGTTCGCGTTTCAGAAATACCGGTTGTACTTCCTTCAACCGTTCCAGGTGCGTGTCAATATCCTTGTCAGTCAGTTCCGGGAATGCATTTCGGTCATTCGAATCTTTTAGGCCTTCCCAAGCTTCGATCTTTTGCACAATGTTGCCGCTTAGAAACTCATCTTTGGTAACGTACTGGTTTGCCCGGCTTTCGCTGTTGCGGAACAAAAGTTCCTGATCGAAACCCTCACGGATGATCTCATCTTTACTCTTCTGCATCAACGAAGAAATGAATTCTACATTGACACCATTATGCGCATTCAATGATAGAAGGACAGCGTCTTTAAGTGATTCTGGTTTTGAAAATGTTTTCTCAACGTTGTTGACCTGTCTTGAAAAAATATCGGCCTTGACATAGCGGTTACTTTCAAGCCGTTCAAGGGAGAGCACTTTAAATCCTTCAGCATCGAACAAGATTAACTTCTTATTCGAAGTGAGATTCAGGTTTCCAAAACGAAATGTAAACAGGTCATACTGATTATTCAGTTCTGCACGGTATGCCTTCATCTTTGCCTCATCACCATCCAGCTCGGACTGAACCAGCCGTACGAGACTGTTGCGCAGTCCTATAAAATGGAAAACACGATCGATATCTTTAATGACCGGTTCAGGTGTAAAGATTTTTTCTGTGTTCGAATAGTCGATGATTCCGATCTTGTTATTTTGAATAACAAGATTTCCTCTTTTCAGAATGTCATAGTCCGGGTGATTATGCTGAATTACAATACCAGAAGTTGGAGCAGTTTCATCTTCAGCTTCTTTCTTTGCAACGACCGTATGCTCCAATTGCCGGAACCCCTCGTCAATAAGTAAAGCAATGGACTTCCGGAAATCATCTTTCCCAAACCCTTCCCGCGAAAGCATGTTGAGCGAGTCGTGCTGGTACTGCCCACCGGCTGTGAATGTGCCGAGGGCATTCCCGCTGTTGGATTTGTAGTATGCATTGATATTGACTTCAACCGACAGACCCTTGTCATCAGGCACATTGATTTTTTCTGACTCAATGAAGAGTTTTTCCGAAGGAGATGCATTTCGCTTTTGCGCGTTCCTTCGAAGCAGGATAATATCTGTGACAGGAAACGTTCCTGATTCTGCAAAGGTGTCATTAGGCAAACGGACTGCTGAGATCAGATCGGCATTCTTCATCAGGTGCTCCCGGATCTCGCGATTACCCGGACTATCCATCAGGCCGTTGGTGGAAACGAAGGCGAGTATTCCGCCATTTTTTAAATTATCTAGCGTCTTGACGAAGTAATAGTTGTGGATGCGTGTAGTGGCTTTAATCTTCACCGGGATGGCTTCGCGGAAGATCTGATCGTCATACACGCTGGTACTTCCGAATGGAATGTTACTGACCACCAGATCAAAGTTCCTGTTCTTAAAATTCTCATATCCCGAATGAATGACTTCAATGTCCGGGTGTAACTTTTTCAATGCCTCCGAAGCCAGGAGGTCTTTTTCGATTGCTGTGATGGAACTTTGTGGAAAATACTTCTTCAGCGCATTTACAAAATTTCCTGTTCCTGCGGCAGGTTCGAGGATAGAGTTGATGGAATCGCTGTTGCGTTGAATGGCTTCAACAATAGGATGTGTTATAAATGCCGGAGTATAAAAGGATGTCAGTATACTGTTCCTCAGGGAAGACACCGCTTCATCATAGCGGTTGCCAAAACCATTTCTCAAAAGTTCGTGGAATTTTGTGACCTCCGGCTCATACCGTAAATCTTCCGCACCCCAGGCAGACCGGTTGTCCAATGGCAACAGTAATTCCTTCAATGCGCCAAATCCATTGAACTGCATATCCGTGAATCTGCCATCTGATCGATTTGCTGTAAGCAATTCTTCCAACAGCACCAGACCTTTTTCGTACGCCTGCCGTTTCGAGAACTTATTCATCGCCTTCGCTGATTCCGGCCAGGCATTCTTTCAAGGCTATTTCTTTTGCACCGGCTTCATCGTAGCCGTTGTGCATCGCGGTCTCAAGCGATTGGAGGTAAACGTCAACACGGTGACTGACCAACTCATCTTCCGTTATCCGGCCGAGGATGGTTTTCTGTTGTTCTTCCGGCAAATCGTGCAGGGCCGCACGGATGGTATGACCTACCGGAAAATCAAGATTGGATATTTCGTTTGCGTTGTTCATAGTCAAAAGAATAATGACGGAAGATCAGATCAGGGAAGAACTGTCTTAAACTACCAAGGCGAAGATGGGCCTCTATCAATTGTGAAATTCACAAGTTGGTACCAAGGTGGGTGGTTTTTTAGTATAGCGAAGATTTATAGTGGGTATGGGTTCCAAATGTTTTTTGGATATATTGGTAAAGCATTCATCAATTCAAAACTTACGTGAAAATTAGGATACGAGGTTTAAGCGTAGATTCCAATTTGTTGTTTCGGGTCGAATGGAAATTTCCTTTACCCAAAATTTATCTCCATGAGAGATTTGAAAGCATTGCGAAATGGACTTCACGTATAATTATTGGTCTTGGTATTTGTGTAAGCCTCTTTGCTCTTCCCACTTTTCTTGATTTTTCAGTTGCCATATTACTTCTCGGATTGGAAGTAATGATCGAAAAAATTGTGTTTGAATATAGCGTATTAATAGTTCAACCACCTCCAAATTTTGCAGTGGACGAAGATCAATGGGTCACAAATGGATATCTTTTTCCGGAGCCACAATACAAACAGCAATACGATTTGCAAAATCATTTCGGTCCTGTTTATAAAGATGAGGGTTATGGGAAACAATTTTTTGACTACTTGAAATCATGGAACACTAATGATCCAGATGACGTTCACAATAACGTATGCCTATCATTTGTTGTCGAGGAGGATAACTCATATACCACATACATCTATGCAAATCCAGATCGAAAGTGGCTTGATGCAGCATTCAATGAATACAGCGAAAATGTTAAGTACGAAAAGTATGGCAAGTTTCAGCAATCAATGGTAATGCAGATGGTTTATTGGAAGACATTACCAAACCAAAAGGGGACATTGTTTTATTCATTCACGTCTGTACAGGCGCGAGACAAGAAATTTAATTTTTGTCCTTTCTACATGGTCAACGGGAGGCCAGTTGCAATTGATAGCCACATAATCACGAAATACCATTACGGCTTTAAAAAGCGTGAAGAAATTACAGATCGAGATTTAGAGTTCTACTACGGCCCAACAATAAAAATTGACCCTGATGTCAAGCGTAGTATTCCGTCAAATCCACAGGAAGAAATCAATAGACTTTTTAGAACTGACATGGAGACCGCAATCAACACTGCTGTCAGTATTGAATTTCTCCTTTCTGAGAATTATGAAAAATCGCCCCCTGTGATCTACATTATCTTCGATACGGCTGCGCTTGCATCAGAAGCTTATGGTCTTTTTCTTCGAAGATTCACAAGTTACAAGTGTAGTGCAGAAGTCCGAAAAGATAGAAGAGGGTTGACCATCAAATTCGAAGAAACACAGGAGATTTTTGCAGTAAGTAAACCTCTGAATTATTCCCAGGACAATTATGAAAACTTTAAGAATAGTGAGCAAGCAAATAACAAAATTGTATTAGCATTTGGCTTCAAGGATGGAAGTCAACCGGTAATAGTTCACTCCGACAATCCGTACGTTCCTTTTGTAATTACCAAATGCTCATTTAGAGGTCGATTTAACTGAAAGATTCTACTTTTATCGATTTTAACTGCAAGTTGTTTCAGCCGCATCACCGTACAAGGCGTACAGTGATTATGTAGTTGAAATAGAAAAATTGGTGAATGATAACATGTCGCAATATCACAGTCGATTGTGCGCAAGTTATATTTGATTGAGGTGCAATGTAACTCACTTTCTTTGCATGCTACTCATCGAGCTAGTACCTCATTCTGCATATAGTCTATTCGTAAACTTTTCTTTAAGAATATCAAGAAATGGCGTCTGACTCCTCTTTCGGATGCGCATATCCTGAAATGTTCTGTAGTAATCCCCAAGATTTATATTGAACACATCTTCAAATGCAGAGGCAATCACTTTGATGTTAGCCGTTCCATTGTTGAAAACGTCAACACTATGCAATGCATAAATCAATTCAATGAGGTCGGTTTTTGAACCCGTCCACGTCAGGGTTGAAGAGGTATCAGTCGAACGATCAACTTGTGACTTTTTGAGTTGATCAAGAATGTACTTTTTTAATAGCTCGTTGGCGAGAATTTTAGCGAGCTTCGTGTCGTAGCCCGTTGAAAACTTTTCGTCCCTGTCAATCGATTTGTGGTTTTGCCGGTTGCGCGTGAAATAATGCTTATCGAGATACGTGGTGTTGGTGATGCAATACTCATAGAACTCAAGATTCTTCTGAACGAACCGCTCAAGTTGTTGAAGAATTTTGTAGTAATTCGCTTGTCTTGTCTTCAAATCTTTGAATGAGTCAAACAGCCTGAGTGCGAATACTTTTTTATAGTAAAAGAACTGGCTCAGGAAGACAGGTTTTATCTCCTTAAAAAATCTGATTTCCTCCGGCTCATCGGTGAACTTGTAAGTACTCGCGAATTGCTTCAGTTCAGCGATGATCTCACGGATAAAGGTCAGGGCGTGACCGGTGTTTAAAATCTCATCCTGATCTGGGTTGAAGTTCTCCAGCCGCTCCTTCATCCGGCTTTCAAGTTGTTTTGAGTATGTCAGTATATCCATATCGATACGGTTTTCATCTATTTGACATTGAGTTTATCTTCTACGATCTGGGTGATCTCCTTCTTGATCCTGAAATAATTCTCCTGTATTTCGTAAGGGGTGATCTTCCGTATGGCAGGGATAGGTTGGTAATTTTCCTCCTCCTTCCGAATTGCCGCGTGATCATTCAATATTTCGGCATGAAATACTTTCAGGTCGATTTTCTGATCGGGATCATCGGCTACCGTTCCTACAAACTCACCCGATGAAAGTGTGGCAATCTTTGATGGAGGAATAGCGGAATCCAATTGGGTTGATCGGCTGATCGAGGTATCAGAAGTGTTTATGGAAATGCTCTCCCGTTCCTGCACGATCTTTCCAAAGCGTTCTGACAGAAGTTTGGCAGTTTCACCCACCACTTGGCCACTAATCACATTCCCCACAATGTTCATGATCACTTCGGCCTGATCACGGCCGTAATCCTTCTTCAACTGACTGTAGTCCTGCACAGCCAAACAAGTCGCCACTTTATTGGCACGGGCCGTGGCTATCAAACCATCAATGCCATTGAAATAGATCGTAGGAAACTCATCGAAAATCAAGCTGCACTTCTGCTGGCTCTTCTTGTTCACTAGCTTGATCACCCGTGAAATATAGAGCGAAAGCACAGCACCATATATTTGCTGCTTCTGCGGATTGTTGCCCATGCAGACGATCTTGGGTTCTTTGGAGTTATTAATATCAAGTGTGAAGTCGTTCCCAGAGAGTACATAGTAAAGCTGTGGAGATGACAGCCTCGCCATGCCGATTTTCGCGCTGGCGACTTGGCCTTCCAACTGCTCCATCGCTTCATTTCGGAAAGCCGATTCAAATGGGTTAATCAACACTTCAATTTCCGGTTCGGTTCTAAGGAGTTTGAACAGTTTGGGGTAATCGAGTTGCATCAGTTCGATGACATGTGGAAGCGTACAGTACCTGCCTTCATCGTGCTTTCTTAAAAACCAGATAATGGCGGTCACGAAGTTGATAGGAGATTCTACAAAGAAGTCACCCTGCTTTTTGATCCAGTCGCGGTTGAGCCCGAGCATGATCGTTCGGGAAGATTCTGTTGCATCAGTTATGTCCTCCATCGTAGCCGGGTCAAGCGGATTGCACCGGTGAGAACGTGAGAGATCTTCAAAATTGATAACATAGAACTTTGGCAGTACAGGATACTTCCGGGCGTTCTTAAGCAAGTTGTTGTAGGCAATTCTTGACAAGTCATCGTATTTGAAATCGTAGATGAACATGGTAAAGGCCTTGCGAATGTGCTGGGTGATAATGTGCCTGATAACGAAATACGATTTACCGGCACCGGGCGTGCCGATTACCAATAATGAGCGGAATGGGTTGATCACATTGATCCAACTGATCCTTCTTTTACCTCTGATATTATAGGCCGCTGGCAGGTTGATGGAATATTCGTTTTCAAGCAGTCGTTCTTCCTGTGGGAAAGACTCGTTCATCCGGTTGAAAATGTCCTTCCTGAAATTGACGTTGATCAGGCGCGACAACCACGTGCCACCGGTAAGCATCAGCAGGTACCCCAGGAAAGTAAGACAGATATATAATCCTACCAGAACGATGCTTTCAAAGGGAGTCAGGAGTATGAAGTGGCAAAGAAAGAAGATCAACAATCCCGTGACAATGTAAAGGACAGCCGTCCTCACATTGATCTTTTCGTCTTTCTTTCCCTTGGCCCCGATCAATGAAACAGCAAGTAATCCGAATGAAATCAACTTGGCATGATAGACACTTCTGAATATTCCCGTATTTCTGAGTCCATAAATAATTCGGTCGATGAACTCCGATGTGAGTCCCCAACCTTCAAAAGCCCGGTAGCAAAAGAAATAGAAATGGAATAAGAGCACGACTATGCTCAGGAGCCTGATGAAGTCGATGATCTTCCGTAAAGCTTGTTCGTTCTCGCCTGTACTTGCCATAAGAAATTATTTAAAGTGAACGACCCTTTCTCTTTCTTTTCTTCCTCCGTTTTTTCATCGCGGCCTCCGGTGATGTGAAATCGTATGCTTGTGCTGTCACAAGGTCTTTCAGAAGTTCATTTATATGAAGGTCAACTTCACCCGTATGTTGTACTTCTACATGATGAGGCTGTGGCTGAATACCAGACGAGGATGTGTCGGGAGCCTGGGTTAACTTTTCGAGAATTGCCTTGGCACCGTACGCTTTGCCGAGATCGCTGCCATTGAAGACAACCTTATTCTTGTTGTCCACGAACGTGATCCCATAAATTCGGCCTTCGTCATTTTCGCGAAACAGAACGAACACGCCTTTATTGGCAAGCGCCTTAACGAACGCATCTTTTGACAGCGGCTTTTTCAGAACTTGATCAATAGTGGTCTTCAAGCCATCACGGAAAGGCTTTCGCAGGGCTTCATTCAGCTTGAATTGTTTCTCAAGATTGACCAGAATTGGTTTGCCATAAATTGAACTTGCCTTGATAGGTACACCAATCTTTTTACCTTTTTCATCGAGAAGACTGTATAGAAGTCCTTTCTTGTTATGCATCTGGCTTCCCTCTTCGCCACGATCCGTCACTACATTGAATTGCCTTAGCACTGCATTCAGCTCGGGCAGTGACGTGTATTTGTACGAACGCGTGACCATGCGCACCACATTGGATATACTGCGTTTGGTTTCTGATTTTCCATATACAGCTTTTTCAATCTGAACGGGTTCAGTTTCCCGTTTCTTCTTCCGGCTTTCTGCACGGACTAATCCATACGCAACCTCTATTTCCTTTCTGGCTTTTTCCGATTGGTTTCTCCCGATGTTGTGAATGTCAATTCGCTTGCCATCACTCTGCACGTTGGTTGTAATGATGTGTACATGGGGATGGGCGGCATCAGAATGCCGGTAAACGAGATAAGGTTGTTCACCAAATCCGATTCGAGTCATATAGTCGGAGGCAATGGTGTGTAACTGTTCGTTGGTCAGTTTTTCGGTGACATCAAAGTTCAGGGAGATGTGGATAGCATTGGTGCGGACCTTTGGATTCAATGCCGTTAACTTGCATAAACGGTTGAGTTTATCTGAAAATGTCAGCATCAGTGGATCGCATCCAAATCTGCTGGCGGCTATGCATTGGGCAACGCCTTCGCTCACCTTGTTCTCATTGTAATTGAGTAATCCCCTTATGTTCTTCCCGCTGATCACTTTTGCAACCATTTTTTAGCCAGTAATGAAATCTCGTTGAGCAGCAGTTCCACCTTGTCACCAACCTTGTTGTATTGCTCGGCCACCTTCAGGGCATGGAACAGCCGCTGGTCGGAAGTGGAAGCATTGTGAAAGTGGCGCGTGACCTGGTTGATATTTGTCCCGATAGCATTGAGTTCCTTCCGGATCGCGATCAATTCTTCCATCGCAGCATCCATCGAGCCGTCCTTAAGCACATAGAGAATTTTTTCTCTCGACAACACCCTGCGGGCAACTTCACCGATAGAGTGGCAATCGCCATTGCCAACAAAGGCATTCAACCGGTTGTAGACCGACTCGGTGACCCTTGTGCGGACCGGGTGGGTGTATAGCTTTGACTGGTCGGTAGCTTTCTTCCTTGACATACACTTGCGGGTTAAGGTTGGCTGGGTCGTGTATGCAAATCTGTTGGCTCAAGAAAGCCGAGTTCCGAGGCTTTCTCTTCCGAATGACAATGAGGAACAAGATTATTTTTGTGGACAAAAATACATCTTGCTGATACTGCAAAGCCGGTATCGATGTTGCCAAATCCGTTTTGAAGAATCGTGAAAATCAGCTTAGCCATGTCAAAGGGATTTTGGATTCTCGAAGACAAAATCACGCGTACGCTTATGGTCTTGAATCATCTTTTGGACGTCCTGATAATCATACAAAATGACTCCACCTATCTTGGTAAAGGGTAGAGTTCCGGTGGTGCGCAGGTGCTGAAGTGTGCCCTGTGAGATGCCGAGAAGTTTTCGGATTTCATGGGACTTATACCACTGTTGCGCGGGTACGGTATTTCGTTCCGAAATTAGTTTTCTGAGGTCCTCCAAAAGTTCCTGCTTGAATGCCTGTAAGTCCTCAGGGGTGATAATTGTTGCAGCCATAAATCATTGTTAAATGATGATGGCACAAAGGAGGGTTGCAATCCGCTTCAAAAACAGTCACAAGGGTACTGGTACCCCCGGTAACTCTTTCATTATCAGAGAGAAAAAATTATTCACATACTAATACCTTATGCTGACGTTTTTCATTTTAGCAAATTTTTCATGGTCGGGCATAGGAAAACTCACCGGATTTCGGAGTATAGCAGTAGAGGATAATACCAAATGAAACGGCACTATTATAGATCCCAACCTCATGAAGACAGAAAAGCTATTCTCCGTTTTATCCTCTATTCATCCCGTGAGTACCTCTTTCAGACAAGCTGTTGAAAAGGTAATTACGCCTCTTTCACTTCCTAATTACTTTATGCTACTGGAGGCGACAAAAGTTGCTGAATGTGCCTACTTCCTTGACGATGGGTTTGCCATGTCGTACACATTTATAAAAGGCAAAAAGCAGGTAGAATGGTTTTGGCGCACAGGTGAGATCATGGTATCGGCCAGAAGTTTCTTTGAACAAGTTCCGTCCCAGGAATTTATACAACTTCGCAACCACTCGGAATTGTTTTGTGTCACCCATAATAGCGTTCTTCAGTTGTTTCAGACTTTCCCAGAAGCACACTTCATTTACCGTGTGATTATGAATCAATACTATGAGCACAGCCGTGAGCGAACACGCGACATGCAACACCTCACCGCGATCGAGCGATATGAGAAGTTGATCCGTATTTATCCCCACGTAGAGCAACATGTTACCCAGGAGCACATTGCCTCGTATTTAGGTATTGCACCCCAGTCATTCAGCAGGATAAAAAGGCATAAAATATGATCTTAACAATTGTTAAGCACACTTCTAAACCTATGTTGCTGCAAGTCTGAACAATGGTCAATGGATTTTCTTTGGGACAGAATTTACCTTTAACTCATGAATTCAAAGCATATAATCATAAAGAAATTTCTTGTCGAAATTATCGCCTTCCTGTTTATCCTCTTGTTTCTTTATGCAGCTGGAACAAAACTGGTGGACATTGAAAGGTTTCGTATCGTGATCAGTAAGTCTCCAGTACTTTACTCAATTAGTGATCCGGTGTCTATTATTATACCGACAGCAGAGATATTGCTATCATTTTTGATCGCTATACCACGTGCCCGTTTTTTTGGTCTACTGGGAGCATTTACTCTGATGGTGATATTTACTGCGTACATCGTTGTTATCCTTCAATTCAGTGAAGAAATACCCTGTGCCTGCGGAGGAGTTTTGCAAAGCCTTGGGTGGAAAGACCATCTCATATTTAACATTGTATTCAGCCTGATCGCACTAACTGGTGTGTTGCTTGAACTAGATAGTAAACGTCACTCAGTTATTCAAAAGCAATCCGTATGAAAAGGATATACTATTTCAGTATCGCTATTTGCTTTGTGATAGGACTCCTACTCGTAGGTGGCTTATTCCTTCATTCGCGTGAACGCGACCTTTATATCCATTCGTTTGATAGGACGATAATGCCAGTAATAACGGAACCATCAAAAATTCAACACATACGATTTAACTCATACTACCTGGCGGGTATTAGTGGTAAAAGAATATTGTTGGGTAATTACACTGCTCCTTTACATCTTCTTCAAATCGATACGGCATTTACTGATACGATCTCAGTCGAACTTCATTTAGAAGACTCTGAGAAGCTAAGTGCAACTGCACGCCTAAAGATTGAAGATTCCCTTTTCTACATCATAGATGGCAGCATACCCGTAATCTTCAGAGGAAGAATTGGCGAATGGAACGCTGAACGGTTTATGTATGATAGTGTGTTTTTCAGAACAGCGATACCTGTGTTGGCAAATAGCTTTGCCTTCCTCGCCATCGGGAAAGCACAGGAGAATGTTCTTGGTATTTTGAGAAACGAATCTCCACATGTCACTGTTTTTGATACCTATCTTGAAAAGCAAATTGACGGAATTTTTTGTACTGATGGACAACTCTTGCGCAGTCGTGATCCCGACTATATTGTTTACTTGTATCGGTTCAGGAACGATTATTTGTTGTTGAATAACAATATGGATATCATCGTTAAGTTGAAGACAATTGATCCAATTGATCGCGTGCGCATCAAGCCCTACAAGGTTGCTTCGGACAATAGCATCATGCTGGCAAGTCCCTCCAATTACGTTAATCAAAATGCTTCTGTTTATAACGGTTACTTATTTGTTCATTCCAATATCCGAGCGAGAAATGATAAGGCAAAAGATTTTCTGGAGGCCGCAACAATCGATGTTTACGATTTGCAAAAGCCGGGTTATGCTTACAGTTTCTACTTACCTTCTTTCCAGGGAAAGAAGCCAAAAGATTTTATTGTTTTGCAGAATATGATTGTTGCACTTTATGATCGCCATGTGATCAAATACGGGTTGAGGTTAATGGCGAACGTGGAGTCACTCTAAGATACACTGATCAGTATAGCCATGGTTGCAACCGTGCAAGGGAAAACCGAAACCCTTTAAAAAGTAGGTAAACTTAATTCTAAATGTTATGAAAAGATTCCGTCTTTTTCTCACTCTGCTTGCCTTCTTGGGAGCAGGTGTTGGTGTGTTTGCTACTGCGGTAACCGCAGAAGATGCTTTTGCAACCTCTTACCGCATCCAGGTAAGCACACCGTGTGACACTATTGTTCAGGACGACAATTGTGTCACCTCCGGATCCACCACGTGCAAAGTTCGCACGGGTGCAAACCAGGGAAAGGAGATCCACCTGTTTGACGATCAAACTATGTCGTGTCAATCGTTGTTCAGGCCTTAGTTCAATGGATGAATCATGGAAAGGAAGTTCGTTCTTCCTTTCCTGATTTGCTTCCTTAGTGAGGCATGTCTCGCAAGACAAGGACTTTCATCGGAAGGAGATCTCTCACCAGATTCAATCCATTTTTTCGGATTTCCTTACGAACATGCTCCAGGTTGGATAGATCACCATCGATATCAACACGAATATTTCGCGTTATACCCGTTGAGTCCAATAAAGCGTCCGTTGCGTTGTAAACATCAATGGTACCTAATAAGTGTCTAGGCTTACCGCTAAAAATCTTTAGCGTGGCGTGATCAAGATACACGGAGTCTTTTACATCATTCGCATATTTTAGTTTTTTCGGGTCACTTACGACAAGCTTCCAATATGGCATTTCGCGGACTTCTACAGTTGCCTCGTACCCAAAGTAATTCATTAAATCCTTCTGCATGAATTGCATTACAAAATCCTGCGTTGCTTTTTCTTTTGGCACTATCAGACTATAATCATAGCATCCCTTCCCGAATATTCTACAACTATCAATCGAATTTAAGGATTGGATTTCCACTTCAACCTTTGGCGACAGCAAATGGTATAATGAATCTCCCATACTCCAGCGTATTGTTCCCAGGTATGCGTACTTATATAGGTCGAGTAGTGAAGCACCCATCACCTGGAATTGCCCATTGGAAATTTGCTCTCGCAATGTCCGAGTAAGTGAATAATGATAGTTCGTATCAGCTTTTGACAAAAGCGAGCGGTAAAGAAAATCGGTAGACTTTCCACCATTCCCATCAATCCGAAGTGGTTTGTTTCTATAGAAAAATGGCTTTATCTGCGCATTGTATGCATTAGACTTAGGTTGAAATTCGACCTGCTCTCCGGCAAGCAGATCAGCAATAGATTGTGAGAAAGAGATGTCGACAAAGGTGACCGCATGTACAATACCATCTGGTCTAAGAATAACAACATGTGGTATCGCAGCTTTTCCAACGAATCTTTTGAACAGGCTCTCATCATAAGCAATGGATAGTCTATAGTTGTACTGCTTTCTGAATTTTTCATAAAGTTCCCGCGTATTTTTATTTCGCTCATCATTGTTCGCGATAAGCATAACCTGAAGACGATCAGAAAATGTTGACTGTATTTCGTTCATCCTCTTAAAACCCTGTACAGCAGCCGGGCAACCATCTGCCCAAAAGTAAAGGATGAGCCACTTGCCACGGAAGTCTGTCAATGAGGCGCTTTTCTTTTTGTAATACTCCACCTTTTGTAAAGAAAAGGCAGGGCACATTTGCCCTTCAACGGGATAGTCAGGAGTCTGTGCTTGAGCTCTTGTTGAACATACAAAAGCCACGATCATCAAAAAAATTAAGGCAAAGAAATATCTGTAAAACATGATGTTGTTCTATTAATGTGATAAAGAAAATATGTGCTAGCTCAGTATCCTGGGTTCTGTGGTTGCAACAGTGGATTAATAAGCAGTTCAGATTCCGGCAAAGGGAATAAAATGTCTGTCGCTTGCCAACCAGCTTTAATAGCAGTCATTACCACATCTGCCTGTCCTGTTCGGATCAGATCGTACCAGCGATGATTCTCGGTAAATAGCTCTGATCTGCGTTCACGTTCTATCATGATTAGAAGCTCCTCTTTATTGATGCCAGGGAAAGTGTCTGAAATCAGCGGCAGTTCAGCTCTCAATCGAAGTTTATCGAGATCATTAATAGCTCCAGTGAGATTATTCATGTTTGCTCTTGCCTCTGATCGCACCAAGTACAACTCTGCCAGTCGCATCACTACCGAATACTCAACTGATGCCGATGTTGGAACTTTCTGTTTATACTTGAATGGAAAATACCAGGTGTTCACACCGTCTGAAAAACTTCCCATCCACCGTTCTTTTCTTTTGTCACCAGTTTCAAAATGACTGACAAGGTCCAGAGAAAGTGAAGCAATGTTTGGGGCACCGGTTAATATAAAGTAACTGCCTTCCACTGCATTCTGACCCGAATTGGAAGGCATCCATTGCCAGATAGCTTCGCGGCTGTTCTTCAAAAAAACATCATCTAGATTTGCAGCCAATTCAAACAAAGCAGTGTTACTGATTACTATATTTGATTCCGCTTCTGCTTTATCCCAATCTCCGATATAAAGATATACGCGTGCCAAGAATGCAGATGCAACCCATTTGTTTACACGTACCCGTTCATTTTTTGAGTACGTGTAGTTTTCTGAAAGCTTTTGTTTCGAATTTTCGAGGTCTTGTACCACTCTGCCCAAAACGGATGTCCGCAGCATACGCGAAACCTTAGCATTCTCTCTGTAATCTGTTGTTGTGATATATGGTATGTCACCGAAAAGATTGGCAAGATGAAAGTGTGTGTATGCCCTGATAAAAAGGGCCTCACCCTCCAATTGATTTTTAAGAGATTCATTCACACCTGATGCATCATTTAATCCCGCGATAATAGCGTTGCTCTGATAAATGAGATTGTATGCAACTGACCAAATGGCTGATAGGTTCGGATTTATAGGAGTTAAGTTGTTGTTATAAAATTCACGTATTTGTTCGTTTGTTGCGGCAGCAGGCACGAGTTCATCTGAGGCAAATCCATTAAGTACAATTATACTTGACGTTCCAGCACCAAGGAAACTACCGGTCAATCGAACATACACCGCAGACATGGCCGCATTTGCAGTTGCATCACTTGTAAAAACAGTTTCACTCACCAGGCCGGTTTTTGGAGGGTCGACTTCAATGAAGTCTTCACAAGCCACCACCGAGCCGATCATTAGGATCAGCATTATTCTGGAAACCTTTACATTAAGTCGTATTTTTTTCTTCTTGTCTTTCATACTCATCAAGATTAGAATGTTAATTGAATACCCGCGATCAGCGTTCTCAAAGGAGGTAGCACAGCACGTCCGTAATTTTCCGGATCAGGTCCGATATAGCTCGTCATCGTCCATATGTTCTGACCCTGGATATAGAAATTTATCTTTGTATCCTGTGTCCAGGCCTGTGGCAATGTGTAGGACAGCGAAACATTTTTCAGCCTGATAAAAGATGCATCTACAATGGTTGCATTGCTCAGGCTATAGTTGTAGAATGCTGTTGCGGCTGCGTCATCGTACCCAGCGGTGTATCGTTGAAATGTATAATTAGTGGCATCAGTTCTCCAGTGGCTTAATACCTCGACAGGCTGGTTACGACCGCTTCCAACTGGAATGTCAGAGTTGGCAAAAAAGCCAGGAGCCGTTTGCCGAACGAATTGAATAAAAATATCCAACTTCAGTCCCTTATATGAGAAGCTGTTATTCAGGCCGCCATACATCGTTTGACCAATAGGCATTATTGTTTGCCTGTCAAGCGAATTGATCCCGCCATCACCATTGGTATCCTCGAATTGAAACAATCCGTTGACAGGATCAATTCCGGTATAGTGATACCGCTTGCTGATGTTCAAAGGCTCGCCAATGGCATAGCTGTTTCGATAAGTAGAACTTTGAAGATCAGGGAATTCAACCAGTTTGTTTTTTGGAAAGGTCATGTTGAAGGAAGTCCTCCATTCGAATCGTTGTCTTTTAATATTGATAGACGACAAGTCAATTTCGATCCCTGTATTTTGTACTGTGGCCGGTAGGTTACTTCGTATGGAAGCAAATCCGGTAGTTGCCGGCAAAGTATAGCCGAGTAATTGATTGGATGAACGATTGTTGAAGTAAGCTGCGTTGACCACCAACTTGTCTTCTTTGAAACCTAACTCCAAAGCCACCTCGAACTTCCGGTTTACCTCCCACATAAAATCAGGATTGAAGAGCCTAACGGGACCAAGACTGGTAACTCCCTGATAGGTGCCTCCAGTAGCATAACTGTCCAGATACTCATAGTCACCAATTTGGTCATTACCTGTAGTGCCGTAGCTGGAACGAAGTTTTCCGAAACTGAGGATTGGAACTTTTCCTAATAGAAACCCTTCCTGTGTAAAGACCCAACCGAGGCCCACTGCACCAAAGTTTGCAAATTGCTTGCCAGGGCCGAAACGACTTGAGCCGTCTCTGCGTCCCGTCAGGTTGATAAAATATTTGCCATCCCATTCGAAATTTACCCGACCGAATAACGCACTGTAGCGATATTGTCTGTAGTTGTATTGCGAAATTGTTTTGAACGAAGCGGCTGCAATATTTTCAATTAGGGCATCTGAACTGAAGCCGACCCCTACTTGTACAGTCTGCTCCGATATCTGTTCCTGAAAGGTTGTACCAATGATGGAAGAAAGTTTGCCCTTGGAAATGGCGCGACTGTAGAGCAATTGCGGCTCCGCTATCCATGATTTAACCTCTTGTGTGTTGATCTGAAGTCGTGAAATCGCTGGCGTAAGGCCAAAGGCCGGATTGGTCGCCTTTGAGGGAAACATGTTCCGATCTCTGAATTGCACGGTATTAAACCCCATACTAGATTTAATCTCAAGACCTTCCAAAATTTTGTAACTAACAACTGCATTGCTCAGCAAATTATTGGAGTTGGCTTTGTACTTGTTCTCCAATGCTGCGAGCGGATTTGTCCAAGTAGAATTCTCCCAATTAAGATTCCCTTGTGTATCGTACAACGCAGGTGAATTTGGAGCCAATGTGATTGCTAAGGATGTGAAGTCATTGTTGAGTAGGTTATTTTTATCTGCCACGTAGCTGGTGGAAAATGACGCATTGAGTTTGTTATCACTCGACCGGTGACTGACGGACATGTGAGCGGAGCCCTTGGAGTATCCGAAGTCCCCCGGAAATACCGTGGTTTGTTTGTGATAACTTCCACTAATGACGAACTGGGTTGAAGCATTACCACCCGACAATGAAGCCTGCGTACTGGCATTACGGGCTGTTCCACCTATTAGCTCTTCTTGCCAGTCGGTATATCGGTTCTGGTTCCAGGTGCCATTTACGTCATAATCCCAATCGTAAGGTGCAAGATTATCGTTCTGAAATGCCTCTCTCCGAATGGCGAGATATTCCTCTGTATTCAACAGATCCATTTTCCGGGCAATCTGGCTAATGCCGGTATTAAAGTTTATGTCTAGTCGCGTTTTCCCGGAGTTTCCTTTTTTGGTAGTGATCAGAACAACCCCGTTTGCACCGCGCGACCCGTAAATGGCCGTGGCATCAGCGTCTTTGAGCACTTCGATGCTCTCAATGTCATTGGGGTTTAACGAATTAAGTGGACTAATACCAAATGATCCATGAATACCACCCGAAGTAGTGGTTGACGAGAGCGAACCAGAACTATAGGGAACCCCATCGATAATATAAAGTGGTTCATTACCGCTTTCAATACCATTCCTTCCACGAACCCGCACCTCAAAGCCACTTCCTGCCAAACCTGAAAATTGCTGTATATATACACCAGCCATCCTGCCTTGCATGGCCTGAAGTGGATTTGTCACCGGTTGGCGATTGATTTCCTCCTGACTTACCCGGCTAATACTACCGGTTTGGGTTAGCCGAGTTGTTGCATAATATCCTGCGTTCACCACCACTTCATTCAAACTCGTAACATCCTCCTGCAGCCTTATATCGATGACGCTTCGTCCACTTATGGGTACCTCGATGGATGCATACCCAATGAATGAAAAAACAAGGATGTCATTATCTTCGGCACCCAGGCTGTATTTTCCTGTGGCATCGGTTGTTGTTCCATTCAATGTTCCTTTTACGAGCACGTTCACACCCGCCATCGGAGCCTGGGTAGATGCTTCGGTTACCGTGCCGGTTATTTGAATCAGCGCACGATGCTCTCTATTGCCATTCGTACCTTCATCAATTGAGGACTGTCCTTTGTTGCCCTCACCGTTAGCCTTCTTTAGCGTAATGGCCGCTTCCTTCTCATGCACCTTGTACGATATTTTGCGCGGTGCCAGCAACTCATCCAACGCTTCGCGTAGTGTGCGCTTGTCAATTTTGAGCGACACGTTCGGTTCATCCTGCAACTGGCTGATGCTATAAGCGAATTTTACTTTCGCAATAGCTTCAATTTCATGCAAGGCTTTTTCAAAAGGCAAATCGGTAATGCTGATGGATACTTCCGTGTCCAAGAGTTGTGCGTAGTTTGTGTGGGCTATTGTAACTCCGCATAGGGTGATGGCTATTATTCCCTGCACCGCGCATATTTTCATAACCTTCCAAAGTTTTGCGGTAAAACTTTTTTTCATAACTTTCATTGTTTTGTTCTGGTTTCGTTAACTGAAATAAGACAAAGCAACCTCGCATCAACCCCGGCAAAGGGTTGTGTCACAGCAGAGGTCAATAAGCAGGAGTGGTCGAATCACTCCTGTTTTATTTTAGGTGGAATCGAAAAGTGGGGGGAGACTGAGTTTCATAGTTAATCAGGTTTAGGTTCTTACTTACATCCCGTACCGGTAATCGTTACGGTATTATCTTTGATGGAGTAGGTTACATCCAGCACCTCGGTAATCAACTGCAATGATTTTTCCAGCGATTGATCGGTGAAGTCCGCAGTAATCTGGCAGTCGCGTATGTTCTTGTCAGATAGTTTTACGGATACATTGAACTTGCTTTCTATCCGCTTGATCACATCATCCATCCTGTTGTTTGTGAATTGCATGTTGTAGTCTGTGTTCTCGGTGATCGTGGCAATCTCTTCCTGGTTTGGTGAAAGTTTTTCAAACTCTCCATTGCTTTTGTAGATCACTTTTTCCTGCGGTAATACATCAATTCCTTCTGTGTTTGCCGGGGAGGAGAGGTTTACTTTTCCGGTGAGTACGGTTAACTCCACATACTCAGGGTTTGTTTTGATGCTAAAACTCGTGCCCAGTACTTTTACTTTTACATCGCCACACTGAACAATGAACGGATGATTGGCATCTTTCACTACTTCAAACAGCGCCTCGCCTTCAAACGTGGTATAACGCGCTCCATCATTTTGCTTCTCGTAGTACATCACTTTACTTTCACCATGCATCCACACCAGTGACCCGTCATTAAGAATGATTTTTTCAATGCCATTTTTGGATACCACTTCGAGTTGGTTTTCAGGTGATGCTGTGAAGTACCACGCGGTGTATGATACGAGTGAAACAATCACCAGCGATGCCGCAATCCGCAACATCCAGCGGTCAAGGCGCGCTTTTCTCTTGGGGCGCAAGGCCACCACATCATCAACCGTGGTCTGGTTGCTGGTGAGTTTTTGGAATATCCGGGCTTCGTCCTCGTCACTCAATTCCAGGTCGGTGTTATCTTCGGTCTTCATCACTTCGAGCCAGGCTTCTATTTTTTTTCGTTCCTGTTCGGAGACTTGCCCCGTAACATAACGCTCCATTAATTGGTCAAAATCTGATTTTTGCATGGGCAACCGTGGTTTTATAACGTATCTACTAATTTAAGCAAAGGGTTTGCCTCTTTACATTAAAAAGTGACGGTATCTGCGCCTTTACGTATTCTGGCGAGGGCTAAAAAAATACCGTTATAAAGGCTAATTGGAGGGAGAACGACTTATTCTGCCGGTTTGTAAATCTTATCGTACGAGGCACGCAGGTGGCTGAAGGCCCTGAATATGTAGAGTTCGGCAGTTCGTTTGTTGATGTTCATGCGGCTGGCAATCTCCCCGTTTGATAAGTTTTCCGTGATGCGCAACCTGATGGCTTCCTGGCATCGTTCAGGGAGGCCATCAAGGTTTTGAAGAAGTCTTGCATGCACCGTTTCGGGGTCATGACTCTGTTCGCCTTCCAGCATGTCGTACTCTGTTTCAAATGCGGTGTAGTGTTCTGTAAATTTTCGTTTTACATCGCGGTGGCTGAAAGAGCGGATGATCATGTACCGGATAGAGTTAAACAGATAGTGCCTGAGCGAGATGATGTTTAGCGACTCTCTTCTTGTCAGGAGCGATTCAAAAACATCGTGCACCATTTCTTCACAGTCTTCTTTTGCTTGTATGTTTTTGCGCGCATAGCGGTAGAGGTCTTTGGCATACCGGTGATAGATCACTTCAAACGCCCGTTGGTCGCCCAACTTGAACAGGTCCACCAGTTCCGTATCCATATGGTTGTGATACGGGTTCACGACTTGGCAAAAGTTGGGTGAAAACAAAAGTCCATGCGCTGGAAGGCTAAACCAGGCATGGACCATATGGGCTCCTTATAAATACTTCTTAACAGGAGTTGCGCAACAAATATACGAAAACACCCTCGCAAGGCGAGTGTTGAACCGGAAGGAGTAGAAATAAGTGCGGGGCTTTGCTTACCGTCATTACTGAGGCCTGAGAAAATGCCCGGGTACGCCAATAAGCAGGGAGCACCCGCACTTAATGCGGTGAATATCTTGAAGGTTTGTCCCATATCCCATTTTCTTCTGTTTCTCAGGCATCAGTAAATGAGATGGTGGCCTTACGGTGAGGCAAATACAAAGTTATATCTTAAAATGTAATTAGCAACGAATTTGACGTAAACCTTACCAACTATGAGCCGCAGATTCACTTCGTGAAAAAACGCGACATAGAATTTGAAAAGGCGGTAGGCATAAAAGTTCGAGAATTCCGGGAAAGACTTGGGTGGTCTCAAAAACATCTTGCTGACATTGCAAACATAGAACAGAACCAAGTACAAAGAGTTGAAAATGCTAAGAACACGACCACTCTTGCCATACTTACTGCTATCGCGAAAGCTTTAGGAAAGCAACCATTTGAATTACTGCGAACTGATCACCAAGTGCGGGTAAATTCAAATTTTGACGCCCCAACTCGAAAGAAATCTCCAGAAACCACAAAGCATATCCATGAGATTACCAAATCATCATTTCTGAATTCCCCAAGGTCAGTCAATGACATTGTCAAGTATTGCAAAGAGCGATTCAATGTTAGGATCCCAAGTTCGGCAACATCAGCAGTATTGAAAAACTTAGTCGATGATAAGGTATTGAAAAGGATATCTGCGAAAATAAAAGGCAGATTTCTTTATCAAAAAAAGTAGCTCATGCTATTTCTATTGAGTCGATCTTTTGAGAGCAAACTCTCTGTACAATCGTTTTCATTTTTTCCATTCTTTCAACTAGGGCGAGAACCTCAGCCTTCGATATAACATAGTCATCTTTGTAGCGTGCATCGACATATCCTCTTTTCAAAAGATCAAATAGATGCTTTTCAGACTTGTTACTCTCGGGAAAGAGAAGGAACAGTTCTTCTGAAATATTCTTTGTCTGTTTTTTCAATTTCCCAAGATTGTGGGTCTTAGGTTTGTAACCCGTGAAAACCAATAGGGTTGTGTAGTAGTAAGATTCAGCTGCCTGATGAAGTATAAATGCACACACATTGTATTCTTCCTTCGAGATATAGCCATCAATTCCGCTAATGAATCCGTTCGCCCGTTTGAACCACTTTTGAAAATATAGTTGTGATATTTCCTTGGCCTCTTGAGCAGTCAAGACACGCGGTTCAATGAAGTTTATGCGACCAGAATCATAAAGAATAATCCCCTCCTTCACTATATCAGCAAAAAAATATTGCCCCCAGCCAAGCCCCTCGTTAATGTAGTCAATCTCGTGTATCTCCAGGTTTACAGGTGGGTTGAAATGATCCACCCTGTCCATGATCTTGCTTTCCTGTACATAAGTCTTTTCCGGATTGTCCTTAGTCACTACCAAAAAATCATAGTCGCTGATGTACTCGTGGATGATACCATCTTTGGTTTGATAGCGGTGCTCCACCTGCGTGCCTTTTGCGTGGCTGCCGAACAAAATGATTTTCTCAGGGCTCACTACCTCCTGGATAATGTCCACAATGCGCCTGATCTCGTATTGCTTGTTTTCGGAAAGATGGGTAAGGGAGGTTTTCATACGCTAAAACTTAAAATTTCTTTTCGATTCTCTAAATACATCATCAAATTTCGGCAGCTCGTCCATTTGATTTTCCAATTTCCTTTCCCAGTCTTTTTTAAAGTTCTTTTCCTTGGCCAAAACTTTTTCTTCCAACTGTGCGGGGTTATGCTTTTTATTGGCGGCCTTTCGTTCAAACTCTCCTCGATAGTCTTTTGGTTTAAGTCCATCCTGTTCCGTCAGGTACCAGAAATCGTAAATATCTCTTGGCTCTGTACGCCCCATCAAGGCGGCCATTTTTTCTACCAGCACTTCTGGAAGCGAGTAGCACCGTAGCACGAATGAGTCAGGGGGCAAGTCAGAATAAGTGATAATCAACGGCTTTGTTTCAATTTCAAATTCCAGTATTTCTCCGCGTGTAATATCGATCTTGATATCGCGGCTGTCAATATTTGCCTGAAGCGGCCCTACATAATTTACGTAAAACACAAGACTTCCGCTTTCGTGCTCGTCATGCTCTTTCAATTTCAGCGAAATATTGGCCTCCTGTTTAACGAACGCATATATCTTTTCGAATTCTTTGAGCAATTCCTGATTGGTAATTTTTTCATCTATAAGGGTGAAGTCAAGGTCTTCCGAGAACCTGTAGTCTTCAAAGTAAATTTTCTTCAGTACGGTGCCACCCTTAAACACAAGGCTCTTGAAAAGTAATTCATTCTTTGAGATACCGTAAAGAATCCACGAAAGAACGTAGTCCTTTTCCACTTGGGTATCCTTTAGTTTGTATTTGGCTGCTGCCGCGCTCAACTCTTTTGGCTTTATCATTTCAACTAAATATGGGTGATAAAATATCAGCAAGTTCCATGTTTTGCCGCACGTACCAGGTGCCGTTCATCTTTCCTTTTTTCTCGTACGAAGGTTCCAGCAGAATATAGGAGGGCGTAATCATAGCATGGAGTTTACCCGATATAGGATTGTTAATTTTAAGTAACTCCAGCAGGAATCCGAGCCGTTTGATTACCGACTGAGCCTTAAATCGTTCACAATAATTTAGAAGCTTTTGGTAATCAATTTTTTCCCGCGACTTATAGAGCGCCTTGGCAATTTCACTAATACCACCTGCATAGTCAGGTTTATAAAGGCAATCGATGAAAGTCTTTTCAAGATCGGAACAGGTGGCTTTGTTGAAACTATCAACCCACAGTTCGGATGCTCCGAAGTAATGGTTACGGTTATGGTATATAAACTGAAACTTGTGTCCTTTTATTTTTATGGATGACGGCTTGACCTGCCTGTTCACCACGATCTGTTCCCTGAACGAAGGCTGCGTGATAAGGCTGTGAAGTTCCAGCGCGCTGTAATAGCCGATATAATACCCGACACTTCCGGTAAGATATTTCACCACCAGGTGCGTGTTCGGAAAATAGGTATTGGGGTCTTGGTCATACGGAATAATCCAATAGACTCCTTCCTTGAGTCTTAGCAGGAGCCCGCGTTTAATCATGCCGCTAAGCAGTTTTTTGGTTGCCTCTCTGGTTGAGTTTTTAAGCACTTCAGCAGCTTCCTGAAGGGTAAATGCCGGCCGGCCAGTGTCATTAAAATGCCGCAGGAGTACCGACCCTTGGGTAAGCAGCGTTTTCGTTTGAATATTTGCTGGGTTTGTGTATTTCATATCTTCATAGGGACTTATTAGGTCTCTAAACAGATACGAAATATAACTAAAGAATGTTTTATATCCTAATAGGGACTCAATAGATCTCTGAGCAGATATGAAATATAGTAAATCTGAAATAACCCAGTTTTCAGGTAGATAGTGGATTTTATTAGTTCTGATATGCACCGGAAAAATTAAATTCAAGATATGAACACGATAATTATACTCGGCATTGTCTGCCTGTCCTTGTCTATCGCGATATACATCTTTGTAGGCAGGCGGAAGTTCTACCGTAGAAATCAAAGCGGCATTGAAACTTTCCGGTCATTTACAAGTTCTGTACTCACTCCTCTGGGTGAAAGAATTCTTAAACTCGTAAGCTTTATATTGTTCATCGCTGGCCTTTTGTTATTTGTTGTCTGGTATTTTGCCAATCCAAATTAGATGTATGACATTAACTATGAACGACTATGGCTATTTATGGAGCAGGATCCAATTGGAATGGAGATGAGATGAAGGAAAGTTTTTTCGAGGAAGGAAGATTTATTATTGGCTGGAACGATGCAAGCGCTAAGGACTTATATGAAGCGGTTTCGTTACTTAAGGTTGGTGATATACTGTATCTGAAGGCAAATCAACCCGGCTCACGAACCATTCGGGTAAAGGGGGTGGGCGTTGTTGAAAAAAGCTTCATACAATCCTTGATCGATGAGGGGCTTTCGCATGAGGTTATTTCTAATTGGAGCAACTTCTACATTCGGATAAAGTGGGTTGTGCGAGACGAATTTTTTATTGAAATCCCTGAAGACGAGGGGAAACTCACAAATATCCGGGCGGCTACTTTCTACGAAGAGAATCTTCCGTTTGTTCAAACAAGAATTCTTGAGAAGTTGTTCAGCTAAATTTTTTGTAATCCGGTTCAACACTACTTATCCACTTTTTTTGTGGTTGAGTATCTCTGAATTTTTTCAAAGAAATTCGAAATGTAGACTATGTATTGACCGCGCCACCGTCACTTTGTAATTGTTATAACCCATAGCAACCATTCAGGGCCGGATAGTTCGGAGGCATCCGATAGAAATTTCTTCATACGTTTAGGTTAAGGAAGTAGTCCGGTCCCTGTTTGTTTCGTTGGGGTACATCAAACACCCTTTACCAACATGATCGATCACGAAAAGTTGCCTAAACTAATCGAACGAATGCAGCACCTTGTTACGTACCTTAATGACAGAAATGATCTGGTTGTACATCAGCAACTCAATCAATCCTTCTATATGCAAAAGATAGAAGAATTAAAGCTACTCGCGGCAAAGTTTGATGAAATTAAAAAAACCTTTGATACCCTGGCTAGCGGGATCGAAGAGAAATACAACTTGTGCTTTGAGCAATGGCGTAAAGATGCGCGCTGGCTAAACTCGTACAACTTGAACAAACGAAGAAAATCAATCCTCTAAGCCCTGTCGATATATTGAATCATTGAAACGAGCATGTTTCTCACGGACTCCCTTGTGCCAGATTCAACGGTATAAAATTTTGACCTGAAGCTTCCATAAGATATGGCCTCGGAACGTTTTGTTGTCACATACTTCACAAGAAAGTGAAGTACCTGAGTTAAATTGTTGTTGATGATAAATTTTGTTTCCATGAAAATCCTGAGCAGGTAAGCCAACTGTGAAACAGAAGCGTCAAACTTGAGTTTGAAGCCTGGAAGGAACGAGTCTGGCGATCTGTCAGGTGAACTATTGCTCAATTGTTGCAGTCTTTCCTGGTAGTCAATTTCTTCGGTAATGTAAATATTCAATTGATCCTTCAGCGGACTGCCGTTCTGGTTATACCGTATTCCCGGTTTCACTTGCGATTGATTGATCTTCTTCAAAACAAAAGACAACGTCTCGATCTTTTCCGCGCGGGTTTCTGATTGATCAAGAAGAAAAGAAATATAGTGCGCATGGTAGGTGAGCACCTTCACAGAGTTATAGTTCAGGTAGTACATGACTTGCCGAAGTTCATCATCCCAATCCTGAATTTCGCTTTCTCTTGCAATTAACCGGAATAATTCTTTTTGCACCTCCTTTGCGTACATCACTTTCCGGTACGTAATTCCCTGGTCTGGTTTGCTGTCCGCAACTTTCTTGAGTATGTGCAGGAGCAAATCAACCAGGCGTTGATCGGCTTCTTTTGCACCAAACGCTTTTTGAATTTTCCGGATATTGGTTCTTGCATCCTTGCGGGCCATATCGATGTAACCTTCAGGCGCTTTGGCATCCTGATCAAAATATTTCGCAAAGTGTCGCTCAACGAAAAGGAGGAGTTCTTCCAATCCTGCATTGAACACTTCATAGAATTTTTTGCGTTTCTCATCCGCTGGACTTTCGGTGTGGATGAACAATGCCGCTTTATCCATCAGCCGGATCAGTGCTTGTTGGTGGTATTGAATGTACCGCTCTAGGTGGCGCTCATCTTCAAAACTGAATACTTCGTGTACGAATGTTTGCTTTATTCTTTCGATCTCGTTCCCCACAGCATCTTTCAGGGCATTGTGTTGCTTCTCATCACGGATTGTTTGATCTCCTGATGAAATGAGTTTTTCCAACTCCTGCAATTCATATCTGACACCTGGGTGCATGGCCTGTAAGACCGGTTGGATGAGCCGGTATTTTTAATCATATCGATGCTTTATATCCTTTGCGTTAGTCTAGTCCTTCATAAACTTGAGCACCCGTTTCCAACTAAGTTGTACTTACGTTTGCTTTGGGCGATAAACGCCACATCCAGTGAGTGCTCAATTGAGCGTAATGCTGTTTGCTTGTCTTGAATCTTGTAAAGAGTTGCAGTAAAATGACACCTTAACAATTGCGGGTTATTCACTTCAATTTGGATATGATATTTATCCTCAAGCATCTTAATTACTTCGTTCATTCCCGTATCATTAAATTGAATTCCATCCGAATTTCTAAACCACGTTTGCATGAACAGCAGAAAGAGAAGAACCGCAAGAGTGACAACGATGCAAGCGTAGAGGATAGAGCGAATTCGCTTTTTCCTTCGGGACCGCTGTTGAATTCGTTGCCGGATTTTCTCAAAACCATTTTCATCTTGCTCAGCGTCCGAAGGTAATGGCGAATTTTCCCAAAGTAATTTGATATCCTCGAACTCTTCCTGGTTGGCTTCGCTTTTAGCGATCCATTCATCCAATTCCTGTTTTTCGTCCAAGCTGGCTTCCCCAGACAGGACTTTGTAAATAAGTGCTACTCTGTCCATAGTGATGGCTTTCTATATTATTTACTCTGAGATCAGACCGGATTTCCTATGTTTGGGCTAAAATATTTTTAGGATTTAACCTGTAAGCGTCTACGGAGTCGCTTTTTAGCGCTTGTCAGGCTCCTTTCTACGGCCTTTATACCCACACCAAGCCGGACCGAGATTTCTTCATTGTCCAATTCCTCTTCAATCTTCATCATCAGGCATTCGCGCTCTCTCTTGGGGAAACGTGCTATTATGCCGAAGATTTCCTGAGTTACCTCAATCTGGATGATCCTTGATTCTATTGAGTCTTGCGCCAAGTCGTACGTATGGCCGTTTACGAATCTTATTTTCTTTTTACTGAGTTGTACATTTTCATTGTAATAGGTTATGGATTTGTTTCTTACAATCCTTACCAGGTAATGCTGAATGGATCGTTCATGATAGTTGCCAAGTTCTTTAGCATTCTGCCAGATGTAAGCGAAAGTCTCTTGCACAATATCTTTAGATGCCTCCTTATCATGGGTTAGGTTAAATGCAATTCGCACAAGACTGCTGTAATACTGATCGCACAAAATTCTAACAGCTCTTCTGGGATAGGAAAGCAATAATTTCCGAATCTCATGATTACTAACATGACCAGGCATCTTGCAAATAATTTCTCATAGAATGATTTTTGGCTAATAGCAATAACCGCAGGGCAACTGTGGGCTACTTAACCACCTCGTTAATCGGGTAAAAAGGATAGTGCTATTAAAAATTATCTAAACAGCCTCCGTTAATTTAAGGGTTACAACTGTAAAAATGAAACTTTCTTGGCCCTCCATACCCGAATAAAAAAGGGGCCAGACCCCCTTCGCTTGCATTAGCAGGAGAAACCAATCTCTTCGTCAATAACCTTGACAGTATAGTTTCGCTCAACTAATTCCTTTTTTGAATGATCGTCCCATTTGTGGCAACCAGATTCAATCGCCATCATATATTTTACATGGAGTTGATTCTCATCGTCATAGTAGAACCGGATATCGAGGTATGTTCCGAAGTCGTGCGGACAACGAACAACTTTGAAAAATGATCCTTCCGGGTTATTGCCAAATTCGCGTTTCAATTGATCAATGTACACGCGGACTTCAATGCGAGCGCTAAGCATATAGTCGTCCGTTCCAACCTGTGCGCAAGGTTCATCACAGGGAGTTGTTTGCGAGAGATGGATGTAGTCTAACATAGCTGTATTTGTTTTAGTTGAACATCATTTTTGTGCTCAACCAAACCGGGCTTTTCCGGAACCGCTATAGCGGGTGGGACCATGAAGAAGCCAAGAGGAATCGGAATAAATGGGAAGGCAGGCCGTAGGCAGGTGCCCGTTTATGCTGAAGTCTCTTGGCGGAGTTCCGGAATAAGGCCGAACTTTGCTTAAAAAAATGAAGGAACTTAAATTGACTGCTGTCGGTCAACCCTTGAAAGAATTTAACCAAATCTCGATTCGCTCGACTAATGACTTTGGATCCTGGTTAGGATATTTCTGTTCAATGTATTGCTCAAAGATCATTTTTGTTTTTAAATCTGTCCATTCCTTTACAGTCAGACTAAACAAGGGCCACTTCTTTTGTTCGACTATGAACCCATACAGGGGGATATAAGGAGGCGCATAATGAAATGAGTTATCAATTAGTTTGCCATACAGATCCGGCTTCAGTGCGAGTTTTAAATCCTGAACGATATCGAATAGTATTTTTCCTTTGCTTCCATCTGTGATCGCGGTGGCCAGTGCGGGCATTCCTTGATCACTAAAGAAGGTGTGCAAGTAATCGCGGAACCCATCCTCTGCTATATCAGATAGATCTCGGCAGTAGTACAAATACGATTTTCTGAAACGATCTACGGAAAAATCATCGATGGTTTTGTCTATTACAAAATCAATCAATTCATTTTCCATCGCAACTACGTGCTCAACAGTAGGGCTTTTCTTCTTACCCGCAGCAAATAGCAGGTATCTGGATTTGGAAAACAATTCAAAATAGTAGCTCTTGAAGAATATAGATTTGCGGTCGAATGTCACTTGAACGTAGAGTGGATGAGTGACTTTACCATGAAAAGAAACCGTTTTGAGACGCTTATTAAAATAGGTCTTGTATGTAACCTTATAAGTTCGTGTCATACCTGTTCAGTCCAGTTTTTTGTCAATCATACGAGTATAAATTATTTCATTTGGCATCATGTGCTGGTCAGTTGATAAAATTATCATGCTAAACTATTGAAAGTTTTGCTAAATATTATGTTATCAAAACATAATATTTTATATTAGCGTTATAAATGGTACCGCTACTGTGTCCTTGATCAAACACAGAAGAGTTAAGGAGGTACCAAGATGGAGAAGTTGAAGCCGGAAAGAGTAGTGGAAATGCTCAAAGCCAAAGGTGTGAATGTGACTGTAGAACAGGCCGCTTCAATTCTCAAATTTCTCCGGAAGATGGCCGGCATTGTTGTGAGCCAATATTTAAAGCCGGGAAACAACAAAGGATAGTCAGAATTTGGTAACCTAAATCCTCTTTGTATGAAAACAGCGGACCTATACATCAGAGTAAGTACAGATGAGCAAGCAGACAAGGGCTATTCCCAGCGAAGCCAGGAAGAACTTCTCCGCAGGTATTGTGACATCAACAAGGTAAATATCCGGAAAGTTATTTTTGAAGACCACTCCGCTAAAACATTCAATCGTCCTGAATGGCAGAAATATCTTCAGGATCTACGGAAGCATAAAAGTCAAACCGATTTAGTGCTGTTCCTCAAGTGGGATAGGTTCAGTCGAAACGCGGGGGATGCCTACCAAATGATTAATATCCTAAGAAAGCTCGGGGTTGAACCTCAAGCCATCGAACAACCACTTGATCTATCTATTCCGGAAAACAAAATGATGCTGGCTTTTTATTTAGCTGCGCCCGAAGTGGAGAATGACAGGCGTGCTTTGAACGTGATTCATGGTATGAGAAGAGCACGAAAAGAAGGGCGATATATGGGATTGGCTCCTATTGGTTACATCAATAAAACTGATGAAGGCGGCCGAAAACTTATTGCCCCCAAATACCCCGATGCAGATATTATTCGATGGTCGTTTGAAAAGATAGCTGAAGGTATATACAACACAGAGCAGGTTTATAAGAGAGTAAAAGAGAAGGGATTTAAAGGCACCAAAAGCCTTTTCTGGTTTGTGATAAGGAATCCTGTTTACTGTGGAAAAATATTTATCCCTAAATACAAAGACGAAGAAAGCAGGTTTGTCACGGGGCAGCACGAGCCTATTATTACTGAGGCGTTGTACTATCAAGTGCAAGACGTTTTGGATGGCAGAAAGAGAGGACAGTATCGGCTAAAGGTGGCTTCGAATGCTACAATGCCGCTGCGCGGCTTTCTCATTTGCCCACATTGCGGTAAACTACTGACTGGGAGTGCTTCAAAGGGGCGCTACAAATACTATTCATATTATCATTGTTTTGATGGTTGCACCTGTAGATTCAAAGCTGATTATGTAAATAATCTTTTTGAGTATGAATTGAAGAAGTATATTCCGCGACCTGAGATGGCGGAAGTCTACAAGATAACTTTGGCCGAAGCATGGAATGATCAGACAAATCATTTACAGAATGATAGGAAACAAGTGCTGGCGCAAATCAAAGACTTAGAAGAAAAGTTGTCCTACATCAGGGATTTGCTTTCTTCAAAACAACTCGACCCTGAAGATTTCAGGGAGATGAAATCGGAGTATTCCAGTAAACTTGAAAAGCTGGAGGTTAAACTCAGCGCGTGTGATGATGGTCAAGTCAGTATTGACCAGTTATTAAATCGTGGATTGGAGAATCTGTTAAAGTTAGACTACATCTATGAAACCGGAGACATCGAAAAGAAGCGGGAGGTGATTGGTTCGATGTACCCCGAAAAATTGACTTTTGACGGATTCGTACTTCGAACCACCCGTGTCAATGAGGCAGTACGTTTTATTTACATGATGAACAGTGAGTTAGAGGCAAATAAAAACAGGACAAACGGAAAAAATTCCAATTTGTCCTGTCAAGTCGAGATGAGAGGATTCGAACCTCCGGCCTCCACGTCCCTAACGTGATGCGCTAACCGGGCTGCGCTACATCTCGAAAATACTTTATCCTTTAACTTGTGATGCGCTAATCCCGCCAAAAGCGGGACGCTACATCTCGTTAATAAATTTACTGTCTCAAACTTTACCCGGTAAACCAGGCCGCCTGACTTCCGAAGTGCAACGTAGGAAGTCGCTACATCTCGAAAAAATTCTATCATTCAAAACTAAAACCGTTGTTTCAATTTCGAGGCTGCAATAATAATAAATTTTTAGAATCTACTTTTTATTCTGTTTCAAATCGCGAATAAATCGTGCCCAATTAAATGGATTCAGGAATGGATTCGTGCGCGGTTGAAATTTATCAGCGGCTGAGGTCGACCACTGATCCATGTAGTATCTGTAATTGGCAGCGCCATCCATCGGTGTAGTCTTCAACATCAAGGCCATCAGCTCGGCATTCAGATTTTTCTGATCAATTCCATTATCAAACGGAATATTAAGTGCCAGCACCGCTTCTTTGAAAACCTCTTCTGTAGGGAATGGCATAATCTGTACCTCGCGCAAGTAGGTTACATCCGAAACCATCTCAACGATGATAGTTAAATTATCGTTGGCTCCTTTAGGCACAATATAGTGCTGACGATTATAACCAATTGAGCTAATTACAATACTATCACCTTCCAGTACAGGCATCGAAAAAAAACCAGCGGGACTGGTACTGGTTCCTCGTCCTGCTTTAGGCACATATACGTGAACTCCAGGCAACACATTTACACTGTCGCTCACAAAACCCGAAAGCTGAATAATCCTTCGCGTTTGCGCCTGGCTCATCGAAACAGAGCCAAGAAAAGCAACGAAAACACACAGAACAAAGCCAATTAATCTCACATTGCAATCATTAAGTTTTCAAAGATAGAGATTCAAGGGATTTTACCCTAATGCACACGCACATCCTCCACCAATGGTTTTTCTTATCTTCGCAACTACACAATGATCACGACAGAGACCTTGTTTTATGCGATTAAAACATTTTAATATTGATTTAGGGGCGCAAATTTTTCTAGCGTGTTCGGATACATCCCGGCTACGGATATTAAACCTGATTTTGACCAACGGTGAAATGTGTATCAGCGATCTGGAACACATTCTTGAGTTTACTCAAACCAAAACTTCCCGTCATTTGTTGTACCTGAAAAATTCAGGCATTCTCACCTCACGCAAAATAAATCAATGGGTTTTTTATCAACTCAAAGAAGAAGTGTTCGACATCACCCGTCAGATATTTCAATTTCTGAGTCGCGATGCAATCCTTCAAAAGGATCAGCAAGTTTTTCAAACTATGTATAGCAACCGCGAATTGTCGCTCAACAAACTTAAGATAAAGCCCATCAATCAACATTCATGAAATCATACCGCCATATTCTCTTTGACCTCGATCACACACTTTGGGATTACGAAACAAATTCATCGGAAACACTTCAAGAACTTTTTATACAACATAAACTAGAAGAGTTGGGCGTTCCTTCTTTTTCGGATTTTATGAAGACATTCGTTTCTGTGAATACCAATCTATGGACACAATATGATCTGGGGCAAATTCACCGCGATGTAATTCGTAACGATCGGTTCCATAAAATTATGCTTGAGTTTGGAATTGATAATTATGAGTTCTCACTTAATTTTTCCAATAAGTACATCGATCAGTCACCAAAGAAAGGCGCGCTGATGCCAAATGCAAAGGAAATATTAGACTACCTGCATCCAAAGTATCCGATGGTGATTGTTACCAATGGGTTTGATGAAATCCAATCTGTAAAAATGGAATCTTCCGGCATCACTCCGTATTTTAAAAGTGTTGTTACGTCTGCACGAGCAGGTTTTAAAAAACCCTCGAAAGAAATTTTTGATTTTGCTTTGGCAGAAAGTGGTTTTAGTACGCACGATACGCTGATGATTGGCGATAATTTACTGACTGATATAGGCGGTGCGCGAAATGCCTCGTTGGATACGGTATATTATAATCCAAATAAAATCGCGCATCAGGAAAAAACGGAGTATGAGATTCACGACTTGAAAGAGTTGTTGAATATCCTTTAAAACCCGTCAGAATAAAGTAATTTTGCGACTGATGTCATCGCTTCGTGCATTCTTGGTGCCTTTGCGTCTTCATGGTTTAGAAAATAGTTAAAATTGAACCACAACGACACTGAGACACAAGGTTTCATGAAGTAAATCTATTTATAGCAGCATCAATTTAATAACTCAAATTCACTTTTTATTTAAAATTAATCTTCAACACTATGTCAACCGGATTCTTCAAAATTCCCACCCCAATAAACGAACCCATTTTATCATACGCACCCGGAAGCAAAGAACGGGTAGCAATAAAAAAAGCATTAGCAGAGGCACGGGCAACGGTGTTGGATATTCCCATGTACATCGGTGCTGAAGAAGTTCGCTCAGAAAATAAAAAAACACTTTCTCCCCCGCACGATCACAAACACATTTTGGCACATTATCACGAAGGCGATAAAAGTCATGTAGAGCAAGCTATCAATGCTGCATTAGCTGCCAAAGAATTATGGGCTAACCTGAGTTGGGAAAACAGAGCGAGTATCTTTTTAAAAGCGGCTGATCTGTTAGCGGGTCCATATAGAAGCAAAATAAATGCGGCCACCATGTTGGGTCAATCTAAAAATGCTTTTCAGGCAGAGATTGATTCGGCTTGCGAGTTGATTGACTTTATCCGGTTCAATGTTCATTTCATGGGTGAGATTTATAGTGAACAACCTATTTCATCACCGGGCGTTTGGAATCGACTTGAGTACCGGCCGTTGGAAGGATTTGTATTTGCATTAACCCCGTTCAACTTTACTGCCATTGCGGGCAACTTGCCTACCAGTGCGGCCATGATGGGCAACACCGTAGTTTGGAAACCAGCCAACACACAAATCTATGCAGCGAATGTAATCATGCAGGTGCTGAAAGAAGCGGGCTTACCCGATGGCGTAATCAACCTGGTATATGTAAGCGGGCCCGATGCAGGCGATGTGATTTTTAATCACCGCGATTTTGCAGGTATTCACTTTACAGGAAGCACGGGCGTATTTCAAAACATCTGGAAGACTATCGGAAACAACATCCATAAGTTCAGAACCTATCCGCGCATTGTAGGCGAAACCGGTGGAAAGGATTTTATCATGGTGCATAAGAGTGCCAATGCAAAAGAAGTTTCCACCGCCATGGCACGGGGTGCCTTCGAATACCAGGGACAAAAATGTTCTGCTGCTTCGCGATGCTACATTCCTTCCAATCTTTGGGAGGATGTAAAAAAATATTTGATCGAAGACTTGAAAAGTTTTAAGATGGGACCTACCGAAGATTTAGGAAACTTTATCAATGCTGTGATTGATGAAAAGGCGTTCGACTCAATTACCGGATACATTGAAAAGGCAAAGCAAAATCCAATGAATGAGATTATTGCTGGAGGCAAGTACGATAAATCGAAAGGATATTTTATTGAACCCACTGTTATTGTAACCAAAGATGCATCTTCCATTACCATGTGTGAAGAAATTTTTGGCCCTGTGCTCACTGTGTATGTGTATCACTCTGAAAACTTTGAACAAACATTGGAGCTTGTCGATAGCACTTCGCCATATGCCCTTACGGGATCTATCCTTTCCAAAGATCGCTATGCGGTTGAACTGGCAACCAAAAAATTAGTAAACGCAGCGGGTAACTTTTACATCAATGATAAACCAACCGGTGCCGTAGTGGGGCAACAACCTTTTGGTGGTGCACGTGGATCGGGTACCAATGATAAGGCTGGAGCCAAAGCAAACTTAATGCGTTGGGTTTCTATGCGAACAATTAAGGAAACTTTTGTTCCAGCAACTGATTATAGATATCCTTTTTTGGAGAAGGAGTAAGTATTTGTTATCCGAAAATTGTTTGAGATAAAGTGCCAGAAAATATTTTCTTAATCAGCTAGACTTTGGACATTAGACCATTGCAAATCATGAAAAGAACCTGGGACTATAACCTTTTACGGAATGGTAGAATGAAAAATTTAATGCTTGCACTAATTATGCTCGCTGGCCTATTTCTCTTTATTTACCGATTCTTCGAAAACACGAAGAATCATGTAGAGACCAATTTTATATCAATGGGCATAATCTATTTAGTTGCTCTTTTACTATTTTCCTTCTTCCCGATCCGACAAGTAGTAGAGAAAATCAACCAATCTGAATTTATAACCTATTACCTGATAGGTTGGCTTAAGTTTAATGAAAAAGCTTACTCATTGGCAGGAAGCGATGTCGTAGGAATTAAACAAGATGAAAAGAAGTATTACTGCTTGACAATAAGCACAAAAAATGCTGGCGACATAATAATAGAAAGATATCCCACCCTTGACTCCGTGAAAATAAGAGAACGTCAATTAAATGAAATCTTAAACTAATGTCCATTATGGCAAACCATACCCTCTATAATTAATTAGTCAACCAAAACTTTATTCTCACCCGATTTTAATTCTACCACTTTTCCGTTCCACTCCAACCTACCGGTAATTAAAGCCGGTAGAATCACTGTTCCTGTTAATTGATTTCCATTCTTTTTGAAATCAACAGCTAGGTCGCCAGCCCAATGTGGAATGTTTCCTTTTACACGTTCAAGTTTTTGTAGTTGAGGACGAATCAGCACTTTTTTGAATCCGGGAGTTTGTGGTTGTATTCCCGCAAAGGTGGCCAGCATTTCAAAATCAGGACTCGCACTCCATGCATGGCATTCACTGCGGTCTACTCCTTCCGGGAAAGTCGATAGTCCTAGTGTTAATAAGTCTTTCCATTTATCCAGCAATGTCATGTATAAATCTCCAGACTGTGCTTGGTTCATGGCACGACCTAGATAAAAATCGAAGTACAAGGTTGTAGGTGTTAAGTTCTTTGTTTCCACAATTCGCTTTACAAAATCATGTTGCTCTTCTTTAGGAACAATGCCACACAACACTGCCATAATATTACTATGCATGCTAAAATGTTTTTTATCCGGTGTGTCGGCATACAATTGCCGGTTGGCATCCCAACATTGCTTCTTCACGCCTGCTTTTAGTTGCTGACTCCGCAGCGAGTATTTCTGCGCAAGCTCCGGCTGATTGTAGTAGCCATACATTTCGGCTGCGAGGCTGAGTGTGTACGCATAGAAAAGCGAATTGGTAGTAAGTCGTTTGAAGAAACTTTCCTCTATTATTTTATGAGTGGGGAATGAATGATCAAAGAAATCCCAATACGGTTGCTCAGTCATCATGTTATCAGAGGTCATGTATTGCTCAAAATGATCCAACACACGTTGCATTCCCGGAAGGAATGATTTCACAAATTCAGGGTCGTTGCGATACATGAAATAATCGTGCACCATCGTTACCCATACCAATGAATAATTAGGAATGTATTGTGGCAGTTCGGAGGGATAGCGGCTATAGGTTAAGCCATCATAGGTAAGCGATCCATGAAATTGTTCAAGCGCGTTTCTTGCTAACCGATCATCACCCGATACATAATAAGAAACCAACGCTTGAATGCGCGTGTCGCCAACATATTGCAGGCGCTCCCAATAAGGACAATCCATATAGGTTTCGTAAGCGCAAAGGCGTGCCGTATGCCAACCAATATCAAACACTTTTGATAGCGCGGGATCATTCGATGAAAAAGAAGACTTCTTTTCAAAAGGATAGGCAGTAAACCAACTTCCAAAATTTTCAAGAGTCAGAGCTTCGCTTTTCGTAGTAATATCCAATTGCACATATCGGAAGTTGCGATAGGTTAGTGTTGTGAAAGTCCTGTTCTTGCTTCCATCCGGTAAAAAAATATCATACACTCCATGAATCGATTTACCTTGTATCGAATCCCGATTTCCTTTTTTCTTGATATCCTCATACAATGCTTCCGCATAGATAACTTTTACCTGACTTTCCTTTCCTCCGGAAATGGTTAGCTCAGGAAAAGCAGAAGTCAATATTTTTTGATCTATGAGTATTGAACAAGTTGTTGCTGCCGGTATTGTAATCGGAAATGTAGTTGGTTGCTTAGTCAAGCCCGAACTCCTCCTGATTGTTCCGCTCATTTGATAGGTTCGCTCCATCAATGGAATTGATCTTGGCATTAGCTCCCAAGTTGCATCGCCAAAGCCAACTACTCCAAAGGGCGCTCCTGTTTCAGAAGCACTTGCAGCTTTCCAACCTGTATCATTATAATCTGTTGTTTCCCAATCCCAAGGAAACTTTGAGGCGTTCACTTTTTCCAATGGGCCAGCCGCGTAGTATTGATAAAACAAATCAGGATTGCCCGGTTTGAAAACCAAGGGGGAGATCGATTCATCAACCAAATATTTCCAACTTTTATCTGTATTAACAACTGACGAAAGGGAATCATCGCCTTGCATAATCAAGGCGGCTCGTTTTCCCATCAAGTAAACCGGAGCTGCTTCCGCAAAATTTACGACCTGAACCGCGAGCACATTTTTTCCTTCATTCAATAATGGCGCAATATTCAACGATTCAAACCGCCAATGGCGCGCATCACTTATCTGTGGACCATCGGTTACATAGGTTCCATTTACAAAAAAACGATAACGATTATCAGCCGAGAGATGAATTACAAACTCATGTGGCTTTGATTTTAAATCAAACGATTTTCTGAAATGATAAACTCCGTATTGATGCCCCCCTTCTGCCGGGCCAATCCATCGCGCTTGCCAGCGATTATTAACAATATGATTTGATGGAGTAACCAGATGCTGACTTAAGCCAACGAATGGTAAACACACTAAGAAGAGTATTCGGATCATGATAGAAAGATAAATAAAAAAAGGCGTCCCGACCACTCACAGTGATCAAGACGCCTGATTATTGATTTAAAGGTTACTAATTAACAATTGCCAAATCACAATTGACAACGTTCTCCCAAATCAATTCAAAATCATTGTCAATTTTCACCTTGTCAACTGTCAATTTATGCTATTATCAACTACTTGTTCTCCATACCACTTAATGTTGCGCGAGAAGTACATCAGCAATCCAACAATCAGGAATAAACCAATACTTCCAATCAACAATGAAAAATCCTGAGCCTGTATAATCACAAAAATGAACGCATAAAAACTAGTCATCAGGAAAGTGAATAAGAAGATAATTGATTTCTGTTTGAGAAAACTTGCCGAATACATACTCACCAGTAAAATAGTAGCAAGAGACGCAATCGCGTAAGCAATGTTATACCCTACTTGTTCGCTAAGCGATAGCAACAACGTGTAATAGATAATCAACGCCACTCCAACTAGTATATATTGAAAAGGATGGATTCGGATTTTTGTAGTAATCTCAACTAAAAACAAAGCAGTGAAAGCTAAAATGATTATCAGCACACCATATTTTGCTGTGCGCGTACTCTTTTGATATTGATCGGCAGGAATTAAAAGACGTAAACCAAATTCTGATCCACTCAACGATTGTTCTTGGTTAATCCACTTTTGTGAGAAAGGGCGATTAAAAGAAAGCACTTTCCAGGTTGCTGAAAAACCTTCATCATTAACGGTGCGATCGGAAGGCAAAAGTTTACCTTCAAAACTTGGTGAAGGCCACGCCCCTGTCGATGACACTTCCGTAGATTTCCCTGTTGGCACAAAGTAAAGACTTTCACTGCCTTTTAAACTTAACGTAATCGCATAGTCTGGAACAATATCAGCACGCGAAGCCCAGCCGAGTGGAGTTACAATTCCACTTACAAGATTTGTACGAGGACGAGCAGCCATTTCACCATCGTATTCCTTTGATACATAAGGTTGTTGGTTGATGTTTAACCCAATATCGCTCGCGGGTTCAGACAATAATTTTTTACTTCCATTTTGGATTACAGGATTTTCACTAATTCCCCGCAGGTCGGTAATTCCATTAATCAGCATAGCGTCTTTCCAATGCACTTGCTCATCGGGAATATTCCACGATGAAAAATCAGGCGAAGTAAAAGTAGCATTCATAGCAATGTTACTTTCATACACAGCAACGTCAAAAATACCACGGTGTAGCACTTGAGGTTTCACATTACTTTTCACATTATAAGTCTCTGGTAAAAAATAAGCTTTGTGAACTGTCTCTTTTAGTTCTTCAATTTGCTTTCCGTCATTCCACCGTTTTATCGTTTCAATTTTGGTGAACGGAATCATAAGCACCGGGCCTGATAATGTTTGGTCACCCGACCATTTTTCGGAGACTTCATTAATCACCTCCTGCGCACGTCCTTGTCGCTCCTGAATCAAGCTTTCAATCCACGAAGCCGGAATGAGTAAGATGAGAATTAAGAAACCGATAGAAAATAGTTTCACCATAATGGATTCGGTTATCCATTGATTGAATCGTTCGAAGAGGTTGGGAGTTGTTTCCATGTGTTTATATTTTAGTTTATTGAAAGTACTTTGTATTTAAAAGTTGATGGTTAAATTTTTTACTTGCGCTGTTGCTTGATTAATTCTTCTAACGCATCAAGGTGTTTCTTAAATGCGGTACGTCCACGCTCCGTTACTTTATAGCGGGTGTTTGGTTTTCGTTCAATAAAAGATTTACTGATAGAGATATACTTTTCACGCTCCAATGCTTTCAAGTGAGTAGCCAGATTGCCATCCGTGACATCCAGTAATTCTTTCAATGCATTAAAGTCAAATGAATCGTTAGCCACCAGCACAGAAATAATCTGCAGGCGAACGCGATGCTCCATCACCTTATCCAAATTTTCAAATGGATTTTTCATCGATCGTACTTCTTAAACATCAACGCGCCATAAATAATGTGAAGTACTCCAAACCCAATCGACCAAAAAACCAATCCGTATCCGGGCAAAGCCGCTGAGATAAGTCCAAGTACAATTTCTGAATATCCTAAATACCTAAATTCATCAAACAAATTTGGACTGGCATTTATTAAAGCCAATCCATAAAAAATTAAACATGCCGGAGCTGCTACCCCGTAGTGTCCATAATACAAAAGAAAGAGAATGAAGATGCCGCCTGTTGCTAAAGGCACGATCAGATTGATGAACAATTTTTTGCTGGCCGAATCCCAGATCTTAGCTCCTAATTTTGTGGCTTTGTTGGCAGCTAAAAAATAACCGGTACCTAAAGAAGCAACCAACACAATCAGAGCTATCACAAGTAATTTCATAAGGATAGAATCATCCTGTAGAGATTCTTGTCGGTATGCAATTGGCGACAATGGAAATTGAACCATTGTGTATGCAACGGCTGCTCCTATCAAGGCATAACACCCGGCTAAAATTCCTGAAAGTCCGCTGAGGGAGACGAACTTCACCGATCGCTCCATTAACTGACGGATCGATTCAATGTCTTTCTGATAATCTGGATTTTGGCTCATAAAAAGTACTTTGTAATTCAAAGTTAGTGAACGGAACCATATGTGCAAGGGTTTTACTACTGAGGCAGATTATTTTTAGTGTGATTTGGATATTTCGGGCTCAAAGCCTTAATATTGCACTCCCAATTCAGTTGGGAATCGATATTCTCCCTTAGCTCAGCTGGTTAGAGCATCTGACTGTTAATCAGAGGGTCCTTGGTTCAAGTCCAAGAGGGAGAGCTAAAAGGTCTGCTAAAAGCAGGCCTTTTTTTATGTAATCCTGAATCTGAACTTATTACTAAAATAAAGTGGTTACTAATCCGTCCTAAAGTCAGTTACTAACCACACCTCCTTTACATGCCTGAAACTAAAAAATCAAAAATCACACTACGCGAAGTTTTTAAAACCATTATCTGGCCGCGCAGAAAGCTAATCTTCATCGGTCTTATATTAATTGTCATCAGCCGCGTGGCATCGTTGGTCATTCCCTGGGCTACCAAGTACATTATTGACGATGTAATGGGCAACAAGGATTTATATATGCTCAAAATAATTCTTGGCGCCATCTTTTTATCCATCGTGGTGCAAGCAATTACGTCCTATATGCTTACAAAAATCCTGAGCGTTGAGGCACAACACTTGATTTCTATTTTACGCGTTCGGGTGCAGAAACAAATCCTCCGCTTGCCCACGCGCTTTTTCGATAATACAAAATCGGGTGCGTTAGTATCGCGCATCATGACGGATGTGGAAGGTGTGCGTAATTTAGTTGGAACGGGTCTGCTTCAATTGGTAGGTGGAACCTTAAGTGCGGTAATCTGTCTTTTTATGTTGATCAAAATTAGCCCCATGATGACGTTATTGGTGCTTGTGCCCATGGCCATCTTTGGTTTCATTTCCTTTAAAGCATTTAGTTTCATTCGTCCCGTGTTTCGCGAGCGTGGAGAATTGAATGCAGAAGTTACCGGTCGCTTAACGGAAACGCTCAATGGAGTGCGCGTCATCAAGGGGTTCAATGCTGAAGAGCAAGAAATCAAAACCTTTGAGCGCGGGGTAGAAAAACTTTATCTGAATGTAAAGAAGAGTTTAACCTCTACCAGTTTACTTACCAGCTCGGCTACTTTCCTGATAGGCCTTGCTACCGTAGGCATTATGGGGCTTGGTGGTTATTATGTGATTCAAGACTCTATGACCATGGGCGATCTTATTTCATTTGTGTTATTCCTTGGCTTTGTCACGTTTCCGATTGTTCAGATGAGTAACATCGGGTCTCAATTAACCGAAGCTTTCGCTGGATTGGATCGCACCGAAGAAATTATGAACATGGCCATTGAAGATGATGGCACGCATCGCACCATAAAACTGGATGACATTAAAGGCGAAATTGTTTTTAAAGATGTTTCATTCGCGTATGAAGAAGGCAAGCCTGTATTAAAAAATATAAACTTTATTTCAGAAGTGGGATCGGTAACGGCATTGGTCGGCACATCCGGATCGGGTAAAACAACCATAGCGGGATTAGCAGCCACTTTTTTAAATCCTGATAGCGGAACAATAACCGTGGATGGAATTGATCTTACTAAAGTATCGCTTAATAGTTATCGCAGCCAACTGGGTGTTGTGTTGCAAGATGATTTTCTTTTTGAAGGTACTATTCGTGAGAATATTTTATTCCCACGACCACATGCCACGCAGGAAGAACTAATGCAAGCGGTGAAAGGCGCTTTTGTGAATGAATTTACCGATCGGTTTGAAAAAGGATTAGATACCGTAATTGGTGAGCGTGGTGTAAAATTATCAGGTGGGCAGCGTCAACGCATTGCGATTGCGCGTGCCATCTTAGCAAACCCGCGCATTCTTATTTTAGACGAAGCTACTTCAAACTTGGACACAGAAAGTGAAAGTTATATTCAGGAAAGTTTGAGGAGTTTGATGCAAGGCCGAACGACATTTGTAATTGCTCACCGCCTGAGCACGATCCGCCAGGCGAACCAGATTTTGGTTATTGAAAATGGTGAAATTGCTGAGCGTGGAAAGCATGAAGAGTTGATAGAAAGGAAAGGCCGATATTTCCAACTATATACCTATCAGGCAAGGATTTAGTGATATTTCAAGACTTTATGTCACATAATTAGCATTAAATATGGCTAATTAAGACATAAAGTCTTTTTTTTAAGGGCTAAAATCCATCGGCACACTTTTCCCTGAAGAGTGAATGGATTAAAAACAAACATGTTTAACCTTAAAAAAATAAAACTATGAGTATCGTGCGTTATAACCCAAATGACTTCGTGTCAACTCCATTCAGTTCTTTGATCGACCGTTTTTTTAACGAGTCAGTAACCCGCTCAGGCGGAAGCCAGTTTGTGCCTAAAGTGGATATTGTTGAAACCCCACAAGCCTATGAAGTTCATGTAGCTGCCCCCGGTCTTAACAAAGACGACTTTAAAATCGAATTGAATGATAATTATCTGACCGTAAGTGGGGAGCGTAAGTTCACCAATGAAAAGAAAGAAAAAAATTATCATTCCATTGAAACCAGCTATGGTTCTTTCAGCCGTTCGTTCACTTTACCAGAAAATACCGATGCATCCAAAATCAATGCGAAGTATAACAATGGCATTTTGGAATTGAGCATTCCAAAAGATGAAAAGAAAGTGTTGAAGCAAACCATTAAGGTAAATTAACAGATGCTTTAGCTACCCAGAACTAAGCAAATTGACAGTTGGCAAAGTTCAATTGACAAAAGACCACACATTGTCAATTGTAATTTTTGTCAACTGTTTTTTTCCTTTAAAGGATAAGCCTTAACTTTCCTCAAAGAGATGGTTATGAAGCGTTCGTTATTAATTCTGCTGGTGGTTTGTGCTGCATTTATTGGAGCTGTAGTTGGATCAATCTTTACCCTTCGTTTTTATGATGTGGGTGTCAATTACAACTCAATTGAAGAAAGACAGAATTTAAGACTCACCAAGTACTCATCAGATTCTTCGCATAGGAATCGCGAAATAAATTTCGAAGCTGCCGCTGGTTTGGTAACTCCGGCCGTAGTTCACATCAGTACGGTTTATGGAGGTGGTAAATTTAGCCTTAATGCGTTAGATAGTTATCTAAATCCCCATGCCCGTTCATCCGGCTCGGGAGTTATTCTTTCCGATGATGGTTTCATTGTTACCAACCATCATGTAATTGAAGATGCCAATTCAATAGAAGTAGTACTTAATAATAATCAACGCTTCTATGCCAAGTTAATAGGTCAGGATCCCAGCACCGATCTGGCGCTATTAAAAATCAAAGCAAAAAATCTCCCTTTTGTCAAGTATGGAGACAGTGATGCGATTATCACCGGGGAGTGGGTGTTGGCAATCGGCAATCCATTCGATCTCAACTCAACAGTAACAGCTGGTATTGTAAGCGCCAAAGCACGTAACATCAGAATTCTTTCTGATAGAAATAACCTAAACGTAGAATCCTTTATTCAAACCGATGCTGCAGTTAATCCTGGCAACAGTGGCGGTGCGTTAGTGAACATGCGTGGGGAGTTGATCGGTATAAATTCTGCCATCGCTACAGCCACTGGAAATTATAACGGATATTCTTTTGCCATACCGGTAAGTTTGGTAAAGAAAGTAATGGATGATCTACTGGAGTTTGGACAAGTGCAACGTGGATTATTAGGTGTACAAATTATTGACGTAAATGCAGCCATTGCCGAAAATCTAAACCTGGATGTTGTGCAAGGAGTTCTTGTGCGATTTGTAAATAAAGGGAGTGCAGCTGAAGCATCGGGCATGGAAAGCGGTGATGTGATTACGGCCATTGATAATCATCCCGTTAGTGGTGTCTCTGAATTACAAGAATGGGTGGCGCGGAAAAGGCCTGGTCAAGCCGTGCAAGTAAAATTTATCAGAGATCATGAGAATAAGGAAGTGGCCGCAGTACTTAAAAACTTTGAAGGCTCTGCCGAAATACAAAAGAAACCTGTAAGCTATGAACTTGAAGGAGCAACCCTTGATGAAGTCCCATACTCAAAATTAAATGAGCTTAGTTTGGATGGTGGTGTTCTGATAAAGAAATTATCATTCGGCAAATGGAAAAAATCAGGCATTCAGGAAAACTTTATTATTACTCATATCGATAAAGTGTCCATTGACAATGTGAGTGATCTTAATCGCGCTATGGAAATGAAAAAAGGCGGTGTGCTTATTGAGGGCGTGATGGCGAATGGCGAGAAGCTAACCATTGGGATGGACTGGTAATTTAGGTAGTTTTGCATTCTACCAGAATTAACGATAAATGAAAAACTTTGGCATTTCAGAAGCCCTATCAAAACTGGGGTTAAAAAAAACTAATTCAGGAACTTCAACAGGTCAAAAATGGCTACGAACAAAGGGAGTGGCACTTTCTTCATTCTCACCCGTTGATGGAAAGTTGATTGGAAAGGTTCAGGCAACCGATGAAGCAACGTTTGAAAAAGTCGTAAAACAATCTCACCAAGCATTTCTTGAATGGCGATTAGTACCCGCACCAAAACGAGGCGAAGTGGTTCGTCAAGTTGGGTTAGCATTGCGAAAATATAAAGAGCCACTGGGCAAACTCGTTTCTTATGAAATGGGAAAATCGTATCAGGAGGGTTTAGGGGAAGTACAGGAAATGATTGACATCTGCGATTTTGCAGTGGGTCTATCACGACAACTACAGGGATTAACCATGCACTCCGAACGTCCAAAGCATAGAATGTATGATCAATACCATCCACTCGGTGTTGTTGGAGTTATCTCTGCTTTTAATTTTCCGGTTGCCGTTTGGTCGTGGAATGCAGCACTTGCCTGGGTATGCGGTGACACTATTATTTGGAAGCCTTCCGAAAAAACTCCGCTCTGTAGTATTGCTTGTCAAAACATTATCAACGAAGTATTCAAAAAAAATAATGTACCCGAAGGTGTATCGTGCATTGTAAATGGCGATTATAAAATTGGGCAACAGATGTCAGCTCATGAGAATATTCCATTGGTATCCGCAACGGGAAGCGTGCGCATGGGCAAAGCGGTTGGTAAAACCGTTGCCGAGCGATTAGGTCGGGCACTTCTTGAATTGGGTGGTAATAATGCGATCATCATTTCGGAAAACGCAAATCTTGAAATGTCTATTCGTGGTGCCCTGTTTGGTGCAGTGGGCACAGCAGGGCAACGTTGCACAACCACACGCAGGTTGATCATTCATGAATCATTATATGACGAAGTTAAAACTCAATTGAAAAAAGCATACGGGCAATTGAACATTGGTAATCCGCTTGACGAACAAAATCATGTAGGACCGCTCATCGACACGCTCGCTGTTAAGTCTTATCGGAACGCATTGAAAAAAGTGAAAGAGGAAGGGGGTTCTTTTGTGGTAAACGGTGGCGTATTGAAAGGAAAAGGATATGAATCGGGTTGTTATGTAAAACCTGCCATTGCTGAAGTAAAAAATAGTTTTGAAATTGTGCAACAAGAAACCTTTGCACCGATTCTTTACCTAATTAAATATAAGACTCTTGAAGAAGCGATTGCCCTCCAAAACGGAGTGAAGCAAGGTCTATCTTCCGCCATCATGACTACCCGAATGCAGGAAATGGAGCAATTTCTGTCTCATGCCGGTTCCGACTGTGGAATTGCAAACGTGAACATTGGAACTTCGGGTGCTGAAATTGGGGGTGCCTTTGGTGGCGAAAAAGAAACGGGTGGCGGGCGCGAATCCGGTTCTGATGCCTGGAAGGTGTATATGCGCAGGCAAACCAATACCATAAATTATGGAGACAACTTGCCGCTTGCACAGGGAATTAAGTTTGAAATCTAATCGGTGTTGCAAATCAAAGGAGTTAAGATTACTTTTAGATATACACATTAAATTATGGCAGAACATAAGTACCGCACCGTCATGTTAATTGACGACAATGAGATCGACAATCTGATCAATCAAAAAATGATTGAAGCGGCCGCCATTACCAAGCACATCTACACCCATACTGGCGCTAAAAGTGCGATTGAATTTCTTAGAAATATCGAAAAATTGGAAGTGGCTGATCAGGTTTTACCGGACTTAATTTTTCTGGACATTGATATGCCGCTTATGGATGGATTTCAATTCTTAGATGAGTTCGAAAAATTTGGAAGTATTGTGAAGAAGAAATGTAAAATCGTGATGCTTACTTCATCGATCAATCCGCAGGATTTTAACAAGGCCAAAAAGTATCACAACGTAAAACTCTATTTGAATAAGCCTCTTTCGCAAGAGAGCATTAGCAGCCTCACCATCTGATCAGGTTAGGTACCAGGAGCATCAATTGCGGTTAGGTTTTCAATAAATTGCTCATCCATTCGTATGAAACATGTTGGGGCAAAGTAGCTTACTTCAATAGCCTTAAACTTAGGCACCACCGAAGAGATTTTTTTCGCTTTTTCCTTTTTGGCTTCGCTGGTGGCAATCTTCAGAATCTTCAAAAACACCAACACGTTCTCGCATTCATCTTTTCCAAACAATCTTATCTGGCGCTGAATACTGCTTGTTAATTGATTGAATAATTCAAAATCGCGCAGCATACAATATTGAAGAGCAAGAATGGCTTTCACTTCCATTTGCACAAAAGGATATTTCTTTAAACTTACTTCATTTAGCAGATTATTGATCAGCTTGGCAGCCTCTTCATACTTGCCTACATAATAGCAGCCCAGGGCCCGATAAGTAATAAAAATTGCATGCTTAGGCACATCTTGAATATCGGATTCTATGTCTTCAAATAAACTGTCATTCTCACTATAGATTTCCCTTTCGGTTCCTAGCCTAATGTGGCGTTCGAGCTTCGTTATTAAGAAACGCGCTGCAAACGTATAAAATGGATAATTGACCAATAAATTAGAAGCCGCATCATTTACCTCTTCAAAGTATTTCTCAACCTGCCTGTAAACTTTGTAATGATTGTAATATTCTAGTTTGAGGTATTCAAAAATCAGGTTAAGGTGATAGTAAAGGGGGTCAAGATTGTAGGTATCAAATATTTTTTGAACGTGTGCAAAGATGTCTTCAATCGATTCACTATCGCTTTGCAGGTTATCGTCAGGTTCAACAAACAAACGATGAAAAACCAGCATGCAACTTTGGTAAACATACAACCTGTGCGACTCATAAATCCGCGCCACATTCTGCATTTCCTTCATCAGCAAGGTGAGCCCTAACTTTTCAGTTTCATCATTCGATAAATAATAATTACCATACTTCCTGAAATACTCCACAAGTAAATCTTCTGCTTTATCTACTGCCAGCATGTAGGCAACATGGCGGTTATATAACTGCGAATATTGAAAATGCTCGGGAGTGTGAATGTGAATTTTCTTTAACGACTTATAAACAATGGTAAGTTCGTTGGCCAAATCGTAGTCAATAAGTTCTTTTTCAAGCTTTTTAAGAGTAGCAATGGTGATCGTACGTTTTTTGGTAAAAAGTACTTCGTTCAGGTTGGCTACTTTGCGCAAAATATCGGTGCGTGGACTCTCCATTTGCTCCAATAAATGCTCTTCTATTTTTTGATTTAACCGCGATCGCAGGGTGTAATATGCATTTGCATTTACCTCCAGTTCCACCATGATTTTACTATCCGAAAGCTGGCGTTCGCGCAACGCCTTTAACAGGTGAGCAGACTTTTCAGCATTACTTTCAATCAACGAATCGTAGATCGATTTGTAATCACTATCTGAAAGTTGCTTAACAATGTTTTTAAGTTTGGCCATCGATTCCCTATTAGGCGGCAAAAGATACAAATTTATAGGCTTGATACAATAAACTATTGTTACCGACTATCATTTTTGTGCGACATTATAAACACAACTATGCGCAACCTGGCTAAAAAATAAGGCCTTATCTCGGCAATCGTTTTAGTTGAGTTTATCGATATTTACGCTTGTTGAATAACTCGTAGACTATGCACAATACCTTAAAGAAATTTCTCCTTTTAATTCTATTGATTCTGCCCATATTGGTTACCAGCCAAAACTTGCGTTGGGCAGATGGATCATCCTACTATCAGATAGAAGGTGGGGAAATAAACCGATACTCGCTTCCCACAAACACCAAAACTCCCTTTGTAACCAAGGCTGAGCTAACCCCAGTAGGACAAAACCGGAGCTTAGTGGTTAGAAATTTTTCTTTATCGACTGACCAAACTAAAGTTTTGATTTTTACGAATACAAAAAAAGTATGGCGCCTGGACACGCGCGGTGATTATTGGGTGTTGGATCGTACCGCTAAAACATTGAAGCAAGTTGGGAAAGGTCTACCTGAATCATCCCTGCTGTTTGCCAAGCTTTCGCCTGATGCAGCACAAGTAGCTTACGTAAGCGAGCAAAATGTATACGTAGAAAATTTAGCCACTGGTCAGGTTACAGCAATCACAACTGATGGCAACCGAAAACTAATCAATGGCACGTTTGATTGGGCCTATGAGGAAGAGTTTGCATGCCGTGATGGCTTTCAATGGAGCCCGGATAGCAAACAAATAGCGTACTGGCAAATAGATGCTAATCAGATTCGCGATTTCTACATGATCAACAATACAGATTCTGTTTATTCTAAAATTATTCCGGTTGAATACCCAACTGCAGGAGAAACTCCATCGCCCGCAAAAATTGGGGTGGCCGATTTATCAACCAATAAAACAACCTGGCTGGCATTACCAGGCGATCCAAAACAAAACTACATACCCCGTATAGAATGGAATAGTGCTAATGAAATTCTGGTTCAGCAACTCAATCGCAAACAGAATGAAAGCAGAATTTTTTCCTGCGAATCCAAAACAGGTAAAGCCTCTTTGGTTTACACCGAAAAAGATGAAGCCTGGATTGATTTATATACACCCTGGGAAAATGTGTATGCACTTGACTTTCGTCATTACTTTAAATGGCTGAATGGTGGCAAAGAGTTTTTATGGATGAGTGAAAAAGATGGTTGGCGCCATGCCTATCGCATTTCCAAAGATGGCTCAAAAGAAACCCTCATCACCAAAGGAGATTTTGATGTGATGGACATCCGATTAATCGATGAAAAAAATAACCTGCTTTATTTCTTAGCCTCACCGGAAAACGCAACCCAAAAGTATTTGTATAAAACCAAATTGGATGGAAAAGGAATAGCCGAACGGGTATCACCCACAGCGTTATCGGGCACACATGATTATTCTATCTCTCCAACAGGGGCTTTTGCCATGCATAGTTTCAACAACAACTTCACGAAGCCGGTTACAGAATTGATTTCCCTACCTAAGCACAAAGCCATTGATGAATCCAATAGCATTCAATCGAAATTAAAAAATGCAGAGCAACCGAAAACTGCTGAATTCTTTAAGGTAAAAACAGAGGAAGGAATTGAAATGGATGGCTGGATGGTGAAACCGACTAACTTTGATCCTTCTAAAAAATATCCGGTATTGTTTTATGTTTACACAGAACCGTGGGGCGCCAATGTACATGATACGTATGGAGTAAGCCATAATTTTCTTTTCAACGGAGACCTAGCTGAAGAAGGATACATCTACGTATCAATTGATAACCGGGGTACACCCGCGCCCAAAGGCAGAGCCTGGCGCAAAAGTGTGTACAAAAAAATCGGTTTGGTAAACATTCGCGACCAGGCGATGGCAGCAAAAGAAATTTTAAAGTGGCCTTACGTAGATGCAAGTCGTGTAGCAGTTTGGGGCTGGAGCGGTGGTGGATCTGCTACACTCAATCTACTATTTCAGTATCCTGAAATTTATAAAACCGGAATTGCCGTGGCCGCGGTTGCGAACCAACTAACCTATGACAATATGTATCAGGAACGATACATGGGTTTGCCCCAGGAAAATCTCGAAGACTTTATTAAAGGTTCGCCTCTCACCTACGCAAAAAATTTGCAAGGCAATTTGTTATACATACACGGGACAGGTGACGACAATGTTCATTATGCCAATGCCGAAATGTTGGTGAATGAATTGATAAGACATGGAAAGCAATTTCAATTTATGCCCTATCCTAACCGCACGCATAGCATCTCGGAAGGCGAAGGCACATTCCAGCATCTTTCAACTTTGTATTCTAATTATTTAAGAACGTATTGCCCACCGGGCGGAAGATGATACAGGTTCCTATTTCGACATTGCATTTATTTGAGCCGCTCGAGAAAAAATTAATTGAGTTGCTTAAATCACTTTCATCGGAAGATTGGAACAAACCCACAGTGGCTAAGTTGTGGACAGTAAAAGATGTTGCTGCCCACTTGTTGGATGGCAACATGCGCACTCTGGCAAGTGCACACGATTATACAGGAGATCCGCCCGGAGAAATTAATTCCTATCAGGAGTTGGTTTCATACCTCAACAAACTAAATGCAGACTGGGTGAAAGCCATGAAGCGTGTTAGTCCTGAGACGATTACTAAATTACTGGAGGTAACTCAACAAGAATTCATCGATTACTACTACTCGCTTGATTTGCATGCACCCGCACGTTTTTCAGTTGCCTGGGCGGGGGAGCAAACATCCGCTAACTGGTTTCACATTGCGCGCGAATACACCGAGCGTTGGCATCATCAACAGCAAATACGCGATGCAGTAAACAAACCCGGAATCATGAGCAGGGAATTTTTCTTTCCGTTGATTCAAACGTTCATGATGGCTCTGCCTCATACCTATAGAAACACAAAAGCAAGTGAAGGATCAATAACTTTAGTTTGTATTACGGGTGAAGCGGGTGGTGAATGGAAAATAAAAATGCAAAACGGAAGCTGGCAGTTTTCCGATGAAGATTATAAGCCCACCACAACCATTGAACTTGATCCAGAAACTTCCTGGAAGTTATTTACAAAAGCACTGGATAAAACTACAGCTGAAAAGAAAATCAAAATTTCTGGCGACAAAGAACTTGCCGAACCTATTTTTAGTATGACGGCAATTATGGGGTAGTAACAAAAAAAGTCTGTTCGTTAAAACAGACTTTAGTGGAGAATATCGGAGTCCGCCAACTGGCGGATGACCTCCCCAAAGCCTTCAGGACGCTCTAGTCTTTACTAATCAAATACTCAATATATTTTCGGCTTTTCTTACCCTTTATCTCTCTTTCTCTTTTAAGCGCATCTGATCGAGTGAGAACAGATTCATGATCACTAACTTCCACGGTAAACAACTACTGGAATACATACCGCCCTTACCAGTGTTGTGTTCCTCCACTCTTCTTTCAAGGTATTCGGTTTGACCAACATAATATCGGTCGCACTTTTCTGAATAAAGAATGTAAACGAAATAGCTCATTAGAAAAAAAGCCAACCCAGTTGGTTAGCTTTCTTGTGGAGAATATCGGAGTCGAACCGATGACCTCTTCCATGCCATGGAAGCGCTCTAGCCAGCTGAGCTAATCCCCCTTCTCATTTACGAGATTGCAAATATATTTCATTTTCGGTTTCCTACAAGAATCTGTAAGTGTACTCCCCCAACTACAAATAACCGCAATGACACAAAGACTCAAAGGAAAGAAGTTATTACAGCCTCTAGCGTCTTTGCGATAACAGCCAATAAATTATCAATAGCATCTATCCCCAGTATTTAGTATTTTACCCATCCTAACAAAAAATGCGATTATGAAAATTCAATACACCTTGCTCACACTGTTATTATTTATAGTAACACTCTCCTTTGCCATTGATCCAAAGGATACACGCATGTTAAATCAGCCTGCCGTTAGCGCAACGCACATCGCGTTTATTTATGCCGAGGACTTGTGGGTGGCTAATAGTGATGGCAGTTCACCCATAAGATTAACGGTTGATGAGGGTATTGAATCAAACCCGGTATTCTCCCCTGATGGAAAATCAATTGCCTTTAGTGCACAGTATGATGGAAACACCGATGTATTTATTGTACCCGTTGAAGGCGGTGTTCCTACCCGATTAACCTGGCATCCGGGAGCCGATTTTGTCAGAGGCTTTACCCCCGATGGTAAGAGTGTACTCTTCATTTCGCAACGGACTGTTTTCACTAATCGCTACGCTCAATTATTTACAGTACCGGTAACGGGTGGCTTTCCAACGCAAGTGGAGTTACCCAACGCATGGACAGGCGCCTATTCTCCTGATGGAAAACAAATTGCTTACTCTCCTATCTCACCTCGTTACGGGCAATGGAAACATTATCGGGGTGGCACCATCTCAACGCTCTGGATTTTTTCTTTTGATGATAAATCGGCCATTAAAATTCCACAACCAAAAGAAGGTTGCAATGACTCTGACCCGATGTGGATTGGAAATACAATTTATTTTAGAAGCGATCGCGATGGTGAGTTTAATTTATATGCCTATGATGTATCCAGTAAAAATATATCTCAACTAACTACGTTCACTGATTTTCCTGTAGTGAGCAACGGTTCAGGAAGTGGTAAAATAATTCTAGAGCAAGCCGGTTATCTACACATGTTCAATCCTGCCAGCAAAGCAACATCAAAATTAACGATTGGTATCGCTGCCGATTTATTGGAGCTTCGTCCGCGATTTGTAAAAGGAAATTATGTACGGTCAGGGGAAATTTCTCCAACCGGAGCACGGGCTGTTTTTGATTACCGGGGCGAGATTGTCACCATGCCTGCCGAAAAAGGGGATGCTCGCAATATTACATTAACTCCTGGTGCACATGAGAAATATCCTACCTGGTCGCCCGATGGAAAATCAATCGCTTATTTTTCTGATGCTTCCGGTGAATACGAACTTCATATCAAATCGCAGGATGGAAAAGGTGAAGCGAAAGCCTATAAACTAAATGGCGCTGGCTTCTATGCGGATCCGTATTGGTCGCCCGATAGTAAAAAAATTGCTTACGGAGATAATAGCCGGAGTTTATATGTATTGGATGTTGCTTCGGGTGTCTCTAAAAAAATTGACAGTGATGAAATCTACTCACCGGGTGTGTTCCGGAAGATGTTTGGTAACTGGAGTGCCGATTCGAAATGGTTTGGATATGATAAACTTACTGAAACAAATTTCAAACGCATTTATCTTTACTCAATTGATCAGGCTAAATCCTTTGCTGTAACAGATGGATTGAGTGATGCCGCTGAGCCTAAGATTGATCCCACAGGAAAATATTTGTATTTCTTTGCCTCTACCAATGCAGGTCCGGTTGTTAATTGGTTTGATCAATCGAACAACGACATGCGTTATACCAACTCAATCTATTTGGTTACGCTTCAAAAAAACACGATCTCTCCTTTCGCAAAAGAAAGTGATGAAGAAACAGCAAAAGTGGAAAAAGCAGCTGAGCCTGCACCCGATAAAAGCAAGAACAAGAAAGAACCTGAACCTGAAAAGAAAACAGATGCATTGCGTGTAGACTGGGATGGCATTCATACCCGGATTATAGACTTACCACTAAAAGCCAGCAACTACTCACAACTAGAAGTAGGTAAGGACGGAGAACTTTATTTTATAGAATATTCTTATGATTCACCCGGACCAGGCACGTTGCATAAATATGATTTCAAAAAACGCAAAGACAATGAAGTGATGCCCATGGGTGGCTACGTGCTTTCTGCTGATGGAAAGAAAATGTTGTACTTCAACGGCAACACCATTGGAATAACCAATGCCGGAGAAAAACCTGAACCCGGAAAAGGAATTTTAAACGTTAATTCTATTCAAGTAAAAATTGATCCTGCTGTAGAATGGGCACAAACATTTGATGAAGCATGGCGAGTAAACCGCGATTATTTTTATGATCCTGGTATGCATGGTGCCGATTGGCCAGCCATGAAAAAGAAATACAGTCAGTTTTTACCACACCTATCTTGTCGTGGTGATCTCAATACATTGATTCAATGGATGTGCAGTGAGTTGGTTGTCGGTCATCATCGTTTACAGGGTGCTGGTGAAAAACTAAATAATCCCGAACAAGTAAGTGGTGGTTTGCTTGGTGCAGATTATGGAATCGCAAACAATCGCTATCAAATTAAAAAGATTTATGGTGGCTTAAACTGGAATCCAGAATTACGTTCGCCCTTGACAGAACCTGGCATTAACGCTGCCGTGGGTGATTACATCCTTGCCGTGAATGGAAAAGATGTAACCGCTGCGCAAAACTTATTCAGCTTCTTTGAAAACACGGCCGGTAAAATCGTTGAGCTAACGATTGGTGCCAATGCCAACTATACTGGTTCACGTGTAGTGAAAGTCGTTCCCGTTTCCAACGAGTATGCGTTGCGTAACCGCGATTGGGTGGAAGGCAATCTTAAAAAAGTGAATGAGGCAACAAACAATCAGGTGGCTTATGTATATGTACCCAACACAGCCGGGCTTGGTCATGAGTATTTTAAACGCTACTTCTATCCACAGGCAAATAAGAAAGCAATCATCATTGATGAGCGCTTTAATGGGGGCGGCCAGATAGCAAACTATTATATTGACTTACTTCGTCAACCTTATCATGCGCATTGGAATACCCGTTATGGAAAAGACTTTAAAACTCCGAGTGCATTTATTGAAGGCCCCAAAGTGATGCTCATTGATGAGACCGCAGGATCAGGTGGTGATATGCTGCCCTTCATGTTTCATAAATTTAAGTTGGGAACATTAGTAGGTAAGCGCACATGGGGTGGATTGGTAGGTGTGCTGGGCTTCCCCGAGTTTATTGATGGCGCTTCCGTTACTGCGCCTAATCTTGCTATCTGGACGAAAGATGGATTTATTGTGGAGAACGTGGGTGTGCCACCTGATATTGAAGTGGAACAAATGCCGGGTGACGTGATTAAAGGAAACGATCCGCAATTATTAAAGGCAATAGAAGTGGCATTGGATGAACTAAAGAAAAATCCGGTAGTAGAACCTACACGGCCACCCTATCCGGTAAAGACGAAAAACTAAAGATTGATACTTGATTCTGGATACCAGGTACTGGTTACCTGGTATCCAGAATCAAGCAATCCAGTATCCGACTACACTCTACTTCTTAATCGGTTCCTCTTTCTTAATCAAGTCATCCTGCTTGATTACCGCTGTCCAAACACTGGTGCGTTCGTTATCCATGCGCGTCCAGATAGGAGTAATGATTCCTTTATGTGCATCGATGTTATTGTAGTCACCGAAAAATTTCGAATCAGATGGAACAAAAGGGCTTTCACTGACTTTCGTTTCTTTAAATGTATTTCCCCCATCCACAGAGTAAGCCATATACACATCAGTTTGCAAATCGTCATAGGCTCTGCGATCGTAATACACAATGTAGATATAACCCGTTACCTGATCTACCGTCATCCATGGTAAAAATTGATGCTTGCCAGGCTCATCTTGATTGATGCGCATTGGCTGCGACCATAAATCACCATAATTTGTAGAACGAATGAACCAGATATCGGTATCGTCTTTTCCATTTTTTTGATCTGCCCAAACAAGATATAAGGTGCCATGCGATCTTCCTTTGCTCATGTCCATTTTCAAAACCGGCATTCCATTACTTCGGCTTAAGCCCGGGATATCCATAGCCCAACCACCCTCCTGCTTGGCTATAAGCAAATCATTTGTTAACCACGTAGTTCCCCCATCAAAAGAACGATCATAATAAATATTTCCATGACTTGCCCACGCAACCCCTACCCGCCCCTTGTCATCCACTACCGGAACAGCACCTTCCGTTGTGTTGTCATCATCTACGCAATCACCTGGATTCTGATTAATCTGAATCGCCTTTGTCCACTTTTTTCCGGCTTTCGTGCTCATGCTAAACATGATGTTGGAATGACAATTTGGATCCTCCAATCCATACTTATCAAATTGAGTCCAGGTAGTATATAAGTATTGCTTCTTGGGATGAACGGCTGGCCATTGCTTATCCTGATCAGTAGGTGGATTGTGCCCAATGGAAGTTCCACTTGACCAACTCTTGCCGCCATTGGTTGACTTTTGAACTACAATCCGGTCGAGCCACGCATCATTGCTTCTTCCTTCACCACTCGGATCAGCTAAATGGAAAAAATAAATATCGCCTTTTGCATCTGAAATTACTGCAGGATCACCAAAAACACCAAACGGTGATTCAAGTTTTGTTTCGGCCCACGTTTCGCCACCATCATGTGTGTAGATCGCGCGATCCAACACTACTCCCGCTACAATATTTTTAGTGTTTTTTTTATTGATTGTGATGCTTGGCTCAACAGGAGGGTAAACTCCTTCTACCTGTTCTGCTAGTTTTATGTTTTTGAATTGACCTAATGCACTGAAACTAATCAGCAAAAAGAAAAAGAGGAATCGGATCATAATTGAGGTTCTTACAAGGTCAAAGGTACTTCAAAGATTTTAAAACTTCGACCCATCGCTGATAGCCAGATGCATTTAAGTGCAACCCATCATACGTTAATGCCGGATCCAACCTTCCTTGTTTGTCTAAAAACTTACCATACAGATCAACATACGTATAACGCATCCGTTCAGCATAGCGCGAAAGTTGATCATTAATAATCAGAATATGGCTGCCATTGTTAAACTGAGTCGGAAATTTTTCTATCGTTTCATTTACAGGCAAAATGCTTTGAACAAAAATTTTAGTGTTGGGTGAACCACTTTTTATTTTAGAAATGAAATTGAAAATATTCTCGATGATTGCTTCATCCGGAATATTCTTTGACAAATCGTTGGTGCCAATAAGTATAAAAAGTCTTGATGGCTTTAACTTGATAATTTCGCCAACCCGGGCTACCATCCCAAACGAATTATCACCCGAAATGCCGCGGTTGATTATAGTTGAGTCTTTTAATAATCTTTTCCAATTCCCTCCTTCAGTAATACTATTTCCAACAAAAACAGTTTTACCGGGTAACAGCGATTCCTTCTTAAAATTTTCCATCCGTACCCAATAATGCTCCGGCATGTTAGGGATAGTATCGTAGGGTCTTTTTTGGGCATAGGCCAAGGTTGTTAAAAAAATACCTACTAATAATAACAGGGTTTTCATTTTTTGAGGTCTCAGTTTTCGTGTTCAATTTCCATTATAACTATCAAATATCAATAACTAAAATATACACAAAACAACAATTAAAACACAGTTCATCTAAACAATTACCCTTTCGCTCTGTTAATAAAGCTCAAAACTATTCACACTCAAACAACAAGACTATGAAAACTCAAAAATCACTTCTAATCGTTGGGTTATTTGCCCTGCTTACAATCTTTGCTGCCAGTTGCGGTGATGGAGGAAAGGCTGCCCGGGAAAAAGCTAAAATGGACTCAACACGTATAGCAGATTCTGTAGCTATGGTACAAAAGCAAATTGCTGATTCAATTGCCGCTTTGCCGAAGTCAATTGCTGAAACAGCCATGAACACGCCCACATTAAGCACATTAGTTGCAGCGCTTAGTGCCGCTGATTTGGTGGATGCAATGAAAGGGACTGATGCTTTAACAGTTTTTGCTCCCACGAATGATGCGTTTGCCACAATCCAATCAACGGTGGATATGTTGTTGAAGCCTGAAAACAAAAGTAAACTTCAAAACGTGCTGAAGTACCACGTGGTTGCTGGAACAATAAAGGCTGCCGACCTTTCTAACGGTCAGGAAATTATAACCTTGCAGGGTGAAAAATTGAAAGTCACTATGAAGGATGGGAAAGTGATGATCGGTGGCGCAGAGGTACTAACAGCTGATGTTGCTGTAAGTAACGGGGTGGTACATTTAGTAAATAAAGTATTGGTGCCTAAAAAGATGTAATTCAGTTTACGATTTCTTACAAGGCGTAAAGACCCTCCTGGCAACAAGAGGGTTTTTTTATTTAAAAAATAGATAGTACTTAGTCATTGATTCAGTTTGCACCACCATGATTACCAAAGACTATACGCTTTCGGTTGCTATTATGTTGGTAATTGCCAATATGATTGGCACGGGAGTATTTACTTCGTTGGGGTATCAGGTGGGTTCATTACCCTCAGGATTTGTTATTCTTATACTCTGGTTGTTGGGCGGGGTGGTTGCGCTTTCTGGCGCATTTACCTATGCCGAGATTGCGACTACCCTAAAAAAATCGGGTGGCGAATATTTATACCTGCGAAAAATATTTCATCCGGCTTTAGGTTTTTTGAGTGGCTGGATGAGTGCCTTGGTTGGTTTTGCGGGTGCCATCTCAGCAGTAGCTATCGCAATTGGTGAATATGCCACCGAGGCGATTGGAGTCTCAACAAAAGTAATCGCGATAGGCGCAATCCTTAGCGTCTCGTTTGTTCATTGGTTTGGTGTGAAAACGGGAGGCCGAATGCAAACCCTGCTTACAACCTTGAAGCTTAGCCTGATTGTATTTTTTTGCATCGCCCCATTCTTTATCACTATTGAAAACAAACCGATCATTCAATTTCTCCCTCAGCCCGGTGATTGGGATTTAATCCTGAGTTCAGGATTTGCAGTTTCATTGGTCTTTGTTGTTTATGCATACACTGGCTGGAATGCTTCCGCATACATTGCGGGCAATCTCAACAATCCTGCTAAGAGTTTACCAACATCACTCATACTAGGTACCTTGATTGTAACCATTATCTATCTTTCCCTTAACGGGATGTTTCTATACTCGGCCTCCTTTCAGGAACTTCAAGGGCAAAATGATATTGGGAATGTAGTGGCTAACAAACTCTTTGGTGAAAAGGCAGGATTGATTTTCTCAGGGATATTTAGTTTTGCGCTGTTATCTACGTTAAGTGCCATGACTATTGCGGGCCCCCGCGTAACGGAAGCCATGGGCGAAGATTATATACTGCTGAAATCGTTCTCGGTAAAAAATAAATATCACATGCCCTACCTCGCCATTTTAGTTCAGGCGGGTTGGTCAATCTTTTTAGTGTTAGTAAGTTCATTCAAGGAGATTATTCAATACATCTCAGTCAGTCTTTCCATTTTTACCGTGATGACAGTCTTTGGAATTTTCCGTCTGCGCAAACGAACCACAACAACTGATCATTTTAAAATTCCTTTTTACCCCTTGCCACCGATTATCTTCATCGTGTGCACGATGTGGATGATTTGGTACGTAGCCATCGAAGACTTTAAAATCATTCTTTACTCATTAGGAACTATGGTACCAGGATATGTACTGTATCTACTTTCCACACGAAACAACCAAAAGAATAATTTCAAAATTCCCTAGACATACTTTTACCGCCTGCAAAATTCCAGTTCTCAAGATTCAAAACATTTGCTTATTTCCATTTCAAATTATCTATTATGAAAAATCTGTTAAGTCTCTTGTTCCTTATTACCACTGTTTCATTAGTGAACGCCCAAACGGGTTTTGTTGGCGGTAATGCTGCCACACAAAGTAAAGTGGAGGAAACATTCCTGAAGCAACAGGAAAGTGAGCGATATAAAAATCATTTAAAGAACTTAACCAAAGAACCCCATATTGCGGGCTCTAAGGCCAACGAACGTGTGCGCGATTACATGGCCGATGTGATGCGCAAGGCAGGTTTTCAAGTGGAGATTTTTCCATACGATATTTATTTACCCGTTATGCCGGGCACCGCTTCCGCAGAATTAGTAACACCTATTCGATTGCCGCTCAATAATAAAGAATACATCCACAAAGAAGATCCCTTTTCATCCGATCCTAATCTTCCGGTTGGTTTCAATGCCTACTCAGGTACAGGCGATGTAACCGGTGAAGTAGTGTATGCAAACTATGGCCGCAAAGAAGATTTTGAAAAATTGAAAGCATTAGGTGTTTCTGTAAAAGGTAAGATCGTAATAGCACGCTATGGCGGAAACTTTCGTGGGTATAAAGCAAAGTATGCGGAAGAGAATGGTGCAGCGGGATTAATCATTTTCACCGATCCAGGAGATAGCGGTTACGCAAAAGGAATTGTTTATCCGGAAGGTCCGTATTATGATGAAAGCAGTATACAGCGTGGTTCATTGCTTACGCTAGATTGGACGGGTGATCCACTTACTCCTTTTGAACCCGCTCTTCCGCTTGACGGAAAAAAGAAAATCGTTCGTAAAAAGCCAGAAGAAGTAACGGGCATGCATAAAATACCTGTGTTGCCTTTACCGTATGGAGCAGCCAAAGAAATAATTGGTCGCATGACGGGCAAGGCAGTACCAACAGGTTGGCAAGGTGGTTTGCCTTATACATATCGGTTGGAAGGTGGAAGTGAATTGACCGTGCGTGTAAACGTCACACAGAAAAGAGAAATACAACGCGTATATAATGTAGTAGGAACATTAACAGGAAGTGAAAATCCGGATCAGTGGATTATTGCCGGAGCGCACTACGATGCGTGGGCCTTTGGTGCAACGGATCCAAACAGTGGAACGGCTATGTTGCTAGCATTGAGCGAATCGCTTGGAAAGCTTTCGCAAGCAGGTTACAAACCAAAACGCACCATAAAAATTGCTCATTGGGATGGCGAAGAACAAGGTGTGATTGGCTCTACAGAATGGGTTGAACATTTTCGTGATGAGTTAGATGCGAAGGCGGTTGCATACTTCAATGCGGATGGTGCTGTAACAGGTAGAAATTTTGGTGCGGCCTCAAGTCCTTCGTTAAAGGCATTGGCAATCAGCACGACTAAATCAATTCAATTTCCTGATTCTTCAAAATCGGTGTTTGATGTTTGGTTAGGAAAGCGCACCACTCCAGAACCTCCGCTTGGTAATTTGGGTGGTGGTTCAGATCACATAGCATTTTATACGCACGTGGGAATACCCAGTTGGAATGGCGGCACAGGTGGCCATAGTATTTATCATTCAAACTTCGACAGCTTTGCTTACTACGAACGTTTTTGCGATCCAACTTTTAAAATGGGGCCCTTAGTAGAACAAGTATTTGGCATGATGGCATTGCGTTTGGCCAATGCCGATGTAATCCCTTATGATATCAGTCGCTATGGAACTGATTTACACACACACTTTGAAGGGTTACAAAAACTAACCAGTGCGTACGACAAATCTGCAACTCCATTTTCTTTCGATGCATTAATCAAAGCATCCGATGAATTGAAAAAACTTGGTGCCGAATGTGAAGCCGCCTTAAAAACTGCCAACGAGAAAAATAGAAAAGCAATTAATACAGAATTACTTTCACTCGAGCGTCAATGGATTGATAAGCAGGGTATGCCTTACGGGAATTGGTATCGCTCACTATATGCTTCACCGGATCCGTTTAGTGGTTACGCTTCGTGGATGTTACCGGCATTTCAGTATGAAGCAGCCATTCGTTCAACGGCAAATTTAAAAGCGTATGAACAACGACATCTGGATGCGATCAACAGGTTAAAAGCAAAGATTGAAGGAATTACGAAATTGGCGAAGTAAAATGAGAATCAGGTGAAAGCCTTTGCAATATTTCCAACCATAGTTGTTTTCGTAATGACTATGGCTTGGTTAATGACAATAGAATCAAAAAACCGAAAGAATTATGCAATTTGGTGTATAATAGGGTCGGCCATATTCGGTGGAGTGATAACTATATTTTCGATCGATCTCTTCTTCCTTCTCTACTACGTCAATTTTGCAGGTATCATAATAATGATACCCAGCCTAACATTTTTGATTTATAAAATATTCTCAAAAAGTGAAGGCTTCAATCGTTCGATAAAGATTATCGTATTTGCTTTTATATCTATCATATTAACTTTAATAATTTTTGGAACATCAATGTTATTTGCCATGGCTTCAAATGCTGAACCAGGATCAGGTTGAAATCCGTTCCGTTAGTGTAAATAGGAAATTTAGTAACTTTGACCTATGGGACTAATTGAAACCTACAAGGCACAAATTCAGAAACTATGCTCCAATTATGGAGTGAAGAGTCTGTATTCGTTCGGCTCAGTGAACACCACTCGGTTTACAAACGATAGTGATATTGATTTTGTCGTTGAATTTGAAACGAATGACCCTCTTGAATACACTGAAAACTATTTTGATTTAAAATTTGAGTTGGAGAAAGTATTTAATAGATCAATCGATTTGCTGGAGAACAAAGCGGTGAAAAATCCCTACTTAAAATTAAATATAGATAAATCAAAAGTTCTCATTTATGGCGAATGAGATAAGTACTTGGTTAAAAGACATTGAACAAGCTATTCTCGAAATAAACTCATTCCTTCCTGAAACAAAGAATTTTAAAGACTTTCGAAGGGATCTAAAAACTAAACGAGCCGTTGAGCGAAATATTGAAATCATAGGTGAAGCGGTTTCCAGAATCATAAAAATAGAACCCACTATTAAAATCAGTCATACAAGAAAAATCATTGATACCCGAAATAGAATTATTCATGGGTATGATTCAGTTTCTGAAGACATCCTATGGGGAATTATTATCAGAAACCTTCCTGACTGGAAAGAGAAACCAAAGAACTGTTATTATAGAATACAAGTCCTTGATTGCCTTTAATCAGCAATCTTTAAATTAAGTCTCTAGACATCATGAAATCAAGGTTACCCTTTTTACTTTCAGTTTTAGTACTAATTGCGTGCGAAACACAAGAAAAAAAAACAGCTCCTTACGAGCAATGGGTAACGACTGCGGATAAATCGATGCTACTTGAAAAGGTTGCGTTGCCTTATTCAAGTGCTGACTCTTCGAACGTAGCAGTAATCACCATCGATTCGACCAGACAACATCAATCTATCGATGGATTTGGATACGCGCTTACGGGGGGCAGTGCCATGTTGCTTCACACAAAACTTACCAAAATTCAACGCGATTCCTTGTTCAAAGAACTCTTTCACGAAACCGGAATTGGCATTAGTTATTTACGAATAAGCATTGGAGCTTCGGATCTGGATGAATTTGTTTTTTCCTATGATGATTTACCCAAAGGCAAAACTGATCCTACGCTCGCTCACTTCAATCTCTCGTATGATACCCTTCATTTAATTCCTATCCTCAAAGAAATTTTGAGGATCAATCCCACCATCAAACTGATGGGTAGTCCATGGTCGCCACCGGTTTGGATGAAGACTAATCAAAACGCAAAAGGCGGAAGTTTAAAACCCGAGTTTTACGATGCCTATGCTCGCTACTTTGTAAAATACATTCAGGCGATGGCGAAAGAAGGAATTACCCTTGACGCAATCACGTTACAAAATGAACCTGAGAATCCGAACAACACGCCAAGCTTACTGATGACGGCTGAAGATCAAGCACTCTTTGTGAAAAAGAATCTCGGTTCCGCTTTTAAGGAAGCTAACCTCTCAACTAAAATTATTGTCTTCGATCATAATTGCGATCATCCTGACTATCCGATTGCTGTGCTCAATGACGTTGACGCTAATCCCTTCATTGACGGTTCAGCCTTTCATTTATACCTCGGTGAGATTGAAGCTCTCAATCAGGTTCATGCAGCGCATCCCAATAAAAATATTTATTTCACCGAACAATGGACATCAGGCAAAGGTGATTTTGGTGGCGACCTTCAATGGCACATAAAGAATTTAATTATTGGTGCTACTCGGAACTGGAGCCGTACTGTGCTAGAATGGAATCTTGCTGCCGATCAAAATTTTGATCCTCATACAGCAAATGGTGGATGTGATATTTGTCAGGGTGCGCTAACGATTGGTGATTCTGTAACCCGTAATGTTTCCTATTACATTATTGCCCACGCATCCAAATTTGTTCCTACAGGATCAACACGCATTGAATCTAATTTGTTGGAAGGTTTACCAAACGTTACCTTCCTCACTCCGCAAGGAAAAAAAGTATTAATCGTAATGAATGAAACTGATGTTCCTCAATCAGTGGCTGTTCAGTACCACAACAACAAAACGAATCATACACTGCCTGCTCATTCGGTAAGTACAATAGTTTGGAAATGATGAATTGACTACTGAACCCATTCTTAGCTGACCTTTCGTCCAATTTTTGCTGACTCTCCTATTAGTTAGATAGCATCTTATTCTTAAAATACTTACTTTCCAAAACTAAAGAACTAACCATGCGAAAGTTATTACTAATCATAGGCGTTTGTGTTTCCTCGACTTTATACGCTCAGGTAACAAAAGCTCCCGAAGTTAAGGAAGGCGATGGCCCTTATACTCAACTTATCATACGCGGTGTAACCTTAATTGATGGAACCGGTGCGCCTCCGGTTGGGCCAGTAGATATTGTGGTGAAGCAAAATAAAATTGTACGAATTGCTAGCTTAGGATTGCCGGTGCCCGGAATGGCAAGCGATGCGAACCGACCAAAACTTGAGCCCGGTGGTAAAGAACTTAACTGCGAAGGCATGTACCTGATGCCTGGCTTTATTGATATGCATGGGCACATTGGTGGCGGACAAGCACCCAATGCCGAATATGTTTTCAAACTCTGGATGGCCCATGGCATTACCACCATTCGCGAACCCGGTTCTGGTAATGGAATTGATTGGGTACTCGACCAAAAAAATAAAAGCAGTAAAAATTTAATCACCGCTCCACGCATCAAAGCCTATGTTTCGTTTGGCTCAGGAAGTAAAGAACCGATCAGTACACCCGAGCAAGCACGTGCGTGGGTGAATGAAAATAAAAACAAAGGTGCCGATGGAATTAAATTTTTTGGTGCCGCACCTGAAATTATGGATGCCGCCATTCGCGAGAATAAACGATTAGGATTGCGCTCGGCCTGCCATCATGCTCAATTGGGTGTAGCCCGTTGGAATGTTTACAACTCTGCGAAAGCAGGTTTAACTTCGATGGAACATTGGTACGGATTGCCCGAAGCGATGCTCGAAAATTCAACGCTACAGAATTATCCATTGAATTATAATTACTCGAACGAACAACATCGCTTTGAAGAAGCCGGAAAGTTATGGAAACAAGCGGCTGCTCCCTACTCACCGAAGTGGAATGCACTCATGGATTCTTTATTGAAATTGGATTTCACGTTAGATCCTACGTTTAATATTTATGAAGCTGCACGCGACTTACACAAAGCGCGCAGACAAGAGTGGCATGAAGACTATACATTACCCAAACTCTGGGCATTCTACCAACCGAGTAAACAAGCCCATGGCTCGTTTTGGTTTTCGTGGGGAACAGAACAGGAAACTGCGTGGCGCGAAAATTATAGATTGTGGATGACGTTCATCAACGAATATAAAAATCGGGGCGGTCGTGTAACCGTAGGCACTGACTCCGGATTTATTTTTCAATTGTATGGATTCTCGTATCCAAGAGAAATGGAATTGTTGCGCGAAGCAGGCTTCCATCCCTTAGAAGTAATTCGTTCCGCCACCTTATATGGAGCGCAAGCATTGGGTATGGATAAAGAAATTGGTTCGGTTGAAATTGGTAAGCTTGCCGACTTTGCCATTGTAGATCAGAATCCGTTAGAAAATTTACAAGTGTTGTATGGAACAGGTGCTGTTAAATTAATGGATGATAATACCGTGAAACGTGTTGGGGGTGTAAAGTACACTGTGAAAGATGGGATTGTGTATGATTCCAAGAAATTACTTGCCGATGTAAAAAAGATTGTGGACGATGAAAAAGGAAAAGCAGGTTTTGTATTGAAGCAACCCGGGAATTAGAACCCCGCCCCTCTCCGGAGGAGCGGGTGACTATAAAAAAAATTATCACAACTACGGTAGCCATTCGTTTTCTGGTGGATAATGGCGAACTAAATTAATAAATCAAATTTCAAAGATTAGTACAAGAAGACTTGAATAGGAAACATTTCAATAGAGCATGTTGGTTGATTATTGCATTGTTGAGTGCTTACTATCTATACCGTGGTATCAAATTCAGATTTTTTACTGATGGAAATCTAGAAACCAAAGCAATTTGGTATTACGCTCATTTAGCGACAGCGATCGCTCCCTTGCTGATTGGACCCTTTCAATTTTGGACCTGGCTTCGATTGAATCACGTGACAGTCCATAGGAGGATGGGTAAAATTTATATAATTGGTTCAATACTCGGTGGGCTGACTGCTTTTTACCTGGGGCTAACTATTGACTTAGAGGGTTCAGTCGTCCCCCTTTTACTTTTATCGACAACCTGGCTTTTCATGACAATAAGCGCGTGGGTCACAATTAGAAAGGGAAATGTAACAGCTCACAGACTTTTTGTGATTCGGAGTTACGGACTTGCAATGGTTTTCGTTTTCCTTCGACTCGTTGGCGACATCCCACAGGACAAACTATTTTTCTTCATAAACTCGGCAGAAATCAGAGACACCACATTGGAATGGGTCAGTTGGATACTACCGCTTTTAACAATTGAACTTATATTTGCCTGGATACCTTCAATGAAAAAAAGTCGACATTAATTAATTAATGAATTGGACCGAGCGCTCCCCTCTCCTCTGGAGAGGGGCCGGAGGTGAGGTTAAAAACCAAACACTATGAAAAAAATATTACTCTTACTCTCAGTCCTTTCACTAACGCATTGCACCAACAATCCTGAACAAGCAGCAGCCGAAGCGCCTGAAGTTTATTCTTTATTGGGATTGGAATATTATGCCCCCGAACCGCCCAATCCAAAATTGGATAGCAACCTTACAGTAGCTCAGAAAAATTTTGATGCCGATCCTTCCGAAGAAAACTATATCTGGCTGGGGCGAAGAACAGCTTATCTCACAAGGTATAATGAAGCCATTCAGATTTTTAGTGACGGCCTGGAGAAATTTCCAAACTCTTACAAACTGTATCGCCATCGTGGGCATCGGTATCTCTCACAACGAAAGTTTGATGCGGCTCTTTATGATTTTAAAAAGGCAGCCGAACTTATGCCTGCTTCGCCCCTTGAAATTGAATCAGATGGTGCACCTAATAAATTAAATATCCCGCTTTCTACAACACAATTTAATGTGTGGTACCATTTAGCATTAGCATATTACTTAAAAGGAGATTTTGCCGAAGCTGAAAAAGCATACCTGGAATGCATGAAGGTGAGCAACAACGATGACTTGATAACCGCCACGGTTGACTGGCTTTACATGACCTACCGCAGAGAAGGAAAAACAGAAGAGGCAAAACAACTCTTAGAAAAAATTACACCTGCCATGACCATCATTGAGAATGATTCGTACTTCAAGCGCTTGAATATGTATAAGGGGTTGCTTCCACCCGATTCTGTTTTATCCGTGAGCAGTTCAAATGCTGATGTTGAGTTGGCACTTGCAACACAGGGCTATGGCGTTGGCAACTGGTATTTATATAATGGCGATACTACTCAAGCTCTAAACATCTTCGAAAAAGTAGTAGGCGGAAAACATTTTTCTGCCTTTGGATTTATTGCCTCTGAAGCAGATTTGGCGAGGTTGAGGTAGAATCTCAGGTTAATAATACTGGTTGTAATGAAAAACAGCTATCAAAGGCTTTCAATTCGAGGCTTAGTCTTATTTTTCTTAGTTCTTGCTGGATTAAATCCAAGCTATGCCCAAACCAATTTGCCAGTCGAATTATTTGGTTTTCGGTTGGGCCAATATAAAGATGTTGTCACTAATGAACTTGGAGAACCAAGCCAATCTGAGATAACGGAAGACAGTACTATCGTTGACTTCTATTACATCTCAAAGGATAGTTCAACCTATGTTGAATTCCAGTATTTATCATCAAAGCAAAAGGAGATAAATGCCATTCAATTAAGTGAAAATAAGTCTCAAAGATCTTTTTATGGTATTCACCTTGGTGACAAGGAAAATAAATTGATTTCAACTTTTGGTAAAGCTGATACTACATTAACTCAGGAGTTCCACGACAAAAAAGCCGTGACATGGAGATATGACAAATTAAATCTCTCAGTTCTCATTATTGGCGATAATATTGAAAGTTTGCGAATTTGGGACGACACACCACAAAAAGATTATAATCAGCCCACAGTAAATGAATTATAAGATGTCATTAAAACAAATGACAAGTCCAAAATCGCAGATATTTTATCGCCAGGACTAGAAGTATACTACTGTGATAAAGTAATCACCTGGAAAAACTCTTTTTACAAAGACATTTATCAAGAGAAGACAAGTGTCTTCGAGTTTATTACTAATAGTGAGTATGGGCTTGCTAGTCTAAACAATAAAAAAAATCTGGTGTCCGACTTAAGTCTACGAGTTATTACGGGTATAGGGACATTTCCAGTTTACAAATTTCCTGAGGAATCATTAATAACCGAGATAGTCCTCAATTATCAGCAAGGAAGATATAAAATCTGGGAAGTGAAATATAAGTGCGAAAACTAGTAGCAAAATAAGTCGCTCACTTATTCAACACTTATCAAACTCATTACCAACTGTTTCCACAACTTAATTACTTTTGCCAAAAATTGAAACATGCCAGAATCGACTCAATGCCCGAGCTGTCAATCATTATACGGCTACCCTACCGGCACTTCTATGATGTGCCCCGAATGTGGCAACGAGTGGAACCCAAATGAACAACCAGAAGTCGTTGAAGTTGAACAAGATTCATCCGTTGTAAAAGATGCCCATGGAGTAGTGTTGCAGGATGGAGATACCGTAATCACGATAAAAGACTTACCTGTAAAAGGCGCCAGCAAAGCGATTAAGGCCGGCACCAAAGTAAAGAACATCAAGCTAACCAGCGGAGATCATAATATTGATAGCAAAATAGATGGCTTTGGAAGCATGGCTCTTAAATCCATTTTCGTGAAGAAGAGCGCATGATAGTCGTATGACCATTTTGAAATGATCTTGACGACTTTATTAAAAAAGCCAATCTGAAAACAGATTGGCTTACTATATCGTGGAGGCAAAAAAACTATTTCAGTCGAACCTGCAAACTAGACACGTATAGATTTTCACTGAGCACTTCAATCTTATAGATTCCTGGCTTTAGTTTTTTATTGGTTAAGTAAACCATTTCCATGTGCTTCAAACTCTTTGCCGTTTCGGCATAACTGGCAACAGACGCTGTATAATTTTTACCATCAGTTACAATACGTGAAGCAATTGTTCCTTCTTTTTCAGTAAGCACCTTGCCCGAAGGATCAGTGATTTTAAAGCTTATTTCCTTAAGGTTCGATGGCACCTCAAATGTAGCCTTCAATTTCTTCGTATTGCGTGCACTTGCAGTAAGTTTATTATTCTTCTTTAAGGTTTCTAATTGCGAATAATCAAGGAACGCCAACTGAGATTTATGAAGGTCTTCGGTAAGAAGTTTGTTACGTTCTTCTAAGGAGGCAATCGCTTTACTCATGTCATTTTTTTCACTTTCAAGCGTTTGGATTTTACTTTTCATGGATGCCATTGAATTCTCCCATTCCTTCTGAAGGGCCAGCAGTTCAGTGTGTTGTTTCTTCAATTGCTTAAGCGACAAATTTTCGTTTTGCACCTTTTTAAATTCAGCTTCCTTGGCCGCCAAGCGGGCAGATGCTAGCGCCAACTCCTTATCAAGGTTGCTGTTAGTCCCTTTTAGCGATTCGATTTGACTTTTAAACTTGGCGAGATCCTTTTCCAAAATAAGTTTTTGAGAAAGAATAGATTCCCCCTTCAGTTTTTCAGCATTTAGATTTCCCTGCAATTCACCATTTGAATTATACAGCATAACCATCCCCACCAGGGAGATTACTAATAAAGTGATTACCACCCCGGCAACTACTTTCGTGCTCTTAGAAATTTCCGTTTTCATGATTTTATCATTTGTTTTAGTCAAATGAACGCACATCATATTAACCTCAACTTAAGAGGAAATTAAAACGGGCTTAAAAAAGTAAATACGTTAAAAATCAAGCAAATAAGGGCAAATGAACCGTGAAAACAGTTCCTTGATTTAATTTGGAGCGAACCTCAATGCGGCCTTTATGAATTTTTATGATCCTGTTGATTAAGGAGAGGCCTATGCCATGGCCGGTTTTCTTGAGTGTATTCTTACCCCTAAAAAATGGCTCGAATATAGTTCCTATTTCTTCCGAAGAAATGCCCACTCCTTTGTCAATAAATTCCAGAACCAAGTTATTATCGGCAGCATACACGTGTATGATTACAGAATGGCTATCCGAATACTTGCAGGCATTATCAATCAGATTTACAAAGGCTGCCTTCATTAATTGTTCGTCACCCCGGATGGTCAGAAGTTCATCATCCAACCCACGATCCAAATCAATATCTATTATATAATGTGGCGCAATCTGTAATTCATCCTCTTTTGCCTGCCATAACACCTCATCTACTCGTATCGGTCCAAATCTTCGCATGGCACCATCGTCACTGGCTTGAGCCAATAACAGAAGTCTGTTCGAAAGTTGATTGATATTTCTTACCTGTATCGAAAGATCCTGAAGCACTTCTTCATATCGTTCCTTCGTTCGTGGCTGAAGCAATGTGACTTCAATCTTTCCGGTTATTGCCGTAAGGGGTGTTCTCAATTCATGAGATGCATTGGCAATAAAGTTTCGCTGAATGCTAAACGCATTTTCAAGCCGATCGAGCATTCGGTTAAAGGTTAACGACAGCCGACCTATTTCATCTTGTTGATTTCCCTCAGCCACCCGAACATTAAGGCTGGTTGCTGTTATTGTATCGACTTCACTGATCACTTTAGAAATGGGGGCCAATGCCTTACCGGCATACAACCATGCCGAAAGAGATACCAATCCCATACTTCCAAAAAAAGAAATAAGCAAAATTGCTTGCAGATTCTTCAGTTTACGAAGTCCAATGATATCCTTAGCTCCGGCAATCACAACAAAGCGATCGAATCGATCGGTATAGAGAATACCCAGCACCTCAAAATCACCTTGCCTAAATCGAACATCCCCCTCCAATCTGATTCTATCTAATAGATTACTGGCTATCGCTATTTCCTTGGCCGAGTCTGAACTATAAAGAATTTCATTCCGGTAATTTAAAATGGTAATGCGTTCCTGCGGTAGACTGGTAGGATTGTTTTGCTCAATCTTTGATAGTAGCGTAGCATCTACTTCGTCTACCTCAATGAGAAGTTTTGCCACATTAGTTGCCTTGCTGGTTAAGCGCAAGTAAAAATCTTCTTGTCTGTAATCTGAAGAAAGAAGGTAGATGGCAATAAAAGAAACGGATAGAATCAGAAATACAATACCAATGAAAAGAAGTGTTAATCGTGTTCGGATGTTCATGGCATGTCCGTAAAAATATAGCCCAGCCCGATGCGCGTGTGAATAAGTTTTTTATCGAAATCACGATCAATCTTCTTCCGTAGAATATTGATGTACACTTCAACCACATTTGTTCCTGTATCAAAGGTTACGTCCCATACCTTTTCAGCAATTTCAGGTTTAGATAAAACACGGCCTCGATTGCGCATAAAAAATTCAAGTAATGAAAATTCCTTAGCTGTTAAGGGTATTATGGTACTGCCCCTTTTGGCAACCATTTTATTCATATCAAGGGTAAGATCAGCAACTGCGAGTTCTTCGCTTGTATGCACAGGGCCAATCAACGTGCGTTTTCCCAGCGCCTTAATACGCACAAGAAGTTCTTTAAACTCAAAAGGTTTTACGAGATAATCATCAGCTCCTGCTTCAAACCCCGAAACTTTATCATCTGTAGTACTTAGTGCAGTTAAAAGTAAAATAGGAATTTGGGGCTTTACTGCCTTTATGCGTTTACATAATTCTACCCCGTTGGTCACAGGGATGATGATATCCATTATAATTAAGTTGTAATTATTATTAAGAGCGAGCTTTTCACCGGTATATCCATCGTAGGCCAAATCAACCACATAGTGTTGCTCTTCTAAACCTTCTTTAATAAAGGCAGCAACCTTAGGCTCGTCTTCGATAACCAATAATTTCACTGGCAGTTGGGAATTAATTAATTAAGAGTTGTTGAAGGTACAAAAGTATGGTCTGTACCCATCTATTTATGTTGAAAACTATTACATCTTCAAGACTGATGTCTCTAACTCCTGAGCAAACGGTTGTTTATAAAAACGCTTTCCCGTTGCTTTATACAAGGCATTGGCCAGCGCTGCAAACGCAGGCGGAAAAGTAGGCTCGCCCATTCCCGTAGGATCAATGTCACTCTGAACAAAATGAACGTCAATGGATTTAGGCGCTTCGCTGTGACGAATCATACGGTAGTTATGAAAATTCGTTTGTTCGGGTACTCCGTCTTTTAACGTTAACGCCCCGTACATTGCAACACCAATGCCATCCACAATTGCACCTTCTGCTAAATTGGTCGCGGCATCCGGGTTTACGACAATGCCGCAATCCACAGCACAACATACGCGCTGAACAACCGGTTTATTTTTTTCAAGTGTTAAGTCCAGCACTTGCGCTACATACGTGTTGTGGCAAAAGTAAGCAGACACCCCACGATGAACGTTGGATTGAGGATTGTTCCAATCTGATTTTTCGCGCACCAGTTTTAATACTCCGGCATACCGACTGGCATCGTAATCATTCTTTTCCCCTACGGGATTGTTTAATGCACGATCCAAAAGTTCAAGTCGAAATTCGATCGGATCTTTTCCTGCCACTTCTGCCACTTCATCCAAAAAAGATTGCTCTACTGCACCCATGAAGTTTGATCGTGGTGCCCGATATGAACCTGTAGTGAGATTAGAATTAATAGTTGTTTCCTCGGCCAGGTAATTATCCACCGCTCCGGCAGGAAACCGGTTCTCTTCCAGCGGACTTTCCGGAATACCAATGGCTTTAACATGAAACGCAATCAAATTATTATCAGCATCCAATGCCGCTCTGTACTTTGCACTGTACATCGGGCGATAGATTCCGGAAGTCATATCGTCTTCACGGGTATAAATAAGTTTAACCGGTGCATTCACTTTTTGAGAAATGAGTGCTGCTTCCAATAACCAATGCGCATACGATCTTCTTCCAAAGCCCCCACCCAAACGTGTCATCTGAATATCAATGTTTTCAATTGGCATGCCCAGCCGTGACGATAATGTTTGTTCCGTGAGTTCAGGTTTTTGTAACGGGCCCGCTAGTTCGGCCTTATCAGTAGTAACATGTGCAAAGAAGTTCATCGGCTCCATGCAGTTATGCGCAAGAAACGGAGCGGTATAGGTGCGCTCAATAACTTTCGCTGCACCCTTGAATGCTTTCTCAGGATTTCCATCTTTGCGGGCTATAGTCAATGGTTTGCTCATCAAGTCCTCTATAGCAGCTTGATGATTAGCAGTGCTCTCCAGTCCAGAAGGAATCTCAACTTTCTGAGCAGGTCCACCTAAGCCTTTCTTCATGATGGAGTGATTAGCAAATTGCTCCCATTCAATTTTTATTTCCTTCTTTGCATTCATCACTTCCCATGTAGTATTCCCTACAATGGCTACCACTTCGGGAAACGTACACGTATCAAAGAACTGTCGTTCATACTCATAATTCATGGATTTAACTGCGAACACATCTTTGATTCCGGGCATTGATTTCACGGATGAATCATCAATTGATTTTAGCTTCATCCCAAAAGCAGGCGGATGAACAATCATCGCGATCAGCATGCCTTCACGATTGGTATCAATACCAAAGAGGGGTTTGCCGGTTACAATCTTTTTACCATCCACATTTTTGCGGGAGGTACTGATAATCAAAAAATCTTTTACTTCCTTAAGTGCAACTTCTTTAGGCACTTCAATCTTTGCTGCAGCTGAAGCCAGTTCTCCATATCCCGCTGAGTTACCACTTTTTTTATGATGCAGCACTCCGGCCGCGGTGGTAATTTCATCTACCGGAACTTGCCAGGCTTGGGCCGCTGCTTCGCGAAGCATCTGGCGCGCAGTGGCACCGGCCAGGCGTAAACTTCTCCAACCTTGTCGGATGGCTTGACTGCCCCCAATAAATTGGCGCGTAAAGTATTTTGTGTTTAAGGCAGCTTGTTCAATGATTACATGCTTCCAATCTACATCGAGTTCTTCGGCCACAATCATCGGCATGGAAGTCTTAACATTTTGTCCGCCTTCTGGGTTTGGCGACATGATGGTAACAATGCCATTGTCGCCAATTTTTATGTAGCCATTTATTTCAAACCATTCTTTCGGTAAGGCGATTACTTCTTCTTCTGATTTTCCGACACACGAAATCAAACTATTAAAACCAAGCATCAATCCACCACCGGCCAGCGCTGACACTTTTAAAAATGATCTTCTTCCTATTGATGTTTTGACAATAGTCATGATAATTCTTTTAGGGAAGTTTTAATCGTCTAACCACTCAAAGCTTGGATAGTCGTCAAGACCCCTTTAAGGGGTCAGACGACTAAGGATTACATCCGCAAAGCCGATGTCTCCAACTCTTTCACAAACGGCTGACTGTAAATTCGCTTGCCTGTGCCTTTGTACATCGCGTTAGCGAGCGCAGCAACGACCGGTGGAAACGGAGGTTCGCCCAACCCGGTAGGATCAATTTCATTTTTAACAAAATGCACATCAATAGCAGTAGGCGCTTCTTTATGACGAATCAGGCGATACTTATCAAAGTTAGTTTGATCAGGTGTTCCTTCCGTGAACGTCATGCCACTGTACATCGCATGACCAATACCATCTACACTTCCGCCTTCAATCAGGTTGGTAGCAGCAATGGGATTCACTACAATTCCACAATCTACCGCACAGTGTACTTTTTGTACACGGGGCTTTCCATTCTCCATCACTAAATCAATTACGTGAGCTACATAACTATCATGACAAAAATAGGCTGACACTCCGCGATACACACCCGGTTGCTCGGTTCCCCAATTTGATTTCTCTCGTACTAGTTTTAATACCCCTGCATAGCGATCAGCTTCATAATCATTCTTCTCACCCACCGGATTATTTATTGCTTTATCCAAAAGCTCCAATCTGAATTCAATCGGATCTTTGCCGGCTGCCTCTGCCACTTCATCAAGAAATGATTGCTCGGCACCTGCAATGAAGTTCGAGCGCGGTGCACGAAATGCCCCAACGGTAATATTTGATTCCTGAGCCCACTCTTCCGCCAAATAGTTTGCAACTGCTCCTGCCGGAAACCGATTGGCAAACAACGGACTTTCCGGAATACCTCCTGCATTAACATGAAATGCAATGAGATTATTATTTTCATCCAACGCTGCACGATACTTTGCATGATAGGCAGGACGATAGGTACCAAACGTCATATCATCTTCTCGTGAATAGATTAGTTTAATCGGAGCTTTCAATTTTTGAGAAATCACTGCGGCTTCAACAAGATAATGTCCATACAATCGTCTTCCGAATCCGCCACCCATGCGCGTCATTTGGATGTCAACTTTTTCAAGAGGTAAACCCAAACGAGCGGCAACACTCTTCTCCATAAATTCAGGAGTCTGAATCGGGCCAACCAATTCCGCCATGTCATCGGTAACATGTGCAAAGAAATTCATCGGCTCCATGGTGTTGTGCGCGAGAAACGGAGCCGTATAACTGCGTTCTATCACTTTTGCAGCTTTCTTAAAGGCCGCTTCGGGATCGCCATCCTTACGAACAACTTTTCCTTTTTTAGTGGAGAGATCGGCCATTAACTGAGTATGCTTGGTCGAATTCTCTAAACCACCTGGCACTTTTATGGATTCGCTTGTTCCCCAAAATGTAGAGAACGTCTTGGAGTGCGTATCAAATTTTTCCCATTCCAACTTCAACGCTTTACGCGCATTCATTACTTCCCAGGTTGTGTTACCAACCACTACAACCAAATCAGAAAAAGCATCTACATCACACCATTGTCTTGAATAGTCATCAGCATACGTATTAATAGTGATTACATCCTTAATACCGGGCATGGCTTTCGCCTGCGAGTCGTCCACACTTTTCAAGCGCATACCAAAAGCAGGTGGATGCGCGATCATCGCAATCAACATGCCTTCGCGCTTGGTATCCAATCCATAAAGCGGTTTGCCAGTAACAATTTTTAACCCATCAACATTTTTGCGATCCGTACCAATAATCTTAAAGTCTTTGATGTCTTTTAGTGTTACTTCTTTTGGCACTTCTAGTTTCGCTGCCGCGGATGCCATCTCACCATAGCCGACAGACTTGCCACTCGCTTTGTGTGAGAGCACACCGGCCTCCGTAGTAATTTCATTAACGGGCACTTGCCATGCAGTAGCCGCAGCTTCGCGAAGCATCTGTCTTGCAGCACCACCAGCCGTGCGCATACCTTTCCAGGCCATGCGAATGGACTGGCTTCCCCCTGCTAATTGCCGCGTAAAAATATCTGTGTTTAAAGGAGCTTGTTCAACGATCACGTTCTTCCAATCCACATCCAACTCTTCGGCCACCAACATGGGCATGGATGTTTTCACATTCTGCCCGATCTCCGGATTGGGTGACATAATCGTTACGATACCATTATCACCAATTTTTAAATAGCCATTTATCTCAAACCATTCTTTTGGCAAAGCCAGCACTTCAACTTCCGATTTGTTCGTGCAAGAGATCAAACTATTAAAGCCCAGCACCAACCCTCCGCCTGCCAGTGCAGATACTTTCAAAAAAGATCTTCTTCCGATGGATGTTTTTACAATAGTCATGGTATTAATCTTTTTAGTTAAACGTTTGAACCAGCAGCAGTTTTGATAGCAGCTTTTATACGCACATAAGTACCGCACCGACAAATGTTTCCATTCATCGCATTGTCAATATCAGCATCACTTGGATTCGGATTGCTCTTGAGCAACGAAACCGCACTCATAATCTGGCCGGCCTGGCAATACCCACATTGTGGAACATCATGTTCCAGCCATGCTTTCTGAACAGGGTGATCTCCGTTTTCTGAAAGTCCTTCGATGGTTGTAATCTCTTTTCCCTCTGCTGATGAAACCGGCAACTGACACGCACGCGTTGAACTGCCATCAAGCAGAATCGTGCAGGCACCACATTGCGCAATGCCGCATCCAAACTTTGTACCCACCAGATTTAAGTGATCGCGCAACACCCAAAGCATGGGCGTTTTTGGATCTACATCCACCGTTTGTTTCTTTCCGTTCACATTCAGATTGATAGCCGCCATGGTTCTTTAGATTTTAATTGTTGATGTATTTTTTGGAAGCATCTAAGATAATAAACCCAATCAAAGTTTCCTTACAAAATTCAAGCAGTGGTAAGAGGTTTATTCAAACTAGCTGATTAGTCTGTTAACAAGATGTTAACTCCTTGAAATTTATGACTATTGGTAGAAGCGGCTGTTATTTAGATTGATTCCACATTTTATGGGTTTGAGTAAGGATGTACTAAATTTATTTCTCTGTAATTTGGATCACTCCATTTAACTTCAAAAAAATGAAGAATTACTTTTTTCAACTTATACTGTTTCTTTTTATCACACCAACTTTTGCTCAATCGGTTCCTCAAAAAACATCTGCATTGTTTGCAGAGGATATGGTGAAGCCACGCATGAGGATAATCATCGATAACGATTTTGGTGGTGATCCGGACGGATTGTTTCAATTGGTTCATCACCTGCTATCTCCGTCTGTTGAGATCCGTGCCATCATTGGCTCGCATTTAAAAGCGGGTGATTTTTTTGATCCTTCGAATGTAACAGCCACCAACGCTAAAAAGAAGATCGAAGAAGTCCTGAACATCATGAACCTTGGCAAGAACTATCCGGTTTATCAGGGATCAAATGTTGCGTTGGAAAACGATAGTATTCCTCAACGTTCAGAAGCAGCCGATGCCATTATCCGAGAAGCCATGCGAACCGACACCAGGCAACCATTATATATAGTGTGTGGTGCCGGCCTTACAGATTTAGCCAGCGCATTTCTTAAGCAACCTGAAATTGCAAACCGGTTAACCTTAATCTGGATTGGTGGTCCTGAATACCCAACACTTGCATTACCACCTCCGGGTTATACAAGTCTTGAATACAACTTAGGGATTGACTTAAAAGCGGGTCAGGTTGTTTTTAATAAGTCAAACATTCCCATCTGGCAAATTCCCAGAAGCAGTTACCGACAAATCTTAATGCCCTACTCAGCACTGGTAACAAAAGTTAAAGGACAAGGAAAGACGGGTGATTTTCTTGCAGGTTCTATTGAGCGGCTGATGAAACTTACCAATGAACATAATTATCCATTGGGAGAAACCTATATTATGGGCGATAGTCCACTGGTTTTATTAACAGCACTTCAATCGTCTTTTGAAGCCGATCCTTCTTCCAGTAAGTATTCACTACAACCTGCACCAAAAATAAATGATCAGGGATTGTATGAAGTAAATACTTCCGGAAGAAACATTCGTGTGTACACGCAACTGGATAGTTATCTGCTGCTGGAAGATTTTTATGCTAAGTTATACTTGTTGAAGCAGAGAAAGTGATGTAAAGGTTTCTTCCGAAATCACTTTTTCTTCTTAGGCTTTTTAATCTTTGGGGGCGGAAGGGCTTTTACCGTAATCTTCACCAATTCGCTCAGCCATTCCCAATCCTCTAATTTATCTTCAATTAAAAAACAGTTCTTCGCACCAGGATAAGGGGGCGCTTCCACAACGCGTTTGATAAATACCCGCCCAGGGTCAGTGGGTTTTATAAATAATTTGTTATCGCAGATCAATGCGAATAATTTTCCATCGGCATATACTCCATATTCACCAAACATGCTTTTGGCAGTGATGGTGCCGGCACGCTTAATCTGATCAACTACAAACTCAACAAATTTCTTATCGGATGCCATGGATTGGTAAATATAATCTCCACAATTAATTTATTACCTTGAATTCCAATAATTGTGTATTATGAAAGAATCCATTACCCGCAGGGATTTTATGCTGCAATCAGGTTCGCTGCTAACAGCAGCTACGCTGGCAACTGGTTTTACCAGCACATCGAAATCCAACTATAAAATGGGCTTGCAGTTGTTTACCATCCGCGAGCCGCTGGCGAAAGATGTAACAGGCACCATAAAAAAAGTTGCTGCTCTCGGGTATCAGGATTGCGAAACGTATGGCTTCAATCCTGAACAAGGCACGTACTACGGATTAAAAGCATCGGCCTTTAAGCAACTGCTTGCTGATAATAAAATGATTGCGACCAGCGGGCATTATGATTTTACTAAATATTTTGATGTGTCAGAAGATGCATTGATGCGATACGTGGATCAATGCATTGAAGGTGCGCATGCGTTAGGGCAACGATACATCACCTGGCCTTGGCTTGATCCGAAATTCAGAACCCTGGAAAATTTCCATGTGCTGTCCGCAAAATTAAATGCAATTGGTGAGCGGGTAACAAAAGCAACGTTGGGCTTTGCCTATCACAATCATGATTTTGAATTCACCGATTATAATGGCGACAACGGCTATGCGATCATCATGCGCGAAACTGATGCTGCGCTGGTGAAGTTGCAAATCGATTTGTATTGGGTCATGCATTCCTCGAAGCTGAGTCCGGCCGAATTATTTAAACAACAACCGGGGCGCTTTGTCATGTGGCACATTAAAGACATGGACAAAGTAACGCGTGACTACTCAGAGCTAGGCAATGGCTCCATTGACTATACAGTTATTCTCCCCGAAGCCTCGCGCGCAGGACTTCAATATTATTACATAGAGCAAGGTGGAAACTTTGCAACCAGCCCTATGCAAAGCATTACAGACAGTGCGAGCTACTTTAAAAAGAATCTTGAAAAGTATTTGAGGTAGGTAGATCTTACCCCAATATAATCCCCTCTTTCAAAAACGGTTGTTGATACACTCGCTTGCCTTTGGCTTTATACAAGGCATTCGCCACTGCTGCGAACACTGGTGGAAACAAGGGTTCACCGAGGCCTGTTGGATCAAACTCATTTTTAACAAAATGAACCTCAATGGTCTCTGGAGTTTCCTTCTGTCGGATCATTCGATACTTATCAAAATTATTTTTTTGAGCCACCCCATCCACAAAAGTCATTTCACCAAAAAATGCATTTCCAATTCCATCTACAATAGCGCCTTCACCCATGTTTTTAGCGGCATCCGGATTTATCACGATACCACAATCAACAGCAGCAATCGCCTTCTTAACAAACGGCTGATTGTTTTGCATCACCAGATCAATCACTTCTGCAACGTAGGTGTTGTGACAGAAGTACGCAGAAACACCGCGATGAACACTACCATCCGATTCATTCCATTTCGATTTCTCACGCACCAATTTTAACACACCGGCATAGCGATCAGGATCGTAGTCATTGTCTTTACCGACCGGATTTGTCTTAGCACGTTCTAAAAGTTCGAGTCTAAACTCAATCGGATCTTTGCCTGCAAGTTCAGCCAACTCATCCAAAAAAGATTGTTCGGCACCGGCAATGAAATTAGAACGCGGTGCCCGAAACGCACCAATGGTAATATTGGAATCAATCGACCAGCCTTCTGCTAAATAATTATCCACGGCACCAGCCGGGAATCGATTTGCATGCACGGCATGTTCCGGTATACCTCCGCCTTTTACATGAAATGCAACCAGGTTATTATTTTCATCTAAAGCCGCACGATATGTTGCCGTATAAGTTGGTCGATAAATTCCATACGTCATATCATCTTCACGTGTATACACCATTTTAATAGGTGCATTTATTTTTTGTGAGATAACAGCAGCCTCCACCATATGATGTGCATAGGCGCGCAACCCAAAGCCACCACCCATTCGGGCTAACTTGATGTGAACATTCTCTTTAGGAATACCAAGACGAGTTGCAATGGTACCTGCAATAAATTCTGGCGCTTGTGTAGGACCGTATATTTCAACCTGATCGCCAGTTACATGTGCAAAGCAGTTAACAGGTTCCATCGTGTTGTGAGCGAGATATGGTGCCGAGTAGGTTCGCTCCAATACTTTTGTAGCTTTCTTAAATACAGCTTCCGGATCTCCATCCTTCCGCAACACGTTGGCTTTCTTCTTCGCCATCTCAGCCATTCTTGTTTTATGACCTTCCGTGCTCTCCACTCCGCCCGGAACCTTTATGGTTTGCTTTCCACCCCACCCATTCATAACAAAACTTGAATCGGAAATTTTCTCCCATTCAATTTTGAGCGCTTTCTTGGCATTCATTACTTCCCAGGTCGTGTTGCCCACTACTACTGCCAATTCAGTAAACGTGGTGGTATCAAATCCATTTCGTTCATAATCATCCGCCAATGTTTTGATAATAAACACATCTTTAATGCCGGGCATCGATCGTGCTTCCGTATCATCCACCGATTTGATCTTCATTCCAAAAGGCGGATGTGCAATCATGGCAATCAACATCCCTTCTTTCTCATAATCCATTCCAAACAATGGCTTACCTGTTATGATATCAATTCCATCCACATTCTTTTTAGAGTTACCGATGATCTTGAAATCGCTTAACTTTTTTAACGCAACATCTTTTGGCACTTCCAAAGTGGCTGCTAGCGATGCTAATTCACCATAGCTGGCTTTTTTATTACTGACTTTATGAAACAGGAATCCTGCATCGGTGGTAATTTCTTCGGCTGGCACACTCCAGGTTTGAGCTGCCGCTTTTACTAACAGCTGTCGTGCTGTAGCACCTGCTGTGCGAAGGGGTTTCCAGCCTTGTCGGATACCCTGGCTTCCTCCAGTAAATTGACGATCAAATCGTTTTGGAAAAAAATCAGCTTGCTCCACAAGTACATTCTTCCAATCCACATCCAACTCTTCCGCCAGAATCATAGGCATGGAAGTCTTAACGTTTGAACCGAATTCAGGATTGGCCGACATTAAGGATACTACTCCATTCTCACCTATCTTAATATAATTGTTCAACTCAAACCATTCTTTAGGCATGGCAATTGCATCTTCTGCAGTTGGATTTTTACATCCCGCCAACCAACTAAAACTGAGCATCATTCCCCCACTGGCCAACGCAGAAACTTTTAAGAATGATCTCCGATCGATCGTTGTTTTTATTTGTGTCATAGGATGGATGTTAATTTGATTTAGAATTAGCAGCTGTTTTTATTGCTGCTTTGATTCGTGTATAGGTGCCACACCGACAAATGTTTCCATTCATAGCCGATACAATTTGCTCATCACTTGGGTTAGGATTTTCATTCAGCAAAGCAGCCGCACTCATAATCTGCCCGGCCTGACAATATCCACATTGTGGCACGTCATGTTCGAGCCACGCTTTTTGCACAGGGTGATCACCATTCTCAGAAAGACCTTCAATGGTTGTAATCACTTTGTTTTCGGCTGCCGTAGCAGGCAACTGGCACGAGCGAACCGCAGTACCATCTATATGAATGGTACACGCACCACATTGCGCAATGCCGCATCCATATTTGGTACCTACAAGCTTCAAATGATCGCGTAAAACCCATAGCATAGGTGTTTTCGGATCAACATCGACTGTCTGCTTCTTTCCGTTTACATTCAGGATGATAGCTGCCATGATTTAATAATTTATTAATGAAACTAGATTTCTATTTTAAAGATACTGATTCCAATCCAACAATTGATTACAAAATTCAAACATCACGACTACCCATCCACTATTATTTATTGTCCAGGGGTGAGCAGTTTGGTGAACGAAAGTGAACCCAATTTCCACACGCCATTTTGTTTTACGTAAACTTCGGTAACCATAAATGGATTGGTTACTTCGTTTCCTCCCACCACGGCTAACAAAGTAATCTTGTTTAATACGATAGCTGTGTTGTCAATTATCTTCACGGACGCTTCATGAATATCTGCTTTCTTGTACCAAATTCCACCGCTGCCAATGATATTAACTTCCTGCTCTTTGCCCCACGATCCGCCCATATGCACAAAAACAGACTTCTCATCAAAGAGATCTTTCAACTTATCTACATTTTTATCTGCCATCCATTGCCATTTATCTTTCGATAGCTTAATGAGCTCTTGTTCGACAGAACTTTGTGCAAATGTTTGAACAAATGCACAAACAAATAGTAGTACTGAGATTATCACTTTCATACTTTTAGGTTATTATATCAATGTTTTATCACATGAGTATCCCGCACACCGCTAAACGTTAGTGCCAATAATTTCCACGCTTTCTTCTCTTTCTTATAAACTTCCGTAACCGTAAACTCAGTCACTACATCACTGCCCCGCACAAAAGCAGTCAATGTAATTCGACTCCAGACAATGGCAACGTCATCCAATACTTCTACCGCCACATCTTTCACATCGGCATTTTTGTACCAGATGCTTCCGCTCTTAATGATTTCAAGTTCTTCATCCTTTTTCCAGGTGCCACTCATGTGTACAAACTTTGACTTATCATCAAACAACGTAGCAAGTTTATCTACATTCTTATCGGCCATCCATTGCCACTTGTTTTTCGAGAGTTCCTTAATTTCATTCTCCGCGGCAGAATTTTGTGCGAAGGAAACCTGCACACAGATAAGAATGAGCAATGCTCCAATAATTGATCTTTTCATCTTCGTTTTTATTTGATTTGAAATTCGCTTACTCTACAAAGGTGTCCTCTTTCCGTTTAGTTGACGTATACAGATTACGGTTTTACCAACCAAAATCAACGATCAGGCATGGTGATCATGGAATCAAACCGAAATGTGCCTAATATTGAAGCCTAAGGAAAATTCATATGGAAGAAATTCTGAAGTTTGACACGATCAGCCAATTCAACGCAGACAATAATCACGAAACCTTGCATCCGTTGGTCACAGTGATTGATTTTTCGAAGGTTGCACCCAGGCGCTTAAGAAAAGCCTATTTTGGTTTTTATTTAATCATGATTAAAGATGTAGTATGTGGAGATCTTAGATACGGAAAAAATACCTACGATTATCAGGAAGGTACACTCGTATTTATTGGTCCCGGCCAAACGCTTGGACAGAATGGTGGACCGGAGTTGAATCAACCTATGGGATTTGGAATCGCCTTTCATCCGGATTTGATCAAAGGAACTTCTTTAGGCCGTCACATTGATGACTACACCTTCTTCGGGTATAATGTAAACGAAGCTCTTCACGTTTCAGAGCGCGAGCGACAACTCATATTAGATTGCTTCTCAAAAGTACGCTATGAATTAGACCATGCCATTGACAAGCATAGTAGAAAATTGATTGCTGATAATATTGAGTTGCTCCTAAACTATTGTAATCGGTTTTATGATCGTCAGTTCATCACCCGTGAAAATGTAAACAAAGGCATCCTTGAAAGATTTGAAGTATTGCTGAATGAATTCTTTTCGTCTGATAAACCGCAGGATGTCGGTTTGCCATCAGTAGCCTATTGTGCAAATGAACTGAACTTGTCAGCCAATTACTTCGGAGAGTTGATTAAAAAAGAAACCGGTAAAACCGCGCATGAATTTATCAACCTTAAATTGATGGATGTTGCCAAAGAAAGAATATTCGATACTGAAAAATCAGTGAGTGAAATTGCGTATAGTTTAGGATTCAAATATCCACAACATTTTAGCCGCGTGTTTAAGCAACATGTTGGCGTTACTCCGTTGGAATATAGAAGTTCGTTGAACTAACGGGTCGTTATTTAATCTTCAATCCCGGGATCAGCGGAACCGTCTCAATCAACTCAAGGGACTTAACCATTTGCTTCGTTTCATTTTTGTATTTCAAAAAATGGGGAGTCTGAATATGCTTCTTGTAAGCATCAGGACTTGCGTAAATTTCTAAAATAGTGATGTGCGTGGGCTTGTCGCGCTCAGCCACCGCATACAAGGTTAATACACCGGGCTCTACACGCATCGCAGTCTCAATCCCTTCCTTTAAGAGTGCATTATAACTTTTCAATTGTGCCGAATCAATCTCCAACTTGGCCAGACGCACCACAGGCGTATCGGTTATTTGACCTTGCGCGGTGGCACATAATAATGTAGCAATAAGTAAAAGTGTAGAGCATTTAGAAATCATACCTTAAAATTACAAAACTATTTGCATCGGAAACCAACGCGCATCTAGCTTAAGATCTTTCGCGCAACGCAGTTTCTAGCTGGATCATTTCATCAACCCCTTGCGCCATTTTACATACGTCTCAAATCGATACGCTTACGGACTGAGTGAACACACATGTGCTGAAAATCATTACAGTAACCAGTTGATTGATAACACCCGCACCTTAAACCGAAACACCAGCAGGCTGAACGATTACCTCCACACACACAGCGGTTTCACCCGGCACCTGTTCCATTTCGCATACGCATTGGATGGTTTCACCACCACACCAATCCTAGTCGGGTCGGGTGTTGGAAAAGTAAACTACGGTTCAAGCACCTTCAGTGGCCACTGCAAGGATTCGGAGTATCGGAAAATAATTTTTCAGTCACCTTCTCTTCTATCAGTAAACCAGTGCACACAAACGTGCCAGTGCCGTTGGGGTTACAAAACCCTGGGCCACCTGATCACAAATAAATAGTTTTAATAAAGAACAACAAGGCATGGCCTCACCTGCGTTAATAATCCTATTAAAAAAAAGTTATGTCACATGTAAAAAACCTGCAAGCCTTTGAGAAGCTCTTAGGTGTTTGCACCGGGTTGGAAAGACGCTATAACCCCGGTAATCAAAACCTTCAGGTGAATGCAATGGCCACCTTGCTAAGCCTTGCTCAACAATCATGGGAAGAGGTGAAGGAAGCCGCACAAGCGTACGACCTGGCCACCAATAACCGCCAGCTGGGCTTTGAGCGGATTCGAAAACTCAGCTCGAGTGTATACAGCATGTTGAGGGCCTGCGGTGCCAACGAGCTTGCGTTGAAGGATGCGCAAAATGCGAGGCGCAGAATCTGGGGTGCACGCATTACTGAAACGCCCGTGGACGAAGTTGGCAAACCCATCGAACGGCCCGCGGGAGCCCGACCGTCTTACTCGCGAAGCTATGCCGTAATTGTTGAGTACTTTGAACGATTGGTAACAATCGTAGCCACCGATCCACTATACGGTGCGTATGAACCTGAACTTACCATCGCAAGTCTACAGGAAACCGTGGTTGATTTGCACCGGCTGAACAAGGCGGTAACCGATGCGGAAGTAGCGCTGGATGAAGCACGAAGGAGGCGCAACACGATTTGGTACCTGGCCCAACAAAACCTGGTGGACACCGCTATTTCGGTTAGAAGTTATGTGCGCGGTGCGTTTGGCTTCCAAAGTCAGCAGCACCTTCAAATTCAGAAAATTCGTTTCACCAAACCACCTTTGTGATGCAACTCATCATTGATTGAAAACCTCTGTGGTAAGACTGCAGAGTTTTTTTTATGCAAGCAACCTTTCCGTCTTCCTAAGTCAAAATGCCCGCGCGTATTGCGCTGCCGTCACGGGCTCCATCCAATCTACCACCTTGCCGTTCAGTTGTTCTTGCGTGGCGATGTGACTCATTGCTACAGTAGCTGAAGCACCATGCCAGTGTTTTTCATTGGGCGCGAACCACACCACATCGCCAGGATGTATTTCTTCAACGGGTCCACCTTCTTTCTGAACCCAACCAACTCCTGAAACAACAATCAGTGTTTGTCCGAGTGGATGCGTATGCCACGCAGTTCTTGCAGCGGGTTCAAAGGTAACAAGTGCGGCCGCGGCTCTTCTGTGCTCATTGGGCTGAAACAAAGGATCAATGCGTACCGATCCTGTGAACCAATCTTCGGGGGCTTTGGCGGAGGGTTGTGATCCTAGTCTTATAATTTCCATTTGTCGATTGCTTTAATTTAATAATTACACATCAAGAGTTCTAGCGCGATTCAATCGAAACTGTTATATTACCAGAACCCAAAGCTGCGGCAAGACCATTCGGGTTATCAATTTTTCCAAGTTTAGTATAGCTAAAAGAAGTTGAAAACGTTTTATAGAAAACAACAAGCGTATTAGAACCCCACAGCATCAAATCGCCATGGTTGATCGTTCCCGGGTTTAATGCATGAGTGGGAAGATCCTTTGAAAGTCGAACATATTTTTCATTTCCATTTAACTCAGTCATCGTTAGGGTTAATGGCAGCATCGATTGAAATGCAGTAGCAGTGACATTATCAAAGAGTGTGGCAGTAAAGATTTTTTCACCAACCTTAATGTTTATGAATTTCTTCACGGGATCGTTATTTACTTGTGCTGCTCCGGTAACCCATTGAATAATAAAGAGACTGACATACTTCATAATACTAAGATACTGCAATCCATTACATTTGTATTGAATTTATGGATTTCCACGAATGCAACGTAATATCTTTCAACGATTACTGACCGGAGGTATAATTCCCATCAATGATATGGGAGAAGCCTGGGATGTAGTAGCCCGCGCACAAAAATTGTCACCTGCACTGAATGCCGCAACTACTACCGATGAAATGCGGGAACGACTCAGTGAAATTATCGGATCGCCAATCGATAAAAGTACCACGGTGTTTGTGCCCTTCTTCACCAATTTCGGAAAGCATATCAAGTTAGGTAAGAATATTTTTATCAATCACGCTTGTACATTCCTTGATCTTGGCGGAATCACTATTGAAGATGATGTGCAGATAGGTCCGAAAGTGAATCTGATTACGGAGAATCATCCAATTGATCCTACTCAAAGAAAAAATCTGGATTTGAAATCAATTCACATTAAACGAAATGTTTGGATAGGTGCTGCTGCCACCATTTTACCGGGTGTTACCGTTGGTGAAAATTCAATTATTGCCGCAGGTGCTGTGGTAAACAAAAATGTACCTGCCAATACTATTGTGGGAGGGATTCCGGCTAAGTTTATTAAGAAAATTGAAATGTAATTTGATGCAGGATATTTCCAACACTTCTATTCAATCCCTGATTGAGTATTTCGAGAAATTAATTCCATTGAATACGGACGAGAAAGAACTTGTCCGCTTAAAATTTAACCCGCATCTTTTTCTAAAGAAGCAATTTGTGTTACAGCACGGGAATGTTTGTGAATACTTTAATTTTGTGGTTCGGGGATGTCTTCGTTTGTATAAAGTTGGTGAAGATGGTGCGTTTCATGTTCTGCAATTTGCGACTGAAGATCATTGGATCATTGACATCGCCAGTTTTCATAAAAAGTCGAAGTCATTTTTTAATATTGATGCGCTAGAGGATACAGTGGTGTTGCGCATTAACTACGATGACTTAATCGACTTGTATCTAAAGGCACCGAAATTCGATCGGATTTTTCGAGTGCTGTTGGAAAATCATTTCATGCAACAACAAGAACGCATCGGACAACTGTTTAGCTCAACTGCAGAAGAACGATATCAATCATTTCTTGAAAATTATCCGCACTTACAAAATCGATTGTCGCAAGTTCAAATTGCTTCTTACCTGGGCGTAACCCCTGAATTTTTGAGCCGCATTCGCAGCAGAATCGCGAAAGGCGAGAAATAATCTTAAACCAGATCAATGCTTTTTCTTAACCCAGGTCATTGGTGTGCCCTGGTGGTTTGATGTTGCTTTGTATCATCAATTAAACAAAAAGTAACATGAAAACGAACAAAGCAAAAGTAGCCGTAATCGGCTTGGGCAACATCGGTAAGGTAGTTGCTTCAAACCTTGTAAAAGGAAATCGCGAAGTGATTGTGGCAAGTCAGAAATTAGAAGATGCCAAGGCTAATGCAACAAATCTTGGTTCACTGGCGATGGCAACTGATGTAAAAACTGCAATCAAAGAAGCTGACATTGTTGTGATGTCAGTCTGGTTCAGCACCATTCAGGAACTTTTCAAACAATATGCAACCGAACTACAAGATAAGATTGTTATTGATCCCTCCAATCCAATAGCACCGGATGGAAAAGGAGGATTCAAGAAAATTATTGGTGCTGATGAATCTGCCGGACAAATTCTTAAAGGACTGCTACCAAAAGGAGCAATCCTTGTAAAAGCTCTTGGTTCATTAGGAGCTGCATCGTTAGCCAATGAAGCTTTTCAAAATCCAATCAAGGTATTGTTTTATGCATCGGATGATACGAGTGTTAACAATACAGTAGAAGAGTTAATCAAGGATAATGGATATGAACCAGTAAATATTGGTGGAATCGATCAGTCCATCAGAATGGAAGTATTTGGTGAGTTGCATGAATTTGGTGCGCTGGGTAAAGCAATTACAAAATCTGAATTAAAACAGACCGTTTAACTTAACTTTAATCCATTACATGAAAAATTTATTTAGTATTCTATTAGCATTGAATCTGACAGTAGTAAGTGTATCGGGTCAGGAACTCATTTTTCAAAAACAAAAATTTGAATTGAAGAACGTTACCGCATCAGTGGTCAAACTCAATAAAGAAGAAGTTGTTAAGGTTGAAAGAGATTTGAAAGCGTTACCTTTTGATGTAAATAAACTTGGGGAAACCGTTGACGAACCTACCTATCTTAAATTAATGAATTTTGATTTCGACAACGGAGTAATTGAAGTAAAGATGCTGAGTCAGATTCAAGATCCGTCCCCATTTCAAGGCGCGCAGGGGTTTATTGGTGTGGCTTTTAGAATTGATGAAAATGACAGTGCCTATGAGTCAATTTATTTACGACCCAGGGTTGGAAGATCAGATAATCAATTTGCCAGAAACAGGACGGTTCAATATTACGCTTACCCAGATTACAAATTTGACAAATTAAGAAAAGAGGCTGATGGCAAATACGAAACAACTGCCCCTGTAGATTTAAATGAGTGGATCACCATGCGGATTGAAGTAACAGGTGAAAAAGTATATATGTACATCAACGATGCAAAGTACTCAACCTTTGTGGTGGATAAGATGAAAGGAAAAACCACTCATGGTGCAATCGCCTTGTGGGTAGATATTGGAACGATTGGTTATTTCAAAGACTTAAAGATTTCGAAGAAATAGTAATGACGCGTACTAACGCTGCATACTATGCATACTAAATGATGGCCAGCTTTAGCATTATAGAAACAAATCATGGAAAAATTTTCCAACCATGTGGAAGTTGCTTTTACAAGTGAAGAACTTAGTGCAGCCTGGATTGTCAAAGATTAAATTTTCTGACGCAAAACGCCCTCAAAATGTCATAGATGCCCATCCTTTCAATGGATTACACGCTGCATCTTTGTATTAGAAATTTTAATAGTCATAACCATAAAACTTTAAAAACATGTCAACGAACAATGTAAAACTGCACCGGGTGCTTACTGCACCACCTGAAAAAGTATTTAAAGCCTTTACTGATCCTGATGCCCTCGCCTCCTGGTTACCGCCTTATGGATTTGTTGCCAAGGTACATGCCATGGATGCGAAAGTTGGAGGCACGTACAAGATGTCGTTCATCAACTTTACTACAGGCAATGGCCACTCCTTTGGAGGCGAATACTTAGAGATTAAACCCAATGAACTTCTTAAGTACACCGATAAGTTTGATGATCCTAATCTTCCTGGCGAAATGATTACTACCATCACACTGAAGGCTGTTTCCTGCGGCACGGAACTAGTGGCCACACAAGTGGGCATACCCGCAGTTATACCTGCAGAAATGTGCTACCTCGGCTGGCAAGAGTCGCTAGAGAAATTAAAGAAACTGGTAGAGCCGAACATTCCGGACGCGTAGAAATGGTTAAGTCGTCAAGACCACTTTGTGTGGTCAGACGACTTAGTTTACTCGCTACTTTTTCGTTTGCTCTGCTGCTGTTCCCGTATACCGATCTCCAACAATTTTTATTTTATTCAATACAGATGTTAGATTATTCAATTCATCTGAAGTAAACTCATAGTTGGTCGACCACATGTTCTCCTGCAAATGTGCTTTCTTGGTAGTTCCAGGTATCGGAACTATAAAAGGCTTTTGCGCCATCAGCCAGGCTAAAGCAACTTGCGCTACGGTTAATCCACGCTGATCGCCAAATTCTTTCAATGTATCGATGACTGGCCAGTTGGCAATAACAGCATCCCGCTGGTAGCGAGGCAAAGAACCGCGGTTATCATTGTTGGGATTATATGTTGAGCGCTCATTTAAATACCCGGTAAGCATACCCCGACTAATCGGACTGTATGGCACAAAGCCAATTCCCAATTCTTCACACACTTTGATAACGTCATTTTCCGGTTGGCGGGTCATCAACGAGTATTCACTTTGCAAGGCAGTTAACGGTTGAACCTTGTGCGCCCTGCGAAGATTTTCTGCATTGCACTCGCTCATGCCAAAGTTTCTCACTTTGCCTTCTGTGATCAGGTTCTTCACCGTTCCGGCAACTTCTTCGATGGGGACATTAGGATCAACACGATGTTGATAAAACAAATCGATGTAGTCGGTTCTTAAACTTTTTAAAGAATGTTCTACTACCTGCTTTATCCGTTCTGATCGACTGTCAAGACCTTGAGCAGGAGCTCCGTTCTTAAATCCAAACTTGGTAGCCACCAAAACACTTTTACGAATCGGCTGAAGGGCTTCACCAACCAACTCTTCATTAACCAATGGTCCATAGGCTTCTGCTGTATCAAAAAAATTAACCCCAACATCATGCGCTTCCCGAATGAGTTTAATCATTTCCTTTCTGCTGGGAATAAAACTGCGGTGGTAACTCATGCCCATACACCCTAATCCCATTCCATACGCAACCTTTAAACTATGCTTACCTGAACCTAGCGTGCGAAAACTCGTATCTGCTTTTTCATTCTCTTTCGTTGAGCTGGCCCCAAATACAGGTGCTGTAAGCAACGCTGCACTAAGCGTTGAACCAACCTTTAGAAAATTCCTTCTGGAAGAAGTTGTATTGGCTTTCGAAACACGCGGGATATCTATTTTCTCTTTCATAACTAGTTATGTTAGGGTTAAACTGAGTAAAAAATATTTTATAGACCTGTTGATTTTTCCATCTGCTCGGTGTACCGAGTGCCCATAATTTTTATTTGAGTGGAGGCATCTTCAATCTCCTGGAGTTCCTGAGTACTTAACTCAATAGAAGCAGCTCCAATATTTTCAGTAAGCCGATGAAGTTTTGTAGTACCCGGTATCGGAACGATCCAGGGTTTTTGTGCGAGTACCCATGCCAGTGCAATTTGCGCGGGTGTAGCATTTCGTTTGGCAGCAAAGTCATTCAACAAATCGATCAATGTCTGATTTGCAACTCGTGCTTCTTCGGTAAAGCGTGGAAGAATTTTACGAATGTCACCATCCGCAAAAGTGGTAGCCTCATTCATTTTACCAGCCAGAAAACCCTTGCCCAACGGACTAAATGCTACCAACCCAACTCCGAGTTCTTCAATAGTTGGAATGATCTCTGTTTCATGCTGACGCGTCCAGAGTGAATATTCACTTTGCAATGCTGCCACAGGTTGTACCGCATGCGCCTTGCGAATAGTAGTCGCACCGGCTTCGGAAAGTCCGAAATATTTTGCTTTCCCTTCCTTGATCAATTCTTTCACCGTTCCAGCAACCTCTTCGATCGGAATCGTAGGATCTACCCGATGCTGATATAATAAATCGATGGTTTCAATACCCAATCTTTTCAATGAGCCTTCTACTGCTTTTCTAATAGTCGAAGGCCTACTATCAACGCCCGCCATTTTTCCATTCTGAATGTTGAAACCAAACTTAGTAGCAATGATAACTTTATCGTGTAAAGGTGCAAGGGCTTCACCAACCAGTTCTTCGTTGGTATAGGGACCGTACACTTCAGCGGTATCAAAAAAATTAACTCCTTGTTCAACGGCTTGATGCATCAGGTTGATCGCATCTTTTTTCTCAGGAAACGGATAATAGGAGAAACTCATGCCCATACAGCCCAGGCCAAGAACCGATACTTCCAATCCGTTTTTTCCAAGCTTTCTCTTTTCCATAATGATTATTGATTTAACGAGAACAAAATTAATGACTCGCACCGCCAACCATTAATCACAAACAAACAACTACTTACGAATTTCAAACATTCCTGAATTTCAGCGGACTTGTCTGTGCGTGCTTCTTAAAGAAGTTGTTAAAATGTGTTACTTCCACAAAGCCTAATGCAAAAGCAATTTCAGAAACATTCCATGCACTATGGCGCAACAGAATTTTTGCTTCCTGTACAATGCGCTCGGAAATTAATTGCGTGGTTGTTTTTTGGGTAGCTTCTTTTACAGATCTGTTTAAATGATTGACGTGCACATTTAATTGATTGGCAAAATCAGAAGCTGAACGCAACTGTACGGCAGGATGTGAATCATCAATTGGAAATTGGCGTTCCAGCAATTCTAAAAATAAAAATGCAATTCGTTGCGCTGCATTTTGAGGTTGCTTTTCTGACTTTCCCGAGGGTTGTATTTTGAGGGCAAAGTGAATTAATTCAAGAACCAGGTTCCGGATCACATCATATTTGTATTTGAATTCTGTATTAAACTCTTTTTCAATCCGCTCAAAGATTCCCTGAACATGATTTACTTGCTCATCGTTCAATTCAAAAATATGGGTGCCGTGAGGTTGAAATACTTCATAGTGACTCAGTTGACCAAACTGGTGAAAAAATTGTTGATTGAAAATACAATAATAGCCATCGCGAATTCTATCCAGGTGTTCCCATTTATACGGAATCAAAGGGTTTGAGAATGCGAGACCTTGCTTTTTTATTTCCACCACCTGATCAGCAAAGTGAACCTGGCTATTACCTTTTACCAAATTGATTTTGTAAAAGTCTCTTCTGCGATACGGCACGCTGGTGGCTGCTCCTTCTACCAGAGGTTCGTGTTTAAACAAATTGAAATGCCCGATTTCATTTTTGATATTCTCCGGCAGCCAATCAAACTTTCTTTTATAAAACTCCAGCAAAGTTTCCGACTTCTCCATTATACTAAATACTAAACCCGTTACTTTATTTTCATAGTGGGAATGAGCGGCATCGTCTCAATCAATTCTAATGACTTCACCATATCCTTTGTACCGTTTTTATATTTGATGAAATGAGGTGTTTGAATATGAGCCTTGTATGCTTCGGTATCTGCATATATTTCTAATATAGTTATATGAGTGGGCTTATTCTTTTCGGAAACTGCATACAGGGTAAGCACTCCCTTTTCTATCTGTATAGAGGTTTCAATTTCTTCTTTCAGGAAAATTTTATAGCTATCGAGTTGTGTCGAATCTATCACCAATTTCGCCAACCTAACCATTTGACCCTTTTCCTGAGCCAAAACAATTTGAAATGAACTTTGCACAATCAAAAATGCGAGAACAATTTTTATAGCTTTCATTTAGGAAATAATTTATCAATTGAATCCAACCCTCCACATCAAACAGATTTCCAATACAAAGGAATCTTGTTTTTGATAAGGTTCTTAATAGATTTCAAAGTAATGTTTACGAAATTCAAACAATAAAGAATCTTCGTAAACTTAACTTTCGCTTAGAGTTTTGTTGCTACAACATGCATCACTTAGAATTGTTAAAAATAACTTTTCAAAGGCTAGCAATGATTTCCTCCTTTTACTTCAATGATTTTAAATAAGCTATGCTTAAAGGCACTTGTTCAAGTGCCCGCGATGATTCATCTTCAATGAAGTAATGTTTGATTCCAATTTTTTTAGCCGTCTTCATTACTTCGGCAATGCCTACATCGCCTGTGCCAAGCACAACATTTGTTTCTACATCCTGGCGTCCGTTAAGATTATTAACCGCTCCAAACCTGCGATCTTTCAAATGCAGCATCTTCCACCGGGTTGGATATTTCTTTAACAAGGCAACAGGATCTTGTCCGGGATTTTTAATCCAAAAAACATCCATTTGAAAATTGATATACTCAGGGTTGGTGTTGTCCATCATATATTCAAACAAGGTGCTTTTACCACCTCCTTCATACTCCCTGAATTCATACCCATGCGGATGATACGTTAGTGCAAGTCCATTTTCTTTTAGCGTTTTGCCTGCCGTGTTGAAAACCTCCACTGCTTTTTTCATGTCGGCAAAAGTAAAATCATCTCCTGCATGAGGTATCCAATAGCACACAATAAATTGTGCACCCAATTCCTTCGCGTTGGCTATCACTTTCTGAATACTATCTTTATTCGAGATGCGCTCAAAGCTCCCACCGGTTGCAACTATTTTCAGTCCGTTTTCTTGTAACAACTTCTTGAATGTTTCGTGATCTACCCCTCGTCCAAAACCACCTTCAAGTTCAGTAATACCCAGTTCTTTTATACGCGCGAGTGTAGCCGGCATGCCTTGTGAAAACATTTTCCGCATGCTCCCCATTTGAAGTCCGATTTCTTGCGCTCGAACTTTTAATGGCAATAGCGGCATTAAAACGATAACTACAATCTGGCAAAGTTTTGTAAGATGATTTTTCATAGACGACAGTTGTTATATTGCTATTTAACCAAAAAATTAAGGAAGACCAACATGTTTTTGAAGGTGACGGATAAGAGGTACCTTAAACGCACACATGCCAATTTGCCTTTACCAACCTATTTAAGAGCACCCTAAGTTGACGAAAATACCTTTGACATGTACAGGCGACCGATAGTCAGTTCCATATGGTCAAATTCCTTCTTCTCGGTAAATTGTTATCCGATATCTTGTAAAAACCCCAGTATGAAAGTTATAAACATCTCATGGATTGGTTCATGTTTCATAGTAAGCTTGTTGATCTTTTCTTGTACCTCCAAAATAGATGACAAAAAGAATTGGGCTGTTGTAACGTTGCCAGCGGATGCCGACACAACAACTGAATACTGGAAAGGCATTGACCTTACTCCAAAGGCTCCGGTGCTTCCTTTGCCTGTAAAAGAAGAAAAAGAAAAATTCCTGCTCCCTTCAGGTTATACATTAGATGCTGTTTTAACAGAACCAAACATCCAGCAACCCGGTGCCATTACGTTTGATGGAAATGGTAGAATGTATGTGCTTGAATTACGATCTTATATGCTTACGCTTGATTCTGAAGGAACGCTTAATCCGGTAAGTGGTATTTCAAGATGGGAAGATTTAGATGGTGATGGTATTTATGAAACCGGTGGAATGTTTGTTGACAGTCTTGTGTTTCCCCGTTTTGTTTTACCGGTGGGCCCCAATAGCGTACTCACCATGGAATCGAATGCTGACAATGTTTATAAATACACTGATACTAACAACGATGGCCGTGCCGATAAAAAAGAATTCTTTACAGATAATTTTGGCCGTGCCGGAAATGTAGAACATCAGCAGGCATTTTTGTATTGGGGTATGGATAATTGGCTGTACAGTACCGTCAACCCTTTTCGAGTTCGGGAAACAGCGCAAGGTGTTATTCGCGAATCGACAGGTTCCAACCATGCACAGTGGGGCATCACGCACGATGATGATGGAAAGCTTTGGTTTCAGGGTGGTTCCAATGGGGTGCCTTCCTACTTTCAATTTCCCATTCATTATGGAGATTATATTGTAGAGAAAAATTTTGCTGAAGGGTTTGAAGTTCCGTGGGGTGCTCCTGTTTTAGTGGCCGATATGCAAGGCGGTATGGGTGCAGTGCGCATGCCGGAAGGAACACTGAACCGCGTAACAGGAGCTTCAGGGAATGATCTTTTCCGTGGGCATCGCTTACCAAAAGAATTGGCGGGGCAATATTTTTATGGCGAACCCGTGGCTCGCATCGTTCGACAAATCAATGCCGAAGTGAAAGGTGGGCTTACTACACTCCATAATGTGTATCAAAATCAGAAATCAGAATTTATTCGTTCTACTGATCCCTTGTTCAGGCCTGTTGATATGGCAACTGCACCGGATGGCACGATGTATATCGTAGATATGTATCATGGCATTATTCAGGAAGGTGAATGGACACCTGTGGGTTCATACATACGCACCAAAATAGAACAGTATCAACTCGACAAGGTTGTGAGCCTGGGCCGAATCTGGAGATTATCATACAAGGGCATGGAGCGTGACAAGACAAAACCGGATATGTATGAGCAACCTTCTGCTGAGTTACTTGCACATCTGAAACATCCCAACGGTTGGTGGCGCGACATGGCGCAACAAATTTTAGTACAACGCAATGATAAATCTGTAGCCCCTGAGTTGGTTAACATGGTTCGCTCAAGCGATAATATTCTGACCCGGTTCCATGCACTTTGGGTGTTGGAAGGGATTGGTGCATTGGAATCTTCGTTGGTGAAGGAGTTGATGAAGGATACTAATCCGCGCATGCGAACAATGGCATTATGGGTAAGCGAATCACTTTATAAAAATGGAGATCAATCGTTCGCCAAAAATTATTTGGAGCTGATGAACGATACGGATACAAATGTAAAAATGCGCGCCATGATGACGGGAAGGTTGCTAAAAATTAACGGTACGAATGCGGTAGTAAAAAAAGTAATGGCAACTGATACAACTGCGGGTGTACAATTGGTAGGTAAGCAAGTGCTTGAACCTCGTGTAGTTAATTCTTTTTTTGGAAGAACCAATCCTAACTTAAGTGAAGATGAAAAGGTATTGGTAGAGGAAGGTTCAAAAATATTCAGCAGTCTTTGCTCAACGTGTCACGGACCGTTGGGTAATGGAACATCAGCAGGCAAAGGAAAACTATTAGCACCTTCACTTGTTGGGTCGTCACGTGTTCAATCACATCCTGACTATGTAATCAAAACATTACTTCGTGGCCTGACCGGAGAAATTCAAAAAGAATCTTATGCAGGAATACTAATGACACCCATGAGTAGCAACAGTGATGAGTGGATTGCTTCCGTGGCTTCGTTTATCAGGATCAATTTCGAAAATGAATCATCCCCTGTTACTCCGGCCGATGTTGCGCGCGTTCGTAAGGAAACCGCTAACCAGAAAACACCTTACACATTTGATGCACTCTGGTCATCGATTCCAAAAGTACTGGTGCCCACATCAAGCTGGAAGATGAGTGCAAGCAATACTGCCGAAACACGTAAAGGAAGTACAGCGTCAGCACAAGGGGCTTTTACTTTTGAGGGCTGGACTACAGGCATTACACAACAAGCGGGCATGTGGTATCAGGTTGAACTTCCCGTGGCTACCACATTGACTGAACTGCAATTTAAGTCACCTCCCATTAGTCGTGGCTGGCAAAAAGGATCTCCCCCACCTATTCACACCTATCCGAAGGAGTACAATGTGGATGTGTCTTTGGATGGCAAGCAATGGACAAACGTAATTACAAAAGGGGAAGGGACCGGAGCATCAATGACTATCCGTTTCGACCCGGTAAACGCTAAATTTTTACGAATCACATTAACAAAATCTGAAACGATTGTTCATGGTGAAAGAAGAGGAAGGCCGTTTGACTTTGAAGTAGCTTGGACGATGCGGGAGTTTAAAATTTATGGGTTGTAAAAAATCGAGGGCTAATTAAAAATTAGCCCTCGATAAATTCAGTAAATTATTACTAGTTAATTTTCTTAAGTCCTTTGGCCTTATCTTTCTCTTCCTTCATTTGCTTATCGGACTTCTTCTCCTCTTTTAATTTCTCTTTTTCTTTTTCCTGCTTCTCTTTATTTTTCTCCTTTGTGAAGAACGAGTCGCTTTCTTCTTCGTCATCATCGTCCCAATCAAAATCATCCTCATCTATGTCTATATCCATGTCCATATCCATATCGAAGTCATCGTTGTCAAAATCAAAGTCAAAGTCGAGTGGCTCAACATTCACATCAAAGTGAGGGATATTAATCATGATGGGATCAACATTAATATCAAGATCCTTCAGGTTAATTTCAATAGGTTCAATGTGAATTTCCAATCGCTCCATTACTTGCTCTACAGATTTCATGGCATCGCGGATGGCCGATTCGATCGAAGCCTCCAGGGCTGCTTCATCAATATTTACATTAATGTTTAGGTTTTTAAACTGATTACCGCCAGCAATTTTTGTCAACCGCATTGATTTGGAATCCGAGCTGGTTTCATTTTTTTTGGGTGTTTCCTGTGAAAAGCCGGGTATGGCCATCAAGCCAATAAGCAGGCATGTGAGTAGTTGTTTCATGTTTGTAGCATTTTGGGTACTCATGGAGTACTGAATCTAGGAGAAAAGGTTACTGATCATTATTAAATTTTTCTGCTAAGCGAATTCTTTATAAATGAAAAGGCCATTTCCAAATGAATTTAGAACATTCATTGGCTTTCACTCGCATTTGAATTGTTATGCATATTTTGATTTCAAGAGAATAAAAGCGGAATTGCAGTTGTCTTTTGCCGAGTAGCTATATCCTTAAAACATGAAAAAAACATCACTCTTCACTATTGCATTAGTTGCCTTGATTTGCATTCAAATCAGAGAGGCAAATGCACAGCAAAATCTTGATTCGTTTAAAGAGCGATTTGCTAAAGCGGAAAATGAAAATTTGGTCAAACGGTATCAGGGTATTATTACTTCAAAAGGGATAGAGAATGGATTATACAAAATTCAAAAGACGGGGGTATCCACTGCACCTGTTAAGAATGCATGCGAAGCATTTTTAAAATCCCTCTCCAAAGAACAACTGGCAAAAACACAATTCGGCATTCAGGATAAAGAGTGGCAAAAATGGTCGAATGTAGATAATGGCTTGTACAAACGACAAGGCGTTAGTCTAAAGGAAATGTCGAGTGAGCAAAGAAAATTAGCATTCGATTTAATGCAGGTTGCGCTAAGTGCCAAAGGACTGCAGTTGAGTAAGGACATTATGAAAACGGATCAGACCTTGCGGGAATTGAATGATGATAATCCCATTTATGATGAAGAACTTTACTTCTTCACCATCATGGGAAAACCCTCCATGACCGAACCCTGGGGTTGGCAAATAGACGGACATCACTTAGTAATTAACTATTTCATTTTAGGCGATCAGGTTGTAATGACTCCTGTTTTTATGGGTGGAGAACCTATTGTAACTCTAAGTGGAAAATATAATGGAAATGTAATTTTTCAAGATGAACAAAACAGTGGACTAAAGCTTATGCAAGCCCTTTCTGCCGAACAACAAAATCAAGCCATCCTGTCGAAAGACAAAGGAAGAAATAACATTCAGGCCGAAGCGTTTTCAGACAGTAAAACGATAGACTATCAGGGCTTGTCTGCCTCGCAGTTAACGGAAGAGCAAAAAGAAAAATTACTGGACTTAACCAATCAATACATTTCTAATTTAGAAGATGGACATGCCAAGGTTACTATGGCGGATATTAAAAACCATCTTAATAATACCTGGTTTTCGTGGATTGGTAAGACGGATGACAATGCTGTGTTCTATTACCGAATTCATAGTCCGGTAATATTAATTGAGTTCGACCATCAGGGGCCAATAGGAACAAGGGAGCAAAGCAATGGCGCAACACGAAACCACATACATACCATTGTGAGAACACCCAACGGAAACGATTATGGGAAAGATTTGTTAGGACAACATTTGAAAGAACATCATAAGGATTAAAAAATCAAGCTAAAACTAAATTCATCTTCTAATCAAAAATCTAAAAATAATTTATGAGCGACAACAAGCAACAAATGAGAGTGTATCACAGATACCTGGGTTTCTTTTTGACAGGCATTATGGCTGTGTATTCCATTAGCGGCATCTCATTGATATTCAGGGACACTGATTTTTTGAAAAGTGAAAAACAAATTGAAAGACAATTGAAGCCAAACTTGAGTGGCGAAGAACTTGGCCGGGAATTAAGAATGCGAGACCTAAAGATTGATAAAGAAGAAGGAGATGTTCTTAGTTTTAAACAAGGTACGTATAACAAAACAACAGGTGTTGCAAACTATTCTGCTAAAGAGTTGAATAGCTTCGTTAATAAATTACAGAAGATGCATAAGGCCGATACCAAGAGTCCTTTATTTTATCTGAATATATTCTTTGGCTTGTCTTTATTCTTTTTTGTGATTTCATCTTTCTATATGTTTTTGCCGGGCACTTCTGTTTTTAAGAAAGGGTTATATTTTGCGCTGGCAGGTGTGGCGCTAACCCTCATTATGATTTTTGTTTAAAGAAACACCAGATGCTGGGGGTAATACTATGTGGGGGTAATAGTTCCCGAATGGGCAACGATAAGGGTTTGTTGCTCGCACAAGAAAAAACATGGGCTCAATCGGCACAAGAAAAATTCCGCTCCTTACCTACGGTACTATCCATTAACTCAAAGCAAGAACATAATTATAAATCAATCTTCCCCAAAGAGCAATTAATAACAGATGATCAGACTCTTTCTTTAGCTGGTCCTTTGTTGGGAATACTGAGTGTTCACAAACGATATGCTTCCGAAGATTTGCTGATCCTTGCGTGTGATTTGCCTCTAATCGATCAGGAGGTTTTAGAAACGCTGCAAAAAGAATACAGAAACAATGGGGGTTACGAAGCGTACGTTTTCAACGTTGAAAATCAAACTGAACCCCTTTGCGGAATTTATACACACAAAGGCCTCGATAAAATTTTGACGCTGTATGAAAGTAAAAACTTAGAAAGGTATAGTGTAATGTATGCGCTCGAACAATTGCAAACCAGATATATCGCAGCACCTACAACCTGGAAGTCTTATTTTAAAAATTTCAATTCACCTACCGATCTTTAGAATCATTTCGCCAGGCCAAACTCTTTCATGGCAGCTTCAAAATTTTTATTTTCATGACTGGGGCGGCTAAGCTTCGTCAATGCAAATCGTTGCAAGTCACTGAGTGATTTCCATTGATCTAATGAGATCGTCCACCCAAACTCTTTTACTTTATTAAGTAGTGCTTCATGAATTTCCGCCACCTGCGCCCAGGCAGGATTTGGTTCTATCGGCATTTCGGTTGCTGTCTCTCCTGCTCTATCCAACACCATCAACTCAACAAGTTTTCTATAACTAAGAAGTTGAGCCTGCGAAGTGGCCTCATACCGTGCTAACCGATTTCGCTCGGCTATTGTAAAACTATTCCACTGCGAAAGTTTTAGTTTGATGCCGCACTTATCCAATTTAAACCGAACCACCATCGGGATGCATCGGATATCATCCTTCATAAAAATTTCTTCGAACCCGAATAACTGCGTTGTTGAGGTAGCCAGTTTGAGTAATGATTTCGTTTTATCCGAAACCTGAAGGTGATCCACGGCTGCTATGGCCTTTGGTGTCATCTTCTTAATCGTTTTCTGAATAATGTCAATTACTTTTCCAGTCTCGTGCTTATCGGCAAACTCATCCAGGTAATGTTCGATGAAAACCAAACAAACAACATCCTCCAACAATTGCGTTTGGGCATTGGTAGCAAGTTCTTTCTTGAGCACTAAAGTCTTTACGCGTTCAATAGTTTCAGCTTCGTATCCACATTCTATTAAAATTTGTTCTGCAATTTTTGCATGGTGTATTCTCTCAGCATTGCGCCATTGTAAATATCCTTTCTTATCCATGGGATAACTGCTCCTTAAAATCTCCCATCGCCCAATATGCTGGCACCGGGCTGCAAGCTTTACTGCTTCCGAAGCACTCGGCTCAAAGTGAGTCAACCGTTCTGTCATACGCTGGGCATACAGTATTTCCTTTGGGAATTTTTTTCCTTCAAATTCTTCGTGATTGGGGTCGCCTTCATTATAGCGATCGAAAGCAGCAATGGCTTGCTCAAATTTGCCAATAGAATTATTCATGAACTTATTTCTTTTCGTTCTCTCCCCACGAATACATAATACATAATATAGAGTGGCAAGTTACGGCATCGAAAACACACCTTCTGCAACTATCATTCGATTACCAGACTTCTCACCAATTAGCTAAAATTAATACGTAAAATTACGTATTAAATGATTTTTTGTACGTATTATTACTTAAAAATAAGGAATTACGTACTTAAATCGTTTGCAATGAAACGGATCATCGTAGTAGGAAATGGAATGGTGGGTTACAAGTTCTGTGAGAAGCTCCGAGCCACCTCGAAGTCGGTGGAAATAATTGTTTATGGAGAGGAGCCCCGCCCGGCATATGATCGGGTGCATTTAAGTAGTTATTTTTCAGGTGCAAGTGCTGATGACTTGTTGATGGCTCCAGCTTCGTGGTATGTTGAAAACAATATTCAACTGTTCATTGGTGAGTTGGTAACAGAAATTGATCGCGTCAACAAAAAAATAAAAACACATTCGGGTAAAGAAGATCATTACGACTACCTCGTGTTGGCAACCGGTTCGGGTGCTTTTGTTCCTAAGTTAGAAGGCGTTGAGCGACATGGCGTGTTTGTGTACAGAACCATTGAGGACCTCAATCAAATAACGGAGTATAGTAAAAAAATAAAAAAGGCCGCTGTGCTTGGTGGCGGCTTATTAGGATTGGAAGCCGCAAAGGCATTGCTCGATCTTGAGTTAGAAACCCATGTGGTGGAATTTGCTCCACGCCTGATGCCCCGGCAAATTGATGAAGCCGGTTCAAACGTATTAGCTGCAAAACTTTCACAACTCGGCATTACCATTCATACCAATAAGAGCACAAAAAAAATTGCTGGCAATGGCAAACTCGAAGGACTTGAGTTTGCGGATGGCTCTTCCCTTTCAATAGAAATGTTAGTGATCTCCGCAGGCATTCGTCCACGCGATGAAGTAGCAAAGCTATGCGGCATTGCCGTGCACGAACGTGGTGGCGTGTTGGTGGATGACTTTCTAAAGACAAATGATGAACACATTTTTGCAATTGGAGAAGTAGCGGTGCATAACAATATGGTGTATGGCTTGGTTGCCCCCGGCTACGAAATGGCCGACATCGTGGTAAAACAATTGGTGGGTGATTCGTCAAAACAGTTTACCGACTTTGATATGTCTACCAAATTGAAATTGATTGGTGTCGATGTGGCAAGTTTTGGAGATCCTTTCGGAGAAATTCCTGGAAGTGTTCCTATTGCTTTTCAGGATAAGCGCAATGGAGTTTATAAGCGCATCAATATTTCGGAAGACGGAAAATATTTGTTGGGGGGAATTTTAATTGGCGATGCAAGCCAATACAATCTTTTTCATCAAATGGTAGTTAACAAAATGCCACTGCCCGCGCAGCCCGAAACATTAATTATCGGTGCACCCGGAAAACAAGATGAAGGTGCCGGACTCAAAAGCTTACCCGACAGTGCTCAGATTTGTTCGTGCGAAAATGTAACCAAAGGTGATTTGGTATGTCAGATCAAAGACAATGGTGTTACTGCTCTTGATGGAATAAAGAAGAACACGAAAGCTTGCACGGGCTGTGGTGGCTGCACCCCCATGGTGAATGACCTTCTCAAACTTACGTTGGAATCGTTAGGGCATACGGTTAAGAAAACACTGTGTGAGCACTTTGATTATTCGCGGCAGGAACTGTATGATCTCATTAAAATAAAGGGTTTTAAGAGTTATGATGAACTTTTAGATGAACATGGAAAAGGAGATGGCTGTGAAATTTGTAAGCCTGCAGTGGCCTCACTACTTGCCAGTATTTGGAATGATGTAATCCTAAAACAAGATACAATTCAGGATACCAACGATCGCTTTCTGGCCAACATTCAACGCGGTGGAACCTACTCGGTGGTGCCACGCATTGCGGGTGGAGAAATCACCCCTGCAAAACTGATGGCCATCGGAAGAATTGCAGATAAATATAATCTGTATACAAAAATAACGGGCGGCCAGCGCATTGATATGTTCGGTGCACGCGTAGATCAACTTCCTGAAATTTGGGAAGAATTAATTGATGAAGGTTTTGAAAGTGGCCATGCATATGGCAAAGCACTGCGCACTGTAAAGAGTTGCGTAGGCACTACCTGGTGTCGCTTTGGCGTTCAGGATGCAGTATCATTTGCAATTCAAATTGAAGATCGTTACAAAGGACTTCGTGCGCCACATAAATTAAAAGGAGCGGTGTCAGGTTGCATCCGTGAATGCGCAGAAGCACAATCAAAAGATTTTGGAGTTATCGCCACCGAGAAAGGTTGGAATTTATATGTGTGTGGAAATGGAGGTTCGCGTCCTCAACATGCAAAGTTATTGGCCACAGATGTGGATTCTGAAACGTGTATAAAATTGATTGATCGTTTTTTAATGTTCTACATAAAAACTGCTGACCCACTCACGCGCACGGCTACCTGGTTAAATAAAATGGAAGGCGGGCTTGATTACTTGTGCGATGTGGTTGTAAACGATTCGCTTCAGCTTGCCGAACAATTGGAGCATGAAATGAAAGAATTAATTGCGCACTATCACTGCGAATGGAAAAAAGTAGTGGAAGACCCTGTCCTTCGCGCACGGTTCAAACACTTTATTAATGATGATGCCGCTGATGAGACACTTTCCTTTGTTGATCTGCGCGGACAAAAGATGCCGATGGATTGGGATAAAAAATAAATCAAGAAGAAATAAAAAAGACAATTGAGTATGAATGCGATTGCAAATAGTGAAATCAAGATTTGGTATAAAGCGGCCCGCGAAGAAGACTTTCCTCAAAACGGAGGTGCGTGTGTAAAATACAAAAACATTCAAGTTGCCGTGTTCAACTTTTCGAGACGCAACGAATGGTATGCCTGTCAAAATCTTTGTCCGCACAAAATGCAAATGGCGCTATCGCGTGGGATGATTGGAACGCTGAATGATGAACCGAAAGTAGCATGCCCCTTTCACAAGAAAAATTTTTCATTGCGCAGTGGCGAGTGCCTTAATGCTGAAGAAGAAAAAATCTCTACCTATCCGGTAAAGGTGGAAGGTGGTTTTGTTTACATCGGCTTTAGTTTCTGAAGAAAGAAGCTAAATATTTCTGAATGAAGTTCTGTATTTGAACTCATTCCAAGCCTCTCTCATATTATCAAAACAAGAAAAAGAATTACGTAACTTGCTACGTATATGCACGTAAATTTTGACAGTAGCGCAAAATTAAGCTTAAACCGCTTTAGCCGACTCGGCACCTGGTATGTGTTAGCGTTGAGCATGATTGCTTCGGTAGCTATTGTAGGACAAGTTCTTATCCAACGACATTTAAAAAATCAACTGAGCGATTCGCATGTGGTAAACCTGGCGGGTAAGCAGCGGATGCTCAGCCAAAAAATTACAAAAGCAGTTTTGTTGCTGAATGACAACCAGACTGAATCCGAGCGAACAAAAGTTTTGGACAACCTCAACGCATCCATTCAACTTTGGAAATCCACACAACAAGGATTGATGCATGGAAATGATAGTCTCAATCTTCCCGGAAAAAATAGTGACGTTATTAACACTCTGTTTGTTGAAGTGGCCAATGATTTCAACATCATACATCAACATTCAGAAGTGATTGTATCTTCTCTAAAAAAGAACGTCCAAACTTCAATTGAAGAACTCCAACCCGATATTCAACAAATTCTTGATCATGAAAGCAATTTCCTTGCGGGAATGGAACACATTGTGCAGCAGTATGAAAATGAAGCGCATGAAAAAGTTTCTACACTGAGTACCATTGAATACATCGTTTTAACAATCGCTTTGCTCGTAATAGTATTTGAGATCATTTTTATTTTCAGACCTACTGCCCTTCAAGTGAACTCCACTGTAAATAAATTGATTGATTCCGAAAAGAATGCAATAAAATTATCGAAGGAAATTGGTGCTGTGTATGCTTCGCTCGAGAAATCGTATCAACAAATTTCTATCGTGAATCAACCGACAGATAATCCGCGGCTTTTTGCCAAAACAGACAAAGGGGGCAATGTTATTTTAATATCCGATTTATTTGCAGAGTTGAGTGGTGCTAAGGAAATATCGATAGGCATGCGCTTGTGCGATCTTTTTCAGATCAAAGAAAATCCAGATGATTGGATGGATACGGTTGTCGAAACTATTTCGGATGGAAACGGATGGCAAGGTGAGTTGCGTTTTAAAGGTAAGCAGGGCCAGGACTGTTGGATTGATATTACCATCACACCCGCTTATGGTAGTGGTGATGAATTGGATGAATTAATTGTTGTAGGCCGGGACATCACGAAACGAAAAGCGGCTGAACAAAATATGAATCTGAAGAACAGAGCCGAGATTGAAAAGAAAATTAATCAACAGAAATTTCGCTCGGTTTTAATTTTGGAAGGTCAGGAAGAAGAACGCAAGCGCATTGCCATGGATATTCACGATGGCATCGGGCAAATGCTAACTTCCTTGAAATATCAAATAGAATCAATTGACTTGACGGATGGCGAACGGGCTGAAAAGAAGATCCTGGAAGTTGATCAACTCATTAAACAAGTAATTAAAGAAGTTAGAAAGGTGACCTTTAATCTTAAACCCACTGTGCTGGGCGATTTCGGATTGAAAGCCGCGCTTAATGTTTTTATTCACGAAATCGGAAAACTCATCGACATCAAATTAGTGTATAAAACAGAAGGTGAAATTGAGCGCTTGCCACAAAAAACCGAAAACAATATTTTTAGAATTATACAGGAGGCCATTAACAATGCGATCAAATATTCAGATGCAGATACCATTGAGGTTACGCTTACAGGCAATGAAAATAATCTTGTCATAAAAGTAGTAGATCACGGCAAAGGGTTTGATACTAAACTTGTCGAAGCACGAAGCATCAACATTGAATCGGGCCGCGGTTTTTTTAACATGCACGAACGCACCGAGTATGTAAATGGTCATTTGGAAATAAACTCCGACCCCGGAAAAGGAACTTCAGTAGTGCTTACTGTGTCAGTTCGGATTAATGTTGCAGTAAATAGTTAAGAAAACTTCAGGTTTGTATTTAAATTACCGCGCGAACTCAACTCGAATGGACAAAATAAACATAGTACTTGCCGATGATCATGTGTTAGTGCGCAATGGCATTAAAGCAATGCTGGAATCTGATACAGAAATTACCGTGGTGGGTGAGGCAGGAAATGGTATGGAAGCATTGGAGGCTGCTAAATCGTTAAAGCCCGACATCCTTGTGCTGGATATTCGCATGCCTGAAATGACAGGACTTGAAGCAACTGCGAAGCTCAACGAGTATTCACCCGAAACAAAAGCAGTCATTCTCTCCATGCACGATTCAGAAGAATACGTGATCCAGGCGTTGGACGCTGGTGCATTTGGCTACATGCTGAAAGACACAGACAAAATTGAATTTATTAAAGCCCTTAAACAGGTACATAAAGGTAATCGCTATTTCAGCGGAAGCGTTTCAAATGTTCTTACCAACAGATTGCTTACTCAAAAATCCGGAGTGAGAAAGTCGGAATCCGAAGACCACTACAATCTCACTAAAAAAGAGAAGGAAATATTGAGGATGGTTATCGACAGCAAACAGAATAAACAAATTTCAGAAGCCCTTGATATTAGTGTCCGAACGATAGAAACCCACCGCTTTAATATCATGAAGAAATTAGGGGTTAACAATGCTGTTGACATGGTTAACAAGACACTCAAAGAAAACCTGATTTAAATTCTCCCTTAGGCTGCTAGTTTCGCAAACGATTTTCTACGTATATCAATCCGTTTCGGTAATTTAATTACGTATTATTACGTATAAAATGTGATCATTTACTTATTTTTATTACGTAATAAATAAGTAAAGCCTATGACATCCTCCAAAGCCACCAAAATCAATTTGCTAGATTTTAAGTCGGCCCCCATGCGGGCGTTTCACATTACCTGGCTCACTTTTTTCGTCTGCTTCTTTGGCTGGTTTGGTATTGCACCACTCATGGCCATTGTGCGCGAAGACCTTGGGCTTACAAAAGGACAAATCGGAAACATCATAATTGCTTCTGTATCCATCACCATTTTTGCCCGCCTGTTCTTTGGCTGGTTGTGTGATAAAATTGGTCCCCGGATTTCATACACACTATTATTATTAATCGGTTCACTACCGGTTATGTTAATCGGGCTTAGCAACAGCTACGAATCATTCTTGTTGTTCCGATTGGCCATCGGTGTGATCGGTGCTTCTTTCGTGATTACACAATATCACACCTCTGTTATGTTTGCTCCCAATGTGGTGGGCACTGCCAATGCTACCGTTGCAGGCTGGGGCAATATGGGTGGCGGTGTAACCTTAATGGTGATGCCAATGATCTTTGCAGGCTTTATTGGGGCTGGCTACCTGAATGCCGAAGCCTGGCGATATGCGATGATTATTCCCGGTGTGGCATTATTCATTATGGGCATCATCTATTATTACTTCACACAAGATACCCCAGATGGAAACTTAAGTGAATTGCGTAAAACAAATCCAGAGTATCAGGCAAAAGCAAAAGATTCGGAAGGAAGTTTTCTAAGAGCCAGCAAGGATTATAGAGTGTGGGTTTTATTTCTTGCCTACGGTGCATGCTTTGGTATCGAGATCACTATTGATAACATCGCCACCCTTTACTTCATTGATAATTTTCAATTAGGTCTTAAGGAAGCCGGCATTATAGCAGGCACATTTGGCATGATGAATATTTTTGCCCGAGCACTTGGGGGTGTGTTTGGAGATAAGGCCGGGAAAAAATATGGATTAACCGGTCGCATTTTTATTCTCGGTGCATTTCTCTTATGCGAAGGTCTTGGCCTTATGTTGTTCTCCGCCATGAATACGCTTCCCTTAGCTATTGCTACCATGTTGTTGTTCGCCTTGTTTTTAAAGATGTCGAATGGAGCAACATACTCTGTTGTTCCTTTCATCAACAAAAAAGCGATGGGCGCAGTATCTGGTATAGTAGGTGCAGGCGGCAATGTGGGTGCTGTGTTGGCTGGGTTCTTATTTAAATCAGAAAATATTTCTTATCGGGAAAGTTTGTTCATTATAGGTGCAGTAGTGATTGTTGTATCAGCCATCGCATTCTTATTGTGCCTGCCAAAGAAAACCGCTGCTGAGTTTTTAAACTCAGAGAAACCAGTTCTTGAAGAAGCCATGGTCATCAACAAAAATTAATCTGAGACTATGAATAAAATCTGGTATCCGCTCATGATGCTTTTCTTCATCTGTTCAATGCAGGTGGCACATGCACAACTATCCATTTCAGGTCAACTTAGAACCCGTTCTGAATTTCGTGATGGACAAGGTGCACCTTCTGTAAAAGATACGGTGCCGGCATTTTTTACTTCGCAGCGCACGCGATTAAACGTGGGTTACACCGGCTATCGATTTAAACTTTTCACAGCCATTCAGGATGTGCGTGTGTGGGGTCAGGATGGTTCTTCCATCAATCGAATAACAACAGCGCCTAATAATGGCCTCATGCTTCACGAAGCCTGGGGCGAACTAAGCCTTGTCGATACGGGCAGAGTTGTAAAAGATTTCACACTGAAAGTAGGTCGGCAAGAATTGGTATATGATGATGTACGTCTGTTAGGAAATTTAGATTGGCTACAGCAAGGAAGAAGGCATGATGCGGCATTGCTAAAGTTTAGTCACAACAGCTGGACAGCCCACCTTGGTGCTGCCTACAATCAAAATGCAGAACGAAAATCAAACACAATTTATAATGGCGTGCCCACAGGATATCCAGCCAGTACTAATGGAATGGCTTCTATGTATAAGGCTATGCAGTTTCTATACCTCGCAAAGAAAATGCAGCACACCACAGGTTCATTTCTTGTATTCAAAGATGACTTTAGTAAGTTTCATTTTGCCCCTACCGATGTTAACCAGATAACACCCATTTATGAACAACGTGTATGGAGTCGTTATACCCTTGGCGGGAATTTAGTCGGAACCGCTTTTCAAAAATTAGGTTTTGCCGTAAGCGCCTATTATCAGGGTGGAAAATATCGTGAAGGCACTTCACTCAATGAATATTTGCTTTCAGCTTCCTTCTCACATCCTGCCGGAAAGAAATTTAATGTTGGTGCTGGTGTAGATATGACTTCCGGAAATAACGGATCGGATGCAAGTAAAAAATATCAACGGTTCGATCCTCTTTATGGCACACCTCACAAATTCTGGGGTTACATGGATTACTTCTATGTAGCTGATGGATTTGGTGCAAACGGACTTTCCAATTACTATCTAAGAACAAAATACAAAGCAAACAGTAACATCACACTTTCGTTGGATGCACATCAGTTTGTTTTACCAAGTGCAGTGTTTGCTGCAGATGGATCGAAATTGACAAAAAACCTGGGTACTGAACTAGATCTTCTATTCAATTGCATGGTGACTAAAATAATCACAATTGAATCAGGATATGCCGCCATGTTTTCAACGGCCACCCTTACATCCCCTAAAGTAAAAAACATACCGCAAGCTGATACTTTTTCGAGTTGGGCTTATGTGATGATTAACATCAAACCCGAATTCACTTTTAAGTAATTGAAAATTGAAACACCGTGCACGGAAAAGAAGATAGTGTAAAAACAACCTGCTCATACTGCGGAGTTGGCTGCGGTATGATTGTGAAGAAAGATCGCAGAGGAAATCTTTCCGTGGAAGGCGACAAAGATCATCCCGTCAATCGGGGTCAGTTGTGTTCCAAGGGAATGAACTTGCATTACGCGATGCAGGACAAAAGTGATCGGTTGCTCTATCCGGAAATGCGGTGGAGCAGAAATCATCCGCACGAGCGTGTTAGTTGGTCGGCCGCCATGAAACGCGCGGCTGCTGTTTTCAAATCAATCATTCAAACTCACGGCCCCGACTCCGTTGGATTTTATGTTTCGGGGCAATGCCTTACGGAAGAATATTATGTGGCCAATAAATTAGTTAAAGGATTTCTGGGTACAAATAACATTGACACCAACTCGCGCCTGTGTATGAGCAGCGCAGTAGCGGGATATACAAAAATGTTAGGCGAAGATTCTGTTCCGGTTTCGTATGATGATATTGAGTTAGCCGATTGCTTTTTAATTGCTGGCGCAAATCCCGCCTGGTGCCATCCTATTTTATTCAGACGAATTGAAGCACATAAGCACCTCAATCCCGATGTTAAAATTATAATTGTCGATCCACGAAAAACGCAGAGTTGTGCCTCCGCAGATTTGCATCTACAAATTTTACCCGGAACAGACATTTATCTGTATCATGCTATCGCGCGCATACTCATTGAAAACGGGGATGTGGATTATAATTTTATTTCAAATCATACGGAAGAGTTTGAGGCTTATCGTGATGGCGTCTTTCAAACAACTATTGAAGAGGCTGCTTTAAAATGTGATGTTGCAGAAGCCGACATTCGCATCGCTGCTTCATACATAGCTGCCTCCAAAGGGTTCCTTACACTTTGGGCCATGGGCTTAAACCAAAGTGTGATTGGTGTTAATAAAAATTTTGCGTTGATCAGTCTAAACTTAATAACCGGCCATATCGGTAAACCCGGTTCGGGTCCATTTTCATTAACCGGGCAACCCAATGCTATGGGCGGGCGCGAAGTGGGTGGACTTGCAACCTTGTTAGCTGCGCATCGGTTGCTTGACAATGAACAGCATCGAAAAGAAGTTGCTGAATTTTGGGGCGTTGATTCCATCTCATCAAAACCGGGATTGACAGCTACCCAACTATTTGAAGCATTGGAGCGCGGTGATCTAAAAGCCGTTTGGATAATCTGCACAAACCCTATGGTAAGTATGCCTGATGCGAGACGTGCAGAAGCCGCACTAAAGAATGCACGCTTCGTAGTTGTTCAGGATATCTCACGAAAGTCAGACACCGTACCTTTTGCTGATTTAATTCTTCCTGCGGCAGGTCATTTCGAAAAAGAAGGAACGATGACCAACTCCGAAAGAAGAATTAGTTATTTAAACAAAGTAGAGAACCCACCTGGTGAAGCACTAGCCGATGCGGAAATACTTTGCTTGTTTGCCAAGGCCATGGGATTTCATGGATTTGATTTTAGCTCAGCTGCAGACATTTATGCTGAGCATTGTGCCTTAACAAAAGGAACTCATATTGACATCAGTGGTTTATCACATCAACGATTAATAGACGAAGGAACTTTTCAATGGCCTGTGCCTCACTCCACACATCCGGGCACACCGCGCTTGTTTGAAGATCATTCTTTTTTTACTCCATCTGCGAAAGCAAAGTTTTTCACGGTCAGTTCTGAAAATCATTCAGAAGCACTAACCAATGATCTTCCGCTCATTTTAACTACCGGGCGTATTCGCGATCAATGGCACACGATGACGAAAACCGGAAAGGTGAGTAAGCTTCGTCAACATATAAATAAACCCTTCTTAGAGATTCATCCTCTTGATGCGTTAACCCGAAACATTCAGGAGGGGGATAATGTGGTGATTGAAAACTCACGCGGCAGCGTTCGGGTTACTGCAAAACTTACTCATGATATTAAGAAAGGTGTTGTCTTTCTTCCCATGCATTGGGGAAAAACATTAACGAGCGATCATGCCCGTGTCAATAACCTTACCAGTACCTTAATTGATCCTATTTCGAAAGAACCTGATTTCAAATTCTCGGCAGTAGAAGTAACAAAATATAAGAAAGCTGTTGAAAAGATTGTGATCGTTGGTGCAGGTGCAGCTGCCTATCGTTTTATTTGTTCATATCGTGCGCTTAATGCGACTGATGAAATTCAGGTGCTGAGCAAAGAGAAATATCCATTTTACAATCGCGTACTGTTACCCGAATATGTAAACAGTTCACTTACGTGGGATCGACTTCAAAAATTCAGAGCCGGGGAATTTGAAACACTGGACGTAACGCTGAATGTAGAAACCGAAGTAGTGGAGATTAACCGAACTGAAAAATTTGTTGTAGATAATCATGGCCACAAGCATTCCTACGATAAACTTATTCTTGCAACAGGTACACGGGCAAACTTACCCAAAGACGCTCCCATTCATTTACCGGGAGTATTCACGATGCGCACCCGCCACGATGCGGATGCACTGAAAGATTTTTTAAATCCTGATGGGCAAGTGCTAATTATTGGCGGTGGATTGCTCGGTCTCGAATTAGCCGCCTCACTGTGTGAAGTAGACATTCGTGTTTCTATTCTTCAGTTAGGCAGTCGCCTGATGGAACGGCAGGTTGACAACTTAGCGGGAGAACTTTTACTTGATTTTATTGAAGAAAAAAATATGATGGTGTACATGAATGATCAGGTACAAACCATCGAGTCATCTGAATCAGGCATGCTCGTTGCTAAACTCCGTAGCGGGAAATTAATTCAAGCCAATGCCATTGTGTATGCTGTTGGAACATTGCCCAATATTGAATTTGCTCAAGAGGCCGGACTGGAATCGGCTCGTGGAATTATTGTTAACGATTACCTGCAAACCAACGATGAAGATATTTTTGCAATGGGTGAAATTGCAGAACATGCAGGGAAAATGTTGGGCATCACTGCTGCAGCCGAAAAGCAAGCAGATGTGTTGGCACGTTTTATCCATGGCGATCTTCAAAGTTTGTATGATGGCGCTGTGGCCATGAACATTCTCAAATTATCAGGATTCGATTTATGCTCCATTGGCATTGCTGAAGTGCCGGCCAATGGTGAAGGCTACGAAGAAATTTTGTTTATCGACAAGGCAATGCGGTATTACAAAAAATGCATTATTAAAGACGATCGGTTAGAAGGCGCCATTTTAATTGGTGATAAAAGCGAATTTGCCGAATTCAAATCGCTCATCGAAAATAAAATCGAATTATCGGAACTCAGGATTCAGCTGCTTCGCTCTGGAAAAAGCGCTGAACCAATGATTGGAAAACTGGTGTGCTCCTGCAATCAGGTGGGCGAAGGAAATCTGCAACAATGGATTGCTAAAGGATGTACAAGTTTAACAGACCTCTGCCAAAAAACGGGTGCAGGTTTAGGTTGTGGAAGTTGCAAACCGGAAATTCATCAATTGCTTGAAGGGAGTTTAGTAAAAACCTAGCGCACAGTTTACAATTTTAATTAAAAGTAGTGACGGGTTGCATTACCTTTGGGTCTGAATAATGGAAACAAAAAAGAAAAGTGATCTGATCCGGGCGTTTGTAAAAGGAGGATTTCTGTCTCCTTCCGACTTGCTCAAAATCATGGAGCTTTCCAGAAACCTGGGAAACAAATACATTCTATTCGGTTCGCGGCAAGACATTATGTTTCCGGCTCGCGATGCTGATGATACACAGTTGGAAAATGCGTTTAAAGCAATCAACATCGATTACGAGTTAGGCAGTGATCAATCCGTGTATCAGAATATCGTTAGTTCGTATGCGGCTGTAAATATTGTTGAAACAACTCATTGGGTAAAAGGTGATTCGTATAATGTGGTAATTGATAGTTTTGATTACAAGCCAAAACTTAAAATCAATATTGTTGATCCACTGCAAAGTTTGGTTCCCTTGTTCACGGGTGAGTTAAACTTTATTGCCTCGCAGGAAGAAAATTATTGGTATCTGTACATTCGTGATTCCCGAAAGGAGAACGTGATTGAATGCTGGCCCCGGCTTGTACCCGGTCGCGACATTGCAAAAATTTCACGCGAGTTAGAAGAACTTCTTCTCATGGCTCAGTCCTTTACTATGGAGGAACTCTATATCATTCTGAAGAATAAGAATCTTCGCATCAATCACAAACGTATTACTGAAAATTTAACATTTAAAGATACCATCCTTCCCTATTACGAAGGACTTAATGCCATGCTCAACAATCAATATTGGTTAGGTCTTTATTGGCGCAATAATCAATATGATATTAATTTCATGAGTGCCGCCTGCAAATTGTGCCAGGAGACAAACGTTGGGAAAATCAACATCATACCCTGGAAAGCTTTTCTCATCAAAGGCATTAAAGCCAACGACCGGTTGAGATGGGAAAAATTGATGGGTAAGTTTGGTATTAATGAACGGCATTCATCCCTGGAATTAAACTGGCATTTGCCTGTGATTGATTCAGAGGCCTTAGAGTTAAAACAGTTTCTTGTGCGCGAACTGGATCAACAGGATATTAGCACCCACGGGCTTACATTCACCATTAAGACCAGTCGCCCGATGTTTTTATTTACTGCCATTGTAATTGAGAAAAGTTTTAAAGGCAATGTGCCTGGCAATCAATACGACATTTTAGTGGCAAAAAATTTTAATCCTAACAATATTATCTACCATACTTATGCGAAGGGTGTTAAACGGGAAATAATTCCTGCGTTGCTCATTGAGTTAAGTAAATTGTATTTCCGGCAATTGAATCCCGAAAAGGTTCAAAGTAAAAAACAGATTAGCGAACCCATCTCACTCACCCAGGTAGTGGAAGCGGCTTCCAGCTATCAATGCACGAACTGCTTAACCGTGTATGATAAAAAATATGGTGATCCGATTATGAATATTCCTGTCGGGGTTGACTTTGCAGATTTGCCTGAAACTTTTCACTGTCATGTATGCGATAGCGAAAAAAAATATTTTGTGCCAATGCAGGTTGGAGAGTAGTCGATTGAGCCTGGATCAAAGGCCAGTGAAATACCAGAGCAACCGAATATCAAACATATTCTATAGAAGGTGAGATTCATGAGATTCAAGGAATTTTTCTAGAGTTCTAAAATCTTGGGACATTTCAGCTGAATTGTAAATTAATGTAAAAGCCCTGATCTTGCTTGCACATCAAGCCTATCAAAGAAGCACAGACATCGCTCTTAAAATGTCCGGTTCTTGTCCTTTAAAAAGAGAGACAAACTGTACCTTATTTCTAATCCAAATATTGTATCATTTCGTACCATAAAGTCAAAAATTTTTCAATTGAGTCTTGTCCTTTTATGACGTGATATTGACCTACGATTGTGCGTACAATCCTCCCACATTTGCATCAACAACAAAACAAATCCATTTAAAAAATAATAACCATGAATGCCGCGCTTATAGGACTATCATCAAGTTTAATTACCATTTTGATTTTTTCCATCTTAAAACGATTTGACAAAAGCACCATCTACGGTTTAATTCTTATGGGCATAGCTTTCCTTTACATTGGATACACCTGGACTAACATTACAATTGCAAGTGTGAGTTTCCTGCAAGCATTATTCTTTCTCCCATTCGCATATTTTGGGATTAAGAATAGCTTATACTTTTTAGTTGCCGGTTATTTTCTTCATGGAATTTGGGACTTAGTATACCCTTTCTTTGGTAGTCCTGATTTACTTCCTCCTGATTACGATTATTTCTGTTTAACCTATGATTTTATTGTAGCCATCTATCTCTTTTTAATTAACTACAAAACAAGCCCAATCAGTAATTAAATAAACCTGGAATAAATAAATAAAAATCATGAAAGCAGCCGTCTACACAAAGTATGGACCACCCGAGGTTCTTCAACTACAAGAAACAGAAAAGCCTTCACCTAAAGACAATGAAATTCTATTAAGGCTTGAAGCTACCGCAGTCAATTCAGGTGACTTGCGAATTCGAAAAGCCGACCCATTTGGAGTCAGGTTATTTTTTGGACTAATGAAACCAAAAAGAAATATACTCGGTGCCGTTTTTTCTGGTGAAATAGTAAGTGTTGGTAAAGACGTTAGACTTTTCCATGCAGGGGATGAGGTTTTTGGGCATACGGATATGCGTTTTGGTGCTTATGCAGAGTACATGTCCTTATCTGAAAGTAGTACGGTGGCATTAAAACCTGATAGTCTTAAACATACAGAAGCAGCCGTCATCCCGTTTGGTGGAACTACTGCATTGCATTTTATAAAAAAAGCCAAGATTAAACCCGGGCAAAAAGTGCTCATAAATGGAGCATCTGGAGCAGTTGGCAGCGCTGCCATTCAACTTGCAAAATATTTTGGGGCAAGAGTTACTGGAATTTGTAGCACTGCGAATATTGGTTTGGTAAAATCGTTAGGTGCGGATGAAGTAATTGATTATACAAAATCGGACTTTACAAAAAACAGTGAAACTTATGACATCATTTTTGACACCGTCAATAAAATTCCATTCTCAAATGGCATAAAGTCACTAAATAAAAATGGGATTTTGATTTTAAGCTCAGCTGGAATGTCAGAGATGCTTCAAGGCTTCTGGACTTCAATGACAAACAGCAAAAAAGTATTGACGGGTGTAATTAGCCACAATGCGGATGATATTAATTTTCTAAAAAATCTTATAGAAAGCAATAAACTAAAGCCAGTTATTGATAAAACCTATCCCTTAGAGCAGATTGTTGAAGCACACGCTTATGTTGAGCAAGGCCACAAAAAAGGGAATGTAGCAATTGTAATTAATCACTAGGTGTAGCGGTAGTTTACATAGACATAAAGATGGGTGGCCAGAGCAATACTTCTCTGGCCACTTCTATTTACCATCCATTATATCCCAATGTTCCTACTATTCTTTCGCGCTAAGTTGTCCCTTTATGACACCTTCTTGACCTAGCGTATCAGTCTTGTGGACTCCACTTTTGTATCACGGAAGGGAAATTAAAAACCAAACAAAATGAAAAATCAAAAAAGAATAATTTTAAGTCTAGGCATAATTGTCGGTTTGCTAATTATGCTAACACTGTTGGGTTCCTGTCAGGAAGAAACATTTAATCCAACATTAACGAGGGAATTCACGATTGAATCGACCTCCAATGGTGCCACATACAAAATCAAAGTTGGCTTACCTGACTCCTACACATTATCCAAAACGTACTCGTCAATTTACGTTTTGGATGGGGAAGAAAATTTTGACCTGGTCGCGAACAATTGCAAAGAAATCTCCCAAAGCAAAGCCACTCAAAACGTAATAGTAGTTAGCATCGGTTATGGTAGGGACCGTGCCTTGGACTATACACCAACCAAAGTCAGTTCAATGACCGGTGGGGGAGCAGAATTCTTAGCATTTATTAAAGATGAACTAATCCCTAAGATTGAACAGGATTTTAGCGTAGATACTACCCGGGCTAGTAGAGTAATTCTTGGCCATTCCTATGGTGGCTTATTCGGAGCTTGTGTTCTCGCTGTGAACAATACCCTGTTTGGAAATTACATATTGCTAAGTCCATCCATTTGGTTTGACAATGAAGTTTCATTGCTGTTGGAAAAAGAAAATAGATTCAAAAACAAGGATAGACATCAATTGGTATTCCTGGGAATAGGCGAGTTAGAGAATTCTGGAAGAATGCAAGCACCCTTCGAAGCATTTTACCAAACACTGCACAACAACTATGCTGATATTAGATTATCGAAGAACAATGAAAGGAATCTTGATCACGTGGGTTCAAAAAATCCAAATATCATCAAGGGTCTCAACTACTATTTTCAAAATAGATAATTTTTAAACTCTTTAACTCCATATTGATATGAAACTTATAATTCATTTATCACTCGCCATATTCCTTTTCACATTCACACTTGGATATTCGCAAAGCGAAATGGCGCGAACATTAACTATTGAGCCAGGCATTGGCATCCACACCAATTTTGGAACAGATCTTCTTATTTCCAATCTATTGCAATGGAATCCTAATAAACGACTTGCCATTGCCTCGCACTCTTCCTTTAATATTAATAACATAACGCAACGGGATTTTAATAATGTGAAAACGGATTACAACTATTCGCTGAATCAAAAGTTTGGTGCTGGCACTACTCTTTACTCTAAAAATTCTTCTCATACTTTTTTGTTCATGGCGGGTATGAAGTACACTGCCTATCAAGAGACACTGGACAATCCAAATTTTAATAAGGTTAGCATTTCCATTACTGCGTCTAGCCCCGACTATGGTATGATGTATAGTCTAAAGCGGGGATGGAAAAAGTATTTCTTCACGTGTCGTTTCTATCTGCCCCTCAGTCCATGGTTAACATACGGAGCAACCATCGAGAACGTGCAGGGTACGTTGCGTGACACCGCGCTGGAATGTGGGGTGGGAATAAAAATTAAATAATAAAACCATCCAAGATTTATTTATGGCACTGTTCACATTTTGGCGTGGGGATAAGTATACTGTTCCGGGTGAGATGAGTAATCTTTCAATTCAAAAGGAATTTGATGTTGCTACGATGGCATCGTTGATGAACCTAGAGGAAGGAACAATTCAAAAGAGACTTAACGAAGGGAATGAAGCTTGGGTGCTGCGGCTAGCCGACAAACCAGTTTCTTTCGGATGGGTTAGTCGTAATCGGGTACTAATTGGAGAATTATCAAAAGAGATTGAAGTTCCAAAAGGAAATGCATATCTCTGGAATTTCAGAACATTGGAGTTTTATCGCGGCAAAGAATATTATGTTCAATTGCTGCGTGCGATTTTAGAAGCAGAAGGTAAAATCAGTGAGCGGATGTGGATTATTTCGGCTCCTGAAAATCAAAGCTCCTACAATGGAATAGTTAAAGCTGGGTTCTTACCTGTTGGCGACATCATGTTTGATTTTAAGAATGAGGTAGTGCTATTGACGAGTTCCCTGAATGAGAGGACACAGGCTGGCGCTGACCTGATTCAAATCCCCATTTCAACTACATCCGTTCGTCCATGTTGGCGGTGTACCAGTAAAACCATGAAGAAAGAAGCAACTTGTGATTGTTACGAAAGTAATGTGCCATGCCGTTGCAGTAATCAAAACCAGATGACCTATTCGCGGAAAAGCATCTTATGATTTTCTTTTACGATCCATCCTCCAAACCTCGCGAGAAAACGCTATCCAGTTTTGTTAAAAATTAATCCTATAGAAATTATGAAGAAAGTTGTTTTTATTATACCTCCAACCGTTGAGCTTTTAGATCTGGCTGGACCCGTTCAGGTTTTTACAGAAGCTAAATTCTATGGGTTTGAAGTGGAAATAGAATTTTTTACTTATCAGAAAGAACCACGTTCAACCTGTGGTCTTGGATTTGCAACACTGCCTGACTTTACAAAAGCTGAGCTAACCGAAGGAGATTTCATTTTTATACCTGGAATGGATCAAAATTATGTCAATAGCCGCGCATTCCGAACAGAAAAAAAATTCTTTATGTGGTTAAGAGAGTGCGTAGTTCGGAAGATAAATGTTTGTTCAGTTTGTAATGGAGCCTTTGCTTTGGGAGAAGCTGAATTACTTAACGAAATTGAATGTACTACGCATTGGAGAAGAGTAAATGAACTACAACTGCAATTCCCAAAAACGAACGTGGTGACTGATGTATTCTTTGTAAAGAATAACTACATCTGCACAAGTGCCGGAATTAGTGCTGGAATAGATTTGGCATTATCCATTCTTGAAGATATGGCGGGAGTTCATTTTACGCATAAAGTTGCAAGAGGCCTTGTTGTTTATTATCGGGGTAATGGTAGTCGTAAACCAGAAACAAGTTATCTGTACTTCAGAAACCATATCAATGTGAAGATTCATGAAATTCAAGATTACCTTGTTGATAACATCAATGGAGAGACTTCAATTGGCGTTTTAGCCTCAATTGCTGGAATGAGTCCCAGAAATCTTACTCGGATATTTAAGGATACAACAGGAGCAACAATTAATGAATACCTAACCCACATACGACTTGATACTGCCAAGGCTATGCTGAGGGATCCAAAAAACACGATGTTGACTATTGCTATTAAGTGTGGATTTAAAACAGAGCGCCAGTTGCAGAGAATTTTAAGGAATTCATAAAAGGCTTGAAAATATTTTCTGAAGCATACCGCTAAATCATCCAGATAAAAGAATAATGGGTAACTTGTATCAAGTCCTCCTTTTATCAAAAAATAGTTATGCTTACAGTAGCTTTTATTGTGCCGCCTCAGGTTGAACTTTTAGATCTTGCCGGACCCGCTCAGGTTTTTACAGAAGCCAAATCGCAAGGACTTAATGCTGCGATTGAATTCTACAGTTTTCATGATGTTAATACATCTTCAGCGGGCATTGCTTTTGGTACAATCAAAAATTATAAAGAGGCTAATTTGAAAGCTGACGACTTTCTATTCGTGCCTGGTACCGATCATGATTATTTGCGAAGCCCGCAGTTTGGCAATGATGAAAGTTTTTTTAGGTGGCTAGCTAACTGTGCAGTCAACAAAATAAATATCTGTTCAGTCTGTACTGGTGCCTTTTTTTTAGGCAAAGCTGGAGTGCTGGATAACAGGGAATGCACCACCCACTGGAGACGAACAGATGAACTGAAGTCTCGATTTCCAAAAGCAAAAGTGCTGGCTGATATGCTATATGTAAAGAGCGACAACATTTACACAAGTGCAGGCATTAGTGCAGGAATCGATCTCGCGTTGGCGATTTTAGAAGATATAAAAGGTCCGCAATTTGTTCATAAAGTTGCCCGGGGCCTGGTAGTATATCACAGGCGTGATCAATCGCATTCACAAAAAAGCATTTACCTGGATTTTAGAAATCACATTAATCCAAAAATCCATGAGGTGCAGGACTTTCTTATCAATAACCTGGCAGAGGAAAACTCTATTGAAGCGTTGGCTGAGATGATAGCCATGAGCCCAAGAAATCTGAGTCGGGTCTTTAAGGAATCAACGGGATTAACTATTGTTGAATATCTTACCGAGCTTCGTAGAGAGGTAGCAAAAACACTTCTTAATAATCCCGATTACACAATGGATTATATCGCATCGCAATGTGGCTTTAAAACTGCAAGGCAATTGCAACGAATCTTAAAGTGATCTAAATAAAATTTATTTACCAGAATGAGAGATGAACCCATTAGCTCATTGGACTTAATTCATCGAAATTTGTAATCTGATGAATTTGTAGCCCCGACAGGAATCGAACCTGTATCAAAAGTTTAGGAAACTTCTATTCTATCCATTGAACTACGGGGCCAGATTGGAGGCGCAAAGTTAAAATAAAAATGAGTTTGGCCAATATCAGCAATTTCAGTCTGAATTAAATTCAAAATTTAAACAATGGTAATAGATGCAGTACATTAATTAACTCCAAATCAGTAAAGGTTTGCAAGAAAGTCCTATGAAGGAACTTAACGTGAAGTAAAAATCGGGTTACAGTAGCAAATAAATATTAAATCGTCACTCTTTTACTTTGCGCAACTGAACGATAGACTGCTTCCACAACCCGAATGTCTTTTAATCCTTCTTCACCAGGTGCAATCAACGGAGTATTATTCATAATGGCCAACGAATCGTGATCCATTTGAGTGGCTTGCTCATTGTTAATAGGTGCGTTCAATCGGATGCCATCACTGGTTTCGCCATCAATTCCGTTGTACGCCTGAAATGGGGAGAGTTTATACCAGCCTTTGCTACATGTTACCAACAAATCGTTCATTCCTTTTCCAAAGCTTGCTTCGCAGGCGGCCGTGGCTCCACCGGGAAATTCAAGATCAAACTTCATGGTCTCCTCTACTTCTTTATAAATTTCTGGTCGGGTTGTAGATGCGTGGGCGGTAACAGCAATAGGCTCAAGACCTACACTATAACGTGCCGCATTTAATGGATACACACCCATATCGCCCATTACACCACCACCCATACTTTTCTTTTGCTTCCAATGATCGGTGCGCGGATCAAAGTATCCGGCTTTGGCTTCAACTTTCAATACTTTTCCATACACTAAATCTTTTCTAAACTGAATAATCTTTTGCGTGTTGGGTTCATGTTGCATACGATATCCAATCGCCAGCTTCACTTTATTTTTTGCGCACGCATCGATCATGCTTTTACATTCAGCCTCAGTAACTGCCATCGGCTTTTCGCACCACACGTGTTTGCCTGCTTTGGCGGCCCGAATGCTATACTCGGCATGCATGGAGGGCGGCAACACGACATACACCACATCAATGTCCGGATTGTTAGCGATGGAATCAAAGTTTTGATAGTTGTAAATATTCTTATCGGCAAGGTTATACTTCTTTTTCCAAGTCTCTGCTTTGGAGGGTGTGCCCGTAACAACTCCCGCAAGGTGACAATGTTTGGTTAGTTGAAGTGCCGGAGCCAGCAAGTCGGTGCTATAATAACCAAGCCCTACTAGCGCCACGCCTAATTTTTCTTTCTTCTTTTGCAGAAGAATGTTTGAAAAAGATGTCTGACTTATGATTACCCCCGCAGCCGTGGTTGCTGTCTGTTGTAGAAATTTCCGCCTGTTGATCATATTGGGTTATTATTGAGTATGCAGTCTGATAAAGATACAAGTATCCCAATCATCAAGCAACGATTCATTCAATAACAAGATCGTAAAATATAAGCTTCTAACACATCACTCAGACCGTAACGATTCGACAGGATTTGTTTTGGCAGCTTTGATGGAGTGGAAACAAGTAACAACAGTGGCAAGTATGAGCACAGCCAAACCAGAAGCAGCAAAAATCCACCAATCTATGTTAATCTTGTAGGCAAAATTATTTAACCATTTATCCATGCCATACCAGGTAAGCGGAACGGCAATAGCAAAACTAAGAACTACGAGACGTCCAAATCGAGATGAAATCATCGCGGCAATAGCAGCAATGTTTGCGCCTAACACTTTTCTAATTCCAATTTCCTTGCTTCGACTCTCCACCGTGTAGGCCGATAAGCCAAGTAATCCCAAACACGCAATCGCGATTGCCAAGCCAGAAAAAAACTGAACAATTTTACCCATGCTGTCTTCCTCTTTATAAATTAAATTCAACCGATCGTCTAAAAATTCATAAGAGAAAAGACTATTGGGTGCCAATGCTTTCACCGATTTCTGGATATGCTCCAATCCTTCTGTTGTTTTGCCAGCCCGAATCTTTATGGTGAGGTAACTAACAGCACCTGGCTCATATTCGATAATCAAAGGTTCAATTTCATCACGCAATGATGCGAAGTGATAATCTTTTACTACACCTACTATTTTTCCCTTTCGGTGATTTCGGGTAAAATTATCAAGCGACTCATTTACAGGGTGACTGAAATTAAAAAGCTCTGCAGCCTTTTCATTAATTAAAAAAGAAGTAGAGTCATTAAACTGTCGTGAGAAATTTCTGCCTGCTGCCAATTTAATGTCCATTGCATTCAGATAATCTTCATCCACGCGAAGTACACGCATGGTGGGTATTTTCTCGATATCCGGATCTTTTCCTTCAGGAACAACAGTTTCCATACTTAACCGGTCGCCTATTAAACTACCCGTGCGACCCACTGCAAGAATATCCGGACTCTTCAAAAATTCATTTTTAAAAACATCTGCTTCACTGTAGGCGCGCCACCACAAATACCCATAAAGTTTTACGTTCACCACTTGTTCCTTATCAAACCCTAAATCTTTGTTCTTCATCAAATTCAATTGCCGATACATTAACATTGAAGCCGAAATCAACGATACTGACACCACAAACTGAAATACGACCAATCCATTGCGAACCAGCGTAGGTAAAGAACTGGGTAATTTACTTTCTCTTAAGAAAGAGCCTGTCTTAAAATTTGCAATGAAGATGGCTGGATATAAACCTGAAAGAAGAATGATGAAACCTATAATAATTCCCAGTGTAATCATAAAATCAGATTGCAGAATTTGCCAAAACACAATTGATCTTCCGGATAGATTATTGTAGACGGGCAAAACTGTGTAATAGATTATAATGGCAAGAGCCACCGATGACACGGTTAATAAAATTACCTCTGTCAGGAACTGAGACATAAGTTGCGTAGGTCTGGCACCCATGATTTTACGCATTCCAACTTCTTTAATGCGTTTGATGGCTTGTGTGGTAAACAAACTCAGGAAGTTTGCACATGCGACTATCAAGATTAATAACTCAACACCTAAAAAGATGTATAAGTACATGATATCACTGTTCGGCTGCATCTCATTTTCCAGATGGGAATACAGATGGATATCTTTCAGTGGCATTAATTGCCAGGCTTTTGATTCCACCATCTTCTCGATTTCAGGATGTCCATAATAATACTTTCTGATGAACTGCGGCATTCGCTCCGAAACTTTCAAAAAAGTATTGTCCTTCAGTTTTGCATACGTATACATTCCCATCCATCCGCGTCTGTTAATCCAATCTTCCGGAACATCCTTATAAAATGTGGGCATTGAAATAAGATAATCAAATTTCAAATGTGTGTTCTCAGGCAAATCCTCTATCACGGCAGTAACCGGAAACTCAGTCTGGTTGTCGAACTTTAAGACTTTACCAACAGCACTTTCATTTCCGAAGTACCTTGTAGCAACCTTTCTGGTAATCACCACTGTGTTGGCTGCCGATAATGGATGATGATCACCTTCAATGATTTTAAATTGGAAAAGATTGAAAACGGTGGAGTCGGCATAATAACCCGATACCTCACCGGGATTGTTATTATCAGTGTTTACAACCCGTGTTCCATAAAAAGAGAATCGGGCAATCTCATCAATTTCAGGGATGAACTCCTTTATTTCCTGAGCGAGAAGTGGACTACTCTTTGCCCAACCCTCACGGTGAACGCGATAAATATTTTCATAGCCGTTGAATGATTTTTCATAACTCAACTCTTCTTGAATATGAAGTGCAATAATTAATCCTGAGGCAATGCCCACTGCAAGACCAATAACATTTAATACGTTATACACTTTCTGTTTTACAATGTTGCGAATGGCAACTTTAACATAACTTTTATACATACCGTACGTGTTTAAGTTTTTATATCCTTCTGTTGGTCTTATAATTCCTGGTCTGAATAGCAACAGTACATCAATAACAAAGAGAACATCAGCTTTCCACTTTCCACTTTTAACCTTCCGCTGCTCATAGACTTCCATTAAATCTCCCTCTATATAATCCAACATCTTCGGATGGCAGTACCAGCGGAAGAAGCGGAGAAAGAGTTTGGGTGGTGCCTGTTTCATTCTGAACGTAGGCTATTTACTGGATTCATTAATGCTGCTCGTATAGCCTGGTAACTCACGGTTACCAATGTAATGACCAATGCGCCCAGGCAGGTTACCAGAAATACCCATCCTGAAATCTCTGTACGATATTCATATTTCTGTAGCCAATTGTGCATGAAGTAGTAGGCAACCGGAACAGCCAGGAAACATGAAATGATAACCAACACAACAAAATCTTTTGAAAGTAATTTCCAAAGCGTGGGTATGGAAGCACCTAACACTTTACGAATGCCAATTTCCTTGGTGCGTTGCTCGGCTACGAAAGTGGCTAATCCAAAAATTCCAAGACAGCTTATAACTAAAGCAAGAATGGCGAAAAATCCGGAAAGCTTGCCAACCCGAACTTCATCAGAAAACTTTTTGGCAAAATTCTGATCGACAAAGTAATACTCAAAAGGAGAGGCTGGAAAATACTTCTTGAACACCGCTTCCACATGGGTTAACGCTTCACTTGTACTGAGGTCTTGCGAAAGTTTAATATTTATAACGTTAAGTGCATTGTAGTCAAGAACAAAATAGGAAGGCTTTACTGAGCTAAAGGGAGATTCCTTTATTAAGTTTTCAACGACACCAATGATCTTGTATTCCTTTCCAGAAAACTTCAGGGTTTCATTTGTTGGATTCTCCCAGCCTATTAGTTTAACGGCAGCTTCATTCAGGATAACAGCTCCATTATCTGTACCATGTTCTCTAGAAAAATCGCGTCCTTCTTTGATCGACCACCCAACTGTTTTTCCAAATTCGTGTGATACTTTATTATGCATGAACAATGGATAAAACCCATCGGCTTTGCCTGTCCACTTTACGTCTGTTGTTCCACCATAATCAGATGTGATTGAACCAAGTGACTCCGACATCTCAGCCACAGCCTGTGTATTTAATAAGTCCTGACGCAAGGGTTCGTAATTATTACGAAGTTGTTCTGATTTCATATTGATCTCTATCAGCTCGCTACGATTGTACCCCACTGGCCTGTTCATGGCGAAATCAATTTGCATGAATACGACTGCAATGCCAATCATCAGTGCGATCGACACGCTAAATTGAAACACCACTAATACTTTACGTGGCAACGATGCCCATCGGCCAGGACGGAATGTGCCCTTTAAAACTTTTACTGGCTGAAATGAAGAAAGGTAGAAAGCAGGGTAACTGCCCGACAACAGGCCGGTAATCAAACTAAAGGCAATGATAGCTCCCCAGAACCAAGGGTTTGTCCATAATATATCTATCTGCTTTCCTGCCACCTCATTGAAAAACGGCAACATCAACTGCACCATGACGAGTGACAATACAAAGCCGAGTGTTACAGTAAGTAGGGATTCACAGATGAATTGAAAAATAAGTTGCATACGAACCGAGCCAATGCTTTTGCGAATGCCTACTTCACGGGCTCTTTTTTCAGAACGTGCTGTGGCAAGGTTCATAAAATTGATGCAGGCCAGCAACAAAACAAAAATGCCAATTAGGCCGAAGAGCCACACATATGTAATTTGTCCGCCTTCATTCACACCATTTTCAAAATCTCCATACAAATGCCATTTGCTCATTGGGTGTACAAAGAATTCTGGTTTATAACCAGGTGGATTATCACGCTTCATGCGGATGTCTTTAATTTTTGAAGACACTTCACTAAAATCCTTTCCCTCTTTCAGTTGGGCAAAAATCTGCCATGAATTTTCGTCCCAGGCATGAGCAGAATTTTTGACCCACGGATCCTGACTTTCGTACAAAGCCCAAGGGGCCAGGAAAGAAACCTCCTTGAAAGCACTGTTGTCTGGAAAATCTTCATACACCCCGGTAATTTTCACGCTGACGTTTTCATTGAGCGCGATAATCTTATTAAGTGGTTCTTCATCGCCAAATAGATCATGCGATAGCGTGTTCGATAGCATGATTGTATTTACATCATTCATATCGTTGCGCGAGCCGGCAAGCATCTTAACCGACATCATATCATTAAAATCTGGTTCTACATAATTTCCCACTCTTACCAATTGTTTATCATCAACTGCCAAGGTTGCGTCTTTAGTGTAGGAAGACAAACTCACACGCTCAAAATCGGGGTATTGATTCCGAAGTTCAGTAGCCAATGGAATTGGTAATGAGTTGTAGGAAGTCTTCTCCACATCAAACTTTACAAATTGCCATAGCTGGCCAATGCGATCATAGTTTTTAAAACTTTTATTGAAAGAAAGTTCATCCCAGATCCAGAGCCCGATCAGGATAGTAACAGCCATTCCCACAGCCAATCCCCCGATGTTGATAGCGGAGTAACTTTTGCTTCTTAATAAATTGCGCCATCCAACTTTTATATAACTCTTTACCATACCGTAGTTGTTTAAATTCCAGTAATCTTCTGCTGGTCTTATAATGCCTGGCCTGAAAAGCAGCAACACATCAATGATAAAACGTACATCCGCTTTCAGCTTTCCTCTCAATGCTTTGCGCTTTTCATACACTTCCATCAAATCACCCTCTATATAATCTTGCATCTTCGGGTGGCAGTACCACCGGAAGAAGCGGAGGGCATATTTAGGAGGAGTGTGCTTTTCTGATTTCACTTTTTCTTAATTTCAATAATTGACAGTTTGACAAATAACAATTGCCAATATTGCCTACTGCCAATTGACTATTGTCAACTTGTTGGTTTGTAGCACTGTTTTAGGAATTGCCTGCCAGAGTTGATCACGCGATGACTTGGCGTACTGCATGGCCTTCTTACCGAGTGCAGTAATTTCAAAATAGCGCTTGGGTCTGCCGGCTCTTTCTTCTGTTGCTTCGCCAGCAAAAGATTTTAAGTAGCCTTTATCTTCTAATCTTTTGAGTGCGGTATGGAGTGCACCCATGCTTACTGTGCGCGCTAACCGCGATTCGATTTCCTCTTTAATGGCTACACTATAGGCCGAATTATTCAAGATGCCCACAGTAAGAATGACAATTTCCTCGAACTCCCCTAGTTGGTAATTTTTCATAGCAATATATTATTCTCTAAATGTAGGAATAATAATTATGCCAGAATTGAAATCAGGGATTTCTACTTTAGTTTTGAAGTTTCAGTTTTATAAATCGTTCAGAACCGAACGCAAATGATCGAATTTAGGAACCGTTACTCAATCTGTTCAGCGGTTAACTTCTCCTCCACTACCTTCCCATCCTTAACGGAAACAAAGTAGCTGTTGTATTTAGATGGATCGGTAGACACCACTTTAAATGGTTTTCCATTTTTAAAAATGACACCCGAATAATCATCCATAGCATAGCCGGCTTTAAAAATTCCATTTAAAATATTTTTGTGATACAACGGTCTGCGATATTCTTCACTATGATAATGGGGTGAATGACTGTACGGAAGAAACCCTAAACACTCAACAACACTTAGTTCTTTCGGTCGCGAATCGGTAGTACCGTTATCAAACCAGGCCAATGAACCCGCACTACCACCTGCCAACACGATTCCTTTTTCCAACGCCTTTTTTAGTACCACGTCAATTCCTTGTGCCTTCCAAATGGCGATCATGTTTAGTGTATTACCGCCTCCAACAACTATAGCATCCATACTTAATAACACTTCTTCAAAGCTAGCCTTTTGATTGTACGAACTGATCCATACTTTTTGAACATACGGTTCCACCGATAAATCGTGCACCAGATCATACCAACGAATAATACCTTGCTCACTATCACCTGATGCAGTGGGTAAAAAACATATCTTCGGACGTTCCTTTCCTGTTAACTTTATAATCTGTTTGATGAATGCTTTATTCTGTCCACCACCATAGGGGAAAATATATTGATCCTGTGCTTGCATGGAAATTGAACTTACTATAATCATACAGATAATTACAAACAGATTTTTCATAACCTTCATTTTAGAAGTGGAAGATAGGAATAATTAATGTCCACTAAGGCAATTTAAAATCAGGATTATAAATAATCCCGATCACATTACCCCAGGGATCTTTTACCGCTGCCACTACGAGTTCACCGCCTACGTTGTGTGGAGCTTCAAATTCAGTAGCTCCTAATTCCAGTAAGCGTTGATATTCTTTTTCTACATTCGTAGCTCCCCAATAGGTATGAACACTATCGCCTTTTGTTGCGGTTGGGTTTTCATCCGGTATTAAGCCCAACTCATAGCCAGCAATATTAAAGCCTACATAAAACACCTCATTGAAGTAGGGTTCAGTTTGAAATGCATTTGTATACCACGTGGTAGCATCTTTTAAATCAGATACTTTATAAATGGTGGTTCGTAAACCAAGAAATGGAGTTGTCATATACCAAGAAGATACTAAATTAGGCGCATTGCAGGTAAAAATACGAAAGGCTAATTAAAAATTCTTTGTAACCTATCGTTGATGTTAGAGTATTGATTTAATAAACTCTAGCTCATGCTAAAGAACTATCTAAAAATTGCGTTTCGCTCCATTATAAAGCAGAAAGCATACTCGATCATTAATATTCTGGGACTCACTATTGGCATTACATGCTCGTTATTAATTTTTCTATTCATTTACGATGAATTGACCTACGACCACAATCATAAAAATATAAATCAAATTTATCGCGTAAACGCTGCCTACCACCTTCCCAACAACGGTGGGTTTGAACAATATGCTGCTGGTGGCCCCATGGTTGGGGAAATGATTTTAAAAGATTTTCCTGAAGTAATTCAAATCACCAGGATTCATAAATTGACTAACAAAATTTTAGAGAAGCCAAATTCAAATGAAAAACTATATGAAACGGTTTTTGCTGCCGATAGTAACTTATTTAAGGTATTTACATTCCCTTTCATTGCCGGCAACCCTGAGACTGCTTTACAAGAACCATTTGCACTTGTGCTCACAGAAAGAACTGCTCTGAAATTATTTAATCGCACTAATGTGCTCGGGGAAACCATTTACTTCCCGGATGATTCAGTGAATTATAGAATAACCGGGGTAATTGAAAACAATCCATCAAATACACTAACAAAATTTGATCTGATTACATCATTTGAAACTCTAAAATCTTTGCACTATAATTTTGATAGTTGGTGGAATTATTCATTTTATACTTTTTTAGAGCTTGGCCCGCAGGCTAATGTTCACGCGCTAGATGATAAAATCAAATTTATTTCCCGAAAATACATTGCAAACCAAGAAGATGGATCAGGTTACAGGCAGGAGTATTCACTTCAACCGCTTACAAATATTCATTTAGAGTCAAACCTTAGATCTGAGCTTGAACCTAATTCACGAAAATCTTATGTTATTATTTTCGGAATAATAGGAGTATTTATTTTGTTGATCGCTTGCATCAATTTCATGAATTTAGCAACTGCCCGATCAGCCAAAAGAGCAAAAGAAATAGGCGTGCGAAAAGTTTCTGGTGCTTTTAGACATCAACTTATTATTCAATTTATGAGCGAGTCGCTTTTAATTACGTGTTTAGCAGCGCTCCTCTCATTTCTTCTTACCCTTTTTTGTTTGCCCTATCTTAATAATGTAACAGGAAAAACATTGACTATTTTAACTGCAACACAACCAATCATGTGGCTTGTTATTGCTGTTATTATTGTGCTGGTAGCTTGTCTTGCAGGTAGTTATCCCTCTCTCTTTTTATCTGCATTCAAACCTACCGAAACACTAAAAGGATCCTTCGCTACTTCTTCGAAAGGAAACAAGTTGCGAAAAGCATTAGTGATCTTTCAGTTTACAATTTCCATTATTCTTATTTCAGGAACCATCGTGGTTTATCAACACCTTACGTTCTTGCGCACTCTAAACTTAGGATTTGATAAAGAGAAAATAGTAATTGTTCCTACACGGTCTTCCAAGGAAGCTTTGCGCGATTATTCAGTAGTTCGAGAAGAGCTAAAGCGAACACCAGGAATTGTGGGAGCCTCCGTTTCATATCGAGTTCCCGGAAAGGAAATGGGAAATAATGTGGTTCGAATTGGTTGGGATGACAAAGCAACTTGGAGCGACATGCGATTTCTTACGGTTGATTACGACTTTGCATCCTTGTACAATATAGAAATCCTTGAAGGCAGATCGTTCGATGAAAATTTTCCATCGGATGTAGAAGAAGCCTTTATGTTAAACGAATCGGGTATGAGAAGATTGGGCTGGATAAATCCCAAAGATGCTGTAGGACAAAAACTTCGTTGGCAAAATCGCAGTGGTTATGTTATTGGTATTGTGAAAGATTTTCATTTTATGGCAAGTAATACTGCCATTGAGCCATTTATCATCACCATGAATACAAACTGGAGCGCAGGATATTTATCAATAAAGATTTCTGGTGAATATCCGGCCAATGGGATTAATACTATCCGTACAAAATTTGAATCTGTACTACCCAATCAAATTTTTGAATATTTCTTTTTGGATGAAGATTATGACAAGCAATATAAGGCCGAAGATCGATTTATGAACGTATTCTCATTCTTTGCAGTAGTTGCTATCTTAATCGCGTGCCTGGGATTGTATGGACTTGCTATGTTTACCGCTGAGCTTCGTTTTAAAGAGATTGGGATTCGGAAAGTATTAGGAGCTACAACAAAAAGTTTGGTATACCTGCAAATTAAAGGTTTCCTTATTCTGGTAATTATCGCTTTCCTAATTTCAGCACCAGTAAGTTACTGGGGCATGAGCAAATGGTTGAACGAATTTCCTGTACACGAGAAAATTAATCCCATAATTTATCTTTTATCAGGTGTACTCTCCATGTTGATTGCTTGGATTACCGTCAGTTATCAATCCTTTAAAGCTTCCCGAATTAATCCCGTAGATTCTATTATGCATGATTAGAGCGGCTTTTTGATGATAAAGCAATCAATCCAAGTAACGGACCAATCGCTAACACCATATATATAGTGTGTGGTTGAAAATGGGGAATTAATAAGTTAATAAATTGGATGCTTATAATCGTGATCGAAAATCCAATACAATTCACAATCGTTAATGAAGTTGCTCTTGATTCGGCAGGCGCACTTTGCGCAACCAGCGTAGAGAACAAAGGTGAGTCGGCAATCACAACCAGTCCCCAAAAGAAAAGAAATGCCAGTAATAGATATAAAGAACTAACCGCTAAAAGAAGTGGCGAGAAAATACAACACAAACATGAAAGCAATAAAGAAATAGTAGCCGTTCTTTTTACACCCAAATACTGCGATACATAGCCGCTAAAAACACACGCCAAACTTCCAACCCCAATAATGAGAAATGACAGCAGTGGAATATTAAGTTCAATTTGCGGATTTTGATTTTTGAATGTGAACAAGATAACCGGAACAAAAGCCCAGAATGTATAGAGTTCCCACATGTGCCCGAAATATCCAAAGGCGGCAGCACGAAAATCTTGTTTCTTAAATCCGGTAACGAACGCACTAAAATTTATTTGCTGACCACGCTTTCGATTCGGTCCATCGGGCACCAGCAACCACATTCCTAAACCACCCACTGCCGAAAGAGCAGAAGTGGAGTAAACCACATACCGCCAAGGCAATTGAGTGGTGAGCGTTTTTACCAAATGTGGAAACGCGGTGCCTAACACAAGTGCGCCTACTAAAAAGCCCAACGACCTGCCAAGACCTTGTTGATAATAATCGGACACGATTTTCATACCAACCGGATAGATGCCTGCCAGAAAAAATCCTGTAAGAAATCTAAACAGCAGCAATTCGGTAACATGAATTCCGTTGAGGCAAATAGCCAGATTAAACAGGGAAGCAATAATAGCACTGATAAAGAAAATGAGGGAAGGCGAAAACCGATCGGCAATGGTAAAGAGGGCAAATAAAAACGTGCCAGCGATAAATCCAAATTGAACCGCACTGGTTAAGTGTGCTAAAAAATCAGGAGCAAGTTCAAAAGTTTTGGCTAAATCTCCAACCACAGAGTTACCAGCAAACCATAATGATGTGCAAAGGAATTGTGAAACAACAATTACGGGTAAAACTCTCTTCATTGATTTCGATGCACTAAACCATAAACGGTTCACCAATCTTTAAAAGCTGGAGCTTATTATAAATCTTCTTTTCTGATTCGAGTTGTTTAAGAATTTGTTCGGGTTCTGATAGCGGCTCATCCGATACATCGAACGTTCCATAATGAAATGGAATCATCACTTTTGCTTTGGTTTCATTGAAAGCCATTACTCCATGCTCTGGATCTTGATGATTGGGTCCCATAAACCAACGCGGTGAATATGCGCCTGTTCCTACCAGCGCTACATCAATATTTGGAAATAACTCCCCTACTTCTTTGTAGTGACTGCCATACCCCGAGTCAGCTCCCACATAAATCATTCGGTCTTTACTCTTTAAAAGATAAGCGCCCCATAGCCGTTTATTAATATCTACTAATGAGCGGTTTGACCAATGACGAGTTGGCAAATAGAAAATCTCCAATTCATCACTGAGATTATATTGTTGATACCAGCCTGCTTCTTGAATCTCATTTGTGTTGCCCCAACTTCGGAAGAGGGACTCCATTCCCAAACCAGTTAAAAATTTTGCTTTTGGATTTTGTTTTTGAATGAGCTTTACGCTTGGCTTATCGCAATGATCAAAATGAGCATGCGATACTAATACATAATCAATATTGGTAAGCTTTGAAGGAGGCACCGGAAATTCTGAAAAGCGTTTGTTTGCAGGGATGGTTCCAATAACAGGATCAAGAAGAATATTTTTACCAGCCAATCGAATAAAAAAACTTGCGTGTCCCAGTGGCACGATCATGTCCTGACGACTTGTTAGAAACGAATCGTCTTTAACCACTTGAATTTGCCAGGTATCTGCTTTTTTAAATTTCCTTTGTGGATTGTTTTGTGTCATCCATTTAAACACCTGCCCAAGACTTTGTGTAAATGGAAATTCATGATTCATAAACCTACCATTACTATCCAAAGGTGTTCCTTGCCATGAAGGCAATATGGTTTGAAGATCGGGATTGTTGATTTGCTTACTTATCATTTCAATAGGTTCCCTGATTGCGATGATCCCCAAAACGTTTTTTCACCGTTCGCTTTAGCGGAATGTTCATTCCATCAGTACTCTCAAGCCAATTATAAATATCGTTAGTCAATTCCTCAATAATAGGCTGGTGTTCAGGGCTAGCAATCAGGTTGTCCATTTCGTTAGGATCATTCTGTAAATCATAAAACTCATTGGTATCCCAAATGCCATGATAGCGAATTAACTTGTATCGATTGGTGCGCACACCATGCATGGTAGGGGTTTGAGGAAAATCATATTCCCAATAGTATTCATAGAAAATCTTATCGCGCCAAGCATACTCCTTACTCTGCAAAAGTGGTAAGATCGATTGTCCATGGAAGTGTTCTGGTTTTTCAATTCCAGCTGCCGCCAAAATAGTTGGTGCCACATCAATGTTTTGAATCATAGGCTCCATGGTTTTCCCGCCTTCAAATAATTCTTTGCATCGAATAAGAAACGGAACTTTTACCGACTCTTCGTAAAAATGCCGCTTGTCGATCAATCCATGTTCGCCAAAAGAAAATCCATTGTCGCCCATATAGATCACCAAAGTGGATTCTGTTAGTCCCTCTTTATCCAAATAATCTAAAACAGTTCCAACACTTTCATCTACCCCCAATAACGTTTCGCAATAGCGTCTGTAAAAATCAGCAAAGTCGATTTGGCCATGGTACATGTAATCAACGCCATGCCAGCTTTCGCGTTGCATCTTTTGCCAATCAGGCGTGCGGCCTTTGCCATAATAGTCTTCACCTTTCAAAGGGGTTTTCTTCGAAACTTCAGGCTCCAACGATTCATTAATTCGTTCCTTTCCTTTTACCTCGCTATCAGATGTTCGAAAAGAAGGCGGCAAAAATATCTCTTCATTTTTATAAACACCCCGATGGCGTTTTGCCGGAGCAAACTCTGCGTGTACTGCTTTATGCGATAAGTAGAGGAAAAAGGGTTTTTCTTTATCACGATTTTGAAGCCATTCAACAGCATGCTCAGTCAACAAATCGGTGATGTAAGTCGAGTCTTTATAGACAACCTCTTTACCGTTAATATCCAAGGTGGGATTATAATATACCCCCTGACCTTTAAAACTTTCCCAATGCGTAAAGCCCGGTCGCGGTTCACTGGTGTCTTCGCCCATATGCCACTTACCAAAAAAACTAGTTTGATAACCGGCTTGCTGCAAATACTGCGGAAAGAAAATTAAATCTTGCGGAACTGGTGCCTGATTATCCACCACCGTGTGGGTATGAGAGTATAGTCCTGTAAGGATTGAAGCTCTGCTAGGTGAACATAAAGAAGTAGTGACAAATGTATTTCTAAAGTAGGCGCCCTCGCGTGCCATCCTATCCATATTAGGTGTTTTCAACCAAGGCACTTTTCCGGTAAATCCCATGAAGTCGTACCGATGATCATCTGCCAAAATAAAAATTACATTGCGCGGTTTTGCATCTGCTATCCTTTTAACAGATAACTTATTCTCCGTTGAACTATTGGAAGTGCAACTATTAATCAGAATCAGAAGAGAAATTCCATAAACTAATTGTTTCATGTAATTCGATTTATCCAAAACATCACTTGACTTTGCTTCTTCGTTCCATTACTTCTCTCCAGGTGGTGAGTATGATTCCTTCCTCTTGCAAAAATTTCTTAAAGGCAGGATCGGTCATAGCCAACAAATCTCCTTTGCGAATTTGCCCTGAAGTAGAAATGCGAGGAAATACTTCTGTGAGAGCGGTACAATGCATAATTACCATGGTAAGTCCCGGCTTTAATTCTTTTATAGTCTTAATATAATTCTCAGTCGCAAATTTTCTGTGTGCTTCTTCTGCATTGTGTTTTGCTTTGTCATACTTAAAGCCATAACTCACATTGTGCAAATCATCAAGCACAGGTAAACCTGAATTCCAAATGAGTTGGCCGGTTTGTTTCATTTGATTCATGGCCTCTGCTGAAAGTCCACTGGTTGCTGCGATCATGGTGTTATGCCCTGCCGGAAACATAACCGGAATTTTATTTTCGATACCAACTTTTACATAGCGTTGCAAAAATTCAGGGGAAGCAAATAATGTTCCCATGTGCGAATCCAAATGTGTAGGTTCAAAACCCATGCTTTGCGCTCGGGCAAGCTGCGCCCGAATTTCACTTTCCACTTCATCTGCGGAAGCGTGTTTTACAACATCTTCTACCGATGACCACAATGCTCCTTCTGCATCCACCAAACCAGGAGATGAGGGTTTTCCGGTTAGCGGCCCCCACCTATATTCACTCCACTCCGATGTGAGTGTTAAATGTAATCCTGCATCCACTTGAGGATGTGTTTTTAAATATTGAACAAAGCCGGGTACCCAAGGGCAGGGCATCATAACACTAAGGGAGTTTGCTACACCCTTTTCCATGGATTCAATAGCACCTTGATTGGAATCGAAACTCATGCCCACATCATCCACATGAAGTATCAGCACTTTTGCGTTCTTAGGAAAGCCTAGCTTTTCGGCAAAAGTTTGCTGTGCAAACGCTGTTCGATGCACACTCCAAAGAACCAAAAGAAGAATTAAAACATTTTTATAGCCCATAGAAGTTTATTTACACGATGTTACTCTTTCTTACCTACACATTTTCATCCAAGGTATATTCCCGATTACTTACAAAATTTGGATAAATGCGAAGATGCTTTTTCTTCACCTCTTCAAAAAGAAGTCTGCGCAACTCCTGAATGTTTTCTTTGTTCTCGGCAGAAATAAAAACCACATGCTCAAAACCGTGTTCGCGATAATATCCTTTCATTTCGTCAAAATTAACCGGCTCTTCTTTCTTTTCCAGAAGATCAATTTTATTTAACACCAGAATAGTAGTTAAATCTCCTGCCCCTAATTCAGCAAGTGTATTCTTTACAACTTCAATCTGGTTATCATGAAAGGGGTGTGCAACATCTACCACGTGTAACAGAATATCTGCTTCACGCACTTCATCCAATGTAGATTTAAAAGACTCAATTAAGTGGTGAGGAAGTTTTCGTATGAACCCTACCGTATCGGACAATAAAAAAGGAATTTCACCAATCACAACCTTGCGCACCGTAGCATCTACGGTAGCAAATAATTTGTTCTCAGCTTTTACCGTTGACTTAGATAGCAAATTCATTAAGGTAGATTTACCCACATTGGTGTAGCCAACTAATGCCACCCGCACAGTACTACTTCGCGACTTGCGTTGAGTTTTGCGTTGCTTATCTATTTTTTCAAGTTCCTCCTTTAATAAAGTAATTCGGTAGCGAATATTTCGTCTATCTGTTTCAATTTCCCGTTCACCCGATCCACCCCGGGTTCCAGTCCCTCCTCCTCTGCCAAGTAAAAGTCAAACACAATCAAAACCTCGAAATCGTAATGATTTCGAGGTTTTTTGTTTTTAGGGCATACCAAAAACAACCAAAAATTCGCAATCCCTTGGTACCAGTAGTGGTACCAAACTTTCAGACGGAAAGTTGGTACCAAAACGATGTCAAAGTGCTGAAAGTCAACATGTTCGACCATCGCGCATCTTGATTTCAGCATCCTGAAAAGGATACTTTAACCAATTAAACTAAGGGATATATGAGACAAACAATTTCAGTCAAGTTTTTCGCAAGAAGAGACCGTGCAAAAGAAGACGGTTTGGTACCAATTTTCATGAGAATCGGTATAGGTCTCAAGCGCATAAACATCATCACAAAAATCTATGTGAAACCTGCCGACTGGTCTGTTCAAAACTGCAAACTCAAAACCAACAATGATGAATCGCGAAGGATAAACAAGATGCTTGAAGGCTTCAAGTTGAAAGCTTTTGACCATCAACGAGAGTTGATGACTGAAGGAAAGGAAATCACCTTGGATAACCTTAAAGCAAAATGGTACGGAACATCCACCGAACGTCCACGAATGTTGATGGAAGTTTTTAAACAGCACAATGAGCAAATGAAAGCTCTTGTCAATCGTGAGTTCTCACCGCTAACATTGGAACGTTATGAAACCTCATACCGGCATACGATGGAATACATGAAATGGAAATTTCAGGTTGAGGACATTGATGTTAAGAAACTTAACTATGAGTTTATTGCCGACTATGAATTTTGGCTGAAGTCTCAGCGTAAATGCGACCATAATACTTCGGTCAAGTACCTATCTAATTTCAAGAAGATTGTCCACATCTGCATTAAAAACGGTTGGCTTGACCGCGATCCGTTTGTAGGATTCAAAATGACAAAGCGGGAGGTAGAACGTCCGTTTCTGGTAGATGAAGAACTCAAACGAATTATTGCAAAACAATTCGTAGCCTCACGAATAAACCAGGTGCGCGATATTTTCATCTTCTGTTGCTATACCGGATTAGCCTATGCTGATGTTGAAAAACTAACCCGCGAAGAAATCACCACTGGTATTGATGGCGAGAAATGGATTTGGACAAGCAGACAGAAGACTGACACTGCGACCAGAATTCCGCTACTATCTCAAGCTCTTGAAATTCTTGACCGCTACAAAGATGACCCTCAATGCGCCATCAAAGGAAGATTGTTGCCTGTTCTTAGCAATCAAAAGATGAACACCTATCTGAAGGAGATTGCAGATGCTTGCGACATCACCAAAAAAATGACCTTTCACACGGCCAGACACACCTTCGCTACTACTGTTACACTTTCGAATGGTGTACCGATTGAAACAGTGGGTAAGATGCTAGGACACAGAAACCTAAAGACTACCCAACACTATGCAAGAATCCTTGATTTGAAAGTGAGCGAGGACATGAAGAACCTCCGGAACAGGCTCAATACAAAATCAGTAGCTCCTGCAATAGCTCAAAAATCCTAACCTCAACTTTAATCCATTACTCCAATGAATAAGATAGTCACATACCTTGAAAGCAAAGAAGTTGTTTTTCACGGAGCACTTATGCTAATCATTCTTTACGTACCTCACGCTGGTCACCTTTTTAAACATCTCGAACACTTAGATATGACCATTTTTGGTTTCTCAATTTTGAACTGGGTTTATGGAATTGCATTAGCCAGTATTATTGAATTCATAATTTTAGTTTTCATTATCAACGGTTATAGAACAACTGGAAAGTTCTATGCAGTTGTTAGCTTTTTTATTAATGCCTTCTACTATGACCATTGGTTCCTTGCTCTACAAGAGCCATCACTGCTGAATATCAAATTAGCAACGATCAGTTTCCTAATATGCTTCTGCCACTCCCTCGCGGTGTGGCAGTTGAGCGAACTGTTCTACAAAAGATTGAAGGCAGACAAAGAGAAGGTTGTTGAATACTGGTGTCCGGAGTGTGAAGCAGGACCATTTCCAAATAAAAGGTCGATGGAAGGTCATATTTCTAAAGCGCATAAATACTACAAACGGATTTTGGAAAACGGTAAGAATTCCAAAACCCATTTGAATGGCATCAGTTTATAAGATTCAATTTTCCAAACGCTGAGATTTATCATCTCAGCGTTTTTTCTTCCCCACATTGTAAAGTACTGGCCCCAGGTTCTCACTAATCTTCTCAAGAGACCTTCCTGCTACATAACCTCCAACACCCAAGTCCATCAAAGTCCAGATGTGGTCATCAAGAGTAGTTACAGGAAGGTTGAAGTATGGCACAAGCACGTAGTTATTGAAAACTATAAACATGCAGATGCACATGAGTATCGGTCTCCAGTTCCGTTGCAACCAGCTTTCACCTTTTGTCTCTGATTCAATGATTTTTGATTTCGTTTCCAGGAGCTTGCTTTCATAATCAATACAAGCTCCTTCCATGTTCATAAGAAGTTCCTTGTACTTCAATTGAAGCTCAAGCTTCTCATCTGACTTGTCGATTTTGTCGATCGCATTTCCTATGGAATCGACTGTCTCCTTTACACCAGCTCCGAGAATTTTAGACAAAAATCCTCCAATAGCTGGTTTTTTACCAACTTCACTTGCCTCCATGTTTGTATGTTTAATTGTTAGATAATTCTGTTTAGTAATGATGACTATCCTTAGTGGTCATGTCACCATTGAGCGGATAAGGTTTTAATTTTTGCTTGGCCATTGGCTCTTGCCATTGGATGCCGAATTGTCGGAAGAAATCCAAGGTGCTCTTAGGTGCGTATCTGTTCTTGGTTATGTTTACTACACCTTTGTGTACCTCACCTGCAATCTCTGCGATATGCTCCCAATCTTTTCCACCTTTGAAATCTCCTGCTTTGGTATGCTGAAGGATAAAGATGAACGCTTTATCAGGATGCTCCTTTCGAAGCTCTTTGTATTCATTGATTTTCAATCCAAGGTCATTCACTGAATCGAGAATGATAAACTGATAATCCGAAAGGTCGGGGTCTTGCAAGTTTTCAGCAAAGTGCAACCTTGATGGCAGAGGATTCAAAAATTCGTTCACCTTCTTAGTCATGGTTGGCGAAGCAAATTCTTCCGATGACACGTAAAGCACATCACCGAAATTCTCAGCAAGGTATTGTGCAAGCTTTAGCAGGAAGATAGTTTTTCCATTATGAGGCTCTCCATGAAACATCATAGTGAAGTTCCTTGCCGGATTTCCAAACAGGGAATGCCAGAATGAAAAGAAATTAAGTAAATCAAGTTTACGGGTTGCCATTTCTTCCGCAGTCAATACTCCGCTCAGTCCTCTGTTATGCGAACAAGCTCCACGACTTGCATCGGAGTATGTCTTACGCTTGCATGGTCTTAACTTCTTTCCACCTGTGTCATAGATTCTACCCACCTCATTTTTGCATCCACAAGCTTTTACAATTCCTTCCAATCCATTCAGTTCAGCTTTTGAAATGGATACTTTACTGCTCGACCTTTGTCTTAGGCTTTTGTAGATGGCATTTACTTTATCGGCATAGGGATCATCTTTGGTAAGCTTCTTCTTGTCAACCAGATTCTCCAGGTACTTGATGAAATCGTTAATCTTCTTTTGGTCATCTTTTCCTTGTAAGCTGATGTAGCGTTTAATAGCGGTAATCGACTGGTAGACTTTCTCACCTCCAGCAATTGCTACAAGATGATTAAGGTCTTTATCGTTGATAGCAAAAGATTCATCGCCCTTCATCTTGTTATAAGCCAGAACAAGTTTGTTCTGAATCATTTCAATTTCTTCCGACAGTGGCGAGGTTTTGCGGATGAGCTTTTGAACGATGGAACGCTGTAAGGCTTTGATGAAAGCAAGTATGGCATTGGGTGACTTGACCTTGTTGTGTAACCCGACATACCTTTTAATAAACTTCACCTCCTCACGGATATGCTCAACGTGTTTTACATTCTTTGGCTCTTTTTTTTCTTTAACCGTTCTCGGCTTCGTTTTTTGTTCAGCCTTTTTGACTGGAGGTTTTTTCGTCTTCGATGGCTCAGGGGTTATGCTTTTCGGACTGACTGTATTTGCATACTCATTCAACTTTTGAAAATACAGGTCTATCACTTTCTTAATGCCTTCGCTGCTTTGATAGTTCGCCCAATTTGTTCCATTGGATGTACTCTTCACAACCAGGTCATGTCCTTTCTTTAGCGTTTCCGGCAAAGTCTCTACACCGATCCGCTCCACTTCAATAAAATAATTACTAGCCGTTATCATTACGCTGCAAAGTTTAATAGTTCTAATTCGAGTTCCAGAGCAAGAGCTTCAAGCTCTAACTGCTCCATTTCAGATTGTGATTGTTTAGGGAGCATGACGATGGTAGGCTTTGTCCTTGGTTCCTTTTTCGGAATCTCTCCTTTGATTACTTCATACTGTGGGGAACTAAGCGAAACGCTATCGTTGAACTTCTCCTGAAGTACATTGACAAATTCATCGATTCTGCCTTCACCCAATGAAGCCGTCATCCGGTCAGAAATTTTTTCAAAATTGTTTCCATCAACAATCTTCAAGAGGTCAGGATCAAGGTATGTATCACCACCCTTCGACCTTGAAGAGGAAACTACAATCTTGAATTTCCCTGGCTGCCGGAAGATGGATACTCCATTCTTTGTTGTGATACTTGATCCAATCGTTAAAGACCGGATAATCTTCATTGCTCTGGAAATAGGTACGACTGTTTTTTGTTGCACATCATTTCCTGGCTCCCAATATTCCGGCATGAGGATTCCTTTCTTGATTCCTCCATCAATCGTAGTATAACTCACAAGTTTCCCTTTGTAAGTACTGAATGCTTGAAGCACATTTCCGGTAATGATGTGCCGTATCTTTCTATCAACCGTACTCTCTTTAATGGAGCCTTCCCACTTTGCCAAAAGCGATTCCTTTTCAAGGTGCGGTAATCCAACACTTGCACCAATGATTGCTCTTACGTCCTGTGCGTAGCTCGCAGGAATGGCGATGTACTTATTACTACTTGCCAATGCAAAGCGAAGGCGCATAGAGCTTGGCGCATAAGGATTCTTCTTTTTCTTGTCAATGATGAACCCCAGGAAGACAGCAGGTACAAGTTCCTGACCTCCCTCATAACTGCTTACAGGATAGTTCAGATTTCTTCCTACATAGAAGGAGGTGAAAATGGATTCCAGGTATTGTCTTCTATTGTTGAATGACCGCTTTATCTTTTCCTCCGAATCACTCATCGCTTTATGAAGCTCAGTGGTTCTGGCTTTAATCGCCTCTTGCGCTTCGGCAGCATTACCCTTCTCAACAAGCTTTTGAATCTTCTTTTCTTGAGGAACCTTTTGCATAAGGTCTTCATAGTATGCCACATTATCTGCGATTTCCTTTTGAAGCTGCTCCTCCATGTAGCCTTCATACTCCAGCTTCACTTCCTTTTGCAATTCCCTTCCGTCCTTTCCCTGGAGTGATTCTGCAAGTAGGTTGCTTAACTCTTGCATAGAGAATGGTTTCTTGAGAACGTTAGCCATCACTGTCTCCAAAATGCTATCATCCCCAAACTCACTGGTTCCACCCTTACCAACAATCACGGTTCTGGAAGATTGTGTTTCTGCCTGAAGATCCATCGCTTCCACTTCAAGGTCATACTCACCTATTTGTTTGAGATACTCTACATACTCACTGTAACGGTTAGCGATTTCATTATAGAAGTCTTGCTGCATAAGTGTAGAAAGCACTGCCACTCTTCCAGACACTCTGTGCGCAGCATCTTCCAATTCTGCTCCATCTACTTCGCGTGTTGACAGACCCAATGGATCATCAAGGAGAATATTTACCTCTACATTCTCCTTTAGGTATTCAGCTACTATCCTGTCCCCGTATTTATTCAGAAAGTCCGGAACATCGAGAATTTTCGTAGATGACTTTTGATTGGAGGTCGTGTTTGCATCCAGGGACTTCAACTTCTTCTGAAGCATCATCATCAATCGCTTCTCAGCGGGAATAGCAGAGTTAACGTAATCATAGATAGGTTTAAAAATTTGTCCGGTGCGGTTTATCCGTCCTCGTTTCTGAACCTCCGTGTTTATGTCAAGCTCTGCTTGCAATACAATCATAACGCGTTGCTTCACTTTATCCTTCGAAACTTTTGGAGTTACAATAGCATGAGCGGAAGCTCCAGTGCTTCCTGACTGATTGATTAGTAGAACATCTACCTCGTTATTATTGAACTGACGAAAAGCATCATTCGTATTAATCCGTTTTCGAGTAAGTACAAGTGCCTTGTTGGTCTTCGGATTGATTTGAAGTTCGTATTTACGACCTGTAACCTCTGCCACTTTGTATCCAGCTTCTGTAATTTTTCGAACAATCACATCGATGGGAGAAATTGTTATTCCCGTAGAAGCCTCTTTGATTCTTTCGGTAATGCGAAAATATTCTGCCTGGGCTTCTAAAGGAAAGTCAGAGATTTCAAACTTTTTGAAAACCTTCTGACCATCGGTGTCGGTTTCTGTATATCGCAAAATTCCTTCAAGCCCCTTTTGAAGTACAACCGAAAAATCCGCATTGATGGTATCGCCATCGGTAATTGCCAGTCCGGCTTCGGACTCCATTTGTTCAATGAAGCTTCCCATCGTGCTTGCAAAAGCGATAACAGGTTTTTTGCCTTCCTTCAATCGCGCAATGGCTCGTTCTGCAACAGCTTCTGCCTTAATGCTGAAAAGCATTTGATTAATCACGTTGAACACTTTGGAGAAGTATGGCAGGTTATCTACTCCGGCTTGTGAGGTTCCTTCGCGAATCTCCACTTGCTTTCCCTCAGCTACAGCAATGTCATCCAGCTCTTCCACAACCTCATCCACATAGGTTGTCTGAAACTTGATGATGTCTCGAATGATCGAAGTGATATTGTCTGCAATGGCTTTATGCTCTTGCTCCTTATCTTCAAGGGTAATGTAGTTTACTTCTACGCCTTCAAACGAGCGTTCTCTTCGTATCATTTGACCTTCTGCTACAAGCTGACTCGCCAGGATTTCTTGCAAGGCTACTCCACCTTTTGTAATTGCTTCGATCAGCGCATCCCTTGTCATGCTTGCATCGCGGATAGAAGTCTTCATCGCATAGATGGGCATGTTATCAGGACGCTTGGCGAATGTTGCCGACAAGAAAACTACACCTCTCGATTTAGATAATGCAGACTGCATGAAGTTTCCGGTATTACCAGAGCCGGATGAATTGTGAGCCTCATCCATGATGACAATGTTGTCTTCTGCAATAGCATTTAAGAATGCAGGTTTTGTTGGCTTCTTATCTGGCGAATTGAACTGTGAGTAAGTGGCTACTACAAAATGAAAGTTTCGCGGTATGCGCTGCCCCTCAAATATTCTGTTCTGGTCTGCTGCCGGAAGTGCCTGGTAAATGATGTTTCCATCTTCATCCTTAATGTCCGTTTTACTTTCACGACCATTGACAATGAAAGGAACAAGGTGCGAAGAACCTATCGCTGACAAATCACGATAGATGTCAGAGAATAGATTTGCCTTTTCAGTTATGAAGACGGGTTGCAATCCTTGTTCAACTGCATAACGTATAATGGATGCTGCAATTCGACCTTTACCAATTCCGGTTTGGTCTCCGATAATCATACCAACACCTCTTTCTTCGATGTTGTAAATCGACATCGCAACTGCATCAATCTGTTCGGCTGATAAAGCTTTACACAGTTCTACATTGCCTCGGTAGTTGAGTTTGATTCGTACATACTCATCTATATCACCACCTACTGCTTCCTTGATTCTCTGCAAGGCACTGTGGGTTTCGAAGCCCATTGAATCCGGTACTACCGTGTTGAGAACAAAGCAACTGCTTGATGCCGGAGTATATGGCATACCGAGTTCATCGAAGCTCATTAATTCAAGCTCCAGGGCAAGAGCCTGAGCTTCTAATTCAATTTTTGTCATTGTAAATTCTTGTCTTGGTTTTGTTACGCTCATCACCCGCTCATACAACTCTTCAAAGGAATCAACTACTGAATCGCGTTCTGCATTTCTTAAAGGAGCTGCACCAGAGGGTTGAGATTTTCTGCCATCAATCAGCATTAGCCTGGTATCGAACGAAGTTCCTTGGCGGGAATAGAGTTTGGAACCATCAATGGGAATGACATCAACTACATTGTATCTGCTGAAGAGATAGTTAAAGAAGAAGCGGTTTTTCCCTTTTTGAATTCTTCCCTTCTTATCATAGCGTGTATGTCCCCCGATGATGATCGCTGCCTTACCACTATCCTTCATGCAGTCTAGGGCACGTAACGCCATCAAATGATCGAGTACTTCAATTGTAAAGGTCTCATACTTAATTTCTTTGTCTAATAGTCCGAAGGGAGGATTCGTTATGACTGCATCAAACTTCTTTTCAAAACCTTTGAAAGGATTTGTGGCATCTTGATTTAATACTTGTCTGTAACCTTGGTCAGCTAAGTTCGATCTTCTTAGCTGATCAATTTCATTGACAATAACTCTGGAGGGATTGGCGGCAATAGTAAGCAGACCATTTCCAGCGGAAGGTTCAAAAACAGAAATGTTCTGTTCTGCATTAGTGAAAATTCCGGCAAGGAATGATATTGGTGCCGGTGTGCTGTATTGTTGAAGTAAAATGCTCTGGCTTGTGCGGTGAGAAATATTTACCTGACTTTTGTAAAGCTCAACAATACTCCAATATTTCTCTTCAACAGATAATGAAGAAAGCGAGATACTTCTTGCTTTGAGAACGATAGCAAGTTCAGTGTATTCCTTTACTTCAGATTTATCAGTGATTCCGTAGAATGAGGCAATGCGCTCAATAGATTTTCTATTGTGCTTATTCTTTGCATCCAGTTCTTTACGAACGTGTTGAAGAAATTGTGCCTTTATGATTGTTTTGTCCCTCACTCCACAAATGTAAAAGGTGGAAAAAGAGAGGGTTAAGGATTGTTAATGATGATAAATGATTATTAGTGATTTTGAAAGAATCTTAATTATTTATGTGAGTGCCAAATGACAACCTTAAACATAGATCCAGAAATGATGCAACGAAATGCGGGATTTATTTTTTCTTTCGTGTTTTGATTTTAGGCGTCCCACCGATTTAAAATAAACGACTTCCAAATTCTCACTTGCATCCCAGCTTGCATCACTTATCCACTCATTTATCTTTGAGTGCCAATGACTAAAATCCTGTTCTCTGATGTAGGCAATTAGTCCACTCTCTGGCAAAAGATTATTTTCGTGATCAAGCCCGTGGTTTTCATCCTTGAATCTCTGAATTCCAGCCCCTTTGCCGTATACATATTCATGTTCTAACCTTGGATTTGTTTTGGTGCCCTTTGGAGTAGGCAATATCTTCGCTTCGATAGTGTAAATTAAATTACTACCTAAATAGACACCGATATCAATTGTGCTACTTCCCTTTTGTGAGGTTTCCCTTTCGAAGTAATAGTGGGATTTACTTTGATGCGTCAGAAAAAGACAAAAAGCAGATGAATGCTGATTTTCATTTTTCTTACGAGTCAAATTGGCCACAAATTCTTCAGAGGAGGGAAATGCAGGTAACTGGCTTTCTAAAAAAGAATGCAAATCTTCGATAAGATTGTTAGGTTCCAGTTGTTTGAAGCTTTCAATTCCGCTCATTCTACAAACATTAAAAGCCTCCATTTTTTAAATCAACGAGAGTGTCGTCACAGTCTCTCAAAGCGATAGACTTGAGCCAATAACGAAGCGCATTCGGTTTTATCAGATAAATACAGTCATAGCCATTAACATGCTTATAAATTCGAATAACTCGATTAAAAATAGCACCACGATTACTAGTCGATTCTTTCAATAAAGAAACAAGAGACAATTTATCTGAATCGAATTCCTTACTAATGGCTCCATTGCTGCCAAATCCAATTTGGTAAATAGTAAAAGATGGCGTTTGGAGGAACCCTGCAATTTGCCATGACTTGTTATTTTTTTCATATATCAAGTTCAAATTATCGCAGAGAGCATGTCCATACTCTTCCAGTTGTTTTGTTGTAGCTTTGTTGTTCAGATTGCTTCCTGCGGAATTTTTGCTTATCGCCTTGCCTAAGTGTATATAGTAACTAAGAATATCATCCTGTATGATTTTCTCAGAGGAAGAGAGCTTTAGATACTCCTCATTCTCTGGGAAGGGCAGTGAATCTATGTCTCTTTTGTTTATTTCCGTTTCCGTCAACACCATACAACTGCCGCTTTGAACGAGAACGTAAAACCTGCAAAGGTCACGGAATTTGACTTTAATAAAATCGTGGATGCGGATTAGGTCATGTACCTCCTTTTTCGGAGCACGAATGCCAACAAAGTCTCTATTGAAATACAAATATCTTCGTTTGGTATAAGTTTCAATTAAAGCCAATGGAATATTTTTCTTACCAAAAACTTGATCAAATACTATAAATGGCGGACTGTAGATACGTGGATTAGGAAAGAATTCAAATCTATTTGTTCGTTCACCTTCTATTGAGATTTCAAATGATCCATTTTCTAATACTTTTGAAATTTTATTACCTTCCTTAACGAACGATGCCATCCTTTTTTCCGTATTTCCACCGATCTTATATCCCGAGCTATAAATCCATTGTTCGGGGGATTCCTTTTCTTTCTTATCAAGAAATTGTTTAAGGGTTGGAAGACTGCCTAGACGATAGATTAGATGGTATAATCGCCCGCCCCCTAGAAGGTTAGTTTTCCATATAAATTGCTTAGACGCATCAATAGCCCATTCGAAAGGGACTGAATGGCAGTCATAATAATCTATTTCAAAACGAAGCTTATTTTCGCTCGAAGTCATTCTTTTTACGACTGTGTGATTAATTTTCTGCTTAGGCGATTGTTTATTCTCAACTACAATCGCGACAACAGGTGTGTCTGCCGATTTATGGAATAGATCTCTCCTGAGATGAGTGAAATCAAATATGTCCGTGAGAAAATAATTCTCAAAAAGTCTTTTGCGATAGCTATGCCCTGTCTTGTCATAAAGCATGATGCTTGATGGAATAATCATACATACTTTCATTCCTAACCTCAAGGAGGCTTCGAAAAAATGCAAGGCAAAATTTGAGCGCGGAATATTCTTACTGACAATGTCTAACCTTTGAAGTAAGGAGGGGTTTAAAACGGCTGATTTTTTAACACCCGTTTCCGGATTGAACGGAGGATTACCGATTACAAGATCAAACTTGCCATTGAATCTATTATTTGCCGCCCACTTAAAAAAGTTTGAGCATTGAAGATTTTGAGCCCTCAAATCACTAAATCGTAGTTGATTCCAAATTTCTTTAGGAGACAATTTGTCCAATAGAGCTGTTGTTAAGCCAAGTATGCTTATAAGCACTGCCGTTTCCTTAACATCAACACCATAAATATTCTCCTCAAGAATTTTCTTGGCTACTTTAGCAGATGGATACTGTATGTTATCAGGGGTACTATTGTTTATTGCCCACCATTGTAATAGGCGTTTATAGGCAGCAACTAAAAATACGCCAGAACCACAAGTCGGATCTAAAACTCTAAAACTTTGCTTTTTAAAAAGCATCGGTTTGTCGAGAGGCATGACTTCATCGACAAGAAAATTCACCAAATGGATCGGAGTATAGACAACGCCCTTTTCAGTTTTTCCATTTTTCCTAGCCGCTTCTGCCTGAATAAAATTTTCATATATCGCGCTAATTACTTCGGCAGGTAAATGATTGAAGTTATACTGTTCCCATAAAAAAAACTGACTTGTAGTTAAGCTGATTTTAGCTGTCAGAAATTGAGACAGTAACGAAAGATTGGTATTTTTAATTTTCCTCTTTTCTGCATCAGTAAAATTGTCAAATATCTTACCATTGAATTCTGACGCGAGTTCATTAAAGATGTCCAAGGTGAACCCTTTCTCTACTGCTTCGGCAAATGAGGATACTTTAAATCGTTTATAAATGCTCTTTAAGGTATGCTTTCCGTCATCGTCTTTAATTTCCTCAAGAAATTTTACCAAGATCGAAACAATTAGCAACTTATCTACTGTCTCAGGGGATAAATCAATGGCGTTTTTGTTGCTAAGAAAATTCTTCCTAACCGCCAGCAGATATGTTAGCAGATGTATATAGGGACTACTACCCTCATCCAGTTTGTTTTGAAATTCAGTCTGCTCCCAAAAAGTACCACTCCCGAATAGGTAGGCTGAGAACCTTTCATCGTTATGTCCTTTGAGAACCTCAGCCAATTTTAATTCAGCGATGCTTAACTTGTTATTTACCCCTCCCTCAGCAGGTTTTCGCGCATTAATAAGCACATCAGCACGTGTTTTCCCAAGGATGATATATATTTCATTTCTTCCGGCACTCCACAATTTGGCATGTAACTGAATATGCTCCTCGCTGTTGAATTCAAAATCTTCCTCTTTAAAGATACAAACGGCTGGCTCAGAATGGTATGGAGCTTGGTCATCTCCTTTTCGGAAGAATCGCCTAAATAGAACGGCATGCGCCTTAAGCTTACTTGCTTCTGAGATGTACAATAACTCCTCATTGTTCCTTGCTTCATTAGAATTTTGGCAAAGGACAAGACCGTTTTCTCTAGAAAAGTCAAGTAGATTATTAGACATAGTTTTCCAACCTCAAATTAATGCATTCTATTGCGGATAATTGCTTTTTAATCTTAAAAACATAGAAAACTACTGGCAAAACGCTATGTCTAAAATATGTTTACCAATTGACAATTGATGTCATGGCTAAAGGTTTACGCAGCCTTAAACATTTCCTCTACCTCTGACATCGAAACTTTAAACCGCTTAGGCATGCCAAATATCTTGAAGATAATAAGTACCTGGTTAATACTGTAAAAGTGTCCAGTCTTCTTTCCGATTTGGTCTTCATTCTTCTTCACCCATCTCTGAAACGTCAACCAACATACTCCGTAGAAGTCCGCCAGTTGCTTGTGATTATATGGTCTCAAGACGAAAATTTCTGGTTTGTGTCCGGTTTCCTCGGTTTTTGTGATTTCACGCTTCATATACATTCTCTTTATAATTTTCTCAGCCAGTTTGCAATGTTAAGTAATGCTTACTAATATTGTCAAGTTTTACTAAACAAATAAATTTATGCTGACAAAGAGTGTCTTAGGAAACCAAATTAAAGTCTTAAGGCTGGAAAAAGGGCTTTCTCAAGAGGAATTTGGCGCCCCTGTGGATTTGAGTCGTTCAGCCGTTTCACAAATTGAAAGTGGCCAAATGTACCCCTCTCTGGAGTCAATTGATAAGATAGTTAAGTATTACTCAACAAGCTGGGACAATATCGTAGGACATACAAAGGGCAAAAAGCCGGCAGAAATGACTGTATCTCCCATCAGGACTCTAGTTACTACTGTGGATAAAACCGGAAGAGACAATATTGTGTTGGTTCCAATTAAAGCACAGGCCGGATACCTTCAAGGAGCGCAACAACCTGAATACATTGAACATCTTCCAACCTTTTGGCTTCCAGGTCTGAATCACGGAACGTACCGAGCTTTTGAGGTAAGCGGATACAGCATGTTAGCTGATCGTACAGGATTTTTTCCTGGAGATATTGTGGTGGGTGAATATGTTGAGAGACTGGAAGAGATTAAGGACGGCTTTGTTTACATTTTGGTAAATAATGCCCAGGAAGTTGATAACATAGTATTGAAACGTTGCCTGAATTACCTCGATAAAGGAGGTGTGATTATTTGTAAATCCGATAACAAAGACCCACAGTATCCAACGTTTCCTCTACCAGTTGAGAATATTAAAGAGGTTTGGAAATTCAAAATCAAGCTAACCCGTCAGGCACCAGAACCTTCCGGATTGTACGAGAGGATTAATGCATTGGAGGGTGACATGGTGTTACTTAAGGAGCAACTCAAGAAATCATAACAAGAATCACCTTTTACATCTCTGCGTAGGCTTGAATTCTGGTTAATTAAAAAATGCTTGATGGTTGAATTAGGGCACCTATAATCATTTCTTACCCTTTGTTCATGCATCTCTGAACCTTTGTTAACCTATTATTCCCGAATGTTTCAATAGGTTGCGACATGGTTCTTAATGACAACAATATTCTAAGCACGAAAAAAAATATCAATCGGCACATAGGGGGAATTCCATTTTCTGAGAGTAACTATTTGAAAGGCAAAAAAATTGTTTCATGAAAAATTCAAAGCAAATAACTTCTCGAAATGTATATCCACTTATTAATCCGGGGAAGATAAAAATCCCAAAGGAAATTGAAGTTCCAATATTCTTAATTCATCACGAGCTTAAGCTACTAATGATTTATCAAGCCCTTAACCCTATAGCCACAATAGATTGCTACTTTGAGAGTCACTTGGACAGGTTAATTTTAGCCTCACTAAAAATGTGGGACGGAAAAGACGAAACATATGCGGTTTATTATGAAGTGATGGATAAATACTCGAAAGTCATAAATAGCGACCACAACGTTCTTATTGGAAGGGCACTCAAAATATATAATACATTGACCGATTACCGCGATAAAAAGAAGATAAGATCACGCAAGCTTCGGTTCTGACATAAATTACTTTGGAGGTACTGGTAGCCTAAGCCGACTCGATAAAATGAGTCGGCTTTTTCTGGTTTTAAGCTTGGCTCTTAAATAATTCCTCAACATCACTAACTGAAACGTTAATCTGCTTTGGTATTCCGAAGAGTTGAAAAATTTTTTGCACTTGGGGTACGTGGTAAAAATGTCCTGTCTTTTTCCCTACTTCCTTTTCCACCTTCTTAATCCAATTTTGAAAAGTTAACCAACTCACCCCGTACATCTCTGACAGTTGTTTGTGAGTAAGAGGTTTTAATACAAAAACCTCTTCCTTTATCTTCCCTCTTCCCTCCTCCATTTTCATTCTTTTATTTTTTGAGCAATATCAGGACAGGTGAAAGATCACCTTAAAGATTATGAAGGATTGTGAAATATTATGAATGATTATAAATGACTCCGTTTTCAACAAATCAAAAGCTGCTAATTCGGAATGAATGCAATTTATAGTTGAAGTAGGGTTGAATTAAAGTTGAAATAAGTTGTAAAGAGTTAAAACAAGTTACCTAAAACGGTGTACAACATTCACCATTCCAGTCTGGCCGTCATAAGAAGGAACAATCAGGGTCTGCCCTGCGCGTTTCTTCTTGCCCCATTTATATTGATGGGTGAGGTAAACAATATTTGTTGAAAATATTCCAATACCCGCACCCACTAATACATCCGACACCCAATGTCGATTATTCATCACCCGCATGGCACCAATACCAGTTGCCACTGTATATGCTCCTATACTATACCAGATGCTCTTATTGCCATACTCTTTAGTCATGAATGTTGCTGCTGCAAAAGCCTGAGCAGTATGCCCTGATGGAAAAGATGTTGGTTGACCTGTGTCTGGACGAGGAACCGCTGTAATTTTCTTCAACGAGTAGGTAAGCACTCCAACCAATAATTCTGACTTGATCAAAAGAGCGGTTCGGTTTCCAAAATCATTCTTCCCTTTTATTCCCAAAGCATTTAAACCATAAACAGCAACAATAGGCGCATACTGAAGGTAATCATCAGCATGGTGATGAAACTTGGGCATCCATTCCTGTCTCTCTTCTTGAACGGCATACTTATTTAGCAAATCGTTATCGGTTAACGAGTATAAACCTGCTGCGGTAAACAAAAGGGGAACTGCTATCGCTTTTTGAAAGCCTCTTGATTTAAAAAATGGAGGCTTTGTAGAAGTAGCACTCTGAAACAATAGCGATTTTTCTGGATTGCGTTTATCGTTAAATTGTGCAGTGGCAGATAAATTTCCGATTAAAAGAAGGATTACCAGGAGGCCTGGGTTCAGATATTTCATAAATCAAAATTTCTACTAAAAAGCCAGCAGAATATGATAATCCTGCTGGCTATAACGACTGGCCTCTTACCTCCCTGTAAACTCTTTATCCAAGCCTGTCGGATTATATGTTTCTGATTCAAGTTTACGAGGACATTTTGGAGAGATTCTGGAGAACGGAAGGAAACTCACTTTGAATTATTCTTTTTCCTCATCTTCCTTTGAAAGCTTTTTGAGCAATTTTCCATTGACATCGAAAATGAGATCAAAAGTTTGTTTTCCCTTTTCTACTTCAACCTCGTAAGTTATTTCTCCCTTCGATTCAATTTTTGCGGTCTCCTCAATTTCAAACGCGGCATAGTCCTTTTTCAAAAGATCATGAATCGCGGATGGAAGTTCACTTTTCTTGATTTCACGTTCAGTCTCTAAAATAGAACCGATACCATCCAACACAACTGAAATCTCCGTTCCATTTTGTTCAAAACTGGCTTCATAATTTGCTCCTTCTTTGCTCCAGTCTACATCCTTGACTGCATAGTTTTTTTCCAGACTGGTTTTGACATTGACTGGAACATCCTTAGTACTGATTTTTTGTGCGTTACCCTGGGTGATTGCAAGCATCATTGCGAGGGCTACTATTATTGTTTTCATACTTATTTGATTTTGTATAATGAAACTAACGATAGCATTCTGGAGCAACTTTGGATTTTGAAGTTTTATAGAAATTTATTTCCAGATTAAAACAATCATACCCATAAAAATCAAACTGGCGCCAACGATGATCTTGGGAGTCATAGGCTCTTTCAATAAGAAGAAAGAAAGTAGTAGTGTTATGATAATGCTTACCTTATCTATTGCAGCAACATACGATACCAATCCATCCTTCATGGCTCTATAGTAAAAAATCCAACTCAAGGTTGTGGTTATACCCGATGCAATAAGAAGTGTTACTTGTAAAGTAGTCAGGTTAGCAAATTCCTTGTATTTAGCTCCAACCAAATTAACGGCAGTAATGATTACAAAAATGACTGTCGTTCTAATACCAAGACCAAAGTCTGCACTGATATTTTGAAGACCGTATTTCGCCAGAACAGAGGTTAGTCCGGCAAAAATCATGGAGATGATGGCGTAGATAATCCAGGTTTGCATGACGTGATTGTTTTAATAGTTACATGACTAAAACTTATATGTATACCCGAGTCGAATAACTTGCGTTTCGTAATAATCAGTGCTTACATAATTAAAGCCAGAACCATTCACTTCTCTCTTAATGCGCAAGGTGTTTGCGATGTCAGTTGCATTCAGGAACACTTCACCCTTTCCTTTTTGCAACGATTTTTTAATACCAAGATCAATATAGAAACGGGAATAGGTTTTTCCTTGTGGCACAACATCGGGTGCCATATACACACTGGTTAACTGCACATCGTATTTAGCTGGTAAATGAAAGAGACCGTTGAACTTGATGCTTCCTGAAAGTATCTCCTGTCTGGCTGCTGAGAAGGTATTTTCTTGTGGATATAGATTGACTACACTGAAAGGTTCTATAATATTCTGGTATCCATTAAGGTTAAGACTTAAAGTTGCCCACTTGCCTGCATTCTGAGAGAATATAACTTCAATTCCGGAAGAGTAACTAAGTCCGGCATTTTGAAAAATATTATAGATCAGGGTGCTACCGGGTTCAATACTGCCAATGCGCGTAATGGTTGCTTCCATCCGCTTATGGTACAACGCGGAATATAGATACCCATCACTCCAATTTGCCTTGTAGCCAAGTTCGAACGAGTTTGTAAATTGTGGACGAAGACCAGGGTTTCCGACCTTAATAATTTCGGCATCATCATACTTAGGAAAGATGCGTATATCTACCTCATTCGGCCTGTCGACTCTGCGATTATAAAATACTGAAAGCGTATTGTTGTCGTTCATCTTATAGGCCAGACGAAGATTGGGAAAGGGTTGTGTATAATTATAACCATCACTCTTATAAGTATTGTGATCAGGATTAACTTCATAATATATTTCTACATACTCAACCCGAAGACCCGCTTCCACCTCGAAGTTTTTGTTTTCAAATAAGTAACTACCGTAAACAGCCGGAATAACTTCGCTGTAGTTCGCCCAACCTCCAGCATCAACGTCCAATGGAGAATTGAGGCCAGGAATAAAAAGCATGTTGGTGGGGATGTACCGGTTCCTGAATTTAATTCCGGTCTCAAACCTTCCATACTTAAGCGGATGGACATAATCAATATTGAAATCACCCACATGCTCATCCGAAATCAGTTTGAATGAATCCTGTCCGGTGTAGGTGGGCATGACATTCGTAAAAAAATATTTTTCATCTTCCCTGTGAAAGGTATAATTAAAGCCTACGTTCAATAGTCGCCCTGGCTGTTTGAATTTGTGCTGCCATGTTGCCATTTCTGTCACGGTCGTTTTTAATTCATCCTCCAGAAAGCTCCAGAGGCGTAGTCGCTCGGATAAATCAGCATTAAAAAAAGGCTCGTCTCCTTCATCAAGAATTTTTTCACTGCTGAATAATCCTGACACCGTTATGGTATTGTTGTCGTTGATGTACCAGTCGAATCCACCTTTTCCTGTTACGATATTAGTAGTCCTGTTTCTTACCGTTTGTTGTCGGATGGTGTCCCCATTGTCATAGTACCTATCGACAAACTCATTCTTATTTAGTGTTTTTGTGTAGAGGTCATCAACCTGTAGAAACAGATTTAATTTTTTTTTCCTGTAGTTAATAGAAATTGATGGATTTAGTTTAGGTGTTGCCTGATACTGAGGGCGTATTGTGGGATAGCTTTCTTGCTTCACCCACAAGGCTCCCAAGCCTGCCGCCATGCCCACCCTTCCATTAAACCCTTCCTGTACCTCTTTCTTATAAATAATGTTAATAATGCCAGCATTACCATTGGCATCGTACTTTGCTGAGGGATTGTTAATGACCTCGATTCGTTCAATTGCTGAAGCAGGAATATTATCCAATGCACGCTGATTGCCAAAGCCTGTTAAGGCTGTCTGCTTTCCATCGATAAGCACAACTACTTTATCGCTTCCCCTCAATCTCACCTTTCCATCATCGCTTACGGTAATCCCAGGAAGATTTTGCATGACTTGCATGAGTGAACCACCACTTTGGTTGACATTATCTGCTACCGAAAAGGTTTTCTTATCAAGGGTTTCAGCAACGGCATCCTGCGTGCCTGTGACAATAATCTCATTAAGAGAAGTAACGTCTTCTTCAAGCTCCATTATCCCCAGGTCAAGAAACTCACTTAACCTACCAACCACTACGGAAGTTTTATGTGTGCGATAGCCAACAAAAGAAGTTTCCAGGATGTAGTTATCAGGCTTTACATTGCTCAAGGTATAACGACCTTCATCGTCTGTCACGGTTCCTGACACAAATGAACTGTCTCGTTCAAGCTTCAAGACAACATTCACATATGATAAATTACTCTTCGATGCTTTGTCCTTCAGAACACCTGACAGTGTAACACTCTTAACCTGGGAGAAGGAAAGAAGTGAAGTTAATAGTAACAGAATCAGAATACTCAATTTTTTCATGCCTTGATCGTATACCTCAAAATTCCTTAATAATTCTGGATGAAAATTGGATTTAGTGATTAACGGAAAATTAAAAGGTCACAGAAAAAACATGAACACCACTCTGAAAATTATAGACGATTTCATACCGGCATGTATCGCATACCTTTTTAACTATTGCTAAGCCGAGACCTGAACTGTTCTCACCATTGCCTTCTTTACTAAACCGTTCGAACATTTTTTCCGGACTCATTTTCAACGGGCTTCCAGTATTGCTAACGGTGAGCACTCGACCAGTAATCTGAACGATGACTTCACCTTTAGCATTCGTATGTCTGATGGCGTTATGAAAAAGGTTTGTCAACAGAACCTCTAGTAATGTTGAGTTGGCTTTTATTGACAATGGGCTAATGGACGCCCGAATGGATATGTTGTCAATATCTGCCATTGGCTGCAAATTCGACAATAGCTTGTTTGCCAATGCTGACAAATCTATTTCTTCGATTTCATTGAATTGGTCATTATCAATTTTACTTAGCAAGAGTAAATTCTTGTTGAGCCTTGCCATTCGCTGCGCTGTTTCCTCCAGGTCAAGTATGGTAGCTGCCCCCGCTTCTGTAAGTCCAGGTATCTGCATAAGATTATCCAGCTTAGATTGAAAAATGGATAACGGAGTTTGCAACTCATGCGAGGCATTTTCAATAAATTCCTTCTGCTCCAGATACACTTTGCGGTTTCGATCTGTCAAGTGACTTACTGTCTTATTAAGATCATCAAACTCCACGATATTTGTTTTCTCCGGCTGAATCGATTCACTTTTATCCAATTCATAAGCCTTCAATTGATTAAGGGTATTGTAAAATGGCTTCCATAATTTTTGGGATAACGAGCGATTTAATAAAAGTAGCCCTGCTGCAAGAAGTACGATTAGGATCATTTGAACGATTCCAAGTGCCATCACAAGTTCATCATTATCTACCAACGACATTTTAATCGTGAGCAGGTAAGGTTTATCCTTTATAATTATAGTAGAAGATAATGTTCGAAATGGATGCAACTCATGTTCAATGCTATCATACATGGATACGGTCTCATACCTTTGTCCCGCAGACATTTTATCGGATGGGGTAAGTACAATATCATAAGAAAGCTGATCCCAGATTTTTAAATCCATTTCCAGATCTTCCAGGTACTCATAACTTTTAATGTGCTTGATAAACTGATTTGTGTGCAGCGCCAATGACTCATCCACCTCTTCATTGATTATTTGACGGATAGAGAAAATTGAAATAGGGATACTAATAAGTACAAGTATTAAAGAATACAAAAGCAAACTGCGTAAACTAACTTGTAATAGTCTCATGCGGTAAATTTATAACCTAGTCCGTATATAGTTTTAATATAATCCTCGCACCCTGCCTCTGTTAATTTTTTCTTCAAGTTCTTTATATGCGAATAGATGAAATCAAATTTATCCAAAAGCTCGGCATCATCACCTGAGAGATGTTCGGCAATCGCATTTTTAGAAACAACCCGATTTTTGTTAGCGATCAGGAATATCAATAAGTCATATTCCTTTCGGGTCAATTCGATTTCCTTCCCACTAACGGACACTGTTTTGCCAAGTAGGTCAACTTCAATTTCATGAAATGATATTTTGTTATTTCCATCAAATCGTTTCCTTCTAATAACTGCTGATATGCGCGCACTAAGTTCAGGCAGGTAAAATGGCTTAGGCAGGTAATCATCAGCGCCCAGGTTTAGTCCGGCTATGCGGTCATCAAAAGAACCTTTTGCTGTTATCATTATTACACCATCCGTCTTATGATTTTCCCTTAGTTTTTCCAATATCTTCAAACCGTTTCCATCCGGTAACGATATATCCAACAAGATGCAGTCATAATCGAAAAGGAGAATTTTTTCGTTGGCCTCACTGGCGGTATAAGCAACCTCGCACACATAACTTTCCTGACGCAGGAACTGCGCCATGCTTTTTACAAGCTGTTTCTCGTCTTCAATTATTAGAATTTTCATGTTTAGCGGTCAGAAGATAACCAAAACTAGTTCATCAGTCCATGAGTAAATGAATAACTGGCAGTTTGGTACCAGGCAATGGCTTCATTAATCGTATTTTGATCTGGTTTTGCCTTGACCTGTTCTTTGCCAGAAACAGTAAAGGATTCAACTTTTAGCTGAGGTGACAAAACAATTAATTTATCACCCTTTATATATCCAAGACTTTGGTATGTGCTGATAAAAGCCCGTTCGCGCCCAGGCTCCAGTTTAAACATATCATATCCATAAAATTTACTGGCGTATGAGAAATTTAAAAGCCCCAACAAGGTTGGCCCAATATCAATTTGACTCATCAGCCTTTCCATTCTTCCTGGAGCAATATGAGAGGGAGCGTAAATAAGCATTGGGATATGATATTTGTTCACCGGTAACTCCGTTTTACCCGCACTGGATGCACAATGGTCGGCAACAATAATAAACAGCGTATTGTTGAACCAAGGTTTTCGGGAGGATTCTTTAATGAACTTTCCAATCGCGTAATCGGTGTATTTAACAGCACCTTGCCTGCTTGTGTGTGACGGTATATCAATCCTTCCATCCGGATAGGTGTAAGGCCTATGATTAGAGGTGGTCATAATGTGTGCAAAGACAGGCTTTTCAGTTGAACTCTTGTCCATTTCCTTTCCGGCTAATTCAAAGAGATTCTCATCAGCTACACCCCAAACGTTTTCATAATCAATGTCCTCATCGGCAATGGCAGACCTGTCCACAACGCTATACCCGTTGTTGCCAAAAAAGTAGCTCATGTTATCGAAATAACCATAACCACCATAGATGTATTTGCTTTCATAACCTTTTTCATTGAAAACTTTTCCAAGAGAGAATAACTCTTCATTATGAGGCCGCCTAACAATGGACTGACCCGGTGTTGGTGGTACGCAAAGCGACAAAGCTTCCAGTCCCCGAACAGTGCGAGTTCCTGTAGCATACAAATTAGTAAATAGCAAACTTTGTTGTGCCAGAGAGTCAAGAAATGGAGTAATGCCTTGCTGGTTACCAAAGGAAGCCATGAAATCGGCACTGAAGCTTTCGACACTTATCAATACTACATTTAGTTTCTTTTCCTCGCCAACATTAGAAATTTTCCTGTCGATGCTTTCTGAATTTGAGTCAGTAAATTCAGCATCGGATGTTTTTAGCAATTGATGCACTAAGGAAAATGCTTCCTTACTATCAATGCGTTTATAGAATTGATCATAATCTAATTCATTGTTTCGGTAGGCAGCAAATAATTCATAAAGTCCGTTGCCTGCCAGTTCATTCACATACGCATTATCACTAAAGCGATGTTGTTTATTTGTGACGAAAAAGAAAATCACAGCTACTAAAACGGCATACAGTCCAACAAACTTTGTTCGTTGCCAGAATGGTGTTTGATGAATGTTACTTCCTTTGATTTTGTTTTTTAATGAATAGACAAATAGCAATGAGATAATACCAATTGCCAGCACAATCCATCCGATAGGATACGATTGTTGAATGTTTCCAATGACTTCTGTTGTATAAACCAGATAGTCTACTGCTATAAAATTGAAACGAGTGTTGAACTCATCCCAAAAGAAATATTCAGAAACTGCATTAAAGAGTAAAAGAAAAGTGAGTGCTGAAAATAATCCATAGAGTACAAAACGGTGCCAGGCTTTACCATAAATCCGCATCGGTACAAGCCATAAATACAGCACGATGGGTATGCAAGCATAGGCAGCATTAACCAGGTCGTAGAAAAACCCGATTAAAAAAAGTCCCGCTAGATTTAGAGAAGAGAAATCAACTGAAGACGAGGATTTTAAAAGCAGAAATATCCTTGTAAGGGAAGAAATACCAACAATGAGTGTCGTAAGGATTAATACAAGGCCGAATCTCCCTGAAGATATTTTGGAAATATAACGCTTTACCATACCGCGAATGAACGCGGTGATTCTGGAGAGATTCTGTAGCTAATAACTTTGGTATAAGCCGTCAGTCTTCCTTTCCTGTTGTTGCTTCTACATGCAAAATATGTAATAGCCTGTGAACGATGGGGGCAAAAAATACTGCTGTAATACTTAAAAATGCTACTCCACTATACAAGGCGTAAAATGATGAAAATAATTTAGCCTGTTCAGCAGTCATTTCTACGACTGGCCCCATTCCGGTTAAAATCATACAAGCCATGTGGAAACTGTCTAGCCACTTTAGGTTGGCAAACTGGTGGTAGCCGAGGGTGCCGATGCAAACGGATATTGAAATGAGTAGGAAAGCAAACAAACCAAATCGGGCTTGCCTGAGTAAAAACTGAGGTAAGGGTACAACCTTTTGTTTGCGATTTTCCAGTTTCATGGCTTGAATTATTGATTGTTAGAATCCCCACTCATTCATAAATTATTTCGCGCTCATAAATGTATTGAGGCTCCCCATTAAGCAAGACAACCTGACTCACCCAATTACGATTTTCATCACAAGTGTACCTGTATTCTTTCAAATAGCTCTCGTTATCCGACTTAAATCGATAGCCAGTTGATAGGCCATCTTTAAACGGCAAATATTCATAGACTCCATCCTCCTCACCATTATCGTTAAGTGAAATTTCCCTAACCAATTCTCCAACGGAATTATATTCGCTTCTAGTCCATGATATTAGATCGGTGGGTTCTCTAAAGGACTTTTCTTCAATGATTCTTCTATGCTGGTCATACCTTGTTATGAATGTAGCCTCTTCATCGCTTGACTTCGATTTTGGCAAGACCATGATTCTAGTGTCCTCTGTGTATGTATGTAATGCCTTATCGTAATCGTTCCACCTGAAACTGTTATAAAAATTCCAATTAACCTCCTTTCTTATTCTATTAGATTTATCATAAAAATACTGTGTGAGTTCTAATAGATTTTGGTTTTCGGTATGTAGCTTGGAAGTAGCTATTAACTTTTTTCCATAGCCGTATCCATAAACCATTGTGCATTTATAGGGATTATCATGATGTACGCTATTTATTAGCACGCCTTTACTGTTGAAATAAAGTTCATAATTTCCATGGAATTCCCTTAATTGAAGAGCATAGCTATTCTTTTCAATTTTTGGCACACTTGAGCGAAAAGAAATGCTTTTAATCCCCTTTCTATATTGTGAGCTGTATTTCAAAAATTCATCCAGAAACATATTCCTCCTTATTTTCCAAGAGTCTTATAAAATTCCTTATAACGTTTTTCAGTATCATCAATTAAATCACTAAATGTTCTCACTTTAAATTGATTTCCTCGGTACTTCTTTTTTCGCTCTAGTTCAGTGCTAATGGTTTGCCCAACCAGGTAACACTCAAAAGTTTTTCCGGTATGTTTCTGTTCAATGATGGAGAGGTAGTTTTCAAGTTGATTCAAATCTTCGATCTCTAGCGAATGAGATGGTCTTTTTAATTCAACAATAATTATTTTGTCGCCAACACTACCGCAAACAAAATCAGGTCTTTTCCTTTCGTTGCCTTTATTCTTCTTAACAACATCATCGCCAACAATTTTTCTCAATGTCTCATTACTGTGCATAAGCCAGTAACGTTCATCAATGATCCACATTGCTCTTTCCAAAATGCGATGAATTGAGTCATCGCCTCTTATTTCATAAGTCTTGTCATCGAGCACTCGGTTTTTGAAAAGTTCCAAAGTTTGAATTCTCTCAATTACCTGACTTGAAATTGAAGTAAGTTGTTTGAGTGACCATGACTTAAGTAGTTCGGCAAGGTCTTCTACTGCGCGTGCACCTTGCTTTGGCAAATGTTGAGCGACATCAACAAAAGCCTGACGAAATCCAGCGTCTGTTTTTGAGAGTAATTCGGAAATTTCTTTCAATATTTCAGCTATATCCGAATAGCTGCTTTCTTCCCACTTTGTTACATCGATTTGCTGAAGAACCTTGCGAATAAGATCGGGGTATCCTTTGGTTAATTTTTTTATTTGAGTGTCTGAAACTTGATTCCCCTTGGCAGTAAGTTCCTTTACTATCTCATTCTTTGTTTTCCACCCCAAATATGGGAGAAGTTTAGATTGAATAATCTCAACAATTTTTTCCCAACTTTCCTGATTATTAATATTAAAAGAGGCTTTACCCCCCGGCCACCATTTATAAAGGGTAATCCTTTTCTCATCGCTATCTTGGGGGAGTGTAACCTGAGCATAGGTATTGCCTGTCACCTTCTCTATTTTCTTAATGAATTCCGGGGCAAATTTCTTATGACCACAAGAAGAACAAACTGTTGCATTCAACTTATTCTCTGTAGAGCATTTTTGACACAGCTTAAAATCATTTGCACTTTTGCGTTTAGCTTTTTTCGGTGCTTTCTTTTTAGCGATAGTCTTTTTTGCTCTGGCCATAATTCTAAGGTTTATGTTTCACATACTCCTCTTCACTCATCCAAAAATCCGGATATACTATTTTCACTTCGTTATAATCTAGTTCGTAGAGTTTGAATAGCTTGGTTTCTACTTCATGCTCCAGCTCAGTTACTTTAGTTGCATTGCCAATCGATTTTTTAATTTGATCATACTTTTGCTCAAACCATTTTGTGTGGGAAGCAGATATTTGTTTGATTGGTACAGTAATCATTTTATTGTAATCGAGCTTCACGCGACCACCTTCATCGGCATCACCATAAGCAACAAACTTGATGCGTTTGAACCAATCGAATAAGATAGAGTTAAGGAAGAAGAAAAGAAACTTATTATCTGAAACAACCATATAGCAGTTGTTATTAATGAACTGACCTTCTGTATCAAGATAAAATTCCTGTTTTTTTGCAGTATAAATGTATACTAGTTTTGGATTCTCGAACTCCTTGTGATATGCGATGTTATCTTGTATCTCATACCATTCGTAAGGGCCAGCTTTTCGACCTTGCCAATCACTGCCTTCATACGAATCAGGTTTTGGTTCAAGCTCTTTTCTATGTTTAGATAAATATTCTTTTACACCCTTATACTTATTTATGTCACATCCTCGCCTTGTAAAAATTAGCCATTTGCCATTCCACTGCGTATCGTACTTTTTGATTGTCGTTGGACTAACGAATTTTTTTATTATTTCAGAAGACTTAGGATCATTTTTTACGATCTGATCCCTTATCTCGCTTGTAATCACGAACACATTATTTGCTCCAGTTACTACTCCTCTGTATACTCTATCTTCCGTAAATACTTTAAGAGTCATTGATTCTTTATAGACCTTTGAAATAATATCGTTTGATCCTTGTTCAACGAATTTCCACTCACTTCCATCCTTGATTACTTTTAAAGGATTACTTTTTGTAATCACATTCAAATCAAGATTATCCAATGATTTTACCGGAAAATATTTTGTAGAATCTGTATCAGGTGAATTGATAATCTTAGTAATGGCGGTATCAGTGCTGGCTTCAAATACTGGCAACTCAAAGAAATCAATGATTAGATCAACGTCTTTATCTTTCAGCTTTTTACGCAAGCCTTCACCGTATTTGGTTTTCAGGTATTTGTTGAGGGTAATGAAAATAACTACTCCACCAGGGTTAGTCACATATAAGGCAGAATCAAAGAAGTACACATATAAATCCGCTGTGCCACTTCCTACCTCTGGATGGTTTTGTACATACAGTGGTTTGTAGTATGGATCTATGGCCTCTTGCCTTACATAGGGCGGATTGCCAATTACAATATCAAAACCGCCCTTTTCGGTAAACACTTCAGGAAAATTTAAGCGGTATAAAAAATACGGCTTTACATTCTGACCTTTCAATTTCTCCAAGTCCTTAAGCTTATCAATCTTACCTTGTTCTTTTAGGTTGGCAGCTATAAGGTTCCACTCTAATTCTTCAATTTTGTTCTTTAAATCCTTCTTGGCCTCCTTATCAGAGGTGTTGAATAAATCTTTATGAAGCCCCTTCAATTTTTCCGCAATGTTGGCCGTGCTGGCATCGCCATGAAAAAGTCCGTATGTCGCTTGTGGCTCCTCTGCTTTCGATAATTTATTAAGTAGGTCTTTAGTCTCTTTTAATTCTTTTTCAATAATGGCCTTCTGTGTGCCTTTTAGTTTATTAGCAGAATGAAGTTCAATGTATCGGCTTTGCAGTTCACTTAGTTTCTTCTGTGTCTTTTCAATGATCGAATTTTTTTTACTCACCGTATTTTCAACCAACAGCCTTCCATCAAAAAGCTTAATCCCTTCATAGGTTTCCAATAGTGAGTTGCCTTGCATGAATTTAAAATCAAGGTTTGGCAAGGCATCAATTTCAAAATTGCTGGAGATTTTTTCTGCTTTATAATCTTCCTCCACAATAAGTGAGAGCCATGCTCTAAGCCGGGCAATCTCTACGGCCATGGGCATAATGTCTACACCATAAATATTGTTAGAAAGGATTTCCTTTTTTAGAATATGAGTGTCTGGATAGAGTCCGAGAAGTTGCCTTAAACTAATTAAGCGATGTAATACGCCCATCGGAAATGCACCAGAGCCACAGGCAGGGTCTAGAATTTTAACACTTTGCAAATGTTTCTCAGCTTCAAGCTTTCGCTTATTCAATTTATCTGGCCAGGTGGGGTTAATCGAAAACGCAGAAGCTAAGTCATCTGCACTCACATTTAATTTGTTGGCCAAATAGGTGCGCAGTGCTTCGTCCACCATAAAATCAACAATATCGCGTGGTGTATAAAATGCGCCAAAAGCCTTTCGCTCGTTATTAGCAGCCTTCTCCGTTTCTGGATTTTGGCTTGCAAGCAGGTTTTCAAAAATGCGGCCTAACATCTCAGGGTCAACTGCCACCTGTTGGTACTGGCTACTACTTTCATCTACCGTAAAGTCGTAGCTCTCTAAAACTTTTACAAAATTTAGCAACCAACTATTTAACTCAAGCCCTTCAAATAATTCATCTTCTTTTGTCTTATCAAATAAACCTCCATTGAGGTATGGAATCTTTTCAAACTTATTTCTAATATCTACATCTGCGAGCAACAACCAGTCTCTTTCGTGCACACGTGTATTCAGTGTGCCAAAGAAAAGTTTTTGAAGGAAGTCCTGATGGAATTTTTTAACCTTTTCAATAATTACGCTATCAATGAGATTATGTGGAATGATGCTTTTTTCCTTCAGGAACCAACAAAATATATAACGACCAATAAGCCGCACTGCGAATTGCTTAATCTGATTTTCATTTTCAGTTAGCTTCTCAAGTTTTATTATTCCAACTAGATCGTCAAAACTTCCCTTGACACGCTTATAGAAGTCTTTATTTACCTCCTTAATATCAAGGCTCTTCCACAGTAAGTCAGCAATCTCTGGTTTAGTCTTTGTACCAATCTTTGACCATAACTGAATAATTCGGTTGTATTGCGTTTGTGATAGTCGATCACGGAATGTAAGGATACGCTTTTGCTCTCCTTGATTAAAGACCAAGACTAACCGATCGTATTCTGTTGTTGTAACAAAATGAATGAAGTATGGCTGTGTTGGAATAAAACCACTTCCACTTTGCTGCAACGTTAGCCCTTTAACAAAAGCTTGATAACTGCTCAGGCCAGGATCGTTATCGACTAATTGATTAATATAATCCTTCTTTATTTTTTTCAGTACTGCAAAACGAATGCGAATGTTTTGACTATCGGCAGTTAGCCTATACAACTGAGGTTGCACAGTTTGTGGAGCTGTGGCTAGGTAGTCTTTTAGTTTCTGAGTTTGTGGTGCGAGCAATTGAGGCTTGCCTCCATCATTCAGCTTCAATCCCATCCAGTCCACAAGAGCGTTGGCAAACTCAAGAACTTTATCTCTGGTTCTTTGCTGGCTAAGTTGAGTCAGTAAATCGTTTAGTTCCTGAAGGGTCATTTACGCAAAGATTTGAATGATTTCGTTTAATGGAGCTTTCTCCGTTTTCTCCTCCGGTCTATTTTGATGGGCAAGTGTAACAAAGCGTTTTACAATTTCATCACCCACGTGTTCTCCCCTGCGATTCATTCTGTTTACTAACCGCACCAGCTTCATGTTTTCTTTGTTGATATAGGCATTTTGAGAGTGACTTATGCAATTACTTACTTTTTCAATCTCTTCTGCCGGATAGCCGTATTCAATCATCTTATTAATTAAAAATGCTATAGCGACTTGCTGAGGCTGGTTGTAGCGCACCTGATGTTCATCTTCCGTAAATTGATATGCTTGAACAAAGTCCAACATGCCGGATTCAACCTTTGGTTTATTCTTAAAAGTATCCTTAAATCGTTGATTCTGATCGCTGGTGGCTTTGATGGAAAGCAGTCCCTCCGTGGTTGTCAATAGTTCACCTACATTATTATGAAATGCTACAAAGTATCCGGCTTCTCCGGTTTCATCCATCAAATGTGCAAGATGCGTGAAATCATCTTCCTCTTTTCGCATTTGTACTTTACCCCATTTGCCTTTAGGTAGGTTTTTTATTTTTGACTTGTATTGGCCATCCAATTTTTCGTTCCGATCAAATTCACGAAGGTCATCCATGAACAGATCTTCGGCAGCCAGTAATTCGGAAGTTTCGAATATTTTCTGAAAAGCTTCAAGGCGTTTTTTCTCATCGCGGCTATAAAGCTCCTCGGTAAAATCTTGCGGTATTGGCTCTTCATCTAATACCGATTGATCGGAACCGATGGTATAGCGAATCAAATTAATTTTATCTTGAAGTTTTCGTACCAATTGCAGATAACTCTCCAGTTGTTCCGTAGGTCGAAAATTATAGATAAAAATTTCTTCATGTTTTGTTCCCAATCGATTAATACGCCCATTACGCTGAATCATCCTAACAGGATTCCAATGCAAATCGTAGTTAATAATAATGCCACTGTCTTGCAGGTTCTGACCTTCTGAAAGCTTATCCGTTGCGATTAGAAAATGAATTTCTTTTTCCCCTTGCTTTAATTGGTACTTCTTGGAAACTGGTGCGAAACGCCTTGCATAATCCTCGATGTCTCCTTTAGTACCTAAAGCAAACTCTATGTTTTTATTTTTTCTTAGGAGTTTTGGCAATTCTTCTTTTAGGTATTGAAGTGTGTCTGCAAAATATGTGAAGACAAGAACCTTTTGCTCCTCGTTGTCATCTAATTTATCGGCCAGTACTTTTATTTTGTGATCTTTTTTAATCAATAATCCTATCTGTTCTTTTAGTATACTTATTACTAAAATATCCTTCTCAATATCAGCTTTCAGTTGATTTATATTAAACACACCTTCGTCTGCTGGTATTGTGACAAAACCCACTTCCTTGTCCTCGAAGGAATTTATATCGAAATCCAACTCGTCTTCATCTGAATTCTCTTCATTATATGCATCAATTATTTTATTTAACTGTGCAATATTTTTTACAGAGATAATCTTCTTGTACTTATCTAGCTTATCCTTGAAGTCCAAGAGTTTTCGTTCATAACTATCAATAGATTTGCTAATTGAGAACAACGAAGACTCAAGCCGTTTTAAGAGGACTGTTCTAAAGATTCCATAGATACCGATCTGTCGTGACAACTCTCTGTTATCATCTGCATTTAACTCCAAGTCCCCACGTTTACGACCGTAGTACGCATGACGATAAATATTGTACCGATAGCATGGAAACCCTAAACCAAGAATGCCAGAATAAACAATTTCAAGAGAAGAATTTATTGGCTTTTCTCTTAGCTGGTAGTGTGTCAACAAATCGAGAGGATGTGCGAGGTATTCTAAATCAGCAAGACTTGTAATCGTGTATTTAAGTGCCTCTTTGAGTAAGGGATTCTTTTCAGCAAGTTTTTCTAATTGCGTTTTAAACTGGTTTGGAACTTCATACTCCAGGTTATCTGGAATTGACTTTGGAAATTTTTGCAGCTTGCCATTTATCTCTAATCCTTCAGGGTACTCTTTTTCAATTCCCTGTCTTGTTCTGCGGACTATAAAGCGATTTAATAATGGTGTTAACTGCTCTTTGATTTGTTGATAATCTATAAAACCGGTTTCCCGAATTTGCCTTCGCATGTCTGCTTGCAATAACTCAAGCCTCTCCTTTAAAGTGAAATACTTCTGACGGGATCTGTCATAGAATCTTCCCAATTTAAAAATATCACCACCTGATCCTAACATGATTTGGTTAGTGAGATCAGAGAGCTGGTTATTAATCGGAGTTGCTGTTAATAATAGAGTTTTTGCATTTTCGTTATCCTGCCTCCATTTAATGAACGTATCAAAACGTCCTCCACCTGAAGTTCTAAGATTATGACTTTCATCAAATACAAATAAGCCTACGGGTATCGATCTAAGATTTTCTTTTACGTCCTCGATTTTAACCGTATCCTGAAGACTATAAATTTCAGGAATATGAATCATGCGGAAATCATCGAAAGCCTTCCTCCACTGTGGCACAAGGGCTGCCGGTGCAATAACAACCACTCGCTGATTAAGTGTCTGCTTATAATATTCAATAACCTTTATCGCTGTGTAGGTTTTACCAAGACCGACAGAATCAGAAAGCATTGCAACGCTTTGTCTCTCTAATTTTTTGATTAGGCTGTTTGCGTTCTGAATCTGAAACTTTAAAAGTTGTGGCTTTCCAGTTGCAGGATCGTCAATCTCAACCTTCATTTCCTTTTCATCGAGCAAGTCTTGTCCATAAATTCTAAATAAGGCATGGATGTACATTTCGTAGGGACTGTAACAAGTTCCTCCATGCTTACTAAGATCTAATACTTCTTCTTTAAATGATTTTGACCAATCTTCACTTACGCTCCACAATTCTTCAAACCATGTGCGGTGCGAAGGATGTTGAGTTAAATTCTTCCTAATAAAGTTAACGGTAGCATTATTATCCTCTAGTTGGTTTAATTCGAGGTTGCCAAATAAACCTTGTTTTGTAAAGTTTGAACTACCAATGATACCGATAGAGTTCTCCGCATCGCTTCCGAAGATATAACACTTAGCATGCAAGAAGTTTTTCTTGTAGACTTTGATCTCTAATTTTTGATTTTGATTAATATACTTTCCCAATAAGTCAGCAACCTTTTGAAATTCTTCTTTTAAGACTAAGTCCTCAAGGTCCTTCTTTAGGTACTTTTCAGGGAAGTCTGGATCTTGTTTTGCTGGATTCTTTACCTGGTAAGCTCTTACCGATGGCTCTTCTCCTAATAGTAATCTAAAGGTTGTATTGTCTCTTTCGAGAAAGTCCTTCAATTCATCATAAATCATTACCATTCCAGGCAAATCCCAATACCCTGTAGCAATAGAAATTTGACTGAAAGATTTGTTAGTTACCAACTCTTTTAATGCACTGCCAAGTTGGTAGTCATTTGACGAGTTATCAATGAGTTTCAAACCTTGCTTCATTTACTAAATTTTTTCTTAACAATATTTAATGCCTCGTTCGCTAGCTTTTTCTCCTCACCAACAGCAGATTCAACTTTATCCGCAAGCCAAAGCGTCAATAATTCATCTAAATCTGCCTGTATAAATTCGGCTATTTTTATAACCTGTTCCTTACTTGCATTCCTGTCACCACGTTCAATTTTGCTCATTAGTGCAGTGTCTACTTCAAGATGTGCGGCCACCTGCCGAAGAAGTAGCTTTTTCTTTTCTCTAAGTTCTCTTACCCGTTGTCCGAAATAGCTCAAGTGTATATTATTTGGCTTGTCATTATTTGTCAAATCTAATCTTTATATTTGAAAAGAGGAATCGAAATTGAGTTGATTTAGAAAATATTCTGAACACCATGAGGGATACGATATTTATTAGTCACGCAACACCGGAGGACAATGATTTCACTATATGGCTTGCCTCTAGGCTTAAGTTACTTGGCTACAATGTTTGGATAGATAAAAACGCCTTGCTGGGTGGTGAGAAGTTCTGGGAAGAAATTGATCAAACCATTAGGAACAAAGCAATTAAAATACTCCTTGTCTACTCCAAGCACATTTGTATCAAAGATGAAAACGGCAATCCTGTACCTGGTAAACTAAAGGACGGTGTTTACAAAGAGTATAGCCTTTCAGAAAGTATTGGGAAGCAAAACAAACTAAACGACTTCATAATATTGATGAACATTGACGCTTCGACATACAATTTATTTATCGGGGCGGATAGATTAAATCAAATCCCTTTCTATGATAATTGGGCTGACGGATTTAAGCAGCTTGAAAAGAAACTAGCGAAGGATCAGATTATAAAGAATGATGAATTAATAGATGAAGGTTTTTCCAATTGGTACACCACTCAATACATAGTACCAAATGGAATAACTTCAAGACGCGAGCTTTACTATAGTAACTGGTGGCCAATCAATGAGCTTCCGGAATACTTCTACATTTTCGAATTCAAGACTGAAAAACAGGCTAAGGCAATTTATTTAGCCAATAATAATGACCTTCCTCTTGGGAAAATATCGAACTATATTAGTTCGTTCGAGGCAACTCCAAATTTTAAAGTAAAGAATCAGGATGTGCATCGTATAAAAATTAGTGAGATGCTTCTGGGCTTTGAAAAAACTGTATTTCCAACTCAGAGGGATGCAGAGAATCATTTCAAGAATCTTCTGCAAAGAGTATTTCATCTGATTCTAAAGAAACGAGGTCTTTATTGGTATGAAATGGCTAATAAAAGAATGGCCTATTTCCATACCCTTAAGTCTTTGGAAAGCATGAAGATAAAATTTGAGTTTCCGCACAGGACGATAGATAAATCAAAAACTAAAAACCTCATCGGAAAGTATAAAAAATTGGGGAAATGGCATTTTGCAGTTTCCATGAAACCAATTCTGACGCCTCTTGTTGGATTTAGTTTGAAAAACCACTTGGTGTTCACAGATGATGGTTACAATACTTGGAAGAAAGAAAGAGAGAAGGAAAAAGATGGTGAAAAGCTAAAAGAGAAAGAAGTTGATAAAGACAGAATTCATAGTCACCGAAGGGCAAAAGGCAAGAGGCTATTCAACGAAGAGTGGCGTGATATGCTTATTGGTTTTATACAAAGTTTGAAAGTAAATAATGGGGTTGAAATAAAGCTCTCAAAGAGTTTCACTCTTAAAATGCCAGATGTCCCTGAACATTTTTGGGCAGATTTTGGCTATTTTGATCCAAACGATAAAACCAGGCATGGACTATTTTCCATGTATGAAGTGATTGAACAATCCAATGATGATGAAGACGGGCTAGAAGATATTGAGGATGTGACTAACATAGACGAGGACAACTTAGAAGAAAAGCCAAATGACTGAGCCAAAATTGATTCACATAGATGAGCCAAGGCTAACGTTTGGCTACAACCAAAAGGTTGATGATCCACGCGATGGATTGACTTTATTTGGTCCATATTCGAAAGGTAAGCATAGCAGCCAAATTAGTGTCGGCATAATTGGCCCAGCAAAGCAACGTGGGTTTGTTTTAGAGTATTTAAGAAAAATTCACAAACCTATACTAAACATAAAACCCGACATAGCTAGACCATATTTTCCCGGATTAGAAGCAGCTTTCGATGTATCAATAAATTTCAACTCTCTCCAAGAACTAGATGTACCAGCAGAGCAAATTCAAGATTTCTTAAAATATTCTGACGGACATCAAAGAATATTTCACTTAACTAATCTATACTCAACGAGACTTATAAAATACTATAATGAGGAGAACTTACCAATATCAGTTTGGTTTGTAGCAATACCTAATGAGATATATCAGTATGGTAGACCTAAGTCGCGAATTCCAACAGAGGAAAACAATATCACTAATCACCTAAATCCTTATGAGCAGAACTCATCAGTAATAATGTTATTTGATGATCTAAATAAGCAGAAAGAAGCCTATGAATTCGAGGTAAATTTTCACAACCAATTAAAAGCTAAACTACTATCAGAAAAGATCGTTACTCAGATTGTAAGAGAAAACACTATTGCATATGAGAAGATTTGGGTTGATCATGATAAAGTAGACTATGAGCGCCAATTTGATACGGCCAAAGCATGGAATATTTCAACTACGCTATATTACAAGTCGGGGGGAATACCCTGGAAGCTTGGTGAGGTCAGGAAAAATGTATGCTACCTTGGGTTAGTTTACAAAAAGATCGATCTAAGTGTAGACAAAAAAAACGCATGCTGTGCAGCCCAAATGTTTCTCGACTCAGGTGACGGAATGGTCTTTAGAGGAAATATCGGTCCTTGGTTTAACCCTAAGACTAAAGAATTTCACATAAAGAGAGAAGCTGCAATTGAACTTCTTACCATGTCGCTCGAATCATTCAGAGCTAAGTCCGAAAATGACACATATCCAGATCAGATTTTTATTCATGCGAAAACTTATTTCGATGATGAGGAGTGGGATGGATTTATGGAGGCCGCAAAGGGAAAGAGCGAATTGGTTGGAGTAAGGATAAGGGATAATAGTGCGTTTAAATTGTATCGAGACTTTTCGTATTGCGTCCCAAGAGGTACAGCATTGATTGTTACAGATACGTTCGCATATCTTTGGTCGAATGGTTATATCCCAAGGATTCAAACTCAATTGGGATTAGAAACCCCGAATCCTCTTAGTGTTGAAATTACAAGAGGAAACGAAAAGATTGAAACCGTGTGTAAGGACATCCTTGCTTTAACAAAACTCAATTATAACGCTTGTATCTATTCAGACGGATCTCCTGTGACTTTGAAGTTTGCTGATTCGATTGGTGAAGTGCTAACGGCTGGAAGAAACATAAAGTCAGATGTACTTCCATTTAAGCATTATGTGTAGATAAACAAATTCCATTGTTCCACACGGAACATTCATTCAAAATCGTTTACAATCCTTCACAAACCTTAATAAAGTTAAACAGTCATTCACTACCGTTAACAATCGTTAACCTGTGGTTTGGGGTCGCTACATCTTTGACCCATGAACACAGCCATAAATCAAAATCATGGGATGGGCAATGGGATTGCCTTTCTTTTCGGAGCAGCATTTAATCTGCTGGCCAATGTAAATCTTTTATTTCTTCTGGACTATGCGCTGCAAGCCATTGTGGGTGGTATCATCTGTCTTGCTTTCAAAATCATTGCTGATGTTTTCAGTCCGCTATGGCAAAAGCATAAAGACCGAGTAAAAGACTTTGCAAAGTTAAAAAGAGTAAAGGGTCTTAAACTCAGAAGAAAGAAGCGCAATGATCAAGAGTAGTCACATATTGATCGGAGCCGGTACAGTAGCAGCCATCTACTTTGGTGGCAGCTACTTACTCAAACTCAATAGGCTTTCAAATGAATTAGAATCTGATACAAAGGTTTCGATTCACAATGTAAGCCTGAGTGGAATTGAACTCTCCATCAATGTGAAACTCAAAAATCCAAGCGGTGGAAGTATTCAAGTGAAGCATCCTTTTGTCAAGATGATTTATGCCGATAAGACCATAGCATCATCACAAGTAAAAGATGTGAACCTGACTGTTCCAAAATTTAGTGAAGTCAATCTTGATCCGATAAAAATCAAGCTTGGATTTCTAAGCCTGGCAACAACGGTTCCGGCATTGGTGAAAGAATACCGAGAGACAGGTAAGCTCAACTTGGTTGTACACACGGTAACAACAATCAACGATAGTTTACCCTACACAAAAACTGACAATATCACTTTGGGCGGTGGGAAGGCTGCATGACAGCAAAAGAGAAAAAGATGATGAAGAAAGGAAGAGGCGTATGGTAGCGGACAGAAAGAGGCGATTGAGGGATGGAAGGGAGTTCGATCATCTCTTTCCACCCCCAGGTGAAAAAGATACTACGATAAAGAAGAGTGCGAATGTAGAAGACACGATGAAACTCATTCGCACTGCATTGCCAAAGACGTTATGGCAAACGGAAAAGATTGCGAAGGTATTGAAAGGTCGGACACTGGAAGAAACCTGTTCCAACATATGGCACTTCGTGTACCAACACATTCAGTACAAAAGAGACGAGGAAGGAGTTGAGCAAGTACGCAGTCCCAGAAGGGCATGGAGCGATAGAAAGACGGGAGTAGACTGTGACTGTTACACCGTATTTATTCTCTCCATCCTCCGATCTCTTGATATAGACTGCCTCGCCAGGATAACGAAATATCCGAAGCGGTATCCGGAAGTTCCGCGATGGCAGCATGTATATCCTATTGTACCGAAGCCAGGTCATCTGGAAGATTACATAGATGAACGTGATTACTACATCGTGATTGATTGTGTGAAAGACAGATTTGATGATGAACAACCTTATTTAGAATGTAAAGACTACGATATGAGACTGGATTATTTAGACGGAATTGAAGATGAAGGACAAGAGGAAATCCAATTCATAGAACATGAAAATGTTGACCTCTCTGATCTTGCATCAGTGTATGATGAAGACGAGATGGGAAACATTTTCAAAAAAGTTGGGAAGGCGGTAAAGAAAACGGTGAAGAAGGTAGGTGATGAGGTTGGCAAAGGAATTCGTTTTGTCAATCGCTATATCAATCCGGCCACATTGCTTTTGAGGAACGGCTTTTTACTGGCCATGAAAATTAACCTCATGAATGTCGCGGGTAGGTTACGCTATGCCTACCTCACCGATTCCCAGGCACAAGCCAAGGGCATGAACATGAGTGAACTTAAAAAACTTCGCTCAGTAAAAGACAGAGCGGAAACAGTTTACTGGCAAGCTGGTGGAAAGAAGGAAAATCTTAAGAAGGCTATTCTACACGGAAAAGGAAACAAGGATAAAAAGGTACCTCTGAGCGGTCTTGATGGGTTGGATAATGTGTACGCTGACCAGGATGAATATAACATCATCTACAGTGATGACATTGAAGGGTTAGGTGAGATCGCCAGTGGCACTGCTATCGCGGCAGCGACTTCAGCAGTAGCTGCAATCGCAGGAGCATTAAAGCAAGTGAAGGGTCTGTTCTATAAAGGTGGTGGTGATGAGAAATCATTTCAGAGTGAAACGGACAATGCAGGAACAGCAACAACCGCTCCTGCCACGATTCCGGAAGATGAAGATGCCTTCCGATATGAAGAGTCGCCATCAACATATTCTGCTCCAGTTACCACTGCACCAAAGCAGAGTCTGACAACAACGATCAAAACTAATGAAGCAACAAAAATTTATTCAGCTCCTGCTGCGACTTCTAAGCCTGTACTATCAAATGAATCTGCCTCCAGCGGAGCTATGCTTGTACCAAGTGAAAGTACATCAGCAAGCGATGCTGTTCAAACTCAGGATGGTTCAGAGAGGACTGGCTTCTTACAAAAGACTACGACATGGGTAAAAGCTAATCCTGGTAAGTCTCTACTTGTCGCTGGAGGAATTATCACAGGAGGAGTTCTCCTAATGAGAGCAATGAGAGGTGGTTCGGGAACGAATGGACTCGAAGGTATTCCTCCTAAAAAACGAAAGACACAGAGCAAAAAGAAAGTTGGAAGTAAGGACAAGAAAACAAAAGTGAAAGCACAAAATCTATTATAGACATGGCAAAGGGGAAGAAAAACAAAAGCAAACAAGGGAATGCGCTCTTTGGAACTGCTCAAGTAATGGAGCATCCGATTACGCAGACGGTAACAAAAGGTGGACTTGTGTTACTGACAGCCATCGCAGCAGGTGGCGCAGGTGCAGCACTCGGCAAACACTCACTGCTTGCAGGAATTCCGGTGACACTGGTGGGTTTCCATAAAAAGAATCCATACATCATCGCGGCAGGTCTTGGACTCACGCTGAGCAATGGATTTCAAAATCAAAACAAGACTACAACGGTACAGGGAGTAGATGGATTTGATATGAAACAAATTGCTGAACAAGCTAAAGATCGTGTGGGAACATTCTTCAAGAATTTCTCAGAGAAGCTTTACATCAGCAAAGCAGAACCTACTGCAACAGCAGGACTCGCAGGTGAGAATAACGAAGAGCAAGTAACCTACTTCGTCAATCCATACAACAATTCGAAGGAGTTGGATATGTCAGCCATTGATAGAATCCAGGAACAGATTGCGAACATGAATGGAATGAATGCAGTGGAAGAAGTGGAAAGAGAGTTTTAATCAAAGAGTAACTATTAAACACAAAGTAAAATTATGCTAGGAGCATTAGGACAACTCATGGAAAGTGAGTACACAAACCCGACAGAGTTGTTGGGTCTGAATGGAGAGATGGATACCGAGTTGTTAGGGTATCTGAATGCGCTGAACCCTGTGCAACGGGCAAAGGCGATGAGTAAGATTGTAAAGCGGCATATTCCTTCACAGGGATCGCGTGCAGAGTTTGAGAAGTTCTTTGTGGAACTGCCCAAGCACATTAAAGAGCAATTGCTTCAGGGCAAGTTGCGTCTGGCCGATCAATTGATTTATACCATCAAGCCAATCAAAGGTGCAAAGACCATCAAGATGTTTGAGAGTCAGGATGTGAAGGAAGTGAATCTGCGTAACATCAGTAATGCCAAGCTTCCAAAGAACATGGCGTTGCTCGTGTCTGGAATTTATTTGCTGCATGGTGTTGCCGACTCATTGGATATTGATGACATCAAGACAACCAAGTTTGATTCCATCGAGAACATTGGAGCACTTGCCAACGGTGAGTTCAAACTCAAGGCCAACAAAAAGCAATTGGTGAGCGATACTTCTAACCGGAAGTTTGTGACCACACAGTTTGACATGGTGCCAAAGAGTTTTTACAAGCTGGCGAACCCTCGTCTCATTCATGACGATGTGGACATCGAGTTTGAAATCGAACTTGGAACCATCAAGGGATTGGATGCAAACTCAGTTTTGTATGTAGGTCTTGAAGGAACAGCAACCATTCCTTAGTAGGTCATGGAGAAGCGTTTAGTGGATAAAATCTACACCTTCCTGGTGGACGCAGAAGGGCAACCGGTGAGCAAGAAGTTTGACCTGGATAAGAACGTCAAAGTGGTACACGGTATCATGATGAGTTCAGACAGACCAAACCTCTTGTTCTACCGAGGCTCTCAACGGATTGAACTTTCAGGAGAAGAACTTTTTCCTGAAGATTTTGAGAGCAAAATGTTTATGAGTGGAATGGCAGTAGCTCCCGACAATAAATACAAGTCTTTGGGTAATGGAGTTGTATCCGGAAACGGTGAACTGAAAATCCAATACAAGGACACGGCCAATCCAAACGCTCCCTTTGCGGCTTACAAAGTTATCGTCAGTCTTTTATGTGAGATGAAATGATAATCACAAAGACCAAACGGAGAATCATCATAGCCAAACTTGAAGTGAATAAGCTTGAGCGGTTTAAGCCATTCGAAATCAGGCTTCCGGCTAATGTGAAGAAAGTAACAGGAATACTCGTAACAACCTCAGCAACATGGGAACCGGTACCGTAAGTTTTCAAGCTAATGACAAGATGGATGTCTTTTATGTGGCACGAATAAAAGAGGAAGGAATTGAGTCATCAGACGAATCCATCATTAAGGTTGAAGACTCGCAGTTTGAGAGTGATAAAGCTTGGGTTACTGGTAATGTACCGAAGATAAAACCTGTGCATGTCGAGGGCGATACTTCCATCATCAATGCCTGGTTCAAAGGTGAGACCTATCAAGACCCATTTGTAATCACGGTCTATGTTGAATGTGAAACGGCTGAAGAGCTTGAGGAAGTTACTGCGGATGAAGAGATAGAACAGGACAAGCGTTCAAGGAATGATTTCCTGGAACCAGTGGAGATAAACTTATGACCGAACAATTCATTCTTGAGTTTGCGCCTTTGCGATTAAAACAACAAGGCTATTCGAAGTATCATCTCCGTCACAGGGATTTTATTATCGAGGCAGGAACAACAGTAACTATTCCTGCCTACAATGAAATGTTCTTCATCATTGATGAACCTCCTGGGCTTGTGGTTGACTCTGATTATGGAATGTACGACTCAACGGAAGATCCTATTCCTGAGAGCATTCATATTCATCGATGCGAAATCAAGATTACGAATCCAGGAGATGCAAAGCGAAGAATAAAATTTATACAAGCAATCATAGTGAACTAAGTATGGCACTACCGAATAAAGAAAAATACGAACAGAAAAAGATTGACAATCTTTTGCAGTACCTGCGACTTTACAATGACAAAGGTCAGCCCATTGATTACGAAATTCTGGTTGATGGATTCAAGGCAGTGCGCAGAACAAGTGACCCTGATATGTTTACGATGTTCGAAAACTTCGTAACTGCGGATACGCGATCAATTGAAATTTTACTTTTCACTGGCAGTAGCAATAACAACGAAAAGAGAATATTCTACTTCGGTGAAGACCAGAAAGAAGGACTATCAGGGATTGATGTGAAAAACATCGTGGATGAAGAAGTGCAAAGAAAACTTCGGGAGAAGGAATACGATGAACTGAAAGGTGAAAATAAAAACTTAAAGCAACACATCGCAGACCTGGAGAGTGAAGTTGAGGAGTTGGAGAAGCATAATGCCCGACTTGAAATGAAACAATCTCCTTTGAATAGTTTCTTAGGTGATGTTGGGTCAAGTCTGGTGGAGAGCTTCATCAAGCGTAATCCAAAACTCATGGCAGCCTTCCCAGGTGGTGAGGCACTCGCAGGTTTGTTGCAATCAAGTAATGAAGAAACGAGTGAAGAAACGATACCGGATTCAGAAGTCAGCTTCAAACCAAAGGTAAGTTCTTCCGCTTCATCTCTCACTGAAGAAGACCAGGCTGCCATCCAGTTTGTCAATCAGCTTAAGTCACAGTTCAGTAAAGAAGAATTTGAGCGAGTGCTTCTCATTCTTCAAACTCTTGCCGATGACAAGAGTAAGATTGACCTAATCATAAATCATGTAAACATTAAACAATCATAACAATGAACAAGTACAGTTTTGAAGTGAGCATTGAGGCGCAAACGCAAGGTGAGGCAGAAGTAAAACTGTCAGCAGCATCCATCTTGATGCAGAAGTTAAAGGCACGCGAAATAGCAAAGCTTGCCGATGTGGTCAAGAATGATCCAATGAAAACGTCCTTGGCCAAAAAAGCCTTGGGGTTATAGAGAATTAAAGAAGGGATAAGTAAGACATGAACGCAGACGCACAGAAGGTTCAAAATTTCAAGAACATAGTGATCTATTCGACACTAGGACTTGGTACTGCTACCGGACTGTTTTTTCTGGCGCGTCACTTTTACAAAAAGACAAGAGCAAATGTATCTCAAAAGCGAAGTCTGGAGGTAGGCGATCCGGCAACATTTGCTAAGCAATTGAAGATGGCTTTTGATAATGACAATTACGCAGGTTGGGGAACGAATGAAAAGATGGTGATGCAAGTATTTAACGAGATACCATCCAAGGGCATGTACTCAAAAGTACAGAAGGAGTACGCTAACCTCTATGGTAAAAGTCTGAATGCAGACCTTGAAGACGAATTGAGCAGTGAAGAGTATAACGAGCTGATAAGGATTTTAAACGCGAAGAACTAATGGCGAAGAAGGCATCGAAGGGAAAGAAGAAAGCGCAAACGAAAAAGCCGAAAGCAAAAAAGACCGCTGCCCCGAAAAAGAGTCAAGGCAAGAAAGGTGCTGTTAAACCTGCGAAGGTATTTATCTATGCATTGGCTTTAGCTGCCCTTGGCGGTGGTGGGTACCTGGTATATGATAGGATTAAAAGAAAGAAGTTAGCTGAACAAAATCAGTTGCCTTCAGACAACAATGATACAATCATAATCAACAACACACTTCCTGCTTCGTTTAGCACATTCACATCAAAAGTCCTGAGTTCAGCAAGTGACAGTTTCCCTTTGAAAAGAGGAAGCCGAGGTACACGAGTGACAATGCTTCAACAGGCTTTAGCGAAGACTACTCCATCCATTATGATTGATGGACAATTCGGACCACAAACAGCGGGAGCATTAAAGACAGCGGGGTATCCTGAAATTGTAGATGAAACACTCTTCAACAAAATCACAGGATCGACTAAAGGTTCTGTCGAGGTGGTATTCAATCCTTCGGCATTAGCGGAGAGTCTTTACAAAGGTGCGCAATCCAAGAATCTTGCTCAAGTGATGGATATTTTAAAACAGCTAAAATCTGTAACAGAATATTCAGCGGTGAATGAGTATTACAAGAAGCAAAGCTTTATCTCAAAGACCATTGTAACCGATCTTCTTGAATATGCTTTCAAAAGCAATGAAGCTGCCAGGGTGCAGATACGAAATGAATTCCTGCGCATAGGTTTAAAAGTAAGCAGTACGGGAACGTGGAGCCTCCAAGGAATCCGACTCTACAAAGACCTTGTCACTATCCGCGAAACAGTGGTAACGGATGCCAGGAATAACCGGATACCTGTGCGCAGGAATACAATACTCGGAGATGAATTGGAAGTCGCTAATGGAATGACATGGTTCAAGTCTATTGATAATAGTATTCTGAAAGTCCCAACGCAGGACGTGAAGTACACTTAAACAATTAATAACAATGGCAAAGTTTGAAAACTTCGCAGGAAAACTACTGCGATTAGAGGGAGGGTATGTGAATCATCCATTGGATAAAGGAGGCCCGACTAAGTATGGAGTCATTCTTTCCGTGTGGAAGGAACACGGCCATGACAAAGATGGTGATGGAGACATTGATGCAGAAGACATCAAGAAGCTCAGTGAAGAAGATGCCAAGTGGATCGCAAAGAAAATCTTTTGGGATTACTTCCAGGCAGACTTCATCCTGAATGAATCAGTAGCTCAATTCATTGTCGATTGGGGTTACAACTCAGGAAGAAAAACAGTCGCGAAGATTGTGCAGCGTGTGGTTAATGCAGACGTAGATGGAATAGTTGGCGTACAAACGCTAACCGCTATCAACTGTGCAGACCAGGAGCGTTTGTTCAATTTACTCAAGATTGAACGTCAGGTATTCTTGAATAACATCATCAAGAGAAGGCCAGACCAAATTGTATTCTATGATGGATGGATGAATCGAGTGAATTCATTCCGCTTTAAGCAAGCTGCATAAATCAAACAAGTAAAGAGTAAAGAGTAAAACACATGCTATCAAGAATAAGAGGAATTCTGAAAGAGTACGGCTTTGTTCTCTACACAAGGCCTTATGAGCTTAACATCGTTGGGCTAAGAAGTAAAAGTGTCGAATCAAATTCCTTTGATGATGAGATTCATGTGTTTTACACTTTGCCCAATGGCAAATGGAATTACCATATCTATCCGGCCACAACTGACCCTGGGACATTCTGGTTAAACAATCCCTCGTATCCGCAAGGCACAGCTATTCTTGCCCAAGGCCAGAATGTAGATGCTTATACCATCGGAAAACACCGAGGGAAATATGAAGCACTTGTTCAGCAAAAGCCAGTAACCGTTATACGTGACTATGACCGTGACGCTGTTCTTGATTTTAACAATGGCGAAAAACAAACAGGACATTTTGGAATCAACATTCACAGAGCTTCCATTTCAGGCACAACCAAATCCATTGATAAGTACTCTGCCGGATGCCAGGTGTTTAAAAGCGCGGATGACTTTCTGGTGTTCATGGAGCTTTGTAAAAACCATGCAAAGCTTTATGGAAATAAATTCAGCTACACACTGATTGATTTCAGATCGCTCAGGAGAATTACACTCAAGCGAGTAATAACAGCGACAACCATTTTCGCAGCCATTGCTTTGGGATGGGTGTTCAAACCAAACGTGAGAATATGAGTATTCCAAAACCTCCATTTCATACGGCTTCAGAGGAACTGCTTTACAACATCTACTTAAAGATTCAGAATGTGGATTATCTAAGGGAGAGTGATATTAGTACGCTTGCCAAGTTGAATGCAATCTTAACCGATGCAGACTTGATGAAGACCGAAGATATTTTATCCGCTATCAATACAGTGAAGGGGAATGTTCCGGAGGCTGGCAATACACTTGAAAAACTATTCAATATCATTCAAGGGTTAACATATCTGAAAGCAGATGACATTGACACGCTTGCAGAGTTGAATGCAATTCTGTCCGATGCTGACCTGATAAAAACTGAAGACCTTCAAAATGCGATTGCCACACTAAAAGGAAATGCACCCGTTGTTGCTGATACGCTAGAGAAGATTTACAATCTCCTTCAACCAATTCTATCAGCGTGGGTACAGGATGGGAATAATGTTGGAGCTATAAAATCAATTGGAACGAAGGATAATTTTCCGCTGCCTTTCATAACAGGGAATGTAGAGCGAGGTAGATTCGATGTGAATGGAAACTTCCTGATTGGATACAATGGAGCGGCAATCGGAAAAATTCATTTGAGAACAAGTGATTCTCTTGAGGCAAACCATGCAGTCTATATTGAAGACCCGATACTGAACATTCTTTTCGGAATTACTAACTCTGGAAAATTCTTCATGAACAAGGGTCGCTCTAACCTACTCTTAAATGGTGGGTGGACAGGAATGACAGGGGTAAGAAATCTTATTCTCACTTCTGGAACCTTGGGAGCAAAAATGGTTGACACAGGCAGTGATAACATTATCGTTGGGTATAATGCTGCATCAAGTTCCGGTGGTAACCCTGCCAGAGGTCTTGCACGAAATGTAGTAATTGGTTCCGAAGCGGGCTCATCAGATAACAACGGAACAAGCTATGTGGATAGCGTCTTTGTTGGTTATCGTGCAGGGTGGGCTATTGGATTTACATCGGGTCAAAGAAACACTATGATAGGTGCATCCGCTGGAGCTACGGCACCGCAAAGTGGAAACGATCACACCCTTGTTGGCTACGATGCTCAAAATGCAAGGTCAAATACTTTCAATACTTTATTAGGTTCCGGTACAAGAGCTTACAATAGTTTAGGTGACTTGATTAGTAATGGAGGCGGTCAGAGCTATATGACTGCAATTGGAGCGGGTGCAGCGGTGCGCACGCCAAATACTTTAGTGCTTGGTCGAGTTCTTAATGATCAGATTGTTGTAGGTGCAGAGAGTTGCAACTTTCAATTACCTGGAACAACTACTAACCTGGGATTCAATGGTTATAAATTTCAAGTCATCAAACCTGGTAGTGCCGCACTTGGAGTTTCTGGTTCTGCATTCTTTCGAGATGGGAATTTCTCAATCACTCTTGGTGAAGAGGGAAATGGAGCAGTAAAAAATTCATTTCGGATTAACAGCTACTTGAGCGGTTATGGGGGGTATGAATTTTTGTTGAGTTCAAACAACATCAATGCAACACTTGAAATTACTGATTATCAATTTGGAGGCACCAAAACGGAAATGGTTAGAATATCGCCAGCGGGTTATGCCAATACTGCGATTCTTGTACGCCCAAATGATGTTTACAATACAGGATACGGCTACCGGTATATTCTTCAAGGAACAAATACAGGGCAACAAAGTAGATTTGTTTCTGCATTTCATGGTCAGATAAATTTGCCCATAGATGATAGTTATCCAAATTATAACCGTGCTCAGATTTATACCGCACTCGCAAGTGTAACCAATCATTTTGTAGATGGATTCTTTGCAGATGTAAGAGCGACCAATGCAAACGCTCAAGCATTTGCTTTTCGGTCTACTGGTAGTCGAATTTTCTTTGATGGTACCGGAATGACTTTCACCAGTCCCGTAACAACCATAAACACGGATGGCTCTGCTCATACCGGAGCAACTGCATTGTTGCTTAATGGGAGCTACATAATTAGCGCAGCTCTTTATGTCGTTCCACTTGGTTCTGAAAGAACAGGGATGATAATATCACCAGGACAAGCACAAGCCAATGGTTTGTTTATAAGTCCACAACAATCACTTGGCACTTATAACTATGATGGTTACCTCATGTGGCTTCAGTACAGCACAACAGGAAACAACATGATGGGAGGTACTACCAAGCCAATGCTACTCATCCGAAAACACAATGCTGTTTTGAATGGGTTTGACCACACAGGAGCATTCCTAAGAATGGAAGAAAATATCGGTTCAACCGGAGCATTTGTAGAGGCTTTCAAGTATGACACAGTGAGCAATTCCTTGAAGTTAAAATTCTCAGTTAACAAAGACGGAGTTGTTTCACTTGGGCAAGTAACAATTGATCCTGCAAGTATCGCTGGGGTAGGAAGGCTATACTTCGTTGGTGAGGATCTCAAGTTTGTTACACCATCAGGAGTAGTTAGAACAGTAAAATTTTAACATAGAATATTTATGAGTAGAAATTCAATCGTTGTGAATCTTCCAGAATTAGATTCAACAACCAACAAACGAAAAAAGGTTATTCATGACTACCTCATCATTAAGAGCAATCTGGAGATGAGACATGGAATAATCCTGGAATTCACAGAAGGAGACGGTAACCCAATAGTCCCAAGCAATGAACTTCAGCGGCAATTATTCCTTCCCAAACAAATCACTAAGGAAACAGACGGGAAATTCACTAACCCATTAACTGGAATTGAAGTGAGTTCAGAAACACCAGATGCCATTACAGAACTTGAGTACTGGCAAAACATTGGACTGAATTCATTCCCAGGTATTAGCTCAATGCCAAATGAAATCAGAGAAGCCTTGAAGGATATTAAAATCTCCGACCTGGTCTATTGGCTGATTGAGCAATCGATCTTAAAAGGAAACGCAGAAGGAAAATATTAAATCAGTATCACTCATGACAAACAAAGAAGCTTACAAACTCATTACGGCATTAATGGATACTCCAGCACCTGCTGGAACGAAGCTAGAACACGCCAGAAACCAGACATTGAAAAACGCCTCGTCTTTTGTCGAGGCTTATAATGACAAGTTGGAAGACCTCAACATTGATTATTGCAGTACGGATGAAAAGGGCAACATCATCCGTGATCCGAGAGGCCAGTATATTTTTACCAAGGACAACCAAAGGGCACTCTCCAAGGAACTTAAAAAGTTCATGGATAGCGAGCTTATTGTTCCTTTTGAAATCGTATCCACGACTGATAAAAAAGGTCTAAGCGATCCCCAGGTCGAATACCTGACCGAGGTAGGATTTATTCGTGGATTAATGACTGTGATTTAGGAAAGGCTATTTTTTTTGCCCAAAATATTGATGTAGGAGCCCGAAAAGGAGTCACGCGAAAGTGTGGCTCCTTTTTTATTAGTCGGGTTCATACAAATTATTTAAGAATCATTCATAATCGTTAATTATTGTTCATTGTCATTAACAATCGTTCATAAAATTCAACCTTGGTTTTTGTGGTGTTCCATCTTTAAGGAAATAGGAAATTATGGAGGGGAGAAACAAAACAAACAAAGAAGAACAAGGACAGCGTTTACATAGAGACCAACTTCTTACGGTTGGTGACTTTGAAAATTTAAAACAAGACCTGTTTAATGAGATTAAAAATCTCTTGAAGGGAGCAACTGCCACACCCGCCAAAAAGTGGCTTAAATCATCCGAAGTAAAAAAGCTACTAGGAATTTCCACAGGCACCCTGCAAAACTTGAGGGTCAATGGGTCATTGTCTTATAGCAAAGTAGGTGGAATCATCTTCTACGACTACGATCAAATTGCAAAACTGATTGAAAGCAATGAGCAACGCTGAACAGTTAAGTAATTTTATCCAGCGAGTAACATCGGATGGCAAGCTGAATACAAGTCATATTAGTATGTGTACCGCATTATGCTCTGCCTGGATTGAAAACGGGCTTACAAATCCATTTAACATTTCACGGAAGAGCATAATGACGGCAGCAAAAATCAAGTCAACGTCTACCTACCACAGAATTCTAAATGACCTGGCTGCCCTCAAATACTTTCAATACAAACCATCCTTTCATCCAGCTAAAGGAAGTCAGGTTTTTATACTATCCGAATAAAAAATAGTTAGTGCGTTATCAATTAGAGTGAACCGGAATTGTTGTTTTCAATTTCGGTTCACTTTTTGTATGTTTGACATATCAAAAGGGATTTCGAATCGATTGTGAGACCCTGGTACCAAACTGGTACCTTTACTTGAAAGAATCATTTAAAAAATTGATAGTGAGGCGGTTGTAAAAGTAAAAAAACACCCTCCTCGTTGCCTTTCCAGGTGAGTCCACATCCGTGTTAAGCGCGGAAGCAAGTATTGATTCATGGCAAGCTCTACTTGTGCCCTTGATTGCGCTGTTTGAGCTCGCATCGAAAAGATATCCAAAATCAAAAGACTCCGATCGTATACACGAACTTTTATGTCGCGTTCAGGAGTATTGAGTTCTTTTTCAAGATTTCGCAATTGTGAGGCACTTAGGTCATCATCAAAGATTACGTTATCTATTTCTTTGGATACCACATACTCTTTAATCTCCGCTAATTTTCCTTTTCCCACAAAGGTGCGTACATCAGGTTGTGGTAGTCGTTGAACAAATCGATTTTTGGTTTGGATACCCGCTGTCTCTGCTAAAAATGCTAGTTCATCCAAATGTTCATTGGTTATTTCTGTATTTTTATCTGCTAGTGCTACTAAAATGGCTTGAATCATGAGTTAATTAATGTGAGTTCAAAAACCAAACTTACCTTATTCCAACCCATTGAATAAACAGCTGGTTACATATTTAATTTTTCGAAGGATACATGTAAGAAATTGATAAGAAATTCACATTTTTGAATCCGTAAAGTAAAACCTAAACAAAAAAGTCTTAATCTGGCCTGTCAAGCCAGATGAGTTGGCCAATGAAAGTAGCGATTGTATTAAACACCTCCTGGAATATTTATAATTTCCGGCTGAATTTTGTTAGGGCTTTACTCGAGAAAGGCTACGAAGTTCATACTATAGCACCCCACGATAATTACACGCAGAATTTGCAAGAAATTGGGTGTATTCATCATGATGTGAAGATGGACAGCCGGGGGGCAAATCCCATAAAAGATATTGCGTTAACCTTCGAATTGTGGGGCATCTATAGAAAAGTAAGGCCCGATATTATTCTTCATTACACCATTAAACCCAATGTTTACGGAACGTTAGCAGCATCGGTGTTGAAGATTCCAACTATTAATAATGTATGCGGACTAGGCACTGTATTTCTAAAGAATAACATAGTCTCAGTTTTCGCAATGTTTTTATACAAAGTTGCGTTCAAATTTCCCAGAAAGGTATTTTTTCAAAACCCTGACGATCTCGCCCTGTTCCTTAATAGGGATTTGGTTCCTTCAAAATCTGCTGATCTACTACCTGGGTCGGGCATCGATCTGGCTCATTTCCAGCCCATGGAGTTTAAGCGAAATGAAACGTTTACGTTTCTATTAATCTCAAGACTTATCACAGATAAGGGAATCCTGGAATACATAGAAGCCATTAAATCTTTAAGGAAAAAGGGGATTAATGCCCGCTTTCAGCTGTTAGGGGCCAAGGATCCTGAACACAAAAGAGGCATTCAACTTCCCGTTATTGATAACTGGATTAGAACCAATACTGTTGAATATTTAGGAACTACAGATGACGTTCGTCAATTTATTGAGAAAGCTGATTGCATTGTTCTGCCCTCATATCGCGAAGGAACACCTCGAACGCTTTTAGAAGCTGCCAGTTCATCTAAGCCGATTGTAGCCACGGATGTGCCTGGTTGCCATCATGTGGTTATCGATAACTATAATGGTTTGTTATGCAAACTTAAAAACTCAGAAGACCTTGCTTTAAAAATGGAGCAAATGCTTTCGCTGGATGATCAAACCATTAAAAAGTTTGGTGAAAACGGCCGAAAGAAAATCGAGTTTGAGTTTGATGAAAATCTGGTAATCTCAAAATACCTACAGGAAATCTCTACGCTTAAAGCCGCTGTGTAAGAGTTTTACGGAGAACTGTCAATTTCAACGAGTTATTGATAAAATCCGTAATTTCACCTGTTTTTATAAAGTTATTGGCTGTGCGTATTTTATTTTTTGTCCTCTTTCTACTTATGATGTCATGTGCTTCCTATAAGCAAAACATCATGTTCAAATCAACCGAGGGCGTGGCCCCAGAGCAGGTAAAAAAAGAAGTTACCTCAGCAGAAAAAAATTACCACATCCAAAAAAATGATCTGCTTACCTTACAGGTCTACTCCAACCAAGGAGAGCGATTAGTTGACCCCGCTCCTGAATTAAGTAAGGAGAATGGGATTGCAGATGAGCTCGCTCAATCAGAAATTACGTATTTAGTTAATCTTCAAGGGGTAGTTCGTTTTCCAATGATTGGAGAAATCAATCTGGAGAATTTAACAATTCGCCAAGCGGAAGAAATTGTACAAAAAGAATACGCTAAGTTTTTCAAAGAACCTTTTGTGATGATTAAGTACGTAAACAAACGAGTAATTATGTTGGGTGCTGTGGGTGGTCAGGTGATACCCCTTACGAATGAAAACATGAGTTTACTTGAGGTACTTGCATTGGCAAAAGGATTACCTAACGATTCAAAAGCTAATACCATTAAAGTAATACGTGGTGAAAAGGTTTTTGAAATTGACTTGAGCACGATTCAGGGATTTAAGGATGGAAACATAATTATTGAACCAGGTGATGTGGTTTATGTGGAGCCCATTCGAAGGCCCTTTAGTGAAGGGTTGAAAGATAATGCTGGAGTTGCCAGTTTATTGGTAAGCCTTGTAACGTTGTTAGTAATCCTTAGAACTTATTGATTTGGAATTTATGGAAATTCAAAAATCCACATCTGTAGATTCTATCGATCCTGAAAAACTGGCGGCAGTATTCAAAAAAAACATCCTGTGGATAATATTGATATTTCTTACCGCCAACTTAGCTGCTTACCTCACCATTCGATATACAAAAGATCTATTTGAATCAGAATCAGAACTTAAGCTCGACATAAAACGCGATGCCACGGAGTTGGGAATTAAGACAATGATTGATGATCAGAACTTGAACATTGTCTCTGGAGAGATTGAACAAATAAAGTCCAAGTTATTTTTTAGCAAGGTATTAGATTCCCTTGATTTGTCTGTAAGCTATTATAGTGTGGGCAAAGTGTTAAAAGATGAAATGTATAAGCGGTCAAGCTTCCAGGTTAAAACGGGAAAGATCAATCCAGCGCATCTGGACATCCCACTCTATTTTGATTTTATGGAGGGCAATCAATTTTCAGTTCGGGTGGGTGAGTCTGGCACGTCCGTTACAGGTAGCTTTGGCGTTCCATTTTCAATTGACGGCACTGAACTAACGATTACCAAAACCATCTATTTTCTGAATGATGATGGCAACACTTATTACTTTACACTGAATAGTCGCAATCAATTGATTGAATACTTGTCTAAAAGTATTCAGGTAGATCCTCTTAATTTTCAGGCTAATACTATTCGCATCTCATTTCAAGACTATAACGCACTGAAAGCGTATGACATTGTGAATAAAATCGATTCGCTGTATATAACCTATAGCAATGAACAAAAGAATTTGGCCAACAAACAAAAAATTGAATGGCTTAATAATGAGTTAGATCAGGTTGAAACAAGAATGGAAGGCTTTGAAGATTACTTCGAAAACTTTACGCTAAAAAATAAAAGTAGCGACTTGACCCTCGACTTAAAGAGAACGATTATTTCAATCAATCGGGTTGATTCACAACGGTACGAACTTACCAAAAAAATAACTGAACTAAATACACTGCTCGATGTAATCGTGGAAGGAAAATCAACCACAGTACATCAGCCTTACAAATTCTTACCGGATTATGTAAATAAAAAAATTGAGGATTTGAACAAAATCACGCAAGACAGAGATCGGTTAAGTTTGGCGTACAATGAAAATACCTTTGCCTTTAAACAAAAGGAGCAAGAATTAAACGCATTGAAAGATCAGGTTTTTACTCAACTAACAAAAATTAAAAAAGACTGGTTAGCAACTCAGGCTGAACTTAGCAAACAAAAAGAAAGTCTTGAAAGAGAGTTCGCAGGAATGCCTGATAAAAATACCCAGTTTTCAAAGAACCAACGCTATTACAAATTGTATGAGGAGTTCTATTTGTCGATGATGCAATCCAAAGCAGAATTTGAAATTGCACAAGCTGGAAGTACTCCTGACTTTAAAATTCTATCGACAGCAACCTTACCCCTTACTCCTATCTCGCCAAAAAAATATATGATTCTTGGGATTGGTTTTGTAGCTGGCATTGTACTAAACTTTTTCTTTATCGGATTGCTGTACCTTCTTAACAATAAAATCACGAGTGTTAAGGAAGTTGAACGGGGCACGCAGGTTCCTATGTTAGGAGCCATCCCGTCTTCCCATAATAAAATAGAAACCATGTTTCATGTTATCGACAATCCAAAGTCGATGGTAAGCGAGGCTATCAGAAGTTTGCGAACAAACCTTGAATTCTTCAATACAACGAATCAGAGCAAGGTTATTACAATTTCATCCACTACTTCAGGCGAAGGGAAATCATTCCTGGCGATGAACTTAGGGGGTGTGCTGGCAATGTCTCGCAAAAAAGTTGTTCTTGTTGATTTGGACATGCGTAAGCCAAAAGGTGATAAGTACCCCAGTGGAGATTCGAGCAAAGGCATGAGCACCATTCTAATTAAAAAGAATGCATGGAAAGAATGCGTGGTTAAAACCACGTTAGAAAATTTTGATTTCCTCCCGTCAGGACCTCATCCACCCAATCCATCTGAATTACTTTTGAATGGTGAATTTTCAGAACTATTAGAAGACCTTCGCAAAGAATACGATTTTGTTGTTATCGATACACCGCCCGTTGGCTTGGTTACCGATGGCATTATGGCAATGAAACGTTCTGATTTGTCGATTTATGTTTTCCGCGCAAATTATTCGCGGCACGACTTCATGGATAATTTGAATCGCGTTATTACCATTAACAAACTCACACATGTCTCCACAGTTGTTAATGCATTGCCAATCAATGGGAACACCTATGGATATGGATATTATGAGGATCGTCCTTCCACAAACCGCTGGAAAAAATTACTTGGCCGGTGATTTCATTCTTTCAAAAAAAAAATAAGTTTAAGAACCCACTCCATACGGACATCCATTCGCATTTGTTGGCAGGCCTGGATGATGGAGTGAAAACACAAAAAGAAGCGATTGACCTGGTTACACACTTCCATAGGCTAGGGTATCAAAAACTTATTACAACCCCGCATATTAATAATGACTATTACCGCAACGAGCCAGAAGGAATAGGAAAAGGGTTAGCTGAATTAATTGATGCGGTAAAGGCAGAAGCCATTCCGATTGTTATAGAAGCAGCCGCTGAATATTATTTGGACGAAGAGTTAATGAAAAAAGTTGACGCTAAGGAAAAACTTCTAACCTTCGGACAATCCTATTTACTTTTTGAAACCAATTTTTTAACAGAGCCCTATCAGCTAAACGATTTTATTTTTAAAGTGATTACGCAAGGGTACAAACCAATATTGGCGCATCCTGAGCGATATGCTTATATGACGGTGGAGAAGGCAGAAGAATTAAAAACCCGAGGCGTATTACTTCAACTCAATATTCCATCACTTGTAGGATTCTACTCTAAGCCTATTCAACAACTAGCGTATAAACTGATTGATAAAGGCTGGATTGATCTTTTGGGAAGTGATTGCCACAATGCCATTCACCTTCAGGTATTGGAAGATGCCGTTCAAAATAAGTATTTTAGAAAAGTGGTAGAACTACCCCTTCTTAACAATAGTCTTTAAATCATGATTGCAGTAACTGGCGCCAATGGATTATTAGGCAGTTTCATTCTGAGAAAGTTAGCTGCTGAAAACATACCCGCTATTGGCTTGCATAAAGTTGATAGTGATTATTCTCATCTAAACGATCTAACAAATGTTTTGTGGCGCGAACTTGAAATCTTAGATCCTATTTCTGTAGAAGAAGGAATTAAGGGTGCAACACATGTTATTCACACAGCTGCTTATGTATCCTTTAATCCGCGTCTCCAAAAGAAAATAATGGATGTAAATATTGAAGGTACTCAACACCTTGTTAATGCCTGCCTTGCTCAGCAGGTTAAACAACTCATTCACGTAAGTTCAGTTGCTGCACTTGGTCGAAAAAAAGAAATTCCAAATATTGATGAAACATCACGATGGGTTGATAGTGACCTAAATACCGATTACGCAAAATCGAAATACCTTGGCGAAGTAGAAGTTTGGAGAGGAGCTGAAGAAGGACTTTCTGTAGCTGTCATTAATCCCTCTGTTATTCTTGCTCCATCTGATTGGGGCAAAAGCAGTGCCCAGCTTTTTCATTATGTATGGAAAGAAAAAAAATTCTATACCGATAATCTTGTTAACTATGTTGATGCCCGCGATGTAGCTGAAGTTATCTGGCAAATCTATTCTCAAAAAATTTCTGGCGAACGATTTATAGCCAGTGGAGGAAATATCGAAATCAAAGACCTATTTCATCTCATAGCACTTCGATTTAAAAAGAAAGCTCCATCGATAAAAATACATCCTCGTTGGGTAAACGTGTTTGCGCGATTAGAAGAATTACGTGCACAGTTTATGGGTCATGAGCCCCTCATAACAAGACAAACGGCTAAAATCACAAAAGAAAACTTTCGCTATCAAAACACGAAAGCAACCAATCAATTGGGCGTTTCTTTTAGAAAGCTGGAAGAAACGCTGGATTGGTGCTGTAATTACTATTTGCAGACTTATACTACAAACAAATAAAAAGTGCAAGATTGTCTGCGGATAATAATTACCTGAAATTTGCACATAGAATTTTAGGAAAAGACAATTTTGTCTATCTTAGGAAAACCTTTTAGCTGATGGCCCAGGAATTCAGAAAGAGACAGGAAGAGGAGGAGTTGATCAAGCGATACGAAGAGAATCTAAAACACAATCATGCCGAGTTTTTCGACATTGATTCTTACGAAACAATCATTGGCTATTACCTTGAGAAAAGTAAATTCAAACGTGCACTCGTTGTAGTTGAACAAGCTATTGAGCAATTTCCATTCTCTACCGATTTACTTACCGTTAAAGCTCAAATTTTTACCAACCTTGAGCGATACGATGAAGCGCTTGATCTTTTAGATCGCTCGCGTAATTTACATCCGCACGATTTAGAAATTTATTTATCGATTGGATCAATCCTTTCTTTACAAGCAAAATATGAAGAAGCCATTGCTTTATATGAAGAGGCATTAACCTTTGCTGACGAAGAAAAGGATGAATTGTATTACAACATTGGCCTTGCTTATCAAAGCATGGAAAAATATGAGCAGGCCATTGAAGTTTATAAATTATCAATAGAAGAAAATATTAGCCACGAAGGCTCTTTATACGAATTAGCTTTTTGCTTAGATGTGGTAGGTCAACTTGAAGGGAGCCTATCCTACTACAAAAAATTTATTGACGAAGATCCCTTTTCAGCAGCGGCCTGGTATAATCTCGGAATTGTAAGCAACAAACTGGAAAAATTTGATGAGGCGATCGAAGCATATGAATACGCGATTGCAATAGATGAAAATTTTGCTTCAGCTCATTTCAATATGGGAAACTCCTTTATGAACTTGGAAAAGTTTGAAAAGGCGTTAACCGAATTTAGCAAGACAATTGAAATTGAAGGTCCAAGCCCTGAAGTATACTGCTGTATGGGCGCTGCCTATGAAAATATGAAGCAGTATGATCTGGGACTAAAGTACTTTCAAAAATCAACCAAGTTAGACGCATTATATGATGAAGCCTGGTTTGGTGCCGGAAGTTGTCTTGAAAAACAAGAGAAATGGTATCAGGCACTGCACTTCTTTAATAAAGCGATTAAAATAGATAGTCATAATCCAGAATACTGGAAAGCAGCCGCCCATGCGGAATTTAAAATAGGAAATACAATTTCCAGTATTAGTGCCTATGAAGAAGCAAGCATACTGGGGCCAGACGACAAAGAAGTTTGGTTGAATTGGTCCTTCATTTACTTTGAACAAGGAGAGCACCAGAAAGCCATTGAAATACTTCTTCAAGGCATGGATGAACAACCGGATGAATCAGAATTTTTCTATCGGATGACTGTTTACCTCATTGAATCGGGTCAATTTAAGGAAGCACTGAATTATTTAGAAAATGCATTAATTTTGGATTTTGAAGGCCATCAAGTTTTATTTGATTTCTTTCCAAAACTAGAAACACAAAAGGCCTTACAAAAGATTATCGACCAGTTTAGAAAAGACAACCCCTAGATGAATTACACAATTAATAACCTACCTGAGCGCACCGTTAAGCCCAGGCAAATGGGTTTCACCATGGCAATGGATAAAGGCCTTAGCGTGCGCGAAGCAGAAGATTTTGTGAGCATTGCTGCAGACCATACAGACATTGTGAAGTTAGGATGGGCCACCAGCTACGTAACACCCAACCTGAAAGATAAACTTAAAGTGTATAAGGAAGCAGGCATCCCCTGCTACTTTGGCGGAACCCTATTCGAGGCTTTTATCATTCGCGATCAGTTTGACGATTATCGCAGGGTGCTCGATAAATATAACATGTCTTTTGCTGAAGTTTCGGATGGGTCGATCGATCTTGATCACGATAAAAAACTCGATTATATTCAAAAATTATCCGAGCAGGTAACTGTGCTTTCGGAAGTAGGCTCTAAAGACGCTGATAAGATTATTCCACCTTATAAGTGGATTGAACTGATGCAAAAAGAATTGGATGCCGGAGCCTGGAAAGTAATCGGTGAAGCCCGCGAAGGCGGTAACGTTGGATTGTTTCGGTCATCGGGTGAAGTTCGTTCAGGTTTGGTGCAAGAAATTCTAACGAAAATTCCGTTCGAGCGAATCATTTGGGAAGCTCCTCAAAAAGCACAGCAAGTTTGGTTTATAAAATTGCTTGGCGCGAATGTGAATTTGGGTAACATTTCACCCAACGAAGTAATTCCGTTGGAAACAATCCGATTAGGCTTGCGAGGCGATACCTTCCTTCACTTCCTCGGTTTAGAAAGAAAGAAAGACAACACCACTCCTCCTTTTTACGCAGACTAGTCGATACTTGAGAACTACCAAAGACTATCTTCTCCTGTTTCTTAAAGGCATGGGCATGGGTGCTGCAGACACCGTGCCTGGCGTATCTGGTGGTACGGTTGCATTTATCACAGGTATCTACGAAGAGTTAATCGCCTCCATCAACAAAATAGATGCTGATGCTTTCCGATTGCTGTTCAAATTAAATTTTGCCGAGTTCTGGAAAAAAATCAATGGAAGTTTTCTTCTTGCATTAGTGAGTGGAATATTCGTGAGCTTACTTTCGTTGGCTCGATTGATGACTTATTTATTGGATACTCATCCTATCTTAATCTGGTCATTCTTCTTTGGATTAATTTTGGTTTCCTCGCCACTCATACTCCGAAATATTACCAAGTGGAGTATTCCTTCTGTATTAACCTTTATTGCAGGAATTATCATTGCTTACACGATTACTATTGTATCCCCAGCTGAAACTCCTTCTGGCTATCCTTTCATTTTCTTTTGTGGCGCTCTTGCTATTTGCGCCATGATTTTACCCGGCATTTCTGGAGCTTTTATTTTACTGCTATTAGGCAAATATGAATTTATGATCAATGCGCTCATTGATTTTAATATTCCGGTTATTATCGTTTTCATGATAGGCTGTGTTTTAGGCCTATTAGGCTTTTCTCGATTTTTAAATTGGATTTTAACACATTATCGGTTTCCTACATTAGCTTTGCTTGCAGGCTTTATGATTGGATCGTTAAATAAAGTGTGGCCCTGGAAAGAAGTAATTTCTTACCGACTTAATCATCAGGGTGATCAAGTGCCCGCTTTCGATAAAAGTATTTTGCCGTGGGATTATTTCACCGTAACGGGTCAAGATCCACAAGTATTTAAAGCCATCTTGTGTGCAGCATTTGGTGTCTTTTTAGTAGTAGCCATTGAAAAGGTAGCGGCTATGTTAAAAACAAAATCGTAAAAAACATGGAAAAGAAATTTGGTCTTATTGGAGCAACCGTGAGCCATTCATTTTCAAAATCATATTTTGACGAGAAATTCTTTAGGGAGGGACTTCGTGATTACCATTATGATTTATACTCTTTGGCCAATATTGAAGGATTAAAAAAACTTCTGGATGAAAACCCGGAATTGGCAGGCCTTAACGTAACCATACCTTACAAAGAACAGGTAATAAAATTTCTTTCTGATATTGATGCGGATGCACGCAGCATTGGTGCTGTCAATGTGATTAAAATTCAAAATGGAAAATTAACTGGCTACAATACCGATAGCGATGCGTTTTATGAATCGCTTGGAAAATGGATAGAGGGTAAAAATGTATCTAAAGCCTTAATCTTAGGAACTGGCGGTTCATCCAAGGCTGTACAACAAGCACTCAAGAAACTTTCTGTGTCGTTTGAGTTAGTCTCACGCGAAAAAAGCAAAGGACAACATACATATGAAAGTCTTGAGAAAGATGGCAGTCCAATCTCTGAAGCAGACCTAATCATCAATACCAGTCCGTTGGGAATGTCTCCCAACACAAATACTTATCCACCTATTGATTATGAGTTACTGACATCAGATCACTATGTGTATGACCTGATTTATAACCCTGCCCGCACAGTGTTTCTGCAAAAATCCGAAATGCGAAACGCGCACATCAAAAACGGCTTGGAAATGCTGCATATTCAAGCAGAAAAAGCGTGGGCCATTTGGAATAATTAATTCCTGATTGATTACTCTTTACAGGAACAAAATCAACCTCCAAATCAGTTAGCCGTTTAGTTGAATAACTGTTAACTTTCCGTTTCATGGATTTTAATCTCACGAGCGAATACGTTCCTACGGGCGATCAGCCTTCGGCCATAAAAAAATTGGTCACCAGTCTGGCCGAAGGCGAACAACATCAAACCCTGCTGGGTGTTACCGGCTCAGGAAAAACTTTTACCGTTGCCAATGTAATTGCCCAAATCAATCGGCCAACGCTTATCCTGAGTCACAATAAAACGCTGGCTGCCCAACTGTACGGAGAGTTCAAACAATTCTTTCCGGAGAATGCGGTTGAGTACTTTATTTCTTACTATGACTATTACCAGCCCGAAGCTTTCATTCCCTCCTCTAACCTTTATATAGAAAAAGACCTTTCCATTAACGAAGAAATTGAAAAGCTAAGGCTTAGTGCAACTTCTTCGCTCCTAAGTGGACGTAGGGATGTTTTGGTGGTGGCTTCTGTTTCCTGCATTTATGGTATTGGTAATCCTGAAGAGTTTGGAAAAAATAGAATTCAACTTAAGGTGGGCGAACTTATTCCCAGAAACAAACTTCTGTTTGCCTTGGTGGATGTTCTTTATCATCGCACAGAGGCCGAATTTAAACGCGGAACCTTTAGGGTGAAGGGTGATACGGTGGATGTTTTCTTAGCGTATGCTGATTATGCCTTGCGTATTTATTTTTTTGGTGATGAAATAGAAGCTATTCAATTGATTGATCCTATTTCGGGCAAGAAAATTTCGGATGAAAAAACGGCAGTCATTTTTCCGGCCAATTTATTTGTAACCGCTAAGGATCAACTACAAACTGCCATTCATGAAATTCAAGATGACATGGTGTTGCAAGTGCAAATGTTTGAATCGGAACGAAGGCATTTAGAAGCAAAGCGTTTGAAGGAAAGGACTGAATTTGATTTGGAGATGATGCGAGAGTTGGGTTATTGTAGTGGAATAGAAAACTACTCACGCTACTTTGACAGACGAGCCGTTGGAGCAAGGCCATTTTGTTTGATCGATTATTTTCCGGATGATTTTTTAATGGTTATTGACGAGAGTCATGTAACGGTTCCACAGGTTCGTGCCATGTGGGGTGGAGACCGATCGCGTAAAGCTAATTTGGTAGATTATGGATTTCGGTTGCCCTCAGCACTTGACAATCGTCCCCTTACTTTCAATGAGTTTGAATCGATTCTTGGTCAGACCATCTACGTAAGTGCCACTCCATCCGAATATGAACTTCGTAAATCGGAAGGTGTAGTAGTAGAACAACTGATCCGGCCAACGGGATTACTCGATCCGGAAATTGATGTGCGGCCCAGCAGGAATCAAATAGATGATTTGTTTGAAGAGATTGATGAGCGCGTACAGAAAAAGGAACGTGTGCTTGTTACCACGTTAACAAAGCGAATGGCAGAAGAACTTACCAAGTTCATGGCACGAGCCTCCATAAAATGCCGCTACATACATTCGGAAGTAGCAACACTGGATCGGGTGGAAATATTGAGAGAATTACGCTTAGGGGTGTTTGATGTGCTGGTGGGTGTAAACCTGCTGCGTGAAGGATTGGATTTACCTGAAGTTTCGTTGGTGGCTATTATGGATGCTGACAAAGAAGGGTTTCTGCGCAATCAGCGGTCACTCGTTCAAACCATTGGCCGTGCCGCCCGAAACGAAAATGGAAAGGTAATTATGTATGCGGATAAAATTACCGAGTCGATGCAACAAGCTATTGACGAAACTAACCGAAGAAGACAAATTCAAATCGATTACAACTTAGCCAATGGCATAACACCCAAGACAATTATCCGATCCAAAGATTCAATTCTTGGGCAAACCAAAGTGGCAGATTCTAAAAAGACAAAACGCTATTACATTGAAGAGGAAGAGAAATCACTTGCTGCTGATCCGGTAGTAGCCTATCTCTCAAAAGATGAACTTAACAAGTTGGCAGATCGTACTCGCAAAGCCATGGAGAAAGCAGCCAAAGAACTTGAGTTTATGGAAGCCGCCCGCTTGCGTGACGAGTATCTGGCGATTCAAAAAATGATTGAAGAGAAAACATAAGTTTAAAGTAAGTTAAGCCAAATAATATTTTTATAGATTCAGATCATGAGAACCCTATTCGTACTTTTCACCCTACTCCTAATTTCAGGAATCGCTCAAGCTCAAAGCAGCAACGATTTAATGGTCAGTGGTGGCTTTGATCTTATAAAGACTGACTATAATGCTCCCTTTGATAAGGCACAAATAGGATTGGAGGCAAATTATTTTGTGGTTCGAAATTTCTCGGCTGGTGCCGGAATTGATCTTTGGACCGTTCGAAAAACTTCTTTTGTAATGGGAGCCCGGTGGTATCCTATGGATAATGTTTTTGTTCGCTTTCGCGGATTGATTGGCGCCAACGATGCAGCATTCGGGGCAGGATGGTCTAAGCCTATAAAAGAAAACTGGAGGTTTGAAGCGATGGGTGATTTTTATCTTGGCGAAACTGATTTTGCTATTCGCGCAGGTGTAAGTTACATTATTAAGAAAAAATAATAGGCTCTGAATGAATCAGATAACAATTTTAGTAAACCAGTTTGAAACCATTTATAATGGCGAACCTTGGTATGGAAGCTCCATAGCTAAAATTTTAGAAGACATAACAGAAGAGAATGCCTTTTGGGAACCAAAAGAAGGAGCTCATTCTATTGCTCAATTGATGTCGCACATAATCTACTGGCGACAATCGCTTATTAAAAAACTAGAAAATGATCTTGAGTATAAAGCTTCAATGAAAAGTGAAGATAATTGGAAAACCACTGAGAACTTAAAACTCCTAGAATGGAAGAACATACTTAGTCAGTTTAAGGAATCGCAGAATAAGATCGTTACTCTCCTATCAAAAGAAGACGATTCATTTTTAGAAAAACCGTATTCAGCAAAGGCCACTATGCACGAGCTTATCAAAGGGATTATTCAACATGATATCTATCACCTTGGTCAGATTGCTTACATAAAAAGCATAAAGAAAAAAAGGCTGTGAAATCACAACCTCTTTTGTTAATAACGAAATTCAATTATTTAAATCGCTTAGCAACTTCACTCCAGTTTACCACATTCCAAAAAGCAGCACAATAATCAGGTCTGCGGTTTTGGTAATTCAAGTAATAAGCATGTTCCCAAACATCCAATCCTAAAAGCGGTGTTCCATTAACTTCAGCAACATCCATCAACGGATTGTCCTGGTTTGGTGTAGAGGTAATCGCAAGTTTGCCGGAAGCATCCTTAATCAACCAGGCCCAGCCAGAACCAAATCGTCCGGCAGCAGCTGCATTAAATTTTGTTTTAAATTCATCAAACGTTCCGAAAGCAGCATTGATTGCATCAGCTAAGGCACCCGTTGGTGCACCACCCGCATTAGCTGCCATGCTTGTCCAAAACAACGAGTGATTATAATGTCCACCACCATTGTTGCGAACAGCCACCGGGTACTTGGAAATATTCTTGCATATTTCTTCAATGCTAAGATTTTCCTCTGGTTTACCGGCTACGGCATTATTTAAATTAGTAACATATGCGTTGTGATGTTTGCCATGGTGAATTTCCATTGTGCGGGCATCGATATGAGGCTCCAATGCATTGAATACATAAGGAAGCGCAGGAAGTGTAAAGGCCATAATTATTATTTTGTTTAGTTTATAAAGAGAACAAATATACAAATACAACCCACGCCCAGCCTGAAAAGTTTAATGGAACGTGGATATTTTAGACGAGTGTATTAAATCTTTCGTGTTTTATATCCCTCTTTCGTTAATATAGCCAGCACTTTATCACGTACATCTCCTTGAATAAGGATCTCCCCATTTTTGGCAGAGCCTCCTACACCACATTTAGTCTTCAGTAATTTTGTAAGAGCCTCCAGATCGGAATGTGTACCCACAAATCCTGTAACTAATGTTACCTGCTTTCCAGCCCGGCCTGAATTGTCCATCATTACTCGCAGACTTTGTTTTGCAGGTGCCAATGTCTCAGCCTCCTCATCTTGTTTATGCTGGTACGCAAATTCCTCACTAGTTGAATACACCACTCCTTCTCTCAATTTCCAATCATTTTTTTTGCTCATCGTTTTAAAAATTATGAATCTTTAGAAAAAAGAAACTTAATAGAACCAGAAAAAAATTAACCACTCCTAAATTAAATCTAAACTCCGTACCCTTCCAATAAAACGTTCCCAATAACGAAGTAATCAGCAACACCAATGGTACAAATGAAAAATTTCCATAGATGGATAACAAAACTTTTGTTTTAAAATGCGTTCGTTCATTTTCCAAAATCATGGGCACAGAAAAAATCTTTGAAGTGTAAATGGTAATCTGTGATCCTTGCCGGAATTCGAGAGCAGTTTTTGGATTGAGGTTTACTGTTTCTCCATCTTCCAGTTGCAACTGAATTGTGCGATCTCCTCGTAATTCACGTTTCAAATCAAGATTAATTACCTCCCGTTTTGTCTTTTCTGGAGGCAACGTATAGTCAGCAATTAACACTGCCGAAAATAGCAAGGCAATGCGCGAAGCCGTAAGCGCATAGGCTAAATTTGCCTGCATAAATTCCAGAATCTCCCTCTTTTTGGAAGTACTTGAATACGAGCCAGGTGGCCGAGGCCGATAACGTGGATCGCGATGAGGAATTGGATTGCTTGACCCGAGTAGCAATTGATCGTATTGAAACTTTTTTTGTGGATCACTTAAAATCTCATACGCCTCATTTATCTCAATAAAAATGGCTGCTGCTTCTTTGGAGGGATTTCTATCGGGATGGAATTGCAAAGCCAACTTACGATAGGCTTGCTTTATTTCATATTCCTGCGCAGTGGTGGTAAGGCCCAATATGAAATAGTAATTCTTCACGACTTTAATCCTTTTTAAGTCAATAAAGTTAAAAAAACAAAGCCTCCCGAAATTCAGGAGGCTGAATAATCTGATTTATATACGATTAACGCTTAACCACAAAAGTTAGTACTGGTCGTTTAGCATGTCCTACAACGTCTTCGGCAATGCTGCCAGCCATTACATGCGCAAATCCAGTTCGGCCATGAGTAGCCATAGCAATCAAATCCGCATCAATACTTTCCGCGAAGTAAATAATTCCATCCTCTTCCGTAAGGTCGTTGAAGATGTTGGTGGTATAATTCTTTAGTCCTAACTTCTTGGCAAATTTTTCCATGTAGTTTTTAACCACATAATCCCGTTGAAAATCTCCTGGGGTATTAATGCGAACTAAATGTATTTTTGAATTATATAACTCTTGGGTCTTTTTAATCATGCGAGAGAAAATCTCCTCATCCTTATGCATGGCCGTGGCATATACGATATTCTTAAAATTAACTTTTGAAGGTTTTTTATGAATACTTAATACAGGACATTTTGCATGTCGTACTACGCGCTCCGTATTACTACCAATTACCATTTCCTCTAACTTGGTTTTTCCGGATGTTCCCATCACCACCAAATCAACTTTCTGTTCAGTAATAATTGTACGCATTCCATGAAAAGCATTTCCTAAACGTAACTCCCCATTCACTTTTACTGCTGAAAAACGTGGATCAAGTACGAGCTTTTCTAATTGTGCCTTGGATTTCTCCAGAAGTTTGATGGTAAACAATTTGTCTTCCCAATTTTCCGAAGTGCGCCATTCTCCTGTAACAGAATAAGAACCCTCGGTTATCGCCTCCACAACATGCAGTAGGGTGATTTCAGAATTTGCCTTCTTGGCAATCTCTACAGCAACTTCAAGTGCAGAAACAGAAATCTTAGAAAAGTCGGTTGGAACAAGTATTTTTTTCATTAGTTAAAGTTTTAAATATCAAACGGTTGATCGATGTAATCATCCTAAAATTACAGAATTCACCTTGAATTTAAAACTTCACTGAATACAAAATGTGGACAATTCGGTTGATAAGTTGTTCAATTCTTTTTATTAATATTTTTTGTTGAAACATATCTGTCAACTACTTTCATATCACTAAGTTGATTTTTTATTCGGGTGATTAACCCGCACCGAAAAACAAAGAATTATTTTCCACGGAAGATGATTACAAAAAAGCGGGGTGGGTTGGTATTGCCAACGTTGAACTTTCTTAGGAAAGTATGGCGAGTCAAGAAACGTAGGGCAGTTATTGTGAAGTAATTGAAGTGCGTTTTGCTGGAATAAAAGGCAGTTTAGCGTTGCGCTGCAACTACGGTTGTTGCATAACAAGACGGGGAAAGTCAAGTAATTGATCTTTCCCCGTTTTCTTTTATGCTCAAGCCAGGGAGTCAGCCCTTTCTTTGCTTAGTGAAATATGCAAAGACTTTTGAGCTTTTTCTTTGATCATTTGAATGTGAGCGTGTGCATCTTCAGGTTCTTCCGTCATCGAGCAAAGTAGTACTCCGTCTTCCGGATTATCAACCTGATGAATTTCCGCTACATCAATAAACCTCCATTCTACTTTCTCGACTTTGCTATTTAGGAAACAACGCTGCTCAAGCCAACCAATAACCGTTGCTTTTTCATAGGCCCAATTAACTTCATCGGCACGTATCAGTCGTACCTGTTCATCAAACTGAGGGGAATGTACTCCATCGCCACTCAGCACTTGAAAAACTAATTTTACGAGATACCAGTTCATATGTTCAATTTTATCTTGCGACCTTTTAAGATAATGTCCATAGTCAATAGTCCATTGGAAGACTATCGACCATGGACTATTGACTAATTATAACTTTTGATATCAACCCCTCCGAACATTACAAACCCGGTAAGGATCAATTTCTTGTTTGAGCTATAGGCTTGTGGGGCACTTCGCTTATCATCAACCCCACCCAATATGGCTGTTACATCAGATTTTAATTCCCAGTTGGATGGAATCACCAACTTTACACCACCAAAGAGCTGAACAATATCAATCACCACCGTACCATTTATATCGGCTTGTGATAAATCAATATCGGCACCACCAAATACACAGGTTGTTTCTCCACCTTTAAAGTTTTTAGAAAACACTTTTCGCTTGTTACCTCCAAACACTGTGGTAAGATCGAAGTAATCCTCACCACCTTCATCTGACGTGATCACGCCATCACCCCAGCGTGCCTTTTTTGCTTCGCGCGAAGTTGAACCAAATACGGATCGGGCTACAATGAATACACCCACGATGATAACTCCAACAGGAAATGCATAACGATCAATGTCGTAAGGAAACCCTGGGATATCATCAATCAGAAAAAATGATCCGATTAAAATCATAACTAACCACCCTATACCTTCGAACCCTTTATTTATACCAATGATTAATCCCAATGCTATCAACATGGTCTTCCATGAAAAAAGCCAGTGTGGAAAGTAAAATAGATCGGCACGGTCAAGTAATAAAAACCCACCGATGGTCAGGATGATGGCACCCACCCAAAAGCTGCTGCTCATCTTTTTCTTGTCATTGCTCATAATGCGTTGTGTTTGTTTACCCAAAGTAACGGGGTAAATGGCTGCATAAAGAGGCCTAATAGGCTATCCACCATCAAAAGTCGGTGAAACCGGAGTTTTATAAGGGTGAAATTGGAAGGAGGTTGTTAACCGCAAAGACACAAAGGCGCAAACATCATTTGCTCCAATAATCTAAAGAATGATAAACTTTTTCTTAGCCCTTGCGACTTAGCGGTTAAGAATTCTCTCTAATTCGAAAAGACTTTGATGATGTCGTTCGAAAAAGCGAATACCATAATCACTAATAATATGGCCATTCCAACTTTGATTGAATTCTCAAAGAATTTCTCAGAAGGTTCACGACCGCTAATCATTTCGTAAAGTAAGAACATTACATAACCACCGTCCAATGCAGGAATAGGCAGCAGATTCATAAACGCCAGCACCATAGAAAGTAAGCCAGTCATTTGCCAAAAGCGTTCCCAGTCCCATTTTCCACCGTATGCCTGGGCAATACCAATTGGGCTGGATATTGATTTTCGTAGTGAAAGTTCTCCTGAGAAAATTTTCCTGAAAGCTTTAATCTGAACGATGATTACATTAAACGCGCGGCCAGGACCTAACAACATAGACTCCCCAAGTGAATACTCTACTGTAGCTTGACCTTCTGTAGGTACAATTTCCATAGGAATCGCAAACCCTATTCCCTCTGCACCCTTAAAATACTCGGTATAGTGAAGAACTTGTTCACCACGTTTAACACCAAATTGTAAGGAATCGCCAGAGAAACTGGTAAGGGCTTCTCTCAATTCATCATAATAGGTTATAGGTTTATTCTGAACTTCTACGATACGATCTCCTTTTTGAAGACCAATGCGGGCTGCAATTGTGTTCGGGGTAACCTCATCAATCACCGGTAATCTTCTTGGAAGTACAAAGCGAAATATTGATCCCTTCTTATCAAACTGTTCGATAAAATCGGTTGGGATTGGAATTTCTACCTCCTGACCATCGCGCAACACGGTGTATGCTGAATTGTGCGACAACAATACATCGGGTTTAGCTACATCATCAAAATAGGTAACATCATTGCCATTTATCTTAATGATTTGATCGCCTGTCTTTATTCCAATTTGCTCGGCAAGTTCCATCGCCTGCACACCACCATGCTTGTTTACATAGTCATTCAAAATATACTGATCCCCCAACCAAAATGTTATGCCAATAAAAATGAGAATACCCACTATCACGTTTACTATAATACCCCCAAGCATCACAATCAAGCGTTGCCAGGCTGGCTTAGCGCGAAACTCCCACGGTTGAGGTTCAGCTTTTAACTGCTCCTTATCCATGCTCTCATCCACCATGCCGGCAATTTTTACATACCCACCTAGTGGAAACCAACCAATACCAAACTCGGTATCTCCTTTCTTATATTTCAATAAAGAAAAGTTTAATACATTAGCCATCGGGAACAGAAAGTCGAAGAAGAGATAAAACTTCTCCACCCGAATATTGAACATGCGAGCCGTTATATAATGACCCCACTCGTGTACTGCTATTAAAATTGAAAGGCTCAGCAGCAGCTGGGCCGTCATTATCATTCCTTCCATCAGTAAATCAGTTCTTTTGCTTTAATTCTTGTCTCTTTATCTGTATTCACATAGTCCTCAAGTTCCGGACTAGCGATATAATCCATTTTAGCTAAACATTGTTCCACAATTTCCGACATCTGCAGAAATCCGACCCGATCTTTCAAAAATTCCTCCACAGCTACCTCGTTCGCTGCATTTAGCACACAAGGCATATTTCCGCCCCTACTCAATGCCTCAAACGCGAGCGCAAGATTACGAAAAGTTTCCGTATCGGGCTTCTCAAAGGTGAAGGCTGGATAATTGGTAAAGTCAAAACGTGGAAAACTGCTTTTTAAGCGCTGTGGATAGCTCATTGCAAATTGAATGGGTAAACGCATATCGGGCAAGCCAAGTTGTGCTTTTATTGATCCGTCTTCAAACTGCACCATGGAGTGAATGATGGATTGCGGATGCACCACCACCTCCACTTGCTCTGCTTTCAAACCAAAAAGCCATTTTGCTTCAATAACCTCTAACCCTTTATTCATTAATGAAGCCGAATCGATTGTTACTTTTGCCCCCATTGTCCAGTTAGGATGCTTAAGTGCTTGCGCTTTGGTCACCTTGGCAAGATCATTCTTTTTCATTCCCCGAAAGGGGCCACCTGAAGCTGTGAGGATTATTTTTTCAATGGGATTGTGAAACTCACCTACCATACATTGAAAAATGGCTGAATGCTCAGAATCGATAGGATAAATATTTACACCTTTCTCCTTTGCCAACCGCGTAATTAACTCACCTCCCACTACCAATGTCTCCTTATTAGCAAGAGCAATATGTTTCCCTGCTTGAATGGCACGCATCGTTGGTTTTAACCCTGAGTATCCAACCAAGGCCGTTATCACCAAATCAATGGTATCCATCTCAACGATTGTTGCTAATGCATTCTCACCGGCAAATACTTTAATGCCTAATGGTAACAACGCATCTTTCACCTCATTGTATAAATCTTCCTTTCCAATTACCACTGCATTGGGATTAAACTTCTTAGCTTGTTCAATCAGGAGAGTAGCATTATTCTGGGCGGTTAGCACTTCAACTTCAAAATCATCTGGATGTTGGTCTATTACTTCCAAGGCTTGTGTACCGATAGAACCTGTGGAGCCAAGTATCGCGATTGCTCTTTTTCTATCTGTCATGATACTGAAAGAGGTTTACTGAAATGTTCTGTATAATGCATCCTAAAAAATCTGTCAGAGAAAAAATAATAGCCACTTTTCACAGCAAGGTAAACGAATAAAAAATAATTCTTACCATGAAAGGGATTCGTTTGGAGTGCATTAAACGCATTGCGCCAGGCTCCATCCAATACTTTCCAATATAGATGGGTGAATGCCGTGTGCCTGAATACAAACGAAGGATCATCCATATATTCCTTTGAAATCTCCACAAGAAATTTATCAACTTTTTCGGGTTCGCTTTTCATCAAACTGTCTTCTCCTGAGCTTCTTCGCTGTGCACTAAGAAGCGCAACAACTTTGTATAAATTAAGGAAACGAACTGTAACGTTCTTTCGCGATAGCGAGGTTCTTACAATTCGATAATAATACAAGGAAGGTGCAAGATTAATAGCTTTAAAACGATCGACTATGCGTGATGCTAAATCAGAATCGGCAATGTTATCTTTAAAATATAATCGATAAAATTCAGGAAAATCATCAATCAAGCTACTACGCATAATGGTTGTTCCTCCTAAAAACTGACACTGGAGTGGCATTTTCTTATACACCTCAATATAATCGGTTGGTAAACGTAGCTCACGAAACATAAAACCTTTTTCAGTAACAGCAGCATAGGAAGTACCGCACATCATTAGTTCCTGGTCATTTCTTAAAAGCTCAATTTGTAACTGCAATCGCTTAGGATGTGAAATGTCATCGGCACCTGTTACAGTAAAAAATTCAGAGTTTATCTTTTTAACAAATTCATTTACAACAATTACAATACCCCTATTTTCATCGCTGAAAAATCCCTTTATCCTTGTATCTAAAAACGACTTTATCACATCCCGTGTGGTGTCCGTTGAGCCGTCATCAATAATCCACAGTTCAAATTCTTCAAAGGTTTGATTAAGCAAACTATCCACAGCTTCAGTTAAATACGGAGCTACATTATAAGCAGGCATTAGAATAGTTAAGCAGGGAGTAATCATTGTCTGCACTAAACTGAATATACCTGCAACGCTTCTGCAATTTTTCTATCATTTGAAAGGCGGGGCACCTTGTTCTGACCACCTAACTTTCCCAGCGATTTCATATACTTAATGAAACCATTTTTTTGTAAAGAAGTTATTTTGAGTGTACGTAAGATGTTTCCCGTTATCAAATCATCGTAATACACATTTAAACTTCGCAATTGATTATCTAATTCCAATGCAAAAGCGTTCACATCGCCTGGCGGATTTGCAAACTCAATGAGCCATTCGTGGTGTGGCATGCCTTCATTAGGTGCTACATTGGGTGCAACTGTAAACTCCACTAATTCAACTTCTGGAAATTTCTCAGTGGTGAATTTCATAGCCTTCTCAACCTCTTCGCCAATAACATGTTCACCAAAGGCAGAAATGAAATGCTTAATTCGACCGCTCACAATAATGCGATAAGGATCTTTCGAAACAAACTTTACAGTATCACCAATAGAATAACCCCACAAGCCGGCATTGCTGTTAATGATTACAGCATAATTTTTTCCCAGTTCAACTTCTTCAATTGAAAGCCTGCGTGGATTTTCGTTAAAGTATTCTTCGGTAGGAATAAATTCAAAAAATATTCCTGAGTTCAATAGTAATAATAGTCCTTCGGCTCGCTGCGAATCCTGATAAGCAATGAAACCCTCTGAGGCCGGGTAGGTTTCAATGGAATCAACTTTTTTTCCAATCGTTTCAAAAAGCTTGGCGCGATAAGGTTCGAAGTTTACGCCTCCATATACGAACATGGAGAAATCAGGGAACACATCTTTAATCTTCTTACCTGTTCGCGCTTGAATGCGATCAAAGTACATTTGCACCCAGGGCGGAATGCCTGAGATCAAGGTCATATTTACATTGATCGTCTCGTCAATAATTCTATCTAATTTCTCCTCCCAATCCTCTATACAATTAGTGCTATAGCTTGGTTTTTGATTGGTGCGCAAATAACCAGGAACGTGGTGATTTACAATTCCCGAAAGGCGACCGGTATTTATTCCTGCCTTCTTATCCAATTCAGGGCTTCCAGAAAGAAAAATTAAACCACCATCTAAAAAAGTAGCGTTACCAGTTTCATGTACATAACTCAACAAAGCATTACGAGCACTGTTGATATGATTTGGGATCGACTCTTTTGTAATAGGAATGTATTTAGTGCCCGAAGTGGTGCCCGAAGTTTTTGCGAAATAAGCCGGCTTGCCTTTCCATAAAATATCAGACTCACCCTTTACAACTTTTTCAACATATGGTTTTAAGTCTTCATAGTCGCGGATGGGAACTTGCTTTTTAAATTCTACATAACTTTTTATGGACGCAAAGCCATGATCCTTTCCAAACAAAGTTCCTGCTCCACCTTCAATCAGATGGCCAAATACCTTATTCTGAGATTGAACTGGCTGCATTGACCAATCCCTGGTTTGACTAGCAATGTAGGCTGCAAATGGCCTGGCAAGTACGGCACGTATTCCCATAGGCTGCAAAAGTAAGGGTAACCAATACAGGCTGCAACCTAAAAGGTATCAGGGTGACAAAACTTCCGACTTGATCTTTTGGGACAGTTTTTGCCTAATTCCAAGAACTTTTCCTTACGAGAAAACATCTGAAGGTTTCGATCGTTCGACTACTAAAATTAGGTATTATGAATTTCTGGAAAATTGTGATTGTTGGTTTTATGTCTGGATTGGCAGGCGCGTTTGCATTCTTTTCGTACCAAACTGAAAAAGAAAATCGCCAAAAAAAAGACAACGTGTTAGTCTCTGATTATAAGCCCTCCGAAATCTACCGACCCAATATCATTCAGCCAAGTTCAGTAGTAAATGCAATAGAAACTGTTGACTTCAGTTTGGCGGCTTCTAAAGCCACACCCAGCGTAGTTTATATCAATAGTCTTTCTCAAAGTAATGTCTCCTATTCTCCCTGGGATCTTTTGTTTGGTGGCGGTGGTTCACAAACTCAGGTAAGCAGTGGCTCGGGGGTAATCTTTAGTTCGGATGGGTATATTGTAACCAACAATCACGTAATTGAAAATGCAGAAAAAATTCAAGTTTTATATAATAAAAAATCGTACGAAGCCGAACTAATAGGAACTGATCCTTCAACAGACCTGGCTGTGTTAAAGATTAAGGAAAGCAATTTACCCGCTATTACAATTGGAAGCTCACGCTCGTTGCAGGTTGGCGAATGGGTGGTTGCCGTTGGTAATCCATTCTCTCTTTCATCAACTGTAACCGTTGGGATAGTAAGTGCGAAAGGTCGTAAAATAAATATTGTAGATGATCGCTTCCCATTGGAATCCTTTATCCAAACCGATGCAGCTATTAATCCTGGAAACAGTGGCGGTGCGCTTGTAAATAAAAGTGGAGAGTTAGTGGGCATTAATACTGCCATCTTATCGCGCACGGGTTCTTATACTGGTTATGCGTTTGCTGTGCCCGTTGATATTGTTCGAAAATCGGTAGACGATTTGATTAAATATGGCACACCTCAAAAGGCATTGTTTGGTGGTAACGTAATTGAGTATGATTACCTGAATGCAAAAAAATATGGACTGAATGCTGATGTGAAAGAATTCAGAGGAGTGCTCGTTGGCAAAGTAGATCGCAAGGGCGCAGCAGATAATGCTGGTTTGCAAGAAGGCGACATCATTACCAAAATAAATAATCAAGAAATTGATAGTGAGAGCGCATTCGAAGAAGAATTAAGTTATCGCTATCCCGGTGACAAAATTACAGTAACGTATCAGCGCAACAACAAATCAAACACGGCATCCCTTACTTTGTTAAACAAAAATGGAGATGTTAGTTTGATCAAAAGAAAAATTTATAGCAACGATGTGTTGGGTGCAAATCTAGAGGCCGTGGATTACGGTGTAAAAGTGTTTAAAATTCAGAATGGCTTATTCAAACAAATGGGACTACCAGAGAATTATACTATCATTCAAATCAATAGAAAGCAAGTAAAGAATCCTGAAGATGTAATTGAATTCTTCACATCGTATAAAGGTCGTGTGTATCTGTACGGGTTAAATGGAAACAAACAACAGACTCAGTTGTCATTCTACCTCCAATAAGAAAAAGGAATAGGCTTAACTACCCGTCATACGCGACTTGAATTTTTTTGTCAAGTCGTCTACACTGTTTTTGAAGTTAGCATCGGTTTTCATCATGTCTTCAACTGATTCCAATGCGTGGATCACTGTGCTATGATCGCGGCCACCAAAATTTCCACCTATTAAAGCTAACGTAAGCTGGGTATATCGCTTGCAAAAGTACATAGCTACCTGGCGTGGAATCACGATTTCACGCTTCTTCACTTTGCTCTTCATTTGTTCAAGGCTCACCTTGAAATAATCAGCAACCGTCTTCTGAATAAAATCTACACTTACATCTGATTGAATCTCCTTTACGATGTTTTTCAAAACCTCCTTAGCGAGTTCCAGATCAATTTCCTTTTTCAACAACGTAGCATGGAAAAGTAATGAGTTCAATACCCCTTCCATATCGCGCAAGTTGGTGTCTACGCTGTATGCTAAGTATTCTGCAACTTCGGTTGGAATCTCAATTCCATCCGATTGCATTTTGTTATGAATGATGGCAAGCTTGGTTTCGAAATCAGGCTCTTGCAAATCGGCAGTGAGCCCCCATTTGAAGCGCGAAAGCAATCGCTCCTGAAACCCTTTCAGATCGCGCGGAGGGCAATCGCTTGTCATAATAATTTGTTTACCTGACTGATGAAGTTGGTTGAAGATGTGGAAAAACATTTCCTGTGTTTTTTCACGACCCGCCAAAAACTGAACATCATCCAGAATGAGTAAATCTACCTGCAGGTAATAATTCTGAAACTCTTGTATTTTATGATTTTGCAGTGCGTTCAAAAACTGGCTGGTGAAATCATTTTGATCTACATACAAAACAATCTTTTCAGGAAGATTCTTTTTTATTTCATTACCAATGGCTTGAACCAGGTGTGTTTTACCAACACCTACACCTCCATAGAGCATTAAGGGATTGAAGGAAGTGGTACCAGGCTTCTTCGCAACGGCCACACCGGCCGACCGCGCTAAGCGGTTACAATCACCTTCAACAAAATTATCGAACGTGTAGGACGGGTTTAATCTTGAATTTACCGTTTGCGGGTTGAGTGCTTTAAAACTAAACGGTGAATAATCTTCATGCATGCCATTGCCATTCGCGGCCTGCATGTGATTGCGCTTCATTCCATTTCCGTTGGGGTAATTTACCATCAACGGTGGATTTTTTTGATTGCCACTATCTACTACAACAGAGTATTCCAATCTTCCTTCAGGCCCTAATACTTCATGAATGGCTCTTTTTAATACAGGCACATAATGCTCTTCAAGCCATTCGTAAAAAAATTGTGAAGGCACCTGAATCGTAAGAACATCACCATCATTCTTTAAAGGATTTATCGGCTTAAACCATGTATTGAAATTTTGATCATCAACTTCCTTGCGAATTACTTCGAGACAATCACTCCATACAGTTGCGCAGTCAACTACCATTTATTTTTAGCTTGCGTGTAGACGAAAAAGCCTCAATTATTTTTGAGGCGGGTGACAAAGATGTAAAAATTATAAAGAACAAAAAAACAAAAATTCGCCTTGCTTTTATTGAATTTTTTGGCGTAATGATTTAGAGTAAAATCATAAAAATTTTGCTTTCCTCAGTACTAAACTTCAACTTGACCAGCGGATTTCAATCGAATTCATGACCGAAAAAGACCCAGATTTTAATTTTCCAATATCATCACTCACCAATTGGCTTGAAGCCGCTCGAATCGAGTTAGGAGAGGATGATCCCTTGGAAAAATTAAGTCGCAGTAAAGGTTCAGTAAAAATTAAACCTTACTATGATCCTTCAACAGCTTCGCAATTAGAAGGTTTTCAGCAATTACCCGCTATTAATCCCTATTATGGAGCCCGCTGTTGGATGAACACACCTTTAATTCGGGTTGAAGATGAAAAAAAAGCCAATGAAGACGCTCTTGCCTGTCTTCAATCGGGTGCCGATGGAATTTTATTTGAACCTGTTAAAGCGAATCTTCAATTTGATATCCTTTTAGATAAGATTAAACCAGAATTTTGCACGCTTTCATTTTCAATTCATAAAGACCATGCTCAAAATGCACTAGATTTCAATTCATGGGCCGAGAAGAGAAACAACTATAAACTCCTTGCGGGATGTTTATTCTGGGAGGATTTGCCCAGTCTTGATATTGAGCAATTAAAATCAAGTTCACAAAATTTTTCCCCGTTTGGATTGTCTATCCCAACTCTGGAAAATGCAGAAGACGAAATTGTGTTCGGTCTAGAAAAAGCCGCACACTTTATTGAATCGATTTCAGATCAACATCTGGTTAAACAAGTTCTCAATCAATTTGCGTTCTCCCTTTCCGTTGGCACCGATTTATTTTTAGAAATCGCCAAGCTTAAGGTCTTGCGAAATCTTTGGTATCAGATTCAAGGGGCGTATGGAGTTACTGAAATGAATCCCCTTCATATCCATGCCAAATCAACTGTGTGGACTAAAGAGGCATTTCAGCCACATGGCAATATGATTAAATCCACGTTGGCTGCCTTGAGTTCTATTGCCGGTGGTTGTGACAGTTTAACAATTGAACCTGAAGGTACTGATCAAACGGAAAATCGTATCGCACTCAATGTTTCCTCTATTTTGCGAGAGGAATCCTATCTATCAAAAGTTGCCGACCCAACTGCTGGATCTTATTATTTAGATTCATTGATAACTGCGCTATCCGAAAAAGCCTGGCAAAAATTTCAAATCAAGATGAAACCATGAAGCCAGACTTTTCTACCATAAAATTTAATCAATTTAAGCCGGCCGCTCCATCGGGTAAACATACTTCATGGCTTTCGTCCGAAAAAATTGAAATTAAACCAACGTTTTCTAAAGAAGATTTAGAAAATAATTCAATTAAAAATTTTTCAGCAGGAACTCCACCCTATTTGCGTGGGCCATATGCCACGATGTACACCGTGCGTCCCTGGACCATCCGACAATATGCCGGATTCTCAACAGCGCGTGAATCGAATGAATTCTATAGACGTAATTTGGCAGCAGGACAAAAAGGATTGTCGGTCGCATTTGATCTGGCAACGCATCGTGGCTATGATTCGGATCACGCGCGGGTAACTGGCGATGTTGGCAAAGCGGGTGTTGCAATTGATTCTGTGTTGGACATGAAGATTTTGTTTGACCAGATTCCGTTAGATAAAATGTCGGTGTCGATGACAATGAACGGAGCTGTGCTTCCCATCATGGCATTTTTTATAGTAGCAGCAGAAGAGCAAGGCGTTAAACCCCATCAACTTAATGGAACTATCCAAAATGATATTTTGAAAGAGTTCATGGTACGCAACACCTATATATATCCACCTGCTCCTTCCATGCGCATTGTGTCCGATATCTTTTCGTATTGCTCTAAACACATGCCTAGATTCAACAGCATCAGCATCAGTGGCTATCACATGCATGAAGCAGGCGCACCAGCTCATATCGAATTGGCGTATACGTTGGCCGATGGCTTGGAATATATTCGTGCTGGTCTAAAGGCAGGAATTCTCATTGATGATTTTGCCCCACGACTTTCATTCTTCTGGGGTATTGGGATGAATTTTTTCATGGAAGTCGCTAAGATGCGGGCGGGTAGGCTACTATGGGCAAAGTTGGTTCAACAATTTCAACCCACAAATCCTAAGTCGATGGCATTGCGCACGCATTGCCAAACTTCGGGCTGGAGTTTAACTGCACAAGATCCGTATAACAACGTAACACGCACAACCATTGAAGCATTGGCTGCGGTGTTGGGTGGCACTCAATCGTTACATACCAATTCATTAGATGAAGCTATTGCATTGCCAACCGATTTTTCGGCACGCATTGCCCGCAACACACAACTTTATCTGCAAAAAGAAACGGGAGTTACTGAAGTTGTTGATCCACTAGGCGGCTCTTACTATGTAGAGTACTTAACGGAAGAGCTAGTAAAGAAAGCATGGGAACTTATTGAAGAAGTTGAAAGATTAGGTGGAATGACACGTGCGATTGAAAGTGGAATCCCAAAAATGAGAATTGAAGAAGCTGCCGCTGCCAAGCAGGCACGCATTGATTCGGGCATTGATGTAATTGTTGGAGTGAATCAGTATCAAACCGATGAAGTTTCTGATATAGAACTTTTAGAAGTTGATAACACGGCTGTGCGTGATGAACAAATTGAAAAACTTAACAAACTCAAAAAGGAACGCAATCAAACGGAAGTTGACAATGCGTTGCTTGCATTAGAACTAGCAGCATTGGGCGATGGAAATTTATTAGAACTTGCCATAGTGGCTGCAAGGCATCGTGCAACCTTGGGCGAAATTTCATTAGCGTTAGAAAAATCTTTTGGTCGCTATAAAGCAACCATAAAATCTATTTCAGGCGTATATTCGGGTGAAATGAAGAATCAAAAAGAGGTTGAAGAAGTTCGTGCACTCTCCGATCGTTTTGCTGAGTTGGATGGGCGCAGGCCGCGCATACTCATTGCCAAGATGGGACAAGACGGTCACGATCGTGGTGCTAAAGTGATTGCAACCGGTTTTGCTGATCTGGGTTTTGATGTTGATATAGGTCCGTTATTTCAAACCCCTGAAGAAGTTGCTAAACAAGCTACCGAAAATGATGTACATGTAATTGGAGCATCTAGTCTGGCAGCCGGACACAAAACGTTAGTACCACAACTTATTGAAGCATTAAAAAAAATTGGCCGACCGGATATTAAAGTGGTTGCAGGTGGAGTCATCCCACCAAAAGATTATGATTTTCTTCGAAGTGCTGGTGTAATAGGAATTTTTGGTCCTGGTACGCCCGTATCCACATCAGCCAGAGAAATTTTAGAAAAGTTGATGGCTGAATAATCTCCCTGCGATCCTCAACATCGAATACAAATGTTTTTATCTGGCTTCGGCCAAAAGAAATGCGTACTTTTAATTTGGAAAATTTTATGGATATGAAGCGATCTTACATTTTGTTGATTTTACTGTTTCTGGCAAGCTCTACTTCTATTTGGGCACAGAAAAAGTACGATAAAGCCCTTAAAAAAGAAGAAGGGTACTACGAGGCCGGTAATTATTCAAAAGCGATTAGCACATTAGCAAAGTTTAAAAAGAAGGCATTTAAAAAATTAGGGCAGCAGAATGTTTACACGCCTACCTATTACATGCGATTGGCAAAAAATGACCTTGCTTCGGGATACATCAGCGACTTCGAGTCAAATCTTTCCTTAGCGATTGCTAATAGCAAAACCATTAATCAGGAAAATAGTCAAAAGCATGGTTTGATCTTAGTGGAGGCTGCTGAGCAACATAACCTAAACGGATCTTTTAGGGTGGCTCGAGAACATCTAGCCGAAGCACAGAAGGTTCTTGAAGGGGGTGGGTTTATGAAGGATGCCGTAAAAGGTCGCTACAACCTGGCGTTAGCCGAGGCTATGACGGGCCAAGGGTATTTCACCGAAGCTATTGAAATTTTAAAAGAACAAGAGAAATATTTTATTGGTAAGGCAGTAAAACAAGATACGTTCGTGGATGCAAAAGGCAACCTCACCAGTCGCAAGCTAACGGATGAAGAACGTTTTGAACGATATAATGATTATGCACGGTACATGACTTTGCTAGCCAACGCATACAGACTTCAGGGGGATTATAACAATGCCGATAAACAATTTGGCGATGCAAGCCGATGGATTAGTAAAAACATGGGTGAGTCAACAACCGCTTATGTCAGAAATCAATATCTCGCGGCTAACTGGTTGGTGGAAAACGGACTTGAAGGTTCCCTTCCCAGGGATATGGAGTACAGTCGCATTCTAAATAATTTGAAGATCAAGCACAGCGCTTCTCACTATCTGGGTATTTCAATATTTGAAGAGTATTTAAAACAATTAAGAAAGGAAAAAAGCTCAGCTCGATACCTGAACACAAAACTCGAGTACGAGAAAATGATTAATAAAAATTTCAAAACAACAAGTATTTACAATGTTCGCCTGAAGGCAGTTGAGTTTGATGCCAAGTTAGATAAAGAACAAACCCGCACCTTAGAAAATCAAGCCAATAACCTGATAACAAATACTCCTTCGTTACCACGCAATAACATGGTAACGGCTAACGTGAGTGACTTCTTATATGGGTTGGCTCTTTATAAAAAGAATTATACTTCTGCCGAAAAATATCTCAATGATATAATCGATATAAAGAGTAATCTCTTTGGTGCGGATGCACCCGAAACTCATCTGGCGCGGCTACACCTTGCCAATTTCTACCTGGATAACACCAACAAACTTCAGGAAGCTGCTAAAACCTATGAAGATAGCTATACCAAAATTGTTTCTAAGGAGATCGAATCGTGGCACAAAGATCACCTTGAGATTTTAAATCATATGGCTGTTCTTTACGAACTCACCGATAAATATAACGAAGCCTCACAAACCCTTGAAAAAGCAAGGCTGGTTGCCGGGTTAAAATATGGCAAGGAGGATTGGCAGTACGCGGCAGAAATAACAAGCGTTGCACAACTTGAACTAAAGCTAGGGCTTTATGAAAAATCAGAAGAAAACATTAAGGAAGCCTTAAAAATACTGGAAGGCTTTAGGCGCGATGACAGCAAAAAGATTTACTTGGTACATGCCATAGAAGCACAAGCCAAGCTATTTGGAATAAAAGGCCAGTTCGATGAAGCAGAAGACGCCTTAGATCGCTCAGGGCGGATTATTAGCCGATCAAAAAAAATGACAGGTATTGATGAACTGGCTACGGCACGTGAACTATCATCGTTGTTCATTCAATTGGGGCGTTATTCTCAAACAAATGAAATTCTCACAGATTTAATTGCCGAATATGAAAAACTGTATGGAGCTAACTCAATCCGCTTGATCGATCCCTTGGTTGACAAAGGACATTTAGCCTTGGCCAAAGGAGATTATACCGAAGCTGAAAAGGTGGCGCAACGGGTAAATAAAATTGCTACCAATGTATACGGAGACAAGTCTACCAAGACTGCGCCTACCCAAAAATTGCTGGCAGACATTGACTATGCTATTGGCGATTATGACAATGCACAAGAAATGATTCTTAAAGCATTGGCAAGTCAGGAAAAGCAATTTGGAAGAAACCATGTGGAGGTTGCCAAGTCTCTTTCGGAACTCGCCCTTATAAAATTCCATAAAGGTGATAAGCCGGCAGAGGTGGAGAAAATTATGATTGAAGCGCGCGAAATAATGGGTAAAAAATTGGGTGTTGATAACCCTCAATATGCTGAAATTCTAAAAAATGTTGCCATCCTTAATATCTCACAAAAAAAGTATAATGAGGCCTTTAGTGTTCTTACTCAAGCGGAAGCCATTTGGAGAACAAAAACCGGAACCAAAACCAACATCAATGCCGCAGATATATTCACACTAACCGGAGATGTTTACTATCAAATTAAAAATTATAAACGAGCTGAAGATTTTTATACTCAAGCCAAAAAGATTTACGAAAGCTATTTCAATAAAACACATCCTGAGTATGTGAAAATTCTTTCCAAACAGGCGAAAGTTTATTACATGGAAAAAGACTTTAAACGGGCAAAAAGAAATATTGAAGAAGCACTTAACAATTATGATGTATTTATTAAGCAATACTTCCCAGCTTTAAGTGAGCGCGAAAAGGCTAAATATTGGAACACCATCAAAGGCGATTTCGAGTTTTACAACACTTTAGCATTTAGCCAATTGGATGATTTCAAAGACCTAAGCGGAAAGGTGTATGATTATCAATTACTGACAAAGGCCTTACTTCTTAGCACTTCCTTAAAAATCCGTGAACGGATTTTGAAAAGCACGGATGAAAACTTAAAAACATCTTTCAATCTGTGGGTAGAAAAGAAAGAATTTCTAACGAATGCCCTCTCCATGAGCACGCAACAATTAACTGAAAACGGAATTGACCTCAATGCATTAAATGCTGAAGTCGAAAAGCTTGAAAAAGATATCAGTTTAAAATCCGAACTCTTCGGTCAGAGTTTTGATAACAAAAAAATAAAATATCAGGATGTTCAAAAGTCAATTGGAAAAAATGACGTGGCCGTTGAAATGATTCGATATCGCTATTTTAATCATTCCTTTACGGACTCTATTATTTATGTAGCGTTGTATGTAACGAGCGATAACTCACGACCAAAGGCTGTGGTTATGGCAAATGGTGCCAGAATGGAAAAGGGCTATTTTAGCTATTATAGAAATGCAATAATTGGAAGAATACCCGATAACAATTCCTATAAAGTTTACTGGGAGCCCATTCAAAAAGGGATTGGAACGGCTGCTACTATTTATTTATCTGCTGATGGCGTGTATAACCAGCTTAACCTGGAAGCTATCCCTACACCCGATGGAAAATACATAATCGACAACTCAAACATTGTTATGGTAAGTAATACAAAGGATCTGTACTTGCGTAAAATCAAATCCAAATCAATATCTACTACTAATTCGGCCACCATGTTTGGCAATCCTACCTTTTATTTAACTGCTTCTACAAACAGAAATATCCCACAACTTCCGGGAACTGAAAAAGAAGTAGATGAATTGCAAATGCTATTGAAGCAAAAAGGTTGGGTAACCGATGAGTTTAAGGACAAGGCTGCCAGTGAAGAAGAAATGAAAGCACTTTCCAGTCCTAAAATTTTACACCTGGCCACGCACGGTTTTTATACACCTACAGAAAATTTAGATGATCTGGCAGAACTAACCGAAAGTGAAGCGGCAGCCACTGAAAACCCGCTCCTTAAAACTGGTTTACTCTTGTCTGGTGCGGGTGATGTATTAAACAAAACCAAATACAATTATAATGTAGAAAGTGGAATCCTTACCGCCTACGAAGCGATGAGCTTGAACCTTGACCAAACAGACTTAGTGGTGTTAAGTGCTTGCGAAACAGGACTCGGTGAGATTTCTAACGGGGAAGGTGTTTACGGATTGCAACGGGCATTTCTTGTAGCGGGCGCCAAGGTCTTGATCATGAGTATGTTTAAGGTGGATGATGAAGCTACTCAAAAATTGATTTTGAACTTTTACAAAAAATGGCAAAACACAGGCAATATGCGGCAGAGTTTCATCGATGCCAAGAAAGAATTACGCGTAGAATATCCTGAGCCTATTTATTGGGGTGCTTTTATGATGATTGGCACTGATCAGTAGAACAACATAAATTTTCATTTAAATGCCTGAAGAAATTCAGGCATTTTTTTACCAACTAACTACCCAATACCAAACCATAACAAGACAGGCAACTAGTTTTATGCCTGTTGAAAGAAGGAACCCAATGAATGAACCGAGCGCTGCTCTAAGCGCTTGCGCTGAATTTTGATTCGCCAACAACTCACCAATAAAAGCCCCGAGAAATGGTCCTAAAATAATTCCGATAGGGCCCATCCAAAGGGCAACAAACAAACCTATGGTGCAACCCCAAATTATTTACTACCTCCCATTTTCTTTGTTCCATAAACGGGTATCAAATAATCCATCAGGGTAATCACGACTACAATCCCAGCCCAAATCCAAAGAAACTTTGTCGAAAAGGGAATTTCCTCCTTTAGCTGTTGAATCCATAATCCAACAAAAGCAATTGGTGGCCCTGGTAAAATCGGGAGGAAGCAACCGATCAATCCGATCACCAAAAGAACTCCACCTAAAACAATCCACAGAATATCCATTTTAATTGTCATGCATTAAATAATCATTCCCACTGATTTCGCTGAGATGAGATCAATAATTACAAAATCAATCCCAACCCAAATAATAAAACAAACAGCAACGTTGAAAGCGCCATTTGTTTTAAGAAGGGATCAAGCTCTGATGAAGGACGATTTTGAACTGACAATCCGTTTTTTATAAACAACGGTATAGTTGCAAAAAAAAGAAATTGCCAGGGTGATTGATACTGCAATACTGTATAAACAGTTGCTGAAATAAGTCCTGTAATTAGAAGTACCCAATGATATGTTACAGCTTTAGGTTTTCCAATCCTTACAGGTATAGAAAATTTTCCAGCACTACGATCGGATTCTATATCTCTTATATTATTGATGTTCAGTACCGCAATAGAAAAAACACCGCAGCTAATGGCGGGTAATAATTCCATCCAGGTAACTGAGTGTGTAAATAAATAATAGGAACCCATCACTCCTACCAATCCAAAAAACATTAAGACAGAAATGTCTCCTAACCCAATATAACCATACGGTTTTTTACCTACCGTATAGCCAATGGCTGCTGCAATACTCAACAAACCCAAACCAAAAAATAATACAAGTGCTTTCCAATTCCATCCAAACGAAAACCACAAGAGCGATAAACCGCTAAATAAACTTAACAATACAAAAACGATAACGGCTTTTTTCATTTGAGCAGCAGAAATTATTCCAGCCTGCACAGCTCGCATTGGCCCGGTACGTTCTGCATGATCAGCTCCGTGAATAGAGTCGCCATAGTCGTTAGCCAGATTAGAAAGTATTTGCAGAAGAATGGTAGTAAGGCAACACAAAACAAAAAGCAGTAAATTAAATTGACCTGCTGCGGCTGCTAGAAAACCAGCCATACCAATACATGCCAATGCCAAAGGCAGCGTGCGTAACCGAAAAGCTTGAAGCCAGGCCTTAATCATGTAAGCAAAATTAATTGAATTTTAGATTTGCTTCAGAGAATCTCCAGAATCTCAAAAGATTGTTTATTGAAAAGTATCTTTTCTCCTGCCTTCTTATGCAATAACATTGTGCCTATAGGAGAAACGGGTGACAAAGCAATAAAATCAATTTCGCCCACTGAAATTTTTCCCGCACTGATCGCTATATAAAAATTCCCTTCATTAGTAATTACAACACTTCCTAGACTAATCCGGTCACTCAGGATAGCTGAACTAACTTTATTAAGCATTGCAATTAGTTTGTGCGCCTCTTCTAATTGTTGCTCTGCCTTTTCTCGTTCCAGATGTGCCATTGCCCGTCCTGTTTCATACTTATCTCCTGCACTACTCTTCTCCTCACCGTTAGCTGCTTCCTGCGCATCACGCAAAGCTTGTAGAGCATTTGCTATGCGTTGGTTAGCGAATATCACGCACTGAGCATACAGCTCTACCCTGAGAGTATCTGGATACTTCATACTATAATCCTAAAATAATTTTAAGTTTACCATAACCGGTTTTACTTATTGGAACTTGCTGCCCACTGCGAAGAATGGCCATGTGCGTTTCTTTCTGATATGGCTCGATCTTGGTGATCTGACTAATATGAATTATGTACGAACGATGTACCCGAACAAATTGCTGTGCATCGAGAGTTTGCTCATAAAAAGTCATGGTTTTGTTTTTCAGGAATGTGCCCTCTGCCGTAACGATTTTTACAAAATCGTCATCCGCTTCTAAATAGTGAATTTCGTGAATAGGAATGATTTTTACTTTACTTCCTGTCTTAACCACGATCCTATTATTCTGTGCTGGCGATTGCGCCATCTTTTCAAGAAGATCTGACGTTTGTGTTTCGGTGGGTGCTGGACCTGAAGGCAATCGTGAGTCTAAAAACTTTTGAATAGCTTTTTCAAAGCGTTCTTCCGCAACAGGCTTTAGCAAATAATCAATGGCATTGGCCTCAAATGCTTTTAAGGCAAATTCATCAAATGCAGTAATGAAAATAACTGCTGGCATCGGTTGAATAAGTTCCAGCATTTCAAAGCCATTTATTTTTGGCATCTGTATATCCAAAAAGATCAACTCCGGCTGATGTTGCTGAATTGCCTTCACCCCATCAAAACCATCATTGCATTCTTCAACTATATCAATAACAGGGAATTTTTTTAAATAACTCTTTATGATTTCACGACTCAACGGTTCATCATCTATCAAAACGGTTTTGATCATGGCTTGACAGGAATAGTAAGATTAACTTTAAATGTATTCTCCATAACATGGGTCTTTACTAAATCATTTCTGGCATAAAGTAAGTAGAGCCTTCGTTGCAATCCTGCCAATCCAAAGCCGCTTCCTGAGGAAGGTTGCATATCTGAATCAAATGGATTTGTGATTTCAATATTCAATTGAGCTTCCTGAACAATAGCTCGCAGTTCAATCGAAATTTTTCCGGTTGTTCCATACAATCCAAATTTAATGGCATTCTCTACAAGGGGTTGTAACACTAAGGTTGGAATATTCCAGTTATAGCTTGGCTCTTCGATCGTTAAGATTACATCTAGCCTGTGACCAAACCGAACCTTCTCAATCGCCAAATATGTTTTCAAATATTCTAATTCCTGCGAAAGCGAAATCCACGGTTCATCTGCTCGTTTAATTGTCAATCTTAAAAAGTCAGAAAGTTCCTGAATCATTTTCCGGGCTTCATCCGGATTCACCAAAATCAAGGCATTAATAGAATTGAGACTATTAAATAAAAAATGCGGCTGCAACTGTAGTTGTAACTTTTGCAATTCAGCATCTTTTGCGATTGCCGCTAAATCAGATTCTCTTGCTTGCTGCTCAATTGCTTCCTTCCATCGCGTGTAATAAATCGCACTAACTCCTGTTGCTGCCAGTATTACAAATCCAATTGCCCAACGTATAGGCGTGGACTTTGTAAGAAATTGAAGATAGTTATCCTCCTCAATGAGCGAACTAATTGCCTGAACAGAGAGCCATTGACAGGCAATAGAAAGTGCCAAGGCGAGTCCAATTGTTATTTGAAAGATGCCCGTGCGCGGAAAATAAGTAAGCAATGATCCAAGTAAGACTCCGCCACTTACAAGTACTAAATTAAAAATAAAAGAATCCCACGTTGCTGTCTGCCAACTAAAACCGAAATAATAATTCAACATCCAAGCATGAAATCCAGACCAAAGCAGCACAGCTCCTACTAAGGGCAGCCGGGTAACTAATGCGGATGGAATTCTGTTCAAAGTTTCAACGTTTAAGGCAAATGTAATGGATGTAAAGCCCTATGGAAATGAAGTGAGAAAAATATATCTTTGATCCTGACTATGAAACACTTATTCTTTTCAGCAATTAATCAAAACAAATCCTGGCTGGGAGTAATGCTTGTTTTCATACTAAGTTTCTTTTCTGGCTACTCAAATCCCACACTAAGTAGAACTCCTGTCAAAGTTCAAACTGAATGGGTTGTTTCGAGGAAAGAAGTAAAAGCGAATGATCATTCGAATGAACGAGCGTCCAGAAAACTTGTTCGCTCAACATTCCCGCAACTTTCAAATTTATTTTCTGAATTGTATCAGAATCGACTTGCACTTATTAGGTATAAAGACAATCCCGGAATCTTTATAGACCAAATCGCTTCTATTCATTCTTGCAGAAATCTTCCACAATCCGAAGAAGAAGATTCTCACTCATCTTAAGTAGTGATGTTGCAAAATAATTCGCTGTCAGACAGCAGGTCAACCTGACAACACCATCATTTCGTAGCAACATCCTCTCTCATCAGCGTTAGCTGATCAATCAATTTATTATTTAATGATTCAATGTTTTAAAAGCATCTGGGTCCTAATTCCATTTTTATGGATCGTGTTAAAAAAATACTTAGAGTAGCAGGATTAATCCTGTTGATTATACTTGCCTTATCAGGAATAGGAATTGCTCCACCAAAAACCCGGGAGCTATTTACCAATAAAGAAGATACCATTGAACTTGTTGAAGAAAAGAAAGGGGGTTCGGAAGAAAGTAAAACGTGACAATTAGATTTAGGCGTGGGGCTGACTAAAAGGTAGGCAGGGCCGCGATGACAGGTGAATTTTTAGTAGCCCCGCCTTAATTTGTCAACAAAAGTCGCTTTCAAAAATATATTCATCTGTCGATTAAACCTTGATGATGATTGCTACTCTAATCAGGTCTTTCAACTAGCTGACGTTGAAAGTTTCTTACTTTTCTTTGCTTCAGTTTTAAACTTCGCTCGGTCGTTCTCCTCTAAGTCTTGAAAACAAACTTTAACAAGACTATGAAAACAACACACCTTAAAAACTTGCTACAGGCAATGAAAAGTAATTTGAGTATACTCTTCATTGGCCTATCGTTAACGCTTCTGGTATCGTGTAACAACGATGACACAACTCCTGACTTCTCTTCAGATGATATTGAAGACGCCAGTGTAGATGCTGTTGAAGATTCTTACTTTGATGATAGTGACGACCTCGTAAGCGAAGCCTTCACCAGTACCGAACAGGATTTAAGTGGTGGGCGCGTAAGCACCGATGAACGGTTAATATGTGCTACTTTAACTCGCACTGGGTCTAAAGCAAATGGAAGTCTCAGAGTTGATTTTGGTGACGGATGTACTGGTCCTCGTGGCAATGTTCGCGCTGGTGCCATTGTAGTAACTCATACCGGAGACTGGCGCAATGCGGGTTCAACATGGAGTTTTTCTTATGAGAACTACTCCATTAATGGAGTTAAGTTAGAAGGCGAAAGAACAGTTACTATTGTTAGCACTTCTGACACCTTGGTTGTCTCAGATGTAACCCTAGTGGGTGGAAAAATTACCTGGCCCGATGGTCGCGTAGCAACGCGCGAAGTAAATCGCAGACGCGAACATGAACGCCACGAAAATCATTTATTGGATCGTTTAATTATCTATGGTACTGCAAGCGGCACATTCCGCAACGGACGTGGATATTCAATCGAAATTCTTGAACGATTAATTTACCGCAGAGCGTGTGGAGCCGAAGGAGTTATCATTCCAGTAAGTGGAGTTAAGCTAATCAAACATGGTGACCGTGAACTTACAGTTGACTATGGAGATGGAACCTGCGATAACATTGTTCTTCTTACCAACAAAAATGGGCAATCTCATCGCTACGAAGTGAAGAAGTAAGGATTAGTGAAGCTTGAAATAAAGAAGTCTGCCTGAAAGGGTGGCTTCTTTGTTTTGAATGAATGAGAATCCTTCTTACCAAGTTGAATCCCTTTCGAATTGCAAATTCAAATTGATCAGTGTTCGCTTAATAAGAATTAATTCACTTAACTCTATCCAGTTTTAGAAAAATCAACATTTTCATTTCGAAGTTCTTATTCCGAAAATCAATAAGTATCCAACGATCCAGAGCTCTCCCACAGTAGCCGGAACAACTAAGGCATCTACCAGTGGACTGGTTACCCCAGCATATTTAAGAAACGTGCTAAGCAGGTAGCCCACGCCACCCATGATTAATGTAATGCCCAACCAGCGCGGCATCCGATTGGAGGATACGATGATGTGGCCCATTGGTATTAACCAAAGACCAAAGAAAAGACTTCCTACACCCCAGGCATTTTTCATCAGCATTCCCAGTAGATTAATCAATACCACCTTGTCTTCAATTGACTGAGTCGAGGATGCTACCTCAAGAGATGCGCCCATTGAAATCGCACTCATCATAATTACTGCCGAATTCATCATTCCCCATATTGCCAATGCCCAGGCAGCCCACCCATTAATATCTTTGAACAACTTATAAAACCAAACTGCCGTCAGTGCCTGCGAAACAATAATAAGCAGTTCAAACACAAGCCGGGCACGAGCTAATGACTCTTTTGATGTTAAGTTTTCCAGCGTGATGGCTGGATCAGTAACATATATCTTTGAATGAAAAACCAGGAAACCTAACATTCCGGTAATAGCAAGGAGCAAATAAAATATGCCCGTAAGGCGAGCCGTCTGCACCTGATTTTTGTATACATTATCCATGATCATATTGTTTTGATTTCACTTAGTTGTTCAATAGAAAGAGACGGTTCACTTGGCAACTATGTTACAGCCAGAATTATTCTTTACAAAAAAAATCCCGCAGCGCCATGCCACGGGATTCCTCTCTATTTGCAAGCAGAGAGTTGTAAGACCTCATCCGTCCGCCATTTTGCGGACACCTTCTCCAAAGGAGAAGGGAAGCGGCCTGAAGTTTTATTTTATTAATAACGATAGTAATCTGGTTTGAAAGGACCTTGCTGTCCTACTCCAATATACTTCGCTTGTTCCGGAGAAAGTTCATCCAACTCAACACCAATTTTCTTAAGGTGCAAGCGAGCTACTTTTTCATCCAAATGTTTTGGCAACATATATACTTCATTCTTATACTTATCTGTATTATTCCAAAGTTCTAATTGCGCCAACGTTTGGTTTGTAAATGAGTTAGACATTACAAATGACGGGTGGCCCGTAGCACAACCTAAATTTACTAAGCGACCTTCTGCTAACAGAAGAATTTGATTCCCACTCTTCAATGTATACAAATCAACCTGAGGTTTAATTTCATCGCGTGTTGCATTTTTCTTTAACCACGCAACATCAATTTCGTTATCGAAATGACCGATGTTACAAACAATCGTCTTGTCTTTCATCATCTCGAAATGACGACCTAACACAATACCAAAGTTACCGGTTGTAGTTACAACGATGTCGGCCTCTTTCACTGCCGTATCCATTTTCTTAACCGCAAATCCATCCATCGCAGCTTGCAGCGCACAGATTGGATCAATCTCGGTAACGATAACACGAGCACCGGCTCCACGCAAGGAAGCAGCCGAACCTTTACCCACATCTCCATATCCGGCAACAACAGCCACCTTTCCGGCCATCATTACATCCGTAGCTCTGCGGATTGCATCTACTAATGATTCTTTGCAACCATACTTGTTATCAAACTTTGACTTCGTTACTGAATCGTTAATGTTAATCGCAGGCAATGGCAATGTACCAGCCTGTTGACGTTCCACTAAGCGATGAACACCTGTAGTTGTTTCTTCAGAAATTCCACGAATTCCTTTTACCAATTCCGGGTATCGATCCAATACCATGTTGGTTAAGTCTCCGCCATCATCCAAAATCATATTCAATGGTTTGCCATCTTTAAAGGCATGCAACGTTTGTTCAATACACCAGTCAAACTCTTGTTCATTCATGCCTTTCCATGCAAATACGGGAATACCCGCTTTTGCAATAGCAGCAGCAGCATGATCTTGTGTTGAGAAAATATTACAGGATGACCAGGTAACTTCAGCTCCCAATTCAATGAGGGTTTCAATAAGCACCGCTGTTTGAATAGTCATGTGAAGACAGCCTGCAATGCGGGCGTCTTTCAATGGCTTTTTTGCACCAAATTCTTCACGAAGAGCCATTAACCCGGGCATTTCTGCTTCTGCTAATTTGATCTCCTTGCGGCCCCATTCGGCCAATGAAATGTCTTTAACCTTAAATTTTGCTGTTTCTGTTACTGTCATGTTGTATATTTTTCGGGGTTTAATGCTGCCACCAGGCAGGAAAGGCACAAAGGTAAGACAAACGTTCAAGAATTACCATCTCAAATTAATCTTATTGATTGGTAACTGACTGATTGGTAAGTCTATAATCGAATATTGAACTATTCTCTATTGTTGATGTGTTTACCTTTAAAATTTCAAAGCAATGAACGCTAGAATTAAAGTGGATATAGTTTCGGATGTTGTGTGCCCGTGGTGCTACATCGGTAAAAGAAGGATTGAAGGTGCCATGAATGAATTGGCTGATCAATTCGAGTTTGAAGTGTCCTATCTACCGTTTGAACTGAATCCCTCAACTCCCAAAGAAGGATTTAACCAGAAGGAATATTTAGCCAAGAAATTTGGAAGCGAAGAACGTTACCGCGAACTCACAAACTATGTAAAGGCTACAGCTGCCGAGGAGGGTTTAGCATTTGATTTCGATAAACAAAGAAAATCGCCTAACACGCGCGATATGCACCGCATTATTTGGTTTGCCAAGCAAGAAGGAAAACAACTGGCCATCAAAGAAGCTTTTATGAAAGCCTATTTTGAAGACGGGGTTGATCTCACTAAAAGAGAAAATCTTCTTGCAATCAGTAAATCAGTAGGACTTAATGAAACAAAAATTTCCTCGCTGCTTGATTCTGAAGAGGGATTGGCCGAAGTAATTTTAGAAGAACAAAATAATATTCAACGGGGCATCAACGGAGTTCCTTATTACATCATCAATAATCAATACGGAATTTCAGGCGCACAACCGAAAGACTCATTTATTAAAGCACTCACTCAAATTGGCAAAGAGTCTGTAGCGGCTGAAGGTGAAGCTTGTGCAGTGGATGGTTCGGATTGCTGACCTCACCACCTTTCCCACTCCAAGGGGGGTGACTGTTATTCGTGAATCATCAATGAGCCTAGCAGATATTCCTGAATGTTGCCTTAAGCCTTTGGAACAGGTTTTTCATTTTGATAACCCAACAAGGTCATCATACTTCCACTGGTTTGTTCCTCGGCAAAAAGCTCGGTAGTAATTTCTCCGTCCTCATTGCGATTGATCAGCACATGTTTGGGTGCCGGGATCAAACAATGTTGAATACCACCATATCCGCCCAATGATTCCTGATAGGCTCCGGTATGGAAGAAACCGATGTACAATGGTTCTTCATCCGTGATCATCGGCAAAAAAACTTCGCCTGTATGTGACTCTGAGTTATAGTAGTCATGACTGTCGCACGTAAGACCACCAATATTTACTTTGTGGTATGGATCATCCCACTTATTCAGCGAAAGCAAAATGTATTTTTGATTGAGTCCCCATACATCCGGTAAATGGGTGATGAATGAACCATCAATCATATACCAAAGCTCTTTATCATTTTGCAACTTCTGATCTACCATCGAATAAAGTACTGCCCCACTCTCTCCTACAGTAAAACTTCCAAACTCGGTAAAGATGTTTGGCACTGGCACGTTGTTCTTTTCACAGATCCACTTTATGTTTTCTACAATCTGCTCGATCATGTACTTATAATCGAACTGAAAGGTGAGAGAAGTCTTGATCGGGAAACCACCACCGATATCAATTGAGTCCAGCGTATCGCAAATCTTTTTCATTTCGCAATACTTAAAAATAAATCGGCTTAATTCGCTCCAATAGTACGCAGTATCTTTAATACCCGTATTGATAAAGAAGTGCAACATCTTAAGCGATGCCTTGCTGCTGGGCTGAATTTTTTCTTTGTACAAAGGAATAATGTCGCTATAGCGGATACCTAAACGCGAAGTATAAAATTCGAATTTTGGTTCTTCATCTGCAGCCACCCGAATCCCCACCTGATATGGAGTATTTACATTTTGCTCGTACGTATCAATTTCACTCAGGTTATCGAGGATGGGAATGCAATTGAACCCATCATTCAATAAATCAGTGATATATTCCTTATACTTTGGCATTTTAAAACCATTGCAAAGAATAAAGGTTTCTTTTGAGATTTTCCCACGCTCATATAATGAACGAACAATTGGAATATCAAAAGCAGATGATGTTTCAATATGAATATCGTTGTTTAAGGCTTCCTCCAACACAAAATCATAATGCGAAGATTTTGTACAATAGCAATATGTGTACTTGCCATTGTATTTAAAACGCTCAATGGCATTGTTAAACGTTGCCTGAGCAAAGCGGATGTTTTCACTAATGCGCGGCAGGTAAGTAATTTTCAGCGGGGTACCGTACTGTTTAATAATATCCATCAAGGGAACATCATTAAACAACAATTCGTGTTCGCGAACTTTAAATTCTTTCTGTGGAAATTCAAAAGTTTGCTCAATCAGTTCACGGTAGCTCTTCATGGTTGATTACTCGTTGTTTTTAGCGGCTGCTGGTTTGAGCTGGAACGTAACAACGATCAACGATATAACCATCAACCTAAATTTGAGGTGCAATATTGAGATAAATTTGCCATCTTTACAACACATTTACAACCCCATGGTTAATCACGTTTCCTACATGCATTTAGTCCCCGGTCAGTCGGGTGAGCATGTTTTGCCCGACTTCTGACGGCATTGCCAGGAGGGTCATTTGACCCATTTTGTGAGAATCCATGTTTCCTAAAGATTAAATTATCCATTCCTGTGAAAGAAATAAAAATCATTGAGGTGAAGTCCGAAATCGGTGCCGGTACACGTGGTGCAAGTTTGGGCGTAGAAGCAATGAAGATAGCCAGCCTTGATTTGAAATCTGACCTATTCCGAAAATTCGATTCCATTGAAGTTGAAAACGTAAACGAACTTCTGTTTGACGGTGCCGAACATGCGTATGCCAAGTTTATTGATGGTACATTAATCATGGAGGAACGTGTTTGCCTGGAAGTTTATGAACAAATTTTCGATGACTTCTTTCCGTTGATTATGGCGGGCGATCACTCCACTGCTTATGGTACCATTGCAGGAATAAAAAAAGCACATCCAAAAAAGCGGCTGGGTGTAATTTGGATTGATGCACATGCCGATTTGCACACACCCTTTACTACGCCATCGGGCAACATGCATGGCATGCCTGTAGCCATGGCCTGCGGGTTCGATAATTTTGAATGTAAAGTAAATGACCCACGTGGTGAAACATTGGATTATTGGGAGCAAATAAAAAATGTGGGAATACCTGGTCCAAAAATTAATCCAGAAGATCTTGTTTACATAGCCGTTCGTGATTTAGAAAAGGCAGAGAACTATTTACTGAATAAATACAACATCAATTTTATTGAAGTTGAAGATGTGCGCAAATCCGGAGCTGAACAGGTGGCAAAAAATGCTCTAAAGATGCTCGACCATTGTGATTTGATTTATGTATCCTTTGATGTGGATAGCATTGACAGTCGGTTCTCAACCGGAACAGGCACCCCTGTGCCAAATGGCATAACGGTAGAAGAAGCAAAAACTTTGAACTCTGAACTTTGTAAACACCCAAGTGTGTGCGCTTGGGAAATTGTTGAAGTGAATCCAACTCTTGATACTGAAAACAGAATGGCCGAAAGCGCCTTTGAAATTATGGAGGCTTCTGCAAAATCGATTATGGCACGGCCGGTGGTGGCTGAATAAATTAGTTTTGTTCCGCCAACTTGGTCAGGGCTTTTATCGTACTCATCAAGTTACTTCGAATCACAGGATCAGTAAACATGCGTGGAATGCTGCTTGGCATGGAGAGAATTCGGTACGTTACCTTTACATGCTTTTGCGATAGTTGTTCCAGTTTCCAACTGCCAGCCAGTTCCATCCGGGTAACTCCTTTTTTGACGGGTGAGAGCTTCGGATTGACAACGGATTCAAATCGAATAAATAATTCTTTGCCTTGAATTACTTCTTCAACCTCATACCGTAAAAAGTGATCCTGGTCACTTACTGGCCAGGGAATGTCGTGGTAGGAGTATTCAAACCAATAAGATGTGTCGGGTTGAGGATATACTTTAAATTGATCGACATGACTTTGCCAGATTTTAATTTTTGCTTCGTCTTTCAGAATGGTAAGTATCTCATACATAGAAGCATTAATCAAAAATTCACCTTTTACCTCACGGGCTTTAACTGCTGGCACCTTACCAGGAAAAGTAATCCATCGCTCGTACACAAAAATTGGTGAGTCCTCTTTCACCAAATCAAATTTTTCAATCGGTGAGTTTTGACCATGCAGAGTGCTGGCAAAAAAAGAAAAGAATAATAACAGGTGGAGATTTCGCACGTAAATAAATAGCATCAAACCCATAAGCATTCAAAGATAATGTACTTTGTTTTTAAGATAACCAGCGGAAGTTAAACCCCTACCAACAGCCTAACGTGAATACCGGTTTTGTGGTATCCGTAATCAGTTCAATAAATCAGTTACCTAATTCCGACTTAGATTTTTACTTGTTAATGCTGCATATAAAGTGATTTTTTACCGCTCACACATTGAAGGCCTATTTCCACCTAAATCATTTCTACTTTTGAAGTAGTTACCAATAGCAACTGCTTTACTACAAAAAATAACCATGAAAAAACTCTTATATCTTTCTTTGGCCTTGCTGATTGCCGGAGCCTGCAAACAAGCCGCTGATACCGAAACAAAACATGTAGTTGTAACGGGAATTGATTTCTCCAAAAACCCTGGTGACGACTTTTTTACGTTCGCTAATGGCATTTGGTACGATACCGCGCAAATACCGGCCAGCCAAACCGGAGTAGGTTCTTATTCATTTTTGAATTACCCGCAGCGCATTCGCCTGCAGGCAATCCTGGATAGCGTGTCAAGCGCCAATAACGCTGCAGGAAGCATCGAACAAAAGGTAGGTGATTTTTATGCATCAGGGTTGGACACAGAAGCCATTAACAAGCGTGGGTATGAACCCATCAAACCTATTCTAGCAAATGTTGATGTTATTACTGATGTCTCTTCCATGATGAAGTTTGTAGCCGAAGCGCAAAAGACAAACAATGGTTCAATCATTGGGTTCCGGGTAGGTCCGGATGTTCAACGCAGTTCGGTGAACATCGTATCGTTATCGCAAACCGGAATTGGATTGCCTGAAAGAGATTATTACTTCAAAACAGATTCTGCAACCATTGGAATTCAAAACGCATACAAAAAATACCTGGCTACCTTATTTGAGCTAACGGGCACCGATGCTGCTGCGGCTACAAAAAATGCAGACGTAGTTTATGGAATCGAAAAACAAATAGCAGCCTCGCATAAAACCAATATTGAACGCAGAAATGTAAAAGCAAACTACAATAAGTTGGCTGTAACCGAGATTACCAAAAAACAACCTAACATTGGCTGGCCTACATTATTGTCTACGCTTGGCGCGAAGGTGGATTCGGTTAACATGCAACAACCAGCCTACTACGATAAGTTGAACTCGATGCTTAAAACAGTTTCTATTGGCGATTGGAAAATTTACCTAAAGGCGCGATCGCTAAGCACGTTTGCCAATTTTTTAAGTAAACCGTTTACAGATGCTTCTTTTGCTTACGCGAAAATATTGACCGGGCAAGCGGTGCAAAAACCACGCGCGGAAGAAATTACTGAAGCTGTAGATCGTTCGCTGGGCCATGCACTTGCGCAACTGTATGTAAAAAAATATTTCCCTGAGGCTGCCAAAAAACGCATGCGCGAATTGGTGGACAACCTGAAAACTGCATTCGAAGTTCGTATTACTAAGTTGGAGTGGATGAGTGATTCTACAAAAACAAAAGCGAAAGAAAAGTTATATGCGTTCACCGAAAAAATTGGATACCCCGATAAGTGGCGTGATTATTCAAACGTGGAAGTGAATCGGAATACCTATTTCGAAAATCGGTTGTCGGCCAACAAGAATGATTACAACTACATGATTGCCAAAATCGGTCAACCGGTTGATCGCACTGAGTGGGGACCCACACCACCCACGGTTACTGCCTACAACAATCCACCTTTAAATGAAATTGTTTTCCCGGCCGGAATCTTGCAACCTCCCTACTTTGATTTGAATGCGGACGATGCACTGAACTATGGCGGCATTGGTATGGTGATTGGTCACGAGATTACGCACTCGTTTGACGACCAGGGTGCGCAGTTTGATAAATATGGTAACGTTACCAACTGGTGGACGAAAGATGACTATGAAAAATTTAAAGCCCGCACCCAGCAGGTGATTGACCAATACAGTTCATTTACTGTGCTTGATTCAATTCATTTAAAAGGGGCATTAACCGTTGGCGAAAACACAGCCGACATTGCCGGAGTTGCCATTGCGTACGATGCGTTTAAACTAACACAGCAAGGACAGGACACCACCAAATTGGATGGCCTTACACCCGATCAACGTTTCTTTGTATCCATTGCGAGAATATGGCGTGTAAAAACAACCGATCAATATTTGCGCATGTATGTAAACACAAATCCGCATTCACCACCCCAGTGGCGCGTGAACGGACCGTTGATGAACTTTACGCCATTCTATAATGCATTCAACGTGAAGTCGGGAGATAAAATGTACAAACCCGAAAACGAACGGATTGTAGTTTGGTAGTTGATTTGAATAAAAATTTAAAGCCCCACGGAGTTTAACTTCGTGGGGCTTTTTTGTGAGGAAATCTTTTGGCGTGAGACTGACAGCAATGAGAATTCATGAATGCCCATCTGTTATTGAAGAAAGTTATCTTATGTTCATAATCACAATATGAACTACTATTTTTCGGCCACTTCAATTAAGTTATTGATAATACTCATTAAATTTTTTCGCACGATAGGGTCTGTAATAAAACGTGGGTACCCTGTGGGCAGGGTTACTATAGTATATATGACTTGGGTTTCACCATTCGAAAGTTTTTCAAACTGCCATTGGCCAATTGTCGCCTTACGATCAACATTCTTATTCAAGGGAGCCAATTGTTCATTTAACGAATCTTGAAATGAAAGCACCATGAGACTGTCCGTCCGTTTTCTTATTGTGTATTTCAACAGATAGTCCTGATTGTTGAGAGGCCAAGGCATTTTATATAAGGTATACGTATGCCAGATGGAATCACTACCTGGAAAATATTGGTATTTAATAATGTTCGTTTGCCAATCTCTAATTCTTGTTTCATCAACAACCGTTGTAAGCATTTTATCCATGGAAGCAGACGTCTCAAAAACACCCTGTATTTGCCTGGCTTTTATATTGGTGTCTAGAAAAAATATCCATCGCTCATAGAGCGTGATTTTCTCGTTTTTCAGTACGATTCCGTATTCTTCAATAGTTGATTGTCCGTTGACAAATACATGCGAGCATACTAGTGTAATCAGTAAGAGAAACTTTTTAGATAACATTATCTTAATAATAGCATTTTTCCTCCAGTTACTCGCAATAGACGTTTGTCAAATTTTTTTTGCGTAAGTATTCTGCCTGACGCACCTGCGCCTAAATAGTTAGAACTGTCAAGTCTTCCGACTTGACAGCAATAGAAAAAAGTTTTAAAGTTTAATAGAACCTGTCAGGCCGGAAGATCATTACGCATGAGGCGCTTATTATTCCTTTGTCCATTGCTCATGAAATTGGACAACTTTATCAATAAATAACGGATCTATAGCGTGAGTTCTATTCTCTTTTTTCATTCTACTACTTGCATGAATCGCTAGAAAACTGGGTTGGATTTCATTGAAGGTATTTTCATTGCTGATTAGGTAGTCAATAAAAAATTTCTTCTCCTCTGTGTTATTGAAAATAACGAATGGAAACCTTGAACCTCTTGAATGCAGATGTGAAAAATTATCAGTAATGAATTGTAAGAAAAATCCACTTAATTCTTCCAGATTGTAATAATAAAACCAGTTTTCATAATCCATTAACCTAACATTAGCGGTCTCAGGGACGGCCAATTCAATTCTCATCTCGTCACAATACATATATTGCAATTCAAAAAGTGTGGTTGAATGATATTTAAATGCTGCAGATCCCAAAAAAGATTTTTCATTTGGGAAAAAGAAACTAAATACCTCCCAAAACTCATGAGGTTTAGAAAATTCAATTCTGAATTCAGGAAAATCTAAATGATAGGAGTAAGGCTTGTTTCCAATATCTTTAAACCATTCTTTAGGTCGAAGCAGCAATAATTTCATTCGTTCGAGGGGTGATAAGTCTAATCCAAATCTTTGCTGCCACATTTTTTCAATTATCCCAATATCAGTTGACTTATCAATTGGTGTATTTGTGTCATTAGTCCTTGTATAAATGAAATTGGCTTTGACATTTTTATCTTTATCTCTATATTCCTCAATTAGGTAGTAGGGCTTAACCGGGTTATCGAAGATTTCTAAAACATCAATTTCTTTTCCATTAATCTTTAAAGTATGAAGTTCAATTTCAGGTCTACAATCACCTGCAAATTGTTTAGATCTTAAAAAATCAATGAATTGAGCTTGTGATTTGCGATTTATTTGTCCTTCTGTTAATCCGATAATCTCTACTCCATTAGCAGTTGGGTCAGCGATACCATAAATTAAAAATTTGTTGCCTCGGTATAAGCTGTTTGAAAGGGACAAGATATCATGTAGTAGGGATGCTTTGTTATCGTGAGGTTCCTGTTTGAAGTCCCAATAACTGCCTTCTCTTTTCGATTCAATTAATTGGAGTATTTTAGATTCAAGGTGATTCATTTTGGTTTTATTGTCAATCATTGCACGTGAATATAATCAACCCTAATTTCTTTCCGAACGCCCATCGCGGCAGGGATAGCAGCGGAAAGCCCGAAGTGTGATGGCTTGCGCGAGGCCGGACTTGCAGCGAATAGCCCGCCTGGCCGCCCTCAAAAAAAATACAAGTAGGCAGGTGGCAGTTGACAATAGGCAGGAAAGTAAAATATTTCACCTTGCTTACTGCATGTTACCTCCTGCTTACTATTGAGAAATCACCCTTGAAACCTTAACAGGTTTGCGTATTTTCGCACCAAAATTCAACGCACAATCATGAGCCAAAACAGACCGATCTCCACCTTTATTGAAAAGAATTACCTCCATTTTAACGCAGCCGCACTGGTAGATGCTGCGAAAGGGTATAAAAAACATATTGCGGAAGGCAAAAAAATGTTGGTGTCGCTGGCAGGTGCTATGAGCACAGGCGAACTCGGTATCAGCTTCGCGGAAATGATCCGGCAGGATAAAGTGCATATTATTTCATGCACAGGTGCCAACCTGGAAGAAGACATTATGAATTTGGTGGCGCACTCGCATTACAAACGCATTCCTAATTATCGCGACCTAACGCCCGAACAAGAATGGGAATTGTTAGGCAATCATTTGAATCGTGTAACGGATACGTGTATTCCCGAAGAAGAAGCGTTCCGCAGATTGCAGTCGCACTTATTTAAAGTGTGGAAAGATGCGGAAGACAAAGGCGAGCGTTTGTTTCCGCATGAGTTTATGTTTCGCATGATTAATAGTGGCGACTTGAAACAATACTATGAGATCGACCCAAAAAATAGCTGGATGATCGCGGCTGCTGAACGCAACATACCCATGGTTGTGCCGGGTTGGGAAGATAGTACCATGGGAAATATTTTTGCATCGTATGTGCTAACCGGTGAATTGAAGGCAAGCACGATGAAAAGCGGAATTGAATACATGGTTTGGTTAGCCGATTGGTATACCAACAATGCAGGTGAGCATGGCATCGGATTCTTTCAGATTGGTGGTGGTATTGCAGGTGACTTCCCGATTTGCGTAGTACCCATGTTACATCAGGATTTAGAGCGCGATGGCGTTCCGTTCTGGAGCTACTTCTGCCAGATAAGCGACAGCACAACCAGTTATGGTTCGTATTCAGGTGCGGTGCCTAACGAAAAAATTACGTGGGGCAAACTCAGTATCGAAACTCCCAAGTTTATTGTGGAGAGTGATGCTACGATTGTGGCACCTTTGATGTTTGCTTATATTCTTGACTTTTAACCGCAGAGGTCGCTGAGGCACGCAGAGTTTTTATGATTGAGAATGAGATTTCAGAAAATATTATTGGCTGTGCGATCCAGGTTCATCGCGAATTGGGACCAGGATTGCTTGAGTCTTCTTATGAAGAGTGTCTTTATTATGAATTAGTCCAATCGGGATTATTAGTCGAAAAGCAAAAGCCTCTGCCTCTTGTTTACAAGGAAGTAAAATTGGAATGTGGCTATCGAATTGATCTGATGGTTGAAAGGAAAGTTATTGTCGAGGTTAAAGCAGTTGAGGCACTAAATGATATTCATTTGGCTCAAGTACTGACCTACCTGAAGCTTTCAAAAGTCAAACTTGGTTTACTTATGAATTTTAATGTCACTTTACTGAAATCAGGATCAAGCGTGTAGCAAACAACTTATAACTCTTGGATTAATAACTTAGCGAAACTCCGCGCTCTCTGCGGTTAAAAAAATATGAACTTAGACCTTACTCTTCGCACTGAAATACAGAAAGCCGTTATTGCACTATTCAATCAAACGATAGAGCAATTGCAACTGCAACCTACTAATGTTGAGTTTGAAGGTTCGCATACATTGGTGTGTTTTCCATTAACTAAAATCTCAAAGAAGGGGCCTGAAGAAACTGCGCGGTTGGTGGGTGACTATTTACAAACTAATTCAGGAATCGTTAGCCGCTTTAATGTAGTGAAAGGTTTTTTGAATTTGGTAATCAGCGATGCAGTTTGGATTCAGGTGTTCGAATCGATTTTCGCGCAAGCAAATTATGGAATAGCAGAACCAACTGGGCGTGAGGTGATGGTGGAGTATTCTTCCCCCAACACGAACAAGCCTTTGCACTTAGGGCACTTACGAAATAATTTTTTGGGCTACTCGGTTGCTGAGATTTATAAAGCGATTGGCTATACCGTTCATAAAGTACAAATCATAAACGACCGCGGCATACACATCTGCAAAAGTATGGCTGCGTGGAAATTATTTGGCAATGGCGAAACTCCTGAAAGCAGTGGTTTGAAAGGTGATAAGTTGGTTGGTAAATATTATGTGGAGTTTGATAGAAAACACAAAGAACAACTTCAAGTCATTTACAGGAAGGTTATTAACTACGATAATTATTCAGATTTAACAAAAGACGGAGAGCTCATTGTTAGAAACTTAGTTCAAGGATTAAGACAAGTTGAACTCGTAGATGACCCTAAGGGGCTTTTTCACAAGAAAGAAGTTGATTTAATTTCTCAAATTTTTGAAAATCTGGAGAGCAGAACGGAGATAATGCAAAGCGCCAGTGAGATGCTGCGGAAATGGGAAGCGAAAGATCCAGAAACATTAAAACTCTGGAGCACCATGAACGGCTGGGTATATGCAGGCTTTGATGCTACCTACAAACGCATGGGCGTTGACTTTGAAAAGTTATACTATGAATCAACTACTTACTTGTTAGGGAAAGAAGAAGTGTTGCGCGGAGTTGAGCAAGGTGTGTTCTTCAAAAAAGAAGATGGCTCGGTTTGGGTTGATCTTACAGCTGATGGTCTCGATCAAAAAGTATTGTTGCGCAGTGATGGCACTTCGGTGTATATGACTCAGGATATAGGTACTGCCATTTTACGTTTCCGCGATTTCCCAAAAATAGAAGGTCAAGTTTATACTGTGGGTAACGAACAGGAGTATCACTTCAAAGTGTTGTTTTTGATTTTGGGTAAGCTCGGTTATGAATGGGCTAAGAAATGTTATCATCTCTCCTATGGCATGGTTGATCTGCCAACAGGCAAAATGAAAAGTCGTGAAGGCACCGTGGTGGATGCTGATGATTTGATGCAAGAAATGGTAGAAGAAGCCGATAAGCAAACCAAGGAGTTGGGTAAGATTGATGAGCTAAGTGCCGAGGAAGTAAGTGATCTGGCCGAAATGATTGGCCTGGGTGCGTTGAAATTCTTTTTACTGAAAGTTGATCCTAAAAAACGAATGATGTTCGATCCGAGTGAATCGATACAATTGCAAGGTCATACCGGTCCATTCATTCAATATACTCATGCGCGTATAAAATCTATTTTACGCAAAGCGGAGTCGATGAATATTACCCCTGCTGTTGCGGATGTTAAATCGTTGGAGCCCGCTGAACGCGAAGTGATTTTTAAAATCAATCAATACACAAACAAATTACAGGAAGCTGCGCGTGAATACTCACCCGCTTTGATTGCCAACTATGCCTATGAGTTGGCAAAGGAATACAATCAGTTTTACCAAGCCATTCCTATTTTCAACGAAAGTGATCCTGCTAAACTGAAATTCAGAATCGCTTTTTCAAAAGTTACTGCCAGCACAATCGAGAAAGCAATGTCCTTGTTGGGTATCAGAGTGCCTGAAAGAATGTAACTTTGGAGAGTTAGTAGATTAAACCAATCCATGAACTATTTACTCCATGGGCAGCAAACGGAAAGGTTGAACTTCCGATCTGTTCTTGAATCAGATTACGATGTCTGGTTGAGATTTTTTCAAGATCCCAACACCTCACTTCATTGGGTGGAAGAAAAAGAATCCGCAGAAGATGCGTGTAGAAATTGGTACCTGAAACAAGCTTGGCGTTACAAAAACAATATGGGCGGCATGAATGCATTGATTGAGAAATCATGTGGCCAGCTAATTGGTCATGCAGGGTTACTGGTGCAAACAGTAGATGAGATAACTGAATTGGAGATTGGCTATTCATTGTTACCTGAATTCTGGGGAAAGGGTTATGCAATTGAAGCGGCAGAGAAATGTAAAAATTTTGCTTTTGAAAATAATTTAGCCGAATCGCTGATATCCATTATTAGCCTTACAAACCTACCTTCTCAAAAGGTGGCATTAAAAAACGGAATGGTGATTCAGAAGCAGACGCTCTATAAAGGGAATCAAGTTTACATTTTTAGGATAAACAAAGGAAATTTGGGCCGATGAACAGTCGAGATCAATTTTTAAAGAATTGCTAAACTATAATCTGTAATTTGTGTTCTCTTTAAAAACCAATCTATTATGAAAGCCGCAATCTTATTCCTTCTTATGTTACCGATAGCAAATCTTTACGATTTTAAAATTGACTCAATCGATGGAAAACAGATTGACTTCAATCAGTACAAAGGAAAAACGTTGTTAATTGTTAACACCGCTTCGAAGTGCGGCTATACTCCGCAATATGAGGAGCTACAGAAATTACATGAACTCTATGGCAGCAAAGTGACCATTCTTGGATTTCCGGCCAATAATTTTGGTGGCCAAGAACCCGGTACTAATCTTCAGATTGCTGAGTTTTGCAAAGCAAACTATGGAGTTACATTTCAAATGTTTGAAAAGATCTCTGTGAAAGGTGAAGATCAGCATCCTCTATATGCCTGGTTAAAAGAAAAAACAGGTGAAGAGCCAAGCTGGAATTTTTGCAAGTATCTGGTGAAGCCGGATGGAACCGTTAAGTTCTTTAAGTCATCTGTAAAACCCATGGAGATAGCTGCTGAGCTAAAATAAGTTGTGAAAATAAAATCGATAATAATAATCATAAGCGTTATGGGTATTGCCGCATTCTTAGCCAATAAATTATCAAGCAAGTCACCGTCAGGTCCTGTTGCAAATTCTATCTATGATTTTAAGATTAACGGACTGGATGGTAAAGAAATTGATTTTGCTAACTACAAAGGGAAGAAATTACTAATTGTTAATACAGCATCTAAATGCGGTAAGACACCCCAATATGCCGGGCTTGAAAAATTACACGAGCAATTTGGTAAACAAGTAAACGTATTAGGGTTTCCGGCTAATAATTTCCTTTGGCAGGAACCCGGTACAAGCGAAGAAATTGCAGCTTTCTGCGAAAGAAACTATGGCGTACAATTTCAAATGTTTGAAAAAGTTTCAGTAAAAGGTGGAGATCAGCATCCACTTTACCAATGGTTGGAATCCCAAACTGGCAAACACCCAGATTGGAACTTTGCTAAATTTCTTGTGAGTGAGGATGGTAAAACTGTAACGTTCTTTAACTCAAGCGTGCAGCCATTGGATAACTCGATAATATCTGCTTTGAAGTAATTCAACTGTAAGATTAGTCAGTTTATCGACAATTAGTGTTTTGCTTGATATAAGAACTAATCTTTGGTGTCATTTTCGAGTCTAACTACCATTAATAACTAAGTATAAAAAATTATGGAAAAGATCCTTGGGTTTATAGTGTTATCCGTTCTTTGGTTGGCTTGTAGCAATGATGATAAAACAGCGCACCTTCATGTTAGGCTTACGGATGCCCCCGGTGATTATGAAGAAGTGAATATTGATATTCAAAGTGTAGAGGTTCATAATTCTGATGGAAATTCATCAGATGGATGGAAAACTCTGGATGTTGAAAAAGGCGTTTATAACATTCTTGAGTTAAGCAATGGATTAGATACTTTATTGGCAACCGCAGAATTACCAGCAGGAAGAATTTCACAAATTCGCCTTAAACTGGGTTCAAACAACAGTGTAAAAATCGGAGGCGTTATAAGACCACTTTCAACGCCAAGTGCTCAACAGGCAGGTCTTAAATTAAATCTTCACGCTGATCTAACCGAAGGGATCACCTACACGGTAACATTAGATTTTGATGCCGCACGCTCAATTGTGGAGCGTGGAAATGGAACCTTTAGTTTGAAACCTGTGATCCGAGCTTTGGAAGAAGCCACCAGTGGTGCTATAAAAGGAACAATTACTCCTGTTGAAGCTATGCCTGCTGTTTTTGCCATCACGGGAACTGATACGGTAGCTACAGCTTATACAGATGAAATGGGTAAGTTCATTTTGCGCGGTGTTCCTTCAGGATCTTATACAGTAAGTTTTAATCCTAAAGAAGGTCTTGCGCCTAAGCAAAGTGAAAACGTAACAGTAACTATTGGTAGTGTTACTGATTTAGGTACAATAACCATTCAACAGTAATACTAATTGTAACCATTTTATAAAGAGGCTGCAAATACAGCCTCTTTCTTTTTATTGCGAGATTGAATGAAAACTTTAACATCAATCAAACTTAATTGCCTGTATTGGATTGATGCGCGTAATGAACCGGGTTGGTAAAAGCAGTACTAACAACACGGTAAAAAATACGATCAGATTTAATATGATTATGGTTCCCCAGTTCCATTGAATGGGAACATATTCCATGTAGTAATCGTGTGGATTTAACGAAATGAGTTTAAACTTATCTTGAAGCAAGCAAAGTCCCAGCCCAACCGCATTGCCCCACAAAAGACCTTTCACAATCAGGCTCATGCCATTATATAAAAATACAGACCGGATAAATCTATCCTGAGCACCCATTGCTTTTAAAATTCCTACCATAGGTGTACGCTCCATAACCAGAATTAAAATCACAGAAATCATATTTACGCACACTACTACCAGAATTACAATAAGCAAAATTTTTACTTGTCGTTTAATCAAATCAAGCCACTCAAAAACGTTATAGAATTTTTCACGAACCGTTTCTAAATGCAAATCATAGTCAATGGATTCGCCAATTTGGTAAGCTGATTCTTCCATGGCTACTTTATCAAAGTCAAATTTATAATCAAGGATAGCGCCAATAGTTCCAAAAAATTTATTTGATTCTTCTGGGTTATCTATAATACCTTCTTTTATTCGCGACAGATAATCTGAAAAATCAACTCGCCATAATTGAAAAGCGTTGAATGAGTTCAGATCAATCTGAACTTCTAGTCCACCTGCCTGATTGGGAGTCCAGTCATTTAAACGTTGCACCAATCCGATGTCACCAATAATTACTTTGCTGTCAAAATAATCGGATAAGTTGGTTTCATAAATTCCACTCACCCTCAATCTGCGGAAGCGCGGTGGATTTTGAAAAAAGTGAACGACTATATTATCTCCTGTTTTAGCATTTATTTTATCAGCAATTACGCGACTCAACAACACATCATTTGAGTAAGAGGAATCATTGAAGTGAATGAACTCACCCTCCAATAAACTCTCTTTAAATTGAGAGATATTAAAACTTTTTCCCACCCCTTTAAACACAATACCCAACACTTCGTCATCTGTCTTGATAAGTCCTGCTTTATGACTGAACTCCTGAACGTGCGTTACAAATCCAAACTGCGATGGATCTTTATATAAAGGGATTTGAAAATCAAAGGGCTGTTCCTCCACTGCATTGCTCATGGTATACTTTGTAACAAGCAGGTGATTACTGAAGCTATAGATACGGTTCTTCACACCCGACTGAAACCCCTGCATAATTAGGAATGAAACAATTGCTGCCGCCAATCCAATCGCAATACTGGCAATTGCAATTTTATGAATAATGGATGAAAAGCTATCGCCCTGCGGTTGCCTGATTCTTTTTGATACGAAGTACGAAAGGTTCAAGGAATGGCTTAATTTTGGATATTAGGCTAAAAATAAAAAGAAATGGTCAGGTTCTTAGTATTCACATTTTTCCTTTGCACAATTCTTTCATGCCAGGCACAGAAGAAAAGTCATTTAGTGCTGGGTGCTGAGCAAACTACAGAGATAACTACACTACTAAAAGGCAAACGCGTTGGCTTGGTGGTGAATAACACCGCTATGGTTGGGCAAACCCATCTGGCTGATACGCTTAAAAGTCTGGGTGTAAATCTGGTGCGCATATTCGGTCCTGAACATGGATTTCGTGGCGATGCTGCCGATGGAGAACTAGTTAAAGATAGCGTTGATCATAAAACAGGTGTACCTGTAATTTCTCTTTATGGAAGGAACAAAAAAGCTACACCCGCTCAATTAAAAGGATTGGATGTACTTGTATTTGATATTCAGGATGTAGGTGCTCGTTTTTACACGTACATAAGTACTCTCCATTATTTAATGGAGGCTTGTGCTGAGAATGGAAAGAAATTAATTGTGCTGGATCGTCCCAATCCTAATGGTAGTTATGTAGACGGCCCTATTTTACAACCCGAATTAAAATCTTTTGTAGGAATGCACCCCATTCCAATAACACACGGCATGACGATAGGAGAATATGCATTAATGATTAATGGAGAAGGTTGGTTGGAAGGTGGTGTGAAATGTGAGCTCCAAATCATTAAAATGAAAAACTGGAAACATGATGATGATTATTCTCTTCCTGTAAAGCCAAGTCCAAACTTACCCAACGATCAGGCAATCCGTTTGTATCCATCCATCTGTTTGTTTGAGGGAACTAATATTAGTCTTGGCCGCGGAACACAAACACCTTTCTTGATTTTAGGCAGTCCGTTATTGAAAGACATGCCTTTTCAATTCACCCCGGTTCCGATTAAAGGGATGTCCCTTGAACCTCCTTTAAAAAATCAATTGTGCTATGGAATGGATTTGAGAGCTGTGCCCGTTGAACGAAAAGTGGATTTGAAATACGTGCTGATGTTTTACAAAATGTATCCTGAAAAGGAGAAATTCTTTACCTCCTATTTTAATACGCTGGCTGGCACAACAGTTTTAAAACAACAAATTATTGATGGACTTACTGAAGATGAGATTCGAGCGAGTTGGAAGCCGGGCTTAGATGCTTTTAAAACCAAACGCGCTAAGTATTTGTTGTATCCCTAAACTGGATTCCTGATGCTGGATACTAGATAAGCTAGGATCGAGCATCCAGAATCCAGAATCCAATCATGACCAAACAAACTAAAGTAGCAGACATCATTCACATCCTTGAAAAGCTGTATCCTAATCCTGCAGTGCCTTTGGATCATAAAGATGCTTATACATTATTGATTTCTGTTTTACTTTCAGCACAGTGTACCGATGTGCGTGTAAACAAAACTACTCCTTCCCTATTCAAACTTGCCGATAATCCTTACGACATGATTAAGCTTTCGGTAGAAGAAATTCGCGAGATCATAAAACCATGCGGATTGTCTCCCATGAAGTCGAAAGGAATTTATGGACTTTCAAAAATTTTAATTGAAAAACATAAAGGCCAAGTTCCAAACACCTTCAAAGATTTAGAAGAACTTCCAGCCGTAGGTCACAAAACAGCATCGGTAGTAATGACTCAATGGTTTGGATTTCCTGCATTCCCTGTGGATACACACATTCACAGACTTGCCTATCGGTGGGGCTTAACCAACGGAAAAAGTGTTGACCAAACTGAACGTGATTTAAAGCGGTTGATTCCGGAAGAAAAATGGAACAAGGCACATCTGCAGATTATTTATTTTGGTCGGGAATACTGCCCAGCTCGCGGCCATGTTTGGACTGAATGCCCTATCTGCAAAAAGTATCTGCGTAAAGGATTAAGAAATTAATAGTTCAATCCACATCTTTGCAAAAATGAATAGTCTTAGAATCATCTTTATGGGCACTCCTGAGTTTGCAGTGCCTGCTCTTGAAATATTAGTGAAGAATAAAATCAACGTGGTGGCGGTAATCACTGCTCCTGATAGAACACAAGGTCGTGGTCAAAAATTAAGTTATTCTCCCGTAAAGGAATGCGCCTTGAAGTACAATTTGCTGGTACTTCAACCTACCAATCTTAAAGCACCCGAATTTTTAGAAGAGCTAAAAAGCTATCAGGCCAACTTACAAATCGTTGTTGCCTTTCGTATGCTACCAGAATCTGTTTGGGCCATGCCAGCAATTGGCACCTTTAATTTGCATGCTTCCCTGCTTCCTCAGTATAGAGGCGCTGCTCCCATTAATTGGGCAATTATCAATGGAGAAAAAGAAACCGGTGTTACTACATTCTTTTTAAAACACGAGATTGATACAGGTAGTATTATTTTTCAGGAGAAAGAAATCATACACGAAGACGATACAGTGGGAACTCTGTATGAACGATTGATGAAAAAAGGTGCCAGACTCGTTTTAAAAACAGTAAAAGCAATTGAAGCCGATGACTATCCTTCAATACCACAGCCTCAACACATTGAAGTAAAACATGCTCCTAAAATTTTTAAAGAGACCTGCGAGATTAACTGGAATCAGCCAACCCAAAAGATTATTGATTTTGTTCGCGGATTAAGTCCGTACCCGGCAGCGTGGACAAAGTTAAATGATAAGGTGTATAAGATTTTTAAGTGCACTGAGGTTTACAGTCCACAGTCAACAGTCGACAGTGGTCAGTGTACTACTGACAACAAAACATACCTGCACGTTAAGGCCTCGGATGGTTTCATTTCTATTGATGAATTTCAACCCGAAGGCAAAAGGCGGATGTCTGTTACAGATTTCTTTAGGGGAAATAAAATTTAATCCGTGATAAGAACATCCCAAAACAGGTTTAAAAATCGGTAATTTAGCGGGCGAATTCCTGAACATGATTATCTCCCTTATTGCTGCTCTTGCAAAAAACAGAACAATTGGTAAAAACAATGATTTACCCTGGCATTTGCCTGATGACATGAAGTATTTCATGCAAACAACCAAGGGACATTATGTAATCATGGGCCGTAAAAATTACGACTCCATTCCAGAGAAATTTAAACCACTGCCCAACCGAACAAATATAATTGTGACCCGTAATAAAGATTTTGTTGCATCGGGGTGCCATGTTGTAAATTCCCTGGAGGCTGGAATTAATCTGGCAAAGCAGGCCAAGGAAAAAGAAGTATTTGTTATTGGTGGTGCAGAAATTTATAAGCTAAGTTTACCCATCGCCACCCGATTGTATCTGACGGAAATTAATGGAAATATTGATGGCGATACTTTTTTTCCGGCTATCGATACCTCTTGGAAAGAAACCTCACGCGTGCATCACGAAAAAGATTCACGGCATGACTTCGATTTTGATTTTGTTGTGTATGATAAAAAAATAATTTCACCCAATAACAAAAACTAGTATGGATGTTCACAAAAGAATTCTGGCCATTCTCTATATCATCTCAGGCTCGTTACAAATTTTAGGGATGATTTTGCTTTCTACTTTTATCTCGATATTCATTCCCTTCATTATGGACGAAGCCGGACCCGATGCACAATGGGTTTTTGTCTGGCTTGTTCCCTTTATTAAGACCATTGCAGCTTGTGTCATTATTTTTTTCTCGATACCTGCAATCATTGGAGGGATCGGTTTATTGAATAGTAAAAGTTGGGCGCTTACACTTTTACTTGTGCTAGGTTGCTTTAAATTATTTTCTTTTCCTATCGGAACAGCCATTGGCATCTATACCATTTGGGTATATTCACAAAATCACAAAACAAGTAAAACTGAATGAGTAAACTTGACGGCAAAGTTATCTGGATAACAGGTGCATCCTCAGGCATAGGCGAAGCTCTTGCCTATCAACTGGCAAAGCAAGGATCCAGATTAATTTTATCAGCACGCAGAAAAGAAGAGCTTGAACGCGTAAAAGGAAACTGCATTGCTGCATCGCATCCCTTCATAAAAATACTTCCGCTAGATCTAAGCGAAGCGAGTACGTTAAACCTTAGCACACAAGCCGCTGTTCAATTATTTGGTCACATCGATATTCTTATTAACAATGGTGGTATAAGTCAGCGAAGTCTAACTAAAGACACCTCTCTTGACGTTGATAGAAGGATTATGGAAGTAGATTATTTTGGATCTATAGGAATAACAAAACATCTTCTGCCCTACTTTCTAAAACAAAAGTCAGGTCACTTTGTAACCATCACTAGCGTGATGGGGAAAATAGGCACGCCTTATCGTTCCGGGTATGCTGCCGCTAAACATGCACTTCATGGATTCTTCGATTCCCTTCGCGCAGAACTTTGGAAGGACAGTAAAGATATTTATGTGACACTCGTTTGTCCGGGTTGGATTAACACCAACTTAAGCATTGCCGCATTAATGGGTGATGGCTCGGCACAAAACAAAAAAGATGACACTCATAAAAAAGGAATGACACCTGATCAATTTGCCAAAAAATTAATTCGTGCCATTGAAAAGAAAAAACGCGAGGTTTACATTGGTGGAGCAAAAGAAGTATTGGCGATATACATCAAGCGATTCTTCCCTGGATTATTTTCGAAAATCGTACGTAATGCTAAAGTAAAGTGACCTGGTACGAATATCCGCTTATTGTACTAGTCGGATTTCTTGCTGCGTTTCTAAACACGGTAGGTGGCGGTGGTACTTTGCTTTCAGTTCCTATCCTCACATTCATTGGGTTACCAATTACCATAGCCAATGCTACAAGTCGTGTTGGCATTCTGTTTCAGAATTTTTTTGCTGTAGGCGGATTCAGGAGCAAGGGTATTGATTTACCCTGGCCCTATGCTGGCTATTTGGGATTAGCGTCATTAGGAGGAAGCGTTATCGGAACACTGCTTGCCTCAAGAATGTCTGACGAATTGTTTAAAAAGATATTCGTCATTATCATGATCGTTTCGGTTTGCCTTATTCTTTTCAACCCAGCCAAATCAAAAGGTGACGAAAAATTATCCCCACGTCAGCAGTGGATTGGTGTAATTTGTTTTCTGTTTGTTGGCACGTACGGTGGATTTGTTCAGGCAGGTATTGGTTTTTTAGTGATTGGCGTTTTAAGCATAGTCAATAATCTTTCGCTTGTAAAGAGCAATTACGTGAAGGTATTCTCTGCTATAGTTTACACGGGTGTAGCCGTAATTATTTTTGCGTGGGAAGGGAAAATTGATTGGGTGATAGGGTGCACGCTGGCCGTTGGCCATGCCATGGGTGGCTGGTATGCTAGCCGTTGGTCAGTAAAGGCGGGTGAAGTTTGGATTAAGCGAATTATGATTGTTGCGGTAATAGGCATGGCAATCAAATTATGGTTCTTTTAAAAGCAAATAACAATCGCTAAATTTCAATACAATTACTTTAATGATCCGCAGTGCATTTCGAGTGCTATTCCTTGGACGAAAAGAGTTCATTCTTTCGCACACGGAATATAAACGAGCGTTGCTTGTAGGCCAACTTTCTTTGGTTACTTTTCTTCTTTGCATTTCTTACATACTAATTGATCTTTTCCACGAGGTATACCATGGCTTGATTTTCCAATCACTTTGCGCGCTTGTAGCATTGGGAGGCCTGCTTTTGAATAGAATGCGATATTATACAATTGCTAAAATTGTTTTAGCACTTGGCGTAAACTTTACAGTATTTGCCTTTGCCCAAGTAGAGCCTCAGGAAGTTGGGCTTTATATGTTCTATATTCCAACTAGCCTAGGTGCGCTGGCAGCGTTTGGCTATGAACAGCGATGGAGGGGTATTTTATTAATCCTTATTCCTGTCATATTTTTTTCCATCTCTCAAATTACTGACTACTCATTAATAGAAAAGACTTATCATCGTAGAGATTTAGATCAACTTAACCTGGTTATTAATTTCGGAGGTTCATTACTTGCTTCCGTATTAATTATTTACTTCTTAATAGGGATTAATTATCGGTCAGAAACAAACATGATTAAGCATGAACAATTAATCACAAAAAAAAATAGCGAACTAGCACGTATAAACACTGAACTCGATCGATTTGTGTATAGTACTTCACACGATTTAATGGCACCCCTTAGTTCCGTAAAAGGTTTAATTAATCTAACACGTCTCTCAAACGACCCTGCAGAAATTAAGACTTACCTTATCATGATGGAAGAGCGGGTGGAGAGTCTTCAAAAATTTATTCGAGACATTTCAGATTACTCTCGCAATTCCAGAATAGAAATGGTAAGAACGTCTTTTTCCGTTCATTCTTTAGTTCGATCAATTCTTGAAAACTTACGGTTTTACCCCAATGCCGAAAAAATTGATATCACTCTTGAAATTCCAACCGATCTTGAAATTGTTTCAGATCCCAATCGCATTCAAATTATTCTTGGTAATCTGATAGCCAATTCTATTAAATACGCAGACTTGTCAAAGGATAATTCGTTTTTAAAAATTAGTACAGCTCTTTTGGGCGATCAAATTGAGTTTAGAATTGCTGACAATGGCATAGGTATAAAGGAAGACTACATTCATTCCATCTTTGAAATGTTTTTTCAGGCTACGGAAAAATCCGAAGGGTCAGGCCTGGGATTATATATCGTAAAACAAGCTGTGGAGAAGCTTTCCGGAACTATTCAAGTAAGTTCAAAATTTAGAATGGGCACTTCGTTTTTAGTTAGCTTGCCTCTTAATACTTCAATCAATTAACTTTCTCTAAATGAAAAATTACGTTCCCTATATCCTGATGGCCATTTCGATGATTGGGTGCGCACCTAAGGAAAAAGCCCTAACAATTGAAATGCATCGCCCCCAATTTCACTATACGCCCAAAAAAAACTGGATAAACGATCCTAACGGATTAGTCTTTTACGATGGGGAGTATCATCTCTTTTATCAGTACAATCCATTTGGTACAACCTGGGGACATATGAGTTGGGGACATGCCGTAAGTAAAGACCTTGTTAGCTGGCAAGAGCTTCCAATAGCACTTGAAGAATATTCTGATCCCATCACAGGGGATAGCACAATGATTTTTTCAGGCACGGCATTGGTTGATAAAAATAATACAAGTGGCCTGTGTGCAGGAAAAGATTGTATGATCGCCATTTATACGTCTAATATCCATAAAGACAATCAGGGATTAAAACAACATCAAAGTCTTGCGTATAGTAATGACAAGGGACGATCCTGGAAACGATATGACAAGAATCCCATTCTTGATATAGATCGCAAAGACTTTCGTGACCCAAAAGTTTTTTGGTACGAACCTCAGCAAAAATGGGTTATGGCTTTGGTCGTTCCTGATCTATTTAAAGTTCAACTATATGAATCCAAAAACCTTCTTAGCTGGAGTTTATTAAGTGAATTTGGAAATGTTGGTGACACGTTAAAAATTTGGGAATGTCCCGATCTCTATCAACTTCCTATTGAGGGACAAACAAATAAAACAAAATGGGTACTCTCTCTTTCTGGCAGTCATCCTGCAGGATCGGATTTTGTTGGGATGCAATACTTTGTTGGCGATTTTGATGGAACTCATTTTACATCAGAACAAACTGAACCGCTTTACGTGGAACATGGCAAAGATTTTTATGCAGGGATTGTATTTAACAATCTACCTAATCGAACTATTATGATAGGTTGGGTAAATAACTGGACGTACGCTAATCAAGTTCCAACATCAACTTGGCGTGGTGCATTTTCGATTCCACGCGAACTTAGCCTTACAGAAACAGAATCTGGACTTAGGTTAGCTCAAAAACCAATTGATGAAATAAGGAAATTACGTGGTGAAGAAATCAAAGATCTTAAGAGCTTAACCAGTCAATCTTTTGAACTGGATATTGAAATCCCGGAAGGCGGGAGTGTTTCAGTGTTTAAATCAGAAAATGAAGAGACAATAGTTGGCTATCAAAATGGAAAGTTATTTCTGGATCGCACAAAGTCTGGAAACGTTTCTTTTAATAAAGACTTTGCAAGTATAGAGTCTGTTGATGTGCTACCAAAAACAGATAGAATCTCAGTGCGAATATTCATTGACCAATCGATCATTGAGGTTTTTTCAACAGATGGACGATATGCCATTACTGATCAGGTGTTTCCTACACAACAAAAAACAAGTGTTGAGCTTAATGGAAATGCAATGTTGATTAACGGTTGGCTAATTATAGGCTTAGATTAAACATTCCTTTTAAATCCATTCGGAAACATGATATAGAATAGAACACAGATCAGAAGAAAATTATATTCAACACCATTTCTTCCACCGCCTACTACAAACCAGCCTTCTTTAAAATGAACCATCACGATACCCATTATAAAAATGAGAATAGTGATGATAGCGGCTGGTTTTATATACCGGTTTAGTATCAATAATATCGCACATACAACATGCGAAAGCTTGATGGCCCACGCTATCGGCACACCCAAGGGAGAAAATCCTATTTGATTCAGATAGTGCTCACCAAAAGTATTTACTCCACCATCGAACATACCGGGTACGCTATGAGTAATAAGAATTATGGCCAGCGCAACACGAAGTATAAATGTTTTATCTATCATGCAATACAGGCTAAAGTGTTAAGCTACTGGCTCCCGATGTCCTACCCAAGTGAATCGCTTCGTGACATATTCTGGGTTTGTGAAACTTGCATTGCCTGAAGGGTTTCCCCCTGTAACATGAAAATCCGAAAACGCTGCGTTCTGATTCATATAGATACCACCTGTTAGATTAAATGAAACCGGAGTAGCTGCTAACGCCATTGCATCGGCAATTTTTTCTTTCACCTCAGCATCAGTGGTGTAAGCACCACAGGATATAGCGCCATGCTGCTGAGCCATTGCTTGTGCTAAGTGAATTGATTGATCCGTGTCTTTGGTTTTAATCAGCAAAGCAATAGGGCCAAATAATTCCTTACTAAAAATATCTTGCTTCGTGACATCCACCTCCACAATTACCGGAGTTGCTACGCGTGCATTTTTAAACATGGGGTTTTCAAATGACCGCGACTTCAACCAAACCTTACCGGGAATTTTTTCCGCCTCCACTACCCGCTCACTTGTCTTTTTATTCTGCACAGCCCCTAACACAAATGGGCCAGCCTTGGGGTTATCAATCAGGCCATTAATATTGGCTACAAGTTTTTCCGCGAATTGATCGAACGAAACATTACCTGCAGGCGTATTGATCCCTCCTTCCGGAATATAAAAATTTTGTGGTGCAGTACACATCTGTCCACTATAAAGATTAATTGAAAAAGCAAGATTAGCGGCAGTCTTATCAATGTCATCAGTCGAATCCAGAATTACTGAGTTCACTCCCGTCTTTTCCGTAAACACCGTCTTACCCGGAAGTGCTTCGAGGTAACTTCCAAAAGCAGAGTTGCCTGTAAAGTCTATCAACTTTACATCAGCATGCTCGGCCAATTCTTTGGTGATCATTTTATCATACGTATCCACTGCCAATTGACAAATGTTTGGATCGAGATTATTCTCTGCTAAAACTTTCTGAATCTCGGCAACGAAAATAGCAATCGGTAAAATGGCACCGGGGTGTGGCTTTACAATTACAGGATTTCCTGTAATCAAACTTCCATAAATTCCTGTTACGGAGTTCCATGTAGGAAAAGTAGAGCAACCAATCACCACCGAAACACCTTTAGGCATTGCGCGCCATTCTTTATTAATTTTCAAATTGTATTTGCCCATGGGCTTATCCCACAAAGCAGTTTGAGGAAATCGATTCAACTCTTCATAACCTGCTGCAATAGCTTCCAATGCACGATCCGCTGCGTGTGGACCCGAAGCTTGAAAAGCCATCATATACCCTTGACCGGTGGTATGCATTGTGGCGTACGCTATTTCAAAAAAACGAGCCTTCACCCGTTCAAGAGATTCTAATAAAATACCAGCACGATCCTTGGCGCTTACCTTTCTCCAAACATGAAAACTACTTTTAGCATTATCCACCAACGTCTTGCTTGAAAAAATTGGGTATGAAATTTTTAATGGTTCCTGAAGATAGGGCGACTCTTCCTGACCAGCCCAACTAGTTTCGCCTGTTTGCTTTAGTTCAGAAAATTTATTTCCTAACCAACTCTTAAACTTTGTCTGGCCATCGGTATCCGCTGTCTCACCATAAACAGCGGGTGCAGGATGTTCCGCGAAAGCGGCATAAAAAGTACGTGCATGTAATGCATCAATCGCTTTTAATAAAGTTTCATTATGCTTTTCAAATAAACTCATAGATTATTTTTTTGATTCAATTGAATAAGGCTTTCCGTTAAAACCATCTTTAAATCCTGCTACGAAATCTTTCCAGTCGTAAATGATTACGATCAGAACATGGCAAGCATCCCCAATAAAAAGATTTTTATATCTCTTGATGTGATCTTTTTCATAGCTATTTCTGTTGTGATCCAAAAACTCTTTTCAATAACTCGGTTGTTCTGGCTACCGGATCCTGACGAATATTCTTTTCTTCGTTGGCAATCATCGTAAACAATCCTTGTATAGCCATATCAGTTGCATAGTCATTCAAATCAGGATTTACTTTTTGAACTAACGGAATGCTATTGTATTTATTTACAATATCGCCATAGTACTTTGTGGCACTCACTTTATCCAATGAATTCTGAATTACAGGCATAAATTTGTTTTTTAATTCAGCAGAAGTAGTTCTTTTCAAATATTGTGTTGCAGCATCAGGCTCACCTTTCAAAATAGCCCACGCATCATTAATAGTCATTTGTTTAATGGCTGCAATAAAGATAGGTTTTGCCTCCTTGGCTGCATCTTCTGCGCCTCTGTTTAGGGTCATAACAAATTTATCGACTTCACCACCCAAGCCAATCTGTCGCAATCTATCCTCAACTTTTTTTACATCAGGTGGAAAAGGGATTTTTATTGCAGGATTTTTAAAATAGCCATCTATTTGCGAGGCAAGATCTGATCCATTAGAAATACCCTTAATCAAAGCTTCCTTTAATCCCTCGCCTACCTCAGCGGTAGTTAGTGGTTTATCGCCACTAATCATCTTATTTGCGTCCGATAGCGTTTGATTAATTTGTGCTGCTGTGCATGCCCCTAACAAAAGCGAAATCCCTATAATTAGTCTCTTCATATGTTTGGTAATTACCGGGCTAAGGTAGGAAAAAGTAATGTGTTGATACCTCAATTTATTACCAACTCAGTTATTTGGAATGTGATGATTGCACCTTATTTTGCGACCCATTACTCAACTACAACCCCATCTTGTGAAAAATATCTACGCTGAATTGCTCACCATAGGCGATGAAATCTTGTATGGTCAGATTGTTGATACCAACTCACAATGGATGAGTGTAGAGTTAAACAAAGTAGGTATCAAAGTTATTCGAAAGACTACTGTTGGTGATCTTGAGGAAGAAATACTAACTGCTTTCGCGGAAGCTGAAAAGAGAGCTGATATTATTCTAATTACAGGTGGCCTGGGCCCCACAAGTGATGATCTTACAAAACCCGTACTCGCCAAATATTTTAAGTGCGGTCTTCAAATGAATGAGGAAGCATTAGCTGAAGTGACTGAATTTTTTGTAAGTCGTGGACGGGAACTTACAGAGATAAACAGACAACAAGCCGCACTGCCTACAGCCTGCGAAAAAATAACAAACCCAATAGGTACGGCCCCTGGTATGTGGTTCAATAAAGGCAACAAAGTGTTTATGTCAATGCCTGGTGTTCCTCATGAGATGAAAAGAATGATGACGGAACACGTGATTCCACGACTCACCAAAAAATATCCACTCCCTGTTATTCATCATAAATTAATCCGCACAATTGGAATTGGTGAATCTTTTTTAGCAGAAAAAATCGCTACTTGGGAAAAAGCGTTACCTCCTCACATTAAACTTGCCTACTTACCCAGTTTGGGTGAGGTGAAACTTCGACTCACTGCTATGGGGGATTCCCTCGAACAACTTCAAACAGAAACCAATAAACTTTCAGAATCTCTTAAGAATCATATTGAACAATTCATTTATGGCTATGGAGAAGATCCTATTGAAGTTGTAATTGGAAACATGTTACGAGAGAAAAAATTAACACTCTCCATTGCCGAAAGTTGCACCGGTGGATATTTATCACATTTGATAACCAGTGTTCCCGGAAGCTCAGAATATTTTCTTGGATCCATCATTCCCTATGATTATCAAATAAAAATGCGACAGTTAGGTGTAAAGCCTGAAACACTTGAAAAGTATGGAGCTGTAAGTGAACCTACTATTATTGAAATGGCCAACATTGTGCGCGCAAAATTCAATACGAGTGTTGGTGTAGCTACAAGTGGCATTGCCGGGCCAGGCGGTGCTACAACCGATAAGCCTGTGGGAACTGTCTGGATTGCTTACTCGGATAAATATCAAACCGTCACTAAAAAATTGCAACTTTCAAAAGACAGAATGATCAATATCCGAATGTCTTCGGTGGCGGTGTTAAATTTGATTCGGCAAAGTCTGCCAAAAGAAACTTAGTATTTCATTCAACTGCAAAACAGACTATCCTCCCATCATTATTCTTGAAAAAACTGGAATAAGCAAATACAATTAGGTGAGGATTTGCAGTTGCCGAATTGGGATTAGGTCTGTTTGAATCCTCCCAAAAATGCTAACTTGCAACTGCAATCAAACAAATAAATCATGGCGCTGGTAGAATTGATCATGCCTAAAATGGGTGAAAGTATCATGGAAGCAACCATCCTTTCGTGGTTGAAGAATCCGGGTGACAAAATTGATCAGGATGAATCAGTATTAGAAGTTGCAACAGATAAAGTAGATACGGAAGTCCCTTCTACGCATGGTGGTATTTTAAAAGAAATTCTGGCGCAAAAGGGAGATGTTGTTAAAGTTGGAAAGCCGATTGCAATCATAGTAACGGAAGGTAATGCTGAAACACCAATCTCTGCGGCAACTGAAGAAGTAAAAACCAAACCTGAAGTAAAACCAGTACTTGCCAACAAACCTGTACACACATCAAATGGATCAGGTACTACTGTGATTGATTTTAAATCTTCCAGTCGGTTCTATTCCCCTTTAGTTAAAAATATTGCTAAAGAAGAAAATATTTTAGTTGCCGAACTTGAAACAATACCAGGCACTGGAGCAGAAGGAAGAGTTACAAAAAAAGATTTGTTGGCTTATCTCCAGAATCGTAAATCCGGAAGTATTGTCAGTAGTTCATCAGCACCCTTGGTACCTGCATCCATCAGTGCGGGGGATGAAATCATTCAGATGGATCGCATGCGCAAGATGATTGCCGAACGAATGGTGGATTCTAAACGAATAGCCCCCCATGTTACTTCATTTGTAGAAGCTGATGTTACTACTATTGTACAGTGGCGTAACAAAATGAAAAATGAGTTTCAAAAGCGCGAAGGTGATTCATTAACCTTTACTCCTATTTTTATTGAGGCAATTGTGTTAGCCATTAAAGATTATCCAATGATCAACATTCAAGTGGATGGAGATCGCATCGTTAAAAAAAGAGATATTAATATAGGTATGGCAGTAGCATTACCAAGTGGAAATTTAATTGTCCCTGTAATAAAAAATGCCGACCAATATAACATCACTGGATTGGCCAAAGCCGTTAATGATTTAGCCAAGCGTGCCCGCGAAAATAAACTAAAGCCGGATGAACTATCAGGGGGAACTTTTACTGTTTCAAATGTAGGGTCATTTGGCAATGTAATGGGTACCCCCATCATCATGCAGCCTCAGGTAGGTATCATTGCAGTAGGTGCCATACAGAAAAAACCAGCTGTTATTGAAACTCCTTACGGGGATGCGATTGCCATCAGGCATAAAATGTTTTTATCACACTCATATGATCATAGAGTTGTAGATGGTTCACTTGGTGGAAGTTTTGTAAAACGTGTTTCTGATTATTTAGAAAAATTTGATCTGAGTCGATCTATTTAATCTCCAGGTAGCCAGTAATTGGTTTTTCACCTTTGTTTAAAACGATAGAATAGAAATAGGTACCAGCCGGAACTTTATTGCCACCTGATTTAGCGTCTCCATTGAATCTCTTATCGGAGATTAAATTATTATACCCTTCAACTTCAAAAACCTTGTCGCCCCAGCGGTTAAAAATGGTAACATTGCAGGAAGGATATAATTCAATGTTTTTAATTCTTATAAAATCATTCTTACCATCATTACTCAAAGAAAGGCCATTGTATACCTCAATCGCTGTTTCACCACTTACTGCGGCAACTGTATAATATTTTAAAGCAGGAGTTTCTTTGCTTATGATCGATCCGGAAGAAAGTGATCCTGTTAGATCAGATTGACCTATGCTGGCATATCCACTGGTGGTTGTATTGCTTGACGCAACTACTAATAAATCTAAATTATCTGTAAGATCATCTTCCTCGGATAAAGGTAATTTAATAAGACTTGAATTAATATTTCCACTGTTCAAAACCAATTCCCAGAAACGCTTAGTGGAAAGTTTTACCAATTCAACATCCCCACTTAGGGTTTGAGAAGATGTGAGCTCATTTAGGGTTAGCGTTACTGCAGCCGTTGCATCAGTAACACCTAATAATTCAACAGGTAAATAAGTGGTTCCATTACCAACAGGGAAAAGCAAATCGCCCGCACCCTTTACTTCTACAGGACCAACAACATGTGATTGATCGGAACCTCCGGTAACAACAGCTCCCGGATCGAAAATGATCTTAGCTCCATTAACCGATGTGAGATTACTGCTCTGCAAATCCAATTCTGATTCGATGGTAATATTTGCCAAAAATTGTTTTTCGCCAACCCCACTAATGGTCAATTTTCCAAATGACTGATCATTGTGATTAATTGTTTGGGGCAAATTACTATTGAAATTTATTTTTCCAGTTCCAGCATCGTATGTCCCCTGATTAATCCATGCTCCAGATATTCTCAGGTCACCATCATTTTTTACTGTTCCTTTATTTACCAGGCTATCGGGTACTGTTAAAATTGCCTGGGGTGATAAGGTTAGGATTGAACCGTTGTTATAAAAGCCTTGTGCGCCAGCACACAAACTAACTCCAACAAGAAATATACTTCCAAAAAATTTATTTCTCATAGTTACATTCATGAGGATTCTATTTTTTAGTCTTTGCACTAGCTTCTAATCCCAATATTTTCTTAATCCTTTCAAGCTCTTCGGTCATTGAGGCGATTTCCGAATTCTGAGTTTTTAAATTTTGAATAGAAGCTTCCAAAGCTTCTACTTTCTTTTCACTTTTTAGGAGTTGGCTTTTTAAATCTTCAATTTCCTTTTGTTGTTCTTGTACGGCCTTCACAAGAGGCGCAACAAAATCTGTGTACCGCAAACCAAGTGTACGATCTTTATCACCACCAACAGTAAGTATTGCATTTTTATCACCCACTAACTCTTCAACCTCCTGAGCAATAAATCCCCAATTAATTCTTTCATCACTCAGGTTCTTCATATGATAACTTACGGGTCTCAATTTTTGAATAAAATCCAATCCCATATTTAAATCTTGAATATCCTTTTTCAATCTTTTATCAGAGGCATTTGTAAAAGCTACTTGTCCTTCAATGACTGTAACAGCCGTATTTCCAATGCGGACTTTATTACTAGCATTTACAATTGTTTGATAACCAATTGCCGTTGAATTCTGTAAGTTTGCAGAACTAACATCAGCAAAGTAACCTAATGTTGTATTCTGGGTTCCTGTAGTGTTCGTATCTCCAGAGCTATTTCCAACAAATAAATTAAGAGTTCCTAAAGTATTAAATTGACCAGCCTTTTCACCTAAAAATGTATTTGGTCCATCAGTTGTAAATTGGCCAGCTTGTGCTCCAAAAAAAGTATTTCCATTGTACGTGGGTAGATGACCTGCAGCGCGTCCAGAAGCCCAACCAACTATTGTATTCAAGTCACCCCCAGTTTTAGAGTCACCTGCTAACGATCCGATAATTACATTATATTGTCCGATTGTATTGGCACTACCTGCACCTGATCCAAAGAAAGCATTATCTCCGCCACCAGAACTGGTTCCAATTGGACTACCAGCCATTAAATTTCTAGTACCATTGGATTGAATTAAAAGAGTTCCCCCTGGAGCTGACCACTGTGGCACTAAACCACCTGATGTTGTTAATACCTGACCTACTGTGCCAACAGATAATTTCGAAACATCAATTGCGGCAGCTGCATTGATATCAGCATTAACAATCGTTCCTGCCGCTATTTGGGGGTTAGGATAAGTCCCTGTCAAATCTCCACCGGCTGCACCGCTTGGAGCTACACTTATCGGAATGTTGGTTGCTCCAATAATTCTTCCCTGGGCATCCACATTAAACTGAGATACTTGAGTGGCCGTTCCATACGTGCCTGGTGCAACAGCTGTGTTTGCCAAACCTAATGTTCCGGTTGTGGTAATTGTCCCGCCTGTTAAACCCGTACCAGCTGTTACACTTGTTACCGTTCCAAAGGTCGGAGTTGTCCAAGCTGCAACACCTGCGGCAGTTGTCAACAATTGGCCGTTAATACCTGGTGAAATTTTAGCTGGTGTAACAGAGTTATTATTAATCGTTAAACCCGTATTAAAAGTACCTGATACATCTCCCCCTGTCGGAGTTTCCGTATCAAGAACTACTGCACTGCTTAATCTGTTTGTATTAACTGTTCCGGTTGTCGTTGCATTATTGATGGCAGTAACTAAGCTATTGCCTGAGCCAACTGCTAGTGTTGGGTTTGGATATGTTCCTGTAAGGTCTCCGCCAGCTGCACCACCAGGTGCAACTCCTGCAATAACAGTATTGCCCGCGGCTGTTAATCTTCCTTGAGCATCAACTGTAAAGTTTGGAACCTGAGTAGCTGATCCGTAAGATCCAGCTGCAACGGTTGTATTTGCAAGTTTTGCAGCAGTGATAGCACCAGCAGCAACCGTAGGGTTAGGATACGTTCCTATTAAATCACCGCCAGCTGCACCACCAGGTGCAACTCCTGCAATAATAGTATTGCCCGCGGCTGTTAATCTTCCTTGAGCGTCAACAGTAAAGTTTGGAACCTGAGTAGCTGATCCATAAGATCCTGCTACAACGGTTGTATTAGCAAGTTTTGCAGCAGTGATAGCACCAGCAGCAACCGTTGGATTTGGATACGTTCCTGTTAAATCACCGCCAGCTGTGCCACCAGGTGCAACTCCAGCGATGGTCGTATTGCCAGCAGTGGTCAATCTTCCTTGTGCATCAACTGTAAAATTTGGAACCTGAGTAGCTGATCCATAAGAACCCACAGCCACTCCAGTTGTCGCTAACTTTGCAGAAGTAACTGATGCGTTTGCCAAATCTACAGTGGCAATTGTTCCATCAAGAATATCAGCACTACTTACTGCTCCATCCAAAATTTTCGCACTGGTGATTGCGTTGTTTGCCACTGTAGGGTTAGGAAAATTACCTGTCAAGTCACCGCCCGCGGCTCCTGTGGGCGCTGCCCCTGTTATGGTAACATTACTCGCTGAGGTGATTCTTCCTTGAGCGTCAACTATAATTTGTGATACTTCAGTAGCTGATCCATACGTACCAACAGACACCCCAGTGTTAGCTAATTTCGTTGCGGTAACAACTCCGTTTGCCAAGTCTGCAGTGGCAATGGTTGCATCCAAAATATCCGCGCTTGTTATCGTTCCATCTAAGATCTTTGCACTTGTTATTGCATTCGCTGTTATTGTTGGATTGGGAAATGTGCCCGTTAAATCGCCACCGGCTACACCCCCAGGAATAACACCTGCAATAGTTGTATTTCCAGCAGCAGTTAACCTTCCTTCTGCATCCACAGTGAAGTTAGGAACCTGCGTGGCGGACCCATAAGAACCAGATGTAACTCCTGTCGTGACTAATTTTGCTGCTGTGACTGAAGCATTCGCCAAGTCAGCAGTGGTTATAGTTCCATCTAAAATCTTGGCACTCGTAATTGAATTCGGATTAACAACCGGATTTGGAAATGAACCCGACAAGTCACCGCCTGCCAATCCAGCAGGAGTTATTGTTACACTTTGATCTCCCAATAATCTACTTATAGTTAAAAGGCCAGAAGCCGGTACATAAGTAAGTGTTTGATTGTCGGTATTTACACCAGCAAATGGGGTGAGATCAATTGGTGTAGCTGATGGATTGTTGGTAATACTTAATGTGCTACCGGCTAATTGCAAATCTTGAGGTATCGCTGAAATAGTGTTTCCTGCAATTGCAATTCCATCACCCGCTGTTAACTCCAACCCCGTTTTAAAAGGATGCCACTGAGTGTTTTGCCAGAAATAAAAAGTATTATCGCTACTATCAAAGACTAAAAGACCGTTCTCATTATTAGTTAAGGAGGTGGTAAATGAAGTAGCTGTTCGCTGGGCTGTAGTTAGTCTCGGCACCAATAGCCCTTGATTATTTCCTTGAGACACTAAATCAAGGACTGCATTTTTATTTGGGTTAACGATTCCTATTCCTACAGAATTTTGGCCTTTTGCCAAGAACATGGTAAGAATTAGAAAACCAGCCAAAAAATAGACTTTTGAACTCATAGCAAATCGATTAGATAAGTAATTACGAAATTGGGGTGCTCTAAATCTAAAATAAATTGATCTCACTTTAAAGTGTTTTTATAAAATTAAGCTTGAAAAAGGACGAAATCGTGATAAGGTTATCCGAATCATAAAACTTCTTATCAAGTAAAGAACAATCAATACGATGGTATCAAATGTTCCGATCAATAAATGAAAGGCTAAAACAAGCCCCTGAGAATATTTGATTGCGAGATAATCTTTTATCGAGACTTCAAGTGTCGATCAATAAAAAGAAGGTTCTGCCGATTACAAACTGTTACCATGATCTTGACTTTCATGCCTTTCCTGATTTTGGGTTATCGGTTTGTGGAGAGTTTGATTAATATTGCAAAAACTGAATCTCATGAAATTTGGAACTAAAGCCGTACATGCTGGAGTGGAGCCTGACCCATCCACCGGTGCCATTATGACTCCTATTTACCAAACCTCCACGTATGTACAAGAATCACCTGCCAAACATAAGGGCTACGCGTATGCACGAGGAGCTAACCCAACTCGCAACGCATTACAAAAAAGTATTGCAGCCTTAGAGAACGGAAAATTTGGAATCTGCTTTTCGTCAGGCATGGGTGCAACAGATGCAGTTGTCAAATTATTGAATCCAGGCGATGAGGTAATTACCAGCAACGATTTGTATGGTGGCTCGTACCGAATGTTTAAAAAAGTATTTGAGAAATTTGGAATCAAGTTTCACTTTATTGACTTAACAAATACAGAAAACCTAAGTGCCTGCATTAATAAAAATACAAAGCTTTTATGGTTGGAGACTCCCTCCAATCCATTGATGAGAATTATTGATATAGAAGCTTGTTCAAGCATTGCTAAAAAGAACAAAATTTTAGTAGCCGTTGATAACACTTTTGCATCACCTTATTTGCAAAATCCATTGGCGCTTGGCGCTGATATTGTTATGCACTCTGTAACAAAATATTTAAGCGGACATAGTGATGTGATTATGGGTGCACTTGTAGTTAACGATGAGAAGCTATATCAAGACCTGGCCTTTATTGCAAATTCCTGTGGTGCTGTTCCTGGACCACAAGATTCATTTTTAGTGCTGCGTGGAATTAAAACACTTCATTTAAGGATGGAGCGTCATTGCTTTAATGGGAAAAAAATTGCCACCTACTTACAAGTCCATCCTAAAGTAGGAAAAGTTTTTTGGCCCGGCTTTTCTGATCATCCCGGTCACGCTATTGCAAAGAAACAAATGAGTGATTTTGGTGGGATGTTATCATTTACCCTTAAAGACGATAGCCTTGAAAACGCAACTAAGTTTATGGAGTCTGTGCAATTATTTTCCCTTGCCGAATCTTTAGGTGGGGTAGAGTCACTTATTAATCACCCAGCTTCAATGACTCATGCAAGCATCCCTAAAGAAGAACGCATCAAAAATGGTTTGAGTGATTCTTTAATACGATTATCCATTGGAGTGGAAGATATTGAAGATTTAATTGAAGATTTGGAGCAAGCCTTGAAGCTTGTTTAAGATCAAGGAAGGCTCCTTACGAGCCTTTCCTTGGTTACAATCAAATTAATCTGGCCTAGCACTATTGTGCTTTGCTCTACGAATGTTTCGATTAGCACGATTCTGTTTTCGATCAAGTCTCTTTTGTTCACGTCTTGTAACCGTACCATCGGCTTCTGCCCTTCGCTCAGATCTTCGGATATGTCTTTGTTGCGAATTTAGAGCTGCAGATTCTTTGCGGGTAAGATCTCCACTCACACGCCCTTCGCGAATCCTCGCTCTTTGCACACCTTGCCGCACATCAGTCCGTGGCGCGGAATCCTGAGCCCAAGCGAGTGTACCAATTAACATAAGAATTGATGTAATAAGATGTGTCCTTTTCATAATCAGATATTTTATTCCTTTGATAGAAAAAGTACGTGAAGGTTTAATGGCAATTAAAACTTTACTATTTCTTTTCAGGAATCCTGACTATAAACTCTGCGCCATTTCCTGGTTCGCTTGATAGAGCAATTTCGCCTCCTAATCTATCTATCAATGTTTTTACAATGGCTAGTCCTAGCCCATTTGAACTTTCGCCTCCGGTAGGTTGAGCCGATAATCTTTTAAACTTTTGAAAGAGGAAAGTTCTATCTGATTCTAAAAATCCTGGTCCGTTGTCCTTTACAGAAATAATTATGGCATCCCCTTCCTTTTTTCCTACAACGCTAACTTGTGAATTTCGAGGCGAAAACTTAATCGCATTTGAAACCAGGTTATCAATTATTCTATTCAAATAATCTGCATCTGATTTGAAGGTGCCTGAAAACGTGTTGTTCACCAATAGTTTAATCGATTTTATTTCGGCCATTACCTGGAAAGAATTGATCCGTTCCTCAAGCAACTCCCCTACGTTCACATTAGTAATAAGAGGTTTACTTGCGTTGGCTTCAAAGGCATTTACATCCAGCAAGTCCTTAATTAGATTGTTACCGGATTGCGTTGCTTTTTTAATCATCGCCAAATACTCCTTGTGCTGGTCAGGAATTTTACCCTCTATTTCCATAACACTTACCAATCCAGCGATTCTATTAATAGGTGATTTAAGATCATGTGCCACAATATTCATTAATGAATTCTTCTCATTGTTGAGTTCACTTAATTGAATATTCTGCTGCCGCAAACTTTTGTTGGCAGCGGTAATTGCTTCCTGTTGAGAAAGTATTTGCTCATTTTGATCGCGCAGTTTCTCATTTACAACTTTGCGCTTACGCAGGTAAATCAGCAACGTAGCCATGGCAATTGAAATGAAGATAATCAGAATAAGTAGAAATCTATTTTGAAAACGCTGTGATGAAATCATCGATTCGTTTTTTATCTGAATCGATTTTAAAAACTCATTTTCCTTTTCTCTTTTTTCAATTTCCAATTGGAATTGGAGACGTTCTATTTGCCGTTGAAGATCTGTATTCTTGATTCGCTCACTAAGTATTTCGGATTGGGTAGTCATTTCCTCAGCATCTGCCCGGTTTCCAAGTGCTTGATAACATAAGGCCAGATTTCTTGTTGCCTCAATTTGATAAATCAGGTTGCCCGATTGTTCAGCCCTTAAAACAACATCTTTAAAAATAGGCATAGCCAGGGAAAATTTCTTTTGAAAAGCAAAATACTTTCCCCGAATTAAAGATGCCCGAATAAAAATTTTCTGATTGGTGATTGCTGAAATTCTTTTCAAAACTTCATTGGCTTTGGCGTACGACTCCTCATATCCTTTTTCGGAAAACAAAATTTCTGCCACACCCAACTCCAGTTCGGCTAGTGTGACTGGATCATTTATTTTCTTGGCTAGTGAATCAGCCATTTGCAGCTTAGTCAAAGCTTCTTTTGTATCGCCCTTTTCTTCATAAATTAGTCCAAGCTCAAGAAGAGATGAAACTATGCTTCGCCTTTCACCTAATTTCTTACGCAGGTTATAGGCTTGGGTCGACATTGTTATCGCTTGTTCAAAATCTCCTTGCGATTTATAAACATTAGCTAAACTTCTATACACATAAGCTAATCCTGATTGGTCTTGAATTACCTCAAATATATCCTTCGATCGAATTAGGTTGTCGTAGGCGCGAACCAAATCTCCACCATCAAAATACATGCGCCCCAGGTTGTTGTAACCAAATGCCAGTTGAACTGAGTCTTGCTGTTCAATGGCAACAACAATAGATCGATCGTGATATTCAGAAGAATTTTTATAATCTCCTTTGTTTGCATAGGCAAGTCCTATGAAACTCAATGGCTTTGATAGGTTTTTCTTAACGGAAATTTGCTTTCCCATTTCAAAGGCCCGAGAGCAATAATAAATGGTGCTGTCAGGATAAGAATATCGGTATTCGAAGCCGATAGCATTTAATAACTCAAACTGGGTTATTGATGATTGGCCATTCAACGACTTGCGTAAACTATCAATCAAATTTAGGTTTTGACCATAAGAAGAAATGGCCACACTCCAGGCAAAAAAGATTAATCCAATAATTTTACTCTTACAAGCTTTCATCCCGGCAACCGCTCTATATTCTTACCACTATAAACAATAGACTACGCTAAAGCTGTTGAATATTATACAAAACTATTTTTCCACATCACTCTTTTTCAACAAAATTCAAATCGCGGCCAAAGGTTTCATCTATTAAACGTAACGCCCAAAAAGCAATAATAATTGTAATGATCCCAACCAACATAGCTCCGCCTAACACCCCTAAACTTTCACGAAAATATTTGAATGCGATGGTAAGTGGAATAACCGTACCCCTAATAAAATTAGGGACGGTTGTTGCCACCGTAGAACGCAAATTGGTTCCGAATTGCTCTGCAGCAATCGTAACAAAGAGAGCCCAATACCCAACTCCAAAACCCAAAAGGAAACATCCAACATAAAATGTTGTAGCATTTTGAATTGGAAAGTAAAGAAAAGCTACCACAAACAGGAGCGTAAGTAATATAAAAGTGAATACTGTTCTTTTTCGCGAACGGATTATCTGACTCGTTATTCCACTTATCATATCGCCAGCTGCCAAACCAATGTAGCTGAACATTACAGCATCTCCGGCAACAATGCCCGTAATGTTCATCGCTTTTGCAAATTCAGGCGAAAACGTAATTAAAATCCCAATCACATACCATATTGGTAATCCAATTAAAATGCACCCAATAAATTTAATCAGGCGTTCCTTTTGTGTAAACAATTGAAAGAAATTTCCGCGTTGCACACCCTGCTCTTTCACTTTTAAAAAAATTCCTGACTCAAATACACTTACACGAGCCACTAACAGTATTAGTCCCAATCCCCCACCGATGAAGTAGGCTATTTGCCAATCGAAAATCTTAGAGATATAATTTGCCAACACTGCACCCATCAAACCGACAGTTGCTACAAGGGTAGTTCCATAACCTCTCAAATTGGTAGGTAATGACTCAGAAACCAATGTAATGCCGGCACCTAATTCACCAGCCAAACCAATTCCTGCAATAAATCTTAAAAGAGCATACTGATTTACCGTTTCGGCAAATCCATTCGCTATGTTAGCAAGTGAGTATAATAATATTGATCCAAACAAAACTGAAAGACGTCCGCGCTTGTCTCCCATAATTCCCCAGATAATTCCGCCAATCAAAAGTCCAGCCATTTGCACACGAATCAAAAATTCCCCCTGACTTAACATTTGATCTTCCGATACACCCATCGATTGAAGACTTGGAATTCTTACTACGCTAAATAAAAGCAGATCATAGATATCAACAAAATAACCGAGGGCAGCTACAACTACCGGAATGCTCAAAAGTTGCTTCAGATTACTCTTCTTCATAATCAAAATTTTCAGTAAAATAGTTGAGTTTTATCAAAATACAACCCTCACTATCAGTTGCTCTTGCCACTTGTAAAAAAAGGAAATAATAATCAAAGCATATCCGGTAAACTCGCTGATAATAAATCAAATTATCTTTATGAAAAAGCTTTTACTATTTTTCCTATCCTTCACACTGGTAGGTCATACGTTGGTTGCGCAAAAAAAAGGTACTACCCCTGCAAAATCCACAATAACTTATGATGAAAAACTTTATAATGCTGTTGAATGGCGTAGCATAGGCCCTTACCGGGGTGGCCGGGCTGATGCTGTTACTGGTGTACCTGGAAAGCCGAACCTCTATTATTTTGGAGCTACCGGGGGTGGCGTATGGCGCACAACCGATGCTGGCAACAGTTGGGAAAATATTTCTGATGGCTATTTCGGAAGTTCGATTGGAGCAATTGCAGTTAGCGAATGGGATAATAACGTAATCTATGTTGGCCAGGGTGAAGTTACTGTTCGCGGGAATGTGTCTTACGGTCATGGCTTATATAAAACTACGGATGCGGGTAAAACCTGGACCGACATTGGGTTAAAAAACTCAAAGCATGTTTCACGCATTCGCATTCATCCAAAAAATCCTGATTTGGTTTACGCGGCTGTGCTAGGCGATCTGTTTAAAACTTCGGACGAACGGGGAGTTTACCGATCTGAAGATGGCGGAAAAAGCTGGAAAAAAGTTTTGTTCGCTAACGCAGATGCTGGTGCTATCGACCTATGTATGGATCCAAACAATCCACGTATTCTTTATGCTTCTACATGGCGTATAAGAAGAACTCCCTATAGTTTAGAAAGTGGCGGTGAAGGTTCAGCGTTATGGAAGAGTACAGATGGTGGAGACACATGGGCAAACATTTCGAAAAATGATGGGCTTCCAAAAGGGATATGGGGAATATCGGGTGTTGCTGTGTCGCCAATAAATTCAAATCGCATTTATGCTATCATTGAAAATGATAATGGTGGTGTCTATCGTTCAGACGATGCCGGAAAAACATGGCGAAAAATGAACGATGATAGAAACCTTCGCCAGCGTGCCTGGTACTACTCTCGCATTTATGCAGATACAAAAGATGAGGACATGGTGTATGTGATGAATGTGTCGTATCACAAATCGAAAGATGGTGGAAAAACATTTACATCTTATAATGCCCCTCATGGCGATCATCATGATTTATGGATTTCTCCTGAAGATAATCAACGAATGATTATTGCTGATGATGGTGGCGCCCAGGTTTCGTTTGATGCCGGAGAAAACTGGACAACCTACGGGAATCAACCAACTGCTCAGCATTACAGAGTAGTTACCGACAATCATTTTCCATACAGAATTTATGGAGCTCAACAAGATAACTCAACACAACGCATTGCTCACCGCACCGATGGTTTTTCGATTGGCGAGCGTGATTGGGAGCCCACTGCAGGGGGCGAAAGTGGTCACATCGCAATAGATCCCACTAATAATGACATTGTATATGGAGGAAGTTATGACGGCTTTCTTACGCGCGTAAATCACAAAACAGGTGAACAAAGAGGAATTAATGCCTGGCCCGATAATCCAATGGGTCATGGTGCCGAAGGTGCTAAGTATCGCTTTCAATGGAACTTCCCGATTTTCTTTTCACCACACAATCCTAAAAAGTTGTATGCTGCATCACAACACTTGCATGTATCATATAATGAAGGTGAAAGTTGGGAACTGGTAAGTCCTGATCTTACAAGAAATGATCCTTCTAAACTTGGTCCTTCGGGTGGGCCCATCACAAAAGATAATACTGCAGTAGAATACTACTGTACCATTTTCGCTGTGGCGGAATCTCCCTACGAAAAAGATTTAATTATTTCAGGATCGGATGACGGTTTGCTTCACATTACAAAAGATGGTGGTAAGAACTGGGAAAAAATAACTCCTCCGGGAATGCCCGAGTGGACCATGTTTAATAGTGTTGAGTTTGATCCTTTTGTAAAAGGCGGAGCCTACGTTGCAGCTACCGGCTATAAACAAGGTGACTATAGACCTTATTTGTACAAGACAAAAGACTACGGCAAAACATGGACGAAAATTGTAGATGGTATTGATCCTGCACATTTTACACGCGTTGTACGAGCTGATCCTAAGCGTGCCGGATTACTTTACGCAGGTACTGAGTTCGGAATGTATATTTCATTTGATGATGGCTCGAGTTGGAAACCATTTCAACTCAATCTCCCTATTGTGCCCATTACAGATCTTACTATTAAGAATGACAACTTAATCGCGGCCACCCAGGGTAGAAGCTTTTGGTTAATTGATGATCTTACCCCGTTGCATCAATTAAATGAAACTATTGCAAAGAGTGATGTTTATTTATTTAAGCCCATGCCAAGCTACCGCATGAATGGCGGCCAGGCCGGACGAAGAGGTCAACCTAAAAATGAAGGAACCAATCATCCTAATGGAGTTATGATTCACTTCTTTCTTAAAGACACAGTAAAAACGGTTGCCTCTCTGGAGATTATGGAGAAGGGTGGAACTCTAATCAAAAAGTTTGCAACCAAACCAGACAAAAAAGCAAATGAGGAACCATTGAAAATTAAACCAGACATGAATCGCTTTATCTGGAACATGCGCTATGCCGATGCCGAGGGATTTGATGGATTGATTATGTGGGCCGGGTCACTTACCGGACCTAAAGCTATACCTGGAACCTATAAGGCTCGACTTACAGTAAACGGAAAAGTTTCAGAAACTGAATTTGAAATTGTGAAAGATCCGCGCACAACCGGAACATTGGCAGACATTAAAGAACAGTTTAACTTCTCTATTGCTGAGCGCGATAAACTAACTGAAACTCATAAGGCGATTAAGAAAATAAGAACAGCCCGTGATCAGATCAATCGAGTAATTGAACCAATGAAGGGGAAGGATGATATGAAAGAGGTTACCGAGTTGGCAAAATCTATTTTGGACGATATGAAGAAAATAGAAGAAGCGTTGTATCAAACTAAAAACAGAAGCGGTCAGGATCCACTTAACTTCCCGGTTCGTTTAAATAATAAACTAGCCGCGTTAGGAAACGAGGTTGATGGCAGCGATTTTAAACCAACCGAACAAGTAAAAGAAGTTTACAAAGAAATTGTTGATCAAATCGATGTTCAATTAAATCAGCTTAATAAAGTAATGACAGACAAAGTACCACGCTTCAACGATCTTGTTAAGCAAAAGCAAGTGAGTGCAGTGTCAGTTGATATTATGTAGATATTTATTTTATTCAATCATAAAAGCAAAAAGAGGAGCAGACGCTCCTCTTTTTTTATAGTTTTAATTTCATTTGGTGATCTTTGCGCCTTTGCGTGAAATACTAATTCGACTCCAGTATCTTAAACAACTCATCCAAATTAGGAGTAATAATTATTTCAGTCCTTCTATTTTTTTGCTTGTTCTGTGGATTGTCATTAGGTGCCAACGGTGAATATTCTCCCTTACCGGCAGCAGTAACTTGCTTTGCCGAAACTCCTGCCTCGGTAAGAATTTTCGTAATCGATGTTGCCCGCATCACGCTTAAGTCCCAGTTATCCTGCATATAGGTTGATTTCTTTGAAATCGGTACATTATCGGTATGCCCTTCAATCACAATCTGGATATCCTTCTGATCCTTAATGGCTTTAGCAAGCTGTTGTAATGCAGTGACTCCTTTATTATCAACCACAATACTACCCGATCCAAAAAGTAATTGCTCGGCAAGGGAAACATACACCTTTCCGTTCTTCATTTGTACAGTAAGATCGCTTTCTTTAAAGTTTAGCAGCGCATTAGTAATTCTGTCTTTCAAATCTTTAACCGCTTTGTCCTTATTAGCCAATATTTTTTCAAGTTCTTTAACTTTCTTCTCGCGTTCTGCCAAGCTATAGCTTAACGAATCGTTGAGTTTACGTGTGTTTTCTAAATTTTCCTGAATGGCGATTAACTGATCTTTCTGCTGGGCTAAGTCCCGATTCAACTTACCACTATTATTTAATAAATTCTTGTAGTACGAATTAAGTTGATCATACTCCTTATTTAATCCGTCCAATTTCTGGCTTGTTGCCCGATACGTTTGACTTAAATCAGCAGTGTCCTGCTTCAGTTTTACTAATGTTTCATTCAATTCCTTCAATGATGCATTGGCTTTATCCAATTGATCGGCCTTGTCTGCTAATTCACCTTCTACTTTAATCTTCTGCGCAAGCACATCATCAAACTTTTTTTTGCTTACAATACAGGATGAAAGAAAGAAGAAAGGAATAAAAAATAGAAATTTATAGATTCTCATAGTTTAAAAAATTAAGGCATAAATATCTTAAATAAAAATTCAATTCCTAATTACCCTTAAGTTTGGTGTACCAACAAAGCAATTAAAAACGCTGAGAAAATCTTATACTTGCATAACTGTGTTTCTTTCCTTTCTCCATTTCTTTTCCTAAAGAAATAACACTAAAAGCAAATGACCCTCTTTTCTTAGCGTACATAATTCCACAGTTTTTCCTGAATAACCAATTGTTTGCATCAACAGTAAAAGGACTTGGATTACCGTTAAATAAACTTCCTTCCAAAAAAATATTAGAAACAACATAATCGACCCCACACCCAAAAAACAAGAAAACCTCTTCTTTAATCAGATCGCCTTCATTCCCTAATAAACTATTTGAAAACACAGATTGAGTCAATGGACTAAAATCAATCAACCGGACAGTTAAGTCCTGGTTTATTTTATTCATTCCTGTTCCAGCAACAAATCCAGTATTACTAACCAAATCAAAATCCGGTGAGATCTTTATGCTTTTCTGAAGTTGATAGCTAATATTAAAAATAAATTCGTTGGCGATCTGAGACTCCCAGCCTCTTGGTGCCTCGTATCCAACCTGCTTATGCCACCATTGCTGAACTTGGCCCAAGCCTGTCGCCTTACCAACAAGACCCAACTCAAACTCAAGATTTGCAATTGATGATAACCCTTTTAGTCGGGAAATTGAATAATCCAAATAAGTATAACCTGCGTACGGTCTATCCATGTTTAGCGTATTGGCAAACTTAGTCTTCTTCGGGGTAAATATTTTATTTCCAAAATTGATTGAAGATATAACCTTGGAATCAACATGCTTTTGATTAAACCGCTTAACCAAATTACTCTGTTCACTCAGTAATTTTCGGTAAGCCAGTTCGTGCCCAGCTGTATAGTACCAATCAATAAAAAAAAGAATGTCGTTATCAATAGTTAAACTAACTTCATTTTTAAGGTTCTTTAAGGTGTCAATTCGCGAAAACGAAAAACAATAGTTACTAAAAAAGAGAATCGATATGGTAAGGATAATTCTCAAGGAATGCTAAATCATAATCATTAACACCAACTAAAGTTAGTAGATAGGAGTAACTGTAACTGCATCTTCAAAAAAGGAATAAATAAAAAATTTCTTACTCTTACTGTCTAATCCAAATATAGGCAGAGCACTACTTTCCAACGGTCTGTTGATAACTGAATTTCCAAGCTGATCATACAGGAATGAAAATTTTTGCTCACTATCGTAAAAGCAAAAGATGGTTCTCCCCTCTGATAAACTAAGTACAGAGGGTACAAGATTTGCTGATCCGGGATTTTGCTTTTCAAAAACCAACTGATTGCTTTTGTTAAACACAGCAATCTTATCAGAGTCAATCCTAAAGTAGAAAAAAGTTGATTTACCAGCCTGGGTTGCTACCAATGAAAACTTTGAATTATCACCCTTCACCAGATTCTCTTGAGATACTATTTTTGCATCAAGACTACGTTTTGTTGCTATACCATCCATTGAAATTGTGTAGAGAAATGTATCGGATAATTTTGTCCCCATCTCTAAAAAGTAATCACCTGAAAATGGTTTCAGTTTTAATGGAAAGTCCTTTAAGTAGTCACCTCTTCTATTGAAAAGATGAACCATACCCTCTTCTGTTGTAATTAAAAAGTAATCCTTGCCACCAATACGATAATGCTTGGGTGAAGATTTAATCCTTGAAGATATTTTTTTAGGATTCCAACCATCTAATGAATTTGCTTCTTTATCCAAAACATAAACATCACCATCCGCTGAAGCAATCATAAAACGATAATTCTTACTCTTATCGTAGTCAACAAGTTCTGCAAATTTTGTGTTAGCGGGTGTCTTCTTGGGGAATCCCTGCACATCGCGCCCCAGCCGATCAATAATATAAATTGAAGTTGGTGTTGCTATGAAGTATTGTAATTTATTATTCTTAAAATAATCGATCTCACTAATACCTTGAATCATTCCGTCAAGATTATACTCCCAAAGTGTTCTATCATTTGCGGAGAATAGATAAATGCGATAAGTAGAATCCTGCAAGATCAAGTCATCATTTGTTGAAACATGGCTTTTAACCCTCCAACTTCTTGCAACTTTATTGGGTAAATAAAATGATGTTTGCACGGATGAATTCTTCTTGCCGATTGTCTCGTTCTTAATTTTTGATTTTTCCAAATTCACACTTGTGTAGAAATGATTATCAAGTGATGTGAATTGCATACTAGCCCACGTCAGTGATGACAATTTCAGAGAGTCAATTAGAGGCAACCATTTTTCGTTTACATTCTTATTATCGAATGTTGGGCTACGAAAAAAAACAGAAAGATTACTTTCCTGAAGACCTTTCTCATAAAATCGCTGAAAAGTAAGCGACTTGCCCCAGGTATCATCCGATTCGATTGCATCAATCAGAGACTTAATACTAAGCACATCAGTTGAGAAGAATGCGTAGTTCTCCTTAACTGTATAATAATCATACGATCCTTTCGGGATTAGTCCGATCAGAGCTTGAGAGGCTATATCCCTTTTAAGATTCCGTATTTCATAGCCAGCATAGGACTCGAAATAAGAATCCGAATCAATCGATAAAGTATTTTGGTCTTTTAATTTTGCGATGATTAAAAACCTTTTTTGATCCGTCTCACAAACCGCCAATTCATCACTTATGTCCAACATCAATGAATCCGATGGCCTTAAAGAGTGAATCAGTTTTTTGAAATCAGAAAAACCATAATGGATAGTGGCGTTAGAATAATTTGGAATAAACCGGGCAGCTCCAAATTTTACTGCTTTCTGATTTTGAAAAACAGAAAGACTTGGGTTTTGATTTAGGCTATCAATTGTAAATCCATTCATGGAGAGAAAATCATCATCCACTTTCACATCTAACATCGATGATTTAGCAAATTTTTCTAGCAATGGAATTGACTCTACCAATGACGAGCTCATTAATGTCGATTGCGAAAGTTTAGAAAAGTTCACATATAAATTCCCCGCATCAGATTTAATAGAGGCAAACTGAAATAGATTTCTATTTGCCGATTTAAATCCACTTCCTTTATTAATTAATATTCGGATTGAATTCTCTATCAAAAATGAAGACTTACTAAGAAGGAGTACTCCACTAGAGTAAGCAAACGCAATATTGACCTTATTCTTTTCATTAAGAATTTCCTTTATCTCAATACCATTATATACTCGGCTTGCGATTCGTTGTTTCGATTGAGTGAAGCTGCTATCTTTAAGTAAAAAGTCATATTCTTTTTCAATCAATGGAAATGAATACAATAATTCAAATTCATTTTTTGACACACCTTGCAATGAGATAATAAATGCTTGTGATGAATTCTTAAAAAAAGGAAGGAGGGTTTTATCTGTTACGGGCCGATGAATTGTTTCAAAAATCAAAACTGAATTTTGATCAATTGTATCCCAATATGATACTTCTTTATCTTCACAAGCAATAAAACTACTTGCAATTAAAAAATAAAGTGAAGTGATTAAGAAGCCGTATTTTTTCACTGACTCAAAACTACAAAAATTAAGAGATCAGATAACTCATCATTGTATGATGAATAACATAGGCTCAAAAAAAAAGACCCATTCATAAAGATGAATGGGTCTTAGTTAATAAAAAATAGGCAACGACTTACTCTCCCGGGTTTTACCCTAGTACCATCAGCGCGGGTGGACTTAACTTCTCTGTTCGGAATGGGAAGAGGT
>JAJNPV010000011.1 GCA_021155195.1 Ohtaekwangia sp.
CCGCCCATTTTGGGCGGCTATGTGCACCTGTCTAATTCAAATAAGTCGTACCTCCGTAAGTTCACGAGTTGGTGAGCCTCTTTTGAAACAATCTTCTCTCAACTTATTCAGGCTCCATCCTCACTCCAACTTCACGCCCAAATTTTTTCCCAGCAACTTAAACTGTTCATCCCACTCCGTTTCATGCATAGGCTGTTTGCTTTGCTGTACTGAAAACTCAAAATAGAAATTCTGACTCTTGTGAAGATTGGGCGCAAGCTTAAACTTCTGTAACACCGGGAACATCCTGTTTAGCCGTTGGATACGTTTTACATTATCGGGTTCACTGCTGATGCGTTGCAACTCCCTGAAAATACTGTCACCCGCCAAGCGCGAAAGTTTGTCGGGGTCTTCAATTTTAAACTTCCACTTTTCAAGTTCAGATGCAATGCGTTCCATCTCTTTAATGTTGATTTTATCCGACTTGAAGATTTTAATCAAATCCGCATTGAGCACATACTCAAACGTGGTTCTGTAAGTAACTGGGATCGGAATATTGTTATTTGCTAATGCATTGATCAACGGATAATCGCGGTTGTAACTTTTGCGCAGCGATTGCTCCAGGTCATTCATACTTTCCTGCGAAATCATATCCAGAATCTTTCTTTTCTCATCTTGAAAGAGTTGCCAGATAGTATATTTTTCGGGGCCAAAATAAACCTGCATTAAACCAATAACATCGCCTAACCTACCCTCTTCAAAAGATTTTACCATTCTAAATTGCATGCTGGCAAAATCATCGGCCTGCATCTCCAGGGAAATGTTTCCAATAATATTATGCTTGCCCAGATAGATAACTGCAAATGCGAATTTCTTCTCAGATTGCGTTACCATCGATTTTACTTTTGTTAATCCCAACACCAACTTTTGTTCACCCGCTTCTTTCTTTAAAAAGAAATCATTGGAGGTACTATAATTAAATACCGCCAGGGCTTCGGGTTCATCTTCAAAAATTGAAGCTACCGCATAATGCATCCCCACCCTTTGCAAATTTGTGCGTGATGGCAGCACAACATCTTTATATACCCTCGCACCTGTTTGATAAGCCGCTACATTGCTAGGTGCCTGTTCCAGGCGCTTAACAAATTCTTCCTCTAAATCGACATTGCCAATTTGATTGGCCAATTGAATTACACGACATGCATACTGCATAACCTGCGTTGTCTCAATCCCGGAAATTTCATCGAAGAACCATCCACAACTGGTATACATTAGCATGGCATGCCGTTGCATTTCCATAATGCGTAAAATGCGATTTGCCGAAGCATCGGGCAATGCATGATCGTTAAGAAAACTTTCTATATGTTCATCACTTCGTTTGAGAACAATATTTATATAATCATTACGTGCTTTCCATGGATCGGCAACTACCTTACCACCCTCCTGCTCAAAAATTACTTCCACGCTATCCCGCAACCAATCCAAAGCAGCCCGTAAAGGCTTGCGCCATAGTTGATGATAGCCCGGTTTGCCCGAATTACACCCGCAGTTTTCGCGCCAGCGTTCTACTCCATGCACACAACTCCACGAGCTGTCTTCAACAATTTGTGCTTCTTCTTCGGGTGGACAAAGCTCTAAAAACTGAGCATAGTTGGTAAGCGTTACATCTTTGCCTTTTTCAATGTAATCCAAACAAAACGCCAACGCCATTTCGCCATGCTTATGATGATGTCCATACGTTTCGCCATCGGTTGCCACATGCACCAATTGCGGCCGTTTATCATCTTTATTAAACGTACTCACCAATCGTTCCGCAAAGCGCTTTCCATCATTCAGCAATCCATTAAAAGCAATGCCTTGCGAAATATCACCTTCATAGAAAAACACGATGATGGATTTTCCGCTCGGAAGGTTACATCGATAAGCTTTGGTTGTGTTTACCGTGCGATCATGAACCGGGGTCCATTCCGCAGTTCCAATTTTTCGCACAGCCTTTGCCTGGCGTGGGGCAAGAATTGTAAACTTAATATCGTTCTCGGCCAACACTTCAAGGGTTTCAGTATCCACTGCCGTTTCGGCTAACCACATTCCCTCGGGCTTTCGCTTAAAGCGATATTCAAAATCGCGAATGCCCCAAAGTATTTGTGTTTCCTTATCGCGCGCATTGGCCAGTGGCATAATAATATGATTGTATACCTGCGCTACCGCAGAACCATGACCTCCAAAATTCAGAAGGCTCAATTTATCAGCATCTAAAATTGCTTCATACGTTTCTGGAGCATACAACTCCATCCACGAAAGTAACGTGGGCCCAAAGTTGAAACTGATTCGGGCATAGTTATTTACAATGTTTTTTATAATTCTCGATTCATCGAGAATACGCGAGGTAGCATTGGGCTCATAACATTCTGCGGTAATGCGTTCATTCCAATCGTGATAGGGATGAGCAGAATCCTGAACTTCGATTACTTCCAGCCACGCGTTCTCGCGGGGTGGTTGATAAAAATGGCCGTGAATACAAACGTACTTGTTAGAAGATGATGACATTTAACGAATAGAATAAGTAGTTACTAAATTGGTAGAAGTAGTAAATCGTGAGTTAGTGAATCTTAGTATTATTCAATTTCAAATTCTGCCTGTTCTTCATGAAGTTTAAGCACCGAAATACCAAGCGGTGGCAATGTTATTGAAACAGAATAATCCTTGTTATGGTATTTGACAGGGGTTGTATGGAGCAATCCCTGATTAAGGGCACCACTGCCACCGTACTTTAAGTTGTCGGAATTAAACACTTCCGAATAAGTTCCACGAAACGGAACCCCAATGCGATAGATTTGTCTCGCCTCGGGAGTAAAATTGCAAGCAACAATCAGGGCATCTTCCTTATTTCCAGACTTTCGCATAAAAATAATTACACTATTCTCCCGGTCAGAATAATCTACCCACTCAAATCCCCTATCATCAAAAGCAAATTGATAACAAGCGGGCTCTGTTTTATAAAGTGTGTTGAGATCTTTTATCAACGTAAGCACACCTTTATGTGCCCCATGATCAAGCAAATGCCAATCAAGACTACGGTCATGGTTCCACTCACTGGTTTGGCCAAATTCTCCACCCATAAACAAAAGCTTTGTGCCCGGGTGCGTAAACATGTAGGCATACATTAAGCGCAAGTTGGCAAAGCGTCTCCATTCATCGCCAGGCATGCGCCCCATCAACGACCCTTTTCCATGAACCACCTCATCATGCGAAAGCGGCAACATGAAATTTTCTGTGAATGCGTAGATAACACTAAACGTAATTTCATTCTGATGATACTTGCGGTGAATCGGATCGAGTTTGAAATAACTCAATGTATCATGCATCCAACCCATCATCCATTTCTGCCCAAAACCCAAACCTCCTAAATAGGTTGGCTTAGAAACTCCCGGCCATGCAGTAGATTCTTCAGCTATCGTAACTACATCCGGAAAGGCCCCATAAACCACTTCATTAAATTCTTTCAGAAAAGTAATTGCTTCAATGTTTTCGTTCCCTCCATACTCATTTGGTATCCACTCGCCCTCCTTGCGGGAATAATCCAAATACAACATAGAGGCAACCGCATCCACACGAAGTCCATCCGCATGATAAATCTCTAACCAGAACAACGCGTTGCTGATCAGGAATGACCGCACTTCGGCACGACCATAATTATAAATATAACTGCTCCAATCCGGATGAAATCCTTTTCGGGGATCGGCATGCTCATACAAATGCGTGCCATCAAACTTATAGAGTCCATGTGCATCACCAGGAAAATGAGAAGGAACCCAGTCCAAAATAACTCCAATCTCGGCCTCATGAAAGGCATCGATCAACTCCATAAACTCCTGTGGCGATCCAAACCTACTGGTGGGCGCAAAGTATCCCGTAAGCTGGTAGCCCCATGAACCAAAGAAAGGATGTTCCATCACAGGCAAAAATTCTACGTGTGTAAACCCGCATTCTTTAACATACGCTACTAACTCAACCGCTAACTCTTTATAACTCAATGAACGGTTTCCGTCATCGAACTTTCGCCTCCAACTTCCGGCATGTATTTCATAAACAGAATAAGGTTTTGGTTTCCCTATTTGCTTTTTACGATCCGCTAACCAAACTGAATCGCGCCAGGTATAATCATGATCCCAAATAATGGACGCTGTATTAGGCGCAATCTCTGCATAGAATGCAAAGGGATCTGCTTTCTCTACTATTTCACCCGTGTTTGAATGAATGGAGTATTTATATACTTCGCCTTTTCCTATACCTGCAAAAAATCCTTCCCAGATTCCTGACTGATCCCACCGAGGCGAAAGCTTATGGTCATTGCTGTTCCAACTGTTAAAGTTTCCAATCACTGAAACGCTTCGTGCATTGGGTGCCCATACAGCAAAGTATGTTCCTTGTTGTTTTTTAAATGTGCTAAGATGCGCCCCCAGTTTTTCATAAAGTTTGAAATGCTTACCACTTTTAAACAGATGAATGTCATAATCTGAAAAGAGGCTAAAGCTATCTTGTTCTTCAGATTCATTCTTGGAAGTCTTCTTCTTTGCCATCGTGCTAATGTAGGTTAAAACATCATGTTATTTACTGAATTGTGATCTGACTAAAAAGTCTCCTGTCATCGCGGCCCTGCCTGCACGAAGCCGTTTCGGCAAAGGCAGGCTTTGAGCCGCGATCTGAGCTTCGCCACACTCCTTGAGATTCCGGGTCAAGCCCGGAATGACAATCTTATTAATTTGACTTTTTAGTCAGTTCCAATTTTAAGTATTAGCTTTTCTTTTTACGTAGATCCTTTGCCTGAAAGTACCGATTCATATGGTAATAAATTCCCCGCAAGGGAATATTTACCCAATCGGGGCGACTATTCAATTCGTAGCCTAACTCATAAATTGCCTTTTCAAGCAAATAGGTACGGATCAAGACTTCGTCCTGATCGCTTAATTGTGTGCTGAGGCCTGACCGTTCCAGGTACGCTCCCATATAAAATCTACTCACATAGTGCTGCCATTGCTCTGCCCACTCCATCAAAAACTCAATATCCTTTTCGCGATAGTTTTCATTCAGGATAATTTTTCCGAATGCCGCATAGTGGAAAGAACGCATCATACCAGCTACATCCTTCAACGGATTTTTCTTCAATCTCCGTTCGCTAAAACTAAAACCAGGCTCGCCTTCAAAATCAATAATCACGAAATCCTTTCCGGTGAAGAGTATTTGCCCTAAGTGAAAATCACCATGGATTCTTGTTTTAATGGCACTGATTTTTGTTTGATGAACTTCGCTAAAGCATTCCATTATATCATCCTCCATAGCCAGCACTTTTTTGGCCAGTTCTTGTGTTTCATCATTAAGTTTACCAAGTGATTGTTCAAGCAATCGGAAACGATCTCGGGTAAGTTTACGCAATGCTGAATATAAAGATCGTTGGTAGTTGTTGTTAAAGTATTCCGGGGTAAACGCGGGATTGGTTTTATCCGAAGCAAGTGCCAAATGCATTTCGGCCGTGCGCTGTCCTAAACGCACTACCCGTTCATAAAAACCCCTTCCAATAAATTCCTGAATTAATTCAGGCGCTTCCTCAAACTTAATGGAAGCTTTATTGACTAACGCGGGCAGCTTTTCTTTTTTGGCTTTAGCCATTACCCGTTCATAAAAACGACCTACAGAATCAATTGTCATTACCCACGAGTCGCCCTGATTTTCTACTTTCTCTTGAAGCAACCCAAACACCATCGTCTTTCCATCATTATCGCGATACTCTACACTGCCGGCATATTTCGGAGCATTTCTAAATGAGGTATTCTCTGAAAGGAATCGGATAATTTCAAGATCAGGATTTACTTCCTGTTCTATTTTGCGATAGAACTTAAAGAAGTATTGATCATTATAAATAATTGCCGTGTTACTTTGATCAGCTTTTAAAATCTTAGACTCAATCTTTTGTGAATTGAGCTTGGTAAATACACTACTATTAAATTCCAATGTACCATCGTCATCTTTGATCCTCACTTTGCGATCCATGCTCGCAAACATAAAATCTCGGAAGCCTTTATGGTAACTGCTATCTAAAACAAAACCAACCTTACCCTGAATGTCGGCACGGCACACAACACTTTGTGCTGTGTATTCTACCTTATCAAAAATATTATCAGAAGGAACAAAGCACATGGGAAGGAAATACAACTCAGGAAGGCGTTGTACATAATGCACTTCAATAATAGTCAGATAATGCATCTCACCATCCGCTTTAAGCGGGATTACTTTATTGATGCTGATCTTATTGATAGCACGAGCCTTGCCACCAAACCAGCGGCATTTCTTCATAAAAGGTTGAAGGATTTTTCGTTCCAACACGCGCATGTCATTATAATTTGAAAATGCACGTTCCCATGAAAGGTCGGATTTGAAAAGAAACAACTCGTTCGAACTTCCATTTTGTTCCTTCTTCTCACTGACATCTGCCTGAAACCAAAAATATCCATAAGGACCAATCGTAATGGCGTAATCCCCTGAGCCCACACTCATAAACCGATTCTGGCTAAAGACTTCGGTGATATCGCAATCTTTAAATTCTTTGAGGTCTAGTGTAGTGGATTGTGAGAACTGTGAAAGGTTAGCTACTACAATAATATTTTCCTTTTCGTAGGACCGAACAAAACTTAGAATTTTTGAATTTGAGCTTTCAATGAATTTCAACTCGCCACGACCGAAAAGACTCAATCTTTTTCGCATGGCAATTACATTCCTAATCCACCACATGAGTGACGATGGATTTTCTTCCTGGGTGGCAACATTAATAGCCTCATACCGATACTCAGGGTCGCGCACAACGGGCAAGTAAAGTTTTTGAGGGTTTGCTGTTGAGAACCCGGCATTGCTATTCATGTTCCATTGCATGGGGGTTCGCACACCAAAGCGATCGCCTAAATAGATATTATCTCCCATCCCAATTTCATCACCATAATAAAGTACAGGCGTACCGGGTAGCGAAAACAAAATCGTATATAAGAGTTCAATCTTCCTTCGGTCATTGTTCAATAGGGGTGCAAGCCTTCGCCTGATACCAATGTTATGTTTTGTAGCCGGATCATTGGCGTATGCTTTGAAGAGATAATCCTTTTCTTCCTCCGTTACCATCTCAAGCCCTACTTCATCATGATTTCGCAAAAACAAAGCCCACTGACTATTCATGGGTGTAGAAGGTGTTTGCTCCAAAATGTCGATGATCGGATATGCATCTTCTGTTCGTAAGCCCAGGTATAGGCGTGGCATTAAGGGATAATGAAAATTCATATGACACTCCTGCCCTTCGCCAAAATATTCAGCTGCATCTTCCGGCCACAAGTTTGCCTCTGCAATCAGAATACGATCTTCATAATGTTTATCAATATGACTGCGCACACGTTTCAGGAAAGAATGTGTTTGTGGAAGATTTTCGCAACTGGTGCCTTCTTCCTCGAACAAAAAAGGAACTGATGAAAGTCTAAATCCATCCACTCCTATTTTCATCCAAAAGTCAATTACCTTAATCATCTCCAATTGCACTTCCGAGTTTTCGAAATTCAATTCAGGTTGATGGCGATAAAAGCGATGCCAGAAATAAGCCTTGGCCTCATTATCCCATGCCCAGTTGGAGGATTCCTCATCCGTAAACATTACCCTCGCTTCTTTATACTTGTCGGTTGTCTCACTCCACACATAGTAATCTTTATAGCGCGAGCCTGCACGCGCCTTACGGGATTTTTGAAACCAGGGATGTTGATCGGAGGTATGATTTAAAACAAGTTCAGTAATTACTTTTATTCCCCTGCGATGTGCTTCTTTAAGAAAGAGCTTAAAATCGGCCAATGTTCCGTAGTCAGGGTGAATATCACAATACTCACTAATATCATACCCATCATCCTTTAAAGGCGAAGGAAAAAACGGTAACAACCAAAGTGTATTAATTCCTAAATCTTCCAGATAATCCAATTTCTGAATCAACCCCTGAAAATCACCTATGCCATCATTATTGCTGTCAAAAAAAGCGCGTACACTTATCTCATAGATGATTGCGTCTTTAAACCAAAGTGGATCTGTTTTGGGTGCGGCCATAGTTACATGTTTGACTCGTGTACGGTTAACTTAAATAAATGAAAAGGCATCTTGTTCGGATTGAGATCAACAAAATTCCATTCTTGCGTCCATGTGTAGTATTCATCAGTAATCAAATCGTGTAACTTGATATTGATCTTGCTACCCAACCGAAGCCTTTCCTTTGGCAATTGAATATACCCGCTTTGCCCGGTATGGGGATCAAGGTTAACAACGACCAAAATAATATTTGACAAATCATCTGTTGCTTTCAGGTAGGCAACGATCTGATTATTTTCAATGGCACAAAACTGTGTATTCCAGGTGGAATGAAGCGCTGGATTTTGCTTTCGGATTTTATTAAGCAAACTCATGATATCCGTCATCCGATTGGTGCGCTTCCAATCATAATGACGCACCTCATACTTTTCAGAATTAAAATACTCCTCCCTGCCGGTTAACGGAGTGTTTTCATAAAACTCGTAGGATGGGCCATACACTCCATAATTGGATGAAAGCGTGGCCGCCAGGGCAAAGCGCAGAATAAAAATATTTTCGCCCTGATGTTGCAACTGATAAGGGAGAATATCGGGCGTATTGGGCCAGAAGTTTGGCCGGAAATAATTTCGAGATGGGCCATTCACTAAACCAGTTACATACTCAATCAATTCTTGCTTGGAGGTTCGCCATGTAAAATAAGTATACGACTGTGTAAAGCCTACCTTGCCCAACGAATCCATAATCTTTGGTCGCGTGAATGCTTCCGCTAAAAAAATTGTATCGGGATGAACCTTCTGAACTTCAGCTATCACCCACTGCCAGAATGGAATTGGCTTGGTGTGTGGATTATCAATTCTAAAAACAGAAACTCCTTGTTCAATCCAAAAGAAGAATACTGATTTTAATTCCTCCCAAAGTTCTTTCCAATTATCATTTTCAAAATTGAAAGGATAAATATCTTGATATTTCTTTGGCGGATTTTCAGCGTATTGGATCGTTCCGTCAGGTCGCTGTTTGAACCATTCCGGATGTTCTTTAACATACGGATGATCGGGTGCGCATTGAAACGCAATATCCATAGCAACCTCAATTCCCAACTTCTTTGCTTCACTAATTAACTTTTTAAAATCCTCCAGAGTGCCCAACGCTGGTAAGATTGATTTGTGCCCGCCTTCATCACTACCAATCGCCCAGGGCGAACCGGGCTCGCCTGCTTCAGAGCGTACATTATTATTCTTTCCCTTACGATTAATCTTACCAATTGGGTGGATGGGTGGAAAATAGAGTACATCAAAACCCATGGCTGCCACACGAGGGAGTAATCGAATACAATCTTGAAATGTTCCGTGCTTGCCAGACTCGAGAGAAGCTGAACGCGGAAAAAATTCGTACCAGGCTGAGAAATTTGCCTTCGCATACTCTACCTGAATTTTTATAACTTCCTGCAGTTCTGTTTCATTTTCCTTGAGTGGATTTGCATGAACTAAGGATGCAAAATCATCACTCAGTACTAATTCAATTGCATATTGACTATTGCCGGCTTTCTCAAGTCTATCTGCATTACCCGATAACGCTGGATTTATTGTAGCCAACTTTTGAAGGAAAATAATCCCTTCCATCAATTCAACTTTCACATCTACTTTAGCAGCTGCTTTCTTTTTAAATCCATCATACCAGGTTTCAAAATGATCAATCCAGGCATGGATGGTGAAAACATAAATACCCGTCTCCAAAACATAGAAGGAAGCACTCCATTCGTCATTATAAGTGGCTTGCAATTCAACCTTATCCCACGATTTAGCTCCTTGCTTTTTATAAAGTACTTCGGCCCGTATGTGATCATGCCCGTCACCAAAGATGGATGCCGTTACTGTTACACTCTCGCCAACCGTTCGTTTGGCCATGTATAAGCCATTATCAACTACCGGCTGAACATTTTCAATTATTACTCTCGATTTACCTTGTATCATCTATCAATAATCAATTTATATCTAACCCTTCAACTTTCACGCTATGGCGCAAAGCTCGCAAAGAAAATAGATCAATAATTTCACATCCAATCCTCATCATTCCTAACAAATTAAAACCAAACTACCTAAGCGTTCTTTGCGACTTTGTGTGCGATTTTTTTGTAATTTTTTCGTGAATAAAGTTTTATCTAAATACAACCGATGCATACGCTGGTATTATCCAAGCATTGTCCGCTTTCTTAATCTCTCCCATCGAAACAAAATCAATCTGTTTAAATTTTTCTAATTCGTTTTCCAGCAGCAACGTAATTTCTACATCTGAAACATTGTGTATGATCAGTTTTTCATCGCCATCTTTTTTCCTGATAAAACTAACCAACTCCTGAATATTCAGGTTTGTATTTTCAATACTTCCATATGTGAGGGCTTCACTTGCGTTTCTGTAGTGAATAAAATTCTTATAGAAATTATATAAAGAGCTTGGATCGTTTTTTTGTTTTACTAAGGGAGTTACGGTTTGGTCGGTGCTGTAAGTTGCCTTTTCCCAGAACGTTTGCATCTTATCATTCGTCCCCTCATCCCAAATGAATGGTTCCCTAATAAGTTCATCAGGTTTTACTCCTTTCATTCCAATCTCTTCGCCATAATAAATATATGGCGTGCCAGGCAACGTAAGTAAGATACCCGCAGCAACCCTCGCTTTCTCTGTATCACCACCAAGTTCATTTAATATTCTATTCTGATCATGATTTTTGAGAAACGTGGCATCTATGTAATCACCGGTGCTGGTATGATAAAAATCGTTGATCGATTTATAGGTGCTAATTAAACCGACCGTGTCTCTTCCAGCTTTTACTACTGAAGTAATGGCATAACCCATATCGAAATTAAAGAGTGCAGGTAATCCTTTAAGGTAAGGTGCAACCTCTTTAGCATTGCTCCACACTTCACCTACTAAATAAACATCGGGTTTAATCTTTTGCATTTCCGTCCGAAACCAAATCCAAAAATTATGATTATCAGTTGCTCTTTCTGTTGGGTAAATATGCTTTGCTGCATCCAACCGAAAGCCATCTACTTTCATATCTGCCAGCCAATACTTTCCTATCTCAACAAATTCATTTTTCACTTTTGGATTGTCAAAATTAAGATCGGGCATACCGCCCCAGAAGAAACCATAATAATGTTCTGATAGTGTATCCCCATTTACCGGATGCCATTGGGTAATGTTGTCAGAATCCAGGGAGACGCTCTTCTTTGAAATTTGTTGTCGAATGGAATCCTTATTGGCCCATACATAATAATCCCGATAAGGACTTTGTTTGCCGCTTGATGCACTTTGAAACCAGGGATGACCAGAACCAGTATGATTTAAAATCAAATCAACTAATATTTTTATTCCTCTCTTATGCGCTTCCTCCACTAATTTTCTAAAATCCTCTTCCGTTCCATATTCAGGGTCAACTGCTTTGTAATTGGTAACATCATATTTATGATAGGTTGGAGAGGGCATGATTGGCATCAACCAAATTCCACCTACGCCCAGGTCTTTCAAATAATCCAGACGTGAGGTGAGTCCATTAAAATCCCCAATGCCATCGCCATTGCTATCTGCAAATGAACGCACAAACACTTCATAGTTTACACCATAGGGCCACTGGGCAACATTCTCTTTGTCCTTTTTGCAGGAAAGAAGAATTAGAATAAATATAAAAAACGTTAGTCTACGCATTATTTAATCTTGAAAATGTAAGCCGTATGAGGAAACATATCTACTTCAAACGAATATGAGCTATCGAGACCTATATCGGTTCCACTTCGCAGCAAATCGCGCCCGATATATGCTTTGCCTGTCTGCAACCCAAACGCCTCAATTACCTCATCGGAGAGTTTTATTTTAATGCGCGCAGGCTTCTCTTCAAAACTTGAAAGTATAACCAACCGCTCTTCGCCTGAAACGCGTGCAAATACATGAACCCGATCGGAAATAGTTGACTGTTGTTGGTTAAAGCCTGTGAGGTCAAAATAGTCGCCATCAACAATGGCTCTATTGCTTGCTGCAAAGGTGAGAACATCACTATAAAACTGACGCAATTGTTTTTGATCGGGACTTAACCCTCCACCATCAAACTTTCCTCCATTCATCCATTTCTGATGTTCGGGCACACCCCAGTAATCGTAAATGGTTGTTCGGCCATCATCGCCTCCAAAGCCTTCACTTCCGTCACCCGGCTCACCCACCTCTTGCCCAAAGTAAATCATCATGGGGCCACGATCAATCATTGCACTGATTACAAGCGCTGGTGCTGCTTTCCAATAGTCCCCTGCGAACGCAGGGGATGCAATTCGTTGCTCATCATGATTCTCTAAAAAATGAAGCATGTTTTGATTGATTCCCGAAAGGCTCTTTTGAATAACATCAACATCTTTTGGATTTGCTTTCTTATTGATCACCAACCGAAGGGTATCATACAACTGAACCTTGTCATATAAAAAATCAAACCGACCCGTATGAAGATAGTTTCTGTATTGATCTGGATTATAGATTTCTGCAATAAAAATTATTTCCGGATTAACGTCTTTAACTTGCGGGATCGCCCAGTTCCAAAATTCTACGGGCACCATCTCTGCCATATCACATCGAAAACCATCTACTTTTTTGTTGGCCCAAAACACAAGAATGTCTTTCATCTTTTCCCAGGTGTCGGGAATGGGATTAAAGTGTGTGGATCTTCCATGTTGAATATCCACCCCGTAATTCAACTTCACGGTTTCGAACCAATCGTCTATGGAAGGTGTTGCCGAGAACTGATCGTTGCCTGTTACTTTTGCAGGATTCTCAACAAACTTTTTGTCTTTAGTAGGAAAAGGATTCGATCCTAACGAATTATAGCGCGCTGGTGGCTGAAACTCCTGACCTGGTAAATAATAAAAATTGTTTGATGCTTTAAAGGGAACTGTCTTATCATCACCTGCACCCAAATCCTTTACCCCTGCTGGTTTAGCATCACTTGAATAAACACGAGCCACATGATTGGGCACAAAATCAATAATCACTTTCATTTCCTGAGCATGGGTGCGATCAATCAGTTGCTCAAATTCCTGCATCCGGTTTTTGATGTCATTCGCCAAATCAGGATTTACATCATAATAATCTTTAATCGCGTATGGCGAACCTGCCCTACCCTTCACTACATCGGCATCATCTAATGGAATTCCAAATTCGCTATTATCCGTTAAGGTTGCATGTTCAAGCACTCCGGTATACCAAACGTGAGTTATTCCCAATTCCTTTATTCCTTTTAGAGCCGTTTCATTAATATCACTAAACTTACCAACTCCATTTTCTTCCTTGGTACCATATGCTTTGTTAGCAGCATTTTGATTACCAAACAAACGGGTCATCATCTGATAGATAATTATCTTTTTTTCCGGGCCAGCCATGGGAGTTTCGGGAATTTTTTCCTTGGGCGAGGTACACCCAAGAAATGTGATTAGAGAAAGAAAATACAGTTTTTTCATTCTCTTAAAGGTAATTAATTACCCTACCCGCGCAAATAGGTTTAGCAAATTGATACCGATAAAAATCGAGTTAAAATAGCAACCGATTGAGATTATAATGCCTAACCTTGGGTTGATTTACGGGAAGCAAAAAAATGGAACCCTAATGCAACAAGACAAATCACTAAGCCCAAACACTCACGAGTCTCTTCAATATAAGGATACTGCATCTTAGCGAGGTCATCAAACAGGAGTGCCCGGTCAGGTGAATGAAACCATTCCATTGTACCAGGAATTAGAAACATGGCATAGACCAAATACAAACCAGCTGTTATGCCAATCCATAGTTTGTTATACTTTTTCAAAAATCCCATCACAGAGAGCGCCACCATGTTGAGGTAAATCAAAATCCAGATCAACGGATCAGGATCGTTGATTTGCAAGGCAGCAAATGAAAGAAACATAAGCGCAAGAATGACATGGATGATTTTCATAACATCTTTGAGTTAAAAAATTGCTCCAGCAATTGTGGCTGTCATCATAGTTGCCAGCGAAGCTGCTATCATAGCCTTCAATCCTAACTTTGATAAGTCCCCTTGGCGATTTGGTGCCATGCCTCCAATTCCTCCTATTTGAATGGCTATTGAACTGAAGTTAGCGAATCCGCAGAGTGCATAGGTTGAAATCCGAATGGATTTTTCACTTAGTACACCTGAAGCTTTTAGGTTGGCTAAATCCAGATAGGCAACAAACTCATTGATCACCATCTTTTGTCCTAACAAGCTTCCTACATACAACGATTCATCCCAACTCACTCCAATACAAAATGCAAAAACCCGAAAGACCTGCCCTAAGATATATTGCAACGAAAATCCCTGGTAGGTTCCATTGGTGCTTTGAACAACAAAATCATTTAGGCCGGTATAAGCTCCAACAAAATCAACCAACACCCAGTTGATTGCATAGATAACTGCTATGAATGCAAGTAGCATTGCCCCAATGTTTAAAGCTAATTTCAAGCCGTCAGCGGCACCCGTTGCTATGGCATCAATCAGGTTAACACCGATCTGACTTTTACTTACTACCAGGTTACGATCGATCTTTTCAGGTTCTGTTTCCGGCATGAAAAGTTTCGCTAACACAATGGCTGCCGGGGCATTCATAATGGACGCACTCAAAAGATACGTTGCAAATTTCGATTGTTGAACAGGGTCTCCGCCTCCTAAAAAGGAAACATACGCTCCCAACACACTGCCTGCAATAGTAGCCATTCCACCCACCATCAAACAATTCAGTTCTGACTTCGTCATGCGATCAATGAACGGCCTAACCAAAAGTGGTGCTTCTGTTTGTCCCATAAACACATTGGCTGCGGCCGATAAACTTTCGGCACCGGATAAGCGCATGGTGCGCGCCATAATCCAGGCAAAACCAAAAACAATTTTTTGAAGAATTCCTAAGTAGTACAATCCTGCTGTGACTGCAGAGAAAAAGATTACAGTAGGCAATGCCTGAAACGCAAAAAGAAAACCGAGATTATGTTTTACACTTATATCCCCTGCACTATTTTTTGAAAGGTCACCGTATAAAAACTCAGCTCCTTTGGCGGCAAAACTTAAAAAGGTTACAAATTTTTGACTGAGATACGTAAATACAATCTGAGCAAATTCTACTTTGCCGATTACAAGTCCAATGATAAGCTGGATCGTGATGCCTATGAGAACCAACCGCCAATCAACTGCCCTGCGGTTGCCAGATAATAAAAAGGCTATGGCGATAATAAAGATGATACCGAGCAGCCCACGCAAATAATCCATGTAGAGTTTCTTTTAGTTGCGTTTGCCTAGTTCATCGCGGATTTTGGCTGCCCGCTCGTAATCTTCTTTGTCGATGGCGTCTTTAAGAAGATCGTTTAATTTTTCTATTGAATAATTCTTGTAATCCTCACCCCCACTTGACTTTCGGGTTGATTCTTTCTTCACCTTTGCTTTGGGTTCAGGCTTAATCTCAGCCTTCTCATCTTCCTCTTCTTGATCGGTAAGTACAATCCCGGCCTCCGCTAAAATTGCTTCGTAGGTATAGATGGCCGCATCAAAGCGAAGTCCAATTGCAATGGCATCGGAAGGACGCGCATCAATTTCGGTTTTCTTCAATCCATCGGTGCACACAATCTTGGCAAAGAAAACGCCTTCCTTCAAATCAGAAATAATGATTTCATCTACATGAAAATGAAACGAGTTTGAAAAAGATTTAAACAAGTCATGCGTCATCGGGCGATTGGGAATAATCTTCTCAATCTCAATAGCGATTGCCTGTGCTTCAAACATGCCGATAATAATGGGGAGCCTGCGGTTGCCTTCTGTCTCGCCTAACACGAGTGCAAAAGATCCAGTTTGTGATTGACTGGAGGAAAGTCCGAGTATTTCAAGTTTTATCTTCTTCAACGTAGCCACAGAAAATTGAAATTAAAAAAAAAGTAATTAAACCCAACCATTCTCCAGAGATTGCTTTCGTGTTATCCGTTAGTAGCTTTTATGGCAGCCGTTAGTTTAGGAACTACATCGAATGCATCGCCTACAATTCCATAATCTGCTGCCTTAAAGAAGGGTGCATCAGCGTCTTTATTAATCACTACAATACATTTCGATGAATTTACTCCAGCCAGATGCTGTATGGCTCCTGAGATTCCTATGGCTATATACAATTGCGGTGCTACTTTAACACCGGTCTGACCCACGTGCTCATGGTGCGGTCTCCAGCCCATATCCGACACCGGTTTGCTGCACCCAGTCGCAGCATGCAACGTCTTGGCAAGTTCTTCCAATATTCCCCAGTGCTCAGGACCTTTTAACCCACGGCCACCAGATACTACAATCTCCGCTTCAGGTAGCAGTATATCACCCGTAGCTTTTTCTGAAGAGAGAATGGTTGTATTAAAATCAGCATCAGAAAGTGTTACTGCATAATTTACAACTTCAGCAGTGCCGCCACTCTCTTTTACCTCGGCTGCATTCTTTTTTATAGCGATTACTTTTTTAGCATTCTTTAATTCAACTATTGAAAATGCTTTGCCTGTATAGATACTTCGCTTAACCACAAAGCCACTACTAGTATTTGGGAGATCAACAACGTTGGATGCGAAACTTGCTCCGGCCTTTACAGCAACTTTGGCGGCAACCGGTGTGCCCAATGAAGAGTTTGCCAACACCAGAACATCTGCACTTTCATCTTGCATAGCTTTGGTTAGCACAGACGCATAAACCTGTATAATTCCTTTATCCAACTTTGAGTCGGCTGCGTGTAACACTTTTGTTGCTCCGTATTTTCCTAAGGATTGAACTTCTACAGCATCGGCAGAGCCAAGTACAATTGCAGTCACTGATCCACCCATTGCCTTTGCATAACAAACTGCTTCAAGCGATGACTTTCTTATTTTCCCCTCGGCTACTTCTACAAAAACTAATGTTGTCATAATGTTTTTATTTTTTACCACATAGGCACAGAAGAAAACATAGTCTTCTTTCGTCTTGTCTATATGTGTTCATGTTTATTAAAATTCTAGTATTCTTATGTGTCTATGTGTTTAAAGTTTTACAGCACCTTTGCTTCGTTTTTCAGTTTGGTAACAAGATCAGCAACATTATCAGCCGAGATCATTTGCACCGCGCCTTTAGGAGCCGGGAGTTCAAACTTTTGAAGTACTGCACTCGCTTCCGTTGCCTTTGGCTCAACTACTTTCAATGGTTTTGTGCGGGCCGACATAATACCACGCATGTTTGGAATCTTCCATTCAGCAATGGGCTCCTGGCATCCCGCCACAAGCGGCAAAGTAGATTCTACTTCTTCCTTTCCACCTTCAATCTCACGGGTCATTTTTACTTTGGAGCCGTCAATATCTAATTTCATAACCGGAGAAACAGACGGAAGACCCAGCATTTCTCCTACCATAGCATGAACCACTCCACTGTTATAATCAATTGACTCTCTACCCATTAAGACCAAATCAAATCCTTTTGCATGCTCTGCGATTTGAGTGGCTACAAAAAATGAATCGGTGGGGTCAGCATTAACCCGAATCGCATCATCGGCTCCAATAGCCAGTGCTTTGCGGATGGTTGGTTCTGTTTCGGCAGTGCCTACATTAATGACAGTTACCGTTGTTCCGGGGGTGGCCTCTTTCAATTCGATAGCCCGAGCTAATGCGTAATCATCGTAAGGGCCAATTATAAATTGAACCCCGGCTGTATCGAACTTTGTGCTGTTATCAACAAAATTGATTTTGGAGGTGGTATCGGGTACGTGCGAGATGCAAACTAATATCTTCATAATCTTAATAAAATGAGAATCAAAACTTTACTCAAATCGATCTAAATTTGGCCTCAAGATAAAGGATAAAATCTGAATAGAGCACTTAAAAACGTGAAAATCCGATGAATACAGACCGTATTAAGATGCTGGAGCAATTCCTTAGGGACGATCCTACCGATCCGTTTAACCTTTATGCCCTTGCGCTTGAATTCAAAACTCAGGATTCAAAAAAAGCACAAGAACTATTTAATCAACTATTAGAGCAACATCCAGCCTACCTGCCCACCTATTACATTGCTGGAAATTTCTTTGCGGATCAATCTCACATTGAGAAAGGACTGGATATTTTAAGAAAGGGTTTTACTCTGGCACTTGAGCAAAAAGACAAAAGTGCAGCGCGGGAATTGAAGTCGGCTATTGAGAGTTTGGAGGATTAATCACGAAAAAAATATTTCCTATTCTTATTGAAATCCTTCAACGCAAGTGAAAACGGATCCGAACTGAAATCAATATTCAAGAAGCATCTTGGTGGAACCGCTGGAATAACTAAAATCTCTTTTTCTTTTGTTTCAACCTTATACAATCCGATAATAGTAAAATTTATTGACCTGATCTCCTCCCATTTAATTAAATCGTCATCAATAATTAAACCAGCGTCCTTTATTTCTACATCTTTCATCTTTGGATATAGATATAGCCAAACCAAAAAAGGTGTTATGGACATAAAGATTAGATATATCACTCCAGATACAAAATTCGGATCATCCTCTTCGAACAAAAATCCAATTAAGACTACAAGATGTAATAGTGAAATAGCCAGTGGTGCATACCGATAAAATAATCCGACAGAGAAACTACTGCTCATTTGTCTTCAAAACTTTTTGGTGTGGCAAAATCCACATAAATGTAGTCGGTGCTTTTTATGAAACTCTTCAGCCTAAACTCTAAACCTGAAACACAATCTTACCCACCTTATTCGGTTTGGTAATGTCAGGGAAGGATTCAGCTATTTTAGAAAACGGGCGGATTGAATCAACCAGCGGACGGATTTGATGTTTACTCACAAAGGCCAGCATTTCACTAAACTCGTGATCACTACCCATCGTTGAGCCCAACAAGGAAAGTTGGTTCCAGAACATGCGATACAAATCTAACTTTGCTGGCAGCCCGTTAGTGGCACCATAAAAAACAATTCTTCCTTTTGGCTTAAGCACTTTAATAAAACCATTAAGCTGATCACCACCCGCACTATCAATCACCAAATCAAACCCGCCTTTTGTCTTCCACAAATCGGTGTAAGTCGCTTGCTTCTTGTAGTTATATGCTCCCTTCGCACCAAGCTTAATTGCTTTTTCAATTTTCTCATCGCTCCCTGAAGTAACATATACATTAGCGCCTGCCGCTTGCGCAAAAAGAAAAGCAAACTGTGCTACTCCACCGCCAAAACCGGAAATCAACACATTTTGTCCGGACTTCAACTCGCCTCTGCGGAAAAGAGCACGGTATGCTGTAAGTCCGCCCAAAGGCAACGCTGCAGCCTGAAGAAAATCTAAGTGAACGGGCTTGCGATGCAGCCGATCGATTGCTACCAAAACATATTCGGCAAACGTACCATCTACAGGCATCCCGAGAATTGTGTACTTACCTGATTGAACATCCAGATCGGGACCCCAATCGATGTTGGGATTAATGACAACCTCCTGTCCCACCCACGGTTGATCGGCTTCATCACCCACCTCCTCCACAATACCTGCACCATCCGATCCCATAGTAACTCCAAACTTTATGTTAGGATACTTGCCTTCCCGAATCCAATCATCTCTCCGATTGAGCGCAGCTGCTTTAATTCGCACCAGGGCTTTGCCCTTTGTGGCGATTGGCTTAGGCAATTCCTTAAGCTCCAGTTGACCCGCTTCTTTCAGTACAAGTGCTTTCATACGTTCAGTTCAGATTCAAGATACAATCCCAACAAGAGAATATGAAATAAGTTTAAGGAAATCTTACAAGGGATTCTGAATTGACGGTTGACAAGAAACAGTTGACAAATAGACACCAAATTGTCAATTGTGCATTGTCAATTGTCAACTTGCTTAAATGCAATTAAAAAGTGATTCCTCTAGAAAGGCGTATCATCATCCCCACCCGGAGTTGATGGTGGTAGATCTTTGAATGTATTCAATCGGCTTTCGCGTGTGATGCTGCTCATTGGGGTAAGTCCATCAGGCGCATCATAATCCGCAAACTTGGTGTACTTGCCAATGAATTTGAGTTTCACATTTTCTAGTGATCCGTTTCTGTGCTTGGCAATGATTACTTCGGCCATGCCCTGTGTTGGCATACCTTCTTCATCCACCGTAATTTTATAATATTCAGGACGATACAAGAACATAACAATGTCCGCATCCTGTTCAATGGAACCCGATTCACGTAAGTCAGAAAGCTGCGGACGTTTATCACCGCCACGCGTTTCAACACCACGACTCAACTGCGATAGTGCCAGGACAGGAACATTCAATTCTTTGGCAATTCCTTTTAAAGCACGAGAGATCGATGCAATTTCCTGTTCACGATTCCCACCTGCTTCACCTTTCATCAATTGCAGGTAGTCGATTACCACCAATTGAATATTGTGTTCGGCTTTTAGTCTGCGACACTTGGCACGAAGCTCGAGAATAGAAAGTGCTGGTGTATCGTCAATAAAAATAGGTGCACTGGAAAGACGTGTTGTCTTGGTCACCATTTGCTGCCATTCAAAGTCGGCCAGGTTTCCTTTTTTGATTTTCTCAGAATCCAATTCCGCCTCCGCAGAAATCAAACGATTAACTAACTGAAGGGAGGCCATTTCTAACGAGAAGATTGCCACCGCATGATTAAAGTCTACAGCCGCATTGCGTAAAGCTGAAACAACAAAGGCGGTTTTACCCATACCGGGTCGAGCTGCTATAATTGTTAGTTCAGATTTTTGCCACCCGGAAGTAACACGATCCAGTCGTGAGAACCCACTTGGAATTCCCGTAAGGCCATCTTTATGATTTCGTTTTTCCTGAATTTCTTTGGTTGCCTGAAACATCAAAGACTTCATGGAGTCGTAATTCTTACGCAGGTTTGAGTCGGAGATTTTAAAAATATTTTGCTCGGCACTATCCAGTAATTCAAACACATCGGTGGTGTCTTCGTAGGCATTGGAGTGAATTTGCGATGCGATTTGAATGAGATCGCGTTTAATGGCCATCTCAATAATAATACGTGCGTGGTATTCAATGTTGGCAGCCGAACTTACCTTGCTGGTCAACTCAGCAATGTAATAAGCACCACCAACCAGCTCTATCTTTCCACTCTTGCGAAGTTGGGCAACCACCGTGCGCATGTCCACCGGCTCAGAAGCCTTGAACAAATCAATAATCGCGTTATAGATTTCTTTGTGCTGCTCAGAATAAAAATGTTCAGGTCTTAAAAATTCAACAACTGCGGTTAATGCATTCTTCTCGAGCATCAACGCACCTAAAATGGATTCCTCCAGATCGAGCGCCTGAGGTGGTAGCTTACCTAAACTCTCGGAGATGTCTCTCACTAAAAGTTTTGATTTGCTTCCCGCTCCGCTCATCGCAGAACTTAACCTCACTGGCGTTGATCTTTGCTCCATACTTTGTGGTTGTTGTACGTAGTTTCTTAATAGGGCAACAAACGTACCGCTAAGAATACTTCTACCTTCAACAAGTTATCTACAATTAAACGTGTGAAATTGTGAATAAATTCCATGAGTAAAAGTTGGTAAATACCATTAGATAATTCTTAAGTCTTTTACTCGCTACACATTTTGGATTATATTTAAGCCGGTTACTAACTTTGAACTCTTGACAGCTACCGAACTATATAACCAAAGCCTTGATAAACAGCGCATCATCATAGTTGGTGAGGGTGGTACTTTAATCACTTCCCTCATTGCACACGTTCTCAATTTTTACAAGCGTAAATTTGATTTGAGTTTGCCGGGGCAAGAGCCAAACCTTAATCCAGACCACGCAGTCATTATCATACATGGAGTTAGCCAACTTACTGATTACAAACATCATATCGCGATTTTAAGTACGATAGGATCCAATCAAAACTCTAATGATTTTGAGGTATTAGCTGACGCTACTCCCAAAGGGGGAACTCTTTTATATCCAGAATCAAACTCAACATTAAAACAAATTGGATCGCGTGAACGCACTGATGTTCAGTCGATTGGATATGGTCGCTATAAGTATGAAACTAAGGATGGTAAAACCATTTTAATCTCGAGTACAAACGAAAAATTTCCAATTTCCCTTTCTGGGGATCAGAATATGGAATACTTAAGTGCTGCAAAAGAACTTCTCAAAAAAATAGGGATCAGCAGTGGTCAATTTTATAAGGCCATAGCTGTTTATCAACCTGCTTAACCTATTTCCATTCTCCCTTTACTTCTTTTATGAAATTGAACCTTAAAATACCGCTTTGCTTTTTTGATCTGGAGACAACCGGAATTAATATCACCCAAGATCGCATAATCGAAATAGCGGTCATAAAAGTAATGCCCAATGGCGAGGTGATTAAGAAGAGTAACATTGTTAATCCAACCATACCAATTGCACCCGAATCTACAGCCATCCATGGCATCAGCAATGATGACGTAAAAGATAAACCCACCTTTAAGGAAGTAGCAAAAGAATACGCGCGTTTCTTTGAAGGTTCTGATTTAGCCGGCTTCAATATCCTAAAGTTTGATGTGCCTGTTTTGGTGGAGGAATTTCTTCGTGCCGATGTTGAGTTTGATTACAGTCGCAAGAAGCTAATTGATGCCCAGAAGATTTTCCATATGATGGAGAAGCGCACACTTTCTGCCGCTTTTAAATTTTATTGTGATAAAGAAATAACTGATGCGCACTCAGCCGAAGCGGATACGCAAGCAACGTTGGAGGTACTCTATGCACAGATTGCACGCTACGAAAACCAGGAAGTAACTGATGGTTTGGGTAAAAAGGTAGGCATTGTGAAGAATGACATGGAGGTGCTTCACAAACTAACTGCCTCCAACCTTGTTGACCTTGCCGGAAGAATGGTGCGAAATGAAAAGAACGAAATCATCTTCAATTTTGGGAAGCATAAAGGAAAAGTTGCCACCCAAGTGCTTAAAGACGAACCCTCTTTTTACGACTGGATGATGAATGGAGATTTTCCGTTAGATACCAAACGTAGACTTACTGAGATTAAGTTGAGCGGACTAATGAAATAACAGCTATCAGTTGTCTCTTAAACCTTTAAATCTCAACACAACCCTGACCAATAAATAATGAACCAGTGGAATCCCAATAAGCTGAACGAAAAAGAAAGTCGTTTGGACATACCCACTAAGTTCGGCATATCCTACCGGCTTAACTGAAATAAATAGCTGGTTTCCGATTGTTCCATTGGAAAATATTGTTTGTCCGATAGAATTCCAACCAAAATGTAAACCCGTGCCAAGCAAGATCGATTTAGTTTTGTAAAATGAATAGGCCAAAGTCCATCCATAGAGTCCTGTTAATAAAAATGTAATGATCATCATTTTCGGGTCGCCCAATACAGCCCATGAGAACCAATGATAAACACCAAAGCACCCTGCGGAAACCAGCATGGTAATTTTTCCACCAATCCGCTCAAAGCCGATGTAACAGAGTGCACCACGAAAAATCAATTCTTCAAACAACACAGATTTCATGCACCACCACAGGCCACCAAGAAACATCAAAAATGTGTAGTCATTATTCAATCTCCACTGAAGGCCAGTTAAATAATCCTTGCACAGTGAATGTATTAAGCATACCAGAGCAGCTAGTAGAACACCCATTAAAAACTGCGGTATCCGAAGACTAATAGGCTTGAAACCCAAAGCCTTGAGATTAGTATTTTGAAAGTAATGCAGCAAAAGCCACGAAATACCAAGCTGAACGAAAATACCTGCCATAGTTATAAAAGACTATGCTCTTCGTTTCCAGATGAAAAACAGAATTGTTGTGATTGAGAGGGTGATGACAGCCAAAAACAAAAAGGTTTCAAAATGAGTTTCCGGAAAGCGACTGGATTGTGCTACGAATGCCCAAGCGAGATAAAGAATGAAGACAATAGAACCTACTGAAAGGATTCTTTTCTGCACGGTTGTAATTGAGGAATCTTGCCCCTGCAACTCACGTTCAATTTCCTCAAGAGAAAAGTCAAGCACCGAAGCCAATGTTTTGATTGTATATAGTCTGGGAGTTAGTTCCCCACTCTCTATCCGTTGAATAGATCGGGTGCTAATGTTGGTCAATTCCGACAAATCCTTCTGCGTAAAGCCTTTGGCTATTCTACTTTCTCTTACAAGTGCGGCAAGCATGTTCTTTCGATTTGGTTTCATCACAAAAGTAGATGGCACAAGATAGCGAGAACGAATATTTTATATGACATTAAGCCGACATTAATACGACAATTGCATTGCCTGGGTATTTTCAAGAACAATAATTAACTATTATATTAATCCCTGATTTAATAACCACTTTTTAGCCATGTATAACTTTAACATAAATCGCAGACATTTTCTGAAAGGAGCTACTGCATCTCTTGTTCTTGGAGCTTTTGGTGCTGAGGGAATGGATTTTCTTCATCTTCAAAAAACCTGGCGCGTTGCTTTGATTGGTGCGGGCTGGTATGGCAAAAGTGATTTATTCAAATTAATACAAGTTGCTCCAGTTGAGGTTGTAGCGCTTTGCGATGTGGATAAAAATCAATTGAATGAAGCTGGGCAATTAGTAAGTCAGAGACAGAAATCAAAAAAAGTACCTCGTCTTTATAACAACTATCAAAAGCTGCTGGCTGAAAATGAGTTAGACATTGTTCTTATTGGTTCGCCCGATCATTGGCATGCTTTGCAAACTATTGACGCTATAAAAGCAGGAGCCAATGTGTACGTACAAAAACCAATTAGTGTGGATGTAATGGAAGGCGAAGCCATGCTTGCCGCAGCACGAAAGTATAAGCGAACTGTGCAAGTAGGCATGCAACGCAGAAGCACGCCTCATCTCGCGGAAGCGAAAAAGAATATTATTGAAGCCGGTTTGCTAGGAAACATCTCACATGTTGAAATGTGTTGTTATTACCATATGCGGAATAACAGCAATCCTCCCCTGCAAGCTGTTCCCGATTTTCTCGATTACGATCTATGGACAGGCCCTGCTCCTTTGCGGCCCTACGATGGTATTCCACATCGTGGCTGGTGGCGGGCGTTTATGGAATATGGCAATGGCATTGTGGGCGACATGTGTGTGCACATGCTGGATGCTGTGCGCTGGTCGCTTGACCTTGGCTGGCCTACAAAAATATCATCAACGGGTGGTATTTATATGCCAAACCCAGGCAAGTCAAACATCTCCGATACCCAAACTGCTATTTTCGAATTTGAAAAACTTAACTGCGTGTGGCAACATCGCGCGTGGGGCAACGCAGCTGATCCTGAATATCCCTGGGCCTATAAAATTTATGGTGACAAGGGAACCCTTGCCTGCAGTGTAATGAAATATGATTTCACCCCTGTTGGTGAGGGTAAGAAAATCCACATGGATGCGGTTTACGAAAGGGAAAAATATCCCGAAGATTTAACTGAAAAAAATATTGAACTGCATACCGCTGCGGCAACTCGTTTACAAATGCTAAATTTTATAAAGTGCATGAATGATGGCGGAAGACCTGTGGCAGATATTGAAGAAGGACATATTTCAGCAGCAAGTTGCATTCTGGCGAACATGGCCATGAAAACCGGAAGACCTATGGTGTATGATCACAAAACAAGGCAAGTGATAGGTGATGCCGAAGCCACCGCACTTTTACAACGCGTGTATCGAAGCGGCTGGACTCATCCGCATCCTGATAAAGTGTAGAAAATTTAAACTTTTAACCACATAGAAACATACGCAGGCTCGGAATTTTTTAAACTTCCTTCCACGTGTGATCTGCCAACAACTTAACCGCGGCAACAAAACTTTTGTATGGTGACTTCGAGCGTCCCCATTCTTCCGGACTAATCATTGATACCAAATGCGAAGCATCCTCCTTCTCATAAAGAAAATAGGTTTGACCGATCACCGGAGCAAAACTGATTTGAGCATCGTAGATAATCATTGATAGTTCCTTCCGTTTTTGTATTTCTTTAGCCTGAATAGCAAGCAACTCAATCTGTTGCCTGATTTGCGTAAGCTGCATATTGGTTTGCTCTTCCATGGCCGACAACGCATGGTGCCTGATAATACCAGCTTCATTGGGTTTTATAACCGCTCCTGAAACAGAGGTTGAATAAGGAAGTACACTTAGCTGCTTATGATAGATTTCTTCGTTCGTGAATTTCTCACCTTGTTCGTTGTAATGATGTTGAACAACTTTTAGGTACCCTTTAGGGGTTATTTCATGAAGAACCTCAAGAGTTGGCTTTTGATTTTTGGTAAACTTTGTTTGAAAGGAAAGTTGACTGAGAAATTCGCAAAAAATCTTGTCCCCTATTTCATGATTATCGAAATCAATTTCTTTACCGTTGGGGGTAACGGAATATTGACTTGAGAACGCCTGGTCTTCCAATGAAACCCAGTTCATTGAAATATTCAATTGTTTACCGGTACCACCCAATTCAATTCTGAAAATCCCTGACTTGGGTCGATTACCAAACTCATAGGTTCCCTTTTCCGGAAACAATTGCCAAGAGGCTAAAAAATTATAAGCATCAACCATAGCGAAAACACATTAACACCCCATCGGATGAATGGTTTACTTCTTATAGTATTTCATTGCTTCGGGAATCCAACCCTCCAAGTCGTTGATACGGGTTTCGTGCGAAGGGTGTGTTGATAAAAATTCTGGTGGTTGCTGACCTCCGCTCAGGGTAGCCATCCGTTCCCAAAATTTAGGTGCACTGCTTGGATCGTATCCAGCCATCGCCATAAAAATCAATCCCATGTGATCGGCCTCTGATTCATGATTTCTTGAAAACTTAAGCATGCCAACATTGGTGCCCATTCCTATTGCCTGAGCAAAAATTTGTTGCGTGGCAGTTGGGTTTTGTCCCATAGCCGCCCCAATAGTACTTAACCCAAACTCAGCCAGCATTCCCTGACTCATACGCTCTGCACCATGATTAGCTATGGCATGAGCCACTTCGTGCCCCATTACAACTGCCACGCCCTGCTCATCTTTGCAAATAGGAATAATGGCAGTATAAAAGGCTACTTTGCCACCGGGCATACACCAGGCATTTACGGTTTTATCATCCTGAATGAGATTAAACTCCCAATTGAATCCGGCAAGTTGGTTGCTCAAACCTTTCTCGGCCATATATTGCTCCACAGCTTTTTGAATGCGCACACCAACTCTCTTAACCATAGCAGTTTGTTCCTGATTTGTAGAGATGGGTCCCTTTTGTATCACTTCCTTATACTGCTGAGCCGACATTTGATTGATCTCGTCACTGGAGACTAAACTCAACTGCTTACGGCCAGTAACTGCCACAGTTGCGCATGCAGTAACCACTGCAAGAAGTAGAGCAAAGGATAATATTTTATAAAACATAGTTTCTTTTTTGAGATACAAAGATAAAGCCATTATCGATTAGGTATCAAAATTGACGATGAAATTGCCGTTTTAGCTCAGATTGTTTCTAAATTTGCACAACAAACGGAAAAAAGTTACCCATGAGAATTTTTGCAGTAGGCCGGAATTATGTTGAGCACATCAAAGAATTGAATAACGAGCGCCCAACCGAGCCTGTAATTTTTACAAAACCAGATACAGCGATTGTAAAAAACAATGCCTCTTTTTATTATCCCGATTTCTCAAAAGATGTTCATCATGAGGTTGAATTGGTTTTAAGAATCTGCAAAGAAGGAAAAAACATTGAGGAAAAATTTGCAAGCAAATATTATGATGCCATAGGGGTGGGCATCGACTTTACTGCCCGCGATCTCCAACAAAAACTAAAAGAGAAAGGATTACCATGGGACATTGCCAAAGGGTTTAATGGCTCCGCCCCCATCTCAGATAAATTCATTCCTGTGAGTGAGTTTAAGGACATACGTAACATCAATTTTAAATTGGAGGTTGATGGTCAATTAAAGCAAGAAGGAAATACGAGTTTGTTACTTTTTTCGTTTGATTATATAATCTCTTATTTGTCAAAATTTTTTACGCTACGCACAGGCGATTTGATTTTTACCGGAACCCCTAAGGGTGTTTCGCCTGTAGCGATTGGAAATAAACTATCCGCCTACATAGAAGATGAGAAGTTACTCGAGTTTGAAGTTAAGTGATGTAGTATTTTTTAGTCTGTTTATTTTTTGCGGCAACGCGACAGCGCAATTTAGTCCCGATAAGGAAATACCCCGCAAGAGTGAGCGAAGCAGCTACCTGTTTCCGATAAAGCCTGGTAACACAGCTACTATAACAGGAACCATGGGCGAGCTGCGCGATACGCACTTTCACGCGGGGCTTGATATTGATACTCCGGGTATTGGAGTTCCTGTTTTGTGCGCTGATGATGGGTACGTTTCGCGTGCAACGGCAACTACTGGTGGCTACGGTAATGTGCTCTATGTTACTCACCCCGATGGCAACACCACGGTATATGCACACCTTGATGAATTTAAAGGAGCCGTTGGCGAATTCATAAGAAAGGAACGTTATGCTCGCAAAGTTTCAGAGATTGATCTAGCCTTTATTCCTTATCAATTTAAAGTGAGTAAAGGTGAATTGTTAGCACTTTCTGGAAATACTGGCGGTTCGGGTGGACCTCACTTACACTTTGAAGTACGCAATCAATACAATGAAGCAACTAATCCATTAGCCTACGAGTTTACAGAAGTTCGTGATAATCTTGCACCTCTTGTTTTTAAAATTGCTTTAAAGACGATGGATTCGGAATCCAGAATCAATGATCAATTTGGTCGCTTTGAATTTTCAGTGGTAAAGAAAGGCGATTCCTATTCTCTTCCCTACCCTATTCTTGCACAAGGTAATATTGGCGTTGAAGTACTTGCGCATGATAAAATGGAGAACTCACGTTTCCGATATGGAATCAACTTCATTGACATGAAAGTGGATAATCAACTTGTCTTTACACAAACGATCGATAAAGTTGATTTCAACGAAACCCGTAGAATCCTTACGGTGATGGATTATCAAACCCTTGAACTAAAGGGCAATCGTTTTAATAAATTGTATATTGATGATGGTAATCGATTAGACTATTACCCGGGTATCCCGAAAAAAACGGCAATTACAGTAAAAGAAAAAGAAACTTCAGTTGAAATAAACCTTAAAGATTTCAACGGGAATATCAGCCATGTAAATTTTAAATTGAAGCCCTCACCAACAGTAGTGGAAACTCCATTGCTCAATGCCATGAGTAAGCCCTACGAAACTGAAATCCTTGAGAATACCCTAAAAATAAATGTAAAAAACTGTTCACCAACTGAACCTAAGATCAATATTTGGCAGCAAGGAAAGTCAACTTCGATTTCACGAACCTATGAGGGAAGTAACCGAAACGTTTATTTAATTAATCTTCAAACCACCTTACCGGATTCCGTTCAAACATGCCAGGGTACAATTACTTTCAATTTTAAAGATCGTGTTCCATCAGAAACTGTTTATAAATATTACAGTGACTTTATGGATATCGAATTCCCGAATCAATCTCTTTACGATACAGCCTTTTTGGAAATTTCTTACGATACGTTAAACAAACAGGAGATTTTTTCGATTGGCAATCGTACTATTCCCCTTAACAAAAACATTTCTGTTACACTTAAACCAAAGGAAACTTACTTTCAATCGCGAGACCTCGGGTTATATCGAAAAACAGGAAGAGGCTATGCCTTTGTAGCCAGCGAATGGAAGAATAATCGGGTAAAATTTAACACACGCGACTTTGGTCAATTTACTTTTTTAAGAGATACCATTCCACCAACAATCACTAAAATTGGCTTATCAACAGCTGCCGCCCGATTCAAAATAAAAGATAACCTTTCGGGGATCGCTTATTTTGAGGCAAACATTAACGGCCAATGGTTGTTAATGGTGTATGATTACAAAACAGGTATCTTAAAATCTGAAAAGGCTGATCCGTCAAAGCTTCTTGCCGGGGATTTTGAATTGAAAATAGTAGATCAGGCTGGTAACGAAAGCATCTTCAAACAAAAAATATAACCATGGCACTAACGGTTGGCTCAAAGGCTCCTGATTTTAAATCGAAAGATCAGGATGGTAAGGAAGTTTTACTGTCGGATTACAAAGGAAAGAAAGTTGTACTCTACTTTTATCCAAGAGACATGACTCCAGGCTGTACAGCCGAAGCCTGCAGCTTACGCGACAATTACAAAGCGTTACAAAAGGCAGGGTACGAAATTCTTGGAATCAGCACAGATGATGAGAAGTCTCATAAGAAATTCATTGCTAAAGAAAGTCTCCCCTTCCGCCTCCTTGTTGATCCGGACAAGACTGTTCACAACAAGTTTGGAGCCTGGGTTGAAAAATCGATGTATGGGCGAAAGTATATGGGTACTGCCCGCATCACCTATATCATTAACGAGAAAGGAATTATCGCAGAAGTAATCGAAAAGGTAGATACCAAGAATCACGCTGAACAAATTCTAGGCGGCACTACTCCAAAACCAGTGACCAAAAAGCCAGTGAAAAAAGTAGCCAAGAAAATTCAGGCAAAGCCAGTTAAAAAGGCTGTCAGAAAGAAAAAATAGAACTCACTTAAGTTGATGTTTTATTATCCTTCAAGGTGCTTTATCTTGCCGCAAAAATCAAAAATAACATGGCTCAACAAGACCTTTCCCAACTTAAAAAAACTGCCAGTCAAGTTCGCAGAGACATTGTACGCATGGTGCATGCCTGCCAATCAGGCCATCCGGGCGGATCTTTAGGCTGTACTGATTTTTTTGTTGCCTTGTATTTTAAAGTACTTAATCACAATCCAAAATTTAACATGGAAGGAAAGGGTGAAGATCTTTTCTTTCTTTCCAATGGACATATTTCACCGGTTTGGTATTCTACGCTGGCCCGTGCCGGATATTTTGAAGCCAAAGAATTGGCAACCTTTCGTTTTCTAAATTCAAGACTTCAAGGACACCCTGCAACTCACGAACATTTGCCGGGAATTCGGATTGCTTCGGGTTCATTAGGGCAAGGGTTGTCTGTTGCATTAGGTGCAGCTCAGACAAAAAAATTAGATGGAGACAAAAGTCTTATCTATGTGCTAATGGGTGATGGCGAACAACAGGAAGGTCAGGTATGGGAAGCAGCCATGTATGCAGCTCACAATAAAATGGATAATGTAATTGCTACCATCGATTACAATGGCCAGCAAATTGACGGTCCGGTTGATAAAATTTTATCCTTACTCGATCTTAAGGCTAAGTGGGAATCGTTTGGATGGATCGTGCAAGAGTTTGACGGCAATAAGATGGAAGATGTTCTTGCTGGGTTAGATAAAGCCAAAGCACTTTCAGGAAAAGGCAAACCCGTCCTTAACCTGATGAAAACTGAAATGGGTTTTGGAGTAGACTACATGATGGGCTCACACAAATGGCATGGAGTTGCCCCTAATGATGAGCAATTACAAAAAGCATTAGATCAATTGGAAGAAACCGTAGGCGACTACTAGTTCTTCTTAAGCCCTTGTATCACTACATTACCCGTTCCATTCTCCAAACAAGGATATTGAAATTCTGACTTCAATTTTTTTGGGTTGTTGATCGTTTCGTAAAAATCATCCAAGTAACGTAAAGTTGCTTTTACATACCGTTCGTCATCAATTACGCTGTTTGAATAAATTTTATAGAGTTCATCCTTCAGTTGATTAAACGTGGCAATCACTGAATCAAATTGACTCATGTCTTTAACACAATAGCCGCGATACCGCCTCTCGCGCGTTGAACTTAACACTAACTCGGATGCAGGCAATGCATAAGGTGCGCCCACAATACCTGCATGATCAAAATCATAGGCCACTGTGTAAGGTAATGCAGTAGAATCTGTAGAAATTAATTTTACATTCTGCAAATACTGAACCGACCAATCCGTATTACCAATCATATACTCGAATGTTGCCATAGTTAAGAAATCAGCAAATTGAGTTTGCTCGGGTCTCACTAATTTGCCTTCAACAGAAATTGCTTCATTTCTTTTAGCCATCTGATCCTCATCTTCAATCAGCATTCCATAAAATGCTTCTATACTTTTTGATTTTGCACCGGTATCTTCAAATAGAATGCGTACTAACCTAACTCGAAACGACTTTGGTGTAATTACATTATAAAGTTTATAAACAAGATATTCTCGCAGCACATATTTATCATCGCGGCAAGCTGTTACTAATTTCAACTTATTCTGTTCTTCAAATGGGGTGTTCCTCGTTGAATTGTCTGAGAAATTTAAAAGCAAAGGTGGATAGGTACAATTCGACTTAAGTTTGCGAAAATGTCCGCGTGTTTTTACCCTTACCGGAATTGTAATTAGGTCTATCTCAGACTTTTTATAAGTCAATGTTAAGGAATGATATTGAGGATCATTACCCCGGTCTTTCATCAATTCTGCAATTGAACCAGAGAGTGTAACCTCTATTAATTCCTCCTGCTCAAATAGGGCGTTAGGCTGTCCTAGTGATTTACCCCACCAAATTGTTATGATAAGAATGCTTAGGGAAACCCTCATTTTTGAGTAGACTTTGCAGTAATGCTATTAATTCTAATGAATTCCAGGATTTAATCCAATTTATCGAGTGTCTAAAATACCCTTACTTATGTTAGCTTTTTGCGCTTTTATTTCTAAATTGAATGGGTTTTCTTTTCTGACAAGCCAACTCTGCCATTAACAATCAATGAATAATCTTAAGGATAATCGGTTTAGGATGGTTACAGTTGCCCCGAATTTCAGCAGCCTGATTCTAAAATGGTTTGGGTAAGAATTTCTCCCATTCGGATAGCATTATCGTTAGTTCATCCTAAGCAAATCCGGTAACTCAATATATTAAGTTAAGTTGATAAAAAATTACATCGTTCTTACATTGAATACTATCATTCAATGAAAGCTTTAATCTAAAAAAACAATGAAACATTTGATCAGTGGCTTGATTGAACTGGCACTTACTCGTTCAAGAATTTATAGTTTCATAATTCTGACACTTGTCTTTGTACCGTTGCTATCATTCGGTCAACAGGCGCAGGAACTACAAATGTCAGATTTTGTTCTGTTTGCAGGAGACGGGGTTTCTGGTCGGTATTCTTGCGCAAGTCCGGGCTATGCAGTGCAGCTTAGCAGTTCAACAACAGTTAGTGGTGGTTCTATTGGAAGTTTTACACTAGTTAAAACCACGGGCACAGCTGCAATCATGGGAAATATTTTCAGTAAGGGCACCATTTCACTCGCCAATAGTAATACTGTTTCAGGAAAAATTGCTGGTTCAAATTCTGCATCAACTTGGGGCACTATACTCTCGGTTGGTTCTAATGCTTCGCTTGGCGGAAACATTGATGTGAACGGAAAAATAATTATCAATGGCGGAGTGGTTTCCGGAAAAGTAACTCAGCCAGCCGGCTCGACTTACTCCGGCCCCGCACCTGCAGGAGGAAGAGTTACAGGAACTCCTTCCCTTCCAATCTTTCCATCAGAGCCACTTGTTACTTCTTTCCCACCTTATCCTCAAATGGCAGATATTACTAAAACCAGGGTAATTACACCGGGAGGATATGATGATATTAAACTTTCAGGTAACCAAACTTTAACTTTTCAGGGTACAGGTGTTTACATCCTTGATAAAATTGAAAATAAGAACAGCAATAGTTTTGTATTTGATTTTCAAAACAATCCGACTGGAACCATTTTGATTTATGTGCACAATAATGTGAGTTTGGGTAAACTTAGTGTCACCACCATCAATGGAGGAAGTGCATCGCGCATCTTTACTGAAGTACATGGAACAGGGCTGGGTTCATCAAAATACGCCTTTGATATTGCCAATGGATCATCTAACTCAAAATCTAAATGGTTAGGTACAGTATGGGCACCCTACGCTGCTATCAATGTGGGGTCAGGAACTGGAAATACGGATGTTACCGGAGCATTGTGGAGCGGTACGCAGGTGAATGTACAAAGCGGTGTTACGATTGCTTATGCTCCATTTCAAACTTGCACAACACCTAACGCAAACGCGGGTGTCGATAAAGTAATTACGTGTTCAGCCCCCACCGTTCAACTTAACGGATCTTCATCAACTACCGGTGTTTCTTATAGCTGGGTAGCCAGTAATGGCGGGAATATAGTATCAGGTGCGACCACCGCAACGCCTACTGTTAATAAGGCAGGAACCTATACCTTAACGGTTTCTTCAGGCAGTTGTACCGCTTCTGACATTGCTCTTGTTACCCTTAATAATACTCCTCCCGTTGCAAATGCTGGTGACGATAAAGTACTCACGTGTTCTGTTACTTCCTTGCAATTAGATGGCTCCTCCACCACTCCAAGTGTTACTTATAACTGGGTTGCAAGTAACGGTGGTAATATTTTATCAGGAAGCAACACAGCTACTCCAGTTGTTAATGCATCAGGCACCTATACGTTAACCGTTACCAATCCATTAACTGGATGTACTGCTACTGATGTCGTATTAGTAACCCTAAACAATACTCCCATAGTTGTTAGTGCCGGAACAGATGTTTCCGTTTGTTCTAATTCTAATTCAGCAACGTTGACCGCGACAGTCACCGGAGGAACAGGGCCTTACACATATTTATGGAGCAATGGATTGACCACACAAACTATCACGGTGACGCCTGAAGCAACTACAACCTATTCCGTAACTGTTAACACGCAAAATGGATCGGGCTGCACATCTACTGATGAGGTGGTAGTGAAAGTAAATCCAATTCCTGTTCTATCGATCAATAATATTGTTGTTTGCAGTACTACTGCTGGTGGTAATACCTCGATTGAAGATCTTACGCAATATGCAACAACTGACAATGGAACGCTGTCATTCTCCAGTTCATTGAGTGGCTCTGTCTCAAATCCAGTCGCCTACCATGCAACACATGCTGAGGTCATAACCATTACAGCCACTATCTCAGCAACCACGTGCGCAAGTACAACATCACTTACGGTAACCGTGAATGACAGACAGACGTTTGGCGTTTGCGCCCCCGAAACAGGAAAATCAGAGAACATAATTGGAGCTGAGTTAACAATGTTAAATAACATTGTTGCCCATGGCGGTCAAGTAAATACGAATGAGTTGTTCTATATCAGTGGCAACTTGGTATTGGTGGAGATTGTTGTTTATTCACAATTAACTGCCTCTCAACAATCCGAACTTCAGACTTTTCTTATCACAAATGGTTTCGAAACCGATGAAGACATTAGCGAACTCGCGAACTCACTTGTAATAACTGGATTTATACCCGTTGAAAATCTGAATTCCTTAAATACAAGAAGTGAGGATCTTATCAAGTTTGTAAGACCTGCCATACCCCCAGTTGGAAATGTGATAACGACACAAGGGGATCGGGTAATGCGATCGAATCTTGCCCGACTTGGCTATGGTCTTGATGGAGAAGGTATAAAAATTGGTGTACTGTCGGATAGCTATAATACGGTGGGCAATGGTGCAGCGCTTGACATTGCCAGTGGTGAACTACCTGCAGTTACAGTAACAAAAGATCTCCCATCCAGATATGGACAAGGAACTGATGAGGGTCGCGCGATGCTACAAATTATACATGATATTGCTCCGGGTTCTGACCTGTTTTTCCGCACAGGTTTTATAACTGCCGGAGATTTTGCAAAAGGGATTCGCGAATTAAAGGATATTTCAAATTGCGATATTATTGTAGATGACATCACTTATATAACAGAACCGTTTTATACAGATGGCCGGGTGGCGCAGGCAGTTAATGATGTTGCCCAACAAGGAGTGTCCTATTTTACTGCTGCTGGTAATTTTGGAAATAGATCGTACGAGTCAACTTTTAATCCTGTAAGTGGAGAGAATGGTTTATCAGGCCAAAGAGTTCACAATTTTAGTGGTGGCGACACCCGTCAAAGTATTTCAATCGCGGCCACCCCTACTCCTACAACATATACCATTGTTCTTCAGTGGGACGATCCCGTTTACTCAATTGGATCACTCGGTCAAATTCTTTCAGGCTCTGAAAATGATCTTGATATTTACCTTGCCAACTTTCAAAACACCGAACTTTTTGGATTTAATCGAAATAACCTTGGAGGTGATCCGATAGAAATTCTTTCATTTTCAGTACCTGCAAATACAGTAATAGATACAGATATTATTATTGCTCAGGCTCACGGTACAGAAAATGTCAAATTCAAATACATAATCTTTCGAGGTGATAACCTTACTGTGAATGAATACTTCACTGGTGCCTCAACAATAGTAGGTCAAGCCAATACTGAAGGAGCTATGACAGTTGGGGCTATCTTATATAGCAACACGGATGAATACAATTATACTCCAGTGCCTGCGGGAACAATCCCGAATACCGTAGCAACTTTTTCATCACGAGGAACTTTAGCAACAGAAAACTCTTTGAGTAAGCCCGATTTCGTTGCGCCCAATGGAGTAAATACAACAGTATTTCTAAAAGGCGCTGATCTTGAAAATGATGGAGATCCAAACTTCTATGGTACTTCAGCTGCCGCTCCCCATGCCGCTGGAGTTGCTGCACTAATCATGCAGGCAAGAACTAAATATTATCCAGCAACAAATCCTAAGCATAAAGATGGCACCGACTGGCTTGCCGGAACCACACCTTATGATATCAGAAAAGTACTTCAAAGTACTGCTGAGGATTTACATTCCTCTGGCTTTGATATTAATTCTGGTTACGGCCTTGTTCGCAGTGATGCTGCGTTACTTACCCTTGCTGCACCGCAACCTAAAATTACCCGATTGCTACTCGAAGAAGGTAAAGCTTATGGAACAGAAGAGTTTACCCTTGTGATTGAAGGAACAAATTTCTATTACGATTCAAAAGTCTTTCTACGAGGTGTAGAATTAGATGCGGCCTACAATGAAACTACAACCAACCTTGAAGTTATAATCCCTCCCTTTGAAGGAAACCCTCCCGTTCAGGTTGAAAATAATGCACTAACAAACAATCAGGATGGAGGTACCACTGAAGCTCTTCCAATACTAAATATACCTAAGCAAAAGATCGCTATTAGAGCAAATGATATCTTAAAGAAATATGGTCAATCCATTGAGCCTTTTAGTGCTTATGTATTAAACCTGACGGATGATGCAAGTGGTAATCAGACCTGGCAAAATTCACCACTCAGCCTGGAAGATATCGGCTTAACACTTGATGCCTCCAGCACTACCTTAGTCCCATTGCAGTTTACCAGTACCATCACCGAGTTTGGTGGCGATCTTGCCCCGGTAGCGAATAGTTATACGATTACACCCTTTCACAGTATAACAGATGTTACTTTCCGCGAGCTCTATGATTATGTTGGAGTAGTTAACACGGATGGAAGTTTAACATACGATGGAAAGGACGATACGTTTGGTGATTACGGAACCGGATCAATCCGGGTTAGTCCTCTACCAATCACAATCAAACCTAATGATCTCACTCTGGAGTACGGAGAATCCATTAGTGATGCAATAAACTATAATATAAGTATCCCAACTGCGTTCGCATCTGCTATTCAAGATGTTGATGCGCTTAAAAATTCTATTCAGAATGAATATCTTCAAGATTTGCTAAAAGCAAAATTAGAAGGTAGCGATGCTCTCCCACTCGCCATTTTCGACACTCAACAATTCAATGGGCGTACACTTATTAATTCCGATATCTCGAATCTTAGTTTCATGGTAAGTGGACGAACACTTATCAATGGACGAACTTTAATTAATGGAAGAACATTAATTAATGGGCGAACCTTGATCAATGGAAGAACATTAATCAACTCTGTATTCGATGTACCTATGAATTCGTTTGAGAACTATATAGGAACTCCTACCGAATCACTTGATCAGACGTTGATCAATCCTGAAATTAATGGAAGAACATTGATCAACGGCCGGACTCTAATTAACGGAAGGACATTGATCAACGGAAGAACTTTAATTAATGGACGTACCCTTATTAATGGCAGAACCCTAATTAACGGACGTACTCTAATAAACGGACGAACGCTTATTAATGGAACCGAAGGGCCTCCTGCTGATGCGCCCGAGCTTAATAACATGCTTGTTATTTTTGGTGAGAAGGACCTTGAGCCTGCTGCTGAAGTGAATGTTAACGGCACAGATTATTATGATTTTGGAGAAGATGTGGATGATGAGGAAGATTACACGCTTGAGTTCTTTTCTATCAATCTGGTAAGTGGAACAGGGGTTACGTCAAACGGAGCACCGCATGTAATTGTACCCGGAACATTTTTATCAGGTAACTACGAAGTTACTTATGAAGCAGGTTCATTAACAATTACACCTGCAACGCTAACGGTAACAACCACAGCCACTCCCCCGGAGATAACTTTTGGAGATCCTGCACCAGATTATAATTCCGAGTTTGTTGGTTTTATGTATAGCACAGAATTTTTTGAAGAAGGGAATTCGGATAAAGTTGCTATTGCTGAAAATAAAGCCACTGTCGTACAACAGCCAATCAACTATAAACTTGTAAAAGATGAAATTGAATTTGCCAGTACTGGAACTATCCCGTCAGGGATTTATAAAATAGTACCGGAAGTAAATTTAATTGCTCCTAGTAATTATATAGTTGAACCAGTAGAATCAATGGTATTAGGTGAACTTAACGTAAATAAGGCAACACCTACAATTACAGCAACAGGAGGAGTGTTTGACTACGATAGAACTGCTAAACCTGCAAGTGGATTGGCGTTTGGAGTTAGTGGTGTTGAAGATCTCCTACTTCCTATAGTTACTATTACCTACAAAGGAATTGAAGATACTGCCTATCCGGAAACCGAGGAAGCCCCAGTAAATGCGGGTAACTATTTGGCAACTGTAATATTCGAAGGAAATGAAAATTACAATCCATCAACTGCAACAACTCCACTCGTTATCAATAGGGCTAATTCCACGATGAGTGTGACGGGTGGCTCGTTTGTTTACGATGGCAATCCAAAAGCGGCTACCGGATTTGCTTTTGGAATTGGAGGCCAATCAGATGTATTAATTCCTGAAGTAACTTTTCAATATATTGGAACGAACGCATCCACGTATAATTCAGCAATCGCACCAAGCAATGCTGGCACATATGATGTAACCGCCACTTTCTTAGGAAACTCAAATTATAATGCTAGCACAGCTATTTCCCAGATTACTATTGAAAAATCTAAATTAATAGCAACAGCAGATAATAAGAGCAAAGTGTTTGGAGCGAACAATCCATCATTAACAATATCCTATGTTGGATTTAAAAATGGCGAGGCTCCATTCGTTCTTGACACACCTCCTACTGCTTCAACAGTAAATCAATCAACCTTTGTGGGCCAATACCCAATAACCCTAACCGGAGGCTTAGATAACAACTATTATTTTGAGCTGAATGATGGAACACTTCAAATAACTCGAGCAACTCTTACTGTAACTGCCGATGATAAAATTGTTGAGTTCTTTAATATTCCACCCTTAACTTCTACAATAACAGGATTTGTGAATGGTGATACAAGAACATCCTTAGTTACATCAGAACCAAAATACAGTGTAACAGGAAGCTTTAATCTTGGCGGAATCTATACCATTATTCCATCTGACCTTCGAATTCGCAATGATCAAAATTATACAATTGAGTATGTTAACGGTGGATTATATATCAATCCAAATCGGTTAACTATTCATCCGATTACCCCCGCTCTTACATGCGTTGAAGAGCTTTATAAAGATCCTTCCGGATATAAATACAAGGCTCACTTTGTATATACTAATGATAATTGGGGGGATATCTATATTCAGCGAGGAGATGATAACAAACTTCAAAGTAATGGATCCTTTGCAGGTCAAACACCTCAACTGTTTAAACAAGGAAGTGGTCAGTTCGAAATACTATTTGATGGTAGTCCGTTAACATGGTCAGTAACGAGTTACTTCCTCGTTTGGGGTACCACTCAATCGGTAGCGGCAAATTCAGCCTCTCCCCGATGCAATAGCGATGAGAACTTTGCGCGCGTGGCATCAACCGAAATTAAACCTAAGCAGTATGATAATCTGGCCGAACAGAGCGGAGAAAAAATTGTTGTTTATCCTAATCCAACAGCAGACTATGTAAATATCTCCATCAGCGAAATGGTTGAGCAACCTGCTCTCACTGATATTATGATTGTCGATCGGATTGGAAAAACGTATCCTGTAAAAGCAGCTTGGCAAAAAGAAATTAGTTTGCTTCAAATTGATTTTACTGACCTATCACATGGTTTATACCTGATTAAAATAAATTTCCCGAAAGGAACTCAGGTTCTTAAAATCTATAAGGAATGATTTCATTTGGTTGAAAATTCCAGGGCAGGCTCAAAAGTAAAACAAATCTCATTTCACTTCAATAGAGATTTTAAGGAAGACTTTTGAGCCTGTCTATTTTTTAACTCTGCCAACTCAAAAAAAACTAAAATCATCGTAACTTGATGCGAAATCTGTTGATAGCTAATGATCCGATTTACAATCTTTCTTTTAGTAATCCTATTTTCGGCCTTAGCCGGACAGGCGCAGAACTATGAAATCGAAAATCTCAAGAAACAGATTTCAAATCAAGCTGATGACTCACTTAAGGTTAACGATCTAATTAAATTAGGAACAAATTATCTTAATGAAGATCTCAATGAATCTATCCGTTACGGAATTCAAGGTCAAAAATTAGCTTCAAAAATTCACTTTCCTATCGGTGAGGCATACTCCCTTAAGGTGATTGGCTTGGCCTATTTTTACAAAGATAATTATCCTGAAGCTTCTACTCATTTTAAGCGATCCTTGAAAATCTTCGACTCTCTTAATTACAAGGTAGGGATTGCGAACATCCTAAGTAGTTTAGGATCAACAAATATTAGAGGCAGTGATTACACCCAAGCCATTGACTACTTTCTTCGCTCGTTAAAAATTTCAGAAGAGTTAAACGACTCACTTAGAATTGGAACTGCGCTGACTAATATCGGTGATGTTTACAGCAAAAAGCCTGAAACCGAAGATAAGGCTTTACAATACTACCTAAAAGCACTCCCTATTTTCCGAGCCATAAAGTATGAAGATGGTGAAGGAATTGCATCCATGAATATTGGCGAAATCTATAAGAATAAGAAACTCTATGATTCTGCATTTTTATATTTTGATGAATCGCTTGAAATATACCGAGGCACCAAGGATGCGTGCTTTCCACTTAATCTAATCGGAGAAATTTATGCCGAGCAAGGTGATTTCGATCAGGCCATGATGTACAGTAACAAAGCTCTTGAAATTGCTGAAAAGCAAGACGGCAAACTTGAAATAGCCCAAAGCTTATTAAGTCTGGCGGCTATTCAAAATAAGATGGGTAACCATCGAGCTTCGATACAATTATTTTTAAAAGGAGAAGCAATCGCAAAGAAAATTGACGCAAAACCTGAGTTAAAGTTAGCCTATGAAGGGTTAGCCCGATCATATGCAAAGATTGGAGAGTTTAAGAAAGCCTATGGCTATGACACGTTGTATAGCAGTATGAAGGATACGCTCTATAACGTAGACAATGACAAAAAAATACAGCAACTCCAATTCAATTTCGATCTTGGTAAAAAAGAGAATGAAATAGACTTACTAACTGCCGATCAAGCCTTAAAAGAAGCAACCATCCAGCGCCAGAGGATTGTTAATTATGCAGCCGGTGTTACTGGATTTCTTTTAATTCTTGTGATACTGGGATTTTACAACCGCTATAAATACGTTCGTAAAACCAACAAGATCATAAAAGATGAGCGCGATCGATCACAAGATTTACTACTAAATATCTTACCCGAAGAAACAGCGCGGGAGTTAGAAACAAATGGTCATGCAAAAACCCGGTTCTATGATGATGTAACAGTTCTGTTTACTGATTTTAAAGGATTCTCTACCATTGCAGGAAAGCTCACCCCTATTCAGCTTGTAGCGGAATTGAATGAATACTTTATGGCGTTTGATGAAATTATAGTAAAGCATAATCTTGAGAAGATTAAAACCATTGGAGATGCCTATATGTGTGCAGGGGGTATACCTACTGCAAATGAAACTCACGCGTTGGATGCCGTGAAAGCTGCTCTCGCAATGCAAGCCTATATGCAGAAAAGACAACTGGAAAAAAGCCTAACAGGAATTGCCGGTTGGGAGTTAAGAATTGGAATTCATACCGGCCCGGTGGTTGCCGGAGTGGTGGGAAAAAAGAAGTATGCTTATGATATCTGGGGCGATACCGTAAACATTGCAAGCCGAATGGAGTCAAATGGAGAACCCGGTAAAGTAAACATTTCAGCGGCTACCTATCGGCAGATTAGCGAACATTACCCATGCTTGCATCGTGGAAAAATTTCAGCTAAAAATATTGGTGAGATTGATATGTACTTTGTTGAAAGCACGGTGAAAAATTCCGAATTAAGACCAACAACCATCAACGCCTAAACTTGGCGCTAATCTCCTGAAGGTGCTGGTGCTTCCTTGCTTCGCGATTTTCCTTACTAAATGAAGTGTGGTAGCGATGCGACTCAAGAAACGTTTTTTGTACCAGATTCCATTCACGTTCCGTTTCAACTACCCCAGCTTCTTTTAGTTCTAACAAAAGCCGACCCCCTATTTCATAGAAGTCATCACGACCTAAATAATCCAGATCTGCATCGCACAATATTTTTTCTAATTTGGTTGTAGGCGATTGTGGTATTCGGGTTGCCATGATCATTCCGGTTATGGTATCAATCTGATCTTTACTTAAACCAAATGATGGTAGTATCTCGCGGGCTAATTCAGCTCCCCTCTCTTCATGATTTTTAGGAGAAAAAATAAATCCTGAATCGTGAAGTAATGCGGCAAGTCGTAATAAAGAATGCTCTTCATCTTTAAGTTGTTCGTTTTCACCAATCACCTGTGTGGCTGCAAGCACATCATAAACATGATCAATATTATGATAGTGATGATGTGGCATTTTGCTCTCCAACATTTCAATAATATGCTTTTCAGCTGCGGTAAAATCGGAAGTACCAGAAGAACTACTCTTACTTAAGGAATTTCTTAATTCGTTGAGTAATGGATCAACCTCCCACCAGATTAAATCAATGTCGTTGGTTTCATGCGCTTTCTTAAGCCAGCGAGCTGCGTTGTCTAAATCTCCCTGTTGACTGAATGCATGCGTCAGGTAGATATTGACACCTTTCTCTCCTGCTTCACTTCGCTTCAAAAGTTCGTCCAACAATTCATTAGCCTTTGTTTTTTTATTTATGCCTGCATAGGCTCCTATCAGGTAGGCAAGCATGGAAGGCGGACGAATCTTGGAGGTACTCAATCCTTTCGTCAAAGCATCAAGGGCTTCATCATATCGATTAAGTGTGAGATAAAGTCGGCCTAAAAAATCGTAAAAGCGCAGTACCGTTGGATACAACTGAAGAGATTCGCTAAGGGTATCAAGTGCTTCATCATAACGGCCTACTAAATAGAGCCCTAAAAACCGATAATTAAAATAAGCAACGGTAAGCGGGTCAAGTACTTTTGCTTTTTCTACCATAGTCATCGCCTCTTCAAATCGGCCCATGGCATTAAGAAGGTAACTGTACGTATAAAGAACCATGGCGTTATTAGGCCCTAATTCAATGGCCTTCAGCAATAATTCTTCAGTTGACTTAAAATCTTTATCGATAAAAAATTTAACAAAAGCTTTTGTCAAATAATCATTGTCGGTTGGACCTCTTTTCCACGCTTCCTCCAAATAAATTTCAATCTGTTCCTTCGCCTGTTGCGGAGAAAGGTCTCCATTCCATGACATCCTTGCTGAATAGGAACTAGCCAGATATGAATACGCTTGTTTAAAGTCCGGATCTTTTACCAGGGCTTGCTTAAAATAATCCGATGCGGTTCGATACCCATCCACGCTCCATTGATTGAAGGCATGCCGTCCTTTTAAAAAAAGATCATAAGCATCTCTATTTTTAGTAGGAACCTCTTTGGGTTTAGCAACGGGGTTACCATTAATGGAAGTATGAAGCTCTTTCGAAACAATCTCTGCTACATTATTCTGAATCTCAAAAATATCGTCCAGACTCTCCACAAAAACCTTGGACCAAACAGGTTGATCTTTAATGGCATCGATTAGTTGAACATTAATTCTGACTTTATTCCCATGTGCCTGAGCACTACCCTCAAGAATGAATTTTACTCCAAGCTCAGCTGCTATTTCAGGAGCTGATTTTGTCGTCTTCTTATATCGCATTACCGAAGTTCGGGAGATTACCCGAAGCTTAGAATTTCCGGAAAGTTGAATAAGAATATTTTCGGTTATTCCATCAGCAAAATATTCCTGCGAAGCATCATGCGATAAACTTACAAACGGAAGAACCGCTAATGACCTATCAATCAAATTTTGTTCTGATTTACTCTTTTGCTCTTCTTTGGCAACTTCAGCAATCTCGTTGCTAAGTTGTTCTGAGTAGGAATCTGAAACCCGACCCGGGTATTTGATCGCATGAATGATTTCCTTTATTGCATTCGCTACTTTATTAACCTGATCGCGATAGAATAAACCGTTGGCATTATCTTGTCGGTTATCATCCGGACGAAGTGGACGATTGACTCCGGGAGAACGGAAAATAAAATCAATTGAGCGTAACTTGGAATTCAACTCCGTTTCAAACAAATTACGATCTTCTGCATCTAAATTATGAATCGCTATCGGCAAAACGCGGCTTGCCACGTTTCCATCCTTTAGTTTGATATCGCGACCCAATGAATCCTGTAGGGCCATTTTATTAAATGCACAAAATTCATTTTGCCACGCAAAACTTTTGGTATCGCAATAAATTTGAGAGAGAATAGGAATGAAAATTACAGCCTTTAGTTTTCCTTCCAGACTTTTATCAACATTATGAGACTCTAACAATCCATCTATAGGATTTGAATCGAAATAGATAGACAAATCATCCTTCAGTGTGCTTTCGAGTTCTTTCTGGAGTTCTTCTATAAAATCTGTTACCCATCCATTACTTACCTGATAGCCTTGCGCTGAGGAATTTCCCAAGGTGCTCCTGTTATCTTTATGTCGATATGAAACAAAGATGTCATACTCATATCCTGGAATTACTGATGGCATGGTATCAAATATACTAACTTGCTAAGGCTAAGACAATGGAACTTTCTCTAAGGTGAAAACTTAATGCGATATAAATTACTGTTTTCATTTTGATCGGGTAACTGAATAACACCAATGTAGTCGAGTTGAAATTTTTGGGGATGCAATGCTAAAACTGAAGCGAATCCCATGGTTGCGCAAATACTTCCCATAGATGCAAATTGACTAATCGCCTGTAGGTTTTTTACATTCACATCCTCTTCAATTTTTTTAAGGTACACGGGCGCTACATGCAATCCTATACGAATTGGCTTCTCAGGCTTAAAGGGCGAAGTACTAATCCAAATTGACCGAACCACATCCATCAAGGCGATCTCCGTATCCAATCCTAAAATAATTTCCGTCTCGGTGATCTCCAATATTTTAAAAGAGAACTGTTGTTCTTCAGCGATGGTATTCACAAGCTTTTCGATTCGTTCTCGTTCCATAACGAGAACTCCCGCCAGTTCTATACAAGCCATATAGAGCACGGGTCTGTTTGCAATTTTTTCAAATGTAACTTTGGGTACTTCGGCAATAGTCGGCTTTACATCGGCCGTGGTAAACATCACGTTTGGATTAATATTGGTATGTCGCTGGGGATAGGGCCAGGCCTTTACCGTATCACGCGTACCACCCTCCTTTTGCTTCAAATCAAATTCAGAAAGAACCGTAAGCAAGTAAGGTTCCTGATGGTACATTTGACTCCGCAAAACAGCAGAACCAAAAACTGCCTTCCCTAGCAACGAAAACAAATCATCATTGCCACCATAGGAGTCTTTAGCAACCAGGGTAACTGGAAATTTATTCACCAACTCTTCGTATCGTTTTATCCATGTTTCACCGGCAAATTTAATACTCGTGTTTATGAAATCAGTTTTATCAAATGGAATAAGTAGCACCACTTCACAACCTTCTTCGGCCATCGCTTCAGCAAAAAGTATATCGGCACCACAGGCAAGCGAACAATAACCAATGCTGGCATGCAAGGTACGGATGGCGCCCTTAATGGCATCCTTAACTTTCTGCTCTATAATAATTGGGAACCTTGGTGTTGTCCGGCCAGGCGCATCAATCATGTGGCCTGCAAATGCAACTACCTCAGGCGGAGCAAAAATACGGAACACATCTTTTGAAACCGGTAGGTAATGATTGAGCAACCATAGTTGATTGTGTACACTCGTTACTTTTCCCCAATCAGTGCCCGCAGCATTGCGAGCAGCTAAATAATACTCAATTGATTTCTCCTTATTTTTTAATAATAAATAAGCTTCACCCAATGTTGCCAATTCCCAAAAGTCGGTAGTATCTGGCTGCAGCAATGCAATAACCTCTCTTGCTAATTCTTTTCCCTTAACACTTTGCATTACCATGGCCGACATGGATGCTGCATTAATTCCTGTGTAATAATTCTTTGTGCTGGTAAAATTCTTCAGATAGGTATCGCGCGAAAGGAGTGCAAAGGCTGTCTGTTGATTCTTTTTAAATAACTCCTTGTAAATACTTCCTAAAATTCCTGCAGTCTCTACATCCTCTGGGTTCAGTTTATAAACAGGTTCTAAAAACTCCCGGGCTACATCGGGTGCACCGGATTTTGAAAGGGAAAGGGCATAAAGTTGTTTTGCGCGGATGTCATCAGAATTTGAAATTAACTGAGCTTTCGATCGGGCCTCCAAAAAGCGTCCATGATTGATCAGGTCTTCAATAATAGTTACAGAATCACTCACCCCTTGGATTATTTGCCTTCTAAGGTCTGATTTTTTTTAACAAACCCATCGTACATTTCCTTAAACTTTTCAATTTGTGAAACTTCACCCTCCTCTGTTTCACCGGACTCGCTTTGGTTAACCAGTTCAAATAGCCAGACCATAAATTGCTCCAACCCATTGAAAGTGAATGTAGAAAACACGTAGCACTGACATGAACAAAAGTTGAAGGCTATGAAATTAGGGAGGTTAAAGCATTGAAATCAATTCGTTTTATATACCTCAAGTTCTATCTCGATCATAAATTCTGGGAGTGCCAATTCCTTTACGCCTAACCACGATCCCGTTGGAAATTGTTTGGTATAAATTGTATTGCGATAAGCAGCCTGGTTGAGAAACTCAGGCATATTGGTTGTGAACACATTTTCAACCACCACATCGTCAAAAGTGCAACCATAGTGTTTAAGTACTTTATCCAAATCAGCATAACAATTTTTCATTTGCTGCAATAAATCCCCTTGAGCAATCGGATTGCCCGCATTATCCATACTTACCGCACCCGATATTTTTATTTCATTTCCAATTTTTACAGCATGGGTATACCCATACGCTTTTTCAGTTTCAGGCCGTAGACTAAAGTATTCAGGTATTTCGGCTTTTACAGCGTTGGTTTCCTCATTACTATCCGAATCAGCGCACCCAGCCAAAAACAGAATCAAAAAAAAACATCCTACGCAATTTAATTGATGCATGATTCTTGATGGCCTATTCATAAATGCTATTTTAAGTTTAATGCCTACTCTATCTGGTTTTCGGCTAACCCAGGTTTTAGATGTATAGTAAGTTATAAGTTGATACAACAAAATAAGATGGGATCAGGACGAACCTGCCTCAATACCTTTCAGTACGGGGTAAATAATTATCCACCGACCAAAACCAAAAATTAATCAGAGATTAGAGAGTCCGCATACTCTTCAGTAGCATTTCCCGCATTCCTGCACCCAGGGGTATAGCATGCTGAACTATTTTTACTTGTCCCTCTGTCACCTCCTCAACGTGAGTAACATTGATAACAAACGACCGATGAACCCTTAAAAAAAGTTTTGATGGGAGCTTTTCTTCAATCGTCTTTAAAGTGATAGCAAGCACATAATCCTTCTCTTTAGTGAATAGATGGCTGTAATTTCTGTCGGCTTCGATATAAAGAATATCAGTCAGCATAATTTTTATCATCTTTTCTTTGTGGCGAACAAAAATGCGATCATCCAAAATAAAAGCAGGTTGTTCAGGATTATCCGTTGCGAGTTGACCACCCGTTTCCCCTATTCGGCTAATAGTTAGTTCAATAGCACGTTGAAGGTCTAGCTGCTTAAATGGCTTTGAAATAAATGCATACGGCTTTGTGGGCTTAGCCCTGTTAAATGTAGCCTCATCCGCATTTGCTGTAAGATAGATAACAGGAGTTGCCGTCACTTTTTGAAGTTGAGTTGCTGTTTCTATACCATCTATGCTTCCTTTCAGATTAATATCTAACAACACAATATCAGGTCTGTTTTCCAGCACATGGGTTGCTACCTCCTCCCCGCGTGATAAGATGCCCGTTACTTCATAACCGAGATTAACAAGTTGCATCGAGATCTTGGCCCCAATAATCATTTCATCCTCTACAATTAAAATCTTGATCGTGTCCATCAAACTCCTTTTGAATTATTAAAATAGATATTTACGGTTGTTCCTTGTCCAGATTCAACACTAAGCCTGCCATTCAGTTGTTGCACCAGTAAATTTACTAATTCTGTTCCAAAGCCCGTCCCTTTCGCACTTCCATTGGGTTTGCCCACTCCGTTATCACGCACCTGAAATAACAATTCATTTGTAACACCGGTCGCGGTTAAACTAATTTGAATCTTGCCAGGTTCCTCTTTAACAAAGGCATACTTCAAGGCATTAGTTAATAATTCGTTTGCGATCAGCCCGATGGGAACGGCCGTGTCAACATCCAACTCAATGGGCTTCATGTTACACTCAACCTTTATGCGATTTGATTCATTAAATGAATCAAGAATACTTTCACTCAGGTTTTGAAAGTAATCTCTCATTTCAATAGCAGCCAGATTATCCTTTTGATAGAGCTTTTGATGAATGATACCCATTGAAAGAACCCGGTTCTGACTCGATAGCATAACAGCCTGAGCCGAAGGATGATCAAGTTGGGCTGCCTGCAACGAAAGTAAACCTGATACAATTTCCAAATTATTCTTTACACGATGATGGATCTCCCGCAGCAACAATTCATTTTCAGCATTTCGTTTATCGAGTTGAGCATTCTTTTGGGCAAGGCTTTCGTTTAGCACATTCAACTGCTCGTTTATTTTATTCTTATTACGATAGGTACGATATAAAATCAAGACAACCAATATCAACAGTACAACACCTATAATAAAGAGAAATTGCACACGCTTTTGCTGAGCAATAAGTTGCTGTTGAATTTCAATTGTAGTTTGTTTTTGTGCTACTTCAAATTCAGTTTGCAACGTGGCTATTCGTTGATCAGCCTCGGCAGTGAATACATTATCTTTAAGGAGATCATAGTTTAGAAACGCTGCGTTCGCTTTTTTGTAGTCACCTGTTTGAGCATATGCATTTCCTAACTCTTTATAAGCAATATGAAGAAAGTAATTATCGCTAAATCGTTCCGTAGCAACAGTTAAGCACTTTTCCAAACTTACAATAGCAAGCGTGGGTTGGTTTATTAAGTTTTGTAACTTACCCAACTCCAACCACGATCGCATACTCATGAAATTATTTTTCAGAAGTGCAGAATAACGAATTGCATTTCTTGCTGCTGTTTCTGCTTTTGAGTATTCTCTAATAATTGTATGCAGTTCGCACATCGCGATATAAATATCTGCCAGATTATTATAAAATTGATAGCGTTCACTAATTACAAGGGCTTGATTGAAGTAGTCCTGCGCACGAATGAAGTTTTTTTTCTTCATATAGTTATTCCCAATAACATAAAGCGTGAAACTGAAATCCATATCCTCTATTCCCCGTTGCCTATAAAGTTCTTCGGACTTCAATCCGTACTCAACCCCCTTATCAAATTTCGACTGCTTCCAAAAAATATTACTCAGATCGCTATACGCCATTGCCTGAGCTCTTATGTCTTTCAGTGAATCCCCAACTTGCAATCCTAATAAAGCATAATCTGCAGCTTCGCTCAACAGTCCTTTACGTTCCATTACATAGCCCAACTGTGTAAATAAATGAGCCAAGTCTTTCCTAGGCAATTTTGCTTTCGCAGATTCAAGCACTATCAAAGCCGTATCCAATTTATCTTGCCGAAGCAGAATTGCTGCCAACGTAGTTTGAAGCCTACCTTGCCAAAGGAGGTTATGAGAAGAAACAGTTGCGGTATATATCGAGTCTGCCAGGGTAAGAGCTTTATCCAGATCGCGTGTGTGCCAATAGTACGCAAGGTCATTTCCTATAGCAAACTTTACGGTGTCGGGTAAGGGTTGCTTTAATGCACTGTGAAGAATCGTTAAATAAGTGGAATCAAAATCATCGGTTTCTACAAAGACAGTCTTGTAGGGATTGGGTCTGGACAAGTCTATTATTTGACTGTGACCTACTCGAATAACTAACAGAAAATTTACTACTATGACTACCCGAAGGAGGCTCCGGTTAGAAAAATGTAACCCCATCTTTCAAAGATAGAATTTACAGGGTGTAAAGCTCGAATGATCAAGAAAAAGAATTGCTCAAAAATTGTTTTGGAAATCCAAAAGACACCTGCATAAGGCTACCTTTGCGCTATGCAAAATAATCCTAAGGCTATACACGCAGAATATTTAAAGAACTTATCCATTCCCGAGTTTAATGAGATGCAAATCGCAGTCATTGAAAAAGCAGTGACATTTAACAATCTCATGCTGCTCGCTCCTACCGGTTCGGGTAAAACCCTTGCTTTCCTTGTGCCTTTGGTTGACCGACTTAATGAAGCTGTAAGTGGCGTTCAGGCTTTGATTGTTGCTCCTTCCCGGGAGTTATCCTTACAAATTGAGCAAGTGTTTAAATCGATGAAAACTTCTTTCAAAGTAACCTGCTGCTATGGTGGGCATTCTATGCGTGTAGAACAGAATAGTTTAAGCGAAGCTCCGGCCGTTGTAATTGGAACACCCGGCAGGTTAGCCGATCATATTGGGAAACAATCATTTGACACTAATTCTATTAACCTTGTTGTACTTGATGAGTTTGACAAGTCGTTGCAGATGGGATTCCATAGAGAGTTGGCCATCATCTTTAAAGCCCTTACGGGAAAGCAGAACCATCTCCTAACCTCGGCCACTAAACTGGATACATGGCCTGAGTTTTTGCCATTCAAAAAACCAGATACCCTTAACTTCTTAAAAGATCAAGCTGAGTCTAAACTCGAATTGAATCTGGTAAAAACCAAAAGTGATTATAAAGTAGAAACCTTAATGCGTTTGGTAGCTGGTTTTAATCAGGAAGTATGCCTTGTCTTTTGCAATCATCGTGATGCAGTGGATCGTATCAGTGGATTGCTTGCACAGCATAAAATGGAGCATGGAACTATGCATGGCGCTATGGAACAGATTGATCGTGAAAAGAATTTAATTAAGTTTAGAGGCGGAGCACACAATACATTAATTGCAACCGATCTCGCTTCGCGCGGATTGGATATTCCGGAAATCAAACACGTTGTGCATTATCAATTACCTCCACAACAAGAATCATTTATTCATCGCAATGGCCGCACGGCTCGCATGCATGCAAATGGAAAGGCCTACTTGATTTTAGCTGATGACGAAACGTTACCTGATTATATTGATAAATCGTTAAAAGAAATTACGGTCACCAATAAATTGCATTTGCCCCCCCTGCCCAACTTTGTTTGCTTATATATTAGTGCGGGTAAAAAAAATAAGATCAGCAAAGGTGATGTTGTGGGATTGCTCGCAAAAAAAGGTGGTCTTCAAGGGGATGATATTGGCTTGATTACATTGCTCGACTTTGCTTCTTATGTTTCCATCAAGCGGTCATTGGTAAAAGATGTTTTAGCCAAAATAAAAAACGAAAAATTAAAAGGGATTAAGGTAAAAATTGAAGTAGCTAATTAACGGAAGCTCGATAATAATCACACACTTTATTCATCACACATTCTCCACATTTAGGATTGGTTGGCCGGCACGTTTCACGACCTAAAAAAGAAATGGCCATTCCCGCTTCGCCCCAATCGGCAGGATCCAGTAATTCCATCATTTGTTTTTCCAATTTCTTGGGATCGGTGCCTGTTGCCAAACCCAGGCGCGGTGCAACCCGCACTACATGCAAGTCAACAATAATTCCTTCTGCTTTCTTCCCTGACTCGCGAAGTATCACATTAGCAGACTTTCTTCCGATACCTGGCAATTCAGTTAATCCATCCAAAGTAGTCGGGATATTTTTGTCTTCCTTTATTGTAGCTGACAATTGTAGCAGCCACTTTATCTTATTCCCAAAGTTTCTAACCTTATTTACAAAGGGAAACAAAGCTTCTGCCGTAGCCATTGAAAGTGCTTTCATATCGGGGAAGGCTTTGAAAAATTCAGGAGCCAGCTTATTAATATTCCGATCGGAATCTTGTGCCGACAACACTACCATTACAACTAATTGATAAGTGGACTTATAATCCAGCGGATGCTGCTTGCCTTTGTATTTTTTAATAAGCGGCTGAATTTCCTTTTGCCAGTTGTGCGTAGCCATTTGAGATTGGTTTGGTTAATAAAAATAATGATAAAACAGATAATGTTCGATGCTATATGCTAGATTCTAGGACAAAATATTCAAGTAACGAGTATCAACCATCAAGCTTCAAGCTTCAACCTCAACCCTCCTATTAACCGTACATCCATTTATTAATTAAGTCATCTTCTTTTTTATATATTTTACCGGCTAGATTAATAACCACTTACTATGAAGAATAGAATACTTTTATCCGTTGCTTTTCTCCTTTCGGGATGGGCCGCCTCGGCTCAGGAAACGTTTCCCCGAAATGATGTGAAAGACAACCGAGCAGGCTTATATGCCTTTACCAATGCCACCATTGTGGTCGATCCTCAAACAACCTTGCAAAACGCAACCCTACTTATCAAGGGAACCCGCATCGAACAAATTGGGGCAAATCTTTCTATACCCAAGGGATATACAACTATCGACTTGAAAGGAAAATACATCTATCCTTCCCTCATCGATATGTATACAAGTTATGGCTTGCCAGATGTTGAAAGAGTACGTGGCCGTGGCTTTGGGGGTTCTGAACAAATGGAATCTGCAACCAAGGGTGCATACAATGCCAACCAGGCAATTCGTTCGCATTATAACGCATCCGATGAGTTTACCATCAATGCCAAAACCGCAGACGAGCTAAGAAAGCTTGGCTTTGGTGCTGTGCTTACTTCCAAAGCTGACGGACTTGCCCGAGGCACTAGCGCATTTGTATCGCTCAGTGAGAAAAATGATAACACTGCTTTGATCAGGCAAAAAGTAGCGGCCAATTATTCGTTGGAAAAAGGAACCTCTACACAAACCTATCCTACTTCTATGATGGGTTTCATTGCACTCCTTCGCCAAACCTATATGGATGCCGAGTGGTTCGGTAGCCAAACCCCCCGCCCCTTTGCCGACAATTCATTAGAGGCTTGGATTCAAAACCAGCGCTTGCCGCAAGTATTTGCAGCTACCAATTGGATGAACGTTCTACGCGCTGACAAAATAGGAGATGAATTTGGTGTTCAATACATCATTAAAGGCGATGGCGATGAATACAAACGCGTTGCTGATATAAAAGCTACCAAAGCTTCGCTTATTGTTCCTATCAATTTTCCCGATGCGTATGATGTGGAAGATCCATTCGATGCTGAAAAAGTTTCGTTGGCGGATATGAAACATTGGGAACTAGCGCCTACTAACCTTGCCACATTAGAGAAAAATGGAATTCAATTCTCCATTACTTCATCCGGTCTTAGAAAAACTTCAGACTTCCTTCCTAATCTAAGAAAGGCAATTGAAAACGGACTTACAGAGACCGCAGCTTTAAAGGCTTTGACAACCACTCCTGCTCAACTTCTTAAGGTAGATGATCAGGTAGGTAGCATAAAGAAAGGGCTACTAGCTAACTTCATCATCACTTCCGGAAAACTATTTGAAGAGAAAACAATCATTCATCAAAACTGGGTGCAAGGCGAACTTTATTCAATTAAATCATTAGATACCCGCGACTTTAGCGGTAATTATAATCTTTCAATAAACGGACAAACATACAATCTTGAAGTAACCGGTGAACCTGGAAATCACAAAGCCAAAATAAAAATTAACGACTCTACTTCATTAGACGTAAACTCAACTTTTGGAAACGATCTGATCACCATTAGTTTCAAGCCACAAAAACAACCGGGCAGTATTCGTCTTTCAGGTTGGAGTGAAACAACCGGCTGGAAAGGAAAAGGACAACTAGCTGACGGAACCTGGATTACATGGTCTGGCACCCGCACCGGAAATATTGAAGCTAAGGATGCAAAGAAGCCTGGTGCTAACGAAAAGAAAGAAGAACTCGGCAAAGTTATTTATCCATTTACAGGTCATGGCTACCCTGCCCTGCCTACCACCGAAACATTGCTTATTAAGAATGCCACCGTTTGGACAAATGAAAGTGAGGGCATTCTAAAAGATACTGATGTGCTTTTGAAAGATGGTAAGATTTCCAAGATCGGAAAAAATATTTCTGATGCAAGTGCCAAGGTAGTGGATGGAACCGGCAAACATCTGACTGCTGGAATCATTGATGAACATTCACACATCGGTGTTAGTAGTATTAATGATGTAGCTGCAAATTCGGGCATGGTTCGTATTGGTGATAACATTGATGCCGAGAGCATAAATGTATATCGCGCATTAGCGGGGGGCGTGGTTGCTGTTCAAGCATTGCATGGTTCCGCTAACCCTATTGGCGGTCAATCGGCATTGATTAAACTACGCTGGGGCGAATCGCCAGAGAATTATAAAATTCAAGGTGCCGATGGATTTATCAAATTTGCTTTGGGTGAAAACGTAAAACGCAGTAGCAACCCAAGTTCAATTCGCTATCCGCAAAGTCGTATGGGTGTTGAACAGGTGTATGTGGATGCCTTTACCAATGCACGTGAGTACGAAAAGAAATGGAATACCTACAACAGCCTTTCTTCAAAAGAAAAACCCTTAGCCATTAAACCTCGAAGAGATTTAGTTGAAGAAACCATGCTTGAGATTCTTAATAAGAAAAGATTCATCACCTGCCACTCGTATGTGCAATCCGAAATCAATATGTTGATGAAAGTTGCTGAGAGTTTTAATTTCCGTGTAAACACATTCACTCATATTTTAGAAGGCTATAAAGTAGCCGATAAAATGGCTGAGCACGGAGTGGCTGCCTCTACATTTGCCGATTGGTGGAATTATAAATGGGAAGTTCGGTACGCAATACCTTACAATGCAGCTATTATGCAACGGGCAGGAGTTGTAACCGCTATCAACTCGGACGATGCTGAGATGGGCCGCAGGTTAAATCAGGAAGCTGCTAAGTCTGTGAAGTATGCAGGTATGAGCGAAGAAGATGCCTGGAAAATGGTAACACTCAATCCTGCCAAGATGCTCCACCTGGATAATCAGATGGGAAGTATCAAATCAGGCAAATCCGCTGATGTTGTTTTATGGAATGATCATCCGCTTTCGGTGTATGCCAAGCCTTTGAAAACCATCATTGATGGAAAAGTATATTTTGATGTTGAGAAAGACGAGCAAAATAATAAAGCCCTTGAATTGGAGCGTGCTCGCCTAATCCAAAAAATGAAAAGTGCTAAGAAATCGGGTATGCCAACACAACGGGGTGAAGGCCGCAGTCAATTGCAATTTCATTGCGATGATGTGCTAGGATATGAAACTATACTCGAAGATTAAAATTGAAATAAAAGAGATATGAAAAAGTTAATCTACATACTACTCGTTCTGTTCACGGTTCAACTTACCTGGGCACAGAAGCCTGTTCCCGCGAAGCCGCAATCAAAACCCATTGCCCTTACCGGTGGTGTTGCTCATATTGGCAATGGCCAGGTAATTCAAAATTCGCTTATCACTTTTGACAAAGGAAAACTTACTGCTGTTGCTGATGCTACTGTCATTAAAACTGATTTATCAGGTTATGAAGTAATCAACATTGCGGGTAAGCATGTTTATCCTGGTTTCATTTTGCCTAGCTCACAAGTCGGTTTGCAAGAAGTGAGTTCAATCCGTGCCATGTCTGACAACTCAGAAGCCGGTGAGATGAATCCCAACGTTCGCTCCGTAATTTCATATAATGCCGATTCGGAATATCCTCCATCCTACCGCTTCAATGGTGTACTACTGGCTGAATCAACACCAACCGGTGGTACTATCTCAGGAAGTTCTTCATTGATGGAGATGGAAGGATGGAATTGGGAAGACGCCTTGCATTCGGCAGATATTGCCATTCACATGAACTGGCCTGCCATTGCAAGACGTCAGTTTGATTTCAATACTTTCTCTTTTTCAGAATCACCAAACAAAGATTACGAAAAACAAGTGGCTACGCTTGAAAATTTCTTCGCTGATGCCGTTGCCTATGGTAAGCTATCTTCTAAGGAAACAAACTTAAAGTTAGAAGCAGTGCAAGGATTATTCGATGGAAAGAAAACGTTAATGATCCATGCCAATAACCCAAAAGAAATTGTAGAGTCTGTTCGATCAGCACAGCGCTCAGGAATAAAGCGTATCACCATTGTAGGTGGTCTGGGGGCTCTCTTCGTAGCTGATTTTCTTAAAGAAAATAAAATTCCGGTGATCCTTCCTGCAACTCATAGTTTGCCAGCAAGAGCCGATGACGTTGTTGATTTACCTTACAAGTTGCCCTATCTTCTTAGCCAAGCAGGTGTGGCAGTTTCAATCTATGATGAAGGCTCTTTGCACGGTGCTCGCAATCTGGGCTTTTATGCGGGTACGGCTGTAGCTTATGGTGTCGAGAAAGAGGAAGCTTTGAAAATGATTACCTCCAACACGGCTAAAGCATTAGGTGTTGATGGGCGCGTAGGAACTTTAGAAGTTGGTAAAGATGCAACCTTGTTTGTTTCCGCTGGCGATGCATTGGATTATAGAACCAATGTTCTTTCGCATGCATTCATTAGTGGTAAACTGGTAACCTTGCCAGGAAATCAGCAAGAATTATATGAACGCTACTCGAAGAAATATGGGCAGATGAAGTAGTTCATAATTTAAGTCAGTACTAAAAAATATAGCCTCTCTTAAAGAGGCTATATTTTTTATATCAATCCAACATTGCTTTAGCTACATATCTTCTTCATTTCACCCAACACAAATTCAATCTCCTCCATTGTATTGTACATTGAAATTCCCATGCGGGTAACGCCTCCGCGCTCAAGCAATCCTAACACTTCTATGGCATGTATCGCATAGAAATGACCATCCCATGCAAAAATATTCTTTGATGCCAATTGATCACATACCTGCAACGGTGTTTTTCCATCCACGGTAAACGAAACAGTTGGTGTTCGGTTTGGCGATGAGAAATCCTGTCCAACCACTGTTATGCCTGACAACTTACGCAAGCCCTCATACAGCTTACTCGCTAGTTTATGTTCATGTTGTGATATTTTATCATACGCGTCAATAATTTTTTCCCGTAAGGTACTACCAGCACCAAAACTTGCAATGAATTCAACAGCAGCTCCAACTCCAGCAATGGCTGCATGATTTAACGTACCTGTTTCTATAGAATCTGGTGCTACCTGTCCTGCTGTACGAAGTCTGTCGGTGGGTAATCTGTCTAGCAAACCTGGCTTACTATATAGTATCCCTACATGAGGTCCATAAAATTTATAGGCTGAGCATAACAAAAAATCACAGCCAATCGCTTGAACATCAATAGCAAAATGAGGTGCGTAATGAACCGCATCGAGCAGCAACCATGCATTGTGTTTGTAAGTGAGCTCACGAATCAATTTAAAGTTATTAACCGTACCTATACTATTGGCAGACATTCCCATGCAAACCAGTTTCGTGTTTTCATTGATCTTGCCTTCAAAATCATTATAGTCCAACACACCGGTTGGCAACAGGTTTACTTCGCGCACCTTTATACCAAAATCCCGCAAGGTTAGCCACGGCCCCCGGTTAGCTTCATGATCAAGTTGTGTAATGAGAACTTCATCTCCTGGTTTCAGTATTCGAGACATGGCACGTGCCAGTGCAAAATTTAGTGTGGTCATATTTTGCCCAATGGAAATACAACTCTGGCTCTCGGCACCTAACAAAGCAGCCATGCAAGATCGGGTGTGTAGCACCACAGTATCTGTTTCCTTGGCTGTCAAAAAAGATCCGTGTGTATTGGCATTTGAGTTTTTATAATAATGAGTAATCGAATCAATGACCGATTGAGGAACTTGCGTTCCAGCCGGGCCATCAATAAAGACTAAAGGCTGACCGTTGTGCTTTCGTTGAAGGGAGGGAAAAAGATCGCGAACGGGTGTGGGATTAGTTAACGGATTACTCATAACAATTCAGATTGGTATAAGTAATAAAGATAGAGATAAGCGATCGACCTTACTTACATAAACCAAGGAATTATTGCAAGCCCAAGAAGTATTAGAAACCAGAGTAACAGTTTGCGATCAGTCTTCGACATAAGGAATTTCTTTCGTTGTACGAAGAACAACACGCATGGTAGCCTTCCATTTAAGTCTTTAACAAAACATTAACAGCTTCAGCAATTTTCAGGTTCCATTACCACCCGTTAAACGGGAGGGAGTGAGCAAATGGCAGGACGTAACATACCTATCAATAAAGCACCTAGTAATAACGCCAGTGAGGTGAAGCCTTAGAACAAGAATTCCCTCAAGAACCACTAATAAACCTATGATGTGTAGAACAACTGGAGACAGCCAGAATTATTGCTAATCCATTACTTCGTATAGCGTAACCTCTTCTGATTTATTTTTTAAACTAACCTTACCAATTGACCTGCAGTTAAATGATAGTTTAACCTCTTCGTAACATACTTCACTAATCAAAATTTGACCAGGTTTCGCTGTACTTTGAAAACGTTGAGCTGTATTAACCGTATCACCAATCACAGTATAATCCAATCGCTTTAAGGTTACTGAACCAATATTACCTGAAACCATTTCGCCACTATTAATGCCGATAGCAACGCTGGGCACATATGCCTGATTGTCTCCGGTATCAAGTGCCTTTATTTTATTTCGAATATTCAAACAAGCATCAATAGCACGATCTAAATGAAACTCTCCTTTAAACACGGTCATCACACAATCACCCATAAATTTATCGATGATGCCATTTTGGGCAATGATTTCTTTGACCATCAAATCAAAATAATCATTCAACAACGCAACCACTGCAGTGGGAGTTTCTTTTTCGCTGATAGTTGTGAATCCGCAGATGTCAATAAAAGCAACAGTTGCTTCTACTGTTTCACTCACCATTAGTGCGGCTTCATACTCTTTTTTTCCCAAAAAATTAAGCACACTGTGATCCACATACATCTTTAAGATGTTGTTTTCTTTAATTGCACTTAATGTTTCCTGAACCTGAGCAACATGGCGAATTGTTTTTTCAATCGTAAGATTTAAATCATCAAAATTTACTGGTTTGGTAACAAAATCAAAAGCGCCCCTGTTCATTGCCGTGCGAATGTTATCCATATCACCATAAGCAGATACCATAACTGTTTTCGAAAGTGGATTAGTATCATTAAGTTTTGTGAGTAATGTTAACCCGTCCATCTCGGGCATGTTAATATCACTTAACACAATCGAAACATCAGGATGTAGTTTCATTTTTTCAAGGGCATCCTTTCCGTTGATAGCAAACACAAATTCGTAATGTTGATCTCTGATCTTTTGTCTGAATTTTTGACGAATCAAAACCTCCAAATCCGGTTCGTCATCCGCTACTAAAATTTTGGTCATGAACTCTTCAAATTAAGTTTCTCCTTAAGCATGTTAAAATCTACAGGCTTGGTTAAAAAATCATCAGCCCCCAACTCAGTTGCAATTCTGTGATTTTCTGAATCGCCATAAGCTGTAATCATCATAACGATTGGTGGAGGTTTCATATACTTCTTTTTCACATTCTCAAGCAGTTGCAAACCACTCATACCGGGCATATTAATGTCCGACAAAATAAGTATCGCTTCATGCTCCCATTTATTTAATTGAACAAGTGCATCTTCACCTGAAAAGGAAAAAATAAATTCTACTTGCCCATTTTTTATTTCTTTTCTAAAACGCTGTTCAAACAAGGTCTTTACATCTTGCTCGTCATCCACTACTAATATCTTCATAACTACAATTTACTTAGGTAAAACTATAATAAACTCAGTGCCCTCACCTTCTTTCGTATCTACTTTTATCTCGCCATGATGTGTCTGGGTTACAATGTCATAACTCATGCTTAATCCTAATCCCGTACCTAAGCCAGCAGGCTTTGTAGTAAAGAAGGGTTGGAAGATTTTATCAAGTACTTTTTGCGGAATACCATCGCCATTGTCCTTCACAGAAATCAAAACTTTGTCACCCATATTTCTGGTGCTTACTGTTACCGTTGGTTCATACGTACCATTCAGTTTTTGCTTTTTCTCCGAAACAACATAGAATGCATTCGTAATCAAATTTAAGATTACGCGACCTAAATCTTGAGGCACTACATCGACCTTGTCAAGCGTAACATCAAAATCAGTTTTCATTAATGCATTGAAAGACTTGTCCTTTGCGCGCAACCCATGATACGCTAGTCTCAAATATTCATCAGCCAATGCATTAATATCAGTAGGTTCCTTGGTACCACTACTACTGCGACTATGTTGCAACATCCCTTTCACAATACCATCTGCACGTTTGCCATGGAACATTATTTTCTTTTCGTTGTCATCAATATTGCTTGCCAAACTTTTTACTTCTTCAAGATTTCCCTTCGCCAACTCCTCTTTCATTTCGGCAATCAATTCGGAATTAACTTCAGCAAAGTTGTTTACAAAGTTCAGCGGGTTTTGAATTTCATGTGCAATGCCCGCAGTAAGTTCCCCCAGGCTCGCCATTTTTTCAGATTGAATAAGTTGTGATTGAGTTGCCTTCAACTCAGTATAAGCTTTTTCAATTTCCTTTGCTTGCTTCAATTCTCGCTCGCGACTGCGCTCACGCTCTCGAAGTTTGATGCCCCTGCGCACTCCTCGATCAGCTACATACGCAAAAGCGGCAAACAAAATCACATATAAAGCATATGCCCACCAGGTGCGCCACCAGGGCGGATGTATAATAATTACTATTGATTTACCTGCTTCGTTCCAAATTCCATATGCGTTTGCCGCCCGTACTATAAATTCATATTTGCCAGGATCTAAATTGGTGTACCCGGCAAAATTTCGGTTATCGTAGATCCAATCCTGATCATAACCTTTCAACATATGAGCGTATTGATTTTTTTGAGGATTGGCGTAATGCAATGCCGCAAATTCAAAACTCAAATTGTTTTGATCAAATGTGAAAGCAATACTTTTAGCTTCAAATAAACTTTCGGTTAGTGGTGAATTTTCCTTCATATCCAGTACTGACTTATTGGATATAAAAAGGTTGGAAATAATTATAGCCGGAGGGGTTTTGTTAGACGTTATGTTGCTGAAGGTTGTAAGTCCGGCATCGCTGCCAAAATAGAAACGTCCATCCTGTGCACGCGTTGTAGTGAGTGGTACGAATTCATCAGTGCCCAGTCCATCAGAAGAGTTGTAATTGATCACGGTCATTTTGCCCAGACTTTTATTCGTAATCAATTGCGATAATCCATTTTGGGAGGCAATCCACATTTCACCATCATCACCCTCTACTACCCCAACTGTAAGATTCGTTGATAATCCATCAGCTTCAGTGAAGCGGGTAAAGGTTTCTGTTGCCGGATCAAATTTATTTACACCTTCCTGAGTAGCCATCCAAATCATGCCCTGGCTGTCTTGTTGTATATCTAAGATATTATTGTGGCTAAGTGAGTTGTTGTCATCTGGGTTGTGTTTATAATTCTTAACACTGTTCGTCAGTGGATCAATCCGATTTATGCCACTTCCGGCCGCAGCTACCCAAATAAATTTATCGGTTACTTCAATGTCGTTAATATTTACCCCATCAATTACCAGTTCCTCGTTTTCCGGAGTTGCTGGAGTAAGAATTGATTGAAATTGATTTCCACTTTGAGGCTTTAGCAGGGCTATTCCATATAACGAAGTTTGGTTAGGCTCATCCTCATTCCATTTACCAAATGCATGACTATCATCTGTGTGATAATGTAACGTATAATTACCAGGTTGTAATGTTACCGAACTAATTTCTATTCTGTTTTTTGAAGCACCCCCTGCATGAAATGTGTTGTCGAAATCACTCATTAACCAAACGGTATCTTTAGCTTCATTTTCAATCCAGCCGTAATCTGCCCGGCTAAGTCCGTCAATCTCGCCTACTGACATAACCCAATAAGTTGCTGAAACTTTGATTTCTATACTTTGCGATAGATTCTGATTATCTGTAACCTTTTCAATTGCTGCTATTTTTTGATCGGTAGAAATCAACTTTTCCAATTCCTGAACTAATGTCGTTGGGTACTGCCTGAACTGTTTGCTAGCAACCAGATTAAGTTCATTGGTTTTAGTGTTAAGAATATTTAAACCGCTATTGGTGCCAACCCACAACCTACCCTGATTATCGGGCTTAACAACACGCACCTGGTTATTCGAAAGTGAGTTCAAATTGGTTGAGTCATTCTTATACCGTTTTATCTCTTTATAATTTTTGTCCAACTCAATTAATCCATCACCCCAGGTACCCAGCCAAAGTGAACCATCACTATTTTCTGCAATAGCCCGGGCCGAGCCACCAAACATATCGTCAACCACATTGAACGTTATCTTTTCAAAAGTTTGCTTTTTAGAATCATACACATTAACTCCACCACCCCGAATTCCTACATACGTGATGCCCGGTTTCACTTTGGATGCAAGTATGCCAAAGACACCACCTTTACTCAGGCCATTTGGATTATCTGCCCTGTAGGATAAAAATTGAAAGGGCTTATTAACCGGATCATACTTCATTAAACCCGACTCGCGACTACCAAACCAAAAGATGCCACTACGGTCGATCATAAATTGAGTCAATGTAATATTCCAGCCGTGCGTCCTCATAAACACTTTACCCGCGATTTCGATTTCTGTGTACTGATCGCTAATGCCATCAAACTTTAACAAGCCACGAAAATTATTAGCAATCCAGATATTGCCTTGCGGGTCTGGTAAGATATGATTCCATCGATTCCATCCGTCTGTAGGAGCGTCTTTGTATTCCCATATTGTTTTTACTAAATCTTCTCCGGGATCATATTTGTACACCCCGGTGCGAGTTGTAATCCAGATCGTATTCGTGTTATCAACATAGAGCGCAGTTATGGCTTTTTCTCCGGTGAATTCTATACCGTTCGTACGTTCTTTTGAAACCAGTTTAAATGCAGGCTCATTTTTTACCATCCGCATTAATCCAAATGCTGAACCTAACCAGAGTGTGCCTTGTGCATCTTCAATCAAGTCATGTGAAGGTTCAACTTGATCAACTTCTTCCAAATTGGGGATATCATATTTTGCTCGTTTCCATTTATCATTGACAGAATCGTATTGCGTAAGTTGAACACCCAGTGTATTTGCCCAAAGTCTGTTTTGTGAATCTTTAAAGAACTTAAAACCTGCCACTGTCGATTCGCTTGTAAAATTGAAGGCACGGGCAAAATCATAATTTTTAAATTCATTTTTCTGGCGTATATACCTGGAAACACCTTTGCTATTACCAATCCAGATATTGTGATCGGCATCTTCGAACAAGCTCCAGATAAAGTTGTGTTGTAAACTGCTTGCCTTGCCAGGTATGTTTTTATAGGTTTGAAACTGATAACCATCATATTTTTGAAGTCCATTGGAGGTACCAATCCAAATTAATCCATAGCTGTCCTGAATTACCGCATTAACTGTAGGGGAAGCTACTCCATCGGAAACAGAAACATACGTAGGTTCAATAGTTTGTACAGGTGCTTGCGCCTGGGCAGTGAAGCAATATAAGCATAGCCCCAAAGCCAGAAACATGGAGAGCCTTGATGGCAGGTAAGATTTAGGCATTTGTAAATATAATGTATGACATCAAAAGCTGAACGATCTTTAAACCGGTAATACTAAAATAAAAGTTGAACCTACACCTTCATGGGACTCTACCGTCAGGTTACCCGAATGTCCTTTTGTTACAATTTCGTAGCTCAAGGATAATCCGAGCCCTGTTCCTTGTCCGGCTGGCTTGGTGGTAAAAAATGGTTGGAAAATTTTCTGAGCGATACTCTCCGGAATTCCGTTGCCGTTGTCCTCCACTTGTATCACAATTTTACCACCAATCGACTTTGTGGTTAAGGTAACTGTGGGCTCATAAGACACAGAGCTTCCCAGTTTTTTCTTCTTTTCATTTACAGCATAGAAAGCATTGGTAAGTAAATTCAAAACTACCCTGCCTATATCCTGCTGCACGATGTTTACTTTTCCAACAGCCGGGTCGAGATTGGTTTTAAACAAGGCATTGAACGATTTATCTTTAGCGCGAAGCCCGTGATAAGAAAGCCGCAGGTATTCATCGCACAGCGAGTTAATGTCTGTAAGCTCTTTTAATCCTGAGCTGGCTCGGGAATGTTGCAGCATTCCTTTTACTATGGCATCGGCCCGCTTGCCGTGAAACATTATTTTTTTCTCATTCTCATCAATATTATGGGCCAGGCTTTTTACTTCTTCAAAATTTCGTTTCTCCAATTCTTGCTTCATCTCTGATATCAACTCTGAATTGACTTCAGAAAAATTGTTCACAAAGTTAAGTGGGTTCTGTATTTCGTGGGCAATACCTGCGGTAAGCTCACCCAGACTTGCCATCTTTTCGGATTGAATGAGTTGTTGCTGAGTTGCCTGAAGGTCGCTGAGTGTGGCATCAAGCTTTCGGTAAGCCGAGGCGTTGTCTAACGCAATGGCTGCGTAGTTAGCAAGGTTCCTCAGCAAGTTTACATGATACTCGGTATAAGCACCTTTTTTAAAACTTTGTGTAGTAATAACTCCAGTAACTTTGGCTTGTAACACAAAGGGAATATAAATAATGGAATTAGGAGTTTTACCTTCAATGGGTTGACTAATGGACGATAAGTACTGATTATATTCTTTTTCAAAATCAGAGATTACAATTTCCTTCTTGTTTTTGAAACACCAGATCGAGAGCCATTTATTGTCATCAAGATGATTCGAATACGGTGGTAGCATGACTCCATTCTCTTTCGTTGATGGGAAATCCAGACGGTTTTTCTCCTTATTATAAATTCCCACTCCAAAAATGGCTGCATCCATCAACGCATTCACATTTTCATAAACAGTTTCAATAATTTTATCGATTGAAAGTGTCGAGGTAATAGCCCGTCCGATTTTACTGAGCTCCTCGGTATCTGCCCTGCGTTTGTTTTCTGCTTCTGCACGAAGTTCTGCTTCGCGTAAGGCGGCTCGTTCTTGCTCCTTTTTAGAGAGCTGGCGCCTTTGCAGGCGATCAACTCCAAAAGCAGTAATAAAAAAGAGTGCAAGAAAGAAAGTGTATGCCCACCATGTTTTATACCACGGAGGCAAAATAGTAAATTGAATAGACGCTCCTTGTTCGTTCCAGACACCATCTGCATTTGCTGCTTTTACATGAAACGAGTAATCACCAGGAGGCAGGTTAGTATATGTTGCCGATCGTTTGTTGCCTGCATCAATCCATTGATCATCAAAACCCTTTAGTTGATAGCTGTATTTATTTTTTTCTGCGTTGGCAAAATGCAGCGCTACAAAATCAATACTGATTTCATTCTGATCATACGCAAGGACGATTTCCGGATTTTGTGAAAGTGGTTTTTTTATCTGCGAGTCCGGACCTACTTCGATGGATTTATTAAAGAGTTTGAAATCTGAGATAACAACCTGCGGTGGTATGGAATTGGTGCTAAGATATTTCGGTTCGAAGGCGGTGACTCCCAGACCACTCCCGAAATACATTACACCACTGGCACCTTTTGCAAAAGCGTTCTGATCATATTCCAAGGCCATCAAACCATCGTCAATACCATAATTTCTAAACTGTTTTGTGTCGGGATCGAAGTTACTAATGCCATTATTCGTGCTAATCCATAGCGTACCCGCATCATCCTGGAGGATGCCATAAATGGTATTGCTTGGAAGACCATCTTTCATAGTAATATGCGTTGCAATTCCTGTTTTTGTATCAAATCTATTTAACCCACCATTGGAAAGACCTAACCATAATATACCCGGTTCTGTTTCACGTTCAACCATGCTATGAATAGTATTATCACTTATTTGAGTTGTATCTTTTGGATTATAAGAAGATACTACAGAAATCTTTCCAGCTAAATCAACCTGGTAGAGTCCTTTACTTGTACCAAGCCAAATTACTCCTTTAGTATCCGGTAAAAGGCTGAACACTACCGGCTCAAATTCAGTAGTATCTTGTGAAAGTAGAACGCGTGTAAAAATTCCTGTACGTGTATTAAAGCGATCAAGCCCTCCAATACTCCCAACCCAAAGGTCATTCCGATCACCAGAAACCGGAACCAATGCAAAGATGGCATTCCGGCCTCGGTTTTCTTTCGTACGTTCACGTCTGAAGCGAGTTACTTTTCCTGTTTTACGATTGAAAAGGTTAAGACCACCTGCACCGGCAACCCAAAGCTGGCCAGCTTCATCTTCAGCAAAAACCCTCAGGGTTCCTGGAAGTAAGGTACTTTCATCTTTGGGATTGTGTTGATGTCGTTTCACCTTTCTGGTTTTAGCATCAAATTCTGTAAGAATGTCTCCAGCAACTCCCACATCCGTTCCTACCCATAAACTGCCTTGACTATCTTCATATACTCCCCAGACAATACCAGGTGCAAGACTAGCAGGATCGTTAGGTATATTCTTTATATTATTAAAATTGACAGCGCCCGGATTGAAGGTGTTGATTCCTTCTGTAGATGTTCCCACCCACATCTTGCCGGTGCGATCCAGAAAAATTGATTGAACCTGATTTTCCCGGAGACTATTCTTGTCCTGCGAGTCTTTGCGGTAGCTGGTAAACGTTTCGGTTCTAATATCAAATCGCGCGATGCCAGTGCCTGGTCCGCCAACCCATAATATGTTTGCATCAACCGGATCAGGCTTTACTTCATGTATAAAATTCAAGGGATTTATACCATTGGTATTGGGTTCAATCAGAAACCGCTTCGAATCGTTTGTCTTACTATTTAATTTAACAAGGCCATTGCTAGTAGCAAGCCATAAGACTCCCTGGGTTCCGGGAGGGATATATTGCCCTAAGACATTTTGAGGGTTTCCATAAAACGGAGTTGCATCCGGATCATACAAGAATCTGGTAATTATTTCCGTCTTGGGATCAATACGATTTATACCATTGCTAGACCCCACCCAAATTTGTCCTTCACTATCTTCGCTTATCCAAAAGACCTGGTCTGAACTTAACGAGTTTGGATTTTTGGAGTTATGACGATAATGTAAAAACCCCTCCTCACCTGCACGCATTCGATTAAGACCCGCATCAAAGGTTGACACCCAAAGATCACCATTGCTTGCCTCCAGCGGATAGAACGGTCGGTCGCTGGAAATACTGGTTGAGTCATTGGAATTATGACGAAAATGAACTGCCTTTCCAGTAACAGGATTCATTCGGTTTAATCCACCCCCTTCAGTTGCCACCCATATATCTCCATTACTTGCTTCAGTTGTTCCCCAAACCCAATTGGCGGAAAGAGAGGTGGTATCAAACGGAATTGAAGTGAATATTTTAAACTCGTACCCATCATAGCGGTGCAAGCCACCTTGCGTGGCAATCCAAATAAAGCCTTGCTTATCCTGCATAATGGTATTACCACTGGCCTGTGCCATGCCTTCGGCAGTACTTAATTGCTCGAAACGTAAGGTGGGCGCTTCACCGGAAGACAGCCGGGCTTTTGGGGTTGTCAACTCTGTCTGAGCTTTGGCAGTTTCTGCTGACAGTGTAATCAAAAGTACTATAAATACTGAGGCGCAAAGTTTCATTTGTAAGTACTGTTTTTCAATAGAACTTTTTCGGGTATGTATATAATCTGTAATTGAAAAGGTATCGCGTAAATCTGACAATAATAAAAATCCAATGATTTTTCATAACAAGGAGCAATATTGAATCATGGATTTTCACCCATTTTATCTGACAAGTTAAATCTTTGCAATCCTAAAATCCTTTTACCTTAACCATATTAGCAATTAACTTTTTAAGTTACGCGTTGATGACAAGATGCTTTATTACTTAAGGACGGAAACATGTAAAAATTGTCCCAAAGAGCAGTTCTGCTTAGCAACTCATTTCCAATCTCCACATTCCTCATCTACGTAAATGGTATGATAATTATAAATGTAGTGCCCTCTCCTTCCATTGTTTCCACCTTCAACTGCCCACCATGCGCTTTCACGATGTCATAACTCAAAGATAGACCTAGTCCGGTTCCTTGTCCGGTGGGCTTGGTAGTGAAGAAAGGTTGAAATATTTTTTCTTTGATGGATTCAGGGATACCGTTGCCGTTGTCTTTTACGGTGATCGCTATTTTATCACCAAGTTTTTTTGTCGAAACAATTACCGTTGGTTCGTAGCTTACACCTGACTTTTGATTTTCAACCTTGGACTTCTCACTCACCGCATAAAATGCATTGGTAATTAAATTTAAAATCACTCGGCCAATATCCTGTGGAATAATATTGATAACACCTATCGTTTCATCAAACTCTGTTTTCATGGTAGCATTGAACGATTTGTCTTTTGCACGCAAACCATGATACGCCAATCGTAAATATTCATCAGCTAAAGCATTGATATCAGTTGATTCTTTTACTCCACTGCTGCTACGACTGTGTTGTAACATACTTTTTACAATATCGCCTGCTCGTTTACCGTGGTGGTTTATCTTTTCGGAGTTAGATTTTATATCATCAACAAGTTCATCTGCCAACTGCTTATTGCCACCTGCCAACTCCTTTTTAAGTTCATCAATCAATTCAGTATTCACTTCACTAAAATTGTTTACAAAATTCAAAGGGTTCTGAATTTCATGTGCGATGCCAGCCGTGAGTTCCCCAAGAGACGCCATCTTTTCGGATTGGATGAGTTGGGATTGGGTGGATTTGAGATCGGCCAACGCATATTCCACATTCTTCTTTTGCGTCTCCACTTCATCTTTTTGTTGTTGAAGTAACTCGTTCGCTTTTTTCCGGCTTAGGTTATTCCTATAAAGCAACAAAGCAATAATTGAAAACACGACCAAGCTCCCAAGCAGTGCATATTGTTTTAGTTGGGTCTGATAAGCAGCTTTGCGCCCCTCTTCTTCTATACCACGCAGTTGTTCTTTGAATGCAAGTGCCTGCATGATATTTTGATTGTTCTGATTGAAAATTAAATCCTTTGCATTTGTCTCTTCATTTAAATAGTAGTACGCACTATCTTTTTGATTGAGCTTATCAAAGAGTTGCCGTTTTAGCCTGGCCGCTGACAATTGTAAATTTGGATTAGGGTATTTTTTTGATCGAGTCCAAAATTTTTGGGTCAGAACTTTTGCTTCTTCAAATCTTCTCTGGTCAATTAGATAGGGAATGTAGCTCCCATAAATAGGCGATGCTCGGTTGGTAGCTGATGAATCGGTTGAGGCCAACCCCTCTTTAAAGTAGTGATCAGCCTTTTCGATATTTCCTAATTTAACACTGAGGCGTGCATTATAAACATATGATTGAGTTCTAAAAACAGTGGCATTCAACCTGACACTGTTTTGGGTAAAGGCAAGCCCGTATTGTTGTGCTGAATCTAACTGGTTAGTAGCCAAAAAATGGTTGGCCATGTTGCGCTGGTATTGCACCAGCATATAATAATATTTAGGAGAAGATTCATCAGGTAAATTTCTTCCGCCCCTACGTGTATAATTCAAAAATTCTTGTTGGCTCTGCAAGACTCCATAAACCGAGGCAATGTCAAAACAGATTGAACTGATCCTTCTTTTGTCGTTCACTTTTTCGGCAAATGGCAAGGCCTTAAAATAATATTCCAGGGCGGCTGCATTATCGCCTTTGTTTTGAAAAAGGTAGTACCCAATCCAGTTATAGCTGGTAGCCAGCATCGCATCGCTTTTTTGGCTTTGGGCAATACGCAGCAACTCTTTACAGGCTGAAGAGTCAATTTGGTTTACCAGATAAACATCTTCGTTTTCCAAAATTTTTACAATCAGGTTAAACCGCAATTCAGGGTTATTTTCAGATGCAAGCACGGTTTTTAAACTATCGGTGAGCTTGCTCTGCGCCAAACCCATGTTGAATAATAATACTGATAAGAACACCGAGGAAAGAACTTTTTTCATAGTTGTTATGCTGGCATTTTAATAATAAATGTTGATCCCTTTCCTGCTACCGTTTCTACTTTCAGTTCACCTCCATGTGCCTTTACAATATCATAACTCAATGATAGACCCAGTCCTGTTCCTTGTCCTGTTGGCTTTGTTGTGAAGAACGGTTGAAAAATTTTTTCTTTGATGGAATCTGGAATGCCGTTGCCGTTGTCTTTAACTGTGATTAATATGATATTACTGATTCCCTTGATGCCTTCGTGTGTGCCGCTTTCAAGCTTAGTGCTTACGGTAACGGTTGGTTCGTAGCGCGAATCAAGCTTTGAACTTTCAACTTTGGACTTTTCACTCACCGCATAAAACGCATTCGTAATCAGATTCAAGATCACTCTTCCAATATCCTGAGGAATAATATTGATGTTACCAATCGTTTCATCAAACTCTGTTTTCATGGTAGCATTAAACGACTTGTCTTTTGCACGCAAACCATGATACGCCAATCGTAAATATTCATCAGCTAAAGCATTGATATCAGTTGATTCTTTTACTCCACTGCTGCTACGACTATGTTGCAACATTCCTTTCACAATATCGCCTGCGCGCTTCCCGTGATGATTTATCTTTTCAGAATTAGATTTTATATCATCAACAAGTTCGTCTGCCAACTGCTTATTGCCACCTGCCAACTCCTTTTTAAGTTCATCAATCAATTCAGTATTCACTTCACTAAAATTGTTTACAAAATTCAACGGGTTCTGAATTTCATGGGCAATGCCAGCCGTGAGTTCTCCAAGGGACGCCATCTTCTCTGATTGAATCAATTGCTGCTGGGCCAGTTTCAGATCCACCAGGGTTTTGTCCACTTGTTGCTTGGCGGCTTCGAGTTTACTGAAATCTTCATAACGTGCGTAAGCAGTAGAGAACGCATGGGCAACAGTCTGGATCAAGTCAAGTTGTTCTTTATTTAATGAAGCAGTGTTTCCCACATACAACATGCCTTGCAGAAAGGGAAGGAAATGAAGATGAATTCCTTCGGTAGGAATTGTTTTCAAGTACTGTTCGCGAGATGTGATGGCGCGTTGGTGTACGAGCGTATCCGCCTGAGCGGAGAAATCTTTTTCCACCCAATGCGCAACATATCTTTTGTGGTCACGCCAGCCTGTAATGGCATCGTTCAGATTGGCTGCGGAAGCATACGGCAATTCAAAAGCTGCAATAGCCCGTCCATCGGGCGTGGAAAGAAACGTGTGAATGCTTTGCCTATCATCATCCATAATAAACACTCCGCATCGAACGAATGGAATTCCCAGCGTGGTAAGCTCTCTCCAGATCAACGGAGTAATTCGATCCAAGTCCTGCTTGGTACGCATGGAGGCAATTTCTGCACGTATCCTGTCAACCGATGCCCGCTTAATGGCTTCGAGGGCTTGTGCTTCGGCTTTTTGCAGATCAAGGAAGCGGGTGTAGGTTTGTTCGAAGACCTTTGCAAAACGTTGTAAAAGATGAATATTATTTTCCGATAGTGGAACGGAAGAGGTAATGCCAATAAAACCTTTTGAATAGTAAATAAAATTATTCACCCGCCTGGTTCCATAGAGCCCGGGTGCAACCTTGAATCCGATATTGGTAAGATAATTCAACCATTCATTAAGTCTTTCGCCTTGCAAATCGCTTATTAAATAAGGTTTCCTCGCAAGCCATGCCTCATGAATAGCTTTGCCCGTGGTGACTTCGTTAAAATCAATAACAAATTGATTACTTATTTCAGAACCATCTATTTCGGTAATCCATAAATCAAAGCATTTTTCTTCTTCGTTTACCGTGGTAATAAATCCCCTATTATTCGAGCCTAGGTTTTTCCCATCATTCAATTTTGTAAATTCTTCAAATAAAATTTTCACGGTAGATGCTAATTCATCCGATCGATACATGGCCATTGTCCTTGCGCGCACCCTTTCCAATGCGGCTTCAATCTTAGCTTCTCTCGCCTGGGCTTCTGCTTTTTGAAGATCGAGGAAACGCGTAAAGGCTTGTTGGAATACTTTTCCAAAACGCATGAGAGTGTTATTCTCTTCATTGGTATAAGGTGTACCCGAAAAGTTCTCTATATATAGTCCAACATCTTTTAACAATACTGTTGAGATGGCAAGACCAGGGCTCTTAAAATAAAATTTCTTTGATGTTTCTGATAACCCGGGAACATGTTTGAAAAGGTCTCGATAAAATCTATTCTTTTCTTTGAAGTTTAAATTCGTGGCAAAAAAGTCCATTCTCTTTTTCTTTGCTTCATTGAACTGATTAGCCCACACTGAATCAAAGTAAGGATGTGAAATTTTGGAAGGAATTTCCTGCTCATCGGCAATCCAAAAATGCCAGTCGCCTTTCGGTTTGTAGTCTACCACAAAGCCGGCATGATCAAGATTGATTTTTAACTGAACAAACTGCTCAAATACAACCTGAATTACTTCTTTGAGCTCCGCACTCTGTTGCATCCCCATGCTTTTAGCCCGCACTCTTTCCAAGGCCGCTTCAATTTCCAGTTCGCGGTTCTTATGTTCTAGTTCAACGGTACGCCTTTTTACTGCATCACGGAGTTCGAGATTTTCTTTTTCTATTTTCTCGGAAGCAAGCTGCTGGCCTTCTTCTGTGCGATGATCGGGGAATGAAGCGTGTTGGTGTACGGCTTTCCAGCCTCTATCTATGTATTTTACAATGCAGGAAATCCGGGCATGTCCATAGAATGACCAATTCTTTCCGATAAGTACATACAGATCGCTCTCTTCGCGAACCACAGCACTATCACTATCCAACGGTTGTATGCTAATTTTTCTGTTGCGCAGTTGCGCCTTGCCTCGCAACTCCTCAGCGGTAGCAGTATAAAACTTCACCGTGTCCCGCTTGCTGAAGAACACTTCTCCGTTGGCTGAGCCGAAAATGCTGAAATCATCCACCAGATAAGAAGAGAATTTTTTCATATCAGCTGAAAGATTGGATTCCCAAAAGTCGTAGTAGGCCTTCAGCAACGCTTCCTCTGCTTGTTTGGTCAGTTTTATTTTTGACGTTGATGTCTTTTTTTTAAGTAGTGTAGCAGCCTTTGAATTCTGCTTGGCCGCTACTTTCTTTTTGGCGTGCGTTGGTAACTTTTTCTTTTTCATTTCCTTTAAGCTTCAAGGCAGGAGGCTACACACCAAATTGCATTTGCAGGTAAACCATTGTCAATCCAGCTTACAATTTACTTTTTTTAAGGAGTTTACCCGCACTTGTCATCAATTGTTTACTCCACTACATTTTGCTTGATTAACTTTATATCCTGCCGAGGAAGTTACCCGTAGATTGTATAAACTTGCAGCGTAATTTTATACTATGACTAAGTACACATTTACCGAGAAGAAAGATACCCGTTCAGGATTTGGCGTTGGCCTTCACGAACTTGGAAAAGCGAACACCAATGTGGTGGCATTATGTGCCGACCTTACGGGCTCATTGAAGATGGATGCCTTTAAAAAAGACTTTCCAGAACGCTTCTTTCAGGTGGGTATTGCCGAAGCAAATATGATGGGGCTGGCTGCCGGAATGACCATTGGCGGTAAGATTCCTTTCACGGGAACTTTTGCCAACTTTTCTACGGGTCGCGTGTACGATCAAATCCGTCAATCAATTGCTTACTCCGGTAAAAATGTAAAGATCTGCGCTTCCCATGCTGGTTTAACATTGGGGGAAGATGGCGCTACCCACCAGATATTGGAAGACATTGGAATGATGAAAATGCTACCTGGCATGACGGTAATTGTGCCGTGCGATCATAACCAAACCAAGGCAGCAACTATTGCCTTGGGTTCCCATGTTGGTCCCGCATATTTACGTTTTGGCCGACCAAGCTGGCCTATTTTTACAGGCGATCGACCTTTCGTTATTGGCAAGGCCGACAAGATGATTGAGGGCAATCACGTTTCTATTTTTGCAACGGGCCATATGGTGTGGTTGGCAATCGAAGCTGAAGCGATGTTGGCCGAAAAAGGAATCTCTGCGGAGGTAATAAATATTCATACAATCAAGCCGTTAGATGTTGAAGCGATCCTTGCTTCGGTACAAAAAACAGGGTGTGCAGTTACGTGCGAAGAGCATCAAATAAATGGTGGCTTAGGTGATAGTGTTGCTCAAGTATTAAGTCGTTTTAATCCTTCTCCCCTTGAAATGGTTGCGGTGAATGATTCGTTTGGTGAGAGTGGCACTCCTACTCAATTGCTTAAGAAATATGGATTGAGTTCTGAAAATATTGTGGCTGCTGCCGAAAAGGTAATTAAGAGAAAGTAATCAACGTTGGGATTGTATTTCCCTTAGCACTTTACGTGCAAAAAAAGCAGACCCATGAAAATCTGCGTAGCTCAAACCTATCCTGTTAAAGGTGATATTCAACACAATATTGAAAATCACAAGAAGTTAATAGCGCAGGCTGTTGAACAAAAAGCTGGTCTAATCGTTTTTCCCGAATTATCATTAACTGGTTATGAGCCTACGTTAGCAAAGGAATTAGCTATCACAAAAGAGGATAACCGTCTCTGTGATTTTCAAATTCTTAGCGATGAACATGGCATAACCATTGGTGTTGGTGCACCCACTAAAAGTGATTTGGGTATCTGCATAAGCATGATCCTCTTCCAACCAAACCAGCCGCGCATAACTTACTCCAAAAAATACCTTCATGCCGATGAGGAACCTTTCTTTGTTGCAGGAGATAATCTCCCTTGCTTAAAAATTAAGGACACTAACATCGCCTTTGCCATCTGTTACGAAATCTCCATCGACAGGCATATTGAACAAGCTCATAAAAACGGAACAAGTATTTATATAGCCAGCGTAGCAAAATTTGAAAGCGGAATTGAAAAGGCGCTGCAGAGGCTTTCCAACATTGCAACAACCTATAGCATGACAGTTCTTATGTCAAACTGTGTTGGAATTTTTGATGGTCAGCAATGTGCAGGCAAAACTTCAATTTGGAATAGCAAAGGTGTTTTGGTGCATCAGCTAGATGAAACCAAGGAAGGCATTTTAATGGTGGATATTTAACGTTCAAAAACTTTTCTCTTAGCATCCTAGCCGTTAAAATCAATTATAGTGTAGCCATATCAATGACAAAACGATAGCGAACATCGCCTTTTACCATCCGCACATAAGCAGCTTCAATATCTTTAATTGCAATCACTTCAATATCAGAAACAATATTGTGTTTAGCACAATAGTCTAACATCTCTTGTGTTTCACGAATGCCACCAATCATAGAACCAGCCAACGTTTTCCGCTTAGGAATTAAGCTGAACGCATCTATCGGTAAGGCTTCTGGTGGAAGCCCCACCATTACCATCGCCCCATCAGGTTTTACCATCCCAAGGTATAAATCCAAATCATGTGCTCCAGAAACTGTATCTAATACAAAATCGAAACTATTGCGTGCCTTCTTCACAGCATCCTTATTGGTGGTAACCAAAAAATGATGTGCCCCTAATGCAAGTGCGTCTTTCTCTTTACCGGGCGATGTGCTTACCACAGTTACGTCCGCGCCAAGAGAGACTGCTAACTTCACTCCCATGTGACCGAGTCCGCCCAATCCTACAATGGCAACCTTTTGCCCCTTACCGACTTTCCAATGCATTAAAGGTGAATAGGTTGTGATGCCTGCACAGAGTAAAGGTGCCACGGCATCCAATGGTAGTTTATCAGAAATCCGTAAGGTGTAATTTTCGTCAACAACAATAAAATTCGAATATCCTCCTTGTGTAGGGGTCTTTCCGTCTTTATCATAACTATTGTACGTACCAATCATTCCATTTTCACAATACTGTTCATTGCCAGCTTTACAACTTGAACACGTGCGGCACGAATCAACAAAACAACCAACCCCTGCAAGGTCACCCACTTTAAATTTCTTAACGGCTGCCCCTACTTTCGAAATTTTACCTACAATTTCATGACCAGGTACCATTGGATAAATGGCTCCTCCCCACTCATCTCGAATCTGATGTAAATCAGAATGACAAACCCCGCAAAATTGAATCTCGATCAGCACATCGTTCGATCCCACTTCCCTTCTGTCAAAACTAAAAGGTGCTAAAGGTGACTTTGAATTTTGGGCGGCATATCCTTTGGAAGCAATCATAAGCTGTTAATGATTATTTTTAGAGTGTCAAACTTAGCACAAGAAACCTAAAAACAGAGATCAAAATTTTATGATCGGAAAAATAGTAGGAATATTTTTCAGGAGGATGAAACTTTTATCGTAATATTACGATTGATACACTATGGGACTTTCAAAGACAGAAGATTTCACCAAAACACAAAATGAAGTGGCTACAATTGCCAAGGCACTCGGACATCCAGCGCGAATTGCCATCTTGCAATACCTGGCCGAAAAGAAATCGTGCGTGTGCGGTGATATTGTGGACGAACTTCCGCTTTCACAATCAACGGTTTCGCAACACTTAAAGGAATTGAAAAAAGTTGGCTTGATCAAGGGAGAAATTGAAGGCCCATCCGTTTGTTACTGCATCGATTCAAAAGCCTTAATAAAGGCGAGGAAACTATTGGGCGACTTACTTCAGGGTGTTCAGGCTAGTTGCTGCTAAAATTTTTATTCAAATTAATCGCAATATTACGATAACTATTAATCCAATATATTATGACAACTTCAGAGGAACTTAAACAATTGGTAAAGGAAAAGTATGCTGAAATCGCTACACAGTCCAAACAACAAAACGAAACCAGCTGCTGCGGAAGTGGTTGTGGATGTGCTACTATTGATGAAGCACTCATGGCAGAAGACTACTCAATGCTAGCCGGTTATAATACCGATGCCGACCTGGGATTAGGATGCGGCCTACCCACAGAGTTTGCCAACATTAAAGCAGGTGATTTAGTAATTGATCTTGGTTCAGGTGCCGGTAACGATGCGTTTGTGGCGCGTTCCGTAACAGGTGCTACCGGAAAAGTAATTGGTGTCGATTTCACTGAAAAGATGATTGAAAAAGCACGCATTAATGCTGAGAAGTTAGGCTTTCATAATGTCGAGTTTCGATATGGTGATATTGAAAAACTTCCGGTTAGTAATTCAGTAGCCGATGTTGTGGTGAGCAATTGCGTAATGAACCTTGTGCCTGATAAAAGAACTGCCTTCAACGAAACTTTCAGGGTATTGAAACCCGGTGGTCACTTTAGTATTTCAGATATAGTGCTTGTAGGTGAACTACCGGATGGCTTAAGAAAAAATGCTGAGATGTACGCAGGGTGTATTTCGGGTGCTATTCAAAAGAATGAATATCTTCAGATTGTTAAAGAGGCAGGCTTTGTAAATATTACTATCCAAAAGGAAAAGAAAATCAATCTTCCGGATGAAATTTTATCCGCTTACTTGAATGAAGTTGAAATGACGCAGGTAAAGCAAGGTGATTTAGGTATTTTCAGTATTACTGTCTATGCAGAAAAGTCTGTGGAAACAACTGAATCGAAAAAAGCAGCGAAGGCAGCATGCTGTGGCGAGGGTTCTGATTGTTGCTAATCGTAAAAAATATCACATCCGTTTCAATTTTTGATTGAAGGTTGTAATATTTGCCAAATGAAGGAATTTGTGGTGAACCAGGAAATCAAAACGCAAAAGGAACTCGAAGCTTTACAGGTTTTTCTCCGGGCAAATCAATTGCCTGCTGATGACATTCGACTGGATAACAGTGTTTATTTTACTTACTACAATACAGAAGAAGCTATAGTGGGATCGGGCGGGCTTGAACTTTACGGTACCAAAGCCTTGCTTCGGTCGTTGGCGGTGAGTCCTGAAATACGAGGCCAACAGTTGGGCAAACAAATAGTATCTGATCTATTACGAAAAGCTCAAAGCCTGGCAATGAGTGAAGTGTATCTTTTAACAGAATCTGCTTTCTACTTCTTTCATAAACTTGGGTTTGAAGAATTAAAACGCGATGAAGTACCGGAAGAAATTCGTTCATCTACTGAGTTCAGCCAGGTTTGCCCTACATCAGCAAACGTAATGAAGCTTACATTTTGATCGAACTTTTACCTAACATCTGTTAATCATTTTTTGTAAGATACTATTCGCTATCCGCTACTACACTGTGGACTTTTAGTTTTACTTTTGAGGTTGTTATAACTGCCCATGAAGCCCACTCGCTACTTTGTAATCGATTTCGATAGCACATTTACAAAAGTTGAAGCCTTTGATGCCCTCGCTGAAATTTCTTTAAAGGATCATCCAAATGTTGAAAAACTTAAACAGCAAATCTTTGACATCACCAATCAGGGCATGGATGGCTCAATTTCCTTTCGGGAATCACTTGAAAAACGAATTGAAATCCTGGCACCTAACAAAAGACACTTAGAACAATTGGTGGTTGTACTGCGAGAGTTGGTTTCGGAATCTTTTAAACGAAACCGGGAGTTTCTTCAGACCTATGCCGATTACATTTATATCATCTCCAATGGGTTTCATGCCTTCATCGATCCTATCGTTACTGAATTTGGAATTAAACCAGAAAATATCCGTGCCAATCGATTTCATTTTGATGAACAAGGGAATGTAACGGGGTTTGACAAAGAAAATCCGCTTTCGCAGAATAATGGAAAAGTGGAACAATTGAAACGCCTGAACCTGCCGGGCGATGTGTTTGTTGTAGGCGATGGCTATACCGATTATGAAATAAAGCAGGCAGGACTCGCTAACAAGTTTTTTGCTTTTACCGAAAATGTGGAACGCGAAAAAGTATTGAGCAAAGCCGATCATATTGCTCCTAGTTTAGATGAATTTTTATACCTCAATAAATTGAATACAGCTATCTCCTATCCAAAAAACAGAATCAATGTTCTGTTACTTGAAAATGTTCATCCCTATGCGGTTGAAGCATTTAAAGCCGAAGGTTTCAATGTGGAAGTCTATCCGGCCGGGCTTGACGAAGATGAATTGTGCGAGAAGATAAAAAATGTTTCGGTGTTAGGAATTCGATCTAAGACAAATGTAACTTCCAAGGTGCTGGAAAACGCTAATCGCTTGATGACAATCGGTGCGTTTTGCATTGGCACAAATCAAATTGATTTGAAGGAAGCGACTAAACGAGGCATTGCCGTATTTAATGCGCCTTATAGCAATACTCGCTCTGTTGTAGAGTTAGTGATTGGTGAAATCATTATGCTAATCCGCAACCTGCCAGATAAGTTTGCTAAGATGCATGAGGGAAAGTGGGATAAATCAGCCAGTGGAAGTTTTGAAATACGAGGTAAGAAATTAGGCATAGTTGGATATGGAAATATTGGTTCACAACTTTCTGTTGTAGCCGAAGCCATTGGACTGAATGTTTACTACTATGATCGCGAGGAACGATTAGCACTTGGCAATGCTACCAAGTGTAAATCCTTAAAGGAATTATTGGAGCAAGTTGATATCATCTCTCTGCATGTAGACGGGCGCAAGGAGAACACCAACTTAATCGGGCAAACCGAATTTGATTTGATGAAGAAAGGTGTCATTTTTCTAAATCTCAGCCGTGGCCACATTGTTGATATTTCTGCACTCAAGAAAAATATTGAGAATGGAAAAGTTGCCGGTTGCGGCATTGATGTATTTCCGCATGAGCCAAAGAGTAATAATGAAGGATTTGTTTCTGAACTACGCGGACTACCAAATACTATCTTAACCCCACACATCGGGGGTAGTACATTAGAGGCTCAAGAAAACATTGCCACGTTTGTATCAGGTAAATTTCTGGATTACATCAATACAGGTGGAACGAGCATCAGTGTAAATTTCCCCAATCTTTCATTGCCTATTTTAGAAAATGCGCATCGGTTAATTCACATTCATAGCAACGTGCCTGGTATTCTTGCCAAGATCAACCAGATTCTAGCTAATAATGACATTAACATAGTTGGTCAATATCTTAAAACCAATGAAAATATTGGGTATGTTATCACTGATATTGATAAGGAATACGACAAGGAAGTGATTAAGGAACTAAGGAGTATTGATAACACAATTAAGTTCCGGGTGTTGTATTAACCCTAGTTGTGAACTTCGTGCACCGTTCGGTGCATGAATAACTCCCACTGCTTTCCCTTTTTGCGATAGACACGCACATATTGCAATGTATACGATCGATCTGGTCTCGTAACAGTTAGAGTTCCATTGGTAATTCCAATATCACCATGAATCTCAACTTCAACTGAATCAATGTTGCGCGATAAGAAATTTCCTTTATTCTTCTCAACGCTCTTTATCCAACTTTCTTTCGAATCGACATTGCCAGTGCCATGCTTAAATCTAAAATCTGACGCGTAAGCTTTTTTAAGAAAAGAAACATTAGTAGCTACCACCGCTTGCTCAATGTTTTTTTCAAACGCTAACAAGCCTTGTTCCGCATCCTGGGCAAAAACCGAGAAGCTAATAGACCCTAGCAAAAAGAATAAGATCGCTTTCATAAGGTAAGATAAAAAAGAAAAACCCACTGGATTTGGAGAGGTGTTTCTGAACCTCAAAAACGACAAGTTTTGAGCTGTCCATCGGTCGCAACCTTCTACTGTTAACCTGCTTTTAGGGCGAGGTCCGCCAGATGACGGATGAAGCCTGATTTTGTCCAAGAACTTTACTCGGTATTGTATAAATGTTAGGTTCAGCAAACGTGTCCCAAACCCAAGTGGATTTAACACTTCAAAAATACGAAATCACCTATCGAATACATTCTTGATTATTCTCTAATTTTTTTGTAGCCAAGGGAATAATCATTTTGAGTGTCCGTCTCTTTAAAGTTACTTTGCATGAGCTATCAATCCTATGATCAATTTTACTCCAGGGCCTTCTCAACTTTACTTTACAGTTGAAACACATGTGCGTCAGGCTTTTCGCGATGGCGTAACTTCCATGTCACATCGTAGCAAAGAGTTTGAAGTAATTTCTAAATCCGCTAAAGAAGGATTAAAAGAACTACTTGGCATCCCAAATGATTTCCATATTTTCTTTGTGGGTTCGGCCACAGAAATCTGGGAACGTACAATCCAAAATTTAGTACGTGAGCAATCACTACATTTTGTGAACGGAGCTTTCTCGAAACGATTTCATGAAATCGCAACACAACTTGGTAAATGTGCTACCAAAATTGAAGCTCCCTTAGGTCAAATTTTCGAATCGAATTACAAAATAGATTCGACTCTTGAACTGATTGCGCTTACTCATAACGAAACGAGTACAGGCGCCATGCTCTCGATGGATTTTATTAATCAATTCAGAACTCAATCTCCCGATTCATTAATCGTAGTAGATGCAGTATCCTCTCTTCCTTACCCTCAGTTTAATTTTTCGAAGATTGACTCTGTATTCTTTTCAGTACAAAAAGGTTTTGGTTTACCGGCTGGTCTTGGTATCTGGATTGTGAATGATCGTTGCATTGCTAAAGCCGAGTCGTTACAATCCAAAGGAATATCAATTGGCACGTACCATAACTTACCTACTTTACTTTCAAACGCTAAAAAGAATCAAACACCAGAAACACCTAACGTGCTGGGCATCTATCTGCTTGGTAAAGTGATTGAAGACTTTTTACGAAGAGGTATTTCAATCATCCGGAAGGAAACTGAATATAAGGCTGCCATTTTTTATCAAGCAATAAGTGCGCATCCACTTATGCAACCTTTTGTGAGCGATGCTAACGCGCGGTCGCAGACTGTGCTCGTTGCGGAAACAGGGAATCACACTGAATTAATTAAAAAGCAACTGGAAGCTCACGGCTTCTTTCCAGGCGATGGATATGGCGAACAAAAGAAAACCCAGTTAAGATTTGCTAACTTTCCTACCCACTCAAAAGAAACATTTGAACGATTAGTTGATCTTTTAGTGAACGTTAATTAATATTTTTCACCATTTGAGACACGGAGGCACAAAGAATAAACAAACTATTTGCGCCACTCAACTCAAGAAGATAAAAATGAAACTTAGCGCCTCGAAGCCTCAATGGTGAATGTTTTTTCCATGTATAACCAAACAAGCCAATTAAACCTTGTTATATCTTTATAGTCAAACAAATTGGTGACCTAAAAACCTTCCCTTGGAGGACAAAGAACTTCTTCTTAAAATCAGAAATCAGGAAACGCGCAGCTATGGGTTTAATCTGCTGGTGCGTGCCTATCAGCAGCGCGTGTATTGGCATGTGCGTAAAATGGTAATCGACCATGACGATGCGGATGATTTAACTCAAGAGGTATTTATTAAAGTGCACAAGAATATTGAAAGCTTTCGCGAAGACTCGCAGTTATTTACATGGATCTATCGAATTGCGACCAATGAATGTCTCACGTTCCTTAATAAAAAGAGAAGACGATTCTTTTTACCCTTAGAAGATGTAAGCAAAGAACTTTCAAATAAATTGGATACCTCTCCCGACATAAGCGGTGAGGATATTCAGAAGAAACTCCAAAAAGCATTGCTCAAATTACCGGACAAGCAACGGCTTGTTTTCAATATGAAATACTTTGATGAACTTCCCTATGAGGATATCTCGGAAATAACAGGTACCAGTGTAGGCGCCCTAAAAGCCAGTTTTCACCATGCGGTAAAGAAAATAGAAGATTATCTGACTGCCTGATTAAACTTTTTAGAACCTAATGAGTCATATCAACAAATGAAAAAACTAGAAGACATCCCCAAAAAGAACATTTTTGAAGTCCCGGAAGGGTATTTCGAAAAGCTCCCGGGCATTATTCAGGCGCGGGTGGTTAAACCAGAGCCGGTTAGAATATGGGTAACCTCCTTGAAATATGCCCTGCCCGTTCTAGCCATTATGGCTTTTGGAATTTTCTGGTTTTCGGGTAATTCCGAGAAATCGTTTGATGAACAATTGGCTGGTATTCAAACCGAGCAGTTGATTGCTTACTTAAATGATGCAGATCTTCAAATAGATGATTTGAGTGAAACCGTGGGCTGGAATGAATTTGATTTGATGGAGTTAGAGAATAAAGTGTACGCTACATTTGAAATCACAGATGATGATCTGGATTTGTTGTTGGATGAATTTAATGAACCTGAAAATTTCTAAATTGACTATGAGAAAAATATTAATACTTGGGTTATGCCTCCTTAGCAGTTGGGGAGTTTTTGCGCAAGAGCAAACCGATCCTGAAGTTACACAGGACCCCAAAGTGCAGGAGAAAATAAAAAACCTGCGAATTGCCTATATCTCTGATAAACTAGGCTTAACGCCCGAACAGGCAGAAAAGTTTTGGCCAGTATATCGTGAGTTTTCAGACAAACGAAGGGAAATTCGACAAGAATTTGTGGAATCACGCAAGGATATAAAGCAAGATAATCCTGATCAGGCTAAGCAGGAGGAATTGGTAAAGCTCGGGCTCGCACTTAAACAACGTGAACTTGATCTTGAAAAAATATATTCCGAACGTCTGTTAAAAGTGATAACCGCTCAGCAAATGTTAAATTTGCGAAGAGCAGAAGGAGACTTTCAGCGAATCATTCTCGAACAAATTCAACAACGCAGAACAATGCAACAACGCAATGAGACGATTCGTGAGCGAAATCAACGCCTGAAGCAGCGGAATTAACATACATTGTGTTTCGAAAAAAGATTCTGATAATCATAGTATCATCAGTTTGTTTAACCTCCGCGTGGGGACAGCAAACTGATTCTGCTTTATTATACAACGACCCCTACATAGCTGAACTTGATTCTCTATTAAATGAACCAGGTTCATCTGATTTTTTAAAACTGATTGATAGCCTGATTAATCTTCCCGCTCCTGCTATCAAATCGCAAATGATCGTAAGGCTTGGCTACAATAGTAATGTGGTGTCTGCAAGTAGAACAATTGGGCTTAATCAATTTGGAATGGCACCCGGCATCTCCTATTATCATAAATCAGGTTTTTATGCAGATGCCACCGGCTACTGGAGTGAAGAATATGAGCCCAATTATTATCTCACAGTAGGTTCGGTTGGGTATATGAATAGTCCTACCAAATGGTGGTCGTTCATGACGGAATACAGTCGTTACATGTATTCCCGTCTAAATGAAGATGACTACATCGCCTACAAAAACAATGTGGGTGTATCTAATTTTTTTGATGTTGGATTATTTACGTTCCGATTAGATTACCAATTCTATTTTGGTGATAAAACTGCGCATCGAATCAGTCCCAGCATTATGCTTAACCTTTACAAAACCAATGTTGGAATCTTTGATCGCGTTGCTTTTTACCCGATGTGTTCTGTTTTATTGGGCAACGAACAATGGACAAAGAATACCCCCTATCCCCTGGCATTAACCCGGCTTGGCTTTCTGTATTTATGGAGAAACAACTTACCACGCTACTATACAGAAACCTTTAACAAGTTTGGTGTGCTTAATTATTCGTTTGTTGCCCCCCTTGCAGTTACCGTTAAACAATGGACTTTCTTAGTAAGCTATACATATAACATTCCGAAATCACTTTCAGGTGAGCCTATCGAATTGGTTAATGCAGGCTACATTTCAGCAAGTATTTCCAAAAGAGTCAAATTCTAGTTTGTTCCTGTAAAAGCCATTTGAATCTTAACGCTTATTCTATAAGTTTCGAACTTAATTCCTCTTTATGAAATTGTTTTTTCTGATTGTCTTCATTTCATCAACCACCCTCTCATTCTGTCAGGATTATCGCTGGCAACAACGCGTAGAGTACTCAATGAATGTTCATCTGAATACAACAAACCATCGGCTTACGGGCGACCAAAAATTAGAGTACTATAATAACTCCCCAGATACACTCACTAAAGTGTATTATCATCTCTTCTTTAATGCTTTTCAGCCCGGCAGCATGATGGACGTGAGGTCGCGCAATCTTCCTGATCCTGACCGAAGAGTGATGGATCGGATCTCTAAACTAAAAGCAGATGAGATTGGCTACCAACATATTCAATCTCTCAAACAAGATGGAAAAGCTATTACCTACAAAGTAGACGGAACATTATTGGAAGTAACACTTGCCAAACCTTTACTTCCTAAAACAAAAACAACCCTTGAAATGACTTTCGAAGCACAGGTGCCAATTCAAATTCGAAGATCAGGAAGAGACAACCGCGAAGGAATCGCCTATTCTATGACGCAATGGTATCCAAAATTAGCGGAGTATGATTTTCAAGGATGGCATGCCTATCAATATGTTGCGCGTGAGTTTCAAGGCGTGTGGGGAGATTTTGATGTAACGATTAAAATAGATCCAAAATTTGTAATCGGAGGAACTGGCAAATTACAGAACCCGCAAGAAATTGGTCATGGTTATGAAAAACCCGGCTCTGCCGTAAAAAGACCAAATGGAGATTTGACCTGGCATTTTGTTGCAAAGGATGTAATTGACTTTGCGTGGGTAGCCGATCCTGATTTTACTCACGATCGGGCTCAGGTTCCCAATGGTCCTGAGTTGCATTTCTTCTACCAGAAAAATGAAAAGACATCTGAGACCTGGAGACGCATGGAGGGTGTAGCCGTTCAATTATTTGAATTTCTTAATAAGAATTTTGGGAAGTACCCCTTCGATACCTACTCAGTTATTCAAGGTGGAGACGGTGGTATGGAGTATCCAATGTGCACACTTATTATGGGTGAGGGTAGCCAGGCCGGATTAAATGGTGTGATGGCACATGAAGTAACACACAGTTGGTTTCAAATGACGTTGGCTTCTAACGAAGCCCTTTATGCCTGGATGGATGAAGGCTTCACAGATTTTGCCAGTGAAGAAGCACTGAATTCAATTTACAATGAGCCTGTAACCCATTCAGGAAGTTATAGAAGTTATTATGGATTAGTAAGTAGTGGGTTGCATGAGCCCGCTAGTCAGCATTCCGACCACTTTACTACAAATCGTGCTTATAGTACTGCAGCATATGGTATGGGATCCATTTTTCTTCATCAGTTAAAATATATTATTGGTACTGAAAATTTCTATGCTGGAATGTTACGGTACTACAATACGTGGAAAATGAGGCATCCCGAACCCAATGACTTCTTGAGGATAATGGAAAAGACATCAGGAATGCAATTGCATTGGTACTATCGATACTGGATTCAAACCACCAAGCATATCGATTATGACATTGGTAGTGTCATTGATAAAGATGGATCGGCCTTGGTTGAATTGAAGCGTATGGGAGAATTTCCGATGCCAATCGATTTGCTGGTTACTTACAAAGATGGTAGCAAAGAACTTTTTTACATTCCTATGAATGAACAAATGGGGCGCAAACCAATCGAAGATAAATCGATTAAAAGAATTGATGCGGAAGCCTGGCCATGGGTAAATCCTACTTATACACTAAATATTGCAAGAAAAACCAGTGATATTGAAAGCATTGAAATTGATCCAAGTGGCAGACTTGCCGACATTGATCAGAAAAATAATGTGCTTAAAATGGCTGACATCAAACCTTTCAGTAATCCTGTAAGGTAATGTAAATAACTAGTGAATCTTCTTCCCCTTTTGGTCGATTACAACAATCTGGCTTTCGCCATTAGTACCCGTTGTTTTAATCGTGAGCTCGCCCGTGCTGGCAGTATAAAGCAATTCAGAGGGTGTTAACTCAAATTTATAATTAATAGACCAGGCAAGTCCTGTTGTTTTGTTGACACGTGCAATGGTTGCTGGAAATCCTTCCTTTACTTTGTTTTGCGAATAGATTAAAGCAATGTAGACCTCACTCCCTTCATGCACTCCTAATCCTTTAATAATCGGCAAACTCCTTTTCTTAAAGTTAGGTGCATCTATAGGAAATGTTGTTCCTACATCTGGAATTCTAGATGGTGTAATACTATATAAATAGCCAACCGCCAACGAATCTTGATATTTCAAACCAATCGTAAAATTATCAGGCACTATCAACAATGGTTTTGAAGCACGCGCTTCAGGTACCTCCATGAATAATGGAATTGAATCTGGAGCAGCAATTGCCCAATTCAATGCATTTGTGGCTTTCAATAATTCATTTTCCTTTCGGGCTCGCTCACGATGCGCATACTCGTTAGTTGTTTTAACAAGACTTCTAAGTACTGCCGTTGTACCATAAGCCCGCGTAATAAAATGATTATAGTTTGTTGCTTCGGTATCAAAATCGCGGGTAACCAAATGACTTGAAATACTATCGAGTTTACGAACTGATTTAATTTCAGATTCAATGCAAGACATTCGCACAATTACATTGGCCGAATCTCGCAGGTGTTTATTCGCAATAAGATCAGATTGATACTCTAACTCAGCTATTTTCATTCTAAAAAGCTCTGTTGGTATCGGGTTTGTATCAAACTTATTCAATTGGGTATACAAAACTTTATTAACCAACTTTGTCAACTCGTTTTTAACAGAAACTGAATCTCTCTTTAATTTTTCCCGGAGCTTATTGATTTCCACATCATACAACACAAGATTATCACGCATGGGGATAATCTCTTTTTGAATAGTCTCTATCGATTTTTTCGCCCAACTGGAGTAATCCCAAACTTTTACATCACTCAACATAAAATCAGTTGGCGCAATACCATCTTTTTTAAAGTCATCAATCTTTAAAAGGGTTTGTTGTTGATTATACCCCGTCTTACCTAAATCAGGAAGGATGGTTTTATAATTTTTGAACGTTAGTTGACACGAATCAAATACTACCGTTAATGCATTGAGTTGACCAAGCAGAGCCTCATCCGACCGAAGAAGCATTTCGTTCTCAGTTGTGTATTTATCCTGCACAGCTTTAAACAAAATCCCTGACCTCTCATACAGCCTTTGAGTCTGATCAAAATTGGATTTTAATGGCTTTAATTTTTCTTTCTTCTCTTTTAATGCTTTTACGCGAGTTTCAATGTCCAACTGGATATCGGAAAGTTTGATGGCAAATTCTGCTGTACGCGGATCTCTTCGTACATAGGCCTGATAGTTTTCATCGTGACGTTTTATCTCTTTTTCGGTAAGCATGGGTAACGTCTTATCAAAAAAGAAAATAGCTGAGTCTATATTATTCAGTAAGGCTTCAGTCTGTTTTAGGATATCATTTTTGGTAGAATTCTCCTGGTAAATAATACCCATGTAGAGATATGCACTGGGATTTTCTGTCTCTGTTAGCAGATACCGCTTCAAAAACGGTTCTGCCATTTCGTATTGCTTTGCGTTCAATAGCTCAATCAAATCCTTGTATTTGACTTTTTGAGCGATTAAGAATGTGCATTGAAATATTAAAAAAGCCGCGATTAAAGAACCTTTCCTAGACATTTTCACTTTATAAGTTACTCCAAGTTATTAAAATTAAGGACATTTGTCCACACCTTTTCAATAACCAAGCCAATTTCAGATTATGAAATTCATCATTGACCTAATTAAAACCATTCTACCTGTAATAATAATAGTTGGCCTACTAAAAGTAACTGGCTTACTGGGAGAAATTACATATGTGGCTCAGTCTGCAGTATTGAAGGCAGGTGTATTGAATGTTAATCCTTCTGAACCTGATAAGGAAACCAAATTTGATTATGGTTTTACGATTAAAGATTTGAAAGGAAATAAATTTCCGTTCGATCAGTACAAAGGCAAAGTAGTGTTCATCAACCTGTGGGCTACCTGGTGCGGGCCTTGCAAAGCAGAAATGCCAGGCATACAAAAATTGTACTCCAAGATGAAAGATGATTCTGTAACGTTCGTGATGCTTTCGATTGATAAAGATCAGGCGCTTCCAAAAGTAGAAGCCTATGTGCAAAAGAACGAATACTCATTCCCTGTCTTTATGCCATCAGGATATTTAGCCGAGCAGCTGCAAGTGCCATCCATCCCTACTACATTCATCATTTCAAAGGAAGGAAATATCGTAATGAAAGAAGTTGGCACCCGGAACTACGACACAAAAAAAATGATTGAATTTCTAAGAAAAGAAGCGGCAAAATAAAGTTCTGATTATCTTGCTTGCATGAAATTTGACCTTTCGGGAAAGATTGCTGTAGTAACCGGTGGTGGAAGTGGAATTGGCAAAGCGATTGCTATCCAATTAGCCCAACAAGGAGCTCAAGTTTGCCTGATTGATTTAAATAAAGAAGCTGTAGAAGCAACAGCACACCTCATTCATCAAAGTAAAAATCTGGCGAAACCATATGTGTGCAATGTCACCTCACAAAAAGAAACTACAGATGTCATTAACCAGATTGGTAATGACTTCAACACCTTAAATATTTTGGTAAACAGTGCCGGGATCTCTCACATCGGAAAATTAGAGAACACCTCCGAAACTGATTTTGATAAACTCTATCACGTTAATGTAAAAGGAGTTTACAATTCCATGCGCGCTGCGATTCCATTTATGAAAAAGCAAAAGCAGGGAGTTATTCTTAATCTGGCCTCAGTTGCTGCTACCGTTGGCGTGGGCGAACGGTTCGCATACTCCATGACTAAAGGTGCTGTACTTTCTATGACACTTTCCGTTGCTAAAGATTATGTTAAGGAAGGCATTCGATGTAATTGCATTTCACCTGGTCGGGTTCATACGCCTTTTGTCGATGGATTTTTAAAAGCCAATTATCCCGGCAAGGAAGAAGAGATGTTTGAAAAACTTTCTAAAACACAACCGATCGGTCGAATGGGGAAACCCGAAGAGATTGCAAGCCTTGCGCTCTATCTTTGTTCGGACGAAGCAGGTTTTGTTACTGGCACCGACTACCCTATTGATGGCGGATTTATACGACTAAATACATAAACATGAAGTTATTTCGATTTGGCGATCCGGGGCGCGAAAAACCCGGAGTAGTAATTGATGAAAAGTTGTACGATGCTTCGGCTTTTGGCGAAGACTACAACGAAGTATTTTTTGAAAACGATGGACTTGCCCGATTTGAAAAGTGGTTGAGCCAAAACAAAACGTCACTTTCTGTAATAAAGGAAGGAACAAGACTTGGTCCATGCTTTCAGAGACCTTCCAAAATAATTTGTGTGGGCTTAAATTATACCAAGCACGCCTTTGAATCAAACATGCCATTGCCTAAAGAACCAATCATTTTTTATAAATCAACCTCTGCATTGTGTGGCCCTACGGATAATCTTATGATCCCTCGTAAAAGTCAAAAGACTGATTGGGAAGTGGAGCTTGCGGTTGTCATTGGAAAAAGAGCCACCTATGTTGAAGAAAAAGACGCGCTCAATTATGTAGCAGGTTATTGCGTACATAACGATTACTCGGAACGTGAATTTCAATTAGAACGGGGTGGACAATGGATGAAAGGAAAAGGTTGTGATACGTTTGCGCCCATGGGTCCCTACTTGGTTACTAAAGATGAAGTGGCCGATTTCAACAACCTGCACATGTGGTTGAAAGTGAATGGCCAAATGATGCAGGACAACAATTCGGACGATATGATTTTCGAAATTCCCTATCTTGTTAGTTACATCAGCCAGTTTATGACCTTACTCCCTGGCGATGTGATTTCTACCGGTACGCCTTCAGGTGTTGGCCATGGATTTAAACCCCCCATCTATCTGAAGAAGGGAGATGTTGTTGAGTTAGGAATTGAAGGACTTGGAGAACAAAGACAAGTAGCAGTTTAAAAAATCTGGATACTGGATGCTTGTAGCTGGATACTAGATAGCGGTAGTGCAAAGTTAGATCTCGTATCAAGAATCCAGGATCTAAGAAATCATGAATCAAGTATCTAAAATCCAGAATCCAGTGCGGATCAGCCAACCAGCCGCCAGAATTGATTCACATCAACACTTCTGGAAGTATAATCCCACGCGCGATAGTTGGATAACGGATGAGATGAAGATGATTCAAAAGGATTTTTATCCTCACGATTTAGCTTCTATTCTTTCCAGGAATAATTTTAATGGCTGCGTTGCCGTGCAAGCCGATCAATCGGAAGATGAAACAAATTTTTTACTTGAACTTACTAACCAACATTCTTTTATAAAAGGAGTTGTTGGTTGGGTTGACCTGCGTCATGAATTAGTTGAAGAGCGATTGTTTCATTTTACTCACAACACAAAACTAAAAGGAATCCGTCACATCGTGCAAGCCGAGCCAAAAGGTTTCATGACCCAAAAAGAATTTCTGCGTGGAATTAAAACTCTGTATAAATTCAACCTCACCTACGATATCCTGATTAAAGAACATCAGCTTGAGGAAACACTATGGTTCATCAATCAATTCCCGAATCAAAAATTTGTAATTGATCACATCGCTAAACCTAATATTGTAAAAAATGATAGGACACTTTGGAAAAAGTATATGGCCACAGTAGCTTCTTTCCCAAATGTGTACTGTAAACTATCAGGAATGGTTACCGAGGCCGATTGGAAAAAGTGGAAACACGCTGACTTTGTACCCTATCTCGACAATGTATTTTCCTTCTTTGGTATAAACCGGGTGATGTACGGCTCAGACTGGCCTGTGTGTTTAGTTGCCGGCACATATGAAGAGCAGCTAGGAATAGTTGAGCACTATCTTGACTCGTTTTCTGATTCAGAAAAACAATTAGTAATGGGTGAAAATGCAATAAGATTTTACAATCTTTAGAAATGGATTTTCATTTAAAGGACAAAGTAATAATAGTTACAGGTGGAGCCCGTGGCATCGGTAAAGAGATCGTTCGCATTTTGAAAGAAGAAGGCGCTATGGTAGCCGTGGTTGATAAAAGTCCTGAGGCAATCAAAACATTACCTTCAAGAAGTGATCAGGTAAAATTTTTTCAAGCTGACTTATTTACAGCCGAAGCTTGCAAACAGGTTGTTGATGACATTGTTTCTGAGTTTGGCCGTATTGATGGATTAGTAAATAATGCGGGTCACAATGATAGCATTGGGCTTGAGAAGGGAACGCCAGAAGGATTTATTACTTCTATGAACAATAATGTGGGCCATTATTATTTTATGGTGCACTATGCACTTAAGTATCTCAAAAAAAGAAAAGGTGTAATTGTTAATATTGGGTCCAAGACTTCAGTAACAGGTCAGGGTGGATCATCAGGATATGTGGCTGCTAAAGGTGCTATACTTTCACTTACACGGGAATGGGCCGTTGAGTTACTCCCCTACTCCATTCGGGTAAATGCAGTGATCCCAGCCGAAGTATCGACTCCCTTATACGAATCATGGCTTAAAAAATTTCCCGATCCACAGGAAAAGTTAAAATCAGTTTCTAAAAAAATTCCACTTGAAAATCGTTTGACGAGGGCTGAAGAAATTGCAGACACAGTTGTATTTCTTCTTTCAGAACGATCCAGCCATACAACCGGGCAATGGATTTTTGTAGATGGAGGGTACACACATCTGGATCGCGCCATTAGTTAATACTAACTTCAAACTCATGTCCTCCCGACAAAAATTTTTAATTCCTTTTATTCTCGTTACGAGTCTTTTCTTTTTGTGGGCCTTTGTACATAACCTAGAACCCATTCTAATCCCTCATTTAAAAAAAGCGTGTCAGCTAAGCGATTTACAATCTGCCCTTATCGATTCATCGGTTTACATTGGATATCTGGTGATGGCCATCCCGGCTGGGTTGTTCATGAAAAAGTATGGCTACAAAAAAGGAATTTTGTTTGGATTAATTCTTTATGCAATTGGTGCACTCCTTTTTTTACCTGCCGCTAATACCCGGGTATACATGTATTTTCTTGGAGCCCTGTTTATCATAGCCGCTGGCTGCGCCTTTCTTGAAACTGCAGCCAATCCTTATGTAACTATTTTAGGAAAACCAGAAACAGCAACCACGCGGCTCAACTTCTCACAATCATTCAATGGACTTGGTGCATTCATAGCACCTCTTATAGGTGGCCAAATGATCTTGAGCGGTATTGAGCACAGCGAAGCGGAATTATCAGCCATGAGTGTAAGCCAGCTTAATGATTATCTGCAATTAGAAGCTAACGCTGTAAAAATTCCTTACTTAATAATAGCCCTGGTTGTTTTAGCAGTAGCCGTGCTGATCTATTTCACCTCAATGCCCGAGGTACCTGTAGAAGATAAAAATCAAAAATCAAGTGTATTGAAAGCGTTAAAACACACTCAACTTAAATGGGGCGTTGTAGCTCAATTCTTTTATGTGGGTGCCCAGGTGTGTGTTACCAGTTTCTTTATCCGGTTTGCTAAATACTCAAGTAATACACCCGAAAAGGATGCCGCCATTTGGTTGGGCATGGCCATGTTTGGTTTTATGGTAGGTCGATTTGCAGGAACCTACCTTACTCGTTTCATTGCTGCCAATCGATTGCTAACCATCTATTCTTTTATTTGTATGATGTTACTTGCAGTTGCTACTTTGGTAAAATCTGAACTAGCCATGTGGGCCCTGCTTGCGGTTCCCTTTTTTGAATCCATTATGTTCCCAACCATTTTCTCCCTTGCAATTGAAGATATAAAAGAAGACACAGAGATAGGTTCGTCATTAATTGTAATGGCAGTAGCAGGCGGTGCATTATTTCCTGTACTGATGGGCCTTATCTCCGACTACTCCAACATCCAGATTTCATACATCATCCCATTGCTTTGTTTTATTGTGATTGCCTGGTTTGGAATGAAAGGATACAAGCCAACCGCCCAATCAGTATGAAACGGTATTGCCTTGCATTGGATCTAAAAAATGATCCGGATATGATTTCGGAATACGAAAGCTTTCATAAAAAACTTGCACCTGAAATTGAGAAAAGCATCCGCGATGCTGGCATACTCGTTATGGATATCTACCGGACGGGAAATCGATTATTTATGATTATGGAAACAACCGATGATTTTTCATTCGAGGAAAAAACTAAAGCGGATACCAACAATGAAAAAGTGCAAGCGTGGGAAGAGCTCATGTGGAACTATCAGCAGGCATTACCGCATGCTAAGCACGGTGAAAAATGGATTGTGATGAAGCAAATTTTTGAACTCTAAAAACTATGGAACTGGATCAAACCACCCTAATCCCTGCCGAACAACTCAAAGAGTTTACAATCAATGTATTCCTTAATTTTGGAGTTCCTAAAGCAGATGCCGAACAAGCTGCCGATGTGCTAAGCCTTTCTGACTTACGTGGAATTGATTCGCATGGCGTAGCTCGCTTACATACGTACTTCGATATGTTTATGCTGAAGCGGATTAACCCTAAACCCAATATTACCATTGTGCGCGAACGTAAAAGTGTGTGCACGGTAGATGGCGATAACGGACTCGGCTTAGTAGTGGGTCCACGGGCTAATCAAATTGCTATTGATAAAGCCGATGCGCATGGCTCCGGTTGGGTGAGCGTTTGCAATACGAACCATTACGGCATTGCATCTTATTATTCCTTTAAAGCGCTGGAGCGTGATATGATTGGCTGGTCGATGACCAACACTACAAAGTTAGTTGCTCCCTTATGGGGAGCAGAGCGCATGTTGGGTACCAATCCCATTTCCATTGCATTTCCCGGACTAAAAAACAAACCCATTGTAATTGACTTAGCTACCAGCGCTGCTGCATATGGTAAAATAGAAATCGCGAAACGAAAAGGTAAAAAAATTCCAAAAGGTTGGATCATCAATAAAGAAGGTGACATGACTGATCAACCTGCAGATATGATTGAGGGCGGAGCGCTGCTTCCATTAGGTTCGGAGCGTGACTTGGGTGGACATAAAGGGTATGCGCTTTCTGCGATGGTAGATATTCTTACCAGTGTGTTGAGTGGTGCCAACTGGGGACCGTTCGCACCTCCGTTCGCATTGCGTCAGGAAATTCCATCACGAAGCGTGGGTAAAGGCATTGGTCATTTTTTTGGAGCCATGCAGATAGATGGCTTTATGGATGTTACTGAATTTAAACAACGCATTGACGAGTGGATTGAAGTATTCAGAAATACAAAACCTGTGAAGGGGCAAAAAGCAGTGTTAATACCCGGTGACCCTGAACATGAAGAAGAAGTGATCAGAAGGAAGACAGGTATTCCATTAATACCTGCTGTGATCAATGACCTAAAAGATATTTCGAAGCAAACAGGAATTGCTTTTCTATAAGTATCATAGGTGTCTGGCCACTTCAAGTTGCCTTGACATCTGTAACTAAACTAAATCATCTTCAGAATTCCTCGTACATACCCTATTGACTCTGCCGTTCCAGGAATTGGATCTTTACCATCCTTTTCGTATTCAAGAGAAAGATTTCCTTTGAAGCCAATTTTTACCATCACCTTTAAAAACGCAGGAATATCAATTACCCCTCTGCCAATTTCAACAGGGGTTCCATCGGCTTCGGCTTTGTTTTCATCTTTTAAGTGACAATCAAAAAGACGGTCTTTATATTTTAAGGCTAAAGCCGCGGGATCTTCTTTTATCCGCACCACGTGGCCAATGTCTATACAAAGACCAATTCGTTTATCTAACGTTTTAATTAGTTCATAAGCATTCGTAGGACTTTTATAAACATCATCCCCGGGCCCATGATTATGAATGGCCAACTTGATGTCATATTCTTTTACCTTCTTATCGACCAAGGGAAGAAATTCATGATTAGGAACACCCACAATCATTTTTATACCTGCATGTTTTGCATACTCAAAGGCATTGTTCACTTCCTGCTCAGTCTTCATGTAAATAACCCCCGCCCCATAGAGATCCAGTCCGGCATCTCTTATCTTTTTAGCAGTGGCCTGAAGCTCCTCAGGCGAAGCATCCAACGGCAAGTGCATACTCTTTACCGCCAACTTTGTAATCCCCAGTTTCTTAACAGCAGCAATTGTATCATCGAGTGACAATGTACGGAACGTATATGAAGCAATTCCCAAATCAAATGGATGAACACCCGTTTTCGAACCTTCACCATTAACTGATGCTTTTACCTGTTGAGCCAGTAATAACCCTGCCCCCGCAACACCGGCTGTCTTCAAAAATTTCTGTCTGTTCATCTTCATAGGAAATTAGATTGCAGTTTAAATCTGCAAAACAATCTTGTATTTAACAACCAATAAGTGATCAGGAAATCTCGTTCATAATTTCTGAAAACAACTTATAGGATTTAATACGATCGTTATGATGGTAAATATGAGAAACTACCATCAGTTCATTGACACCAGTCTCCTTCAAAAACTTTTGTGTTTTGGCTTTAACGGTTTCTTTGCTTCCTATAAAAGCATATTTAAACATGCGTTGGAAAGCCGGTTCCTGAATCAATTCTCGAATTTCACTTGTTGGCTCTTCAGGAGGTTGCATGTAGTCCATGTTATTCGTCATCACTCCTACCATTAGCCGCACCAGCGAAGTAGAAATTTTTTCTGCTTCGTAATCAGTATCGGCAGCAATCACATTGATGCATGCTATGGAATAGGGTTTTTGCAAAACTTTTGAAGGCTGAAAATTATTGTAATAAATACTTAACGCCTCAAACAATTGAACAGGGGCAAAATGACTAGCGAATGCATAGGGCAATCCCATCGCAGCGGCAAGTTTAGCGCTGTCGGTGCTTGATCCTAAGATATAGATAGGTACCTCAACTCCTTCCGCCACGGTGGCCCGAACCTTTGCCCCCTTGTTGCTCGCAGAAAAATATTGCTTTATTTGCTCTACTTCTTGCGGAAACTGATACACCGATTGCATTCTATCGGCCCGGATTGCATGCGCTGTAACCTGATCTGTACCCGGAGCCCTTCCTAACCCAAGATCAATCCTTCCAGGATGTAAAGAACCCAACGTACCAAACTGCTCGGCTACAATTAGAGGCGAATGGTTGGGCAACATAATGCCTCCTGAGCCTACTCTAATGTTTTGTGTTCCCCCCGCAATGTGACCGATCAACACAGCCGTGGCTGAGCTGGCAATACTTATCATATTGTGATGCTCAGCCAGCCAAAACCGGGTATACCCAAATTCTTCAACATGCTGAGCTAAATCGAGACTATTCTTAAATACATCGTGGGGAGTTGTATTGATTGCTACTGAGGCTAATTCCAGAACGGAATACGGGATATTTTTTTTGTTTAACATAAACTAAATAAATCTTTTTCATACTGACATACAGTTGTCATAGTGCGAACGTAACTATGCATATAATAATTCACCCATAAACTAAAATCGATATGAAAATTAGCAACGATTCTCAGACTTTAACCGCTCAGCAACTTCTTGAACATTGGCAAGGCCACCGCAGCCTTACGCGCAGAGTGATTGAGGCCTTTCCAGACGATAAATTATTTACTCACTCGGTGGGAGGCATGAGGCCTTTTGCCGAATTGGCTTTGGAGATGTTGGGAATGACAACCCCCACCATGGAAGGTGTTGTTACGCGCACCTGGCCTACCTATTCGCCTGCTGAAAAACCCGATTCAAAACAAGGGTTACTTGCCATGTGGGATAAAGCTACTGTTGAACTTAATGCATTATGGCCGCAGATTCCCGAAGGCCGCTTTCAGGAAGATGACAAAGCCTTTGGCATGTGGGCAGGAAAAGTTCATTGGATTCTCCTTTATATTATCGACAATGAAATTCATCATCGTGGGCAAGGCTATGTGTATTTAAGATCGTTAGGAATTGAGCCGCCACATTTTTGGGAAAGATAGGATTAAGTTGATGTCAGGTTTTACAACCTGACATCCCATTGATAAGTAATTAAATCCGTCAGGTCGTTAAGGCCTGACTGCATTGGGGATGATTATTTCTTCATACTTCAAAAAGATCAATCAATTTGTTCTCAGTTCTATTAAGCTGAACAATCAGTAATAGTGTAAAAAGTATTGGAACAATAAACGATAACGCAAGCCCCTTCCAGTTACCATTGTCAGTCTTCGAATCGAGAAATGTAGTCAACAATGGGAATAAGTAAATAAAGATAAACAGCATGAAAGTATTTAGTCCCAATCTGAACTTTAGAATAATACCACTTTTTTGTCCATGCTCAGTAATTTGTCCTTGAATATATAACTGAAAAAAATTCCTATCTAAAATGCGTGGAGAAAAATGAGGAGCCGTTTGTATTATTTCAAACTCTCTTTTGTTTTTATCTATTTTCCCAACCCAAGGCCGAGAAGTATCAACTGTTGAATTACTAAAAGGATTTACCAATCTATCTGCTTTCTCTACTTTCCAGTCAAGCCTTGATAACACCACTTGGGCATTTTCGTCACTTTCAAAGGTTTTGTTTCTAATTGATATCATAAATTATTAACAATTCTTCTATTCAATATCACCCAAAAATTTATCAGACCTGATTGGTCTGGAAATTAATTAAACTTAGTTGTTGTCAGGTTTTACAGCCTGATAACCTATTGTTAAGTTATAATTAAATCAGTCAAATCGTGAGACCTGACTGCAAATGAAAAATCAGCAATCTCTAAATAAACGCAAATCCTTTACTTCAAATACAATAATGTTATTGTTTCTTCCCTAGATAATCCACTCACCTTTCGGCTACGTGTTGCCCGGTTCCATCTCGTTCTAAACTTTCCATCCGTCCAATCACTTAATATAGTAGGATGAATATAGGAAGAGCGACAAACAGTTGGTGTATTGCCCAAATCAGAAGCTACGGTTTTGATTACTTCATTTGCAATCCTCTTTCTGGCAGTTGGTGTATCGGGATCTAACTGTTTGGAAAGTCGCGAGGCGGTTTTCCAGGTAGCTGCCCATGTGCGAAAGTCCTTTGCCGTTACTTTCTCATTCTTCGCAGTAATCGCATCCAAATATTCGTTGATATGATTCGCCTTTATATCAAAATCATTTCCATCTTTATCTTCATATCGAAACAGATCACGATTCTTACTTTGCTTACCCACTGCTCCCGACTGCTTAATCAGCTGTGCCAAATCATCTTCCCAAATTCTTCGCTTCCACAGCTTACCCGACTTGCCCATAAATTCAAATACAGCATCCAACTCCCCTTCGGCATGTTTTGAACTATCTAATTTCATATGTCCTGTTTTCAAGGTTGTTAATCCATAGGACTTGTTCTGTTTTGCGTACTCATCATTACCCACCCTGAAATGATAAAGATCAATAAGCTTTACAACAAGCGCTACTACTTTGTCCTTAGGCATTCCATCCAGCTTTAAATCCCGATTAACTTTTCTTCGGATGGTAGGAAGTGTTTTTGCAAAACCAGTCATGCCATCAAACTTTTCAGCAGCCCGGGCCTGTGTCCACGCTTCATGATACCGATACTGCAGGCGACCTTTTGCATCGTATCCTGTGGCTTGTAAACTTGCATTCGCATCAGCAGAAATTTGAACATCTATCCATGCCGGTGGCAACACCAATTTGTTGCACCGATCAATTACTTTTTGATCTTTGATTTGTTTGCCTCTGGCATCAAAATAATCCCAACTAAGAACTTTTGTCTTTCTTCTTTTTCGAGAGATTCCTTTTTTCATAGCTGTGGAGAATAGTTTTCATCTAAGTCACTCACTAAATTTAGAAAGAATTAATAACAAACGTTTTCGGGTTACGTCATTTAATGTCTCAGCATTCTGTTTTAACGATTTTATTAAAAATATAAACTTATGCCCCACACTTTGCGTTAAGACCCAATACTCGCTCAAAACTTGATTGTATAAGCAAATTGGTCTAGTTTTGCCTCCGAATGCAAAAAGGATTCGTAAAATATTACCTCACTCTTTTTATTCTTCTCTTTAGCGGATATAGCTATCTATCCGCTACTTCCAGTTGTCTCACAGGGTCAAGAGATACGCGTGTTAATGGCGCACATCGTTACCGTGATTATTCATTCAACGCTTCACTTTCTACCAGTCATAAAATAGATTTTGCTGAAAATGAAATTGAGGAAGAAGATGAAGATGAATCAAGCCTGCACATCAGGTCGTTCGAAAGTCTTAATTACTCTCCTGATTTCAGTTCTCAATCAGTTGGACGTTTCGCTCGCGAAAATAAAGACATCCCCTTCTACTTAATATTCTGCACAATCAGAATATGATATAAAACAACAGGTACCTTCTGGGTTTCCTGCTTTTTATAATCTCACCGAGGCATTTCGCTTCTGTTGATGAACGCCTTGTACTTCACGTACAAGGGTTAAAGAAATCACTAAGAATAAAATCGTTTATACATCAAAATTAATTATGAAAAAAATTCTCATACTCATAAGCGTGGGGGCATTAGTTTGCTTTACAAGCTGTGAGTCGCACAAGGAAGAGGCAAAAGAAGAAACCAAATTTTTGGTTACCAGCCCCATACGAATGGACACCTCAATTACAAAAGATTATGTGTGTCAGATTCGATCCATACAACATATTGAAATGAGAGCGCTGGAAAAAGGCTACCTGCAAGAAATTTTTGTAGATGAAGGTCAGTCCGTAAAAAAAGGAAAACTCATGTTTCAAATCATGCCTATGCTCTATAAAGCTGAAATGCAAAAAGCGCAAGCCGAGGCAAACTTTGTTGAAATTGAATATCAAAACACAGCAAAACTTGCTGAAAGCAATATAGTTGCGCCTAATGAGTTGGCTTTGGCCAAAGCCAAACTTGAAAAAGCCAGAGCCGAATTGGCATTGGCCCAGGTTCACTTAGGGTTTACAGAAATCAGGGCACCCTTCGATGGTATCATGGATCGATTTCATGTTCGGTTAGGAAGCCTTGTAGATGAAGGTGATTTGCTAACCACCCTATCTGATAACAGTAAAATGTGGGTTTACTTCAATGTGCCTGAAGCGGAGTACCTCGAGTACGAATCGAATGTTAAATCTAAAGACAAAATACAAGTGAACCTGATGATGGCTAATGGACGAAAGTTCAAACATTCAGGAGTGGTTGAAACCATTGAGGCTGAATTCAACAACGAAACAGGAAACATTGCCTTTAGGGCAACATTCCCTAATCCAAATGGATTGCTTAGGCATGGAGAAACAGGCAATGTGATTATGACCATTCCACTCAATGATGTGTTAGTGATTCCTCAGAAGTCGACATTCGAAATTTTGGATAAACGATATGTGTTTGTGGTTGACAAGGATAATATAATCCGGTCGAGAGCTATTACAATTGCTGCAGAAATGCCACACATCTATGCCGTGCAAAGCGGCCTTGAGGCTACCGATAAAATTCTTCTTGAAGGCTTACGACTGGTTCGGGAAAAAGAAAAGATCAAGTATGTATTCAAAGATCCAAAAGAAGTGATCTCGCACTTAGAGCTCTATGCAGAATAATCTAAACTCTAAAAAGATAAAATAATGTTTAGTAAAATTATTCATAGACCCGTTTTTGCTATTGTAATTTCGGTGATCATCCTTTTTGTAGGATCCTTAGCCATCAAGCAACTTCCTATATCGCAGTTTCCTGAAATTGCACCCACTACCGTAAGTATCTTTATTGCTTATCCTGGTTCAAGTGCCGATGTATTGGTAAAATCCACACTCATCACATTGGAGAACGCGATCAACGGTGTGCAGGGAATGAGATACATGACTTCCGATGCTACCAGCGCAGGTGAAGCCACTGTTTCCATCATTTTTGATCCCGGCACGGATGCCAATGAAGCAGTAATTCGAGTCAAGACAAGGGTTGATCAAGTGATGCCGCTGCTGCCTGATTTGGTGCAGCGCGAAGGCGTTATCATCACTCCTATCCAACCGAGTATGTTGATGTATGTCAACCTTTACAGCACCGATAAAAAGTTGGAAGAAAAATTCTTGTACAACTACGCCAACGTAAAAATGATTCCTGAGATAAACAGGATACATGGAGTTGGAAGAACTAAAATTTTAGGAAGCCGCACCTATGCCATGCGTATCTGGTTAAATCCGGATCGTATGCGGGCGTATAGCATCTCCATTGAAGAAGTAATGGAGGCATTGGCTGAGCAAAGTATTATCGGACGTCCCGGAAGAATTGGGCAAAGCTCAGGTATCAAAGCACAATCCCTGGAATACGTTCTTACTTATAAAGGTAGGTTCAGTAAGGCTGAAGAGTATGAAGGCATTATTATCCGCGCGAATGCAGACGGTGAAAGTATACACTTACGGGATATTGGCAGGGCCGAATTAGGAAGTGAATTCTTTGATATCTATTCAAATCTGGACGGCCATGCTTCGGCCGCGATTGTGCTAAAGCAGAACTATGGTAGTAATGCCAGCGATGTAATTAGAGATGTGAAAGCCAAGTTGGAAGAAATGCGGGCCGACTTCCCACCGGGGGTAGATTATAAAATCAGTTATGATGTGTCAACGTTCTTGGATGCATCCATCGAGCAAGTGACGCATACATTGAGGGATGCTTTTATACTGGTTGCATTGGTCGTATTTATTTTCCTTGGTGATTGGCGCTCAACGCTGATACCTATTCTCGCGGTGCCAGTTTCCTTGATCGGTGCATTTTTTGTTATTCAGTTTTTTGGCTTATCAATCAATCTTGTTACGCTCTTTGCATTGGTATTAGCAATTGGTATTGTGGTGGATGATGCCATTGTAGTGGTGGAAGCTGTGCATGCCAAAATGGAAGAAGAACACTTAAATCCCTACAACGCAGTTAAAAAAGTGATGGGTGAAATTAGCGGTGCCATTATCGCCATCACAATGGTAATGGTCTCTGTGTTCTTGCCCATTTCATTTATGACTGGTCCGGTAGGAACATTCTATAGACAATTCTCAATTACCATGGCCAGTGCTATTGTAATCTCTGCATTAGTAGCGCTTACGTTAACTCCGGTGCTGTGTGCCATGTTATTAAAGAACACTCATGGGCAACCCAAAAAACAAAATCTTTTAAATAGATTCTTGACTAGTTTTAACAGAGGGTTTGATAAAGTAACAGGAAAATACACCGGCTTATTAAAACTTATTGTAACCAGACGGTTCCTTACATTTTCTATCCTGCTGGCCTTTTGTGCAGGGATATTTTTCGAGAACCAAATCCTACCGGCAGGATTTATTCCGAGTGAAGACCAAGGCACTATTTATGCCATTATCCAGACACCTCCCGGCTCAACATTGGAAAGTACAAATCAAGTTTCTGAAAGACTCCAAAAAATTTGTGAGGAAATTGAAGACATTGAATCTGTATCTTCCTTAGCTGGATATGAAATCATGACGGAAGGAAGGGGTTCTAACGCAGGAACTTGTCTTATCAATTTGAAAAACTGGTCCGACAGAAAACACTCCGTAAAAGAAGTGATGGAAGAGTTGGAGGAAAAATCAAAAGACCTTGGTACCATCGTGGAATTTTTTGAACCCCCAGCTATTCCAGGGTTTGGATCATCTGGAGGTTTTTCTTTACGCCTTATCGATAAGAACACGGATACGGATTACCAGGAGTTTGACAAGATCAATAAAAAGTTTATGGATGACTTACGAGCGCGTAAAGAACTCACGGGGTTGTTTACTTTCTTTGCCGCCAATTACCCACAGTATGAATTGGTAATTGATAATGAACTTGCCATGCAAAAAGGAGTATCCATTGGCACAGCGATGGAGAACCTGAATATCTTAATTGGTAGTACATATGAGCAAGGGTTTATCCGGTTTGATCGTTTCTTCAAAGTCTATGTACAATCAGCACCAGAATTCAGAAGGCTTCCATCTGATATTTTAAATCTGTTCGTTAAAAATGATCATGGCGAAATGGTGCCTTACTCGGCATTCATGAAACTTGAAAAGAAGCAAGGCCCTAATGAAATCACACGCTTCAATATGTACAATTCGGCAGCCATCCGCGGACTGCCGGCTACAGGGTATACTACAGCAGAAGCTATACAGGCGATCCGGGAGGTGGCAAAAGAAACGTTGCCAAAAGGATATGATATTGACTGGGAAGGACTCTCATATGATGAAGCATTAAGAGGAAATGAATCCCTTTATGTATTCCTGATTGTGCTTGCCTTTGTGTATTTAGTATTGGCAGCACAGTATGAAAGTTTTATTATTCCATTGGCAGTAATTTTTTCGCTACCGGTTGGGGTGTTTGGTTCGTTCATGCTGTTGAAGATTATGGGATTGGATAATGATATCTATGCACAGATAGGGCTTATCATGCTGGTGGGTCTCCTGGGAAAAAATGCTGTGCTGATCGTTGAGTTTGCTGTGCAAAAGCATAGACATGGAGCTACCATTTTGGAAGCAGCGATTGAAGGTGCTAAAGTTCGCTTCCGCCCTATCTTAATGACCTCCTTCGCATTTATAGCAGGGTTGATTCCACTTGTACTTGCAAAAGGTGCCGGAGCCATTGGTAACAGAACTATTGGTGGTTCTGCCTTGGGTGGTATGCTATTGGGAACCATTATCGGGGTACTTGTTATTCCCGGACTGTATTACATTTTTGGAACCCTGGCAGATGGTCGTCAATTAATTCGAGATGAATATGACAGACCGTTGTCAGAAGAGCCACAGCATAAACAAAAAAACAAACACAAACATACTGCAATCGAAAATGAATAATAAAATCATAAATGTTTTTGTGGGAGTAATCTTCCTGTCGGTAATCCTTGCGGCCTGTACTCCTGAAATAGTAAGTAAGACTGAAAATACAACTACCCCTGCAAGCTTCACTCACTCGCAGGATACTACCAATACAGTTAGTATGAAATGGCGGGAGTATTTCACCGATCCAAATCTGAATGCATTAATTGATACCGCGTTGAGCAATAATCAGGAGTTGAATATCACCTTGCAGGAAATTGAAATGGCTCGCAATGAAATCAGAGCCCGCAAAGGAGAATACTTACCATTTGTTGGTTTAGATGCTGCTGCCGGAGTAGATAAACCCGGACGCTATACGGGTAAAGGTTCCAGTGAAGCAACTACGGAAATTAAGCCGGGGATGGAAACCCCTGATCCTTTGCAAGATTATATGGTAGGTGCTTTTGCCACCTGGGAGATTGACATTTGGAACAAACTGCACAATGCCAAAAAAGCGGCCGTAAGCAGGTATCTATCAACTGTAGAAGGAAAGAATTTTATGGTGACTAATTTGATTGCCGAAATAGCAAATGCTTATTACGAACTACTTGCTCTTGACAATGAACTTTCAATTGTAAAACAGAATATTGAAATTCAGAGCAATGCATTGGAAGTAGTGAGAATGCAAAAGCAATCGGCACGGGTTACTGAACTTGCTGTACGCAGGTTTGAAGCTCAGGTGCTCAACACCAGAGGTCTTCAGTTTGGCATCCAACAAAATATTATTGAAACTGAAAATCTAATTAATTTTTTAGTAGGTCGGTTTCCGCAACCTATTGGCCGGGATACAGAGTCTTTTGTTAATTTGATTCCTAAAACAATTCAGGCGGGCATTCCAGCTCAGCTATTAGAAAACCGACCTGATGTTAAGCAAGCAGAAATGAATTTAGCGGCAGCCAAGCTGGATGTAAAAGTGGCCAAAGCGAGATTTTATCCTTCCCTGGGCATTTCTGCAGGCATCGGATTTCAGGCATTTAATCCTACTTACTTAATGAAGACACCTCAGTCATTGATGTATTCGTTGGTAGGAGATTTAACAGCGCCTTTGGTTAACCGGAATGCGATTAAAGCAGCATACTTCAATGCGAATGCGATACAAATACAAGCGGTTTATAATTATGAACGCACATTGTTAAACGCTTACGTTGAAGTTGCGAACCAACTTTCAATGATCGATAACATGGAGAATACCTACAACCTGAAAGTGCAGGAGGTTGAAGCACTCACGCAGTCAATCGATATTTCTAATAATCTGTTTCGCTCGGCACGAGCCGATTATATGGAAGTGTTGTTAACACAACGCGATGCACTGGAATCAAGATTTGATCTTATTGAAACCAAGAAGCGGCAAATGAATGCCATCGTTAACATTTACAAAGCATTAGGTGGTGGCTGGAAATATTAAACGCTAGAAATTCTAAATTTCAAGAAAGCATCTCTAAAAAATTAGAGATGCTTTTATATTAACTACTGATTAGGAACATTTCGTTGAGATTGTTTACGTCAGGGTTCGAGGCATGAGCCGCTGGGGAGCGGACATTACTGAAGTGACGTATCAGACCAGAACGTGGAGCAGTTAATTCATCAACATCAAAAGCCTCTTTATTCTCTGGATAGATTCTTATAATCCCCGGAAATAGTATTCTGCTTGCTCTTTAAGAACAAGAATTTAGGACCGCCATACACCCGCCAGTTTCACGAAGAATTTCTGCAAAGACATATTCTTTTTACTTTTCTTACTTGGCTTTGAGAAAGTTATTAACATCTAACCAATGGATAAATGTATCGAACCAACGGTTACTGGTTCGATTAGGATTTCCTAAACCGAAACCGTGCCCGCCATTTTGGTAAAGATGAAACTCAACTGGGATACCTGCTTTGTACCACGAATCAATTACACCGAACTGACCTCTGAAAAGAAAATCATCGGTGGCAATTACATTGAACATCGGTGGAGCATTCTTTGGCACTTCTACCGGACCCATGCCTCCATAGATCGGACCAATGAAAGCAAGTTTCATGGTTTTGGAGTTTAGCGTTGAGTGCATGGTAAGACCTGCACCAGCCGAAAAGCCAATCATGCCTATTCTATCAGTATCAACTCCCCACTCTTTAGCTCTTTTTACAATCATTGCATACGCAGCCTCTGCGTCCGCAAGTTGATTAGACAAATCTCGTTGAAGGGGTGGTGGAGTTGCAACTTTTCCATCAGACGTTGGCGGTGGGGTCGTTGTGCGCGGACTACTCATAAAAGCCTTGAACTCATCCAATGATTCGGAGGTTGGATGTAATCGGTACTTGAGTACGAAAGCTGCAATCCCTTGCTTTGCCAATGCCTCTGCTACTTCCCATCCTTCATTCCCCATCGAAAGCCACATAAAGCCGCCACCGGGTGCCACGATTACCGCAGCACCATTTGCTTTGCCGGGTTCTGGTAAAAATGGAGTAAGCGTTGCTGTAGTAATGTTACGCGCCATCGGGTCGCCCCACTGGCGAAACCACGTCTCTTTAGCAGGCTGGTCTTTAACACCCCCCGTGCCAAGCGGAATGGCATTCGGTTCGGGTGGAGCATTCAATGGATAAATGGTTCCGTCTTGTGCTAATGTTAATACAGCAACGAGAAGTAACAAGACTAACATAGCTGTCTTAGCAAGATTGGTAAGGCTATAAACTTTCATGAGGGTGAATGTTAGTTAATGGCGGTTTGTTTTGATGATGATAAAAATACAAATTAATCAGTCAGGTCGAAAGATTATCGATAATGGAATAACACTCACTCTTTTACAAAGTTGTTATATAAAATTGTAATGGACCTTCTTTGCACCATGCGAATGTCAGGCTCCTGATCAGGCAGGCAGCCGTTAGTGATCACCACAAATCCAAACTTCTCCTTGGGATGAAAGAACATAGCACTATAGAGTCCATAGGCAGAACCCGTATGTCCGTTCAACATTTTGCCAGGCACAAGATCGTTGGCTTGTCGCATAGCCATGCCATATCCTTCTTCCTCTGAAATTTCTACGCGCAGTTGCCGCGCGCTTTTCTTCGACATAATCTTAATACCTTTATACGTTCCATCATTCATGTGCATCATCATATACTTTGCCAGATCAACAGCACCAATCTTCATTCCGCCTGTAGGTGAAAAAATGGGTGTGCTATATCCCATCGTATAGTTGCTAATCTGTTCACTGCGCGATGCATAGGCCTGTGGCGAAGCCATAAATTGTTTACTCGCAGAGTCGTAATTGTATAAGGTTGCAAACCGGCTGGCGTCAAGCGAGTCCACATTATAGCCGCCATACAAACCTAACGGCTCAAGAATATGATGACGGATACGCATATCAAAGCGCTCATTGGTTTGTCGTTCAATCACCGCCCCTATCATGTTATAATTGAGATTGCAATACTCGTACTGTGTTCCGGGTGCATAGGTATTATAACACTTTGCCCACTCTGGGTTTCTATCAGGATTGATCACATCCAGGTTGAAGTAGCCGTTGCGGTCGCTGATGCTGGAGGTGTGCGACATCACCATCTTGAGTGTGATGACTGTATTGGGGAAATTTGGGTTTCTTATTTTAAAGCCGACCAGCTTACTAAAGTCATCATCCAATTTGAGCTTCCTGGCTTCTATCAATTGCATGATCGTAGTAGCAGAAAAAGATTTGGAAATGGAGGCGATCCTGAAAATACTTTTGTCGTTGAGTGGAATTTGTTTTTCCACATCCTGCATCCCAAAATTGTGCTGATACACAATTTCATTATTCTTAACCGCCACAACAGCGAGCCCCACTACCTGAAGTTCATTGATCAGCGTTTCAAATTCACGTTCTGCTTGTTGATGTTGAGAAAAACTGAAGAATGAAAGGAAGTTGATGATAAGGGTGAGTAAAAGAGAGCGCATAGAGCAAACAGGTTTAATGCTCAATATACCTAAATTAAAATTTAGGATTAAAGACAAAGGCCCGTTACTATGTAGATGATTCCTGCAAGAACCTGTAAAACGATCCAGAGTAAAATTAGAGATTGCCTCTGCATGGCTGGAGAATTTTTGACATGGCTTCTAAAAGGAAATGTTTATATTTCAGTCTATCATAAGTCATCGTTCATTAACTGATTGAATCAATGTTGTTTAAGAATTGCTACGTTTTTATTTTTCTTATTATCTCCATTTCAGGCATAGCACAAAATCGGCTGCCAGCATTTGAAATGAATTCCAAATTAGGAAGAGGCATTAACATGGGAAATTGCTTTGAAGCCCCTTCTGAAAATGAATGGGGAAATCCATGGAACCCTGAGTATTTCAAAATTATGGCAGAACTTGGCTTTAAACATGTTCGGTTGCCGGTTCGATGGGAACCTGCTACCCGGAGTATGTCAGTAGCACCTTATAGCATAGCACCTTCATTTCTTGAACGCATACAGACGGTAGTAGACACAGCATTAAAATATGATTTGCACATTATTGTAAACATGCATCATCATGAAGCCTTATTTGAAACGCCTGCAGCGCAAAAGGAAAGGTTCTTATCACAATGGTTTCAAATAGCAGACTATTTTAAAGATTATCCTGATGAACTTTTGTTTGAAGTGTTGAATGAACCTCATGGAAATATTTCACCAGCACTATGGAACGAATACTTTGCTGATGCCCTTACGGAAATTCGAAAAACGAATCCTACCCGCGTTGTGCTTTTGGGCGTTGCAGAGTATGGTGGGCTTGGTGGCATCGGCAATCTTAAACTTCCGAATGACGAATACATTATTCTTTCTCCACACTATTACAATCCATTCAACTTCACACATCAAGGCGCAGAGTGGGTTGACGGTTCTGACCCTTGGTTGGGAACTGAATGGAATGATACCGAGGCCGATCGTGAAACAGTGGTGAGTGAATTTAGTTTTGCACAACAATTTTCGGAGACAAACCATATTCCTATTCATGTTGGTGAATTTGGTGCCTATAGCACGGCCGACATGGAATCGCGTGTGCGATGGACTACTTTTCTTGCGCGCTGGTTTGAAGAAAATAATATGAGTTGGGCGTGGTGGGAATTCAGTGCTGGCTTTGGAATTTATAATCCAACCACAAAAGAGTTTATTTCGCCTTTGGTAGATGCCTTGTTGCATAATGCAATGCCCGAACCGGTTCCCATCATTGCGATCCCAGTCTACACCAGTAATTTTTCCACCACAAATGGTTGGTCGTTGAGCACACAGGGTGGAGCTTCCGGAAATCTTTCTGTATCGAGTGGTATGCTAAACATTAACATCACAAACGGAGGTACGCAAACCTGGCATGTGCAACTGGTAAAGAATAACATTGCATTAGAAAAAGATAAACTGTATCGAATTTCTTTTACGGGTCAGGCAACAGCAAATCGATCGCTAACCTATTATGCAGGCAAAGCGACCGATCCATGGAATGCATACAGTGGCTACAATGGAATAAGCGTGAGTACAACAGAAACTACCTACACTACAACTTTTACGATGACCTCCCCCACCGACCTGGCAGGGCGACTCGTATTTGATCTCGGAACATCAACAACGAATTTATCCATTACCAGCGTGAAGGTGGAAGAAATTCAATTTGGAACAGTCACCGCTCTGGCAAATGATTTGAAAAATTCCCATGCATCGGTCTATCCTAATCCTGTTCGTTCCCTGCTGCATATTGATGGAGCCACGCAATATCATGTTGCCGAACTTTATGATTTAATTGGCAGGAAATTGAATCAAATAAAGTTGTCTGAAAATACCGAGATAGATATGCAAGGAATGCCTCGTGGATTCTATGTGATCAGGCTTAGCGGAAACGGCCGAAGTGAGGTTGTTAAAGTTTTAAAAGAGTAATGCTTTCCAATTCTACGCTTTGAAAAAGCTTGTTTTGAGCTTAAAAAGCTATTACATGTTGTTCTTCAATAAATTATTCCTTGAAGAGTCTCTTAGTACTCTGCGCTTTTTGTAGCCACCCAAGAATAATAAGTGCCAAGCCCACAGCGCCTAAAATGCCGTGCAGGAAATAAATCGTTTGAATCAGCAGGATTTGAATTACAATCCAACCCACCAGGATTATTCCTTGTGCTAGCACAAATCGGTGATAATTTCTATGATTCAGAAGCAGGGTTGCTAAAACAAACATGCTAGATAATCCATTGGCAATAAATAGTACGATTCCCGGAATCAGATAGTCAGAAAAGGGAGTATGCTTTAACCATTCTGGTGAGAGATCAATGCTGCTTCCATCCGGGTGAAGGATAAGATTCCCGCCTCCATAAATCGCCCCGATGCCATTGAAGAGTAAAAGCACGGCCGTAAGAATTTTTAATAATGTTTTCACAAACGAGATTCTATTTTAACGTCCTTAAAATACCAAATCAAAAATGACACGCTGACCAGTGTAAGCACACTCATGATTACGGTAAGCATTAAATCGACTTCCACTCCTTTCACTTTCATAACAACTGCAAGCGCACCGATGGTAATGTCCATAAGGATAAAGAACGTGAGAATTATCGGAGCAAGTATAAACCCCAATGATATTCGCTTCAATAGAAAAATACCCGTGATAAAGATAGCCGGAAGAATTATCGCAAGGTCTAACACTTGAACGCCATTGGTGAATAACCCGGCTTCAGCAACGCTTTTGGGAATTGTATTTTGAATACTTGCCGGAACTACTTCTGCTAACCACAGAAAGTAAAACAACATGGCTATGATGATAAAATAAATTCCGATGACCCGGGTTGCTGGTTCACCTCCGGCATAGATTATGTTTTGTTTACTCTGTGTGAACAGAAAATAAACCAGCGAGTAAAAAGACAAACCCAGGCAAAGACAATAGACTATAAACAGCTCGTTGAAATGGACATCAAAACAATAGAGCACAAACGTATAGGTGAGATAAAGCACAACCCCGCCCCACATCAGGAATGCTGCCCGGTAGTTTCGATACGCTAAAATGGAAGTGATGAGCAAACAGGGAGTAATTAAAACTAAATCAATCAGATCCTGCCCGACCGATTGTGCTTGCCAGTTTAAGGTCTCCGCAGCATAAAAATCAGGCGTAAATAACCCAACACAACTTGCAGCTATTACTAATGCAGCGAGTGGGAACGATAATAATAAAACAATTTTATCGTGCTCTTTTTCCATGGCAACTTCGCTTATTGCTTATTCAAACCAACAAGGATTTAAGCGTCTTGCCCATGATAAATGTCATTCGATTAGATGATAATTCGTGGAATTGCTTGGCAGAGTTGTTCGATTGAATTCCCAACAATTTAAAGTTCGGTAGATAAACTCCTTATTCACTGCAGGGTCTCAGACTCAAGACTACGTTACTATTACACTATATGATTAGTTTCTTCTCAAAAATTAACCATTATGAAAAGAAGGAACATTCAAGGCGCTCTGATTTCGGAAGATGAGTGACTGGCTCCTCAGGGTTTACCTTAGACCCCATCAGGTTTTTGCTTATCTGTTTTTCTTAACTCTTTCTATGTGCCCAGACTCAGGACTCAAAGTCATCTCCCAGGCTTAAAAACTGCTATTAAATTACTTTATCCTGATTTATTTAAAATCCGGTTTGTCCTGATTTAGGTCGGCTTATTCTGTTTCACCTTTGACTATTGAAACGAAGGAATTCAACAACAAACATTTACAGTATAAACACTAAGTATTATGACACTCAAGAGCAGAATCAGAGAAAGGGGTTTCAACGCAGGGTTGATTGTCCTATTTATTTTCAGTTTAATCATTTATTCATTTTTTGCTAATGCACAATCAAGTCAGGATCAATTCATTGGCAATCGAACAATCAATCAGGGGGTTAAAACCAATAAAAAAGTAGTCATTGCTACGGGCATAAACACGGAGGCTAAATCAGTGGCATTAGGTAATTCTATCAATAGCCCTTTTGCTGAGTTAAAACCCGTACTATCTCCATGTGGAGGTAAATTGTATTTCAGTCGTTTTCTGCACCCTGACAACAAAGCTGGCAAATCAGTCAATGAAGACATCTGGTATTCCGAACATGACCTCACTACCAACACCTGGTCTGCCCCCATACATATGACGGGTGCGCTTAATAACAACGGTCCTAATTTTATTAATAATGTGAGCATGACTGGCGACACCATCATTCTTGGAAACCAATACAGGAAAAAAGGAAAAATGTATGCAGGACTTTCTTATAGTGTAAATGATCGAGGTCAATGGTCAATCCCTATCAGCATCAATGTTCTTAATGATTACAACATGTCTGAACATGCAAACGCATATGTTTCGTTAAAAAATGGCATCATTATATCGGCTATTGAGCGTGCTGAAACACACGGTGACCGGGATTTATATGTGAGTTTCTGGGATGGAATGCAAGCTACTGAACCGATCAATATGGGTGGGGTAATCAATAGCGATCTCGAAGAGTCGTCACCTTTCCTTGCATCAGACAACAAAACGTTATACTTCGCATCGAAAGGCCACGCTGGTTTTGGAGGATATGACATCTTTGTAACAAAGCGACTGGACGAATCATGGACTAACTGGACAACTCCAGAGAATCTTGGCCCCGCAGTAAACAGCGAAATGAATGATGAATTTTTTAATGTTTCGAGATGCGGAAAATATGCACTCTTCTCCAGACAGGTAAGTGTTCATAACACCGATCTTTATAAAATAAAAATGGACGAGTTGTTTGAAAAACCTGAAAATAAAGTTGTAGCACCAGCCAAATACTTGAACTCTGCATTGGGCTCACTTTAAACCAGGCGACTAGCAATTTTACATTTCGTGGGCAACCCCTCAATAATTGGTTGAGGGTTTTCTTTTTTAAAGAATGGTAAGGAGCCTTCATTGTAAGTGAGATATCACAAGTAAAAATCATATTTAAACTCTTCCATTTAGTACATATGACCCTGATTGGCCTTGCCGATTATCATCATACAAAACTATTAATTGTCCTGTTGCTTACGCTGTTTAAGATAAAAGTTTTCAACTCAAACAATACAGCAAAGTTTCCTTACATCTGCTTGCATCAGAGAGGATGATTAATTATACTTGATATGTAGGTTCGCACCTCAAGCACTTGTGAAGATGGGGTCTTTTATACCCAATGAAATCCTTACAGGGTTAAACATCTTAAGTCTATATCCATGGGTGAAAAAGGAGGTATAATTCAATCTTCATTAATCGAAGAAGCAGGTCAATTGGCCATTTTATACCTTGATCAAAAGGGCTATATAAAAAGTTGGAATAAAGCCTTTGAAGAACTCAATGGAAATACAACCAAACAAATTTTGAATAAGCATTTCCGTGTACTTTATCCATTGGAAGAGCAAACCATCAATCTGCCTGAATCACGTTTGGATGAGGCCATAAAAAATGGAAGTTCCATTCATGTAGCATGGAGAACCGGCAAAGACTTAAAACCATTTTTGGCCAGCGAAGTCATTACTGCTATGAATGACCCTTCAAATCAAGTTATCGGCTTTATCAAAATAGTCGAAACCCTTCCACGAGATAAGGGAAGAGACCAGAATGAGTTTGACGAAAATCTTAAACTAAGCTTAAAAGAAGTTTCAGACTATAAATATGCGTTGGAAGAATCTTCGATTGTTGCCATCACCGATCAGAAGGGAATTATCAAATACGCAAACGATAATTTTTGTAAAATATCAAAGTATAGCCAAGATGAACTCATCGGGCAAGACCATCGGATTATCAACTCCGGTTTTCACAACAAAGAATTCATCCGCAACCTATGGGTAACCATTGCTAATGGAAAAATCTGGAAAGGGGAATTGAAGAACAAGGCAAAAGA
>JAJNPV010000001.1 GCA_021155195.1 Ohtaekwangia sp.
CGGATAGTTGATCTTGACCTCACGTGCTTCTTGCCGCATAAATTCTAGACAATACTTTTGTCCGCCTTGCTGTCCTTTAGGGTCTCCACACAATCATTGGTTCTGACTATTTATTCATTCATCATATCCATGATTCATTCATATCATAGTCCTTAATCTCGGGCTTACAAATCCCCCTCCTTTTGAGATACATGTCCTCATGTATTGTTCTTGTTTGGATTCATGACTTCAATTTGTACACATTCTTTTCTCGTGGGCAGACACGACCAACTCCATGGCTTCACGTGTCAAAAAAAAAAATTTTCACATCTTCTCCAAGATGTCATAACTCAGATCAGCATGTCCTCTGCTGTCCCCTGATCCTTCCTGATCAGCCTTCCACGGTACCGACTTCCTTCTCTCATCATCTACATCTTCAAGTTAACTTGTTTAGGACCTCAACAATTTGGTTCAACTCCCCTCTTAACTCTATGGGGTGGCCCTTGATACTCATTCTGAGTTCGATTGACTTGGAAGGCAGCGTGGTATGTGCCAGATTACTCGTACAGGTTAACTTAGTTTCAGGTAATCCAGAGTCCTTAATGTTCGTCAACATCTCTCCCTTTTCACCTCTTAAAGTTTTAACCGGACTTTCTCGGTTCTCTTCTGACCTAACCTTCTGATCTTCCTTGCGCAATCTCCTCTCTTTTGTTCTTTTCTTTCGATAGCTATCTTTGATTGTTAACACGCTTAGGTTTCCTGATCTCTGGTGCCCATTCCGCTCCTCGCACCGGCGTACTTCGATTGGACCATCTCGATCATCGCGTATGTTATACCATCCTTCTTCCCCATCTAAGAATTTACAGTACAAATTATCCTTGTCATTTTCATCAATCTTCTCGATCATTCCACATGCCCAATACATCTTCCATGTCTGCTTTTCTTTCTCTCTGAATTTCATATCAATTAAATCTCCAGGTTTCTTGATCCAAAGATTTCGTGGCGTTCTGGTGGTTGTTACTGAAGTTCCAACAGTAACTGGTGTTCTTTCTTTTGGTGGCTGATAGCTGGTATCCCTCGGCTCTTGCTCTGGCTCCTCAGCTATTTCTGGCTGCCTCAGGTAAGACTTCATCTTCAGTCTTCATCCATTCTGGCCTTTCATGGTATTTCTTAAGATTTTTCACATTCACAACCCGAATGTCTTCTCTTTCTTCAATCATTCTTTTCACTTGATAAGAGTTACCATATTCTTTTGTATTTGCCTTGCTAATTTCAAAAGGTCCAATCCATGGCAACCTTAATTTCTTGTGGGTGGCTTTGTCCACATCTGTTCTTGGCTCTTCTCTTACCCATACTTTCTCCCCAAGTATGTACAAGACATTTTCTTTGTCTCCATTCTTCTTTTCGGCACTTTCTGCTTGTTTCTTTCTTCTGTTTTCTTGTGCATATTTCATTCTTGTCATCATGGCAGGAACATCCTCATTCCTCCATCTTTCAATGTCATATACTTCTTGTCTCACCCTTCCGACTAACCTATCTAGTCCCGTCGTTGGCTCTTGACCATACAGAAGAAAATATGGAGTCTCTCCCGTACTGGAGTGCTTGGTAGTGTTGTAATCCATACACACTGTTGCTACATATTTATCCCAGGTATCTTGATGTTCTCCTGTAAACTTCGCAAGTCTATTTGCTAATGTCTTGTTGAATCTTTCTACTTGACCATTCGCTCTTGGGTTGTACGGAGTTATCAAATGTTGTTTTACTTGACTCACTTTGATTAGGGCATTCTTGAGTTCATCTGCCGTGAACTCTCCTCCATTATCAGAAATGATTCTTTCTGGTAATCCGAAAGTGCAGATCCAGTGCTCCCAGAGTGTGTCTGCAACTGTCTTGCTGGTCTTGTCTTTGATAGGTATGGCACTACTCCATTTCGTAGCATAATCAGTCACTACCATGACATGTTCATTACCATCTTTACTCCGCGGTCCTGGAGTCATCAAATCAATCCCAATCAATTCGAATTTTCTTGTCACATCCATCATTTTAATTATTCCTTTCTGCTTACCCTTGGGTGAGTTTCTTCTTGCACATCTTTCACAAGATTTACAGTACAAATCACAATCCTTGTACATTCCATTCCACCACACTTTGTCTTTTAACTCTTTGTAGGTTTTCTTTGTCTCGTAATGATGGTGGTTGTGTGCTTGGCTCAACGTGGCTGCTCTATAACTCATAGGTATGCACAGTCTGTCTCTCAACCTTTCTTCACCTCTTCTGAGTGATCTTAAGTACAGTTTTCCATCTTCTGCAATCACGAAAGCATCATATTTCTCACTCAGTACTCTCTCTTCGATTTCTTCATTCTTTCCGAATGTCAACCGACCTTTCTTGAGTACTCTTTCGTAAATCTTTCCCAAGATTTCATCTTCCTTTTGAGCTTTAACTAATCTGATAGTTGCTTCATCTTCTTCTGTAACTATGTTTACAGGGTCACGTGATAAGCAATCAACATTATCATGTTTCTTTCCTTGTCGGTAGATTACGTTAAAATCGTACGCTGACAATTTAATACTCCATCGTTCAAGTGTTGGATTGGTGTCTTTCATTTCCTTGAACTTCACCAAAGCTTTATGGTCTGTTACCAAATCGAATGGATGATCTTGCAGGTATACTTTAAATAATTCAACAGCCCATACTACACCTAATGCTTCTAATTTAGTCACTCCATAATTCTTTTCATGACTATTAAGACTTCTAGATGCGTATGCAATTACTTGTTCTCCTCCTGGTCCCATTTGGCTTAGTGTGGCTCCTAAACCTTGGTACGACGCATCTGTGGAGAGTATGAATTTCTTATTCCAATCAGGGTACACCATTACCGGTCCCTTGGTTAAGGCATCTTTAATATCATTCATTTCATCTTCACATTCTTTTGTCCACACAAACTTTGTGTCCTTTCTTGTTAACTCTCTTAGGTGAGTTGTTCTAGCAGAAAAGTTCTTCACATATTTTCTGTAGAATCCAGCCATTCCAAGAAATCGGCTTACCGCCTTCTCATCCTTAGGTATGTCCATGTTCTTCACTGCTTTTGTCTTTTCAGGATCAGGCTTCATGCCTTCTTTCCCTACTATATGACCTAAGAACTTTATTTCTTCTACTCCAAATTGGCATTTTGCTAACTTCACGTAGATATTGGCTTCTTGCAGTTTCTTCAGTACTGCCTCAATGTGTTCCAGGTGCTCTTCCAAGGTATTTGAGTAAATAATTAAGTCATCAACATAACACATGACAATTTTCCATTTTAACTCTCCTAGCACTTGGTCCATGGCTCTTTGGAATGCTGAGGGGCTATTCATGATCCCCATTGGCAAAACTTTCCACCTCCAGAACTGGGATCTGGTTGCAAATCCGGTAAGTTCTCTTGATTCTTCATCCAAACCAATTTGCCAAAATCCATCAGTCATGTCCAATTTACTAAAGTATTTAGCTCCATTGAGATTATCGAGCATATCATCGATTCTTGGCATTGGATAGCTATCAGGTATCATCTGAGTATTCAACTTTCTGTAGTCTATCACCGTTCTCCAAGTTCCATCACTCTTCTTGATTAACAGCACTCTCGACCTATTTTCTCCTTTGCCTTTCTCTATTAATCCTCTAGAGGCTATTTCTTCGATGATTTTAGACATTATTTCCTGTCTTTCTGGTGCTCCTCTGCCCATTGGCTCGATTACAGGTATAGCTCCTTCTCTCATTCTTAGCTTATAAGGGGTAATCTTCATTTTGCTTTCATCATATCTCACCTTTCTTCTAAAAGTATCTTGATATCTTCTCAAAATCTTTCCGATTTCTTTCATCCCTTTTGCACTTATTCCTTTTCCACTAAGAGCTTTCTTCCTGTCTTCCTGGAAGTCTTTCTCTTCTTGTTTCAAGTCTTCCTGCGATCCTTCTTTATCTGTTTCTTCAACAGTCATTATCTCTTCTTCTTCTTTTACAATCGCTTTCTTTAAGACTCCAATTGGCAATCCTTTCTTAATTCGATATCTCTTGTTATTAAGATTCTTCAATAATAACATCTTAGAGCTTTCATCAACCACTCCTTCTGGGATCTCTACACCTGGCATCCCTATGGCTTCTTCTATAGTATACAAGGTATTTTCTTCGAGCTTCCTTTCAGTACTTAATTTAACAATTCGAGCTGAAAAAGGTTCGAGTACTACTTCCTCCACTGTATACACATATTCCTCTTTCTTTCCAACATATGGGATTTCTAATTGTTTCGTTAGGTTGCTAAATGATACTGTGCCTCTGGTAGTATCTAAAATAACTCCCATTTCTTCCATGGTAGGAAAGCCAAGTAGTATAGGTATGGACAAATCTTCCACAACCACAATTTCTACTTCGAACTCACTCTTAGATTTCTTCCAAACTGGTTGCCTTTGTCTCTTTCTTAGGTTTCGCCAAAAATAGGTATTTTCATTCTCCGTGCTCACGTGATCATCCTCCACCGATCTTGCACTTCCTTCGAACTCTAGTCTTAGGTTTACACTTCCTATCACTCTTAGGTTCGTATTATTTGCGCCAACTAATCTCTTAGAACAAGATTTTGGTTTGAGTCCGAGCTTGTCAACAAAATTCTTACTTGCGCAGTTGACCTTGGCTCCACTGTCGAGTAAGATCTCACAGTATTGGTTTCCTATTTTGGCTCCAACTTTCAACAAAGTCGAGGTACTTTCTTTCTTACCATTTTCAATACTGTTAATGACTACTTCTTTTTCATCATCTTGATTATTTTTACTATTTTCTATTTTTAATTCTTCGATAGTAAAGACTTCATCTGCTGTGTTAATCAGCTTTTTATGCTCTTCCGACTTCCCGTGGACCGAGCTTCTTTGGGATATAGTAGTAGACGACAGGTAAGTTTCAACTTCACTTTTATTGTTATCTTTCAAACAATCTTCACAAAACTTTACTTCTTTCTTATAAGTTCTTAGGCTTGTTTCTCCAGCCTCTTCATCTCTTGCCTGGTGTCTTGGTGTCTCTTCTGTCCCTTTCCCTAAATTGTTATTCCCACAATTAGGTAATTCTACTTTATTTCCCTTCTCATACCTTCGAGAATCTCGATCTTTCCGATCTCTTTCTTTCTCTCTGAACCTGTCTTCCTTTCGGTCACGGTCGGTATGGCTGTATCTTTCGAATCTTTTACTCTTTCCTCGTCTTCTTTCACAATCTGACGAGTAGTGGTCGCCTTGGCAGTGGAAACATCTCCTTGCTGGCTTTAGTTTCTTCTCTGGGCAGTCTCTTTTGAAGTGGCCTGGCTTGTTGCAAAGGTAGCATTTCTTTTCTTCTGTCACTGCATTCACCACTTCTTTCTTCTCTGATTTCTTTTCACTCGCCACTTGAATGAAATATTTCTTCAGATCTTCTTTCTTATCTTTTCCCCAGAGACGATAAGAGTGTCTTCTTATCTCACTGTAATCCTCCCATTCTTTCATTCCAGCAATCACTTGTTCGATTACTAAATCATCAGAGGCTTTGGCATCACAGGCTTTGATGGCTTCCACTTTCCTGGTCCAGTATTCTATGGCTGATCCTTCTCCTTTAAAGGTAATAGCAATCATTCTTTCCCATTTATTTTCTGGTCCAAATCTTTCTTCTTTAATTCTTCTCACCAATTCGTTGAATGAGGTTCCTTCTTTCCTGATTCGATTGAAGTTTTCCAAAGATCTTCCTTCTAGCTTTCCAGCTAAGAATCTTATTTTCTCTTCATCTTGGCTAATATTGTAGGCTTCCAAATGAGCATTGGTGTTGATAAAGAAGGTTTCCATCTTCTCTTGGGTAAGGCCATCTTCTTTCAATCTTTTGAAACTTTTGTTGGCTTCTTGCTTCTCTTTCAAAGCTTGTACTTCTGAATAAATTTTGCTTTCACGGCTTTTGAGTTCTTCTTCCAAAATTCTCTTCATGTACTTTCTCCATTTCTTTTCTTTGCGGCTCGGTCTTGGTGGCATTTCCCAGCTCTGTTCGTCGAGCTCTCTCTCCTCCGGCAAATTTGAATCGTCCAAGCTTGATTCAGTAGGACCTCCATTTTGTAAACCTGTTGATAGGGATTCTGAGGTAGACTCAGAATTCTCATCATCAGTTGAATAAGATCTCAATCTCTTCATGTTAGTAATAAAATATGATTTGCGTCTAATGTCTAGGCGGTGTTGAGAACACCATTAATTATTTATCATTTGCCTTTTATAGTGAGATGCACGCGATTCGTCATCGTCATCTATTCGTCATTGTAATTCCAGCCACTATGATCTCGGCACTTCCAAGTTCCCAATTATCTCTGTCTTGGATTATCCTGCCGGATAGTTGATCTTGACCTCACGTGCTTCTTGCCGCATAAATTCTAGACAATACTTTTGTCCGCCTTGCTGTCCTTTAGGGTCTCCACACAATCATTGGTTCTGACTATTTATTCATTCATCATATCCATGATTCATTCA
>JAJNPV010000007.1 GCA_021155195.1 Ohtaekwangia sp.
CGCCCAAAATGGGCGGCTATGTGCACCTTTTCTAAAGATATATGTGATATATATGCACCAAGGTGCATATATTCGCTAGTTATGCACAATGCCGCGCGGACAGAGTAGTGGCCACCGCGCATTGGCACATTTGCTTGCCGCACATTCCACCGCGACACCATAGCAAGCAAAAGAGCCAATTCTGTCCGAGCGCACAATCATGAGAAAAAATGAGCAGTAATTCAAAACGACATAAACTCTTAAAAATACTCGCTGACAAATACATAAAGGCGAATCAAGGTGAAGAACAAGCCTTAGGAGTAAGTTGGGAAGACCTGATATCAAAGCTTAATTGGACAATGGACGAACTTTTAGAAGTAAGTTCAACTTTATATGCGGAAGAGGAAGTAGCAAAGCATGATGCCTACGGAATTAAAGGCATTTATGCGAAAATGAAGGGAGTATCTTCTTATAGCTCGAAGAAATACAAGCGGGAGCATGAACGAATAATTTTTGACAGAATAAAGAACTGGGTGCAAACTGTCATTCCGATACTTTCCTTAACTGTAACATTCACAGTCATAATACTTTCAGAAGTCAGACTGCAGAGTAAAGACAAAAAAATAGACGAACTGACAGAAAGAATTAATAAGATAGAAAATGACTTAATTAAGTCGCAAGAGGTTAGGGTTGATACAACAAAGATTAAATAAGTACTCGTGGCAAAGTTAGACGTTAGGACATTAAGAGAGGAAGCTGGAGTTTATCAATGGAATGACATTCGTGAGCGTTACACTAAAAGTGACCTTTTCCTTGGAAACGGATTCTCGATTAAAATTTCCAACAAGCTTAATTACACATCCCTTTTTAGCAAGTTTATAGAATTAATTCCAGCCGCGGACAGGGCAATCTTCAATCAATTTGGTACAACAAATTTCGAATTGATATTAGAAACCATAAATAACGCAATAAAGGTTAACGAAATATTCAACATCGCTCATCCCCAATTAATAAGTTCAGTTGACCGATTGAAAAATGGATTGATCGAAGCTATAAATCAAAATCATCCTAAACATGCGGAAATCGAGAATAATATCTTTGATAAATTATCAATTTCGCTAGACGATTTTGAGGATGTGTTTACTACGAACTATGACACTTTCCTCTATAGAATTGTAATGAGAACGAAGGATCGATATAGTGGAGGTGAGAAGATTCAGCCCTATCAAGATTATTTCTGGCTTCGTGTAGGTGAATATTTAAAATTCATGGATACCCAGAGTGATACCACTTATAAGAATTTTTATTTCTTGCATGGCGCGCTTTTTATTTTTCAAACCGAGTCCGGGAATTTTAAGATTAGAAGAGGCGACCAAGAAGCAGAACTACTAGACCTAGTAAATGCAAAGATCGGTGTTGGGGAATTTCCTCTTTTCGTTGCTGAGGGGACATTTCAAGATAAAGAAAACAAGATCAATAGAAATGGATATTTATCTTTTTGTAGGACAAATTTTAAAAACGCTTCACGCAATCTCGTGATTTATGGCTCCTCACTATCTGACCAAGACACACATTTCATAAATGATTTAAACTATAATAGGAGGAATTTAGCGATAGGAGTGTATTGTGAAGAAAGAACTGTCGAACAGTTAAGATCTCTGAGACATGGTATCTTATCAAAGTTCAATAGATTAAAGAATGAAGAGATAGTGTTCTTTGATTCTGACGGACTCTTTTAACAGGTAACTGCACCTAAAACCATACCAATGCCAAAGCCGCACATTCCGCACACAACCCAAGCTTTGGCATCCGTATGGTTAAGAGTTGTGCAAGCGCGGCACTGTGCATAACAACGTATATAAAACATGGGACTAATAATTAATCAAATAAACCAACGACAACGACAAGGCAGTTCTTTTCACTTTTTCTAAAAGATATTTTTTTAGGCATTGGATAAGTCATAGCACTTGACTCTTGAGGAGACATACCCGCATCTTTATATGCTTTAAATATCTGACTATACAGTGCTTTTGCATTTGACGCCATGTTTAATTCAACAATTAAACATGTTAAATTCTCCTTTTTCATCAATACTTCAGTGTCATACACTATTTCGTCTAACTGTTGTTTTGATGCCCTAATCTCATTGACATTTAAATTTTGAATATCCCCCAAAAACTGATTTCCCAAATTTGCCTCATTGTTTTGTATGCCTCTTCCGTCTTTTGCAACAGTCTGAATGTTTATCTTGGGTGAAACAATTATGCCTTTGACTGAATCATATTTGTAATTGCCCCTTTTCAAGGCTACTTTGAAAATGCTATCCGATTTGTTGGCTCTTTCATAAGCTGAACTTAAAAACCCTAATCTTTCTAAAGTCTCTTGATGCCTCAGTTCAAATTTTATACTGTCTTGATAATTTTTACTTTTTGAAATAGTTTCTTTAGTAATTGACTCGTTATGACTTTTAACAGTCAAGTAAAGACCTGTTCCAAAGAATAAAGCAAATGCAATAATGTAGATTTTACCAGCTAAAGTTAGCCGTGTCCACCAGTTTAATTTTTTTCCCTTGACTTTCATATCCCAGATAGTTGGCATGAATGCGACCATTGCTGCGGCAATAAAAAAGAAGACCTGGATTGACATGATTGCTTAATCTTTGACTTAGGGAAGATGAAGTTAATAAAATCTTCCAAATCCGCACCAATGCAAAGCCCGCACAGGCCGACCACACAAACCCAAGCCTTTGCATCCGTGCTACTATTCGGTGAAGGCGCAACTGATGCTAACATTGTATATAAGTCATGGCGGGGTTCAGTGCTATATTGTAGTTTCACTTTCATATTTTCGTTTCAGTTTATGGGACAAAGTGGAGCAGGTCGGGCAAATCATTCCTATCGTCATTCATTTGCCCTCCTAATCCCGCCACGCCTTATATACTCATCGTTGTGTGTGATTTTTAACGACAGACAAGTTTCAAAACAAGAAGGACGGCATTGAACGAGATTACAATACCTTATCACTTAGCAATACCGACAATCATTTGCATTTTGGGTCTTGGGACAATTATATTCTTCCGACAAAAACTTTTCTTTAAAAACAAATGGCTTTGGACAAGTGTGACAGTGTTTTTGCTCGCATATCTTTTCATTGTAGGTAGTGCGACATATGACGACATCTATTATCAATGGGACTTGAATAGATATGACCTTAACAAAGACGGACTTTTTAGTGGACAGGAAATAACAGAGGACCAAAAAGCTGCGATGCAAAGACTGATTAATGACGTGGGACGAAATTTTTCGTTTATAACAGGTTTAATCTTCGCAGGAGTCATATCGACAATGGTATATTTATTCGGACGGCTAAAACTTTTAATAACAAAACGCGGACAATAAAAACCACACACAACACCGTGTTTAAGTAATTGCGTGGTTTTGTGTCCTTATTCAAATTGGTTTCTTAATTTAGTCCTGTTAAAACGACATTCACAGCAAGCGGAAAACGAACCGGACGAGAAGTTACAAAACATAGTATCGAGAAGTAAGAACTGCCCACAACAAAAGCTATAAAACATATGCTGTATTGTAGGTTCTTAAAGTGTGTGCTGTTAAATTTCGTTTGCAACGTAGGACAAACATGTGCGCGTTTATACGCATACGTTTTATAGCTAAACGTTGGCGCTCATTGTAACGAACCAACTATGCAAACATATGGCATATGCAAAGACAACTTACACACCACAAAACGTAATTGATTTCATTAGCTCATTCGTTGACAATGACCAGAAAAAAGCAGATAGTTTACTACTAATTGAGCTAATGCAAAAATGGTCAGACTCCGAACCTAAAATGTGGGGTCCAAGCATTATCGGTTTTGGAAACTATCACTATAAGTATGCAAGCGGACACCAAGGAGACGCACCGGTTCTTAGCTTTTCACCAAGAAAAGCTGCCCTAACATTTTATGTTTATTCTGACACTGAAAAAAGTAAAAAATTACTAGCAGACCTTGGTAAGTTCAAGATTAGCAAAGCCTGCATTTATGCTAAGAAACTTTCCGACATCAATTTACCCATCTTGAAAGAACTATGTATTGAATCAATAAATTATATTGGCAAGCATCACGAATGTTCATGCAAGGCAAAATAAATGTGATCAAAAAATTGAAAGAAAGGATGCCAAAATTGCATTGTTTTTTAATATTCCTGTTGCCACTATCTACGCTTGCACATCCTGGTGTTGGCATTGTTAAGGATAGTAAAGGAAATATTTTCTATACAGATTTACATCAAGTTTGGAAAATCAACAACAATACGAAGACTATAGTGGTTCCCAACGTCCACACCCACGAATTATTCATCGACAATGAGGACAATCTATACGGAGAAGGTGGATACTATGATGACCAAACCGAAAGATTCTTTCATTATCTATGGGTGCTTCAACAGAACGGACAAATAGATACAATAGTAGGAATGAAAGAAGCCTACGTAACTCAGGATTTTTCATTGGCAAGAGATAAAAAGAGCAATGAATTTTACATTAAACGTTTCCTGAAGCCACATTCTGATACGAACAACATTTATAAAAAAACACCTGATGGCTTTGAAACAATATTTGCAACTGGAAATTTTAAAGATGTCAACTGGCTACATCCTCAAGAAGATGGAAGTCTATTATATGCTTCAGGAAATTCCATATTCCGGGTTGACAGCCTTGGGAACATCAGGACTGTTTCAAACCAGCTAATTAATTCAAATTCCGAAAAAGATGTATTAATCTGGGGAATATGGCAAGACAACTTTAAAAACGTGTATGTTGCTGTATTCAGTGACAAAACAGTAAAAAGGATTGGCCTTAACGGTAGCATTTCGACAATTTATAAATCAAATGAAAATTGGGCACCACTACATGGCACATTCGACAATGAAAACAAACTTTTGATTTTGGAAGGCTCTGATAATAATGATGTTCAGGTAATAACAGCTAGTTTTATTTCTATAAACACTGCTGAGACAGGACAATCTGGTTCAAAAGTATTGCCGCTTGTTATTATTGGTTGTATTGTTTTGGTCATCGGACTTTGGTATTTAAAAAAAATTTAATAACATCAACTAGCTTAGGGCGAACCATGAAAAAATATGTACTTCTAAAATTAATTGGATTAGCAATTGTGACTATGATAACTTTAGTTGTCATTTCGTTTCTTGAAGTTGCGGTGTATTCCTATCTCATAAATCCTGGACAAGAGCAAAATGTTTATGAAGCACACGCAAATTCTTCTGCACCCTATATTTCAGGTATTTTCGGCTTTATCATTTTCTTTCTTGTTGCACATTACTGGAAGAAAAGGGAATACCCTAATGTGTTCAGATTAATAATCCTGTTCCCCATCATTTATGTTTTGTTGGACATTATCATCATAACCGCAGCAGGTGTGAAATGGTCTGACTTCTTCTTAATCTTTACAATTGCCAATGCTGCGAAATTTCTTGGATGTCTCTTGGGGTATAAATTGACTAATTACACCCACTAGAGAAAGAAAAGAATAAAACAGACTATTTAACGAACTCTCAGAAAGTCTTATCTTTCACGAAACGCAACACCGTTCTGCGTTAAGCAAAACACTCTACAGATTAAATAGCGAATAAGAATGGCAAATAAATGGACGGAAAACATTAAGTGCAGTGAGGTCTTCCTACCTGACTGATTTAATTCTGAATTTTATATTTTTTTAACTTTATGAGTATCACGCTTGTCAGGTTGAGAAATACGACAAGAAAATAAAATTTTCAAAATGACTAAAACAGAAATAGCAAAAGCTTTTTCAAATGGAGAATTTGAAAAGACATACAAGTTTATTTCGGAAAAAGCAGAATGGACTGTAATCGAAGAAGACAGATTTATAGGCAAACAAGCAATTATTGACAACTGTGAACAAGTTGGTAACTACTTTAAATCTGTAACTACAAACTTTAAAACTTTAAACATTATAGCTGATGGGAATAAAGTTGTAATCAATGGAACAGCTGAATTTTTAAGAAACGAAAAACGAGTTTCATTTATTTCGGCTTGTGATGTTTATGAGTTCAATGAAAAAAGTGAAGTTCTAAAAATTACTTCATATTGTATTCAATCAAAATAACATAATAAAGAATGGAACATAAGGAAAATGAAAGGGACATTTTAATTCTTAAAGCAGGTGAAGGAAGAACTTATAATTGTGGAACGATGACTGCAGTTTTTAAGGCAGACGAAAATGAAACTGCGAATAAATATAGTATTTCAGAATGGTGGCTTGAACCAAACTCTGACGGATCAGGGGCACACCAACACGAAGAGAATGACGAAATCTTTTACGGCTTAGAAGGAACTGGATCTATACTTGTTGGCAACAAATGGATAGATATTAAAAAGGGAACTTTCTTAAGAATACCCGCAAAAACCATTCACGACTTTGCGAACAGGACAACTGAAAAATGTGGACTTCTTAACTTCTTTATTCCTGGTGGATTTGAGAGAAATATGCCTTCTATTGTTAAATGGTTTGAAGACAATAGCTGATGATATGCGAAAGTTAATTTTATCAATGAACACCACTCTTGACGGTATAGTTACTGACGAATTGAGCTGGATGCAACCAGATACAGATCAATCTTGGGACAGTCTCTTTGAAATGCTTACTAATGTTGACCTACTGTTATTAGGCAATGGTATGTGGCAGGGATACAGAGATTACTGGAAAAGTGCGTTAAAAGAAACTGGGTTTAACAAAAATGAAATTAAGTATGCTCGATTTGCTAATCGGACAAAACATTTCGTTTTTTCATCTACATTAAAAGAAGCTGGTTGGGCAAACGCAACCCTTGTGTCTGGTGATTTAAAGCAATGCATTCAACAAATTAAGATGGAGAATGGGAAAAACATTCAATTGTTGGTGGAGCGCAATTCGCGTCAAAAATTGTCAACACAGGCTTAGTTGATGAGTATAGAATTATGGTGAACCCCGTTATTTTAGGAAGAGGTAAATCACTTTATAGTAATTTGTTATGTCAACGTACACTTGAGTGCCTTAAAGTAGAACGTATGGATAATGGTGTGGTTATTCTTTGGTACAAACAATTAAACAGTCACGCATCGCGACCTGAATGATTTGAGATAAAGAAACCTTGAGAAATCTTTAAATACTCATGACACAACAAAACAAGGAGATAGTTGATCACACATGGTATGCGAGGCCTATATTTTTTGTCGCTGATATTCAGCGGGCAATCGCCTTTTATGTTGATAAGTTAGGGTTCAACAAGACATGGCACGAAGCAGATGGTAACGGTACGGTGTGCCAGATTGAGCGCGGTGGCTGCGAGATTATTCTTAGTGAAGAGTCTCGAAATGCACGTGGCCGGATTTTTCTTGAATTGAAACGTGCGGGAGTTGAACAATTGCAAAAGGAAATAGCCGAACGTTCCATTCCAACAAAGAAGTTGTGGTGGGGGTATGATGTGCTTCAGCTTGAAGATCCGGATGGAAACGAGCTTCTCGTTTGCCTCGAAAATCTACTTTGAATTCACATTGTGGTAAGTCTTCTGTCTTAATACATATATTTCAGATATTGCATATTAAATCACCATTATGAAAACTAAAATCAGTTTGTTACTAATTGCGCTAGGAATTTTATTAAGCTGTCAGCAAAGTAATCCGGGCACCACGAAAATTAAAAAGGGTATGATTAAAGTGACCATCTTCTATCCCAATGGAGATGGCAAAACTTTCGACATGGATTATTACTCTACTAAACACATGCCCATGGCGGCAAGTTTATTTGGCGATGCCTTAAAGGCAATGTCCATTGACAAGGGAATAGCCAATGCAGCACCCGATGAGCCTCTTCCTTACCTGGCAATCGGATACTTTTTCTTTGATACGATAGATTCTTTTAAAAATGCGATTGGACCAAACTCAGAAACGCTTAGAGCGGATGTTCCAAACTACACAAACATCAAACCGGTGCTGCAAATCAGTGAAGTCCAAACAGTAGAATAGGTTCTTAAGAATGAACTTTATCAGGTTAGTTCCCACAAAATTGTAAACAAAAACGATTTTTATTATGAAACGGAAAGAATTTATAAAGACAACTACTGCGGTAATAGCCGGTGGCGTATTCGCGCCCCTTGTATCATGCACACCGGATAAGCAAAGTAAAAATGAAGTCGAAGTATCAGAAAGAAAAAACTGGGCTGGTAATTACACGTATCATGCACAAACACTTCATGAACCTAACTCAGTTGAAGAGGTACAACAATTGGTGTCTAGATTGGATCAGCAAAAAGCGTTGGGCTCTACACATTGCTTTAATGATATAGCAGATAGTCCGGCTAATCAAATCTCCACAAAAAGACTAAACAAAGTTATTGCACTGGATAAAGATGAAAAGACTCTTACTGTTGAGGCCGGAGCCCGGTATGGTGACTTTGCTGAAACGCTGACTGAGCAAGGATATGCATTGCATAATCTGGCATCGTTGCCTCATATTTCTGTTGCCGGTGCATGTGCCACAGCAACACATGGTTCGGGAGTTAAAAATGGCAACCTTGCAACTGCCGTTGTTTCGGTTGAGTTGGTGAAGCCCGATGGAAGTTTGGTAACCCTTACTAAAGGCGATCCTGATTTTTATGCAGTTGTTGTTGGGCTAGGGGCGTTTGGAATAATTACTAAAGTTACATTGGCGATAGAGGAAAAATATGAGGTACGACAAGATGTGTTTTTAGATCTGCCGTTGGAATCTGCAGTCACCCACTTTGATAAAATCATGGCGAGTGGGTATAGTGTTAGCCTATTTACCGATTGGATGGACAAAAAGATAAGTGAAGTATGGATTAAAAGACGGATGGATGAAGAAGTAAGTGAGTTAACCGATTTTTATGGGGCTAAACCAGCATCAAAAAATATTCATCCCATTGCAGCGTTGGCAGCAGAGAATTGTACCGAGCAAATGGGGATACCCGGTCCGTGGTTTAATCGCTTGCCTCATTTCAAAATGGGCTTTACACCCAGCGCAGGGGCTGAGTTGCAATCAGAGTATTTTGTTCCACGCGAAAATGCGGTTGATGCTTTGTTAGCCATTGAAAGCATGAGAGATCAAATCCATCCGCACATCATGATTTCCGAAATCCGATCCATAGCGGCCGATAATTTTTGGATGAGCCCTTGCTATCAGCAAGACAGCATTGCCTTTCATTTTACCTGGAAACAAAACACTAGTGAAGTTCTTGAACTTTTACCCAAAATTGAAACTGTCCTCGATCCATTTAATGTGAGACCACATTGGGGCAAATTGTTTTCTATAGATGCAAAGGAACTACAAAGCCGATATACAAAACATGCAGACTTTCTATCGTTGGCCAAAACCTATGATCCTACGGGTAAGTTTAAGAATAGTTATTTGACTAAGAATATTTATTAAAAGTCTCTAGAGTATGACTCAGAGATAGCGAGAGAATGTATTCCTTCAACCCCAGAATTGATGTTATTGGAATAAATCCCTTTGTGTTTGTGCCTGATAAAATTTTACAAAAAGTATTTGAACAGGCAGGCAAGAGTCGAGGGCACATTCCTATTAAAGGATCAATAAATGATAAACCTTATAAGCAAACACTGGTAAAGTATAGTGGAGCCTGGCAACTGTATATTAATGCAACTATGCTTGCGAATTCGCCTAAGCGCATTGGAGAACAAATTAAGGTTACTGTCAGCTATGATTCGGAAAGCAGAGCGATTAAACCACCGGTTAAGTTTACGAAGGCATTAGGCGCAAATAAGAAGGCAAAGTTCATTTTTGCCAGCTTAGCTCCGCACATGAAACTGGAAATTATACGCTACCTGGCCAATTTAAAAACAGAAGCAGCCTTGGATCGAAATATTGAACGAGCCATTAATTTTTTACTCGGGAAGGAAAGATTTATAGGAAGGGATAGGCCGAAGTGAAATCTAAAGGAGAAAATAAAATGTCGTCATGCTATGAGTGACGACATTTTATGGAATGATCTATTTGATATTTTTATAGCGGCAGTATGGCTGCAATGTTCAGCGTTGTTCCACTTTCTACGGTAAGCGTATTACTAAGCTCTCCGTTTACTGTAACTTCGGTTTGAAGAATCGCTTTAAGCGTCATCTTACCTGTGGTTTCATTTTCTTCATAAGCGGCAAAGTGAACTTCGTAATCACCTTTCTCCAATAAAGCAAGCGTATAGGTTTTGTTGGTAGTAACTTTTACTTCGGCACTCGATACGGCATTTGCAAACAAAATGTTATCTGAGCCTTGAGCCTGACCTTCGGTGCTTGCATTGAACGTTCCCTTCTTATACGCATAAACAATAACTTTATCTTCAGCGGCTAGCGTTTGATCAACATAGGTTCCTTTAATGGTACCCGCTTCCGATTTTTTTACTACACGAATGGCAGAAGAAAGATTTTCGTCAGAAACAAAACGATAACGAATTGCTGCATCCGATGAATAGCCCACTGCCTTGCGCAGATCAAAATCCAACACTACTGTATTTTTCTGGTTGCTCACCACATCCCAGCCTTCAGTAGTGGTCACCTCCAACAGGCCAGATGTTGTGCTCTTTAGCTTGTACTTGGTATTATCCGTGGTCTGCACATAACAGCCTGGAGCGTTTCCACTGGCATCTGTGTTTAAATCCAACACAAGCGTTACATTACCATATGACTTAGCATCCATTTCCCGCGATCCAACAAGCAATTTTGTATTCCCTTCCTGATACGCCTTTAAGTCAATGCTCTGTTTTGTGAAACCAGATAATGATTGACCATCCACTTTAACGTCTGCTACTGTTACGAATACGCTTTTTACTTCAGCGTCATCCAGGGGTGCATCTGTTATTTCAAACTCAACTTCACCTTTTCCCATGGGCGAATCGTCATCATTACACGCGGTTGCAAAAGAGAGTACACAACCCACTGTGAATAGTTTAATCCAATTGAACATGTTCGTTTTCATTTTACTGTGTTTTAGTTTAACAACATGCAAAGGATGGCAAGGCTCGTGCCGATGAGACTAAAGCGTGTATACAGTCTGTTTCGTTAAAAAATGTGGAAAATATTTCTCAACGGGTTGTGGAATCAATTTGGTGTAATGCGGAAATTATTTCACAGTATGACTATACCGGTTATTTTTTTTACTAATTGAGGTATTTCTCAAACCAGGTCATAATGCGAGGCGTTACATCAATTAATAACTTTGGTTCCTGAGGCCCGTGGGGTGTGCGCGGGTAAACGACCATTTCAGTATCCACACCTTTTCTTTTTAAGGCGTTATAAAACTCTTGTCCTTGCGTAAACGGAACGCGCAAATCGTTGGCACCATGAATTACCTGCGTGGGTGTTTTTGCGTTTTTGATTTGATAGATGGCAGAGTGTTTTTCATACTCTTCATATTCTTCCCAAAATTCTTTTCCACCGGCATGGGCTACAATGTAATCAGGAATATCGGTAGTGGTTACCATGCTTACTAAATTTGGTAGGCCCGCACCCATACTCGCAGCTTTGAAACGATCGGTTTGAGTAACTACCCAACTGGTCATATATCCTCCGTAACTCCAGCCCATTACAAACTGCTTGTTGGCATCTGCTATGCCCATCTCCAGCGCATGATCAACACCCGTCATCAAATCCTGATAATCGCCAAAGCCCCAATCGCGTACATTCGAATATCGAAATTCTTTTCCATAGCCCGAGCTTCCACGAGGATTCGGTCGCAGTACAATAAATCCCTTTTGCGCAAAGTATTGCGTTACATAGATTGAAGGCGCGCCCGTATAAGTTTGTGAAAATACACCGGCCGGCCCACCGTGTATTTGCAACACAATGGGATACTTCTTTCCTTTCTCAAAACCAATCGGGTAGGTAAGCAGCCCTTCAATCACCAGCCCATCTTTTGATTTCCAGGATATGAGTTCTGTCTTTCCTAAAGGAGGTGGATTAAAGTCTGCATTCACACTGCTGATCTTTTTGTTATTCTCACCTTTAAGACCGGCCGTAAAAACTTCTTTTGGTGTACTGGAGTCTTCTGAGGTAAAACTCATTTTGCCCGACTTGCTGATGGAGAAAGAACTGCTTGAACCTTTCAACGTTGTGATGATGGGCAACTTGGAATCTGAGTAGGCCATATAATCTCCTTTAGGAATTTTAATGCCATTACTGGATGGGAGCGCCAGGAGTACATTTGAGGTCTTATAATTTTCAGAAATAAAAAGATGGGTTCCATCTTGTGCCCATCCTATAATGTTAGCATTGCGATCGGGAGTTTTTTGTAATTCAATTAAATCACCTCCGGTAGCAGCCACTTTGTACACATCACTTAATCCCACGCGCTCGGGTTGGCCGCCACTCGATTGAAAGGCAATCCATTTGCCATCCGGTGAATAGACAGGACTTACATCTACACCGGGTCGTTTAACAAGGACAGTAATGCGACCACTGTCTGCCGGAATGGTTGAGATGTCGGACTCTAATCCGGCATCATTAATTTTTGGATTGGGAGCAAATGAAAAGGCAAGGGTGGTTCCATCTGGCGACCAGTCAAAATCATTTACGTGATAGCTGCCCGAAGTTAATTGTTTGGTGATTCGCTTTCCGGCTTTGTCTTTCGAAAGAGAAACAGTGTATAAATGATTGTACTTGTAATTCTTATCAACCAGAATAACATCATTTTTCTCTTTCTTCATTTTTTCTTCCTCCTTGGTATCAGGGTCTTTCATCAGGTAAGCAATTCGGCTTCCATCAGGCGCCCATTTAAATGAAGCAACGCCCGTCTTGGTTTCAGTAACTTGCTCCGGTTCGCCACCCATAAGCCTCATGATAAATACCTGGTTTTTATTATCCACTCGATTGGAAAGAAATGCAATCTGTTTTCCATCGGGTGAAAACTGAGGTGCCGAAGAAGATTTTTCCCCGCGTGTGTATTGTAAATCGAAAGAGCCATCCGCGGCTGCAACCCAAATCTGATCGTTGTACTCAGATTTTTCACCTTCCATGAAAGGGACCCGGACAACATAAGCGATGTGCTTACCATCGGGCGAAATGTTAGTACCTGTAATATTCTTATACTGCATTATTTTTTCCGCAGTCCATGTGTTTTGCGAAAAGGCTCCACCAAACAGGGTGATTGCAAAAAGAAAGGTTCCTAATTTTTTCATAGACCGAATAGGTTATTATTAAAGTTTAGTAATCCTAATTTCAACTATTGAATTCGAATATTTTCTCAAACTGTTACAGTCGAATAAAAAAGGTGTCGAGTGGTTACAGTTGTTATTGAGATTGACCTTTTATTATCTGATCAAACAAAATTTTGTTAAACAAACCTGATTGCTCCATGTGTGGAAGATGCCCGGCTTTTGGGATCACAAATAATTGAACCTTTGGAAGGCGATCGTTGAGGTTAGCTTTCACCGCTTCTAACTTTACAACGGTATCGTGCTCACCCCAAAAACAATAAACAGGTATTCCCGATAAGGCAATTTGCTTTTGTTCATTTTCTAAGGAAGAGCTATTTTTTCGGGTGGAGATGAGTGCGTGTACAAAGCCCTTAAACTTCATCATCGTTTCATATTTTTTGTCCCATCCGGTGAAAGGTGCGGAGTCATAAAAATCCCCAAGCTGGCCTTGTGCCATGGTGCTATAGTTTTCACTTTGCTTAAAGGTTTTTATTTCTTCTTCCGTAACCATTACCGGATAATTGATGGCTTCCGTAATTGTTTCGAAGCCAGCAGGATCTACGTAAATTAAATTTTGAATGCGATCAGGATATTGAAAGGCAAAGGCACTGATCGTTCGGCCACCATAGGAGAGCCCCATTAGATTAATCTTTTTGTTGATGTTCAATGCTTGCAGTAATTCCTTAAGTTGTGATGTATAGAGCGCAACATCATATACAACATCCGGATTATCAGAATAGCCGCGACCATACACATCATACCGCAAAGCACCATAGCCGCGCGATACGGCTGCGTGATAGGTGGAGTCCCAGATGTAGCCAGGCACGGAAAATCCATGAACCATCACCAACAAAGTGTCAGCATTTTTGTTTTCATACTCATAGTAAGTATTGCCTGCCGTTAGTTTTACAAATTGACCCGAAGAAATGCTCTTTCGAAAATCAGCATCTTTTTCTATGGTTTCAGGGTCGATAAAATCAACGCCCTTCTCTTTCGAAGTGCAGGAGACAAGAAGAAACAAGAAGAAAGAAAACAGTTGATAAATAAATTTGGTCATGGCAAAAAATTAATAATGGCGAATATAGCTATAGAATTTGCGGTTCTGCTTTTGCAAAGCTTTTAAACAAGGTAAAAACATTACCCTTTTATTACATGTTGCAGTCTTGCCTGATTTGTATCTCCCAATTCTTTAGTAGTTTAGTAATTCTGAGGTTGTGATTTGTAGAGTTAGAATGAAAGTTAGCCCGCTACCCGAAAACGAGAATTCAAGACTCGAAGCCCTTCATCGCTATCAAATTCTGGATAGCGAAGATGAAATAGATTTTAACGGCATTGTAGAGCTCGCCTCCCAAATGTGCGGAACATCAGTAGCGCTGATCAGCTTGGTGGATGAACACCGCCAATGGTTTAAAGCAAAAGTTGGTATTGATGTAAAAGAAACTCATCGCGATTTATCTTTTTGCGCACATACCATTCATCAGGATGATATCATGACTGTGTATGATGCGCATGTGGACGATCGTTTTTTTGATAATCCATTAGTGACAGGCGATCCTGGCATTAGGTTCTATTCAGGCATGCCGCTTATTACAGACGAAGGTTACAAGCTGGGCACCTTGTGTGTATTAGACCAACAGCCAAAGGAGATAAGTGATGACCAACGAAAGAGTTTAAAAATCCTGGCAAAACAGGTAGTTAATCTGCTTGACTTGAGACTCAGGAATTTAGATATAAAGAACCACGCCAAAGTTCTGCTGGAAAGCAAAGAAAATTTAGAACGTGCCGAAGAACAGGCTGGGTTGGGAAGTTGGCAATTGGAAGTGGGTACTGGCAAGCGTTATTGGTCGAAGCAATTGTTTAGCATGTTTGGGGTTAAAACGAATATCATTCCTGAATTTGATGAGTATTTAAAACTTATTCATCCTCAGGATCGGGATAAGGTTATGGATGGTGCATTAAAAATGCAACAGGGGATAGAGCCTGAAATGATAGTTATACGCACCAATCCGGATAAATTACCACTCCGATTTTTACTTCCAACTACACGTTGTATTAGAGATCATGCAGGGAGGCCTATTAAGTTTGAAGGAACGATACTTGATATTACGCTACAGCGGATTGCTGAGTTGAAATTAGCAGAAAGCGAAAATAGATTACACACGATTATTCAGACAGAGCCTGAATGCATTAAGCTATTAGGCCCTAATTGTGAATTGCTGGATATGAATCCTGCAGGACTTGCCATGATTGAAGCTGAAAACATTAGTGATTTGCTGGGCAAATCGGTTTTGGAATTAGTTGATCCAAGCTACAAAGAAGCATTTGCTAATCTTACCCGCGATGTCTTTAACGGAGTAGCGGGTTCACTCGAATTTCAAATTACAAGTTTAAAAGGCTCTAAGCGTTGGATTGAAACTAATGTTGTGCCTTTTCGCAATACCAACGGGGAGATTGTTTCCTTGCTGGGTGTGGCGCGCGATAGTACCAAACGAAAAAGAAATGAAGATTTGCTTCGCGAAACGGAAGAAAAGTATCGCGGTATTTTCGAGAATGCACCCGATGGAATTTATCAAACTACGCCTGAAGGTAAATTCATAACAGCAAACCCGGCCATGGCAAAAATCTTTGGGTATAACACACCCGAAGAGTTGATTACTTCCGTTACCGACATTGGTGCACAGTTGTATTTAAATCCCACCGCACGATTAGAAGTTATGGATTTGCTGAGGCGAGAGGGGAAAGTGATTGGATATGAGATAGAAACGGTTAAGAATAACAGGGAAGTCATTTGGGTTCTTACTACGGTTAAGTGTGTGTATAATGAAAAAGGTGAAATCAAATATTTTGAGGGAACAGTAAAAGATATTACTGAACAGAAGAAGGCCGAAAGGCAAATTATTAAAGAGAGGGAACTTGTTAATACCTTCATCAATAGTTTGCCCGGTGTTTTCTATTTGTATAACAAGGCCGGCAAATTTTTAAGATGGAATACTAATTTTGAAACTGTTACAGGCTATACTACGGAAGAAGTTTCTTCCATGAACCCATTACAATTTTTTGAAGGTACGGAAAGGGATTTGGTTGCTTCGCAAATTAATAATGTATTTATAAAAGGATATGCCGAAGTTGAGGCGAATTTTTTATTAAAAGACAAAACAAAAATTCCGTATTATTTCAATGGTTGGAAAATCAGGTACGAGAATCAGGATTGCCTGATAGGAGTGGGAATTGATATTTCTGATCGCAAGAAAGCGGAAGATCAATTGCGAAGTTCAGAAAATAAGATTCGCGCTTTTTTTCGTAGCACACCCGATGCCAGCGTGATGCTGGGGAGAGATCTCAAAGTATTGGACTTTAATCAGGCGGCAGAAAAACTTACTCAAAATGCGAATGGAAGAACCCTTAGAGAAGGAGATGTTTTTGTTGATCTACTATATCCGGAAACGAAAACTACCATTCAAAAATTTCTTGCCGATGCATTACAGGGCGAGTCAAATCAAACAGAATTTTTAATAACGAACTCGCTCACAGGATTGAGCAGTTGGTGGTTGGTGGTAGTTATGCCTGCGTATGATGATGCCGGGGATATCTTTGGGATAATCGTTAACTGGACAAATGTTGATGAAATTAAGCAGACAGAAATCAAATTGAAAAAACAATTTGAAGAACTTCAAAAAACCAATAGGGAACTTGACCATTTTGTTTACAGTGTTTCGCATGATTTACGGGCTCCATTGGCAACTATTTTAGGACTTATTAATGTGGCGGAAATGGAATCTCCAACTCCCAACCACCAGACCTACTTAGAAATGATGCGCAATAGCATTAGCAGACTAGATGGGTTCATAAAGGATATCTTGGATTATTCACAAAATGCAAGGAAAGAAGTTCAGGTGAGGGAAATTAATTTTCAAGAACTAATTGACGATTCGATTTCTGACTTGCGAATGACTCCCGGGGCCGAGCGATTACATGTAACTGTGAACGTAGAAAACTCAGAACCATTTTATTCAGATGTCCATCGACTGGGGGTTTTGTTCAACAATTTGCTCTCTAACTCAATAAAGTATCAGGATTATAAGAAAATGGCATCCTTTGTTGCAGTGCATGTTTGCGTTTCGCCAGAAAAGGCAGTCATCAAATTTTCAGATAATGGAGTTGGAATTGATAAGAATCATCTTCAACATATTTTCAATATGTTTTATCGGGCTTCCGAAGACTCAGTAGGGGCCGGATTAGGGTTATACATTGTTAAAGAAACTATGGATAGATTGAGAGGGACGATCAAGGTGGAGTCGGTACTTCATGAATCCACAACCTTTGAAATAACAATTCCAAATCAAAAAAAATAGTCACCCATTATGTAGGTGGTAGTTGTTCATACGAACTTCGATTGAAAAATAATTTCTAAATCGTAAGACTCAGAGTTAGGATAGCCGTTTAACGATTTGTTACTAACAACTTACCTATGAAAGACATAACTTCAATTTCGCGCAGAGTGGCAGTTAAAAGTTCAATCTTTGGAATGCTTGCGGTTTCTATTCCCAACATTGGGTTTTTAAAAGAAGTATGTGGGGTTGATAATCCTGTTAATGAAGATCTCTTTCATCGCTATCCATGCATTGATGATAAGATTGTTGCTGAAGTAGTTGGCGCTTCCCATTTCAATCTCGATCGGGTTAAAGAACTGGTAAATAAACGACCCGAGTTAGCGCGTGCCACATGGGATTGGGCCTTTGGCGATTGGGAGACTGCACTGGGCGCAGCTTCACATGTTGGCCGGAGAGATATTGCAGAGTTTTTAATGAGCAAAGGGGCACGACCTGATATTTTTACGTATGCGATGCTGGGTTCTTACGATACCGTAAAATCGATGATTGAGACTACACCCGGTGTTCAATCTATTATGGGGCCACATGGAATCACATTATTACAACATGTAAAAAATGGAATGCAATCCGAAACCTCTTCAGAACAACAAAAAAGAGATTCGAACAAACTTCTTAGTTACCTGGAAGGTTTGGGAAATGCGGATGTTCAGGTAACAAATCTGAAAATGGAAGAAGGTGAAATGCAGAAGTACCTGGGTGATTACATGTATGGGGATGGTGCCGAAGATGGCTTCAGCGTAAAGCTGAACATGAGAAAAATGCTTTCGTTAGGCAAACTTGGTAAGTTTGGTGGTGGGTTATTTAGAAAATCAGAAAACATATTTACTTATAATGGAATCACTTCCGTTGAGATTTCATTTGAGTTGCAAAAAGGCAGCGTTATTTCGTTGACGGTTCATGAACCCGACCTTACTTTGCGTGCAAAGAAGGTCTGACAGATTATGGAAACCTTTCTGAAAAAAATCGTTTACTCGTGTGACAATTCTTAAAATTATGCTACTAATAGAATAAAGATCGCTCAATTGGAATTGCAAAAGCAAAACTTTATTCGAATCATCAATAGTAATCAAGGGATTGTTAAGAGTCTTTGTAAAGCCTACTATACCAGTCACGATGATCAAAAAGATGCTTTCCAGGATATCGTCCTGCAACTTTGGAAATCCTTTGATACGTTTCGGGGAGACTCAGAAATCAGTACCTGGGTTTACAGAGTAAGCCTTAACACTTTGCTCGCCAAAGCAAGAAAAGATAGAAACAAGATTATGACTGAATCGTTAGCCTTGGACTTAATTAAACCGATCGCAATGGTTGATGGTGACAGGGAACTTCTGGCTCTTGTCATACAGTCCTTAAAAGATATAGATAAGGCAATCGTCATTTTATATTTAGAAGGGTACAAAAACAAAGAAATTTCCCAGATGTTAAGTATAACGCCTACTAACGTTAGCACCAGATTGAATAGAGTGAAGTCAGAATTAAAAGCCAAATTCAAAAATCACTGCCATGAACTTAGATAACCTTAAACCCGCATGGAGACAACTTGTTCTCTTTCATTCTATGCAACCGATGGATCATAGCGAAATCTTATCTATAATCGAGCGGGCTGATCAGCAGGCAACAGGAAGATTACCCATATTGCTGATAAACACGATCATGTTTATCATGCTAACTTTTTCGTGTCAGGGAGGATGATTTCTTATATACTTTGGGACATCGATCCAAGACTCTTTGCTGATGTAGAATTTTTAAGATGGTATGGCCTCTGCTGGGCAATTGGCATGATGCTGGGGTATCAGGTGATGTTAAAAATTTATAAGCAGGAGGGTCTTTCCCTAGCTGATCTTGATAAACTCACCATCTATGTAGCACTGGGAGCTATTGTAGGAGCTCGCCTCGGACACATTCTTTTTTATGATCCTTTTTACTATCTGCATAATCCGATTGAAATACTACCCATTCGGCTTGAGCCAACATTTCAATTTACAGGACTTACAGGATTGGCAAGTCATGGGGGAGTGTTAGGTGCTTTGGTTGCCTTATACTTGTATACTAAAAGATATAAAAAGGATATCTTGTGGACACTGGATAGACTTACCATTGCCGCATCATTGCTCGGATTTTTTATACGATTCGGTAATTTGATGAATTCTGAAATCATTGGCATACCCACTCAGGTACCGTGGGCATTTGTGTTTACAAAAATCGATCAGGTTCCGAGGCACCCGGCACAAATCTATGAAGCCATATTCTACTTAATAATTTCTTTAGCTTTGTTTCTATTATGGAAATCGAGAAGGTTCCAAAATCATAAAGGCTTTCTATTTGGCCTTGGGTTCTCATTAATCTTTGCTCAAAGATTCCTGATGGAATTCTTAAAAGAAAACCAGGTTGCCTTTGAAGATACTATGCTACTGAATATGGGACAGGTACTTAGTTTACCATTAATCGGAATCGGGATTTTTATTATGATCTGGAGCTTCAAAAAGTTTGATTACAAACAAGTCCAATAGATTATTAATGAATCTGCCTGTATTGAATTTTTAAACCTCCGATGTAACTTGGATATGATTAGAAGTATAGGAACATAGTTCATATATGGCGTTAGCCTTTATGCAAAAACCCTTACTGGTATGGTGTACAATATTTTAAACGGTGACTCACTTGCTTATAGTTTTTCAGACGCAAATATTGCGGGGGAGGTTATTGTTATGAGAGAAGGCCTTATTGACGGGGAATTATCAGGCGATAACCTCCATGACTTTTGGCAATCAAGGGCCAATTATATGAGAATATCAGAAACTGAATACAACAATTCTGTTGTAAAAGAATTTCAAAAAATAATAAATGCGCCTGATAACTCAGAGTTTAATCTTTGGTTTGAATACGACTTGTTTTGTCAAGTAAACATGTGGTTTGTTATTTCAATTATAAAGGAGTTGCCATTAAAGAAAAAAGTATTTGCTGTTTATAGTTCTTTTTTAGACAAAACCAACAACCAATTTTGGAATGGTTTTGGACGAGCAAACTCAAATGAACTTACCGTTTGCTATAAAGATAGAATTCCTTTAGGTGATGCTGACATAGATTTTGGGAACGAGTTATGGAAAGCTTACAAAAGCGGCAATCTTGAAGCGTTAACAATTCTCTCAAAGCGTCAATCTCTGGCTTTTCCGTATCTTCAAGAAGTAGTACAGGCACACGTTGACCGCTTTCCGAAGGAAGGCACAAAGGGAAGACCTGAAAAAGTTATTGAAGACATTATAAATAATGGTTCTACTGATTTTAATAAAGTTTTTAAGGAATTTTGGAATCGAGAAAGCATTTATGGTTTCGGTGACACTCAATTAAAAAATCTGTATGACAAAGTAATGCACTATCGTTAGCAAGGCATTATAGCGAGGCAGCGCAGGGGCTTACATCCCTACATACCATGCCCAACCAATATCACCGGTATCCACAAATTCATCGGTGACAACAATTTTCTCTAAGTACTTCATGCTCTTATAGCCAATTTGGTTTTCAACACGCAAACGCAAAGGTGCACCATGTTGAACGGCCAGAGCCCGATCGTTCATACCATAAGCAAGGATGGTTTGCGGGTGAAACGCATCCAGTAAATCAATGCTATCAATCCAGCCATCGTATGAATAGAAATTTACAAAACGCGCGCTCGGTAAAATTCCTACGCTCTTTAAAATAGTACTTAACGGCACACCTGTCCATTTTGCAATGGCTGTCCAGCCCTCTTCGCAGGTATGTCGCGTGATATGAGAATGAGATGAAAATTTTTGAAGATCGGCCAACGAGTAGGCCCCGGGTTTTGAAACACTTCCTTCAATGGGCAACGACCATTCAGCAAAACCATTTTTGAAATGCCGTTCATATGTTTCATTGAAGGTTTCTTTCGAGGAATCAGCAGGGTTTGTGGTGCCTGTAGCCGGAAAAGAAGAGATATCAGAATAACTATATTCCTTTGCCAGCGACTGGCCAGGCAACAATGCACGATGTGCAACATAAGTAAGATTGTCGCCCATGCGTAAAATGTTGTTATAGGTTGGGGGCAAAGGTCTCGAACAACTTGCCAGTATCAAACCACCTAGTGAGGTTAATCCGGTGATGATGGCCTTACGCCTGGTAATAATTTTTTTCTTTTCCATATTATTTTCCAATAGTCATGGCCTGAATTTGTTTTTTGAATCCCGATTTGATGATCATTACAACATGTACGATCAGAAAAAGTACCAATGCGATAGAAGCAAAGAAATGAATGGTACGCGCTGATTGAGCACCAAAGAATAGCTTCAATAGAAACGGGTACGCGGCTGTAATAGCCGGAGACATGGTCATGCCCGTCATTACTATCACAGGCATAAGAAAGAAGATCACACCTACATAACTTATTTTTTGCAAGAGACCATAATGTGGACCGCTTGTCGCAGGAGGAATTTGCATTCGCACATGATTAACAATGTCTCTCCAAAACAGACGCAACGAAAACTCTTTGGCACGAGGCCATACATGGTTGCGAAAGTGTCCTGTGAAAATTCCTACTATGAAATAAATTAAACCGGGTATTAGTAAGAACCAGCCTGCTAAAAAATGAAGGCTTCGTCCCCAACCATTCTGATTAAAAATGTCATAGGTACGTGCAGCGCTCACTGGTGCTCCAGCAACTTCACTAAAGGGAATACTTTCTTCCCAACCACCGTGTTTATAATTTCTGCTCACGGGCAACTCGAACAAGGCCGGTGTGAGGTCATTTCCCACTTCGCCCCAATAAAAGCGCGGATGCACCATCGTCATCTCCGATCCGGTAAAGATCAAGGCGAAAAAACTAAGTGTAACAATCCAATGACTAACCTTTACCCAACGGCTGTGTTTTTCATTTCCGGAGTTTATAGCTTGTTGATTCATGGAATAGTTGAATACTTTTGTTTTGAAACATGAAGATACTACTTTTGAGATAGTTTCATTTACTTAGCTGCTCTGCGTAGTTATTATTTTCTGGAGTGTCGTTAATCATGGCAATCGCCATTTACAAGCCCTCCTTTGTTCATAATGTGTTACACAAAATTTATAGAGTGAAACGAAGCCATCGATCAATACATTCTTTATTAACCTTTAACCAAGCAACGCTATGAAATCAAGAACACTTTCCGTATGGGCAGGTGTGAGTTACCTGATCATTTTCTTCGCAGCGATATTCGCCAATTTTTTTGTTATTGAAGCAATTCTTCAAAATCCACTACCAACAATACAAGAGAACCACCTGATGGTACGATGGGGAATTATGGCGTTTATAATCACCGTAGTATTTGATGTAGTGGTGGCATGGGCCTTGTATGAATTATACAAGACTCATGCATTGTCTGCATTGAGTATGTTATTTAGAATGATGCATGCCGCTATCATGGCCGTGGCAGTATTTGCTCTTGTTGAAACGTTGACCTTGAGCACCGGTGAAGAAATTTTAAATCAGGTAAACACTTTTAATACCATTTGGCTTATCGGGCTTTTCTTTTTTGGATTTCATCTCATCTTGTTGGGAAAAATCCTGACTCATCCTAAATGGATAACCTGGTTTTTGATGCTGGCGGGGTGTATGTATGCGATTGACACAACCGCCCACTTTGTGTTACCGGATTACAAGCAGTATGCTTCTGTTTTTTTGGCTCTTGTAGCCATACCCAGTATAGTAGGAGAAATGTCATTGGCTGTATGGCTTCTAGTTAAAACTGAAAAGTCATCTTAGAAAAATTACACGATGAAGAAGCTAACAAAACCAATACTCAGAATTGTTTTTATTCTTGCAAGCATAGGCTCGCTGTATTTTGTTCCCTGGATTCTGGTAAAGGCCTGGATATTACCACTCCCCGATACTGTTCAAGAGCAGTTAGAGGAAGGCATTGGTCATGGTTTTGATGGCATGATTGTGTACGTGGATCAGGCTGGCAAACCAGCAGAGTTTTATGCGGCTGGCTGGCATGATCGGAAAAATAAAATCCCTGCCTACCCACAAGCTTTATTCAAGATTGCCAGTATTACCAAATTGTATGTGGCTGTCGCAACCGCAAAATTAGTTAAGGCCAATCGTTTGTCGTTGGATAAAACCCTTGCTGAATACTTTCCTGCACTGGCAGGAAGAATTGAAAATGCAGAACGGATCACGTTGCGAATGATGGTGCAGCATAGAAGTGGCATTCCCAATTTTGTAGACCATCCTGATTACTGGACAAAACCACCAAAGAATAAACAAGAGACACTGGAGTATGCGCTGGATTTACCGGCCGACTTTGAACCCGGTGAAGATTATGGGTATTCAAATACGAACTACATGTTGATCTCTGACCTGATTGATAACGTGTTGGGGTATCCTCATCAGCAATATATCAAGGAAGAAATTTTGATACCTCTGGGGTTGAAAAATACTTTTGGTTCGCTGCACGAAGTGAATATAGAAGATGTAATGAGTGGCTATTACGTGGGGGTTGATAAAGATTTTAAAACTGAAGATACAGGGTTAATGCTGGCTACCGCAGAGGATGTGGGCATATTCCTCCGGGCGCTAAATGATGGTTCCGTATTTAAGGATGGCGAACAGGAAATCTATTCCTCCATTTACGAGTACAACCATACAGGTCTGCTTGTGGGCTATCAAAGTATGGCAGAATACCACAAAGACATCGACACGGTGATTATTCAATTTAATAATACAACCAACTTTGATGGCTATGACTGGAATTTAGCGGAGATCATATATAACCGCATTGTTAAAATAGTGAGGAACAGAGACTCGTAACAGTTATAAAACAAATTAATCCTCAATCCTAACCTTGAACTTTTAGATCGGGTCTGTATCTTGGTAGGAATTAGATACAGGAACATATGTTCCTATATCTAATATAGTGCTTCACGCTTGAAGACAATTTAGAAGTTCTAAAGAGAAAAACTATATGTTCTATTATTGGTATCGTATTATTAGAATTCTAGTTGCCAGAAATTTTCAAAAGCAGGTTGATATCGAGAATGAACTGACAAGAACCTTTAGTGTTCGCCTTTTTGATTGTGATGGATTACGGGTAATGACAGCATTCAAATATGCTACCTATATGGACTTTATACGTTGGGAACTTATTGCTCGTTCAAAACTATATAATGAAATTCTACTAAAAGGCCTTGCTCCGACACTGGGCTCTCAAAAAATTGTTTACAGAAAGCCATTAAAATTATGGACGAAGTTTAGCGTCAGGCTTACGACTGCAGGGTGGGACGATAAATGGGTTTATAACGTGCACAAATTCGAGCAAGAAGGAGAGATAAAAGCCATAGGTATTACACGAGCATTGATTTGGAGAAAAGATAAACCTCAGATTTTGATGGAGATATTACAAAATATTGGAGTCACAAACTTAAGTAAAACACCACCTGAGTGGGTGCTGGCCATATTTCAAAGCGATAAAGAGATGCTTGCAAATGACGTTTGATAAAACCCTTAAAAACTTTTAAAGAAAATGAATAAATTTATTTTTCTTGCATCGATTGCTTTTTGTTTGATAATTTCTTGCTCAAATCCAAATCATCCAGATAACTCTGACAATGCAATCAATCAAATTGTAAGTGCAAATGACTCCAGTACAACCATTAAAAATAAAAATATGAGTACTCAAAAAATCACACCCTACTTGTGGGTAGAGAAAGATGCCAAAGCTGTAGCAGATTACTACTTATCTATTTTTAAAGACGGTAAACTAAAAGATTTTCGAAAGTTTGATAGTGACGAAAGTGGAAACGATGCAGGCATAGAAACAGCGGTAATTGAAATAGCAGGAATGGAGTTTAGTATATTAGCTGCAGGCCCACTATTCAAATTTAATGAAGCAGTTTCTTTTGTTATTAATACAAAAGACCAAGCTGAAACGGATTATTATTGGGACGCTCTTACTAAAAATGGTGGAGAGGAAGGCTCTTGCGGATGGTGTAAAGATAAATATGGATTATCATGGCAAGTTGTACCAACTGAATATTTTGAATTAATACATAGCAATGATCCAATCGTAAGGGAAAAAGCAATGAAGAACACATTAAAGCAGAAAAAAATAATCCTTTCAGAACTTAAATAGCCTTAACTTATTGACTCTCGCTTTTGTCTGTGTTCTTCCCCGAAAAAAGAATAAAATAAAGAACGTTGGTGAAGAACACCAAGGTTGACAAGAGCAGAGTTGAAACTCGGAATGATTTTCGGAACATTCACCCTACTGTCACTCACCATTGCTTGCCTGGGTTTGTTCGGGCTTGCAACCTTTAGTGCCGAAAAACGCTCGAAGGAGATTGGCATTCGTAAAGTACTTGGCGC
>JAJNPV010000036.1 GCA_021155195.1 Ohtaekwangia sp.
ACCTAAAACCATTAACGAGCAACAATAAGAGGGCAAGTCTGGTGCCAGCAGCCGCGGTAATTCCAGCTCTTAGTGTGAATTTGGATGTTGCTGCAGTTAAAAAGCTCATAGCCAATTTTACAGGCATGAAGTCTTTGTATATTTAATCTTGCAAAAGAGAGGATTACATTGTACTTAAAGCAAGCAAAAACTTTAGAGCCCCTAGGACGGTGTAAAAGCTGACTTAGGACCGGAGGTCTTTACGCAGATCTTTGGTTATCTGGAGTGTAATAACTTTGAATAAATTAGAGTGTTCAAAACAAGCTTTTTAGCTTTGAATATATTAGCATGGTATTATAGAATATGACGAATCCAGGTCATATAAAGTTCTGGAGATCGCAAGGTCTCAAAGAATCTGGATTTGTAATGAAAGAAAAAAATAGAATGAGTGACCTGTACTCTCAGGGGAAAGGTGAAATTTTATGATCCTGAGAAGACAAACTGATGCGAAAGCTCTCCACTGAGATGTTTTTTTTAGTCAAGAACGAAAGTTCAGGGCGCGAAGATGCTTAGATACCATCGTAGTCTGAACCGTAAACAATGTTGATTTAGGATGTGTGATCATTATTTTATGACTTCATACGCACTATACGAGAAATCCAGAATATTCGAACTCTGGGGGTAGTATAGTCGCAAGACCGAAACTTAAAAGAATTGACGGAAGAGCACCACAAGGCGTGGAACCTGCGGCTTAATTTGACTCAACTCGGGAAAACTTACCAGGACAAGACGTAAAAAGGATTGACAGATTGATAGCTCTTTCATGATAATACGAAAGGTGGTGCATGGCCGTTTTTAGTTGGTGGTTTGAATTGTCTGGTTAAATCCGATAACGAACAAGACCTTTTCCTGCTATTTAGCTTAGGAGGGTCTGATATAATTGGGAAGGGGGTTTCCTTTTTTCGATGACTTCGGAATCCCAAAACTTAGCTTCTTAGAGGCACGCTTTTTGTTTGTGAAACAATTAAAAGGAAGAAAGACAATAACAGGTCTGTTATGCCCTTAGATATTCTGGGCTGCACGCGCGTTACAATGAAATGGTCACTTAGCAATAGACCAACTTAGAGATAACTACAGGAAATCTCAGAAACTATTTCGTGATGGGGATAGTGTTTTGCAATTATCGCACTTGAACAAGGAATGCCTTGTACAGATGTATCATTAATGCATCTGGAATAAGTCCCTGCTCTTTGTACACACCGCCCGTCGCTTCTACTGATTGAATTTTGTGATGAGGACCTTGGACTGAGGACGTCTGTGAGAACCAGCAATGGAGACCACAAAGTATTTACTCTTGAGTGATTACTTTTTAGAAATTTGTTCGAATCTTGCAATTTAGAAGAAGGAGAAGTCGTAACAAGGTCTTCGTAGGTGAACCTGCGGAGGGATTATTTATACTAAAAAATAACAAATAAAAAATGAAAAATTTTGAGGTTTTGGATAATTAAAATTCTCTCTTTAACTATTTCTTTTTATGATTTATTTTTTTCGAAAGTTTAAAATAGAAAAATAAAGGGAAATTAGTTAATAAAGAAGTCCAAATTTATTTAACAATCTGTTTTTGATAAGAAAATGATCGAAAAATATAATTTTTTAAAAAAAGAGTTGTGCGAATGATAAATCGAAAATTTGTAACTAAGATGAAAGTAGTTATTTCTTTAAAAAGGAAAAAATATAGCTTATGACAATGAATTCCTTGGATCTCTCAGCGATGAAGGACGCTGTGAATTGTGATATTTAACGTTTGATGCACACTTCTAAAAAGTGAACCATTCAACATTTGAACACACATTGTTGCTTTGATCTAGAATCAAAGTGGATCTTGTAGGAGGGTTAATATAACTCTTTAAAAGCCTAGTTTGAAAAAAAACCATTTCACATTTGAATTCATACACCATCACTGGTGGAAGAATATCTTATGTGTAACACCGACAACATAATTACGTAAAAGCATGTACAGGGAACTTTTTGGTTGGAAACTGCCTTTTTTGAGGGTGTGAGATCCCAAACGGAACGACATTCATTCAAAAAACATGTGGGGTTCGAGATAAAGTGATAGAGAAATCGTTATCAGTACTCGCGTATTGGTTTTCTTTGCTCGTTTTCCCCCTTTAAGAAATTAAGGGAGATTTTTTTTGTGATGCAGTTTTCAGTTAGTTTCGAAAGGAATGAAAGAGTGAAAATACCGCCAATGTTATAAGGACTCCTGTGTGTTGAGAAATACCATGTAAAGTAATTGTTAATTAGAAACTAAATAGTTTTAAACCATTTCACGTCAATGGGGTAAGATTATAATATTCTTTATAATTTACCTCCTACAAGATAGAAAAACTCGCTGAATTTAAGCATATTGCTAAGCGAAGGAAAAGATACTAACGAGAATTTCTTATGTAGTGGCGAACGAACAAGAAATTGTCCAAGATTTGAAATCTACAGGTACACAGATACTTGTCGAATTGTAATT
>JAJNPV010000039.1 GCA_021155195.1 Ohtaekwangia sp.
GGAAGAACTGTTTTTTTTGAAAATGAAAATTTATTGGATGCTGTTACAGCATTGAGCGGTAGTGGTCCTGCTTATTTCTTTTATTTATTAAAAAACATGATTGATGCTGGTGTTGAAATGGGATTTGATGAAGCAACATCTGCCATGCTTGTAAAACAAACAATGCTCGGTTCTTTTCATTTATTAAATACAGCCAATAAGTCATTGGATCAATTAATAAAAGCTGTTGCTTCAAAAGGAGGAACAACAGAAGCTGCTCTCACTCATTTTGAACAATCAAAAGTTGGAGAAGATTTAAAAGTAGGAATTATAAAAGCAAAAAATAGGGCAACTGAATTATCTCAATAGAAAATTGATTTGAAGCATATTATTAACCTGAGTTCGATTTAAAAACAAGCAATTTGATTGGTGTACTCAATTTCAAATTTAATGGCAGGCTTTTTAGGAAAGAAGCTGTATGCAATAAGCATAGCAACTAAATTAGAAATAAAATTACCAATGAGCGGTGTCTAGAATGTTCAATTTGACAGATATTTTTTAATTCATCATTTACCTTTCAATCACCGATCTTTTTCTGAGTAATATTTTATCACTCATTTCCATTAAACAATCCTTCATGTTTTTTTAATCTTTGTGATTAGTTGAATTCCATCTATAAAAAGTAATTGAGTTAATTCAGATGAAATATAGCCTTTATCACCAAATAATTTATCAATAATTTTATCTGCAAATTTTTGATTTTTCAAAGGTTATCTATCATCTAGATTGCCTTGAGGATTACAAAATTTAAAATTTTTCCTTTATCATTAATGATTAAATGAAGCTTAAACCAAAGAAAAAACCCATAGAAGATTTACCCAGTTCTGCTATCCCTTTAAACACTTTGTTGCGTTTTATCCCTTTGTTTTTGCAAACCCTTACCGGTGTAGAATCAACGTATGAAATGCCAGTGCAATCTCCTAAGCAGCACGCTTTTAAAAACATTGACATTGTTAACAAAGAGCTTTGCATTAGTTCAGTAAATCGATTATACGAAACCGTATTAGGAAACTCTTTTGTTAAATGCTTTTGAACATAGTTCAAATAAAAATGTTTCATATTTCTAAATAATCCTGAATGAAATAAAATTGTATTTGTTACAATTTCGCTTACGGTCATTGTTGGTTTTTATTGGTGTGTTTCCGATTATCTTTGTGGACAAATATTTTTCAAATTCTTTGCAAAACTCATCGGCTACATAAAAAATTCGGTAATTTTATCTTCGGTAAAATTCATTGGTTTTTAGTTTTATGTTTAAGTTTAGAAATTATTAATCGAACTCAGGTAATTAGAAAAAACGGACTGCCTTTTTGTTACTTAAGTTTTTTCCGAAATCGTATCCAATCATGATTTCATGTGTTCCACTTGAATATCTTCTAATGTTTGATAATGTAAAGTCGTAGCTATACCCAATTCTAAATCTAAAATTTGTTTGGTATTCGATAATAGCAGAAACAGCATCTCCTGTACGATATGAAGCACCTAACCAAACCATGTCTTTATATAAAAAATTAAGATTAATATCTGCTTGAACGGGAGCAGCAGCCACATATTTGATAAGTGTAGAAGGCTTCATTTTAAAATCATCATTCAGCTTAATAATTACGCCTCCGGTTGCTAAATAATGTCTATCCAAAAAAGTAGATTTGTTTACATCCACACTAAAAGAATAATTAGCATCGTATGCTAATAATGTTGGTACAGAAACACCTGCAAACCATTTATCAGTAAAGTAATACGCTCCAAAACCAAATTTTGGTAGCCATGCCGATTGTTTGTTTCCCTGATCATACACATTATCTCCTGCATCCCAATAGACTAATTGGTCTGTGTTAAATAAGTATCTTGATACTCCGGCTTTTATTCCCAGTGCTAATTTCCCTTTCCCAAATTTTAATTGGTAAGCGTAGTTAGCATAAATGTCTGTTTGATCGGTTACACCAATTTTATCATGTAAAATGATTAAACCAATTCCCATATTTTTATTTTTGATAGGGGCATCAATAGATAGAATTGATGTAGTAGGAGCACCTTCTAATTTAATCCACTGACTTCTGTGCATTAGTGTGGATGTAAAGTAAGAATGACTTCCGGAATATGCTGGATTAAGTAATAATCCATTAAACATATATTGACTTACCATTAAATCCTGTTGCGCTTTTACTTCAAATAGCGAAACAAAAACAATAATAATGGAGATTGCTAATTTTTTCATGTTTGTTATAATTTATAGTTTTATTTTCTTCTGATTTCGACATATCCATTTAGTGTAATGTCTCTGCCATTAATTTCAAGAACTGCAAAATAAGTACCTTCGGGCAATTCTTCGCCACCCATATTAGTTCCAGCCCACTCATTTAAGTATTTTGCTCTTTTGTAAACAATATTTCCCCAACGATTGTAGATTGTTAAAACATTATTTGGATAAGCTTCAATTCCTTTAATAACAAAATTATCGTTTTTACCATCTCCATTTGGAGTAATACCGGTAGGCATTGTTAAGTCTGAAGGCTGACTTAAAATAATAAGCCCAGCAGTAGAACATCCATTTGCATCGGTAACAACTACAGAGTACTGTCCAGCATTAAGTTCTGTTATATCTTCAGTTGTTTCTGTTGTTGACCACAAATAGCTGTATGGTAAAGTTCCACCGTTTACTGCTAAGTCAATTGACCCATCGGCACCTTGGTAGAAACTAATATTATGTCCATTTGGTAATATTGGACTATCAAGTGTTAGTACGAGTGCATTTGGTTGGGATACAACTATGGTATCTGTTTTACTACAACCCTGCGCATCTGTTATCGTAACAAAGTAAGTTCCTTGAGTAAGTGTGTCAACGTCTTGTTCTGTAGAACCATTAGACCACAAGTAAGTATAAGGTAATGTACCACCTGTGATGTTTAAATCAATTAAACCATTATTGCCTCCAAAGCAAAATATATTTTGATGAATATAACTTGTGTTAAGTACTTGAGGTTCGATTAGGGTAACAGAAATTGAATCAAAACATCCGTTTAAATCGTTGTATACCAACGAATATGTTCCAATTGGAATGTTTACTAAATCTTCAGTTGTTGCTCCATTGTTCCAGTTATATGAATATGGTGTTACCCCGCCCGTAAGTGTAACATTAATTGAGCCATTTGATAATCCATTACAACCTGGATTTACAAAAGTAAATGTATTAGTTAGTGCTGGAGGTGCTAATAATGTTGTATCAGAGTTTGTTAAACATCCGTTTAAGTCGGTAACATTTAATACATAACTATTTGCCGGAACATTTGAAATATCTTCAGTTGTAGCTCCATTATTCCATAAGTAAATATATGGTGCAGCACCACCAGTAACAGATGCAAAAACATTTCCATTACTAGAAGTGTTACAACTTACTCCAAAACCATTGTAATTCGAAATACTATCAATTGTTGCAACTAAAATAGTTGGCTCTATTAGTGTGGCGCTAATTGTATCTGTACATCCATTCAAGTCAGTTACTACAAGCGTGTAATTTCCTGGACCAACTAATTGAATATCTTGAGTACTTGAGCCATTTGACCATGCGTAAGTGTATGGTACCATACCTCCATTAACTCCGACATCAATACTTCCATTTGATGCTCCATTACAACTTATAGAGAATCCATTGTAATTTGAAACCGCATTAATGTTTGCAATTAAGCTATCTGGTTGAGTGATGGTTGCCGTTGTGGAATCGATACATCCATTTAAATCGGTAACAGTTACACTATATGTTCCAGCTCCTAAACCAGTAACATCTTCAGTTGTTTCAGAAGTTGACCATGAATATATATAAGGCGTCAACCCACCTGTGACAGTTAAGTCAGCTGTTCCATTTGTTGAACCATAACAACTAACGTTATATATTCCAAAGCTAGATGTAGCAGTAGCAATTGCCATTAAGTCAGTTGGTTGGATTAAGGTTGTATCAAGCAATAAAACACAGTTATTTAAATCACTTAATGTAATTAAATAACCTCCGTAAGGAATGTTGCTGATGTCTTCAGTTGTTGCATTATTGTTCCATAAGAAGTTATATGGTGAAACACCACCACTTGTTGTCAAATTAATAAATCCATCTGTAGAATTAAAGCAACTTACATTAAATCCATTGTAATTACTGATACTATCAATTACAATGTTTAGTGCAGTAGGTTGGGTTAATACTGTTGTCATTGTATCCGTACAATTGTTAGCATCTGATACCGTTACTAAGTATGAACCAGTTATTAAGCTTGTAACATCTTGTGTAGTTGCTCCATTGCTCCACAGATAAGTATAAGTGCTTGTTCCACCAGATACATTAATATCAATAGTCCCATCTGCAAAGTTAAAACAACTAACTCCAAAACCATTATAGTTACTTAATACGTTAATGGTTGCTAATACTGAGTCTGCTTCAATTAATGTTGCGCTTGCAGTTGTAGAACAACCATTTATATCTGTAATTGTAGCTGAATAATTTCCAGCAGTTAAGTTTGATAGATCTTCGGTAGTACCACCATTATTCCAACTAAATTGATAAGGGCTTGTTCCACCAATTGTTGTCATATCAATTGCTCCGTCATTTAATCCATGACAACTAATATTAAATCCATTATAGTTACTAGAAGCAATTGCACTTGATGAAAGAACAGGAGGCTCAGTTAATGCTATTGAACTTGATGTTGTACATCCATTAACATCAGTAACATTAACAATATATGTACTAGCTCCTATATTAGTTGCAGTAGCACTTATTTGTGTGGGTGATGTACTCCAGCTGTAAGAATAAGGAGGAGTACCACCAGTAACACTAGCTAAAGCAGAACCATCATTTGCTCCATTACAACTAATGTTTTGTCCGTTATAATTTGAAATTATAGAAGTAGTAGAGCTTAAAATAATTGGCTCTGTTAAAGTAACTGTAGAAGTAGAAGAACATCCATTAACATCAGTAACAATAGCGGTATAAGTGTTTGCACCTAACCCGTTAGCAGTAACAGAAGTTTGAATAGGTGATGTGTTCCAACTGTAAGTATAAGGTGCTGTACCACCTGTTGGCGTTACCAAAGCCGTTCCATTGTTTGCTCCGTTACAACTAATGTTTTGTCCGTTATAATTTGAGATAATAGCAGCAGTTGATGTAATAGTACTTGGTTCTGTTAATGAAATATTATCCGTTCTTGTACATCCATTTCCATCGGTAACGGTTACTGTATAAGTTCCTGCTGAAAGATTGTTTGCAAATGAAGTGATTTGTATTGGTGTAGAGTTCCAGCTGTAAGAATAAGGTGCTGTTCCACCTACAACAGTTGAAGATGCAGAACCATCACTTGCTCCATTACAAGAAACATTTACACCAAAATAGTTTGAAGTTATTGTTGCATCAACAGTTAAAACTGTTGGTATGCTAATGTTATATGTTACAGAAATACAACCTCTTGCATCTTTTGCTATAATACTATAACTTGTTCCTACAGCTAAGTTGAAACTTAGAGTTCCTACTGTTTGATAAGTAGCTCCACCATCGTATGAAATGCTGTAAGGTCCGTTATCGCCACCGCTAACAGTTATTGTTACATTGGTAGTTGTGGTTCCTAATGCAAAACAATTTGCAAAATTCACGCTTGAAATAACAACATTTGGTTTAACTTCTATAGTATAAACTACTAAAGAAATACATCCTGTATGATCTTTCACCCAAACACTGTAAGTAGCGCCATTAGGTAATAATGCATCATAGTCACCAGCTGTTTGATAAGTAATTCCATTATCAAATGATACTTGATATAAACCAGAGTTTCCACCAGCAGGAACAACTGTTACAAGAGATACTCCTGAGCCAGGTGTAGAACAAGCAACGGTATGAGATGAGATAATAACTGAGTCTGGTTGTAATACAGATATAAGAATTGGAGTTGGGTTAGTACAACCGTTTGCATCGTTTAATGAAACTGAATAACCACCAGCTTGAATACCTGAAACATCCTGAGTACTTGCCGTGTTTGACCAATTGTAAGTATATGGCAATACTCCTCCGGATACAGTTAAATCAATAGAACCATCTGAACCAAAAATACAAGTTGGTTTTTGTACAGTATAGGAATATGCCAATGCAGTTGGTTGAGTAATTGTAGTTGAAGAGCTAACACTACAACCATTTTGATCCGTTATTATTACAACGATATTTCCTGATCCTATATTTACTAAATCTTCACTTGTTGCTCCATTGTTCCAGTTAAAACTATAAGGAAAAACACCGCCCGAAACATTTAAATCTATTGTTGCATCGTTTGCTCCATTACAACTTATTGGATTAATTGATAAGCCTGAACTTAATTGAGACGGCTGTGTAATTGAAAAATTTCTGAATAAAGAGCAATTATTTGCATCGTTGATTGTAACGGTATAATTTCCTGCAGGCAAATTGGATGCAGTAGGACCAACTTGACCGTTGCTCCAGCTAATAGTATAGGGTGGAGTGGCGTTGGTTAAAATTGCCAATGCTGAACCAGTGCTTCCACTAAAACAAGCAACATTTGTTGTAACAACACTTAATGCAATGTGATTACATGGTGGTTCTATTAATAAAACACTATCTACTTTTGTACAACCGTTAAAATCTGTGATTGTTACTGTGTAAATTCCTGCTCCAACATTTGTAATGGCTGATGTGGTGACACCTGTATTCCATAAATAGCTATAAGGTGCTGTTCCTCCAAAAGGGTTTGCTGATGCTGAACCATTTGTTCCTCCAATTGTAGTAGGATTTGCTTGGTTCATAACATTTGTCAAAATAGTTGGTTCTGTAATTACAATATTCGCAGTTTGTACACAAGAATTACTATCGGTAACAGCTATTGTGTAAACACCCGCAGGCAGGTTAGATGCATTGGCTGTTGTTTGAATTGGACTTGAATTCCATGAATAAGAATATGGTGGTGTACCACCAACAACAATTGAATTACCTGTTCCGTTATTATTTCCATAACAACTTACATTAGTTGAACTTGCATTTACATTAAATCCAGCACAACGTGGTTCGTTAATAACAACACTTCCAGAAATCACACATCCACTTGCATCTGTTACAGTAACAGTATATAATCCATAAGGTTGTCCGCTAATTGAAGAACCTGTTCCACCATTGCTCCATAAATAAGTATATGGAGCAGTTCCTCCAGTAACAACAACTGATGCAGTTCCATTGCTTCCTCCATTAACAGTTACATCTGTAGTGTTAAATGAAATACCTAAACTGCTTGGAGCAATTAAATTGTATGAACCAGTTCCTGTACAACCAATTATATCAGTCACTAAAACAGTATAATTACCTTGGCTTGCAACAATTGAGTTAGACGTTGCTCCATTGTTCCATTGATAAGTTAGAGGAGCTGTTCCGCCAGTAACATTTGCTGTTAATGTAGTAGAGTTTCCATTACAACCTAATGATGCAGGTGGAATAGTAACATTAATAATAGGCGAAAAGGTTATTGTTACTTGGTCTGTAGAGTTTGTACAGCCACCGCCTGCACCCGAAGAGGTAAGCGTAAGTGTAACAGAACCCGCTAAAATTTCAGCAGCACTTGGAGTATACAAGGTATTTAAGAATGTATTCCCTGGATTAAAAGTTCCTGTGCCACCGCTCCAAACACCACCAGTAGCATTCTGAACTGTTCCTGATAAATTCACTGTAGGTGATGAAGCACAAAGTGTTTGATCTAATCCTGCATTTACAATAGGCAGCTGACCAACATTAACAACTACTGTTTGGAAATAAGAAGGACAAGTTGGAGAGTTTAATGCGTCACCAATTTCTACTGTATAATTTCCTGCTGCAGTTGCAAAATAAGTAGCATTGGTTCCTACTACTACATTTGAACTATTTCTCCATTTGTATGTATATGGCGCTAAACCTCCAGTTCCAGTTGCGGTGAGTGTTACACCACTTCCTGGACCAATGTTACAGAATGTTGCAGGGTTAGGAGTAACGCTTCCTGTTAGTTGAGCATCATTATAAATGCGTACAGTATCACATACTGTAAAATTATAACCACAAGTAGATGCTTGAGGAAAACCACACACACGGTATTCAACATAAGCAGGTGCATTTGATGCAGGAGTATAATTAGGACTCGCACAATTCGTGCAGCTTAAATATGAATCATATGCTCCTGATGTTCCCGGAAAAATTGATTGCCAAGTGGCACTATTATTTACAATCCCTAAAGTAGTTAGTTCTTTCACACAACCAATTCTCACATGTTGATCTGGTGGAAATGTTGGTTTTGCAATAGAAGTAATGGTATAAATATTTTTATTGTTTCCAGGTTTACAAAATGTAATTCTATGCGGACCAACGCCAGTAATACATTTTATAGTACCACCAGGATAACTTCCTGCACAACCTATTGAATAAAATAATGAACCTGCTGGATCTGCTCCAACCATATCAATTTGAATACCCGCTGAATTAGGATCTAAGATCACATCAAAGGAGATACACGCATCACTATTAGGTGCGCCACAACATTGTGAATTTCTTGAAATATTTGGCGAAGACCAAACACCAGCAGGCTGTCCAGTTAAATTAACCAAAAAATAAGGGGTCGTTGGGCTACAAGCAGGATTCTGGGAATAACTAATTTTACTAGATAAAAGCAAAATAGATAAACTGAAAAATAATCGAGTAAAGATAAGCTGTTTCATGTTTTTTAAAATTTTGTGCAAAAGCTTTTTTTCGACACAAACATATTCACAGCCAACAAATCCCCATATGATTTCTGTCATATTACTTGCATGATAGCAATCATTCTTATTGCTTACACTTGATTAAACAATAGCGACTTGTTTTTTTAACTTGCCATGGCTCCTAACTGGTAATTTCGGTGCGTAAAAACAGGAAAAGAGTGTTTTGTTAGTGTTGATTATAGCAAGTATTATAGTAGTTTTGGCTTTTTAATTGCGTTTGTATGAAGTGTGAAAAATGGTAAATACAACTGACCTTCGGTACAAATGTTATTTGATAGCACAATAACTCCAACAACTACATTATCACAAACAGAACAATTAAATTTTATAGAAATAAAAAATCTTTTATCTACCACAGGAAGAACTGTTTTTTTTGAAAATGAAAATTTATTGGATGCTGTTACAGCATTGAGCGGTAGTGGTCCTGCTTATTTCTTTTATTTATTAAAAAACATGATTGATGCTGGTGTTGAAATGG
>JAJNPV010000046.1 GCA_021155195.1 Ohtaekwangia sp.
AATGGGCGGCTATGTGCACCTTTTCTAAAGATATATGCGATATATATGCACCTAGGTGCATATATTCGATAGTTAGCCACAATCAATATTTATGAAGATTCCTCAAGACATTAGTGGATTTACAATTTCAAACAACAACCATGGACTTTTTCCCCCAATAGGATATTTGACAATTGACGAGACTAGTGACGGAGGCGGTGACGACCTTGGACTCTATTGGGAAATTGGTAAGGAGAACGATCTTCCTATTGTTTGTTCATCGAGACATGAAGAAAGTCTTTTGGTGGCAGAGTTTAAGGATCTCAAGGATTTCAAGGGCTGGTTCGAAGAGACTGGTGGTCAAGAGTCGTCCGTAATGAACCTTAATGACAACGACTTTTTTATCTCCCTTACAAACAAGGGGAAAGTCTTAACAAAAAACGGAAAGAGCGAGGAAGCGATTCAAAAGCTAGAAAGAGCCGTTTCACTGTTTGGTGAATATTCTGATACGTGGTATTGGTTGGCTGAGAACTATTATAAAACAGGACAAAAGGATAAAGCTGACAAGGCACTTCTAAATTCAATCATGTCAAATTACTTCTTCGGACTTCCTTCCCAAAAATGTATTGACAGATTTAATGAGATGACTCCTTCAGAAGAATTGAAAGAGCATCCAGTAATTAAAAGAAAAACTGACCTGATACAAGGTGGAGATTTTAAAACACCGTTCTCGATGAGCTATGCACTTGTCGGGGAGATAGTTGAAGAGCTTAAGGAAGGAAAAGATTATAGAACTGCACTTCTAATGCAGCAAAACTATGGACTCTTAATGGCTTCGGAATCAGAGGAAGTTATCGAGCGACATAGTTTCAATATTGACACTTGGTATGAAAGTTTCAGGAACGAAATATTTTCAATTTATCCAGGACGGAAATATTGACTGTGGCTAACACAAGCTATAAGTCATGCCGGCACGGTTGATATTTAATTTGATTATTTTGGTGTGCCGGCACGCCTTATAGCAAAACGTTGTGCGTAATTTTTACCGACCATGAAACCAGTTCAGACAATATTTTACTCTTGGCAGTCAGACTTACCGAAAGACACAAATCTTAACGCAATCAGACAATCATTAAGAGACGCGGCAAATGAAATTGAAAATGAAATAGACGAGACACGAATTGATATAGATGAGGCGACAAGGAATACAACTGGAAGTCCTAACATTCCAAAAAGTATTTTCGACAAAATTTCAGTTTGTGACGCGTTCGTGTGCGATTTGACAACGACAAATGGCAATGCTCCAAAAGAGTTTAAAAGAACTCCAAATCCAAATGTGTTAATAGAACTTGGTTATGCGATAGCGGAGGTTGGATGGGATAGAATTATTTTAGTGTTCAACGAAAATCATGGAACGTTTCCAGGCGACCTACCTTTTGACATTGATAGGCATAGAGCGACACCATTTAATGTAAAGGATAAAAAAGACAAAGACGGAAAGACCAAATTATCCAAAGTCTTAAAAGAAGCAATTAAAGCTATAGTTGAAAAATCTCCCTTGCGACCATCTGAACAAAAGACAGAGTCACCAGAGCAGAGAAAAAGAAAAATCAGTATCAGTAATCTAAAATGGGCATTAAGCACAATACACATTCCGACATTCGACCACTTTATTGAGGAAATGCCAGACAGAGTGTACAGTAGAATATTTTATTTTAAAGACAGCTTTGTATCAGTTCTTGAGAGTAACAATTTTCACGTGTATGACGAAAAGCTTTTGGAATTGCTTACCAAAGTAATGAAGAATTGGGACGAAACTCTTTCCTATGGACAACATTATGGCTCGGACGGTTCTGGAGTCTATTATAAATATTACTTGCCCATGGACGAATTCCCAAATAAAACATCTCAAGACGACTTCAATAAACTAGTCAAACTGGGGACTGATTTAAAGAAAGATTTCAAAGAACTCTTAAAGTACGTAAGGACTCAATATTTGGAAGTTGATGTTGATGAAGCAAGTAAAAGTGCTTTTGAAAAATTCAAAACTGACTTTGAAGAGACGAGTAAGTAAAAACTACGCACAACAAAAAGTTTATGCAATTGCGGGGTGTAGTGTACATTTGTAATGTATGTTTCAAACACAGTTTGGTCACGGGGGACAATTTCGCAGCAGGTCGTTTTGTTGTAAACGTTGCTGTGCCATAAGTCGTCTGAGACGAGAAGTGTCGTTCCAAAAGATTTAGTTCAATGGTTTTAGTGAGAGAGAAATCGGGACGATTTCGATTTCAAGTCCTTGCGGTTGTGCAACAACACAAATAAACTTAACTTTTTGTCATTTCTTCTACACAAAATAGATTATTACCCCTTCTTCTCCTTCGCCCACATATCGCGCAGCGTAACGGTGCGGTTAAACACGAGTTTATCTTTTGTGGAGTCTGTATCCAAACAGAAATAACCAATGCGCATAAACTGAAAGCGATCCTTAAGAGTCGCATCTTTTAAAGAAGGTTCTGCAAATACTGTGTTTAGTACGGTGAGTGAATTTGGATTTATGTGCACTTTAAAATCTTCCTCACCCGCACTTAAGTCTTCAATATTAAACAACCGATCATATTGCCGGATCTCAATAGGCAATGCCTGGGCAGCACTCACCCAATGAATCACACCTTTTACATTGATGCCGGAAGTATCTGATCCACTTTTACTTTCCGGAACGTATGTGCAATGCAGTTCAGTTACTTTACCGGAGCCGTCTTTAATCACTTCCTCGCACTTAATTATATAAGCACTTTTCAACCGAACCATTTGGCCAGGCGCTAGTCGGAAGTACTTCTTAGGCGGCACTTCCATAAAGTCATCCTGCTCTATATATAACTCCCTGCTAAAGGGCATTTCGCGCGAACCTGAATCGTGATCTTCCGGATTATTTTCACTTGTTAGTATTTCAGATTTTCCTTCAGGATAATTGGTGATCACCACTTTTAAGGGATCAGTAACTACCATTCTGCGCGTAGCGATTTTGTTCAAGTGTTCACGCACACAAAATTCCAGCAACCCAATATCGATTAAATTCTCGCGCTTGGCAATTCCAATGCGGTCACAGAAGTCGCGAATGCTTTCGGGTGTGTAGCCACGTCTGCGCATGGCACTGATGGTTGGCATCCGCGGATCGTCCCAACCGGTAACATGTTTTTCATTGACCAACTGAAGCAACTTACGTTTGCTCATCACAGTGTACGTTACATTCAGTCGCGCAAACTCATACTGTTTGGAAGGAAAGATTTCAAGATTCTTAATAAACCAATCATACAACTCACGATGCGGCACAAACTCGAGCGTACAAATGCTGTGAGTAATGTTCTCAATAGAATCACTTTGTCCGTGTGCAAAATCATACATCGGGTAAATGCACCAGGCATCGCCCGTGCGGTGGTGGTGTGCATGCTTCACGCGGTAGATAACCGGGTCGCGCATGTGCATGTTTGGACTTGCCAGATCAACTTTAGCCCGCAGCACTTTCTCGCCATCTTTATAAACCCCGGCTTTCATGTCGGCAAAGAGTTTTAAATTCTCTTCCACACTGCGGCTTCGGTAAGCATTCGCTACACCCGCTTTGGTAGGAGTTCCTTTTTGTAACGCGATGTCTTCACTCTTGCTGTCATCTACGTAAGCAAGTCCTTTCTCTATGAGTTTTACTGCAAAACCATGAAGTTTCTCAAAGTAGTCGGACGCATATAACTCATTGGCCCAGCTAAAGCCCAGCCACTTCACATCGTTTTTGATACTTTCTACATATTCGGTTTCTTCTGTTACCGGATTGGTGTCATCAAAGCGCAGATTGGTTTTACCTCCAAAACGAATGGCGAGCCCAAAATTCAAGCAGATGCTTTTGGCGTGCCCGAGATGAAGGTAGCCATTGGGTTCGGGAGGAAAACGCGTGGTAATACTTTGATACTTACCTGCTTTTAGATCGTTATCGATTATTTCTTCTAGAAAGTTTAAACTCTTCTCTTCGGCCATAGTACGTTTTAAAGGATGCAAAGTTAAAAAGGCTTTGCGAATAAGCAGAAGTATTTGCATGAGTTATGGTAACTTTAAATGCAACTTTTCGGGTAGCCTATAGGTTAACCATTTGTACTTATGAAACTATGACTTCAGTCTTTGTTAAAAATATGGTTTGCCAGCGCTGTGTGGCTGCGGTTAGGCAAGAATTTGAAAAGGTGGGGCTTCACCCTAAACAAGTTGCCCTGGGCGAAGTGACTCTGGAATCTGAACTGGAAGAGTCGACTCTGGTAAAATTGAAAAGCAATCTTACCGCGCTTGGCTTTGAACTTATCGATGATAAGAAAGGTAGACTGATTGAGGCGATTAAAAATCGGGTCATTCAAAAAATACATCACACCGAACGGCTTGATTTGAAGTTTAATTGGTCGGATATTCTGAAAGATGAATTGAATCATGATTATAACTACCTGAGTAATCTCTTTTCATCGGTAGAAGGAGTGACCCTTGAGCATTACATTATTCATCAAAAAATAGAACGCGTTAAAGAACTTCTTTTCTATGATGAACTCACACTAAGCGAGATAGCCGATCGACTTGGCTATAGCAGTGTGGCGCATCTTTCTGCTCAATTCAAAAAAATTACAGGCTTTACACCTTCCGAACTCAAGAAATCGAGAATCACATCCTCACGTAAGCCACTGGATTCGGTAGGCTGAAATTATGTAATACATATCAGGAATTGTGTAACCACCTTTTATCGGGTAGTCTCGTTCTTTGTATCATCAATAAGGCAAAAAAATAACAATGAATTCAAGCGGTACAAAATTAATAGAGCAGACTTTTCCAGTACTTGAAATGACATGCGCAGCGTGTGCAATCAGTGTGGAGTCGATGCTTAAATCAGTTAAAGGCGTAAAGTCAGCATCGGTTAACTATCCTAATCAAACAGCCTCAGTCGAATATGATGGCAGTCTTGTAACCCCAATTGATTTACAAAGCACCGTGCGATCAATTGGGTACGATTTGGTTGTGGATGAAGAAAACGCTCAGGCCATTCAGGAAGAAGCTCAACACAATCAGTATCAGGAATTAAAGAATCGCACCATTTGGGCATCCGTTCTTTCAATCCCCGTTGTCATTATTGGAATGTTTTTTATGGACTGGCCGTATGGAAGTTATATCTCCATGGTGTTGGCCGGGCCGGTGGTATTTTATTTTGGTCGTAACTTTTTTGTGCATGCCTGGAAGCAAGCCCGCAATGGTAAAGCCAACATGGACACGCTGGTGGCACTTTCAACGGGCATCGCATACGCCTTTAGTATATTCAATACGTTCAATGCAGAGTTTTGGCATCAGCGCAATTTGCATGCACATGTGTATTACGAAGCAGCAGCAGTGGTTATCGCGTTTATCTCATTGGGCAAGCTGTTGGAAGAAAAAGCGAAATCAAATACTTCCTCGTCTATCAAAAAACTAATGGGCTTGCAACCTAAAACACTCACCATCATTAAAGATGGCGTTGAGTCGCAGCTACCAATTTCTTCGGTGATGGTGGGAAGTATTGTGTTAGTTAGACCCGGTGAAAGAATTCCTGTTGATGGCGTCATAACTCAAGGTCAATCCTTTGTGGATGAGAGCATGATCTCAGGCGAGCCGGTGGCTGTTGAAAAAACTAAAGGCGCTAACGTTTTTGCGGGAACGATCAATCAAAAAGGAAGTTTCCAATTTGAAGCTGTAAAAGTAGGCAGCAACACGTTGTTGGCACACATTATAAAAATGGTTCAACAAGCTCAGGGAAGTAAAGCACCTGTTCAAAAATTAGTGGATAAGGTGGCCGGAATTTTTGTTCCGATTGTAATAGGGATAGCCGTTTTAACATTTATTATTTGGATGGTTTTCGGGGGCGAGAACGCGCTCACACATGCATTGCTTACTTCCATTACGGTGTTGGTAATAGCTTGTCCGTGTGCGTTGGGTTTAGCAACGCCAACGGCTATTATGGTAGGCGTGGGCCGAGGGGCGCAAAACAATATTCTTATAAAGGATGCCGAGAGCTTGGAACTAGCGCACAAGGTGAATGCGGTTGTGTTAGATAAAACAGGAACGATTACAGAGGGTAAACCAACCGTTACCGATTTTGTTTGGTCTGAGGCTTCCCTGATTAAATACAAGGATGTACTTTACTCGATTGAGTTTCAATCAGAACATCCCTTAGCACAAGCTGTTGTAGAAAGATTAAAAGCTGAAGGTGCAACTAACCATGAATTATCAAGCTTTGAAAGTATTACCGGAAAAGGAGTTCGTGCCAGTATCGACAACGAGACTTTTTTGGTTGGAAGCCAAAAGCTCATGATAGAGAAGAATGTTTTGATTCCAGGTGACATGAAGGAAAAGGCTGGAAAATGGCAGGCAGAGGCAAAGACAGTGATCTACTTTGCCAATGAAAAAAGAGTACTTGCATTGATAGCTATCGGTGATAAAATTAAAGCGACCTCTCAGGAAGCTATTAAAGCACTGCAGCAGAAAGGAATTGACGTGTACATGCTTACCGGAGATAATGAGCAAACTGCAAAAGCTGTTTCCAATCAGGTTGGGTTAAAACATTACAAAGCAGAAATTCTTCCATCAGACAAGGCAGCATATATTAAAGAATTGCAGACTAATAATAAGATAGTCGCTATGGTGGGCGATGGCATAAACGATTCGCAAGCGTTGGCTCAGGCCGATGTAAGTATTGCCATGGGCAGAGGTTCGGATATTGCCATGGATGTGGCCAAGATGACATTAATCACATCAGATTTAATGTCGATACCCAGAGCGCTCAACCTCTCAGGCAAGACCGTTAAAACCATTCGTCAAAATCTGTTTTGGGCATTCATCTTTAATATCGTTGCTATTCCAATTGCTGCAGGAATTTTATATCCCATCAATGGATTTTTATTAGATCCCATGATTGCGAGTGGAGCCATGGCTTTGAGTTCGGTGAGTGTAGTGAGCAATAGTTTAAGATTAAGAAGTATTAAAATTTAAATAATTTATTTTATGAGTGAATTAAAATTGAAAACCAATATTAAGTGTGATGCGTGTGTAGCCAAGGTAACACCGTATTTGAACGAAGTTGCTGGAAAAGAGAATTGGCAAGTTGATTTAAAAGATCCGGCCAGAGTGCTGACCGTAAATACTGATGCGCCTACTGAAAAAGTTATAGAAGCGCTACAAAAGGCAGGGTATAGGGGCGAGGCTGTGTAAATCGCTTCTACAGATTGATTTAAATAAAAATCTTTACATTTGTATTCGTGAAATTATTCAGAACCATACTTTGCTCACTATTATCCCTGCTGGTGCTCATTTCTTCGAGCAGCTTCACAGTTAATATGCATTTGTGTGGTGGTCACGTTCAAAGCATTTCGGTAATTGAAAAGGCAACGCCTTGTGCCATGGAGCAGATAGCAAAAACTCCTACTTGTCATAAATCAATGGCTAAGAAGAAAAGCTGTTGCACGGAAGATCATATCACTTTTGAAGGGAAACACTTTAAATCACAGGATGTAACTTCATTACAGCTTTTACAGTCCTCTTGGGTTGTTGAACTTCCACTTATTTCAAGTTTGATAGTTCATGTTGCCTCAATAACTGAATCTCATCTTGCCCAATACAGTCCACCCTTGATTGACCGTGACATTACGGTTCAGGTTCAATCTTTCCTAATCTGATTTCATAACTAATCGGTTTGGCATTTCTATCATTTCGATAGATGTCATTGCTCTCGTGTGTCTTGTTACTTGATACTGTTAGTTATGATCGAAAATTTAATTTCTTTTTCACTTCGCAATCGTTTTTTGGTGCTGCTGGTAGCGGCAGGTTTATTTGCCTGGGGCTTCCGTTCTGTACAGACCAGCAAGGTCGATGCTATTCCGGACTTGTCAGAAAACCAGGTGATCGTTTTTACGGAATGGATGGGTCGGAGTCCGCAAATTATTGAAGACCAAATCACGTATCCATTAGTTACCAATCTGCAAGGACTGCCGCAGGTAAAGTATGTGCGTGCAAACTCCATGTTTGGGATGAGTTTCGTTTACATAATTTTTGAAGATGCTACTGATATTTATTGGGCTCGTGAACGCGTACTCGAACGATTGAATTATGCAAGTCGTTTGCTGCCCCAAGGAATCACGCCCACGTTAGGTCCTGATGGAACAGGCGTTGGTCATGTGTTATGGTACACGTTGGACGCGCCTGGTATGGATTTAGGTGAACAGCGCGCTATTCAGGATTGGTATGTAAAGTTTGCTTTGCAGAATGTGCAAGGGGTAAGTGAAATTGCTTCGTATGGAGGATTTCAAAAACAGTATCAGGTTACGCTTAATCCGAATCGATTAAATTATTATGACTTATCGGTACCGGAAATCATTCAGGCAGTTCGTGCCAACAACAACGAAGCGGGAGGACGCAAGTTTGAGATCAATGACATCGGCTACATCATAAAGACAACGGGTTATTTAAAATCCATTGAAGAGATTGAAAATATTCCCGTTAAAACGATCAATACAGTTCCCGTAAAGGTGAAAGATGTGGCTACGGTACAAATGACCGGAGAATCACGACTTGGTATTTTTGATTATAACGGAACAGGCGAAGTGGTGGGCGGCATTGTGGTGATGCGGTATGGCGAAAATGCAGACGAAGTAATTACCCGTGTGAAGAAGAAAATGGAGGAAGTGGGCAAAGGGTTCCCGGAAGGAATGGAGTTTAACATTGTGTATGACCGAAGTGTGCTGATTGAGGAATCTATATCATCCATTAAAACAACCTTGATTGAGGAAATGATTGTGGTGTCGTTGGTGGTTATCATCTTCTTGTTTCATTGGCGGAGTGCAGTGAGCATCATTATTCAAATTCCCATCACCATTGCTGCCAGTTTCATTTTTCTGAACGCGTTCGGTATTTCTTCCAACATCATGTCGCTCACAGGTATTGCGTTGGCGATCGGTGTGATTGTCGATAATGGAATTATCATGGCTGAGAATTCCTATAAGAACTTGTCGCATCGTTTTGAAGAACTCAATACTAAATAAGATGGCTAAAAATTATATTCCTATACCGGAGCAGGAGCGTCTTGAAATCATTGAGAAATCAAGTAAGCAGGTATCGCGTGGCGTATTTTACTCTACTGTCATTATTATTACCTCTTTCCTGCCAGTGTTTTTACTTACAGGACAAGAAGGAAAGTTATTCCATCCATTAGCCTACACAAAGACTTTTATTCTGATTGTAGATGCCCTGTTGGTGGTAACACTCGCTCCCGTTGTTATTTCATTCTTAATGAAGGGCAAGTTTAAAAGCGAGCATACTAATCCTGTTAACCGCATCCTTGAGAAAATTTATGAACCTATTATTCGCACTTGCTTAAACTGGCGAAAGACAACCATCGGGGTTAATATTCTTGCGTTAGCGATAAGCGTTCCTATGTTGTTCAGTTTGGGTAGTGAGTTTATGCCGCCTTTGGATGAGCAGTCCATTTTGTTTATGCCGGTTACACTACCCGATATTTCCAACGAAGAGATAAAACGCATTTTGCAGGTTCAGGATAAAATTATAAAAGATGTACCGGAAGTAGATAAGGTATTGGGTAAAGCGGGTCGCGCCAGCACCGCTACCGACAATGCACCGATCTCTATGATTGAAACAATCATCTTACTAAAACCAAAATCGCAATGGAGATCGGGCATTACAAAGAATGATTTAATCAATGAGTTGGATGGTAAGTTGCAAATCCCAGGGGTGGTAAATGGCTGGACTCAACCCATCATCAATCGCATCAACATGTTGGCTACTGGCATTCGTACGGATGTAGGTGTAAAGGTATATGGACAAAATCTGGATAGCATCTATGCGGTATCGCAACATGTGAAGAAAGTATTAGAAAATGTTCATGGCATAAAGGATTTATATGTGGATCCGATTACCGGTGGAAAATATCTGACCGTAGATATAAACCGCGATGCATTAGGTCGCTATGGGTTAACAGTGGATGATGTGAACATGATCGTTGAATCGGCCATTGGTGGTTCACCGATTGGGCAAACAATTGAAGGTCGTCAGCGATTTAGCATCAGTGTCCGGTTGGCGCAGGATTACCGCAACAGCATTGAGCAACTGAAACGAATTCCTTTAAAGACTTCAGCGCTGGGTATTGTTCCACTTTCATCGGTGGCCAGTATTTATTTTGAAGATGGTCCACCGATGATTACCAGTGAAAACGCGATGCTGCGCGGAGCTGTTCTGTTTAATGTGCGCGATCGGGATTTGGGAAACACCGTCAGTGAAGCCATTGAGAAATTAAATTCTGACATGGGTGTTTTACCAAATGGCTATTATTTGGAGTGGAGTGGGCAGTATGAAAACCTGATCCGAGGCAAGCAAACACTCCTTTACATTTTACCAATCGTGTTGCTGATTATTTTTATTTCGCTCTATCTCGCGTTCAAATCTATTCGCGAAGCGTTCCTGAGTTTGATAACAATTCCTTTTGCCCTCATTGGAGGAGCGTATATGGTTTACTTCTATGGTGTAAATCTATCAGTGGCAGTGGCGGTTGGTTTTATTGCACTCTTTGGGATTGCTGTTGAGACAGGGGTTGTGATGGTGATTTATTTGAATGATGCAATGAACCAATTAGTGAAGCTGAAAGGAAACTCAAGCGAGACGATTTCAAAAGCCGACTTACGTGAGTTTGTAGTTGCTGGTGCTGCAAAACGATTGCGCCCAAAACTTATGACTGTGTCGGTAGCGCTCTTTGGGTTGATACCTGTGCTATGGTCTACCGGGGTGGGTAGTGATGTAATGCAACCTATTGTGTTACCGATGATTGGTGGAGTGCTTACTTCCAGTACACACATTTTACTGGTAACTCCACTTATCTTTTTGATGACGAAGGAATATGAATTAAGAAAATTCGGAAAACTTGAAGTACATGAAAACACTCACTAACAAATTGTCAATTGTCAATTGTCAATTGTCAATTGGCCTGTTAATGCTGATGAGCCTATCAGGTTCTGCACAAGTCATAACTCTGGACAGCGTTTTAGCTACCATCGATCGGCAAAATCCCATGCTTCAACAATTCGATCACAAGGTATCGGCATTGAATACGTACACAGAAGGCGCAACCAGTTGGATGGCACCGATGGTGGGAGCAGGACCTTACTGGTATCCGTATCCGGGTCAGAAGTTGATGGACGAACGGGATAAAGGAATGTTTATGTTCAACATTGAGCAAGACATTCCGAGTCCGGGTAAGCTGCGTGCACGAAAGGAATATTTTAACTCGCGGGCGGGTGTAGAAGAACAAGGTCGTGCTATTCAGTATAATGCTTTGCGATCAGAAGCCAAGGTATTGTATTATGATTGGTTGGTGCTTGAGAAAAAATTGAAAGTGTTAAATGAAAATCAGCGCATTGTAGAAATGATGCTTAACCTCGCACGGGTTCGCTATCCATACAATCAAGGGAGTTTAGGAAATATATACAAAGCAGAAGGCAGATTGTATGAAGTTCAGAACATGATTTTGGAAACGAAGTCTGAGATTGAGGAGAAAGGATACCGATTAAAAGCGCTAATGAATGACCCCTCTGGAAGAGTGTTACAAATTGATACGACAATTAGCATTTCTTTTGATGCCAATAAATTGTTATACGACACAGCTTCGTTGTTAACTAATCGAAGTGATGTACAACAAATCAATCGCTCGATTAAGGTAATGCAGCAAAATCAACTGTTACAGCAAGCACAAGCTAAGCCCGACTTTAGAATTCGCTACGAACATATGCAGCCCCGTGGTAACATGCCCTTGCAGTTTTCATTGATGGCTATGGTTTCAATTCCCATTGTTCCCTGGGCCTCCAAAATGTATAAGTCAGAGTCAGCGGGAATGAACTATGAAATTGAGGCCATGAAGAAAGAGCAGGAGGGAATCTTATTGGAGACGAAAGGCATGTTGATAGGAATTGCCACTCAATTAAAGCGAGTACAACAGCAACTCGCTAATTATCAGACTAAAATTATTCCGGCCTTACGAAAGAATTACGAAACTGTTATGCTCGCGTACGAAGAGAATCGGGAGCAACTTCCGATTGTGATTGATGGGTGGGAAGCCTGGAATATGGCGGAGTTAGAATATTTGGAAAAGTTGCAGAATTACTATTCAATGATTGTACAATATGAGAAAGAAATTGAAAGATAAGTTTGCAGTTGACAAAGAACAATTGACAATGCTCACTAAAAATTCACTGTACATTGTCAGTTATACATTGTTCATTCTATTATTAGTGATGCTGTATGGTTGTACGGTTAAGGATAGCACTCACAATCATGTGGATACCTACACGTGCCCCATGCACCCCACCGTATTAACTGACAGACCCGGAACTTGTCCGGTTTGCGGAATGGATCTGGTTCGAAAATCGAAAGCAGGAGAAGAAGTGAAGATTACGGAAGACTTGGCTAAACTGATCAAGTCACCGAATGAGACCGTAACCGCTTCTATCAAAACAGTGAAGGGCGAATACCGATCGGCCATCTTATCTAAAGAGCTGCTGGGAATTGTAGCGTATGACACCCGAAACATTTATATGATTCCAGCGCGGATTAGCGGACGATTGGAGAAAGTGTATCTAAAATATAATTATCAACGCATCACCAAGGGAATGAAGATAGCAGAAGTCTATAGCCCTGAGTTATTAAATGCTCAACGCGAACTTGTATATCTTTGGCAAAATGATTCTGAGAATAAATCGCTGATTGAAGCGGCTACGCGTAAACTTTTATTACTGGGTGCAACGGAAGATCAAATAAAAAAACTTGAAGAAAGAAAAGAAGTATCAAACACATTTTCAATATATAGTCCTTATGATGGCTACTTGATTTTAAATTCAGAGGCCCCACAAGCTCCACTTAGTACTTCTTCAGCACCTGGCTCTACCGAAGGAATGGGAATGAATACGGCTTTCAAGCAACCAGCAGAATCAAATCCAATTTCAGCAGAGAGTAGTTTGTTAAGAGAAGGTAACTATGTAAGTAATGGGCAAACGCTTTTTAGGGTAGTTAATTCAAACTCGCTATGGGTTGAATTTAATATTCCTGCGGAGGAGGCTTTCAATCTCAAGAAGGATGCTGCCATTGAATTGTTTATCAATGGTAAAAAGAGTATGGCAAGAATTGATTTTATTGAACCCTTCAGTGCTCAAACTCAGGATTTTATTCAAATTCATTCCTATTACAAAGGGGATAATTTACTGATTGGCCAGTTGGTAAAAGGTACGGTGCAATCTAAAACGAAAGAGTCCTTGTGGCTCCCTAAAACTGCGGTTATGGATTTGGGTATCAATCAGGTTGTGTTTGTTAAGGATCGAGGGCAGTTCAAAGCGAAGCAGGTTGAAACGGGAAGTCGTGCAGATGATTTTGTGGAGATTACTAAGGGACTTACATCTGGTGATGAAGTGGCTGGCAATGCTCAATTTTTAGTCGATAGTGAAGGTTTCGTAAAAACATCTAATTAATATGAAGAGTATTTCAATTCTGGTTTTACTAAGCGCATTGATTGGGTGCACTCAGCAGAAAAATGCCATGGTGGAAGGGGGCCAACCCATTCAGGCAATGAGCGTTTCAAATAGTTCAACACTTATGCTATCGGATACTCAAATCCGGTTAGCCAACATCTCCACGGAAGTGGTGAAGGAAGGCGATATTGCGCAGGTACTTCCAGTAAATGCAAGACTTGTTGCAAACGAAAATCTAACAGAAATAATCAGCGCCCGTGTTGCCGGGCGTATTGAAATGTTGTATTTCCGTGAAGTAGGACGCGAAGTGATGAAAGATGAAACACTTTATGAAGTGTATAGCGAAAACCTATTGATCCTGGAACGCGAATATCTACTGGCAAAAGCGCAGTATGAAAAATTAGGTAAAGCCAGTAATTACGAATCCATATTAAAGGGGGCAGAAAAAAAATTGTTGCTTTACGGATTAACCAAAGATCAGATTGCCAACCTAAGTGAAACAGAGAGTTTACATTCTCACATTACTTTTTTATCGCCTACTTCAGGAATTATAAAAAAAATTGAGGTGGAGGAGGGACAGTATGTAAGTGAAGGCACCTTACTTTATCAAATTGAAAACACATGTCAACTGTGGGTGGAAGCAGAATTATACCCTGCGGAAGTGAACTATGTTAAAGTGGGTGATAAGATAAAAGTACAAGTTAATGGGCTTGAGCGACAGCAACGTGAAGCAACTGTTAATTTTTTAAGTCCTGAGTTAAGAGCTGGATCTCAAGTAATGGTAATGCGGGCAACTATTTCCAATCCATCCTTGTCCCTTAAACCCGGGCAGGCTGCGCAAGTGTTGCTGCAACATTCTGCTCGTCACTCGTTGGTGATTCCTGTTGATGCTGTTATTCGCAATGAGCAAGGTACCCATGTCTATATTCAAACCGAACAAAATACATTTGAACCCCGAATGGTTATAACAGGAATTGAAAATTTTCAATCGGTAGAGATTATCGATGGTCTTAGGGCAGGAGATAAGGTTGTTGCAACGGGTTCTTACTTGTTGTATAGCGAGCTGGTACTTAAGAAAGGGATTGATCCACAAGCAAGCATTCACAAACATTAACTAAAAATTCAAACTATAAACTCAAATATTTATGAAAATCAAATCACTTTTCTCATTCATGTTAGTAGGAGCAACCCTTGTGTTAGTTACAAGTTGTGGCACAAAGAAAGAAGAACACACGATGGATCATGAACCCGTTGCTGCAGCGGATGAACAACCCACTGTAGCTGCTGCTCCCCAATTTAAGGTTGATGCCAGGTTTCAACAACAACTAGCAGCTATTTTTTCATCGTATGTGGTGATGAAGGATGCGTTTGTAGCATCGGACGGTGCTGTTGTAAAACAAGAAGCTGATAAAGTGATGAATGCACTTGCAGGCGCAGACATGACTTTATTAACAGGTGGTGCTCACAATGATTGGATGACCTATCAGCAAAACTTAAAAAATAGTTTAAAAGCAATTCAAGCCTCAGCTGACCTTGAAGAACAGCGGACAGCATTCAAGAATTTTTCAGAAGATTTATATAAAACCATTAAGGCTTATGGATTAGGGGGCACTACTGCATACTACGAATATTGCCCAATGGCATTTAATAATTCAGGAGCCTATTGGTTAAGCGACAACGCAGTTATTCGCAACCCTTACTTTGGTGATAAGATGCTAAGCTGCGGATCGGTAGAAGAAGAATTACACTAAACGATAACAGCATGAAAAAAATAGTAATTACCCTTTGCATGACTTTGGCTGCACTCGTAGCCTTCGCCCAACACGACCACCCAAAGCAGAACACTAATAAAGATTTCGCTAAAGTGGTACCTGCTTTTCAAGACAAAGAATTGAATGCAGCCTATGTTAATTACATTCAATTAAAAGATGCTTTGGTTGCATCAGATTTAGAGAAAAGTAAAAAAGCAGGGATGGAGCTACAAAAGTCGCTAACAGCAGTAAGCAATAGTAAGAAAGCATCTGAGTTAACAACAATATTGGTATCATCAACCGATTTAGCTTCGCAACGAAAAGTTTTTTCTTCACTTAGTAATGAAATGTCAACTCTGGTAAAAGGCAGTAAACTTTCAGCAGGTTCGCTATACCTTGATTATTGCCCCATGGCAAATAATAATGAAGGTGCATATTGGTTATCCAATGAAAAAGAAATTAGGAATCCTTATTTCGGTGACAGCATGTTGAAATGCGGAAGTGTAAAAGAAACAATTCAATAAAAGGAAGTATGAAGCTTGCTGCTCAAATTTTTAGTTTGATTTTTATTCTTGTGGGTTGTGGTAAGTCCAATCATGATCAAAATGATTTGATGAATCGTATCAGACTTACTGAGATAAACGGTAATCCTTTAGAGTTGTCTGAATACAGAGGTAAAGCCGTATTTATTAATTTTTGGGCAACGTGGTGTAAGCCATGCATTCAGGAGATGCCTACCTTGGTGAAGGCACAAGATAAATTCAGGAGTGATAACATAGTTTTCCTCTACGCAAGCAATGAGGAACCTGAGCAAATTGAAAAGTTTAAAAAGAAGCACTCATTTGATTTTCATTATGTACGTATTGATAATTTAGAAGAGTTGAATATTCAGGCATTACCGACTACGTATATATTTAATGCCGATGGTAAATTAGAATTCTCAGAGGCTGGCTTTCGCAATTGGGAGGCAACTGAGAACATAGAATTAATTGCAAAAATAGTAAACCATGAAAAATAAAAACATCATTGCTATTGCTTGCTTATTGGCAACGGCTTGCTCTGGAGACAAAAATACATTGGAACAGCCACAGCTTACTTACATTAACTCTCCTGCAGGATTAAGCAGTGCAGAGCCATTTTTATTTACCGATTCACAAGATCAGGTTTTCTTATCGTGGGTAGAAAAACAAGAAGGGATTAGTCAATTGAAATTTTCGAAATTGGAAACAGGAGGTTGGACTGAACCTACAATGATTGCTTCTGGTAATGCGTGGTTTGTTAATTGGGCCGACTATCCCATGATGACGACACATAATGGAAATTACGTAGCCCATTTTTTGGATAAGAGCGGAGAAAGTACGTATGCCTATGATGTTAAACTAGTAACATCAACTGATGGAAAGAATTGGAACAATCCAATTACGCTTCATGATGACAAGAAGCAAGCTGAGCATGGGTTTGTAACCATTCTCCCGTACGGGGATAATTTTTTTGTTACCTGGCTTGATGGAAGAAACACCGTAATGGAGGGCATGGAGAATATGGCGGGCGATCACAGCGGGCATCATGGTGCGATGAGTTTACGTGCCGCGGTTATTGATCCGACAGGAAAAAAAATAAATGAATGGGAATTAGATAACAAGACGTGCGACTGTTGCCAAACAACAGCTACCATTACTTCCAATGGCCCGGTGGTTGTTTACCGCGACCGATCAGATGAAGAAATCCGCGACATGTCCATTGTTCGGTTGGTAAATAATGAATGGACAACTCCACAACCTGTGCATGTCGATGAATGGAACATTGCAGGTTGCCCGGTAAATGGACCACGCATCTCAAGCATGGATAACAATGTAGCAGTAGCTTGGTTTACGGCTGCCAGCGATACCGCTCAGGTGAATGTTGCATTTTCTTTAAATGGAGGTGAAGCGTTTGAAGAGCCTATTCGAATTGATGAAGGGAAACCAATCGGAAGAGTGGATATTGTTTTATTGGATGCTGACAGGGCTGTAGTAAGTTGGATGGAGGGCTCGGCAATAAAGGCTCGGATCATTCACCGAAATGGCGAAAAAGATTCTCTCTGGGAAATTGCAAATTCATCTGGTGCCCGTTCCAGCGGGTTTCCTCAGATGACAAAAGCAGGCGATCAATTGCTATTTGCATGGACGGACGATAAAGAGAAAACACTTAAGACGGCAAGTATGTCTATAGGCAGGTAAGTTTTCAAATTTTATTTTGGCTTATGATTTTTGGTTAATTATCCGTAATTAACAATCTCATGGAGCATCCTGATAAAAGTAAAATAGGAATCTGGACTGCCACATCTTTGGTAATTGGTAATATGATTGCTTCGGGTGTGTTTATGTTGCCGGCAACCTTAGCGGTTTATGGAGGCATTAGTTTAGTGGGTTGGCTGATTTCAGGAGCCGGAGCATTATGTCTTGCGCTTGTATACAGTTGGTTGAGTAAACGTAGCCCTAATGCAACAGGTGGACCTTATGCTTATACACGCCAAGGTATGGGCGAGTTTGCTGGTTTCCTCGTAGCCTGGGGTTATTGGATTTCAGTTTGGTGTACCAATGCTGCGATAGCCGTTGGCTTTGTAAGCTATTTAACCATCTTTGTTCCGGCATTAAGTAACAATCCTCTTTTGTCAGTAGGCACCGGGCTTGCGGCCATCTGGTTCTTAACGTGGATCAATACGAAAGGAATTAAAGAAGCAGGTATTGTTCAGGTAATCACTACAATTTTAAAACTAGCACCCTTGCTAGTGATTACACTAGGTGGACTTTTTTATCTTAACGTGGATCATTTCACTCCGTTCAACATAAGTTCGCAAACCAATCTGTCAGCCATTACAAGTGCGACCACGTTAACACTTTTTGCTTTTTTAGGATTGGAAAGTGCTACTATCCCTTCCGGGAATATTGAAGATCCGGAGAAAACAATTCCGCGTGCTACCATCATGGGTACCCTGCTAACAACTGCAATTTATTTTTTAGGTACTGTTGCCGTGATGGGGTTAATTCCACCGGGTGAACTCCATCTTTCACAGGCACCTTTTGCAGATGCTGCTGCTTCAATCTGGGGCGAAGGTGCGCGTTACTTAGTAGCGGGGGGTGCAGTGATCTCAACATTTGGCGCGCTCAATGGTTGGATCTTAATTCAGGGTCAAATGCCCTATGCAGCTGCGTGTGATAAAATATTTCCTAAAATTTTTGCCAAAGAAAGTAAAAATGGAACTCCAGTAATGGGAATAGTTATTTCCAGTATATTGATTTCTATCTTAATGAGCATGAACTTTACTCGCAGCCTGGCCGATACATTTACATTTATGATTCTGTTAACCACGCTAACCGTATTGGTTCCATACTTATTTTCTATAATTTCATTGGTGATGCTCGAATACAAGCAACAAAAGTTAACAAGTTTTAAACTGGTTGTTTCAGTATTAGCCTTTCTCTATAGCATGTGGGCGATTATTGGGTCGGGTGAGGAAATTGTTTATTGGGGATTCATTTTGCTGATGGCCGGTCTTCCATTTTACGCCTGGATTCAAATGACAAGAAAAACCACGCCTTGAAAACAACCTCTCACTCCGAATACGGTAGACTTAAATCGGTTTTTATAAAAAAGCCTGAGGTAGCTTTTGTAAACGAACAACAAGTAACTAGTCAATGGAAAGAATTAAACTTTCTAGGTAAACCGGATTTATCAAAAGCAATTGAAGAGTACACAGAGTTTGAAAAGATTTTAAGAAAGAGTGGAGCAAGTATTTCATACTTGCCTTTAAATCCGCATGTTACTATGGACTCTATGTATTGTCGCGATGCTTCCATTGCTACTGATTTTGGAATGATCCTTTGTAGCATGGGAAAGGCTCAACGTAAAAATGAACCTGCTGCTGAAAAACTTTCCTTTGAACAAAATAAGATTAAAATTTTAGGCGAGATAAAATCACCGGGTACGTTGGAAGGCGGTGATGTTGCCTGGATTGATCTCAAAACTCTTGCAGTGGGTCACACCTATCGCACAAATGAAAATGGAATAATCCAACTTGAAAATTTAGTAGAGCCATTAGGAATTGAAGTATTAGTAGCGTCCATGCCACATTATAAAGGTCCGACTGACGTTTTTCATTTAATGTCGGTGTTAAGCCCTGTCGATAAGGATTTGGCAGTTGTTTATTCCCCGCTCATGCCAATCGCATTTCGGAATACCTTATTAGACAAAGGATTTTCATTTGTGGAAGTACCCGATTCGGAATGGGACTCTATGGGATGTAACGTGTTGGCGATCGCACCGCGCGAAGTTGTTATGGTAAAAGGGAACCCAATTACAAAGCATAGATTGGAACAAGCCGGATGCATCGTATGGGAGTATACTGGAAATGAAATCAGCGTGAAAGGCGGGGGTGGACCCACATGTCTCACCCGCCCCATTGAACGCTATTTGATTAATGAGTAATAAATCTGAAATTGAATTATGGAAGCATTTTTGAATTTCTTTGAAACTATGCCTACCTGGCAACGTGCAGCTTGGATTTTCATATGTCTGTTTGTGTGTTGGATTTTAGAGGGCAGTTTTCCACTGTTTACCCTCAACTATAAAAAATGGAAACATGCGGGAGTTAATTTTGTATTTCTAACCACCACTATGATTATCAATGTAGTTTTTGGAATTGTAACGGTAGGTGTTTTCGTTTGGATAGAATCCAATCAGTTTGGATTAACGTATTTGATTGATTGGCCAATTTGGGCAGAGTTACTTTTGAGTATCCTGATCTTTGAATTAATGGCTCAGTATTTAGTTCATTATTTATTACACCGAGTAAAGTGGATGTGGAAATTTCACATGATCCATCACAGTGATACACATTTAGACGCAACATCAGGCACGCGTCATCATCCTGGTGATTTTGTGATGCGCGAAGTTTTTGCATTAGGTGCAGTAGTGGTAACAGGCGCACCGGCTGGTTATTATTTCTTCTATAGAATTTGCACGGTGTTCTTCACGTACTTCACGCATGCAAATATTTATTTACCAATCTGGATCGATAAACCATTAAGTTATATTTTCATCACGCCCAACGTTCATAAATTTCATCATCACTTTGAACGGCCCTGGACAGATACAAACTTTGGAAATATTTTTTCCATTTGGGATCGTCTCTTTGGTACGTTCGTGTATGACGATCCTAGAAAAATTAAATATGGATTAGATGTGCTGGATGCGTCAAAAGATGAAAATTTAAGTTATCAATTCAAATTACCTTTCAACAAGTCTGTAAAGACTGATTATTGATTTATCTTTTGTTACAATTTCCTTATTTTTGAGATAAAGTGCATACTATAGTGATGGCTAAATTTCAAGTAAGGCTTCGTTTGGGTTTGTTAATTTTACTGTTAACAGGTTTTTTTTTCAATGCTTTTTCCCAGGCGAGTGTAGTTGCCGGTTCTGTAACAACTTCAAAAACGGCTTATACGGTTGGCTTAGGAAATAATCGATTAATTGTTGTGGCCGTTGGCCACGAGGCTGGAGCCCCAGTAGGAACAGTTTCCGGAATTACCTGGGGTGGTCAGTCCCTTACGCTTGCAAGCGCTCAGTCGAGTGGTGGCGGGGGCGGTGTTCTTCGAGGAGAAATTTGGTATCTCAATGAAGCGGGTATTTCAGCAGCTCGTGGAAGTTGCTCATACAATTTTGTAGTCACCTGGAGTTCGGGGCCAACAACGGAATTGTTCACAGCATTAACTTTAAAAGATGTAGATCAAACAACGCCTGTTGCTGCGGTTAATAGCAATAATCAGAATAATACGTCAAGCATTGCAACTGGCAATATTGCAGCGGGTGTCAATGATATTGCTATTTATGCTTCTGTTTCCGATCAAAGCAGGACACACACAGCGGCTGCATCGTATACAGAAGAAAGCGATCAAGTTGTTGGTGGTACCGCAAGTTTGGCAATGGCATCAAGACAAATTACTACAGCCGGAAATGAGAATCCTTCAGCAACCTGGGTTGGCGGTAATTCAAGGCTCATTATTGTTGGAACAGTTTTTAATGGAATTACGACAACATCCGTTCAAACATTTTACACAAGGGCAACGGGAGCGTGGGATTTAAATACTTCATGGTCGTTCAGTGCAGACGGATCAAGTGGGGCAGTACCTGTTGGCGTTTGGCCTACCAGAACAGATAATGTTATCATTCGGTCAGGACATAACATTACAATAAATGCCACCGATGATAACAAAATATGCGGGCGCTCACCTGATGGATTAGCGTTGGGAAATGTGGGGCCATTCATCTCTTCTAACATTGCTATGTTTTATCAGACAGGCGATATTACTATTGCAGGAACATTGACAGTTACAGGAATTGAAATGATGGTATCAGGGTATACCCATATTTTATCTACGGGATCGTTTACCTTGTCTTCCTACCTGGTGAATGTTGGATATCTGGAAGCGGATGCTTCATCCACTTTAAGCACGCTTGATGACTTTGTTATTACAGGAAACAGCACAACTATCATTAACACAAATACGACTTCAGCGGATGATTTTATTATCGATCATACGAATGCTACCTTGTGTGGCACGGGTACCACCACCCTTCAAAATGGAGGCGGCAGCGCCATCACTTATACAAACTCTGCTACGGTAAACCAAATATGCACTTCCTTTACGATTAATTGCACAGGGGGTGGATGTACTGGATTTCCGGTAGTAGGGACCGGGGTAGTTATTACAGGCAATTCTGGACCTTCCGGAGTTGGTAGTTCGTTAGGAACGTCAGCCTTAAAACTTTGGTTTAGAACGGACAACGGCCTTAGCCTTACGGGATCAAACGTTGATAGTTGGGCGAATTCAGCTGGGATTGCAGGATTAAATATTAGTGAAACGGGAGCTCAGCGGCCTACCCGTGTAATTAATGCATTAAATGGTTTTAGTGAAGTGAGCTTTAATGGTTCAAACCGACTGAGAACCGGATTAAATCTGACCACATCAAATTTTGTCAATGACCAAGCTACTTCTTTTATTGTAGCTCGCGCTGACAACACAACGCAAACCAGCAGTGTTTATTTAACTGATCCTCTGGAGACTAATAGATTTTCAAATCATTTACCATGGGCGGGTACAGTATATTATGATATTGGAAATTGTTGCGGAAATAATGCTAGACTTGATGTAGGAGGCCTTACGGGTTTAACAGGATATTCCATATTTACGTATGATGCTGAACCAACAACCGGAAAGCAATTGTATAGAAATGGAACACTATTACTTAGTAGAGCAAGTACTTCTGCCTACACAAGCCATGCAACACATCGTTTTAATATTGGAGCTAATACTTCAGGATCGAATGGATTTCAAGGCGATGTGACCGAACTCATTATTTTTACGACCCGTGTAAATACAGCTCAACGACTTATAGTCGATAATTATCTTTCAGCTAAATATAACCTTGCACTCGCATCGAATGATCTTTACACCATGGACAATCCGGCTAATGGTAATTTTGATTTTGAAGTGGCCGGCATTGGTCAAGCCACTGATGGATCCAGCCATAAGGATGCGAAAGGAGACGGTGCAGTGCGCATGTGGAATCCAAATAATTTAGGTAATAATGAGTTTCTGCTATGGGGTCATAACGGATTGAGTTTTGCCGGTGGCAATACCAGCGATGTTGATAATGTAGTCATTCAAGAGCGCATTAATAGAGTGTGGCGAGTTAGTGAAGCTGGCGATGTTGGCACAACATCACTATCGGTTAATATGAATGGAACACTTGGAAGTGCGCTGGGAAGTAATTTAAGATTATTGATTGACCGGGATGGTGACGGGTTTGCCGATAACGATGTTACACCGATCTCAGGATCATTCTCCGGAGGTATCGTAACTTTTTCTGGTGTCAATCTTCAGAATGGTGATCGGTTTACTATTGGTAACACCAATTTTGCTTTGCCGCTGCCAATTCAATTGATAAATTTTGAAGCCATTGCGAAACAATCAGAAGTTAAGTTACTATGGAGCACAGCTTCGGAATTGAATAACGATTTCTTTATAGTCCAACGCTCGCAAGACGCAGAAACATGGCAAGACGTAACGATTGTAAAAGGAGCAGGAACAAGAAATTTCAGAACCGACTATGAAACAATGGATGGACTTCCTTTCAGTGGAGTTTCTTATTATCGCTTAAAACAAACCGACTTCGATAAAGAATTTTCTTATTCTCCTGTAAGACGAGTAGAATTGAATAATGAATTTCAATTGAAAGTATATCCGAATCCTTCTTCAGGCACGTTTACAGTTTCAACAGGTTTTGATATTACACTTGATAATATCCGCCTGATTAATTCAGTAGGACAAGTTATTCCAATTCAGTTGCAATCGGATCAATCAAGCACAACGGTAGCTTCGCAATCTGTGGCTCCTGGCATTTACATCTTGCAGGTAAGCAAGGGATTTTGGAGACAGTCGGTGCGTGTGGTTATTGAATGATTTAGTTGTTAACTGCAATTGGAGCGCTCAAACACGCATCCGGAATATTAAACGCATCTGTAAGTGGCACAGCGTCTTGCCTGATATCCCAGCAAAGCTGGTTCACCAACTTGCGAATAGCTTTAGTTTTTACACCTTCCATGTACCCTTGTTCCAAATACCAACCTTTATTTTTTTCAATCTGCGAAAGTGCAAACAAGTCGCATAGTTTTTTGAGCACGGCTTTACAACTGGCATCTTTAGTGGCTTCTACTTGTTCAATAAATTTTTCCAGAATAATTCGCTCAATGTAAGCAAACCCCACCTGTACTAAATGTTGTTGGCAAACATTAAATGCATCAAACGAATCCATACTACTATCAATGTGTCTTTTGATTCGCTTGGCTGCGGAAGTAAGTATATCGCGCTCTCTGTATTTGAATGCGTCTAACTGAAATTCTGAATCCAATAAATGTTCGTCATCTGTTTTACGAACAATGATCGGATTCAATTCTGTAATCGTAGTTTTTGCCTGATCAGTTAGATAATTCAAAATGGTAAACACGTTCATGTTACTAAACTCTTGCCTAAATTCAGTAAGTCTGCTTTTAGCTACCAATTGCATCAGCACCGTATTATCGCCTTCAAACGTTGTATAAACATCCGTATCATTCTTTAATACTTCAATTCGGTTCTCAGACAAATACCCCTTGCCACCGCACGCTTCACGACATTCTTGCAATGTGGCAGTGGTATTCCATGTGGCAAATGATTTTAGTCCGGCAGCCAACGCCTCAATCTCCTGCATGTCTTCTTCTTTTCGGTTAAGGAAACGATTGGTAAGATATTGAAGTGCAAAATGCAATGCGTACGTATTCGCAAGCAAAGGCATTAACCTTCGTTGATGGGTTCTGTAATTTAAGATGGGAACTTCACTTCCACCTTCAGGGCCAAATTGCCTCCGTTTATCACCATATCGAATGGCAATCGTTAATCCGGATTTTGAAGCAGCGTTTCCTGAACGTGGTATTCCTATGCGCCCGCCCACTAATGTACCGAGCATAGTGAAAAATCTTCGGTTGTCACTGGCAATGGGGCTTTCAAATTTTCCATCCGCATTAACAGATGCAAATCGATCAAGCATATTTTCTACCGGAACAATAACGTGATTGAAATAGATCACCCCATTATCCACTCCATTCAATCCCATCTTACGTCCACAATCTTTAATCTTTACTCCCGGTAAAACCTTTCCTTTTTTATCCCGCAGGGGAACAACAAAAGCACTTACTCCGTAATCTTTTCCGTCAATAATTAATTTGGCAAATACGGTAGCCATTTGCCCATGAACTGCTGCATTGCCTATATACTCTTTGCGTGCTTGCTCATTAGGTGTATTTATTTTAATTGTCTTGGTTGCATGATCATAGGTAGCGGTTGTTTCAATTCCCTTTACATTCGAGCCATGATTGGTTTCGGTCATAGCAAAGCAACCGGGTAATTCCAACGTGCCAATGTCTTTTAAATATTTTTTATGATGTTTCTCTGTTCCCAAAAAATAAACACTCATGCCCCATAAGCCGAACTGAACGCCAAATTTTATAACCAAGCTTAAATCGTGGTAACTCAATGTTTCCATGATGGCAAAGTAGGCAGCCATATCGCCACTACCTCCAAATTCTTTTGGATAAGCCATAGAACCAAATCCCTGATCGGCCAAAAACTTACACCATTGCAACACGCGAGCGCGATATAGATCAAGATCACCGGGGCTCACATATTGAAATTCAGGATCGGAGATCAGGGTTTTTACTTTTCTGATAACCTGAGCATGTTCGCCATCCAAAATTTTAGTAAGTTCAGCTACCGAGAAATTTTGTTGAGTAGTTTGTTCCGAAGTTATGGTTTTGCGATTGGGTTGAAAGGTGTAACCCGCTTCCTGACTTATAACACCTAATGCTGATTCAATTTTTTCCAACGTGGGTCTTGCCTTTATCAGCGTTTCATGAGTGGTTACATTTCCATTACTGCGAAGGTTTGATAACCGAATCCCTAAACTCACCAATGTTTCTTTTGAGTTGACTTTATCGGTCACTTCGCTGATGGCAGTTCGCCAACTCATGAGTTCATCCACGGAAGGTGGATTTGCAGGATTAATTTTGGAGGATAAAAATTTTCGTTCCGCTTCTGTTAACCAGGATTGACTATCGATGAGCCCTTCGAGTGTTGATACTTCACTTGGTGTAAGTATGGAATCGGACCACACCGTATAAAGGATAGGGACAAATACCAATAACATAGGATTGGCCTTCACAAAATCTGATTCTATCATAGAAGTTGACTATTTTATTTTTTGACGTTACGAATTAATAGGTGGGGTACCAGTTTCTTACCCTCACATCAATTTTCTTATTTCCATCCTGCACAATTTTTTTAAATCCTTCCACATCACTTAAACCACCCTGACCTCTATAATGATAAGGGTAAACAATGGTTGGTTTAAATTCCAACACCGCACTGGCCGCTTGATTGATGTCCATAGTAAAAGGCAAGTTCATACAAACAAAAGCGATATCGATATTTTTCAAGGATCGCATTTCAGGAATGTCGGAAGTATCGCCTGAGAGATAAATTGTTTTGCCACCAAGATTCATGATATATCCGTTTCCACGACCCTTGGTATGGCGCGAATCAGGAGACTCTGGTAAATTGTACATAGGAATGGCAGAAATAGAAATTCCAAGCTGGGTAGTTGATGCACCATTGTTCAATATTACTGCCTTTGCTTTCATGTCCTCGGGCAACTGATTGGCAACAGCCTGGGGAATTACCAGAACAGCTTTTGATAGATCAAGTGCCTTTAATGTTTCGACATTCAAATGATCGCCATGGATATCTGTAATTAAAATAAGATCGGGAGCGGCTATACCCTCAAACGCTTTACCACCTCCATATGGATCGGCATAAATCACTTTATTGTTCCAGGTAAATACAACTGTGCCATGAAGAATAGGCTGAATACTTATATCAGTTTGTTTAGCCTTCACACCATCCGAGGCAGGACGTTGTGCTTCTGATACAAGCGTAGCAAGACTAAAAAATATGAGTAGGATAAAATTCAATTTCATGTTTACAATAGGTAAGATAGTTCATACAAGTTTACTGAAATATTCCGGCACTTTTTAATCAGATTCTAACCACTCAATTAGCAGAATTCTTTCAAAGAGGTTGGTTCAAAATACTGCATTAAAGCCAATTTCCTTACTTCCAGCGCGGTAGGCTTTTGATTTTTTATGAGAATGCTTATATTTCTAATACCATAAACTACCTAAAACCCCATCATCATGAATTTTAAACCAGATATCAAAAGTAAGGAAGAGATGAATGCTGGCCAGCCGAAGTACGAGACGATTGTTAAGTACATGGTACAACAGCACAATCTCGTTACAGTTCGGCCCGATCAGTTGATCAATGAGGTTATTGATATTATGATTGAAAAGAGAATTTCAGGCGCCCCGGTGCTTGATGAAAATAGAAAGCTTGTTGGTATTATTTCAGAGCGCGACTGCCTGAGGATAATTGTTGACCAGGCCTATCATAACTTGCCGCATAGCGATCCTGTCGTTTCTGATTACATGACCCGCGAGGTAAAGACTATGTCTCCTAACAGTACGGTAGTAGATGCAGCCACCGAGTTTCTGAATACAGCCATTAGAAGAATGCCTGTAGTAGAAAATGGTGTTCTAATTGGTCAGATAAGCCGTATAGATATCTTACGGGCAGCAAAGAATATTAATCCTACAAGCTGGAGTTAAATCAATTGAGAATTTGAAAGCGTTAACAAACTCAAGATTTACTTTTTGTGTATAAATTTTTATGAAAATTGTTTCTTTGGCTATTGGGATTTTGACTCTAGCTTTATCCTGCAGCAGTCCAAAAATATTTCGCAAACCCACGGGGGTTGAAGCGAGTGCTATAAAAAAATACAGCAAAGAAATCAATACCAAAGATGGACTTTACCATATTTTGATCATGACCGATGAAGGAGACATGGTGGTAAAACTCTACAACGAAACTCCGCTTCACAGAGATAACTTTGTGAATAAGGTTAAAGAAGGCTTTTACGACAGCCTTATCTTTCATCGGGTTATTAATAAGTTTATGATTCAAGGCGGGGATCCAAATAGCAAGAAGGCACAGCCCGGGCAACAACTCGGAAGTGGAAGCGCTCCGGGTGATCGCATTCCGGCTGAGTTTAGAACGGAACAGGGTATCTATCATAAACGTGGCGTATTGGCCGCAGCACGTGATGGCAATCCGGCAAAGGCAAGTAGCAATTGTCAATTTTATATTGTGCAGCGACCTGCCTGGCGTGCATCAGAATTAGACAGCGCGGTTCTTCAAAGAAGACAATCAAACAATCCTGATTTTAAGGATATGACCCTGAATGATGATCAGAAGAAAATCTACACAACGTTGGGAGGAACGCCACATCTTGATGGCAGCTATACTGTGTATGGTGAGTTGGAAAAAGGATTTGACGTATTGGACAAAATAGCAACAACCAAAACTGACAGGGCAGATCGGCCATTGACGGACATTCGAATGCGCATGTTTATCTTAAGTGAGCCTAAGAAAAAATAACTTTAAATACGTTGTCTTTCGATGTCATAAGATAGCGTTTAAGTTACAACTAGTTTCACCCTTCTCCTTTGGAGAGGAGCCGGGGGTGAGGTCCTAACCACTTACACTTTTCTAATTGATTTTGTCTAATTAAAAGGCTAACATGGAAGTCAAATTCTAACCCTATGACTTTCAGACTCATTTGCCTTTTCATCATCTTATCTTTCTTTGGCAATGCGCAGCCAATTTCTCATGATCAATATAAAGATCTTGAATACAGATTGATTGGTCCTTTCCGTGCCGGGCGCACTGTTGCTGCTGTTGGCATTCCTACTCAACCTAATGTATTTTTCATGGGTGTAAATAATGGAGGTGTATGGAAGACTAATGATTATGGCCGCACGTGGAATCCTATTTTTGATTCAGCGCCAACCGGATCGGTGGGTGACCTGGCTGTGTCACCATCAAGTCCTGAAATAATTTATCTGGGAAGTGGCGAAGGATTGCATCGACCCGACTTAGGTGTGGGTGATGGTATCTATAAGTCCGTTGATGGAGGTAAGACGTGGAATCATGTTGGCCTGAGCGATGTGCAACAGGTAGGTCGGTTAATTGTGCATCCTACCAATCCTGACATTGTTTTTGTTGCCGGACTTGGGCATCCTTATGGTGCCAATGACGAACGTGGTGTTTTCAGATCAACGGATGGCGGAAAGAATTGGAAAAAAGTTTTATATAAGAATCATAATACGGGCGCCATTCAAGTAGAGTTTGATCCCACCAATCCACAAATAATTTATGCGGATCTGTGGGAACATCAGGAAGGCCCTTGGGAAAATGCATCTTTTTCAGGACCGAATAGTGGGCTGTATAAATCCACTGATGGTGGCAACACCTGGAAACAACTAACACAAGGGTTACCCGGTGCAAAAGAAGGACTCGGCAGAATTGGTGTTGGAATTTCGCCAAGCAATCCACAACGATTGTATGCAACCGTAGATTCGAGAGTTAATAGCGGAGTTTATAGAAGTGATGATGGAGGTGAAAGTTGGAAGTTAACTACTAACGATAGACGGATTTATGGAAGGGGTAGCGACTTTGCGGAGATTCGGGTTCATCCAAAGAATCCCGATGTTGTGTATTCAGCCAACGTTGCTTCGTATCGATCGGATGATGGGGGGTATACCTGGACTTCGTTTAAAGGTGCACCCGGTGGCGATGACTACCATCGCATCTGGATTAATCCACTACAACCAGACATCATGTTATTTGCTGCCGATCAGGGAGCAATTGTAACAGTGAATGCAGGTAAAACCTGGAGTACCTGGTACAACCAACCTACCGCACAATTGTATCACGTTGCCACAGATAATCAATATCCGTATTGGGTGTATGGCGGCCAGCAGGAGAGCGGTGCTATTGGTATAGCGAGTCGTGGTAATGGCGGGCAAATTTCATTTCGGGATTGGATGGGCGTGGGTGCCGATGAGTATGCGTACGTAGCACCTGATCCTAAAAATCCGGATCTTATTTATGGAGGACGTGTGTTAAAGTTCAATAAGAAAACTGGACAAACACAAAATGTAGCACCAGAAGCAATTCGATCTGGGCAATACAGACAAGTAAGAACGATGCCATTGATATTTCATCCGGCTAATCCTGATGCCTTATTGTTAGGAACGAATGTGTTATGGAAAACCACCACCGGAGGACAAGCGTGGGAAATTATTAGTCCCGATTTAACGCGCAAGCAAAATGAAATCCCGGCAAGTGTTGGCGATTTCAAAACTGAAGAAATGAAAACCATGCGCCAACGTGCGGTGATCTATTCACTTGCTGGCTCGAAACTAAACAAAGATGTAATCTGGGCGGGCACGGATGATGGACTTGTTCATCTTACCAAAGATGGGGGCAAAACATGGAAGGATGTAACACCGCCTGCACTTCCTTCCTGGGATAAAATCTCACAGTTAGATGGCGGACATTTTGATGTGAATACAATGTATGTAGCAGTGAACGCCATTCGTAAGGATGATATGAAACCGCATATTTTCAGAACCCATAATGGTGGAACAACATGGAAAGAAATCACAAAAGGATTAAATCCAATTTCTCCGATCAATGTGGTTCGCGAAGATCCTAAGCAACCGGGTTTATTATTTGCAGGTTCTGAACGGGAAGTTTATTTCTCTGCCGATGATGGCGAGAACTGGCAGTCCCTTCGACAAAATATGCCGGCTTCTTCGGTTCGTGATTTAGTAATCCATGACGATGATTTGGTGATCGGCACACACGGACGCTCCATCTGGATTTTAGATAACATCAGTCCGCTACGCGAGGTCGCTAAGATGGATATCAAAAAAGATATTCTGTTTCAACCTGCAATGGCAACCCGGGTTCGTCACAATATGTTTTCAGATACTCCCTTACCACCGGAAGAGCCAGCAGGAAAAAATCCGCCCGATGGCGCTGCACTCGATTATTACTTAAGTAAGAATGCCAAAGAAGTGCGAATTGAAATCGCAGACAGCAAAGGCGAAACGATTGCTTTGTTTTCAAATCAAGACAAACTGGAAATTGTTGATTCACTTTCTATGGCACATCCCACGTATTGGGCACGACCCGAAAAAAGTATTTCTACTGAACCCGGTCATCACAGGTTTGTTTGGGATTTGAGGTATGCAGCGCCAAAGGGTGCACAACGCCAATATGCAATAGCTGCGGTGTATCACAACACTGCCAGTAGTCCGGTGGGTCCGTTTGTTCATCCGGGTGAGTATGTTATAAAATTATCTGTTGATGGAGAAGTGCAAGAGAAGAAAATCAGTGTGCGACTTGATCCGCGCGTAACTATCTCTGAAGCTGATCTAACACTGCAGACAAAGTATTCTGCTACGTGCTACCAGGCTTACAATCAACTTCAAAAAATCAGGGAAACGATTGATGAAAAGCTAGCTAATCAAAAAATGAAATGGCCAAAGGGCAAGAAGGAACAGGTAATAGCTTTTAGAGGGAGTGGACTTCCTGATAATCCGGACGTTCTCTACGGAAGTATTTCTGCCACATCGTTAGAAAATGAAACACTGGTGAGCTTGCAGGAAAAATTGTTGTTCTTGATGGTGTTACTACAGAATGCAGATGCAAAGCCAACATCTCAAGCAATGGCCGGAGTAGATACATTATCTAAGCGGATGGAAGAAATGATAAGTAGATGGAGTGCTTTTAAATTATAAGCAATGGAGTTAATCGTACAACATTTACAAAGCAGTTTAGAAGACACGATTTTTTCTAAAGCAGAAAAAGGTGAGCTGAAATCATTGGTTAGCAAACATTCTTTAAGTGATCATGAATTATCTTTTTTAAGAAGTAAAATATATTCCCTGGCCATGGAGAAGGCCAATGCAGAAAATTATTCGTTTATCATTGATTGGATTAAGGCAGCCAACAATGCATTATTAACTAGTTCGCAGGGGGCTGCTGATGTTTTTTTTAGCCCGGGTGAAGAGTGCCGCAATGCCATTATCAACCGGATTAATGGGGCCATTCATCAAATTGGTATCTGTGTATTTACGATCAGTGACGACAGGATTACGGATGCTATTGTTACTGCGCATAAAAAAGGGGTAAACGTTAAAATCATTACCGACAATGATAAATCATGGGATGAAGGCTCGGATATAAAGCAACTTGCAAGGGCAGGAGTCTCAATTAAAATGGACTCAACACCCAATCACATGCATCACAAGTTTATGGTTGTTGATAATAAATCCCTATTGACCGGTAGTTATAATTGGACAATGAGTGCGATGCGCTATAATCATGAAAATATTTTAATCACCGAAGAAACCGGAGTGGTGCGCTCATTCCTAAAAGAATTTGACAATCTTTGGCGGCAAATGATTGTGTATAAGTAAAAGCAGATTGTGATCAGTATCTACAGATTTTTGATAATTCTTTCCTTCACAATACTTCTGAGTAATTGTAAGAAAAATGAGACCCAAACAGGTAACACTTCCATGGATACAACTCCTCACGATCGAACCATTGGCGGACTTTTAGTCAAAGGCAAAGTAATTGACAATCAAACCCGATGCTCTCATTGGCATTCTGATCTTGATATAATTGCAATCAAATTTAAGTGTTGTGATACGTACTATCCATGTTATTCCTGTCATGCAGAAGATGTGGATCATGAGGCTACAACCTGGGAAATTGTAGAACGGGATCAGAAGGCAATTCTTTGTGGTGTGTGTGGCAACGAGTTAACAATCAATGAATATATGGGTAGTAATAATATTTGCCCGAATTGTCAGTCACTATTCAATCCCAATTGTAAGAAACATTACGATTTATATTTTACGATGGATTCTTTAACCACAGAGGCACAGAGAAATTCTAAACAATAAACTTTGTGCTTGCTCTGTGCTCAGTGGTGAAAAATTCTTGATTTGCAGTTGATACGACTTACTGAAGTAATTTCTTTAACCACAGAGGTGAAATATTCTCAGTGATTTTTCTCCGTGCGCTCAGTGGTTGTTCAGCATTGCCTTCAACTGGCTCTCAATATTTGTCTTTTCCTCGGAATTAGGTTTTAGAATTGCCTGTTGCGATGTGTTGCCGGTAATAGACACAATCAATCCGCTCATCTTCGGTCGATCAGTCATGTGAGCATTTGTATTCTCAAAAGCAGTTTCAAAAAGACTAGCAACTGTTTTATATTGATCGTTTGTAATTGAAACCAATTTTGGTTCGCCACCACTATACATACCCGTGGAACTTTCTTCAGGCTTAACCGGAATGTATTCGAGTGTATTTTCTGTAATGACATATCGGTTGGCACTGCCATCTGAATATTCGTATTGGGTAGGGGATTTCATACACGAGGCGGCTATAAGTAATAAACTGAAGCAAAGTAATTTCATCATTGAAATTAATCAATGAAATCCGAATACTGAAATCTAGGCCTTTACCGACCGCTCGATTTCCTTCAGGTTTTCAATTTTCTTATTTCGCAAGAAGCCGTTGATGTCTTCAAAATGCTCGCGCACACGCTTGTTCCCGAATTCAAAAACTTTGTTGGCCAATCCATCCAGAAAATCCCGATCGTGAGAAACGAGAATCAACGTGCCATCAAAGGCCAGTAAGGCATCTTTTAGAATATCCTTCGTCTTTATATCTAAGTGGTTGGTAGGTTCATCGAGAATCAAAAGATTAACAGGTTGAAGTAATAACTTCAACATAGCCAGTCGTGTCTTTTCGCCACCCGAAAGCACTTTCACTTTCTTATCGATGTTATCGCCACTAAACATAAAGGCACCCAACATGTCTTTGATTTTGGTGCGGATGTCCCCCAATGCAATCTGATCAATGGTTTCGAAGACAGTTAACTCAACATCCAATCGTGCGGCTTCATTTTGCGCGAAGTAGCCGATCATCGAATTATGTCCTAATTGCAACTTACCATCAAAATCGATTTCACCCATAATCGCTTTAATCATGGTTGATTTTCCTTCTCCGTTCTTACCAACAAAAGCTACTTTCTCTCCGCGTGCAATGGTTAATGAAGCATCTTGAAATACAACATGTTCATCATACTTCTTGGTTAGCCCTTCCACAATTACCGGGTAGTTTCCTGAGCGTGGGGCAGGCGGGAACTTCAAATTCAGGGAAGAGGTATCCACTTCATCCACCTGCACAATCTCAATCTTCTCCAGCATCTTTACGCGCGATTGAACCTGAAGCGTTTTGGAATACGTGCCTTTAAAGCGATCAATGAAACCTTGAATGTCAGCAATCTCTTTTTGCTGATCATCAAATTGCTTTTGTTGTTGTTCTCGTCTCTCTTTTCTTAGTTGCAGGTAATGCGAGTAGTTTGTTTTGTAATCATAAATCCTACCCATTGTGATTTCAATGGTGCGATTGGTTAAGTTATCGACAAATGCTTTATCGTGACTGATTACAATTACGGCCTTGGCATTGTTCTTTAAAAAATCCTCCAGCCACTGTACCGATTCAATGTCCAAATGGTTGGTCGGTTCATCCAGCAAAATCAAATCGGGCTTTTGCAAAAGAATTTTTACCAACTCAATACGCATGCGCCAGCCCCCGCTAAACTCTTTGGTGGGTCGTGTAAAGTCGCTGCGCAGAAAGCCCATTCCCATCAAGGTCTTTTCTATTTCTGCATCAAAGTTGATTTCTTCAATGGAATAATATTTTTCACTGAGTTCTGAAACCTGTTCAATAATTTTTGAATACTCATCGGACTCATAATCGGTGCGCGTTTCCAATTGATGATTTAATGTATCAATTTCCTTTTTCATATTCAAGGTTTTTGAAAAGGCTTTGGCAGCTTCCTCAAATACAGTGCAATCATCTTCAGTAAGTAAATGCTGAGGTAAATATGCAATTACAGCATCTTTAGGAGCCGAAATTTTGCCCCGTGTTGGTTTATAGGCTCCGGCCAGAATTTTTAAAAGCGTTGATTTACCCGCTCCGTTTTTACCCATCAGGGCAATGCGGTCATTTTCATTGATGTTAAAGGTGATGTTGCTAAAAAGCACCGAGCCACTAAACTCTACACTTACCGAGTCGACTGAAATCATAGATTCAAAAATAAGGGGGCAAATATACGGAGGTAAGAATTTAAACCACACACCTCCAATCTTATCTTGCACGAATCAATGAAATTTCTGTGTGATGGATTAGCTTGCAATCGATGACAAAAAACCAAAAACTTCTTACGGTATCTCATGTGAGCCGAAAACATGGCGATGATTTTTCTCTTCAAGACATTGATTTTTCGCTTTCAGGAAATGGGAAGATTGCCTTGGCCGGTGAGACAGGTTCAGGTAAAAGTACGTTGCTTAAAATTATTGGTGGCCTCCTTGAGCCTGATGAAGGGACAGTCGTATTTCAGAATGAGCAAGTACTGGGACCCGATCATCAATTAGTGCCAGGTCATCCAAAGATTGCATACCTCTCGCAGCATTTCGATTTACCCAAGTTCCTGCGTGTGGAGCAAGTGCTTAGCTATTCTAACTATATGTCAGGAAAACAGGCTGCTGAAATTTTTTCTATTTGCAGGATCGATCATTTGTTAAGCCGTAAAACGGATCAACTATCAGGTGGGGAAAGACAGCGTATTGCCATCGCACGATTGTTAATTGCCAAGCCAAAATTGCTGCTGTTGGATGAACCGTATTCAAACTTAGATCCTGTTCTTAAGAATACATTGAAGTCAGTTATTGATGAGATCAGTACGAAACTAAAACTGAGTGTCATTCTGGTTTCGCACGATTCGGCAGACACGCTTTCTTGGGCCGATGAAATCATTGTGATGAAGTTGGGAAAAGTTATTCAACATGGCGTGCCGCACGAAATTTATGAGAAGCCTGTGAATGAATATGTGGCGGGACTTTTTGGAGAGTACACTTCCTTATCACCTGTCTTACTAAAGCGGTTAGGAGTTAAATCATCCCACAAAATGATTATCCGTCCGGAACAAATTTCAATTGGGAAGTCAAAATCAAAAGTAAACACAGGCAAGATTGTATCTGTTAATTATTTTGGAAGTCATTATGAAGTTGAAGTGCTCTTTCAACGAAATATTCTAAAGGCTTTTGTTTCAGGTAATTTGTTTGAAGTTGGGGATAGTGTGAAGATCAGTATAAAGTTGGGTTGACTTTTATTTAAGAAATAACCACATAGACACATAGGCTCATTGGGATTACTCATAATTTATTGAATGAGGCTCTCTATACATTCTAAATGCCTATGTGGTTAAAAAATTAGAAGGCTAAAAACTTATATATGGCAAATGAATTTGATGTAATTGTGATTGGTGTTGGCTCCATGGGCTCCGCAGCCTGTTATCAATTGGCAAGTCGTGGAGAGTCCGTGTTGGGGTTAGAACAATTTTCAATTCCTCATGATCAAGGTTCGCATGCTGGACAAAGTCGTATCATTCGCAAAGCTTATTTCGAACATGCCGATTATGTTCCCTTATTGGAAAGAGCCTATGATAACTGGAAACATCTTGAGGCCATTACCGGATCACAAGTTTATTTTCCTACCGGACTCTTATACGCAGGCAAGCCTGACGAGCTATTGATTAAGGGTGTAAAGCATTCATCAAAGAAATATAATGTACCCATTGAATCTGTTTCTAAACAAGAATTAGAAAAACGCTTTCCACAGTTTCAAGTTCCTGATGACTATGAAGTATTGTTTGAGCCCGATGCCGGGTTTGTTACTCCTGAGCGAGCGGTAACTCTTTATGTTGAACAAGCAATTAAAGCCGGAGCAACCATTCATTCGAATGAGCAAACGCGTTCGTGGAAACAAAACAAAGGAAGTATAGAAGTTGTAACCAATAAGGGTACATATGTATGCAAGAAGTTGGTGATTACTGCTGGGGCGTGGACTGGTAAAATGCTTCCTGAATTATCAACTCGTTTACAGGTAACGCGACAGGTGATTGCGTGGTTGAATCCCAAAGGTCAAGAACAATTTGAGTTGGGAAATTTTCCATGCTGGTTAATTGATGATCATACCCAGGCGGGAATGTATTATGGATTCCCCATTTTATCTACCGATAAATTTGGAGCTCCTGAAGGATTGAAAGTGGCTCACCATTATCCGGGGTTGCCAACGCATGCCGATTCGGTTGATAGAAAGGTATCGGCAGAAGAAGAACAGACTATAGTTCAATCGATCTCAAAATTTTTGCCCAATGGATATGAATCAATGAGTGTTTTAAAAACTTGTCTGTATACAAACACACCCGATGAAAACTTTATCATTGACTTTGTGCCTGGATCGAACAAGAATGTAATTATGGCTGCAGGATTTAGTGGCCATGGATTTAAGTTTGTTTCCGTAGTAGGAGAGATTGTGGCTGATCTCTCCAGTATGGGTAGCACCCAATTACCTATCGAATTTTTGGCTCTAAGTCGTCTTTTTAGAGCGTAAGAAGCGTTTTTAGAAAAATTGGATAATGATCGTATCTTAGAAAATGGTTTTAATCTAACATGGATGAGTTATGACTAACAAGACAACTAAATTCCCACTGCTCTTTTTATTTATCAGTTGTGCGATTGGAGCGTTCGCTCAAACCAATGAATCTCCGGCAGGTGCTTATCAGTGGAAGAAAAATAAAACTGAATTGCAGGATGGCTACGTGGTGCTGAAGTCCGGAAAAAAGATGGAAGGAAAAATTTCTTTGAAAGGAAGCCCAACCAGTGTTTCCGAAATTGAATTTATTGGGGAAGGTAAGGAAGTTGATTTTCCAATGGGTTCGTTGAAGTCATATGGATTGATAGGAGTGAACCCCAATGCAAGTGCACGGGTAACAGGCGCGCCAGTGAATGAAAGTCCTGAAAGTATGTATGAGTGGCGCGACATGGGTGTTGTGATGAGTAAAAAAATTGAATCGACCACCCCGCGCGAGGGTTATATGGTGTTGAAAGACGGCACGCGCTATGAAGGTGAAATGAAATTAAGAAGGAAGGATGGTGTGTTGGAGGACTTTGAAATAAAAACTGCCAGTGGAAAACAAAAGGCAGATGCAAGTAAAGTAGCAAAGTATGGCTACACGGTAAGTCAGGAAGAAGTGGCGCAACTTAATTTATCGAAAGAAGTGAGAAAATCTTTTCCGGGAACCATCTATACAGGCTCCGGAAGTTTAGCTGGCGATATTACCATTAAGCCTTCAGCCAGTAGATTCTCATCTGAGAAAATAATTTTTACGGGTAGGGATGGAAAGCTAATTGAGTATGATCCTAAAACGATCAATGGTTTTGCGGTTACCAGTAAAGGGAAAGAAACACATTTCACTTCGTTGGAAAATTTGTTTGTGAAGGAGTTATTCAAAGGAAAAACGTTTCAGGTCTATATGAATCCTAAACCAACTTCCATAAATAAATTTGCCACTTCGTTAGCTAAGAATGCCGCACAAATTGGAACTGCCGCTGCAGCTTCGGCCGTAGTTAATGCGGACGCAAAAAAGAACAATTACACAACTAACTTAGATAGCATCATTCGCGTGTCATCTACCGAAGACTTAATTACCTTACGCGATGCCTGGGCTCAGGCAGCCGGTTATGATAATGCCGATGATGCACTTGAGCAATCGGACAATGAAAGTTTAAAAGCAAATATAGGGGCGCTTGAACTGGCCATTGCAGGTAGGGAAGTGTCTTCATCGGAGGGCGGAATTTTAAATGAAGAGTGGGTGATCTTTAATAAGATCACAAATGAGAAGACAATTGTTTACAAGAGCGAGTTCAAGGATCAAATTGAAGCTTTGCTCTTTGGTTGCGATAAATATCTTGAACTTTCCAAAGGGCAGCAGAACGAAATGCAAAAGTGGGGCAACTTCGAAACGACAATGAAGTTTTTAGATGGCTGTTATTAACCCGCCAGTTGAGTTCCACATTGATCGCAAAAGTTAGCGTTCTTTTTATGATCTTTTGAGCCGCACTGCAGGCATTTCAATTTGTTTGTGGGCTTATTCTGTTCTTGTATAATTCCAGCGGTTACTAGCCCGGTTGGTACCGCAATAACTCCATACCCCATAATCATCAGTACCATTGCCAACAATTGACCGAGTGTGGTTTGCGGGGCAATGTCGCCATACCCAACTGTTGTTAACGTAACGATTGCCCAGTAAATGCTTCTCGGAATACTGGTGAATCCATTCACGCGACCTTCAATCACAAACATAAGTGTGCCGATAAAAACACTTACAATAATCACAAAAAAGAGAAAGACAAAAATTTTGCGCGAACTGGTTTTTAAAGCCGCACTTAGTTTACTGGCTTCGCCCATAAACTGAACTAACTTTAACACCCTGAATACCCGCAGGAGTCGCAACACACGAATTACTGCCAGCGTTTGGCTGCCCATAATGAATATGCTCAGGTAGGTGGGTAAGATTGAAAAGAGATCGATAAGCCCATAGAAACTGAACACATAACTTTTCTTTTCGTCCGATGTCCAGATGCGCAACATGTATTCGATGGTAAATAACCCCGTGATTATCCAATCCAACTGAAAAAACAGATTGGCCCATTTAGAATAAATACCCTCAACACTTTCCAGCATAAGAATGGTAATGCTGGCCATAATGAGAATGAGAAGAACAATGTCAAAGGCCCTTCCGGCAGGTGTACCCACACCAAAGATGATGCGATGAATTTTTTGTTTGGTAGAGCTCAAAACAAATTGATTGGGCTAAAGAATATTAGTTTTTGTGCCCTAAATTTACACAATACTGTTGGCTAGTATCGTTACCATGCAGTAATTTAAATCTCCGTTTATGACGATCATCACTCATGCTGCACCGTCATCTTTACTGTGGGCTTGTATCCTGACTACCTTATTGATTGTGCCAAAGGGCATACATGCTCAGTCTGGCGTTGATGAGCAAGATGGTTCAGATCCTGTTTCCATGAAAAGCCGGGTGGTAGTGGATGCCGAGGCATACTTGTTTGTAGGGGAAGCCCGGCATTACGCCATGCGGTTTGGGTATGAGTATGGCATTCAAAACGGCAAGCATCTTTTTGGTATGTCGTTACCTTTTGTGCACGCTATTTATAATGCTGATTTTGGTGGTTATGAAAACACAACCGGGGTGGGTGATCTCAAAATGCGTTACCTGTTTGTTCCTTTTCTTCAAACCAGCAAAGCAGGCTTGCAACGGGTGTCAACGTATGCAGAAGTATCAGCACCCACAGGCGATTATCGCTTGGGTAGAGGTGCAGGAACCTGGTTATTTAAGCCGGGGATGGTCTTTACGTTTCGATCGAATCCGTATGTTTCCTTTTATCCGGAAATAAAATTTCAACTGTCGGGCGGAGCTGGAAATAGTTTAGGAGGCGGAGATGGGGCACCGGATGCAAATGATACTAACCTGGACGGAAAAATTCAGAACTTAAGTTTTTCGCTGCCCGTGGTTGTGTTGGTAAAAGATTGGGATGGTTGGTTTTCGCTGAACGCAATGTACACTCGTTCACTGTCTGAGAATGTAGATTTCATTTTTCTTCGCACCGATTTTGGAAGAATGATTGGGGCGAACACTTCAGCAGCGCTGAATATTTCTAAATTTATAGCAGGCCAGCCCCGACTCAATGTGTTAGTGCAAGCCCGGTTTCAGTTTTTTATCCGGTAGGAACATAAAAGAAATCAACATGAAAAAGCTTTTTTCAAGTTTACCAATTATACCCCAGCAAGGCTTGGGCATGGTGCGCATTATTTTTGGTGCCCTGATGGTGTATCATGGCAAAGAAGTATTTGATCCCCAACTCATGAAGGAATATGCCAGTTGGGATTCCATCTCAGGCGCGAATGGCCTGTTACTGGTTTACCTGGGCAAAGGCTCTGAGTTTGTTGCCGGACTTTTACTGTTACTGGGCATCTTTACAAGGGTGGGTTCGCTGATGACGATAGGTACTATGTCGTACATCACTTTTTTTGTGGGCGGTGGAAGGTTTTGGTACGAAGATCAACACCCGTTTATGTTTGCACTGTTTGGGTTACTGTTTCTGTTTACGGGTCCCGGTGCTTTTAATTTAGATGAGGTAGTTTTTAAGAAGCGGAGGTGATTAAGGCTCGTAAGGACTGATACCAGGTTTTTACGGTATAAGAGTACAAAACTGTCAACCCACCATACCGAGAAATAGATATAACAACTTCATTTATCTGGAGTCAAAAGGTATGTTATAGGGCTTTTTTCTTTTTATTAGAACCAAAATCAACACTAGCCGGTAGAAAATCTTCACTAGGTAGTTCTATATTCTTTAGAACAGGAATTTTTAGTTTTTCGCAAAAAGTCCCTGCGCACTTGATCATTTTAAAATTTTCTATTTTTATTGTCGAACTATTAGAAATCACTGAAATAACATTAAATGATAGTTTGTTGTTAATTTTTATACAGTTCTCGATAAGTCTATTCAACGTATCGCCACATGAAATCACGTCTATAATAAAAACGATTTCTTTACAATTTGTAAGTTCATTTTCTAAATAACTATTTGACAATTCAAACATTGAATGATATTGTCCATTTCCTCTTGTAGCAATAGCAAAATTCTTCATTCCAGTCCTTACGGAAATTTGACTACCTATAATTGATCCCCAGAAATCTAGCCCAACAATAATGCTATCACAAAATTTCAATTTTATGTGTTCAGAAATAAATCTTAATGATTTATCTACAATATTGGATAGTAATGTTGTTGAGTTAAGTAGTTGATTAATATTAACCCAACCTAATGATGTATTATTTTCTGATGTTACAAATCTTCCAAAACTATAGAGGTTGTTCTCCAATATTCTAGAAAGTATCATTTCCTCAGAATGTGGATGAATTAAATGAAGCACTTTTTCATTCTCGGAAATTGCAGACGGTTTGTCTTTTGCAGGCTTAATGGTTCTTACTTTGCCTTCCTTTGTTGTCCATTTTCCATAGTTTGGATTGTCTTTATGGGTCGTAGCTTCAAATGAAAATGTATGAACGAGAAATTTTTCACTTTCAGTACTAAAGGAAATTACTTTGCATTGTCGTGGGATCTGAGAAATATGCTTTAATTCGGTTACATTAGTAGTTCCTCCAAAACGTCCAGTCATAATAAAGTAAGCCTCTTCATATTCAATATGGTCTGGAATGTGGCAATCGCCCATAAACCAAATCTTACTTAATGATTTTGTATTGTTAATTCTACTTCTTAATGCATTTGCACTTTTCCATAAGTGATTTTCTTCCCAGTTATCCTCACCGTCATGTGCAAGACCACTTGGAAATGAAATAATCGGATAATGACAACCAATTAATAATAACGAGTCGGACGGTATTTTTTCACGTATAACATCAGTTATTAATTCATCTATTTCATTTTGAGTTATTACACCTGGCTTCCCATGTAATTTAGGATCATGGGAACCAAGTGTGCTATCAATCGAAAGGTAATAGACACAATCTTCAATCTTAATAAGTACAAATCTTTGGTTTTCAAATACCTTATCATGGTTATACTTGTTTACAAAATCATTATAAGGTTCTCTAACTATCTTTGAATTAGAACCATCTGAATTTTCTTCCTTATATTTAAAATCATGATTTCCAATGCAAAAGCATATTTTCTCTTTAGCGACACAAAATTTTTCAGCTAGGTATTCAAGTATTTTCCCAACATCTTGAAAATTTCCAACCTTACCTTTATTTACTAAATCTCCTGAAACGATTATTGTATCTACAGTGAGTTCTGATACTCTAATTTGATCAACCAATCCATCAATATATTCTTTATAATAACCCTTTCTTAAATGTTCATCTGTCCCTTCAAAACTTTCCAAGTGAAGATCAGTAATATGTAAAATGGAATGTTTCATTTCGGCCATAATAATTTATAAGTAGCACCAGTTTCTAAATCATTTAAGTTTGTCAATGATATCAATTGAAAATCATCTTTAAAGACTTCTGGTTCTATAAGATTCCCGATTACCAACGCATGTTCTAATTTTGATGATTTAAGTCCTGTATATGTTTTCGCTATCTTGATTTCCGTACCTGCAAAGCAGTAATCTCCAATGTATATGTATGACGTACCTTTTTCTATTTTTTTTATAAAGTCAAATTCAAATACTTTGTGTTTTGGTCCAAAATGATCTATTGTCTCGTACTCAAGATTATGTAGCATACCTAGCATTGATGTAAATGGCGCTCCTCTTAAACTAGCACTTAAAAGTTTTACTTTTTTAAGTGTAGTTTTATCAAGCAACTCTCTAAGTGCATCTGAAAGGAAGACTGTAATCCAGATAAAATATTTTGGATTAGAAAGAATTCTATTTGAATCAAATTCACCATTTGAAATTATCGGTGTTGATGCTAGTCTCGCTTCTTTGCTAAATTTTCGAAAAGTATCCTTAACAGTATTTTTTATAAAATTACTCATGGCGTACTTTCTTTCGTTTACTAAATCTTCAAGATTTATGGCTAAACTTTTTCCAATGGTAATTATTTTATTTTCAGATTTAGTATCAATGTTTGCTTTTGAATCTTTTTTTAATCGGTAAATGATTTCTACTAAGTGATATCCATCTAAAATTATTAATTGCCTCTGGTTATTATTCAGACAGTCAAAAACATCATCTAATGCGTGATCGTCAATATTTACTATTCCCCTGAAACTAACTACCATAGGTTTATCGGTATCGTATTCAAGTATCATTTTGGATAGTAGTTTCCCCGCATCCTTTTCAATTAATTCCAAACATGCAGTTCCATTAGCAACCCAAATTAGTACTTGCATTCTAGTAAACACGAATGAAGTAGTCGCAAACCCTAAATCTTTAATTTGTAAATTACTTGTCATCTTATAAAAGGAATTTCGAAGGTTATACGACTTCCAACCAAGCTACTTTCAAAAATTTTGTGATAGCCTTTTACAATGCGTTCCATGTTCGCATAGCCTGATAGGGGCTCGCCTAATAACTTGTTATTTTTTAAAATTTGAAATTTATCTTCAATAGACTTAGCTAATCCCCAGAAGTCATTCTCCCATCTTATTTCTGTATTAAACGATGACATTATAACATATCCATCAGTATTAATAACATCATCAATTGCTCGATACAATCCAATTTTATTTTTACTTTGTAACGATGCTAGAACAAGGGCTTGAAAATGCGTTAGGTTTTTAAGATTTGTTGTATTTTTTCCATTAAACATCATTGACTTAGGGAACCCAATTCCTGAATCACAAATTGCAGTTGTTATTCCAGTTTTACTCCTTTGGACACCAACAAAGGCAATGTCGTTTCCATGTAAAAGTGAGTTTACGACTAGTTCAGCGGCTGTAATTGTCAAGACGCTTTCTAGATTTTTACTCCAACTCTCATATAGATATTTTGAATCAAAAAGATTGCTTAAACGAAATACTATTGAATGCTTTATTTCTTGTCGCTTTGTGTCTTTCCACTCAATTATTTGATCTATATCAGTTTTGTCAATGTCGGGAAGATTGCTATAGTAAAATATTTTTGTTTTTGGATTGGTGTTTCCTGTTTTATACCCTCCAAGCATACCCTGCCAATCAAACAAATCGAACTCAATTGCTATTTGTACAAAACCGATATCTGAAAGAAAACTCTGAAAATCAGGTTGCCAATGAATTAATATTCTAATTGGCTGACCAATAAAATCTCTAATTCTTTTTGAGATTGATAAAAACGCGGTTAACGCAGAGATACTTGCACCATAAGGCGAAATGTTTCTTAAATCCCAAACAGGAATTACTTTTTCTCCTTTTATATAGCTCTCTCTTAATTCATCTAGTTGAGTTCCTAGATAAAAGGTTAAACTACCAAAGGATTTGAGTGGCCCTACATTGATTATTTTTTCCATTTACGACTACTTCAATTAATTCATGATTTGATTCTCATACTGTTTCCTCATAAAACTCACTATTTTATGAGATATCTTCATCAATGCTACCCTTGGTTTATAAAAATAGCGAGCATTTAAACAGTATCAAATGGAGGTGATGTAATATTTTCAGAGGGCAGTGATTGAACCCTTACCTCACTTAAAGAGCGCCTCTAATTTTTGAATAGTGCTTTCGCGATAGTTTCCGCCAATGGGGATTGACTTGCCCGAGATTTCAATGGCGGTAGCGTTAAAAGCTTTTATTTGCTGAATGGCTACAATAAAGGATCGGTGCACCCGAAAGAATTTCTCAGGATTTAATTCTTCTTCGATTTTACTAAGGGCATACTTGCTGATGTGTTTCCCGCTGGTGGTTTGAATGCTGATGTATTCTTTCTGGCTTTCAATGAACAGGATTTCATTCAACGGAATGATCACCGTTTTTTTATCACTGTGAATGGAAAGGGTTTCCTTTCTTGGTTGCGTGGTCGGTGTCTTTACTTTGTTTACGGCTTCTAAAAAGCGTTTAAACTCAATGGGCTTAAGTAGGTAATCAACCACGTTCAGTTCATACCCTTGAATAGCATATTCATGATAAGCTGTGGTGATGATAACAGCCGGAGGATTCTTAAGTGTCTTTAAAAAATCCAGTCCTTTCAATCCGGGTAAATGAATATCGAGAAAAATAAGATCAATTGACTTTTCCTGAAGCAACTCCAACGCTTGAATAGCATCAGTACACACTTTAACCACCGACAAAAAGGAAACCTGACGTGCATAGTCTGTGAGCACATCCGCGGCCAGCGGTTCATCTTCTACAATCAGGCAGGTAATCATTTTTGTAAAGGGATTAACAGGTCCACACTAAATTTATCGGAATTATTTTGAATGCTAAGCTGATGATTGGGATAAATCAATTCCAATTGTCTTTTAATGTTCTCCATGCCAATGGTTTTAGTTTCACCGGAAGGGAGCGGACTATCTTTTGAATTTGAGATGCTCGCTTTCAAAATTCCTTCTTTCAAGGAGATGTCAATTTCTATGTATGAATCAAATCGTGATTCACTGGCACCATGTTTAAACGCATTTTCAACAAAGTGTATTAAAATTAGTGGCGCAACTTGCTGCAGGGAATTGTCAATAGATTGGTTATAGCTAATCTTAAGTCGGTTCGTATAACGCAATTTCTCGAGTTCTATATAATCCCCAATGAGTTTCAGTTCATCGGTTAGTAAAATGGTTTGATGACCCGATTCGTATAGCATAAACCGCATGAGTTTCGATAGCTTTAAAATGGCCTCTGATGTTTGCGGATCATTCTTCCGCGCAAGCGAATAGATATTGTTGAGCGTATTGAAAAGGAAGTGAGGATTGATTTGTCCCTTTAAATATTTTAGTTCCGATTCGGTTTTCTCTTTCTTTAGTTCAGCTTCGCGTACGGTAGAGCGATGTTGTCTGCGCAGTAACCGAATGGTACACGCGATGCCGGCAACAAATGATAGAGTAAAGAAATGATATAACAGGCTGTTGATTGAGAAGAGACTTGCCGTTTCGCCATGATAATCAAAAATAAGAGGCAATATAAATTTGTGATTGAGCAGGGTCATTAAAATAACGGCCATCAAAAACGCTAACACGAAGGCCGCTGTGGTTCGTATTAAACTCCAGCCATGGATCAGATAACCATCCAGCAAATAAAAGCAGATGTACACCAGCGGGACTTTGATAGTCAATATCGCTAGTTGACTATACAGTAAGTTTCGGTACAAAACCCAATCATGCTCGCCACCGGAAAGTATAGCGGCTGAGTCTGCCGAAATATTCAAATAGGTTTTAAAGGCAATGTATAAAAGCCAAAAGAGGACATGATTTCTAACCCTGTGCATAGTGAGTTTCGTGCGCCCAAAGTAACATAATGGCCATGAATTTAATGGCATGTTATCAGCGTATCTTTTTTGGTTGACGGGTTGATTAAATTCATTGATGAATACTTGGTTTTTATTGATGATCGGATTGAATGATTTTTCAATTATCTATTTTCAGATAACAATTGTATCATGAAATACGGATTTGTATTTGTGGCTTTGTTATTTGTTACTGAACGAGGCTACGCTCAACCAAAATTTGAAACTAGCATAGCGCTGGGTTTTGGTGCCAGTATTGAAAAGAAGTTCGTCTATTCCGATAAAAGAGATCAAGCCCGGATTATGGGTTCAATTGCACAATACTTCAATGTCAATCGTAAATTCTCATTGGGTGCAGAGCTGATTGCCAGTAGCAATTTCTTGCGTTATTATATCCATGGAGATTCAGGACCCGCTCAAGGATATGATCCACAAACCAATACCCAAATCTTAAATTATAATAATTTGAATGCGTCCAGTTATTTACTGAATGCAAAATACTTTATAGGTTCAGGCACTACACTCAGGCCTTTTGTGGGTGCAGGAATGGGCGCCTCAAGGTATGTTTACAGAGCTGTTACTGGCACCGAAGATGCTGCGAAAGTCAGTTTGGTTTATACTATGGAAGTAGGGGTTTCGAGGAATCGTTTTACCTTTTCGAGTAAATCGATTCTGGGAGGTAACACACCTTCCTTTGCAGGATTTGATAATTTTAGTAATTCGAATGTGCTGCTAACCAGTATCCGCTCAGGGCAAGTTTATTTCTCTATGGCTTACACGGTGTTTCGGTTTCCGCATCGTAAGGAATAGGAAACTGAATTGCTCGTTGATTGATGTGAATACATTTTTAATTGATTGACATTCTGTTTCTATTGACAACCCATTTTTAATTTCAATTAACTACCGTTATTACCCGTATGAAATCTATCCTATCCTTTTGTTTTGTCTTGATGGCAGTTGCAGTCATGGCTCAGAAAAATACATTGCCAGCATTTAATACACCTCCTAATGAAGTTTCCCTTTTTGGAGAAGGTATTGTTTCAACACATCTCAATGAACGTGACTTTGCTATTTCGCCAGAGGGTACTGAAATCTACTTTACGATTTCAACACCTAAGTCCACATTTCAAACAATTGTGTGGAGCAAAAAGAACAAGCAAGGTTGGTCTGCGCCCGAGATAGTTTCCTTTGCCGGTGAGTTCAGTGATCTGGAGCCCGTATTCTCATCCGATGGACAAACGCTTTACTTTGCATCGAACCGACCTACCAGTGGCTCAACACCGAAGGATTTTGACATCTGGAAAGTTAAACGGGTTGGCGCAGGGTGGGGAACTCCTGAAAATTTAGGTGCAGTCATCAATACAGAAGGAGATGAGTTCTATCCATCGATTACTAAAAGTGGCAATCTCTATTTTACAGCTGCGTATAAAGACGGACCAGGCAGAGAGGATATCTACGTATCAGAATTTCGTAATGGAGAATTTGTTAAGCCGATTGCGTTAGATAGCGCAGTTAACTCGAAGTATTACGAGTTCAATGCATTTGTTGATCAGGATGAAAAGTATCTTCTGTTTACTTCCTATGGCCGGAAAGACGATACCGGAGGCGGTGATTTATATCTGAGTATAAAGGATAGCAATGGGAAATGGCAGCCTGCTAAAAATCTTAAATCCATAAACTCAAAGCAGATTGATTATTGTCCGTATCTAACTACTGATGGCAAAGCGCTATTCTTTACCAGCGAACGTCATCAATTGCCGACTGCATTCTCCAGTAAGAAAGCAACTTATAAAGATGTGCTGGAATCAAATTCAAATCCGCTCAATGGAACGGGAAATATTTACTGGATTGATTTCCGGAAAGTAGTTGAGGCCTATAAATAAAAATCACCTGTTGAGATTTATATTAATTATTCTATGTCTTTGCTTTTTATCTGGCCGATGTCAGGAAAAGAATGTTGTAGAAGCATCCAAGCAAATTCTTTTTGTAGGAAATAGCCTCACCTACACGAATGATCTTCCAAATCTGGTGGTGCAACTTGCTTCTCAAGAAGGTATTAAAATTACTACTAAAACACTTGCTTATCCTAACTATGCATTGGAAGATCATTGGAACGATGGCGAACTTCAACAACTTATTACCAAAGGCAGTTTTGATTTTGTAGTAGTGCAACAAGGTCCCTCCTCGCAAGCTGATGGAAGAGAAATGTTGTTCGATTATGGTGAACGAATATCTGCCCTCTGTGAAGTGCGCGGTGCCAAACTTGTATTCTTTATGGTGTGGCCAGCGAAAGTAAACTATCACACATTTGATGGGGTGATTAAAAATTATACCGATGCGGCAGAACGCTCTGGTTCACTACTCTGCCCGGTTGGTAGCGTGTGGAAAGGTCATTTCGACAGCACAAATGATTTTTCGTACTACGGCCCTGATCAGTTTCATCCATCGCTGGAAGGAAGTAAAGTGGCAGCTCAAGTTATTTATGAGACTTTGTTTAAATAGTTATTTTTTTTGAGAAAAACTCAATGACTTTTTGAATCGCTTTTATTAGCGGCTTGTTGCTCGAAATAAAACACTCCGTTTTTATTCCCGATCACGAAGTCCAACAATCCATCCTTGTTCATGTCTTCGGCTTCAAACTGAATGGCTACTCCTGAATTATCATCGATCAAATGTTTTACCCACACGGGTTTTCCTTTTCCATCTTTCAATAATTCAAACCAGTAGATCACAGCAGGTTCCATACCACCCGGACCACCACCCTGATGCGCGAAGAAACGTTTACCGGTTATTAAGTCTGGTAACCCATCATTGTTCACATCTTTCAGTACAAGGCTATGTGATTCCGAAAATGTACTATCTATTAGATGACGAACGAATGAAATTTCATTGTTCTTGTCTTTAACTTGTTCATGCCACCAAAGTCCATAGTTGTGCGCTGAGGATGAAACCACATCAGCATCACCATCTTTGTCAAAGTCATACGTTAACATCTGCGCACACGGATAACCCAGGTTGGCTTCATGAAATTTCCAGGGCGAAGTTTTAAAATCTTTGGGAGCTTCCCACCAACCACCGATAATCATTACATCGTTGCGTCCATCGCCATTGATATCGCCCCAGCCAAGGCCGTGCGAAAACATACCAACCCCTTTTGCATTGGGTTGCGAAATGGAAGTTCGCTTCCAGGTAACAGTTTTTTCTTTTACAGATGAACTGGTCCAGGCCATCTGCCCAAGCTTTTCATTTCCAAAAACAAGATCCATTTTTCCATTACCATCAATATCAACCATCATAGGCGATTCATTAGATGCAATTGAATCAATCAGATTTCGTTTCCAAAGTGTTTCAGCACCGGCAGGGTTTTCATACCAGTAGACTTCCTTGCCGGGAAAATCAAAACAGATTAAATCAATCCAACCGTCTTCATTTACATCGGTAGCATAATTAAGAAATGAATCGCTGTATCCTTTTGTGTAATCAAACTTTTTATGTTTCCAGATATCATGAGCTTTCCAATTTGGAGCTTCAAACCATCGGGCTCCGGCAATAATATCGAGTTTGCCATCTTTGTTAACATCGGCTATGGTGGAAGCTTCTGTATAAAATTCATCCCACAAGTGAAATTTTTTGAAAGTCACTTTATCACCGGCTGTTTGTGCCGAAGCGGAAAATGCAATCAACGATGCGAGTGAGATAAGATAATATATGTTTCTCTTTTTCATATTACCAGGTCAATAAGTAAGTAATCAACACATTAAATTCCTGTTGGGATAGAGTAGTACCAAAGTGATCGGGCATGATGGTATAGCGCGATGGCTTTTGTTCTGCTATATCTTTCTTCGGGATTGAAAATTCTTTTCCGGAAAGATCACCAAAAACGATTACCGCTCCTTGATCTCTTCGATACAGACCTGTTAGTACTTTGCCATCTTTTAATGTTATCGTATAGTTGCGGAACGCTTCAGAGATATTGCGATTAGGATCAATAATTTTTTCAGCTATTGCTTCGGCTCCACGCTTACCAATTCCATGAAGTTGCGGACCGATGCCAGACAAGGTTAGTTTGCGATGACAGACACCACAATTGTTATTAAACACCCTGGCTCCGGAATCAAATTGAATAGTAGAGGCTTTAAAGGTTTTGAATGCTTTTAAACGCTCATCAATCAAGGCTTGTCTTTCTATACTGATGGGTTCGATGTTGGCGGTAAGCTCATTGTATTCCTTTTGCTGCCTGGCTGAAATATTCTGTAGCATCCGTTCTTCCACGCGCGGATCAACGAGTGTTCGTGTCAGGTATGATCCATTCCTTACCTGATCCAACACAATTTGTTTTCCTTCCGGTGAATTGGCCAACGCTGTTGCAATCACAGCTTCCAGGTCAGCCGGTGCTTTCTTTATTTCTTTTAGCAAATCGTTGGTTGCCTTTCCGGGCGATTCACCCAAAACAGTTACCACATTTTTCTTTAGATGAATTGGGGTTTTGTCGCTTAACAATAATTCTTTGGCAAGTTCAAAAGAACTTTTATCGTTTGCCATTTTTAGTAACGATCGCAAGGCAGAGGTTTTTAAATCATTATTCGGATTCTTCGCTAAGAAGACTTTTAAATCAGGGTCAAGCGCACGTACTTTATAATCACCCGCCAACTGAATGGCGTAACTTTGTTGGGAGGTAATTTCATAGGAAGTAAGTGTATCGAGTGAAGGATATTTTTTTAGGAGTTCAGTAGCTATCTCAGTTCCCCATGAAGCAAGCAGAGAATTTTTATCAGTTGCTCCGCGTTGGGCCAAGCCTTCTTTTACCCCTCTGAAAATATTTGTTTTACCTTCAATATCACTTTCTTGTCTTTCACGAGCGGCCTTAAGGGTTGCATCAATTTGCCTTTGTGGAATGAAGCGTATGATTTGCTGATAAGCTAATTGTGTTTTTCCTTTTGGCATTTCATACTTGCTAACATAGTTGTTTAGGAACATGGCAGCATCCTCTGAATTGACATCTACTAACGTACCTGCTATAAAACTTGAATCTTCAGCACTCCAATTTTTTGCTGCAACTTGTTTCATTAGTGCGTTATCGCGAAGCAGGTTTCGTACCACAAGTCTTGATGTGTAGATTAAATGCGTATCAAAAGCAGGAGCGGAATGCAAAATCGAAAGTGCTGCTTCTACCGAACTCATGTCATGATAGTCCATTAAAAGTTCGACAGCGGCTCTTTGCACATGCGGATCGCTATCTTTTAACGCATTTAAAATGAGTGGTTGAAATTCTGCCTGGTTTGATTTCCATTCTCTCAAAATCCGAAGTGTATGCAATCGCACGAGGGGAGAAGAGTGTGCAAGCGATTTCTTTAAGATGTCTTCATCCAATGCATGGAGTCGATATAACACCCAAAGGGAGTGAATATACTTTTGCGGACTCGCACTCACCTCTTGATCATTCAATACAACTTTTAAAGCCTCAACAGCAGGTTTACCTACACGATCTGCCAATTGATCGGCAGCAGCCATGCGCGTTGTAATGTTATTGGCATCAAAGGCAGTTACTAACTCATTAAGATTGGCTTCAGTTAAATCTTTTATATCGTTGTGTTCACCTTTATAAGTGATTCGCCAAATTCTACCGCGTTGCTTATCCCGTTTAGGATGGCCGAGTGGAACTTCATAATGTCCAATGATTGCGTTATAAAAATCGGCAATGTAAAGTGCGCCATCAGGACCGAGTTTAATGTTTACAGGCCGAAACCAGGGATCAGCACTTTTAACAAAATCTATTTCTGATTTTCCAACAGGAGATGAACCTTTGTTCTCCCATGAGTATCGATGTACACGCGAACTCACTGCATCACCAATAAAGAAGTTACCCTGAAATTCTTTCGGGAATTTTGTATCCCCATAATAAGCAATGCCACATAATGCTGTTGCTTCATTTTCAAATGACTTCATATCCGGCCCAAAGGCCATGATCTCTTGTTTTGCAAAGTGCGGGTAATCACCCCCACGAATCAATTGATAGAGAGGCGAACTGTGACTGTCTGTTGAATAGACATATCCATTTTCATCGTAAGCAAGCCCGAAAGGATTTACCTGCCCGAACGTCATGTGTTCAACCCGACTACCATCTAGTTTAAACCGAAATGTATTTCCGGAAATCATTTTTATTGAATCACCATCGGAACCTGCAATGGCAGAAAGGTTGGTAAATCCATGGCAAGCATACACCCACCCATCATAACCGCGCACAAAATTGCTAACCATTCCATGGGTATCTGTAAAACCAAAAGGTCCAAGGATTTTATTCTTGCTCTCTGGCTTTCCGTCATGATTTGCATCGATGAATTTATAAACATTCGGTACACTAAAGGCAACAACTCCATCCATTACAGGCAACACACCTATAGGAATGTTTAATGTATCTGCTACTTCTGTAAACCGATCCGCTTTGCCATCATGATCCGTGTCTTCAAGAATAGTAAGTCGATCGGTACTCTTTGCACCTGGCGATGAGGGGAAAGGATATTCAAAAGATTGTGTTACCCACATGCGACCCTTCGCATCGAAGGTCATGTTAATGGGTTTGTCAATATCAGGTTCTGAGGCAAACAATTGAATTTCAAAACCCGGAGGAAGTTTAAACCCTAATCGTTCCTGCTCCGCAGTTTGTGGATCGGTGGACCGAATGTTTTCACTGAACAAATCTCCGCTGTAGCGCGAATCATCTGTTGCTTCTTCATTTTTACAACCAAAGAGGAGTGCCAGTCCAAAAAAAACAATCAAAATCCGGCTGATCCGACTAATTGAATTCATAGGAAGGTAGTTAGAGTGAGTCTCCTTAAAAATAAGATTTATTTAAAGCGAAATGAAAGGGCAGTTCGCGATTTTGTTGGGCGGCAAAGGAAATCCAATACTGGTCGTAATCAGGATTTAAAATTTTGGATGGCTGATAAGGTCTAATTGTTTGTTCGTTACCGGATGAAGAAAAGACAATCTGCACGCATGAAGTGCAATTGAATTAGGATGATAAGGAATTGTAGAGCCATATAGGTTGTCACCAAGTATAGGACAACCTGTATCTGATAATTGTGCACGAATCTGATGATACTTTCCCGTGTGGAGTTCGATGTCCCATAAAAATCTATCAGGTTTTAATTCAGACACTTCGTAGTTTAAACTTGCCTTCTCTGAGTATTCAATTTCATGGTTATAAAGCACGGCCTTTTTCTTTTCCTTGCGATGCCAATGCTCCAATATTCCACGTATAATTTCAGGAGGTTGATGCGTAAGAGCCTGATAGTGTTTTTTCACTCTTCGTTGGGCAAATTGTTCACTTAAATTTTTCAGTACCGAACGTTGCTTTGCAAATAATACAATTCCACTTACCGGGCGGTCGAGCCGATGGATGTGTTGTGCGTAAAGTTCCTGGTCGGAGGGTAGTTTTGCTTTAAGGTACTTCTTGACCTCTTGCAGTAAGTTTGGATGGCCGTTTCGGTCGGGTTCCACCATTAACCCAGCAGGTTTATCGACTATAAGAATTACGTCATCTTCGTATAGTATAGAATTTGAAATATGGATAAACTTTATGTCCAAATTTTGCGTTGTCATTATTTATTCGTATACTATGTAAGATGAAAAAGCTCTTTTAAGCCTTGTAAGTACGTTTTAACTCTATTTTAGGAGGAAACACATTTTGCAAACGTTTGATATAAACGCTTAAAAGAATCACAGTTTTATTTATTGATCACAAAAAAACACATTAACACATGCGCGCATTAAAAATAACTCAAAAAATTACCAATCGTGAATCTCAATCATTCGATAAATATTTAAGTGAAATAGCCAAAATTGACCTAATCACAGCGGAAGAAGAAGTAAACCTGGCCAGGCGAATTCGTGAAGGCGATGAGGTTGCTTTGCAAAAATTAGTAAATGCAAACTTACGCTTTGTGGTTTCTGTAGCTAAGCAGTATCAGCAAGGTGGAATGACCTTGAGTGACTTGGTAAATGAAGGTAATTTGGGACTTATAAAAGCAGCTTCCCGCTTTGATGAAAAGCGTGGATTCAAATTTATCTCGTATGCGGTTTGGTGGATTCGTCAATCCATATTACAAGCACTTTCTGAGCAATCCAGAATTGTAAGGTTACCCTTGAATCGGATCGGCACATTGAATAAGATGAATCAAACATTTGCCACCCTTGAGCAAAAATTTCAGCGCGAGCCTACTGTTGAAGAGTTGGCCGAGGTAATGGAAACCACGTCTGAGGAAATTGAAAAGATAGGAAATCACCGCGCGCGAAAAGTATCTATGGATGCTCCATTAGGCAATGATGGCGACAGCGGAACTTTAATGGATGTGATGGGCGATAATGATGCAGTTCAGCCTGATACAGACCTGATGACATCATCTTTGAAAAAGGAGATTGAATATTCTTTGTCACAACTCTCCTCAAGAGAGGCTGATGTGCTTTCCTTGTACTATGGTCTTTCTGGCGGACATGCTTTATCGCTGCACGACATCAGCGAGAAATTTGATTTGAGCACGGAGCGTGTGAGGCAGATAAAAGAAAAGGCAACGCGAAAACTTCGTAAGACAACAAGATTGGATGTGTTGAAATCCTATCTGGGATAATTGTATCCGAAAATCTAAGGAAGAGGCTGTTTCAAAATTTATTTGAACAGCCTTTTTTAATTTCAAACCGTTGCATAAAGTTTTATAAAAGATTCTCACATATTTCTGTGATCGCGTGAACCTTATTAGTTCGTCTTTGCGTTGACAAATTTGTTAAACAAAAAAGCTAATGGAAGTGGGAGAGGTTCAGACCGAAAAGCTGATTAAGGAAAAGGCAAAATCCCTTTTCTTCCAGAAAGGTCTCCTTAATGCAACTACACAAGAAATCGCGGATGAGGCCGGAGTTAACAGAGCTCTTATTCACTATTACTTTCGCTCGCGTGAGATGATGCTCGATACACTTCTCGATGAAACACTCCTTGAGAAACGCGAGCGCGTGCGAAAGGTACTGTCAACTGATTTACCCTTTAAGAAGAAGATTGCAGGCTATATCAATGCCTTGATAGATTATGGATTAACCTATCCCTACCTCGATAATTTTATTATCAGCGAAACAGCAAGGAACCCGGGTAAAGTTCGAGAGTTTTGTTCAAAAGATAATGTGAAGTCAAGTGATCTTATTCGTGAGCAGCTGGAAAAAGAGATTAAAAACAAAACGTTAGCCCCCATATCTGCTGAACATTTTATGGTGAATCTATCATCGATGTGTAATTATCCATTATTGGCTAAATCGGTACTACAAACTATTCATGGCATGACCGATTCTACCTATCGCAAATTTTTGCTTGAACGAAAGCAAATTATTTACAGAACAATTTTTAATGAAGAGATGCCAGATCCCCTTTTAGAAACAACCTTATCTATTTAAGAAATTCCCTTTACTATGTTATTGACTCTACTTAAGACACGAGCCTATTTATACTCTTTGCTCTTGCTCATCCCCTCGATACTTCATGCACAAAATAATTCTCCGGATAGCCTTCTTCAGACTGCCTCTTTAAATAAGATTGTGGAGTATGCCTTAGTACATCAGCCTGCAGTAAAGCAGGCACAACTTGATGAGGAAATTACTCACAAAGCTATAAAGGGTAAGCTGGCAGATTGGTATCCTCAGGTAACGTTTAATTACAACTATCAACGATTTATTGATTTGCAGAAAACTGTGTTTAATGGAACAGTTATTCCAATTGGTGTAAACAATACTTCATATGCGCAGTTCACGGCTACTCAAACCATTTTTAATCGCGATGTTTTATTGGCCAGTAGCACAGCCTCAACAGTAAAAGTACAAGCTGAGCAAAATGTAAATAGAAGTAAGATTGATGTGGTGGTAAATGTTACCAAAGCATTTTATGATATGCTTACAACCAAGCAGCAAATTAAAGTAAATGAAGAATCTATTGTTCGATTGCAACGAAGTTTAAAGGATGCCAAGAGCCGATATAATAGTGGGATAGCTGATAAGACAGACTATAAGAGAGCAACTATTCTATTGGGTAATGCGCAAGCGGCCCTTAAAACAAGTATGGAGTTACTAAACTATAAACAAGAAATCTTAAAAACCCTTATTGGATATCCGGTTAATCACAATCTACCCCTTCAGTATGATACGCTTGAAATGGAGAGTGAGATTTTTATAGACACACTCCAGGAAATTAATTATGCTGAAAATATTGACTACAAAATTCTCTACACACAGAAGGAATTGCAAGAGGCCAATGTGAAGTACAGTAAATGGGCTTACATCCCTTCGCTTAATGCATTTGGAAATTATAATCTCAACTATCAAAATAATTCTTTTAGAGAATTGTACGATCAACGTTTTCCATATTCTTATGTAGGGGCAACACTCTCATTTCCATTGTTCCAAGGTGGGAAACGAGTTATGAAAGTGCAAGAACAAAAGTTAGCCAGCGAGCGCCTCGACTTAAGTCTAACCAACATGGAAAATAGCTTGATGACTGAATACACCCGTGCACTGTCATCTTACAAAAGCAATCTTAAAAACTATCTTACACAAAAGGAGAATGCAGAATTTGCCAAAGAAGTGTATGATGTTATTGAACTGCAATACAGAAATGGCGTGCGTACTTACCTGGATGTAACAGTAGCAGAAAGTGATCTTCGCACCACACGCATTAATTATTTCAATGCGCTTTCTGCCGTGTTGGCAAGTAAAATGGATGTTTTGCGGGCACTCGGTCAAATCAATTATTAAATTAGAAAAATCAATTATATGTTAAAGAATTTATCATACAGCTTTTCCTTTGGATTATTACTTATCGTTAGCGCTTGCGGAAACAAGAATCAGCAGGCCATGCAAGGGCCACCACCAGTACCAGTAGTTGTGCAGCAGGTGGCGGCTACCGCGGCCTCTTACTATGATGAGTATCCGGCTATTGTTAAAGCAGTAAGCGAAGTAGAATTGCGCGCTCAGGTGAATGGCTATATTACAGGTATTCATTTTAAGGAAGGTGAAAAAGTAAGGAAGGGTCAGAAATTATATTCCATCGATCAACAACAATCACAAGCCGCCTATAACCAGGCAGTAGCTAATTTAGCAATGCAGGAATCAAATCTTGAGCGCGCAAAGAAAGATGTGGTTCGCTACCGTGAGTTGGATAAGCAAGATGCCATAGCAAAACAACAAGTGGATTATGCTGAAGCAACATATGCTGCTGCTTTAAATCAAGTAGAAGCCGCTAAAGCTACTGTTCAGAATGTTCAAACAAATGTACGCTATTCAACAATAGTTGCTCCCTTTGATGGAACCATAGGAATATCGCAAGTTCGATTGGGCACCTCAGTATCGCCCGGCCAAACCCTGTTAAATACTATCTCCTCCGATGATCCTGTAGCTGTTGATATAACGGTGGATCAAAGCGAGATTTATCGATACACAAATTTGTTAGCTCAAAAGCAGCTAAAGAATGACTCCACATTCAGGCTTGCATTCCGCGATCAGCTTTATCCCGAGTCAGGGAAGATTAGTATTATTGATCGGGCGGTTGACCCACAAACAGGAACAATAAAAATGCGATTGGAATTTCCAAATCCCAATCACACGTTACGCGTGGGTATGAGTGGTACCTTAAAAGTCCTATCAACCTCTATCTCCTCTATTGTTATTCCTTACAAAGCAATCAACGAGCAGTTGGGAGAGTTCTTTGTGTATATGCCCGACAGCTTGAAAGCAACGCAGCGTAAAGTTGTGTTGGGAAGACAGGTGGGTAAGAACATCATTATCAAGGAAGGATTAAAAGAGGGAGAGTATATTATTACCGAAGGTATTCAAAGTCTCCGCGAGGGTGCTGCTATTAATGTAGCCCAGGCATCAGTAAAAAAATAGTGTGAAGGAATTATAATTTCTATTAATAGCCAGCAATGATTTCAGATGTATTTATAAAGAGACCGGTCACGTCTATAGTGGCCTCGTTAGTGATTGTGCTCGTAGGATTAATTGCAATGACCACATTGCCAATCTCTCAATATCCTGATATAACACCACCTACCGTTGCCATCAATGGAATTTATGTGGGTGCCGATGCTCAAACCGTTGAGCAGACCACCACCACCGCCATTGAAGCACAAGTGAATGGAACCCCGGGCATGTCGTACATGACCAGCAATAGCACAGCAAGTGGGGTAAGCAGTATCACCGTAACATTTGATATTGGGACTAACATTGATATTGCTACGTTGGATGTGCAGAATCGTGTGAGCGTTGCAGAGCCAGCATTACCGGAAATTGTAAAGAGGCTCGGTCTTACCGTGCGAAAGCGGAATCCAAGTATTTTCTTAGCGTTAGCATTATATTCCCCTAACGGAACGCATGATGCAACCTTTCTTGGAAACTTTGCCAACGTATATTTAAAAGATGCGTTACTCCGCGTGAAAGGAGTGGGCGATATCTTTTCGGTGGGTGATGATTTTGGAATGCGCATCTGGTTAAACCCGGATAAGCTTGCCAGTTTAGGCATTACACCGCAAGAGGTTAATGCAGCGCTTCAAGAGCAAAACTTACAAATAGGAGCCGGATCCATCGGTGGAACGCCACAACCCAGCAATCAGGCATTTGAATATAACGTGCTTACCAACAGTCGCATTAGCAAAGTAGAAGATTTTGAAAACATAATTGTGCGATCAAATCCGGCTCAGGGCAATCTGGTTTATTTAAAAGATATCGCACGTGTGGAACTGGCAAAATTCAGTTATGGAAATCATCCGTTTACGATGGGGCATCCGGCTGCATTTATGCTTTTATATTTAGCACCTGGGGCTAATGCATTATCTACCAATGAAGGTGTAACCAAAGCACTCGTTGAGTTAAAAAAGAACTTCCCTAAAGATGTTGATTATTTGATTCCTGTTGAAACAACATCCGTTGTTCAAATTTCTATTGAAGAAGTTATTTATACATTACTGGAAGCATTGGCCCTTGTTGTGTTAGTGGTGTTTCTTTTCTTACAAAACTGGCGGGCAACCTTGATTCCGGTGCTCGCTATTCCTGTTTCTTTGATTGGTACGTTCATCTTCTTTATTCCTTTTGGGTTTACAATTAACACATTAACACTTTTTGCCTTTGTATTAGCCATTGGTATTGTGGTGGATGATGCTATTGTGGTGGTGGAAGCCATTCAACATAATATGGATCATTATAAACTTTCGGCAAAGGACGCCACTACACGAGCCATGAAGGAAATCTCAGCACCGGTTATTGCCATTGCATTAATTCTTGCGGCTGTGTTTGTTCCTGTTGGATTTATTCCGGGCATTGTAGGGAAATTATATCAGCAGTTCGCAATTACAATTGCCGTATCGGTGATGATCTCCGCGTTTGTGGCACTATCGCTAACACCGGCATTGAGTATGCTTTTGTTGAAGCCATCGGATGTTGAGGGGAAGAAGAATTTCTTAGATCGTTTTTTTGCACGATTTAATCATTGGTTCGATAGGGTGACGAATTCATATACGCGTGGAGTTCACACCTGGATAAAAAAGACACCGTATGTGCTGGTGATGATGGTGTGTTTGTTTGTGGGATTGTATGTCATGTTCAATAATAAACCAACCGGATTCATTCCCACCGAAGATGAGAAGCGGATGTTTGTAACCTACGAAATGCCAGAGGGCACTTCCACCACCAGAAACATAGAGATGCAATTGGAATTACAAAAACGCATCATGGAAATTCCGGCAGTAAAAGTGGTAGGTGGCCTTGCAGGATTAAACATTCTTAGCTTTTCAAATAAATCAAATGTGGGTACCCTGTTTGTAAACCTGAAACACTGGAATGATCGCGATTTGAAAACTGAAAGTGTGCCAATGGTTATGGCAGAAATACAAAAACGTACGGCTGACATAAAAGAAGCACGCATCTTAGTTATTGCTCCACCCGCTATTCCGGGACTGGGGCAGTCATCGGGGTTTACCTTTGAACTGCAACAAACAACAAGCACCGATAACATTAATGAGTTTGAAGGTGTGATGCGTACGTTTTTAGCTGCTGTAAACCAACGCCCAGAAATTGCAGTAGCTTATTCCTTTTTCTCTGCACGAACGCCCAGTTACAAAGTGGACCTCGATCGGGAAAAGGCTAAGAAGCTGGGAGTTTCTGTTGCCGAAGCGTATAGCACATTGTCTACATTGTTGGGAAGTAGCTATATAAATGATTTCAATATTTATGGTAGAAACTTTCGGGTAGTATCGCAGGCCGATACAGCCTTCCGCAAAGACATAAAAGATATTGGTAAATACCATGTTCGTAATAACCAGGGTAACATGGTTCCGCTAAGTGCATTGATTACTACATCGGTTATTGAAACACCTGCTTTAGTATCTCACTTTAACATTTATCGCTCTGCCGAAATCATGGGTTCCGCCAAACCGGGTTATAGCAGCGGCCAGGCTATCCAGGCATTGAAGGAAGTAGCAGCTCAGACCCTGCCGGTAGGATATGGTTATGAATTTGGAGGCATGAGCCGGGAGGAAATTATTGCAGGCAATAGCACAGGGTTGATTTTTGCAATCTCCATCGTATTTGTGTTTTTGTTTCTTGCTGCACTTTATGAAAGCTGGTCGGTTCCGTTTTCAGTTTTATTTGCTGTGCCCATTGGTGCATTTGGATCCATTCTCACATTAACATTGCTACCCAACCTTACGAATAATATTTATGCACAAATTGGATTGATAACGCTGATTGGACTTGCCGCCAAGAATGCAATTCTTATTGTTGAGTTTGCCAAAGAGCGGGTGGATAGGGGAATGGAAATAATTCAGGCAACGCTTGAGGCGGTACAACTTCGTTTGCGACCTATTCTTATGACCTCGCTTGCTTTTATTTTGGGAGTTATGCCATTAGCATTCTCGGCAGGTGCAGGAGCAGAAGCCCGAAAGACTATTGGTTGGACAGTAGCTGGAGGAATGTTGGCAGCGAGTTCGTTGGCGATCTTTGTAGTGCCCGTGCTCTTTGTTATGATTACAAAGATTGCCTTTAGAAGAAAGAATAAGAAGTTAATTGAAGATCAGCTGCCACTAAGCTAAGTTGTGTACCTCAAAAATTGCTGATTCGATATTTCCGAATCAGCAATTTTTTGTTGTTTGAATTATCTCCGAACAGAAAATCTTCCCTCCAAGCTGTTCGTCCTGCTTAATGCACGTGCATAGAGAATGCGTTCATTCTCATTTCAATTTCAGCAAGATTGAGTCATCATTTCAACATTATGGCAGCACAACTTCCTGATCTTATTTGGCTTGACGGAACACAAATGGATTTGTACTCTAACCCCTTGGAGCAATACTGGCCTCAGGATAGTAAACGGCCTGCTTTTCAAACGGTAAGCGAATGTAAGCGTGGTTATGTTGCTACCTGGGAAATACGGGACAACATACTCTTGCTAAAAAGCCTGGAAGCGAAGATCACAAAACGATACTTTTTATTCTGGAAAAAAATCATTCCCTATTCACTGAAAATGCTTTTTAAGAAGGCTGGCGACCGTGCTGTAATGGCCACGTGGTTTACGGGTAAAATCAGAATCCCACAAGGCAATAGAACCTATTATGTACATGAAGGTTACGATTCGCGGTTTGAACGTGAAACACTTATTACGATTGATAAAGCTAAAGTGACAAAGACGGTTGTACTGGATTATACCAGGCAAGAGCTGGTTGTTGCTGGGTAATGTTAATATTGATTACGCAGGGTGATTAACCCTTATTCATTTTCAACAATTTCTCCGTAATCCAGAAACAATTCCTCACCATTTTTAATATCGCGTGTAGCTTCAAAATAATTTCCTTCCTCTATAGATTTAAGATTCGGGGTGTCCGAATGATTCAGGAAAAGCGAAACATCTATTTTCTTGAATCCATAATCAGGAACAAAATAGTTCTCCTCATCATACAGGCAATAATTATAAATTAAATGCTTTGCATGATCGGGTAATGCTTCTACTTCTTTTCGGGCGATGGTAATCCATTGATCATTTTTGTCTGGCTTGCTAAACATAGCCCGGCAGCCTTTCTCAATATCCCGAATGGCGAATACTCCAATACCAGCAACAGGCGAGGGCTTAAGGATAACAAACGTGTTGTTAATCAATTCATTTAGCAATTGCTCCTTCATGACCCATTCTTTTAACCGGAAATATTTGCTAAAATACTGCTAAATAGAATCTTGTTTAACAATTGTACCCTTATCTTTATTCTCTTGCTCTTCTCACCTAAATACGCATTGCAATGAACCGCATCAAGATTACCATTCTTTTACTGCTAGTCACCTCCGGCCTGTTCGCGCAAAGCTTGCTCCCACGCAGCACACCCGAAGCCGAAGGAGTTTCGTCACAGCACATTCTCGGTTTCTTGGGTGCAGCCGCAGCCAGCAAACATGAATTTCACAGCATCATGATTCTGCGACATGGAAAGGTAGTGGCCGAAGGCTGGTGGAATCCCTATCGAGCCGATTTATCCCATACTATGTATTCGGTAAGTAAGAGCTTTACGGCTACCGCTGTAGGATTTGCAGTAGCTGAGAAGAAACTTTCAGTCGATGATAAAGTGGTTTCCTTTTTTCCAAAGGAAGTTCCGAACTATAACGATGCTAACCTTGCTGCACTGCGAATAAAAGATTTGTTAAGCATGTCGGTAGGGCAGAAGCCAGATCCTACAGGCCCTGTAGTGATCAGCGATAATTGGGCACGCACTTTTTTAAGTACCCCTATCCTTCAGCAGCCGGGCTCTGAGTTCTTGTATAATAGTGCAGCAACGTATATGCTTAGCGCGATTGTTCAACAAGTTACGGGGCAAAAGGTAATGGATTACCTGAAACCTCGCTTGTTTCAACCACTCGGAATTGAAGGTATTGATTGGGAAGTGAGTCCGCAGGATGTGAACACAGGCGGGTGGGGGCTGCGACTAAAAACAGAAGACATGGCAAAGTTCGGTCAACTGTTTTTACAAAAGGGAGTTTGGAAGGGAAAACAAATTTTGCCTGCATCATGGATTGAAGAAGCATCAACGATGAAGATTATGCAAAATCCGAAAGCTTCACAAGCTGAGAAAGATTCCAGTGATTGGTTGCAAGGGTATGGTTATCAGATGTGGCGCAGTCGTAATAATTCGTATCGGGGCGATGGTGCGTTTGGCCAATACATTCTGGTGTTACCCGAAAAGGATGCAGTGATCATTATCACTTCCGAAACGGCTAACATGCAAACAGAATTGAATTTAGTTTGGAGACATTTGTTACCTGCTTTTCAGGATAAAAAATTAGCAACCAATTCAAAAGTCTATAAGCAATTGAAGTCGCGCCTTAGCGCGCTTGCTTTACCTATACCTGCAAGTGCGGCTAATGCAACTATGGAAAATAAACTGGCAGGTAAAACATTTGTTACCATTAGTCCCGATCGCGAATTGGAAAGTTTTGCACTGAATTTTACAAACGGAACTTGTCGCTTAACATTAAACACAGACTCGATTCCTCATCAAATAGACTTCGGCTCTGGCAAGTGGGTGCAAGGCACTACCACCAAATATGGACCCTACCTGGTGGCTGGCGCTCAAACAAATCGTAAAGGATTAGCACCTTTTAAAACTGAGGCCAGTTACCAATGGGCAGATGATAAAACACTTGAACTTACGCTGCGCTATATTGAAAGCCCGCACACTGAAAAAATTACGTGCGCATTTGAGGGCGATGACGCTACACTTTCGTTTTCAAATTCTTTTAACAAATCGGTACGCACCTATAAAGCTATTCCCGAAGTTGTGCGTGCCAATGCACCGCAGCTAATTGTTCGTGGCGATGATATGGGCTATTCGCACTCTGGTAATTTGGCTCTCATCCAATCGTACCAGCAAGGCATTGAAACTTCTATTGAAGTGATTGTGCCTAGCCCCTGGTTTCCTGAAACCGTGAAGATGTTAAAACAATATCCACGGGTAGATGTGGGCCTGCACTTTGCGATTACCAGCGAGTGGGACAATGTGAAATGGCGACCGCTAACCGATTGCCCGAGTTTAAAAAATGAAGACGGCTATTTCTATCCCATGCTTTTCAAAAACAAATTCTATCCCGGACAAGCCGTTATGGATCATACGCACGCGTTGGAGGACATTGAAAAAGAAATGCGGGCGCAGATTGAGTTAGCCGTAAAATACATACCGCGATTAAGCCATATCTCCGGCCACATGGGCAGCCTGGCGTTTACACCTGAAGTTAAGGCCTTAGCACTTAAAGTTGCTGCTGAATACAAACTTCCTGTAGTAGACGCACAATCAACTTCTATCTCGTACACAGGTTTTGATTTCAGAAACAAAACTACCGAACAGCGCATTGACGGATTTATTGCCATGCTCGATAAACTTGAAGACGGCAAGACATATGTATTTGTTGAACACCCAGGGCTTGACAACGCTGAGTTGAGGGCGGTATCACACATTGGCTATGAAGATGTTGCCCAGGGGCGACAAGATGTAACTACCATTTTTACAAGCGAAAAAGTTAAAGCGGCTATTATTAAGAAGGGAGTAAAATTGGTAAGTTATAAGGAGGTGCTGAAGTAATCAACTACTTGATCTTTTTAAGATAATCAGCGATCGTTTCTATTTTAGTTGATCCAAAGGCTTTTAACTCAAGAATATCTTTATCGCCAGTAATTAAATGATTTGCATGAGAGTCCTTTGCGAGCGCAAGCAAAAAATTATCCTTTTTATCTCTGCAAAGATCAACCTTTGTTTTGACTTCAATCATTTCACCATAAACATCGAACAAGTCAACTAATTCTTCAATGTCAGATTTTTCAAAGTACTTTCTGAACTTTGGCCTATTAACTACCGTAAGAAACTCTTCAATTAATTCAAAGCTAAAAATAACTCTGATTGATTTGGTCTTTATTTTTTCGTCTAACTTTTTAAAGTCCTTAGTAATTAAAAAACTAATCCAAAGATTAGTGTCAACAATAATTCTGTCAACCTTTTTTGCCATATCTCTTTGTTCTCACAAACTCGACTTCCTTTGTTATTTCATCCAAGGAGATCGTTTTAGTCTTACTTCTTAGCTTTAAGAGGGTTTTTTGAAATGATTTAATGGGATCCTCATCGCGGATAGAAATTAAATTTAGGTCGGCCAATTCATTAATTATTTTTTTGGCTTTTGGGTTTACTATATCAATTCGCAGCGTTTCCATAATTCAAATATACTGATTTAAATTTTCGCTTGAAGTATCCCCCTAAACTTAAAACCAAGCATGGGTGCTATCACTTATTCCATTTCAAATACACATCTGCTACCGAAGGATGTACTTCTTTTTTCAACATGTTTATAAATTCTTCATCCGTCATTTTTTCCTGATGCTTTTTTAATGCCGTCCATAATTCTTTCAACACCTGCTTGCCTCCGGCATTGTAAATATCTTTAGCGGCTGAATGCAATTTGCATTGATACCACCCATAATTTTTAGCTCCCATACCCAGCGTAGCATACAGTTTTTCAAAATCATCGAGGCTTGTGAATTTATACTCTGCCGTACCTGCGCCCACTACCATGTTGGGGAATGTTTCCAAAGCAGGTAAGAGTTCCGGTTGTTTTTCGGCAACGTATGTGTGCAACATAATATTCACAAACAATTCACTCATCCAGTTGCGATGCATTTTTAGTCCCGCCTGCGCGGTATACGAGTGCCCCATTTCGTGAAGGGCGAGTAAATCAAAGAACGGCATCATGCTTTGCGAGCCATCTGGGTTACCATAAGCTTTTTTAACTTGGGCTAACAACGGGGGCGGAAGGTTGTCTACAGGTGGTAAAAAGCTACGCCAAAAATCATTGTCTTCTGATGCAATTACCAATCGGCTGCTATCCAGATTGTGCGGAAATCCATAAACATCCAACAATGGTTTTGCAGCGAAATCTTTCCAGTGTTTGGGGGCAAGAATATACAGTTGTGCTTTAGGGATAAACTGTATTTCCTGTTTAAAAAAGTTGCCTGCGCGCTCCATGAATGCGGCAATGTCTTTTGCCCGTGCTTCATACCCAGGACTATAATAAATGGTTTGGGCGAAGCCATTTAATTTATCAAGTTGAAGAGGTTTAGACGTTTCTTTTGTTGTATCCTGAGCAAAGGAGCAATTGCAAAGCAACCACATTGCTAAAATGCTGTGGATTCTACTATTGGTTAATGTTTTTTGTGAATTCATGGCCTTGATTTTTAATCAAAGCTACCATGTACCGGTGCCGCCAGCATAGTAAAAAATCGACACTTAATAACGCAGGTCTTTCTGCATTCTCATAGGTGTGGACAAGAGTTGTTGTTCAATAACAGAAGGATTTACTCCCGCAAAGGTTTTGAAATCCCGGATCATATGCATCTGGTCGTAGTAGCCTGCTTCGTGCGCTATTGTTAGCCAACTAAGTTGAGGTGAGCCTTCATGTAACCGATAGGCTTTTGAAAATTTTAAAATCCGCGCATACGTTTTTGGGTTCATCCCGATTCGTTCCTTGCATTTTCTTTCAAATTGTTTCAAACTCAGGCAAGAAAGAGAGGCTGTTTCTTCAATGGACATCATGCCATTGCTGTTCATCAGAATATGTATGGCAGAATCGAAAGGCAATACTCCGGCAAGGCTTGCCACCCTTTTTAAAAGGAATTTTTCAACGATGTTTTTACCAACTTCCAAATCAGTTATCGCTTGCAATTGTTCGTTGATGCCCCGCATTTCGGCTCCAAAGAAATCAATCGCATCAAAGCCGCCATCAAACAACTCTTGCATGGGAATGCCCAGCAGATGATACATTCCACCTGGAAGGAAATCCACTCGTATTGCTTTTAGTTGCTTATGGACTTTTACATTTACCCGCGTGTACTGCGGACCGATCAACACCGTGAGCGGTTGTTTATCGAAGCCATCATTTTCAATCCTGCCCATCGATACAGGGTTGCTGCAGTAAAACATCAATGATTGAAAGGGAGTAGGCGGATAGGGCGTTACCACATCCCTAACTCCCTCAGGAAGTGTAACATTCACGGTTGATATGTTCAACACATACTTTTGTAAAGCCGGATGTGGTATGTATAGTTTTACTTCCAATTCATATACTGGCTAAATATTCAAGTTAAATTTTTATTTCAAATTTTGACTTGTAACCTCCTGATTATTATCAAGTTCTTTCGATAGTTCCTTAGCATTCCACGTAAGCAAAACAACTTTTCCTAAACCTTCCCGTATATTAACTGCAATTACGAATAATATCAGTTACTATGAAAAAAACCAAGCTAGGGGAGTTTGAAGAACTGGTGCTACTTACGGTAGCCGCTTTGCAGCAAGAGGCCTATGGTGTTGAGATTAAACGCGAACTGGAAGGGCGATTAAAGGAAAAGTTGAGTGTGGGTTCAATCCAATCTGCGCTCAAACGCATGGAAGAAAAGGGGTTTTTGACTTCAGAGTTTGGTGAGGCCACGCTAAAACGGGGCGGTAAGCGCAAGCGTATTTATGCGACTACTTCCTACGCGCACAAAGTACTTGATGAAATGAAAGAGATACGCGCGGGGTTATGGAATTTAATTCCACAACTCACTCCTCAACTAAAAGCTATATGACAGAGATTCATCCACCCAAGTGGCCTGTCAAACTCTTACGGTTCTTTCTAAAGAAAGAATATGTGGAAGAGATTGAAGGTGACATGGAGGAAATCTTCTATGATAATGTTGAGGTACTATCGCTATCAAAAGCAAAAAGAATCTATACCTGGGAGATGCTAAAACTCCTACGGCCAGCTCTCTTAAGAAACTTTAAACATTCTGTCACTTTCAACCCCTTCGTTATGTATAAAAATTATTTAAAGATTGCGTGGAGAAATTTGATCAAGAAAAAGGCCTATTCTTTTATCAATATTTTCGGACTTGGTTTAGGCATTGGCTGCTGTTTTTTGATTTTCATGTATGTGCAAGACGAATTATCGTACGATAATTATCATGAAAAAGGAGATCGCATTTACCGCGTACTTCATGGATGGGAGGGCGATCCTAAAGCGAAAGCCCCGATAGATTCGTATTGGGTGTGGGGCAATGCGCCTGTCGGCCCCGCCCTTCAAAACGACTTTCCGGAAATCGAAAAAGTGGTTCAGTTTTCTGGCCGTGCCGACATTCTATTAAGTGTAGAAGATAAATTATATCAGGAGGACGGAATCTTATTTATGGACTCCACGGTCTTTGATGTGTTCAGTTGGGAGTTAGTGGCGGGTGATCCTAAAACTGCTTTGATTGCTCCATACAGTATTGTACTTACCGAAACAACCGCCAGAAAATATTTTGGTGATGAAGAGGCGCTGGGCAAGACTTTGAAAGGCAGTGATGCACCGGGTAGAGCCAACCCGGGTGATTACACCGTAACAGGCATTATGAAGGAATTACCTTTCAACTCGCACTTTCGTTTCAATGCGTTGCTTTCGTTAAGCACCTTTAAAAAATCAAGACCTGAAATATTTGATGCATGGGGTTATGTTGATACATACACTTATTTTCTGGTAAATGATCAGTTTAATGAAGCAAACTTCATGGCAAAAGTTCCTGCCTTTCTGGAAAGGCATAAAGATTACCCGGATTCAAAATACACGATTGCTATTGAACCATTAAAGGATGCTTACCTGCGAACCGTGGCACAGCGCCAGCCCGGGCAAACCGGAAGTCTCGCAAACATTTACGTGTTCTCGGTGATTGGTTTATTCATATTGGTAATTGCCATTATCAACTTTATGAACCTGAGCACTGCCCGCTCACTGGAGCGCTGCAAGGAGGTGGGCATCCGAAAATCCATTGGTGCCGATCGCAGTAGTCTGATCTTCCAGTTTTTAGGCGAGTCATTACTCATCACCTTTCTTTCAGTGATTGTTGCCGCGGGTATTGTGGTTGTTGCGTTGCCAAGCATGGTTGATTTTACTGGCAAAGAATTAACCATCGAAAATTTTATCAATTGGCAAGCAGCTCCATATATCCTTGGGGGTGTGCTTTTAATCGGTTTGGTATCAGGTTCGTATCCTGCACTCGTACTGTCGCGCTTCAGTCCCGTTGCGGTGCTGAAGGGAATCACTGCGTCTAATCGGGGTGGGATAAGTCTAAGACGCGTACTGGTGATTTTTCAATTTAGTCTTTCCATTGCGTTAATAGCAGGAACGATCATTGTATACACTCAAGTGAATCATTTGCTCGATAAGGATTTGGGTTTTGATAAGGAACGGATGCTCATTCTTGATTATAATTATGACGAAGAAGTCAACAATAAATCGGAAGCAATAAAGATTGAGATGGAAGCAAACCCGACAGTACTTTCTGCAGCATTTTCACGCAGTGTTCCGGGAAGTCATTTTCCAAATGCAACCACCACAATACAGACAGCAGATGGAGAAATGAAAAACCTGACGCAACCTATTTTTCAGGTGGGGCTTGATTTTGTAAATCATTTTGGAATTGAGTTGGTGGCGGGCCGCTCTTATTCCAGGGAGTTTCCATCGGATTCAACCAAAGCACTTATTATTAATGAAGCTGCAGCCCGGCAGTATGGATATCAGAATCCTGCTGATATTATTGGTAAAAAATTTGATCAATGGGGCAGGACAGGAGAAGTGATTGGGGTGGTTAAAGATTTCAACTACATCTCGTTGCACCAAACTATTCAACCACTCACCTTGCCTTTTGAAGCGTATGCAAGCCGATACTTATCGCTCAAAATAAAATCAGAAAACCTCCCACAAACGATTAGCGAGCTTGAAAAAATCTGGACTCGCCTGGCACCCCACCGCCCGTTTATGTATAGCTTTTTGGATGATGACTTTAATCGTCAGTACCGCAGTGATTTTATTTTTAGAAAATTGTTCACCACGTTTTCTTGTCTGGCAATCTTGATTGCTTGTCTTGGACTTTTGGGATTAGCTACGTACACAGCCGAACAGCGAACTAAAGAAATCGGTATTCGAAAAGTGCTGGGTGCCGATGTTCAAACCATTGTGCTGTTGCTGAGCAACGACTTCATTAAACTGGTGGTTGTCGCGATTATCATCGCTACCCCGGTTTCGTGGTATGCTATGAACATATGGTTGGATGGATTTGCCTACAAAATGGAAATACAGGCTTGGATGTTTGTGTTGGCTGGAGTTATTGCCCTGTCCATTGCTGTGGTTACCATCAGTTACCAGTCCATCAAATCAGCGTTGGTAAATCCGGTAAATTCACTGAGGAGTGAATAGAAAATAGTACGCATACGATCATCTTATGAACGTTGATGTAAATAGAGAGACCAGTAATTCTGATCTCTCTATTTTTAATTAAGCTTGAAATCCTTTCGCAAACTCGGTTGCAAAATCTTCTAATTTTATTGTACTTAACATCGGCTTATGAGCCCGTGCATCTGCTTGCATAACTCCAATGCGCAAAGCATGTCCCATTTCAGTATAGGCACTCGCATGAACTTCCGAAAGACCAGCGCCCAGCATACCTGATTTTTGTTGTTCATCGGTAAACGTTACCCAATTCAACTCTTTATGAATTGCTTTGCCCAATATGGTTGCTATCTCCTGACCACTTCGTTCATCGCCAATAATGTAGCGAACAGAATTTCCGTTGAAATTAAGGTTTAAAAGCTCTTCAAGAGCAGTCGCTGCAATATCTTTAGGGTGCACAAGAAAAACTTTTTCCTGATCTCCAAAATTACCACCCATGATACCCGCTTGTTTTATCATACCTATTTGATTGAATAAGTTGAAGTAGAAATATGCAGGGCGTAGATGCTTGATATTTATTTTGGGTAGCGAATTCAACATTTGTTCAAAATCATAGAGACCCGTAACCGGACCTACACCTTCTTTTAAATCGGCACCAATGCTGCTTAGGTTCACTACAAACTTTACTGTGCTTGCTTTCAACGCTTCAATATAGTTTTCAGCAATTTTATTTTGTGATTTCCTCCAGTTGTTTGTTTGCCAGATAGGGGGGATCATGGTGTATACTACGTCTGCTTTGCTGAACGCATCTTTTAGAAAAGCTACATCTTGAACCTGTCCGACCAATGCTTTCGCACCCAGCCTATCAATGTCTTTTACTCTTTCCTGTGAAGAGGTTATCACACTCACAGAATGACCAGTTTTTACCAGCCCTTCAACGATGTCCTTACTGATGTTTCCGATAGAACCTGTTACTAGATAATTTTTCATGGCGCTTAAATTTTTAGTAGAAATACATTGCAATTCTAATGCTTTACTTCTTCTTTTGTAAGTAGTTATTAAAAACTGATATAGTCATTATTTTAAGACTATTATTGATAATCAATTAATTATGGATAAGAATTATCTGTCAGACTTAGAGAGGTGCCCGGTAACAGCAACGATGGAAATCATGGGTGGCAAATGGAAGCTGCTGATCTTACACCTGATTAATAATGATATTAACCGTTTCGGTAAGATGGATATGATGCTGAAAGACATCAGCAAACAAATGCTCACCACCCAACTTCGCGAATTGGAGCGGGATGGAATTATTGATCGGCTCATCTTTCCTGAAATTCCCCCACGGGTAGAATACTCCATCACCGAAAAAGGAAAAACCTTGCTGCCTATCATTGAGTTGATGAAATCCTGGGGCAACGAATATGTGCTTAACGCAAAAGAAGAACTTGTAAGTTAACCGCTCTGTTAGTTATAATTCTAATTATCCGCTAACTTATCTCATGTTTATGAAAATAGCCTGTGAAGCCTATTTTAATGCGATATGGATGGATGGTTTCCCTCGGATTTGCAATCCTTGGGTGTGATGCTAATGTCACCGAAAAATCAACTGTAGAAAAAAGCGGAAAAGTAATTAAAAGAATCATGGAGACTGTCCATGATGCGTATGACAACGAAGGCTCCTTGGCATTCGCATCGGAAACCTCTTTGCACTCAGCAATTACCCGAAGCCATTTTGATAAGCGGGGTAACCTAACAACCAAACAAATCTTTGATTACAAAGGGGCTCCACAATGGCGGTTTATTTACAAGTATGATTCCAGGGGTAATGCCATTGAAGAGCACGTGTATCAATACAGCGAAGTCCTTTTAAGAAAACACCTGAATAAATTCGATGAATCAAATAAGGTAATTGAAAGTTCGGTGCTGGATGGCAATGGCAAGGTATCAAATAAAATTGTTATTCAACCAGAAGTTGAGGGCGGCAAGTTTATAACAATATTTACACCGGCACCGGGTGGCTTTGTTAAAATCATGGAATGCATTCTAAACAAAGCAGGTGATACGCTGGAGTATGCACAATTTAATAACCGATCGCTAATCAGGAAAGTGAGTCATCAGTATGATAACTCCAACCGGATTGAAACTACTGAAGATAAAGTCATCGAGAAGGAGAGACGCATCACGCACTATAAGTATGATGAGCGAAATAATGTGAGTGAGCAGGTAATACTGGATGGCAGTTTGCTCATCCTTTCAAAGGAAACATTTACGTATGATGACAAGAACAACCTTGCTGAGATTCGTACCTATGGCATCATGGGCAGCCTGGTGTATTTGGTTAGCTACACCTATGAGTACGATAAGGAATCTAATTGGACTAAACGCATTACGTACCAAAACAAAACTCCGGTAACGGTAACCTTGCATCAGATTGAGTATTATTGAACGGCAGGAATTACCTCACCCTATAATAATTTTAACGAGTGTAACAGCACCGGTAAGAAAAACTAAGATTAACACAAAATGCTTGAATCGATCTTCAGAAACCTTTGTTAATATTTTCTTTCCGATAAACGTTCCCGCTATGCTTACAACTAATAAAATGGGAATAAGATATAGGTCATGCATATGCACATATCCATTCAGAGAATAAACAACGGCCCGGCTTGAGTCTATCGCTAAGTCAATGATTGCAGAGGTGGCAATAAAGGATTCCATCCCCAGGTTATAGGCTGCTAAAGTAATTCCCCTGATGGCTCCCCCGGTTCCTAGCAGTCCTGCAATCAGGCCCGAGAATAATCCACCCCCGATTGAATTAGTCAACGTTGGTTTTATAGTTAGTTTTTTGAATGCCAGAAAAAGTATACTCGTGACTATTAGAAAAATGGAAAGCGCGATTTCAAGGAGCTTGGTTTCAAGATACTTACTAAGCAGGGATCCTATGATTACAAAAATGACTGCGGGTATCCCGATGGATAGGACTAGTTTTTTATCAAATCCTTTTCTAAAAAAGGCAATCTTTGAAATATTGCTCGATACATGAAATATGGCTGTAATTCCTAACACAGAATGAAAATCCAAAAAGTAACTGGCCATGGGAACAAAGAACAAGGATGATCCAAAGCCTCCTACAGTTCCAAGTATTTCGGCTAGCAAGGCTAGTAGAATAAATAAAAGTAAATTCTCTAAAGTCAATGGTTGGTTGTTCGAACCCTTAAGGTACGGAGGAAAATTATCTTATTTGACTGTCCGATCCGTCAATCACTATTCATTAAGAAAACGCTCGATCATCGGTACAGCAAAATCGGTGTTTTTGCAATCAGCTTTAAGCGAGGTTATCTCACCAAGATACGTACCGTGCCCACCCGGAATAATTGCCATCCTCGCATCAGGAATTAGTTTTGACATAGCATCAATGTGTTCCTTTGTAGCCACATCGGCATCGCCATTGATTAGCAGAACAGAAGCTTTTATAGATTTAATCTGCTCGTCAGGGAAATCTTTAAAGTAGATCATTCGGTTAGCACACTTCTGATACATGGTCATGAGTTTGGCGCTATCCGGATTTACGTTTATAAAAGCATCTTTGTACTGTTGAGGCATCTGCTCAATCGTTCCATTTTTCATAAACTCCCAAAACTGAGGAAGCGCACCATCGCGCTTTAAAAGTACGGATGCTGCAACAATTTTGTTGCAAAGGTGAGGATGCCGGATGGCAATTTGAAGTGCGGTGTTTCCGCCATTACTAAAACCAAGTATATCGGCTTTTGCGATAGTAAGATTTTTTAAAAGTGCTGCAACATCGTCTGCATCTTGTTCAAAGGAAAGTTCAGAGTCACGATCACCTGTGCGACCATGCGCTTGCAGTTCAACGCAAATCAGTTGTCTGTTTTTTGAGAGCAACGGTATTACCCGGCCAAACGTAGTTTGAATGGTAGACCCGCCTCCATGAATTAGCACCAACGGTTTTCCCTGGCCATAGATTTCATAATACATGCGAATGCCATTCACATCGGAATACCCACTGATGAAAGCCAAGCTATCGGTGTTCATTTTGTTACTTGTTTCTGTCTTGTTTTTGGTGCAGGAAGTTAAGAGACAAAGTATGATAAAGGCAATTGATGGTTTCATTTTTTTTCAAAGAAGCCTGGTAACTTCTGGCTGCGTGGAATTTCAAACTTATAATTCATACACATCATAGATTCTTCCAATCTTAAATCCTTTATCTAACACATGCTTAGCCTCTGTACTGGTTAAGTCAAGTATTGGGTTGGTGTGATTGAAATGAATAAAGATTATTTTATTTCGTTCGGTTGCATCAAGTTCGTTAAACGTATCAAGACTTTCAATAATAAATGGATGGGGGATTTGAGAAATATCACGGTTGTTTAATTCGGTGCCACTATAAAACGTTGCGTCTAAAAAAGCGTAATCTACTTTCTTTATTTCTTCAATGATGTTTTTATTCCATTTGCTCCATTTATCAATATCGGGTATAAACAATGCAGTTTTATTGGGTCCTTTAATCGTATAACCAACCGTTTCCGAATACTCATCGCGATGAGGTACAATGAAAGGTGTAACTTGTATACCGGGTGTAAGCGAAACAGGTTCTTCATTTTCAAGCTGGGTTAATGCTATGTTGTTGTTAGAAACAAGCTGACTCCAGGGACCATTGGTTTCTAAAAACTTTTTCATGATGGGCATGGCAAATACAGGTATCTCTTTGGCATCGGTTGCTTCTTTACCCAAATACATGAGCCCAGTATAATGGCCCATGTGTGCGTGGGTTAAAAAGATTCCATCCACCAGTTCATTTGTATTCTGAATGTCATCTCTCACCAGTGATTTCATTTGCGTTGAAATATCAGGAGTAGCCTCAAATAAATATTTCTTACCATGCTTGTTATCAACTAACCCTAATGATACAACTTGTCTATCCTTATCGGGATTTATGAATAATTCTCTGCAACACTCTTTTTTACACGCTATGTGGGGTGAACCCGCATCCTGAATAGTGCCCAGGATAATTAAGGAGGTGGCGCTTGAATGTAGTCCTTGCACCTCTTTTTTATGATCGTTTTCCTGAGATTGCTTATCTGCACAGGAATAGAATAGCATCACTAATGAGAGGGCGAAGTACTTGTTCATTATAATGGATTTGTTTTGCTACTGACGTGTCCGCTCGTAATAGAGCACGATTGAACCTGAGCCAAAGGTTTTTGTCTTTAACAGTTTGAAAACTGTCCGGTCCTTTATTTTGTCAAACAGTGGCAACCCTTTTCCTTCTAACAGTGGGTGGATACAAATCTGAAACTCATCAACCAGATTAAGGTTTAGCAGCTGAATAATTAAACTCCGGCTTCCTACTAAAATATCTTTGCTTGATTGTTTGAGTTCTGAAATTTCCTTTTCAAGTTCTTTTGCAGCAAGCTTACCACTGTCCCAGTCGGTATCTTTCAACGTGTTTGAAAAAACAATTTTTGGGATTTTGTCAATGGCCAAAGCAAAGTCGTTCATTGATTTTTCGTCTGATGGATCTTTTAGCAACGTTTGCCAAAATTGCATGAGTTGGTACGTGGTGCGTCCATATAATATAACTCCTGCATTGCTTAAGAGTTCAGTATAATGGTCATGCAACTCTTCACTGGGTATGCCCACTGTATGGTCGCAAATCCCATCAAGCGTCATGTTCATTGCAGCAATTACTTTTCTCATAGTTTGTTTTGGTGATCTGTTGTCAGGTCTTAAGAACAAGATTGTTTGTATTTAAAGTTAAGTTATTAAATATTAGCTATTCAAATTGAAGTATTTTGTTGGTGATGAACACCAACAAGGGCAGAGGCGTTTAATGAACATAAATATTTAAAACTGCATGTTGGGTGCTGTTTTATTTTTCAAACTTTATATACTCACAGTCTACACCTTCTAAACAGTCAATGAAATGTTTAAAACTATTTGAATTGGTGTACATAATTGAAGGATTTGCTTGGGCAAAGAACTCCACTCCGTCTGTTGTCTTATTGTAGGTTCCCTTTAACTTTCTGATTTCTGCGGATCCATTTGAGCCATCTGTATCTTCTGGTTTGTTGTTATTGCCAGTTAAGGAAGGCCAGTCCGCTAATATCCAGTTTTCAATCATCCTGTCTGCTACTCCTATCCTTATATCAATATCTTCAATTTCAATCTCAATTCTAAGTTCTTTAATAATATCTGCACAACTAGCTTCCCTTGCTTCTTTGTCTATAAGAATGATTATAGGATAGTGTCTGTTTCCTAAAAGTCTGATTAATGATGAAATCTTTTTTGCTATAGCTTTAATGCTTGCATACTTACCATTAAGATCAGTTCTTCTAATAGGTTTTCCCGGACAGATTCTCTGAATAATTAACTTTTCAGTAAAACCGTCAACAATAAAAGCTGGATTATTCATCGCTTAATGCATTTGAAAAGTAGAAATGACCGAGCCCAAAACCTGATGTTGATATTTCATCCTTAATAGCTGATAGATTAGAAACCCGTCTTGCGGTAGTTTTACCTTCATTTAAATCGACTATTATTAATTCTTCGGGCTTGGCATAGTTTAGCAATGACTCACTATGAGTTGTCATAAGGACAAATGAGTATGATTTTTTTTCAAGTAGGTGATTTCTCATAATGTTTGCAATTTCCGCCTGCATCCATGGATGAAGAAAATTTTCTGGTTCCTCAATTGAAAAGATAGTTTTTGAGGTAAGTATTGCGGTAATTAAAGTCAGCCACTTTATTGTACCGTCAGACATAGACGAAAGTGGAAGCACGGCATTATAGGACCCTGTTTCTATAAATATCTTTACTATTAACTTATTATTAAAAGGATCGTTTTCTACGTCCAGGTCTTTAATTGTTGTATTTGCTAGGCGTAAGTAAGAGATTATTTTATCAAGTGTCTTAGGACTATAACTTCTTTCAGGCTCATCGAATGAATAGAATATGCGCATATGCCTATCAGGGGACTTCACTCTTCCCTTTTTCATTGCATATAGCGTTGTGGCTAAGCCTGAACCGTCTTTTTTTATCCCTGGTGGCGTGGCAGAGTCCTCTTGCTCCTTGACTTTACTTGGGACGATATTGAAAGTTTCTCCACCACGGAGGTCGACAAAAATTGCATGTAGATAGTCCGTAATACCGAAAAGACTTCTTACAAGGGAGTTGTAAAGTGGATTTTGACTTAAAATAAATGATTTAAGGTTACTAGTAAAATCTTCCTTTGATAGTTTGTCATAGGGTATAAATCTTGGTTTTAGTTTTTTTAGGTTAAAGTGTTTGATTTCAACATCGCCCTTGGCTTCTTCTGGGTATGTATAAACCAATTGAAGATCCCAATTAGTATTATACTTGTTTGAATCAGGAGAGTCCCAGAATTTAGATGCAGTTCTAATTCTTATTTCTTGGTTGGAGTAATAGATATTGTCCTTTTCAAATGATATACGTATTTGAAATATGTACTCGTAGACTAAGAACAATTTAGAACCTATTTGATTTGCTCCAAAAATTTTAACATTTATCTCATTATCGTATTCATCCTTTCCGATTTTCTTAAAAATAGACCCAGCACCTCCAATATGACTTACAGCATTTCCAATTGGATATGCCATAAGATTTGAAAGAAATTCAAAAAATAAAACAATATTTGTTTTCCCAGCGCCATTTGGTCCTACCAGAATATTCAGCCCGGACCTCATATTCAGTTTGAAATCCGTCAGTGATTTAAATCCGTTTACCTCTATTTTAGTTATCATAAATCTTGACTAAAAATAAAATTACGCCCAATGTTCGCGCGTATTAGCTTGGCGGATTAGGAGTCTTGTTAAGGCCACTAGGCCGACAAGGGACCAAGTTATAAACTCCACCGTGACTAAAGGTAATAATGAAACTTAATCTTTCTACTACACCGAGGCATTACACAACTGACGAATATATACACCTTGGTGAATAAATCACAGATATCGATGGAAAAGGTGCATATATCCACCTCAATTTGACTGGCTAAATGTACCAGCATTATTGTAACACTACCTCGGCACCTTAAACCCCTTCGCCTCAATTTCCTTCTTGCTCATCTTAATCACATTTACATCCAGCATGATTTTACTGAGTGGCTCATCGAGTGAATCTTTAGGTGCCATAACAATAGCATCAATTACATCCATGCCTTCAAACACATAGCCATACACGGTGTATTTATTATCCAATCGCGGTAAGCCGTTTTTATTTTGTACTACATAAAACTGGCACCCAGCAGAGAACATTTCAGGATTCTCATCGCGCCCAGCTGCAAAAGAACCATAGACATGTTTGATTGAATCGTTGAATTCGGGTTTCAATAAATACGGTGAGTCGGCAAAGCCTTCAGGTGTATCGGGGCAACCGCCTTGCGCTACAAAATTATTAATCACACGATTGAATGAGAGCGAGTCCCAATAGCCGGCATTGGCAAGTTTGATAAAGCTTGCTTTGTGATTGGGCGTTTGATCATACAACCAGATAAGCAGATCGCCTTTTTCTGTTTTGATTTGCCCTACGTCATATAACTTTTCTGTAGAACAAGAAGAGTTTATTAGAAACAAGATAAGTAGGTACAAAGACCCAATAATTTTTAACCGCATAGTCCTGCCTGCGCGTAGCCGAGATGTTCTAAGAAATGTTTTCCAGCGTGACGCTTCGGCAAAGGCAGGCGCAAAGACGCGGAGGAAATGAGATGGAGGTTTTGTGTTCATTGGATGCGAAATGAGGGATGCTTTTTTGCAATACAATTTACACATTATGATTTGTTTTATGCTACCTGTTTAGTTCAATATGTCGCCCCGCTGGGGCTTCTTTCTTCTCCTATTTTATTTTTACCAATATATCGCCCCGCTGGGGCTTGGAAAAATAGGTTGATACAAAACTTCCCCTGATCTTCCATTTCCTGTAATTTTTCTAAATCATATTTATCACTGTGCTTTAACATCTACATCAACCAACATGCTACTCATAGACTCAATCCCATTAGGAACGTTTATTATGTCGCCCCGCTGGGACTTTCTTTCTTCTCCTATTTTATTTTACCAATATATCGCCCCGCTGGAGCTTGGAAAAATAGGTTGATACAAAGCTTCCTCTGACCTTCAATTTTTGTGTGATTTTTCTAAATCAATTTATTGCTGTGCTTTGCCATCTACACCAACCAACATGCTGCTCCTAAACACAGTCCCGTTAGGGACGTTATATTGGTAGAAGGTGTATTACGATTAATGTAAGTCCCGTAGGGACGACATATTATTTGTATAACCAAATGAATGGATGCAATAAAATCTCGTCTGGGAAATTGTTCGTGTTATCTTTGCATCTTTTTGCAGATGATTAATACGACCGAACAAGACGAACGGGAATACCTGGAGGAGATAAAGGAAACGTTGTTGCTGGCCATCAGGCGCGCGGATGACAATGTGAAGCATGTTTCGGAGGAGTTGCGCACCAATAAAGAATACATTCACGAACACCAGTCAGGCATGGATGAGGCCGATATGGTAGCGGCCGGACAATCGATAAACCGCATGGCGTTTACCGGTGAAGGTGCAGTGGCCCGCAAGCGTAAGCTGATGAAGTTGATCGACTCACCCTATTTTGGCCGCATTGATTTTATAACAGGCGAGGAGCGGAGCGCGATCTACATCGGCATCTATACATTCTTTGATGAATTGCAGAAGACGAATTTAATCTATGACTGGCGTGCACCCGTGTCGTCTATGTTTTATGATTTTGAATTGGGCGCGGCTCATTACGAACCACCGTCCGGCAAAATTGAAGGTGAGATTGCGTTGAAGCGTCAATATAAAATTCGCGAAGGCAAAATGGAGTTCATGATTGAGAATGGCGTGAACATTCATGACGAAGTGCTGCAGCAGGAGCTAAGCAAATCGGCAGACGACAAGATGAAAAACATTGTCGCCACCATTCAGCGCGATCAGAATGCCGTGATCAGAAATGAAGAAGCACGCGTAATGATTATTCAAGGGGTAGCGGGTTCGGGTAAGACTTCCATTGCGTTGCATCGCCTTGCGTTCTTGCTTTATCGTTTTCGCGATGAAATTCGTTCAAAAGATTTGCTTATCCTTTCGCCCAACAAAGTATTTTCAGATTACATCAGCAACGTGTTACCCGAGTTAGGAGAGGAGCATATTCCGGAAATGGGGATTGAAGATTTGGCGAATGAACTGTTGGAGCACAAGGTTCAATTTCAAACCTTCTTTGAGCAAGTTGAGCTACTTCTTGAAAACCCTGATCCCGGTTTTATCGAACGCATTCAATTCAAAGCTTCGTTTGATTTCTTGAAACAACTTAACAAGTACCTCATTTACGTTGAAAACAATTATTTCAATCTGGATGAAATCAGATTGGGTAAGATGGTGGTGCCGGGCCCTTATATTCAGGAACGATTTAAAGCCTATCATCGCATTCCATTGCTCAAGCGGTTTCATGAAGTAGCAAAGGATATCCAAACCTATGTGCGCAATGAAGTGAAACGCAAGCTTACAGGTGGGGAGAAATCAAAAATCTGGGAGGCCATGCCGCGCATGTTTAAGATCAACAATGTGTTTGATCTGTATCAGGATTTTTATCGGTGGTTGGAAAAGCGTGAGATGTTTGTGACTCTGCCGGAAGGCAAGCTTGAGTATGCCGATGTATTTCCGTTGATTTATTTTAAGATGCGATTGGAAGGGTATGAACCCCATCATCATGTGAAGCACTTGTTGATAGATGAAATGCAAGACTACACTCCGGTGCAATACTCGGTGCTGTCGCGCTTGTTCACGTGTAAGAAGACAATTTTAGGCGATGTAAGCCAGACGGTAAATCCATTTAGTGCTTCCTCCGCAGAAGGGATTGAACAGGTTTTCCCGCAAGGGGATATTGTAAAACTGTTTCGAAGTTATCGCTCCACGTATGAGATCACAACCTTTGCGCAACAACTATCAACGAACTCGCAAGTAATTGCGATGGAACGACACGGTGCTGAGCCGGCATTGAAAGGTTTCACAAACAATACTGATGAATTGGAGCACATTAAGGAATTGCTTGATGTGTTTAACGAAACCAATCATCAGTCGCTGGGTGTCATTTGTAAAACCACTGCGCAGGCTGAGCTGGCCTACGAGTTTTTAAAACAAAGCCATCGGGTGCATTTATTAAGAGCCGACAGCACGTCCTTTTACGAAGGCGTGATCATTACCACCGCGCATCTTGCCAAGGGACTGGAGTTTGATGAAGTGATTATTCCGTTTGCCTCAGCAAGAAATTATCACACGGAAGTGGATAAGCGGATGTTATACATTGCCTGTACACGAGCGATGCATCAACTTACGTTGACGTATTCCAATGGAATAACTGAGTTGGTTAATTGATTTAGTAAATTTTTTCCCGCAAATCTCGCTGATCTACGCTGATCTAATTAAATAGTATCTGCGTTTTTCTGCGGAATCTGCGGGAGACAAAAAGATTTACATGCTTGTTGCACCCGTATCTTTCCAGCTTTTTGAATTTGCAGAATTGATTACCGCTTCGCACACCTTTTGTGTTTGAAGGGCATCTTTAAACGTAGGAGCACACGGTTCGCCTGTCTCCAGACTTTTTAGGAAATCTGCAGCCTGATGAACGAAGGTATGCTCGTACCCAATAATTAATCCGGGTACCCACCACTTGTTCATATACGGTTGATCGCCATCGGTAACTAAAATAGATCGCCAACCCCGCACAATAGAATCATCCCGATGATCAAAATATTCAAGTCGGTTAAGATCATGCAAGTCCCAGCGGATGGAAGCATGCTCACCATTAATTTCAAACGTATACAATGCTTTATGTCCGCGCGCGTAACGTGTTGATTCAAACAATCCCAACGATCCATTATCAAAATGACAATGAAAGATACACGCATCATCAATACCTACCTTTTGTACTTTACCACTTGCCTGATGTACGCGCTCTTTAATAAATGTTTCGGTCATGGCGGATACATCTTTGATAGCACCATTCAGCCACATGGCAGTGTCAATACAATGCGCCAGCAAATCACCGGTAACTCCGGAGCCGGCAGCATCCACATCCAATCGCCAAAGTCCTTCACCACCTTGCGGTAATTCAGGTGAGATGGTCCAGTCTTGTAAGAAGTTAGCGCGATAATGAAAAATCTTACCCAACTTTCCAGAGTCGATAATTTGTTTTGCCAGCGTGACCGCAGGCACACGTCTGTAATTATACCACACTGTATTTTTAACACCACTCTTTTCAATAGCGTCAACCATTTTCTGACCTTCCGCTAAGGTTCGTGAAAGTGGTTTCTCACACAAAATCATTTTGCCTTTGGCTGCTGCTGCAATGGCGATTTCGGCATGAAATTCATTGGGTGTGCAAATATCAACTGCATCAATATCATCACGTGCAATCAAAACCTTCCAATCTGTTTCAGTTGACTCATAGCCCCATTGTTCAGCGAATGCTTTTACCTTATCAGCACTGCGTGCACAAACTGCTTTAAGTACTGGTTCATAATTCAGTTCAGGAAAAAAATTACCTACTCGTTTATATCCATTGGAATGCGTGCGTCCCATGAAGCCACAGCCGATTAATCCTATTCTTAGTTTTTTCTTGCTCATCTTGAATGCATTTTTAAATTATATGATACTTAAAGTTGACAATTGACAAAAGGCAGTTGACAAGGCTTGATCTAAGTTGTCAATTGAACATTGTTCATTGTCAATTGCTACTCAACCCATCCATGCAACTCCCGCACTTTAATCATCGTGGCGAGAATGTCGTTCCAGGTTTTTTGTTTCATCATCACTTCATTGGGGAACATACATCCATCCCAACAAATATGTTTGAACGCCTTGGTGAGTTTACCATTCTCATCGCGCAACCAAAACCCGGCATCATTGGCAATATCGAGTTTACCATTTGGATCAGTGGCCAGGCAATGACGTCCGGTTTTATCATGAGAACCAGATCCAAACACACTACCATCATTTTGTGCTACATGAAAATCAAGCGTCCATGGACGAAGTGCTTTGGTAACTGTTTTAAGGCCTTCCGTCAATGCTTTGCGATCGCCCCATTTAAAATCTTTAGGAAGAATTCTGTCTTCCGGACGATTATCACTTAACAGATATAATAGTGTATGCGCCATGTCCGCCTGAAATCCTATGTTGGGTCGATCAACCGCTTCTAGCGTTTCAACCATTGTTTTCCAACTGTGCATACCACCCCAACAGATTTCACCTTCAGCTGCTAACTTTTCACCGAAGTCGGCTGCTACATCACACGCCTCACGAAAGGTTTGTGCAATCAATTTAGTATTACCCACCGGATCAGCTGCCCAATTAGTTGGCGAGCTGGCCGAATCAATGCGAACAATTCCAGAAGGACGCACACCCAACTCACGCATGCGCTTTCCGAAATGACATGCCTTTCGAACCATTTCTACAAACACTTTGCGCTCTTCTTTGCTTCCCATTGCCGGACCACCCCAGATAGGCGCAACCAAACTACCTACATTCAACTTAAGGTTGGAAAGTTTGTCGGCTAGCTTTTTAATATCATCATCCGTATAGGTTTCAAGATCAATGTGTGGACCAAACAACCCAAGGTCAACACCATCAAACTTTACACCGTTAACTTCCGCAGCAGCAGTCATCTCAAGTAATGTATCGAACGGAATAACGGGTTCTGAATCGGGGCCTTTACCTACAATACCAGGCCATGTAGCATTGTGTAGTTTGGGATAATTATTTTGTGACATATCGGTAGAGTTTAGATGTTAGAAATTAGACGTTCGATACTAGATATTAGAAGTTAGAGTTTAAGGTCTGGATTTTCCGGACCAAAATGTTTGAGCATAACAATGGGATCAGTCGTTGAAGCATTCGTAATCTTCACACCTTCACGCGCTGCTTTTTCGGTGATGAAAAATTCATCGTTGGTTAGTTGTCCGTAGCGGATTAAAGCAGGCGTTTCAACATTCCAAACTCCCATGGTGCCATGACCTTGCATCATAATGATTCCATAGGCCGCACTGTCTTTGATGGTAACTGTTGCACCCGGTAACACAGTAAGTTCTTTCGCACTAAAGGCATCAGACTTATAACACACCCACGTTTCAGAATATCCATTCGCTTTCATTTCCGCTTCAGACTTTACTGGTTTAGGATTCATAAAGCGCGTTTGAAGAATGTTCGGATCCACATTCAGTTCCCAATCAAGCACGTCAATCAATTCATCGAAATCTCCAATCTTATCTTTTGGTGTTCCATTCCATAGCAACTCTTCGGGGATAATTGCTTCATTCACCAGCGACTGATACATCGCGAAAACATCGGATGCTTTTTGTGGTTCATACGTGCACATACTTCCCGGTGCGTGCAACATGCCCGGAGGAACATCCCAACCCGTGCCAGGTTCTAACCGAAAGGCAGAGGAGTAGTTGGTAATTTTATTATCGCCTTTCGTAAAGTTGACAAGGCATTGTCTGATCTGTGCTTTTGTGGTTCCCGGTGAAATGCCAAAGAACGTGTACGGAAAATCGCCTCCATGATTATTCAATTGGGGTGGAAAGTAGTATGCTTCCGGTTTACCAAACTGACCAATGAGTGCAGCCTTCTCATCATTGTGATGTACGTGATGGGGAAGAGGTCCCATGTTATCGAAGAACTTAGAATACATTGGCCAACTTTTATGTTTGTTCCATAACCGGTCTCCAATAATTTCTCCTTTCAATTCATCAATTACATCCTTTAATAAAATCTGTTCTTCTTTCGATCCATCTTTTACAACCACCGGACTGAGTCCTTCATTCTTTCCCGTTAAGGGACCATTCTTGGCAGGTGTAGTAGAGGATAACCAACGTTCATCAATGCCCCCACGATTTCCACCCAACACATAATAATCATCGGGATGTAACTTAATCCTGCGCCCAGGCACACAAAACGATCGCGGAACCCAAGTGGGTGCTAGTCGTAAAATTCCGTTGCCTTGTTCTAATGCTTTTTTTGCTAAACTCATGAGGTAGGTAGTTTAAGTGATTAGATTGAGAGTTAAATTAACAGTTGTCAAATTTACAATTGACAAATAGCATGAGTACAACAACCTTGTCAATTGCATTTTTGTCAACTGACAAATTCTTTATATAATATTTCATTTAGTATTTATAATATCAATTTAAACCGATCAACAATTTATCAATCTCTTTTTTATCCTCCAAGACTTCGAGCTCAACATCGTAGCTGCGACTTTCTCCAGGTGCTAAGTGAATCAGTTGATTTTCAGCACGAGCTTTCGACTGACCAATAGGAGGGTTTGTGCCAGGTTCAAGTCCGGTGACGTATTCATTCTTACCCCAATGCTGCCAGTTTGTTAACCACGGTAATTGCTTTTTGGAGAAACGAATTGCCAGTGCTAACCTTACGTTGGAATTATTAAATCCACAGATACAATTTCCTTTAGCATCTGGAGTAACATCAATAGCAACAACTGCTTCTCCGGTACCACTGTGGCTATCGATGGGCGCGGGACATTTTTTAAAATCATTTCCTTCTGCAAAAATCTTGTTGGCTTTGTTTCCTTCCATGGATTGCCATGCACCCTTCCAAAGAATGTCTGTTCCTTCATCAATTAGTGGCCAACCAAAATTAAAATGATACAAGATCATGTGTGGTGTAGCTGTATTACCACGATTGATTACTTCATCGTGAATGCGAATGGTGGGTTGACCAAGTGTTGCTGAGATCGTGCGTTTCAATTCAAGGCTTGGACCGAAAATCTTTGTCTCTTTCATGATGCCGGTGATACTCATCTCCAGGTTCCCCGTTAATAAATCAGGTTGTTGAATGGAAATGATTTCAGCAGATGTATTACTGATCAGTCCATGAATACCGCGTTCACCAAAAGCATCGGTCTCGGGGCCACCCACATGCGATAAGCCACAGGTTGTTAGCAGACCACCACCAAAGGTTCGGAGCCAATCGATGCCATGATGTGAAAAGGGTTGAGGCGCAGTGATGCCTGCATGACTGATCCAGGTAAGACTGTGTTGATTATAAAAAGCATCCGCAATGTCCATGGCACGGTCGATGACAACTTTATAACGCAACCCTTTTCCAGTATTGATCCACGCGATGCGAGTTCCTCGCCCAGCTCCATTATCAATTATGGAGGTTTCTATTCCTCCTAATTGATTGTGATTAGATATTTTTCCTTTCCAACCTTGAAGCATGGTTCTTTACTTTGATTCTGGTTACTGGATACTGGTTACTGGATTCTTGATTCTGGAAAATCTAGTATCCAGTATCATTATTTTTATAATTCCTTCAACATGATATTTCTATATTCCACTCTCATAGGCGGCCCAACATGAACCTGAACACCAATCAAGCCGCTCATCTTTCTGTTTACTTTATCATTGTCAGTCACGTCACTCATCAGCACACCATTTACATAATGTTGAAGTCGGTTGCCTTTGATGATCAAATGAACTTCGTTCCAATCGTCCGTTTTGATAAAAGTTTGAAGTGAATCCTTATTCATAGATTCTTTCACTTCTACTTTAGTCCAGGCATTATTCTTTACAAAATCTTTTGCAGCAGCTTTTGGATCGTCAGTTCCGCTGATGATTGTTTTTTGTCCACGATAGGCAAGCGTTGTTCTTCCACGCTCTTCATAATTTTGTCCGGTGTAGCGATTCATCCCATCGATGTCAGCCTGATACCCTCTTAAAGCATGAGGAACATCGCTAAGTTGTTCACTGCGATAGTTGACACCACTGTTTCCATCAGTCGTTATTTTGTATTCTAATTTTAATTCAAAATTTTTGGGTGCACCACCTTTCCAGATAATAAACGTATTTGTCTTGAGTAACTTATCCGCAGTGATTTCTCCCACGATAGCGCCATTCTCAACACGCCAGTAAACAGGGTCGCCTTCCCAACCTGTTAACGTTTTGCCATCAAAAATTGGTTTGAAGTCTTTCTTTTTTTGAGCCAATCCAGAAACAGAACAAACACATGTGATTGCAATTACAAGAATGAAAATGTTAGCGTTAGAAAATGTTTTCAGTTTCATAAAAGTTCCTAAAAAGGTTTACTTATAAACTTCATGCTCTGGATTTCCACCCGCTACCATGTAGGCAATCAGATCTTTCAGTTCTTCATCATTTAATCTGTTCGTTAATCCCGGCAACATGAGTGAAACTTGCGAATGACCTATCGATACAACATCCGCTTTAGGAATATCGCGCAACGTTTGTGGGGAAAAAGGATTTTGAGACACCACATACTTTCCATCATCCTCATTGATCAATCGACCCAGAATAGAACTACCATCTTTCATCTTAAAAATTGTAGCCGCATATTGATCTGAGATTTCCTTATTAGGATCAAGCGTGTGTTCTAAAATATCTTTCGGTGAAAAGCGTGTACCCACTTGGGTTAAGTCCGGTCCAATGTTACTGCCCTCACCGCGCATCGTATGGCATGAACTACACAACGATGCAGCAAACATATTCTTGCCTTGTTCAAAGTCGCGATGGGTAAGCGGTTGATCTAACAACGTGACAGCATCTTCTACGCTTCTCCGTTTGCCGGGACCTTTTGGTTGTGGTCGATCAGCAATGTCATTTCCCGATTCAGTAAGCAGCTTAGCCCCTGAAAGCGTATCATAATAATTCATTTTATCTGTAGGTGCCTTTGACAGTGCTTTCTTACGCGCTTTATCAATAAAGCCAACATAACTCACGCCCCCTTTGTACGTGAATGCATTGGCAAACCATTTAAAATATTGCTCTTGTAATTCGGATGTCCAGCCAGAACTTGCCTCTGAAAGTACAATCGATAAATACGTTTGCTGTGCAGGCGGTACTTTTGAAAGCATCTTGGCAATGTCCAATCCATATTGTGGATTTCGCATAATCAGATCAGAGGACGAGCTTACTGTTTTTTCTGCGGGCTCATCTTTTGCATTCATTAATAACGTCAGCGTTTTCTCTACTGCACCAGGAGCATCTATATGTACCAACACTTTACTAAGTACGCGATTCAATTCATTGCCTTGAGCAGGATAATGAGCATCGAGATACGTGGCAACTTGTTTTTTTGTTATTCCATCAGGGGTACCCATTCTAAAAATAATTACCTCGAAGGCACGCACTAAGTCTATTTGTTGTGAAGGTGTGAGTTTATCAAAATCAATTTTGGTAAGTGCTTGCAGCATGGCATCCTTGCTTGCAGGTTTACCCTGATGCGCTAACGCAATCATTGCTTGTGTAAGAATTTGTGGATCGGTTTCTTTCAACGCGCGTGCTTGCCATGAACTTACCGGTTGATGTTCCACAGCAACACGGGCAGCATAGCGCACAAAACGATCTTCATGTTTTAAGTTTGGCCAGGCTATATCCACTCCATCTTTGTTTGGTTCATGATATTTTTCAAGACTTCTCCGAAGCTGGTTTGCTTCGTTGGGTGTAACTGGTGAGGCTGCGGCTGTGCTTTGATTTTCTGTATAGGAGATCCTATATAAATCAGACTCTAATCTTCTTCCACCGGTAAGGAAATACATGGAGCCATCAGGACCAATTACCCCATCGGTTAATGAAAGAGGTGAACCCGAAATAAACTCTTCTACATCAGCAGAGTAAGAAGCTCCTTTTGGTTCGAGATGAATGGCGTAGATAATTCCGAAACTCCAGTCGAATGCATACAAGGCTTTTCTATATCGCTCTGGAAATTTAGCCGTGCTTCCGCTGATCATACTGGTGGGCGAACCCTGACCGATGTTAATAACAGGCGGAAGGTTATCAGGATAGGAGGGTGACCACTTTCCATTTCCGGTGCGCCATCCAAACTCTGCACCACTGGTTACATGGCAAATGCGCGTTGGTCTGTACCAAGGCATCCCAAAATCCCATTCCATGTCTGAATCATAGGTGAATAAATCACCCGCTTCGTTGAACACAATATCAAACTCATTGCGAAACCCAGCTGCGATCAATTCCCAATGATTACCAAGTGAATCCATGTGGGCAATCCATCCACCCGGTGCTTTGCGACTGTTTGCATGACCGCGTGGATCTTTAATCTGTGGAAATAAATTATCTTCCTGCCAAACAGGAGGCAATCGATACGTTTCAAATTCAGGAACATCTACGTGATTTCCAGCCGTGATATAAATTGATTTTTTATCAGGCGATAAAATAATGCTATGTGGTCCGTGTTCACCGGGCTCACCCGCAAGAGATTTAATTAAGGTGATTTTATCAAATTGATCATCGCCATTGGTATCCTGAAGACGATACATTCCGGTATTCTTATCAAAATTTTTATCACTGTTGTGATTCACCATTACATACAAACTGTTGAAGGCATATAACAACCCCTGCGCAAAACCCATCCCGATTTTGAGTGTGGTCGTATCCGCATTTCTGTCTGCTTCGGAACCAATGATGAGTTTTTCAATCTTTACTTTCGAGGTGTCGCCAACGGGTGGCAATTCAAGCCGATACAAAGCGCCATACTGATCGGATGTAATCATTCGACCTTTATCATCGAACGTCATAGCCACCCACGAACCTTGATTATTATCCCCAGGACTATATAAATGCTCGGCTTTAAAACCAACCGGTAATTTTAGTTTGTCAATTTTGGGATTACCTGCGGTGACCGTTTCTTTTTGTTGGCACGCGGCTGCAAGAATAACAATAGAAAGAGCCAGTAGAAATTTAAAAGACTTGGTGTAGGGTAGGTTCATGGTTGAGTTTTAACGTTTTTCTGTTTGACTTCAGGTAATTATAAGCCGTGGAATGAAAAATCAAGTTAACTTAATTCATTCATGATATTAAAATTTAAGTGATAAATGGTAGCGAAGTTTGTGAGATTAGTGAATAAAAAAATTAACCGCGAAGATCGCAAAGAAAAAACGGCCTTTGAATTCAACTACTTTCTTGGCGGATCTCTGCGTACTCTGCGGTTTCTGCATTTGTCAATCAATTAAGCAAACAACTCCAGCTCCGCTTTTCCTTTGCCATCAGGCGTGGTGTAGAAGGGTCGTTTTTCAATTTCATAGTGCGTATCCTCCGGTATGCCCAGCGCATGGTAAATCGTTTGGTGAATCTGTGCGATCTTGATTGGCTTCTCTATTGTCTTGCAAGGACGCTCATCTGCTGTTTTGCCATACACAAATCCTTTTTTAATTCCACCACCGAACAGGAGCATTGAGCAACCATCTGTAAAATGACGGTGCATGCCATAATGTTTGATATCGTCTATAATATCAGGTTGATCTACTTGTTCTTTTACGGTGGCTCCCGGGCGGCCTTCGGTCATCATATCGCGACTAAATTCACTCGCTAATATGACGAGTGTACGATCCAAATGCCCTGACTTTTTTAAATCTAAAATTAATTGCGCAATGGGAGCGTCAATCTGTTTTTTCATGTCGATCAACCGCGTGTAGCCGTTCTCATGCGTATCCCAGCCTTTAAAGGGTTCGTACTCGGTGGTTACGCTAATAAACCGTGCGCCTTGTTCTGTCAATCTGCGGGCAAGCAAACATCCTAATCCAAAACGGCCGGTATTATATGTATCATAACTTTCTTTTGGCTCCAGGCTTAGATCAAATGCTTTTGACTCAGGAGATTTTAGCAACATGTACGCTTGCTCCATAGAACGTTGTAACGATTCTTTTTGATAATCACTTCCAAATTCTCCCATCGGGCTTTTGCCGATCAGTTCTTTATAAAGTTGATTTCTTCTTTCAAATCGTTCATAGCTCATTCCCACGGGTGGCTTCACACTTTCCAAACCCGCGGATGGATCAGGGATAAAAAAGGGTCCGAATTCATTACCAAGAAAACCGGCAGTATGAAAAGCTTTTAATTCTTCAGCTTCTCCAACTGTAAACCGTTGACCAATATCAATGAAAGGCGGGATCACCGGATTCTTTGAACCTAACTGACTGGCGATCCATGAACCAATGTGCGGAGCAGCCACTGTTTGTGGTGGCTCATAGCAGGTATGCCAATTGTACTGATGTCGTGAGTGTAAAATAAAACCGAGGTCGGCTGCAACATACGATCGGATAGCTGTACCCTCGTTCATTACATTACCAATGGATTGAAGTCCTTCCGAAAAGTGAACTCCATCCAAAGCAGTAGGAACAGACTTAAACGTACTGAGCACACTGTTCGCCTGCATTCCTTTTGTATAGGGAGTATATTTTTTTGGATCGAAGGTATCGGTGTGTGCCATACCACCCGCCATCCAAAGAAGAATCACAGTGTCTGCTTTGGCGGCAATGCGTGGAGATGAACAAGAACTTAAAAGGGAAGAGGGCAAACTATAAGCAAGTGCTCCCAGTGTTGCAGCACTTGTTCGTTGTAAAAACTCTCTTCTGTTCCAGCCTTTATTCATTTGTATTTGTAATCAAATTAATAAATCAATTGAAATTCAGGAAGTAAAACGATCGCCCACATTAAGTCTTGAATGCTTTCTTCGCTGGGATCTGTTCCCAACATTTTATTGGCCGCTACCAATTCCGATTTTTCCGGGTACCGGCCTAATGATGTTTTATATAGTTTGTTAATTAGTTCTTCGTTCGATTGAAACTGTTGTTTCCACTTCTTAGCTCCTGACTGAAGTACATTACTGAATTTGTTTCCATTGGTGAGTTCCAAAGCTTGTAAAAGATTTGCTTGTGAGGATCTACTAGTAGAAACATTCTCACGGTTTGGTCTTCCCAGGGCAGTAAGGAAAATATCATTCTTCACCAGTGAAGCTCTTGAAAAATTCAATTCTGATTTTTCATTTTTATACGGATCATATTGCCTGAGCGTATCCGGGTAAACCGGATCGATAATACTACTGATAGCATCTACAAATTGTTCCGCAGAAATTCGCTTGCGGTGCATCCCTTTGAAGACATAGTCAGCTTTGACGATATCGTTTTCTGTTTTAATTCCAACTGAAGGAAGTTGATAGGTCTTAGATGTAGTGATCTTAAAGATCAGGTCTTTCAAATTATTTTTGTTTTCGTAAAAATCAGAAGCAAGCCAATCGAGTAAATCCTGACTCCAGGGTTCGTTGTCCATCAGATCGACCGGCTCAACAATTCCTCTTCCCATCAGTTGTGTCCATATCCGGTTAACAATTGTTCTATACAACCGACCGTTTTTTGGCGCGGTCAGATATTCTGCTAATTGTTTTAGTTTTTCATCAACAGAGAGTGTGCTATCAACACTTCCCAATTCTTCAAAAATAATTTTTGTGCCCGCGAACTTGCCAATAGGTTTGTCGCATCGGTTAATCTCAAGGGTTGAGTCAGAAAATATATTGGCAAATGCATAAGCATCTGATAATTTTAAATCACTGATAAAACTATCGTGACAGGAAGCACACTTCAGATTTAATCCAAGAAAGACCTGCGAGATGTTTTGAGCGGCTTGCATTTCAACCCGTTGACTTGCATTGATGGTACCACGCCATTTTATGCCACGGATAAAGCCTTCTGATTTTTTATCCGGACTAACAAGTTCTTTTACAAATAGATCATATGGCTTATTGCTTTTCAGCGATTCATATAACCATTCCGTAATGGCAAAGCGTCCGCCTGTAATGTAGCCCGTGCCTGTGTAATCATTTCTTAGCGCATCGTTCCAGAATGATAGCCAATGTTGTGCATAGTCATCATTGCGATCGAGGAGTTCTTTCACCAGCAATTCTCTTTTATCAGTACGCTTATCCGAGATAAAATCATTTACCTTTTCTGGAGGTGGAAGTAAGCCGATGATATCAAGAAAGACTCTTCTAATGTATGTTCGATCATCAACTACTTTCGGCCATGAAACATTTTTATCATTGAAGTAGCCATTCACGAATTTGTCGATAGGATTTGATAACTCAGAACTTCCAGCAGGTAATGCTGGCTTTCGTGGAGCCAGCTCTGCAACCCGATAGACACTTTTTTCATTTGGATTATCTGGCCAGGGTGCACCCACTTTAATCCATAACTCAAGCGTAGCAATTTCCTTTTCACTCAATATTTTCCCTTTCGGAGGCATTGATTCTTTATCGGTTCTTGGCAGCAGTAGTCTGCGAATCATTTCACTTTCTTCTGGATGGCCTGCTGTAATGATTTCACCCGACTTACCACCGCGCATAACAAAGTCTTTTCGATCTAATCTCAATTCACCTTTTGATTTTTCTGCGCTGTGACATTTATAACAGTTGTGTGCGAAGATTGAACGCACTTCAATATTTAAAGCTGCTACTTGATTGTCATCAAGCGGTTTGTCGGTACCCTCATTGCTAAAACTTGCCAGGTTAAAATTAGGATCACTCGCTATTCCACGTTCATCAGCCCAGGGCAACACTTCCGTCAGATAATCTGCACCATGCGTTAGGGATGCACCTAAGTGTCCCGCTACAGTTACACCCACCACCGAAAAGATTAGAAATGATCTGTAGATGATAAGTAGTTGTGTATTGTTACTAGATCGTTTAAAGAAATAAAACGTAGCAATGGCAATCACTGCCGTGGCAATGCCCGTCCATTGATGAATAGTAAGTGTGTTGCCCGCATAATCGTCCTGACCTTTCAGCAATAGACCAAAACAGCAGGAAAGGATTGCACTGATTGAACTGATAAGTAAAATAATGTGCTGGGCAGATCGGAAACTTTGATCATTCTTTTTCCATGAAACGATTTCTATAATTAATGCTACGATCAACAAGCCAATGGGGAAGTGAACCATGAGTGGATGCAACCTTCCCAGGAATTGCCATAGCCAGAAATCTGTAATCAAGAGCTTAATCATAAGTAATCAACTCACTAAACCCTTTCCAATTTTATAGGATACGTTTTTCCTGCATTCCATTGGCACACATAGATGTTCTTATCCTCATCGATGCATACGTCATGACAATGTTTGAACAAAGAGCCATCCTGAACCATCAGTTGTAGTTCACCATTAATATACCTGGGTGCTGTACCTCCGGGATTGGAAATAATTTTATCTTTTTTATCAAGGATAGTTACAAATCCCGAATTATCGGTTTGATTTAAATACCGTAACCGTGACCAACAAACTCCGGCATAAATATTTTCACCATCAAATACAGGTCGGCAAACGAATGCTCCCGGAAGGAAAATCGTTGAGATGTATTTCCCATCTAGTGTAAATCTCTTAAAAGAATTGTGACCACGCGATGTGATCAAGAGTGTTGGATTGCTCTTATCTCGTAGATCTACAGCAACACCATGCGCTGTGTCAAACTCAGCATCCTTGCTTCCTCTTCCACCAAAGTGACGGATAAACTCACCTTTTTGATTGTATTGAATAATAAACTGTGATCCATATCCATCCGCCACATAAATATCTCCATTGGGCGCTACTGCAGTTTCAGTAGGTTTATAAACCATAGCCTCTGTGTAAATACCGAGTTTCTTTGGAGTGTCTAATTCAAATAAGACCTTTCCATCAATCGTAGTTTTTGTTACCGTGTTTAGCGTAGTGTCGCAAAGGAAAAGAAAATCCTCACCGCCTTCTTTGCTTAATGTTAATCCGTGGCCACCCGGAAAACTTGTGCCCCAGGTTGTTAATAATTTGCCAGACTTATCGTAGACAATGATGTTATTCTTTGGTTCATCGGTAATCATAACAAGACGACCTTTTGAATCCATGATCATCTCGTGGCAATTGTTGACCGGAGTTTTCACACTATCTAAAACGCCCCATTCAGGATGGGCGCGATACTTAAAATTTCCGTGGCCAATAATTTTATCATCACCCTTCGGTTTTGATTTTAAAATTGAAAAGGCATATGAAGGAGTTGTTGCTGCTGCCATAGTAGTAAGGAGTGAGGTTTTGATAAAGTTTCTTCGGTTGTTCATACAATCGTACTAGTTAGATTATAGGCCCTGTTTCTTACAATTCTCTTTGATAAACTCTAAACCCTTTTCTGCCATGGCCCAGGTTTCGGAATACTCGCGCCACACATTAATTGAATTGGCAAAGCCCGGATCGTTTCGGGTAAAGGCTTCAATGGTAAGCCAACCTTTATAGTTTATTTCTGCCAACGTTGAAAATGTTTCATCCCACGATACATGACCATCGCCCGGAGTGCCTCGATCATTTTCGCTGATGTGAACGTGAGCAAGTACCGGAGCAATTTTCTTTATCGCTGTCGATAATTTTTTCTCTTCGATGTTTGCATGATGCGTATCAAACATCGCCTTAACATTGGGATGCGCTACCTTACCTACGAGCATTGAAAGATGCTCCATCGTGTTACACAAGTAACACTCGAAGCGATTAAGCGCTTCGGGGGTTAAGGTGATATCTGCTTGTGCTGCATAATCCCCAGCGGCATGAAGTACTTCGGCACTCCAGGCATATTCATTTGCTTCAGGAGGTCGGCCTGCAAAAGTTGCAAAGGCGGAATGGAAAGGACCACAAATAATTTTTGAATTCAGTGCATGTGCACAGTCAATAGCATTCTTAAGCCGATCCAATGCTTTACTCCTGACCGCTTTTGAATCACTTGCTGGATTTTCGTCAGGTCCTAAACCGAGCACACATGTTGCTTCTAAACCGACACTTTGCAAAAACTTACCAAACTTCTTATACACTTCCGGGTTTTGCTCGGCCATGAAACATTCAATGCCATCGTACCCAATTTTTTTGAGTCGCTCTGAAATTGGATACACCTCTTCTCCAATTCCAGCTGACCATGCCAATAAATTAAATCCAATCTTATTCATCTCGTATATACTTAATTATTATTTCTCCATCGGATGTTGCTTAAGCAATTCTTCAGGAGAATAGAATCCGGATTTGTCTTTCACTTGTTCGCGCACCGCTTTCACCTTATCAGGCGAAATTGCAGACGCTTTATTTCCAAAAGAATTGCGTATATAGGTGAGGACAGCAGCAACCTCTTCGTCATTTAGCATTCCTTCAAAGGGAGTCATGGGTACTTGCCCTGCATATTTAGTTCCGTTTACTTCAATCGGACCCATCATGCCTTTTAATACGATCTTAATCATACGCTCCTCATTACCTGATGTCCAAGGCGTATTAACAAGTCCGGGAAAACCTGAAGCTGAAAGTCCACCGCCATCAGGTTGATGACACGTGCCGCAAAATCCTTCCTTCGCATAAATTACTTTTCCTTTAAAGAACAACTCACGATCATTTCCTTTTAAATCAGTAATCACTTCTTCCTCTTTTTTCTCTTTCAATGACATTCCGTTTAAATGGGCCAAAGCAGTTGCATGAGGCTCTACCATCCATTCATCCAGTGGTTTTTTACCGGCTTCAATTACAATCGGCAATCCAATCTCTTTATCCAGCCACGAGGCAGCAACAATGGCTTCCAACCGAACGCGGCCATTTTCATCCTGAGCTGCCTTCATCAGTAGTTCTTGTTGATTTTTGATTTGATGACCACTATACCGAAGTACCCGCACTGCAGCTGCACGCGCATGAAAGTCTTTTGATTGAAGTACCTGATACAATAAATTTTCATCTACTTGATCCAACCCCCAGGTAACCCACAATGCTTCCAAAAGATGATGTGCGTACCGTTCGTCTTCTACATTTAACTTACTTACCCACGATTTTACGTGTTGTAGAACTTCGTCTTTACTTCTTCCTCGCAGCTCTCGCTTTGTGCGATAGCGCGTTCTGAATTCAGGAAGTTTCAAGTTATCTAAAAGTTCATCGATGCTTGCACCTGCAACTTTAGCAGGTGTAACCAAAGGTCGGGAAGGATAGGTGATACGGTAAATACGTCCATGCACATGATCGCGCAAGGGGTCGCGTGCATTGTGTTGCATATGGCCAATTAAAATATTGTGCCAGTCAACCAGATATAGCGAACCATCAGGAGCAAACTCCATATCCACGGGTCTGAAATTTCTATCAGTAGACTTTACTAAATCCAACACATGACGACTTTTATACCCGGTGCCATCATCTTCTAAAGTGTGTTGTTTCGTTCCTAAAAATCCAATGGTATTATTGATCAGAAAATTTCCCTGCACATTATCCGGAAAATGGCTACTTGATACAAACTCAAGTCCTGATGTTGGTCGTACTCTGTGTTCTTCTTGTATCAGATTAAATGATTTATGGGTAGCTACTCCATATCTTGGTTTTACTTCACCGGGCAACATCCAGCGCACATCTGGTCCGGAAGTTTCAGCAAAAATTTCTTCACCCCACTCATCAAATGCTATACCCCATGGATTAGGAATGGAAAGTTGTGCCACACGCTCAAGATAATGTCGTTGCGGACTGTATCGGTAGAAACCACCATTGGTAGCGCGCACTGGACCATACGATGTTTCTACATTTGTATGCAAGAACACACCTTCACCCATAAATATGGCGCCTGATGGATCAGCCGCATACGCACTGTGTGCATGATGCGTATCATGATCATCAAAACCACTCATCATGATTTCTTTTTTATCGGCTTTATCATCGCCATCGGTATCGGTAAACAACATTAAGTTGGTGCCTTGCGAAACATAAACACCTTCGGGTGCAAACTCAAATCCAACCGGAACATGCAAGCCATCCACGAACGTAGTTTGTTTATCCGCTTTCCCATCGCCATCAGTATCTTCTAAGATGATAAGCTTATCATTGGGTTTACTGTCACCGGGTTTGTAATGCGGATAGCTCGGCATAGTAGCTACCCAAAGCCGACCCTTATTATCAAAAGACATCTGTACAGGATTTGCTAAGTCAGCAAACTCTTGTTCAGAAACGAAGAGGTCAATTTTGTATCCCGGAGGAACGGTCAGTTTACTAAGCGCGTCTTTCCCATACAGATATTCGAGGCTACCATTTTCTTTCGGATTAAAATTTGTTTCGACAGGTGGGAGTTTCGATGTATGCTGATCTGCCAAAGCTAGATCCATTTTTTCTCCTTTAGCAGCAAGCCAGATGGCACTGTCACGGATTACAGTAAGCTCACGAATTTTGGCTAGCTCGAAGGGATAATTATCAGGACCAAAAGGATCATACCTGCGACCGAACACATGCACGCCATTGGGAATTTTATAATCATTGTGCCACATCCAATTTTTTTCAAGCACAGCTGTATGAACAAGTTCACGGTTTGCTTCTGCTTTGGGTTTAACTTCTCCAAAAGTCTTGTCGACAATTAGTTTTGAAAACTTAGCATAACCTGCATTATTAAGTTGTGAGCCATCTATCGTAAGGGGTGCTTTACTTTCATTATACCACTTGGCAGTTGGATTAAAAGCATCAATGTAAAGGATGTTATTTTTTGCTGCTACTTCTTTCATCGCCTTTGCATAGAGTGCGAGGTTCATGTTTTCTTTTTTTCCGTTTGGAACATCCAGCGAATCCGAGAGATCTTCAAACGTAATAGGAGACACGATGGCTAACTGTGGTGCAGACTTTCCATTGTAGGTTTGTGATAATGTATGTTTAATGAAAGCATCCAGTTCTCCTTTATAATTTTCAAGTCCTTGCTCGCCTTGAAAAGATTCGTTGTAACCAAAGAAGGCGATAATAATATCTGCTTTTAGTCTGGTTAACCATTGATCGGGCGTTTCATAATGTCCTTCGCTACCTGATTTAGTAGCGAGTTCGGTCTGAAACTTTTCTGCACCTGGAAATGCCCACGGAGACACGCGGCCAGAGTGTGGCCTGAAGCCCGGAGTGTCGCCACCATCACACATATTACGAATGAAAAGCAAACTATCAGGATACCGGACTTGTAACTCGGTTTCGAAGTACCCGTAGTTCATCATTCGTGAGCCAAGATTATTTCCAATCAAAAGAATGTGCGAACCTTTTCTAATTTTTAGTGAAGCCGAATCGGGTGAAGAGCATTGGAATGAACCGAATGCAATCAGCACTATTCCAAGGTTGATTAATAATCTCCTGCTGTTTTCTTTTAAGAACATTGTATCGATGGATTAAAATTATTTTAATGATGAAGCGCTCAGTTGTTTATCCAGCCAAAATTGATCGTCTCTGAAAGCATAGGCACTGGGCTTGTAGTCACCCACCAAATCAACATTTGCTTTTTCAGGTACTTCCAGGTTTAGTGACCAGAAGACACTATTAACAAGCATTCTTCGGGTTCCTTCTGTTAAGAGATCAGTAGCCGCTCCAATAGTGCTGGTAAATGCTTTGCCTTTTTGTCCACCCGGTATTTGATAACTCTTGATCCATGCTATTGGCATCATGGAGTCATTTCGGTTTATGGTAGTTTCTTTTCCTGCTTTGTCTTTCTCAACTTCAGTTCCAGCCACAACATTATCCGTAAACCTCATTCCATATAAAATATCATTTTCATCGTAGTCACCAGCTCTATTAATAACCTGACCCAATACGATAGGCTGCGAATCGCCAGGCAGCGGAAGTCTTACTCCATAAACATCCGTTGGTCCCCAGATTTCTCCTTGTGCAATTCCGTTTAGAATAGGATGCTTTTCCATTCCTGTTGCAGCGACACCTCGCGTGCTTTGATGCTTATGTTTGCCATGATGGGAAATCCAATTTTCTCCAAGTACGAGTCGTCCAAATCCATCTTTCCATTCATCCTCTCCATTATAATAGTTGCCATAATGTTTCCACTGGGAAGCTGAATCATTCTTTGTAAAGTTGAAGGCATGGGTTGCCGTTCTGATCCCAATCACTGGCTTGCCACTCTTTAAGTAATCGTCAATGTGCTTCATTTGCTCGTCAGGCAAGGCGCGGAAGCGGGTAAAGATGACCATAAGGTCAGCGGTTTTTAAACTTTCTAACCCCGGAATATTGCGAACATAGTTAGGATTAACAATTCCTGGTTTCTCCGGGTCTTGCGCAAACAGCACAGTACAATTAAATCCGTGAGTTGATAAAATCTTTGCCAGTTGCGGCAATGCTTCTTCCGATCGGTATTCCTCATCGCCAGAGATTAATACTATTTTCGGCTTGTCGGGTTTCCCTTCAAACATTAGCCATTGTGCGGGTGAGTCGGTTTCAGTTACTTCAGATTTTGAATTGCATCCAGAAAATGCAAAAAGGAAAATGCAAATCAGGTAGGGGGTAGCCTTCATATTTAAGGTTTATCTCCGAGTTAGAGGAGTAAAATAAGGTATGAACTTAAATTTAATTATTAACGAAAGCAAAAGAATCAATGACCAGCGGTACCAAAAGATTGATGGAGTTTTTAAGTATTCAATGTTATGAGATTTCGGAATACTTCTTTCTGTACTCAAGCGGATTGTAATGGGTATAGGCTTTAAACTGGCGATTAAAATTTGAAAGGGTATTAAATCCACTATCATAGCAAACTTGTGAAATGCTCATTGTTTGGCTAATCAGCAATCGGCATGAATAGCCAATCCGGATCTCGGTAAGAAAATCAGAAAACGTTTTGTTCGCATGAACTTTAAAGTAGCGACTAAACGAACTTGGATTCATGTTAGCAATCGCAGCCACTTCGTTCAGGCTTATCTTTTCGCGAAAGTTATTCATCACATACGCATGGACTTTATTCATTCGGTCGGTCTCTGTTTCTTTTAGTGAATTAGAATACCCATTACTTGCCAGCAGTTTGTATTCTGATGAGTTGGCCAACAAGTTTAAAAGATTGAGCAAGATTAAAATCCGTTCAAAGTCTTCGGCAACCAATATACGTTGAATCAGTTCTGTAGCGTTGAATATTGTGTCACCATTAATCTCAACGCCACGTTCAGCCTTCTGAAAGAGTTGTTTGATTTTATACAACTCATTCTTGCGCAGAAAATCTTCACCCAAAAAATTCTGTGGAAAATAAATCACGATTCCTTCGGCTATCAATTCCTGATCGTCTTTAAAATATTCGTGATCACTTTGCCAGAGATGAGGCAAGTTAGGGCCGGTAAAAACCAGATCGCCTTTTTTGAATGGGCTCACATGATCGCCAATAAAACGAGTGCCGGTTCCTTTTACTACCAGAAACAATTGATATTCTGAATGAAAGTGCCAATTGGGATCAAAGTATGGAGCGATTAAATGCTTCACTTCAAATGCTTGATTATCGGAGATGGGAGACTTTTGAAGGGCTGGTTTCATGGCCTTTTTGAAGCTATAATGGGATTAATGGTATTTATTTATCATGAAAGGATAGCGATACCTTATTTCGTTGTCAAAATACAGTCATTTCTTGATAAAATACAGTAAACGTTTGCGGAATTTTAGCCAGAGATTAGATGGTCTAAATCTACCATCATGATGCGATCCTTATTTACCCTTGCTTCTCTACTATTATTAACTGGACTTTTTAGTGCATGCACTAACACATCCACCAAAAGTATCCGTAATGATTCAGGAAGAATTGAATTGCTATTCTTAGGTCATGCAAGTGAGCACCACAATTCAGCGCTTTACATGCCCTTGCTTGCCTCTTCACTTTCGAAAGAGGGAATCTTTTTTACGTATACTGACAATCCCAATGATCTCAATGCCGAGACCTTAGCGAAGTATGATGGCTTAGCGATCTATGCCAATCACGAGCAGATAACTCCTGAACAAGAAAAGGCGCTGCTTGATTTTGTAGCGAGTGGAAAGGGATTTATTCCTATTCATTGTGCTAGTTTCTGTTTTCAGAATTCACCCAAGTATATTGACCTGGTGGGAGGTCAGTTTTTGAAACATGGAACCGATACGTTTACCACAACGATTATTAAAAAGGATCATTCAATTGTTAATGGCTTGGATGAATTTTCTACCTGGGACGAAACGTATGTACATGATAAACTAGCATCAGATATTACGGTATTGATGGAACGAGTGGAGGGGGATCATCATGAACCATGGATGTGGGTAAAAGAAAGTGGAAAGGGTAGAGTGTTTTATACAGCCTACGGTCATGATGAACGCACCTGGAATAATCCGGGGTTTCAGCAATTAATGAAAGAAGGAATTCTTTGGGCAGTTGGAGATCAGGTAAAAGAAAAATGGGCAGCTCATAGAAAGACACTACCTACACTTGTTTACCGGGATGAGGCTGGCATTCCTAATTATGAAAAAAGAAACCCGGCTCCAAAGTATCAGGATCCCTTGTCACCCGAAGAGTCTGCCAAACTAATTCAAGTTCCTGTTGGGTTTGATCTTGAACTCTTTGCGTCTGAACCGGATATCATTAATCCCATTGCGATGGAGTGGGACGAGCGCGGAAGATTATGGGTGGTGGAAACAGTTGACTATCCAAACACGGTACGTGACGATAAAGGTGCTGGTGATGATCGGATAAAAATCTTGGAAGACACCAATGGTGATGGCAAAGCCGATAAGGTTACTGTGTTCGCAGAAAATCTAAACATCCCCACCAGTATGGTTTTCAGCAATGGTGGAATTATCATTTCGCAGGCACCACACTTTTTATTTTTAAAAGATACCGATGGTGACGATAAAGCTGATGTAAGAAAGATCCTGATCGATGGGTGGGGAACGTTTGATACGCATGCAGGTCCATCCAATCTAAAATATGGTTTCGATAATCAGATTTGGGGTGTGGTGGGTTATTCCGGATTTGATGGAACGGTGGCTGGTGAAAACAGAAAGTTCGGACAAGGTATCTATCACTTTAAACCCGATGTTTCCAGTTTTGAATTTATGACAGGCATGAGCAACAATACCTGGGGCTTAGGCTTTACCGAAAACAATGATGTGTTTGCCTCAACAGCAAATAACACACACAGTGTGTTTATGGGAATTCCAAATAAAGCAGCCCGTGGTGTCGAAGGAATTAAATTGGGTGGTAGTATTAAAATAGATGGACACTATGCGATGCACACTATTACTGATAAAGTAAGACAAGTAGATGTTTTCGGTGGCTTTACTGCAGCAGCAGGCCATAACTTTTACACGGCAACAAATTACCCCAAAGAGTTTTGGAATCAGATTGCATTTGTGTGCGAGCCCACAGGACACGTAGTACACATGGCAAAAATTGAAAAAAGTGGTGCAGGCTTCATTGAAAAAGATGGTTGGAATTTATTTGCCGGGGCGGATGAATGGGTTTCGCCAGTAGAAGCGAAGGTGGGCCCTGATGGTGCGGTGTGGGTGCTCGATTGGTATAACTTTATTGTGCAACACAATCCTACGCCTACACCGGAGCGCGGTGGGTTTGCGGCAACAAATGGAAAAGGAAATGCTTACGAAAATCCATTACGCGATAAATCTCACGGTCGCATTTGGCGTGTGGTTAGTAGAAATGCAAAAAAGGTAGAGACACTTTCTTTAAGTAAAGAGAAACCAGATCAATTAGTAAAAGTACTGGGTAACGACAATCTGCTTTGGCGAATGACTGCACAACGTTTATTAGTAGAGCGCGGCAATCTTGATGTTGCTTCTGATTTATATAAATTGATAGCCAATGAAAAGTTGGATGAGAACGGAAATAACTATCCTGCCATACATGCACTTTGGACGCTGGATGGATTAGGTGCTTTAACGAAAGATGACCAAGCTGAAGCTGCATTTACGAAGGCATTAAGTCATCCATCAGCACCGGTTAGAAAAGCTGCCATTCAAATTCTTTCGAAGTCACAGTGGACGGAAGAAGCGGTAACAAAATCAAATGTGCTTAATGATAATGATCCCAATACACGCTTGGCGGCAATACTTTCTTTGGGTGAGATTGCACCTTCGGAATCACTTGGAGCCACACTTTATAAATTAAGTACTGAAGAAAGTGTTGTGAATGACGAGTGGCTATCAAAGGCAGTATATGCAGTGGCTCATCAACATAGCAAAGGATTCCTTACTGCTTTCATGACTGCAAATCCTGAATACACCGGACCCAAAGCTGTGATCACTGTAACACCGGAAGCTTTTGATTTTGATGACAGCGCATGGAAACAAATGGACTTGCCAGGATTCATCGATCAGAATGCTGATGGAATATTCTGGTTCAGAAGAACGATAAATGTTCCTAATAATATGGTAGGTAAAAATGCAGTGCTTTCCCTTGGACCAATCAATGATTCGGATGTGACGTATTTGAATGGTGTGAAAGTAGGAGGAATTGAACAGAAAGTGAATGACAAAAGAATTTATAAAGTAGCATCAACTGTGTTAAAGGCAGGCGTAAACCTGATTGCTATTCGAATGGAAGATATTGGTGGACCGGGCGGCATTTATGGCGCACCCGATGAAATGTTCCTTCAAGTTGGAAATAATAAAATTTCATTGCCGGGAAGCTGGAAATTTGAAAAGGAAAAAAGCAAAGCAACTACCAAACCGAAATTGTTCGAAGGTATTTCCATAGGGCAACTGTTTGCAGATAATAATAAAGATAAGATTCAATTGGATGAGACTGATGTTAGCGCAAGTGGTGCCTCAGTAATTAAACTAAAAGTGATCAAAAATGAAATGAAGTATGATTTAAAAACTTTCACAGTCGAGGCTGGAAAAGCAGTGGAAATAGTTTTTGAAAACCCAGACTTCATGCAACACAATCTTGTAGTAACAGAGATTGGAGCCCTGGAAACAGTTGGAAAGGCTGCTGATAAACTCGCATCAAACCCTAAAGGAGCAGAGATGAATTACGTACCGGATATGCCTGAAGTATTATTTTCTACTAAGTTGGTAAACCCACAGCAGACGGAACGATTAAAATTTATCGCACCCAAGAAAGTGGGCGACTACCCATTTGTTTGTACGTTTCCCGGTCATTGGTCTATCATGAATGGGGTGATGAAAGTGGTGGATAAGCCTGCTTTATAAATTTTAATACATAACGAATGAGATTTGGCGTTAGCACATGGCTGTGGACTTCTCCCTTTACAACAGAAACAATTGAATTGTTTCCTAAAATAAAATCTATGGGCTATGATGCGGTAGAAATTCCCGTTGAGTATCCTGAATTGATTGATGGAAAGAAGATAAAGACTGGGCTGCAACAGAATGGATTGGATGCCATTGTGTGCGGGGCCTTTGGCCCGGCTCGTGATTTAACAAGCGATGATACAACGGTTCATGACACTTGCTTTAATTATATTCAGCAATGCCTTGATTTATGTAATGTGTGGGATGCTAAGTTTTTAGCAGGTCCTATGTATTCGGCTGTCGGTAAAGCTCGTATGGTTTCACCAGAGCAGCGTAAAATAGAATGGGATCGTGCTGTTACAAACATTCACAAAGTATGTACGCTTGCGCAGGCAAGAGGTTTACAAATTGCCCTCGAGCCATTAAATAGATTTGAATCTGATCTGATCAACACAGCCGAAGATGTAATGCGGTTGATAAAAGATGTAAATCATTCAGCCGCCAATGTTTTGTTGGATGGATTCCATATGGCCATTGAAGAACGTAATCTGGAAGAAGCAATCACGCTTGTGGGTGATAAACTCATTCACGTTCAAGTGTCAGAAAATTACAGAGGTACACCGGGTACTGGACAAACTCCCTGGGATTCATTTAAGAAAGGATTGACTAACATTAATTATAAAGGTGTAGTATCGATTGAAAGCTTCACGCCTGAAATTAAAGAGCTGGCCGGAGCCGTTTGTATTTGGAAAAATCTGGCTCCAAGTCAGGATGGATTTGCACAAGATGGAATTAACTTTTTGAGAAAATTATTAAACGATTAAGTATGAGCAAACAAATCAACATTGCAATTATCGGGTTGGGTTTTGGTGCAGAGTTTATTCCTATTTATAAAAAATATCCAAACGTAAACCTGATCGCCATCTGCCAGCGCACGCAAGCAAAGGTTGATGAAATAGGAGATGCGTTCGGAATTGAAAAGCGCTATACCGATTACGATCTGTTGCTTCAAGATCCGAATATTCATGCCGTTCATATCAATACTCCCATTCCTGATCATGGCATTCAATCAATCAAAGCATTGAAAGCAGGTAAGCATGTTGCATGCACCGTTCCAATGGCTACTACCGTAGAAGAGTGTGAAGAGATTGTACGTCTCACGCAGGAAAAGAATCTCACCTACATGATGATGGAAACGGTGGTGTACGCACGTGAATTTCTTTTCATGAAAGAATTGTATGAAAAAGGAGCATTGGGAAAAATTCAATTCTTAAAAGCAAGTCATCAACAAGATATGGATGGTTGGCCAAATTACTGGCCCGGACTTCCACCGATGTATTATGCCACGCACTGCGTGGGTCCGGTGCTGGGTTTGTTAAGAAAAGAAGCGGAGTATGTTTCTTGTTTTGGGTCCGGAACCATTCGTGAAGATTTGCATAAACATTATAATTCACCTTATGCCATCGAGACTACGCACATCAAATTGAAAGATTCAGATTTGAGCGCGCATGTGTATCGCTCATTATTTGATGTAGCACGACAATATCGGGAAAGCTTTGAAGTGTATGGTTCGAAAAAATCGGTAGAGTGGCCGTTGATTGAAGGCAAGCCTCTGGTAATTCATACAGCAAAAAAACCTGAACCAGAAATTCCGGAAGAAATGGAATGTCCTGATTACGCAAAGCTGTTACCGGAATCCATTCAGTCGTTTACTACTAAAGGAGTGTATGATGCCGATGAACATCAGCATCTTTCATTTGCGCAAGGCGGAGGTCATGGTGGTTCACATCCACATTTGGTGCATGAGTTTATCAGTGCGCTCCAGCAAAAAAGACAACCATATCCTAATGCTGCGCAGTCTGCGAATATTACGTGTGTGGGAATCTTAGCCCACGAGTCGGCAATGAATGGTGGAAAGATTATGAAACTGCCTGACTTTACATTTTCGAAGTAAGATTTTTTAGATTTGAGTCCCTTTGGAAGACTTAGATAGGTATGGAATTTATGATTTGAACTTACAACACGGAGAGTCCCTGTTTGGGATATTCCTCCTAGAGGAGAGTATTTTCATTAGTAATTCGAAATGACATTTAAATACTACAATATATTATTTCTTATCTTCCTTGAATTTGCTTTTGATGACAATTGTTTACTCAAATATGAAGTCAGTAACGATATCATTTATCTTGAACCTGGAAACAAAAGACTTACAATAAAGTCCAAAATTATTAATCGCTCAACTAAGAATGTTGTACTATATAACTTTCAGGGTGAAATAATAATGCCACCTTTTGAAGAAAAGGAATTGTGTGGTGAGAAGGTTGCAGCCAGCAGAATGATTTTTGTCTATGATGAGGAAATGAATCAAATTTTCCCGGGTAATTTTGTTCTGATTCCTGATAGTCTAGATTACAGTCCAATGCCAAAAGAAAGGGTAATTGACATTATCGATATTAGCAGACGTAAATTTATTGCATCATCTATTATTTTAGAAGCTAATCAGTCAATTGCTAATCTAATTAACATAGACTTAAATGATTATGATATTAGAAAAGGTATATACTATGTTCAATTAGCATATGCATCTGGTAAATATGTTTTAATGGGTGCGTTAGGGCTAATAGAGTAAAAGTCGTAGTAAAATGAGATATATATGAGTATTTTTCCTTGTGTTGGTGTTAGTCATAAATTAGTTGTTAAGGTCGCCAGACCCGGAATTTGGAATAGGAGACAAATCATGAAAATCAAACCATTAATAATTGTACTTATTGCATTGGGTTTTAGTTCGGCAGTGTACAGCCAAGCTAACGACAATATGTTGTGTGTTGGCAAGTATTGGACTGAAGAAGAAGCAAAGGTGATGATGGACAGCTTTGCCAAGGAGTGGAGTGATGTTGATTCATGGAAGAAAAGAGCGGATCAAATCAGGGCTGGGATTATCAAAGGAATGCAATTGGAAAAAATGCCTACCATCAAAGGGCACTTCAATCCGGTTGTTACCGGTAAGCAACAGTTAGATGGCTATCGAGTTGAGAATATCATTCTTGAAAGTTTTCCTGGATTTTACATAACAGGAAATCTCTATATCCCCACACAGAAGAAAGGAAAATTTGCAGCCATTCTAAATCCCCATGGTCATGGGGAAGGGCAGCGGTTTAGAGAAGAAACACAAATTCGGGATGCCATGTTGGCGCGCATGGGTGCGATTGTATTTACGTATGACATGATTGGCACCGGTGAGAGTTTACAAACGACTCATAAAATGCCAATTGCTCTTTTGCTCCAAACCTGGAATAGTAAACGAGTACTTGAATATTTACTTTCAAGACCTGATGTTGATTCCAATAGAATTGGTATGACGGGCTATTCTGGTGGTGGTACTCAAACATTTATTTTATCTGCTATTGATGATCGCATTAAAGTATCTGTTCCGGTAACACAAGTATCAGCTCATTTCTTTGGCGGCTGCATGTGTGAGAGCGGAATGCCAATTCATAGAACTTCCGATTTCCAAACAAACAACGTTGAGATTGCAGCACTCTTTGCACCCAAGCCTATGTTAATCGTTTCAGATGGTAAAGATTGGACATCGAACACACCTCAGGTTGAGTTTCCATACATCCAAAAAGTATATGCAGCTTATCATGCCGATGAGAAGGTTAAGAATGCACATTTCCCAACTGAAGGTCATGACTATGGGTATTCCAAACGATTGGATGCTTATAGATTCTTTGCTCAGTACTTCAGGTTGGATACTAAAGATGCAACACAGGATGGATATGACGAGACTGCTGTGACTATTTTGCCAATTGAAAAGTTATTGGTGTATACTGAAAAGTACCAACTCCCAAAAAATTCACTTCAAGGAGATGAAGCTGTAATGAATTATTTAGGTATTAGAAATTAATGTCATCTCTAAAAGCCTAAAACATAACCGCCATTCAGAGGGAGGCACAACTGAAGAATCTATTTTTCTCCGAATAACGAGATTCTTCGCTCACGCTCTGAATTACGACTGAGGTTTTTTAGAGATGCTCTTAATAGCTACCGATAGTACACAACCTGACAGTCAGGATGTACTAATTTGAAATTCTCAATCTCTCGTGTTGAGATTTTTGTGTTATAACAAGTCAACGTCTTTAACGGAAGATTATCTAATGGATCCAGTTTTCTAACCGCGGTATTGGAGCAATCAAAGTATTCAAGATTTTGTAATCCCTCCAGGTAATCCAATCTTTTTAATTGCGTTCCTGCACAGTTTAGTTTTTTAAGTTTACTCAAATTCCGAAGCACTTTTATATCTTCCAAAGGCGTATTGGAAATGTCAAGATCCTCTAACTCGGTTAATAATTCAAGAGATTCAATTTGCTGAAGCGGTCCATTTGTAGCATGTAATGACTTTAGTGATTTAATGTTCTCGAGCGGGGGAATGGTGAGGATAGAAGTACCTGAAAAATGTAAGTCTCTCAGTCGAACAAATTCATTCAACGCATTCAGATCACTAATGGAAGCATTGTTAAAGATCAAGGACTCTTGCTCTACCAATTGATGAAAATCTTCTCGGCTAAAGTTTCCTTTCGATTTCAGTTGAGCCTTGAAAACCTCTTTCCAGTTCTCCGATAATCCATTCCACCATCGGTCGATATGGATGGTTTTATAAATCAATAGACATTTAGAATTTCGTTTCAAAAATTCTTTCGCTGTGATATCATGTACCGAAGTGTTATCGGCATACAGTACTTCGAGAGCCGGGAATGTATAACGATCAATGTTCTCAATCCTGCTTTTGTCGGCTCGTAAAATCTTGAGTTTAGCAAGTTGTTGCAATACGGAAATGTCAGCAACGTTTGTTTCACTGATATCCAGGTATTTAATTTCCGTATTCGCTCTTAGGGGCGACAAATCGGTAATGGCCGTTTGACTGGCAATAATCACTTGCAACTTTTGAAGTTTGCGAAGGGGCTCAAGACTATTCATCCGCATGGCTCCGCTAAAGTTAATGGAATCGAGATGTGGTACTTTGGCTAATTCCTCTTTAGAGGGTGTTGCTTTAATCTCTGCAGACTTGCTAATGACCGATTGCCATTCGGGGGTAAGTGCATCCCACCATGCTTTCAATTCTTCTGAATCAAAAATAACCTGAGCCTTACGATTTACAGCAATAAAGCCATTGGCAATTTCTCGGTTAATAGCCGTATAGTCAGCATAAATCTTCTCGAGATGATTAAGCTTTTGAAGTGGTATTAGATTGGTAATGGCTGTATAATTTGCGCGCAACACAACCAGGTTTTCAAGATTTGCCAATGCATCAAGATTGCTAATACGGGTGCTGTCAATGTCAAGTTCTTTTAGGTTTTTAAGATTCTTTAATTGACTTAACTCGCGAATGGGAGTTCCTGAAACATCTAACTCTGTTAAAGCGATTAGTCCTTCAATAGGAGCGAGGGTATAAATTTTGGTATTGGCAAGGTATGTTGATTCAAGAGAAGTGAGATAAGATAAAGATGAAAAGTCAGTTGTAGTAACCCCATTCATACTCAAGGTTTTCAGCTTAGGCATTTTTTCAATTACTGAAATGTCATTGACCAGCGTGTAGCTAAGATCCAGTTCCTCTAACTTATTCGAATATTTTAAAGGAGTTAAATCGACAACCTTGGTATTAGAAAGGTCGAGCGCTTTTAATTCTGTTAGATTGCGAATGGGGGTAAGGTCGCTGATTTGTGTACCTGAAATATTTAAAGAGGTGAGATTTAAAAGTCTGCCAAGGGGTTCAATATTTTGGATGTAGGTGTTGCTACTTAAATCAAGTTGAGCAATGGAAGTGATTTTCTTTATGTCACCGATCTCAATACTATCTGATAGATTGCTCGTTGATATCGCTTCTTTAAGAATTGTTTTCCACTCAAACGAAAGTTCCTTCCACCAACTTGTTAATGCTCCTGTTTCATTATACTCATTGGTATAGATACTTACAATTTTAAGATCCTGAGAATCGATATTGTAATTTATTTCGATAAACCGGGGAATTGTGTTGGTGATTTTTTTGCCATCCGATGTAGTTCCTGTAAGCACCCGTCTTGCCGATACTTTGTAAAACAGTTCGCCCGTTGGCAATGTGCTGCTTTTGATTTCTTCTATTGTAAACTCAAACGTTACATCCTTGAAAAAGAAATCAACATCTTTTAAATAGGGAACAATGTCTTTATTGGTTATTACTAATCTGGCTTCAGCAAGGTCATCTTCAATTTGAACTTTTCCATCCCGAAAGATTTTAGAATAGCTTTCGGTAATCAGCACCTCTTTATCACGAGCAGATGTAGAATTGCTTCCGAGTGTATTTAACATGTATTGAAGGAAGGCAATAATATCCTTAACGCGCTTCTCGTCTTCGGCTGCGTTTATGGGTTTTGTTTTCGGTTCTTCTTTTTTAACAGCCTTAGTTTCGGTTTTCTTTTTTGCTTGTGCCGGAACTAAAGAAGGCTGAATAACGAATACTACAACACAAATGATCCAAAGAAAATAATTTTTAGAACTATGCTTCATTCGTAAAATTACTGATAGAGATAGGCCAATAAAAGTTTTTTGTCGGCATCGGTGTTTAGCTTTACAAGGTTAGAAATCAACCAGCCCGTGTTGTAGCCGGGTCGGTTAAATTGCGATAACTCAAAATACCAACCATTCAATTGAAAGAAGTGAAATTTCACTTGCTCTACAGATTTGAATTTCAAGTTTCCCTTTTTTAATTCGTATAGAAAAATAGAAAGATGATCGGGGGTAAATCGCTTTGATGCAAACTGACTTACGCTATCAGATTTTTCAAAAGCCTTTCGCAAGTTCATGAAATCGAGTTCATGGCTGAGGGGATGAAGGAAACGCCCCACCTTTGTAGTATCCCTTTTAAAGTAAGTATCAAACAGATAAGCATGCGCCTTTGTAATCACCCATTTATGTCCAAGGTGATCTTTCTCTAACTCCATATATAATGTAACCGGTTGCGAAATACCATTCATGGTAAAAACAGCATTCACTTCCGAAAACCAATTGCCACCATGAAAATTTAAAATTGAGGACTCACCCTTATCCAATACATCTTTTACGAACTCGGTTTTGAGCGCAGAACTCATTCCTTTGTTACTATCGTCAAACAGTATTCCGAGGTAGTTCTTTCTTAGTTTATTACCTTGGTATTGGCGATCGCCCGGGTAATAGCGTTTTCCTTTTTCATCTTCTTCGCCATTAAACCTCCTAAAAAACTGATTCACTTGTTTGGATTGCGCATATAGCTTACTCTCGTCATCGAGATCGCTGACAATCTGCGCAGCAAGCGGAGAAGACAGCGCCATAAGCGCTATTACAATAAAGGATCGTAACACGAAATTATTTGGTTGTTTCTGTAACACGAATATCGCCTAACAACACATCCCAAAACTCAATGATTCTTCCTGATACTTGTGTTTTCTTGCGATCTACATAGATGGTGATATCCTTTTTAGTAGTGTCTTTGTATTTCAGGCCATCATCTGATTCGCCTTCAAAGCGTTGATAGATCGTGACCACACCTACATACCGTCCATCGGGTTGTCTTTCCAGGTCACTGATATAATGAATGTCATACCACTGTATGGTAACGCGGTCATAGTTAAGTGCCATTAAGTGTTCAAAGTATTTACGCACTTTGTAATACTTTACTTCTTTGGTGTTTAAAGACGAAACGCCCATTTCGCTATCAGGTGCAAAAAGTTCTTCCGCTCTGTCCATCACGCGGGTGGCTTCAGAAAAAGCAGTCTGCTTGTTACCGATAATGCTGATGTATTTACTGAGGTCCCGAACTTTTTCCAGTGCAAGGGAATCAATCGCTTGTTTTCTCTTGAGGCTGATGTCACCCGACTGAGCAAAAGCAATGCTGGTTGCTACCAAACTGAAAAATAATATAAGACTGATTTTATGAGTGTTGTTAAACATACTAATGGTGTTTATAAGTTGATTCAAAAAACTAAAATGTAACCTTACCGAATGACTAATTCTTCTTTAATTCCAACTCGGTAATTTTACCCTCACCGTTGGTTTTAATATCCGAAATTGCGTTTGGGTTCTTTTTCTGGTCTTTTAAATAATTGAGATATTGTTTGATTGTAGTGGGCTTGTCATAGTCCTTCATCCCATCGGACTCACTAATTACAATTAAGACTGGAGTTTCAGGAGAAGCAAATAAGGATAGCGCTTCATTTATGCTGGCATTGGCCGAAGAAACATTATTGGTATTTGCAATTGCTCCAAAGTATTGATTTAATTTTGTAGCGGGAGTTGATGTTTTGCTTTCATTCGCTCTTTGCTCAGCTTCGCGTCTTGCTTGTTCTTCAGCAGCTTTTCTGGCTTGCTCTTCGGCTTGTAGTTTACGATCAGCTGCTTCTTGCTCCATTTTAGCTTTTTCAGCCGCAGCATTTTTAGCCTGCATAGCTTTCTTTTTACTCTGACAGCCAAATGCAGTTATTAAAACCAGGGCGAGTATGATAAGTTTTGAGGAATTTCGAATAGGTAGCATCATATTGTTATTTTGGTTAATACGAATTTTTAAGAAAAGATTGTGCCATGATTTGATAGTATGAATTGAGTTTCATGGAGTTATTCATTATTCCAAGATAACGGAAAACCTCGTCCATGAGTCTACAAGGTGGGGTATTTTTTCTACACTAATTCATTCATTTCGATTCATGCACATTAGATACGGTAAGCATGCATTAGGAAGGTGACCAAGGAAAAGCTTAAACCAAATCCCATTTCTTTCTATACTTCCTTGACAGCAGTGCAGATGCTTCTTTGTTTCCGATAACTTTCTCTTTATCAGAATCCCATGTTAATGTTCGGCCAACGCGCCAGGAGGCTAACGCCAAATGCATGGGTAAGGTCATCTCACGGGCATACGCCAGATTCGATTCAGGCTGCGTACGCGATTTTACTGCATCAATAAAATTCTGTTGATGGCCGGGTGAACGAACAATGGTTTTTGGGATTTCAGGAATATCGGAAACGGTAACTCCATTTATAGTGACAGACATGGTATTGTAGTCACAAATAAGTGTTCCCTTATCACCTTCAAAGTAAGCCCCGATGTTTCGCTCAGCTGCTCCGGGCACATTGGGTGCTTTCGTTGTCCAGAAAAGTTTTAATCCTTCAAATTCAAAATCGGCATCCAACCATTTTGGTGCATCAGCTTGACCGTCAGTTTTCTCACCGCGAGCAACAACACTCTTAAGTCCTTTCGGTTGAATAGCCCACCACACGACATCCGCAATGTGACACCAGAAGTCGGCAAACACGCCACCCGAATAATCTAGAAAATAACGATAAGTAAAATGGCATCGTTCAGGAACATACTCTCTATACGGTGCTGGTCCAAGCCACATGTCCCAATTCAAGCTAGGTGGGGGAGCTTGTACTTTTGCTTCGCCCAAGCCCGGTGAATAGCCATCTTTCCAGAGACGAACCGTGTGCACTTTTCCAATGGCACCACTTCGGATAATCTCAACTACGCGATGATAGTTATCACCCGCATGAATTTGTGTTCCTAATTGAAAAATGCGGTTGTGTTTGTTAAGATTCTTTAACATCATCTGCCCCTCACTCACGTCATATGAAAGTGGTTTCTCACCATACACATCCTTGCCTGCCTGAAAAGCAAGCGTTGCAATTTGTGCATGCCAATGATCGGGAGTGGCAATCGTAATTGCATCAATATCTTTTCGATCGAGGATATGCCGGAAGTCTTCGTATGTTTTAGCTTGCGTATCGGGATGGAAACCTTTTAGCGTTTGAAGCGTGCTACCCAAATGATCTTTATCCACATCACACAAGGCAACGATCTCCGCATCAGGCAACGCAGCAAACCAACTCATATGTTGATTGCCCATGCCACCCAACCCAATGTGCGCAATGCGCAAACGGTCGCTGGCAGCCGTGCGCGATAAGAAAGAGGGAAGTAGGGTTAAGCCAAGTGCACCTAAAGCACCGGTCTTTAGAAAATCTCGCCTGTTGATCGTATGGCTCATAACTCTTTGATTAATGATCGAATCTATCAAAAAAACTCCTGACTTTACTTATGCTACTTACCAGTAATCAATTTTTCCGTTTTCGGATTCCTGCTAATTGCTATCTTTAATCGCAATACAAGCAATCTTGAAATTAGTTACTGAATTAACTCCTTACTATGAAATTTTTTACTTCTTTAGTGTCATTACTTTTCCTTCTATCAGGTATGGCGCACGCGCAGAAAAAATCTGCAGCTCCTGTAATCTCGCCAAATAAAAAATTAGTCATTCAGTCGGTAGATAAACATGCTGCTGATATGATTGAGATCAGTGATAAAATCTGGGCCTCTGAGGAAACAGCCTTCAATGAAGTTCAATCTTCAAAACTACTTGCTGATTATGCTGAGGCAAACGGATTTAAAGTTGAACGGGGTATTGCCGAAATGCCAACCGCTTTTGTGGCTACCTATGGAAGTGGCAGTCCTGTTATCGGCATCCTGGGTGAGTTTGATGCACTGCCTGGTTTATCACAAAATAAAGTCCCAACAAAAAGCCCATTGCATGAAGGTCAACCTGGTCATGGATGCGGCCACAACCTTTTTGGTACAGCCAGTTTAGGGGCAGCCATCTCAATCAAGGAAATGATTGAGCAAGGAAAGTTGAAAGGCACCATTAAATTTTATGGTACACCTGCGGAAGAAAAATACTTCGGAAAATTATGGATGATTCGTGCGGGTTTGTTTGAAGGGGTTGATGTAGTGATGGATTGGCATCCGGGTGGTGAGACCAAAGCCGCAGTGCAAACAGGATTGGCGTTGGTAGATTTTATTGTTGAGTTCAATGGCCAGGCGGCTCACGCTTCCGCAGATCCATGGAATGGAAGAAGTGCTTCAGATGCGCTCGAACTTTACACTACCGGCATTAATTACTTGCGCGAACATATCAAGCCGAGTGTACGCATCCATTATCATATACAAGATGGGGGACAAGTTGTGAACGTGGTGCCAGATTATTCGCGCTTGTGGGTGCGCGTGCGCGATACCAAACGCGAGGGCATGGAAGAAGTTTATGAACGCGTGAAGAAAATGGCAGAGGGTGCAGCTATCATGGGTAATGTAGATTATAAAATCTCGTTGGTATCTGGTATTTACGAAGTACTTGTAAACCGTACCGGTGGCGATCTGACAACAAAAAATTTAGGCTTGCTTGGCCCAATGACCTACACACCAGAAGAGATTGCATTTGCAAAGAAAATTCAAGAGAGCACGGGCAAACCACAGGTGGGATTACATACAAAAGTTGAACCGTTAGAAGATACTGATCCTAACGCGGGGGGGGGATCTACCGATGTTGGTGATGTGAGCTGGGTGGTACCTACCATTAGGCTAAGTGTGGCAACCGCACCTATTGGTACGCCCTGGCATTCCTGGGCTGTGGTTGCATGCGGGGGTATGTCGATTGGACATAAAGGGATGTTACATGCATCTAAAACATTGGCAATGACAATGACTGACCTTTTTGATGATCCTAAGAAATTAGAAGCCGTAAAAGCAGAGTATAAACAAACCCGTGGCGATGCTCCTTACAAAGGAATGATACCGGATGGTCCGCCACCCTTGGAGAAAAAATAAATTGACCAGTGTCTTAAAAAAGTTTCGCCTGCCGAGGGGCAGGCGAAACATCAATTTTAAGTTTTTAAAACGGATTCTAAATTAATCCCTGCCTCTTTTTTTTACGATCGGTTTACTTCCACCACCACTGTTTCCTGAGCGTTGCACGTTTGGACTTGATGTCTGCTTCCTTTCAATTTGGGGAGCGGGTCTTTGCGTACTGCGCGTATCAGGTGTAGGTCGCACTTCTCTTTGTCGCACAACAGGTGCAGGATTCGAGCGCTCTCTTGTATCGTGACGTTGCACTTCGCGGGCGTTTTGATGCGATACTGAAGAGCCTCTCTTAACCTCGGGGTTAGTCCTGTTTCTCAGAACCGATTCATCCCGGGTAACGGAGGAACTTCTGCGACTATCCTCACTCGATCTCCAGTCGTTTGAACTCCTCTTGTTTTCAGTGCGTCCGGTCCGTTGCCAATCGTTAGCGGATGATCTGTTTCTCTCACGACTATCATAAGCACGACCTCTTCCATTGTTATCATTGCGGCTTGCATTATTATTTTGGCGAGATCGGCCATCATCATATCTGTCCCTTCCTCGTCCATAATCATCCCCTCGTGTTGAACGGTAGTGTGCAACTTGAGCATGATGCCTATTGTATACTACCACAGATGTGTTGCGATAAGGCCTGTATATATTTTGAGCGTATACAATTCGGTGTGTGTGGCACACGGAATAATATGGTCTATAGGAAACCCAGTATGGATAGTAGTCAACATAGGCGATGGGTCTCCACGGACTCCACCAAATGGGTCTGTAACTCCATCTCCAGGGTGATATCCATCCTGCATAGTAAGGACTATAAACATATTGCACCGAAGGCCAGGCCCAAACATTTACAACAGTTCGTGCAGTGCTTGTTCCTGCATTTACACGTACTTCCTGCGTAGGCTCAATAATTGTTTCAATGCCATAGATATCCTCATCACCTGTAATCTGCAGCACTGCTTTTCCATTGGCAAGTTTTTCTAACTCGATCACGGCAATATCCTGACTCTCGCTTTCCGAGATAATGGCTGAAAGAATAAAAGCATGAACATTTCCTTCATTGCGATCGATCACGCGAATGTAGTCGATCTCTCCATCGCCATTCAAATCGAGATTGTTTACTTTCTCTCTTGGCGAGTTAAGTAATCGTTCAAATTCTTCCGGTGAGGATGACTTCTTAAAAAGTTCAAGCGCACCTTCCAAACTGAATTGATCACCTGGAACTTCTGGTTGATTTTGACCATACGTTGCTGTTCCTCCAACCAGCATGAAAAACAACGTTGCGATTTTATTTACTCGTAGCGTTTTCATAAGCGTTTGTTTTTATAAGTATACGCGAATGATTGCAAAGGGTAGGCCAGAATAGAGTCATTGGCATAACTACCAAAATTGGTATTAGATAATGGTTCGGAATCAAGGATTTGATGAATGAGGCCAGGCTTTGGACTTGGCAAGTCGCAAAGCCTTTTCAGGGAAAGAATTTAAGATTGATAAGGCGCAGAGTTAGTGAACTTAAACATTACTTTATTTTAGAAGGATCAATCACCACATGTTTAATCGATTTTCTTAAATAGGTATAACTGATGTGCACCATTCCATCGGTTGTTTGAATAACAGCCGGGTAGGAGTACTCACCTTCCGAACGTTCTAAAGTTAGAATAACTTTCCACTCAATCCCATCACGCGAAGTAGCCACATTCAACATGTTTCTGCCGCTCGGAAATTCCCCTTTTCTTTGAGTGTGATTATAAACGATGAGTTGCCGGCCATCTTTTAAAGTAAGGGCATCCGTACCTGCATTGGGGTTGGGTAAAGTAGATGCCTTTAACTCACCCCATGTCTTTCCATTGTCTGTTGACCAGATTTGACCAACCGTTCCTTCTTGTGTTCGGCAAAGCATTTGCATTCTGTTATTACCATAGGTGAGGATACTAGGTTGGATAGCATTGAACTCAATTCCATCATTCAAGGGTCCGATTACTTCCCAGGTCTTTCCAAAGTCTTTTGTTAGTTCTAAATGCAATCGCCATTGGTCTTTATCATTTATTTCTACTTCTCTACTCGATGGACACATAATAGTTCCATCTGCCAATTCAATAGGTTTGTTCTTTACCGGTCCTAATAAATCATTAATAGCCGCATGCTTGCCCAATCGCTTTCCATCCGACCATGTTTTACCTTCATCATCCGAAGTCATAAGCATTCCCCACCAATCACTGGGACTTGGGCCCACTTTATAAAACAACATCAATGGCCCCTTACTTGGTTTAAATAGAACGGGATTCCAACATGGATAACGAACGGAGTCATTTTCAAATCCATTTGCTACTTGTATGGGGTGTGTCCAGGTACCTTTTTTATTCATTGCCACCCAAATCCCTACATCTGCATGGCGTTCGTGGGTACCACCAAACCATGCCGCCATTAATCCATCTGATAACTCTACCATTGTTGAGGCATGACATTCGGGGGTTGGTTTATGATCGAGTGCATAGATTAACTCACCGCTTACAAACCCTGGGTCACCTGCTTTCATTAAGGCTGGAATTTTTTGAGAGGATGGCTGACAACTTAAAGTCAGTGCCGGTAGAACAAGTGCAAATAAAATCCAGCAACGATTTCTCTTTAGAAGCATAGTGTTTGATTAGGCAATGCTTAAATAATAAACGTTTTGTAATGCGTATATCACACTTCCATTATTTCAATTTCGTATTAAAAAAATCAAGGGTGCGTTGCCACGCTAAGTCAGCTGCGGCTTTATCATAACGTGGTGTTGTATCATTATGAAATCCATGATTCACTTCAGGATAGATATACGCAGTATATTCTTTCTTATTTTCTTTTAACGCTTTTTCATAAGCAGGCCAACCCTCATTTACCCGGGTATCCAAGCCTGCGTAATGCAACAAAAGGGGAGCCTTAATTTTCGGCACATCTTCGGCAGGCGCCTGGCCACCATAAAAAGGAACGGAGGCTTTAAGATCAGGAACGCGTACGGCCATTTGATTACAAATTCCACCACCGAAACAAAAACCAACTACGCCAACCTTTCCGGTGCAATCGGGATGTGACTTAAGGGTTTCGAAGGCCGCAATAAAATCTTCGAGCATTTCCGATCGGTCGCGTTTACTTTGCAGGGCGCGGCCATCATCATCGTTGCCGGGATAACCACCCAATGGTGTGAGCGCATCGGGAGCCAGTGAAATAAATCCTGCCAAAGCAGCCCTGCGCCCAACATCCTCTATGTATGGATTTAGACCACGGTTTTCATGCACTACAATTACCCCAGGCAATTTGCCTTTAGCATCAATGGGTTTTGAAAGCAAGCCTTTAATAGAACCTCCGCCTTTAGGCGAGTCGTAATTTATATAATCAGATTTGAGTCGAGGATCATTAGATGCTACCTGAATAGTATCATAATTTGGACTGATAAAACTCAGCAGTGAAGCTACCGTAATCCCACCCACGGCATACGTACTTAATTTTTCAAGAAACACCCGTCTTTCAATACGGTTGTGCGCATAATCATCGTAGAGATCAAATACTTCCTGTTTGATGTCTTCTTTTTTAAGCTCTTTCATAAGTGATTTATTTTGAATTGGATCTTGTTTTCGAATATACCAAAGGAAAAGAAAACTTGATCACCGCTTATAAAAACAATAGAAATTTAAGCAGCTGAATTCAATTCCTTACGGCCATTCAAATCAAAAAAACCAATTTTACTTTTTTTCATGCTTATCCTGAATTAGGTTTAGACCCAAATCAAATAATGCCATGATCTTGAAACATGAGAAGAGCAAAGCGAGCCTGCTATTACTATTTGTGACAATCGCAATCAGCGCAATTGCACAGGATCGCCTGAAGCAAATGCCGGGGTATGATCAATACAAAAAGATAGCTCCGGAAATCAGAACCTCCGTTAAATCAGGAGAACTATCCGTAACGTGGAGTGAAGATGGTTCCACGTTTGACTATGTACGTGATGGTAAAAAGTTTCAGTATAACGTTCAGCAAAAGAAAGCGATTGAACTGGGCAGTGCACCCGCGGTAGAACGAAGGCCGTTCCGTGGCCCGGAACGTGGCCGTCAGTATTCGTTTGCTAACTCGCCTGACGGAAAACTGAAAGCCTTTACAAAAGATAGGAACATGTGGGTGAGTAATGCAGATGGCAGCAATCCAATTGCAATCACTACTGATGGCAATGATGAAAATCAACTTAAGTATGGGATTGCTACGTGGGTATACGGTGAAGAGCTCAGGCAAAATACTGCCATGTGGTGGTCGCCCGATGGAAAGAAAATTGCCTTCTATCGTTTTGATGAAAAAGTCTCCAAGAAATATTATGTTATTTACAATCAAACTCAAATCCAGGATTCACTTGAAGTAGAAGCGTATCCAAAAGTAGGGGCGGCTAACCTTCCGGTTGATTTACTAGTGTATGATTTGGATACAAAAAGAACCACAATTCTGGATGTGCGCAATGGTAAACCATTTAGTGATGAGTATGTAGGGACTTATCTGTACGGAGTGGATTGGTCGCCTGCCGGAAATGAATTATTGTTTCATAGCACCAACCGCAAGCAAGATATTATGGAGTACACAGCGGGTGATCCTGTTACCGGAAAAACCCGCGTGGTGGTGCGTGAAGAGTGGCTGGCCAGCTTCACAAAGAACACTCCCGAGATTCACATCTTGAAAGATGGCAAGCGATTTATCTGGGCTTCTGAGCGCAGTGGGTTTAATAATTATTATCTCTATGATTTTAACGGTCAGTTGATTAATGTAATCACGAATCATCCGTTTGAGGTGAGCAGCATTGTAAGAGTAGATGAAAAGGAGGGGGTGCTTTATTACATGGCACGAAGTGGCGACAATCATATGAAATTTCAACTCCATCGGGTAAAGTTGGATGGTACAAAGGATGTACGTTTAACAGATCCTGCTTTCACGCATAGCGTATCGATATCGCCCGATGGAAATTATTTTGTAGATGTAGCTCAAACTCATGACACGCCTCCGTTTACTAATCTGGTTGACCGCAAGGGCAAAGTAATTGCTTCATTGGCTACGAGCGACATGACACGATTCAATGAATTAGGATTAAAAAAAGTGGAAGTGTTTACGTTTACCTCGGCCGATGGAAAAACCAAGCTGCATGGCATGTTGCACTTTCCCTCTAATTTCGATCCTACTAAAAAGTATCCATTGATCCTGAGTAATTATGGAGGCCCCGCTACGAGCGCCTTCCGCGAAACATTTACCTACCCGGATGCCCTTACGGAGTATGGGTTCTTGGTAGCGAACGTTGATGGCCGCAATGCTGCAGGAAGAGGAAAGAGATTTCTGGATGCACTATACGGAAATTTAGGCATTGTAGAGATGGACGATTTTGCAGCAGGTATTAAATCGTTATATGAACTTCCTTACTTTGATAAAACCCGGGTAGGAGTATATGGAACTTCCTACGGAGGCACTACAGCCGCTACCAGTTTACTTCGCTATCCGGATGTGTATCAGGTGGCCGTGGCTAACTCGGCCGTTACCGATTGGAGAAACTATGATAACATTTATACAGAACGTTTTATGAACCTGCTAGAGAACAACAAAGCAGGGTATGAAAATTCTAGTTTAATGAAGTATGCCCCAGAATTAAAAGGTCGGCTCATGATTTATTATGGTACCAATGATAACAACGTGCATCCCTCCAACTCTCTTCAATTAATTCAAGCGCTACAAAAAGCGGGCAAAAGTTTTGAGGTCCAGGTTGGCCCCGACAAAGGGCACACGGCTATGGATCGCGACCGGATGATGGAGTTCTTTATTGAAAACCTCGTGCTTAATAAAAATGAAGAGATGAATACGAAAATAAAATTAGAAGGAGGGAAGAATTAATTCCACTCGGGCGAGATCTATGATGAGTAAAAATTTTTCACCCTATGCCGCATATTTGGTATTTATCGCGGTTGTATTTATTAGTTGCAAACCGACTGTTGAATCTTCGCTGATTGCAGATCAAGACAAAGAAGCGCTTGCAGGAAATGCAGTTGATTATTTTGGCCCATTAAAAGTAAGTGGCAATCGGATTGTTGATTCGCATGATCAACCAGTGCAATTGCGGGGAATGTCTTTTTTTTGGAGCCAATGGAAAGGTAAGTATTATACTAACCAAACTGTTAACTGGTTAAAGAACGATTGGTATTGCAACGTAGTTAGAGCAGCCCTTGCCGTAGAGGCTGGTGGCTACCTTACAAACCCCGATGCTGAGAAGGAAAAAGTCTTTACTGTTATTGATGCAGCTATTGAGCATGGACTTTATGTGATTGTTGATTGGCACGATCATCACGCAACAGATCACGAAAAGGAAGCAAAGATTTTCTTTGCCGAGGTAGCGAAGAAATATGGTGATAAACCCAATATTATCTACGAACCCTTCAATGAACCTTTACAAATCTCATGGAGTTCAAAGATTAAACCGTATCATCAGGCAGTGATCGACACCATCCGCACGTATGATCCGGACAATCTGATTATCTGCGGCACATCAAACTGGTCGCAAGATGTGGATATCGCAGCCAATGATCCGTTAACAGGAACCAACATTGCATATACGTTACATTTTTACTCAGGCACTCACAAACAATCCTTGCGAAACAAAGCTACTGTAGCATTGAACAAAAATGTTGCGTTGATGGTAACGGAATTTGGAACAACTGATGCCAGTGGTGACGGCCAAGTTAATACTTCGGAAACGGAGAAGTGGTTTGCTTTTTTGGATGAGCATAAAATCTCATGGTGTAACTGGTCGGTGGCTGATAAAGTAGAGAGTTCCGCTGTATTGAAACCAAGAGCATCTGCAACAGGAGATTGGCTTCCCTCTGAATTAACCCAGTCCGGTACTTTTATTCGTGCCAAGATCAGATCGCAGAATCAGCGCTTTGAATAGCTTACCGTATTTTAACCGTGCTTCTTAAAGTAGCCGTGTAAATTTATTATGAGTTTTTAGTCTTCAGGTAAACACAAAATGTTGTTCCTTCATGCAGTCTGCTACTAACTTCAATCTTACCACCATTTTCTTTCACCATTTCAAAGCATAAGTGCAACCCTAAGCCGGTACCTTGTTCGCCCTGGGTGCCACGGGTGTTTGATGTGCTTGTTAAAGTAAATAATTGTTTTACTTGATCATCTGACATGCCAATGCCGTTGTCAGTTACCCGTATCATTACAAAGTCACCCTCACCCTGTGAGTTCACGGTTATCGAACCACCCATATTGGTAAACTTAATGGCGTTGTGAATTAAATTTCTAAAAACCAATTCAAGTTGGTTCTCATCGCCATGAACAATTATTCCTTGCTCCACTTGATTGATAAGAGTGAGCTTTTTTTCTTGAACTATTTCCGAAAACAGTGTTGTGCATTTCGCTATAAGTGGATGAATGCAGATGGGTGATAAGGTTGTCACCCAACCTTGTTGTTGAGATTGGGACCACTTCAATAAATTTTCGAGTGTTTCACTAATGGAGGTTACTTGTTGATTGAGTTTTGGAGCAAAATTCATAAACTCTTCGCTCGAAATTTGTTTATATGCAACCATATCAAGCATCCCTTTTAAACTTGCCATCGGACTTCGCATGTCGTGACCTAATATAGAAAATAGTTTATCTTTAGTTTGGTTGACTTCTGTTAGTTTAAGGTTTTGTTCCTCAATCTGTTTATTCTTTTCGTGCAATAATTTGTTTGTGCGAGCCCGCTGTTGACTATTTCGGGCAACTAGAAAAATAATGCTTATTGAAAAGGCAAGGGTGATTCCAAAGGATAATATCACTATGATTTTCTCCTTTTTTGCCTGCGCGTTTGAAACCTGGAGTTCACTAATTTTAGCCTGGCTTCTCATTTCTTCTGATTCCAACTCACTCAGCAATGCCTTTTGGGTGATCTCGGCATTTAGCAAAGAATCCTGCAGTTCATTAAACAATGTGCTGTATTTGTAAGCCATTGGATAATTTTGGATAGCTGCATAACTTTTAGCGAGACCAGCGTAACTGTTTTTTACTACTTCTCGCAAGTTGATTGCCCGACTCTCTTTTAATGCAATGTGAAATAAATCGTTTGCTTCCTGGATTTTATTTTGTTCGAAATAAATGGAAGCTTTTAGCTCTTTATTGAAGGCAATCACTGCCCAGTCTTTATTTTCAAGTGCCCATAGAATTGACAAATCAAAATATTTCAAGGCTGAATCAAGCTGATGCTCCTGCATAAAGATCAGCCCTTTTGAATTGTAGTTATAACTGAGAAATTTTGTGTTACGAAGAGAGTCGGAGAGATGAATTCCCAGGGTTACTAATCGATGAGCCTCGTCTAAGTGTTGATTAGTTGTTGCATAGATCCAGGTGATGCTACCGCAAATCGCGGCCATCTTTGTATAATCTTTACGTTGTTCATGTATTCTAAAGGCTTTCAGCTGATAGACAAGAGCAGAATCGTATCGTTTAAGTCCAAAGTTGTTAGTGTTACCCAACACGCGGTAGGCCATGGCCATCAAGGTGGAATCTTTTATCGCTTCGGCTTGGTGCAAAGATTTGCTGGCCAACTGAATGGCTTGTGCATAATTTCCTTGCCGAAATTCGTAATCGCTTAGGTGGCTGAGCGCTAAAATTTCTCCTTTCACATAATCTGTTTCAATTGATAAGCTTAGCGCTTCTTCTGCGTAATGCTTTGCCTTAGATGGCTGGTAAGCCAGGTAGTGGTCGGCTAGGTCGCATAACAGGTCAATTTTTTGGTTGGCCGATTGTCCTTTTGTTAAAAGTTGTTCAAGACTGTCAATTTTGCTTTGTTGTGCGAAAGCAAATGCGCTTGACAAAAGCAATACAAAAAATATAGACCGTTTCCCCATCCCCATAGTACGGCTACAAATTAAGATATTTACTAACAAGATAGATATATTGATACAACACTTATTGTTAAACTTTTGTCATTATTAACCAATTGAATCAGTTTATTGCGTTACGAAATAACCTTACTGATTAAATTATTAAAGGAATTAATACCGATACCTGAAAGACTTATTAATGATGTATTGAGCAACTTCTTTGCCGATTGGAATTCAATCCACTAACTAAACCCGATTCATGTTTAAAGGCCACAGAAAGAGAACGCTTAATATTAAGTAGCTTTGCAAAAAATAATTTGCACCGTGATCAAAATTGGCCATTATCAGGAACTTACCATTTTACGCGAAACCTCAGTAGGTCTCTACCTTGGCGACCCAGAAGATGAAGATGTGCTACTTCCTAATAAATACTGCCCTTCAAAGTTTGCGATAGGAGATACGCTTAACGTATTTGTATACCGCGATCATGAAGAACGCAAGATTGCTACCAACCTAAAACCTAAAATAGGGTTGCATCAGTTTGCTTTTCTTCGGGTAGCTTCTGTTAGTAATGTGGGTGCCTTTCTGGACTGGGGTTTGGAAAAGGAATTGTTGGTTCCCTTTCGTGAACAACGACAAAAAATGGAAGTGGGGCGTTGGTATATTGTTTACTTAGATATTGACCTTAAGACCGATCGCCTTTTTGCTACCAATAAGATCGAGCGCAAGCTTAGTAATGAGAATTTAACTGTGCGTGAAGGCGAAGCAGTTGAAATGATGATCATGAAAAAAACTGATCTCGGATTCTCGGTTATTGTGAATCAAAAACATGAAGGGCTTATTTTTGAAAGCGATGTTTTTAGTAAACTGAACATTGGAGATACAAAGAGAGGATTTGTAAAGAACATTCGAGATGATAACAAGCTTGATATTTCGTTGCAACCTATAGGCTTCGAAAATTTTAATGACCCAAACTGTGAGTTGATCATGAAAAGACTCAACGCCAATCAAGGCTTCCTGCCAATCTTGGATACGAGCACACCCGAGGAAATCTATAGTCAGTTTAGCATCAGCAAAAAGGCATACAAGAAGGCAGTGGGCACCCTATATAAGCAACGCAAAGTTACACTAGACCCTGATGGAATCCGGCTGGTTAAATGATGTTAATAAAAAGTGTTTTGCTAGTCACGCACCGAATAGATTCACTATTCGTTAACACATTACCGTTACTTTTAAGAAAGTAGCTGGTATCGAAGTTTTATTCTTGTCTGAGCTTCCATTTTGTTTGGTAAATAGATCTTCTAATTCTCTTTGCAGATCCCCAGCTTTTCCATTCTTTTCCGCTGCCTCGAATGCATTCATGGTAGGTCCATAATAAGTTTTGAATTCATTGACAAAATCGGCAGGCGAATAGGATGCATTGAAAGTAAAGGTTTCCTTACTGAACGAAATGTTTTCTTTTGGAATGCCCGCATTGGCGAAACGTTCGATCACATTAGCTTCTACGCCCCACAACATAGGACTAATAAAGCCCTCTGGGGGCGGAGGTGTATACGCAGAGCTTATTTTTAATATTTGTGCTACCAACGTAGGATCTCCGGGTATCCAATTTCCCATTACAACTCTTCCTCCTTTGCATGTAACGCGAACCATTTCTTTGGCAACATCGAAAGGCCGTGGTGCGAACATGGCACCGAAGATGCTGATGGTAAGATCAAACAACTGATCCCCCAGCTCATGTAAATTCGTAGCATCGCCCTCCTGAAACGTGCAATTCGTTAGTCCCTCTGCTTTTGCTCTTGCGTTTCCGGCAGCAACCAGATTCTGTGCAATGTCTACACCTAAAACCTGTGCGCCTAGTATGGCTTCTGGTATGGCAGTGGTACCATCGCCACAACCAAGCTCAAGTACCTTAAGACCTTTTGTAATGCCGAGTTTGGAAACGAGATCAGCACCACTTTCGCGCATGGTTTCGGCAATTCGGGTGAAGTCACCCTTTTCCCATAATGCTTTGTTTGGATTAGGAGTCATATGTTTTTTTGTCTTAGTATTTGATTCATTTGAAATGACATATCAAAGATATATCACGAGCCAAAGTCTGGCTTTACCATAACGTCCAAAAAACATTCTTAAAAGTTCAAATGGATAATTTCTTTCGGGCAAAAGAAGGTGTTTCATTATACCGAGCTTTAAAGGAGCGGGTGAAATGAGACGCATTTTCAAAGCCACTTTCAAAAGCCACTTCATTTACATTTTTGTCTTTGTTTAATAGCAGGCGATGAGCATGGTTTAATCTTTTCTCCAATAACCATTTGCCGGGGGTGGTATTCATTACTTTTTGGAAATCGCGTTTAAAAGCGGATAGGCTCCGATTACAGAGTTCAGCATATTGTTCGAGTGTAAGATTAAAGCAGTAGTTATCTTCCATAATTCTTTGAAGGGAGACAGATTGGGGTTCATTCATCAATGAACAGAAATAAGAAAGCAGTTCTGCATTGTGTTGATCATCGGCAAGGGTTAAAATCAATTCGCGGAATTTTAATTCCAGCAATCCTCTATCGGGTTCTTTTGTACTGGCAAAATAAGATGACATCGATAGAAAAAAAGTCTCCAGTGTTTCACTTGTGTTTAGTTGAATTACAGTTCCATAGTTTTTATTCACCTTGCCGATTGGTACAGATCGGGCTTTCAAGGTATCACAAATGAATTGGTCTGGGATAAAAAAGAGTACAAGGCAAAACCCGATGTCAAAAAATTGTTCGATAATGCTGGCTCCCTTTTGTATAAATACACAGCTTCCTTTTTTTAGATCGTAAGAACCATGTGCGGTGTGCCAAACTTTTCTTCCATCGATCACGTAGAAGATATAATTATTCTGAGTCCATAAATCCTGAAAGCGGTTCTTCATCAACCGTGCTTCCAGAGGACAATTAAATACTGTAATAAGACTTTCTCCGCAATTGAACTGACGGGAATATTCCGGATACTTTAAAACACTTTCAATAAAATTGACCATTGCAACCAGGAAGAACTTTAAAGGTAATCAATCTCGCCAGATTCCCATTTGAGCCGATTTATTGAAATGCAGATATATTCCATTAATAATTCTTAAATGATTTGATAACTTACATAACCATTTGAATCATTGACTATGAGAAGAAATATCGTGCTTTTGCTTTTGTTTTTTTGTGGAAGGATAACCGCTCAAACCAATCCTGAAACCTATTCGGTCGATCCGGCTTCTGTCGAACAAGCAGGAGTACCAAAAGGGGAGATTCTAAAATTTACCTTTGAGGACTCTAAAATTTTTCCGGGCACTTCGCGTGAAATTAGTATTTATGTGCCGGCACAATACAAGGCCGATAAGCCTGCTTGTGTATATGTAAATCAGGACGGCATTCAATGGAAGGCACCTACGGTATTTGATAACCTGATTGCGAAAAATGAAATACCCCTTACCATTGGTGTTTTTATTACACCGGGCAAAGTGCTCGCACAGAATAAAGAGGCCATCGATCGTTTTAATAGAAGCTTTGAATATGACGGTCTTGGCGATTCGTATGCGCGCTTTTTATTAGAAGAAGTTTTCCCTTTTGTGGAAAGTAAAAAAACTTCTGATGGCCGGGCAATCATACTTTCTAATAATGGAAATGACAGAGCTATTGGAGGATCAAGCAGCGGTGCGGTGTGTGCGTTTACCGCTGCCTGGGAGCGACCCCAGGAATTCTCGCGGGTGTTTAGTGCCATCGGCACTTATACGGGTTTGCGGGGAGCCGATCGATATGATATTCTGGTGCGCAAGTATGAACCTAAGCCCATTCGTATTTATCTGCAAGATGGTTCTAACGACTTAAACATTTATGCTGGCGATTGGTGGAAGGCAAACGAATCGATGGACCGAGCCTTACAATTTTCCGGCTACGATGTAAAGCATGCGTGGGGTGAGGGTGCACACAATGGTCAGCATGGCACAGCTATATTTCCTGAGGCTATGCGGTGGTTGTGGCGCGATTATCCAATACCAATTGTAGCCGGTGTAACAAAGAATCCATTTCTTAATGACATCCTAATTGAGAATGAGGGCTGGGAACTAGTGGGTGAGAATTATGGATTTACAGAAGGTACAGCTGTTAATGCCAAAGGAGAAGTTTTCTTTCAGGACATACCCAATTCAAAAACCTATAAAGTGGGAGTGGATGGAAAGTTGGAAGTGTACATTCATGATTCGAAGAAGGCAAGTGGCACTACGTTTTCAGCATCGGGCGATATGTTAACCATTACGGGAGGTTGGTCGGAGCCACCTACCAAACAAGTACATCGCTATAAAACAGCAAAGGCGTATGAAGTAGTTGCAAACGAAACACCGGGCAACGACATTACCATCACCTTTATGGGCAACACGTATGTTACTTCACCGGATGGGCGCGAACGACCTAGTAAGTTATACTTGATAAAACCCAATGGCGAACGAAGTGTAGTCGATGAAGGATTAAAGTTTGCAAATGGAGTTTGCCTGTCACCAGACCAATCTCAATTGTATGCCACCGAGTCAGCCACGCATTGGGTATGGGTGTATCAGATTCAAGCCGATGGGTCTCTTGCCCATAAGCAAAAATATGGTTGGCTACATGTGCGTGATGTTGATGAAAACGCCTGGAGTGATGGCCTGAAATGCGATCAAGACGGAAGAATTTATGTGACGAGTTTAAGTGGCATACAGGTAATGGATCAGTTGGGCAGAGTGAACGCCATTATCCCAACCCCGAAAACAAAAGGCCAGGTTTCCAATCTGTGTTTTGGAGGTCCTGATTTTGATGTGATGTATGTCTCTTGCCACGACAAAGTCTATCGCAGAAAAGTAAAGGTGAAAGGGGCTAATAACTTTGAGAAGCCGATTAAGCCTGCTAATCCGAGACTTTAACCTTATTGTAATGCTTTATCAAAAGGTACTGCATTCGCATCGCCTTTCCCGTTAAGGTGGAACCATTGATAATGCGTTAAGACGCCCTTATCGAAGCGTGCAAGCAATCGATCATCTACCGGGTTTTTCATGGTCTTGGTATCGGCCATAAATGATCCGGTAAACCAGGTGGCTTTTATCTCACCGTTCATCGAATGTGGAAATAAGTCAGTGACCGTAACCTCCGGAAATGTAACTTTCTTCCAGAACCAGAAACCACTTACTTCTCTACGACAAGCATAAATTGAAATCAGATAGAGTGCATTGCTTTTAATCTCCCAGGTCCCACCATAACCCCTGTTCTCACTGGTAAACGTTGGTGTTAGTCTCCAGTATTCGCGGGCAGACGTGTTGCCAACATAATGTTCTAATGGCAGTACAAAACGAATACGAAGTGTTTCATCACCTACTTTTACGAGTTCAGAGGATTGGTCCGTCATGTAAATTGGTAACAGTTATTCAACTACATTCGGCTCATACACTCCATACACAGCATCCCTAAATTTTTTATGCACTTGGCCAGCGAATGGCATAATCTGAACAAACAAAACTGCAGTTAATTCATTTTGTGGGTCCACCCAAAATAACGTACTGGCGGCACCGTCCCAAAAAAATTCGCCAACGGTACCATTCATTTCTTCTTTCGAAAGCGGAGCGCGCAACCGCACTGCGAAGTCGATACCAAACCCAACCTGACCCTTGCTAGGCAACCACATACGTTGCGTTACACTATCCGACAACTGGTTAGTCGCCATCAATTTTATAGTTTCCGGTTTTAGTATCGTTACCTTATCAAGTGTGCCCTCATTCACCAGCATTTGCGCAAAACGCATATAATCATCAAGTGTTGATGTAAGTCCATAGCCACCAGGAGTAAGCGGCCACTTGCGCAAATTAAAACTAAGTGCATCCTGATTTGTATTGCGGTTAAGTTGGCCATCTTCACCTTTAAAATACATTGCTGCAAGCCTGGAAGTATCCGACTCAAGAACTGTATACCGGGTGTTGCTCATAGCCAGGGGCGTAAGCACATTCTCTTGCACAAATTCTGCATAGGGTTTCCCCGAAATCCGTTCAACTAAGTATGCTTGCAAGTCAACGCTTGGTCCGTAGCCCCACTGCTCACCGGGATGAAAGGCGAGGGGTAGACTCGCTAACTTCTTAGCCATCTGCTCCAGCGTATTTTCTTTATTCATGGCATCAGTTTTCTTAATTAATTCCCCGAGCGGAGAATCTTGACTGCTAATGAATCCAGACGTGTGCCGGGTAATGTCGCGAATGGTAATGGGACGCTTGGCAGGTTCCGTTACTATTTTACCGCTAGCATCAACCCCTGCATACACGTTCATATCGGTAAATTCAGGGGCGTATTTTGAGAGCGGATCATCTAATTGAAAGGCACCTTTTTCATACAGCTTCATGAGCGCAGTACCTGTTACCGGTTTGGTCATAGAATAAATTCTAACCAGGGTATTGCGATCCATCGGTTTGTTCGCTTCGCGATCGGCAAAGCCAAAGGCATTGTAGTATACTTCTTTATTTTTCTCGAAAATTAAAGCGGATGCACCTACTACATAACCAGCGTCAACAAAACTTTTCAGGGTTGAGTCAATACGTGCTTTGGTTGTTTCATTAATAATTGTAGAAACATCCTCTGGTTTTTGGGTTTGGCAAGCACTTGCAAACAGAAAAACAAATAGCAGGAGATAGATAGTCTTCATGGAAGTTGAAATTAGTACGTTAAGATAAAGGCGGGTCTACTATTTGCCAAGTATTCTGTAATTTAATGTCTATGAAAACTACCCTCTTACTCCTCGTGATATCATTATCCCTGCAGGCACAACCAACATTAACCACCAGCCAACAAAAAGCAATTACTTCAGTGATTGAACGATATACTCTTGCCAGAGAAACAAAAGATACGATCTTGCTCAAAACAATCTTATCTCCTGAAATTGATCAATTGGTTTCCTCGGGTGAGTGGAGAACCGGGATAAACACTGCAGTGCAAGGCATGTTACGCAGTTCTGAGAACAATGCAGGTAAGCGAACTATTTCAATCGACAAAATCCGTTTGCTGACTAAAACGAGCGCAATAGTCGATACCCGCTACGAAATCCAGAATGCGGATGGCACTGCTCGTAAAATGTGGAGTACGTTTATTCTTGTATTTGCTGAGGACACCTGGAAGATCTTCGCTATCCGTAACATGTTACCTCAAAAGTGATCTTAACTCAATACCGCTTATTTGTGCACCACAAAGTTTCTCATCAAACATTCATTCCCTTTAACACGCAGCGTTGAAACACCACCACTCATATTCTTAACCGTCTTAAAACCATTTTGTGTTAGCATCATGGCTGCACGCGGGCTTCTTATGCTTTGGCTGCAATACACCAACACTTCACGATCTTTATACTTTGTTAACTCGCCCATGCGTTGCTCCAACTCTTCCACATTAATATTGATAGCATTTTTAAAGTGCCCATAGGTGTTACGAAAAGCGGTTCCATCAAATTCACCTTTGGTTCTCACATCCAGTAACAAAACTCCATTTGGATTATCCGTAATGCGCTTACAAAATTCATCGGTGGTAAGATTTTCAAACTGAATGGCCGATTTCTCAACCAATTTCATGTTGCACGAAGGGCAAATGCCGGGTTTGGTATGAGCTACTTTATCACATGCATTCCCGCAAGGAGTACAAACATATTCCTTTGCTTGCGCAGAGGCAAGTACAGAGGCTGCACAAAAAATGAGTACAAAAATTGCCTTCATGGGTAGTCTTTATTGTTTCGATAAAGCTACAAAATTTACAGTAGTCATAATTGAGTACTTATTCGCTTGAAAAAAATTCATATCTTATATTTCTAATCGATGTAAGATGAATTGTTATTCAACATTCAAAGTAATCTCAAGTCTTATCTTGTTGGTGATACTAATAGCAGTTGCGGGCTGTAATTCAGGCCGACAGAAAGCAACTGGAGATGATTTTGTAGTCCTGAGTATCGTTCAGGATGAAGCAGCTAATACCCTTTCGATTGTCCGAAAAGGCGAGCCAGAAGTTTTGGTAACGCAAAATGCCAGGCCTGATTTCCGACCGTATCTGCACCCCATTGCAGCACCGGATGGCAATGGGCAACTCACCGAGTACAGTCCCGGCCATCACAAACATCAGACGGGTTTGTATTGGGGGTTTACCAGAGTGAATGGCACAGGAGCACCTATGGACACTGTGCATAAATACTTTTATCAGAAGGATAAATTTCCTGAAATGCAAAAAAGCATAGGCCGCGATTTCTTTCATCATCCCGAAGGGGAGTATTGGAAGAAAGTATCCCTGGATGTGTTGGTGGCGGAAGGACGAGAGGTTTCGTGGCAAACTGTTTATGATTTATTGGATGAGAATGGTAAGGCTATTCTTCAGGAAACACAACTATGGAAGATGCGTGAGAAACAAGGAAAGTTTTTTCTTGAACTCGAATGGCAGGGAAAAGCACTGACAGATATTACCATTGGTGAGTTTGACTATGGTGGATTGTTTTTGCGCATGCCCTGGAAAGAAGGCATTAAAGGAGAAGCTGTTAATGCTGCACGGCAACACAATGAAAAAGCAGACAAGCAGCGAGCAATGTGGATGGATGTTGCTATGCAAATGCAAGGGCGCGATGACTTAGCTCATGTCGCTATTTTTGATCATCCTGAGAATGCGGGCTTTCCCCATCCTTGGCGGGTAGATGGGCAGTTGGGCATTGGCCCGGTTCGCGCACGCATGGGCGATTGGCAAATTAAAGAAGGTGAAACAGAAATTATCAGGCATGAGATTGTTGCCTATACGGGAGAACTGAATGATGTTGCGCTTACGGAATTATGGAATGAATACATCGGAAGTAATTCTATGTACTCAACCGCATCGTTATGGAACCTTGCGCAAGAGGAAGGGCGCTCCGCGAAATTTTTGACTCCTGAAGAAGCTGTTGAAAGCATGACTATGGTAAACGGTATAAAAGCCAACGCCTGGGCGGGTGAGCCGATGGTAACTCAGCCCATCGCATTTTGTTGGGATGACCGCGGACGCTTATGGGTTGCTGAAAACCGAGACTATGAATCCAGAGGCAGTGGGTTTTCAAATTTCGGAGATAGCAGGATTGTAATCCTTGAAGATACTGATTATGATGGCGATGCAGATAGCCGTAAAGTTTTTCTTGAGGGAATCCCTTTTCCATCGGCCATTGCCGTTGGCTTCGATGGACTTTTTTTAGGTGCCCCACCTAATTTGCTTTTTGTTCCTGATAAAAATGGGGATGACGTTGCCGATAAAGATATTGAAGTGTTATTAACGGGTTGGGGAATACGCGACCGACATGAGACAATCAATAGTTTTCACTGGGGTCCTGATGGTTGGTTATATGGGTTGGAAGGTTTTGCAACACCCTCTAAAATCCGAAAGCCCAATGGCAAGGGTAAAATCTATAAGTCGAAAGAACCGTTTCCTGAAGACCTATTGGATGCAGATGGTGTGGACATCAATGGAGGTGTGTGGCGATATCATCCTACCAAAAAAAGATTTGAAGCCGTAGCGCATGGCTTCAGCAATCCGTGGGGGATTGACTATGACAGCAAAGGTCAATTGTTTATTACGGCTTGTGTTATCCCTCATTTGTTTCATGTTATTCCGGGTGGTATTTATCACCGCCAGGGCGGGCAACATTTTAATCCGTATATCTACAGCGACATTAGTACTATTGTTGACCACCGCCATCGATCGGCTCATGGTGGAGCACGCATCTATCAATCCGATGCATTTTCTAAAATTCATCAAGGGCGAATGTTCATGGCCAACATTCACGAGCATGCAGTTCTCTCTGATGTGTTGGAGCCGAAAGGTTCTGGATTTGTAGCCCATCATGGCGATGATTTTTTAATGGCCAACAATGCCCAATGGATTGGGTTCAGCATGGAAGTGGGTCCATCGGGAGATATGTATGTACTGGACTGGCATGATGCCGATATCTGTGGCAAGGAAGTGCTGAATAAAGAGACCGGTAGAATATTTCGAATCAGTCCTGTAAAATCGTTAGCAGAGAATTGGGAAGGGCGATATAGTGATTTAAAGAAAATGACGGATGATCAGTTGGTGACATTACAAACGAGTAGCAGTGATTGGCATGCACGAAGAGCGCGTGTGATCTTACAACATCGTGCGGCAATAGGAAAGTTATCGGATACTTCTGTTGCACAACTAATGAAGTTATTTAATGATAAAAATCCGGAATACCGAATGCGAGCCATGTGGACGCTGCACATCACAAACAATTTTAAGGAAGAAGAGTTGCTAAAAGCCCTGTCGGATAAGGATGAATACGTTCGTGCGTGGTCTATTCAAATGCTTTGTGAGGATATGAATGCATCTACAAAAACGATTGAAAGTATGGTGAAGATGAGTAACTCCGATCCATCTGCAGTGGTACGTCTTTATTTAGCCGCAGCATTACAGCGTATGGATCCAAAATCAAAGTGGCTTATTGCCGAAGGATTAATTTCTCAATCAAAAGATATTGAAGACCATAATATTCCAAAAATGATTTGGTACGGAATGGAAGGATTGGTGGAACAAGCGCCAGCGAAAGCAATCGCTATGGTTGGTTCATCTAAGATACCCCTGATTGCTGAATTCACTTCAAGACGATTGGTGGATGCCAACGCATTAAATTTGTTAGTAACTGAACTTGGAAAAAATCCAACGCAATTGCCAGCCATGTTAAAAGGAATGATCGCTGGACTTGAAGGTAGATCGGATATTAAAATTCCCGATAACTGGGTAACTGTTTATAATAAATTGAAATCCATCAAAGAAGTGGCACCACTCGCTCAGGAGATAGCACAACTGTTTGGCGATACCGAAGCCAAGCAAAAATTTCTTACCCAATTAAAAATTCAATCCGCACCCGTTGAAACCCGAAGGTTAGCCCTGAAAAGTTTAGCTGCGAAACAGAGTGGTGAGTTAGTACCAATTTTGCCCGGTTTACTCAACGAACCTGCATTGCGGATAGATGCCATTCGTGCCATGGCAGCGTATGATCATGAACCGTTTGGGCATCTGTTGCTCGATGGCTTTGATTCTTTTACTTTACAAGAGCAAGGCGAAGCCCTTCAAACATTAGCCTCTCGAACGGTGTATGGTCGTTTGCTAACGCAGGCCATAAAGGACGAACAAATTAAGAAGAGTGCTGTGCCAGCCTATGTTGCGCGGCAACTGCGCAGAGTGGTTGGCAATGGTTTCGTGGAAGTATGGGGTCCGATCGATCAACTTAACGGGGATAAAGCAGTTGCCTATAAACGATATAGACATTTACTTACAGATCAATCATTAATAACGGCTGATCTTATAAAGGGCAGGGCGCTGTTTCAGCGCACCTGTAGTGCCTGCCATACACTCTACGGAGAAGGTGGAAAGCTGGGGCCGGACATTACAGGATCTAATCGAACCAATATCGATTACTTGCTTAATAATCTAATCGAACCAAGCAGCGAGATTCAAGATGACTATCGCATGGTGGTGATCACCAGCAGGGACGGTCGCACGTATAGCGGAAATATTATTGCCGAAAATGAACGGCAGGTTACATTACGTGTTATCGGACAGGACCAACTCGTACTTAACAAATCCGACATCCAATCGCGGGAGACTGCCTCAACATCGCTGATGCCGGAGGGTTTATTACAAACATTGACAGATAAAGAAGTTTTAGACTTAGTTGCATACCTTCGAACTAGCATGAAACCTGCTCTATAACTTCATTGAAAGTTTTAAATTACATGTGTTTTTTGATGGTACATTTATTAATGTCTTATTTAAATCTTAACATATGAACATTGACGCGAAATATAATCCAATACTTCTGGAAGCTCTGGAAGACATGATGTACAAGCTTTCCATTCAACTTGATGGGTTAAAGGGTGGGCCATTAACAAAGGAGCGAAAAGACCTTACTAAAAAGCAAGCAATGCTGGAAGAGTTGCAACACAAAATCTCTATTGCAAAAGACGAATAGGTGTGTGGCGAATTGAACAGTTAGTTAATCCCTTTCATCATCGAATCTTCACGGAATAGGATAAAAATAATTTAAGGACATTATTCAAAGGTTGTTAATCCCCGCAAACCAATACCTTTACGCTCAAGACAACCATACTATGAATATTAGTGTTTGGCAGGTGATTCGTGATGACACCAAAAGAACTTTTGAGGTTTGCGGTAAAACAAATAATGACAATGCCTTCACCAATCGTACACATGCTATGCAAAAGGCAGGTATGAACGTAAGTTGCATGACGCCACCTGTAACCAATAAAACGGCCAGCAAAGACTTCATAAAAATTGTGGGCTACACACAGGAAGACGGGCTACACGATCGCCTTTCGAAAGAATTCATGAAAATAACCCTTAGTGGATATGAAGGCCTCAATGAATATCAGGATGACTGAATGTAACAACAAAAATGAATAGGAGATGTGGGTCTATATAATTGGTGGCTTTGTAGCGCTTTGTTTAATTTCGTTTATAGCTATGGCATTCATCTTTTACAAGCCCATGAAGGTAAGTCAGCGAGATGAACTTGAACGTAAGGAATCAGCCTCATCAACTTTTAAAAATATTTCAGATAGCTAAATGTTCGCTAAGGTAAAGATGTACTGAAATGATTTTTCCCTACCAGTAAATCTTTTTCTATTATGGATCCTTCACTCGAAAAGAAAACTCCTGGTTGAAGGGATGACCGCAGCGTCCAGGTAGTTCCATTTTTCCAGCCTTCAATAGTGCACAGCACGCCTCCTGAACCATTGATTTCCACTACAGCATCTGCCTGCAAGGGTGCATTGAAATCATTTGAAAATGTGTTTAATCGCTTGTTGGTAAGTTGGTTCAGATAAGTATCAACTTTAGAACGATTTATAGGTGCACCCTGAACTAACCAAAGTGTATCTTGCTTTTGTAACAAAAAGCTTGAATCAGCGGGATACTTAAAAGCAATTCGTTGCACTAGATCTTTCGGAACTTTTACAAATGATTTATCGCGCAAGTCTGCCAGGCTACGATTTACAGTTGAGGATAAAAATCCAGTTACGGAATACACTTCATCCTCATCAGATAAACGAACATAGGTATAACTACTTCCACCATATTGACTAGTACCACTTTGATTAAATCCGGATTTACCCACGGTAATACTCTCCTTTAAATTCCCATCATTGTATAATGAAACATGTGTTCCCGATTCGCCTACCTGAAACGTTTCCCACTTCTCTTTTTTACCACTTACCATCCGCTCCGGACGAATGGAGCAAAAGGTTTGAAGGAGATCTTTTATAGAGTAAGAATCCGCATTGTACTTCTTGCCAGCTTGCTCCACGGTCCACGCTTTGCCACTCCTTATCAGCTTGATCTGATCTTGTTGATTGGCCGGACTAATCCGGATTTCGGTAATGGTGGCGGAATCGAGTGAAACTAAATCCTTGCGAATAGTGGATTCCAAGCCAGGTGATCGAAATAACCGACTGGCAACAAATACACCAACCAGTACTACCAGAACAAGAATTAGAATTTTATTATTAATCTTTTTCATAGTTCAAACTCATTCGCTTTAATCGTTGCATGCGATTGTATTGAAACCGCACTAATCCATAAATCATAACCAGCAGCAGAGGTAAGGCAAAGTTTACATATTTAATAAGGGTTTTGGTACTATCCTCCAATTCATCGATGGGTCGTGAAGTGACACCCTTGGTACGCAAAGCAATCAATCCTGTATCATCAGAAAGCCAGTCAATCGTATTGGATAATAGACTCACATTATCGGGTTGTAATCTGCGTGGTTGCTGTCCACCTCCGTTTATTACGAAATCTCCGTCTGCAATCACAACTAGTTTTGATTCGGTTTGTAATCCAAATTTTCCTTCCAGCGCTGCCCCCATAATAATGCCACTTAATGGAAGGTCAGCTTCTGTCCATTGTTTTTGCACATTAAAATATTGCGGTGCTGCAAATGAATTTGACTTATCGGAAGTATAAAGCAAAGGATTAAATCGCTTTGATGTATCACCCACAAATTTTATCGAACTGGCAAACTCAAACATGACATTCTCAAGTCCTTTTGTAATAGGGTGGTCCGAAAACTTTCCCACTAAAGGCAGATATGGAAAAGCAACCTGCGACTGCATTGTAAAAAAGCCTTGCTGCTGCTGAAGGGTTACGGAACCACATTTGGCATCCACTACAAAATTTGGTTCCACTAAAATTCCTTTTGATTGTAGCCAATTTTCCAAGCCGATATCTTGTACATAACCATAGGCATTTTGCAAATCTCCATTCACCCGGTTTATTGCTACGGCAAGATTACCACCACGGGCTAAGAATCCATCTAACTTTTGCAAGTCGGGTGTTTTAATACTATCAGTAGGACGAACGATGACCAGGGTTTTTATGGAAGGTGGAATATCGGTTGTATCTGTTAATAATACAGACTGCACATTATACAAAATTTGAAGCTGCTCATTTAACTGATTCATTTCAGATAAAGAAGGCTCACCGTGGCCTTGCAAAAATCCAAGAGTAGTTTTTTCTGTAACCGAAATTTTTTTGATCGCTGTTGACAAGGCATACTCCATGGCGGCTCCAGGCTGCAAGAATGGGATTACTTCTTGTTTGTCGTTTAAAGAAATCAAGGCTCCTAAAAATGCTTTCTGTTGTTTTACTTGATCCTTCTCGCGTACATTAATTAACACAGGTTGAATGCCATGCTCTGTTGCCTCGCGCTCATTCACTTCCTTTTCATTCGGATTAATGAATTCGTATTGCAACATTCCATCGGCTTTATTGGCATATTCAATTAGTAATTCCTGAAAGTCTTTACGGGTTTTAATAATGTGAGGTGGAAGATCTTCAGAAAAATAAGCCTTTACGGTAACAGGCTCTTCCAGATTGTCCAGAATATTTTCGGTAGCCTCACTCAGGGTGTATTGCTTTCCTTCTGTTATGTCCAGCCGCACATGAAATTCATTGGCGAGCAGGTTTAGAACCAATATAAGTGTGATAATCAAAAACGTAGAAACATAAACTTTTTTCATAGTTAGTTCACGTTGCGTTTTGTTAGAGATAATTCAGATAAAAAAAGTCCAATGCAAACAATGGACAAAAAATAGATCAGGTCTCGGGTATCAATAACTCCGCGCGAGATACTCTCGAAATGATCAGATAAACTTAGTGTGCTTAGTAATTGACCAATAAAACCGGTATTGTTATTGGCCAGTACGCCAAATATCATGTGAAAGAAAAGACCGATGAGCAATGCCAACAAGAAAGCAACAATCTGATTGCTGGTAATGCTGCTGGCATATAAACCAATGCTAATATAAGCCGCACTCATTAAAAGCAAGCCCAGGTAGCCACTAAAGATTTCGCCATAGTCGATATTACCAATATTAGCCAATGTAACCACATAGGGTAAGGTGAACGCCAAAGCAATCGCAACCAATAATAGTGTTGATAGGAATTTGCCAATTACCACTTCACGGTCGGTAACTGCCTTGGTTAGCAGCAGTTCAATAGTGCCGGTTTTCTTTTCTTCGGCAAGCAACCGCATGGTTAGGGCCGGAATAAAAAAGAAAAGCGTCCAGAAGGCAATGTTAAAGAATGATTGCAAGCTTGCCTGTCCGATAAAAAATATATCAGAACCAAATAGCCAGGTAAAAAATCCACTGAATCCTAAAAAAAGTATTAATAAGATGTACGCGATAAGCGAATCAAAAAAAGAACCTAGTTCTCGTTTTGCGATTACCCAAATAGTACGCATCAATTGACAGTTAGATTTCTGAAAATATCTTCAAGACGGGTTTCAATTGGAGTTAATTCACTCAACACCCACTTTTTTTCAACACATAAGTTGAATACATCTCGCTTGGAGGAGCTTCCCCCGCGACTGTGAACTTCAAACCGATTTAGATTTTTATCAACCAACTCAATTCGATCAGTATTTTTTAACCGGTTCAATTCATGTTGAATTTCTTCAGCCCGCCCATCTTCAATCCGGACTTTCAAAATCTCTTTTCCTTCCGCTTGTTTTCGCAAGTTCTCAGCCGTGCCATCAGCCACAATCTTTCCTTTATTAATAATAAGAATTCGATCGCAGGTAGCTTCAACTTCAGGAAGAATGTGTGTACTTAAGATCACCGTCTTTGCTTTACCTAATTCGCGTATCAATTTTCGGATTTCAACTATTTGATTGGGATCAAGACCGGTAGTAGGTTCATCCAGAATCAGAATCTCAGGATCATGGATCATGGCCTGGGCTAATCCCACCCGTTGTCGATAGCCTTTTGATAACTCGCCTATCTTTTTATGCTTTTCGGCATTAAGTCCACAAACTTTAATCATCTCTTTCAATCGGCTCTCTATTTTACTTTTATCAACACCTTGAAGAGACGCACAGAATTGCAGATAGTCTATCACGGGCATATCCAGGTAAAGCGGATTATTTTCAGGTAAGTAACCAATGTGTTTTTTTATTTCGTCACCATGATCCGAAACGGATTGATCACCGATTAAAACATTGCCTTCGCCTATGCCTATGTACCCAGTAATCATTTTCATGGTGGTACTTTTGCCCGCACCATTGGGTCCTAAAAAGCCAAGAATTTCACCGGTTTTTACTTCGAACGAGATATCATCCACGGCACGTTGTGGACCATACTGCTTCGAAAGATTTTCGATTCGGATATCCATCTGTTATTAAATTTTTGAATGACAGACAATTTTATAAATGCCTGAGGTAGGGGAAGGATTCTTCCCCTACATTGGTGATGCAAAAATAATTTTTTTACAAAAAAAGTAAAGAGTGAAATTAAATACTTTGAAGTTTTTTAATGATTTTCTTAAAGAAGAAGTTTGCTTTGCATCAAGCTGCCAGTTACTTTTTAGAATGCGATTTTCTTTTCATTTCTTCTTTGCGCATTGGCATACTATCGATTATAGAAAACAATTTATTTAGCTTAATTGGCGAGCGTGAACGATACTTTTCCGATCCGTCCTTACCAATCAGAATCACTGTAAATTCTTTTGGGTTGATATTAAACTGAGTTGATGCTAACCCTCGACTTGAAAATTGTTCAATGGAAATATCCCGATCCTTTAATCCGATTGAGTCTCTAGAAAGCAAGCTAAGCTGGGTAGCAAACTCGGGATGCTCTTGACCAAACAAAAGCAGTCTTCTGGGAATTTTTTCTTGAGTTGAAAGATTAAACTCAAAGCCAAAATTACATATGTGGAATAGCAAATAACAAAAAATCATTAATCGCTAAACAATCAAAATTTGAAATAGTTTCCTGCTGTTATTAAGTAATATCAAGTTCCATCCACAAGGGCCGATGGTCAGAAAGGTAGTAACGGAGATAAGCTTTAAACTCCCCTTCAGTATGATTCTGATAAAGATCAGGAAGGATTCCACCATCGTAATCAAACACACCACTCAGGCCGGTTAAGCGTGATTTAATTCCAGGAAAGAAAGCAATCTGATCATACTCACTGTCACTCGCAATGGCCGAATAAATTTTACTGGAATGATCAGGAAGCTCAAGTCCTTTAGATATCAGCGCTTTATAGACCGGGTTTGTCTTTTCGGTTTTTGGTAGATTGAAATCGCCTAGTGCCATAATATTTGGAGTGTAACAATATTTACTCTTCCTGCGCAGATCTGCCCAACGGGCTACACAAAATGTTTCAAGGCATCTGCGTTCAATAGAAGGCAAATCATCCTTTCCAAAATAGAGATGCACATTAAGTAAAAGAAATTCAAATGACCTGGCTTTGAAGGTGGCCAGAAAGGGATTGCGATCAAACCCATTGAAGGCCGTGGTAAACCCATCAATACGAATGTATTTATATTCGGTTGGTGGTATGGAAAGTTCACCAATCTTTTCTAATGCCTGAATTTTTTCAGAATCATAAAGATAGCACATGCGTTCATTGTTTCCACCTTCATCGGTAAACAGTGCTTTATACTTTTTTGGTAACTCGCTTGTGAGGCTGCGTAAACCGACAAGATTATCATTCACTTCTTGTATGGCTATCAGATCAAACCATGACACAATTTCTGCAAGTAATTGATAGTGTTCACGCTCGCGTTGTTGCAATCCGAGGTTCGCAATGTTCCAGGTAGCAAGCAGGAGCTTATTCTTATTCTTTGCCGGAATTTGACGACCAGGTTTGGTATCGCGATATTTCCGAAGATTGTTTCTCTCTTTGGTTACGTTTACAGCAAAGGGAAATTTGGGTTTTGGAAAGGCAGGCATGGCATTAGAATTTACTTAAACAAGTTACACCTATCTTAGTAAGGCTTCAAGTATTTCAAATCAACCTATTGTTACGAATGTTTTCCCAAAACGCGATAGGCTAAGTAACCCATACCGGTAAACATTGCTCCTAAAAATCCCAACAGGAGAGATACAAACCATTTCTCCCAAAAACTATCAATCAAGATTTCTTTTGGATTATCAGGATCGACCAGCACATCCACGCGCTCATTAATCTTGTAATCCTTACTTGAGGTGCTGGTAGAACTTTTATGGGTGTAGGTCTTGCCTTGAAATTCATATTCAAAAGTAGGTGTGTACATTGTGGTAGATCCGCCATCGTCATCTGTGCTTTGGTAGCTGTCGTAATCAATTACTCTACCATTCACGGTAATTGCACGTTTCGAAAATTGATAATTCGAAACCACAAAATAGGCAGCAATGGCCAGCATGATTAAACCCAGACACATAAAAATGCCACCGACAAGTTTGCCAACATTAACATCCGGCTTTTTGTGAATTTCTTCCTGCATGGATTTGAATTCCTTTTCCAAATCAGATTCTATTTCCTCTTCTAATTTTTCCGCAAGAAGCAGGGCCTCGTCTGCGGTAATGCCCAGTGTTTCTTGCAAGTAACGGACCGCATCTAATTGATTGCCCATTTCAATAAGCTCAATGGCGTGTTCTTTTTGTTCAGGGCTAAGCATCATAACAATGAAAGTTGGGAGGGTGTATATTCACCTGATCAATATATTTTTTTGTATCAACTCATGTTATCGATAGAAGGATTGTGTTACAACCTTCTATCGACACCGCAAAAACTACTCAGCTCGATCACATAAGTGTTAAGATGATAGCTGTGACCAAGAGCATTGCAAGGTGATACCCTGTATTGATACCAAATAATTTCCACGATTTCTTTTCCCACGTAACGGTGCCAATATCTACCGGAAGGTAAAAACCAAGCCAGGTAAAAATAGCGGAGTTCAAAATGTTAGCCGTTGCACCCATTTCAGCACTCCCCGGTACAAAACTCCAGGCAGCCATGTTGTGGGCAAAAACATAGGCTAGAAAAAAACTTCCGATTACCATAATGATCATGCCCTTGGCCATCTCGCCTCCAGAAGGTTTAACGGACAAATCGAATCCCATTTCCTTTGCCCAGGCTTTGCCGAAGAGTGGAGTGTACCACAAAAATCCGAGCACGAAATTGGCCACTACTGCCACCAGTATGGCAATCATGTTAATTTGAATTGCTTCCATAATTATTTGGTTGAGGTTAGTTGAAGTAAATAAATATAAGAATTTGGGTTTGCAATCCATAGTTCCTCTACTCTTTTCGAGTGCAGTGAATGAGGAAATGAGCTGAGGGATCTACTTGCAAATGGTATCCAATACTTTCTGCTCGATGTCAACTTTTAATCGGGTGGCCGACATTAAATCCTTGCAGGCTAACTCCTTTTTTCCCATTCTATGATAAGTAAGGGCACGATTATAAAAAGCAAGTCCATATTCAGGGTAGTAGGTAATGGCAACCGTATAGTCTTCAATGGCATCATCAAGCCGATTGAGTTTTGCCGATGCATTTCCATGATTCAGCCATCCTTTTTCGTAATCAGGTTTTAGTTCAAGAACTTTTTTATAATCAGAAATAGCCCCTTTCAAATCGTTGGTTTGCTCTTTAACTATTCCACGATTTAGCCAGTAATCCACTTCCGTGGAATCTAATTGAATAGCCTCTGTATAATCTGACAAAGCTCCGCTAAGATTTCCAGTTTTCATACGCAGGGCTCCGCGGTCAGCATAGGAGTAGGGTAATGGATTACTCTCGATTGCTTCCGTAAGCAGGTTCTCTTTTTCATTTGAGAGACTGCTAACCGAAGTTAACACTGCCAGGTTGTGTTTCGCCAAGCTGCTTTCGGCATCAAGTGCCAGTGTTTGTTGGAAGTCAGACTTTGCTGCTGCAGAATCTCCGGCTAAAAGCTTTGTCAAACCCCGATTCAGATAAAGGTCAGCATTGTCAGGATTCAGTTGAATTGCGGCATTGAAGTGTGACTCAGCTGCTGAGTAGTTATTCAGTTTTGTTTCAATAAGCCCTAAGTAATTATGGAACGTGGGAGCAAGGTTATCTTGAGCTGTGAATGCTTTGGTAACACCACCGCCCCGCTGGTCGGATTGAAAGTAGACAGTATTTGTTTCGCCTGCAGGCATTGTTAACAGTTTAAGAAAATCTTCTTTAGCAACCGCCCATTGGCCATAGTTATAACGCCCAACTGCGCGGCTAAAGAGCGCTTCTTTGTCCTCGGGTTTGGTTTCGAGGTAGATATTATAATCCGTAAGTGCACCTTGCTTATCACCCATACTTTCTCTGGCCAGTGCACGTGAATAATACGCATCGATAAAATAAGGATCTAACCGTAGGCATTCATTGAAATGAGCGAGAGCCGTTTTATAGGATTTACTTTTTAAGGCTTGCTCTCCTTTTTCAAAGTAGTAAGCAGATGAACGATTTTTGGTTTCTTGCTGACCCAATGACCGCAAACAGACAATGAATGTTAACCCAATAACAAAGTAGATTTTGGCCAATGACATCCTTAAAATTGGCAATAAATTGGATGAATTGCCACCATTTATGAAACACGAAAGAAAAAGAGGATAGGCTAAACTTATTCCCCCAATTCATGTTTTATTACTATGGAAAAGACTAAAAAATCTAACGCCAAAAGCAAGGCAATTTCTGCCACTCAGATTATTGGAAATTATCGCGACTATCTTCTCTCAGAAGGTAAACAACCAGCGTCCATTTTTAAGTTTTGTAAAGATCATGGATTTAAAGAAGCTGAATTTTATCAATTCTTTGGATCCTTTGAAGCCCTTGAGAAATCTATCTGGAAAGAATTTATTGACGGTACCCGCAAACGGATGGAGGCAGACTCCAGCTATCAGGCATTTTCTACTCGAGAGAAGATACTAACGTTCTATTTTATGTTAGTGGAGTCGCTAAAGACGGATCGGAGTTTTGTGTTACAGCAACTAAAAAGTTGGAAAAACCCCTCTGTAATTCCCTCTTTTCTAAAGGGATTTAAAACTTCTTTCGAAGAATGGATCAATGCAGTGCTTAATGAAGGAAAGGGAACTGGAGAAATTGCCAAACGACCATTTTTAGATCAACGATATGATATGCTTTTTTGGCTGCACTTAATGTTCATTCTTCAATTCTGGAGCCATGATGATAGTGCCAATTTTGAAAAAACAGATGCTGCAATTGAAAAATCAGTTAATCTGGCCTTCGATTTAATTGGAAAGGGTGTTTTAGATAACGCGATCGACTTCGGCAAATTCCTCTTCCAAAATTCTAAAAACTGATCTACTTCTTCAATGGCTATTCTTAAAGAGCAAAAAAGCATTCCGGTTGGAAAAGTACTGCGGGCCAGTAAATTCATCTCTACAGGTGCGAAAATTGGAACAAATTATCTTAAGCACTATAGTAAAAAGCTTGTTAACCCCGAGCTTTCAAAGGATGAACTACACCAGGATAATGCCACGGATATTTATAATTCGCTGAGCCAATTAAAGGGTAGTGCCCTTAAGGTGGCACAAATGTTAAGCATGGATAAAAACCTATTGCCCTCTGCTTATCAACAACAATTTGCAATGGCACAATATAGTGCACCGCCACTTTCTTATCCTTTAGTGGTGCGAACCTTTGAACGCTCTTTGAAGAAAAAGCCCACCGAACTTTTTGATACGTTTTCATCATCGGCCAGCAATGCCGCCTCCATTGGCCAGGTTCATCAGGCGACATCAAAAGGGAAAAAGCTGGCAGTGAAAATCCAATATCCGGGCGTTGCTGATAGTGTGAAGAGTGACCTGGCGATGGTGAAACCCATTGCGTTGCGCATGTTCAAACTCAATCAGGCTGAGTACGATGAATTTATTGGTGAAGTGGAAAGCCGCTTGCTGGAAGAAGCCGATTATCATTTAGAGTTAAAGCGATCCATCGAACTATCTAAACAGTGTAAACATGTACCCAATCTCATATTCCCTGATTATTATCCATCGCTTTCTGCGGACAGGATTTTAACGATGGACTGGATTGAAGGCAAACCGCTGGGGGAGGTATTCAAAAGCAATTCACTCACGCAAGAACAACGAAACTGTTTAGGTCAGGCATTGTGGGATTTTTATCACTACCAGATTCACACCCTTCGTGCTTTGCATGCTGATCCTCATCCCGGCAACTTTATCATTACGCCTGAAATAAAACTCGGGGTTATCGACTTTGGATGCGTAAAAGAGATTCCGACAGCGTTCTATAAAGTTTACTTTCAGCTGTTGGATAAAGATATCCTCATAGATCCGGTTCGTCTCGACAACGTTTTTCATGAACTCCGCTTTATCTATCCTGACGATACAGCCAAAGACAAAGTATTCTTTAAGGAAGTATTCACTCAGTTGGTGGAGCTATTGGGTCGACCTTTTCGTACCTCCAGGTTTGATTTTGCTGAGAAATCATACTTTAATTCATTGTATCAATTTGGTGAAGAGATCGGGAGCATGAAAGCTTTCCGCGAATCGAAGAAGGCGCGGGAAGTGAAGGATGCGTTGTATATCAACCGAACCTATTACGGCTTGTATAACCTGCTTCATGAATTAAAGGCTGAGATAGACACAACCTCTTTCGTTGATTTTAGGGCCTAATCTGGCTTTTTAAATTAATTACTTGCTAAGTTTAGATAGTATAAATTACCTATATTTGTATAATCTAAATTTAGGTAATGAAAAACCCTTTCAAATATGGGGAGCTCTCAACTGGCGAAAATTTCTGTAATCGAAAGCAGGAAATTAAGCGGTTGCAAAGTGCTTTTCGCGATGGGCAAAGTATTGTTATTATCTCACCACGCAGGTGGGGAAAGAGTTCTCTGGTAAACCGATCTGTTGAAACGTTTAAAGGCAAATTGATTTGCATTCAGATTGATTGCTTCGGCATAAGCTCATCCCGCGAATTCTATGCGGCTTTTTTGAAAGCAACCTTGCAGCAAACAAATTCAAAACTCCAGCAGGTGGTGGATACAGTTGCAAAATCATTGAAGTCGTTGGTCCCCTATGTGAAATATGGCGTTAGTGAGAATGATGAAATCCAGATTTCACTCGACCTCCCCAATAAAAAGTATGAGGTAGAAGATATTCTGGAGCTGCCTCAGCGCATTGCAGTAGATAGAAAGGTGCGCCTTGTCTTCTGCATCGATGAGTTCCAGAAAATAGCCGAGTGGCCTGATGGAAAAATAGTGCTGGAAAAGCTTCGTTCGTATTGGCAAAACCACAATCAGGTATCCTATTGCCTGTACGGAAGCAAACGTCATTTAATGTCCACGTTGTTTGCGCATTCGTCACAGCCATTCTATCGCTTTGGTGAAATCCTTTTCTTGAATAAGATTGAAAACACAGAATGGACAACGTTTCTTGTAAAAGAATTTGATCAAACTGGAATAACGATTTCAGAACAAACGGCAAGCAGGCTGGCTACGTTGGTCGATTCGCATTCGTACTTTGTTCAATACCTGGCGCGGATTTGCTGGAACAATGCCGATAAAAAAGTGACGGAAGAAATTCTGGACAATTCCTTTAATGAATTGCTGAATGATCACCTTTCCCTTTTTCAAAATCAAACCCGTAGTCTTACAAAATATCAGGTAAACTATTTGAAAGCAGTAAGCGCAGGGGAGACCCAACTTACTTCGCAGCGGGTATTAAATCAATTTGATCTGGGAAGCCCGGGGAACATCAAAAGAAATCAAGCGGTTTTTGAAGATCTGGAAATCCTTGACTATGCCAGCGGTACCCCCAAATTTTGCGACCCGTATTTCAAGCCTTTGTTCGATCGGATTTTTAAAGATCCGCAAGCAGCTTGAAAATTTCATTTACTGATAATTTGAAAAATGATTCAGAGTCAATAACTTAGTGGCTTGTAGTTCATTTTTTAAACTAACTATATTTTTTATGAGGGCAATATGGAAAGGTCACATCCAGTTCTCGTTAGTCACCATTCCCGTAAGGATTTACAACGCAATCGATACGGGGCAAACGATTAGTTTTAATTTGCTAACCCGCGAAGGTCATAACCCGGTTAGTTATGAGAAAAAAGATAAGGTAACAGGTCAACCGTTAAAGACTGAGGATATAGTGAAAGGCTACCAGTATGAACCTGGCCAATATGTAATCGTTGAACAAGAGGATTTGAATAAGGTGAAATTGAAGAGTGAGAAGGTAATTGAGATAGAAGGCTTTGTTACTTCAAACGAAGTTCATCACACCCTTTTCGAAACACCATACTTTGTTGGCCCTGATGGAGACATCGCTGCAAAGACGTATGGACTGCTTTGCCAGACATTAAAAGATAGCGGTAAAGTAGGGGTTGGAAAAGTAGTGCTCCGCGATCGGGAAACGCCTGTACTAATCTCGCCCATGGAAGGGGGAATTTTAATGTACCGATTGCGATACCCCAGTGAAATCAGAAAAATGAGTGAGGTGCCACAATTGATTGAAGTGAAGACTGATAAAGAGCAATTGAAGATGGCTAAGACATTGGTCGATTCGATGACTACCAAGTTTTCGAAAATTGAAATGAAAGACCGTTATTATGATGCACTCAAGTCAATTATTGATGCTAAGATAGAAGGCAAAGAAATAGTGATGATGACAGAAGAAGTACCGGAGGTGGTTGATATTATGACTGCCCTTAAAGCTAGCATCGATGCTGCCAAAAAGAAGCCGATGGAAAAAGCTAAAGGCAAGTCGGCCAAAATTGAAAAGGAAACCACCACCAAGAAAACTGCTCGCAGAAAAGTAGGGTAGTCGAGTAAACCATTACTAAAAACAGATTTTCGTTACCTTTGTGTGATGGGCAAGGTCATTCAATTTCCTACTCCAAATCCTGAGAAGTTCGGGTTTAAACCGGTTCGTAAAAAGAAAGCCGAAAGGCCGAAGCATGGGCAATTGAATTTGTTTGCCGGAGGTAAGGTAGTTAACCTCAATAAACTTTCTGTTTTTGAAGAAGCATTGATGCTTGATGAGCATGGCGACAGCCGGGCAGCAGATCAATACTTAAAGGCAATTAAAGCTGGTGATGCTGTAGCAGATGCTTATTGTAATCTGGGTATTATTGAGTCAGAGCGAAAGAATCACAGCAAGGCCATTGATTGCTTTACCAAGAGTTTAAAAGAAGATCCCCGCCATTTTGAAAGTCATTATAATCTGGCAAACGTATATGCCGAAATAGGCAATCTTCCTTTGGCGAAGGTTCACTATCAGATTTCAATTGAAATTGAGCCTTCCTTTCCTAATGGATACTTCAATCTTGGACTTACACTTGCTATGAACAAAGAGCTTGAAGAAGCAATCAAAACTTTAACGAGCTATCGTGCCCTTGTATCCAATGAAGAACACAATCAAGTAAATGAATTGATAAGCAGCCTTTCACGATCACTTCAATAACCCTAGAGCATTGCCACAGTTACAAGGAATAAAATTGCCCGATATACTTCCAACGCAATTTTTAAAAACAAAATCAGAATAACAGACTTCAAAATAAGGCGCCATCCACGCTCCTTATAAAACTTGTTACCCGATCGGATAACAAAATACAGGTTGGTTGAAATAAAGATAGAGGTAAGAACAGCCTCGCTTAGGTAGCCCCCCAATCCAAACAAGCGTACAAAAATGGTGAGCAGTATAGCATTAACAAAAAGATTAAAACTGGCTAATTCCACAGCATAGGTAATATGATCTGCAAAAAATTTATTCTTTTTCCAGTATAATAGATTTAATGGGAGCGAGCTGACAATAACGAAGACCATCACCATCAATTTAGCAAGCCCCGTTGTCTTGAGGTTATACATCAAGGTAAACGAATCTAATGTGAGATTTAAACTCACAATCTTATGGGCGATAATGGATTGATAAAACCAGCTGAATGGAGAAAGTAATTGAGTATTCAGTGATGCATTGAATAGCTGGATAAACGGAAAGAAGAAATAAAACAAGTTAAGAACAAAGAACAACGCAGTAGGAGAGATGTGATTAACCCGTATACCATTTACAAAATCTCGTGCAAGAGAACCCGGGTCCTTAATAGTAAGCCAGAGCGAACGAATCAGTCTGCTATCAGTAAATGTGATTGTAAGAAGGACTTGGTTGAATATGGTTTTGAATGAACGTTCCTTAGCGGTAAGAACTTTCTCCCCACACAAGTTGCAGTATGAGCCACTAAAAACATTTTGACAGCTTTTGCAGGTGTGGGTACTTTCGATCATTTCAGGATTCAAACTTAGCGCTTTAATTCCTAAGGAATTTAAGTATTTTTTTTCCCCGCGAAACAAAGCCAGCACTTCCATACGGCATCTGATCTTCAATCATAGGAATGATTTCATTCTTTAATTCTGGGTTTTCTTTAGCAAGATTTGCCAGGACAGTCATTGAGAAAACCCGAATAGCAATTGGTTCTTTAGTATCCCCTAAAAATTGAAAACATAAAGCAGTTGTTCTTCCTTGAAGGGATCTAGGTATAGGGACAAATTGAAGGAACCGAAGGATATTTCTCTTAACTGCATCGTGCTCACCTGACTTTCCTAAAAAAGAAATTAGTTTTTTTAAATGAGGCTTAACTAATTCAGGATGCAGCTCAACACAATTACTTAACGGCCAGGCAGCCCGCTGTGTTACCCGGTAAGGTCCATTTAGAAATATCCCAACCAGTTCGGCAAACCTTTTTTCATTAGCACCAACATAATTAACAATCCTTATCATTTGGGGTCGGCTATGTTCTTGAAGGATTTCTTTTAGCAAATTCATAATCAATAAGTTAGATTAAAAATAGAATTATAACTATCTGAATATTAGGATATTTAACATCACTTATGTTATCTTTATATTTAATACAAAAAGATGGATATGCTTTTATTTTTTGCTATCACCGCCACGGTATTTTTCCAACTAGGTCTGTGCTTTTTTTGCTATCATGTAAAGCAATCGCGCACGGTTTAAAGTTGTAGCCGTTCAGGGAATTATTAAAATCTTCCATTATTTATTGGCCTGATTCTTTGGGGTGAAAGGCTTGTGCTAAATTGCGAACTAATTTTTATTTTTCGTGAATTACTTGTCTGCAGAATCTCTCGCTAAATCATTCAATGATCGTTGGCTGTTTAAAGATATTACCTTAGGCATCTCTCAAGGTGATAAGATGGCGCTTGTGGGCGAGAATGGCACGGGTAAATCTACCCTGCTGAAAATTCTAACCGGTCAGCTTGTAGCTGATCAAGGCGTGATTAGTATTCGGGAAGGAATAAAACTTGGATACCTCACGCAACAGCCAAACGTAGCTGGTCATTTATCAGTAACTGAAATTATTTTTGATAAGAACAATAAGGTAGCTTCTGTTGTAAAGGATTATGAAGCATGTATTCACGATGCTAATACTTCTCCTGAGCGTATGCAAAGTGTGCTCGAATTGATGGAAGAATACAATGCATGGGACTACGATGCCAAGGTTCAAATGATCACAAGCAAGTTGGGTATTGTTGACTTGGATCAAAAGTTTGATGAACTCTCAGGGGGGCAGCGAAAGCGAGTGTTTTTGGCTCAGATGCTATTGGCTGAACCAGACCTGATTATAATGGATGAACCCACTAACCATTTAGACTTAGAGGCAATTGAATGGCTTGAATCTTACCTGGCTGGTCAGCAGATTACTTTGCTGATGGTTACCCACGACCGTTACTTCCTGGACAATGTTGCCAACGAGATTCTGGAGCTTGACCGGGGTAAACTTTATAGATATAAAGGTAATTACGCTTATTTTTTGGAGAAAAAGTCGGATCGGGAAGAAATGCTTAAAACGGAAGTTTCAAAGGCTAGAAACCTGCTAAAGAAGGAACTTGAATGGATGCGTAAGCAGCCTCGTGCCCGGGGCACAAAAGCTAAGTATCGTATTGATGCTTACTATGAATTGAAAGATAAGGCCTCAATCAATCTGAAGAAAGACAGGCTGGAATTGGATGTGCAAGAAGCACGGCAGGGAGGGAAGGTCCTCGAACTTCATAATGTCTCAAAAAGTTATGGAGCCTCTAAAATGGTAGACAATTTCTCATACATCTTTAAGAAGAAAGATCGCATAGGTATTGTAGGAAAGAATGGAGTAGGTAAGTCTACTTTCCTTGATATGCTAACAGGGGCAACGAAACCTGATACAGGAGAATTGATTCCTGGAGTAACGACAAAGATCGGATACTTTACACAAGAGGTGGAAGATCTTAATCCGGCACATCGGGTTATTGAGGAAGTAAAAGAGATTGCAGAGTACATTACGCTTGCCGATGGATCTCAACTTTCTGCATCAAAATTCTTAGATACATTTTTATTTCCACCCGAGAAGCAGTACAACATCATCGAGAAATTAAGTGGTGGGGAAAAGAAGCGCCTTCAACTTTTGAAAGTCCTTGTTCGCAATCCAAACTTTTTAGTGCTGGATGAACCCACGAACGATTTTGATATTGACACACTCAATGTGTTGGAGGACTTTCTAGAGAAGTTTAATGGTTGCCTCGTACTGGTATCGCACGATCGCTACTTCATGGATCATCTGGTAGAAGAGTTATTCATCTTTGAAGGGGATGGCGTAATCCGACCCTTTAATGGAAACTACTCTGATTATCGCACTTGGCTGGAAGAAAAGGAAGAAGTTGTTGAAAGTAAACCTGCTGCCATTCAGCCTAAGGAAGTTAATAAGCCAGGTAAGAAACTGTCATTTAAGGAAAAGCAAGAGTTTGAAAACTTGCAGGGTGAAATTCAATCTCTCGAAAAGAAAAAGACCGATCTTACATTAACCCTTAACAGCGGTATAACTGACCACCTAAAGCTGCAGGAAATTGCCGATCAAATTCAACAGGTAAATGATCAGATTGAAAGTAAAACTTTTCGTTGGTTGGAGTTGTCGGAAATCAGTTAATTCAATACGTACACTCGTTAGTGGAACCTGAAAAATACTTTCAACAAAGTCGATTTTTTAGCTGTATCTTTGTAGCAATAACTAAGTGAATAAAGTGAATCAAGCTCAAGCCATTGTTATCTATCAACCCTTGCTTCATCAGATAGCGTACAACCTGCTTCGTTGTAAGGCAGATGCTGAAGATATCGTGCAGGATACTTTTGTTAAATGGCTCAGTATAGATCAAAAGAAGATTGAGAATACCAAGGCTTATCTCATCAAAGCTGTCACTAACAATTGCCTTAAGCACCTTCAGGCTCTCAAGAAAAAGAAAGAAGAGTATTGGGATTCAATTCAGTTATCGGAATTGGTAGTAAAGTTTAAGGAATCTGATTTTGCCCATATCGACTTTGAAAAGGAACTTTCTGCTGCTTTTAAGGTCATTCAGGCCAAATTGGAGCCTTTGGAACGTGCTGCCTACCTGTTAAAAGAAGTATTTGATTTTGATTATGAGGCCATTCAGAAAGTACTTGATAAAAAAGCAGACCATTGTCGCCAGTTGTTTAGCCGGGCTCGCAAGAAACTAAATGACGAAAGTGACAAGATTAAAATAAGTCTTCCTGATACTTCTCATCTCTTCGAAAGCTTCAAAAATGCCTGTTATTTGGATAATGCTGCTGATTTTGTGCAGCATTTAAAGTCCGATATAGCAGGTGCCCTCCAAAAGAAAAAATAATTTTCAGATTCTGTCACACACACTCAAGTTTGTGGTCTTACAGGTAAGAGTCTCACATTGAGGCTTTAATTAATTGATTTAACCTACCTACCTCTATGAAGGAGATTTTGATTTTTTTTGTTGCTCATTGGTATCTTTCCTTGTTTTTCCAAACGTTTTTTCTGCATCGGTACGCTGCGCATAAAGCGTTCACAATGAATAAGTTTACCGAAAAAGTAGTATACATTCTCACCTGGATTTTTCAGGGTTCCAATTATTTAAGTCCTTATGGGTATGGAGTTATGCATCGGATGCATCACGCTTTTGCAGATACTGAAAACGATCCGCATTCTCCAAAATATGATGAAACCATCTGGAATATGATGTGGAAGACAAAAACCATCTATTCAGACATTGCAAACAAGAAAATAACAGTTGAAAAGCGATTTACCGAGGGGGTTCCTGATTGGATCGCTTTTGACAAATTTGCCAGATCATGGCCCTCAAGATTGTTTTGGGGCATCTTATATGTAGCCTTTTATGTTCAGTTTGCAGCCTATTGGTGGTTGTGGCTTTTACTACCAATTCATTTCTTAATGAGCCCTATCCATGGAGCAATCATTAATTGGTTTGCGCATAAATATGGGTACAGAAACTTCCATGTTGGGGATACTTCAAGAAATTTCCTACCGGTTGATTTCTTAATGATGGGCGAGAGTTATCATAATAACCATCACAAATTTGGCTCAAGGGCAAATTTTGGAGGCATCCGTTGGCACGAACTTGATCCTACGTATGTGGTTATTCTTATACTCAACAAGCTTCGTATTGTTCGCATTGCTCAGCAAAAGGAGATTGTTATGGAACGGGTAAAGAAGGCTGCGTAGGCCGATTTAGCAATATCAAATTTAATTGCTACCTTTACGCCTTAAATTTTTATAACAACAAATCACAATGAAAGAAGGAACAGTAAAATTCTTTAACGAAACCAAAGGATTCGGTTTTGTAAAAGAAACATCAACAGGTCAAGAGTATTTCGTACACGTTTCAGGTCTTGTAGACCAGGTTCGTGAAAACGATTCAATCACTTTTGAATTGAAGGAAGGGAAAAAAGGTTTGAATGCAGTTAACGTTCGCGTTACTAATTAATACACCTAATTTTTTCAAGGGAAAGCCCCGCAGCAATGCGGGGCTTTTTTTATGCATTCTGGATTTTAAACTAACAATTTGTGCAGGTTTAATTATCTTTCATGGTATTACGGTTCGCCTTCGTAATAAGATAAACAACCAATGAATAAATACCTATCAATTCTTAATGTACGCACAGTCTATGCATTTGGTATTTCTGTGTTAGTTTCTTACGTCACGCTTGCTTTTGATTTTCAGTATAACTACGACCTGGCTTTAATAAGCATTGCGATCATCTTTCCGTTGGTGTTTACTATTCGGAGTGCTTTTAGAAGACGAGAAAAGGCATTAGAATATTTAAGCCGATTTAAAGCTGGGTTAATTACAGTTCGTGATTCTGTTTTGGAAATTAAGAAGCTTGATAATTCCCGAAAGGAGGAAGTAAAGGGAATTATTAGGGAAATCAGTGTTTCTTTACATCAATACCTGGGTTCCAGAACGTCAACCAAAGAAGACGTTCAAGAGAAAATCAGTAGAGTGTTTGCCTTCATTCAATTAAATGGTGAGTCTATTGGAACGGGCACTGCGTTGAAAATCTTTCGTTTTATGAAAGAGGTTCATTACAGTTCAGAAAACATCATTGCTGTGAATCAACATCGCACGCCCATTGCTATGCGTGCTTATTGCTTAATCTTTATTTATATCTATCCATTTATTTATACGCCCGCGTTGTATCACAAATTGCATGATGGAATCTCTCTTAATGAGTCGTGGATTGTTTATTTCCTTTCAGCCATTTCAACATTCATCTTGATTTCACTCTACAATGTACAGGATCAGATGGAAAATCCGTTTGATCAGAAAGGATTAGATGATATTAGATTAGGTGATTTTCTTTTGAAATGATTCTTATTTAATTCGGCACTGGTTAACTATTTCTGCTTTGAATCGTTTGTCACTTTTCATCGTTTCGAAAAAGTCATCTATATATTTTATCATCCCAGTAAATTCTTTAGCGTCAAAATCGTTTTGATATCGCATTAAGACAGCCTTAATAGTTCCTTCATTTTCAATAAATTCCTTCCGAACTGCCTGATAGGCATCTTCCGATCGGCAGAATCCTCGAAATAATCGGTCTCTCACACTTGCAATATTTAACGTTTCATTGACTTGTGCATATGGCGCATCCACAAATCCAGACATGTCGAAATCGTAGGTCAGCGGGATGTACTCTTTGGTTTCCTTTAACTGAATCACCTTCGCATTGTGTAAAAAAGTTGTGCTCCAATCGGTATTGGCTATCATGTACTGAAATAAATCATGACGAATGGAATTGGTCTCTTCTAATAATTTAGGATGCAAGTTTAAATCTTCCACAACTTTACCGTCATGTCTCTTTGCTACCAGATCATCGTCTTCAATAAAAAAACCTGTAATTATTGAAGACTTTGATTTTTTTCCCGCCTCATCTGTGAACTCAATAGTTAACAATCTTGTGTTGAATGTATATTTAGTAATGGGTTCGTCCATTTGATAGGCGATGTACTCTTTCATAATTAACGAGTTATCTTTTGCTTGTTTGCAGGGCAGCACGAGCTTAAGACTTTTATTTCCTTCAAAAACAGTACCCTTTGTATCATCCTTTTTAATCTTAATTCTCAGCGGTGGATAAGAACATTCCTTCCTTCTGAAGTTACCTCGGGCACGCACCGATATCGCGATAGAATCCCAACTGCCGCCTGACTTATAATGCATCATTGCAGGAGTGTAAATGGTGTCATTTGTAATCGCTTTTACTCCCTTAACTGAGATAGCAAGTTTTATCTCCAAAGGTTTTTCATCAAGAAAAAGTGCTGTTACTTCATTTTTTTGGCCTTGCAATAAGCAGGGAATAAAGAGTAGTGAGAAGATAAAATACTTTTTCATTATGTTCTTAAGGTTGATTTTTATTGCTCATTTTTTAAATAAGGCTATAACATGTTCGTCCACACGCTTTGGCCGCAAGGTTGCCGCGTCCAGCATACACCAAACTGTTTTTGCTTTCGCGATTGGCTTTCCAGTTTTTGAATTCGTTATGTGTACATAGCGATCAGATCGAGGGCCCGTTGTTTCTTCAACCCAGGTAGTTGCTGTCAATGTTTCGTCTTTCAAGGCTGGGGTGATGTAGTCGATTTCATGACGAAGGACAACCCATAAAAATTTCTTTTTGATTTCTTCCGGTGCAACAAAATTCCAATGAGTCTCGGCAATTTTCTGCACCCATTTTACATACACTACATTGTTGACATGATTCATTATATCAAGGTCTTTATCGGTAACCTTAATTTCTACAGAAAAACCATACTCGCCTGGATGTGCTGGGGTCATCGGATAAAAACTGTTTTAACTAACAACATGATACAAGATACGGGTTCCCTTGAAGAATAGTTAATGAATGGGCTCAATCTTGCAGTGAAATAGTAAGGTAACTTATTGTATCTTGCGTGAACAAAATAGGATTAGCATCAATTTTTTAGACTATAATAAACACAATTTGACTTTCCACGATTTCACTTTCAACCCGCGACTACTGGATGGGTTGGATGCAATGGGTTTTTCGAAACCCACCCCAATACAAGAACAAGCGATTCCCGTAATACTTTCCAAGAAGGACTTGATAGCCTGCGCTCAAACAGGTACGGGTAAAACCGCGGCCTACGTGCTACCGATACTTAACAATATAGTAGCGTCAGAAAAACGTCACTTGAATACGGTTATCATTGCGCCTACACGTGAACTGGCTCAGCAGATTGACCAACAGATAGAAGGATTCTCTTATTTTCTGGGTGTGAGCTCAATAGCGATCTATGGCGGTGGAGATGGTGCTACATGGGATCAGCAAAAAAGAGCCATGGAAGGTGGGGTTGACTTAATCATTGCAACACCGGGCCGCCTAATAGCCCAAATAGCCATGGGAACCATAAAGTTTGATCATGTTGAACATCTGGTGCTGGATGAAGCCGATCGGATGCTCGATATGGGTTTTTATGAAGACATTCTGAGAATCATTAAAGAACTACCTGCCACAAGGCAGACTCTTTTGTTTTCGGCAACTATGCCGCCTAAAATAAGAGCGCTTGCCAATCGAATTTTAAGGAATCCTTCGGAGATAAACATTGCTATCTCAAAACCGGCCGAAGGCATATTGCAGCAAGCTTATGTAGTTCATAATGAACAAAAGGAAAAACTGATTGACTTTCTGTTAAAAGAAAAACAATTCAATAGTGTACTCATTTTTGCATCTACAAAAGAGAATGTAAAGAAACTGGATCGCAATCTTCAGAGGTTAGGATTGAAAGCAAAAGCCATTCACTCAGATCTAGAGCAGGTTGAACGCGAGAATGTGTTGCGCGAGTTTAAGAATAAGAAACTTACTATTTTGATTGGTACTGACGTACTATCACGCGGAATTGATGTGGAAGGAATTGACTTGGTAATAAATTTTGATGTACCACCTGATCCTGAGGACTATATTCACCGCATTGGTCGCACAGCGCGCGCAGCTACAACAGGTACAGCGATTACTTTCATCAATCAACTTGATCAACGAAAGTTCTTTAGAATTGAAAGTCTAATTGGCAAGGAAGTTCCTAAAATAACTTTGCCTCCGGAACTTGGGGAAGGACCTGCCTATACTCCGGAAGCGAAAAATCATTCTAAAGGGGAACATGGAAACAACTCAGGAAAAAAGAAACCATGGCGAGGCAAACGACCGGATAGGAAACCAAAATCGTAAGTAGGTTTTTATTTCTTTACTAGTGTTGAAATCATTTCACTAAAGTAGTTGCCATAATAAGGGCCTACCCAGTTCATACTCATTACTTCTTCTTTCTGTAGCTTTTCGTAATGAGAGTCTTCGGTGATGTATCCTGCATAATCACCATTAAAACTTGTAATGATTAGATGCTTGTTTTGTGAGTTTGCCAGTTCATTTAGTTCTTGTGTGATAAATAATTCACCTGAAAAATCGCAGGGAGTGCCAATCATTACGATATTTCCAAGTTGCAGATAAGTTAACTCCCCCTGGAGGGGACCTAAAACCGTTGAAAATACCCAATCCCTTAGTTTCCAATTCTTCGCGATACGCAATTGTGAAGATCCAAATTGAACAGGAATATATGTGGCTGAAATTTGAATGGAATCCATAGCTTCATCATAGCTGGCTTTTGAAATTTTTTGAGACAGAACTTCGCCCGCTTTTGTTACTAACTCAAATTCGGTTTCTGGTAGTCCTGAAAGGCGATGGCTTCCCACCATACCTGCCATAAAAATCCCAAACGAATTTTCATGTTCATTCAATTGAGAAATCAGAGCCGCGGGGTAATCGCCTGAAAGTGCTTTGCTTTTTTTGCTAATGCTGGTTGCATGAGCACTAAACGTTACAAGATGTGCGGATGAACTATCGGCCGCTTCAAACTTAATTCCACGTAGCATTCCATCGTGAGGTGCACCTTTCTCTAACCTATTTTCTGTGTATTCCTTTGCATCTGCTTCCCAATAAGATAGCCGTGCAGGCTGCATCGACTTATCAATTCGCTTTATTTCAACTAATAATCTTTCAGTAGCTTGATTTACCCAAGCATCCTCATACTTGCCAAGTACAAAGTTGCCCGCTAAACTATTATTCCAACCTCCTATACCGTTATGTGTGTGAGTGGCACTGAAGTACAAAAAAGGTCTGTTGGGAAATTCTTTCGCAATTTTATTCTCTAATTTTTGCTTAATAGCAGGCGGAAAGAGGAGTAAATCTACACTGATAAGGTAACATGAAATACTCCCATTATTTAAACCTATAACACGTGCATACAAAGAATCGTGAACGGTTTCAAATTCATCGCGCATGCGATAACCAGCCATAGGCATCGGATGGTCTGGTGTTATTGAAATCTTTCCCCAGCCGGCTCTTAATTTTTGTGTAGGTGCATGGGTTTGCAGCGACAAGGTATCCAATACACTCATCATTTCTTTATAAAAATCCTGATTGACCAATGGTGCACGATCCATAGGACCTACAATAGAAAATGAAATCACAGCCACTGCCATGATGAACGAGAATAGCCACTTAAGCCATCGCTTCATCGGATAAAGTTAGAGTTACTTTTCAATGATAGTAAACTCAGTCCTGCGATTAAGTTGCCGTCCGGCTCTGGTTTTGTTATCCGAAATAGGTTTATCTGGTCCGAAGCCCGCCACAGAAATACGTGAACTATCAATGCCAGCTTGTACCAGGTGTTTTTTCACCGCTTCGGCTCGTCTGCGGCTCAAGCCAACATTATATGGGTAGGAGCCAAGATTATCCGTATGGCCGCTAACTTCTACTTTTATGGTGGAAGACGTTTTCATAATCTGTTCCAGATATAAAATATCATCAAACGATTTTGGAATATCGCTGTCATGACCAAAATAAACATTTAACGTACGCTTGTAGTTTACAGCTATCTTGTCCAAATAGATGGTGTCGTTAAGTATATTACTTTGAAGAGGTGACCCATAAAAATAATAGGATGAAGAATAGGGGATATACTCATTGCTCGAGACGAGAAGCTTATAGCGAATAGCGGTTCCTCCTGTTTTAATTTCAGTGCTATAGGTCCCGACAGCTACTTCATTAAATTTTATTTCATCACCTTGCGCAGCAGTAAGTTTTACCGTTGCCGGGATTGGCTTATGGGAATCCCCTTCAGCAATATGCACAGTAAAATTCACAGAGGAATAGCCTCCGGCAGCAGGAGGTGTTACTTCTTTAACTTCTTGTACAGGGCGCATAGCTAATGCAGGCGATTCGTCTTCCATGGCCAGCACTGCATCAGCAAAATCGGGTTGATTATAGGCTGGTTCTTTCCAATTGCGGATATCAATTTTATAAATATCCTGCTCGCCAATTCCTTCCTTTCGCACGGAGGAGATATAAGCAAAATCTTCATCGCGTGTAAACACAATATAAATATCATTTTCTACTGAGTTTATTGGGTATCCCATATTGATGGGTCTTTCCCACATATCTTTTTCAGCATTATAGGTAGAGCGATAAATATCAAGATCTCCCATACCCGCGTGGCCATTCGAACTAAAATAAAGATGCTTACCGCTGGCCGAAACAAAAACTCCATCTTCATCTAAATCTGTGTTAACCAACTTACCAAGGTTTTGCGGATTTGTCCATTTCCCTTTTGAATTTTTAGTACACACGTAAATGTCAGTACCACCATATCCGCCTGGCCGATTGCTTGAAAAGAATAACTTCGTTCCGTCAGCTGTTATGGTTGCTGAGTTTTCTATGTACTCTGTGTTGATCTCCAATTCTTCGGGATCGGTCCAGGTGCCATCGGTTTTAAGGAAGGAAGCCAGTATATCTCCTCCATTTGAATCATGATACAGCAACATCTCTTTTCCATCGGGCGAAAGATTGACACTCGCATTATGATAATTGTTGTTCAATGGCCCTGCTAAGTTTTTTGCAGGCGTCCATTCGTCATTCACTTTCCGGCTATAAAAAATCTCCTCGTAAAACTCGTTGTCGACAGCAAGCCGATTATTCGAATTTTCTTCAGGTCTACGCGTGGTAAACACCATAACCGTTTCATCCGCATTGATGGTGGGGGCGTAGTCGGGCCACTCTGAATTGATTCTATCATCCATATGAACCAAACTAACGTCAACGGGCTGAGCAATCATTATTTTAGCATTGTTACACTCAAATATTTTCCGGTTAACCTCATTTATCTTTTTTGATTTCTCATAATCCAATGAGCGGGCGAGTAATCGATTATATCGGTTATAGAGAAGAATGGCACTATCAAATTTTTCGGAGTAATGAAAAGCCTGCCCTAAGTAGAAAAGGATGTCCTGATCAATTTTAGGATCAAGTTTGTAAGCATTCTTAAAATACTCAAGTGATTGCTCCTTTCGAATAGTAAGCATAATAGATCGGCCAGTCATGAACTGAGCCTTGGCGCTTTTAGGATTAGCCTTGGCAGCCAGCATAAACATTTCTGTTGCTTGCTTGCGATGTGAGTAATCAAAGACTTCCATTCCCATTCGGTAATATTCTTCCGAAAGGGCAACAGAATCTTGCTGGGCAAATGAACATGAAACGAGAAAGACTCCTGCAAGTAATAGGAGCGGACGAGGGTAAAATAAAGCCATAGATCTACAATCTAAGATTTTGAAGTTTTAGGAGTCTTAAATTTATCGTTTTTTATTTGAATCCTAAGACATTCTTACCCAACCATTCAAATTTCTGTAGCTATTCAGTCTGAGTTTCAGGCACTGTGGCGATAGCGAGCTTCCCAATTACTCATCTCGCGAATCATCGCTTCTTCGTGAGGTGTAAGGTTTTCATTTTTCTTATCTGCCCGGTGTTGATCTATATCTGTAAAAAATTGCAACCGGTACTTAAATACGGTTTTGCTTCCAATCGCCAGTTTAATATCTCGCAAAGGAGTCTTTTCGTCAACCCAAAACATGAGCAAATCAATATCTCCCGAACTTCCCGGTAAATAAGAAACATCAGAGCGCCTTAAATTTTCTAAAACCTCTTCTTGAAAATCTTTCCTTCCTGTAATATATAATGTGCTCCAAGCCATACTTTCTCTGTTAAGTTCGCAAAGCGACCTCTAATCAATTCCGTCAGTTTAGGGATTGTCAGAACAAACCATTGTGCCGCGCTAGTTTAAAAAATTTTATTCTTGTGCTTGCGACTTGCTTGCTCTCTGCGAACTGCGATAATAACGAATACCCACCACAATTAGTTGCAAACCGAGGAGATATTCTGATTGAAATACACGAAGGCAAGAAGTTTCTATTTGACCCACATAAACATAAATCGTATAATAACAGAATGCAAAGAACAGACACCCGTGTAACACCCGAAATGATTGAAGAGGCTAAGGCGGGCAGTACGCGTGCATTTGGAATGATAGTCGACCAGTATCAGCCATTTTCATATCGGGTAGCATTCCGGATAATAGGTAAAACCCAGGAAGCTGAAGATATCGTGCAGGAAAGTTTTATAAGTCTTTGGAAAAATTTTGGTCGCTACCGTGCAGAGGTAAAACTAACTACTTGGCTATATCGAATTATTGTTAATAAATGTTTGGATTACTTTAAATCAGCACCAGTGAAACAGAGCAATAACAGAGTTGATATAGCACAGGCCTATGCAAAGGCAGACAGCAATACGCCCGAAACAGAACTTCAGAACAAGGAGGTAATGAGTGCCATTCAAGAAGCGGCAGAATTGCTTACTCCTAAACAACGGGTGGTTTTTGTGCTTAGGGATTTGGAAGGACTTGAGGTTGATGAAGTTTGTGGGATTCTATCTATATCGACTGGGAATTTAAAGAGCAATCTGTACTATGCTCGGCTGGCTATGAGTGAGAAGTTAAAAATTTTCAAGGAACATGAACTAATGAATTTATGAAGTGCGGGAAAATTGAATCCTTAATTTATTTGTACTACGAACTTGATCATCAAGAAAGGCATCTGGTTGATATGCATATGAATGAATGTTCATCCTGCAAAGCTCTTTTTGTTAAGACTAGTGGTCAGCATTCATTGATTCGAAAAGTTGGTGAGATGCCGTTAACAGCCACATCTCCTGAACAGATTAAGCGTAACATCATGAAGGCTGTCGAGAGTTCCAATAGAAACTGGTTTAATGAATTCGTTACGATAGTAACTACCTATTGGATACGAGCTTCTTTGGCAGTTGCCTCAATGCTTCTTACTGGTTTCTTTTTTGTTGAACTCTCATCTGATCATTCGCAAATGAATATCAGATCGAAATATACAGCATCGAATACTTATTTGAATACCCCTAAATTTCTGGAAGTTCAGGTGAAAAGACGAGAATCAGTCGCTCAAGTTTCTATTTATGATTGCTTCAAGCAAAAGGATTGTGATTTCTTAAAGAACCTTAAAACAAATAAAAACCTATGAAGAGTTTTAATATAGTATCAATCGTACTTGCATTGCTAACTACTCTAACTTCTTGCGAGCATAAGGTTGTGATGAACACCGAAGTTCATGAAGATGGTTCACTGGATAAAACTATCATTATTGAAGGAGATTCAGCAACTATAAATAGCAACTTTGTTGGTATAGGATCAGCAAAAGATTGGAACGTAACCGTGCTTAAAAAAGATAAGGTGGAAAAACAAGATCACGAAAAGTTTATCTTGACTTTTAGCAAACATTTCAATTCAGCGGAGGAAGCCAATCAGGATTTAAGTACACCAAGTGATACTTTATTTCGCGTAACGAGTCGTTTCAATAAAAAATTCAAGTGGTTCTATACGTATATCCAATACTCCGATACATATCAATCAATCAATCGGCTTCAGTATCCAACGACAGACTACTTTACACAGGAGGATTATAGTTTTATAGATCGATTACCGGCTGAAGGTAATTCAATCTCGAGAGCCGACAGTTTATATCTCGATCGGTTAAATGATAAGATATTTGAAACCTATGGAACAAAGGCATTATTTGAAGAATATTATCAAGGGCTGGAGGGTTTATTGGAATCTGAAAATCAGCACGCCTGGATTGACACACTTAAAAATCACAAAGAGAAGTTATTTCAAGCTATGGAAAATGGAAAGGATATAGAAGACTTATCCAGTTTATTGATTATGGCGGGTATTCCAAAACTTCCAATCCCTAATGATGGAATACTAAGGCTCCGTGATCAGATTGAAACCCAAACCAATTTCATCTCTACAGCAAGCAATGGCAAATACGTTCATTCCATCACGTTGCCATACAGCCCAATTGATTCTAATGCTGACTCAGTAGCAGGAAATACACTCTTTTGGAAACCAAGTTCCATAAAATTCCTATTAAAAGACTATGAAATGATAGGGGAGACCCGTACCCCAAATGCCTGGGCAATACTGATATCGGTAGGGTTTATACTCCTTTCTATAACTTTAATATTCCGCAAAGTAAAAGGTAGCGCAAGACAGGTATAATGGGAACTGATTTCCCATTATAGGAATAATTATCAGCAAAAATATCGTTTAAAGCTAGAATTTGGCTATTTAGCCTGCTGGCATGATTATCCCATTAAAGGATATCATGAAAAAGAAATTAGTTATTGCAATTTTTGAGAACGATCCTCTCAATAGGTTTATTTATCAAAAAATGTTGAAGCCTCATATGGAAAAGGCCTCGGTTTATATTTTTGACTCTCCCGAAGAAGGACTGGAGAAAGCGACTGAGGTAGATTTTGACATTGCTTTTGTTGACATGCACTTAAAAGGCGAATGTTTTGGAGGGATTCCCCTATCTCAGCAGTTAAAATCCCTTTCAGATAACACCAGACTGGTAGCCATGACCACCCTTATTCAACAAGGTGACAAGGAGCGTGCGGAATCAAATGGGTTTATGAAATGTCTTGAAAAACCTTTGCCGTTTTTTGACCTCGACAAGTTATTAGAAGGAATAATCTATAATTAGAAAAATGAAAAAGTGTTCAACAGGTAAGCGTTTGTATGCAAGTGAACAGCTAGCCGAAGATTCATTAATTGAAGCACATATACATTTTGAATATAAAGCAGGTGCCGGCCCAAAAGGAGTTTACAAATGTGATGAATGCGGTTCGTATCATTTAACCTCACATGGTGCAATGAATGCCAGATTATCGCAGCTTTTAGTTGATGGAACCATCCAGAAACAAAAAGAAGCTGGCAGATGGAACGATAAATTTAAGAAGCATTAAACATCGTCCTGAAGATTGATTTATCATTCGAAAATTTGAATTGGGCGGATGGTTAACTTTCATAAGAATGCAAGTATAATACTTGCAATCGCCTCGTTAGTGATTATCGCTTCAATCGGTATTGAAAGAGTTCTTTTTATTGTTGACTCAGTACCCTATTCAAATGCAGTAGAATTTATAAAATCAGACCCTGCTATCCGGCAAAGATTTGGAAACATTAATACGCTGGGTATTCCAACTGGTGATATTAATTCTGTTGAGGGGCGCTGCTATTTTAAGGTGAAAATTACTGGGGAGTTGCAAACCGAAAAAATTGGTATTGAGCTTAAGGAAGGTTTTTATGGAACCTGGACGGTGATATCCTGGAAAATTTTATAAGAATACTTATACAAATGATTTTTTGATGTAATTACCGTACTTAAAAATCAGTTAGGGGACTCTGCGAAATTTCAATAAATTTCAATCTGATTCCGTTCTAAATGAAAAAGATACTCCTCCTGCTTCTTCTCTCGGCTCCGGCTTTTGCCCAAAAGTTTACAAAAGAAGAAATTACTCGCTGGCAAAATCTATCTAAACAAGTTACTATCATTCGCGACACGTGGGGTATTCCGCATGTTTATGGTAAGACTGATGCCGATGCAGTATTTGGGTTTCTGTTTGCCCAATGTGAAGATGATTTTAATCGGGTTGAGATGAACTACATAACAGCAACAGCCAGACTTGCAGAGGTAGAAGGTGAATCAAAATTATATCATGATCTACGTACCCGGTTGTTTTATGATACACTTCAAGCCATCTCTATTTATAAAGAAAGCCCGGCCTGGCTAAAGCGACTTTGTGATGGCTTTGCTGATGGTATTAACTATTACTTATACACACATCCTGAGGTTAAACCTAAATTGCTCACCCGGTTTCAACCTTGGATGCCTTTCTTATTTAGTGAGGGAAGTATTGGTGGCGATATTGAATCTATCTCAGTAAATCGGTTAAAGGAATTTTACGGCTCTGGCGAAATGGTCGTAGAACCTGAAGAGGTCGATCATAATCAAGAACCAGAACCGCGCGGTTCTAATGGCTTTGCAATTGCACCCTCGCGGAGTGCGAGTGGTAATGCCTTGTTGCTGATCAATCCACATACTTCGTTTTACTTCCGTCCCGAAGTTCATGTAAACAGCGAAGAAGGATTAAATGTCTATGGTGCTGTAACCTGGGGACAGTTTTTTGTATATCAAGGGTTTAATGAACATTGCGGATGGATGCACACCACCAGTCAGGCTGATGTAAAAGATGAATATCTTGAGAGCATTGTAAAGCGTAACGATTCAATATTCTATCGCCACGGAGCTTCATCTAAACCAGTTATTTCAAAAAAAATTAAGCTTGCTTATAAGGAGGGTAATAAAAAGAGCTACAAAGAATTTACTGCGCACTATACTCACCATGGTCCTGTAATTGCAAAACGGGGTGAGGAATGGGTAAGTATTTCTATGATGGTTGAACCATTGAAAGCACTCACTCAATCCTATCAACGCACTAAGTCGCAAGGACTTGAGGACTATAAAAAAACGATGGAGTTGAAAGCTAACTCCTCGAATAACACCGTGTTTGCTGATAGCCAGGGAAATATTGCTTACTGGCATGGCAACTTTATTCCAAAAAGAAATACAAACTATGATTGGACAAAACCATTAGATGGGAGCGACCCTGGCACAGATTGGCAAGGCTTGCACGAAGTATCAGAGATTGTTCATTCCTATAATCCGCCAAGTGGTTGGATACAAAATTGTAACTCAACACCATTTACCTTAGCGGGAAAAGATAGTCCAGACAAGAATAATTATCCAACCTACATGGCACCGGATGCTCAAAATGCAAGGGGCATTAATGCCGAACGAGTTCTAGAACGAGAGTCATCATTTACCTTGAATAAACTAATTGCTGCTGCCAATGATCCATATCTCTCAGGCTTCGAAGAGTTGATACCAGCCTTGGTCTCAGCCTATGAATCATGCACTGATAGAGAACTTGTTGCTAAGTTAAGAGAACCGATTGCGTTGCTAAGTAGTTGGGATAAAGGCTATGGGATTAAATCGGTACCCACTACGCTGGCTGTTTATTGGGGGCAGGAATTACGGCAAAAGATTTCTTCAAGAATTCCGCCTGGAAGCGATCAATTAAGCATTATAAAACTGATGATAAGTGAAAGTTCAAATGAAGAAAAGCTTGATGCGTTGGAAAAAATATTAGATGAACTTCAACTTGATTTTGGAACCTGGGTGGTAGGCTGGGGTGAGGTGAACAGATTTCAACGCTTGACTGGCAAAATCACCGAAGAATATAATGATCTTAAACCTAGTTTGCCCGTAGGATCAACCTCTTCCTTTTGGGGATCGCTAGCAGCTTTTGGCAGTCGTAAATTTCAGGGAACCAATAAAATGTATGGTTATGTGGGCAATAGTTTTGTTGCAGTGGTTGAATTTGGTAAAGATGGAGTGAAAGCTAAATCAGTATTGGCAGGTGGTAATAATAATAATCCGTTATCAAAACACTTTACAGATCAAGCTGAGCTTTACAGTCAGGGAAAATTTAAAGAGGTGTGGTTTTATAAGAAGGATGTAATGAAACATGCTGAGCGTACTTATCATCCTGGAAAGAAATAGCTAAAGCATTTATGACAAGTAAAAGGGATCAACCAATAAAGATTGGAACACCGTTAACTTCTTCAGCTGTTAAAGTGATGATGTTGGGTTCGGGCGAACTTGGCAAGGAGGTTGTTATTGAGTTTCAACGATATGGTGTTGAAGTGATTGCAGTAGATCGATATAGCAATGCTCCGGCTATGCAAGTAGCACATCGTTCATACACCATTTCAATGTTAGATGGAAAAGCACTCCGTGAAGTCATTGAAAAAGAAAAACCAAACTTCATCGTTCCTGAAGTGGAAGCAATTGCTACTAATACGTTAGTTGAATTAGAGCAGGAAGGATTTCGAATAATACCAACAGCCAATGCCGCCAAGCTTACCATGAATCGTGAAGGGATAAGAACACTTGCTGCCGAAAAATTAAACGTAAGAACTTCTCCCTTTAAGTTTGCAAGTACTATTGAAGAGTTTACAAATGCTGTGGATTCCATTGGATATCCATGTGTTATTAAACCAATCATGAGTTCATCGGGGAAAGGACAGAGTGTGGTGAAATCAAAGGAAGATGTCAATGCTTCGTGGCAGCATGCACAAGAAGGAGGTCGCAGCGGTGGGGGCAAAGTAATTATAGAAGGCTTTGTGGATTTTGATTATGAAATTACGTTACTCACGATTCGTCATCATTGGGGTATTTGTTTTTGTGATCCAATTGGTCATCGGCAAGAACATGGAGACTATCAGGAGTCGTGGCAGCCACATCCTATGAACGAAAAGGCTTTGAAAGAAGCTCAACAGATAGCTATGCAGGTGGTAAATGAGTTGGGCGGTTATGGAATTTTTGGTGTTGAGTTTTTTGTAAAAGGAGACACTGTCTACTTCAGTGAACTATCACCCAGACCGCATGATACTGGAATGGTTACGATGATTTCACAAGACTTATCGGAATTCGCCTTGCATGTTCGCGCAATTCTTGGTTTACCTATTCCAACCATTCGGCAATTAGGACCCTCTGCCTCTTCCGTAATTTTGGTTAAGGGAAAATCACAAAGCATTATCTACTCAGGAATGGAACTTGCCCTTGGCGAAGAAGACACACAGATCCGTTTATTTGGTAAACCCGAAGTAGATGGTGAAAGGAGAATGGGGGTTTGCTTAGCAAAAGGAAAAACAATTCAAGAAGCCAGAGATAAAGCGAATAGAGCAGCGGCAAGAATTATTTATTCGCTCGGATAATCTTACTCTTCCTCGTTAATAACAATTTTCTCCATTACATCATCCTGACGGATTTTGTCAATCACATCAAGACCCTCGTACACTTTACCAAACACAGTATGATTACGATCCAAGTGTTTTGTGTTGTCGCGACTGTGGCAGATGAAAAATTGTGAACCACCCGTATTTCTGCCTGCATGAGCCATGGATAATACGCCCCGGTCATGATATTGATTATCTCCCGTCAATTCACACTTAATAGTGTAACCAGGGCCACCATTTCCAATTCCATTGGGACAACCGCCCTGAATCATAAAGTTTGGAATTACCCTGTGGAAAGTAAGGCCATCATAAAAGCCTTTCTTGGCAAGATCCGTAAAGTTTTTAACAGCAATGGGAGCATCCGCTTCAAAAAATTTCACTTTCATTACTCCTTTATTCGTATGTATTTCGGCTGTTTGCATGAGTATTAATTTTGCGCAAAGGAAATAAGATTCTTCTAGTATCCAAAAGATTATTACAATGAAAAAAAATAGACTCTGATAATTCCAGAGTCTATTTTTATTTTACTTAACTGACAAAGTCAGGAAGTGGTGATTAAAGTTTGCCAGACAATTCTTTGCTTGCCTTAAAGCGTGCAATCTTCTTGGCTTTGATCTTAATTGTTTCACCTGTTTGAGGATTGCGACCTTTGCGGGCAGCTCTTTTTGAAACAGAGAAAGTACCGAAGCCTACAAGGATAAGTTTGTTGCCAGACTTAAGTGTCTTAGTAACACCTTCCATGAATGATCCAAGGGCGGCTGTTGCTTGTACTTTAGTGATGCCAGCATCATCGGCAATCTTGCTAACTAATTCAGCTTTGTTCATAAGTGTTTGATAGGGTTTAAATTACAAGGCGCAAATTTAGATTGTTTTTGATCTAAAAAAATTATTTAACCCCTTTCCACAAAAAGTTTATTCTTGTCGAGCCCAATGTTCATAGGGGTTTCCAAAGGTTAACTCGCAATAATTAGGTAATCTTCAACTGTATTGATAACTTGAAAGTAATTAGCGTAAACTTCTAATTCTGAAATGATTACTAATTTGATTTTAACTCTCATACTATATTCGTCTTATCAAGATCAGATTCCTTATAAACCATCCGAGGAGTTCGAACTAAAGGTCAATTATATTTTTAAAGATCGCCCGGCCATTGACCGTCAAAAGGTAGAATATGAGCAGGCCACTGATGATAAAGTTAGAAAAGCTATTTCAGGACCAATGCCTTACCTGCTCATTGAGTTGAAGGTACTTGCAGTTACTGATAAGGAAGTTAGGATTCGAGTAATCAATAGCGATGGTGACCTTGTTTTTAACCGGAAGGCAATCATGGGCACTGTTATAAAACTAGACTGGGGTTATACAGAGGATATTAAAGAAAAGATAACTACCAATGAGTTTACTGTCTTTTTTAACGATCAAAATAAAAAATCGGTAAGCAAGATAATGCTCACAATTTTGGATGACGGAATATTTATGGTTAATGAAGAGAAAAGGGGAAAATTCTAAATCATACAAGCTCCGCTAACACATTCATCCGTCCGCTCGTTCACCCCACCCGGTGAATAACTTTTTTTTTCTTTATTTCGCGTTTCAAACTTGGTTCAGTATGCGTATTCTTTTCATTCTTATTTTATTTATCACTCGGGTCACTTTTGCTCAACATGGTCAGCCAGCATCTTCTGAAATAAAGCTTAACCTCAAAAAATTGAATTTTCTGGGCTCGGTGTTATATGTGGCTGCCCATCCGGATGATGAGAATACGAGGGCGATTACCTATTTGTCAAATGACCGTCTTGCAGCAACTGGTTATCTTTCGATGACACGTGGTGATGGTGGGCAAAACTTAATTGGGCCTGAGATCGGTGAATTGCTTGGCCTTATCCGTACGCAGGAATTATTAGCAGCAAGGCGAATTGATGGAGGACAACAATTTTTTACCCGTGCAATTGATTTTGGATTTTCCAAGAATTATCAGGAGACATTAGAGATATGGAATAAAGATGAAATTCTTTCGGATGTAGTTCATGTAATTCGTCAATTTCAACCCGATGTTATTTTAACCAGGTTTCCACCCGATGAAAGAGCCGGCCATGGACATCACACTTCATCTGCTATTCTTGCACAGGAAGCTTTTGATATTAGTAACAACCCAAAAATATTTCCAGAGCAAGTGCAAACATTCGGAACCTGGCAGGTAAGTGCCCTCTATACCAACACGGGTCGCTGGTGGAACCAAGCTATAAATGAAAAAACACACGGTATTATCTCCATAAATGTAGGAACGTACAATCCGTTATTAGGTAAATCTTATTCTGAAATAGCAGCTGAGAGTCGCACCTCTCATAAAAGTCAGGGCTTTGGATCGTCAGGCAGCAGGGGGGACTCGCAAGAATTTTTTGAATTTGTAAAAGGAACAAGAGTGGATAAAGATTTCTTTGAGAAAGTAAATACTTCATGGACGCGATTGAAGGATGGAAATAAAGTACAACCGCTTGTTCAAAAAGCAATTGCTGAGTTCAATGAAGATAATCCGGCATTAAGTGTTCCGGTACTACTGGAAGTTCGCAAGCAGATCATGCTTCTTGAAAATTCGGTATGGAAACAACGAAAACTTAAAGAAGTTGAACAATTGCTATATGATTGTTCTGGATTATATGTTGCTGCTCGTGCAAATAATTATATGACTACCTCCACCCAGCCTGTCAGTATTTCTTTTGAAGCCATTAATCGTTCTGATGTTCCTATTTCATTGTTAAACGTGAAGAGCCAACTACTAAACCTTGACTCAACACTTTCGTTGCCATTAAAAAATAATGCATCTATTAATTTCAAATCAGTAAAAAATTTGATTTCAAATGCGGATTATTCAGGACCTTATTGGTTGAAGGATAATCACTCGATTGGATTATTCAATGTAAAGAATAAGTCGCTCATTGGTAAACCTGAAAATGATGTTGCAATTTCTGCTGAAGTAACTGTCTCCATCATGGGTGAAAAGTTAGTGTTAAATGTACCCATAATCTATTCATGGACAGATCCCGTGCGTGGGGAGTTAACGCGACCTGTTGAAATTGTTCCACTTGTCTTTGTTAATTTTCCAGAATCTGTATATGTTTTTAAAGATCAATCCCCACAGCCTATTCGGGTGTTAATAAAATCTACATCGCAAAAGCAAATTGCAGGGAGTTTAACATTAGAACTTCCCGCAGGTTGGAAGTGTGAACCAGCTGCCATTCCATTTGAGCTATCAAACATGAATGAAGAGCAAACTCTCGTCTTTAATGTAACGGGCAGCAAAACTGAAGTAGATGCGACAATAAAGGCAGTCGCTGAAATTGGAGGCAAACCATATTCGCATTCTGTTCAGCAAATTGTATATGATCACATTCCCATTCAAACTCTTCAACCTGAAGCGAAGGCAAGAGCACTGCGTATTAATATCAACAGAGAAGGTTCAGTTATTGGATATATAAAGGGAGCGGGTGATGACATTCCTGCCAGCTTAAGGAACCTTGGCTACGAAGTGTGGGAAATGAAAAATGAAGAAGTTACAGCTTCAAATCTCAAGCGCGTGGACGCTGTAGTATTAGGCATCCGCGCTTTGAATACGAATGAGCGCATTGGCTTTATCATGCCTACACTGCTTGATTATGTGAAAAGTGGCGGAACACTGGTAGTTCAATACAACACCAGTAACGATATTGAAATGGATAAGGATAAATTCTCACCTTATCCTCTCACGCTTTCGCGCGATCGTGTGACACAAGAGAATAGCGAAGTGAGAATTTTAAAACCAGATCATCCGGCTCTAAACTATCCAAACAAAATTACGAGTAAGGATTTTGAAGGCTGGGTTCAGGAGCGTGGATTATACTTCCCCAATCAGTGGAGCGAGGAGTATGATGCATTGCTATCGATGAATGATAGAGATGAACCCGCACGAAATGGGAGTTTGTTGATTGCCAAGTATGGTGACGGGCATTATGTATACACAGGACTTTCCTTTTTCCGAGAGTTACCTGACGGTGTGCCGGGTGCATATAAATTATTTGCTAACCTGGTTTCCTTAAAAAATTCTAAGTCGTTGCCTACCGAAAACATTAAAACAAAGAAATGATGGTTGAAGATCAGGAAGAAAAACCACCCGTTTTTTCAAAATGGAGTAGCTGGTATTGGTTTGTTATGATTGTGTTAGCCGTACAAATTATTGTTTACCTACTCATTACAAGTTCTTTCCAATGAATTCAATCGACTGGATAATCTTATTTGTTACACTAGCGCTAATTGTAACATACGGAACGCTGAAGGGCAGAGGCAGCAAAAACATTGATGGATATCTGTTAGGTAATAAAAGTTTGCCCTGGTGGAATGTTTGTTTATCCATAATGGCTACCCAAGCCAGTGCCATTACATTTTTATCAACACCCGGTCAGGCATATGAAGACGGGATGCGTTTTCTACAATTTTATTTCGGCTTACCTCTTGCGATGGTCATTCTAAGTGTTACAGCCGTTCCTCTCTATCATAGACTGAAAGTTTACACCGCGTATGAGTATTTGGAAACACGCTTTGATTTAAAGACCCGATCGCTTGCGGCTTTTTTCTTTTTAATGCTGCGCGGATTGTCGGTGGGGATTACCATTTACGCCCCCTCGCTAATTCTCTCTACTATTTTAGATTGGAATATCAATCTCACCACAATTTTCATTGGATCGTTGGTGATGGTTTACACAGTAAGTGGCGGAACCAAAGCGGTGAGCATGACTCAAAAGTATCAACTCACCATTATTATGGTGGGTATGATCATTGCCGGACTTACTGCGTTTTATAAACTCCCAAAAAACATTTCATTTTCAGAAGCGTTCCAATTGGCCGGAGTAATGGGTAAAATGAATTTAGTCGATCTTTCGTTTGATTTGCGAGAACGATACAACATCTGGTCCGGTTTAATTGGTGGATTGTTTTTGTTCATGTCTTATTTTGGAACCGATCAATCGCAGGTGGGCAGGTATTTAGGTGGCAAGTCTGTTACAGAAAGTAGATTGGGTTTACTGTTTAATGGCTTATTAAAAGTGCCCATGCAATTCATCATCTTATACATAGGCATTCTTGTGTTTGTGTTTTATCAGTTTCATCAGGCGCCTGTTTTTCACAATCAATCGCTTAAGGACAAAGCAATGCAAACAGAATATGCCGGGACCATTACTGCATTGGAAGGTGAGTATGACAAAGTGTTTGCTGATAAACGAACTGAAGCCGAAAGTTTGGTTGATGCTATTCGTAAAGATGATCCGATTCTTATCGAGCAATCGAGGAAGTCCTTTGAAGCGATTCAGGGTTCCGAAAAAGCAATTCGATCAAAAGTGAAAGAACAGATTGCAACTGCCCTACCGGGATCGAACACACTTGACAAAGATTATGTGTTCATCACGTTCGTGATGACTTATTTGCCTCATGGACTTATTGGTTTGCTGATGGCAGTTGTGTTTATGGCTGCCATGTCTTCTACCGCGTCTGAACTTAATGCGCTGGCTTCAACCACTACCGTAGATATTTACAAACGTTCCATTAAAAAAGATGGTGATGATTATCATTATGTCAAATCATCAAAATGGTTTACAGCAGGTTGGGCTATTTTTGGAATGTTATTCGCATCCATTGCCAATCAGGCGGAGAACTTGATTCAGTTTGTGAATATTGTAGGTTCTATTTTTTATGGAACCATTCTGGGAATCTTCCTGTGCGCATTCTATCTCAAATACATTAAATCCAATGCAGTTTTTATAGCGGCCATTGTTGCCGAAGGGGTGATAATTTATTGTTACTTTTTTACTAAAGTTGCTTTTCTTCTTTACAACATAATTGGATGTTTATTAGTGGTTGTGTTAGGCTTTATTATACAATACATAGAAAATCAAGGCACAAAAAAAGCATCCCAGTAATGGGATGCTTTTAATAATTTTTTGAGAATTGTTACTTCAATGACTTCTGAAGGTCTTCATTCATTATTTGATAATCGCGATTGTTGGCGGCTTTGGCAGCTTCCCATGAAGCCTTAGAAGTTGCTAGTGCACCGGCTTTATCACCAAGCCCTTTTTGAATTCTTGCTTTTTGATACATAATCCAGAAAGCAGTTGGATTAGATTCAGCCGCTATGTTCACCCACTCAAGGGCTTTCTTCAAATCTTTACCATTCTCTAAATAGTATACTGCTGCGTTAAAATAGTTGTTTGGATTTACTTTAGTAGATGCCTCAATCGACTTCATAACTTTTGCATCATAATCTACAGCAATCGTAAACTTCACCGAAGTATTTTCCCAGGCAATTTGAACTTTGGCAGTCTTGCTATCAGCAGCAATATCACCGATGTTGATTGTCAGGGTCTCAACTTTCTCAGTCAATTTCTCAGACTTCACTTTAAAGTTTGCCGCTTCTTTTGTTTTATCATAGTCTCCTGTGTTGCCACCTATTGCAATGTCCTTATATAAGGAAACAGTCCACTCGGTTGCTCCAGGCCAGCTAAAGATTAGATATTCACCTTTTGGAACTGAAGTTCCTTCCACTTTTACATCATCACTAAAAGTAATTTTTGTTCCGCTATTTGCACCTGTTCTCCAGATTGCTCCATAAGGAAGCAGAACTGCACCTTCTCCAAAAATCTTTCTTCCTTTTGCACTTGGACGTGAGTAATCAATTTTAACATCTGTTAAGCCTACAACGGTTGATACCGAAGCAGCCGGGCTTGGTTGTGGTGTTTGAACCTGAGCATTGGCCACCAGACCAATTGCAAGCATAGCAATAATTAATAGTGTGTTCTTCATAGTTGTGTTTTAATTTTAGACGCCAAAAATAGAACCATTTTACCCGCTAAGCAACCTTAAAAGCGAACAGACCTAAACCATGATCGTCTCAAAATCTTTCTTTCAGAGAAAAAATGTAGTTCAGATCGCGAAAGAACTACTTGGCAAAACCATTGCAACAGAAATCTATGGTCAGGTTACCAGTGGTATCATTGTTGAGACTGAGGCTTATTCTTTTCGGGAACGTGGCTGCCATGCCTACCAAAATAGAATGACTGAGCGCAATCGGGTAATGTTTGAAGAGGGTGGAGTGGCTTATGTGTATTTATGCTATGGCATACACAATCTATTTAACATCGTTACAAATAAAAGTGACAAAGCAGAGGCGGTGCTTATCCGTTCGCTTCAACCTGTTCAAGGTGAAGACTTGATGTTGGAACGGATGCGAACCACTTCGTTAAAACGAATAACATCAGGCCCCGGTAAACTAACGAAGGCATTGGGTATTGACAGAACACATAACGGAAAAGATCTGATGACTTCCGATCTTTGGATTGAAGAAGGAATACGAGTGGCAAAGAAAGATATCGTAGCAGTTACCCGAATTGGCATTGATTATGCAGGTGAAGATGCAAAATTGCCCTGGCGATTTTATTTGAACGACAATGCTTGGGTTAGTAAACACTAATGCATGTTGGGGATTCATAAATGTAATCAGTGAATCTATGGCTTTAATTCTAAATGGTTTCATTTTATTTGTAATCTTGAAGTTGATTTGAACACATGAAGTATCTCTTAATTTTCTCTCTTGTAGTTTCCTTTTCTGCTTTATCACAAAGTGCGGATCCACTGGCACTCATTAATTCTTCTTACGATGAGCAAAATCCGGTCATCAGTCCCGATGGAAAAACGCTTTATTTTACCATAGCCAATCACCCCGACAATATTGGGGGCAAAAAAGATCCCGGTGATATCTGGATTGCTTTATGGATGGGTACGGGTTGGTCGGCCCCGGTGCATGCAGGGTCAGTATTAAATAATCGCGGTTATAACGGGGTGGCAGGCTTAAGTTACGATGGCTCGGAATTATATCTATTAAGTCATTACGCAAAAGGAAATGAGAACATAACAACACAAGGGATTTCAGTTTCGCAGAATACGGGCACAGGTTGGAGTACTCCCCAGAATATTTCAATTCCTTACTTCCTGAATCGATCGTCCACATTGAGTGGACAATGGTTGCCTGATCTTTTTGTGTTCTCAGCTGAATCCTACAACACCATTGGTGCCGAAGACATTTACATCACCAGGAAGACCGGAAACAGTTGGAGCGAACCCATTAACCTGGGTAGTACAATCAACACGGTTTTTCAGGAAACTAGTCCTACACTTAGCGCTGATGGTAAAAAACTTTATTTCGCTTCTAATGGCAGACGAGGTGGATTTGGCAGTTTCGATATTTATGTTTCTGATCGACTGGATGAGAGTTGGAAAAATTGGTCAACCCCTGTAAATCTGGGTACTCAAATTAATTCAGAAGGACGAGAGCTATTCTTTCGTGGCAGTGATGCACAAAAAATGGCACTATACACAACTACCCAAAACAGTGATGGTTATGGTGACATCAAGCTATTTAAAGACAGCTTGCAGGCAATTCTTAAAGTGGATACAATTGTTCGCATCGTTGAAGCAAAGCGCGACAGCATAAAGGTGCCTGACAAAAAAGTGAAAATTGTCGGATGCATTACCAATTCAAAAACAGGAGAGCCTATTATTGCTAAAGTGACTTTTAAGACTGACTCCCTATATGTTGCTACCAGTGGGGCAGATGGTAATTATGTGTTGATTGTTCCTTCCACAAAAATCTATTCCATTGAAGTGGAAGCAAAACGTTTTGTAAACGTATCTGAAAAATTGGATATCCATACCTTCGAGATGCAAACACTTGAAATGAACTTCAGACTTCAGCCCATTGAAGTAGGTGCCGTGGTTAATTTAAAAAGTGTGCTGTTTGAATTAGGTAAAACCGACTTGTTGGAAGAGTCATTTAGTGAATTGAATGTTGTTGTTGATTTTCTAAATTCAAATTCTTCAGTAGTCATTGCACTGGAAGGACATACGGATAACCGAGGCGACATGAAAAAGAATCTGGAGCTTTCACAACAACGGGTAGATAAAATTAAATCATACCTGATTTCAAAAGGAATTAGCCAGCGCAGAATAAAAGGAAAAGGGTATGGTGGTTCGCGACCTATTGCAACAAATGACTCGGAGGAAGCCCGAAGATTGAATAGAAGAGTGGAGTTTCGTATTTTGAAGAATTGATCATTTTACGGAATACATCAACCACATAGAAAGTTAGAAAAGTTAAGCTTGGCAGCTATATTTTATTTTTCTCAGTGTCTTAAGTGGTGAGAAGATTTGATAGGACTTAAGAAAAATAACCACTGAGTTGCACACAGTGAAACCCCAAAACAACGACAAAGGCCTTTGATTACTTTGCGCTTTTTGCGTCTTTGCGGTTCAAGAAGAATTTAATACCAAGATGAGTTTAAATAAAAAAATACTTATTGTACTCACATTAGTTCTGCAAGGGTGCACTAACTCCAAAGAACAAAAAGAAGAATGGGTAAGTATCTTTAATGGTAAAGACATAAATGATTGGGTGGTTAAAATTCATCATCATGAAGTGGAAGAGAATTTCGGAAACACCTTTCGCGTGGAAGATGGTATTTTGAAAGTTCGATACGATCAGTATGAAGATTTCAATGATCAGTTTGGTCATTTGTATTACAAGAATCCACTATCTCACTTTCGATTGAAATTTGAATATCGTTTTGTAGGTGAACTCCAAAAAGGAGCACCTGATTTTACGTTGCTCAATAGTGGAGTGATGTTTCATTCACAAGATCCACACAGTATGCCCAAAGAACAAAATTGGCCCATCTCTGTAGAAATGCAATTGCTGGCTGGCTTAGGCGATGGTAAACCGCGGCCTACAGGTAATATGTGTTCCCCGGGAACTGAAATATATTATCAAGGTAAATTGTACGATGGCCATTGTTTAAACTCCACCTCACAAACCTATGATGCCGATCAGTGGGTGAGTGTTGAATTAATTGTGTTTGGCGATTCACTGATAACTCATGTAATCAATGGTGATACCGTACTTCAGTATACTAAACCCTCCATGGGTGGTGGAGTAGTGAATGGATATGATAGCGCGCGCTGGCAGCCGGGCAAGCCTCTGACAGCCGGATTTATTGCTTTGCAAAGTGAAGGACAACCGATTGATTTCAGGAATATTCAGTTGCTCAATTTAAAAAGGAAATAGTTTCTTTCGATTGCCTTACGGAATTATGACCATTCACATAATTCTAAAAACTCTTTACTTTTTAATACTCTAATTTTAGAGAACCATCCAAACCTAAAAATATGAAGCGACTAATTTATTTATTCTCAATTGCATTGTTGACTTTATCTGCCTGTGGTCCAAAAGAAAACACCGAGCTGACAGAGGCCGAGCTTATCGAAAAAGCGAAAGGCATTCATGACCGTGTGATTACGTTAGACACACATGATGATATCAACACAACCAACTTTACCACTGAAACCAATTATACGCAAAGACTATCTTCACAGGTAAACCTTCCTAAAATGATTGAAGGCGGACTTGACGTTGCATGGTTTATTGTTTACACCGGTCAGGGTGAATTAACAGAAGAAGGGTACAAAAAAGCATATGAAAATGCAGATGATAAGTTTAAAGCCATCCACAGGCTATGTGAAGAGATTGCTCCTGATAAAATAGAACTGGCACTTACATCGGCAGATGTTCGAAGAATAGCCGCAACCGGAAAGAAAGTAGCGATGATAGGTGTGGAGAATGCATATCCTATTGGAACTGATATTAACCGGGTAAAAGAGTTTCATGACCGTGGTGCGCGCTACATGTCCCTGGCACATAATGGCCACAGCCAGTTGAGTGATTCAAATACAGGGGAACGCGATAGTGTTTGGTTGCATAATGGACTCAGTGACTTAGGTCGTCAGGCCATTGCCGAGATGAATAAATGGGGAATTATGGTTGATCTTTCTCACCCATCAAAAGCAGCAAATATGGAAGCAATGCGACTATCTAAAGCCCCAGTCATCGCTTCTCATTCATCGGCACGTGCGCTTAATGATGTGAGTAGAAATCTGGATGATGAGCAATTGATGATGCTAAAGGAAAATGGTGGAGTTGTTCAAACAGTGGCTTTTAAAAGTTATGTAAACACAGAAAAGAATAAAGCCAATAGCGAGAAGGTAGATTCTGTGCTTGCTGAAGTTGCTAAGGCCGAAGGTTTTGAAATTGTTCCGCGTTCCTCCATGCGCGAAATGAGTGACGAAGCGCGTGAGAAATACATTGCAGGTTACATGGCAATCAGGGATAAGGCTAAGACGCGGATTGAGCAAGAAGTAAATCCGGTGGCACCTCCTGTTAATGTTGCAGACTTTGTTGATCACATAGATTACTTAGTGGAGAAAATAGGATTGGAGCATGTGGGTATTAGCTCAGACTTTGATGGTGGTGGCGGTGTTGATGGCTGGAATGATGCCTCTGAAACCTTTAATGTTACCTTAGAACTTGTAAAGCGTGGCTACACTGAAGAGCAAATTGCAGCGCTGTGGAGTGGTAACTTACTTCGTGTGTTGGATGAAGTTCAAGAGATCGCAAAGAAGATTCAGGCTGGGGAAATTCTTTAATACTGCAATCGTCAAGACCGATTTTGAGCGGTCTTGACGATTAGAACGGTCAGGTCTCTTTGGACTTGATCGTTTTTTTGTTAGTCGTTATTAATATTCTAAATTTTCTTTCATTCTGTAGGACTTAGATGCTTCTTGCAAATCATCCTTAAAAGCATCATCGAAACTAAAGTTCTGCAATCTCCATTGACCATTTGGATTATATAAAAGAAAAGAAAATCTTATTGGCTGTCGATCATATTTTACTAAATAAGTATAGAAAATAAGTTTTTCACCTACTGTTTTGGTAGTTAATAATTCATAACCATAATATTCTCCCATTGATTTTACAACTGTTGAATTGATTTTGAATTTAACATTCTCGATCTGATCCTTCGAGTCATTCATCCACTTATTAGTTCCGAAGAGAAAGTCTAATGCTACATCACTATTTTTATCCCTATATAATTTAAAGAATTCATTAATTATTTTCTGTGGTTCATCTTGTGCTAATAAGTCTAGTGAGCAGAAGAGCAGTACAATTATTACTAAATTTTTCATATAGTTGATTTAGAGTTTTAGATTTTTTTGTAAAATCTTATAATATTAAACCTTTATCAATATCCAATCGCTTTATCATCACCTCTCGTATTATCAGCTCCGCCTTCTAACCTTCCGTCAGGCAACACCAAGATTGCATCCACACGACCGATCGCACCACGTGAGACGAATTTGTGCCCGAGGTTGACTAATTGCAAGCTGTCTTTTTTAGTAAATGCTTTGGTTTCAGAAAGAATTGCATCGGGCAACCATTGGCTGTGAACTCGCTTTGCATTGACAGCTTCCTGCATGCCCATACCGTGTTCGGTTACATTAAGAATCACTTGAAACACTGATGTAATAATAGTGGAACCGCCTGGTGTACCTACCACCATAAAGAGTTTGCCATCTTTCTCAAGAATGGTGGGAGTCATCGCACTAAGCATGCGTTTGTTGGGTTCAATCTTATTTGCTTCAGCGCCAAGCACACCAAACATATTAGGAACTCCGGGTTTCGAACTAAAATCATCCATTTCATTATTCAAAAAGAATCCCGAACCAGGCACCACCACATGCGAACCGAACCAACCATTAATGGTAGTGGTTACAGCTACTGCATTTCCCTCTGCATCCACTATTGAAAAGTGTGTGGTCTCCTCCGATTCGTAGCCAGCAATGGTTCCTTCTTTTATTTCCGAACTGGGAGTTGCTCCTGCTGGATTAAAGGTGCTCATGCGCTCATCGTTGTATTGATCATCAAGCATTTGTTTTACAGGGACTTTATAAAAATCAGGATCGCCTAAATAGATCGCACGATCGGCATATACCCTGCGTTCAGCTTCTGTCATTAAATGAATGGTTTCAGCAGAATTAAACCCCCATGATTTAATTGGGTAAGGCTCTACTGATTTTAAAAGCTGCAACAAGCAAACTCCACCACTGGAGGAAGGTGGCATGGAAATTACCGTATAGTCTTTATAGTTTGCTACTATTGGTTCGCGCCAGGCGGAAGAATAATTTTTCAAATCTTCGAGTGTAATTAATCCGTTGCCCCGTTGCATCTCAGCCACAATATCCTCTGCCGTTTTGCCTTCATAAAAACCTGCTCGACCCTGATCGCGAATACGTTCCAATGTGTGTCCTAATTCTGTCCATCGAATGGAGTCCCCTTTTTGCCAATTATCTTTTAATAGAAATACGGGTTGAACCGTATTATACTTAATGAGATCTTCTTTCATTTCATTAAACCAATTGGCTTCACGTTCGGTGAGTACTAATCCGTTTAACGCTAAGTCAATGGCGGGTTGAACTAATTCTGCCCATGGAAGGGTACCATATTTCTTATGAGCTTCTACCATGCCATCAACTGATCCAGGAACTCCGGAAGCAAGATGGCCTTCTGTGCTTAACCCTTCAATTACATTTCCTTCTTGATCGAGGTACATAGTAGTGGTAGCTTTAGCGGGAGCCTTTTCACGAAAATCCAGTGTAGCGGCAGTGCCATCATTCAATCGCACTACCATAAATCCACCGCCACCAATATTTCCCGCTGCAGGAAAAACAACAGCTAATGCAAATTGTGTTGCAATGGCGGCATCAATGGCATTGCCACCTTTTTTTAAAATGTCAACCCCTACCTGCGAGGCTAGTGGATGTGCAGTAACGACCATGGCAGAATCGGTCACCAGACCAATAACTTTTTCTTTTTTAGTATCACATGCAAGGATTGTAACGGCCAGTAGAAGAATAAGAAAGCGCTTCATGGATAATGGGGTTGGTTTTGTGAGGCTAAATGTATTACTTCCGAGCGAAGAATACCATGCATGAGTCTGAGAAAAGAAAAAGCCGCACGGCTAAAGCTAAGTGTACTTGATCACACATTAAAATTAATCGGTAAAAAATCGTTTCATGATTTGTATATCGAGGAGATTTGTTCGAAAGTAAAAATCTCTAAAGTGACCCTGTTCAAATATTTTCCTCAAAAGGAAGATATTCTGCTTTATTATTTTAGGGTGTGGTGCCTGAAGCGGGCCGTGGAGTTTAGAGACAAACCGAAAGAGGGAGTTGCCGGCATTACATTTTTATTTGATAAACTTGCTGAGGATTGTGAAACGCATCCGGGTATAATCCAGAGTTTGTTTGCATACCTATCCGACTTAAGGCGACCACCAAAACCTTTCCCGCTTAAAGCGGAAGAGAAAAAACTTCTATTTCCTGATATTGCAGATATTCATTTGGTGGAAATTCAATCGCTTGATCAAATGTTTGAAAAGTTAACCCTGGAAGCAATTTTCAAAAAAGAAGTAACCAAATCCGCATCTACGCGCGACTTAAGCAACTTGTTAACAACTGTTTTCTATGGTTCTGTAATAACCGCTCACATGCAACAAATAAGTCCGGTGAAGTTTTTCTTTCGTAAGAATGTAGAGATGGTGTTGAAGGGACTATCGTAGTCGATGGTCGTTTAGTCGATAGTCCATAGAAACCAACTATTGGCCATGGACTATTAAACTATGGACTAAGCTACTTCATCCTCACGATCTTTGTCCTCTTTCTCTCGAACATTCGAATATGACGATTGCCTAGCGGGATATCAATCACGTACTTGTTTCCTTTCGACCACATTTTGTGCGTTCGGGGCTTCACTACTTTAGTACCCGAAGAACTGCAGGAAAGCAGGAGAAGGGCAGAAAACAAAACAAGCAAGACTCTCTTCATTAGTTAGGTTAGAACTCTAAAAATAGCTTTTTATTTTAAAACAGAGCCAGTACCTTGAGTTTCAATTGGGCAACTATGAAAACTTTTGAAACACTTACCGAAGCAATAGCTGATTTGAAAAGTAGGGGTTATACACAAGATTTTAATTTACGATCAGATTGGATCGAATGTCAGCCTCTAAACCTTCAATTAAGACCTACCGAGTTTCATGTAGATGAAGTACATCGATTTGAAGGAATGACCAATCCAGGTGATAGTTCCATTCTCCTGGCTATTCGATCCAGCACAGGAGTAAAGGGTCTGCTGATTGATGCCTATGGCGCTTACGCAGATACCATTAGCCCTGAAATGGCTAAGCGGCTTAAAGTTGACTCAAATACTTCCCACTAAATTGTGAGTGACATCAAAAATTATTGGATTGCACTACTGCTTCTCGGTACAATTAATGTTTCGGCACAGATTCAGAACGTTCAAAAAATTGCAGTTTCCAACAAACGGATAATATCTATTAGCGATTTTCAAAACAGCCACCCAGTTAACAGGCCAATGATTTCTTTTGAGGTAAATGGAAAGACTTACCGCTCAGATTCAAAATCTCCTTTTAATATTGATTTTAAATCCCAGATGGCTAGTCAATGGGGAATTAGTGAGATTATTTTATTTAGTAATGACAGTAAAGACACGTTAATTCTAAGTAATGTCTTACCATTCGGTCAAGGCAATAATGAAGCTTACATAACAGGGCTGGGTAGTCATTCACTCTCGCGCACACATTTATTCTTACCGGGTCAAAAACCAATCAATGTTATAGTGCCAGATAATGCCTGGGAGTTGGGGTATGCTGGAATAAAGTTGACTGATGAGTTAAATCTGTATGGTTTTGTTAAGCGTGATGTTAATTCAATAAATAAGGGCACACGTAAAAGATTTGAAACAATTGTGTATCCCGGTGGATCTGTTGTCTATAATTTTTATACAGATTTTTATGTTGGAGATTGGCAGGAAGGACTTCGCAAGGTGTTTCAAAAGCGCTACCTCTATGCTGTGCCGGACTTTGATGAATCTCTTTTCAAACGGAATGATCTCGCCTGGGTTAAGCAGGCATACGTTATGCATTTGATGATGGCGTGGGATAAAGACTTTTATGATGCAGTCGATGGAAAATATCATCTTAACGAGTTTATTAAAAAAGGTAAAAAACTTTATGGTGGTGATGATGCCATTTGTATTTGGCCTACCTGGCCTACATTAGGTGTTGACCAACGAAATCAGTTTGATCTGTATCGCGATTTACCGGGCGGACTAAAACATCTTCGAGCACTGGCAGATGAGGCTCGGAACATGGGGGTGAAATTTTTTATTGCCTATAATCCATGGGATGAAAGCACACGCAGCGAAGGACACTTGCAAGGACTAGCTGATCTGATTAAAGCTACATCCGCAGATGGTGTGGTGCTTGATACCAAAGGTGAATCAAGTAAAGAACTACAAGCTGCAGCCGATCAGGTGCGGCCAGGTGTGGTGATGTATAGTGAAGGAATGGCTGTACCGAAAGATATGCAGGGCATTATTAGTGGGAGAGTACACAACGCACTGTATTATCCACCCATGCTGAATCTCAATAAATTTATCAGGCCTGATTTTGCAATCCTTCGTGTTGCCGAAGTTTTTAAAGAGCCTATTCAGAGGGAGTATGCTGTAGCTTTTTTTAACGGCTACGGAACAGAAATAAATCAGTTTGCACCAGGTCATCCTGAGTATGAGGAAGATCAATACCGATACCTTGGCCGAACGACACGCATCCTTCGCGATAACTCCGATAATTTCACTTCTTCAACCTACACGCCTATAATCAAAACTCTTCGTGACAGTATTTGGGTAAATAAATGGGAGCGAGACGAGAAAACAGTCTACACGATTTTTAGTTTGAAGCCCGAAGGTTTTAACGGAAACTTATTTGAAGTTAATCCATCCGAAGCGAATCATTGGATTGACCTGTGGAAGCATAACGATGTTGAATTAAAAAAAGCAGGAGGCAGGGTTTATGCTGTAGCTGATGTGGATGGTTTTGACGCTCGGTATTTGGGAACCAACAACGAAGGAAGTGTTTCCTGCATTGTACAATTCAAGAAGCGCATCGATGCTCACCTGATTGAAGACCGTTTGATCGGAAAAGCTGCAGTGGCAACAAAAGTAAAAATCTGGGCAGGAAATCCTACGTACGAAAAAGAACCTGTTGAACTGCGGGTCAGTAATGATCAGTTTGAGCTTTCTATTTCCAAACAATTGAACAGCTACGAAGGTAAAATTGTAGTTCAGGCCTTTAAGGAAGATCAACTAATTGATGAAGCCATTCTTTATCTAAAACCCGGCACTCCAAGATTAATTTCCACATCATCCAAGACACCAGGTGTAGATAAGAAGCCATCAGATATGGTGACCATTCCTTCAGGCACATTTAAAATTCACTATACGCAGGGCGATGAGTTTATTCCATATCCAAAAGCAAGAGAAGGAGAAACAGTTACAATCAAATCGTTTATGATGGATCGATACCCGGTAACAAATGCAGCCTTCAAAAAATTTATTGATGCTACAGAATATCACCCAACCGATACAACCAATTTCTTAAAACATTGGCATGGAAATCAAATCCCGAAAGGAGAGGAAGACTTTCCTGTTGCCTATGTTTCGTATGAAGATGTACAAGCCTATGCTGCATGGGCTGGAAAACGACTGCCTACAGAAATTGAATGGCAGTATGCAGCTCAAACATCTTCGTTAAATGAATGGCCATGGAAACAATCAAAGCCTGTTACACGAAAGGAAACAGTTGTTACTGAAACGCTTACTGTAAAATCAATTGCCGGGATTGATTCCAAAAACTGTAATCTGGGAGATGGCAAGCCTTATTCTGTTGGAAAGTATAAAAGCGGAATGAACCCCAATGGACTTTACGATTTGGTGGGCAGTGTTTGGCAACTCACTAACGATGTGTATGAAAGCGGAAGTTATCGGTATATAATGTTGAAGGGTGGGAGTTATTTTAAACCCTCTTCCAGCTGGTGGTATGTGCAAGGCGGTCCGCGCGAACTTCATTACCGGCAATTCTTGCTTCGGGTATCGCAAGGTTTTGAACGAAATGCCACGGTTGGGTTTAGATGCGTGAAAGATTAATTTTATTTACTAAAAAGTAAGGATGAGCAGACCTATTCTAAATATCCCATTAAAACCTGTTGACTGGATTATCGAGGGGATAACATTGTCTATTGTTATAGGCATTGTAGTTTATACCGCCATTCACTACTCAACGCTTCCCGATACAATTCCTACCCATTATGGATTTAGCGGCAAGGCAGATAGATATGGAGGCAAGTCAACACTGCTGGTTTTACTCGGTGTTCTTATGGCTATGTATCTATTGTTATTAGTGGCATCCAGAATTCCACACAAGTTTAATTATGTTACTGCGATAACTGAATCAAATGCACCCCGGCAGTATTCAATATCCCTTCAGATGATGCGCATTGTGAAATTGATAGTAGTGATTATCTTTAGCTATATAATTTTAACAACGATTCAAATAGCACAAGGTAAAGTAATGAGTTTGGGTACTTGGTTTATTCCTACTGTTTTGTTCTTTCTCTTTGTTGCCATTATAACATACGCAGTTAAATCTTCAATAAAATAAATTCTATGACTACCAATCGAAGATCATTCATCACCACTTCAGCAAAGGCCGCGTTAGGCGCTGGTCTTGCAACAGCCTTACCATGGGAAGCGATCGCGAACGCAAAAAAAGCAATCTCAGTCAATGACAAAATTAATGTAGGAGTTATCGGTATAAACGGCATGGGCTGGTCCGACACCCAATCGTTTATTAAAATACCCGAAGTGAACATTGCTGCTTTATGCGATGTGGATGATAATGTGCTTAACTATCGTAAGTATGAATTAGCCAAAAATGGTTTACAAACTAAAACCTATAACGACTATCGAAAGATGTTGGAGAACAAAGATCTGGATGTAATCATTATTGGTACACCCGATCATTGGCATTGCTTGCAAATGGTTGAAGCCTGTGAAGCCGGTAAGGATGTTTATGTAGAAAAACCAATTGGCAACTCCATCGAAGAATGCAATGCGATGGTAGCAGCACAAAAAAAATACAATAAAGCCGTCCAAGTAGGGCAGTGGCAACGCAGTATGCCACACTTTGTGGATGCACTAAATTTCATCAAAACCGGTAAGCTTGGAAAAATAAGAACGGTGAAAGCGTGGGCGTACCAGGGTTGGATGAAAAACATTGAAGTAAAGCCAGATAGTGCGGCACCAGCCGGTGTTGATTATAACATGTGGCTTGGACCGGCCACGAGGAGACCATTCAATCCAAACCGTTTCCATTTCAACTTTCGTTGGTATTGGGATTATGCAGGTGGCCTAATGACAGATTGGGGTGTTCATTTAATTGACTATGCGTTGTTGGGTATGGATGCATCGTTCCCTAAATCAGCAGTTGCGTTGGGTGGCAAGTATGCATATCCTGATGGAGCGCATGAAACACCCGATACGTTGGCTGCTGTATATGAGTTTGATGGCTACAATATGATTTGGGAACATGCACAAAGCATCAGCAATGGAAACTATGGCAAAGATCATGGCATCTCATACATCGGCAACAATGGAACACTTGTGCTATGGCGCGGTGGTTGGGAAGTGATACCAGATGAAAAGAGAATGGAAGCTGTGCCTTATCAACCCAACAAAGGTTCAGGTCTTGATTTACATACAGTAAATTTTATTGAAGCCGTTAAGAGCCGAAGCCTGAATAAACTTACTTGCCCGATACAAGCCGGAGCCCACGTAGCCTTCGTGTGTCAAATGGGAAACATCTCCTACAAAACAGGAGCGAAGGTGAGTTGGGATCCTGCCAAGTCAAAGTTTAATGAAGATAAGGCCAATGGATATTTAGCCGCGAAGTATAATAATGGCTATAAGATTCCTAAAGTTTAGAAACTAAATTATAGTTCGGTGATCGTAAATTCGACCCTGCGGTTGATTTCACGGCCATCTATTTCATCATCATTGGATGCGATGGGTCTTGATTCACCATATCCCTTTGCAGTAATTCGGTTGGCTTCAATTCCTTTTGATACCAGGTATTGCATTACAGCGGATGCCCTTCGCTCAGAAAGTTTCTGATTGTATTGGGTAGGTCCAACATTATCAGTATGGCCGGCAAGTTCAATCTTAATTGTTGTGCTGCGTGTAAGCATTTCAATCACACGATCCAATTCCGGAAACGACTCGGGTTTTAATACGGCCTTATCAAAATCAAAGAACACACTGTTTAATGTTACCATCGCTTTTGCTTCAATAGCCACCACTTCAATAGGTCTTAGGCGAAAGTCAACACGCTTCGTTGCTTCAGTAAAGTTTCGCAAGTCAATATTCTGACTTTCAGAAATATGATCTTTTGCTTCCGCACGAATGCTATACATAAATCCGGTTGGCAGCTTAAGTTCAAATTCACCAGTAATAGGTTCTGATTGTGAAATGCCCATGTCCTTGCCATCTGGCAAACGTTCATACACAATTTTAGCAGTCAACGGTAAATTAGACTTTGCATCTACCAGTTTGCCGGTAACGGTAACCCATGGCTCAGGAGTTCGTAACACAGGAAGCTTCACACTAAAAATATCAATGTTACTTTCGGTGACTCCGCGCGAGTAGTATGCATATTCGCTATTCAATGGAATATTAAAGTACAAATCCTCAAGGGGTGAATTAATTGTCTTTCCCATGTTTTCAGGAACGGACCACTTCGTCCAGGTGTCATCCAATCGTTTTGAAACATACACATCACTACCACCAAAACCTCCAAATCCTTTTGAAGAGAAATATAAAGTCTGGTCATCAATAGCCAGGAAAGGAGAAGATTCCTCAGCTGCCGTGTTCACGATCGAACCTAAGTTCAAAGGCTCTGTCCATACACTATCGTCTTGCATAAAGGTCACATACAAATCGCGATCGCCATGAGTATCATCGCGTTCAACAGACATCAACAGCGTCTTCCGGTTGTTGGCCAGAAAGTAATTTGCTTTTTCATTAAAGTTATAGTCGTTAATAATATTAAGTGCCACGGGTTTCGTCCAGGCCCCACCCACATTTGAACTTATCGAAACTCCGGCTAAACTTTTCTTTCCATTCTTCACATACTTGTTTCCCAAAATCATAATCACCGACTTACCATCAGGAGTGCTACTAATAGTGTTTACAAAGTTGGGATAGGCATTGTTGAACTGTGTGCCCATATTTTTGGCAAGTGTCCAATTTCCCTGCTCATCGAGGTTCGAGTACCAAATGTCTTCCTGGTCTTTTATACCACCCACATTTTCAGGATGGTTCTTGCGACTGAAGTAAAGTGTTTTTCCATCGGGTGAAAGTAACGGGTTAAGCTCATCATACTCACTATTCACATTGTCATCCAACCGATCAATCACAATTCCGGCAGCGAGATAAGCAGCTATTGGAATATCCGCAATGATGGGATAACTGGAGTCTGTAATTGCCACTGCATCAATAGCAAAGTAATCGGGTGTGGCTGCACCATCAAACTCCAATTTAATAGCTGCTACTTTAAAGCTTGTGGGCTCAACAAAAATATTTAACATTCTTCCTTTAAGGGGAACAGCCATTGGGTTAAGAGTAACAAGTGGATACTCCCGATCATTTGCATCGTAAGCCAACACGCGAATAAGCGCGCCTGGATTTAATGACTCGGCAATGGCTATTTGTTTAATGCTCATGGGAGCATCAAAACCAAGTTTAATAAATTCTTTTCGATTGGGTTTGTCAGGCATCCATGCATTTGGATTTTCTCCAGCGGCTGGAAGCACATTAGGCTTACCGAGTGCTTGGTTAGCAGAGTATTGCACGGGTGTTAGCTCTGACGATACATCAATTACTTTGGCTGCCCATTTTACAACTTGTGAATTAGCATGTATGTAAGTTCCAGTTACCAGAAGAGCAACAAGCAGAAGTCGATTCATAAAGGAAGTAGCATAAAAATAGCCCAACAATTAGGCGTTAAATAATTTAAAGATAAATCCAACTTTCGATAATACAAGAACCGGGATGTTGTCAGCGCTACCAAATTGGAAGATTCTTGCACTAAAATAAAAGTGCAGTTTGTATAACAGGATTGGAGCGCTATATTTGCACCCTGTTTTAGCAGAACGCTGGTTTTGATGGGTTAAAACCCCAACCGAAACCGCACTGGTAAAAGCAGTAAATTGGTCTGGTAGTTCAGCTGGTTAGAATGCCTGCCTGTCACGCAGGAGGTCGCGGGTTCGAGTCCCGTCCAGACCGCAAAAGCCTCAATATGAGGCTTTTTGCTTTTTAAAGAGTTCAATGTTTTAGACGTAAAGAGCAACTCATTTCCGATACTCGATTTTAGTAATCCTCCAAACAAATTGGGCGGTAGCAGTTTTCACAATCACTTCATCACCCACCTCTTTTTTCAACAGTGCTTGTGCCATGGGCGAATCCATGGAGATGTAATCGGTTGCCCCAATAAGTTCTTCGCCCCCTACAATACGCAAACGCTTCGTTAATCCTTTTTCATTTTTAATCTCCACCCAAGCACCAAACATCACTTTGCCTTCCTGAAAGGGGGAGTAGTTCACCACTTTCAAGTCATCAATGCACTTGCGTAAATAAAGAATGCGTTTGTCAATTTCCCTGAGTCGTTTTTTATTGTAATGATAATCTGCATTCTCAGAGCGATCGCCAAGGCTTGCAGCCCAATTAACTTTTTGTGTGGTGTCGGGACGCTCTACCCGCCAGAGGTGATCTAACTCAGCTTTTAACTTCTCTAACCCTTCGGGGGTAATCATCATTGTTTTCATAGATCAGCAAACTTACTTCTTTGCCAGCAGCTTCTTTAAATCCGGATGAGCTTGCGAGGTGAGAAACTCTGTGATGGTGAATTCAGCAAGCTTGTGAATACAAAAAGGATCCTTAGCCATAATGGCTTCCACCTCGGCATTAGATTTTGCTAACACCAGAATGATGCCCCCCGTACGAGGCACTTTGCGGCCCGAAGCAACAAATGTGTTCGTCCTATAATAGTGGTTTAAAAATTTCATGTGCTCGTTCATGTGAGCATCAATTTGCTCAAGCGGCACAACGTAGGTTAGGTTTACAATGAACATAGGCGAAATTAATAAACTAAGGCACTGTCTCGATAAGCCGAGGTGAACAAGGATTTTCCTAAACTGATTGCATTGAAAGGGTAATTAAGCATCACATCGGCTATTAAATCCAGTTAACGGCAATCAATTCTTTAACAAAATGGCAACAATTACTTTCGATTAAGTAAAAACGAAAGCCATGGAAGTAAAACCGCTATTTTTAAAAGGATTGATTAATGCGCTATTGATTGAGGCTATCATAGTAGTGCTTTTGATACTTTAATATTAAAGAGCTAAGTCATTCATAATCAAACTCCCTTAGGTCTTGGGCTTGAGGGATTTTCTTTTTAGAGACCTTCTGAACATTACTGATTTAATCCTCATCATTTTCTACTAAATGGTAGCCTTTCTTGCACAAAAGGCCATAATTTCAAAATTATCTTAATTTTGTAGCCTTAATTAATTAACCCAGGGCAAATGAATCTGTTGGATTTTGAAAAGCCCATCGCGGAACTGGAAGGAAAGCTTGCCGATATGAAACACCTAGCAGATGGTAGTGATGATTCGGTAAAGAAGGCAGTTCAAGCGTTGGAGAAGAAGATCACCGACCTGAAAAAAGAAACGTTCCAAAATCTTACTGGCTGGCAACGGGTACAACTATCCCGTCATCCTGATCGGCCATATACTCAAGACTATATTTATGAAATTACTACCGACTTCATTGAACTACATGGCGACCGCACGGTAGCTGATGATAAAGCGATGGTTGGCGGCTTAGGAACTATTGATGGTCAAACATTTATGTTGATTGGTCAGCAGAAAGGACGCAATACCAAGCAGCGTCAAATGCGCAATTTTGGAATGGCGAATCCGGAAGGCTATCGAAAGGCTTTGCGCCTGATGAAGATTGCCGAGAAGTTCAATAAACCTATTGTTACATTCATTGATACACCCGGTGCTTTTCCAGGACTTGAAGCAGAAGAGCGTGGCCAAGGTGAAGCGATTGCTCGTAACCTGAAGGAAATGTTTATGCTTAAGGTACCCGTGATATGTATTGTAGTGGGTGAAGGTGCCTCAGGAGGTGCGTTAGGCATTGGTATTGGTGATCGTGTTTATATGTTGGAGAATTCCTGGTACTCGGTTATCTCACCCGAGAATTGTTCAGCTATTTTATGGAGAAGTTGGGATTTTAAAGAACAAGCTGCTGAGTTGCTGAAACTTTCATCAAAAGATATGCATGCACTAAAGTTGGTTGATGGAATTGTGAACGAACCATTAGGCGGGGCGCATACCAATGTGAAGGCTATGGCCGATGAAGTGAAACGAATTATCCTTGAAAGCTTTCATGAACTTAACAAGCTAACTCCACAAGAGCGAATTGATCAACGCATCGAGAAGTTTTGCTCCATGGGGGTAGTGAAAGAATAAAGAAGTTCTAAAAACCATACCCAATGTCAGGCTGAGCATGTCGAAGCCTACTGAGAGTTGATTTTGAATAATACGTTTCTACAAAGCTCAACGTGACAAGGTTTTTAAAAATGCTATAATTCAATTTTTAAGATAATAAGCATAAATTGAGGTCGCGCTAAGCGACCTTTTTTATTCTACCTACTTCGGAAGTAAATGAATTTACATGTAATCAATACTGGATTTTTTAAGTTGGATGGTGGAGCCATGTTTGGTGTTGTTCCTAAAGCTATCTGGCAAAAGTATAACCCGGCCGATGAAAACAATTTATGTTCGTGGGCTATGCGTTGCTTGCTGATTGAAGATGGTGAAAGGCTGGTGCTGATTGATAATGGACTAGGCGATAAACAAGATGCAAAGTTTTTCAGCCATTACTATTTACATGGAAACGATTCTCTTCTTAAATCATTGAATCAGCACGGGTTTAGTACAGATGATGTTTCAGATATGTTTCTCACCCATCTGCACTTCGATCATTGTGGAGGTGGCGTTAAGAAAGAAAATGAAAAGTTAGCGCTCACCTTTAAAGAAGCCATCTACTGGAGTAATGAAGATCATTGGCAATGGGCAACTAAACCAAATCCTCGCGAGAAAGCCAGTTTCCTTTCAGAAAACATTTTACCCATGCAGGAAAGTGGTCATTTGAAATTTATTAATCAAAATGGAAAAGCTCCCTTTGAGTTCATGGAAATTTTTTATGCGTCAGGTCACACCGATGCGATGATGATTCCAAAAATAAAATACAAAGAACACACGATTTGCTTTATGGCCGATCTGTTGCCATCGATAGGGCATATTCCGTTACCGTATGTAATGGGGTACGATACCAGACCCTTACTAACTCTTGAAGAGAAATCAGCATTTCTAAAAGAAGCAGCCGATAATAAGTATGTTTTATTTTTAGAACATGATCCGGTAAATGAATGCTGTACCGTTAAGCATACCGAAAAAGGTGTGAGGTTAGATCGCACATTTAATTTGAGTGAGATCTTATGAAACGCGGATTGGTTTTATCTGGCGGTGGCGCGCGTGGGATCGCTCACATTGGAGTACTCAAAGCATTGGATGAAATGAATATCACCTTCGATTGCATATCAGGCACCAGTGCCGGATCCATTGTTGGTGCTTTGTATGCAGATGGTCATAAGCCCGATCAAATTTTTGAACTCATAAAAAACCTGAGCATCTTTAAATCAGTGCGGCCTGCGTTTGCCTGGACGGGTTTGTTTTCTTTGGATGGGCTAAAGGAGGTATTGCTTAGGGAGATTCCAGGAAATAGCTTTTCTGATTTGAAAATTCCATTGACGGTTGCTGCAACCGATATTCGAAAAGGTAAAATTCAGTACTTCACGGAAGGGGATCTGGCAAGAATTATTATGGCTTCCTGCTGTATTCCTGCAATTTTTAATCCAGTTAGCTTAGATAATAATTTATATGTGGATGGGGGTCTACTGGATAACCTCCCGGTGAAACCAATTCGCAAGGAATGTGATTTTATTGTAGGTTCTCATTGCAATCACATCAGTCCTGATTTTGATACCAGCAACATTAAGTTAGTGGTTGAGCGCAGCTTGCTTATTACCATTCACGCCAATACAGAAGTGAGTCGCGGATTGTGTGATGTATTTATCGAACCTCCGCGAATGGATCGCTTCAGTAGCTTAAGTCTTGGTAAAGCAAAAGAGATTTTCGACTTTGGATATCGGTTCACAAAAGAGAACTTTTTGCCTCATCATTTTCAAAAGAACGAAGCCGCATGAGTTTACTGAATTTTAAAGATGAAATTCTTCAGGGCATACCCGATGCATTGCCTGAGGCTAAACCGTTTGATGTGGATGTTAACCACGCACCAAAGCGAAAAGACATTTTAAATTCGGATGAAAAAAAACTAGCGATAAAAAACGCACTCCGTTATTTCCATCCAAGCCATCATAAGATTCTTGCACCAGAGTTTTTAAGTGAACTTCAAACCTATGGTCGGATATATATGTATCGCTTCCGTCCCGATTATGAAATGTATGCTCGCCCAATAAGCGATTATCCATTTAAGTCATTGCAGGCGGGTTCGATCATGTTGATGATCCAGAATAATCTTGATCCTGCTGTGGCTCAACATCCGCACGAGTTAATTACCTATGGCGGCAATGGGGCTGTATTTCAAAACTGGGCACAATACTTATTGACTATGAAGTATCTGGCCATCATGACAAACGAGCAAACGCTTCATATGTATTCAGGGCATCCGATGGGATTGTTTCCATCGTCACCAGAAGCTCCACGTGTGGTTGTAAGCAATGGAATGATGATTCCAAATTATTCCAAACCTGATGATTGGGAAAAATACAATGCCCTTGGCGTAACTCAGTACGGACAAATGACCGCTGGTAGTTACATGTACATCGGTCCACAAGGAATTGTCCACGGAACTAACATTACCATCTTAAATGCAGGCAGAAAAATCTCGAAACAAAATGAAAGTCTTGCCGGAAAGGTTTTTGTTACCTCTGGCTTAGGAGGCATGAGTGGCGCTCAACCAAAAGCAGGAAACATTGCCGGTTGTATTACTGTGATTGCCGAAGTAAATGAAAAGGTTACTCAAAAAAGGTTTGATCAAAAGTGGGTAGATGAGGTGATTCATGATTTAAATGATTTAGTTGTAAGAGTTAGAAAAGCAAAAGTAAATAAGGAAGTTGTTTCACTCGCATATCAAGGTAATGTAGTGGATGTATGGGAAAAGTTTGATCAGGAAAATATTTTTATCGAGTTAGGATCCGATCAAACTTCATTGCACAATCCTTGGGCCGGAGGATATTATCCGGTTGGTCTTTCCTTTGAGGAGTCTAATAAACTGATGGCTCAAGACCCTGAAGAGTTTAAGCGAAAAGTGCAGGAGTCATTACGAAGACATGCCGATTCAATCAATCGTCATTCAGCAAAGGGAACTTACTTTTTTGATTACGGAAATGCTTTTTTGTTGGAAGCATCGCGGGCAGGTGCGGAGGTGATGGCTACCAGCAAAGTTGATTTTAAATATCCTTCTTATGTTCAGGATATCATGGGACCCATGTGTTTTGATTATGGATTTGGTCCGTTTAGGTGGGTGTGTACATCGGGCAATGAAAAGGATCTTGACTTTACAGATCAATTGGCACAAGAAGTTTTAGAAAAAATGGCATTGACTGTTGAACCAGAAATTCAATCACAACTTCAGGACAATATTCATTGGATAAAAGCGGCCAAGAAAAATAAATTAGTGGTGGGATCACAAGCACGCATCCTATATGCCAATGCTGAAGGACGGATTAAAATTGCAACTGCATTTAACAAAGCAATCAAAGCCGGTAAAATTGGTGCCGTTGTATTAGGTCGCGATCATCATGATGTTTCCGGTACCGATAGCCCCTATCGTGAGACCTCTAATATTTATGATGGTTCGCGATACACAGCTGACATGGCAATTCACAATGTAATTGGTGATTCATTTAGAGGTGCAACCTGGGTATCCATACACAATGGGGGTGGAGTTGGTTGGGGCGAAGTTATCAATGGCGGTTTTGGGTTGTTGTTGGATGGCTCCGATGAAGCGGAAAGAAAGTTAAAAAACATGCTCTACTTCGATGTGAATAATGGAATTGCGCGCAGAGCTTGGGCTCGTAATTCAGGGGCACTATCAACTATTGAGAAAGAGATTTCTTCTTCAACACAAATCACGATTCCATATTTAGCGGATGATTCTTTACTAGACTCAATGATGTAATGTTTCGCGCCTTAGCAAAATTTATTTTCAAGATTACCGGATGGAAAGTAGATGGCAATTTCCCGGTTGGACTTAAAAAGTATATTATCGCTGTTGCTCCACATACAAGTAACTGGGATTTTCCGATTGGGGTGCTAGCCCGGAGTGTTTTGCATATTGAGAAAGCAAAATTTCTTGGAAAAGATTCGTTATTCAAACCACCTTTCGGTTGGTTTTTCAGGTGGTTAGGCGGCTATCCGGTAGATCGGTCGAGCAGTCATGATGTAGTTCAACAAGTAGTGAATATCTTTAATAGGCATGACGAATTTATCGTGGCAATGGCTCCGGAAGGCACCAGAAAGAAGGTTGAGAAGTTGAGAACAGGATTTTACTTTATTGCAAAAGGTGCCAATATTCCGATTATTCCATGCGGTTTTGATTTCGAAAAGAAGGTGATAAAGGTAGGAGAGCCATTTTATCCAACAGATAATCAAGAGTTAGATATTCAATTTTTGATTCAATTTTATCACACCATCAAAGGAAAAAATCAGGAATTAGGAATATGATTTTAACTTTTGAGATTCAATAAATTCCTTAACTTGTATTGAATAAAAATTATAAATAAATGAAAAAGCTATTTTTACTATTGATTATCTGTGGGTTGTCTTCAACTGCTTTCTCTCAGTTCCTTAAAAAAGGATCGATTATAGGTGGTGGAAGCTTTCAGTTTCAAACCACAAAATATAAGGACAGTGACTCAAAAAGTCATTCACTTTCTATTATGCCTTGGGCTGGATATTTGATCATAGATAATCTTGTATTAGGCACAAGCTTTGACATTTCTAGTTCTGGTTCAAAATCTTCAGGTTATAAATCCTCAAGCAACGGAATTTCGGTTGGCCCTATGGTGAGATACTATCTTGATCAAGGACTATTCTTTAGTGGTCAATATACTTTTGGGTCAGGAAAGATCAAAGATGATTTTACCAATTCAACAACCAAATTCAATTACTCAATTTACAGATTGGGAGTAGGCTATGCAGCTAGGATTACTGACACAGTTCTATTTGAGCCAACTATTGGTTATTATGGTGTTTCCAATGGTGATAATACTTACAGTGGTCTTAATAATAATTCTAGTGGTCTTTTCATTAGTGGCGGCTTTACCATCATACTAAAGAATGTACAATAGTATTTTTAAAAAATTCGGCTTTATTTTTGTGTAGAGAAAAGAAATAAACAATAATTAATATGAAAAAAATATTCTTTGCAGTGATGATCGTCTTCGCATGCATGGGCTTAGCTAAGCAAAGTGTAGCTCAAATGCAGTTTGCGCTCGGTATTAAGGGCGGTCCTAATTTTGCAAACCTGGATGCCAAATCCAGTGTTGGCGAAAATTATAAAAACAGAACCGGTTTCCATGGTGGGGCTTTTGCCCTATTCAAATTTACCAAAGTGGGTGTTCAACCTGAATTACTTTTTTCCAAGCAAGGATCGAATATTCAGTTTAACTCGCAGGATGGTGAAGCCAACTTCGACTACATTAACATTCCAATTATTTTAAAGCTCTATACTGTTGCCGGAATTAATATTCAGGCAGGCCCTCAGTTTGGATTTCTATCAGGTGGAGAAGTTAAGCAGACCGTTAATGGGATTAAAACAACACAAGATGTTAAAGATTTTTATAAGGGTTCTGACCTTAGCTTAGCGTTGGGCTTAGGCTGGGATTTACCTTTTGGATTAACATTAGATGCTAGATATAATCTTGGCTTGTCTAAGATCAATGATGGTTCAAACAACAATGAAGCTAAGAATCAAGTATTTCAAATCTCTGCCGGTTTTAAAATCATAAAACTAGGTAAATAGTAATCTAAAGTTATTGAACTATAAAGCCCCTAGTTGGGGCTTTTTTATTTTGCGCTGTTAGGTTTAATTTCGCGCCAAGTTTTATGAGCTACGCTGAAACCATTACTTATCTGTATAACAACCTCCCCATGTTTCAGCGGGTGGGGTCAATTGCCTACAAACCAAATTTAATAAATACGTTAAAGTTGTGTGAGGCGTTGGGCAATCCTCATCACAAATTCAAATCTATACATGTTGCTGGAACCAATGGAAAAGGAAGTGTATCGCACATGCTTGCCGCTATCTTGCAAACAGCAGGCTCTAAAACCGGTCTCTATACATCTCCTCACCTAAAAGAATTTACTGAGAGAATTCGGATTAATGGAAGGGAGATTGAACAAGATTTTGTAGTTGACTTTGTTGAAAGGATAAAACCCGAAATCGAAAAAATAAAACCTTCTTTCTTTGAGATAACGGTTGCCATGGCATTCGATTATTTCGCCCGGCAAAAAGTGGACATTGCTGTGATTGAGACCGGCATGGGTGGCAGGCTTGACTCAACTAATGTAATTAGTCCTATACTTTCTTTGATCACCAACATAAGTTGGGATCATAAAGAATTATTAGGCGACACGCTGCAAAAGATTGCTGGTGAAAAGGCAGGTATCATCAAGCCTCATATCCCTGTTATAATTAGTGAGCGACAAGAAGATGTTCAAAATGTATTTGAGCGTAAAGCTTTAGAGTGTAAAAGTGAATTGATATACGCTTCAGATAGGTACCGGGTTAATCGAGTTAAGCCCGGTCAGTTTGAGGTTAGCCAGGATAAGGATCAACATCTCATTGAATTAGATTTGTTAGGAATCTATCAGACTAAAAATATTAAAGGTGTTTTAACTGCAGTTGATGAGCTGGTAAAACAGGGTATGAACATTTCGAGTGAGCATGTTATAGAAGGTTTGAAAAATGTAATTACACTTACCGGGCTAAAAGGCCGGTGGCAGCAGATTAATGGCAGCCCTTTAACAATTTGTGATACCGGTCACAACGAGGCCGGAATTGCTGAGATAATAAATCAACTAAAAGAGATCAAGTTTAATAAACTTCATTGGGTATTGGGGGTAGTGAAAGATAAAGATGTGACCACCATTCTAAATATATTACCAAAGGAAGCTCAATATTATTTTTGTCAAGCTTCTCTTCCTCGTGCACTTCCGGCCATTGAACTTCTGGATAAAGCTGAGTCCGCTGGATTGAAGGGAATTGTGATTGAAGATGTGAACCAAGCCATACGAGAAGCAAGAGACAATGCAACTCCTGATGATTTGATTTTAGTGGGGGGAAGTACTTTTGTAGTTGCTGAAATTGAAAATCTGTGAAAAGTAAATTAAAACGTTTTGAGATCATTGCTTCGCGTGAAAATGTTCTTGAGCCTGGGAAAGAGATCTTTCAAAAGATAAAAGGAAATTGGCATCGGGATTATTTTAAGAATCAGAATCCAATCACCATGGAACTTGCTTGCGGCCGCGGTGAGTATAGTGTGGGCATGGCACGCTTGCATCCCGAAAGGAATTACATAGGCGTGGATAAAAAAGGCGATCGGCTTTGGAAGGGAAGCACGTGGGCTTTTGAAGACCAACTTCCGAATGTTGGATTTTTGCGCACAGAAATTCTTTTCATTGAAAGTTTTATTGAGGCTAGGGAAGTGGATGAAATCTGGTTGACATTTCCTGACCCCCGTCCGCGAAAGCGCGATATAAAGCGAAGGCTTTCGAGCAGTCGATACATTGACATATATAAAAAGCTTTTGAAGCCTGATGGCTATTTCCGTTTTAAAACCGATAACACAGATTTATTCAACTTTACGCTGGAAGAACTTGGGTATAGAAATGACTTACTGGATTTTGAATACACTCACGACCTCTACGAATCACATCTACGACCGGAGTGTTATGATATAAAAACCCGCTACGAAGAGATGTTCGCTGCAAAAGGGGAGAAGATTAAATATTTACGGTTTAGATTTGAACATTAAGGGATTGGGTAGAATAATAAACATTCCTAACTTGTTTCTTTAATCAACCAGCAGAACTCCATGAAATCTGAAGGTAAAATTATTGAATTGTTGGCTCATTACTTAAATAAGATTGATTAGGTATTAGATAGGATGGATCGTACCGAAAGAAGTGTGGATATTATGAGTCGAGTGGTTGTAGATCATAGTGTGAAGTTTAGTACTGTAAATGATGAAATAAAACATCTTCGCGAAGAGCAGGGTGTTATGCTTAAAGAACTTCTTTCAATATCTAAGCGAGTCTCATCGATAGAATAAAGGCACTAACTATCAAATTCTTAAACCATATTACTCGTTAACAGTTTGGTAATACCTCAATGACGTTGGGATAACGCTAAATTCGGTTCTTTGTTGCAATTAGAATGGGCAGTAAACGCAAGCGTGAGGTAGAACTCGTTATCATCTCAGATGTTCATCTGGGGACCTACGGCTGCCACTCTGAAGAACTTCTTCGCTACCTTAAATCAATCAAACCGAAGCGCATTATTTTGAATGGCGACATTATTGATATGTGGCAGTTCAGTAAACGGTTCTGGCCAAAGTCGCACATGCAGGTAGTAAAGCACATTACTGGGCTTATTACAAAAGGAACTAAAGTTACATACCTCACAGGCAACCATGATGAAATGCTGCGCAAATTTGCCGGCTTTCGATTGGGTTCATTTAACATTGCAAACAAGAAAGTGATTTCGCTCAATGGTAAATCTGCCTGGATTTTTCATGGCGATGTGTTTGACGTTACCATGCAATACTCAAAATGGATTGCCAAACTTGGCGCTATCGGGTACGACACGTTAATCCTGATAAACTCATTTGTCAATTTTATTCTTAAACTATTTGGTAAGAGCAAGATTTCTCTCTCTAAGCGGGTAAAAGACAGTGTGAAACAAGCAGTGAAGTTTATTAATGATTTTGAGAAGACTGCTGCTGATATTGCAATCTCCAACGAATACGATTATGTAATCTGTGGGCATATTCACCATCCGGAAATGAAAAAAATTATCACGGATAAGGGTGAAGTAACCTATCTAAACTCAGGTGATTGGGTTGAAAACCTGACCGCACTGGAATACAATGGGGGTGCGTGGAGTATTTACCGTTACCAGGAGGACAGGAAAGCAATGTCCATAAAACTAAAGTCATCGAAAAATAATCTGGATAATGACGAGATATTTAAAGACCTTGTCAATGAATTCTTGACGATCAAAAAATGAATATCTTATACGCCATTCAGGGCACAGGAAACGGTCACCTAAGCAGAGCAGTTGATATCATTCCCGAATTAAAAAAACATGGCAAGCTTGATTTGTTTGTAAGCGGGGCACAAGCAGAAGTAGTGTTGCCTTACCCTGTAAAATATAAATCAAAAGGGTTAAGTTTTTATTTTGGAAAGCAGGGGGGGATCAACTTTCTGAAAACGTTTCAAAAAAATAGTTCTAAGGATGTAATCAAAGAGATCAATAGTTTTCCGGTTGAGAAGTATGATTTGGTGGTGAATGATTTTGAACCTATTACCGCGTGGGCTTGTCGTAAAAAAGGAATACCCTTAATAGGATTGAGTCATCAATCAGCCTTACTTTCAAAAAAAGCCCCAAGACCAAAAGTAATTGATCCGTTCGGAGAGTGGATGTTAAAAAATTATGCACCCGTTAAAAAATATGTCGGCTTCCATTTTGAACAGTATGATAAAAACATTTTTACACCGGTAGTTCGGGCAGCCATTCGGGAAGCAAGTGTGAAAGACATGGGGCATTACACAATCTATCTTCCGGCCTATGATGACAAAAAACTAGTTCAATTACTCCTTAAGATTTCAAAAGTTCGCTGGCATATCTTCTCTAAGCATACAAAGAGTCCTTATCATGTAGGTAGAATCTCGGTGTATCCAATAAGTGGTCAGGATTTTATTGAGAGTGTGGTGACGGGCTCGGGAGTTTTATGTGGTGCCGGGTTTGAAACACCCGCGGAAGTGCTGAACCTTAATAAGAAATTGTTAGTAGTACCAATGAAAAGTCAGTACGAACAACATTGCAATGCAGCAGCCTTAAAACGGTTAGGAGTTCCCGTGTTGAAGAAAGTCAAAAAGAAATCCATCAAAAAAATTGAACAGTGGCTGGAAGAAGGAAAGCCACTTGATATTTCATTTCCGGATATTGCTGGCGATGCGGTAGAGAAAGTGATGGAGAAGTTTTCGAAGTAACCTAATCAACTTCCAATTGCTCCAACACATCGGCTAGTTCGTCATAATCTTTTAGTCCGGGTTTTAATTCCTGATTACCCGAGATATTTACTCCAGCTATTGGAAATGTAAGTACGTCATCCAGCGAATAAGGAGCGGAGTCGAGATCAATATACACTTCTACCAGATCAGTCATTGATTTAATTACCTCTGAATCTCTTTGCTGATCTCCTGTAAGGTGAGTGACCAGCAAGAATTCTATTTGATCTTTGTTTTTTTCAATGAGTTCTTTCGAAGCAGCCCATTCAGATAAAGCCAATGAAACAATCAATCGTGCTTTTGAATTTGAATTAGCTAACTCATTAGTGTTGATCTGAATAAATTCGATTTGATATTCTTCTCCATAAGTATGATCATCGATTTCAAGAACAAATTGAGGTCCGCTCACCCAACCGGTTATCTCCGCAAAGGTTTTAGCATCAATAGCCTTAGCAGGGAATCCGAGCCAATCAACGCCCATACCTGCACAATAGCGTGCATCACTCAAATTGGTTATGTTTCCGGCTTTTACTTTGGTTTTTAATGACATGGCTCAAATATCAAAAAGAAAAAATAACTTTGAAACGAATTAGTGTCTGAATGAAGCGAGGATCTCTTTTTATTATTTTACTGGTTAGTTTAATACGGTGTTCCGATGAAGACCCAATTAGCTCGGATATTGGATTAGACTATTTTCCATTACGCACGGGAGACAGTTGGATATATGAAGTAGAAGAAACGTCAATCAATCAGTCCATAACGGCATCAACCACCTATGAACTACGAGTTACAGTTATCGATTCTTTAAAGAATTCAGAAGGGGGTTACACGTACACATTCCAACGTGCCAGAAGATTAACAGAGATGGATTCCTGGGAAAGTATTGAAACATGGACTGCCCTGATTAGTAAGAATCAATTGATTCAAAGTGAAGGTAATGTGTTGTTCATAAAGCTGCTATTTCCATTGTCTGCTGGATCGAAGTGGAATGGAAATCAATACAACAATCTGCCAAATAATGGAAATCTCTTCGATGGGATGGATGGAGAGTTTTATCATGTGCCTGAATTTAACCTTCCAATAACTTTATCCACAGGTCTTAATTTTGAAGCATCCCTGGCCGTCTACCATAACAATTTTATAGATCCAATAGTAGGGAAGGATTTTCGGAAAGAAGTATATGCCCGAGATATTGGTCTTGTTTATAAAGAAATTACACAACTTGAGTATTGTACGGTTGGTGATTGCCTTGGCCAACAAAAAGTAGATAAAGGATTTATGCTGGTTCAAACGTTAAAATCGTATGCTTCGCAGTAAGCTGACTCTTACTTTCATTTTAATTGCTTTTGGTGCAGAGAGCCAGGTGAACCGATACTTTATTTTTTTTAATGACAAAACAGGCACCCCTTTTTCACTTTCAAATCCTTCGCAATTTTTAAGCTCAAAAAGTATAGAGCGGAGACAAAAGCAAAACATCATATTTATTGAAGAAGATCTTCCTGTAAATCCAGATTATGTTAGTCAGGTAAAAAACACAGGAGCCAAAACATTCTTTACATCGAAATGGTTTAATGGAGTATTGATTGAAGCTACTGCTTCGACACTTACCGCTATAAATGCGTTACCATTTGTTTCACGATCAGAATTAGTTGCACCCGGTAGCAAACTTTTGGGTGGTCGGGTTTCAAAAATAAAACAACATAAAAATTCAACTGCAGATCAACCTGTTAATCAAAGTCAACTTCAGCAAATTGGAATTGATGGGATGCATGATGCAGGGTACCGGGGTGAAGGAATTTCAATAGCAATTTTCGATAGCGGATTTAAAGGGGTAAATGTCACTGCACCATTCGCTGATCTTTTTACCGAAAATCGCGTAAAGCAAACGTTTAATTTTGTAACCAATACGACTGGTGTCTATACAAGTGATGATCATGGTACGGAGGTCCTTTCCGTGATGGCAGCCTATTCTCCGGGCACTTATACTGGTGGAGCTTATAGGGCTGATTATTTTTTATATCTCACTGAAGATATCGGTAGCGAATATCGTGTGGAAGAATATAACTGGGCGTTTGCTGCAGAACGTGCCGATAGTGCTGGAGTGGATGTTATCAATTCATCCTTAGGGTACAATGAATTTGATGACCAAACCATGGATTATAAAATTTCTGAGTTGGATGGCAACACCGCGGTGATAACAAAAGCGGCACGCAAAGCCATAGAGAAAGGAATGATTGTAGTTTGCAGCGCAGGTAATGAGGGAAATTCTTCGTGGAAGTTAGTTACACCACCTGCTGATGCGAATGGAATTCTTGCTATTGGGGCGATAAATAGCGTTGGCTCGTTAAGTAGTTTCAATTCCAGGGGACCAACAGCCGATGGCCGTATAAAACCAGATGTTGTTGCGCTGGGTTCTGGTACCAGTGTTATAAAGCAAAGTGGTTCTTTAGGAACTACCAGTGGTACATCGGTGGCAAGTCCATTGGTGGCCAGTTTAGCAGCGGGTGTCTGGCAAGCATATCCACTGTTAAGTGCACATGCCGTTTATGAAGCCATCGTGTTTTCGGCCACTCTTGCAGCGGCACCAAACAATCAATTTGGTTATGGCATCCCTCACTTTCAAGCTGTTGATAATTACATAAAAAACTTATCTGAGAATGAAGCCATTTCAATTTTCCCAAATCCAGTTTCCGGGAATAGTTTCACAATAAAGGTGAAAGAGCCAACAGACGAACTTATGCACATTACAATTTATGATACCCGAGGCAGCCGTGTTGCCGAATCACGATTAAAAATCAGTTGGCTTAACAATCCCTTTGAATATGATATTTCCACTCTAAAGGCTGGAGTTTATTTCGTCCAGGTTTCAACCGGCAAAGCATCCACTACTGCAAGGATTGCAAAGTTGTAAAACCCCGCGGGTACAGACGTAAACCTTTTTATCTTTACACTATTATTTCAACCTATTGTTAATGAAGCCAATTATTGCCCCGTCCATTTTAGCTGCCGACTTTGCAAACCTGCAACGTGAAGCGAGCATGATTAACGAAAGCCAGGCCGACTGGATTCACGTAGATGTAATGGATGGAGTTTTTGTTCCTAATATTTCTTTTGGAATTCCTGTAATCAAGGCAATCAAAAAGCATGCAAAGAAACCGTTGGATGTTCACTTGATGATTGTGCAACCGGAACGATACATTGAAACCTTTCGGGAAGCGGGAGCAGATTTGTTGTCCGTGCATATTGAAGCGAGCACGCATTTGCATCGCACCATTCAACAAATAAAATCAGCTGGAATGAAAGCAGGGGTTGCTATTAATCCGCATACGTCCGTTTCACAGCTTAAGGATGTACTTGCAGATATTGATCTGGTTTGCATGATGTCCGTTAACCCCGGTTTTGGCGGACAAAAATTTATCGAAAACACCTATCAGAAAGTAAATGAGTTGAAACAATTAATTTCAGAAACCAAATCGAGTGCGTTGATTGAGATTGATGGGGGAGTGAACCAGGAAAATGCTAAACCGTTGTTGGATGCAGGGGCTAACGTATTGGTGGCCGGCAATTTTGTTTTCTCTTCATCTGATCCTAAGTCTGTCATTCAAAGGTTAAAGGAAATTCAATAGGAAAACTTGGCTTGAATGTTGAATGGTTTACTAAACACTTTATCATGCGCCTATTAATTTTACTCACATTTTTTCTTTTAGTATCCTGTGCACGTACTGTTTCAAGGATTGACCCCAGTCAGCAGATAGATTTAAGCGGACGTTGGAATGATTCTGATTCGCGACAAGTGGCTGAAAAAATGATCACTGAGCTTTTGGGCAGTTCCAAATTTCAAGAGTATGCAAAATCACTTGGTAAAAAACCGGCCATCATTGTAGGTGAAATCAAAAACCGAACAAGTGAACACATCGATGCGAATAATTATATCAAGAAATTTGAATTGGCAATTTTTAATTCGGGTTTGGCCGATTTAGTTGAGTCTGATACGTTTCGCGATAAGCTGCGAGAAGAGCGTGCACAACAGCAAGACTTTGCCGATCCCGCAACGGTAGCTCAATGGGGAAATGAATTGGGTGCGAACCTAATGTTATTTGGAGAGATGACTTCCGAAACGGACGTCTACAATAAAAATCGTGTTGTTAATTATGTGACTACATTATTCCTTACCGACATGGAAACGAATAAACGTGTTTGGTACGGTCAGCAGGAAATTAAAAAATACATTAAGAATTAACTTCCATAACAGCTCGATAGCATGATGAGCCGTTCTAAGCAAACATTATTAAAACTCTCGGTATTCATCTCTATCTTTTTAGTGGGTTCTTGTGCCAGCTATTATCAAACGAATACTGCCTTCAATCAGAGTTTTGAACATGGAAACCTGAATGACGCATTAGAAACTTTGCAATCTAACGCGAATGATGCAAGAGGGAAGCGCGAGTTTCTCTTTTATGTTAACAATGGTTTGGTGCTTTCTATGCTGGGTAGATATGCTGAAAGCAATGATTATTTTGAAAAGGCCTTCATTTTTGGCGAAGACTATAGAAAAAATTATCTCAATGAAGTCGCTTCCTATTTAACCAATCCTAATGTAACGAGTTACAAAGGTGAAGATCATGAGCATCTCATGCTTTTGTATTATAAGGCGCTGAATTTTTTAAAGTTGGGTAAAACCCAGGAAGCACTAATTGAGTGCCGTAGACTAAATATCCGGCTTCAACAATTAAGCGATCGCTATGCCGATGAAAGTAAATTTCAACGTGATGCTTTTATCCATACTCTGATGGGTATCATTTATGAGACTGATAAAGATTATAACAATGCATTCATTGCCTATCGCAATGCGGTTGAAATTTATGAGGAGGATTACCAACCTTTATTTCAAATTTCCATTCCGGATCAATTAAAATCTGATCTTTTACGAACGGCCTGGCTAAGCGGATTTAAAGATGAATTCGAATTGTTTAAAGAAAAGTTTGGAATGGCTGATTATATCTATCAGTCGACAGAAGGAGGGGAGCTTGTTTTATTTTGGCATAATGGGTTGAGTCCCGTAAAGGCGGAGTGGGGTATCAACTTTGTGGTTGATAGAAGAGACAACTTTGTGTACTTTTCTAATCAGGAGTTAGGTATAAGTTTTCCCTTTTCTTTGGATGGATATGACGAGAAAGATAAGAACGGATTAACTCGCCTTGAATTTTTTAGGATTGCCCTGCCACGTTATCTGGAACGCCCAACTTATTACTCCGGAGCAACTGTTAGCTGGCAGGGAAATACAACAGAATTACAATTGTTAGAAGACGTTAACAAGATTGCATTTAAAAGTTTGCAACAGCGCATGACACTGGAATTGAGTAAAGCGCTAATCCGTGTAGCAATAAAGAAAGCAACTGAATATCAGGTGAAGCAAGAAGATAAAACATTGGGCTCTGTGTTAGGCATGATTAACGCCATTACCGAAAAAGCAGATACACGCAACTGGCAAACTTTACCACACAGTATCTATTACGCCCGCATTCCTCTTGCCGTTGGCCAAAATAAAGTTTCGCTTCAGCTAACCAATGGCAATGGGGATTCTCATAAAAACGAATTTACGTATGAAGCCAGGAAGGGTCAGATACTGTTTCATACCTTCAGTTCGTTAGAGAGTGGTTATCCTAGTTATGGGTATTGACCAAACTATCGTTTTTGCCATCCATTTCAGGCTGTTATCTTTAAGGCTTAATTGAGACCTATCCTGAAAAGCACTGTTCGCATATTCTGCCTCCTGCTAATCGCAGTACTTCTGCTTCCTTTGGTCTCTTTGGCTCAGGATGATGAAAAGCCGACCTTTCCCCTGGAAACTATTTATGCCAAGCGAAAGAAGAATGCCACTCGAAAATTTCTAACAAACTTTAAGGTAAGCCTTAGTACCGGGTATGGTAAAACCTACCTGAAGCATGAATTAGATAGCTTTGGAATCTTTCAACGACCAGGGTTTGCACCCCGTCTTTTCACTAACAAAACCGTCACTGATTCTACCTACACAAATTGGATTAATCAGGTTAAAAAAGATACATTAAGTTCACCTCCTGATAGTTTTATGGCAAATGGCGATACAACCAAATTAGGGTTTAAGGGCAAGGGCTTAAACATTCCGCTTAATCTCACAATTCATTACGAGTTTTTGAAACGCTTCCGTATAGGCGGGGGGATATCCTACGAGGCAATGTTTTTAAGAACCTTTGATCCAATAACGTACACAGACAAAATACAATCATTCAAGCCGTCCGGTTCATCGGGTTTTATGCTGAAGTATTATGGCATGGCGGGTGCATCATTTTATCGGTTAGATAATTTTCTGTTCACAGGCGATCTGCAGATAGGTAGTTTTAAACCCGGAAAGAACTTTGACAACTCATTGATTATAAAAAAGGGAATTTATTTTAACCTTGGTATTACCGCAGAACGGGAGTTTTCTGAAAATCTAAGAGTCTTCCTCCGGCCTTCGTTCGATTTTAAAAAGTACACCATGAGCATTCCAAATAGCGGTAACAACTCGATTGTTCACAAAATGAATGCGGCTTATGTGCAAGTTGGTATCACTTACTCAATTCCTGAACTTCCGCGATGTTTTCATAAGGAATGCAAGATTCAAATAAACCATGCCCATGGAAACAAAGAGTATCGCAGCAGGGAACATCCTATCTTCAAAAAACAGAATCCCGGCTACGGAGAAAATCATCCCACCCTCATCAAATACAAAGGCAAAAACAAGCGGAAACTAAACCCGTATTAGTCCGGTTCTTTGCTATCCGAAATTCTACTTTTTAGACCATTAAAATCCCGCGTCTTGGGTACCTGCAAGCATTAGAATTGCTCAATTTTAGTTATCTTGCAACCTTGTTTTTGAGGCTCTATAATTGCCTTTAAACATTACACTTAACCCTTAGTAACTCGTGGCTGAAGAAAGCGGTAATCTACCCGAAAGACAGAACATAATTCCAATCAATATTGAAGATGAAATGCGGGGCGCATACATCGACTATTCTATGTCGGTTATTGTTTCCCGGGCCTTACCGGATGTGCGTGATGGATTAAAACCTGTTCACCGCAGAGTGCTCTACGGAATGCTTGAGTTAGGGGTCAACTACAATAAGTCTTATAAGAAATCTGCCAGAATTGTTGGGGAGGTACTTGGTAAATATCACCCGCACGGAGACTCTTCGGTATATGATACCATGGTGCGGATGGCTCAGGATTGGTCGCTTCGTTACACGTTAGTGGATGGTCAAGGTAACTTCGGATCGATCGATGGAGATAGCCCTGCTGCGATGCGTTACACCGAAGCCCGCTTGCGCAGAATGGCTGAAGAGTTGTTATCCGACATCAACAAAGAAACAGTAGACTTTCAGGGAAACTTTGATGACTCCTTGACTGAGCCAACCGTTTTGCCGGGTAAGGTTCCTAACTTACTGATGAATGGATCATCGGGTATCGCTGTGGGGATGGCCACAAACATGGCTCCTCATAATCTTACTGAAATTGTAAATGGTATTGTTGAATATATTGATAATAAGGATATTACGATATCTGAGTTAATGAAACACATTACCGCTCCCGACTTTCCAACCGGAGGGATAATTTATGGCTACCAGGGTGTTCAGGAGGCTTTCCTTACGGGAAGGGGACGAATTGTTGTCCGAGCAAAAGCAGAGATCGTGACGGGTGGCAATGGAAAGGACCAAATCATAGTTACTGAGGTTCCCTACATGGTGAATAAGGCACTCATGATTGAGAAGACTGCAGCCTTAATTAATGAAAAGAAAATAGAAGGCATCAGCGATATTCGTGATGAATCCGATCGTGACGGGTATCGGGTTGTTTATGATTTGAAGCGCGATGCTATTCCGAATATTGTTCTTAACAATTTATTCAAATACACACAATTACAATCTTCATTCAATGTTAACAACGTGGCGCTTGTTAAGGGCAGGCCGCAAATCTTAAATCTGAAGGATTTGATAGTTCACTTTGTTGATCACCGCCATGAAGTGGTAGTGCGCAGAACAAAGTTTGAATTGAATGAGGCTGAAAAGAGGGCTCATATTCTGGAAGGTTATTTAATTGCCCTGGATCATCTGGATGAAGTAATCACCTTAATTCGTAATTCGCGCGACCCTGATGTTGCCAAAGAAGGATTGATCAAACAGTTCAATCTTTCCGAAATTCAGGCGAAAGCCATTTTGGAAATGCGTTTGCAGCGACTCACCGGTCTTGAGCGCGATAAAATTCAGAATGAATACAACGAACTTAAATTATTAATTGCCCGCTTGAATGAAATTTTAGGAAGCGAAGCTCTAAGGATGGGAATCATTAAAGATGAGTTAGCGGAAATAAAAGAACGTTATGGCGATGAACGAAGAACTCAAGTTGTTCATAGCGATGATGATATAACTCTGGAAGACATGATCCCGAATGAAGAGATGGTGATTACCATTTCGAATCAGGGATATGTGAAACGCACTTCACTTTCTGAGTATAGAACGCAAGGAAGGGGCGGCATTGGTTCCAAAGCTGCCGGTAGTAAAGAAGATGATTTTACCGAGAATTTATTCATTGCCCAGGCTCATAATTACCTGCTGATCTTTACTGAGTTTGGAAAGGTCTATTGGAAAAAGGTGTATGAAATCCCGGAAGGGAATAAAACTTCTAAAGGTCGTGCCATCCAAAACCTACTGAACATTGAACCCGGAGATAAAGTAAAGGCCGTACTAAATGTGAAGGATCTTAGCGATACGGAGTACGTAAATAACAACTTTGTTATTTTGTGTACCGAAAAAGGTACTATCAAGAAAACATCCCTGGAATCATACTCCCGCCCACGGGCCAACGGAATTACAGCCATTACTATCAACGAAGGCGACCGCTTGTTGAATGCGGCTTTGACAAATGGTACCAATGACATTATTATTGCAAAAAGTGAGGGTAAAGCGGTTCGCTTTAATGAAAGCGATGTTAGGCCAATGGGCAGAACGGCCTCAGGCGTAAGAGGAGTAACGTTGGAATCAGAGTTGGACAAAGTGGTTGGAATGGTTTGCCTGGCTCGTGAGAATGCAGATTTGTTGGTGGTTTCAGAAAAAGGGTATGGTAAACGATCTGCAGTTGAAGACTACCGCATAACACGAAGAGGGGGAAAAGGAGTAAAAACAATAAATGTCACAGAAAAAACTGGCAAGCTTGTTGCAATCAAGAGCGTTGTTGACCAAGATGATTTAATGATTATTAATAAATCGGGAATTAGTATTCGGATTAGTGTAGCGGAACTAAGGGTAATGGGTCGGGCCACACAAGGAGTACGACTCATCAAACTGAATGAAGATGATGCGATTTCATCAGTAGAAAAAATTCAGAAAATTGAAGGTGATCTTGACGAAAACTTAAGTACACCAACGGAAGGATAAACTTAAACTTGAACATAACTTAAATTTGAAATGAAAAAGATTGCCATCTTATTAATCGGGATTATACCGTTTGCTGCTTTGGCGCAGAAGCCAATTAAACCAAGCACCAACAATGCTGAAAAAGCGTTGCGTGCCGGGCAGTTTGACGAAGCAAAAGCAATTATCGATGCCACTACTTCAAGCGATGATTTCATGCTTGACAAAAAGGGAAACCCAAGTAAAAATGCAGCTAAGGCATGGTTCTTAAAGGGTGTTATTTATGCAGGTATTGATACAACAAAAGTTGAGAAATATAAGTCGTTAGTACCTGAGGGATTCCCAATAGCCAAAGAAGCGTTTGAAAAAGCAAAGGCATTGGATAAGGAGGAAATTGCATTTCTAAAAGATGCAAGCGGCATGCTACCTTTGATGAATAAGGATGTAAGTGCTTATATGGCGCAAGCCTATTTTAATACTGCAATTACTGCATACCAGGATGAAAAGGATTACAAGAAAGCATTTGATTTTACTGAAAAAACACTCTATTTCATACCTGAGGATACATCCATTCTAATGAATGCAGGTGTTTTCTTTGGCCCTGCCGCGGAAGAGTATGACAAATCCATCAATTACATTAAAAAATATCAGGAGAAAGGCGGAACATCAACCGATGCATACATCATGCTTTTTAGCATCTATCGTGATAAACTAAAAGACAATGATAAGGCGCTTGCATTAGCGCAGGAACTTGTAAAGAAGTTTCCGGGTAACCCGGAATATCCAAAGTTTGAATTGGATATGTACATTAAAATGAACAGACTGCCTGAAGCAAAAGCGGTAATGGAGAAACAAGCTGCTGCTGATCCTTCGGATAAAGAATCACGGTATTTTTTAGGTGTTATCAGTAACGAGTTAGGAGATCCTGCCGAATCTAAAAAATGGTTTGAAGAAGCCATCAAATTGGATCCTAAATATTTTGAGCCTCAATTAGGGCTTGCCGAAGTAGTTTACCTCGATGCAAAAAAGATCAAGGCAGAGATGAACCAATTGGGCAACTCAAAAGAAGACTTCAAAAAGAAAGTTGAGCTTGATAAAATTTATCAAGAAAAATTAAGAGTGGCGTTGCCTTATTGGGAAAAGTGCGAAAAGCTTAGTCCTGATGAAGGTAAAGTATTAGATAACTTGTACATCATTTACAATGACCTTGAAATGACTGCTCAGGTTACTCGTATTGAAAAGAGAATGAAAACACTGGGCTTGTTAGATTAAGATTTAACGACAGAAATAAAATAAGAAAGGCTCCTCAGGAGCCTTTCTTATTTTACCGTGTTCTAAGCATACAGCGCTTCTTTCTGCGCTGCTATTTGCTCACTTTCAATATATTCATCATAAGGCATCAACTTGTCAATGTAACCATTCGGGGTGATTTCAATAATGCGGTTGGCTACAGTTTGAGTAAATTCATGATCGTGTGATGTGAATAACACCGTGCCTGGAAAATCATTTAACGCATTGTTAAAGGCAGTAATTGATTCAAGATCCAGGTGGTTAGTTGGTTCATCTAATATCAAGAGGTTGGCACCGGCCAACATCATACGTGAAATCATACACCGCACTTTTTCACCTCCGGAAAGGACACTGCACTTCTTAAATACTTCTTCGCCTGAGAATAACATCTTGCCCAAGAATCCACGGATATAAACTTCATCTCTATTTTCCTCATCCGAAAACTGACGAAGCCAGTCGATGAGGTTATCATCAGATTGAAAATAAGTTTCATTATTAACCGGCAAATAGGCAGGCGTAATTGTCTGTCCAAACTTGAAACTTCCCCCGGATGGCTTCAATTCTCCTGCTAAAATTTGAAATAGGGTAGTAAGGGCTAAACTATCTTTACTTAAGAAGGCAATCTTATCACCTTTGTTAACAAAGAAATCCAGGTCTTTGAAAAGTACACTTCCGTTTAACGAATGTGTTAGTCCTTCTACCTGCAAAATCTGATCACCGGCAGTTCGCTTCTGTTGAAAGATAATGGCCGGGTATCTTCGGGTGGAAGGTTGAATATCATTCAAATCAATTTTATCGAGCAACTTCCTTCGGCTGGTTGCTTGTCGCGATTTGGATGCATTGGCACTGAAACGCGCAATGAATTCCTGCAATTCCTTCTTTTTCTCCTCGGCTTTTTTATTCGCAGAAGCGCGTTGCGATAAGGCAAGCTGACTAGAATGATACCAGAATGAATAGTTTCCGGTAAACAGCCTTATCACTTTAAAGTCGATATCAACAATGTGCGTACAAACGGTATCTAAAAAATGACGATCGTGCGAAACAACAATTACAGTGTTCTTAAATTCTAACAGAAAGTCTTCTAACCAGGTAATGGTTTGTAAATCCAAATCGTTGGTAGGCTCATCCAAAATAAGAATGTCGGGATTACCATAAATGGCTTGCGCCAAAAGCACCCGCACCTTTTCGGCACCACTTAGTTCTTTAACTGCTTTATAATGATCTTCTTCTTTTATGCCAAGGCCACTTAAGAGAGAGGCTGCATCTGACTGGGCATTCCATCCATTTAGTTCTGCAAATTCAGCTTCTAATTCCGAAGCTTTAATTCCATCTTCTTCTGAGAAATCGGGTTTGGCATAGATGGCATCTTTCTCCTGCATTAAGTTCCATAATTTTGAGAAGCCCATCATTACCGTATCCAACACGGCCACCTCATCAAACTCGTAGTGATTTTGGCGAAGCACGGCCATCCGCTTACCCGTGTCGATGTTTACTTTTCCACGGGTGGGGTCAATGTCGCCTGAGAGTATTTTTAAAAAGGTAGATTTACCTGCTCCGTTGGCACCTATTACGCCATAGCAATTACCTGCTGTAAATTTTATGTTTACTTCATCAAAAAGTACTCGTTTTCCGAACTGAAGGGTGAGGTTATTGGCCGCAATCATGCTGTTTTCTTAATATAGGCGGCAAAGGTAAGAAAATCGTTTCGAACGAAGTTGAAAACACCCTGATTTGAAAATGTTATTTGCCTATCTGAACCTTTACATCCATTCTGTGATTATATAATTCTAAACAGAAACCGTATGCATTCGATTGAAAATAAAGTAGCTCTGGTAACAGGAGGAAATAAAGGAATAGGATTTGGAATTGCAGAAGCGCTTGTTCGAAATAATGTACGCGTTGCGATTACAAGTCGTACCCAAAAAGCAGCCGATGAAGCAGTTGCCCAACTTAATAAAATAGGAAAAGGAGAGGCAATTGGAATTGAACTGGACGTTCGCAATGTGGCCGCGCAACAAAAAGTAGTTAGTCAGGTCATCAAGAAATGGGATCGACTGGATGTGCTGATTGCCAATGCGGGAGTTGGTCACTTTGGTTCCATAGAAACATTATCGCAAGAACAATGGAATGAAACCATTGATACGAATTTGACGGGAGTTTTTAATGGTGTGAAAGCTGCAATCCCGGAGTTAAAAAAATCGCAAGGCTATATCATTACGATAGCCAGTTTAGCGGGTACTAACTTTTTTGAAGGTGGTGCAGCCTATAACGCCAGCAAGTTTGGATTGGTAGGATTTACCCAAGCCATCATGCTCGATTTAAGAAAACACGGGATAAAAGTTTCAACGGTTATGCCCGGTTCGGTAGCTACCAATTTTAATGGTCACCAACCCTCGCCTCAGGATGCCTGGAAAATTCAGCCGGAAGACATTGGTCAGATTGTTGTTGATTTATTAAACATGAATCCACGCACCTTGCCAAGTAAAGTCGAAGTGCGTCCGAGTATGCCAGGCAAGTAACCGATAAATTTTATTTGATCGTTTAACTTACTGGTCGCTAACATCAGCTTGAACTTCGCAATTCTCTAGCTTCCAATTGTAATTTCAGCAAGCATTTTCCATTATTACCTTATCTTTAAGGAATTGTTTCTGCTGTTTTATGATAAGACTTGTGAAGGCGTTGGTTTGTCTGTTGCTGGTAACAGAATTTCTGATTTTTTCATCGTGCGATCCAAAAGATGAGGAAGACATTATACCTGTGGTGGAAGAAGGCTTGTTTATTAACGAACTTTATGCTTCAGGCGAGGATTGGGTGGAACTCTATAACAATCTGGAAACCAGCAAGGATATTAGCGGCTACTTCATTTATGATAACGCTGCTACCAAGTATAAACTTCCCACGGGAACAACCATTCCCGCTAAGGGATTTATAGTATTAGTATGCAATGACTTAGGCACGGGACTCAATACCAACTTTAAGCTTTCTTCAGATGGCGAAACTGTTTATCTGGAAAATGCCGGAGGGACTTTAATTGATCGTGTGGAGTTTCCAAAACTTGATAATGGTCAGTCGTATGGCCGATATCCGGATGGCTCTTCCAATCTTTTCATTTCAGGAAATACAACCAAAGGCACCTCAAATGGAAACAGTCAGGCACCCGCCATTGAATCTGTAACTCGACAGCCAATTGTTCCTTCGCTTAATCAAGCTGTAACTGTTTCTGTGAAACTTTATGCTAACGAAGGCATCAATACTGTAAAATTATTTCACCGCTTCAACGGGGGTTCTTATACAGTCATAAATATGACTCTTTCGGGGGCTATTTATACTGGTTCAATTCCTGCATCCGCTGCGGTGGGTAAGGTTGAATATTACGTTGAAGTTGCCGGCACAAATGGGAAGACGAGTCTTAAACCGGCCTCCGCCCCCAACAATGTATATGATTATCTCTTGAACACGGACGTATTGCCACAATTGGTGATCAATGAATTTATGGCCGATAATGCTTCATGCTGTCCGGATAACTCAAGTGGCACTAACGAGTTTGATGACTGGATAGAAATTTATAACAAAGGAAATGTAGCCGTAAACATTGGCGGCATGTATCTATCGGATAGCAAAAGTGATCCTTTCAAGAGCAAGATCCCAACCGATAATCCATCACTCACCACAATTGCGCCCGGAGGTTATTTGATTTTATGGGCCGACAATTCAACAGAACAAGGTCCTTTGCATCTTAACTTTGGGTTGAGCAATGCCGGTGAAGATGTTGGATTATTTTATCTTGATGGCCGAACAATAGATGCTTACACGTTTGGGGCGCAAACTCAAAACAATTCATGGGGAAGAATAACAGACGGAGCCACAACCTGGAAAGCGTTCAGTACACCAACCCCCGGAACTTCGAATCAATAACTTGAAACACTTACTTCATGTTTGAATTATTTCCTGATCAGCCTGTTTATGAATATCCACAATTGGTTAATATCACCTATTCATTTGTGTGGGCATTTTTGTTGGCCTCGATTATTGCCATTACACATAAGTTAACGTTTACTGGAGATTACTATGCTAAAAATTTCTTTCAATCGCTTGTGCTAGGGGCCGTGGTTACTACATTAGTGATGATGGCGATAGGGGATAGCCTGGCGCGCGGGCTGGGAGTATTTGGTGCGATGGCCATCATCCGGTTTCGAACCCGTATTGATGATCCGCGTGATGTGTTGTTTCTGTTTGCTGCCCTAAGCACCGGGCTTGCTATTGGTGTGTATGGATTCACGATTTCATTTGTGGGATCCATTTTGTTTTGCCTGGTTGCATTCTTGCTGCATGTCTCACCCTTTAAAAGTTTTGCACATCATAATCATCTGTTTTTTACATTGGAAGAAACTGATCGATTGACGGATGTTCTAAAAGTATTGGAAATGTATTGTTCCGAACATCGTGTAATCGCTATGAGCGTGAATAAAGAAAATGCTTTGCGTTATCACTACGCTATTTCACTTAAGAAGACACTCAGCAAAGAAGAGCTTATGAAGTTGCTATGCACATTGGAAGGAGTGAAGCAGATCAGGTTATCATCCAACGAAGTAACATCCGCATGAAAAGAGTAAATTGGTTCTATCTTTTGATTGGTGTGCTTCTTGTGCTGATGCTTTACATCAGTGGCCGATATTTTAAAGGAAGTGGAGAGGCTTCTATAGGCATTGCCCAAAGTACAGAATACAAAATCAATTCTGAGAAATCAGCCCTGGTAAAATCGGTTAACACGGTGCCGGGCATGCAAGTGAAAGAAGGTGATTTGTTGGTAGAGTTAACAAGCCAGGCATTAGAAATTGAAATTGCCAAACTTGAAAATCGTATTTCGGTGCTAAAGAGCGAGCGTACTGAGAAAACTAAACTTGCTGATGCCGAGATCGCTTACCTGAAAGCACAGAATGATATTGCGATGGAGGAATTGGAGGCTGAAATTCAGCAAACTACCAGTGAAATGAACATGAACGAAACGCTGACACGTGAATTTGTATCGGGTCAAAAACCAACTTCCGAAAATCCACAAACCATAAAGATCAACTCCCTCAAAGCACAAAAACAAAAACACGTGCAGGCCCTCGATATTAAAATAAAAGACGTGCGGCAAGAGATGATGACCGATCAACACTTACTCGAAAATCAAATTATTCTACAAGAAAGTGAATTGAAATTGTTAAATGATGAGAAAAGTAAACTGAACAAGTATGCCAGCGCCAGTGGAGTGGTTAAAAATGTATATGTGAAGCCCGGTGAACAAGTGGATGCGTTTACCCAACTGCTGGAGATAAACCCGCTGCGCCCCACCACTGTGGTTGCCTACCTCGTCAATAAAAAAACCGATGGTTATCCAATTGGTGCATCTGTTACTATTTCATCGTATGATCAACGTAGAAACTCAGTTGCCGGTAAAGTAATTGGCTATGGTTCTGTTAATGAACTGCCCGAAATTTTACAAAAGTCGACTGCGGTGAAAGCTTTTGGTCAAGAAGTATTTATTGAGATCGCACCGGATAATTTTCTGGCCAATGGAGAAAAAGTGTTGATTCGATGAAGCGATTGGCTTTATTCTTTTTGCTACTGCCATATCTTGTGAGTGCCCAGGTAAGCATGGACGATTTTCTGTTGGCTGCCTGGAATGAACCAGCGCTGCAATCCTTCGCTAATCAAGATGATTACCTGAATACCAATCCATATCGGTTAGCGCCTATCCGCAGACTTGAGTTTCGCACCGAGAGTAATCAACTGGATCGAACCCGGCAAGATTATGCCCTTCGATTAAACCCGGCTAGCCCATGGGAAATGAAGTACACCAATCAATACTTTAAAACCTATCAGGAGTTGTTGCAGCTTGATCGCGATCGGGTGCTGAAAGAATCTCTCCAAGCGCGCTATCAGGTGATTATCGGCTGGCTTTACTTTGAAGAGATCAAACAATTGAAAGAGGAGGATACCCGAACTACTGAAAAGCTAATTCAAATTCTTGAAGCACAACGCAACTCTGCTTTTTTTGATGCTAAAGATTATGTTGAATTGAAACTGGATCAGGTGGAAAAATCTATCGAGGTAGAAGAGACTCGATTTGAAATTGATAACCAACGCAGAAGGGTAGAGGCCTTGTATGAGCAGGCCCGACTGAAAAACATTTCCTGGTCTGTAGCCGATGTACTCTCAATTGATCAGGTTAATAAAGTGGTGGACAGCATTGCGGCACATACCCCGGCAGCAGGTGAGGTGGCGTATCGTGAAAAGAAAATTGATCTTTTCAATAGTGAATGGAAATTGGAAAAGTCGAACATTAACGTAGGCTATCTTCAAACTAAGTATGAAAATTTCAGGATTGATCAAAACCGCAGACCCTGGAGCGTTTCCTTGGGTGTAACCATTCCTGTCTTCAATCCTAACAAAGCCAATATGGCCAAACGAAAATTAGAAGCCCTGGAAGCAGAAGGAGAACTTACACAGGCTAAAAGCGAACGACAAGCCGGACGGGAAATGCAACAGGCAAAAATTGAGAGCTTGATCAAGCGTTATCGCGATGTAACCAGGTTGATGGAAAGTTTAAAAGTAGATGAGTTGGCCACAACCCTTCAACAAATTAAAGACAGTAATCCCATGAGCACAGTAAGACTTCAAAGTAATTTGATTAAATCAAAAACAATGGCTGCCCGTTTGAAGCAGGAAATTTATTTAAGTTACATCGAGTACTTAAGCTTTTCGGAAGTGTTGCAACAACGGCCACTGATTAATTTTTTATCACCTTCCGGTACGTCACTTTCAAAGTAATTGAACTACCTTCATACTTGTTATGAAGAGAAGAGAACTACTTAAAACCATTGGCCTTGCTACCGGGTTGGCAGCCATTCCACAAATTGGATTTTCTGAAGACACAAAAAGCAAGAGTAGCTTTAAGTTCAAGTATTGTTTAAACACAAGTACCATCAGCGGACAAAAATCCGGTATTCAAAAGTATCTTGAAATTGCTGCACAAGCCGGATATGAAGGGGTAGAAATTTGGGTGCAGGATGTAAAGGAATACAAATCGAAAGGGGGATCGTTGAAGGCCTTGAAGAAATTAGTAGAGGATAGTCATTTAGTTGTTTACGATGCTATTGGTTTTGCCCCCTGGATGGTGGATGATGAACAACAACGAAAAGCGGGGCTTGAACAAATGAAGCAAGAGATGGAACTAATGGCCGAGCTTGGCTGCACACGAATTGCTGCTCCTGCCGCAGGAGTGAAGGCTGATGAACCCTTGAACCTGGTAAAAGTAGGGGAGCGTTATAAACAATTGCTGGAATTAGGAAGGCAGACTGGAGTAATGCCCCAATTGGAATTCTGGGGCTCATCGCCAGTTTTTTATTCGATGGGGCAAGCGCTGATGGCTGCGGCTGCAGCGAATGATCCTGATGTAAAAATTCTGCCTGATGTTTATCATTTATTTCGGGGTAACTCGGGATTTGAAAGTTTAAAACTCGTGAATGGCAACGTGATTGATGTTATCCACATGAATGACTATCCGGGCAACATTGCGCGCGAAGAGCAAAAAGATAAAGACCGTGTTTATCCGGGCGATGGGGTAGCACCGTTAACCCGAATTCTGACTGACCTTGCTAACATGGGCGGCATTAAAATTCTATCGCTGGAATTGTTTAATCCTGAGTATTGGAAAAACGACTCGCTTTCAATTGCCAAAACCGGATTGGAGAAAATGCGGAAGGCTGCGGCCGCGGCCAAGCTTTAATCAAAGCGCACGTTAGCTATTTACTCAATCGAGACTCGCAATCTCACTGAAAGTAAATGATGGAAGCCGAGATTCCTGGTCGCGCTGGTTTCTGATTTAATTCAGATATAATCAAAAGCTTATTATCATAGATGCATTCAGTAAGTTTGCCTGGAATGACCAACTTACTGGAGTGCATTGGTTATAAAGACCGTCATTGCGGGCGAGTGCTCACATGAAATAATTTAGTGTATATGTAAACGAGACCCGCAATCTCAAGAAAGTAAATAATTGAAATCGAGATTCCGGGTCGCGCCAGTTTTTTGATGCACAGTCATTATCCATCTAAAAAGTCTATTATATAAAGCCATTCAGTAAGCTTGCCCGGAATGACCAACTTATATTGTTAAGTAATGGGGAGGCACCAGAATTTTTCGTCCCCACTTTATTACTTGCACTTACTGTGTTATCTTGGTGTTTCAGACCAGCCCACAGAAAATTGATAGTGTTAGTCAACAATAGAATATGAAAAAAGAATTGTCAGCCAAACAAAGTGAAGCCTTATTGGCTAAGTTAACAGAGCGTTTTACTAAGAACATGAATCGCCACAAAGGAATTGATTGGAATGCTGTACAAACAAAATTAAAAGCGAGCAAAACAAAAATGTGGTCACTGAATGAAATGGAAAGCACAGGCGGTGAACCCGATGTAGTAGGGTATGATAAAAAAAATGGAGACTATATTTTTTATGATTGCTCAACGGAGAGCCCTGCCGGGCGCAGAAGTTTTTGTTATGATAAAGAAGCGTTGCAAGCGCGCAAGGAAAACAAACCTAAGAACAGTGCGGTGGAAGCAGCGGCTGCTATGGGGATTGATATTTTAACTGAGGAGAATTATCGTGAACTACAGAAACTCGGTAAGTTTGATACCAAGACTTCGAGTTGGATAAAAACACCTGATGCCATTCGAAAGTTAGGCGGAGCCATCTTTGCCGATTATCGCTACGGGCAGGTGTTCGTGTATCACAACGGAGCTGAGTCATATTATGCGGCACGAGGTTTCCGAGGCATGCTTCGGGTGTAAGCGTTAATGCATTAACCATGAATCCAAAAGTTGATTTCTATTTTGATAAGGGAAAGTGGCGAGAGGAGATTACACAGTTGCGAACTGTTGTATTAGCCTGTGGACTCACCGAAGAATTAAAATGGGGTAGCCCGTGCTACACGCATGAATCAAAAAACATCGTATTGATCCATGTGTTTAAAGAATACTGTGCGCTGCTGTTTTTCAAAGGAGCGCTGTTGAAAGATGCCCGCAAAATTCTGATACAACAGTCTGAGCATGTGCAGGCTGCCCGTCAGATCCGGTTTACCAACGTGAATGAAATTGTAAAACTGGAGCGAAGTATTAAGGGCTATATCTATGAAGCTATTGAAGTAGAACGTGCAGGGTTGAAGGTGGCGCTTAAAAAGACCAAAGAATTTCCGATGCCTGCGGAGTTCAAAAGGAAATTGGCCAGTACTCCAAAACTGAAGACTGCATTTGCTGCGCTCACACCAGGGCGGCAACGCGGTTATCTGTTATTTTTTTCGTCTGCCAAGCAAGCGGCTACACGTGAAGCGCGCATTGAAAAATCCATTCCTGATATTATGAAGGGGAAGGGCCTGAATGATTAAGAGGATCTTTCTATGAAATGCACGTTGTTGTGAGTCAGTCTTGAATGAATTCGTGCCGCTTGGTTGAGCATTAATCTCTACAAGCGTGAGGTTAATTTATCGAATTCAAATCTCCTTTCCGTCCACCACGCCTTTAAACGAGTTATTTGATATGGTACAACTATTGGCCAGTGCCTGTTCGTACAATAATCAATTAACTTATGATAAGAAAATTTACGAAACTGCTGATCGTCTTTCTTTTGGCTGCAGGAGTTTATCACACGCACGCGCAAAGTGGCGCTATCGGTTTTCATGCTACGGTAAACGAGTATGATGGCGACATCAACGGAAACAAACATCATTTTTATCAATTCGATGACTTAAAACTGGGGGGAGCGCTTTCGTTGCAACAGTATATCAATCCATCGTTTAATCTGATGCAAAAATTTTCGTTTAACAGAATGGTCTATCGCAATTCAGATCAAACAGCCGGACTTTCGGCAGATATTTTTGCCTTGAACTTAAAGCTGCGCTATAAATTTAATAATGGCTACATCTTTAAGGAAGATGCTGCCATCGCACCGTTTCTGATGGGTGGGATAGGTGTAACACGTATCAACTCGAGGGTGGAAACTGAATTGAGCTCGGCCACTATTGAAGACAAATTATACAAAGCCAACGTAGCGTTGGGTGCCGGTATATTATTTCAATTAACGGATCGGGTAGGTTTGGAAGTAGCAAACACGATTAATGCTCCCTTGTATGACGGGTGGGATGGAATCACAAAAGGTGATAATGATTTGTATTTACAGCACAGTATGGGGTTGATTTTTGCTTTAAAGAAACCAGCCGACACAGATAAAGATGGTGTGCCTGATAAAAAGGACAAATGTGCGGATACACCCTCGCAGGCACGTGTGGATGTGCGCGGCTGCCCGTTGGATACGGATAATGATGGAGTGGTAGATTATCTTGATACCTGTCCTAATCTTGCAGGGCTTGAACAATTTAACGCTGCCCGGATGGAGACGGTGACGGGGTTGCGGATAAAGACGACAAGTGTCCCGATGTACCAGGTGTGGCACGCTTTGCTGGTTGCCCGGATAGTGATGACGATGGTATCCAGGATTCAGAAGATAAATGTCCGAATATAAAAGGCCTGGATATTTTTAATGGTTGCCCCGATACCGATGGAGATGGTGTGGAAGATGCTAAGGACAAATGTGCCGATACACCGAGTGGAATTAAAGTAAACGCAGAAGGGTGCATTCCGGATACTGATGGCGATGGAATTAACGATGAAGAAGATATGTGCCCGAATGTGGCAGGCGTGAAAGCAAACAACGGTTGTCCTGAAATACAACCCGAAGTAAAACAACTGTTCCAAAAGGCGTTGCAAGGTATTCAATTTGAAAGTGGCAAGGCAGTTATTAAGCCCGTGTCGTTTCCAATTATGGATGCCATTGTAAAAGTGATGGTTGATAACCCAGGATATAAGATGATTATTGGTGGGCATACAGACGACCAGGGAAGTGATGAAACAAACATGACGCTGTCGAAAAATCGTGCGGATGCAGTTGCCAGGTATATGATTGGTAAAGGAATAGATCCGTTGAGAATTTCGTCTAATGGGTTTGGCGAATCGGAGCCTGTAGATACAAACAAGACCGCAGCCGGTAGAACCCGAAACAGAAGGGTAGAATTTAAAGTTGAATTTCTGAAGTAGTATTTAAGAGATACTGCCAGGTTATATGGAAGCTCCTAAATAGGGGGCTTCCTTTTTTTATGACTAGTTACCGCGGGAATGGCTTAACGGTGTAATATTTCAATATATACTACTTAACATAATATAAATTATATAACTTTACTCTGGATTGCGATCTGTGGCTATTGGGTCCAAATGCACCAATAGCTTGAAGTTGTAACAAAGTGATTTATCTTATAAAGCCGAATCCGATAGCCATCAAGATCTGACCCGCACAATAGATTATGGTTTCTAAAATAAACTGAAATGACCCATGGAATAATCTTATTTCGAATATCAGTAGCGGATGCCATGTTATATAATGTTAATCTTATTCATAAAGATAGTAAAACAAGCATAAAATCGCTTAAGGTGAAGCGTGGGCGAACCCTGAAATCCAAACGCGCTGCGCACGTACGTCTTACTGCAGTAGCCGTATCCAACAAATTATCCAGAGCAATGCAGTAAACGGGTGTTACTTTTAATATGCGCTTCTTCCAATCTGATTTCAAGAATATTGCAATTTTTAGAAGCAGCCAGTATCCTTTCATTAGACTGAATCTATGAAACCAAAAACGTGATAAAACTGTATATTTGTGATAATCCTTATCAAAATGGCATCAAAAACATTCGAAAGAGAATTTCTTAGAGGTCTTGACCTGTTAAGCAAAGAGCAGCAAGACAAAGTTATATCATATGTTAAGGCATTATTGAAAAGAACTAAGAGCAATAACCAGCGCAGTGGTCTCCTTCAATTTGCTGGTAGCCTAAATCCAAAGGATGTTCATGAAATCAGTTCAGCTATAGAAGCTGGTTGTGAAAACATCGATAAAAATGAATGGTAAAGATTACCTTCTCGATACGAACATTGTAATCGGTCTTTTTGCAAATGAATTATCCATTACGGAAAAAATCAAATCACTATCAGGTAGTGTCTTTATCCCCAGCATTGTAATAGGTGAATTATTTTATGGCGCTGAGCAATCAACAAGGAAAGAAGAAAACAAGAAAAAGATTGAAGAATTAGCAGAAGCTTCTCTTGTACTTGAATGCGATACCGATACTGCACGATTTTACGGAAAAGTAAAAAGCCATTTAAAGATTAAAGGAACTCCAATACCAGAAAATGATATTTGGATTGCAGCGCTAGCAGAACAACATAAACTTACTTTAGCTACAAGAGATAAACACTTCGCTCATGTTGAGACTATTACTGTTGAAAGTTGGTAATACTCCATTTAAGAACTAGCACTAATTGCGCAGTCCATGCTTCCCTACTTCCCGATAGCTATCACTATCTTAAGCTTGTTCAGCCAACGTTTTATAGATCAAAGGCTTTGAAACTTCCTAAGCGATACGTTACCCATAAAAAAACCTCTGCAGTCTGACCACAGAGGTTTTCAATTAACACGATGCAGCATCACAGCCTGGGTTTAGTGAAACGAAGTTTTTGAACCTGAAGATGCTGCGGACTCTGGAATCCAAACGCGCTGCGCACGTAGGTTTTTACCGCAGTAGCCGTATCCACCAAATTATCCGGAGCAATGTAGTAAACGGTGTTGCGTTTAATACGCGCTTCTTCCAATCTGATTTCTGCTTCGGTCACAGCCTGGTTGAGTGCAAACAACTCGGTGCGCAGATGCTGCAAATTTGAAATCGCAAGCTCGGGTTCGTTGGGACTGTACCTTGGCTCGGAGACCGCAGTCTTTACCAGCTTATCAAAGTACTCAGCGATCGTCATATAACTATGACTGTACGATGGCCGTGACTCCCCTTTTTCTGCGCCTGGTTTTTCTACCTCGACTGCCGGTGGTTTTGAAATGCGTGCACCCCAGATTCTGCGCTTGCTGTTTAAGGCATCGGCCAATAACAAGGGATTAGTTCCCAATGCTTTCAGCATGCCATACACACTTGCACTCAGTTTTTGTACCTTACGAAAGCCGAGTTCGCGTTGGTTGGTGGCGAGGTCGTAAGCAGCTTGTGCTTCTTTCACTTCGTTCCAGCTTTGTTGTGCGATGGTCATTAAGGTGGCCATCACATTCACCTGAAGGTTTTGTTGTCCGGGGTTATAGGTTCCTCCTAACCCGGTGCAGATGCCCGTGAGCTTCCCAAAGGCTTGCATGTTTTTTACATGTGACATAACACTGTGCGTTTATGTTTATACGCACATACACGCGGTTGCTGCAAGCGGGTTATGCTTTTGCAAAGAATTTTTGAAAACTATATAGTTACCAGTTTGTGTAACATGCAACCTACTGGCACGTTTGCAAGTAACTTTTTGTGGTGCGCAGGTTCTTTGTAATAACTTCTAATGAAAATCTATATAGTGGTGCCAACGTGCATTTGTACGGTGTGAACGTGTAATGAGTACGGTGCTCCGCGCAATGGTCCGATGCAGACATGTGATGAGTACGGTGCACTAAGTAAACTGCCAGTGCGGAGGTGTGATCGTTTGGTGCAAGGTTGCGATTGGTACGGTGCTCTAAGTAACCTGCCGATGCTCCCCTGCGATGGATCGATGCGAACCTGTGATGGGTACGGTGCTCCAAGTGATCAGCCGGTGCTGACTTGTGATTGTTTGGTGCAAGGTTGTGATGGTACGGTGTTGTTTGTAATGCTTTGGCTAGCATATTGGAGTAGGGCGCCCCCCTCCTACGCGGAACTTAAGACTCTCTTCTTTGCTGTGGAGCTGAGTACGACAGAGACCGAGGCGGTGATTCCAGGAAGAAAAGTAATTCGGGATTCATTGCCTAAGGTCACCTGACTAAAAATTTAAATAGTATTATTACTTTTAGTTAAAATATATCCAATCTGTGAGGATTTACCTCCTTTTACTTTTCATCCTTATTGGTTGTAGCAAAGAAACTACATACTTACCTGATCCCCATTCATATCCAATCAAGGATAAATTCTTTTCCGGAACGGTTCACTTTCAAAAGTTAACAAGTACACAGGGGTTTAAAGTGCTCTTGAAAGATTCTACTGACCATACGGTCGATCAAACCATATTCAGGCATGTCCCCTATCAGCTTGATACTGCCGATGTAGACCGTGATGGCAGGACAGAAATACTTATTGGTTTGACAAAGTCAACGAGGTTTGACCCCCAAGAAAAAAAGAGACTCTTCATCTTGCGCATCGACAATGGGCAATTACGGCCGCTTTGGCTTGGGTCAAAAGTATGTCAGGAATTGGTTAATTTCAGAAGTCTTGATAACGGCATCGTTCAAACGATGGAAAGAACTTCAAAGGATACCTACGCCATAGGTGACTACTACTGGGAGAGCTTTGGTTTAACACTCAGAAACTATACACATAATGAAATCTCTTTTAATGAAGCGCTACAAATACTTAACCAGGCGAATTAGTTTTTTACTACTCTGTGTATTGTCAATATGTTTGACGGATTGTTCTTCAAAGAAGAGTGATGAAAAGCCAGGTCAAGAAGCTTCTTCCCTACCCTATGAAGTCTCTGAGGACAAATCTTCCTTGGCGACTTATTATCAACTCGACCACATCAAGGAATGGTATCCGCAAAGAATCGTTCCGCCTGTATTTGATTACTCTATTGATATTTCGAAGAAGTCAGTCGTAGAACTCTGGTTGTTGCGTAACGAAATATTTGCCCGAAACGGACACCTGTTTGAAGATGCTGTGCTAAGAGGATATTTTAATCAGTTTACATGGTACCAGCCTATTTTTGATGCGCCTGAATTCAAAGCTCAACTCAATAACCAGGAACAAGAGTTTGTCAATAAAGTAATCGCACGCGAGAACGAATTAAAGAGTGAACGATACATAAAGTCTGGAAACTATAGCATGATCAGCATGGATCATGTATATAATCAAATGCAGTTTAAAGAAATTCCATCCGAGCTAACTCAGTCACTTTCAAAAAACAATTTTGCCATAGTTCCTGCTCAACATCATCAATTATTCCACGTGTATGACGAAAACCATTACCAGTATATTCCCAACTTTATTACTACCGATATTTATCTGCAAGTATTACACAAGCATTTCAGTTCAATCCTGCAAAAAATTGAAGAAGACAAATTTATTCCACTCTTAACAGAACTCTTGAATAACACGCTTCAGCAGTCACTTGAGTTTGAAAAGAAAGCGAACGATGCACAATTAAAAAAGGCTGCTCAATGGACCACCACCTATTTGGCAATTGGCTACACCCTTATTTCGGGCAACCCAAAACTTGTTTCTGATGAGCAACAGCGTTTCTATACGGAAGAAACGGAAAGGATCATGAGTGCCAGCGGAACCGGATCTGAATTTCTGAAAAGCACCGTTCTGCAATATTCGCAGTTTAAACCAAGAGGTAACTATACAAAAACACCGGAGCTTGAAAATTATTTTCGCTGCGTTAAATGGCTAAATACAGCCCCGATCTATATTAAGGATGATGAGCGCTTTTTGTCCGCTGTTTTACTGGCTGCCTATATCAAAAACTCAGCGCAGCAACTTCAATCTTTTAAAACATTTAATGAAGCCATGAAATTTATTGTGGGCGATGAAGATAACGTATCGATTGCTCATCTTATTAATTTGATTCAACCTGAGGAAGCTAAAGACCCTGCCCTCCTGAATGATCCTACTAAATTAAGATCCTTAAGAGAAAAACTTGCTGCACTTGATGTGGATAAAATAAAACCCCAAGGAGGTGATAAAGCCACGAATGAAGAACTTTCCCAATCATCCATATTATTTACTGCCGGACGTTACACGTTTGATACAGAGATATTAAGTAAGCTCATTCATGTTTTGCAACCAAAGCCCCGCAGGCCATTCCCTAAAGGGCTGGATGTATTTGCCACCTTTGGAAACAAAGAGGCCGAGCGCATTCTCATCAATGAGTACAAAGAAGACAAGCAGTGGGATGGATATACCAACTCATTAACAAAACTAAAAAGTCAGTTTGAAGGATATAGCGACTGGGATAGGAACATTTATACTAAAACATTTGAAGCAATCAATTCTCTTAACAGTATAAATGACGAGTATCCGCTTTTCATGAAAACACCCTCCTGGGAGCGAAAAAATCTTAGTACCTCATTGGCAGCGTGGACGGAACTGAAACACGATATGTTGCTTTATGCGGAACAACCTTATGCAGCCCAGGCGGGAGAAGGCGGTGGTCCCCCGCCCCCTCAACATATAAGTTATGTAGAACCCAATGTAGCCTTTTGGACAAAGGCGCTGGAACTTGTGGACTTTCAGGAAAAGAAATTGACGCAGTTTAATTTACTGGGCGAAAACATTCAAAGAATAAATGCAGAGCTTAAGGAAATTGGAACCCTGCTACTAACGGTAAGTGAAAAAGAATTAGCGAATGAAATTATTACAGCAAAGGAATTTGAAAGTTTAGACTGGCTTGGCGGGCAAATTGAATACCTCACGTTTCGCATTTTTGATTCTGATCATTTACCTGAAAAGGAACGATTGGTTGCTCTTGTTGCTGATGTATATCAATACAATGGCGAGTACCTGGAAGAAGCCGTGGGTATGGTGGATGAGATTTATGTAATAACTGAAATTAACGGGAAACCCTACCTCACCAAAGGAGCTGTGTTCAGTTACTATGAATTTAACAATGGTCAACCTCTGTCCGATGAAGAATGGCAAAAGCAATTACTGGAAGGCAAGGACATTAAGCGCCCAACATGGTTAAATGGTATTACAGTTAAAACAAGTTCATTGGAGTCTAAGCCAGAGTATAGTTTTTAAAATACTTCTAATATCAGAAACCACTAAACAAGTAAACCTCTGGTAAAAAGACAACTCGTAAGATTGAAACAATAGTTGCTAGCGAGCAGATATAGGCTGGCAGGAACAGAGTGACTCTGCGGGGAATTACTCGTCTATATTATTTACCAACATGTCGTCCCTAACGGGACTCAAGTATAAAGACACCTTCCAGTCCCGTTAGGGATGAAATATTGGTAATAGACAACAGTATCCTTATAAAAATCCCTTTAGGGATGAAGTATTAATTCCTGCTAACAGAATGTATTGTTCTCTTACGCGTTCGTACCTAAAGTTTACGACTATAGTGAAGAACACCAACAAGGGCATGGGGGACCGTTTCAGATTTTCCGATGCGGCACCGTTTTTTAGATGGCCAGTTTGAGCGGATGTACCGTACCGAAATAATGACAGCCACCCTTACCAATTGGTTTACTGCCTTAGCACTTACTATTTCTTCCATTGGTTTGTTCGGGCTTGCTATGTTTAACACACAAAGACGAACACGGGAAATCAGCATCCGAAAAATATTTGGAGCCACGTTGGGTCGGCTTGTATTAATGCTGTGTCGTGATTTTATAAAACTGGTGATGTATGCCGTCCTCATAGGCTTGCCCATCGCTTTCTATTTGATGCAAGACTACCTCACCCGGTTTCCTTACCGAACGGAGTTGAGCCTTTGGATGTTCTTAATTCCTTCAGTCGCCATGCTTATGCTTTCTATCAGTGTAATTTCTGTGCAGTCCATTAAGACGGCATTGACCAACCCCATTGATGTGATGCGGGATGAATAGCGCTAAAAGTTAATAGCACCCTATTCAAACTTCCAAAACTTCCGGTAAGATTGAAATAATATTGGCAAGTAAGCAGATAAGCCGACAGAGACCGAGGCGGTGGCTTTGTTGGGGATTTAGCAGTAGTAGAAAAATTATGAAATCAAATCACCATTATGATTTCCCTCCACAGGAGCAATAGCCTCTTTAGGAATTAGAGCATTTCCATTCCTATACTCTTCGACTAAATGAAAATGTTCCAATAATGGGTTTTCCCAATATTGACTAGACGCATGCTCAAGCAGAATCATTTGAAATGAATTCTTCTGTTCTTTGATAATATTGTCAATAAATTTATTTAGAAGCGCAAATGCATCCTTAATGGTCTCCCGATCATCATCATCCGAAACTTCACCTGTTGCTGAATTCAAAGTTGATTTTTCCAAATACGGCTGACTTGGTTGATCCAACAATAAAAACTGAGGTACATAAGGCTGTTTCTGTGCAATAAAATGTTCATGAAGTCCGAAGAAAAGACACAGATGCAAAAACATATAATTGGATTTGCTTCCAATATTCGATGCCGATAGTATTTCTTTCGGATCCCTCAGCTTTAATATTTTTGTCGCTTCATCAAAATATACTTTGTATGATTGGTAAACGCCCATAGAGTGAGTCGAATCAAAATATTTCTGAATCACAAGTTCCAAAACGCCAAGAATATTCCGCCTTTTCTCATTGGTATCCTTTAATATTACTTGTAACTCCTCAATTTGAGCCTCTAGTAAATCTCTCCTTGGCAACTCCTCTAAAATATTCCATTTATCATGATAGAAAGCTAATTGAGACTTCAACTCCCCAATAAAAATGAATTTGCCTACTTCGTCAGTAAAGTCTCTTGTATTCGTTGGGAGTCCATTAAGCGATTTCTCAATGTTGGCCAACTCTCTTTTAAGTTCTGCAATTTCGGTCCGTACATTCGTTGATATTGTTTTTTTATTGGTTATCTCTTTTCTAATTTTTATCAATGATTCCTCGATAGAACTAAGAAAACTTTTTACCTCCAAAGTGGGGATTAGTTCGCTAAAATTCGCTTTTAAATATTCGATAGGCAGAAGGCTATCATAGTCGCGCTTAAGATTTTCCCGATAAGTATTATATTCAATATCAAAATGTTCAAGATTTCTTACTTTCCTCCAGATTGTTCGTTTGCGCTTATTCAAATCCTCTACCTGCTTTAGATTATTTGAATAAGTAGCAGGTCGGAATTGAGTGATAAGCGATGAAAGTCTTTTATAAGCTTCCTCAGGAAGCATCAAGCTCCTTTCTATCAGATCATACTCTTGAGCTTTGATTAATAACTCAATGATTTTCTCATTGAAAAGTCTTTCCTCTTTTTGAACTAATTTCTCTTTCTTTTCTATTTTATCAATTTCCGCTTCGAGGGCTACAATCTTTTCTTTTACCAGAATGTTACTTGCGTCATCAACTCCCAGAGCCAAAAAGAAAATTCTGTTTAATGCCTCTCTGTATTTCTCGCTATCGTACAATTCATAATCAAAAAAAACATTAGTATGCGCAATTGTATCTTCAGAAAGGGTATTAAAAAGTAAAAAATACCTAAATGAAATTTTAGACCCGGCAGCGATTTTTTTTCCTCCATATGGAACTACTAAATTTTCGTCAATGGAAAACTCAGCTTCAATAATGCTTTTTAGCTTATCAATCCCAATGTTGGCAGTAGGTGACTCAGGTATCTCGCCATTGCTCGAAAAGTATACATCCTTAGAGACTGTGTTCCCCACTGGGGCTCTTCTTACTATTACAAAGTGTTTATCATTGATAGAAAAAGTGAGCCCATACCAGGAAACGCTATCGTTGATTATTTTTTGGACAACTCGCACCCTGCTTGACAAAAGGCAATAGTCTATAATGGACAAAGTGCTGGACTTTCCCGTACTTTTTTCGCCAGTGATTACATTTATCTTGTTGGGTAAGAATGTCAATATTCTCGGTTTATGTCCATTATTAAACCAAAGTCTAATCTCGGTGATGTAAAACTTCATAGCGCTATTCTTAACTTTAAATAAAACGAATTCACTTTTTCCACTTTCATTAAATCACTTAGAAATTCATTTGCCTTAAAAATATCTTGAATCCGACTGCCAAGATTTTTACCGGTTAAAGATTTTAGTTCAGGACCGGCATTGTTAAATGAAATATTGTGCCTGTCAATATTTATTAAGCCGATTTCTCGAAGAATTGTAATTGAGTTTATTGTTAGCGGTAGGTAGTCTTCAAATCGTGAATTAAAATTGATGATACAGTCAACGTTCTTAATGATAAATTCTTCCAAGCTTCGCTTATGTGATCTGTTTTTTTAACTGTCTTACGGTTGGCTCGTGAAGCACAAAGGGAAGAACTAAAAGTAGCTTAGGTATTTCAATTGATCGATGAACGCTCATGAAATGTGCAATGGCAACTGCACTCAGTGCCTCATTGTTGTGTATGTAGGAAAAGTTTTTCAAATCATTTATACCGTTTTTCCCATTCAAAATGCCACCCAATACTCTTCTCTTCAGTAAGCAAATAGAATTGGCCATTACTCAATTCCGTGTCCAGTTGCGTATCATCTATAGTGAGAATTTGCTTACGCATTTCGTCTAAACATTCAAGTGCCTTTCTTTTAATCTCCTCCTCCATATCTGCTATACTCGTCCCATTGCTAAATTTTTCAACAACTTCCCTATATGAGCTTCTAAATGAATTGGTCCAAATCAATATAGTGTTTTTATTGAATCTGCTTTTTGTCGAAGGTAATAGACCATCTGCCGCTTCCCATTCTTTTAAATTATTGTATAACTTTAACAGATGAGTTGTCAGCTCAATCATTCTTTCTTTCTCACTTGGCAGTAAATCTCCAATGTCAATTAGTTGTTTCACAAATATTTGTTTGCTTGGGTCCTCAGGAATGGTAATGTGAACTTCGCGTATTGGTAACTTTGTGCTTAAACCAGCCTTAAAGCAATTTTTAAACTTTTTATTAAATTCATCAAAACTTATCGTAATGGATTCTCCTTTTTTTACTTTTAAATAGTTATGATCTCGCAGTGCAGAATGTAGGGAGTCATATACATCATTTATTTTCTCAGATATATGAATCTTCTCAAGCAATCTTGTTTTTATTCTGTCAATCAGATTGTCTTCTCTTAAGTCAAACTGGAGATTTCCAATAAATATTTGAAGGATCGTCTTCGGCACCTTTAAGAATGCCTTCATATAGCCCTTAATTGCTAAATCTGAAGTTTTATCTAAAAGCGACTTAACGTAGATCATGAAGTCCTCTATGGAATTATCACCTACCTGGGTCTTTACTACCTTAGCTATGAAAGGATTGCTGGCGTTGCTCTTGTTTGTAATAAGCTGGAACCTGCTTTTTTGAACAAAGGCTTTCTTATCACTCTCCGAATTTATTGCGTTCGCCCAAATGGAAAGGGTCTTCCAGAGGTCTACATCACGTTCGGTTAAATTAATTATTTCGCCATCAGCCCTAGATTGAACTGAATGCTTAGTTTGAATAAAGAGTGTTCGTCCGTCTGCAAATTCAACGTGTACATCGTCCTTCACTTCAAGGCCAATCGATTCTTCATGGCGCAATTCCAAAATGAGATAAAAGAAATAATAAAACTGATAATCAAAACCAATCGAAGTATCGGCAGCGGTAGTGTCAGTTTTGGTAATGGTTTTTGCCATTATTAAATTTGAGAAATTAAAGACTAGTCAAACTTGCTTTAAAGCAATAGAGTTGAGTTAGAAATTGAATTTCTTCATAAGGTAAAGATTTCTATTATTTATCCAAATAGTTTCTCCCCCTCAGCGTCACCCGCCTCGGGCACGCTGAGCCTTACTAAACACTAATATCTTTATAGTGAAAAACAGAAAAGTGCCCTTGCTCTCCGAGCTCATAAAAGCTAGCGCTTGAATGTTGATATTTCGTAAAATCCTCGGCCAACATCCACTTCCCACGCGGGGTTATGATGAATGTACGTTAATTTTTGTTCAATTATTTTTTCATTATAGCACTTCCGCGCATCAAAAGAAAGCCGAAACACTTGATGGCGTTTACCCTTTTTTATTTCTTCGGGTGCTACGCCTTCATGAAGTACTCCTAGAAGATCATCTTTACCTTGTCGCTTAAGGTGGTTAACAATATCATAAGCCATAAACCGCTTGCCTTCACCAACCAAGTTACTTAACGGCTTTTCGACCTTTGTGGGATACAACAACACATGCAGATGGTTGGGCATAATCACGTACCCTAAAACGTAACACGCGTCATTCTTTAAGTGGTTGAACCATCGATAAACTGAAGCGTAACAGTCGGCCTCCTGAAAGAGGTTAAGCCATTTAAAACATGTTATTGTGCAGAAGTATACTTCACCTGGGTCCCGATTTCCATCATGTAGCGACATGCGATATTAAAAGTAGCGTCCCGGGCTGGAAGAAGCAAAAAGTCTTGAATCATCAACATCAACGTCCCCGAGACGGGTGACGTTGATGGGGTTTACGAAATCAAACTTATCTTCTTAGGTTGGAATATCAGTTATCAGATCGATTAGAAATCGATGTTATTGTAGGTTCGACAATCGCTTTGCTAACTTGTCGAACAGCAAAGACTCTGAAATAGAAAATGCCCTTTTTGTTCTTGTTGGTCGCTGACCAACAAGTTCCGAATTATTCACGCTTACTGTTAGACCATTTCCACGCTGCGGGTCAGGCGGCCCGTAAAAACTAAGGATAAAACTCTTAGGAAGAAAAAACAAAACCCCCGGTCTTGCCGAGGGTTTGTTACTACTGTAAAGTTTGGTTCAGGCCAGTGTTCGTCAAGTACCGAAGCAAAGGATTTATTCCGAAATGAATCTTTGTATTTGCCATTAGGTCTTGAATCCCAACTCCATCGGTTACTTCCGAATTGCAACCTCCATAGTCGCAATCTTCTTTCATGATCAAAGAAACAATCCATTTCTGCCATTTGCCGCTCAAGATCAAGATTTTTTACCTGAATTCTCGTGATCATGTTCGGCTGTACTTTTAATACAAATCTCCATGACTCAGAAAACCGATAGACCTTATCAGGGACTTTGCTTTTTCTGGAATGAACTAATGTTTCCTCAAAGCAAAGTCTTTCCTGTTCGGTGAATTTCTTACCAAAGAAATCTCTTGATTCGATATCCTTCAAACATTGCTCGCGCACCGCATACACTTTTTTGCCTAAACGCCTGCGCTTTTTCAAGAAGTCTTTCCGATAACTCCACTGTGTAGTGTTAATCTTTTCAAGAATAGCGCGAAAGAAGGCGGCCTGCTTTGTACGCGCTACGTCATCTCGTAGTACATAAAATCGGATAAAACCCCTTTGAACTGGAGGTTTAAGCTCCGTCCATTCAATGCTACGTAGCTGATTTCTCAGAGCAAGTTCCTCTTTGTGCCTTCTAATCAGTTGTTTGTCTTCATCTTCCTTCTGTGCTTTTTTTCGATCACGCTTGGATCGAAGTCGGGTAAACTGAACCCAATAATCATAATCATGCGTGTCCATACCACGTATTTTTATTAGTTGTTTATACTTTATTTTGATTTTTGACCTGTATGGCCAAAGCAGAACCGCATCTGATCAGATGTAGTCGCTAGAGGATATGGTGGTTAGGACTTAGCATGGGGCCTCTTTTTTAGTTTTAGATTTGAGGTGAAATGCGATGCAAAGATAATTCGTGTTTCCACTTTTTCAAATGAATTATTAAACCTAATGGATCTGGCGGAATATTAGCGCGTTAGAAATCTTGTCTTAGGTTCGAATATCAGATCGATTAGAAATCGATGTTATTGTAGGTTCGACAATCGCTTTGCTAACTTGTCGAACAGCAAGAGAAAGATGATGCTCGATACGTTGAGCAAGTAATTTGGGTTTTGCAATCACCGGCTTAATCAATTAAATCAAATTTCATCAACATTACTTTCTTTCGTTCTTTTTGTCTTAGACACAAAAAGAACCAAAAAGGTCAAGACAAAAAAATGCTTCCACGCTCAAGCCATCGCACCACCCCGCTTTTTTGCCGGGTCAACGCGCTTACGTTTCCAAATGAAGATTTAATAAATAATAACTGAGTAATTGTAAGGTCTGTTACCGCGCTCGGACGTGCACGAATAGAGCGGCTCACTTGGGGCATGAGCGGTGGCAAGGCGGTTAGTCCCGCATAAGCGGGATTACTTTCTTTTGGGTAAGCAAAAGAAAGTAAGAAGTGAATGCAAGGCTTCTACTTTTGTCAAGCAACGTCTCTCCTTCACAATGATCTGATAGTACCACCTCAACTCAATTAAAATATATTGGCTTATACATTCATATCGAAGCAGTTCATCGCAGGCGATGCACGAGACTCGCGATCTCAAATTATCTGTAGATGAAGTAAATATTTTAGCAATGTTTTTTGCGCATCGGTTGATGCGAGAGGTGATGTTGATAAGCAGATAATATGAGTTTAGCAGATAATGAAGATTGTTTGCTTATTGTGGGTTGGCTGCTATCTTCCAGTCATATCGCCATTCTGAAATAAAAAATGCCGGACACACCCGGCATTTCTATTATGATTACTGAGATCAGCTTTTCAAACTATAGCCTGCTCTTCGGGGACGACTTAAGTAATGATTGCCCCATTCGCTATTCGTAAATTTCTCGGCTTTAGAATCCCACTTCATTTTCACGCCAACTTCCTGGGTTCTTTCACTCACCCAGCGGGCGATGTTACCAAGATGCCCCACTGTAGCGGAGCGGTGACCAATTTCTACATCGGCTATCGGCTTCTCGCGGCTCTTAATGCAATCAATAAAGTTTTGAGAATGGTTTGTAATCTTCGGCACCTGAACTTTCATTTTTTCAAACGGTATGTCTAACCACGACTCATCACTGATTTCAATGATCCCATTGCGGTCAAATTTAATTCTACCCTTATCACCAATAAACAACGCGCCTCCATTGGGGTCAGCATTTTCAGAGAGCTCCAAGTGAATGCCTCCGGGATACGTATAGTGCATAATGGTTTCTTTCGCACCGAAGAACCTGCCAACCGAAGAATCGGATTTTGCAATCCACGGTTTGTAAGGTGTGCCTTCTACCCACACTTCTTCCGGGCCGCTTTCGTCCATACCCAGCGCCCATTGCACCTGGTCTAAATCATGCGCGCCCCAGCCACAAATCTCCCCACCACAAAAATCTTTAATAGACAACCAGCCCGGCTTCGATCGGCTCTCTTTAATATTTGCATTGAATGGATGTGGTTCAACAGGTCCCATCCATTTGTCCCAGTCTACCCCTGCAGGAACGGGTTGAGCCGGAAGTGCATTTTCCCATGCTCCGGCAAAGTTTACACCCACCACTTTATTTATTTTGCCGAGGTATCCGTTGCGGATTAGCATCATCCCTCTGTAAAAAGGAAAGTCATTTTTCTTTCCGCCTCGTGCCGGGTTTCCGGGCCACGAGCGTTGCTGTGAGCCGGTTTGCAAAATGCGTTTGTGTTTTCGTACTGCATTCACCATGGCTCTGCCTTCTTCCACCGTTAAGGTGAGTGCCTTTTCGCAATAGATATCTTTACCGGCCATGGCGGCTTCAATACTGTGTTGGGCATGCCAGTGATCGGGGCTGGCTACAATAACCGCATCGATATCGGAACGTTCCAGAATTTTCCGGTAGTCCTGATACGCATCTACCTTGCTACCTGCCTGCGCGGCTTTCGCTTTCGCGCGGTTAAGATCCGCATCGGCCATTGCGCCAAACTCAACTCCAGTAAGACTTGCAAAAGATCCCGCCAGGGAACCGGCACCCGGGCTTGCACCGCCAAACCGGTTGCCTACGCCAATGCCACCCAAAATTACTTTATCGTTAGCTCCTGCCCGTATGCCCGGTCGGGCTAATACATTAGCGGGAATGAAGTACGGTACGGCTATGCTGGCTCCGGCCAATACACTCTTCTTTAAAAAATTTCGTCTGCCTGATTTAGAACTCATGGTACGTGCGTTAATGTGAAATTAGTTTTGTGCGCTTATTGATAAGACGAAAAAATAACGAAATACACGTACAGAACTTTGCTTTTGTGTAAGGATGGTAAAGAGGTGCCCTGATTGGCAAAAAAATTTGATGATTGTTGAGCCCGCGCTAAAACTTTCTATGATGATTATGGAAGGGCTCGTCCAAAGCTATGTTAACCTCGATAGAAACATCGATGTTGTATTGCGACCTTGTGCCCCTTGGGGATCGGATTTACCTAAAATCAGGCTCATGCGAGTATTGATTGAGTTTTGGCAACGTGATAAAGATGGGAATTGGTCGGGCGACCAACAACAAGGAATAATCATTAAATTCACTAGTTGAAAAATCCCACACGATATGAAGCTTTCCATTTGTTTCGCTATTTTCTTAACTTATAGTGCATCCGCTATGAATCCCAGCATCAACCCTGACTCTACCCGGGCAGTAATTGAACGGTTTAACGAGGCCTTCAACCGCCATGACGTGGATGGTGTAATGAACATGATGACCTCTGATTGCATCTTTGAGAACACCAACCCGACACCCGATGGCGCCCGGCTGGTGGGCGCAGTTGAGGTGCGCGCCTACTGGCAAAAATTCTTTGCTGCCAATCTGGATGCGCGCTTCGTAGTCGAAGATATGATTGTTGCCGGTGACCGCTGTGTGGTACGTTGGATCTATCATAAAACAAAGGAAGGAAAACCGTGGCATCTGCGCGGTGTGGATGTGTTTAAAGTACGGGATGGAAAAGTGTCGGAAAAACTTTCTTATGTGAAGGGATAGAATTTTGGCTGTTCGACAAGTTAACGCAGTGATTGTCGAACTACAGATAAAAGGGATTTTTAATCCCACACATACCCTATTTATATTTGTCTATGGCTCATAGCTATAGTATCAGCGATCAAGAAGGTGTTTACTTTATAACCACATTTCCAAGCGGAGTCTCCGCCTCGGGACTCCGCTTTATGAATCTTTTTTAACGGCTATTCAAATCAACATCGTCCATTAAACCAACATGATCAATTGCGTAAACACCTTGTTCCCCCATCATATAAAATCCTGCAGAGCTATGTTTGTATTCCACCGGGCTACCTACAAGGTTCCACTTGCCCCGGCAAGGGTTATCATGCATATAGCTTAGTTTTTGATTAATGAATCTTGTACTTCTGCACTCCTTCCAATCAAATGATGGTTGAAACACCTCATGTAATTTACCACGCTTGCAATCACGACTACTTACTCCTTCCTTAAGCTTGTTAAGAGTATCTCTATCTGTCGCTAGCTCTAATCGTTTTACAATCTCATACGCCATAAAACGTTTACCATTACCTATTATTGAATTAATTGATTTAACACTTTACTTAAATGCTATTAACGCATGCAGATGATTAGGCATGATAACATATCCGGTTATGTAGTGTCCTTGTTGTTTCAAATAATCAAACCATTTGTATACAATGTAATACCCGTTAGTGATCTCAAACAGCGATAACCATTCATAACAGGTAATAGTGATGAAATAAATACCGGAAGACTCAACGATTTGTCGCTTTGTACTCATAGGTTACAAATTACAAAAAAGCTAAGTTTCTTATTATGCGGAGTCCTTTGCCCGCGTTCATTCCAACGCTCCCGGAGACTCCGCTGGGAAGTGTTACGCGGAGTCCCTCGTCCCACTCAATCCAACGCTCCTGGAGACTCCGCTGGGAAGTGATTGTATGGAGTTCGCAAGGTCTTTTAGACTTGGCAGAATATTAGTGTGTAGAAATCAATGTTAAAGTATAAATTCAGATCATTAGAAATCGATAACATCTAGCGCTCGACAATCGCTTTGCTAACGTGTCGAACAGCAATGATTACAAAAAAGTTAAGTTTCTCATTACGCGGAGTCCCTTGCCCCATTCATTCCAACGCTCCTGGAGACTCCGCTGCGAAGTGGAATAAGTTACAAATTACGAAAAAGTTAAGCTTCTCAATACGCGGAGTCCCTTGCCCTCGCTTATTCTAACGCTCCTGGAGACTTCGCTGGGAAGTGTGCTACTTAGGATGCTTGTTTGAAGAAAATTATAAAATTCTTGAATGGATGGTAAACCACCCAGTCTGGGGTAAACGTAAAAAGATGGACTACTACACGGTCAGTATATAACTTATTATCTTTGCAGTTCACTATGTAAGCCATTCCGCCTACATAGAAACTCATGATGAATAAGTGCGTTATAACGGAACAGCATAATTAGCATGAAACAAAAAATAGTTCAAGGTGTTAATGACCAGCGTTGAAAATTCCATGGAGGTACGTCATTTAAAACTTATTTCTACGATCTCGCGATTGGGCAGCATGACCAAAGCAGCAGAAGAGTTATGCTTAACGCAATCTGCACTCAGTCATCAGCTGAAAGAAGTAGAAAGCCGTTATGGAGTATCCATTTTCACGCGCGTAAACAACAAATTGATTCTTAGCGATACGGGTGAAATTATCTTGGAGTTTGCCAACGATATCCTGGATCGGATTGAGCAAATGAACGAGACTGTTAGAATGGTAAAAAATTCTGAACTGGGTACAATCCGACTATCCTTAGAAGCTTATACTTCCTATTATTGGCTTCCTTCCATGCTTCGGATATACAACGAACAATTCCCTAACATAGATATTCAAATTACTACAGAAAACCCCACCCGCCCAATTGAAGATCTTCAAAACCGGAAAGTTGATTTTGCCATTATGGTATATGAACCTCAGGATCCAGGTTTTCAAGCGATACCGTTATTTGAAGACGAACTGGTGGTTGTAGTATCCTCGAGTCATCCCCTGGCTTCTCATGAAACAATAAATCTTAGTGATTTGGACAATGAAAAGATACTTACCCATACGCCTAAGCACGAACATCACAAGGTATTGGAAAAGTCTCATAGCCCTAACGAATTAAATCCTGATCGCTTCTTACACATCGCTTCGACTGAGACTATCATTACCATGACGGCCGAAAACATGGGCGTTGCTATCCTATCCCGATGGGCCATACAGCCGTACCTTGATTCAAGAATTAAATTACTGTCCATAGGTTCAGACGAAGGCCTTAAAAAAAATTGGTATCTGGTCTCCATTAAAAGGGAGCTTCCGTTGCATGAAGAACAATTCGTTCGTTTGTTGAGAGAATATTTTGCTCATCCAGGTGGTTTCTTAAAACTTTCCAAATCATGATCTCTACCATGGATCATGAAGTTGCCCGGTTGTAGGGATAGATGCCGCGAACGACATCAAATAAAAAAGGCTATCTCACTTTCGAGATAGCCTTTTATTTACCATTGCATCTTGCTTAATTTTGATCCGATCCGCCCAAATTCGGATTGGCATTGATCTCTGCTTGCGGTATTTTGAAAATCCAATCATTATTCAGAGAAGGCTTTTCTACTTGATAGGCATTCTGATATAGTACTTGTGAAGCGCCTGAACCACCATCTGCTGCGTGATCAATTCCCTCATCCCAACGGATATGATCCGTATATCCAAATCCTTCACCCCAAAGCTCTACCCTGCGTTGAAACTTAATCTCATCCATCAGCAACTGCTGCGTATTGTAAATGGTCTCATCAAAACCAGTATCCCGCGTATCTACCAAGGCAGCAAGTGCAGTTTGTGCCGGACCAATATTTCCCTGCATGGCTTCGGCTTCTGCCTCTATCAGATACATCTCAGCACTGCGCATATAAATTATATCGTCCGGCTCAATTGTGCCAGGAAGTTGCTGTAGGTGTTTAACACTCATATAGGGATGTAGGTTGTGGCCTGATGTGATTCCATATTGTGCTTTAATAGAAGCGATAGCCGCATTCCATTCCACCGTGGTAGGATACAATGGGTTCGTATTGTTTGCAAAACCACCTTTACCATTGGCAGCCGAGTTATTCGTGTTGGGAGCATCCGGAAGAAAAGCTTTGCTTCTGAAGTCGGTAGCAGGAATGGCATCAACTATTCTACGATCAGCGATTTTCGGATTAGAACGATTCTGGCTACCATTAAACGTATTGCAAATCAAATAAAAATAAGAGCGAAAGAATGTTGTCTCAGTGGTTATTACATTGCTTCCCCAAATCACTTCGGAAAGTGAATTGGAATTAAATCCGGAGAGCCAGTCGGCCTCGTTCATCAATGGAAAGCCTGCTCTTGCTGCAACTGCAGATGAAGCGGCTTGCGCCCAATCTCCTTTTGACAATGCCCAACGAGCTTTTAATCCATGAGCAACATTTTCATTCAATTGACTTTTAGCTGAGGCGCCACTCCCAGTCCTACCTGTACCGGTGGCAAATGCTGTAATTGCGGCATCCAAATCTAATCCTATCTGATCATAAATTTCCTGCACAGTCGACCTTGGCTTGCTTGTGTAAGGAGGCTCCGTAGCAAATAGTAAAGGAACTCCTGGATCTGAGGAGGGATTACCAATCAGGTAACCACGCGCGAAATGCTGAACCAATGATAGGTAAGCGAAAGCCCTGTAGGTATATGCCTGACCCAGAATTTCCTGAACTTCCGGTCCAACAAAATCGCTTTCTGCTATACCATTAATTAACAGGTTTGCATGTAAAATGATATTATACCGGTGATACCACATGATCTCATTACTGAGTGAAGTAGGGACAGTATGATGATTCCACTGCATATTATCCCGCCAACCTAAATTATTGGCATTTGCAGAGTGAATAATTCCTCCAGTCAAATTATCGCCTTGAGGTACAAACCAGTGGTCGTTGGCTATGTTGGTATTGCCCCCCGGAAATATAGTTTGTGATTGGGAAAACATACCTCTGTGAATACCATTCAGTACCAGTTGCATATTTTCTACACTAGCTAATGCAGCATTGGCAGAAATTGCATTGGTTGGCGTACGCGTAAGAAATTCATCCTGACATGAAGTAACTGCCAGCATGAAAATCACCAAAATAGAAGTTATTGATTTATATGACATGATTAATGTTTTAAAGTTCTAGAATGATAAATTCAAACCAAGTGAGAAAATCCGACCAGGAACGAAATCATTTCCACTACCTGTACCCGCCAAATTGAATTGTGGGTCTAAACCAACACGCTTACTTTTAAGAAATAAATTCTCACCAGTAACAGATACTCTTAAACTCGCCAGGCCTAATTTATCGAGCATAGCTGGACTAAAATTGTACCCGAGGTTAAGATTACGAAGTGCCCAGAATGATGCATCGGTGATAAATCTGCTGGATTGTGTTTGCACCAACGTTTGATCTCCATTTTCCAACCTTGGAACATCGGTAATATCACCCGGTTGTCTCCAGGCATTTAGAATATCTGGATGCCATGAACGTCCGTAGTTTCCTGCGTGCATCATACCGGAATAACCATTATCTAAAACCTTACCTCCTATTCCATAGGTTATCAATAGGTTAAGATCAAACCCTTTATAGCGCAACCTATTGCTAACCGAACCGATTAAATCCGGTACGGAAGAGGCTCCAACATAACCTCTTTGTGTAGTAGACCAATCATTTGTTGTCAGTTGTTCACCATCTCCACCAAGCACTGGCTCCCCGTCAGTATCATATTGATAATACAATTGATCTCCGGTTGCAGGATCAACGCCAGCCGTTTCATATAAGAAGAAGTCAAATCGGGAACGACCTTCTGCCCACCGCTTACTTCCATTAATAAACGGTGTGGGCAAACTGGTAATCTCATTTTTCAATGTCGTAGCTAATACCGTCATGTCCCATTTAAAAGCGCCTTTGTTAAGCAGGTGTCCCGTTAATCCCAACTCGATTCCGGAATTGTACATATCCGCGACATTATCAACAAGTTCATTTAGGCCATTGCTTGGTGCAATGGGAACTGAAAACAACAACTCGGTGGAATTCCGTTTATAGTATTCAATAGATCCCTCCAGAAAGTTTTTAAACAAGCCAAATTCCAGGGCTACATCATAACTTTCACTTGTCTCCCACTGCAATGCTGCATTACCAAGAGAAGTAAACAAAATTGCAGGTTGGTTTGCATTTTGGGTAATCGTAAATAGTGGTTGTGATAAATACCACTCACGGTTCCCTAAATTATCATTTCCTACCTGACCAAATGTGGCCCGAAGTTTCAATTGATTGATCCAATCTATGTTTGAGATAAATGCCTCCTGATCTAATCTCCAGGCAGCACCAAGGGAATAAAAATTACCCCATCTTCTTTCAGATTCGAAGGAAGAAGATCCGTCACGTCTAACGGAAGCGCTTAAAAAGTATTTGCCGTTATAATCATAATTCGCTCGTAAGAAGTATCCCTCAAGTGCCCTGTCGAACGTAAAGCCATCCAGATCTATAATTGTTGAGAAGTTTGCAAATTCGTAAATCCCACTTGCAGTCTGAGTTGTTTTCAAACCACTCATTTCTGAATCTGTAATTTCGTAACTCTCGTGTCCGGCTGTAAGATCAATACCGTGACTACCAAAAGTTTTAGAGTAGGTTAGTATCTGATTAAATGTTTGCGTTTTAACACGTCTTCTTTCCTGGTTTATGCGGCCTACGGGTTGCGCATCGCCAATAACCGGGTTTTCATAACTATTGTCAAAGTAATCAACGAAATCTGCACCATAATTCATTCTAAAGTTAAGTCCGTCAATGATTTTTAAATCGCCAAAGAATCTAATCCCGTACGTATTGTCCTCACTTAAATCCTTATTTAAGGTCAGCTCTTGAATGGCATGTCTTCCCACATTGATTGGCCTTGTACCAATATTATTGGCCGGAAATCCTTCTCCGTTGTCCCAAACAGGATTGCCCGCTGCATCTCGTACAATATTTCCCTGAAGATCATTAACATAAACCGGATAAATAGAACCCATACTTTGTGAAAAGCCAAATGGATTAACAATACTGCCTGAACCTCCCGAAGTTGGTCCGTTGATTTCAGTGAGTGCAATATTCGCGCTACCTCCAAATTTAAGGCGATCGTTTGCCTGAAACTCAGCATTAAGCCTGGTAGTAAGACGTTTAAACCCTGACGTAATCACGAAACTTTCATCATCCAGGTATGATGTTGATAAAAAGACAGAGTGGTTCTCTCCGCCTCCGGAAATGTTTACATTATAATTCTGTCTAAGTCCGGTTTGTTGCATCTCGTCAAACCAGTCTAAACTTTTGTATATCACCTGAGCGTTTGGATTCAAACGGCCATCCGTGCCCACAATTTGGTCATTGGGAACATTAAACGGATTGTAGGCCAACTGATTGTAAATATTCTGAGTTGCAAAATTCGGATCTCCACCAGCCGCGCTGGTGTTCCGGAGTGCTTCCCACATGCCTTCATAATACTGACCAGGCGATACTTGATCATAAACCGGAACACTTCGATTTACCATACCAAATTGAGATGAAGCACTCACCTTTATTCCGCCCTTCTTACCTTTTTTTGTTGTTATCATGACTACTCCATTGGCAGCTCTCGATCCATACAGAGCAGTTGAAGCAGCATCTTTTAGCACTGTAAAAGATTCGATGTCTTCCTGGTTTAGCGTATTGAGGGGAGCATTATACTGAACACCATCAACAATGTACAGCGGATCAGTCGCACCATTCAACGTACCTACACCTCTGATTACTATCCCAGGAGAGCTTCCCGGACCTGTTGGAGTGGTGAATTGTACACCGGTTACGTTTCCTTCAAGAGCTGAAATTGGTGAAGTCAAATTTCTAGTCAACAGTTGTTCGGAACCTACAACACCTGCCGAACCAGTGAAGGCCTCTTTTGTTGTCGTTCCATAGGCGGTAACTATAACTTCCTGCAATTGCTGGGCATCAGTTTCCATAATAACATTAATCACGGATCGGTTTTCAGTGGACTCGATTACCTGTGCAAAACCGATAAAGCTAAAAATTAACGTACCTCCACTTTGCGGGACTGAAATTTGGTAATTACCATTACTGTTTGTAACGGTTCCGTTTGTCGTGCCCTGAATTATAACATTCACTCCGGGTAACGGCTCGCCATCTTCTTTCGAAGTTACTTTTCCGGCTACAACACGGTCTTGAGCCATTACCGTAGCTGCCAGAAAAAGTAGTGCACAAAATAATAGTACATGTTTTTTCATACTGCATCGTTTAAGTTGATTAAATCATGATTCTCATAATTTTTGGAAAATTAGAATGTTTTAAGAACAGAGAAGAAACTATGCTATGAGCATTATTAATCATGATTATTAGTTATTTTCATGAGAGGAACTACATGCAAGATTTTTGCTTTTATAGTCAAGATGGTCAGGAGGTACTGTGATTGGCGAACCAGTTGATGATGATGGAGTGCTAAAAAGCTTTGTGTTTAAGATTCGATGCAGACTTGTGATTGCCTGATGTGAACGTGTGATGGTATTGGTGCTCCGTGTGATTGGCTGATGCTGACTTGTAATTGGTTGGTGCGAGGTTGAGATGGGTATGGTGCGAGACTCTTTGAGAGTGTTGAATAAACTGTGTCAAGGAAAGGTTAGGACACTTAACTTGATAGTATGTTTGGGGAAAAGCACGAAGAAGGACAAAGAAGAAAGAAAGGTGAACATTATGTGTAGGAGTCTCCTCACATTTGGATTCTATCAAGGAATAATAATCTGTTGACCCCAATAGATTTTTTTTGGATCGGTGATTACGCCATAATTAGCATTATAAATTCTCTCCCATTCGGAAGCATCTCCATAATATTTTTTAGCAAGATTCTGAAGGCTGTCCCCTCTTTTAACGGTATGGTTCAGGATACTAGTTGAAATCTCAGAACGATAGTTTTTTACCACGGTTTTTTTTGTTTTGAAGAAATCAAATAGAGCCATGGCAGGTGTGGTTTAGAATTTGTTTACTACTCGCAAGCACTCTAAAACAATGCCATGGCAGGTTAGGCACTAATGCCCATTAAATAGCATGCGATATGGGTATGCATCTCTACAGATGAGGAATTACTGACTGCCGAGACGCTGGAAGTTATCGTTCCCAAATCATTACCGGAATCTTCAGGTACGTGAATTCACAAATTGCTATTAATCCGCAGAGCCCCCCTGGCGGGGAGCCTCTGCGTGGAAATGAAGTTGGGAATGGTCCGGGGGGGTACCAGCTCATCCTAACACTATGGCAAAATCAAGATAGAGCCTCAGCAGCCAGCCATTACGGCTACTGCGTACAGCACGTTGTTGGAAACATAAAGCTTAAACACTCTTCGATTATCTTTGTAAGCAACAAGATTCTTGGTTGCATCCGAGAGCTTAAATGCATTGTCGACACTGGCATGAACACGTTGCCAGGTTTTACCCAAATCCGAGGACCGGAAAATTCCATCCGGATGACCCACGAATAAATCGTTACCCACTTGTTTAACAGACGAAATGTTCATAGATGGTTCAAGTCCGTCATCAATCACTTTCCAGGTTTTTCCTTCATCAAATGAAACGTGTATCCTTCTGGATTTGGTTTTTGCATGGTACGCGATCGCAGCAAATCCACCCTCGATACGTTCAATAGCAATGCCCACTCCTCCCTCGTTGATTACCCAATCCCAGTGTTCACCCATATCGGTTGAACGCATGATCCCTTGTACACCGGTTGCCAACAGAACTCCTGCCGATTCTACCACATCTCCCACCCAACCTTTTTGCACCAGCTTCCAGGTTCGTGCTTTGTCGGTTGATTTGGAAAAACTCTTACCTGTACTTCTGAATACCGATCCATCAGACGCTTCAAAAATAGTTGCTACCTCATGCAATTCGAGATTTGTAGATTTGAGACTTGTATATATCGGCAACCAGTCCTGATTTCTTTCGGGATCTGATGCGGACTTCTTTTGATAAATATGTCCATCATAACTGTAGGCTATCACTCCAGATCGATTGAAAGCAATCGAAGTACTTCGTTGATCAGGAATATTCTCTATTTCCCAAACAGGAGTTTTAAGATCACTGGTACTGCGATACAGTACTCCGTTCGTGCGCACATAGATTTCGGATGCCCCCGCAAAAAAACCTTCAGGCCGTTTTGGTTCTGGTAAACTACGGCTAATGTCTTGCCATGTCTGGCCGCCATCTCTTGATTGGAGAATGAGGTTGGTGGCGTCTGGTTCAACATCTTTTGTGACCACCATGTCAAAGCCTGATGGAGATAAGGATGATTCGAATGCTGGATTTGCTGTAGAGACAACCAGCACACAATACAAAAAAGTGAGGTGTAGGAAATGCATACTAATTTATTTTAAGTGAACTAATACATCATGATTAAAAGCATTTATTTTTCGGCTACGATTTTCATTTCAAATTCAATGGTATCTGAAATCGCTTCATCGGCTAAGTTATCAAAGAACTTTCCTGACTGATAACGGACATCCCACCTTGTGCGGTCGATGGTTAATTTGCCACTCGCATTAACAGCACCATCCTTCACTTCCATTTTGGCAGGAAAAGTAACTTCATGGGTGATGCCCTTAATGGTCAGGTTTCCTGTGATGTTTATGGTTTCACCCTCGCCTGTAGCAACCTTTGTAATTGCGAACGTAGCGCTCGGGAATTTTTTAACATCAAAAAAATCAGGTGATTGTAAGTGTTCAATCAGGTTATTGTCACTCCTACGGTGTTCATCGGCAATCGTATTCATATCGACTTCAACTGAACCACCCACCAGCAAACCTTTTTCAATTATCAACTCACCTTTTGTGATCGTGACATACCCATTATGACCACCTTTACCGGCAAAGGCCATTGAACATTTCCAAGTGAGCACACTTTCTTTGGTATCGATACTATATTTTTCATTGATAACAGGCGTTGAGAATACAACGCTTGTCGAGGTAGTGTTTTCATGTTTTATTTCAGGTACGCGGTAAGCAGAGAACAAAGGAGTAATAATTAACAGTAAATAAGCGAGTGAAATTTTGTTCATACAGAGAATTGTTAATGATTTCTTAAAAAAGTTTCGTAAGTAAAAATTGTTCTAACTTCACATTCAAACATACGCAGCAGTGTTGCCGCGGATTGTAAATGAATTGTAAAAAGAAATGTAAATGCGTGTAAATTCTTCTTTTACCAACTTTCTCAAAAATCAGTTGATAATGAGGTCTGGCAGGCCGATTGCTATCGGGATCATAATGCTTGCCATTTTTTTTATAGCTTCCTCTTTCACAAAACATTCCGACCGCGACATCCTGCAGGCAAAACAGGCGAACCTTATCGTTCGGGAGATTGGCCATCGATTGTTGTTGCAGGCGGGTGATTACACTTCGCGGGTGCTGCCGGTTACTGAAATTAAAGAAGGCACGTTTCTGCTCGCGTTTGAAAATGAATTTGTTTTTAATCACGACTCGCTTATGGTGCTTACGCAGAGGCTGCTTACCGAAACTCAGTTCCCTTCCGGCTATACGGTTACTGTACATGAATGCGTGAATGCAGACATCGTTTATGGCTTTCAGATAAATAGCACCACACCAAACGTTTTACCTTGTTCAGGCAGGAGTCAACCCCGAGGTTGTTACACCATCGAAATTGCCCTGACCGATTTATATAAAGACGAACTGAAGAAAGTCATCACCAAACAGCAGACTGATGAACTTATATCATCTAGCATTGATACGGAAGCCAATCCGAAACATGAAGAACTCAACACACATAGCATGGATATCCTAGAAGTCAACCCAACGCCAGAAGAAGTTAAAACAGCAACCTTCGACTATCCATTCATCAATCTGGTTTATGGCAGCGGCCTGTTGGTGTTGTTGGGAGTTGCCTTTTTGATTGGGCGTTTTGGTAAAAGTTTAGTGCCAGTTGTCGTAAACAATCAAAATCACACAATCACAAAGCAGTTTATTCCCGAATTGCCTGTGCTGGGAAAATTTTTATTTGATGTGAAGGATCAGCGTTTGTTGTTGGGGACTGAAGTGATTAATCTCACCGACAAAGAATGCAAGGTTCTTGAGTTGCTCAACAATCATTTCGGTGAACTGATTGCCCGCGAAACGTTAATGCACAAAATCTGGATCAGCGAAGGAGTGATCACCGGTCGCAGCCTGGATATGTTTGTATCGAAACTTCGAAAGAAATTAAGTGGCGATCCCGATCTAAGAATTACGAATGTTCATGGGAAGGGCTATAAGTTGGAGATACAAGGAGTTCAAAGTTTATAATCATAGATGTTCTGTCAGATTGCAAAAGGGAATTTTAAATCCTTGTATTATTTCCTAAGTCTTTTGTGATGATAGATGTACGACAATGTACCGAGTACATATGGGATCAGCATGATCAGCATTAAAGGATTAAAACCACCTACCATAAGTCCGGAATACACCGCTCCTGTTAAGTCGAAAAAAAATCCGGCATAAGCCCATTCTTTTATTCGAGGAAAGCCCGGCACCAGCAAGGCAATAATCCCCAGTAGTTTGGCTACACCAATTGCAGGCAACATATAAAGCGGATACCCTAGTTGATTAAAAACCTCAACCCACTCCGGTGCAGAAAGAATATTAGGAATGGTTGACGTTAGCATGAACGCAGCAAAGAGTGCAGTAAAAACCCAGAACAAAATGGTGTTTCGCTTTGAAGTTGTTGGTTGTGTCATAATGTGATTCAATTGAATACTCAAATAACTCAATTTTCATCAAGAAGAAAAGAATTAAACATTAGATCGATCGGAAATCGATACTATTAAAAAGTTGACAATCACTAACGCTAACATCGACAGCATGAGGATAACTATGTGCTTTTGTGTGGAGATAATACCTCGTTTTAAGATTTGCCCATTTCAATGCGATAAGAATTTTGCGTAACCTGCTCACGTTAGTCGTGTCTGTTTATACGCGTTAATCACCCAGCAAAATGCTATTGGAAGCATATTCGCTCGATTAGCATTAGAATGCCCCTACTTATTCTAGTGCAGCTACTCGCGGATGATCCCATTCTAACGACTCAATTTAATTTCAAAATATTGGGATAGAGAATTGCTATACTCGTTTTGCTACGATGTAGCGTTCACTAAAACTCAAAACAATTATGAAATTAAGTTTAATCACAGCACTAGCACTGATTATGATGGTAGGATCAGCAATGGCACAATCAGTAAATATTGGAATTAAAGGGGGTTTAAATGTTTTTACCCTTAGCGGCACCAACGATGGAGGGTACAATTCAAGAACTTCCTTTCACCTTGGTTTGCTTGGTCATATTCATATAGCCGATCATTTTGCCTTGCAACCTGAAATAATTTATTCTTCTCAGGGTACCAAGTATAGCAACAACTTAGACTTAACGTTAAACTATGTGAATGTGCCCTTGCTGTTTCAATATATGTTTGACAACGGATTTAGACTTCATGCAGGTCCGCAGCTTGGACTGTTAGTAAATGCAAAAGCAGACGGGCAGGATGTGAAGGATAGTTTTAAAGGAACTGACCTTGGGCTTACTGTTGGTGCCAGCTATGTGCATCCACCATCTGGCTTTGGTGTAGATGCACGATACAATCACGGGTTGAGCAATATCAATGATAACACCAACACAGATTCATATAACCGAGGCTTTCAAGTAGGTGTATTCTATTTATTCAAACATAAATCATAGTACTATCCATGAAGTGAGGCAGCAGTCTCACTTCATTAATCTAACTACACTCCTAACTTTTACAATCATGACAACACCTTCATCACCTAAAAAAATTACCTGGATTATCGGACTCACACTAGGCATATTGGGAATTATTGGTCATTATGCATCTGTGCAAATATTAACAGAGAACAATCATTTACTATTGTTAGCGGGATTTCTTGCGCTGGCCGCAGGTACCACGTTTAGGGAATTGTAAAGAACGAATAGATAATGTTTCGTACGGTTCATCTGAAGAAATCAACTGGCAAAAGATATAATCGCAAATTTTAGCAATTCTTTTCTTGCTTTTCGTACCTGCCTGTTTGTTCCTCTATTTTTATGCGGTACACAATTGACTTCAGCTGCTTCTCTACTACTTGTGGCCTCATTGACTGATCTTCATACCTCAAGGTTTGGCTGGCAATCAGCGGAACCAATTTTTCCATTATAATTTTGAGTCCTTTTTCCTGGGAGAGCACGCCATCCAGCTCTTCATATTCACCCCATAAAACTACACTGCGCCAATTGGCCATGTTTTCTACTACATCAACTTCGAAGCATACTTTGCGGTTCTTGCGCATCATGTTAATCTTCATGCCTTCTTTGGAGTGGGCATAGATATACTCTCCGTCAAAAACATAGGTAATGGGAACAATGAATACTTTGCCATCGGCATAGCACCCAATTCTACCGAGTACTTGACTGTGCAGTACATGATCGATTTGTGTTTTGGTTAGTGAGCCTAGCATAATTTATCCGTTTTTGATTGAAGTATGAATCTAATCGCATCGAATAAAATTATGAATGACGTTTGTTTGTGACCCTTATGACTTTCGTCATGCTACTTTGGGCAATTGAATTCACTTTTTAAACAAGACGGATTCCGTGTAACCTCTACTTTAGTGAGATTACCACTTTTCCTTTGTGATCACCGCTTCCGAAATAGTGCATTGCTTCACGTGCATCCTCAAGCCTAAAGCGTTTTTCATCAATCACACATTTTAGTTTGCCATCTTCGAAAAGTTTACTGATGTATGGCAAATCCTTGTTTGGCTTAAGCGCCACAAGGCTCACGTTCCTCTTACTTATTTTATTAGCCCAAGAAGCCAGGAATATTTCAAGAGACGGCTTAAATCTCCACCAACGGTAATATACCTGCCACCTGGATTTAATGCACGAAGGTAATGAGAAACTGTTCGATTGGTTTTTGTATCCAATATCAGGTCATACGTAAGCCCGTTGTTAGTGAAATCTTGCTGCGTATAGTCGATGCAGTGTTTTGCACCTAAAGATCTCAACATTTCCAGCTTCGGTGCTTTATCAACAACGGTTATGTTGGTAACTCCGAGTGATTGAGCAATCTGAATTGCGAAGGTACCTACACCCCCACCTGCTCCATTGATTAATAGGTTTTGTCCCCGTTGAAGGTTTCCTTCATCAATTAAGCCCTGCACGGCTAACATTGCGGCTTGGGGTATAGCGGCAGCTTCTTCAAAAGTCATGCTTGGTGGCATCGCTGCCAATGAATCCTCAGGTGCACATACGTATTCGGCAAAGCCACCCCAGCGCCCACTCAAATCTCCATACACTTTATCACCAATCTTGAACTTTGTAACGGCTCGTCCAACTGATTTAACACTTCCAGCGATGTCGGAACCAATAATTTGCCGCTTCGGCTTGGCAAGGCCGCTCATCAAGCGATTAAATATATCGGGTTGCAGCAGAGCATGATCCCAATCGTTAATGGATACTGCATGAACTGCGATCAATACCTCGCTATCGAGTGGTTTGGGAATAGGGACTTCAGTCATGCGGAGTACTTCTGGTCCTCCGTATTCAGTATAGATTACTGCCTTCATAAGGTGGGTTTCTTTCGAGACGTATAAGACTTGAAATTGTTGCAGTGCAGCAAAAGTTACTCTGATCTCAAACTTTCAACCGGATTTACAACAGCTGCTTTTATACTTTGATAACTTACCGTTATTATTGAAATGCTAATGGCAATGAGCGCAGCCAAGGCAAGTGTCCAACCATCCACATCGATGCGATAAGAAAATTCCTCCAGCCATTTACTCATCACATACCAACTAATG
>JAJNPV010000047.1 GCA_021155195.1 Ohtaekwangia sp.
CATTAGTTGGTATGTGATGAGTAAATGGCTGGAGGAATTTTCTTATCGCATCGATGTGGATGGTTGGACACTTGCCTTGGCTGCGCTCATTGCCATTAGCATTTCAATAATAACGGTAAGTTATCAAAGTATAAAAGCAGCCGTTGTAAACCCGGTTGAAAGTTTGAGATCAGAGTAACTTTTGCTGCACTGCAACAATTTCAAGTCTTATACGTCTCGAAAGAAACCCACCTTATGAAGGCAGCATCGTCTCTCGCAGAGGACGATGCGCAATTGAGGTTTCCCCAAAAGGCAACCAAACTGATTCTAAGGGCGGAATTTTGAGGATTTTATTTTTTAGCCCTTCCCATCTAAATCTTTTAAGTAAATTCGTTAGCTCAAGGCAACCCTTTTATTTTTTATTCCGTCCCGTGTAAGTCCTGTTTAACCTAACGCCTGGAACTGTTTATGCACTTGTTGATACAAGGATGCAAGCGTAATGATCGCGATAGTCAGCGGCTGCTGTATCAGCATTATTACTCGTATGCCTTAAGTATTTGCATTCGCTATTCCAGAAATGTGGCTGAAGCTAAGGAAGTTGTTAATGACGGGTTTATGAAAGTGTTCTCAAAAATAGATCAGTATAATTCCGATTCTCCCTTTAAAGGGTGGATGCGAAAAATTATGATCAACGCTTCCATTGATCAATACCGCAAGGAATTGAAACATCAGCATCAGGAGTCGTTGACACTAGTACAGACAGCCGATACCCAGCCACAGGCTGTATCCAATCTTTCGCACGAAGAGCTCATTGGATTGATACAAAAACTTTCGCCAGCGTACCGGGCAGTCTTTAATTTATATGTGATTGATGGTTTTACCCATCCAGAAATCGGAAAGATGTTGAAAATTTCTATCGGCACATCAAAATCAAATTTGCTGAAAGCCAGAGAAAACCTTAGAAGAATGCTAGGGGAGATGAATAAGATATCGTATGGAAAAACTAACTGATCAGGAGCTCGATTCACTTTTTAAAACTGCTGCTGAGGGTATCAAACCTGAGTACGAGGTTGCCGCGTGGGAAGGAATGAATGAGCGATTAAATGCTTCTGCTAAACCTCCCTTAATTTGTAACAAATGGCTTCCACTTTCCCTTTTAGGGTTGATTATCTTTTCAGGCGGTGTGTGGCTAGGGTACACACTAAGCAACTCCTCAATGCCTAATGTAAAAGAAAAGGCAGATCAAATCCTGATGGGAAGTAAAACTGTTAGCATTGATAAACAGAGTTTATCTAAAAAAACAGAATTACGACAAGAAGAAAGAGAAACCGATGATGTAAATAAGATTTTGAATTCTGATAAAAACTTGCATTCCCATCAACTTCAGAACCATCAACCAAAAACACGTGATGCAAAACAAAATGCGAATGATCGGATTTCAGAGAATCAATCCGTTGATCAAATTGAATGGAATGGGCTGCAGAAAGATGGATTCGAAAATGTTTCGAATCTTCAGCAAGGCGAGACAACTAATAAATTAGTGTCACGCGAAGAATCAAAAAGGGATTCAAGTTCAATCGCAAAAAATGAATCCATACAAAATGCGGACTCAACTAATTTAATTTCAGAACAGAATAACACTGAGAAAGCAAGGTTCACGAAAGGTCTCTTTATTCGCGGGTTAGCCTCTCCCGATTTTTCGTCTATCGATTTTGGTTCGGCTGGAGCAACTGGGAGCAACTATGCTTTACTGGTAGAGTATCAGTTTTCAAATCGTTGGTCTGTTTCAACCGGGGCTATCCGATCCTTTAAAAAGTATTCTTCAAATGGTGAGATAATCTATTCAGGTCGCAGGGCAGACAATCTGGATGGTGCTTGTCGCATTTTGGATATTCCCTTAACCCTCTATTATAGGTTAAAGCCATTATCCAAAATTTCTTTTTTTGCAGGAGCAGGGCTTTCCTCTTATATCATGCTGAGTGAAGACTATAGCTATATTATATATACAACTACTGGAGACCGGGTTTATTCAAAACAAGTTGAAAAAGAAAATAATGAATGGTTTAAAGTGCTTAATCTTTCGGTGGGCGTTCAATATCAATTGAGCTCCAGATTGCATGTGCAGGCAGAACCTTTTTTGAAAGCTCCGTTGGCTGGAATGGGATATGGGGATGTTAGGTTATCCAGCCTCGGAGTTTTTTTTGGAGCAAGATATAAACTCAAATAATATGATAGCCAGAAAACTAAAAGCAATTGCTGGGATAGTTTGTTTAGTGTTATTTCTGATTTACTCGGGCTGTTCCAGTAATGATGAACCAAAACCGGTGGATTGTGCCACCAGCGATCTGGCCATTTCACTAAGTACAAAGAGCAACCCAACAAGTTGCGGCACTACAGATGGCTCAATTAGTGTCACGGCATCAGGGGGCTTGGCCCCATATCAGTTTAAATTGAATTCAGGTGCGTTGAGCAGCGTGGCTACCTTTTCAAGTCTGAGTTCGGGTACATTTACAATTTCTGTTTTAGACAAGAATGGCTGCGAGCGCGAACTAGCAGGCATTATTTTAACTGCACCAGCTGCCCCTTCGGCAGGAACTCCGGTTTTGGTGAGTCAAACTAATTGCTCCAGTCCTAATGGTTCAATAACACTTAATGTTTCCGGTGGCACACCACCGTATCAATATAAGTTAGGGGACGGTGCCTTTGTTTCATCCTCTTCATTCACGGGTTTAAAATCAGGTAATTATACGGTAACCGTTAAAGATGCTTCCAATTGTACTATAACTGTAAATAGTACCGTGGCCAGTCAAACCGGAGTCAGTTATGCAACGGATATTGCACCAATCCTTCAAACCAATTGCATTAAGTCAGGTTGCCACAATGGTGATAACGGGGCGGATAGAAACTGGAGTGTATTTAGCAATGTGCAGTCGAATGCACAAAGCATAAAAACACGAACGGGCAACAAGTCAATGCCTGCCGATATTGCACCTACCGGATTGCCTCAGGCACAGATTGATTTAATTGCCTGCTGGGTTGATTCGGGAGCATTAAATAATTAACTCGTGCCATGAGGGTATTGATTATTTTGATTTTCATGCTGCCATCGGTGATAAGCATGAGTCAAAAGTATTCGCTTGAAAAATCGAAAGTGGTTTTCTTTTCGGAAGCTGCTATTGAAAACATTGAAGCGACTAATACCAAATCAGCTAGCATTTTTAATGTAACTACGAGTGAAATTGTGTTTTCGATTCCAATACCTGAATTTGAATTTGAAAAAGCACTCATGAAGGAACATTTTAATGAGACGTATCTTGAATCTGAAAAATATCCTAAGGCCTTATTTCAAGGCAAACTTTCCGGCTATAACTCACAGTCTAGTGCAGTGCAATCGGTTAACGGAATAGGCAAGCTTACCATTCATGGAGTTACCCGTGAAGTGGAGATTCCAGGATCGGTGGAGACGATCGATGGTAAGTTAATAGCCAAATCAAGATTTATGATTCACCTCAAGGATTATAAGGTTAAAATTCCAAAATTACTCTGGCAAAATATAGCCGAAGATGTTGAAGTGACTGTCGAATTTATTTATAAGCCTTTATGAGATTATTTACTTTGCTGTTTGTGTTCATAACAACTTTTTGTGTTGCGCAGGATGATCTATTAAAAGAGCTAAATCAAAGTGAATCCGGTAAACCAAATTTTGTCTCCTCAACTTTTAATGGAAGTAGGCTTATCAATGGCCAAACTGTAGAGACCAGGAATGCCGGTGAGTTGGAATTTATTTTTGCCCATCGCTTTGGCAGAATCAATGATGGCATCTATGAATTCTTTGGATTGGATCAGGCGTATGTGCGCATTGGGCTTGAGTATGGAATAACTGATCGGGTAGGAGTAGGCATAGGAAGAAACTCGTTTGATAAAACGGTTGATACCTACCTGCGATATAAAGTGTTGAAACAATCCTCCAGTATGCCCATTACGCTTACTGCTTATGGAAATACGGGAGTAAAGTTCTCACCTAAAAAAGAGGATGCAACTTTCGACATTGCTTTTCAGGATCGGGTGTCCTATGTAGGTCAGTTATTGATTGCAAGAAAATTTTCGCCTGCCATTTCTCTTCAACTTATGCCAACCTTTGTTCATAAGAATACGGTTGATCAGGCGATTGAGATCAATGATCAGTTTGCTATGGGAATTGGCGGCCGCGTAAAAGTGTCGCGCATGGTTTCTATCACCTCCGAGTATTACCATCGGTTCGATGTGCCTGAAAGTAATCCCTATCACAACTCGTTTGGTATAGGGGTTGATCTTGAAACCGGTGGTCATGTATTTCAAATCGTTCTTACGAATACCCGAGGCCTGACTGAACGCGCATTTATTACTGAAACTACCGGAGATTTTTTTGAAGGTGACCTTCATTTAGGCTTTAACATTACGCGCAACTTTCAATTAAAAAAGACTCGCAAATAAGATCGGAATTGATTCTGCTTTTATAGTTTTAGGTTTGTTTTCTTAGAAACTGAATTGCTACTCATTTCCGTCATTTTTTATTTAGTGCTAACCGTTGCAATCGGTTATTGGTCTTCGCGCAAGGTAAAAACCTCGGGCGATTTTATGTTAGCCGGTAGAAGCCTTCCACTACTATTAAGCTCCTCTGCATTATTCGCCACCTGGTTTGGTTCCGAAACTGTCTTCGGTGCTTCTTCCGAATTTTTGAAAGGGGGGATGTATGCTGTAATCGAAGATCCTTTTGGGGCTGCCCTTTGCCTTGTGTTATTCGGTTTCTTTTTTGCCCGGAAACTGTACTCCATGAATCTGCTTACGTTGGGTGATTTCTTTAAAGTGCGCTATGGAAGAAAAACCGAATTGGTTGCCAGTGTTTTTCTGGCGCCTCCGTATTTAGGATACATCGCTGCACAGTTAGTGGCCATGGGGCTAATCTTAAATGTAGTAGCAGGTTTAGAAGTGTGGCAAGGAATTGTCATCTCTGCATTTGTAGTAACCTTCTACACGTATGTGGGTGGTATGTGGGCTATCTCTATTACTGATTTTATTCAGAGCATCATTATCATTGGTGGATTGTTAGTGCTTGCATTCACACTCTCTGAGAAAGCGGGTGGAGTAGGAACAATTTTATCGGAAGTGGAGCCCGATACTTTTCAGTTTTTCCCAAAAGCAGAGTTTAAAGAAATTGTAATCTATATAGCTGCATGGTCGGTGCTTGGCTTGGGTTCTATTCCTTCGCAAGATGTTTTTCAACGGGTTATGTCATCCAACTCGGTAAACACTGCGGTGCGTTCTTGTTTTATTGCTGCGGGACTTTACCTCACGGTGGCTATGGTTCCCTTATTTATAAGCCTGTGCATTCGCCATCTATATCCAGATTTAATTACAGGCGATGCACAACTTGCACTGCCAAATGTAGTTCTGACTCATGCTACTCTTCCAATTCAAATTCTTTTTTTTGGATCGTTGCTATCAGCAATCATGAGTACCACAAGCTCAGCCATTCTGGCTCCTGCATCCATCTTTTCTGAAAATTTAATAAAGCCCTTATCGGGAGATCGATTTAATGACAAACAACTACTGGTAATCACCCGGCTTTCTGTGCTTGGTTTTAGTACACTGGCTACGGTAATGGCGTGCCTGCGGTCAAATATTTATGAACTTGTTAGGGAGTCTTCTGTGTTGAGTCTGGTATCTTTGTTCGCGCCCTTGGTATTTGGTCTTTATTGGAAGCGAGCCACAGGTAAAGGAGCCTTGTTAGCAATGGTGCTAGGCATACTTACCTGGGTGATTGCCAGGCAACTCGATTTAAGTTGGCCGAGTTTAATACCTGCCGTGTTGGTGAGTATTCTGGCAATGATAATGGGTAGTTTATTTTGGAAAGATAAAGAAGTGAAGCATGGTGAAAATTGAAATCAATAGAGTGGATGACGACTTCCGCATGGAAGCGATTAATGAAAAAGGAAAGTCTATTTACATGGATGCTGGTGAAGCCGATGGGGGGCACGATTCAGGCCTGCGCCCCATGCAATTACTGCTTGCCGCCATGGGGGGATGCAGTGCGATTGATTTGATTCTCATCTTGCGTAAACAACGCGAGCCATTAACGGATCTCAAGATAACCGTTACGGGTGAACGTGAGCAAGGTGTTGTGCCAGCCCTCTATACAGAAGTACACGCACACTTTAAATTGTTTGGCGATATCAATAAGGAAAAAGCCGAGCGAGCGGTTCAACTCTCTGTAGAGAAGTATTGTTCAGTGGCCAAGACGCTTGAAAAGTCTGCTGTTGTTACTCATAGTTTTGAAATTATTAAGACCGCCTGATGGAAGAAAGAAATTTTGAAACGGATGCCATCCGTGCCCAAAGCGAACGTTCAGAAAATAAAGAACATTCCGTTCCCCTTTACTTAACCTCCAGTTTTGTATTTGAAAATGCCGAGCATGCACGGGCTTTATTTGCCGATGAAGTGCAGGGAAATATTTACACCCGCTACTCAAACCCCAACAGCAATGAGTTTATAGAAAAGATGTGCTTGTTGGAAGGAACCGAAGACGGTATTGCTACAGCATCCGGCATGGCTGCGATGTATGTGAGCATGGCTGCGTTATTAAAGTCGGGTGATCATATTCTTGCCTCACGTTCGGTGTTTGGTTCAACTCATCAAATTTTGAACACACTCTTTCCACGATTCAATATTTCCTATACGTATGCGAATATTGATGATCCCGCTTCGTGGGAAAGCAAAATTCAGAAGAACACCAAAATGATTTTTGTTGAAACGCCCTCTAATCCGGCCCTGGATATTATTGATCTGGAGTGGTTAGGGAAGTTAGCGGCCAAACACAAATTGATTTTAAATGTGGACAATTGTTTTGCCACTCCATACTTACAAAACCCGGCTAAGTGGGGCGCACATTTAGTTACACATTCTGCTACCAAGTTTATTGATGGTCAGGGACGCGTGATTGGCGGAGCCATTTTAGGAACAAAAGAGTTAATTAAAGAGGTACGCTACTTTGCACGCCACACAGGTCCGGCTATGTCGCCTTTCAATGCGTGGATACTTTCAAAAAGTTTAGAAACGTTGGCGGTGCGCATGGAACAGCATTGTAAAAATGCACATGCACTAGCGACTTATCTGGAAAGTAATACCCAGGTTGAAAAAGTAAAATATCCTTTTCTTGCTTCACACCCGCAACATGAGTTAGCCAAAAAGCAAATGCGCTTGGGTGGGGGAGTTGTATCTTTTGAAATAAAGGGCGGCATTGAGGGCGGCAGAAAATTTCTTAACGCACTTAAGATGTTATCGCACTCCGCTAATCTTGGCGACACACGCAGTATTGCTACGCACCCGGCTTCGACTACTCATTCTAAACTAAGTGAAGAAGAACGGCAAGCGGTAGGTATTACACCTGGCTTGGTTCGGATTTCTGTTGGGTTAGAGAGTATTCAGGATATATTGAAGGACGTGGAGCAGGCTATAAAGGCGAGTGAGTTTTAGTTTAGTCAATCTGTATCCAAAGAGCAGATACTAAATTCACCTTCTATAACATTTTGGTAGGATTTACAATTTGTAAACTCTCATCGGGAATACATACCAGTATAATAGGCCATCTTCAGATGATTTGAAAATTTCAAAAAGTTCAACCTTAGTTAGATAAAGAGAGGCAGTTATTGATTTACCCTGCTTTAAGTGTTTAAAAAAGCTTTTGATTGTGAAGGTAGATGAATTACCAGCCTCATTTTTAATTATTGGAGCTATATAGAATGACGAATTATTTATAGTTAGAGTGTCAATAAAACTTTTACTTATCCCTTGATCACATGAGTCAAAATAGACCAGATCAAATTTTGAGTCTTGCAGTGATTTAGCTGTTAAAAATTTATTGGTTAGTTGAATTTGCCCTTCATCATTTAAGATAGAGCCGTGTGCACTCACTAACAAAAAGTCCATCTTGGTCTTGAGTAATTCAAAATTAAAGTCTTTAGGAAGGTAGAATTCACTTTTTGTAAATAATGAATCCACATAGCCGCAAGCATTTTGCGGATCGGTCGTTTCGTCTCTCAAGATTAACCCTTGAGCGTTAATATAATTATCAGATCTATATTCAGTTAATGGATAGAATGAATAGCTAATTTCTTTTGATAGAAAGAGAGGTAAATTATTTGCTATCAGTAAGTCAAGGGGAAAACTAATTTGACTATTATCAATTACGAAGTTTATCCAGTTGGAAGAATTAATCTTATCGGTTATTGGATAAATAATAATTGAGGATAGATAATTAATTATGCTTTTATCTGGCTCTTGTTTGAGTTTAAGGCAATTAAATAGATAGGTAAAGTTTCTTTTTAACTCATTATAATTTAAGGTTGTATTATAAGTGGTATCCCCAAGCGAGTGGTATAGCTTAATAGCAACCTTGTCATTATTTTCAACAAGCCTTATCTGGATCATGTTCTCGGATTTTAAGCGAGAACTTATGAGGGTCAACATCAAAACCAAAAACAGTACAACTTTTAGCATCTATTTGAGATTTTCATTGTTTACTACAACACCATCAATGTCTTTCCTTTCCATTCTTAGTTGACCCTGATGCTAAATTTTAATCTCGATTGGATCGCCATCTGAGTAATCAATAATTTTTGTACCAATCTTAGTTGAAAGTTCTTTCAGTTTTGCAATTAACTCTTCCTTGCTCTCTAGAGTGAGTAAGTGGATTTTATTCTCCTCAGAGAATTTTAAGTAGGCATCGAACATTTCTTTTCTGATTGTGCTCGATGAAACTCTTGAATTCATCGTTTGAGTTACCCTAATTTTCTTTACGAAAATATAGTCGACCTTTTCAAAGGTACCCCTTTCCCCAAATCTGAAACCAAAAAAACAAACATAGTCGTGATAGGTCTTTTTATTGAGGTTGATCGCTAATCGGTAATGCGTGGTAATGATGATCGTACTTATCAATGTAAGAAAAATTCCTACAATAATTACTTTAAAGATCATCACTATGCCACCTGCCATAAGCAGGATGCCGACAAACAACCATTGATTGGAAAAATAGTGAGAGATTCTTAAATCAATAGCTGTCACTATTCAGGTTAATAAGTAGGCATACTTGTGTCAATCTCTTTCGCCCATGCTAGCACACCCCCTTTAAGATTGTAAAGATTGGTGAAGCCATGATTCTTTTCTAACCACTGAACCATGTTGCCACTGCGCGCACCACTGCGGCAATGAATTACAACCTGCTTGTCTTTTGAAATGCGTTCAACACTGCTGGGTATTTCACCTTGAGGAATCAATTCGCCATCCAGATTACAGATATCAAACTCATGCGGCTCGCGCACATCTATCAATTGGAAGTCTGCGCCTGAATCTTTCAAGGCTTTTAATTCCTGAACGGTTACTTCTTTCATAGCTTGGTTTTTTTTAGAGTTGGGTACTCCACAAAATTCATCATAATTGATCAAACTCTTGATATTTTTTCGCGAATTCTGGTTGGCTATTTTTATGCGTAAACTCTCTAACGTCATCGAATCAAACACCAGCACATAACCTGATAAATGCTCGCCAAATCCGGCTAGGATCTTTATGGTTTCATTCGCCTGAATGCTTCCTATGATGCCTGTTAAAACTCCCAGCACACCACCTTCTTCGCAGTTGGGCACCGATTGAGGATCGGGTGGCAAGGGGTAAAAATCTCGATAGTTGATTCCCTGCTTATAGTTAAACACGGCCACCTGGCCTTCATATCTAAAGACAGAACCGTATACAAGCGGCTTATCGAGAAGCACACATGCATCATTTACTAAATAGCGGGTTGGAAAGTTATCAGTACAATCCACAACCACATCGGCAGGAGCCAAAACAGTTAAAGCATTTTCTGATGAAAGACGGGAGCGAATGAAATCAACTTTTATAGAGGGATTGAGAGAACTTATTTTTTTTGCAGCCGTTTCTGCTTTTGAAAGGTTGAGGTCAGCAGTCGTAAAAAGTATTTGTCGTTGCAGATTGGAAAGTGAAACTACATCGTCATCAATAATGGTAATAGAACCAACTCCGGCAGCAGCCAGATATGATAATACAGGGCAACCCAACCCACCGGCACCAATAACAACCACCGTTGAGTTCTTCAGTTTACGTTGGCCTTCCGATCCAAAGCCCGGCAGCACAAAATGTCGGCTATACCGAATCCGTTCATCATTTGAAAAATTTTGATCGCTTGTGTTATTCATTATTCCGTAATTTACAATTCTAAAAACAATGTTGTTAAGTTAAGCTCCGCTAACCTCCTCTCTTCCGGAGAGGAATGAGGTGAGGCGATAAAAAAGGGCTTAACTTAACGACATCAAAACTAATCTTAAATTAATATGAGAGTTAATTATTCAAGTGGAGCAAAGTGGGAAGATATTGTAGGCTATAGCCGGGCAGTGCAGATTGGTAACACACTCGAGATCTCGGGTACGGTAGCAACCGAAGGTAGTGACGTTGTAGCCAAAGGTGATTTCTATGGACAAACCAGGTACATTCTTGAAAAGATTGAGAAGGTGTTGAAACAAGCCGGCTTCGAATTTAAGGATGTAGTTCGTACCAGGATCTATGTAACCGATATTAGTTTTTGGGATGTAGTCGGTAAAGCCCACGGTGAATTTTTCAGCAAAATAAAACCTGTTACCAGCATGGTTGAGGTGAGTGGGTTAATTGATCAGGATTACTTAGTGGAGATTGAAGTGACTGCTGTAAAGGAGAACTGAGGCGGGGAACTTTCGTGCTCTTATGAAAACAATGTAACTACTTTCATTGCCGCAGACTTAAGCATGAGATAGCCGAAGTTTAGCCTCTTAAAAAAATTATGACTGATCGTGTGATCAGTCATAATGATAAACTTATTGATTTAACAGAATTCTTCGAAGACTTCAACCAAATGCTCGCCAATCATTTGAGCATTGCGGCCTTCAATGTGATGACGCTCTACAAAGTGTACCAACTCGCCATCTTTAAAAAGAGCAATCGCAGGTGAGGAGGGAGGATACGGTAAGGTATATTCTCTGGCCTTTGCTACAGCTTCTTTATCGACACCGGCAAATACCGTGGTCAACTGATTTGGCTTTTTAGTGGCATGCTGCAATGCCCACTTGATTCCAGGACGAGCAGCACCGGCAGCACAACCACATACTGAATTAATTACAAGTAGCGTGGTTCCTTTCTGATCTTTTAATTCCTTGTCGACATCTGCTGAGCTTTTTAACTCTTTGAAGCCAGCCACGGTCAAATCCTGGCGCATGGGGGCAACTAATGGTTCGGGATACATATTGTTTTAATTTACGATTTTCAAAATTACGAAGTCCGATTTAAAAACATTGCTTTCGCGGATAAGGTTCACAAAATCATCTACATGAAACCAAGTTCCAGTTTTGCCGCTTCGCTCATCATATCCTGTGAATAGGGCGGGTCGAAAGTGAGTTCCACTTTCACACTGCTTACCCCCTCAATTTCCTTAACTTTTTGTTCTGCCTCTACCGGAATAACTTCTGCCGATGGACAGGAAGGAGAAGTGAGAGTCATAAGGATGTACACGTTGTTAACCGGAAAAACACTAATCTCATAGATCAGTCCTAACTCATAGATATCAACAGGAATTTCAGGATCGTATACGGATTTTAAGGCTGCAATTACCTTATCTCGCAATTCACCTTGTGGAACTTCCTTTGTCTGGGTTATATTTTCGGTAGTGTCGCTCACGATGTCATTTCTTTTTTAGTCTTGTACGCTAATGCATACAATTTCATTTGTTTGATCATAGAGGCAAAGCCATTCGAACGTTGTGTGCCAATGAATCGTTCCATCCCTATTTTATTCATGAAGTATAGATCAGCATTCAAAATATCTTCTGGGGTTTGTCCATTGAAAATGCGAACCAACAAACTAACCAAACCTTTCGTAATCGCTGTATTACTGTCGGCTTCAAAATAGAGATTGTCACCTTTTAGATTCGCCACCATCCACACTTTTGATTGGCAACCTTTTACAATATTGTCTTCCGTCTTGTCAGCTTCCTTCATATCAGGAAGTTTTTGACCCAACTCCATAATATAAAACACAGTCATCTCCATATCTCCATCGAGTAGGGAGAACTCATTGATAATCTCATCTTGTTTTGAATCGATTGAGTTCACTACTTAAATACAGTTATTTCTAGCTTTGCGATCCGTTTCTCATGTTCGGCAACCAACCGTATTTCATCAGCTAATTTTAGAATTGCTCTTGAATTTTCAGCAGTTTGAAGTCCTTGTTTAAATATTTCGGTTTTCATTTCAGCAACCTCTTCAATGAGTTTATCCTGACCTTTCACCATCTCTGCCAACAATTCAACTATTCTATCTTCATTTTTCATAGCTATTTATTTTACCATGAATTTAACAATTCTTGAAATACCCTCTGCCAATTGATCTACTTCATCTTTTGTATTGTATACCGAGAACGAAGCCCTAACGGTTCCTTCAATTCCATATTGATCCATTAAAGGTTGGGTGCAATGATGTCCCGTACGCACCGCAATACCGCGAGCATCTAACATCTGCCCAATATCGAAATGATGAATACCTTCCACTACAAAAGATTGAACGCCTACTTTATGATTAGCTGTCCCAACAAGCTTTACATGGGGAATAGTTGAGAGTTTCTTAACAGTATAAGTGAGTAACTCAGCCTCATGGGCAGCAATGTTTTCTTTTCCTAACTCATTGATGAATGAGATCGCTTCGTTGAGAGCTATTACATCTGCAATGTTAGGTGTACCTGCCTCGAATTTATAAGGTATGTCGTTGTATGTGGTTTTAGCAAACGTAACCTCTTTGATCATTTCACCGCCACCCATGTAAGGCGGCATTTTTTCCAAAAGTTCTTTCTTTCCATACAGAATGCCGGAGCCTGTTGGGCCGTACATCTTGTGTGAAGAGATGCAATAGAAATCGCAATCAAGTTCTTGAACGTCAATTGTAATGTGAGCCGATGCCTGTGCGCCATCAATCAACACAACTGCGTTATGGCTATGTGCGATATCAATAATCTCTTTTATAGGATTGATAGTTCCTAAACTATTGGAAGCATGGTTAACGGAAACAAGTTTAGTTTTATCAGAGATCAATTTCCGATAGGCATCAATATCTAGTTCTCCAATTTCTGTAACAGGAATTATTTTTAAAGTTGACTTCCTTTCGTTACAAATTATTTGCCAGGGAACAATGTTTGAATGGTGTTCCATGCCAGAGATAATCACTTCATCACCCTCATTAAGGAAAGCACGGCCATACGAAGAGGCAATTAAATTGATGCTTTCCGTTACACCGCGGGTAAAGATGATTTCTTCAACGTGTTTGGCGTGAATAAACTCTTGCATGGCAAGGCGAGTTTGTTCATATGCCTTTGTAGCGCGCTCAGCAAGGGTATGAATACCCCGGTGAATATTTGCATTGTCTTTTTCGTAGTAGGATGTTAACGCATCAATTACCCGCTTTGGTTTTTGATTGGTTGCTGCATTATCCAAGTACACTAATGGCTTGCCATTCACCTGCTGGTTCAAAACCGGAAACTGTGTTCTGATCTTTGCAATATCCAACGGAGTATGGGCTGTTAATGTACTCATCTCTAAAAGTTCTTATGAAGTCGTTCTGCAATTAAACCATCCAAATATGATTTCAATGCTTCATTCTTAATAGGTGTTAACACATCCGCAGCAAAAGCATATAACAACATAGCTTTCGCGATTGATTCGGAGATTCCACGTGAGCGCAAATAGAACATCGCCTCTTCATCAAGTTGCCCTGTTGTGCAACCATGTGAGCACTTAACATCATCGGCCCAAATCTCTAGCTGAGGTTTTGTGTTAACCGTTGCCGAATCTGAGATTATAATATTTCTGTTGGATTGAAATGCATTTGTCTTTTGTGCGTGTGGACGAACAAAGATTTTTCCATTGAATACACCTTTGGAATTGCCATCCATAATTCCTTTGTACAATTCATTGCTAAATGAATTAGCCTTTCGATGATCGACCACCGTATGATTATCAGCTAATGTGCTTCCATTCAGTAAATACAGTCCATAAAAATGTGATTCACAATGCTCACCATCAATGGTGATGTTGAAGTTATTGCGAATGACTTTGCCTTGTAAGGTTAGTGTAAACGTGTTTACCTGACTTGAATTCGATTGATGAATGACTGTATTGGCAACCTGATGCAGCTGATCATCATTTTGAATTTTGCAATATTCAAAATTAGCATGTTCACTCACCACAATTTCTTCTGTCAAGGTATTGAACACAGGATTGGTACCAACAGAGTCAAACTTTTCGATCACGTTAAGTGAACTGCTGTTGCCAATAACTGCGAGTATTCTGGTATGAGCAATTACCTGCGTTTGACTGGCATCATTGATATGCAAAATCAGAAAAGGTTTTTCAACGATTGTATTTTTGGGCACGTGAATAAAAACACCCTCTTGCCAAAATACACTATTGAGTGCTGCAAACGAATCAACCTCAGAATTTACTAACTTATCAAAATACTGATCAATAGTTTCTTTTTCACTTTCGAATGCTTCGGAAAGTGTTTTTACTTTCACTCCGCCCGGAAGATTTTTAACAACCGATAATTCAGTTGAATAAACCCCGTTTATAAACACAATCAAATGTGCATCCAAAGCCGGAATTAAAAACTCATCAATGGATTTAGTAGAAGAAGGAGATACTTCATTGGTCCATGTAAAATTCTTCTCAAGACTTTTTGTGATAGGAGCGAAGCGGTACTCTTCATGCTTTGTACTGGGCAATCCATTCTTCTTCAAAAACTGAATTGCTTTTTCGCGATTCTTACTTGCCTCACCAAACTTTGCCTCTTGAAAACTGGCAATGACTTCGTCTGTTAGATCCTTATGGGTTATAGTCGAATTCATATCAGGCAACTTCTACTTCGTTTTTAATCCAATCGTATCCTTTCGCCTCTAATTCGAGTGCTAAGTCTTTAGTGCCTGACTTAACAATTTTTCCCTTATACAACACGTGCACAAAATCAGGCACGATGTAATCCAATAGGCGCTGGTAGTGAGTTACCACTATTATCGCATTGTTCTTATTACGTAGTTTATTTACACCATTCGCAACAATGCGCAGGGCGTCAATATCCAAGCCTGAATCTGTTTCATCAAGAATAGCCAACTTAGGTTCAAGCATTGCCATCTGAAAAATTTCATTCCGCTTCTTTTCTCCACCGGAAAATCCTTCATTTAATGCCCTGCTCAATAACGACTGATCAATCTCAACCAAACTCATTCGTTCTTTCATCAGTTGAAGAAAAGAAACTGCATCTAATGCAGATAAACCTCTATACTCACGGATTTGATTGAGTGCCGTCTTCATAAAGTTGATGGTACTTACACCGGGAATTTCAACAGGATATTGAAACGCCATGAAGATTCCTTCGCGTGCACGATCTTCAGGTGATAGCTCCAATAAGTCCTTATCTTGAAAATCAATTGAGCCACCTGTTACTTCAAACTCTTCGCGACCACTTAGCACGGATGCAAGGGTACTCTTACCAGAACCGTTGGGTCCCATAATGGCGTGTACTTCTCCGGCATTTACCTTCAGATCAATTCCGTTCAAGATTTGTTTTTCAGCAACTTTGGCTTGTAAATTCTTTATAGTCAACATATTCTTTATTCGAGATTCTAAGTTCAAGGTTCAGGTTTTAAGGTTATCCTACGCTACCTTCCAGCGTAAGCGCCAAAAGTTTTTGAGCCTCTACAGCAAATTCCATAGGCAATTGATTCAATACTTCTTTTGCATAGCCATTCACAATTAAAGCAACGGCAGCCTCTTCATCGATACCACGCTGTAAGCAATAAAAGATTTGATCTTCACCAATTTTAGAAGTGGTTGCTTCATGCTCGATGCGTGCGCTATTGTTTTCAACATCGATATAGGGGAAGGTATGCGCACCACATTGATCGCCCATGAGCAACGAATCACACTGTGAGTGATTGCGTGCATTGGATGCGCGCTTCATTATCTGCACTTGTCCGCGATAACTGTTTTGTGATTTTCCGGCAGAGATTCCTTTACTCACAATACGTGAGCGGGTGTTCTTGCCGATATGAATCATTTTGGTTCCAGTATCTGCTTGCTGATAATTGTTTGTTACAGCTACAGAGTAAAATTCACCTACAGAATAATCTCCCTTAAGCACACATGAAGGATACTTCCAGGTAATGGCAGATCCGGTTTCTACCTGTGTCCAGGAAATTTTGGAATGATCACCCGCACACAATCCACGCTTAGTTACGAAATTATAAATACCGCCTTTGCCATTCTTATCTCCCGGATACCAATTCTGAACGGTTGAATATTTTATTTCAGCATCCTTCATGGTATAAAGTTCTACCACAGCCGCATGCAACTGATTTTCATCGCGCATGGGGGCAGTGCAACCTTCCAGATAGCTTACGTATGATCCTTCATCCGCTACGATCAACGTGCGTTCAAATTGACCTGTGTTGGCTGCATTGATACGGAAGTAGGTAGATAATTCCATTGGGCATCTTACCCCTTTCGGGATGTAACAAAACGAGCCGTCAGAAAACACGGCTGAGTTTAAGGCCGCAAAGTAATTATCATTGATAGGTACAACGGAACCCAAATACTTTTTGATGAGTTCAGGATGTTCTTTTACGGCTTCACTAAATGAACAGAAGATGATTCCAAGTTCACCAAGTTTATCTTTAAAGGTAGTTGCTACGGAAACACTATCGATCACCGCATCAACGGCTACACCTGTCAATCTCTTTTGTTCTGTGATTGAGATTCCTAATTTTTCAAACGTTTTGATTAATTCAGGATCAACCTCGTCCAGCCCTCCAAGGGTTGCTTTCTTTTTAGGTGCTGAGTAGTAAATGATGTCCTGATAATTGATAGGTGGGTGATTGACATTAGCCCACTGAGGCTCTGTCATTTTTTCCCATTGCCGGAATGCCTTTAAGCGCCACTCTAACAACCATGTTGGCTCACCTTTTTTAGCGGAAATAAAACGAACGGTATCTTCATTTAATCCTTTGGGAGCTTCATCAACTTCCAGATTAACATTCCAGCCATGTTCGTATTCTTTCGAGGTGATTTCTTCCAGTACCTGATTGTCCTTACTCATTGATGCCTATTTAGACTAATTTCAAATAATCGTCAAAATTACAACAAAAATGACTGTTTAAGGTTCTCCAAACCTTGAATTTTATTCCGTTAAGTGAGTTTTAAATTTCGATCTAAACTCTCCTCCAGTGAGATCATGGTTTCCGTTCGATCGATTCCCTCAACTTGCTGCATTTTATCGTGTAAAACCTCTTTTAGGTGATTCGTATCCCGACAATGAATCTTTACAAACATAGAGTAGTTGCCCGTGGTATAATGGATGTTTGTTATCTCTGGGATACTTCTAAGTTTAGATAAGACAATATCGTATAAGGCACTCTTTTCCAAATAGATACCGATAAATGCTGTGATGTCGTAACCAAGTTTTGCATAGTTGATGCGAAGGGTTGTTTTATCAAGAATGCCAGCATCTTCCATTTTATTCATACGCACGTGCACCGTACCTTGCGATACGTTTACTTTCTTTGCAACTTCAGTATAAGGCCTTTTTGCATCCTGCATTAAGATCTCCAGTATTTTGAGATCCGTATTATCAAATTCAAAATTTCGACTCATGTGGGGGAATGTTTATTTAAAATTAATCAACATAATTACATAATTATTAAATATTATTCAAAATTTAAATCATTTTGTTGACATGAACTCACTATTTACCTTCCTTTGCTAAAGAAATTACAATGTAGGGTGTTGAAATAGGCAGACAAGCCCTCCGATCTCGGGGGTGGAGGTAACAGGACAAAGTTGGGCAACCAGGCTAACTGCTCCGTGGAGGTTCGAGACCTTCCTCTACAGCAAAATTTAGATTCAAGAAATTGAATCGAGTTCGTTCTTAAAAATTGTAGGGTGTTGAAACTGGCAGACAAGCCCTCCTGTCTCGGGGGTGGAGAGAAAAGGATAAACGCAAGGTAATGTTCCGCTGAAAGGCAGAACTAGGGTTGACCACTTCATAGGTTCTCATGCTTTGCAGCTAACTTCTCCGTGGAGGTTCGAAGCCTCCCTCTACAGCCATAGCCTTGTCTAATATTAATTAGGCAAGGCTTTTTTTATTCCTTAAAACGGCCTAACAATCGATTGCCGAACCCGCGTTTTTTTTCTTTCTTTAGAATCTAAAATTTTCTAAAGATGAACGCACCCTGGTTTTCAAAATATCCGAAAGGAATTCCGCACGAAATTGGCCCCTACGATTACGATTCACTCATTGAGCTTTTTGAGGTGGCCGTTAAGAAATTCCCACACCGGATAGCGTTTGATAATTTTGGAAAGCAAATCACCTTCAGCGAAGTAGATGAGCAAGCTACTGCGTTTGCAGCCTATCTTCAAAATGAACTGAAACTCAAGAAAGGCGATCGCATTGCGATTCAGATGCCCAATCTTATTCAATTCCCTGTTGCTTTTATGGGTGCTATTAAAGCTGGGTTAGTGGCTGTTAATACCAATCCTCTTTATACTTCACCGGAAATGGAACATCAGTTTAATGATGCGGGCGTTTCGGCTGTGGTTATTGTCTCAAACTTTGCCCATAACCTTGAACCAATTCTTACAAAGATCCCTGCCAAACATATTATAGTAACAGATATGGGCGATATGATTGGCGGTATTAAAGGGGCGCTTCTTAATTTTATTGTGAAGTATGTTAAGCGAATGGTTCCCAAATTCCATATCCCAAATGCAATATCATTTAAAGATGCATTAAGAAAGGGAAGTACCATGAAATATCAGCGCCCCAAGATCGATATCGAAGATCTTGCTGTGTTACAATATACGGGTGGAACAACAGGAGTATCTAAAGGCGCACAATTATCGCATCGAAACATCATAGCGCACAACATGATGATCACCCATTGGTTCAAACCTTTGATGACGGAAGGGCAACAGGACATTATTATCACTGCCTTACCCTTGTACCACATTTTTGCACTAACCGTAAATGGATTGCTGATGTATACACAGGGCGTGAAGAGTATTTTGATTACCAATCCGCGCGATATGCCTGGGTTTGTAAAAGAACTAAAGAAGCATAGATTCTCGATTATCACCGGTGTAAACACTTTATTTAATGGCTTAATGAATAATCATGATTTTAAAGATTGTGATTTCTCAGCATTGAAAGGTACAATTGCTGGAGCCATGGCCGTTCAAGAAGTAGTTGCAAATAAATGGGAAGAGATTACAGGAAACCCATTGGTGGAAGGATATGGACTCAGTGAAACTTCCCCCGTGTTGTCGTGCAATCCGTTGGATGGAAGTCACAAACGAGGTACCATTGGTATTCCCATGCCGAGCACTGAGTTAGCTATTTTTGATGATGATGGAAAACAACTTGCACAAGGTGAAGTTGGCGAAATCTGTGCGCGCGGTCCGCAGGTAATGAGAGGGTACTGGAATAAAGATAATGAAGGAGTATTCTTTCCAGACAATTGGTTTCGCACAGGCGACATCGGATTAATGGATGAAGACGGATTCTTTAAAATTGTTGACCGGAAAAAGGATATGATTAAAGTCTCCGGATTTAACGTGTATCCAAATGAAGTTGAAAATATAATCTCCAAACACCCTAAAGTGCTTGAGGTAGCTGCGATTGGTTTACCGGATGAACGATCGGGAGAAGTGGTTAAAGCGTTTATCGTAAAGCGCGATCAAAGTTTAACGGAAGAAGAGTTGCGTGCGTATTGTCATGAGTATTTGACCAATTACAAGATACCTCGTCATTTTGAATTTAGAGAGGAACTACCAAAAACCAACGTGGGTAAAATTTTACGCAGGGCATTGAAGGAAGAGGAAGCAGCAAAGGCAGCCTAGCACTCATCAAATTCATTGATACAGGTGGAATTAATACCGCAACCGATACTTTTTGCATTCGTACAGCGCAGTTGTTATATAATATTTTTAGGTGTGTCTAGTATCTTCGCGCAAAACTTATTCAAATGATCAAGCAAAAACTCTCCTACAAAGTTTGCCTCCCGATAGCTATTGGCATTCTGATGACATTTAGTTCAATCGCGCAACCTGCAACTGTTTCTCAGATTCATTATCCTGAGGAAACGCATTTGAAAAATATTCGGCAACTGACGTTTGGTGCGGATAATGCCGAGGCATACTGGAGTTTTGACGGTAAGATGGTGAGTTTTCAATCCAATAATAAAAACTGGGGCTTGTCATGTGATCAGATTTTTTATATGCCTGTTGATGGAATGGATTTGAGCAGAGGCACAAAGCCACCGCTGGTTAGTACCGGATTAGGCAGAACTACGTGTTCATTCTTTTTACCCGGAAATAAAACTATTTTGTTTGGATCAACTCATTTGGGTGGTAAGGATTGTCCGGTAGATCCGGGACGTGCACCCGGTGGCAAATACCTATGGCCTGTGTATGATAGCTATGACATTTTTGTTTCGGATTTAAAAGGAAAAATCAAAAAGCAGTTGACAAACTTGCCTGGATACGATGCCGAAGCAACCGTTTCTCCGAAAGGAGATAAAATTGTATTTACATCAACACGCAATGGCGATCTTGATCTATACATCATGGATATTAATGGTAAGAATGTAAAGCAAATCACGCATGAAATTGGGTATGATGGTGGCGCTTTCTTTTCACCCGATGGTAAGAAATTAGTATTTCGAGCTTCACGACCAAAAACCGAAGAAGCAAAGAAAGAATATTTGGATTATCTGAAGCAGGGTTTGGTAGCACCGACCGAAATGGAAATTTATACCTGCAACGTGGATGGTTCTGATCTAAAGCAAATTACAAATCTTGGCAAAGCTAACTGGGCACCATTTTATCATCCAGCAGGAAAGAAAATCATTTTCAGTTCTAATCATAAAGGAAGCCGAGGCTTTCAGTTTAATTTGTTTATGATCAATGAAGATGGCACCGGATTGGAACAGATTACGTACGATGGAGTATTTGATTCATTCCCCATGTTTTCACCAGATGGAAAACGGATTATCTTTTCTTCCAATCGGAATAATGGAGGAACCCGTGATACAAATTTATTTGTTGCGGATTGGGTCGATTAGTTCATCAATTTATCCACACCGTAAAACTTATCGATAATAATCAGGATTGAGAAAATTCCGAGGATTACCGGGCAGATGTAACGAATTGAAAAGTTGATATACTTTTCCAGCAGTGAATTTTTGTACGTTTCATTTCCCTGATAAAGCTCTTCACTCATATTGTGCGTGCCCCAACGCCTCACTATAAATATAGTCATCAGGCAACCGCCTAAGGGTAAACTTATGTCTGAGAAAACTTCACTTACGAAATCAAGGGCCGAACGACCTTGATAAAAGGGAAGTGACGAGAACATCTTAACGGCCCCTTGCGAAAGCATACTGGGTAAGCCTAAGATAAAGATTATACCAGCCAACAACCATGTAGTTGACTTTCTTGACCATTTCTTTTGATCTACAAAATAAGCAACGGGTACTTCCAGCAGTGAAATGGTAGAAGTAAGTGCTGCAAAACAAAGAAGTAAAAAGAATCCACCACCAATAACGCGACCAAAGATTGGCCCCATGGAGTTAAAAATTCCTGGAAGTACAACAAAAACAAGCGCAGGCCCTTCGGCAGGCGATTGCCCTTGTGAAAAAACTAATGGAAAAATTAGCAATCCCGAAAGGAATGCAACCGACATATCCATTACTGTAATGGTGGCCGCTGAACTTAGGATGTTTTGATTTTTATTTACATATGAACCGTAAGTGATCAATGCACCCATCCCTAATGATAGTGAGAAGAATGCCTGACCCAGCGCAGAGTACACGGTTTGAAAATTTATTTTCGAAAAATCAGGTAACAAATAAAAACTGATACCCGCTGATGCATTGGGCAATGTAAGTGAATAAATAATTAGAAGAATAAGAATTGAAAAAAGCGCAGGCATCATAATTTTTGATGCAGCTTCAATTCCCTTTTGCACACCTTTTAAAACGATAAAGGCTGTGATTGCCATAAAACAAGCAGAAAAAATCAGGTTGTCCCAAAAGTCAATTACATATTCCGAAAAGAACGTACCGTAGTTTGGATGATCCAATAAATTTCCAAATGAGATTTCAAGAAAATATCCAAAAGCCCAACCCGCTACTACATTGTAAAAAGACAAAATCATGATCCCGCAAAGGATGCCGTACAAGCCTAAGTAGCCCCAATTTTTACCACCCAATTGTTTGTATGACCCATATGCATCGGAAGCCGCTTTACGACCGATTGCAATCTCGCCAAGCATAATCGGGTAGCACAACAAAAACGTTAGGAGTATATAAATCAATAAGAAAGCGGCCCCTCCGTTTTGGCCTGCTTCATAAGGAAACTTCCAAATGTTACCCAGACCAACAGCCGAACCAGCTGCTGCCATAATGAAACCCAGTCTGCCTGAAAAGTTACCCCGATTTGCCATGGAAGATTATAATAGTATGGTGCAAAATAGAACCTTAAACTAAAATTATCAAAAACGTGTTTGTTTTATGCCAATGTACCTAACTTGAAGTTTATTAGCTTAACCCGTAATCTTTTACTTGCGCGATGGAAGAAATTAAGAAGTTGACTACCCAGGAAAAAGCACTAAGGATCAATCTCAATAGATCTATTTATGGTTCGTTTGCCGAGATTGGAGCAGGACAGGAAGTAGCGGCCAATTTTTTTAAAGTGGGTGGAGCGTCCGGTACAATCGCTAAAACCATGTCGGCATACGATATGAAGTTTAGTGATGCAATTTATGGGGTGTGCGATCGCTATGTGTGTGAAGATCGCCTGATACAAATGCTGGATCACGAGTATTCATTGCTCCCTGAACGGTTGCCCACACGCATTAAGGACACTCGTTTTTTCTCGTTTGCCGATACGGTTGAGGTTTTAAATTTTGAACGCACCAATCAAGGGCATGGTTGGATCGGGTTACGATTTCAATTAGAACCAGAAGGTCCGTTTAATGACTGTGTAGTGCACGTGAAAATGCATGATAATGATCCGATTCAGCAACAAATTTCATTGGGGATTTTAGGGGTGAATATGATTTTTGGATGTGTGTTTATGAGCGAACCGGAAGATATCATAAACTCGTTGTTGGATGGATTGACTTCGCGCAGAATGGAGGTGGACATGTTTCGATTGAGCGGACCAAACTTTGAAAAGGTTGACAACCGTTTGATGGCGTTGAAGCTTGTGAAGAATGGATTGACAAAAGCCGCCATGTTTGGACCGGATGGAACAGTGATGCAACCCTCCGAAGCTTTGTATAAAAAAAATGTACTTGTACTTCGTGGTCGGTTTAGGCCGGTTACACATGTAAATGTAGATATGCTGCTTGCCTCGCGCAGGCATTTCAAGCGAGAACCCGATGTTGATAAATCGCGCATGGTGGTGCTAACAGAGCTTACACTTAATGACCTAAGTTCGGATGGGCAAATCGATGAAAAGGATTTTTTGTACCGCGCTGAAATCATCTGCTCATTAGGTCAAACAGTCTTGATCTCAAATTACTTTGAATACTATCGGTTGGTGGATTATCTATCGAGGATTACAAAGGGTAAAAAAATCGGATTGGTGCTTGGTATTTATGCCCTTCAAAAAGTATTTGAAGAAAAAACGTATGAGAAAATACGGGGTGGAATTTTAGAAAGTTTCGCATCGCTGTTCGGTACGAATGTGAAACTTTACATTTATCCTTCCCTTCGTTATGGAACAAAAGAATTGTTTACGTTAACAGATTTCGAAAAAGATTTGCCCGATAATTTGCAGCCCTTGTTCCGCTACCTGATTGCAAATAATAAGTTAGAGGATATTCGCAATGCCAATACAAACAACCTGCATATTATTTCCGACAATGTGTTGGCAATGATTCGAAAAGGAGAAGAGGGTTGGGAGAAATATGTACCTTCAAAGGTAGCTGAAGCGATTAAAGAGAATGGACTATTTGATTATCCAATGACAAAAGTTATCGCTTAGCACTTCATGCCTTAATTCAAGTTCGCCTTAATTAAGGCCTATAGTTTGCCTTCTTGCTTCATCCGTGCAAAGTAAGATCTTGATTCCGCCAACACTTTCGGGGCTAACAAAAAACCAGAGATCATGGTCGGCAACGCCATCAGTGCATAAGCAATGTCGATAATGTTCATTACATCTTGCATGGAAAGGATGGCACCAAGTACAATCGTGATCAGGTAGAAGTAATTATAATATGTCCCAGCTTTCACTCCAGCGAGAAACGACATGGCTTTGTTTCCATAATAACTGTAAGAAAACAGCGAAGTGATTGCAAAGAAAAATGCGCAGAGCAACAATAAGTATTTGCCTGCACTGCCCAATCCCATTTCCATTGCAGAGGCAGTTAACGTAGCTCCTTCGGGAGAACAATTATCAATAGTAGTTTCCCAAACTCCGGTAACTAAAATTGTAAGACCTGTAAGTGTACACACTAATAAAGTGTCAATAGCAGGACTAAGCATGGATACAAGTCCTTCGCGAATCGGTTCGGCACTTTGAGATGCACCTAGTGCCATCGGGGCTGTGCCAATACCCGCTTCATTTGAGAAGGATGCTCTGCGAACTCCTAATACGATAAGTCCGCCCAATGCACCCCCTAATGCCGGATTGCAATCGAGGTTGTAATAATTTGCATTGAAGGCTTCTGAAAAAATTAGACCAAAATAATGAGGCACCTGACTGGCGTTCAACAAAAGAATGGTGACTACCAATCCAAAATAAATCACAATCATGAGAGGAACCATTTTGCCGGCCCACACACCAATGCGCTGAATACCCCCAATAATTACTACTCCTGAAATAATCATGAGTGTAAAACCAATAACAAATTTTAATGTGTTGATCTCAGCACCCAGAATATTGAACGAAGCAGCTTTTAAATCTGGATCAGTAATACTGATTCCTATAATTACTTGAGTAAGTTGGTTGGCTTGAAAAATGGGTAAGCAACCAATCATAGCGCACAAACAAAAAAGAATTGCCAGGGGTTGCCATTTTTTTCCCAGGGCTTCGCGTATCACATACATGGGGCCACCTTGAACGCTGCCTTCAGAATCTTTACCACGAAACATAACTGATAACGTACTGGTAAAATAATTTGTAGACATCCCAACAAAAGCAGTCACCCACATCCAAAACAGAGCACCGGGTCCGCCAAGACTAATAGCGGCAGCAACTCCCGCAATATTACCCATACCAACCGTGGAGGCGAGCGCAGTAGATAATGCCTGATAGGGAGTTATCTGACCCGGATCATTTGGGTTGTGAAATTTGCCGCGAAGAATGGCAATCGCATGGCCAAAGTGCTTGTAAGGAATAAATCGTGAATAGAAAAAGAAAAAGACCCCACCAAGGATCAGAAGAAAGAGAACTGGATTCCAAACACCGGTTGCAATTGCATTAACTATTTCGCTCATCGAAAAATGATTAGGTTTCTTTTTTTTAAGAGGGCTGCATTTGTGGCTAAAGTAGGAAATTAATTCTGATACTGATTGATTCTTTTATGCAAAGGGTTTACAAGCAATCTTACCGCAAAGACGTTGAGTTGTAAAGGTTGCTTGATTCTCTTCTTTAATGGTAAGATCTCTTTACGTGTGTGATGCGAGCGTCCATTGGCTGAGTTCCCACAGCATGCGTGCGCCTACATTTGCATCCCATTCATTGCCTGTTGGAACTACCTCACACAGATCAAATCCAATTATTTTTCTTCCGGACTTAACAAGTTCATGAATCAAATAAGCAGCTTCTGAAAATTCCAAACCACCCGGAACAGGGGTGCCTGTGTTAGGACAAAGTTTTGGGTCGAGGCCATCAATATCAAAACTGATGTAAACCAAGTTTGGTAACTCTTTAATGATTTCAGTACAGATTACTTTCCAGGTTTCACCATTATACAAGCGAGCTTTCAGATTCTGATCATAAAATGTTTTCACGCGCCCCATGGACCGGTCAATCACATGAACTTCTTCTTCGCACAAATCGCGAACGCCAACTTGCACCAATCGTGCAACGCCCGGAAGTTTTAATGCATTATACATAATAGAGCCGTGCGAATACGTGAAGCCTTCATAAGCTTTCCGTAAATCGGCATGCGCATCAATTTGCAAAACACCAAAGCGATCATACTTAGTTGCTAATGACCGAAGCAATCCGAGGGGAGTGCTGTGGTCACCACCCAGCACACCAACAAGTTTACCTTCTTTAAGGTATTGACTGCTTGTATTTTTTACATAGATGTTTAAGTTTTCGCTGGCTTCATTAATTTTTTTTGTGATTAAACTCCCTGATTCAACAGTTGCACCTTCTTCAAGCGCTTGTATGTGACGCTTTGCCAGTTGCCTTAGATTTTTGTTTTCGGTTAACAATTCCTCAGAAACTGGAAGCATAGCAATGGAAGATTGCCATGCATTATTAATTGAGTGATGGCGTAAATCAATTTGAGTGGAAGCTTTAAGAATAGAAGGGGGCGCGTTGGCCGTTCCTTCGCGATAGGATACCGTAACCTCCCAGGGAACTGGAATGATGACGAGTTGCGCCTCGGATAATTCAACGGGTAATCCAAATAGATTTCCTTTTATTCCTAATCCATTGGGGTCAAAATTTTTAATCATATATAGTCAAGTTGAATTAGGTGTCAAGACCACTTGGAGTGGTCAGATACCTGGAATGAACGTGGGGTACCCGAGCTTTCAGTAATCGTAGCCCACGGCATTTCAAAAACAAGTGCTCGTATTTCTGCCGTATCCATGGCTGTTATCTGCTCCCCACGTGTCAAGTAACTGTAAAGTTCTACAATAGTAGGAAAGTGTCCTACAATCACCACGTTGCTGACAAACGAATCCAACTCATTGATTAGTTTAAGAATTTCAAATTTACTGCCCGAATAAATAATTTGATTGACCTTAATCGTTGCGGGATTAATCTCTAATTGTGCAGCAATTTGTACGGCTGTTTCGCGCGCTCGCACGGCAGGGCTTGAGAGGATTATATCAGGCAAAACTCCGTTCGATTTTAAAAATTTTCCAACACGCTCTGCTTGCTGCACGCCTGCAGGAGTGAGATTGCGTTCCGCATCCGATTGATGAAGCCCGTTTACTGCTTGCGCGTGACGTATTATATAGAGAATCCGACTCATTGAAGCTAAAATTGATGCGCGATCAAAATTTATTTTGAATCAATATTATAATAAGAGTAAATACGAACCAATTTTCTTTTAAACCAATGGTTATCAATACCCTTGCGTCAAATTGAAATTCTGATTTTATCCTGTTAAAGGTGCGCTCAGATCGCGTGTTTCACCTGTTTCAACTTTGTGTTTTTAAAAATTTACTGATATTTGAAGCCTTTGAAAGTAAAATTGAGCGCATGTCCAAGAACTTAGTAATTGTTGAGTCACCTGCGAAAGCGAAGACGATAGAAGGCTATTTAGGTAAGGATTATAAGGTCTCATCGAGTATGGGTCACATCCGTGATCTTGCAAAAGGCAACGGTGCAATCGACATAGAAAATAACTTTGAACCAACCTACGAGGTCTCGCCTGATAAGAAGGAAGTAATAAAGAATTTAAAACAGCTAGCGAAGGAGGCCGAAATGGTTTACCTGGCAAGCGATGAGGACCGTGAGGGAGAAGCCATTTCGTGGCACTTAAAAGAAGTGCTTGACCTCAACGATAAGAACACAAGACGAATTGTTTTTACCGAGATCACCAAAAGTGCAATCTTAAATGCAATTCAAAATCCGCGCGGCATTGATATTGATTTGGTGAATGCGCAGCAAGCGCGCAGGTTATTAGATCGGTTAGTAGGATTTGAATTGTCACCCATTCTTTGGAAAAAAATCAGTACTGGTCTTTCGGCAGGGAGAGTGCAATCTGTTGCTGTGCGATTGGTAGTAGAGCGTGAACGTGAGATTGAAAAGTTTGAAGCAAAATCATCGTTTAAAGTTTCTGCCATTTTTGATTTAGGAAATGGAAAACAATTAATCGCTGATCTTTCAGAAAAATTTAGTGAAGAAAGTGATGCCTTAGCTTTTTTAGAATCCTGCAAAGGAGCTAAGTTCTCCATTTCGGATTTGGTAAAAAAGCCAGCGAAGAAATCTCCGGCACCACCGTTTACAACATCTACGTTGCAGCAAGAGGCGGGTCGTAAATTAAGTTTCTCAGTTTCACAAACCATGATGGTTGCGCAGAAACTGTATGAGGCCGGTAAGATCTCTTATATGCGTACCGATTCATTGAATCTTTCAGAAGATGCTGTGAAAGGGGCGGTCAACCAGATTCAATCAGCCTACGGAAAAGAATTTATTCAAACGCGCAAGTTCAAAACTAAATCGGCTAGTGCGCAAGAAGCTCACGAAGCCATTCGTCCTACTGATTTTTCGGTTATGAGTCCGGGCATGGATCGCAATGCAGAACGCTTGTATGACCTGATCTGGAAACGCGCTATTGCATCACAAATGGCAGATGCAGAATTAGAACGCACAACAGCAACCATCGCTATTTCAACCAACCCAAGAACGATGACTGCTTCCGGTGAAGTAATCAAGTTTGAAGGATTTTTGAAAGTATATATGGAGTCGAAAGATGATGACGACACCGAGGATGAAGAGAGCGGTAAAGTTCTTCCACCACTAAACGTTGGCCAGGTGTTGGATCTGGATCAGCTTTCGGCAACGCAAACATTCTCTCGTCATCCGGCTCGTTACACAGAAGCCAGTCTTGTAAAAAAGCTGGAAGAGTTGGGTATTGGTCGACCATCAACGTATGCACCCACCATATCCACTGTGCAAAAGCGTGGCTATGTGGTGAAGGAAAGCCGGGAAGGAGTGGAACGTCATTACAAAATGCATGTACTCAAATCCAATATTATTGAGTCAATTACTAAAACCGAAAATACGGGCGCGGAAAACAACAAACTATTTCCAACCAACACGGCTATGATCGTGAATGATTTTCTGGTGGAGCACTTTTCAGACATCACTAACTATTCATTCACAGCCGAAATAGAAAAAGAGTTTGATGAGATTGCCAGTGGTAAGTTGAAGTGGCAAACGATGCTAAGTCAATTTTACAAACCGTTCCATAAAACGGTGGAGAAAACTGAATTGGTGGAACGTTCTTCTGTCGCCAATAAAAGCAATGAATTGGGAGTTGACCCGAAAACCGGTAAGAACGTATATGTAAAGCTTGGTAAGTTCGGTGCGTATGTTCAGTTGGGTGAAAACCCGGATGACAATGGTGGTGAGAAACCAAAGTTTGCGCCTCTGCGCGTAGGACAGTTTATTGAAAACATTACGCTGGCCGATGCTCTTGAATTATTAAAGATGCCGCGCGCCCTGGGCGACTTCGAAGAGAAGCCCGTGGTTGCCAACATCGGTCGCTTTGGCCCGTATGTGTTGCACGACAAAAAATTTATTTCGATCCCCAAAGGAGAAGATCCCTATACCATTACACCCGAACGGGCTGTTGAATTGATTCATGCCAAACGTGAACTCGATGCCAATCGATTGATCAAAGCCTTTGAAGGCAATGATGAGATTCAGATATTGAATGGAAGATTCGGTCCTTACATCAAAGCAGGTAAGAAGAATGTAAAAATCCCGAAAGGAAAAGAACCTAAGGAACTTACGCTTGAAGAATGTATTACGCTTGCCGCAAACACACCCGAGAAGAAAGGTCGTTGGGGTCGCTTCGGTGGTGCCAAGAAAAAAACAGATGCGGATACACCTGAAGTACCCGTGAAGAAGGCAGCAAAGAAAGCCACCAAAAAAGTTGCGGCTAAGAAAAAGGCTGTGAAGAAAGTTGCTGCTAAAAAAGTTAAGAAGGCTAAGTAAGTTTTAAACACATAGGAACATAGAAGTAAATCTTCGGTTTGTCTTTGCTACTCTTTATGTGGCTATGTGTTTAATTTATTATTAGGTAGACCACTTTAATCTGCTTGTCATTCCGGGCAAGCTTAATAAATCATATTTCACAATCATATTCTCTACTCAATATATTAATTTATTATTGATTCTGGCGCGACCAGGAATCTCATCGTATTCCAATAAGATATCCCGGGTCAGATAAGTTATAAGATTGAATTGCTCGCCCGAATGACTGCTTCGATATTAGCTCCTAACTATTTATAACTTTTGTTACCTTCGAGATTATGAAAAATCTCATCGCCTCATTACTTCTGTTACTAACAGTAACCGCGTATTCGCAAACGCTCGAGCAATTCATGAGCCACCCGATTGAATCTAATCTGGCGGTATCACAAGACGGAAAAAATATTGCATGGGTGATTAACGATCACGGCAAACGAAATATTCTGGTAAAAACCGGAACCGATTTACCCCGGCTTCTTACCGATTATCAATTAGATGATGGTCAGGAAATTTCGCAATTGGTTTTTTCACCCAATGGAACTAAGTTGTTGTATGTGCGGGGCAATGGCACTAATCGTAACGGACAGCATGCAAACCCGGCAAGTTTAGCCGAAGGAGTTGATCAGGCGATTTATTACAAAGAGATCTCTTCTAAAAGTCCACCGGCAAAAATTCAAGTGGGCAATAGTCCTGTGTTTTATAAAGATGGATTAAAATTTTTGTTTAGTAGAGGCGGACAGATTTATGAATCTACCATGGATATCAACTATACTCCTAAACTTTTATTTAGTGCGCGCGGTGCAAATGTTGACCCTGCATTTTCGCCCGATGGCAATGAAGTACTTTTTACAAGCGATCGTGGCGATCATGCTTTTATTGGAATCTATAATCTCATCCGTAAAGAAATTCGTTGGGTTGCACCCGATGTGAGTAACGATGGTTATCCCGTGTGGTCGCCCGATGGAAAGAGTATTGCTTTTCTTCGGATGGCAGGAACCAAAGTAGGGGAGCTAAGCAACCTTACAGGAGGTCTTAAGTTTTCAATTTGGATAGGAGATGCAACAACATTAAAAGCTAAAATGATTTGGAAGTCGCCAGCCGATGATGGTGGCTTTTCGCAATACGCCACTAACAAGGCCTTGAACTGGACTACCAACGGACGAATTTTATTTTTCAGCGAACACAGTGGTTGGAACCATTTGTATTCTATGAATGAAAGTGGTGGCGATTTGAAAGACATCACGCCCGGCAACGGAGAAGTGGAAAGCTATGTGCTTGATCCAACCAGTAAGTTTATCTACTTTGATGGCAACCGCGAAGACATTGATCGCAGGCACATTTGGAAATCGGATATTACCGTAGGTACACCTACCGCTGTTACAACCGGTGAAGGAATTGAAATGTACCCTGCTTTTGCGGGAACTATGTTGTATGCCTTTCGATCGACCATCAATACATCCAAAATGCTGGTGCGCGTGGATGAAGCGAGTAAACAGACCGTACCGGTTTATGTTCCTAAACTCACTACGTTTTCTACCAAAGACTTTGTGAAACCTGAACAGGTAATTTTAAAAGCCGCTGACGGAACAACGGTTCATGCGCAACTCTTTATTAATCGTGCAGTAGCTGGCAAGCGCCCGGGTCTAGTATTTATGCATGGCGGCCCGATTCGGCAGATGTTACTCGGCTTTCATTACAGCGACTACTATATTAATAGCTATGCGTTCAATCAATACATGGCGAGCCAGGGGTATGCCGTACTCTCAGTTAATTTTCGTTCGGGCATTGGCTATGGTCGTGATTTTAGAAGGGCAAAAAACCAAGGGCCGCGTGGAGCCAGCGAGTATCAGGATGTGGTAGCCGCAGCAAAATATTTGCAAGCATTGCCCGAAGTGGATGCTGCTAAAATTGGTTTGTGGGGTGGCTCGTATGGTGGCTACTTAACTGCGATGGGTTTGGCGCGGAGTCCTGAAATTTTTAAAGTCGGTGTTGATTTACATGGAGTGCATGATTGGGCATTCCGTGCGCGTGAGTTTTCTCCGGGTGGCAGTTGGGGCATTACCGATAAAGACATGGACGTGGCGTATAAGAGTTCATCCATTTCAGATTTAAGCAAATGGACAGCACCTGTGTTGTTGGTGCATGGTGATGATGATCGCAATGTGTTGTTTCAACAAACCACCGACCTTGCCGAAAAACTTCGCGATAAGAACGTGCAGGTTGAAGTTTTAGTGTTACCCGATGAAGTGCATGGCTTTTTACGTTACGATAGTTGGAAGCGTGTGTTTGAAAGCGCGAAGGACTTCTTTGATAGAACTTTGAAGTAGTTAACATGCCCTCTTATTTAGTGTGCAACATTTATTTTTATGATTATTTTAAATAGAGTTTACTCAGTAGGCAGTATGCAGAAGGCACTCGGCAGGAAGAGACTGCCTGCTGGTGACAGCCTACTGCCTACTAATTGTACCCTAAATTTTTGCGCTTGAAGAAGCTCGCAGTGCTAACCGGAGCCGGCATGAGTGCCGAAAGCGGACTGGCTACCTTTCGGGATGCAGGAGGTTTGTGGGAAGGCCATCGGGTAGAAGATGTTGCTACACCTGAAGCGTGGCGCAGAAATCCTGAGTTAGTGTTGGAGTTTTATAATCAACGGAGAAAGCAGGCACTGAGTGTAAAGCCAAACCGCGGACATGAAATTTTAGCGGAACTTGAAAAACACTTTGAGGTTACCATCATTACACAAAATGTAGACAACCTGCATGAGCGCGCGGGCTCTACCCATGTACTTCATTTGCATGGAAGTTTATTTGAATCGCGCAGCACACTCAATCCCAAATTAATTTACCCCATATCAGGCTGGCAATTAAACATAGGGAATGTATGCGAACGCGGTTCACAACTGCGACCTAACATTGTATGGTTTGGCGAGCAAGTACCGATGATGGAAGTAGCGGCTAATATTGTGGCTCAGGCCGATTTGTTTATGGTAATAGGTACTTCGTTGGCCGTGTATCCCGCAGCCAGTTTAATAGACTACGCGCCTGACGCCATAAAAAAATATGTTGTTGATCCCAAGCGACCTCCGGTTATGCATGTCCCCAATCTTGAGTTTATAGAACTCGGGGCGAGTGCTGGTATGGAGAAAGTAAGGAGTATTATATTGTAGAGTGAGGTGCACATAGCCG
>JAJNPV010000048.1 GCA_021155195.1 Ohtaekwangia sp.
GGCAGCTAATCGTTACCTAAATTTTTTAATACTTCATAAAGAGCTACTGCTTGTAAAAGCGACTCATAACCTTGCCACACTGTTTTTAATCCCGGTGGCCCATCGCTTTTTCTTCCTAAATAACCTCCCATTTGAGCCAACCATATCGTTGCCTGTTGTAATGAGGGCGGCTGCTTTGGCAGTTTGCTCGTCTTAAATTTCAACATGTACAGCGCCTCCCATTGTTTTCGCCTTAGCACTACTTCACAACTTACATCCGGCGTTTGCCTGGACTGATAAGTCAGTTGCATAATATTGAATGCCGCCAAACTATACACTGCAACGGCTTTCATTAGTGAATCTGCTCTTTTTAACTGCAGTGCCTCTATCCCACATCCGCTTTTCAGTACATAATGGAACCGCTCTATCAACCACCGGTAACTGTACCATCTCATGCATTGTTTAGCTTCTTCAGCATTTTTGATGGGCAGTGTAGTCAGCAATTTCCAGTGTATTCCATCTTTGTTATTCCCTTTTTGTCTGATCTCAATAGCTGTCAGCACTACACTCTCATACCTCTTTCCTTTATGAGCCGGACACAGAATTTCTACTTCTTTATAACGTATCTGAACCGTTACTTTTTTTCTTCGTTTTCCTGTACGGTCAGGTATGATTATTTCCTCTTCCGACACCACTTTTTGCTTACTGATATGTTGCCATAAGTCCGAACCTGCCGCCGTTTTTCTGTTGTGCCTTGCCCGTATCAGTAATTCTGCCTGTTCATCGGAGTTATTAAAAAATAACTCATAGATATCTGCATCCCTGTCACCAATATGAATCTTTATCGTTTGGCTGCCCAGCAGTTCATTCACTGACCTGACCCCCTCATACCACTTGTATGATTCTTTTTCTTCAAACGGCTTTTGCCTGCGTTTTGCAGACTTGCCCAATTCAGATGCTTCTCTTGACCAGATAAGTTGATTGAGCAATCCCAATGGTATTCCATCGGTTGTTGCCGCAATGCTGCTGTGACAAAAAATACCTTTACCCGCAGCATTATCAATGTAGCCAAGCCCCTCTGCCTCCAGATCATTATAACTAATCGTACTGGTATCATGAATCACCAATAGTTGTTGCTGCTCAACCCGCTTAATGCCAAAAGTGCTTATAGCTTCAATGATGGCTTCTAACTTTATATCCTCATTTTTAAAGAACTCATACGTCGCTTTCGTGTCATACCATTTTTCATTGTGACACGGAATACTACTACCCGGACGCCTGATTATATTTTCAATGATCTTGACAAACCGTTTATCTCGCCGCTTGTCTCCTAAATCCAGACTCGGAAAATCTTTGACAGTTATTTTATGCATAATGCCGTCAAAGTTCCTTTTCCTCCCTTAAATCCCAACCCTTAAATTTGGGTAAGGATTAGCTGCCGGCAGGCAGGCCCTCCGCAGGAGGGGCTTAAGCGTACTATCGTTTAAAACTCATTAACGAATGACAGACCAGGAATTGATAAAAAGAAAAATAGACTATTCGCTTCATTTAGCAGACACAACTCTCATTCTTTCCCAAAGAAATGCGGAATGGTGCGGGCATGGCCCGGTATTGGAACAGGATATTGCCATCACGAATATTTCACTTGATCTCGTGGGACAGGCCAGGAATTTTTATCAATATGCCGCAGAACTGATCAACCAGTCGGTTGATAAATCTACCCACCCGGCAACAGAAGATAGTCTTGCTTATTTAAGAACCGAAAGGGAATTTAAGAATTGCTTGTTAGTGGAACAACCCAATACAGATTGGGCGCAAACAATATTGCGTCAATTCTTTTTTAGTAACTACCAGTTTTTATTATACCGGGATCTACAAAAAAGCAATGACAGCCAGCTCGCAGCTATCGCAGAGAAATCATTGAAAGAAGTAACCTATCACCTCCGCTGGAGCAGTGAATGGGTGATTCGTTTGGGTGATGGCACGGCTGAAAGCCATCAAAGGATGCTGCAGGCTATTGATGAATTATGGAGATATACCGGTGAATTATTTAACGCTGCCGATTATGAAAAAGAAGCTGGTATTAATCCATCGCTTTTCCAATCGCAATGGCTGAGCAAAGTGAAAGAGGTTTTTGAGGAAGCCTCCCTGCCTGTTCCGGAGAAAACATTTATGCAATCAGGTGGCAAAACAGGCACCCATACCGAACATCTTGGTTTTATTCTTACAGAATTGCAATACATCCAAAGAGCTTACCCGGATTCACAATGGTAATTGCAACCGATACTGAAA
>JAJNPV010000016.1 GCA_021155195.1 Ohtaekwangia sp.
CACGAACAGACAGATGCAGGCGATCGAAGTCCGAGTCACAGATATGAAGACCAAAATTACCGGCAATAGACAGGTGGGCGATTTTTTGAAAATAGGAGAAATGATAATGAAAACTAATTTCCTGATCATAATAATTTTCGAAAAATACTTTTATCATATAGAATAGAAAGGGAACAGTTAATTGTAAAAATAAAATTCGGAAAATTTCATCACTTATTCTGAAAACTTAGGCGATTAGGTTTTTCAGAATTTTTAAAACAAAATCGACAAGAATTATTAGGTTGAACCATAATTTCTGTTACACTTTTTGTTTTTTCTTGGGGAAAACTGTGGAAGCTTCTGGAATATTTGGTCGTGGGGGGTATATAAAGCGAGTGAAAAGGACTACTCATTAACACATTCATATTCTCTATGGCTTCAACTAGCAGTGAATCTACGACAATTTCGCGAGAGGGTCTCCGGCTCCTTCTACTTCACGAACACCGCCTCGGCTCCTCAGCACGCAAGGCCGCTGACCGAATCAACCAGTCGATGGGCCCAGGTACTGTCTCTCATATGACGGCCACCCGATGGTTCGATCGTTTCAAACACGGAGACTACGACCTCGAAGACAAACAGCACCCTGGACGCCCTCCGGTCTTCGATCTGACGTCCTGAAAGCTGCCGTTGAAGAGGATCCCCGTCAGTCGAGCTGGTGCCTGGCAGAGCGGCTCGGACACTCTCAAACCACGGTGCTTCGCCACCTCCACGACCTCGGGTATGTCTGGAAAATGCCCGTTTGGATCCCACACCAACTTTCGGCTACGCAGCTCCAAATGCGGTCCGACATCGCGGTCTCTCTTCTCTCGTTCAAACGCACGACGACATGGCTCGGCAACCTGGTCACTGGCGACGAGAAGTGGACTCTCTACGTCAACTACCACCATGGTCGGCAATGGCTGAAACCGGGCGATTCTGGAGATCCGACGCCGAAAAGCGATCTGCACCCGAAGAAGGTCCTTCTGTGCGTCTGGTGGTGCGCAACGGGCGTTATTCACTGGGAGCTGTTGCCATCCAACACGACAGTCACTGCCGATCTCTACTGCAGGCAATTGGACACCGTAGCTGCAAAACTTACCGGAAAAATGGACCGAGTCTTCTTCCTCCACGACAACGCTCGTCCACATGTGGCAAAGTTGACGCGTCAAAAGATCCAGGACCTTGGTTGGACGACGCTCCCCCACCCACCGTATTCTCCGGACATGGCCCCAACTGACTACCACCTATTCCGGTCTCTGAGCCACTTCCTCGACGGACGGCAGTTCAAAGACGACGATGACCTCAAAAGCGGCCTCCAGACTTTCTTCGACCAGAAATCTCCAGACTTCTACAAGCAAGGCATCTATGATCTCCCTATTCGCTGGCAATACATTGTTGATCACAATGGTACATATTTTGTTGACTGAAGTTAGACACAAATAAAGAAAAATAAATTTGAAATTTTTTGTCATTGTGTAACAGAAATTATGGTTCAACCTAATACTAAATTTCTTCAAAATAATAATGTCACTTGTTGCTGCTGCTGTTGTTGTTGTTGTTGTTGAAGCTGAATTTGCTGAATTCGCTCCTGTTCCTGCTGTTGAGCTCTAAGTGCCTGGAAATATGATTATTCCCTTAGTTTCAAATAAAAATTCTCGACCTGTTCTCTCTGCAAAGCAGCTTGTCTCTGCATCATTTGTTGTTGCTGTTGCTGGTGAATCAGTTGCTGATTCTGCTGTTGGATGAAATTGTTCTAAATCATTGTTTAATTTTAGATAGATTAAAGGTTCATTTTCGATGCTTCATAGCTTCTGAATAGGAATTCTCACGTTGTACAAGTTAAGGTTGAATGAAAATATAGTGAAA
>JAJNPV010000018.1 GCA_021155195.1 Ohtaekwangia sp.
TTTCACGTGCTGAAATTTTAAACATAAATGAACGATAACATAGAGTATATTCCCTGAAAAAATGAAGGATTTTCGTTTTAATTTTGGTCCTGTCGAATTTTTTAAAGTGAAAATCAGGGTCACATTACTTTTGCTGATGACAAAGTGTTTCCTTTGCTCATGCCCGATATCAGTTATACTTTAACAGAATGAAGAGAAATTTTGTATTTATTTACTTTGGGATATTTACCATCTTGTGTATCCTCCCTTTGCCCTTATCACATCAATTACTCTTTCAGGCATTGTCGCAATCAACTTCTGGCATAAATCCTTGTTAATTTCTTGAACAATGCTTTCGATGCGCTCCCAAAGCTCCTCCTTGGATGCAACCATCTCCTCGAATCCTTTTAGCTTCCTGTCGACAAATTCCCAAAAGTGCTCGATTGGATTGAGGTCAGGACTCTGCGCTGGCCATGACATAACTTGAATGTTCAATTCTTCTAGGGTGTCTTGGGCCAAATGAGAGGTGTGCTTTGGATCATTGTCGGCTTGAAAGATGACTTCTGAGATGTCAAAATCGTAGAAATCGATCGTGCGCTTCAATTCGCCTCTCAGGATTTCTGCATAGAGCTCAGCATCCAAAGTTTCATCGATTTTGCACGAAAAGCCAACCCCCTCCCAAGTGATGCAACCCCACATCATCACCTTTCCTCCCCCAAACTTCTTCGTTGGCTTCACGGAACTCTCGCTTATGATTTGGCTTGGTTTCTCCCACACATATTCTTTCCCATCTGAATTCACGATCATGAAAGGAGCTTCATCTGACCAAATGACATGCTTCCAATCATCGCTGGTCCACTTGGCGTGTGCTCTTGCCCATTCTAAACGCGCTTTTCTTTGCTTTTCTGAAAGCATTGGCTTCTTTTTCTTCACTCTGGCGACGTATCCCATCGATTTCAGTGCTCGGGCGACTGTGTCTCGGCTGACATCGATGTTATGAAATTGTTTGGCCTCCTTTCTGACGTGTTCAGCTGTCTTCACCTTGCTTAAACGTAAAATTCGGGCTAAAATTCGCTTTTGTCGATCGTCTAACAGCTTTGGTCTTCCTGATCTTGGTTTCTCTTTGAAACTATTCGTTTTCTGGACACTCTTGCAAATTCTACTGATTGTGAAACGGTGCTTGCCGGTTTTTTTTTCAATATCTTTCAGCGACAAGCCTTGTTCCCTCAGAGTCACAATTTGGACACGAAGATTCTCTCGAGATAATTTACCAGTGGTGGACATTGCTCTAGAATTCCTTAAAATGTGACATAGTCACGTGAGAGAATTTTTAAAACGTGATTCAAGAAAAAAATTGGCCGAATTAGATTTTCAGAAAAGATCCGCAAAAGTAATGTGACCCTGATTTTCACTTTAAAAAATTCGACAGGACCAAAATTAAAACAAAAATCCTTTATTTTTTCAGGGAATACACTCTATGTTATCGTTCATTTATGGTTAAAATTTCAGTACGTGAGACTCGCGTGACTACTCTAAAAATAGATTTTAATAATTTTACCGGCTGGGTCACATAACTTTTGCTTGCCACTGTA
>JAJNPV010000004.1 GCA_021155195.1 Ohtaekwangia sp.
AAACAGCGCGTAGACTTGCTGACGAAAGTCCGTCAGTGAATTAAGATGCGTCGGGGTCGGTTTGTTTTTGTTCACACATAACAACTACCCCAAGCGCGGCTGGGTTCAAAGCCCAGCCGCGCTTTGTCTAAAGTCGAATAGATATTCAAGACCGGATTGAAGAGATTGCGACAAAATCGAACTACTCTCTCAGTCCAATGGAAGTATTGAAATCCGCGCTTTCCCCGAAGCTGAAAAATTTTGACTTCGTATTGATAGATTGTCCCCCAAACCTGGGATTTATAACGCAAAATGGAATCGAGATCAGCGATTATTATTTGATCCCTACTATACCTGATACCCTATCAACATACGGCATTCCACAAATCGTTAAGAAGATTCACGATCTATCTGTCGAAAGAAATCTGAAAATCAAATGTCTTGGCTTGGTAATTACAAAGTATTCAACCAGTTCAAACGCACACGCAAGAGGGAAGCGATCTTTGCCTGCGAGATTTGAGAATATCTTTGAAGAGTTAAGCCTAGAACCTGCACCTATTTTTGCGACAGTGATGCCGCAAGCAAACCAAACGGCGGAGGCAATGGAATTCGGCGGCGGGTCTACAACTTTCAGAATGAAATACGGCTATTCAAAATCTGGCAATCAGTCGCTTTATGAGTACGTGGTGGACTTAACAAAGGAGTTTTTGAGAAATGTCGGAGAATAAAGAGGAGTCAATTAAGGCGCTAGAGGCACGATTGTATGCATTCGTTCAAATAGTCTTGGACGAAGCATCGAGGAACCCTGAGTTTAGCCACCAGCTTGAGGGAGTTTTACTCGGTGATACGGTCAAAGTCGTTCACGTGGAACCTTCAAAGAAGAAGATCAAGGAATCACTTGATGTTGTTGGCTTTCTGCACGAACACGGTGAAAACAAGCTTCGCGAGGCTCTATCTACTAAAGCTGATAATGAACTTAAAACCATTGTTCGCGCTGAAGGAATCAGAAAAGGCAAAGAGCTTAAAGCTCTTGAAAGACACCAGATGATTGAAGAGATTCTACAGACCGCCGCAAGAAGGCTTGGACAGGGAAAATCTTTTCTTCAATAAGTGAAGCGACTTTATGGCAAACGAATCCGCTGCGATTGTTCAAAGACTCTGGAATTACTGCAATGTACTTCGTGACGATGGCGTCAGCTACGGCGACTATGTCGAACAACTCACTTACCTGCTCTTCCTGAAGATGTCGGATGAGCAGACGAAGCCTCCGTTCAGTAAGCCTTCTGCCGTGCCGGGGGATTATGACTGGCAGAAGCTACTCGATCTCGACGGCGACGCACTTGAAATCCAATACCGGCACACACTGGAAAACCTCGCGAAAGTGGGAGGGATGCTCGGCACAATCTTCAGAAAATCGCAGAACAAAATCCAAGACCCAGCGAAGCTGAAGCGGTTGATCGAACTGATCAACAGCGAGACCTGGGTTGGCTTAGATATGGATGTAAAGGGAGACATCTATGAAGGTCTCCTCCAGAAGAACGCCGAAGACGTGAAGGGTGGCGCGGGTCAGTATTTTACACCGCGAGCATTGATACAGGCGATGGTCCAGGTGATGCGACCGCAGCCGAAGCAGACCATCTGCGATCCCGCCTGCGGCACTGGTGGATTCTTTCTTGCCGCGCACGATTACATCTCCCACGAGTACAGGCTCGATAAGGAAGAGAAGAAGTTTCTTCGGGAAAAGACTTTCAAGGGGTGGGAGATCGTAGACGGTGCGGCGCGGCTGTGTGTGATGAACCTGTACCTTCACGGCATCGGCAGCGACGAATCGCCGGTCGTTGTTGGTGACAGCCTCATCGCTGATCCTGGAGATAAATTTGATCTTGTTCTGACGAATCCGCCGTTCGGCAAGAAATCCAGCGTCACCATCGTCAATGACGAAGGGAAAGCCGAGAAAGAATCACTCACCTATGAGCGCCAGGACTTCTGGACGACAACATCAAATAAGCAACTCAATTTCCTCCAGCACGTGAAAACGCTGCTGAAGATCAACGGCAGAGCGGCGGTGGTCGTGCCGGATAACGTGCTCTTCGAGGGTGGCGCGGGTGAGACGGTGCGCAAGAAATTGCTCGCGGATTTCGATGTTCACACGTTATTGCGGCTTCCCACAGGTATCTTCTACGCACAGGGTGTGAAAGCGAACGTGCTCTTCTTCGACAAGAAGCCAGCCAGCGAAAAACCCTGGACGGAAAAGCTATGGATTTACGATCTCCGCACGAATCAACACTTCACATTGCGCACGAACCCGCTCACGCTGGGTCACCTGAATAATTTCATCGAGTGCTTCAATACGGAGAATCGCCACGAACGCAAGGAGACCGAGCAGTTCAAGCCATTCACTTACGAAGAACTGATCCAGCGCGACAAGCTCAGTTTGGACATCTTTTGGCTAAAAGATGAGTCACTTGAAGATTCCGACAAGCTCCCTGCTCCGAACATTTTGGCGCGAGAACTTACAGTGAGCCTGGAAGCGGCGCTAGAACAGTTCGCTAGCATTGCGGAGGATTTGGGGGACGAGGCGGAGGCGGAAACAGAGGTAGGAGCGGCGGCGCTGGCTGCTGATTGAGGTAACAATGAACGCACCCAAATTCATTACGAAAATTCTTTTCCTCGGATTGATCACAACTATTCCTGTCATTCAAGCACAAGTGCGACCTCCAAAGACTCCTCAAGTAGTGAGACAGCCTGTCGCTGACACTGTTGATCTGGTAAAGGGAAGTATTGTGCAAATAACAGCTCGAATCACCTTCGATCCGAGCAAGCCACCATTTAGGAGAGTATTAGGTACCGGATTTATTGTTTCCAGAGAGGGTCACGTCATCACGGCAAACCACGTTGTTAAAGAATTAGATGTACTACGAACAGGTCCGGACGGAAAACCGTTGGTTGGAGCAGATGGGAAGCTCGTTATTGATAAACTCTCTCTTACTGCTCAAATGATGAGAATCGGCACAGCGATTCCAGCGATAAACACACAACAGGTAAGACTTGAAAACGGCTTTAACCTACACGAATTTGAAATTATAGATCGAGATGAAAGGAATGATGTGGCATTACTCAAATTCAGGACAAATCCCTTCATTCCCAGAGTAGTGCGGGGAATTGTGACTGAGAATAGGGTTTATGATACATCATCAAAAGTTTCCTGCGCCTCTTTGAACAAAGCAAAACCAAGAGACGGAGAGCAAGTCATTATTTCGGGATTCCCAGAAGTTGCTAAGACCTTTATAACTACTGTTGGTTACATTGCATCAACTACTGAACACGACATTCAAGAAGTGATGATACCTTCGCCATTTTCCCAGGTTCCGGGAAGTAAGTTAGTGGGCAAAATCAATCTGGTATTTTGAACCAACACCTTTTAGGACCTGAATTAACAACCGCATTAGGTCTTTGAATGACTGGTAAGCCTTCAATGGTAACCACTGGTACTTGATCATACGCCAGAGAATTTC
>JAJNPV010000028.1 GCA_021155195.1 Ohtaekwangia sp.
TTTGAAATATTCCAGAGGCATTACAGTATCCCATAGGCATTACTAAGTATGAATAGGTGCCGATTGGTGTGATGATGGAGAGTTTCTCTTGATCTGATTCTTCCACAGGTATCTGCCAGTATCCACTTGCAGCGTCGCAAGTAGTAAAGTATTTTGCTCCTGCTTACTTATCTAGGGTGTCATCTATTCGTGGCAGAGGATAGGCATCATATTGAACTTTATCAGATAATTTGGAGAAATCAGTACAAAAGCGTATTGTACCGTCTGGCTTTGGTACCATGACAACTGGAAAGGCCCAAGCGGAGGTAGATTTCTTGATTATTCCATTTTCAATTAATTCAGCTATTTGTTTCTTCAGCTCAGTTAATATCTTAGGTGTGGCGCGATATGGCGGAAATCGGAGTGGAGGCGTGTTTGGATCTTTGAGAGGCACGTGGCATCTGGTTTTGGTTTGTACGCCAGGCGATTTTGGATTTTTGGCGAAGATGTCTTTGAAAGACGCGATCAAGTTTTCTAAGGTTTGTTTTTCTTCTTCAGAGAGATCGGGGTTGGTGTTCGAGTGGGCTTCGGAGCAGAGATCGTCAGTGGTGTACTCGGAGTGGTTGTCGCCAGAGGGTAGGTAAATCGAGTCTTCAACAAGAGGCTGAGTAGGATCGTCAGGATCGTGTTCAGGTGTCTCTTCGGTGGGTTGAAAGAGAGTGGGATATACTTCTTCGGAGTGTGAAGTGGCGGCGTAGGCTAAGAGAGCGTGTGGTTTGATTTCAATTCTTGAGTCAGTTGGATTAGCGATGATTATTCTATTAACTTGATTAGATTGACAGATAGCATTTGGTATCCTCAGTGGTGAGCTAAGAAGCGCTTTGGAGGGAATGATTCTGGCAGTCCTGGTTGCAGTTGGCAAATCAGCTTTGACAGGTATCACGTGTTGAGATCGCGGAGCCAAAAATAGGTGGGCAGTGGAGCGAATTTCAGAATACCATTGATTTCTAAGATCTTTTAGGAGTGGAACCTGGTTGCCGTGGATGGCGCAATATCCTCTGGAGTAGAAGAGTCCAATGTCAAAGTCCATAAAGGCAGGTAAGCCCAAGATCATTTCATATTTTCCAATTTGATCGAGTACTAAGAAGTGTAGGTGCTCTTTATGTTGGTTGATTTCGATTTCTATTTCACTAATTCCATAGCAGCGAAGGTGGGCTCCTCCAACTGGAGATACGCGGAGATTGGTGGGCGTAATGGTGGCTCCAAGTTTGTTGGCTAACTTCAAAGAGATACAGTTGGCATCTGCTCCAGAATCAAGGAGTGCTTGACAAGGTATAGTGGTCTTATCGTGGTGTAGCAGAGTGGTGATGGCTGAGAGGCAGAGCGAGGTTAAGATGGAGAGCGAAGGAGTGGACGCTTGAGTGTAGGAAATATTTACCATATTAGGTTCGTCAGTTGAGTGCGCTGGTGGTTCCAAGTCCAAGTAACTTACTGATTGGAACCAACTGATCCTTTTAAATCCTTAGGTGCGCGAGTGTTCTGTTTTCGTTTGTTGCTTTCTGGCCATTGGGTGCGTTTAGGTATTTGTTGTTTGGTCTTGATCAATTGTCTTATTTCACTAGCGTTATAGAATGGATATTGTTCCATGCACTCAGTGTGCTTGTGTGGCTTGGCAGAGGAGTTGGTTGGTTGGGTGCAAAATGCACAGTATTGGTGTTCCATCAGCCAGGTGGTTGAGCGATCTATGAGTGGTATGTTATCGTTCTTGTCGTTATTCTTGTTGTCTTTAGTATTGTTGCTGTTGTTGGTACTAGTTATGGCCTTATTTCGAGTGTTGTGGATGATGTTGTTGTTATTATTTCTATTATTGTTATTACTATTTTTTGGCTGATCCAAAGTTAGGCTCCTAACATTTCGGCGATCTTCCTCTTCACGACGAAGTTTGCGAATCCTGGCTTGCTCTTTTTCGATGACAAGGGCTCGTTGGTAAGCGTCTGATAAGGTAACTATTTTTTGTTCTTTCTCTTTGAGTTTCTGATGCAGGGTGAGAGGTCTGATTGCATTGATGAAGTATTTCTTTAACTTATCATTTCTAGTTTCTTTGGCAAGTGTGGCAAGATTTCTGAATCTTATGTAGAACGTGGCTACACTCTCATTGGCTCGGCAGGTAATATTCGTAAATTCTTTCTCTCTTTCTTCATCTGTCTTTTCATAAAGGTCAAAGAGGCTTTCGAGGTGATGACTGAGTGTCTCACAATTAGCGAAGGCAGTTGGTTCTAAATTTTCTAGGAAAGTCTTGATATTTTCTGGCATAAAGTGGCAAAGAGTGGCTACTCGCTCTCCTTCGTTCCAAGAGCAAGAGTTGGCTACAAATAAGAATCTTCGGTTCCAAGCCTCCCAAGATTCTCCAACTTTGTAGACTTTAAGATCTGCATTGGTTATAGGTTTGTATCCTTTCTTGAATGAATGAGTAGCGGCGGAGGTGATAGTAGTTGACGTGGTAGTGGTGTCATGTTTCTCGGAGAGTGGCGATCCTGATTTAACTTCCTTAGGTTCGACCATGGATTTGGATCGCTTGAAATATGGTGTTCTTTCAACCTCTTCAATGTTGAAAGTTGGCAACTTGGTTCGAATGGGTGTGTGAAAGCTATCTTCCTCATCTAACTCATCATCGATTTCTTTTTTCGTCACAATTATTTCTAGTCTTTTTTCGAGTTTTCTTTGTTGTTCTTCGAATTTGGTATTCATTTCTTGAGTTAATTGTTGCGATAGGTTGGTAAACATTTTGGTGAATAGCTTGGTAATTGGATCATCTTCTTCTTCTTCAATTGCTTTCATGCCTCCTCGCAATCTTAAGTTGATGTCGATCGTGCGGTATGCAAAATCATTGAAAGTAAGAATAGTTGAGTTGAGTAAGATTTTACCGTTGAGTGATAAGTAGTAGTCTTCTAAATAAGGAAAATAAGTGTTGATCGAGTGTTGTAGATCGGCTAAGTTGCTTTTATTTCTAATCGTCATAGGTTTGGTGATTCCATTAAAACGAACGAAAATTTGGATCATGAGTGGTGATTCCGATCGTGGTGTGGGTTCGTGGATTTCGGTGTTTGATGGTATGTCTTCATTCAGCGAAAAATTGACCAAGTAAAGCGAGTGAAAGTGAAGGAAAGAAAATAATTGAGATACTAATTTGTAAGGCATAAATAGTAACGTGGCAAACAGGAGCGAAATCGTCTCCCATTTTTGGCTTTGGCGCTTAAATGCAAATTTTGATTTTCGAAATTTTCTTTTCTTTGTACGATTGTAAATTGACTTGTGAAAATAAAAATTTCGTTCATCTGGGTTTGTGTACCATGAGTGTCGGCAATCGTTTAGCGGGTATTCAGGCATGTCGGTGGATTCATCCAAAGTGCGATGGGTCTGTGTGACAAAAATATTGGCAGTAAAAACGAATGTGTCTGTACTCAATCCTGACGAGGAATTTCCATTGCAAAGGTTTAAACTAGTCAATAAATTGATACCCGTGTATTCTCCACCAGTTGTAAGAGCTCTGGTGTCGCCAGTACGTGGGGCGAGAGTTCTCCAATAAATTGTAGTGTGTTTACCAAGGTGTTCTGAGATTGGCTGGATCAAAGAGTGGGATCCAGGGTGTTCCAAGGTCAAAAGGGTTGTGGTAAAAAGTAGGGTCGCGATGATCCAAGATCGGTGAGCGAAAATATTGAGAGCGGAGGGCATAATTATGTTTATTCTCAATTCAGTTAAAAAAATATTAATTTTCGAATTTATAGTGGGAAGCACGTGCGAAAATCGCGTGACTTTCCATCAACTTTCCGTTGCTGACTAAGGGTTCAAAATGTCAGTAAATATTGGTGTATGATATTACTATATAATTCCAATGTCAGATCATCAGTTTTCTCGACTTGGGTTTTTGGTTGAGTTTTCATTTGGTTTGAAAAGCTAATAATATATTCGCGCTTTTTGGTATGATTGATATTTTTTATAATTTATCGGAAGAGTTCAACTCTCTGAGATGATATGAAAAATATCAAAAAAAAACAAAATTGTGAAAGATCAGAACAAAACTATATAAAAAGGTATGGTTCATACAACTCACCCCCTCAAAAATTCGACTAACAGTGTTTAGGAGTAATTTTTCATGGATGATCCATTGCTGGTTACGCTTCAGTGGTTTCCAATAGCTTCCAGGTATCGATTTTATTCTTATTCGTGGTTTTGAAGAGTGGGGCTTGATAGAAATCTTCTTGAGGATTGACATCGGCTGTTCTTTCATCATAGTATACTAGATTAGCAGACTTGGTGGCGTTGTATCCAATAACGGTGCATGGGTACCAGGCTTTGTTGGATGGCCAATAAATTTTAATTCTTCTGCCAATGATGGTTTCGATGTTGAGATTATTATTAAGAGGTATTTCTTTCTCTTTCTTTGGTGGTGGTGACGGTTTTGAGATTATTATTATTTCGTTCGATTTACCTCTCAACTCGATAGGATCAATTGGATATTGTTGATCTTTGACTAATCTGAGTTGGTTTGGGCGTACAATTTCTGTTATTGTAGGTGTGATTTCGATCTTGATATTATCATTTTCCAAGATTTCTAATATTTTGTAGGGGCCAAGGGCTTTGGGATGGAGCTTGGTGGCGTTGTCTTTAATAATGGCATTGGATGGTAATTGTCTCCAAACAAGGTCACCAAGTTTGAAAGTAACAGGTTTTCTTCTTCCAAGTTCATCTTTTCTCTTATTGATCATCTGATTTTGATAATCCTCTAGTATTCGTGTGGCAGTGCTCCAAGCTTGCTTGAGATTGGCTGTGAAATCAGGTACGTATTGATCTACTTGTGTGAGAGTGGTATTTTGTTGATCTAAATCTATTAATCTTCTAGGTTCTCTGCCAAACATCAAATAATCTGGTTGGAATGAGTGGCTCCTGGAGATGGCTTGGTTTTCAGCGAAGGCTAGGAGATGGAGGTACTGTGGCCAGTCTTCTTGGGTGAATTGGTTCACATATTTTCTTAGCATATCTTCACAGGTACGATTACTTCTTTCTACTGCTCCAGTCGCTTCGTGGCGAGGGTTAGTAGTAGCGAAAGAGTGTGTGATGCCAAGGAGAGAAGAGAGTGAGGCTGATAAGGTATTGTTGAATTCAGTACCTTGGTCGGTGAGAAGAGTTCGAGGAATACCGAAAGGGGTGATGATATTCTTGATTAATAAATCATAGGTTTCTTCTGCAGCGGTGGAGTTGGTCGGATAGTACCATTTCTTTTTGGTAAAAAGATCGATAATTGACAGTATGTACAGTTCTTTCTTCTGTGTGGTTTTGAAAGGACCAATATGATCTATTTCTAATATTTCCATAGGCTCGTGGGCAATGATTGGTATCAAATTTGAAGTGTGTTTGAAGAAGGATCGATTTTGATCACAGGTATGACATTCCTCACAGTATTCTTTGATCTTGCTGTACAAATTTGGTGTCCAAAATTCACGTGCTAATTTCTCATAGGTTCGTTCGACTGAGTGGTGGCCAGCGGTGGGTGAATCGTGGTATGTGGGCAGTATTTCCAGCAGTGTGGCTTCAGGTATGACCAACCTCTTGAATATTCTCTTGCGTTTATCGTTGTGTGAGAGAAAGTAGAGGATACCATCTTCAAGTGTGAAGTATGGTAGAGTGTGAGTGAGCAGATTACCAATTTCTTTTGATATTTCTCGATCATTTTTCCCATTTAATACTGAAATAATATCTAATATCATAGGTTCGTTGGCTTGGCGGGAGTGAAGATCGGAGATGGAAATGGTCATTAACGATGGCGATCGCGAGAGAGAGTCCTCCAGGACTAAATATTTACCAGGACGGTGTTTGATGGTGAAGCGAAATTGTTGCAGGTATATTCTCCATCTCACAATGATTGCTTTGGTTTCTTTCGAGGGATCCAAAATTGTCAGGAGTGATTCATGATCCGTTACAACTGTAAACTTCTCATTTGATAGGTAATGGCGCCATTTCTTGATTGCAGCAACGACAGAGTATCCTTCTCTTTTCCAGGTGGGCCAGTGATCATTTCTTTGTGAAGGTAAGAATGAACCAGAATGAAAGGCAATTGGAAATTCAATTTGATCACAAATTTGTACTAATGCTGAACCGTATGCGAAATCAGAGGCATCAGTTCTCACAATGAAGGGTCGGTTAAAATCCGGCATTCGGAGAATTGGATATTTGGCTAGTTTGGAAATAATTTCTTCAAAGGCTCGATCATGATCGGTGGTCCAAACCCAAGAGGTATTTTTCTTTAAGAGCGACAGGAGAGGGTCAGTGATGTAGGAGTAGCCTTGAATGAATTTTTTGTAGTAATTTGTTAGACCAAGTAAGCTTTGGAGTTCTTTGACTTTGGTGGGCTTCTTCATGGCTAAAAGCTTCTTCAGGTTGTCTTCTTTGATTGTTATCTTGTTGTGTGAGATTGAGTGACCAAGAAAGTCGACAGTAGTGTGAGCGAATTTGCATTTTGATAATTTTAACTTCCAACCATATTTCCGCAGCTGAGAG
>JAJNPV010000013.1 GCA_021155195.1 Ohtaekwangia sp.
TCGCCAGGTGTATATGTTTATACCGTAAGCGATGGTAATTTTAGCATAACCGATTCTGTAACCATAACAGAAGATGCCGTAGATTGCGGAGCACAATTAACATTCTATCATGGAATCACCCCCAATGGCGATGGTAATAATGATACCTGGCAGATAGATAACATAACGAATATAAAAGAGAATAAAGTATGGATTTATAACCGTTGGGGCGATGTAGTATGGCAAGGCGAAAATTATGATAATGTAAATGTATTATGGAAAGGAACGAACAGCTCAGGCGGACCATTAGTAGATGCCACCTATTTTTATGTAATAGAAGCCGGAGGCAAAACATACAAAGGTTGGATTGAATTAACACATTAAAAAATATAAAATGAAAAAAGGAATCTCATTAGTTTTTGTAGTAGCATTAATTATTACAAATAGTTTATTTGCTCAGGCTCCGCCTGAAGGAATCAACTATCAAGCAGTTGCAAGAAATAGTTCTGGAAATCCATTAATAAGTACGGTACTTACTGTTCGTTTTACAATTTATGATCTATCAACAACAGGAACAGTTTTATATCAAGAATCAAATGCTGTTACTACAAATGCATTTGGATTATTTACTACCGTTATAGGAAATGGTTCTGTTATTTCAGGTTCTTTTCCAACGATACCTTGGGCTAGTGGAAACAAGTTTTTAGGTGTAGAAATAAACGATGGAAGTGGTTTTGCAAACATGGGAACAACACAAATGATGAGTGTTCCTTATGCTTTATTTGCAAAAAATGCAGGTGGAGGCTTAACTGGCGCAACGGGAGCAACGGGTGCTGCATCAACAATCCCTGGTCCTGTAGGAGTTACAGGAGATACAGGTCCAACAGGAGCACCTGGTCCTGGAATTACAAATATTGTGGATAATGGTAATGGTACTTTAGATATTACTTACGGTGGTGGAACAACAGTAACAACAAGTAATCTTACTGGACCAACAGGTTCAAATGGTGCAACGGGTGTAACTGGTTCAACAGGTTTAAATGGATTAATAGGAACAACAGGACCAACAGGAATAGATGGTATTGATGGAATAACAGGAGCAACAGGCTCAACAGGAGCAACGGGTTCTACTGGTAGTATAGGTCTTGCTGGGGTTACAGGATCAACAGGAACAACAGGTTCAACTGGTGCTACAGGAACAGCAGGTACTCCTGGTATTATTGGCACAACAGGAACGACAGGCGCAACCGGAACTACTGGTTCAACTGGAAATATTGGATTAACAGGAACAACAGGTAGTACAGGAGCAACAGGAAATAATGGCACAAATGGTTTTTCTGTATTAAACGGGAATGTGAATCCTACTGTTGGAGTGGGAGTCAATGGAGATTTTTATATAAATGTTACCACAAATACTCTTTTTGGTCCTAAAACGGCTGGTTCTTGGGGAACAGGAGTTTCATTAGTTGGACCAACGGGCGTTACAGGCTCAACAGGCTCAACAGGCTCAACTGGACCAACTGGAGATAGGTATTCAACTACATCGGCAACATCAATGACAATTGCTTTGGGTAACCAAACTTTTACGGTTGGTATCGGATTAGCCTATTCTATAGGACAAACAGTTATTGTAGCATTCAATCCTTTAAATCAAATGGTAGGAACTGTTACCGCTTATAATCCAGGAACAGGAGTAATGCAGGTTAATGTAACTAGCATTTCAGGTGGTGGAACTTTTGCTACTTGGTCGGTTAATTTAAATGGAGCACCCGGTCCCGCTGGAACTACAGGATCCACCGGAGCCACAGGAACAACTGGTATAGTAGGTGCAACAGGAGCAACCGGTACAACAGGAAATGTTGGAGCTATTGGTTCAACAGGGGCAACCGGAAGTACTGGTATTGTTGGAGTAACTGGAAGTACAGGAGCCACAGGAGCTTTAGGCACAACGGGGGCAACGGGAGCCACAGGAAATATTGGTTTAACAGGAGCAACAGGAGCAACTGGAACATTTGGTGTCGTTGGTACAAGCGGGCAAACAATTTATAATAATGCTGGAACTTGGACTGCGACAAGCAACCTTTACCATAATGGAAGTAATGTTGGGATAGGACCTATTTTAGGTACAAGCCCTGGTCTTATTGCGGGTGCAGCAAAATATTTAACGCTATCATCTACTAATGTTTATTCTACCGATTTTCCTTCATTGGAATTAGTTGGAGGCTCAACAGCAGCATCTGATATCATTTCACGAATTGATTTTGCAAGAATTACTGCAGGTCCAACTTTAGTTCATGTTGGGCGTTTGGCAATGAATGGCGGAGGTGATATGTTGTTTTATACAAATGGAGCAACAGAAAGAATGAGATTGGATGTAAATGGTAATCTAGGTGTTGGAATTAGTGTTCCAACTACAAAATTACATGTTGTTGGTAATGCAAGAATAACAGGTCTTGTAGGTCCTGGGACAGTTGTTGCTGATGCGTCTGGGAACTTAACTGTTGTAACAGGAGGAACAGTTTCTGGTGCTGGTACTACTAATTACTTAGCTAGATGGACTTCGCCTACTACATTGGGAATTGGAGTTGTGTATGACAATGGAACAAACGTTGGAATTGGTACAGCATCTCCTGTAGGTAAATTAGATGTAACAACTTCTACATTAAATAGAGGTTCACAAATTCAAAATTCTTTTACTTCAGCAACTGCTAAATATGGTGTTTATGCTAATGCTTCTGGTGGAGGTGCTGGCGATAATATTGGTGCATGGCTTGAATCTTTTGGTTCAACAACGGGTATTGGTTATGGTGTTGCAGGACAAGCATTAACTTCTGGTCCTGAAAATAGAGCAGTTTTTGGTTCTGCTGCAGGCGGTACAACAAATTGGGCTGGTTATTTTGACTTAGGTAATGTTTATATTTCTAATAATTTAGGTATTGGAACAACAAGCCCTACATCAAAACTTCATGTAGAAGGTAATACTTTCTTAAATGGCGTAACATCTATTGGTGGAACATCGGGTTTGGCAGCTACACTAAAGGTGTTTAGTGGTTTTGGTGCTGGTACTGCTTATTTTTTTGATAGTGGAGGTTCTCCTAGCTTATCCGTATTGTCAGGAGGTGATGTTACTATTGGTAATACAACTAATGTTGGAAAATTATTTATTCAGGATAATGATGCAAATACGACAGGAACAACAGGTTCTTATATTAGTTTACAAAATTTAGCTAATGTGAATAGCGCTACTGCTGCTTTGCGTTTTAGAGTGGGTGGTACAACTGCTATCAATGGCGATTTTCATTATAAAGGCGCAATCTATTTTACAAGAACTGGAATCAACGGAGAAGGAAATATGATTTTTGCTATTAATAATACAGCCAGCAGCGCAAATGTTACTACTGCTGATGCTGCCATGACTATATCTAGTGCTGGCGATATTGGAATAGGAATTAATCCAACAACTACTGTTAAACATTATGTTTCCACCTCAGGAAACACTTACGCTGATTATACATACAACAATACAACAACTACCGCTGCAATTTATGGTACTTATTCATCTGCTACTAACCCTGATGCTGCTGGAGAGGCTATAGGTGTTTACGGAAGAGCATCCGCTTCTGGAACCTACGCCTATGGTGTTTATGGATATGGAACTGGATCGGCTACAACTACCTACGGTATTTATTCATTAGGGAATGCTTTTGCAAGTGGTGGAAGTTGGTTGACTTCTGATAGAAAACTAAAAAAAGATATTCAAGATTTTAATAATGCAATTTCTAAAATAATGCAGTTACCCGTTAAAACCTACCATTTTAATAATCAACTATACCCTTACATGCATTTTTCTGAGGCAAAACAATACGGTATTATGGCACAAGACTTAGAGGCTGTATTTCCTGAAATGGTTATGGATTCAGAACATCCAATAATGGGCGATGACGGAAAATTAACAGACCAAACTATAAATATTAAATCTGTGAATTATGATCAGTTGATTCCAGTTTTGGTAAAAGCTGTTCAAGAACAACAAAAACAAATTGAAGATTTGAAAAAAGAAGTTGAAGAATTGAAAAAGAAATAAAATTTATCTGCTGATAAATATGAAAGATAAAATAATTTTTTGTTTAATTATTTGTTTGAGTTTTTACAGTAAAGCTCAAGTAACAGTTACACCCCAAGTAATTGGGACAAGTGGAGGAGGAGGTATATCAGCCTCAGGCAATACCTTTGATTATACTGTAGGAGAAGTAATGGTAGAAACGTATTCTCCCGCAGTAGCACCATTTACCGTAAAACATTTAACACAAGGATTTCAACAACCTAATTCAGCAAGCAATGCATTAAATATAAATGTATCTAGC
>JAJNPV010000014.1 GCA_021155195.1 Ohtaekwangia sp.
ACTAGCCGGCCTCGGCGGGCCGCTTCGCGGCCCGCCTCCAGCCGGCTAGGGGCTGCTCCGCAGCCCGCGTTTTTTTTACTTAAATGGAAATTATATTGGCGTAATTTCTTGATTCGCCTTCATAAATTCGTATTACAACACTTCTAACTTAACTTCATTTGTGAAAATTCGTTCAGCGAAACTTGCATTTTGAAACCTATTTTACTACAAATACATAACTGCTATCCTTCATCATTGGAAAAAAAACCGTATTTGCGAGATGATATACTTGGCCGTGAACCTTGAAACATTGCGGTTCCGAAGGAAACGTGACAATTTCTGCTTTCATACTACCAAATGCAAACGCACTATTAACGTTTCGAATATTTTCGTGAAAACTTGTGCTAAATTCGTGTTCACGCATAAATGGCTCTTTCAACGTTAGCGGAAAATCGTTGAACTTGTCTTCTACAAATTTACCGTGAGAGCAGCAAGAATCATACGTATTACTTTTTGACTTATACTCATCTGCAAAATGTAAACTTTTACACGCACTACATCCCTTATCTCTATCTCCCAATGAAACTTTTCTACGTTTTCGTTATTGGCAGCTAAAAGTTTCATTTCTTGTTGTACTTTATAATGTGACGTTTCTTATAGTCAGATTTTTCAACATCACTTTTCTTTTTTCTACCTCTTTTTGCTGAAGTATTCGTTGGCAAATTAGCGATAGATGAGGATAAACTTGAAACGTTTGACATATTTCTTTGATCTGGACGTAAAGTATCAGAAATCGTGAATCGTAAAATTTGGTGGAAAGAGACAGCTATCATAGCTCAAAATTTTTGTAGCGTAATAGCATACAAATGCTCGACAACCAACGCCACCATTTTGTCTGGCAATTTCTTGATCACTTTTGACTATTAGCATTGAATGAACGCCTGTTACGATTTCTCATATTTCTTGACATGCATCATAAACGTAGTTCGAGACATTCATAAAAGAGTCGTAGTAATATATTTCGAGAGTTTCGAAGTTAATCGTACATAACGTAAAGTGGATTCTACTTTGACAAAATCTTGCATCCATTGGAAATCGTAGCATTTGCAATTATAAAATCTCGAACGTACTGTAAGTTCATCTTGAAGCGTAAAGAAATGATAATGAATCATTTGCCAAATCGCTATATCTACATAAGAAACTTTCTCATGATCACTTTGATTGTATTCGTGGAGTTTAAATTTAACAAAATCGTTGACCGTCATATCGAAAAAACATAGCGTTGGGACGTAAAACTTCGTTGTACTTGTCGTTATTCGTGGTCCCTACTTTACTATCAATTTTACCTTTTTCCTCGGCGCTCGCCCCCAACTCAACATCATTTTCGTCATAACTAAAAAGAACAACGTTGGCAGACTTGGGACTTTTTTAATTTGGTCACCGCACCGCAACTCAATTTCCCCCATCGCACCATAG
>JAJNPV010000026.1 GCA_021155195.1 Ohtaekwangia sp.
TTCAGAATTCCAAAATCCATATAAAAATATATTTTGAGGCTTAAAGCGATTGAAATAAATAATTTTTGAAATATATTTTAAATTATTTTACAGTGACGCTCAAAAATGTCCCACAATTTCATTGTTCTTACTTGTAATGCAAATATCTTTGTTAGATATCAATAAAATGAGTCCAAATTTACAAAGAAAATAGCTAATATTATGAAGTTTCTTCCCTTGAAATTTGGAGCTTGTTGAATGAAGTGCAAGGGAAAGCGCAGCGATTTTCCCTGAACACCCAAGTGGGACAATTTTGGACATTTTTCTTTTTCATTCCTCTATAATAAAATAGCTGTTAAAAGCGTCCAAAAAAATGCACGTGCAAAAATCGTGCGATCCGATTTCCTTTATCCGAAAAGGTGTAAACATGCCTAAATTGTCTCAAAAATCGAAAGATTCGATTTGGTCACTTTTCAACAAAAATTTCAGCGTGCGAGATATTTCGAAATCGTTGTCGATACCAAAATCCTCTGTGCACAGATGTTTGAAACAGATGAACCTGAAGTGCAACAATCGAGCCGGAAGAAAAAAGATTCTAACCACCCATGACGTCACCTTCGCAGTCACCCAGCTCAGCTCAAACAAAGCCGACACCGTTGAAAAGTTGACCAAAACGTTGAGTCAAACCAAAGGAATCAAAGTTTCCAGACAAACGCTGGCCAGAGAGCTCCACAACGCCGGAATGCGAGCCACAGTCAAAAAGAAGAAACCCGCGATTTCAGCCAAGAACCGCAAAGAACGCCTTGCCTTCGCCAAATCTCACAAAGACTGGACCGTGGAAGACTGGAAACGAGTGGTTTTCTCAGATGAGACCAAAATCAACAGATTTGGGTCGGACGGCAAGAAATGGTCATGGAGAAGAGATATTGAGCCCCTGCAACCAAGGTCAGTCAAAGCAACAGTCAAAGGTGGAGGAGGTTCGTTGATGATTTGGGGCTGCGTAACGTCCCAGGGAGTTGGTTACATAGCCGAAATCGAAGGAATCATGGATCAAAATCTCTACTTGGAGATTCTCGAAGGTGAGCTCGCCGACACGATCGAATATTACGAGATAGAAGCCGAGAAAATGATATTCATGCAGGATAACGATCCGAAGCATACCGCCAAGAAAGTCCAAAATTATCTTAAAGATCAAGAATTCAAGGTTATGAATTGGCCTGCGCAATCCCCTGACCTGAATCCGATCGAAAATTGCTGGTCTTATCTCAAATCCAAAATCTACGCCCACGATAAGCCAGCAAATGGCTTACACGAGCTTTGGGAGCGTGTGGAGATTGAATGGGAGGCAATATCGCAGGATTACCTCACCAAATTGTATGAATCGATGCCAAAACGAATGCAAGCTTGCATTAGATCCAAAGGATACTGGACTAAGTACTAATTTAGGTTTTGGAGTCATGCTCCCACCTTGTGCTCAAAATTGTCCCATTTGGCTTTTTTTTTTCTTATTTTTTTTTCTCAACAACTTGAAAATAAATTTCATTTTTATTCAACAGTCGCAATTTTTGAAACATTTCTCAGCTTCACCCAAAATTTGGAAAAATTTCGTTCGAAGGAAAGAAAAAAAAATCGCGCGAAAGTGAAAAACGTGAAATTGTGGGACAATTTTGAGCGTCACTGTAACTCCTTTTCTTTATTGAGCTATTTGTCCCACGTTAAAGAACTCAGAAAAAACGTTTTATCTAAATACAAGTCTGCC
>JAJNPV010000045.1 GCA_021155195.1 Ohtaekwangia sp.
AGGCGATGGCTGCGTAAGGCCTGCGGACTTTCTTTGTGCCAAAGTTGTAGAACAAACTTCGATCTAAACTATTTCGACTGGTTCAGCGAGACATAATTACAAATATCTGATTCTAGCGTTTTGACACAGCCTCGGCCCAAAACAGACACTCGAACAAGTAGCTTCATAAGCACACTCATATATAAATATTAAAAATTCTTAAGTGATTTGTACATTGTGCAAAAGTATTCATCATGTTATTATCGGTGTGTGAAATTTTTATTGAATATTTTGTTAACCGTTTTTATGCTTCAGTCAGTTTGGGCCGTTGCTGCGCAATACTGCGAGCATGAAATAAACCATAAAGTGGACCACATTGGTCATCACATACATAAACACACATCACAAACTACAGATATTGAAAATTTAACTGATCAAAATTCAACCGATACTTCTAAGATTAATTCTGATACAGACTGCCCGTATTGTCACCTTGGCAGTATTAAATCAATGATCATCAATTTTCCCGATTTTGATGCACGAATAGATCCTGTTCATTTCGTTGATATTTTTTACAGTTATCCGGAAATCATTCCTTTAAAACCCGAACGCCCTAATTGGTATTTCGCTGTTTAATTCAGCGAAATATTGTCCAACTATCTAATTTTTTCTTAGCAAAAAGTACTTTCTCGCTGAATTCTTACCTTAATTTTAGGAGAATTCCATGCGTTTTTGCTATTTGTTTTTATCATTTATTTTATTATCAACTTCGTTGCAGGCGGCTAATAATGCCGACCTTCAGGAGTCAGTCCAGCAAGACTCTAAAGAGCTTACACTTTCAGATTCACTTGATTTAGCACTAAAAGCAAATCCAGATATTGCAGTTGCAATGCGTGAACGTGAGGCCTTAAGTGGTACAAAGGTACAGGCTTCAACTCGACCTAATCCTTACGTTTCAACATCTATCCAAGACACCCGCAGCGCTACACGGCAAATTTATCTTCAGTTGAATCAAGAATTTGAATTAGGTAATAAGCGTAAAGCTAGAATAGATGCAGCTGATGCTTTTTACAGCAAAGCAGATGCCGAACTCGACTCTAAACAGACTGAAATTCATGCAAACGTTGTCTTGGCTTATTTTGAAGTATTAGTAGCTCAAGAACGAGTAAAACTTGCTCAATCTTCGGTTGAAGTTGCCGAGTCGGCATTTGACGTTGCCTCAAAGCGTGTAAAAGCAGGCAAAAGCTCACCTGTTGAACAAACCAAATCTGCCATTGCTGAATCATCAGTAAAAATAGAGTTAATTCAAGCCACTACGCAATTAAACAATAGTCGTAAACGCTTAAGTGCTTTATGGGGAGAAAGCGCTCCCCGCTTCGAGCGTGCTACTGGTGAAGTTACCATTATTCCTGAAGTCAGTCATCTTGAAGAGTTACAAGCTTTAATTGATGATTCACCTGCTGTAAAAATAGCTAAACTAGAAATCATTGCGCGAGATGCCTTAACTAAAATTGAGCGTAGTAGAGCTGTACCTAACATCACTATTAGTGCTGGCGTAGTCAATAACCAAGAAGTTGGACTCAATCAGGCATTATTCGGTTTGTCGATTCCAATTCCGGTCTTTGATCGCAATCAGGGTAATGTGCAAGAGGCAGTAAGCCGTAAATTTAAAGCTGAAGATGAATTAGTTGCGATTAAAAATAAAATTCAAACTAACTTAATTACTCAATATGAAAGACTAAGCGCAGCCAGACAATCAACACTCTCACTCAAAAATGACATTCTTCCCAATGCTCAAAGTGCTTTCGATGCCGCCAATAGAGGCTTTAGATTAGGTAAGTTTAATTTCTTAGATGTGCTAGATGCACAGCGCACGTTATATCAAACCAAATCGCAATATATCAATGCACTACTGGAAGCTCATCAATCTATAGCAGAGATTGAACGCACTCTTGGTGCGGTTATCGAGCATTCAGTTACTAAGCCTTAAGGATAATGAATCATGACATTGAATTTTAATAAAAGCAGCAAAAAAACGGGGCAAGTGATCGCAATTATTGTGGTCATCATTATCAGCATTGTATTAGGTGGATTGATACTAAAAGCCGAAAAGCCTAAAGCGATGACTGAAGAACATTCTGAAGGTGAAGTGCACTCAGAAAGTGAAGAAGGGACACATGATGAATCAACTGGCATTGATAAGAAAGCAACAGAAGATCATGAAAAGCAGCATTCAACGCAACCGGAAGAAGTTTTAAGAGGCCCACATGGCGGGAAATTATTTGTAAAAGATAACTATGGTGTAGAGATTACAATTTTTGAAGAAGATACCTCGCCAGAATTCAGAATTTACACCTACTTAGATGAAAAAGCGTTAGATCCAGTTTTATCTAAAGTAAGTGTTAACGTAGAACGATTAGGTAGAAAACCCGAAAAGTATAGTTTTTCTAAAGAAAAAGATTACCTTAAAAGTGCAGAAGTGGTGGCGGAGCCTCACTCTTTTGAAGTGCATCTTAATTCACAATATAACAATAAAAGTTATAGCTTTTCATACAGCCAAGTTGAAGGCAGGATTTCAATGTCTGATAAACAACTGACATTAAATTCTGTTGAAGTGCTTACTGCAGGTCCTGCAAAAATTAAAGGCATTTTGAAATTACAGGGGGAAATCAAACTAAATGCTGATAAAAGTGTAACCATTGTTCCTAGAGTGGGAGGAATAATAGAAAAAGTTAGCGTTAATGCGGGCGATAAAGTGCGTAAAGGGCAAGTATTGGCGACATTATCTAGCCAAATGATTGCAGAAGTGCGCAGTGACTTATTAGCCGCTCAGAAAAGAGTAGCGCTAGGACGCACAACCTATAAACGCGAGAAGCAACTTTGGGAAGAAAAAATTTCTGCTCAACAAGATTACCTTCAGGCGGAAAATGATTTACAAGAAGCAGAAATCAACCTTAGTCGAGTACAGCAAAAATTAGGTGCGCTAGGTGCTGGTACCGGCGGAGCTGGTCAAACGCGTTATGACATCCGCTCTCCGATTGATGGTGTAGTCACTTCAAAAAAGGTCAGTCAGGGACAGGTTGTAAGTGAAATTGACAGTTTATTTGAAGTGTCTGACTTATCAACAGTCTGGGCTGAAATGACCATTTATGCCAAAGACATCATCACGGTTAAAGCTGGACAGCAAGTAGTTGTTAAATCAACAGCATTCGACGCTCAAACTGTAGGCAAAATCGGGTACGTAGGTTCATTGGTTGGGGAGCAATCACGCACAGCGATGGCAAGAGTGGTTCTCAATAATCCGGATAGAACATGGTTGCCTGGCCTACCTGTCAATATTGAACTTACTTCAAATGAGGTGGATGTACCATTGGCGATTTCAGTTGAAGGTGTCCAATCTCTGAATGAAGAGGTAGTTGTATTTGGTCGCTATGGCACTTACTTCGAAGCAAGGCCGGTTAAGTTGGGTCGTCAAGATGAAAAGTACGTAGAGGTATTAGAAGGCTTCAACGCTGGGGAAAAATATGCGGCGGGAAACAGCTTTTTGATTAAAGCAGACATTGGTAAAGCAGGAGCAAGCCATGATCATTAATGTAATGAATTTTGCATCTGTGGTTTATTCAAAGGAGCTTTCCAATGTTTGAAAAGATAATTCGATTTGCAATTGATCAACGATGGTTAACCTTAATAATGGTTTTAGCTATTGCTGTGTTAGGTATGTTTAGCTACCAAAAACTACCAATTGATGCGGTACCAGATATTACCAATATACAAGTTCAAATTAACACATCAGCTCCTGGTTATGCGCCATTAGAGACTGAGCAGCGAATCACCTACCCTATAGAAACCGTGATGGCTGGGTTGCCTAAATTAGAACAAACGAGATCCATTTCTCGTTATGGTCTTTCTCAAGTAACCGTCATTTTTGAGGAAGGTACCGATATTTTCTTCGCAAGGCAATTGGTTAGCGAACGCATTCAGCAAGCCAAAGAGAAGCTACCTGATGGCATTTTGCCTGAAATGGGACCTACATCTACTGGCTTAGGTGAGATCTTTATGTGGACTGTTGAGGCGAAAGAAGGCGCTTTAAAACCTGATAAAACACCTTATACCCCAATGGATTTAAGAGAGGTACAAGATTGGATTATTAAACCTCAATTACGCAACGTTCCAGGTGTAAATGAGATTAATACAATTGGCGGTTATGTTAAGCAATATCAAGTCGCACCTTCAGCTGAAAAGCTGACAGCTAGGGGTCTTTCAATTGATGATTTAGTTACCGCTTTAGAAAATAACAATGCCAACATGGGCGCAGGTTTTATTGAAAAGTCGGGTGAACAATATTTGATCCGTGTACCTGGCCAAGTGAAGGACATGGTGGATATAAGCAATATAGTGGTCAGTTCTAAAGAGGGTGTACCTGTACGTGTTTCAGACGTCGCAGAGGTAATGATCGGAAAAGAGGCGCGAAGCGGAGCCGCTACTGAGAACGGCCAAGAAGTAGTACTGGGAACGGTATTCATGCTCACAGGTGAAAATAGCCGTACAGTATCTGCTGCCGTAGAAAAAAAACTAGCTGAGATCAATAAATCTTTACCTGCAGGCATTGTCGCGAATACTGTTTACGATCGAACTATCCTAATTGATAAAGCCATCAACACAGTTAAGAAAAACTTACTAGAAGGTGCGCTTTTAGTCATCGCCATTCTATTTATTTTCTTGGGTAATATTCGCGCGGCCATTATCACTATGCTGGTTATTCCGTTATCCATGTTATTTACTTTTACTGGCATGGCCACCGCTAAAGTAAGTGCAAATCTAATGAGTTTAGGCGCATTGGATTTCGGCATTATCATTGATGGTGCAGTAGTTATTGTAGAAAACTGTATGCGAAGACTTGCCCATGCGCAAGGTGTAATAGGTCGACCATTGACACGTTCAGAACGTTTTTCAGAGGTGTTTGAGGCTGCTAAAGAAGCAAGAAAGCCATTAATTTACGGTCAGCTCATCATTATGGTGGTTTATCTACCCATTTTTGCTTTAACTGGCGTAGAAGGAAAAATGTTTCATCCAATGGCTTTAACCGTGGTGATAGCCTTAGTAGGCGCTATGTTGTTTTCTGTCACATTCATTCCTGCTGCTGTTGCGGTTTTTATTAACGGAAAAGTGGATGAAAAAGAACAGTATTTGATTCGTTTAGCGAAACGGGGATATCAGCCTGTTTATAACAAAGTAATGGACAATAAAGCACTGGTGCTAACACTTGCCATTGCATCAGTTGTACTCAGTGCTTTACTGACCACACGCATGGGTAGCGAATTTGTACCTAGTCTAAACGAAGGTGATATTGCCCTGCATGCCTTACGTATACCAGGCACTAGTCTTTCTCAAGCAGTTGAGATGCAAAAGGAGCTTGAACATACCGTTAAATCGTTTCCTCAAGTAGATACGATTTTTGCCAAAATAGGTACTGCGGAGATTGCTTCTGATCCAATGCCGCCCAATGTTGCAGATAACTTTATTATGCTAAAGCCAAAATCAGAATGGCCAGATCCTAATTTAAGCAAAAATGAATTAACTGCTCAAATTCAGAAGGCGGTAAGCAATGTGCCAGGAAATAATTATGAGTTTACGCAGCCAATTCAGATGCGCTTTAACGAACTAATTTCTGGCGTACGTAGCGACGTGGCGGTAAAAGTTTTTGGCGATGATATGGAAGTGATGAATACTACTGCCAAAGAAATTTCTGAAATATTGTCCAAAATTCAAGGCGGTGAAGACATAAAGGTTGAACAAACTACAGGTTTACCGATACTTACGGTCAATATTGATCGCCAAAAGATAGCAAGGCTAGGAGTTAATATAACTCAAGTACAAGACGCCATTGCTACTGCGATGAATGGTAAAGAAACGGGTATAGTTTTTCAGGGTGACCGTAGGTTTAATATTGTGGTAAGGCTACCGGATGCACTAAGAACCGATATGGATAGTTTTAAACGTTTACCCATAAAAATAGCTAATGACAACGATATACCTGTTTATTTACAGCTTGGTGAAGTAGCAACCATTGATATAGCGCCTGGCCCTAATCAGTTTAGTCGTGAAAATGGTAAGAGAAATGTTGTGGTAACGGCCAACGTACGTGATCGTGATATAGGTTCCTATGTTGCAGAAGCACAGCAACGTATCCAACAGGAGATAAAAATACCTGCTGGTTATTGGATCGATTGGGGCGGTACTTTTGAGCAGTTGCAATCAGCTAGTAAACGTTTACAAATTGTTGTGCCAATTTCTTTGCTTTTGGTATTCATCTTACTTTATATGATGTTCAACAACCTAAAAGATGGATTAATTGTATTCACAGGCATTCCGTTTGCGTTAACTGGCGGTGTTTTAGCTTTATATTTACGCGGAATTCCACTTTCAATTTCAGCTGGTGTTGGATTTATTGCATTATCTGGAGTCGCCGTTTTAAACGGTTTAGTGATGATTACTTTTATAAGAGGCCTAATCGCTGAAGGCAAACCACTCGATATCGCGATTCAAGAAGGTAGTCTAAATCGATTGCGCCCGATATTAATTACTGCATTAGTGGCTTCTCTAGGGTTTTTACCAATGGCTATCGCAACTGGCACAGGAGCTGAGGTGCAACGCCCACTGGCAACTGTAGTGATTGGGGGTATTTTGTCATCCACAATACTGACTTTACTGGTGTTGCCAATGCTGTACAGACTGGTTAATCAACCAAAATCTAAGTCGAAAACAACAAATATGGTAGGAGATTACTCATGAGCGCAGAACACAACCATGCGTTACCGAGTACGCAAAATGAAAAAATATTATGGATTGCTTTTGCTTTAACCACGACTTTCCTAATTGCTGAAGCTGCTGCCGGATTTTTTCTAAATAGTCTTGCGCTGTTATCAGATGCAGCGCATATGTTTACTGACTCAGCGGCTCTAGGGATAGCATTAGCAGCAGTTAGAATAGCAAGGAGACCTGCCGATCAATATAGAACTTATGGTTACCACCGATTTGAAATTTTAGCCGCAACTTTAAATGCACTCCTGCTTTTCGGTGTTGCAATTTATATCCTGTATGAAGCTTGGCAACGATTTCGTAGTCCAGTGGAAGTCCAATCAGTTGGCATGATCTTAATTGCTATTCTAGGACTAATAATCAACTTTATTAGTATCCGATTATTAAGTGCAGGCAAAGATAGTAGCCTAAATCTAAAAGGCGCTTATTTAGAAGTTTGGAGTGACCTAATTGGATCTGTTGGCGTAATTTTGGGCGGGATTATCATTTACTTTACGGGGTGGGCATGGGTAGACACTGTAGTTGCTGTTGGAATCGGCTTGTGGGTTCTACCCAGGACATGGGTATTGCTCAAAGAAAGTCTAAACCTACTGTTGGAAGGTGTCCCACTAGGTATTGATATTGAAGAAGTGGAAAAAGAAATTTTGAATCAGAAGGGTGTAGTTAGCTTACATGATTTGCATTTATGGGGTATTACAAGTGGTAAAAACAGCTTAACAGCCCATATTTTGATGGATGGAACTATTGAATCGTCAGTGCTTATTGACACTCTTCAAGCTAAGCTTTCTGAGAAGTTCTCAATTTCTCATACAACTTTACAGTGTGAAACGCATTTATGTAAACAGGCTGAAGTGTGCACCTTTATCGATGGTTCCAATTCGCTGCATGAACATTCTCATGATCATTAAATAATCAAATAATCCTAAAAATAGGAAGTAGATATGCAAACTGCTCAAAGTGTCATCATTTTTGCGCTTTATCCTGCTGCCGCTGTCATGTTAGGTGGCTTAATAGCAATTTGGCGCACTATGTCACCCAAACTGATCAGTGCAGTGCAACACTTTGCGGCAGGTGTTTTGTTTTGCGCGCTTTCTACTGAGTTATTACCAGATCTTGTCCATCGTAAAATGCCATGGGTCACTTTAATAGGTTTCTCTTTAGGTGTATTGGTAATGTTAATGGTTAAGCACTTCGCTGAAAGTTATGGACAAAAGGGAATTGCTGCGTCTCAACAACAGCCAACCAGTCTTATTATGATTTTGGGTTTTGACATAGCGATAGATGGCTTGCTTATTGGGCTTGGGTTTGCCGCTGGTGCAAAACAAGGATTATTACTAACAGTGGCATTGACATTAGAGGTATTGTTTCTAGGCTTATCAGGTGCCGCTGCTCTTAAAAGCTCGGGCGCAGGTCGTAACCGAATACTTCTTATTACGTTGGGATTTTCTTTTATTTTAATTGCTGGAGCATGGGCAGGACAAGCTTTACTTGCAGGCGCGTCAGATATGGTAATAGACGCATTTCTTGCATTTGGATTAGCCGCGCTCCTCTATCTTGTGACAGAAGAGTTGTTAGTGGAGGCACATGAAGTGCCAGAAACAAGCGCTTTGACAGCCATGTTTTTTGTTGGATTCATTTTGCTTTTAACCGTCGAAATGTTTATTTGATTATTCATTATCTAGACTAAATCTAATCGAAATAATTAATTACAAAAGAGGTAATAAGGATGGACTGGAACGCAGAATTAGTTTTATCGATACGCATTCTTTTAGCAGCAATTCTAGGTGGGGTAATTGGTTGGGAGCGTGAGAATCACAATCGAGATGCAGGTGTTCGCACCTACATGGCAGTAGCAGTTGGCGCATGCGCATTTAGTATTATTTCAAACCATGTACCTGGTGAAACAACACGGATTGCATCGCAAGTGGTGGCAGGCATGGGATTTATTGGAGCAGGCGTAATTTTGCAGGTAAAAGGAAGAGTGCAAGGATTAACGACGGCTGCAACTTTATGGGCCACTGCGGCTGTCGGCATGGCGAGTGCTTTTGGTATGTATTTACTCTCTGGACTAACTGCTTTAATAATTTTAGGCACGCTAAGCCTACATCATGTACCGGGTTGGGCAAAATTTGTGAAAAAGCATCATGCGCCTACTGATCCAATTGAGCGTGATGAATAGGCAAATATCGAATTTATTTTATAAGCTTTTTTAAATTCAAAACTACATTAATTATGGTTGGTATTTATCTACACAAATATGGTCTTTATTAAAATTTACATTAATTTGATTATTTAGCCTGTCAAACATTAATTGATTTGTAATCGAAGCCAAAAAATTAAGCCGCTAAAACTTTATTAATTTGATCTAAATTTGAAGTGAAGTGACATCAACATGCAAGAGTTACGGAAATGCTTCCTCAGTGAATGAATCAAACATTCAAACATTTACGACAATTTTGTCAGATTTAAAAGAACGGTAAGGAGAAATGAATGAATAATTTTATAGTGAATCATTTCAAGGATATCGCCAATCTCATTAGTGAGTCAGCAGTAAGTTTGCAAAATCCCATTTCTGAAGCGATTTCACTTTTCGCACATTCTTTATGCCAAGGTAATAAAATTTTGGCCTGTGGCAACGGGGGTTCTGCAGCGGATGCTCAGCATTTCACATCAGAATTAATGGGCCGGTTTGAAGATGAGCGAGGCCCTTTACCTGCAGTGGCGTTAAATACTGATACATCATTATTGACTGCAGTTGCTAATGACTATCACTTTAAACAAGTATTTGCTCGACAAGTTTATGGCCTAGGTCGTGCAGGAGATGTGTTACTAGCTATTTCAACATCTGGTAATTCAAGCAATATTATTGCTGCCGTTGAGGCGTCTCACAAAATGGGAATTTCGGTGGTTGGACTTACAGGACGAGATGGAGGATTATTATCAAAAATTTTACTTCCCAATGATATTTTAATAAATGTCTCTCATGCACGTACCGCTTTTGTTCAAGAAATTCATTCTATTGTTATTCACTGTTTGTGTGAGGGAATAGATAATTATCTTGCGCGCCACAACCAGTTGAAATATTGAAAAAATCTATGATTTTGACTGCAAATATACGTCAAGTTTTACTTGTTTCAGCATTTATTACTGCAACGGGTAACTCCACTCTATTACATCGATTGACTGAAATATACCCATGGGTTGAAAAATGGCCTTTCGTGTTAGCACTTCTGGGGTTTTTTACTTTTTCAACCATGCTGTTTTTTATCTGCATTTGTTTCGGCAAACTTAGTAAATGGTTTCTCGCAACTTTTCTAATCACTTCTGCTTTTGCTGCCTATTACATGGATCAATTTGGCGTTGTAATTGATCGTGACATGATTGGTAACATTATTGAAACAAATCCGCAAGAATTTGCAGGTCTTGTGAGCATTAAATTGGTACTACGCGTATTGATATTTGGTATTGTTCCATCAGTACTTGTTTTTAATTTCGCGCCAAAATCGACTAGTTTTGCAAATGGGCTAAAAGTGAGACTACGATTAGGCGCCATTTTAATAGTGTTAATTATTTTAAGTATATTGCCCTTTACAGCAGACTTTGCTAGTTTTGTTCGAGAACATAAAATTACACGTCTATACTCTAATCCATTAGGATTTACTTATTCCTTATTTTCATACGGAATTGAAAAAATCAAACGCCAACCTATTTATGTTGTAAAGCATACGGCTGAAGATACAAAAAAATTAATTCATATCGGCCATAAAAAATTAATCATTTTAGTGGTGGGTGAAACTGCAAGAGCAGATCGCTTCTCACTAAATGGTTATTCTAAAGAAACGAATCCTGAACTTAAGAAATTGAGTGTGGTGAGTTTCAAAAACGTCAAATCATGCGGTACAGCAACCAAAATATCACTGCCATGCATGTTTTCAAATTTAGGTCGTTCTAATTACAATGAAAATCAAGCTTTTCAACAAGAAAACGTATTAGATGTATTAGCTGAATATGGTGTGCAAGTAATATGGCGAGACAATAACTCAGATTCAAAAGGTGTAGCGACAAGAATACCCTACCAAAATTTTAAAAGTCCGACCCTAAATCCTAATTGTGATACTGAATGTAGGGATATAGGAATGTTAAGTGGTCTGGAACAATATATACAAGCACGTGATGGCAAAGACATTTTAATTGTTTTACATCAGATGGGAAATCATGGTCCTGAATATTACAGGCGCTATCCTGAAAACTTTAGGCGATTTCAACCAATGTGTATGACTGGAGAGTTGGGAGATTGCACTAAACAGGAAGTTGATAATGCCTATGACAATGCCATATTATATACAGATTATTTTTTAGCTAATGTTATTAAATTCCTTAAAAAATATGAAGATAAATATTCCACAGCTATGCTTTATGTTGCAGACCATGGAGAATCTCTAGGAGAGCATGGCATCTACCTTCATGCCGCCCCTTATGTTATTGCGCCTAAAGAACAAACTCACATACCCGTAGTTGTATGGACAGGTAAATACTTTGACTATCAGATAAAAGACGTCCTGCCTTGGCATGACTATCCATTAAGCCAAGATGATCTATTTTGCACATTGTTAATTGCATACGATTTTTATAGCAACAAGACATGTAATAACAAAGAAAACTGGTTCATGAAGAATAAAAACTTAAAATTTGAAAATACAGACTAATTGATGAAGCATTCTCAAATAATTATTGGTTTATTCTTAATTATGAGTAAACCCATTGAAGCCGATGAAAATGAGGCGTTCAACAGAAAATTTACAGTTGGCGGATTTTCGAGTGCGGGAATTGTCCTTCACAGGGATGCAGAAGCCGAAGCAGCAATAAACGAGTTCAGTCTTTTAATTTCTTGGAACAATCATGAGAGATTGAGCTTTTTTAGTGAATTAGAAATTGAAAGGCCATTTGCATGGAACGATGACAAAGGTTTCAATCGAGAGGAAGGTAAGATTGATCTAGAACGTCTTTATTTTGATTTTAATGTATCCGATAAAATTAATTTCAGATTTGGGCGATTTTTAACTCCTAATAGCCGCTGGAACTTATTACGAGCGCCTCCTTTAGTATGGACGAATTCAAGGCCTTTAGCTACCAGCCGGTTATTTCCTATAGCCACAAATGGAATTACATTACATGGTGTATTTCCGGTTAAAGATGTGGCGTTAGAATATAAACTGTTTACTGAGCTTTTAGAGGATCAACAACAGGATAATAACGAACTTAAATTTGAACACGTTAAAGGTGCTAGGCTCAGTGTAAAAAGGGACTTCGATTTTGGTATTTCGATACTTTCGTTTAGCGAAAAAGATGTTTTTAGTGGAGTTTCGAAAGCAAGTTATCGTATGTTGGGATTAGATTTCGTTACCAATTTGAATGATATCGAGATAAGTGGAGAGGCTTTTCAACGTATTACTTCAAAAGGCAATTATGGAGGAAGTGGTGCATATATTCAAACTGCTGTTCCCATCAAAGGAGATTGGTATTGGATCACAAGGATTGAGTCTTTAAATCGTCCTAATGAAGGATCTTTTGAACGTTGGCTAATTGGTGCTACATTGCGTGTAAATCCATCCCAACTACTTAAATTTGAATTTACAGGTGGAAGTGGAGATCAACCTGAATCTCCACGTGGTTTTACCGCTTCCTATGCTTTGTTTTTTTGAAAGTGAGTGAATCCTGCCAAGCAATAGGATTTATTTGCTTATAAATAAATCATATATTTAAACAGGATCCTCGGTGGTATAACTCAATAAATATCCCACATCTTCTAAGAATAAAGTATCTATTTAGATGTTAGTTCTATAAAGATTTACCACAAATTTCTTTAAATTAAAAATCATATATTAATGTAGCACGCCCAGTAATTGGTGAGCCTGGGCTGATGTTATTATTGGTATGTGCATAGAGCGCATATTCTTTGTTTGTAAGGTTTTCAAGATTTACTTGTAAGCGGGTCTTTTTATTTAGTTTTGCAAACACTGCAGCATCTAAACGTGTATAGCCAGGTAAAATTGTGCTGGTTGTTGTGGTGGGCAATGCAGCATACATGTCTGACCGGCTAACAACACCGATTGCTGCGCCCCACATATCATTGAAATCGTATCGGTTCCACAATGAAAATGTGTGTCTTGGTGTTTGAGCCAAATCAGCACCTTTAAGGATGGTTGATGATTGATCCTTTGTTAATTCACCATCCTGAAAAGCGTAACCGCCAAAAACACTCCACTTATCAGTGATATTGCCCGCAATGCTTAATTCCACACCTTTAGTTTCTTGTCCATCTACCAAAATAGATTGGCCAGGGATATTGGGATCATTAACAGCAACGTTTTGACGCTCAAGTTTATAGACAGCTGCTGTAACATTTAAATTAGGATTTAAATCCCATTTTGCACCAACTTCATAATTAATGAATTTTTCAGGATTGAAAGATGCATTGTTCACATCTAACGAAATTAACTGATCGCCAGCACGCGGTACATATGACACACTGTAATTTGCATATATTGAAACTGGTTCTACTGGTTTATAAATTAGACCAGCACGCGGCGATAATAGATTATCGCTAACGTTTAAATTAGTGTTGGTTAATTCATTAGTGTAATCGGTATCAAAATTATCGTTACGTAATCCAATTATTGCTTGCCATTTAGGTGATAAAATAATTTGATCCTGTAAGTAGAAGGCAGCAACTGTTACATCACTTCTTTGCTTGCGTGATAGGGTATTAAATATTACGCCCGTTCTTGTCGGATTTGAGCTTGAAACAGATCCTGCAAGATTTTCACCACCTGGTGGAGTTAAACGTTTATTTGCAGTGTCTTGAACTGAAAACTCTGCGCCAGCTAGTAATTTATGTTCAAGATTACCTGTTTTAAGGGAATAGCTAATATCGGTTTGATTAATGATGTTATCTCGCCTGGTATCATCACGATAAGCGCCAAGTTGAAGTGTTCCATTGTTTCTTACAGGACCCCTGGCAAAAACATTAGCATAGTATTTATCGTAGCTAGCAAAACGCGTTCGGTTTTTCAGGCTAATACCGTTTTCAAAAGCCTCTTCAAACATGGCATTAAATGCCACAGTTTCTGTTTCTGTTGGGCTTAAATCGGCATTACCGAAAAACGTATCTTCATTTCCAATTTTGAAAGGGCGATTTTTTAAGGTTGAGTTGTTTGGCCCATTGACTGATGGCACACCTCTATCAGTAACACGCTTGTCTTTAAAGTATTCCATACCCAATACAATTTTGGAATTCTCATCTGGTTTAATTGTGAATGTAGGAGTTACACCATAACGTTCTAGGTTAACACCGTCGCGGAATGACCCTGAATCCTCATAGACAGCATTGATACGAAAAGCGATCTCATCATTAATGGCTTGCCCATAATCTCCTGATACTCGTTTTTGATCATATGCGCCGTAGGTGCCTATAAACTGACTAACTGGGAGCCATCCTGCCTCTTTTGACACGCGATTGATGACACCGCCTGCACCACCGCGGCCAAAAATCATGCCGCTTGGGCCTTTAAGAACTTCAATTCGATCGGTGTTATATAAGTCGCGGTAGGTTTGTACATCATCGCGCGTGCCATCCACAAAAAAATCACCAGTAGTCGCATTGCCTCTAAATACAATTGCATCACGGTTACCTTCTCCTTGAATGGCTGTTACCCCCGGTACATAGCGCACAGCTTCCGTCATGCTCTGTATAGATTGATCTTGAATCTGATCTTTTGTAACTACTGAAATTGCTTGAGGCACATCGTTTAATTTAGTATCGGTTTTGGTAGCGGTATTACTTCTTTGAGCGTTATATCCCTTAGGGCTGTCGTCTTTAATTGCAGGTGCTACGATATTAACCTCTTCTAGAACTATTTCTGGGTCTACAGACATCTCTGCCATGGCAACTGTAGGGCATAAAATTGCCAGACTTGATCCAAGTAGCACACTTCGCACTGCAAGTTTTATTATGGATAATTTGTGCACAATATGTGTAGATCCCAGTTGTTTAATATCGATGTTATTAGAAATTAAAAGAGACATATAAAATACCGAAGGTTAAAATATTTTAAGATGATAATCTAAATGAGAATGATTAACAATAAAGAATTGTGTTTATTACTAATTTTTCATCAAATAAATTGGTTAATCTTTTTATTTGTTTGGAATCGTTTATCTGAATCTTGATAAAGTTTTAAGGCGTAAATTACTATATAGAGTATTAAAATTTATCTAGCGGGAATTATTGATCTGTTTAGCATCACTGTTCTCTGTTTACTCAATTTATTGAAGTAATATAGTTGTGAAGCCTAGGGCATCTCTTAAAATTAATTACAGCCCTTAATATGTGGTTTAATTTAGCTTAATAGAAATTTAAACGTGTTTGTAATTTTTATAGGATTAAATTGAACGTCATGAATGGAAATCATCAATCTGATATACCTTCGAAGACTGACTCATCGACCAAGGAGCTCTTCAATACGTTGGTTCTTCGAATTGAAAAAATGGATTGCCCGACTGAAGAGTCTTTAATACGCCAAAAGTTAGAAGGCATGAAAGGTGTGGAAAGTCTGAGTTTTAATTTACTTCAACGAAAACTTACTATACGACATGTTTTGCAAGACCCTGAATCCATAATTGCTGCGGTTGCAGCATTAGATATGGAGCCTGTAGTAGAAAACGCTCCTAGGCCAGCCTCTGGAGGTTCACAAGCCATTTTTATCATCGATAATATGGACTGTCCGACCGAGGAAGCTTTAATCCGCAATAAGTTATCAACGATGGAGGGCGTTACTACGCTCGATTTTAATCTAATGCAACGTAAGTTGACGGTGACCCATACGTTGGATAAATCGGATGCAATCCAGCAAGCATTAATTGATATTGATATGCACGCAATTCCATTGGCTGCTACAGCGATTAACGTGCAATCAGATAGTAAGCCCAGTCCAAATTCACAAAAAAAATGGTGGTTATTAGGCCTTGGCGTTATTGCAGCCATTCTCTCCGAGGTAATAGTGTGGAATGGCAGTTCTGAGAAATCTTGGCCAGTAATCATGTTAGCAATTTTTGCTATTGCAGTGAGTGGTACAAGTACGTATAAAAAAGGCTGGATTGCCCTCAAGAACTTTAATTTGAATATCAATGCGTTGATGTCAATTGCAGTGACGGGCGCAGTATTAATTGGACAGTGGCCAGAGGCTGCGATGGTCATGGTGCTCTTTACCCTTGCTGAGATGATTGAAGCTTTGTCCTTAGATCGTGCACGTAACGCAATCCGTGGCCTTATGGAAATGACGCCTGATAAGGCAAACGTGTTACAGGCTGACGGTACTTGGAAAGAAATAAAAGCCGAATCAATTACGATTGGCATGATTGCCCGTGTATCCCCAGGGGAACGTATTGCGATAGATGGAGAATTAACAAATGGGCAGTCTTCAGTCAATCAGGCCCCAATTACCGGAGAGAGCATACCAGTTGCTAAATCTCTAGGGGATAAGGTCTTCGCAGGCACTATCAATGAAACAGGTTCTTTTGAATATCGCATCACCGCTCTTCAAAGCGATTCAACATTATCGCGCATCATACGCGCAGTTGAAGATGCTCAAGGCAGTCGTGCCCCAACTCAGCGATTTGTAGATCGCTTTGCCAAAGTGTATACACCTGTTGTTTTTATTATTTCCTTAGGTATTGCAATTGTGCCTCCTCTTTTGTTTGGACTGGCATGGATGCCATGGATTTATAAGGCGCTTGTTTTACTCGTTATTGCGTGTCCATGTGCTTTAGTTGTATCAACACCGGTGACAGTGGTAAGCGGTTTGGCAGCTGCGGCTAGAGCTGGAATTCTGATTAAGGGAGGTGTTTACCTTGAAGAAGGCCGTAAGCTAAAATCTTTAGCCTTAGATAAAACCGGGACAATTACAGAAGGCAAGCCAGTTGTCACTGATGTCGTAGTTTTAAAAGGTGAGCAAAAGGCTGCTTTAGCATTAGCTGCAACGTTATCAGATCGCTCTGATCACCCTGTTTCAACTGCTGTTAGTAAGCACTGGAAGGCGCTGCCAGATAACGATGCGCTTGTTGAGGTTACTGATTTTGAAGCGATTACAGGGCGTGGTGTTAAAGGCCGCATTGATAATCAATGGTATTACTTAGGTAATCATCGTCTTGTCGAAGAGTTAGGCATTTGCAATTCTGAGACTGAAGATGCCTTGAATAAATTAGAAGCCGAAGGTAAAACGGTCATTGTAATAAGTAACGACACAACTCCGCTTGCGGTGATTGCCGTAGCCGACACCGTACGTGAAACAAGTCGTCAAGCGATTATTGAGTTACATGCTTTAGGAATTCGTACCTTGATGTTAACTGGAGATAATAAACTAACAGCTTCGTCGATTGCCAAGAATGTTGGCATCGATGACGCGCGAGGGGGTTTGTTGCCAGAGGACAAACTAGCTGTTATCAATGAAGAAATGATTAAATATGGCACCGTAGGTATGGTGGGAGATGGTATTAATGATGCTCCAGCACTGGCTAAGTCTAGCATTGGCTTTGCAATGGGTGCTGCTGGTACGGATACAGCACTTGAAACAGCAGATGTCGCATTGATGGATGATGATTTAAGGAAAATTCCACAATTCATTCGAATAAGTACAAAAGCTGCTGGCATTCTAAAACAAAACATTATCATTGCTTTAACTATAAAAGGGGTGTTTTTAGTGCTAGCTTTCATGGGGATAGCAACGCTTTGGATGGCAGTGTTCGCGGATATGGGTGCAAGTTTGATTGTAGTATTTAATGGGTTGCGTTTATTACGTAAGCAGACTTAGGATTTAAATATTAGAGATTTTTTAAGCCAAACCTAAAAAGTAATATGCAAGAAATTATCTACGAGAGAACAAAACGTGTTTGAATTCAAAACCATAGCATTATTTATAGTCACTGCAGTTGCAGAAATAATCGGCTGTTATTTACCTTATTTGTGGTTAACCCAGAATAGAAGTATTTGGTTGTTAATACCTGCAGCCATTTCATTAGGTTTATTTGCTTGGTTGCTGACACTTCATCCAGCAGCTGCCGGTAGAGTTTACGCTGCGTATGGCGGGGTTTACATTTCGGTAGCAATTTTTTGGTTATGGGTTGTGGATGGTATTAAGCCCACTGCGTGGGATTTGCTGGGGGTAACTTTTGCCTTAGTGGGCATGATGATCATTATGTTTGCACCAAGAAATATTTGAGTTTGAAAATTTAATCATAATTCATCAAATAAATATAATCTGAGCAGGCTTAAATTGTGCATTTTGTAAAAAATATTATTAAAGGTTATCTTTATGGCAAAGTTTGTAGGTCTTCTTTGGGCCGAGGCTGTGTCAAAACGCTAGAATCAGATATTTGTAATTATGTCTCGCTGAACCAGTCGAAATAGTTTAGATCGAAGTTTGTTCTACAACTTTGGCACAAAGAAAGTCCGCAGGCCTTACGCAGCCATCGCCT
>JAJNPV010000035.1 GCA_021155195.1 Ohtaekwangia sp.
TTCTATGCTTTTCAAATACCTTTTTGAATAATAGTTGTTTATTTTATCTCGAAATAAAACACCCTGCTACTTACAGGGTGCGGACAAATTATGGAGGCACTTGCTAAAGCGTCGATTTTTCACGAAGTGCGCAGAGTTTACATGCTATTTTTATTTTTTCGTCATTACCATGTATTTCGTGATCATTTTCATGTATTATTTACCATTGGTAGGTTTTCTATTCAGAATGGTAGCGCCGAGTTCAAAGCGATCTATTATCATCATATTGTATCAGGCTGGGCATCAAACGAAAGACATCGTCAAACTGCTGAAAGTCAGTCGAACGATGGTCCAAAAGACTGTAAAACGGTTCAAGGAGACTGGATCTACTACTGACCGTCCAGGAAGTGGCAGAAAACGGAGTGCGAGGACGGAACGGAACAAGAAAAACTTCGTGAGCTGATTCTACGAAATTTCCGCAGATCCATACGAAAAATGACCAAAAAATTGAAAATCGACGAAAAATCGGTCAGAATCATCATCAGGAAGAACTTGGGACTCAACTCCTACAGAATCCAAAAAAAGTTCACGAACTTATGGACAAAATGATATCAAACAGACTTGAAAGATACCAACAGTTTCCCAAGAGGCTTTCTTCGGCACGCTACAAAACGATTATTTTTTCGGATGAGGAAATATTCATAATTGAACTTTTCATGAATCGTCAAAATGATCACGTCCTGTCCCCAAACATCTCCTCTGCTAATTCCAATGGTAAACTGGTCGGAAGACGGGCTCATCCTCAGTCAATCACGGTTTGGGCGGTTACCGCCTATTATGGAAAGTCCCCCCTCGTGTTCGTCCCCCAGAACGCTAAGATCAGCACCGAAACCTATCAAATCTTATTTAAAATAAAGCTCTTATTCCCTGGACCAAAATCCATTTTAAATCCCGTCCCCCCTGCTTTCAGGAGGATTCGGCCCCTTCCCATAAGTCAAAATCTACCTAGTCCTTCTGAAAAATTCACTTCCCAGATTTCATCTTTTCTTCCGAATGGCCCTCCAACAGCCCTGATTCGAACTCATTGGATTATCCCACTTGGTAATACTTTGAGACCAAGGCCTGCTCTACTCCCCACAAAAGTTTCGGCTTCTTGAAGTCTTTCCTTGTCGAAGCATGAGACAAAATGTCCAACGACTAGTTGCGTGCCGTCATCGATGCCTTCCCCGAGCGACTCAAGGCCTGTATCAACGCTAAAGGCGGCCATTTCGAAAACTCTTAGTTGATTTTTTATCGTTATGTTATCAATAAATTATTTTTAAAATTTGAACTCGATTACTTCAATATTTCGGGTTAAATCTCAATTTATCGGTGCCTCCATAATTTGTCCGCACCCTGTACATATAAAAACAATTTTAACAAAACGGAGGTTTTGATCCAGCCAATGTCGGAGCTTGGCAAGCAAAGAAATTGGTAGTTGGGTGGAAGTTGCTCAGGACCTAAAAAATTGAATAATTTTCTCGAAAATTAACCGTAAATATTTTTGAAACTTACCTGCGGAGTTGGCAAGAATGACAAAAATCGATTATTGCTATCCAGCTTTGGCCAAACGAATGAAAGTCCCCCGTTTATCGGAGTGGGATTTCCAGTCAAAATGAAATTGACCCAGCACTTTTGGATGATTTCCTTCAACGCCAGATCCTCTGGCTGACAGGTATAGCCGTTACAAGCTAAGAACATACCATGTGAAGAGAACATTTATCACAATCCACCTTCATCATACAAATACGGCATCTCCCATGTATGGGGTGCCTGTCTTAGTTGAGTTATGTTCAGCCATGGCCAAGCTAGAGGGCTGAAGTAGTCGAAGCTGTATAGGTATGCGCTTGATCCGGTAGTGGTGAAATATTTCATGTCCCTTAAGAGTGCCGCGGTGAAGTCCAGGTCACTCATGAGCTACAAAACTTCCTCTTTATTTCAGAAAGATTTCTAGATCCTACGGTGATCCACAAATTCATCCATCCAACGTGATCGTCATCCACCATGTTGTTGGCATCGATGTAGTACGCTTGAGCTCCCTGCAGGACGGCATCTGAAATCGGAATCTGCTT
>JAJNPV010000017.1 GCA_021155195.1 Ohtaekwangia sp.
GTATAGCCAAGATGAACTCATCGGGCAAGACCATCGGATTATCAACTCCGGTTTTCACAACAAAGAATTCATCCGCAACCTATGGGTAACCATTGCTAATGGAAAAATCTGGAAAGGGGAATTGAAGAACAAGGCAAAAGACGGAACCATCTATTGGGTAGATACTACCATTGTTCCATTTTTAAATGAACTAGGAAAACCTTACCAATACGTTGCCATCCGGGCAGATATTACAGAACGCAAAAAAGCGGAGGAGAATTTAGAGAAAAGTTTAAAAGAAGTTTCGGACTATAAATATGCATTGGAAGAATCTTCGATTGTTGCCATCACCGATCAGAAAGGAATTATCAAATACGCGAACGATAATTTCTGCAAAATATCAAGGTATAGCCAAGATGAACTCATCGGGCAAGATCATCGGATTATCAACTCCGGTTTTCACAACAAAGAATTCATCCGCAACTTATGGGTAACCATCGCTAATGGTAGAATCTGGAAAGGAGAACTGAAGAATAGAGCAAAAGACGGAACCATTTATTGGGTGGATACTACCATTGTTCCGTTTTTAAATGAGCTTGGGAAACCTTACCAATACGTTGCCATCCGGGCCGACATTACGCAACGTAAAAATGCAGAAGAAAAACTAGGTCAAAGCGAAAGAATTTACAAAACCATTGCATCCAGCATTCCGGGTTCAGTAATTATGCTGTTTGATCCTGAATTTCGGTATTTACTGATTGAAGGCGACATGCTTGAGAAAGCAGGCTATAAGAGAAACACCTTATTAGGCAACAAAGCAGAAGACGTTCTGCCTCCTGATATCTTTTCGAACATAAAGAATTCCTATGCCCGCGTTTTTAAAGATGAATCTTTTTCCATCGAAACGCGCCATCAGAATCGAGACTTCATAACACATTTTGTTCCCTTGAAAAATGACAATGACGAAGTCTATCTCGCAATGTCTGTTGGTATCGATGTAACTGAATTAAAAGAAGCGCATCGTGCCATCAGTAGATTAAATACAGGATTGGAACAGAAAATAGCAACACGCACGTTGGAATTAGAAATGGCGAACAAAGAACTGGAAGCATTCTCTTATTCGGTTGCTCACGATTTACGGACACCATTAAGGGCTGTGGCCGGATATTCGACAATGCTAGAGGAAGATTTTGGTAGCCTATTTAATGAAGAGGGTCATCGCCTTATGCGGGAACTTCGACATAACACAGAGAAGATGGGTGATCTTATTGACAATCTGCTCACCTTCTCCAGACTTGGCAGAAAACCTATGAATAAATCACTGGTGGATATGAAGGAGCTAATTACATCCGTTCTGCTTGATATTTCCCCCATGAGCGCAGAAATAGTAACCCAGGAACTTTATCCCATCGTAGCCGATGCTTCATTGATGAAGAATGTCATGATCAACTTGCTCTCTAATGCGGCAAAATATTCGTCAAAAAAAGAGAATCCAATCATTGAAATTTTTTCGGAACGCAAGGAGGAGACGATTGTCTATTCCGTGCGCGATAATGGAGTGGGTTTTGATATGGCGTACGCCAATAAATTATTTGGTGTATTTCAACGACTCCATTCCGATGAAGAATTTGATGGTACAGGTGTAGGGCTAGCAACGGTGCAACGCATTATTCAGCGACATGGTGGAGCTGTATGGGCCGAAGCCAAGGTTAACGAGGGAGCAACATTTTCATTTAGCATTCCAAATACAATTGGTGAGTCTTAAACAACCTAAAAAATGATACAAACCGAAGTTGAAATCCTGCTTGTAGAAGACAAACGAAGTGATGCTGAAATGACAATTCGTGCAATCCGGAAAAACAAGATCGGGAATCACATTACGCATCTTAAGGATGGAAAAGAAGCTCTTGATTTCTTGTTTGGAACAGGTGAGTTCGCGGACAGGGACACACAAAAAATACCTCGTGTCATTCTCCTGGATTTGAAAATGCCTAAAGTAGACGGTATTGAGGTTCTTCGGCAAATCAAGGAAAACGACCTCACTAAAAAGATTCCTGTTGTGGTGCTGACTTCATCAAAGGAAAATCCAGATATCCAAAAGTGTTATGCCTTGGGTGTTAATAGTTACATCGTAAAACCTGTTGCCTTCGAAGACTTCATGAAAGTGGTTTCTGATCTTGGCATGTATTGGATACTTCACAACCAACCACCCGTATAAAGTGTTGCAGCACCTAAAAATATTGCATGTTGAAGATATCCAATCCGATGCGGACATCGTGAAAAGGGAAATGAAAAGGTGCGAGCTTCCGTTTGAGTGGCTTTGGGTTACCAACAAATCTGATTTTGAAGCTGCGCTAAAAAATTACTCTCCCGATCTTGTTCTGTGCGATCATTCACTTCCAGGATTTAGTTCGAGCGATGCATTTTTATTGCTGAAAAATTCGGGTTTAAATATTCCGTTCATCCTTATTACGGCAACCATGTCAGAAGAATTTGCGGTAGCAATGATGAAGGAAGGAATTGCCGACTACCTGCTGAAAGATCGCCTTCAGCGGCTCCCCGAGGCCGTCATCAATGCATTAGAAAAATGGCAGGCTCGAAAACAAAAAGAGGCACATCAGGAGGAGATTCTTAAAAATGAACGGAGATTTCGAGGGCTTATAGAAAACAGTAATGATCTTAAACATGTACTCGATAAAAATTTTAAGCCAATTTACAGCAGTCCAAACCTCGAGCGGATTACAGGCTGGACAAAAAAAGAAATTAAAGAGGCAGGTCTGCTGAAGATCGTACATCCTGATGATTTGGAAACGGTAAAATCTACATTAGCGCAAGCCATAGCCAATCCTGATAAAATCATTCCACTCACTTACCGATGCCAACACAAAAATGACAAATTCATTTGGCTCGAAGGAACCCTCATTAATAAGCTAAATGATGAAGCCATTCAAGGCATTATCGCCAATTCACAGGATGTCACTCAACAAAAAAAAACAGAAACTTCCTTGCGCGATTACAACGAACGTTTTGAAATTCTTTCACGAGCCACAAATGACGCAATTTGGGATTGGGATATTGATCAGGACACTATCAAATGGAATCACGGCATAGAAACAATTTTCGGGTATCGTTATTTAGATGTTGATGGCGGCCTTAACTGGTGGAAGGAAAAAATTCATCCGACTGATCGCCAACTCGTGCAACAAAGAATTGAAAGTGTTTTTCAGGCTCGTGAAGTAAATCATACATGGCAATGCCAGCTTTTATGTGCCAATGGTGCATACAAATACGTACTCAACAGAGCCTTTGTAATCTATAAGGAAGATAAGCCGGTAAGAATGATAGGCGCTATGCAGGATGTAACTGCTCAAAAAGATTTTGAGCGTAATATTATCGACATAGCGCGCGAACTGTCGGAGCTTATTGAAAATGCCAATACCCCGATTTTTGGAACTGACAAAAGCATGTACATAAATGAATGGAATAAAATAACGGCCAGCCTTACGGGATATTCAAAAAACGAAGTATTGGGAAAACCGATCACCGACTTTATAAGACCAGACTATAAAGAATCCTTTAAACTTGTGCTGACCCGTGTGTCAGAGGGCGAACCTGTCAGCGATCTTCAACTACCCATAATCGCAAAGGGCAATCAGGATATTATCACGCTAATCAATGCCACGCCCCGCAAAAATTCATCACAAGAACTTAAAGGAATTCTAATCGTGGGGCAGAACATTACAGAACTGATTGAATATCGGCAAAACCTTGAAATGAAAGTCCTTGAGCGCACTCGCGAACTAAACGAAGCATTAAGTAAAGAAAAAGAACTTGTAGAAATTAAAAGCAGGTTTGTTTCAATTGCTTCCCACGAATTCAGAACCCCATTGTCAACCATCTCTCTCGCGTCTGGCTTTCTAAGGAAACACCATGAAAAAATTTCAAACGAGGAATTTGATAATAAACTAAAGTCCATTGAAAAACAGGTCAATAACATGACCTCTTTATTGGAAGATATTCTAATGATTGGAAAAACCGATGCTGGAAAAATTAAAATTCAGTCCAAGCCAATCAACATCAGTCAATTTTTTAGGCTGATTGCAAAGGAAGTTGAAGAGAGTGCCAAAACGCACGTGATTCATGTGAACATAAAAACCACAATTAAAGAATTTGGTGCCGATGAGAAACTTCTGAGAAATATCATAATAAACCTGCTAACCAATGCCATTAAATTTTCACCTGGTAAAAATTCTATTTCGCTGCACATTACTGATTCTAAAAACTATTTAAAGATTGAGGTTGAAGATGAGGGTGTCGGAATTTCCGAAGAAGATCAAAAAAATATGTTTACCGCCTTTCACCGGGGAAGCAACGTGGGCGACATTTCGGGCACCGGACTGGGGTTATCCATTGTTAAAAAAGCCATTGATCTGCTCGTGGGTAATATTGAAATCAAGAGTTCATTAGATCAAGGAACTCATGTTATTGTTACCCTACCCTTACGGTAAAATTTTGAAAAGGCAATAAAGTAAACTGATTAAGCAATGGTTCTACCAATTAAATAATGATGATCACCCTACTTATTCCAACACTAAGATGAAAAAAATTTTATTAGTGGATGATACCCCAGACTTACTGGAAAATTTAACAGAACTCTTGAGAATGGAAGATTACGAGGTTGCTGGGGTAGTTAATGGCGCAGATGCTTTGCATCAACTTACCTCGTTTAAAGCTGATATGATTATTACTGACTTGCGTATGCCTGTAATGGACGGGTTTATGCTTTTAGAAAAATTAAAAGTTAGTAGTGTTTTTAGTTCGATTCCTGTTGCGGTTTTTTCGGCCAATGTAACACTTGAGACTCAGACTAAGTGTTTTGAACTTGGTGCAATCTATGTAGTGAAAAAACCATGCAGCGTAGAGCACATTTTGCAATTTCTGTCTACCTTTTTTTCTGCTTCCAAACAAGATTGACCAGAAGCGCCATCATAGATTTCTTGCGGTCTATTGCAACATATTTGGGATTGAAAGAAATGCTGTAGTTCCCAAATGATGTTTTGATTTTATTCTAATGGAGCCCCCCATTTTGCCTATTATTTCTTTTGCAATATACAAGCCCACCCCTGCTCCTGTTGATCTTTCGGTGCCACGATAAAACAGTTCGAATATATGAGGAAGCACATCCTCATGAATTCCAATACCATTATCACTTACTTGTATATAACAAACTTTAGGAGAAACTTTTATATGAATTGAAATTTGTGATTCATTTTTTCCTTCATCATGATATTGAATTGCATTTAATAGAAGGTGAGATAAGATAACCTCCAGACGATTTCGATCAGTTTGCAATCCACATGGCTGGTGGACTCTTAAGTTAATTCTTATCTTCTCTTTATTTATCTGTTGTTTATAAGTCTTCAGTACCACTTTGGCAGCGTCTTTTACATCTACTGCCTGTGAGGTTACAATACGCTTTGAATTCGCAAGAAACTGCTCCAAATCACGAAGTACTAACTCCATTTTTTTTACAGAATTCTCAATGGACGTAATGAGAAATTCAGAATCCATCTCAGTCTTGCCTTTACTCTGTTTAAAAATATTAATAAGCCCAGTTATTGATTTCAGCGGTCCACGCAATGTATGCGAACAACTATAAATAAATTGATCGACCGCATCTTTTGCTTTAACTAGTTCTACAGCAGCCATTGAGTTGATCTGCTCTGCCATGGTGGTAAGTTGTTGTTGCTTCATCTTCGTGTATTTGATGATGTAAAGTTGCAAGTCCATATTCCACCATAAATCAGGTAGAAGCGGATTATACAACATCAGGGTTTCCCTGATACAACTTGGACAATACGTTTTGATCTAAGCGGTCGCGCCCAGGCAACTCATTTTTGAGACTTTTTAATTTGAATCAGATCATGTTCAATTGCATACTTTACCAATTGAGCTGCATTGGAAAGGCCTAATTTATCCTGAATATGCATTTTATGCGTTTCAACCGTTTTGATACTAATAAACAGTTCTTCTGCAATTTCCTTTAGGCTTTTTCCATGCGCAATATGGACTAAAACCTCCTCTTCACGTTTGGTAAGTTCATTGGTCTTTTTGGTCGGTAAACCTTTACCGTCTTTCTCTTTGAGATAAAAATCTTCAAAGATCAGCGCGGTAACATCTGCACTGAAATATCGTTCACCTTTTACCACTGCCCGAATAGCAGTTAGAAGGGTCTCCTTGTCAGCATCTTTTGGTAGATAACCTTCAATTCCCGATTTGATTCCGGCTTGAATGAAATCTTTACTAACCTCACTTGAAATCAGAATCACTTTAACCTTAGGGTTTTGCTCCTTAATCCACCGTGTGGCTTCAATGCCCGTCATGCCTCGCATCACAATATCCATTAAAACAACATCAGGAGATTTTTCGCTTGCGAGGTTCACAGCGCTTTCACCACTGTCCCCTATGCCCACAATTTCAATCCAATCTTCCTCCTTGAGAAGGGAAATGATACCTTGCCGCATCAGGCCGTGATCATCAACTACAATTAGTTTAACCATAGCATTTCCCTGTTCTTATTAAGATGATGCCGAACAGGTATTCAGTAATTTACAAAAATTATTCAATTGTTTTAAGGCAGCCATCATGTATCTGGAAAATAGTCAAGCCTCTCAATATTTTGTAATAAACCTGCTCCTGTAAGCATACATTAAAACCGTTCGGGCTCAAGCCGCCACTTGGCGGGTGAGCGCCATAAGCTGGAGAGCAGTAACTCGCGCATGAAGATGAACTCTTTCGGTAGCTTGTCGTACATGCGCTCGAACAACTCGGCATGTTGCAGCAACTCGGCTTTCCATTCTTCGCGGTCAATATCCATGATGGCTTCAAACTGTTCGGGGGTAAAATCCATGCCCGTCCAGTCAATGTCATCGTAGGTAGGCATCCATCCTATCGGGCTCTCCACCGCATTAGATTCGCCCCGGATTTTTTGCACAATCCATTTTAGTATCCGCATGTTGTCGCTAAAGCCCGGCCATATAAAGTTGCCTTCGGCATCTTTACGAAACCAGTTTACACCAAACACACGCGGGGGTGCTTGCAGGTTACGACCAAACTGTAACCAATGATTGAAGTAGTCGCCCATGTGATAGCCACAGAAAGGCAACATAGCAAACGGATCTCTGCGCACCTTGCCTACTTCGCCAAAGGCAGCAGCCGTTGTTTCCGAGCCCATGGTAGATGCTAAGTAAACACCATACGCCCAGTTGCTGCTTTGATACACCAATGGAATGGTGGTGCTTCTACGCCCACCAAAAATAAATGCACTCACCAACACACCCTCGGGATTCTCCCAATCCGAATCAATGGATGGACATTGATAAGCAGGTGCCGTGAAGCGCGCGTTGGGATGTGCGGCAGGTTTGCCAAGGGATGCATCCCACTTTTGGCCACGCCAGTCGGTTAAGTTCTTAGGTGGTTCTTTGGTCATGCCCTCCCACCAAATATCATTGTCTTCGGTAATGGCTACGTTAGTAAAGATGGTATTCTTTGCAATGGTGGCCATTGCATTGGGATTTGTTTTTTGGTTGGTGCCCGGTGCTACGCCAAAGTAGCCGGCTTCGGGATTGATGGCATACATCTTTCCGTCTTTGCCGGGTTTTATCCACGCAATGTCGTCACCCACGGTTGTTACTTTCCAACCGTTGAATGACTGCGGGGGAATTAACATAGCGAAGTTTGTTTTACCACATGCACTCGGGAACGCAGCAGCTACATAATTTTTTTGTCCATCGGGGCTTTCAACACCCAGTAGCAGCATGTGTTCGGCCAACCAGTTTTCTTCTTTAGCCATTACTGATGCGATGCGCAACGCAAAACATTTTTTACCGAGTAGTGCGTTGCCACCATACCCACTGCCATACGAAATGATAGAACGATCTTCAGGAAAATGCACAATGTATTTTGTGGTGGCATTAGTCGGCCACTTGGCATCTTGTTGACCTGGTTGTAATGGAGCACCCACGGTGTGCAAACATTTTACAAACTCACCATCGGCACCGAGCGCATCGATTACGCGCTTGCCTACGCGCGTCATGATGTGCATGTTGACCACTACATATTCGGAGTCGGTAATTTCAATTCCTATCTGTGAAATATCGGAACCGACCGGCCCCATACTAAATGGAATTACATACATGGTGCGGCCTTTCATACAGCCACTCAGTAATGGATGCAAAGTTTGGGTCATTTGTTTGGGTTCTACCCAATTGTTGGTGGGCCCGGCATCTTCCTTTCTCTTGCAGCAGATGTAGGTGCGGTCTTCCACACGCGCTACATCACTGGGATCAGAGAAGCACGCATAACTATTGGGACGTTTTTTCGGATTCAGTTTGATGAACGTGCCTTTGGTTACAAGTGCTTCGCAGAGTTCGTCATACTCTTCTTTCGAGCCATCGCACCAGCGGATATGATCGGGTGTGCAGAGGGCGGCTACTTCGTTGATCCAATTTACTAATTCAGGATGGGCAACCGCGTAGGTTTTATCTTCAAGGGTAGTCATTATGGGTAGTAGTTAGAAGCCTCAAAAGTACACAGGCTTTTGGTAAAAAGAAGGATTTCAAACGATTGAAATGATGATTTTTGTCAGATTAGGGTTAAATGGTCGCCTGAACAAGGATTAAGAATTGTGTTATCGATTGCACAGTTGGCTACGCTATTGATAGCCTTGAATATGTTATCTCTAAAGAGATTTGAAGTGATTGATTGGTTGTGTGTTACCGGTATGTCGTCCCTTACGGGACTATGATCGAGGGCCACAAAACACAAGTCCCGTAGGGGCGAAATATTGGAAAAAATCTGTAGAAAATAATAGAGTCACATCGGGACGACATATCAAAAAACTACAAATGAGTCTAAAGTTAAGGATCTAGTTCATCCCCTCGCACGGACAATTTAATTTATGAGATTGAGAATAAATATCAAAAATCAACCCGATAGGCAATCACCGGAATAATTCCCAATTGATACTTCGTGGTAACTTCTTTTGTGTAAGTATCAAAGTATTGATATGCTACATTTAACTGACCTGTTAAGTTTTGTACATCAATAGATAATGTGCGCGTGTAACCGGGTTTGTTCTTGCGCCAACTTACCCGCAAATCGGTGCGGAAATAATCGGGGTATTTGATGCTATATCCTTGCGAGTAATCATAAATGGTAGTACCCACAAACTCAGACGCTGCTTCATCAATGGGTGCTTGCCGCAAGCCTCCCAAATACAACACGCGGGCATGAACACCAAACACTTTGTTTTTTGATTTCCATTCTTTACCGGTTAACAAACTGCTGGTAAAATTTCCGCTAAAGCGCGAATCTTCAAATTGGCTTCCGGTGTTGCTGAATTGTGATTTGTATACCGAGCCCGAAACCATAAAATACATATCGCCATAAAATCGCTTCTCAACATACCCATCGATGCCATAATTTCTACCTTTTCCATCCGCTACCAGGTTAGCTTCCGGAAAATCTTCCCATTGGTTAATCAACGAGTAATACTGAGTACCCGGTGCGTTAGGTATATTAAATAACTCATGATAGTATGCCGAAGAGACAACACTTATATCCGTATTAAATTTCCTTCTCCACTCCAGCGTAAACTGATTGCTTTTTGAAAACGGCAGTTGATTATTGCCGGTAGTCAAATACGTTTGGGTTTGTTGCCACTGACTGGTGAGTCCGTAAGAAAGCGTAAACAAATTATCCATCACATTTCGCGAGATGCTTACACGCGGCTCAAACGAATCACTTTGGTTATAACTGAAATTTACATACCGAATACCTGCATTCAGATTAAACTTACCAATGTATTGCTGCCACGCTGAATAGGGTTGCATCAAAAATCCGCTAACAGTTCCGTTTACATTGGCCGTAAAAGGGTCAATGTAAAGTTGTGTGACTGTTGAAACATCCATGTCGTTGGTTAAATAGCTGGTATTAACTCCCAGTTCAAGGAAGCCATTATTAATCCTATGAACTCCTTTAAGGAATGAAGAAACGATGGTTCGATTGGAAGAGTACGCTTCTTTATACACATTTGGGTAGAGAACAATCGCGCCCTGCGAAGTGCGGTTCTGTTCCTGCCTCGAAACGGAAGCACCAAAACTAACAGAAGCCCACCCCGGCTTGAATTGATTCACCAACCCTGCTCCTATCGAAGAGCCATCATACTTAATTGTATAGCGATCCTTTTCTTCTTCCCATTCCGCTTCAGGTTTGGCATCAAACAAATTTTTACTCCAGCCCGCAAAGCCAAACACCGAAAGATTGCCACCCTTTTTGGCGGGGAAATTTAAATTAAAAGAAACATCCTGAAAATTGATCGTCTCGTCACCAAAGTCAACACCCATCTGCGAAAGCAACCCAATTGTAGAGTATCGATAATTCACCAAGAAAGAACTTTGCTTTTCCTTGATGATTGGTCCTTCCGCTGCGAGATCAATACCAATCAAACTTGCCTGAGCCGTATATTGCATTTTTCCTGTTGAGCCAGTACGCAACGACATATCCATTACACCTGCCAGCGCATTGCCATAGCGTGGTGATAGATTACCGGAATGAAAATCGGTTTTATCTAACAACTGGGCGCTGAGGATACTTACTCCACCCCCACTTACGGTGGGTTTATCACTCAATGTTCCCGCGTTGGCCGTGTGATTCGGATTTACAATATCCAATCCTTGCAAACGCCACAACACGCCATTAGGCGAATAGCCTTTTACAGTAATAGAGTTAGCCTGATCGTTTGTTGCTACCACTCCCGGATAGGAAGAGAGCATACGTACAGGATCAAAAAAATTTGCTGGCACACGTAAGGTCTTTTCTATGGAAAGTGAAGTAACACCGGGCTCAGAAATTCCAGTTGGTTTAATGGTAACTTCTTCCAACACAGTAGGAGACTCTAATAATGTTATTTCTAACAAAGGCGACTTTCCTGCAATTACTAACAACTCCTGTTCAAAGGATTGATAACCCGTAAATGAAACCTCCATTTTATATCTACCTGGAATTAACGTAAGCGAAAACTTCCCCTGGGCATCTGTAGAAGCGCCTATTACTAGTTTATCTTTTTGAAAGATGGAAACATTTGCACCTGGTAACAATTCGTTGGTTGTGGCTTCCTTTACCTTACCTGCTACGCTTTGGGTAATCTCCTGGGCTCGAGAAATAAAAGAAAAGAAGAATAAAATTAAAAACAAATATCGGTTCATGCTTTCAATTAGGCAGTAAGCAGTACTCAGTCTCAAGATGCTATTACTGCAAACTGCCGACCGAATGCTGCCTACTATATTTTAGTTCTAAAGAATGGTCTTCATATACTTCGCGCTATTCTCTGCGCTTAGCATCGGATTATCAGGATAGGTTTCCTGCTCCACAAAGAAAGTTTTTAAGCCGGCTTGTTTACCCGCGGCTAACAATTTTACAAAATCGATGGAACCGGTACCAACGTCTGCATTATTCTCGCGGCTTGTTTTATCCATGTCCTTTATATGCCATAGCTCAAAGCGCTTCGGATATTTTTCGAAATAGGCAAATGGATTTTGATTGGCTCGCACCACCCAATAAATGTCCATTTCCATGGCTACTAATTTAGGATCAAGTTCCTCCAGCATTACATCAAACATCACCTTTCCTTCTACGGCTTCAAATTCAAATGCATGGTTGTGATAGCCCATGCGCAACTTATGCTTCTTGGCAACTTCGGCAGCCTTGTTGATTGATTCACAGGTCTTCTTTAATTCATCCAGCGAACTATAATATTTTTTATCAAGCCACGGCACTACTACATACTTCTGCCCCATAGACTGTGCATCGGCACACGTCTGCTCCCATCCTGTGCTAAGCAAATCAATTCCATAATGACCGCTCGTTACTTTTACCCCTAATCCTTTCAAATGCGCTCCAAACTCAGCAACGGGCAGCCCAAACAATTTTCCATTACCATAGCCATATGTCTCCACTTGGGTGTAGCCCCAGGATGCAACGGCATCCAGTGTTCCTTTCACATCTTTCATGATCACATCACGCAGTGTGTATAACTGCAAGCCGATGTCTTTCTTCCCTTTTGCTTCGGCAAAGATGGAAGGTAGCGTGAGCATACCCGCTGTTGCTACAGCCGAGGTTTGTATAAATTTTCTGCGATCCATAGTCTAGATAGTTTAAATTATTTGCTTAATGACAATTGACCAAAGATGAACAAGTTTTGATCACCCGCCTTTTCATTTTTAAATACCAAAATCAAATTATGTTTTCCTGAAACTGGCTTAATAGAAATACCAGATGGTTTCGCAAAAATTCCACTCTGCACTTCTATTTTAGGAGCATTGGCAAAGCTTACGGTACCAAGCTTTGTTCCTTCTGCCGAATCAAGCCAAACTTCAATTTCGCCACCTTTAGCAGAGCCCATTTCGGTAGTAGTGAGGTTAAGCCTGGTAACTCCAGTAAGGTCTACATCTTTAAATGTAGCTGAAGAATTATGCTTTACATTATCCAAAAAGTTAAATCCAGCGGCACTCGATTTTATTAAACCGCCTTTTAAATCAGTTGCATCAGCCATGCTAATAACAGGTGATTTAAACACAAACTGCTTGGTAGTAGCGAGTGATGGCATTCCATTCGCGCCATTATCTTCATACGTTACTGTAAGTACGTAAGCGGCAGTAGCACCAGGCCCCGGAGGTGGCACCATTGCAAAGTTTGCCTTACCCGAAAGCGGTAAACTTTTTACCTTTTCTTCTTTTGCTAAGGATAGAATATATTCTACCATTTGGGTAGTTTGTGCTTTTGTTAGTTGTGGATGCGCAGCCATTGCTACTTCGCCCCACACGCCCGAACCGCCATTCAATATTTTATCGCTCAGCAAGTCGGTGGCCTTAACATCCTTTGCATACTTAATAGCTACATCACGATAGCTTGGTCCGGCTGATTTTTGATCAATGAGGTGACATGATTTACAATCACTTTCAGCTATCAATAATTTACCCGGCAATTCTGATCGTTGGTGTCCTTGCGCAATCTTGGTCATGTCATACCCTTCCGGGTGGAAATCGAGTGTAGTTAATACACGTCCGGCATTAATCTTTCCATCAGCTGTACTTCCGTCTTCTTTATCAGTTACAGTAATCTTATAATCTGAAGAGCTGCCCGGAATGAAATAATTTGAATTACCTGTGATGGCTATATCAATGGCAGGTGGTTCATTACCCGCAATTATAGTGAGTTCAGTGGTTGATTTCGACCCTTTAGAATCTGTTGCTGTTATCTTTGGATGATAGATACCGGGCTTATCGAACGTATATGAAAAATCAGTAGTGTTAGTAGCCGGAACTGCTGCACCCCCTATTTCAAGTCCATACGTAACCTCGTCACCATCAGGATCTGCACTTGCTGCTGCCGAAAAGTTTACTTCAAGCGGAAGCGCTCCTGATAATTTGCTTGCTGTTAATGAAGCTTCTGGTGGGCGATTGCCACCATTAAAATCAATTCGCGACAAGCGGGCATCAATATTTCTGGCAAACCATTTGGTACCATACTCCAGCGTATACAACTTTCCATCAGGGCCAAAAGCCATATCAATGGTGTTGTTGAATTGAACGCCATCCAGGAACGGCTCAATATCCATAATTGCACCCTTTTCATTCATAGTGATTAAGCGCATCCAGTTACGCATCCAATCGTAGGCAATTAACTTTCCATCAAAGTAATCAGGATATGCCGTGGCAATGCCCTTGTAGTTTTCAGAATAATAAACTGGGCCCGCCATCGCATTACGTCCGCCAGTTTTTACCAAAGGAAAGTCGGGCGACTCAGCATACGGATACCAAATAAAAGGAGCACTAACAGCGGGCAATTCTGTTTTGCCTGTGTTATTGGGTGATGTATTTAATGGCTTATTCGGATCATGCTTAGCGCCTGTCGTTTTTGCTTCAAAGTCGTGCTTGCCATACGCATAATTGCCGCCTACAAATAATGGCCAACCAAAGTTACCCGCCTTCTGTGCCTGGTTTACTTCGTCATACCCGCGAGGGCCACGATCGGGATTATCATTAGCAGCATCTGGTCCCACTTCGCCCCAATAAAGGAATCCGGTTTTTTGATCTACCGAAATTCGATATGGATTGCGATTGCCCATCACATAAATCTCAGGGCGAGTTTTCTCTTCGCCTTTCGGGAAAAGATTTCCTTCCGGGATGGTATAGGTAGCATCGGGTTCCGGATGGATGCGTAAAATTTTTCCACGCAAGTCATTTGTATTGCCCGAAGATTTAAGCGCATCGAATGGTGATCGACCAGCTCTTTCATCAGCCGGACTAAACCCATCTGATTCAAAGGGACTTGTGTTGTCTCCTGTAGAAATGAAAAGGTTTTTGCCAGGGCCAAACGCAAGTGATCCACCTGTATGGCAACACGTTTCGCGTTGAGTATTAACCTCCAGCATTAATTTCTCCGAAGCCTGATCTATTTTACTTCCATCAAATACAAACCGAGACAGAACATTTGCTGACTTTTCAGGATGTGAATAATAAATGTAAAGCCACTTATTTTTATCAAAGTCAGGATCGGTAGTAATTCCTAACATCCCATCTTCAAACTTCGTCCACACATTAAATGTGTTGATGAGACTAATCGAATCCGTTTTCGGATCATACAACTTCACTGCCCCTTTGCGCTCAATGAAGATAATACGACCATCACTTAGAATGGTCATCTCAGTAGGCTCATCAAAATTATAACCCAACACCACTTTCGTGAATCTATTTGTTTCAGGAACTTTTTTCGCGCGTGCTTTTGAAAAATCAGGTTTTGATTTTCCCATAGCATAAACAAGTCCCTGATACACATGATCTAAATAAAGTGAATCAGCAAACGATTCATCGGTATGCCCCATCCCTGTATAGAATGAGCGACCCCCATCGAAATCATGATACCAGGCAATAGGATGATAGTCTCCATTGGCTCCTCCTTTATAGGATGTTTCGTCCAACTTATAAAGCACATTAATGTCCGGAGAAATTTTCTTGTAGTTATATAACTCGTCTTTACGAATCCATTCAGCAGGCAATTCCATGCCGTTGCCGAAGGGTGCCACTTTAACAAACTTCGCTTCCTGCTGTTCGGGATGGCTTAAGAAATAAGCACCCACTAATTTTCCATACCACCACCAATCATACTCTGTATCGGCAGCTGCATGAATACCTAAGTAACCTCCACCTGCCTGAATGAAACGCATGAATTCATTTTGCTCGGCTTGATTCAACGCATCGCCTGTTGTACTTAAGAATACTACCGCGTTGTATTTTTTCAAGTTCTCTTCATTAAACACATTGGAAACAGAAGAAGTGTCTACGTCAAAACCCTTCTTGTTTCCCATCTTGATAAAGGCTTCCTTACCCACCTTAATCGATTTATGGTGATACCCTTTGGTTTCGGTGAAGACGAGGATTCGTGGTTTCTCCTGCGAACAGGAAATCAAAACTATGAAAGCAGCAATTGCAGGTAGTAATTTTCTCATGAGCTGTTAGTACTCTATAGGGTATTATGAATATTATTTTAGCACTTTAATCTTGATGTTACGATAAGCAACCATGTCACCATGATCCTGCAAATCAATTCTTCCTTTCGTAAATTTTCCAAAGTCAGGCATGGTTTTGAATTTACTTCCAGCCACCATTTCAGTCCATGCAGGTGTGCCCATATCAAACTCAACTGTTTTAACTCCATTGAGCCAAAATGTGTAATGACCTTGGTTTGCAATTAGCTTAGCCTGATTCCACTCACCGGCAGGTTTTACTGTTTCGGTAGAAACTGAAATCAAATCATATAAGTCACCAGCCCGATGCTTAATAATCTTAGCATCAGGATGACACGTGTTGTCCAGCACTTGCATCTCTGGTCCGGTTTGATAGCTGGCCGTATAAGCCTTACCTTCCTGAACATTGAAGATTATTCCGCTGTTGCCACACGCTTGAATTTTCCAATCGATGGAAAGTTCATAGTTCTCGTATTCATCCACAGTAACAATGTCCCCTGCAGGAAGTCGCTTTCCATTAACCTTTGTTGTATCAAGGTACAGGGCTCCGTCAGCAACTTTCCAACCTGCACCAATCTTATCGCTATTGAAATTGCGCCAGCCTTTGGTTGATGTTCCATCGAACAGCAACTTCCATCCGTCTTTCTTTTCCTGAGCCGTTAAAGTATTTTGCTTTTGGCCAAAGGTCGCCAGGGCAAACAATGACAACACACATACTACTAAATATCTTTTCATCTTAATGTTCTTTTTCACCATCTAAAGACAATACATACTTAGCCATTTTCTCAGCATCCGCTTGAGAAATATCAGGATGCGGGCTCATGGGTATCTCGCCCCAAACTCCACTACCACCATTAATGATCTTGCCTGCGAGCAACGCTACATTTTCTTTTGTAAAATCATATTTCTTTGCCACCTCGGTATGAGAAGGGCCAATAATTTTATTTGTTTGGTGATGACATGTCTTGCAATCACTTGCTTTTACCAGCGATTCCCCTTGTGTAATTACATCTACAGATGCAATTGCCTGACCACTTTCATCGGGCGTTCCGTAATCTTCAGTAACAGTCTCATCTTTTTTTGATCCGCAAGCTGCCAACGTTATTGCAAAAGCGGTGATTAAGCAAATTGATTGTAGGGTTTTCATATGTATTTTTTTCATTTAATTAAGCCTAGTACTTTTTTATTGAGCGTTGGATTTTTCCCTGTTGAAGCGAAATCATCAAACGCCTTTTCGGTTACCCGGATGATATGATCTTTAATAAAGGGAGCGCCTTCTTCCGCACCTTGTTCGGGATGTTTAATACAACACTCCCACTCCAGGACAGCCCAGCCTTTATAATTGTATTGCGCCAGTTTTGAAAAGATCGATTGGAAATCAACTTGCCCGTCACCTAATGAACGGAAACGACCCGGACGATCCACCCAATCCTGAAAGCCACCGTACACTCCGCTCTTTCCGGTTGGATTAAACTCAGCATCCTTCACATGGAACATTTTGATAAACGAATGATAGAAGTCAATGTACTGCAAGTAGTCTAGCTGCTGCAACACGAAGTGACTTGGATCATATAAAATATTCGCACGGGTATGTTTTCCAGTTGCTTCCCAAAAACGTTCGAACGTAATACCATCGTGTAAGTCTTCACCCGGATGGATTTCATAACAAACATCTACACCTACTTTATCGAAGGCATTTAAGATAGGAAGCCAGCGTTTTGCCAATTCTTTAAATCCATCTTCAACTAAACCCGCAGGGCGTTGTGGCCAGGGATAAACTGTGTGCCACATTAATGCACCTGAGAATGTTGCATGCGCATTTAATCCTAAATTCTTACTTGCTTTGGCTGCCAACTTCAATTGGTCAACCGCCCAAGCAGTGCGCTCATTAGGCTTGCCATGTACTGACTTAGGTGCAAAGCCATCGAACATCACATCGTACGCTGGATGCACGGCCACTAGCTGGCCTTGCAAGTGCGTTGATAGTTCTGTGATTTGTAGTCCGCACGATTCAACAGTTTCTTTTAACTCTTGTGCATAATCTTTGCTCTCCGCAACTTTCTTTAAATCAATGCATCGACTATCCCATGTTGGTATTTGTACACCTACATAACCAAGTGAAGCTGCCCACTTACAAATTGACTTCAAATTATTGAACGGGGGTTCATCGCCCATAAACTGAGCTAAAAATATTCCGGGTCCTTTTAGTGTCTGCATATTTTATATTTCAAATGGAGTCCATTTTTCATTACTCTGTCCGCTCTTCACTACATTATCAATGAAAGCCATTCCACGGATACCATCCTCCACGGAAGGAAAATCAACCAGCTCTGGCGCTTTGGTTCCATCAATTCGCGCTGATAATGCCAAAGCAAAATTGCGATAGAGGTTTGCAAATGCTTCTAAGTATCCTTCGGGGTGACCTGCTGGAGTGCGAGCATTGAATGCGGCTTCGGCACCAACAAATCCGTTGGTCCCTGCGCGTAAAATCTGCGTTGGCTTATCCAGCCATTTCACCAACAACGTATTGGGCTCTTGTTGTGCCCATTCCAATCCTCCATTCTCACCATAGATTCTAATCTTCAAGGCGTTCTCTTCACCAGCAGCAACCTGCGATGCCATCAACACACCGGCAGCTCCATTATCAAATTTCAAAAGCACGTTACCATCATCATCTAAAGCACGACCCGGTACCATTGCATTTAAGTCTGCACAGAGATGAGTAATTTTTAAACCAGTAATGAATTCAGCAAGATGCGCTGCATGTGTACCAATGTCGCCCATCGCGCCTGCCTTCCCTGATTTTTTAGGATCTGTTCTCCACGCTGCCTGTGCATTACCTTCGCGCTCGCTCATTTTACTGAGCCAGCCTTGCGGATACTCTACATACACTTTGCGGATTTTTCCGAACACACCTTCCTTCACCATGGTGCGTGCCTGGCGCACCATCGGGTATCCAGAATAGGTGTGTGTAAGTAACAATAATAAACCAGTCTCTTTAACCTTCTTCTTCAATTGCTGGGCTTCATCCAATGTAAATGCAATTGGCTTTTCAATCACTACATGAAATCCTTTTTCAAGGGCTAACATGGCTGGAGCAAAGTGAGCAAAGTTTGGAGTAACGATGGTTACAAAATCAATTCGTCTGTCAGCAGGAAGTTTACTCTCCTTCTCGATCATCTCTTCAAATGTTGTATAGATGCGATCTTCCTGAAGGAACAACATCTTTCCACTTTCCTTCGCTATTTCAGGGTTAATACTGAGTGCTCCTGCAACTACTTCAATAAGTCCATCCATGTTGGCTGCAAGTCGGTGTATCGATCCGATGAAGGCATCTTTACCACCACCAACCATGCCCATGCGTAATTTTCTGTTCATGCTTTTTTTGGGTTGTTTTGTAAGGTTAGAATGTAGATCGTAAAATAATCAATTTTATTTAACGGAAACGATTGCGTTACTTTTAAATGGTGCTAAATAAACTTATTAAGCAGGTTTTCAAAGTACTCTTGCTTGCCACTGATCTGCTCAGGCTCACCATTTTTAAGAGCAAGTTTCCGCAACGCATCTAAACTGAGACCTCCGCGTTCAAACTTTCTTCCATTTCCTGAATTAAAAGAAGCATACCGCTCTTTCCTCATTTCAAGAAACTCGCCATCCTCTAATATTGCATGCGCAGCAAGCAATGCTTTGGCAAATACATCCATACCACCAATGTGTGCATAGAAAATATCCTCAAGGTCTGTTGATGTTCTTCGCGTTTTAGCATCAAAGTTTACGCCACCGGTTTTAAAACCACCAGCTTGTAAAATTACTAACATTGCTTCCGTGATTTCATACACACTGTTCGGAAACTGATCGGTGTCCCATCCATTCTGATTGTCACCCCTATTGGCATCGATACTACCCAACACTCCTGCATCTGCAGCAACTTGTAGTTCATGATCGAAGGTGTGACTTGCTAACGTAGCGTGGTTGACTTCAATGTTCAATTTAAAGTCGTCCATCAAATCAAACTGGCGTAAAAATGAAAGGCATGTGGCCGCATCAAAATCGTATTGATGTTTGGTAGGCTCCATCGGTTTAGGCTCGATATAGAATGAACCTTTGAAACCGTTTCTTCTTCCGTAATCACGAGCAGTATGTAAGAACTGAGCGAGGTGTTCCTGCTCGCGCTTCATATTTGTATTCAATAGCGAAAGGTAGCCTTCTCGTCCACCCCAAAAGGTATAGCCACTACCACCTAATTCTATGGTAGCATCGATTGCATTTTTCACCTGAAGTCCGGCATGGCACACCACATTAAAATCTGGATTGGTTGCCGCTCCATTCATATAGCGCGGATTAGAAAAAAGGTTGGCTGTTCCCCACAGTAATTTCACTCCTGAAGCTTTCTGCTTTTCTTTCGCGTAATCCACAATTTTCCTTAACCTGGTTTCACTTTCCTTTAACGTAGGTGCTTCTTCAACCAAATCATAATCATGGAAGCAGTAATAAGGCGCACCAATCTTGGTGATAAATTCAAATGCCGCGTCCATTTTATCATAGGCTCGTTGCAAGGGGTCGCCACTGGTTGACCAAGGAAAAGCTTTTGTACCAGGCCCGAAAGGATCGCCCCCATTACCGCAGAAGGTATGCCAATAGGCAATGGCAAATCGAAGATGTTCTTCCATTGTTTTCTTACCAACCTTCTTTTTTGGATTATAGAACTTAAAGGCTAAAGGATTATCTGATTCTTTTCCTTCAAACTTGATAGCACGAATACCCTTAAAGTATTCCGTTTTTCCTTTTGTGATTTTCATAAGTAACGATTTAGGATTTAAAAGCTATGACCCAGATTCGCTGATTTATTTCTTGATTAACAAGCTATGAATCAGAGGGCTAATATTTATTGATTTAGTTGTTTAGTTAATACTTGTTTCCATTGCTGATAGGTTTCCTCATAGCGGGCTTTCAGTTCATTATTAGGAGACTCTTCATGAAGTCGTGCTAATCCCTTAAAGGCTTCCTCGAAAGAAGAATAAATTCCAGCACCCAATCCTGCACCAAGTGCTGCTCCTTTCGATCCATCGGTATCATACAATTCCAGAGGCACACCTATTGTATTTACAAATGCTTTTCTGAACAACGGGCTCAAAAACATATTGGCTTGTCCCGCACGAATCACTTTTGATTTGACACCCATTGCTTGCAAAATCTCAAATCCATACTTCAGTGCAAACACAATTCCTTCCTGAGCGGCTCTTAAAATATGAGCTTGGTTGTGTTGATTAAAATCCAGACCATGCCACGAGGCGTTGATGATCTTATTCTCAAGAATACGTTCAGCCCCATTACCAAAAGGCAACATTAAAAGACCATCCGCACCTACCGGAACTTTCTCGGCATAATCATTCATTTGTTGATAGTCCAGGAGTTGATCACTGCTTCGTAAATTCCTCCGTAACCAGCTATTCAAGATCCCCGTTCCGTTCACGCAAAGTAGCACGCCATTTCGCTTTTCGGCTGGCTTATTACTTACGTGAATGAAAGTGTTTACCCGCGATTTAACATCAAATGAGTTCTTGTCTGTTACACTGTAAATCACTCCACTCGTGCCGGCAGTAGCTGCCGTTTCATCTTTATTTATAACATTAAGTGAAAAGGCATTATTAGGCTGATCTCCAGCACGATATGAAATTATAGTTCCTGCTTTTAATCCGGTCTCTTCGGCTGCATTTTTGGTCAGTTTTCCCTGTTCAGAGAACACGGGTTTTACCTCTGCCAACAGTGAAGGATCGATTCCGTATTGGTTGAGCAATGAATGCGCTATTCCGCCTTCCTTATAGTCCCAAAAGATTCCCTCCGAAAGCCCAGTATCCGTTGTTACAATTTCGCCTGAGAGTTTATAAGCGATATAATCACCCGGCAACATAATCTTATAAATACGTGCGTACACATCGGGCTCATTCTCTTTTATCCATTTTAATTTGGAAGCCGTGAAGTTTCCCGGTGAATTCAGAAAATGTGTAAGGCAATGCTCTTTGCCTAATTGATTAAATGCTTTTTCACCTTCGCCTACAGCCCTGCTATCGCACCATATAATAGACGATCGAACAGGTTTACCATTCTTATCGATAGCCACCAACCCATGCATCTGGTAAGCAATACCAATTGCTTTGATATGCCCAACATCAGCACCTGATTTATTTAAACATAAATGGATACTTTTTACCACATGTTCCCACCAAACTTCAGGATGTTGTTCAGCCCAGCCTGCATGAGGAGCTAGGATTTCCATCTCTTCTTTTGGGGATTGAGCTGAGGCAATCGCCTTGCCTGTATCTACAGCAACAAGTGTTGCTTTCACTGAGGAACTTCCAATATCCAGGCCCAATAGAAATCTCTGCATACGATTGAATTGTTCCCAAAAGTATTTACTTATAGTCAAAATGACCATATATTGGGCAACATTTCTTTTATGACCAAAACGAGTGTTGATTCAATCATTGAAGCGCTGTCTATTGACTGCCTGATTTTCGGGTTTAATAATGGCCGGCTCGACATCTTATTGGTAAAGCATGCCACCGGAATCAGCAAAGGAAAATGGGCGCTGCCTGGTGGTTGGATTACGTATGGAGAAAGTGTGGACAATGCGGCTAAACGTTTATTAAAATCCCTTACGGGAATTAGCAATGTTTACTTAGAGCAATTGAAAACCTTTGGCGAGCCCGATCGATATCCAACCAAACGGGTAATTACCATTGCACACATTGCACTTATAAACGAAGAGCATTATTCGCTTATTCCAGGTTTCACTGCGTCCGATGCCCGGTGGTTCAGCATTCACGAGGTGCCTGAACTGCCCTATGATCACAAGGAAATTTTAACGTTTGGGTTTAATCATTTAAAGCATAAAGTGCGGCACGAGCCAATCGGCTTTAATTTGTTGCCCGAAAAATTTACACTGCTTCGACTTCAAGAGTTATATGAAGCGATCCTCGAAACCCAATTGGATAAATCCAACTTCCGGAGAAAGCTTTCCAAGATGAAGCTACTGGAAGCGTGCCACGAAAAGCAAAAGGACGTATCGCATCGGGCGGCTGCTCTTTTTCGATTCGACAAACAGGTTTATGATTCACTGAAAAGAGACGGAATTGCCTTTGAACTATGACAACTTATTTTTTGCTTTTTATATCAAACGTTTGCATTAAATCGATTTTCCTTTCATATTTCATATCCTAAAAATCAAACCTAAAAGCACATTTACTATGAGTGACCAACCCAATATCAGACTCTTTTACGGCAGTTGTTTTGCGTTAATCACAACCGCCTTTTCTTTCAGTATCCGGGCAGGGATTCTTCCTGAACTAGGAACAACTTTTAATCTTACGGCCGAACAGCTAGGATTCATCAACTCCATGTGGTTTGTTGGCTTTCCAATCTCTATGGTGTTGGGAGGTATATTTTACGGCAGCCTCGGTCCAAAAAAGATCATGATCTTCGCATTTATCTCACACACATTAGGTATCATTCTGACAGTTTTCTCTGGCGGATATATTGGTCTATTAGTCTCTACATTATTTATAGGTCTTGGTAACGGATGTACCGAAGCCGCTTGTAACCCTATGATTGCTGCTAGTTACAGCGGCAAGCAGATGAATACCTTGCTGAACCGTTTTCATATGTGGTTTCCCGGGGGTATTGTTTTAGGAAGTTTAATCTCGTTTGCCATGACTAAGATGAACTTAGGTTGGGAGGCACAGATCTGGATTATTCTGATTCCAACGGTGATTTACGCGTACGTTTTTTACGGACAAGAATTCCCAGAACCAAAAAAGGAAATTGCATCATTGTCGGAAAACCTGAAGGCAATGGCTACTCCACTCTTTATTTTCATCGGTATTTGCATGACCCTTACCGCTATCTCAGAGTTTGGTCCGCAACAATGGACCGGAATCATTATGGCAAAAAGTGGTGCTGAACCTATGGTAATCCTTGCACTAGTTACAGGATTAATGGCTGTGGGCAGATACTTTGGTGGGGAGTTCGTTCATAAGTTTGATCAAACCGGTGTACTATTAGGTTCCGCAGTTTTCACAACGATTGGAATCTTTTTGTTCAGCACCCAAACAGGACCAATGGCTTATGTGGCCGCTATATTTTTTGCAATGGGTGTTTGTTATTTCTGGCCTAACATGATCGGGTTTGCTGCAGAAAAGATGCCACTTACGGGTGCCATTGGTATGTCAATTATCGGTGCCTTAGGCATGTTTTCTACTTCTATTTGGCAACCTATTATTGGAGGCTGGATTGATAGTGCTAAAGAGAAAGCAAGTGCTGCCGGTCTTGAAGGTGATGCATTAGAGTTAGCTGCTGGTCAATCTACCCTACAAACGATGATTATGTTTCCAGCGATATTGATTGTTCTCTTTACCATTCTTTTTTTCTGGATGAAGAAAAAGCCAGCAACTGCGTAAGTATATAATCAAACATAAGAGCCACAGATTCATCCAGCTATGAATTTGTGGCTTTCTTTTTGGGTTCAATCAAGTCCCACAAGTTTCCATACAAATCTTTAAAAACGGCTACTGTTCCATAGCTTTCTTCTATCGGTTCACACATAAACTCAACTCCTTTTTGTTGCATGGATTTATAGTCGCGCCAAAAATCATCCGTATGCAGAAAGAGAAACACCCGACCTCCTGTTTGATTCCCAATGCGACTCTGTTGCTCAGTATTGGCTGCTTTTGCCAGCAATAAATTACAACCCACCGAGGAACCCGTTGGAGCTAATACTACCCAACGTTTAGTTTCACTCAGCACAGAATCCTCCATCAATCTAAAGTTCAATTTCTGAGTATAGAAATGAATGGCATCATCATAATCTTCAACAACCAGGGCAATCTGAAAAATATTTTGAGTCATGATAAAATTTTAATGCAACAGAGCTGTATTAAACATAAATCCGCTTAAGTTAAAAGTTATTTACCTTATCTTCGAGCCAACCTCAAATCTACCTCATGATAAAGACCCTCCTCTATCCATTCAAGAGATTCGCCTGGTTTAAGCGACTCAATGCAAAAGTAACGTACGAATTATTAGCCAAGCACATCCCAGCTCAAGATTGGCATTTCATGAATTATGGATATGATCCAAATGCCAATGAAACACCCTTGGTTTTAGATGAAGTGCCCATGCAGCGATATCCCTTGCAGATGTACCACTATCTGGCAGCAAAGACAAACCTTGCAAATCAAACGATCCTTGAAGTAGGCAGTGGCCGCGGTGGTGGCGCTCGGCATCTCGCTTCTTTTTACAAGCCGAGCTCCTACACTGGCATGGACCTGGCCCATCATGCCGTTGATCTTGCTAATCAATTACACAATGTGCCTAACCTTAAATTTATACAAGGAAGTGCTGAAAAAATACCTCTTGCAGATAGTAGCATTGACGTGGTGATTAATGTAGAGTCTTGTCACGCTTATGGATCGGTGGATGAATTCTTAAAAGAAGTAAAACGGGTATTAAAACCTGGTGGTCACTTTCTAATGGTTGACTTTCGGTATGCCGTTGATATGCCTACCTTAAAAAATCAACTGGCAAATTGCGGATTAACCATGTTGGAAGAAGAAAACATCACACCCAATGTTATCAAAGCCATCGAGCAGGAAGATGATAAAAAGAAGGAGCGCATACAGCGTCTCATCCCTACTAAATGGCAAAAATTGTTCTCCGAATTTGCCGGGGTAGTTGGGTCAAAGTTTTACAACAACCTAAAGGACGAAACCCGATATTACTATCGCTACGTAATGGTTAAGAACTCTTAGGTTCAATTCTTACCAAGGGCTGAAATCACCACTTCACGCGCTTCGCGGTGCTTGCAATAGCTGCATTTATAGTGTTCTAATAGTAAGCCGTCTTCCAGTTGTGTGGGTTGCTTCTCAATTTCCTCTACATCAATTTTCATGGTGTAATATCCGCACTCACCACATTTCTCTGCGTGTTGGTAAGCCATGTATTTATCAATCTTCTTTTCACCCGTCTTGTCATCCAACCAAACATCATACTCGGCAGAATGGATTTCACTTTTATGCATCGATAATTGATCCGCTTCTAAATGGACTGAACCCTCTTCATCAGATAGCTTTCGCATTACATTGCCCGCGGATGATTTGCGTGGTTTATTGCGAATTCGCTTTAACCTACGCTCTAATAAGCGAGGATAAATAATACCAACAACGCTTGTAAGCGTAACGTAAAAAATTGTGCCTAAAACTATCAGAAAGAAAATACTAATGAAGGTTTTATTTGAATCGCTTACAGGGAGTGTGGGTGTAACTTCGGCAACTAGAAAAAATCCAATACCAATTAATAATGTAATCACACCTAGTCTAAAATATTTTATTTCATGAAGATTAACGTAGTCATATTTTTCCTTTTGATCTGAAATTGACATTACCTTAAATTCATGAAACAATAAAATCAGTACGGTAAGGCCAAAAAAGCAGTAGGATCCAATGAATAAATAGTGATCGATGGTTGCGAAAAGAGAAACAGAATTTTCCATAGCTCGGGTATTAGGGATTAGGGTAGAATATTTTCAATAGTAATTTCGCACTATTTCAAGCTACATTCAACGATAATATTCGATATTTTTAAGGTATTCCTTACTTACAACGACTTATTTAAGCCTTCCGTCAAATCCCGATGAACTATTAAAGGCAGTCTATTCGTTATATCCTCATGATTTCCCTTAAAAACGAGTTTTTTAACCGGGCTTTAAAACAGGCCACAATTCTTAGTGGCAAACCGGCCCGAATCCTGAAATTGCTTGTACAGCTATCAACAAAGGCTCGTCAGGTAAACTGGAGTGGAGTAAAAGGTGCAGAAATCAGTAGCAAATTCTTCCTGATTGGAAGACTGTTAAAGGCACAGGCCATAGGCAAATATCAAATCCCACTACGGGTGGTTATAATTTTAATAGCGGCTGTCATTTACTTTGTCAATCCGATAGATCTTATCCCTGACTTCATTCCAGGGTTAGGTCTTACCGATGATCTGGCAGTACTCACATGGGTTTATCGCATTGCTGCTGATGAACTTGATCGGTTTGAGAATTGGGAGAAGATGATAATTAAGACACAGTCTGATTTTATCACTTCTTCTTCGCTTTAAACGTACCATTCGGCTGAATAAAAATAGCCTCCGCTATCTTCCCTCCATTATCAGTAAACTCAATCTTAAATCCATCGAGCGATTTGATAGAGAATTTATTCTTTCCAGTAGCGATCAATTCATACTCAGGCTGACCCGGCACAGTTAGAAAAAGAGTCTCGCCTGCTTTCAGATAAAACTTTGCAACCATCCCCGCTAGTTCATATTCACCTGCATATTTTTCCAAAGTAGCTTTATCAACGTCCATTTTGATAGGCGTGCGCTTAAAGTCAATGGGTTCTAGTGTTGGTTCAATTTTAAGAGATACTTTACTGATATCGCCACCTTCATTGGTAGCAAAATTAAACAGCAATTGAGAGGCTGTAGTGTCAACCTTCGTCTTCGCTTCAAAAGCTTCAAATACATCATAATGATAATGACGCAACCAAAGCTTCGTTAATTTAAATTTCGCGAATAAGGAATCACGTTCAACCACAAGATCGAACGAACCATATCCAGGATGAGCATATCGACCCGAAAATTCCTGCTTGCTGTGGGAAGGTCGGGTTCCTTTTACTTTGCTTGAGGACTTTGTCTTTTCGGCTTCCTTTTGATCTTTGAGGGCCTTGTCTTGTTTTGCCTTTAAATTGGTATTCCAATCAGTCTTTGAAACATTTAACATTCTATCGGCAAGTATATTCCGTACAACACTTGGCACCGAAGATCCATTTTGATTTACCAGTACTACAATCCCAACACTATCGCTTGGAAAAAATGAAGTACTTGCTGAAAAGCCATCAATATTACCACCATGCTCAACACGATAGTGCCCTTTATAGGATGCTAAAAACCAGCCATAACCGTAATTCGAAAGATGAACGTCTGAATTTTCCTTGTCGGGCAATGCAGGTGACACTACCATTTGCGAACTCATCGCTTCCGTAACATACGAAGCTGGCAACACCACCTTTCCTTTAAACTTACCTCCATTAATCCAGGCGATCACCCAATTCGACATTTCATTAACGCTGCTATTAATGCTACCTGCAGGACTCATGGCTGCAATATTGTAGTAATCCATCCTTTTGATGGTTGTTTGTTTCTCCAATTCATATCCAAACGCTGCATCATCACTCTTTTTCCACTCAGCAAGGGTAAAATTAGAGCGAGTCATTCCTAATGGATCTAAAATCTTTTCTTTCACATTCTCTGCCCATGGCTTGCCTGTAATTTTTTCGGCAATTGATCCCTGCATCAAAAACATAAAATTGTTGTAATACCATTTCTCCCTGACTCCCGTAAAGGGTTCTTGATGGGCAATGCGTTGAATCAAACTATCAGTTGATTCTGTTGGAAATAAGTACCAGGAGTAATCATGACGAGGCAAACCCGTGCGGTGACTCATCAAATCTTTCATAATGATAGACTCATCCATTTCACTACTAAAAAATTTTAATTCGGGAAAATATGTTCGAGGGCTCTCATTGAAATCCATTTTCTTTTCTTCTCTCAGCATTCCCAGCACAGAAGAAGTGAATGCTTTTGTACATGAACCAATCGCAAAAAGTGTATTGGGTGTAACAGGAAGTTTGTTTTCGTAATCGCGATATCCAAATCCCTTGGCATACACAATCTTATTCTTCTCAATAACCGCCACCGCAAAACCCGGTGCTTGCCAAGTGTCCAACACTTTTTGAAGTTCGGTATCAACACCCGCAAAACGTTTATCAACTGCTGGTTTGTTCTTCTGGCCAAAGGCGGAGATCAGGCATAACAAAAGCCCAATAATTAAGGTTATGTTTCTCATATCAGTATTAAAATCATCTGGTTATTTGCCTGCTATATAGGGGAGTTGTCTGGAAGCCTTTCTCATGATCGTATTAATAATCGTATTGGTATCACTCCCTAAACTTCTCGACAGAGTTTTTTCATATTTCCACATGAGTTCATTCGTTGATCCATCATTAATATTGATTGTGCATTTTCCCGAATTAGTTGGCCCGTAAAATCCTACCAGCAAGCCCAGTGCTAAGGAAGCTCCATCGGACATTGGTTTATCTGTTGAAAGGATGCCCGTAATAATGCCATCCACCTCTAATAACTCACACAGTTCCTTAGGCGTAAATCGTTCAATGTTCGATCCATCAATATTATTCTTTGCAAGAATAGCATTGGTTGTAAGAAGATCAAGAAAAGTGATTCTGAAATTATGTTGTTCCTTCCTTTTCAAAAAATAGGATTGCATTGCGCTTTGAACAGCCTTCCCTTCGTCTTGCTGAAGTTGATACAATTGGTCTCCCGTCATTTTCTCCATCTGCTTAGGTCGCAATTTGATAATTGCCTTAAAAGGCAGAATTGCCAGTTTTTGGTGGTTTGCAGCCAGCGAATTAAAATTTGGGTTTACATAAATCTCACGAGTTTGAGCAAAACCAGAAAGTGAGAGGGATAGAAAAAATAGAAATGAAGTTAGTTTCATTGGCGATAGATTACATTTAAATAAGTTTTGAAATTCAGATTACAAATTAAAAACTGCTTGAATTGACTCTCTGGCAATTCTCTCATCTTCCTCTTCTGATAACCCACTGACGCCTATCCCTCCAATCACCTTTCCATTTTGAATAATTGGTAACCCACCCCCAAAACCGGTAATCTTACTATCCGTCCAATACGCTTGCTCCCGATAATCGTTACGCATAAACTCTCCTTGAGCCCGAGTTGATTTGCAATCAATAGCACTAGTATAGGCTTTGCTTTGCGCAATCCGGGCAGAGGCAGGATTCGCGCCATCCATCCGTAAAAACGAAATTAACTCGCCCTCGGGTCCGGTAACTGCTACGGCAATTGACTTATTAATTTTAGTAGCAAGTTCAACTGCCTTTGCAATTAATGCAAAAGCTTCTATGGAGCTTACTTTTTCAATGAGATACATAGATTTGTCATGTTATTTTTTTCTAAAATAATCAATGCCTTATTATAATTCTTTTACTTGTCTGCACGCTATTTAAATTTATCCTTAGCGTGTAAACACCATCAGCCAAATCACCTACAAATACTTTTGTTTTATCTTCCGAATGGATTACATTTTTTCTGAACGTTTCCCCAGTTGCTGATACTATTTCTACATTATGAATATTTCCTACTAATTCATCTATGGTTATATAATTATCTGATGGCACTGGATAAACTGAAATATTGGAAACTGGCTGATTCTCAACATCAGTAGTTGTCGTTTGTATACTTAAATCATCAAAAGCCCAACCCCACTTGTTTCCATCTCCATCTATATACAAGACGAATCTAAGAATCACAACTTCTCCCTCTGCATATGTATCTCTTAGATCAAATTCTTTCTTGACAAAGATTTCCTTTGTAGGTGGAAATCCTGAATCAACGTAATTTCGCCAGAAAGCATCAGCTGGATTATAATAATTAACTAAAGGTTCCCAAGTCTCACCATAATCACGCGAACCTTCAAAGCCAGCATAGTCTTGTAGTGCACCATAATCTAATAGCAAAGCTTCTTTATAAGATACCTTTGAGTATTCCCCGCTGATAATGATTGGTTTCATGAGTGTATAGGTATAGACTGAATATCTTGGAATATTTGGCCCAAATCCATTAGGATACGGATGGGGTGTTTGAACAAGCTTTCCTGGATATCCAGTTAATGCAGCTCCATTAAAATAATTACCAACAAAATCAGGATTGTTAGAGTCGAAATTAGAGTAATAAAATTTAACGGGTGTTTCATAATCTTTAATAACCACCTTCCACGCATCAATCCCCTCTGGTAGAACCGATGAATTTCCAGCCTGATCTATTGAACGGATACGATAGTAAAGTGTATCTTTAACTTTCAGATTTAGCGCCCTTAAATCAATTGAATAGAAATAATAGCTTTGAAAAAAAAATTTCTTTACAGTCCATTGATCATTGCGCAAGGTCTTATATTCAACATATGCATCACTGATTGGTGTGAAGCCATCGATCACAGCAGCTTCGATTAATAAATTATTTACTTTAGAACTAACATAATCGAAATGATAATGATAGATTAATGGGGGGACTATATCAGGCTGAATGGATAAGTTATCAATAGCCCAGCCCCAGCCACTCCCCCACCAGTTACAATTTAAACTAAATCTCAAGATAACCTCATCGCCAGATTTTACAGATGGATCAGTCATTAAATTAACCTCGTTATGCTGAAATAAACTTGCATTACCTATTGCGAGAGAATTCCAACCAATGATATTCGAATTAAAATGTGAATTCCAAACACTCCTCACTGTTGATGTATAAGAAGATAAAGTAATCCATTTTTGAGTTCTAATATGGAATATTTGTACCTGAACAGGAGCTTGCGTTAAAACTATCTCATCATATTCCACAATCGGATTAGCATCGTTGACTATTATGTGTTTTTTAAACTCATAATACAATATTGTATCCTTTTGATGTGAAGGGGAAGCCGGATATGGATGAACAGAATGGATCGCTGGATTATTGAATTCATTCTCTTGTTTTATTGAGAAGCCCAAACCATCAAAGTCTGATGTTGGGGTGTTGAAATCATTTTTATAAGATACAATGCTTTGACTTGAAGCTTCTCGTACAAAAATGAAAAGTATAGGAAACAACAATATTATATACAATCTTGATCGTCTCAGTTGCTTACAGCTTCTCATAATCATCCATCTGTTTCAATAAAATTGATTTATTATTAACCATAACATTTATTGACTCACCTCTCTCAAGCACAGTATCAATTTTATCTATACTTACTTTTACTTTAATCACGCGATCTCTGAACTCCAACCGGAATGAATATGATTTCCACTGATCGGGTATAAAAGGATTAAAATGTAATTGTCCATTGCGAACGCGCATGCCCCCAAAGCCTTTTACCAAACTCATCCACGTACCAGCCATGGAGGTAATGTGACAGCCTTCTTCTGTATCATTGTTATAATCGTCTAAATCGAGGCGTGCGGTACGCAAATAAAATTCATAGGCTTGTTCCTTATAGCCCAGTTTACTGGCGAGGATTACATGCACACAAGGTGATAGGGATGATTCATGAACGGTAAGTGGTTCGTAGAAGTCAAAGTTCCTGCGAATCGTCTCCAGATCAAAATCATCTTCAAATAAGAATATGCCTTGCAACACATCAGCTTGCTTGATATAGCAAGAACGAAGAATCCGATCCCACGACCATTTTTGATTTAAGGGCCGATCACTTGGACTAAGGTCTTTAACTGGAATTAATTCCTTGTCTAAAAATCCATCTTGTTGAAGGATTACTTTCCGTTCGGCATCAAATGGATAATACATATTGTCGGTTATATGCTTCCAACGTTCTGTCTCCTCAGCCTCATTAAAATTTAGCTTTGAACTTATTTCCTTGTATCGGGTGGGATTAGATTGTTTTACATATGCTGCTGACTCCATGGTAAACCTCAACGTCCATGCCCCCAAATAGTTTGTGTACCAGTTATTATTAACATTGTTCTCATATTCGTTGGGCCCGGTAACACCCAGTATGACATACTTCCTTTTGTTATCCGACCAATTAACGCGTTGATTCCAGAAACGTGCAATGCCTATCAACACCTCCAGGCCAAACTCAGTTAAATACTCTCTATCTCCTGTATAATCAATGTAATCTCGCATGGCATAGGCCATGGCACTGGTGCGGTGGATTTCTTCGAACGTTATCTCCCACTCGTTATGACATTCTTCACCATTCATAGTAACAAATGGATAAAAAGCCGCTCCATCTTTGAAGCCTAACTTCTTTGCATTTTCAATAGCCTTTCCCAAATGTTTGTAACGATATACAAGGAGGTTGCGCGCTACCTTTGGCTCTGCTGTACTCAAAAAGAAGGGTAAGCAATAGGCTTCAGTGTCCCAATACGTGCTACCTCCATACTTCTCCCCTGTAAACCCTTTGGGGCCGATGTTCAATCGTTCATCTTCGCCTGTATAGGTTTGTGTGAGTTGAAAAATATTAAACCGAATTCCTTGCTGAGCCGCCACATCTCCATCGATCGTAATGTCACACTCCTCCCACTTATGAGCCCACACTTTCGTGTGATCTGAGAAAAGCTGCTGAAATCCGGCTGCAACTGCTTCCTTTAATTTCGATTTACAATTAGCAACCAACTTATCCTTGGCGTGATTTTCAGAAGAAAGAATAGCAACATATTTATAAATTGTTAATGGCGTATTTTCCTTCAATTCAGTTTCTACAACATTGTCTGCATATTTCTCGCGCAGGTTGGTCGATACTTTACCTTTAATACTTTTACCATCAGCCTGAAGTTCATATTGCATACCTGTGCATACGTGAAAAAGTGTTTTCTTGGTCTGCGCATTTACAATAGCTAAGCCCGGTGAGGCTTCTTTGCTAACTTCATCCCAAAATTTTTCATCATAGTTAGAATCTTTGTTTACCACATCGGCATTGATGGGTAACGTTAGCGTGATGGGTGAAGAAAAATTAAGGGCTGTAATCTCATATCGAATAGCCCCTACTTCACCATCGGCCATAGAACAAAACCGTTTTGCTTCCACTCTAATTTTTTTTCCATCGGGTAGAGCAGCAGTAAATGTGCGGTGTAGCAACCCTTGCTTCATGTCAAGTACTCGCTTAAAGCTTTCTACTTTACACTTAGCAAGATCCAATATTTGATCTTCTATTTTTACTTTGATTTCAATCCAACTGGGCGCATTCAATACTTTTGCGAAATATTCAGGATAGCCATTCTTCCACCATCCCACACGAGTCTTATCTGGATAATACACGCCAGCTACGTAGCTTCCCTGCAAAGTTTCTCCAGAATAGTCTTCCTCGAAATTAGCACGTTGCCCCATGCGCCCATTGCCCAAACTAAAGACACTTTCTGAAACTTGATTATAGTGAGGATTAAGACCCTCCTCAATAATATGCCACTCGTGGTGTTTGAGATATTGCTTCATAGCTATTTACGATTTACAAATTGTGAAGTACGACTTTAGAATATTAATTATTAAGCGCGATTTTAAAAAGTATCAACTAACTACTATGGTCTACATACTATCGACTAAATCAACAGAAAAGTCACCGGTATTTTTTATCACCAGTTCTGCTTTACCCAACTGATCGGGTGAGCCAACGCCCACACATTTCATTCCCGCTGCCAAAGCAGCCTCTACTCCGGCCTCTGCATCTTCAAAGACCAGGCATTCAGATGGCTTTATGCCTAACTTATGCGCTGCCAATAAAAATATTTCAGGATCGGGCTTTGTATGAACAATCATGGTTCCATCAATAATCGTATCAAACTCCGAGGCAATGCCTAGCAATTCAATTACCCGTGGAGCATTTTTACTGCTGGATGCTAAGCCCACTTTAATATTTTTAGCTTTTAAGTTTTTTATCAAATCAACTACCCCAGGAAATATTTCTTCCGGACGAATCGATTCAATGTATTCTACAAACCAATTATTCTTTTTATCTGCTAGTTGTTCTCGCTGTTCAACAGACATTTCAATATTGCCAAGTGATAGAATAATATCAAGGGAACGCATTCTGCTTACACCTTTCAGTAGTTCGTTGTGGGCAGGTGTAAGCGTTACTGCAAACTCACTGGCTAATCGCTTCCAGGCAATGTAGTGATAATGGGCGGTGTCTATAATTACTCCATCTAAGTCAAAAATTACAGCTTTAATCATTTAAAAATTTAGTTAGGAAAGATATATTAAACATGACCCTGAGCTATAATCTTATTGGTTTCTTTCAAAGATTTAAATACCTCAAATGTTTTACCTTGCGTACGTAGGGCGCCAAAAGCATTCCCATACCTGGCTGCTTCAATATAATTGGTAGGATTTAATACTAACCCATAGGAAAGACCACCCGCAAAGGAATCACCACATCCTGTTGTATCAATCACTTTATCTACTTTGATGGAGGGAACGAGTTCTTCAACAAGTTCACCTTTATTTTTAAAATACGTTAAACAGCCACGAGAATCGAGTGTTACATAAACACACTTTACCCCCATAGCTAAACAATGTTCGGCAAACTCACGAATCTCTTTTCGTTCCAATTCTTCCGAAGAAAAATCTTCACTTTCATATTCCTTTTTATACCAGGAAGCATGAGCTTCCTCTAAATTCATTTTCAGCACATCAATGTAGGGCAACCATTGATCTCGATCGATCCAGAACTTACGCTGTCGCTCACCATTTACCAAACATGCAGTGGTGGGTCCGTGCGCGTCAAAAATAATAGTCCCTTTACTTTTTGATTTAATATACTTTAATGTATCCAGAGATATTTCGTAATCACTAATGGGTATAAAAACAAAAACATCACTTGTCAATAGATTCTTCATATCGGCCGGTAGGATTGGATCCATAAATCCAGTTTGACGCTCCACCCGATTATTCTGATCTAAGAACCGCAGACTTATGATATCCCCCTGATCCATTTCGGTAGTGAGGTGTTTCAGGTTTACACCTTTATAGCCTTGGAACACTTCTTCCACATTATCATGATCAACTTTTCGCAGATGGCACACAGGAACTATTTCAATGCTCTCATCACCTAACATAGACAAAGCGATAACCGGATGAGTAACACAGCCCCATTTTTGAATTAGATCTCCGGTGTGGGTTACAATGTGATCGCGGGGGATTGGGCCAACAACTGCAATTCGTTTCATAAGGTAGAGGTTGAATACATCAGAATTAATTTACAAGAAACGCTGCTCCAAATACTCCTGCACTATCTCCAAGTTTTGGTTTAATTACAGGAGTATCCAATTTATTATTAAACACATATTTCTTTAGAGATTCCCGACCTTCCGAATAAATAAGGTCAATATTTCCTACGCCACCACCAATCACAATTACATCCGGATCAAGAATATTTACCACTACGCTAAGCGCAAGGCCAAAAAAATAGAACAACCGCTCCATGGTTTGCTTTGCGAATGGATCTTCTCCCATTTTATTCAACCCGTATACTTCTTTCAAGCTCTTAGTTTGACCACTAATAGACTCGTAATATTTTTCAAGAGCCGGACCTGCCAATACTTTTTCAACACAACCACTCTTGCCGCAATAACACGCTCCCCCCGATTCATCTAAAAAATTATGCCCCCACTCACCCCCTATTCCTTGCAATCCATTAATCACTTTTCCATCTACCACAACACCCCCGCCCACTCCTGTGCCCATGATCACCCCAAATACAACTTTTGCATCAGGATATTGCTCTTTAGCAGCACCCATGTTTGCTTCGGCCAAGGCAAAACAATTTGCATCGTTTGCCATAAAAATCTTAACCCCTAATAGGCTCTCAAGATCTTTCTTTAAAGGTTTTCCATTCAAACTTGTTGAATTACTATTCTTCATTAAACCAAGTCCTGGATCTAGTGTACCCGGAGTAGCGATGCCAATCTTAGATGGTTTGTAGCCCATCTTGGCTTCCATCTTATCGACCACGCTTTTAATCTGACCAAGGATGTGATCATAGCCTTTGTGTCCTTCGGTAGGTAATCGATCTCTAAAAAGAACCTTGGGATCTTCTGATGAGTTGAGCACAGCGCCTTCGACTTTTGTTCCGCCTAAATCAATGCCCCAAAGGTTTTTCATTCGAAACTATTTAATAAATCAACATAGATAAATACAAGCCTCCCATGGACGCAGATCCTTCATATTTTTTCTTTCAGGATAATTGCCCATCAACCGAGTAGTCAAATATGAAATTGCTTCCTTGGGTAAGTTAGTAACCTCATTAGAAAAATTAAGAAGAATCAACAATTTTTCTTGCTCATCCTCCCGGAAAAAAATGAAAAGATTATGAGCTTCAGTTTCCACAGGCTTATACTTTCCATAGGTTAATAATTGATGCTCCTTTCGAAGCTTCACTACAGATCGAAAGTAATTGAGTATGGAATCGGGGGCATCTTGTTGGGAATTTACGTTGATAAAGGATTGATTAGGGTTAATTTGCATCCAGGGGCTACCGGTGGTGAAGCCAGCTTGAGCTGAGGCTGTCCACTGAAAGGGAGTTCTTGCATTATCCCGACCAGCATAATTAGCCACTTTAAGAAATTCTGATTCTTCAACATTACGCTTCTTAGCTTCCAACCAACCATTCTTTGTTTCAATATCCTGAGATTCACTCACCGATTTTAATGTAATGTTAGTCATCCCAATTTCATCGCCCATAAAAACAAAGGGCGTTCCTGGCATGGAAAGCATCAGCGTGAACAAAAGTTTTGAAGACTCGCTCAAATAGTCTGTATCGTTTCCCCACCTTGAAACCATGCGCGGAAAATCATGATTCCCCAAGAATACACTACCCCATCCGCGATCTTTAAACGTTTCATTCCATTGTTTAAAAATCGATTTGAAATCTTTCATTGTCCACGGTACCGGGTCAAAGCGGCCACCCGGACCTTGATCGAGATACATATGACCAAAATGAAAAATCATATCGAGCCCCTCTCGCTCTGCTAAGTACTCAAGCGCATTTTCATGGGTTATCCCAGGTCCCTCCCCAACCGTCATTACCTCGTAGTGACTCCACACTTTTTCGTTAGCCTCTTTAATGAACTCTTTTAATCGGGGACCATTGGCATACTTTATCCGTATTGTTTCATTAAAATCTAACGTAGGCGTATCCGAAAAATCGATTGGTTTCGAGATTGCAGATATAACGTCAAGTCGAAGCCCATCAACTCCTTTATCCAGCCAAAACTTCATTAGCTGATGAAGTTCGTTTCGCAGTACAGGATTCTCCCAGTTTAAATCGGGTTGCTTTTTAGAAAAAAGGTGCAGATAATATTCACCTGTTACTTCATCCCATTGCCAGGCACTACCGCCAAAGAAAGAAGGCCAATTGTTTGGCGGTGAACCTTCGATTCCAGGTTTCCAAAAGTAATAATCCCGAAAAGGATTTTCTTTTGACTTTTTTGATTCTTGAAACCAAGCGTGCTCATCCGATGAATGATTAAGAACTAAGTCCATAATCAACTTTAGCTTGCGCTGATGAAGACCATCAAGCAGATCTTCAAAGTCGCGCATGGTTCCAAATTCGGGCTGAACAGAATAGTAATCACTAATGTCATACCCACCATCATCATTTGGTGATTTAAAAATTGGATTAAGCCAAACCGCATCTACTCCTAAACTTTGTATATAATCAAGTTTTTCAATAATGCCACGAAGGTCTCCTACTCCATCACCATTTCCATCTTTGAAGCTTCTGGGATAGATTTGATAGACCACCGCTTCTTTCCACCAAGCGCGATCTCTCTTATTCGACATGATATTGCGTAGTGTTTGGATGAAAGGTTTTCCAGGAGTGCCAAAACTCCTGATACGATTGGATGGATGCTAACGTAGCGTTTTTATGTACACCCTCCACACATTTTCCATTCCAGTCCCATACCGATTTTGTCTGGGTATCTATGAGGGTATTTAAACTGTCTACAAACAGAAATTTTAATGTATCGTTACCCACCATTCGGTTCCAAACATGAAAGGAGGCTGAATCATTTTGCAGCACAACCACCAAGGGTATTCCATTCAAATCATCATTGATCGTGCGTTTGCTTTCTAAATCGTTCCAATCATACGCTCTTGCATCTCTCCCCAGCGACACACCCACCACCCATGATTTATTTTGCCACGAAAGAGAATCGGTGCCCTCTAATGAACCTTCGATCTTTCCTTCATCATATTTATCAAGTCCCGCATACTGATCCGTAAATTTTACATCAGGTTGCATAATTAACGAGTTTGGATAACGACTTAACCAGGCAGCCAGGGTCATTTGTTCGGATGGAATTTCAGGCAAAATTTCCCCTTTCTTAGATCCCACAATTGCTTCACCATTAACCTGGCGCCACCAACTTTTTGTACGGCTGTCTTCAAACATAGCATTGAAATGATCCATACCCACTAATCGAAATGTTTCAGGTTGACCACTAACCTCAGGTTTAAAAACGCGACCCGTTCTGCACACAGTGCAGTATGTAACCATTACTTGCTGACCACCTATGGTATCGCGCACTTGATGATGGTAGCCTATAATTTCTATAGGATATGCTTTTGCTTCGCCATTTATAACGACCCCCAACACAAGGCTGTTATCAGGTACTTTATTGTTTGCCGAGGAAACAAGAATTTTATTTTCGGGTTGATAAAACATCTTATCAGCCAAAAATCGAAAGTTGAAAGCATAAACCACCATGAGCCAAAAAAACATCAACATAATAGCAGTCCATCTAATGGTTGCTTTAGAATTGGCTATTAATTGGAAAGCCGGATAGGCAATGAGAGCAATACCAAATAATCGAAACCAAACAAGATATTGATCAAGAAAGTAAGCAAATTCAATGGTTTCTTTTTCCTGGCTTCCCGGAAATGGCATGATGTAATAAACCCGGGCTATCTCTAAGACTATTAAAAAAAATATTCCGAACAAGAACAAAAAATACTTCATACAATCAATACAATCTAAAATTGATAAGCTAAATGAATTGACTTCTCCAATTCTGTTTTCTCCTTTTGAAGAGTTTGATTTGTCCAGTTGAAATGAGAACCAAAGTCTTCTATTATTGGATTCAGGACAGATTCCATTAAAGGCCTGTTAAAATAAAGCATTCCTGTTCTTCTAATGAAGAAATCTGAGGGGCTAACTACCATTTCATGAGTCAAACAAAACCAGAGTTCAGCCTTTATCAACTCCACTTCATTAACAGGGGCTGGGCTTTGATGCAAGCGGGCCAAAATCAAATCGGTTTGTTTACCATAATTATTAACCAAGTATGCGGCCCGATGTGAAAGTCCTACTTCTTTTAGATTCTCAGCAGTGCGAATAATATATTCTTTTACCTGATTGTAATTCTTAAAATCAGAACCAACAAAAGGTATGTTTTCTGTTTGGCACGGACTTTCAACTTCATCAAAATACTTTTCGATCACCAGATCAACCACTCGTTCAGCCATCTTTCGATAGCCGGTAAGTTTACCACCTGCTATAGAAATGAGTCCTGTGTCTGATTCAAAAATTTCATCCTTACGGGAAAGTTCTGAAGCCGATTTGCCATCTTCATGAATGAGTGGCCTCAATCCAGCCCAACTTGATTCAATGTCAGTTAACGCGAGATTTACTTCCGGAAAAGTTCTGTTCACAGCTCGCACTAAATATTCTGCATCATCTTTGGAAGTATATACCTCATCAATGCTTCCTTGATAATTTGTGTCAGTGGTTCCTACGTAGGTGATCTCACCGCGGGGAATTGCAAAAATCATTCGACCATCTTCCACATCAAAATAAATGGCTTGCTTTACAGGAAATTTAGTTCGAGGTATTACGAGATGAACTCCCTTAGTTAAATGAAGTCGCTTTCCCTTTTTAGAATGATTGATCGTTCTTAACTCATCAACCCATGGCCCTGCTGCGCTCACAACTACTTTTGCTTTAACAGAAAAGGAAAGATCAGCAACATGATCTTTTACCTTTGCCCCTGTTATCTTGTCCTCTTGATAATGGAATTCTTCTACCTGGCAATAATTAACGACACACGCTCCATACTGCGCGGCCGTTTTTATTAACTCGATGGTAAGTCGGGCATCATCAGTTCTGTACTCGGCATAAATTGCTCCACCCTTTACATCTTCCGGCTTGAGCAGGGGCTCTTGTTTTAAGGTTTGATTCCGGGTAAGCATTCTGCGTTGATCTTCAGGCTTCACTCCTGCCAACCAATCATACAATTTCAACCCAATGGAAGTAAGTAAACTTCCGAAGCCTCTTTTTTCATAAAGCGGGAGTAACATTTTTTCGGGCACCACAAGATGTGGAGCTAGTTTGTGCACCACGGCTCGTTCGCTACCTACCTCTTTTACCAATCCAAACTCTAATTGTTTTAGGTAACGAAGACCTCCATGAATTAATTTTGTGGAACGACTGCTTGTGCCAAAGGCAAAATCATTTTTCTCCACCAAGGCAACATTCAATCCGCGCGAAGCGGCATCCAATGCAATACCAGCACCCGTAATTCCACCTCCAATAATCAAAAGATCAAAAGATTGAGTGCGGAGTTGGTCTATATTTTTAGTTCTGTTCAAATCAATCAATTTAACTTTCTATCCAACCCATCGTGCGCTTCACTGCCTTTTGCCAGCCTTTGTATAACCGTAACCTTGTTTCTTCATTCATGTTTGGCACAAATTGTTTTTGAATCTTCCTGTTCTTTATGATACTTTCTTTCTTCCAAAGACCAATTTGAATTCCCGCAAGGTAAGCGGCACCAAGAGCTGTAGACTCAATTACTTCTGGTCGTTCCACTTCAGTGCCTAAAATATCGGCTTGAAATTGCATGAGGATGTTATTCGCGCACGCACCTCCATCCACTTTTAAACTGGCCAATTTCAGTCCGGCATCTTCCTGCATCGCATTCAGTATATCTTTTGTCTGATACGCTAATGATTCCAATGTTGCTTTAATGAGATGATCCTTTCCGGTATCGCGCGTTAGGCCAAAGATGGCGCCTCTGGCGTACATGTCCCAATAGGGAGCACCTAATCCTGCAAAGGCCGGCACCACATATACTTCATTGGAGCCCAAGGCTTTCATGGCAAAATATTCGGAGTCTTTTGATTGATCTATTAAATGTAAACTGTCACGAAGCCATTGAACGGCTGCCCCAGCAATAAACACGCTACCTTCCAATGCGTATTCTACTTTTCCATCAAGACCCCAGGCAATGGTTGTAATCAGACCGTTTTTTGATTGCTGAATGGTTGATCCGGTATTCATTAACATAAAGCAGCCCGTGCCATAGGTGTTCTTTGCCATGCCAGGTTCAAAACAAGCCTGACCAAATAGTGCAGCTTGCTGATCACCTGCTACTCCGGCAATCGGAATTTCTATCCCCCCTACCTTCCACGTTCCAAACAAAGAGGCAGAAGGCTTTACTTCCGGTAATATTGATTTGGGGATTTGTAGTTCATTAAGCAGTGTATCATCCCATTTCAAATTCCTGATATTATACACCATGGTTCGTGATGCATTGGAGTAATCCGTTACATGCGATTTCCCATTAGTGAGTTTCCAGATCAACCACGAGTCAATGGTTCCAAAGGCCAACTCACCTTTTTCAGCTCTCGCTCTGGCTCCTTCTATCTTATCTAAAATCCATTTTATTTTTGTTCCCGAAAAATAGGAATCTATTACAAGCCCTGTATTCTCGCGCACATAATCAGTTAAGCCCTTTGCCTTCAGTTCTTCGCAGATAGACGCTGTTCGCTTATCTTGCCAAACAATGGCATTGTAAATCGGGATTCCCGTAGTGCGATCCCAAACTACGGCAGTCTCACGTTGATTGGTAATACCAATGGCAGCAATTGATTTATGATCAATCTTATTTTCTGCAATTACTTTTTGCAGCACTCCTACTTGTGTACTCCAGATTTCTTCAGCATCATGTTCAACCCAACCTGGAGCAGGAAAAATCTGCTGAAACTCTTGCTGAGCAATACCTTCAATTTCGCCTTTGCTATTAAAAAGTACAGCCCTTGAACTGGTAGTTCCTTGATCGAGTGCGATAATGTATTTGGATTGACTCATGATGGATTCTGGTTACTGAATTCTTGATTCGAGATGTCTTGCTTGACTATTATTATTTGTGATTAAAATATCTAATTCAAAATATTTCTTTTTTATAAGGCTTAATGCAAACGCTGCCGCGCTTGCACTAAACACTGAATAATCAAATGCTCCCTTTATCCCAGTAGAAAAAGTCATTGATAAGCCAAATATTAAAAGAAGAAAGCCGGTTGCTTTAGCTGACAGCTCTGTCTTAAATCCTAACAAAAGAAAAATTGCCAAGAGAACTTCAGCACCGGTTGCTATCACCCCTAAAGGCAGTATGAATGAATCGGGAAACCATGGGTTTATCAGCCGTGTGTAATCAAGGAAGTTTTTCCAATTTCCCCAAACAGAAACTTCTTCGCGCCACAATCCAAATCTATCTGCAACAGCCGATAAGAACCCAACGGCTAGTGCAAATCTTAAAAACAATTTAATTCCCCTTTCCATGAATTCAGTTTACATCACTCTAAAATAGAAATCCATAAAGAAGGGCACCTAACGCTCCACCGATCGTTGGTCCCACAACCGGTATCCAGGCATAACCCCAGTCTGAATTACCCTTTCCCGAAATTGGCAAAATGGCATGTGCGATACGTGGACCTAAATCACGAGCCGGATTAATGGCAAAACCTGTTGTGCCCCCCAAGCCTAAACCAATGGTCGTTATCAGCGCTCCAACTACCAGTGGTTTTAATCCCTGTGTAAACTCATTTGCCCCAATAAATAGTATTCCAAAGATGAGCACAGCCGTTGCAACCACTTCACTAAATAAATTTGATACCGAATTTCTTATTGCTGGGGCTGTTGAGAATACGGCTAACTTTATGGCACTATCCGATGTGTTCTTCCAATGTGGATAGTAATAAAGCCAAACAAGAGCAGCACCTGCAAAAGCACCCGCTAATTGTGCTGCCATGTAACCGGATGCCATGTTCCATGCAAAATCTCCGTTGATGGCAAGACCTATTGTTACTGCAGGATTCAAATGAGCGCCACTAAAATTACCCACTGCAAAAATTGCCATGGCAACAGCAAGGCCCCAGGCAATGCAGATGGTAAGCCAACCTGCATTTTCTGCTTTACTTCCTTTTAACAATACACCAGCCACCACTCCTTCTCCTATTAAGATGAGTAGCATGGTTCCTAAAAATTCTGCGAGGTAGGGATTCATAACATAAATTTTAATGAGGGGTATTAAAGCTAATGTTTTCAGATGTTACTTTTTTATCGTCAGCAATAAGCAAGGTAGCAAGAGCCGCTAGTGTCAATAACACACCAGCAAAAGCCACTGCATATCCTGCATTATTATCCAAAAATTCTCTAAGAATATAGCCAAAGGTTAGATTTTGTAAAATCATAGGGACAACAATCATCATATTTACTATACCCATATAAACTCCGTAACGTTCTTTAGGAATGTTATTCACCACCATTAAATAAGGGATACCCATCATGCTAGCCCAGCCTATGCCAAACCCTGTGATGGCTGGAAACAAAAGATACTTGTTTTCTATGAAGGGAAAAAAGAGAAGTCCAATTGAAGCAACCAGCAAGGCACCAAAATGAACAAGCTTTGGGGATGATTTACGAACAAACCAAACGAGAGCAAAGGCACTTAAGAAAGTTATAATATTGTACCAGCCATTAACAAGCCCTGTCCAACTCACTGCTTTTTCGTATAACTCAACATTTGCAGGAGTTGTTTTCCAAACAGAAAGTGCAATGCTCTTCGATGAATTTTGCCAATAGCAAAACAGCCCATACCACTGAAACAAGTAAACCAACGCCAATTGCCACATCACTTTTGGCATACTGCCAATTGCTTTTGAAATTTCGATGAAGGGGCCAAAGATATTTTTTGGTGCGTTCTTTATTTCTTTTAATTCTGCATCAGTAGGAGGAATCTCGGAAGTAGTGTTCATACTCCATAAAATAGAACCAAGGGAGCATACTGCCCCAAGAAAAAAAGAAGCATATACCCAATTAGGGAGTGAGCCCGTTTTACCAATAATGATAATCGGAAAAATGAATAGGGAAACATTCGCCAGGGTTTGTCCAAAGCCTGTAAAAAAACTTTGTGCCTGAAATCCCATAGGTCGCTGCTGCTCATCCAGTTTATCTGCAACAAAGGCCCGATACGGTTCCATCGCAGTATTGTTTCCAACATCTAAAATCCAAAGTAGCCCAACCGCCATCCACAATGAACTACTGAATGGATAAAAAAACAAAGCAATACTGCAGAGCAGCGCTCCTATAAAAAAAAATGGTTTGCGCCTTCCAAACTTGGGATGCCATGTTTTGTCACTTAATGCTCCGATGATCGGTTGTACGATTAAACCTGTAACAGGTCCTGCCAAATTAAGCAGTGGAATTTGATCGGGCTGCGCGCCCAGCATATCGTAGATAGGATTGACAGCACTTTGTTGAAGTCCAAAGCTATATTGGATTCCAAAAAATCCAACATTCATATTGATGATCTGCCAAAAGGAAAGATGCGGTTTGAAGGTAGACATTAAACAGAACCAAATACCGTGGAAGATGAACAAAGTAAGGCAAAGTTGCAAGCGTTAAAATGAGGTATTAGAACTTATAAATTGATTTGATAGACCGCTAATCAGGGACAGTCACCAGAGAAGAAAAAATTCCCAAACGAAATCTAAAGTTTGGGTACCTTTAAATCTACTTTTCTTGATAGCCTGCACATGAATCATAAACATTGGCTCCTAGCTTTTTTACTTGTTTCATATTTTGCAAATGGCCAAACCGATTGGCAAACTATCCCGGTGGCAACCATTGGCAAGGATTCGGTGGCCACAGAATTATCCGTAATTGTAACAGGCACGATTAGACTCAAAAATTCTTTGGATCCCATAGTGGGAGCATCAATTTCTGCCGATCAGCACAAATTCTTTAATTACTCTGACAATAACGGTAGATACATTCTTGAAATACCACCAGGAGTTTATCGGATTACTGTCCGTCACATCGGAGTTAAACCAGGCTATTATCGATTAAGAATAAAATCAGGTGGAGTATTTAATGTTGATTTGGAAGAAGGAGTTGTTGATTTAGAAGAACTAATAATCACCTCAAGGCCAATTGACAGTAATATCAAGCAAGCACTTACTGGTATTACTCAACTCGAATTACAAGAAATTAAAAGTCTCCCCACTTTTATGGGTGAAGTGGATATACTAAAAAGTATTCAAACACTTCCTGGGGTAAGCAGTGTGGGCGAAGGCTCATCTGGGTTTAATGTCCGTGGCGGACGCGTTGATCAGAATCTGGTTTTATTGAATGGAGCACCAATATTCAACGCTTCCCATGCACTTGGCTTTGTTTCTGCTTTTAATCAAGATGTGATAAATAATTTCACTCTCTATAAAGGCAACGTACCAGCCAATTTGGGTGGTCGAGCATCCTCTGTTTTGGAAATCAATACGCGAAATGGTGATTTTGAAAAATGGCAATTTCAGGCAGGTGTGGGTTTAGCATCAAGTCGTTTCTTGGCTGAGGGACCTATCCTGAAAAACAAAACCTCCATACTCGCTGGCGCTCGTATATCGCATTCAGATTGGCTACTTCGCAAAGTGCAAAATCCTGATGTTAAAAACAGTTCATTGTTTTTCTACGATGCCAACCTTAATTTATCACATCGCTTTTCCGAAAACAGTTCACTTCGTGTATCTTACTACTCTAGTCGTGACTTCTTTCAGTTTTCTCAACAATTTGCGTACGGCTGGGAAAATTACCTTACCAATGTGGAATGGCGAAGTCTGGCAAATAGAAAAGTCTCTCCTGTTTTATCAGTTGTTTATGGGCGCTATAATAGTAGTTTAATTGATCCATCAGGTATTGATGCTTCACAACTAGATAATAAATTGGATTATTGGCAAGTAAAAGAAACAGTCAATTATATACCTAACGAAAAACACAATGTAGTAGGTGGATTTGAAGGAACCGCCTATTTACCGAAGCCAGAAACCTTGGGACCCTATGAGGGAAATACTGCGATCATCAACAAACAAGTAGATAAAAACCATGGAGTGGAAGCTTCTCTTTTTCTGCATGATGACTATCAACTCTCCGATAAAATTTCAATCTCTGCAGGCCTCCGTTATTCCTGGTATTCTCATATCGGAATTGATACTGTTTTTAACTACCAACCCGATGTTCCAAAATCAGTAGGCACAATAACTGATACCTCCTATTACGGAAAGGCCAAACAAATTTATTCCTATAGTGGATTTGAACCGCGCATCTCTGCGCGTTTTAGTGTTAATAAAAAACAATCAATCAAGTTTGGCTACAACCGAATGCGTCAATACATCAATCTGATTTCAAATACAACTGCCCCCACCCCTGTCGATCTTTGGCAGGTTAGTAACAAATATATTCCACCACAGATTGCAGACAATTTTTCACTTGGCTATTTCTGGAATTTAGGGAATAATATTTGGGAGACTTCCGTTGAAGGATTTTATAAAAACATGCAAAATCTTGTTGAGTACAAAAATTTTCCAACCCTGTATCTTAATAATCATATAGAGACCGAATTGCTGGTTGGCAAAGGCAGAGCTTACGGTGCCGAATTTTATGTAAGGAAATTAAAAGGTTACTGGACAGGTTGGGCTTCTTATACTTACTCACAAACTCAACTTCAAGTTAAATCTGCTAATGATGCTGAAACCATAAATGATGGGGATTGGTATCCATCGAATTACAACAAACCTCACACCTTTAATTTGGTGATGAGCAGAGGATCCCGCAAGGGTGGCGCATTTTCTTTTCTTGTATCCTATAATACAGGTCGTCCCTTTACGGCAGTTGAAACAAGTTACATTGTAGGTGGAACAGTTGTTCCGGTATACTCTCAACGCAATCAATACAAAATACCTAACTACTTAAGATTTGATGTTTCATTTACTATTGGAAACATTTTCAGAAAAATAGATGACTCTTTGGTCTTTTCAGTTTATAATCTTTTTGGAAGGGATAACGCATACTCTGTATTCTATCAACGACCTGCATCTAATTACTTTATTCCAAAAGCCTATAAGTTAGCAGTGCTTGGTGCTGCTATGCCATCGCTAACTTACAATTTCAAATTTTGAGAATTATTGATTTGCATATGAAGAGGTGTGTTGTGAAGGTGAGTTTACAAATTATTCCTTTCTTCTTATTAATAGGATGCCTTAGCCCCTTTACTATTGATATTGAAAATGCAGGAGGGCGGGTAATTATTTCAGGTCAGATTAGTACGCTTGCTGATCAAAATATAGTTGAAATCGGAGTTACTGCTGATGAAGCTAGATTGCCTTTTCCAGAAAGTAATGCAATCGTAAAGTTGCACGATGACGAGGAAAATATTTATGAGTACTACAAAAATAAAGACAAGCCAGGAGTTTATGTACTTCCCGCAGTATCAGGCATTCCTGGTAAAACATACTTCATAGAAGTAATAATGCCAAATGGGGATGTTTATCAATCAAAAGTTGAGAAACTACCCCTTTCCAATGGTGAACTTTCAACACGTTATGAGATCAATAGTAATAGTTTTATTGACTCTGAGGGAATACTACAAACGCAGCCTTTCGCGGAAGTCTATGCCACCTCAAAAATAAATTATGCCAAAGAGAAGCGATATTTTCGATGGCACCTTGAAGAAGCCTTTATGATTCTGGAGACAGCCTATCCCGGAGCGAGAGGGCTTATTCCACCACCGTGCATCATCATTCAAGCTACGGAACCTCAAAGGATTGTTCTACTTAATGGTGATGAAGTTAATCCGGAATTAATAGAGAATCAATTAATTGGTAAACGAAAAGTAAATTGGGCATTTTATTATAGATTTTACTTCAACACCTACCAGCAATCTATTACCAAAGAGGCATATGATTATTGGCAAAAGGTGAATATTATAGCGAATCAAGTAGGATCAATTTTTGATTCACCACCTGCTAAGATTGAAGGCAACATATATAATACCACAACCAATAAAGGAACGGCAGGCTACTTTCAAGCTTCCAACACAATTTTAGATCGGATTCTTATTCATCGATTTGATTTACCGAGCGAATTACCATCCTACTGTGATTATGATATTTTTAGAAATCCATTTGTTAATCCTTATCCCAAAGAATGTAGCGACTGTCTAAGTGTTAGAAATAGCAGTAGAGAGCGCCCCCTCTGGTTTGAATAGTACGTTATGTTGAACATTAGAATTCGTGTCAAATTTTTAAACCATTCAATTTTATTTCTTCTTGTATCGAGTTGTCTTACTCCTATAACTATCGACACTGATAAAGTTGGAGGCTCAATTGTGATAACTGGACAAGTAAGTTCTTTGAATGATCGTAATATTGTACAAATTGGTACTGCTTCACAAGATCCTAGACTTCCGTTTCCACTTTCGGGCGCAAACGTAGAATTGTTTGATGGATTAGGAAATATTTTTGTCTACTCAGAATCTTTACCGGGGACTTATAAACTTGAAAATTTTTCAGGAACTCCGAACGTTACATATTACCTGAGGGTTACTCTTCCAGATGGAACGATCTATGAATCCGGGTCTGAAAAGATGCCAGAATCTGCGGGTAGAATTACGAGTTCATATGTTGTTACAAATGAAGAATATATTGATGGGGAAGGTACTCCAAGTAATCAAAACTTTATAAAAATTTATAATAGCAGTAATCTGATTGAACTCCCATCCAAAAGTTACCTACGATGGAGTGTCATTGAAACGTTTATTATTTCTCCAACAGATTATCCGGATATTGCAGGTTCTATACCACCTCCTTGTTTTATTAGCGAAACAATAGATCCACAAAGAATTGTATTGTTTGACAATTCAAATTCATCTGAGTTACTTATCCAAGATCAATTTTTAGGCCGAAGGATTATTGATTATTCTTTTTTAGAAAAACATTACTTTTCTAGTTATCAAACTGCTCTAACAGCTGAAGCGTTTGAGTATTGGAGAAAGGTTAATATTCTAACAAACCAGGTAGGTTCAATCTTCGACACCCCGCCTGCCAAGATTGAAGGAAACATTAAGAACATAAATAACGATTTGGAAGAAGTGCTTGGTTATTTTCAAGCAGTGAATGAAGATTTTGATCGCATTATTATATTCCCTTCTATGCTGAATGTACCCCTCGAATTTCAAAAATGTGATTTCAACGGAAATTTTAATCCTTTGGATTATCCACCACGGTGCTTTGATTGCTTGCGTGTTCGGAATAGTACCTATGAACGACCTGTGTGGTTTTAAAAAATAATAGCTTTTAATGAAGATCTTAAGAAGTAAGTGCATAACGAAAATTAGTTCTCAACTGCTTCTGGTTCTGTTTACTGCTAGTTGCCTTACTCCTGTTGATATTGATACTCGAAATATTGGTGGAACAATAGTTATTTCTGGTCAGGTAAGTTCATTAGAAGACAGAAGCAGTGTTCAGATTGGTGAAGCCTCTGAGGATGATAGATTACCAATTCCAATTTCAGGTGCAGAAGTAAAACTATTAGATGATGTAGGAAATATTTTTTATTATTCAGAAAGTCCATCTTCTCTAGGAACTTATGATCTTAAAAATTCAACTGTCATACCAGGTCGATCGTATCATATTGAAATAACACTTCCAACCGGTGCCACATATACATCAGTACCTGAAACAATGCCTATTTCGGCAGGGACCATTTCGACAAACTTTGAAGTAGTTGAAGAGGAATTTATTGATGCGGAGGGTACAGTGAGTCAACTGGATTTCATAAAAATATATGCAGACTCCCAACTTCCTGATGGTGCCTCCAACAATCATTTTCGTTGGAGTGTTGATGAAACTTATTTGCTTTCGCCAACTGATTTCCCAGACCCATTTGGTAGCATACCGCCACCTTGTTTTATATCTCAAAATGCAGACCCTCAACGAGTCACGCTTCTTGATCAAGAAAGCTCTTCAGTCAACCAACTAGATCAAAAGTTAATAGCCTCACGTATTATCGACTTCTCTTTCTTGGAGCGACACTACTTCACGAGTTATCAATCAGCGTTAAGTCAAGATGCCTATGAGTATTGGAGAAAAGTAAACATTTTAGCAAACCAGGTAGGATCAATTTTTGACACACCCCCCGCTAAAATCAAAGGAAACATTATTAATTCAGCAAATAGTCAAGAAGAAGTACTTGGATATTTTCAAGCAGTAAATGAAAGCTACGATCGATTTTTTACACTACCGTATTTACTTCCTATTCAACTGCAAATAAAGAAATGCGACTTTACAGGCAGTTTCAACAGTTTAGATTATCCAACACGCTGTATTAATTGCTTAACAGTTCGTAATAGCAGTTATTCTCGACCCTATTGGTTTTAACAAAATAAAAACATTCTCTGTATTTGTTAATTCACAGCTAATGTTTCTTTTCTTGTACGAACCTTATTGAGAATATATGTACCAATATCCTTTCCTTCCTGAACTCCAACATCGCAAGCTGGCCTATAATGAATACCCCCATACATTCTACTAATCGCTGCTTCGGACGAAGCCTCATAAAAAGATTTAAAACTTCGGGCAGTTAAACCAAACTCAACTTCGGTCGAATCAGTGAATGCAAAATTTTCTCCAAACAAATGGGTTAGTGTGGATGCTGAGGCAGCAGAAATAACACTATGACCACTTGTATATTCTGGGAATGGGGGTGTTTGTAAAGTAGGAACCCAATCCTCATCTATGTATTGATTAATATAAGTTTCAGGACGGATTAATTTACTGCGATACTTTTCGTCCCAGCAAGAAATAAATGAATCAATCAGTGCAATTGACACTCGTGCATAAGCCTCTGCACTCTGAACGAAATCAGCTTGAACCTGGTTACATACCACATTTGTAATATTCATCCAATGTCCACCTGGAGAAATTTTCTTGGTAGCAAACATGACATGTCCTTTTACATTCATCATGAACGGATTGCAATCCCAAAAGAATGCAATCTCCCTTTGTTCTGGTGTCATATTTTTGCCTATCTCATACACTTCAACAGCTTCTTTATAAAATTGACTATTCTTTTCTGTAGAAAATTTGGTGGGTGGAATAGGTTTAAACTGTTGTGCTGAATCAATCGCAAAAGGTCTGATCTTATTCCAATGTGGTTCAACTGCATCCATGTAAGCAGGAGGTGTAGGCTTCCAGGTAGAAGGGTCATCTAATATTGAATACTTAGGAAACGATCGCGATTGTTTGTAATTATCCTTTGATGACCAGGCTAAAACATGATCAGCTATTTTATCCCCAAATTCAATTGATTTGTCAAATACATCATCAGGAATCCCCATCTCCTGATACTCCTTCATGATTCCATTGTAAAACACGTCCATCTTATCTTCCGAAAAAATCAATGTACGTCCTACTTTCAATGCAGCCTGAACGGAGGCGAGTGGAAAACAATACTCCACTCCAGCTTCGGGTTGTGGAAAGGCATCTAATCCTGTTAACTGACCAGCTAAAGTTTGATAACCAGCATTTTGATGAATTATTGCCTCATAGGCTGCAATACTCGAGTATGCATAAATTCGAGAGGCAACCGGAGGTGAAAAAATATCATGGACAATTACATCGGTAACTTGTTTGAGGGACCTATGTAAATATTTTGGATTCTGAGCCTTTTGCTTCCATTCCGTATTGTCTGAAGAACAAGAAGCAAAAATGAAGGCAACAGCAAGTAAGACTAAATATCTGTTCATTATTAAAACGTAATTTTTTGCAAAGATACTTAAAATCAAAGGGATATTAATCAAGTCAAGCCATAAGCTTATTTCAATTCTTGAAACATAAAAGTTTATCATTATTAAGGCATACGAGAAAAATTTTCTCTCCATTTTTATTAATGATCATTTTTATATCCCGTGCCTGACCACTAACAAAAAAATTGGTTTGTTGTAATGAAACTGGGTTAAAGTTCTGAGTTGATTGTCCCAGTAGAATCAAACCGGAACCAGCATCCTGTCGACCTATCTCAGGCTGAACCTCAAACCAATTACCAGCTAATAAAATATCAGGAATATGATCATTATTGAGATCATCAACTAAAAATGCAAAAATTGGAAAGAGCTGGGCTTCCGAGGGAAGCACATGAATTAAATAAGAACCACCAGCATTCTCAATCCATACCGAAGCAAAAGTTTCGGCCTTCTTATGAATGAATTGTTGCATATCCCGTTCAGAAATAATATCCTCCAATTTTACATTCTTAAAAAGCTCGTATTTTAGAAATTTCTTCTTCAATGATGGGACTTGTTTTATCAACTGATCCTTCGAAATGAAAGGGTACCGTTTATGATTGTTGTAGTATGTAATAATCGGGTCTGTACTTCCATTTACGTCAATATCACCCACCCACAATTCGATAGGTTCATTAACGGTTGCCCGCAACCTGCTGTTTAAACCAGCATTTCCAATTAAATAATCCAAATCTCCATCTCCGTCTATGTCTGCTTGATATAGTGAATTCCACCAGCCATGAGTATTATTAAATCCAAATTTCATTGTCTGATCACTAAAACTGCCAGATGATTCCTGGATCAAAAAAGTAATAGGCATCCACTCGCCAACAATCAGTAAATCAGGTCTATCATTATTGTCTAAATCGGTCCATAATGCACTTGTTATCAAGCCTAGATTTGTTTGAGGAAGTCTATTTGATTCATCTGTGAATCTTCCAGTTCCATCATTAACAAACAAATAACTTTTTGGGGAAATGCCATAACTCCCAACAACTGATCTCCCTCCAATAAATAGGTCAATATCTCCATCTTGATCGAAATCACATTTAACAACACATGATGAGCTAATAGATAATTCTCCAAATGCATTTCTTCCCCTACTGAAATTCCCCTTGCCATCATTGAAATAAAGTCTAGGTGCACTATCATTCAAAGTTCCCTGTTCACCAATACTAACAATAACTAAATCCAAATCTCTATCACCATCGGCATCAAGGAAAACAGATGCTGTATCTTCCCACAGAGAATCTACTTCAAATACTTTTTGAAGGGCTTGATTAAAATTACCACTCTCCGATTGAAGGAATATACTTGATGGATTACCTTTTGGCCCGCCAATAAAGATATCATCCAAGTTGTCTCCATTCACATCTCCAATTGACATTTTTGGTCCTAAAGAAGATAACGCATGAGGAATTAATCGTTCAGCTTCAAAGTCAGAATAGGAATTTTCCGTATGCTTATAATCTAGTACATCCACGGCTTCTAATAATCTCATACTATTATCAAGTTCATATTTCCAATCTATTTTTGCATTTAATTGATTTAGCGTAATAGTTTGATTGACCCTGAGAGTTTGAGTCTTTTCGAAGGAACCATCAGGCCAAATAATAAGTAATGAGTCAACAATACTTTTTTTTCCCAATCCCACATGGAGTTGATAACTGCTGGAAGAGAGCCAACCCCTGGTGGGTATGAGTTCCTGCATGACTTGCATTCCTTGTGAATAAACTGTCACTCTGGAACCAATACCAAAAGTATTGGGTGATTTACCCTTTAATTGTATATTAAGATAATTGGCGGAAAAATCCGTGTTATTTCGATAAACAGATGCGGGTTCATCAATGTTGTTTATTATTAAATCTAGATCACCATCATTATCTAGGTCAGCATATGCAGCCCCATTGGATAATGATGGTCTGGGGTTTATCCAGTTTTTAGAAACATCCTCAAAAGTTAACTTTCCTGAATTCTTAAAAAAATAATTTGGCACTTTTCCAGGTGGCATCTTATCAATCATTTGTTGAGTTGACAAAAATCGTTGAGCCGAATCTGTTGAGATATAATTTATATAGTCTAAGTCATTTGGTCGCCTCACAATTCCATTGGCAACAAAGAAATCACGAAACCCATCATTATCGAAGTCAGCTAACAATGGCCCCCAACTCCAATCGGTTGCTTCCACTCCAGCAAATGGTGAAATATCAGAAAATGTGAGCATACCAAAAGGATTAATTCCTCTATTCAATTGAAGAGAGTTGCGGGCTACCTGGTAATGATAACCAAAGTTCAGTTTAAATGTAAAAATATCATAAGGGTCTTCTCCACCAGAAGCTTTTATAATTTGCTCTTCTCTCGGCAGCATATCCAGTGTTACGATATCCTGCCAACCGTCATTATTAATATCACCAATGTCGTTACCCATTGAGAAACGACTTGAGTGGGCCATACTCTTTTCCAACTCTTGTTTAAAACTTCCATCTTGTTGATTAATGTATAAGTAATCATTCTCATGAAAATCATTAGATACATAGATATCAAGATAGCCATCATTGTTAAAATCTGAAACTCCTACGCCAAGTCCATACCCTATCTGGCTACTGCTAATATTTGCTTGTGATGTTACTTCTGTAAATCCCACAGTGCCTGTGGGGATTAAATCATTTCGATATAGTTTATCACCCGCCTTGAAATCACTTTGATCTCGCAGGGTGACATCGCCATAGGAACGGACTGAATGAACAGAATGATTTACAAGATACATATCTAAATCACCATCCTTATCGTAGTCAAAAAATACTGCTTGTGTTGAAAATCCCTGAAAGGATAACTTGTATGCTTCTGTTTTGTCTTCAAATGTTAAATCACCATTATTTATTAACAATTGATTTTGTCCTGTAAAACCTTTGTACCCACCCACACCACAACTGAAAATGTCCAAATATCCATCTCCATTTACGTCTGCCATAGTTACTCCCGTTTTCCAATTACCTAAGCCGGAAATGGATGTAGACGAAATATCTTCAAATTTGAAATTACCTTTATTGAGAAATAGTTTATTAGGTCCCTGATTAGATGAAAAGTATAAGTCAATCAATCCATCATTATTAATATCTCCAACAGCCACTCCACCTCCATTGTAGAAATATAAATATTCAATAATATTAAATTGGCTATCTTCATTAAGCTGATTTGAAAAATCAATGCCAGTATCATTTGGACTAAGGTCTTCAAAAAGTGTTCCTGCTGCATCTTTCTTGTTACATGAAGAAATAACAAAGCAAGCAAGCCAAAAATATCTAATTGCAATTTTCGGAGGTATCATGACTAGTTGATCTTATTAATTAAGATCGAATCATTATTGCGAGCTGCCAACAAATACTTTTTACCAGCAACTGTGATTGTCTCTAAATCACGGATTTCACCATCCAATACCAAGCCTGACTTTGATATGGGTACAACATGGAAATTTCCTTTTCCATCCCCCCTCAAAAAAGTTCCATAACCAGCATCATACTGCCCCACTTCAGGCTTTACATTATATAGATTGCCTGCTAAAATAATATCCTTATTCCCATCATCATCGAAATCATCAATATTTATAGCATACGTGACAGAATATTGCGCTTCAACGGGAAGGTGTTTTAATAAAAATCCCTTCGCCCCTTGATTTAGTAACAAGCTATTAGATAGCTCGTAGACATTAAGCCTGATCGCATTGGATAGTTCTTCCTTAGTAAAAATATCTGTAATCAGTTGATCTTTAAAACTTTCGTATTTAAGGTATCTTTTCTTAAGTGTTGGTATTTGAGCCATCAGATCATGTCTTAAAACCATTGGATAAGACTTATCACCATTATACGTACAAATAATCTGCTCAACTGTACCATTTTTATCAAAATCATTTACATACATGCATACTGGTTTATCTTCTGAAGCTCTAAACCTCGAATTCAAACCGTGATTACCCAAAACAAAATCTATATCTCCATCACCATCCAAATCTGCAGATTCAATAGTATTCCACCAACCATTGGTCTTATTCAGTCCAAATTGCTCCGTTCTATCTATAAATTTTCCAGCCTCATTTATAAATATTGTAATAGGCATATACTCGCCCACCACAATCAAATCCATACGACCATCAGTATTTACATCACTCCATACTGCACCAGTTATCATTCCAATATTTTGTAGTCCCTGGGCAATAAGTGGAGTAACGTTTGTGAAATTACCCTTTCCATCATTATTTAAAATATATCCATTCATGGGCACGCCATATAAGAACGGGTGACTTCTTACTCCAACAAACAAATCCATATCACCATCCTTATCATAATCAAATGGTTTAACCGTTGAGGTACTCTCAAAAGTGAATGTTGGTAGGATTTGAGGAGACTTTGTAAAATTTCCTTTGCCATCGTTTATATATAATCGATCTGCCAACGCAATTGAACTAGTGGAAAACTCATTACTGCCACTGCATACATATAGATCCATATCACCATCATTATCCGCATCAAAAAATACGCTCATTATATCTTCCGACTCCTTATCCTTATCAAATACGTTTTGATTTTGCTTCAAAAATTTTCCTCCCTTAGTTTGAATTAATAATGAAGCAGCCTCATCTTTTGCTCCACCAATAAACAAATCCTCAAGGCCATCGCTGTTCACATCAGCTTTTGCCATCCTTGGCCCCTCTGTGCTTACCATATGGAAGAGAAGTTTATCCCTATCAAAATCCACAAAATTACTTTCCTCATGCACATAGTCAATTCCAACAAGATTTATCGATTCAAAGTTTTTTATTGATGACTCTTTACCAGATATGGGTAACTTACTTTCCTGCTGTTTTAGCTTTAAGGTCTGATTGGTAGAAATATTTTTCAACCGTGTCTCATTTCCATTCGGCCATAAAACAAGAATCTGATCAACCGTATCGATTTTACCTAGTCCAATATTTGGTCTTGGATCCATCGAGGACTCAAATCCACGATTCGGCATCTGTTCCAAATAAAAAATCTGATTACCTTCTGTAATTGTAATCGATGCTCCCCATGCAAATGTATTTTTACCCAATCCAGTTAATTCAAATTTTAGGTATCTATTATTTAATTGATGATTGGTCTCATTTCGCATTAAAGATGCAACTCCATTTACGTTATTGATTACCAGATCAAGATCACCATCATTATCTAAATCTCCATAAGCCGATCCATTTGAAAATCCTGGCTTACCTAATCCCCACTCAAGCGCCAAATTTTTGAAGGATAAGTTGCCTTGATTGTGAAAAGCAAAATTTGATATAGGGGTAGAGGGAATTAATTCCACCAATTTTTTATAGTCAACATTTTTATCGGTAATTATCGATCGAATAACCTCCTCATTAGAAACATATTGAAGATAATCCTGATTTGTTAGATCTTGATAAATTCCATTGGCAACAAAAATATCTTTCAATCCATCATTATCCATGTCAAACATGAGGGCACCCCAACTCCAATCAGTAGCCTCCACATTACTTAATCTTCCTACTTCACTGAATGTATTATTACCATTGTTCAACTGAAGCATGTTTCTTGTAAACTGCTCATAATATCCATTATTAACAGCATACTTGTGGCGATCCCAATTCTCAAAGGTTGTAACCGTTTTAATTCTGGCATTATCTGCAGGCAACATTTCTGTTACGAAAATATCAGGATAGCCGTCATTATTAATATCCGCAAGATCGGCACCCATGGATGCTCCACTAATAGATTTTATCTGCTTTGTTAGTGATTCAGTAAATGTTCCATCTCCATTATTTAAATACAAATAGTCTCTTTCAAAAAAATCGTTTGAAATATAAATGTCTGATCGCCCATCCTTATTAATGTCACCAACGGTAACACCCAGTCCAAAACCTATTACGCTCCCGTAAATCCCAGCCTCTGCGCTCACATCTATAAAATGTCCATCGTCATTACGAAGCAATTTGTCTCCCCCCAACGAGTCTCGCTTCGGGCGTTCATTTTTCATTAGATTAAAACTTCCAATGGCTTGATATGAATTATTGAGGATATAAAGATCGAGATCATTATCATCATCATAGTCCAGAAATGCTGCATGCGTTGTAAAACCACCATCTGCAACTCCATACTTCTTTGCTTGTTCTGTAAATGTGTTGTCTTTGTTATTGATAAATAATTCGTTCTCCTTGTTATCGCCTTTAACATCTCCCGAATTGCAAACGTAAATATCCAACCAGCCATCTCCATTTACATCCGCCATACTTACTCCTGTTGACCATGCTTTGGTACCTGCTACTCCAGCCTGTTGGGTGATGTCTTCAAATGAAAAATTTCCTTTATTTAAATATAATCGATTGGACTCTTGATTTGCTGTGAAATAAATATCGATAAGGCCATCATTATTTATATCACCAAGTGCCACACCGCCCCCATTGTAAAAATTACGATATGTATAAATATTAAATTGCTGATCAAATTTTAGCTTATTTTCAAAATCAATTCCTGATTGGCTGCTGCTGACTTCCGTAAATAGCGTATCAGCAATTTGCTTTGTATCACAAGATATAACAGAAAGAAAAACAATACTGACCCAAACTAAACGCAACATTTTCATTTACTGATATTAATTCTGTCCTGCTTGCTCTTTAGCCAATTTCTCAAGTTCCTTTTCAACTTTCATATCAGTAAATACAGCTCGCACATGTCGTTCATCTCTTATATATAAATTTATTCTGCGCCTGCCGTCCATCTTATAGTAAACTTTACCCATTTCAGGATGATTTAATTCTTTAAAGTCATCTCCATACCATTCTTTAAATACTTTTAACATATCTACAAATAGTGAATCAGAATAATATTGCCTATTCCAAGGTGCCCAAGCTTCATAACTAAAAGTAACCGGCATTTCAAAAATTTTATCTTCATAAAAATTAGGGTAAAAATTCATACTTACCGGACTGCTAACAACTTCCTTAAGTTGATATTGCACAGTTTGATTTGCTGTTCCATGGATGAGTATCTCTTTTTTATTATAACCCCAGCAATGATCAAAAAATGCTTGTCTTTCCATCCCCAGATTAAACCCCAAAAATAAACTATCATAATTTAGCTTAGGTTCACTGGCTCTTTCATTGCACGAAAGGACAATCAAACTTATTCCAACTATAAGTGGCAACAACAAATTACGCTTCTTCATACTATTTTATTTATAACTTACTATTTCCAAATTATCATTATTCTTTCCAATAAGAATCAACTTTTCATTCTTGTTCTTTATGATCTTCATTGATCTCACTTCTCCTTTAATTGATATCCCAGACCGAGTTGATGGTTCTGCCTTAAATTTTCCATTACCATTACCAGTTACCAGTAATCCGTAGCTGCCGTCATAAATGCCAGTTTCAGGTTTTGCTCTATATAAATTACCAGCAAACAAGATATCAGCGTTTCCATCTGAGTTAAAATCATCAACAAGTACTGAATACATCGGTGAAAACTGAGCTTCTGCCGGCAACAAAGATTTTTCAAATCTTCCACCCTTATTTAGCCATACCGCTGTTTCAAAAGTGTACGCATTCAATCTAATTGATTGCATAATCTGATCTTGAGAAAAAATATCATTAATCGTTTCTCCTTGGTAATCAGAGAAATGAAGATACTTCTTCTTAAGCGATGGAATTTGTGAAATCAGATCATGTCGTAAAACAAGTGGATAAGATATCCCATTATCGAAACGGGTTATAATTTGTTCGATGCTCCCATTCTGATCAAAGTCATTCAAATACATTGAAACTGGCTGTGAACGTGTTGCCTTAAACCTAGAATTAAGTCCATGATTTCCTGTTACGATGTCAAAAAAACCATCCCTGTTAAAGTCACCAACAGCCAATGAATGATACCAACCCTGCGTATTTTTCAAACCCCACTCTTCACTTTTATCAAAAAATCTTCCTTCAGTTTGTATAAATACCTTAATCGGCATCCACTCACCGACCAATACCAAATCCAATTTTTTATCTTGATTCAAATCAATCCATTGGCTGTCAGTGATCATACCCAATTTCTTTAATTGTGGTGCTATCTCATCTGTTACATTAGTAAAACTTCCCCTTCCATCATTTACCAACAAATAACCGTTACCTGGAAAACCGTATGAAAAAGGAATTAACCGAACACCAACAAACAAATCTACATCCCCGTCATTATCAAAGTCAGCTGCGGAAATTGTTCCAGTACTTTCAAATGTTGTATTTACTGGAAATAGTTGAGATGACTTTTCAAACTTACTATTCCCGTTGTTAAGGTATAACCTGTCCAGTAAAGCTGTAGAACTGGAAGAAGATTCATTACTGCCGCTAGCCACATAAAGATCTACCTTACCATCACTATTTGCATCGAAAAAGACACAATCTGTATCCTCTGAATCTTTATCTTTTTCAAAAACCTCCAAAACCAACTTTATAAAATCACTAGATTTGGTTTGCACAAATAGTGAACCAGCCTGTTCCTTTGCACCTCCAATATAGAAGTCATCAAGTCCATCCATATTAATATCTCCGATACAGATACAAGGGCCTTCGTTCGAAATCATATTAAAAAGAAGTCGGTCTCTATCAAAGTCAACATAATCATTTTCCTCATGTTTATAATCTATCTTTTGATTTGGTTCAGTTGAAAATATAGTAGGTTGAAAAGACTTATAAGGAGTTGTTACAGATTTAGCATCTTTCTGAAATATCTCATATGACTTGTCAGAACTTACATTTGACAAAACAGTTTGCTTTCCATCTGGCCAATTAATTTTAACGGAGTCAACTGACGTTGCATTCCCCACACCGAAATGTAAACGAGGATCAACTGAAGACATAAAACCCCGCATGGGTGAAACCTCCTGATAAAACACCCTATCATTGTTATAAATCGAAATACTTGCGCCAATAGCAAAGGAGTTTAAGCCCTCACCACGGAGGAAGAAAGAAATCGTGCGGTTTACAGGAATGATTTTTTTAGATTGATTTTCATACAAACCCGGAGGCATATTAATATTGTTTAATATCAAATCAAGATCACCATCATTGTCAAGATCACCATATGCCGATCCATTGGAATGAGTTGGTTGTCCTAATCCCCACTCAGAAGCCATGTTTGTGAATGTAAAGTCACCATTATTTTTGAAAGCATAATTTGGTAATTGATTTGAAGGTATCGAATCAACTAACCTCTGAATTACTTTTCTTTCTTTCTTCAAAATCTCTCTTACTGCCGTAGCATTGGCGATAAAGTTTACATAATCCTGATTAATTAAATCTTTATATATCCCATTTGCAACAAAAATATCCTTTACACCATCATTGTCCATATCAAAAATCAAAGCTCCCCAACTCCAGTCCGTTGCAGCGGTACCGCTCAGTCTTGAGATTTCGGAAAATGTTCCATCACCATTATTTAATTGGAGTACGTTTCGGCTAAACTGACGATAATATCCTTGGTCAAAGGCTGACTTATACTTATCCCAAGTTTCAAATTGAGAGGTCGTCTTTAATCGTCCATCATCTGCCGGTAGCATTTCCGTTACGAATAGTTCTGGCAATCCATCATTATTAATATCAGCAAGGTCGGCTCCCATTGAACCAAGACTTATTTCCCTAACCATCTCCTCCAATCGCTCGCTAAATGTTCCATCCTGATTATTGATGTAGAGATAATCTTTTTCAAAAAAATCATTCGACACATATATATCTGGCCAGCCATCCTTATTTAAATCTCCAATAGTAACCCCTAGTCCAAATCCAATTTTACTAGAATAGATGCCAGCTGTTTCGCTTACATCAACAAATTGACCACTGTCATTTCTTAAGAGCCTGTTTCCTCCTTCGGGATCAGGAATTTTGCGTTGATCTTTTCGCAAATCAAAACCACCTACCGAACGCAAAGAATTATTAAGTAAGTAACAATCAAGATCTCCGTCACGATCATAATCAAAAAATGCTGCGTGAATGGATAGCCCTTTAAAATCTAATCCATAATTAGAACTTTGTTCAACAAAGGTTAAATTACCTTGATTAATAAATAATTCGTTTTTCCTTTTCGTACCTCCTGGAGGTCCAGACTTACACAGGTAGATGTCCAAATAACCATCGGCATTTATATCAACAACACTGACCCCTGTAGTCCATACGCCTTCTGTCTTCAAGCCAGAAGATTGCGTGATATCCTTGAACCTGAAATTTCCTTCATTGAGATAGAGTTTATTGGAAACGAGATTCCCTGCAAAAAAAACATCAAGTAATCCATCATTATTAAAATCCCCCAACCCTACACCACCTCCATTATAAAAACTCCTGAACGTATAAGGATTTAGCTCCTCGGTATACTCAAGTCTATTTACAAAATCAATACCAACGTTTGAAGCTCTATGGGATTTAAAAAGCGTTCTATCATCATGATTTTCCTTACATGAGAAAATGAACTTTGATAAGATAATCAAACAAAAAAATAGAAACGATCTTCCCACCTTTTAAACCTTTAATTTTTGTTTGAGATAAGTTTTAACAAAATTAAGAAGGTGCAACTTATTAACAATTAGCATTAGAATAGCTCTCTTAAATAAAGAAATAAAAAAAGGCAAGCATTACTGCTTGCCTTCTCCGTGTTATTGATAAGTCTTAATACCCCGGATTCTGTGTTAGTTTTGCATTTGCATCCAACTGCTGTTTAGGAATTGGAAACAACTGATACTTAGTTGATGCATCAACTCCTTTAAATCCGTAAGCGGCACCAAATTTTCCAAAACGGAGCATGTCTTGCCTGCGAGTCATTTCAGCAAACATTTCACGACCACGCTCAGCATACAATTTATCGGCATCAAGCGTAGCAAAAGGGCTCACTTTAGCTCTTGTTCTAATTTGATTCACCAAAGTAAGCGCCTCAGCATTTCCATACCCATTTAGTCTAGCTAAAGCTTCTGCACGAATCAGTAAAATATCGGCATAACGAAGAATAACAAAGTCATTACTCATGTTTGCAGTTCCACCAACTTCATATGCATATTTACCAATGCGAGCCCCACCCTGACGCCACGCATTAGGGCCAAGTTCGTTTATTCTTGGGGTGAAGTTTAGATTAATTCCATCTGGATCAGGCTGGGCTGAACTGGGACCCTCAAATGCAGGGTCAACCGCTTTGTCACCACTTGGTCTGTATTGAGGACCAACAACGAAGTTAGAAAGACGTGCATCTAACGTGCCCATATCATCAGGAACTCTGTCATTATTCGCATCAATCGCAAGCCCTTTCCAAACCGGACCTTGTGGACCAGGATTAGTAACAGGATCAGAGTACGAATTATAAAATTCTTCAACAACAGAGTAACCATTCCAAGGCTGGTCAGTTAAGTTATAAACCGTCTGACTGGCATAATGCAACGTCATCATAGGCCAATTAAAGCCTTGTGCGAAAACCTTGTCGTATGCATAAACGAAAATATTTTCATTAGATCCCGCATTGTTAACAGCAAAATTATCTTTATAAGTTGCTTCCAAGTTGAATTTACCACCATCAATAATTGCCTTTGCATCGTCTGCTGCTTTTTGATATTGAGGAGTTCCTGTATATATCTGGGCATTCAAATACAATTTGGCTCTAATGGCTAATGCTGCCCATTTCGTCATACGTCCATAGGTACTTGCATCCTTTGCATCAGGAAGTACGGGAATAACAGCATTCAATTCAGACTCGATAAAATTGTACAATTCCTGACGAGTAGAAGCGCCTTTAACCTCAGTATCATTGAAATCAGTAACTAATGGACCTCTTCCGAAACCATCCATTATCCAATAATACCAAAGTGCGCGAATTGCACGTAGCTCGGCAATGATTGCATCAGCACTCGTGTTTCCTCCAGCTTTCAATTCTTCAAACTGGGCAAGTAATCTATTGGCAGTGCTCACTCCACCATAAAGTTGTCCCCATGTATTATTGAAGAAACCGTTATCGGGAGTAAAGCTATGCAGATGAAGTTGCTGTAATACACCTCCATCAAACCAGTCACCACCTTTGGTAGTAATAATTAATTCATCAGACACCAACTCGTTGGTAGACCAAAGATTTGAGTGATTACCCAACCCACCAAAACTTGAGTAAGCTGCTCCCAATCCAGAAATCAACTCTTGCTCAGTTTGGAAAAAGTTATCAGGTGTTACCCGATCAAACAACTCCTCATCAAGATTGGTACAAGAGAACGTAAAAAACGTTACGCCCACCCCTATCATTCCTATTTTTCTTATAAATTTTCTTTTCATAACTATGATTTTAATTAAAATCCAAGGTTTACACCAAATGTAAATGTGCGGGTAGTAAAATAAGTTGACCTTCTTTCAATACCTGGCGCTAAGCCATCATCGCTATCTGTATCCTTATAACGAACCTCAGGATCAACACCTGTATAACCAGTGATTGTAAACAAGTTCTGACCAGCCAAGTAGATTCTGAAATTACGAACCGCTGAACCACTTTTTAATGGCACTTTGTAACCAATGGACATATTATTCAGACGAATAAAGTCAGCCTTCTCAACGTGAATGCTATTTACATTGGCCTTAGTTACTGAAGGATCGTAATACTTAGTATTTACAATATTCCAATTATTAATGGTAGTTGTCTCATTATTTTCATAAAAAGCACGATAGCTGTTCAATAATTCATGACCAATTGCTCCGTTCATAAAAATGTTCATATCGAAATTTTTATAGGTAAAGCTGTTGTTGAATCCGAACGTGGCTGCAGGCAAACCATTTCCAATAACTGCGCGATCATTGTCACTTGTTGGATCAACCGCACCGTCTCCATTTACATCAATAAACTTATATGTACCATCAGGATTAACCCCATCATAAATGGCACCCCACAATTGACCCAATGGATCACCTTCTTTAACTCTAACCAACTGAACTGCACTTTGTCCTGGTGAACCCATTGAAGAACGATACAATACACCTGTTTCAGCAAAGTTGTAAACATCATTTTTTAAACTAACGACCTTTGTATTGTAGGTACCTATATTACCTCCTACTGTCCAACTAAAATCAGCTTTAGTAATAGCAGCATAATTTAAAGCCAATTCAAAACCAGAGTTCTTTAGCTCACCGATATTCACCTGAGTTTGCCCCACAAAATTAGGTGGAACTGGAACGTTAACTGGAAGAATCAAATCACTTGTTGTTCTTGTATAGTAGTCAAATGTACCGGTCAACTTATTGTTCAACATCGCGAAATCAAAACCAAAATCAAGTTCTGCCTTTGTTTCCCACTTCAAATCAGGATTTGGATTAGAGCTAGGTCCATAACTTGGGGCATAAGAACCATTATAAAAGAAGTTACCCACTCTGTTGAAGGTTTGAAGTGAAATGTAAGAAGACGCAGGTTGGTTACCTGTTACTCCATAGCTCGCCCTTAACTTTAAACTATTTACAGAAGGAATATCAATTAAATTACTCAATGTAACGCCCGCACTTACCGCAGGAAAAAGACCCCATTTATTATTTTCTCCGAATCGTGAAGATCCCTCATATCTGGCGCTTGCTGAAACAAAATAATTTCCTCCAATATTAACATTTGCTCTTCCAAAGAAAGCCACAAGTTTATTTGAATTTGCATAGCTATAAACATTTCCCAAACCATTAGCAAAATCCAAGGCAGCTCCCATATTGTTATAAGTAAAAGCATCCGTAAGGAAGTTACCACCGCTTAAACCAAAACCTTCATTAAAGAAATCCTGATAAGAATAACCTCCGAGTAGGGCAAGGTTAGCATTCCCAAAAGACTTATCATAATTCACAGTCGTCTCGAAAAGTTCATTAACACGTTGATCTGTGCCACGTCCAGCAAACCCAAGTCCATTGCGACCACCAAACTTAGCTGTCTTCTTGTTGTAGGCTCCAAAGAAATCAGACTCTCGTTGAGCAGAATAGAACATTGAGAATCTCAACCCATCAACTAGATCACTAAAATCATATTCACCTTTAAGGCTAGCTAACTGGCGTGTCTGCTTTTCATCTCTTTCGTTTTGTTCCACAATAGAAAGGGGATTGAAGAAGTCAAAAATATCTCTCTCTGCATAACCTCCATAATTGCCTCCTGCAGTTGGGCTGGTTGTGGTATTATCGTAAACCGGCATAGTTGGATTTGCCAAGATACCATAATTGAAAGAAGCAGCATTTCCTAATTGTGCATCTTTGGTTGTAGATGATAAAGTAAGGGAGAATGATGCTCTGTCCTTTAATGCCTTTTGAGTTATTGAAATACGGCCATTCAACTGCTCAAATCCTGACTTTAGTCCGACACCAAGAGTGTTACGAACGTTTAATGAACCACGATATGTTGTAGATGCACTTCCACCTGACACTGCAATATTGTGAACTTGTGCGTTACCCTGTCTCGTAATCACGTCCAACCAATCTGTACTAGCTCCTAGGTCGATATGACCAGGTACTTGACGATACTCAGCGGCAGTCATTACATCGATGCTGTTGTTTACATTTTCAATAGCATAAGATCCATTATAATCAACAGATACTCTTCCTGACTTTCCAGACTTTGTGGTTACTAGAATAACCCCACTACCGCCCCGGCTACCATAAATAGCAGCAGCAGATCCATCCTTTAGTACGTCAATAGAAGCAATATCATTAGGGTCAACAGTACTTAGTGAACCACCAATAATACCATCAATAACAACCAATGGTTCAGCATTTGCACCAATTGTCCCTACACCGCGAAGACGGATGTTAAATCCACCATTTGGATCACCTCCAGCACGGGTAATATTTAATCCGGCTACTTTTCCTTGAAGCAATTGAACTGGATCATTAACAGTACCTTTGTTAAAGTCCTCAGACTTTAAACTCGTTACCGCACTTGTCAATTCTTTCTTTTCTTGGGTTCCATAACCTACTACTACCACCTCACTTAATGCGGTAACATCAGATTGCATAGAGGCGTTAACAACGCTTTGGGAACCGACACTAACTTCTTGCGAGGTGTACCCAACAAATGAAAAGACAAGTGTGGCATTTGCCCCTACATTGATTCGGTAATTACCGTCAGAGTCACTCACCGTACCATTCGATGTTCCCTTTTCAAGGATGTTAACACCAGGAATTCCTGAGCCGTCACCGGCATCCGTCACCTTACCTGATACAGACTGCTGGGCGAAACTCACAAGAGTTCCAAAAACCAGAAGCACTGCCAGATACCTGCGAACAAACAGATAAAAATTGGTCATACGTAATTGTTTTAGGGTTTTAATTGTTGTTATTAAGTATACTTTCGAAATCAATTTGTTAATTGCATTGAATTAAAAACATGATTTCGCAACCCAATACTAACGTGTTTTCGCCAGTTGTCAAGGGTATAACTCGGTTTTGTTGCGTAAAATCTACGGAAACGATTTCGCAACCGTTTGCGGAAAATAAAATCAACTCATTTTGTTTAGTAAACAAGCTATTTTATGAAGTTTAATCAGGTTACGATTAAAGACATTGCTCGCGAATTGGGCATTTCTCCATCCACAGTTTCAAGGGCACTAAAGGATCATCCGGATATCAGCGTGTCGACAAAAAAAGCAGTAAACGAACTTGCCGATAAGCTGAATTATCAACCAAATATTGTCGCTCTTAATTTGCGTCAGAAAAAGACTAATACGATTGGGGTGATTATCCCTGAAATCGTGCACTTCTTTTTCTCAACTGTCATCAGCGGAATTGAAGATGTTGCTTATACAGCAGGGTACAATGTTATTCTGGCCCAATCCAACGAATCCTATCAAAGGGAAATTACGGATATGAAAGCACTATTTAATAGCCGTGTTGATGGAATGTTGCTTTCAATATCGCGAGAAACAACAAATTTCGATCACATAGAATCCATTATTTCTAAAGGCGTTCCGATCGTATTTTATGACCGCATGTACAATAGCCCTAATAGCAGCAAGGTAATAGTAGACGACTATGCAGGCGCGAAAGAGGCTGTAAATCACCTAATCGAGCAAGGTTGCAAGAAAATTGCACACATCAATGGATCACCCAACCTGATAATAAGTATTGACCGTTTCCGCGGATATACTGAAGCATTGCAGGAAAACAAATTAGAGGTTGATGAAGAGCTTATCGTGAATTGTCAATCAGGCACATTTGAGGAGGGTAAACGCGCAGCAAACAAATTACTTTCTCAAAAAAATATTCCAGATGCAATTTTTGCCGGTAATGATCCGATGGCCATGGGTGCTATGATGGCGATCAAAGAGAAAGGATTAAAAATCCCTCAGGACGTAGCCATTGTTGGTTTCAGTAATTGGTTCTTTGGTGAATTGATGGATCCTTCCCTTACCACAGTAGATCAACCCGGTTTCGAGATGGGGCAAGAAGCGGCCAGGCTTCTGATCCGTCAGATTGAAATGAAGGATAAGGAGGATTTTGATCCCCAGCCTGAGACAAAAATCCTTAAGACAAGATTAGTAATCCGGAATTCGTCTCTAAAAAAAGACATAAAGAAAAAGTAGCAAACGATTCCAATTCTTTTGGAGGCTATAACTATGTAAAATCAGTTGAATTAGTTTTACTTTAACCGTTTAACTTTTCAACTGATTTAATGGAAGCTTCAATTAATTCGGTCACCAGCAAAAGTCTGGGTACCTTAATCAACTTTGAGAAAACGACTACTGGAGTTTTAGGATCAACCTCATTGGGGAGGTTCAAGATAACTCTCTTCTCCGATTCCATTTTTCAAATCAACATCACATGCGATAAACAGTTCGAGGATTTCTCATATGCAGTAGTTGCTAAACCAACCCTGATTGTATTTGAGGTAATCGACAATGCACAGTCCATTTTGATCAAGACAGCGACAACCCAGCTTTTGATCTCTAAATATCCCGTGCGGTTTTCATTCCAAACGTTGGATGGAAAAGTAATTAACGAAGACGATTCATTTGGCACATCATGGATTGGTGATCAGGTAACGACTTATAAAAAATTGCAGCCGAACGAACGATTTATTGGACTTGGAGAAAAAACCGGTGGGCTTGACAGAAAAGGATCAGCTTATCAAAATTGGACTACTGATGCCTACGGATATGGAAATGGTACCGATCCTTTATACTGCTCCACTCCTTTCTACATTGGCATTCACAATCACTTACAATACGGAATATTTTTTGACAACTCATATAAAACATTTTTCAACTTCGGAGCTTCTAATAATCGTTACTCAAGCTTTTCGGCCGATGCCGGAGAAATGAATTACTATTTCATTCACGGAAATTCAGTAGCTGAAATCATCAAAGACTATACTCACCTAACGGGTCGCATGGAAATGCCACCCCTATGGAGTATCGGGTATCAACAATGCCGCTACAGTTATTATCCCGATAAGGAAATATATACACTAGCAAACACTTTTAGAGAAAAGGATATTCCAGCGGATGTGATTGTTTTGGATATCCATTATATGGATAAGTATAAAATCTTTACCTGGGATCCTAAAAACTTCCCCAATCCTAAACAACTGATTACATTTTTACGCGAACAAGGGTTTCACGTAGTTGTTATGTGCGATCCCGGCATTAAAGTAGAACCCGGATATGATGCGTATGATGATGGCATTAAGCATGATGTCTTTATTAAGTATCCTGATGGTGAAAATTATGAAGGACAAGTATGGCCAGGCTGGTGTCACTTTCCTGATTTCACAAATCCAACAACCCGTGAGTGGTGGGCAAATAAGTTTAAGGACTATGTGAACTTAGGTATTGATGGATTTTGGAATGACATGAATGAAATTGCTACATGGGGTCATTCCTTACCCGAAAATCTTGAATTTGATTTTGAAGGAAATAAAGCAACCACACGCAGAGGTCGCAACTTGTTTGGATTTCAAATGTCCCGCAGCACCTATGAAGGCACAAAGAAACTTTTAAAAGGAAAGCGTCCCTTCAACTTAACTCGCTCAGGTTTCTCTGGAATACAACGATATGCAGCGGTATGGACCGGTGATAATGTTTCATACGATGAACATATGCTGTTAGGCGTTCGCTTAGTGAACAGCATGGGCTTAACAGGAATTGCATTTGCTGGCTATGATGCCGGAGGTTTTGTTGGTGACGCCAACACCAAACTTTTTGCGCGTTGGATTTCCATTGCCTCACTATCTCCATTCTTTCGTGCTCATACAATGATTAATACACGCGATAGTGAACCTTGGTCGTATGGCGAAGAAGTAGAAAGCATCAGCAGAAACTACATTAAGTTTCGTTATCAATTGATGCCTTATATCTATTCTCTTTTTTATGATGCTTCACAAACCGGCATGCCTGTTCAACGATCGCTCGCCATTAATCATGCTCACGATTATCGGATTTATGATGGTAAATATTACAATCAATATTTGTTTGGCCCTAGCATTTTAGTGGCTCCGGTAGAAAGCAATAAAGAACTTCTTAAAATATTCTTCCCGGAAGGTGAATGGTTTGATGTGTATACAGGAAAAATCTGGGCCGGCAATCAAGAAACAATTGTTGAATCGCCTATCCATAAACTACCAGTGTTTATAAGGGCTGGAAGTGTGTTGCCTATGCAGGCTGCGGCTGCCAACACCAGTATTAAACAGGAGGAACTTGTGCTACATATTTATTGTGGAAACAACTCAAGCGAGTTCCTGCTTTATCAGGATGATGGCGACACGTTTGATTATCAATCTGGAAAAAGTTCAAAACGATTGATTCAAATGAATGGCGTTGAAAATAAAGTAACGATATCAGCCAGCGAGGGTGACTTCACATCTTCTTATAAGAAAATCAAGATTGTTCTTCATGGTTCAAGTGCAGATAAAATTTCGTTCAACGGAAAAACGCAGGCATTATCTCATCAGGTTCATTCCTTTTTTGCACCATTAGAAAAATATGATCCGATCAACGAACCCGATTCGATGGGTGAAGAAAATGTTAAAGTAGCTTTCGCAGAATACACTTCTGAAAAGATTGAGCTGAGCTGGAGTTGAGTTGGATACTAGATACCAGACTCTGATACTGGATAGAGCTAGTCCATTCAGCACCAAGAATCGAGTATCCAAATTCTAATTATCTTGCATAAGTATCATGACTAACTATTCGCCTCCATGACTCAACATAAACCGCGCTTAAGCTTCTGGCAAATCTGGAATATGAGTTTTGGATTTTTAGGAATCCAATTTGGATTTGCGTTACAGAATGCCAATACCAGTCGCATCTTTGAAACGCTTGGCGCGGATACAGCCAGTCTCGCGTTATACTGGCTTGCCGCTCCCCTTACGGGATTAATTGTTCAGCCCTTAGTTGGTTATTACAGTGATAGGACCTGGCATGCCAGGTGGGGTCGCAGAAGACCTTTCTTTGCTGTGGGTGCTATCTTGGCTTCAATTACATTGTGCCTTATGCCCAATTCACCAACCTTATGGATGGCAGTTGGCGTTCTTTGGATTATGGATGCCTCAATAAACATTAGTATGGAACCATTCCGTGCTTTTGTGGGGGATCTGCTACCTCCCACTCAACGCACTACTGGTTTTGCCATGCAGAGTTTCTTTATTGGTATTGGTGCCATTGTTGCGTCTTTTCTTCCAAGCATTTTTAAGAATTGGTTCGGCATCTCTAATGTTGCCGAAGCAGGCACCCTTCCCGATTCAATTCGATATAGCTATTATATTGGTGCGTTCATACTATTCGTTACAGTAATGTGGACAGTCTTCTCAACCAAAGAATATCCACCTACTGATCTTGGTGAAGAGAAGCTCAGAAATCGGGAACATAAAAAAATTGAGAATGAAAGTGAGTTTCAGAGTTCATTCCTTAAGAAGTCAGGAATTTTTTTAGTAATTGGATTAATCATTGTTTCCATTGTATTCTTAAATCAATTGGAGAAAGAACTTTACGTCTTAGGATTCGGTCTGATAATTTTTGGAGTTGTTCATTTGTTAGCGGCCCTTTATATAAAAAATGGAAAGGCGTACTTAGGCATTGTTCACATTGTTAAGGATTTCAATACAATGCCTAAGACAATGATTCAGTTAGCATATGTACAATTTTTTACGTGGTTTGCTCTGTTTGCTATGTGGATTTACACTACCAGTGCTGTAACAAGTCATATCTTCAACTCAACTGACCCAACTTCTCAATCATACAATGACGGAGCCGATATGGTTAGCAACTTATTTGGCATCTACAATGGTATTGCTGCATTAGCGGCTTTACTGTTGCCCATCATCGCTAAATATACAAGTCGCAAAATGACTCATTTTATAGCATTGCTTTGTGGTGGCATTGGACTGGCCTCCATTTATTTTATTTCCGATCCATTTTGGCTTTGGTTCTCGATGATTGGGGTTGGAATTGCATGGGCAAGTATTTTGTCAATGCCTTATGCCATGTTATCGGGTTCGCTACCTGCTGAAAAAATGGGCTATTTTATGGGAGTGTTCAATTTCTTTATTGTGATCCCTCAAATTGTTGCCGGCACTTTATTAGGTGTTATGCTTACACACCTCTTTCATGGGCAATCTATCTTTATTTTGGTAAGTGGCGGAGTTTCTATGGGCATTGCTGCACTCCTAAGTTTAAGAGTTGATGATCGTGATGAAGTTGTTATCAAATCTGCTTAAGTATATGAGAGTTCGTCTTATATTGAGTTTGACACTAATTAGCTTAACGGCTTTTAGCCAAGACTATAGTGCGTTGAAAGACTTAACGACTAGGATAAATAGTTTCACATCAAATTCTGACTTTGACGATTGGTGGTCAACGTTAAGGAACAGTGAAAAAATACCCTTCATTGTTGAAGACTCTGTCTACTTTTTCTATCGTGGTGACGCCAAAACTGTTCAATGGATGGGCGACTTCAACGGGTGGGGTTATCAAAAAGATTTCGCCAACAAAGGAAAGAAAATCGCGAACACAAATATCTGGTATCTTAAGTGCTCCTTTCCAAAAGATGCCCGACTCGATTATAAAATCCTGATTGACGATACCAATTGGATTCTCGATCCGGAAAATAAAAATCAGCAGTGGTCTGGTGTGGGGGGTGGTAGCCCAAACTCAGAATTACGCATGCCTGATTGGCATGAAGACCAGTCTCTCATAGAACGCCCCACTATACCTAAGGGAAAAATGGTAACTGACCTCTTACTAAATAGCAACTCGCTAGGATATCAAATTACATATTCAGTCTATCTCCCCTTTCAGTATGAAAAGATGGGAAAGCTTCCAACAATTTATTTAACAGACGGATATGAATATCTGCATCCTCAACTTGGAAATATGAGGGTGGCATTGGATAACCTCATCCATGATAAAAAGATAAAACCAGTCATTGCAATTTTTGTAGACAATCGCGAACCAGTTAACCGGGCTAATAACAGGCGCATGAGTGAACTCGCCATGAACACCAAATATTTGAATTTCTTTGTCGATGAATTGATTCCTAAAATCGAATCTGCCTATCCTGCTATTTCAAATGCCCAAAGTCGGGGTATCATGGGTACCTCCATGGGTGGACTTACCGCCACCTACTTCGCCTTTACAAAGCCCGATGTTTTTGGTTTAGCAGGAATTCAATCGCCTGCATTCTATACACGACCACAAATTTATTCTCTATGTTCAAATCCGGCTGATCCTAAAATGAAAATATCGATGACAGCCGGGGTGATTAATGATACGAGTGCTGATAGCCGAAAGATGAAAGAATTATTGGAAGCAAGCAGTTGCGTATATTACTATCGCGAAGTTAATGAGGGGCATTCCTGGGGAAATTGGCGCAGATTAATTGATGATATTCTAATTGATCTCTTCCCCTATCAGCCTTAATTATTGCTTCAAAATCCAAAAATATTGGGGTCGTTTTTAATATTTACTAAATTAAGGCATTGATTTTGTTTTAGCTCTTTATATGAAAATACGATTACTGATTATCACTCTCCTATCCTCTCTGTTGTTAGATTCCTGTAGCTCAGGAAAAGCCGCTTTAAAACATGGCGATTATTATGATGCCGTTTCTCAAGCCGTTAATCGCTTAAGGCAAAAACCGGATCATAAAAAATCAAAAGAAGTTCTTAAAACGAGCTACCAGTTGGCTATTGATTATCTCGAATCAGATGCGCAAAATCAGATTGCATCAAATGCTAATTACAAATGGAAAAATGCGGTTCAAAATTATGACCGAATTAACTACTTGTATGAACAAATCAGAACCTCTCCGGGAGCCCTCAAAGTAATCCCTAAACCAATTAATAAGTATAAAGAACTAACGGAAGTAAAGGCCAAAGCTGCCGAAGAATCTTATGAATTGGGGATTCAATCCATGCTTAAAAATACCCGCGAAGATGCCAAGCGTGCTTACTTTGCTTTTGCTGATGCAAATACCCTATCACCTGGTTATCGTGAATCGATTGAGATGATGGAGCAATCTAAATTTAATGCCACCATTAAAGTGGTTGTAGAACGGCCCCTGCGCAATTACAACGATTGGAATTTTGAACCAGTTATTTTTGGAGTGAGACCAAGCTTGTTTGTAAAGTTTTATTCTCCGCAAGAAGCTCAGGATGCTAACCTGGAGCATATTGATCATTTTGTCAGGTTGGTTGTAAACGGGTATTCAGAAGCAAGGCCCGTAATAACCAAACGCACTGAAGAATATAAAGACAGCGTAAAGGTTGGTGAGAAGACAGTAAACAATGTAAAAGTGCCAACCTATGAAAAAGTAAAGGCATCTATGACCACGTATGAAAAGTCCATTACTTCGCGTGGATCCATTACACTTTTTATAAAGGATGCTAACAGCAATGCTGAACTTAGAAATTCAGAAATAATTGGTGAAGAACGTTGGGCCGATCGTTGGGCGACATGCACGGGTGATCAGCGTGCCATCCCTACCAACACGCGCAAACTTTGTGGTACGAAGGAACCCTATATGGCACGCGACTTCTTAATCGTGGAAACCAAAAAAGATCTGGATAGTAAACTGGCAAATGCCCTCAATGGCTTTTACTCTAATTATTAGTGTCGCTTAAAAGACGAAAACTAAATTAGGCAAAACCATTTTGGTTGCAAATCGGTTTGTAGAATGTGAAAGCATTAGCACCCATCCTAATTCTATCTGACCGTAATCCTTATTCAGCATCTAAAGCAAAATGTTATGATTGATAATTTGGAGATTGCCACCCTGGGATCGGGGTGTTTTTGGTGTACTGAGGCATTTTTTCTTCCCGTTAAAGGTATAAAATCAGTTGTTTCAGGCTATTCGGGTGGGAAAATTAAAAATCCAACCTATAAGGAAGTGTGTTCAGGGCTTACAGGTCATGCTGAAGTGATTCAGGTAACATTCAATCCATCAATAATCTCATACTCAGAAATTCTTGAAATATTTTGGAACACGCATGATCCAACCACTTTAAATAAACAAGGTGCTGATGAAGGCACCCAATATCGTTCAGTAGTATATTATCATACTGATGAGCAAAGGAAAATTGCCAGTGCCTATAAGGCACAGCTTAATCAATCTGGCGTTTATAAAAATCCAATCGTCACTGAAATAAGTCCATTCACCGTATTTTATCCAGCTGAAGAGTACCATCAAAATTACTTTGAACTAAATCCAAACCAGGGATATTGTGCGTATGTTATAAAACCAAAAGTTGAGAAGTTCAAAAAACAATTCGAAGCTAAACTGAAATAACAAGATGAATATAAATTCATTTTTTTTAATGAACCGTGTAACATTATACCTACCCCTTCGTTTTAAGAACAACGAGCAGATAAAATCTTCTCATAGGTTTAGGTTTAGGTAACAAAAGCCCCCTCAGACGGAGGGGGCTTTTGTATTTTGTAAAGTCAACACACCTAATATCAATAAAATGAAAACCATGAAATTTACCTCACTCCTGCTGCTAATAACTCTCTTCGCATGTGGCCAGCAAAAAGCTAAAAATGAATCAACTCCAATCGTCAAGATAAAAAAAACGGAAGCTGAATGGAAACAGCAACTATCTCCTGAAGAATATTACATTCTACGGGAAAAGGGAACTGAAATTGCCTTCACAGGAAAATATTGGGATAACCACGAAGATGGGATTTACTATTGCGCAGGGTGCCAGCAAGAATTATTTTCCTCGAAAACTAAATTCGAGTCAGGTACGGGTTGGCCAAGTTTTTATCAACCCATCCGCAAAGAATTAATTTCGGTAGGTACCGATACAAGTCTAGGGATGGTGCGTGATGAAGTAGTGTGCAGCCGATGTGGCGGCCACTTGGGTCACGTGTTTGATGATGGTCCAAAGCCAACTGGTTTACGCTATTGTCTTAACTCAGCATCTCTAAAATTTGAAAAGAAAACAAGTACTAAGTAATATTTGCAATGACTTGATTGAGGCCGATGAAAAATCATCGGCCTTTTTTATTACCTTTTCCAAAACAAACTACCTATGTGCCGACTAATCGCCTATAAGGGTACTCCTATAATTATGGATGACCTGCTCTATAAGCCAAAGAACTCTTTGATAAACCAGAGTATCCACGCCAGTGAAATTGAAGAACCTTTGAATGGTGATGGTTTTGGTGTAGGTTGGTATACTCACGAAATTAACTTCGAGCCTACCACTTATGTTTCGGTAAATCCGGCCTGGAACAATCGGAACTTAAAAAACCTGGCGCCCAAAATAAAAGTAGAATGTATGTTGGCTCATGTGCGTGCCGCTACCGAGGGTGTGGTTTCCGAATCTAACTGTCATCCTTTTCAATATAAGAATTTGTTGATGGCTCATAATGGTGGAATTGAAGAATTCTATAAAGTTAAAAGACACTTGCGTGCACCCTTAAGTGATGAGCTTTATAATTGGATTCAAGGCCAAACAGATTCAGAACATATTTTTGCCTACTTGCTTAACCACTTACTCAGTTCCGGTCAGTCGGTTACTCCCGAGTCAGTAATAGATGCTTTTGAGAAAACTTTTTGCGATATAAAAAAGTTGATGAATCAATATGGTATTAAAGAACCTGCCTATCTGAATATAGTTGTGACTAACGGATTGTTTCTTGTGGCAACTCGGTATGTTTCCGATCCAAAAGAAGAACCGCTTACCCTTTATCATTCAGAAGGAAGTCGTTATGTAGTGGAAGACGGAATTACAAGATTAGAAGCTCCTGAAGACAATGATCATGCCGTTTTAGTGGTCTCCGAAAAATTGACAGAAGGTAAAAACTGGACAATGATTCCTCCTAATCATTTTGTAATCGTTGAGCAATCTTTAAACGTGCGTGTACGGCCAATTAAAGATAACTAATATGCCATTTGTGGTTATTGGTGAATGCTGTAGCTTCGCACAAATAAAATACTTGTGTACGATATCACCATCATTGGTGGAGGCATAGTAGGTCTTGCCACCGCACTAACACTTAAAAATTCAAACCCTGCTTTAAACATTCTTCTGCTTGAAAAGGAGAATGAATTAGCCAAACATCAAACCGGTAACAACAGTGGTGTCATTCACTCGGGCTTATATTATAAGCCTGGAAGCTTAAAGGCTACCAATTGCATCCATGGGTATAATTTACTCCTTGACTTTTGCCGTCAAAATGAAATTCCGTTTGACCTTTGCGGAAAAATTGTAGTTGCCACGGAGGAGAACGAGCTTCCGTTGCTGGAAAATCTGTTTGTGCGCGGTCAACAAAACGGATTGCAAAATTTAAAGAAACTCAAGCGAGAAGAGTTATTGGAATATGAACCTCATGTAGCAGGCCTTGCCGGTATTTTTGTTCCCCAAACGGGCATAGTCGATTATAAACTAGTAGCGCAAAAATATGGAGACCTCATTCAACAAAAAGGAGGAAGCATAATTTTAGGTGAAAAGGTTTTGGATATACAAAGTTCGGAAAGCAAGAGCGTGGTAGTAACTCAAAAAACAAGTTACACCACAAAGTTAGTAATCAACTGTGCAGGACTTTATTCTGATAAAGTGGCACGAATGACGGTGCCTGATCTTAATGTAAAAATTATTCCTTTTCGTGGCGAGTATTACAAGCTAAGAAAGGATAAAGAGTATTTGGTTAAGAATCTAATCTATCCAGTACCCGATCCAAACTTTCCTTTCCTGGGTGTGCACTTTACCCGCATGGCCAAAGGTGGTGTTGAAGCAGGACCAAATGCAGTACTGGCATTTAAGCGCGAGGGTTATAAAAAGTCAGATATAAATCTTCGTGAACTGGGTGAAACGCTGGCTTGGCCGGGTTTTCAAAAGGTGGCTGCAAAATACTGGCAAACCGGTTTTGGTGAAATGTATCGTTCGCTCTCAAAAGCCGCCTTTACCAAAGCCCTTCAGAAATTAATTCCTGAAATTGTAGAAAGTGATTTAGCCCCCGGTGGCGCTGGCGTTCGTGCGCAAGCCTGCGACCGCCAAGGTGGTTTAGTCGATGACTTTATGATTCTTGAAGAGAAGAAGGTGATCAATGTTTGCAATGCCCCCTCACCTGCAGCCACGTCATCATTAGCAATTGGTGAGACTGTTTCTAAATTGGCATTGGCAAGGTTTTAGTAGCTGAAATAACCGCTGTCACTTGATTGTAACCGAACCTATAGTCTATCCAAAAAATTGCTCTTTTTTATTTATGTTTAATTATCTATTAATCTAATCTTTTACGCCTATGAAATCCAAAGCAAAGTGGTTCTACCTTATAGTTGTCACAGTGTTTTCTGTTACTTACTCTTTGGCTCAGCAAGGTTACCCTAGCACTCCGCCTGCTGTTTCGCCTATGCCCATGAAACCTGAAATGACAGAAATCTGGGAACCTGAGGTAAAGGTTATTACTCCCGCTAAAAAGCTAGGCGATGCCCCGTCTGATGCAATCATTTTATTTGATGGTAAAAATCTTGATCAATGGGTAAGTCAAAAAGATATTACGAAGCCTGCCCCTTGGAAAATTGTGGATAACGACCATCTTGAAGTTGTGCCTGGTTCGGGTGGTATCCAAACTAAATTGCCTTTCGGGGATTGCCAATTGCACATTGAATTCAGTGCCCCTGATGTTGTAGAAAGTGCAGGGCAAGGTCGTGGAAACAGTGGTGTATTTTTTCAAAATCGCTACGAACTTCAAATACTAGATTCATATAACAACCGCACCTATCGAAATGGACAAGCGGGAAGCATCTATAAAGATCATGCACCGCTAGTCAATGCTATGCGCGGCCCGCTGGAGTGGAATACTTACGATATTGTGTATACCGCACCACGCTTTAAAGCAGATGGCCGATTGGATTCTCCAGCACGTATCACTGTACTGCACAACGGAGTTGTTATTCAAAATAACACTACAATCAATGGGCTTACACAATACATCGGTTTGCACGATTATCCTACCTCACATGGCGATGATGTCATTTCACTGCAGGATCATGGAAACAAAACGCAGTTCAGAAATATCTGGCTTCGTAAACTTTAAAGCCTAATGAATTTTATATAGAAGGGAGAAGATTGTTTCTCCTTTCTATTTTACCTCTCTAACTCCAATCTTGCTTCTTCAAGATCGAGTTCATATTCGATTTTACGAATCACCTCATCGCTGGCCTTTTCTTCTTTTCGCAGACGCAAAATAAATTCCCTTTCGCGGACTAATAGTTTTTGCTGGATGTCATGAAATTCATTGATTTGCTCCTGAGTCATTGCTTGCTCACTTTGATCTTTGCGCATCCGTTGAATACGAATTTCGTACTTCGTTTTTATTTGATTCAGCACTGCATCACTTAAACCCAGCGAATAGGTTTCTTCAATGTGCTCTATAATTGAAGCAGCCACCTGAAGTCGGGTTTTCTCTTCCTCCAACACCGATTCATTCCCTGCACGCACACCTAACCATTGAATAAGCTTACGCAGTGTCATTCCTTGCATCACCAGCGTCACAAAAATCACGCAGAAGGTTAAAAAGATAATCATATCCCGATGTGGGAACGCATGCTTCGCATCGATCATAATAGGAAGAGCTAAGGCAGCTGCCAAAGAAACAATGCCCCGCATGCCAGACCAGGCCACAATGGTAGCACCTCGTGCATTTGTTTCTGGCTCGCTATCGCGGATCTGTTTACTTAGCCAACGAGGAATAAATGTCCCCGGAAACACCCATATGATTCGGGCCACTACTGTTACCATGCTAATCAACGACCCATAGAAAATTAATGTACCTAACGAGTGGCCTTCAATATTTTTTAAAATCATGGGGAGTTGTAATCCGATAAGAATAAAAATGATTCCATTCAAAATAAAAATCATGGTATCCCAAACTGCATTAGCCTGCAAGCGGGTGCGATTAGAAAAAACTTCTGACGAACGCGGGCCAAGGAACAAACCTGCAGCCACCACGGCCAATACACCCGATGCATGAAACTCTTCTGCCAACAAATACGCAGTATAAGGTGTAAGTAAGGTGAAGGTGGTATCGGTAGTTGCATTGTTAGGTGTAATTTTATGGATCCACAAAAACAAATAGCCTATCGCCAAACCAATAAGAATACCCAGGCCGGCAACGTAAAAAAAGTTAATGCCCGCCAACCAAAATATAAATGAACCCGAGGCCGTTGCCGCAATCGCATAACGATAAGCAATCAAACCTGTTGCATCATTTACTAAGCTTTCCCCTTCCAAAATAGTTATGATCCGCTTTGGCAATTTCAGACCTTTAGTTGCTGCTGTTGCCGCCACAGCATCGGGTGGCGAAACAATGGCGCCTAGCACAAATGCTTCGGGCCAACCAAAATTGGGAATGAAATAATGTGCTGCACAAGCAACCAATACTGTAGTAAATAGCACTGCGCCAATGGAAAGCAATGATATAGGCCGGATGGATTGCTTGAAATCCGGCCACGAAGTTGTCCACGCTGCAGCATATAATACAGGCGGAAGGAAAACCAGAAATACAATGTCTGGATTTAGCGTTACGGATGGCAAGCCAGGAATAAGGCCAATGATAATTCCTGCCAGCACCAACATAACAACATAGGGTACCCGAATTCGATCAGTTACCTGCGCTAAAGCGGTTACAACGGCTAGCAATAGAATAATGAGGGAAATAAAATCCATAGATGGATCGTAAGAATGCAATTATAAACATTTGATCCAAATCGCGAGGGAATTGGCTTTAATCCCCTTAAAAAGTTTTAAAATTTCATTTGTCGGGAAGGGATTTCAATCAGCAAGAAATTTCAATTCAGCCGATGCCGCATTTTTTGCAAAATTATAGTACTTTTAAAAGCTATACCTGAGCTATTGGCTATTAATCTAACTACGAAAACATGAAGAGATTTTTACAAACATTGCTTTTCTGCTTTTTAGGAATGAGTGCTTTTTCCCAACAAGATCCACTTTATTCGCAATACATTAATAATCCGATGGTTCTTAACCCTGCCTATGCCGGGCTCAATGACAATTTCAATGCATCAGTTACCTACAGAAACCAATGGGGTGGTTTTGAAGGTAATCCAAAAACCTTCAATTTTAATAGTCATGTTTCGCTTGTTGATAATAAAGTAGGGGCCGGAATATTAGTGGTTCAAGACCAGATTGGAAACGCTAAAAATACAGAACTACAAGCTGCCTTCTCTTACAAATTAGCGTTGGATGATGAGAAGACTTTTAGTTTTGGGATGCAAGCTGGCTTCGTAAATTTCAGAAATAATTACACAGATTTAAATCTGGAAGATGAAACAGATGATGCTTTCATTCAAGGGGAAAATGTTACCAAACCTAACCTTGGTGTAGGTGCAATACTAAAAAGCGATCGTTTTTTGATTGGTGCTTCAATTCCTCGATTGTTAAACACAACCATAAGTGTATCCAATACCACTGGCTCTCAGGATTTTCAGCTATACAACCGCACGCTGTATGTCTTTGGGTCGTACGTTTATTTCTTAAACGAGAATATTCGATTAAAACCTGCAGTTCTTTTAAGAGGTGTGAAAGGTTCGCCCGTTTCTGTTGATCTTAATTTCAATTTAAACTTTAACGAAAAATATACAGTGGGTGCATTCGCTCGAAATTTTAACTCAGTAGGTCTACAACTTCAGGCTAAACTAGGGGATAAACTCAGGATTGGATATACCTTTGAAATTCCAACCGGAAAATCGGTGCCTACAAACTTTCTTACGCACGAAGTATTCTTAGGATTAACCATGCCTACATTCGATTTTCACGACCGATCCATTTCAACTTTCTAAACAGGATTGAGAAAGCAGTCATTTTGTTTTGAACCATTTCAACTCTAAATGGTTTATAGAAGTAATTTATGAAGATAGCCGTTTCCCGCAAGGAACATTTTAATGCTGCCCATCGATTGTTCAACCCAGCCTGGACAAACGAAAAAAATGATAGTGTATTTGGCAAGTGTAACAACCCCAACTATCATGGTCATAATTATGAAATAATTGTGACGTTAATTGGAACACCCGACCCTGAAACGGGTTATGTATTTGATATGAAGGTGCTCAGCGACCTAATCAAAGAGCACGTTCTCAAGAATTTTGATCATAAAAATCTTAACTTAGATACTCCCTACTTTAAAAACCTGAATCCAACAGCAGAAAATATTGCGGTCGTGATCTGGCGGATATTGAGGCAGCATATTGATAACGCGTACGACCTTAAAGTGAAATTGTATGAGACAGAAAGAAATTTCGTTGAATATCCGGCCCATTAAACCATTGGATGAGGAGTTTGATGATGACCACATCCTCACCTCGTGGAATACTCCCCTACGCGAAGATGCATTTGCGTTAAGTGATGACGAAAAGGTTGAGCAAATTGAAAAGCGCTTTCGCGAGATCATGGAAATACTGGGCCTTGATTTGACGGATGATAGCCTTCAAGGCACCCCACGGAGAGTTGCTAAAATGTATGTTAAGGAAGTTTTCAGTGGTCTCAATCCTAAAAACAGACCAGTAGCCAAGCTCTTTGAAAACAAGTACAAGTATGATCAAATGCTGGTAGAGAAGGATATTACATTCTATTCGCATTGCGAACATCACTTTGTCCCCATCTATGGTAAAGCCCATGTTGCATACTTCTCGGGCGGCAAAGTAATTGGCCTTTCCAAAATCAATCGCATCGTGCAATACTTTGCAAAAAGGCCACAAGTGCAAGAACGATTAACCGTTCAGATTGGCAAAGAGCTACAACGTATTTTAGGTACCGAACATGTGGGTGTTGTGATGGACGCTAACCACATGTGTGTTGCTTCGCGCGGAGTTGGCGATACAAACAGTAAGACAGGTACAGCCTTTTTTGGTGGTCGGTTTGCCGATGAAAACACTAAACGTGAGTTCCTGAATTACATCAATAGCAAGTAAGTACTGGATTATTGTTACGAGATGCTCGTTGCTCGAGACTGCATTCTGCTGTCTGCATCTATCTATTCAAGACTAAGGACTAAATACTCAGGGCTAAACACCTTGACTATCGACTCAATACTATCTACCTTAGCACCTCCTAAAACATCGAAAAATAACGATTATGGTATTTGACTTAGACATGATTAAGGCTCACTACGCAGCCATGCCGGGCCGTATTGCGAAAGCAAGAAAAGTAGTTGGAAAACCACTTACCCTCTCTGAAAAAATCCTTTATGCTCACCTCCACAGCAGCCAAAAGCTTGAGGCTTTTGGAAGAGGTAAATCGTATGTTGATTTTGCTCCAGATCGTGTAGCCATGCAAGATGCTACGGCACAAATGGCCTTGCTGCAATTCATGTCGGGGGGTATACCAAAAGTGCTCGTACCGTCTACGGTGCACTGTGATCACTTGATCCTCGCTAAGGACGGTGCCAAGAAAGATTTAAAAGATTCTGTTACGGCAAGCGGAGAAGTATTTAATTTCCTTGAATCCGTTTCAAACAAATATGGTATTGGTTTCTGGAAACCAGGCGCGGGTATCATCCACCAGGTGGTGATTGAAAACTATGCATTCCCAGGCGGAATGATGATTGGTACAGACTCACACACAGTAAATGCGGGAGGGTTGGGTATGGTGGCCATTGGTGTAGGTGGTGCCGATGCTGTGGATGTGATGTCGGGCATGCCGTGGGAATTGAAATTTCCCAAGTTGATTGGTATAAAACTTACCGGAAAACTAAGTGGCTGGACAGCATCAAAAGATGTAATCTTAAAAGTAGCGGGTATCCTTACTGTAAAAGGAGGAACGGGTGCTATTGTTGAATATTTCGGGCCAGGCGCTGAGACTTTATCGGCTACCGGTAAAGGCACAATTTGTAACATGGGTGCTGAGATTGGTGCTACCACTTCAACATTCGGATACGATGAGAAAATGGCCGATTATCTTCGCGGAACAAAACGTGCTGAAGTTGCTGCCCTTGCCGATAAGGTTAAGGAACATTTGACTGGCGACCCGGAAGTGTATGCCAATCCTGAAAAGTATTTTGATGAAGTTATCGAAATCAATTTATCGACCCTTGAGCCTCACGTTAACGGACCTTTCACTCCAGATCGTGCTATTCCAATTTCTCAATTTGCTGCCGAAGTAAAAGCCAACAACTGGCCTCCACGTCTTGAAGTAGGGTTGATAGGTTCTTGTACCAATTCTTCTTATGAAGATATTAGTCGTTCAGCGTCACTTGCTCAGCAGGCAATTGATAAAAATCTAAAGGCAAAAGCTGAGTTTACAATTACCCCAGGCTCTGAACTGGTTCGCTATACTGTTGAACGCGATGGCTTCCTGGAAACATTCGGCAAAATGGGTGGTGTTGTCATGGCGAATGCGTGTGGCCCTTGCATTGGACAGTGGTCACGTCATACAAATGATCCTAATCGTAAAAATTCTATCATCACTTCATTCAATAGAAACTTTGCCAAGCGCAATGACGGCAATCCAAATACACATGCCTTTGTTGCTTCTCCGGAAATAACAACAGCATTTGCCATTGCGGGTGATCTTATGTTTAATCCGTTAACCGATACGCTTATCAATGAAGATGGTCAAGCTGTTAAATTAGATGAACCAAAAGGTGTTGAATTCCCACCAATGGGATTTGACGTAAAAGATCCTGGATACCTTGCTCCTGCAAAAGATGGAAGCAAAGTTCAGGTGAGCATTGACCCGAACTCAAAACGCTTGCAGGCATTGAGTCCGTTTGCACCATGGGATGGCAAGAACTGGACAGGGTTAAAACTTTTGATCAAAGCTAAAGGAAAATGTACTACCGATCACATTTCAATGGCTGGTCCATGGTTACGCTTCCGCGGACATCTTGATAATATTTCAGACAACACACTAACCGGAGCAACCAATTTCTTTAATGAAAAAACGGATAGTGTTAAGAATCAACTAACCGGAGTTCATGGACCTGTTCCTGCAACGCAGCGCGCCTATAAAGCCGCAGGTATCTCTTCCATTGTTGTGGGCGATCATAACTATGGAGAAGGTTCTTCACGCGAGCATGCTGCGATGCAACCACGGCACTTAGGCATTAAGGCTATTTTGGTGAAATCATTTGCGCGTATTCACGAAACCAATTTGAAGAAGCAAGGCATGCTGGCCATTACGTTTGCCAACGAAGCTGACTACAACAAATTCCAGGAAGATGACAGCATTGACTTTGTTGACCTTACTTCGTTCGCACCGGATAAGCAATTGACGTTGGTGTTAAACCACCGTGATGGAACCAAAGACACCATCAAGGTTAATCATACTTACAATGCTGGACAGATTGGTTGGTTCAAAGCCGGATCGGCACTAAACTTAATGGCAAAACAAATTGCCGCAAGCAAGGCGGCCACCAAGACTTCAACGGCTCCTGCTAAAAAAGTAGTGAAGAAAGTTACTAAGCCGGTTGCCAAAAAGAAGGCAGCCAAAAAGGTAGTGAAGAAAGTTGCTAAGAAAAGTGCTGTGAAGAAAAAAGTGGTAAAGAAAGCTAAACCAGTAAAAAAGAGCAGCGCTAAAAAAGTGGCCAAGAAAGTAAAGAAGGTTGCTAAAAAAGCTGCGAAGAAAAAGGTTGTAAAGAAAGTAGTGGCTACAAAGAAAAAAGCAACCAAAAAGAAAGTGGCTAAGAAGCCTGCGAAACGCAGAAGATAATTCTTACCGAGTTCCATTTAGAAAAGCGCTTTAGGGCGCTTTTCTTTTTTACGCCCTGTGGGGGAACAACGCTCAATTATCGTCTTATAATTGACATAAATTTCGATCTGTTATGAAAAGTAACAACAGACGCAACTTCCTTAAATATTCACTCGCTACCACAGCAGGATTAGCAGCAGCAACTATACCCGAGAGCTTTGGATCAATCCGAATGGAATCATACGACACAAAGCGAGAGTCAGTTAAATCGGGCATAAAAGCCGCCATTCGATTTTCAGTAATTGGACTTAATCATGGGCACATTTATAGTCAGGTGGGCGCACTTATTCGAGGTGGTGGTGAGTTAGTAGCCTTCTATGCCAAGGAGCAGGATTTAGCAGAAGCATTTGCCAAACGTTATCCAAATGCCAAGCTGGCAAAAAGTGATAAAGAAATTTTTGAAGACAACTCCATTCAATTAATTGTAAGTGCGGCAATTCCAATCGACCGCGCTCCTATTGGTATTGAGGCCATGAAGCACGGCAAAGACTACATGAGCGATAAGCCTGGCATCATTACATTAAAGCAACTGGCTGAAGTGCGCAAGGTTCAAAAAGAAACCAAGCGAATCTATTCCATTATGTACAGCGAACGTTTTGAAAACCGGGCAACCGTAAAGGCAGGAGAATTGGTAAAAGCGGGTGCCATCGGAAACGTTATTCAAACTATTGGCCTCGGTCCGCACCGAATGAATATTAAGTCGCGCCCTGATTGGTTCTTTGATAAAGCAAAATTTGGCGGCATTATTTGCGATATAGCTTCGCATCAGTTCGATCAATTTTTATACTTCACAGGTTCCACACAAGCTGAAGTAATTTCTTCACAAGTTGGAAACGTTCATTATCCAAACTATCCCCTCTTTGAAGATTTTGGAGATGCCACCATGCGTGGGAATAATGGCACGGGCTATATTAGAGTAGATTGGTTTACACCCGATGGACTTAATACCTGGGGCGATGGTCGGCTAACAATTCTTGGCACCGAGGGATTTATTGAGATCAGAAAAAATACGGATATTGGTGGTCGCGAAGGTGGCAGTCATTTATTTTTGGTTGATAATAAAGAGACCCGTTATATCGATTGCTCAAAAGTAGAACTCCCCTATGGCGAACAACTTGTAAATGATATTGTGAATAGAACAGAAACCGCCATGACACAAGACCACTGTTTTCTAGCCACAGAGCTTGCGCTAAAAGCACAAAAGAATGCCCAGAAATTGACCTTTAAAAAATAGACATTCACATGTTGAGAAGAAATATACTTATCCTTGTATTAATGGCTTTTGCATCGTCAACTACCCGCGCCCAGGAAAGTTATCTTATTATTGGAACGTACACCGAAGCAAAACCTGATAAAGGAATCTATGTCTATAGCTTCAATAACGTTACTGGTGATCTTGCCTTTATTAGCAATGGAGAAGGCATTACGAACCCTTCTTTCTTAACTCTCTCTTCGAATGGAAAATTTATTTACGCCTGTAGCGAAACTCAAATTCCAAACAGCGGAAGCATAACTGCTTTTGGATTTAACGATGGAAATTTAACCTCCCTGAATAAGGTTCCCAGTGGTGGAGATAATCCAGCTTACCTGGCTTTACATAAATCAGGAAAATTGTTAGTTAACGCCAACTATTCAGGAGGCAGTGCATCTGTTATTCGCGTAAAGAAAGATGGTTCATTAGAATCGGATACAACTTTTCAGTTTACTGGAAAAAGTATTATCAAAGGCAGACAAGACTCACCTCACATTCACGCAGCTGTATTCTCACCCAATCATGATTTTGTTTTCCTGACGGACTTAGGCTCCGACAAGATCTGGAGTTATTCAATAACCGGAAAAAATCAGAGTTTTAAGAGAAATCCTTCGGGTGATGTAAGCACCGTACCGGGAAGTGGGCCACGTCATTTTGTGTTTCATTCCAATAAAAAGTTTGGGTACTGCATTGAAGAATTAAGTGGAACTGTTTCCACCTATTCATATAACAAAGGGAAACTAACTTCCATTCAACGCATTGCAACCCATGATGCTTCTATGGAAGGCCCTTTCGGTAGTGCCGATATTCATATTTCGCCTGACGGAAAATTCCTATATGCTTCAAACAGAGCCAAGGAGAATACCATTTCTATTTTTTCGATTAACCCAACAACCGGGATTCTTACTTTCGTTGACAATCAATCTACGTTAGGCAATCACCCGAGAAATTTTGCTATCGATCAGACCGGAAATTTTCTACTAGTTGGGAACATGCTTTCCAATGAGATTATTGTATTTAAGCGCGATAAGCAAACAGGATTACTAACAGAGACACACAATAAAATTTCGGTTCCTAAACCGGCTTGTCTGTATTTGATTAGCAAGTAGAAATCCTATCAATTATTCGTAATTATACTTTCTAACTCAGCCACTCAGCTTGGCGCCTTGGTTCAATCCTTTTTGGACTACTTACAATTCCCACATCGTCTTGAGGCGTGATTCGAACGAGGGAACCTGAAGTATTCATTATAACTCAAGATATAAGATCAATGTTCCATTTGGTCAACAAGCCATTGTTCAGCAGCATCTACATCTTCAAAAATCGTAATAGAAAACCCCCGTTTGCTACTTATCTCCTTCCAATAACCAGCAAAGGCACGCCCGTGATAATCAAAGACAGCAGCAATTATTACTTTTTTTAAGTCTGGAATAGTGCTTTCATATCGTTTAACGATGTTAAAAGCTTCAGTAAGATTGACGTTGATCTGAAGTTTCCTGTAATCCACTAAAAGATACTGACTGTTGGTTTCAACAATTTTATCATAGATCAAGTTTGAGGCCTCAGCCATTGACGAGAAACTATCCCTCTTTCCATGACCAATCACCAATAAGAATTTTTCTTTTAACTCAAATGATACCAGTTGATCCATTCTTTTAAAGACATACTTGCTTTTTAAAAATATAAGAATTTAATGACTTAGATTCTATTGAATTAGCAATTAATTAATACCTTGTTCATTATTTTTTAAACTCTTTAAATATTAACCACTACAACCACTAAAACCATGAGTTCTATTGAAGCCCTTATTGACATTGATCAAACCGAAAGTGCCGAGATTCGCATCGATCCGATCACAGGAAACAGGTCTCTTTTTTCGAGGAAGTTTTTTCAAAAAGGTGAAGTGATTATGGATTTTCTAGCCAAATCTGTTCAATCAACTCCTACTTATTTAACCGTTCAGGTTGGCGAGACCGAGCACATTGAATTATTTCCCGATTGCCTTGCCTGCGCCAATCACAGCTGCGACCCTAATTGCTTTTTTGATACCACCAGCATGCAGTTTGTTTGCGTAAAAGAGATTGCAGAAGGTGAAGAGTTTACATTTTTCTATCCATCTGCAGAATGGGATATGAATCAACCCTTTAAATGCGACTGCGGAAGCAATGACTGTATAGACTATATTCGGGGTGCCAAGTATTTATCACAAGATAGCATAGCAAAATATCGGTTTACCGATTTTATTCAACGTAAGTTGAGCTTGAAGCGCTAAGAGGATTCTTGATCCTAGATACTAGCAAGAATCTAGGATCAGGTAACGAGAATCCAGTCTCTAATATCACGCTACAAGTTCCTGAATTACGGTTCTGAATTCATTCAGCATCATGGCTGTTGCGCCCCACACAATTTCGTTTTCAATTTCGAAGTGCGGTGCCATCATGGGGAACATGTTAGCGGCCATAATTTCTTTAGTTCGCACAGCATCAGCCTGTAACAGGTCATCTATTGAAGCAATTAGTATCTTCTTAACTTCTTTCGAGTCTGGCTTAAAGGCAGGGCTTGACTTTAAATAGCCCACCACAGGGGTGACTAAAAAATTACTAGGGATTACAAAAAATTCTGACAACGAGCCAAGTACCTCCACTTCCGATGATGGAATACCAATCTCTTCTTCAGCTTCCCGTAAGGCAGTTTCGATTCTATTTTCTCCGGGCTCTGCCTTTCCCCCTGGCAAACTAATTTGTCCACCATGCGTACCCATATAATCCGGGCGTTTAGTGAGTGGAAACATAAGCCTGCCTTTTTCTTCGTAGAGTAAAATAAGCACACTTCCCGGCTTAGGTGGCGATCGATGTTCAAATCGCGGTTTTATCAATCCAGTAGGAACAGCCCGCAGGGGTTCATGTGCGGCCGATCCCGGCAATGGGTTTTTCAATCTATCGGAAAGCAGTTTGTAATCAAGTTTCATTAAATACGATCATCGAATTAATCCACTAAGAACGATAGGATTTTTGTACTTTGGATAACGCGAGTCAATTAAAATCAAATTTATGCGATACTTCTTTATCATTCTTATCTTTTTGCTTTCAGGAAAATCGTTTGCACAGATTCGGGTTAGTATCGATCAGCGATACCTGATGACTACCGAAGGAAAGCCTTTCTTTTGGCTTGGCGATACAGATTGGGAATTATTCCATCGCATGACACGCGAAGAGGCAGAAGAATTTTTAGAGATCCGAAAACAACAAGGATTTAATGTCATTCAAGCAGTAGCCCTTGCCGAGTTTAACGGCATTCGCCAACCTAATCGATATGGAGATTTGCCTTTGATAGAAGAAGACCCTACCCGATTGGCAGTTACACCGGGTGCTAATCCTGCTAATAGCGATGAATACGATTATTGGGATCACGTTGATTTCATTATCAATAGAATTGCTGATAAAGGAATGTACATAGGCTTGCTGCCAACCTGGGGTGATAAGGTTGCGCATTTGTGGGGCGATGGACCCATCATCTTTAATGAAGCTAATGCAGAAGTATATGCCGCCACTTTAGCAAAGCGTTATGCAAACAACTGGAATATTATCTGGATTTTAGGGGGCGATCGCCCAGCAACCTATAAAGGGAAGTTTAATGGCGAAGAAAAAGAATTTGATGACCGAGCGATTTGGCGAGCCATGGCGAAGGGCATTGAGTCAGTGCTAGGCACTGATGCATTTATCACCTATCATCCTGCTGGTGGATCATTCTCAACTACTTCTTTCATACATGATGAACCCTGGCTAGATATGAATGCCTTTCAATCCGGGCATGGATCGCGCGAAGCAGATGCCTGGAATTGGGTGAAACGTGACTTAGCGATGAAGCCACAAAAACCTACGTTGGATATGGAGCCGTGTTATGAAGATCACCCGGTTAATCCATGGGATGGTAAATGGAGCCGCGAGGAACGTGGATACTTTAATGACTATGATGTTCGTGCCCGAATCTATCGCTCTGTTTTTGCAGGGGCGTGCGGAGTTACGTATGGTCATCATCAAATCTGGCAATTTTTGAATACTGAATTGAATCCACCGGTTAATATTGGCGACACATTAATTGGTTGGCAAAAAGCAGCTAAGGCCGAGGGTGCCAATCAAATGCAATACCTTAAGAAACTCATGTTATCCCGCCCATACTTCTCGCGTATTGCGGATCAAAGTCTGATTGCATCAGAGGCCGGCACTAATTATAAAGATATAATAATCGCCACCCGCGATGAGAAGGGTACCTATGCCTTCATTTATCTTCCACAGAACAAACCGGTATCGATCAATATTAGTAAACTATCGGGCGATAATAAAATCATTACCTGGTTTGATCCCAGAACGGGTAAGTCAATCATTGAAAAACCTATCTACAATAAAAGCGTGACCACATTTACTCCACCCAAAAAGGGAATGGATTGGGTATTAATAATTGATGACGCATCGCTGGATTACAAAATACCTTAAGGATTATTTCTTATTGCATTGTTTAATCTGTTCAGCAGTAAGCATGCGATCACCTCGTTCCTCCGATTTTTTGAACGATACACAAGCAAGACCAGAATTACCATCATTCAGGTAAGCCATTCCCAAATAGAAATAAATCTTATCTACAAAGGGATCCATGTCCAATGCTTGCTTCAATAACCTTTCGGCAGATTTATAATCCTTACGAATTAAATAGAGAATTCCCTTGTTGCGATAGGCCCATGCATTGTATGGATCTAAGCCTATGCTGTCGTTAATATCTTGTTCAGCTTTTTCTAGTTCATTCATGCTTAAATAAATGAAGCCTCGGTTGTTAAGAAAATAGGGTTGCCGTGGTGAAAGATTTAAAGATTTCTCAATAAGTCTGAGCGCTTCCGGATAATTTGAACGTTCCGTTTCAATCATGGCCAGCGTATTGTAAATGTTGGGTTCTTCCGGTTTTTGTAAACTGGCTTTGGATAATTCTTCCTGAGCTACATCATAATTCTTGCGATAATATTGTACCGTGGCATGATTCACATGATAATCCATATTGGTTTTATCAATGGTAATGGCCCGATCAAAGGAAGCGAGTGCTTTATCAAACTCTCGCATTTTGGTGTAAACCAGCCCTTGAGTAAAATAAACGAGAGCGGTGTCGGGCTTTACTTTTATAATTTTATCAAGATCGTCCAGCGCTTTGTAGTACTCTTTCAGTTCATAACTTGTATTGGCATGATTAAAAATGGCAGGCAGAAAATCAGGTTTACACCCAAGTGCCTTGTCATAATTCTGTATGGCAAGATCAAACCGCTGTTGCTCAAAATAAACTGTACCTAAGTTATTCCAGGCATCCGCAAAACAATTGTCAACTTTAACCGCCTCACCGTAGTAATAGCTCGCCTGATCATAATTGCCTTCTTTTAAAGCAAGATTACCCTTCAACAAAAACTGTTGAAGTTTTGCCTCCTTTGAATCAGTGCAACCGATCAACAGTAAGATTAGAATCAGTTTTTTCATTACCTCCTATTTAACCTTTAAATTGAGTATTAGTTATAGAATAAATCTTTAATTTTAGCGCTGCTCAACCAGCAAGTAAAAGATAAAATAAGAGACTTAATCACTCAAGGGCAAAAGATTGATGCAATAAAGTATCTGAGAGATCAATTATAACTATGGAACCAAAAGACCCCGCATTAGCACATTCTGTTATAGAAAAGGTAAAGTCTTTCCTTGAAGATGGCAGAAAACTTCAGGCAATCAATTATCTGGTAAAAGAGTGCAGCCTATCGCTTAAACAAGCGAAGGAAATAGTTGACGCCTTTGAATAATCAGAGTTAATCCAGTCCACAAAAAAGGCCCGTTTCGATTTGCTGGACACGTTATTTGTTTTAATCGTCTATTTTGAAATTGTGTGAATGCCAAACAGGTATCAGGCTTGAATTTTCTTTTGATTAATACCCTTTTTAAATTTTGAATATTAAGAAGTAATCTTTTTCTTTGAGCCCTAAATATGAACAACACTCAAAACATCCGCGGCCACCATCATCACATGACCCCATGTGGCTCGTCTTTGTTTTGATTTAAACGATATTTCAAAGTAATTAAAAGGCTTGCCAAACAACTGGTAGGCCTTTTTTGTTTTATACTAATTCTTAACCAATGAACACTGTCCTTAGAATTGCCATTCAAAAATCCGGAAGACTTCAGGAAGACTCCCTCAAATTATTGAAAGAAAGTGGGCTTCATTTCAGTAACGGTCGCGACCAGTTAAAAGCTCAAGCTCGCAACTTTCCTGTTGAAATTCTTTTTCTGCGCGATGATGATATTCCACAATATGTTGAAGATAAAGTTGCTGATGTGGGAATTGTAGGCGAAAATGTGTGGATAGAAAAGCAAAAAGATAACGAGCTGGTAAAGCGACTTGATTTTGCTAAGTGTCGCTTGTCCATTGCTATCCCTCGTTCCGAAAATTATACCGGACTTTCCTTCCTTTCAGGAAAAAATATTGCCACCTCCTACCCGGTTATCGTAAAACAATTTTTAAAGAAGAATAACATTGAAGCCGGCATCCACGAAATCAGCGGCTCGGTTGAAATAGCTCCTGGGATTGGATTAGCTGATGCGATTTGTGATCTGGTAAGTACGGGCAGTACCTTATTAAGCAACGGTCTTAAAGAGGTCGAAGTCGTTCTTCAATCTGAGGCCGTAATGATTGCTACCCCAAAGCTTGAAGCCGAAAAGAAGAAACTACTAGATCAGTTGCTGTTCCGGATTCAGGCAGTACAATCTGCGAAGAATAACAAATATATTCTACTAAACTGTCCAAACGAAGCAATTGCAAAAATTACCAGTGTAATTCCTGGTATGAAGAGCCCCACCATTATGCCACTAAGCAGACCCGGTTGGTCGTCACTTCATTCTGTTGTTGATGAAAATGATTTTTGGGAGAAGATTGACCAACTCAAGTCATTTGGCGCTGAGGGGATTTTGGTAATACCGATTGAAAAAATGATTGCCTAATTTTACATACTGATGAAAGTCATAAATAATCCACTTAAATCGCAATGGCCTGCGCTTTGCCAGCGACCGCAAATTGAACTCGATTTTTTAGATGGCTCTGTAAGAAATATTTTGAATCGCGTTCGTAAATCAGGAGACGAAGCGCTAAAAGAACTTACATTTCAATTTGACAAAGTTCAAGTAAACAATCTTCAAGTAACCATAACCGAAATCGAAGAAGCTGTTGCAGAAGTTTCTACATCGTTAAAGTCAGCCATACTAGCTGCAGCAAAAAACATTGAAGTTTTTCACGATGCTCAAAAGCGAAGTGTTGAAAAGATTGAAACCATGCCGGGCGTTATGTGTTGGCGTAAAGCAACACCTATTCAAAAAGTAGGCATTTATATTCCGGGTGGTTCGGCACCATTATTTTCTACGGTACTAATGCTAGGAGTGCCAGCTCGGTTAGCTGGCTGCGAAGAAGTAATTCTATGTACACCGCCCGATAAAAGCGGCAAGATTAATCCGGCCATTTTATTTGCCGCACAACTCACTGGAATTAAAAAGATCTATAAGGTTGGCGGTGCACAGGCAATTGCTGCTATGGCGTTTGGAACTGAGAGCATTCCGTCCGTAAGTAAAATTTTTGGACCCGGTAATCAATACGTTACTAAAGCAAAACAATTGATTAGTCAGGAAGGCATTGCCATTGATATGCCGGCAGGTCCTTCTGAAGTGCTTGTGATCGCTGATAAAGATGCGAATCCATCTTTTGTTGCTGCCGATTTATTATCGCAGGCCGAGCATGGTGCAGATAGTCAGGTTGTGCTTGCCACACTGGATGGCGAGTTGGCAGATAAAGTTGCTATAGAAATAGAGAAACAAATAACAGAACTGCCCAGGAGGGATCTTGCTCAGGAAGCATTGAGCAACAGTCTTTCTTTACTCTTCAACAATCAAAATGATTTAATTGAATTTGTAAATGAATTTGCACCCGAGCATCTTATTATTAACACAACTGATTGCGATCAGTTAGTGGATAAAATTAAAAATGCTGGTTCGATTTTTCTTGGGCAATATACACCGGAGGCAGCGGGTGACTATGCCTCAGGTACAAATCATACACTTCCCACCAATGGGTTTGCGAAAGCATTTGGAGGAGTGTCGTTGGAAAGTTTTATCAAATACATTACGGTGCAGCAAATTTCGAAATCAGGGCTCGATATATTAGGGCCGATTGTGGAAGAGATGGCCGAAGCCGAACAATTAAAAGGGCATGCCGCGGCTGTTCGCGTTAGACGATAAGGTATGATTGAGTTAGAAAAATTGATTCGCAAAAACGTGTTGAGACTTAAACCTTACTCATCAGCGCGTGATGATTTTCAAGGCAGCGCTTCTATCTATTTGGATGCAAATGAAAACCCATATTCCTCTGAATATAATCGTTATCCTGATCCGCATCAGCTAACATTAAAACAGAAGATTTCTGAAATTAAGAAAGCACCGGTGGATCAGATTTTTCTGGGTAACGGAAGTGATGAACCAATCGATTTGTTAATTCGTGCTTTTTGTGAGCCCGGTGTTGACAATGTACTCATCCCCCAGCCGACCTATGGTATGTACACGGTGAGTGCAGAAGTAAATAACGTTGAAATAAAAACGGTTAAGCTTACGCCTGACTTTGATCTTGATTTAGACAGTATTAAGTCCTCGATCAATGATCAAACTAAATTGATTTTCCTTTGCAGCCCTAATAATCCTTCGGGCAACTTACTTTCATTTGATAAGGTAAAGGAGGTTATCACGCTGTTTAACGGCCTAGTGATTGTTGATGAGGCCTATATCGATTTTACCAATCAGACTGGGTTCGTCCCATTATTAAAACAATATCCTAATCTGGTTGTACTTCAAACACTTTCAAAAGCCTGGGGACTAGCAGCTATTCGGTTAGGGATGTGTTTTGCGAGTGTAGAAATTGTTCAGGTACTGAATAAAATAAAGCCACCCTACAATATCAGCTTATTATCGCAACAAGCGGCAGAAGCGGGATTGAAGCATCTAGAAAGAAAAAATAGATGGGTTGCTGAAATTTTACATGAGAGAAAGGAATTAGCTCAGCAACTTTCAAAGATCAGTATGGTAAAAAAAGTATTTCCATCGGACGCTAATTTTTTATTAGTTAAAATAGATAATACAAAAGCTATTTATAAGAAATTAGTAGAAATTGGAATAATCGTTCGTGATCGATCAAATGTAATTCTATGCAATGATTGTTTACGGATAACCGTTGGCACTCCTGCCGAAAACAAAGAGCTTATTAATCAATTGAATCTGTTATGAAGAAAGTACTTTTTATAGATCGTGATGGAACAATGATAGCGGAGCCAGCAGAAGACCCGCAGCTTGACAGTTTGAATAAATTGGTATTCATACCAGGAGTGTTCACATGGCTCGGAAAAATTGCTCGCGAAACAGACTATGAACTGGTGATGGTAACAAATCAGGATGGATTAGGCTCTGCAAGTTTTCCTGAGGAAACCTTTTGGCCCGTGCAAAATATGGTGATCAATACCATGGCGAGTGAAGGAATTGTTTTTAAATCGATTCACGTTGATCGATCCATGCCTCATGAAAACAAACCTACCCGCAAACCAGGAATTGGAATGCTTACCGAATTTCTTACCGATGAGTATGACTTAAAAAATTCATTCGTAATTGGTGATCGGGTAACCGATATTGAATTAGCTAAAAATCTTGGCGCTAAAGGAATTCTATTAAATGATGGAAGCTTAAAAGAAAGATTGATAGAAAAAAATCTTTCCAATACCTGTGCTTTATTAACCTCAGATTGGAAAAGCATTTATGAAGCAGTGCTACCCAAACGAACAGCAGAGGTTCACCGCAAAACAAAAGAAACAGATATCTCGATTTTGGTTAATTTATCTGGCACGGGTCAATCATCTATTAAAACAGGCCTTGGGTTTTATGATCATATGTTGGATCAATTGTCACGCCATGGCTTGATTGATCTCGATATAAACGTAAAAGGTGATCTTCATATTGACGAACACCACACCATTGAAGATACAGCGCTTGCCTTAGGCGAAGCATTTTACAAAGCTTTAGGTGATAAGCGTGGCATCGAACGTTATGGTTTCTGTTTGCCAATGGATGATTGCCTGGCTCAGGTGGCCATTGATTTTGGTGGTCGACCGTGGTTAGTATGGGAAGCGGAATTTAAACGTGAGAAGATTGGCGAGATGCCAACCGAAATGTTTTTGCATTTTTTTAAATCATTCTCAGATGCCGCAAAATGTAATCTTAATATAAGGGCCGAAGGCGATAATGAGCATCATAAAATTGAAGCCATCTTTAAAGCTTTCGCGAAAGCAACTAAAATGGCTGTCCGCAAAGATCCTTTTAATGACCGATTACCAAGCACGAAGGGCACGCTTTAGAATAGAAACAAGGATGAAAGTAGTAGTTATTAAATACAATGCAGGAAATATTCGCTCAGTAGCATTTGCGCTGGAGCGATTGGGAATAGAATTCAACCTCACAGACGATGTGGAGCAAATTCAAACTGCTGATAAAGTTATTTTCCCGGGTGTTGGAGAAGCTAACTCTACCATGAACTATTTAAGGAAAACTAACCTTGATAAAGTAATAAGAGAATTAAAACAACCCGTATTGGGGATTTGCCTCGGTATGCAATTGATGTGCGCTCACTCCGAAGAAAATGACACGCCTTGTTTGGGGATTTTTAACGAGCCTGTTAAACTTTTCATCCCACAAGCGAAAGAAAAAGTACCCCATATGGGTTGGAATTCTTTGTCCGTTAAAAATAGCTGGTTAGATTCTACCCTTGACGGACAATTCGTTTACTTCGTACATAGTTACTATGTGCCTGTTAACACGCATACATCAGCCATTACTGATTATATTCACCCGTTTAGTTCGGCAATGAAAAAGGATAATTTCTATGCTGTGCAATTCCACCCCGAGAAATCGGCAAAGGTGGGCGAAAAAGTATTACAGTGTTTTTTAAATGTTTAATCTGATAAGTAAATCCAATGCGAATCATTCCTGCAATTGATATTATTGATGGCAAGTGCGTGAGGCTTACCCAAGGAGATTATGGAAAGAAAAAAGTGTATCGTGAAGATCCCGTAGAGGTTGCCCTTGAATTTCAAGATGCCGATTTAGATTGTTTACATTTAGTGGACTTAGATGGTGCAAAGAAAGGGAAGGTTGTAAACTGGGACGTGGTGCGAGAGATTCAGGAAAAGACTGCCCTGAGCGTGGACTTTGGTGGTGGTGTAAAAACTGAAGCGGAAGTTGAGCAACTGCTGGAACTAGGCGTTCATCAAATTAACATAGGAAGTCTTGCCGTTAAGGAACCTGATATTTTTTCTGATTGGCTTAAGAAATATGGTGCTGAGAACTTCGTACTAAGTGCTGATGTAAAAGGTGATTACATTTCTATCAATGGCTGGTTAGAAGAAACATCCCTTCGGTTATTCGACCTCGTTTCTAAGTATGAAAATTTAGGCTTAGAGTTTCTCACCTGTACAGACATTGGCACTGATGGGATGATGCAAGGACCAAACATTGGGTTATATAAAAAACTCGTGAAGCGATACCCCAACATAAAAATAGTAGCGAGTGGTGGTGTAAGTTCAATTGATGATTTGCATGAATTAAAGTATGCTAAAGTGTATGGTGCAATCATTGGCAAGGCGATTTATGAGGGGCACCTCAAATTGGAAGAGCTAAAAGCATTTCAGAATTCTTAATCGAAAGTTGTGCTTACAAAACGAATTATTCCTTGTTTGGACATAAAAAATGGCCGCACCGTTAAAGGTGTTAACTTTATCAACATCCGCGATGCCGGTGATCCTGTTGAGTTAGGTGCTTCCTATGCAGCACAGGGTGCCGATGAATTAGTCTTTCTGGACATCTCAGCAACCAACGAAAATCGGAAAACCTTTGTTGAGTTAGTGAAGCAAATTGCAGCGCACGTTAATATACCCTTTACAGTGGGCGGTGGAATTAGCAGTGTAGCCGATGTTGCCCCGTTATTAGAAGCCGGAGCTGATAAGGTTAGTATAAACTCTGCTGCCGTCCGAAATCCGCAACTCATCGATGAATTAGCAAAAGCATTTGGCTCGCAATTCGTGGTGCTGGCTGCAGATGCCCGAAAGATTCAAAATCAATGGATCATTCATACGCATGGAGGAAGTAAGCCAACAGAAAAGAAGTTATTCTCATGGACTAAAGAAGGTCAGGAGCGCGGAGCTGGAGAAATTTTGTTTACAAGTATGGATAACGATGGAACCAAACAAGGGTTTGCCATTGATCCCCTTTCCAAGCTACATGAACTTTTAAAAATACCCGTGATTGCATCAGGGGGTGCAGGAAACACACAACATTTTTTGGAGGCCTTTGTGTTAGGTAAAGCGGATGCTGCACTAGCCGCATCTCTCTTCCATTTTGGTGAATTGAGTATTCCTGATTTAAAGAATTATTTGAACACCAATCAAGTCACTGTCCGCCTTTAATAGCGAAATATGATAGACATTACAAAGTTAGATTTTAAAAAATCGGAAGGGCTCATTCCTTGTATCGTGCAAGATGCAAACACCAGAGTAGTTCTGATGTTGGGATATATGAATGAAGAGGCCTTAACTAAAACTCTTTCAGAAAAACGACTGACTTTCTTTAGCAGAACAAAGAAACGGTTGTGGACTAAAGGCGAAACTTCTGGAAATTTTTTAAACCTTCTTGATGTAACTGCAGATTGCGATAACGATACATTGCTTTTTAAAGTAAATCCAACCGGCCCTTCCTGTCATACCGGAGCGGATACCTGTTTTAATGAAAAGAATGAAGAGCTGGGTATAAACTTTTTAGAAACCATCATTCAGGAACGGAAAAATAATCCCAAGGAAGGATCGTACACCAATCAATTATTAAATTCAGGAATAAATAAAGTGGCTCAAAAAGTAGGTGAAGAAGCGGTAGAACTTGTGATTGAAGCCAAGGATAACAATAAAGAACTTTTTCTGGGCGAAGCCGCTGACCTTATGTATCACTATCAGGTTTTATTGGCCGCCAAAGGATTTTCGTTGAAGGAAGTAGTTGCTGTCTTAAAAAGCAGGCACCTAAAAAAGTAATTTCAATTCAATTTGTCAGACCACTTGCATTTTCATTCAGCTGTCATTCTTTACTTTATAGGATAAACATATGGCTTCCGAAATACACCTCATCAATGGCTATCCCTTCGTTTCTTATACTAGAGAGACGTATTCTCCAGAAGAAATGATTACCCGAAGTGAAGAGTTTTTTCATTGGATTGATAAAAGAAGAACGGTTCGTGATTTCTCTGACAAAGAACTTCCATATTCAGTTATTGAAAACATTATCAAAGCGGCTTCCACTGCCCCATCCGGTGCGCATAAGCAACCCTGGACATTTTGCGTGGTTACCGATCCTTCTATCAAAAAAGAAATTCGAATTGCAGCCGAAAAAGAAGAAAAAGAAAGTTATGACAACCGCATGAGCGAAGAATGGTTGGAAGATTTAAAGCATTTGCAAACCGACTGGCAAAAACCATTTCTTGAAACTGCACCCTACCTGATTATTGTTTTCAAAAAGGCATACGATCTTCTTCCTGACGGAACTAAGCGAACCAATTATTATGTGAATGAATCGGTTGGTCTTGCCTGTGGATTTTTATTAGCAGCGATTCATCATGCCGGGTTGGCGGCACTTACCCACACACCCAGCCCAATGAATTTCCTGATGTCAATCTTAAAACGCCCTGAGAATGAGCGCCCGTTCTTGGTTATTCCGGTTGGGCATCCACATCCTGAAACGTATGTTCCTAAATTAGAACGAAAGTCCCTTGATAGAGTGATGGTTAAATATGGCAAGTAGTTCCTCTCCGAATTTCAATTTAAGGAGCATCAATATCAGCTAGTTGTGTATTATATTAAAGAAAACCAAAAAGTATACATCATTCGAAATTGTGTATAAGTCCCCAATGATGGTCTATATGGACCTTTGTATCATCTAAATACAAATAAAGATGAATACAAAATTTGGTAAAGAAGGCTGGACTCCCGATAGAATAAAGGATTTAAGTGGCAAAACATTTGTTATCACAGGTACCACAAGCGGTACGGGATTTGAAGCTTCGCGGATCCTGTTGTCCAAAGGTGCAAAAGTGGTGATGCTCAACCGTAACCCTAAAAAGTCTGAAGAAACCATCAAAGCATTGAAACAAGAGCTTGGAAATGCTGTAGATGTTGTAAATATTCAAATGGATCTGGCGCAACAGGCTTCTGTAAAAAAAGCGGCAGAAGAGGTGCTGGAGAAAGTTACACACATTGATGCATTGATGTGTAACGCTGCCATTGCGCAAGTACCTAAACAAACATTTACCGTTGATGGGTTTGAAAGTCAATTGGGCGTAAATCACTACGGTAATTTTTTACTACAAACGCTGCTTTACCCACGCATTGAAGAATCGAAAGGACGTATTGTAACAGTAGGAAGTATGGGCTATAACCAGGGTATTAAAACCATACAATTTGACAATATGAACTGGGATAAGAACTACAGTGCTAATGGAGTTTATAGCCAAAGTAAATTGGCTCAGATCATGACAGTTTATGAATTACAAGATAGATTGGAAAAGGCCGGAAAGACGGAAGTAAAAGTTTATGCCTGTCACCCAGGTGCTTCGGCTACTTCTCTTATTAGAACCAGCGGTAGTTTAATGACGCGCTTCGTTTGGCAACTGATGAAGTTGTCTCCATTGGTGCAATCGGCTGAAAAAGGTGCCTACCCTGAATTGATGTGTGCCACAGAACCGGGGTTAGATCAAAAAGGCTTTTATGGTCCAACAGGCCGTAACTACTGGACGGGGCCGGTTGGCGAATGTACATTAGAGCCACACGCAAAGGATAAAGCTGTAGCCGGGAGGTTATGGGAAGTTTCCGAAAAGGCTACTGGTTTGACATGGAACCTTTAATTTAGATCATCTAAAATCTTAACGTTATGGATATTTTAAAAGCAGCCACTGATTGGGCAAAAGCTGAACTTATTTCAACTCCGTTCTTCATTCTTTTTGGAGTGATGTTTATGTCTGCAAGTGTTGGATTTTGGCAGTTAGGTAAAACCGATATGGCCAAGGCCTACATCATTCCCGCCCTGGTGGCTGGGGCTTTGCTGACAATCATCGGGCTTGGATTATTTTTCACCAATAAATCGAGAATTAAGCAATTTGAAACAGCTTACAATGCGGATGCTTCGGCTTTTGTGGCATCAGAACTTGAGCGTGCTGAAGCTACACTGAAGGAATATAAAAACATTGTTTTCACCGCCATTCCCTTAATCATAGCAGCGTGTGCTTTGGTTATTTTCTTTATGACCTCACCCGCATGGCGCGCCTGTATGATTACAACGATTGCCATGTTAGTGGTTATTTTGTTAATTGATGGTACCGCACACGCCAGGATTGATGCTTACAACAAGCAATTACAGCAAGCAGAACAAGAATTGTTAAAATAAATGCAGCACTTTAAAACATTATCGGCATACCTAGATTACCTGGAGCTTCCTCGTCCGGAGCATCCTATGTTGAGTGTGTTTTCTGCCACAGGTGATGGTTTCTTACCGTGCCCGAAAGAGAGTTCGCCACCCATTACCAACGATTGCTATTCCATTAGCCTGAAGAAGATTGTGAAAGGCAAATTAAACTACGGCCGAACACAATATGATTTTACCAATGGTGCATTGATATTCATCGGACCGAGACAAGTGCTGCAATGGGATAGCAGCGTGGTCTATGACCAAAAAGGCTTTTCGATCAACTTTCATGAAGATTTTATAAAAGGGACAGAGTTGGCGCAGCAGATTAAGAAGTATGGTTTCTTTTCGTATGCTGTCAATGAAGCTTTGCACCTTTCGCCCAAAGAAGAAAAACAAATCGAATCGATTGTAGAGAATATTGATATTGAATATCAAAACAATCAGGATGAATTCAGCAAAGAAATTATCATTTCTCAACTGAGTACGCTATTGAAATATGCCAATCGATTTTATGAAAGGCAGTTTTTGAATCGCAGAGAATTGTCCAATGATTTGCTGGAGCAATTTAATCAACAGTTGGAAGAATATTTTGATTCAGGACAATTGGAAGAAAAGGGGATTCCCAGTATTGAAGAAATTGCCAATCAGTTGTCGGTTTCGCAGCGTTACTTAAGTGATACCCTTAAAAAGGAAACTGGTAAAACCTCCACCGAACATTTGCATTTGTACCTGATTGATGAAGCCAAGAATATTTTGTTAAACCCCAATAAAAGCGTTGCTGAAGTGGCGTACGAGTTGGGTTTTGAATATCCGCCTTATTTTTCAAGATTATTTAAAAAGAAAGAAGGCATCAGTCCAACAGCGTACAGAGAAAAATACAAGTTGAATTAAATCATAGAAATAGTAAAATTGGCTACCGGATTTGGCGAAACTTAGGTTTTCTCAGGAAAGCATCGTGTCATCTACACATAGGTAGCTGGACTTTTTCTTTCTTTGCAGATTCTCGTCTCAAGCTACGCAATTGATGATTGAAACCAAAAAATTAGTTTTACTTTAAAGTCATTGTACTAAGACACAAGAAAGAATTGACTTAACTGAAACATAACCAATACCTTTCGCATTCAGCCACTATAGATGTCGCGTTTACACTGCAACAGCATCGTATTTGTTTAAGAGATTTGTTTAGAAACAAGCAGCAGTTATGAGAAAAATAATCGTGTTATCAATGATATCACTAGATGGCGTGATACAATCGCCCGGTGCGCCTAAGGAAGATCCATCAGGTAATTTCAAATTTGGAGGCTGGGTAGCACCCTATGGTGATGAAGTTGGAGATAAGGTAGTTCAAAAGGAGCTTGAGCAACAAACGGATTATCTATTAGGCAGAAAAACATTTGATATTTGGGCCGACTATTGGCCTGAGCATGCAGACTTTTGGCCTGCCATAAATGAAGGCACAAAATACGTCCTTTCAAAGACCATGAAAAAATCAAACCCAAAGATTATTGGATGGAAAAACTCCGTACTTCTAAAAAGCATTGCTGACATTAAAAAGGTAAAGAAATCGAAGGGTGCTGACATACAAGTTTGGGGCAGTGGTAAACTCATTCAGTTGCTGCTAAAGAATGACCTGGTGGATGAGCTCAGGCTCAAAATTTATCCGCTAACTCTTGGTAAAGGAAAAAAATTGTTTGAAACAGGGTCGATTCCCGCTGCATTTACATTAACCGAAAGTATAGCTACTCCTAGCGGAGTGATCCTGGCTAATTACAAGCGAGCCGGAAAAGTAAAGACTGGTACTGTTGGAATTTAAAACAGTGATTAGTTTCTGGTAACCAGTGCTTCCCGGTCAGGATTCAATTTAAGGTAAGTAAGTTTGTAGGTAATTTCTGATTGACCATTCATTTCCTTTCGTACCCCTTCTAAAATATCTTTTGATTGATCGTAGGTAAAGGTATAAGTAAGAATCTGGCCGCGTGGTTCAAAATGAGTGTAGACTAAAATGTTAGCCTCCGTCATTCCTGTAAACTCTCCCCGCACCGAATAGGATGGCAAACGATCTTTATCCAGAGATATTTCCAAATACTCCCGACTAGAACTACTATGGTCGCGCAAGATTGCCACTTTTGAATAGTTCTCTTTTCTAACCATAATGCGCTCGCGTTCGGATGATGAAAGGAGATTCTTACTTTTCTTAATCACCACTACCGAAACGGAATAAATTCCTTCAATTGTTTTTCCGTTAGTAGCTTCCTTATTCATGTAGCGCTGCATCAGTTCATGGAAGTCAACCTGTTCAAATGGATGCACCTTTCGGTTCTGTTTCATTTGATAAAGTTTCTCCATAGAGCATGAACTCATTACCAAAAGAAGAACAGAATAAACCATGATCTTTTTCATAATCTCAAGATTATTAATCAGCGTCAAAAAACTATATCTGCATACTCCCCCTTTGCACAGGTTCGGCACGAAAGCCGACCTTTAAGCGCAGTAGGTTTAAATAACGATTTACCCATTAGCATCCGTACACATTCCTGAATACCTTCGGTTATGCTTGGATGTGGGTGTACACATTCTGCCAATTCCTCAATTCCTTTATCCATTGAAATAAGAACCGCCACTGCTTGTATTGCACTACTTGCATGATTGCCCACCACCTTCATACCCAAAATCTTCATTTGGTCATCGTTGGTCACCAACAATTTAATAAATCCCTGTGTATTTCTTTTAGCAATTGCCCTCGAAATGGTACTATACTCAAGCGTAACCACTTTATAATCTACTCCATTCTCTTTTGCCTGGGTTTCATTCATCCCAACCCCGGCAACTTCGGGGCTTAAAAACATAATCGTACTTATGTTTTCATACACCAGTTTGCGGTCGGGTTTACTAAACATTCTTTCTACAGCATAACGTGCCTCCAACTCGCCTACGTTTACCAACGAAATATCGGCCGTTAAATCGCCAACCGCATAAATATTAGTGATGTTGGTTTGAGTTTCATTATTCTCAATACCTCTTTTTGTAATTTGGATGCCTACTTCATCATTGATCAGGTTTTCAATGTTGGCTACACGCCCCACAGAAACCAATGCTTTTTCTACATTAAAGGTTTGCTTGCTCCCATCGGTGTATTCCAATTCATACTCAACCCGGCCATTAATTATTTTCATACTGACCAGTCTGGAGTTTCGATGGATTAAAACTCCTTTGTTCTCCATGTTCCTTTCAACAATTTTCACTACATCTTCATCCTCAAAGGGAAGTATGCGATCCCCTTTATCAATCAAATGAACTTTCGTTTTGCCAAATCCGCTAAAGATGGTTGCATACTCGCAACCAATTACCCCGGCTCCCACAATCACCATGCTCTCAGGAAAGTCGTCTAAGTCTTCTATGCCTTCACTGGTCAACACAATTTTTTCGTCAATTGGAAGTTCGGGCAAATGTCTGGGTCTGCTTCCGGTAGCCAGAATAATATTTTCTGCATAAACAATTTCTTTGTTCCCGGTTGTTGAAATCTCAACTTCATTCTTACCAAGAACTTTTGCATTGCCTTTTCTATACGTCAATAGATTGGCATAAGAAGACGAATTCAGTTGTTGAAGATGTTCTTCCAAAAGGCTCTTCCGCTCCTGTACAGCCTTCCTTACTTCACTTTGGATTTCTTTAAAACTAATGGAAGGTTCCTGAATATTATAGCGTTTCAGATTTTTACGAAAGGCTGATGCTTCACGCGAAAGTTCCCACCAGGTTTTTGAAGAAAGTGCACCGTTGGTTACTCCGGCTCCTCCAACCTGATTTCTCTCAATCAATAAAGTTTTCTTTCTAAAATCAATTGCACGCATAGCCGCTGCATAGCCAGAGGGGCCTGCGCCAATAATTACCAGATCAAATTTTTCCATAAACGATTAAAGCCTAAACTAGATTACAAGGTACAATTTCCCGTTAAGGAATCAATGCCATTTCAGATAGAGATGACATGTTATTAAAGGTACATAATCAATAAAATGCATTAAATTTCAGCCACATATAACAGTTTAAATTCAGATAGGAATTTATGATCGACCAACTAATAAAATGGGATAAAGAATTGCTGATTTTCCTGAATAGTTTTCATGCGCCCTGGCTCGATCCTATTATGCTGCTTATAACCAAAACTTTCTTTTGGTTGCCGCTGTATGGTTTTTTGATTTATCTCATGTTTCGAAATTTCAAAAAAGAAGCTTGGCTTATTTTGATTGGTGCAGGTATTACCATTTTACTGTGCGATCAGATCACCTCTACTTTTATGAAGCCGTTCTTTGCTCGTTTACGTCCATCACAAGATCCTTCCATGATAGGATTAATTCATCATGTTGATAATTATAAAGGCGGCTTATATGGCTTTGCTTCCGGGCATGCAGCCAATACATTTGGTGTGGCTCTATTTGTTTGGTTAACCTTAAAACCTATCTACAAATGGATGTGGGCAATCTTTATTTGGGCCGCGGTGATGACTTATACACGCATTTATCTGGGAGTACATTATCCAGGGGATATTATTGTTGGTGCAACAATAGGGCTTGGCTGTGGAATAATTGGCTACAGGACATCAACCTATCTTAGAAAACGAATCAAAAGTAGCCCATCAACTTCTTAACAATCGCTTTACATACTTGCCAATAATATCAAACTCTAGGTTAACTGAATCTCCAACATGAATGCATTGAAAATTGGTATTCTCATATGTATATGGAATGATAGCAACCGTAAAACCATTGTCCTTGCTATTGAAACAAGTAAGACTTACGCCATTAATTGAAATCGATCCCTTTTCGACCGTTACATTCCCCAACGAAGAATCGTACTCAAATTCATACAACCAACTCCCCTTTCCATCTTTAAGAGAAGTACAGATTCCAATTTGATCTACGTGCCCCTGCACTACGTGACCATCAAAGCGACCATTGGCTACCATACACCGTTCAAGATTAACGATAGCTCCTGCTTCTAATCTATCAAGGTTTGATTTTTGTAAGGTCTCGTCAATAGCAGTAACCCAATGTAAATTTCCTTTCACCCGAGTTACGGTAAGGCATACACCATTATGGGAAACACTTTGATCCACTTTTAATTCATTTCCAATTTTACTTTCAATGCAGTAAGTTTTGTTGGAACGATCTTGCGTTACTTCTTTTATTATACCTAATGTTTCTATGATGCCTGTAAACATTGACTATTTTTTCTCTGATAACTTTTGAATCGCCTCTTTTTGATCTGGTCTAACGGTTGGATATTTGATCCCCAGCTGATCCAAATACGTTTTGTACTTAGCAGGATTATAATAGAACGGCTTTAGCTTTGGTGAATACTCATCCATAATTTTCTTATTAAGCGTAATGGCTGGTTCATCTTTTTCTCCCACCAATGGAGTATACTGCAAGTCTTTTGTTTGCTCAGAACGATAATACTCCCATGAGTTCTTAAGAATCTCAGGCTTTAATAGCAGATCCAGCAAAGTCATCACTTCTGCTTTGGCTCCATACACAATTCCTTTATGGGCAATGGGGGTTGCCATAGAGATTGCATTGCTCCAATGGTGACCCGGCAAACCGGGAATGTTGGATGGGTACCGAAGCACAATGGTGGGTACCGTCCAACTGATGTCTGCAATGTCATCAGAACCACCCCCCATTGCCATTAATTGACGACCCATGACATTTACCGGCCCTGTTGGGCTTGGCAAACTTATAGTATCCAACTTCACAGCAAGTCCATCCACCTTAGGGGCTTTTAATTCAATCTGCGAAGCCTTGGCTAATAATTGATCATCTTCAGTCCACTTTGGCAAACCAACCTTTTTAATGTTCTCATACATGGCTTCCGCCATTGGTTTGTTAAAATGGCCAGGCCAGGCCGACCCTAAAACCTCATATGTAAATTTTGTGTCTGTCATTAATGCTGCTCCTTCTGCTACCTTTATGCCGATATCAAAGAGTTTTTTAATGTTTGGATAGGTACGCTCCCTAAAGTAATACCACACCGATGCTTTTGAGGGAACTACGTTTGGCTGATCACCGCCATCGGAAATTACATAATGAGAGCGCTGAGTTAACTCCAGGTGCTCTCTTCTAAAATTCCAACCAATATTCATAAGTTCAACAGCATCTAATGCACTCCTTCCCCGCCAAGGGGCACCCGCAGCATGAGCTGCAGCACCTTCAAAGTTGAACCGCACTGACACTAATCCATTACCACCTGAATCGCCATAGCCAACACCTAAATTATTTGCTACGTGTGTGAAGATACACGCATCAACATCTTTGAAATATCCCGCCCGAACATAATATGCTTTTGTACCCACTAACTCTTCGGCAATACCTGGCCAAAGCATAATGGTTCCACTAATTCTATCACGCTCCATAATCTTTTTCAATGCCAATGCAGAAATTATATTCAGAGCTTGTCCGGAATTATGACCTTCACCATGGCCTGGTGCGCCTACTACAATTGGATCTTGATATGCAACACCTGGCTTTTGCGAAGCCTTAGGAATACAATCTACATCTGAACCTAATGCTATCACTGGTTTTCCAGATCCATAGCTCCATCTGGCTATCCAGGCAGTGGGCACTCCTGCTATCCCCTTCTCTACTTTAAATCCCTGTTTTTCTAAAAGAGCTGTCAGGTAATTAAATGTTTCCCACTCCTGAAATCCAAGTTCAGAAAAACTAAAAAGCATATCATTGATCTGTTGGCCGAGCACTGCATTTTTCTCAACTTCTGTGGCCGCTTCAGCTTTGAGTTTCTCAACTTGTTGCACTTCGGTTTGTGCAAATGTGAGCGTTCCTGTAAGGAGTGCAAGAATCAACGTAAGGATTTTTCTCATGGGTTTATGGCTTAGATTAATGCAAGATAAAAATTAACTCTACCCTTTCAAGTATTCTGGTAAGAACGAAAAATGCGGATTTTGGACGGTATTTCAATCGGTTTCAAAGATTATGGTTTATATTATAAACTATTTTATATTTGCAACGTAAACGTTATCAATATGGAAACAAACTCAGAAAACCTGACCGCCCAGCAAAGTCTGGACTTAATCACGAACATGATTAAGCAAACACAAAGTAACTTAAGACAAAACAGTGTCTATTTTTTATTATGGGGATGGGTGATTGCCATCTGTAATCTTGGAATGTATCTGTTATCAAATTTTACAGATTTTGAACGTCCATACTTCATTTGGCTGGCAACTATCCCAGCCTGGATTATCACTATAATTATTGGTAGCAAGCAGAGTAAGTCATCTACCGTTAAAACACATCTCGACAACATTAATATGTGGCTGTGGATTGCGCTTGCAATATCAATCTTCCCATCTATATTATTTGGTTCAAAAATTGGTTGGATGATCAATGCAGTTGTGCTTATGCCTGTTGGACTGTGCACGTTTGTTTCAGGCATTCTTCTTCGGTTCAAACCTTTAATTTTTGGTGGCATTGTTATCTGGATTGCAGGAGCCCTTTGCTACTGGGTGGCTCCTATCGACCAGTATCTGGTTGGTGCGCTCGCCATGATTCTTGGATATTTAGTTCCTGGTTACATGCTTCGTGCTGCAAAAAAATAGCTGATGCTAAAAGATCTTGACCCGTTACTGCATTCACAACTTCGGTTGGGTGTTATTTCGCTACTCATTAGCGTAGAGTCAGCTGAGTTTACCTACTTAAAAGAAAAGACAAATTCCACGGCCGGAAATTTAAGTGTACAATTAGATAAGCTTTCTGCCGCAGGCTATATCGATATTAAAAAATCATTTAGAGGAAAACGCCCCCTTACAACGTGCTCCATTACTAAAAAAGGGATTAAAGCTTTTGAGGAGTATGTAAACACACTGAAACAGTATATCGGAAAATAATTCTTAAACTAAAAGTATTGATTTATGAAAAAGCTATTCGTTCTCTCCCTTCTAGTCATTCAGGTTACAATTATACAAGCTCAAGAATCTGGCATGATAAACCGTAAACAGTTAGCTCCACTAAGTTACTTCATTGGTAATTGGCAAGGAACCGCGACTATCACCCAACAGGGAGGCAGTCAAATAAAGGTAAACCAGAGCGAAAAAATTACCTGGCAGTTAGACAGTATGCTTCTAAACTTTGAGGGAACCGGAAAAGATCCTGTAACCAATAAACAAACCTTCCATGCTTTTGCTTTGGTATTCTACAATCCTGACACAAAGAAGTTAGGAATGAAATCTTTCACCCATGAGGGAAGACAAACGGATGCTTACTTTACAGTGATCGGTGAAAATAAATTTGAATGGGGATTTGACCTGCAAGAAAACCGAGGCAAAATTAAGTATACCATAACCTTATCCACCAAGGACAAGACCTGGTACGAACAAGGTGAATTTTCACCCAATGGAAGCCAATGGTATCCGTTTATGTCTATGAATTTAATGAAGCAGTAGGGAATGCTTCACTAAACCACCTTGGCTAATTCAGGATCCCAATTAACAATAGCTTTATCAAAATAACTTTTGTTAGTGGCTAATGCCGGCCCAGCAGCCCGCATACTAAATATAGCGTCTTCTTTAATCGCGGCTTTTTCCCTAATTCCTTTATAGAAATTTACATGGTGATCCAGGTTGGCGCTATACCCTCTAGGGGCTTTATATTCAAGATCGGATGTACTCATTGCTGGTGCACCTTTTGGATACTTGGCTTTATACCATATTTCATATTCCTTTCGCTGAGCCTCTGTGAAGGTTTCAAAAGAATCCCAACCTCCATATCCAGGTTCATCGTGTATTTTGTGATGAACCACTTTTACTGCATCCCAACCCATGTCAATGTATCCATCCGTTCCTATTAATCGAAGTCCTTCACCGCGTTCACTTCCATCTACAAAGTTTACCCGCATTTGCAAATTAAAGGCTGCATGTTTAGCCGATGCAGGATAATCATACACACCTAAAATAACATCGGGCACATCACGACCATCTTTCCAGTAGCGCAATCCGCCTGTTGCCAAGATACGATTTGGTCCGTGCGAACTTGTTACTGCATGCAAGGCCGAGAATAAATGGACAAAAAGATCTCCTGCCACTCCGGTTCCATAGTCTTGATAATTTCTCCATCTAAAGAAGCGAACCGGATCATACGCACGTTTGGGGGCGTCTCCTACAAAATTATCCCAATCGACTGTATTAGAATTGGCATCCGTAGGAATGGAATACTGCCAGGCACCGTTGGCGCTGTGCCGATCCATCCAGGTTTCCACCATCACTAAATCACCAATCATTTTCGATTCAAAGAGTTCGCGTGTTTTTTCTGTTACAATTGAACTCACCCGCTGGCTACCCACCTGAAATACTTTTCCAGTTTTCTTTTGGGTGGCAATTACTTCTGCTCCTTCTTCCAACTTATGTACCATGGGTTTCTCACAATACACGTGTTTTCCTTTGTTCATCGCCTCAATGGAAATCCTGTCGTGCCAATGATCGGAAGTGGCTATGATTACAGCATCTACATCTTTTCGATCGAGGATCTCTTTATAATTTTTTGTTACAAATAAATCCTTGCCATACATTTCTTTTGCATGATCCAACCGACCAGTGTACAGATCGCAAACACCCACCAACTTCACTCCCGGTACTTGAAGTGTCCAATGTGTATTATTAAAACCCATTATACCCATGCCTATAATCGCCACGTTCACCTGATCATTAACTCCATAAACCTTGTTTTCAATTTTTGGAGAATCTAGATAGAATGATTTTCCACTCCCTGCTAAAACTGCTGGAACTACTGAAGAGGCAAATGCTGTTCCGGCCACTTTTTTTATAAAGCCTCTGCGTGAAGATTTTAAACTAGTCATAAAATGTAATGGTTTAATAGTAAGTTTGAGTCGAACAACTTAATTAAGTACAGTCTTTAAATATATTAATTTGTTAGCTGACTGCATACTTATAAGGTATCAATTTTCAATTAATTGAAACAAAAAATCATGAATAGGTTCATTGTAGGTGTAATACTTTTAGCACCTCTATTTTCCTGCGAAAGCGAAGAGAAAAAAGGCGAGCGATTGGCTAAACAATACTGCGGAAGTTGTCATGTATTTCCTGAGCCAGCTTTGTTGCCGAAGGAAATATGGGTAAAAAATGTGCTGCCCAATATGGCTTTTAGAATGGGGCTTTCCGATTTGATGGAAGCTTCCAGAACAATCCCTGAAGAAGACTTTCTTACTGTCATTAAAACCCTTCCAACAAGGCCCATGGTTAGCGAACAGGAATGGCTATCTATCGTAAATTATTTTAAGGACAAGGCTCCCGATGAACTTGTTTTACCAAAAAAAGATAGTGTTAACAAACTCACTCATTTTGAACCATTAAAATATGTTAGTGATGATATCTCCTTAGTTACTCTTCTTAAAACAGACTCTCAAAATGATCGTCTTTATATTGGATCAAGAGATGGAACTCTTAATTTCCTGAATAAACAATTGGAGTTTATTGGTACCCGTACATTGAAAAGTCCACCGTCACATATTGAAATAGATTCCAAAAATAATCTCTTTCTATCTTTGATGGGCGTGATGGATCCTAATGATAGACCTGCAGGAGAAATAGTAAAAATTGATGTGCAGGGTCATATCAGTACAATAATCGATTCTTTAAAACGTCCCGTTCACTTTACCAAAACCGATTTAAACTCAGATGGGTTTGATGATTTTGTGGTTTGTGAATTTGGAAATTACACCGGAGGTCTTTACCTATATCAGAGTGCTGGTGATTCCTCATACATTAAACATACCCTATCCAATCTACCTGGCGCCCGTAATGTAATTTTAAATGATTTTAATAAGGATGGAAATTTAGATCTTCTTGCTTTATTGACACAAGGTGATGAACAAATTGCTTTATTCATAAATCGGGGTAACTTTCAATTTCAGCAAAAGACACTTTTAAAGTTTCCGCCCGTTTACGGATCTAGTTATTTTGAAATAAATGATTTTAATAATGATGGAAAAAATGATATTCTCTACACCAACGGGGATAATTCAGATTATTCAGAAATATTGAAACCTTATCACGGAATAAGGATTTTCACTCAGAATTCAAGTGGTCTATTTATTGAATCCTGGTTTTATCCAATGCATGGCGCATCCAAAGCAATGGCTTATGATTTTGATCAGGATGGCGATTTAGATATTGCAGCCATCTCGTTTTTTCCGGATTTTAAGAATACGCCTGATGAGAGCTTCATCCTTTTTGAAAATATTGATCAGCAATTTATACCTACCAAACTACCAGAAAGTGCAGCCGGTAGATGGTTAATTATGGAGATTGCAGATTTTGAATTGGATGGAGATATGGATATTCTTTTGGGGGCACTTAATTTTAATAACAAAGTTCCACCTTCTTTGTTCAAAACATGGGAAGAAGAGCACACATCAGTTTTGATTCTTAAAAACAAAACTTTAAAATAATCTTTTCACTGCTTAACCATCTATCATTTTTACCAGCTTTGCATGAATTCTTCTAAAATGTGGCTCACTATTCAGATCAGATTGAAATCGAAAGGTTTGATTAAATTTTCTTTCTGCTGCGGTAAAAACAATAAATACCTCATCCTCTACAACTAACGCTAAATCTGTGTATGGAAAACTTTCATTCAGTTTTCTTAGTACACCAAAACCTTTTTGCGAAAATGTAATATCAAAATAAATCTGATTGTTGAATACAGTCATGGGTGATATTCTGTCAAATTCAGAATAGGAGATGATAGGTTTACTCGTTAAACAGACTTCCTTTGTTGTCAAAACAACTTGATAACTTTTGTCGTGACGGGTGCACTTTATAGGTAAATAAATTCCGGTTCCATCAAGTTTTTCATACTCTATTTGATTCAAAAAAAACAGAATAAGAAAAAATTTAACCAAGGTGAATTAGTTTATAGCTGATAGAATAATTTGGAGACTCATTAGCGTTTCTCTATATCTACTTTCCTTGACTGCCCCAATGAATTAAAAATCATAATTTCATTTACACCATTGGGAATAATAAATTTTCTTGTGGATTGAGAGAGGTAACCTGAGCCATAATAAAACTCAACCCGTTGTTTTTGCTTATTCTCATAACTCAAAATTGCATGAGTATCAAATTGCTCAGGTTGTAAAAGATCTCGAAAATATTCCTTGCTTCTTTTAAAAAGCTTTAAACTATCTTGATTTTGTGATGCTACAAACCATTCGCTTTTACTTCCAAATAGGTGCACCAAGCCCTTTGCATCATGAGGTAAATAAAAACCAGATTGCGATGAGCCAATAGGTTTAAAGTTTCCCCTACCATCACCTGAAAGTATAAGACCATTAAATGCATCATACCTTCCTGCAAAGACTTCATTACCATAATCATTACCAACCATAATTACATCCAAATTACCATCCATATCAACATCATGAGTAATCATGCCATTGATAGGTGATACTTGAGCTGCCCGGGGCAAATCTTTTATGCGAAATTTTCCTACTCCAAGATTCTCTATATAACTGGAGGTCATGTGATTTGCCTTCATAATAAGAGCACCATTAAGATCATCTTGAGTCAGTAATTCCATCAAGGGAGTTTGTCCATATTGCTTGTAACTAGAATACTTTCCTCTAAACTTGGTGCTTTGTGAATTTATTTCCTCCCAAAAATGTACAGGATACAAATCTTTTTTATCATTATCCAAAGACGTTCTCATGTAACAAGCAAGAATTGGATCAACGCTTCCGTTTCCATCAAAATCTTTCGCGTAAATCCAAAGTGGATATTTTTCAGTGACTTGATAATTATTGTTTAGGCCTAAGTTACCTACTATGTAATCTGTATCTCCGTCTCTATCAAAATCACCAGCTGTCAAACTATTCCACCAGCCTACATAATTATCCACACCTGTCGAAGAAAGTCTAGTTAAGTTTTTACCAGTATTCATAAAAAAAGTGACAGGCATAAATTCACCAACAAGAATTAGATCAATCTTGCCATCTTGATTAAAATCTGTCCACAGGGCATCAGAAACCATACCTGGTCTTTCTAGTTCAGGGCATACTTCATGGGTAACATCGGAAAATTTTCCAGCCTCATTACTAAGGATGTAACTTTTCGCTGGAAATGGGTAAGCTCCTGGCAACACTCTACCTCCAATAAATAAATCCAAGTCTCCGTCTCCATCAAAATCAGCTGCCCTAACACATGAACCGCTTGCCGTTATTTTAGGAAGCGAATTTTTTGAATAGAAGAAATTACCTTTCCCATCATTTAAATACAATCTATCCTGATAGGAAGTGCTGTCAGCCTGCTCGAGGCTACCACTAACAATATATAAATCTAAATCACTATCATTGTCCGCATCAAAAAATAACAGTCCCTCGTCCTCTGAAATCAAATTTTCGTCTTTCAATATTTTTGCTTCCTGCGAAAAAGTATTATCTGATTTCTGCAGGAATAAAGTTGCAATATGTTTTGAAGGACCTCCAACAACAAAATCTTCAAGCCCATCATTATTAATGTCCCCAACAGCAATACCAGGCCCAGATTGAGAAAATTTATGTGGCAAGGTGCGCTGAAGATTGAAATCAATCTTGTCTTCCTCCACATGCTTAAAAAATACCTGAGCTGACTTAGTCATATTAGCAAACAATTTTTCAGAACCAGGTAAGTCTATTTTATTTGGAAGGGATGAGCTATAGTTAACTAAAACAACCTGATTTGATTTAACATTTTTAAGCACTTGAAATTTCGTATCAGGCCACTCAATAATAACAGAATCAACTAAAGAAACTGCTCCCAACCCAAAATGCATAATATCTTCAACACTTGAAAGAAAACCTCTTGATGTATAATTTTCGCAGTACTGCATAACACCTTCACCAAAATAGACAGTAACCTTAGCACCAATGGCTTGTTTATTAATTGATGACCCTTCTAATTTAATTCTTAGAAAATTATCTTTAACAGCATTATCATTATGTGATGGATTAAGATTATTTTGATAGATAAAGGCTTTGTCATTAATATTATTAACGATATAATCTAAATCTCCATCGTTATCTAAGTCTACGAATGCTGCACCATTTGAAAAAGAAGGTAAATCAAGTCCCCACAACTTTGTAACGTCTATAAAATTTAGATCGCCATTATTTTTGTAAGCATAGTTTGAAATTTTAACAACTGGGATAGAATCTAAAAGGTAACGTGTACCAGCTATATGTTCCTTATCGGCACGAAAATTCGCAAAATCCTTATCGGTTATATCCTTAGGGAAACCATTGGTTATAAATAGATCTTTATTCCCATCATTATCAAAATCAGCAAACAAAGGAGACCAGCTCCATTCTGTTTGATGGATACCTGATAGCTGACCAACCTCGCTGAATTTAATTCCCGTATTAAGTCCATTATTAACGTGTAGCATATTGCGTACGTACTGGTATTCGTAGCCAAAATCCCTATTATTGATATAGTTCTGATAACTCTTATTTCCAATTGTAGTCTTTTTGCGAATATTTATTTCCGGAAGCATATCTAATGTGATAATGTCAGTCAATCCGTCATTATTAATATCGGCAGCGTCATTACCCATAGAAAATTGACTTTGATGTCCCATGAAATCTCCTATTCGATTATTGAATGTACCATTCTTATTATTGATGTATAGTAAATCATTAGACAGATAATCATTAGAGACATAAATGTCTGGCCAACCGTCATTATTAACATCCGCAATAGCTAACCCCAATCCAAATCCTTCAATACGGATACCTGCTTCCGATGACACATTTGAAAACGTTCCATCTCCATTATTTCTATAAAGTCGATCGGTATTTGGAGATGAACCATTAATAAGTTTAAGTCGATAATTTGATGGTATATTTTTTAACCTTTGATTAGTTAGTATGTATACATCAAGATCACCATCTCTATCATAATCAAAGAAAGCCGAAGAAACACTAAAACCTGAATCATCCAGTCCATACTTGGTAGCCTTTTCTGAAAACGTTGGTAATCCATTTTCATTTAATCCATTATTAATAAACAACATATTTTTGCGACTTAATGAATCTTCATTCATGGTTGCACAAACATAAATATCCATCCAGCCATCATTATTTATGTCAATGATTGAGACGCCCGAATTCCACCTTCCTGGAATATTTACACCCGCAACTCCAGTTATATCGTTAAACTCAAAATTTCCTTTGTTTAAATAAAGACTGTTAGGAACTTGATTCCCAGTAAAAAATACATCTTGAATACCATCATTATTAAAATCTGCAATACCAACTCCACCTCCATTATACAAATATTCATAGGTAAGAATATTAAAGCTATCTGTCTCAACGATTGTGTTAGTAAATTCAATGCCCGTTTGCTTGGAAGGTATTAAACTAAAAAGCGCTTCCGATTTTCTCTCGCAACCTGCAATCAGAAATACGAGCACACAACAACAAAACCAGATAATTATAATGCTATTTTTCATGGTGGGATATAAAAACAAAGGCCAATTTAAATTGGCCTTTGTTTAAAAAAAAGTTTAACGGGAATTCTAATTTGCACCAAATCCCGGATTTTGTTTTAAAATATCTGCACCTAATAAATCAATTTGGTTTTGCGGAATAGGCAATAACTCATCTTGATTATCAGTGAATGAAATTCCAGTATAAGCACCTGATGGGTACTTATCTTTCTCATATGCAATATAAGCTCTTATAAGTGTCTTACCATCAGCACCCCAACGCATCAAATCATAAAAGCGATGACCTTCGCCAGAAAGTTCAAGTTTGCGTTCCATACGAACTATAGCGCGTGCATTAGCTTGTGTACCAAGAGTTGCATAAGGGGCAATCACATAGTTAGCCGCAGGTACAGCTCCATCCATAACAAACCCTGCAGCATTTGCAGCTCTGTTGCGCACCTGATTTATATAGCCAAGAGCAGTCGCCAAACTACCAACCTCAATCTCAGCTTCTGCGGCCATCAACAGCACATCAGCAAAACGAATAATTGTATAGTTGATAGCTGTATAGCCAGGAGTCCAAGAACTATTATCTTGAAGGCTTCCTTTATCTGACTTGTAATAAGCATATTTTTTAGTCTGATAAGGACCAGCATTTGGTTGATTGCGTATCCAAGCTTTTCCTGGGAACTTTTGCCAATCCAAATAAGGAATACCTCTACGCCCTATAGAATGATCAATACGAGGATCAAGGTTTCCGGCATCGGGAGTAAATGCGTCTGTCGACTCCTTGCCCATATCTGTTACTAACTGATTCGCCCCTACATTATATGATCCATCCAAAAGTGGCAAACCGGAAGCATCTGTGCGGAATGAGTTAGCCATCTCAAAAGTAGGCTGGAAAAAGCTGCAACAGTTACCAGGACCGTCAGCACCTGTATTATATGGCCAGTTAAGATCAAACTCAGGGTTTGCATTATTCACACTACCCGTACCCGCTGCCGCTTGGTACGCCCAAACGGACTCCTCATGATTATCATTTGACGCTTTGAAAATATCTGCATACTTAGGAACCAATCCATACTTCTTGCCATTTGAAGTCTTTCCATTGGCAATGATATCATCAAATAATGCTTTCGCAGGAGCAAATTTGTTTTGATACATGTAAACCTTGGCAAGGTATGCCTTCGCTGCAGATTTGTTTACTCTGCCAACCTGACCTTGAGTTTCCGGTAAGTTAGCAACCGCAAATTGAAAATCAGCCTCAATTTTAGGCCACAAATCCTGATCATTTTTTACTTTTTCAATCCCACCGCCTACATCAATTGTTTCATCTATGTAGGGGGTATCTCCAAAACCTCTTTTTAACTCAAAATAAGCATGACCTCTTAAAAATTTTGCCTGGGCTTCAATAGCAGTCTTATCAGCAGTTGTTACTGCTGGATCCGCAGTTAACAATAACCTTAATACAGCGTTTGTGCGGGCCACTAATTCATAATTTCCGTTATACTTGTCATTGATAACTCCTTGAGTAGGCAAAGCTTCGTATCGCTGAATTGGATTTATATCTGAGAAATCTCCAGGGTCAGTGCCCTTATTAGCATCACCTCCGCGTATACTACCCCATACCCAATTTGACGGACTAGCCATGCGATTTCCTCTTCCGTTTACTTGTGAATACGCAGCAATAAGTGCAGCATCTAACCCAAGTTTACCTGCCAAAATTTTAGAATCTAATTGACCCGTAACAGGTACAACTAAGAAATCATCTTTACAAGAATACATGAGGAATATAAAGGCCATAAAAGAGCCAATCACCCCGATTCTAATCTTATTTTTCATAATTCGTTTCATTTATTATTCAGTTTTAGATCTTATTTATTAAAACCCAATATTTACGCCTGCTAAAAAGCTTCTTGTAACTGGATAGTTACCAACGTCAATACCAAAATTAGTATCAGCAGCACCCCCAACAGCAGGATCCAATCCACTGTAACCTGAAATTGTAGCTAAGTTATTCGCTGAGAAATAAACGCGTAACTTAGTCATACTCAACTTCGACAACAGAGCACTTGGTAGAGTGTATCCTAACGTAACATTTTGCAAACGCAAGTAAGATCCATCTTCTACGTAGAATGAATTGGATTGAGTGTTTGTACTAAAATTGGATGCACTTTCAAAAATAGGAGTTGTTGCTCCTGTATTTGTTGGTGTCCAAGAATCCTTTACGCGCTCACTTATTGATGCCCCTTGGAATGATGGATAGAAATCAGTAAACCACTTAGAAACATTGAAAATCTTATTACCTAAAGAGGTATATACATAAGCTCCCAAGTCAAATCCTTGCATTCTAACTGTAAAATTAAATCCACCTGTAAATTTAGGCACCGGACTTCCAAGATAGGTTCTGTCTTTGTCATCAATAACATTATCTCCATTGATGTCCTCATATCTAAATCTACCCGGAGCTGCACCCGTTTGAGTTGGGGCACTGGTAACTTCACCAGTATTTTGGAAAAGACCAACAACTTTATAGCCATAGAACGAAGATATAGAGTGCCCTAACTGATTACGAATAGGCTGTATTCCACGGAAGCCTGGGTTGATTGTTGTGATATATGTTAATCCAGGTGCTAATTCAACGATCTCATTTTTCAAGAAGCTTCCATTTAAACTCGCTTCATAAGAAATTTCACTTGTTAAATTTCCCTTATTACCAAGCATAATATCCAATCCTTTATTCACCATTTTGCCAATGTTCACTGACGGTGGTGAGGCTCCAGGACCAGCCGTTGCAGTAATTGGTACTTGAAGCAACAAATCCTTGGTATCTTTCTGCCATAAATCAATAATCACATCCAATTTTCCATCAAATAGAAGTCCGTCAATACCAATGTTCTTGGTGATACTTGTTTCCCATTTAGCATTTGGATTTCCAATTCGCGTGCGATAGAATCCACCTGCTGCGCTAGTATTGCTTCCATTGATGTCATATGAGGATGAACCTACATTTCCACCATAAAGGCTAAATTGATTGTTTGGATCTGCATTGGAATTACCCATAGTACCGTATCCTCCGCGTATTTTCAGGTCGCTGATTGCCGAAATTCCTTGCATAAAACCTTCTGAAGATAATCTCCAAGCTGCTGAGAAGGCAGGAAAAACTCCGTAACGATTTTTTTCAGCAAATACTGAAGAACCATCTCTTCTAACCACTACGCCCAGAATATATTTATCCTGGAAAGAATATTTAACTGAACCGAAATATGAACTGAAATTAACCCCTTTGTATTGAAAACTATCTGCTTGCTTAGAGGTAACGTTCGTCATATTTATGTAATTAGGATCCCATGAGAATGGATTTAATCCTGATTGGCTATTCTGCCAACCCGCGCCTGTATTAAGCGCTTCTTGACCTAACAATGCTTCGATGGAATGTTGACCAAATGTTTTTCTATATATGGCTGTATTAGTAAATGTCCAAGAAAAATTTGTAAAGCTTTGTTGTGCATAGCCAAACGCTGAATTATTTTCAGAATTTTCATACTGCCAGCGAGAATACTGTCTTGAAAAACCGCTTGCATAACTTCCTCCTATGCTTGTGCGTAGAGTTAAACCCGGCATTGGATCAAATTCCATGTAAACATTTCCATATCCAGAAGTGCCATAACCTTTATTATTTGCTTGCCCATCGCGGCTTGCAACTGGGTTTCTTGGATTGTTAAAACCTTTTGACGCAGTTCCAGCATATCCACCGAATACATCATAAACAGGAATAATAGAAGGCATGCGAAATGCAGACAAAATATCGTTTTCATCAGCGGCTACCCCCTGACCACCATTAGCCCCACCTTGGCCAAGTACTGACCGATAGGTAAATTGCATGTTCTCTCCTATTCTTAAATTCTTTAATACGTCAAATTCTGTGTTCGCTCTAATTGCGTAGCGCTTAAAGCTGTTTGACTTTAGAATACCATCTTGATCTTGGGCACTTAATCCAACATAGAATCTATGACTCTCGCCACTTCCACTAAATCCAAGGGTTTGTCTGATTATCGGAGCATTGCGAGTAATCTCTTTGTACCAATCAGTTCCCGACTTGTTTGCTGCGGTAACCTGATAAATTGATCCATTTCTAGGATCTACATTATAAAGTAATCTTTGTGCTGCAAGATCAATAGTACCTGAAACACCGGGAGTTGAACCAACACTTAAGTAGTCTGGGATTTTGGGAGTTGCTCCAGGGCCAAATTGTGGATGGTTAAAGGTTGCCAAAGCTGCAATTGGATCAGTCCCATTCTGCATCGCAGTATTCTTTATAGCGTTCCATGTCCAATCAGCAAAATCAGTAGGGTTCATCATTGGTTGACCTTTTCCTGGAGTGGTCACACCAACCATGTTGTCATACGTTACATTTAATTTCTGACCCTTCTTACCTTTTTTGGTTGTATAGATGATTACACCGGAAGCGGCTCTTGCTCCATAAATGGAGGCTGAAGCGGCATCCTTTAGCACCGTTGTAGACTCTATATCATCAGGGTTAATAAAATCAACATTTTGAGTAGGAACTCCATCAACAACATAAAGCGGTTGATTTCCTCCAAAAGCACCAAATCCCCTAATACGTATCTGACTAGTAGTACCTGGTTGACCATTAGTAATTACTGTTACACCAGCGACACGACCTTGAAGCATTTGTTCAACGTTTCCTGAAGGAGCAAATGTCAAATCCTTTGCTTTAACAGTTGAAACTGAACCTGTAAGTTCTCTTCGCTTATCTACAGAATATCCCGTCACAACAAGTTCAGACAATGTTTGAACATCAAGTTCCATCTGATGATCAATGGTAGTTTGAGATCCAACATTAACCTCCTTTGTTAAATAACCGATAAACGAAAAGACAATGGTTTGATCATTTGATACGTTAATCTTATATTGTCCTGAGGCATCCGAAGATGTACCAGCACCTGTTCCTTTGATAAGAACGTTTACTCCAGGCATTGCATTACCGCTCTCATCGGTAACAGTACCTGATACTACTCTCTGCTGGGCGAACAGTGCTTGAGAACTGGCGAACCACAGCAAGAGAAGCATACTAAGCTTCATTGTGTTGTACAGTTTTTTCATAATCGTTTTAATTGGGTTAATTGTTTAGGTGTTAAAAATTTAAAAGGGTTAATAGTGGAGTTTGTAAAACATTATTCTGCAATTCTAAATTTGAAACAAATTATAATATATATCTCTCTTTAACATTAAAAATCGCAATAAATAATTTTGCAATCGATTGCGAAATCGATTTCGTTAGGTCTAACATCACATATTACATAGTGTGAATATGATGGTTTTTATTCCTAACAATCATTAGTCTATTCATTTTTTGTTTCCGCGCACATACATATATGTGTGCGTACACATGAATGAAAGGATTTAATTTATAATTTGAACTTTATTTCAAAAAACCAAGTGGATTCTTGAAACAACGTTCTTTAATATGAAACCAAATAATATTCGGATTAAGGATATCGCAGCAATGGCCAATGTTTCGGTGGGAACCGTTGATCGCGTTCTTCACAATCGTGGTAAAGTATCTAAAGAGGCCGCAAAACGCATAGAAAAAGTACTTAATAAAATCAATTATAAACCAAATCTAATTGCCCAGACTCTGGGCAAAAACAAAAATTACCGAATCGTTGCTCTAATACCTGATCCTACACTTGATCCGTATTGGATGCAATCGTTTGATGGAATTAAATCGGGTGAATCGCAGCTTAGTCAATTTGGAATTCAGCTTACCCCAGAGTACAAGTATTATGATCCTCATAAAAAGGATTCATTTCTAGAATCAGCGCTGGAAATATTTCATTCTCGCCCCGATGGAGTCTTAGTCGCACCCCTCTTTTATTATGTTTCACTACCTTTTTTTAAAAAACTTTCTGAAACCAAAACTCCATTCATACTTTTCAATACTCACCTCGCAGAGGCCAATGCGTTAAGTTTTATTGGTCAAGATCTTTTTAAGAGCGGCAGATTGGCTGGCGAACTAATTAATATTGGTCAAAGACCTAATATATCGTTCGCAATAGTACATATTGATGAGGACTTAAGTAATTCCGTACACCTGGTAGAGAAAGAGCGTGGCTTTAAAGACTATTTTGAAAAATCAGGTGGGTCTCATCATATTCACACCTTCACTTTAACTAATCCAAATTCATCAACATTTCAAAGTCAAATTGAATCTATCTTACAAACACCTAATCTATCAGGTGTTTACGTCAGCACATCAAAAGTATATTTAATTGCACACCTTTTAAAAAAGATAAATCCTGCAATCCGTATTGTTGGATACGATCTTATTAAGCAAAATGTACTTGGGCTTAAGGACGGTACAATAGATTTTATCATAAATCAAAATCCCATGCGTCAGGCCAAACTTGGTATACAAACTCTCGCGAACTATCTCATTTTTAACAAGCAAATTCCATCTACATACTTATTTCCACTAGAGGTAATTACCGCTGAGAATGTTGACTCCTATTTGTTGCACCCGGGTAATCTGGCTGGCATAGCCGTTTGAGCATTTAATTGTATTTTCGCGACCATATTCTATGTATGGAGCAGTTTGAAAAATATCCCGTTTCGTTAACCAATTCTTTATCAGGAAAAAAGGAACTCTTCACCCCTATCAATCCAGGCTTTGTTGGGATGTACGTGTGCGGTCCAACAGTATATAGCAATGTACACCTGGGAAACGTGCGTACTTTTTTAAGCTTTGATATTGTATCCAGATATTTTCGATTTCTTGGATATAAAGTGCGTTATGTTAGAAACATAACCGATGTTGGACATCTTGAAAATGATGCCGATGAGGGCGAAGACAAGATATCAAAAAAAGCAAGGATTGAGAAACTTGAACCCATGGAAGTAGTCAAACAATACACCGAAGACTTTCATGAGGTAATGCGCCAATTCAACATTCTTCCGCCTAGTATTGAACCAAGCGCAACCGGGCACATTTTAGAACAAATCGAAATTACGAAAGAACTTGTTAATAAAGGATTAGCCTACGAATCCAATGGATCTGTATACTTTGATGTGAGAAAGTATAACCACGATCATCACTACGGAATTCTATCTGGCCGCAATATTGAAGAGTTAATGGAAAGTGGTCGCGAGTTAGATAATCAGGATGAAAAACGTGAGAAAATTGATTTTGCGTTATGGAAGAAAGCATCCCCTCATCATATTATGCGTTGGCCTTCCCCTTGGGGGGATGGATTTCCAGGCTGGCATATTGAATGTACGGTGATGAGCACCAAATACCTGGGCGAAACATTTGACATTCATGGCGGTGGAATGGATTTGAAATTTCCTCATCACGAATGCGAAATTGCGCAAGGAACAGCAGCCACAGGAACACCGCCCGTAAACTATTGGTTACACTCCAATATGCTAACTGTTAACGGACAGAAAATGAGTAAGTCTTTGGGGAATTCATTTTTACCACGCGAACTTTTTGAAGGAAAGCATGCATTGTTGGATAGAGGCTACGGTGCCATGACGGTTCGATTCTTTATGCTTCAATCGCACTACTCAAGCACGTTAGATTTTTCGAACGAAGCATTGCAAGCTGCCGAGAAAGGATTTAAAAAATTAACAAACGCTCTTAATTTGATTAAGAGCATTGAGCACACTGCTAACAATACCGGCAAAGAAAATATTAATAAAGAACTTACCGAATTGATACAAGCCTGCTATCGCAACATGAGTGACGATTTCAATACTGCTAAAACATTAGCCGTGTTGTTCGAAATGTCTGCTCGCATCAATGATATGAAATCAGGAAATCTCCCCTTAACTGATATCACTCCAGCAGTCTTTAACGACTTCAAGAAAACCTATCTTGGATTCATGGAATCTGTGCTCGGGCTGGAAGAAGAAAAAGGACAAAATGACGAGTTGCTTGATGGAACCGTTCAGTTATTAATTGATCTTCGAAAGAAAGCAAGAACCGATAAAAACTTTTCACTCTCTGATAAAATAAGAGATGACTTAAAGAAAATTGGCATTCAAATTAAAGATGGTAAAGACGGTGAGATGACTTACACCATCGAGTAGTTTTTAGTCGTCCGACCGCTTAGCGCGGTCTTGACGACTATCCTCTTTATTAATTCAATTTTCAAACTTCTCAGAATTACTTACAAAGGCAATTTGCTTGCTGTCTGGCGACCATGAGGGAACGTTAATAGTTCCTTGGCCACCATATAAATAGGCAATTACTTTTGGTGCACCGCCACTTACTGGCATTAAGCGCAACATCACGCGCTTAAACGAGGGATGATCATTGGGATTGATGGTAGTCGGGAACGAAATAAATGCAATCCACTTTCCATCGGGAGATATGTGCGGAAACCAATCGTTGTATTCATCAAATGTAATTTGTTCTTGCGATGAGCCATCCGGTTTCATGCGCCACAGTTGCATCGTTCCACTTTCGCTTGAATTGAAATAAATAAACTTTCCATCGGGAGAATATTCACAGCCATCCACATGATAGCTTGTGTTAGCTGTTAATTTAATTTCTTTCCCACCATTCACCGAAATCTTATAGATGTCATAATTCTTTCCATCGCGCTGTCCCACAAATACAACTTCCTTATTATTGGGATTCCATCCATGCAAATAAGAAGGCGTTGCCTCCGTAATTTGTTTGGGAACTCCACCTGTAATAGGAACCGTATAGACCGTTGAACCTCCACCGGGCAACCCTGCGCGCTGATGGCTTAATGCAATGGTCTTTCCATCAAATGAAATCATGTGATCATTATTATTACGATCGGCAAAGTCTGTATTTATTTTTTCCGTAACTCCGCCTTCAATAGGAATTGTAAACAGAGAACCCTTTTCATTAAACAACAATTTCTTTCCATCGGGCATCCAGTTGGGAGCCTCAAAACGATCTTTCGATTCATGAATCACTTTTCGTTTTCCGTCAAACACATTCATGATTTCAAGCCGGCAACCCATAAACCCTTGCTGATATGGATTGTGACTATCAGGCAATGGCTTATCAAGCCGCACATTCCACGCGATTGCTTCCTCAACAGCATTTTCGTTGTGCGATGAAATAAATATTCCAATCAAAACATCATTAGGTAATGTGTTTAACATGTATCGCCCTACTTCTTGTAAAGGCTCGCCCACATTAGCAACGCGCATAATATATTCAGCACCAGCGCGCTCTAGTTGAATTACCTGCGCTTTCTTTTTAGGGAATATGATTTCATCTTCCGGATCGCGCATGTGCGCTCCACGCAAGTGCCGCCACTGCAAAGCAATAAGACCATCGCCATGAATGGTTGCAGTCATGTGTGGAGCGTCTTCACTCTTTGACCCTCTTACCATCCAACCAAATTTTCGATGGGGATCAGTGCCCTTTCCAACAAAATCAAAATTGGCGGTCGCGATAAAATCACCTTTAATTTTTTTAAACGCATACTGAAACTCATCGCGACCAAACCAAATGTTGTAGCCGCTGCCTTTCAAATTATACTCTTGCGTATCTTCATTATAGGTTGTGTTTCCCTTATTTTTAGGATTCCCAATATCTGCATGATCTTCAAAAATGCCAACGGGTGATTGAGCTGAGCTAAAAATTGTACAAGAACTCAACAATAAAATTATCGGGATTATTTTCATAGAATAAATTTAAAATTTGTGTTGTTCTTTGTTCCGAACTTTCTACCAATGTATTAAGTTACTTATTCTTCATGATCTTTAAAAGACTTTTTATTTTTCCCATCCGAATGTATCAGGCAATATTGTCGCCTATGTTAGGGGCCCACTGCCGGCATACTCCTTCCTGCTCACAATATACTATTGAAGCAATTCTCGAATGGGGGGCATTGAAGGGTTTATGGCTCGGAATGAAACGAATAGGGCGTTGCCATCCGTGGGGAACAAGTGGGTATGATCCTGTTCCTAAAAAAGATTTAAAATAGCAGACTTAAACACGCATTCTACCGATCACAAAACTGAATTTTGATTTTTGAAACCTTTCAGGGATATTACTTCTTCGTTCTAACTAAGAAAAGTTTATATGCCTGACTTTCAAATTAAGAAAACTCCAAAAGATTATGATGTTTGTATTGTAGGTTCTGGTGCGGGTGGTGGAATGGCGGCCTACATATTAGCAAATGCAGGCATTAAAGTCGTGCTACTCGAAGCTGGCCCCTTGTACGATCCTGCAAAAAATGTAACGCAACTTAAGTGGCCATGGGAATCTCCACGAAGAGGTGCCAGCACTCCCTACCGTCACTTTGGTGACTTTGATGCAGCGTATGGTGGCTGGGAATTGGAAGGTGAACCATACACACATAAAGACAATACCAAATTTGATTGGTTTCGTTCGCGGATGTTAGGTGGTCGTACTAATCATTGGGGTCGCATATCGCTTCGCTTTGGCCCAAAAGATTTTAAACGCAAAAGCATTGATGGGTTAGGAGATGATTGGCCAATCAGTTATGATGATGTTGCTCCTTACTATGATAAGGTTGATAAATTGATTGGTGTATTCGGATCAAAAGAAAATTTACCAAATGATCCCGACAGTATTTTTCTTCCACCACCAAAACCTCGTTTGCATGAACTCTTTATCAAAGAAGCGGGAGGGAAACTGAATATCCCAGTCATTCCATCACGACTATCCATTCTTACAAAACCCATTAACAACGAGCGGGGGGCTTGCTTTTTCTGCTCGCAGTGTAATCGCGGGTGCACAGTGTATGGTGACTTCTCATCCTCTTCAGTATTAGTTAATCCTGCGCTTAAAACAGGCAATGTTGATGTAATTCCAAATGCGATGGCGCGTGAGGTGATTACCGACAGCAACGGCAAGGCAACCGGTATTTCATTTGTAAACAAAGATGATAAACAAGAATATACGGTTAATGCCAAGGTGGTAATTCTTGCAGCAAGTGCATGTGAATCTGCGCGACTCCTCCTTAACAGTAAATCCAGTTTGTTCCCGAACGGGTTGGCAAACTCAAGCGGTGTAGTAGGTAAATACCTTCATGATTCAACGGGTGCTTCTATGGGTGGATTTCTACCCAAGCTAGTGGATCGTAAGCGTTACAATGAAGATGGTGTGGGTGGTATGCACGTTTATACACCCTGGTGGCTTGACAATAAGAAACTTGATTTTCCCCGCGGCTATCATATTGAATATGGTGGTGGTATGGGAATGCCGGGTTACGGTTTTGGATTTGGAATGCAAGGCACCAATGGAAAATATCCAGGCCGTGATGGAACGCAAAAGGCAGCTGGTGGCTATGGTGCTTCGTTAAAAGATGATTATCGTTACTTCTATGGTGCTTCTTTTGGAATGTCAGGGCGTGGTGAGGCCATCGCACGCGAAGACAACTATTGTGAGATTGATCCCACTACGGTTGATAAGTTTGGTATTCCTGTGTTACGTTTCCATTACAAATGGAGTCAGCATGAAGTGAATCAAGCTAAACACATGAAGCAAACTTTTGCTGAGATCATTGATAAGATGGGCGGAGTAATTACCTACGGAAACAACGATGGTCCGGATAATGACTACGGACTTGCAGCACCGGGAAGAATCATTCACGAAGTAGGAACCACACGCATGGGTAACGATCCTAAAAAATCGGTAGTGAATAAAAACAATCAGGCACATGACGTTGATAATCTGTTTGTTGTTGATGGTGGTCCATTTGTTTCGCAAGCTGATAAAAACCCAACATGGACAATCCTCGCTTTATCGATGCGTGCCAGTGAATACATTATTGATGAATTGAAAAAACAGAATATTTAGTTGATAGTCGTTAGTCCTGAGTACATAGTATTAACACTAAGGACTAGCGACTCAATACTTAAGACTAATTACTAAGGACTAACTACTATAGACTAAATTATGGACAGAAGAAAATATTTAAAGACCCTTACCGTTGGCTCAATAGGTGCTGGTTTGCTTATACAATCCTGCGAACCTGAAAAACCAGTTGTTGAAGTTCCTAAAACTTTTACGATTGATCGTACCCCCGATGAACTCGCGCATGAGCTAAAGCTTGCCAGCGAAACATTCTTTGACGAGCACGAGATGAAAACGATTACCATTCTGTCGGATATCATTATTCCCAAGGATGGCACTTCGGGCTCAGCCAGTGATGCAGGAGTACCGGCCTTCATTGAGTTTATTGCGAAAGATATGCCTCGTCATCAAATTCCACTGCGCGGTGGTCTTAAGTGGCTCGACATTCAGTGCATGAAGCGCTACAATGCCGACTTCGCATCGTGTAATGCTACGCAGCAAATTGAAATGGTGGATGAAATTGCATATCCCGAAAAGGCAAAACCTGAATTACAACAAGGTGTGGCTTTCTTTAATTTGATGCGCGACCTTACTGCTTGTGGGTTCTTTACCAGCGAAATCGGAATTAAAGACCTTGGTTACGCAGGTAATAAACCAAATCAATGGGATGGTGTGCCACAAGAAGTACTAGACCAATATGGAGTAGCGTATGATGAACGTACCTTAGCCGAGAGTGTGAAATTTGATGCTTAGCCTGGATACTAGATGCTTGATACTGGATCAGTATAAGACAAGTAACTAGCATCCAGAATCCAGTATCAGAAAATAAATGATTTTTTAATTCAATTAATAGAGTTATGACTACCCGAAGAAGTTTTATTAAAAGCGCTGGCCTTGCAGCCGCAGCCGTTACTATTGTTCCACGTCATGTTATTGGCGGAAGTGGATTTATCGCACCAAGCGATAAGATTGTTGTTGCTGGCATAGGTGTTGGCGGAAAAGGTGAAAGCGACATTGCAAATTTTGCCAAGAGTGGTAAAGCAGACATTGGTTTTCTGTGCGATGTGGATGATCGTAGAGCTGCTAAAACCGTAACTAATTTTCCCAAAGCAAAATATTACAAAGACTATCGCAAAATGCTGGATGAAAATCACAAAAGCATTGATGCCGTCTCCGTTTCTACTCCCGATCACATGCACTCTATTCAGGCAATTGCAGCTATGCAATTAGGCAAACATGTGTATGTACAAAAACCATTAACGCATGATATTGCTGAAGCACGCATGCTTACCGAAGCAGCTAAGAAATATAAAGTGGTAACACAAATGGGCAACCAAGGTGCCTCGGGTGATGGCGTTCGTCAAATGCGCGAATGGTATGATGCCGGCCTGATTGGCGATGTGCATACCGTTTACTGCTGGACAAACAGGCCTGTGTGGCCACAAGGTATTCCATGGTCCACTCAAAAAGCAGAGATCCCGAAAGAATTAGATTGGAACTTATGGCTTGGAACAGCCCCTGCCAAAGACTATGTAGAGAAAATTGTTCCGTTTAACTGGCGCGGTTGGTGGGATTATGGTACTGGTGCATTGGGCGATATGGCGTGTCATATTATCGAACCCCCATTCCGTGTGCTTGGTCTTGGTTATCCTACTGATGTTGAATGTAGTGTGGGTAGTGTATATGTTGACGAGTTCAAGCGCGGCTATTTTCCTGAAAGCTGCCCTCCTTCTTCGCACGCAATTATGACCTATCCAGGAAAGGCTGGAAAACCAAATGTGAAATTCCATTGGATGGATGGTGGTATTCAACCAGAACGCCCGGAAGAACTAGGTCCTAACGAAATAATGGGGGACGGTGGTAATGGGGTGATCATGGTGGGTACAAAAGGTAAGATGATGTGTGGTACCTATGGAATCAATCCACAGCTATTACCAACCTCGCGCACAAAAGAAGTTAGCACACCACAAACGTATAAACGAGTTGTAGGTGGATCGGAAGGTCATTATGCACAATGGGTGGAAGGTTGTATTGCAGGCTATGGAAAATCTGAATTATCATCTTCGTTTGATTTAGCAGGCCCTCTTACTGAAGGATTGTTGATGGGTAATCTTGCTATTCGCAGTTATGATATTCGCAAACAACGGGAAGGTGGAAGACCTGATCAATTCGATTATCCAGGACGATACATTAAACTACTTTGGGATGGACCGAACATGAAGGTCACAAACTTTGATGACGCCAATCAATTTGTGAAACGTGAATATAGAACAGGATGGTAAGTAGCAACTAGTACAGAGTAATTTAATATCAAGAAACCAGTATTTGAGTATCCAGTTATGACTACCAGACGAAGTTTTATAAAACAAGCAGGCCTTGCAGCCGCAGCATTTACAATTGTTCCCCGTTTTGTGTTGGGAGGGAACGGCTATCAGGCACCGAGCGATACGCTTTACATTGCGGGCATTGGTGTGGGTGGTAAAGGCACCAGTGATTTAACAGGCTTTGCTAAAAATCCAAAAGCCAAAATTGCATTCTTATGCGATGTGGATGAGCGCATGATGGGCGAATCGAAAACTAATTTTCCAACAGCCAAACTCTACAAAGACTTTCGCGTGATGTTGGATAAAGAGGCGAAGAACATTGATGCCGTTTCTGTTTCAACTGCAGACCACACGCACGCAGTAGCCGCTATGGCTGCCATGCAGCGAAAAAAACACGTGTATGTGCAAAAGCCATTAACACATGATATCTATGAAGCCCGCATGCTTACTGAGGCTGCTAAAAAATATCAGGTGGTTACACAAATGGGTAATCAATACGCTTCCGCAGATTATGTAAGAACTTGCAAGGAGTGGGTGGATGCCGGATTGATTGGTGATGTTCATACCGTGCATTGCTGGAGTAATCGTCCCGTATGGCCGCAAGGCATCCCTACCCCAACAGGAAAGTTTGATGTACCTAAAGAACTTGATTGGGATTTATGGTTGGGCCCGGTAAAACAAATGGATTACAATCCTGCCTATCTTCCTTTTAACTGGCGCGGCTGGTGGAATTTTGGAACCGGTGCACTAGGCGACATGGCTTGCCACATTATGGATGCGGCCTTCCGTATTTTACCGATTGATTTTCCCACGGAAGTGGAATGCAGCACGTCAACTGCGTGGTCAGGATTTTTTGAAATGGCCGACTACAAAGACAGTTGCCCAGCCTCTTCTATTATTCATTTAAAATTTCCACGCACCGATAGTAAAGGCACCATCAACTTTACGTGGATGGATGGAGGCTTGCTTCCTAAACGACCCGATGAACTATTGCCTGATGAAAAAATGGGTGACGGTGGTAACGGTTATATTTTTGAAGGCAGCAAAGGAAAAATTATTGGAAACTACGAACGTCCTCCACTCCTGCTTCCTTCCTCGCGCATGAAAGAAGTTGCATTCCCTAAGCAAACTCTAGATCGTGTTGCTGGTGGCGAAGCTGGTCACTACACCCAATGGGTGGATGCTTGTCTAGCAGGGTATGGAAAAATAAAATTAAGTTCTCCATTTGAATATGCTGGTCCATTCACGGAAGCAGTGCTTATGGGTAACCTTGCCATTCGCAGTTATGGAATGCGCACAGAAACCGGATTCCCCGGAAGGAAAAAACTATTGTGGGACGCCAAAAATATGATGATCACAAACTTTGATGAAGCAAATCAGTTTGTAAAACGTGAGTACCGCCAAGGTTGGAGTTTGTAAAAGTTCTATCCGCTTATCCATTAAACACAGAGCGTAATTAATGATTATTCTCTGTGTTTTTTTATGTTATTTACATCAATCAACCAGCCTTAACCACCTCTAGCAGGCCCTACTTTAATGGGTCGTTTTTAACTTTATTTAGTTTTAACCGAACCTTTATGGCACAAATCTCATTTAACCACTATGGATAAATCTTTTCTTGAGAAACTATTTCGATCGCATCAGGCTTGCCCTACCTGCCCCTCACCTGAAGAGGTTACACAGATTTTCAAACAACTATTGGGCATTCTGTTTCCAGATTATTCTCAGGAAACCTTTCATTCTCTCCAAGAATTTGAGAATTACGTAAAAAACACAAAAAGCTCACTTGAGCATATGATAACAAATACGGCTGGAAATTTATCACTGGACGCCCCTGCTGTGGTGAGTGGATTTTTTGAACGTCTGCCTTCTGTGTACAAAAAACTCGAAGGGGACATTAATGCCATGTATGAAGGTGATCCGGCCGCCAAAAGTTTAGGAGAAGTAGTTCGTACCTATCCGGGTTTTTATGCTATCGCAGCGTATCGATTGGCGCATGAACTTCACCAACTTAAGGTAGCTGGTGTTCCTCGTGTTATTACTGAACATGCCCATGGAAAAACTGGGATTGATATTCATCCAGCTGCATCTATTGGCGAACACTTTTGCATTGATCATGGAACTGGGATTGTGATCGGAGAAACAACCGTAATTGGCAGCTACGTTAAAATCTATCAGGGTGTAACATTGGGTGCATTAAGCGTGGATAAAAATGATGCTGAAAAAAAACGTCACCCAACCATTGAAGATAGGGTTGTTATTTATGCTGGCGCAACAATTTTAGGTGGCGAAACAATTATTGGTCATGACAGTATTATAGGCGGAAATGTATGGCTCACCAGAAGTATCCCTCCATTTTCTAAAATCTATTACCAGTCAAAGATGTTTAATGGAGAAACTGAAGAAGTAGATCATGTGGTCTTTAAATCGGGAACGAATTAATGAAACTGGAACAACTGATCGGCAATACTCCTTTAGTAGAACTTCAGGCTATTCCGGTTAAGAAACATGTAACCCTGTTAGGGAAGCTTGAAGGTGACAACCCCGGTGGCAGCGTTAAAGACCGCGCTGCCTATGGTATGATAAAAGGCGCCCTTGATAGAGGCGAAATTAAACCTGGAGATAAATTAGTTGAAGCAACCAGTGGCAACACCGGCATAGCGCTAGCAATGATTGCCAGAATTATGGGACTGAATATGACTTTAGTAATGCCCGATAATTCAACGCGCGAGCGTGTGCTTGCCATGGAGGCTTATGGCGCAAGAGTCATTCTTACTCCACATGAAAAAACAATTGAATATTCAAGGGAGTTAGCTGAGCAAATGGCCACGAATGAAGGATACTTTATTCTCAATCAGTTTGCAAATGCTGATAATTTTGGTGCCCACTATAAATCAACCGGTCCTGAAATTTGGAACGATACGAAAGGAACGATCACGCATTTTGTTTCGGCCATGGGAACAACGGGAACCATCATGGGTGTATCACGATTTTTGAAAGAACAAAATCGGCATGTGCAAATCGTTGGAACACAGCCCGTAGAAGGTTCCAGCATTCCTGGAATAAGAAGATGGTCGCCTGAATTTTTACCTAAAATATTTGAGCGCGAACGGGTAGATAGGATAATTGATGTGAGTGAAGCTGACGCTCGCACCATGACCAGGCGATTAGCGAAAGAAGAGGGAATATTAGCCGGGATGAGTAGTGGCGGAGCCCTGCATGCTGCTCTTAAAATTGCTGATGAAATTGAGCAGGGCGTTATTGTTTTTATAATTTGTGATCGAGGTGATCGCTATTTAAGTTCGGATTTGTTCGGATGAGGTCTCTCACAAGCGTTTTAAAGTGACCGCTTGTACTAGTCTTTAGCAATCCATGTCTACGCATAGCTCACTTCTAAATCCACCTCACTGCGGATGGAACTTGCATTGGCAACATCCAACATGCCAAAGCCTTTGTGCGAGAAATGACCCAAGCCATTTTCGTAAACATATTGCTGCACAGGCTGCGGTGCATAAAGCGTGAATGGAAATGTGTATCCACGAACCTCATACTTCACATCATGATCATAGAGTGGGTAGATTCGGGCGAATTTTTTATGGGAAGCCTGAATGCGGCTTATGTATTCTTTGTCAGCCACTAACTGAAATTTATAGAAGTCGGCCAATTGAGTAGCTGTGTATTTGCCACTTGCTTCCATGCGAGCAATGGTACTATCGTAGAGCAAGTCAGAAAATTCATCCACATCCGGGCTAATGAAACGCTTTCCGCTTTCATCATTGAAAGATGCAGGCACCAATACTATAGGCGATAAACATAAAAACTTTACCGAATCATTAATAGAAACCGGCTCTTCATTTTCTACTGATTCCGGGGTGAGTTGTAAACTTCCGATCAAAAGTTCTTTCTGCTCAAATAAGATTTTAATAAAGTAATCAAGGAAATCTTTATCAGAAGCGGAGAATACCAGCGTTACTTTAGAAGAGAAAAAATGAAGCCCTTTACGGCTGATTTTTATTTGTCCTTTCAAGCCCGAAAAATTGTACTGAGTGTATGGGAAAAACTTCTCGTTTTTTCCTAACATGACCAAACCCTTTATGGTTTGTGCCAATAAGAATTGGTGGTGGAAGGGCACATACGCTCCTCTATTCTTTAGAGCAAATACTATCCGTATTCTCACGGTGAATTTCAGTTTAGGGGTAAAAAATGTTGTTAAATAACCCCGCCTTAAAAAATCTGCGGACAGCTAAGGTATTACAAATCAGTTAAATAAATCAAATCTATGTAGAGAAAGTTTAAGTGAAATGTAAGAAAACCTTACACGTTGAACCTAAAATGCATTACATCACCATCTTGTACAACATATTCCTTGCCTTCTACGGCTAATTTGCCCGCTTCGCGGCAACCTACTTCAGTCTTATACTTCTGATAATCAGGTATCTTAATTACCTCCGCCCGAATAAACCCTTTTTCAAAGTCGGTATGGATAACTCCAGCCGCCTGGGGTGCACGCCAACCTTTATGGATAGTCCATGCACGAACCTCTTTTTCACCTGCTGTGAAATATGTGATCAAATTCAACAGATCATACGCAGCCCGAATCAATCGACTTAGCCCTGATTCTTTTAAACCATATTCTTCCAGAAACACCGTTCTATCTTCCACACTTTCCAACTCCGCAATCTGTGCCTCGATGGCTGCGCAGACCACCACTACCTCAGCTCCCTCCTGCTTCACTAATTCCTTCAGCGCCTCCACATGTTTATTGCCGGTATGGATAGCCGACTCATCTACATTTGCCACATAGATCACCGGCTTGTCAGTCAGTAATTGTAAATCTTCTATTGCCTTTTTTTCTTCAGCTTCAACCACCAGACTGCGGGCATTTTTACCAGACTGAAGAGTCTCCTTATAGGCCACTAAAGTGGCCAGTTCTTTCTTGGCTTTAGCGTCCCCACTTTTAGCGGTACGCTCAACTTTTGAAATCTTCTTTTCGATAGAATCAAGGTCGCGCAACTGAAGCTCGATATCAATTACTTCCTTATCACCCACCGGGTCAACTTTACCCGATACGTGAATGATGTTATCATTTTCAAAACAACGGATTACGTGAGCGATGGCATCTACTTCGCGGATGTTGGCTAAAAACTGATTGCCTAATCCTTCGCCTTTACTGGCGCCTTTTACAAGTCCTGCAATATCCACAAACTCAAACGAGGTAGGCAGTACTTTCTGGGGATTCACCAGTCCTTCCAAAATAGTAAGTCGCTCGTCAGGCACAGAGATCACCCCAACATTTGGCTCGATGGTACAAAAAGGAAAATTGGCAGCCTCGGCCTTGTTATTTGAAATTGCATTGAAAAGGGTCGACTTTCCAACATTCGGCAAGCCTACAATACCACACTTTAAACCCATGATTACTTTCGTTATTAAATCAGGGCGCAAATATAAGAGATCAGGGGAAATGGGGGACGGTGAAAGAGCTTGTAAAAAAGAAAAGCCCCGGTTTTCACCGAGGCCAATCTCAATTTAGGTTTAGGTAAAGTCTTAATCCCACTTCAGTTCGGAATTTACTTCCGTAGATTTTGCTTCATTCTCTTCTTTCTCACGCATGTGATCAAATGAATCAAAATCAACATCAGGCAATAACTCTGTTTTCACGTGGTTAACCGTGTTGTTTAATGCTTCCATGAACTTGTTAAAATCTTCCTTGTAAAGGAAAATTTTATGTTTCTCATAGGTGAATCCTTCGTCATCCTTGTTATACCGTTTTTTGCTTTCGGTAATAGTCAGGTAAAAATCGTTCGAACGCGTTGACTTTACGTCAAAGAAGTAGGTCCTCTTTCCCGCCTTCACTTTCTCAGAGAAAATCTCTTCTCGGCCGTTTGTCTTGTTATCTTCCACAGATTGTAAGTTTTGGTTAGGTTTTTGGGTAAAATTGGGTAAATCGAAGGTAATATTTAATATTTCTAATGCAAAAAGTCTGACCCATTTTGATCGGATTTATACCGTAATTTAGGGGAAAGCGTTAATTATTGAACTGTGAGCATACGAATTGAAGACATTAAGCTTTCGGGTAGCATTGAATTGCTGGCTAAACAACTGGTGGAAGGGTTTATTACCGGCCTCCATAAGTCTCCTTACCACGGATTTTCAGTGGAGTTTGCCGAACACAGACTTTACAATGAAGGACAAAGTACACGGCACATCGATTGGAAAGTATTTGCCCGAACAGATCGGTTATATACCAAGCAATATGAAGAGGAGACTAATTTACGGTGTGTGATCGCGATCGATTGCTCCTCGTCCATGTACTACCCGCAAGACACCCATCAAAAATTAAAGTTTAGTATCTATTCAGCCTCCGCCCTCGCCTATTTATTAAGCAAGCAGCGTGATGCAGTTGGTCTTTGTTTATTCTCCGATCAAATTGAAGAGCTAACCCCTATCCGATCCACACCTACACACCTTGACAAACTCTTTACGCTTCTTGATAGAAGATTAAATAATAAGGCAGAGGCCAACAAATCCACGCAAGTGGCCAAGGTCCTCCACGAGATTGCTGAAAAAACACACAAGCGTTCATTGGTGATTCTTTTCAGCGATATGTTTGAAGGAGGCGAGAATGAAGAAGAAATTTTTAAAGCCCTGCAACACTTAAAACATAACAAGCATGAGGTGATTTTATTTCATGTCACGGATCACAACACGGAGCTTGATTTTAAATTTGATGAGCGCCCATATGAGTTTGTTGACCTGGAAAGTGGTTCAAAGCTGACACTTAATCCACACGAAATAAAGGATCAATTCGAGAAGCAACTAAAGGAATATCATCAAGTGTTGAAGATGAAATGCAATCAACTTAAAATTGATTTTATCTCAGCCAATATTCAAAATGGATACTTTGAAGTGTTGCAAGCGTATATGATCAAGCGCTCGAAAATGAAATGATTCGATTAAGCCTGAAGCTCTTCGTTATGAAGCCAGGATTTTTTAGCCATCAACTCCTCTTTTGACTCCACCATGTCAGGATCGGGCACACAGCAATCTACCGGGCAAACCGCAGCACACTGAGGTTCCTCATGAAAGCCAGTGCACTCTGTACACTTACCTGAAACGATATAATAAAACTCATCGGATACGGGAGTTTGAGAGGACTTTGCATCGATTTTAGAACCGTCCTCCATTTCGATTTCTGTAAGCGCTGTACCTCCTGCCCAATTCCATTCTCTGCCACCTTCATAAATGGCAGTATTAGGACATTCCGGTTCGCATGCCCCACAGTTTATACACTCATCCGTTATCTTTATCGCCATGATGCGCTAGATTTCAAGTTCTACCTGTACTTTTGCCACAAAAATACGTCACTAAGATCAACTCTCAAAACAGTAATGGGGTGTTAAAAGTTTTCGAAACAGATGGAATTAGAAGATAGGATTAATGCTTTTACAGCATTAGGGGATAAGATTGATCAGTTAACAGAATCAGAGAAAGAAATCATTGTTGATCGTGCAGGACAGCTGAATGCATGGTTCACACCAGAATCCGTTATGTTATCCCTAACGGGCATCAGGCAATTTCTTTATAAAGAAGTATTAACCAATTGGACATCCAGGTATAATCTTACTAACCAAAAAGAGAAAATCGTTGGTGTGGCTATGGCCGGAAATATCCCCTTGGTGGGATTTCATGATTTACTATGCATTCTTATTGCTGGTCATCAGGTAGCCGCCAAAAAAAGTTCGCAAGACCCATATCTCATCACATTACTATGCGATTGGCTAATTGAATTGAATCCCAAATTCCGTTCAACGGTAAAGTTTGAAGAGCGACTTAATCATGTAGATGCCGTAATTGCAACCGGTAGCGATAACTCTTCACGTTATTTCGAATATTATTTCCGTAAAATTCCGCACATCATACGCAAGAACAGATCATCATGTGCGGTACTCATGGGAGAAGAAGATGCTGCCTTGTTGACTGAACTAGGGAAAGATGTATTTACATATTTCGGTTTAGGCTGTAGAAATGTTTCAAAAATTTATGTGCCTGAGGATTACAACTTCCCAAATCTGTTGGATAACTGGGAAGTTTACCAACCGATCATTCATCATCATAAGTATGCAAATAACTATGACTATCAAAAATCGATTATGTTGGTAAACAGCACTCCGTTTTACGACAATGGATTTGTTATGCTTACTGCCAGTGAGACTTTAGTCTCGCCCATCTCAGTTATTTTTTATGAGACCTATGCTGATTTACCTGACCTCAATAATAAACTTAAGAATCACACTGAGAAGATTCAATGCATTGTTTCTGCCAACGGATGGTATGAAGGAAGTATTCCGTTTGGAAAGGCACAACAACCAGAAGTTACAGACTATGCAGATCAGGTTGATACCATGAGTTTCCTGACTTCACTCTAACTCTTACTTACCTCTCATAATTTCAACCCAACCCGTTGAGGCTTCTCCATTAACCACTAATCGGTAGTAATAAATTCCATCCACAACATCGCCCCCATTCCAATCATTCTGATAGTCAGATTCTGAATAAACTTCTTTACCCCAGCGGTTTGTTATTGATAAGCTTGTGCTCGCGGGCAAATTTAAGATTACAAACAAATCATTGGAGCCATCTCCATTAGGAGTAAAGATATTAGGGACAACCAATCCGCAACCAAACGCAGGTTCTGCAATCACTATATTCTTAAAAGCTGAGTTAACAAAACCCACGCACCCATTGGTCAGTGATTGATCTTGCGAAATTTGAACTTCATAACTTCCAAGATCAATATTGGAAATTGTAAATCCTGCCGGAGAGGCCGCAACATCTTTTGGTACCGAACCTTGCTGCTCCACATTTCCATTACTGAAAACGGTATACTGAAAATCGGTATCGGCTGTACCAATAAAGTTTGTAAGTACCACTGATCCCTTTCCTTCCAGACAGTTATAGCTTGCTCCATTGGTTGTAAAGTCAACAAGATCAGGTGTTCCTGTAGGATTTATTGTAAAGAATCCTGTCTTTATACAAGCAGGATTAGTATCATCACCATATGTAACAATATAGGTGTAAGCGCCTACCGGCAATCCAATAAATTGAAAATTGTTAAATTGTGTAGCTGGCTTGGGTCCATTGATTTCAATTTTTACCCCAATCAAGTTTACAGCGGGCGTAGCCGGGTTAATATCAAACGTTACGGTGCCATCAGGTGCTGCTGCACCACAGGTAGCTAACGTAGTATTAGGTGTAATAATTACCGTTGCACAATTATTTGGAGGTATGCACGAAGGATCTCCATTGGCTAACACATTAACCGAAACAACCGTTGTTAACTGAGCTGAACATGGACCAATAGTGGCAAGCACGTTAAAGGATGTATTGGCCACCAGAGAACCCGTTGGTAAGTTTATTGTTGAACCCGTTCCTACCACAGCACTTCCAATAGGACTGTTACCCATATTATCGCGTAACTGATAGCTCACTCCTACCTCTGAACTGGCAACCTGAATAGCTGTAGAATTACCAAAACAAATTGTACTGCTTAAGGCTGAAACCGATAGCCCCGGAGATGGCGATGGATTTACAGTCACTGAAACGGTTGCTGTTAACTCTGCTGCGCAGGTAACATTTGATGCAAAAATATTAAAGGTAGTTGATGTTGCTAAATTTCCTGTGGGTAGATCAATTGTTCCACCTGTGCCCGCGATTGGCGTGAGGATATTGCTATCATCAAAATCGTTTCTTAATTGATAATTCACGCCTACTTCAGAGTTAACCACCTGAATGATTGTTGAATTGCCAGCACAAAGAGTTGTTGACTGTGCTGTTACACTCAAGCTTAAATCTATGGAACCTGCAACATTTACTGTTACAGTGGTGGTCATTTCCACAGGTGCGCAGACACCTCCGGTAGCCAACACATTAAATGTAGTTGTTGTACTTAACGGTCCTGTAGGTAAAATTAAAGTAGAAGCAGTTCCAGCCACAGCCGCACCAACCAGACTATCATCAGCATCGTTTCTCAATTGATAGCTCACTCCTACCTCAGAATTTGAAATATCAATAGAAGTACCTCCTCCAATACACAAAGTACCTGCCGGTCCGGTAACAGCCAGAGAGGTATCGGGATTAATATCAACATTAACCGTTGCAAGATTGGTTAATTCTATTGAACACGTTCCATTAGAGGCTAGGATGTTAAACGTAATTGTTGAGGTAAGATTTCCAGTTGGTAGATTGATTGTGCCACCAGTTCCAGCAATTGCAGCCCCAATTGCGCTATCATCAGCATCATTTCTTAATTGATAGTTAACGCCTGTTTCCGAATTCGCAATCTGAATATTAGTACCTGTACCTTCACACACTGCAGGCGCTGCTACTGTCACTCCCAAGGTATTATCAACAGCACCTATCACTGTTATTGTTGGTGTTGCCGTTAATTGCACAGGAGGGCAACTGCCGCGGGTAGCTAATACATTAAATGTTGTAGTGGCCACTAGTGCACCAGTAGGTAACGAAATTAATCCACCTGTCCCCACGATGGCCGAGCCAATGGGATTATTGCCTGCATCCCTTAATTGATAGCTGACACCGTTCTCGGAAGCCGCCACATCGATTGAACTAGAGCCGCCCGAACAAACCGGATTGATTGAAGCAGTTACGGCAAGACCAACTGAAGGGGGATTATCTACGGTGATGGTTACAGAACCGGCAACAGTACCCGGACAATTCGCATCTGAAACACTCACCAATGTGTATGTAGTAGTAATTGTAGGGCTTACTGAAATAGAAGTTGAATTAGTAGGTGAGTTTCCTGGAAATGTCGTTACGCCATCAGAGTATTGAAATGTCCACGGACCTGTGCCTGTGAAATCAAAAATTAAATTGGTACTCTGCCCATTGCAGATTGCAGTACTTCCATTTACAGCAGCCGTTGGTAATGTATTGACCGTCAGTGTAACCACAGTTGGCACACTTGAGCAACCCGTATTAGTTTCAGTAACAAATACAGTAGTTGTAGTGGCTATTGCACTGCTAAAACCCAATTGAGCATTTGTGGGACTTGATCCCGTTGCCAGCACGGAAGTTAGGGCTGCATCTCCATACCAGGTGTACGTACTTCCACCTAGGGGAGTAGTGATGACAGGTGGAACAATGGCTGAACCTACACAATAGGTGGTTGGTGAAAAGGTAACTGCAGGCGCTGATGGAACCGCATTTACTGTTAAAGTAATTGATGTTGAAGGGCCTGCGCAATTATTACTATTAGTTTCTGTAACAAATACTGTTTTAGTATTTGCAGTTGTGCTGCTAAAACCTAGTTGAAGATTAGTTGGACTAGCGCCTGTTGTTAACACTGAGGTTAGCCCAGCATCGCTATACCAAGTATAGGTGCTTCCTCCAACAGGAGCCGATATAGACGGTGCATTAATGGCTTCTCCAATACAGTACGTTGAGGGGTTGAATACAACGGCTGGTGCCGAAGGAATACTGTTTACAGTGAGCACTATTGGAGTAGCTGGACCTTGACAAATGCTTGAATTGGTTTCGGTAACAAACACTGTGGTTGAGTTAGCTGTTGCGCTGCTAAACCCTAGTTGAACATTCGTAGGGGAAGTACCAGTAGTCAAGATAGTTGATAAACTAACATCACTATACCAGGTGTATGTGCTGCCACCTACAGGCGCTGTAATTACTGGAGGTACAATTGCTGTTCCCACGCAATATGTGCTAGGATTAAATGTAACTGATGGAGCCGCAGGAACCGAATTGACAGTTAATGTTACGGTAAGTGCTGGGCCTGTACAATTGCTTGCGTTCGTTTCAGTTACGAAAACGGAAGTTGTATTTACTGTAGCACTGCTAAATCCTAACTGAACATTACTTGGACTAGTTCCTGTCGTCAAAAGGGTTGTTAGGCCAGCGTCACTATACCAGCTATAGGTACTCCCTGCCAATGGGGCTGTTATAGTAGGAGGTGTGATAACCGACCCTACGCAATAACTTGAAGGCGAAAAAGTAATCCCGGGTGCAACGGGAACCGGACTAATGGTGAGTGTAATGGCTGTAGCAGGACCCTGGCAATTACTTCCATTTGTTTCTGTTACGAAAACATTAGTTGTATTGGAAACGGCACTGCTAAATCCTAACTGAGCATTTGTTGGCGTAGCTCCGATTGTCAAGACAGTAGATAAACTTGCATCGCTATACCACGTATAAGTACTTCCTCCTACCGGTGCAGGTATCAGGGGTGCTGTTATTACATCTCCAACACAATAGGTACTTGGATTAAAAGTAACTGTGGGAGCAACGGGGATAGGATTTACTGTTAACGTAACTGGTAAAGAAGATCCGGTGCAATTACTGCTGTTGGTTTCTGTTACAAATACCGTTGTTGTATTTACGCTGGCACTACTAAAGCCGAGCTGTGCATTGGTGGGATTGGCTCCTATAATTAAAACAGTTGTTAACCCTGCATCACTATACCAGGTATATGTGCTACCGGCAACAGGAGCTCCAATTACTGGAGGCGTAATAGTTGCCCCAACGCAATACGTATTTGGATTAAATGTGACCACTGGTGCTGCAGGAACCGCACTCACAGTTAAAGTAACAGTAGTAGCAGATCCTTCGCAATTGGCAGCATTCATTTCGGTAACAAAAACTGTTTTGGTATTAGCGCTTGCGCTGCTAAAACCAAGTTGAGCATTCGTGGGTGATGAGCCAGTTGTTAAGACTGTCGATAAACTTACATCGCTATACCAGGTGTAAATATTTCCACCTATAGGGGTAGTTATAGTTGGGGGTATAATTACGTTTCCAACACAATAAGCGCTTGGGGTAAAAGTAACTGCTGGTGCTGGTGGCACAGGGTTCACCGTAAGCGTCACCGCTGTTGCTGGACCTTCGCAGGTTGTGCTATTCGTTTCTGTTACAAATACTATTGAAGTGTTTGCGCTGGCGCTACTAAATCCTAACTGAGCATTTGTGGGGGTAGTACCGGTTGTCAATGTGGTAGTCAGACCTGCATCGCTGTACCATGTATAGATACTTCCACCCACTGGAGCACTAACAAAAGGAGAAACTATAGCCGCACCAACGCAGTATGTACTTGGAGTAAATGTAATTCCTGGAGCAACGGGAACTGGATTGACATTAATTGCGGCAGAACCGCTAATTGCTGTGGAAGAACAACCATTCACATCAGTTACACTGGTTAACGTGTAAGTAGTATTTACAAGTGGGGACACGGCAATGGCAGCACCACTGGTATAACCATTAACCACCCCGATACCAGCAATGGTAACAGTAAAAGGAGCCGATCCTCCTGTAATATCTACTTTGATGGACGATGATCCACCTGAACAAATAGGTGAAGCCCCTGTTAGACTAAGCACCGCATTTGAAGGAGGTGGTGGTTCTATAATCGAAATCGGTCCAATCGTTTGGCTACAATTAGTACCATTGTCAGATATCACAACTGAATAATCACCGGCAGTTAACCCCGAAATGTTTTTTGAAGAGGATGTAAATCCGTTAGTAGCAGTCCACGAATACACGTAAGCCCCTGTTCCACCAGAAACATCCAATGCTATTTGTCCATTGGGTGTACCACAACTCGAACTATTGACTGGGAATCCTGAGGATATTCCTGCGGTAATATCAGTCGTTCCATTAATTGTGAACGATCCATTGAAGTCAGACGGGTTTCCATCCTGAACAACCACAAAATAATTACCTGGTTTTAAATTAGAGACTAAAAAAGGTACTCCTAACGTAAGGGGTTGATTAACAATATTAACCGGCCCAAGGATAAATAAAGTTATTGGGGGAATACCTGAAGTAGCGGTAACGATTATTGATCCATTATCTAAAATCCCATCAGTACCTGGGGCACCGCTCCCATCCTGCAAATCGCGGCAGGCATCTTTTTTATTAGTAAGCGTTACGATAGGTGCTTGAGCCCAGGCATAAGTCGAAAAAAAGGTAAGTCCTAAAAAGACCCAAAAAAATAAGTGCTTAGATTTCACTTGGGGTATCAATTAATCTTAAATTTTATGTGTTTAGTACAGCCATTCTTATCCTGAACGTAGAGGTTGTATTCTCCGCTTCCTAAGTTGCTGATCTCGTTATCTTTTACATCAAGCCGATTGTTTTGATCTTCTCCAGAAAAGACAAAACTGGTGTAGGAAGTGTTCGACTTTTTAAAGTTCATGACAATTTTTCCATTTCGCTGATTTTGGGTCGTGTGAGTAATGTCCAACTTAACTTCAATTTCCTCACACTCTATTAATGGAGGGAAATTCTGATCGCGAATAGGGAGAACTGAATTTTGATTGATACCATTTGCCAATGAAAGTCCACCAAGCAATAAAGTTGCAACTAAAGCAGTGGATTTTAGGCGGTTAGAGTAGGTCATATAAAGTCACGAATCAAAGCAAGATAAAGTATTATTACGGGTCTTGCAAAAAATGTAGTAAGCCATAAGTTAATGCAATTATGTAACTAAACTTCTATACAAGTAGACTAAAAAATTCATTACCTCATTCAGGTATGTTTTGCCATAAAAATTAACTTTCTAATACTTTCTCTTTAATATCTCACTCAATATAAATGCTCTCTTAAAACTTGCTGGGTTTCGCAATTCCTTAACATACTTGCTGACCGCCTTCTCTTCCCCAATCTCGTAATGTTGAAAGCCCTTGAGCTTTTCAAACTTCATATTTGTGTCCTCCAACTTTAACGTATCTTCTAATGAAGGCCTTTTGAAAGCTTCACTTTTTGCTTTCTCGTAGGTTTCATAAATCGTATCTTCAGATCCGTAATCACGCATTTTGGTGGGCTGAATTTCATCCTCCAAATCGTCATCGTAATCCACATAGGCCGGCTGAGGTTTTGAAACAACTACTGGCTTGGGAGTTGGTTTAGGAGTTTTTGCTGCCTGAATTTCGCGAAGTAAATCTTCAAACGAAATAGGCTTTGTCTCTTTGGGTGCCGAATGAGGTTCATCAAAATTGGGCAGATCAGGATTTAAAGGCCCCGATTTTTTCTTGCTCGCCCTTGCAATAAGGGTTACAACCACAACGATTATCCAAATCCAAAACTGAATATCCATAGACTTAATCAAAGGTATCGAAATAATTCGAAAAACAGTGTTTTCGGGATTTATTTGAGTTGGATAAAATGTGGATGAAATGGGTAACACCTATTTTCCAAATGCCAATCCTAGGGTTATCTTTGCCCTCTTATTTTTTCAACCACTAATTCTAAAGGGTTCATGCAGTTATCGAAGTTGGAGATCAAAGGATTTAAAAGTTTTGCGGACAAAATAGTTATAAATTTTGACGAAGGGATTACAGGGATTGTAGGCCCCAACGGCTGCGGAAAGTCCAACGTGGTAGATTCCATTCGCTGGGTTTTAGGTGAACAAAAAACCAGTGCACTGCGATCTGAGAAGATGGAGAACATCATCTTTAATGGAACCAGTCAACGTGCGCCTCAGCAAATGGCTGAGGTATCGCTTACCATTAATAACACAAAAAATATTCTTCCTACTGAATATTCTCAAATTACCATTACACGTAGGCTGTATCGTTCCGGTGAAAGTGAATACCTCCTCAATGGGGTTACGTGTCGATTAAAAGATATAACCAATTTATTCTTAGATACTGGTGTTGCCTCAAACAGCTACGCCATTATCGAGTTAGGAATGGTGGATGATATTTTGAATGACCGCGACAATTCGAGAAGAATGTTGTTTGAAGAAGCTGCGGGTATTTCAAAGTTTAAGAAACGCAAGAAAGAAACATTAAGGAAGTTAGAAGATACAGATGCGGACCTTGAGCGGGTTGAAGACTTACTTTTCGAAATTGAAAAGAATATGAAAAGCCTGGAGAAGCAGGCGAAGCAGACAGAGCAGTATTATAAAATTAAGGAAGACTATAAAGAGAAGAGCATTCAACTTGCCAAAGTAGTTGTTAACAAACAGAAGGAAACTTTTGCCACAGTTCAAAAACAAGTTGAAGCTGAAAGCGATCGTAAAACTCAACTAACAGCTAGCGTTGCTGAAAAAGAAGCGTTGATCGAAAAATCAAAAGCGGATTTGCTATTGAAAGAGAAAACCCTTTCATCGCGTCAAAAATCAATTAACGATTTTGTTGCTCAGATCAGGCAATACGAAAGTGAGAAGCAAATTAAGAATGAGCGGTTACGTTTCCTAAACGATCGCGTAACTAATCTTAAGGAGCAAATTGAGCAAGATAAGAAGAGTAACGAACGTGCGCGATTTAGCATTCAAAGTTTAGAAGCTGAACGTGATTCAGCCAGTCAGGCCTTAAAAGAAATAACCGATCAGGTAAGTTCGCTCAAAGCAGATTACGAAACTCAGAAAGCCACTACCTACACACTTCAAGGCGAATCAGATGCGCTTCGTCAGGTGTATCGCGCTAAACAGGAAGAATCTTTTCAGTTGAACAAATCGTTGGAGATTCGCGAGATTCAGATTTCTTCTTTCAAGCAAGAATTAGAACGCACAACTTCCGATACAAGTCAGCAGAGTGCCAGCATTGCTGAGTTTGAGAAGAAAACCGTCATCCTTAAAGAAGAAATTGCAGAGAAGAATGCGTATCTCGAAAAATTAAGAAAAGAAGAAGAAGACATTCGCCAACGCATTTCATCTCTTGAAAAAACCATTGAGATGATTCGCGAAGAGATGACAGAAGCGGGTCGTAAATTAGATGCCCGTCAGAATGAATATCAACTCACCAAATCACTGGTTGAAAATCTGGAAGGTTTTCCGGAAGCGATCAAGTTCTTGAAGAAGAATGTAGGTTGGACTAAAAATGCCCCTCTCCTTTCGGATATTCTTTCCACCAGTGAAGAATATCGTGTAGCGATTGAAAACTACCTTGAGCCTTATCTTAACTATTATATTGTTGAGCATGAAGCGGAAGCGTATGAAGCAATCAATATATTAAGTGACGCCAGCAAAGGAAAAGCAAACTTCTTTATTCTAGATTCTTTTGAGAAGTTCTCTTCCTCTCCTATTCAAATGTATCCGAATGCATTTCCGGCTACACAAATCATTGAGTTCGATCCCAGGTATAATAAACTTATGTCCTTCATTCTGGACAAAGTGTATGTCTATGAAGGTGATATAAAGACCATACCCGCAGATGAAAATACATTCATCACCAAAAGTGGTAAGGTTACAAAACGTAGATTCAGTTTATCAGGTGGATCAGTGGGGTTGTTTGAAGGTAAGAAGATTGGTCGGGCAAAGAATATGGAGAAGCTCGACAAGGAAATTAAAGAGCTTACCCGAAAAGTAGAAGATGTTCGTCATTCTTTGGTAGACAGACAACGCGAACTGGAACGCCTGCGCAACAATACACTCAAGCAACAAATTGATGAAGCGCAAAACGCCATTAAACTTGTGAATGATGAATATATTTCGGTTAGCACCAAACAAGAGCAGTTTTCTACCATGCTTAGCAGTGCTGATTTACGTAAGGAAGATATCATTGAAAAAATTGAATCACTCAATCAGGAACTAAACGACCTGAGACCAAAAGCTGAACAAGCCCAGATTTTGTTGAGTGGGCAGGACGAAAAATTAAAGCTAATAACAGCCGAGTTGAATGTTCAATCTGAGTTGTTAAGTCAAAAATCTTCAGCTTACAACGAGCAAAACATTTTCTTCCATCAGCAAGAGAACCGGGTTAAGAGTGTAGAGCAGGAAATGCGTTTCAAGCAGGAATCGATGGAGCAGAGCAGTGCTCGCATAGAAGCCAATACCGAAGAGCAGCGTAAAAATGAAGAAGAGGTTCGCACCATTATTGAGACTACTCAAAGTAATGACGAAGAACTGATCGGCATGTATGCCCAGAAGGAAGACATGGAGAAGGGCTTGGGCGAAGCTGAGAAAGAATACTACTCAGGCCGTGGGGAGATCGATCAGTTTGAAAAGGATTTACGTGATATTCAGCACCAGCGCCAAAACATTGACACCTTGTTAATGGAACTACAAGGTCAGTTGAATGATAGCAAGATGCAATTAAACTCGGTGAAGGAACGATTGTCCGTTGAATTCAATATTGATTTAGATACCGTACTTGGTCAGGCAACACCAGAAGAGGCCGAGCAACTAAGAATGTTTGACGAAGAGAAGCTTCGTGCCGATGTTTCTAAAATTCGTGAGAAGCTTGACAACATGGGACCTATCAACCCGATGGCCATGGAAGCATACACAGAAATTAAAGAGCGTAATGATTTCATCATCGCACAGAAAGATGATTTGCTAAAAGCAAAAGAAACACTCTTCAATACAATCAGCGAGATTGAAGCCGTTGCCAGCGAAACCTTCATGGTAGCCTTCACACAAATTAAGGAACATTTTATTTCTGTGTTCCGCTCGTTGTTTAGCGAAGGTGATGATTGTGATCTTAAATTGGCTGATCCGGCTAAGCCGTTGGAATCTGAAATTGATATCATTGCGAAACCAAAAGGCAAGCGCCCGTTAACCATCAACCAATTATCGGGTGGTGAGAAAACGCTTACTGCAACCGCATTGCTTTTCTCTATGTACTTATTGAAGCCTGCACCCTTTTGTATTTTTGATGAGGTAGATGCACCATTGGATGATGCCAACATTGATAAATTCAACAACATCATTCGCACGTTCAGTAAAGATTCTCAGTTTGTGATTGTTACACACAATAAGCGTACTATGACAACGACTGATGTAATCTATGGTATTACCATGGTGGAGAAAGGAATCTCGCGTGTAGTGCCTGTAGACTTGAGGGAACTGGCTTAAGAGACTTAACTAATAAAGTGAAAAGGGTTATCACTATGATAACCCTTTTTTATGCAAAAAAGAAGCTATTCTCTAATTAGAAAGAACGATGAATTGGAATTCTTAATTCCTTTGCAACGCGATGCATTTCATCCGCAAAGGATTTATAACTTACATCACGAGCAATTTCAATTGATTGATTATCGAATTCAAGAATACCGATATACTCGTTAAAATCCGTTTGCGCTGTACGCGCACGACTATTTGCTGTATAGCTATGCCTTTCCTTATCTAGTTTGATTCCCTTAAGTTGGTGGAATTTATATTGTTCTCTTTTTAAATCAAACCATAATATCTCAAACGAATCGACAATAATTTTTCTATCCGTATCAATCTGAAATAAATATTTTGTCGTAAATGAAATTGATGTAAGAATCGCAAACAGAATAACCACCCATTCATGAAGTCTGAAATAAATAATATAGCCGCCAGAGACAATGAAGCCAACTAGCAAAATCCAGCTTAGCGCAGTAGGGAAATAATAATTTTCAAGTTTTACTTTCAATCCTACCCAAATAAAAGATGCTAACTTTTAATCCAACTTAATAGATTTTTTTGCCCTGTTACTCTCATACGCAGCCTCAATCAATTTAATCACATCGCGGGATTCTTCTGGCTTAACAGCAAGAGGTTTGCCCTCCCGAATTACTTCATACAAATTTTTATAAAACATCCGGTAATCACCAGGGATAGTTTCGATTATTGATTCTACATGAAGGCCGCCAAGGGTTGTATTTAGTTTTGCCCATGCCTCCCGTCCATGTGTTCCCCATCCGGCACTCCCCGGAATTTTCTTATCCTTCAACGCTTGTTCTTGCGGGTCTACTCCACTGCTACCAATAAATGATCCTTCTGTACCATGAACAATGTACCGGGGGCCTTGTTCGCGCACTAAGTAACTTGACTTCACAATCACGTTCAGCCCATCATATTGAAGTCGTAAGTCATAAAAATCATCCACCTTTCCACCAGGGCGTTGAATCCCTATACGGGCATCAATCTCTGTAGGCATTCCAAACAAAACTAAAATCTGATCGAGCATGTGAGAACCAAGATTATATAAAATTCCTGTTCCCACTCCTGCTTCTTCTTTCCAGGTGTTAGCTTCGATATAATTTCGGAACCGATCGTAATGCGCCTCTAACTCTACAACTTTACCTACCCACTTATTGGCCAACACTTTTTGTAGCGTAAGAAAGTCTCCATCCCATCTTCTGTTTTGAAATACCGTTAATGTTTTCTTTTGCTTCGCAGCTAATGCAATTAAATCGTTCGCCTCTTTAGTCGTAACCGTAAATGGTTTTTCCACCACTACATGCTTGCCAGCCAGTAACGCCTTCGTTGTATACGAAAAATGAGATTCGTTTGGCGTGTTAATAATAATGAGTTCAATAGACGGATCATTAATTGCCTCGTCAACAGATTTCACGACTTTACTCTCAGGATAATGTTGAGTTGCCGTATTCGATCTTCGTTGAACAATCGTTGAAAGTGCGAAACCCGGATTAGCATGAATTAATGGGCCATGAAATACTTCGCCCGACATGCCATACGACAATAGTGCTGTTTGAATAGGTTTTATCTCCATCTTATTTTCCGTTTGTTCAAAAATAGAGAATAGGTTTTAGCCTTCGCTACCGATTAACAGATTTTAATCAGTTACACTTACATCTTCACAATCTTGCCAGTAACAGGGGTCGAGTTGCCCGAGCTAGCTCTATAATAATATATACCCGCTGCAAATCTTTCAGCAGGAATAGTAAGCTGATAGGTGCCCGGCTGATCCCTGCTTTCCCCTCCAGTAATTATTGACTTACCCATCACATCAAATAACTCAACGGTAAAGCTTCCAGGATTTGTAAGGGTATACTCTATCGTAATGTCTTGTTCAAAAGGATTTGGGAATGCAGACACATTAAAGTCTGAAACCCCTTCTTCTGCGGCTGTGATTACTTTTGGCATATTAGCATCCATCCAATTTAACCGATTAGTGATCCATGTCTTCAACCAAGCTACTTCATCTTGAAAGGATGAGCCCACATAATAATTAGGCCAAACATAAGTACCCAACACTGGCCAACGTTGAAAATTCCTTTGTTGAGATTCAGCATTTAATACTGTATATAGCGAATCGATATAATTAATAATTTTTGAGGTTTGAAATTTATCGGCTCGTAGAGCTGTCCAACGTGCAGCCATCTTACTTCTATAACCCGCATCCTGATTTAGTCGGTTCCACCAAAAGGGAATCAACCAAAAATCTCCATTACAAAGAGTGTTAAAGTTTGTTACCCATCCTTCCGGATTTCCCTTTGTGCAATAATCAGCATTACCAAAGCCAAGGTTAAAATCCCAAATGGGACCCATGATTAGTTTTCCACCGTCAGAATCTTTCTGTTTGTGCAGATACGTACTTAGCCGATAGCCATCCACATTTTTGCTTACTTCATTGGCAATGTAAAAATCGATAAACGAGGTAACATCAATATACCTCGCGTATCCAATCACAGGATCGGCATATGATGTGGAGTTTAACGAACTTTCAAAGGTTGACATGAAGTCCCTTATGTAATTTTTCTGCTGACTTGTAATATCAGCAGCTTTTGGATAATCATATTGATAGAAAATGGTTTGTGTCCCATTTCTGTTGGGTGGCGTAAATTGCGATGTCCAACCTCCATTACCACTACCCGTCTGCTTGTCAATTTTAATGATATAACCGCCCGTAAGGTCATCTCCTGAAATTTCATCGGGGTTTAGTTTATTAATATCAACGCGGTTTTTATCACGCTTTATTTTTTCAATCAACACATAAACACCCTGATACTGTTGATTTATCACAACCTCACAAAAACGCGTGCGCGGAGCATACCACCCTAAATCGCGACCAAGTTTATAGGCCAGAACATCGCGCATTAAACTTTTATCGTTATAAGGCGCAAACAAAACCCAATCTTCTTCAGCGGGCATTCCTAAGAGAGGAGCACTAATGCCAGTTCCGGCAGCGTCTCTCAATTCAATTCCATATTGCTTTTTAGGAAAACTTTGAGAAGACGAACCTCGAATTTCTATCCCAATCTTTCCCTCATAATTATTGAAAGGATCTGTGATGTTATTTCGCACACCTGGACCATTATCAATTATACCCATCGATGCGGTTATCTTAGGCTCATCAACAATAGTTTGACCAGAAGTGTTGATAACAAGGATGGGTAGATTTGACGAGGTGAAAGAAGGTGACTGTGCATTGGAAATTTCAAAAACAAAAAGAAAGCAGAGGGATATTACTACCAACTTAATCTTACCTTGACCTGAACATTTCATGCTCTAAAGATCGGTAAAAGAGTTTTAATAAAATACCCCTAGCATAATTACCTATAACTTTTCTTCCGGAAAATTCTAAAGCAAAAGAATAAGAAGCAAAATGATAATGATAATTGCACCTACTGAAATATAGACACCACCATTGTCTAATGTTTTCATTTCCTTTTCAATAGAATTCACTTCTTTGCGGAGAGTCTTTCTTTCAGCTCTTGACATGGATTTAACATCCATTGCCTTTATCTCATGAAGCCTGGTTTCTAACTCAGTCACTCGAAGTGATGTTGATTCAGTAGTTACCCCTTTCAATGCAGGATCTGTAACTGCTGAGAATCCGGAGATGGATAGGAACATAAAAAGAGCAAATGCGGATAAAATTTGTTTGTATTTCATAGTGTTTGGTTTTGATTGTGTATATCCTATTCACAAACACGATGCCTCTAATGAGAAATCCATAAAGTGCTCAATTCAATTTATTTCTATACCTAGTTCTAACCTGGGAAAATTTTTAGTAGACTTAATTGCCCAACTTGGGCAATTAAGTTCCCTGACAAAGGGTTACTTTTAAGGTATGAAAAAAGAAACTACCATCCTGTCAATGCTTCTTATAGCCTTCTGGATTATTACTTCTTGCACAGGTCCTACTAAAAAATACACGGGTTGGCCAGTTTATAACGGGGGAAAAGAAGGAATCAAATATTCATCGCTTACGCAGATTAATACGACCAATGTAAATCAATTACAAGTTGCATGGGCGTATCACACGGGCGATGCCGATACAATCCATCACTCGCAAATACAATGCAACCCCATCATGGTTGATGGTGTACTGTATGGGGTGGGGCCACAAATGAAATTATTTGCTTTAGATGCCGCAACCGGAATTGAGAAATGGGTTTTTGATGTAAATGCTAAAACCCAATTCGGCTCAAACCAATCTGCTTTTCACAACATGATCAATAGTCGTGGGGTAGCCTATTGGAGTGATGGCGCAACGGATAAGCGCATTTTTTTTACAGCAGGCTCCAACACGTTTGCTATTGATGCCACAACCGGAAAACCCATTCCGTCTTTTGGCAATAATGGTTCCATTGATTTACATGAGAACCTGGGACGCGATGTAAGTAACCTGTTTGTGGTAAATACATCACCGGGCATGGTGTATAAAAATTTACTAATACTAGGCACTCGTGTAGATGAAGCTCCTCCCTCTGCACCCGGCCACATTAGGGCCTATGATGTAATTACGGGAAAGTTACAGTGGATATTCCACACCATTCCTCAACCCGGTGAAGAAGGTTATGAAACCTGGGAAGATAAAGAAGCCTGGAAACATGTTGGTGGAGGAAACACCTGGAGTGGATTTTCATTGGATGAAAAGCGTGGAATTTTATTTGCCCCTACCGGCTCGGCTGCGTATGATTTTTATGGTGGTAAGCGAAAGGGTGCCAACTTGTATGCTAATTGTTTACTGGCATTAGATGCTGCCACAGGCAAGCGAATCTGGCATTTCCAATTTATGCATCACGACTTGTGGGATAAGGATCTCCCTACTCCACCTGCACTCATAACCATAACACAAAATGGAAAAAAAATTGATGCGGTAGCCCAAACAACAAAGAACGGCATGGTGTATACATTCGAACGTGAAACAGGAAAACCTATTTTTGATATTGAGGAAGTAAGCACACCTACAGAAACGGACTTAGATGGCGAAGTTGTTTGGCCTACTCAACCCATTCCAACCTTGCCAAAACCTTTTGTTAGGCAAATACTTAACGAAAATGATCTTAATCCATATTTAGATTCAAGTGAGTTGGCAGAGATCAAAGAAAAAATGAAAGGCTATCGGTATGGAAATATGTTCCTGCCACCCGGCAAAATTCCTTCTCTCGTTTTTCCCGGGTATGATGGAGGTGGTGAATGGGGAGGTCCAGCCTTTGATCCGCAAAGCGAAATACTTTACGTAAATGCCAACGAAATGGCATGGGTGATGAAGATGAATGAAAATATAATCGCACCTCCAAAAAAGGAAACCTTGTTAGATGCGGGGCAACGACTTTACACTCAAAACTGCATGGCATGCCATGGTGCCGATCGAAAAGGAACGGGAAACAATCCTACACTGATTGCCATAAATTCAAAATACAAACCTCAAGACTTGATTGAACTCATGAATAGTGGCCGAAGAATGATGCCTGCGTTCAAACATCTTGCCGATGAAGAAAAGAATGCAATCACTGCGTTTGTTCTTGATCATAAAGCTGAGCAGGCGAAGGAATTTTCACTTCCGGCAAAACCGTTTGATTCGGTTAATTATATGCCCTATAAAATTTCGGGGTATAATAAATTCTTAAGTAAAGAAGGATATCCTGCCATTAGTCCGCCCTGGGGAACATTGAATGCGATTAATATGAGTACGGGTGAGTTGGTATGGAAAACAACGTTAGGAGAATACCCGGAATTAAAAGCGAAGGGCATTGCTCCTACTGGAACCGAGAACTATGGTGGGCCGGCCGTAACCGCTGGCGGATTAGTCTTTATTGCTGCTTCGCGCGATAATAAATTGCGTGCCTTTGATAAAGCAACTGGTAAATTACTTTGGGAATATACATTGCCAGCTTCAGGATTTGCTTCACCGGCAGTTTATGAATGGAAGGGCAAGCAGTATATAGTGATTGCTTGTGGTGGGGGAAAACTAAATACTAAAAGCGGTGACGCCTACCTCGCTTTTGCGCTTCCGAACTGAAATAATTCTCAAATCCTAAACGTTTGATTGGATTCTGGGCCTTCTCGTGGCCTTAACTATGATCATAATTATGTTTACAAAAAAGCTAATCATCATAACTTTAAAGTAATCAGTTTGGTAATGTTCATAAATCATAAAGATCATTACAGCATAGAAAATACTAATACCCAGTGCAGAGTCCATCCAATGAAATTCATTCTTTGACAACCATCGAGGTATCCGAAGTGACAAAATTGGAATAATAAGAAACCAGAAGATAAATAGGGTGATCAGGTTCCAGCCAATCGTCAATCCTATCAGTGCAAGCAGAATTCCCAGCATTAAGGGAATGCATGAAATCCCTAACATCATGTTCATAAAGATTTTCATTATGGTCGGAAAAATAACCTAAAAAGAATCAGATGCCCCACTTTACCCTCAAATTCAAAAATAGCTGATTTTATCACCAATTTAAATTCTTGTTTGAATCGATAAAAATTCAGAATAAAAACATATTTCTTGTCCGATCTAGATAACCTTGCTCGTCATAGGTGAAATTTTGTTTAACTTAATCATTAAATTCTATGGAAAAAGTTCATGTTAATTTTTCACGGTGGCAGTGATATTGCCCCTGAAATGAAATCACCCGAAGCGATGCAAAAGCATATGCAAAAATGGTTTGCCTGGATTGAGAAACTTAGTAAGGAAGGCCGTTATGATGGAGGCGAGGCGCTTTTACCTACCGGTAAGTTTATTGGCGGCAAAAATAAAGTGGTTACGGACGGCCCATTTGCAGAAAGTAAAGAGCTGGTAGGCGGCTACTTTATTGTAAAAGCAAAAGACATTGATGAAGCAATTTCACTTTGTGCCGATTATCCTGATTTTATTTATGATGGTAAAGTGCAGGTAAGGCCGGTGCAAAAAATGGACATGTAATCTCAGGTGTCCTACACTTTTCATCATACTAATAAGTGTAGGACACCCAGTAGTTTTTCAATATTAAAACAACACTAACCAAAAATAATTATGAAACACCTAAAACTATTGTCATTGGCCATAGCCCTTGTATTGGCCTGTGGATTTTATCCACTGGACGGCAGCTTAACAGATGCCGATCGCAAGGCGGCCATTGACTATCTGAAAGAAACCAAATCCACGTTGCTCAAAGATGTAAAAGGACTTACCAGTGAACAACTCAACTTTAAATCTTCGCCAGAATCCTGGTCCATTGCAGAGTGCCTTGAGCACATTGCCTTTTCAGAGACAGCCATTTTTGGAGCAGTGGATGGTTCGCTGAAAGAAGCAGCTAATCCGGATAAACGCAGCGAAGTAAAATTTACTGATGATGAACTTAAAGGTATGATTGCCAGTCGTACCCAAAAAGTAAAGACTCAGGAAGCGTTTGAACCCAAAAATCAATTTGGTGATGCCGCAGGTTCTATCAAGGCCTTTACTGCCAAGCGCGATGCCAACATTGAATTTATTAAGACTACCAAAGAAGATCTTCGCAACCACTATGCAACATTTCCATTTGGCACGATGGATTCCTATCAAGTGCTGATTTTTATTGCAGCTCATTCTGCCCGGCACACGGCACAAATTGAAGAAGTGATGGCTAATCCAAATTTTCCTAAGAAGAAATAAATTTGGCACAACACACTGAAGATGTACATCTTTTAATCGGCCATCTTTTTCGCCACGAGGCGGGAAAAATGGCCGCTGTGCTTACGCGATTTTTAGGTGTTGACAATCTTGATGCAGCCGAAGATTTGGTGCAAGACACCTTATTGAAAGCAATGGAAACCTGGCGCTTTCGCGGAATGCCAGACAATCCTACCGCGTGGCTATATAAAGTGGCTCGCAACAAAGCCATCGACTGGCTGCGTGAGCAACAACGGAAAACCAAGCAGACAATAGAAGTAGAATCCACCACTACAGCTGAAGAACTCTTCCATGAAGATGAAATTCAGGACAGCGTGCTACGCATGATGTTTACCTGTTGTCATCCCAGTATTCAACCCGAGTCGCAAATTGCGTTAACTTTAAAAACCTTGGGTGGACTAAGCGTAGCCGAAATAGCAAATGCCTTTCTCACAACAGATGACACAATCGCCAAACGGATTTATCGGGCAAAAGAAAAAATAAAAGGAGATAAAATTAAACTGGATCCGCCCGGGATTTTCGAAATGCCTTCCCGGCTGGACAGTGTAATTTACGTTCTGTACTTACTTTTTAACGAAGGGTATCACTCCAGTCATGGTGATACAGTAATTCGCGAAGATGTATGTGCAGAGGCTATGCGACTCACCTATTTACTCATTCAGCACAAATCCACTAACCTGCCGAAAGTAAATGCACTGATGGCATTAATGTGTTTGCAATCCTCACGGTTTGCTTCGCGCATCGGTGAACTTGGAGAAATAATTTTGTTGGAAGATCAGGATCGATCAAAATGGAATCAGGGGTTGATTACAAAAGGACTTAATTTTTTAGAACAGTCCTCAAGTGGTGATATGGTGAGCGAATATCATGTAGAGGCTTCTATAGCCTCAGTTCATGCATTAGCAAAACGTTTCCGAGATACACGTTGGAATGCGCTGGTTGGTTTATATGAAATTTTAAAAGAACTAAAACCTGGACCTATGACGAGCTTGAATCGCGCCATAGCGATAGGTTATGCCGAATCGCCTGAACAAGGAGTCATTGAATTAGAAAAAATTGAGAGCCTGAAAGATCATTATCTTTATTTATGTGCGCTTGGAAATTTCTATTTGCTCAGTGGAAATAATATTCAGGCTAAAAGTTTCTTTGAAAAAGCGCTACAGCAGACTGCTTCCCTTCGCGAAACAGAATTACTCAAAAGAAATATTGAAAGGTGCGGATAGGCTAAATCGGATGGTGAGAGTAGGATTTTCAAAACATGAAAAACAAACCACCAACTTTTTTTCAGTAAATTACCATTATCATTTAATTTTTTGTAATAAAGGAGAAAGTGTCATTCTGTTTTGTCTAACCGAAATTTTAACATCATGTACCAGACTATCAACGTAGCTGTTCCAATTGGATGAAACACTTAGCTATAAGACGTATGCTTGTAAATACACACATTTTGGTCCCACGATAGCACTTTAAGAACCTGCAATACAGCATATATATCGCTGTTTTGTTAGCATCTGGTTACATCTTCACCAGTGGTTAAAATTTAATTGCACTTGCGTATGTCCACGCAATAAATAGTATTTGTAATGGAATTCTAAACCATAGATAATTGGGGCCGTTGCCGTCAAAAGTTCCTGTTTGATAGTCAATGTGCTGAATAGCAGCTTTGACATTTCCAGGTAGCAATAAGATAAAAAAAAGTATCAATGCCCAGCCTGTCCATACTCTGAAGCTTGGAATTACCAATCCCAATGCAGCAATAACTTCAATAATAGCTGTCAAATAAATTATCTCAGTCTTGAACGGTATAAAATCGGGCAACATCATCGTCATGCCTTTGGTAAATGCAAAATGCCCAATTGCTGTAAATACTAGCATGACTGCCATAGCAATTCTACCAGACAAAGGATAATCAAAAGTCTTTGTAAACAATTTTATCACAAGTAAACTAATTACAAATGTTCCGAGCAGTACAAATAGTGGTTTCATTTTTAATTTTCTTTTGGTGAGTTAATATTTTTTCAATAATGTTTAACCAAAGTTGATATAGGATGACCAATAATGTCAACGAATGAAACTTAAACCCTACTCGTCACCACACCATTGCAGAAAATTTGGGTAGCAGTAGTAAGCCTTTCGCTCATTTCATCCACAAAGTCTCTTTTTTAAGCCTTAAACTATTATTATTTTATAAAGTATTCCTGTTCCTCCAACCAATATTCTTGTTATATGATTTTCCTTGTCTAATGTTAAGACTACAATTATCAGACTTGGTGAAGGTTATTGGACTTGCTAATTGGGATGTATTGGTATTATTTAGCCACATTACTGCATCTTCTGTAGAAAGAACCGTGTCAACCGTTTTAATAAAAGCTCTTCTGTTTTCATCCAGATTATCACTATGGTGATCATGACTTAATAGAACTAAATCAACTTTTCCAATTTCCTTAGTTGTTTGTGCTGGATCAATGTATTTTTTTGAAAATGCCAGTGGGCTACTAACATATTGTGGGAAAAACGCATCTTTTTTGTTTAGCGTAGGATCAGTCAAAATTTTATACCCATTGATATTTAATAATACGCAAGCTGTGTCGATATGTGTGATGGTAACTTTCATTTTACAGATTTTTTATTTCATTATTTATAATATTGATTACGACATTTCCCTTTTTTCGAAACGATTCCACGTAAGCATGTGCTTCCTTGATTTGATCCAGTGTGTATCGCCTGTCTATTACGGTGATTAGTTTTCCTGATTGGATGAGATTTTTCAAGGTCACCAGATCATCCGGATTTGATCTCGGAGAGCCTGTTACGGACACATACGTTCCTCCTGATTTTAATAAACGCTTACATACAGATTTGGATGTTTTGCCTACTGCATCAAAAATAATATCGAATCGTGTTTCTGTTTTTGTAAAATCACCTTTTGTATAATCAATTATTTTTTGAGCCCCTAGCTGCGATACAAGATTTACGTTTGTGGTACTGCACACCGCTGTAACTTCAGCTCCAAATGATTTGGCAATCTGAACAGCAAACGTGCCCACACTTCCCGATGCTCCGTATATCAATACGTTATCTCCAGATTTTATTTCACGTTGCCTCAAGAACCGTAAAGCAGTTAATCCTCCAACAGGTACAGTCGCTGCTTCTTCAAAAGTCATATTCGAAGGTTTTATCGCTATTAAATCATTTACGGGAAGACATGTATACTCTGCATAGCCTCCGAATCGTAGCCCACAAGAAGCAAAAATTGGATCACCGGGTTTAAACAATTGCACATTTTCCCCAACCTTCTCAACTACTCCCGCTAATTCAAACCCGAGGATTTTCACCCTCTTGGGTTTGAACAGTCCGTTAAAAAGTCTAGCCAAAAACGGATCAGCTTTCCGTAGTCGCCAATCACCTGCTGACACTGTTGTTGCGTATGTTTTTATTAACACCTCATTTTTTTTAGGTATTGGTTTCGCAATGTTTTTTAGTTCCAGTACATCGGGTGAACCATATTTTTCATAGACGACTGCTTTCATTATTCTCCGTCTTTATAGTTGGTTATTATTATTTTATTTACCGCTAATGATGGAGGCCGGTTTGAAGCCTTTAAATGTCAGGTATATCCCTAATGAAAATTCAAAGAGGGCAACGGGTATCGAGAAGAGTGCTGTTGAGGGGTCACGTTGACCAATAAAGTCAAACAGCACCAAGATATCGCCCGTAATAAGCACAGGCCCTCCAATGATTCCGATAATTGAAAGTCCTCTTGGTACCAAACGTGACTGATATAACAAGAAGCCGAGCAATAGGTCGTTTATAGCTGGCATAAAACTCTGCCCAATTAGAAAGATTCTGTCATACATGGTAACCAGTGTTCGGCTTGTGACTAAAGCTTCGGCACCAGCTCCAGTTTGTCGTAGGGTCACGATCGTCAGCAAGAACATGACACCAGCGAATATGGTACCCGCCTCTAAAACCCGCGCACCAACCAAGCCAAGTGCAGCGCCTTCATTCTGCTTTTTGAGTATGGGGTATAAAGCAACAGCAGAGCCGATACAGGTAAGAGCCACAATTATCTCCAGAATGTTCCCGATGATAACGTTTGTGTCTGGCCCCGAACCAAGGATGTAGTTTGGGTCGTGTATCGGAATATAGAGCGATAGTGTTGGGATTGATACGAAGGTGAGCAGGTAAAGAATGCCTGCCACCATAGAAATTTTTCTGTTTGAATCTATTGTTTTCATCTGTTAAATAGTTTGAATGCCCTTGGATATACTCTTTATGAGTTCTTATTTCTTCCCAGTGGATTGGTTTTCCAAACTTTATAAAAACGTGCACTAAGAATGAAACTCCTGTTATACATTTCATTTTCATTGGAGATATTGGTTAGTCCATAATTGTACCTCATGTCTAACACAACTCGTTTCTGTTTTATGCGGAAGTTGTAACCACCACCGAATTGCATACCCGCTTCCCAGCGTTTAAAACCATTGCTTGCACTGTTAAATGAAAGATCCGAAGTTGTGCCTTCCATTTTATTAGTTCCATGAATATTAATGGCAATGGACGGACCGGCATTGACATAAAATTTATTGTAGTGGAACCGAGCCAATAACGGTAGCTCTACCGTATAGAAACGGAGAGTTGATTTACTGGTCGTGAATGGATTGTTTGATTCCAAACTACCGCCCTTCATTATAAAATATAACTCAGGTACAAGAGAAAAATGGGGTGTAACTCCAGCTTGCATGGACACCCCCACCTGTGGACTTAGAACCGATTTCTTATAATCGGCCAAAGCACTGTTTGACTTTCCATAATTGAGATTGGTGCCTACCAAATTAAGCACTAAATCAAGATGGGTTTCTACTGTTTTAGCAGGTTTGATTGATTGCGATTCCTGGGCAAATGCATTGGCGATTAGGAAAACCAAGCCAAATGTGAACCCTGTTTTTACATTCTTTTTCATACTTTTTTTGTTTTAGTTTGTTTTAACTTCAACAAAGGTGAAAGTATGGGCAGGGCTCTACAATTATGTTATGCAAAGCAAGGCAAGACGTCTGCATGCTGATGCTTTTTGTCTGCCAAATAGGAACGGGGTTTCCTTATTTAGTTAATGAGTTCGAAGAAAGCCTCTTTGTAGGTTTCTGAAATAGGAATCAACTGATCAGCAATTTTTATTCTACTTCGCTCAATGGATATAATCTTATTGAGGGCAACCATGTAGGATTTGTGGACTCTGCAAATGAGGTTGGGAGGGATCATTTTTTCAAACTCGCTGAAGTTCTGAAGGGTCATGATTTTTACATTTTTATGAATCGTATGTATTCTACGGTAATCTCTCATACCTTCAATGTATACGATCTCATCGATCATGATTTTCTCCAGCCGATTTTCAGTTTTTACAAAAATGAAATCTGGTTGAGCTTCCGAAGCGTGACGAACTAAATTCACCTGAGCCTTATTTACGGCCTGTAAAAAACGATTAAATGTAAATGGTTTTAAAAGGTAGTCTGTTATCTGTAATTCATACCCCTTCAAAGCATATTCTTGATAGGCAGTAGTAATGATAACCTGGCTGTTTATTTTTGAACTCTCTAGCAATTCAATACCCGATAACTCATCCATGTTAATATCCAGAAAAAGTAAATCGACTTTGTTATTGTTCAAATAAGCTAGTCCCGTAAGGGCATTGTCAAACGTAGCGCTTAAATGTAAAAAGGGAACCTTGGTTACAAAGTCTTTTGTCTTTTCCAGCGCAAGGGGTTCATCTTCGATAATGATGCATGGATATTTAATCATTGGGAATAGTTAAATGTACACTATACAGTTCTTCAGTCTTAAATACCTCCAACCTATGCTTTCCCGAATAAATAAGATCTAGTCGTTTTTGAATTAACTGATTGCCTAAGCCACCAGTGGTTGGCTGAGCCGGTTGCTTGGCATCATATTTATTTTCGCACACCAGTTGGATGGCATCATCCTCAATAATAAGACTGACCGTAATAGCATTTTCGAGCTTCTTATTCGTAGTATGTTTAAAGGCATTTTCAATGAATGGAATAAACACCATTGGAGCAATCCGCTTATCTCCAATTGTTCCGGTTACAGTAAAGTGTACGTAATTTTCATTTGCGGTTCTTATTTTTTGCAAGGCAATGTATTTGGTGATGTATTCCAATTCTCTGGAAAGAAGGATTTTATCGTCTTGCGTTTCATACAGAACAAACCGTATAATATCCGAAAGCTTGTTTAAATATTCTGATGCTCTAACAGCATCCTTTAAAATTAACGCATCAATATTATTGATGGTGTTAAATAATAGGTGTGGATCAAATTGTGATTTTATTAGCGCCATTTCCATCTGATGGCTTTTCTCTCTCAAATCCTCTTTCAATTTAATTTCATTAAACCAGGTAATAAATCCTTTCATAACCAAAGCCACTCCTCCCCCTAGTACACCAATGCCGGTCATAACCAGTATTACTCGGGGCGCGGTAGACCTTCCATTTTTACCTCCTTCATCCATGTCGATTATATAGCCAGATTCAATAAAGTAACGCAGAATAATGTAAGCAACAACAGCAGCAATAAGAGAAATAAGTATTCCAAAAAAAATCGACAGAACGACCTTTTTCTGTTGAAGATACTTTGGAAATAAAAGAAAGTAATACAAATAAAAAGAGACAAAAGAGGGAAGGAACGCAAAGAGTAAAATATTTTTCAACGCATTCACAACAAGCGATACACTATGGTTACTCCGATAGTATAATGCCAGCGCAATGAAAACCAATAAAAAATAGCAAGCCCAAAAACCTACATGCAGTAAAATGACAAAAGACCTCCTCATAAAATAAAAGTACCAAATATTAAGGCACGAAAGGAAATCCTTGGTTTAACTTTTATCAGGTCGTAATCACCTAGAATTCTTCCAGTACTATTTCCTTATTTATCATCATGCCCGCGGTGGTTCCCATGGCTACGGCATTAGCCACCGTACGCAGGCGGGTTGAGTTATCTCCGCAGGCGTAAACTCCATGAACGCTAGTGCGTTGAATAGAATCCGTTTTGAGGTAACCTTCATCGATCAACTCACATCCCAAGGCCTCAGGAATGCCACAGTGTTGCTCAAAAGGACTTGGCGCATAAAAGGCTTTGATGGGTGAAGTGGTTCCATCTTTAAAAATGATATTTTGAAGCTGCCCATGGGTATGCTCCAATCTCTCAATTTCTGTTTCAATTAATTTTATCCGATGACTATCAAGCTTTGCTGCTTGATTAGTTGTCAATGTCGATTTCCCATTGGTAAACAAGGTAAGGTCCTTTGTCCAGTTTGAAATAAGACTAACGAACTCGAATCCCTTCTCTCCGTTACCCAAAACACCGGTGCTTTCATTTTTAACTTCGTATCCATGACAGTACGGACAATGAAGTACTGAGATGCCCCAGCATTCTTTAACCCCATCGATGTTGGGTATACTATCCTTTATGCCTGTTGCAAAAATTAATTTCTTTGCGCTAAACGTTTCACCTGATCCTACTTTAATTTCAAAACCCTTTTCAACTTTCGATCCACGCACGGCTAAGCCGTTCATAAATTTTACAGTGCCATACTTTTCCACCTGTTGCCTGGCGAGCAACGCAATATCGGCAGGTGTTTTTCCGTCTTGCGTAATAAAGTTGTGCGAATAAGGCGTTTGTTTATTGCAAGGGTTACCACTATCAATAATTAAAACTTGCCTCAAGGTTCTGCCTAATGCCATGCCTGCAGCAAGTCCTGAATAACTACCGCCAATTATGATTACGTCAAATTCTCTCTGGTAAGCCATGCGAATATGAATTTATAATTTTAGTCTATTTTGCGATCACTTATCTCTATCATTTTTAGGAGAAATCGCACGGAGAATTAAATCCACCAAAGGAACTCCTAAAAATACAATCCATGGAACCAAAGAAATGGTAAGCAAGAATGTTCGTTGATATAATGGCAAGATTGCTAGCGCTTCTCCAAATAGAAAAAGAAAAAGTGTTATGGATGGATAAATAACAATCCAAATTTTTAGAGATGCAATGAGTTTCATTTTTGTTTTCATATAAATATTTTTTGTGATTACTCATACAAAAGTATTGTGAAGTAATGTGTAAAGGATAGGACAAAACTTAAGTTCAATAGGCTATATTTAAAATTTAAGTAGGGATGTATTGAATGTTTGAACTAAACCAGAATCATGATCACAGGTCGTTACTCATTGCGAAGTATGGCCTGTGATCTGTTTTCATGAAGAATTTAATAGGGTTTAATAACGTGGCCCGTCATGGAACCAAACACACTTTTGCGAAACCCAAATTCCAATTGCTTCATGGTAACTGGAATATCACCCGGGAAGAAAGGAAAGTATTGGGGTGAATTTTCAATAACGGTGGGACTTACTGCATTAATGCGCACTTCATTTTCTAGTTCAATGGCCGCAGCCCGTACAAAGCTTTCAACTGCCCCATTCGCGGCTGACGCATTGGCAAAGTTCAATTGGGGCTCGTGCGTTAAGGCTCCTGAAATTAATGTGAACGATCCCTTTGGATTAATGTAATGTTGTCCGATAAGCACCAAGTTGATTTGCCCCATCATTTTACCTTCCACACCTTTCCTGAATTCTTTATCGGTAAGAGTTTTCCAAGGGCCTACGTAAGTGGGTCCTGCTGTTGATATCAACGCATCAAATGAACCTACCTGCTTGAATAGATTTTCGATTGATTCTGTTGAGGTAATGTCCGCTTGAATGTCTCCGCCCTTATCAGCTACTCGTATTACTTCATGCTCGTTTTCAAAGGCGTTTGCCAGATGTTTACCCATTGTTCCAGTAGCGCCTACAAGGATAATTTTCTTTCTAGTTTTCATACTGTCTACTTTTTTTGAATATTGATTTTAATTACTCACAAAAGTATTAGCTGTTGAAATCATCACGATAGCACAAAACTTTAGTTAAACAGGACTTATCTGAAATTATGTCGAAATGACTCTGGGGAATAACCTGTGTGCTTTTTGAAGAATCTGATAAAATAGGAGACATCCTCATAGCCAAGGTGGTAGGCAATTTGATTTACCTGATTGGATGTGGCAAGAAGATATCTTTTGCTTTCCAGAATAATATATTCATTTATAAGTTCCGAACATTTTTTACCAAGAGTTGTCTTAGTAATAGTATTAAGCTGATAAGAAGAAAGATTTAATTTTTCAGCATAATAAGACACCTCTTTATGTTCGAAAATGTGAGTCTCTAAAAGTTCTAAAAATTCTTCAATGCGCTCTTGTGCATAGAGTATGTTTTTTGCTGGGAAGTCCTTTTTATGTTGTCGGTGCCGAATCAGTTCAATAAGAAAAATGCCGAGGTTTGCTTTAATAACTTCCTTATACCCCTCTTGCTGCTCCATATATTCTTTGAAGATGCTTGTCAGTATGGCGTACAGCTTTTCAATAGCCTGAGCGTTAAGTTGACAAAGGTTTTTATTACTTGCCTTTCTTAATAGCAGTCGTGAAGCATCATCATTTGGGTAATAGAAATCTCTACTAAATTGCATTAGATATCCTGTGCTTCCTTTTTTTAGTTTGAGTTGATGAACCTGACCAGGACGCATGAAAAACACAGAATGATCGCAAACATCAAATGAATAGAAGTCAATCTCATGAGTACCCGATCCATTTAATAAAACCAGAACAAAAAAGAAATCGTGTCTATGAAGTTCCTGAGTCAGGTCCTTTCCATTTAAGACTTCATGTATATCCCGAATGCTAAAGCTTTCGGTAAAACCAAGCTCATTTTTAGCCGATCTTATATGCCTTATAGGAATGCTCTTCATTTTAAACCTATCAGGAAAAAATTCATCTTCAATGTACACGTGTAATTCATACTAAAGTAAGCTCCCCAAAATGTGAACAACAGACTTCCTGTTCAAGAAACGGAACCACTCAATCGAAATATCGAAAAGTGCACGCAAATTTAAAGCAATCACTCGCTCCGGATCTCATCTACAGGATTTGTCATTGTTGCTTTGATGGTTTGAAAACTGAGCGTTACAAATGCAACCGCAATCACTCCTACCCCGGCAATTATAAAAACCCACGCACTTAATTCAATTCGATTAGCGAATCGTGCCAGCCATTCATTCATCAGATAATAGCCAACCGGAGCAGCCAGTAAAAATGCAATTAGAATGCGCTTGGTAAAGGTTAATGTTAATAGGTGTAGTACATCAACAGCAGTGGCTCCCAACACTTTTCGGATTCCCATTTCCTTGGTGCGACTTTGAATAACGGCCCACGAAAGCGCAAACAAACCAAAACAAGAAAGCACCATGCTGACTATGGCAAACGTAATAATGATCCTGTAGAAGAATGTATCTTCCTTATACTTCTTCATCAGGTCTTCCTGAATGACTTTATAGGTGAACACATAATCAGGAAAAACCGCCAGCCATTCAGTTTGAATTTGTGGTAACAATTGTGCGAGATCATTTCCTTTATAATCGATCAATAAAGCATTACCACTTTGCTTAAACGAAATTATCACCGGTGGTATTTCCATTTTAAATGAGCCGCATGTAAAGTCTTGCACAACTCCCACAATTACATCCTTAGTTCCGGGCACGAGCGAGCCAATAGGTTCCTTAAGGTTAAATTGCTGCACCAGTTTTTGATTTACCAGTTTGCCCCTCTTTGTTTCTGAGGGTAGCTCTCCTGCTACTAAGGTTAAGTCCAGTGTTTTTATAAAATCAGCATCACCCTCAAAAATATAGGGCGTGTAGAATTTATCCCCGTCAAGATCATATCGCACAATCATATTACCAGAAATAGGATTTCCACTGCTTACAGATACTGAATTTATTGCAGGTAGTTGTAAAAGCTCTTGCTTTAATACCGGAAGTAGCTTGGAAAACTTTTGGTCAGGCGCATTGAGCTGAATTATACTTCTATTAAACCCAAGCGGTGCACTTTCCATATAATTCATCTGCTGGATGATTGTAACGGAACAAATAGTGAGTGTGATTGAAATTACAAATTGAATAGTGAAGAGGAGTCGGTTAAAACTCACTTTCGTATTGTCTTTTTTCATGAGGCTAATCGGCTTCATACTCCATTGCTTGGCAACAGCAATAATCACCACCAACGCACCCGAAAGAAACAACACCCCTCCTATTAGGGAAACAACTTTAATGGTTAAGAAATATTTTGGTGATAGATGGGTTTCAAATACAGAATTAAAAACCGGAATGAGCAAACCTGTAACAACCAACGCCAGTGCATAGGAAATAAAAATATATACCCCGGCCTCGACTAGGGAGAACCCAAATAAACCACCAGGACTAATCCCTAATGTCTTCTTAATTCCAATTTCCTTCCTCCTGTTCTGCCAGAAAAGAAGAAAGAGATTAATAAAGTTGAAGCTTGCAATAAACAGCACGAGTCCACACACAATATATCCTACTGTAATGAACATTGGGTTACGCGTGTGCATAAACTTCATTTTGTTATCCGAGCTGAAATAAGAATCTGAAAGCGGAGATAAATAATACTCCATCTTTCCGGCTCCTAACAATCCTGGGCGTTGACTATCCTGATTAATTTTTGTCTTTAAGTCTTCCAAATTGGTTCCTGTATTTAATAATACGTAGCTGGCTCCTCCATTCCTCTTTTTAGGAAACACTGAGTGATGTAACAACGCATCAAACGAGAGATGACTGTTCTCTACTGGTTTATCAACCACGGCAGAAATTATCACCTGCTGTGTTGTATCAGCTGTAGTGAGTGTAATTACTTTGCCAACAACATCCTCAGTGGAGAACATCACAAGTGCTTTCTCCTTTGAGATAACAATGCTGCCTGCTTTCGACACATCGCTCGCCCTTCCGTGGATTACCGGGAAATCAAAAAATGAGAAAAATGAGCTATCTGTCAATAATATATCAAAATCCTGAAACTCACTTTTGTCAGTCTTGATAGTAATTCCATCCAGATTATTCAACTGGCAAACATTCTCAATTTCAGGATAATTGGATGTTAGGTAGTCATAAAAATAATCGGGTACATAAGCTATTTTACCGGTGCCACCAAAAGGGTCATTACTAAAAATCTGAAAGATCCGATCCTTCTTACTGTGAAAGGAATCGGTATTGGTTTCGTAAACCAGAAAAGAAATTAAGAGATTGGAGCACACAAACCCCACAACCAAGCTCAGCAGAATAATGAAGGTGTAAAGTTTCTGTATCCACAACGAACGCAATACAAATTTTAGATTATGAAGGACCATAGTCGTTGCATTTTTTCAGTTTCAAGGTAAACAATTTTAGAAACAGTGACGAGCGCCCATTTTCCTAAGTAGAAGAAAGTGTGTGCAACTTTTATTAGCCTTCGGTTCGCAACGAGGTTACAGGATTTGAGTTTGCAGCACGAATGGATTGATACCCCACGGAAAGAAGAGTTATTACAAGCATAAACACTCCGGTTAAAAGATACAAGGTAACGTGAATCTCTGTGTGAAAAGAATACTCGGTAAGAAAGTTACTCACCAGATACCAGGCGATGGGGTAGCCAATCAATAAACTTATAGTGACAAGAAAGGTGAAATCCCGGCAAAGCATAAGCGTAAGATTTACCACCGAAGCTCCCATTACTTTCCTGATTCCTATTTCCTTCGTTCGTCTTTCTGCCATGAATGACGCAAGGCCAAATAATCCCAAGCATGAAATAAGTACAGCAATGATGGTAAAACTTATTGAGAGTTTTCCAATAACGTGTTCTGCTTGATACTCCCGATTGAATACATCGTTCAGGAAGGTGTACTCAAATGGATGGTCTGGATTATGCTTCCTGAAAATGCTTTCAATCTGGCTGACTTGTTCAGTGATTGGAATCTGTGCGGAGAGTTTGATAAAGTAGTGAGAACCTATACTCTCTGAATACATAAAAATCATCGGCTCAATTCCGAATCTTAAATTGTCATTATGAAAGTCTTCAGTTACACCAACAATGCTCCCTTTTCCATTCCACATCTCCAACTCCGTACCAACTGCGTTTTCCAAATCTAATCCCATTACCTCAGCGGCTTTACTGTTTACAATGTAATTGGAGCCGTCCTGCCCTTCGATAAAATTCCTACCCTTTCGGATTTTAATATTCATTGTTGGAATAAATTCAGCATCACAACGATATATCTTAAAACTGATAGTGGTGTTATCGGGTTTACCCGCCCATGTAGGATCTGTTGTGGTAATCGGAACGGTAAAAATGTTATTTCCTCCAAAGGCAACATTTTTAACATGTGGAAGTTGAAGTAAGTCATTCTTGATTGCCTGATAATGTTTAACCATTCCAACATTCTGATCAAGTACGATTATATTGTCTTTGTCGAATCCGAGGTTCCTTTTACTGATATAAGTTATTTGCTTGTACACTGAAATACTTCCAACAACTAGCACGACTGAAGTTGCAAATTGAACAACAACAAGCACCTTACGCAACCTGTTGCCGGTAAGGCCGGACCGACTATCGCCTTTCAAAACCTTGGCCGGATTAAATCTGGATAACACAAAGGATGGATAACTTCCTGCCAATAGACCACACAGCAACGTAATAATCAGAGCTCCTGAAGCAAGTATTGGATTGGTGATATCTAACTGAATTGACTTACCGGTAACTTCATTAAAAACCGGAAGGAGCAATTGAACGATCACTAATGCGAATAGAAGCGCAATAAAAGACATAAGTATCGACTCAGAAATAAATTGAATGATCAACCCTGCTTTTTGCGCACCTATTGATTTTCTAATACCGACTTCACGACTACGGCTTGCAGAGCGAGCCGTGGAAAGGTTCATAAAATTAATACAGGCCATTATAAGAATTAGCAAAGCAACTGCACCAAAAAGGTAAACCTGTTGTATCCTTCCCCCTGTATTGATTCCATTTTCAAAATTGGAATGAAGCCTTGCCTTTGCGTATGGAAATAGGAATGCGCGTGTTGTGCAATCGGGGCAGTTCCTTTTTATTAAGTTAGAAAGTTTACTATCGGCAACCTTACTATTCGGTTTTAGCATAACCACCGTTCGCAAACCTCCACTTTTCCAATTTTGAGTCCATGGATTTTCTTTTAAGAAAAGTTCAAATGGAATAACAAAGTCAAACTGCAGCGATGAGTTTTTAGGAATGTCAGTAAAGACACTGGTAATTGTTAGTTCATAGGATTGTCCTACCAACAAGGGCTTACCAATAGGATTTTCATTTTTAAATATTTTTTTGGCCAGATTCTCAGAGATAGCGATCGATTTAAGATCGGTTAGCGGCTGGGTGTTATTGCCCGTTAGAATCGGAAAACTAAAAATATCAAACAAAGCTGGGTCGGCATAGATCCCGGTTTCGTTGAAACTGTTGGTTCCATCCTTTATTAACAATTCGGTCTCATAGCTGTATTGAGTAGCAAGTTCTACCTCCGGAAGGTCACTTTCAATCACATCCTTCAATTTTGCAGGTGTTGCAGGATAGGTTTCAATCTTACCATCAGGGTACGTGTTGTTAATGAGTACACTGAAAATACGGTCAGAATTAGCATGGAACCTATCGAATGATACCTCATCCGTTATCCAAAGGAGAATAAAGATGGTGGATGCGATTCCTACAGTTAGACCTAGAATATTAATGAATGAGTAAATCTTGTGGCGAAGTAAATTTCGAAGGGAGGTCTTAAAGAAATTCTTAATCATTAACTTTTGAATAGGTTGGCTAACGGGTTTAAGATATAATAATCATACCAAACTGAAACTTGATTTTTTGTTCATTTATCAAAGATAATTGTCTGCGTTTGTTCTTTATCGAACATAAGCGTATCGAATATGGACACGAAGCCCAATTACAGGGCTGGCCTTTTTGAAATCATATACTTTTCGAAATTTATCCCTCAACAAGGAGAAAGAATTTTAAATCAATGATGTGAAATATTAAAAACTTGTTGGTCATCGACATCCACCAGACGTTACGGCCAATGCCCCGAGTCCTCGAACAGTGACGACTAAATTGAAAGTTTAGATTACTGAGGCAAAAAATTAAACAGTTGACAATCAGACATTAATGACGCATGTATGGGGACAAATTCAGGGTCGAAAAACTGTGAGATTTGATTAAATTTGAAGAATGATTGATGAAAAAAAACCTACGCAACCTCTCGCAGAAGTCTTTGGGTTTCCTATAAATAACGAGTCGGCAAGAGCAAAGCGTTATCTAGAGAATAAACTCTGCCCATTTAATAACATAGTTTCGAATTGCACTAAGAACAGCATCGAATTTCCTTTAGGTGTTTGCAGTTTAAATCATAAGGAAAAGCCGGTAATCATTTGCCCAATAAGATTTAGGGAGGACTGGGGCATTATCAGCGATGCAGCGGGGTTCATTTTTGACAAAAAAGCTACATGGACACATGTGGGTGAGGTCAGACTAAAAGACAAACATGGTAAATCATCAGGAAACATTGACTATGTTCTAGTTTCATATGATGACAAAGGTCGAGTAGTTGATTTTGGTTCCTTGGAGGTTCAAGCAGTTTACATTTCAGGAAATTTAACTGGACCATTCACAGCCTACTTAGAAAAGCCTACTCCTGACTTTACTTGGACTCAAGCATTCAAGTCCCCAAAACCTGACTATCTCTCGTCTTCGAGAAAAAGACTTATTCCTCAAATAGTAGCAAAAGGTTCAATTCTTAAGCAATGGAAGAAGAAGCAAGTTGTTGCTCTGCAAACAAGTTTTTATAAAACCCTTCCAGATTTACCCGAATTTGACAAAGCAGAATCTGATTTTGCTTTTTTCATCTACGACCTTGTACCGACAAAGAGTAAGACCCTAGAATTAAAGTTACAAAGGGTAGTTTATACCAAGTTTGCAAAAGCGTTGGAGCAAATTGCAAAATTTGAAGCCGGCTCAATAAAAGAGTTCACCGAATTGCTTCAGAAAAAACTTGACGCTAAACGAGCTGGAAAGGCTGACAATGAAAACATTGTTGTTGAATGAAAAGCCAACTAACGATATTTGATATAGGTGAAAGTCCGACAACCAATCCAATAGTAAATGTCGCTTCTGTACCTCAAAGAAGCCCCTTTAGGTATCCGGGAGGAAAGACATGGTTAATTCCAATAGTGCGACAATGGCTAAAGCAGAACAGAACACCGACTGACTTATTGATTGAACCTTTTGCTGGTGGCGGCATTGTTAGTTTGACAGCTGCTTTTGAAAAGTTGGCCGACCACATTACAATGGTTGAAATGGATGAAGAAATTGCTGCCGTCTGGGAAGTAATTTTGGCTGGAGAGAATAAATGGCTCGCAGAAAAGATTCTAAAGTTTGACCTCAATCATGAAAATGTAAGAATAGAGTTAGACAAAACAAACAAGAAAATTCACGACATAGCATTCTGTACAATTCTTAAGAATAGAATTTTTCATGGAGGTATTCTTGCTAAAGGCTCAGGGATGATAAAAAATGGAGAAAACGGAAAAGGAATTTCTTCCCGTTGGTATCCACAAACCCTACACGACAGGATAGTAGCAATTGATTATGTGAAAAATAGAATGGATTTCATAAAAGGTGATGCTTTTGAAGTCTTAGAAGGGAACTTAAATAATAAAAGTGCTTACTTCTTTATTGACCCTCCTTACACAATTGCAGGTAAGCGACTCTATACATACTTTGACATTGACCATGAAAAACTCTTCTCTTTGACGTCAAAGTTAAAAGGTAAGTACATGCTAACGTATGACGACACATCTGAAATACGACATCTCGCCTACAAATACAATTTGGACTTCAGGACAACCCCTATGAAGACAACACATCATTTAGAGAAAAACGAAATAATAATCTCGGACAATTTTAAATGGTGGTCACAAAACAATGGTGGACAATAAGAGGAGCACTGACGATAATAAATAACTGCATTGCCGAGTTTTACTGAACTCTACCTACTCATACTTCAATGTTTCGGCTGGATTAATCAGCGCTGCTTTTACGGCATGGTAGCTTACTGTGAGAAGAGCCAGTAACAGCCCGGCACCCATACTCAATGCAAATAATTCCCACCCAATGGTAGCTTTGTAGGTAAAGTCTTTCAGATACCAGGTAGTGATAAACCACCACGAAAGCGGAGCGGCCAGACAAAACGCGACAAACGCTAACAGAATAAACTGACGGTTGAGCAAAACAAAAATAGATTGCAAATCGGCACCCATTACTTTGCGAATACCAATTTCCTTCGTGCGGTTTACGGCATTGATTCCCGCAAGGCCAAACAATCCTAAACAAGAAATAAGAATGGCAAACCCAGTGGCCAGCCCCATGATGCTCATCCAACGTTGATAACTTTTATATTGTTTCGCTACGTCTTCATCTAAAAAGGTATAGTCAAACGGTTTATCGGGATATAACTCCAACCAAAGTGACTTTACTTTTTCAAGTCCGCTTACCACATCGGTAGTACTTAAACGTACCATCATCGTGGTTAAATAACCGAGATCTTTTGTATTGATAGAAAGGAACATCGGCTCGAACTGCCGCTCTAAGGAAAGAAAGTGATAATCTTTTACTACTCCAATAATGGGTGAACCCAATCCTACCGAATCCTCCTGCCAGTTGTAATATTCATTCAAAGGATCGATCCATTTCATATCACGCACCAACGCCTCGTTAACAATAATCCCACTGGTATCTGCTGCAATGGCCGGATCAAAATTCCTTCCGGCAACCAAAGGAATATCGAGCGTAGGAAGATAAAAGGGATCGATGCTATAGACATACGCTGATTTTTGTTCGCCTTTAATTTTAAATCCCCACCGCGAGTAGCCCTGATTAAATCCTGTGCTGGCACCGGTTACTGAAGCAATGGCTGGCTCATTTCCCGCACGGGTACGGAATTGTTCAATTACTTTATTGCCTTCTGCATTCCATCCGGTTTGTGTGGGAATCACCAATACTTGTTCTTTATTATAACCCAGATCTTTTGTAGTGATAAAATCCATTTGGCGATACATCATCACCGAACTGATAATTAAAAACGCTGACAAGGCAAACTGCAATACGACCAAAGGCTTGGTAAATCCTGCCTGTAATCTGGAGGTAAAACCACCTTTCAATACCTGGGCAGGCTTAAACCGCGATAAAAATAAAGAGGGATAACTTCCGGCTAACAACCCCACAATTGTTGTGAGGATAAATCCTACCGACAACAATTGAATTACTTTAGCAGTAGTCAGTTCAATTCCTTTGTTTGTATATTCATTGAAAGCCGGAAGAAATAAAACTACCAACACAGAACCAATCACCATCGAAGCAAAAGCAAGCAGCAACGACTCAAAACTAAATTGATACACTAACTGGTTGCGCTGTGCCCCCACTACTTTGCGCACTCCTACTTCTATTCTACGTGATGCGGATGTAGTGAGTGACAAGGAAATGTAATTGATGCAGGCAATAAGCATAATCAATATCGCAATACCACCCAATATCATGGAGTATTGAGGGTCACTCACTTTATCCCAATCAATCTCTTTTTTCAAATGCACATCGGGCAGAGCCGTGTACGTATACTCCATCATCTTTACATCATCAGGAATTAGAACCACAGCCTCCTTGCGCCACTTCTCAAGTTTTTCACCCATGTATTTATCTACAATCTTGTCGAGATTGGTTTTGAAGGTGGTGATATCAGCATCGGGAAGCAACTGCACAAAAGTTGGCGTGTTGTAGTTTCCCCAGTTAGTAAGGTTACGATCGTAGTACGGTCTGTTTTCCTGAGGAACAAGAATTTGATATTGAATGCTGGAGTTAGCAGGTGCAGGCTCAATGATTCCGCTTACGGTATAAGATTTTTCGCCATTGATATCGATGCGAATAGTTTTTCCCATTGGATCTGCATCACCAAAATATTTTTTTACGATAGCAGGTGTCAACACAATCTCTGATTTATCCAGAAAAATCCGATCGGCACTTCCGGTAATCAGGTCGAACGAAAACATCCTGAAGAAATCCGCATCCACATAGGCTATCTCTTCGGTAAATACCTTCTCCTCGTACCGGAATATACCCCGCGCTCCGTTGTTAAAGCGGGTAGCATACTTCACTTCGGGTAGCTCTTCTTTTATTGTGGGGGCTAACGCAGTTTGTATCCAGGCAGATTGTCGGTATGGACTTTCTGAAAGATGCATCCAGGTATCAAAACTCTTTTCCTCAATCCGATAGATTGAATTTTTATTTTCATGAAACTGGTCAAACTCCCTTTCGTCCTGAATGTAGAGCGCTATTAACATACAAAACGCCAAACCAATACTTAATCCAAAAGCATTGATAAACGAATAGAACTTGCGCTTACGAATGTTGCGTCCTGCAACTTTAAAATAATTTGCGATCATAATGGTGTTGATTAAATTCCATGTAAACTGATTTCTTAAAAGGATGCCCGGTCGCATAAATTTTAATGCATTCCAAACAAATCTTCTTTTGGCTTTCTTTACCCCTAGTTCATTCATATCCACATCAAATTGCTCAAGCAAGTCGCCTTCAATGCCCTCATACAAATTAGATGGACAGAACTGCTGAAGTAATTGCAGTATCCAGTCCGGGGGATATGTATTTTTATCGGCTTTCATAATCTGATTCAGACTCCAACTATCTTTAATTGTGGTATTAACTTCCACAATTCAACTTTCGCCTCTTTCATTGACTTCAACATCGCAAGGCCAGCGTTAGTAATTGAAAAAATTCGTTTGCGTCTTCCGCCTCGCGTGTTAGTTGCTCCACCCATGCTCGACTTCACAAAGCCTTTGTCTTCCAACCGATACAGCGTTACGTGCACCGCGCTTAAATTGGAATCACGCCCAAGCCGGTCTTTTATTTCATTGACAATAGCATTGCCATACGCCTCTTCCTGCAAGATGCCCACCATGGTAAGAACCAGTTCTTCGAATTCGCCTAAGTATTCTTTACTCATTTCTATACGTTTTGTAAAACATATATACTCAATTATTTCCTATTTGTTACAACTTTGTCAAAGAAATAGAGCAGAAGTTGCTGCAACCCTGAAATCACATTTCAATTATTCGTATTTAAGAGTTTCTGCGGGTCGGGTCCAGGCGGTTTTAATAGCCTGATAGCTAATAGTAAGCAAGGCAATCACTAAGGATAATCCTCCGGCCGCTGCAAACACTTGCCAACTTACATCTACCCGATATTGAAAAGATTGCAACCAGTTGCTCATCAGATACCAGGTGATAGGCACCGATAGCAGCAAGGAAACCACAATCAACATCACATAATCTTTAGAAAGTAAAACAAGCAACGACTGTTCCGTTGCACCCATCACTTTGCGAATCGAAATTTCTTTCGTACGATTTTGCATGGCCAGTGAAGCCAGCGCGTACAATCCCAAACTACCAATGATCATGGCCAGCAACGTAGCGATGCTTACAATCTTTCCTAAGTTTTGATCGCTGAGATATTGTTTATCCATTGCCTGATCTACGAAAGTGAAGACAAACTCCTCTCCCCCTGTTAAGTTGTTCCAGGTGTTTTTGATTTGATCTAATGTGGCCGACATGCTCTCCGGCTTTATCCGTATCATTAATTTGGGAACCGGGTTGTTCTCTATACCAATATTTTCTACTCCAGGTAAAATAATAACGGGGTCTTGAACCATAACCAGTGGTTGCACGGATGTGTAGAGGGAAGCGTAATTAAAATCTTTTACGATGCCAATAACTTCATGATCAGCAAAGCCCTTGCCGGGGATTCGTTTTCCTACGGGATCAGTCCAACCATACTCTTTTGCAAAAGCTTCATTCACGATGATCGACCGTCTTGCATCTGAAGGATTGTTATCAGAAAAATTGCGACCCCATACCATTTCCATTTTCATCACGGGCACATATTCATCATCCACAATGTTCAGGTTAAACGTGCGGTACGTACCCTGATCATCGGTGTAGCCTACGTTCGTCCAGCTACCGTTGCCAAAATCATGAGCCGATGAACACACAGCAGCAATGCCCTGCACTTTGGCCAACTCAATTTTAAATTGCTCAGCCTTATCGAATCCTGCTTTTATCCGCTCTGGTAAGCGACCCGTACGTGGAACGTTAAGCTGAACAACTGCCAGTTGTTCTTTATTAAAACCCAGGTTCTTGCTTTGCAGAAAACTTAATTGCTGCCGCATGATAAGTGTGCTGGAGATTAAGAAAATGGAAAGCACTAATTGCACACCTACTAAAATCTGACGAACCCGTTGTTTGTTATTACCTGTTTGGATAGCGCCTTTCAAAATAGCAATCGGCTTAAAGCCGGAAAGTACAAAGGCCGGATAACTACCCGCCATCAATCCAATAATGGTAACTAAGGAGACGATTAAAGAGATTGTAAACGCATTGAATGCCAGTACCAATTGTTTGCCAGCAAAATTATTGAACACAGGAAGACCTAAAGCGGAAAGCACCACTCCTACTAACAATGCAATCATCGTAACAATCACGGCTTCACCAATAAATTGAAAGATGAGTTGCTTCCGTTCAGCACCTACCACTTTTCGAATGCCTACTTCGCGGGCACGCTTCATGGAGCGACCAATTGATAGCGTTACAAAATTGATGCATGCCACCAACAAAATGAGCACGGCAATAGCTGCTAAAATGTAACTGTATTTGGGATCGCTCACGGGCGCAATGCCTGCTGGATAACTTGTATCAAGATGAATTTCAGTGAGTGGTTGTAAGCCGGGCGCATAATTACTCTCTTTAAAAGATTCTTCGCCTAAGAGCGTTTGAAACACAGAAGGAAATTTACTTTCAAGTTCCGTAGGGTTAACATCCTCTTTTAGCAGTACATACGTTTCGGGGGTGACATTAAACCAGGCTGAAGTTAAAACGTGTGGATTATAAAGTTTCGGAAAGTTGAGGTCTGAAATCAGCATGTCAAATTGGATGCTTGAGTTAATGGGCACATCAGCCGTTACAGCTTTTACTGTAAACTCTTCGAATGCTTCCCCCAATTGAATAGAGATTGCCTTATTGATTGGATCAGTAGCTCCAAAATATTTTTTGGCTGTTGATTGAGTAAGCACAATCCCGCTCTGCTCGCGCAGCGCATCGCGATTTCCATCAATAACTTCGAAATCAAAAAGCTCAAAGAAATCCTGCCCGGCAACGGTAACTTGTTCGTTAAATAAATTCTCGCCCACTTTTACAGGACTACCTATATTGTTGATACGCACCTGATTCTCTACTTCCGCAAAATTGTCTTTAAGGGCCGGCCCCATCGGGAAAGGTGTTACTGTGTTGAAGAACTTTTCGTTTTCGCCATAATCCTCGCGGGCATACACGCGATAAATACGATCAGCCTTTGTATGAAAGGTGTCAAACGTCCATTCGTCTTTTACAAACAGCGCAATAAGCACACAACATGCTATCCCCAGACTTAGCCCCAAGACATTAATAAGTGAATGAATCTTACTCCGCCAAAGGGAGCGAAAAGCGATTTTGAGGTAATTGCGCAGCATACGAATTGGATTTGATCAAAAGTGGTGAAAACGAAAGGTTTAATAAAACCATTGCCGCTCACCTGGGACTGTGATGTAGTGAACTGTAAAAAAGTTGTAGTGGGGTTAATTGCTCTTCGTGTGACTTCGTGTCTTAGAGCCTTCGTGGTTTAAAAAGATGAACCACTAAGTCACTAAGAACACAAAGGTCACTAAGCAAATTAGCAACTGGTTTTTTGCATAAATCCCACTACCTTAGGCTGCTCATAAATAATGCTACCTATGAAACTAAGAATTCTCACTCTTCTCTTTTTAATCTCACTCAGCGGCTACAGTAACGTTAAACTCCCCAAAGTGCTAGGCGATAATATGGTGCTGCAACGCAACAAGCCTATCAACGTATGGGGTTGGGCGGATGCCGGAGAAAAAGTAAGTGTGCAATTCAATAAACAAAGCGTTTCCGCGAAAGCCGATAAAACAGGCAAATGGTTTCTTACCCTAAAACCAGAAGCTGCGGGTGGACCGTATCAACTAACTATAAAAGGAAAGAACTCAATCACGCTTAGCAACATTTTAGTGGGAGAAGTTTGGGTGTGCTCCGGTCAGAGCAATATGGAGTGGCCGCTGCGCGCTGCCAATCATGCCGAAAAGGAAATTAAGGCAGCCAACTATTCTATGATCCGTCATTTTGGAGTGCAAAAATCTGTCTCCTCAAAATTAGAAGACGATGTAAAGGGTGGCGAGTGGAAAGTTTGCAGTCCGGAAAATGCAGGCGAGTTTACTGCCGTAGGTTATTTCTTTGCGCGCGAATTATATAACGAACTTAAAATACCCATCGGGCTTGTGCATACCTCGTGGGGTGGCACGCATTCTGAAACATGGACGAGTCGTGAAGCTTTTGAACAAAGTGCCGAGTTCAAAGATATGATTGCTTCCATGCCACAATTGGATCTGGAAGCTATCGCCAAACAAAAAAGTGAAGCGCTGATGAAGAAGCTAACAGGCTTGGGCATCACGCTTCCAAAAGCAGAAGAAGCCAAGCAATGGAATCAAAAAGACTTTAGCGATATCAATTGGCCCACCATGAGCTTGCCAGGATTGTGGGAAGGAAAAGCATTAGGCGATTTGGATGGTGTTGTTTGGTTTCGAAAAACAATTTCTATCACTAAAGAAGATGCAGGCAAGGAAGCCATTCTTCAATTGGCCATGATTGATGACATTGACGAAACATTTGTCAATGGAGTTCAGGTGGGCAGCACAAAAGCCTATAACGAAAAGCGTGATTACGTGCTGGAGATTGATCAATTGCGGCAGGGAGAAAATGTAATTGCGATTCGGGTAACTGATACCGGTGGCGGTGGTGGCGTATATGGTGATGCAGCCGATATGAAATTAATCATTGGAAAATCTGTTATCTCCCTGGCAGGAGATTGGAAATTTCAGGTTGAGAAAGTACAAGGAGCAGGTTCATCGATTGGCCCTAATGCCTACCCTACGCTTTTGTACAATGCCATGATTCATCCCTTGTTGAATCTTGGGATACAAGGTGCCATCTGGTATCAAGGCGAATCCAATGCAGGACGCGCGTATCAATATCGCACCGCGTTTCCATTGATGATTACGGATTGGCGCACGCATTGGAAGCAAGGCAACTTTCCATTTTACTTTGTTCAGTTAGCTAGTTTTAATTCAGCCAATGGTGATAGTGAGCATGGCAGCACGTGGGCCGAACTTCGTGAAGCACAAACCATGACTCTTTCATTACTTCATACGGGCATGGCCGTAACCACCGACATTGGTGAAGCCAACGATATTCATCCGCGCAACAAACAAGATGTAGGCAAACGTTTAGCAGCTATCGCGCTCCATGATGTGTATGGAAAAAATAGTGAGTATAGTGGCCCTGTTTATCAATCTATGAAAGTGGAAGGTAACAACATCCGGATTTCTTTTACACATGTGGGTAGTGGCTTGATGGCAAAAGACAAGTATGGATACTTAAAAGGATTTGAGATAGCGGGAAGTGATCAAAAGTTCTACTATGCGAAGGCTTGGATTGAAGGCAACTCAGTTGTTGTTTCTTCCGATCAGGTTTCAAATCCTGTGGCTGTTCGTTTTGCATGGGCAGATAACCCTGAAGATGCAAACTTCTTTAACAAGGATGGATTTCCGGCTGTACCTTTTCGCACCGATACCTGGAAAGGAATTACAGAGAATGGGAAGTTTAAGATTGAATAACTAGATACTAGAATCTAGTAGCTAGTATCTAGTTTTACTTCGCTAACTTAATCGAAGCCGAGTTAATGCAAAACCGCAAGCCAGTCGGTGGCGGACCATCGGGAAAAACGTGGCCGAGGTGACAATCGCACACACTGCATTCAACCTCAACCCGCGTCATTCCGTAACTGGTGTCTTTGGTATATTTAATCACGTTGGGTTCAACCGAAGAATTAAAACTTGGCCAGCCTGTACCCGAATCAAATTTTTTGCGTGAATCAAAAAGAACCGTTCCACAACAACGACAGGCATACAAACCTGCTTCGTGTGCCTCACAATATTCTCCTGAAAAAGCATGTTCCGTTCCCTTTCTGCGGGTAACCTGAAACTCTTCCGGGGTTAATATTTTCTTCCACTCTTCTTCTGTCTTCTCTACCCGTTTGGGTGGAGTTAGATTTCCTTTAGAAGCATATTGAAGCACATCAAGCCATTTCATAAACGAGTGATTAAAAACTTACTACTTATAACCATTTTCAACCCGTTTAGTTCAAGCAAATTGTCAAAAATCTCTATTGCATCCCGGCAATTCCAGCACCTTCCGGTTTGATAAATGATTTTTCATTTGGCTTATCTTTCGATAACGTAATTCCTGAAAAGATTACTTCGTTGCGCATCTCGCCTACGGAATCATTCTTGTATTGATACCATTGCAGTTTCTCAGGTAAAAGAATCCCTTCTACCTCTTGCCACTCATCATACTTAATTAAGTTAAACTTGTCGCTTGCCTCTTGACTTTTAAATGTAACCGTGTACATCAGTGCCTTCATGGTGTTTGAGGCTTTATCAAAGTATAGGATGTAATTATCTTTTGGCGAGTCGCCCACTCCATCGCCATACGAAATCTTAATGCCACTTAAGTTCATACCAAACAACTCTTTATCGCCCACGATCTCGTAGTTGATACCCGGATCGCCCAACACAAACGGCATTGAAAAAAAGTAGAAATATAAGTTATGATAAAACCGCGCTCCTGTGGTAAGACTATCTGGCACTACCCAAACATCCTTACCATCAAATCCAATGGTTCTTTTTTCACCTTCCACCAGTACCTTGCGGGAATGGAGATCAATAAGTTGATGCTCACCATTTGCTAACGAGAAACTAAGCGAATTCATTTGCGACCATGCGCTATAGCTGCCATGTGCATCAAAAATTTTTGTTAATGGTTCTGGATGATTGAGTTGAGTTTTTGAATCAGTTTCATGTTCAACTTTTTTGCATTGACTTAATGTAACTGAGACAAAACCAAGCATGATTAATCTGACTACTGAATGCTTCATAGGAATCAATTTGGCAAGCAAGTTAGCGTAATTCAACTGCTTAATGCCATCAATTAACCCCTGAAATATTCATGATTGTAATCCACAAGACATTTTCGCTTTTAACTCTACAATCAGTTCACAGAATTTTCTGTGTTGTACTTAATCCGGTTTCTTCTTCCAAATCCTCCAAACTTCAGGGTAACATTGTAAGACCAATCGCTTAGGTCAGAATCTTTCAATCCGGGTGCACTACTATGCGAGGTGTTCCTGTAAGAGATGCCCGGACTCAATCTCATCCATCGAAATAAATTCATTTCTAACTGTACCCCAGGTTCTACAACATAAAACCAGTTTTCATCGTGATCAGAGAAAGTATTGAAATCATTCGCATGCCAATTGTAGCGATCATACTGTGCTGTAAAACCAACCCCGGTAAATAAATCAAGCACCAGGTGTATGGGTTTGTTTGAACCGATAACACGCTCCAGCTTCAATCCACCCTGGCCATATTGGTACGTCATGGGTTGCTGCGGGCTGATGCTATACTCAACCGGAACACGAATGTCATTTGTTGAACCAGCAAAGGCTAGCCCCAACATCCATCTGCGATTTATAAATACTCCTCCATACACTTCCGAGATATTGGCAAACTCGCCTCCAATGGTTGTGAATTTATTGGTGAGTGCACCATAGCCGCCCGTACATTTTCCGGAACCAAAAAGTGTTTGAACTTCCTGCGCTAATGCAGAGTGCGACATCAGGAAAGAAAATAAGCTTACTACAACAAAACGGGTTTTCATAATCGTCAATTTTTTAACAAGACAATCGACAATCAGGTATCCCCTATTCTATGCACACTTTTTCTTAAATAATTATTCGTGGCGAATGGCATCCACAGGATTAAGCTTTGACGCCCGAATGGCAGGATACGTTCCAAAAACTACTCCCACCAAAATAGAAATGACAGAAACAAGGAGGACAGTATTTAATGTATACGCTGCCTGAAAGGGAACTTCAGCTACTGCCCGAACAATCGGGATAATAACCATGGTAGCCAGAATACCAACTACTAATCCCAAAAAGCTTCCAAAGGCCGACACCGTAATGGACTCGGACAAAAACAATAGAACAATATCACGCCTGTTAGCACCCGTGGCTTTTCTAATGCCAATCTCAGCCGTACGTTCCGTTACCGAAATTAGTAGTACATTCATCACTCCTATTCCGCCCACAACAACCGAGATGCCCACAATCAATCCCATTACAATTCGAAAAACCAAAAAGGCTTTGGTCGCCTGTTCAATTCTGAAATCATTGGTTGTAATCGTGAAATTATCTTTCGAGCCATTATAATTCTTGGCCAGCCAATTAGTGATCTCTCCTTTTAAAGCCGGAATATCTTCGGTAATTTTTGCATCAACCATCACCATGGGTGGATGTTCATACAATTGGGTGGGTGTAAGTAATGTAATCGGGAAATAAATTTGAGGTGCTTTAACATTGAGTTCAGGAACAATGCCAATGATTCTTAATTTCTTACCCAGAAAAGTGATTGTTTGACCAATGAAATCAGATTCATTCTCCAATGAAGTCGCTTTAAAAAAGGCACTATTAACAACTGCCACATTTCGTTTCGCTTCTACATCTTCATCGTGATAAATCGTTCCTATGAATTTAGCAGTATCCGGTCGAATGGTTCCCGCATTTACCCAGGCATAAGCACCTATTCGCTTTCCATCTGCTAATTCAACTTCCCCCGAAAAAGAAGCACTGAAAATTGCATCCGCAGGTTTACTCAGCGTTTCCTTCAGGCCTTTAAAATGATCGTAATCAATTACAGGAAACGTATCTCGCTTTATCCGAACCTCATTTACACTCTTATGTGAAACGGATTGCACCATAATAGCATTGAGTGAAGTGGTGCTCGAAATTTGTTCGCGCGCCAGTTTTTCCATTCCATCAATAAGCGAAAGAATAGAGACCAGGGCGGCTACTCCAATCACAATGCCTAATACAGAAAGAAAGGTGTGAAATAGATTTGACCGGATGTTGCCTAACGCCAGAGCAAATGAACTGAAAATCTTTTGTAGCATAGATTCAAGTAACAAAGCAAAGACTCTGCACCCTATCAAATGTTACGAAACATTTTACTTTTTATTCAAAAAAGAAGAGTACATCCAAATCAATTTTTCCTGCGCGCGAATATAATCACTCATAAGCGCATTGGTTCCCTCATCCCCTGCATCAGCCGAAAGGCTCAGCAACGTCCGTTGAATTCCTATTATTATTTTATACGATTCCAGAATTTCAGCCACAGCTTTGTAACCATCAGACACTTGCTTGCTTTCCTTTATTCGCGATACTTTTTGGTAATCGCTGTAATTGTGATTGGGGGTGTAACCCAGGGTTAGAATTCGTTCTGCTACTTCATCAATCTTAAGGAGAAGACCGTTATACAACTCTTCAAATTTAAGATGCAACTCAAAAAACTTTTCGCCTTTAATATTCCAGTGATAGCCGCGGGTATTCTGATAAAACAAAGAATAATTTGCCAGCAACTCATTCAACATCTTGGCCAGATTTTCAGACTTGGCTGTATCCAGTCCTATAGCATTAAGGTTTTTCATAGCTAAAATAGTTAGTTCTAATTTTCTAACAGGTTATTTACAAAACTTGTTCAACCTACTAAAGAATTTATTTACACACTATGATTAAAATCAGGAATTACTTTAAGTATTCAATGGCAGCCTGATTTTGATTGACCACATGCTGCTTGAGTGCTGCCAACTCATTAACAAAAGCAGTATTATTTGTTAAGTGAGTATATTTTCCGATTTCAAACTCTGCAGGCCCTAATACATAGGGTGAAATCAACTCATGATACTGTGTAAAAAGAATGTTCATGGCATCTGGCTTAAAGACTATATTCACAAACTCCTGCACATACTCTTTATACTTCAACTTATAAACCGGATCATCTATCAGATTTCGGATTAAGGGCCAGTTATCGCCTACGGTGGAGAGTGAAATGGGGGTTGCTTGTCCACCTCTGTTCATCATACACTCGTTATTATCCCAGGGTATCCACATTAGGCCGGCAGGCGATTGATTATATAAATAATAATTGTGAGCCATCTTGCCATAAGTATCCCAGTTTTGCATTGTAGAATTAATGGCAAGCCATTTCAGGAAATGAGATACATTAAATGTTTTTTCAAGTTCCGAGCGCCATTGAGTGGGATTAGTTGTTCTTAATCCACTGTTTAAAATTGAAATTGTAGCTTGTACATCGGTATAGTCAGCCGCTTCTTCATTGTTCTTCTTTTCAAACTGCGACTGAACAAATGTTTTAAAATTAGATTCGGGCTTATAAATGTTACCCGACTTGCCGCCTAATTGATCCTTAAGCATGGTATCATCCACTACTTCCACCATTGTATAAACTCCACAATACCTCAACCCATCTCCAAAATTAATATACACTTTATAGAACGCAGTTTGTGAACTTGGAATACCAGCCAATCTAAAAATATCAGAACCTACTTTTTCCCGAATCAATGAATTGTCATTTGCTCCTGGAGACATGGAAAGTTCCTTGAATCCATAGAAGCGCTGGTTCTTGAATTGAGGAAAATCATCTTCGAAACGATCCATGTTTAGCCGAAACGGCAATTTATAGATTCCATTGCGCCAGCTATTTTTTAGTGTTGAATTGCCTTTTAATCGAAACCCTACTTTATACCATTGTTTCCCGTTGTATTTTACAGAAACCGGAACATAATCGGGTTCTTCATCCGGAAACCCTTGAGTTTGAACGCCCCCAGAACCAAATGCAAATCCATACAATGATTTCATATTCTGTTGCACGGCACTCCAGTCTGTGCTGGTAAGTGTGATCTCTATTGAGTTTACTTTTTGTTGCTGAAACACTTCAGCATAATTGGGTTCAACTTTATTTCCGTGTGTAGTTTCCGTCCAGTCTGAAGTTGCAATTGCATCATCCGTTTCCACTTCTGGTTCCGCACAGGACGAAGCAAACCCCATCATAGCAGCTGTTATAAGGATGGTTACACTTGAAAGTTTTCTATTGGACATGGTATAAAATTAACATTAAGGAATGAATTTGTAGAAACAACCCGTTTGCGTTAATCTATGGATTATACAGGTTTATCTCTTTTATAGTATCTTGAATGGTTTTCTTAATTAATTACATCTTCACTAAGGCACAGGCTCAGAGTCACATCGAACATGAGGTATTTTTTGGTTTTTATTTTAAGTTTAGTCTTATTGAATTCTGCACAAGCAACCCATTTGCGTGCAGCTGATATTAGAATTGAACCCGTTTGCGGAAGCCCCCGAACGTTCGCCATCACCATAGTTGCTTATTTAAACACACAATCAAACACTCGTTTTGGAACCAATAGCGAAGTGATCTTTGGCGATGGTTCATCTGTTAGAATTCCAATTACCACTGCCACGGCCCGCCCCGATCTTGGACTGAATATAGCAGTGGCCACATTTAACGTAACACATACCTATCCCACGAATGGAAATTATACCATTACTTATATTGAACGAGATCGTAGCAGTGGTATTTTAAACATTGTTAATTCAGATGACGTGCCCTACGTTACGTTCGTCAATTTTACCATCGATCCCATCAATGGATGTAACAATGTCCCTTTCCTGTCAGTACCTCCGCTCGATCGCGCATGTTTTAAATCAGCTTTTTTTCACACCCCGGGTGCCTATGATGTTGATGGTGATAGTTTATCATACGAACTATCTATTCCCGCCAATAGCCCCACAACATTCTCAAATTACACTCCACCCAATAATTCAAGATTTTATTCAAACTTTAACATCGGTAATGAAGATGAGAATGGGCCACCCCTCTTTACAATTGATCCTGTTTCAGGATTGCTAACCTGGGATGCACCGGGGAGAATTGGTGAATACAACATCGCCTTTAAAATAATTGAGTGGCGAAAAGATTCTACTACTTCTCAATACCGAAAACTGAGCACCACTACGCGCGACATGCAAATAGTGGTTGAAGAATGCCAGAACATCCGACCTTCACTTACTATACCAGCCGACATTTGTGTAGAGGCCGGAACATCAATCGATGAATTGATTCGCGGAATGGATCAAGATAATGATGCTGTTAAGATTGAGGTATTTTCTGAACTGATTGACTTCGCTCCATCAAAAATTCCGGCTATCTATTTACCAAACCCTGCTGTATTCTTACCTTCCGATCCACCTGCCGAACTTCGCTTTCAATGGCAAACCGATTGCATGCACGTGAGGCAGCAACCTTATCAGGTTGTTTTTAAAATAACGGACAGTCCGCCACAAGGGCCAAAGCTTGTAAACTTTAAGATCTGGAACATTAAAGTAGTTGCCCCGGCCCCACAATGGATTAAAACAGAATTGGATCTGGTAAAACGATATGCCAACCTTGAATGGAATTCTTATGCTTGCAGCAATGCAGACAAAATCCAGATTTGGAGAAAGGTTGATTCTTATCCCTACGCTCCAGGATTTTGCAGTCCGGGCTTACCAAAGTTTTTTGGATATAATCTGATTGGAGAAGTTCCCATCGCACAAACCACTTTTACAGATACAAATTTTGGCCGGGGACTAGTGGTAGGTGCAACGTATTGTTACCGGATTATGGCTTACTTTAATTCACCGGCCAGCACACCCAGTTTAGTTTCATTGGAAAAGTGTATTGGCCCGATTGAAGCCGATGCCCCTGTGATTACGCATGTAAGTGTTGAAAAGACCGATGAAGGTGAGGGAAAAGTAAGAGTAAGCTGGCGAAGTCCTTTCGCTATTAATGAAGTTCAATTTCCAAAACCTTATGAATATGAAATTTATAGAGCCGTTGGTTTTGCGGGAGATACAAGCTTAATCAAAGCAGGTCGAGTACGTGATACTACTTTTCTGGATTCCAATGTTAATACAGAGGAAAAAGTGTTCAACTATCGGATTGTGTTGTATGCAATTCCACAAAATGCCCAGCAAATGGTATCAGTTGATACTTCAGCAATTGCGTCATCAGTTCGGTTACAGGTTTCAATTGGGATGAAGAAAATTGAACTTGCCTGGCGCGATAGTGTACCGTGGTCGAATGTGATTCAAATGAACCCTTATCACTTAATCTATAGAGCCGTTGAAAGTCCCGATCCACAAGATATGATTTTGATTGATAGCGTGAATGTTACTGAAAACGGATTTAACTATATTGACCAGGGGCAGTTTAATAATGAGCCCCTGCAAGATGATCAACGATACTCCTATCGGGTGTTAACCCGGGGCACGTATGGAAATCCTGCGATTAGAATTCAGGAAAATTTTTCTCAAGTGGTCACTACTTATCCCGAAAATAATTTAATTCCATGTACACAAACGCTGGAATTATCTATTGTTAATTGCGATGAGTACCTGAACGCGAACAATTGTTACCAAACCGAGTTTAGCAATACCCTGCGCTGGACGTTAAATGACTTACCGGGTTGCCGAAGAGATATTCAATCCTATAATATTTACGGTTCGCTAAACCCTGAAGGTAACTATGAATTGCTGGCTTCCGGAGTTGAAGACAGCTTCTTTGTTCATAGCGGTCTTCCATCCTTCGCATATTGCTATAAAGTTTCTGCTATTGATAAATTAGGCCAAGAGGGTCCATTGAGCGATTCAGTATGCAATGATAATTGTCCGTATTATTTATTGCCCAATGTATTTACACCCAACGATGATGGCTACAATGATGTATTCAGCGCTAACTTTGATGTTGACACAAATGAAAATTCAGGACTTACAATCCGCTGTCCTAGATTTGTAAGAAGTGTTGTGTTTCATGTATATAACCGATGGGGTGATGAGGTATATCAATACCAGTCGCAGGATGCTGCTGATACCAGCATTCGATGGGATGGAATTGAATCAAATGGTCGGGAACTTGCAACTGGAGTTTATTATTATCGTGCCGAAGTGACCTTTGATAGACTTTACCCACAAGATCGCTACAAGGAAATAAACGGCTGGGTACAACTGATCAGGTAATTAAAACACCACTAATATGAGCAAAGAACAAACAGGTGACTTATTAAAATTCCTTAAGCCATTTTCTGCCAACACTCAGAAAATCGTTTTACAGCTAAGAGAGTTTGTTTGGGATTTATACCCAAAAGCGAATGAGTTGATCTACGACAATTATAATGCCTTAGCATTTGGTTGGTCACCAACAGATCGGGTTGGGCACATTTTTGCAAACATTGCTGTTGGCCGAACGAACAGCAATATTCATTTTGGATTTTATTGGGGTGCCCAGATTGCGGATCCAAAAAAGATATTGTTAGGCAATGGAAATCAGTATAGATATATTCTTGTCTCCGATATCGAAACCTTTCCTAAAACTTATATAAAGAAACTTCTTAAGGACGCTTTTGCTAACTCCCTCGCCAAAGTGAAAGACCAAAAGCAGATTATGAATGGACTAACCATTACCAAATCAATTTCGAAAGTAAAACGAACGCTCAAACCGAAGGCAGCAAAAAAGAAGAAATGAATTACTAATCCCGTAGGATGATCTCCACACGTCTGTTTTTTTGCCGGCCTTCTTCAAACGTGTTATCTCCAATGGGTTCGCTACTGCCCTTCCCTTCAAAGGTAATTCGGGTAGGGTCAATCCCCTTATCAATCAGATAAACCCCAACAGCCTCGGCACGGCTTGTTGATAACCGCATGTTGTAAGCTTCGCGCCCGGTGTTGTCCGTATGACCAATAATGGATACCTGTGTTGTTAGTCTCTTTTTCAAAAGCCCAACCAAGGTATCAAGTTGGGAGGTAAAATCTTTTTTCAAGGCCGGACTATTTACATCGAACAATACATCACTCAGAATAAACTTTCTTTCTTTTGGTGCCTCAGTATCAACAATCGGAGCAATTACCTTTTTTATTTCTGTTGTATCCGGTTTAATGGCAGGCGGCTCGGTTGTATGTACCACAGCCTTTTGTTCTTGTTTATCGGTCTTTTTTGCATGCTTTACCTGAGGCACATCTTTATAACCATTATATCTTTTTTCTCGTTGCGATTTCTGCCATCCTGCTTCCCTGCGGCAATTAAATTTAGAGCAAAGAATTTTCTGAAAAATGTTATGCTTGCTGGCACTTCTGATGCGAAGGATATCACGGTGCGCAGGTGTTAAGTGCGAGATTACAGCCGGAACTTTTCTTTTAACTCCATCCTGTGCCATTAAATTACCTGCCAGAGAAAGAAGGATAATAAATAGAGTAAGTAATTTTAATGGCATGGCTGCTAAAACGGAAATAATTCTATAATAGTACAGTTCTTATAAAGATTTCTCAATTGCCTTTGCCCAAATTTTATATCCTTTCTCATTGAGGTGAAGTCCATCCTGAAGAAAAATATCTTTAAAAACTTCTCCGTTCGAATCAAGCATAGGAGTCCATACATCGGCATATGAAACTTTTTTATGCATACCAGTCCACTCCTTTAACTTCTTATTGTAATCAAGATACGTTTCTTTAAGGTGCCATCGTGCAAGGCTGGGCTTCGGTGAAATGAAGACTACTTTTACTTTTTTAGGAAGTTTGGCCCTAATCAGTGTGAGTAATTGATCCGCTGTCTTCAAAATTTCTTCGGGCGATTTTCCAGAATTAATATCGTTGTCGCCTTCATATATAAAAATCTCCTTGGGATTATGTTTAATGATCAGCTGCTCGGCATAATATAAAAGATCCGTCATTTCAGAACCGCCAAAACCACGATTAAGAGTGTTATGAGTTGGGAAATCTGTTGCTAAACTTTTCCAAATTCGGATGCTTGAACTACCCGTAAAAAGAATTAATTTTTTATGAGTTACCTCGCTATCGGCAGTAACCAAATTATCAATTTCCTTTTGAAATCGCGTTGGGTCTTGTGCTGAAAGGGAAATGCTTAAACACAAGACGCTTAGTAAAATAAAAATCCTCATACCTCTTCTATTTTGAAAAGCTAATATGAGGATTTTTATCTTAGGAATATCGGTGATTTACTTATGTAGTAGCTGCGTTAGTGCCTTGGAATTCATTTTCGTAATTTCCTGAATTGAATTTGCTAATGGCTTTATCTGCGCGGCTGAATGCTACACTCTTCTTATATTCAAACCATTTCTCGTCATTTATACTGCGCATCATCCGATCGATCAATCGCTTGCCGCCCAGGTTCCAAACCCCTTGCAGTTTCATACCCACCCCATTGGCAACCGTTCTAACCGAAAGGCCAAAGCCACCTTCAAGATACTCTATGTGATGCCAATATCCGCTTGGCATAAAGAGGGTATCGCCATGCTCAAGAATTGTGCTCATCCCTTTCACATATTTTAACCCCGGATAGGTTTGGTAATCCGGATTATCAACATCCACAATTGAATGAACATTAAATGGAAGACGGTATAATAAATCCGATTGATCGGGGGCAAATAATACTACACGCTTGCGGCCATGAAATTGAGTTAAGAACACATTGCTCATGTCAATGTCCTGATGCATACGAACAATGGATTTGGGCGGACCAAAAAACATGAATGGAATTTTGATGTAGCCTTTAGTAATCTCCGGATAATCAAAATCTTTTAACAGTTCAGGCTTGTGCTTAAATACGGGAAACAGAAAAAGTCTTAAGTCTGTTGGCTCTCGCTCAATCAAATTAAGATACTCATCAAACCTCATTGTAGCATTGGGTACCTCCAGTGTTTTCGAAATATCTTCCTTTCGGTTTCCAAATAGACCTACTTCAATATTTCCCATCGATTTCTTAAAGAAATCCATTGTCCATTTATCATAAGCGGGGTATTTTTTCCACAAGCCTCTCAACACTACCGGCTTTTGTGGTTTGAGATACGAATGATGAAACTCTTCACGGGTCATTGAGGAGCCATCCTTAACGGGTACCGGATCTTGTATGTCTAATGCCATAGTCGTTTAGCAATTAATATTGTAAAAAACGAAACGCTGCAAAAATAGTTCCTATTATCTCTTCTAATTGCTGAAAATCTGGCTGATCTATCAAAACTTCAGTTGAAAAATTTACACTGGTAAGGTTAATAATTTAAGAAAAATTGTTTATATCAAACTAACCTTTATGTGTTCATTCCTAAGAGCATGTTGAATATTTTTTAATGGATTACCAGTAGGTCTATCATGCGCGAGAATGATCTAACGCAATATCATTTAGGCAGCTCTTCGGGTTTGTAATTTTTATTAACATCCCTAAATTCTAAATCCATTTTTGATTGTGAACCGTGCGTTCATGTTCAACAGCACCTGTATGGGCAGTTTCCTTTGGCTCAAAAAGTAACACCCAAACCTCTTCACCATTCGTTCGTGGATTGTGTTCCACTCCTTTTGGCACAACAATCATCTCTCCTTCTTTAATAACTTCCGTTCGATCACGAAAGTCCATATAAAGCGTGCCTTTAAAAATCATAAACAACTCATCTTCGTTTTCGTGACTGTGCCATACAAACTCATCTTTTACTTTTGCCAGCTTCACATATTGCCCATTTAGTTCACCAACGATTTTTGGTGTCCATGTTTCGGAGAACAAATTGAATTTTTCTTTGATATTGACAGACTTCATAAATTTTAAATTACAAAATCATTCCTACAGCCGCAACCAGAGTCATTCCAATAATAAACCAGCGATAATTTTTCTCAGAGATGTTTTTTATAATAACAACTCCCAAAAAAGCTCCAAGCAAAATAACCGGCAACGTTGCTAATCCAAACCATACCGTGTTCCATTTAATCGTATGCCATACAAATACATGAAACGGAATTTTAAACCAATTAACTACCATAAAGAACCAGGCAGCTGTACCGATGTAGGCATTTTTAGGAAGGCGTGTCGACAATAAATAGATACCCATAACGGAACCAGCAAGATTGCCCACCATAGAAGAAAACCCGCCAACCACCCCCGTGGAACGTGCAAATATTTTGTTAGTAGGTATTTTGTCTTGCCTTCCGCTTCGTTCCAACCAAATCATAATCATTACGCTTATCGCGATGATGATACTCATGATCAACTTAAAAACCTGATCATTGATGTAACTACCAACAATGGTTCCTAAAACAACTCCAGCAGCAGCCCACGGAAAAAGTAATTTCAAATGATGCCAGGACGCATGACGGTGATAATAGATTACACCCATGATATCGCCCAACACTAAAATGGGTAACAAAATACCGCTCGATTTCTGACCACCAAAAACAGTAGCCAGCATAGGCACCGCCAGAATTCCTGTTCCATGCACACCCGTTTTTGCCATACCGATGAACAATGCTACACTTAAAACAATTGCAACCTCAACGAGAGTTAGTTGGTACGAAAAAAGAGTAATCAAAGGAGGTTGTAGAGTTAATGCGAGTGCAAGATACTGGATTCTTGTGTACAAGATACCCTGATTATCAACTAAACAACTTCCATTGAAACGGATTATTTACTCCATGCCAACTATGGAGTCTTCTCAAGTTTCTTCAGCCCTGCATCAATTTCTGCTTTTGATAGCCACTTTCCCCGCATCATCACACCGGCCACTTTCTTGGTATTGGTAATATCTGTCAATGGATTCCCCTCCACTAAAATCAAATCGGCAATGGCACCCGGCTTAATCGTTCCTGCATCTGCCAGGTTAAGATACGTTGCCACGTTAACCGTTCCTGTTTGAAGCGCCTGATACGGAGTAAGTCCGGAGTCGACTAAATATTTTAATTCATTGTGAGTAGAAAAACCAGGTACATTAAAAATCTGCGGAGCATCGCATCCTAATAATAAACCCACTCCATTTTTCTGGCATTCGTAAATCAATTTGCGTCTGAGTTTGATGAAGTTTTCAATCTTTGCTGCATTGTATTGTTCATTGGCCATTAAGTTCTTCTTGGCATCAACCCATTGAGTGATCGTTTGAGCACTCATGTATTTACTATCAGGATCTTGTTTAAAAACATCGCCTGTAAAATCTGCATCAAACCATCGATCGGCCAGGGATTGTGTGGGAACTACCCAAATGTTTTTTTCCTTTAATGCACGCATTAATTTAGGGATTTGACTTTCATCCACCTGATCGGCAACAAACATTCCAAACAATCCGGTTTGTTGTTCTACCATCGCTTCAATGCCAGGCACCATGCCTTCAATAAATCCATCGAGGTGATCGATAGAAGAATAGCCAGCATCAATGGCGCGCCACACGCCTACTCCAAATGACACATGGCCGGCAAAAGGGATTCCTACTTCCTTGGCTGTTGACGAAACTGCTCCAAAGGTTTCTTTGGTAAGACCGGGATGAAGCTTAAGAAAATCGTAACCGGCTGTTTTTTGTTCGCGCACCATTTCAGAACCACGCGCAGCAGTTTTTACGCTGAGTCCATTGAAGGAAGGTCCTGTTGTATAAAACCGCGGACCAAATATTTCGCCACTGTTAATTTTACTTCTTAGTTCTAAATGACTTGGATGACCCAACATTCCACGAATGGTTGTAATGCCATTGGCAGCAAAAAGAAATAAAACTTCTTTGTGGGATTCGATATTATCATTGGGCGGAACATGCGCATGCATCTCCGCTAAACCCGGCATCAGGTATTTTCCTTTTGCATTAATAACCAATGCATCTTTACCATACTTAATGCTTTTGCCGATGGCTGATACCCTGCCGCCTTTCACTAACACCATTTGATTTTCCAATACTCGCTCATTATCCATGGGAATAACATTCACCGAAGTAAAAACAATTTCACGTTGCGAGGAATCAATGAGATTCTGGCTATGTAACGTAATCCCCGAAAGGGTGAGAAGGAGTGTTATGAGTTTTGAATACATAATTTAGTAGTTAGTCACTAGTATTGAGTCATTCGTAAGCAGTATTCGGTTTTCGGTAGATCAAGCATCGAGTATCTAGTATCAAGCATCACGTCTTCACATACTTCCAATTTCTGATTTTACCTTGGGCCAGCCATTCAAGTGCGGTTTCCATTCGCTTATCACGCGTGGCCTCTGTCTTGGCTTCAGTAATCCATTCTACATACTCTTTCTTGTTAGAATAACTGAAAGACTCAAAAGTTTTGAGGGCAGCTTTGTCTGCTTTTAGTGCTTTGATAAAGTAAGGAGGAACAATGAGTTCCCTCTGTTCAGCTTTCTTCTTCACCACTTTAGCGCCTGTCTCATTCAGCTTTGCTGCCTCTTTCACATAGCCGATAATAACTTTGTCGGACGGTAAATCTTTTAGGGATTTAATCTTACCCAAGTGCCCCATCGATGTTTCACTCTCTGCATTTTTCACAAGGGTTTTGTCTTTCATTAATGAAGCTTTCCAAAAACCAAACGTACAATGTTGTTTAAATGCAGCCATGTTGCACATAATACCCTTATGCTCAAAAACCGGGAAGCTCCACTTCATCGTTTCCACCACTTCAGGGCAGGCTACGTGAACCAACTCGCGCAAGTGTGTGAGAATTGGAATGGCAAAATCAGCTGACTTCAGAATGTAGGCATCAATCCGCTTGTCTCTTTTACCCATAGCAATAAGTTTTCAAGAGATTGAAAGTACTTATTTTAATGACATTAGAGAAAGGAATTTATTCGAACTCGTTATTGAATTCGTAAACCTTTAATCACTCCTATTCATATCTAAGAGATTTTACAGGATCGGCCAAAGCTGCTTTAATGGTTTGCAAACTCACAATAGCAAGCGTGATAGCAAGTGCTATGCTCATTGTGCCCACAAAAAGTAGCGGATTAATCGTCATGCGAAAAGCAAACGTCTTAAGCCATTCGCTGGCCAGGTACCAGGTAAGTGGAAATGCAATCGCGTTGGCGATCACCACTAACAGCAGAAACTCCTTACTTAGCAAACGGGTTATACTAAATACATCGGCACCTAAAATTTTTCGTACCCCAATCTCTTTGGTACGTGCTACCACCATAAACGAAACCAGTCCCAGCAAACCAATCATGGCAATCACCATCGTAATGGTTGCGAATACGGCAAACACATTTGCCAATCTTGCTTCTGCTTGATATTGATTTTCAAAATCCTGATTTAAAAAGAAATAGTTGAAATCATATCCTGGAAATGTTTTTGTCCACAAATCATTGAGCGAAGAAATGAGTTGTTGTGTATCAGCTGCCTTGTATTTAATAGCATAGAGATAACTATTTTGAGGAGCATAGTCCATGGTCATGGGGCCAATCTTTTGTTGTAATCCCAACTGATGATAATCTTTCACTACCCCAATCACCTCGCCTTCCGGTGAACCTGAGGGCGAAGTGATCCTTTTTCCAATTGCTTCCTCGGGTGAAGCCCAACCAAAGTCTGACACCGCTTGTTCATTTAAGATCAGTCCATCGTCTAAATCTTTTTTGCGTTGCCGATCAAATCCACGACCTGCAATTAAATTCAACCCAAGCACCTCCATATATTTGTCGTCCACAGCCATATACTCTACACTAACAGCATCATCTCCCGTTTTACCTTCGGGGTAGGCAACCTGCCCTACCCAACCCGGATGACCCGGAATGGAATTCGTGTACGTAACTTCACTCACCATTGCAAGGTCGTTAAGTTGCGCCTTGAACGTTTCGAATTCATACGCATTGGAAGATCGAACCCGGGCAGCATTGAGAATAAAAATCTCATCTTTATCAAAACCCAAATTTTGCTTTTGCATGTACTCGAGTTGATCGAGCACAATCCAGGTGCCTGTTACAAGTCCCACTGAAATCACGAATTGAAATACAACCAAGGTTCGTCTTAGCTGAACGCCTCGCAAACTGGTTTGCATTTTTCCTTTCAGCACATCTACAGGCTTTAATGCAGACATCACTAATGCCGGGTAATAACCGGCCAGTAGAGAAATCATTACTACCAAAACGAGTACACCTAATACAATAGATACATTAGCCAGTGACACCAGTTGATAGTTCTTTCCAATTACCTGATTAAAGAAGGGCAAACTGATGCCCACTAATAAAAAAGCTACCAGTAAAGACAGCACAGTGAGCACAAACGATTCGCCCAGGAATTGAGTGATTAATCCTTTGCGGGACGAACCCACCACTTTTCTTAGACCCACCTCGCGGGCACGATACACGGACCGGGCTGTAGCCAGATTAATAAAGTTTATACAGGCCAGCAAGATTACAAATAGCGCTATACCCGAAACCAGATAAATCCGTTCAATGCTACCTACCGGCCCCATGCTATTGCCGCTTTTGGTGTTTAAATAGATTTCTTCGAAGGGTTCAAATTGAACATATGCACTCACGCCCCAATTCTTTAACATCTCCCCAGCCCGCGTCATGTAAATATCTTTGGCTTTGGTTGCAAAAAGGTTAAAGTCAGTTCCCTCTTTTAATAAAATGTAATTGTGCATGTTGATATTACCCCATCCGTCCTCAAAACTAAATTCCCTTTCCAATGCCTCGTAGGTCGAAAATGAAATAATCATATCAGCTTGTATGTGCGAGTTGGCAGGAATGTTTTTCATTACCCCCGTAACAACCATATTCAAAGTGTCGGCAAAGACTAAAGTTTTGTTCAATGCATTTCCTTCCGGGAAATATTTTTTCTCCATCTCCTGAGAAATCACGATGCTATTCGGCTCTGTCAAAGCTTTGTCAGGATTTCCCGCCACCAGCGGAAATGAAAACATGGAAAAGAATTCGGGCGATGCGAAATAATTTTTTTGTCGAATCCGTTTATCGCCCTGGTTAATTAACAAGAAGGATGCACTTCGGGTATACAAAACTTTTTCTACTTCGGGAAAATCTTTTTCCAGCACCTTACCTACAGGCCAGCCATTTGTCTCATTGGCATCTTCACTCCCCGAGTCTCCTTTCATAAACGCAGTATTTACGCGATAGAGTCGATCACCATTCGCATGAAACTTATCAAAGGAAAGTTCGTCAAGAACATAGATCATAATAAGTATGCCGGCTGTTAAGCCAAGCGCAAGACCAATCAAATTAATACTTGCATATCCCTTAAATTTTATCAGGCTGCGAAAAGCAATTTTCAAGTAGTTGTAAAGCATGGTATCTGGAGTTTAATAGTGTATTATGAACGTGAGGTTTAATACGCAAACAGATGGATGAAGGATGCAAACCATATCTAAATGGTTGCAGTCCTGGCTCAAAAATTCTGGATGAAGATGCTCAGAAAGTGCCGTTCTTCACAGGTTTTCTTATTTTTACACCTCCGAATTTTAATCACAACTATGGGACGCATCTTCGAAAAAAGAAAACACAAAATGTTTGCCCGCTTCGACCGCATGGCGAAAGGGTTTACTCGCATTGGAAAAGATATTGCCATTGCTGTAAAGCAAGGTGGCCCCAACCCGGATAACAATCCCCGGTTGCGGATGGCCATTCAAAATGCTAAGGGATTAAATATGCCTAAGGATCGTGTTGAAGCCGCGATTAAAAGAGCATCCAGTAAAGAAGAAAAAGATTTTGAGGAAATTATCTATGAAGGATATGCCCCCCATGGCGTACCGGTAATAGTTGAGTGTGCCACAGATAATCCAACCCGAACAGTTGCCAATGTGCGATTAGCCTTTTCAAAGAATGGGGGTAGCATGGGCAACTCAGGATCTGTAATGTTTTTATTCGAACGCAGAGGTGTTTTTAAATTCGATCCTGCCTTGCTAAATCTTGATGAGTTAGAATTAGATTTGATTGATGCAGGTGCCGAAGAAATTCAACCCGATGAAGAAGAGATAATTGTTTATACCAAGTTTACAGAATTTGGCCACATGGCTAAGTTCCTTGAATCAAAAGGGCTGGAACCCAAAAGTTCTGAACTTCAATACATACCCAGCGCCACCAAAGAACTTAGCGAAGCCGAGCAGGATGAAGTGATGGAGTGTGTAAGTGCGCTTGAAGAAGATGATGACGTGCAAACGGTATATCATAACTTAGCCTGATGAAAAATATATTGGCCATATGCTTGTTAAGCATTCCCTTTATCAAGTGCAGTGGTCAATTCGATTCGATTCGATTTTCTTCCATTCATTTTTACGCAGGCGGCCAGGTAGCTATACCGGGTCGTGAATTTCGCGAGGTAATAAATAATTCAACGGGTAATTTAGGCTATGGGCTTTTTACCGGGCTCGCGGTAAGCCCACTGGGAAAAAATAAACCCAGTCCGGTTTTGTTGGGTGTTGACTTTGGTTATTTTACGTATGGCAATGAAAAACAACAAGGGACTGGAAACATGCCCACTCTAAAAACCACACACAGTGTGTTTACCTGGAATGCAATGGCTCGACTAAAACCAATTCGCCATCAAGGCCGGGTAACCCCTTTTGCTGATGGGTTAATTGGCTTAAAACTTTTTAGCTCCAAGACCAAAATCGACAAAGACCTGACGAATATTATTTTTAATGACAACCAGAACGAAGTAATCAACAATGTAAAAGATACCGGGCTAAACTATGGCTTGGGCATCGGCTTTTACACCAATCCCGAGAAAAACTCAAACGCAGGGTTTCAATTAAGGGTGTTATACTTATGGGGCGATGAGGTAAAGTATGTAGTTCGTAATTCTGTGATGGTCGATTCAAACGGACTTGTCACTTTTGAAACGGCCCGGGCCAATACTTCCATGGTGATCATTCAAGTAGGATTTACCGCCCTTGCGTTAAAGACCTTAGTGAGCGGAAACTGATTTTTTCAACTGACTTCCTTCGCGGGTCAAGTTGTCATCCACCATGCGGTTGTTGTATTGCTGGATGAGGCCTTTCAAATGCGTCTCCATTTTTTTTACTGTATCGGGCATTTGGGTTACTAAATTACTTTGTAGCAACCGATCAGATTTAAAATCATATAACCCTGCCGATTTTTTTCCATCAAACTGCAAAAGATAGTCACCTTTAAAAGATTGATACATCTGATTAAGGTAGTTGAATGCAAATGGCTCTTCATCTTCTTTAAAGATATCGCGGCCAAACGCGATGTAAGGCTTATCATAGTGCAGGTATCCTAAAATAGTAGGCATAATATCAATCTGCTGAATGATCTCCGGTTTAAACTCATGCCAGTTTCTGGTTGGCTGATAAAAGAAAATGGGAACAGAAAAATAACCCCACGCTGTGTTGTATTCCGGATACGCTATTTCTGCGGAAGCGTGATCGGCAGTAATAACAAAAAGGGTGTTCTTAAACCAATCCATGTTCGAGGCTGTCTCAAAAAACTTTCGCAACGAGTAGTCAGTGTATTCAATCGTTTTATAAATATTGCGATCGCCCCCCGTGAATTTGTTTTCAAATTCTTTGGGCAGTTTGTACGGGTGATGGGATGAAACTGTAAATAGCGTTGTATAAAAAGGTTGTTTGAATGTATTTATCTTCTGCGCGAAAAATTGCAGAAACTTCTCGTCCCAAATTCCCCAAATGTCATCGTAATCATCATCGTTGTTGTATTCATCTTTGCCAAAGTAATCATTAAACCCGGCCAGGTTGGCGAATGAGTTAAAGCCCATAGATCCATTGGGTGCGCCATGAAAAAACGAAGTATAATATCCTTTCTCTCTCAACAAACTGGCTGTACTGTTTATTTTGTTGGCTGAATAATGTGAGAGCACATAAGGCACTTCGATAGATGGAATGCTGCAAATAACGGATGGCATGGCATCAATTGATTTGCGGCCGTTGGCAAATGAATATTGATACGCCCTGCTTACGCGGATGAGGGAATCAAGAAAGGGCGTATAGCCTTTAAACCGGGTGGGCTCCATCCATTGATTATAGGTACTCACAAATTCTTTGGAGTAACTTTCGATGATAATAACCACCACATTTTCGTAGGTGAACGGAACCGTGTCGGTAGGTACTTTCAAGGGATTGAACACGCGGTTCAATTCTTCCTCCGTTTGAAAGTAATCCACCTTTTCAATTACCGTTGCCTTAGCCGTTCGCATCAATGCAAAGGGCGTGTTAAGCACAAGGTTTATGTCTTTGGGCTCTTTTGCAAACTCGGCCGCATTGCTTAACGTAATCGGTCGGGTACTATGTCGAAAACCACCCCGTGCGCCACCAATATATAAATAGACAATCAGTGCCATAGCCGCCAACCCTGAGATGTAAAACACAAATTGATTTTTAAGCTGCGGACCATCAAACTTGATTTTACTATAGCCCCATACTAACAAGGCAACCAGTGCTATCCAAAACAAAACCAAATACCAATAGTCCAGCACAAATTGAAAGAATAAAGCCGATCCGTTTTGTTCATTCTTAAACTGACTAAAAACACTTACCGTAGTTCTTCGCAGCGTAAATCGGTAGTAGGCAAAGTCGGCCGTGTTTATCGCCAGGGCAATGGCATTAACAACTATGAATACCCATTTTAAAATTTGCTTATACCAATTGGTAAAGCGAAGTGGAATTGGCAAAATCATCAATAAGATGAAAAGAGAATTTGAATAGAGAATGGCCGATAGATCGAATTTCAGGCCACCTAATAAGATCCTTCCCAACCGTGCACCGGTCATGTCTTGAAAAAAGGAGGCATTAAAAAAATAGAAACAAATCCGGCTTAGCGAATAAACGCCCATCACCAACAGCAGACTGAAGACTAACGCCTTATAAACATTACTCTTCCACTGTGCCCGCTCAACGAGTTTACTAATCGAGTTCATTTTTCTTTTCTGAGTATGCGCTAAAAGCGCCCAAAAGTACGTTAAATGACGGGGAATAGGCCATGCAAATTCCCTTAATTATCTTAGTTTTGTAATTGCTCCAAGAACAGAAAACTGATTTTTGGATTAGTTTAGGAACTTATTTACCCAACCTAATACCCGAAATGAGGGCTGTTTTATCAGGCTTATTTTTGCTCATAGTATCCCACGCTTCCGCTCAGAACATTGAGGCCTTTGGAGTATTTGGTGGCTTTAATTTTCCCTTAACTGTTGATCCCGGATTGAGCAAAGACCCACGCTTTGTAGGTCGGTTTACCATTCGGGCTACCCCGGTTGGGTTTTCGTATGGATATGATCGCGTAGGTCATGGCATCTTACTAACCCCTAACTATACACAAGCCGGGCAAAAGTTTATCATTAAAAATACCACCGGTGGCGAAATTGGTACCCGCGATGTGCAAATGAATTACCTCAGCGTGCCCATAGCGCTTAAACTGCACATCAATGATATGTCATTTTTCAGGCTCAGTTTAGTAGCCGCTATTTCACCTAGCTTTTTAATTAAAGGGCAAGAGACTTTTACGATTAAGTCGCCAGACCAAGCCGCTAAGTTGAGATACCCAGCGGGTGTAAGCGTTCCCACGGCACCGGGTTATGAAAAGGTGTATGATGGTGTATTTGTTCCGCAGCTCGATAAAGAAGTATATGTCTCGAAAGACAAGTTTAATGCCTTTCAACTTTATGCTGCCCTCGGGCTTCGCTCAGACTTTGATTTGAACGATGACTGGAGTATCAATTTTGATGGCCGTGCAAACTTTGGAATCTTTGATCCGCGTAAACCAGCGTATATAGATGAGTTAAAAAATCCTTCGGGGCCGAGTGATTTTTTCGGAAACCCCGGTGCTGCCGATCTTTACGGCCAGCGGAGGGAGATCTTTCTATCGGTATCATTTGGTATCTCGCGCATTATTCAGATCAAGCAATCATTCAAGCCCAAGCAATCAACTTCACCCGCGCTTAGATCTGCCCCCAAGCCACGCACATCTACCAATGCCGTGCATGGAGGTATGTCGAAATCAAAAGGTAAGAAGAAACACTAAGAATTTAGAATCGTTGGGTGCCTTGACTTAGATTGTCTCGGTTCCTGCACTTGTGCATAGTGGTCACCTACACTGCGCATACTCCTCGCTTAGGTTTGTTCCACTTGCAGCTTCATAACTCATCTCAGAAACTTTTAGTAAGCACTTTGCATTTCCTGAAAACAGTAATAGGTTTATACAACAAAGCCAAACCGAATAATGAAAGTCCATCGCTATCACATTGATGTGGTAAGCCATTGAAGCTTCAAAAATCAGATCCCCCTGAGGGAATCAAAAGCGAGCTCGATCTATATATATTATTGGGTCAAAGTAACATGGCAGGAAGAGGCGAACCCGATAGCCTTTCCAAAACCTATCATTCAAAAGATGTTTTTGTACTAACCAAATTGGGTGTTTGGGAAATCGCGCAGCATCCCCTTCACTTTGATAAACCAATTGCTGCCGTGGGGCCGGGATTAATGTTTGGATCGGAACTAGCCAAACTCACCACTCATAAAATTGGATTAGTGCCGTGTGCCGTTGGCGGATCTTCTATTAGTGTGTGGAAACCTGATGCGTATGATGAAGCTACAAAAACACATCCGTATGATGATGCCATCAGCCGAATAAAGTTAGCTATGAAGGCGGGAACGGTAAAAGGCATTATCTGGCATCAGGGTGAAAGTGACCGACTTACCTACACATATGAAATGTACCTGAAGGAGTTGACTGAACTGATTGATCGGCTGAGGGAAGTGGTCGGAAATCCAGATCTACCTTTTATTGCCGGAGAACTTGGATACTTTGTGAAAGACACCGAATCGTTTAACAAGAACTTGCATCAGTTACCCACGATGATAAAAAACACTGCCGTAGTAAGTGCGGAAGGCCTTACCCACAAAGGCGATGAATTGCATTTTAATTCCCGATCGGCCGAACTACTGGGCAAGCGATATGCTGCAGCCATGATTGCCATTCAATCTCACTAATTCCTAATCTACAGCCCGAAGCTTCCCGAAGCTTATTGAGATCATCTAAACATGAACATCAACCCAGGAATATACCCCGTTTAAAAGCCCAAAATTAACCATAACAATCTGACGATCAAGGCAGTTAAAAATAGCTAATATAGTTAGTATTAGTTACTAATATATTTAGTATTTTTACTTTGTGATTAAATGGTATGCCCAATGAAAACGATCGTCTCCCCTTTATGTGGCGAAAAATTTATTACCGCCCGCGACAAGAACGTACGCCTTTTTCAAGTGAAACAAGTGCTTAACGAGCACCGCGATTTGCTCATCGACAAACTGATGCAAGACATCCCCTACTACCTCGCGTTTAAGTATCACGCAAGCGCTACCCCCACCGAAGTGGAAGAAATAAAAACCAAACTCACTACCCTTCAAAAAAAAGATATCAACCTGATGGACTATGCATCCATTGTAGAAGAAATAAAAAAGCGCCCACGCGTGAAACTCGACAACAGGGTTTTTTACAAAGAAATTGATCAACTTTTATTAGGTAAACTATGAAGACAATTAAATCCGCACTACTGGGTGCAAAGTCGTTAATCGACACCACAGAAGATGTACTACTTGCTGAGCTGCGCGACTTGCTGAAAGAGCACCGCGAATTAATTATCAACCGATTGATCAAAGACTTGCCCACCTATCTGGATTATAAGTTTAATGTGAAGACCACCAAACAAATTCATGAAACGGTAAAGCACCAGTTGCTGGACTTAAAACACTCGCGCGTGGATCTTGATAACTACAACGCCGTAGTAAATCAGGTGCTAACCCGCGCGGTAATCCATCTTACCAACGAGCCCTTTTATATAGAGATAGATGCCTACCTGGCTCCTTATGTAAAAACCCGCGAGTTGAAGTTTGCTTAGCCGTTTTCTACAAAACCTTGTTTGCATTTTGTATGCTCACCTTGCGGGGTAAATCCCCGGTACAAAAACGGGAAAAACCCCGGTATGAAAAGGGGGAAAATACCCTTTCACGGGTGGAGTTATTTTGATTGCTTTGACTGATGGGAAAGACCCATTATTATCCAATCAAAAATATGAAACTGACTAAGCTGAATATGAAAGGAATTCTTTTGGGGTTATTAATTTATGTAACATCTAACACTTTTGGGCAAGATATTTTTAAAGCAATTGAAGAAAAGGATTATACAAAAGTTGAGAAACTGATAGAGGAAGGAACTTTAACTGAGCAGTACAACGACAATGGACTTACCCCGCTTTGGATTGCTGTATACAAAAATGACACCGTGGCGGTCAACCTACTTTTAAAGCAAGGAGCGGACATTAACTTTCTTGAAAAAAAAGGAGCTCATCCAATTATGATAGGATGTCTTGTAAACTCTTATGAGAGTGTGAAAATTTTACTTGAAAATGGAGCTGATGTAAATTGGAAATCACCCGCAGTCAGAAACCAACAGCCAATTAGATTTGCTTCTCAAGGCGGCTCATTGAAATTAGTTAAGCTATTGCTTTCCTATGGTGCGGATATCGAATCATCGCCAGACGATAAAGGAACACCTTTAATTGCTGCATTGCATGCAAAGAAATTTGATATCGCAGAATTCTATTTTTTAAGCGGAGCAAATGTCAATGTGATCGCTCGAGACGGAGAAACAATCATTCATGAAGCAATCAAGACTGGGAATCCTGACATGGTTAGGCTTGCCATTAAATATAAAGCTCCGCTAGACATTAAAGACCAAAGTGGAAAGACAACATTGCAATTGGCAAAACAAAGCGGAAATTCTGAAATTAAAGAAATAATTAAGGCGGCTGTTGAGGAGAAATAAAAATGTCCTGTATGAAATCTATGGCTATTTTTTACAAATCCTTTTTTTAATTTGTACTCTCATAATACGAAGTAAACCTCGGTATAAAAACGTTTACAATGAAAAACGCACCACGAAATTTCACTTTACTTTTTGCTTTCCTAGCAACTTTATTGATTGGAATACCTTCTTTTTCGACAAAGAATTCAGGCTTGCAAGAATTTAAAATCGTATTTGAAAGCACGGATGATGGAGTTAAGCTTATTGGACAAAAAGGAACCGCATTCAAAGAACTTTCTTTTACCATACAAGAAAATGTCCCACAAGGCATTGACGAATTTGGAATGACCATGAAAAATTCCAAAACTACCGATAAAGATGAAAATTTAGCTGACTTTGAATTTACAATTGAAAAAACAATTAAAGGATTTGTTCTAGTTGGTAAAAAAGGAACGGCTTGGACAAAATTAGGCTTTGACCTTTCTCATAAGAATAAAGCTACTGTCGACCAAAATGGAGTGACAGTCAATTGATGATTTAATTTCATTAAGCGTTTTATAACGATTGAAATTGGTGCAACCAATTTTGCCTGTTGGTGAAAAGTTCGGGGATAGAAACTTGCTGATGAAGAATACCCACTAGTTCTTGTCGGTCGTTTACCAACAAACTAACGCATCTCATAACTTCTTCCTTGTGCCAACTGCCTCGGGGAACTTGCGCTGCTTCAATCCATATGATCATAACAATTCCGTTTGCTCCGTAGCAGTACGGATGCACAAATACCCAATAAGCGTGATGGATTGAAACCCATGGGATAAATACCTTGCGGTATTCTACTTTAGTATGAACCGATCTGTTTTATTTGCTTTAGTCTTGCTCTCTCGCACAGCATTGGCACAAAACAATTTACCTGTGCTGCAAAACGAAACGTTTACCGATAACGCAGCCAATTGGCCCACCTCTAATATGGCTGTAATTGAAAACGGTGTTTATAAAATTACGGGCAATACTAACGCCTACAACTATGTTGAGCCAGCGCACTGCATCAATGGTTACCCTGATTTTGTGATCGAGTCTTCGTTTGAGGTACTAACTTCATCTGCTACGTTAAATTATGGTATCTACTGGGGAAGTAAATTTAGCGCTGGTTGTTTTTTCGGCATCAATGAGCAAGGTAAGTTTACCATCAATAAACACTACACCACCACACAAACTTTTCTGGAGGGGAGCTCTACGGCCATTGCTACCGGGGTTGGCGCACGCAATGTATTGCGCATTACACGTGTTGATGGAAAACTGAATTTTTATATCAATAATACACGGGTGTATACGGGTGACTTTATTCACAACTATTGCAATAATGGATTTAAAATAACCGGTGTAGGTCAAATAGCCATTGATTACTTTAAGGTACTGCAGAAGGCAGAGCCTATTCAGGCTGCGGCAGAGTTTCCGGCAACGCTGGTAAAGGAAAAAATGGGCGATCAAATAAACAGTGCGTATGAAGATTTGAATCCGCTTATTTCGCCAGACGGAAAAATTCTATTTTTTACCCGTCAGCAACACCCTGGTAATACAGGTACGAACAAATCATTGGATGATATCTGGTTTTCTGAACTGCAATCCGATACCTGGTCTGTGGCTCACAATGCCGGTGTACCACTCAATTCAGGCGATATGAATAATGATGTATTTTCAATTACAGCGGATAACAATACGCTGTTGCTCAACAACATTTATCCTTCGAGGAGCCACAAAGCAGAGAAAGGTTTTTCATTTTCAACGCGAACCGCCACCGGATGGAGCGATCCGGAACCTATTTTAATTCCGGATTATTACAATGATGATCCTTATGCCGAAGCATGCCTTTCGGCCAATAATAAAGTAATAATCTTTTCTGTTAACAGAAAAGATTCTCGCGGGGGACGTGACTTGTATGCGTGCTTTTTGCGGAGTGATAATTCATGGTCGAGTCCATTACATTTAGGTGCAGACATTAATTCCTTTTCGGACGAATCCGGACCGTTCCTTGCGGCTGATGGAAAGACAATATACTTTGCTTCGTCAGGCTGGCCAGGCTATGGCAATCGCGATCTTTTTGTAAGTAAGCGATTGGATGATACATGGACACGTTGGTCAACCCCATTAAACCTGGGACCCGCCATTAACACCCCTAATTTTGATGGACTGTTTCGCATGGTAGGCTCAGGAGAGTTTGCCTTGATGACTTCCAATAGCAAGGAAACTAAGTCCGACATTTATATCGTTCGCTTACGGAATCCACTTCCGGCAACTTCCGAAACGGTCGGCAAAAAGAACACAGAAACTGTGGCTCTACCCGATCCAATTGCTTTTATCCACGGCAAAGTGTTGAATGCAAAAACACTTCAGCCTGTGGTTGCAAAAATTTCGTATGAAGTCTTGCCATCGGGCGAAGAAGCTGGCTTTGCCACTTCAAATCCAGCGAATGGTATCTATAAAATTATATTGCCTTACGGGAAAAACTATGGCTTTCATGCAAAGGCTACCGGATATATCTCAGTAAATGAGAACATGGACTTAACGCTGGCCCAATCTCATCAGGAGATTAATTATGACTTATATTTGGTGCCATTGGAAGTTGGCCAAACGATTAAACTAAATAACGTATTTTTTGTGCGTGGTAAGCCACAGTTGCTCACCGACTCATATCCTGAACTTGACCGGCTTTATGAAATTATGAATGAAAATACGGCTCTTGAAATTGCGCTGGCTGGACATACTGATAATCAGGGCGATCAGAAACTTAATCTAAACCTATCTGAGCAGCGAGTGTTGTCAGTGAAAAAGTACCTGGTAACAAAAGGTATAAATGAAAAAAGAATAACCGGTAGAGGTTATGGTAGTTCAAAACCTATTGCCGACAACAGTAAAGAAGAAACGCGCAAACTTAACCGCAGAGTAGAATTTACAATCACAAAGAAATAGAAACTTCTAGCGCTTTGAAAAATAGTCTCTTACAAAAGCATGTTGCTGGTTGTCGGTCATTTTATCAGCATTCTCAATCACAATTTTTATTGCATTGAAACGAGGATCTTTCGTCAAATAATTGAATAGTTCAACTTTCGCATTGGTCGGGCCAAACAGAATTACTTCTTCATACTTTTAGATAACCTCCTCAAGCGTGTCATAATATTGAGTCATCTCGCGTTGTTCCTTATTGTGCATTAGGTTTTCACCTTTGCGAAGGCTAATCCCTCTTACTTCAGGGGTAAAGGTTGATTCAATCGTTTTGGTTATGATTGGGTTTATAGGAAACTCCATTAGATTGGCAGAAGAGTGATCCATCCATATACCTAATTTTTTAGCTGTCATAGTTTTACGTTTAGAAATTATAATCTCTTCGATTATTTTAAAACTACGTTACTCCATTGTATTAGCGGATGAGGATACTCACTCAAATAAATGACGCTTGTCATGATTGACACATATTTTCAAACTCCAGATCAACTTTTTCTATTGAGTAAAATTCAGATGTGCGTTGATGAAGAAATAAATTAACGGGGCAAGCATAGTTTTATTAGGCGCGAATCTTTGGCCGTTTGTTAATGCACTTGTGCTAGCTTTCCTTTTTCGATGTTTTTCTCAACTGTACCTTCAACAAACTTTTGAACATGATCAATAATTTCTTTCGATCTCAAATTATGACCCAGACCTTGTGTAACAATCAGGAAAGAAACTGGCCATGCTTCATGAATTTCCCTGGCATTATGTATGGGGGCTTCCAAATCCTCTTCATCATGAATAATAAGACCAGGAATGGAAATTGATTTCGCAAAATCGGGCCCTGAAAAATAGGCAGGATCAAGTCCTATTTTAGTTTTAAAATATTCTGTCATCAATCGCATTGTTCTATCCGACAAGCTCAACAAGGTTCGATAGTAATTAATAAATTCTTTCGCCTGGCCGGGTGTGCCCATTAAAACCAAACTACGTACTGGCAAGGTTTGAGTTCGATGCAATGCGCACAGACTAGAAAACCCACCCATTGAGTGACTGACAACTGTATCGACCCCGTTCAAACGGTTAATAAACTGTTCTATCACTTCTCCATAGTATAATACATTCAGATAATTTCCGGTAGAAAGTCCATGCCCAGGAGCATCCAATGCATAGATAGTATACTCTTCTTGCGAAAACGACTCGATGTATTTCTTCCACCGAAAAGTATGGCTTCTCCACCCATGCAGAAACAGAATCTTCTTAGGGCCTTTTCCCCAACGATAAGTTTGAATTGTATCGCTTGAGGTTTTGAGAATCTCAAACTTCGCACTGGCTAAAAATTCCAGTTGATAATCCTTCATGGGAACACGTGATGGATAGCAAAAAAGATTGAATGTTTTTCTTCCAGCCCGTTTGGGAACCAGGTAAGACAGTACATTTAGCCAAAGCCCGACAAAGTAAAAGGATATTTTTTTCATAACATTTTTTTATTAAGATACCAATTGGTATCTATTGGGTTAAAAATTTTATCGTTCCAGTTCTTTCACCAAACCCTCAAGGTGTTTTACAACACGCTTAATGTCATCATCATTTCCTCGCAGTTTGCTCATCATAATGGCGCCTTCGAGCGAGGCAATAAATACTGTTGCATAGTATTCGACATCAATAGTGTCTTTTAATTGTTTAAAACGAATGCCATTCTCCAGTACAGCAACGAGTGAATCACGTAGTACATTAAGAATGCGTAACGCCCCTTTTCTCAGCACTGGGTTTGTATCATCAGCCTCTGTGGAAGCATTGAGCAATGGGCACCCCCCTTTGATGGGAGGGTTTGTAATGTAGGTGCTGAAGAATTGAAAAATTGCGTGAAGCTTTTCGCTTGCTGTTTCTTTCGCTTTTATAACCGTGCGTACCTTCTCAAACAAAATGGTTGAGAGGTGATAAAGAGATTCTTGCTCCAGCTTATCCTTGCTTTCAAAATGCCGATAGATGGCACCTTTGGTAAATCCCGTAGCATCAGTTATTTCGCTAAGCGATGTAGATTTATAGCCCTGCGTATTAAATAAGATTCCTGACTTTACTAGAATTTTCTCCTTTGTTAAATCCGGGTTTCGCATACCGCAAATATACCGATCGGTATCTTAACGAGAAAGGTTTCACAAAAAATAATCTCCGTTAAATATCCCGTTACGGCACTCCTTGCGCATGGACCTTATAATAGTTTATTGTTGAAATCATCTCTAAGAAATGCAGAGTCCCTACAGGAGACACCACTATCAATTGTGATCGGTCGGTTACACTTTAAGGTATAAGTTTTATCTTCGTTCCTCGTTTGGTCATGTGGCATTGAGGAGGACTTCGAGGCCCTGTGCAAACTCAATCCTAAAGATCCGAACCGTGCGAATAACTAACTGTTTTATCCTTTTCCTAATTATAAGTTGTTCATCACAAGACAGCGATACATTTAAGGTTGCTTCTGAATTTGATGAACAAGAATACATTTGGTTGAGCTGGAAAGAATCTGGTTTTTTAGGTGGAGAACCATTTTACTATACAGCCTTGGCGGCTATGAAAGAAATAACCCCCCATTGCAAAATCAGATTATTCTATGGACCGCAGCTAACTTATGATGAGGCACAAATGCACGATAGAATTTATCATGAGCTACTTGCAAATAAAATAGACACATCAAGAGTTTCACTTTTCGTTAATGAAATAAGTTATGGAGCCATTCAAGATCCCGGCCCAATTTTCTTAAGGAATGGAAAAGGTGAATTCGCTTTGGCGGATTTTGAATTTATCCATCCTGATAAACGAGCAGAAGAAATCGATAGGAATGTTGCTGCCAAATTAAATCTTCCTTTAATTTCCTCAACTCTTATTTCAGAGGGCGGAGCCTGGCAAACTAATGGTGAAGGAACCATGCTACTTGTGGAATCTGTAGAATTAGACAGAAACCCAACCATGACTAAAGTACAGATTGAAAAAGAATATGAAAGAGTTTTAGGGGTATCAAAAATCATATGGCTCAAACGTGGATTGAAGGAAGAAGAATGGGGAAAATTGGAAAATGGAAAGTATGGCATTGGCACCGGGGGACACATCGATGAGTTTTGCAGGTTCGTTAACCCCTATACCGTTTTATTGGCTGCTGTGAATCCCAAAGACACACTGGGTGATGAAATTGCAAAAGAATCATTCCATAGAATGGAAGAAAATTATCAAACACTTTACAACAGTACCAATCAAGACGGAAAACCTCTGAAGATTATTCGCCTACCGACAGGGCCATTAATGACGAAGAAGGTTAATTATAAAAGTTTAGGCAACGAAGAAAAATCGTGGTTTGATCATGTTGAGTCTGATACCGTTGAGTTTTATTTAGCAACCGGATATATGAATTTCATACTTGCCAATCAGGTTGTTGTTACGTCTAAATTTTGGAAGGAAGGATTGTCTAATGATCTAAAAGAAAGAGATGCACAAGCCAAGCAAATATTAGAATATGCTTTTCCTACCAGAAAAATTATTCAAATTGATTGCATGCCCCTTCATCATGATGGTGCAGGGTTACATTGTCATTCGAGAAATGAACCAAAGGCAAATTGAATAATGAGTAGCATCAGCCTTCTTTACGGTGTCTCACGTTTCGGGGTCCTCTGCAACTACCACAAGATGTGAATAAAGTCTGGGCGTTTCGTTAAATTGTATCTGTTTTTGTATTGAGCTCCCAATAATCAAATTAAAAGTCCATGAAAAAGAATCTAATAATCGCCCTCCTCGCAGTTGTTTCGGTTTTGTCTTTAGCTTATGGATTCTATCAGAAACAAGAAGCTGACAAGTTTGAATTAATGGCTCAGGAAAACGAACGACAAGCCATTGAAATGCGCTCTTTAGCTGAACAGCAGCTAAAATTAGCAAAACAACAGCAAATGATAGCAGAGAGTAACATGGTGGAGGCCATGCGTCAGAGACAGATTGCTGAAGAAAGATCGAGCAAGAAATGAAACACCCAAGTCACGAATAGTATCCTCATCCTAAAACCCTAAACCCTATGAAAAACCTCAACATGTTTGCGTTCTTTGGAAGCATCCTTCTCTTATGGTCGTGTAGCTTTAGTGCAGGCACGAATAAAGATTTAATCACCGGCTTGTCGCACAGCTATCATGGATTTTCGGTAGAAGAAGTTTTATTGGTTGGCCCTGACAATACCGTTGTAACCAGCAATAAAGTAGCCCTTGATTCAAAAATTGCCATCGTAGTTCAAGGCCTTGCAAATTATGAATTGAAGGATGGTAAAGCTTTTCCTGGACTGATGCTTAGTGTAACGGGTCAGCAAGGGGAAGTTATCCTTAATGAAGCTGATTTATTTGCAGAAAGTGATGGTTACTCTCCGGAGGATGCAGCTGTTTTGCGTGGAACCGTTACAGTTGGTGACCCGATGAAGTCAGGCAGCACGTACCATATGAAGATGCGCATTTGGGATAAGAACAAACCTGAAAACGAACTTACTGCGGAAGTTGATTTAGTTGTGCAGTAGAATTTGATCTTCTGGCAAATCCTCAGGCTGAGAAAATAACTCTTCCACCTTTCGAATTCAATGTGGCATTGATAACAAATTTTTAAAACTTAGCCGACTAACTCCTACCTTTACCGGATTAGTCAGGCCGTAAATGCTTAAAATAGATTCCCATACACACATTCTTCCTAAAAAGATACCTAACTGGACCGAAAAGTTTGGGTATGGGGATTTTATCTATTTGCAGCATCATAAAAAAGGCTTTGCTAAAATGATGCGCGGCAACCAGTTCTTCCGGGAGATTCAGGAAAACTGCTGGAACCCTGAACTACGAATAGAGGAATACAAACAATTCCACACCCAGGTACAAGTGGTATGTACAATTCCCGTTATGTTTTCGTATTGGGCCAAGCCACTAGATTGCCTTGACTTATCAAAATTTTTGAATGACCACCTTGGTAAACTAGTAGCTAAATATCCCAAACAGTACATTGGCTTAGGAACTATCCCTATGCAAGACACGGAACTTGCTGTGAAGGAATTGGAGCGATTAAAAAAGATTGGCTTAAAAGGAGTGCAGATTGGATCAAACATCAATGACGAGAACCTGAATGAAGATCGCTTCTTCCCTATTTTTCAGTCGTGCGAAAAACTAGGTCTCGCTGTCATGATTCACCCATGGAACATGATGGGCGAAAAGCATATGCAACGCTATTGGCTACCATGGCTGGTGGGTATGCCTGCAGAAACTTCGCGTGCCATGTGTTCTATGATTTTTGGCGGGGTTTTTGAAAGATTACCCAAACTTCGGGTTATGTTTGCACATGCAGGGGGTTCTTTTTTACCAACCATTGGCCGTATAGAGCACGGGTTTAATTGCCGACCCGATTTGGTGGCGATTGATAACAATGTAAACCCACGCAAATACATTGGTCAGTTTTGGGTTGATTGCGTTACCCACGATGCCCTCATGTTAGAGTATGTAATTAAGATGCAAGGAAGTAAACGAATTGTGCTGGGTTCGGATTATCCATTTCCCTTAGGTGATTTAGAAATCGGTAAATTTATTGAGGATGGGAATTTTCCTGAATCGGTAAGAGAAGATATTTTTTGTAACGCCACATTAGAGTGGTTACAACTTTCCAAAGAAGATTTCATTTAATTTTTGTTTTGTGAGCAAGGGCTATTACATCATATTATTTTTTGCGGTTTCATTTTCGGTACACGCGCAGATAAACGAACAGGAAAAACTAAGGCAATTAGAAATTCAGCGTCAGGCCGATAAGCAACGTGCTATCGATCGCCAAATTGATTCAGTAGCACAGCTGATTGATTTAGAACGTTATGAAGAAGCCGATCTGAAGATCGTTTCAATCTTGAAAAACGTTAGAAGTGTTCCCTCAGACGTTACGTTCTATCTCGGTAAAAATTCTTACTACCTCGCTAAGTATAAACAAAGTGTTGACTGGCTTAATAAATACATTCAATTGAAAGGAACTACGGGTCAATTTTCGCAAGAAGCTATTAGCATTAAAGCCAAAGCAGAAGTAGAACTATTGAAAGAACGAGAGATTGAGTCTCAGCAAGCGGCTCAAGTCTTCTCAAAAGATTTTGATATTGATTGCGGCCCCGCAGGCAAAGTAGTATGCCCGGTTTGTCATGGTTCAACCGTTATTATTAAGAAAGGTTATTTCGGTAACAGCTATAAGACTTGTGGCTATTGCAATAAAGTAGGAAGCTTATCGTGCGAGGATTATAACAAACTACTGAAGGGGCAGCTCCAACCATCCGCCAACTAACTGTCGGTGAAACAGTTAGATTTATTCAAAACCAAAATTATCATTACCTTTGCGAGGTTTGTTAAATAAAAATGGCTCTATTTAATAGAATTAACGGGAAAGAATTAAAAGAACGGCTTCATAATAGTGTGCAGGCACGAACTACCGTGTCCTTTTATAAGTACCATCAGATTGAAGATCCTGAAACTTTTAGAAATAATCTCTATAAACTACTTGATCAATTAGCCGTTTGGGGGCGTATCTATGTCGCTAAAGAAGGTATCAATGCACAAATCAGTGTGCCTACAGAACAATTTATTGATTTTAAAACGGAGTTGTTTAGCATTCCATTCCTAAACGGGATTCGGTTAAATACAGCTATTGACGACAATGGTAAATCATTTTTCAAACTCAAGATATTAGTGCGCAATAAGATTGTTGCTGATGGGCTAAATGACAGTACGTTTGACGTTACGAATAGCGGAGTTCATGTAAACGCAACAGAGTTTAATGAGCTAGCCGATAACCCCAACACGGTTATTGTGGATATGCGCAATCATTACGAAAGTGAAGTAGGTCATTTCAAAAATGCGATTTGCCCGGATGTTGATACGTTCCGCGAAGAGTTAACAGTAGTGAATGAAATTCTGGCCGATCAAAAAGATAAAAACGTACTCATGTATTGCACCGGGGGAATCCGATGCGAAAAGGCAAGCGCCTGGTTTAAGCATGTGGGTTTCAAAAATGTATTTCAGTTGGATGGTGGTATTATTGAATACGCGCGCCAGGTGAAAGAGCAAAATCTTGAAAATAAATTCATCGGTAAGAACTTTGTGTTTGACGAACGTTTGGGTGAACGCATCTCAGATGATGTAATCAGCGAATGCCACCAATGTGGCAAACCGTGTGATACGCATACCAACTGCAAGAATGATGGTTGTCATTTGTTATTCATTCAATGTGAAGAATGTGCAACAACTTATGCGGGCTGTTGCTCGCCTGAGTGTGCTGAAATTATTTCGTTACCGATAGAATCTCAAAAAGAACTACGCAAGGGTATCAATAAAGGTCGTCAGGTTTTTAAAAAAGGCCGGGCGAAAGATTTGAAAGTGAAATTGACTGCCACTGAATCGAAAGGAATTTAATTAACCCGATGAAAAATTTGTCAGAAAAAGATAAGTCTAGTGAGGACGTCACCCCTCTCCTGCCGAGTGGAGCCGTGGTTCGCATAGGAATTATTAACGTATCAGACAGAGCTAGTAAAGGAATTTATGAAGACCTTCCCGGCAAGGCCATTGTAAGTACCTTGAATGAATACATTATTGGCAACTGGGAACAAGAGTATGCCATTATACCGGATGAGCAAGACTTGATTGAACAAACCATGATTGAAATGGCCGATGTTAAGAAATGCTGCTTGATCGTTACCAGTGGTGGCACGGGGCCTGCGTTGCGTGATGTAACACCCGAAGCTACCGAAGCGGTTTGTACAAAGATGCTTCCGGGTTTTGGTGAACAAATGAGAAGGGAAAGCCTTAAGTATGTTTCTACAGCAATTTTATCACGGCAAACGGCAGGAATCAGAAATGAAACATTAATTGTAAATTTGCCCGGCAAACCAAAAGCGATTCGTCAATGTTTGGATGCCGTGTTCCCTGCTATTCCATATTGTATTGACCTTTTAAATGGCCCGTATATAGAGTGCAGAAATGAAGTGATTAAAGTCTTCAGGCCTGCATGATTTTTTAATTTAATATTATGGCACGTATAAAATATTATTACGACACTGAAACCTGCAAGTATGAGCGCATTAAAACCTCAACGGGTGATATCGTACTGAACACATTAGGGATTTTGTCGCTCACCGTTGCAATGGCCGTTGGGTTGCTCATTGCGTACAGCTCCTATTTCGAATCGCCCAAGGAACTAATCCTTAAAAATGAGGTAAAGGAAATGGAATTCTATTACGAGAACTTAACCGCTCAGGTAGAAAAGCTTCAATCTCAATTGTCCAACATGGAGTACCGTGATGATAATATCTATCGTGTTGTGTTAGGAGCTGAGCCCATTGATAAAAATATCCGCGAAGCAGGAGTAGGTGGATTGGATCGTTATGAAGATATTAAAAACAAGAACATTATTCATGGTGATATTATTGTAAAGTTGAGTGAGAACGTAGATAATCTTCGTAGAAAAATTTACATCGAATCGAAATCACATGATGATGTAGTGGAGTTGGCTGAGAGCAAAGAAAAACTGTTTGCGGCTATTCCTGCTATTCAACCGGTTGCCAATAAACAACTGATCGCATTGGCATCTGGATTTGGAATGCGCGTGCATCCAATTTATAAAGTGAAGAAAATGCATACAGGTATTGACTTTGCTGCTGCCATTGGCACTCCCATTTATGCAACTGCTGATGGCTCCATTGATAAATTGGATGTAAGTTTTAGTGGATATGGAAAAATGATTGAAATAGATCATGGTTTTGGATACCGGACCCGATATGCACACATGCATGGCTTTGCAGTACGATTGGGTCAAAAGATAAAACGCGGAGATTTAATTGGTTACGTAGGTGATACCGGGTTATCAACTGCCCCGCACTTACACTATGAGGTTTTTGTGAATGGCGTTCACGCAAATCCGGTTCATTACTTCTTTAATGATCTTAATCCTGCTGAATACGAAAAAATTATTGAGTTAGCTTCGATTGAGAATCAATCGCTCGGTATGTAATCAAAAAACGAATTTCATTTATTCTTGATTTAGGATATAGATGCTATCTTTAGGCTGTGCTTTAGATAATCCGGCATTTGATGAAATCAAAACTTTCAGCACTCATACTTTTTACTCTTCTCATAGGTTGCTCTGACTTTGAGTTGTTTCAAGGTGTACCCATAAAACAATACGCAAGCAAAGTAATTCGATTTAGTACTCAGTACAGTTCAGGTAATTGGGCCGCCAATAAAGCTTTAGGAAAGGAAAATGTATACCCCAATTATGGAGATATTGCCAATGCCTGGGCATCCTCTTTAGCGGATGGTGAAAGAGAGTTTCTAGAGCTTGGGTTTGATACCCTTCAAACAGTGCGAACCGTTCAGATTTTTGAAACCTATAATCCCGGTGCAATTGATACGGTCTACTTAAGAGACTCAAGCACGAAAAAATGGACAAAGATATATTCCAAACCTGCAGTTAATACCCTTGAAAAAAAATCAAGGATATTTACCATTCAAATGCTAGAGACTAATTTTTTTGCGGATGCTATTCGCATCGCTATTAACAGCAAGCTGGTTTTAGGTTGGAATGAAATAGATGCAGTAGCTATTACCGGTCAGCGAAAAAATGTAACTAAATGATTAAGTCTTTACTTACCTTATGTTTTGCCTTGTTCATTGGCTTATCCCTATACGGACAAGGTTGCAGCGATGCCGGGTTTTGTACCATGGGTGCCATGAAACCTGATCAACCTTTCAATAAAAAAGCCCTTGTGAAATTAAAATCGATGGAGCTAAGCTTTTACCGCGGAAAAACCACTACCTCTCCCATCATTTTTGTTTCCACAATCGACATGAGCTTTAACCTGGTTGATGATAAAACGTTTTTACAGGTTAAACTTCCATATCAGGCAGTAAATGGAAATTTCGGAAAGACATCAGGCATTGGTGATATCTCTTTAGCTATTACGCGAAATCTTTATTCGTCAGAAAAATTTGACATAGGTCTTACTCTTGGAGGTAAAATTCCAGTTAATAATTCGGACTTAAAGTCCAAAGAAAACGGCCTACAATTCCCTATGTACTATCAAACTAGTTTAGGTACGTACGATTTTGTAACAGGCATTTCCTTGGTAAATAGAAAATGGCTTTTTGCTACTGGCCTTCAACATCCGTTCAATGAAAATAAGAATCAGTTTACGTATGCGGCCTGGATTCCTGTTTACCAGAATGGAAAAGAGGAAGGGTATGTAAGAACGTATTGGCCAGCCTATCATCTAAAAAGAGGTACTGATATAATGTTTCGGGCGGAGCGAAATTTTAGATATGCTCGTTTTAATATTAGCTTAGGTGCCCTGTCAATTAATAGGATCAGCAAAGATGAAGTGACTGACCCAAATACCAACGAGCGCGTAAAACTAGAAGGTACTACAGGCATGGCATTTACTGTGATAGGAACCTTCGGTTATAACTTTAGTGTAAAATCAGGTGTGCGCCTGTTGGTGGGTAAGAAATTGAAGGATCGCGTTATTAACCCGGATGGCTTAACCCGAGAGAACGTAACAACAATCAGTTATTATTATCGGTTTTAAGGATGAGGAATATATATCTATCCACATTTCTAATTCTTTCATTTTGTAATCTATTGGCGCAAGACAAAAAGCAAAATGAAAAAATCTTAAGCCAAATCGAAAATACTTTGTTTGATTCCAATTATGAGGAAGCAATCAAATTAGTTGATCAGACTAAACCAACGGATGCATTTTTTGATGTACAGTTAAAAAACAAAAAAGCAGAGGCTCTTATACGGCTTGGCAAATTTGACGAAGCAGATAAACTCTTAAAGGAAACTCAGACCAAAGTATCTCAACTAAAAAATGCAGGAAGCTTAGGAGCTGTTACACAAACCAATGTTGGATTTCTATTTCTAAATCAGGGAAGAAATGATCTCGCTGTTGAAAATTTGACAGCCTCATTAACTGAACTGCAAAACGGTAATAATAGTTTGGAGACCGCCCAGGCTCTTAGCTATCTGGGACAAGCCTACTTCAACTCTGGCAAATATGCGCAAGCAGAAGAACAACAATTAATGGCGCTTTCACTTCGGCAGGATAAATTACCAGAAGCACATGAATTGATCGCTGCTTCTTTCACAGATTTAGGCCTTGTTTATAGTCGATTAGATATAGATAAGTCGTTTGATAACTACGAAAAGGCTACTGAGATTTACGGGAAACTGCATGGCAAAGAACATCCGAAGTTTGCCATCGCCAACACCAATCTGGGAGTAGTGAATTTTAATACAGAACTTTATGGCGATGCTGTTAACTATTTTGAAACAGCACTTAAAATATGGGAGAAGAACTATCCTCAACCGCATCCCTCAAAAGCCTACGTGTTGCGCTGGTTAGGACTTACCTATTCAAAACAGAAGGACGATAAGGCGGCACTCGAGTATTACAAGAAAGCTCTTGATATGTACATTGCTTCGCAGGGAAAAAAACATCCGGATGTTGCATACACTTATAATCTAATTGGCAACATCTTGCAAGCCGAAAACAAGTATGACGAAGCGTTATCCAGTTATCAAAAGTCTATTGTAGCCAACATTGCTGATTTCGATAATGAAGATGTTCTTGTCAATCCAAAAATCAATAACTTTTACGATGGCAATTTCCTCTTATACTCATTAATGTATAAAGCGCAAGTTCTTGAAGCGCGTCACTTAAATAAAACCTTAAAACTTAGCGATCTTACGTTTGGTCTATCTACCCTGCAATTGAGTGACTCGTTAATTGACAAACTTCGGCAGCAAACCACCAACGAAGCTGACAAAATTTCATTAGGCTCCATCGCAAATGAAGTGTATGCGGATGGTGTTCGTATTGCTTATCTGTTAAGCGATGTTTCTTTTCGCGATCGCAAATTCTATCGTGAACAATCTTTTTACTTTGCTGAAAAGAGTAAGTCAGCTGTACTTCAGGAGGCAATTTCGGATGCCAATGCAAAGTCATTTGCTAACATTCCACCCGAGCTATTAGAAGAAGAAAACAGTTTAAAATCTGCGATGGCGCTGGTTACTCAAAAGCTAGCTCAAAAACCTTCCGAAGAGGAGGAAAAATATTTGCGCGAAACTGCATTCCATCTTAATCAAAGTTATACCGAATTCACGAAAGGACTAGAAAGTAATTTTCCTGAATATTTCAATTTAAAGTTTAACTCGGCTGCCCCTTCTATTGCGCAATTGCAGGCTATGCTCAATAGTAAAACTGCTTTAGTCAGTTACTTCATCGATGAAAAAAATAATCGACTTTACATCTACCTGATGAGGGATAAGAAGTTTTTGATAAAGGATCATGCCTTGCCAGCAGATTACGACCGAACCATCAGTGGGTTTAGAAATAGTATGTACTTTATGCAAGAACAAGCGTATATTCAAACATCACGCGATTTATATAAATTACTAATACCGAAAGGAATTTCTTCCAAAGTTACAGAGCTGGTTCTACTTCCTTCCGGCCGAATGAGCATCATTCCCTTTGAAGCACTCTTAACGAAGAATGTGAAGGATAGCAATACACCCTTCAACAAACTTCCTTACCTCGTTAAAAAATTTGGAGTACGCTATGAGTTTTCAGCAGGCTTGCTCATTCAAAAGAAAAACAATCCAACGGCCGCCAGTATTTCTTCCGCAAAACTCTTGGCTCCCATTTCCTTTCCTGAGGGTAGTAACCTAAATGATTTACCGGGCACAAAACAGGAAGTGGATGCGATCGAAGCATTATTCAAAAACAAAAATATCCGCTGCGATGTCCTAACCAATACACTGGCAAGTGAAACGGCAATCAAAGACGAAGAATTAAAAAACTATTCATTAGTCCACTTTGCCACTCATGGAATTGTAGATGAAGAAAATCCCGATCTCTCAAGAATATTTTTACAAAATGATTCACAAGCTGAGGACGGAAATTTATACTCGGGCGAAATCTACAACCTACACCTAAACGCAAACCTTGTAACACTCTCCGCTTGTCAGACCGGGTTAGGAAAAATTTCTAAAGGTGAAGGTGTAATCGGGTTATCAAGAGCCCTGGTGTATGCAGGCGCAAAAAATATTATCGTATCATTTTGGAGTGTGACTGATGAATCAACTTCAGAACTAATGACCAGGTTTTACCAAACATTTCTTCAGGGAAAGAATACTTCGTTTGCTGAAGGATTGAAGGAAGCAAAATTAGACTTGATAGCGAAAGAGAAATATGCAGCACCTTATTATTGGGCTCCATTTATTCTGATTGGATTTTGATTAAAAAAGTAAACCTGACCGATCGGCTGGTGGAAGCAAAACCACTGGCTGTCAGGTCAGGTTTTACACAGTCTAACGCTATGGCAAAATAGTTTCTACTGTGTTTAGAGAACCCCAAAGTAGGGGCATCAGTTTCAAATTTCCTAAAGATTTTCTAAAACTTTGTTTATCATGAAAAAATGGCGTTTTTAGCGTCAAAATGGCGTTTACACAAATGTTTGAAGACAATTACAGGCAACGGGGGTTGCGCAACAAGCTTGTCAAAAAGTTACTGGAAAAGGGCATTTGCGACCAGCGCGTTTTAGCTGCAATCGGTAAAGTGCCCAGACACGCTTTTTTTGATGATGCGCTACTTGGTCATGCTTACGAAGACAAGGCTTTTCCGATTGGGGAGGGTCAAACCATCTCCCAGCCCTATACAGTCGCCTTTCAGTCTGAAAAGCTGAAAATACAACCTGGAGATAAGCTCTTGGAGATTGGGACGGGCTCAGGCTACCAGGCAGCCATTTTGCTCGAAATGGGCGTAAAAGTGTATACTATAGAGTACAACCGAAAACTTTACGAGCGTACGCGCGATTTTTTACCAACCCTGGGGTATAAACCCTATTTTTTTTATGGCGATGGATCAAAAGGTGTGCCTGCCAAAGCTCCTTATAATAAAATAATTGTTACAGCGGGTGCACCCGTTGTACCTACTGCTTTAACAGATCAACTTGCTGAAGGGGGCATTCTTCTTATTCCTGTTGGGGATCGCTCAAAGCAAAAGATGCTGCGAATCACCAAAGTAAAAAATGAATTGAAGAAAGAGGAGTTCGATTCGTTTGCGTTCGTTCCGTTGTTAGGCGATCAGGGTTGGAAGTAAGGATTTCAATTCCGAAAAGTCAGCACTAATTAGGATTGACTTCTTCTCCCCTTTCATAAATTTTTCCAATCGTTCAGGCACCTCAACTTTATGATTGATTGTGTCTTCTACTGTTTCCGAAAATTTTGCCGGATGTGCCGTCTCTAAAAATATTCCTGTATGGTTGGGATGATCTTTTAAAAACTCTTTAAGTCCTAAGTATCCCACGGCTCCGTGTGGATCTAACGCATAATTAAAATCTGAAAACACATTTCTCATAGCAACACGGGTAGCCTCATCGGAGAAATGATAGCCAATTATCTCATTTGATAATTTCCGAAAATCATTATCATACAAATCCAACAAGCGGGCAAAATTGCTGGGGTTTCCCACATCCATTGCGTTGCTGATGGTTTGTTGAGATGTGCGAGGGGTAAATACGTTAGTCTTCAAAAACTCGGGTACAACATCGTTTACATTAGTTGAAGCAACAAAGCTATGAACAGGTAATCCCATTTTCTTTGCCATTAGTCCGGCTGTTAGATTTCCGAAATTGCCACTGGGTACGGAAATCACAATCGGTTTATCTTTTTGTTTTATTTGAGCATAGGCTTGAAAGTAATAGAACGTTTGAGGAATCAATCGGGCAATATTTATTGAATTGGCAGACGTAAGTGTCAATGCATTTTTAAGGTCATCATCTAAAAATGATTGCTTCACTAATCGCTGGCAATCATCAAATGTTCCGGCAACTTCCAGTGCAGTAATATTTGCTCCTAATGTGGTGAATTGTTTCTCTTGCGCTTCACTTACTTTGCCGGAAGGATACAAAACAACCACCCGTGTACCTCCAACATTCAGAAATGCGTTGGCCACTGCACTGCCCGTATCACCGGATGTGGCCACTAAAATTACAATCTCTTTATTTTTTAGCCTTGCGAAATAACCCAATAACCCTGAAAGGAATCGAGCACCAAAATCTTTAAACGCCAATGTTGGACCGTGAAATAATTCAAGGGAATAAATATCTTCTTCAACCTCCACCAAAGGAGCATCAAACTGAATGGTGTGTTCTATGATCTTAATCAGCTCTGCTTCCGGAATATCATTTCCGATTAAATTTTTAGCAACCTCAAATCCGATTTGTTGAAATGTTTTCTCTGACAAAGAATCAAAAAATGATTTCGGAAGTTGTTGAATCGACTCAGGCATGTAAAGTCCATTATCCGGAGCAAGCCCTTCCATAACCGCTTCGCCCAAACTTACCCGATGTTGTTCATTATTTGTGCTGTAATAGTTCATTTTAAACTTTCTATTTCTCTTCAATGATAAAGGCTCCTTGCTGATTTACTTTTGAAACAAAGACATCTGACTTAAGGTGATGTTTTAAAAATTCAAGTTGAATTGCTTCACCTGAGGCTTTGGCTCCTTCATGAGTTTCACTCAACACAAAAATAGTTGGCCCCGAACCTGAAATACCACACCCCAATGCCCCTGCTTGCATCGCCACTTTGCGCAGATTACTAAAGCCCGGAATAAAAGCTGAGCGAATCGGTTCAGCAATAACATCTTTCAACGATCGACTGATCAAACCATAATCTGGTTTCGTTAATCCAATCATCAGCCCGGCAATGTTTCCACTTTGCGTGATTGCATCTTTAAGATGAAGGGACTGCCGTAATACTTTTCTGGAATCTTCTGTCTTTAACTCGAGATGCGGATGAACAAGCGTACAATAGATTTTATCAGTTGCGTCAATTTTTACTATGTCAAGTGGTGAATATTCACGAACCAGTACAAAACCACCCAACAATGAAGGCGCAACATTATCGGCATGTGCCGAGCCACAAGCAATGCGCTCAGCTTCCATCGCATGAGGTACTAATTGTTCGCGCGTAAAGGGGCTCCCCATCAAGTGATTGATGGCAACTAATGCAGCCACTCCACTCGCTGCGCTTGACCCCATACCACTTCCCAATGGCAAGTTCTTCTTCAATTCAATATCAACGCCTTGATTGCTGTTAATGGATTTCAGAAAAGAAATTACAGCAACACCCGCAGTGTTTTTTTCAGGTTCTTTCGGTAATCGCCCACCATCGCCCGTTATTGCGGTGATGGCAATTTCAGAATCTGCGCGAAAAGTCAGCTTAACCTCATCGCCCGGAAAATCTACCGCAAAGCCAAGGATATCAAACCCACAACATACATTGGCTACTGTAGCGGGGGCAAAAGCTCTAATTGAGTTCATTCTTTCTAAACATTAACATAGTTACCGATTCGAATAATATCTGCAAACACACCGGCTGCAGTAACCTCCGCACCTGCCCCTGGTCCACGAATTACCATGGGCCGTTCGTGATATCGTTCGGTTGTTAGCAAAATAATATTATCGCTTCCCGAAAGGGAGTAAAAAGGATGTTGACTATCTACAGAACCTAATCGAATTTTTGTTTTTCCATTTTCCAACACGGCCATGTAGCGTAGCTTTTCATTTTTCGACTCAGCATCAACGCGAAGTTTTTCAAATGCATCATTGTGCTTACTCAATTTTTCAAAAAATGAATCCACGCTCATTTCACCTCTGCAATCTTCGGGTACAAGATTTTCAACCTCTACATCAGCCAACTCTAGCGGAAGACCTGCTTCTCTGGAAAGAATCAAAATTTTACGAGCGACATCCATCCCGTTAAGGTCATCGCGTGGATCGGGTTCTGTATATCCCTTCTCCTTAGCAACTTTCACAACATCGCTAAACTTATCTCCTTTTTTATACGAGCTAAAAATATAATTCAAGGTTCCACTCAACACAGCTTCAATACCAATCACCTGATCACCGCTAATGAGTAGGTCATTCAATGTATTGATAACAGGCAAGCCTGCGCCCACATTCGTTTCAAATAAAAATTTTACTCCGCGTTTGCGAGCAGCACTTTTCAATTGCAGATACTTCTCGTATGATCCAGAGTTTGCCTTCTTGTTAGGAGTAACAATAGAAATGTTTGATGATAAAATCGACTCATAAAATCCTGTAACTTCTTCGCTTGAAGTGCAGTCCACAAAAATGCTGTTCGATAAATTCAAGGCGATCATGGTTCCCATAAAGGCATTCAAATTCATTTCATCACCCGATGTTTTCATTTGGTCAATTGCTTTCTCGAAGGGCAATCCATCTTCGTTGAAAAGCATTTTCCTGGTATTAGCAATACCCACCACATGAATCTCCAATTGACTTTGTTTGGCGAGCTGGTGGAATTGTTTCTGAATCATGTTCAGTAATGACTTTCCAATCAACCCTGTGCCCACCAAAAAGAGATTAAGAACTTTTCTATCCGAAAGGAAAAATGCTTCGTGCAGCACATTAAGAGCCTTCGCAATATCCTGTTCATGAATAACCGCTGAAATATTTAGCTCTGACGAACCTTGCGCAATTGCGTTGATATTAATTCCACTCCGCCCCAGCGCACTAAACATGCGTCCACTCGTTCCCGGATTATGTTTCATGTTCTCACCAACAATGGCAACGATGGAAAGACTTGTCTCAACTTTCACTTCGTCCATCTCCCTGCTGCGAATCTCATATTGAAATTCTTTTTCAATAGCCTTCTTTGCCTGATTCGCTTTGGCAGATTCAATTGCAAAACAAATTGAGTGCTCTGATGATGCCTGGCTTATTAAAATAACACTGATACTTTCTTTTGCCAATGTTCCGAACAACCGCATTGATACGCCAACAACACCAACCAATCCACTGCCCTGCACACTGAGTAAACTGATTTTATCCATGGAAGAAATACCTTTAATGATCAGGTTCTTTCCATTTGACTTTTCACTAATAACTGTGCCTGCAAACGAAGGATTAAATGTGTTCTTGATCCAGATTGGAATTTGATTTACCATTGCCGGTTGCATGGTTGCTGGAAAAATAACCTTCGCACCAAAGTGCGATAGCTCCATCGCCTCGTTGTACGTCATCTCCGCCACAGTAAAAGATTTTTTCACTTTGCGTGGATCAGCCGTCATCATTCCATCTACATCCGTCCAGATTTCTAACGCACTTGCCTTTAACGCAGCCGCAAAAATTGAAGCTGTGTAATCTGAACCACTGCGACCAATCGTAGTTGTTTCGCCTGATTCAGAAGATCCAATGAAACCGGTAATTATTTGTAAGCCTTTATGTGAATCAAAATGATTCTGGATTTGTTTGTTCGTTGTTTCAAAATCAACACGAGCATATCCAAAGTTAGTATCGGTACGTACCACCTTGCGGGCATCCAAAAATTCTGCGTTAATATTCTGATCTTTTATTGCCTCTGAAATGATGTAAGCAGAAAGCCGTTCCCCAAAACTCATGATGTAATCAAGTGTGCGCGGAGTTCGCTCCTTTACTAAAAACACCCCATGCAAAACATCTTCAAGTTCATTGAAAGTAAATTTTACTTGTGCGATAACACTGCTCTGTTTTTGAATGCCAATCAAGTCGCGAACAGCTTCCAGATGTCGGGTCTCCAATTCAAGTAATTGATCTTTGTATTCAATTGAACCTTGTAATGCCGCAGTGCTCAACGTTATCAATGTGTCTGTAACGCCACCAAAGGCAGAAAATACAACGGCAGGCTTATCCTCGAGATAAGGTTTAAGAATTTCTATAACGGATCGGATGCGAGCGGGTGTTGCTACGGACGATCCTCCAAACTTAAGTACTTTCATAAGTCACGATTTAACTCAGTGCGTAAACTGAATTTTTAATGTTGATGATTGATTAATCTAATATGTCGGAGAAAGGCAGGATATGTAGGGAGCTACCCCGTAATAATGGATGTAATGGTAATCGTCTCAAAAGAAATTGAGCTGATTGAAAGATTAGTTGTGAATTGATTTAACACGCCCGATTATTATTTGATGCAATAAGCAAATTGACTGCGGGTATTGCAAAGTTTTTTTATGATTTTTGTGAACTTCCAAAAACGAACTAACAGTTAGTAGCCAGACCTATATGACACGAAAGAAAAAACATCCGAGAGAATCCGCAGTAAGTATGACTGAATTGGTTTTGCCTAACGACACGAATACACTCAACAACCTTATGGGTGGCCGACTTATGCATTGGATGGATATCGTATCGGCCATAGCCGGGCAAAAACATTGCAACAGCATTGTAGTCACTGCATCAGTGGATAATATTTCCTTTCGCTCCCCTATCCGATTGGGTGATGTAGTTACACTGAAAGCCAGAGTTACACGCGCTTTCAATTCATCCGTTGAAATTAGAATTGACGTAGACGCGGAAAACATCCCGGAAGGAAAAAAAATGGAAAGTAACTCAGCGTACTTCACATTTGTGGCAGTTGATAAAGAAGGTCATCCGGTTGAGATACCTGAAGTGGTGCCTGAAACTCCCGAAGAGACCGAATTGTATAATGGTGCACTTCGTAGAAGACAGCTTCGATTAATTTTATCGGGTCGTATGAATCCTGTAGACGCAAATGAATTGAAATCTATCTTTGATATAAAGAAAGTATGAGCCCATTCGAAACCATCTTTCAGGAAGATATTTATTCAATACCCTCACCGTTACTGATTATTTTATCTAAACCTTGGGCAGAATTATCGGAGGCTGAAATCGATACCCTTTCTAAAATGTTAAAGGCTATCAAACTTAGTCTCGCATCAGTTCAGGTTATTGTAAGGCAAGAGTTTAATATCAATGAACTTGCTGTATTTGCGCCCTCCCGGGTATTGGCCTTTGGCGCCTCACTCACTACTCCATTCAACCATTATGAGAATATTAATTCGGAAGGGGTTGCCATTATCATTTCAGAATCACTTGATCAATTAGACGATCAAAAAAAGAAAAGTCTTTGGACTGCCCTCCGGGTCATGTTTAGCCTTTGAGGCTCTCAAAACAAGGATTTTGCCCATTATAGTAGTTATTCTATATTTGCGGCACTTAAAAACCGTTTGGCTCTGGTCAGGCGGTTTTTTTAACGTAATTAATCCGAAAATCTAAAATCAAAATGGAAAACATTCTCTATGTATTGCCCGCATTTGGGGTTCTGGGCTTACTCTTTGTGGTTTGGAAAAGCGCATGGGTAGCTAAACAAGATGCTGGAACTGATAAAATGAAAAAAATTGCAGGCCACATCGCTGAAGGTGCTATGGCTTTCTTAAAAGCAGAGTACAAAATCCTGGCAATATTTGTTGTTTGTGTGGCTCTATTATTAGGAGTTACAGCCAGCAGCGAAACTTCTTCACCCCTTGTTGCCGTTTCTTTTATCATTGGAGCTTTTACGTCTGCCCTTGCTGGTTTTATAGGAATGCGTGTGGCTACCAAAGCCAATGTGCGCACAACGCAGGCTGCTCGCACCAGTTTAGGTCGCGCTCTTGAGGTCGCCTTTACAGGAGGTTCTGTAATGGGAATGGGTGTTGTTGGTCTTGGCGTGTTAGGATTAAGCCTTTTGCTGATTGTATATTCTACTATTTTCGGATTTGATACACAGGCACAAGTAAATCAAGTGCTGACGATCGTTACCGGATTCTCTTTTGGGGCTTCTTCTATCGCATTGTTCGCCCGCGTAGGGGGTGGTATTTATACCAAAGCTGCCGATGTAGGTGCTGACTTAGTTGGAAAAGTAGAAGCAGGTATTCCTGAAGATCATCCATTAAACCCAGCAACTATTGCTGATAACGTAGGTGATAACGTAGGTGACGTAGCAGGTATGGGCGCTGACTTGTTTGAATCTTATGTAGGTTCCATCGTTGGTTCTATGGTATTGGGTGCTGCCTTTATGGTAGATGGTTTTGTAGATAATTTTAATGGAATCTCAGCTGTTCTTTTGCCATTAGTATTGGCTGCAGCAGGTATCGTAATGTCATTCATCGGAACCTTCTTTGTGAAAGTTAAAGAAGGTGGAAATCCACAAACTGCATTGAACACAGGGGAATTTGTTTCTTCTGCTATCATGATTGCTGCCTCTTACTTTATTATTAACTGGATGCTACCTGCCTCCTGGACATACAGCGATTTACTTTACAGAGATGCCGCAGGTGAACCGATTATAAGAACAATGACTGCCATGGGTATTTTCTGGGCAACTATTATAGGTCTTGTGGGTGGCTTATTAGTAGGTCTTATTACTGAATACTATACCGCTATGGGCAAAAAGCCTGTACTTTCAATTGTCCGTCAATCTTCGACAGGCGCTGCAACAAACATTATTGCAGGTCTGGGAGTGGGTATGATGTCAACAGCGCTTCCTATTTTAATAATTGCGCTTTCAATTATGGGTGCATTTTATTTTGGTGGCCTTTACGGGATCGCAATTGCTGCCGTTGGTATGCTTTCAAATCTTGGAATTCAATTAGCCGTTGATGCATACGGACCAATATCTGATAACGCAGGTGGTATCGCTGAAATGTCTGAGCTTCCTAAAGAAGTTCGTCAACGCACAGATAAGTTAGATGCCGTTGGTAATACAACTGCTGCCATCGGAAAAGGTTTTGCTATTGCTTCTGCTGCTCTTACTGCACTGGCATTGTTCGGTGCGTTTATGACTACTGCAAAAGTTAGTTCAATCGATGTTTCGAAGGCAAACGTAATGGCTGGTTTATTCATTGGCGGTATGCTTCCATTCGTATTCTCTGCTTTGGCAATGAATGCGGTTGGTCGGGCGGCCATGGCTATGATTGAAGAAGTAAGAAGACAATTTGCCACTATTCCGGCATTAAAAGCGGCCTTAGAATTGATGCGGAAAAATGGTGACACAGAATTGAAAGACTGGTCAGCTGAAGATCAAAAAGTATTTCAAGAAGCTGATGGAAAAGCAGAGTATGGCAAGTGTGTTGAAATCTCAACAAAGGCTGCTATTCGTGAGATGGTGTTACCGGGTCTGATGGCTGTCGTAGTTCCTGTAATTATCGCCTTTCTACCTGGCTTTGGAGCTGAATCATTAGGGGGAATGTTAGCCGGTGTAACCGTATCCGGTGTATTGATGGCAATCTTCCAATCCAATGCCGGTGGTGCATGGGATAATGCCAAGAAGAGTTTTGAAGAAGGTGTTGAAATCAACGGCCAGATGTTCTACAAAAAATCAGAACCACATAAGGCAGCTGTTGTTGGTGATACTGTTGGCGATCCATTCAAAGATACTTCAGGGCCATCATTAAACATTTTGTTAAAACTTATGTCGGTAGTGGCATTGGTTATTGCCCCGTTATTAGCGACACAAAGCTCCTCTACTGCCAAGGTTGAGAAGCCTAAAGAAAAGATCGAAGTTGTTGTTACTCCGGTAACAAGCGATATTCACAAGAACTAAGTTATACGCGTATTGAAAAAAGAGCGGTGTTAGTAACACCGCTCTTTTTTTGTTTATTTAGTATCCAAAATTCAATGTAAATGAGGGGTTTACTTATTTTTCTGATCTGCCTATCAGCGAGCTTAGGGGTTAAAAGCCAGGGCTCAATCGTTGGCATCTGGACAACCATTGATGATGAAACCAACAAGCCACGGTCTACCGTGCAGATTGCTGAAAGAGATGGAAAATATTATGGAAAAATAATTAGTCTTATCAACCGTGAAGGCGAAGACCCAGATCCAATTTGTGACAATTGCAGTCCCGATGACGATCGCTATAAAAAAAAGATTATTGGAATGGAGATTTTGAGAGACATGAAGAAGTCAGACTCAGAATACTCAGAAGGAACTATCCTCGATCCTAACAATGGCAAAATATACCGTTGCAAAATTTGGATTGAGGACAATAATCTTAAACTTCGCGGGTATTGGGGACCATTTTTTAGAACCCAGACATGGCTTCATGGTCAGTAATTATCATCTCAACGGAAAAATCACGATCTTAAACCCGAAATTAATCCGCTCATCATTAACTAAAGGTTACCAATTGTGTCATTAAGAGTATTCAAATCGAACTTGCAAATGGACGAAAAGGAGATTTTCGAGCGCATCCAGAAGGGTGACGAAAAGGCTCTGGAGTTTATCTACAAGAAATACTATCGGATGATGACCAAGTTGGTGATCACCAATAGCGGAACTGAGGAGGAGGCTCTGGATGTTTATCAGGATGCATTGATTGTATTCTGGCAAAAAGCGCGATCTGGAAATCTCGTGATGACAGCTAAAATCAGTACCTATATCTATAGCGTTTGTCAAAACCTATGGCGCAAGGAACTGGATAGAAAGAAAAGGCTTTCAAACGAAGAAAAAGATTCGCCCCAGGTAATGGACATGGACAGTCCCGAAAGGGAAAAGATCATGGCCAAGTGTTTGAATCAGTTGGGAGAAACGTGCAGGAAGGTGTTAATGTATTATTACTTTGATGAGATGTCGATGCAGGAAATCGCTGAAAAGCTTGGATTCGCAAATACAGATACAGCAAAGACTAAAAAATATAAGTGCAAACAAAAATTAGATGAATTAGTAAAAGCCCAGTATTCTGAGCAAGATTTTTTAGACTGAAAAGGACATGAGTAATTTTGAAAAGATAGATGAATATTTAACCAATCGCCTCAGCGAGCAGGATCGGGAGACTTTTGAGCAGCAACTTGGAACAGACTCAGCACTCAAAGCTGAAGTTGAGTTTCAAACCCAAATTATTGAAAGCCTAAAAAAGGCGCGCGTAGCTGAGCTAAAAGAAATGCTTAATAAGGTACCTGTTGATTCTGTGATAAAGTACCCAGCACTTAAAATTGCTGCGGGTTTAATTGGTGCTGCCGTAATCGTTTCAGCTGGTTATTTATATCACAGCAATAACAAAAGTGAATTACCGGTTACAGTGCCTACTATTGAAGATTCAATAGTTCAGACAGAGGATACTCAACCAAGTGAAGCTGAGGAAAAGAAGGATATCATCGAACAGCCAATCGAGCCTGAAACTTCTACCACTCAGCAAAAAGCTCTTTCACCCGCACAGGTTCCAAGTTCCAGACCATCTGATAAAGGAGAAACATCACAACCGGTTGACAAACCAGCTCTTGATGTTATTGATCCTTCGGAAGAATTAACGGAAAGTACACCTACGCGCGGAAATTCGAATGCGAAGCCTGTACTCACAATCCCTAAAATGAATGTTGAAGTAGACTCTTCAAGCAAGAAATATCCTTTCCACTATCAATTTAAGGATGGTAAAATGATACTCTTTGGTTCATTTGACAAGAGTTTGTACGAAATCATTGAGATAAATGGAGGAAGTCATTCCGTGTTCTTATACCATAAGGAAAATTACTACAAGCTCGATGAATCAAAGAATGAAATTACTCCCCTCGAGCCAGTTAAAGATAAAGCCCTTATTCAGAAATTGAAGGAATACCGTAAGAAGTAGTTCTTTCATTATTTTCTTCAAAAAAGACCTCTTATTATAATAGGAGGTCTTATTGTTTACATCCTATTTTATACCTTGAGAGCACTGAAAATAGTAGAAATGATGCCTATCTTTGCCAATCATGAGTACTGAGGAACGTAAGTTTAAGGTAAAGAAGAAGAAATTAGGTGCCTACCCTTATATAAGTGTGGTACTAAGTGTTACCCTTGCCTTATTTGTTATAGGCGTATTTGGTTCGCTTGTTATATACTCAAAAGAACTTGAGCGCGTAGTTCGTGAAAACGTAAAAGTTCAGGTTTATCTTAAAAGCCAGGTAACGAATGTTCAAAAAACTCAAATTGAAAAGGGATTAGCATCAAAGCCCTTTGTACCTAAGGATAAAGGATCTATTCAATTCATTTCGAAAGACGAAGCCGCAAAACAATTTATTGAAGATACGGGCGAAGACTTTAAAAAATTTCTGGGTGAGAACCCGCTGCGGGATGCTTATTTAGTTAGGATTCAGGAAGGATTTCATGATACCGAGAGTTTAAAAAAAATCAAGGCAGAAGTCGAGCAAATCAATGGTGTATTTCAAGTTCACTATGTTGAAAATGTAATAGACTCAATCAACAAAAACGTAACAAAAATTGGTTTGATTTTGATGGGATTGGTTTCTTTACTTTTATTAGTAGTGGTACTGTTAATTAACAACACGCTTAGATTAGCATTGTTCTCGCAGCGATTCTTAATAAGAAGTATGCAATTAGTAGGAGCGCGTAGCTGGTTTATTCAACGCCCATTTCTTTATCGCGCTGGCTTGCACGGTTTAATTGCCGGAGTTATTGCCTCCACCTTACTTGTTCTATTATTAAGCTTTGCAACAAAACGAGTTGAAGACCTGGAGTTGATACAAAACAATAACCGACTGATGTTGCTTCTTGGTTCTTTGCTTCTTGTAGGAATGGTGGTGGCAACGCTAAGCACGTATCGGGCTGTTAGCAAATACCTAAAACTTTCATTAGACGAACTTTATTAACGATGAATAAGCTTCCATTCGGAAAAAGAAATTATCAATTAATGGCTGCAGGAGTAATCTTGCTTGTCCTTGGTTTCACAATTATGGCGATGGACAAAGATCCGTATGGATTTGGTTTCATGGGAATTACACTGAGTCCAATTATTGTTTTGGGTGGTTTTATTACTGAGATCTTCGCGATACTCTATACACCGAAACAAAAATAATTGACTCAAATCAATGTCTTTTTTTGAAGCCATCATTCTGGCCATTGTAGAAGGCCTTACGGAATTTCTGCCTGTTTCATCTACTGGGCATATGATTATTGCTTCCTCAGTTTTAGGAATTGCCTCCGATCCTTTTACCAAAATGTTTACTATTGCCATTCAGTTCGGAGCGATCCTTTCTGTAGTGGTCTTGTATTGGAAGCGATTCTTTCAAACCTTAGATTTCTATTTTAAATTACTGGTAGCATTTATCCCCGCTATGGTGCTGGGCCTTCTGTTTAGCGATGCGATCGATCAACTTCTCGAATCCGTTGAAGTGGTGGCTATTATGCTTATCCTTGGGGGAATTGTATTTCTCTTTATTGATAATTTTTTTAAAGACTCTGAAGAGCATGGCGGAATAGAAATCACATATAAGAAAGCACTTACCATTGGTTTCTTTCAAACCCTGGCGATGGTTCCCGGAGTATCACGATCGGCAGCCACAATAATTGGTGGACTCACTCAAAAGTTAACCAGAAAAGCTGCGGCTGAATTCTCGTTTTTTCTGGCCGTGCCTACCATGCTTGCCGCGACTGGCTACAAACTTCTGAAATTCTATTTGGAAGGAAACACCTTTGGCTCTCATGAAGTTGCTGTACTGGCGGTTGGAAATATCGCGGCATTCATCATTGCAATTTTTGCCATCAAGTCTTTTATTACATTCCTTACCAAGCATGGATTTAAACTATTCGGTTATTATCGAATAGCACTCGGACTGATCATTCTTACCCTTTACTGGTTTGGTATTGACCTAGCCATTGTTTGATATGGATAGTCCCGATCAAATGATTCTGATTGATAAACCTATTGGCTGGACATCTTTTGATGTAGTGAATAAACTACGCTACAAACTAAAAATAAAGAAGATAGGTCATGCAGGAACGCTTGATCCACTCGCATCGGGCTTGCTTATTCTTTGCACCGGTAAAATGACCAAACGAATCGATGAATTTCAGGCTCAGGAAAAAGAATACACCGGAAAGTTTATTATCGGTAAGTCAACACCTTCACATGATCTTGAGACAGAAGTTTCTGAGAGCAAAGACATCTCATCAGTTAGTGAAGAACAAATTTATCTTGCCGCCAAAAAATTAACAGGCGTTATTCAGCAAGTACCACCACTCCACTCTGCTATTAAGGTAGATGGAAAACGAGCTTATAAGTTGGCTCGCAAAGGAAGTGATCTGGAATTAAAACCTCGGGAAGTAACGATTTCGCAATTTGAAATTACTAGCATCCAAAAACCTGAAATTCATTTTCGCATCGTATGCTCAAAAGGAACCTACATCCGCAGCTTAGCGCGCGATTTTGGTAACAACCTGGGTGTAGGCGCCTACCTTACGGGATTATGCAGAACCCGTATTGGGGAATTTAAATTGGAAGATGCACTGACACCTGATCAAATTAATCCAGTTTTGCCGGTATGAAAATCTATCATACACTGGAAGATTTTTCAAAACTTAACTATGGAGTAGTTACCAGCGGTACGTTTGATGGAGTACATGTTGGTCATCAGCAAATACTAAACAGACTAAAAGAAATAGCAAGTAAAAATGGTGGCGAAACGGTAGTGATCACATTTTGGCCACATCCCCGCTTAATCCTTAAGCCAGAAGAACCTTTCATGAAGTTGCTAAATACCTTTGAAGAAAAAGCTGAGCTATTAAGGTTACAAGGCATTAATCATTTGTTACGGATTCCATTTACAAAAGAGTTCTCGCAAATTTCATCCCAAGAGTTTATTTCTAAAATTCTTGTGGAAACCATTGGCACAAAAAAATTAGTGATTGGTTACGATCATCGGTTTGGTAAAAACCGCGAGGGAAGTTTTGAACAACTAAGTCTTAATGCGCCTATGTATGGTTTTGAGGTGGAGGAAATTCCCAGACAAGATGTTGATCATGTTGGTGTGAGTTCAACCCGAATCAGAAAAGCATTGGCCGAAGGAGATATTGACACGGCCAATCATTTCTTAGGAAGACCCTACTCTCTTTCAGGTAGGGTGATTAAAGGAGATAAGCTGGGACGAGTACTTGGATTCCCTACAGCCAATATCGATTTGGATTCGCATGATAAGCTAGTGCCTGCCGAAGGCATCTATGCAGTCTCAGTAATTCATGAAAAGAAGAAATGCGGAGGGATGCTTTATATAGGAACGCGGCCAACGGTTGACGGCACAAAACGATCTATTGAAGTAAATATCTTTGAGTTCAATAAAGATATTTATGGCGAAACGCTTCAGTTATCCTTTCTAAAACTTCTTCGCTCCGATTCAAAATTTGAAGACCTTGAATCTTTAAAAATTCAACTTCAACACGACAAAGAATCTGCTTTGAAGGCGTTGAAAGACCTGTTTCATTAATTCATTTGGAATTTGTCCTCAGTAATCTGAGATTTGATTTTAAACTCTGATGTATGATTAATAAAGTTGTAGCCGGTGCTGCTGAAGCTGTTAACGATATTCCAAATAACGCTACGCTTATGCTGGGCGGATTTGGCTTATGTGGTATTCCGGAAAACTGCATTCAGGCATTATTAAAGACAGGCGTAAAGGGATTGACGTGCATTTCAAACAATGCAGGAGTTGATGATTTTGGAATTGGTTTATTATTAAAAACAAGGCAAGTCAAAAAAATGATCTCTTCATACGTAGGTGAAAATGCAGAGTTTGAACGACAATTACTTTCAGGAGAACTAGAGGTAGACTTAATCCCGCAAGGAACTTTAGCAGAAAGAATTCGTGCGGGTGGTGCTGGTATTCCTGCGTTCTATACGCCTGCAGGTGTTGGCACCGAAGTAGCCAAAAGAAAAGAAATGCGTGACTTCGATGGTAAGCCGCACTTGCTTGAGCACTGGCTTCGTGCAGATTTTTCGATTGTTAAAGCCTGGAAAGGTGATACCTCAGGAAATCTTATTTACAAAGGAACGGCAAGAAACTTTAATCCGATGATGGCCACGGCCGGCAAAATTACGATTGCCGAAGTTGAAGAATTGGTTCCTGTTGGTGAGTTGGATCCAAACCATATTCATACACCGGGAATTTTTGTCCAGCGAATCTTTCAAGGTAAGGATTATGAGAAGCGAATTGAACAGAGAACGATCACTAATTAATTTGATGATTGGCTGATTTGAGAATTTGAAAATGAAACAGAAATTAAATTAGAAATCATATGAGAAATGATAAGCCTAATCTAATCGTTGATTTAACTTTTGATTTTTCAATCAAGATTATTGAATATACCGAACTGTTAGAATCCAAAAGAAAATATAATCTTGCTAACCAGCTTTTCAGATCAGGAACTTCAATTGGAGCTAATGCCTGGGAAGCTCAAGATGCCGAGAGCAAAGCCGATTTCATCCACAAATTTAAGATTGACGCCAAAGAGGCAAATAAAACAAGCTATTGGTTGCTTCTTTGTCAAAAAGTAAAATCATACCCCAACTCAAGTTTTTTATTGAGTGAATTAGAGGCAATTCAAAAAGTAATTTCTAAAATTATTGGCACTTCAAAATCAAAAAAATAATTATCAAATTAACTCATCATCAAATTTTCAAATAAAAACCATGTTAGATAAGATCGGAATTGCGAAACGGATAGCAAATGAAGTAAGGGATGGTATGTATATCAACTTAGGCATTGGTATACCAACACTTGTCGCAAATTTTATTCCTGCTCATCTTAATGTGGTGCTGCAATCTGAAAATGGTCTGTTAGGCATTGGTCCGTTTCCAAAAGAAGCAGAGGTAGATGCTGACCTAATCAATGCCGGAAAACAAACCATCACGATGATGCCCGGCTCTGCTCTTTTTAGTTCAGCCGAAAGTTTTGCCATGATTCGCGGTGGTCATGTTGACCTGACTATTTTAGGAGCGATGGAAGTTTCTGAAAATGGAGACATCGCTAACTGGAAAGTACCGGGCAAAATGGTGAAAGGCATGGGGGGAGCCATGGATTTGGTTGCCTCAGCCAAGCATATCATTGTGGCCATGCAACATTGCAGTAAAGAAGGCGCTTCCAAGCTTTTAAAAAAGTGTACCCTTCCTATTACAGGAATAAAATGTGTCACTAAAATTGTTAGTGACCTCGCTGTGTTAGATATTCTCCCCGAAGGAGGTTTTAAATTACTTGAGCGCGCGCCTGGAGTTTCGGTAGAAGAAATAAAGAACGCGACAGCAGGAAAGCTTATCGTTGAAGGCGAAATCCCAGAAATGGTTTTGTAATTTTGCCAACCAAATAGAATAGCCTTATAAATGAAAAAATCCAGTATTAATTTTTCCGTAGACCTTGACAATAACAACGTACCTGAAAAAATTCTTTGGGATGCCACTGATAAACCAGAAGGAACTCCTTCAGAAACCAAGTCAATCTCCGTTTCCTTGTGGGATGATCAGCAAAAGAATACGATGCGCATTGATCTTTGGACGAAGGATATGCCCGTTGATGAAATGAAGCGCTTTTATATTGAATGTGTAGGCGGAATTGCTCAAAGTGTTCTTAGTTCAACCGGAGATGAAAAGATGGCTAATGAAATAAACGCTTTATGCGACCGCCTTGTCGAAATGGTTAAACAAGAAAAAAATTAGTTCTTAGTTTCTTAAAATCTTATTAGGCTTTTAAAAAAGCCTCAATCAAACGTTTGCAATTAGCCTTTTTCTTGTAGATTTAAGAATTAAACCCATAATTCTTATGAACAAACTCTATAAAAAAGCGTTGCTTCTCGCTCTTTTCTGGCTCGGTGGGACAGCCGTCTTATTGGCTCAATCAACATCGATTTCGGGCACGGTAAAAGATGCCAGCGGTGATGGACTGGCTGGTGTCAATATTGTTGTAAAAGGGAGGGTAATAGGCACCATTACCAATACAAGTGGTGAGTATAGTCTCACCGTCAATCAGGCACCGCCTCTCACTTTAGTATTTTCATTTATTGGCTTTGCCACTCAAGAAATTGAAGTAACCAATACCGAAACCAAATTAGACATTAGCATGGAGGAGCAAACCATGTTAGGTCAGGAAGTAGTAGTCTCAGCCTCACGGGTGGAAGAGAGTATTTTACAATCGCCTGTTACAATCGAAAAGATGGACCTTCTTACTATTAAGCAAGCGGCCAATCCAGATTTTTATGATGCTCTTGCCAATGTTAAGGGCGTTCAAACCAACTCAGGAAGTTTAAATCTTACCTCAATTAATACGCGTGGTTTTGCTACCATAGCCAACGTTCGGTTTGTTCAATTGGTTGATGGCATGGATACCCAAGCACCACTGTTAAACTTCCCAACAGGAAACATTGTAGGTATTGGCGAGTTAGATGCTGAGAGTGTAGAACTTGTGCCAGGCGCTGCCTCTGCCCTGTATGGCCCAAATGCTTTCAATGGTATCTTAATTATGAAGAGCAAAAGCCCTTTTGAATATCAGGGATTGAGTGCACAAGTAAAAGGAGGAGTTACTAATTCAGATGCCGGTGGGTCTGATCCTTTCATTCAATATAGCATCCGATATGCTAAAGCCTTTAATAATAAGTTTGCATTCAAACTAAACTTCTCTATGCTACAAGCAACGGATTGGTTAAGTAACGATTACAAAACTTCCCGCACCCTTCCTGAGTCTGCAACTGACTTAAGTGGCACAAAAGACTTTGATGGTCTGAATTTATATGGTGATGAAACCAGAATAGCAGTTCCGGTTCCAAGTATTGGTACTATTACACGCACAGGTTTCAGGGAAGAAGACATGTTAAATGCTTTTTCGGATGGTCGCGATGCCAAAAGCTTAAAATTTGACGGAGCGCTTCATTACCGAATTACAGACAAAATTGAAGCATTATACAATTACCGCTATGGTGGAGGAAGTTCCATTTATCAGGGAACAGAAAAGTATGTACTTCGCGATTTCAGTCAACAATTTCATAAACTGGAAATAAAGGGTGAGAACTTTTTTATTCGGGGTTATCAAACCGCCACGGATGCCGGTAAGTCTTACAACTTGTCTGCTTTGGGGGGGTATGCAAATGAAAGCTATAGTCAATCGGCTACCCAATGGGTTCCCGATTATGTAGTAGCTATGCAAGGATATGTTCCGGGAGTTCCGGCAGGAAATCACGATGCAGCAAGGGCTTTTGCTGATAGAAATCGACCACAACCAGGAACACAAGGGTACAATGATCTGATGAAATTAGTACGTGATAATTATTTCCAACGAGATCCAGAAGGAACATGGACTGATGCAAATGGTGGATCACACGATGCTTTTGGCGGTGGTGCATCTTTTTTAGATAACTCTAAACTCAATCATGCAGAGTTTAATTATAACTTCATGAATCAAATAGATTGGGCCGAGATTCAGATTGGTGGAAACGTAAGACAATACAATCTTTTCTCTTCTGGAACAATTTTCAATGAGGCTCCTGAAGATGGTCAGAATTTCGAGCGGATTAAAATCAATGAATTCGGTGGCTATGCACAAATAGCTAAAACTTTCGCAGAATCATTAAAACTAACAGGTTCTTTGCGTTATGATAAAAATGAAAACTTTGATGGCCAGATTACACCGCGCCTTTCGGCTGTGTATACCTTTTCTCAAAACCACAACATACGGGCATCTTTCCAAACCGGTTTCAGAAACCCAGATACTCAAGCCCAGTTTATCTACTTCCCTTCTTCCAGTGGAACACTTCTTGGAAGCACCGAAGCAAATGCTGCAAGATACGGAGTTCATAATGGTGGAGCTTGGACTCAGGAATCATACAATGCTTTCCGCGCTTCTGGCGGAAGTCTTGCTGCTGATGGTACCCCTACTGGCGGAAATTCAACTCTACTTGTAACAGCAGACATTCCTTATGTTCAACCAGAACAATTGAAGTCATTTGAAATAGGTTACAAAGGGGTTTTTTCAAATAAACTTCTGATTGATTTAAATATGTATTATACAACCTATCAGGATTTTATTGGAGGTCAGATTGTTGCTGTTAAGGCTCCAACCACTCATCAGGGAAGCGCTGTTCCTGCCGGAAGTTTATACAGCTTGTATAATAACTCATTGGAAAACGTTACTTCATTAGGTGCAGGCTTAGGACTTACCTATTCACTGCCTCGCAACTTCTCGTTAAATGGAAGTTATAGCTATGCTTCTTTTGATGCCAATGAATCAGCTGATTTTCGTGCTGGATTTAATACGCCAACAAACAAGTTTAATATCGGTATCGGCAATCGTAAGCTGATCGATAATTTAGGATTCAATATCAACTTCAGATGGCAGGAAGGCTACTTATGGCAGTCCTCGTATGGAGTTTGGAATGTTCCTGAATTTGGCGTGTTAGATGCACAGGTAAATTATAAGTTATCTGCTTTACGCTCAATGCTAAAGGTTGGAGCAACCAACTTAGGAGGAGGCGATTACAGAACCAACCTTGGTGCACCTTTCGTAGGTCAGATGTATTACCTCTCATTAACCTTTGACGAGTTCTTAAGATAATTGAATCATAAATTATTAACTATGAAAACGATAAAGTTTCTCTATATACTTCCACTCGCCTTGCTGATAAGCATTTCGTGCGAGCAGGAATTGATTACACTAGAGCCACCAGTGATTGAAGAACCGGTGACAAGCGGAACCCCTGGAACGGCAAGCTTTACGAAGTTTGTGGCAATTGGTAATTCTTATGTGGCCGGAGTGCAAGGGGGCGCACTTTTTACCGAAGCGCAAAACAATTCACTTCCAGCAATTATGGCAACTCAATTTGCTATGACTGGTGTAGGTGGTGGCACTTTTGTTCAAGCCGATATAAAGGCTAGTTTGGGTTGGAATTTATTTATTACTCAACCATTTTTAGCAGACAATTCAAAGCCTATTTTAGGCCGGATGCTTCTTCAGGGAGCTTCACCGAAACCAACACCTCAAGCATATTCTGTTGGTAACATTGAAGCGCTCCCTAGCCCTGCCAATACCAACTTTATTTATACCGGAGGAAAAGCAACCTTAAATAACTTTGGTGTTCCCGCCATCGTATTAGGGCAGTCATTGATTCCACAGACAGGAGCATGGGCAGGTGCTGGTTCCGATCCTAGGTTTAGTCCATTTTATGGTCGACTTGCATATCCCGGAACTGGAAGCTCAACAATAATTGGCGATGCTGCAGCGGCCGGTGGTAGCTTCTTCATGTTTTATCTTGGTCTTGATGATTTCTTCTTATATGCTGCTTTCGGTGGCGATCCTGCTAAAGCTCCTTTGACTCCTGCTTCAGGAGCAGGTGCAAATGGATTTGATGTACAATATGGAGCCGCTATTGGAGCCCTCTTAGGCTCTAATGCAAACCTGAAAGGTGTGGTAGGTAATTTCCCTAACATTTTCAAAATGCCGCATTTCACTTCTGTTACATATAACCCCATTCCACTTGATGCTACGACAGCTGCTGCTGTAAGTTCTGGTTTTGCTGGTTACAATGCTGCTTTAGATGGGTTGGTCGCCAATGCAGCTGCCTTTGGAATTTCGGCAGCACTGGTAGCTGAGATTGGTACAAGACGAGTCACTTTTGCAGCGGTTTCTAACAATAAAGCACTACTTATTGACGAAACTTTGACAGACCTGGGTCCTTATTTTGATGGGCTCAAAAATGCAGGTGCGATAACTGCAGAACAACGCGCTGCACTTACACCTTACCAGAGAGTTCGCCAAACAACTTCAAGCGATATTCTACCATTATCAACAGGATCAATTCTTGGAACATTGGTTAATAATAATCCATTGTTAGTTAATGGTGTATCTGTGCCCCTTGCCGATCAATATGTTTTGATACCTAGCGAAATTGCAGCAATTAATACTGCACGCCTTGCTTATAACGCAACTGTTCAATCTGTAGTTACGGCTAACTCAACCCGTCTTGCCCTAGCCGATATTGATGCAGCGTTGGAAGGTCTAATAACAGCGAAGGCCGGTGTTTATAACAACGTAACAATTACACCAAACATTAACCCTCCCACCGGAATTTATTCGGAAGATGGTGTTCACCCAAACAGTCGTGGCTACGCTTTCCTTTCGAGAGTATTTATCCAAGCTATTAACACCAAGTTTGGAGCAACAATACCTTTAACAGATCTAAGTAAATATAAAGCAACTGCTTTGCCCATTCCTTAGTTGTGAAAAGATCAAAATAAAAAAGGGCTTCGGCCCTTTTTTATTGTTAAAACAATTCTTTTGCTATTCGGTAAATCGGATCAGATTTTCCCATCGAATAAAAATGCATGGTAGGTACACCTGCTTTTATCAATTCTTTTGATTGTTGAATCGCCCATTCAATCCCTACTTCTTTCACAGCAGCCAGGTCTTTACATTTCTCAGCTTCTTCAGATAGCTCTTCAGGAATATCGATGTGAAATATCTTAGGCAGAATCGTAAGTTGACCTTTTCCTGTTAGGGGTTTTATACCCGGAATGATGGGCACGTTAATTCCTGCTTCCCGGCACTTGTCTACAAAATCAAAATACTTCTTGTTGTCGAAAAACATTTGAGTAACAATGTACTCAGCGCCCATATCTACTTTTAACTTCAGATATTTAAGATCGGTCTTTAAGTTTGGTGCATTAAAATGTTTTTCAGGATACCCTGCCACACCAATACAATAGTTGGTTGGCGCTGCATGTTCCAACTCTTCATCGAGGTATATCCCCTTGTTCATTTTTACTACCTGATCCAGCAACTCCGAAGCATATTTATGACCATCTGGTTCAGCAATAAATTTGGACTCTGTTTTAATAGCATCGCCTTGAAGCACCAGTACATTATCTACACCCAAAAAATGCAAATCAATTAGTGCGTTTTCAGTTTCCTCTTTGCTGAAACCACCGCAGATAATATGTGGAACCGTGTCCACCTTATAATGATTTTGAATAGCCGCACATATACCTACTGTTCCCGGGCGCTTGCGTGTAGAGATTTTCTCTAAGAGCCCGGCTTCTTTCTTTCGATACACATATTCCTCGCGATGATAGGTAACATCAATGAAGGGAGGTTTGAACTCCATCAAGGGATCCATGTTATCAAACAGGTTCTTAATATTCTCGCCTTTAAGAGGTGGCAATATCTCGATGGTGAAAAGAGTTTTCCCGTTGGCTCGTTTTAGATGTTCGGTAACCTTCATATTTGATTTGAAAATTTTGAAAATGAACTGATTTGAAAATTAGCGTTTAGAGGAGATACTATTTTAGAAATAATGCGAGAAATTACAAGTACATCTTCCAATAACATTTCTGGATCAGGATAGTTTTTTGACTGTTTGCAAAGCATTAACCAATACTCAGTTTCATCTACTTCCTTTGCCGCTATCTTAAACTTATTTATAAAATCTGCTTTACTTTCTGCGTTCTGGGCTTCTCTGGTGTTAGCCCCAATTGAAGTACCCGACTTTAGCAGTTGTCGTGCTACAACGTATTTCCTCTCACTTTCTAATTTTTCACAATACTCAATTATTCCAAGCGCAAACTTGAATGTCAAATCAATAATCAGATTCTCCTTGTCATCCCGCATTGTCCTTCATTTTCAAATTCTCAAATCCTCTCATTTTTAAATTGAATATGATAAATTTGGTGATAACCATTTCTCAATCTCCTCAACACTCATCCCCTTTCGTTTCGCGTAATCCACTACCTGATCTTTTTCAATTTTTCCCAAGCCAAAGTATTTTGAGTTCGGATTCGAAAAATAAAACCCACTTACCGCAGCGCCAGGATACATGGCATAAGACTCTGTTAACGTGATTCCTACTTTTTCAGCTTCCAGTAATTCAAATAACAATTTCTTCTCTGTATGATCAGGGCACGCAGGATAACCCGGTGCCGGGCGAATGCCATCGTACTTTTCGCTAATCAATTCCTCCGTGCTCAGCTGCTCGTTGATACTATAACCCCAGAGTTCCTTGCGCACTTTTTCATGCAAACATTCAGCAAAGGCTTCGGCTAACCGATCGGCCAGGGCTTTAGCCATAATTTCAGAATAATCGTCCTGATTGGCTTTATGCTTCTCAACCAACTTCTCCAAACCAATGCCAGCCGTTACGGCAAACATGCCGAAGTAATCATTACCTTCATCTGGCGAAACAAAATCGGCCAAACAGAAATTTGGAAGATTTTGTGCTTTCTTATTCTGCTGGCGCAGAAAATGAAACGTTGCAAACTTCCCTGTTTCATTGATCAAATCAACATCATCACCTTTATTCACTGCCTGATAAAATGCAATTACTCCGTTTGCTTGTAAACTGTCATTCGCCACGATTTCGTCAAGCATTGTATTGGCTTCATCAAATAGTTTTTTTGCCTCTACTCCCACTACCGAATCATCAAAAATTCCCGGATACCGGCCAGCCAGCATCCATGTTTGAAAGAACGGTGTCCAGTCGATATACTTTCTGATTTCAGCCAGGGGATACTTTATTAATTCTTTCCTTCCCGTAAAAGTTGGTTTGGTAAACTTCGTAGTTGACCAATCTATTTTAGTTCTATTCTTTCTTGCTTCGCTTAATGGAATATAATTTTTCTCCAGCTGCCTTCCCTCGTGATCCTTGCGCATTACACGATACTCCTCCTTAAATTTTGCCTGAAAGTTAGTTCGCGTTTCCGGATTGATTATTTCGCTCACTACAGGTACCGAGCGCGATGCATCCAGCACATGGATTACGGGCCCTGAGTAAACAGGGTCAATTTTTACCGCTGTATGAATTCTTGATGTAGTGGCGCCTCCAATCAACAAAGGAAGCGTCATTTTTTCATGTTCCATTTCCTTTGCGAAGTGAACCATCTCATCCAATGAAGGTGTAATCAATCCGCTCAAACCAATAACATCAACTTTCTCGCGTCTGGCTGCTTCCAATATTTTTTCAGCAGGCACCATTACACCCAAATCGATTACATTATAATTATTACAAGCCAGCACTACGCCAACAATGTTCTTACCGATATCATGCACATCTCCTTTCACGGTTGCCAACAGTACTTTGGCTGCTACTTTTTCTTCAGCACCGCTTAATCGTTTTTCTTCTTCCAGATAGGGAGTTAAATAAGCGACTGATTTTTTCATAACCCGCGCGCTTTTCACTACCTGAGGCAAAAACATTTTACCGGCCCCAAACAAATCTCCCACCACATTCATTCCCGCCATCAGGGGACCTTCAATAACATGAAGGGGACGTCCGTATTTCAAGCGAGCTTCTTCTGTATCAGCATCTATAAAATCAATAATTCCTTTTACGAGCGAATGCGTTATCCTTTCCTCTACCGTTCCTTTGCGCCATTCATCATCCACTTCTTTCTTCTTGGCTGATCCCTTTACTGTTTCAGCAAACTCAAGCAATCTTTCTGTAGCATCTTCCCTTCTATTCAACAACACATCTTCCACACGTTCCAACAAATCTTTCGGAATCTCATCATACACCTCCAGCATAGTTGGGTTTACAATACCCATATCCATACCCTGCTGAATAGCATGATATAAAAATGCAGAGTGCATGGCTTCACGTACTTTCTGATTTCCGCGAAAGCTGAACGAAACGTTGCTTACACCGCCACTTACGTGAGCGTGCGGTAAGTTGGTACGAATCCATTTTGTGGCGTTGAAGAAATCAATTGCATAATTTTTATGCTCATCTATTCCCGTTGCCACGGGAAAAATGTTTGGATCAAAAATTATATCCTGGGGTGGGAAATGAACTTCATTCACCAAAATGTCATAAGCCCGCTTACAAATATCAATTCGTCTTTGGTAGGTATCTGCCTGTCCATCTTCATCAAATGCCATTACAACAGCAGCAGCTCCATACCGTCTTACCAATTTTGCCTGGCGCTTAAATTCCTCCACTCCACCTTTCATGCTAATGGAGTTTACGATGCCCTTACCCTGTATACACTTTAACCCCGCCTCGATCACTTCCCACTTAGATGAATCGATCATTACAGGGATTTGAGATATCTCTGGTTCGGAGGCCATCAAGTTCAAGTACTTCACCATGGCAGCTTTTGAATCAAGCATGCCTTCATCCATATTAACATCAATCACCTGGGCTCCGCCACGCACCTGATCAAGGGCAACTTCCAGCGCTTCGTCAAACTTATCATCCTTAATGAGTTTAAGAAATTTTGCTGAGCCTGTTACGTTTGTTCTTTCTCCAATGTTAGTGAAGTTGGATCCGGGAGTGAGAACAACAGCCTCAAGGCCACTTAACTGTAGATAGTTATGCATGTTCAAGAGCTAATTGTCTGGGTTGATACTTCTTTGCAACTGCTGCAATTTTTGAAATGTGGTCGGGAGTTGATCCACAGCAACCACCAATAATATTAATTAATCCTTCTTTCAAAAATTCTTCAATTTCATTCGCCATTTGTAATGGTGTTTGATCGTATTGACCAAATTCATTTGGCAAGCCGGCATTAGGATGGGCACTTACAAAGAAGGGAGCCTTCTCGTTGAGCACTTGTAGGTAAGGCCTTAAGGCTGCAGCGCCTAACGCGCAATTCAAACCAATACTTAACAAAGGCACATGCGATACCGAAATCAGAAATGCTTCTGTAGTCTGTCCTGATAAAATTCTTCCGCTGGCATCCGTTATTGTACCCGACACCATGATTGGTACTTGTTTACCAGTTTCTTCAAATAGCTCTTGTATTGCAAACAACGCAGCTTTTACATTTAAGGTATCGGTGATCGTTTCCAGCAATAGCATGTCCGCTCCACCATCCAACAAACCTTTTGCCTGCTCTTTAAAAGCTACTGCCAATTGATCAAATGATATTGCCCGATAACCGGGATTATTTACATCAGGCGACATAGATGCAAGTTTTGTTGTTGGGCCCATTGAACCAGCTACAAAACGCGGCTTGTTTGGTTCCCTTTTAGTGAACTCATCGGCCACTTCTTTGGCAATTTTTGCTGCCTGAAAATTGATTTGATATACCAAATGTTCCAAATGATAATCTGCCTGCGCAACCGTTGTGCTTCCAAACGTATTGGTTTCTGCAATATCGGCTCCTGCCTCGAAGTATTGACGATGTATATCTTTAATTATATCGGGACGTGTTATACTTAACAAATCATTATTTCCCTTAAGGGGATGTGGATGATTTTTTAATTCTTCATTTCTGAAATCCTCCTCAGTGAGTTTATGCCGTTGGATCATAGTACCCATAGCACCATCAAGCACCAGAATACGCTCTTTTAAAATGTCTTGTATATTCACTCTTTCCTGTTTTAGTATTTTATCCAGAAAGAGCCTGATGAATGGCCGCCTATCTTTTCCTAATTCGATTGCAATCGCTTAGGAGGGGAATTAGCACCAAGTTATTGGCAAGGTTGCTAAGACTTCGCAGGGCCCGGTCCCTCAGTCTTTCTGGATAAGCACTGCAAAGAAACACATTTAGATAATAATAATAAAGCATGGATGGTTAATTTTGCCACGGAACTACAAACTATAGTAATTGAAACTAGCAGCCATTGATATCGGATCGAATGCAATCAGACTTCAGATCTCTACCATTTTGGATCATGGCCCAAAAATTCTTTTCAAGAAATTAGAATATGTTCGTTTTCCGTTGCGCTTAGGACACGATGTGTTCAGCACAAATCGCATAAGCGATAAAAGTAAAGCTCAATTTAAAAAGTTGATGAAGACCTATAAGCTTTTATTAGAGCTTTACGAGGTTGATGATTACATGTTTTGTGCAACCTCAGCCATGCGTGAGTCGGAGAATGGGCAAGAACTTGCCGATGAGGTAAAAGAAGAATTGGGATTAACCATCAACATTATAGATGGCAATCTGGAGGCAGAAATGATTAACCGGGCTATTGCCTCCTATCTAAAAGATGAGACTTACCTACACATTGATGTGGGTGGAGGTAGTACCGAACTGAATTTATTTGTAGATGGAAAGAAGATAAAAACCCGGTCATTTAAAGTTGGATCCGTTCGGGTACTTGAACATAATGATTCCCCAATTATGTGGAGTGATATGAAAAAATGGGTAAAAGAGAATGTGAAGAAGGAATATGGAAAGGTTACCGCAGTAGGAACAGGTGGAAATATTAGTAAGATTTTCGAATTGGCTAAGAAGAAGCCGGGCCAGGTTATGTCTATTCGAAAAATAAATGAGGTTCGCAAGATGGTAGAGAGTTATACCATTGAACAACGCATCTACGAATTACAAATGAATCCCGATAGGGCCGATGTAATTGTACCTGCCAGCGCGATTTATGTGAAAGTAATGGAGTGGGCCGATTCGCAGAGAATTCTGGTACCCGATGTTGGTTTGAAGGACGGAATTTTGCTTCACTTACTAGAAAAAAATCTATCGCAAAAGAAAATTGAATTTAAGCAAGGAAGGTTCTGATCAGAACAGTTCAACGTCCTTAATGATTTCCCGGGTTACTTCATAAAATTCTTTGTGAACATTAAATAAGGGCTCACCATTCTGCTCCTTGATTACATATGAGCCATCCTCGCGCATTGAATAGGCGTTCACGTTATCCTTTAGATTATAGCGAAGGATGTTCATTACCTGCTTACGGAGCATCTCCTCCTCCAGCAAAAACAACGACTCTACCCTACGATCGAAGCTGCGCACCATCGCATCTGCACTCCCTATGTATACTTTGGGTTGTCCGCCATTATGGAAGTAATACACTCTTGAGTGTTCCAAAAATTCGCCCACGATAGAAATAACTTCAATGTTTTCACTCAACCCCTTACGACCCGGGCGTAGCGAGCACATGCCTCGAATAATCAATTTAATGGTTACACCTGCTTGTGAGGCTTCATACAAGGCATCAATAAATTCTTTGTCTTGTAATGAATTTAGTTTTATGACAATTCCAGATGGAATTCCAACCTTAGCATTCTCGGCCTCGCGTCTTACAAGGTTGCACAGCTGAATACGCATGTCGCGTGGTGATGTAATCAGATTACGATAAGCTGCTGGTTGCGAATGTCCCGTAATAACATTAAAGAACTCTGACACATCATTGGCATACGCTTCATTCGTACTCATCAACCCAATATCGGTATAGAAACGAGATGTTACTTCATTATAATTACCGCTTGATAGGTGCACATATCGATATACTCGTTCGCCTTCACTGCGTACAATCAATAGGAGTTTAGTATGGGTCTTAAGATTATTTACACCATAAATCACAAAGCATCCGGAACGCTGTAATTTCTGTCCCTCACGTAAATTATTTTCTTCATCAAAGCGAGCCTTCACTTCAAACAACACCGACACATGTTTTCCATTTTCGGCAGCACGCAACAAGGCAGCACTTATGCGTGAGTCTTTTGCCAGTCTGTAAATTGTTATTTTGATTGACAGTACCAAGGGATCATCAGCCGCTTTCTCCAGCAACTCAAGCACTGGTTCCATTGAATTGTAGGGATGATGAAGTAAGATATCCTTATGCTTGAGCGTTTCAAACAAGTCATCTTCACCCTGCTCTGGGTACGAGAGAGGCTTGACCGATGGGCGTAGATGCAGTCTTTTACTTTTAAACTCCCGATGGTTGATAACCTGCAGAATTCCTGTAAAGTCGATTAACCCGGCTTTGGGGATTTTTAAAATATTCAATTCATCTAAATCCCATTGAATCTTAAGCAAGCGAATCAATGATGGATCTGGATTTTCCTCAATGTCAATTCTAACCACACGTCCTTTTCTGCGTGTCTGAAGTTTCTTCTTTAGCTCCTCTAAAAAATTGGCTTCAATGTCCTCACTTTCCTCAAGCGTAAAATCTCCATTCCGATTAATTCGAAAAAGGTTAATGGCAGCAATATCTACATTCCTGAAAAGGTGCTGCATATTTCTACGAATGATATCCTCAAGCGGCACAAAGGATATTGATTCATCGGGATTTTCAATTTCATAAAAACGTGGTAGGTTGCTGGGCACCTGAATAAAAGAAAATCGTTCCTGGTTGTTTGAATCCTGAGGTACCTTAGTAACCACCCCAAATAGAAGCCGATTGTATTTCAACACAGGAAACGTGTGATAATTATCAAACAGCATGGGAGTAAGCATTGGGTAGATAGTGCGCTGGAAGTACTGGTCAACTTGCGCCCCATGCTCAATGGAAAGCGAATCGCAATCCACTATTCTAAACCCATTCTTTTCAAAATTGGGTTTTAGTTTTTTAATATAATATTCGTTTTGATCCCTTACGAAAGCTTGAATTTCGGTAAGCAATAACTGCCGGAAGGAATTTTCGCGTAAGCCGCTATAATCATAGCGTTCCTTGCCATAGTCGATGTAATTGTAAAGGCTTCCCAAGCGGATGGTACAAAACTCATCCAGGTTGGAGGCGGTAATCGAAAGAAATTTGAGTCGTTCAAAAATATTGCGATCGATGTGTTTGGCCTGGTCAAGCACACGATAATTGAATGCCAGCCAACTTAAATCACGACTTATGTAATTACTTTCCTGAACATGCTTTGCCTGGCTACCCAGTTTCCCTACTCCCTCTATCATACCTCTCCATTTAGATATCAATCCGGGCATACTTGGCATTCTTTTCAATAAACTCCCTGCGAGGGGCAACTTCATCACCCATCAACATGGAAAATAAATGATCTGCTTCAGCGGCAGATTCGATGTTTACTTTTTTTAATGTTCGTCTTGTTGGGTCCATCGTAGTTGACCAAAGTTGCTCAGGGTTCATTTCACCCAATCCCTTATAGCGTTGAACAGCAACACTATCTTCATTGCCCCCCTTACTTAACTCTTTTACAATCGCTTCACGCTCATCTTCTGTCCAACAATATCGCTCTTCACGTCCTTTCTTGAGAAGGTATAACGGAGGCAATGCAATGTATACGTAACCTTGTTCGATCAAGTCGCGCATGTAACGAAAGAAGAAAGTCAAAATTAACGTACGGATGTGACTTCCGTCAACGTCCGCATCAGTCATAATAATAACTTTATGATATCTTAACTTAACCAGGTTAAGCGCCTTGTTATCTTCTGCCGTTCCGAAGCTAACTCCCAAAGCGGTGATCATATTTTTTATTTCCTCATTTTCATAAATCTTATGCTCCTGAGCTTTCTCCACGTTGAGGATTTTTCCCCGTAAGGGTAAAATGGCCTGAAAGTTTCTATCGCGACCTTGCTTTGCTGAGCCACCGGCCGAATCACCTTCAACCAGATACAGTTCACAAATGCCTGGATCAGAACTGGCGCAATCGGCTAGCTTACCCGGCAAACCTGTACCTGAGAGTACATTTTTACGTTGCACCATTTCACGTGCCTTACGAGCCGCAATGCGAGCCTGGGCAGCAAGAATAACCTTGCTAATGATCAACTTGGCCTCTTTAGGGTGTTCTTCCAGATAATGTTGAAGAACTTCGCCCACAGCCGTATCTACTGCGCCCATTGCCTCCGAATTACCCAATTTGGTTTTGGTTTGTCCTTCAAACTGTGGTTCGGCTACTTTTACTGAAATAACTGCTGTAAGACCCTCGCGAAAATCATCTCCACTGATTTCAATTTTTGCTTTCTCCAGCAAACCTGACTTATCCGCATAGCTTTTTAACGTACGTGTGAGTGCCCGCCTGAAGCCGGCCACGTGCGTACCGCCTTCATGGGTGTTAATGTTGTTGACGTATGATACCAGATTTTCGCTATAGGAGGTGTTGTAGTTTAATGCAACCTGTACAGGAATCTCGCTTTTATCATTCTCTATGTAGATTGGAGCCGGAATTAATCGTTCGCGGGTAGAATCCAGATAATCAACAAACTCACTCAATCCACCTACTGATAAAAAAGCGGCAGATTTAGCAGCCCCATTCTCATCTATATCGCGCAGGTCTTTTAAGTTAAGTTTAATTCCAGGGTTTAGAAATGCCAACTCACGCATACGAGTTGCTACAGTCTCAAAATTATATTCGGTGGTTAATGTAAATACTTCGGCATCTGGCTTAAAATGAATGGTTGTCCCATTTTTGTCAGATTCCCCGACAACACGAACCGAATATTGAGGGACACCACGATGGTATTCTTGTTCAAAGATCTTTCCTTCTCTGTAGATGGTTGCCTTCAAAACAGATGACAACGCATTAACACAGGAAACTCCCACACCATGAAGACCGCCTGATACTTTATACGATCCCTTATCGAACTTCCCTCCTGCATGAAGTACCGTCATTACTACTTCAAGTGCCGATCGCTTTTCCTTTTCGTGCATATCAGTAGGAATTCCCCTACCGTTGTCCTCTACCGTTACTGAATTATCTTCATTGATGGTAACATCAATGGTATCGCAATGCCCGGCTAGTGCCTCATCAATCGAGTTATCCACTACTTCCCAAACCAAATGATGGAGGCCTTTTACACCAATATCGCCTATATACATGGCAGGCCTTTTTCGCACCGCCTCTAAACCTTCTAAAACCTGAATATTACTAGCTGAATAGTTAGTTTCCTTCTTTGCTTTTTCTTCGCTCATTTTGGATTTTTATAACCTTCAAAAATAAGGTTTTCATTAGCGTTTTCCGCATTTTACTACCTATAAAACTAAAGTATTTTTTCCTTTAAGGAGATTGATTTTTATACCCCTTTACAATAACCAACTAATTTTTTAGTTTTAGTAAATATTCACCCAAATGCCATGAAAAAATTAGCATTGTTATTATCATTATTGGTGGCCGTTCATGTTGGGTTCTCTCAAAAAGTTATCACCCCACAAAAGCCAATAAGGTATCCTTATTTTGAATCGAAAGAGGATTCAGTTGCTTATGCTTCGTTAGGGAAAAAATTAAGAGAAATATACTCATCAAAAGAGGTTGACCATCACCTCATTGATAGTCTTTCTAAACTATACGCTTCCCTCGAAAAGAAAATGGTTATGCGATCCTATTATCAACCAAGTGAAGAATTCACTCCGTGGGAAAAGGTGGTTGAGCAAAACTTATTTGAGGAAGTTAAGTTGATAAGTTTTTATTCCACCACTTATACCCAGTTACCCAAATTATTAACCTCCTGCAAAAATGTTGAAGCTATTGAGTTGGTTAACACAAGCATTAAAAATATCCCTGAAAAATTAGCTCAATTAACAAAACTGAAAACAATATTGGTTTATGATTCCCGCACTGATTTTAAGATAGCGAAAAACCGTTCACTTCAAACAGTAGTTGTAAGAGGAGGAAAACAACAACGTCACTTTGCAAGATTAAAGAATTTAGAGAAGCTGGATCTCTCTTCCTGCAACCTGACAAGCATTCCAAAGAAGTTACATAGAAATTCGCATCTTAAAAATCTATTGCTTAATCAGAACTCAATTAATCTTTCTGCTACAAAGTCCAAAGCCAATTATCGCTTGGAAAAGATTGAGATGAAGGAAAATAAGTTGACTGAAATACCGGATGTAATCGCCAAGTTTCCAAACTTAAAAAGTCTTGTATTCAATGGCAATGCAATAGCTAAAGTATCACCCGCTATTGCACAGTTAACCAACCTTGAACAGCTCTCCTTCTACAAAAATAATTTGAAGTCAATTCCCGAAGGAATTTATTCCCTTTCAAACCTTAAAGAAATTGATTTATACTACAATGAAATAGAGCGGATTGATGAACAAATCTCTAACCTTCAAAATCTGGAAGTACTTTATCTTTCAAATAATCGCCTGTTTTCTATTCCTGAAAGCCTGAGTTCGTTACCCAAGCTTGAACAGCTATACTTATCCAACAATCAATTGAGTGATCTTCCTGTAAGCCTTGCCAGCCTTGAAAAATTAAAGGTGTTACGAATCAATAATAACCATTTACTACAAGCCAAGGATTTGGCTAAACTAGCAAGACTAGAAAATTTAGACATTTCTTCGAATCAAATTTCGGAGTTACCTAATGGGATTGAACAACTTGTTTCATTGAAACTCTTAGTACTGGTAAACAATCCGTGGGACGAAGCAACACGTGCTAATTTACCTGAATTGACAAAACAATTGCGTGAACGAGAGATAATTGTTCAAGTTGAAGAAGAATGGTAAACCACCGTTATCAGCCTTTTCTTTTTTTAGGTTTATCAGAGTCAGGCTCCGTCATCAACTGAACCTTTGCTTTTTGAAGTTCTTCCTTTTGAGCCTGGTTTACAACCGGATAATTTATTTTCAAGGTGGCAAACTTCTGGGCAATAATAGAAGCGATAGCGAGTCGCGTGAACCACTTATCATCAGCGGGTATTACATGCCACGGGGCGTAGTTGGTAGAGGTGGCACTCAATGCATCTTCGTAAGCTTTTTGATAGTCATCCCAAAACCCACGCTCTTTTAAATCCGATAAAGAAAATTTCCAGTTTTTGCTTGCGTCATCTATGCGTTCCAAAAATCTTTTCTTTTGCTCCTTCTTTGAAACATTTAGAAAGAACTTAAGGATAATCGTTCCATTATCAGTCAGGTTTTTCTCAAATCGTCTGATCTGTTTATATCGCTGTTGCCAAAATTTATCGTTTATATTTTTTATGGATTCAATACCTGGAATACGTTCATTAAGAATCCATTCCGGATGAACTTTTGTAACCAACACGTTTTCGTAATGCGATCGGTTATGGATCGCAATTTCGCCACGCGAAGGCAAGGCCAACTCATGCCGCCAAAAGTAATCATGATCCAGTTCATGAGAAGTCGGTGCTTTGAAGCTATAAACTTTTACACCTAAAGGATTGAACCCAGACATAATGTGTTTCACCGCCCCATCTTTACCGGCAGCATCCATAGCCTGAAAAATGATTAGCACGCTATAGCGATTATGCGCGTATAACATGTCCTGCACTTCGGCCAAATGCTTTCTGCCGTTTTCCAATAACAATTCAGAATCGGCTTTATTTAGGGCTTTCCCCTTATATTCTGTATCAAAGTCTTTAAGTTTTATCCTTTTTTCAGGTTTGACCAGATACTTTTTCAACTGAATTAAGTTCTTATCTGTTATCATATTGGCAAGTGGGTTAAGTCTCTAAGCTAACAAATACACGCTAACTAGATTATGAATTTTGTAGCTTTTTAGGAAAAAGTTACTTTCCACAGCATTTTTTGGGCGAATATTATTAAATTGATGGAGGTTCAATCAAAAACACAGCGTGTGAAAAAAGTGATTCTGATTTTTCTTCTTTTCGCTATCGGGCTAAATTCATCACTAGCACAAGATGAAGAAGCAATTAAAGATGTGATTGCTCAGGAAACTTCGGCCTTTATGAATGTGGATTATAAAAATTGGGCCGACACATGGTTGAAGGTTCCTTATGCTTACCGAAGTTACTCAGATGCTACTACAACAACATACACAGAAGGATGGGAAGAGTTAAACAAGACTTTTGCCGATTACTTTAAAACAGCCAGGCCTGCTAACTCAGAAATAATAAATGATTGGATTGAAATTAAAATTTTTGCCAATGGTGCGTACGTTCGTTTTACCCAAAAAATAAAAGATAATATAGAACTGGAAGAGACAAGTCAAGTACGCGTATTGGAAAAGCAAGACGGAAAATGGAAAATTGTTTGCCTATCGGCAATTGCTAAAAGTGAAGCTATTAATTAAAGAAGGATTTACTCAACTAATTCTTATACTAACCATACGTCCCATGAAAACCGTAAAATATTTATTTCTGGCAGGATTGTTTTCATTAATGATTTCATCACTGGCCGCACAGGATGCAAAAGAGGTTGCTGCTATAAAGGCAGTTATTGAAAAAGAAACTCAATCTTTTTTTAGTGTGAATAGAAAGGATTGGGAGGACAGTTGGCTGCAAACACCATATGCTTACTGGTCCTATTCAGATTCAACAGGCACCAGTTTTATTGAGGGTTGGGCAGGAATCAAAAAATCATTTGACGAATATTTTACAACACACAAGGCTAGTCGTCAAATAGATGTTGCACATCAATCTTCCGCAGTTAAAATTGATCGTTCATATCAAAGTATTCGTGTTTATGGAAATGGCGCTTACGTGCGCTACACACAGCACGTGAAAGATGATATCGACCGCGATGAAACATCGCAAGTTCGGATTCTGGAGAAGAAAGATGGGAAGTGGAAAATAGTATGCGTGGGTGCGATCGCTTCATACCCCAAGGAGTAATCCTAATTTAATACTGGCCTGATCGAAGCATAACAAGGGTACAGGCTTGCAAAGCTTCTACCCCAGATGCTTCCAGTAGTTTTTCAAACTCATCATTTTCAGTGCCTGGATTAAAGATTACGCGTTTTGGTTTTAGACTAAGAATGTAATCATAGTGCTCCGGTTGATGTTGTGGCCCGATATACAGTGTAACGGTATCCACATCTTGAATTATAGGGCGATTGTAGATAGGAAGTATTTTTTCTCCATACACTTCGCCTTGCTTTATTCCAACGGGCACAATTGGGTAATTATATTCTGTTAACATACCCGCTGCCAGATACGCATAACGGGATGGATTTGTAGTAGCACCTATAATTACTGTTTTCTTACTCATGTTTATTTACATTCAAATATTTTTTAACAACCGCTTCTGCACACCGTTCGCCATCCATTGCAGCAGAAACAATTCCACCTGCATACCCTGCTCCCTCTCCGCAAGGAAAAAGTCGTTTCGTTTGAACGTGTTCAAGTGTTTCCTTATCGCGGGGAACACGAACCGATGATGAGGTTCTACTTTCAACACCAACAATCTGAGCTTCGTTCGTTAAGTAGCCATGCATTTTAGTTCCAAAATTTTTAAACCCTTGCCTTAGGCCATCAGTAATAAAACCGGGAAGTACCTCCTTCATATCAACGGACTTTAAACCAGGCTGGTATGAAGTCTCTAACAATGAACCAGAAACCTTTCGATTCACAAAATCAACCAACCGCTGCGCGGGAGCTACTTGTGTACCACCACCCAAATCACATGCTCTCTTTTCTATCTCAGCCTGAAAATACATTCCCGCCAAGGGACCGAACTTATGATATGCTTTAAAGTCTGATTCCTCTACCGAAACTACAATGCCTGAATTTGAATATTTTGAATCTCTTCGCGATGGACTCATACCGTTTACAACGACCTCACCTTGCTGCGTAGCGGCAGGAACGATAAACCCGCCCGGGCACATACAAAAAGAAAAAACACCTCGCTCCTTTCCATTAACATAAGCTTGATGAACCAAAGCGTAAGAAGAAGCCGGAAGAAATTCATCGCGGTCACCCGTGCAATGATACTGTATCTGATCAATTAGATTTTGACTATGCTCTACGCGAACACCGAGCGCAAATGGTTTTGCTTCAATCAAAATCTGCTTATCGTGAAGCAATTGAAAAATGTCGCGCGCAGAATGTCCGGTTGCCAAAATCACTCCGCTTGCTTCAAATCGGTTTCCCGCTTGTGTGATTATACCTTTTACTTCTCCACCTGATAAAATCAAATCCTGAACTCTCGTCTCGAAATGAATTTCGCCCCCTGCATTTAAAATGCTTTCGCGAAGAGCTGCAACTAATTGAGGTAATTTATTTGTGCCAATGTGAGGATGCGCATCAAACAGGATATCTTCAGATGCACCATGCGCCACTAATATTTCTAAAATACGTTTTACATCGCCACGCTTCTTAGAGCGAGTATACAGTTTACCATCGGAATACGTGCCAGCTCCGCCCTCTCCAAAACAATAATTGGAGTCTGAGTCTACAAGATGTTGTTTATTGATTGCTGCGATATCGCGCCTGCGGGTTTTCACATCTTTGCCACGCTCAAACAGCACTGGTTTTACTCCTAACTCAATTAAGCGAATGGCAGCAAACAAACCTGCCGGGCCTGCACCCACAATAATTACTGATTTAGCTTTGGAAACATTGTGATAGTTTTTATGATAGGTTGTGCCTTTTAAAGCCTCAGCAGCAGGCACAATCTCCACCAAGACCTTAACAACCACTTTTCTTCCCCGGGCATCGATGGAACGCTTGAGTGGATTTATTAAAACACTTCCATCATCCGGTAATTTCAGTTTTGAAAAAAGCGTGCTTTTAAACGTAAGCTCATCAAAAGCTTCTTGTGGATTTAACTGTAGTTCTATTGTCTTGTTCATATTACGGAAAGGTATTTATCCCTTCAAACTTAAAAGTCGGCAGTAGCACAGATTTCAGTAGGCAGTAATGTAATGAAAACTGATTACTGTCTACTGCTTACTACCCTAGAATTACCGTCTTCCATCAAATGAAAACGAATACCCGAAGTTTAGTCCGATTCGAAAAGATTGTGACAGCTTTTTCTGGCTAACAGTTTCAAATACGGTTTCAAAGAGTGGCTCTACATCAAAAATACGATACCCAATCCCATACCCAATAAATCCCTCAATGGTAAATCCATCGCCATCATTCTTTTGCATGAGTCTGCCACCCAACAAAACACCATACTCTGCGCGCTGCTCCGAAGCACTGGCTGTTAACAAACTACCAGGGGCCAATGGAAAATCAATGTTAGAAAAATAGCTGAGGTTAGTAAAACGAATTTCCTGGGCAAAGTACCACATGCCCGTTTTAATTGGATTATAAAACTTCTGCTTCACAGAAATTGCATAACCTCGATTGAATACTTCATCTTTAGGCACATCTGAATCCGCTGTATAAAAAGGATTACGAATGGCTTCAAACCCAAACTCATGCCCAAGCCGTTCTTCGTTGTAGAATTCAATGCCAAAAGGCATGGAACCAATAAATGAAAACGCTGGATTTCCCTGAACGATTACCCCTTTATACTCTGAATACTGAGGGTTAAAGTAGTAAAATCCCTTCTTTGCTACTGTTGCATTTGCCTTGCTTTGTGCTTTGGCCAACGAATTTATTTCATTAGCCAATTTATTGTTTTCATAAATGGGTTTATAGTAACCCGACAATTTTCCATCCTCTTCATATAACTCCCACGTGCCTACACGTAAATTGTTTTCAATGGTTCCTTTTGTTTGCAGCGAGCCGGAAGGAAAATATCCTGAGTACGTACCCTTGCCTTCCATAAACTTACATTCCCCTTCTAATTTGCCATCTTCAAAATAATAATTCCAAAGCCCCTCACTCATATCGTTTTGAATAAGGCCCTTCACTTTTAATTTACCCGATGGATAATACTCCCGATACTCGCCACTGCCCGCCTGGTACGTAATCTCACTTTTTAGTTTACCACCAGGCTCATGTACGCTCCAGTATCCGTTTTTCTTTCCACCAACAAATCGTCCTGAAGAGCTTATTGTTCCATCTTCAAAATAATATTTCCATTCACCAGTTGGTTCATCATTTTCATAATGACCTTCAGATGAAATTTTTCCAGATGAATAGTAATGTTTCCATTCGCCATTTCTCCTGCCACTGATATAATCCCCTTCACTCTCTAATACTCCATCTTCAGTGAAGTAACGCCAATGTCCCGCATTTCGGGCACCTACACGCGGGCCTTCGGCAAGAACTTTTCCCGAATGGTAGTATTCCGTGTAGCGACCATGATCATTAGAATAGTCGATTTCGCCACGAAGTACTCCATCTTCAAAAAAAGTCTTCCACACACCTTCGCGCTTGTTATCAACATACGCACCGCTCTCTTTTAAGTCACCACTTTCATAATAAATTTTCCAAAGTCCTTCCCGTAATTTATTGTTAATGATTCCTTCCATACTTTTCTTCCCATTTTCATAAAAGTATTGCCACATTCCATAATTGGAATTTTGCCGAAGGATGCCTCGCATTTTTATATTACCCGTTTCATAGTAAAAATCCCAAACACCCGAAGTTTCATTATTTACAAATTGCCCTTTGGATTCAATATGTCCGTTAAGAAAGTATGAAATGTAAGGGCCATTCAAAATGTTTTGAATGGTATCTTTAACCTGATAAACTTCCTTTATGTTTTTTTTGTCAGCGTCATGATAAGAGTAGCGTGTTACCCCCTGAGCATTGAGGGCAACCGGAACTAATAATAAACTAATGATGACAATGTTCTTCATGGAAAAACTGCAACCCCAAATTAATTAAACTTTGAGAGATTCTTATGAGAACGCCTTGGCAACTGCCGCTTTACCCCATTCCTCTTTTTCTTGCGCACTCCACAGTTCAGGATAAAACATAATTCGTTGGAAACGTGGGGGCAAATATTTTTGCCAATTGGTACCACCCGTTGCTTTAATGTCATCAGGATCGCGATGCAGGTAACGTCCTGCAGATCGCAAATGAGCCAACGGCCACAGCACGTTTGACAACATATCCAATTCACGCAGCCGCTTAATTACTTCTGGTGATGTTGGGAAATTTTCATGATAAATTTTTCTGAGATTTTTAGTGCGATACTTCATGCCTGTATCCATAAAAGTCTTCATGTACTTTTCTTCAAACTGCTGAAGTGTGAGCGTCTTTTTGCCTGAGGCTAACTCTGTTGCGCCACTTCGCCAATACAGATGTGATACTTGCTGTTCAATATCACTGTACTCCATCATAGATTCTCGAAACTCAACGTGAACCAGGTTTACCATGTCGGTACAACAAATTTCTATTAACCGATATTGAGCTGATTGAAACCCCGATGCCGGCAAAAGAGACATTCTGAACTTCAAGAACTGATCCTTTTCCATACCTTCCACCATCACTGAAAAAGAATTCTCCAATAATTGGAAGTATCGAATGATTCGATCCAATCGGGCAATAAAAAATGGTTCTTCTATACCTTCTTTCTCAGCAATTTGTTCAATCTCCCAAAGGATCAAATTAAAATACAGCTCAGTAATCTGATGATACAGAATAAAAACTTTCTCATCGGGGAATTGGGTTTTGGGATTTTGAAGACTTAACAAAGTGTCAAGATGGATATAATCCCAGTAGGTTAAATAATCCGAATAAAGTAAGCCATCAAGGTAGGAAGATAAATCCTGCCCCATCACCGCATACTTTTGTTGAAGCTTTTTTAGCTGCTCGATAAGGGCCGGATCCAAAGAAGATTTGTCCATAGAATTGTTAATACTTACGTAAATTTGACCCATTCAAAACAATATCCCAAATATGTCTGCCAACACTACCAAAACCAGCGTAAAAAAATCACTCAAGCAAGATCGATACGAGAATCCTGATTTCTATTTGCTCGATGATTTGCTTACGGAAGAACATAAACTTATTCGAAGTTCTATTCGCGATTTTGTTAAACGCGAAATCTCTCCTTACATAGAAGATTGGGCGCAGCAGGCATTGTTTCCTTATGAGATTGTAAAAAAGTTTGGTGATATCGGAGCCTTTGGTCCTACCATTCCTCAAGAGTATGGTGGTGGTGGATTGGATTACATCTCGTACGGAATCATTATGCAGGAGATTGAACGTGGCGATTCGGGTATGCGAAGTACTGCATCTGTTCAAGGTTCTTTGGTGATGTATCCTATCCATAAGTTTGGAAGTGAAGAGCAGCGCAAAAAGTATTTGCCTAAACTAGCCAGTGGTGAATGGTTAGGTTGCTTCGGATTAACCGAGCCCGATCACGGTTCGAATCCCAGTGGCATGGTAACTAATTTTAAAGATATGGGTGACCACTATCTTTTGAATGGTGCTAAGATGTGGATTTCAAATTCACCTAAGGCCGATGTTGCCGTTGTTTGGGCAAAGAACGAAGCGGGAAGAATTCATGGATTAATTGTTGAGCGTGGCATGGCAGGATTTTCAACACCTGAAACACATGGCAAATGGTCCTTGCGCGCAAGCACTACAGGCGAATTAGTTTTTGATAATGTAAAAGTTCCTAAAGAAAATTTACTGCCCGGCAAAAATGGATTAGGCGCCCCTATGATGTGCTTGGACTCAGCTCGCTATGGAATTGCCTGGGGCGCGTTGGGTGCTGCTATGGATTGTTACGACTCCGCCAGACGATATTCAATTGAACGCATTCAGTTCGGAAAGCCGATTGGGTCGTTTCAATTGATTCAAAAGAAATTAGCGGAGATGCTTACAGAGATTACTAAAACGCAATTGCTCAATTGGAGATTGGGTGTTTTGATGAATGAAGGCAAAGCAACTACTGCCCAAATTTCATTGGCGAAACGAAACAGTGTAAATCTTGCATTGGAAATTGCGCGTGAAGCTCGCCAAATACATGGCGGCATGGGTATTACAGGAGAATATCCAATCATGCGCCACATGATGAATTTAGAATCGGTTGTTACCTATGAAGGAACACATGACATCCACTTATTAATTTTAGGAAACCACATTACTGGAATACCAGCGTTTGTTTGATGAAAGTAACTACAATCCTTGGTGCGCGCCCTCAATTCGTAAAAGCTGCCGTTGTTTCCCGCGAGTTAAAGAAATCTGGTATTGATGAAGTGATCGTTCACACCGGTCAACACTTTGATACCAACATGAGCCAAGTATTCTTCGATGAGATGGAGATACCAACCCCCGATTATAATCTTGAGATTAGCGGACTTAATCATGGCGCCATGACAGGCCGCATGCTTGAGAAAATTGAAGAAGTCCTTCTTAAAGAAAAACCAGATTATGTGCTGGTGTATGGCGACACTAATTCAACACTGGCAGGTGCCCTAGCAGCCTCTAAATTACATATTCCTGTTGCTCATGTTGAAGCCGGACTGAGAAGTTTCGAAATGAAAATGCCTGAAGAAGTAAATCGCATTTTAACCGATCGTATCAGTTCTTTACTCTTCTGCCCTACCACTGCGGCAATCAAAAATCTTGATGCAGAGGGCTATAATAATATTGATTGCAAAATTGTTCTATCAGGTGATGTGATGTATGATGCCGTTCAATTCTATCAATCCAAAATAGAAACCAATGCAACGGTTCTTCAAAAAGAAAAATTGGAAGGCAAGCCTTTTGTACTTGCAACCTTACACCGGGCAGAAAACACAAATGATCCCGCGCGACTAAAAGAAATTTGTGAGGCCTTCAATGAAATCAACCAGCAAGTAAAAATTGTTTTACCGCTTCATCCCAGAACGAAATCATTTCTTTCCTCACAGGGAATAAAATTGAACGCCCACGTGATTGATCCCGTTGGATATTTCGATATGCTTGCTTTGTTAAAAAATTGCAGCATGGTTATGACCGATAGTGGCGGCCTGCAAAAGGAAGCCTACTTCTTTAGTAAGTTTTGTATCACCTTACGCGATCAAACAGAATGGGTTGAGTTGGTTGAAGTAGGCGCAAATACCCTCGCAGGTGCAAGTAAAAAAAATATAATCGATAAGTCTAAAGCAAATTATAATAAGACCCTAAAAATTCAAGAAGGATTGTATGGCGATGGTCATGCCGCAGCCATCATTGCAAAGCACCTTACAAAGTCCTAATCTTCAATGTATCCGCTCAAGGTGATTCGCTGAACGGGATTTCGCGGATCATTTGAGTAAATAGTGACCGCTTTGTTTTGAGTTCCCATTCTTCCTTCGGTAATAAGAGTAATCTTTACCTGAGCAGTCTCGCCTGGCTTGATCGTTTTCTTATCTGTTGTTGCAATCACGCAAGAACAATTGCTTTGAACGCTTCTGATCTCCAAGTTTGTTTTTCCTTTGTTCTGGAAGGGTATTGAGTTTTCGACTTTTGTACCCTTTCTCACCCGCGCAAAATCTATTGCATAATTTGAGATCAGAAGAGCCGGAGCTTTGGCTATTACCTCAGGACTGGCTGTAGGAAAATATTCCTCCACCGTGGTGTAAATAGAAAATGACTTGATTGGATTTTGAGCATCGGTTGTATGAAGATTTATCTTATCAGAAAGAAATCCATACTCGTTTCGCTTCGAAGCATCGTAAGTGATCTTTATTAAGCCATTTGCACCTGCATTGAGTGAATCTGGAGTTATAATCTTTATGTACTCGGGTGCATCTACCTGGGTAAATTTAATTACAGATTCGCTGGCATTACGCACATCGAATTGTTGAGTTTCTGCTGGTTTGTTCAGATAAAGCTTACCGAGATTAAAAGAACTATTCTTAAATCGTAGTGCGCCATTTGCAGCAGTCAGCGTAGTCGTCTTGTCCGATCGCTTGTCAACCACCATTCCTTTAATTTGGAGAACGATGGGATTACGATCATGATCAGTTGTTACCGTTAGTGTTTTATTGAAATACCCAGGACGACCTTTAGGATCAAAACTAGCTTTGATAAACCCATTTTTACCAATCGCGATAGGTTCCTTGGACCAACCGGGCGTAGTGCATCCACAGGAAGCTTGTACCGTTAAAATCTTAACCGGACGAACACTATTGTTGGTGAATGTAAACTCGTAAACTGCGGCCCCATCAGCTTCAATAATTTCCCCAAAGTCGTGTGTCTTTTCAGTGAATTGAAGGGGTTCAGACAATTGCCCATAAGCCCGCACACATCCCACTAGAACTAAAAAAGAAAAAACTCTAAACTTCATTGCACAAAGGTACTGCTTACTCACAACTTTTGAAATTCTTTCATTTTCTTTGCACCTATGGCACGAATCTTAACAGGAATACAAAGCAGTGGGAAGCCACATTTAGGAAATTTATTGGGAGCAATCATACCCGCCATTCGTCTTTCGCATGAGCCTGGCAATGAATCATTTTTTTTTATTGCTGATCTTCACTCACTAACAACCATTAAGGATGCCAAGCAGCGAATAGCCAACGTGCAGGCAGTAGCAGCCGCATGGCTTGCTTTCGGATTTGATGTTGAAAAAAATCTTCTGTATCGCCAAAGCAGAATTCCTGAGGTGTGCGAACTCACCTGGTATTTGAATTGCTTCACCCCTTTTCCAATGCTTGCCAATGCGCATTCATTCAAAGACAAGGCTGATAAACTATCGGATGTTAATGCAGGCCTATTTACCTACCCTGTGTTGATGACCGCAGACATTATTTTATATGATGCCAACTTTGTTCCAGTCGGGAAAGATCAACGTCAGCATTTAGAAATGGCGCGCGACATTGCAAGCTCATTTAATAATCAATATGGCGAAACCTTTGTGCTTCCTGAAGCAAAGATTGAAGAAGATGTGATGACGGTGCCAGGAACAGATGGGCAAAAAATGAGTAAGTCGTACGGAAATATAATTGACATTTTTGTTAGTGATAAGGATTTGCGCAAACAAGTTATGTCGATCGTCACTGATAGCACACCTGTTGAAGCTCCTAAGAATCCTGATACCGATAATGTGTTTGCGATCTACAAACTAATTGCAACATCAGCTCAAACAGAAGCACTAAGACAAAAATACCTGGCAGGGAATTTTGGATATGGTCATGCAAAGCAGGAATTATTCGAGCTAATCGTTGAAAAATACTCGAAAGAAAGAGAGGCTTTCAATTTCTATATGAGTAATCCTGATGAACTGGAGAGAAAGCTTAAAGCAAGCGAAGAGAAGGCTACAATAATTGCAAAAAAAGTTTTGGATAAGGTTAGAACGAAGTTAGGATATTAATCTTAGTCCTTAAGACTTTTGGAAATCGTCTGGAAATCCTTTTTTAGTAACTCTGCATTATCTAAAATTGTCCAGTTTAGAATTTTGTAGAAATGAGTTTTTGATTCTACCGCTGTAATCAGCATAAAAAAATCTGTCTCTTCCTCAGTCCAATACAATTCTACTTGCGAACAATCATTTCCATTTGCTTTAAATTGGATAGCATTTTTTAAGGCTCTTTTTTCATTTTCAACCTTATAATCTTTAATGAATTCGTCTAAGAAGTTTTGAGAGTCAGTGAATTTAATTCCAAGGGACTCTAATTGATCCTTTGCATCATCAATCACAATGATATATGCTTCTTTGGTGGTACTCTGATACTGAATAGATGCAACATCATTCAATTCATATGTTTTAACCATATAATCAGGAAGGTTCATCTTAAACACGTGACCACCAATACGCTCTGTAAATTTTGTTTGGCAGTAGCCCGACAGGGTTGATACAAACAGAATAATTATACTTAGTCGTTTCATGATTTAGCCGTCCAAACAACCTTTTGCTGGCCATTGCCTTCATTCAAAATTATTCTAAGGGGTCCAGGAACAATTGCTAATTTAGTTTCCTTACCAGGCATGGAATCCACTTCTACGTACACACCTTCTTTAGGACCTACCGAAAATTCGTTTTTTCCACTTACGATATATGATTTGGCAAAGTAGGCGATCGGATATAATACATCTGTATCCGGACAAAACTCATCATGAATATCTTGCAAGACATCTTCCAAATATTCTCCAAACTTTACTTGAATTGAATCTTCCAAATCGTGAAGCTCTTCTTCCAGATCATCGTATTTAGGATTGTTATAATCGATTTTGCTTAACTCATTTCTTCGAATTGCAATTTCTTGTATTGCTGTATCAAGATCTTTTACTTCCATATCAATGCTATTTTATGTCAAGTTTATGGAAATGAGGGCTAAATTAAAACTCCAAGATTGATTAATTTTGGCGATTCAACATTACCGCATTATGACACAGGACTTTCTACCCATCAACGGAACTGACCATATTGAATTTTATGTAGGAAATGCAAAGCAAGCTTCCTTATATTATCAGCACTGCTTAGGGTTTGAATTGATTGCCTATGCCGGACCAGAAACTGGTTTAAAGGATCGATGTTCCTATGTACTGAAGCAGGATAAAATAAGATTTGTTTTAACTACCAGTTTGCAACCAGATTCTATTATTTCAGATCATGTCAAAAAGCATGGTGATGGTGTAAAGGTACTTGCGCTTTGGGTTGATGATGCCACTAAATCTTTTCATGAGACAACTTCGCGTGGAGCCCAACCCGTTGATGAACCGAGAAAAATCAAAGATGAATTTGGTGAGATTACAATGGCCTCTATCCAAACCTATGGAGAAACGATACATACCTTTGTAGAGCGTAAGAATTATAAGGGCGTATTTATGCCAGGTTTTGTTTCTGTAAAAAGTAATGTGCAGGTAAATCCCATCGGATTAAAATACATCGATCATTGTGTGGGGAATGTAGAGCTCGGTCAAATGAATCGGTGGGTTAATTTTTACGAAACCGTGATGGGATTTAAGCTTTTAATCACATTCGATGATAAAGATATTTCAACTGAATACAGTGCATTGATGTCGAAAGTTGTTTCGAATGGCAACGGATACATCAAGTTTCCAATTAACGAACCAGCAGCAGGTAAAAAGAAGTCACAAATAGAAGAGTACTTAGATTTCTATCATAGTGCCGGTGTTCAACATATTGCCATTGCTACTGACGATATTATTTTTACGGTAGGAGAACTTCGTAAACGCGGTGTTGAATTCCTTCGCGTACCAGACACCTATTATGACGATGTACTTGATCGTGTAGGTCACATTAATGAAGATCTTCAGGCTTTAAAAAAACTAAATATCCTTATTGATCGTGATGAAGAGGGTTACCTCCTTCAGATTTTTACCAAACCAATTCAAGATCGCCCTACCCTCTTCTTTGAAATCATAGAACGAAATGGTGCCAAGTCTTTTGGTAAGGGGAACTTTAAAGCACTCTTCGAAGCCATAGAATTGGAACAGGGCTTACGCGGCAACCTATAATAACATTAACCTTATTTAATATTACTGATGGATTTACTTGCGCAATCAATAGCCAGAGCTAACACATGGCTTAACAGTCCGGTTGTTGATACTGATTCGAAAGATTCAATTAAAAAATTACTGGCAGACGCTAACCCTAAACAACTAATCGACAGTTTTTACAAAGAATTAGAATTTGGAACTGGTGGCTTGCGAGGAATTATGGGTGTAGGCTCAAACTGTATGAATAAATATACGTTGGGTGCTGCCACGCAAGGCCTTGCTAATTATTTAAAGAAATCCCTTCCCGGTAAGGAAATTAAAGTGGCTATTGCCTACGATTGCCGAAACAACAGCGCATTGTTCGCTCAAGTTACTGCCGATGTTTTCTCTGCCAACGGAATTTTTGTTTACTTATTCCCTGAACTAAGGCCCACCCCACTGCTATCCTTTGCCATTCGCCATCTTCAATGCGATTCTGGAGTTGTGATCACTGCTTCACATAATCCTAAAGAATATAATGGCTACAAAGCCTATTGGTCGGATGGTGCGCAACTCGTTCCACCCCATGATAAAAATGTGATTGATGAGGTTAACGCCATCGGTGGATACGAAAATATTAACTTCCAGAGTGACGCTTCTAAAATTAGCAGAATCAGTAAAGAAGTAGAAGAAGCCTACTATAACAATGTAAATCGTTTAATTCCCGCCAAGGAGAGCATCAAACGACAGCATGAAATTCCTCTCGTGTATTCTAGTCTACATGGAGCTGGTATTACTATGGTGCCGGAATGTCTATCGAAGTTAGGATTTACTAATCTGATTCTTGTAAATGAACAATCCGAACCAGACGGCAATTTTCCAACCGTTCAATCTCCCAATCCAGAGGAACAATCGGCTATGGAATTAGCGCTTAAAAAAGCAAAAGAAGTAAATGCCGAATTGGTGATGGCCACAGATCCAGACACTGACAGAGTTGGTATTGGTATTAAGGATAAATCAGGTAACTATTTTTTACTAAACGGAAATCAAGCCTTTAGTTTAATGATGTGGTTCATCATGAAAAATTTAAGTGATGAAGAAAAGAAAAATGGATACATCGCAAAAACAATCGTAACAACAGAATTGGTTGATACCATTGCATCCAAAATGGGCATTGAATGTTTTAACACCCTTACTGGATTCAAATACATTGCGGAACTCATGGGTAAAATGGAGGGCAAGAAAACGTTTGTTGCTGCAGGTGAAGAAAGTTACGGCTACATGGTGGGCGATTTTGTTCGTGATAAAGATGCAGTTTCTGCATGTGCATTCTTTGCTGCTCTGGCAGCTTCAGCTAAAGATGAAGGCCACACCCTGTATGACTGGTTGGTTCAAATGTATGTCGACTTTGGTTTTTATAAAGAAGGACTAGTGAATCTGGTAAGAAAAGGAGCTGAAGGCGAACAGGAAATAAAGAAGATGATGGAGAAGTTTAGAAACTCACCTCCTACTCAAATAGCAGGAAAGGAAATTGTTCGCATCCTTGACTATAAAACAAGTGTTGAGAAAAATGTACTTACAAAATCTGATTCTACTATTACTTTACCTAAATCCGATGTGATTCAGTTTTACCTGGAGGATGGAACTAAGATTTCCGTTCGACCTTCAGGGACAGAGCCAAAGATTAAGTTCTATATAAGTGTACATACACAACTTAAATCGGCTAAAGAATTTGATTCGGTTGATAATGAGTTAACACACAAAATTAAAGAGCTTGAACGGGCCATAATTGAATAAATCGATCTCTTAAAAACCTACAAAATATTTACCTTTGCAGCAAAGTTTATGAAGAAAGTAGCATTCTATACGCTGGGCTGTAAACTCAATTACTCTGAAACCTCCACCATTTCAAGAAAATTTGAGGAGAAGGGGTACCTAAAAGTTGACTTTACAGATCAGCCCGACATCTTTATTATTAACACCTGCTCAGTCACTGAAAATGCTGATAAGAAATGTCGGAAGATTGTTAGAGAAGCGAGAGGAATTTCTCCAGATGCCTACGTTGCAATTATTGGTTGCTATGCCCAACTTAAACCTAAAGAAATTTCAGAAATTCCGGGTGTTGATGCCGTGTTGGGTGCTGCTGAAAAATTTCAACTCGTTGAATTGTTAGATGGGTTTGTTCGCCCTGCACAACCAACTGTTTTCGCTTCTGATATTAAAGAAGTTGATACTTTTAATACTTCCTTCTCAATACATGATCGCACTCGCACTTTTTTAAAAGTTCAAGACGGTTGTGATTACTCATGCTCATTTTGCACAATACCCCTTGCGCGCGGCTCAAGCCGAAGTGATAGTATTGTTAATTTAGTAAAGTATGCAAATGAGATAGCTGCAACTGGTGTAAAGGAAATTGTTCTCACGGGGGTTAATACCGGAGATTTTGGATTGCGAAATGGAGTCCGGGAAGAACGGTTTATTGATCTGATCAAGGAACTAGATGACATTGAAAACATTGAGCGATTTAGGATTTCATCGATTGAACCTAACTTACTTACTGATGAGATCATTGAGTTTGTGAGTCGGTCAAAACGGTTTGTTCCTCATTTTCATATTCCTTTACAATCAGGATCTAATGCAATCTTGAAACAAATGCGCAGAAGGTATCAGCGCGAGCTATATGCAAGTCGTGTTGATAAAATCAAATCGTTGATGCCAGATTGTTGCATTGGGGTAGACGTGATTGTTGGATTCCCAGGTGAGACTAATGAGCATTTTCTAGAAACCTATCAATTCTTAAATGAGTTAGACGTTTCTTACCTGCACGTATTTACTTATTCCGAACGGGAGAATACATTGGCCGCAACGCTACCTGATTCGATACCCATGAAAATCAGAAATGAACGGTCGCGCATGATTCATATCCTATCCGATAAAAAGCGCAGAGCATTCTACGAAAACAATCTCAACAAATCTTTCACTGTTTTATTTGAAAATGACGTTGAAGAAGGTTTGATGCATGGATTTACCGAAAACTATATTCGGGTGGCAGCTAAATACGATCCATTGTTAATTAATGAGACCAAATTAGTCACGTTAACTTCAATCAATCAAAAAGGCAACGTTGAGGTGGAAGAATTAGTTGATGCACAATTGACATTGCACAATTAATTGATCAGTCTAATTACACCACCATTCTGCCATCTTTAATTTCTAGCTTTCGATCAGTCATAGCCGCAAACTCCTGATTGTGGGTAACGATCACAAAAGTTTGTCCAAAATCAGTTCGAAGTTTGAAAAACAGCTCGTGTAAATCCTTAGCATTATTTGAATCCAGGTTTCCACTTGGTTCATCAGCAAAAATCAAAACAGGATCATTTATTAAAGCACGAGCCACGGCCACGCGCTGCTGCTCTCCGCCCGAAAGCTCTGAAGGTTTATGTTGAGCTCTGTCTTTTAGACCGAGGGTAGTCAGTAACTCAAAGGCTCTAGCTTTTAACTTGCTTTCATTTGTTCGAGCAATGAATCCCGGGATCATCACATTTTCCAGAGCCGAAAACTCGGGAAGCAGGTTATGAAACTGAAATACAAAGCCTAAATTCTTATTCCTAAAATCAGCTAAATCTCTTGAATTTTGAGAGAATATGTCCTTTCCGTTGAGATTAACCTTACCACTATCAGGTTTGTCGAGGGTGCCCAAAATATGAAGTAACGTACTTTTTCCAGCACCCGATGCACCAACAATGGAGACGACCTCCCCTTTGCCAATTTCTATATCAACACCTTTTAACACTTGAAGCGCACGATACGCTTTTGTTAACCCTTCTGCTCTTAACATGAGTATTTATTAAATTCTTGAATTAAAGGTTTAAAAAAAGTAGCTTGCTTCCAAAATTAATATCTATGAACATCCACGAATATCAGGCTAAAGACATTCTTAAAAAATTTGGAGTTGCTGTGCAACGTGGCATCGTTGCCGATACTCCTGATAAAGCAGTTGCTGCTGCAAAGGAAATCGGAGTTGAAACAGGTTCAAAGTGGTTCGTGGTAAAATCTCAAATCCATGCAGGTGGTCGTGGAAAAGGAACTGTTAAAGAAACAGGCTCCAAGGGTGTTGTACTCGCCAAAAGTTTTGATGAAGTTTTTGAAAAATCTAAGGCTATACTAGGCGGAACGCTAGTTACTATTCAGACGGGTGCTGCCGGTAAAAAGGTTAATAAAGTCCTGATTGCTGAGGATGTTTATTACCCAGGCGAACACGAGCCAAAGGAATACTACATGAGTATCTTGCTTGATCGCGCTACCAGTAAACCTGTGATCATGGCTTCAACCGAAGGTGGCGTTAACATTGAAGAAGTTGCTGAAACTCATCCTGAAAAAATTGTTAAAGAATGGATCGACCCTACTATTGGATTGCAACCCTTCCAAGCCCGTAAGATAGCATTTGCATTGGGGCTTGAGGGCAATGCTTTTAAAGAGATGGTAAAGTTTGTAAACTCTCTTTATACAGCTTACATTGGTTTGGATGCCTCCATGTTTGAAATAAATCCTGTGCTTAAAACTTCTGATAATAAAATCCTTGCTGTGGATGGCAAAGTAAACCTAGATGACAATGCTTTGTATCGCCATAAGGATTTAGAAGAATTAAGAGACATATCAGAGGAAGACCCTCTCGAAGTAGAAGCAGGTAAATCTGGCTTAAACTATGTGAAGTTAGATGGAAACGTTGGTTGCATGGTAAATGGAGCCGGCCTTGCCATGGCTACCATGGATATTATTAAGCTCTCGGGTGGTGAGCCCGCAAATTTCCTGGATGTGGGTGGTGGTGCTAATGCGGAGACTGTTGAAGCTGGATTTAGAATTATCCTGAAAGATCCTAACGTAAAGGCAATTCTAATCAATATTTTTGGTGGCATTGTTCGTTGCGACCGGGTGGCGAGTGGAGTTGTTGAAGCCTACAAAAAGGTAGGAAATATTCCAGTACCGATTATTGTTCGACTCCAAGGGACAAATGCCGAAGAAGGAGCCAAAATCATCCAGGAATCAGGATTAAAGGTGTTTTCAGCTATTCTTTTAAAAGATGCAGCTCAGAAAATAACTGATGTGTTGTCATAGGTTGGGTTAGTTACTTGAAAATGCCTAAATTAGTGGTTTAAAGGTACCTATGAGGAATTTAATTGTCTTGGCATTACTCATACTTGTTGCTCAAGTCTCCATTGCACAAAGTTTTTATGCGATCAGGAAGGATCGATCAGCAATTTTAGTAGTAGGAACAGGAACGTCTACCTATTTTGGGGAATTGGCTAATCCTGGTGACTATATTGACGCAAAACCTAATATCAATGCAGGATTACAATATTATTTTACTCCCAGAATAAGTGCTCGTGCCGAAATTACTTGGTTTACTTTAGAGGGTGATGACTCAAAGGCAGATGATGGAAGTCGTAAAAAAAGGAATCTATCCTTTAAATCTAACAATGTGGAAGTTGGATTTACCGGTGCTTTTAATCTATTACCTAACGGAAATCGTTACTATAGAAGACCTTACTTCAATGTTTACGGTTTTGGAGGAGTTGGATTTATCTACTTTAATCCTAAAGCTGAATATCAGGGTAAAAAATATGCTTTGCAGCCTTTAAATACAGAAGGAGCCGACTATAGTCGAATTGCCTTGGTAATTCCATTTGGATTAGGCGCGAGGTTAAAAGCCGGTCCTAATTTTAATATTGCTCTTGAAGGTGGCTACAGAAAAACTTTCACTGACTATTTGGATGATGTAAGCACAGTTCATCTTGGATCTGCTCCTTTTTCTGATCCAATTGCATTTGCATTATCAGATAGGAGACCTGAGCTCGGCTTGACGGCCGCACCTGCAGGTACACAACGTGGTAATCCAAGTGGCGAGGACGGTTATTTTTTACTTAATTTGAAAGTGGAATATTACCTTCCATGGGATTTTGGTGGAAACGGTAGCGGAAGAACATACAGCAAAAAAAGAAGTGCCTTTTATAGATACAATAAAAGAGGAGGTTTTAGGAGGTAGCCTCACACAGTGCCCTTATCTAATATTTCATATCTAGAATAATTACTTCTAAATTCAGGAATTAATTCTTTCATCAAGGCAACCATTTTTAACTCATTTTTATCATTTACCAAATCAAAAAATAATTCAATGTATTTATTAATTTCTTCATAAGAATAAGCCTCTACCTTGCCTATTAAAATCTTATGATGATGTGTCGGTATTGTATCTTCAGATTGATTTAGTAGTTCCTCATAAAGTTTTTCACCTTCTCTCAAACCAGAAAAAACGATTTCAATATCCTTACCAGGCTGCATTCCAGATAAAAGAATCATCTTGCGAGCCAGATCAACAATCTTAATAGGCTTTCCCATGTCAAAAACAAACACCTCTCCGCCCTTTCCCATAGTTCCCGCCTCTAAAACCAATTGACAAGCTTCTGGTATTGTCATAAAAAACCGGGTCACCTCTGGATGAGTAACCGTCACAGGTCCACCGCTTGATATTTGGCTTTTGAATAATGGTATTACAGAACCATTAGACCCCAACACGTTACCAAAACGAGTGGTTACAAAGGCTGTTGTATACTTTCCTTCGTCTTGGAGTTTTTTATTCAATGCTTGCACATAAACTTCTGCGATACGTTTAGAGCAACCCATGACATTTGTTGGATTTACTGCCTTATCAGTTGAAATCATGACAAACTTCCTCACCTTATGTTTGATTGCCAAGTCTGCTAAATTTTTTGTGCCGAGAATATTGCAATGAATAGCTTCACTTGGGTTTCCTTCCATTAAGGGAACATGTTTATAGGCTGCAGCATGATAAATGATTTCAGGCCTATTTTCTTCAAAAATGGAAGATATCCTTTGAATATTAGTAATATCCGCCAAATAAGGTATTACTCTAATACTGGATCTTCCCTTTATTTCACGTTCAATCTCATACAAAGGTGATTCCGCCTGATCTATCAAAATTATTCTCTCTGGTGAGTAAGACGCAACCTGACGTACTAATTCACTTCCTATCGACCCTGCGGCACCGGTAATACACACTCGTTTACCCTTGATATCATTTATTATGTTCGGGTTATTAAGTTGAATTGCCTCCCTTCCTAACAGCTCTTCAATATTTATTTCTCTAATCTGGCTAATGCTCAATTCACCACCAACCCATTTTTCAACTGGGGGTACTGTCCTAACTTTTACTTTATTCCTTAAGCAGGCATCTACTAATTCATTCTTTCGCTCTAAAGAGATATCCCTAACCGTTATAATTAATTCATCAATGTTGAGTTCATCAAAATAATGATCCAAATTATCCTTTCGTGCATCATAAATTTTAGTGCCGTCTACTACCTTGCCAATTTTATTAGCATTATCTTCCATAAATCCAACTATCTGCATGCGAGGAGTTGAGTCAATTACATGCCGTGTAATTATCCCAGTTTGTCCAGCACCAAAAATTAATACACGAGACTTTTTTATGATTGCATTCCTGTAGTATGTAAAAATATACTTGACTAATAACCTATAGTTAAATAGAAAAAGGAAAGAAGACAATAGACTAATAAAAACTACCGAGAGTGGAATAATGTACGAGCCACCTGTAACCCTCGTTATTAAATTAATTGCAATGACCAATGCGACATTTAGGAGCAGCATAAAAAAAATACGCACCCCATCCTGCAATCCAGTATATCTAATAATTCCGCGATAACTGCCAGTTGCTATTATAGACAAAAAACCACAAGTTGTATAAATTAAAATTCCTTGTTGAAAATGATTATCCACTAAGTCAGAAACAGAAAAGTTGAACCTTAGTAGATAACCTGTTAAAGTCGAAAAAAGTATGAACGAACAGTCAATGAGTATAATGACCCAACGAGGAAGAATTTTTAGTCTTCGGAGCAATACCGGAAAACTTTTCACTTGGTCATAAGATTAATTCGATTTCTTTCTTGCAATCAGTTTTTTTATTCCTAAAATACTGCCCAATGCAATAAGTATTTCAATTCCAGATATTGGAACATCCGGATCTCCACCTGGATCGCCAGGCTGAGCATTTGCCACGAAAGCGATTAGCAGATTTATGCCAATAAATATTACGATTCTATAGACTGGATTTAATCTCATCGCTTCATAATCTTATAGGTGGAAATTGACTTATTGGTGCCTATTACCTTTATCAGGTATAAACCAGAGGAGTACCCCTTCATATTGATTTTAACTGAGGACTGACCTCTTAACTCTATGTGGTTTAATTGGCTTCCTGTTGGCGACAAAAGAGTAACTGCTTTACTATTTACCAATCCGTTAATCAGAAGTTCATCATCAACTGGGTTTGGATATAGAGCAATACCTTTTCCTGGCTCTTCTATACCAGTTACAACAAACTCAAATTCATCCGTTGTCTTGCAGCTCCCAATAGTGACCTCGAGTCTATAGATACCCGATTCCGTTAGTTGAATCGTCTGACCTGTAACATTCGGAAGCAATACGTCATTCCGGAACCAAGCATTTCCTGTTGAATAATTAGATTTTATTACTCCATACTGAACTTCTTCAATTGCAGCATCATCATAATTAATTACATCTGCAGTTACCTCTTCCCGTTCGCCTTCACACCCAAACGAGTTAACTGCCGCAACAAAATAGGTGCGCGACTTGGCAAGCACAGGAGTTTGGAACACATTTCCCGAAAAGCCCGCAATTGGCTCTGCGCTATTTAGTGATTCGTACCAATTATAAGTTCCATTGGTAGGTGAACCTGATACTGAAAGCTGAACCGATCCGGGCTGACAGGAGGTACCTCCAGTGGTTGATTGTATTGTGTAAATTTCGTCCACTTTTATCTGTAAGGATTGAGCCAATGGTACCGCATCGCAAGAGTTTCTCTTAGCAAACACCATAACGGTGTTTTCACCAAAAGTTAATTTCGATTCATCAATTCCTATATTAATAGAACTTCCTGTTCCAGAAATATTATCAGAAATGGTGGTTCCATTCAGTGATGCGTAATAACTCACACCTGTCTCTGAGGATGGTAGCATAAATGAATATTCATTGCCAATACAGAGTTGGTCATTGCCTTGTGGAGTTATCGAGGTGTCTGTTGAAGATGAGAAAACTAATTTAAACCGATTGCCAGTTGAATTCGCATCAGCGGTTATCTCAAACGAATAATTGTTTTGTTGTCGAATGTCAATTGTTCTGTTCAAAAACTGATCCATTAACTGAATCGTCATGGATTCTTCAAATGAATCCATCCCAGATAAATCTACCTCATAAGTGCCTACTGCCGCGTCCGAAATATCTAATTGAATTGAACTTGAACAGGTAATGGATGGTATACTATTTATGGAATACGCTACCTCTCCTACCTTGGAAGCCAAATTGAACACCGAATTCTTCATTTTGTAAGCATCTAACTCAGAATCAAAGGATCCCGTTGCATTCTCATGGAATCTAATTGCCGTTTCATCCATAGTAGTGCCTTTTTTCAGAGTTACTCTTAACAAATCAGGAATTGCTCCTTCCCTAAAAAAAGTAGTTTGCGTACCAGCAACCTTAACGGCTTCTGTCACCTGTAAAGCCGGTGACCCGCCATCACTTTTGACAAAGAATGCCTGACCAGCTGCAATATTTCTTGATCCACCATTAACCCCAACCCCTCCAACAAAAGAGGCTATTACAGGTGATGAAAGACCATTATCCCGCATATAAATTGCGTCATTAATGTTTGTCTTGGTCCATCCTGATGCTGCCAACCAATCTATAGAAGAGGGGTACGGGTTTCCAACCAAGTTCCAGCCATCATTAGCCAGCGTGCCAGAAGATGTAAAACTAACGGGAAGACTCACACTTCCTGAGAAAATTGGACCCCTTAACTCGTACAACGCTGAACCTGCCGTTGAAACAGGTGCAATATTTCCGCGAACAAAAATTGAATAACCAACTCCAGAAGCGAACATTTCTGTATTAGTAGCTGCTGGAAAGTTTACATACCCTGTGTTTAGGTCTCCTGTAATGTCAGATTCATTATATCTAAACAATGTTTGACTTGAACCACATCCTGAGCAAGAACTAGCGCCAGTAAAAGTTCCAGTAACTGGAATGAAAGATTGAATTTGAGAAACTGGAGCAGATTGAACTGGAGATGAGATATACCTGTAAATGCGTGTATTGTTTCCGCCCTCTATAGCCATGTAACGCTGCACAGTAACACTTCCCTGAACGGTGGCCCCTCCGGGCAATGCCGCAATGCTTGCATCAACGGTTGGATTATCTCCAGACGACCTCAATCTAAATACAACAGATCCGGAAACTCCATCAGGATCAAAAGTAACATTTGCACCAAGGGTTAAAACCCCACTAATATCTTGATTCGAAGCTACACGAACACCTGGAGGGCCACCGACATTAGAAATAGTAATATTGTTAAAATTCGTTTGTGTAGTACCCTGAAGGAGTTGTGTTGATGAACCATTCAACAAAAGAGTTCCTAAATTGGAATTAAAAGTTCCGTTGTTGGTAAAGTTACCTGCCACCCTAAGCGTTGATGAAGAGGTTAATGTTCCTGTTATAGTTATTCCGCTGAATTGAGTCGTTCCTGCTCCGGTAAAAGTAGTGGTTCCATTAAACGTGACTGTGTTGGTAGCTGGCCCGCTATTAAAAGTACCAGCATTATTCCATGTGCCGGCCACATTCATATTGCCCGTTGGAGCTGTTAAGGTTGATGCGGCTGCAATTGAAATATTGTTAAACGAACAGACACTTGAACCCGAGATCACTGTGGTTCCACCAAATGTAGTAGTTGCAGAGCCTGCATTGAGTGTTCCATTATTCACCAAATTTCCATTGATCCTGAAATTTGCAGTGGGAGTCAAAATACCACCGCTACTAATAGTAATATTTCCAAAAACCGGAGTGGTACTTCCCGATATTGACGTGGTACCTGAAAATGTTACATTACTTGATGTAAGGGTTGAGCCTCCATTGCTAACAAAGTTTCCCTTTAAATCAACATCATTTGAACCTGTATTAAACGAGCCGCTTGAAAGGGTAAGAACTCCATTCACCGTTAAGTCCCCTACTAAATCCAGCGTACCTGAATTTTGCTTTGTAAAGTTGGCAAGGGCTGTTGTGTTCGTATTAATCGGTAACTCAGGCCCTGTAGAAATAACGGAAGTAATGTCGTAAACAACGTTATAAGCATTGGCAATATTATTCGGTGCGGTTGTCATGGAGCCTTGATCATTGCGGGTAATTGTTCCTCCGGTTGTTATGCTGAGACCTGATCCATTATTTAGAATTCCTGAAAATAAATTCAGATTTGCTATAGCCACTGTAGCGCTTACATTTAATGTAGCTCCTGATCGATTTAAGGTCAATGTGCCAAGTGAGGATCCTGATAACCCAGCACTTCCGGCAGGAAGGGTTCCTGAACCATTTATAACTACCGATGAAGCGGCTGATACACCAATGGTGCCAAGATTCCTGCTGTAGTTTCCGCTGATTGTTAAGGTATTTGAACCTAAATCAAGTGAGCCCTCAGTATGGGTGAGTGTTCCTAAAATTGTCAGGCTACCCCCTAAATTCACTGACCCTGAACCCGTTCGATTCATTGTAAAGTTAAACAGTTGATTGGTGCCACTGAAGTTTAACGTGCCAAAGGCTCCTGTACCGCCAATCACAAGATTGGATAACGGTCCACCAACAATTCCACCCGAACCCGTTACAGTACCATTGATGGTGAGCGTTTGTGTACCAATAACAATATTTCCTGAAGTTAACGTTAACGTTCGCAATGCAACAATATCTAAACTGGTACTTAGCGTAACATTGCTGCTATTGTTAATAACCAAATTCACATCGCCACCCGATGGAAAACCATTACCAATAAATTGTGCCCCTGTTCCGTTATAGACTATAGTAGAGCCTGAAGAATAAGTTCTGGTCCCCGAAACCCTGACATTCCCCCCAGAAGTACCGGTTTGCAAAGCGCCACTTGCATCAGTTGATCCAATTTGAAGTGTGCCTGATAGCATGAAGGTCCCACCCCCTGCAACAAAATTTGAACCCGATAGAACCAATGTTGATAAAGATGCAACAGAATAATTAACGTTGCCGGTAGGCGTTAATGTTGATGTGAAGCTCTTAACAGATGCACCTGTGAAATTGATGTTTCCGGTCCCCCCATTCACAAAAATATCGCCTGCAATAAAAGAATAATTTCCCTGAACATTAATATTTGTGACTGCGCTGGTAGCAGACATATCAACATCCCCGGCAATAGATAGATTTCCTGTTAGGTTAATCGTTAAGTTTTGATCATCCCCTAACTGCGTATATCCTCCTGTAATATTCATGCTTCCTGTAATATTAATAGTACTGGATCCAGCATCTCCCGAAGTCCAAATAAGCACTCCACCAGAAATGTCAAAATTTCCTCCGATATTCGTGGTACCCCCAGCACCTGAGAGTGAGTAAAATAAAGCCTCAATCCCAGTGTCACTTACTATAAAATCTCCAGCAATATTAGTAGGGAGGCCGCCTAAACTTATAGGGCTATCTTGGTTGGGTGCATTCCAGACAAAATGACCGAAATTTTGGCTTAAACCAGAAGGTGGAGTTGAATTACCCGATGTATAGCCTACAATGTTTACAGTTGAGGTTGCATTCCATGTTGCCGTTGGAATAGCTCCACCATCTGCAAATTGATGAAAGTAATTGGAAGAGGCTCCGAAGGTTAGCTTTGCCGCATTAACTGATGATAACGTACCACTATTATTCATTGTGCCATTAACAACAACTGTTCTATTCGGAGGGCTTCCAAAAGCTAGTGTGCCATTTATTGTTAATGTCCCTCCATTGCTTACCGTTATCTCATCACCAGTACCATTAGCCAAAGTAAGTACTACCCCAGTGTTAATGATCACTGCTCCACCTGAATTGATTGTTGTTTGATCGATTGTTACTGGAGCGGTAACCGTAATTGTATGAGCATTATTAATTATTATAGCTGAGGAGTTTCCTGAATTTGGAACCGTGTTTGGAGACCATGAAAGTGGATCATTCCAGTTTCCGCTACCAGCGCCAGAAGATTGAATTGTTTGCCCATAGGACAATGCTGCTACAAGTAACAAACCAGTTATCAACAGATAAACTCTCCTCATGATCAATTTGGGTTTCTTCAATTTACAAAAATAAGCAAAAAGTCCAGTTTTTCACCCTAAAATATTGAGTTAGATACCCCTTAGGCATTTACTAGTAACCCATTAATCAATCTTACCACTTCGGCTTGTTGCTCCTCATTTTTAAAACAGGATGGAAGACATAACCCCTTCTTAAAAAATTCTTCTGAGCATCCATTCAAATAAACTTCCATTTTCCCATATAGAGGTTGTAAATGCATGGGTCTCCATAAATACCGGGTTTCTATTCCATTTTTTATTAACAAGTTGAAAATCAAATCTTTAATATCATTATTTTTAAATAAAAAGGTTGACAACCATCTGTTGGAGTAACTAATAGAATTTTCTGTTTGAAATTCCACAAAGGACTTCAACTCGTTTTGATATACGGTAAAAACCCGCCTTCTGGATTCATTTCTAACTGTGATTCTGGGAATTTCACAAAGACCCATAGCGGCACTTAAAGGACTCATCAAATAATTATATCCTATCGTATTGTGCTCATAAAAGGGCTTACTTTCTCGGGCTTGGGAGGCTATCCACCTGGCCTGTTCAGCAAATTTTTCGTTTTTAGTTATCAAGGCTCCTCCACCATAGGTTGTAACCACTTTATTATTATTGAAGGAGTAGATTCCAATACTCCCAAGGGTGCCTGTCATCTTTCCTTTATAGGATGCTCCAAAGGACTCTGCTGCATCTTCAATAATAGAAATACCTTCACCATGTGCTATTTCAAGAATTTGATCCATTTTAGCAGGCATTCCATAGGTATGCACAATCATAATAGCTTTTGGCACAATACCACGTTTTTTAAGGGAACTGATTGCCTCCTTCAGAAGAACAGTATCCATATTCCATGATTCAGATTCGCAATCTACCAAAACAGGGGTTGCACCTACGTACATGATTGGGTTTATGGTGGCAACATAAGTGAAGGTTGGTGCAACCACCACATCGCCTTTGCCAATACCAAGCGCCAATAATGCCAGATGGATTGCTGAAGTACCTGAGTTAACCGCAATGACATGAGGAATGCTTGTCAGTTCTGATAGTGAACCTTCAAAATCGGTAACTATCTGATTATGATGCTTGCCTTCATATTGGGTAAGCACATTTGTGAGTGCAGGAACATCAATTGGATTGTAGGAAAGAGGGATTCGGTAGGTCATTCAGCGTATTCACCATAAAGTTAAGACTTTTCTGATTGAAGTCTTTGGTAGACAAACCCGATCATCAATAGAAACATGAGCAAGGGATTAACGATTATCCTGTGAATTTGAGATAACCATGGAGACGACAATTCGGAATCTCCTTCCAGACTTAGCTTAATGATGAAGTATAAAGGAAGTACCACGAATAGTTCAAGTAGAAAAACCATAAATGCCGCTTTCAAATATTTTGGCTCCCTAAAGAAAAACCAAATGATTACCATACAAGCCAGATCATTTAAAATTAATCTCACACACCTGTTAAAAATAAAAATGCCATTTGGGCTTTTAATGGATACCAAATCAGAAGCGATCATATTCCATAAATTGGCATAACTTCCTCTTTGAAACAGGTACACCAATAGGATAAGTAATAGGGCTAAACCTAAAATAAAATAGCGCTTCATTTTTTTTCTGAAGGGAGGAAATTCTTAAATGAAAACCTACTCACTATTTGCATCCACCACCACCACAGAGCAAGTACCACTAAATAAATAACAGCTGTAAATAAATATTTATGAACATAATAAAAATAGTTTTGCCAATATTCGGCCACGTAGAAAAGCAAGATCACCCTAAGAAGGTTTGTTAAATAAATTATGCATAATCCCATCGGGAGAAACCATAACAATTTTTTCCAACTCCCTCGATAAGCAAATAGAAATGAGATAAACACAATCATTACATTTAATCCATTACAGCCTTCAAACACACGCAATACAGTTCTTGATTCCTTAACGATTAGCGCGGTGGGTGCCTCGAATCTGGGTCGGGTATGGGTTTGCTCTCCGAATAAATTTAATATAAATGAAGTCTGATTTGTTACAAGGTTGGTAGCCAGGTCAGGCGTGCGCTCATATGACGATATCCACCACGCATAGAGTACATTTAACCCGAGATAAAGCCCAAGGAATATAGCCAAAAAACGAAACGCAGGAATGAACTCTTTCACGGGCATGTTTATTTTCTTGCTGGAACCCCCTTCACGGTACTCCCAACCTCAACATCTTTAGTTACAATTGAACCCGCACCTACTCTTGCAAAATTACCAATGGTTAAGTGTTGTAAGACCGAAGCACCTGTTCCTATTAATACCGATTCGCCAATAGAAACAAACCCCGAAAGGTGAACACCTGGCATTATACATGAAAATTTTCCGATCGAAACATCATGTCCAATCGTTGAATTTAAATTTATCAGTACATGATCATTAACGCTAACTTCAGCCGTTAAGTGACAACCTGCGGTAACAATGGTTCCCTTCCCCAAGTTAATTTCAAAGCCGAGAGAAGCTGAAGGATGCACTAAAATTGGGTATGTAATTTTGGGATTTATCACTCTACTTACTATTTTTGATTTTACCATAGGATCACCAATGGCGATTACCAGATGCAGGTTATAATCAATCTCATTTAATCGATCCACATTTCCTAAAACCAAATGACCAACCACTCTTTTTCCTGCTGGAAGTTCATCATCGTAAAACCCAATGACATTCCAGGTAAGTTGTTGCTGATTAATCTGATGAATGAGTACGGCAATTTCTTTGCCTAACCCTCCCCCTCCTACTATAGCAATATCTTTCAGGCTCATCCGGTAAATTTTTCCTCCGCTAAGGAAGTGTCTTTCTTAAAAGTAAATAATAAAATGATTGTCTTAACCAGAATCTTCACATCCAATTTAAATGAAAGGTTATTCACATAAAACAGGTCTAACTCAAATTTTCTTTCCCACGGAATATCATTCTTGCCAGAAACTTGCGCCCAGCCAGTAATCCCAGGCAGAACATCATGCCTTTTCTTTTGTTCTTCAGAAAAGAAAGAAAGATATTCTAACGGCAGAGGTCTCGGGCCAACAAAAGACATTTCCCCTTTTAAAACATTTATTAATTGAGGCAATTCATCCAGATTAGTGAGTCGCAGCAAATTGCCCAGTCTAAATTTTCTTTTCGTTAACAGGAGACTCTCATCATTAGTTAGCGTTCTAAATTTAATCATCGTAAAAGATACACCGTTTTTACCAACGCGATTAGATTTGTAAAGAACAGGAAATTGAAAGAGAAAAATATACCCAATTAGAATAACGCATACAATGGGAACAATTAATAAAAGAATTAGTGCCATAAGTATTAAATCAAGGATCCGCTTCCCATATTGACTATAAAAATCCATCGGATTACTTCTTTAGAACTGAAAACACTGTTTTAAAAATGATCTTTACATCCAACCAGAAGGATTGATCGTTTATGTAATCCAGATTCATCTTCAATTTTAAAGGCATAATTTCCTTGATGTAAAACTGAATTGGATCCTCTTTTCCTGCAAGCAATTCATTTTCATTTCTAAACTTTATGGAAGCGAAGTCAGTAATTCCAGGTCGTACAGTAATTACCTGACGTTGGACACCTTCATATAAATCAACAAATTTCTTTAGTTCTGGTCTTGGCCCAACCAAACTCATATCTCTTACTAACACATTAATCAACTGAGGTAACTCATCGAGTTTATACTTTCTTAAGTAAAATCCAATTTTAGTAATTCGAGGATCTCGCTCGCCAACAGTTATTGAGGTTGCTTTATCCGCACCTATATCCATAGTTCTAAACTTCAAAAGTTTGAAAAGCTTACCATTCTGCCCTACACGTTCTTGTTTGTAGAAAATATCTCCAGGGGAGTCAATTTTTATTAGGATTCCAATTATTATGAAGAATGGCGCTAAGAAAATTAATCCAAGCATTGAAACGAGCAAATCGAGCACAGTCTTAGACATTTGCTACTTGCTGGTAAGATTTGATAACCTGTTGTACAATGTATTCTATCTTCTCACGGCCTAATTCAGGATAGATCGGGAGAGAAATTTCGCGGGAATACGAGTCATAGGCAACAGGATACTGATCTATTGCATAACCCTTATCTTTAAAAACAGTAAGGAGTGGAAGAGGCTGAAAATGAACATTGACTGATATATTAGCTAGAGTTATTATCTCAATCATTTGATCACGCTTCTCTTCCGTGATTCGTTTTATACGCAATGCAAATAAATGGCAAGACGACTCTTTTTCATCATTGCTTTGAGGTGGAAGTTCCGACCATTCATATTTTGAAAAATAATTCATATAAGAATCAAATACTCTTTTCCGTTCTAACAGTATATGAGAAGTATATTTTCTTAGTTGCGCTAATCCAATAGCGGCACATACATCCGGCATATTCATTTTAAATCCAGGATAAACGATATCATATTTCCAACCTGCGCCATTCGTTTTTGAGAAAGCATCTTTCGTTTGACCGTTTAATGACCAAAGTTTTAGAGTTTTATACACCTCACCATTATTAAACGGTTTCGGTAGGTTTATACACATTGCCCCACCTTCAGCTGTGGTAACATTTTTTACTGCATGAAATGAAAAGACAGTGAAGTCGGCCCAATGCCCCATAGGTTTGTTGAAGTAGGTCGCTCCAATAGAATGAGCTGCATCTGATAGCACCACAATCCGTCCTAGTTTCTTCTGGTTTTCTGTTGTTGCCCTGAATTGACTTTTCACTACTTCCTCATTAACAATTTCATTGATGTGCTTATAATCACACGGCCAGCCCGCAATATCCACCGGGATAATTGCCTTTGTTTTTGCCGTAATCTTTTTTCGTAGTTGAGAGACATCGAGATTAAAATCTGCCGTACTATCAATCATTACAGGAGTTGCACCCAAATGCATAACTACAAGTGCCGTGGCCGCATAGGTATAGGCAGGAATGATAACCTCATCTCCTCTGGTTACTCCATACCAGTGCAGCAACAACATAAGTCCTGAGGTAGCCGAATTGCAGCACGCTGCATGCTCCAATCCTATTTGCTGTGCTACTAACTTCTCCAATTCCAATACTTTGGGGCCTGATGTAATCCACCCACTGTTAAGTGAATCAAGTACTTCGGCTCGAACATCATCATCTATATAGGGTGGTGAGAAGGGGATTTTCATTTGAAAAATTTCTCGAAAATAAGGAATCCTACTCAATTCAAACGTTTTTCCATGGAAGTGGATTTTCCTTCAACTTTAGAAACAACCCAACCGTTTCTAAGGTAGGATTTTAATGCTCTTTCATTTGCTGTTAAAACGGTTAATAGCATTTTCTTTAAACCCAATATAACTGTTCTTCTTTCAAACTCCTTCAAAAGTATTGACCCAAGTCCTTTGCTATGGTCATCCGCTTTAACACCAATAACTACAAGAGCTACGTAAGGTTCAAAAACAAATGTATTAGTTGAGGTTATTTCTGAATCACTGTTTACTAATCGTTTTAATCTGGTCCATAAATTTCTTACAATAAAAAAATACTTTGCTCTTACCTCAGTATGTAATACTAACCATGGTCTAACCAGAAATGATCGAACTGCCTGATCAAAACTAAATTGAGCCATACTAGATGCTGAGCCAGCTCCTGCCGCCATTCTGATCATTCCACCACAATAGCCCTTCACTAACTTTTCTTCTTCCAAAAAAAACAAGAACGTTTGATCGGATGAAAGATACCATCCCAGCATTTTCGTTACATACCGAATGCCTAAAGCACTTGACAATGATTTCGGGAAAGCTGAAATATGGCATTCAGCAATCCTGCGAAGATCCGATTCCTGCGCCTCTTTAATGATCATACTTTATTCTTAACCCATTGCAAGCTGAGTGAAACACCAACAGGTAATTTTATTCGGGCAGAATGAAATAACTCTTCGGATTTCATGAGATGGAATAAGAGGCTATTCAAAACACCAGGATTAAATTTTTCAAAATCAGAACTCATGGACTCGTTTTTCTTCCAGCTAAAGAGGTTAGAAAGTTTACGAGCCAAAAATATCGGAAAGAATAAAATTGAATTAAAATACGAACTGAACTTCACCGTACCATCCTTCAGTGACTGAAAGGTTTTTAGAAGGGAAGATTGCGTGTACCGTCTGAAGTGATGATTAATTTCATCGTGCTCGCTCCAAAGACTCATGAAGGCCGGAACCGTTACCATCACCGATCCTCCCGGAGCACAAACACGCGCCATCTCTTTCACGGCAAGTGCATCATCTTCCACATGCTCGATTACATCAAAAGCACAGACTAAATCGAATTGATTATCCATAAACGGAAGTTCTAGTATCGAACCCTGAATGATTTCGAAATCCACTTTGTCTTTTACAAAGTCGATGCAATCCTGTTCAAACTCCAATGACGTAACATCACCCATTCGCTGAAGCATGGTTGTTGTTGCGCCCGTGGCAACGCCAACATTCAAAATTCTAAGCTTCTTCTCCTGAGCAACATTCCGTTCAATGTAATTCCTCAAAATTTCACTTCGGGCTCTGAACCACCAGTGATTCCGCTCATAGTTATAGTACGATTTATAATATGCCTTATCCATGCATTTTTTTCTTATTCGCAATCTTTCGTCTCACAATAAACAATGGTCGGCCCCTTACCTGATCATAAATTCTCGCTACGTATTCTCCAATCACACCAAGACAAATCAACTGAACTCCACTGAACAGCACAATGGCTGCAATCAGAGCGGTGAAGCCTTCCGGAACCGCGCCAAAAAATATCTTCTTCACCAATACATAACCGAGATACAAAATGGACAGTAGAATTGTAAAGATGCCAAGCTTTGTAATCACCTTTAGCGGAACGTCACTAAAATTAAAAATCCCATCGTATGCCAGTTGAAAAAGTTTTTTAAAAGTATACTTCGGTTCTCCAGCCTCCCTTTTCTGACGTTCATATTCAAGACCGATTTGTTTAAACCCAACCCAGGTTCGCATGCCCCGAATGAAACGACTTTGTTCAGGCATCGCGACCACAGCATCATTTACGGTTCTGTTCATCATACAAAAATCACCGCTATCCAGAGGGATGTCTACTTTACTGATGCTTTTTAGCAAACGATAAAAGATCCAATATGCACTTCGCTTAACAATTCCCTCTTTTCGTTTTGTGCGAACAGCAAACACAACATCATAACCTTCTTTTATTTTATCATAGAATGAAGTGATAAGCTCTGGCGGATCTTGCAGATCGCCATCGATGATCATTACAGCATGTGTTCCCGATGCAGTTTCCATACCTGCCGTCACCGCTATCTGATGACCGAAATTTCTGGATAGAAAGACCGATGTAAAATTGCCATTGGTCATGGCAAGGTTCTCCATTAAGAGAGGTGTGTTATCGTTACTGCCATCATCCACCAGCACGAACTCTACCGAAAATGGTAGTGTTGATGCCAACGCATCAAGTCGTGCGATCAGACTAGGAAACACACTCTCCTCGTTATAAAGCGGCACAATTACAGAAACTTCAGGCGTCATGTATTCCATTTAAATTTTCCAAAGGTAAGAGGATTAGGAAAATAGTGAGCCATAAAAAACGAAGACAGCACAATCATTACTGGTCGAATGGGGAAAAGATATCGTTGCTCCATATAAATAATGCCATGAAACAGAACCAGTGCTATCCATGGCACCAATAAAATTCCGAATTTCTGAAAGCCATCCTTACGAATTACAAAAAGGATTGACATCACCAATAATGAAAGATTAAGGAAATTTAAGGAAAGATGAAAAAACCAATAGAATTCTTTGCCTCTTAGTGGCCCAATACCGAAGCTCTCTTTCTTTACCGAACTAACCTGAAGCGTATGACCGAATAATGATCGCACCAAAAATTGCTTTATCGAAATAATTGGATGGTCTAAAATATCGTGAATAAGAAAATCATAATAGGCATCGGTTGATGATACTTCATTTTTCGTTTTTAATTCAATCATCTTCTGTTGCCAGTTTTGATAATCCTTACTATTGGGGCGAATATTATCATCCCAAAAACGCCAATCCCACGTTTCTTCTCGAAATTGATATCTGCCTATTAAGGCAACATATCCCAGGTATCCTTCCTGCTTTACGGTTTGTCTTTTGTTTGGCAACTGTTTCACCACTATGGTTACTGAAAACAAAACACCCGCTACCATCACCCACATGACCAAAAACTTGCTCCACTGCAGGATGAAGAAATCATTCTTTCGAATGAAGGTTTCCCATAAAGCAAACACCAACAGTAGCGGCAACACCAAAACGGCATTTGGCCTTGCTAAAGCAAGAGCCAATACGCCACATCCGAATACAAGCCACGAACTGTTTCTATTTTTTGCATATACCTTGGAGTAGCCGTAAACCATCACACAGCATCCAAAGAATGCGAGGCCTTCTGCTAATATTCCAAGGCTGTAATACACGTGCAGTGGTAAAATAAAAACGAGTAATACTGCGATCTTTCCTGCCTGTTCACTTCCAAAATTTTTGCACGCTGCTTTGATCAGAAAAACAGCTATGGTCATAAACAACCCAGTCCATAGTATTCCCGCCAACCAATATTGATCATCGGTTGCGTTTGGACCTGCAAAAAAATATGGCGCGATGTAAAACAAAACAGGTCCGGGCGCTTTTGTTATGGAAATGGCATCATAGCTTTCCTGCGACCATAAAACTTTTGCGATTGTTTTCGCTTCAATATGAAAATCATAGTCGCCAAATGGTTTCGCTTTGAAAGGTGCATTTGAAATAGCAACATACAAAGCCATAGAGAGAAGGCAAATCGCAATATCGAATCTACTGATTTTTGAAATGAATTTCATCAGGGTTTGGAATCTTGATTCAGAGAAATATTCGTAAGATACAAATGAAAGTCATCGATCTGTTTTGTGCGATCGAACTTATTGACAGCAATATCACGACAATGATGCTTTAATCTATTCCGTGCTGCGCTATCTTTATTTGAATAGGCAACAATGTTCTGAAGCAACATATTCCAATCACCCGGTGGATTCACCCACCCCAATTCATTTTCTTTTACAATTCGCGCACCCTCCCCTTCTCCCGAAAAAAATATAGGAAGACCGGCTGCCATTGATTCATAGATTTTTGAAGGCACTGCACCGTAAATATTTTTTACCAGCGCCACCAAAGTAGCATCATACTTTTGTAAAACATCCGGCATGTTATCGCGTGGCATAACACCAAAATATCGGATACCTCTATCTGGGTTGGCTTTTAGAAATTCGTCTATGCGCTCTTTATCGAAACCTGTTCCGTAAATATGAAGCTCTGCTCCTACCTTTGAAAAATCAACAGCCTCACACAACGCTAGAATTCCCTGTGCTACACCCAACAAGCCGGCATACACGATTCGTATTGGTTCTCTGGAAGTGCTGGATTGTTGGCTCTGAGTAAAACGTATAGTGTCAACACCATTCCGAAATAAATAAACCGGTGACGTTGTTTGCAACTTTATGTATTCAACAATTTCGGATGATTGTCCTGTGCAGAGATCCGCTCGCTTATATAAGAAGTGTTCTAATGTTTCAATGGAGCGATACAAGGTGCCATCAGAAATTGCGCCTAACTCTTTTGCGGATAAAGGCCAAAGGTCTGAAACGTTCATGATCATGCGGGCGCCTGAGAATTTACTGATGATCCATGCCGAAAATGCCAGCGTTAATGGAGGACTTTCTACCATCAAAAAATCGGGTTCCTCTCTGCGCATAAAAAACGCTGAGAACAACGCCGTAAAAGAAAACGACAACATGCTTAAAATTCTTGGGAAAGCTCGCGCGCTGTTCGATGCATAAATCCAATAGCGTCTTACGTCAATACCTTCTACCTTATCATTGTTGACAAACTTCCCCTGATAGTCTTTAAATATTTTTCCGGTAGGATAATTCGGCATGGACGCAACAATCTTTACCTCCCACCCGTGTGCACGAAAACCTTTTGCCAATTCGAATAAGCGATTCTGTGGAGCACCCATCTCCGGAAGAAAGTATTGCGACAGGATAATGAGCTTCATTTTTTTACTTTATATGGTGGGAATTTGATTCATTCCATCACTTTTAAATCTTTCGAGTAAAACTGAAAGTGACTTCATATAGCAAAGGCTTTACGAGGAAAGAATTTATCTCTTAACGACAATACCGGATACTCAACAATCTTTGAAATGATTGCGCCTGTAACGATGCTCACAATAAAATATAAAATGAATTGAATTGTATAATCAATGTTTTGAAGGTAAGAAACATTGTCAAAAATGCTCGGTAGAAACATATGGAATAAATAAATAGAGTATGAATACTTCCCAATCGTTGTGATACACCTATACAAAGCATATCGATTCAAAGCTTGAAAAAAATCATTCATAAAAAGAAAGGACGACAAAATTAAACCAAAACCAATATAAACAAACGTGAACCCAAAGGTTATCATAAAAGGTGTTAGGACGAAATGGCGAAACGTAAAAAACAAAATGACAATACCAATCAAAAGTACAATTACCTTCATGTAATTAATTTTGAAAAAAGAATGAAAGCGTGTACTAAAAATATAGAAATAGGAAAGTAGCGATCCAAACAACAAGGAGTCTAACCGGAGATGGGTTGGGTATACGTGTGTTATGTTATCAATAACAGGATTGAATTCAAAGTGAATAAGTCGTAAAGACAAGATTGCAAATAGTATAACAAAAAAAACATAAGGAACTACTGTGATCCAAACTGGTTTTAATTTAACAATCAAAAAAAGCAAAATAGAAATACATAAATAAAAATGTTCCTCAACGCCAAGTGACCAAGTGTGTGCCCATAACCCTTCCTTATAATTTTGAACAAAGATCAACTCACGGAGTATCTTGAGAGCCAAATCTGTCTTTTTGTATCCAAAAAATTTATAGGCTACTAATAAGAAAACGAGCGATAGCCCAATAAATAAATAGAATAACGGATAAATTTTAAGCCCTCTTCGTATTAAGAAATTTTTAATCGAAAATGTCTTCGTCAGTTCATACTCTCTAAAAATTAACGAGGTTACAAGGAAACCGCTTACAACAAAAAAGAGATCAACACCTGCCCAACCAATATATTGAAGGTAGTGTATCGAACCATGATGCCTGAACAACACCAAGATTACAGCTATCCCTCTGAGTAAATCTATTTGGGAGATCCGACTAGTATTTATCTCTTCTTTCACTAGGAATCAATATTAAATAAATTCGTTTTGATTTTTGTACAATCAAGGTTAATATCAGCTCAATCAAGTATGAATAATTGGAGCTTTCTCTTCATACTTTTAGTTCAGAATAAAAATGCTTGATCTTTCCAGACGCGGGTCGTTGAATTTTTTCAACCCGATTTATTTTTAGTAATAATCCGGGCTCAAGATACAGATCCATTTTATTATGGATGTCTCTAGTCTCTTCCAATGTGAGTGCTCTGTCGCTAACTACATCAAACTCAAAACTATTCAATGCGGTTTGCCGGATGATAAACTCTTTCAGTACACCGCTGGATTCCAGAATACTTCGCGATACATAATAAAAGGTAAGACCTGGAGATTTTTTTCCGCTGGGCAATAGGATGGTATCATTCACCCGACCCGATAACGTTTTTAATACAACGCCACGTTCGTCTTCGTCCAAACTACCAACATCACCAATGTCATACCGAATGAAGGGCATCACTCGATTATGCAAAGAAGTAATCACCAATCGGCCTGACTCTCCCATGGGAAGAAGACGATTATCTTCTGATAAAACTTCAACAAATAAATTGGCTTCATTAATTGCCCACCTACCCGCAACATCTTCAATGGCAATTACGTCCAGTTCGGAAGCACCATATTCCCGAATCACCGGAACACCCAGTGCCGCTTCGATTATCTTCTTATCTTCATCGCGACAAACTTCAGACGTAACAATACAGCGTTTCAATGTAGGGCATACTTCTGCTAATCGAATTCCTTTTCTCAATACAAACTGAGAGAACAATAAAACGGAGTTGGTGTATCCGTACACGTAATGGATTTTTGTATTTCGAAATTGCTTCACAAACTTTTCAAGCATTACATCGCCCATGTCAAAAACAGGAAAGCGAACGCGGTGCATAAAAAAATCTTTCACCTTCTCTTTGGTGTACGATATTTTATCGAGTGGTATTCCGTAGAATCTTGCCTGCCAATCACCCGGATGGATATCCAATGATTCGTATCGGTTTAAAATGAATGCCCACGTTAAGGCATGACTGAATTTATCTTTCGCAAAAAAGAATGGATGCCCTGAAGAACCGGAAGTATTGGAGAGATACACATCTGAAAGTTTATAACCATCGGAAATCATTTCAGAAACGTTTCCCTGCAAATCTTTTTTCTGAAGGATCGGTAATTCACTCCAGGACGATGATATTGATTGCTTTACCAGTTGTTTGTAAAGCGGATTGTTTTTTAAATGAAAATCAACAACCTCTTTTTTCTTTCTGTCTATCCACTTCTTTTGTTCAACCCGATCGAGTTTGTAAAATGATTGCAACTGAGTTTTTGCTTCCGTTACCGGAAATCCTTTCAGCTTCAGTATGGCTTGAAATGATATCACCCCGCAAAATAAGGATTAAGTAAATTGATCCAATGTGTTTTCACAATCGACCAATCGTACTGTTCAACTTTTGTTCTGGCCTGTGTTTGAAATTGGTGTGCCCGATCCGCATTATTTAAAACGCTTTCGATGGCCTTCACAAATGCAGGCGCATCATGGGATGGAACAAGTACACCTTCTTGTTCATGCGTAACCAAAAATGGTATGCCGCCTACATCGGTTGTAATGACAACAAGGCCCAGCGCCATTGCTTCAATCACACTTACCGGATGATTGTCAATGGTGGTTGTATTCATGAAGATATCATGCTCAAAAGCAAGAGATCGAATTTCTGGTTTGGAGAGCTTGCCTGTAAAGGTAATGTTTGTTTCCAGTACCTTATTTTTTGCAAGCTGACGACATCGATCAAGGCTTCCATCTTTATCCGGACCGATCATGGTTAAGTGAACGGATGGGTATTTACTTTTCAGCTGCGCCACCACATCAATTGCCAATTCAGGGTTATAAATTTTATGAAATGATCTTACCCAAAGCATGCGTGGTAATAATTTAGTCCGGGCTTTAAATACATATTCACTTACCTCAATGAAGTTTGGAATAAAAATAACGTCAACACCTTTCTTCCGCAGTGCTTCATACATGTATTGAGAAGGCGCTACAACATGCGCGGCATTTCGCAAAAAGGAAGAAGTTATGCCAGCCGATTTTGCAATTCGATTAATAAAATCGCCACCTCTGATAATCGGAATATAGGGTTTATTCAAAACCCTGGAGAGAGTACCGATTATCCATGCAAAATAAAATCCCTGATAACTATAGGTATCAATCAAAACCATTTTTGTTTTTGACTGATTGCGAATCAATACTCCGATCATGTGTAACAAGCGAAGTACTTTATTCTTTTGATGAGATGCCGACACAACCGGATAAAACGTTTGCAATTTGGGCACCAGCAATTCAATAAAGGATGGATTGTTGCCCGTGGATGACAATATGTTTCCGAAGTATAAAATCACAATTTTGATTTTTGAAAGAGCATGACATGCTCGGATGCAAGAAATTGAAAAATCCTGCTCTTATAAACGCTCTTTAAAAAGAAAAAAGTAAAGTCCGTTCCCAATCGGCCTACCAGCGGAAACACAACAGGATACTGACATCTCTTCAAAACGTTCAAGCCGAGAACCTTTAGTTTTTTTATCAAATAATCAGGATCAATTTTGTTAAGGCTATAGCCATACTGTTCCTTTTTTTCTGACTGAAAGAATGAACGCAGGCGATAATAGAAATGGCCGGTATGCGATAATTGAAATATGGCAAGTCCTTCTGGTTTTAAAATAGACTCAATCTTGTTCAGTATTTTATCAGTATCCCGTACGTGAGCCAAAACTCCAACACATAAAATAATATCAAACTTTTCTGAAAAGTTATAATCCTCCACATTCGCCTGAAGCAATGTAGCGTGATTTTGAAATTCTCTCGGAATACTTTCTTTTACATGCTCGAGCATGGCCGTAGAGAAATCAAGAAAGCAGATGTTGTTTTCCGCAATGTATGAGATGCTCAATGAGCCATCACCACAACCAATATCTAGCATCCGGCAACCGCTTTGTTCGCCAAGGAGATTCCGTATTATCTCACTTCGTAACCGGATGCTTGGCCGGTTGGCAAGGTAAATAGCCGATTGCTCGAAAAATGCTTTTGCCTGTCCTGATCTACTTTCGTCCATTTCAAATCAATTACTAAAAATTTCGTACTGTAATCGATTTACAAATTTCTCATAAGTAAAATCATTTGCCAATTTTTTTGATGCGTTTGATATTTCTGTGAGATCATGTCCACCATTCAAAATAAAATCAATGGTCTGACGAATCGTCTCCGGTTTATTGTTTTCCAGAAAAAAACCATTTACTCCATGCTGAATGTATTGTGATAATGCAGAAACATTAGTGACGATCGGTATGCATCCAAATGCTGCTGCTTCAGCTAATACTTTCGGAAATCCTTCAGAGGCGGATGGAAGAATCATAAAATGTGATTTCGCATAGACCTCATTCAATTGGTCACGATTAAGACTACCCATGAAGTGCACCGCACACAATGATTTTCTTGCCTGCAACTCATAATCCTTCTTTGAAGCTCCATCTCCTGCCAATAGCAATTCATGTATCTTCTCAGATGATGTAAGAGACAAACATGCCGTCAATAAATTTCCAACTCCTTTCGCTTCTTCTAGTCGACCGGCAAAACAAAATGTGTACTTTGGATAAAATGTTTTGGTGGAAACTGAGCGTTCGGCCAATTTCAATTCTTTTCTTGTGAAGCAAGGATTTTCAAAAGAAAGAATGTGTGGCAACTGATCTGGCCATCGTCCATTGATTGTTACTTTTGAAAATACGGCCTTCAATGCCCACTTCTTTTGAAATCGGTAAAAGAATGGTGATTGATCTGCTACCCAATTCCCTGCATACTTGTGCCAGTACTTTTTATTCTTAAATAAAAACGAAAGCAATACGGTTAGCATTGCGGGTACGGACGGCCCTCGTGTGTGAATATTTTTAGCGGTAACAAGATACTTTAGAATAGTAACGATATAATACGGGAGTAATGCTAAGCTCCGCACCTTAGAAAAAAAAGTATGTCCTCCACAGGGCATCAGCAATTTAAATTGAATAGAGAGATGTGTTGTTGGACGGCCGTTACCAAAGACATAACTAGGACGATTAAATCCCAACCATATCACTTCATCAAATAAATTAGCCACCTGCTCAATCTCGCGCAAGGTCGGTTCATAAATATTAACATAAGCTTTTTCATCATACCACATGGGAGTATCTGAAATAATAACTAGCTTGGACCTTATGTTCTCTGAAATCTTCATTTAGTTATTACACATTTATCCAGCATGATTTCATCGAATACTTTTATATATTCTTTCACAATGGTAGACCAGCTAAACCGTGCTGCGTGTAATCGGGCATTTACTGAAAATGTTTTATAATTATTCATTATGGTTTGCACCGCAAAAGATATTTCTTCCATATTGTGCTCGTCTACCAGTATGCCCGAAAATTGATTTTCAATTGCATCAGCAATTCCACTATTGCGGCTACCGATAGCGGGAATTCCCAAATGATTCGCTTCAAGAATAGCAATACCAAAACCTTCAAAGTCTCCTTCACTGGTATGATTACTGAGCATTGTGAAAATATCCGATCCGGCCAGTGTTGCACTTAACTGTGCATCATCTACCGGACCATGAATAGAAATGTGGCTCTCAATATTTAACGCTTTAGCCGTTTCGGTAATTAAATAAGCCCGATTCGAAATACCGATACTATGATAATGAGCATCAGGATATTTCTTCAGGATGGTTGGCAATGCCTTAACCACATTCTGCTGTCCTTTGCGTTCACTGATTGAGCCAACCGTTATGAGTGACGGTGTGCCCTTAACCTTGGTTATCTTTGTATTAAAATTTTCTTTTTTCTCGAAGCCATTATTAATGACAATAACCTTATTTTGAAATTTTGAATTGATCCTCTGTGCGGTATAATGTGATACTGCAATTATTTTTTCGCATTGCTGAAGACCGAAGTCTACCAATTTCCCATAGAGCGGATTCGATGCATTGATATCAATACCATGACCAATAGCAACTGCCTTAACTTGTTTACCAAACAAAGTAGAATAGATTCCCAATAAGATGAGCATCAGCATTCCGGAAGCAATGAGGATTGGTTGCTCGTCACATTGAACTTGCCTATGCAAGGCCCTGACTAACTTGACATACTTTAAAAGTTTAAATCCTCTATTATCAATCTTTACAACCTCATACTCAAAACAGAATGATGTATCACGATCAAATTCTTCCCGTGCAACAGAGATTATTGAAATAGAGTATCCGTTAATATGAAGTTGATTGGCCAAACAATAAGCATGATTCCCAAGGCCACCAGGGCCGGGCGGAAATTCCGAAGCAAAAATGATTACACTCTTTTTCATCGGCTTGAATTTTCTTTTAATTGCTCTGCCGCCCGAATAGATTTGCTCAACTTAAAAGGCATAAGGAGCCACAGCAAAAGCGTAGTACCAAAATTATTTCGGTAAGATGCTTTAAAATAAAACCGAAGATATAAGTAACGCCAATACTTTGTAGGATGATATTTTCGGATAGTGTAAGTCTGACTTGGAGGTGGATATGGCCCGCTAAATGTAGTTTTGAATCGCCACCAAACACCAAACGTTCTTAATCCTCCGGTTACTGCCTTGTAGTGAATGCGAATGGATTCCGGATTAAAAACAATACCAATACCTTTTAGGTAAATGCGAATTCCCAAATCATTGTCTGCACCCGGACCCTTATCAAACGCTTTGTCAAAAAAATTAACTTCGCGGAGTATTTTCTTATGAATAAAACAATTGCCTGTATCTAATACATCTGCCTGATGATAAAAATTGATTGAGTACGGTAAATCCGTAAAATTTTGCCCGGGTGATAAAGATGCGCCAGTCGACACAAAGTATTCACTGTTCTCCAGAAAATGAATATGGGCTTCTGCCATGTTGGGTAAAGCAACACTGTCGTCATCAAAGAGCAGACACCATTCGTTAGAAGTATGCATCAATGCATTATTACGCGCAGTCGATTGTCCTCTTACATCTGAATACACAACAATAACTTTCTTAGGATCATACTTTTCAAATACTGAAACATCACGCTTATCGACATCTGTTTGATCGTATACTATAATTTCATCTGGCGGTTTACTCTGTATCAATAAGCTTTCGATGGCAGCAGGTAAATAATCGTACCTGTTTAAGGTTGGAATGATGACCGAGTATTGATCAATTTTCTTTTGTTGTTTAATAGTCATCAAACTCCAACATGGATCGCCCTGAAAAAACAATGATGAAGGTAATACAATCCTAACAGCTTTCCGATATGCCTTAATAATGCGCAACCATTGAATAGAATGCATTAACTTATATCCTAACAAGGTAACCACTGCTTTCCGATGAATGGTCTTACGCGTAAATAAAAAATCATTGTAATGATCAGACCACGACTTTGCATCACTTTTCTGTACTGAATCAATTATATAAGAAGGATCATAAAAGACTGCTCCTCCGGAACGCAACACCCGGTATGCAAAATCCATCACATTAATGTCATTGCTGGAATAGTGTTCTGAGAAGCCTTGCAACTTATGCCATGCCGACATTTTTATTATCACAAAATGAGATGATGCTTTCCAACTAATACTTCGCTGATCAATTGGCAAGTTCAGAAAAAACCAACTTAATGCAGTAATCTGTAAGGGCTGTAAAAGTTCTTGAGAATAAAATTTGAACCCTGCATGCAACACATCTCCAATCAACTTTTGTGACTTAACAAACTCATAATTAATGGAAGAAATCAATGCTGCATCTGCGATTAAAAAATAGTCCGCCTTGCAGGATGATATAGCATGAATGGCCGATTCCCAATCTGCAAATCCCCATGCATTTTCGGGCAGGGGAATATTGTTTCGATAATTATAAAAATAATAGTTAACGCGCTGATTCACGATTAACAGTTTTGTTTCGCCAGGCTGGATGGAGAAATAACCCACTCACGACAAAGAAAGTCCCTAAAAATGTAAAGAGGGCACGACCCGGATAAATGATTTCACCAAAAAAATTAACAATTAATATCCCAAAGAGAAGCCCGACAAATTCATTCGAAAAATTACGAGATTTTTTTGAGTTTGCATTTCGTGCAGATTGCAATGCCAATTGAACCAGTTGATATAAAAATGTAAGGTAGATTATCATACCGATTATACCATGTTCAGCAAAAATATTGATATACGCATTGTGAGCGGCTAACGCGACACCACCTATTGCCCGTGACGCATTCTGAAATCCTGCACCAAATAACCAATACTCAGGTCTGGCTATTAAAGCAACAACTGCTTTTTGATAAATAAACCAGCGGTTATCATCAATTCGTTCAAGATAATTTTTTTCATCTTCATCAAAAAAATCTAATGATGACTTTCCTAAATCTTTATGGGTATTGATTGAGCGGTACAACAAAATTTCCTGAACGGATAATTGTTTTGAATCGGATCTTTTGCCTAAATTAAAATATGTGAATATTACAAAGATAGAACCAAAAATCAACAAGAGGGTTATCGTTTTGCCTCTTGAAAAAAGTATGGTATATGCAACATAAACACCCAACACCAACCACCCTGAACGTCCCTGACTTACTATCATAGAATAACTCATAGGGATTAACCCCCCCATGAAAAAGAAATACTTTAGAGAAAATTTAAAATTTATTTTCAACGTTGCAAATACCATCACTATACCAATTGCCATCACTAAGCTATAATGAGTATGATTTGGGGCAAGTGTCGCGGTACTTAAATAACCCTCTGTGCCTTCCCAATAAGCCGAATAGTAGTCTGGCCAGAAATTTGGAAGTACGCCTATGCCTTGAAGTGTGCCCAGAATGGAAATAAGAATAATAACAATTAATACACTATCATATAAAAACTGAAGTTGCCGTCTATTGGTAATTGCCATAAACATGAAAACAAATATTGAACTGAAGCTAAAGAAGCGGATATATCGAATAACTCCAATCAAGAATTTGTCACCTCTTAAAATCCCTAATAAAATAAGTCCAAAAAAACCAACAATAACCCAGTACAAAAGATACTTGTGCGCCTTCGAAAGATTTCTCCAATACGAAAAAAAATCACCAATACGAGGTAATATAATAGTGAAGAGGATCATGATGAAGATCAAATCATATAATCTGATCTCACTGGCAGTTACTCCGAATATTACTCCTGTGCGAAGCAGGGGAAGACAATAAAAATAGGACAACGATAAAGCAAAAATCCAAAAGAAATCTTTCGTCCACAAAACCTCACGCGATAATGTTTTTACCATCTTTCCCTTTTTATAGATAAAGCAAAAGATACTGATCCATCGCTTTCTGCAACCCAAATTTCTCCACGATCATTTCCTGACCCTTATGCGCAAGCATGATCCGATAGTCATCCTTGTCCATCATTGTGAACAAAGCTGTGGCTAATTCCTTTATTTCTCCTGTAGCAAACAAAAGCCCAGTTTTGCCATGTTCAATTACTTCAGCATTACCACTAACATTTGATGCAATGGCAGGGAGCCCGCACGCCATGGCTTCAATTAGCGCAAGCGGCAATCCTTCCCAACGTGAAGGTAATGCAAAACAATCCATGCCTTGTAACAAAATATCAATATCAGCTCTCCTTCCAAGGAAAACAACATCAGAGGATATATCCAACTTTACAGCTAATGATTGAAGGGATTCGAAATCTCCATTGCCAATCAACACGAGCTTAAAGGGCTTTGCATGCTTTATTTTTAAGATTGAACAGGCTTCCAGAATAAATTCATGTCCTTTTTGCCGAGAGACATTGGCAACCACGCCAATACAAAATTCAGTTGGTTCCACGCCCATTCGGTTGCGGGCCTCTTTGCGCAATTGAGGCTGAGGCCGAAACATTTCCGTGTTCACAGAATTGTAGATTACAGAGAAGTTATTTTTTGATACACCAAGTAAGCCGGATATGTTTTCTTGAACTTTTTGAGAGACGCAAGTGTATTGATGGATAAACGGTTTTGATAAAAAATAATACAATCGCAGTCGCAGCTTTGGCAAAAACACATTCCAGTTTTGATATTCGTTTTGTTGGGTAAAAATAATTCGCGTTGCCCCGCCAAGAGTGAAGCCTATAGTTTGCCATAACAAAGAAAACGCAACCTGACTGTGCACTACTCCTCCACCCAATGCACGGATCATTTGCGCGATGCGAAACGTAAACGGTGCTGGACCCGAGTTCTGAAGCTTACACTCCCCTACATTTACACCGTGCTCTTCTAATGTTTTTAAGAATATGCCTCTTTTCCAGAGAATGCAGATTACAGAAGGACTCCACGCTGTGTTTTTTTTCAAATACAAACACCAATCCGTTACCGATCGCTCAATGCCTCCGCTCTCCAGCGTTCCGACTATAAAAATAATTTTCCTGATGTTTTTACTTTCGCTTGAATCCATATCCCCTGATGATATACGACCCATAGAAAAAATTGCCAAGCACATGACTGAGCAGCGAAAAAGGATATCGCCATCCCCGAGCTGGTGGTGCAAAACAATTATCAACCTTTACCTTTTCAAATCCGGCTGTTGCTAATAATTGCGCCAACGGCTTGCGCCCAAAAAACCAAAGATGATGAATGGAGGTAATACCTCGCTTTCGTTGGGGGACACTATTAAAAAACATATCGCGCCTAAATCCGAAATTATCCAGTTGATTAGGAACTTCTATAAACAATAATCCTCCTGGTTTTAAAACGCGTAACGCTTCCTGTGCAGCCTTCAAAGGATCTTCGAGATGCTCGAACACGTGGCTGGTATGAACAATATCAAAAGAAGCCTCCGCATAGGGTAATGCTTCGGCAAGGCCTTGAATAACATCATGCCCCTTGGCCTGGCATTTTAATACATCCTCCATAAAGGGTTCAATGCCTTTTACAGACCAGCCACCTTTCGATGCTACATCCAATAAAGCTCCACCAGAAGTACCCACATCCAGCAATGTTTTGGTAGGACGATCCTTGAACAAGGAATTGAAAATATCAATCCGGTTTGTGAAATCATTGATACGCAGTTCATCCACGCTGGCATAGTTATATCCTTTCTTACCATATTCTGCTAAAGCTTCAGGAATAATTCCTTGCAGCATGGCCTCACGATTTTTTCTGCTTGGCCGCGGACATAGGTATAGCATACCCGTGTCCTTACATCGTACTACACGAATCGGGTCTGCCAGATTAAGGTGATATGCTCCCGAAGGGAAGTCCTCGTAATTTATTCTACCAGTAATAGTGCAAGGAGGTACTTCAAAATTTTCAGAATCGATCATGGATTAGGGTTCAATAAGAGTCAAAAATAAGGTTTTCGCACTACGTGTCCTAGAGTTTTGGCTTGGGGTCCAATATTTCAATTTGATTTAGTTATTAAAGCGATGGGGATATTTCTTTCAATTGTTCATTGAACAAACTTTAACTAAAAAATGTATCTACATCTTACTATTTACTATTGAATTTTTATTCAGTAATCTAAGGAATATCGTTTCTCCTTACACGGCATTGCATCACCCCATTCTTTATTCTTAAGCGGTACAGCCTTGTATACAATATACTTTTTGTTTTTGAATATCACTTCACCTGTATCAACCGGCTTTACTTCATCGGTGTGCAGTACAATCAAGTCCAGTTTCTTATTGAGCATCATCTCAGATGCCTTATACTTTTCAACAATTTCCCAATCCCACGATGGCAGCAATCCTTTTGAAAAATCCAAAACTTCATTGCGTTTAGATTCATCATAAAAATAAGTAGAACTGAACTCTTTCTCCGTAGCATATAACATTCCGAAGAAACGAACACTTCGCATGTGAAGCCATTTTACAAAACCCTCTTTTGAATATCCTAATATAAAAGCGGCATGCGAAATTCGTTGCAATTGCTCTGTAGCCGAAACAGCAGATTGAGCACCTCGTGGCAGAAATCCAAAATGAGCCGTGTGAACCAGAATATCTTTTTCAATCCAAAGTTCAGGTGCCAAGACGACAGAAGTTGGTTGGGTGTTAAGGAAGCTAATGACTTCAGTGCGTGTATCCTCCCAACGCGAAAGGTTCTCAAAGTGTTTCCATGATAGGGCACTTTGAATTACAAAGAAAATAAAGGTGATTACAACAGAACCTACCATTAATTTTGGCAACCACTCACGACCATATTTTCGAGTGACTACTGCCATCAACAAAATAGCAATCCACGCATACACACGATCGACACCAAAAGACCAATGACCTGGCTGAATATTTTTACCCACCACCATTTGCATATTCATAAGCAACACACAACCGAGTAAAAAACCAACAAGCAATACGGAGTCTGGATTTATTTTCAATACAATCAAGGCAAACACGCTCCATAGAACAATTCGAATCAACAGGCCAGAAGATATCAGCAGAAATCGCGCCTCGGCAAGTCCACCCATTAACGCAAAGCGATACCCCTCTTCATCATCAAGTTGGCTATTTTGAAAAAGAAGGATACAGCCCCACCCCACCAGCACGATACAAAAAATAAGACTAGACGAAACATGTTGTTTTCGGATAACGCTCAAGTTCCACCAACGAAGTAAAAAGCCTACACTTATAATAAACATCATGGCAAACGCATATTCAAACCAATGATAGAAATAATTAAACGGCAACAATAAACACAAGCTTCCCCAGAGCAAAACATGTTTGTAATCAACCACCTCTCCTGCTTTCACCTTCTTCACACCCCAAAGTGTAAGAGCTAGCAACGTGTATAACAGAGCATAGAAAAATATGTCGTGCGGATATTGAAGCGGACCAAAGTGTTGAATATTTTCTGGCTTCATCATTAACAAATCAATAATGTATCGCAGTTGATTGCCCGACAGCGGAGGTAATTGTGAAAGTAAGTGAAAAAATGTGTAATGAATCAGGGCAGCGAGGTGCGCATATTCATTTTTAAATCCAAGGGCGCTTGCAAATAATACCAGACTGAAATACGTAGCTAACAGACCCAGGCAGCACCAGATAAGATAAGCACTGATTGGATTTACAATGCGTGCAGTGACACCCATTAAAAAATGAGGAAATGAAAAAGGTATGCGAACAAGATCATGATCAGGATCACTCAACACTGGCTCACTAAATGGATTAAGACTGGTTGAAACATTACTCCATTGAATGTCGTACGAAAACGCATCGCGATTATACAGACCGTGACCTGATGTTGATAAAGAGAAAAATTTTATAACACAGGCTACTTGAATAATCACTAAAACAATCCACGCATATTTCAGGGGTAGTTTCATAATTTTCGGATTATACCATGCCACAATCCTATACTATCGGATCGATTCCTGAAAAGGGAGGACGAAGTAACAAGACCCTTTGTCGGTTCAATATAATTTTCAAAGTGAATAGCATATCCTTTAATTCCTATCAGTTGTTGAATATACTTTCGGTCTTTGTAGTTGTCGATAATCACTACATCATTTTGATCAAAGTCCAATTGCTTTTGAATGTTTGGTTGGTAAATATAAATCTTCATATGGAATCGTGAGTTTGGCTTTTCAATTACTGCCATACCCACCGAACCGGGCACCCAGATTTTTATGGAGTCGGGAAGTTCTTCAGAAAACTTCCGGGTTGCCGCTTGCATTGCCCTCATCTTTTCACCGTAAGCTGGGTTCTCAATAAGTTGATATGCCGGTAATCCAACAGTCATTAAAAATGCGAAGATCATGGCTGCACCCATCATCATTTTCTGGTAGGCTTGTATTTCATTGAAGCGGAAAATCAAAACAATCAACAACATCATGCCAATAGCGTACACATAGTAATAGCTTCGCCCAAAACACATTATCAAAAGAAAGAAAACATTAATTAGAAAAAAGACTTTCTTTTTTGATGGCGAATTAAGTATAAGTATCACGCAAAGCACAATCAATGGAACCGATAAGACACTATACTGAATAATGGTGGAGGGTACGAATAAGTGCCCTTCCATTTCATCATGTCCTAAGAAAAATTGAAGATATTCTAAAAGGTATCCTCCTGAAATAATGAAAGCTGCAACAACTCCGGCAACAAGGTAAAGTAAAAAGAAAATAAAACGTCTTTCGTTCACTACATTAATGAAGGTAAATATCCCAGCAACGATGCCTGCAACTGGGTGTAGTAATCCTGCAAGTGCAGTAAACAAAGCCAGCAGGATGAGTTTCATTGCATCCTTGATATTGAGATACCACACCAATATATTCATAAATACGAAAGTGATCGTAACACTTTCTACCCGCATTCCAAAAGTATAAGAAGAAAAAATGTAGGCAACTGCTATAATGTAAAACCAGGGATTGACGAGTTGTCGATTCTTAGTGATCAGATAAATCAATAGAGTGTTAATAAAAATAAAAACAAGATGAAAACAATAAAGTGAAAAGGCGTTTACCGGAACAACGGAAAAATAGGGATAGCCAATCCATGAAAGTACTGGCGCTTTTATGAAATCATCCAAATAAGCATGAGCAAAAAGGCTAGAGTGATGGTATCCATTCAAATATGAAAATACCTGACTTATCGTCATTATAGGATCTTGCTGTGTTGTTGGCATAATCACATAAACGATCGTCTTGGATACCAACAAAAGGAATACAAATGCTGATAACAAGCGAATTTCAATCTTTGTCAACATTTCAAACGGGTAGATTAAAGTAAGCGAGTATAGTTTTGATAACCCTTGATTGATCCTCTTCTGTCAATTCAAAAAAGAAGGGTAATCGAAGCAATCGAGCACTAAATAAATCAGCATTGATCAGTTCGCGGTCATCATGCTGAGATGCAAAATAAGGCGATTTATGAAGGGAAATGTAGTGAAAAACAGAATCAATTTTATTTTTCCTCAAAAATAAGATTAAGTCAGCTCGATCCTCCGGAGTATTGCAAACCAAATAAAACATATGGGCATTATTGTCAGAAAAGGTAGGAAGTGTAGGCAATTGTAACTTACCCTGAGTTTGCAGTATTGAAAGTTCTTTCAAATATCGATTCCAAATTTTCTTTCTGGTCTTCTGAATAGATTCTAAATTCTCTAATTGAGCATATAGAAATGCAGCCATAATTTCAGATGGCAAAAAGGAACTCCCGATATCTACCCAACCGTATTTATCTACCTCTCCTCGCCAAAAAGCTGAGCGATTTGTTCCTTTCTCCCATATAATTTCAGCACGCTTTAAAAAGCGTTCATCATTAATAACAAGCATTCCACCTTCACCAGAAATTATATTCTTTGTTTCATGGAATGAAAAAGCGGCCAGATGGCCAATGCTCCCTAAGGGTTGCTCTTTGTAATAGCTATCAATCGCTTGTGCCGCATCTTCAACTACAAAAAGATTATGTTTTTTAGCAAGTGACATAATGATATCCATATCGCATGAAACTCCGGCATAATGAACAGGTACAATAACTTTTGTTTTTGGGGTAATTAGTGAATCGAGAAGTTTTTCATCCATTCCTGGATGGTCCGCTCGGCTATCCACGAAAACCATTTTAGCACCTCGCAACACAAAAGCATTCGCGGTAGAAACAAAAGTGTATGATGGAGCAATCACCTCATCTCCAGGTTGAATATCGCATAGTATAGCGGCCATTTCCAATGCATCTGTGCACGAAGATGTTAGCAAGCATTTACGAAATCGGTAATGTTGCTCAAAAAACTGATGACACTGGTAAGTATATTTTCCATTCCCTGATAATTTTCTGGACTTAACAGCATCTTCTATGTATTCAAGCTCCTTACCCGTTAGGTAGGGTTTATTAAATCCTATGTGTTCCATTGTTATCAACGCTCAAGCACAGCCAGACCAAATCCACTTTTGCCATATCCGTTACCATTGTATAGCATATATCTTTTCTCATGAAAATCAAAAATACACGGATAACAAATCATTTCACTATCCCATCCATCTTGAGAAGTATCTATTCCCGCCTGATCGTCTTTTCTGTTCCATACCGTTCCATTAACTGATTCTGCATATCCAATACGATAAGTAGTTATATTTCCATTTGCTCGGTATGAATACCACATCCGATAGGTTTCTCCATCCTTCATAACATATGGCTTTGACAATGCATATTCATTCTCATGTTCCAAATTCACCACGATCCTATTAGAACGGTCCCAATGAATTCCATCCCTTGATTCCGCATACTTAATAACATGATTCATCTCTGACTGATCATGACCCCATTTTAAATTTGAGCCATACCACATGCGGAAAGTGCCGTTCTCCTCCAAAATACTTGGATATGAAATAGTAAAAGGATCTTCATGGCTGCGATCCATAACAGGTGCCATGCTATACTTCTCAAATATTTGATCCGATTCATTCCAAATAGCAAGACCAATTGTGTTTAGCCATGGCACAGTTACCTTTAAATTCCAACCCAAATAATAAAGGTATTTTTTACCCTGAGTCTTCAGTAAATAACCCATCGCGGTGCCACTGTCATCAAATGTTCCGGCTGCACCAGGCATAAGAACAGGCATTGAAGATATTCCGGTCACTTCAAAATCTCGATCTACATTAAGGTTGACAAATCCTATATGGGACTGATTCTTTTTATTTCTACAAGTGAAATAGACCCGAATGGTTGAATCAGAAAGTTGTTCAACAATTGGATTGGCTGCATGAGAATGCATCCAGTCATAGGTTTCATAAGGTGTAAAAAGCAAACCTAATTTTCTCCACTTCATATTACAATTTAAAATGGCTGCTTTTTTTCTCCAATTTTGAAGACTTGGCTGGGACATAGACACTTTGAAGCTCAGTGTCTTTAGTAATAATAGCGCCCGCACCCAATAAGGTCTCGCTACCAATTCTCACCTTGTGAGCTATAGTAGTGTTTACTCCTAAAAAACAATATGATTCAATATGGCAATGTCCTGAAATTACGACATGCGAACTAATGAAATTATGATCATCTATTATCGAGTGATGGCCAATGTGATTTCCGCTCCAAATTGTTACGTTATTCCCAATACGTACAAAAGGCTGAATGGTGTTGTCTTCAAAAATAAAACTGTTTTCTCCGGGTTTAGTCTGGGAAAGGTACGTGCACTTCGAACTGATGTATGAAGCAACTGTATACCCTTTTAGTTTCGCTTCCATGTATTTTTCAGCACGCAATTTATTCATCCGCGCATAGCTCAAAGCGATAAAAATATCACACTCATCTGGTCTGTATTTTTTTAATAATTCTTCGAATGGAATAACCGGAAGTCCTTCAAAATTATCTTCTTTGACATACGACCCGTCAAGTGTAAACCCGACAGGTTGATACTCTGAATCGACATCAAAATAGTATTTGGCAATTTGTCCGATATCCCCCGAACCGAATATGATGAGTTTTCTGGCCATAATTATTTTCTTACGATAATTGAAAATTCATATAGAGGATAATCATGAAGTAATGCTACATGTTTTGAAAATTTTTTCTTACAATAGTCAAAAATAAAATTGGGATCTGCATAGAACAGATTATCTTTCATATACTCCTTGTCCGAATAGGAAGTCAAAACATTAAACGAGAAACCTTTTAAGGTTAAACGATCAATGGTATGAAGTGTCCGTAATACATAAGCTAACCAATCGCTTTCTAAAAAATCCATTTTTACATTAAAAATACCACTAGCAATAGCGTAATCGACAGGTAACAAGTCGGCTTCATTCCAAATCCAATTTGTATTTTTGCTCGGGAATAATTTCTTACTTACTTGTATCATTTCTTCTGAAATGTCATATCCTACAAACTTAATTTCCGGATAGTGTCCCAATAGAAACGTTAGCATCGCTCCATAGCCGCAGCCATAGTCCAGTACAGTAAATTTTTTATCCCGGCCTTCCGGAAGCAATTTACACAATTGCTGAAACCGAAGTACCTGAGATTCTTCAGAATTCCAGTCAACGCCCTGAGCCGTTGTACCGAACTTTTTCAGTTTGTCAGCATAATAATCCGAAACCTTGTTTTTTATCTGGTCTGACATTTAAAATGACTTCATGTATTTTCTAGCATTATAACCGGCATTAAAAATCAAATCGATAATCGATACACCATGATCAAAATCGCCAAACAATTGCGGATATTCAGGATAACCCGAGTAATCAAGCCACTGCACGTTAATACCTGCCTTTTGAAACAGGGATTCGTCCAAATAGTCTTTTGCGGCTGGCCCAGATGAATAACATGTAGCGTTAAGGTCATTACAAAGGTTTAATAACTTTTCTGATTTATCTCCCCTTAGTTCAAATTCAGATGACCATTTAAATTGGGTTTTGATTTCCAGTAATTCACAAATAGCATGTAGAAATCTATAGTTGATTTCACTCAAATACTCCTCATTACAATCAAGATACAAGGCTTCAAAAAACGCTTTATATTGAGAAAAAAAAGGAGCCTTACTGTAGGCGTGTCGAATCGTTTCCCAATGATTCTTATTCCATGAGGGGTCACTGATTTTAGTATCGTTTATCTTTTGAGAAAATTTGCCCTTTACCTCTACAGGTATAGTAAGCCACTGTGCCCCTTTTGCTGTCTTAATCTTATTACGATTGCGCCAGTCTCTTCTCGTATACTGCATCTCATCGTATAGGACAAAAATATCAGCATAATTAATTGCATCAAAATAACCTTTCCAAGGAATGTAATTAGACTGGGTGATCAACAGCTTTGTCATTTCCTGCCTTTTTCAATTCTTTTTCTCCTAAACTCCTCAACGTTTTTAGCAACTGCAGAGTCATAGCCTAAAATCTTTCTTAATACTGGGTCTTCAAAATATCTACCTTGAAGTAACTCAGGAATATCAATTTGTTGTTTAAGGATCGGTCGCACAAACATGGTATTAATCCCCCTACGAATAAAATCACCCGTGTTAATCCCAGCCTTATGATAAAGCATACTATCAAAAAACAATATACTTCCCGGGGAGGCAATTAATTGAATTCTGTTTTCATCGATGTAAGCTTCCGATGGGAAGTAGGCAATCTTATGACTGAAAGGCAATAAAAAAGTTGCTCCACTACTAACCGTAAATTCATCTAAACACAAAAATGCATTTATACCAAGAGGCTCGGAGGATACAAAGTCTTGATATGGCAAGTCACGATGCCAAGATACTTGGTGATGAATCTTTGAAGGTCTGTTGATGATCCCATTTTGGAGATGAAGAATATAATAATCACCCAACAACGACTCAACCACTTGCCTCACTAATGGATACTTTATTATATCAAAAAACAAGGGATCATAAGAAAAGGGCATTCTTACGATGTCTTCTTCACGCATTGCAATTAAATCAGATTTAGAAAACATCTTCTCCTGCATAACTAATATATTGTTAAGCGCCTCACTCAATTGCTTTGTCTTTTCAAGATCAAATGCATTACTAACAACATAATAGCCTTTTAAGGATACAGATTCCTTGATTCGTTGAATCTCACCAAGAGATTCAATCTTTTTTGTTATACCGTAGTTTTCAATCATTTTTTAGCTCACAATAAATTACCATGGAATTAGGATTCTTCGCAAAAAGAACTTGCATCCAATGAAAGGGCAATAATGTATATTCATTTAACAAAAAGCTCATAAAGTTCGGGAAATTTGTTTTAAAAGGCACATCTCTCTTACCACTTAATATTGTTTTCTCTTTTTTGGAGAGATTCAATTTATAAGACTCAGAATTCTTAATTAAAAAGTTGGATAGGGGAAAAAGAATATTTGAAATGGGAAAGGTTAAACCAACAAGGTGGTTTACAGAAAATGTAAATTTCGAGGACAAGTCCCGAAAGTCGTTAAACACATATCTTTTGTAATGACCTGCGATCTCATCCTCAATTCCCCAATATTTATTTGAAGCTGGAACAAAGAAAATCAGCAATCCATCCTTCTTTAAAACACTCTTACATTTTTTCAGAAAAACACTCAAATCATCTGGTGACATGTGTTCAATTACCATCATTGAAACAACAACATCAACATTAGTATCATAATAAAATGAAAGAAAATCGCTGTTTATGACCTTGTACCTTCCATCTTTGATAAACGAATTATTAAGTCTGATATTCTCACTACATGCCCTCTCATTTAAATCAAAGCCAATTCCATGACCACCTTGCTTTAAGAGGATTTTCGACATGAGGCCAACACCAGATCCTATCTCAATAAAAGAAAACGGAATCTTCCATTTCCTTATTCTCTTTTTGATATACAGATTCTGTAAAATACTTCCTGGTGCAAGTACTTTCATATATTAATTGACTTATCTATGATAAACAATTGACGACCCTTTACTTGCTCAAATGTTTTTCCAACATAAACCCCTACAATTCCTATCGTTGTTACAATTGTACCGCATGAGAACAGAGTTAATACTGCTAAACTTGCCCATCCTGACTGGAATCCGTGAACAAAATATAAAACTATTATAAGAAGCGCAGCAATAATAGAACTGAATGCAAGAAAAAAGCCTCCATATACAGTTAACAAAAGTACTTTGTCACTTTGAGATGTGATTCCATCAATTGCATGACTTACGAGTTTGCTTAGATTATAACTCGATTTTCCCGAAAACCTTTCTTCGTGCTGAATGGTAACATATGTACATGAAAACCCTAACCATCTCAAAATCATCAAGTAATGCCTTTTATAATCGCCATATTTCAAAAATTCATTTACTACTTTTCTTGTAATCAAACTGTATGCACCAATCAAGCCATTCGAATGAAGACTTTTATTTTCAATCAGATAATTAAATATCCGATTGAAAGATTTAGTTAGAAAATTTTTCACCAATCCATGTTTTCTTTCAATTTTCACTGTGTAAATGATGTCATATCCTTCTTTGGCTTTGTTAAGCAAGGTAGGAATATAAGAAGGATTATCTTGAAGATCGCAGTCCATTACTATAACAAAATTCCCTTTTGATGCAGCAAGACCAGCAGAAATAGCTCGATGTTGCCCAAAATTACGGCTAAGCTTTACTCCTTTTACTCTATTATCAATAACACATTCCGCCTGAATTGATCTCCAACTCATATCAGGACTCCCATCTTCTACTAAGATAATTTCAAAATTTTCAGTGATTGGTTTGATGACTTCCTTGAGATTCTTTACAAGAAATGGAATAATTGATTCAGCTAAGTAAACTGGACTAACAACGCTCAAAAAAATTGAATTACTATTTGACTCCATCGATTTCAATTTTGATTAAAAAATTCAGCATTTCAAACGATCTAATTATTTCATTACAAACTTCTCAGTCCCTTCCATAAAAAAACTTGAATTCATCAATTAATCTATGCGTGCCAAACTCGCTACCTATGCGCTCTTCAGCCGATAGTGCAATGGCACGCCTTTTATGAATATCCATTACAATAATTTCCAGAATTGCATCTGCGATAGCAAAATGGTTACGTTTTGGCACAATCCACCCTGTTTTTTTATGCAACACATTTTCTGTTAATCCTTCTGCATCAGTAGCAATACAAAGCAGGCCTGTTCCTTGGGCTTCCAATAGAGCATTGCAGAAACCTTCTTGAACACTGGGCTGAAGATAAATATCGGATTGATGTAACAGCTTAAAAATTTCACTGTGGGATAGTTTACCTACTAGCGAAACGTTATTCTCTAACTTTAAATCACGCATAGTGTGCAGAAGTTCCTGCTCGGCAGATCCGGAACCGACAATTGAATATGTAAACTTTATTCCGCGCTGCTGAAGCAGATGCATGGCTTGCAGTGCATAGGTAAATCCTTTCTTCCATTCCAAGCGACCAATCGAAAGAATCCGAACCGAGTTTTGTATTTCACCCGGATTGTTTTTGGGTTTCAGTTTCGATACATCAAGAGCCGGTCGTATTTTTTGAAATGGAATACTGGCAGGTAAGCCATTTTCTAATGCCAGTTGAAATAAATCATCTGAAATAGTATGAACCTTTTGTACGCGAGTCCACAACTTCTTGTAGCATCCTGGATGGGTTAACGGATACAACCCAATATCAAAACCTCTCAAACTTATAGCCAGTTTGGTATGCATTGCCAATGCTACGTTTTCGCGATCAATAGCAATTGTGGCAAATGCAAAATGGAGCCAATCCAAATCTCCGTGTAAGAAGATATGGGCATTGAGGTAAAGCGACTTTCCTATCGATACAAATTTTCTTCCGTCCTCTCGCTCAAGTTGAATGAACTTCCTTACTACAAACGGATGCCGAAGTATTAAATAGAACAACACAAACGGAAAATAAAAAACCACCAGCGGAAATTTTAATGGAAATGGATTATAGTATTTAATATTGTCTTTTGATGATGTGCTGTTAAAAAGAAAAACGCGAACATCAAAACCGGCATCCAATAATCCTTTGATCTTCGAGCGAATAAAAGTCTCCGAATAGCCTGGTGCAGAAGTAAGACAAAGACCTATTTTCAAAATGCTTCTACTGTTTATTTCATTGATCGTTAAACTTCTGTACGCATTAGGATATTCTGATAGCAATTTATCAATTTTAAACCCACCTCCTCCTTCTTATGATTTCTCCTGATAAACTGAACACCTTCTTTGGCGCGATCGTGCAAAAACGAGCGATTCATGCTTAAATCCAGCAACACCTCAGCAACACTGTCTTTTGTTGCATGCACAATGGGTGGAATCTCTGGTTCAAATCGTGTAAAGGCCGGATTCAGATAATTTACAACACATCTTCCTAGTGCCATCGCTTCAAGCGAGGCATTGCCATAGGTTCCGGTTAATAACTGATCCAGCACGACATCTGCCTTCCAATAGAAATTCAATACTTCTTGATGAGAAATATTTGAGGGTTCTATGTAATCAATTTTATCCTTTAAACGCGCTGCTGCCTGACGAATAAAGGCTGTACCCTTGTATTCGGCATTGCTTGGAATATGAACGACTCGAAGTTTTCTTTGGGTTTCAAAATAATCGATTGGATATTCAGAAGGGGGTGTGAAATGATCGATTCGAACGATGTTGGGGAAGATGATCGGACACGATACATACGGTGAAATGAGTTCGGCCAGCTGTCCATCTTTCACAAAGATTCGATCGGCTATTTCATTTTCGCGCTTCACCTTCTCCATAATGTGTCTGGGTAATGTATCCAAATGCATTTCTGGCCTAATCTCGCGCCCGCGATAATGAATGATAATTTTTTTTCCTAGCTTTTTCGCAATCTTCAGGTCTTTTGCGTGATGAAACATGGAGAACCCTTTATGAATGTGCCATACATCAAACTTTAGCAGTGCAGCTTTCAAATAATTTACTTTGCGCAATCGGCCTCCCAATAAACCATTGGCCGTAAAGTCAAGTAACCGATCATACGGCTCATTCTTCAGTGTGCGTTCATAAAACCAGCTTTCAGCATGATGACCTTGTTGCCGGATTGCCTCAGCATAGCGATTTGCCTGACCCCCGATATCAATAAAACCCTGAAGAACTCTCATGCAATCTGGATAAATAAAATCTTTGAAATTGCTTTTCTGAGCGAAGGTACAATGCCGATTATCATATTCGCCAAATCAATTAAGCTTCGTTTAAAAAGAAAGCGAAGCGAAATCACGTAAACAAGTACGAATAAAATAGTTGAATATAGCAATGTAAACCACAATGGTAAAATACCACCAAACAAAAGGTAGATAACAATTGAACTTATTAAAGATGAAATAATATAAGGAGATAATATTTTATAGATCTCCAATATATTAAACTTCAGTAGCCTTGAAGAAATATAAAGTGTTACCTGACCTCCCGAAATTCGCATGGCCGTTACACAAACGCATACACCCACAATGCCCCAGTAGCTGCCTAACCAAACCGAAAGCAAAAAGAATGGTGTAAAAATCAGCGAATAATAAAAACCAATTTCGGGTTTACCCAGTGCACTAAAAATTGCTGACGTAGGACTTGTGATGGAACGGAAGATGGTGAATAAACATAAGATCTGAAGCAGTACAACCGCTGGCATCCATTGTGCTCCATAAAAGAAAACTATTACTGGTTCACTAATCGCAACCAGAAGTAATAGTACAGGAATACTAACAGATGAAATCAGGTTGATCATCTTGAGGTAATTATCTTTCAATTGTTGCTCTGGTGTATTTGAAAAAACAGGTAAACTGAGAGTGGAAATAATAGGCAACAGTGTGTTTGTAAAAATATTACTCAGCTGAAATGCTAATGTATAGTACCCCAGCTCTTGCAAACTAAGAAGCTTACCAACCAGAATATTATCGCCTTCATTTACCAAGCGGGTCAAAACACGACCGCCAATTATATGTCTAGTGTACGCCACGATCGGCTTCCAGAAATGCAGATCAAAATGCAATCGAGGTCTGAAGCCAGAAGCTATCATGATGGCAATGGCCAAAATGGGTTGAAATATCGCGATGGGGAAAACCAGACTGTATATTCCAAAACCAAAAAATGCAAATCCTACCTTAGAAAATCCAATTAAAGTATTGAATATGGTTTGAAGGAAGATCATTTTCTGAAATTCCATCGACTTTCGAAAAATAGAAATAGGTACAACGCTTTGCATTTCCGCAAAAAAACCAATGAGAAGAAAGTACACGAGATTAACAATTCGCTCGTCATGATAAAAGTTGCTCCACAATGGAACGGTGAATATAATAACCACACATACCAAAACCGTAAGCAAAAGATTCAGCCAAAATGCTGAATGATACATTTCTATCCGGTCTTCCTTTTTATAGTAAATGATGTATTCACCAATTCCGCTGACGGCCAAGTTTGAAATAATATTGATAAACACTGAGGAAATAGCAAGGAGTCCAAAACTGGTAGGATCCAGTTCTCTTGCCAGATACATCATCACCAGAAGATTCAGAATAGAATTCCAGCTTTTTCTAAAAACCAACAGGAATGCAGCCTTTCCGATTTTCCTCTTTATGCTCATCCCTCGCGCTACCAATTATGAGTTGAATCCTGGAGTCAATAGGGGTGAGAATCGAATGAGAAATAAGAACGAGTTAAGATTCGTCCGAATAATATCCATTTCCACTTTTTCTCTTAGCACCATACCCATACCCATACCCATACCCGTAACCGTAACCATAACCATAATTGTAAGCATACCCTTGACCATAGCCATAACCTAGTCCAGATTTATAAATATCATTAAGTAAAAGACTCATATTTTTCAACTTACCTGTTCGGTAATATTCATCAATACTCTTCACAAACTCTTTTGGTGAATAATTCTGTCGCATTACAAATACCGTGTGATCGACAAATTTAGACATCACAAATGCATCGGTAACTAATGCCAGTGGAGGGGTATCAATCAGTATAAAATCAAATTCTTCAATTGTTTTTTTAATAAAATTCTCGAAACGGTCTGTTAGTAAAAGTTCCGAAGGATTGGGTGGCACAGGACCCCCGCTCACCAAGTAAAGATTTTCAATACTTGTACGTTGCACTACTTGTTTAAAGTCTGAAAGCCCAGAAAGATAAGTACTCAAACCAACATCGTTGGTACACTTAAAGTCTTCAAAGATTTTAGGTCTACGCATATCTGCACCAACAATCAATGTCTTTCGCCCAGAAAGAGCAAACACGGTGGCAAGATTAATGGTAGTAAACGTTTTTCCCTCACCACTGATTGAACTGCTCACCATAAATATCTGCTTCGATTTATTCCCAGTAAAATAATTTAAATTTGAACGCATGGATCGAAACGATTCTGCAACACCCGATTTTGGTTTTTCACTTACAATAAGATTATTTCCAGAAGCATTATGACCAACGCCTCCAATGAATGGAATAGAAGTCATTTTCTCAATATCTTCCTTCGATTGAACTTTATTGTTGACCAACTCTAAGCCGACAAAAAGTGCAAAGGGAACTACCATTCCCAACATAATGGCTATCATGTAATTTTGTGATGGCTGTGGGGAAATAGCACTGCCTTGCATGGGTGGATTAACAGGAATTATGTCTGAAGAATTTGATGCTTTTGAAATTCCTGCTTCAGACAGTTTTTGCATAAGAAAAACGTATAGATTCTCAAGTAAGGCGTAGTTTCTTTGAACAGCAACTAGCTGACGTTCTGATGCGGGCAATCTACCCAATTGTTGTTCTGTATCTGACAGTTGTTTTTTTAGAAAATCCATTTTTATCTTGTCCGTAGAATTCAGCGCTTTAACGGCTTCCTCGACATTTTTCTTTATTTCACCAATCCGTTCTAATTTGGCAGCTACCATTGGGTTCTTACCACGTTCAGGATCCAAGTAGGTTTTAATTTCTAGTTGTAAATCAACCATTTTGGTAAGCAAGGATGATAACACGGGGTCTGCAATACCCATTGAAGTAGGCAAGATTACCTGATCAAGATTTCCACCGCTTTTATCCAAATATTCAGTCAGATACTGATAATAGTTTTGCCTGATTAATAATTCGGCTTTTTGTACTTCAAAAGCCTCAATCTTAATGTAAAGACGTTGAGCATCTGCGCTCATATCCTGAAGCCGACTGCTATTACCGAATCGTTCCAATTGGAATTCAACTGTTCTTAACGAATCCTTGATACTAACTAGCTGCTTTTTAATAAAGTCGATGGTTTGCTCAGCTGTCTGATTTTTCTTATCTAGATCTCGCTGACTATATTCTCGAATCAGTTCCTTTAAAAAATCAATTTCCTTTTCGGGGTTTGTACCGGTAATACTCAAATTAATAATACCTGCTCCTTCAGCCGCCCAATCAACCTTAAGTTTATTTATGTAGGATCCTGCCACTGATGTTGGATTTGAAATGGTCATCAAAAATGGCACTCCGATATATGATTTAATATTTCTATTAGTAATTCTTTTTATGCAAATAGAATACCCTTCGAAACTAATTGAATCCCCCAACGTATAGCCAGGAATATCATCTACCCCACCCTCTACTGAAAACTTTGACAGCGAATAATGAGATTCGTCTTTTAATGTAAAAATAAATTTGCCAACCTTGTTTTTTGGTAGGTTTCTCAATTCTGCTTTTACCGGTATATATTCATAAGCCTCAGTGGTCATGAAATAGCCCTCCCTGTAAAAAGAAACATGAAAGTTAAGATTGCGAACTATTTGCTCGATTAAATCATAGGAACGTATAATGTAAGGTTCGTTTAAATAATTACGATATTGATCAATCAAGGCATTCTTATAAATAAATTCCCCTCCCCCTGTTTCTTGCATTTCCCTAATTACAATCGAGGCAGATACTGGATAAGTAGGTTGCGTATAACGAGTTTTATAAAATGCAATTGAAAAGGCTAACCCCACTGAAATAATTACCAAATACCAAAAACGAATTGCCCTAGAGAGCACTCTTTTAAAGTCAAGGGAAAATCCCCCAGGGGGTTGTTTCTCTTCTATGTCAACAAACGTATTATTCACTTATTTTGAATTAATTAAATTTATTGTTAATAACAGCAAAGAGATTGAGGAAATTACCAGAGATAGATTTTGACTAAAATACTTTCTATAAGGCCGCTGCCTCAAGGATGATACCATGAGAACATCATTTTGATTGACATAATAATAAGGTGAATTAATAAAGTTTTCATCTAGCAAATTGATGTATTGAACCGTTGTCTTTCCATTCATCTGACGAATAAGTTTAACATTAGAGCGATCAGCTAAGTCTGTCAAACCCCCTGCTAATCCTAAAGCTTCTAGCATAGTGGCACGGTTATTAGTTATCGAAATTGTTCCTTCTTTATTCACCTCACCAAGAACGGTAAATCGAAAATTAATAAGGCGAATTTTAACAACAGGTTGATCAAGATATTGATCCGCCATATTTTGCAATTTATCTTGCGCTTCAAAAACGGTTAGCCCGCCCACTTTTACCTTTCCTAAAAAAGGAAAAGGAATTTGTCCATCCTGATCAATAAGATCGCCAATTAACAGCGCATTTCCTTGCGAAAGGTTTGCGTTACTTCCTTGCATAGATTGATTTTGGTTTAGAAAATCAAATTCGTTAGGTGTAAGGCTTTCGAAACGAACCAAAACAATATCTTCAGCCTGAAGTTTATAGTCGTAGTCAATAGGATCATACTTACGAACTATTGTGTCGATTGGAAGCTCCCTTTTATAGAGATCATCCTTTTGTAACAGCACAAACTTCTTATTCGTTACACACGAACTAACAAGAAATAACAAGGCAATTAGGTAGAAAAGTAGGCGCATCAGTTTTGTCTCTGAAGTTTCCAAAAATTATGAATCGAAATCAAAAAATCTTTCATCTCTTTTAAGGGCACCATATTGGGTCCATCACTTAATGCCTTTTCAGGATTAGGATGGGTTTCAATAAAAAAGCCATCTACCCCGGCAGCGGCAGCAGCCTTGGCAAGATAAGGAGCAAATTGTCTATCTCCACCACTCTTGCCACCCAACCCACCCGGACGTTGAATGCTATGAGTGACATCAAAGATAACGGGAGTATAGCTCCGCATAATTGGAAGTGAACGCATATCCACCACCAGATTATGATATCCAAAACTCGAGCCCCGCTCGGTTAAAAAGACATTGGTGTTATCCTCGCCTCGCACTTTATCCACCGCATACTTCATATCTTCCGGTGCCATAAACTGACCTTTCTTCACTTTAACCGGTTTGCCTGTTTTTGCTGCCGCTACTAACAAATCAGTTTGGCGACAAAGAAAAGCTGGAATCTGTAATACATCCACCACAGCCGCAACTTCTTCACATTGATTCGACTCATGAACATCCGTTACAACCGGAACTTTAAGATCGTTTCGTACCATCGATAAAATCTCAAGTCCCATATCCATGGATGGACCACGATAAGAACCGGAAGAAGTCCTGTTTGCTTTATCATAGGAAGCTTTGAAAACATAGTCAATGCCCAACTCCTCGCAAATTGCTTTCACGTGTTTGCCGGTCTCCATACAAATGTCATAACTCTCAGCAGCACACGGGCCTGCAAAGAGCACCATGCGATCACCACCCAGGGTAATCTTATCTGTTATCGAAACTTTATCTTTGAATATCTCCACTTAAAACTTGGTAATTAGGATTTTAAAATTTTATCAAGCACTTCCCTAGCTGCGAGCACCAAGTCACTGATATCCCGCGCAACACCCTGCCCACCTTTCGATTCAGTCACTATATCTACCCTACTCTTTATATACTCTCTTGCGTCTGCCGGACAAGCGGCCAATCCGCAGGCATCTAATATTTTCAAATCATTTATATCATCGCCTATATACGCAACTTCCTTCTTCTTCAGTTTGTGAAACTTAATAAGTTTTTCAAACACCGCATACTTATCCATAATTCCCTGATGGCAAAAGTCAAGTTTCAATTCAGCTGCCCGATTACTCACAACCTTAGATTCGCGGCCTGTAATAATCCCAACTAAAATTCCAGCCTTCTTTAAATGACTGATGATGTATCCATCCTTTACATTAAACTCTTTGCTTTCGCGACCCGTGTCATCATAAATGATTTTTCCGTCCGTTAGCACGCCATCCACATCAAAAAAAATGGCCTTGATTTGGGCCGCTTTCTTTATTTGTTCCTTTGTATACTTTGTTAGTACTTCTTTTACAGGCATTTACTGCGAAAATTCTCAATAAAAGGCTAAAATTAGGAAAAAAATCAGATACTGGTTACTCGATACAAGATGCTAGCCCATTTGTTTTAAGAAACCAGTGACAAGAAACCCGGATCAAGATCTATGAAACTACTTAAAGTTGGATTGCCTTTTCTCATAACACTAGCACTTATCTATTTTTTAAATAACAGTTGGAACTTTGGCAGTCCCATTCCTGCACTCGGTAAATTCCTTAATCCCTTTGATGGCTTTTGGCAAAACGCAGAAACTAAAAGTGTTGATAGTGAAATCCTCAATCTAACCGGACTTAAAGATGAGGTAATCATTCAATACGATAGTTTGCTGATTCCACATGTGTTTGCGAAAAATGATGAAGACCTTTATCTCGCTCAAGGCTACATCACAGCAAAAAACCGATTATGGCAAATGGAATTTCAAACACATGCCGCTGCAGGCAGGGTTTCAGAAATTATTGGTGAAGCGGCTCTAGATTATGATCGCACACAACGAAGACGGGGAATGGTGTTCGCTGCAGAAAATGCTCAAAAGGCTATGGAGGCGGATCCCATAGCAAAAGCAATGGTTGATAGTTATACGCGCGGCATCAATCAATACATTGAATCCTTAAACAATAAAAATCTGCCGCTCGAATACAAATTATTAAACTACGAACCCGAACCGTGGACAAACCTGAAGTGCGGCCTCCTTCTAAAAAACATGGCGCTTACGCTAAACGTTGGCGACAAGGATATTGAGATGACCAACGCTTTGCATTTGTTTGGCAAAGAGATGCTTGATTTACTTTGGCCCGATGATGAAAAAATGGGCGACCCGATTGTTGATAACACAGGCAACTGGAAGTTTACCCCCGTAACTCTTGATAGTACCCCCTTTGCATTACCGGATGAATTAATAAACTTAAAACCCTTTGAGAAACCTTCTAAAGATGTGGGCAGTAACAATTGGGCAGTTAGTGGACGTAAGACAAATACAGGTTCCCCTATTTTATGTAATGATCCCCACTTAAGCTTAACGCTCCCTTCTATATGGTACGTCATTCATATGCAGGCTCCGGGCGTCAATGTAATGGGCGCTTCCTTGCCGGGAGCACCGGCTGTAATCAGTGGTTTCAATGATTCCATTGCATGGGGTGTAACCAACGCTCAACGCGATTTGGTAGACTGGTATAAAATTCAATTCAAAGATCAGAACAAAAACGAATACCTAAGTGATGGAGCCTGGAAGCCGACCCGAAAAGTAATTGAAAAAATTTCAATTAAAGGGAGCAAACCATTTTATGATACCGTCATTTACACGCATCATGGACCCGTACTGTATGACGAAAGTTTTCACAGCGATGATGAACTAAAATCGTATGCCTTTCGCTGGGTGGCACACGACCCATCCGAAGAGATTTTGACCTTCTACAAATTAAATCGGAGTAGGAATCACAACGATTATATGGATGCATTAAATCATTATGCATCGCCTGCCCAGAATTTTGTGTTTGCCAGCGTGAGTGGCGATGTGGCTATGCGTACTCAAGGAAAGTTTCCGGTGCGTAGAAAAGAAGAAGGCAAGTTTGTGTTAGATGGAACAAAGACTTCTAATGAGTGGCAGGCCTTTATTCCCAACGATCAAAATGTGATGTATAAAAATCCGGCTCGCGGATTTGTAAGTTCTGCCAATCAATATCCAGCTGATGAAACTTATCCCTACTATATAACTGCCACCAGTTACGAAGCGTATCGCAATCGCAGAATAAACAAACTTTTATCGGAAATGACCGATATCACACCACGCGATATGATGGAGATGCAATCGGATAATTATAACCTCAAAGCTTCTGAAAGTTTGCCTTTGTTTTTATCCTTTTTAGATACAACTTCTTTCTCACCACCTCAAACAAAAGCCTATCGAATTTTAAAAGCCTGGGACTTTGAAAATACAATCAACTCGGAAGGTGCTTCTTATTATGAAGCCTGGTGGACAACTACTTACTCAATGGTATGGGATGAAATCAAAACCTCAAAAGTTTCTCTTCAGTATCCAACCAGCTACACCACCATTAAATTAATAAAAGAGAATCCTAATCTTTCATTTTTTGACGTGATTGAAACTCCCGCCAAGGAAACTGCAAAAGAAGTTGTGCAGCAAGCCTTTGTTAAAGGAGTTGAAACAATTGAAAACTGGAAAACTGAACATAGCCAAGAACCCCGCTGGGCTGATTATAAAGACACCTTTATTGGCCATCTACTGCAGGGCTTACCCGCCTTTAGTTACCATGTTGATCATGGCGGAAACAGCAACATCATCAACGCATCAAGTCATCGCAATGGCCCTAGTTGGCGTATGGTGGTGAGTTTGGAAAAAATCAAGCTTCGTGCCTGGGGTGTATATCCGGGTGGGCAATCCGGTAATCCGGGAAGTCCTTTTTATAATAATTTGCTCAACTACTGGGCTAAAGGAAAACATTACGAATTTCAGTTTGAATCTGAAGCAACCAAAATGAAATCTGTATTGGCAACACTTACGTTAAAACCAGCATTATAAAATGCCAAATCATTAAATCGAAATAAAAGAAATAACGCCCCATGGCATTCCACGTGGCTCAACTAAAAAATTATTAACACATGAAATTTTTTATACAACTTTTAATTACCAGTATAATCTGCTTTATACTTCAATCATTTTTACCGTGGTGGACGATGGCCGTAGGTGCATTTATAGTTGCCTACTTAATGGGTAACAAAGGATTCCCTTCCTTCCTTGCAGGTTTTTTAGGTGTGGCTGTTCTCTGGATTGGTATGGCTTTCTACATTGATGCCCTCACCCATTCCATTCTCACCGAAAAAATAAATCGCTTACTACCCATCAATGCATTCTTAGCTACGCTGATTGTTGGTGGATTGGTTGGTGGGTTTGCATCCTTAACAGGATCCATGATGCGATCGAAATAAGAAGTTTCTAATCAGCGATTGCTTGGTTAATTCTTTTCAGCATGGCAAATCTGTCATTTAATGTGGTTATACTACCATCAAGTTCTACAGTTATTCTAACTTTTGCCTTTTCCATGTTTTGATCGGAAATTGGATCAATTATTAATGTTGGATTCGTGTGATATGTATATAAATCTGATAGTTTAACTCCTAGTGCTTTGGCAATCTTTTCAAGCATAGAGGTCTTTATCTTTCCCACTCGCTCCCACCTTACTATGGTTGACTTATCAACTTTCAATTCTTCAGCCAAATTTTGTTGAGTTATCCCTTTCTGTTCTCTTACTCTTTTTATCAAATCACCCCAATTCATCGGAACTTCCGAATCAATTTCGTGTTTTAAGCTAGCAATCTTAAATAACTTATAATTAGGATTTCCATAACGATAAAACTCATCTAAAGAGATTTGATAAAAATCGCAGATTTTGACAATTGTTTCAAACTTAGGTTCAGTTACGCCTCTTTCATATCGACTGTATGAACTTAAAGTAATTTGTAAAGCATCTGAAATAATTTCTTGTGATAAATTTTTATTCACCCGAATCTTTCTCAAAACTTCACCTATTGTATCTGCCATTTGAATGTTGAATCTTCTCCAAATTAAGAAAAGCCTTCTAACTTTTTATTTAGGAATGATTTTGAAAAATTTCAGGGTCGTCAGATTCGAACTGACTAACCTTTCTCTTAAAAATTTAAAAAAATGGCGGTTATAGTGCAATTGAACATTATATTTGCACTCCTTTTTGAGAAGTTAACCGCTCAAAAGGTCAGATTTAATTGCTCTTGGAGAGGTGGGTGAGAGGCTTAAACCAGCAGTTTGCTAAACTGTCGTGCGGGTTAAACCGTACCGGGGGTTCGAATCCCCCCCCCTCCGCTCAGGTCTCATAGCTCAACTGGATAGAGCAGCTGCCTTCTAAGCAGCAGGTTGCTGGTTCGACTCCAGCTGGGATCACTTGGTAGTTGAAGATGTTTTTATATCTTCGCGCCTCATTTAATGTTCGGGGCGTAGCGTAGCCCGGTATCGCGCCTGGTTTGGGACCAGGAGGTCGTCAGTTCGAATCTGGCCGCCCCGACTAAAACCCCTCACATAAATGTGAGGGGTTTTTAATTTTATGATTATACAAATTCATCCCGATTATTCTACACTGAGTAAAGCGACTGCAAATTTAATTATCGATTACATCCGCAAAAAGCCAAACTCACTGGTTTGTCTCGCTTCTGGCCACACTCCCATTGGAGTATTTGAGGAACTTAAAAATGCCGTACACGCAAAAGAAGTTGATTTAAGTAAATGTAGGTTTCTTAGTCTTGATGAATGGATTGGAATCGATCCCCAAGATTCCGGCTCATGTTTATCCATGCTTCAAAAAGATTGTTTCATTCCGCTCTCCATAGAAGCGAATCAAATAGAATTCTTCAATGTAGAGACAAACGAATTGCAAAAAGAATGCAATCGTATCAACTTGATGATTGAGCAAAATGGAGGATTGGATATTATGCTTGTAGGCGTTGGCACGAATGGTCACATTGGTATGAACGAGCCGGGCACTTCCTTCGATAGTTACGCGCACATCAGCGAGCTTGCCGAAGAAACGAAACAGGTAGGACAAAAATATTTTGAAAAGGAGACCTCCCTCTCAACAGGAATTACCTTGGGATTAAAGCATCTACGCGAAACAAAATTACCGATTGTGATGGCCAGCGGTAAAAAGAAAGCGGCTATAATGGCCAAAGGGTTAAAGAAAATCGCTAATGAAGAAATTCCATTGAGTGTTGTAAATCTGATTTCGGAAGGTTACGTAATGCTGGATCAGGATGCAGCGAGTCTGCTTGAGGCATGAAAACCAAATCAATATGAATTCGTTTCTTAAATTTGCAAGAGATTTTTATTATGACATTGTTTAGAGAATTCGGGTGGGTTGAAGGAATTTTTATTGGAGTGTTCTTACTTGGGTACGGATTATACCTGGCACGCATAATAAAGATTAGCCGATTGCTCAACACGCCCTACTCAACCGTCTTTATCAAACTGTTTTTACGGAGCGCAGTTCTAATACTTCTTATTGTTTCTATTCTGGGGCCAACATTTGGAGATTCAAAGCGTGAAATCAAATCTGTTGGCAAGGACATTATGTTTTGTGTAGATCTTTCAAAATCGATGGATGCCTTTGATGTGCAACCTACCCGGCTTGAAAAGATTAAATTCGAAATGAAAAAAATCGTCTCAGCCTTCAGTTCTGATCGTGTGGGAGTGATTATTTTTTCATCGGAAGCATTTATGCAATGTCCATTAACGTATGACCAAAATGCGTTAAATCTATTTATCGAAACCATGAACACAAACTTGGTTCCCGCCAGCGGAACTGATTTTAGCCCGCCTTTAAAAATGGCGCTTTCAAAATTAGATGATCAGGAAGGGCCGAGCGATCAGCAGAAATCGAAAGTAATTATTTTGATCAGTGATGGCGAGGACTTTGGTGAAGAAACTGAAAGCATCATTAAAGAAGTAGATGATCGCGATATTAAATTATTCACGCTAGGTGTGGGTACCGAAGAAGGTAGCCAAATAGGTACAGCTAAAGGATACAAGACAGACAGACAAGGAAATACTGTTGTTTCAAAACTCAATCCTGCATCCTTAAAGAATTTGGCCAGCAAAACCGATGGTCAATATTTCGAAATCAATGAGTCGCGAAATGATGTGAATAAATTAATTAACTCAATCAATAAAATTGAAGGTCAGGTACGCGATGCCCGTCTGGTGGATGTCTCAGCAAATCGCTATTTTTACTTTTTGTTAGCAGCCTTGATTCTGCTTGCGCTGGATGTGTTGGTGAGTGTGAAGACCGTAAGCATCTAGGAATAGGTAGTAGTAAGGTAGTCGGCAGTTTAATTGCCAACTGCATACCGTAGACTGCCAACTTTAACATAAATGAATTGGTGATGAAGGTTCTAATTTTGATTCTATTAGCACTAACTATCGATCCGGGAAAGATCGGTAAAATCAATACGCTTAAATCGGAAGCCAAAGCAGCCTACAAGAAAGGAGATTTTGAAACTGCCATTTCCAAATACAGAAGTTTGGTAGATTCACTTGGCGTTGATGAAGATGAAGTTCGCCTGAATCTTGCCAATGCCTACTTTCAATCGAACGATACAGTTAATACCGCAATCAGTTACCAGCCACTTACTCAAAGTAAAGACGCATCGATCCGATCTGTTGCCCATCAACAATTAGGAGTACTATCAAATCGACAAAACAAGTACGAAGAGGCACTAGCGAGTTTTAAGCAAGCGTTGAAAGCGGACCCTACTAATGAAGATGCCCGCTATAATTATGAGATGGTAAAGAAGAAATTGGACGAGCAGAAAAAGAAAGAAGAAGAGCAAAAGAAAAACGATCCTAACAAAGACGAGAAAAATAAAGATCAGAAAGACCAAAACAAGGATCAGAAGCAAGATCAAAAAGACAAGCAGGAGAAACAAGACAAAGAAAAGCAAGATCAGGAAAGTAAAGATCAGAAAGACCAAAAAGATCAACAGGAGAAGAACGAAAAAGAAAAACAGGAGAAAGAAAGCAAAGAGAAAAAAGAAAAAGAAGATCAGCAGGAGAATAAGGATAAGAAAGAAATTCCTCCTTCTGTTTCTGATAAACTAAAGCAAATGGAAATGAGTGAAGAAAAAGCTCAGATGATTTTGGAGGCGATGAAGAATCAGGAAATTCAATACCTGCAACAGAATAAACGAAAGGCAACAAAGCCTAAAGATAAAGGCAAACCAGATTGGTAAGTTAGTCCACAACCAACGGTCGACAGTGGACAGTCGACCTTAAACCAGAGAACATGAAAGAAGTATATATTGTATCAGCCGCCCGCACTCCGATTGGAAGTTTTGGAGGAAGCCTTGCAAGTTTATCAGCAACACAGCTTGGATCAATAGCCATTAAAGGTGTAATCAGCAAGGCCAGTATTGATCCTAAATTGATTCAAGAAGTTTTTTTTGGTAATGTAATCTCTTCTGGACTTGGTCAAGCACCTGCTACACAAGTAGCTGTGGGCGCAGGGTTGGGTTATGAAATTCCATGTACACTTGTTAACAAAGTATGCGCGTCTGGCATGAAGGCAATTATGTTTGGAGCACAGTCAATCATGCTTGGCCACAATGATGTGGTAGTGGCCGCTGGTGCAGAGAGCATGTCAAACATTCCTTACTATTTAATGAAGGCTCGGTATGGCTACAAATATGGAAATGGCGAACTATTGGATGGGTTAACCTATGATGGTTTAACGGATGTTTATAATCGTTGCGCCATGGGTGTATGTGCTGACAATACCGCAAAAGAAATGAGCATCAGTCGGCAAGATCAAGATACCTACGCGATCAATTCATACAAACGTGCTGCAGCTGCCTGGGCTGCTGGAAAATTTAAAGATGAAGTAGTTCCTGTTGAAATTACAGGTCGCAAGGGTGATGTTACAATCTTTGCTGAGGATGAAGAGTACAAAAATGTAAACTTTGATAAAATTCCGGGACTAAAACCGGTCTTTACAAAAGAAGGAACCGTTACAGCTGCCAATGCTTCAACGATTAATGATGGAGCTGCTGCAGTAATTTTAATGAGTAAGGAGAAGGCTAAAGAATTGGGCCTCACTCCGATTGCAAAAATCAGAGGCTTTGCTGATGCCGCACAAGACCCGATGTGGTTCACCACTACCCCATCGTTGGCAATTCCTAAAGCCATGAAACTTGCCGGAGTTGATAAGAAGGATGTTGACTATTATGAAATTAACGAAGCCTTTTCTGCAGTAGCACTGGCTAACAATAAACTCTTAGAGATTAATCCTGATAACGTAAATGTAAACGGTGGTGCTGTTGCACTTGGTCATCCCTTGGGCGCATCGGGGGCTCGAATTACCATTACCCTTGCCAATATCTTAAGACAGAATAATGCTACTATTGGGGTAGCCGGAATTTGCAACGGTGGTGGTGGCGCATCGGCCATCGTTATTGAGAAGTTATAATCAAACAACATTCGTTTCAAATGATCGTTTTAGTTTAACTCTAACCGAATTTAGCTAAGTATGCATCGTTTTGTCTTTTTACTTTTCATTCTCGCAACACTTAGCGCCAATGCACAGAAAATAGTTAAAACATACTACGATCCCATGCACTTACAACTTCACGAGGAATATGCCGTGCTTGCAAGCGATGGCGAGACCCTTGAAGGGAAATACCGTAGTTTCTTTCAAAATGGTAAACTTCAATTAGAGGGTACTTTCAAAAATGGAGTTCGGTGGGGAACATTTTATGAGTATCATGGAAACGGAACGCTAATCCGAAAAATAAGTTATGAGGATGGTATGCGCCATGGCGATGTGGAGGTGTATGATGAACAAGGCCGATCTATACAGCGTGGGTTCTATGAGAATAATAAACTCGTTGATAGCATAAAATCTTATTTTCCAACAGGTATTATTAAGCAAGAAAGTTTGTTTGTAAAAGGAAAACCTGATGGCTTTATAAAAGAATATTATCCATCCGGCAAACTGCAAAAAGAGATAGCCTACAAAAATCAAAAACCGAATGGAATAACCAAGACTTATTATGAAAGTGGAGTACTGGAAAGTGAAACGAATTACAAAGATGGATTTATAAGTGGATTCTACAGAATGTATTACCCCAATTCGCAGCTAGAATTGACTTATTCTATAAAAGATGGTGAAAAAGTTGGGGACTTTACCCATTATGATTCGGAAGGACATAAACTTTTAGAAGGGCATTTCATGAACGCTCGCCTGCATGGCGACAACATAGGTTACTATTCAAATGGATCGCTGCGCCATAAATATCAATTCAAATCGGGTGCTAAAGTGGGAACCAACATTGATTATTACGCCAATGGAAAAATTCATGCAAAACAGCAGTTTGCACTCAATGGCAAGGACAGCAAACTCACAGAATATTCGCCTGAGGAAAAATTACAATTTGAAAAATCCTACCGCGATGGCAAGCCCCATGGCACCTGGTTGTTCTATGCCGAAGATGGAAAAACACTTAGCCTTAAGGAAACCTATGAAGCAGGAGGTTTACATGGCATGCGAACCATGTATCATAGCAATGGAGAAAAGATGGTTGAAGAAACCTGGAAGTTCAACCTGATAACCGGATCTGTTAAAAATTATTATGAGGATGGCAAGCTGCTTTCTGAATGTGAATATCGCGCCAGTCGTCAGCATGGTGCTTATAAAAAGTACTACCCAAATGGCAAAATTCAAGAGCAGGGTGAATACGTGGCCAACAAGAAGCACAAAGAGTGGCAGGAATTCGATGAGCAGGGGAATCTGATCAAGACTCAAATCTTCCGGGCAGGCATTTTAATAGAGGAGAAATAAGGTGTATTAGTTGCGAGGTACTGACTTCGTTACCTATTTTGCAGCCTCCATTCTTATGCTATGAACGCCATTAAAGAAACAAATTTTAAGTTTAAAAATCAGACTGGATTTTATCGGGGCAAGGTTCGGGATGTGTATTATTTTGGAGATACCATGGCTATGGTTGCCACTGATAGAATTTCAGCCTTCGATGTGGTGTTGCCACGAGCTATTCCTGATAAGGGTCGTGTGCTAAATCAAATTGCTGCGTACAATTTAGCTGCTACCAAACAGGTTGTTCCTAATTGGGTCATTCAAACACCAGACCCCAATGTGACCATCGGATTTAAGTGCGAACCATTCGCTGTTGAAATGGTGGTGCGCGGATATTTAGCAGGGCATGCTGCGCGCGAATACAAAGCCGGCAAAAGAACCGTATGTGGAGTATCCTTGCCTGATGGATTGAAAGAAAATGATAAGCTTCCAACCCCAATCATTACTCCTACAACTAAAGCTCATATAGGACATGATGAAGATATTTCGCGAGAAGCAATTTTGGAGCGTGGTATCGTTAGCGAAGTTGACTACAAACAATTAGAAGACTATACACTAAAACTATTTGCATTAGGCACCGAGATGGCCGCTAAGCGTGGTTTGATTCTGGTGGATACCAAATATGAATTTGGGAAACACAACGGCACCATTTACCTGATAGACGAAGTACATACCCCTGATTCCTCTCGCTACTTTTATCAGGAGGGTTATGCCGAACGGCAACAAAAAGGAGAAGCTCAAAAACAACTCTCGAAAGAATTTGTAAGGCAATGGCTGATTGAAAATGGATTTCAGGGGAAAGAAGGACAGCGCGTGCCTGAAATGACCGACAAAATTGTTCAGTCGATCTCTGAAAGGTATCAGGAATTATATCTGCAAATGACCGGTGAAACACTGGCTCCGGTTGATTACGAAACTCTTAATCAACGAATTGAGCAAAGTATCGTTAATTACATAAATTAACTTAATTTTAGGCGGTTAAAGCATTTTTATGAAGTACTCGATAGACAAACAAGAAAAATACACCATGCTGCGGCTTAACGAAGAGAAGCTGGATTCAAACATTGCTCCTCAACTAAAATCGCAAATGGTTACGTTGCACGCTGAGGGTGTAAGAAACATTATCCTGGATCTTTCAGAAGTAAAATATACAGATTCTTCTGGTTTAAGTGCGCTGTTGGTAGGCAACAGAATTTTGCAGGAGGATGATGGTATCTTTGTCCTTACCGGCTTGTCCGATCATACCATGAAACTTATTAAGATTTCACAATTAGATAGCGTATTACACATACTACCAACAGTTCAGGAGGGAGTTGATGCTGTTTTTATGCATGAGATTGAAAAAGATATGAAGGACGGAGATTAAATCTACTCACTCATTCAAATATTCAAACAGCCTGAAACACAGGCTGTTTTTGTTTGTAGCTTTTGATGAATTATTTGTTACTTGAAGTTTAAGTTTTATTTCGTTGAGTGTTAAATTAACAATTCTCGGTTCAAGTGGAGCCATTCCTGCTTTTGGCAGATTTCCAACGTCACAATATCTTATTATACAAAATCGGCATTTTTTGATTGACGCAGGTGAAGGTGTGCAGATGCAATTGACACGTTATCAGATTCCGATTCATAAAATTGATTGCATTTTCATTAGTCATTTGCATGGCGATCATTATTTAGGATTGATGGGGTTGCTTTTTTCCATGCATCTGCAAAGGAGAGTGAACGACCTTCATTTATATAGTCAACGCGGGTTGGATGAAATCATTCTCCTTCAATTAAAGTATTCCAAATCGGTACTGAATTACCAGATTCATTTTCACGAATATGATCCTAATCAGGAAGCTATCATTTACGAAGACAGTGCGTTGACCATTGAAACCATTCCATTAATTCATAAATTGCCTTGCGCTGGTTTTCTTTTCCGCGAAAAGACAAAACCCGTCAATCTGAATAAACAAAAACTCAAACCTGGTATGTTAATTCAACACATTGCTCAATTAAAAAAAGGTGTTGATGTTTACAATGATGATGGTAATCTTCTCTACTCAAATTCTGATTTTACTTTACCACCCCCACCCTCCTATTCCTATGCCTTTTGCAGCGATACGGCCTGGAATGAAAAGATGCTTGCGCAAATTAAGGGAGTCAATCTTTTGTATCATGAAACTACCTTTATGGAAGAGGATAAGGAAAAAGCTCACGAAACCAAACACAGCACCGCCCTCGAAGCTGCGACCACAGCCAAACGTGCAGAAGTTGATCGGTTGCTCATTGGGCATTTCTCAGCGCGATACCGTGATCTTGAACCACTCTTAAACGAAGCCAAAACAATTTTTCCAAATACCAGTTTAGCAGAAGAAGGAGTAACTTTTGAAATACCCACGCATGAACCAAACGCTTGATCAGAAAAAGAATCGACTTTTCATTGTGTTGTCAGGAATATTTTTGACCAATGCCTTGATGGCTGAAATGATTGGTGTGAAAATATTCTCAGGTGAAGGTACGTTAGGACTACAGCCTGCCGGGTTGAATATTTTAGGGTTTACCATGGACTTTAACTTAACTGCTGGAGCCGTAATCTGGCCAGTGGTTTTTATCACCTCCGATTTAATCAATGAATATTTTGGGAAACCTGGTGTAAAACGAATCAGCTACTTAGCTGCATTCTTCATAGCCTATTCTTTTATTGTCATCTTTTTCACCATTAAACTCCCACCGGCACAGTGGTGGTTAGATGCCAACAATCAGGATTTAGCGGGGAATTACTTTAATATGGATTTTGCCTTCAATAAAATTTTAGGGCAAGGCCAACGAATAATAATTGGCTCACTTGCTGCATTTCTGTTGGGGCAGTTGGTAGATGTTTTTGTTTTTCAAAAACTAAGAAAAATCACCGGCCAGAAAATGCTTTGGTTACGAGCCACTGGCTCCACTTTAGTTTCTCAGTTTATTGACAGTTTTGTTGTGCTGTACATTGCCTTTGCAGGAATCTTCTCCAATCAGCAAATTGTTGCCATAGGTATCACCAATTACATTTATAAATTTACGGTGGCCATTCTTCTCACGCCTCTTATTTATCTGGGGCATTTTGTAATCGATAAATATCTTGGTAAAGAGAATGCAGAGAAGCTATCAGAATCTGCCGCTCAGGAAAGCCAATCATTTCTTTGATTGACTGATCACATCCAACACTATTCCGGTAGCGATGGCTGCGTTTAATGATTCTGCTTTTCCAATTCGTGGAATAGTAATCTTTTGAGTAATGAATTTCTCTACTTCGGTGGAGATTCCATTCGATTCATTTCCAATAACAATCAATCCTCCACCTTCAAATTTCAAATTATGGACATCAGTTCCATCTAGGAAAGTTCCATAAACCGACAGGCTCGCCTTTCCTAAGTAAGACTCCAGTGAGGTATAGTACATTGAAACCCTGCAAAACGAACCCATGGTAGCACTTAACACCTTTGGGTTATAAAAGTCCGTTGTCTCCTCTGAGGCAATTATTTTGGATATTCCATACCAATCAGCCGTGCGGATGATGGTACCTAAGTTGCCTGGATCACGAATATCATCAAGAACCAAAGCAAATTCATCTTTAATAAGGGTCTCCGAATTCTCTTTCATTCTGGCCACAGCCAACGCACCATCATTTGACTGAAAACTTCCTGCTGCAATCAATTCATTATCTGTGGCTTCATCTATTTCAGGGACTATACTTGCCAACTTTTTCTCATTTTGCATAAGGAACTCGCTAGTGCCCGCCAACCAAAGTACTTCAAAATCAGAATTCAATAGTTCAAGTACACTTTTCGTACCTTCCACCACAAAGGATTGTTCCTGTTTTCGGTATTTCTTTACTTGCAACGACTTGAGATGCTTAATTTTGGCTTTGGAGATCATACGTGAATAAACTAAATAAACGAGTTACCCTATTTCTACTACCCTGGCTATTAAGCGGCTGTTTGGGCACTCGCTATCTCCAAGAAAATCAAAAGTTACTATACCGCCAAACCATTCAGGCACCAAAAGGATTTAATAAAGATGGACTTTCTGATCTATACGTCCAAAAGGTTAACCGGGGGGTCTTCGGGCTTTGGATGTATGACAAGGGTAAGAAGCGATACAACCAGCAAAAATTCATCGATAAAAAAGCAAAAGCTGAACAAAAGTTTGATAAAAAAATAGCCTCTACAAAAAGTCAAAAAAAAATCAACTCTTTTCAATTTAAAAAGCAAAAAAAGATTGATGCCTTAAATAAAAAAATCGAGAACGGAAATCTGTTTATGCAATGGGGTGAACCTGTTTCGGTATTCGACTCCTCAAATGTAATAGCCACTCAGGAAAAAATTTCTGATTATATTTTCAATAAAGGATACTTTCAAAACAAAGTTACCTTTAAGACCACCGAGTTTAAGAAAAGAATAGGGGTTACTTATGTAATTGAGCCGAGCCGACCCTACTTCTATGATACCATTTTCTATGTTATCCCAGATAAAAAAATATTAACAATCATTGAGGCAACAAAAAATAAAAGTCTCATAAAAAAGAATGATCGCTATGATCAGGATAAATTGAACAAAGAACGCGAGCGGATAGATCTTCAGTTAAAGGATTTAGGATATTATGATTTTACACGCCAATACGTGGAGTTCGCAGTTGATACTACTAACCAGGAACCTTATCAAATTGGTCTCCGGGTTGAAATCAGAAATCCACCACGAAGAGATTCGCACAAAGTTTTTCATCTGGATTCAATCACCTTTCAAACGGACGCTGCCGTAAACTCTCGCGATACCCTCAAGCGAAAATCGGAAGTGCGCTATGGAATTACCTTTAACTATTTCAGAAATGAATATAGCAAAAGGATTCTCGCACAACGGGTTTTTATACACAAAGACAGCCTCTACAGCAGATCTAAAACTTTTGCCACACAACGACAATTAGCCAACCTGGATATTTTCAAATTCATTAATATGAATTACGACTCCGCTGCCGGAAAATTTATAGCTAATATCTTTTGTAGCCCGTTGGATCGTTACTCATGGTCGAACGAAGCTGGACTAACTGTAACGCAAGGATATCCGGGACCCTATATAAGCACTAGCTTAAAGAAGCGAAATCTATTTAGTGGGCTTGAGATTCTTGAACTCAATGGCAGATTTGGATTTGAAGGGGTAGCCTCTGCCATTGCTAAAGATAATTTTTATAAAAGCACAGAGGCAAGTATTAACGGCAGTATTCTATTTCCGCAATTTCTATTTCCATTCTCTGAAAAAACTGCCTTTCGGTTGGCAGAATATAATCCGCGAACCAGAATACTGGGCGGGTATGCATATACACAACGGCCTGAGTATACCCGATTGATTACTACAGTTTCAGATACTTATACGTGGCAAAACAAACAGACTGCACAATATTCATTCACTCTCATAAACCTAAACATCATTCGCTCCACCTTAGATAGTACATTCAATGCCCTACTTACTGACTTGCAACAAAATCAAGGTAATAATCTAAAAAATTCATTTAATCCGTCATTTGTAAGTAGCATGATCATGTCGGTTACCTGGAACCCAAATAACTATGGCAATACTGAGCGCAGTTCATACTTTTTAAGAATGCAAGCCGAAACTGGCGGTACTTTATTTAATGTTATTGAACCGACATTTATTACAAATCAAGGGCTCGGGTTATATCAGTATGTCCGTTTTAATATTGATGCTCGAAGAAGCAAAGTACTTAGTAAAAATACGGTGCTTGCCTACCGGATCAATACAGGGGTTGGCTATGCATACAGCGATAATAAAGTTTTACCCTATGAAAAATATTTCTTTGCAGGCGGTAGTAATAGTGTTCGCGCATGGCTACCGCGCAGGCTAGGATTAGGAACTTTACCGCCTAACTTAAGCGAAGAACCAAATAAGGATGGATTATTCGATTATAGTTTTGAAAAACCTGGCGAAATTTTAGTAGAAGGAAGCATTGAGCTTAGAAGAAAATTATTTGGTTTTGTGAATGGAGCTGTCTTTATTGATGCTGGCAATGTGTGGTCGTTTCGTCAGATTCAACTATCGCAGGAAGGACCCAACAAAGCAAGTTGGCAAGGCTCATCAAAATTTGATGGGAATTTTTACAAACAATTAGGTGTGGGCACAGGTGCTGGGCTTCGATTTGATTTCTCCTTTTTGGTGCTTCGTTTTGATATGGGATTTAAAGTATTTGATCCGGGCCGTGAGGAAGGTGATCGGTTTGTATTAAATAAAATGAAATTTTTTGGTCCCTTTGGCACCAGCCGCGAACCCGTAATCTATAATGTTGGTATTGGATATCCTTTTTAGTCAGTAGTAGCTAGTCTTTAGCAGTGAGTATTGAGTTCACAGGCAACTCAGGACTAATGACTAGGTACTCAGGACTAAAACCTAAGTAGTTTATCAATTTCACCGGCAACTTTCTCAGCATTCGGCAACATCATTTTTTCTAATTCTGCATTAAGCGGAACAGCCGGAAGATTGGCAGATCCAAAAGTCCACACGGGAGCATCTAAATAGTTAAAACATTCTTTTGAAATTCTGCCTGCCAAAGATTCAGCAAAGGAATTTAGTAATGGTTCTTCTGTAAGCACAAAAGCCCGACCGTGTTTCTTCACGGAGTTTTCTATCAACGGCCAATCAATAGGATTGAGTGTTCTCAAATCAATAATCTCAACCCGGCCTTCAAAATCCTTGGAAGCCTCCTTCGCCCAATATACCCCCATGCCGTAAGTAATAAGCACAACACTCTCACCTGCTTGAGTCTTTTTCTCATCAGCAACCTGGACAATATTTGCTACACCAAGCGGAAGAATGTAATCTGAATCGGGCTCAATTGTTTTAGCTTCGGCTGTGCCGGCTACTTTACTCCAATACAATCCTTTGTGCTCTAACATAACCACTGGATTTGGATCATAGTAGGCAGCCTTCATCAGACCTTTCATATCAGCAGCGTTGCTTGGATACACAACTTTAATTCCGCGGATCGTTAAAAGTGTTGACTCAATACTTCCTGAGTGATACGGGCCTCCGCTTCCATAAGCACCAATCGGCACACGAATAAGAGATTGGATTGGAAATTTTCCTTTCGAGAGATAACAACTTTTTGATAATTCCTCTACCAGTTGATTTAATGCCGGCCAAATGTAATCAGCAAACTGAATCTCAACAATTGCCTTTGCCCCCACGGCACTCATCCCAGCCGTTGAGCCAACAATATAAGCCTCCTGAATGGGTGTATTAAATACGCGATGATCTCCATACTTCTGCGCAAGCGTAGCTGCTTCGCGAAATACGCCACCCAATCTTCTCCCAACATCCTGGCCATAAAACAATGCTTCAGGATGTTTCTTCAAAATTTCATCAACAGCATGTAAAGCGGCATCTACCATCACAACCTTTTCCCCTTTCTTTGGTGACCTGATTCCCTGCTCCTCTAGGATTGGAGTAACAGCAAACTCGTGGGAATCAAAATCAATCGGATCAGGATCAGCCGAAGCCAAAGCTCGCTCATAATCTGATTTTATTTTCGCATTCGCCTTAATCTTAATTTGTTTCAGTTTTTCTTTCGAATTTTTCAACTTCGCCAAAGACTTTTCCAAAACCAAAATTGGATCTCGCTTTTGATGTGCAGCTAAATCTTCCTGCCGATACCACTCCTTTCTAACCCCGGAGGTATGATGACCCAACAACGGACATGTTGCATGAATGAGCATAGGCATCCGCTTAGCGCGAACGAAGGCAATCGCCTCTTCCATCACTTCATAGCTTTCTATAAAATCTGATCCATTTACCCGCCTGCGAGCCAATCCTTTAAAACCGGCTGCATATTCATAAGCATCCATAGCGCGCATCTCATTTGCCGAAGCGGAGATTCCCCACCCGTTATCCTGCACCAAATAAATGATTGGTAACTTTTTTAACACCGCCATTTGAAATGCCTCTGCTACCTCGCCTTCAGTAACTGATCCATCCCCCAAGGAACAGAGGACAATCGGTTTATCTTTTCTACCAATCAACTTTTGAGATTCGAGGTATGAAATTCCATGCGCCATGCCTGTAGCCGGAATCGCCTGCATACCCGTTGCTGAACTTTGATGTGGAATTGTTGGAAATCCGTTTCGCTTTAAAGATGGATGACCATAATAGGTGCGGCCACCTGAAAACGGATCATCGCGCTTCGCCATTAACTGAAGCATTAATTCATACGGTTCCAGGCCCATACCCAACAATATGGACTCATCTCGATAATAAAGCGATGCATAATCAAACTCCTTCAATTGCAGTCCGGCTGCCAATTGTATTGCCTCATGCCCACGCGAGGTGCTATGCACGTACTTGCTGCACACCTCTTTATTCTCCTCGTAGGTTTCTGCCATTCGTTTCGATAGCTGCATCAATTCATAGGCTCTCAAAAGCAATTCATCCTTATTTATTTCTGCTTGTTTTGCTTTCTTCTTTCCAGTCATCATTCAAACGGTTGAACCGATCAAATATAAATATTTTAATAGTTAGTAAATCTTTAAAAATAGTTGTTCGACATACTAAACGAGGCTACTTTACCCTCAAAAAGAGAAGTTCCGTTCGTATGAGCCTTTGGAGGACAGTAAGCTATTGGGGAACAAATAAGACGGAGAACCTCCATCAAATGCGCAATGTGGTGTTAACCAACCGGGTGAGCATTCTCATTGCCTGTTTTAGTTTCTTATTATCTATTCTCTCAACAATCTCCTTTGGATTTATTTATTCTTCACAATTGGCACTGGGATTTGCCTTCATTTTTATTTTACCATTATTTATAAACAAAGCCGGTTTTTTATTTACCAGTAGAACACTTCTATCGGTTGTATTAAGCCTAGCATCATTGATCACCTCCATACTTGATAAGTTTGATTATTTTTTGCTAGAGGAATTTCAATACTTTGAATTCAGGCTTACATTACTGGCCGCCACCTTATTTCCGTTTATTTTATTCAAACTCGAAGAAAAAAAATATTGGATTACAGCTTTAGTTATCAATTTTTTATGCCTGCTATTGTACGATCCAGCCCACGAACTTTTTGGCGTAGGGTATTATCAAATGGGTTTAACGGGGCCCAACTATTATTTTTTAAACTACATGGTAGCGGCAACTTTTTTTGTAATTGCTGCAAGCGCCTATTTCATTAAGCACAGTTTCGAAAAGTCGGAAAATGAAAATCAATCTTTAATAGAGATTCTTCACCAGGCTAACAGTAACTTAAAAAATCAAAGTCAATTGCTTCAAGCTAAACAGTATGAACTTATTCAGGCCAATAATCTTATTGAAAAGCAACGAGAATTAATTGCGCAAGAAAATACACAATTGGCCGGAGAGATTATTGAGAAGAATAAGCAGCTTACTGAAACCAATACAGAATTAATCAATCACAATAACGATCTTCAACAATTTTCTTACACAATTTCGCATAATTTAAGGGGGCCGGTGGCCAGCATTGCGGGGTTATTAAGTTTAATAGATCCTGCTGAATTTGGACCTAACAATCAACCTCTTATAGAGCATTTTAAGAATTCGTTTAACTCCTTAGACAATACAATTAAGGATCTAAGCAACATTATTGATATTCGTAACAAGGTTACGCGGATTCGCCAAAAACTTAATCTTGAAGAAGAAATTGAACACATTAAGTTATTACTGGATATTACCGATGAAATAATTATTTCAACAGACTTTAAAAAAGCTCCCGAAGTGTACTCGGTAAAAATAATGGTGCACAGTATTTTATATAACCTATTAAGTAACGCAATCAAATACAGGCATCCAGAAAGAGTTTGTCAGATAAACATCACCACCACCAAAGAAAATAATTTTATCAAATTACTGGTTGAAGATAATGGGATAGGAATTGATATGGATCGATTTGGTGACAAAGTATTCAGTTTGTACAAACGATTTCATACTCACATTGAGGGCAAAGGATTAGGCTTGTTTCTTGTGAAGCTTCAAGTGGAAACGTTGGGAGGTAGAATTGAAGTTAAAAGTGTCCCAAATCAAGGCAGTATATTTTCTGTTTATCTTAAAATTCCGGAAAATATTGGTGAGCAATTAATTTTTGAAAATGATGTAGCAAAGGTGTATTACGATGCCTCGATAGCTTCGCTTTGCTGTATTTGGCAGCGCCCTCATAATATTGCAGAATTTGAGCAAGTGCTTTCACTTTCCCAGGACTTCCTAAAAGCGTATCGAACTCCTAATTGGATTTCAGACATCAGAAATGTTCCACAGCGTAATGAAGCGGACTTAAATAAAATCAGAGAAAAATTCAGGGACGAATACCTAAAACTGGGGGTAAATAAGATAGCCGTAGTATTAGGCCAAGAGGATTACAAGGTGAATGCCCGAACGCAAAAGCGAGAGGAAATCAGAAACGCCTATCCTGTTCAGTACGGATTCTTCGATAACTTAGATGAAGCCCGTCAATGGATTAAAAACCAAATCGATTCTGGTACTTAATTCTCTGAGTTTAGCAGTTCAAATGCTTTTTTAAGTTTGCGAACCATTCGTGTCGACTCATGAAAATCAAGTGTTTGCTGACCATCGCTATAAGCCTCTTCCGGTTTTTGATGCGTCTCATAAATAATACCATCGGCACCAGCCATTACTGAAGCTAATGCAATCGACTCAACATATTCGCGAATACCAATGGCATGTGATGGATCAGCTACAACCGGTAAATGTGTTTTTGATTTAAGAATTGGAATCGCATTGATGTCCATCGTATTGCGGCTTGCCTTCTCATACGTACGAATTCCTCGTTCACACAGAATCAGCTTTTCATTACCGGCAGAGAAAACATATTCGGCAGATGAAAGTAACTCTTCAATAGTGCCTGAGATTCCACGCTTAATCATCACAGGTTTATCAACTTTACCTAATTCATCAAGCAGATTATAGTTTTGAGTATTCCGCGCCCCTACCTGAAATACATCAACATACGGATACATAGGTTCAATCTGACTTACCTGCATCACTTCACTGATAATTTTGATACCTGCCGCTTTCGCTCGCTCATGCCACATTTTCAACCCATCAATTCCCAGTCCCCGAAATGCATACGGTGAACTGCGTGGCTTGTAAACTCCACCACGCATAATACGAACTCCATTCTCTTTTAAATGGTTGATGGTAAGATCAACTTGATGTTCATTTTCTATTGAACACGGACCAGCCATGATGGATAGATTACCACCTCCGATAATCACACCATCACCCAAGTCAATTACGGTCGGTTCAACCTTCCATTTACTTGATACTAATTTATACTCATCCGATACGCGATGGATATCAGCAATACCTTGCATGTGCCCTAGCTGACGAATATCAAATTCTTTTTTGCCAATGCCTATCAGGTAAAATCCCCGTTGAGTTTTAACCTCCATATTCTTATAGCCCAGAGAGGTAATCTTTGCAACGATTTTTTGCTTATCCTGTTCCTGTATTGCAGGTTGTAATTGTATGATCATATTAAGAAATCAAAGATTGAACAAACTGATGAATATCTTCTTTCTGGTTTTTACTTTCTTTAAGACAGGTTATGAATGAACTTCCAACAATGGCACCCGCCCCATACTCGCATGCCTGCGAATACGTTTTGTGACTTGAAATTCCAAACCCTATAAGAAAGGGATTGGTAAGCTTTAGAGATTGCAGTTTTTTAAAATAAGCTTGCTGCTCTACTGAAAACTCTTGTTTAGCCCCTGTTGTACTGGAGGATGAAACCGCATAAATAAATCCGGAGCTTAGGGCATCAATCTTCTTAATTCGAGCTTCCGAAGTTGTTGGCGAAATCAAAAAAGAAATACTGAGATTTAATGATTCCATTAACCCCTTGTAATGGTTAACATATTCATCAATTGGAAGATCAGGAAGAATCAATCCATCCACACCTGCTGTTGAAGCCTCTTTACAAAACTTCTCAACACCATATTGCATTACAGGATTAAGATACCCCATTAACACTATAGGCATTTTTATTTTGGCACGAAGCTCAGCAACTTGTTTTAACAACAACTCAACATTCATTCCCTGGTCAAGCGCTATCTTATTACTTTCCTGAATAGTCGGACCATCAGCAATCGGATCGGAAAATGGAATTCCAATCTCAATCATATCCACACCTGCCGATTCCAAATGAACAGCAATTGAAGTTGTGTCATTCAATGCCGGGAACCCGGCCGTATAAAAAACAGAAAGAATATTTTTCTTCTTACTTGCAAATAATTTTGTAATTCTATTTTTCATTTTAGTGAGTATCGAAGTGATAATTTTTTTCTCCTGCTTTAATTGCTACCGGCAAAACATTTTGTGCAGGTGGTAATGGACAGGTGGCAAAAGGTGTGAATGCACACGGTGGGTTATACGCTTTATTGAAATCGATTATGGTATTGCCCGTTGCATCAGGAATTTTTATGTACAAATATCTTCCGGCAGGATATGTTTCAGTTTCATTGGTAAGGTCTCCAAGGATGATAAATAATTCCTCTTTACCGCCTTCTAATGCATCTAACCTATATTCTTTTCCTTTAAGTGTAAATACTAATGTGCCCGGAGAAGTCTGAGCAGTTGTTTGACCTAGTACATTGGTGATGTCAATCTTTTTTGGGGTTGGAGAAATTTCTAATCTTGCTTCTACACGCCACTCAGGATTTACTTCATATCGATCAATCCCTACAAACTCTTCAATCGATCGGCTCTTCAAATCTCGTAAACGAATCCCAACCTGATCATCGCGCTTAATCACAAACCACTGAAGTGACCCGTGCAACAGTAAACTATTTTTAGTTGAATCAGGATGAAAAATTATTTTCTCTTTTACAGGAATTCCTCTGTCCGAAATATCAACACCTGGTAAAACATTTAGCTGAACAACCGTATTCTTAACCAAAAAGAAGCCTGCCTTCGCAGCAATCTTCTCTTTCGGGAAAACCAAATCATTTGACTCATCACTGCCAAAGGTGTTTATCCCTTCCTTTAACCAAAACAAGCCCGCCAAATTAAGCCATCCATTATCGCCCTTTAGTTCAGTTAATCTTTTCTGATACCATTCTTCAACCTCAGCTTTGTAAGCTTGTGGGCTCAATAGAGGTTGATCAGATTTTTTTGAATCACAATTTACTACGGTAAGGACACTAACCGCAGAGACGCAAAGGGCGCGGAGAGAAATTTTACAATTATTAATTCTCTTAAATAAATTCATAAAATTTAAATCGTCAATCGTACTTTCTTTATTCGTAACTAGTTACTAGTATTTCCCCCATCTTATATAGGACTCCAGGTCTTTATCCCCACGACCTGAAAGATTAATGACCACCACATCGTCTTTCGTTAATTCCATCGCTTTCAAGGCAGCCATTGCATGAGCAGATTCTATGGCTGGAATAATTCCTTCAGTTCTACTCAATTCAATCCCTGCATTCATAGCATCATCATCAGTAACATTTATAAACTGAACCCTTCCAGTTTCAAATAAATGCGCATGCATAGGGCCAATGCCTGGATAGTCAAGCCCCGCTGAAATTGAATAAGGCTCAATGACTTGACCATCTGCTGTTTGCATCAGCAAGGTTTTACTTCCATGCAACACACCAGCCTTGCCCAAGGCAGTCGTTGCAGCTGACTCGCCACTATCCACGCCCTTGCCCGCTGCTTCAACCCCTATCAAATTCACATGTTCATCCGAAAGGAAATGATAAAAAGCTCCCGCTGCATTACTGCCCCCACCCACACAAGCCACTACATAATCAGGATACGGATTCCCTATTTCATTTTGTAATTGCTTTTTGATCTCTTCACTAATTACCGACTGAAAACGAGTTACCATATCAGGATAAGGATGAGGCCCCACCACTGATCCAATAATGTAATGCGTATCGGTGGGATGATTAATCCAATGCCGCATGGCTTCATTGGTTGCATCTTTCAAGGTCATATTTCCCGACAAAGCAGGAACTACTTTCGTTCCTAAAATGCGCATGCGCTCAACATTCGGTCTTTGGCGTTCCATATCCAACTTACCCATGTACACGATACACTCCATTCCCATGAGAGCACAAACTGTAGCCGTAGCAACTCCATGTTGGCCAGCACCGGTCTCGGCAATAATTTTTTGCTTACCAAGTTTTTTGGCCATCAAAATCTGACCGATTGTATTGTTGATTTTATGAGCCCCTGTATGGCAAAGATCCTCACGTTTCAGATAAATAGTGGTGTTGTATCTTTCTGATAATCGCTTAGCTAAATACAGAGGCGTAGGCCGACCAACATAATTTTTCAGAAGATCATTGAACTCAGCTTGAAAGCTTGGCTCAGCCATAATGCTTAAATAATTCTCACGGAGCTCTTCAATATTAGGATAAAGCATCTCAGGAATGTATGCTCCTCCAAACAGGCCGTAATAGCCATTTTCATCTACATTAAACTTCATAGTCGTAGGTTGTTTATTGCTTCTGATACTTTAGTAATGTTCTTTAGTCCCGGAGAACGTTCTACTCCACTGTTTACATCAATGGCATGAAGTTTCAACTCATTCAATGAGAGAATGTCTTTAATACTTTCAGGATCAATCCCTCCACTTAAAAAAAAAGGGATTTTGTTGTTATATTTTCTCAATAGCTTCCAATCAAATTTTATTGCATTGCCGCCATAGCTCTTCCCTTTTGTGTCGAACAGAAAATAATCTGCCACATCAGAAAACTCAGAAGTTACAGAGAAATCAAATGCATCATCCACCCTAAAGACTTTGATAATTTTAATTCCTTTCACTTTAAGACTATTACAATATGCTACTGACTCATCGCCATGAAGTTGAACAAAATCCAATTGATGATTTTTTATTGCACTCAATATGCTTTCTGCAGACTCATTTACAAACACTCCGACTTTCATTATAGAAGAGGGTAAGTCAGTAGGGATTTGAAATTCTGAACCAACATACCGTGGCGAGTCTTTGTAAAAAATAAAACCCATATAATCCGGAGCCAATGACCCAACATTACGAATGTTTTCCTCATCGCGCATTCCGCAAACTTTAATCTTTATGGATCTATGGCCACTCATGCCTTTTCTGCTCGTTTCAACTCATTGATAAAATCGCGACAAGCTTTCTCTGGTCGACTATGCTGCATAAAATTTTGCCCCATCAGAAAGCCTTCATAGCCAAATTTCTTTAACTCGATTATCGTAGCTGTGCTTTCAATGCCGCTTTCCGAAACTTTCACAAATTGGTTTGGGATTTTATCCGCCAGTTGCTTTGAGATTTCAATATCCGTTACAAACGTTTTTAGATCGCGGTTGTTCACACCAATTAAATCTATATCGGCATTGAGATTATCCTGAAGTTCTTTGTTGTTATGAACTTCCAACAAAATTTCCAATTGCAATGATTTTGCAAACTTTGCCAATGCCTGTAACTTTTTGGGTTCGAGTGCTGCAGCGATTAAAAGGATTGCATCCGCCCCCATTGATTTTGCTTCGATGATCTGATATTCATCTACCACAAAATCCTTTCGCAAGATTGGGCAAAAGTTAAACTTGCGAGCAACCATTAGGTCTTCCTTACTGCCTCCAAAATACTTTGAATCCGTTAGCACTGACAACGCAGAAGCACCAGCCTGCATGTACCCTATCGAAGTTCTTTCTATTGATACGTGTGCATTTATAATTCCTTTAGAAGGAGATTTCCTTTTGATCTCAGCAATGATGCCTGATTTATCTTCGCGTTGCACATACTTCTTCAGCGATACAACTGGCGATTGAAAATAGATGCTTTGCTCAAGCAACTTAACCGGATACAACGATTTCCGCTCCTCAACTTCTTTATACTTATCCTGAATGATTTCGTCTAAGATGTTCATTCTACTTTTCGATTAATTTTTTAAAAGCCTCTAACGCCTTACCCGATTTCAGTACCTCAGTTGCTTTGATTACCGCTGCTCCCATTCCCGATTTTCTATCCACACAATACAACGCCATAGCTGCATTGGCAATAACAGCGTTGTTATGCGCATTCGTTCCTTTTCCTTCGAGTACGTTAGTGAATAATTTTGCAGACTCCTCAACCGTTGCGCCACCTTTAATCTCCTCATATTTAATCAAAGGCAATCCCAAATCAGCTGGCTCGGCCAATCGCTCACCTTCGTTGAAGAAAAATTTAAACGCACTGGTTAGAGAAACCTCATCATATCCATCAATTGAGTGAAGAATTAAAAAGTCTTTGTCGCTGTTTTGGTATAGATAACCATACTGACGCGCAAGTTCGAGACTAAACACGCCAACTAATTGTCGGGTTGGAAAAGCTGGATTCACCATCGGCCCCAGCATGTTGAAGAATGTTTTTACTCCTAACTCCTTACGAATGGGCGCTACATTTTTCATGGCTGGATGAAACAACGGTGCATGCATGAAACAAATATTTGCCCGATCTAAGCTTCTTTTCAGCTCATCAACATCATTGGTGAATTTATATCCAAAATGCTCGAGCACATTAGAAGACCCGCACGCAGACGAAACCCCATAATTACCATGCTTGGCAACCGGTTGTCCGGCAGCAGCCACCACAAACGAAGAAAGCGTTGACAAGTTAATTGTGTTCTTTCCATCTCCACCTGTGCCGCATACATCCATCACCGGTTGATCGAACCGAGCGGGTAGGCACAACTCTAACATCGCATCCCGAAAGCCCTGCAACTCCTCAACAGTAATACTGCGCATCATATACACGGTCATGAATGCAGCCGTTTGGCTTAAATTGAATTTACCCGTAGCAAGATTTACAAGTACTTCGTGTGCTGTTTCCTTTGTCAGGGATCGATGATCAATTAATTCACCCAATATTTTCTTCATATTGAAATCAATTCTACGTTTTACTTATTCAACCAGTTTTTAATAATTGCCGGACCTTCCAACGTCATAATTGATTCCGGATGGAATTGCAGTCCCTTCACATCAAACCGGGTATGACTCAGACCCATAATCAGTCCATCGGCATTGGTAGCTGTTATCTTAATTTCATCTGGCAAATTCTTTGGCAACACGGCCCATGAATGATAATGCGTTGCCTGAAATTTATTTGAAACACCCATAAAAAGGTATTCAGCCGGATCTTTTACTTCAACCATTGAAGTTACCCCATGTAACACCGTTGGAATGTTGAATAAAGTACCGCCATATACTTCGGCTATCCCTTGGTGTCCCAAACAAATACCCAAGATGCTTTTGGTTGCACCATATTCCTTAACCACTTGTTTCATGATTCCTGCTTCATCAGGAATTCCGGGTCCTGGTGAAAGCAAAATCTTATCGTACTGTTTTACAGCTTCAAGTTCAATCTTATCATTGCGATAAATATCCATTGCAAATCCGTTTTCACGGATGATGTGTACCAGGTTGTAGGTAAATGAATCGTAATTATCTAATACTAATATCTTCATACTAAATTTGTTCAGCTAACACCACTGCTTTGCGCAGTGCTTCCAGTTTATTATTTACTTCCTGCAATTCACTTTCAGAGTTTGATTTAGAAACTACTCCCGCTCCTGCCTGATACGTAAGTTTATTTCCTTTGCTTAAAAAGGTTCGAATCATAATGGCGTGGTTGAACGACTCATTAAATCCAAGGAATCCAATTGCTCCCCCGTAAAAACTGCGGTTCACATTTTCATATTCATTAATCAATTTCATGGCCATGTGCTTGGGCGCACCGGATAAGGTACCTGCCGGAAAGGTATCCGCAGCCATTTGCACCACGGATGCATTAGGCTTTAAATTACCTGTTACCTTGGATACAAGGTGAATAACGTGTGAGTAATACTGAATCTCTTTAAAGACCTCTACTTTTACATCGCTTGCATTTCGGCTCATATCATTGCGCGCCAAATCGACCAACATAATGTGTTCAGCATTTTCCTTTTCATCGGCTGAAAGTTTTTCAGCCATCACCGCATCTTCTTGATCATTACCCGACCTTCTGAATGTTCCGGCAATGGGGTATAAATGAGCCTTGCTGTTATTTATTTGTATTTGTGCTTCGGGCGAAGACCCAAACAACTTGAAATTTCCGTAATCGAAAAAGAAAAGATAAGGAGACGGATTTATTGAACGAAGGGTGCGATACACATTGAATTCATCGCCTTTAAAACCCATTGTAAACCTGCGTGAAAGAACTATCTGAAAAACATCGCCTCGGTAACAATGCTGCTTTCCTTTTTCAATCATTTCAAGAAACTCAGCATCGGTATAATTGGATTGCTCCTGATCCGTAAGTTTAAAATGAAAGGTGGTGATTCGATTGTTGTAAATGAGTTGTTCTATCCTATTCAATGAACTTTCATTGGAAACATCTTCAAATTGATGTTCGAACAAAGTCATTTCGTTAAAGAAATGATCGACCACAATTACATAGCGATATAGCGAGTAGATCATATCGGGCAGCTCCGACTCGCCTTTCTGAATTTCCAAATCCTCAAAATAGCGAACCGAGTCATAAGCCATATATCCGAATAAGCCGTCATGCGGATACTTGGTTACTACAGATTGATCTGGCTGAAATGAATGTTTGAATTTCTCCAACAACTCGGCAACCTGCCCCGTTTTAGAAATTTGAATTTTCTCAACTTCTTTTTCAGGATACCGAATCTCAACCTGATTGTTAACTATCTTAAAAGTTGCCAGCGGGTCGCAGCAAATAAATGATAAGCTGTTCTCGTTGCCATGATAATCTGAACTCTCAAGTAAAATACTGGCTGCAAATACATCTCTTAATTTCAGGTAGATGTTTACAGGCGTAATGGTATCGGCCAGTAATCGTTTCGAATATGTTTTTAATTTGTAGGTCATCCTTGATCGTTGCTTCGGGTTTTGAAAAAAAAGAAGGCCCACTGTGAACAGCGGGCCTTCGGCATTATGTTTTTACATAGCTAGGCTGTTCACCAATCGAAATTCGACTTGTGCCACCACCATGCGGTATGTATTGAACTAATCATTGTTAGGCCTGTGCTTTTTTACGAGCTGTTTTCTTTGGCTTAGCTTCTTCACCGGGTATTACTCTCTTTTTAGAAGCAACACGCTTTAATTGAGCCTTTATTTTAGACTTGTTTCTTGAAACACCAAAGGAACCTTTTTCGCGTTTACCTTTAGCTGTCTTTTTATCTCCTCTTCCCATTTATATTTTAAAATTAATAGGCAAGTATAGCAAAGGGTTTACTTTTCACCAAATATTGTCAATCGCTTTCCTGTAAAAGATGATTTTCCCTTACCTTTAATAGAACAAAAAAAATCAAAACTGGTTAATAAGTAATACACTACTTTATGAGCATCCGACCCGAATTGATCCAGACCTTGCGTAGCGCAGCTAGAAAGATAAATCAAAGTACAACTTACCAATGGGGACATATGGGCTTATGTAATTGTGGCTTTCTGGCTCAGGAGATTACTAAATTAACCAAGGAAGAAATTCATAGACGAGCCATGGAACGGCATGGGGATTGGACAGAACAACTCAATGATTATTGCCCCACCAGTGGCTTTCCCATGGATGACTTGATAACGGAGTTAATTGATTTCGGATTTACACGCGAAGAACTTCAGCATCTTGAAAAACTATCAAACCCCGAAGTTTTAAAATGGATTCCGCCCTCTGAGAGGAATCTTAAACACAATACAAAAAAAGATGTTGTTCGGTACCTAAACACATGGGCGCAAGCGCTGGAAGATCAATTACTGGCATCGATAAAGATCAGTGATTTGAATATTATTAAGCAAGAGATAACTGCTTAGCCGGTGTAACTAAATGGGAAAAGAAAACAACATCGTTCATCAATATTTCAAGAAAGAAACGGAGGAAGCAAAAATTCTGGTAAAGGTAAATCCCATTCATCTTAAAGGAACTGAGATATGGGTTGGCAAGAACGGATCTGAAATTCGTGATCTTGAATTTGATGGCGAAATTTTCGATGATTTGAAGGCCGATGGATTCATAGAAGTAAATGCCCTTGAATTCAACCTTTATTTATCGGGCCTGGTTTAAGAATCCTTTCCATTCCAACAATTTTATTAGTTTTGCAGCGGCAAATCGGCACGACCAGCTCCTGCTGAACTCCCCCAGGATCGGAAGGTAGCAAGGGTAGGCGGTTGTAGCGGTGCGATGTTCGGTTTGCCACTTTTTTAACCTTCTCCGATCGAAACGAGGGAAGGTTTTTTAATTTTTTGAGTTAGTTTTACAATCATAAACCACTTTCTATGCAGTTTTTCATCGATACCGCCAACCTGAACGAAATAAAAGAAGCTTATGATCTAGGTGTGTTGGATGGTGTAACCACCAATCCATCCCTGATGGCGAAAGAAGGAATCGCTGGAAAGGAAAAAGTATTCGCTCATTACAAGGCCATTTGCAACATTGTAGATGCCAACGTGAGTGCCGAAGTCATTTCAACTGACTTTGCAGGAATTATTAAAGAGGGCAAAGAGCTGGCAAAAATTGATGACAAGATTGTGGTTAAAGTACCCATGATTAAAGAGGGTATTAAAGCCATCAAGCAATTTACCAGTGAGGGCATTCGTACTAATTGCACGTTAGTGTTTTCGGCAGGCCAGGCTATTCTTGCAGCTAAAGCCGGAGCGAGTTACCTCTCTCCTTTCATAGGCCGTTTAGATGATATTTCGCAGGACGGGTTAGATTTGATTGCTCAGATTCGGATGATCTATGATAACTACGGATTTGAAACTGAAATTCTGGCTGCGAGTGTACGCCACACCATGCACCTTATAAAATGTGCTGAGATTGGAGCCGATGTTGTTACTTGCCCGCTCAATGTTATTACCGCTTTATTGAATCATCCATTAACCGATAGTGGCCTGGCAAAATTCCTGGCCGATCATAAAAAAGCGAATAGCTAACTGATGAGCATCTTCTCGTCCGATCCCGTTGTTCGAGTTAAGGAAGCCAGCATCTTTCAGGATCATAATACCGTGCTGGGTGACATTAGCTTTGATATCGAGAAGGGTGAGTTTGTATTTCTCATCGGCCGCACAGGATCAGGGAAATCATCATTATTAAAAACATTGTATGCAGACCTCCCTCTGCGATTAGGGGATATTAGCGTTGCCGGAATTTCGATTCGTGAAATTAAAAACAATGAAGTTCCATTACTGAGGCGAAAAATAGGAATCATCTTCCAGGATTTTCAACTCTTCTCCGATCGCACAGTAGGTGATAATCTAACCTTCGTGATGAAAGCTACCGGCTGGAAAGACGGAGCCAAAATGAAGAACCGTTTAGCGGAAGTACTCATGCAGGTGGGCTTAGGATCGGTAGAGAAAAAAATGCCACATCAATTATCAGGTGGTGAGCAGCAACGTGTGGTGATTGCACGAGCATTGATCAATGAGCCATTGATCTTAATTGCCGATGAACCTACCGGTAATTTAGATCCCGAAGTATCCAGTGGAATTTTAAAAATATTTCAGCAAATAAACAGAAGCGGAACGGCTGTGCTTATGGCTACCCACAGCTATGGATTGATAAAGAAGTTTCCAGCCCGTGTGATTAAATGCGAGGACGGGAAAATCTTTGATAGCAACAAAGACAAGTTTGAACTGAAGAGCGAGAACGATTATTGACCTTACACAGAAGTTTCTTTCTCCTGATTTTCCGCTTTCTTCCTGCTATCTTCAATATTTTTAATCTGCTGATTCAGTAAATCCATCCGTACTAAAAAATTAAGAATCAAGGCATCCTTAACCTTCTCGGTGGGATTAATCTTCATCTGTTCTTTCAACACAAGATACATAGCCTCCAGCTTTTCGAGGTCTTGCGTAAACTTATCAGGATCATTAAAGTTTTGAATGTGATTGATCAACTCTACTTTTTCTTGTATTTGTTCACTGTAAAAACTCTCTAAATCAGAAAACTCGCCTTGTAGTTGGGCGGATTCACGACTTGGTGTTTTAGCAACGTTTTTGGTTGCGAATAAATAAACCGAAAGTCCAAGGAATAACATCGCGGCAACGCGCCAGATCATCGTGTTATTCCATAATGAAATTTGCCTGCCTGGTAAATTTGCATTAATCCGCTCCCACAAATTTTCTGATGGCTCGCGATTGTCAAATGCTGATCGGTTTTCGTCAACAAACTTTTTAAGTGAATCTTTCATAATTATCCTTCCTCCAAAAGTTCCTTTAATTTCTTTTTCGCCCTATTAAACTGCGATTTTGAGGTAGATTCTGTTATTCGCAAAATCTCAGCAATCTCGCCATGATCATATCCTTCCATAAGATACAACGAAAGCACGGAACGATATCCGTCCGGCAATCTCTCTATCGCATCTCGCACTTTTTCAACCGTAAATGGAAAGCCGTCCAACACATCAATCTCCTCTTCTTCCTTTACATCAAACGTTTCGTCTTCAGGCATCCGATCCAACTTTCGCTTATGAAGTTGATTTATGGCTTTATTGATAACAATTCGTTTTAGCCACGCACCAAATGTTGAATCGCCCCGATAGTTATCCAAACTATTAAATGCACTGATGAACGCCTCTTGCAGCACATCCTCGGCTTCATCCTGATCATTAACGATCCGGTAGCCGATATTATACATGCTACGACAATAAAGTTTGTAAAGCCGCTGATACGCAATCCGATCACCCTGCCGGCAGCGGTCAATCAAATCGTGATGGATATGTACTGCCGGGGCTTCCAAGCCTAATTATCTAAACCCAAAGACAGACCAACCTTGTAAAAGGTTGCACGCTATTTTACCTTGGCCAAATTCTGTTTAGCCAGTACAAAATCTGGGGAAATGGCGAGTGCCTCTTCATATAACTTTTTAGCAGCTGCTTTATCACCTAAATGTTCCTGAACAGCCAAACCTTTTAAGTTTAGAACAGCAACTTTCATAGGATATTCTTTCTGCTTATTCTCTACATCGTTAAATACAACCTTAGTAGCATCAATATCTTTATTGGCGAGCAAAATGTCGATAGAGGTTAAGCACTCAGCAAAGCGCTTTAGATCATACTGAAGAAAAGCCATTTTATAAAGCGTTGTAATGTTATTGCTCAACAAATACAGGCTCTCATAATTTTGAAGTGACCGATCGGGCACACCCATATATTCATATCCCACTGCTGAGATCTCAAGTGCTGCGGCATTTTTCGGATTTCGAGCCAACAACTGTTGAGAGACTAAAACGGATGATGCATACTCACGATTTTCATAATAGTAGTAGGCCAGATTAAAAATCAAAGAATCGTTTTGAGGATTTTCAATAATCAAATCATACAGCGCATCCTTGGCAACTACATTATCATTCCAACGCAAGGCAGTTACATATTTTTTATAGAAATGTTCTGTCAATGGATTGATCATGGCTTTGGCAGGTTCCTGAGGTTTTACATCAGGCTCTGCCGTTGCTGGTTTAGCAGGTTCTGTCTTAACAGGTTTTTTAGTTTGCGCTGTTGCAACCGAAACGATCAAGCTGCTTATCAAGAAAATTACACTTACTTTCATTGGTCTATTTTTTCAAGTTTACTTCGTTGTTTATCAATCCTTTTTTCTCTGCAATCTTCATTAATAATTCATGTGCCTCCTGGCGATCGTTGCGAATAACTCCTTCCAGAATCGCTTCTTTAATTTCTTCCTTAATTTCTCCAATTATCGGGCCAGCCGAAAGTTGGAAGAGTTTAATGATCTCGTCACCGGTAATAGGCGGCTGAAAATTCCGCACTTTATCCCGTTCTTCCAAATCAATCATCTTCTTCTCAACCTCATCAAAATTGCGCAGGAACCGAGCTACCTTATCATTATTCTTTGAGGTAATATCAGCCCGGCAAAGTTTCATAAGTGCCTCCACATCATCACCCGCCTCAAAAAGCAATCTGCGAATTGCAGAGTCAGAAACTTCCTTCACCAGGGAAATAGGGCGTAAGTGTAAGCGAACCAGCTTCTGCACAAAGAGCATTTTTTCATTCATCGGCAACTTAAGCCTTCGGAAAATTCCAGGAGTCATGCGGGCACCTTTGTCTTCGTGACCGTGAAACGTCCACCCGACCGATTTATCAAATCGTTTGGTAGCCGGTTTAGCAATATCATGAAGTATAGCCGCCCAACGCAACCACAAATCATCCGATACTCTCGAAACATTATCCAACACCTGCAGCGTGTGAAAAAAATTATCCTTGTGTGCTTTGTTGTCAACATTTTCAACACCATGTAAAGCAACCATTTCAGGAAAAAACTTCGCTAACAATCCACTTTGAAACAGAAGTTTAAATCCATACGAAGGTACGGGCGACAAGATGATTTTGTTTAGCTCAACAATGATGCGTTCCATCGAAACAATTGATAAGCGATCTGCATTGTTAGTAATTGCTTCAAAAGTATCGGCTTCAATATCAAAGTTTAGTTGCGATGCAAACCTGATGGCACGCATCATCCGGAGCGGATCGTCAGAAAATGTAATGGCAGGATCGAGCGGAGTTTTGATTAGTTTTTCCTCCAGATGTTTTACACCCCCAAAAGGATCAACCAAGGCACCAAAATTTTCCTTCTCCAAACGGATTGCCATCGCATTGATGGTAAAATCCCTGCGCAGTTGATCTTCCTCTAATGTTCCATCTTCTACTAACGGCTTGCGCGAATCTTCACGATACGATTCCTTTCTTGCGCCCACAAATTCCAACTCCCGATCGCCAAGCTTAATCATGGCCGTACCAAACGTTTTGAACACGGTCACTTGCAAGCCACCTAAATCCTTAGCCACTTGTTGTGCTAACTTGATACCACTGCCCAGGCATACAAAATCAAGATCTTTATTAGGGCGATCCAGAATAAGATCGCGCACATAGCCACCCACCACAAAGGTGGGTAAGCCGAGTTTGCCTCCTGCCTCTGAAATAGTTTTGAAAATGCTATCCTTCTCTAAATGTGCCCTAAAATCCATCTTTAAGCCTCAAAAATGGGAACAAAGGTAAGAAGGAAATCAAGAATAAGGCGTAAAATATCATCGAGATCACCGCCACGTTCTATACCAATAATAAATCTAAACCATATCTTCTCTTATGTGTTATTAAAGTATGTTCTCATTCCTAAAATCAGACCCAGTTAAAAAGCTTGAAACCAAGCGCAATAAATTGTTAAAAGAAGCCATGCACATTCAACGCTCTGGCGACTTGAAACTTTTTGCGCAGAAAATGGTAGCCATTGATCAACTCGAAAAAGAAATTGAAGCCTTACAAGCAGGAAAATAGTTCGATCATAGATTCCTCCACCACGGTGTTTTGGTTTAGGAGGGATTTGAGGCTGCAAGACAATGCCGGGCTCTACCATGCTTTGAAAGAAAACGAAAGTGTGGTTCCAATTTTTATTTTCGATACTACCATACTCGATAAACTCGAAGATAAAGCCGACCGCAGGGTAGAATTTATTCATCAGTCGCTTGTACTTATACAAAAGCAACTCATTGAATTAGGTAGCTCGCTCCTGGTCTTTCATGGCGATCCTGTGGCGGTTTTTAAATCGCTGCAACCAAAAGCCGTTTACACCAACCACGACTATGAACCGTATGCGCTTTCGCGCGATGAGCAAGTAAAAAATATCCTAGCTAGAAAGGGTGCAGAGTTTAAAACGTATAAAGATCAAGTCATCTTTGAAAAAGAAGAAGTAACTAAAGATGATGGCAAACCTTACACGGTGTTCACTCCTTACAGCAGGAAATGGAAGGCAAAGCTCAACGCTTTCTATTTAAAAAGTTACCCGACTGAAAAATACTTTTCTTCCTTTCGAAAAATAAAACCTGTAGCACCACCCTCATTGCAACAATTGGGTTTTGAAGAAGTTAATAAACCATTTCCGGAGCGTGTGATTAAACAGTCTGTGGTAGAACAATATGATAAGCAACGAAACTTTCCAGCCATTGCGGGCACAACCAAACTCAGTGTGCATTTGCGATTTGGTACGGTAAGCATTCGCAACCTTGCGCAGGTTGCAAAAAAGAAAAACGAAACGTGGTTGAATGAATTAATCTGGCGCGACTTCTATCACATGATTCTCTGGCATTTTCCGCACGTAGAGACAAAAGCATTTAAACCCGCATACGATAACATTGAATGGCGCAACAACGAGCAAGAATTTAATGCCTGGTGCGAGGGCAGGACAGGTTATCCTATTGTGGATGCCGGTATGCGCGAACTAAATGAAACAGGGTTTATGCATAATCGGGTGCGTATGATCGTGGCGAGTTTTCTTACCAAACATTTGCTTATTGATTGGCGTTGGGGCGAAGCCTACTTCGCTAAAAAATTATTAGACTTTGATCTGGCAGCCAACAATGGCGGCTGGCAATGGGCAGCCGGTTCGGGGTGCGATGCCGCTCCTTACTTTCGTGTATTTAATCCAGCACTTCAAACGGAAAAGTTTGATTCAAAATTAATCTATGTCAAAAAGTGGGTACCTGAAATGGATACAAAGGAATATCCAAAACCTATTGTGGATCACACTTTAGCGCGCGAGCGTGTGTTAAATGGTTACAAAGAGGCGTTAGCAAAATAAGTTCATCCACGCACTATTGTTTATCTTTCAATTGCGCTAATTCTCAAAACAAATTGACCTTTACAAGGTTATTAGTGCATGGCAAATTTCGTAATCATTGGAGCTTCATCAGGGATTGGTGCAGCACTGGCAAATCACCTCATAGCCGAAGGTAGTCAGGTGTATGGAACGTTCAATAAAACATCAATTGATTCAATCAGCTTTAGTAAGGTTCACCATTTAAATATACTGGATGAAAATCCTGATTTCAGTTTTATACCTGAGGTAATTGATGGATTAGTCTATTGCCCGGGTGCTGTAAGTCTTAAGCCCTTTGCCCGCATAAAGCCCGAAGATTTTGTGTCTGATTTTGAATTGCAATTGGTTGGTGCTGTGAAAGCAATTCAGGCCTGCCTCCCAAAATTGAAAAATTCAAATCAATCTTCTATTGTTTTATTTTCAACCGTGGCCGTTCAAACAGGTTTCAATTTTCATTCACTTGTTGCGGCTTCTAAAGGTGCCGTGGAAGGACTTACAAAAGCATTAGCTGCTGAGTTCGCTCCTAGAATTCGTGTAAATTGTATTGCTCCGTCCATTACTGATACACCCCTTGCTGCCGGGTTGATCAACACCGAAGAAAAGAAAACTGCCAACGCCCAAAGGCACCCGCTTAAGAGAATTGGCAAACCTGAAGACTTGGCTAACCTTGCTTCATTTTTACTTTCAGAAAAATCCAACTGGATAACCGGCCAAGTGCTTCATGCCGATGGTGGCATCTCGAACTTGAAGGTTTAGCCTTAGTCATTTATTTTCCGTGAACAAAAAAGAGTTCTTACCTGCTAAAAGCTGCGCCACTTGTGGCCGTCTGTTTTCGTGGCGCAAAAAATGGAAAAAAGTTTGGGATGATGTAAAGTACTGCAGTGATAGATGCCGCACAAATAAATTGAAAAAATGACTTCTGTATCCCTCATTTTTCCGCATCAACTCTTTGAATCCCACCCAGCGCTTGACAAGTCGCGGCCGATCTATCTAGTTGAAGAGTTCCTTTTTTTCAATCAGTATAACTTTCACAAGCAGAAATTGGTATTCCATCGCGCCAGCATGAAAGGTTATCAACAGTATTTGGAGAATAAAGGCTTTGAGGTGCGATATATTGAGTCAACCGAAAAAACGGCCGATGTTCGAAATCTGCTACCCCACCTTAAAAGCAAAGGCGTAACAGAAATTTATTACTGTGACGTAACTGACTATTTATTGGAGAAAAGAATTTCACGACAAGTAAGTGAACTTAATCTTGAAATTAAGAAGTACAATTCTCCCCTCTTCCTGTTAACGCTCAATCAGGTAGATGAGTATTTTGCCAACAAGAAGCGCTTCTATCAAACAGATTTTTATACCCGGCAACGGAAGCACTTCAACATTTTAGTTGATGCAGAATTACAGCCAACGGGTGGCAAATGGACGTTCGATACCGAGAACCGATTAAAATATCCCAAGGGGAAAAAGCCGCCTGCCATAGAATTTCCAGAAGCTAGCAACTATTGGACTGAAGCCATCAGATATGTTCAAACGAATTTTTCTTCGAACTATGGAAAAGTCAGTAACTCATTCATATACCCAACTACCTTTGAAGAAAGTCGCGCGTGGCTAAACCAATTTTTTCACCATCGCTTTTCTGAATTTGGGTACTACGAAGATGCTTTAGTAAGTACTGAAAGTATACTGCATCACAGTGTACTTAGCCCCTTACTTAATGTTGGGTTGTTGACACCGAGGGAGATTATCAATGCCGCCATATCATTTACTACGAAGCATAAAATTCCGATTAACTCTTGCGAAGGTTTCATTCGACAGGTTTTAGGTTGGCGCGAATTTATCAGAGGGGTATATGAAATGAAGGGCACACGAGAACGCACCACCAACTATTGGAAGTTTAAACGAAAAATCCCAAAATCATTTTGGGAAGGGAACACAGGTATTGCTCCTGTTGACAGCATTATTAAAAAAGTATTGGCGACAGGTTACTGTCATCACATTGAGCGATTGATGGTACTCGGCAACTTCATGTTGCTTTGCGAATTTGATCCTGACGAAGTCTATCATTGGTTTATGGAATTGTTCGTTGATTCCTATGATTGGGTAATGGTACCCAATGTTTATGGCATGAGCCAGTTTGCCGATGGTGGTTTGATGGCCACTAAACCTTACATCAGCGGAAGTAATTACCTGATGAAAATGAGTGACTACAAAAAAGGGGATTGGCAATCAACGTGGGACGGTCTGTTTTGGCGCTTCATGCATACGCATCGGGATTTCTTCTTGAAGAACCCACGATTGGGAATGCTGGCAAAAACATTTGATAAGATGCCTGAGGAAAAGCAGAAAAAACATCTCCAGGCAGCAGATACCTATTTATACACATTAGACCTATACAAATAATAGTGCGTCCATTCAAGAACAAAAGAAGGCGATTGGGGTTGAATACAACAGCAGGTGGCATCTCACTTAGGTTTGGAACTTCATTAGCTTACATATGAAGTCATGTCAAAAAAAATAATTACCGAGCAAGAAGTTAACCGAATCATTGAAATGGCATGGGAAGACCGAACTCCTTTTGAGGCCATTGAGATACAATTTGGTTTATTGGAGAAAGAAGTAATTACTTTGATGCGCAAGCAGTTAAAAGAAAGCAGTTTTAAAATGTGGCGAAAGCGAACCAATGGTCGCAATACCAAGCATCAAAAAATAAGTGGATTATTAAAAGGTAGATTTAAATGTACCCGTCAAAAATCTATAACTTCTAATAAAATCAGTAAACGATGAGATTTGCATTTTATAATGTGAATAAACTGAATTGAAATTAAAATCCAGGTAACAATGAAAATACTCCTTACGGGATCAACCGGATACATTGGTAGACGCCTGCTCCCGGGCTTGCTATTAGAAGGACATCACGTTACGTGCCTGGTTCGTGACAAACGTAGATTTGATTGGGATGACTTTAATGAAGCCCATCAAAAACAATTATCAATAATTGAGGGAGATCTTGCCAATGATAATACGCTTCAACCCATTTCAACAGATTTTGATGTTGCCTATTACCTTGTGCACTCAATGACTTCATCGCAGGATGATTTTACTTCTATTGAAGCGGCTTCGGCTAAAAACTTTGTTTCGTTAGTGAATCGAAGCCATGCAAAGCAGATCATTTACCTAAGCGGTATCGTTAATGACCAGGATCTTTCCAATCATTTGCTATCGAGAAAAAATGTAGAGGATATCCTCAAAACTTCGCATGTTCCGGTAACTGTTTTACGGGCAGCGATCATTATCGGTTCCGGAAGTGCCTCCTTTGAAATCATTCGCGACCTCGTTGAAAAACTTCCGGTAATGATTGCGCCCCGTTGGTTAAAAACCAAATGCCAACCGATCGGTATTCGTAATGTTCTTGAATATCTGCAAGGTATTATGAACAAGCCCGAAGCTTTCAATCAGTCTTACGACATTGGTGGTGCCGATGTGTTAACTTATAAGGAAATGTTATTGGGCTACGCAAAGGTGCGCGGATTAAATAGATGGATTATTACAGTGCCTGTTCTTTCACCTAAACTTTCTTCCTTGTGGCTCTATTTTGTAACCTCCACATCCTATACACTTGCACGCACGCTGGTGGATAGTATGAAAAACGAAGTGATATGCCACAATACTACCATCCAACAGATTTTACCTATTAAAATATTTCAGTATCATGAAGCTTTGCAATTGGCGTTTGACAAAATCCAAAAGAAAGATGTAATCTCTAGTTGGAAAGATTCAATTTCACTAACCACGATGCAACGCGATTTCTTGAATAATACCTTGGTACCTGAGCATGGTGTGTTTGTGGATAAGCGTGTTGTAGAATTTAAGGGAAGTAGCGAAGTTGTAATGAATAGCCTTTGGCAAATTGGCGGTGAACGAGGATGGTATTTTGGAAATTGGCTATGGCGTATACGCGGAGTGATGGACAAGATGGTAGGTGGAGTAGGCTTGCGCAGGGGAAGGAGAAGCGAGATTGATTTAAAATCGGGTGATGCGTTGGACTTTTGGCGTGTGCTGATTGCTGATAAAGAAAATGCCCGGCTTCTGCTTTATGCAGAAATGAAATTACCGGGTGAAGCGTGGCTCGAATTTAGGATCAAATCGAATAAGGGTAAAAACTTTTTGGAACAAACGGCAACATTTCAACCACTTGGATTATGGGGCCGTGTGTATTGGTATTTAGTACTCCCCTTTCATGGTTTAATCTTTCCAAGAATGGCTAAAGGAGTTACCAACTTTAAGGGTTAATCCCACACAAATTTCCAACTGCCATCCGGTTGTCGTTTCCATACGGTATGAAAAATGCCTTCACTTGATTGAAAATTCCCTAACGAATCGGTGCTTGTATAAACATATTTGCCATATGTATAACCCATATCGCCTGATGTTGAAACATCTACAAAATCAGGCGACCAAGTGAGCGTTCCTTTTGGAGAGCCTTCTTCATAGAAAGCTTTCAACTCAGCTTTTCCATTCACCAACTTGTTATTGCGCAACATGGCTACATCTTCTGCAGAAAAAGTAAGGAAGGCTTTGGCAATTCCTTCCTTCACTGCCATATCGGAAAATGCACGCTCAGCATCTGCAATTTCTGCCTTCCATTTTTCAATTTCAGGTTTCCTTTCAGACTGACAAGAAATCGCAAAAGCCGTTACCAATAAAAGATGCAATTTCATTTCATTACTCTTTCCAGATAGCCCCGATACCTGCAGCCCACAATTCTTTATTGAGAGCTGGCAGGTCCTTATCAATAAATTCCTGTGCTCTGCTTTTCAAGGAAGACCATTGAGAGTTTAATTCGGCCAACCGATCCAACGTTGGTTTAGTCACACGCGGAATATCGCTCTCCGTATGATTTAACATAAACAAGTAGTTAGCAGTAAACTTGTTGGGAAAGTTTTCTACATCGTCATACGCTTTTGACTTGCGCTGCACCATGTCTTCGTCCCATTGTTTCATCCGCTCAGCCAGAGTTTTACCATCTTTTCTAATAGTTGCAAACTTAGCTTCTGCAGGCAATGAAGATAATAAACCTTCCAATTGAATGCGTTTATCATTCAACGAATTAATAAGATTATGCATCTCAGTCACTTCACCCTCCATAGTAATCATCAAATCATTGTATTCTTTATACGTCTTAGCATCGGTTGGATACAATGGGTTTGGCAACAATTCAAATTCAGTAGTAGTAGTTTTGTCACCTAATGTTAGAATAATAGAATATTTTCCAGGTGATGCTTTATGCCCACGATAACTGCTTTCGATATATACATTGGGCACACCGGTCATGGTTGGATAGCGTAGGTTCCACACAAAACGATTCAAGCCTTTTGATTTTGTTAACACCGGATTGGCTGGTGGTGCGCCATCATATTCCTTGCGGGTAGAATCTTTAACGGATGTAAACGAACGTACCAGTTTACCTTGTGCATCTTTAATATCTATGGTTATGTTTTCTTTTGCCTTTAACTCAGGTAGCTCATAATAAATAACAGCGCCTGTAGCTGGGTTCACACCGCGATAAGGATTTACTCCGGTGGGTGAGGTTCCATCCATTTCGCTATATCCGTTCACAATAATCTGACTTTGGGGTTGATACAGTTTCAAGCCTGCTTCAATTTTATATTGACGAATCAGCGCCAAGTCGTCCAATACCCAAAACGACCGACCCGAAGTAGCCGCAATCAAATTGTTTTGATGAACACGCAAATCATTGATCGGTGTAATCGGTAAATTCAATTGAAAAGGCGACCAGTCTTTTCCGCCATTCCATGAAATAAATAAACCTAGCTCGGTACCTGCGTACAGTAAATCCTTTCGCTTATCATCTTCCCTTACAACACGGGTAAATGCATTGTTAGGGATGCCCGTAATAATCTTAGTCCATGTTTTGCCATAATCGGTAGTTTTATAAAGACCCGGTGTATGATCATTAAACTTGTAACGAGTAGTGGCAATATAGGCTGCGGCCGGATCGAATGGTGAAACATCAATGGCATTGATTAAACATTCTTGCAATCCGGCCGGAGTAACATTTTGCCAGCTCTTGCCATTGTCTCTTGTTACATGAACGTAGCCATCATCACTACCTGTCCAGATCACACCCTTTTCGTGTGGCGATTCAATTACATAGGCAAGTGTTCCATAATTTTCGGCACCCACGGCTTCATTAGTATAGGGACCTCCGCCTTTGCCTTGTTTTGATTTTTCATTGCGGGTTAAGTCAGGTGAAGCTTCCGTCCACGTTTGGCCTAAGTCAGTTGTCTTTAATAAAAGTTGTGAACCATGGTAAAACGTATTGGGCTCATGCTTCGACCAGATGATGGGTGCATTCCAATTGTAACGATATTTAATGTCCTTAGCATCCATACCTAAGTATTGAATGGGCGCAGGCATTATATTGGTACCAGCTTGCGCTTTTGTATCCAACACTTCGATGGTACCTTGATAACTTCCTCCTAACACATACCTTGGATCATCCGGGTTAAAAGCCAAGAATGCACTTTCACCACCGGCTGATGAAGTCCAGCTATTGGTGGTAATTCCACCACTGCCCAATTCACGACTTGAAATTACTACTGAGGTATTGTCTTGTTGGCCTGCATAAATGCGATATGGAAACTGGTTATCTACATTGATACGATAAAATTGTGCAGTAGCCATGTTGCTTTGTGTTGACCAGGTATCTGCATAATTAAAACTTACTGCTGCTCCCCCATCATTGGCAATTACCATATTCTTTGAGTTGTGTGGGTTAATCCACAGATCGTGATAATCACCGTGCGTACCGCCAAGGTTCTCCCACGTCTTACCACCATCTTCGGATCGCAAGGCAGGTGCGCTCAACACATAAATTGTATTTTCATTATTAGGATCGGTAAATAATTCTATATAATACCAGGCACGTTGCACCAACCTATGATCATTGGTTACATGCGACCAACTTTTACCGGCATTGTTCGACACAAACAAACCTCCTTGTTCTTTGTCCGAATCACTTTCGATAAGCGCATATACTTTATCTGAATTCGACCGGCAAACAGCAATCGCCATCTTACCTAATTCTTTTGGCAATCCAGTTTGGATTTTATCCCAGGTTGTTCCACCATCTGTTGATTTATACATACCACTTCCTGGGCCACCGCTTATAACTTTCCAGGGCAAACGGCCATACTCACTCATAGCGGCATACAGTACCAAGGGGTTATTCATGTCCATCGACAATTCAACACAACCCGTTTTTTCATCAACGTATAATACCTTCGTCCATGTAGTTCCTCCGTCAGTTGATTTATAAACACCGCGATCTTTTGAATTACTATACAGCGCACCTTGTGCAGCAACAAACACGATGTCGGGATTTTTTGGATTGATTGTGATGCGGGAAATATGTTGCGTTAAATCAAGACCGATTTTCTTCCAGGTTTTTCCGGCATCAGTGGATTTATAAACACCATCTCCATGATGTGTCATTACTCCACGCACTGCATGCTCACCCATCCCCACATAAACAATATTGGGCGAACTCTCTGATACCGCAATAGCACCCACTGAACCCGTCTTAAAAAAACCATCAGAAATATTATTCCAGGAAACTCCCGCGTCATTCGTTTTCCAAAGTCCGCCACCTGTTGTACCCATATAATAGGTATAAGGGTCGCCCACCACACCCGAAGCAGTAACGGATCGACCACCGCGGAAAGGACCTATGCTACGCCATTTTACTGGTTTGAAGTAATCTTCAAGATTGGTAACAGTTTCTTTAACTATTGGTTGAGGGCTTGACTTGCTTTTTTTCTGTGCATTGGAAATTCCAACTACAGCAAGATTTAATAGGAGAATTACAAGGACTTTATTCATAGGGGTATTTAAAAGTTCAATACAATAATACTTTTTATTTATGCCTTTAACAGGGAAATTTTATGGGTGGGGTGGAAATTTTCCATTCAAAAAATATACTATTTAACAAACACTCTAGCTTCAGTTGAGAAAAAAGCGATTGAGTCTATAGGAAAATTTTTAAACATTCTATCTGTCTTGAATTGATACACCAATTGCGCAACAAATTGATAGGTTCCTCTCTTATTTGGAACAAATGACGCCCGATAATAATTTATGGTTGATTCTTTTATAGCAATAGTATCCATTAGAAAATCTTTTCCTTTATTAGCAAATTGATTAGCAATAATCATTTTCCCATTAAAAAAACGTGGATCTTCAACATTTTCTAAAGTACCGGCAATCGTAAGGGTGTCTCCAAGAAAAAGTGTATCGGAATTCATAGTAAAGTATGGGGTCATCTCCAAAAGCTTCCCAGTTTCATCGTAATTTTTTGTATTGTAGAAAGATTCATTTACGCATGATATCTGTTTCAAAACCCCAGATTCATAATAGATTTTAAATTCACCTCTAGCTTTACCCATCACATAAGAATACTCACCGGCCACCTTTCCATTTGGATAAAACGCTACAGTTAAACCATCCCGCACCCCCTTTTTCCATTTTGATGTTTCCATCTTTGTTCCATCTTTGAAATAGAATACCGATGATCCATCCAACACACCATCCAAATACTCACCTTCGCTTTCTATAATTTCTTCTTCAATATCATAAAATTCATATCTCTTCTCTCTCTTATTACAGGAAATTATTATTAGAATCAATAAAAATAGAATTAGATATCTTTCTATCATCTTTACTTAGGCTAATAGAAAAAAACTTCATCGATAAAGAACCAACCTTTCTGTCCTTTGCCACTATGCCACTCAGGCAATTTACTTAGCGGCTTGGCCACAATTTTATAGTAGGAATGAGCTGCTGGTTCAAATTCAACACCTAAAGCTTCTACACGCTGAGGCTCATACCCTTTAGGCATTTCTGTTTTGAATTTCTTCACCAACGCAAGATGCTCTTTATCTGTTCCACCCCACACCTCCACTTCCGTGGGCGGGAAAAGATACCCGCCAATACTATTTCCATAACTCAATACAATCTTTTTAAGGGTAGGCGGAGTTATACCAAAATCAAATCCTGCTTCAAAATTATTTTCGCGAAAGCCCAACCATGCAGGCTCCCTAAGAACATCCGTAAAACCTTTCCGTCCATCCGTTAAACTCACAGCACCAAGACCAGGATATTTTTTATCAGCAGGTGCTTGAAGTTCAACCTTGATTGGCCTAAAACCTTCCACAAAATTGGTGATCGTCAATAGGTCACTGCAATACCAGCCATCGCGGCAAGCAATCGCTTTTAACTTTACCGTTTCATTCACTGCAATTGGTTTTTCATAAATCAAACCTTTCAAACTATCAGGCTGGGTTCCATTGAGTGTATACACTATTTTAACACCCGGCATAGCGTGTTTTAATTGAATCGGTTCATCACGCTTAATTATTCCTTCGTTCACTAGAATAGGCTTGCTTAATTGAAGAATTGTTGGGTCATCAAACAATTGTTGCACAATTTTAACGGTAGGATATTTCCGTTGCCATTCTTCACTTTGCTCTTTTGTAATTTTCGTGTCCCAAATAAATAATTCTTTTAATTCAGGTAATGATATAACGGATTCTACATTCTGATTATCAACGGCAGTTCCTGAAAGGGAAAGCGACTGGAGTTTAGTGAGCGATTTAAGTTCGATAAGTCCATCGCCTATAATATCCGTAAAATTAAGATTCAATTTTTCAAGATTCTTGAATTGCGAAATGATTTTCAAATCAGAATCACTCAACGGCATTTTGGAAAGATTCAAAACCACAAGCTGATCTTTAATTTCCATCAATGACTCTAAGGTACCGATCTTAAAAGAAGCGCGAATAAAAAAGTCTGCCTGCAAAGCCGGACTATTTTGATACAATGGAAAGACAGAGCAATATGGAGTATTTAGTTTGTCAATTACCGATTGGGAGACTGCCTTAAAATCATATAGATTCTCGGGTTCTAATTCCTTTTTTGGAATACCTTGAATTATTACCCAACTTTTTAGCGTATCGGTATCTGAATATTCAGCAAGAAGTTTTTCGAAATCGGCTCCTGATTTAATCCAGGATTCAAGAACAAAAATTTCTGTGGCCGTTAATTGTGGTTTGCCATCCGGAGGCATGTGACCATCATCTGCCAACGGCAAATGAATGTATTGTATCAATCGACTTGAGTCGGGATTGCCGACCACCCATTCCACCCCTTTCTTGCCGCCTTTTTTAAATTTATCAACAGAGGTCATAATCAACCCACCTTTTGATTTACCCTCATTATGACAACTGAAGCACTTCTTTTCAAAAATAGGTTCGACAGCAATTTGATATAAGGAAGAAGTTTCAAGTGAAATTTCTTTAATTGATGCTTTCATCATGGGAGCAAACAAAAAATTTTCGCCATGGGTTAACACAGAACCTGTATGGCCGGTAAATAAAAGTGCACTCAAGGTAATAGCAGTTCCAACATAGATAATCACCTTTCGCCTTTTTGCATACCCATATCCAACCAACAAGAAATAGCACATGAAACTGAGTACAACTCCACCTACCTTATGTTGCTGTAGTTGCTCAGCTCCATAATCACCCTGCAGCGAAAGAAACAATCCGAACAAAGCCGAGAAAGAAGCCGAAAGCGAAATCAGCAGCAAGCAAAAAAAAGTTAGCCTATTGAATGATTTCTTTTTGAATTGATTTCTGAAGAAAAGTAGTACAATCAAAAAAATTATAAGCCCAATCGGCAAGTGTAACACTAAAGGATGAAGTCTCCCTGCTACCTGCAGCCAAACAGGCAATTGAATTCGTTCATCAAAAAGAAAAAGGAATAGCAGGAGTACCTGAAGGACAAGAATTATGTTGAGTGTGAATTTGGCTACTATCTTCATTCAATAAGTCAATCTATAATTTCTTTAATTGGAATCTCCTATTCTAACGGTTTGAAGATATAGCGTTCATCATAATCAACCTCAAACTGATCAAGCAGGTCCTTGTACTCTTCTATAAAAGTTTGCTTAGCATGATGTGTTTCCTGGTTTTCGATGTACTTAATTACTGCGGGGATCTGAGATTTACTGTAAGAAAATGCCCCATAGCCAGATTGCCATTCAAACCGATCTTTTACAAATCCTCTTTCATTAATCCATTTTGATGAATTTGCTTTTACATCTTGCATCAAATCAGATAGGGTTTGGGTTGGACGCATTCCAAAGAATAGATGAACATGATCTTCAACACCATTTATTATTAGCATCTTGTGATCATTCTTTTGAATTATACCTGTGATGTATTTGTATAATTCATCTTTCCATTCCTTATGAATAATTCCTACACGATTCTTGACGGCAAAAACTGCATGAATGTGAATTTGGGTGTAGGTGTTTGACATGTCTAATTTTTATTTATTAAATAATATGTCGTCCCCACGGGACTTATTGATTCGTTATTTCTTTTTCTACCAATATACCGTCCCCACGGGACTTATTTTATTCATTATATTAATATTCTACCGATATGTCGTCCCTACGGGACTTATTGATTCGCTATTACATCTCTACCGATATGTCGTCCCTACGGGACTTATTGATTCGTTATTACATTCTCTACCGATATACCGTCCCTAACGGGACTGCGATAAATCACATCAGACTCATCCTATTTATAATTTCATTATACCGTTTAAATATTATTCTTATTGTGAAACGATTCCTCAAGATGCACATAAACAAAGTCCCGTTAGGCACGAAATATTGGTAACTCCCCACACAACTTTTTTATGAAATCCCTTTAGGGATGACATATTTGGTACTCATGTGCCAACCCCAATATAGAATGATCTACCTAAGCTAAAATCCCCTCAACCACTTTTCCTGCAACATCAGTTAACCGATAACGTCTTCCCAAATGCTTGTAGGTGAGTTGCTCATGGTTCATTCCCATCAAATGCAAAACGGTAGCATGAAAATCATTTACATGAACCGGATCGCGCACAATGTTGTATCCAAACTCATCCGACTCACCATAGGTGATACCTGGCTTCACACCACCGCCTGCCATCCAGATGGTATAGGCGCGTGGATGATGATCGCGGCCATAATTTTCCTTTGACAAACTGCCTTGACAATAATTAGTGCGTCCAAACTCGCCACCCCAAATCACTAACGTTTCGTCTAATAATCCGCGCTGCTTTAAATCCATAATCAACGCAGCGGTTGATCGATCCACATCTTGCGCTTGCAGTGGCATTTCACCTACCATGTTACCATGTTGATCCCACCCCTGATGATATAGTTGAACAAATCGAACTCCCGATTCAGAAAGTTTTCGTGCCAGCAAACAATTAGCAGCATACGTACCCGGTGTTAAACAATCGGCTCCATACATTTTTACAATGTTGTCCGACTCTTTCGAAAAGTCTGTTAACTCCGGCACCGCAGTTTGCATGCGATAGGCTAATTCATACTGCTGTATGCGTGCTTGTATTTCCGGATCACCAAACTCTTGAAAGTTCATGGAGTTCAGTTGAGCTAGTTGATCCAACATGTTTCTTCGATCCATACGGTCGCGACCTTCCGGATCTTTTAAGTACAAAACTCTTTCTTCACTACTACTAAATTGTACCCCTTGATGCACGCTATCTAAAAATCCATTCGTCCAAAGTTTTGAATAAACTCCTTGCCCGTTTCCACGACCTCGTGAAAGCAACACACAATACGCTGGAAGATTTTTGTTTTCACTTCCCAAACCATAACTAAGCCACGCACCCATACTCGGTCGATTGCCTTGCTGAGCACCGGTTTGCATAAACGTAAGTGCCGGATCATGATTGATGGCTTCTGTATGCATGGATTTAATGATGCAGATATCATCCACTACTTTAGCAATGTTTGGAAACAGTTCACTCACCCACGCACCCGATTGCCCATACTGACTAAATTTAAAATGCGAACCCACGAGCGGAAACTTTGATTGTCCGGAAGTCATGCCCGTTAAGCGCTGCCCCATGCGAATAGATGCAGGCAATTCTTCGCCCATCATTTTATTGAGCATCGGTTTGTAATCAAAGCTTTCAAGCTGTGAGGGCGCCCCATTCTGAAAAAGATAAATAATGCGTTTCGCTTTAGGGGCAAAGTGTGGAAGTCCTAATCCTGCCAGCGGCTCTTCTTTCTTTGAAAATAAATCCGGGATTAATAATGAACCAAGTGCAACAGAACCCAATCCCAAACTCAGCTTACCCAAAAAATGTTTTCGGGTAATATGAAGGCGGCTATCGATAAATTCTTTACTCATAACACCTATGATTTTGTAATAGCTTCATCCAGATTATAAATAGTTTGCACCACCTGCATAAGCGCTGCCAAAGAAATCACATCCTTAATTTTTTCATGAGGATACTCTCCCACTTCAACAAATTGCTTTGCCTTGTCAGGAGTCTTATTAAAATTTAATTTCTCCTCATTATAATACTTTATTAACTGTTCAAATTCTTCCTTCCTGGGTTCGCGACAAATAATCGTTTGAAAGGCTTTCCTTACCTTTTCATCAGGAGTAGATTTTTCAAGCATGAGTCGTTCGGCAAACACACGTGCCGACTCAAGAATAACCGGATCGTTTAACAGCAACAACGCCTGAAGTGGTGTATTCGTGCGCATGCGATTAACTTCACACTGATCGCGGTTGCTGGCATCAAACACCAGCATACCGGGTGGTGGCACCGTTCGCTTGATAAATGAATACAACCCCCTCCGATACAAATCATCACCATGATCTTGCACATAGCGCGCTAGCACACCTCGCCCTGAAGTGGATGACTCCCAAATTCCTTTTGGTTGATACACCTTCATACTCGGGCCGCCAATGTCTTTTATCAACAAGCCACTACTTGCCAATGCCAAATCGCGAACACCTTCAGCTGTAAGCCGCTTGCGTGAACTTCTTGCTAATAAAATATTATCCGGATCGCGCGCCAGTTTCTCTTTGCTGATGGCTGCTGATTGCCGATACGTGGCCGACATCACATACTGTTTAATCAACCGCTTCACATCCCAACCATGATCCCTAAAATCAACCGCCAGCCAATCAAGCAATTCGGGATGTGAGGGCATCTCGCCTTGCATTCCAAAATCACCGCTGGTTTTTACTAATCCTCGTCCAAAAAATTCCTGCCACATCCGGTTAACGAACACACGAGCTGTTAACGGATTCTTTTTGTCAAACAACCAATTAGCTAAACCCAACCGATCATCTCCATATCTTGTAGAATCAAATGGAAGAATATCGGGCGGAAGCCCAATACTCACTTGCTCTCCATGTGCATCATACACTCCCCGTGTAAGAATATAAGTAGGTCTGCGCCAGGACGAATCTTTCATCACCATCACCTCAACGGGAGTGGTATCTTTCTTGTTGATGAACGTTAAGATTTCATTGATCTCTTCGGTAGTAATTTTTATTCTTGGCGGATCAGCCAACGAGGCTAATTGAATATCTCCTACCAGTCCTTTCTCCGGAACCCGATTAAAGAACGCGAACGTGCGGTAATAATCTTTTTGCGAGATGGGATCATACTTATGATCATGACAATGTGCACACTCAAAGGTGAGCGCAAGAAATGCTTTGGCAAAGGTGTTTGTGCGATCGGTCACATATTCAATCCGGTATTCTTCATCAATCACGCCACCTTCCTGCGTAATCTTATGATTGCGATTAAATCCTGTGGCAAGTACTTGCTCTTTTGTTGGGTTGGGTAGCAAGTCGCCCGCCAACTGCCAGGTAACAAACTGATGGTATGGATAATTTTTATTGAATGCATGAATCACCCAATCGCGCCACGGCCACATGGTGCGGAGTCCATCATCCTGATATCCGTGCGAATCGGCATAGCGCGCCACATCCATCCAATGCACGGCCATGCGTTCGCCATATTGGGGCTGTGCCAATAACTCGTCTACTATTTTTTCATACGCGTCCGCAGATGGATCTGATACAAATCGATTTTGCATTTCCAAGGTGGGCGGCAATCCGGCAATATCCAAACTGACTCGTTTTAACAATCGCTCACGATCGGCTTCCTCGTTGGGTGTTAATCCTGCGCTTTCAATTTTATTCAAAACGAAATAATCTATTTCATTCACGGGCCAGTTCTCATGCTCAACAGTTGGAACTTGTTTTTGCGTAGGTGGAATAAATGCCCAATGAGGTTTGTATTTGGCGCCTTGCTCAATCCATTTTTTAATTAATGTGATTTCATTTTCATTGAGCGATAAATTTGATTTGGGTGGTGGCATGAGTTGGGAAGTATCGGAAGAAGATATTCTTAAAAACACTTCTGATTGATCGGGATTTCCTGGCATAATCACATGCGCCTTTGGATTATCCTTAAGCGCTGCCAAGGCACCTTCCTGAGTATCTAATCGCAAGTTTGCTTTGCGCTGATTGGCATCCGGCCCATGACATTTAAAACAACGGTCGGATAAGATGGGGCGTATATGAATATTAAAATCAACCGAATCACTGAGGCTTGCCTTTTGTTCAGTATGAGTACAACGGGTATTTAGAAATACCGTGGCAAAAACAACAACGAGAAACACTGCAATTCTCATAACTTCAGGTAGAATCTAAAGTTGAGGAATTTACTCAACTTTTAAAATTGTTTTTACACAACCAAAAAAGCATATTACAGGGAAATACAATGCATTAAGTTTTTACATTTGATACGTGATGGAACAAAAACATTCCAAGAAGAAAGCAATTAATACAAAGGATTACAGCAGACCAGGCAAGTCCTTAACTGAATTGGAATTTGTTGCCATGGTTAAAGAAAGTGAGGAAAGCGGTTATATATCGCTTCATGAGTTTAAAAATAAATGCAAGATGTTTCTTAATTCGAAATAAGGTTTCTAATTCAACAAAAGAAAAAGGGCCTTGCGGCCCCAATTCTGATAAACAAAACTCTTACCTCACCCTCGTTCCCTCTCCAAAGGAGAGGGAGGAATAATCTCCATCGGATTCTTGGTTATTACTTTATACAATCGAGAGAATTATGCTGTTGCCAATTCTGGCTCCTTAACTTTTTTCTGCTTCTTAACTTTCAGGTTCTTCATTTTTTTCAACTCTTTTTTCATTTGAGTTGCTACCAGACCAGCAAGCTTTTTTGCTGACCTGTCTATAACTGCATTAGCTTTCTTTTTTGATTTGGTTACACCCAATGCCTGCACCGTTTGATGCAGTGAATCCACCAAAAGGAGGCGGATTTCTTTCTTTCCTTTTACTACTAGTTTTTCCATAATTCAATGTATTTGATACTAAAGTATTAGGTTATTCCAGTATTACCAAGAAGTTAAAAAAACTTAACATTGAAAGTCTATTTTCCTTCCATACGCTTTAAATCAGGGGATTTTTTGATCAATTCAAACTGACTTTGAATCTCGGCAAGCTTGTCGCTCACCACCGCAAACACCGCTTGTTGTTGATCCGTGGGGGCGGCATCCGCACTCGAAATCTGCCCCTCTTTTGCCATTGCTAAAAGACGTTCCAATACTTGTGGAGCATTACGAAAAATATCCATGCGCGCTCCGGTTTGATGCACATCGTGCAAGCCTGCTTCGAGTTGATAAATCCTTTCTTCCAAGGCAATTGATTTCTTATCATTCTTCTTTGCCAACAGCTTGGCGCGAAGTTGTTCCATCTCATCAATTAACGAGAGTGTTGTACGCGTGGCTGTATATAACTTCACACCAAAATTATATTGCTTTAAAATTTCAGCATCGGTACTCTTTGTGTTGGGATCTTTTATCACAACCACCGACTCTTTGTATTCTTTGCCATTCACTTTCAGCACAACCGTATACGTTCCAGGATGCACTAACGGTGGCGTTTGGCCGGGACCGATATCCAAATCGAAAATAAACATCTTGCGTTCGCCTTTATCATCGACCAGCACCCAATCTTTATCTTTCGGCTTCACACGCAACTTTGGAAACTCATAAGGTTGCAATCGTAAATCCCACCACACTCGATTTACACCAGTTTCGTTCTTGCCTTTTAATGCACGCACCATTTCATTATGTGAATTGAGTACTACTAATTCCACTTCTCCTTTTGCTTTTTCTTTTAAATAATAGTTAATGTCAATTCCATCCGGAGGATTTTGTCCTGACACATAACTGCGATCTGTTTTTATTCCATTAATCGGTTGAAAGCGATAAGCCTTACGCATCGAAAACAAATGTGCTTCTGAATTTTGAATTTGTTGTGTGAACTCCCGGATGGGTGTAATGTCATCCAGAATATAAATTCCACGACCGTAGGTAGCAATTACCAAATCTTTAAAGTTGCGTTGAATCTCAATTCCAAAAATCGGAACAGGTGGTAAATTATTTTTGAGATGAATCCAATTCTTTCCATCATCGGGTGACCAGTAAAGAGACTTCTCAGTACCCAACCACAACAATCCTTGTTGATCGGGATCTCCTTTAATCTGATTTACAAAATTAGAATTATTGGGAGGTAGGTTAATCTCCAATCGCTTGAACGTATTTCCAAAATCCGTGGTCTTATAAACGTATGTTCCGAAATCACCCACATAGTGTGCGTCCACCGCGATGTAACACGTGCCCGCATCAAAGTAGGAAGCATCAATGTGTCGAATCGTTCCCCACACAGGTAAGTCTGGCATATTAGCCGAAACATTCGTCCAGGTTTTACCACCATCTTGTGTTACGCTCACTTGTCCATCATTGCTACCGGTCCATAACACACCTTCTTTCACGGGCGACTCAGCCATAGAAAATAATGTACATCCATCCCACGTCATTAAATTATCACTGGCCATGCCGCCCGAGTTTTGCTGATGTGATTTGTCATTGGTTGTTAAGTCGGGACTTATATCCTGCCAGCTTTGTCCGCCATTGGTAGTCTCATGCACAAGCTGACTGCCCACCCACACTTTTCCTTGTGTATGCTTTGAAAGCACCATTGGGAAATTCCAATGCCAGCGATACTTGGCATCGGCTGGTGCAGCACCAATTTGAGTTTGCGGCCACACGCGCACATCCCGTGCATGCATGGTAGTAAGGTCAAACACATCAAGCCCACCATCATAACAACCTGACCACACAATATTATTATCAAACGGATCGGGTTGTGCAAATCCGCTTTCGCACCCACCTACTCCATGCCATGCCCCTAATGGAATATTATATCCTCCTAAATATTGACTGGGTCCTCGATATGACCATGCATCCTGCCGATTGCCATACACCCAATACGGTACTCGGTCATCCACGGCTACATGATACATTTGGGCAATGGGCAAGTTGATGTTGCGCCAACTCTTACCTCCATTGTAGGTCATGTTCAAACAACCATCATGTGCACACAAAATTCTATTTCCATCCTTGGGATCAAACCACATATCATGATTATCGCCACCCGGTGCCCACTGATTAAAATTTTTATCAAACGTTTTACCTCCATCGGTAGATTTCATAATGCCTACGCAGATCGTATATACTTCATCTTCATTGGCCGTTGAAACGCGAAGCCGGGTGTAGTATCCAGCACGTTGCCCCATCGAGTTATTTTTTTGCATCAGCTTCCAGCTATCACCTCCATCATCTGATCGATACAGTCTTGGTTCTTTATCTTCTACCAATGCATACACGCGTTTTGGATTTGTGTACGAAACATCTACAGAAGTTTTTCCTACCGGATGCGTGGGTCCGCTTTCTAATCCATTGTGCATTGGCTCCCACGTTTTGCCGCCATCTTTCGATCGATAGATGCCGCTGCCTTCGCCCCCACTATTTAAGTTCCACGTGCGGATGTCGGCTTGCCACATGGCTGCAAACAAGATGTCAGGATTTTTTGAATCCATACTTAAATCAGAGCAGCCTGTATTTTCATTCACAAAGAAAACCCGCTCCCATGTTTTACCTCCATCGGTTGTTTTATAAACACCTCGTTCCTGCTGCGGTCCGTGCGAATGCCCCATCGAAGCAACATACACCGTGTTGGTATCGGTTGGGTGTACAATCACGCGACTAATGCGATAGGTTTTCTCAAGCCCCATGTTCTTCCAGGTCTTGCCCGCATTGCTCGATTTATACACACCATTGCCTACGGCATGGGCAGGACGAATTAAAAAAGTTTCGCCCGTGCCGGCCCACACCTGCCGGGGCGATGAGGGCGCAACAGCCAAGGCTCCAATAGAAGAATCTTCGGTGCTATCGAAAACAGCTTTCCACGTGATGCCCGCATCATCAGTTTTCCAGATTCCACCGGAGGCAGCACCCGAATAAGAAACATTGGGATTGCCGGGCTCACCCACTACTGAAATCATACGGTTGCCATCGGGGCCAATAAACCGAAAGTTTAATTTGGAAAAGATTTTAGGATCGTATGACTGTGCAAACAAAAATTGAAAACTACTGCTAAGGCAGAGGAACAGAAAAAGCTTTTTCATAGAGACTATTTATAATCGAAGTAAATTAACCAAGAGCGGGCAGAATTAATACTACGAATTACTCAGCGAACAGAAATAGTTGATCAGCGGAAGGTCTAAGGAGATCCAATCATTTCAGAGATCAGACCGCTATACTATAAATCAGCCTGTATGAAGTGCACTTTCACACAAGCACCAAAAAAACAAAAGCCCCTACGCACCGCATAGAGGCTTTTTAACTTACTGAGGCTGTCATCACATTTTTACTTTGGTGAATTTAATCTTCCTTACCTGAGCATACTCATTGCTATTTAACCCATAGATGGCGCGCAGGTACTTTTTACCATTGCGTCCGGTTTCCAATAGCGATTGCTCACCATAATAAATGCTGTGCAAAGCAACCCGTGCATTGTTCCAGGCAACTTTTGCGGCACTTACCTCCGCATTGAGCTTTGCTAACGCAGCCGTGGTGTTGCGCAAGCCTTCCGGTGTTAAGCCAGGCTCGTTTGGTTTATACACCGGTTCATCGCTGGCTGTTTGTACCAATCGTTCGAGGTGATACACCATACTTGCAAACCCACGCTGGCCATGGTTTTCCTTCCGGATGGCCACTGCCTGTTCGGACGGAACGGGTTGCCGGGTGCGCGTTCGGCTTGTAAGCAAACGCAAAAAGACGCGGGCATCTTTTAACGCTTGTTCACTGGCACCCAGCGAAGCCATCGTGAACAGAATACTTGACGCCAGTCGCGGCACATCGGCAAATGCAATCTCGCGACTGTTGGTAGCATTGTTAAGCGCAGACTTTGCTACCGTTACTTCATCCAATGCCTTGCGCGCTTTAACGGCTAGTTCCTGCAAGGCACTTACTTTGAGGTTCGGTAATCCGGGGTTATATGATCCTCCATACCCGGAGCAGTAGCCTACGAATTCCTCGAAGGCTGCTACATTTTTAACATGTGACATAATTGTTTAATTATACTCCTTAGTACTGTGTTGAAATGATTTTTGTTTTCACTTTTAATCGCTTTTAGAAAAAATAAATTTTCATCACGACACACAACCCACATACCTATGGCACGTTACACACTGCTTTTTTATTTTCTTCTGATTAGAAATTTATTAATACGTACTCATCCTATTTTAGATCTGCTTTGTGCGAGGTAACGTGTGTAACAGCGTGAGTGCGCATCCGATACAGACCAAGTGCGCATTCGGTACACACCTACTGCATATCCGGTGCAGTGTGAGTGCACAACAGATGCAGACCAACGGCACATTCGATGCAGAGCGAGTGCACATCCAGAACAGACCCAGTGCACATCCGATACAGAGCGAGTGCACATCTAGAACAGACCCAGTGCACATCCGGTACACGCCTACTGCATATCCGGTGCAGTGTGAGTGCATATCTGGTAAAGACTCAGTGCACATCCAATGCAAATCGAGTGCGCATCCGATGCAGACCCAGTGCACATCTGATGCAGAGCGAGTGCGCGTTAGTACAGACCCAGTGTGTATCCGGTTTAGAGCGAGTGCGCATTGGGGTAGCCGCAGCGCTTCAAATTTCTACCGTTACCTATTGCCGAATTGTATATATCCGATAATAAACGATTATAAACGTATTTAAACGTTTATAATACGACTGCAGGATTTTTTTTAATGAGTGTTGCATCATGAACATTCTCAATCTCACCCCACTTTGGCACCGGGAAAAGTTGTGTATTGCCATTAAGGGACGTATGAGTGCAGAGCCTGCCCGCCTCATTCGAGATTTTCCAAACCGGATGTATAGCAGAACCCATGGCTGCTGGTATCTTGTATATTCGCCCGAAACATTGAGCCATCTCACTCATGTATTATCGAGGGTTGCAAGAATTTCTATTCCCAATTCATTTTGCGAAAATCGTACTTCTTTAATTCGTGTTAAATTGCCGGAAGGTTATCGGGAATGTCTCATCCGGCTACGCTACAGTCCCAACACACGCCTGACCTATGAAACGCAATTGTGCAAATTTCTTGAATACCTGCACCCCCGCCCTATCAGCGATGTAACCCGGGAGATTATCGACACCTATATGATCTACCTGATTAATGACAAAAGGGTTTCTATTTCCACTCAAAATACAGCCATTAATGCCATAAAATTCTATCTGGAAAAGGTGCATAAAGGTGAGCGCACACTTTATTATACGGATAGGCCGATTAAGGAAAACCGACTTCCGCAGGTTCTTTCGGAACATGAAATTGGAAAGTTATTGACGGTGGTTAAAAACAGTAAACATCGCAGTATGCTTTTCGTGCTATACTCAGCCGGATTGCGGATGAGCGAGTTACTAAAATTAAGGTGGAATGATGTTGATGAAGCACGGATGGTTATTACGGTGCGAGGCGGCAAAGGTGGCAAAGACCGAATTTCACTTTTATCGAAAGTTACCTTGCAATGCTTACGCGAGTACAAAGAACTATATAAGCCAGCCACCTGGGTTTTTGAGGGTGTCGATGGCGGACCTTATTCTGCGCGCAGTGTTAATCAATTTATCCATCGGTACTGTGCGCTAGCCGGAATAACAAAACGAGTGAGTGCGCACACGCTACGCCATAGTTTTGCCACCCATTTATTGGAGCGGGGAACGGATTTACGCTATATACAAACCTTATTAGGGCATGAAAGCAGCCTGACCACGGAGCGCTATACTCATGTTACCAAACGGGGTTTTGAGAAGTTAATCAGTCCGTTGGACAATTTAGCACAATGGTGTACCTTGGACAATAAGGATATATAGGAGCATAATGCTCCTATATAAAGACGTTGTGGGGCATAGGCCGACAGAGAAAACATTAATTGAAAAATAGTAAATTGGGACAAACTAAAATCAAAGTGACATGGGGACAATTGAATTGAAATCAGACCTTCACAAAATCCTGGACAGGATTGAAAACGAGCAGTTATTGAGAACAATTTACGACTTTCTCAAGCAGAGAGAAACTGCAAAAGAAGGACAGATTTGGAAGAGTCTTACCGAAGAACAAAAAAAAGAAGTTTATTTATCATATGAGGAGTCGCAAGACGACAAAAATCTAATCGATTGGGACACCCTTAAGAAGAAATATTAATGCAAGTTTTTGTTACCCCAAGAGCAGAGAGAAACTTTGACTCTATTGTAGATTACATAAAACAAAAATGGGGAGAAAAGACAGCCAAAGAGTTTATTCAAAAAGTTGATGAAATTTTTATACTTCTTAAGGACTTCCCTTTAATGGGACAAGTCGAGAACAACGACATAAGAGGTTTTCAATTATCACGGCAGACGAGAATACTCTATAGAATAAGGGACAACAAAATTATTATACTGTCATTCTTTGACGTGAGGCAAGACCCAAAGAAAAAATTGGGATAGACCTACGCCCCACAACAAAATACATATGCCATGCAGGGGTTTAGTGTTGCCATTTACGTGTAATCAACTAATTTAGCATAGCAACGTGGGACAGTGACTCGTTTCAAAAACCCTGCACGTCATATGTACAAACGTTGTGTGACATTTGCAAAATAGAGAGTAGACCCAATGAGAAATATATTATTCGTTGTTACATTTTTAATCGGACAGACAATAATCGGATGCTCCCAGACGAAAGAATCAAAGACAAAAAAGTTAACGGCTGACTTTTTTCATGGCGCTTGGGCTGACAGTTTAAAAGACCAAAGCGGGGGACAGGGAATTATCTTAGGGACTAAGAATGACTTCTACTTTATCTGGGACGGTAATATAAGTGGTGGTGACAATTTTGACACAAACTTAAAACTGACATACAATTTACTTTTGGACAAGTACCCAATTGAGGTTGAGATAATTTCAACGTATGTCGACACTGACAAAATAAAGAAAAAGGGACTTGGAACAATTGAGGTAATTGACGACCGACATATTAACTGGAAAATGTTGGACGACAACGGAAAGGTCGTTGACTCAGCACGATTGACAAGAGCTCCGAATCAGTGACGGTGAGGCAAACGTCACACAACATCAGCTATAATACATATGCTATATCGTAGGTTCTTAACGTGCGTGCTGTTAAATTTCGTCAGCAACGCGGGACAAAGATGTAGGTATTTACACGCATACGTCTTATAGCTAGGCGTTAGCGCCAATGCCCTTCCAGCACCGCGGACAGTGACGACCAAGCCGACAAAGACTCGGCTCCGCAGACAAGAAAAAAATTAACGTGTGACACTTTACTAATTCAAATTCTCCACGCGGACAATTCACGTTTCTTTAGACAACGTGGGACTGAGAATGAAAGATTAAAACTTGGGACACGGCTACGAATTAAGATTCGTACCATATCCGCCCACCGCACTGCAACCGTGGAGAGATTCTCGCCCACGCTTTTGGCACATGCCATAGCCGCACCAACCCACGCGACACCAAAGCTATGGCAAGAGCCAAACCCACCCGCATCTTCAAAACAAGACTAATTTAATATCTGGATAATTGTACTTAACTTTCCAATAGCCCATCAGCCTTTTTAGTAGAAAAGAAGATGGGCTTTTAAATTCAAATAGAGGATGAAGCACATACTATGAGTGTAGATAAAATTAAAAGGCAGCATGTTTTAGATGCCGTTGAAAAAATAGAGCGAGAGAGAATTGAACTAAAGCCTTCAACAAAGTTCGATGTCATAATAAATGACAAGGCATATCCTCCAAAAGAAATTATGCGGTATGCAAACCTCTTAGCTAATGGAGAAAAAAAATGGCCGTATCCCGGTGGCAACCCAACCAATAAGTATTTACGAGAATTTGGTTTCAAAATTGAACCTAAAACGGAAATACCTGAGCCCCCTGCTACCAATGCTGAATTAATAGAACTAATAAGACGAATTGGTCGTGAATCCGCCACAACTTTTTTTAATAGTGCAAGTCAGTTAATGTCACAATTGAAAGTTACACAAGGTGACACGAGGTTAACGTATGGAACAAGAGGAAATAAACGTCTTTCAATTACCATAGGTCAGCGGTATTGCTTTGCCTTCATTTCTAAAGATGACCACCCTTGGCAATTCATACACGATGCAAAGGCAAAATCTACCGATGATATTGAAGTAACTGAATTTGAGAACGAACCGTTGGCCTATTTCTATCGTTGCATCAATTCATCGGAAATGATCAGCAACATAGACAGTATTGTCCGTGCATCTCAAAGAGAACTAAATCGCACAGAAGTTTCAGGGTACCGGAAATACAACAATCCTCTTTTTGAAAAAGCTATTTTCGACAATACCTACAGAAGTCAGCTATTTGAAGAAGCTTTCGGTAATAGTAACAGTCTAAGCGGAAATGTGTGGAAATTAGGATGCCAGTGGGGAAGCAAAAAACCGAGCTTTTATGAACTTATAAAAGAACGGGCAATTGTCATTGGTGTTGAAGATAAGCTTTACTCACCAGGCGATTTAATTGTTGTTACCGAAGGCTATACCGTTCGGGCATTAGCAAAAGTATTAGAGGTTCCTAAGTCGGTAACGGATGCATCAGAGTTGGAAGAGGATTTTGCTACCAAAGAAATTGAATATGAACCTTGGGTAAAGTTCGCTAATGCAGAATGGTATGAATTAGAGCCAGATGAGGTATTTACATATCAATTACAACAAGGAATTTGTCGGGTCAATGTTCCATACGTTCGAAACAAAGCAATAACAATTTGGAATGACCGATTCATTAACTATTGGGTTTTTCAATGCAATCCAGCTGATTTTGATTTTGAAGCAGCAGTCCGTAGCAATTTGTTAAATGATTGGACTGTGGCTGCGCATAAAGACAAAATAAAGAAAGGCGATAAAGTAATCTTGTGGGTTACAGGCAAGAAGGCTGGTTGCTACGCTTTGGCTAGGGTTACTGATGACCCTGCAGAAAAAACAAACTCACCCGATAGCCATCTTTGGAAAAAAGAAGACAAGAGTTCTATCAAGGCAGGAATTGAAATAACGAATAATCTTTTAGCCAAGCCCCTGCTCTGGCAGACCATAAGAGAAACAGATGGCTTGCAAGATTTAAAAGTTGGTAATCAGGGCACCAATTTCTCAGCTACAAGACAACAGTATAACACCATTCTTAAACTAATCGAAAAAAGCACTCAGAATATGAGCACGAAAATAGATGTATACATGAATACCATTTTGTATGGTCCGCCCGGTACGGGGAAAACATTCAAGTTAAACGAGTACAAAGAAGAATACTTTACAGACAGAGGCATTACTAAAACTTCCGAAGAGGTCTTAAAAGAAAAGGTATCAGCATATCCTTTTTGGAAAATATTTGCTGCAATTTTAAGCGTAAAGAACAAATATTGCTCTGTTGCAGAAATAATGGAGCACCCTTTAGTTAAGGCTAAAGTCAGTGATACAGCAAAGACACCTCAAAATACTATCTGGAGAATTTTGCAATCATACGCGGATTATGATTCATCACAAATGAATGAGAAGTATAGGGGGCCATTACAGATATTTAACAAAAATCAGAATAGTGAATGGGCAATTATTGATTCAAAAAAAGCGGAAATAGTAAATATTGTTGAAGAGGAGCTTCTAAGAATTGCTGCCCATCCAGAACAACAACCAGTTCAGAGCACAATTTCAAAAGCACGCTTCAATTTTATCACCTTCCACCAGAAATACAGCTATGAGGACTTTATCGAAGGAATAAAACCATTGCTTCAGGAAGTTGAAGTAGATGAAGCTGTTGGTCAATTACAATTTGAACTTAAGAAAGGAATTTTCTATAACAGTTGTTTAGAGGCATTGAAATTAGTGGGCTACGGATCATTTGAAGAATGTCAACAGGATAAAGTTGAAAATCGCGTTGCCAAATTTGCTGAAGCTAAGGGCAACACATCGAAACAGTTTGCGCTATTCATAGACGAAATAAACAGAGCAAACATCTCAGCTGTATTTGGTGAATTAATCACCCTACTTGAAGATGATAAAAGAATAGGTGCAGATAATGAAATGTGGGTAGAACTTCCCTACTCCAATGAAAAGTTTAGTGTTCCGTCAAATCTATATGTAATCGGCACAATGAACACCGCTGACCGCTCAATAGCCTTATTAGACATTGCATTGAGAAGGCGCTTTGAGTTTAAAGCTCTTTATCCTGAATATAAGGAGTCAGAATGGTGGGCTGCACTACTCGAAGGCATTAACCAGGCAATCTACAATTGGAAGAAAAACCCTGACTTCTTTATCGGACATGCGTTCTTTATCAACAAGCCAGAATCTGATAAGGTTAAAATACTCAACACAAAAATAATCCCGCTTCTTTATGAGTATTGTCAAAACAACTCCGATACTGTAAAACGGATACTGACGGAAGCAAAAATCTCAATCAAACAATCTGGCATCAAAGAAAACTTTCAAATCATTGCTGAGTGAGATTATTTGAATGGCATAGTGCATCCTTTGAGGGACATAAGAATACAATCCCCGCATTTGTTGAATACCTTTCCGGAGTATGGCAAAATAGGAATCGCTATATCGAACTAGGAGAAGATGTATCAGAAGAAGAGCAGCAAGAACAGCGAATACAAAAGCAACGCTTCTTTGACTTTACTATAGATGGAAAAATATCAGCTCGTAATTATGTTGGAGTTGTTCAGTATGAAGGCATTCGTATTGAAGTATACCCCAAGATATTCGCAGATGATGAAACTGAAAATGCAAAAAGGTGGCAATTAAATTTATTGTACTGGCTTTCCTATTGCCGTAAGATAAAATTTCCCTTCTCATTTGCCGATGTAACGAAACTCAAATTTGATGACTATCTCGAATTGCTGATTTATGTTTTTGCCAATTACACAGAAGAGATAATTTCACAACAACCTTTTCAAGCATATCAAAAGGTAGAGGAAGAAACCGCGTTTTTAAAAGGTCGATTATCGTTTGAAAATTACACTAAGCATAATCTTAGTACTGGTAAGTGGCAAAACTTCTATTGTACACACGAGCCTTTTGTCTATGACAATCAATTCAACCGCATCATCAAATACGTTACAAAGCGACTCACAACGATAAGCGAAAACTATCTGAACAAGGAAAAACTGAATGAGATACTTTTTTTGCTACATGATGTATCAGATGTCCCCTGTACGGCAGAAGATTGTGAAAAGGTTAAGTTAAATCCACTTTATGATGACCACAAGCACATACTGGAATTGTGTAAGCTATACCTCTCCAATCAGGTAATTGACATGAACTCAGAAGACAGTCGCAACTTCTGTTTCCTCGTTCCGATGGAATACATTTTTGAGGATTTCATCTTTGGTTTTGTTTCTGACAAGTGGCAGGCGTTAAATATAAGAAGTCAGAGTACAGATTATCTCGCTCTAAACCAGGGTTCACATGTATTCCAAATCCGCAACGACATGTACATCAATGAAAAGTTAATCATTGATACAAAATATAAAATCAGGGGAACAACAGATGGCTTGAAAGCAGGTGTTAGTCAAACTGATTTATACCAGATGGTGAGTTATGCGCTAAGACGAAACTGCAAAAATGTTCTACTACTCTATCCCCATTCAGAAAATGCATTAAATACTCCAGTATCGTTCCAAATTCCTTCGCAGTTTTTACCTGAGGACATTACTATTCATGTTCAAAACCTCGACATAACTTTTGATAATATTCATGAAGCAGATGAATTGATGAAGGCAAGAATAAAAGAAATAAATCCAATTTTCAGGACGCCACAACTGACATAACTTCAATACTGAATTGTCTCACCAGACATTTATGCCCATAACAAGCGGCACACATGCCAAAGGCCGCTCAAATTCAACGCGCAACCCAAAGCCTTTGCCAAGAGTGCCGCCCACCGCACCACGGGGACACTGTAAGAAGAGTTTAGAGTAAACCGATAGTGCAGTGTAACGGTTGCCCCGCCCGCGACATGGGTTTCACAAAACAATACGGTGGACATAAGAACAAAAAGACGGAGACAATTGACGAATGACGGGAAGAAGGGCACAGGCGCTAACAAAAAGTTTATGCAATGTGGGGGTTCAGTGTAGCTATTAAGGGTAATTTCTTAATTTCGTTCAGTAACGTTGGACAGTTTGGAGCAGGTCGGGCTTAACATTTCGCTGCGCTACATTTTTAAGCCCTCCTATTCCCCACACTGCATAAACTCAAACGTTGTGCGCAACCACATTGGACAGTGACGACAAAATAAAGAATGACTGAAACTTTAATTGCAATCATTATTCACGTAATAGTTCCATTAATGGGACTTGGACTCTTTTTAACATTAATCAATAAAATGATAAAAGAAAGAGTTACTAATCCTCCGACAATTGAGTTGCTTATAATTTTTGGGACCTATGGCGGACTATTAATGGTAAGTTTGACGACTTTTTTTTGGAAATGGTCTGGTTTGGCTTCTCTTGGGACATTTTATTTGGTAATCGGAGCACCATTTGTTATGGGACTAATTTGTTATAGAAATTATAGACTGAGACTCGAATCAAAATATCGAAACTGGACATTTAAGTTAGGACTTTTTTACTATGTCATTGCTCCGTTGACATTTGCTGTACTATTTATTGTAGATTTTATCAAGATAATATTTCAAGCCTAGTTGAATGTGGCAGCGCACAACAAAATGTTTCTGCAATGGTGCCGTGACGAGTTGGTATAAAGTTTTATCTTCGTTCAACGTTTTCGTTTCGTGGACAGGACGCGGCTTCGGAAAGGCACCACTGCAGAAACACAAACGTTGCCGGCAATTATTTTATGACAGATGAGACCCTAATATTTAAGGACAAGAAAATAACCGGGGACAGCCTTGAGATAATATTTCACAGGGACTTCACATACATATACAATGAGGCCGAGTTTCCCGTAGTTTGTTATAAGCTGACAAAGTGTAAGAACTTGGACAAAGTGGACTTTGAAAGCATGGACCACTATAATGATGGAGTAACGATTGACATCAAAAAGAACGGCTCAGGGACAACTTTCACAACAACTGACATGGGTGGTGTCACGGTGACAATTGAGTGTGAAAAGATAGACAGTGAAAAAAGGGAGTATGATAAAAGTGATTTAGTTGATATTATAAAATTTCTTCAAGGACAAGTTGAAGACTATAACGACAGACAAACTAAACTCTTCAAACAGAGAGAAGAGATTAAATCCTACCTGACTAAGGAAATTGAAACGACAGACATAAAATTAACTCAAGCTGACTGGCTGACAGACCAGAAGAAACAATTTCTTAACGGACATTTGACAACGTTGAGAAAAATGATTGAACTAATAGAGCGGGGTGAAAAATAACTGCCGGCAACAACGTGCATGTGCCATAGTGCTGGTTCAGTATTGCATTGTAGTTTTAGTTTCATAATTTCGTTCGGTGTCGTGGGACAAAACGCAGCTGGTCGCTAAAGCCATTCCTTCGTCATTAGGCTTTAGCTCCTATGCCGCAATACGTCACATGCACCAACGTTATGGGCAATTTCTCTTGGACAGTAACTACTCCGAATTAAGGAAACATAAATGGAAGTTGTAATCATAATTATCTTAGGTGTCGTTGGACTAGTTTTCTTTCTTAGAAAAAAAAATGGTCGGCAGACAGATTACAACTCGGGGACATCTGAAAATATTATTGGTTCCCGACAAGTGGCCAATAGAAGTAAAAAATTTCCGTATCCTGACAGAAGTAGAGATGTTGTCTTTTTACAAGGACTCCTTGAGCGTGCCGTGGAGAATAGGGACTACGAGACAGCAAATCTAAACTTCGCAAAACTTATTGAGGCAATGCGACAGCAAAACATTAACATGGATAATGCATTGACTCCAGTACTTGAAGACTCTAAACGACTATATGCTGACTTTAGAAAGGAACACAATCTCACTTATCCTGGCAACTTTGCCCAAAACATAGAAGGTGAATGGAACTCTGACCCTGACACTGAATATTCTGAGTTGCTAAAAAAGGCAACCTCGCAGTCTGTCGACAATATGGACGAGGCAATAGCACTAATTAAAAAGGCAATTGAACTAAAGCCTCATGAGTTTCAAGGTTACAAGAAACTTGCCGGATATCTTCAAACTGCTGGACGTTTTAATGAAGCGACCACATTATTAACCAATATTCTTAAGACTGTATCGGACTACGAGAAGTCGCAAGTATTCGATTATCTAGCTGTGCTTCACAAAAAGGAGAAGAACGATATTGAAGCAATGAGACTTGAATCATACTCAATTTACTTCTATACAATGCTTACTGGCCCAATAGCATATCGAACTCCAACGGACTTTATTAATAGTATTCAGTTCAAAAGGAAATATAAACCAAAAGAATTGGCCGACAAGTTTGAAAATAAGATGAAGGACTTTTGGGGGTTGGACTGGTTGACAGAGTATCATCAGAAATACTTGACTGCTTCCGACAAGGATTACAACCACGACAGACTTTTGAAAACGTTAAGTACATTAACGGGGGACAAGACATTTGAAAAATTTAAGGACTTCATAAAAGAACTCGGTTAGAGAAACTGCCCATAACAATATGTATGCGCCATGTGCTTCACTGCGTATCTGAAAGTGCGTGCTGCTTACCGCTGCTTTTTGTGTTTCCCTTGCTTGGATAGGGTGGAAGTTCTTCCAGGAGCTTCTTGCTTCACTGGCTTCGCGCAGGCTCCGCATCCTTAAATGTAATAAGTTCTTTGCTAAGTTTTTCCGGAACTTGAACGGAAACACAAAAAGCGCTATTTTGGTAGTGACTTATGTATGGAGGCACACAGCGCATACATGGGCGTTATGCACCATTTTTATTTGGAGAACGTATGCTAAAACTGTTCAAGACTAGAATACCACACTGTGACGACTTATTCTTAAAGTATCTAAGCCCTTGGTATCCCGAGAATGAAAGACCCACAATGACGAGACCTGACATGTATGTCATTTCAGGATTTGAAGGGCAGCCGCTTGATCTTGACTCTCTCCAATATTTAAAGGACGACTTGCTTGCAACTACCAGGAAACAAATTGAGACTATAACCGATGCTGCGCTTCAGGACTACCAAGGCATTATAACATCCGATAAACTGGACTTCAAAGTCCTCGATTCGGTGGATAAGTTCTATAATCGAAAGAGAATTTCAGAGATAATTAAGAATAGTGACCCATCCGACTATTCAAATCAATATTTAGTGAACGTCTGCGAATTCGGAGCGACTCTTGGACAACTATTTAAAGAAGTTAAAGGTTTTGATTGGCTATACTCATATCCGTACTTTCATTCCATAATAGTTCATAAAGAGACAGGATTTGGAATTACAGTATTTGACTGGGCAGTAAAGAAATTTAGCGAATACGGGGTGGACGATGGATTCGTTGCAAAATTTCATGCAGCGTTGGAAGGAATCGAAGAACATAGTTCGCGGAATTAAAAACGGTGCATAACAACAGCTATATGGCATTGCCGGGTTTGTGTAAGCGGAAAGTGCTATCTTTCGAAGTACGTTTGGTAACGTTGGAAAAATCAGAGAAGGTCGCGCTAAACATTCCGCTGCGCTCCATTTATTAGCGCTCCTCATCCGGCAACGCCACATAGCCAAGCGTTGGCGGCAACAATAAAACGATAGACAAATATGAATAGACTAATTTTGGCAATACTGACTATTTTCATGTGTTCAGTTTGTAATGCACAGACAATAGATACAAAGTACTACAACAATCAAACTTTGGACAAAGAAGTGGCTAAAGAAAAAGCAAAATTCTCCAAAACGATAACACAAGACACAGACGGGAAAATCACAACTTCAAAAAAAGATATTAAGAAAGATAGAATTATTTGGAGTGAGACATTTAAGGGAGAAGAGCCATTTGGAGTTTGGATTTATCAAAGGGCCAGCGGGACAGGAGAGTTGAATTACGAATTTCAACTTGTCTATTCCAAAGCCGTTTGTCCTATTGACAAAGAACTAGATAAAATTGACAATTACTTTCAGGACAATGAAGCAATAGGATACAAAGCTCCGAAACTAGAAACAGACAATATGTATGAATTCATCGGACGCAATCTAATTTATCCTGCGTTTGCAAGAAGACGAGGAATTCAAGGAGTAGTAAATGCCACCCTTACCATAAAAGCAGACGGAACTGTTGACAACGTAATAGTTAATAAAGGCGTAAATATTCATTTAGACAAAGAAGCAGTTAGAATTTTAAGAGAATTGAAATTCTCAAGTCCGCCATTACTAAACGGACAATCAATAGATGTTTGTGTGGAGATTCCAATAACATTTAGATTGGGATAATTATTGCAGCCGCCAACAAAGTGTATGCGCAATTTAAATTTGATTAATATTTTAAGGTAAATTTAAACTGCGTATACACAAGCGTTGTGCGTAAGTTTTCCGGGACAAATACGTTCCAAATAAAAGGACTCCAAAGACGGGACAGACTGATATGATTAAATTGAATAGCAAAATACAAGTAGTGACTTTAACTGTATTGTTGCTTATGACGAGTTGCGACCCTGTTCATGATTTAAGACTTGAGAACCGGACGAATGAGAGAATTGAAGTTCTATTTTCGCCACCACTTGATAATCAAGATTTAGGGGACAAAGACATAGCGAAAATCAATTTTGGTGGACAAGAACTTAATTCAGTTACATTGGACTCAGCTGAGACAATAATAATAGGATCTGTGACAGCCAGATATAACCCAAGAGTAAATGATATTGACTTGGACTATTTGGAGATAAGAATGCAAGCCGACACTTTAAGATTAATTGGAAAGACGGCCATATTCACGACAATTCAGAAAGTTAAAAAGTTGGACTGGCGATTAATAATAAGATCGGAGTAGAAAAACCTACGCACAACAATAGCTACATGTCATGCCGCGTGACAGTTTGCCAATTACACACAAACTACTAACTTCGTTACTTAACGTTGGAATTATACGGGCTTCGATAAGCGGCACGCCATGTAGCCCAGCGTTGTGGCTCATTGCGAGACAGAGTAGACCTATGATTAACATTCGACAACAGACAATTGACCTACCTGTAAATGGACTTGATATTCTGACCTTAATCAGACTTGACACAACAGATTTCAGATGGCTTTTTGGAAACAGCTACTTCTTTTACTACGACAAAATTGACAAACCTTGGTTCGGCAAACTGAGTATTAAGGACAGAGGATTTGAGATAAGACGTAACGGACTGGGACTTTTCATTGACAAGATTTCTGCAATAATTGTTGAAGGGACGTTGACCGAGGATAAAGGCATTTATAAACTTAATGTGCGCTATAATCTAAGTCTTTTTCGGACAATGAGTTTTATAGGACTCCTTCTCCTGCTACTCTCCTCTCCATTCACAGACGAAGGACTAGCGGGGATTCTAGCACCAATTTTATTGTTGATACTTTTAACACTGCTTACCATAAGAGACTTCAAAAGGACCTATAAAAAATTCAACGAATTTATTGAACGAGTACAAAGCAACGAGCCACAACAACGGCTATAAAGCATTACTTTTGATTAATTATTTTTTAAAGGATAAAAGTAACGCTTCATAGCCAAGCGTTGCCAGCAATTGTCAAAATGAGACGACTACTAATTATATCTATTTTTGTGTTCGGACATATTTCTTGTAACGATAAGGGAGTAGCAACAGATTTACAGACGACTGAAATTCCAAACTATAGAAAAGACCTCAAGAAAACCAAAGAGATAAAGTTCGGTGGTGGTGACGTTTGGGGAACAACTTACATTTTTAATAACGCTGACAGCTCAGTGACAAAAGTACTTGTTGACTATGATGCTGGCGACTACGGAAAAGGTCGAAATGAGTACCTGATTGTTGACAACAAACTAATTTACAAAAAGGACTCCCTTGTCGACTGGTTGATTATCAAATCACCGTTGGACTCAAATAAGTATAAACTACGTGAGACAATTTACTATTTCAATACAGACAGCACCGGGACAAGGATTTCGAGAGCTGTTTATTCAATGACATCTGAGTTTGATGACGAAAAGAAAAAGGAACTGACGAATAAGACTGCTGACAGTGTAGCTTTAACAAAGTCGGACTATATTAAATTAGTTGGAGAATTAACAGAAGCACTAGGACGGAGAAAAATTGAGGAGTAGGCAACAGCTGGCAACAACGGCTATAAAGCATTACTTTTGATTAATTATTTTTTAAAGGATAAAAGTAACGCATTATAGCCAAGCGTTGGCAACAATACGCTAAAGACGATTAAGCAATCAAATGAGACGACTGACTTTAATAATATTTTGGCTTTTGACAGTTACACTCTCGTACGGACAGAGTGATGAAAAAATATATCGTAGTAGAGAAAAGGAACCAGACTTCGAGACAGCAGGAGAACAAGAAGACTATTGGACTAAAAGACTTTTTAAGTTTGACTACAAAAAGAAAAAATACAAGAGATTTCAAGGGGAAATTACAAGAATTGACAGCACAACATTCAGGTTTGACGATATTATCGTAAAGCATACTGACCCTGATAAAAGGCTAATTCTAATGTTTGAAAAAGGAATTCTATTTCCTTGGTCACATGGATTAAACATAAATCTTTGGAGCGAGCTGACTGAGTTAAACCCTTCCCATAAAGTTAAACGCTTTCGACTCGGAGTTCATGTGTTCAATATTGCCAATCCCTACTCGTACTTTATTGAACTGACAAATGAAAATGCGACCGCTGACATGGACATAATGACTTTTATAGAGGGGGCTCAGCTGACATTTTTAAAAGAAGGTTGGCTGATGATATAATAGAGAAAAGTGAGTTTGCGTACAGTTGCCAACAACGGCTATAAAGCATTACTTTTAATTAATAATTTTTTAAAGGATAAAAGTAACGCTTCATAGCCAAGCGTTGTGCGTAATTTTTTCCGGGACGATTTCGACTTCAAAAAACAGGGACGACTGACAATACAAAACATGAAAAGGAACCAGTGCATTCTGACAATTTTGACGTTGATAATTCTTGTGAGCTGCGACCCAGTTCACGACTTGAAATTAGAAAACAAAACAAATAGAAAAATTGACGTACTATATTCACCAATGCTTGACCAACAAGAACTTGAGGGACAACTAACAAGTGACGTTGAGTATGGCGGACAAGCATTGAATTTGGTGACACTTGTACCGACTAAAACAATAAGAATTGGACGAGTATCAGCGAGATATAATCCTAAGCCAAGCGACATTCATTTGGCCTATTTAGAAATCCGACTTGAACATGATACTTTAAAACTCGTTGGACAAAATGCAATCTTTTCGACTCTACAAAAAGTAGAAAAACTTGACTGGAGAATTATTATAAGAACAGAGTAGGAAAAAACTACGCACAACACTGTGCATATTTCATTGCGGGGGTTCAGTGTTGCGTTATAGTTTTTGTTTCTTAATTTAGTTTTATCACGTGGGACAGAGCGTAGCAGGTCGCGCTTGTCATGGCCGATGGCCATTTAACAAGCGCTCCTAACCCCGCAACGCAATATGCACTCACGTTGTGCACAATGGCCGACAAAAAAATCGACTGACTAATAAGTGAAAGGATACAGTTTAGTTTTTGCTTTAGTTATTTTTCTTGTAGTCAAAGGACTGTTGGTTTATTACTCGAATTCGCTCGGTGACAATTTACTAGCCGACAAAAATAAATTTGACGACAAAACAAAAGAGCTACTGGGACTAAAAGCAATTAAGGACTCAATATTTAAAATGCATAGCCCTTCAGTTATGGACACAATAAAAACGGTGGACAACTTAAAAGCTTTTATTAAAACGCAGGACGAAAAAATACAAAAAGGAATTGACGAGTTGACTTTAATCAACACCGACAAGGACTGGACGTTAAGGAAAATGACGATTCTCAATTCAGCAAATGTGGTGAACAACGGACTAATCATCTTGGCGACAGCAATTTTGATTATTGGACAAGTTAAAAAGAGAAAGTGAGTGGGCCACTGTGCACAACAATGTGTTTATTTAATTGCGGGGTTCAGAGTGGAGATAAAGTTTGTTTTACTAATTTAGTTCGGTAACGGGGACAAGGATGGAGCAGGTCGGTTTTAACATTCCGCTTCGCTGCATTTTTAAAACCTCCTACACCCGCAACTAAATAAACACTGGCGTTGGCATCAATGGCCGCTGGACAGTTTAATCTTTCAATCATAGGACATAAAATTTAAAACATGGAAATGGACTTAAATTCATATTTGATAATTGAGGAGATGATTATTAGTGGTGTGGTTGGGGTAATACTTTTTACTCAAATCAAATCTCAAAAAGAAATCATTAAACAATATAAGGGACTTGTTAAAAGTTATGACCCTGAAAAGGCAATCTTTCTTAAAGACGCGGAGATAGAACAATTGAAAAAGATTTCGGACAATGATATAAATAAACTGAGGACAGAGGTATTTGAACTTGCAAACTATGTAGACCATGTTTTGACAACTGGAGAAAATACAGCAAAAGAATACGGACAACCAGAAGTGTTTAACCGCCATTCTGTTATTGACTTGAATATGCGAAACTGTGCTCATATCTTAAACGAGGTAAATAAATTAAAAAATCAATCTAAGTCTAACTCAAATACACCTAAAGCGTAATGATGTCGATAAGTTTCGAACTGACTTACATTAATAGCTTTCTTACGGACAAGCAATCCAAATTTTAAATCAAAATATTCTCTACGCTCCATATATGATAGGTAGTATTTTTCATCAGACGGGACAAAATAAAACCTAGCGTTAATTATGGTTTCATTAAAATTGACTGACTTAATGAATGACGGACGAATAAAAGGTTTTATCAATGCGGCCACAGCTGCCAACAATGTGTATAAAACATGGCTCTTACGAGATTTAGTTTTTGAATTTAATTGGTTGCTTTCGCCAAGTTTCATACACGGGTCGTTAGCGCCCATTTGCGGACCGACAAAAAATGAAGAGATTACTAACCTTACTATTCGGACTAATTATAACAGCCGGACATTGTTGCGACTGTCATTCAAGCTTGCTTAAACCATTTCAGAAAACCGACTTTGACAAAGCCGACTTAATATATCTTGTTCAAATTGGACAGGAAATCGACTCTGGAGTATTTGAAATCAAACTCATTGAAAGTTTCAAAGGTGAGTTTCGCTCAGCGACAAAAATCATTAATGCAAAGGGTGACTATTGTTCACACTCTGTAAAGACCGGACAAAAATGGCTCATCTATTCAACCGACAATAAAGCCGACAGAACGACTATTGACGAATGTTCAAGAAGTAGGGACATTGAAAAAACGAAATATTGGGTTCCACCACCACCACAGACCAACGACAAAAGGAGAAATAAAAAACTTACTGACGAGTACGCCAAGTCCGACAAGGGGGACATTGAAGATGAACTAAAAGAATTGAGACGACTGAAAGCAAACGGGCGCTAACAAAATGTTTATGCAATGTGGGGGTTTGGTGTTAAATTAAAGTTTATGTTTCACAATGTAGTTTGGTCACGGGGGACAGTTCGGAGCAGGTCGGGCTTAACATTCCGCTGCGCTTCATTTTTAAGCCCTCCTATTCCCCACGCTGCATAAACATAGACGTTGTAGGCCATAGCACTTTGACAGAGATGAGTAAAGACAGAGAAGTATCAGTTTTTACAGGCAGACCTTTGGTTCCTTATTTGGAGTTAGGACTACTAGGCGCATTCGTGTTCATTTTCATTACTTGTATAATTCAGTTTCTTAAAAAGGGTGATATTAATTATTTCTGGACTATGCTTGGAGTATCAATAGTATTGGTACTCTTTGGACTATTGTTCAATACAAGAGTTAGGACATTGATCATAACCAAAGACAAGCTAAAAATTAAGAACTGGGTCTTTGGACAATATGAATTCGATATCAAAGATGTTAAGGGATTCGACTTAAAGGAGTCTTACGGCAGACACGGAACAGTAAGAGACATTCGACTTTGGATAAATGAAAAGGACCATATTTTATTCACGCAAAATAACTACCTGGACATTTACAAACTTATTACTGGACTAAAGAGAGCTGGGGTTCCGTTCTTTGGGACAATTGAAATTAAATCAAAATATAAGGAATTAATAAAGTGGACTATGATTATCGCGGGACTACTCTCGACAATAGGATTCTTTTTAGTGCAAGTAGTGAAAGTACTGCGTTAGTGCTACGGCCTACAACAAAGTACATAAGCAATGTCAGGTATTGTGCATAGTTTTGGCAGTATTTACCTAATTTAGTTTTACACAACGGGGACACTTTTGCGGAAGGGCGCCAGAACATATTCTAATTTTTAAGAGAGTTCAGGCGCCCCAAACCTGCCACTGCTTATGTACGACCGTTGGCAGCAACTTGGCCTCGGACAATGACGACTAACTAATAAATATGGGACTACTGAGATTTTTAATGTTTAACGGACTCGTCAAATTATACTTAAACAGTGACCATTGGTTCTTACGACTAAACAAAAGAGCGACATC
>JAJNPV010000020.1 GCA_021155195.1 Ohtaekwangia sp.
GGAGTGTCGGGGGCTAGCTATAGCTGGACAGTTGTACAGAGCAATGTAAGCGGAGCTACTTCAGGTTTTGGTACGAGCATCAACCAGACGTTAACAGCGACTACGAGTTCATCGGGTACGGCTACGTATACAATCACCCCAGTGGCTTCAGGTTGCAATGGTACCCCGATCGTAGTGGTAGTAACGGTAAGTCCGGTTCCAAAGATTACGAATATGCCGTTATCAATAACGAGATGTAGTGGATCGGGTCCGTTGAATTTCACACCTACTATTGATGTTGCAGGATCTACGTACTCATGGACTAGTTCAATAACGGGTCCAATCACTCCTTCAAGTGTTACATCAAACGGTACTTCGACAGTTGTTGACAATCCCACCAACATAGGAACAGTTGCTGGAACAGTTACTTATACATTTGTGCCAACTGGGCCGGGTAGTTCATTCTGCGTTGGTTCAAGCGTTAATTACGTTGTTACGGTTAACCCTGCTCCGGTAGGCGTTAATGATTCCAAAACGGTTTGTAGTGATACATCCATTGATTATAATTTATTGTTGAATGTTGCATCATTAGGCAATAATGTAGGAAGTACTTTTTCGTGGGTTGCTACTGATAATCCAAATCCATTGGTAACGGGAGAGAGTACATCGGCACTTTCAGGTCCTGTTATCACGGACGTTATAACCAATTTATCCAATACAAATCAAAACGTTATTTATACGATTACCCCAACCAGCTCAACAGGCTGTGTTGGCGCACCATTTCAGATAACGGTTACCATAAAGCCAGAACCAGTAGGGTTCTCTACTACTGCCCCTGACATTTGCAGTAATACAAGTGTTAATTATGACCTACAAAATAATGTAAACACAGCTCCAGGAAACAATCTTGCAGCCAATTTTACATGGACTGCAACTCCTCAGCTCAATGTTACTGGTGAAACAAGTTCTTTAAAATCTGGTTCTATCATAGATGATATTCTGGTTAACACAACCTCAGTAAACCAAATTGTAATCTATACTGTAACTCCTATAGGTCAAACAGGGGGATGTGCAGGTGATCCATTTTCGATTCAGGTAAATGTAAACCCGAAAGCAATATTTTCAGCGGGACCTAATTTAGCAGTTTGTGCCAACGAAAATGATATCGAAATTCAAGGATTGGTAACATTCTCCCCGGCTCCATATTCATGGTCGGGTGGTGTATTTGATGATAATACATTGGAGAAGCCTAGGTATATTTTAAGTGCAGGTGATAAGGCGGTTGTTGCGCCAACTTCTAAAGTACTAACGATAACTGTTCCTGCTGCTGGGGTTTGTCCTGCAGAAATAAAATCAATGACCTTAACAATAAATCCTTTACCGAATGCATCATTTTTCGGAATTCCTGCTCCTCCTGAGGTTCCTGAAAATGGAGCTCCTCTTGTATTAAGTGGTACCCAAAATGGAGGACTGTTTACCATTGCACCTGGAACCGGACTAAGTGGAACCACCATTGACCCTGGCACAAATAGAGACCAGGCAACGCTAACTCCTAACACAGCCACATTATATGACGGTACGCCATCTTCGATAAATATTATTAAGTATTCTTATACAGATGCAAATGGATGTGTAAACTCAAGTACTCAGAATCTTCGTGTCAATGCACTGACCGTAGTTGATTTTGCTTTGCAAAATGCTACAACAGACGCATCGGGAGAATTTTTAGCGTGTGCAGATTCAGGTAACATCTTATTGATTCCACTAGATGGAGGAAATGCTGGACAAGCGCCTGAAACAGGATTTAGCAGTCTAACACCGGGGCTTACATTAACTCAAATAGGATCACAATATTTTTTACCAACCGATGGTTTACCATCAGGAACGTATACAGTGCAGTTTACCTACAAAAATATTGCTGGGGTAATTTCAAATAAGCAACGTAACATAAAGGTTCAGGCAAGCCCAGTCGCTTTGTTTAGTGCATCAGGAAGTTGTTTTAATAGTCCTACAACATTTACTGATGCATCAACAATTAATTCAACGCCTTTTCCTACAACACTTAGTACATCGGAGTGGAATTTTGGTGATCCAACGCCAACAATAAGTGGTCCTCGAGGAAATACCGTTAGTAATTCTACAACGACTGGAACATATCAGAATCCTAGTCACATTTATGGAAGTGCAAGCAGTTATACGGTTAGTCTAAAGGTAACAACTACGCAAGGCTGCTCAAATACCTACACTAGTCCTTCATTAATCATTGTTGGAACAATACCAGTGGCTGATTTTGATTATTCAGCTATTTGTAATAATGACAGTACAAAATTTGTTGCTTCCATTACGAACCTTGGTGGAAGTTTTGTAACAAAATACAACTGGGATTTTGATGATGGGGATACTTTGTCAGGGGCTAATGTAATTCCTTCCGGAAAGCATAGCGGACGCACAAAAGGCACTTACGATAAGCCTTTGCACAAATATGATAACATAGGTTTATATACGACTTCCCTAACTGTAATTACAAATTTAGGATGTACGAGCGCGCCTAGATCAAGACCCGTTCAAATCTCTCCTTATATAACAAATTTACCGGGTATCCCAGAAGACTTCGAGACTGGTCGGAACGGATGGTTCAGTCAGGATATTATTAATCCTGATGATTCAACCTACGTAAGTTGGGATCTGGGTCCCCCTACAGGTGCAACAATTAATTCAACGATCAGTGGTAATAATGTTTGGTGGACGCGTAAAAATTCGAACTCGTATTTCAGTAATGAGAAATCGGCAATATATGTACCATGTTATAACCTTTCAGGAACTAATCGCCCGATGGTTGCTTTAGATTATTTTGCCGATCTTGAAGCTAACATTGATGGTGTTGTACTACAGTATTCTGTTGATGGTGGTATAGTTTGGTCTATTGTTGGGCCTCTGGCGGGTCAGCCTAATCGTGATGAAGGTATAAATTGGTTTAATGGAATAAGTATACCATCAAGGCCTGGAGAACAGACTATCGGACAGTATGGATGGACAAACGAATCTTCTGGAGTGAAACAGGCTGGATGGAAAAATGCACGGTTCAATTTAGATATGATCCCTCTTGTTGAGCGTGATCAGGTTCGGTTTAGATTTGCACTTGGTTCGAACGACACCAATGCAAGCAATGAAACTTTTGATGGATTTGCCCTTGATAACTTTCTCATTGCAGAAAAGCCGCGGAATGTATTGGTAGAACATTTTACCACTTCTACATTAGTGGGTAGTGTAAACGCAGATTCCTATTTGAATGGATTGTATCAACAACAATTTACACCTGATCGTGTCGCCTCTGATTTTGAGCATATCCAGTATCATGTCAATTTCTCAGGTACAGATGCTTTCAATAAGGATAACCCAACCGACCCGGCTGCCCGTGCTCTGTTTTTTGGAGCTTCACAGCCACCCTATACAATTATGGATGGATTATTAGTTCCAGGCAAGTTTACGGGGATAACTACTCAGCTTAATAAAGTCGAGTTAGATCGTAGGGCCTTGGTTGAACCACCTTTCTTATTGACATTAAAAGATACAACGTCCATTTCGTCTGAAACAATAAGTGTTAAACTTGTTATAGAAGCTAAACAAGATTTTACTTCACCTGTAATCATTAATGTAGCCTTGGTAGAAAAAAACATAGGGGGAGTGATGCGCGTGCTCCGGAAAAATCTTTTTGGTAGCGATGGCGAAACAATAAACTTAACGTGGGTGAAAGGTCAGAAAGTGATTAAACTAAAATTTGACGTACCGCTTGATATCCCCATCTCAAATCCAAATGGGTTGCTTCTGATTGGATATGTGCAAGATAAGAACACCAAAGAAATTTATCAGTCCATTTCGATTGATGGTCCCGTGAAGAATGGCTCTCCTGTGGTTGGCATTGATGATGAACAACCTATCCTTGCCGCTCTTAATAGTGTACAACTATTCCCGAACCCGGCTAATCAAGAGTTTACCTTTGGATTACCTGCCGATGTACACCCGTCCAGTCAATGGAGAATTATCGATCAGCGCGGTGTTACTGTGCTGGAAGGAAATTTTGAAAATGCGGTTAATGGCTTAAAGCCTGTAGCAGTCTCTGAATTAGCTAATGCTGTTTACTTCGTTGTAATGACAGGACCAAACGGTGTAACTGTAAGAAAAAAATTAATAGTGCTTAATAGAAACTAAGCTTTAACATTTAGCGTATCAATTGCACGATTTAAATGAAGACTAATTTCTTTGGCTAAACTTATGAGGCTATCTTCATTAGTCCCATCCTTAGTTTGAAGTTCTAGATCCATCACCTTATCCTTAAGATGATGGATTCCCATCAAGGTAATGGTAGGCTTAATCTTATGAATTACTTTTCCCAATTGTATCCAGTTTTTTTCCTGGGTAAGTGTATCAATATCCTCGATGGCTTTGGGCATTGTTTCCAGAAAGGTGTTAACAATCTCCTGTATAAATTCCTGATTATTATTTGATACTTTTTTTAAGTAAGTAAGGTCAATTGAAGCGTTTGCTGTTTTTCCCTCATTATCAGAGTGCTTCTTTTTGATGGGTAATTTTTTACCAAGATATTTGGTTAAAGTTTTTAAAAGGTCGTCTTGTGTAAAGGGCTTTGTAATGCAATCGTTCATGCCAGCGGCAATGCATTTTTCAAAATCTTTTTGGGTTGCATTAGCCGTTAATGCAATGATAGGTACACTCTTTTTCTTTGGATCGCCTTGACGGATCGCCTTTGTTGTTTCAAAGCCATCCATCACCGGCATTTGAATATCCATAAGAATGACATCAAAGGAATTATTTCTTACTTTTTCCAATGCAACAACTCCATTTTCTGCTGTTTCAAAGTGACAACCCCACATTTTTAAGATACTGCCTGCATAAAGCCGATTAATATCGTTATCCTCAACCAACAGGACGGAAGCATTTTTTAACTGCGTGTTTTGCTTGGGTTTATAAAGCTTAGTTTCATCAAAGAACTCAGTCTTTCCCAATTGATAAGAGATGGTAAAAGTAAAGGTTGATCCGTTGCCCTCTTCGCTGACTACTTTGATAGTGCCTTTCTGAAGTTCAATCAATTGCTTAACAATTGTCAAGCCAAGTCCTGTTCCACCGTATTTCCGGGTAACACTTGCATCGGCCTGGCTAAAGCTTTCGAAAATAGTTTGGAGCTTGCTTTTTGGAATTCCTATTCCGGTATCGGTGATGTCAAATCGAAGTCGATAGGTTCCTTCTTTTATCCTGTCCGTTTTTACTGATACATGAATAGACCCTGCGTGGGTAAACTTAATTGCATTACTTATCAAGTTGATGAGTATCTGATTTAGTCGCACGGGGTCTCCAATAAAAACTTTGTTGGCGTCTTCGGCAAGCTTGTATGATAATTTAACTCCCTTTTCAGACGCTTGCACACCATAAGCATCTATCAAGGAATGTAATAAGTCGTTAAGGTTAAATCCAATTTTCTCCAGTTGAAGTTTACCTGACTCTATGGAAGCCAGGTCGAGAATATCGTTGATGATTACTTTTAGATTATCAGCTGCACTTTTAATGGCATTGAGGTATGTGCGCTGTTCTTCTTTCGAAGGATTCTGGCTCAGCAAAGAAGCCATACCGGCAATTCCATTGATCGGTGTTCTTATTTCGTGGCTTATATTGGCTAAAAATTGTTCTTTTGCTTTTTGAGCGCGCATGAGTTCTTCTGCATCTTTCTTTCGCTGACTTATATCCCTGCAATCTAAAATCAACCCTTCAATGCCCTCCTGTTGTTTCAAATTCACCGAATTAAACTCGAGATATTTATAGGTTTTATCTTTTGCCATAAACTGAAATTCAATCGACTTATTGAATCTCTTCTTAGTGCTTTTTTTAATTTCAGCTGTGAAATTTGACAGAAGTTGTGGAGGGATGAACGTAAAGAAATTTTTACCAACCAGACTGGATGCCCGGTAGCCAAGTATTTCTTTAACCGAATTATTATGGTAAAGAATATTTCCGTGGTAGTCGACAATAAAAATTATATCAGATCCATCTTGGACTACCGATTTATAAAAAGAACCTTTTCTTACATAGGTGGTTAACGATTTTGCTTTCATTCTTAAGGTTAAATTCCTAACGACTCCATTTCTTTCAAGTATCTATAGATGGATGATTTGCCAATGTTTAATCGCTTAGCAACATCCAAAACGTTATTGTCATACTTGTCCAAATAAGTTCTTATAATTCTGTAGGTGTATTCTTGTAAAGTCATTTCCTTTAGCAATAAAGCGTCCTCGCGAATGGGAGTCGTAAAGCTAATATCATCCGCTGTAATTTGGTTTTCACTTGACATAACAGCAGCAAGCTCAATTATTGACTTTAATTCGCGCACGTTGCCAGGATAGGTGTGTTGCATAAGCTTCTCCTGTGCAGATGGAGTTATTGCAATTTTCTTTAACCCATTGTCCTTAGCAAATTGATCAACAAAAAATTTAGCTAATAAAAGTATGTCCTGTCCGCGGTCGCGCATGGGGGGGAGGTGAATCGGAAGCCCAAGCAGACGATAGAACAAATCTTCGCGAAATCTTCCGGCACGAACTTCTTCTTGTAAATTTCTATGAGTGGCTACAATTACCCGTACATCCAATTTAATTATCTGATTGCCTCCAATTCGCGAAAGCTCTTTTTCTTGCAGCACCCGTAACAACTTAGATTGCAGACTAAGATCCATTTCGCCAATCTCATCCAAAAAGATAGTTCCACCTTCGGCTTCTTCAAACTTTCCAATTCTTCTGCTGGCAGCGCCAGTAAAGGCACCTTTCTCGTGACCAAAGAGTTCACTTTCAATTAAATCTTTGGGAATTGCTGCTACGTTAACGGCCACTAACGATTTGCTTTTTCTTATTGAGTTATAGTGGATTGCTTTTGCAATTAATTCCTTACCAGTTCCGGTTTCGCCAGTTATGGAAACGGTGATTTGGGTTTTAACGGCTTTCTCAATTAATTCAAATACTTTTTTTATAGCAGGACTTGCGCCAATGATACTTTTGGCAAAATCGTATTTAGTGGTTATCTCATGTTTTAAACGATCAATTTCACGCACCAATTCATTTTTGTTACGTGCATTTTTTATGGAATTAAGAATACGATCTTTTGCATCCTCATCTTTGCTAATGTAATCAAAGGCACCTGCTTTAAGGAGTTCAACAGCAGTGCCAATTTTCTCTTGGGCTGAAATGATAATTACGCTGATTTCCGGATCAAACTCCTTGATTGATTTAAGCACCTTTTCTCCTTCCATATCTGGAAGGGAATAATCAAGTGTAATAATGGATGGCTTTTTATGAAGATTATCAATACAGTCTTTGCCCGTGGCAAAGAAAACCGGCTCGAAATCTGGATTTAAGCTAAGCACGTACTTTAAAAATTTAGTGTAGGCAGGATCGTCTTCTACCACAAAAATTCTTACCTGATCTTTTTCGTACATCCGTAGGCTCTTTTAAAAATACTCTTAATAAGGATGATCTAATTCTTCCAAAATATTTGAAATTTACATTAATTCCTGTTAGTTAGAGAGTTCTAAGTTTACTTTTTGAAAAATATGCTCCCTGAATTTTATAAGCTATCACCTGCCGAGATTGAATTGATGTACAAAGCTCCCCTGCTGGTTTGCATACTTATAGCTGGAGCAGATGGGAATATTGACAACAAGGAAATTAAAGGGGCAATTACATTAACAGAGAAAAAACAAAAAAGAAGTAAATCTCATCTCAAAGCTTTTTACAATGAATTGGGGGAAGACTTCGAGGACAAACTTAAAATTGTTATACAAGGATTTCCAACTAATGCAAAAGAACGATCGCTCCTTATAGAGGAATCTTTGGCCAAGATCAATCCTATTTTAAAAAGACTCGACTCCAATTTTGCAATTGAGTTTTATGCTAGTTTAAAGGAAATAGCCTCAACCATTGCACATTCTTCAGGTGGGCTGTTGGGCTTAAAGAAAGTAGGAGATGAAGAAGCCATGTATTTACATTTGCCTATGATAATTGATCCTGCCAAAGCTTAAGGAAAAGAATGCCTTTAAAAGAGAATGGTTTTTTTAGCAGTTCGGTGGTTCCCTTTCGATTGGTGTTCATCATGTGGCTTACTTTCAGTATTGAGCTATTTTATGGTTTTGATTTTGGCTATTTAGGAATTAAGCCAAGGACACTTGAGGGTTTGATCGGCATCTTTACAGCCCCAATGATCCATGGAAATTATATGCATTTGATCTCTAATACTTTCCCGCTTTTGTTTTTGGGATCGGTGCTTTACTTCTTTTACGACCGTATTGCCGGGGCAGTTTTTTTTCGCTGCTACTTTATTACAAATATCCTCGTTTGGCTATTAAGTCCACGGCCATCTTACCATATTGGCGCCAGTGGCTTAATATATGGGCTAGCCGCCTTTTTGATTTGCTATGGTTTTTTAAGGCAGGAATTTGTAGCGTTGATTGTTTCCGCGTGTATCCTTTTCATTTATGGAGGGATTTTCGTTGCTGGGGTGTTACCCATGGATCCTCGAATTTCATGGGAATCTCATTTGGGTGGGGCTTTGGTTGGTGCGGTAACTGCCTTTAACTTGTCGCAAAAAAGAATTCGCTAATGGATGCAGGAGCAAAGAAAATAATGGATAGACTTAAATCTGGCAAGTATGATCCTGTGTATGTTCTACAAGGAGAGGAAACTTACTATATAGATTTGATTTCCAATTACATAGAGGACAATGCTTTAAGTGAATCTGAAAAAGGATTTAACCAGGTTGTAGTGTATGGTAAGGATGTAAATATGGCAACCCTGCTTACCCATGCCAAGCGCTTTCCAATGATGGCCGATCGGCAAGTGGTAATTGTAAAAGAGGCACAGGACATTCAAGACTTACAAAAAGAGAACGGTGCAAAACTTTTGCTTGACTATCTGGAGCGCCCACTATCATCCACAGTTCTTGTTCTTTGTCACAAACACAAGACCTTTGATAAACGAAAAGAGCTTGGCAAAAAGGTTGATAAACTTGCTGTTTCCGCCAGTTTTAAAAAACCGTATGATAGTGCTTTGGGAGATTTCATTTTGGAATACACCAAATCGAAAGGTTATAAGATTGAAGATGAAGCAGTGCGGGTGCTTGCCGAATATGTAGGTACAGACTTAAACAGGCTGGCGAATGAGGTTGACAAGGTCTTGATAGTGGTTCCAACTAAAGAAAGCATTACTGCTGAGCATGTGATGGCTCAGGTAGGTATCAGCAAAGAGTACAATATTTTTGAACTTCAAAAGGCACTTATCAGGAAAGACTTGCTTCAGGTTTCAAAGATTGTAAACTACTTTGAAGCCAACACAAAAAAGAATCCCGTTATTCCGCTGGTGGCATTTCTTTATTCATTTTTTAGTAAGCTTTTAATCGCTCATGCCAGTGAGGATAAGAGTGAACGTGGTCTTATTAGTGCGCTAAAGATCAGCCCATTTGCTGTTAAAGATTATAGTTCTGCTTTGAGTAGATACTCTTTGACGAAAGTGATTGATTCGATTTCTCTTTTAAAGCAAGCAGATTTAAAATTAAAGGGAGTTGATTCAGGAAGTGAAGGGGAAGGACAAATACTAAAGGAATTAATTTTTCGATTGATGATGTAGTTGCATTTTTAAATTTTACAAGGTTGTTTATGGAATAATTCTTGTTGCTTCATCCTGATTCTTGTAACGAAATGATGAAGTTCTCCGTAACAATTAGTAGCTTTGAGTCCATGCAATCCAATTTTTTAACTGCTGCATGGGCTATATTTTTTAAACTTAGTACTGCAATATTTTTTGACTTTGTCAGTTTTACGAAAAAATCTTTGATGAAGAGTATCTCGTTCTTTTTAAGTGCTTGCTTAATTCCATTTTGTTCTTACTCTCAAAACCTTCTCTCACAACAACAACCAGAGCGGTTATTTGATTCCGGGTTAGAGTTAGTAAGCCATAACCAATATGGTGCTGCACGTGAAGTATTTTCTGAATATCTAAGCCTGGTAACCCCATCGGATGCAAAGCGGGCAGATGCAGAATACTACAAAGCGTTTTGTGCCTTGAACCTTTACCATACTGATTCCGAAAAGCAGATTGAAGATTTCATCAAGAACAATCCTGGGCATCCGCGGGCAACTACCGCTAACTATGATTTGGGCAATTTTTACTATACAGAGAAGAATTATAAAAAATCAGCCCTCTATTATTCTAAAGTTTCATTCTCGAGTCTTAGCCAGGAGCAACAGCGCATTGGCCGGTTTCGCTGGGGGTATAGTCTCTTTAGCCAAAAGTCTTTAAAGGAAGCCCTTGATCAATTTAACTTCAATAAGGCGATAGGTGGGGAGTATGGACCAGCCTCGAGTTATTATGCCGGATTTATTGAATACAGTCAGGGGGATTATCCGAATGCCCTAACGGATTTGAAGAGAGCAGAACAAAATGAAGCGTATTCTAAAATTGTTCCCTACCTGATAGCCAATGTGTACTATCGCCAAAAAAATTATGATGAACTTCTTTCGTATGCAGGCAAGGTGAGTTCTATTGAAGGACTGACTAACAAAGAAGAGATTGCTTTACTTTCTGCGGAAGCATATTATAAAAAGAACGATTATAAAAACGCCTTAACGGGCTATCAGGAATATTTGAACGGGCGGGAGGATAAAGCAGATAAAGGAGTTCTGTTAAGGGCTGGTTATGCAGCTTATACGTTAGGGGTAGATTCGGATGCACTAAGGTATCTTAAATCGTCCTTTGCCGATACGGATTCAGTTGGGTATTACTCGGCCTATTACTTAGGTTCGTTATATCTCAAGCAAAATCAAAAACCGATGGCGCTTACATCTTTTGATATTGCGCGCAAATACAGACCGGATCAAAAATTAGTTGAAGAAAGTACCTACCAATATGCTAAAGTATCTTATGACTTAGGTAGGCCAGATCAGGCAATCACCGAGTTCGAAAAACTCTTGGTCAACTTTCCAAAGAGTTCGCATGCCGATGAAATCAGAGAGTTGCTCTCGCAAGCTTATGTAAATGCTTCTAATTATAACAAGGCGATTGAGTACATCGAAGCAATGCCTAAACGTAGCCCAGCGGTTGAACGGGCGTTTCAAAAAGCAACTATGCTAAAAGGCATTGAACTTTATAATAAAGAAGATTACCCCGCAGCTGTTGATTTCTTTGAAAAGTCATTAAGGTTTCCTGTTGAGCCCGATTACGTAGCAGAAGCAAGTCTTTGGTGCGGTGAAGCTTATTCGATCGGGAAGAAGTATGAACAGGCAACAGAAAAATACCTTCGCATTATTGCCATCAATGGGTATTCAAATCCAGATATACTTATGAAAGCCCGCTATGGATTGGGATATGCTTATTTCAACCTGCAGCAATATGACAGAGCCCTCTTTAGCTTCAAAGAATTTGTAAATAAATCCTCAAAGACACAGCCAAACCTTGCAGATGGAGTGTTGCGGCTTGCTGATTGCCAGTATGTGGCAAAGTCTTATACCGATGCACTTGTAAATTATCGTAAAGCTGTTCAGATGCGTTCTGCCGATGATGACTATGCTCATCTTCAATCAGGGATCATATTAGGTACCCTTAGCAAGTATGATGAGGCTAACGCAGAGTTTGAAACAGTAATTAAAAATTTTCCTAATTCAAGGTTTGTGGAGGAGGCCATGTTTCAGCGGGCGCAAATGGATTTCGAACAAGGAAATTATGCAGCAGCAGTTCCACGTTACACCAGTGTGATTCAGTCAAAAAACATTTCAAAGTTTACCCCTTACGCATATACTCGCAGGGCTGCATCGTATTATAATCTAAAGGAATACAATAAAACTGCCAATGATTACATAGCGGTGTTAGAAAACTTTGCGAATCACCCAGCAAGTAACGATGTGTTAATTCCTTTGCAGGAGGCATTGAACTTAGCAGGCCGATCGGGCGAGTTTGATAAATACCTTGCAGGGTTTAAAACTGCCAACCCAGATGCCAAAGGAATTGAATCAATAGAATATGAGACGGGCAAGAATTTATATTTTAGCCAGAACTATCAGAAAGCAATTGCCTCGCTGAGTGGATATGTCTCATCCTACCCGGAAAGCCCAAGAGTTTCCGAAGCAAGGTATTATCAGGCCGAATCTTACTATCGGTTAAAAGATTATGAAAAGGCTTTATCAATTTATGGAGATATAGAAAAGGATAAAAACTTTTTATTTGCCAATAAAGTAATTGGCCGCCTTGCTGAACTGGAATTTAAACAAGGGCGCTATGCCAAGGCAGTTCCACACTTTCATCAACTGGCAAGATTAGCAACGAATAAAAAGGAAGAGTATACAGCATGGTCGGGTTTAATGGAATCACATTTTTTGCTCGCACAATATGACTCAGCAGATGTATATGCTCACACAATTTTGGAGCGCGGTGCTGTAAACGCGGGTGCACAAAATAAGGCTTCCTTATACCTGGGTAAATCGGCCATGGCACGCGGTGACTATGAATCTGCTCAGGATGAATTTATAAATACGCTTAACTCTGCCCAGGATGAATATGGGGCTGAAGCAAAATATTTATTAGGAGAGATCAAATACTTAACCAAAGATCACAAACAATGTTATGAGACCTTGGTGAGTTTGAATACCGATTTTGCGGCCTATCCACAATGGGTTGGGAAGTCCTTTCTTTTATTGTCTGACAATTATTTGGCTATGGGTGATTCCTTTCAGGCAAAAGCAACTTTAAAATCATTGGAGACATTTCCATTGGACAATATTAAATCTCTTGCAAAGGAGAAGTTGAAGAAAATTGATAACGATGAATTAAAAAAGAAAGCAGAGCAGGTGAAAGCGGATACGTTAGATAATTAAGTATGAACTTGAAATTAATAGTTTCTAAAATAATATTAGCAGGCTGTGTGCTCACTGTTTCACTAAGCGTTTCTGTTGCGCAGGAAAAATGGGGCGAAGGTGAAATTGAAAAAGTAGAAATTGAAATTGTGAAGGAACGGGAAGTAACCGTACCAAAAGCAAACCGGAATTTTGAGAAGGTGCCGCCAAGACCTGTTGAGCCAATTAAACCACAAATAGTTTACGATTTTAAAAACCTTAGTTTTACCACACCTGAATTCAATCCGGCTATTCGCCCGTTAAGATTAAAGGCCGAACCCATTCAGAAAATCTATGGAAATTATATTAGCGCTGGTTTTGGTAATTATTTCTCCCCATTCTTAGATGCTTACGCAACTACCAAGCGCGATAAAGAGAAGTTCTATGGAATAAAATTGTTTCATCATAGTTTTGGTCAGGGTTCAGTTGATAAAAACAATTCGGCTAGTGGAAACACACAGTTGCGTTTGTTTGGAAAAGCATTCGGTAGGCAGGCTACTGTAGGTGGTTTTTTAAATTATGAAAACATAGGCACCTATTTTTATGGATATACCCCAGGCCCTGATGCGGATCGAACAGGGATAAGACAAAGTTACTCAATTGTAAGTTTAGGAGGCGATGTGGCCAATTCAACATCCGGTAAATTCAACTATAAACTTAAAGGTGCATTCAGTTATCTGGGTGATCATTATGATGCGCGGGAGAGTGAGGTTACCCTTGGCTTTGCAAGTGATTTTGAGGTTTCTAAGAGCAGCAAGATTGTTTTCGGCTCAGACTATTTTCTTATTTCCCGTAAGGATGCATTGGTAGAAGCTAAGCCACGTCACATTTTTAAAGTAAGAGGGGGCTATCAATTTGAAGCCATCGAAGATTTACTTGTAACCATTGGAGCAAACGTAGTGTATGAAAATGATACCATTGGTAAGGATAAGTCGTTGCATGTGTATCCTGACATGAAAGCTTCTTATCCATTAAGTGAGTCAGTGGAAGCCTATGCAATCTTAACAGGCGATATCGATAAGGTTTCGCTTCACAGCATTGCTCATGAAAATGCGTGGGTTAATTCAAGCATTGAAATTTATAATACCAATCGTTCTTTTGAATTCTTAGGAGGGCTTAAAGGCAAACTAGGAAGCAAAGTTGCCTTTGGAACGGGGCTGTCTTTTGCTAATCTTAATGATTTTATTTTTTATCGGAATGATCTAACGGATCGGGCGAAATTTATAACGGAGTTCGGTGATACAAAAAGAACAAACTTATTTGCTGAGTTGAGTTTCTCGCATGCAGAAATTGCTCGCATCCTTCTTAGGGCAGACTCATATAGTTATACGAATGATCAGGCCTGGCATCGGCCAACATATCGTGTAAGTTTTAATGCCTTCTATAATCTCTATTCAAAACTTCAGTTTAATACAGATTTAATTATGCAGGGGGGGGCCAAAGCGTTTGATGATGATACCAGTTCAGTAACTACGTTGGATGCAGCGATTGATTTGAATTTGAAAGCGACTTACTTTCTATCTAAACAGTTTTCAATATTTGTGAAGGGCAGTAATCTGTTAAACAATCAGTATCAATTATACTTAAACTACCCGGTAAGGGGTTTGCAAGTGATGGGTGGAATAACCTGGGTGTTTTGAAAATAGCTTAATTTGAAGAAATTGCGTTAATTTTGTGATAATACCAAGCTAAAAACCAAACCATGGCAAAGAGAAAAGACAAAGGCGATCAGGCAAATGAAAACCTCAACGATGGCAACAGCGGTGAAGATAATTTCGGTTTACCTGAAGTTGAATACAAACCCCTCGAAAATCCGGAGGAAACTTCAAAAGTAGAGGAGTCTACTTATAAAACTGAAGAGACTGTTCGTGAGTCATACTCATATACACCTGCTGAAGAACCAAAATCGAATGCGCCAATAATCATTGCAGTTATTATTGGTGTTGTGCTGGTGGTAGCTGGGTATTTAATTTGGGAATATGTTTACAAACCACAGAAAGCCGAGAAAGCCAAAAAGGAATTAGCGGATCAAAAAGCTAGAGACAAAGCTGCTAAGGAAAAAGCGGATCGGGAAGCAGCCGAACGAGCAGCGGAAGAGCAACGTAGGAAAGAGGCCGAGGCCGCAGCAGCGTTGGCAGCAAAACCAGCAATAGGTACCATTGAAACACTAAGTAGCCGCACCAATCGTTATTATGTTGTTGTAGCAAGTGCGGTGGATGGTGACTTGATTATGGATTATGCCAAGAAGCTAAGCGCAAAGGGAACGAGCACCCAAATAGTTCCACCGTTTGGAAAGTGGAAATTTTACAGACTGACTGTTGGCAATTTTGACACCTATGCATTAGCACAAACAAATGCTGATTCAGTAAAGCCAGAATTTGGCGAAGGAGCTTGGGTAGTTAAGTATTAATTTTTTTGAGAAGCACTTTATTTTTTAAACTATGATGATTGCCCAAATTGTAACAGGTACGGAACCAATTCCTGACCAAACGATTTCTTTTATAGATCTTGCTCTGGCTGGTGGGCCGTTAATGATTCCGCTTGTGATCTGTTCCGTAATTGCTATCTACATTTTTGTAGAAAGGTTGCGCACAGTTAATAAAGCCAATGTAAGTTCCGATTCGTTTATGGTAAAGATCAAAGAGTTGGTGCAAAAGGGCGATATTAACGGAGCGAAGATTTTATGTGCGCAATACGATAATCCGGTAGCACGGATGATCGAAAAGGGTGTCTCACGCATAGGAAGTCCGTTGAAAAACATAGAGGCTTCGATTGAGAATGTTGGAAAAATAGAGGTATTCCGTCTTGAGAAAAACCTTTCTGTGCTGGCAACTATTGCCGGTGCAGCACCCATGATTGGTTTTTTGGGAACCGTAATCGGGATGGTGAGTGCTTTTATAGCAATTGCGCAGGAGGAAGGTTCTGTAAGTCCGAAGCTTTTGGCCGATGGAATTTACACAGCTATGATCACTACTGTTGCCGGGTTGATTGTGGGTATTATCGCCTATCTCGGTTATAATTTTTTAGTTACCCGGGTTAGCAAAGTAGTCCATAAAATGGAGTATTCTTCGATTGAGTTTATTGACTTGTTACAAGAACCACGGTAAGCATGAACCTGCAATCAAGAAATAAAGTAGATGCAGCCTTCAGCATGGCCTCTATGACAGATTTGATATTTCTGTTGTTGATCTTTTTTATGCTAACATCTTCTTTTATCACTCCTTCTGGCTTACCGGTTAATTTGCCCACCAGTGTGGCAAGCACTATTGAGGTGCAGAAGGTTTCTGTTACAGTTACCAAGGACTTAAAATTCTTTGTGAATGAGAAGCCCGTGACTAAGTCAACATTGGAAGGGGAATTGAAAAGCAAACTAGCAGGACCAAAAGGAGTAGTAGTACTTCATATAGACGAGAGTGTGCCTACCCGCGAAATGGTATTTGTAGCAGGCATCGCCACGAAGTTAGAAGCCAAAGTTTCAATTGCGACCAAACCCAAATAAGTGATGAGCGAGCAGCAGGAGCGAAAAAACAAACGGATTGCTATGATCACCTCGGTGGGTATTCATGCATTGTTGTTAATTGCTTTTTTTCTGATGATGGCCTGGCGCGCTCCAAACCCTCCGCTGCCTGAATATGGTATTGAACTAAACTTCGGAATGGATCAAACGGGGGGTGGTGAAATTCAACCGGAAACTTCACCGGGTACGCCCGAAGAAAATAATGCGCCACAAGAAGAAGAGAAGGTAGAAACAACCCAGCCTGATGAAGTTGTTAAGGAAGAGATCGTAACAGAAAAAGCTGTTGAACAGGTTGTATCAAAAGTTGAAAGCCCGGTGGTAGTAAAAGAGGAAAAGAAAGAACAACCTAAAGAAGTTATAAAGGAAAAAGTTGTAGAGACAAAGCCAAAGGTTGCACCCAAGGAAGAAGTGAAGAAAGACGAAAAGAAGGAAGTAAAGGTGACCGAAGAAAAAGGTACAGATGCCAAGAAGGGTGATCCAACCACAAGTCAGGGTGATGACAAAGGCAAAGAAGGGGACAAGGGAAATCCAGAAGGTAAGTTAGATGCTAAGGCCTTGTATGGTAATCAAGGTGGTGGTGCTAACGGAGACAAAGGCTTTGGCCTGTCCATGAGTGGATGGGCGTGGGCAAGTGAACCTAGAATTCCACCATTGCCTGATAATGAAGATGGTCGCATAGAGTTTGAAATTGAGTGCGATGATAATGGCGATATCATTGGAATCACGACATTGCAGCGGGGATTAAGCCCAAGAGCTGAGCAATTGCTTAAGGCTGAGATTATGCGGAATTCATTGATGCGCACTTCGGGTGGTCAGGCACCAGAACGATCAAAAGGAAAAGTGGTCTTTATTCTAAAGACCAAATAATCTATTCAGCAATTATCAGGTAGTAGTTTTTCTTCCCTTTCTGCGCAAGAAGGTATTTATTTTGAAGCAACTCGAATTCAGGTTTTTGATTGGGGTCTGAAAGCTTAATCTTATTAATACTCACGCCACCGCCCTGAATCATTTTTCTTGCTTCACCCTTTGATGGAAAGATAGTTGATTTAGTTACTTCCGAAAGCAGATCAGTGACTGAAGTGCTCGAGGCGATTGCCGACCTGCTTACTGTGACCTGAGGCACTCCTTCAAATACAGATAACAAGGTATCTTCATCCAAGCTTTGTAAATCATCGGTTACAGAATTTCCAAATAGGATAGACGATGCCTTAATAGCTATTTCATAATCTGCTAAAGAATGAACTCTAATGGTAATATCCTTAGCCAATGAAGTTTGAAGGGCACGTTGGTGCGGAGCTTTGTTATGTTCAACCAGCAAGGCTTCAATTTCCTCTTTACTGAATTGAGTAAAAATCTTAATAAAGTTGATGGCATCTTCATCAGAGATATTCAACCAATATTGATAGAATTTGTAAGGTGAAGTCTTTTTTGGATCCAACCAAACATTGCCACCTTCCGTTTTTCCAAACTTGGTACCATCCGCTTTCTTGATCAGTTGAGTAGTGAGTGCATACGCTTCTCCATCCACTTTTCTTCGAATCAGTTCGGTTCCCGTAACAATATTACCCCATTGGTCAGAGCCTCCCATCTGCAGTTTACAATTCTTGTTTTTGTAGAGCCAATAGAAATCGTAGCCTTGCACTAATTGGTAGGTAAATTCCGTAAAGGATAGACCGGTTTCTAACCGCTTTTGAACAGAATCTTTAGCCATCATATAATTGATGGTGATATGCTTGCCAACTTCACGAATAAAATCAAGGAAAGTAAACTCCTTAAACCAGTCATAATTGTTCACCATCTCGGCTGAGTTGGCGGTGCCTGATGAGAAATCAAGAAACTTTTCTAATTGCTTTTTTACACACGACTCGTTGTGGCGAAGTGCATCTTCCGATAGCAAATTCCGCTCGGCCGATTTGCCTGAAGGGTCGCCCACCATACCGGTGGCTCCGCCAACTAAAGCATAGGGTTTATGCCCGCATTGCTGAAATTGTAGAAGGGTCATAATTTGAACCAGGTGCCCAATATGTAACGAATCTGCTGTGGGGTCGAAACCAATATACCCAGAAGCCATTTCTTTCTTCATCATTTCTTCCGTGCCAGGCATAATGTCGTGCAACATTCCTCGCCACCGAAGCTCTTCAACAAAATTCTTCTTCATCTCACTATTTAAGGCCTCAAATATAAAGCATGGCGTTATATTAAACAGGTGAAATTTAATTGAATGATAAGTTTATATAAATGATCATAACTAGTTATTAATCAAAGTAATTAAATGCTATGGGTGAAACTAGTATCACTTGGTTAGATATCAAAATTGCCAATGTTTAAATAATTGCTGTATCATTGAATTTTAAAACAAGTAGATAATTATGCAACAACCCGATTCGCTAAACTTAGTCGCTGAATTTCACAAAACGTTTAAACATCCAATCCTTGAAAAGCCAGAGATACCCTCAGAGAATCGGTGTAAACTACGCGTTGCCCTTTTAGCCGAGGAACTTAAGGAAATGGAAGTAGCTATTGCAGAAAAAGACCTGGTTGGGATAGCAGATGCGCTGTGTGACCTTCAATACGTGTTATCAGGGGCAATTCTGGAATTTGGCTTAGGCGAAAAGTTTAGTGCTTTATTTGAAGAGGTTCAACGCTCAAACATGAGCAAAGCGTGTAATTCGGAGGAAGAAGCAAATCAAACTATCCAATTTTATAAGGATAAAGATGGCACGGAATGCTATCATAGAAAGGAAGGCGATAAATGGCTTGTCTATCGCAAGGCCGATAACAAAACGATCAAGTCAATCAGTTATTCCCCTGCCGATTTGGAATCTATCCTTCACTAGAGATCAAACATAGAACTCTAATTGAAACACTGCTTCCTGCCCACGAATAGGAACAGGATGCAGTGCAATAATTGTCATATCATTATAGGCCTTAATATATTCCGAACGGCTTATTCTCAACTTACTAACACCCGGCCGAATCTTGTGATACTGCATGCGCCCCGACTTATTTGCCGTTGCTGAATACATGTATTCGTAGCGGATAGGAATAGGAGAGGGGATGTACTTCATCGATTTTATCAGGCATAAGCATTTCTAAATTCGGTAAGGAGCAGGCTGTTTTGTGCAATATTGTATTGCGCCAGCAACGAATATGCCCATGCCGGAACATAATTAAAGCGACTTTCATACTCGCTTATTTTTGTACATAACTCACTGACATAGAATCTGATCTGATCAAGATTTCTACAATCACTTGGCCTTTCAAAATTTCGTGAAGTGAAATTCCTTAGTTCAATTTCCAGTTTTCGCTTTTCAAAATCACTCATAATTTTGTGTATTATTACACAATAGTATGGCTAATGAGTTTAATAAACAAGTATTGTTGTGCATTTTTACACAAATATTTTGTAAACCTTACAATTCAGGCTAATTTGTAGGATTTGAAAGAAAACGGGATAATTGAAATCAACATCAAAATGGACTTTTGTTACCGGTAAGAACCTCAAGTATCTTTTGGAATTGAAAAAGTATTTTGCTCCACCAGTAAGGGTGATTATCTATTGCTATACATGCAAAAGGGTAGGTTTATTCGTTATTATATTAACTTTAAGCTTAATATTTTTAATCTATGAACAATCAGGACTTAAAAGCTTTTGCAGACGCATGGCACGATGGTATGTTGGTAGCTGTAATTGCAATGGCAGCAATAGCTATCATTATTTTTCTACTCTATCATTTGAAAGTTTCCCTTCAAAAAAGCCAAAAGGAGAAGCATGATTACGTCAATACCTTTGAGATTAAGCGCTATAAATTGGTTTTTGTTTTTTTAGGATTAGCCGCAGGATTTCTAATTAATATGTATGGTAGGGATGAGATAGCCTGGCCGGGTATTGCTTTCTACGTGCGTATCTTTTTTGGCATTTCTGGCGCAACCATGATTATCTATATCTCTTCGTTAGTGTTAGATTATTATTACCCAACAATTGTAAATCGTAAATTAAGGAGACTGCGCTTTGCTCCACGTACCTCTTCTACAGGAGGCAAAATGAAATTGCTAAGTGAAGATGAAGAAGATGTTCATTTAAACGAAGGTATGCAGGCTGAGGAAAGTATCTTCTCTATTGATTATGATGTTTGGGTCGATCAAAAGACGAACGAGATTAAAATTGAGAAGTATCAAGGACATCTAATTTCCCTTCAGTGCAACAATTGTGGATTTTACACCATGCGGGTTAAACAAGAGGAGATTATCGAGAAAAATGAAGATGGTACACCAAAGGAAATATTAAAGCACTACCAGTGTGCTTATTGTAAAAATGTTCGCGCTACTCAGTTTAATGTAAATCGAAAAGAAATTGAAGATTACAAGCACATTAAGCCTAAACCAAAGAGTAGCTCAAAAAACATTGAATTAGTTAAAATAGATGTCCGCTCAAATACGGGAAGCAAGAAATCATTTGAATTTGGTACCGTTGACGAAGCGAAGAAATTTTTAGACGAGTTTGACTTTGGAAGGATTGGCTAATTATTTAGTGGCATCTTGTTTGTATATCTCTCCGTTTAAAGAAAGTAATGATGAAAAGGGTTATGGAGTCCAGTAGCCTACTCTTGACAACTCCAGATTGGTAATAAATAGTAATTAAACATGAAAAAGGTTCTCACTTCAATATTTTTAATAAGCCTTACTTTAGTACTGGCACAAGGAACTCCAACGGATACCCTTGATCTTAAATCAAAACCTGTATTTGGAAAAGAGGCACGGGTTATCTCTTATATCCTCGATAACAATCATTATAGTAAAATAAAACTCAACGATTCTTTGTCAGCTGCAATCCTTGATCGGTACATCAAGGATTTGGATAATAGTAAGACGTACTTTTTGGCCTCCGATGTAAAGTCATTCGAAAAATATAAATACGTAATTGATGATCTTACCCGGAATGAGAATGTAAATCCTGCGTTTGAAATTTATGAAGTATTTAGCAAACGTTATCAGGAGAGAATGGACTTTGTATTGGGAACCTTGGTAAAGCAAGCTTTTGATTATTCGGCAGATGAGTATTATGAAACAGATCGGGATAAAGAGAATTGGGCAACCAGCAAGCAAGAACTGAATGACATTTGGAGAAAGATTATTAAGAGTCAGGCGCTGAGTTTGAAACTGGCGGGTAAAAAGCAGGAAGAAATTGAAAAGACACTTAAGACCCGATATGATCGCTTCAATAAATCTTTTTCTCAATTTAAATCGGAGGACATTTTTAGCATTTACATGAATGCAATCACAGAAGCATACGATCCTCACACGAATTATCTCTCTCCCAAACAATCTGATCTATTTAAGCAACAAATGAGCCTATCCCTTGAAGGCATAGGCGCTCAACTACAAACTGATAATGACTATACCAAAATAGTAACCATTCTGCCTGGTGGCGATGCGCAACGATCTGGTAAAATTCATGTTAACGACTTGATCATTGCTGTTGGCCAGGGCAAGGATGGAGAACTGGTTGATGTTATCGGTTGGCGGATTGATGATGTGGTAAAGTTGATCAAGGGTCCTAAAGGAACCACGGTGCGTCTCCTTATTTTACCTGCAAAAACAGGGGTTAATGGTCCTTCCGAAGAAATTACTTTGGTTCGTGATAAAATAAAATTAGAAGATCAGGCCGCTAAGAAAGAAGTAATCAATTATCAATTACAAGGACGAAATGCAAAATTAGGAGTTATTTCTTTGCCTAGTTTTTATATGGATTATGATGCCTATCAAAAAGGCGATCCCAACTATCGAAGCACCACGCGTGATGTTAAAAAACTGATTGGTGAATTAAAAGCGGAAGGAGTTGAGGGTATTGTAATGGACTTAAGAAATAACGGGGGTGGCTCGTTACCCGAAGCCGTTGACTTAACCGGCCTATTTATAAAAGATGGTCCTGTAGTTCAGGTAAAAAATTCAATCAATAAAATTGATGTGCTGCCCGATGATGATAAAGAGGTTTTTTATAGCGGTCCATTGGTTGTTCTTACCAATCGATTTAGCGCATCAGCTTCAGAAATATTCGCAGGTGCTATTCAGGATTATCAGCGCGGGGTAATAGTAGGGGAATCAACGTTTGGGAAAGGAACTGTACAAACGGTATTAGACTTAAATCGATTTCTTAATGAAAAGGAACCCGTTGGAGAGTTGAAGTTGACATTTCAAAAATTTTACCGGGTTACCGGAAGCAGCACGCAACACAAAGGTGTAATTCCGGATGTGCCCCTTCCTTCTGCTTTTGAACCTGAACAATATGGAGAAAGTGCAAGCCCCAATGCATTGCCATGGGATGTGATTAAGCCTGCAAACTTTCAGAAAGCGAGCGAAATTAATGGCCAGATTATTACAGGTCTTAATAAGGCATATTTAGATCGAGCCAAATTTGATGCCCCACTGAGAGCCTACATAGCCGAAACTGATGAGCTTAAAACCAGACTCTCGCAATCAAAAATTTCGCTTAGTGAAACCAAACGCAAAGCGGAAATGGAAGAAGTGGAAAAGAAAAAGGCCTCTGAAAAGTTGGATACAAAATTGACCGGTAAGGAGGGATTGCCAGTTGATGAGTTGATTAACCTGAAAGATGAATATCTGCGCGAAGGGTTAATAATTTTAGGAGACTTGGTTACAAAAAGGTTTGGATAGAATCAGCTATCTGAGATAAGGGCTTTTGGCAGTTGCCTCTTAATTTTTGAAGTAGGTATGAATAGGCGGTACACAATCGAGAAATTAAGTTTGCCGCTGTTCATATCTGCGCGAATTCGGTCGTTGGATGTTGCAATGTTAACATAACTCTGTATCCAGGAAAGCCCGCCAGCCCATCGCTCTCCATTGTATCCTGTAAAGGCCCGCAAAAATGTGTTTGAGCTAATGCCGTTTAATCTCTCACTCCCGTTTTCATCATTAAAATTATTGAACTCATACACAAGGCTTGCCGCGACAGCACCTGTAAGATAAAATCGCTTATAAATAACTAGTGTATATGTATAACCCAAATTAGGTCCCAGTTGAAAGAATTTTAGTTTCAGAGATTGATCATTTACCTGATTTTGTGAAGATCCAGGCATCAATGTACTATCGGCACCTCCTTGTCCGCCTAATATTTCAGCACCAGCCAATAATGAACCAGCCGATTTCTTTTGCCAGTCGCTATTGAAGAGGGCCGAGCGATAGGAAAATCGTTTATTGTTTAGAACATACTGACCGTTTACACCAATCACTCTCAAGCTGATATCCGGGCGCTGATAATATTTCCCGTCAGACGTCTGATTTTGTTGATCACTCAAATAGAAGCCGTTATAAAACTGCCCCATCAAATCAATAATCAATTTGCTAAAGTAAAGATGCGCTTGTAAATCAATTCCTTTTGTCTTTCCCTTTCTATCGTTGTCATTCGGATTTATAAAATCAAAACCATACCCAAGATTTAAGGTAATGGGCCCATACGTTCCGCCAACCCCCATAGCCAATTTAGAATTTGGTCTGTACCGTAGTGTGGCTTGTTCATTAAGATACCGAAAGACAAACGAAGTATATTTCTGCGACACGAAAAATCGCGTCATGAGCAGCGTGTCATAACGATGCACATATGCTTTATCGGTTTGACAGTAACAAGAAAGATTAATAAATAAGCAGGCAAATGCTAAGAATACAATTCGCTTAATCAACATTGAGTCATTTAGTCACCTTGATGGGTGTAAGTGTGTAACCTTTTTCTTTAAAAAGATTAAGTAGCCCACCATCGCCCTCTAAATGAGAAATACCCACCGAAATGAACGCCACATTTTCTTGAACCATTTTTTCAATAGATGTCATCCATTCCTTATTACGGGCATAATAAAAGGTTTCAACAAATTGTTGGTTATTTTCTAACGGGTGAAGTGTGTACTCAAAGATTTCATCCAGTTTCCCTTGTGGATAATCTTTCATTAATTTTTGGAATTCTACCTTCTGTTTTTCGAAATTATCAACACTGTGCATAAGTGCAACGGTTTGATCTTCAATCGAAAATGTATTAAGGGCCTCTGCCTCTCGCTCCACTGCTTCCAAACTATACGCCCTTACCCTGTTTTTCTTGGCAAACTTTAAAAGTTCAATGTCATAAAACTTAACCTTCTCACCCAATGAAAGCCGGGTCATAGAAATGGATAGTGCCAATGGTTTTAACTGAGCGTATTTGGCTTCAAATTGTTTTTTTGGAATCTTGAACTCGGTTTCAAAGAATGAAACTACTTTGTTATAGTTGTCTGGCGAAAGATGTGTGGCCAGGGTTTCTCCTTTTGGAAAATGTAGTGCCTTATTTAGCTCATGTTGCGCATGGTGATCAACCTGATCCTCAATGGCAAACAAAACAGATTGTTTTATTTTTTCCGTTACCTCTTTTGGAAGGTAATACTCCTTTTCACCAATAAACTTTAGCGAACCAAATAAGTAAGAAGGCTTGGCTATCCCATTGCCGTTAATTTCCCACAGGATAGAACTTTCCTGTGCCATAGCGGCAGAAGTAATCAAAGAGATAGAAAGGAAAGACAAAAGGATGGTTTTCATAGGATTGGGATAACTATGCAAATAAAATAGAAATGATTGTAATCCCGATGCCCATCGGACGGAAAGAACAGGATATTTAAAGAATTGACATTGTTTTTTTCTCTATTTTACGATCTTAAAACAGAAGATTTTATTTCCGAATTGGATTGGTCTACAGAAAATGAGTGAAGAATTATTAAAAGCCATTGTTCAGCTTTTTGCCATTGTGGCGAAGGAAAGAATTACTGAAGATGAGCGCTCCAACATCAAAGAATTTTTATCTCTTCACCTCAACCAAGAAGCTACACGCTATTACCTCAACTTGTTCGATGATTTTTGCAAGGCTAATAAGCGATTGATTGAGCCTAATTTGAATGTGGACGATGCCACCTTAGAATTTGTTGACGATTGGTCGCAAATTATCCAGATCGCCAAAAAGGTTAATCAGGCTTTAACCACTCAACAAAAGGCTGTACTTGCCATTAAAATTATTGAACTGTGTTATGCAGATGGTCAGCTTTCCGAGCGGCAGAGTAACTTGATTTATTATATAGGCGAGGCACTTAAAATTCCACAGCGCGATGTAAAGGCCATGAGCACCTTTGTTCAAGGACAAGATATTGAAGAATTAGCATCTAAAAACATTTTGGTGATTGATGAAGGCTCGGGTGGCTCTGAGTTTCCTGGTCCACGCATTACAGCAAAAGATTTAACAGGCTTAATAGCCATTTTGCGCTTAGCAGATATTGAGACTTATCTTATTAAGTATTTAGGAATTACACCCCTCTATTTAAATAGTATTCCGCTCAAGAGTCGTAAGATAGATGTGTTTGCAACCGGAAGTGCAATCAGGGGCTCGAAGATAGATCCTATTTATTATTCGGATGTAGTAGGCAAGTTTTTGTTTGAGGAAAGTGAAACTGAGATTTCGTTTATCTCAGAACACATTTTCTATCATTTTAAAAGCGGGAAGGCCGGACTTCAAAATATTAATATAGCCGAAACAGGAGGGAAGCTAATTGGATTGATGGGTGCCAGTGGTTCGGGTAAGTCTACATTACTAAGTGTGTTGAATGGCTCTGAAAATCCATCGAGTGGCCGTGTATTGATTAATGGAATTGATATTCATAAGGATAACAAAAAGGTGGAGGGAATTATTGGATTTATTCCACAAGATGATTTATTGATTGAAGATCTCACCGTTTTTGAAAACTTGTATTACTCTGCACGCCTTTGTTTTGGCCACTATACAAAAGAAAAAATTGCTGAGCTGGCCGAAAGGGTGCTACTCAACCTGGGGTTATCTGAAATCCGGAATCTTAAAGTGGGGTCGCCACTTGCAAAAACCATTAGTGGCGGGCAACGCAAGCGCTTAAATATAGGATTGGAATTACTACGTGAGCCAACGGTTCTTTTTGTGGATGAGCCAACATCTGGTCTTTCCTCGCGGGATTCAGAAAATATTATGGATTTGCTAAAAGAATTGTCGTTGCGTGGTAAGATGATTTTTGTAGTAATACACCAGCCCTCGTCCGACATCTTTAAAATGTTTGATACGCTGATCATTTTGGATGTTGGCGGCTTTCAGATTTACTATGGCAATCCGGTGGAATCGGTAAATTACTTTCAGGAAATTATTAATGCTGCCAATAAAACACCGGGTGCATGCCCCGAATGTGGAAATATTAATCCCGAGCAGATTTTTAATATTATTGAAACCCGCGTTGTCAATGAGTTTGGCCGATTTACGCATACGCGAAAAATTTCCCCAGGGCAATGGTATCAATACTTCAAGCAAAAAATTAAAATCTCGAAAGTTGTTGAAGTAAATGATCCGCTGCCAGTGGTTCAAAAGATTCCTAATTGGTTTAAGCAACTTTGGATTTTTATCATCCGCGATGTGTTGGCAAAGGTGGCGAACAAGCAATATGTTGTTGTTACACTTTTACTTTCACCCATCCTTGCGTTTTTCATTGCTTACTTTGTTAAGTATTACGATGCTGTGGGCGTAGAGTCGCCACATTACACATTCTTTCACAACACCAATGTTCCGGTTTACTTTTTCATGAGCGTGGTGGTAGCTCTTTTTATTGGGTTGATTGTAAGTGCAGAAGAGATCTTTCGAGATCGTAAAATATTAAAGCGCGAACGATACTTAAACCTAAGCAGCAGCAGTTACCTCATCTCCAAAATATTTATTCTATTCAGCATTTCCGCTATTCAAACGATCAGTTTCATTTTGTTGGGTAACTGGATTTTAGAAATTCCATTTACTGAACTGAGGTATTGGTTAATTCTATTTTCATGTTCTTGCTTTGCCAATGTGCTGGGACTAAATATCTCTTCCGCTTTTGATTCAGCGGTGACCATCTACATCCTCATTCCCATCTTAATTATTCCTCAACTACTGTTGAGTGGGGTGGTAATTAGCTTCGATAAATTTAATCCTAATGTGGGCACTCCCAATGGTATACCTGTGCTGGGCGAGATGATGGCTTCGCGATGGGCGTTTGAAGCATTTATGGTAACTCAGTATAAGGACAACCCGTATGAAAAGCAATTTTATAAATTAGATCAACGCGCAGCTTTGTCGGAGTATAAAAAAGTTTATTACATACCGGCCCTTGAATCAAAATTGAATTTTGTTTTAAACAACCGCAGCAAGTGGCGCGATCGATCGGAATCTAATCCGGTAAAAAAATCCCTGGACTTACTTCGATCCGAAATAGGGTTTGAGTTAAAAAAGATTGGCGAAGATCGGTTTCCAGCTTTGGAGAAATTGCAGATAGGAAAATTTGATTCCCTAACCTTTCATCAGACAGATACTTTTTTGCGAACCCTCAAGCAATTCTATACAATTCGTATGGGAAAAGCCACCTCAGAAAAAGAAGCAATTATAACGTCCCTAACCGATTCGCCTGAAAAGATGGACCTTTATAATGATGAACGAATGCAGTATGAAAATGAATCGGTTCATAAAATGGTCATCAACGCAAGTGACTTAACGCGTATTGTTGAATGGCGAGGTCACTTAATTCAAAAAATATATCCTATCTATTTTGAAGACCATCGGCCAGCAAACTATTTTGACTTTACCTCCAATTTTTATGTTCCTACCAAGCCTTTTGCTGGACGAGTCTTCGATACATATTATTTTAACATTGCAGTGATTTGGGTCTTATCCTTGATTCTTTACGTGGCACTTTACTATCAATGGCTGCGGAAATTGGTAAATAGTTTTGAGCGGTATAGAAAATACCGGGCAAAGGATCGGGAATAAAATCTTTCTTATTTTTGACACACATTAAAAACCAATTATGAAACTTAAACTTCTAATACTTTCCTGTTTGTTTAGTGCAGTACTTATTTCGTGTTCCGATAAAAAACATGAAGGTCATGAGCAGGCTGAAGAAGCAACCGGGCAAACTGACTCTGACGAATGGCCTGCTATGGATTCCTTCCATATGGTAATGGCAGAAGCCTTTCATCCCTATAAAGATTCATCAAATCTGGAACCTGCAAAAAAATTGGCAGAGGAGATCGCGATTGAGGCTGAGAAATGGGCAAGCTCACCTTTACCAGAAAAAGTTAACACTGAAGCCGTGAAGGCACATTTGAGCCAACTGAAAACGGATACCCGATCATTGGCCGATCAGATAAAAGGGGGTGCTGCGGATGAGGCAATTGGCGCCTCATTAAAAGCCCTTCATGATAGCTTCCACAGTATTATGGAAGCATGGAATGGCGCAGGGGAAGGTCACGAACATGAACATTGATAAACATGTTAGTGTTATCATAACGGAGGATTAATTCCTCCGTTTTTATTTATGCTAAAAATTGCCTGGACGCCTGCATACGTTTTGCCTCTTCCACCCAACCATCGGTTTCCGATGAGTAAGTATGAAGTGCTGCCGCAACAATTGCTATATGAGGATACAATTTCAGAGGCAAATATTTTCAACCCAACTCCGTTAACAGAGCACTGGATTCTTCGAACACATGATGAACTTTATTGGAGAAAGTTATCTTCCCTTTCACTAAGCCCGCAGGAAGTGAGGCGTACGGGGTTTCCACTTACGAAAGCACTTGTTAATCGTGAAATCATAATTGCAAATGGCACACTTCAATGTACCTTGTTTGCCCATCAATTTGGTATTGCGATGAACATTGCCGGTGGCACACATCATGCTTTTACGGACCGGGGTGAAGGTTTCTGCTTGCTCAATGATATTGCCATTGCAGCTAATTATTTGCTGGACGAAAAGCTAGCTGCAAAAATTTTAGTTGTCGACCTCGATGTGCATCAAGGGAATGGAACAGCGCAGATTTTTAAGCAAGAAAGCCGCGTATTTACCTTCAGTATGCATGGAGCCAACAACTATCCACTGAAGAAAGAACAATCCGATCTCGATATTGCGTTAAAGGATTTTACAACGGATGATTTTTATTTGAGTACGCTCGAAGCGAACTTACATCACCTCATAGAACACGTGCAACCCGATTTTATCTTTTATCAATCGGGCGTAGATATTTTAGAAACAGATAAGTTGGGCAAGCTTAGCATCACCCGCGAAGGGTGCAAACAACGAGATCGATTTGTTCTTGGTGCTGCTAAGCGCAATAAAATTCCCATAGTAGTGAGCATGGGCGGAGGCTACTCACCCGATTTTAAAGACATCATTGAAGCGCATGCCAATACCTTCCGATTGGCACAGGAGATTTTCTTTTAAATGGTAGTTCTATAAAATTCATTTTCTGTTAACTTTCCTTGAAACTACAATTCACATGCAAGGAACTGCGATCACAAAAGAAGAAAAGAAAACGCTGTGGTATGTAATCATGGCCTCCTCGGTGGGTACGCTCATTGAGTGGTATGACTTCTATATTTTTGGAAGTCTTGCCGTAATTCTGGCGCAGCAGTTCTTTCCACAATCAAACCCCACTGCAGGATTACTTTCTACACTTGCAACCTTTGCAGCCGGATTTATTGTGCGACCATTTGGCGCCATTGTCTTTGGCCGATTAGGTGACCTGGTAGGTCGCAAATACACATTTCTGGTAACACTCATTTTAATGGGTGGCTCTACGTTTGCCATTGGCTTAATACCAGGCTATCAAGTCATTGGCATTGCTGCACCTATATTGGTGTTAATCCTTCGCTTGCTGCAAGGGTTAGCATTAGGTGGCGAATATGGTGGTGCAGCTACCTATGTAGCTGAGCATGCACCTGCTGCAAAGAGAGGATTTTATACAAGCTTTATTCAAACTACGGCAACGCTGGGGCTATTCGTTTCCATCGGAGTGATATTGGCCGTTCGAAATTGGATCGGCATTGAAGCATTTAATGATTGGGGGTGGCGCGTTCCTTTTTTAGTTTCTGCATTGCTCGTGGGCGTTTCGATTTTCATTCGCCTGCGCATGCAGGAGTCGCCCATGTTTAAAAAATTAAAAGACGAAGGCAAAATTTCGAAGAACCCTATCAAAGAAAGTTTTGGAAAAAAGGAAAACTTAGTCATGGTACTGATAGCTCTTTTTGGTGCAACAGCCGGGCAGGGAGTGGTTTGGTACACCGGACAATTTTATGCGATGACCTTCATTGAGCAAACCTGTAAAGTAGAATTTGTTCAAACGCGCGATATCATTGCTATTGCATTGCTTTTGGGAACTCCATTTTTTATAGTGTTTGGGGCATGGAGCGATAAAGTAGGGCGAAAGTTTATTATGATGGCGGGTCTGCTATTGGCTGTGTTTCTCTACCGGCCTATTTATAAAAAGATGTATTCACTTTCTGATATTTCCACAAAAGTAGAAGTGCAGAGTGCCAAGTCGATTCAGCGAATTCGAAATGCGAACGATACTACGGTAACGATAAAAACTTCTCGTGTATATACCGATCAAACCATTCAAACAGAAACCAAAGTGGAAGGAGCAACAACTCTAAAGGCTGAAGTATTTTTAGCAGGTGATAATTATTGGTGGATGATTGCATTAGTGTTTATTCAGGTGATATTCGTTACGATGGTGTATGGGCCCATTGCAGCTTTTCTGGTTGAGTTGTTCCCAACTCGTATTCGCTATACCTCCATGAGTTTGCCTTACCATATAGGGAATGGAATTTTTGGCGGTCTTGTTCCGTTTATTGCTACCTCTTTATACGTAGCCAGCAAGACAGAAACTAATCCTGATGGCGATCCGTTTGCGGGATTGTGGTACCCGATTATTGTGGCAGCCATCACATTTGTTATCGGAATGATTTTTCTGAGTAATAAAGCCAAAGCCGAAGTAATGGAGTAAACCAGCTCGCTTATATCTCATGAATAGTCATAAACAATTATCAATTGTATTTTTTCAATTGACAATTTCTAAAGGATGGCAAAGAAACAATGGACGCAGGTAGGGAAACGCAAGTTGGAAATATCCAACCTTGAAAAGATTCTATTCCCCCAAGATGAAATAACCAAGGCTGAGATCATTGAATACTATCTAAAGATTGCTCCCACATTACTTCAACATGTTAAAGGTCGCGCACTTACGTTAATTCGCTATCCTGATGGAGTTGGTGGTGAAAACTTTTATCAGAAGAACAGACCCGAGTGGGCACCCGATTGGATTGAGTTTGTAACCCTGGGTAAAGAGAAGAAAGACTATATCATTGCTACTGAACCCGCTACATTAGTGTGGCTTGCCAACCTGGCTTCCTTAGAGTTACATCAACTGCATAGTCGCAAACCCAATTACGAAAATCCCGACTACATGGTGTTTGATCTCGATCCACCGGAAGGGTATGATTTTACCAAAGTAGTTTCACTCGCACTTGATCTAAAAAGCTATATCGAAACGTTAGGCTATACATGTTTTGCAAAAACAACTGGCGGTAAGGGAATTCATATCTGTTGCCCTATTGAGCCACGTTGGGATTTCCACACGGTGTTTGAGGCGGCACAAACAATTGCGGCACCTTATACTGAGCGCAACGTACGTGAGACAACGCTTCAAATAAAAAAAGAAGCGCGTAAGGGTAGGGTGTTGATTGATATTTTCAGAATTCGTTCCGGTCAAAGCATTGTTTCTCCCTATAGTTTACGAGGAAGGCATGGAGCTCCTGTTTCAATGCCACTTACGTGGGATGAAATAGCGACTCTGAAAAGTCCAATGGAGTTTACCATTCAAAATGCTGTTGATAAAGTTGTGAACGATGGCGATGCCTGGGAAGGGATGGATGCTTTTGCAGTGGAACTTCATACACATCGCACCGTAAAAGTTGTTAAGGAAAAAAAGTTACCGATTTCTAAGAAGCATAAAACACCTGAACAATTAGAAGCCTACACAAAGAAACGCGACTTCAATAAAACACCGGAACCACTGGCAAAAATTATTGAGGGGCCCGGTACGAACTTCGTGGTGCATCGACACCATGCTACCAATCTGCATTATGATTTAAGACTCGAGCAAGATGGAGTGTTAAAATCATGGGCTGTACCGCGGGGCTTGCCACCATACCCCGGTGTAAAACGATTGGCGGTGCAAACAGAAGATCATCCCATGAAGTACTTGACTTTTGATGGTCAAATACCAAAAGGACAATACGGGGCTGGTGAAATGTGGATTTATGCGTTGGGAAAATATACAATCACAAAGGATAAAAAGGACGGATTTTACTTTCGACTCAGCAGTAAGGAAGTAAATGGTGAGTATCGGATTTATAAAATAAAACCGAAGGAGTGGTTGTTGGAACGGGTGGATTCACCACAAGTAAATTTTATTCATGATCAGATTGAACCCATGCTTTCAGGCACTGCCACAGAACCGCCTGATAGCGATGAGTATTTGCACGAAATTAAATGGGATGGTATTAGGGCACTGATTTCTTTGGAGGATGGACAAGTACGCATCATGACGCGTAATCAAAACGATGTAACGAAACAATTTCCGGAATTGGCTGCTGCCGATAAAGCCTTTCGGGCAACGTGTGGATTGTTTGATGCTGAGATTGTTTGTCTGGATAAAAGTGGGAAAGCAGATTTTAAAAAAGTAATTCATCGCTTGATGAGTTCAGGTGAAACAACGATTCAAAAGAACAGTCGCACAAGCCCGGTGTATTGTTATATTTTTGATTGCTTGTATCTGGATGGCCGGAGTTTAATTCATGAGCCATTGTTAAAAAGACGCGCCTGGATGCGCGATGCCATTAAACCCGAAACTTCATATCGCATTAGCGAAGCAGTGGAAGATGGGCAAGCACTTTTTGATGCTGCCCGAGAACATCAGTTGGAAGGCATTATCTCGAAAGAGAAAAACGGAAAGTATTTGCCAGGTAAGCGTTCCGACTTATGGCAGAAAGTAAAAGTGCGTGACACACGCGAGTGTTGTATTTTAGGATATAGCGAAGGCAAAGGAAATCGAAGTCAGACGTTTGGTGGACTCCATATTGCTGAGCGTGATGGGGATAAGTTTATTTATCGTGGTAAAGTGGGGACGGGGTTTGATGATGCGATGATCAAAGAAATCTTCAAACAAATTAAAACACTCAAGGAAATAAAGAAACCCATTCCCGACAAGGTGATGGATGAAAAAATCAGCACGTGGATTGAACCTAAGCTAATGGCAGAGATAAGCTTCTCGATGATCACCAAAGACCAACAATTTCGCGAGCCTGTGTTTGTGAGATTAAGACCCGATTTGAGTTGACAATACGTCAACATTTTATATCTTTGTGTTTGGCAATGAGGATAATTGCAAAAAAGACATTAAAGGACTATTGGACAAAACATGCTAATTGTCGCAAGGAGCTTGAGGAATGGTATGGAATTGTTGTAAAGTCAACCTGGAAATCTCCGGGAGAAGTAAAAAAAACATTTCCAAAAGCAAGTATTGTAGGGAATAATAAGGTGGTCTTCAATATTGTCGGTGGTAACTATAGATTAGTAGTAAAGTTTTCCTATAGAGTTCAAATCGGATATGTTCGATTTATAGGTACGCATAATGAGTATGATAGAGTAAATGTCGAAATAATTTAGAATGATGAAACAGTTAGTATTAGTAGAAGTAAGAGCAATTCATACTAAGAAACAGTATAGTCAGTACCTTTCATTAATCGATGAATTAATGGATGATGATCCTGCGCCATCCTCGGAAAAAGGACAATTGTTGGAAACTCTTTCAATCTTGGTGGATGAGTATGAAAAGCGGCAGGGTTGGGAGCTTCCGTTACCCAAAAGTCCTGTTGATGTTATTAAAAGCAGAATGATTGAACTTGATTTAAAACAAGTTGATTTGGCTGATGCGATTGGAGATAAAACCGTTGTTTCTAGAATTTTGAATGGATCGCGTAAACTTACCTATTCTATGATTAGACCTTTAAGCGATCTACTAAAAGTACCCGCTGAATTTCTTCTCGAAAAGGCGTAACAGAAATCATTTCAATGAGACTATGGTTTTCCTATCTTTCAATTCAATTCACTATGTAACCTCATGGCTGCAGACGCTTCTCTTTTTTTGAAAAATCTTTGGTACCTCGCCTTTCATGGCTCTGCGTTGAAAGCTGGAAAATTAATTGGCAAAGAGATGTTGGGTGAAAAGATTGTCTTTGGTCGCGATGAACAAGGAAAACCTTTTGCTTTGCGCGACAATTGTGCTCACCGGGGAGTGCCCCTATCACAAGGGTGGTTTAAGGATTGCACCCTGCAATGCTGTTATCACGGTTGGAAGTTTGATACAAATGGTGTGTGCAAAGAAATACCTGCCTTACCGCCCAATAATACAATTGACATTTCAAAGATTAAAGTTTTTAAATATCCTTGTGAAGAAGTGAATGGCACCATTTGGGTCTACATTCCCGAAAAGAAGTTGCCAAACACAGTTCCTATTGAGCCACCTCCAAACTTGTTGCTCGACTCAACCAAAAACTTTTTACATGTTGAAACGGTAACTATGCCAGCTGATATTGATCACTCGGTAATCGGTTTGATCGATCCTTCACATGTTACATTCGTGCATCAGTCATGGTATTGGCGATCAGCAAAGAAGTTAAAGATTAAAGAAAAAAACTTTGCGCCCACCGCCAAAGGATTTAAAATGGTTCGCCATGCTCCGTCTTCCAATTCAAAAGGCTATAGCGTGTTGAAAGGAGGAACCTCAACTGAAATTACATTTGAAATTCCGGGCATCCGCACCGAACATATTTTAGTAGGCGAGAAGCATCAGGTAATTTCAATTACAGTGCTCACGCCTATTAATGACAAGGAAACAGAACTCACGCATATTTTTTATAGTTCGTTGCCGCTTACTAAAATCCTTTGGTGGCCACTGAAACGATTGGGTAAGCAATTTATCGGACAGGACTTAGGAGTGTTCAATAAGTTGAATGAAGGATTAAAATCAAAACCCACGCTTATGCTTATCGGTGAGCCCGATATGCAGGCACGGTGGTATTATGAGATTAAAAGACTGTGGGCAATCGCACAACAAAACAATCAACCATTCGAAAACCCTATTCAGCCTCAAACGCTTCACTGGGTAACATAGCAATTATCAATTTTGAAAATTCTGATGGTAACTTAGTGAGAGTGTGGTTCAATCCTCTCATCTTGTTTTACTTTCGAGTTAATTACCCCATCCACAACATTTTGTTTACCTACGCGTAATTTCATTCTAATCAAGATTCGTTAGGTTTGATTCAAAAAAAAAGAATGAGAACCCTATTCTTCTTTGCCCTTATTGCAATTTCCTTTGAAGCAGCCGCGCAAACTCCACACAGCCACAGTTTGGGTCGTGTAATTAAGTTTCCGGATATTCCGGGTTATAAAAGCGTAAAGTGTGATTTACACATGCACACGGTATTTTCAGATGGTGCCGTGTGGCCCGACATCCGGGTTCAGGAAGCTTTAATGGATGGACTTGATGCAATTTCATTAACGGAGCATCTGGAGTATCAACCGCATAAAGCAGATATTCCACATCCCGATCGTAACCGCTCCTATCAACTTGCGCTGGATGAGGCAAAGGATCACAACTTAATTATTATTCGTGGCTCAGAGATTACGAGAAGTATGCCACCCGGTCATAACAATGCCATCTTTATTACTGATGCCAATAAAATGCTCGTCAACGATTCGATTGAAGTTTTTCGCGAAGCGAAACGACAAGGAGCCTTTACGTTCTGGAACCATCCAAACTGGACGGCCCAACGAACTGATGGCATGGCCACACTAACTCCTATGCATAAACTTTTGATAAAAGAGAAATTGTTAGATGGTATTGAAGTTGTGAATGATCAGACCTATTCTGACGAAGCATTACAAATTGCCCTTGATAACAATTTAACGATTATGGGAACCAGCGATATCCATGGTCTCATCGACTGGGATTTTGTAGGAGCAGAGGCGCAACACCGACCTATAACGCTCGTATTTGCGAAAGAAAAGACTGATGCTGGCATCAAGGAGGGTTTGATGAACAGGCGTACGGTGGCATTCTATAAAAACCTGCTGATTGGCTGCAATGAATTTGTGATTCCCTTGATTCAGGAATCATTGGTGATAAAAAGCGCCTCGTACATGGGCAAGTCGAATGTGTTGCAAGTTGTAATTGAAAACCAAAGTAGCGCAACATTTACACTCCGAAATAAATCGGGCTTTACAATGCATACCAGTCATGATATTATTACGATCAAACCAGGAAAGGATAATACCTTACAGGTAAAAACGAAGGAGAGGATCCAAACCGCTAAGCTTACATTTGAAATTCTGAATGCCGTAAATGCTCCTGCAAGCCATCCACAAGTCACCTGGCAAGCAGCGGTTCAATAGTATTATATAATAACAGGAAAGTCCTTACTTCTCAGAAGTGAAATTTATTACTTGTTACCCGGTCGCCTGATTAATTACAGCACCTCATTCATTTCGTCACACTGTGGTTCATTCATAGAACTATTTTGCACTTCACCGTTTCTGTTGCCCAAAACCTTCCTGTCTATTACTACCTTAAATTCGAAACAAAAAAAGCCAGCCATTCCAAGTTTATACTAACAATTCCGCCAGCAACCACCATGAACCTCACCTCAACCTTACGATTCGTTTCTTTTGCAGGAATACTGGTGGTTAGTGCGTGTTCCCCAAAAGTCAAGCCCTTTGCTCATGGTGCCACTATGAATCAAAAGGCTATTGAAAAAACCTTTTCACCCATTCTCACTTTTATGGAAATGAAACCCGGCTTTGCTTTTGCCGATGTTGGCGCTGCCTCGGGTGACTTTGCCGTGATGATGGCTACGTTGATTGACAGCACAACGGTTTACATTCAAGACATAGACACTACTGTACTGAAGCAAGACAATCTCGATAAAATTATTGATTACTACTCCGCGCAATGTGGTCATGCTCTTCGTTTCAAGCATACATTTGTACTGGTGATTGGCGATACGTTGCAAACTAACTTACCGGATGCAGCGCTTGACCGAATCTATACGAATGCCACCTTCCATGTGTTCGATGATCCTGAAGCCATTCTTGCCGACCTGCACAAAAAGCTCAAGCCCACAGGCATGATCTTTATTCGCGATAGTTTTTCGGGCGACCATGAGGAAGGCGCTTTCTGTTCCGATGCATCTTGTGCAAAGCCGCTTTATACCATTCCACAATTTTTATCAGTCATGAAACGTAACGGCTTTATGTTGGTAAAAGAAAACCCCGACATGAGTGGATATCCTGTGTATGGCTTCGCGCGGGCTGTGGAATAGTTAACCCACGATAAACTCCCAACTCTAAATTTTATCAACCTGATTTAAGTTCTACCGCATGCTGATGAATTGTAAGCTTATTGGTCAGGCGAGCAACAAGAACTGATGTGCCTTTGGGTATAGCAGTGACCAACGTAGCGAGATCTCGAAATTACGTTTCACTAAACCCACTGACTGATGCTACGTGTTTTAAATTGAAAACCTCTGCGGTACTGGAGGTTTTTTGTTTATAGAGTTCTCGATTACACTTTCAAACATTGTCTCTCGCAGTGGACGATGCGTTTGTGGGGTGAAATAAATTTTGTTGAGTTAAGAGCAGGCTAACGCATCGTCCCGGGGCGGAGAGGATGCTTGACATGAATTATGTTTACTGCGATAACTTCCATGGCTCAAAAGCTAGAATACATGCCAAATTTTATACATTTAATGGCCAAAGTTTTGCTAGGTAACTAGTGAAGCAAACTCTAACCGTATGAAAAAAGTCTACCGCGTTGCTCTATTCGTATATTTTATCTTTCAAACATCCATACTCTTTAGCCAAAGTGGAAGCGTGGCCATCGACAAAGATCGAAAAGCCTGGCTGGGTATAAATGTAGGCGGATTTTGGCAGGGGAGTGATATCCGATCGGGTGGTGGTGTAGGCTCGGGGTTTACTTTCGACTATCACTTTATAAGAAATACAACCAGTGTATTCGGCATTGGTGCAAGGGTTCAATATTTAAAATCAACTTCATTCGGACTCGGAATCACGCGTGATTTCAATATTCAAAGCAATCCCTCATTAAATGGATCTTTAGGCAATCCAAACTACGCATCATTACCTAATGGAAAAAATTATGTGTATCAGAACTACTCAACGGATGTTACAGATCTTTCAGGAAATGTAATTATCTCACTTAATAGACTGCGTGCCATTTCCAGAATAAACTTATATGTGTTTGGTGGACTTGGTGGCACGGGGTACATCGCTAAGATGAATCAACGCGATGGTTCAGGTAATCTGTATGATTATGATCTGATTACCTCAAGTGGTCAAAAATCAATTGTTAAAAAAGATTTAAAAGAGTTACGGGATGATTCCTACGAAACCTATGGCGAAGGTGGCAGCACACGATCGTGGGCACTAACGCCTACCGTAGGTGCCGGTTTCGGTATTCAATTAAGTAGCAGAGTGCAACTTGCTATTGAGCATAAAGTAGGATTTACAGGTACTGATTTATTAGATGGCAATGGATTTGGTACAACAAATTCCAGAAATGATATTTATCATTACTCTTCGATGGGCGTTCATATAGGAGTAGGTAAATTATTAAATGGGGGACCCGTACGAACACGCAATCAATCAAATACCAGCACAACATTACCAATAACAGAAACAACCATCAATCCTCCGGTAGTACGAATCACATCGCCATCCTCACCAAGCGTAACATTGGAAGATTGCACAGCTTCAATTTCTGCCATTATTGATAATATTACTGACAAGGCAAGTATCAGAGTGACACAGAACGGTATACCAATTGACTTTGAATTACAGGGAAGATCGCTGACTGTTTCGAATGTCACCTTTACAGGCACAGCTCGCTTTGAGATCTCTGCTACCAATAGCGCGGGCAATGCAAGAAAAACTGTTTCCTTTGAGTGCCAACCACCTGTTGAGAAGATCACCGTTTGCCATCATGCACCTAACATGAATCCGCAAACCATTAACATCCCATTATCTCAATGGTCCGTTCATCAGGCGCATGGCGATACAAAAGGTGAATGTCCTCAAATTCAGACTCCCATCGAAATGATCACCATCTGTCATCGCGCTCGTGGGGCTAGTCCGCAAACGCTGAACATTCAAGTTACTGATTGGCTAGTACATCAGGCTCATGGAGATAGTCAAGGTGCATGCGCCACTATTCAACCACCAACGGTAACTATTACTTCACCATCGTCTTCAAGTGTTACGGTTGAAAATTGTACGGCTTCAGTAACTGCTACTGTTACAAACATTACCAGTCGACAAGATGTCTCGGTAACCCAGAACGGAACCTTCATAGGGTTTAATCTCTCAGGTAACACCGTTACTATTTCCGATGTTGCCTTTACAGGGAGCGTAAACTTTATTATCACGGTTAAGAATTCTGCAGGCACTGCCACCCGCAACGTTACGTTTGTGTGTCAACCAAAAGAAATTACGATTTGCCATTACCCTCCGGGCAACACAGGTATTCCGCAGACTATCTCTATTCTTGAGTCAGCATGGCCAGTGCATCAGGCGCATGGTGATACACAAGGTACTTGCCCTGTTATTCCACCACCAATCGTGAGCATTACTTCACCAGCGTCTTCGCGTGTTATTGTTGAAAATTGCATTGCTTCAGTATCGGCTGCAGTTACAAACATTACCAACAAGCGAGATATTACCGTCACACAAAATGGAAGTCCGGTTGCTTTTGATTTCTCAGGCAATACGGTTACGGTCTCGAATGTTGCTTTCACAGGCACTGCCAACTTTATTGTTACGGTTAAGAATACAGCGGGTACTGCTACGCGCAATGTTTCTTTCGTTTGTCAGCCAAAGGAAATTACAATTTGTCATTACCCTGCCGGCAACACCAGCAACCCACAGACGATTTCTATTCCAGAATCTGCATGGGCTGTTCATCAGGCGCATGGCGATACACAGGGTTCATGTCCGGTTGTTCAACCACCAACAGTAAGTATAACATCGCCAACCGCCACATCGGTTACGGTTGAAGATTGTACTGCGTTTGTAACGGCCACGGTAACTAACATTACGAACAAACAGGATATTACAGTAACGCAAAACGGAACTCCCGTGGCTTTTGATTTCTCAACAAGTATTGTAACCATCTCTAATATTGCCTTTACGGGAAATGCTAACTTTATTATTACTGTTAAGAATTCAACCGGAGTTGCTACACGATCTGTATCGTTTGTTTGCCAACCCAAACAAATTACGATTTGTCATTACCCTGCAGGGAGCACCAGCAATCCACAAACGATTACCATTCCAGAATCTGCATGGCCTGCACATCAGGCGCATGGCGATAGTCAAGGTGCATGTCCTGTTGTTCAACCACCAGCAGTAAACATTACTTCACCAAGTGCTGCTTCGGTTACAGTAGAAAACTGTACAGCATCAGTAAGCGCAACGGTTACAAATATTACCGACAAACAAGAGATCACGGTAACACAAAATGGAAGTCCGGTAGCTTTTGATTTCTCTGCTAACACAGTTACAGTTTCCAATGTTGCTTTCACAGGCACCGCCAACTTTATTGTTACGGTTAAGAATACAGCGGGTACTGCAACGCGCAATGTTTCTTTCGTCTGTCAACCAAAAGAGATTACGATTTGTCATTATCCGCCCGGTAATAAAGACAATCCACAGACGATAACCATCGCAGAGTCCGCTTGGGCTGCACATCAGGCGCATGGCGATAGTCAAGGTGCGTGCCCTGTTATTCAACCACCAACAGTAAGTATTACTTCACCAAGTGCTGCTTCGGTTACAGTAGAAAACTGTACAGCCTCGGTTGCTGCAACGGTGACTAACATTACCGACAAACAAGAGATCACGGTAACACAAAATGGAAGTCCGGTAGCTTTTGATTTCTCAGGTAACACGGTTACAGTTTCGAATGTTGCTTTCACCGGCACCGCCAACTTTATTGTTACAGTTAAGAATACTGCCGGCACAGCAACGCGCAATGTTTCCTTTGTTTGTCAACCTAAAGAGATTACAATCTGTCATTATCCGCCAGGTAATAAGGACAATCCACAAACGATTACCATTCCAGAATCTGCATGGGCTGCACATCAGGCGCATGGCGATACACAAGGAACATGTCCGGTGGTTCAACCACCTACGGTAACGATCACTTTACCTGAAACAACAAGTGCTACTGTTCAAGATTGTAATGCTGCGCTGACCGCTACCGTTACAAAT
>JAJNPV010000024.1 GCA_021155195.1 Ohtaekwangia sp.
ATATACAAATGCGCTCAAAAGTAAGTTCGGTCATGTTTTTGGAGTTTTTTTCCAAGAAAAACAGGTTCTAGATGAAACTAGTGGAGCCAAATTATCAGGAATTCTTGTTATGGTACTGGGAGGCTAATATCTTTCACAGGATAGGTCGTTTAGGTAGTGCTACACTGGGGAGTGGGCTCGGAACATAGAAAATTTTGATAAAGGACCCTCCGGGGTTCAATTTTTGGTTATGTCCTATGAGCACAAGAAGAGGCTTGGGCCTAAAGCAGATATTGCTTTTGAATTACCTCGCTAGGGACTAAAAAAGAGGAGAGGAACTGGGGTGATAATACCAAACATACACACAATACAAGAGGTTGAAAATGACAAAAAACCACAAAAATACGAAGAAAACTCGATTTTATTTACACTTTAAATCAATATTTTGTTGCACCTCCCATTTTTTTAATGACTTCCTTGCATCGATTGGGCATTGAATGAACTAGCTTTTGCATATTAGCGACTGGGATTTTCTCCCACTCCTCTTTTACTATCTCAAAAAGGTTATCTAAGGAGCTCGCTCGATCCACTCGATAGTAAATAGCTTGTTTCACCTGTTTCCAAAGATTCTCGATAGGATTTAAGTCTGGTGATTGCGAAGGCCACTCAAGAACATTATAATTTTGATTTGCTAAATAGTTCATAGCTTTTTTTGAGGTGTGCTTGGGATCGTTATCATGTTGGAAGATGAAATCGACCCCTTTAGTTTCTTTAAGCTCTTTGTGATGAGGAGCCATGCGATGTTTTAGGATACTGCGATATTTTTCTGCATTCATCTTTCCCTCAATTCTATAAAGAGTCCCTGCACCACAATAGCTAAAACAACCCCAAACTTGAATTTTTCCACCACCAAATTTAACCGTAGGGGATATACATTCATCCAAAAACTCTTCCCCCACGCGTCTACGGACATAAAGCTTCCCGCTTGATGGAAATAATGTAAATGGGCTTTCATCTGAAAATAGCACTTTCTCCCAATCACTTTTAGTCCATTTTTTATATTTTCTGCCCCATTCCAAACGTTTTCTCTTATGAGTTTTTGTTAATAATGGTTTTTTCCTTGCCACACGACCGTTTAAATCCACTTCCTTCAGTCGCCGTTTTACTGTAGATACTGAGACTTTCTTCTTGATACTACTCAGTCGTAGACTACGAGCATGATCTACCGCTGTGAGTCTTCGATTTTGAAGACTTGCAATCTTCAAACCTCGATCCTCACGTGCTGTAGTTGTCCGCGGTCTTCCTGAGCGAGGTAAATCCTTCACGGACCCAGTAACTCTCTCTTTCTTTACGATTTTTGACACTCCTCGGTCAGAACAATCAAGCTCATTTGCAATCTCCTGATATGTCCAACCAGCCTTTCTGAGACCCACTGCTTGCCCTCTCTCTCCCTCTTCGAGTCTTCTGTAATTTTTTAATTTTCGACGACGTCCCATTGATTGATCACCTACAAAAAATTGATTTTTTACGTATTTTTGTGATTTTTTGTCATTTTCAAAGTCTTGTATTGTGCGTATGTACAGTCTTATTATGTCCAACCCTCTTCTTTTCTTGAGTCCCTAGTAAGGTAATTCAAAAGCAATATGTTCTTGTTCCCTAACTCTTTTCTTGTGTTCACAGGAAAGAGTCAAAATTTGAGGCTCGGAGGGTTCTTTATCAAAATTTTC
>JAJNPV010000033.1 GCA_021155195.1 Ohtaekwangia sp.
GCTTGCAGGCGTTTCATCATTACAAGTTAGCATGGAATGTTTGGTTGTCAAATTTTTGCTTTATTAAACCTAAACGTCTTCGCCGTTGCGCTTACATCCTCGCCCTGAAGGACGAGGTTTTACGCGCTAACCGATAAAAAAAACCACACCCCGATAACTTGGGGTGTGGTTGATTTCAATAACTAAGCTAATTTAGTTGCTTTCAATAAGGTGACATTTACTTTTGTCCCCTCAAATCCAGCATCTGCGATTTTATTAAATTCGCAATTAGCATTTTTAAGCATTTGCTTGTTGTGCATAATTGCTGGTAATACAGCTACTAATACACCACCAACTTTCAATTGCTCAAATGCATGGTTTAAATGTGACTCTGCCCTACCCTCGCTAAAAGGAGGATTCATCAACACACGATCAAACTTACCTAAGTTATCTAAAGCTAGAAAATCGCCTTGGATTACATTAGTAAATCCCATTTCTTTGAGAATGAAGCAATGTGTCATTGATACATCAACACACGTTACAAGCGATTTGTTAAACACTTGGCTTAACAATCCACCCATACCAGCACTAGGTTCTAGAATGGTGTGATGCTCTTCAATTTCTGCTAAATCATGAACCTTTACTGATAATGCCTCTGGCGTTGGATAATACTGATAAGACACGCTGTTTGGCACTACACCTGTACGCACAATTTCTGATAGCACAGGGTCGATATTAAAGTCAAAAACCCACTCATGATTTGCAGTATTTTTATAGCCTCCAAGATAAATCATGATTGACTCCACTTTTCCTAGTAACACCTTATCTTCTTTAAATGAATTAAATTCATACAAAGAAATACAATGGTCTTTATCCATTTTATGATGTCTGCGGATTAAATCGTTTATTCCTTTCCTTACATCCATACCTATTACATCATCGTGCAACACAAACTCCTTAAACTTACGTTTAGGTGGTTCGCGCAACTCGCTTGGTATAGCTGCTGGGTGGAGTGTAGCCAACACTTTATTTAACTTCCAGCTCATGTCGGGATGAATCTCGACGTGGACTGTACCTTTTTTGTAAATGCGTAAACGAAAGGCACCACCATCAAAATCAAACCACTCCCCGAACTTCTTCGCATTAATGATGCGATCTACATCCGAATAAGTGGTGTAACTAGATGCAGCTTCTTCACCACGCAAATGTGCGATGCAAGCACGTAAATCACTTACATAATTCATTTGAGTATGTTGAAGATAACCATAACGATCCAAGCAATATTCAATAATCATTCTGTCTGTAAAGCCAAAACGACTATTAGTTGCATGATGACGCGATAATTTTCGGTGAGCACCGTCTACTTTTTCTGCAAAGAACTGTTCACGGTTCAACATTAAATCTAACAGTGTTGAAGTAACCATTTCACGTTCGAACGGAGGAGTTGTCATTTTATTGATCATCTCATTCCATTCATTACGTTTCTCTGCAGCAAAGACGTCCATGGTTTTAGTTAACGACATTGCCATAGACCAATAAGTAGCGTCTAGACTTCGCATACCGCCTTTAATGTCAAAAATTGACTCTACATTAAAGCTTGCAATGCCATTACCACGGTTTCCCCAGAGGAAGTGTGAAAATGCCGCACTATCCCTTTTTGCTGTTTCGGAAATATATTCAAGTTGTTTTTTAAGTAACTCATATTCTCCTATCAAAGCTTCTAGCGGGTTATAAACGCTCAAAGGTAGTTGATTTACTACCTCATTACCAGATTCATCAAAAATATCTAAGTTCACTGGAGCATTCATGCTACACCGCCTTTGCTCTAGCAATGGCTGCATTTGCTAGTTGAATAGCATCAACAATTTCCGGGTCAGTACTGATTGTATGGCACTCTGCTGCACCTACTAATATCTCCAGTGCATGTAAAAGCTCTGGTGCGGCAGCAAACAATCTTGCATTTTCTTCATCCTCAATCAATGCTTGCGCATGGCCATGAGTACCTAATTGAGAAATGGACCGTTGCGGTGCCTCGGTTAAAATCTTACCAGAGCCCTCTTCAACAACAGAACGGTTTCTTTTTACAAAGTTTTTCATTTTAATTCTCCTATTTTTACCGAACCCCCCGAAGGGAGCCCAGTGGTTAAGTTAAGCTGCTTGTCTTGAAGGAATTGCTTCCTCCCATACCGTATCGCTACGCACAAACAACGTACCTGAAATTTTAATAATTGCTTGGTTTACCCAGTGCTGCAGTGCGACTTTATCTAACTCTGTAATCCCCTCAAAAGGTCTTACTTTGCCGTGAAAAATTCGCTCTTGGTAATTACCAGTAACATCTACTGAAATGTAGCCAATCTGAGTATCACCCCGCATCAACCAAAAACCACTGTAGTCCCCACATGACATGGAATAACTAACAGGTGTTGATGCAAGATTCTCAAATTCATCCCGTGATAACTTAGTAAATTTGGCTCGATATCCTGAACTAATATTTATCAAGTAAAACTGATCACTGCTGGATAGATTGGTTAAATAACCAACCGCTTCATTTTCTTGTCTGGACAGACCTAGATTAACTATATGTGTATGCATATTTCCTACCACCCAAGCGATTTGCGCGCCAGGTGTTGCCATTAACATTAAGTTAGCTTTGTCATGTACCAAAAGATCATTTGGATAATGCTGCATTAATTCCAATCCATGTTTGACGATGATGTCTTGCATAGACTGGACGACTGATACAACAAACTCTTCTTGATTCTTCATTTTGATTCTCCTTTGATAAAGGAGACTAGTCCGCAATGGGGAGCTAGCCCCCAATTGGGTTGAAATTTAAAATCTACTTAATTAGGTAGGTTTTCTTTACGACATACAAAAACACATATCTTATTATCTGCTGACTGACGAGAAGGTTGACATAGGAAAACCCAACCATCCGCTACTTCAGATCCACTTCCCCAACAACAGGAAGTTTTACTGTCTAGCATAGATTTGATTCTCTCCTTCTCAAGTACTTCAGTCACGATACAATCTGAGTAATATGTTTCTGCCATCTTAGCCAATGTCATCGTCATGATTAGTTACCTCTTGACGTTACATTAGATAAAGACGCTTGCTCTAACTCATCTTCACTGAAGTGATCATAAGCATGTACTGCTTCAGAAATTGCGTTCGAATTACCAAACAATTTTTCTGAAATTGCTTTTTGTTCAGCAATGATTTTGTCTAAACTGGTGTGCAAAGTACTCATTATTTTATCTCCTGGATTGCGGAGATTGACTCCAATGGAGTTAATCCCCATTGGGTTGTGAAATGCATAGCAGGAAGCTATACGTGTTCTGCCTGTTAGGGCAAGAATTTTGAATTTTTTTTGATTTACTTCAGAATAGTCTGTCCTCTACATGAGAGAGCACAGGACAGGAAACTCGTTTGACTAGCGTGATATGCTTGATATTTAATGTGTCTTAGCTAACACGGTACTAATATTACTTACTTATACTAGTACCGTCAATGCAAGACTTATTATTGTCCAAACGTTTAAATTTAGCCTAAAAACTTGTTTAATGACTTGTGCGCAATGTTACCTTTCACGATAAGACTCTAACTTTTCTTCGGAAATTAGACCAAGCTTTTGTAATTGAACTGCAATAGCTAGCACTGAGCGTTCGAAACTGTTAGCCAACTGTTCAATGTTGGGGTTGCTTTTGTAGGTTTCTTCTAGCAATTTCTTTTCATCACCGCTCCATGGAAAGTGTGATTTAGGCGGCTTTCCTTCAGACATATTTATTTCCCTACGTACTTTAGGTTCGCGTTTCCGTATGGATTTCTTTGGTTTTTCTAACCTAAGAAGTTCTTCCGATAAATCATAAAGAGACCGAATTACTTCTGGTCTGTTAGTTAGAGAACTATCATCTAATACAACACCAGTTTCAGGGTGTATTCCTTTAGCTAGTAACTTCAGTTGTTCACTTAATCTCATATCACTCACAATACTTTTCACGCTTAATGTAAATTAAGACGACTTATAACAATCTGTCCAGGGCTTCTTGATTAGCAACCCGCTCATCTTCCAATCGCTGCTCCTCCTCTACGCGATATGCCTCATCCTGAATGACCTGTTGTTGACGTCTGAACTCGTCTTCACTGCTCAATGATGAACTTGCATTTCCAGCAATCGTTGGTTGGACTAGGTCTGGTAATTTACTGTATTGATATACGCAATATGCAATTAGACTGGAAATGATTGTGCCTACCAAACGACCTTCTGAAATAGATAATAAGGCAAAAAAACAGAAAAAACAGAACACTATTTTTTTTGTTAGCGTCATTTTCTTAAAAACTTCTAAATTAATCTTCATTTTGTAACCTTTAAAATAAAAACATCTGATTCAAATTACTACAGATGACTGATGCTTTCAATCATAAGATGTAATGTTAATGCGCTTACGCCTTCTAATTTTTTTGGTATTTATCTTATTCATGACCAAAATTATCATACAAGTATGGCCTGTCAAATTTAGTCCAATAAGCATTGGTGGCATTTTATAAGATGGCTAAATTGGTGTTATATATGACTATTGAAAATTAACCATCTATGTAGAATGGAGAACATTATTGAGGTGAATATGAACATAGATACTTTTCTGCAAGGAATAATACTGGTGACTGGCATCATCGGCCAGCTGTGCGTGGCCCATCGAAACCTGAAGGGCTTCTACTTCTGGATGGTGTGTAATATTGTCACCTTGTTTGTATCACTGAAGGCTGAAATGTACGGGATAGCTTCACTATCAGTTTTCTATTCGATTATGTGCTTCTACTCAATCCACAAGTGGCGTCAATTAGATAAAATTAGCTCAGAATTTAAGGTCAATCTTAATGAAAGCATTTAAAGCATTATCTACGTGGGGCGGTTTATTAGTTTTTATTAGTGTATCTGCACTGGTACTCTATTTTGAAAGTAATCGACATGAAGCTAATCATCTACATATCTCCGTTAGCCCATGGGTTGGCTTCACACCAATTGCTTATGCCCAAGAAAAAGGCTGGATTGATACTAAATCATTCAAGTTTTCTTGGCATGTTGATATGAATGAAAGCGCAAAGTTATATGAAAGACAGTTAATTGATGGATTTCTATCTACACAATATGAAGTATTGCATCTGAATGTGGATAATCATTACCCCAAACCTGTGCTGCTCATTGATGCACCAAGTAGTGATGACGTTATTTTATCCAACTACACCTTGATGGAATTATCAGACTACAAAAAAGAGGTGCTAGTCTACTTACCAAACCACACTGTGAATAAAAAATTTATTCACCACTTTATTAATATTAACCAACTCAGTCATGTGAAATTTAAATTCATCAACAATGACTTGCATACATTACCACGCCACAAGAATAATGAAGTACCAGTCGTCATCGTTTCATACGCGCCCTACAGTGCTCAATTGATTGCTAATGGTTATAAGCTCATTGATGCAAACAACACTGTTCAATCTTTCCGGTTTGTTGATGCCTTATTTATCAATGAGTCGCTTTTAAGCAATAGAGCTGACGATATTGAGAAATTAAAAGTTTCTATTGAAAAAGCCAGAAAGTTCATGATGGAAAATCCTCGTGAGTTCTATGAGGTGGTGAGACCTTATCTCGAAGGACAGAGTTATGAAGAGTTCACAGCTTCAATTGAAGACTTAGAATGGGCTAATGAAAAGAATTACGCAACACTGGCTAATCATTTGCGTTCCAATAAAATTGATACGAGTTTTCTTAAATTATGAAAATCCATAGATTCGGTTTAGTTTGGACGATCATTATCGCGATAGTTGCGACTTGTGTTTCTATAGTCTTTTATATTAGTGAAAGAAACCTGCTACTCAATACGGTTGCTGATGACGTTTGGCGTGCAATGTATTTTCTAGAAGAAGAAATGAAAACCTCTGTGGAAGGTGGCAGAGTCCATGAAATTCAAAAAATTATTGATCTTAAACCACTCTTGATCAAGTCAATTGACAGCGTATCTCTGTCGAAAGATGGGCAAACTATTTTTGTTTCATCATCACGGCCATTAAAGGGGAAGTCCATCGATAGCAGTTATGTCTCCGTGAAGGAAATTCATACTGCGATATTTAATGAGCATTACAAATATTCACGCAAGTTTACCTATCAAGAAGATGGCATAAAGAAAAATGGTCTGATATTGATGCATGTGCAGGAACAATATCTAAATGCACATTTAACTAAAGTCGCAATCTTCTACATTTCTTTAGTATTGTTTGTTGTTGTTTTGGGTTCCTACACAACCTTTATTTTTATGCGTACTCTGCTCATACGACCACTTGAGAAGGTTACCAACCATGCAAGAAATGCTGGTGTACTTGCACAAAAACACTTTATTACTGAGCTTACTGAGCTTGATAATACGTTGACAGTATCTTTTGAGAAATTGAAAAGTAAGAAGAATGAACTGCAAGCTTCACTTGATGAGACGCTTTACTTGTCTGAAATTATGACTACTGTTGGTGACATCAATCATTTACTCATTTCATCTCACACGACCGAAGATTTACTGAGAAAAAGTGCAAACCGTCTTGCAAGACATTCGGGTTATAGCTCATGCTGGATTGCTCTATCAGAGAACAACAAAATCGTTATACAAGCAATTTCTGCTGAAAGTATAGGTGAGTTATCTGTGGGTATAGAGCTTTCAGATATGTCTGAAGTGTATGAGGACACTATAGCTCAGGCAATAATACTAGGTAAAAGTATCGTGGTTAGCCAACTGTCAAAACAGATGCACTTGTACCAATGGCAAACTCTATCAGCACATGCAGTTCAAGGTTCTTTTATTGCTTTACCTTTGATTGCAAACATAGATAATCAACCAATTGGTGTAATTGGCATTTACACAAACAGCAATGAGGGTTTTACAAAAAAAGAGATCACGATGTTAGAGGAGCTGGCTGGTGACATTGGCTTTGCAGTCAATGCGTTTAAACAGCGTGCTGAATTGCAGCATTACTTAACTACTGAAAGAATCACAGGTCTTCCTAACAGAGTCGCACTTATCGATAGATTATCTAAAAACCACAATGTGTTATTAGCGATCATCAACATAGATAGATTTACAGATATTAACGATGTATATGGAACTGATATAGGTGACAAAGTTTTGTTAGCTTATTCACGCTGGCTTACAGGTGAAGTGTCAACTCTAACCGGAATGCATATATACAAAATGTCGAGCGATGAATTCGTAGTTCTTTTGGATGATGCTTTGATGCTTGAGCCTTTCTACGCATTCATAGAGCATACAATTAATGCTACAGCTAAACATCCATTCTTAATCAATGATATCGAAATATTAATCAGTATTACTGCTGGTATTGCTAGGCCGTCAAATAGGATTCTGGAACATGCAGTTAGCGCTGTGAAAGAAGCTAAGGCTACGCGTAAAAAAATTGTCGTTTATGAACATATTACACAAATATCAAATCATGCCGGGAATGTGTCGTGGTACAAGCTAATTAAATCTGCAATCGAAGAAAGCCGATTTGTGCCCTACTTCCATCCTATAGTAGATAACAGAACATTGGAGATTATTAAGTACGAAGCACTCATTCGCCTGGTTGAGAAAGACGGTACAGTTCATTCACCAATGGCATTTCTGAGCATGGCTAAGAAGATGCGTATGTATACCCAGCTAACCATCATGATGGTAGAGAAAGTCTGCGCTATTTTTAAAGATCAGGACATCCCTGTAAGTATCAATCTCTCTACAGAAGATATTATGAACAAGGAATTAGTAGAGAAAATTGAAGATATCCTACTAACAAACCATATGGGAGGTAAGGTTGTTTTTGAAATAGTAGAGAGTGAGAACATCGAAAACTATGAGGAAACCAAACAATTTATTGAACGCTTTAAATCAATCGGATGTAAATTCTCTATCGATGACTTTGGTTCTGGATATTCCAATTTTGAGCAATTTCTTAAATTGAATGTGGATACGATTAAGATTGATGGAAGTTTGATCAGAAATATCCAAAACGATCATAATGCCAAATTATTTGTACAGAATATCGCGCATCTAGCTCGCGAATTAGGTATGAAAACAATCGCAGAGTACGTATCTAATGACGATATATTCCGCATTGTGAGAGATATTGGGATTGATGCATCACAAGGTTACTATTTCTTTGAGCCAATGCCTAATTTGCAAGTGATGGATGCGAGTAATTTCCAGCTTGACAACCAAAAGTATTTGCATGGATAATCATTACACATAGCGTTAATTCGCTTGAGCAGGCCAAGAGTCTGCATTTCAATTAGTAACACATTCATTAACCTACGGGGCAACCCGTATGGGATGCTCCGTATAACACAGGAGCATAAAATGATTATCTGGTCTGACCCCTCAGTACAATCAGCAATGATCTCGACTGCAGGAACTGTCTTTGCAACCATCGTAGCTACTATATGTGCTGCTGTAATAGGCAAGCGCATTGCAAACGGTGAGAGGCTTAAAGAAAAGCTCGATGTAGCAATCAATGATATTGCCTTTCTGCTTGCAGTAGAGGATGAACATTGCAAGCTACATAAAGAAAATACAAATCAATCATCTAAATTAAGAATTAGGCAGTTTGCAGTTGATCGCGGACTGACGTGGTCAGGGAAATTCACCCCTGGTCGAGCTAAGTATTACTTAGAGTAATTTGTTCATTTAACCCATCGGGGCATGTTCCCCTATGGGGCGTGCTCCATTTACCAAAGGAGCATTAAAATGTGTACCAACCAAATCAAAAAATCTATAGTAAAAGAATATAACGGTTGCAACTGCCCAGCTTGCCATTCAGATAATATTGAGACCTTTTCAGAAGTGAATCTCGATGTTAGAACTGTTTGGCAGTCAGTCAGATGCAGTAACTGCGATCTTGAATGGGATGATGTTTATACCTTAACGGGTATCGACATTCAGGAAACTGCCCGTCTGGAAATGCTGAACAAGTTGAATGCAGTTGGTATTCACATCCATGAATCTGAATTTGGATATGGCTTCACTGACTGTGATGCTGATATTTATGAAACAGAAATGGATGTGCTGCTTGCGGCATTTAAACATGGCATTGACAGAGACTTAATTGTTACACGTCAAACCCGCAAGGTGGACGTGAATGAAGATATGCCAGGTTAATACGTACCAGTAGCAGATTAGTTGTTATATTCCAATCCCGATGGGGCTTCCCATCGGAAGCTCCGCAATTTAAAAAGGAGCTAAAAAAAATGAAAATTGAAAAACTATATAACCGAAATGATGGTTCTGTAGTAAAGGTCGTGGCAGAGCTGTGCGTCACACCGACAGGTATTCAGTCAATCTCCAATTATGTTCTTAGTAAACAAAATACTTCGACTAATTGGGTGTTACATACCAATTCAATCATTCCTAGAGTGTTTAATGGTGTGAATGATTATCTTGCAAACGGAAGACCACATATGCTTCGCGTGGCCACTGCTGGAGAGATATTAAAAGCTAATCAAGAATTACTGATGGCTGCTCACTAACCAAAGAATCTTCATATATAAATTTACCCACATGGGGCCTCCCATGTTGGGCGGCTCCGTAACAATAAAGGAGCAATAAAATGAAATATTACGCAATTCATACGAGTAGAAGTCAGCTAAAGATAGCACTTCAGGAGTTACTAAAAGTCGCATTAGACAGTGGCATTAGTAATGATGTAATCCCAAAGTCTGTTAAATCAGCTTTAGATTACGCTGAAGTAGTAGATGATAAATTGTCAACAGACAAAGCCGACTGGCGTAAGGAATTTTTTAATTTCTTTAACAGTGATGAGTTCAGTGAACAAGCGACCGTAGAGGAATGTGAGGCTTTATTCCTAACATCTCTTAAAGGCGGTAGCGATATTACCTATCATCTGCTTGAACGACTTGGAGCGGAATATGAAATAGACATCAATGATGTTATAGATAAAGGTAGAGCTTAACACTCTGCTGACAAAGCATCCCCAATCAAGATTGGGGGTTCTTTTCACAATGTCCTTACGATACATAGAGAATATTGCGAAAAGAATTTTGGCTGAAAGGCTAAAACCCGCGTGGTAATTCACGCATTTTAAAAAACCACCAATCGGCGGGGACAACTCCCGTTTGGGTGTTGCTCTGCCTAACTTTAGGAGAAATAAAATGAGCAACAAAAATTCTGTAGCAATCAAAATTAACCAAGATAATCTGTTAGCTAATCTTCAGTTTTCATTCAGTAATAAGACCACCCTACTCGGTGAGCTTTTACAGAATAGTCGTAGAGCTGGAGCAACCAAAGTCGTATTGGATTCAATAGATGATACTACGCTTAGGATTTCAGATGATGGTAAAGGTATTGACGACTTCCAAAACTTATTCAGCATTGCTGAATCTGGATGGGACGCTGATATTAAGAAAAATGAGCGTCCTTTCGGAATGGGTTTCTTAAGCTGTCTTTATCAAGCTGAAGAAATATATATTGAAAGTAATGGCCGCTACATTGAAGGTAATACTACGCAAATATTGTCTGGCGGTGCTTTGAACGTATACGAAACATCTGATAAAAAAGATGCCACATACACAACAGTAACCTTATTTAACTTTAAGTTAAGTAAAGTTGATGTTGAATCAGCACTTAAGCGACTTGCTGAAGGATTTGCAATTCCTGTGTATTACAACGGTGAGCAATTGCTCAGTAACTTTGCCCTTAATACTGAAAATGGAAACTATGTTGAAGTGCAAGATATTGGACATATTTATGTACGCGATGTAATTAATTCGCCTCATAGAGATATCAATGACTATATGGTGGTCTACTTACAAGGATTACCAGTCTATGACAACAGACGTTGGGATCGAACTAGTGTAGATGTGATTCACTTAGACTCAACATTGTTTAACGCTAGGCTGCCTGATAGAGATAAACTCGTAGATGAAATTGTAGTTCTGGAAAAAATCAAAACTGCGATTAACCAGATTCATTTAAACCGTTTATTAAAATTTAAAGCAGACTTACCTCCTGAAAAATTTGCAACAAGGGAATTAGTTGGATATGCATTGGCAATCATTGGTGGTTCTGATGTTTTATACCAAAGTGACGTAAATCTATCTAACTACTTTTATGGTCATGTAGCACATGAGCAACCTACTTGCTATTCAGAAGCTGATGTAGTTTCTTCAGTTAATGAAAATAAGTCTTTGTCTTATGCACAAGTTGCTTCGGGCGAGACAAATTTATGTGTTATTGAACAGCTTAATTCCTGGGATGAAGAGAATAACTGCGCTGCAGCTTGGATCTTTGCTCGGAAAATGGGATGGTCGTTAATTGATGGTTTTGGTTATACGAAAAAAGAGGAACTCATAGAAAAACACTGGGTTTCTCCTTTCGTACATCACATCAATAATGACAACATAAAAGTCGAAAGCAATTCTCCGGGCAAGACTGGCTTTATTCAATTGGACTATAGCTCTTACAAAGTTGAATTATGTGATAGTTATACCATTACATATACAACCAAAAAAGGTGAAGTTCATGTTTGCAATGTAGATGACGAAGCTGTCTTAACTAAAGATGGCGTGTTATTGATTCCTGCAAATGCAAATGAAATTGGCAGTAGTGCTGTAATGCAAGGCTCTAGTTATGAGTCCAATGAACAATATGATGGCGTAGCACATGAGAAAGACGCTACTGCGTTAGACTTATATGTGAACATGTTGCGCACAGGTGATGAAATTCACTCGTTGCAGCAACTACTCAACACAGTTTTTCTAGGTGAGTACAAAGAGTTTGTTGGAAATAAATATGAGCTTAAGTTAGATGAAAATTGTAAAGTTGTTTTATCAAAAATTGCAGCTTAACAAACTGTGATTTAGCAAAAATAAGTCGAGTTGGTTTACATTGACTCGTTCGACTTAACAAAAGACCACCTTACGGTGGTCTTTCCATAGCGTCTTGTTAGTACATGGCTTTATGGAAAGAATTTTAACCGAGAGGTTAAATGCCGCGTGGTAATTCACGCATTTTAAAACCCACTGGGGATAGCGATATTCCTAGTGAATATCGCTCCCTGGTTCTCAAAAGGAGCACAAAATGAAATATTCAAGTCTAGATCAATTTCCCAAAGCAATGGTTTTAGCAGCTGAGGCGGCAGTTAACCAAGAAATATTCTATGAAAGCGATTTTAAGAAATACGTGCTTGATAATATGAATGGTTTTGGTTGTGAGGCTGTTTTCTTAGGAATTTTCAGTATGGATCAAACCACTGAAGACTTTCTTAAAAACTATCACCAGATGGTAAAAGATGTAGAGAGTAATGTTAAAGTTTTACCACGTGGGCATTATGCAATTATTGAAAGAATCGGTGTTTCTTCCAGTTACTCAATGATTGTTTCTGATGGCACTGGTGAGGTTGCGACAGGCGGTAAATATAACTCTTACTCATCTGTACCGACAGCTGTTCAGGTACTTGACTGTATGGTTGGTTACGAAATCTATATGTGTCGTAAGTTAATTGAAAAAAGAAATGCAAAGATACTAGAGCAAAACATTATGAACAGTCACAAGTTCTATGTTGGCCAAGTTTTTAAAAATTTGCAAAGTGATGAAGTATTACCAAAACATAAGTTTGGCACTACGACTATTGTTGAAATTCAGTCTGATTTACAAATAAAGATTAATTCAACAAAAAGAGGTACCAAAGCATTATGGTCTGGTTCAGTTAGCCCTATTCAACTTTCCAAAATGATTGAGTGGTCTCAACCGAAACTTAGTAATAATTCAGAAAAAAATGTAGGGGTGTATACGCTTTTTTAATAATATACTCAAAAATAAAGGCATCCTTTAAGGATGCCTTTATTAACCTAACAAGCCTGTTTTCTGCATAAAGAAACTATCCAGCTCTACCAAAATTTATCGCATCATGCTCTGAACTTAAAGAGTATTGGGAAGAAGGATTTTACGCGGCAAGAAGAGAGCTATATCACTTCTGTACGTAACCGCAATGTCAAAAATAAAAGCCCCGACCTTAGGTTGGGGCTTTTTTATTAGCTATTTTGAATTGCGGCTTTTATGTATTATGAATAATTTCTTAAAACATATCATCGATGTGCTGAATCTTAACCCAGCTAAGTTAAAGAAAGTATTGCTCGCACATAACCTCGAATGTACCGGTGCCTGGCCTAATCGCAAAGCGCGTGATGGTAAGGAATACGTGTCCTACGAGGCTCTGGTTTCTGAAATGGAAAACACTACTTCAAACTGCAACAGATTAACTTTCGTAGGAATGTTTAATGTTAGCGATTTGGAAGGTTACAAAGGGAAAGTTACTTTTCCTGCAGGTAATTGCGTAGGGTTATTCGACTCATGGAATGGTGCAGGCTCTATGATTGAAATGGAGTTGCTAAGACCTTTAACAATCAATTTCAATAATGCTCAGTATGGGAAAACTGAATATGACAGCTTCAACGCATATTTGGATAACACAAAGAGCTATTCAATTGATAGTGTTTATGGTGTAACGAGTAAATTTTGGGGTAATCAAGTTTTAGTTGGTTGATTACACCAAAGTTTGGTTTAATTGATAGGCTGCCGAAAGGCGCCTATCATCTTCTTCTCGTTATCTTATTGCACTGAAAGAGCAATATTGTCTTGATACAGCTATTGAACTTTTTTTGGAGGTGTTGGCATCAATGGCATATTGAAGTTGCTGTATTTAACAAACTCTTCAAAATTCACCTCTTCTGGTTTGGTGAGATACCTATCTGTAATGAATTTATTGAATATGTTCTGAATGATTGCGCTGTCAAAACCATTCCTTTTATACATATCTCTCTCATGTGGCTGCAAACCAGCTATAAACTCCGTTGATAGCTCATCAAGTTCATCTTGAGTTAATTTGTTACGAACATTAGCCACTCTACTCTTTCTGAAATCCGAAAAAGCTGCTTTTAAGACATTAAGTTCTGCATCATACTTTATAGCTTGCTCTTTATATTCTTCTAGCGCCTTTTTATTCCTACTGAATTTTGTTTCTATATCCATCCAGCCTTCTTTTAGGGCTCTTACTGTATAAGCCGGCACATCTTTCACTTTACCGCTTTTAACTTTATTCTCTACATAGTTCAATACATTTGTAATGTACTCTTCCGTCCTTAATGTCGCTTCTGTCTTTGCATGTTTCTCACTTAATCCAAATTCCATTAGCTTATTTATCAGTTTTGGGTCAAGCTCAATTCCTGCAGAAGTCAAATCAGGCAATGATTGATATTTTTCTTTGATAAGAAATCTAACTGCAACCACTTTGCGATTTTCACGTTGCAACTCGGTTTCTACCTCGATGTTGGAAATCTCGTTTACTGTTGCTACAGCTGGTTTAAGTATGTCGCGGTTTAATATCTTGAATTCGACTATTGTCTCTGGAATCCCAAGCAATTGGCGAAGAATGGGTAATGAAATCCAGATCGTTTTCTTTTGGCCTCTGAATCTTAAGCAGTTCTCGTAAACTGCCAATGCGTAATTACTTTTAAATTTACCCTGGATACGCAAATCGATAGCTGCATATATTTCCGGATTAAACATTTTTTCTCTCACTTTGGGTGCGTAAGAATATTTACAAATATTATTTTCTATTTCAGCCTGAGCTAAAGCTGTTGCAATACCCCAGGTTTCACCTTTATCGCCTAGTATGTTCCATTCAAACTTCAAGTCTACAAGCTTACGGAAAGCCTCTTTCAGAAAATCATAATTGTTTGAATCGTACCCCATTAACTCTACGAGCATTGGAATACTGACTGAATGGATTTCCTGTGTGAGAAGAGAATCATAAGCGTTGTACAAAAGTACATTCAACAGCTTACGTTGTGTGATATTGATCTGATTAGAAATATGAACAAACTCATGTCCTTTTTTAAGGATCATTTCGTGGTTATTGCCATCATTTTCCGAATCTTTTGTCATAACAGAAAGGTGAGTTAATTTGTATTGTTACTCACTCTACTACCAAAAGTTAGAAATGTAAACATGATACTCACTTTTCTATTTAATTTATTTTTTTAATAGTTTTATTATAGTTTTCATTGTGGTTGTTATTTAATAAAAACAAAAAACAACTACTACAAGGATAATATTAAAACTTAATTTATATATATTAATCATATAGTTATTAATCTATAGGTTAGACTCTACGGGATCAAAGTGAGTATGCAGGGGAAAAAAGTTAGAATCTATGGGAAGTGTAAGGTGTGAGTATAAGGGAAGTGTTTTTTTTGGCAAACTTTTATGGTTAGAGTCTACGGGATTAAGGTGAGTATGTACGGGAATGAGTGAGAAAACAAGGGAAAGCAAGCAGTAAAGTGAGAATCTACGGGATTGATAAGTCATCTTAAACATAAATATAAATATACTATATATATCAATAACTTACAGAATTAATTTTATACGGAATGAGTGAAAAAACGCCTGTAAAGTTAGATTCTACGGGATCATGAGTATATCAATAGCGGTAATGAATAATTACAGTATTTTTTATTGTAAATATATAGTAAATTAAATGCTTACAATGACAGTGAGTACACACATTTATTGTTGAAACCTAATGAAAAGTGAGAGTCTGCGGGGTTGCAATTTTTACTATAGAAAGCACTAATTTCGTTTGCGCATGTTTTTTAACTTTATGATCTATATAGGAAAAATAAATTATTCCCCCTGCAAACTGAATAAAAAAAACCAAAGGTGAGTATGCAAGGGAGCAATATTTGAAGTTGTCAATCAAATATAACGTAGAAAAAGCATAGCTATTTTTTATCAGTGTTTAAAATCTCTCTCAAATCCGAGGGCCTAATTTTGATGTTGGTAAAGACGGAACTTCTAACCACCCCGCTTTGTTTAATTCCATCTTCAGCCAAATCACCGAACCCTCGTAACTCCATATCCATGTCTGCAAGCTTGAACCCGTTAGATTCAGCTTCCAGCATTTTTAGTCGCTGCATTGTAGATTCATCAATCTCGTTTGGTTCATACATGAAGAAATAACCGGTACCGCCATTGCGCGCTACCCTACCCCGGATCTGATGCAGCTGAGAAACACCGAATCGACCGGCATTTACCACGACGATAGACATTAGGCCGTCGACATGTAAACCGCTTTCGATCAATACTGTGCTGATACAGACCTGATATTTTCCAGATTTCAAATCGTTAATAAGCGCGATCTTTTCTTCATCAGACATCTTGCCGTGAACAAGGCAAACCTTACCAGGGAACAGTTTGCTCCAGTGCGTGAAAGCATCTTCAGCGCTACTTTTCGCATTAGCACCATAGTATTTTTTATTCTCGGAATCTGCTTTAGCCTTAGCTTCCAGGTTTTTATCGGTCACTTTAACGTTCGGATAGACGATGGCAACCTGTGCTCCGCTTTCCATCACTTTTCTCATGTGTTCAACTAGTTTATTACGCTCTGCATGTGTAACGATTCGAGAAATAATCCGTTTCTTGTAAGGGGTTTCCTGGAGAATAGTCAAATCCATACCGCTATTCATCACCAGGGCAGCCGTTCTCGGTACGCATGTCGCAGTTGCCTCAAGAACGTTGGTATAATCAGACCTTAATTCTTCGCGCTGTGTTACAGAAAACTTGTTCTGTTCATCAACTATCAGAAAATCCACATGCCACTTAGCTTTTTTGATGCGTGAGAACATGGCCGTTGTGCCTATGACAACAGGATTCTGACTAAAGTCAGGGCGAGAAGAACCGCTAACAATGCTCACCAAATTCATTTTAGGGTACCACAGACGCAATTTCTCTTCAGTTTGATGCACAAGTAGCAGGTTTGGCATTAAAATCGCCACATGAGCGTTTGCGGCGCGTGCAGCTGCAGCGCAAACACCAAAAACGGCAGTTTTACCTGTCCCAACATCGCCACTGAGTAGCATGTTGAGCGGAGAAGGTCTTTTGAGACCCTCTGAAATATCATGGATAGCGTTCTTTTGACATTGCGTAAAAGAAAACCCTAGGCGAGCCGCCATCGAATTTAAAACCCTGTCGTCTATGCGTATCACTGATTTAGGATTTGGTCGCGCCATAGCGCGTTTCTGTGATGACCAGACCACTTCGAATGCAGCAATCCTTCTGGCAGCATCCAGAGCATCCATGCCTTGCAGTAAATCCTTAGGGTGATGCAAGGCGTAAACAAACTCAGCCAGAGACTTGAATGCAGTGATTTTGGATCTCTTTAAAATTTCTTGCTCGCTTGTACCGCCGAAATACCTGTTCAGATAATCAACTGTAGAGCTGATCTTGGGTAGAAATTGCCTTACCTGTCTGGTGATGTAATCAACAGACACAACTCCCGTCTTACCCCGATATAAAGGCACAATTTTCCCAATATCATCAGGATCAATAAGCTCCGGGGAGTTGATGACAACTTCAGTAGTTTTCTTAAACTTGTTTGTCCATGTGCCAGCTATACCTCGAATGAATACGATACTGCCTACAGAAAGACGCTTCCATGGTTCAACCAAGCCAAACACCGTGATCTTTACCGGCATTTCAGAACCATCCTTGACCCAGAATTCAAGACGTGGCGGCTTAAGCCCTTTCAGGTCAGGCTGGCTGGTAACAATTACCCTATAGATTCTTGTTTCATCAGGGCAGAACAGCTGTTCCACCCTGTCACAAAATTTACTACAGTCCAGATAGCCTTTTGGGAGATGAAGAAGCAGTTGTTCATGCGTAGTTATGCCTAGCTTTTCTAATCTAGCAAAAGCTTTTTCATCTTCATTCACATGAACAATATCATCCACTAACCGTTTGCCACTTTCTGCGCAGGAACTGCCATCATTTTTAACATAGTCAGTACTTCAGTGACCGACATGTTCGGATAATTCTTTTGAATTTGTCTGGAGACTAAAAACATTAACCGTGCGGCTGCAGAGAAAGATAAGGGCACAGCTCTAGGAGACTTGTCTTTAGCCGATACCGAGCAGAAAAAGCCTTTTGCTTGGAGTTCAAACTGAAATGATTTATCGTGTAATGGGCCGTGACCTGAAAATTTACAACCTTTGCTAATACCCATTAACACCCAAGCCAGTTGAATTAACTCTTCAGCTGAAAATCCAAATACGATCTTATCGCTCCAATCAATCGCCCTACCCCCTTCAGGTTGGTTGGGTTTTTTATTACCGCCATCTAGATTGATAGAATGCTCACCATCCTTCTCTGTGGCATTAAAGCAAAGTGCCGACTTCCCGCCATAAAACGTCATTGTAAAAAACTCACGTTCACTATTGGATTGAGAACTTTGTTTTGAAGCTTGTTTGGTACTTGATGCTTCATTAGTTCTTTGGCTTGCTTGTTGATAGTCTCTTGCACTACTTTGGTTAGTGTTATTACTAGGACGTGCTTGCGTATATGGCTGCTGTGAAGATGGTTCGCGGTGTTGAGCCACATTTGTTTTGTTAGCTTGGCTGTTATGTTGCACAGGCCTTTGCTGGTTGCTGGCAGTTTGATTCTGTATGTTTTTGTACTCACTTGTACCGGCACCATAATCAGTCATTTTTTTCTGAATCCATTGAACAGATTCAAAATCATTCCTGGTTGCGCCTGAAAGCTTCTCTCTGAACTCCATACCGCACTCTTTACCAAGAGTAATCAAGCATTCACGTGATACGTTTGCATAACCAAGTGCGGTTAATGCACCCATTACCGCGCCAGATAGTAAAGATGTGACACTTTGGATGTAAGAACGGTGTTCGTTCATTCCATCTTCATTATTTGCAATACGTACAATGGCTTTTTTAAAGTCATCACGCTCTTGTTTACCTACTGCTGTTAATGTCTCAGAGCTCAAATTAGGCAACCCAAGTCTAACCATTGTTTCATGCACCATTTTAAGAGAACCTAAGTCTTCAATTGATAGTCTTTTGTCCATAATACGTATCCATTTATTACAAATAATTCAAAGTATCACAAGATTTTATTGATGCAAGTTTCTATTATATTTATTAAAAAATATATAAAACAATAATATATAAAAGCTACTAGGTAGCTACTTAGTACTATTTAGTAGATTTCTTTTGCTTTGCACGCTTCTCTTTTAAAGCTACCAATGCTTGCTCAAATGTGTCGCCTAGTACTTCTGGGTTATTCTCATCTTCGTCAGCAAGTGCATACAGTAAATCATGGGCCAATTGCGTAACTTTGATATTGATTTGTACGTTGCGCCCTGTCCTGTATCGTCTGCGCTTCTTTTCTGGTTTTGCTTGTCTGCTTACAAAACCAGTCTGTTCTGACACCTTGTCTACAACATCTTTGCTTGGTTTCTGTTTTGGTTTAATTTTCGGCTCGAACTGCAAATCACCAATATCTGCAAATGAGTTTACTCTGTCATCGTTCGACATATAACCTCCTATATTTTCTTGATCTCGTTAATAACTTCCAAAGCAAATGCTTCTGCATTGGCGATGGCTTTATCTACGTTTGATACAGAAGAACGGTCCAACAGTTCTAATGGTTTTCTAAAACTAAAAATAGCTTTGAATGCCTCACGCTCATTCATCTCAGCTGCAAATAAAGGTATACCTGCAGACGTTAGCGAGTTTTGTATATGAGTTAGAGTTCTCGCGCGAATGGCTGCATTAGTGCGAGTTAATAACACTTTGAATGGCAATTTGTAATCTGCGTTCACTCTGCGCATTGCTTTTTCATGCTGTTTAATTACATTTAATGCTTTACCAGCCTCAGTAGCATCTAACTCAGACCCTTGTGTTGGGATAATGACAAAATCTGCCATTGCTACAGCCATTACTACAATCTTAGAAGCAGTACCTTCTAAGTCTACAATCACTATTGGTGCTGTAGATGCAGCATCTTCAATTCGGTCTGCGATCGTATTTTCATCTGCGTCAGAAACAATTGTCATTCTCTCCGGTTTATTTCCACCACTCGCCCAGCTTGCAATTGGGTGGTTAGGGTCTGCATCAATCACTGTTACATCGGTTTTCTTCGCTAACTGTGTTGCTAGCACTAGTGCTGAGGTTGTTTTCCCTGCACCACCTTTAGGTGAAATGAATACGATGGTTGGCATGTTCTTTGTCCTTTTTCCTGTTAATTGGTAGCTACTAGATAGCTATCACATTCATAAAATCATTAAAAAGATATTAGGTAGCTACTAGATGTCAATAATATATCAGAAAGCTTTGTGATATCAACTAGAAAGATAAAAGAAAGTAGAAAGCTAACAGATTACCTATAAATACTAGAAAGCTACTAGATACTACAAATATATTAGAAAGCTAACAGATAGTAAACCTATACCTAAAAGATAATAGAAAGCTAACGTGTATCTATTAGATACTAACTAGATACTAGAAAGCAACTGTATATCAATAAGTTAACGAAAAAGATGTTTTATTAATATTAAGAATAAATTAAAATATACGGTAGCTATCTAGTAGCCAATGTAGGTGTGGGATTTCTATGTAAATGGCTACCAATAATAGATTATTGGTAGCAAATATGAATCAAGCTAATTTAGCTTCTTTGATGAAGGAGGAGGCGGGGGCTTTAGCAGTAGATGAAATGTAGAGATTATCTTTAGCGCGTGTCATTGCCACATACATAAGCCTGCGTTCCTCATCAACAATGTCTGGAGTAAGGACAATGTTAGATGTTGATGGGATGATTTCTGACTCTGCAGCAATAATCCAGACGTTATTAAATTCTAAACCCTTTGAACCGTGCATAGTCATTAACTGAACACCTTCGCCATCATTAGCTGTGCTGCTTGAACTAACAAATGCAACACGTTCGGCCAAGCTGCCTTTGACTTTAAGTAGAACTGACATCGCTGTGCCAAGTCGCTCTTTATCTATGTTTTTCTTACTATGCATACTCATCCAAAGACCAATTGATGCTACGACAGTGTCAATTCTGTCTGCATCTGCTCTTGAAGCACCTTTCACCCAGCCATTCAATTCATTAATAAATTTCTTAATTTTTATTGAGCCGTGTTTAGAAAGAGTTTCAGTGTTGATATTGTCAGTAAATTTTCTATCGAATATCTTTGAATAATCTTTTTTAGACAGTTCATAAAAAGCTGCTATATCAGGAGCATCTAAACCCATCCATTGAAATAGAAGTTCGATATTAGTTTTCTCTTTTGAACCTACAGATTTCATTAGAGAAAGCATCAACGTGACGGGCATTTGCTCAAAGACTGATTTAAAGCTCTTTACAGTAGGGATTGAAAATTCTCTTAGGTAAGCATCAATATTTTCTAATAAACGGTTATTACGCGCTAAAACAGCCCACTCTTTGCCATTTATTGAAGGTGGAAAAGCTGTTCTATTTTCATAAAAGAAATCAATATCAGCGTTAAAGCTGGTTTCAATGATCTGTTTGGTTAATTCATTAGATTCAGCATCCCTAGAGACATGCCTACTGACCTTAACACTGCCGCCAGAGCCTCTAGCAGCATTAAGTTTTTTATCCATCCGATTGCCATTGAGTTTAATAAGCTTCTCTGCAGGAATAAGAATTTCTTTCTTACAGCGATAGTTCGTATCTAAAACGACACGAACAGCACGTGCTTCCTCTTCAAAACGAATCATTCCAGCATATCCTAATGAGTTACGAAAAGCATAAATTGCCTGATCGTCATCTCCAACTGCAGTCACTTTAACGGTACCGGACTTTACGTGTGCCATTAAATATTGATATTGGATTTCATCGCAATCTTGAAATTCATCAACCAACATATGCGTAGCATTGAGGATTGGCATTGAGCCATTACTAATTAGCTCTAAGGATAGACTCATGATGTCATAAAAGTCTATTACGTTATTACGCTTACAAATATCCTGATATGCCTTGTAGATCATTCCTGTAGAGTTTGATTCAGGCTTGTAAAAAGGGGTAGTTTTTGCTTTTTGTAATAAGACTTGAGCTTCCTCAAGTGTTAAGCCTAAACCTAATTTATCAAGAGCACGTACAAGATATTCATTAGTATCTTTAGCAATTCTTATAGAAATTTTTTCTCGTTTAAGATGAGCTAGGGCTAAAGAGTGAAATGTTGAAACAAAGACTTGTTTCATTTGCTCAGGAGTGAGTAGGGGGGGTAAACCTTCGCTTTCTCTAGGAGAGGATAGACGCTCCCGTAATTCGTTTGCGCCTTCCCTTGAGAAAGTAGTAACAACAATCTTTGCATCAGGTTGCTTTTGTAATATTTCTTCAACTTTTGTTACAACAACCTTAGATTTACCCGAGCCAGGACAGGCCACCACAAGGCAGTGGTCGTCACAGGCAACGGCTAATTTTTGCTTTGGATTGAGACTCATGCGGCAACTAAGGACTCAGGTGCAGTTTCAGTCTTGGTTTTTTTGGATGCTTTTGGTTTTGTAACGGCATCAGCTGATTCTGCAACATCATTGGTAGCAGTAGGTTTAATGTTGCTAGTTTCACGTGTGACACGTTGGTCACGGTTAATGTGATTTAGCAATCTTCGGTAATTCATAATTACTTGATAATTACAATTCTTAATTAAACGCTTAACTTCCCATTCGTTTTCAGTACGATGAGCATCATTTTTTTGATAATCTGGATTAAGCGCATTATCAACCCATAGGTTGTAGTTTAGGAGCATACATAAATCAGCCTTTTCTAATACCTGGAAATACAATTTGTCCAATGGTGAAGTAAAACTAACCTCAATAGAATAAGACTTATTGTAGTTGCCTACTGGGATATTGTGGGCTTCCATAGCTAATTGGTACTGGCCAATTCGCTCATCAAAGTGTTTAATGGCGGCCTTCATTGATTTAATGATTGCTTCTTCAACAACCATTACATCTTTGTGATTCTTTTCAGCCACTAGAACGCGTCCTAGCACTGGAATGAAAAACAAATACTGAGACATCTTTTCGAAATATCTATCAAATGTCTTAAAGACGTTGGGATGCCCTAAGCTAGTTTGACGCTTAATCACAACGCCACGGTGACGTTCTAGCCAGTTGCCACGTTCTTTATCTAAGATATCAGAAACTGATATGCCGCGACGTATTGCTTTACCTACAGACTCTGCGTCTGGTGATTCAATGATAGTTTTTGCTACCTCTTCATTAGCTGCTGCCATTTTTAATTCCTTTTAAAATACGAGTTAGATGCAATATGGGAAAATGCATAAGTATTTTTCCACTAATCGTATTTTTAGGTGATTAACAATAAAGCACTTTTTGCCATGTAATAAAATTAAACTATTAATTATTATTAAATAAGTTGACACTTACTTTTTCATGGGATTAATATACTGTCATGTAGTGCGTGTGAGCTTAAAGACACGTTAAAAGTTAAGCAGTCAAAATAGTCCATGAGAATACTAACGAGTGAATCCAGTCGCTAGATTTCTTGTGTGAAAACACAGAACGTTTAGCCTTTCGTGCTAAGCATCTTAAAAAGCAGGGGACTCCCAAGACCTTTCTGCCTAAAAGCTAAATCAGCTAAAACAGTCAATAGTAAAAAACCACCCTGATAAGACCTAATGGGCTTAGTGTGGCGTGATCCTGCGTAATGGTAAAAATTGCTATCTACCCTTTCAGAAGGCTCGATAGCTTGCGGCTGCGCTTCGGCGCATGCCCCATATCTCCAAAGTTGATTTTAATTAATCAGCTTTTTTCCCATGAGGGTTTATCCCTCATGGGATGACCTCATGGTTTTTTCTTTTGCCATGGGTCTGTGAACCATGGTGTATTTATTTATATCGGGTTGTTCACAGCACCTACAGCATATGGAGAAATTATCATGGTTAAAGCAATTCTAGTTGTTGGTCTTTTATGGGGTGGTGTAAATAGTATGGTTGAGTTGAAAGATTCATTCCAGCATATCAATGACAGTCGTCAAGCTGCTATTGAACAAGCAACTAATTACTAGCTGAAAAAGAGACTGAATTCGTTCAGTCTTAACCTGACTCCGCGTTAGCGGGGTCTCCCCTTAAGTGCATGTTATCCGTGTATTTAGGGGGAGTCCCCGTTAACTAAGAGAAAGGAACCATCATGAGCACAATATCAGCAAACCTAAACTCAAGGATTATTGGCCAAATGCGTGATTCAGGAATTGCAATTGACGTTGCAGTTAAGTTTCATTCATTTATGCGTAATAGCACCAGTAGTCAGAATACAAGGAAAGTTGTTCGTGCTTTGTTGCAAAAGATTCGCAAGAATATTAATGCAACAAAATAAGGCATACCTGGCCTAAAAACGGTCAGGTAATCCTTGTTAAAAAATAGCTTTTGAAAAAGAGTTATTCTTTAAAAAGGATTTTTGTCGAAAGGCAAAAACAGCGCGTACCTTCGTACGCATTTTAAAACCCGATGGGGTGGTTATGACTAGCCGCCCTTTGGGGACTAGTCATATCTGCTCTGCGTAAATTAGGAGCAAATCATGACAAACTCTAAATTGGCCAATTCAGGCCTCGTCATCATGGATGTTGCTGTACATCAGCGCGGAAGAACACCAATCGCATCTGCAGTATTGAGAAATGGTTTAAATAAAGTAGTTCACATTTTGGAGTTTCAAGATGGCGAATGTATTTTAATTAATCGTGACTTAGCACATCAAAAATGTCGAATTAAAAATGGTGAGGTAATCAAGTCAGGCACATCCAGTTTTAGTAGTTGGGAGTCCAGACAAGATTCATTAAAAAGTCTCTTAGTTAAGGCTATGCAAGATGGCTTTAATCTAGTTAAGAGTCAACGCACGTCGAACCTACCCCTATTACAAGTACCTTTGGTCTATCAAAACCAAATAGCTGCTTAAAGGAGATGATGATGAAATCATTAAAACTTTTAAGACAAGTTAACTTGTTTAGTGGTGTGCCAGATCGCAAGAGAACAGCTAAACCTAAAAAGGCAGTAATAAGCAAACAAAAGTATGAGAAGAGGTTGCAAAGTAAGAACGAAATACGCAATTTCTTTGAGAACCAATTGATGCTACCTGTAATTAGGTCTGATGTTGATTTTGGGCAAGAAAAGATATTACCGCTAGTGCCAGATGAGTACCTTGAAAAAGGGTTCCCAGACTTGGTTACGAAGCATAGATCTTTTCGTGTGAGCGATAGTTTAAATACAAAACTCACAGTTGCACAGATAAAACGAGATGTTCATAAGGAGACGTGGAATGATCACCAGATCATTGTTACGCATTCTGAATTGCTACATGAATCACTCGCTGTATTAACGTACGATGGTGTACTAGAAGAAAAGATTGACGTTTTAGAATGGATATTTGCCGACGACTATGTCAAATGGCATGGTCGGAAAGTGAAAGCGGAGTTCGTGCCGTTTAGCTTTAAGGCTTGTTGTGTGTTTTGTAGTTGCGACTACTCAATCATACAGCGATTTGTCTATTCAAAATTGCCATCTCAATACAAGCAGTTTATCGACCTCGATATAGCTGCATAAACCCTATCGGGGCATGTTCCCGAAAGGGCATGCTCCATTACTACAAGGAGCAAAAAAATGAACATTATCGAAAAATCAGTTAAAGAAGTATTCAGCATGGATATTAATCCATCAATCATGGCTAACGCATTTGAGTTTACAAAATCAGAAGCTAACCTAATGCAACAAATTCCACGAAAAAAAGAAGGATATATTTTTCGCCGTGATTTGATGCGTGACATTCTTGCCTGGCATAACGGTATGTTAAAACCATTGTATTTATATGGTCCAACGCAGTGCGGTAAAACGAGTGTGTTGAATCAGTTTGCAAATCGCTTAGGTATTCCAGTCTGGTCAATTACAGGTCATCGTCAATTGGAACTAGCAGAAATGCTTGGGCAATATGGTTTAAATGAAAATGGTGGTTACATTTGGATGGATGGCCCTTTGACTCAAGCAGCAAAAAACGGGGGCTGGTTCATGGTGAATGAGCTTGATCGCATGGCGCCAACTGTCTTGGTAGGACTGAACGATATTTTAGAAATGGGCGATTTTACTTTGTCTAATAAGCAAGGTGAGATTGTGAAGATTCATCCTAATTTCCGTATCGTTTGTACTGGTAATACCAATCTAGCTGGTGATGAAGGTGGTAATTACAATACTGCTAGCATTCATGACACAAGCGTTCCAGAACGTTTCGCAATGATGTTACAAGTAGACTATCCAGATGAAAAAGAAGAGAGAGCGTTACTTGAAGATGTATTCAAAGATTTAAATGATGATGATTTGAAGCTTTGGTTTTCTGAAGAGAATATTAAAGTAGAAAATTCAGATAAAACATCACCAACTGCAGTATTGGAAGGTGAGTTTGTTAATCGTGAGTCATTTATTGCTGGTCTATTACGTGTAACTAATATGGTTCGAAATCAAAGTATCGATGGAGGATCACAATCTGGTGCCGGATTAGAGAGAACTATATCAACAGCAACATTACTGAAATGGGCACAAATGTGCATTACTTTCCGTGGTGCTACAAAGTTTGATACATCACCTTTACATTATGCATTGGAACGTTCTTTGACTAATGGTTGTACGCCGACCACAAAAGTAGTGATTCATGAAATAGTTAAATCTGTGTTTGGTGTAGATCTAACGCCAAAAACAACAACTATTTAGTGTGTCATTATGAATGCGGCAAGCAGTGCACCCATCATCATTACGACATGGGCTGGTAGCGTAAGTGATGACTGGTATCCGAAAGCTGAAGAATTGCTCAAATTACTAGAGAGCGAATATATAACGTATTCATTCAAAGGGGTTGGGCTTTTTGGAGAGCTGAAAATATCGTCTAAAACGACGACTTCAGAAATCATTTTCAAAGTTGATGCAAAAGGGCGAACAAAAGGGGTGCTTAGATTAATGGATGAAGACACTTATGTGTTTTTACTGTTGATTATGGCTTTCTCAAAAGTCGTTCCTTTTACATTGGTCGATGAAGGTGGAAAAACATCAAGAATCTCCTGCAATCCAGACAATTATTTGTTCAAAGACTTATCAGTACCTCAAGATAAGTTGGATGAATTAGGTATTTTGCTAGGAATAGCAATCTCTGACAAACAACGTCAGATTCCTGGAGCTGCAGCATTCTTTTAACCCAGAAACCCCCGCAAGGGGGGGTCTGCTCAATACTTAGTGACAGTAATTATTGAACAGATTATTTGCCGAGAGGCGATATGGGCGCTTATCGAAAGATAGGCATTTCAAAACAGGGGCTATTACAGTCTCAAAAACTAGGAGTAAAAAAATGCAATCAATCTTTGCTTATATATTGGGATTGTTAATTACAGCGTTCATGATAGGAATGCTTTGGAAGTGGATTCTGAAGCCATTTGTATCGTTGCCAGTAAGGGTATTTAAATTAGCTTTAGGTAAATCATTTTTAGTTGGAGTAAGTGTTGGCGATAAACTCGCCCTCCTTAAACCTAAGAAAGTCATTACACCTGAAGGTGAAGTAGATGTATCAACTGCATTTATGGATCAATTTTCAGTACCAGAATATGAAATGGCCGAGTGGGTAAAAAGTCATCACATTAAAAAGTGTGGTTATGTTTTATTCCGAGGTTATACAAATCATGTAGAACGGTGTTTTGTAGTAGTAGGTAATTCAAGCTTCCAGAACAAGCATGGAAAACGAATTCAGCTCCCAAAAGTGATGGGAACGTATAAAACAGCAGATTTATTTTCTGTGAATGATACAACTGAAGAAGTGACCAAGATGGTTTTGGATAGTGTAAGTAAGATTGAATCACCAGCACCAGTCGTCTTGAAAGAAAAGCCAGTTGTTGTAGAAGAAGTTAAAGAGCCTGTGGTGGATACAGTAGCGAAAGCTGTTGTACCCGAGCAAATGCCAATAGCTGAATCATCAGTTAAAAAGCAGAAGCCACTAGAATCATACAAAGGCTATTTAATCAGCTATGGCAAAGCTATCCGTCATATTTCATCATCTAGTAAAACAGATGGGAACGATGATAGTAGCGGCAGAGAAATAGAGCAGTTCCGTGTTGTCATCCGTGATGAAGAGGGCGTAGAAGAAAGTATCTGGGGTCAGGATCTATTGCGTGCTATGAAAGACGCAAATATCTTGGTGAATGATATGGTCGAAGTCATCAAAACAGGGAAAAGACAAATCGGAACGTCTTGGAAAAATCTTTATGCAATCCATAAACTTGCTTAAAGGTACATCAGTGATAACCTATCCTTCATAGGTTATCAATTAAACAACTAGCTTATCCAGCCTATTGGTAAGTTGGTACAACAAAGGAGTTAAGAAAATGGCATCGATTAACAAAGTAATTCTAATTGGTACTTTAGGGCGTGATCCAGAGGTTCGTTATATGCCAAATGGTGAAGCTGTCGCAAATTTTAGTATTGCAACTACTGATACGTGGAAAGACAAGTCAGGAGCAAAGCAAGAAAGAACGGAGTGGCACAATATTGTCATGTATCGTAAATTGGCTGAAATTGCAGGGGAATACCTTAAAAAAGGTCGTCCTGTGTATGTGGAAGGTCGTTTGCAAACACGCAAGTGGCAAACGAAGGAAGGCCAAGATCGTTACACCACTGAAATTATTGCAGATCAGATGCAGATGTTAGGCTCTAATCGTGATAATCAAAGTAACGGCGGTGGTAATGATAGTAATTACGATGGCAGTGGTTATGATGGGCAGCAATCTAGTCAATCACAATCACCAGCATCAAGACCACAACAAGCACCAGCACCTGCTAATAATGGCTTTGATTCGTTCGAAGATGATGTGCCTTTTTGAGAATGATGTAAGTAACTGTTTATAAAAGATAATATGTCTTTTTAGGTGGTTATTTGTAAGTCTCTAAAAAAGAAAAAAGAAGCCCGATTTATCGGGTTTCTTTTTAATACGATGTGACAGATTTTATTAAAAAGAAACCTCGATTTTTTGTCGAAAGACAAAATTAGTACGAAGCAATTCGTGCATCTCAAAATGATAATCCCATCGATTATCTCTTCACATCAATGACATTCAAACTTTGAAAGGGGCTTATATGTCTGCCATGACGAAAGTAACGTCTTCAAATATCGCAGAAGTTGGATATAACGAAGATAAAAAAATATTAGTGATTAGGTTTACATCAAATAGTCTTTACGCCTACCTTGATGTTCCTAGACAGGTTGTTGCAGATTTCGTATCAGCACCTAGCCTGGGTAAATATTTTGGTCTTAGTATCAAAAATAAATACATCACTCAATCAATACAAGAAAGCGAGCTCACTGATTACTTAGGTAAGCCACGTGTTAGAAAGAATATCAATTATCCAGAAGCTATGATGGCTGCTGCACTAATTGCAAAAAACTTTCGTGGTGCAGCTGCATTCTTTTAATTTTAAAACTGAGTGGATACCTACAAGTATTCGCTATAACCGTAAGGAGAAAAAAATGAGTATTCTGTCTTTCCCTGAAAGGGGTAAATGGGGTGATTCTAATTGGCGTGGAAATTGTAGTGGTCATATTTACCAAGCTTTATTCAATCAGTATAAAGATGTTAAGTCTTTTTGTGATCCGATGATGGGTAGCGGTACCAGTATTGCCGTAGCTAAGGAAATGGGCCTGACTGCATATGGTTTAGATCTACACTCTGGTTTTAATGCCTTACGGCACTCTATTAGAGATACGATTGGCCAAGAGGTTGATATGTGTCACAGTCATCCTCCATATTCGACAATCTTCGGATACAGTGGCTGTGTTTGGGGTGATACACCTCATCCAGATGACTTATCACACTCATCAAATCATGAAGATTTTCATGAAAAAATGCATTTGGTGTTAATGAACCAAAGAGAAGCAACTAAGCCAGGTGGTTACTACGGAACTCTAATTGGGGACCTTCGTAAAAATGGTGCTTATACTTCATTGCAAGCAGAGTGTTTAACACGCATGCCAGCAAATGAACTTGTGAGTGTAGCGATTAAAGCACAGCATAACACTGTGTCAGGCCGCAACACTTATAGCAAGATGAAGCATTTCGCTATCACGCATGAGTACTTACTTCTTTGGCAAAAACCGAAAGCTCCACTATCGATTTTGTTTGATTTGTCAGAAATGGCAAAAGCACAAGCAGCTCGATTGCAGAGTGCATGGAGAGTTATCGTTGCTCACGCAATGATGGCTTTAGGTGGAAAGGCAAGTCTTGGCGATCTTTATAAAAAGATTTCTGAATCAGCGCCCGATAAACTTAAATCAAACGAGAATTGGCAAGCAAAAGTTAGACAAATTCTACAAGTAACACCGAAGTTTTGTTCGGTTGAACGTGGCGTTTGGGCATTTGCCTAGTCTCAACATCACTCTTCGGAGTGATGTTTCTATAGTGCCGTGTACCGACAAGACATTATAGAAACATTTTTGTGCGAGTAATCGCCAAATCAGTGAGGTCACAAGCCTCTCATATCAAAACGCCTATGTGGGTCTTTACCTGCATAGGCAAGGACCATTCCACCCATAGGTTGTTACTCAACTAATCCCCGACTGGAAAAGGGAACGGAGGTCACAATGGAAAACACCATTTTATTGATGTTATATCTTTTTGCTTTACTCGGTTTATTAGGGTTAGCAGATGCAGCTGTATCATTGAGAAGTTGGTACAAACGTAAACCAGCCAATAGTAATTATTGGTCGGCTTATAGTCGTAATTAAACAGGCGGATTGTCACATGTCCGTCTGGACATGGGTTCGCATTAACAAAGGAAAACACCATGAAAATTACCAAAATTATTCTTTTATCAACTTTATTAATCGCATCCAATGTAGTGATGGCAAATGATTATGCTAGCTCTACTTATAATGGAAATTCAGCTCAAACCATGCAAGACGTAACAATGGGTAAAGTTGTAGCGATGCGAGATGTCACTATTGATGGCACATCTGAAATTGGCCAGTTCGCAGGGTCAGGTTTAGGTGCAGCAATTGGTGGCATCCTCGGTAACGCACTAGGTAACAACAACACGACCAAAGCATTGGGAACTATCGTAATAGGTGCTGCAGGTGGAGTTGCTGGGAATTACGCAACTAAAGCAATTAATCGTGAAAGAGCCTATGAATATATTATTAGGTTAGATAACGGTAGAGATGTAGCGGTTACGCAATCACTAGAAAATATAACTAATATCTACGTAGGAGATAGGGTTCGTATACTTCAAAGTGGAAAAGTGCGTGTAGTAAAAATGATGTAAGAAGTAATAACAAGCCCCGGGGGTCAGCCCTCGCGGGCGACTCCTTTTTATCAATATAAAGGAGAAGAGTTTTATGAAAAAACCAAATCGAAATCAAGCGGTCTATATAGCAACGTTACTAGCAACATTTGCTATTGGAGTTTTTACTTGGTCGGGTTTACCGGCCTTTGATAAGGTAATAAATTCTGTAGGATTGCCAAACACAATGTACGCATTTGTTACTGCTACATTTGTTACGCTAGTTCTGTTAGTATTAGGTTACTTGGTGTTGAGCGATAACGCTTCAAGAAAGGATTAAAGATGGACAGAGTATTAGCAGCAACTGCACTAGTGATAGTTGTAGCGTTGATTCTAGCCCCATGCTTTATATGGATTAATAATCATTTTAATAATCCAGAGGAAAAATAAGGACAACCCGGTAAGCAATGCTTATCGGGAGCCTTTCCAATGTATTGACAGTCATCTTTATTGAGATTAGACTGAAAAAAGTGTGAGCTTAAAGACACTTAAAAAGTTAAGCAATATTCAAAAAATATCTGTACTACCTCCAAATTACTTCACTCAATTGAGTTTCATTTCGTATGTCCCATAGGGATATTTACGACTATTTTTCATACGTAATTAAACTTAGCTTTTGTGCGAGAAATCGCCAAAAAAGATGGAGTACGTCTCCATCATTTCAAAATCACGGTATTAAACCGTATGTTTCTGACAATCCTAACAGGAAGTTTTTACCTGTTGGGTGAACTCTTTCTTTGGGGCGCTTTACCTTCGAAGCGAGGCGCACCAAAGAGCCCTAAAAAGGTTTCTTTGGTGCGCCTCGGTCGGGGGTCTTTTAAAGAAGGAGTAACAGAATGAAAATTAACCTAGTAACACAACATCACGAAGATACTGAGCGTGATGAACGGGTAAAGGAGCTAATGAATGATCCAGTCGTAAAAGAACATTGTGAGTCTTTAGACAAGCAAGGCATCCAATACAAGATCATACCGTTAGCCCATAATGTTCTTTAAATTAAACCAATTGGTTTACCGCCTGCACTGCAGGCGTTTTTCACCGAAATTTAGTTTTGAGTTTCGATGTGAAACGCTTTCAGGATTCTCGCCGTAAGGCAGATAGTGTACGCAAGTACGCATTTCAAAATAGTAGATTTAGTATCAAAACCCAATGGGGCATTTATTCCCATTAGGGGAGATGCCCTCTTTTTTTTAAAATAAGGAGAGCATCATGAGTAAATCAAATAGAGACATCTTTCAAGAAATCGTCTTAGTAAACGTAGATAACGCAATTTGGTCAGGCTATAAACGCACGACTGATGGTGATCTAGCAAAGATGAATGCAACGCTTCCTGGCGATGGCATCATCACCAAAGGTGGCAAAAAGATTTTCCCAACGGAAACCCTTAAGCCATTCAATACCTTGAAAAAGGAAATCAGTCGTAAATTAACTTCAGTAGGTGTTTCAGCATTAGGCGGTTCTTCACGTGTAGTGCCAGTTTCAGAAATGAAGGATTTGGAAAAATTCTTAGAAGTATGTCGTGCTAAATACAATTCGTTAATTGCAGATTTTGCAAATGACTATGATGTAAATTTAGCAAAACACCTAGAGAGTATTGATGAACCTGTTGTGCGTGAGATTGTGACACGTTCGACATTAAAGAAAGATGATGCAGTAAAACGCTTCCGCTTTCTAACTGATATTTTCAATATTGTTCCAAAAGGTGACGGTGAAGGTCTTGTTAATAATTTAGCAAATAAATTATTTAATGAAATCTCTACTAGCGCTCGTGATGCTTACGAAAAAAGTTTCTTAGGAAAACCTCGTGTTGGACAAAGGGCTTTGAATCAAGTAGTAGGTATTCGTAATAAATTAGCAGGCTTAAGTATGTTGGATGGCAAGAATATTCAACCAATCGTCGATTCTATTGATGATGTGTTGAATTCAATGCCTAAAGACGGCTGGATTGAAGGTGTTAATTATTCTGCACTTATCGGTCTAGTTAGCATGCTTTGTGAGCCAGAAGATATGTTGAAACATGCTGAGAAAATACAACAAGGCATTGCCTCTAGTATTCCAACAGTTGTTGCAACAACTGT
>JAJNPV010000002.1 GCA_021155195.1 Ohtaekwangia sp.
TCTGTGAGATAAACCTGATTCTTGACTTGTTTCATGTATATTTGTTGATTTTGTTAATATTTGGTCTTCGATTCTTCCATTTCATTGCATTTGGAGGGACCACATTTGGACCTTGGAGGTGCCCATAGTCGTACGACCCGGATCTATGGGTAGACCCCCCTCTGTTAGATAAACTCGGTTCTTGACTTGTTTCATGTATATTTGTTGATTTTATTAATATTTGGTGTTCGATTCTTCCATTTCATTGCATTTGGAGGGACCACATTTGGACCTTTGAAGTGCATGTTTTTTGCTTCCCGTTTTTCTAGCTTCCTTCATTTTATTTTACACTCAACGTTTGCCATTTTTCTTTTTTCGGCGCCAAAATACGTTCTTGAGCAACGCCGCTAGGCTCACTTTTCTCCAAAGGCCCACCCATACTTCCAGACCGTTGGAGCTACGGAGGAAGTATGGACAGCCCTCTGCCGTTCTTCTTTTCCTTTCGCTTCACTTCCATTTCTTCTATTAAATCATAATCTACATGTTTCAATTGAATGGAAGTTGGTTTAGATCTTGTTGGAGCCCCTTTGCCATTTCAACTTCTCATCCTGCCCTTTAAGTTCGATTTCTCTGTCGCTGCACACACCAATGATTCGGTTTCGTTGAATTTCACGTTATTTTTAAGAATTGATGATGCTCTCAATCTAGACCAAATACAGACGACACAAACCAACCCAACCCAAGTTAAACCCAAAAAATGCTGCCGGAGCAAATTTTCGTTCAAGTAGCTCAGCCCATTAGGTCTCGCGCTCTGGTACCCAAGGTCCCGAGTTCAAGTCCCGGTGGGTGTCGACGCCTTGGTTCGTTCCAGATAGACGGCGTTGACGACGGGTAATCTTGAATATAATTTCTGATTAACCTCGAACTCGACCTCGAGGCCGCAAGGCCTACCGTCTCCCCACCTCTCTTTTTTGATTTTCGCCCACACCCAGATACAGTTTTTGACATCAGGAAGAATCAACCCCTCAAAATACAACTTGGCAATAAATCAACTTCGCATTCACCCAAAGTATTAAGTAACCCAACCCAGCATCATACTCTTCATTGGCAAACTAGCGCAGTGCAAGAGCATGGCATGTAAAGGGGGCGGCTTGGTAAAAAATAAAAAAAAAAGGGATATTGAAAAAGTAATGAGTTGGGTAGGGATAAAGTGAATAATGTATGGGGGTGGGGTAGAGGGAAGGTAATGGTGGAGGATGG
>JAJNPV010000008.1 GCA_021155195.1 Ohtaekwangia sp.
ACTTGAGAGAGAGAAGATTCGAAAGCCATTTACAAGTCAAGTCTGAGTCAAAAATAGTTTAATAAAAATTCAAGAATTTTCCAATATTTCTCAATTACAGCCAATATTCTCTCCTAAAATAGTTGGTATTTGGAAGTTGTATGGCTTGAAATTTGTGCAATCTCCCAGACCACGGACAGGGTTGGCTTAAAGTAACGAGTTTGGAGGCTCGTTTGTTTTATTAAGGATTCGTTACTTTAAGACGTTTTTTTAAGCCTAATGGATTCCATTGACGCATTATATTGTGTTAGTATGTTTTAATAAACATAAAATCATCAATCGTGAAATAATTAACTTATTGAAAATAAAAAAAAATCCGCACGTTTCGTCGCACGAAATTTTATGTCAAAGAAAGTCTCTGGGCAGCCTGTGATACTAGATGGAAAAAGGAAGCGATCAGAACAATTAAATTATGTATGATATTACTCTATTAACGCGCTAATCTTCATCTAACTTTGAAGAACGATAAAGTCCAAGAAACAGTTAAGAAACCAAAAACGGTTTCCAGATCTGACGCTTCAAAGATTGAAGAAAAGGATGAAAAAAAGGAAGAGATACTAGAGAAGAAGTCAAGAACAACCAGAAAGCTCACTCTATTTATTTTTGTTAAAGATCCACCCACACCTCCTATTAACCCCAAAACAAAGCAACCTTTTGAAAATCATGTGATTTGTTGCTGTGGCTGCTTGAACTCCGATGAAACAGATTTTTTTATGTTTTCTGCTCCAAATAGTGGCGCGATTGAGAGGCATATGGAGCAAAAACACTCTTCCTTGTTACGAGACTTCAATAAGGTAAGAGACACTGAAGGTGATGCGAAGTCTCTGTATGCCAGAAGAGATGCTCTCTATGTAGCTGCTCAAAAGATTGTCCTCAAGAGGAAACTAGACAACGACAAATTTTTTCGCAAAGCTATCACTTCAAACTTGCCAAATCAGGTTAAGGCGCATATAGTCTTGACTGCTTGGGCAGTTGCCAACAATGTTTCTAGATATTCTCTGAACGATTCCATATTTGATAAATATCATACTATTATAGGTATCCTTTAAATTAATTTTATTTGGATTCTTAATTGTTTTTATGTTATTTAATTTACTTAGGAGCCCCAACTACACCAAATCGACACGATATCGAATCAGTGTTCCTTCCCAAAGTCGATGAATTCGTGGTTGAAATTCTGATTTCCCTGTTAACTGAGACACTATCAGTCTCAATCACGAGCGATGGGTGGTCCGACAGGAGAAGAAGGAACTGGCTTGGTTTTTCTCTCAACTACATAAACGCAGATTGGAAAATTGTGTCGCTTCAGCCAGATTTAATCCCTGTATCTGCTCGTTCTACCGCCGAGAATCTTCTCATTGCTTTGAATGGTGCGATCGAATACTGGATTCCCACCTCTTGTCTCAAGGCCACTCAAACAACTGATGGAGCGAGTAATGAAAGGAAGGCGAGCAAGCTACATGTTGGTGAATCCAATTGTATTCATTGTTGTTGCCATACTTTGGAATTAGTTATTGGAGATGTGTTGGATGACGATACGGCAAATCTTCGAACCAGTCCTCACCGCCTCCTTTTAAGAAAATTGCACGATCTCGTTGTCCTTGTGCGCTCTCGTCAGCTATTAGCCAATTTATTTGCGGACTTGGTTAAGGAGAAAAATGGAGATAGGAAATTTGAGGAACTGGTCATGGACAATGGTTGTCTTTCTTTCTTTCTTTCTTCCTTTTCTTTTATTCTTCTTCCTTCCTTTATTCTTTTATTCATATTAACAGATACACGTTGGGATTCAGATCTGACTTTATTGGAGCACTGTTTATATTTCGATAATGAAATTCTGGCATTGTGTCGCAATCCGGATTCCAATCTGGATGAAGTTTCCTTGTTGACTTCCGATGAATTCGACCTAGCAAGAGTAATGCTAGAAATATTACTGAAATTTCGTGTATTCTCTAAATTTTGTGAAACAAAATCCTCTCCAACATTATGTTATATTCCCAAGAAGGTAAGAACTCTTTTTTCTTTTTTTCTTGCTCATTATTTAGATAGATGATTTAGTGGATGCATTAATGCCTTTCAATATTCTTTCCAACTGGAAGAATCTGTCTGATGAAGTCATTTTTAATGCAAAAATATTTCTTGAAATACTTGTTCAGTCACTTAAGGATCGGTATGTCAATCTTCCTTTTGAAAAATCTTATTTTTTAGTTTTCAGTGGGTATATGACTCTTCTTCACTCGCATTAGCAGCATCTTCCTTTGTTCCTCGTGGAGAACGTGCTTTCAAACATTTTCCTGTTTCTAAAGATGATTGGGAGATCGTTGAAGCTAACATATTTTTGGATATTACAGAATTATCGCCTGGCATGTCAAATGCCAATTACAATCTGGTTAAGGGTATGGTTTTTATTTTTCTATCTTATAAATAAAATTAACACATAGCTTCTTTCATGTTTGCGCGTGAGCTACTGGAAACAACGACTGTGGTTGATCCTCTTATTTTTTGGAAACAACAAACTAATCTTGCTTGTCTTTTCCCAGTCGCGAAGATGTACTTGGCGATTCCAGCTTCTTCTGCCCAGGATGAACGTGGTTTTTCTTGTGCTGGTAACTTATTAACTGCCAATCGAACACAGCTTTCTTTATCAAATTTTATTAAGGAATATAGATTGAGATCATTTATTAATAATTATGGAGATCAGAGAACACAGCAGACTCTAAGAGGTAGAGAAAGCAGGGTCGAAGCAGTAGAGGCTATACTAAATAAATATTCAGAATGGTTAGATAAAAGTTTAGAAGCGATTCAAGTCACTTGTAACAGTAATAATAATATAATTTATAATAATAATAATAATAATAATAATAATAATAATAATAATAATAATAATAATAATAATAATAATAATAATAATAATAAATGATCGAAATTATTATAATTAGTTTATTACATTGTCTAATGAATAAATTCATTATTTTTAGCTGTAAAAATTATTTATTTTCCTATCATAATCCCTATTATCCTTAAAAAAACCAAAAACGCTTAAAAAAACGGACCCCTTTGCTCGTTTGTTTTATTAAGTTTTGTTTCGTTACTATAAGCCAACGCTGACTTCAGTTTTTATTGCAAGGAGCGATCACTTTTTCCCAAAACGTGCTTTCGGAAATTGACATTGTAACTCCATGG
>JAJNPV010000015.1 GCA_021155195.1 Ohtaekwangia sp.
GCGATACACAAGGAACATGTCCGGTGGTTCAACCACCTACGGTAACGATCACTTTACCTGAAACAACAAGTGCTACTGTTCAAGATTGTAATGCTGCGCTGACCGCTACCGTTACAAATGTGAATAGTAAGGAAGGAATCACGGTAACGCAAAACGGAACTCCGGTGGCTTTTGATTTCTCTGGAAGTACTGTTACGGTTTCAAATATAGAATTCACAGGGACTGCCAACTTTGTTGTAACGGCTAAGAATTCGGCCGGCACAGCAACGCGCAATGTTTCCTTTGTCTGTAAACCAAAACAGATTACCATCTGTCATTATCCTCCGGGCAACACCGACAATCCACAGACGATCACGATACCTGAGTCTGCATGGGCAGCGCATAAAGCACATGGCGATTCGCTTGGCGATTGTGTTGTAAAGGAAAAAGAGAAAGAAGAGGAAAAAGAAAATAAACCTGAAGGGGAAGCGGAAGATAAATCGAAAGAAGAGGAAACAGAAAAAATAGAAATCTGTCACCACCCGCCAGGCAATCGTGAGAATTTTCAAACGATCACTATTGCAGCTTCGGCATGGCCTGCGCATGAAAAGCATGGCGATACGAAAGGACCATGCAAGGATTAAGATTTTATATTCGTTAAAGCTTGTTGGTGGAACCACACAGTTTACTTTCGCACAACACCAACAAGGGCAAGAAATGTTAAACGAGTTGATGGTGAATGCCAAAGACCGAAAGTACTAGGTATGGGAAAGAAATTCATTGGGCATTCCGTTGTGGACGCCAGCAGTATTTGCGCAAAAGTTAGATTACATCCACAATAATTCCGAAGCTGCCGGGCTATGCAAGTGGCCGGAAGATTATAAATATTCAAGTGCGAAATTTTATGAGAAGAACGAGCGGGATTGGATATTTTTAACTCACTATGAGGGGTGAGAGGCTAAGGCTTGTTGGTGAACCCCGCAGCTTGCCTTTCGCAACACCAACAAGGGCGAGGTGGGGCAACTAACTCGAACTAGGGAGACGGTGTTTAATATTATAAATTTTTTAATTGTTAGCTACTCTAACAAAATCCTATCTTTAACTACCATAGGATAATTTAGGCATAATGGAACCCGAAACTCAACAGAAACTTACTGAAGCGCTAATAAAGGCAACAGTTAAAATTGCAATTGATATTACGAAATCATTTGGTAAGAAATTTAAAGATGAGATAACAATTGAGAATGCAATGACTGAATATGCTATGTCTTACATTAACAGACATGGCCATGTCAAGGTTCTTGGAATGAGCAAACCAGTCCCTTTATACGGGCTTTATACAGATGTGGAAATAGTTGACTCGTCTAGGCGAAGGAATTTTGAATCAATCGAAAGTCTCGAATATATGTATCGAGGCAGTGCCTCAGATCAGAAAGTTATTCCTATAGATTTGACAAAAAGAAGGGATGCAATTAAACTAGCTAATAAAGAGCAATTTTTAAATGTTCTTGGGGCACCTGGTTCTGGGAAAACTACATTTCTAAGAAGGATTGGGTTAGAGGCTTTATTGCCTAGGAAAAGTTGGACGATGCCTTCATTTGAAGTCAATGAATACTTGAGTCGATATGAACATGAAACATTACCAGTATATATTGAACTAAGAAGATTCAAAACTGAGGATATTAATCTTTTCAAGTTAATTCAAAACGAATTCGAGGTATTTGGATTTCCCGAAACGCATAATTTTATTGATAAGGCTTTAAAAAAAGGTCGATTATTACTTTTACTCGATGGATTAGATGAAGTTCCAAAAGATAGGCTAGATATTGTAATTAATCATATTCGAGACTTTACTGATAAATATGATAAGAATCGATACATAACTTCGTGTCGCATTGCATTCTATAAAACCTATTTCACAAAGTATACTGATGTGGAAATTGCAGCATTTAGCGATGTTCAGATTAAAACATTTGCAAGAAATTGGTTTTTATCTGGCGATTATTTGGATGGAGTAACTTCCGAAGAATTTATACTTCAATTATTTGGCGACAAGCAATTATCAACTCTTGAGCTGGCACGAACTCCACTTCTATTAACATTTCTTTGCTTAGTCTTTGATGAATCTCAAAAATTGCCTTCAAATAGAGCTAGCCTATATAGAAGAGCATTGATGATTTTACTTGAGAGGTGGTCTGCTGAGAAAAGAGTACATAATGATCCAATTTACAAGGAATTTCATTCTGATCTTGAGATAGAAATGTTAGCCGTAATCTCTGCAAAAGCATATGAGAACGAAAAGATATTTTTTAATGATACCGAAATTTTAAAATTGATCAATGATTTTCTTCAAGACAGTCTAGGTGAACCCAAAAGTGTTAATGGTAGAAAAGTATTGGAAGCAATAGAAATTCAACAGGGACTATTAGTTCAACGTGTCGAAGGAGTATATTCCTTTTCACATTTGACAATTCAAGAATATCTAACTGCCTATTATTTCAGTGCGCCTGGTCGAGTAAAGGAACTATCATCATCTAAATTATATGAAAGTCGTTGGCGGGAAATCTTTTTATTGCTTTCTGGCATGCCTCAATCAGATACAATTTTAGAAACAATATTCCAGACAAATCAAGAATTGATATCTCAAAGTAAACATCTTAGTGACATTCTTAATTGGGTTAACGATGTGACTCTTCAGGTGGAAAATGAAGAAGAGTCTTTCTGTCGGAGGTTATTTGCATTATGTCTTCCCCTAAGATTTCGAAGGCCAGATACTGATAGTGGTAGGTCAATAAATTCCCTTACTGAAGATGCCGATGTATTAATTAAGACATTAAATAATAGGTTGGGCACATTTCGATGGAATGAATCCCTTTATTTGCGCAGTGCTAATCAATTATTAGATGCTATTAGCGCTATGGAAATATTTAATTTTAATTTAATGGAAGTAAAGAAGAGCGTAATCGATGTTGGAGTAATGCCAAAAGGGGCTTTATACGGAACAAGATTCAAGTATACAGTATCCTACTTATCACCACTATTTAAATCTCTTGGCCTAAAACGAGATCTTCAAATGATCACTACAAATGAGGCATCTAAGCCAATATTGAATTATATATATGGTTGTATAATGATTTTTCAATGTAAAGATGCAGCCTTAAGAGTTTCTAAATCATCATGGAGTAGGATTTTAAATGGCATGATAAGACCTAACACAAATTGTAAAATTTGATTGAGTTTGTAACCATTCCCCAAACCTGAAGTTTGTTATGTAAGTCTGCCCCGCAGCAAACATAAACAGACAACCATGCTCCGTAACTATTTTACCCTCGCGTTTCGCAATCTGCGCAAGCGCCCCACGTTTTCAATCATTAATATTTTTGGGCTTGCCTTAGGCGTAAGTGCCTGCCTGGTTATTCTGCATTACATGGATTTTGAAACCAGCTATGATAAGTTCAATGTCAATGCGGCTTCTATTTATCGGGTGCACCGAACCATTACCCAAAACGGAGAAACCAAAAGTCCTGTAGTAGTCACTACGCTGGGGCTTGGACCTGCGCTGGCCAGTGACTTGCCCGAAGTAAAACATTTTATCCGAACCCATACTGAGCATGGCGTGGTTGCCTATCAATCGCCCACAGGCGAGGCAAAAGCATTTCGTGAAAACAATCTCTTAGCGGTGGACTCTACTTTTTTTGAGGTGTTCACCTTTCGCGCGGTAGCGGGTTCGTTACAAACCGCCCTGCATGATCCTAATTCTATTGTGCTTACAAATACCATCGCACAAAAATACTTTGGAGCACAGGAAGCAGTGGGCAAAACCGTGAGCCTGGCGGGCGGGCGCATGAAAGGCACCTACACCGTAACGGCCGTGATGGAAGATGTGCCGCAAAACTCACACTTTACCTTCAACATGCTGGTGCCTATGCACAACATGTTGCTCAGCAATCAATATACGCGCGATGACGGGTGGGGGACCAACAACTTTACTACCTATGTGCAGTTGCATGAACAAGCAATGTGGGCAGATGTTGAGCAAAAGCTTCCAGCCTTTGCCGATCGGTGGATAAACCCCAAGTGGCAACAATTTGAAATTAGTATGGCGCTGCACTTGCAACCGTTGCGCGATATTCATGTGCACCCGGGCTTGCGAGTAGATGTGGAAACAGTAAGCAAGAGTACCATTTACTTTTTCGGACTGATCGCAGGGTTTATTTTATTCATTGCATGGATCAATTACATAAACCTGTCAACGGCTCGTGCGATGGAACGTGCGCGTGAAGTAGGCATTAAAAAAACCATTGGCGCATTGCGCAGTGAACTGATCACTCAATTTTTTGTCGAGTCGGTGTTGATCAACATCATTGCCATTGCGTTTGCGCTTATGCTAACAATGAGTCTGCTGCCCGTGATGGGCGGCATACTCGGTAAAGAACTGGTGTTTGCGTATACGGATGTGCGCCTGTGGGCGATTGTGTTTGCGTTGTTTATTGTCGGCACGTTTGCGTCAGGCATTTATCCAGCCTTTGTGTTATCAGGTTTTAGAATCACCGAAGTGCTGAAAGGCAAAGGAGCGGTGCAAGGACTATCGTTGCGGCAGGTGTTGGTGGTGTTTCAATTTGCAGCATCTTTGGTTTTGATTGCAGGCACGTTTGTGGTGTATCGTCAAATCAATTTTATGCAAGCGCGCGACAAGGGTTTGCAGATGGATCAGATGTTGATTGTAAATGGGCCGGGCACCTTGCCCTGGAACACCGCGAAACAAACGTTGGCCGTATTTAAAGAAGAGGTGCAGAAGATACCCGGTGTGAGTGCGGTAGCAACCAGTGGCAGCCTTCCGGGCCAGGGCGCTAACTGGGGTGCTGATATCCGAAAGTCGGGCACAGCCTTGAGTGATATTAAGCTGGGCTTTGTGGTGTTTGTAGATCCTGATTTTATTCCGACTTATGAAATTGAATTTGTAGCCGGTAGAAACTTTGATCGCGATCGGGAATCGGATAAACAAAGTGTTATTATCAACGAAGCTTCGGTGGCAGCTTATGATTTGGGTACGATTGATGAGGCGGTAGGGCAGCAACTCATTTTAGATGGAGATACCGCTACGGTAATTGGCGTATTGAAAAACTATAATTGGAATTCGTTGAAATCAGAATTTACTCCATTTCTCTTTATGCCCGATGATATTGTGCCCGGCAATGTATCATTACACTTAAGTGGCAACTTACCGGAAACGATTGAAGCCATTGGCAAACTCTATACTGAGTTGATCCATGGCGAGCCGTATGAATATTATTTTTTGGATGATTCGTTTAACACGCAATATAAAAGTGATCAACAGTTTGGAAACATCTTTGGTGTGTTTGCCGGACTGGCGGTTGCCATCTCATGTTTAGGATTATGGGGGTTGGCTTCGTTTACTACTTCGCAAAAACTAAAAGAGATTGGCGTGCGCAAAGTGTTGGGGGCATCGGTAACGAGTATTGTGTATTTGTTATCGGGCAGATTTATACGATTAGTGTTACTCGCTTCAGTCATCGCGATGCCGCTGGCGTGGTATGGCATCAATCGCTGGCTCAACAGTTTTGCATTTAGTGTTGGGTTGTCGTGGGATTTTTTTGTGTTGCCACTGGCCATGCTCGTGCTCATTGCGTTGGTAACGGTGAGTGTGCAGGTGTTGAAGGGGGCGGTCAGTAATCCTGTTAAGGTGCTGAGGTCGGAGTAGAGTCAAGTATCGTCTCTCGTAGAGGACGATGCATAAGATGGATGAGATTAATTTGGGTGGAGAGTTTTGAGTAGGCCAACACATCATGCGGGGCGGAGACGATGCTCGACCAGGAAACTGTATTAAACTTCTTTAAGGAAACTATTCCTTACTCCCTCTGCAAATCATTCCTTCTAAAAAATTTGCAATCCTTTATGGAATCCTTCTGTCTCCTGCATCTCACAGGAAACTTAAACTACTATCATTATGAAAAGTAAACATTACACTTCCAAACCAGCCATCTACTCATTGAAAGTACTTATGGCATGTCTGATTGTAATCTTTGTGGGTACAAAGATGAATGCACAAAGTGTTCACGTTATTAAAGGTACTGTTAAGACAGCCGAAGACAATCAACCTTTGCCGGGCGCAAACATCTACCTGAAGAGCCTTTCCTCAGTAGGCACATTTTCCGATGCCAAAGGTGAATTTGAATTTCCCCGGTTGTTAAAAAAGGGAGATACTCTTGTCTTTAGTTTTCTTGGACTAAAGACTATTGAGTACGCAGTACCTGAATTGCCCGTGCCCTCCATTGAGATTGAAATGGAAGCCGATCTCATTCAAATGGTTGATGAGATACTAGTAGAAAGCGATGAACCTGCCCGGGTTGCTATCTCTCAAAAGCGTGTAAGAAAACAGAAGGGTCATCGGTAAGCACTTAATGTGAGGCAATGAAGCGTTTAGCATTCCTACTATTTGTCTTTTACAGTTCTGCTTTATTTGGTCAAGTCAGTGATTTTGATACCACCGATTTTCAGAATGCAGATAGTATTGCTGAACACTATGCTGCACACTCGTTAATGGATTTGAAAACGTTAGCCGATAACTTAACCGGCTCGCTCTCTACGGAACAAGAAAAATTCCGTGCAATCTACAAATGGGTGTGCAGCAACATTGACGCTGACTATGAGTTGGTGCTCCTTAATAAAGAGAGTAGAATAATCCTTAGTGGGGATGATCTTTTAAAATGGAATAGAAAATTCAACAGAGTGGTTTTTGAAACGCTACAGCGTGAGCACAAAACCGTATGTACAGGGTATGCATATCTTGTGCGTGAACTTGCTTTCCATGCCGGGCTTACTTGTGTGATAGTAAATGGGTATGCGAAGCAGTCAGGCATCGATCGAAATGCTCTGGGAGCCATCAATCATTCCTGGAATGTTATCCGGTTGAATGGGAAATGGTATGTGTGCGATGCCACCTGGTCGAGTGGGGTGTATAATAAGAGCGATCAGAAATTTGTAAAGCGCTATAACGACCGCTATTTTTTAATGGACCCCGAGTTGTTTCTTAAAACGCATTACCCTGCCACACCGGAACACTAACACTAAACCATACGCGCTAAGTCATCTCAGGCCCATACCATTTCCCTCTGCAAAGGCAGAACGGGGGATCCGGTAAAAAAAAGATGGCCGAAAAAGTTGGGTGGTGTTGGCAATACATAACGAAGCAATCAAATAAAATCCCACCCAACAATTCTTTATTTTTCCATCATGTTTAAACGCGATGAAGCTGCCCGCCTGAGGCAAGAATTCTGGACAACCTTTGGGAAATACATGAGCCCTGTGCCTTCAGCCGAAGGCGAAAAGATAAATTGGATTAACTACCGGACAACAATCAAGCATGTTTACTTCCGTATGGAAGTAAACCAACAAGTTGCTACTATTGCCGTCACACTTCAACACCCCGATGCTGAAATCCGCGCGCTGCATTTTCAACAATTTGAAACGTTGAAAACAATGCTGCATACTGAATTACAAGAAGCATGGGTGTGGCAATTGCACCATTCGGTAGAGGATAAGACATTCAGTAGAATTTATAAGGAGTTGCCCGGTGTGTCTGTCTTCAACAAAGAACAATGGCCTGAGTTAATATCTTTTTTCAAGCCGCGCATAATCGCCCTCGATCGTTTCTGGGAAAATGCCCGTTATACCTTTAACGGAATTGACAATTGAAAATGGATACTTATGACTTTCAATATATCTATTAATTGAGGCCCATGAAGCCCAAGCCATGCTACCTGTTTACTTTACCTTTTTGTAAAACTCCATGATCCAGTTGGTTTCCCAGGTTTTGCCGTTGTCGGGTGAAAGTGCTTGTTCCCAACACGCGTAGGTGGTGCAGATTCTTGTCCACTCCACAGAAACCAGTACCGGTTTATTTTCAAACTGACCGTTGGCAATAAAGGATCCTTTGTTACTCCAAAAGGTGCCTGTTAAAGGAGCCATGGTAAGTTTTGTAGTGGCATCCAACCGGTCAATCTTCCAAAAATCTAAAAACTGACTGTAGGTGCGCAGCACACTGCGCTCAAATGTAATGTTATCAAGCAGGTAGTGGTGAAGGGCCACAGTGCCACCCCAATGCAATTGTTTTTCGATGTGCCGCGATTCAAATTCCAGCCAATGCTGGCAATTGCTGAGCCATTGTTCGAGGCGGGTGTTAAAGACTTTCCATTCACCAATCAGGAAGTCGAAGTCGTTACGCATAGTGAGTAAGGTTGTTGGCGTTGGATAAACGAGCGGCACGGTATGAAAGTTCTTTCCGTTTGCTGATTTTAGATAATGATACGCAGAGAAGGTATGGAAGGAAGAAAATGAATGTGAGTGTAAAAAAACCTGAACAAATTATTTAAAGTTAAAGCCGCCCCATGCTACAACAGATCTAGCAATGAAAGACGTAGTAAACTTTATTAATGCTAGTTTGGAAACGTAAATGTTGACATGGCCAAAAAGCCTGCCTGTGCAGCAGCTATGCTGTATATGTTTCGCGGTTAGCAAAAGTGTTTTGTGGGAAGACAAATCACAGAATGAGATTAGAGATCGGGTTAGTCTGCTACCTTATAGTAACAAGTGTCACTTCCACTTAAACGCCAGATATGAGCAAGGTGCATCAGTAGCATTGCGAACACCATGAAGTGACTGCGAATTCATTACATAAAAATCTCCCGGGCCGGCTTTAAACTCTTTGCCATCAATTGTCATTTCGGTATTGCCGCTGAGCATTAAAATAATTTCTGTTTCTTCATGACTATGAGGTTCATGACTCGGCCCTTTTTTGTTTAACTGAGTTTCATGCATTTCAAATCGTTCGCACATAGCTGTAGCACGATCAAAATAAGGTTTACTGCCACCTCGTGTACTTGGCTTAAAGATTAACGAGTCCGCATTTAATAGTAATGATCCACCAGCGGCTTTCCCACGTTCAACATCCATTTTCTTTTTAGAGCGATACTGCATCACATAATAGGTGAGGTTGGTGTTGCCTGCATTTTGTACAGAATGCATTTGGTGTGGCATCAATAGAAAGACGCCTCCCGTTCCTAAGATTACCGTATTTCCCTCAAGGGTGATTTTCATAATTCCTTCCTTCACAATGAGGCATTCTTCTTTATCGTCATTGGCATGCATGGTACTTGGTTTGGCACCCGGATACTGAGTAGTGGCATGAATTCTGAAATAATCTAAATGGGATGAGGTTCCTTCTAATATCATTCTCGACTCGCGGTCGCCATTAACCTTTGCGGGATAATCAGTCCAGGTATATGAGCCAGAAGGTACAAGATCTGGTTGAGCCATGGTATTGAAGGTAAAAAGGTAAAAGGGAATAAGAAAGATAATCTTCATGCTATCGTACTGTAAACTGAAAGATAGGAGACTGCTTCCGGTCCTCATAAAAATATTATTTGGTTGGCCGTTTTCTGAGAGTCATTCTCCTAATTTGGACAACTAAATCATCCCAAATTCCTTAATATTGTTGGTTCTAATTTAATTTTTCCACTATGAAGAAGGCTCTTCTAATCACCACCCTTATGATCACACTTTTTATGGAAGGCAACGCACAAGAACTTCGCTCGCCCAACGGCCAGTTAATCATGAATTTTTCATTGCTGCCCAGCGGAACTCCTCAATATCAGTTGTCATACAAAAACAAACTAGTGATCAACCCAAGCACAATGGGGTTTGAATTGAAGGACGATGCCAAGTCATTGCAAACTGATTTTACAATCACAGATACAAGAACTACATCGCACGACAGCAATTGGCAACCGGTGTGGGGCGAAGTGAAAACCATTCGCGATCAGTATAACGAACTCGCGGTAACGCTTACCCAAAAAGAAACTAATCGCAAATTGTTGATTCGCTTTCGCTTGTTCGATGATGGCCTGGGGTTTCGATATGAATTTCCTGAACAACCGAACCTCGTTTATTTCGTGATTAAAGAAGAACGCACTCAATTTGCCATGACAGGTGATCATACTGCTTATTGGATTGCGGGTGATTACGATACCCAGGAATATGATTATACTACTTCACGGCTTACTGAGATTCGTGGCTTGATGAAAGGAGCCATTACACCCAACGCCTCACAAACTCCCTTTTCACCAACGGGGGTGCAAACTGCCTTGATGATGAAAACAGCCGATGGTATGTATATCAACATCCATGAAGCAGCACTGATCAATTATTCGTGCATGCATTTAGACCTCGATGATAAATCGCTTGTGTTTCAATCGTGGCTTACGCCAGATGCCACAGGCGACAAAGGCTATATGCAAGCACCAAGCCATACTCCCTGGCGCACGATTATGGTGAGTGATGATGCACGAACTATACTCGCGAGTAAGATGACCTACAATTTAAACGAGCCCAACAAGATTGAAGACACCTCGTGGATTAAACCAACCAAGTACATGGGCGTGTGGTGGGAGATGATTACCGGAAAAAGTAGTTGGTCTTACACAAATGAACTGCCTTCTGTACAACTTGGTGTAACGGATTATTCAAACGTAAAACCAAACGGTACGCACGGTGCAACAACAGGTAATGTGAAAAAGTATATTGACTTCGCTTCACTGCATGGCTTTGATGGCGTGTTGGTAGAAGGCTGGAATATTGGTTGGGAAGATTGGTTTGGCCATGCAAAAGATTATGTGTTTGATTTTGTCACTCCGTATCCCGATTTCAACCTGACAGAGTTACGCGATTATGCGAAATCAAAAAATGTTAAGCTGATTATGCATCATGAAACGTCTGGCTCTACCAGAAACTATGAGCGCCATTTGGATCAGGCATTTAAATTCATGAAAGACAATAACTACGATGCGGTGAAGACGGGCTATGTTGGACCGATTTTACCAAAAGGTTTTTATCACTATGATCAATACACAGTCAATCATTACCAATATGTGGTGGAGAAAGCTGCAGAATATAAAATTATGATCAATGCCCATGAAGCCGTGCGGCCAACAGGTGTTGCACGCACCTGGCCAAACCTGATTGGCAATGAATCGGCCAGGGGCACAGAGTTTCAAGCCTTTGGTGGATCGAAACCGAATCACGTTACCATTCTTCCGTTCACACGTTTGATTGGCGGGCCGATGGATTACACACCGGGTGTTTTTGAGATGGATATAAGCAAAGCAAACCCATCAAACAATTCACATTGTAATAGCACACTTGCTAATCAACTCGCGCTGTATGTTACGATGTATAGTCCGCTGCAGATGGCTGCCGACTTTCCTGAAAACTACAACCGATTTTTAGATGCGTTTCAATTCATTAAAGATGTTGCACTTGATTGGGATGATAGTAAATACCTGGAAGCCGAGCCCGGACAGTATATTACAGTCGCACGAAAGACAAAAGGAAAGAGCAGTTGGTTTATTGGAAACGTAAATGGTGAAACACCGCGTACCTCAAGCATTGCCTTTAATTTTTTGGATGTGGATAAGACATACATAGCAACCATCTACAGCGATGCAAAAGATGCACACTATAAAACAAACCCACAGGCATATACTATTCGTAAAGCGATTGTTACCAGCAAATCAAAACTTGCGCAGTGGTCTGCATCCGGTGGTGGCTATGCAATAAGTATTACCGAGGCTGGGAAGGAGCAGTTGAAGGGATTGAAGAGGTTATGAGATTCAAATTATTAAACAGAATTTATTACCTTTGAAAAGATTGATCTGACAAAAGTAAGTTGAGTGAATTCTATTTTTAGACTTAAAAAGTTTAGTACTTATTTTTTGGTAGTCCTTGTTTTTGTTCAGGTCTCGTTTCTCAATGCACAATCACCAGGCGGAGTCTCTACAGGATTAAATGTTTGGCTAAAGGCTAACAATGGCGTTGAAGAAGCAGTAGGCGATCCTGCAGAAAATGGAGATGCTATTACACGATGGCTCGATAATAGTAGTAATGGACGACATTACAATGCTGTAGCAGGTCCAACCTTCAGAACAGTCATTCAGAATTTTAATCCCATGGTTGAAATTCTTTCAGGTGGCTTTGATGCTCCAGCCGGATCGGAACTATCGACTGATTGGACAACGTTCTTTGTTTCAAAGAAACTTGCTTCTGATAATAATGGTAGAGTATTCGATGGTCACATCAGTAATTACCTTTGGGCACATTGGGGCAATTACACCAATAGCATTTACATGAATGGAAACCCAAGTAACTATAATAGCGGTATTGCTACCACTGTGGGAATCGAGGACTTACATTTGCATGCCTATAAAAGGGAATCGACAGGAGGAACATTGGAGGCGAGAGTGGAAGGTACCAGTTTAACCACGTTTGGTTCCAGCAATAGCGGCAGCGGTGTTCGCATAGATATTAATCAAGGTGCTTTTTCAGGTGAGACCTCGGATTCTCAGGTTGGGGAGATGATTTTATACAACACAGCACTCACTGCACCAGAAATCGTTAGAGTTGAAACCTATTTAGCAATTAAATATGGTCTTACGTTAACACACAATTACGTAGCCTCAAATGGCACAACAATTTGGGATGCTACATCTAATGCGACCTATCATTTTGATGTAGCAGGTATTGGCCGCGATGACAACTCGGTCTTTAGTCAGCAGAGGTCACAAAGTATTAATACGGATGGCGCTGTGCTGATGGATAAAGTTGGAGCTTTTAGTAATGATCGGGATTTTATTATATGGGGTAATAATAATGCAACAGGGAAAAACGGAAACGTGCCGCCAGCGTATGTTCAACGAAGTTCCCGGATTTGGAAGGTGGCCACTCTGGGAACTCCCGGAACAGTAACGTTCAGCGTTGACCTTTCGCAGTTGGCTATCCCTAACACGGGCAATGCTGTTGACTATGCGCTACTGATAGATGATGATATTGATTTTAGTGCAGACGCAGCGGTCCATACTGCAGGAGCTTCGCTTGTAGGAAATATTCTCTCATTCACGGGTGTAGGTTTTAACAACAATGACTTTTTTACTCTCGCGATCGCAAATATTAGTGTCCCGGGTGGTGTTGCCGGAGATTTAGCTGTTTGGCTAAAAGCAGATAACGGAGTAGAAGAAGCTGCAGCAGATCCTGCAGAAGATGGAGATGCCGTTTCCCGGTGGTTAGATAAAAGTGGTTATGCTAATGACTACACGGTAGTAGCGGGACCCTCCTACAAAACAAACGCACTTAACTTCAATCCAACAGTTGAGATTCTTTCTGGTGGGTTCAATGCTCCGGTTGGGGCAGCACTTTCTTCTGATTGGTCTTTATTTTTTGTAGCCAAAAAGTTGGCCTCCGACAATGATGGAAGATTATTTGACGGCCATGCAGGAAACTTCCTATGGGGATATCATGATACTCATGAACGATCTATCTACATCAATGGCAATCCCAATAATTACAACAGTGGAATTGCAGTTAACAATGGTGGCTTAAACTTGTCATTACAAAGCTATGTGCGAAATAATGCGACCACCAATATAGAAGCAAGAGCTAATGGACAATCGCTGGCTACGTTTGCAGGTACCAACACGGCCAGTGGAATTCAAATCGACATCAATCAAGGTGCCTTTTCAGCACAGACTTCTGATTCGCAAGTAGGCGAAGTTATCATCTATCGAACAGCATTGTCTGCTGATGACGTAAACAAAATCGAATCTTACCTTGGGATAAAATACGGACTCACCTTATCACACAATTATCTTGCTTCAGACGGTACGCTTCTTTGGGATATGACAGCCAATGCAAGTTATCATAACGCTGTGGCAGCTATCGGTCGCGATGATTTAAATGGATTGGATCAGCGTAAATCTAAAAGTTTGATTGCTTCATCCGCTCTAACTATTGACAAGGGCGGTGCCTTTGGTTCAGATAAGGATTATTTGGTATGGGGAAGTAACAACAACACAGGAACCAGTGCCAACGTGCTTGGTGGATTTGTGCTTCGATCGAATCGAATTTGGAAAACAGCGGTGTCGGGCACACCAGGAGGAGTGACTACTACCATCGACTTGTCGCTTCTGGGAATTCCAAACACAGGATCAGCTAGTGACTACGCATTATTGATTGATACGGATACGGACTTTACCACAGGGGCAATGGCTCATACAACCGGGGCATTATTAGTTGGAAATAGCTTAATCTTTACCTCTGTCAATCTGGCAAGTGGAAACTTTATTTCTGTTGCAGCCGCAAATGTATCTCTGCCTGGTGGCGTTGCTGGGGCAGTATTGTGGGTAAAGGCTGATGCCGGAGTAACGGGTACTACTAATGTAAGTAGCTGGGCCGATCAATCTGGAACCAACAATAATGCTACTCAGGGAACGATGGCCAATCAACCCTCTTTAATTAATCCGGATTTGAATTTTAATCCAACTATCAATTTTAGCGATGCCTCGGATGTCATGCAGTTGACAACACCACCCACCAATCTTAATACAACCGTATTCAGTGTTGCAGTTCCAGCACCTAACGCAAGTTGGCGAACCATGTTTCGTGGAGCTACCAGCGATCACCCTATCATAATAGAAACAGGTAGCACACGGCTTGGCTATTACGATAATGATAATGTAGGATTTAAATATAGCGGATTGAATTGGGCACAGGGAACACCCTCTATAGTTGGATTGGAGATGCGCGCGGGTGATGTCAATTTCAGAAAAGATGGTACACAAGGAGCTTCCATCAATTCCATTAATCTGGCAAGCTTAAATCTTGACTACTTTGGAAACTATCAGTTAGGCAACCAGCGTTTTGGGAAAATTGCCGAGACCATGATTTTCAATACCGCATCACCATTGACAACAACAGAAAAAGAAAAAATTGAAAGTTACATGGCCATCAAGTATGGCGTTACACTTTCGCATAATTACCTGAGTTCTTCCGGTTCAATCATATGGAATACGACAACTAATGCTGGCTATAATAACGACATAGCAGGGATTGGACGTGATGATGTCTCAGGCCTAAGCCAAAGAAAATCTTTAAGTGTAAATTCGGATGGCGCTGTTACAATAGACAAAGGAAGTTTATTTGGATCTGATAAAGATTTTTTACTCTGGGGTAATAATGATGGAGCAGGACTTTCAACAAATACACCATCAACTTTTGTGGGTCGTTCAACAAGAATATGGAAGGTAGCTACTGCTGGTACACCTGGAGCTGTTACTCTAAGTATAAACCTCGCCACACTTTCAATTCCTAATACAGGTCTTGCTTCTGATTACGCTTTACTTATAGATACCGACACAGACTTTAGTAGCGGTGCCACCATTCATACAACTGGAGTTAATCTTGTTGGGAGTGTGTTATCTTTTACGGGCGTGAATTTTAATAATAATAATTACTTCAGTATAGCTGCGATGAACATCAGCATACCGGGCGGAGTATCAGGTGCAGTGTTTTGGGTGAAGGCGGATGCGGGTGTAACTGGGGTGGCCAATGTAAGCGCCTGGGTCGATCAATCGGGTTCGGGTAATCACGCTACTCAAGGCACTATGGCGAATCAACCAGCGTTGGTGGCCAATGATCTGAATTTCAACCCTTCCATTAATTTTTTCGGTAGCAGTCAAATTATGACGTTAGCGAGTCCACCGGCAAACCTCAATTCAACAATTTTTGCAATTGGAAAACCCACTGTCAATACTTCATGGCGTACCATGTTTAGGGGGGCTACTAATGATCATCCTATCATTGTTCAAAGTGGAGGGACAGCACTTGGTTACTATGATGGCGACAATGTGGGGTTTAAATCAAGTGGATTTACATGGTTGCAAAATGAGCCTGCCTTAATTGGGCTCGAGATGCGAGCGGGCAATGTTAACTTCAGAAAGAATGGAGCGCAAGGCGCGAGCATTGCCACCATCAACCTGGCTGGTCTCAGTCTTGATTACTTTGGTAATTACCAGGGCAATAATCAGCAGTTTGGAAAAATTGAGGAAGCTATTATTTATAACACGGCATCAGCGCTGAGTTCAATAGAGAAGGAGCAAATTGAAAGCTACCTTGGCTTGAAGTACGGAATCACACTCTCTCACAATTACCTTTCTGGGCTTTCATCTGTAGTTTGGGATGCAACAGCCAATGCAACTTTTCATAATAGTGTGACGGGTATTGGAAAGGACTCTAAGACGGGACTGGATCAAAAACAATCAAAGAGCCAAAGTAATGGAGCAGTAGTGACTGTAGGATTGGGAACGATTGCTACCGACAATGCATCCAATGGAAATACATTTTCAGCGGATCAAAGTTTTTTTATTTTCGGAAATAACTCGGCTGCGCTAAACAGCGGAGGCGTGACAGACATAGGAACGACTGTGAATGCAGAAATAATAGAAGCACGGCTCAACCGAACCTGGCGCGCAGTGGAAACAGGTACAGTTGGTACCTTGAAAATAAGATTTGACCTCAGTACGGTGCCTGGTTTGTCGGGTACTCCCGGAGATAATGATTTGCAATACGTGCGTCTTTTAGTTGACGCAGATGGTGTATTTGCCTCAGGCGCCACCTCAATTTCACCAACAAGTTATAATAATGTTACTGACATAGTTGAATTTGATCATGATTTCATGTCAGGAACAGGCTTGCACTTCACTATTGGTTCTGTTGATGACATTAATGCTGCCCTACCAATCGAATTAATTTCATTAACTGTTAATCAAGATGGTGAAGGCAATGCGGTTATCTCTTGGGCAACCGCGTCCGAATTGAACAATCAGTCGTTTACAGTAGAGCGTTCAAGGGACGGTAAACATTGGGAGCAAATTGCAACCTTACCTGGCTCAGGCACAAGTATCATAAGGAATGAATACAAGTACATAGACTTATATCCTTACTCAGGCATTTCGTATTACAGATTGGGTCAAACAGATTTTGATGGCACCCGCACCATTTTAAAGGTGGTCTATTTATTTATAGAATCTAAATCAAGGAGCATCTCAATTTTTCCAAATCCGGCCACCGATGAATTTGTAATTGAAGGAGATAGTCTAGAAAAGGCTATTATTACAATTACCAATATGATTGGCCAGCAATTTCCAATTCTACAAAAGAATGAAAATGGAAAAATAATATTTATCTCTACCAATATACCGCGAGGCGCTTATATTGTTATCATTCGCGAAGGAAGTAATGTAACCTGGAAAAAGATTGTGTTGAGGTAATTCTTGGCCAACATCTTAATGTAATCAATTTTCCTTTGTCAGGAATTTAATGTTACTTCAATGTGAAATCACTCTCATGAAATCTAAAAATCTTGCAATAATTATTCTGGTGCTGGGTCAATTTGTTTTTGCACAAAATGGAATAGCTCAGGGCAAACAATTTAAGGCATTAATGGTAACCACAACAAAAGGATGGCATCATGAATCCGTTCATGCAGGCGTTCTTGCGCTTCAACAACTTGGCGCAAAGAATTTTTTTGATGTTGTGCTGCTGGAAAATCCGAATGGCTTTACTGATAAATACCTTGAACAGTTTAAAGTGGTAATCTTTTTAAATACAACAGGTGATATTCTGGACTCGGCACAACAGAAAGTGATGGAGCGATTTATTAAATCTGGAAAAGGATTTGTTGGAATCCACAGCGCATCCGACACGGAATACGAGTGGGATTGGTATACCAAGTTGGTAGGTCGTATGTTTCATATTCATCCTGCAATACAAACTGCGCGCGTAAATATTATTGACGCTGCTTTTCCAGGACTGCAAGGTTTTGCTGGTGGTAAACTTTGGACCGATGAGTGGTATGAATTTGGTCCAGAAAAAGTTACGGATTTGAATTATCTTCTTTCCATAGATGAATCGTCATATGACCCAAAAGCAGATTGGGGTCCAAACAAAAAAGGAATGGGTATGGGTAAGCTGCATCCTATTTCCTGGTATCATAATTATGATGGTGGCCGAGCTTTCTACACCGCTATGGGACACATGCCCGTAGTGTTTAGCGATGCAGCTTTTCTGAATCATTTGTATGCTGGTATTTATTGGGCAGCAACCGGAAAAAAGTAATAATACTTTCTGAGAGTAAAATTGAATGCTTGTCAATTAAAGCGATAAATTGGTTTACCACTTTTATCCAAAATTGCGTTTCCTTTTATGTGGCCAATGGCAAAGCCTTTCGTGTTGTATAGAAAGCCATTAGAGAAATAGCCGAGATGTTCACCCGATTCACTGAAGAGATTCTTATCATCATTGCTGTACGCTTTGTACGTGCCGTTAACATCATAATACTTTGCCATACTTATGCTAACGGGAATAACCGGTAAAAGGTGCCTTTGCTAATAGATAGCCAAGAAATCTACTTTTGCTGCATCTTCTTTAAATACGCTGCTTCTAAGTCGTTGAGCGATTTGTCGTAACCGCTTCTATCGGCAAACGCTTCGGGATTATAGGCATCACCGGGCTTGTGTTTACTATGCATGGCAAACTGACCAGCGTGAGAAGAAAGCCAGAGGTCAAATGACTGCTTTCTTAAGGCCTTGAATGAATACGCAAAGTCTTTGGCGATTTCCGGATATTCCGGAATGTCAGTCAGTTTCCGATCGGTAACAATGGTAGGCATGTTTGCGATGAGCACTTTATAGGTTTTTGTCCCATCGTTTACATCCAATAAAAAACTGCTTGAACCTTTCGTATGCCCCGGATGATGCAACATAGTGAGTCGAGTATCGCCCAATGTAATAACCTCACCATCTTTTAGTTTACCATCCACACGAATGGGTTCAAACGTGCGACCATTCTTTCCCATTTCATAATCTGAATCTCCACCATCGGCAAGTACCTGAGCATCCTTAGCATTTGCCAGCATTTTTGCGCCCGTTTCTTTCTGAATTTCCGCGAAAGCGCCTACATGATCGTAATGCGCTTGAGTGGTGAGCAAGATTTTAGTATCTGCTAAGGTAAAGCCAAGTTCTTCAATGTTATTTCTAATAATAGAAGCAGAAGCTGCAAGACCGGTGTTGATCAGGATGTTTCCCTGTGAAGTGGTAATGAGATAACACGCCAGGTCATAGGTGCCCACGTAATACACATTGCCAACTATGCGGAATGGTTGATATGGTTGTGACCATTGCGCGCTCACATTTTGGGGCTCATTTACTTTTTGAGCTTGCACTTGGCTACCAATAATCGAGGCAATTGCCAGTAGTATGATGATCGTTCTGCTTTTCAACATGGAGAATCTTTTTAGAACACCAAAGTAATAGATATTCATCAATTCCGCTATTCATAGCGCAGCGATTCAACCGGGTTGGTTGTTGCTACCCGTTTTATTTTGTATCCGATCGTGATTACCGCAATGCAAAATAAAATACTGATGGCCATACTGATGACGAGGATATCAACAGCTTCATAGTATTCCCACACACTATTCATCAACGCATTCACCATAAAGCTTCCCAACAAAGAGCCTAGGATAAATGAAATAAACATGATAATCATGAACAGTTTACCGGATTGAAAAACGATATGACTCAAGGATGCACCAAGAAGTTTTCGCAGGCCAAGTTCTTTGGTGCGTCTTTGAAGATTCAGCGAAACCAAGGAGTATAATCCTGACACGGACATGATGATTGCCACCAATCCCAAAAAGGAATAAAGAATTACCACACTATCAAAATGTTCCAGCGCCATCACCATATTATATTCCATCAACCTACCGGGATAGAGTTGGGTAGGAAATAGTTTCTGCCACGCTTTTTTGAATTGAGTATTGAGAGTCACCAGGTCTTTTGGGTCGGCAGAGGCTACCAGGTAGCGATATTGATTTTCGGGTACATAACGGAAAGCGAGGGGCGCCAGCGGTTTGAACAATGCCTGCAGGTAAACATCTTTTACAACTCCCGTAACGTAAACAGGAACGGAATCATTCAGCAAAATGCGTTTGCCGATTGGATCAGCACCGAGATTAAAGATGCGGGCGAATTCCTCATTCACAGTAATAGATTCGTTGATGTCGGAGGCTTTATCTTTTTGAAATCCGGTTCCTTGTAACAGGCGCACATTCACGGTATTAAAATAATCATCGCCCACATTCAGCATGTCGATTTCTTTTTCGATTTGATTTTCAGCTTTCGCGGATGCTTTGTAGTTGCTGCTATAAATGTGATGCTCGCTACCACCTACGGCATGCAATAGAGGATTACCTTCCACTTCGTGCTTGAGTAATGAAAACTGTTGTGGATTTTCGAGGGGTACCTGAATCACCGATCTCCACGAATACCCAAGATCATAAGACTTTTGGAACTTTGAATTGAAATAAAAAGCCAGTGCGAAAATGACAGCGGCTAGCGAGATACTGAATTGAAAGACCAACAAGCTTTTGCTTAGCAGGTTGGCATCGCCAAATCGGGTGCTGCCGCGTAAAATTTCAATGGGTTTAAAAGAAGAGATATAGAATGCAGGATACCCACCGGCCAGTAAAGCAGTGATGAGCGTTAACACCCCAAGAACAACAATTAACTCAATATTTTCCGCATAGCGAATGCTGATTTCAATTCCACCCCACATACCATTCCATCCGGCTGTAAAATATTCTGCCAGTACCATGCCCAACAATAAAGCCAGCGTGCAAAACACAAAGGTCTCAGATAAAAATTGGAAAATGAGCTCCTTTCGTTTGCCACCAATTACTTTTCGGATTCCGATTTCTTTAAGTCGTGTGCTCGCTACGGCTATGGCATTATTCATAAAGTTGAAACAGGCGACTAATAATAGCAATCCAGCCATTGCGAATGGGGCAACCACTGCGGCCGGAGGCATGGGCATATTCATCCAATGACCTTGATTGCGTTGGTTTACAGCCCGGGCCGACATACCCTTGAACGGTTCAACATAAAAGGACTTAACTTTTAAATCAGGTCGGGCTTCGTTTTGGGTGGCTATAAAACCAGCCAATTGTTTTTCAATTACCTCAATCGAATTTTGATTTTGTAAGTATAAAAATGTGGTACTCCAACGCGACCAATTGTTTTCTATGTCGAGCTTGGTAGCGGGATCGATAAAATAGTTATCGTAGTTGGTGATCAGATCAAATCGAAAGCTTGAGTTTGCCGGAAACTCTTTGAAAACACCGCCCACTAAAAATTCTCGCAAGGAACCATTTACTACTTGCGTGATAGGTTTGCCAACTACATCTTCACTGCCAAAGTATGTGCGTGCCAGTTTATCACTGATCAACAACCTGCCCTTGTCTTCCAATGATTTGGAACCTGATAGCAAGTTGATGGTGAATAGCGAGGTGAAAGCCGGATCGGTATAGACAAACTCTTTCTGAAACAGCTCGTCTCCAATTCGGAACTGTCCATCTTTACTGATGTATTGGATTAGTTGATCTCCCTCATGTAGGGTGGTGCGAATTAAATTTCCGGCTGGCAGTGGACAAACCCCATACGGGACATCCCCGCGATCTGTTTCTTGCCAAAACGCAATGCGATATAGCGACTTGATATTCGCTTGCTCCTGATCGAATTCGGAATTGTATTCGTAATTGACCCAGGCCGTAATGCTGCACCCGAGTGCAATGCTCATTCCGATCAGGTTAATAATAAAGGCAGCTTTGTTTTTGAAAAACGTGCGGAAGGCGAGGCGTAGGTAGTGAAGCAGCATAGAGGGTGGTTTTCGTATCACACGCAGTTAGAGGTGCTTGGGTTGCATTTTGAGAAAAATTGTACTTGGCCGGTTAAGTTTGGATGTAATTGAACACCTAATCTTCTTGGATATTCAAATGCCGATTTTAAATGGGATTGATTATCTGAAAACTCTGGGACTGCCCATAGGTATTATTATTACCACAACGTATCCCAGTTATGCTATAGAAGGTTCAGCTATCAGTAAAGCGAAAGATTATTATCATCTTTTTAATAAATCCGTCATGGTTTGGAAGAAGTGAATCGACAGAAGTCTGTCCATAAGTCAAAAAAAAAGTGATCCGTTTCCAGACCACTTTTACCAATTAACTAATTATAGAACTATGTCAAGCAAGATCAAAACGATCGAGGTTCATGACTTTGTTCCATGCGGCAACAAAATCCGTCACAAACTTTTCCTTCGAATCATCACTTCCATAGACTTCAGCAATAGCACGAAGTTCTGAGTTTGAACCAAAAATTAAATCCACACGCGTGCCTGTCCATTTCTTTTCACCGGTAGCCCGATCGCGTGCTTCAAAAGCATTTTGTCCACTATCCAACGCAGTCCAGCTAATTCCAAAATCAAGTAAGTTGACAAAGAAATCATTGGTTAAAGTCTCTGGATTTTTAGTGAACACACCATGCTTCGAGTTGTCGAAGTTTGTATTAAGTACACGCATACCACCAATAAGTACTGTTAATTCAGGAGCCGTTAATGTCATCAACTGAGCTTTATCAATCAACAACTCTTCTGCTGTTGTTCTGTGATGGGTCTTTAAATAATTTAGGAACCCATCAGCAGCAGGTTCAAGTACTGCGAATGATTCTACATCAGTCTGAGCTTGAGAAGCATCACCACGACCAGGTGTAAAGGGAACTTTTACATCATGACCTCCATTCTTGGCAGCCTTTTCAATACCTGCACAACCAGCAAGTACAATCAAATCAGCCAGTGAAACTTGCTTACCTCCGGTATTGAATTCCTTTTGAATTCCTTCAAGAGTCCTTAATACTGTTGCCAGCTGTTTTGGGTTATTTACTTCCCAATCTTTTTGTGGTGCAAGTCGGATACGTGCGCCATTGGCACCACCACGCTTATCAGAGCCACGGAATGTTGAAGCAGAAGCCCAGGCTGTTGAAACCAATTGAGCGATGGACAATCCGGATGCAAGTACTTTGCTCTTAAGGGCAGCAATGTCTTTGTCATCAATCAACTTATGAGTAACTGCTGGTATTGGATCTTGCCAGATTAATTCTTCTTTAGGAACTTCCGGGCCTAAGTAGCGTGCAATAGGACCCATATCGCGATGGGTTAATTTATACCATGCACGCGCAAAGGCATCTGCAAACTTATCCGGATTCTCAAAAAAGTTTCTTGAAATTTTCTCATAGATCGGATCAACTCTCAGCGCAAGGTCAGTAGTCAACATAGTAGGAGCGTGGCTCAACGACTTATCATGTGCGTCAGGAACTGTTCCTGCACCAGCGCCACCTTTCGGTTTCCATTGTTGTGCTCCTGCAGGACTTTTCGTTAGCTCCCATTCAAAACCAAACAGATTTTCAAAGAAGTTGTGGCTCCACTTTGTAGGAGTTGTTGTCCAGGCTCCCTCCAAACCGCTAGTAATGGTGTGAACTCCAGAACCTGTACCAAAAGTATTTTTCCAACCGAGGCCTTGCATTTCAATGCTGGCTGCAGCAGGTTCACGATCAATATACTTACTAGGGTCAGCGGCACCATGAGTTTTACCGAAGGTATGACCCCCGGCAATCAATGCTACGGTCTCTTCATCATTCATTGCCATGCGACCAAACGTTTCGCGAATATCACGTGCAGCAGCGAGTGGATCTGGCTTTCCGTTAGGGCCTTCGGGGTTTACATAGATCAAGCCCATCTGTACCGCACCCAATGGATTTTCTAATTCGCGATCGCCTGTATAGCGTTTGTCGCCAAGCCATTCACCTTCCGAACCCCAGTATACATCTTCTTCTGGTTCCCAAACATCTTCACGTCCACCAGCAAAACCAAAAGTTTTAAACCCCATTGATTCAAGAGCACAGTTTCCGGTAAGGATCATCAAATCTGCCCAGGAAAGTTTGTTGCCGTATTTCTTTTTAATTGGCCAGATAAGCAAACGTGCTTTGTCCAAACTCGCGTTATCGGGCCAGCTATTGAGTGGTGCAAAGCGCTGAGTACCAGAGCCTGCACCGCCACGACCGTCAGAAATTCTATAGGTACCTGCACTGTGCCATGCCATGCGGATGAAGAAAGGACCATAATGACCCCAGTCTGCAGGCCACCAACTTTGTGAGGTGGTCATTAATTCAAAGATGTCTTTTTTTACCGCCTTCAAATCAAGCTTCTTAAATTCCTCAGCGTAATTGAAAGACTTGCCCATTGGATTGGATAATGAAGAGTGCTGACGGAGGATGTTCAGTTTCAACATGTTGGGCCACCAGTCGCGGTTGCTTGTGCCACCACCTGCACTTTGCTTTAATGAACCACCGTGAAACGGGCACTTGGCTTCACTCTTGTTCACGTCTGCTAGTTTTGCGTGTTTGTCGTTTTCCATTTTTGTATTGATTAATTTATTGTTTGCAATGTTTCGTTAATGATAAGATTTTTCACGTGATGGTTTAATGATCAGTGTCATAGCGCAAGATGATTTTTAGCTGCAAGACTACGTAAGCAGTCTGACTAACGGTGGTCTTGACAACTAATTTTCAAGATTACCCCAATAGAAATAATAAATCAAATTGATTATTTTTATATTCATATAGTTAATCTCTATGACATTACAACAACTCGAATACATCATTGCCCTTGACAGTCACCGCCATTTTGTACTGGCTTCTGAGAAGTGTTTTGTTACTCAGCCTACGTTGAGTATGCAAATACAAAAACTGGAAGAAGAATTGGGTGTAAAAATTTTTGATCGCACGAAACAACCCGTTATCCCTACAGAAATTGGAGCAGGCATCATCGCACAGGCCCGCACTATATTGCGTGAAGCAAGCATGATTCAACAAATCATCAACGACCAGAAAGACAGTTTAACCGGAGAGCTTCGTATTGGCATTATTCCTACGCTGGCACCTTATTTATTGCCACCTCTTTTCAAACAGATGCGAGAAAAATATCCACAGTTGAACCTTGTTATCAAAGAAACGATAACTGAAGAAGTCATCAGCGAGTTAAAAAGTAATCGGTTGGATTGTGGATTGGTGGTGACACCCTTAAAAGATTCATCAATTAAAGAAGACGTTTTGTTTTATGAAGAACTCTTTGTGTATGTGTCGCGTAAGAATGCGCTCTACGATAAGAAGTATGTGTTAGCTAATGATATTGATCCCGACCAATTGTGGTTATTGGAAGAAGGGCATTGCTTTCGATCGCAGGTTTTGAATTTATGTGAATTGCGAAAGAGTTCCGACTTTCATTTTAAGTACGAAACCGGAAACATTGAAACCCTCAAGCGCATGGTGGACAAAAGTGATGGCATAACCATTTTGCCTGAGTTGGCAGTAATGGAATTCAGTAAACAACAGATGAAATTAGTAAAGCAATTGAAAGCGCCAAGCCCTGCGCGTGAAGTAAGTCTGGTAACTCACCGGGATCACATCAAAGCCAAACTCATTAAAACCTTAAAGGAAGAAGTTCTACGTATTGTACCAAAGCAAATGCAAACGCTTAATAGTAAAAAAGTGGTGGAGATCAACTATTAATCTGATGATTAGATAATTTGAAGATTTGGTGATTAGGTGGATTTCATAATTTTAGGAAGGAGTAGAGCCCGATTTTATAATCTGATGACATAGGGCTGACACCTTATCGTACTAAATTTGTGTTCAGCGATATTTAAAGAAGATGGAATTCATTAAAAGTAAAACAGTAGACCAGTTGATTGACAGTTATCCACCTTCAGCCGGAAAGAAATTAAAGCAACTGCGAAAGCTCATACTGGACACAGCAAAAGAAACTGCGGAAGTTGATAAACTAATTGAAACCACTAAGTGGGGTGAACCAAGCTATCTCACAAAAACAGGAAGCACTATTCGTATGGACTGGAAAAAGAATACACCTGATAAATACTACTTATTCTTTATTTGCAGCACAAGACTTATAGAGACCTTTCGGTTTATCTTTGATAATGAATTGCAATTTGAGGGAGATCGAGCGATTGTCCTTAACCTCAAGGAACCCATTCCAACTTTAGCTATAAAGAGATGCATTACGCTTGCGCTTACATATCAAAAGGTCAAACATCTGCCGATGCTCGGTGCCTAAATCATTCGGCTTCGATTACGTATCAAAAAATCGTCAATTCTAATTTGATGTAGATTAATTACTAGATTTATATTTACTAAAAATAATCTTGCGTATGACAACACTTGATCAACTTGAAAGACTCAAATTTCCTATTGGCCCATTTCAGCCAAAGGAGAGCACAAGTAAACCTGAATTAGATGAACTAATCCATACTGTAGAAACGGCTCCTACAAAATACCGAGCCATTGTGGTGAGTCTTTCAAAGGATGATCTCAAAAAAACATACCGCGAAGGAGCCTGGAATATTCAACAGTTGGTAAACCATGTAGCTGATATGCAGCTGTTGCATCTTTTTCGAATGAAAAAAGCATTGACCGAACCAGACTATAAAGAGATAACGTTGGTAGATATTCCGGGATGGGCAAATACTGCGGACGGATTAAATTCTCCGGTTGCCGATTCACTCGACATGTTGGAGAGCATTACTAAGCGCTATGTTTTTCTCATGCGTTCACTGGATGAAAAGCAACAGGAGATTGCCTACTATCATCCGGTAAGAAAGATTATGTTGAATCAGAAGCAAGCTATTGCTATGAATGCCTGGCATGTGACCCATCATCTCGAGCATATCAAGATTGCATTGGCAAACTAAGCTATAACTATTTTTTGCTAACCTTCCCAAACTCTTGCCAATCGAATCCGGTTTCAATTCGGTTATGCCGAAGGGTAGGAACCTGCGTGGTGATTATAAATTTAGTTCCATGAATATCAGTTCGATGATGTTGTGGAATTTGTTGTTTGATTGCTTTAATCATCTTGAATGGCGTATCCCCAAAAAATTCTTGTACTGCTTTTTTTAGAGCATTGATATTGTTCATTCCATACATCACTACTACTTCGGGTTTGTGAGTGATCATATGAGTTAAGATTGTATTGATTCGCTTTGAATAAACATACTGTTCATATATTGCGCGACTCTTGAGAAAATTAAGTCCAGGCAAATCAAGCCAGCTATAATACCAGGCGTGATTATGAGTACTGGGTAGGGGGTATAGTTTTATCCATGCTTCGTTTCCTGTTACTGGCATGGCAAATAGATTCTGTTGATAGGAGAGAAGGTCTGGAATATTTTTACCCTTATAGCCGAAAACAAAAGAGATTAAATTCTTCCAGACAGTATGTTGCAGCGCGTGGCTACCAAACCGGTAGTCATTGAGCGTTGAAAATAAACCTGCTTTGGTTCCTTCAATACGAGCAGTAACGTAGCTATAAAGTTCGCGAATGTCGCACAGTGTTGCTTCCCTAGCTGTGTGTACTTTATAAAAATAATTAAACTTTTCAGAGACTTCTTCCGGCAAATCTCCACCTCCTTCTTCATAGCCAATGAACCAGAATTTTGAATTCCATGATCCATAGCCATAAAAATGATCGATCCAATGTGTTAACGTTTTCTCATCAATAAGCATTGAAGAAAGATAGCAAAAGACTGATACTATATTAACTACTGATCGAGTCCTTTGATTTGTTTTTTATGCCGGTCAGGTAAAATGAAAGATTTCAACACCCTATCCATGTTAACCATTCTGCTTGCCTTGTATAATTTTACTATAAGAAAGAATAAAGAAGTGTTGCGGAAACCCATTAGCTTCTTTACCCTTTGAGGCAATACCAGTTTCTGCGCTTCCAATAAGATTTTGTATCGGAACGCCCCCAAATGTTTTTTATATTGGTTGAATAGGTCATTGGTGTATTTGCTGACCTGGAGATTTTCCCTTAGATGTTCATTCCGCATTCGTGTCCATGCTTCAAACGTATTGGGTAAGCCCGTTAATTTCATTCTTACACCTAGCCTGTTAAATACCTGGAACACTTCAGTCTTTTCTTGAATACTTAATTTACGTTCCAGGACTTCAAAGGAACGAATGGAGTAATCGATGAGCATAAAGAGTACATCGCGATATGCCCAGTCGGGAATTGCCACACCGCGCTTCGCTTCTATACCTGAATGAATTGCTGTCATGGAATCAATAGCGCGAAGTGCAGCTTGTTTTTCGGAAAATAGTATGGCTTTCGCATAAGATACCGTTGAGAAAAGTCGCCCAATCGGATCGGCTGGAAGACGACCGGTAAAATATAGCCAGTCAACAGCTTTGTTCAAGGCAAACTCTGCTGAAGCACCCGCGAAGATGAAAAGAATCGTATCACTCTTTCCCCAAATCTGACGCACGATTGAATCCTTCGCCACAAAATATTCTGTCATACACGTTATTAAACACTTGTTTCTCCGCCACCAGAATGATGGTGAATCCTACCAAATAAGCAAGTATATCCATCCATGCGAATGAAGTTCCTATTACGGTTCTGGCAAGAGGTGAATTTTCCAACCCTACCATTTCAACAATTTTAATGTATTGAAATATTTCTATTATAAATGAAAAGACTAGAACACCGAGCGCTAAAGGAACAATAAGTATCCGCATGAAAGATCTCACAAAACAATAGATCAAAATAACTACGAGCACATCGCCCACATAGGGTCGCACAAAATTGTCTCGTACAAAAATAGCAATCAGCACTTCGACTGTGAAAATCAACGTGGCAAGGGCGAAGTAATTTTTATTAAAGGTTAGCACCTTGTGTAAAGCTATCCTGCCGACTTATCATTAGGCTTTGCCTGCCCAATTGCAACAAAGCGGAATAGTAAGCCAGATATGGCAAACAAAGCAGCGAAGAAGCCATTCACACCTATGATCTCAGCAACTGAACTGCCTGGATATTGTTGCATGTTTGTCAACAAGGCAATGACAGCAAGCAATATTATGGCGAGTGCCATCGCATTCATGGTGCGTTCCATTCCTACCGGTGTAAAACGCGATAAAAAGGTGCCTATAAATCCTATGGCAATCACACCCAGGTACATCAGGTTGCCAAGATTAGGCCCAGAACCAATCAGCCCAACCGCAAGATTTGCCCAGATCATTAGAAACGTTGAACCTATTCCCATAATAACGGCCGCCTTATATACGAGGCTTTTAACCGATTTTGCAATCAACAAAAAAGTAAGGGTGGTGCTGAAGATAAGAACCCCCATAACCAGAAAGTCTGCCACACTCCAGTTTATTTCAGTTGTAAATTGTTGGGCTATCAACGGCACTAATAATATAAGTGCTGTGCCCACGAGGGCCACACTAAAAATGGAAGTAGAAAATTTCTGTTGTTTTTCCATAACGATTTCTTTTTTGAGGGGATTGTTTTGTTTCTTAATGCAAATGTATAAAAGTACTTTGTAATTAAAAGTAGATGAAGTAATTTTTTGTTGTGATACCTTCACATCCGCAAAAAAGAGTTGTATGGCGCGAATATTTATTACCGGATCAACCGATGGACTAGGGCAGATGGCAGCCACTCTATTGATCGGGCAAGGTCATCAAGTTGTGCTGCATGCCCGCAACAAGGAAAGGGGGGACTATGCGCTTAAAAATGTACCGGGAGCAGAGAATGTTTTATTGGCGGATCTTACCAGCATTTCAGAAACAAAAAAGCTTGCAGAGGATATAAATGCGTTGGGAACCTTCGATGCTGTAATTCACAATGCAGGAGTGTACCGCGCGGCCAGTCATACAATTTTTACTGTGAATACATTGGCACCATACATTCTTACCTGTTTGATCAAGAAGCCAAAGCGCTTGATTTATCTCAGCTCAGGATTACATTCATCAGGTAACATTGACTTGAAGCATTTTGATCTAAACACTAAACAAATCAGTTATTCTGATTCTAAATTACACAACGTAATCCTCAGCATGGCGGTAGCTCGTCACTGGCCTACAGTTTATACGAACGCTGTAAACCCAGGTTGGGTACCAACCAAAATGGGCGGCATAGGTGCGCCTGATAATCTCGATCAAGGAGCGGAGACCCAGGCATGGCTCGCAGTCAGCAACGATGTTCACGCAAAAGTAAGTGGTCGTTACTTCTTTCATAGACGCGAAGCCCAATATCGAGTTGAAGCAGCCGATATTCTCGTTCAAGAGAAATTTCTTGCTTTATGCCAACAACTTACTGGTATTCCATTTCCTAAAAACTAAATAAGGAAAAAAGTCTATAGGCATCCTTCCGCAATGAGAACTGCACGGTAGGATCTTTAAATTACTTTGTCAACAAATACGAAGTAAAATCGCGGCCATCAATTTTAGTATAATTAAAATCTTCATTACCCCTAAAAGCAACTCCTTCCATGTTTAGTGGAGATCTGAACTTAGTATATTTAAAGTTGGCCAGGCCGCGGAAGGTAGCTTTTTCAAAAGAAGTCTCGCGCGGAAATTCCGTGTATTTAAAGTCTGCTCCATCTTCAAACTTTACTCTTGCGAAATTAGGCCCGTTTGAAAACTCTGCATATTTAAAATTTGCAGGTTCATTAAACATGCTGCCTTCAAAGGAGGCAATTCCGTTAAACTCTGAGTATTTGAATTCACTGGCAATTTTGAAAACACAATTTCGGAACACTACATCTTTTTCAAAGTGTGCTACATAGGTTTCATTACTGCGTTCAATGTGGTAGTACGCAAGTACGTTACCAAGAAACGTACAATCGGTAAATTTTAAAGACACCTCTACTGAACTCTCAAACTCATCACCGTTGCCATTAAACCAGCCAGAAGACCGTTTCACTCTTCGGTTTTCCAAATCCGTGAGGTCAAGATCACCTTCAATTTCAACTTTGCTGTATTCTACTGACTTGCCTGCATTTATTTGTTTGATGATGTCGTTGGCTTTGATTTTATTCTGAGCCAAAGTAGTAGTAGCGACAGCGAAAAAGAGAAGCAGGATAATTGGTCGAGTTTTCATAGTGCTAGATTTTAATCTTGTAAAGGATACTTTGTAAGAACATAATGGTTTCACTATAGACGAGGTAATTATGTATTGGTTGCATGGTGAGAAGGCTGAGGCATTAAAAGCACCTTGTAACCTTTATTCAATCGAATCGTTATACTTTGGTATTCTATGTATATAGAATGGATAACCAAGCCACATTTATATGATTTCGAAGAACCTGACAGCTGCTTCCACCAAGTCTATTATCCTTGGTATTTTGAAACAAGGCCGAAGCTATGGATACCTGATAATCAAGAAGATAAAAGAGTTATCCGGGGGCAGAATGGTATACTCCGATGGTATGTTGTACCCGGTACTTCACCGGCTTGAAAAGGAAGGTCTGATCATTTCTGATTGGACGATGGAAAAGGATTCCAAGCCCAGAAAGTACTATGAAATTACGGAAGCCGGCAAAAAAGCATTGATCGTTGAGAAGCAACAATGGACTCAGGTGAATGCTGTTTTGGAAGCCATTTGGGATATGAAATCAAGTAACGCTTAAAACAATATGTTTAACCTTGAAAACGAAATCAAAGCGTGGGTAAAGCAATTCCGCAAGCACCGCGCATTTAGTCATGGTTCCATCCGCGAAATGGAACTTCACCTTCGGGATCATATTGATGATCTTGTTACAGAAGGATATACAGAAAAAGCAGCGTTTGAATATGCTGTAAAACAGTTTGGTGAAATACCCGCTGTTGCGCACGAGGAATATCAAAATGTAAAGCCTGGCAAAACGTTGCCGTTATTACTTCACCATAGTTTGTTAGGCAACTATGTAAAAATCGCACTCCGAAATTTCACTAAGAATCCCTTCTTCACATTCCTCAATACATTCGGTCTTGCTATTGGTATGGTGGGTGGAATTCTTATCGCACTATTTATTTATGATGAGTTGAGCTTTGATAAAATGTTTGCGGATGTTGACCGAATTCATCGCATTAATATCGACAACCGGACTGGGGGTGAAAACAGTTGGTATGCTGCAGCTCCCGGGCCAATAGCCAGTGTGCTGAAAGACGATTGCTCACAAGTGGAATTAGTTACGCGGTTTAGAAAAGTGAATGGTGTCTTGATCCGAAAACCTGATGCCACTGTTAATATAAAAGAAACACACGTTACGGCTGTTGATACTTCTTTCTTTGAGATGTTTGGATTAAAACTACTGGAAGGAAATCCGCATACAGCGCTTAAAGAGCCAAATTCTGTCATTCTCTCAAACGCTGCTGTTCAGCGTATATTTGGCAATGAGAAAGCATTGGGACAAAGTCTTCTTATTGATGACAAAAAACTTTTTATCGTTACAGGTGTCATTCAAGACATGCCCCGTAATTCCTTTCTCAGAAATCATGAGGTATTTCTTTCGCTCACCAGCTATGAGGATGAAAAAACACTTGCCTGGAACACCTGGTATTTTCCTACGTTTGTAAAGCTACACCCCGGAGCCAATGTAGAAGGCCTTCAAACTTTTCTCAACACTGTAAAATATAATTATCTGATCCCATGGGCCATGACGTTTGTCCCTGGTTTGACGATAGAGAGCGCAAAAGCAAAGGAAGAAGAAACGGGTGATTACATGCGTTTCAATTCTATCGCACTTGCAGATATTCACCTTTATTCTAACGACAGGGAAGGAGAGTTTAGTCCTAACAGCAACATTGAGAATGTGTATATCATGACACTCATCGGTATTTTTTTACTTCTGTTGGCGTGTGTTAACTTTATGAATCTCTCTACTGCACACTCGCTCACCCGTGCCAAAGAAGTAGGTATTCGAAAAACATTAGGCTCCAACCAAATTGGGTTGATCAAACAATTTCTTACTGAGTCTGGATTGATTTCACTTTTTTCGTTGGTGCTATCCGTAGGGGCAGCAACACTTGCATTGCCATTCTTCAACCAGCTTGCGGATAAACAGATCTCGATTCCATTTTCAAATCCTGTTTTTTGGATGTTGCTATTGGCGGCAACATTAATTCTTGGATTGCTCTCGGGTGGCTATCCTGCTTTTTTCATGTCAAAGTTTATTCCAGCCAAGGTCCTTAAGGGTTCACAAAATCATGCAAGGGGCGGGGGTGTTCGCAACACGTTGGTTATTTTTCAGTTTGCCATTTCTGTATTTCTGATTGTTAGCACCTTGGTGGTATACCAACAAGTCAATTACATTCGACATAAAGACCTGGGATTTCAAAAGGATCAAGTCTTAATATTGGAAGACATCCGTGCTGTAGGCAATCAAGTGGAATCCTTGCGAGAAGAAATCAAAGGACTAAGCCAAGTAAAAAGTGTTTCACTCAGTAATTATTTACCAACTCCTTCAGCACGCGGTGGCACTACCTACTTTCTTGAGGGTGCTATTAGCAAAGAAGAATTTAAATTTGAAAATGCTATCATTATTGAAGAATGGATGATTGACGATTCTTATGTTCCTACACTGAATTTAGAAATCATTGCAGGTAGAAATTTTGATAACCAATTTCTATCCGATTCCAATGCGTTGCTCTTAAATGAGTCGGCCGTAAAAATATTGAACGTAACCGCGGAAGATGCTGTTGGACTCCGCATGACTGCTGACATTCATCGTGCGGATAAAGAAAATATGGAATACATGACAGTAGTGGGAGTAGTAAAGAATTTTCATTTCGAGTCGTTGCGCAATGGTATCGATGCCCTTAGCATGAGAATGGGCTCTCAGGCAAACACCATGATTATTAAATTAAATGCAGGCAATTTTCAACAGGCTATATCAAGCATCCAAGACAAATGGAATGCAGTAGCGAAAGGTCAGCCATTTAACTATTACTTTATGGACGATTCTTTCAATGATACGTATAAAGCAGAGTTGAAACTCGGAATGATTTTCGGAACATTCACCCTACTGTCACTCACCATTGCTTGCCTGGGTTTGTTCGGGCTTGCAACCTTTAGTGCCGAAAAACGCTCGAAGGAGATTGGCATTCGTAAAGTACTTGGCGC
>JAJNPV010000037.1 GCA_021155195.1 Ohtaekwangia sp.
AAATATTTCGAATTGGTGCAAGTTGGTCAGGCGACTAACTTCAACAAAAGGCATGGGGTTTCGATTAGATTGTTACTCGCCCGCGAAGACAGCTCACTAATAGTTTACAGTCATTCCGGGCAAGCGAGATGCAAGAAGATAAAACTCAAACATAATAAATTAAACTAGTGCAGGTACAACAAACAGCGCGACCCGGAATCTCAAATATTTCGAATTGGTGCAAAAGTTGGTCAGGCGACCAACTTTAACAAAGGATAGCTGCTGCTATTGTTTAGGTTGCACCAACCCAACCCCAAAGTTTATCCAATCCAGAGCGATCAAAGAATCAGAGTAACAATTATTACACACTATTGACATTCATAACTAAACTCAAACAAGTCAACCCTGATTCCCTGATCCAGTGTAAATTGATTGATGATTCCATTATCTACTAAATAATCATAGGATAAGGTAGTGCCAACGACTCCCTCTTTATCTTTATAGATTAATTCGGTTGTCACTTGCTCATGGCCAAAAAGATAGTGAGGCGTATTGTAGTAGCGCTCCAGGAAAAGGAATTTTAAATCAACCGTAGTGGATAGCATTTTGGTTTTTATCTCAATCGAACCTGTGAATTGATCCTGTGTATCATAATAGGAAACCAGGTATTGGAAGTCGCCCGATGTGGGTTGGATCGTAATGTAGAATTCATCAAACGGATCGGCTTCTCCATCCTTGTATGATTCATAGTCAACCCGGTTAATCTCGTTATCTTCATTGTAGCTTATCGTCCTCTCGGCTCGGGCCTGAGTGATTCCACTTTTTACGATATGCCTGATCAGGCGATCATTTTCATATTCAAACTCAAAGGATGCTAGTAAGTTCGATGGGTTTCTTTTTTCGGCAAGTACAAGTTGATTTTGATCGTTATAGAAATAATTCATTGAATAAAAAAAGCGTGGAGTACCCTCAATAAAGACTGATTTTTTCATTTGCGTCATAACCCCATCTGCGTAAATAAAATCATACTGCAGTTTTTCACCCCCATGTTGGTAGTCCTGTGATTCGATTGCCTGAATGACTTTACAGGATGAATCTTCATCCTCGGAACAGGAGATCAGAGAGATAATAACGAACAAAATAATACGCGTTTTCATAGGTTTCAGTTAGTGTATAAGTGTAAAACGCGGAACTTGGGAATAGATACAGTGGGGCATGATTAAAGTAATTTGTAAATTACCAACAAAGAAAACCCTCTTCACGCACATTCAGCAATACAGTTGCTAAACCAACTACGCAAAAAAGTTTAAAGGCCAAAAGTTGAACTGGAAAAGGGTGCCTTTCTTAATCACAGAAGGAAAGATGTGCAGGAGATCTCGCCTGCCCATGTTGAGATTACACATTCCCCAACGCCTCCCTAACCTTTGGCGCAATCTTAGTTCCGAAAATTTCAATCGACTTCATGAGCAAAGCATGCGAAGGGCCGCCCACATCCATGTGCGCAGAGAAGCGCGTGAGTCCAAACATCTCGTTCATGTGTAAAATTTTATCAACCGCTTCATTGGCATCGCCAAACAAATAGGCACCATCGCGACCACGCCCTTGCTCGTATTGGTTAAGCGAAAAGGGAGGCCACCCACGGCTGGCACCCACGCGATTCATCTGAGCCGAGTACACCGGATAGTATACATCAGCTGTTTGTTTACTGTTCTCACCAAAGAAACTATGCATGTGCACACCTACTTGCAGGTTCTTTTTATCGTGCCCGAATTTTTCGTATAGCTCTTTATAGTATTGAAATAACGGCTTGAACTGAGCCGGATTACCACCAATAATGGCAAACATAACCGGCAGCCCTAACCGGGCAGCCCGCACAACAGATTCGGGCGTGCCACCCACGGCCACCCAAATGTGTAACGGATTATTCATTGCACGCGGCAACACCTGTTGGTCTTGCAAGGGGGCCCTGAATTTTCCTTTCCACGTAACACGTTCTTCTTTGCTAATGGCCAATAGCAATTCCAGTTTCTCTTCAAATAATTCGTTGTAGTTGTTCAGGTTATAACCATATAGCGGAAAGGATTCTATAAAGCTGCCGCGGCCCGTCATTAATTCTGCACGGCCCTTGCTGAGTTGATCTAGCGTTGCAAAACTCTGGTAGATTCGAACGGGGTCGGAGGAACTCAACACGGTAACGGCACTCCCCAACTTGATGTTCTTGGTAACCGAGGCGGCAGCCGCCAATACAACTTCCGGAACACTCACTGCATAGTCAGGGCGATGATGTTCACCGATTCCAAAAAAATCAATGCCAACTTCATCCATCAGCTTTATTTCTTCAATCAATTCGCGCAAGCGTTCCCCTGCCGGCAAAGGGTTACCCGAATCATCATAATGATTGTCGCCAAACATGCCAATACCTAATTTCATATTTTCTTGAGCGTTGATTTAAACAATGTAGACAACGTGATGGAGTTATAAGTTCCCGTGTTTAAAGGATTCCAATGTTCAATGTTGAGAAAGCGAAAGATAAAAAATGGATAGGTATATTGGTGCTGATATTTTGTAAGGAACGATGCACGTGGAGTGTTAAACCTGCATAAATGTATGACTTGTTAATGAAAACCCTCTTCACCCACATTCAACAACATTGCAAACTAAACAACCCAACTTTGAAAAGTTTGGAAGTAGCCTTACAAAAATTGGAGTTACGAAAAGGTGACTTTTTAATCACGGAGGGTAAAGTGTGCAACCATGTTTACTTCCTTGAGCAGGGATGTGTGCGTGGTTTTTATAATCTGGATGGAAAAGAGATCAGCTATTGGTTTGCCTTTGAAAATAATTTTGTGACTTCTTTCTTCAGTTTTATTACCCGCAAACCGGGAGTAGAAAATATTCAACTGATAGAAGATTGTACGCTTTGGGCAATCACGTATGACGACTTGCAAAAACTTTATACAAAGCATCCGGATATGGAACGGCTCGGCCGCATTATGCACGAGCGGTATTATGTCATGTTGGAGGAACGATTTGTAAGCAATCATTTTAAAGAAGCCCGCGAGCGTTATGAAAATTTGCTCACGCACGCACCCCATATTTTACAGCGTGTTCCATTAGGCTACATCGCTTCCTATCTTGGTATCACACAAGAAACATTGAGCCGCATTCGAGGCAGGTCTTAACAATAAATTCATTTTCCCCTCTCCTTTGGAGAGGGGGCAGGGGTGAGGTCCATTATTTGACATATATCAAATAGTAATGACAGGAGGCCAAATACCTTTGATCCATAAATTAACTACTTATGGAAAACAAAATGATTCAAAAACCTTCAAATGCATTTATCGCAGCCTCTTGGGTAGCATTGCTAACCGGAGCCATTGCTTTTATCATTGGGTTATGGAATGCCGAAATGGAGTTGAATGAAAAGGGATATTATTTCACCGTGCTTATGTTTGGATTGTTTGCGGCCATTTCCTTACAAAAAGCTGTGCGCGATCAGTTGGAAGGAATTCCGGTTACTAACATTTACCACAGCCTTGCCTGGTTTTCAACCGTGTTGGCTGTAGTACTTTTAGTGGTCGGCTTATGGAATGCAACACTCTTGCGAAGCGAAAAAGGTTTTTATGCCATGTCATTTACGCTGAGTTTGTTTGGTGCTATTGCCGTGCAAAAAAATACCCGTGATAGCCAGGCTGCTCAGCCCCCGTTTGATCACAATTAAAAACGAATCATAATTGTTTTAAAGGAGTCTCCCGTTGGAGGCTCCTTTTTTATTTGCCGAATTAGCAGTTTTTAGATAGTCTGGCCCAATAATATCCAACCTAACACTTGACTAGTTGCCGAATGGTTTTATTTTTAAACCCAGTTCAAAATCTACCTAAAATGATGAAGAAACGCTCGTTTTATTCGCGACTAGCATTTGTTTTACTCCTACTTATTCCAATCAGTGCATTTTCTCAGGATAATGCTATTGATTCGGGGGCTACCGCCTGGATGCTTACATCTACTGCCCTGGTTTTGCTGATGATACCCGGCCTGGCTATGTTTTATGGTGGTTTAGTGCGAACAAAAAATGTGTTGGGCACGATGATGCACAGTTTTGCCGCCATGGGAATCATGACATTGCTTTGGGTAATCTGTGGCTATAGTATGGCATTTGGCCCCAATGTGTTGGGAGGTTGGTTTGGCTGGAATGCAGATAATTTTTTACTGCGTGGAATTGATGAGTCGGTATCCAATGGTATTCCAGAATATGTATTCTCTATGTTTCAGGCAAAGTTTGCCATCATTACACCGGCATTGATTGCAGGTGCATTTGCCGAGCGTGTATCCTTCAAAGCCTATTGTATTTTTATTGCCTTGTGGGGAGTCCTTATTTATAATCCACTATGTCATTGGGTGTGGGCATCTGATGGGTTTCTTTTTAACATGGGACCAAAAGGCGCGATTGATTTTGCGGGTGGCACGGTAGTTCATATCTCTGCTGGAATAAGCGGGTTAGTAGCTGTGTTGTATCTGGGCGGACGAAAATCATTTAAGCATTTGCAAATGCGGCCTAACAATTTGGTGATGACATTGATTGGTGGCGGACTTTTATGGGTAGGTTGGTTCGGGTTTAATGCAGGAAGCAGCTTAACCAGCGGGCTAACAACCGCACAGGCAATAACCGTTACACAAGTAGCAGCTGCAGCGGGCGCCATCGCATGGATGATTATTGAAGGCTTGCACCAGGGCAAAGCAACTGCACTTGGTTTTGTTTCAGGAGTGTTGGCCGGGCTTGTCGCGATTACACCTGCAGCCGGCGTGGTGCAACCGGGAGGCGCAATTATTCTGGGAGTGTTAGCATCTGTAATTTGCTATTATGCCATTATCTTAAAAAATAAACTTGGATACGATGATACTTTGGATGCATTTGGTATTCACGGTGTAGGTGGAATTGTGGGCGCATTGTGTTTGAGCTTTTTTATACGCGATAGCTGGATGCGTGATGCAGCAGAAGCAGCGGGTGGAAGTTGGACGATGTGGCAGCAGTTTGGTATTCAGTTGTTGGCGGTGGGAATTGCTATTGCGTATGCAGCCATTGGTACATTCCTGATTCTATTTGTAGTGAACAAGTTTGTTAAAATCCGGTCAACAGACGAGGCTGAGATGAAAGGGTTGGATAATTTCTACCACGGTGAACGCGGGTATGGTATGATCAACCCCAATTAAGAATTAGTTTTAATAGCTATAACCAACTATTGCATGAAACTCCTCATCGCTATCATTCGTGAAAATCAATTGGATCAGGTACGGGTTGCTTTGATTGAAGCCGGCATTTCCAGAATTACAGTCAGTCATGTCTCGGGGCATGGAAGACAACTTCAGCCTGAAGAAATTTACCGCGGGCAAAAAGTTGTGCCCAACCTTGTTCCAAATATTCGCATCGAAATTGCTGTGAACGATGACTTTGTAAAGCCGACCATCGATGCAATTTTAAAGGCCTCTACGCCACATGAAAGTGGAATGATTGGCAGCGGTAAAATCTTTGTGCTTCCGCTTGAAAATGTAGTGCGACTGCGCACGGGGGAGCAAGGTTCGGAGGCAATCTGAATAAAATTTCTTAAGTTGTATCCATTCACCTCAACTGAAAAGATATGGAATCAACCAACAAACCTGCTACCTGGTTTTGGATTGTAAGTGCAATTGCCCTCCTCTGGAATTTAATGGGGGTAATGGCCTACATCGCGCAAGTTACTATGAGCCCCGAAGCCTTGCAGGCACTGCCGGAAAACGAACGAGCACTTTATGAATCAGCCCCAGCGTGGGCCACCGGTGCATTTGCTATTGCAGTGTGGGGTGGTGCGCTAGGATCTGTTTTGTTGTTGTTACGAAGAAAATTAGCAACCTCAGTACTCATCGTTTCTTTCATCGGAATTATTGTTCAGATGGTTCATTCTTTTGGAATCGCCAATTCTATTGAAGTCTACGGACCGGGTGGTTTGATTATGCCTATTATGGTTTTATTTATTGGTGCTGGTTTAATTTGGTTTTCCCGTAAGGCTTCAACAAATGGGTGGTTGAAATAACAATCGCTGGTTCTTTGATTTTATTAATTTTGCGGCATGATTACCAGACAGGCAGTTGCAGAATTTGTAGAAAAAGGGAAAGTGAGCATTAACCAAACCGATAAACCCCTTGTGCGGGTTCATAAGTTTGAAGAATCCGCTAACAATGTAATCCTTCCCTACAGCAGGCGCGATTATTATAAAGTTTGGATAGTTCTAAAGCCCTCTAAAATTCATTATGCTACGCGTAGCATTGAGATCACCGGGCCGGCATTGATCTTCTCCAATCCCTTAGTGCCTTATTCATTTGAAAGTGGTCCTGATCATGCAGGGTACATGTGCATTTTCACGGAAGAATTTCTGAAAGTAAACGGAAGGGGCGATACATTACAAGATTCCCCACTCTTTAAAATTGGTAGCAACCCGGTCTTCTTCCTGAGTGCAGGGCAGCTCTCATTTATTATAGGGCTGTTTGAAAAAATGCTAGCCGAGCTTGGTTCTAACTACGTTCACCGACATGAGCTCATTCGCAACTATGTGAATTTACTGATTCACGAAGGATTAAAAATGGAACCTGCGCTCAACGCTGTTAAATATCACAACGCAACCGAACGCATTGCTAATTTGTTTTTAGAATTATTGGAACGACAATTTCCAATTGAGTCTCCACAGCATGCACTTCGTTTGCGTAAAGCAAGTGACTATGCAGAAAGCCTTTCCATACATGTTAATCACCTCAACCATGTGGTACGCGAAGCCACCGGTAAAACAACTACGGTGCTAATTGCTGAACGAATGGTGGCCGAAGCGAAGGCTTTACTAAAACACACCGACCTCAGCATTGCCGAAATTGCCTATTGCCTGGGATTTGAATACCCCAATTACTTCAATAACTTCTTTAAGAAGAACACCGGGCTCACCCCATTGGCGGTGCGAAAGTGATTCTTTGATTTTTATACCTATTACTTTGAAAGTTACAACAGCCCGCAAGAAGCGCAGGCTACTTTTGTATTCGTAACAAACATTAAAAAAGCATGAAGTATAACTTATTAGGAAACACAGGACTTAAAGTATCAGAGCTGTGTTTGGGAACAATGACGTTTGGTGGCAAAGGTTATTTTAAAGTGATCGGAAGTTTAGGGCAGGATGTTGCCGATGAGCTAGTGAAACGATCGGTAGATACAGGAGTTAATTTTATTGATACGGCAAATGTGTATTCGGAAGGATGGTCGGAAGAGATTACAGGTCAGGCCATTCACAATCTAGGTCTCAATCGGTATGATATTATCCTGGCAACAAAGGTGCGGGGCACGATGGGGGCAGGGCCTAATGACAAAGGCCTTACACGCAAACATATTATTCAACAAGCAGAAGAAAGTTTAAAGCGACTGAAAACAGATTACATTGATCTTTACCAGATTCATAGTTACGATCCGCTTACACCCCTCGAAGAAACACTGAGGGCGTTAGACGACTTAGTGCGCACCGGCAAAGTTCGATACATTGGTGCCAGCAACATGGCTGCGTGGCAATTGATGAAAGCCTTGGCGCTTTCGCAGCAGAACCACCTTGAGCGGTTTGTATCAATGCAGGCATATTATACCATTGCAGGTCGCGATCTTGAACGTGAATTAATTCCGTTGTTAACCGATCAAAAAGTAGGCTTGATGGTATGGAGTCCGCTGGCCGGAGGTTTTCTAAGTGGAAAGTATAAGAGAAATGCAACGGGCGAAGAAGGAAGAAGAACTGAAAATTTTGATTTTCCTCCCCTTAATAAGGAACGGGCGTTTGATATTATTGATGTGCTGGCCCCCATGGCTATCGATAAAAAAGTTACTGTTTCTCAACTGGCGTTGGCTTGGCTGCTGCATCAGCCGGCTGTTACTAGTGTAATTATTGGTGCCAATAAAGTTGAACAATTAGCGGATAATTTGAGGGCTCCCGAAGTGAAGTTTACATCGGCAGAATTATCAGCCATTGATGCCGTGAGTAAGCTTACCCCAGAATATCCGGGCTGGATGCTTGAGCGCACAGGTGGAGATCGCACTAAATAAATTCAAATATCATCCTGGGCTGTCGAAGGCGATTCATTTCAGAATTGATTTCGACAGCCTCAACGATGAACGGGCTATTCTAATACAAGCCGATCAAACCTTTTTGATTTTAGTAGGGTGACTTAATTTATAATCCCGTTTGCGGGTATTGATTTTCAAACTTTTGTTTAGATAGCCCTTGCGGTATTCTTTTACGCGAGCTTCAAACTCTAACACAACACCTTCATTTAATTCAATGCCTTCAAATCCTTTTGTGTAATTGAACCAAAGATGGTCGGCTACTGGCTGATTTGTGCTAACGTCAATAATGTTTTTAAGTAGGATGGTGTCTTCTGAGTAACCCTTGTAATTTATTTTCTTCCCAACGCGATCAAACGTAGCCCTGAATTTCTTTCGTTCACCTTCCTCACGGGCCAGTTCTTTCCTCATGGTGCAAGATACAGATAGGATAGAATACGTGCTGGTACGGATAAGAAAATACCCACCAGTGGTTATTGTTCATTCCATACAATGTCACGTAGTTTTATTAAAAAAACAAGCTCATGTCACAAAAACCGATGGTACTTTTATTATTCGTTTTGATTTCAAGCTTAACCCTCAAGGCGCAAACAGCTCAGGAAAATCTTGATGCGGGTAAGGATCTTTATCAAAAAAAATTATTTGAAGACGCATTAGAATCATTAGATGCGGCCGTGAAACAAGATAGCACCTTGCACGCTGCCTATTTCTACCGAGGGTTAACCAAAGGCAACTTGGGAAGTTTTGATAAATCGATTCCCGACTTTCAAAAAGCGGCAAAGATTGCCCCCGAGCGTGATGACTATTGGCTTTACCTGGGAATGGCCTATGATCTTGGTAAAAAGGACAAGGTCAATGCGTTGATATCATTTAACAAAGCGTTGGAGGTTAATCCAAAATCAAAAGATGCTTATTTCAGAAGAGGATTGCTTAACTATTCTATGATGGAAGATGCAAATGCCTGTGCCGATTTTACAAAGGCGATTGAATACGGAAATGAACAAGCAAAAGCATTTAAGGCCAAGTATTGCAACTGATGAATAAATGGCGGTGGGTTTGGTGCAGCGTTGCTTGGATATGGAGCATTACATGTTCAGGCCAGTTTACCGACCCTAACCCCTTTCCGGTAGTAGCTAAAAATCATTTCCTGTATCAACAGGCCAAAGATGCATTTACACAGAAACAATACCCCAGAGCAATTCAATATTGGCAAGAAGTAATTGCGCGATATCCGGATGCAGGCACCGCCTATTACGAAGCCGGTGTCAGCTACCTCCAGACCAATGAACTCGATAAGGCATTTCAATCATTTAGCAATGGATATGAACTAAAATCAGATGACCCGGCTCTGATTTTGCACCTCGCTATCTTAAATGGATTGATTAACAAGGAGCAAGAGGCCAGTTACTATTTTCATATTTTTTCAACCATAGCCAGCAACGACAACAACTATTATGATGCTCAGCTTTCGTATGTAGCTTCTTATGCAAATTATCAAGCCTCACGGTTTCCACAAGGAGCTGCCCTGATCAATAAACTCTTAATAACAACAAAACAGGAACGCACCGTGCATTGGCCTGCCTACAATCAAAAGATACTGCAACCTGAGAAGCAGGTTCCCGGCTGGGTAAAGGAAAATAACAAAGAGAGCCTACTAAATTGGTTGGAGCAAGTCAGGCAAACCATAATTGAATTAAAGCTACCAACAGCGCTGTATCACCGCATGATTTTATATGCAGCCGATGAAGCATACGTTGGTAAGGCAGACGTGCTACCTGCTATCATTGAATTAATGGACGCAACCTTTCGGGAAGGAATGGACAGTGGGTTTCTTCAGTTTGAATTTTGCTCGTACCTCACCAAGTCATTAGAACAATCAGGCAACGTTGAAGGATGCTTGACCTACAACTCGATCGTCCTTGAGTCACTAACAAAAAATCCTTCTTTGCACTATCTGCTGGTAGAAACCTACATTAAGAGGATTCAATGGTTGAGTAAGCTTGATCGTAAGAAAGAAGCTATTTCACTTTCTGCTTCATTGGAAAAAGCGGCACTTCAATATAAAAATGCTTTTATGATTGCGGATATGTATGAAGCACTGTGTATTGCATATTCTGATACGGATGGCCCAAAGGCGGTTGCCTATGGCGAAACGGGGTTAGCCTATGCGCAACAAAAAGGAATTCGCACGGGTACATTACGTTCTGCCTTGGTAGTTGCTTACAGCTTTAATAAACAATTTGATAAAGCTCAGGCTTTGACAGGTACCATGGGTGAGAGTACCATTCAAACGGAGAATCAGGGCACGATTTTGCTGAATCAATATCTCTATGAAAAAGCGATTCCTTTTTTCGAAAAAGCATTTGAAAGATTTGAATCGGACATGTTTAAAACAAAGGGAACAAATGAACGCTACCTGGTGGCGCAGGATATGTATAGAGTAGCACAAAAGCTTGCCTATTGTTATGGCAGGCAAGGCCAATATGAACAAGCATTTAATATAATTGAACGGTCGAAGGGAAGTGTTCTTGCATCTAAAACAGCGGGTGGAAAATATACACCAGTCGCGTTAAAGGAAATTCAACGCTTGCTGGGGCCGGAAGATGCGTTGGTCTATTTTGTGGAATCAATTGATGAGGGCGATTTTATGGCCTTCGTTGTAACACCCTATTCATTTAATACTACTTATATCCAAAGTATAAATGGATTGAGAATAGTATTGAAAAGATACAACAACTATTTACAAACACTGGATAAAGAAATGGCTAATGAAGCGCTTCGCATGCCTACGATGAAAGCCATGAACATGCAAACGCCCGACAAGGATGTTACTTTTAGTGAAGGTGAATTTAGTTTGATTGTTGAAATGTTTCGCAGAAGTATGAATGCACCCACAGCTTCGGATGGTTTTGATGTAAAGTCTACGTTCAACATGTTGTCGCGCAGCCTTTCCATGGCACTGATGAATGAAGTGTTTGGTTTTGCTGCTATGCAGAAGCGATTGATTATTGTTCCGGATGGGGCATTAAACTATTTACCCTTTGAAGCATTAAGAACACCGTTGGGCAAATTCGTGCTTGAGAAGTATGATATATCCTACATACCCAGCGCCAATGTTTTGAGGTCGCTTCAAGCAAGAGTGTATGGTGCCCGGAAAAAAACCATATTAGCAATGGGGGGTGCGCATTATGCAGCTACGAAAGGAGAAACCAATCCGGTTCATTCCCTTGCCGATGTAGAGAAACTTCGCTTAAAAGTTTTGGCCGACCTTGATGCAAACAAACCGGTTCAATATGCATATCGTGCTTTGGGTTATCAAAAAATGAATTACTTACCCGGCACGTTAACAGAAGTAGAAGGAATAAAAAAAACAATTCCAACAGCAGAGATTGTGATCGGGGATGCCATGCAGGAGAGTTTGATAAAGGCAATGTCGCAACGCGGAGAACTGGCTTCATATCAGGTGCTTCATTTTGCAACGCATGGTTGGGTAGTGCCTATGATGGACGCGCTGTTTGGCATAGCCTTAACAATTCCGGAAACGGATGGCGCGGGTGACGATGGTTATCTTGTTTTATCAGAAGCGGAGAAGTTAAAGCTTAAAGCAGATGTGGTCATGCTATCGGCATGTCAAACTGCATTAGGGAAAAATGTGAAAGGAGAAGGAGTAATTGGTTTAACTCAAGCATTTCTTGGAGCAGGGGCAAATGCAACGATCTCTTCATTGTGGCCGGTAAATGATTACGCAACCAGTATTATGGTACAAGAAGTTTATCGGCTGGTATTTAATGAAGGACAAACATTTTATGAGGCATTAAATGCAGTGAAACGAAATTTTCTAAAAGGTACTTATAACACCGATGCGGTTACTCTTACCGATCCGGTTTATTGGGCACCCTTTATTTATTACGGCAAAATTTAAAAATGTCGCTTTGTTATTTACCGCATTACTTTCTCTGGAAAAACAATAACTGACTCGTTGCCACTTTTGTCTACGGCAGCAACACCGAAATAGTAGTTGTCTATTACAATTCCTTCGAGTGTAAATGCATTTACGGCACCTACATACCGCGAATAATCCCATGTGGGGGAAGTCGTGTCGCGCCAGTAAATTTTATACCCTGCTACCTTATCTGGGGGAAGCGCATCCCATGCTAATTTGGTAGAGGGCTGAACAGCACCGCCAATACTTACATTCGTGGGTGCGGGTGGCGCCCACGCTATCCCCGCAAGGGTGAGTGCATTCGCGGCTGTTAGTTTCTTGGCGTAGTTAAAATTCACTCCTTCAATCACATCGCCATAAGCAATTCCATTTTCAACACGAATGTCCTGATGTTGACGGGTATAGTTTTCATTCGTTTCCATAATACGAACTCCGGCAAAACCAAGATCATTAAACGGCCGGTGATGACCTCCGCGGCCAAAACGATCGAGGCGATAGATAAGAATGGGATTCATCTCGGGCATATATTTTTTAGTTTGAGAATGCACGTACCGCGCAAGCTGACGTGAGTTGCCATCTACTTCGCCACCGTAAAACCTGCGTTGGTTTCTTCGTTGCTCAGTTTCAGTATTTGGTACAGGTTCAGAGAAAATTCGAAAGGATTGATTATCAATCACTCCATTTACTCCTTCAATGTTTCCAATCATATCGTTATTCAATACTCCCACAATGTTCCAACCCTTTTCTTTGCCATACTTGGCTAAGCCCGCACCACCAAATAAACCTTGTTCTTCTCCGCTCAATCCAACATACACAATACTATTCCTGAATTTAAATTTTGATAGCACACGCGCAGCTTCTATGGTTCCGGCCATCCCGGTAGCGTTATCGTTGGCACCCGGTGCATCAATATCAAAATTCATGGTGTTGCTGGCGCGTGAATCAATATCTCCCGACATGATGATGAAGTTGTTCGGAAATTCTGTGCCGCGTTGAATAGCAACTACATTCACCACCCAGGCATCTTTGGGTACGCGCGGATTACCTTCTTTGGTAACAAGGTCTTTCTGATAGAAAACTTCAAGACAATTTTTACATCCTTTTGAAATTTGATCGAACTCACTCTTTATCCATCTGCGCGCAGCTCCAATACCGCGGGTAGCTGATATCGTGTCGGAGAATGTGTTACGGGTTCCAAAGCCAGCCAGTATACGAATATCTTTTTCAATTCGCTCAGCAGAAACGGAAGAAACAATCTCATACATTCTTGCATCCTCTTTGGGTGGAGCTTGTTGTGCGTACCCTGACGTTAGTAGTATTAGCAGGGATAATAGTGTAAGTAGTCGCATAGTATTTTTAAATCATTGTATAACGGGTAAAAGTAAGGCATTATTTGGCGAACGATAAGTAGATTGTTGATAAGTGGTTTTTTCTGTTTATTGAATACTCGGTGGATTAATCTATTTTTGTTTACAATTTACTTTAATCGCCATGGCTAATTTTAACGCGCACCAGATAAAAGAAATCAACGATCTTATTGAAGAGATAACAAAGGTCATTAAACCAAAATCTGAAATTGGTGCCCATGATAAGCCAGCCATTACGATGTTGTTAAAGGCCCATGAACCTAAAAAGAAGGCCACGTTTTTTAAATGTAAACGCGAATTTTCGGATGCAATCGTTATGCACTTTGTAAAGGAGAAAGAAATTGTCAGGAGTCGCTTTCACAAGAGCAACCAAACCAGCATTTATGTTTTGAAATGAAGAAGTTAACTCTTCAAGTAGCTTTTTAAGCAAAATAAGGTTGATAATACTATACTATGAAATCATCAATTAAGGTTGTGTCGTTACTTTCGTTGCTGATCATTTTTTCAGCCATGAAATCATCTAATCCGACCGATGGTTGGATGAATTTGTTTGACGGAAAAACATTAACGGGTTGGAAGGCCAGTGAACATCCGACAACATTTACCGTGGCCGATGGTTCCATTGTTGTATTCGGAGAACGCGCACACTTATTTTATGAAGGAGCTGTTGGCAATCACCATTTCAAAAATTTCGAGTTTAAAGTGAGTGTGATGACTACACCGGGTTCTAATTCGGGCATCTTTATTCACACCATCTATCAGGAAGAAGGCTGGCCTTCGAAAGGATACGAGATTCAGGTAAACAATACACACACCGATTGGCGAAAAACAGGAAGCGTATATGCTGTGCAGGATGTGAAAGAAGCACCGGCAAAGGACAATGAATGGTTTACCCAGCACATTATTGTGCAAGGCAAAAAGATAACAGTTAAGATTAATGACAAAGTAATTAATGAATATACAGAAGGAGAGAATGGAAGATTAAGCAGCGGTACAATTGCTCTTCAAGGCCACGATCCTAAAAGCAAAGTCTTTTATAAGGATGTGATGATTAAAATACTTCCTGATTGAAAGTTACTCTACCGTAACACTCTTAGCTAAATTCCTGGGTTGATCAACATTGCAACCACGCATTACAGCAATGTGATACGATAATAATTGCAGGGGTACTACTGAGATTAAAGGCATTAGCGATTCGGTTACATGCGGTACCTCAATTACAAATTCACTCATCTTAGGAATCTGTGTATCCCCTTCGGTAACAATTGAAATGACCCGGCCTTTACGCGCCTTTACTTCTTGAATGTTAGACACCACTTTTTCGTAAGAACTATCCTTTGTAGCAATAAAGACAACGGGCATATCTTCATCGATCAATGCAATGGGGCCGTGTTTCATTTCAGCAGCCGGATAACCCTCAGCATGGATATAAGAGATCTCCTTCAGTTTCAAGGCACCCTCAAGTGCTACAGGAAAATTATACCCACGACCGAGATAAATAAAGTTTGTGGAATCTTTGAATTCATCTGCAATAACTTTAATCTGATCGTTAAGCGCCAATACCTTTTCTACTTTGGCAGGAAGGTTTTCCATCTCCACTAAAATCTCATTGAATTTTTGTTCGGTGATCGTTCCTTTTTTCTGAGCAACAATCAACGCAATCATGTTAAGCACAGTAAGCTGTGCAGTAAATGCTTTAGTACTGGCCACTCCTATTTCGGGGCCGGCATGAGTATAGGCTCCTGCATGGGTAGCCCGTGGTATGGATGACCCAACCACATTACACACCCCAAAAATTATGGCTCCTTTTGATTTGGCCAGTTCTATTGCTGCGAGTGTATCGGCAGTCTCACCCGATTGAGAGATGGCGATCACTACATCGCCTTCGCGGATAATGGGATTTCTATATCTAAATTCCGATGCGTATTCAACTTCAACAGGTACGCGGCAAAACTCTTCAAAGAAATATTCGGCCACCAGGCCTGCATGCCACGATGTACCGCATGCTATAATGATGATCCGATCGGCTTGAACAAGTTTATTTACGTATTCGCGCAGACCTCCTAAAACTAATCGACCTGAAACGGAATCTAACCGACCGCGCATACAATCTTTGATGGATCGTGGTTGCTCAAAGATTTCCTTAAGCATGAAATGTTCGTAGCCACCTTTTTCAATAGCTTCTAATTCCAGGTCAACAGTTTGTACGTAAGGAGTCAACGGTAAATTGGAAGTGTCTTTGATCGTGAGCTTACCCTCATTAATGATTGCAATCTCCTGATCGTTCAAATAAATTACTTCGTTGGTGTATTCAATGATGGGTGTGGCATCGGAAGCCATAAAGAATTCGCCACGACCTACGCCCAATACTAAAGGACTTCCTTTTCGGGCGGCTATTAATAAGTTGGGATCATTAAAAGACATGACAACAATTGCGTAAGCACCTACCACTTTGGTGAGTGCCAGACGAACAGCCTCTTCAATTGAACAATTTTCATTGTCTTTAATATCTTCAATGAAGTGAATAAAAACCTCCGTATCTGTTTCGCTCAGGAATGTGTGTCCCTTTCTCAACAGATCCTGTTTTAAGGCAGAATAGTTTTCAATAATTCCGTTATGGATAATTGCCAGATTTTTGGTTGCCGAATAATGAGGATGCGCATTCTCATCGTTGGGTTCGCCATGGGTTGCCCAACGGGTATGCCCCATTCCTATTTTGCTATTCAGATTTTGGCCTTTGAGAAAAGATTCTAATTCTGCAACCTTCCCTTTCTTTTTATACACATTTAATCCCCCGTTTAAAAGTGCAATCCCTGTGCTATCATAACCCCGATACTCAAGCCGCTTTAATCCTTTAATGATTACTTCGTGAGCTTGGCGATGGCCAACGTAGGCAACAATTCCACACATAGGTTTCTAAGGATTTTCGGTGAGTATTGGGCGAGTATAATAGATTTTCAGTTTGATATTATCTTTTGGGAAGACAACTCGATTAACAGCTTTGCCATTGTTGCTCGGAGGATTGGCAGCAATTATTACCCAATTTGGGAATTGATATTGTTTTCTGTTAAATAATGTTTGAAAAAACAAGGTTGGATATCCCAAGTAATTCTGATCTGTACTAGAATAGGGCATTGAAAATAATCCCCCCTGATCGCTTGCCACGAAAAGCTTATTAAGATCAGCGCTAACTAAAGAACCACTAAGTGGAGCAATGTCAATTGTATCTTGATGAGTTGTAACTTTCTTAAACCGATTATTTAGTCGCAACATTGCAAGGGTTATGTTGGGAGGTGCAATAAATTCATCAGATAGTGAAACATTGTTTAAGGAAAGTTCAGCAGAATTTATGATCACATTAGGGATTGTGTCCATATATTCATAAAATTTTGTGAAATCAAGTTTCGTGAAAATGGAAGTTCCGTTTTGTAGATACCGATTAATGCCTGGATCAAAATCATTATAAAAAGAATTAAGTCCGACTAATTCTGTCCCTGAACGATCAGCCGAGATTTGTGAAAAAGCAATGAGGTTAGCTAAAGAAAAGCTAATTGTTTTTTTAGCATCAACTTCATGATAATGAATTGTAAGCACAGTATTGGTATCAAAATTATTGATGCCAAAAATTTTATCGGCCTGTGTAGGTACAATTGCTAGGCCCTTAAACTGCTCCACAAAATACGTAAGATTGGTGAAGAGAGTATCTTCGGGATTGACTGCATTAAACAAGCGCTCACCAAAACTATCGCTAAGTTTAATAGTAGTAGTTAGAATTGAATCGGTAGCGGTATTTTCCAATTCTTGTTTAAAATAATCTGCATTTACTCTTGCGTCAACATTTCCAATAGGTATGCGGCTAATAGATACAGGAGTATTAAAAAAATAATCATTATCAAAATTCAAAACCTGCGAAACTTCATAAACCGACAGGCTCTGAACGGTTTCAGAAGGCGTACCGTATGAATAAAAGTCATATCTAAAGGTTAGGGTTACTGAATCGTAATCTGAAGCTGAAGAAAGTTCGGGATAGGAAAGAGGTCTAAACTGAGCAAACGCTTTTGATTCGATGGCTCCAAAAACCGGATCTACATATTTACCAATGAGAATTCTATTTAGCTCACCAGATAAACTTGAAGTCCGTAATGAGTCCATCCAAAGCACACTGCTTGTAACAGGGATTTCTGCATAGAAGGCCTTAAACTTTTGCTGATTTTTAAACCCTAAAAAATTGAGGTCTTCTTCGCACGAAAATAAAATGACAATAAATGAGAGAAGGATGGTGCTTTTAGCCCACCAGCTCTGTGTATAAGTTATAAAACGATTCTGTATAGTTGTCGTCTTGTTCGATGGTTTCAATTTTCGTTTCTTTTAGCTTCTTAACTAATCCTTCTAATTTTTTATTGTCTCCACCCATTGAAACAATGTCTGAGAATTGAGCGCCCAACTTAATGAACCCTTCATAATCCGCAGTTTTCAAATGGCCTAGCATGGTATCTTCAATATCCATCATGCGCACTTTACCCATCAGGTCGCCCTTAAATTTATGGGTAAAACTATTGTCATAAATAGTGAAAACAGTTTTTGTGTTTTTGAACAACGGATCGTTCTTATAGGTGGTTTTTAAATACAAGGGAATAAAACTGGTAATCCAATCATTACAATGCACCACATCAGGCGCCCAGCCTAGTTTGCGCACGGTTTCAATTACTCCTTTACAAAAGAAAATAGCACGTTCGTCATTGTCCTCATAAAACTTGTTAGCCTTATCGTGGAACATTGATTTACGGTGGAAATAATCTTCATTATCGATAAAATAAACCTGAAGCTTGGCATTTGGAATGGAAGCAACTTTAATAACCAAAGGCTTCTCCTCATCGCCCACAGCAATGTTGATTCCGGAAAGTCTGACTACCTCGTGTAACCGATTCTTCCTCTCATTGATCAAACCAAACCTCGGCACCAGAATACGGATCTCCATACCTCTTTCCTGCATGGCCTGAGGGAGTTTTCTGACAAAGTCAGCAACCTCAGTGGTTTGCAAAAAAGGGTTTATCTCACTGGCTACATAAAGAATACGGATTTTAGACATAATATGAGTTTTTAATTCAGATCGAAAAACAGAACCACAAAAATACGGAATTTTAACCCGGCATTCAACTATAGGTAAGATATAAGGCCTATATTTGCGACCCTTTAAAAAGGCCAGAAATGGATATTTTCAAGGAAATCAAACCGATAAAGGCTTTTTTAGAGTCTTCAAAAAGAGATTCCGGCACAGTTGGATTTGTGCCTACCATGGGTGCTTTACACAAAGGCCATCTTTCACTCATCCAGGCTTCCAAACGTGAAAACGCAAAGACAATTTGTAGTATTTATGTTAATCCCACCCAGTTTAACAATCCAGATGATTTGGCTAAATATCCCAGAACACTAGATAACGATGTTCAATTGTTGAAAGATGCGGGCTGCGATGCGCTATTTTGTCCCGAGGGTCACGAGATGTATTCCACGGGATCAAGCCTTAAGTTTGATTTTGGATCATTAGAAAAAGTACTGGAAGGAAAATTTAGGCCGGGGCACTTTAGCGGTGTGGCGTTAGTGATTTCAAAACTCTTTCATATTGTTGGTCCTACTCGGGCTTATTTCGGGCAAAAGGATTTTCAGCAATTTAAAATCATAGAAAAATTAGTAGAAGAGTTGAAGTTTGATGTTGCGCTTAGATGTATGCCCATTGAAAGAGAGCAAGATGGACTGGCGATGTCATCACGCAATTCGCGACTTACTCCTGAGCAAAGAAATAAGGCAACTCTACTGTATGCTTGTTTACGGCAAGCCAGCCAGCTAATAAAAGAGGGAAAGCATATGAATTTAATTAGTGAGTGGGTTGAAGGAGCCTTCTCAAAAGTTGAAGGCATTAAACTCGAATATTTCGAACTGGCTGACACATCAAACTTAATGAGTCTTAAAAACGTTGCAGACATAGACAAGGCTATACTACTTATTGCTGGTTATGTGGGAGAGGTTCGATTAATTGATAATTTATTATTGACAGATGAGAATTGAAGTTTTAAAATCAAAAATACACCGGGTAAAAATCACGGAAGCCGAATTACATTATGTGGGAAGTATTACGCTTGACTCAAGGCTTATGGAGGCTGCCAATCTAATAGAAGGAGAAAAAGTACAGGTTGTGAACATCAATAATGGGGAGCGATTAGAGACCTACGTAATAAAAGGTGAGGCTAACTCAGGTACGGTTTGTTTGAACGGGCCTGCAGCGCGCAAAGCTCAGGTTGGTGATGTGGTAATTATTATTTCCTATGCATCGATGGAATGGGAAGAAGCTAAAAAATTTAAACCATCTTTGATTTTCCCTGATCCTGATAATCGGTTAATTTGAAACCTTTAAACTAATCCTATTGCATCCAAAGTTAAAGTCCGCCCTACAGTACCTGGTCATGATTGCCATAACAGTCGCCTTGTTGTGGCTTTCGTTGCGTGGCTTAAATGTGGAGGGTGAGGATAAGTCAGAATTTATTTGGAATGCCTGGAGGAAGTGTGATAAGGGATATTTATTAATAATGGCAGTGGTAGCTATGTCTAGCCATTTGTTGCGCGCTGTGCGTTGGAGAATGCTGTTAGAGCCAACTGGTAATAAAGTATCGCTGGGTAATAGCTTCCTGTCTTTGATGATTGGCTATTTGGTAAACATGGCAGTGCCGCGTGGAGGAGAGGTTTCAAGATGTTATAATCTTTATAAGTTAGAAGAAACTCCGGTGGAGGTTTCATTCGGAACTGTAGTTGTCGAGCGCATCGTGGATTTGATTTGCCTTATCTTGTTAATTGGAATTTCTTTTGTTGTTGAATGGACACGACTAAAAACATTTATCGATACACTGGATTTTTCCAGATCAGGAAGTTCTTCTTTTCCAATTTGGATAATCATAGTAGTTTTATTTTTCGTAGCGTTTATAGTAGCTGTTTATTTGTTACGTAATAATCAGAAATTAAGAAAAATATTGCTTGGTTTTAAGGAAGGGGCGATGGCTATTTTCAGATTAAAGAATAAGACACTCTTTGTTTTTTATTCCATTGCCATCTGGGCACTTTATTTTGTGATGAGTTATTTTGTAGTACTCGCTTTTCCTGAAACCCGCGATCTTGGCGCTAGTGCAGTACTCACCCTGTTTGCTATTGGTTCCATTGCTATGGCTGCACCGCTTCCAGGAGGTGCGGGATCGTATCATACATTAGTTCCGCTAGGGCTTGTGATGTTATACAACCTACCAAAATCAGATGCCATCGCATTTGTTTTTATTTTCCACGGCTGGCAAACTGTTATTATGATCGTGGGTGGTGTAATATCTTTGATTGTTAGTTACCTGATTATTCGATGGAAGAAAGTGCCCACAAAATAGTTAGTGTTACTGAAGCAAAAGCAAAAGTAAAAGCCTGGCAACAAGCTGGGCAGAAAGTCGTTTTTACCAATGGCTGCTTCGATCTTATTCATCTTGGGCATGTGGATTATCTTGAGAAGGCCAGAGCGTTAGGTCAAAAATTGATACTTGGCTTAAATACCGATGACTCAGTAAGTAGATTTAAAGGACCCGAGCGACCTTTGCAAGATCAGCACTCAAGGGCAAGGGTGCTTGCAGCCATGCAGTTTATTGATTTGGTAGTTTTCTTTAATGACGACACCCCTTTGTCATTAATTTCTGAATTAGTACCCGATGTTTTGGTAAAGGGAAGTGACTATTTGACAGAAAATATAGTTGGCGCAGATGTTGTTCAAAAGGCAGGTGGAGAGGTGAAAACCATCGATTTTGTTCCTGGTTATTCCACCACTCGAATTGTAGAAAAGATTAAAAAAACTTAAAAATAAAATTATGGGAATGGGCGCATTAGTTATTACGGGGTTCTTCATGCTGGTGGGTTGGATCGTTAGCTCAAGGCTGAAAAACAAATTCAAAAAGTATTCTGAGATTCGCTTAACAAAGGATTTAACGGGTGGTGAAATTGCCCGCTTAATGTTGGCGGATAATGGAATTAATGATGTTAAGGTTATTTCTGTAGAAGGTCAATTAACGGATCATTATAACCCTGCTGATAAAACAGTAAACTTAAGCCATGATGTGTATAATGGTCGCAATGCAGCGGCAACGGCCGTTGCGGCTCACGAGTGTGGTCATGCTGTGCAACATGCCAAGGCGTATAGTATGTTGCAGTTTCGCTCGGCTATGGTTCCCATTCAAAACATTAGTGCCAAGGTGATCAATATGGTTTTTCTTGCCATGATGTTTGGTTCCTTCCTCTTCAGAGGATTGTTCTCCTATGACTTTGCTTTGATGGTGATCATTGCCTGTTATGGTGTTTTCGCGCTCTTTGCACTAGTTACCCTTCCTGTAGAATTTGATGCGAGTAAGAGAGCTTTGGCTTGGATTGAGAATCGTGGCATTGTAACACGCCAGGAACATGATATGGCAAAAGATGCATTGAATAGTGCAGCCATGACGTATGTGGTTGCGGCTATTGGCGCGATCACCATGCTTTTATATTATGTAATGATCTTCCTCGGAAGGAGAGATTAAGATTTCAACTAAAGAAATTATAATTTGCAGACCTGTGATAACCTCACAGGTCTTTTTTTGTTCTTGAATTGAAGCTAACTTAACATCATGAATTTTGAATTATCCGAAGAACAATTTGCTGTTCAGGCAGCAGCCCGCGATTTTGCTCAAACCGAACTTTTACCGGGTGTAATAGATCGCGATACAGAGCAAAAGTTTCCAACTGAGCAAATTAAAAAAATGGGCGAGTTGGGCTTTATGGGTATGATGGTTGACCCAAAGTATAATGGGGGCGGTATGGATACTATTTCGTATGTGCTTGCCATGGAAGAAATTTCAAAAGTAGACGCCTCAGCTTCGGTTTGCATGTCGGTAAATAATTCTTTGGTGTGTTGGGGGCTTGAAAAATTTGGAAATGAGGAACAAAAGGAAAAATATTTAAAACCTTTGGCGGCTAAAGGGATTGGTGCGTTTTGTTTATCTGAACCGGAAGCAGGATCGGACGCCACAAGTCAACGAACAACTGCAGAAGATAAGGGAGACTATTATTTGCTTAATGGAACCAAAAACTGGATCACCAATGGTAAAAGTGCAAGTACATATTTAGTGATTGCACAAACAGATGCTTCAAAACGGCATAAAGGAATTAATGCGTTGATCGTAGAACGTGGGATGGAAGGGTTTGTGGTGGGAAAGAAAGAAGATAAGATGGGTATTCGTGGTTCGGATACGCATTCCCTTATGTTTACGGATGTAAAAGTTCCGAAGGCAAACAGGATCGGTGATGATGGTTTTGGTTTTACGTTCGCCATGACAACCTTGAATGGTGGTCGCATTGGAATTGCCTCGCAGGCATTAGGCATTGCAACGGGGGCGTATGAATTAGCACTTAAGTATTCAAAAGAAAGAAAAGCATTTGGTAAACATTTATCAGAACATCAAGCCATACAATTTAAACTTGCCGACATGGCAACTAAAATTGATAGCGCACGCTTGCTTATTTGGAAGGCTGCCACATTGAAAGATCAAAAGAAAGATTTTGTGAAAGCAGCAGCAATGGCAAAACTATATGCCTCACAAATCGCTCAGGAAGTAACGACTGAAGCAGTGCAAATACATGGAGGCTACGGATACGTAAAAGAATATCATGTTGAGCGGCTTATGCGCGATGCCAAGATCACTCAGATTTATGAGGGCACTACCGAAATACAAAAGATGGTAATCTCGCGCGAGCTTTTGAGATAAATCTATTTTGCTGCTTTTATAAATTTTTTGGTAAGGGATAATCCATCATTCATCGTTAAGCGGATAAAGTACATTCCATCAGCCCAATTATCGACATTGTAATCCTTTTCAATGGCTTCACTTGTTAATGAGATGGATTCATTCGAAATGGACCGACCCTGAGAATTAATAATTTGCAACTGAGCATTTCCTCTCTTTTCAGTGGCTTCAATTTTAATAGCTACTTTTCCATTTGTTGCCGGGTTAGGATATACTGAAAGCAATATTCCTTGATTCGGTTCTACACCCGTTACCGGACCTTGAATGCTTAAATTGTCAATAGCCCAACCCCACCCGTTAATCGCACCGTCAGCAGATAATCTAAATCGAATAATTACTTTATCGCCAGCAGTAAATTTTCCGGTGGATGTTAAGTTAACTAACCGGGTTCTATAAAGTGTTGAACTGCCTTGATCTCCAATATCAAAAATACTTTTCCAGTTTGGAAAAGCGGATGCTGCATATGGACTGACTAACCCTTCCCAAGTTGCTCCATTATCTTTTGATCCTTCAATCACAACAAAATCTTTTATAGTTGTTGCAGAGTACTCTACCAGCGCAGCCTCACTTAAAAGCATGAAAGGATTCGATGCACTGATCGTTATTGGTTTTGTTAATGTATAAGTATAGTTAGAGGTATTATCGAATCCGAAACCATTTGGATATGGATGAGCACTTTGTATTGCTCCATTACTAAATCCTGAAGATTGTGTTATACTAAAGAAATTACCCACGAAATCTGAATTAGGTGAATTGAAATCAGAAACATACTGTGTAACCGATGATCCAAATTCTATAATTGGCACTTTGAAAAATGATCCTGCAGGCAACGTAGTTTGGTTACCTACAATATCAAGGCATCTGATTTGATATTCTATAAGGTCATTAGCTATCAATCCAGCCAGTGGTTGAATGAGGGTGTATTGAGTGGTGCCTTCCGTTATTGGTATCTCTTCAGTGGTTATTGCACCACCATTGAATTTGAAGTCAACAAAAAGTTTGTCCAACCCCGATGCATCACTCGGTTTTATGCTAATGGGTAAATTTGCAGTTCCTAGCACCACATAGTCTGCATGATCATGCAAAACAGTTGGTGGAATATCATCAATCTGGATTTTTAGATTATCAATTGCCCAACCCCAACCTGCTGCCCCCGGGTCGCTAAACAATCTGAAACGAATGACTACTTCATCGTTTGTATCAAATTTATCCTGCAAGTTCAAAGTGCGCGCTCTAAATAGACTTGGGTCACCTACGGCAGTTGAGTTATTGCCTGAAGTAAGACTATTATAGCGCGTTAGCCATGGAGCAAAATCTCTTGAATCATAACCATTAGCTATCGTGGTCCATGTTACGCCACCGTCTTTGCTACCATCCACCACCACATAATCATAAAAATCTTCGCTTGGAAATGTTGAACCGGTTTCGCCAGGCTCAATCAACACAACTTCATCAAATTTTATAGTTGCTTCCGTTTCCTTTACGCGAATTGGTATGCGCAGTTGGTATACCCATTCAAAGCGATCGTTGGGAGATCCTTGACCTTCAGGGTAAGGATGGTTAGTATGTATGGCTCCATTGGCAAAACCTGTTTCTACTCGAATAGAAAACTCTTGACTCCCAAAGAAATCTTGCAGGGAAGCTGTTGTATTATTAAAATCATTAATGTAAGAATCTTGCGTAGTGGCCAGACTAACCACATTAACCGGGTAAAATCCGGGTGCAGCTTTTGGTATGGATGCAGTATTTGGTGTATTGGCCTGATCGATTGCGCGAATGCGATATTCAATTTTATCGCCATTGCCTAACCCCAGACCTACATAAGAAATAATCTGAGAATAGGTTGAGTCAGTACCAGCAACTAAATTCATTGGCAGAGTTTGAAGAGAACTTGTTACTCCTGTCTTTGTTATCGTGTAATCAACAAAGACACTATTCACAGCAATATTATCAGACACGATAGCTGATACTTCAAATTCGTTGTCCGATGCTTTAACAAATGCTACAGGCGAATGGGAGAAGAAAGGTCCTTTAGTATCGGGGCCAGCCTCAAAAACAAAAAATCTATTAACCGGAGCCTTTCCATCTTCTGTAAATACACCAGGCCTCCTGATTGTTCTATTTAAATTGTCAATAACCGAAATGAAATATCCATAATTGGTAGCGATGCCTGTTGCCGGAATGAAGGCTGAGAATTCGTTGGCAATACCTGTCGTATTCATGGCAACAGTTGTCAACGTTGTTCCATCGGTAGTGTAAGTCAACTTAACCTCGGCAGGATTATAATTATAACCATTAAAATTATCGGCTACCAGAATGGCTTTTACCTCAAAATTGGTTGATACGCTCTCGGTATTTTTTATTCGATTGTGAATGATTTGAGTGTGCACCCATCCCATATCAGCAAGCATCTTCATAACGAGAGTACCAGGATTGTGATGCACTTCAGCATTTCCAATTTGAGGCGTCATGAGTGCATTGTTTGTTCCATTGTAAGTGATCTCATCCAAATGGGCAATGCTAGACCCACCCTCAAAGGTACTCGGTGTATACAACCTTGCACGATTGTTTGACCCCCCGGTTATTTTTTCAAGTTGTGGGGTTCGAAACCACAAAGGTGATGTTGTTAATTGAATTTTTAATGCTGGGGATGGGGGAATAAAATTTTGTACTAAATTATTATCATTATCATTTTCAATAAAGTGATCGTAGATAACGTGAAAGGGTGAAAAGAAGCTGGAGATTTCACCATTTGTCGTATTCACATTATACCCTTTAGTAATGCCGAGTCCATGTCCAATCTCATGTAAAACTACGGTAGTCAAATCTGTCTTTCCAGGTTGAGGTATTCCATCTATTCCAAAATACCAATTAGAAAGAGAACTGTTGAATTGAGCAAAAATATCGGGCGCAGTTGACTCATTAAATTCTTTCTTAGCCATTTTTTCCGCCAGTGCTACAGGATACCAAGTTGAGGTGCGTTGAGCTCCATCGAAATCGCGGATATAAGTGCCAGGACTTGCTCCTCCTAAAACTGTATTAGTTGATCCATTAGAATCTGTAATAGGTTGCCAAACAGCGCGGACACGAATAGGAATTTCTGTTTCAATTAACGATGACCAAATGTCCAGAGCTTTTTGAAAAGCGAGTTGTGCTTCCGGGGAGAACCCAACATAGGTCACCTCAAACGTTGTTGAATTAGTTTTTGCATTCTTATTTGATTTCCACTTTTCATAAGCTTGAGGGGGTGGAACTACAGTGCCCATGTTTTCAGGTCGGCTATAGCAGACAATATCCAGGGGCGCGTTTATGCTTGCCTGCTTCGGTAGTTGATTAACCACTTGTGCATGAAGAGAAAACGAAATGATGAAGCAAAGTCCAAAACCAAGAAAATTTTTACCCATAGGGTGTATAGTTTTTATAAAAATAGGATAAAAGGGTATGTCTTTTTTATAGCCGACAGACCCAAAAGGTAACTTAAATTAAATTCCGTGCTTTTAATTCCAGGTACTTATTAATCGTGTTTACGGTTAATTTTTCAGGACTTGTAAGGATGGATTGAATGCCATACTTCTGAAGTTCTTTTGTGATCAACTTTTTCTCATAACTAAATCGTTCTGCTATGGCTTTGTAATAAATTTCCTTTAAGCCCTTGGCAGGATTCTCCGTCAATTGCCGAAGTTCTGTGTTTTCAAAAAATATAACCACCAACAAATGAGCTTTGTTTAGATTAAGCAGATACGGAAGTTGTCTATGTAAGCTATGAATGCTTTCGAAGTTGGTAAATAGCAATAACAAGCTCCGTTGCGAAATCCGCTTGCGAATGGTGGAGTACACTACTGAGAAGTCAGTTTCCAGGTAAGCTGTTTTTTGATTATATAACACTTCCTGAATAACACTCATTTGATTATTGAGCCGTGCGGCCGGAAGCATATTTCCAATCCTATCCTGAAACGTAATCAACCCGGCTTTGTCAGATTTTTTTATAGCGATGTTAGAAATCACCAACGTGGCATTAATAGCATAATCCAGCAAACTCATTCCCGCAAAGGGCATTTGCATTACCCGGCCTTTATCTATAAGTGAGTAAACTTGTTGCGAACGCTCATCTTGAAATTGATTTACCATCAATCGTGATTTGCGCGCAGTTGCTTTCCAGTTTACGGTTCTAAAATCATCACCCGACACATAGTCTTTAATCAATTCAAATTCCTGGTTCTGACCGATGCGTCTGATTTTTTTAATACCGGTTTCGGTAAGCCGATGACTAATGGCTAGCAATTCATACTTGCGCATTTGCATGTACGAAGGATATACAGGTACTATCTTATCGTACGAAAATCTGAATCTGCGAGATATTAATTGCAAAGGTGAACTTGCCAGAATATTAACAGCCCCAAAAGAATATTCGCCACGCTTAACAGGCCTGAGTGTATACTTAATTATTTTTTGATCGCCTGCCTTCAATACTAAATTGAATTCTAAATCCCTTCGCTGAAATTGATGGGGGATTTCATCAAACACGCGCAATGAAATCGAAAACGTATAAAAGTTTTCCAAATAAATTGAGATTTCATTTTCGTCTCCATTCGAAAGTTTATCGGCCACCATTCGTTCGCCACGCATGCCTCGCGTTGTGCGGAACAGTAAGACTAAGTCTGTAGCCAAAACACAGAATAAAAGAAAGGCCAGAATTTTGGGAATAAAATATCCGCCACCCAATACGAATGTGCTAATAAATAGCATCACCACTATTCCTACACATAAGAAAAGCCGATTGCCTAAATATAATTGGCGGATGTTTTTCACTACCGGGGAACTTCTATTTTATCAATGAGTTGTTTCACTACTTCATCTGCCGAAATTCCTTCCATCTCTTTTTCAGGGCTTAAAATGATTCGGTGACGTAGAACAGGCAATGCAATAAATTTAATGTCTTCCGGACTTACAAAGTCGCGACCATTAATCATGGCATATGCCTTAGCGCCTGTTAAAATAGAAATGGAAGCTCTGGGGGAAGCTCCTAAAAACAACATCGGGTTGTTGCGCGTTTCCTGAATTATTTGTGCTATATATTGAAGAAGATTTTTTTCAATGTGTACCTGTTGAGCAAATTGTCTAAATCCATGAATTTGTTCAGCGGAAAGCAAAGGGTTAACTTCTGAGACTGCTTGCAACCCCTTTCGTTCATGATGACGCGTTATAATATCTATCTCTTCTTCATGTGTTGGATAGTTAACAATAATTTTAAAAAGAAAGCGATCTAGTTGCGCTTCCGGCAAGCGGTATGTTCCTTCTTGTTCTATCGGGTTTTGAGTAGCCAACACCATGTAGGGACTTTTCATTTTATGTGTATAGCCATCTACCGTAACTTGCCGTTCTTCCATTACTTCAAACAAAGCAGCTTGCGTTTTTGCAGGAGCACGATTGATCTCATCAATCAGCACGATGTTTGAAAAAATAGGACCGGCCTTAAATTCAAACTCTGAAGTTTTTAAATTATAGACAGAGGTACCCAGCACATCCGAAGGCATCAGGTCGGGTGTAAATTGAATTCTAGAAAAATCTACTGAAATGATTTTAGCAAGGAGCTTAGCGGTTAACGTTTTGGCGACCCCGGGAACACCTTCAATTAACACATGCCCATCGGCAAGTATAGAAGTAATCAAAAGATCCAACATGGTTTGCTGGCCAACTATAACTTTTCCTATTTCATCTTTGATTTTTTTTACCTGTTCGGTAAGGGCTGTTAGATCAACACGGTTTTGAAATATATTTTCTTCCATAATTAGTTATTTCTTTTGATGAAACTTTTCGATCAGTTCGTTTAGTTGAGTTAGTTCGGAGGCTGATATTTTTTCCTGAGTTGCGATATGGTTTATTATTTTGAATAACTCACGCACAGTTTTCTCAGGCACGCCTGCTTTTTTTGTAAGCAACATGAGATATGCCTCATCTTTAATTTTTGTATTTATGAAGTAAGTTGAGTGAATCTGATCTAAAAAAAATTGAATTTTCTTTTCGGCAATATTTTTATGATCACTGCGCTGGTAGTATAAGGTGCCAATCGTTCCCACAAATTCAAGGGTTGTGTTCGTTAGCGGATTTATAACAGGAATTATGCGTTGTTTACGTTTAGCTTCGAAGATTATAAATAAAAGTATACTGATTAAAGTAAGGTAATAGGCCCAACGCAACGGTTCGGTTGTAAGGATGAATCGCAAGGGAGTGGCAACCTCCATACGACCCAAATGATAGAACTCTGTCCAGTAGGTTTCTTTTTGAGGTAAATAGGAAAGCGAGGTGGAGACGAACTCATGATTGTCATTATCCAGTAAATGGATATTGGTAAAAACCATGGGTGTACAATTTAGTAAGATTGAGCCCATGCCTTTCTTAATAAGTACGGAAACCGGTTGATGATAATCATTTTTGGAAATGACAGTAGCTTCAACAGAATCAATATCGCTAAAATAATTGTGGATGTTGGATGCTCTATACCAATAGAGCTGAGTTGAATCCATTGCTGATGAAACAAAGTGCAAGGCAGCCGAGTCATTTTGATTAAACGTGTTTTCGCCTTGAAAAAATGAATCACCACTCATAATACCTAATGTATCCGCGAAAGCACCATAATAATTATCGGCTGAGATGAACAGCGTGCCACCCTGTTCAACATAGTTTAATAACATTTCCGTGTCTTCTTTGCCTGGCGAGAAAGTACTACTTAAGATAAAAATATTTTCTTGCGATTGAAGCGAATCTTTTAGTTCATAAAGAGTTTGGTAGGAATTGCGCACATTGTTTTTGACCACGGTTGGCAACAACTCATTCAGTGCATAGGTACCATAGGGGTTCTTATCTTCATGAGAAAAAGTAACGCTCCAATCATATTGCTTGGATTTGGAAAGCATAAGAACTACCAGTAGTCCGGCCAGTATTCCTAAGTAGGTAAGATATTTCCAGTCCTTCTTCATCTATACTTTTTCTTTCCAGAAGCTAAAGGTGCCTTTCACTTTTTGAAACTGATTTTCATTGATGGCGAAATTTCCATACCATGCATAATCAAAATAGAAACTCAATTCATTTAACCCCGTTTTTATTTCTCCCGAGGTAAGCTCCTCTACATAATCGTGATTTGTCTTGCCGGGTTTGAAATCAATCAATTGCTTGTCGGATAGAATTTTCAAGGCATGCAGAAACACTAAGCGCGTGGCAACGCGGTATTCTTTCTTTTCTGTTGCATCTTTAATCAATGTATCAAAATCCATTTCATGAATATTTTCATGAAACACCTGGTAGTTCTGCTTACCTGAATCAGCACCAGAGTAAAATACTTTAAACGCATTTACTTTTAGCAACATCATAATTACCACAATGCCTAAAATGATAGCGAGTAAATACATGATGAACCGACCTAAATCTGTGGTAGTTGCCTTCTCGAATAATGTTGAAAAAAACCAACCCAACAAACGCATAAACCGATCCCATAGGGATTCGGCAACGGTGGGTGGTTGCGTATAGTTCAGGTCTGGGTCTGCTTTGAGTTTTTCAACATCGGCTGACGAAAATTTTCTTACTTCAATGTGTGTTGTATCTGCTAACCCCGCGAACTCTTTTTCATCATCTTCATATAATTCAGAGCCAAACGCAGTACTATCCTTAACTGACTTATAGGCACTGGTGTCAGTAATAACTGGCGATACCTTTTGAGCCACACCAATGCCTACGATAAGAAAAAAGAGAAACGAGAATAGATACTTAAGCAAGGTGAGTTGATGTTAAAAAGTTTCTTCTGGTCTGTTTGGATCAACACTGGGTTGGCCAATCGTTTCAATCTGGCTCATTAAACCCCGTGCTTCTTTTAACTCCACAAGATTAAAATATTGAAAAGCAATGCCCACGTTAGGTAATGTGGAGAGAAGCATTTGCACCATATAATATAAAGTAAAAGATACGGTTGTAATTATTGCTGTAGTGGAGGATACCTCAAGAGGATTTCCTGTGGAAACTGTGTGCAGGGTTGAAGTGAGGGTAATAATATAATAGGGAATCATGAATATGTACGAAATGGTAATCATGATCATGTATAAGATCATTATAAGCCCGAAGGTACTCCACCACTTGCCGTTATTCACCAGCTTAAATGAACGTATAATTGCATCGAAGAAATTCTTTTTCTCATGCAGCTGAATAAAATACGTAAGGGATGAGCTAAAGATTAAAAAAATTAAGCCAAGGATAACGAACAAAACTCCGAAAAAGACCAGAAAACCGGAGATCGAAGCGAGAATAAAAATGGGTATTAATAAAATGATATAGGCGATAATGAAAGAAATGAAGAATAAAAAACTAGAGCCGAGATACTTCCAAAAGGTATTGCGAACTCTATCCCAAACCTCTTGTACTTCTATCTTGTTGGATTTTTTTTCACTATAGATAACGATGTAGCTATTTATAGTAGCTATCGTTATAACAAAACTTACAAGAAAAAAGACGAACATCAGCAACATCTGAATCCAAAAGCTAGCTGTTAAAAAATAATTACTGAAAGATTCAAATTCGCTAGCACCTCTCTGCAAAGATTGCGACAAGTTAAGGAACTCACCCATAAAAGAGCCAAGCAACAGACTACCCACTAACACAGGAGGTCCTGAAATATATAATATACTCTTGCCTAACGACTTAAAGTTCTGCCTTAGGAATTCAAATGTGGCATTGAGCTTTCGGCTAAAGTCGCGCGTCTTTTGAAATTCAATTACTTTAAATTCTTCCATTTCGTTTTAGTTGAATTGGGTAAAGCACAAAATAATATATCATAAGAAATGCCGACAGGGCGATGATCAGCATTTTTATACTCCAATGCATAAAGGCATAGCGGGTGATAAAGGATTCAATAAAACCAGCCATGATAAAAAAGGGAACTAGCCCCACCACAATTTTTAATCCTTTTGTAGCTCCCATCTTAAAAGAAGCTAACCGCGAATACGTACCTGGGAATAACAGACTATTGCCCATCACAAATCCGGCTGCAGCTGCAATTACAATAGAAGTCAGTTCAATAGTTCCGTGAAGCATAATTACCGGCAGACCTTGCGAAAGTTGGTTCTCGTTATAAAAGAACATCATAAAAGTACCTACCATCAGTGCATTGTAAAAAAGGTAGAGCCCGGTGCCAAGTGAGGCAAAGATTCCAAAAATGAAAACCCTGAACGATACCATAATATTATTAAGCGTGATTTGAAAGAACATATCCATCTCGCCACTCGAAGAATAAACTTTTGTTGGATTGCCGTTCTTAATATTTTCCAACGTCATGTTTACATACATGTCGCCCAAAATCAGCCGGACAAACGTATCGTCATAAGCGGCAGACACAGCGCCAATGATTCCGGCAACCACAAAAATGACAAGGGCGTAAAGCAATTGTTTACGGGCCGAGTAGAGAACAGCCGGCACTTCTTCCTTCCAAAATAGAATGAAACGATTTTTTTCTTCTTTTTTATTTTTATAAATCTCGCCATGTATTTTACTGGCCAGTGAGTTTAAGTACTGCGTGGTGCGACTGGTTGGGTATTGTGTGCGTGAAAAAGAGAGATCGTCCGTAATTTGGATAAACAGCTCAGCCAATTTGTCGGGGGGAGCTTGCTGCTGGTTTTTGACCAGTTTTTCAAACTCTTCCCAACGAGGTTTATTAATTTTTACAAATGAAGATTCGCGCATAAAAAAGAAGTTGGAAGATAAGGGTTGCCCCATTTCCCTCCAACATCATCGATGTAAATAAAATGGTATCTCAAAAATTTTCCGTTTAACTTCCCTTGGCCTCTTCAACCTTGTTCCATACTCGCCAGAGGTTTTTATAACAGATTTTGGCAATGTCTTCTTTCGTATAACCGCGCTTAAGAAGTGTATAAATCAAGTTCGGATAGGAAGAAACATCTTCGAGCCCAGTAGGTAAATCTCCTTCAACTCCGTCAAAGTCCGAACCAATACCCACATGATCGATACCGGCAAGTTTCACCACATGATCAATATGATTCGCAACCATGTTAATATCGCTCTTTAAAGAAGGATTGTCTTTTTTGAATTGCTCAACAATCGGCTTGGCTTCAACGTCATTTATACCTAAGCCTTTTTCTGTTAATAGTGTATTTAATTTTTCGCGATTAACTTTATTTCTATTCACAACCGCGGAATCTATAAACGCATTGTAATAGTTGATCATCATCACGCCTCCATTTTCTCCCAACTTTTTAATCATGTCATCGGTCATGTCGCGTCTAACGGTTGGCGCAAACGCCCGGCACGATGAATGCGAAGCAATGCAAGGAGCCTTTGTGACCTTCATCACTTGATAAAATGTGCTGTCATCTACATGCGAGACATCAACCATAATTCCAATTCTGTTCATCTCAGCAACCACTTCTTTGCCGAAAGGGCTAAGTCCCTTCCAGGTGCGCGTGGTATCACCTGACGAATCACAGATTTGATTGTCTTTGCTGTGTGTGAGTGTAATGTAACGGATGCCGCGATCATAAAAATATTTCACGTTGGTTAAATCATTTCCAATAGGAGCGCCATTTTCCATACCCATGGGCAGGGAAATTCTTCCCGCTTTAAAATTTACTTCTACTTCAGTTGGGGTATTGGCCAATGCAAATTTGTCGGGAAATAAGGAGACCATGGCTTGCACATTGTTAATCAATGAATCGGCAAACGCTTTTCCCGAATCATTTTGTTTCTGATAGCTGGAAGGAATATAAATTGACATAAACGGGGCATTAAGCCCTCCCTTTATGGAACGTTCGTAATCAAACTCGCCTCCGATATCCGACAAGACTATTGATTTTGTTTCTTCCGTAAGCACAATTTTTTGCTCCTTTAGCCTTTCCGGAAAATCAACATGGCCATCTGCAATAATGAATGTTTGGGCAAGCTCATTTGCGAAAGCCCGCAACTGCTCATCGGTCATGCTATCCACTGGCTTTTTCTCTGAACAACAAATTACCAGTATAAAACAAAGGAGTGACAGGACAACTTTTATTCTCATCGTAAAAAGTTTAGGTTTTGAAATAGAAAGTTACGCATTAATCAGAATCATTTACTTTTGCTTTTAGCAGGGGTTATACTAAAGGAAAAGCGGCACATGCAAACGATTCAAGTAAGGACAACACAAAATGTATTTATTCATTATCCGTTGGCCAGCATTGGCGATAGGATCCTGGCGTATCTGTTGGACAAATTGATTTTGATTGTTTTTTCGATCGCGATCGGGTTACTGCTTTTCTATGGAAATATAGAATTGTATTGGATTTGGATTTTGTTGCTTGGCCTGCCTTGGCTTTTATTCTCTCTTCTGTTTGAGATTTTCATGGATGGACAAACTCCTGGTAAGCGTGTGCTTAATATCAAAGTGATTCGATTAAATGGAACACCCGCCTCTATAGGGGATTATGTTTTACGATGGGTGTTTGCCCTTGTTGATTTTGGTTTTTTAAATGGAGCCATTGCCGTTATCTTAATTGCAGCCGGAGGCAAAGGTCAGCGGCTGGGCGACATGGTGGCGGGCACTTCGGTGATTAAGCAAGTGGAACAAAAGGAAATAACTGCTCAGGAGGTTTTTGTGGTGGCTGATGCTGAATATCAACCCGTGTTTGCACAAGCCATTCAGCTAAATGAAAACGACATTGATTTAATTCAGCGTGCCCTGGAGGTAAACCGCGATTTGGGAAATTCGAAACCGATGCTTGCGGTTACAGAAAAACTCAGAGCTCAATTAGGAATCCAAACTGATATGCCCCCGGTAAAACTTCTTTACACACTCATTAAGGATTTTAATCACCTTTCCTCGCGATGAGTGATCTTACTAAAATTACCCGAGCACAGCTTGCTTTACGGAATGGGCAGGATAAACCCGAAATCTGGATTGCTTATCAAGGCTTAGTGTATGACGTAACCCACTCGCGGCTTTGGCGAAACGGAAAGCATTATGAGCATTGGGCAGGGCAAGACCTGACTGACGAGTTGAAGGATGCACCGCACACGGAGAAGGTTTTTGAAAAACTTAAAGTAATAGGCGCCTTGCATACGATGGCATAATCGGCTGTTTCCGTAAATTACACCGTTTAAAAAATCTAACTACCCTAGATGATTATTGTTGCAGACAGCGGAGGTTCTAAAATCGATTGGCGACTCTTGAAAAAAGATGGAACCATCGGGCAGGCAAACAGCCCGGGGTTTAATCCATATTACCAACCGCTACAAGACTTGGACACTATCCTTACCGAACATTTGGTGCAAAACGTGCAAGAGCCCGTTGATAAAATATTTTATTATGGTACCGGTGTTTCTTCAGAAAAAAATCAACAGATAATACAAGATGCGTTTGCTAAGTACTGGCCAAAGGCACACATAGAAATTGGTTGGGATTTGCTGGCAGCTGCACGGGCGTTGTGTGGAACAGAGCCAGGCATTGCGTGCATTTTAGGAACGGGCTCTAACTCCTGTTTATACAATGGCGAAAAAATAATTGACAATGTAGCAAACTTAGGTTGGATATTGGCAGACGAAGGATCGGGAACGTATATCGGCAAGAAATTTATTTTTGATTACTTCCGCAACGAAATGCCAGAAGCCTTAGCGAAACAATTTAAAGCTCGCTTTCCATGGAGCCGGGAAGAAGTGCTGGAGAAAGTGTATCAGGGTGAAAAGCCCGGTGCCTTTCTGGCAACATTTGCCAAGTTTATTTTTCAGCACCTGAAGGAGCCCTACTGTTATAAATTGATTTACGATTGTTTTTCGGATTTCTATGAAAACAACGTGATGAAGTACGATAATTATCAAAACATTAAAGTTCACTTTACAGGATCCATTTCATTCTACTTTAGTGATGTGCTGCGCCAGGTAGCAAACGATAAAGGAATCACCGTAAAAAATATTCTGGAAGGCCCTATTGCTGGGTTAACGCTGTATCATAAGAAAGATCTTTGAAATAAATTGACAGTGGACAATGAACAATTGATAATCACTTATCGTTGCATTATTGTCAATTTTCCATTTTCAAATATCAAATTTAATTGTGCACCAAATCGAACCCTTTTCTAATTGGCTAACGTATTACGATTCATCGCACGATGAAGACTCACCTTTCTTTGGTAAGGAATACAATTACGATCTTTATTCAGAAGCCATCTACGGATACTATATCGACCCGGCCTGGGATTCATTTGGATCAGAGACATTGTATCTCAAAACCTTGTATGCCGATTATGAAGAAGGTTTTGTAATTCTTGAATTTATTGGCGAGTGGAACGACACGATCAACAATGATATAATGACGTTAAAGCGCGACTTTTTAGAGATGTTGATGATAAAAGGAATTAATAAATTCATTTTAATCGGTGAAAACATTTTTAATTTTCACGGCTCTGATGATTTGTACTATGAAGAATGGTTTGAAGAAGTAGAAGACGGCTGGATTGCTGCGGTTAGCTTTCCGGATTTTATTCAACAAGAGTTAAGAAAATATCGAATTGACTCATACATTAATATGGGTGGCACGTTGCAAATTACTCAGTGGCGTACGCTTCATCCACTCAAGTTTTATGAATTGGTGAAACAACTTATTCAACGAAGGTTAAATTAGTTGACCTTTACCGCTAAGGCACAAGGACGCAAAGAAACTTTAGTCATTCTGATATCTAAACTTTGCGCCTCCGCGCAGACAGGTCTTTGCGTAAAATTTATTTAAAAGATTGATAGTTGAGCATGACCCACCGGAACATCGGCAGGCACTAAAAATTGTCTTTTAGATTTTACCTCAAGGCAAAGCACTCGGGTTCGTTGCAACTTTCCTTTTTTAAACCAGCGACCGTTCAAATCAAAAACACTTCCTTCCGGGATATCGGACAGCAAAGTAGTTTTCGCAGCCCGCGGATCATATTTGCGTAATAGTTTGGTTAGCTCACTGTCTGAATACGTAGAGGCTTTTGGGTTGGCCATATGTTTCTGGAGCATCGAAAGAATTTCTGCGGGGAAAATCTCAGGATTTAACATAGGAGCGAACAACTCCTGAAAAGCCTTTTTCCACTCAGATCCATGAGCTTCCGCCCGAAAGCCATGCCTCTGGTGAACATGAAGATGCGCGACTTCGTGTATATAAGTAATTAAAAACTCGTAGGGATGTAAATCTTTGTTTACCGTAATCTTTGGAACATGTCCATGCCTGCAGGTAAAATCACCCGATTTAGAAATCCTCTTTTTACTAAGCTCAAAATGAAATGGTCTTTGCTCCCACAGTTGAACGCAGTAGTCCAATGAGGCGGGGGGAAGCTGTTGGTGTAGTTGATTGTGAATGGATAGAGTTTGCAAAACAGAGGCAAAATAAAAAAGGCTTTAGATTTCTAAAGCCTTTTTGAGAATAATCCTTTAAAGGATTACATGATAGAATCTAATGAATCAACAGCAGTTGTATCAATAGGGGCTTCAATGATAGTAGTTACGGTGTCCATAGTAGCAGCAGCTTCTTCCTTCTTAGCGCCACATGCAACCATAGCTATCGCAAAGCCAAATACGATAAGAGATGCAATAATTTTTTTCATAGTTAATAGGTTTTTTTGAATTTGGTTGCAAAGGTAAAATTATACCTTGGATTTGCAGCAAGAAGTAAGAAAAAATCCCATTTATCACAATTATCTTCCAACGATCAACATTATTGACCTTTGCTTTTCGGGTTAGCAAACGTTTGCTGAATTACTTCTTTCGGAAGAATAGCCGAACCGGCACACCCTCAAATACAAACTTGTCGCGAATCTTGTTTTCCAGGAACCGCACATACGAGGGTTGAATGTATTGAGGCAAGTTGCAAAAGAAGGCAAACGCTGGCGACTTACCGGGTACCTGGGTTATATACTTGATCTGAATATGCTTCCCCTTTATAGCAGCCGGTGGGTAGTGAACAATTTCCGGCAACATCGAATCATTAAGCGCGGAGGTGGGGATTCGTTTGGTTTTATTCTCGTATACCTGCACGGCTTTTTCAATCACTTGAAAGATACGCTGCTTGGTAACTACCGAAGCAAAAACATAGGGGATGTAATCGATAGGAGCAAGCTTTTCCTGCATCTCCTTTTTAAATTTATCAGCTGTTTGGGTATCCTTTTCAATAAGATCCCACTTGTTAACCATAATCACAATTCCCTTGTTTTGCTTATGGGCCAATACAATAATGTTTACGTCCTGCGACTCCAATCCACGCTCGGCATCAATTACTATAATACACACATCACTTTCTTCTAAGGCACGCAACGATCTTAGCACTGAATAGAACTCCACATCCTCAGTTACCTTGCTTTTCTTTCTAATACCAGCAGTGTCAATCAGAATAAAATCGTTGCCATACATTTTGTAACGCGAGTGAATGGCATCACGTGTGGTGCCGGCTTCATCAGTAACAATGCTGCGCTCAATACCTAGCAACACATTTAGAAAGGATGACTTGCCTACATTCGGTCTTCCCAAAATTGCAATCTTAGGAATGCCGGCATCGGGGTCTTCAATTCCTTCATCAGGAAATACCTTTACTAGTTCGTCCAACAGCTCACCGGTGCCTGAACCATTCTCGGCAGACATCGTATAAACCTCGCCCATACCCAGTTCATAAAACTCGTTGGCTTCAGCAGTTTTACTGGGTGTATCTGCTTTGTTGGCCGCTAAAAAAACAGGTTTTTTTGATCTGCGGATGATTTGAGCAAACTCTTTATCGTAGCCGGTTAGTCCAGCCTTGCAGTCTACCATAAAAATCACAGCAGAGCATTCATCTAGTGCTAATGCAACCTGCTTTCTTATTTGAGATTCAAACTTATCGTCCGATCCGGTTACATACCCTCCAGTATCAATAACCGTAAAAAACTTGCCGATCCACTCGGCATATCCATAATGACGGTCGCGCGTAACCCCCGGCATGTCATCCATAATGGCCTGTCGCTGTTCTACTAAACGGTTAAAAAATGTGGATTTACCTACGTTAGGCCTTCCTACTATTGCTACAATGTTTGCCATGATTTGATTGCCGATCCATCAATTAGCCCATTTTTTAATGGATTAAGGTGGGTTCGATCTGCAAAGTTGGTGATAATATTCTAAATAACATGGGTAACCTCAATTGACAAATTGAAGCATTGATAACAGGCCAATTAATCAATGTACCCAAACTGTTTTAGTTTCAGTTTTTGCTTACGCCAGTTGTCTGCCACTTTTACATGAGTCTCCAAAAATACTTTCTTACCAAAAAATGATTCCATCGCTTGTCTGGCTTCAGTGCCAACTTTCTTTAAAGAACTGCCGCCTTTCCCAATAACAATTCCCTTCTGTGAGTCGCGCTCTACATAAATAATCGCGCGAATGCGAAGGATTGCTTCTTCGTCTTTAAAGCTATCAATACCCACGGCTGTGCTATACGGTATTTCCTGATCGTAATTCAAAAATATTTTTTCGCGAATCATTTCGGCAGCAAAAAATCGCTCGCTGCGATCGGTGAGATCTTCTTTTGGATAATAAGGAGGGTGTTCTGGCAAATATTTTTTGATAGTATCAAGTACACTGTCAATATTGATTGCATTCCTGGCCGATACGGAAAGTATTTCTTTCACGTCTATCAGACTTTTCCAATAATCAATTTTGTCTTTAACCTGCGATCCTTTTGCCAGATCAATTTTATTGATGACAAGAATAATAGGAGTTTGAATTGTTTTTAATAACGCAAAAGAATGTTCGTCATACTTCTCCTCCAACTCAACTATCAGCAAAACAACGTCAGCATCATCTAACGATACTTTTACGAAGCCCATCATCACCTCCTGCAGTTCATACTTGGGTTCCAGGATGCCGGGAGTATCAGAATACACAATTTGAAAATCTTCGCCATTCAAAATACCCATAATGCGATGCCGGGTAGTTTGTGCTTTGGAAGTAATGATGGATAGATTTTCGCCCACCAGTTTATTCATCAGGCTGCTCTTGCCAACGTTGGGGCGGCCTACAATACTGACGAAACCTGATTTGTGAGACATGGTATATTTTTAAAGCGGTAAGAAATGTATCACCAAAGTTAATCTTTATAAAAGTAGAATGATGGTATAACGATTTAGTGAATTAATCTTTCTTTTGGAGGGGCACTAGTTCAACTGGGCCCAGAAGCCTGTAGGGGACTCCAAAATTTTGAAAAGCCGACCAGTTAATCGGATCTGTTTCTTTTCTTATTTTATACTTGAGTACGGCTTGCCTCCAGTGTTCGGCAGGGAAAAAAGGATGAGGTTGCTTGAGCTCCTGTACGAATAAATTCATCAACTTTTCTGTTTCTAAGTCATTCACGTCCCACAGGCTCATCAACACACTTTGTGCGCCTGCTTTAAGAAAACCACGTGCTAGACCAACAATGCCCGCCTCGTGAATCATTCCCAATCCTGTTTGGCAGGCACTTAGTACAACAATTGGTTTTTGCCTTAATTCCATGGACTGGATTTCGCGAGGCGTGAGGTATCCGCACCCATCAGGTTGGTTTAGTGCTATGAAACTTTTATCAAGGGGTGATTCAGGATCGGCCCAACCATGTGTAGCAAAATAAATAAAGTTTGAATCTCGCATTCTGGAAATAACAGAATCTTTGATTACAGCTGAGTTAATAAGCGGAGAGGTATGCAACAACTCAGCTACTTTAAGAGTTTCACTTTCAGCTCCTGGCAACTGAGGCAACCCGTTAGTGCAAGAATCAGTAAAGGCTGGATTTCCACCGATAAGTGGGTCTTTTAAACGAAACTGATAACCTTCTTTTTTTTCTGTATAATTCAAATCGTAGCCCATTGCGTTCTTCTCTACAGATTGAAAAAACTGAGTAAAGTTGTGTGCAAATGAATATGATAAGGAATCGATCAGCATTCCGTTCTTATCGCCCCACGGTTTTAAAAGGGCAAACGGAAAACTAGAAACATTGAGAATAGGTAGAATGATTAAATGTCGCTTACCAACAAGCTTTTCGGCAATAGGCAGTGGAAAAAAAATGGTGCTAATCAAAGGTGTACTTTGGATGGTGTGCAGCCTGTATTTCTTGTTTTGATTTTTTATTACGCTTCGGTTCGATTGATTAAGTTTTTCATCGATTGACAAGGAAAATTTAAGCGTGTTCTCAAGGGTAATCAAGGAATCAATGGTAATTGGTAAGTGGTATGTTACCTCTAGTCCATTAGCATTAAACAACCAATGATATAATGTATCGCTCTCAAAATGATAGAAGAGCAATGCCACAGGTTGTGGGTTTCCAGTATGATCTTCGCCATATTCCCTTATCACATTGGCAATTTTATTCTTATTCACTTTTCCTTCGTGATAAGAAAGTCCACGCGTAGCCATGAGATTTTTAAATTTTACCTCATATGCATTAAGCTGACGGTTAAGAAGTTCATTCTGCTGTGCCGAAATCAGATGAGTTGCAAAATGAAAAACAAGGAAAAAGATTAACCTCATAAAGAATTGATGGGTCAACATAAAGGTTGAGTAACCTTACAAAAATCCAAGATATAATCAATAATAGCTCGGTTGGTTCTGGGTATAACAAAGAAAGCGACCAAACGGTCGCTTTCTTTTCTATTTTAGTAGCGGGGACCGGACTCGAACCAGCGACCTTTGGGTTATGAGCCCAACGAGCTACCAACTGCTCCACCCCGCGATTTGGATTGCAAAAGTAGAACGAGTAGGGTTAAAAACCAAATGATCTGCAATATCCGTTTGCTCCACATCGTCTTTTTGTAAATTCAAGGCTTTAAAAAACGAAATGCTATGGTAATTGACTTACGCAGCGACACCGTTACCAAACCAACCCCAGGTATGCATGCCGCTATGGTGAATGCAGCAGTGGGCGATGATGTATTTGGTGAAGACCCGAGTGTGAAGGAGTTAGAAAGGAAATGCGCAGATTTATTGGGGATGGAAGCAGCGGTTTTTTGTCCTTCGGGTACAATGACTAACCAGATCGGAATTAGAATTTTGACACAGCCATACGATGAAGTTATTTGCCATAAGGGTTCCCACATTTACAAGTATGAGGGTGGTGGCCTGGCAGGCAATAGTTTGGTGAGTGTACGCTTGTTGGAGGGCGACCGTGGAAGAATTTCGGTTGAAGAAATTGAAGCAAACATTAATAATGTTCAGGATGCCCATCAGCCAATTTCATCAGTAGTGGCTTTGGAAAATACCGTGGTAAGAGAAGCGGGTAGTTACTATACCTTGGATCAAATCAAAAACATCAGTCAGTTTGCGCGGGCACAAGGATTAAAAATGCACCTCGATGGGGCTAGGTTGTTTAATGCATTGATCGAAACAAAGGATAAGGCAGTCGAGTATGGAAAATATTTCGATACGATTTCGATTTGCTTATCGAAAGGATTGGGCGCACCCGTTGGTTCTGTGTTGGTTTGTAAAAAAGAATTAGAACCCAAAGCCAGACGCATGCGAAAAGCATTTGGCGGTGGCATGCGTCAAGCAGGTTTTTTAGCAGCAGCAGCTTCGTATGCGTTGGATAATCACATAACTCGGTTAAAAGAAGATCATGTAAGAGCGGGTGAATTAGGTAAAGTACTCTCACGTGTTACTTGGGTTAAGTCTGTTATGCCTGTGGATACAAACATTGTAATCTTTTCCGTTATCGATCAAATCACTCCCGAAAAGGTTTTATCAAAATTTGCAGAGCAACATATCAAGGCAATAAAGTTTGGCGCCCAGGAAATCAGATTGGTTACTCATTTGGATTTTGATGATAACATGCTGACAAAAACAATTGATGTCATAAAGAAACTCTCCTTTTAACATGGATGAGTTAGGAAAATCTTTTCCTGCTGCCGAAGGAATGGTAGATGCTGAACAAGGTGGCAAGAGAGCCCCTGTAAATGAGCACTGCTTGAACTGTGGAACTAAGCTCCAGGATATCTATTGTCATCATTGCGGGCAGAAGGATATTCCTAAAAGACAGACCCTCCGCGAGCTCATTGAAAACTTCATTGGTTCTTTCTACAGCTTTGAGTCAAAATTTTTTCGAACCGTAAAGTACTTACTTTTAAAACCCGGGTTTCTACCTCTGGAGTACACGGCTGGTAAAAGAGAAAGCTATTATCACCCGGCCAGGGCGTATGTGTTTATCAGCTTTGTATTTTTTCTTCTGTTGTTTTCTTTACCTGATAAGGATGAGAACAAGGATAAAAGTCGTGCAATGACTGCCCAGGAACAAGTGGAGTTGGACAAGAATCTGGGCAAAATGAAGAAGCAACTTGGAAAAGTTGGCCTTGATTCAGCGATTATGGACTCTGTAATTACTCAGATAGAAAAAGCCGCAGACACAACGCAGATAATAACTTTCGATAAGGATAATGAAAAAAAACTAAAGGGCAAAAAAGGTAAAACAGATTTTAGTTTATCGGATACCGAGTATGAATCGGTTAAAGAATATGACTCAGTTCAAAACACCTTGCCAGCTTCTGAGCGAGACAATTGGTTTATGCAAAAGCTGAATGTACGCTCCATCGAATTGAATAATAAATATAAAGATGATGATGGAGGTCAGCGCTTTGGGGATGATTTCGGGCAAGCATTTTTAGATAATTTTTCAAAGGTGCTTTTTTATCTACTTCCCATTTTTGCGCTTTTATTGAAACTACTTTATGCGCGCAGGGATTTTTATTATTCCGAGCATCTTGTGTTTTCAATTTATTATTACAACTTTTTCTATCTGGCTTCCACGTTGTATCTGCTTTTGGATTACATTCCTATTGTGGGTGGTTGGTTGGATGCAATAATTGTAATTTGGATAATTATTTATTTACCAATTGCAATGAAGAGAATGTATTTGCAGAGTTGGGGAAAAACAATTTTGAAGTATGCAATATTTTTCTTCTTGTTCTCAATATTTTTAGCATTGGGAGTGACTACAAGTATGCTCCTTATTATAATGTCTCTTTAAATGTTTGATAAGAAAATACCATTAGCCGAACGCATGCGCCCATCAAAGTTGGAAGACCTGATAGGGCAGGAGCATCTTGTTGGACCATCGGGCATTATCAGACGTGCGATAGAAACAACGAATGTGCCATCCATGATTTTATGGGGACCACCCGGGGTAGGTAAAACTACGATAGCCAATATTATAGCCAATGAAGTAAAGCGCCCTTTTCATATGCTGAGTGCGGTAAGTGCCGGGGTAAAAGATGTACGCGATATAATCGATCAGGCAAAGCGCGCGAACCGGGTAATTCTTTTTATCGATGAGATTCATCGGTTTAATAAATCGCAACAAGATGCCTTGCTAGGTGCTGTTGAGAAAGGGACAATTACTTTAATAGGAGCCACTACTGAAAATCCTTCGTTCGAAGTTAATTCGGCTTTGCTTTCGCGATGCCAGGTGTACACGTTAAAGGCACTCACCGAGACTGACCTTATTAAATTAATGGATCAGGCTCTCGCAAAGGATCTTGAGCTGAAAAAACGAAAGGTTGATGTGAAAGAACATCAGGCCATGATAAATATTTCCGGTGGCGATGCGCGTAAGATTCTAAATCTATTGGAACTCATTGTCGAATCTACTTCTGGTGACGTTGAAATAACGGATGAGTTGGTCATGCAGGTAGCACAAAAACACATTGCCATTTATGATAAAAGTGGCGAACAGCATTACGATATTATTTCGGCATTTATAAAATCTATCCGCGGCAGCGATCCTAATGCAGCGGTTTATTATTTGGCTCGCATGATAGAAGGCGGGGAGGATGTAAAATTTATTGCCCGAAGAATGGTAATTCTTGCTTCAGAAGATATTGGCAATGCTAATCCAACAGCGTTGGTCATGGCTACCACTACGTTTCAGGCAGTTACTATGATTGGTTATCCCGAAGCACAAATCATAATGTCGCAATGTGCCACCTATCTTGCCTGTTCACCTAAAAGTAATGCAGCGGTTGCCGCTATTGGAAAAGCGTTACAAACTGTGAAAGAAACGGGCGATCTTCCCGTTCCGTTGTCTATTCGAAATGCACCGACCAAATTGATGAAGGACCTCGATTATGGAAAAGGATATCAGTATGCGCATGATTTTCGTAATAACTTTGTAGCGATGGAGTTTTTGCCGGATGCGATTAAAGAGACAAAGTTTTATGAACCTGGTAAAAATCCCCGCGAGGAAGAACTGAGGAATTATTTGAAGAGATTGTGGGATAAGAAGTATAATTATTGATGAATATGTTTAACAGTCGACAGTCCATAGACCACAGCGTATTCTCGATTAGAATTAATTAATAGGTAACGTCAATCAAGCTCGAGTAACCAGCATCAAGAATGCAGCGACTACTATTTGAATCTTCACCAATATTTATTTTTTTATGTGCAGCCATTGCGCTTAGTTACGCCTACGTTTTGTACCGATCGAAACACACCTGGAGTAAGCGCATCAATCAGGTTTTGTTTGGGTTAAGAACGGTGCTTGTTTTCTTTTTGTCTATTTTGTTATTAGGGCCGGTCATCAAATTAATCACTAATCAGTTTGAAAAACCGAGTTGGGTATTTTTGATTGATTCGTCAAGCTCGGTGGCGGAAGTGGTTGATTCAACTTCACGAATTCAATTGAAAGCACAGCTCGATCAGGTGCGGAAGTCTTTGCAGCAAGATGGTTATGAAGTAAAATGGAATGACCTAACGGGAAACCAACTGGATGAAGTTTCATTTAATGCGCCAACATCCGATCTTAATAAGGGAATTCAACATGTAATTCAAGAGCATGAAGGAAGAAATCTTGCCGGGATAATTTTGGTGAGCGATGGAATTTACAATTCAGGACTATCACCGTTGTATACACCCGTTCGGATGCCGATTTATGCTATAGGAATTGGAGACTCGATTGCACGGGTTGATTTGGTTTTAAAAAATGTTGCTTTTAATAAGGTAGCTTATCAGGGAAATAAATTTCCGATTCGTGCGCAGGTGTTGTTGCAGGGCTTACAAAATCAAGAGGTTGTTGTTTCCGTATCGAAGAATGGAAAATCGATCTCCACTCTTCAGAAAAATTCTGCTGACAAATCATTTCTTGATTTTGATTTTCAATTGGATGCAACCGAAAAAGGAATTCAACGCTATGATATTTCTGTAAAACCTGTTGATGCGGAGAGTAACAAACGCAACAACGCTGCGAGTGTGTTTATTGAAGTAGTGGAGGGAAAGAAGAAGATTGTGATGATTGCACCTGCTCCACACCCAGATGTCAAAGCCATGAAAACGGTAGTGGAGAAAAACTCAAACTACGAATTTGTTCTACATATTCCGGGAATAGCCGAAGCTGATCCGGCTTTGTTAACTGCAGGAGGAGCCGAGCTTTATATTTTTCATCAGGTAGTTGATCAGTTTGGAAAAACTTCAAGATTGTTTTCGGATCTCTATAAAAGCAAATCATCAGTTATGCTCATGATTGGAGGCAATACCAACCTGAGACAATTACAACAGTTTGATATACCCATTCAATTCGAATCGTTTAATGGCCAGTGGGATGATGTTACGCCTGTAATCAATAACAACTTCCGCGACTTTGGTTTTTCGGAAAACAGCAATGGGGTGTTTGCGCGCTATCCCCCAGCCGATGTACCCTTTGGAAAATTTTCGTATCCGCCATCAGCAAGCGTACTCTTATATCAACGCATTGGGAGCATTACAACGGACCGACCTATGTTAATGACCTGGCCGGATAACAACCGGAAAATTGCAGTGATGATTGGTGAGGGTATGTGGCGCTGGCGATTGAATGAGTTTGCTGATACAGGAAATACCCTATTTTTTGACGAATTGTTTTCAAAACTGATTCAATACTTAAGCACGCTTGAAGACAAGCGAAAGTTTCGCGCCTTTCCATTACAGAATGAATTTTCCGATTCGGAACCTGTGGTGATTGAAAGTCAGGTATACAATGATTTGTTTGAGTTGGTATATGGAAATACCATTCGTATGGAAGTGCGTAATGAAAAGGGAGAAGTCTCTAATTATAGTTACGTGACCAGCCCGGGAAGTTCACGCTACCGGATTGGCGGATTGAAAGAAGGAATTTATCGGTTCAAAGCATTCACCACAGTGAACAATAACACAGAAGAAGTGAACGGACAATTTTTGGTGAAGACTCAAAACCTGGAAGCTCAAAACCTGACAGCTGATTTCGGATTGCTTCGGAAGCTTGCTACTGAAACAGGAGGGAAGTTTTACAAAGCAGATCAGGTATCTGATTTGACTAACGACCTCAATCAAACAAAAGTGGCCAGCCTCATTCACTCAGAGGAGACCTTCAATCAATTGATCAATTTGAAATGGGTTTTCTTTTTGTTACTCACATTGATAAGTGCCGAGTGGTTTATGAGAAAGTATTTGGGGAGTTATTGAGACTTAAGATATTGCTTACAATTTATTAAGTTAGTTGTATCTCGTTGATGAAGTTTAATTTTCCCCTCGTTAGTTAGAATAAACTTTTCAGAGAGATTTAGTTGAGAGATACCCTCGGGAAATTCTTCACAGTCATAAGTATTAAATGATAATATATGCAGCAAGCTGTCATTTAGAGTACTGTAGCTTTCATAGTTAATTCCAAAATCACTTCCAAAGCTTGAGATAAATTCGAGATCACCGGAATCTGAAAAGGTAGAGTCGATCATCCCTAATGCTAAGAATGAATACAGGTCATCAGATTCGTATTGCTCTCCATATATAATACAAGGAAAGAATTTGCCACGATTGTTTTTGATTGAGATAATGTATGATGATTTAAAACCGTTCTCTTTATTGATCTGTCTTCCCAATTTAGTAGAATCAATTCTAAACAAACTGTTTTTATCAAAACCTCTCAAGTCAAAAGTATTTGAATTTGATCTTGCTAAAAGTCTTAGTTCTTCCCAAGAATCTGCAGACCTTTGGGGAATAAAATTATCAGTAATAAATCTCCCTGAAACTTTTATTTGTTGCCCAACAGGAAGAAATTCATTTATAGTCTCTATTAAGGACTCAAGTTCTTTTGATTTACAATTTCGAAAGGATATTTCAATTTTATCGCCCGAACGAGTATGAATTGTCAAATTAACAAAACGATTACTTGGTTCGCGATCTTCATAATAGTTATTGCTTCTTTTGAAATTTTGACTCAATTGTGGTGTTAGTCTATGCAAAATAAAGGGGACAAATAATCTTCCAGCTTTTATAGGTTCACCAGTTTGCCAATTTTTTTCAATTCTAATTATTGAGTCGTGCTTAACAACAGTCTCCATCAGTCGACTATATTGATCATATTCTGAAATTTTAAGTAATACAAAAGTCGAGTCAACACTCATATCTATTGTGCTTACTTCAACGCGATTATCCTGTTTATTATTGCAGCAAATTATAATAGCCAGGCAGAAACCAATGAAATATTTCCTCATGTTTATAGAATAGTATTCATAACATAGACTCAGTAATTTCAATCTAATTTATCTATTCTGTGAATCAGTGGCTACAAATCTCTAAGCAAAAAAAAAGGCGGGTTGCCCCGCCTTTCAATTTATTCGCTCTTTTTCTCTTTTGAGGGAGCTTTTGGTTTTTTCCCCTTTATGGTAAGAACCTCTCCGGTGCCTTCGTAGTCGGCAACGATGGTGCCCCCTTCAGGAATTTCACCTTTCAGAATTTCTTCTGCTACCGGGTCTTCCAAATATTTTTGAATGGCACGATTCAATGGTCGCGCTCCAAATGCCGGATCATATCCTTTACCCGCTAAAAAGTCCTTCGCCTTTTCAGTAAGCTCAACGTGGTAGCCCAACGTAAAGATGCGGGCAAACAATTTACCGAGTGTAATGTCAATGATTTTATGAATGTGTTCGCGCTGTAACGTGTTAAACACAATCACATCATCCAAACGATTTAAAAATTCAGGACTAAAGGCACGCTTCAACGCACTTTGAATCGTTGACTTCATCACCTCTTCATCGTTGTCGCGTTTGGCAGCTGTCGTAAAACCAATACCAGCTCCAAAATCTTTCAAATCACGCACACCAATGTTGGAGGTCATGATGATGATGGTATTTCTGAAATCAACTCTTCGGCCTAAGCCATCCGTAAGAATTCCATCATCCAACACCTGAAGTAAAATATTGAATACATCTGGGTGAGCTTTCTCAATTTCATCCAGCAACACAACAGAGTAAGGTTTGCGTCTTACTTTTTCAGTAAGCTGGCCACCTTCTTCATAGCCTACGTATCCGGGAGGTGCACCCACTAATCGCGACACAGAGAATTTCTCCATGTACTCACTCATGTCAATGCGAACCAACGCATCGTCCTTATCAAATAGGTAAGAAGCTAATACTTTGGCGAGTTCAGTTTTTCCTACACCGGTAGGGCCTAAGAAAATAAATGAACCAATTGGTTTTTTTGGATCTTTCAATCCAACGCGTGTGCGCTGAATTGCTTTTGTTAACTTCTTAATGGCTTCATCCTGACCAATCACTTTGCCATTCAACTGCTCGCCCATGCCCAGCAACTTGTTGCTTTCTTTTTGAGCAATACGATTGGCAGGGATTCCCGTCATCATGCCCACCACATCAGCTACGTTGTCTTCAGTTACGGTATATTTTTCAGTACGGGTTTTTTCTTCCCATCGTGCCTTTGCTAAATCAAGTTGTTCGATCAGTTTCTTCTCTTTGTCCCGGAGTTGTGCAGCCTCTTCATACTTTTGGCTTTTCACCACCCGGTTTTTCTCTTTCTTCACATCTTCAATAGCCTCTTCAAACTTCACAATATCTTCGGGCACATGAATGTTGTTAATGTGAACGCGCGCACCGGCTTCGTCCATTACGTCAATTGCCTTATCGGGAAGGAAGCGATCGCTGATGTATCGATCCGATAACTTCACACACGCTTCAAGCGCTTCTTTGGTATAGTTTACATGATGGTGATCTTCGTACTTTTCTTTGATGTTTTCCAGAATCTGGATTGTCTCATCTACGGAAGTAGAATCAACCATTACCATCTGGAACCTGCGCGCTAATGCACCATCCTTCTCAATATATTGACGATATTCATCCAGTGTAGTAGCGCCAATACACTGTATTTCGCCACGCGCTAACGCAGGCTTAAACATATTCGAAGCATCCAGTGAGCCGGAAGCACCCCCGGCACCCACAATCGTATGCAACTCATCAATGAATAGAATTACATCGGCCGATTTTTCCAATTCATTCATTACGGCTTTCATCCGCTCTTCAAACTGACCGCGGTATTTTGTACCGGCAACCAATGAAGCGAGATCCAACGTAACTACACGTTTACCAAAAAGTACACGCGAAACTTTCTTTTGGATGATACGGAGAGCAAGACCTTCGGCAATAGCCGTTTTACCTACACCGGGCTCACCAATTAATATTGGATTGTTCTTTTTTCTGCGGCTCAGGATTTGAGCAACGCGTTCAATTTCTTTTTCGCGACCAACGATAGGATCCAACTTGTTGTCTTCCGCTAACTTGGTTAAATCGCGCCCGAAATTATCAAGCACCGGAGTGCGAGATTTTTCAGTACCTTTTTTCTCCTTGCTTCCGCTGCCGGGATTGGCTGCACTTCCAAACATTTTAGATGAGTCATCATCCGGATCGTCAGTATCGGAAGCAGATGTAGGTTGATCATTTTGGTATTCCAGCATTTCTTTCACCACATCATAAGCAACATCAAACTTGTTTAAGATTTGTGTGCCTAAGTTGTCGGGATCGCGCAGGATTGACAACAACAAATGTTCGGTGCCAATCAACTGAGCTTTAAATATTTTTGCTTCGAGGTACGTGATCTTCAACACTTTTTCTGAGGCGCGGGTCAACGGAATGTTTGCCAGGTTCTTGATCTCGTGTGTTGCTGTGCCTTTCGAGATTTTTTCAATCTCGCCACGCAACTCATCCAATGGCACACCCAACTTTTTTAAAACGCCCACGGCCACACCTTCACCTTCACGAATCATCCCCAGCAGGAGATGTTCGGTGCCGATGTAATCGTGCCCCAATCGTAATGCTTCTTCCCGGCTTAAGGAAATAACTTCTTTAACCCGGTTAGAAAATTTTGCTTCCATATTTGGCATATTCTTGAGTATTGTAAATGTAAAGTTTTAACTGTGATAATTCCAACTGCTTCACGACCCTAGATTGGTAATTAAAAACTACTAATCCAACGGTTATTAAACATGATCTGTATTTTTTTTGTTCAACCTTTATTCCATGAGGCAAGGATTAGGGAACCGCTCCGGGGTCCTTCGCAAAACAGGAGATCGATCAGGCTCAGATTGTCTGCAAAATGATTGCCAAAGACCTGATAGTAAGGAACGGATTTGTAGATTGATCGCTCTGAATACGGTATTTTAGCTTGAATCAGCGATCGTAGATCATCAAAAGTTGTTTCAGGATTTTTTTTGTACGCCACACTAGCCGAAAGTTGAGGCTGGAGAGAAATACTTTTCAGACAGAATGACAGCAGAGCCAAATTAAGATCAAAGAGAAAAATGTGGCCAGCATAAATTATTTTCTTCAGATCATCAGAATAATATTCAAAGAAGGGTGCCTTTCGGTAGGCCGATTCAATGGTGCGCCAGTGATTGTTTTGCCATTTAATACGGTAGTCAATCTTCACATCACCAATCGCAATTTTACCATGTTTGTTTGTCAGCGGAACGGTTAACAGCTCAATGCCTTGTGCCGTGTTAATATAACATCGATTGCGGTAACTCTGCTTTACAAAATATTCATGCTTTTCAAGTTGAATACTCGAATAATCCTGAAGCGCACAGAAGTACTCAAGCGAAGGAAGATAATGAAGTTCGATTAGAGCCGATTTCAAATTTTATATTTAGGGGATTTACACAAAATAAATAAACTAATGTCAGACTGAGTTTATCGAAGTCGAATAGGTTCAATCAAAAGTTTTCGACAGGCCTGCCTGCACGTAGCCGCTTCGGCAAAGGCAGGCTAAAACGGACAATTGATTATCAATAAAATATTCCAAGCCCTTGCCGAATCACTTCAGGTTGGCCGCTGGTAAAGTCAACAATGGTGGAAGGAATGTTTCCGCCCGGTCCGCCATCAATCACAAGATCCACCTGATGTTTAAAGTCCTCATAGATTTCTTCCGGGTCAGTTGTGTATTCTTTAATGATGTCATCATCTTTAATGGAAGAAGTGATCAAGGGATTATTCAATTGACGAACCAATGCTAACGGAATAGGATGATCGGGAATACGAATCCCGACCGTCTTCTTATTTACATTTAAAATCTTGGGCACGTTACTGTTCGATTCAAAGATAAAGGTGAATGCGCCCGGCAATAATTTTTTTAAGATTTTGAATTCGGGTGTATCCAGTCTTTTCACATACTCTGAAATATGACTTAGGTCGCTACAGATAAAAGAGAGATTTAGTTTTTGAGGTTTAACTTGAGTGATGGTGCAAAGTCGCTCCACGGCTCTTCGGTTGATCAAGTCGCACCCAATTCCATAAATCGTATCGGTAGGATAGATAATGACCCCACCTTTTTTCAACACCTCAACAACCTGCGCAATTTTGCGTGGTTCAGGATTGACTGGGTGGATAGCGAGGAATTCAGCGGGCATCTGTATAAATAGTTAACCAAATTTTTTCTTTGGATCTTGACGGACATCGAAGAAAGCAAGGATAATAATTTTTTTGTCTCTTATTCTATAAAGTATCATTGTATGTGGCGAAAGTTGAAACCCTCTGATATCACCACTTTCGATTTGCCCTATGGAAGGATAATTCTTAAGCAGTCGAAAAAGTTCATCTGTCTTTTTTACAAACTGTTTGGCTGTTTTTTCTCCCCAGGTGTCTTTTATGTAATCAACAATAGAGTCGAAGTTCTTTTCGGCTCGTGGAGTTACAAGAACTTGTTTCAAAATTTTTTCTTTACGTTTTCCCAGTCAATAAGATTTTTGTCGTCCTGAGATTCTTCGTATGATAGGTAAACTTCTTTTTTTTGTTCTTCACTCAAAGTTTTCCAAATCTGTCCTTCTTCAACATTTTCACTTTGTTTGAGAAAATCATAAACAGTCCTAAGTAGTTGCTCATTTTCAATTTTATCGAGGATTTTATACAAATCCGATTTCATCTCAATTGTGCTCATATAGAATTGTTTATGTCAAATTTAAGATTTTTAAAGTTGAAATGGATATGGCGCATAATTCGAAGTGCTTTCGATATATCCCTTATAATTTGCCCACCTGGCGCCTGGTAGGCAGGTTCACGGCAGTTTCTTAACTTTGAACTCCAATTTTAATTATGGCCGAAGTATCTAAAACGAAGCTCGCTTTTTTCCTGGTTGCATCCACCTTGTTAATCACGTTTGTGTTTTATGGGTATCAGATTTTGTACACCCCTAATATTCTGGTGGACAGAGACAACCGTGTATTTGTTATCCACAAAGATTATACGTTTCGAAAAATTCAGGAAGAACTTGGTAAAGCCGGGTTTGTAAATGATATGGTTTCGTTTAGTTTTTTAGCAAGACTAAAAGGGTATGATAAAAGAATACAACCCGGTCGATTCACCTTGCAGAGGAACATGACAAACCTTGCCGCCATTGGTGTACTGAGTGCTGGGATGAGGCAAGCAGAGCGGGTTACATTTACCAATGTGCGACTGGTAGAAGAGCTTGGGGAAAAAATAACAAAAAACATTGGTGTAACACCCGCAGAGTTTGATGCAGCCCTGAATGATTTTGTAGACGTCAACACCGAAGGATTCGATAGAGAAAACATCATCAGCATGTTTTTACCAAATACCTACGAAATCTATTACAATGTTTCGCCTGCTGATTTGATAGAGCGTTTTCACACGGAGTATAAAAAATTCTGGAATGATGATCGTTTGGCAAAAGCGCAAGCATTAGGATTTACGCCCTTAGAAATTTCTACCTTGGCCTCTATTGTTCAGGCGGAGAGTATAAAAGATGAGGAAGCCGAAATTATTGCCGGACTCTATATCAACAGGTTAGAGAAAAATATTCCGCTACAAGCGGACCCAACTTTGGTGTTTGCAGCAAAAGACTTCACGATAAAACGTGTGTTAAACAAGCATAAAGAAATTGATTCACCATACAACACATATAAGTACGCTGGCTTACCCCCGGGCCCTATCAACATGCCACAAATTGCAACGATTGATGCCGTATTAAATTACCAGAGGCATAATTATATATATATGTGTGCCCGTGAGGATTTTTCGGGCTATCACAATTTTGCCAGTACGTTAACTGAACATAACAGAAATGCAAGCCGCTACCAAAAGGCGTTAACAAATGAAATGAGAATTGCTGCCCAGAAGAAAAAATAATGTACACCTCCGAAACCCACATACGCGTGCGATATGGTGAGACTGACCAAATGGGTTATGTGTACTACGGTAATTATGCCATGTACTATGAAGTTGCACGGGTAGAAAGTTTAAGGCAATTGGGTCTTACTTACAAAGAGTTGGAGGAGATGGGAGTGATGATGCCGGTGTTGGAGAACAAATCTAAATTTTTGTCGGCAGCACTGTATGATGATCATTTGAAAATTATAACCACCATCCGCGAAAAGCCAACTGTGCGTATACGATTTGAATACGAGATTTTTAATGGAGCGAATATGTTGATTCATCAGGGCGAAACCTTGCTTGCTTTTGTAGATAAAAAATCAGGCAAACCTTGCCGTCCGCCCGAAGTATTTCAAAATATACTGAAGCCTTACTTTCCATGAAGTATATAACCCGAAAACGGATTCTTGAATATTCAGGTGCGCGCACGGGGCGCAGTTGGCTTAAGAAAATTAAGTTTAAAAGATATGGCAACCTTTCACTTTACAAGTTTTTAAAAATATTTTTCCATAACATCAGTGAGGACGAAATTATGGATCGATCCAACGGGGTAGCCTATAATTTTATTGTTGCCACATTTCCTGCCATTATCTTTTTATTCACACTCACGCCCTATATCAATAGATTGTTTCCGGCAATCAATCGTGAAGCTATAATACAATTTATGGGCGATTATTTACCAGCAAGCATGAATGATGCTATTTCGTCTACCGTGCTTGATATAGTAAGTAATCAACGGGGCGGATTACTTACTATTGGTTTTGTATTTGCGTTATACCTGGCTACCAATGGCATGATGGCACTCATGCGGGCCTTCAATGCGTGTTATAGAACCGTTGAAAAACGAAATCCGTTTCGGATGCGCCTTACTGCAACAGGCTTAACTTTTATGTTAGCGGTGGTAATCTTATTAGCTGTTACTTTATTAATTGTTGGGCAACTTGTTCTCAATTATATGATGGATAACATTGCACAGTTTAGTTCCTTAAACTTAGATGAGTTTACCATTCATATGTTGTTTCTGCTTCGCTTCCTGGTTATTTTCATAGTATTCTTTATTGCCATTTCGTTCATTTATTATTTTGGCCCTGCCGTTCATTACAATTGGAATTTCTTTTCAATTGGTTCGTTGTTGGCCAGTATTGCCATTATTTTAGTTTCCTATGGGTTCTCTATTTACATTACCAACTTTGGTAGTTATAATAAGATTTACGGATCCATCGGTGCACTTATCGCAATGATGGTTTGGATTCAGCTAATTACTATCATTCTATTATTTGGCTATGAAGTTAATGCCAGCTTGCATTACGGACAGAAATTGGAGACCATTGACTTGAATCTAAAAAAGAAAAAGCTCGAGAAGGCTATGCGCTGATCTGCTGACATAAGGGTGTCAGCACGTCTGGTAATTTTGTATCATGGCTACACCAAAATTAAATATACCGGTTGATGAAGTAATTGAGGGTCTTCCTAAGGCTGAACAAATCATTGTAAAAAGACTGCGTGCAATTATTCTTGATTGTCTGCCAAAAGCTGAAGAGAAAAATTCGTATGGAGTTCCTTTCTATAGACGCAACAGAATGATTTGTTACATCTGGCCATCCTCCATTCAATGGGAGCAGACTAAAAAATTAGACCCGGAAAAATTAGTTGTTTTAGGTTTTTGCCAAGGTAATTTAATGGCCAATGAGGACAATGTGTTGCTGGCCGAGGGACGCAAGCAAGTCTATTGTATGTATTTTAAATCCCTGACTCAAATTAACGAGCCGCAGATTCGAGCACTTCTTTTTGAGGCCGGTATGATAGACGAAGAGTTTAAGAAGAAGAGACCGTAACCAACGCTTAAGAAATTAGGTCTAAGGGTTAAAAATCTAATGAGATCTCGCTTTGCCACTACCGTATTATTTTTGTTAACCTTATTTTACATTATTATGCTTGGAGGTGGTACCTACGAGCAAATTACAGTTACAAGTGTTGTCTCTAGCGCGCCACCAAAGTCATTATCCATGTTGCAAGGTGACTATGGATTTAATCCGGTTAGATTTTGGGTGTTGTTTCGGCCCCTTACAATTTTACTTTTTATAGGCGCTATTATTTTAAACTGGCCCTCTTCCCTTCGAAGAAAATTGATTCTTATCGCTTTTGCTTTTGATTGCTGTGTAACCTTGGCAACCTTTTTATATTTCGCCCCAGAAACAGGAGTAATAATGAATACCGAGTTTAATTCTGAAATAGCATCCACCGGTTTATTTGAACGAATGCAGTTGTGGAAAAATTTAAATTGGATTCGGTTATTGCTATTTTATATTTCTTCAATTCTTTTATTATTAGGAATAAATCAAAGCTACGCAAGCTATTCAAAGTGATAAGACTTAGCATCCCGAGCCTTTCTCTCAAGAAATAGGGCCTTCATCGCAAAAAGGGAAATAGAGCATACGTTCTACTATCTTTGTTATTCCGTGCAGAGTAACAGAAATTTCTTCTTTCACATACTTGGGTCGGCAGTCTTTCTTGCTTTGCCGTTGGTGCTGTCACCGCGTCCACCCATGAGGCAGTTTTTTCAATGAGTGGGCCTATGATCCGCAATTTTTTTGGTGGTTTTTGTATGCTGGGTTTCTTCTACCTCAATTATTATGGATTAATACCTGCTTTTTATTTTAAGCGTAAATATGCTTTGTATTTACTTCTCATTTGTCTCGCTTTCATTATTGTAATCTATCTTCCGTCTTTGTTGACCGGGCGGATAGAAGTGCCTCCCATCAATAGCCCTAATAATTACGGGCTTAAACCACCTGGACCTAGAGGCCCATTCAACAGTTCATTTCTAAACGAGGTGCAGCATAATATTGTGTTATTTGTAGAAGTAGCGTTATTCTCGCTATTACTGCGCGTGCAGAGCAGACTCTTAAAGATTGAGATAGGAAAGCAAAAGGACGAATTGGTTTATCTTAAAGCCCAAATGAATCCGCATTTCCTCTTCAACACGCTTAATGAAATTTATGCGCTTCTATTGAGATTTTTAGATGCCGTTTTGAACGCAAAGATTTCCATTCAGACCTTATCCATTGCAAAATATCTCTATGATGATTCCTACCAGAACGATAATTAGTAAGAAAAAAAATACTTTCACCCTAGTCACATACCACTTATTCATACTAAATAAATTCACAATTTTTAATAGGACAATACTTTGAAGTTAATAGAGTCGGAAACCAACTCAACTCCCCATTGATCGCGCAGTTTCACAACTAAGCTGTGATTTCCCTTTGCCGATAGCCTGATTGGTTCAGAGTAACGCGCTTCCGGTGCATTGTCAAATTTTAAATACATCGATTCAATCGCACTATTTTTGTTTGTTGGGGTTAAGCTAACCACCGATCCGGCAGGGTAGATAAATTTCCTATCGGGTGGCTTGTTTCCGGCCGCCTTCAATTTCGAAATATCTCCAATCACAAATTGATCGAGCAAAACAAAATTGTATTTTATCGTCACTTCAATGGAGGGCCCTAAATAGGTTCCCGTTGGAATACTATCCATGACAATCTTTGTTGAATTACTGGGAGCTTCCATTAATTGGGCGCTCATAGCGTGACCTAGTGGGTGGAAAATATTGTTGCAAATCACTACCAAGTAGAAAGAAATAAGAATAAGTTTCATTTTAAATTATTTAGAATTGTTATCGTCAGAGTTATCTTCTAAAACCCAAAGCAGCTCCGCCACAGCGAGCAGCACCCGGATCGAATGTGTATTGTATGTAGTAGATGCCAGTAGCATTACAAGGAAAGGCCAGAGCAGATACCTTATCGCTACCAATTTTGTTACTGGCTATCTTATTGCGCTGATTGTCGTATAAGGTTACCACCGTGCCAATTGATTTATTCCTATCCTTAAGTGTTAGAATATAATTCGATCCTTTTGTTAGAACGTATGAAAACTCAACCTTCTCAAGATCGGGTTCACCTTCAATCTTATATGATTTCAAAAAGTTATATCCTGAGGGTATCGTTGAAACTGATGCATTGATCAGTTCAGCGGAATTACATTGTGCCAGGCTCATGTTGGCTGCAAAAATTAAGGCAACAAGTAGTACGGATGATTTAATAATGATCTTCATGTTAGCTAATTATTTTATTTCGGATTGCACTTGTTTTACTTCCGATGCTGATGATGTCTGCTTCGGTGATATTGATTGTAGTTGTACTGTTATCTTTAACAACAGCAACGCCATCTATTATTTCAATACTTGAAGCTTCATATCTATAGTTGATTTGAATATTATCAAAAGCAGTTTTTAGGTCTTCTAGATCGGCCAATAGCAAATTGATATTGCTATCGTGTTCATAGAAAGATAAAAGCAACATGATCTGTTCAAGCGTAATTTTTTGTGATCCAATTGTTTCGTGAAGTTGTTTGTTAGTCATATCATTTTTAGCAACCTGACAGGTAATGTCCATTGCTTCAATCCAACCGCCAATTAGTAAAAGCACACTAAGATTTGAACGATCCTGAGTTTGCAGGTATTGATTAATGGAATTGAAATTTTGGGTTGTTACCAATAACAGCGAATCAAGATTATTGCTGTTGGCAGCAAGTTTGCCAATCGTTTCAATGTCAAAGAACTGACCAATTTTTAATTCATCTGCTAATTGCTTTATGGCTGACAAATATTTAATGCCATCAAGGTTTTGTTCGTAGATATTGGTGTAGCCAAGATCAGTACCATAAATACCAAGATTCAAAGCTTGCTTATAGCTTGTGTTGTAGCGATCATAGTTTCTGGGTTTGTTCAAAAATCCACGATCGTACTTTGTGCCCGAGGCTTTTAAAAGTGCAGAGATTTCGAGAGGGCTAGGAATTTGACCCAATAAACCTCCGATGAGCTCCGCATCCATTTTCGGAGCAAGCTGGGTATTAGATACACTTTTCAAGAAAGCGTCTTCATTTGGCTTCTCGCCCGAGCTACACGCCAGGCAAAGCATTAGTGGAAGTGAATAAATTATTTTTTTCATTGTTCTTATTTAATTGATATTGGTTTTCATTGAGACTTAATTTCTATTGAAGATTTTATATTCGCACTAAATTGATTGGGCTGTGAGCCCTTTTAACATGTATCTTTTTTTTCGGTTTAAAGGATCTGATTTTATACGCCTGATTATAGGTATCGCATGGCGAAATAGATTGTGAGCACGAAGACAGTGCAATCAGCACTACACAAAGAAGTAGAATTACGATTTTCATTTTAATGCTTTTATTTTCTGGAAAATTTTTCCTTTCGATCGGATTAGTTCAGATGCATTCAATATTTTCTTAAGTGTTTCAAAATATAAGGTGATGTACAGCGCAATGGACATTAACCAAATCACAATCAGATTAAACCAATAGGTGCTTACATTTATTCCCAATGCATTTTTGGATGGGAAGAAAAATCCAGTGCTGTAATCGAATGCACTTGTTGGGCGCGGATCTTGAAAGATTGGATCGATCTGTTGAATCAATTTTCCATCTGCTTCTAATATTCTTGCCTTCGTGTTTATGCTTTTAACAAGATCAGCAAGACTTTGATTGTAATAGGTATCCTTGTTTTTATTAATTGACCAACCGTTGTCTTCAAAGTAAGCCATCTTCTTTTCCAGCAAAGCAGTTTGCTGATTATATAAATCCTGATTGTGTGCTTTATATTCGTCTAGCAATTTTTCTAGCGTCTTTCCTACGCTCTCAGAATATTTTCCTCTTTCCAGCAAGACCACCACATCGAAATGATTCTTAAAAAATTCATCGTAGTATACATTCTGAGTAATCAGTGCGAGGTTGTAATCGACTAACTTTTGAATTGAATCATCTTTGCTTTCAAAGTTTTCAAGTGAGAATTGATTCATTCTTCTTAATTCATCTACAAGGAATGCCGACTTGAAATCTGCCTGCGACTGAGCCTTCTCATATTGATAAAATGACTTTTCAAATTCGTTATCAATAAAATAGCTGGTAGCCAACGCTTCGTACGACCAACGCGATGCCATTAGATCGGCTACGAATGGAACCTTGCCCTTTGTGCTTATCAGATCATTTAGTTTATCGAAATTGAAAAGCAATCCGCTAAGAATCATTTGCGGAATCAGTAGCAAGGGTATAACCACATACACGGTAACTGCCGATTTAAAAGCAGATGAAATATTTAGACCCAGCACATTAGCAAAACATGATGTAGTAAACATGGCAAACCAAAACGCGAGTGTAAACCCATGAATTTCAAGAATGAGATTGCCAACAATTACAAAGAGAAGGGTTTGAATAGCTGACAGAGTAAACAAGATTGCCAGCTTAGAACTTAAGTAACTGTTCCAACTTAGGTTAAGGAATGATTCGCGCTTTAAAATTTTACGATCCCGTATAATCTCTTCAGCACTCACCGTAAGCCCCATAAACAGGGAAACTATGATGCTCATTAAAAGAAAGGCCGGGAAGTTGTCATTAAATCGGAAAACGTATTGAGTATCGCCCGCTGCATTTTTATATCGAATAACAAAGGCAAGGATAAAAGCTAACAACGGTGCTTCAAGAAGATTGATTAGCAGATATTGTTTATTGCTAATCTTTGCCAACACATCTCTAACTGTGTAGATGAATGTCTGTTTTAATTTACCAGGCAGGTTGAGTGTTTTAGGGGGCGCTTCTTTTACATCTTCAAGTGGAGAAATTTTAAAGTTCTCACTGTACATACCATGCCACTCCATAGGCGTGACCTTTCGCCTGTTTGTTGGTTGACCATATTCATCAACCACCTTTGCTTCAATGATGTTGAAAATCTGTTCAGGATTTACGCTGCCACACACCTCACATTGCCCTCTGTTACTATCAATCTGATGAGTCGCTTTCTTAAAATAAGTGATGGCTCCTACGGGTTGGCCATAATAAGCCGGATAACCACCCGTATCCATGATGATCATCTTATCAAACATCTTATAGATATCGGACGAAGGTTGATGAATCACCACAAAAATGAGCTTGCCTTTTAGCGAGAGTTCTTTTAACAAATCAATCACGTTCTCAGAATCGCGTGATGAAAGACCCGAGGTGGGCTCATCCAGAAAAAGAACTGCCGGCTCGCGAATTAATTCTAACGCAATGTTCAATCTCTTTCTCTGACCACCGCTAATCGTTTTATCTAAATAGCTCCCTACCTTTAAATCCTTCCGTTGGTCTAATCCCAAACTTTCCAATACTTCCATTACCCGCGTGTGAAGTTGCTCTTCCGAGAAGGTTGCAAAACAAAGTTTAGCGTTGTAGTAAAGATTTTGGTAAACCGAAAGTTCTTCTATCAAAAGATCATCCTGCGAAACATATCCGATTACCCCCTGCACTTCATTCTTTTGACGATGAATATCAAGTCCGTTAATTACGATTTGCCCTTTGGAGGGTTTCTCTAAACCTGCCAGTACATTTAACAACGTAGTTTTACCGGCACCACTCGCGCCCATAATTCCAATAAGTTTACCTGGGCCTTCAACTACATTTACATTTCGTAACCCTATTGCACCGTTGGGGAAAAGAAATTCTTCCACATTTGCATTAAAGGAAAGCTTGGTTGTCTTAAGCTCTTCATTGAAGTCAGCAGTTAGATCACTATAGTAAAGCGCATCACCGTGTGGAGTTTTAATGGTGCTTCCGTGCGAGAACAGATACACACGTTGGGCATGCATCACAAAACCATTTAACAAATTCGATTCAGCCCCCAGGTACTTGACAAAGTACATATCCACACTTCGCACACGCATAAAAATTAACTGCCCATTCAATTGAGCGTTTGCGTGTTTACTCTGCCCTTCTGAGTGACACTCATGCGAGTCTACCACCAAAATATTCGGTGAATCCAATTTTTTCTCATCCGCTGAAAGGACAAAACTTTCAATTAGCTGATACTCGTCAGCGATAATATTAAACACATCCGACACCGTGTTAATGATTTCCATCCGCTGCGATGCGAAATTTCCATCTGTACTCATTAGCTCAAGGAGCTTAATCAGCACGACTACTTTTTGTTTTTGAGTGAGTGTCTTGTTGATCTTACGACATATACCAAGTGTTCTTACAGAATCCTTGACAGATGTAAGTTTCTTTTCAGATACATCAGTACCTGTGTTATAGTTAGAAAAGCGATCATATAATTCTATGTATTCATTTACTGACGCATGATCCAATTCTTGCTGGAAAAACCTAATTACAAACTCTCGTTCATTCATAGATGCGCCACCATCTTGCTTCGTTATGATCGCAAACAGCTGTGTTATTGCCTTAAGTATTTCCTCACTCATCTTTACTTTGTGTTATAAACCAATTTGTGCTTTAGTATAGAGAAAGCTACCGCAGGCCTTCATAGGAAAGCGATCACTTTGACCATATTGTTATTTGTATTTTGTTCCGGCCCTTCTCCCTACTCCATGTATTTCAATTCACTAAAATTACTCTCGAATTATGGAGTGTTATTAATAACTTTTTAATTCAAAAGGAACCTCAATCAAATCCCTATACTCTTCACCGGCTTCCATCATATCTTCATCATCTTCCTGGTAGTGCCAATGAATCGTTGCTCCTGCTACTTCATCAAGCGCTGTAAGAATATCAAGTATTAACTTTGATGACGCAGTGTTAAAATATTCCAGATTAAAAATAAAATCTGTTGATGCATTAGGTGACTTAGCGTATTGCTTAATCCACTCAAGTACAGGCTTGTAAAATTCTGCACAGTCCTCAGGAAGAGATCTTCCAGAGATTTCAAAAATTCCATTACTCTTGTCGAGAATAATTTTAGGAGTGTCTTCTGCTCCTTCGATATTTAATATTTCCATGATTATTTAATAATTAATATTATGCAACTTGTTTATTGAATCTTGCGATGTTCACTTTTAAGCAAAAGAATGAAACCTCATCATCTACATCTACAAAAGCCCACTCTAGCTTTTCGCCTGACTTTCTTGCCATGTCAACAAAACCTAAACCCGCGCCACCTTTTTCGGAAAGTGTTGAGTTCTTGATAATGTCTTTGTATAATTCCTTCAACCCTTCCTTATCAAGACTGTTAATTTTTTCAAGGGCACTTTTCAAGCTTGCAACATTTTCTTTTTTAATTGGATTGCCAGACATAATTGAATATTTGCTCTCTTCGTTACCAATTAGAAAGATAGCGGCATGATGCTTTCCTTTTTCTAGTGTTTCTGTTTCATCACTATGCTTAACAATGTTTTGAAGGGCTTCCACCATTACATTAAAAATTCTCTTTTTAATAGTCGACTCTTCTCCTGAAGATTCCAGGTTTCTTTCCGCCATTGTAAGAATTGATTTGGTCGTTTGCTGCGTGAAATCTCCCTCATAGATCAGAATCACGTGATTGGTCATCATTGACCGGTGTAAATCATAAATAAATTCCATTTGTTTGCTTTTAGTTTGTTTAAGAAAAATTGTAATTGTGTTTTATTATCATTTTTTAAAATTTGATTCCAATCATCAGCACATCATCAGTTTGCTTTTGTGCTCCTCGCCAATCTTCCCACTTTTGATCGAAGATCTGTGCAGATTGATTAGCCGGCATGTCATGCACATTTTCAATAAGTTCGCGCACACGCTTCGAACCAAACTTCCTCACATCCGCGCCACCAAATTGATCAGGATACCCATCTGAACTAAAGTAAATTGAATCGCCTGATTGAAGTTTGATTTTTGTAGATGTGAAACTGGTTTGATTTTTGGCCACACCACCTCCAATAGGGAATTTATCACCCTTCACTTCTTCCATCACGCCATTATTCATTACGTACAATGGGCGATGCGCTCCAGCATACTCTACCGTTTTAGTTTTTGTATTGATGCGACACAGCGCAATGTCCATTCCGTCTTTCGTCATTGAGTTGTCCTCATCCTGGCGCAGTGTCTGGGTTACTCCTTCATCCAGTAAATCAAGAATTTTACCTGGATCAGTCACATTACGACTTTTAACAATATCATTGAGTAAGAAATATCCAATCAATGATAACAACGCTCCCGGAACACCGTGCCCAGTGCAATCCACCGCGGCAATATAAATGTGATCATTCAGGTGGGCGAACCACGGGAAGTCTCCACTTACCACATCTCTAGGCTTGTATAGTATAAAGGAATCCGGTAATGTTTTACTAATAATTCTGCTATCCGGTAAAATTGCATTCTGAATTCTCTTGGCGTAATTAATTGAGTCATTGATTTTCTTATTCTTATGTTGGATATCTAATTCAATAACTTTGCGCTCAGTAATATCGTGCGACACCACTAACACCGACTCAATAATTTCTTGCTCATTGAATTCAGGTATGGCATCAATTAGCATTACACGTTTTCCCATCTCAGATGGAAAGTCCATCTCAGCCGTTACTTTATCACCCGAGTTACTTACCTGCTCAACAATACGAAGCCAGCTTTCCAACACAGACGAATCAAGAGATGTTTCTTCCACCTTTTTATTCATGAACACTCCAACTTCTTTTCCTGTATACGTTTCGATTACGGGGTTGATATAACTAATTGTGCCTTCTTCAAGTCGAGCAATTAAGTCTGTTGAGTTTTCTGAAAGCGCTTGCATCTTACTACGCATCCGTTGCTCTTGTTCTGCTCTTCTTCGCTCTGTGATATCACGAGAATTTAAAATGTATCCGCGAATAGCAGAGTTAGACATGAAGTTGGTTCCGGTGGCTTCAATCCAGATGTATTCACCTTTTTTATTTTCGTAGCGAAATTGTGCTGTTACTTGCTCACCGGGTGTTTGTTTTAGTCGACTAAAAAGACTTGTGAAAATTTCCTTTTCATCCGCATGTACAAATTTCAAATCACTTTTTTCCTGGAGCTCACTCGGCATATAGCCTAAGATTGTTTCAACTGAAGGAGAAATGTATCGGACAGTACCATCTTCTTCATAAATTGTAATTATTTCCGAAGCATTCTCAAGAAGAAGTTGCATACGATTACGCGTGTGATTCACCTCTTCCATTTGCTCCGCCAGTTTGGAATTAGATTTTTCCAACTCTTCCTGTGTGGCTCGCATCTCCTCCGCATTCTGTCGAAGCACCTCTTGTTGCTCTTTCAGATTACTACTCATCTCCTGAGATTCGGCTAGCAATCTTCGAGTGCGCTCATTCACTTTAATATTAAAAATGGTGCGTGCCAATATGGTGCTCAGTTCTTCCACAAACTTGATTTGGAATGAATTGAATTTTACAAATCCAGCCAACTCAATTGCACCTAATACTTCCTCATTTGCCATCAATGGCATAATCATGAGGCATGCTGGTTTCTTCTCTCCTATAATTCCTGAAGTAATCGATAAATAATTATCGGGTATTTCAGTTCTTAAAATCATTTGCTGTTCAATGGCTGCTTGTCCAACTAATCCCTCAGCAAAACGATATGATTTTTTTAAATACTTCTTTCGATTGTAAGCGAGACTGTTACGAAGTTCAATAAGTTTCTCCTCTTCATTTACAATATAAAACGCGCCTTGTATCGCATCAATTTTATTGATCGTAAATCGAATAATATCATCCCCCAACTTATCTAATGAGTCATTCGTACGGAGAATCTCACTCGCTTCGGCCAAGCCCAATACAATCCAATTTCTTTCTTTCTCCTTCGTGTCATTTACAACCAGGTTGTTTCGCATGTTTACAAGTGCCCCACCCAAAGAATCATGTTCACTTGCTGATTCAAAGGAAGTATCATATTTTCCTTCACCAATTTTCTGAGCAAATTCTACATTTCTTTTTAGCATGTTCACCAATTCATCCACGCGAGTTTGCATAAGACCAAACTCATCAGAAGTTAAATAAGTAGACTCTTCAGGAAGCTCACCTTTTGAAACCATCTCCAATGTGCTAGCCATTGACGAAAGCGGCTTGACAATAGACTTTGCATATACGCCAGCTATTAGCAACGTAAATAGGCAAACAGAGGAGCCAACAAATAGGTACACGCGTAGTTGTTCTGCTTTAGACTGTGACGGATCCAAATGATAAGCCGCAACTCCTAATACTACAATAGACACTACCGTTAGGACGAAAACCAGAAACGTTATCTTATAATTTATTTTAATATTATGCATACTCAATCATTTTATCTTTGTGCATTACTTCTGCTAAAATCTCAGTTACCTTTTTCAATTGGTCGAGTGTACTCTTATTGAGTGAATGAAACATGGCCAACTCCAAGACGCCTTCAACTTTGTTTACTTTAACTATAGGAACCATTACCAGGTATGAGGGTGATGCTGAACCCAGACCCGAAAAAATGGTCAAATAATTTTCTGGTAATTTGTCTATGCACAACATCTTCTTTTCAGAAGCTACTCTTCCAATTAATCCTTCGCCAAATTCGTATTGAGTGGTTAATTGTTTATCAAATGAAATTGCATATCCATATTTTAGATCAAGCTTTTGCTGATCGGCTAGGTAAATAGCTCCCTGACCTGCTTGAAGTTGTTCGCACACTTCATTCAAGGCGTTTTGAAGCGAGTCATAAGAACCTTCCACAATTTTTTCAACTTCCTGAATATTCAACTGGCCAACTTCCTCAGCCACAATATTCTGATTAGTGCCTTCTTCCTGCTTTGACTTTTCAACATAAACTATCTTTTCATTCTTGCTTACATTGAGAAGATAAATAGAAATCATGCCGATCAAGAAGGTGACACCAATTGCAATGGAGGCAATTAGTAACTTGCTTCTGTCAGTGTTTTCTCCTAATATGAATAGAGTGTAAGCGGAAATCATAATCCCGATAAAGAATAGAGTAGCTGTAACAGTGGGCGCCTTATATCGTATCGATGCTTTCATTTATATTGATTATATAGTTCCTTTAAAAAATTAATGATCTGATCCAGACTAAGTGTGTGATCGATCTTCGATAGAGCAAGGGCTGCCAGTGGCATGGTGCTGATCATACAATCAGCAGGATCCTGCACAATGGTAAGGCCACCCTTGTCCGCAATTTTTTTCATACCCAACCCTCCATCTTTATTAGCCCCTGAAAGTAAAATGCCAACCAGCTTATTTCTATAAGCGTAAGCCGCACTTCCTAACGTGATATCGATGGCCGGGCGTGAGTTATTTACCATGTGCTCGGTGGAAAGCGAAAAATAATTTCCGATCTCCACAGACATGTGATAGTTGGCCGGAGCCAAATACACTAATCCTTTTTTGATCGACTCTTTATCATCAGGTTCAATAATTCTTAGCGCACTTTTAATGGACAATGCTTCCACAAATCCATGACGAACATGTTTTAAGCGATGCAGTGCCATGATAATCGGTAGAGGAAAATCTATCGGCAATTGTGATAATATTTTCACAATACCTTGAAAGCTTCCTGCTGATCCGCCTATCACAACCGCTTTATAACTATTATTGAGATTATACTGCATCGCGAGATTAGTCTCTAATTTTTTTATAAACCTTTTCTTCCTGATTTACTACAATGAAGCGGCTTGCGTAGTCGCACCAAATCATGGATTCTTTTGCTCCAATAGCGAGGTATCCATATTTATTTAAGTCGGTGTGGAATTTTTTAACAACTTCATTTTGTAACGCCTGATTGAAATAGATCATCACATTTCTGCAGAGGATCATATCAAATTTTCCGAAGCTGCTACTAAGCACCAGGTCATGCTTTTGAAAAGATACATTCGACAATAATTCTTTGTTCATCACAGCCTTTCCTCCAACCTCGGTATAATAATCTTTAAGCGTTCCTTTTCCTTGGAATCGGATATAATTCTTTTCATTGGTTTCCATGTTCTTCAATGAGTAATTCGCTGCACGAGCTTTTTCAAGAATGGTTTGATCTAAATCAGTTGCATAGATCTTTACCTGATCTTTGATGCCCATCTCTTTAAGCAAGATGTTCATCGAAAGAACTTCCTCTCCTGAGGAACAGCCCGCATGCCATATTTTAAATTGCTTGTTGTTGAGTAAAATTCCCGGAATAATTTCTTCGCGCAGGATTCTCCAAAATCCTGGATCGCGAAACATTTCTGTTACATTTACAGTTAGTTCATCCAGGAAGTCATCTATAAAAACTTTCTCTTCAGTAAGCTTTTCTAACAGAGAATCAATGGTAAGGCCACCTACTTCCAAAATTCTGAGCATCCTTCTTTTAAAGGAGGACATGGCATAATTGCGAAAGTCGTAACCATGTTTTAAGTGAATCAACTCTGTAATTCTTTTTAGATCCTTTATGTCAATGTCCTGAATCACGTTGGTAAAATTTGTATAGTTAAAAGTTATTTCGATTGCTGGTTATAATATTCAGTTAATTGCTTCGGGCAAGGCTGCATCACATGATTTTATTGGAATGTGTAAGTTGACTACCTGGGTATCCTTATCGTGAAAATCAATTTTCATAGATGCTTCTAATTCAATAGCTCTCTTTTGAGCTACATAATAGTTAAACAAATAGGGGTTAATCAATAAATCAGAATACAAGGAAGTGATGTTGTTAATTACCGACTGAGTATTTTGACTGGCTTTAAACCCATGAGCGTTTATGCTTAATACCAACCAACCGCCTTTCAGTTTTACGTCCATCACAATCTCTATTACATTCTCTTTAGCTACTGAGGATACTGGAAGTGAAACAATGTAAAGCAACAAGCTGCTTACCAATTGACGCGTACTGTATTCATTTACGCCATATACCTCAGTAACTGTTGAGTTTAAACTGAATGTAACGTTGTTCAAGTGACAATTGTCTGCCAACAATTTTTTTAGGGTTACTTCCAGCAAAGAAAAATTTAAAGATTCGGTTGAAACCTCATGCTTGTTACTTACATCAGCCAGATAGAGTAATTTAAATAGCCGATCGTCCAGTTTATTGGCATGTATTTCAATCATGGATGTTAATTCATCCACTTCGCAGTTATCTTTTCGGATTTTAATAAGATTCACAAGTCCCTTTATGGTTGCCAGGGGTCCTCGTAAGTCGTGTGCTGTTCTATAAATAAATGAGTCTAGTTCCGTGTTTTTTAAAACCAACTCTCTTTTCAAGTGGGTTACGTTTTCTGCTACCTTAATCTTTAATACTACATATCCGTTTATCTCGCTGATCAAACCTAAATAGAACCCCGAAATAGTAACACCTACACTTTCACCATACTTTGAAAGTAGGTTTCCTGAAACATTATCGAAGTATCCCCCTTCCAACCGCTCTTTAATTTCTGTTAGCAAGTCAGGCCCTTCACAAATACTTTGTAAAGGCCTACCGCTGAGTTCAGGGGTAGAAAAATCTATTAATTCTTCAATCTCACTTCCCAATGCTTCGATGCTAAAATCCATTCTCAGAATGATACTGTCTTTTAGAATTGCATTCAGCTGCTCGATAGCTTCGTTCATCGAGAATAGCACGGTAGATATTTCAGGCAACCTTTTCACGGTCCGTTTTTTAATTGTTTTGATACCGCAATTATTTTCCTGCAAGGCCAAGTTCATTCTTTGCCTTTCCGTTAGTTGTTAAGGAGGTTACTTCGCTTGTAAAACCTGCAATCATGTTTATGATGCCTGCCTCATTTTGCATAGGTGAATAGCTTGTGGTTAAATGAATTTCATTTCCTTTAATGATCATAATTTCTCTATGCTCTACTGTTTCGCCAGCCAACACTCGCTCGAATTTATTTTTAAGTTCCTCTTTCTCTGTAACACTTAACTGGGAAAGCATATTGAACCCTTTCGCTCCATTTATACCCTTGTTTTTTAGAAGATTGACGAACGCCTTGTTAAAATCAAGTATCTTAAATTCCTTGTCCAAAGTAAAAATTGGATCCAAAGAAGAATTAATCAAGTCTTTCAAGTATCGCTCTTTGCTTTGTGTTGCACTAAGTACTCGCTGCATTTCCTCTTGCGTTGCCGAAAGCTCTTCCATATTTTGACGTAACTCTTCTTCTTGTGCTTTCATTTCTTCGTTCACTTGTTGTGCTTCTGCTGCCATCTTTTCGGCATTGCGTCTGGCATCAATCATTTCGGTGATGTTTTTCGCAAAGCAAACAATAGCATGAATTTCGTTTTTTTCATTTTTCAATGGCGAGTAGGTATTCACCACATGGATCTCTTTGTCCTCCACCAAGAATGTATCAGTCACCTCAAAGTGATTTCCTTCCAGGGCACGATGATAATAAGACTTCTGCTTTTCACGTCTCTTCCCTTCTAACACGCCCAACACATCAAATTCCTTTTCTACATGAAACCCGTTGATACGCATTTGGTCTTGATAGGCTTTGTTAAAACTGATTAGTTTGAAAGATTTATCAATTGTGCAGATGGCATCTTTAGAAGAATTCAGAACTTCATTTAAATACTCTTCTTTTGATTGTGCAATCTGAAGTACTCGTTGCATTTCTTCCTGCGTTGCCGAAAGCTCTTCCATGTTTTGACGCATCTCTTCTTCCTGAGCGCGCATTTGCTCCGCCTGCACCTGAGTTTCTTCCAAAAGTTTTTTGGTTCGACTATTTACTTTTACAGATGAAATAGTAGAAGCAATGCTTTCGCCCAACTTTTGAACAAATTCAATTTGATGTGGTAGAATGGTGCTAAAAGACGCAATCTCCACTACACCGAAAATAATTTCATCTAATTTCAACGGCACGATCAACAAGTTCTTTGGTAAGGCTTCTCCAAGCCCAGAGGTAATGTGCATGTAATTTCCGGGAATGTCTGACATATAGATTGTATCCTTTTCAAGAATACACTGACCGGTAATTCCTTCTCCAATCTCAATTCTTTTGTTCAGGAATTTCTTTCTGTTGTATGCATAACATGACACCAATTCAATAAAAGTATCTTGTGTGTTGTCATCATTAACCAAAAACAAAGCACCTTGACTTGCATTCATGTACTTTACAAGATTGCTGATGATGCTATCCGATAACTCGGTCAAACTATCATTGCGCGAGCGAAGGATGTCTGCAAATTTTGCCAAGCCTTCCGTTGCCCAACTGCGCTTATGATCTTCCTCGGCAGCCTTATTCAGGTTATCGCGCATTCTCATAAGCGCTTCGCCCATTGTATCATCCTCGCTAAGCAATTCAAAATTGCTTGCATAGTTTCCTTTACCAATGCTTTCAGCAAATTCAACTTTAGCTTTTAATCCGGTTAGCATATTTTGAATGGCATCAGCCATGCGGCCAATTTCATCTTTCCCCTTTTTCAGGGTTACCGAAACAAACTTTCCCTTTGAAACCATCGTGATTAAATCACTTAGATCAGCAATGGGCTTGGAGATGGATTTTACAGAAAAATAACTGGCATATATTCCAATCACTATGAATAAAACAATGTTACCGATGTATAAGTATGAAAGCAGGTTTGTATATGATTCCTTTTTCTCCTTGGCTTCTTGCAAGAGTTGATTTTGTCTATCGGAAGCTTGCGTGATTAAATTGGTTACGGCTTTGTAATTAGGAGTAATTTTTTTGTCCATGGCAGTGATCACTTCATCTACCACAGCGTCATCTGCATATGACTCTTCGCTAACCAATAATTCCATTACCGGAACCTGGGCACTCATAAGGGAATTAAGAGATGCTATAATGGCTCGCGCCTCATCTGCAGCTGCTACGTTATCCAACTTGTTTGTAATTGATAAAAAACGCTCTCTCAGATCAACCACCTCAGCCGCGTGAATGGCCTTCAACTTTTCTTTCTCCTTAATATTGGGCTGATAGATCCAGTTGTTCGTTAATTTATACGATTCAGATGCCAACATTTCCAATTCCTTCAATGAAAGCACCATTGGATAATACGCTTCAGAAACACTTTTATCGATTTTTCTATTTTCCCAGGCGGTGTACATACTTACCAGGGTTGTAATGAATGCCAAACAAATAACGATGGCATACCCTGACATTATTTTTCCTACTATTGAATTCTTGAATTTGCTAAACATGTGGAGTATAATTTATTTTTAGAGGCAGAGGTGTACACAGGCACACTAGTATTTCGTGTGCCTTATGTAACATCACCTAAACCAAATTTTTGCTTAAACTTTATTTTACCAGAAGAACTACTTTCACTTTTGCTTTTGCCTCTGCGGTAAGAGATGCAGCGTTTATAAAACCAATTGCACCAGCTTCTCCCGCTACAAAATCAATCACGGCATCATCAGAAGTAAATTTATCCTGCGGCTTCTCGGCATTTTCGTACTGCTTTTGTGTGAAATAGGTTTCCACATCACTGGCAGACATTCCTAACACGGTGGAGTAAAAAACATCCTGCTCTGAACATTTGGATTTTCTATCTGCAGGCTTAATGTTCTTGTTAATATCCGGCCATCTTTTTTTAATTTTCCTAAGCCAGTACAATTTAGCTTCACCTATCGTTAACTTGTCAATTGTGTTTTCATTGTTTACAATAATGGCTATGTCAGAAGGCGCTGGAGCAAATGCGGTAAGCATTAGGCATAGAAGCGACATTAGTATAACTATCTTTTTCATGAGTATGATTATTTAATCTGTTGTAGGTGTGATTAGAATACGAATGCAAACTGCAAGCGCACTCTATTGTTCTTTGTAGAGTTTGTAAATCCATCGTCAGTTTTTCCGAATCCAGGAATTACGATGTCTTGATAAAATTGATCTTGCTTTTCAATCTCATACTCCAATTTGCAAACGAAATTGGAATTGAACTTGTAACGAGTGCCTAACGTAAATTGATTAACACTTACTGGAATTGGAGCAAAGTATAGATCTCCTTCTGTTGTAGATCGTCCTGCTTGGGTATAATTAAACATTGCGTATGGCGTAAATTTTTCAGTTAGTTTATAACCTCCATACACATAATAGGAATGACTTTTATAATCACCTACGTTGTCAAACTTGCTTGTCTGGCTAAGGTATTCTGCAATGAATTCTGGTTTCTTTTCAGAGTTCATGTAGGCTATAGAGGCAACAAAGAGTTGCAAATCTCCATTATCTGGTAAAGCAGCTATACTTCCATTTGGATTGGGTCTTCCTTTTTCGATTCTGTCAAACATTCCAGATACCATAATCTTAAGGCCTTCAATTGGCTCTGCTCCAATCTGTGCCGTTACAGCAATGTGGTTATCTGATTTATCATTAGATCCATAATATCCAATTCCATTTCCTAAGAAAAGCTTGTAAGAAAAGCGGGCATTGGTCATGTTATCCCCCTCAAACTGCACCCCTATATCACGATATTGCAATGGCCCACCTTCACTGATAGGTCTGATAGCGAATGGACGTTGAATAGTGGGTTGCAATACAAGACCCATTGTGTATTGATTGTTCCAATAGCCGATAGGTGTAAACATTTTACCAACCCGCACACTGAAATAATTCTGAATATAATAACGAGCCATAAGGCGTTGAATTTCGAAATTGTAAGTACCCTTGGCATTGTTGAAGTTTGCTTCCGCCAATACCGACAAGCGCTCACTCAACTGTGAAGTAACAAACAGTACAAAATTGCCAGTGTTAAAATTGGTTTTACTTTTATAAGTAGAGTCACTCGTGATGTACTCTCCCATTCCATTCACTCCTCTGAATCGATTAGTTTCGATTGTTTTGAAATTGTTTATTTCGGGCTGACCGAAAAAACGAATCTTTGTATCCTGTGCATAGCTTGTAATGGCTGAGCTTGCCAGAATAACCATTGTCATAAATTTTAATTTTGCTTTCATTTTAAATTTTTTGTTTTACATTAAATTTTGTGAATGCAAGATTATGGAACTACCGTGCGCAGAAATACCACGAATGAGTAGGTGGTGGTACTTTTAAAGTAAGTGGATTATGATGGAATGAAAGGAGTTGCCTGCAAAGAGCAATGCTCTGATAGAATATTTATGCGTTCTTAATAGAAACCAATAAGTATTCTGAGAACAGGAGAGAAACTAATATAAGATTTTGAGATGGTAGGCTTAATTGCCTATTCTTTCAAGAAAACCTTCCTTCTTGCGTTTTGATACATCGAGCGATTGATCGTTGCTCATAATTACGTATCCACCTTCACCGCGAATGTATTTTTTTACGGCATTCAGGTTAATCAGATAAGAATTGTGGATTCGATAAAAATTTTGATCGGATAATAATTCATCATACTCCTTCAACGTCCTGCTAACCAAATACTTTTTCCCATCGCTGGTCACTATTTCAGTATAGTTACTGGAAGCTTCGCAATAGAGTATATCAGAAACCTTAACAAAAATAAGCCCATCAAATGTGGGCAAGGCTAACTTATAGCTTTCGGTAGGTTGTATCTTTAAATTTTGAATAAGGTGCTGAAGTCGAAGTGAAGTAGTATCATTCAACTTGGAATTCAACTTTACAATCGATTGTTTGAGTTCCTCAATATCAATCGGCTTTAAAAGATAGTCAATCGCTGAGAACTTAAATGCTTTAATGGCATATTCAGAATGTGCGGTAGTAAAAATGATTTCAAAATTAATTTCTTTTATCCGTGTAAGTAAGTCGAAGCCGCTTTCGCGTTGCATTTGAATATCCAGAAAGACTACATCTGGTTTATGTTCTTTAATGGCATTAATTCCTTCATCCACATTTTGACAAAGTGCACACACCTCTACGCCCTCACAAAAGTCTTCCAAAAGAATCCGAAGGCTTTCGCGGCTTTTAAATTCATCATCAACTATTATACCCTTCACCATTCGTCAAAGATAATTGCTTTTAAAAAATCCTATCAAGATTCTTTCACCTGAAAATACCAATTGCTAATAGATTTAAAGGTACCATTCCTAAAAGGTTGGTAAGATTTGATACAAATTCGCATAATTTGAAGGCAAAATGAAACTGATTCTAAGAAAGATAACCAATTGGGGTACTCAATACACCAATTCCAAGTCGGAAAAAAGAAATGTAATTATGACTAATTACACTTCATTGGTTTCTTCTATAGCCTTAACACCTCTTATAGCAGCATTATTTTTCTACTTTGATTCAAATTCTCAGGTATTAAACAGGCTTTTGATTGCCATCTTGCTTTTCCTGGCTCCACTGGTTCTCAACCGTTTTGGCTATATAATAACTAGCAGAATTATTTTAAGCTGGTTAACTCCTGTGATTGTCTTTGGGGTTAGCATTCTGGATTTAAAGGCAGGCGAACAATATGCCCCCTCTTCCTTTGTAGGGCTTCGCCTTTTTCTGCTGGCTGGCTTTTGCTTTCCGTTTTTGATTTTCAACTTGAAAAACAAACTGCCTATAATCCTGGCTTTATCAGTTTCGCTGGTCTCTTTTATTTTCTTCGACCAGATTTTCGAGTTCTTTGATGTTGGCTTCTTACAGATTATCCAGAGCGACCCATTTTACGAATTCAATAACATGCGGGCTTTCGTGGCCACTTTTGTTGTTGGATTAACTCTGTTTTTCTTGAAAAGTGTGGTGGAGAAGAATGAAGAATGGAATCAACAATTATTAGATGAATTAGAGGCAAAAAATAAATTCATTAAGCAGCAGGCAGAGGCAGAGGTTTATGAGCTAAACGAAAAACTTACTGCAAATCTTCAGCTCCTCGGTGTTAGTGAAGCAAAATTCAGAGGTGCATTTGAACACTCTGCTATTGGCATGGCGTTGGTTTCACTGGATTCCAAGTGGTTACAAGTAAATAAAGAGTTATGCCAAATTGTTGGATTTTCTGAAGAGGAGCTTGTACACAAACCCTCTAAAGACATTACCCATCCAGAAGATAAGCAAGGAGATCATGAACTTCAGCAACAACTTCTACGTGGAGAGGAGGACACTTTTAGGAGAGAGAAGCGGTATATACATAAAGACGGATCCATTGTTTGGGTTAATTTGAATGCTTCAATCGTAAAAGATGGAGCGGGTTCACCCCTTTATTTTGTTGCCCAAATTGAAGACATCACAATCGAGAAAAAAGCGGCTGAACAATTAATGATTCAAGAAGCCAATCTGAAAGCTACGATTAACAACACGGAAGTAATGATCTGGTCCGTTGATGTCGATTTTAAATTACTCATGTTTAATAACCAGTTTTCGAAGCATATGTTGAAGAATTATGGGGTTCAACTTAAAATTGGAAGCAGAATTTTTTCTTCGACTCAATCCTCAACTTTCCATGAGCTAATAACTAAGTGGAGCCCTCTTTATTTACAAGCACTAAAAGGCAACCGCATAACTTTTGAAGAAACCCGATTTGGTATTGATTTTCAATATTCTCTTAGCCCAATCTTTGAGATGGATAAAGTGATTGGCGTTAGCATATTTGCAGATAACGTTACGGAACGAGTTGCACGTGATCGTGAATTGGCCGAAGCAAATAAAAAAATCGGAGAATTGAAATTAATGGCCCTGCGCTCCGTAATGAGTCCTCATTTTATTTTTAATGTGCTGAATTCAATTCAATTTTTTATTGCCAAAAGTGATCGGTTAAATGCCATGAATTATTTGGCTACTTTTTCGAAATTGATTAGAAGTATTCTTTATCACTCTGTCAACAACAAGATTAAACTAGCTGATGAAATTGAACTGTTGCAGAATTACGTTAATCTTGAAATGACTCGCTTCGAGAACAAATTTGCATTTTCTTTATTGATCGATCCGGAAATAGAAATAGAGTCAATCGTCATTCCATCTTTATTAATACAACCCTATGTAGAAAATGCCATACTTCACGGTCTCTATAATAAACAAGGCCATGGCGAATTATTCATACGGATTAATGAAAACGATGGCATTCTGATTTTTGAGATTGAGGACAATGGCATCGGAAGAAAAGAATCGAAAAAACTTCACAAATACAATTTTGATTCCCACGCCTCCATGGGTAGCACCATTACTGAGGAAAGACTTAAGCTAATAAATCAAGCTAATAAATCATCATTTGAAATAGAGGATATTATGGATAAAGATGGGGTGTGCGGAACAGTGGTAAGAATCAAAATTCCATACGAGTCTGTTTAGGACTGGATCTTAATTTTTAAGCCAGATTTTTACACACGTTCCTGCGGGCTTATTATTTTCATCAAACAGATCAATCACTTCAATGGAGACCTTGTATTGATTGTTAATAAGACTGAGCCGTTCCTCTGTAATGGCAGTACCTAACGATTTGCGCCCTACCATGTTTTTATCTCTAAATTCCCTTGCAGCTTCCCGTCCAATTCCATTATCTAGTACCTCAAAAAGAATGGCATCACTTTCCTTCTGAATTGAAATTTTTAGAGTGCCAGATTCCCTTTTATTATACAGCCCATGGATAATTGCGTTTTCTACATAGGGCTGTATTAATAAGGATGGTATTTCAGTGCCTTTCAAATCCAACCTTTCGTCAATTTCAAAATGTGAATCAAATTTTTCCTCAAAGCGAAGTCGTTCTAACGCAATATAGTTTTTAAGTTGTTCTATTTCCTCAGTTAATTTTATAGTATTACTTACTGAGTGTTCTAATATTCCTCGCACCAGTCTGGAGAATGTAGAAAGATAATCGATTGCATTTTTACGGTCGTTTTGCGCAATGAAATATTGAATAGAGCTAAGAGCATTAAAGAAAAAATGTGGATTCATGACTGATCGAAGTGCGATCAGTTTGAATTCAACAACTTTATTGAGCGCATTCTTAAGATCCTGATCTTGCTTTACTCTTTCGGTAATATCATTTGCAAATACAACAACCCCAATAATTTGAGCTCCCTCTATTATTGGACTTAGAGAAAATTCAACTGAGCGCCCGTCATAATTCTCCACAATCTGATATTTTTCTCCTTTCAATACACGTTCGTAACGGGGCGACCAGATATTTTTTAGTTGCTCTGCAAGGCTAACATCAGCCAGTATCATCCTTTCTCCTGGAATAACACCTGTTTTATAACGAGCCCTGACATACTCCTCAAAAGGCCTATTTGCTTTAATTATCTTAAGCTCCCGATCAACAGACCATACGATCAGATTAGTGTTATTAATAACAGCGTATAAATTTGCTTCACTTTCTAGTATTTTCTGCTCGACTATTTTTCTTTCAGTAATGTCCCTTACTACTACCAGCATGTGGTCTTCCCCTTGTAAACTAATTCTCTTAGCTGAAATATTTCCGTTGAATTTGGTTCCGTCTTTTCGCAAGAATTCACTTTCCATAAATACGGCATTCCCCTTTCCAAAGTATTCTTCATTGAAATCTTCTCGATCCTTAACGATAGCCCAGAGGGTAAAATCAATACTTGATTTTCCAATGACTTCTTCCCTTTTGTATCCTGAAAAAACCTCAACATTCTTATTGCATTCTATAAGAACTAAATCTCGTTCACGGATGATGAGCATTAGATCTGGACTCAGGTTAAAGGCCTTGATAAATCTTTCTTCAGCCAACTTTCGATCTGATATATCCTTCACCATGGCAATAATATGTTCCACCCCGCCAATTTCAAGCTGCTCCATAGACAACATAACCTGAACATGCTGACCATTTTTTTTCTTCCATGTTGTTTCTATATCAGCTCTTAAGTTTCGGTTAAACCTATTCCAAAAATCATCTCGCTCATTTGAATGTACAAATACATCAAAATTCCAAATGGGTTTGCCTAAAAACTCTACTTTTGTGTAACCCAACAATGGAAAGGATTTTTCGTTAACATCCACCATCACCATATCCGACTTGCGAATAAGCATCATTGCATCAGGGCTCCCATAAAATATTTTGCTGAATTTTTCTTCAGCTGATTTTCTGGAGGTAATATCTTTTATTACTGCCAATACGTGCGGCCTGCCTTCAATCAGCAATGTATTAAGTGACAAGAGAGCCTGTATGGTGGCTCCATTTTTTCTTTTCAATTCAGCTTCCATTTCAATGCTGCCCGTTGCATCAATCTGGGTAAAGAAATATTGACTATCAGAAAGATGAGCGAAAAGAGGAAAATCCTTAACACAATTTCCCAACAACTCTTCGCGTGTATAGTTAAGCGTTGAGAATATTTTATTGTTTATATCGATAATTACCCAGTCGTCCTTTTGGATTAAAATCATTAAATCCGGACTTCCATGAAACGTGTTTGAAAATTTGTGTTCACTGCTCTTCAATCGGCCCTCAGCTTCCTTTGAGTAAGTAATATCATAAGTAAGCCCAAATATTCGCGGATCACCCTCAGCAGGCCACCCACATACGCGTGCCCACTTTTGATAACCCATTGGAGTTTGTATTTTCAAGATGATATCAAATGGATCTAGTTTACCAGCATATGCCTGCTCTATTAAGTCAGTAATAATAATTCTGCTAGGGCCATCATAAAATTGCAGGATGTCTTCAGGATTCTCTATTGGGTAGCTAGTATCTATTTCATGAATCTGATAAATTTCATCTGAAAATGTAAATTTTCCTTTAATAGGATCAAAAATCCAGTGCCCAATTTTCGCCAAGCTCTGTAACCGAGAAATAATCTGATCTCGCTCAGTCAGATTTTTATTATTCGCTAAAAGACTTGCGTTAACCCTGCGCAATTCTTCCTCAGAGGTAGCAAGTTCTTCTTCTCGCTTTGCCAGCTGCTGATTGAGATTCAGTTGTGCAACAAGAGTCTGAGCAATTTTTTGTTCATGCATTCTTTCTCGGGTTACATCCACCCAACCACCGATAGCTCGTATTGGATTCTTCTCTTTATCTCGGATAATCATTCCACGATCAACAACATATGCAGTGCTTCCATCTGATTTGATTACGCGATATTCATCATTATATATTCCATCTGAAGAGAGAAGAGCATTTTTAAAACGATCTGCTGATCTTTCAAAATCATCTGGATGAATATGGTTTACCCAATCGTTTACAGTGTAATTCTCATTAGTCAAACCGAAATCAAGCAACGTTTTTGTGCCTGCAGTCCAGTAGAGACGTCCTGATTTAATATCCTCTTCCCACATAACTGCGTTGGATAGTTCCGAAATAATCTTAAATCGATTTTTATCTTTTTCAAGATCACGCAACAGTTCTTTGGTTTTTTTATCCCTTTGAACAATCTCAGTAATATCCTCCCAAACCCCAAACACTCGAGTAGCCGTACCTTTTGCATTTCGAATAATGCTTATTTTATCCCGGATATTACACCACTTACCATCTGCTGCTCTAAATCTAAATTCACGTACATAAGTCTTAATAGATGGATCAGCCAATGACTCATAGAATTTCTTTGAGGTTTTTTCGTGGCCTTTTGGGTGAATATTATCGTGAAAGAATTGCTCACTATTATCAACAGGAAGACCGAATTTTTCACGGTTTGCTTTAGATGCTAGCCAAAAAATTTTATCCGTTTTGAGGTCTCGCACCCAGGTTATTTCAGAAGAAACTTCAATAATGGAGTTGAATAACTCCGGATCGAATGGAAATTTCTCGCTGGTTGATTTGGAGCGCATACTTATTTTTTTTTAAATATCGAATGTTAATTGGCTACATCCAATAACAAAAAGACCACAATCAGGTAATCTAAATTTTTAAACAGATTTTAAGTTGTTACCTGAAGAATTAAGCTCACTAGATCAGTTCGTAGACTACCCATTCGAAGGTCTTCTGCATATTTGTTGAAGAGAAGCCAGTTTGCTTAAATGGGTACCTTATAAAATAAACTAAAGTACAGGTTCAAAAAAAATATCTAGGTGTGCGTTCAGCGCTCGCGCATCTTCTTTTGTTCCAATTGCTCTTGCGCCAGCCATGTTCCATCGGTCGTGATTCCATTTACGTTGTGCTGAGATTTCCATCCGCTCACATCCTGTACTAATCCTCATGTAAATTTGGAATTCTTTTTTTGTATGATTTTTCGGTCTCTTGAAATAGAAAAGCAAGTTGAATCTGTTGTTCATAGCAATGATGGTTAAGCATTTAATAAATCTATGAAAGCAGTCATCCGACTTCAAAATGTTTAGCCATTTAAAAACTTGAATATCAATTCGTTATAAGCATTCTGGTGAGCCTTTTTGTTTGGATTTCAGAATACTCACCAGTTAACTCACCAACAAATTGGTATTTGCTGAATATTTTGATAAGTCTCTAAAAGCAAAAAGCCTGAAATCATTCGATTTGCAGGCTTTTGTATTGTTTTGTATTGATATTGGCAGAGGAGGAGGGAGTTTGCATTTTAATATAACATCCTCATTCTCAAATATTTTTATGCTTTTCCAAATACTGGTACCCCAATGGAGTACTCAGTTCAAAATCAAGTAATCTAAATGATCCCTTGTTATTATAAAGATACTGAATTCATTCAGGTTTACAAAGTGAACATGTTGTTTTAATGTTAGGGTCTTGAGAATAATTTCTATTCACTTTGAAATCATTTTCTGCGCGAGTCATTTGATCAAATCCAATGTTGTGGTGTCGATTGTTTCCGTGAAAAGCATAATAGATCTTCGGCCTTAAGATTATAGTAATTACAAACGTCATCTATGGAATAATCCGGAAGGAATACTATTTCGTTTTTTAGCGCATTAACGATTTTTTCTTCACCGTAGAAGCGAGTGATTTCCAACCAGTCAGCGTTATCACCCCGTTCGATGATCCGGGCTATAATTGTTTTGTAACTCTTTCTCCAATCAATCTTTCCAAAATCGAAATCCCAAAACCATCTGTGGTCTACGTTTGGTCTGTCAATATGTATTGGTATTACCACACTCAAAGGTAGGAATTATGATTAGGCGTGCTCCGGAGATTAACTTAAAAAGTCAGCAAAAAATATTTTTAGAATCAAAAAAATGACAATTGTTCATGTAACTTTGAATTACAAAGTACTTTTAAATATTTATAAAATGAATAGTCCTCAATCAATTCAGAAGATCCGAATTCTAATTCTATTTTTTATGATTGCCCTGGTTATAAGTGGTCTAACAGCTCTTCCATTAGAATACGAATTGGGAGTGATGCAGTCTATTTTATTAAAAAGTGGGTTCGACAATTCATTTACACAATGGATCGAGTATGTCTATTTGGGTCTTCATAAAACTAATGGGGAATTTCCTTTTATATCCTACGGGACAGACTGGCTGGCATTTGCACATTTGATAATCGCGATTGTGTTTATCGGACCTTACCGTGATCCGATTAAAAACATTTGGGTCATTGAGTTTGGGTTGATTGCCTGTCTATGCATTTTTCCGTTTGCATTTCTGGCGGGTGCTGCACGTAGTATTCCTTTGTATTGGCGACTGATTGATTGTGCGTTTGGTTTTATTGGTGGACTTATTCTATGGAGATGCTACAGTTTAATAAAGAAGCTGGAGATTGAATTGGTAGAATAACTTTCCCCTCGCCTGAAAGTCCTCGAGCATACTGGTCATTAGTTCGAAAACGCGTTTTTATATTTCAACTTGCTTAAAAGCCATCGATTTACACCCGAACGGTTAAAATGAACTTCAATTTACATAAAATTATACCCGATAGGGTATAATCTGTTACGCCACTCTGAATTAAAAATCAGGGTTTCAGCATTATGGATATTTAATTTTCTCGTTCCAACTTTCAACCCACTCTTCGAGTGATTCTCATAAAATTTCTATTGCATTTGACTATTGCTTGGTGAACGGGCGAAACCTTGAATTATTTGTGAAGGGCAACAACTTAAATGCTTTTGAATTCACAATCTCACCGATAAAATATTGCAGTTCTGCATTTGTAAACTTTTCAATTGTACGATAGGTATCACGATGACATCTCCTGTATTTCTCTTTGCTTCCGCAAAAGCAAACTGTTGTTCTGCCCGGTTCTAGACGTTTGCAAACAAATACCAAAAATTCGTAAACTTTGAGTAGATCTGTTGTCCGTAGTAAATCGAAGAAAAATTCCAGCTCCCCCTGCAAGCCGTGTGACCTTTCCTGAAGAAAGTATCCATGCTTTTCCCTGTATAGCTGATTGAAGAAGTACGGCTTAACTTCCTTCTCGATGAACATTTGAAGGTTAATGCCCGTTTTACAAAGAAGAATTTCCTCGGGTTGATTTTTCAAACAGCAATGACCATCGCTTTCAAATATATGCCAGTCAATGTTGCGCGGAATCCTCCCCCCAGTTTCAAAAACGTAAGGAAACCGATACGGATATTCTTCTACTGCATGAATCTCTATGAAATAACTTCCGTGATGTAAACCTTCAGCATCTTTGAGTTCAAGCTGTCCGGCAACAACAGGCTTCCCAGCCTGTTCAAGAAATGAAAGACTGGGAAACGCATCGCTGATGCTTATTGCCTCCGCTCTGAAAAGCGATATGCCATCAACTACTTCACCCATGGTATTGATGTAGCCGCGCCCGTGGCGATACCGATAGATGACAATCGATTTTCATCTTTGTCTTCACCTTCTGGAAAGCGTTCACCAAGATGCTTTCTCCAAAACTTGCTGGCTTTTAATTGATTAGACTCCTTTAAGGCTTTGTCTGCATCTTCGATAAATTCATTCAGCGCTGTAAGAAAATTGTTCTTACGCTCTGATGTGTAGTTTGCAAACAAGTCATCTTTCGGTGTGACCGGAACCACGCATTCAAATTTTGAATCGAGGGCTTTCTTGATTTCTTTCAGTGTGTCCCGCAGCGTAATGTCCTCGCGTTCATTGTACACGATTCTTGCTTTGGCATTGGTAGCAAGGATAGTCATTGAAATTCCACTTGGCATCTTGTTGCGCTTGTGGTCGCACCATGCTTTCATATCCTTCACACTATTGATAAGCATACCCGTCTTGTCCTTCCGTGCATTGAACCAGTCCACCATCGCCTTGGGGTCGCTGTCCTCAAATCCATTGTCTTTCACAGCAAGCTGATATTCTTTGCCATCTACTTTGTAGTAAACAGGCATATCAATTTCATAGTCGTTTGTGAAAATGTTACGAATGCACTTTTTCCGGTGTTCAGGTTCTGTATCGGTGTAACCCTTCACAGCATCCTTCACCCATTGCTGTAGTGTGGTTGCTGTTACATCCGGTTCGCGCATAAAATACACGCCATCATCCAGATCACAAATATCATCTTTAGTACGAATCGGGGTTTTCATTTTGTCAGAACCCTGAACATAAAACTTGGGACTATATCCGGGATGCTTCTCTTTAAAATCCTTTCTGATACGGTCGCGAAGTCCTTTCTTGGAGGTCATCATACGCTCCTTCTTCTTTGCCGGGATGGATATCTCCTCCTGGAACTTCTTAAATAAGTCATTGCAGTTAGCCATATTGTTTACAGTTGTTTTACAGGTTTAAAATCGGGTTTGGTTTTCGTCAGGAACTGCTGGAATAGTTCAGCCCCGTGTTCTTTATAAGCATTGATCGCAATGTCCTCCAGTTGGGCGAGTTTTGCCGGATTGGTTTCATCCAAGGCAATGTCTTCACCTTTTCCGAAGACATGTTGTATGCGTTTGTAGTAGAACTTCGGCAGCTCCCCCTCACCGACACCGTTGTTGAGAAACTTGACGAGGTTATCCGTATTCTGTGATTGGGCACTAAACATCAGATCCACAAGCCTCACTTTCTTGTTCCCCCAATACCAGAAACCAAAGCCTTTATCTGATTTCCGTTCGGTAAAAAACTTGTGTCCTGTTCCAAGTGACAGAACACGAATGTCAGCCAGTGGCACACCCAACGTATTGTGCGCTTCCACAATCCCAATGTGTGTTGGATTATTGGCGATAACACCGCCATCAATATTCATCTTTACTTCGACAGGATTAGGTGAATTTATCGGAGTGTATGTAAATGAATGAGGCGGAAAGAACACTGGTGCAGCAGCGCTTGACAGCGCGACATGATGTGTTGGTATCTGGTAGTCCCTGAAAAGTTTCTCGTGATGTGCTGTTTTATACACGTGGGCTTTTCCCTGTACGGAATTGTAGGTGGGAATGCATACCCTGGTTTTGGTATGTCCCAATCGTGTATCGCCACTCTCGGAGTATTTAGCGAATGCTTCTTTTAAAAGGTTCCCAAGATACTCACTCGAATACTTTGGCTTAAATAAACCGAATCGGTGCCAACGCTTGTTAAATATTTTATCGGCATGGTTGCGATATAGTTGAAGAATTTCCTGCGCAGGCATTCCATGAGCAAGACCAAGTGCAATGATGCCGCCAGTCGAAGTTCCACAGATGAGATCAAAGTAGTCGCACAACTTGGTGTGCTGATTGCTGCTTCGTGCCAGTTCCTCTTCCAGTTCGCACAGCAATCGTGCGGGGTATATTCCTCGGATACCACCTCCATCAATGGACAGAATTTTAAATGTTGTTGTTTCCATCGATTAAAATGTTTGGTGAATTTTCGCTGCCCTCTAGTACCGTTTTTTCCATGACTGAGTCTGCTGTCACAGATGAGCAGCCGTCAGTTTTTCGGAAAATGTTTTTAATTCGTTGTAAGTCTTTTGCCATAGGCTTTCCTTGTTTAAGGTGTCCTGATGGCAACGGGACCGTTCAGAAATGGCGCAGAAGCTTTGAATTCAGCCCGGCTGGACTAAATTTGCAAATACAAAAACGCCAGTCATCCCGGTTGGGGATGCCATCTATACCAATAGTACTAATGCGTTTTGTCAAGAGGGCCACTTCCAATGGCCCTTTTTTAGTTGACAAAATTGGGGAATTATGCTCAAGTGTTGTGCCAATTACCCGGTTTACAGAATAAAGGACATCTTGTCATAAAAAGTTCCAAATTTATTATTGAAAGGTGATTTTATTAGAAAATAACCGCCTGTCATGGTATCTGACAGGTTTACATACTTAATTGACAGTATATACAATAATTACTATTTTTGTAAACCAATTCATTGTGTTACCTGTTACATCAATAGTAATATCAAGAACACTAACTATAGAATCCTATGACTCAATTTGCAGAACGGCTTAAGTCAGCCCGCACCATGGCTGGACTTTCGTTGCAGGATTTGGCCGAAAAACTCCAAAATCGTGTAACCAGGCAGGCTCTTCATAAATACGAGAAGGGTGAGATCATGCCAGATAGTGAAATGGTAGGCCTCTTGTGTGATGCACTCGGGGTACGCCCAGACTATTTTTTCAGAAAGGCGGAGGTCAATCTGGAAAAAGTGGAATTCCGTAAACACCAGAAGTTTCCGGTGAAAGAAAAGAAAAGCATCATTGAAAAAACCCGTGATTTTCTGTCGCGCTACATCGAACTGGAAGAAATCCTAGGGATTAATACCGCTTTTAAACTCGGCTTTACCATCGATCCTATAAGTTCTAAGGAGGATGTAGAAAATGCAGCAATCGCATTGCGAAGGCATTGGAAGCTGGGCACTGACCCCATTTTCAACCTTATCGAACTATTAGAGGACAACCATATCAAGGTCATCGAGATCGAAACGGAAGATGACGGCCTAGAGGGTGTATCCGCCATGGTAAATGGATCAATCCCGGTGATCGTCTTGAACCGCGGAACCGCTCAACGCAAAAAGCCGCTGGACCGGATAAGGTTTACGGCCATGCATGAATTGGCGCACGTAATTCTTCCGCTTGATAGTTTTACCGAAAAGGAGAAAGAGAAGTTCTGCCATTATTTTGCTGCTGCCATGCTATTGCCGAAAGACATTGTAGCAAAAGAGATAGGTGAAGGACGGTCAAAACTGATGATCCAAGAGTTAGGTGGCTTGAAATTGCAGTACGGTATTTCCATACAAGCAATAGCTTACCGATTAAAAGACCTGAAAGTAATTTCGGAGTCTTACTTCAAGCAATTCATGTTTATGATGACTCACTTGGGCTACCGTGTGGACGAACCCTTCCAGTATCCGGGTTATGAAGAGTCCAATCGGTTTAATCAGCTCCTCTTTAAAGCGCTTGGTGAGGAGTATATCTCTATGAGCAAAGCGGCATCGCTGAAAAATAAGAAACTGGCAGAATTCAGATCCGAGTACCTTGTGGCATAATGAAACTCGTTGTTACCGATGCGTGCATCTTCATCGATGTAATAGAACTCCAGCTCACGTCTGAGTTTTTCGGACTTGAGCTGGAGATTCATACTACTGTAGATGTCATCAACGAGTTGTTTTCACAACAGCAACAGTTACTTCAGGCGTATGAACACGGTGGTGGACTTACTATCCATGTTCTTACCCCGGCAGATCAGGAAGCGATAAGCAACGAGAATTTTCCAAGGGCACTGTCTCCAGAAGATTGCTCTGTGATTTACATCGCACGAAAACTCAACGCTACCGTACTGAGTAGTGATAAACCTGTACGAACACATGCCCGAAACCTTTCGATTGAGTATCACGGTATGTTCTGGATCTTTGATAAATTGGTGGCGGCAAAAATATTGAACGGTGCAACAGCAACGGATAAACTCAAAGTATTAATGGAATCAAATATCATCTATAAGGGCAATCAAGAGATGGTGAAGGAAGCAGAGAAGAGATTTCGAGTTTGGAGTAAAATATAAATCCGGTCTATCAGCCTGTGAATTGTACACTAAAACATGAACAACTTCAATAAGCTCTTCGAAAACCAACGCAGGATGAACAAGCTAATGGAATTGGCAACGGGCAGCAGCCGCTTTGCAGATCCAATATCAAAGATGGTTGCCAATGAAAATAAACTGCGTAATCAATTCAGTGTTTTTGAAATGCCGGGTGCCCTCAAGGCAGTTGTTGAGCAGCAAAAGGTGTTGAATCGTCTCACCAATGGATTTGCCAGGCATTTCACCGTGTTTGATCATCTTAAGAAACTAACAGACGCACTTAGAAGCAATCCGGAAATTGAATTTCTTTCTGTTTCTGAGCTTGAAATATTAAGCGTTACATCTACGTCAGAATTGGTAGATTCATTGGAGGAAGGTGAGCCGGATGAATTTATCAGCAGGAAAGAAGAACTGCTTAACGAATTCTTACTTCCATACCTGGAGCGACTAGAACTTGACTATTTATGGATCGGTGCTAATCACGCTCTAAATGCCACAGAAAATCCAGATCGCTTCAGACATGCGCTAGTATCGCTCCGTACGTTGCTTGAAGTACTTATTGAACGCGAACTGGCAAGCAACCTGGAACTTTCAACCTCTTCCTTATTTGTAAAGGAGTTTAAAAATTTCCATCTCGGAAACGAGGAACTGAATCGGGTTAGAATTAAAAGATCAAAAAGAATAAAGCACTTCACTTCCAAAATTGAATTTGGTATTCTGGAAGAGTTCACCGAAAAGGACATAGACTTCATTTGCCAGTGCTACGAACATCTATGTAGAATTCACAATGCGGATTTAGGTTTAACTGAACATCAGGTGCGCGTGTTGAAAATAAAAACAGGTGTTACACTATGGTTGCTAGCATATATAGATGAAATAGTGAAGAGTGAAAATCCTATCCATTAAGGAACTGTGAACATGAATGTAAATATTTGACTTCAAAGGATCACCAATGAGATTTATCTGTTCAAGAGGCATGGTTGAGAAACAACGTGCCAGCCCATGAATTTGAAGAAGCGTCTTCTCTTGGCTCTTATTTGCATAGAAACTTCAAAAATATTTATCCATATGAAAGAATAGAATGAACATTAATATTTTGTCCCCATTTCAAAGTAAATTACAGCGGAAGTTGAGTGACCACTTTGTTATATCAATTTCTAATTTTACATGATAGTAAAGTCTATTGAACTAATAAATGTAAAATCTTACAAGAATTGTAAGATCGATTTGGCACCTAGTATGAACCTTCTGGTAGGTGCTAACAATTCTGGCAAGTCGACAATAATAAAGGCACTACTTAATTTACAGTATCATTCATTTGAGATCAATGATATACGTGCTGATAGTTCATATGGAAAAATATTCACTACGCTAATTGACGTTACTGAAGAAGAAAATATTCAAATGACTAAAGACCAAGATGAGATTGATGTAAAGTTGCATCAAGCCAATTTGTTTTGGCGCATATCTAAGCGGCAAGAGGCAGAAGAATACCTCTTTGCTAATGGTGACTTAGCTTTTAAAATGTTGCCACACCATCGCGTAGAAATTGTAAAAAGAGGTAAGGCAGATCCACGTTTAAAATTATTTAATCGATTTTCTGATTCAGAAGCCGAGGGCAACTTTATCTATCCATTTTTGTCAAAAAGGAAGACAGAACATATAGATTACAGTATGAATTTTGTTCAGTCATACAAGGTTACAGATAACTTTAGAAATTTAGCTTCTAAGATACAAAAGATAGGTAATGCGTCACATGTAAAGAATGCAGAGTTTATTAAGTGTTGTGATGAAATTTTAGGTTTTAGAATAGGAACGATTCCATTGAAAAATCAAGGATCAAACGGAGTGGAGCCAGGGATTTTCGTTGGGACAAAAAATATGATACCGTTGCGGGCAATGGGTGATGGGGTGGCAAATATTGTTGGCTTTATTGTCACCATCTTGACAGAGGATAATAAGTTATTTCTTATTGAAGAGTTAGAAAATGACTTGCATCCAAGGGCGCTTAAGAGTTTACTTAATCTCATTGTTGAGAAATCAGGAAGAAACCAATTTGTTGTATCTACTCACTCTAATATTGTACTAAAGTATTTGGGGTCGATTGCGGAGGGTAAAATATTTTTTGTGACTTGGAAACCATTTGAATCAGATGAGAAAAATTTATATAATATTCCAACCTCTAAAGTTATTGAGATAGACAATCTCCCAGAAGCTAGAATTGATATTCTAGATCAACTTGGATATGAGTTCAGTGATTATGGACTTTATGAGGGTTATTTAATTTTAGAAGAGTCGAGTGCTGAAACAATTATTAAGGAAATTTTGATTCCATATTTGGTTCCGAGCTTAATTGGAAGAATTGGGACTATTGCTGCACGTGGAGTTAACGATTTAGAAACAAGGGTGATAGATTTCGAAAGATTAATAGTGTACATTCATAAGCAGCCTGTCTATAAGAATAAAGCATGGATAGTTGCTGATGGCGATGAGGCAGGAAAAGCCTGTATTTCAAAACTTCAAACTAGATTTAATACCTGGGGAAAGGATCATTTTTTAAATCTTAGTAATAGTGATTTTGAATTTTATTACCCCAAGCGATTCCGAAAAAGGGTTGAGAAAGTTCTTAAATCGGATAAAAGAATAAGACAAGAACTTAAGCGTCAGTTACTATTAGATGTAAAGCATTGGTATTTAACTAAAAGGGAACAAGCAATAAAAGAGTTTTCAGTATCAGCAAATGAAGTGGTGACACTTTTAAAAAAAATAGCTAAAGACTTATAATATTGAAATTGGCTTTTGCAAAGAGATACCCACAATTTAATCCTCATTGTCCCGAGACGAAATCTACGCTTGTACCTTTTAGTAGCTAGTTTGAGTTGCAAGACACAATATAATTCTTTGGGATGCTATTATGAATGCTCGGTTGGAACTTCGGAATTACCTATTCTTGACTAAATAAGGCCTTCAAAAAAGCCGCTTTAAAATTCAGCAACTTCTTTAGGGTGTACAATTAGATTAAGCAGACCATTAAGGCCAAAGAAATATCTAGATTAAAATGCCCCACCATTGTTTAATTATCCCTCTCCTTATCCTCTTTCAATACCAATCCCTTACAAACAAATTCTAGTAAGTCACACGGATTGACTTCGATTGCCAATGCGATCAAATAAAGTTCTTCAGCGGTAAGTCTGGCACTTTCCTTATTGGATAGCTCACTTAATCGTGATTCACTAATCGCAGTCTTTCTTGAAATAGATGCACGATTGATCGATCGCTTTGCTAAAAATTCCCCGATTTGAGTCATGGTTCTGATTTTCTAAACTTTAGTTACGTAAATACAAATGATTTATGCAAAAAACTAAACTATATATTTGATTTTCTTTAGATTATCTATACTATTGTTTAGAAATTCTAAATCACTTACGCCATGGAGCACGTAGAAAAACCTGAAACCGGGCTATTAATAATTATTCCTAATGCGGACATTGAGGATATCAATAAAATTCGAAAAGGCCTTTTATCAATCTTAGCAAAAGTTAAAATCGAAAACTGCGATTCCGAATTCAAGGAAAACCTGAAAGCTGTCTATCAACTCCTCTCACACCTTCAACTTGATAAAGATTTTAGAAACCAATACCGAACGCTGGTCGAATGTCTTCGGCAAAGTGAATTAAAAAAAATAATACTGTAGCATGACCAGGTCACACTTCATCTTCATTCACTGTAAACGCCCACCCAGCTGAGGTTGAATTAAACACTGGTCATTTTCTGTTTGCACACTTGCGCAGAACTAATAAGGCCACACCAAATCCAATCCATAACCCTAATTAACACACCGCATGAACAAGATTTTATGCTGCCTGGCCGCGCTTTGCTTTTGCGCAGCCGTACAGGCACAAACCCAAACCATAACAGGTACCGTAACCGATGGTGCCACACAGCAACCCCTGCCGGGAGTAAGCATTATTATTAAAGGCACAACACAAGGTACCACCTCCGATGCCGAGGGGCATTTTGCCTTGCAGGCAGCACCGGGCACCACCCTGAAGTTTTCGTTTATTGGCTATCGCTCCCATACGGAAATAACAACGACTACTACACTATATAATATAGTGTTGATGCCCGAGGCCATTGAGCTAGAGGGCGTAACCGTGAATGCTGGCTACTGGCAGGTAAGCGAAAAAGAGAATACGGGTAATATCAGCCGGGTGAGTGCAGCAGACATTGCGCGCCAACCCGTGTATAATCCTGTTGCGGCACTGCAAGGCCGCATGCCTGGCGTGTACGTCACCGAAGATTCGGGCATACCGGGCAGCGGCTTTGATATTAGCATTCGCGGGCAGAACAGTTTGCGCCCCGAAGCCAATGACCCGCTATATATAGTAGATGGTGTGCCGTTTACTTCCACCTCGCTTTTACAAATTGCACCCGGTGCGTTGCGCAAGCCCAGTCCGTTGAGCGTTCTTAACCCGGCTGATATTGAAAGCATAGAAGTATTAAAAGATGCCGATGCTACGGCTATCTATGGATCGCGTGGTGCGAATGGAGTCGTGTTGATTTCCACCAAAAAAGGAAAAAGCGAACGTACTAATGTTGACTTCACTTTCAACAGAGGTATTGGGGAAGTTGCCAACCGCATGAACCTGTTGAATACGGAACAATACTTAACCATGCGCAGGGAAGCGTTGGCAAATGATAACCGCACACCATCTGCTACCGACTATGATGTAAACGGTGCGTGGGAGGACGATAGTTATACCGATTGGCAGGACGAGTTGTTTGGAGGAACTGCAAAGTTTACAACAGCACAGGCATCACTTTCGGGCGGCAGTGCGCACACCCGTTTTTTGCTGAGTGGAAATTACAATCATCAGACAACGGTGTTTCCCGGTGATATGAATTATGATAAAGGATCAGCTTATCTTAACATCAGCCACACATCACCCAATGAAAAACTTACTGTAAATCTTTCTGCTAACTATGGCGCTGAGCGCAACAACTTAGGCGGTGTAAATTATTTTGATATGATCTACACGCTGGCGCCCAATGCACCGGCTATGTACGATGAAGATGGTAAGTTAAACTGGGCTGGTGGCTCTTGGGATAATCCGGCTGCCCATTTGGAGCGAACGTATCAGGCCAATACTTACAACCTGATTACTCAGGCGAGCATTGGGTACATGCTTGCTAAAAACCTTGAGGTGAAAACCAGTGTGGGTTACAACACACTTGATGCGCGCGAAAAAGTATTGAACCCGATCCGGTCGTTGCGGCCTACGGTTGCGCAAGTGGGATCGGCCAACTTTTCGCGCAGCAATGGTAGTACGTGGATAGCGGAACCACAGATTTCCTATAAGGCGATAGGGGGTAAGGGAACGCTCACGGCTATGGTGGGTGCTACTTTTCAGGAAAACCAGAACGAGCGGTTGCGGGTGTTGGCACAAGGCATTGAAAACGATGCGTTGTTGGAAAACATTACGGCTGCACCACAAAACAATGTTACGGCAGCGAATGATTTTTCGCAGTACCGATATGCGGCTTTGTTTGGCCGGGTTAACTATAACTGGAATGAAAAGTATTTAATAAACCTTACCGCGAGGCGTGATGGTTCAAGTCGCTTTGGGCCGGGTAAACAGTTTGGAAACTTTGGTGCGGTGGGTGCTGCATGGATCTTCTCACAGGAAAAATTTTTGAAAGACCTGCGGTGGTTAAGCTTTGGCAAGCTGCGTACGAGTTATGGCACAACGGGTAGCGATCAGATTGGCAACTACGGGTACCTGGATAGTTACACTGGTGTGACGGGAAGTTCGCAATATGAAGGTGGTGCTACATTGGTGCCTGCGCGGTTAGCAAACCCCGACTATGCATGGGAGACAAACACGAAATGGGAGGCAGCATTGGAAACCGGATTGTGGGAAGACCGGGTTCAGGTTTCCGTCAGTTATTACAGGAACCAATCATCGAATCAGTTGGTGGGGTTGTCATTGCCAGGCACTACCGGGTTTACAACTATCCAGTACAACCTGAATGCTACGGTGCAAAACACCGGTTGGGAGTTTGACATCAGAACGGTTAACATCAGTACGCCACAGTTTACATGGGCAAGTGCGTTCAATGTATCCGTGCCACGTAATGTGCTGGTATCGTATCCAAACCTGGAAACTTCTCCGCACCGGTTTATCTACCGCATTGATGAACCATTGAATGTATCGATCCGCTATGAGACTACCGGGGTTGATGCTGCTGCAGGTTTGTACCAGTTTGTAGACTTAGATAACAGCGGTACGATTACAACAGCCGATGATAGCAAGGCAGTGCGGATGGGCTTGCTGTATCATGGTGGTTTTCAAAACACGTTTAGTTACAAAGGCTGGCAGGCAGAAATATTTTTTCAGTATGTAAAGAAAACATCAAACTCATATCGGGGCCGGTTTACGGTTCCGGGTCAAATGGGTAATCAACCAGTAGAAGTGATGAATCGCTGGCAGCAAGCGGGTGATGAGACCACGATTCAAAAATTTACTTCACGTAGTGGGGCACCGGCTACAGCCCACACACGGTGGGTGGATAGTGATGGTGCTATAGATGATGCTTCCTTTATCCGGTTAAAGAATGTGTCGCTCTCCTGGCAGTTGCCTGCGGGATGGATCACACCGATACGTTTGCAATCGGCCCGCGTGTTTGTGCAAGGGCGCAACCTGATCACCTTCACCAAATTCAAAGGGTTAGATCCGGAGGGTCACCTCGGTTTGTTGCGGATGTACACGATTGGAATTCAAGTAGGTCTATAATCAAAATCATTAACAACACTCATTATGAAAACGCAACTGTTTGTATTTTTTATATTCCTTATAGGGTTAAGTGCATGCGAAGACTTTTTAAAAATCGATCCACCTAAACATGAGCTTTCAACACCTACGGTATTTACCAGCGATGCTATTGCTGAAGCTGCGATGCGCGGGGTTTATTCGGAACTAACGACATCGCTTTTTGCCAATGGGTTGGGAAGTAGTATCACGGCATTGGGAGACTACATGGCTGATCAGCTTTATAGTACGTCTGCTTTGTATGATCCCTATTCCGATAACATGATTTTACCGGATCATGAATTCATCGGACAGAACTGGAGTGGCCTTTACAAGATTATTTACCAGGCCAATTCTGTGTTGGAAGGATTGGCTTCATCGACATTGATATCTGCAGCTAAGATGGAACAACTGGAAGGAGAGGCGAGATTTATCCGGGCCTTTTGTTATTTCTACTTAGTAAACCTATGGGGCGATGTGCCATTGGTGTTGACTACTGATTACCGGGTCAATTCATCCATTGCGCGCGCTTCACTTGATTTAGTTTATGATCAGATAGAAATGGATTTGGTGCGGGCGCAGCAATTGTTGGGTGATGATTATAGCATTAGTGGTGGTGGACGTACCCGTGCAAATCGGAGTGTGGCAACCGCTTTGCTGGCGCGGATGTATTTGTACCGTGAGCAATGGGTAAAGGCTGAAGTTGAAGCAACGAAAGTAATTGAGCATGCCGCCTATGCGCTGGTAAATCTTAATCAGGTGTTCTTAAAAAACAATACAGAAGCGATATGGCAGTATTACCCCACACAAAATTTACCTTTCAATACACGTGAAGCGATTTTGTTTTTGCCTCCCAATGCAAGCCTTCCGCCTTCTGTTTTATTAACTCCTGAATTACTGGCTGTATTTGAGCTAGGTGACTTGCGTGCTACAAGTTGGGTAAATACAATTACGCGCAATGGTGTTCCCTATACTCATGTGAATAAATACAAGGTACGGTCGGGTGCTACTTCATATTTGGAATACTCTACCATCTTTCGTTTGGCCGAGCAGCATTTAATCCGGGCGGAAGCGCGGGCGCATCAGGAAAAACTAACAGAAGCAACATCCGATGTGAACATCATTCGCGCACGCGCTGGTCTGGCTGCCACCTTGGCGACTACACGATCAGAAATATTGGATGCAATTATACAGGAGCGGAGAGTAGAGTTTTTTGGTGAGTGGGGTCATCGCTGGTTTGATCTGGTGCGAACAGATCGGGCTGGTTCTGCATTGGGTACTCTTAAACCTGACTGGCAAGAGGAAGATTCGGTATGGCCTGTTCCCCTGCGTGAATTGCAGGCCAACCCGAGCATGACGCAAAATCCCGGATACTGATGCGTTATCTCTTTATAATTATCTTGTTGATAGGAGCTAGTCACACCGCTAACGCCAATCCTGCAGAAACCAAAATCCATGCGTATGCGAACGGTGATCGTTGGTACTTTCAGATTTCTGTTTCGGTGTTGCATAAAGACGTACTCTTTGTTACACGTATAATCGGCAATGCCTATGAGTATGAAGTGTATGGGGCAGGTAAGGTGATTCACAAACCGGTGATGGCGCGCTGGGAGAAACTTCATGATCACCTGGTGCTACGCATGATGATGCCGCACCTCGTTACCGATGGTGAGGAACCAATCTATGAGGCGGTAAGAAATAATAATGTGGCTCCGGTGTTGCAGCGGTTTAAGATTGATCCAGCATCTGATGAAAAAAATTTTGTAATTGATGTAACGGATTTTTTTGTTGTGGGTGTGCCGTGGCTGCGACCGCAGGTACGATTAGGGTTATCAACTTTTGACAAATCACGATCTGAAATTTTATCCGCACGCAATCATGAGGAGTATGTGCAGGTAACGCAGCGGCTTACTTTTAAGGGCAAGGGATTGCCAGATAATCCAACCGATCTTCTTTCGATTGAATTGAGTCATGTGATGATATTATTACCAGAAGATAAAATGACACCACACTCACACATGCGAGGTCTTCCGGTACAAACTGTGGATGAATTGGACTATGGTGTGAAGGAGTATGTGCCCGGAAAGAATACGTGGATGGAACGTTGGCGGTTGGTGCCTTCCGACTGGGATACGTTTGAAAGGGGAATGCTGGTGAAACCTGTTAAGCCGATTGTCTATTATATTGATCCAGCTACTCCGGAAATATGGCGTCCCTATATCAAGCAAGGCGTTGAGGCCTGGCTGCCTGTGTTTGAGCGAATAGGTTTCCAGAATGCAATTCAAGTGAGAGAGCCTCCTTCATTGGAGGAAGATCCAGATTGGAGTATCGATAACTTTGAACATGCTGCGATCCGGTATGTAATCGGACGAGCGGTGGCGCATGGGCCCAGCATTGCCGATCCCCGTACCGGTGAAATATTAAACGCATCCATTCAATGGGGACATGAGAAGTTAGCGAGCATGGCAGACCGGCTATTTGTGGAAACTGCGGCCGCGAATCCCGATGCCCGCGGGCGCATCTTGAAAGATGAAGTGATGGGAAAGTTGATTAAGCAAGTGATTACTCACGAAGTGGGGCACACACTTGGGTTGACGCATTACTTCAGTGCGAGTAATCATTATCCGGTGGATTCATTGCGGTCACCAACCTTTACACATTCACATGGTCTATCGGCATCCATCATGGATTATGCGTGGGGTAACTATGTTGCTCAGCCCGGGGATAGCCTTGTTAATTTTTATCCGCAGATTGGTGACTATGATGAATGGATGATTCATTACCTGTACACCCCGTTGCGGGGCATCACGCATCCCGATCAGCAAAGAGATTCGTTACGTCATTGGATTGAACAAGCACCGGTTCCTGTTAGTGGTGGGTACTGGGATGATTTGGGCGATGATGCTATCCGGGCATCTACTTTGGGGTTGAGCAATCTACGATTGATTATTCAAAATCTGGAACCCTGGTCGGGAGCAACTGATAAAGAACAGCTAAAGAAAATTTATTTGAAAGCTCTTAAACAATATGGTGTTTACGTGGAGAATGTGTTGATGGAATGGATGACTACAAGAGTGTCGCAAGAAGAGCATGCAGATTTGCAGCATTCATCGTTGGCATTTTTTGATTCGTACTTTTTCAAATCACCAGACTGGCTCTTCAATGAACAAGCACTTCATAAAATTGGTAGTCGGTCATTTATAGCCAGTGAGTTGAATGATTTGCAAAAAAAAGTTTTATATGACATCGTGTTTAAACGTTCGTCTTATTTTATCAGTACGGGGAAGTCAGCGCAGGCATTGGCGTTAATGCGTGAAACCGGGGACCTGATTTTTAAGAATCGTCTGCAGGTGAATACAACGGATCGCAACTTGCATCAGATCATGATCAACTATGCAGCCGATATTTTAACCGGACATGCATCAACTGCTTTTCAAAGTTATGAGCTTACCTTGGTGGCTCGTCAGGCGCTGATGGATTGGAGGAAGCAGGTTCGGTTGAATCTAAAGAAGGCGAAAGATGAAATGCTGATCTTACATTGGCAACACGTGCTGGATGAAATAGAAACTGCATTACAAAAAAGAGCCGGGAGTTAGGTTGAACTCCCGGTCTTGAGAACTACTCTTTGGGATATCTGACAGGCTCACAGTCTAACGCAGTCGGATTTATACCTGCATTTTGAACCGGGTTTTGACACTGACAAATTTCTCCGTCATTCTGGGGATCACAGACGGCTTCATCAGCCATGGAGAGCCCCTGCGTGCATTCTTCACATTTGTTATCATTGTTCCAGAAATAAACGGTGCCGGCACTTTCCCTGGCATTTTGTGTAGCGAATGCGCTGGCAAGGGCGAAGAGAAACGCCAGCATGGGTAACATGATTTTAATCTTTTTCATAAAATAAGAATTTACATTGGTGCTTACTTGATTCAGGCATCAGCATTCCTGCTCCGGGTAGTGGCCACTGCACCAGAGTTATTGCACAATATTTTTATTCCCCTGGCAAGTGGTAACGAACTAAGTAGGTTCCATACAATGCGTAGAGATTATCGGTCACGCACACAAATTCTGTCGCTTTCTTCTTGTTAAATGCAGGTAAGTAAAAGCTATATAAATAAGACTGTTTGGTGAGGTTATAGACATCGGTTACGGATGATTGTTCAAAGGCTTCTGCATTTTCATTTCGGGCAAGCAGATTGGATTGCACAAACAGTAAGTTATTGTAAACGGCACTCAGGTTATTTACTTTGAGTGCAGGTGCAGCCAACGTGCGTGATTTTTTTGAGGTGATGAGTGCCGTCTTAATTTGTGCCTGCCTGATGGTGTCAATCGTATTGCCGCGCAGCACCTCGTGCAGCGTTGTATCCAGGACGATATATTGATTGCGATAATAGTAGACATAAATCGTGCGTGCGGTTTCCTTGTTATACAGCAACATGCCGTCTGTGCTGAAGATCCCCTCACCTTGTTCTTCTAAAATATCGGGATACACTTCAAGAGAATTACCCCGAGTCTTTTTCACGAGAGTGTTTTCATAAGAAAGAATTGAAACAAGCAGGGCAGAGTTAGACGAAATCGGAATGGCTTTGGTAAAGCGCGCATCCGTTATCCACGGAGTGGCCACATCACCTAATGCACCGCGGTAGATAAAGGGTTTGGAACCATCACTTAAATAGTAAAATGGAGAATCTACTGTGACGCGTATAGCACGAAAGGCGAGGCTATCAGTGCTTACCTTTAGAGTATGATATACGGTATCTTTAAGTGCAGCATCAATAGCCACAAGGTGTGCAGGAGATTTTGTATTGCCCAGGTAAAGTGTGTGGGGAGTGTTTCCTGCAAAGTAGTACCCAGTGTATTTCAGGTTGAGCGAATGTGTAGGCGTTAGTGTATCTTTTATGAAGTGACGCTCAAAGCTTGCATAGCGATGGTTCATTTGTTTATCCGAAAGCAGATACAGCAGGCTTACGATGGCGAGTGCGAAGAGCGTGGCGAGTGTGATCAGGAAAGCAGTAGTGTTTTTCATACCGCTTACTTAAGTGCTTCTTGTTTATCGGATTGACGTGTCAGGACAATACCAGCTATTGCAAGAAGTATAAACATCACATTAAATAGCAGGTGTTCTTTCCAACCTAGTTTTTCCAGGACACCACCACAACTGCATGGAATATCTTCACTGAAGCTGAGGATGGCAGCGATGTAGGCGGTGAACATGACCATGAGTACGAAGGCGCCATAGAGTCCCACTAAGCGGAACCTCTGCCACGCTAGTAAGACCGCAATCAGAATTTCAACGGCCGGGATCGACCACGCAATAGATGATGCATAGTTGGTAAGCAGCGGGGATTGTCCGATCTGCACAACAAACTTTTGATAGTCGAGTAATTTAGTAAGCGCAGCATACACCAGCAGCAAGATAAAGCAGGTGGCAATGATTAGCACGATCTCATTCCTGTATTTCATAGGCTGTACGTGGAGGGACTCCCTACAGATATAACACCAAAACGGAGTAGTACCCTACCAGTGATTCTCTGAGCAGCAAGCACGCTATCGGATAAATTCTAATCCGATTGTTGAAAATGATTTTTGTGGATGTAAGATAAACGCGCAAATCATCCTGCTACAAGCGCGAAGGCGATAGTAACTTGTTTAAGGCCCGAGGCTCTGAAAGAAATCAGATGTGATTCTGATAATCGATCTGTGATGGACGGCCAGTCAAATTGAATTCGAGTTAATGACACCGCTTGAACCACATCCTGATGATACCCTATTGGCCATGTTGATAGATGGAGATGAGCGAGCGATTGCTTTTCTGTACAATCATTATTATCGGGCGTTGTATACTATTGCCGAGGCGCGGTTGCATAGTCCAGATGAAGCGGATGAAATTGTTCAGAAGTTGTTCATTACCATTTGGTATAGGCGCACCCAGTTGAATATGAAGCCCCCGTTGCTTCGATATTTGCTGAAATCAGTGCAAAATCGCATCCGTAACGCCCTACGCGACAACTATCATCAACGAGTTAAAGTGTTCTCCATTGAAGATAGTCATCGGCATGAACAGGTGTTGCTTGCTGAGGCTGCCGACTCCCAGATTCATGTGAACGAAATTCAGCAGTGTGTTGCGAATGCGAAACAAAAGATGAAGCCGCATGTGCGGAAGATCTTTGAGTTGCGTGTTGAGCAAGGGAAGTCACAAGCAGAGATTGCTGGTGAATTGGCTGTGAGTGTGAAAGCTGTGGAGAAAAGTTTAGCGATTGCCAGAAAAATTGCGAGAGCACTTTTTGTGAAGCGAGGGTGGCAATGTTGCGACACACTAAAGCTGATGTAAACCCTACCTGCATGTAATACTATTTTTGTGATTGGGCGAAAGTCTTAACAGATGTTAATTAATTGTGTTGAGATATTTTTTTGAAAAATTTTTTCAGCAAATGGATTTGATAAGAGTGCGTTAACATATGTTCGGCTGTAGATGAACATATGTTAATTTTGAAATGTTAAATCAATCCCTCGTCTGCGAAAGAGTAATAACTTTCACTGGTAATAATAACATGATCGAGCAGTTGAAGCTCAAGAAACTTACCAGCCTCTTTCAGCTTCTTAGTAAGGTCAAGATCTGTCTGACTGGGTTGAAGATTTCCGGAAGGGTGATTGTGACAAACGATGATCCCATTTGCCATACCTTTCAACGCGACACTAAAAATGATTTTAGGATCAGCGACTGTTGCCGAAGTACCACCGGATGACACTTCACAAATTCCCAATACTTTGTTAGCCCGATTAAGGAGCATGACTTTGAACTGCTCTACCAATTCAATCTTGTTGAAGTCCCAGGAGTTTTTGAGAATCTGATACGCATCTCTGGAGTGACTGATTTTCGGAAGTTGAGAAGGCCTAATCCGAAGTGAGTAAGAGAGTTGAATTTCTGAAACTTGTGCATGTTGATTTTCCATAATCGTAAGAATTTAAATTATGGAGCACCTAAAGCGTAGGACAGCCGACCTGTCAAAAGGAAACGGAATAAATTTGAAACAAAACACAAAGCCGTCAGGCACCTTCAATTTTATGCCGTAAGCTTTTGACTGGTCGAAGCTTTCCGAAGCATCTTTGTGACAGAATTAAATTCGAAACGGTTAGGGTTTATTCAAATGAACACTGGATTCGAGGTGGTGGCAACCCTCCTCTCAATTGATAGATTTAAACCAACGACTTATAGTATTTCTCTTGCTTTCATGCATCTGATTGTCAAGAAGTAATGTTAAACGGCCTTTGCTGTTGACGATGGAACAAACTAAATGAATTGGTATAACGTAAAAAACTGACGAAATTCGCAAACACCAAGTCAAAAGCAGATCACGATGATCAAGCCAATAGTATATCACAGTTTTGAAGAAAAGGAGCTTTTGGAACAACAGCTCCTTGCTGATGTTTCCAAAAAGAAAAGGCTTGCTGACGCAAAGGCGTTGATGGATGTTTTTTATGCTACTGGTGAAGTTCCATTAAGGGATCGCAAAAGATCAAAAAAGCAACATGCTAAGTGATAAGACCAAGTTGCAACTGGTCAACGTGAGTTCTATTTAAATTCAGGTAAAGTTGATAAGTGATTATTACTAACCTGACTTACGATATCTATAATATCTTCTTTCTTTTTTTCCGCTTTCTTTTCTTCAACCCATTTTGAAAACCCAGATCAGGTTGGTTAACAGGCTCGATAAGATTCCCATGAGGATGGCCATCCAGTAGTGCTGCCAGACTGAGGCCTTTTGAGTTTTCTGAACTAAGGTTGTTGAGGCGAGCAGTTTTTGAATTTGCAGATTGAGTAGCGTGTTTACCTCGCGTGCCTGTTTGAGGTTGCCTTCGATCATGCTGTTTAGAATTCTCGCGTTGATGGTTTGCTGTTGATGGTTGTCCTGAGCTTTGAGATAAAGCGATTGGATTTCTTTCAGGATGAGGAGTACTTGTTCGGGTGATAGACTGGCTGGATTTTGTTCTATCATTTGCCTGGTGAATTGCTGCGCGATCTCTTTCTTGTTCATAGTCGATAGTGTTTTTGATGGAAGCCCATTTATAATCATTGCCAAGCTTTGCCCCGGTGACGATCATTCCTTCATAGGAATAAGTAATCCCACTGACGAAACCCGTGGAAGCCTGATTGAATAAAATATGGATGCCCTTCTTTTCGAGCGCCTGTATAAATTCTGAACAGGATAATTTTTTGTTAGAGGCGATCGTGTCCTTGATCAATACTTGCAAAGTGATCTTGTGAGAAGGTGAGTTAGTGCGCTTCATCATCTCAAGTTCATCTTTAGTAATCGCTCGTTCACTAGCCTGCTTGCTCGAGATTACTTCCGTAAGGTGATACTTCTTTTCAAGGTCACGAAGAATTTTCTCACAGCGCGCAAAGTCGTTACTGTCGGAAAGTACCTTGCCATCATAGTTGATTCTATTTACCAAAATGTGAAGGTGTGGATGGTCAGCATCATGGTGACGGAACATGATGTATTGGTGCTGCGTGAAACCGCTCTCCTGAAGGTAGTCCTTTCCGATCTGAGTCATGGTTGCATTCGTAAGATCTTCCGAAGGAGGAAAGTTGATGGAGGTATGGTAGAAAAACTTTTGAAGGTTAGGACGCAAGACTTTGATCATCTGTATTTCTTTAAGAATACTTTTTTCAGAAACGGTCACAAAAGAATGGTCTAGCACTTCAGCAATTCCTTTTTCTACTTTCTCCAGGTTATAACGCAACGCTCCCTTGAAGCCTTTACCCTTGATCATGTTTGCGGTCATCGAGTAACAGTTTAAGAATGGTGTTTAATAAAGAGACAAGTTCAATTTGTAGTACCGGATATTCTTTTGGAAATTCTCCAAGGTTGAGTTTATGTGTGGCTTGATTGAGATTGACTCCGATCTTCTTTAGTTCGCGATAGATGGAGACATCTAAAGCCGACACCTTGGCAGGGGGATTTTTACCGATGAATATTTTATACCGAATCCAATTGGCTGGACTAAGACCAGCGGTTGTTGCAAGCTCTGTTACTTTTTCATTCTCAGAGCTTGTGAGTCGGATGTTCACCTGAACGAGTCGTTTATTTTCTTCTGATATTTTTGGTCTGCTCATGACGTTAAAATTCGAACGGAGTGATAGAATTATTTAAGGCAGTCTGGAGCAAGCAGGTTGAAGCGTAGCGGAAACATTGCTTGCTCCTCAAGACTAACAGTATCATAGAAGCATATGTCCTGCGGTTCACTGGCAGGATTATATCCTTGATGAGTTCAATAAAGCAATCATTTAGTGGATCATTCAAATGATCCTTGTAGTGGACTTTTTTTTGTTTTTTCATTCATACTGTTTCATCCTTGCGACATTGCTTTTACTGACTCCGTTTTGTTAAGCCTGTTCAGGTGTTGAACATGATTAGTTGTTTCTGCTTTCTTTTTTCCTTTGTGTGCTTTAGAGAAATGACCATCGAGTGCACGTTTGCTTGGGAACGGACCGGCACCACATTCCGAACAAAAGGCTGTCAGGTTGTCTTTCTCTTCCTTCAGTCTTCTAAAGAAGAGTTCACTGAGTTGCCAGACAGCAAGGGAATGAATGAGACAAATACAAAAGCTGATCAATGTGGTTTTAACATTGGCAGCGGTCGGACTTTGAAAAGAGATAAACCAGTAATCGTAATAGAAGACATTGAGAAAGAAGCTTACTACAGCATAGAATTTACCTGTTGAGCGATAGCCATTAATAATAAAGACCAGGATCAGGAATTCAATCACAGCGGCCAATCCTAACCCATAAACCCAATTGAAAAACGTAAAGCCAAAAACAGACATATCCAGATGTTCGAGTTCCCGGAATAAATGACCTGCATGGGGGACATAGAGAATGATTAGGCAGAGTGAGCCATGAAAAACGGCTTCTTTACTTTGGAGATAATGAACAATGGTTTTCATAAATGATGAGTTTGAGTTTCTGGATTACTTACATCTTTTTACACCTTGCTGCTGTTTACCATTACCTTCAGCAAATTATTATGACCTAGCGTCTGTAGCCATGCGACCTTCTTTTAGAAATAGCTGGACCTTGTTTAGATTTGGTTAACACCTTGAGATACTCATTTACATCCTTGTGATTTGTATAGAGAGGTGCCGCATCGTAGAATACTATTCCTTTTTGCTTCAGACTTACCTTGGCTTCCTTTGAAGGAAGGTCATTGTCAAGGAAGAGGTTTACTTCTTTGTGATCTTTAAGAATCGGAATAGTTCGGTTGAGTAAGCGAAGAGAGTTCAGGATCAGGAAATCTGAATTGGCTACCAGTTCCTTAAACTCAGGTTTATCAATTTTAACAATGGATAAGAAATCAGTAAACCCCTCCAGTAAGGCTACTTTCTTTTCATTGTTATCGATGAAAGAAAAGTCTTTGGGTGAAGATGATCCTTTGAACCAATAATTGCGAAGTTCAAAAGCGCCTTGCTGATTCGGAAACCCGATCGCAGAATAAACCCGTTCTCCAATCCGAAAGTCAACCTCTTTACAATATAAACTAGCCGTATCCAGATCGATGCTGCGGGTAGTGAGGTAATTGATAAGATTGGGATCACTTAATTCTTTTACAGCGAGAACTTCCACTTTATTTTCAGGAGGATGGATTTTTGGATGTTCCCGGTGAAGAGAAAGAGTATGAAGATTTTCATTGGAAAGCTTTTCTACAAACTCTGATAAAGAACATTGATGAAGCTTTGCTCCCAGGTCGATGATTGTCCCCCCTTCTCCGCTGCCATGATCGAACCACACATTTAAGCGGGTATTGACTTTGAAGGATGGTGTTCGCTCTTCTCTCAATGGCGAATGGTACCACGAGTCATATCCTCTGGTGTAAGTCGGTTCAAAACCTAAACGACTCAGATACTCTGGAATCGGAATCTGTTTTGCTTCGGTGAAGGAGAGAGTCTTCATGCGTTAACATGTGTTAAGTCTGAACTCAAACACAATGAAATGGTACTTCCTTTCCTGGGGTGGAAAGAAGGTTTATAAATGATGTAGCCAAAGGCATGCAGCTCTTTAATGACTTTATGGTAGGTAGCGATGGAGCGGATATGAGATAGACTCATGAGCTGTCTTCTCGAAACTTGGAAAGAATAGGATTCAGGATTTAAGATCCAGTTATAACAGAGCGCAGTTGATACTGAAATATGAATTGCTGTAATCCGGGGATCAGAGGTAATCCGAAAAACAAAGGCTCTATATAATTGAATTGTTTCCAAGGTTATTTGGAATTAGAGTGTTCCAGTAATTTTTGGATATCTTCCGCCCTATAAAAGATGATGCTCCCAATCCTGGAGAATGGAAGGGTTCCGTTGACTCGCAGGTTTTGCAAGGTTCCCGGTGAGATGCCAAGTTGCTTGCGCACTTCAGAAGACTTTAACCAAGCTTTTGTTTGTGATTGCTGTGGCTGGCGAAGGATGTGAACCAGTTCATTCAACAATACAGTTTTGAATTGCTCAAGATCGCCAAGGGTGATGAGCTGATCCCGATAGATTTTCTTTTCAGCAGCAGGTTCTACGAATTCTTTTCCCATGACTTCAGGTTTGAAAGTCAAAGGGAAGGGTGTTTAGAATCTGATGTTCACAAGTTGGGAGGAAGTTGGGATGGAATATTTTAAGCATTGCAAATGATCCCATCGTAGCGAAATCGAATTCCTACTTATTCAATTAGGAAAGAAATCCTACGATTGGAGAGAAGTTAGGGCTTGAAATCTCCATTTACAATTGTTGTGTACTGCAGACTTTGAAACGTTTAAAAAATCAGAATCAACCTCGCCATAATTTGCCATATGTAATGTTTATACTAAATCTTAGCGATTAATAATCTTTGATCGGATCGTTAATTTTTCACAACGAATACCTCAAAAAGCACATGTAATATAACCTGATATTAAATATTTTCATATGCGTGTAAACTTCTAGTTTTATCGCTGTCTAAATCTGGCTTAATGAATTCTCCCTGGCTCATTGCAGTACTCTGTGTACTCATACTATCTAATGCCTACTTACTACACGCTCATTTCACTATTCATAATCAATTAGTGTAAAGTTAACGCAATAGTGTATAGCCAGAAGATCGCGTCCGAAATATCGTATACATTTGAAGAAGACTTAAAGTTCTGCGATAAAATAGATAGAAATTCTTGGGAGAAAAGAGCTTATATACTTGCAACTTCTTGAAAGGGCGGTACGGCACCTATCTCTGCTTTTATGGAAATAAAGTTCAATACGAAATGAAAATATAGAAACCTATGAAGGTGTCATACTCAAAACAATTTGAGTATGATTATTGAATGCGAATTTATTGTGTTTGAAAATGAGGAACGTATCAATTCCATTGCGCCCTGAAAAGGGTCGGTTGGTATGGGAGAAACGTCTCACTGAGTAATTATTACCCACCTGTCTTTTTTAATAACCTCACTTAAGCGGCTAATTGATTGTTTTATTTGGTATGGAAGTTGGAATACGATAAGGTAAATAGATCATTCAAGTAAACGTTATCTAATCCAAATGGGAAGCCTTCAATGTAAGAAATAAGCAAACACAATATAGGTATTCCAACTAGTTCGCAAACAACTGCTACAGTGCACTCAGTAAAACTGCAATTAGCTCGAAAGGAAATTTTGCACATGATACAGGTGAAGGAGAAATAAGTGAGTTTAGTCGGATGGAATATGCTTCAAAAGTAAAAGATTACCTTATGAAAGACCAACTTAAATCATATCTCTCCCTGGCTGCTTTGATTGCCATATGTTTTTGGATGATAAGCCGCTTGGTAGTATAAGACAGCCTCTTTGATCTGAATCAAGTTCTTTCTTATCTGAATCAATGACGAGAGGGACAACAGTAACAAAATGAAATCAATAAAAAACAATGCAATTATGGAAACTACAACGGTAAATACATTGACAAAAGCAAAATGGACTTTAGACCCTACTCATAGCGAGCTTGCATTTAAAGTTCGTCACATGATGATTACAAATGTAAAAGGTGAATTCAGAAATTTTGATGCGAATATCGAATCAGATGGACACTTTACAAAATCTTCAATTGATGTAACTATTGATGCTACTTCAATTTTTACGAATGAAGACAAACGTGATAATCACTTAAAGAGTGCGGATTTCTTTGACGTAGAAAATCACCCTACACTTTCGTTTCAGGGAAAATCATTTAAGAAAATAGATAATGATGAGTACAAACTCATCGGTATTCTTACCATCAAAGGTGTAAGCAAAGAAGTGGAACTTGATGTAGAGTTTGGCGGCATCAACAAAGACCCTTGGGGAAACGAGAAAGTTGGCTTCTCAGTGAATGGTAAAATCAAAAGAACGGATTTTGGTCTCAACTGGAATGCAGCCTTGGAAACAGGGGGTGTATTAGTAAGTGAGGAAGTAAAAATCAGTGCAGAAGTGCAGTTTGTAAAGCAGGCTTAAGCAGCCAGCTTCTTCAAAGTATATTTGACATATTGAAGGTTAAACAAATGTGCCATTCGCGTAAAAAAAATAGATCTATCATTAAAATTTTGAATATCAATTAAAAAACTGAAAATCAATGAAACAGGTATTAAACAAATCACTACGACTAGGCAATACTGACGTGGCTCTCGTATTCATTCGCGTCACCATTGCTTTATTAATGCTTACACATGGCTTGCCAAAACTTGGGTTGTTCATTTCAGATGAACCCATAGTGTTTGCCAGTGTATTTGGGATGAGTCAATCCGTTTCACTTGAGTTTACTGTCTTTGCTGAAGTATTTTGTTCCATTTTAATTCTTGTCGGGTTGGGAACACGTTTCGCAGCTATTCCTCTGATTTTTACGATGGCCGTAGCTGTATTTTATATTCATAGTGCAGATCCTTTCTCCATCAAAGAAATGGCGGCTCTTTATTTACTCGGCTTCACCTTCCTTTTTATTACGGGTGGAGGTAAATATTCACTTGATAATATTATCAGAACGCGGTTTTTGAATCCAGTTTATGCATGATGTAGTATAAATAAAGAGGTAAATTTGATACGCATTATTAACTTCTTGTTAAGTGTCACAGCTTAACACGGACAATTAAAAACAAAAATTATGAATAACGAGACATTAAAAAATAACCCGCTTTTATGTGACATAGAAACCGGAATGTGTGAAGTAGGAGATGCAAGTATAGATACAGCATCAAAAACCACCATTCAATCAACTTCGAAATCCGTAAAGTTAATTTATTATACGGATCCTATTTGCTCTTCATGTTGGGGTATAGAACCACAACTGCGTAAGCTTAAATTAAAATATGGTAATGGTATTGAAATAGAATATAGAATGGGAGGTTTATTGCCCGACTGGAGTTACAATAGCGGGGGCATCGGAAAACCATCGGACGTGGCAACTCACTGGGATGAAGTAAGTGTTCACTATGATATGCCCATTGACGGAGATCTTTGGCTGGAAGACCCTTTAGATTCATCTTATCCACCATCCATTGCTTTTAAAGCCGCACAAATGCAAGACAAAGAAAAAGCAATTCTATTTCTTCGGGAAATCAGGGAAATGGTTTTCTTACAAAAGAGAAATATTGCAAAGTGGGAACATATGGAAGTTGCTGCTAAAAAAGTAGGACTAAATATTGAGCAGCTCAAAACCGACTTTGAAGGTAATGCAAAAGCGCTGTTTGAAGAAGATTTGAAATTAGGAAAGGAACTGGGCGTAAGAGGATTTCCAACCATGTTCATTTTGGATGATGCGGGTAATAAAGAAATCATTTATGGTTCAAAACCATATGCTCTTTACGAAGCAGCTATTTTGAAGCTCAATTCTAATGTTGAGAAAAGTGAATACAGTAAAAACCGGGAGACACTCTTCTCAAAATATCAATCGCTAACGGCAAAAGAGTTTTCTGTACTATCAGGAACGCCAAGAATCGAAAGCGAAACTTTATTGAATGGACTTTCTAACAATGGAACTTTGGAGAAATTGACAACAAAGAACGGTTCTATTTGGACTAGGAAGAATACAAATCACTAAATACATAATAACCAGATTACATTTATTGAGAAAGTATGTGACAATCTGAAAATCAAAATATTAATCTACTGACAGAGGAGCCTTGAAAAACCAAGAAGAAAATATCAAAATGATACTTGGGACATTTTAAAAATCAGATTCTGAAATATTTCAATGTATTTGGGATACTTATTGAAGAGCGCATCCATACGATCATAATTTGCGATTGTTGTTTCCAGCATCTCCACCAATGCACTAATTTTAACAGGCGTTTATCCTGATAATGCGACCAACCGGAAGTCTTTCTTGAAAGGATCAAAATTTCTCCCAGAATCTCATGCTTCTTGGTAAGTTCACTTTGCAGGTGCAGTAATTTTGACTGTATTTCTAGTAATCTATATGTAAGCCAACCAATTTTCGCGTGTTTCTAATAATTCAGCTGTAAGCACATAAGCTCCGACAATAACTCTTCCGTTTCTGCATTCGGGTTTACATGATGCCAAATCTTTGCCAAAAGTAAATACCAAGCCCCCTACACCTATCAACGCAGCATATTGATGGATTTCCAGCTCTTCTGAATTGACAAAAATCAAAGCCAGTGCCATGAGGCTAGAATAACTTATGAGCGAGGCACGAAAGCCATAGACCGAAATAAAGGCAATGATAAAAGTGAGTAATCCCAATACTGGATGTAACAGCCAAAGTTCAGAACCTAGATAACCCTTAATAAAACTGACAAGCATGACCAATGAAGCGGCAATAAGAATGCTTATTTTTTTATGTCGGAAACTACCAACAATGTCACTGGGTGAACTCCAAAAAGCACCGAAACTCAGCGCCAGCCCAACTTCAAAATGCCCGAGTTGCCCGCCTAATACCGCGGGTATTGTTACAGCAAAACCTACCAGAATGCCCCGAGAAAAACTGGTGCTTTTTAAGAACTGTTGCAGTTGCTTAAATTTCTCTGAAATAAGAAGGGTTGCAGTACTCAAAACAAGCGTTTCAACTGCCAATATAGTACAGGAGAGCAGTAAAAGTTAGAAAGACTGGAAATAGACGATCGCGAACTAATATTATGATTACAACTAGGTCATAGTATAGTAGAGAGAAATCTTTTACATTGATTTGTTATGAAGTGTCATAATCATATAAGATTATTTATTGAAATGACCGGATTACTATTTTTAGAAGTACTTTACTTTTTATTGGTATTTTTTACAATACTACGTATCATTTATGATACACGAAATGGGTCTAAAGCGCTCGCTTATGTACTATTTATATATTTTGTTCCCGTCATTGGGATACTGTTTTATTTCTGGTTTGGTGTCAACTACCGCAAACGCAAATTATATAGTAAGAAGATAATTTTGGATGAGGTACTCCGCCAAAAAGTTCTGAATCAACTGGCCGATTATCAGCATAAAATCAAGGAATCAGGAATTGTAAATGAATGCCAGCAAAAGTTAAGTGACTTTATTTTTAAATTCTCAAAAACTACTTTAACAGCTAATAACTCAATTAAGCTGTTAATAAATGGAGAAGAAAAATTCAATACACTATTAGATGATTTAAAGCAGGCTAAGCATCATATCCATATTGAATACTACATTTTTGAGAGTGATCGTACGGGTACGGAAATAATTGAAGTTTTAATTCAAAAAGCTAAGGCTGGCGTTAAGGTTCGTTTTATTTATGATGACTTTGGAAGCCACGGAATAGATAAAGATCAACTTAATAAATTGAAAAGTGCAGGAGCAGAAATCGCTCCTTTCTATAAGATAGATCTATTCCTCTTTGCTAGTAAAATTAATTATAGAAACCATCGCAAAATTGTAATCATTGATGGCGCTATCTCATTTGTAGGTGGGATAAACATAAGTGATAAATATCGAAATGATACAAAGGCGACAGGCGAGCTTTTTTGGAGAGATACACATTTACGAATAAACGGAACAGCTACGGCTTCTCTTCAATTTATATTTATCGGAGACTGGAATTTTTGTAGTAAACAAACATTAGAAATAGAAGGTGCTTATTTCCCAAATCGATTAAACGAAAATTTGATTGAAACCGATTTAGTTCAGATTGTCCCCTCCGGACCTGATTCAGATCTACCTGTAATTTATTATTCTTTGATCAAAACTATTGACTGTGCAAAGAAATCGATCTTAATTACTAACCCATACTTCATTCCAGGGGAAAGTCTAGTAGATGCGCTTTTAGTGGCTGCCGGTAGTGGAGTGAGCATAAAGATTATTGTTCCTGGAATATCCGATTCTAAAATCGTAAATGCGGCCGCAAATTCTTTCTATTCGGAATTGCTTACGGCTGGAATTGAAATATATCGTTATCAAAAAGGTTTCGTTCATGCCAAGACTATGGTGGTGGATGATGATCTATCGATTGTTGGTACGTCTAATATGGATTATCGCAGCTTTGATTTAAATTTTGAAGTTAACGCAATGGTGTATAGCCGGAAAATCGCGTCCGAACTGACGTATGCGTTTGAAGAAGACCTAAAGGAATGCGATAAAATTGATAGAAATTCTTGGGAGAGAAGACCAATATACTTGCAACTTGTGGAAAGAGCGGTGAGGCTCTTATCTCCACTTTTATAGGAATATAGTTCAGTTTATAATGAAAAATAGCATACCTATGAAGGTGTTCTACTCAAAATAATTTGAGCGTGATCTATTATATATAAAAATGCGAAACGTATCGAATCATCACATCTTGACAAGAATCGCCTGGTATAGGAGAAATGTTCCACTGAGTAGTTATTACTCACTTGCCACCTCTTAATAACCTACCTTAAATTCCTAAACAACTGTTTTTATTTGGTACGGAAGTTGGAATAAGATCCTCAGATATATTATTCACGAAACAACAAACGCAATTAGGGTTATAAGAGACTATAACTAGGAGATTATAAATCAAGAAAACAAAATACGATTATGAGGTGGAAAGATATGTTCAGCGAAAAAGGTAACCGAAGATTACTTCTCGGATCAATTATTATGATCATTGTTATGATGGTAATGATTCGTCAAATGAATAAAAATCATTTTTCAGAATTGCAAGAAACCATTACATCCATTTATGAAAACCGATTGCTGGCTAAGGACTATATTTTCGAATTATCCAAAAAGATTTATAGCAAGAAAATCATAGCACAATTTGAAAATGAATTTCTTGAACAGAGTATTCAAATGAACGATTCGATACAGCAGCTTATCAAAAGCTATGAGAATACTGAGTTAACCAAGGATGAAGAACTGTTGTTAGTAACATTAAAAGACAATATTCGAATGTCAGAACAATATGAAAATAAATTCCTCCATAATCCTGAACCGCCTCAACGAGAAATAATTGCTGATGGACTAACAAAAAAGTATGATTTGATTTTGTCGGATTTAGGGAAGCTATCAGAAATACAACTTAGCGAAGGAAAAAAGCTGCTCGACAATTCTTATGTAATCGTAGGCTCTAGTAATAATACGAGCCATCTGGAAATTGCAATGACCATTGTCTTTTTGCTGTTAGTTATTAAAATAATCAAGGATGAAAAAACGCAACCTGAAGATAAGTCGCAGTTTCCTGTGAGGAATTTTGAACAAGCGAATTAGAAAATTGACAATTAAAGTGGCAGTCCCATAAACGTTAAAATTTTGAACAATTCCTCATCATAATTATAGTAACAGGTGCGAAGAATGAAAATCAACATCAACATTAAAGCGTATATTAGGAACCGCTCAAAGCAAATAGTAAGCTGATTCTTGCGGACAGACTTTGGCCGTGCTGACAAAAGAAAAAGTGGCTATCAAGAATAATTATCAAGAATACAATTAGTATAAACAGTAAACTTTAAAATCATGTCCAAAGACCCCTATCAGGTGAAGAAATCGTTGACTATTAAAAACGATACTTTCAATTATTATAGTCTTGCTGAATTGCAAAAACAAGGACATGCAATTGATAAGCTCCCCTTCTCGATTCGCATTTTGTTGGAAAATGTCTTACGCAATTTTGATGACTTTGCAGTAACGAAGGAGAATATTGAAACCCTTTTACATTGGAAACCAAAGGGTTCGGACAAGGATATCCCCTTTAAGCCTGCTCGTGTTTTGATGCAAGATTTTACAGGAGTTCCAGCAGTGGTGGATATTGCAGCACTCCGCGCAGAGGTTGCAAGAAAGGGAAAAGACCCGAATACTATAAATCCGCTCATACCTGTTGATTTGGTGATAGACCACTCGGTACAAGTGGATTTTTTTGGTACTGACTATTCCTACGAACGCAATATAGATGAAGAGTACAGGCGCAATAAAGAACGTTATCAATTTCTGAAGTGGGCACAGAATTCATTTGATAATTTCACCGTAGTACCTCCCGGTATGGGTATTTGCCATCAGGTAAACCTGGAGTATTTATCCAAAGGTGTCATTGCACGAAATGGAGAAATTTTTCCTGACACGTTAGTAGGACTCGATAGTCACACGCCAATGGTCAACGGCATCGGTGTCGTTGCTTGGGGCGTTGGCGGCATCGAAGCCGAAGCAGCTATTTTGGGCCAGCCCCTTTATTTTATTATGCCGGAAGTAATCGGGCTCAAACTCACAGGCAAACTTCCATTGGGTTCAACAGCCACCGATCTGGTTTTAACGATAGCGAATTTGCTGAGAAAGCGCGGTGTGGTTGGGAAGTTTGTAGAAGTCTTTGGTTCTGGCTTGGACAACCTATCAGTACCCGACAGGGCAACTATCGGCAATATGTCACCTGAATTCGGGAGTACAATTACCTATTTTCCCATAGACAACAAAACGTTGGAGTACATGCGGAAAAGTAATCGCTCCAAAGAACAAATCGAATTGGTGGAAACGTATTGCAAAACCAATATGCTGTGGCGCGAGCACGAAGATAAAATCAATTATACGGATGTTGTAGAACTAGACATTTCAACCATTGAGCCCACGGTGGCGGGACCCAAAAGACCACAGGATAAAATCCTTTTAAAAGATTTTAAAAACAAGTTTATTGATTTGTTAGATGAATCCTTCGATAGAAAATATATCTCTCAAGAAGATCGCGCGTTGGAAAAGGCTATTACACGCTTTGATGGGGAAGGAGGGGATTTGCCGTATTCTTCTGCTACTGAAAGCCCACTTCCAACAGAAATAGAAGCCAAAGAAAAGGATGGTTTAAAAACGGTTTGGATAACCAGGGGTCAGGAGAAATTTATGCTTTCTGACGGTTCGGTAGCCATCGCAGCCATTACCTCATGCACCAACACCTCAAATCCTTTTGTGATGGTGGGCGCAGGATTGGTAGCCCGAAAGGCCAGGGAACACGGGATCAATGTAAAACCTTGGGTAAAAACTTCCCTCGCTCCGGGCTCTAAAGTGGTGACCGACTATCTTCAAAAGGCTGACTTGATGAAAGATTTAGAGGCACTTCAATTCCATCTGGTGGGTTACGGCTGCACGTCATGTATTGGAAACTCCGGTCCTTTATCTCCGAAAATTGCAAAAGCCGTTGACGACAATAACCTGGTTGTGGCTTCTGTTCTTTCCGGAAATAGAAATTTTGAGGCGAGAATTCATCCACAGGTCAAAATGAATTTCTTGATGTCTCCTATGCTTGTGGTAGCCTATGCCATTGCGGGTCGTGTGGATATTGATTTAATCAATGAACCCATTAGCTATGACTCCAATCGACAACCGGTTTACCTGAAAGATATCTGGCCAACGGACGATGAGATCAATGACATTCTGAGTCGAGTTCTATCTCCTGAAGATTTTGCGAAAAACTATGGTGAGATATTCGAAGGCAATGAGGTTTGGAGAAACCTGGAAGTACCGACAGGTAAGTTGTACGATTGGGATGAGAATTCAACTTATATTAAGGAAATCCCATTCTTCCATGACATATCCGAAAACCCGGAGCCTCTGGCAGATATAAATGGCGCACGAGCCTTATTGGTATTGGGAGATAGTGTGACCACCGACCATATCTCACCGGCAGGTGGTTTTAGCGAACATTCTGCAGCAGGTAAATACTTATTGGAGCGGGGCGTGAAGAAGGAGAGTTTTAATTCCTACGGATCACGCAGGGGAAATGATGAAGTAATGATACGCGGAACATTTGCCAATGTGCGAATCAAAAATAAATTGACAGAAAAAGAAGGCGGCTACACAAGCCATTTGCCTTCTGGTGAAGAAATGACTGTTTATGATGCGTCATTAAAATACAAGGAGGAAAAAACGCCTTTGCTGGTTTTGACTGGAAAGGAATACGGGAGTGGCTCTTCGCGTGATTGGGCAGCGAAAGGCGCATTTCTTTTGGGTATAAAATGCGTGTTGGCAGAAAGCTACGAACGAATCCACAGGAGCAACCTTGTTGGAATGGGCGTATTACCACTTCAATACAAAGAAGGGGAAACGGCTGAAGGGTTAGGGTTAACCGGGAAAGAGATATTTTCAATAACAGGAGTTGCAAGCGATATCAAGCCATTAAAAGAAATCCAGGTAATTGCTAAAAACGAAACAGGCAAGGAGATCAAGTTTCAGGCAATAGCCCGACTCGATTCTAAAATAGAAATTGAATACTACAGCAATGGAGGTATCTTACAATATGTGTTGCGACAATTTTTAAACAAAACAACGTCCTAGATTAATCTCATATAAATCTTATGAGCATGGTTCAAGAAAAGTCAAAAAAACAAAATGATAGAACATAAAATACAAATAGTGGAGACAATAGTGACCCTATGTCTATACTTTACACTTAAATATTTTACGTCAAAAATTATACGCAGTGCTGGGAGGAAATTCGCCTATCCACAAGCACGTGTCAAAATGGTAAATAAAATGGTCAATGTTATTTTATTTACAATACTTACGAGTATTACACTGTCTATTTGGGGTGTAAATCAAGATGAATTAGTATATTTTACTACTTCTCTTTTAACGATAATGGGAATAGCACTCTTTGCCCAATGGTCTATTATTTCTAATATCACCTCAACCTTGATTATTTATTTCAATCATCCAGTAAGAATAGGAGACGCTATTACTGTTATGGACAAAGATTACCAGATTGAAGGCAGAGTATTAGATGTTGGAATTTTTTTCTTGACATTAAGGACTGAAGATGAAGAAGAAATAATCATGCCCAGCAATATTTTCATGCAAAAGATGATAAAAAAAACAAGCAAGGGTGTTCAAAAACAGCTAAGCTCTGAGAACAGCAACTAAAGGTTGAATACTCAGGCAACTAGATCACGAGTCCCAACATGGGGTCGGAATTGAGTACGCATCAATACCAATATATTACTACGCACCATCACGTAGCCAATTCTTTAATTCTTGATGTTCAGGGAAGGTCAAGTATTGAAAGGATTTTCGGTATTCTTTTCTGAATAGATTTTTATCGAATCTCAATTTGGTTAATACAATCTTACAATACTCAAGCATACTTGTTTTGAAATTTATTTTCATACTAAATAGGATTGTATGTGAAGTTTTTAAGTTAAAGCCCTGAAAATAACCTATTTCAGATCGTTGGGACGTAAGACTATTGTAGGAATAGTCCATTTTAATGCAGCATTTTTTAGTAGTGACCCGTAGACCCACTGGTTCTGTAATTCACTGCCTGCTAGACTAGTTCTCTCTGAATCCTCAAAATAGACGATCTTATCTACCTCCATTAAATGGAGTAATGAAAGACACATCGGACAGGGTTGAGTACTTGAGTAAAGTATACTACCTTTCAGTGATAGCGTGTTCAAATTATTAGTTGCTTCGTTCACAGCATTAAGCACTGCATGTGATGATGAATCCAAAGCAGAACTGATACCCACCCAACCTGTACCTATTATCTTCCCTGCCCTCACAATTAGACTACCCGAGGTAACGGTGTGATCATGATCTAGCACAATACGCATAAAGGCATAATCATTTTCAGTTAAGTCTTTTTTCAACTGTGTCATTCGCTTTTCGGTCACCTTATACTCTTTAACCCGCTTTCCGGCAACATGAGTAGCATATCCACCAGCGAACAGGAGCAGAAGCAATATGACAAGTCTGATTGGCAGCATCATAATGAATAGTGACCTACTGACTCGGGTTGATAGGTAACCTTTAAAATTTCGAATCGTCCAATTCCTATTGGGGTTTTCCAGGAAACTACATCGCCAGACTGTTTACCAAGCAATGCAATCCCGATAAGGGAAAACACAGAAACTTTCCTTTCGCGGCTATTGGCATCGTCAGGATAAGTAATAGTAAGTTCAGCTTCTCGGTCATTTGAAATATCTTTCAATAGAACACGGGAATTCATGGTAATTACGTGTCTGGATATATCCTCTTGAGGAAGTATTTTGGCCGTCATGATCTCTTCGTAAAGTCGGCTAACAATTTTAGGCATCTTCATCTTTAAAGGGGTGAATTCCATCATCCCTATTAGTCTTTGATAATCATTAATTGTTATCACCATTTTTGTTTCCATAATACATTAATTCAACTTTCTCTTTTGCAGTATCCGTGCCATATTAAATAATGACTTTAGGGCTGCTGTAATAGGTACAATCTTATACTTAACTGGTCTTTAAATACCCGGTGGGTATATTTGAACCAATAATTTCACTCTTTATTTTCTCTGGGTTTTATTAAGAAACATATGCGTCTAATGCATTTTTTATCTGAGCATTGGCAAACGTCACGCCATATAATTTCTTCGTGTTCTTTATGAAACTGTTAGGGTTAATAAGCCGCCTTCTTTACAGTACAACTTTAATTTTGTTCATTTGAGATATAGTTGGTTCATTTGCCTGATCAACTTTAATGGGAATAATAAATAGAGGAATCACACTTTTTCGCAACACGCGTTCTGATGTACTTCCCATCAAAATTTTCTCAAATTCTCTTCTACTATGACTTCCCATAACAATTATGTCCGCCTTAAATTCATTTGCAGCAAGTAAAATCATTTCACTACAATCACCACTTTTTACAATCGTCTTAATAGTAGAGTTGTTTAAATGTTTCTTTGATTTTTCCAGATACCTGAATGAAGCAGCCCGCAATTGTTCTGCGGTGTCGGTTTGAACTATGTCCGTACTGCTAAAGCAATCAAAACCAAATATGGGTGAATAATGGAGGGAAGAGTAGTAGGTTACATCGGACACAACATGCACTAAGGCTACCTGGGCATTCATGGCCTTTGCCAACTCGTTACCGGTTTCCAACACGTATTGTGCAGTTGAGCTAAAATCTAGTGCGATCAGTATTTTTTTCATATCATTTTATTTAACGTGTTACAGAGTAAGTATATCCTTAAGAACCCACGCTTCATTGTGTTCTTCATCTTTGGCACCATAAAGCAACGTTATCGTTGCATGCATTGCCTGCTCTTTCAAAAGAGTTCTAACAAATAGCGCTTTTGGAACTCATTCCACTTGGTTGGATCATGACCAAACCACTTTCTAAGGGTCGTACTCGGGAGCAATACTTTTTAACCAAAAATCCACGCTCGCCCTCTCTTTGGTAAGCCCTCTTGGCCAAAGTCTATCAACGAGAATACGAATGCCGTCTTCCTTGTTTGGTTGTTCGTAAACCCTTTTTATCTTGATATTCAATTGAATTGGACTAGTTATTAATAGATCAATCATCGACTTAAAATAAAGCCTCAGCGTAACGTACCTTCTGCATTCTTGCAGTGGGTTACACTACTCTACATTAATTGGGCTCCGTGCTAAGCCTTTATTTATTTTCTTTAGCCCTGGCATAACTGGTTCTGGATAATTTAAAGAACTCCTTCCCACCTTCTTAACTGCTGAGGTCTTTGAAAACGGTGTTTTATTTTCAATTACTTCCCCGATCTCAGATCGAAGTAACCAAATAACTTCCCCGTCTGTTAAAGGGATGAAGTTATGATAAGCCATATCCATTGAGTGTTCTAAAACCTTATGAATAAATAGTGTAGGCACATCTTCTTCCATTATTCTATGAGCCGCATCGCGCATAATAACCGGAATGGCAACAACTATTTCCTGTGGTTGCTGCCTTTGAATGGCCTCCAACAATCCAAGCATCTTTTCGCTGTTTTCAACAAGATCGTCAACTAAAATCACTACCCTGTTCTGAAACTCAGAAAGGACAGGAGTATCCAATCCCGGATATCTTGAGAAGAGTTCTGATTGCAGGGTCAGCGCATGGCGATAAATAAAATTCTGTGGAATATCCCTACATACGTTGTATGTTATTACATAATCAAAACTTACAACTCCTATAGAATTGGGCGAGCCCGCAGGATCCCTCATCGTTATGCTCGGAATAAAAAACAAATCAGCATTCAATTTTCTGACAAGTTCCTTTGCCATTGTTACAGCATTGTTTGAAACAGCAACTACGCAACACTTTTTATCTTTATAATTTTCCAGCCTGAAAATCATCTGCTTAGTTGCATGTTCTTGGTTGATAAACAAATAGGCGCTCCGGTCTTTCATAGTTATACGTTCACTTTAAGTTTTTTGGAATATATTATTGTGCTTTTCTGGAAAAACCTTTTGGAAATTACTCTTTCCATCAAGTTGCTTTTTTATTGCTTCACACGTTTTTATAATAGATTCCTCAAATGTTTGACATTGCTTGCTTGCGATAATATCATTTCCCGGAATTGTTAACCTGATTTGGCAAAATCGGTCATGGTTCGTGCCCGACCTATCCACTCTTAAAATCACATGAGCTTCTGTAATTTCATTATTGTATTGATAAAGACTTTTAACCTTACCTTCAGTGAATTCAATTAATCTAATGCTCGCCTGGAAGGATAGTTCTTGAATTTTAATTTTCATTGTATTAGCGTTTAATTAGGTTGATATAAATGTTTTAACACGCCTTGCAAACTATATCTGTCATTTGCAGTGGGAAGTGTAATCAAAGCATGTTGTTAATTAAGTGATAACGAAATCACCGGGACACTTGAAACAGTAAGTGTAATATTGGCAGTACCTCCTTCACAGAGTCTTGAAACAGGGCATTTTGCTTTAGCAATAGATGCAAGTTTTTCAAGCCTTTCTTCACTTAATCCCTCGCAGCTGACTTTACAGTCTAAATCAATTTTGATAATACTGGGGCCTATATGATCCTTGTCAAGGGTGACAACTGCGGTTGTATTAATATTGGTTGGCCATAACCCTTCCTGCGCCAATAGCATCGTGAGATATGTGGAAAGACTGCCCGCATGAGCGGCTGCAATCAATTGCTCAGGATTATCGCCATTACCATTTTCGACACGTGAAGCGAAGTTATATGGCCCCATAAAATTGTTAAACGATCTACTACCATAGCCATTCTTTATCATGCCATTCCATCGTGCTTTCCAATTTGATTTAGTCATAGTTTTTTTTAATTTAATCTTTCAAATCCCTTTATTTATCGATCTAGAAATGCCGAGTACATCCAAACCAATTTCTCCTGCGCCAGGATATATTCACTCATTAGTGCATTTGTTCCTTCATCACCCGTTTCAGCTGATATCGCAAGTATTTCTCGCTGAAGGATTATGATTATCTTAAGTGACTCCAAAATGTTACTAACAGATTCAGTGCCATCACTCACTTCCTTGCTTTCCTTGATTTTTGATACCTGCGCGTAGTCAGTGAAGTTGTGATTTGGAGCATGACCTAGTGTCAAAATTCTTTCGGCTACTTCGTCTATTTTCAATAGCAGGTCGTTATACAATTCTTCGAACTTTACGGGAAGCTCAAAAAACTTTTCACCTTTTACGTTCCAATGTGAACCTCGAGTATTCTGATAAAAGACTGAATAGTTTGCTATTAGTTCGTTCAGGTTTTCAGCCAGTTGTTTGGCTTTGTTGCTATCAAGTCCAATCGCATTTTTAGTTTTCATAATTTCAAATCTTTATAATTTTCGAAGCCCTAGTGTTATTAAATATCCTCATTCCACAAGTAGGTTAAGACACTATCCATGCCAGATAAAATTCACGTCTATCATGAAGGAAATTGGCTTTAATAAAAAGCAGAGTGGTTCAATAATATCCAATGGGTAATTTCTCCCCTACAGTAAAAATTTAAAAACTCAAACTGGAATAATAATCCAGATGTCTTTATAACTTTAAACGATTGAAAACAAATACTATGATTACAGCCGGCCAAAAACTCAGAGAACGAGTAAAAGAACTAAGGTGTCTTTATGATCTATCAAAAGTTGCGTTGCAGGGAGGTAAGGATGTAAAAGCAATTTTGACCAAGACGTTGGAAATTCTTCCTACCGCCATGCAATTTCCTACCTATGCTGAAGTTAGTATTACGGAAGGTAAAGCAAGATATTCGACAAGGGGATTTGAAAAATGTAAACATCAAATCTCTACTCCTATTGGAACTGGCAAAAAAAAGGTTGGTATTCTGAGAGTCGGATACAGAACAATCCCCAAAAAAATAAATTCAGGAAACTTGTTTCTTCAAGAGGAAAAAAACCTAATCAAGATTATAGCAAGGGAATTGGCTTTGTCTATAAAACGTGCGAATGCCGAGGAGGCCAGTAAACACCTGGAATTGCAATTGCAGCACTCGGAACGATTGGCTTTTGTCGGGGAACTATCTGCCGGAATAGCCCACGAATTAAATGAACCAGTAGGAAGAGTTTTGGGTTTTGCTCAATTGATTAAGAAAAATGGAGCATTAAGTGAACAACAGGAAAGTGACATTGACCGCATTATTAAGGCATCACTCTATACACGCGAGATCATTAAGAAACTTATGATCTTCTCCAGGCAAATGCCTAGACAGATCAATTCGGTGAACCTCAACACTGTCATTTCTAACATTTTATACTTTATTGATGTTCGTTACCAGCGAGGGGGTGTAAAGATTGTGCAGAAACTTGATCCAGGGTTGCCATTCATCCAAGCTGATCCGGTTCAAATGAGTCAAGTGTTGGTAAATCTGATTACAAATGCGATTCATGCTTTAGCAGGTGGCGGAAAGGTAACAGTTGAAACCAAGTATAAAGACAAACATGTTAGTCTTATCGTAAGCGATACTGGAAGCGGAATGTCTGCCGAAGTGAGAAAAAAAATATTCGAACCTTTCTACACAACAAAGCCAGTAGGGCAAGGCACAGGGTTAGGGCTTTCCGTAGTTCATGGAATTATTGAGGAACACATGGGTAGAATAAAGGTTACTAGTGTTTTGGGAAAAGGTTCAAGATTTGAAATTTCATTACCGTTGAAGCAGACCAAAAAATGATATGAAAAGGAAAAAAGAGTTTAGTAACATCAATGCATTAGTGGTTGATGACTCCCCCGAAAGCGTGGAGCTAATCAAGCGAAACCTTCAGTCGAAAGGCTATCAAATTTATACTGCAAATAATGTACAATCAGCTATTAAGTTATTAGCATCAGTAACCATTGACCTTTTAATCACCGACTTAAAAATGCCTGGTGAGAATGGCATCGAATTAGTTCGCCACACATCCGAAAATTACAGCGGAATTGGAATTCTTGTGGTCACTGGCTTTCCATCTATTCAAGGCGCTGTTGAATCCATTAAGATTGGTGCAGAAGAATATCTGGTGAAATCTTTTACCGATGATGAATTGTTTGATGCTGTGGATAGAGTGTTGAGCAAAACAAAGAATAGTAGAGGAAAAGCAGATACATCACCCAACCAAAATTTCGGAATTATTGGAGATTCAGATGGATTGCAAAAAATCTTTAATACCATAAACAAAGCGAAATCCACCAATGCTACTGTATTAATTTATGGGGAAAGTGGAACAGGAAAAGAATTGGTAGCAAGAGCTTTACATTACGGAGGTTCGGCTTCGGCTGCGCCTTTTGTACCGGTTAATTGCGGGGGAATCCCAGATTCACTGTTGGAAAGCGAGCTCTTTGGTTATGTGCGAGGAGCCTTTACAGGAGCGACAGAAACAAGAGCAGGCTTTTTCCAGACTGCAGATGGAGGGACTATTTTTCTAGATGAAATTAGTAATACCAGTCTGGCCATGCAGGCAAAGCTCTTACGCGTACTTCAGGAGAAAGAGTTTTACATGGTGGGCTCCAAAAAAACGTTGAAAGTTAATGTGCGGGTAACGGCTGCTACCAATGTTGACCTCATGCAGTTAGTGAAAAAAGGATTGTTCCGTGAGGATCTATATTATCGTTTGAATATCATCACTATAGATTTACCTCCACTGCGCGAACGAGGGGACGATATACTTCAACTGATTCAGTTCTTCCTGGCAAAGTATGTCAAAGAATTGGGCAAACCTCCAATGAAGTTTACAGGAAAAGCTATACAGGCGTTAAAAGAATATGCCTGGCCAGGTAATATCCGGGAACTCCAAAATCTAATTCATCGGGTCGTCATCCTGTCGGAAGACAGCACCATTGACATACCTGATCTTCCGGAGTTGTTTCGATTTTCAGGAAAACGAACAAGAGGACTTGATCGCAAACTTGTGGATGTGGAGCGTGAATACATTCAAGATGCATTGGCTGCGAATAAGAATAATATTTCTCAAACTGCCCTTAGTCTGGGTATTGATCGGAAAACGCTGAGAGATAAATTGAAAAAATACAGTTCAGCTTAGTGGGGTAAAATGTACCACTGATTCGAATCTCAACACGCAATAAAAATCGTTTCTACCTAATCAGGCTCCATTCAAGGATTAATAATGGTACGTGTTTTGGATTATATCCAGAGGGAAACACGCCATGGCTATACAAGAAAAAATAAAACATTTAATAGAACTAGAGCTAAAAGGGATTTGTACTAATTGTGCTCTATCAGGTGATTGTACCTATCGTATGGCTACGAGTAAGGTTATAGTCCAATGTGAATTATATCAAATGGAAGAAGAAGATGCGAGTGCTTCTAAACTCATTTCAACACAGAGAGGTCTTTGTATGAATTGTGTTAAGGTTGACAGGTGTCAACTACCTGAAAAAAATGAAGGAATTTGGCATTGCGAAGAATATTTGTAGTTACAATTAATCATTGAATATGTTTGACACACTATTTCGCAAGAAAAAAAATCATCAGAAGGAGGGAAGATGGAAAGAATTCAATAAGCATGCTGTCTTAATTTCGGTAGGCCATTATTCGCAAAATGAAAAACACGGACAATGGCAGGAATTCTATGACACGGGTGAATTAATGCTGGAAGAAAGTTATAAAAATGGAGTGATTCATGGACGGTTTGCCTGTTACCATCGCAATGGAAAATTATTAAGTGAAGGTTATTTTGTACAAGGCAGCCGCGAAGGTCAATTTAAAATTTACAATGAGGAGGGGGTTCATACTAAATCGCTTCTCTTTATAAACAACAATTTAATTGAAGAAGTCTATGCAATGTCAACGATTAATACAGGATAAAGAAAAACCAAGAATCAATTATTTGTTAATATGTATAGTGATACTTTTCTGGTTATTTGCCCTCTTTCACAATTGTATACTGTAAATTATTTTGTTACAGGCATGTTGATCTCAATGCGACAACAGAATAAGGAAGGCGCTCGAGTTTTGGTAGTTCGATAAAAAGTAGATTAATTATATTCTCAGATTATGAAATGGACATATAGCGTAAGAAACAAAATGGTCGCCTCAGGGGCACTCTTCGTACTTTGCCTTCTCGTTTTATTTAGTAACTATATCGATCGCGATCACACGGAAAAGGTTAAAAATGCGATTAGTACAATGTACGAAGATAGATTACTCGTAGAAGATTATATTTTAAAAATGATGAACAATGTCTATCAAATAAAGGAGGTACTGAACGGATCTGAGGTAAATGAGGATAACGCAAATACGAGAATTAGTAATTTGGTTTCAGCCAACAATGCATTGAGTAATGCTTATATAAAAACTAAACTTACAGAAAGCGAGAATATAAAATTTACTGAGTTGTTAAAAACTCTTGACGATCTTGAATCTACCCCTTCACCTAATCTGGAGTATAAATTGAATAATGCAAACAAAGCATTGGTTCTATTGAGTGAACTAGCTACTATTCAATTAGAGGAGTCCAAATTAATTATGGGTAAGGCCGAAATATTATATGCCTCAGGTAAAGCGTCAATACAATTCGCTTCCGCTGTTATCCTTGTTATTTTATTGGTTCTTCAGGCACTTGTATTTACTTCTAAAACATTAAATACAAGTAATAGAACATCAGCTGCCTATCTTAACTAAGCGATTGAGTCAAATAAACTAGATCAGTTACCTATTTATCTTAGCAATATTCCTATGTTAGGACTTTACGTCTTTAAAAATTATAAAATATGAGTGAATCTGTGATCTTATGGAGCGCATTTAATCTGTTTGTGCTTGGGATGCTTGCCTTGGATCTTGGGGTGTTTCACCGTAAAACACACGAAGTAGGGGTGAAAGAAGCGCTTACTTGGACAGGCGTGTGGATAGCATTAGCGATGGTCTTTAACCTGTTTATATATTATTATTTCGATAAAGACAAAGCCATTGAGTTCTTTACCGGATACTTGATCGAGAAATCATTAAGCATTGATAACATCTTTGTTATGATTATGATCTTCTCGTACTTCCAGGTGCCAGCACGCTATCAGCATAAAGTATTATTCTGGGGTATTTTGGGAGCGCTGGTAATGAGAGTAATTTTTATCTTAACAGGCATCGAACTAATTCACCGGTTTCACTGGCTGATTTATATTTTTGGAGGATTCCTCGTTATTACGGGAATTCGAATGTTAACTTCTGGCGATATTAAACTGGAGCCCGAACGAAATCCTTTGGTGAAATTAGCTAGAAGAATTTTTCCATTCACGAATTCTTATGAAGGTGATCGGTTCTTTGTAAAACGTGATAAAAAATTATGGGCCACTCCATTGTTTCTGGTTGTAATTCTTATCGAAGCGACCGATTTGATTTTTGCTGTGGATTCAATACCTGCAATACTTGCCATATCTGATGATTCTTTTATTGTTTATACGTCCAACGTATTTGCTATTTTAGGTCTACGGTCTTTGTATTTCGCTTTATCGGGTATCGAAAAGTATTTCCAATATCTAAAGTATGGACTTTCAGCCATTCTAATTTTTGTCGGTGTAAAAATGTGTATCACGGACTTTTACAAAATTCCGATTGATTTATCATTGATATTAATCGTTTTTATCCTGACCATTGCCATGCTGGCTTCTGTTGCGTTTAAAAAAAAGAATGAGTCAGAAGGTACTGTTGATAAATAGTTCTATCCGCCAGTTGGAAGATGGTGATTTGATTGTGAGTAGGCTAAAATAAGCCATTGCAAATATCCTCGAATGCAAGAGCTTAGTGATATCATCTGTTTTTTAATAAGATAATTAAACATGTTGAGATAGATATGAAAGCTATCCATATCCAAGGAAGCATAGGAGAGATACGCATCATCTTTTAAGAATAGTTTTTTTCCGATATTTGATTACCGTTTCCTTGGTAGGTCTGGCTCGTCTGTACTTTTTCTCGATGCTACGTAGTAAACCGTAGTGGTGGCGCCTCAGTTTTTCGTATCGTAAAGGCCTGATTTGCTGTGTATCTGGAAGAAATCAAAGTGCCATCTTGTATAGTTAGGAATCCTAACTATATTTGAGATTATTTACTAAAACCCTTAACACCATGGAAAAAATTAAAGGTTACACGTATGGACAGGTTGAGAAATCACCAATATCACTAGCTGACTTGGACCTATTAAAAAAAACCGTTCTCTTTTCTGATGATGACGAGAAACATCTAAGGCTAGCAGGAGGGGTACTAAAAGATCAAACAAATGAAATACTTGATTTATGGTATGGATTTGTAGGAGGCAACGAACACTTAGTTCACTACTTCGGGAAGGGTGGCAAACCTGACATGGATTATCTGGGGGCAGTTAAGATACGTTTTGGTCAGTGGATTATGGATTTATGCAACAAGCCGTACGATCAGGATTGGCTTAATTATCAGCACGAAATCGCGTTGCGTCATCACAGTACAAAGAAAAATAAAACCGATGGGGCAGAGGCAGTGCCGATCATTCATTATCGGTACCTGGTTGCATTCATTTTTCCAATTACCGCAACAATCAAAGAATTCCTCACTAAAAAAGGACATGATGCTGAAACAGTGGAAAAAATGTATGCTGCCTGGTTTAAAGCCGTGACGTTAACGGTTATCCTTTGGACCTACCCGTATATCAATAAGAATGAATTTTAACATTTTAAAATAGCTGGGTTATGACACAAAATCTAATCCAGCTATTTTACTAAAATCTAATCGAAATGAAAGTAGCAGTTTGGGATACTTATGTGAAGAAGAAGAACGGAACAATAATGAATTTTGATATTATGGTTCCTGATTCTCAAAAAAACGAAACGATAATTTATGGATACGGGAAAGAATACTTACAAAGTAAATCTATTGTGGGGTATGAACTTACGTCAGAAGAATGCACTTTTTGTCATATTGAGCAGGCAACCGATGAGATGATCCAAAGCATTGATGACAAGGGGTATTGTATCATTGAACTTAAAAATTGCCAGTGACTTTTGATCTAAAGTATTCTAACGTATTGCAAGGCTCATTTAAACCTGCTGAGCTAAATCTGATGATGGTTTTTCAAGTGAACTGTCCGGGTTGTTTTCTACAGGGCTTTCCACAACTCATAAGTTTGCATACTAAGTTTCAGGACAAGCTATCATGTTTTGCCCTATCAACTGCATTCGAGGATTTTGAATTAAATACAGAAGAAAATACAAAACTCCTCATCGAGAAGAATATTTTGATAGGCGAAACGAAAAAAACATTTGATGCGAATAACCTCACGTGGGAAACTCAAATCCCTTTTCCAGTACTGATCGATACGATAGTTGTCAAAGAAGAGATGCTCACACCGGGTTATATAGACACAGTTATTTCAAATCATCCTCAATTTAGTGGTGTTTCAAAACCTGAATTAGAGGAAGCCAAACTGGCACTTCAAAACTATTTCAATCATTACCAGAAGTGTGGGTTCACTTTTGCTACTAATTTGTTGCGCGGAACGCCTACCTTTATTCTATTTAGCAGCAGCATGAAAATACTTTTGCAGTGGTTTGGACACATAGATAGTGAAACGATTGAAAATAAACTGAGTGAGTATTTTTTTAGTAAATATTTATGAATAAATCGCCTTTCAACCTCGACCAACAAAACCAAAGTACAGACAGCCGGATCATTGCCGCGCTGGAACGCATCTCACAGGCTTTTCGGGTATTGCTTTGGAATGAAAGTAAGGAACTTTCGTTGAGTCCAATACAAATTCAGGTACTCATTTTCTTGCTCCACCATAGTGATGAAAAAAGAAAAATAACCTATTTGGCTGATGAATTTAATATGACGAAACCAACGATCAGTGACACAGTAAAGTCGCTTGAGCAAAAAAAACTTATTAGAAAAGCTCATGAGCAAAATGACACAAGAAGTTACATTATTCATTTGACAAAAAAAGGCAAAAACATTGCCGAGCGAACGGCTGCATTTACAAATCAGATACAAGTACCCATTAACAAACTAAATGCTGACGATAAGGAAAATCTATTGCTTAGCTTGATGGGGGTTATTCATCATTTGAATAAAACGGGAGTGGTTACAATTCAGCGAATGTGTTTGTCGTGTGCCCATTTTAAACCAGGGAAAGGAAAACAACCTCACTTTTGTAAGCTGCTTAATAAAGAACTGGAAAATTCGGAGTTGCGAATTGATTGCCCGGAATATCAAATTACAAATTAATGAAATAATACCATCTTTAAATTGCACTCATTTTGAGCATTCTAAGGGGCTGTGCGTTGGCAGGAGTAAACCATTGGAATGATGACACTCATTGGAGTGGCGGTTTCAGGTGCTTGGATTATAGCATAACCATTACTTTCGGCTTACTGGATGATGGACTTTTAATAGGGCGATCTAGGCTCTTTCACTTGCCGTTCAAAGTTTAGATAAACTGCATGCTTTTTTAATTATGAAGTAACCAACAATACTAGCAATTAGAGATGCGGTTAGAATACCAATCTTTGCCTGATCGCTAAGATACTCCTGCTTAAAGGCAAGACCCGAGATAAATAGAGACATTGTAAATCCAATAGCAGCTAAAAATCCCGCACCAAGTAAATGCAGATTAGTCATACCTTTTGGAAGTCCTATTCCTGCTATTTTCATTACTAATTGAGTTGATCCAACCACACCTATTACTTTTCCTAATAACAATCCAAACATTATTCCCAGCGACACTGGGCTTATCAACTGCGATAGAAAGTCATCCGACAAGGTTACACCAGCATTACTGAATGCGAAAATGGGCATTATAACAAATACTACAACTGGATGAAGACTATCCTCAAGGCGTTGCAAAGGGGTTAAAGCCTTTTTAGAATAAGACCGAATCTCCGTTAAAATTGTAAATTGTTCCTTTGTTAATGTCCTTACATTATTGGGGTCAGCATTTTTAAATCTAGCCACAAGGAACTCCATGTGATCGGAAAATTTTTCTTCTTTCACTTTAGGCAATGCTGGTATTGCAAAAGCAGCGAGCATGGCGGCAATGGTTGCGTGAACGCCTGACATTAAAAAGGCCAGCCAAAGTCCACCGATTCCGATAACTGCATAGAATATTGTGTTTCTAACACCTATCCAATTGGCTACCCAGAGGATAGCGAGAAAAATAGCCCCAGTGCCAAGGCTAACCAAGTTTATTTCCGAGCTATAAAAAAAAGCAATGACCAAAACAGCACCAATATCATCTGCAATGGCCAAGGCAGTAAGAAATATCTTAAGCGATATAGGCACTCGATCACCAATCAAATACAAAACACCTAAGGAAAATGCAATATCTGTGGCCATCGGTATTCCCCATCCTTCGGATGCAGCACCTGACCCATTTAATGATAAGTAAATAATTGCAGGAAAAATCATTCCCCCTATGGCAGCCACAACTGGTAGGACTGCAGACTTTAGATTACTCAACTCACCTCCAATAATTTCACGTTTTAGTTCGAGGCCAACCACAAAAAAAAACACCGCCATCAATCCATCGTTAATCCAATGGTGCAAATCCTTGCTGATCATAAATCCCTCAAAGCCTATACTAAATTGATATTTCCATAGGGAATAATATTCATCAGCCCATGTAGAATTAGAGATAAGCAGCGCCAACAAAGCAGATGAAAACAACACAATACCCGCAGTACTGTTGTTGATAAACTGCTTGGAAGGATCGATAATCAATCGATCGACCCACTCTCTTCTTATTCCTTGATCAATTTCGATATTTGTCGCCATGTCAATAAGTTTCAATTCTCTGCTAAGGTAACTATCATACGCCTTCTTTTGAATGAAATATCTAAAGAGAGAATATTGTTAGCAGAATAAGTAAAAGTCCTGCTTATATTTAAAGAAAGGAAGCCATCTATCGAGCTGGTATTCAGGAAAAATAAAAGATGGAGAACAAATCAAGCATTCTTTAATTTAATGTACTAAAACTTAAAAGTCTGAGAACGATGAAAGGAGTGATCCCTTTTTTACTGGCTATCATATTCACATGCTGTTCGCAGAATTATGACACAAAAGGTGTTACCTACTCAGGAAAAGCAAAACTTAATATTCGGCTTCATGAGTTTGTTGCAACCAACGAAGAAATTGAGAAGGACATCATGCTTAACATGACAGGACCGCGAGAGTTGACATTTAAATTCAATAATAAAATCAGTCACATTGATTATGAAAAAGACGTTATCATTTTCCGATCAGAAACTGACAAATCGGAATGGACAGCCAAGAAAGTAAAAGGTGGATTTGAGTTAGAAGATGGAACGCTGCTTCGTTATGGAAACTGTCGGGGTTGGACGATGTGCCTGCTGGATGGCAACACCCAACTCCCCATCCTGAAAGGGGAGTATACATTGAGTGGGAATAGCACCAAAATAACGTTGTGGATTTCAGATAGTGAAAAGCATGTTGAACTATTAGGATTGATGGCAAACGGGCTGTTCAATAAGAGTAGAAATGAAAAGGAGGCGATTGATTCATCCCTTGAGACCTTATCAAATCAGGTGTGGACTTACTAAAAATCAAAGTAATATACAAACCTTTTTATCATGCTATTAATCAACACTTATTTGATCTGCACATATATCATATAACAGCGGGTTAGAAAGATCCAAAGAAAAAAGTTATATAATGGAGAGCGTTATGTTAGTTTGGCAGCAGGCTTGTCTGCTGGAGTGCCTCACATAGGCAGCTTACCAAATCTTAATAGAAAGTTTTTTAGCGTTGGCTTTCACTAATTCAATCTTCATCATTCATCACCAGGCGGCTACTCTCAACCTTAACCTGAACCCCATCCAATTTTTGATCGATAATTATCTGGCACGCCAAGCGACTGTTCCATTGCACGCAGTCCATTTTGGCGAGTGTTGTATTTTCATTGCCTGCATTTTCTTTGTTTACCAGTTCAGCATCATTGAGGATGTGGATATGACACGTGCCGCATCGGCCTATTCCTTTACATTCTCCAAAATCTTCCATGTAGAATTTATCGTATAGCAACGCCATCAGGTTTCGATACTCTCCCTGATAGGTTTGGATGGTGTGCTTTTCGTTAAGCAGAAATACAGTAATGCTGATATCAAATTTGCGGGTCAGCTTCATTTTCAAAATCTATTTCCAGAATTCTTGTTTCCATTCGGCAGGTTCCTTACCGCTATCCAATCCTGCATGCATCAACTCCATTTCTTCAAGTTCCTTTTGCGTTGCTATTTTTTGAATCTCATTAAAAAGTACTCGCTCCTCAAACCGTATATGTGACTCCAGCAACTCCTCAATTAATCCAAGACTTTTAGTTACTTCAGTTTCATTTTCAAATAAACGTCTTAGTTTTCGATGCTCGGCTAAAGCCCTCTTCACTAATTCATGATCATTTCCTAAAATGGAGAATACATGTTTTTCTTCCACTTCGAAATGGAGAAGTAAATGATTTTTATAAAACCAATCCGCATACGATTTTATAAGGCTGGTTTCAATTTTCTTACTGAACCCAGTTCTGATTTTCCAACAAAGTAATAAGCCTTGATGATGCTCTCGGCTAAGGGGTTGGAGCGCTTCGTTTCGATGTATAGGTTCGTTCACTTTTTAATTCTTATTCGTTTATTTGTACAGCGTGGACACGTCTCAATTTTTCCTTGTTTTATGTGAATGCCCTCTATGTGTTTTTTGAGGAAATCCTGAACGATCAGGTATTTATCCTGATGATTATTCACATCAATTTGTTTGTCCTTAAATAAAGTTCTGATTTTCCGATCATATTCCTGCTGCCCCCAGCAAACAGGGCATAAACCTTCGGGAGCAACTTCAGGGGAGGTATGGCCGTACTTTTCAAAATAGTCTAAAATGCTTTTCGCGATATCCATTTTATTCCATTATCATTGAATCTTACACAACATTACTCGCTAATAATTCTTTCTCCAGTTCAATGGACTTAGGAAACAAAATATTGTTTTCCAAATGAATGTGCAGGTGCAAATCCTGTTCAAATTCATTGAGTAAGGCAAATGTAACCCGGTAGGTGTTGCACGCATCATCCGGTGGCGTATAGTTATTACTTAACGCCTCTATTTTCCGGAATCGATCGCCTTCGGTTTCGTGTTCCTGGTGCATCATGACAATTGGATTTTGTATCGTACCAAATGAGGGTGCATCGATGAGCGCATTTTCGAGGCTAGCTTTTGCCAGCTTGCGAATGAAAGGAAATAAAATAAATTCTTCTTTTTTCATGTGCGCAGCAAGTTCACCCACAGACGCATTAAACTGTTGTTGTATTTCAAACAACTCAGGATGACGTTCGCCATGCACGCTGCATATCTTGTTTAAATAGGGTTTTATCTCCAATGACTTTGCTTCTACATATCGGTGATGTTTTTTCTCGATATAATCCGCCAGCAAGTCCAGTGGCCAGGAATTAAAATCTGTTGTTGCATCTTTTGTTTCTGCTACAGAATTCAGATCGCGCAGTACGGCTTGGGTATCTAATTTCTTCTTCTCGACAGCATCGGCAATGGTCCGGTTGCCCTGACAACAGAAGTCGATACCATAATTTTTAAATACTGAGGCCGTGCGGTAGTCGTTTGCTACCAATTCGCCAATGATTTGATGTTCATTTATTTCCATATCATTTATATTTTATGAGTTGATAAATTTTATGTGTGAATCCGTTTCCATGATTACCTGCGCTTGAAAATCTTCGGTTATCCGTAACGTATGCTTTTCGCCACCCGGTATAATCATAGACTCGTGCTCCTGTAATGGATAGTCGTTTCCTTTCATCGTAATTACTGCTGAACCCTTTTGGATGATGATGACAGCTTCTTTTGTACTGATATGTTCAGGCATGCTCATTCCTTCGCTTCCTGTTACGTGTAAAACTTTGAGCGATTTTCCGGTGTGGAGAATTACCATTTGTGGGAGGCCTTCAATCATATTCTTACTCGTTTAATTAATTATAGTATAGGTGTTGCAGTGTTATTCTTATAGTATTCAATTTTGGAATGAAACATTTCAGCCATTCGTTCGCCCTGCCATTTGGCTCGTGTTGCTTTTTCTCCTTTAAAAAGCTCGTCAACAGTTTCACCAAATAATTCTATCCATCGTTCAAAATGTTCCAGTTGTACCGGCAGTTTCGCATGGGGCACAAAGGGGCTTCCATAATACGTGTGCTCTTCCAACAACACGGTTTGCCAGAAGCGATACATCTTTTCCAGGTGCTGCGGCCAGCGGTCTTGTATCCTTTCGTTGAAAATATCTTTCAACTGGTTATCTTGTCGAACTCTGCCATAAAAGCTATCGACCAATAGTTTAATATCTTCCAGAGTACTGATGTCCTTTTCCACGTGATTCATCATCGGATATTTACACTAAAATTCGTTATTAAATAATAGGCCGCCCATCCCATAAAGGCGATTAATAAAATCCACAACCAGCTTGGAATGCTTTGCGGGGTTTCGCTTCCTTCAATAATAAATTTCCTTTGATTGCCTTTGTCATACGCATTAATCATTAAAGGTATAATACCATCTACCACTTCATTTTCGCGCAAACCTTCCAACGCTATTGCTGGTCCGTTTCGAACTATAAAATTGATTTTTCTTATTCCTTCTCTACCAGAAGATGATTTGCTTATGATTTTCAAAACGTGTTCACCATCTGTCAATTTACTGGTGTCCAATTCGAATTGTACAGGCGTTGTCAGCTCGGCAATGGGTTGAATTTCATCGTCAACAAAAAGCAAAATTTTACTTTTATCATCACTCATTTTCCAAAGAGATTAAAATCGATTGTTTGATGTGGGTTGCTTCGTCTTCTTGTGGCTTGATTAAATACTTTGCAGAATAAATCAGTGTCAACAGTGTGATAGCAGAGATCACAGCAATGATCACCCAATCCCAGTTACTCTGTGGTCCGCCCCCGTGGGTGAGACCTTGCGTAATCTCTGGTTGTTGTTTTTTACAAACCTCGCACGCCCATGAATTACTATGGGTCAACAAAATGAACAATAGGAGGCTACCGTATTTTATTAGCCTTTTCATTTTTTCCAATAGTTATTAGCCGCAGCAATGGTTTGAAATTCCGTGGCGATTACGTGTGCAGAGGTAATGAGCTGGGCTGTATCAGTCGCGTAAGCAGAGCGCAACTTTTTACGGGTCTCAGCATCAGTTTGAATTGCTGCTATACTTTTGCGCGCCATTTTAATAGCAAGTTCCCGGCCTTCTTGGGGTGTACCAACAATCAGTGTTGGTAACCAAACTTCAGTTGTTTCCATACTTTTATTTTTTAGCAGTTGTTTTTATAAATTCAATTATCTTTTTCACCTCTTCCAGGGTAACAGGTTTAGCAGTATTGCCCCAACTTGTTTTCTCGTGATTGATGATAGCGGTCACTTCTTCGGGTGTCAGATTATTGTCTGTCCCCACGGCATTCATAGAGGCATACTCCGGTCTTGCATCATACCCAAGCATGATGATGTTCACAAATAATTCAAGGTCTTCTCCTGTTACAATCGCACTTCCTTTAAGAGGTGGAAAAGCTCCTTTCAATCCTTCGCCATTGGCCTGATGGCATGCCTGACAATTATTGGTGTACAGTAGTTGACCATCGGGTAACAGGGAGGTTTGTTCATTTTTAGGAGAAGAACTTTCTTGTTGTTTTTTATATAAAAATTCAGCAGTCGGTTTCCCATCGGGCAAGGGAGTTTGCTTTAAACTTTGCAGGTATGCAATCAGATTCAACGCTTCTTTAGTGGCTACTATTTTTCCAGTAACTTTTTTTCTGAACTCATCGGGCACAATTACTTCCACATCAGTTTCTGCCAGATTATTTTTAGTTTCAAATAACCAGGGGTATGCGGGCATAATAGATTGATCAACTACTGCTCTTGGTTGGTACAAATGCAATAAGTTCCACGCTGCACTTGGTTGACGTGAACCCACATTGGTTAAATCGGGACCCGTTCTTTCTGTGCCCATTAACGTAGCCGTATTGATCCAGAGACTGGTGCGCGTAATGCCGGCATAGTCTGCTGCAATTCCAGGACGATTGCCCCATACCTTGTCCATATCTACATTACGAACTTGCTGCGTGTGGCAGGCTACGCATCCGTTGGAAATAAAACTTTGTTTCCCTAAAAACGCTTCTTCACTTAACTCAACAGCATTCGGTAGGGGAGCATTATTTTGTTGATTGTTAATAGCGGGCAGTATGGCTACCATAATGGTTAACCCAACAAAAAGCACTAACGCGGTACCAAAGAGTTTTATATGATTATTAAAAAAATCCATTTTACGTTATGATAATTTCTTTCACACTTGTTTTTCCAATTCTTCTTTTGCTTTTAAAATTTCTGCAGGCGATGTAGGTATACTTATTTCTTTTTTGCGGTTCACCATTACATAAAAATTGTATGCAAAAAGAATATGTGATAACCACATCAACGATCCACCTATGGCACGCCACAACCAAAAAGGCGCCATTAGTTCTACGCTATCAATAAATGGTTTTCCATCCATCCACATTAATCCCCGTAAGGTGGAACCATACATAAGAGGAAATGTGTAGAACAGTAATCCAATTAATGCCAGCCAAAAATGAGCACCCACTAATATCTGCGAAGGTTCTTTTCCTGTTAGCCTTGGCACAAGCGTATAGATAAAACCCCATAACATAAAGGAAATGATACCATACATGGTGAGATGAGAATGAGCTACCGTAAAATCAGTGAAATGCCAAATCAGATTGGTAAACCGAAACGCTTCCGCAGTACCTTGAAGGGAACCCGTGAAATAGAAAATGATCCCAATCAAATAAAATGGAAGTGTGTAGCTGCCTGATAGTTTGTTCCACGAACCTTTGAATGTCATCAGAAAGTTAGTCGTTCCTGCTACCACAGGTATCACCATACCTGCACTACCTACAATGGCCACGGTTTGCAACCACCACGGAATAGCACTAAAGATAAAATGATGGGTACCGATTAGTGTATAAAAAAGAATCTGCGCCCAAAAGGCAAGAATACCCAAGCTATAGGAATAGATAGGTTTGTTAAGTTGTTGGGGTAGGAAATAATACATCAATCCCAAACTAAACAGCATGAACCACATCCCTACACCTTGGTGCATGTAATAGCCCTGCACAATAGTTTCAGCTAATCCGGTTTGCCAGGTTGGCCAGTAGGCAACAACAGCAATCACCAGCAGGAACATCATGGCTGATATCAGATACCAGTTCGAAACATAAATTTCTTTCGTGCTTCTTTTGGCAATCGTATTAAGAAAGTTTACTAACGAAATAATAATTCCCACACCAAATAAAGCCATCACCGGCCAAATGTATTCGCGATATTCACCACCCCCATTATTAATGCCCGCCATCAAGCTTAAGGTTCCAAGAACGACCGAAGCATTGATAAGAATAAGTGAATAGTAGCCCATTTTAATATTGGCTAATGCCGTATTGCTTATTCGTGGAACTACATAGTAGGCGAGGCCCATCATAGCCATGGAAGCCCAACCCCAGAAGACTGAATTGGTGTGTACAGGACGTAAACGGCCAAAACTTAGCCAACTGATATGATCCACATCAGGTGCAACGAACTTAATACCTACATACTCACCAATCGTAGTACCGAATAAAAGCCAGAACACTGCGCAACCAAGGAACCATAGAATAAGTTTTGTTAAGGGGGGCTCTATGTACGGACGTGGTTGACTTTTTTTCTTCTTCTCAACAAACCGAATTTCTTCTGCACTACTGATGTTATCAATTAATCCTCTGCTATCCGAGCGTATTACATTACCGGCTAATTCATTATTTGACAAAACGAAGCCCAGTTCTTTTTTTCTTTGTTCTAGTTGTTGAATTTCCTGAGGACTCAATCCTTTTAGCGTGTCCTTGAATCTCTCTAATTCTTTTTTTCGTTTAAGAGTATCAACGATGCCATATATTTTATATATGACAATCAACAAGGCTGCTACTACTGGTAGTATGATCAATCCAAGAGTGATAATTATCCCGCCTTCACCTAACAAATTATTACTTTCCATTTTGCTGATAATAGTAGATCGTTTTGTCCACTTTAAGTTTAAATTTTTTTTATCTCTTCAAAACCGATACGCCATTTTTCATTCCCAAGGCTAGATCAAGTAGGGTAGTGGTCTCGAGCATTTCCTTAAGCTCGTTTCGTATTTTTTTAAATTGAAAGTGAACCGGGCAAGGTTTTTTTTCATTGCATCTTTTTAACCCAAGACCACAGCCTTCATAAACGTTGTCGCCATCAATAGCAAACACAATGTCGCTTAGCGTTACCTTTTCTAATTTGGTACGATCCATCGAATAACCACCTGTAGGACCCTTCTCTGAAGTAATGATTTGGCTACGAGAAAGTAGTTGTAATATTTTTGAGGTATATGCTTCAGGCGAATCGATCGCTTCCGCAACGGTTCTTAAACTTAATTTTTTAGATTCCAGTGCTTGTTCAGCAATGTAAATGGCAGACCGTATTCCGTATTCACAGGCTTTTGAAAACATAACCGCCTTCGTTTTTACAAACAAATGTAATCTTTTTCTTTAATAGTGGATATATTTATCCAGTATTATTTATTTCCAAGCTAAACTTGAAATATTTGTAACCTTTTTGATGTGCCCTGCTCTAATGACTAGATGAGTAATTAAATTTTAAAAAACAAAAAAAATGAAAAAGCCGAAAAGTCTAATCTTTAGCGTGATTGCATTGTCTTTAGCGATGACCACGCTAGTAATTGCACAAAACCCAAAACTGTCTGATCCTGAAGTAGCCCACGCAGCTGTGACAGCTAACCAGATCGATATTGATTTTGCCCAAATTGCTATTAACAAATCCAAGAATGCAGACGTCCTCCAGTTTGCCAGAACCATGGCTAACGATCATCAAGCCGTAATTAAACAAGCCGTGGCACTCGCTACCAAGTTGGGTGTAACACCTATGGACAATGCCGTGAGCAATCAACTTTTGTCCGATGCGGAGAATACCAAGAAAATGCTGCGATCAAAGTCAGCTAAAGATTTTGATAAGGCATACATTGACAACGAAGTTTCTTACCACAAAGCCGTTATTGCTGCAGTTGAAGGACTGTTAATTCCTGAGACAGAAAACGCTGAACTAAAGGAATTGCTTGGAAATGTTGTACCCGCACTGAAAACTCACCTGGCGCATGCGGAGATGGTGCAAAAAATGTTTACAGCTAGCACAAAATAAAAATGATGAGAATTAGTATTTGCTTACTATTTGCATTGGCTCTTTTAAATGGTTGTTCCAATCACTCAGAAAAGCCGAGCGATGCAGAAAACTATGGATACCCGGAGGAGCAAAATGCACCTCCGGTTTCCGCAAATAGTGTAAAGGAAATCCCTCTAAAAAATACATCTACCTACCATACAGTAGTAATACGACAGATGAAGTTTGAACCAGCGGAATTGAAATTGCATAAAGGGGATACCGTACAATGGATTAACAAAGACATCACAGATCATGATATTACCGAGGAAGGCAATAAGAAATGGTCTTCATCCAAATTACCCATGAATCAATCCTGGAACATGGTGGTCAACCAAAGCGCCAACTATTATTGTTCCATACATATAGTTATGAAAGGAAAGCTTATAGTTGAATAAACTTGGATTTCAAGGCCAGATAGGTTGATAGGGTAGAAACAGGACAAAATTATCATTGATTCAGGTTAACGAGGGTTACAAAACTTTGTAACCTTTTTTGATGTTCTTTATCTAAAGTAAAAAAGAGTGATGGAAGCTATAAAAATCATTGATTTCAGCAATCAAAAATTAAAGGAATCCGAAATCATCAAACGCATACTTAGTGGAGAAAAAGAGCTCTACGAAATACTGGTGAGAAGGAATAATCAAAAACTGTATCGTGTTATCAGAAGCTACCTTAAAGATGATACAGAAATTGAAGATACGATGCAAAATAGCTATCTCAAGGCTTACACTAATTTGCATCAATTTAGATTAGATGCATCTTTTTCCACCTGGCTTACCCGAATAGGCATAAACGATGCTCTGGCAAGGGTAATACAAAAGGGTAAACTGCTTAGCATCAACGAGAAATCATACATTGATGATAATACTATTTTGCAAATGCCTGATAAAAGTGAATTAAATCCGCAGGATAAGATGATTAAGAGTGAGGCAAAACAACTATTGGAAAATGCCATTGATCAATTAGATACTAAATATAGAACGGTCTATGTTTTAAAAGAAGTGGAAGAAATGACCCACGGTGAAATTGCTGTTATTTTGGATTTAACCGTTGCCAATGTGAAGGTACGTCTTCACCGTGCAAAGGAAATGCTAAGAGAAAAGCTTTATGAATTGTCTTTTGATAAAAATGTTTTTGAATTTGGATTTAAGAAATGCGATAGAGTCACTGAAAATGTGATGAATAACATTTAGCACAAAATAATATTTGACAGCTAATTTCTTTTAAATCAGCATCACTAAAGTAGCCAATGTGATAAGAATAGCAATTAAAGTGGCAATCCTCTAAACTTTTATCTTGAATAATTCCTTATACTACATAGCGAGCAATGGTGACAAAATAGTGTAGTAATAATGAAAATCAACATCAAAAGAGTCTATGCGAAGTCGTCTAAAGCAGATGGCAAACGTATTTTAGTGGACAGACTTTGGCCGCGGGGACTAACAAAAGAGAAAGCCGCCATTGATTTGTGGTTAAAAGATATTAGTCCCACTACCGAACTCCGAAAATGGTTTGACCATGACCCTGACAAATGGAAAGAATTCCAAAAAAAGTATCGCAAGGAACTCACAAAGAATAAGGAACAGGTTTCGCTGCTGAACAAACAATTGAAGAAGGGTGCGGTCACATTGGTATATGCCGCAAGAGATGAAGAGCACAATGAAGCACTGGTACTTAAAGAGTGGTTGACTCGTTAAAATCAGATAGCGAAGTGATAAAACCTGAATAGTACTTAAATCAATATAAATGAAAAAAATATTAATAGCATTGGATTATAACCCAACTGCACAAAAGGTGGCTGAGACAGGTCATCAATTAGCAAAGTCAATGAATGCTAAGGTGACTTTATTGCATGTGATTTCTGATTTCAAATATTATTCTTCGTTGAACTATTCACCCATCATGGGGTTTGAAAACTTCAGCAAGGCTGTGGAAACAGAGGGTGCTCTGGAGTTGAAAAGAGTAGCACAAAACTACTTACAAAGATCAAAAGAACATTTGGATGACGAAATGATTCAAACAACTGTAAGAAGCGGTGAATTTGCCAAAACAATATTAGATACCGCAAAAGAATTAGAAGCCGATATCATTGTGATGGGTACGCATAGTAGGAGGGGATTGGAAAAAATTTTGCTAGGAAGTGTAGCGGAGCAAGTATTGAATGACAGTTTGATACCGCTCCTTATCATTCCTACTAGGTCTATGGAAACAAAGTAATGATCGCAACAAAACTAAGGACTTATCTAATTCTACTTTCCCGCTCATGAATTTTATGAAAAGTGGGAAGATGAGTTTTGGAAGTTGATATTCTATTTGGTTTGTAACCATTTCACTTTTATCAACTCTAATAATTAGCTGAACGAAACAGAATAAAAAAATGATATGAGTAAGCACATCCTTAAAGTACTTGAAGTTGGCATTGTAACCCACAACGTCAGGCGTTTTGTCCTTGAGAAACCAGAAGGGTTCGAGTACGTCCCAGGGCAAGCAACGGAAATCGCCATTAATAAAACAGGGCTGGATTCTTTGTTTCGACCCTTCACATTTACAAGTATTCCTTCATCTGATTTTCTTGAGTTTATCATAAAGATTTATGTAGGGCATGATGGAATGACAGAAAAATTAGCTTCGATAAAAAAAGGAGATGAACTGATAATCAACGATGTTTTTGGCGCTATTCACTATAAAGGTGCTGGGTTATTCATTGCGGCAGGAGCAGGCATAACACCTTTTATTTCAATATTCAGGCAACTGAGTGAAGACAATGATTTGCCTGGAAATTGTTTATTGTTTGCCAATCAAACATCTGATGACATTATTTTAGGAGAAGAGCTATTTAAATTATTGGGTGAAGATTATGAAAATGTTATTGAATATGATAAAGTGAGCGGAACCGGAGCCAGAATTAACCGTGAAATGTTGAAACAAAAACTTAGCTTAAAAACTCAGTATTGCTACATCTGTGGGCCGGTTAGATTTACCGAAACGATGTTTGAATATCTGACGGAATTAGGCGTAATGAAGTCAAATATTGTCGTTGAGCAATAATGCGATTTGCACTGCTGCTTTCTACAATTATGTGTCCAAGCTGTAGTTTCAAAAAAGAAGAAGCTATGCCAACAAATGCTTGTCAATATTTTTACGAGTGTGAAAATTGCAAAACCCTCCTTAAGCCGGTACAAGGAGATTGCTGTGTCTTTTGTTCATACGGAACGGTAAAGTGTCCACCGATTCAATTGCAAAAATCTTGTTGTTCAAAGTGAAATTACTTTACACCGATTTGGTCAATCACTCGACATAGTACTTTAAGAGCGTCCGTACTTCCGTTGTGCTCACCCTTTTCAAAATCTCCATCAATACTTGCCATTTGATTTGTAACGTGTGCAAAACAAATCACACTTTTATTTTGTGCTTCCGCAAAAGCATATAATGCTGAAGCTTTCTTTTATCTTCTGGGTCAAGTCAATGTCTGACCGACTAGGAGCCAGTTTTCCTTCAACGTGACCTGTCTTTAGGTCGAAGTTGAAGATGTAAACCAATCAGAAATTTACTTGATGTAGAATTTTGCCCTTAAGGTACTCATATCCTCACTCACCTTCTTATCTAAAATTTTCGCGTAGTGCTGGGTCGTTTTCATATTCTTATGACCAAGCATTTTGCTAACCGTTTCTATAGGTACACCATTGGTTAATGTCACAGTTGTAGCGAACGTATGACGAGCAGTGTGAAAGGTCATCTTTTTTGTGATTTCACATAGGTCAGCGATCTCTTTTAAGTATGCATTCATTTTTTGATTACTAAGTACAGGGAGTAACCTACCACTATTTAAACATTGAGGATCATTTTTATAGCGTTCCAGAATTTCTAATGCAGGAGGAAGCAACGGCACTCTAGTAGCTGAATCAGTTTTTTGTCTTTTTGTCCATATCCATCGTTCCCCGTCAATCCCAATAGTGATTTCTTCGCACGTTAGTTTTTCGACATCAGCATAAGCCAGACCTGTATAACAACAAAAAATAAAGATGTCCCTTACTTGTCGAAGCCTGGGTATTGCAAACTCCTTGTTGATTATTCGATTTAGCTCCTCTTCAACAAGAAACGGTCTTTCTATCTCGCGCTTCGCAAGCTTAAATCCCACAAAAGGGTCGCGTGTTATCCACCCGTTTTTGATACAGATGTGAACAATCTTCTTAAAGTTTGAGAGGTACTTCACAGAGGTGTTATGATCACAATTCCGGACCGACTTTAACCAGAATTCGTAATCAACGATGAATTCATATTTTAAATCCTTAACATCAAGGTCGTTGATCTTGTATTTCCATCTCATGAATTCTTGAGTGTGTCGAAATGAAGTTTCATACCGCTCAAATGTGAGTGGCGAGAATTCTTTGTTTATTAACGCTTTCATTTGTTCATTGTGCTGTTTAAATACTTCCATTAGCATCACCTTGCGTTCAAGTGATTTACCGTACCAAGTAGCCTTTATATTTTCAAGAGTAATTGGTTTACCTTGGTTCATCAATATTCGTTGACAATCAAACGCTTTCATCCTGAATCCATCAAGTAGATCATTTATCTTTTGACCTTCGCGTGTTTTAGATTTGTGCCGACCTTCAACAGCCGACCAATCTGCGTCCATGACGTGAATCTTTGTTACAATGTTTATTCTTTGTCGGTTGATACCAATTCTCATAGAAATTGGAATTAATCCTCCTGATATGGCTCTGTCTTTACGAGCAAAAAACTTTACGGAAATAGTCTGTCTCATAGTCCTTATTGGTTTAGTTAAGTTTCATACTTCGAATACACAGAATCAAGATGTTCAGGTGTTGAACATGCCGGTTAACTATGCATTTGACCAATTTTGTGGTACCAAGATTTTATTTGTGTCTTGGTACCACATTGGTACCACAGGGATTATGATATTATGATTGATTTTGATTAGCCCGAAAACAAAAAAACCTCGAAATCATTGGGATTTCGAGGTTTTGACTTTGTTTGGTATGTACTCAGCAGAGGAGGAGGGATTCGAACCCCCGGAACCCGTAAAGGTTCTCCGGTTTTCAAGACCGGTGCAATAAACCGCTCTACCACTCCTCTGTTTATACATCCAGCCCCTAGCATGGGCTGAAGTCCTTTTTAAGGACTGCAAAACTAAGGGGAAATTCGGTTTCTGCAAAAACTGATAGAGAATTTACTTATTGATCACTAAAATCCGGAAAAGTTTTCCTGATATCCTTATTGTCGAAGTTGCGTGCGGTTGGTTTGCTAGCGTCAAGCTCCAATACGACTAATTTTTGATTGTTAATAATGGGGAGCAACTTGTCACGATCCGGATCAAACTCTTTATTTCTTCGGGTACTTTTTAAGGAATATTTGCGGGCAAAATTATCGGCTTCTAATTGTAGCTGGTTTCGTATTTCTACATTGATTTTCATTTTTTCTAAAATGTCATTCTTTGATTTGCCAATAACTTCTGTTGCTTCCAATGTTCCCATCGTTAATACTGTGGTGCCACCAATGGCAGATACTGTTTTATATGTGCTTGGTTCATCAGCGAAAGCTACAGGGGCCAAACCAGTGGTTGCACCTAATGATGCATTTAAAATAGACCGATTCTTCTTTCCCTTCTTAGCTTGCTTATAAGCTTTATTTAATTTTTCATGATTTTCATCCAGTAAATCGATCAATGCCTTCGCCTGAATGAGTGAATTTTTATACTTGATGTATAGAAACTTGTCTTTCTCTTCAAGGTTTTCGGTATCAAACACTTTGATGGTTACTTCGCGCTGTACCCGATTATTTGATTTATCTAATGCGAAGAAAATAATTTCAACCTCTTTTACTTTCTCAACTTCTTCTACAAAATAATAACCAGGCGACCAGGTAAATTCTGATTGAACAGATGTGTTCTGAACAAGACTTTCTGATTTTACACGACCATCCGAACAGACAAATCCAACATTGCTTATGTTTTCATCTCCATTAGGATCAGAAACATAGATCTTAAAATGGATTCGTTCATCTTCTTTAATGGTAAAAGCACTGTCGCCAGGAATAATTAATATTTCTGGCGGCAAATCAAGTTGAGTTTGAGCCACTTTTATTTTACCCTTTACTTCCGATTTTTCGGGTTGATCCTGTACAATAAATTCAATTTGAAGGGGGTTCGCCTTAAGTGAGTTAAATTGATTTCGTGATGGCGCCCAGGTAAGCAGACCCTGCGAGGAGAGGGATACCCCTTCCGGTAATTGAGATTGAATGGATTTAAAAACCAGTGGATCACCATCCGGGTCTCGAACATATTGATCAGAAATTTGATAACTGTTAGATGAAGACTGCTTAACATAAAAGATTGGTAAGTCCTCAACAAAGGGTGGCCGGTTTTGATGAAGCACCTTAAAGTTCAAAGGCTTTCGCACCCTCCTTCCATCTTTCCATTCTGCCTGCACAATTACACTTACTTCTTTTTGTTTTTCGAGTCGATCAACCAGATCGAAGGATGGCTTCCAATAAAAAACACCCAAGGTATCGAATTGAATTCCATATCCATTGACCCCTTCTAATGTATACTTAGGTTGAAGAGAATCTGTAGTTGCAATTTTGAAGGAAAGGAATTCGCCTTCTCGCAAGGAGTTCCAATTGGAAGAATCAGAAACAATCAAATGCTGACCAAACCCAATGGATATAGACAAGATTAAAAAGGGCAGAACGAGCCGATGCTTCATTTTTCAGGATTGTTCTTAAATTTAAGATTGCAAAGATAAATGTTTCACAATGGAATTGCATCCATTCGTGGATTTTAGAGCCGCTTCGTATTATAAATTATGGCAAAATTAAAATTGACTAACAGCCCATCGGGTCAATATTCGTTTTTCGAGAATGTTTATGAAGTGGTTATGCTAATCCCGAAAGGAAGAGTAACCAGTTATGGAGCAATTGCAAGTTACTTAGGAACTAAGATGAGTGCACGAATGGTAGGCTGGGCTATGAATGCAGCACACTCAAATAAAAAAGTTCCAGCCCATCGGGTTGTTAATCGTGCAGGTTTACTTACCGGTAAACATCATTTCGAAACCCCAACCACGATGAAGTCAAGACTTGAAAGGGAAGGGATAAAAGTGGTAAATGATCAGGTTCAGGATTTCAAAATCAGATTTTGGGATCCCGCTAAGGAACTGTTATAAGACTTTGCTTCCCATTGTGGGAGGAGTAAATTTTCCCGATCCTCTAAAGCATTTAAAAATTAGCGTTTTCTTGTGATGGCAAGGTAGTTGGCCTATACAAGCCGTACAAAACAACCTGGCAATGAAAAACACCATAAAAATAATTATCGCATTTCTTATTACGTCTTCTTCAGTCCTCGCAGCTAATCACAATGATCAGTCGGATAGAACGTATTCCAGGAGTCAACCTGTGTTTGTTTTTAAGGTTAAGAAAGAATTTAAAGGAGGCTATATAGAAGTGCTATCGGCCGAGGGTAAGCAAGTAACGGAACAACGATTAATGAAAAGAAAAGTAATCATTGACTTTTGTGATGTGAAAACCGGAGTCTACACCATTGTTGTGAAAAAGAATGATCGGGTAAGGAAGTTTGAGTTTGTAAGAAAGTAATTATAAAAGAAGATACGCATGAAAAATTCTGTTTTAGTGTTATTGATTTCAATGATGCTGGGGACAATGGCCTTCACAAAAGATGAAGAGCCATCAATAAAAGTATTATCTACCAAAAGGCACATTCTCTATTTTAAATGTAGCGAAGATTTAATAGGAGCTACTATTGAAGTTGAAAATGAAAGACATCAGTCAGTAGTTACTGAGCATGTTGATGAAGCAAAAAAAATCGTAGATTTTTTCTTTTTACCACCAGGAACTTATACTGTAAGAGTAAAAAAAGATGAAATAGAAGTTGATATCGAATACATCAACACGTAAATAATTGGGTTGGTTTTAAATCGAGAAGAGCTTGCGCTAAGGTGCGGCTCTTTTTTTTATTTCTTTGAGATAGCGAGCAACCCAAGAAAGGTGATCAATCCATTTACCACTAAAATTTCAAACCCGAATTTATAACCTCCAAACCAAGTTTCGGAGTTTGAACTTATCAGGTAACTCGCCACTGGTGCGGCAAGGCAGATTAATACTACACCAAATCCCTTAATTTGTTTTTTAGTAAATAGGCCAAAAGAAAAAAGCCCTAGGAGTGGACCATACGTATAGGTTGCTACTTGTAGCACAGCATCAATTACTGACTTCTCGTTAATCTCTTTGAAGACAACAATCACAACCAAAAATAAAATCGAGAAAAAAACATGAACAATAAATTTTTGACGCTGCTTCAACTTTTCATCTTTGTTTTTAAAGTTTAAAAAATCGATACAAAATGAAGTAGTAAGTCCTGCCAGGGCAGAGTCCGCACTGGCGTAGGAAGAAGCAGTAATGCCCAGCAGAAAGAAAATACCCACAACCGGACCTAGTTGATTGAACGCAAGGGAAGGAAACAACTCATCAGAATAAGCAGGGATAGCTAATCCTTTAATGTCACTATAGATATAAAGCAATGCACCTAATGTTAAAAAGAGTAGGTTGACAAAAACAAGGGTAAGACTAAACCAAAACATATTTTTCTGGGCATCGCCCAATGTTTTGCAGGTAAGATTTTTTTGCATGATCTCCTGATCCATCCCGGTCATCGTAATCGCGATAAACGCACCACCAAAAAATTGCTTTGGAAAAAAGAGAGTAGAGTTTACATCTTCAAAATGAAAGATGTTTGCATATCCCTTACTTTGGATGGCATCGAAAACTTCTGAAAAACTAAAATCGAGATCACTTGAAATTTTAATAACAGCAACCACCACTGCAGTAATCAGAAAGAAGGTTTGAAAAGTATCTGTCCAAACAATGGTTTTTATTCCTCCCCTAAATGTGTACACCCAGATTAAAGCGATAGTTACAGCTACTGTTACAATGAAAGGAACACCCCATGCATCAAACAAAAATAATTGTAAGACGGTAGCGGCTAAAAAAAGCCTGAGTGACGAACCAATCGTACGTGAAATTAAAAAGAAGAGTGCCCCGGTTTTGTACGACCATGTATCAAATCGTTGTTCTAAATAAGTGTAAATGGAAACTAAATTAAGTCGGTAGTACAAAGGCATGAGCACACCGATAATTACCCAGTAGCCTACAAGGTACCCTAGCACAATTTGGAAATAGGAAAATCCAATTTTACCAACATTGCCAGGAACCGAAATGAACGTGACACCCGATAGTGAGGCGCCAATCATGCCGAAGGCTACCAGGTACCACGGTGATTGACGATTAGCCGTAAAAAATGTATTGCTATCGGCTCCTTTCGAGGTTAAAAAAGAAATTCCAATCAACACACAGAAATAGATCAGAATGATTGATATGACGAGCAGAGGATTCATAAAATGGCGAGTTGACAATTGTAAAGAAAGTAAAAAGCAAGCGGATTAATAAAATACATGGAATCAAGTTCAAATTTTTTACTTTTGTGGTCTAATAGATACAAACTCTCATCTTATGAAGTCAGCGTATCAAGAAGAGCTAGCCGAACTATTGGAAATTGTTACCGTTACCGATGTAAACGATCTGGTTGTATTCAATGATGATTTCAATACGTTTGATCATGTTATCAAAACGCTGATCAGAGTATGCAAGCATACACCTGAGCAAGCTGAACAATGTACCTGGTTAATCCATTACAAGGGAAAATGTGCTGTAAAATCCGGATCGATGGATGAGTTAAAGCCGATGCGCGAGGCTATTGTTGAGGCCGGTATTGACGCTCGAATTCTGTAACATTGAAATCGCTTAAGTAAGACTTGTGGAGTTTCCCAGCAAACTGATTGAAGATGCCGTTAATGAAATTGCCAAGCTACCTGGCATTGGAAAGAAGACAGCACTGAGATTAGTATTACATCTTGTTAAAGAAAACAAACAAAAAACAGCTTCACTCACGGACGCTTTGAGCAAGATGCGTGAGAATATTCGATTCTGTAAAACGTGTCATAATATTTCGGACGAGGAGGAATGCTCCATTTGTCGTAGCCATCGCAGAGATAAAAGTTTATTGTGTGTGGTGGAGGAAAGTAAAGATGTAATGGCGATTGAGAATACTTCACAATTTATAGGCGTATACCATGTGCTGGGGGGTATCATTTCTCCCATGAATGGAATCGGGCCCTCTGATTTAAAAATTGATTCGCTGGTGGATCGCGTTGCAAAAACACAGGGCGAAATAAAAGAAATCATTTTAGCAGTGAGCCCCACCATGGAAGGCGACACCACTGCGTTTTACATCAACCGCAGACTTCAGCAGTATCCCGTAAAAGTGACCACCATTGCACGCGGAGTATCGGTGGGTGGCGATTTAGAATATACTGATGAAATTACACTGGGAAGGAGTATTTTAGGAAGAATTCTTTTCAGCTAGGCCACATGTAATTTTTTTTGCTGAAAGAATTGCTTAAAAGCAGAAAACGTATTATGAGTTCTCATTTATGACTACACATTAAGTCGAGAGCCACATGTAATATTTCCTTTCTAAATTTATCTTTACGCTGAACCGTTAGAGTTCACAGGAAACAATCCCTTGCAAATCAGCTGTTTCTTTTACTAACTTCATGTAAGCCTAACCAAATTTTATATGAAAAAAAATACCCCCCCACTCAAATTTATGGAGTAAATTATTTACCCTAATATAGATTATCATGCTCTATTCTTGCGTCAATGATGAGGTAGCGCTCCAAAAGAATAATGAAGATATTGTCGATTTTGTGGATCCTAATGTTGTGAAAACACCTGAAGACATTAGAAAAGCAAATTCAATTATAGAAGTTACTAGAGTCTTACGCAAAATTTACAAAGATCGTCAGGTTGTTGAGGAAGTTAATGCAGCAATTGCTACGGGATATTATGAGGATGAGACGGTATTGTTAAAAGACTTACTGAATCCGTCAACTAGTCCAATTTATGAATTTCAATCTTTTAAAGATAGAAGTGTGGAAAAGGGATTCAAGCCGGGATCTTTTAAAACAAATTTTGAGAAGGAGCTAGGCATTTCAAATTCACCATATGCCAGAACCGAAGATTTATATTACTATGATAATGGAGTGAGTATCTATTTCCCATATTCAGAAGATACCCAGTATAGTACCTATCCGGTTACAGTAGTTCAGGGTACAGTAGAGAGCGACCGTGCCTCCGCACAACATCCATTATGTGATGACCTTAATGCAACAACTTTGGCTTATTGCAATCAAACTGTTATGGTTAACGATGATTATGCTTCCATAAATCCAACTCATATTGTAGGAAATGGAGGTACTTTAAGTAATAATACAAGTTCTACATCTTGTAGTGGTTCCTTTAAGTTACATTATGGGTATATAAAGTTTCCCTACGGTTATCAGTATGACAAATTAATTTCATTTACTGGAGATGGAGGAGGTTCAGAAATGAGGTTTTTTGTTGCAAGAACTACGCAGTCAAATACTACCGTCACCTCATCTTGGGGATTGGAAACTGAAGTTTATGTTACTCGGAAGAGCATAAAAAACACAAATTGGATTTCCGTTTGGAGTGGCGTGTTTGCTTATATTGGTGGAGCTTGGCCTGCAAATAATACGAATTTGGCATTTTGTGTATATGAGAAGGATCATTCAAACCCACCATCTATTTACTTTACAGGAACACTAACCTCAAAAGATGTTTACGGCAATGTTTTTTCTAATATTTATTCGATAGAAGCAAAATCAAAAAATCCAATAATCTCGAATAACGTTCGAGAACGATTATGGTTTTTGAATCAATATAATTCCTTAAGTAACTCACCACCTTATATTCAAGGCTATGAACCACAGTTTTCAAGCGGTGATAATAATTTAGTCATCACTTATCCAATCTCATGCGTTCAATAAGCCTGCTGATAGCTGCATTGTTTATAACAAATTCACTTTCTGCGCAGAAGAGAGAAATCAAGTTAGGTATCGTAGCAGATTACGGAGTCTTAACTTCAACAGTCAATGGCCAGATATCGGATAGGTATATCATTTATAGCAGTGGCTCAAGCTTGGATGGATTCAGATTGGGTGTTTTTGGAAAAGTAATGGTAAAAAAAGGCTTTTGGAATTCCGAGCTCTCTTATTTTAACAACCGATCTTTTATCCTCTTCCATAATTTGAAATGGCAAGAAGACTATGCTACCTATGGAAGTGCCAGCATTGATGCTTCAGGCGGGTACTTCAATAATATGATTAGAGTTTCTATTAATAGAGGGTTTTCAATTGCAAAAGGATTTTCCTTCGAGGGTGGCATAATTGCCGCTCTTCAGCTAAAAGATAAACACTACACTGGCTATCCTGATAGCTACTTTGACCCTGCTACCATGTCTAAAATTGTATATAGGGTAGCAGACGGGTTCAATAGTTTTTTGTTTTTAGGAAACGTGAGGTTGGCATATAATTTTGGGCCATTGACGGTCTATGGTTCACTTGAAAAAAGTTTGACTCCTGTTGCAGATCACGTTGAATTTGAAAATGTGATCTATCCCCTGGAATATAAAATTGGCACTTACGCAATTGGAGTTACTTACACACTATTCAATTCAAAATAATGAAATGGGTTCTTGCTGTATTGATTCTTATACCAGTCATCAGTTTATGTCAAACACCTGATCATGTAAAACATTGGGAAATTTCAACCGCTTTATCATACGGAAGCGAAAACAATTTAGGCAATGGCGGATTTATGCTTCGTAATGATTATGAATACTTGTTTCACAAAACTATTAGTGCATCAATAAGGATAGGTTTTTTTCATGCACACCCGAGTAGATTTAATGACGAGCCGTTTAAGCGTACATTTAGCGGGCTAACGGGTGGCCTTTATCTAAACCACACAGAAAGATTTAATAAGAATAAAAATTTTGTAAAAGTATCTGCCGGCCTTGCCTACTTTAATGCCAGGTCGCTCTATCAGGATGGTTCCCCGCAAGATATTAGGACACATGTTGACATTGCCAGTAAGTTGGGATATGGACTTTCTATAGAGGGTGGCGGAAGGTTATCAGAAAAAGTGTCGCTGGGCTTAGCCTTGGATGTATATAGCTATTATATTTTTGGAGACATTATTGTCATAGGTCCAAACATTCATTTCAAACTATAGCAGGCAATCAACTACAACGATGGCTAGTAGGGGTTAGTAGTGTCACAAATACACCGATGAGATTACGCTAGGGCGGAGTATTTTGGGAAGAACCTTATTCAGTTAAGCACTTTATCCTTGCCAAAAGCCTTATTAATTTCTTTCTTTGGGGCGCTTTTATGAAACCCCTATAATTTCCTATGAATCAACTTTCCGACCGCATTAACGCAATTGAAGAATCTGCAACATTAGCCATGGCTGCCAAAGCCCGCGAATTTAAAAGTCGTGGCATCGATGTTATTAACTTAAGTTTGGGTGAACCCGATTTTAAAACGCCACAACATATTTGTGATGCCGCAAAAAAGGCAATTGATGAAGGAAAATATTTCTCCTATCCTCCGGTAGCTGGCTATCCTGATTTGCGTGAAGCGTTAGCTGCTAAATATCAAAAAGAAAATAAGGTGCCCTACAAGGCCGAGAATATTGTTGTGTCAAATGGTGCTAAGCAATCCATTGCCAATGTGATGTTAGCCTTGCTAAATCCAGGTGATGAGGTAATCATCTTTGCTCCCTATTGGGTGAGTTACGATGCATTGGTTCGGTTAACAGAAGCAACCCCAGTGATCGTAAAAGGAACGTTGGAAAATGATTTTAAAGTGACAGCCTCCCAGGTTGAGAAGGCAATTACCTCAAAAACTAAAGCCATCATTTTTTCTTCGCCTTGCAATCCAACAGGATCGGTGTTTACTAAAAAAGATTTAGAAGCCATTGCGACAGTAGTTTTGAAGTATCCCAATTTATTAGTGATTTCGGACGAAATTTATGAGCACATCAATTTCACAGGAGATCAAACCAGTATTGCCTCATTGCCCGGCATGTTTGAAAGAACCATTACCGTAAACGGATTTGCAAAAGGTTTTGCCATGACGGGATGGCGTGTGGGGTACATTGCCGCACCTAAGTGGATTGCCGATGGCAGCAATAAGGTGCAAGGTCAAATCACTTCAGCTAATTGTTCCATTTCACAACGTGGCGCTTTGGCTGCTATTAGTGGTGATCTGGCACCAACGAATGAAATGGTAAAGCAATACCACAAGCGCAGAGACATAGTTTATAATTTATTAAAAGAAATTCCAGGCATTAAAGCAAACTATCCTCAAGGGGCATTTTACTTTTTTCCGGATGTGAGCTATTACTATGGGAAATCGGATGGTGAAAGAACGATTAAGGATGGAGATGATTTTTGTTTGTTCATGCTTGAAAAAGGTCATGTGTCTCTTGTTCCTGGCGGAGCTTTTGGAGAAGAAAATTGTGTTCGGTTATCTTATGCCGCTTCGGAGAAAGATTTAATAGAGGCAATGAGTAGAATGAAGAAAGCATTAGCAGACTTTAAATAGAAATGACAAAGCAATCGCTACCCGATATCTTTAAATCCTTTAGCAACCTTCGCGTATTAATAATCGGGGATGTTATGTTGGATAGTTATATCTGGGGAGCAGTAGAACGAATTTCACCTGAAGCACCCGTTCCCGTTGTTAATGTAAAGAAACGCGATGTTCGATTAGGGGGTGCAGCCAATGTTGCCCTTAACATTCAGGCATTGGGGGCAACTCCGGTTTTAGTAGCATTATGCGGTGCTGACGAGGCAGGAAAAAAATTAAGAACAATATTAGAGGAACAAAACATGCCAACCGATGGTGTTATAAATTCCTCTTCGCGTCCCACTACTGTAAAAACAAGGGTAATTGCCAGCGAACAACATATAGTGCGTGTGGATGAAGAATCGGATAAAGAGGCTGGATCAATAGAAGAAACTGAATTGCTAAAGTGTATTGAAAAGTTATTACCAACCTGTCAGGTAGTAATTTTTGAAGACTATGACAAAGGCGTATTGAATTCCTCAATCATTGAGAAAACCGTTACATGGGCAAACGAACTGCGCATTCCTACGGTAGTTGATCCGAAGAAGAGAAATTTTCTTGCCTATAAGGGGGTAACCCTCTTCAAACCCAATCTTAAAGAAATGCGTGAAGGCTTGAAAGTTGAATTGGAATCGGGAAACCAAAAACAACTCGAAAAAGCTATTATTTTACTAAGAGAGAAACTTTCAATTAATGGAGTGCTTGCATCCCTCTCTGAACATGGTGTATATATTGAATACAACGAGGAGAAAATTTTATTACCAGCACACCCGCGCGAGATTGCTGATGTTTCGGGGGCCGGGGATACGGTAGTCAGTATTGCTGCTTTGTGTGTTGCATTAGAATTACCAGCCAAACAAATTGCAGGGCTTTCTAACTTAGGCGGTGGACTTGTTTGTCAGCATGTAGGTGTTGTGCCGGTTGATAAGGCTGAACTGCTTGAAGAGGCACTTGAATTAGATCTTTAAAAATTTAATTATCCTTAAACTGCTTTTCCAGCGGACCGTGTCTTTCTAAATCCTCAATAATTTTCCGGTCAAGCGGACTTTCCTTTATAACATTATAGTTCTCCCAAAACTCTTTATTGTAGGGTAAGTCCTGGTATTGCAGCCCGTAATTTCTCATTTTCTCGGTCGTTCCAATTCGATTACTTGTATTTGGAAATACTTCGTTAATAAGCAATGATTGATTCAACTCTGTTTCAAATTTGAGTTCTTTTGTTTTTATATTATACCAATTCACTTTTGAGTTTACAGTAATGTAATTCAAATAGTATCTTCCTTCGTAGTTTTTAAAATCAATGATTCTTTTCAAGTTAACAAACTTACTTTCCAAGCCTCTTTTTTTAGTAAGATTCTCCTCCTGATTACTTTCGTATTCCGTATGAATAATTGCATAGGTTCCCTTTTCAACAAAAACCTTTAAGATATAAGATTGCTTATGAGTAACTACAAAAATTTCATGCCCATTGTAATAGGAGTCTTTTTCGCGCTTTAGGCTATTAAAAAAAATTTCTTCGGTTGGGAAGTGACGGTAGCGAACACTATTATGAAGCAGCAAATCCTCCAATAAATTATCTTGATCAAAATACGTTGTAAACTTGCTCGCGTATCCAATACTTCGTCTTACCTCCAGCAATCCAACCCGCTCTCTTAGTTTAAATTTGTTTCTTGGTTCCTGATAATCTTCATCATAGACTTTTACGGCTGCTTCCAGCAACGAAATATAATCTCCACCCACTTTTTTTAAGTCGCGATAAAATCCATCCATCAGGTAAGGTTGCATCGGATAATTTTGTTCAATCCGCGAGAGCGCGATTTGTAGAATTTCACCGCCATTAAGTGAATCGGATATTAACACTTCGTTTAATACCAACGTTGATTTTTTCACCTCAATCACTAACGCCTGAGTTCCCAATAAAGTCCAAATAGGTGCTTCGTAGGTTTCGTATCCTAGCATATTGATTACTAACAAATCATTTTGAAACTCACGCGGAATGTGAAAATCAAATTCGCCTTGTAAGTTGGTAATGGTGCCTATTGATTTACCTTTGATTCCGATGGTTGCAAATGGAAGGGGCTCTTTGTTTTCGGTATCAATTGCTTTTCCCGAAAGGGTAATTTTTTGCCCCTCAGTAGCAAATGTTGCGAGTAATAAAGCGCAGAGTAAAATTAGATGCCTCATGTAAAGAAATGAGTGGTTTTATTTAAGATACTGGCAAAGATACTGCATTGATAAAGTTTGGCTAAGGTAGGTAAACAGGAATAAACCTCCATTAACCGCTTATACCTTACATTGGTCGGCTTTGCCTTCGAATGCTTAATTTTATAGGATAATCTTCCAAACTATGAAGTGGTTGGACGCGATACCAAGGATATGGAAAAGGGCATATCTTTTCATCTGTCTTTGGTATGCAATCAATTTTACAATCAGTGCAGTACTGGAATGGAAATTAGTAAAGCCTGAATACTATGTATTGTGGACTGCACTTTTTTTGCTTGAAGCACTGTGCGTATTTATTCTGATAATTTTTCTGTGGTCCTATTGGCTATTTAAGTTTCCGCCAGTGTGGCAAATTACGGGTCACATCTTTGGCATTATTGTTTTCTTTTTGGTGATGGGCACCCTGTCCTACTACTTCACTGATTACCTGGAAGGTTTTGTGTATTGGGAACATTGGAAGGAATATATGGTTGGCTTGTTAAGCAGTTGGGACGCGCTTCGGATTCATGATCAGTACATTATTACAGTTGGGGTGTATTATGTAATTCGATATTTTCAAGGATTGCAAAAGCAAGAACAGGAGAAGAGCGAATTGGCCATAAGAAATAAAGAGATGCAAATCTCGTTATTGAAATCTCAGATAAATCCACATTTTCTTTTTAACACCTTGAACTCCATCAGTACATTAGTTCATACCAGCAAAGAAAAGGCTCGTAAGGTAATCAGCCAGCTTTCCGATATTTTCAGATACGCACTCGATTCGCACAACGGGGAGATGGTAAAGCTAATTCACGAAATTGAGTTTATAGAAAACTATGTTCGCATTCAGCAGGTTCGGTTTGGAGATCGCCTAAAGTTTGAGAAGCATATTGATTCCACGTGTTTGGGAATTAGTATTCCGCCTATGATTTTGCAGCCATTAGTAGAGAACTCTGTTAAATATGGAATTGCGCCAAAAGAGGAAGGCGGAACCATCACACTCACGGTGAAAAGAACGGGCTCTATAATCTTTTTTGAAGTGAAGGATAATGGATTAGGATCGAAGGCAATAAAGGTAATGGATGGAAGCTCAAGCGGAGTGGGCATGATGAATACTGATCTTCGATTAAAAAGTTATTTTGGGGTTCGATCGCACCTAAGGGTATTAGCTACTGAGTTTGGTTATTCGGTGAGTTTTATCCTGGAAGACAGACATGTCATAAATGAAAAGATTAACGAGCCTGACTTAGAGCAGGCTTACTGAACAATTAGAAAAATAAACTATTGATATGAATACAACTTGTTTAATTATCGATGATGAAAAATTAGCGCGCGAACTGCTAACTGAATTTTTAGAATCGTTTCCTCAAATTGAAGTAATTGGTGAATGCAGTAAAGGAACGGAGGCGGTAGAGCAGATCAATAAGCTAAAGCCTGATCTTATATTTTTAGATGTTCAAATGCCGGGCATGAATGGTTTTGATGTGTTGGATGAAATTGAACATGAACCCTACGTGATTTTCACTACAGCTTACGATCAATATGCAATAAAAGCATTTGAAAGAAATGCAGTTGATTATGTATTGAAGCCGCTTGACCAGGAACGCTTTAAACTAGCAGTGGATCGCGCATTGAAACAGAAGAAAATGGAAGAGGGTAACCTGGAAGGACTATTGGATAGTCTTCGAACTGTAAATCCAAGAACCACCTACGACTCGCACGTATTTGTTCAAAAATCAGAAAAGTTATTTAACCTTCCAGTAGAAGATATTATCTACTTGGAAGCTTCAGGGGACTACACAGTTATCTCAACTAAAAATGATCAGTTTGTAAGTTCCAGCGGGATTGGAAAACTGGAAGAGCTAATGAACCCCGATACCTTTATTCGGGTACATCGATCAACTATCATTAATGTAAATTCATTAAAAGAAATTGAGCGTCATTTTAATGGAGGGATGGTAGTAAAAATGCAAAACGGAAAGAGTTTTCCTGTAAGTAGAACCTATGCAAAATTGATACGAAAGAAAGTAGTCTGATTTTTATTACCCGCAGAGAATGCTGAGGAGTGCAAAGAAGTCCTCTGCGCCCTTTGCGGTTTTATTTTTTCAGCTTTTTCTCCAGCACTACAAACTCCAACTTCATTTTTGGTTGACCAAAACGCGGATCGGTAAAAGCAAAGGGTTTACGCTCACCAGTAAGTGTGTAGCCGTGGCGCATGTACCAATCAATAAGTTCTTTGCGCACGGAAATTACCGACATGTAAATGGAAGAACAACCTTGTCTTTTAGCCTCGCCTTCGGCCGCGTTTAGTAATTCTTTACCAATTCCTTTGCCCTGTAAAGTGGGGCGAACCGTAAGCATACCTAAATAGAGTTTGCCTTCATTCTTTTTTAATTCTACACAACCTAATATTTTATCCTCTTCAATATATTTTAAAAGAGTTGTGCCAGGTGTTTGAATTAATTCTGCAATTCCGTTTGCATCAATGCGCGTACCATCAAGCAAATCGGCTTCGGTGGTCCATCCTTGGCGGGAAGAATCGCCCCGGTATGCAGAGTTAACCAGCACGTTCAATTCGGAGGCATCCTCAACAACGGCTTTGGTGATCATGTGAAATGTTATTGACTTAGATACTTGAACATCAGCACCCTAATTTCCAGACTTCGATTTTTCATTAACCGTTTTTAAATTCGGTAAATCGAAATTGTCAAATACAGATGGCTGCTTCATCATATCCTCAATTTCTTTCACAGTGCGGGGTGCAATCTTCGAGAGGTGCTCGTATCCATTCTTAGTAATCAAGTAATCATCTTCAATGCGAACGGCAATGCCCCACCATTTTTTATCACACGCAGCATTATCCGGAATATAAATTCCTGGTTCAATGGTCACAGTATTGTTTTCTTCCAAACTGGCTCCCCCTTTGTCGTGAACATCTAAGCCAATGTGATGACAAACCCCATGCGGAAAATAAAGATGTTTTTCATCTTTCTTGATAATGCCTAATTGAATTAACCCACGGTTAACAACTGCCCGGCATGTATCTGTTAAAGCCTGACGCAGAGTGCCAGGCTTCGCGATTTTCATTGCTTCTTCTTGCGCTTTCAGAACGAGTTCATAAATCTGTTTTTGCTCGGGCGAAAACTTTCCGTTAACAGGAATGGTACGGGTAATATCTGCAGTATAGCCATGAAACTCAGCTCCCAAATCCATTAATATTAATTCTTTGGAAGATACGCTCGGTTTATAGTTGTCCGTATAATGCAAGATGCATCCGTTATGCCCGGCACCAACAATGGAAGGATAGCCTAAATCTTCGGCTTGATATTTTTTATAAACGAATTCGTGAATCCCTTGAATTTCCCGCTCCGACATGCCCGGCTTAATCGCTTTCATAACTTCAATCTGACCCAGGCAAGAAATAGAAACTGCGTTGCGAATAAGGTCAATCTCATCCTTTGTTTTAATACCCCGAAGTTTTGCCATCAGCTCATTCAACCCATTCATATCGAGGTTATTTTTTGGAGGCTCTACAGAAAGTGATATGTTCTTTTTTTCGGGATACTTTACCTTGACTTTAAATTGCGCAATTAAATCATACATGTCAGATGAATCTTTCGGATTGTCTCGCACATCATTCTTAAAATCATAGAAAAGAACCTTATCGAATTTCGAAAAATCAACATTGTAGCGTTTAAACTCACTGTTGTTAAAAGCTTGTTCAAAACCCAGTAAATCCTTTGTTCCTTTTTCGCCCAGTCTGCGTCCGGTCCACATTTCGCGCAACGCGTTACGAGGTTGCACAAATAGGATTTCGTCATAAGAAGTTCCATTGGCTGCTGCCAACTTATCTTTAAAGATGAACAAGACTGCATCGGGTTCTTTGTAACCCGTTAAGTAGTAGAAATCAGGATCTTGATGATAGACAAAGTCAACATCATTGGCACGATTCCGTACCGGATTGGCAAAAAATACAGCTACTGAATTTTGAGGCAGCGCGGCTCTTAATTGTTCCCTTCGGTCTTTATGAAAGTCTTTAGAAAGAAAATCGTTGGGCAGATCAGAATCTTGTGCCAAGCCCGAAAAGCTTGTCAGGATCAGGAATACTGGAAATAAGAATTTCATAAATATTTGGAGTAATTGACTTAAATATAGACAGGCCAGGCAAACAATAAAATTACTTTTTGAGGAGGGCTTCATTCGTTACATTACCGGAGTAAGACGAGGTAAATAGACTCCCATTTATCAACCTTTTCTGCCAGTCTTCCAAAAAGACCTTTGAAGTTGACCTCTTGAATAACTTACCCTAAGGTTTTCCGTATAGTGCAAAATCAGATTGCTCTTTTGTTAAAAAGAGGCTCAAATGATCAGAAAATGATAGCTATTAATTGCAGAAGGTATTTTCCTTTGGCTGGGCAACCCTTTCAACGGTCTGCCTGTCTTAGCCGCAGTTAAATTGAAATTGTATGAAAAGGCCAGTCATTTTATCATCCTATATCTTAATTTTTTTGTTTTCTCTATCAGGTTGTAACGAACCATTTGAGGATACAATACCCGAAAGTTTTTTTAAAACGCAACTCAATCCAGATGAAGTGTATATCTACAGTGGAGGTCCATCATATGGGGTAAGGTTAGATCCTCTGTTAAATGATAGTATTAAAGTGGCCGTTAACATTACGTATAGTAGTCCAGCCCACGGCACAATAAGTTTTATTCCTAATGAAGGATGGTTCTATAAGGCGGATGATGATTTTGTGGGGGTAGATCAATTCAATTATACCGCATGTTATCAAGGTAAGTGCCTTACCTCGTTTATCAAAATGTATGTCGAGGAACCTATTGACCCTACCAACTGCGTCTATCAGCTTGTGGGGGAATCGGTGGAGACCACCAAAAATCAACCAATTGAAATAAGAATATTTATAAATGATACTGTCTGTAAATATGCTGGAAACAGCATAGCCGCTCCTGAGAAAGGTACATTCAATGTCTATTCGTACTCAGGAAGTATTAAAAATATTGTGTACGTGTATTTTCCTCCAAAAGGATTTATTGGAACCGATCGGTTCAAATACAAAATTTTTACACCTGATGGTGATATGGAGACCTATTGCACCATAACGATAAAGGAATAAGGATTAAATAAGCCAATGTCTTCTCTTTTTGACTACATGACAGAGAACGAGATAATTCAGGAATGTTTAAAGAATAAAGCTTCTGCACAAGAGAAGCTTTATGCGCTTTATTCCCGAAGGATGATGGCTATTTGTTTGCGTTATACACGATCACGCTTCGAAGCCGAGGATATTTTTCATGAAGCGTTTGTAAAAGTTTTTAAAAGTATTCACACCTGGAAGGGAGGATCTTTTGAAGGATGGATGCGAAGAATATTTGTAAATACTGCGATCAACCATTTTCATCAAAACCGAAAATATTTTGATCATGTAGACTCATCCTATGCAGAAGTGAAGCTTAGTTCATCGGATAACGTAATCTCAGACATGTCCAATCAGGAGCTTTTGGATACAATCAACCGATTACCAGAAGGATATAAAATGATTTTTAACCTTCATGTAGTTGAGGGTTACAATCATAATGAAATTGCTGAAATGCTGAACATTGCCGAAGGCAGTTCAAAATCTCAGTTGTCAAAAGCAAAGACCTACCTAAAGAAACTTATTGAAGATAGATTAATTTCAGCAGCATGAAGGATATAGATTTTGACGATATCGGAAAACGCTTTCATGATCTGGAGGCTGAACCACCAACTACAGGTTGGAGTGAGATCAATACCGAACTCCATCCAGCATCTCCCATCCGCACTTGGTTCAGAAAAAACTGGTGGAAGCCTTTGATTATTCTTATTCCTGTTTCATCCTACGTATTCTATTCAAACAGAAAAGAGGGTACTCTCCAGTCATCTTCCATACAGTCATTTGCGATGAACAAAAGACTACCAATAGTGTCAGGAAATGCAGATCTGGATTCTTTAAATGAAATTTCAAAACCTCAATACACAGAAAAAACTACCCCTGAGAATAAACCTAAATTAAATGTGCTGTCTGGGAGCGGATCAATTAAAAAACTCGCTAGGGAAAACATTATCAAAAAGACTGAACTCACAACCGAGCTCAAAGGCTCAAATGAAACAATTGCAGATTCAGACGAAAGATTGGAGTCTAAGTCAATTGAATTGCGTTACCAGAATAATACCAGCCATAATCTAATGGAGGGTGAAGCCGAACAAAAAGTGAATTGGAACGGAATTAATTCAGGCAAGACAAACAAAATAAATTCGAAGATTGACTCGTTGGTCAGCGAGATTGAAAAGAAGGAACAGAAAATTGTAACGGAAACACATCTTGAAGTGTCTGACAGTTTAAGTGCTATTCAAATTGTGGAGAAGAGAAAATCAAATAGTTGGAGATTAACAGCATCGGTTACGGCCAATTATTTAACGAATACCGTTAGGCCTATTGTGAATGATGAAGTACTTATAACGAATATTGATAAGGCCGCATCTTTTCAAAGAGTAGGATTTGGATTTGCTTTGGGTGGTGGTAAAGAGATTGCTTCAAATCTTTTTATGGATGCTCAACTTTCTTTTATAGAAATGCAACAAAGCCCCAGCTTTACCTACACCACAGGAAAGATAGATACGCTGCTGGCGGTTTTACAGCCCGATCAAAATGTATTGGTTACCCCGGTATATGAAACTACACGTCAGGAAATTATGGGTAAATACAGGTATGCTGGAATAAAGCTCGGTGTCTCTTATTATTTCTGGGCTACACCCAAAGGAAGATTTAATATTATGGCTTCGGCAGGCACTCATTATCTGTTTTCATCTCAGGTGAAAAGTAAAATGGAAGGACAATGGATTACTTTAACGAACAAGGATTTGAATAAAGTGAATTATAGCGGAACGATTGGCGCTGGTTATAATTTTAGATTTAATGAGTGGGAATTAATGATTAACCCTACCATAAATTATTTTGCAAGAGATGTAAAGAGTAAAGAGCTTCCTTATAGCCTGAATAATCAATCTCTAGGATTAAATTTTATGCTATCAAAAAGAGTAGGGACAAGGTAATGTATACTTTATGCATGAGATGAAGGGCAACTCCAAAAAGGTTGCCCTTTTTATATTCTATTTTTAGAATAAATTTTTATAGAATTTTTTTTAAGCGGGCAACCCTTTTAAATAATAGTCTGTCTGACAGAAAAAATATTTTATGAAAACATACACTAGAGTTATCAGTGCAGTTCTTTTTCTGTTAATCGCTGCAATGACGGGTTGTAAGGAAACGGAGATTATTCAACCTCAAAATGGGTTAATAGCTAAGGCTGGAGAGGATAAGGCAGGTAAAGTCAATGAGCAAATTCTTTTAGTTGGAACTGAATCATTTGATAAGAATAATAAACCCTTCACCTTTTTGTGGTCTATTGTGACTAAGCCTCAGAACAGTCAAGCCACACTGAATTTCAGCAACACCCAGAAGGCTGCCTTTACACCTGATGTTGCGGGGGTGTACATTATTCAATTGAAAATTGTCCAGTCAAACTGGTTTGCAACTGATGAAGTTGTTATTACAGCTTCATCGGCACAACCAGCCGATCCAACCACGATAATATTGAGCGATAATATTTCGGTGAACACCGTACTTTCCAATATTTTGAATGACCCCACTCAACCGGATTACATTGTTAATAATGATATTGAGGTGAGGGCTGACCTTACCATTGAGCCGGGTGTTGTTATTTTTTTCGGGCAAAATAAAAGTTTGCAGATTATTAGTGGATCCATTCGCGCCAAAGGAACAGCTGATAACGGAATCTTGCTAAAAGGTGTGGGAAACACTCCTGCTTTTTGGAAAGGTATTGCGATTCATAGTAATAGCGAGTTCAATGAATTGGAATACGTAACAGTTAAGCAAGCGGGCAGTAATCTGTTAACTGAAATTGGTAGCAAAGCAAGTGTGGCATTGGCGGGCACTCAATATTCGGGAGGCGCTTTAAGAGTTACGCATACCGTTTTCAGCGAAAGCGGTGGCTATGGACTTTATATGGAAGGCATGTCAGAACTCAACCATTTTGCCAATAATGCATTTATCAACAATGCTCTGTCGGCTGCTTACATCCCTGCCCGGCAATTGCATAAAATTGATGTAGTTAGTTTTTCAGGAACGGATGGAATTGAAACCGGAGGACTGATACAGGATGTAGGTGAAGTAACCTGGAAGAAACTGGTAACAGGATCCTACAAGGTTACCAGTGAGATCCTTATTAAAAGTGGTGTGACGGTAGAGGCAGGTGCGTCTTTTAAAATTAAAATGGGCTATACGATACAAGTGAGTGGTAATGGGTATTTAAATGCATCGGGTTCAGAAAATCATCCTGTAATTTTTACCTCTACTGCTGCAAACTTGTATTGGAACGGTCTCTTTTTTAATTCATCACACCTGAATAATAAATTAAACTATTGTGAGATTTCAAATGCAGGATTAAACCGAATAGCTGATGCAGATTATCTGGCAAATATTGTTGTGGGCCATCAAGGAGTGGTAACCGTTGAGAATTCTGTAATTGAAAATGGGTTAGGATACGGGTTAGTAACAAAGAAGATTGAAAATGTAAATTCGGATTTTGTGAATGTGAATACCTTCAGCAATCTTCAGAATGGAAAAGTATTTCCCGTTGTTATTAATTATCCTGACCGACCTTCAATAACAGGAGTGTGGTTGGATCGATGGTCGATACTAGGAGGAAAAAATGAAATAGCGAACGATTTCTATAATAAAGAAACCGGAGCGTGGTTTGATGGAGCCACTAACCCCTGGACCATGAGTGATGCAGGGTTTGGAATATCTATTAATGAGGATGGTAGTTTCACCTGGCTCATTGCAGAGCATTCACCGTGGGTGGGTTGCGAGTCATATTCAGCAGAATATATTACGGGAAATGTGATCACCTATCCTGATATGATTTCGTTCGACATGCACTATTGGCGCAGCAAATTCATTAACTCCTGCGATGAGACCCAGAATGTGGATACCGAAGTAGAAGTATTTGAACTTTCGCTACCTGTTCAACTTAGCAAAGTAAATCTGGGTAACGGACGGGAGTTTTGGGAGTTGAAGTTTTTTAATCCAGATAACACCACTTTCTCATTTTATAGAAATTTATAAAGGAAAGAGTAGCGAGTTGCTTTAGAATTGAGTCCAAACGGATTGGAATAGACTTTTGAAGGTCTATTCCAGGCAACTTTTTTATTCCAGACCGTTCATTGCAACAAATTAAAATTAAAATGAAACAGAGATTTACCCTCGCTTTACTTTTACTTATAGGGTTTGTTGCTCATGCACAAGAGTATGAAAAAAGACCATGGATGCCGCTGGAAAATAGGATAGGGCTGGCATTAGGAATAGGGTCGGTTACCTATCTCGATAAAAATTCCTCACCTCTGGTGTATCAGGCAAAGCCTAAAAATTTGCGATTGTTTTATAATCTAGAAAGTAATTCGTTTTTATTCTCAATTGATCTAGATGTTAGAATGGGAAGCAATGCACCAAAGTATCACAAAAACAGGATTCTCTTTTTTCACGAAGAAGACTATAAAGGAAACAAGGAAGATAAAAAGTTTCCTGCCGGAGGTTCCTTTCTTGCAGGACGTATTTCACTAGGAGGCTACTACAAAATTTCTTCTACACAAGAATCAACTTTTAAAATAGCCGTGGGCGGAAGAATTATGAATGAAATGTTTTACCCTCAAGGATGGAATAACTCGGGTTTGTTTAATGCCCTAGCTTTTAGTCCAGAGGCTTTAACACAACATCGTGTAAATGAGCATCATCAGGTTACGGCATCAATTCGTATACCCGTTGTAACGCGACTTTCTCGATTGCCTTATGATAATACAGTTTCGGATCCCGATAAAAATCAGTTACAAGGCTTCTTCCGAAATTCTACCTGGGTATATCCAGCTAAGTTTCTGGCGCCAGCCATAACTTTGGGTTACAATTATCAAGTCAATAATCGCTGGGGTGCAGGATTGAATTATGAGTTGGGCTGGTACAGAATTCAGACTCCCCAACAAATGAAAGCATTAACTCAATCATTACTCGCCAATTTCCATCATCAATTTTAATCAAGTAAAAAGTATTATTATGACAAGTAAAAGTTTTATGCACTCTTTGCTATTTGTTCTATTGGGTAGCGTGTTTATGATGGCTTCCTGTGAAGATGAGTTGATTGGTCCTGAAAAATTAAATACACCTACTAACAACTTTGTGTTGTTTTGGAAAACCTTTGACGAGCATTACGGTCTTTTTGAAGTTAATAATATTGACTGGGATGCGATTCATAATCAGTTTAAGGCAAGAGTGAATGACCAGATGACCGATGAAGATCTTTACCACGTATTGAGTGAAATGATAATCTTGTTAAACGACAATCATTTAAATCTATATCCCACCAATGGCAATCTCCCTGTTTTTCCGGGTGGAGTATTGAGTTATAGAAATGGGCATCTTGAAATACTAAAAGTGCAGGAAGATTATGATCGGGAAGTTTCAAAAACTTATTTAAGGGATTATAAGCAAGTAACTGAGAACATTGGATATGGAAAAGTAAACAACCTCATCTATTTGAATGTAAAGGGAACGGATGGACTTAAGGAAGTAGAAAAGGAAATGGAAAAAATAACAGCCGAAATGACTAAAGCACAAGGAGTAATAATTGATGTGCGCGGCTTTTATGGTGGCTACGATCCGGTGTCGCAATATTTGGCCGGCTGTTTTGCTTCCTCAAAAAAATTATATATGACAACAAAAAAGCGTAATGGTCCGGCACATACAGATTATGCAGAGCAAGCGGCATGGTATGTTGAACCCAAAACCAGTAATCCCTATACCAAACCTGTAGTTTTACTTACTTCCCGGTTTACGCAAAGTGCGGGTGAAACTTTTGCGCTTGCCTTAAAACAGTTTGACCACATCAAAGTATTTGGAGATACTACAGCGGGAAGTTTTTCTGACAATCCAAATTTCGAACTGTATAACAGTTGGATGTTTAGTGTTTCGGTTGGCGACTATCGTTCGCCAAGTGGAGTTAGCTTTGAAGGTATTGGTCTAGCTCCCGATTTATTTATTAAAAATACCAAGCAAGATTTATTAGCGGGCAAGGACCGTGCCTTAGAAAAAGCCATTGGAGAACTTACACGCTAAGTTATTAAGTCTGCTTAGGAGCTACCCATACTATTTATTTTTTGAAGATACTCGGTAGGGGTCATTCCGGTTTTTTTCTTGAATACAGAGTAGAAAGTAGCTTTTGAACTAAACCCGGCCTCTTGCGCAATGCCCAACAGGCTTAGGTGTTTATTGTCAGGCAACAAAGCAAGTCGCTTAAAAGCTTCTACCCGATGGTCATTGATAAGATCAAAAAAATTTCCGGTGTAGCAAGAATTGATGGCTTGTGATAACTGATGGCGAGGAATACCTACAACGCCAGAGAGCTGAGTAAGGGTAAGATCATTTTTAAGAAAAAGCTGTTGTTCATGAAGTACAGTTCTTACTTTTTTGAATATGGCATTAAGTTGTTCGGTTTCGAGAGACGACTTTTTGTATTTCTCTGGTTCAGGGGCTGGAGTGACGATGAGTTCCTTGGAGGAAACTTCTTTCACGATGCCAAATAAAACGGGTTGAGTAAGTGCTTTATAGGAAAGCCAGTAGAACAGCAGAACGATTCCTATAAAGTGAAAGGAATAAAGTTGAGAGAGCACCGATATATTCCACGTGCGGGCAAAAAAAGAAACTACTGCCAACACTGTTGCTCCTAGTGTAATAATTAAGAACTGTTTAAGCCATTGGATGCGCAGTGATTCCACTTCCGAAAATTCATCCAAAAGTTTTCTCTCGAAACGCAGGTAGTACATAAGAATAAAAATTTGAAAAACTAGATGTAGTAGTGAAACTACTTGGTTGACCCATCCAAAATCATCACGCGAGGATTCTTCAAAATTGCTTAGCAGGATTCGTTTATCCTCTATACTCAATGTATAGTAAGGTAGCATTAAAATGAAAAGAGTTACAAAGGGAATAAACAGCCACCCATTTTTCCAGATTTTATTAGGTTGAGTTTGAGTGATGTACTGCACAAAAAGGAATATCAGAGGCCAGTAAAGAGAGCCGATTATCCAGGAAACGCGACTCAGGTGGGGCAGAGCCAGAAAAAATTCCCGATTATCGAATCCTACTAAAATTAAATGCCCCGAAAGCAGAATTAAAAGAACGGCCAAAATGCGATTAGCGGGTTGATTGATTTTTGTGCGGAGCAGCAAAACAGATAAGAACAATCCTTGAATGCTTGCTGCAGAATAAATAATTTGAATGAGAAGCACTTTATTCAACATCGTTATATAAAGAAGCCAAAAATATTTAAATCATCAGTTTTTTGGTAAAGAAAATATGGAAACAGGGATGAACAAGAGGGTGGTAATAATAAGCGCAAAATGAGATTAGTGGTTTTCAACTGGTTCTATTGAAGCGAATAGAGCGATTGCATATATTCATGTATAGAAGTAAGCAAAAACGAATCTTGAAATAATGGAGAGGCTAACATCGGAAGAAATTAGCAATTTTATCCATAACGGATATGTTAAAATAGAAAATGCTTTTCCTACTGAAATTGCAGATGACTGTCGAGCAATTTTATGGAAAGTAACTCAATGCGATCCTAATAACTCTGCTAGTTGGAAACAGCCAGTTATTAGAATTGGCGAGTTGGAACATGAAGCATTTAAAAAAGCGGCAAATACACCTATTCTTCATAGCGCTTTTGACCAATTAGTCGGAGAGGGGAATTGGCTACCACGAGTTACATTGGGTTCCTTCTCGATACGCTTCCCCAACAAGGAGCAAGCAAATGATACAGGTTGGCATGTAGATGCAAGTTTTGCAAACGAGGAAGTCGATAATTATTTTGAATGGCGCATAAACATTCAATCAAAAGCTCGTGGATTACTTATGCTATTCTTGTTTTCTGATGTATCCGAAAAAGATGCACCAACCAGGTTAAAGATGAGCTCACATTTTGACGTTGCAAAAATTTTAGAACCCGAAGGAGAAAAAGGACTTTCTTTTGTAGAATTGGCTCAACGCTTAAATACCATCTCTGCAAAAGAAGAAGTTCCTGCCATAGGAAAAGCGGGAACTGTTTATTTGTGTCACCCATTCATTGTGCACGCAGCTCAAAATCATCAGGGTATAATGCCAAAATTTATGGCACAACCAGCTCTTCTTACAAGGAATGACTTTGACATCAACAAAGCAACCACGGAGCTTTGCCCAGTTGAAAAAGCAATACTGATTGGACTAAAAATGTAATGTGTGACCAATAGCGGTGATGAATAACTATAAAGTTTTATATTCGTTATGCGCTAATTTATTCTACGCAATAAGTATTATACCTACCTTATGAAATACATATCACTCTTAAATACGCTACTTCTGCTCATTTCGTGCAGCACTCAAAAAAAGGACACTCGCGTCTGGCAAAGTATTGAGCAACGTTTACAAACTCAGCTGATCACTATTAATAATGGCGATACACTTGATCTGCCGGAAGGCAACTTCATGTTTACAAAAGGTCTTGCCATGGAAGGAAAATCGAACGTGGTAATCCGAGGCAAGGGTAATGACAAAACAGTTCTTTCTTTTAAGAATCAAACAGAAGGTGCACAGGGTTTGCTAATCAGCAATGGAAAAAATATTGTGCTACAGGATTTCTCAATTGAAGATGCCAAAGGCGACAATTTGAAAGTAAGTGAAGTGGTTGGGCTTACGCTATCACGTATTCGGTCGGTGTGGGCGGATGGACCAAAAACCGAAAATGGTGCTTATGCACTTTATCCTGTTTTGTGCAAGCAGGTGTTGATTGAGAATTGTATCGCAATGGGTTCATCGGATGCCGGTATTTATGTCGGTCAATCCGATTCGGTAATTATTCGAAATAACAAAGCCTATTGGAATGTGGCGGGAATAGAAAGTGAGAACTCCCGTTGGGTTGAGATTTATGAAAATGAAGCCTATGAAAACACAGGCGGAATTCTTGTCTTCGATTTGCCGGGTCTTACTCAATATGGACATTCTACCAAAGTATATAACAACAAGGTGTATGATAACAATCATGAAAACTTTGCAGCCAAAGGAAATATTGTGGCTAGCATTCCACCCGGCACAGGTTTTATGATTTTAGCTACTCATCAACTTGAGTTGACTAATAATGAAATTCGTGATAATAAAACGGTTGGAATTGGAGTAATAAGTTATGATCTGGTGAGCGCGTTGAACGAAGGCGAAGAGGAGCAAGAGAGTTCTATCGGTGGTGTGCAGACAGTCAATAATAATTATTCATTAGACTCACTCTATAATCCATATCCTTACCAGATTTATATACATAACAACACGTATTCAAATAGTCATTGGTTTCCGGCTTTAGGTCATGATATCGGAAAGTTATTTTTTATGAAGTCGTTTATGAATCCACCCGATATTGCGTACGATGGCATTGTCGATCCCAAAAGAAGTAATGCTGAGTTTTGTGTTCAGGAGACTGGTGACTTAACGGTAATGAATTTGGATGCTGCCAATAACTTCGAAAAGTTAACCAAGGGATTAAAGCAGTTTGAATGTGCGGGAGTTACAGTGGGTAAATGAAAAATCTTTTCTTTTTGTTATGTGCAATTCTTTTTTCCTGCGGGAGCAAGAAGCAAGAAATTGTTGTGCTTCCGGAGGAAGAGATGGCTATCGATTTGTCTAAACTCGGCAAAGAAAAATTATCTGAATATGGATTTTTTGTTGGTGCGTTAAAAGAACTTGCTCCAGCGGATGATGTTCTTCCTTATTCCATCAACTCGGCTCTGTTTTCGGATTATGCTTTTAAAAAGCGATTTATAAAAATACCGGCAGGTAGCAAAGTCAACTATTCCGAAACTGATGTTTTTGAATTTCCAGTAGGTACTGTGCTCATTAAAAACTTTTATTATCCAGCTGATTTCTCAAAACCAAATGCTGAGATAAGAATTCTTGAAACACGTCTGCTGATTAACGAGGGTAAACAATGGAAAGCATTGCCTTATGTGTGGAATACAGAGCAGACAGAAGCGTATCTGATGGTGGCCGGGAAAACGGTTCCCGTGTCGTGGAAGCACAGTGAAGGTGTTATTAAAAATATTAACTATTCTATCCCCAACTTAAATCAATGCAGTGGTTGTCACTTGCGTGGAGATAAGTTGATGCCCATCGGCCCAACTGCACGACAATTAAATGGAGTTCATGATTTTTCAAATGGAAAAAATCAATTGGTATTGTGGAAAGAGAAATCTTTATTGGAAGGTACGCCTGAGTTGAAAAACGTTGACCGACTAGTTAGTTATGATAACCCCGAAGCATCTATTGAATTGCGTGCCCGTGCCTGGTTGGAAATTAATTGTGCGCATTGCCATCGCGCAGATGGGGCTGCGAAAAATAGTGGCCTGCATTTGTTGGCCAGCGAAAAAGATCTTTCCAAAATAGGTGTTGGAAAAGCACCTGTAGCTGCTGGCAAGGGTTCGGGTGGGTTGCTTTACGATATTGTACCCGGAAAACCAGATGAATCCATTTTACAATTCAGAATTGAATCAATACACCCGGGTATTATGATGCCCGAACTAGGCCGAACAATAACCCACATGGAAGGTGTTGCATTAGTTAGACAATGGATAAAAGAAATGCAATAATTGCTTAGGACACCCACTTATTTAATAAAAGCAGCGGCACCGGCAATATCATCTGTATTAATAATATCAACACCGAGATCAATCATTGTGCGCCATCCGTTTTCAAAATCGGGAATAGCCCAAAACCGAAAAGGTTTGTTCATAGCATGAGCCGACTCGATTATACCCAATAGTTTTTTCTTGTCAACACTATTAAGTTCGTCTTTCCCGGTCCATTTTGAATAACTCTGAAAACTAGCACTAACCAGGCGAATTCGTTTTTGTTGTTCTGTTGTATATGTAATATAAGGTCGGCCATCAAAGTAGATAAATCCGGGATAGTTTTTCCAAAGCGCAGGCATAGGTGTGTTGCCGCTAATAGTAATCGTCAAGGTTTTGCAAGAAGTTAGTAGCGGATATTTTTTTAATTTAAATACTAAAACATTTAAAGTAGCGACTGCTTCTGTTTTCAAATCAATCATCAGCGTTAGTGTTTTTTCCTTGTCGGGATAAGCACTACCACCATTTTTTTCAATCAGGTCATTGAGTGGATTCAAGTAGAGCGATTCAAGCGTTTTATCTTTTTGAATCTCATTAGCTGAATGAGCAACAAGAAGATCATGACCTTGAAGTAAAACGTCAGCTTCAATGAAACCAACCTGGGCATTGTAAGCTGCCATCAGTGGAATTGGTTTTTCATAATCGTTGTGAGCAAAAATGGAAGCAGATGAATGTTGGCCAACACCTTGAAAGGAAACGAGGTACCCAATAAGAAAGAAGATTATTCGAATCATTGATCTAAGCTAAGAAAAAAATTAGTCACAGGCTTGTGGCCTGTGACTAACATAATGAACTAGTAAAAACTTTAGTACCCTTCGTTTTGAACTAAATATCCAGGAGTATTAGATGTACCATCGATCGCAGATTGAGGAATTGGAAAAAGTCTTTTCTTAACATCGCTGTCTGTCTTTTCTGTCCACGTTCCTTCATACTTTCCAAAGCGGATCATATCTGTGCGTCTCAACATCTCCCAATAAAATTCAAAACCACGTTCGCGATACAGAATGTCCAGTGTCATGGTGCTAAGTGCTGGAGGTATCATTCTTGCCGTTCTGGATGCACGAACGGTGTTTACATCGGTAAGTGCACCGGCTGCATCATTCTTTCGAAGTTTGGCTTCCGCACGCATCATATATGCATCAGCATACCGGACAATAATAATATCGGCTTCTCCTTTATTTCGACCTGTATCAGACTTCTTGCTAAATTCATACTTCTCTACGCGATACCCCGTGCTATATCCACTTCCTTCAGTTGTAAAATCAATCATCTCGGTGAAGTTCACGAGTTTGGTTTTATCCGCCCTTGTTACGTTACGAAGTTTACCAATTTTGTAACCTACACCATCCGCACATCGGGTAAAGGGCTGACCGTTAGCTGTGGTTAATAAACCATATTGTTGGCCACGTAAGATTCCACGATTAATTTCAAAGTTGGCTCCCGAAATACAAGAGTCAGCAGGAATATTCAGATTCTTTTTGAAGAACCGTGGATCCTTATCAGCCGGATCATCTGCACCATAAGCTTGCACCCAGGACTGATAAAAATCAGATGTAATACCAGGTCCGTCTGTGCCATTTGCCCTATTGAATGCAGGCAATGGAAATTGATCGCCCGATAACGAGAAATAGGCCATTCGATTATGTCCATTTAAATCTGCACGTTGATCAACAGCAAAGATTAACTCTTTGTTGTCATGGTTCTCATCATCAAAAATCTCAAAATATTCTGGAGACAGTTGGTATTGCCCCGATGAAATAATTTTAGTTGTGTATTCAATCACTTTGTCCATATCAGCAGCAGTGAAATCAAAACTGGTGGCATATGGATTTCGGTAAACGGGCGCATTTAAATACAACCGAGATAATAACCCCCACACCGCACCTTGAGAAATACGACCTGGCCCTACCGAACTAGAAACCTTAGACTCAATAGCCAGAAACTCGTTTTTGATATATTCGACCGCTTCATTCCCACGTAAGACAGACGAAACATCAGAAGCATTTTCTTTAACAAATATTACCCCGAAAAGATCAAGCATTAACATCGAATAGTATGCTCGTAAACCTCTTGCTTCGGCTTGGTATAACTGGGCGGTTTCCCCTGGAATAGAAGCTAATTCTTGTATTGCGACTAGTGCCCGTGCCTGACCCTGGGAGATCGCATTCCATGCATCCCTTAATCGAACATGCGCAGAAGTGTACGTATGCCTATGCATATCAATGTAGATACCATTGTCGCCCCAGTCAGTGCCGCCTCGGTATGGTAGAATGGCTTCGTCAGTTGAAATTTGCTGAAGAGCGAAATAATTGGTGTGCTGGAATAATCCCGGCAAAACTGCGTAAGCGGGCACTAATGTTCCGGGCGCAATTTGTTCCGCGGTAGCACCGCCAGTGAATGACTCGTCCAATACTTCTTCTTGAAGGTCTGTGCAGTTTACCAGCATGATGCCAATAAATAGCAGCATGAATATTATTTTCTTTTTCATATTTCTTCTTAATTAAAATGATACGTTAAGTCCAATTACAAAAGTTCTGGGCTTAGGATAGCTATTATAGTCTATGCCAAAAGATGTTACACTGTTCACGGTTCTGTCAGTATTTACTTCTGGATCATAACCGGTGTAGTTGGTAATCACAAATAGGTTTTGACCAGTAACCGACAAGCGAAGTGCAGTAATCCATTTGGCCATGCCGACCATGGTTGGGTTAAAGTTGTAACCAAGCGTAGCATTATTCAATCGTAAAAAAGAGCCGTCTTCGAGGTAGCGAGTCGACACAGCTGCCGGATTGGTAAGTGATTCAGTTGGAAACTCAGCTGCAATAGATGTTGTGTTTAATGACTTCGCCAAACGAGCCTTATAGAAATTGGTGTTAGCTGTATTATTATAAATCTTATTGCCCGAAATGCCATTAAAATTAATTGATAAGTCAAAACCCTTATACCCGACTGAAGCATAAAAATTATACAGTTCAGTAGGCAAAGCACTTCCTGCCGCTATCCTATCATCCGCTGTATCCTGATTATCATTATTGGCATCTCTGAATTGGCTTAATCCGTTGGCGTCAATACCAATGAAATCTTTCATATAAAATGTGCCGATGGGCTCTCCATTTACATACCCATTAATCGTTGCCGAAGTTAACCCTGATCCAGACGCACTACCGGTTGTCAAAAGTTTGAATGGTGCATCTTTAACTGTATTGTTGATGAATGTGATATTTCCTCCGACACCAAACTTAAAATCATTGCCAGTATTAAACTTATAGTCTAAAGCCAGTTCTAACCCTTTATTGATAATTTTCATATCCTTTACATTAACATAGTATTCAGAAACTACATTAATAGGATCAGGTACGGTTACTGATGCCAACACATTGGTGGAAACCTTATTGAAATAATCAATAGTTCCAGTTAAAGCTCCGCTAAGGAAACCGAAGTCTAACCCGATATTGGATTGTGTGGAAGTTTCCCACTGCAGATTAGGATTAGCCAATCTTTGATAAGCTATCCCAGGAATGTATGTTGTTCCATTGTCTAACGGATAAGAAGTTGAGCCACTAAGGGAAGATGTCACAACGGCCTGAGTTTGCTTTCCTGGAAACTCTTGATTTCCGGTTTGTCCCCAACCTGCACGAAGTTTCAAATTGCTGAATGGTAAAGACTCCACGAACGGCTCATCAGATAATCTCCAGCCCACTGAAAAAGAGGGGAAAGTACCATACTTATTATTGCCTCCAAATTTTGAAGACCCGTCTGAACGGACGGTTGCAGTAAATAGGTATCGATCTTTAAAGGCATAATTTACGCGGCCAAAAAATGATTGAAGCTCAGTTATCGAAGCTCCACCAGATGGTGGGTTATCCACCAGGTTAAGTTGCTGACCCAGTCCTGGATTATATCGTGGTTCAATGCCTGTGTCAGCAAATTTGGTGATGCCCCAATGGCGAACTTGAACAAATATTCTTTGATAAGAATGTCCGGCCAATACATTCACATTATGGTCTCCCTTATTGAAGGCATAGGTTAAATAGTTTTCAACTAGTTTATTTTGGTTGTTTACAAAATATGAGTTCAGATCCCCAATCTGGAATGGGGTTGTACTTGGTTTATTTTGTATATCGCGATCAGAACTGGAATTGTCTACACCAAAATTCAGTTTATAAACCAGGCCCTTAATAATTTCAAACGAGGGAGAAATATTTCCGAGGATACGAGTAGTATTCGTGATGTCATCGTACAGGTTAAGTTGGATTAGTGGATTGAAGGCATCTCCAAATACACTAGGCTTTCCGTTTTGATCATAAGCAGGATAAGTTGGATTTAAACTTAAAGCTGTTCCCAATACACTTTCGATGGGAGGCCTTGTGCTAAGTGTATTTGTTGCGTTTAGATTAAAATCGATCTGAAGTTTACCATCCAATGCTTTTTGATGAATGTTAACTCTTCCGGTGTAGCGTTTCAGATTACTATTTTTTAGAATACCATCTTGATCCTGCAATCCCAATGAAGCAAAATAAGTCAGGTTATCCGTACCACCGCTAAAACCAAGGTTATGATTTTGGGTGTAACCGGTTTGCATAATTTCACTTTGCCAATTGGTAGAGCCACCAAGGTCGGTTAATACACCACCCACTTCAACAACTTTACTTCTAAATTCATCGGCAGAGAATACAGATATTTCGTTTGCTGCTTTAGAAATGCCGAAACTGGTAGAATAATTTATCGTGGCGCGTCCAGACTTACCTTTTTTGGTAGTGATAAGGATAACTCCGTTGGCACCTCTTGTTCCGTAAATGGCCGTGGCCGATGCATCCTTAAGAACATCCATTGTTTCAATGTCTTGTGGATTTAAGAAACTCAAAGGGTTAATAGCACCTCCAGTGCCCGAGTTATCGAGGATCATTCCATCTACTACATATAAAGGAGTTACCCCGGATCGTAATGAACCTACACCACGAATGGTAATTCTTTGTGCGCTTCCAGGTTCACCGCTGGCTGATGTGATATTCACACCGGAAACTTTCCCCTGCAACAATTGTTCAGGAGAGTTGATAATGCCTTTATTGAAATCATCGCTCTTAACTGATGCCACTGATCCGGTAACATCTTTTTTCTCTTGTGTTCCATAGCCTACCACCACAATTTCAGAAAGTGTTTGCGCATCATTGGCCAGTTGTACGCTAATCACATCTCGGCTTCCCACAGTTATTTGTTGAGTAACTGTACCCACAAAACTGAAAACCAAAACGGATTCGGAGGAAGCAACAGAAATGCGGTAATTACCATCAGCATCACTAACGGTTCCATTGCTAGTTCCTTTCTCAAGGATGTTTACACCGGGAAGTGCTGCGCCAGTTTCATCCGTAATTGTTCCGCTAACTGCTCGTGATTGCCACTCAACGGAAAGTGTGGTGAATGGTGCTTTTGCTTGTGCATTCTGCGGAGCACCCCCGGCAAGAATGACCAGTGTCGCTAAAATAAGTTGAAAACACCTGCGTGTTTCCAATCTTGCTTTTACGAAGGACAAGTACATGTAGTTTTGTTTCATACGCTTACAGTTAAATTGATTGATTTATTTGTTCACTATTAACCTAAATTCATTTTGCGCAAGTTTCTTCATTTAGTAAAGCCTGAGGGAATCAAGGATATTATTGTTTCATTACCATATTTATTATTCACTCGATTGTGTTTGATAAAATGTTACTGTTTCATTTTTATTTCGTTACCAAATTATCCACTACCAGAAGAAAGTATAAAGAGCTGTTAATATTCCGAGGATGATGATAGAGTAGATCGCAAAACCGGGAGTTACCCTAAACATCACTTTATCAATTTGTACCGAGTTCACTTCTTCCTTTTTCAGTAAACTCATTACCACCATCACAACTATGATTAGCAAGAATGTGATTGACATCCTATCGAGGAAGGGATAATCGGGAAAGGCTCCGTTTGTTAATACCGGAAGAAATTTTAAGATGGTGGAAACAGGAATTGTTAGCAAGGCTCCGGCCATAGCCGCTGCGGATGTAGTTCGTTTCCAGAAAATTCCTAACAGAAAGATTGCTAATACGCCAGGTGAAATAAATCCAACATACTCCTGAATAAATTGATAGGCCTGGTCTAAGGTCTTTAATGCAGGAGCCACAAGACTTGCCAGCAACATGCTAATGATAACAGCCCATCTTCCGGTGCGCACGATCGTTGTTTCGCTTGCATTTTTATTAATATACTTTTTAAAAATATCGAGCGAGAAAATGGTAGAGATACTGTTTGCTTTGCCGGCTAATGAAGCTACAACAGCAGCGGTGAGTGCAGCAAATGCAACCCCTTTTAACCCTATCGGTAGCAAGTTCATGAGTGTTGGATAAGCATGATCGGGTTTTATAACCCCGACTTCATTCATCATTTCTTGCTGAAACATGCCTTCCTGGTGGAGTACATACATGGCAATGCCAGGCAACACGGCAATAACAGGTATCAATAGTTTGAGAAATGCTGCAAAGAGAATTCCATTGCGTGCTGTTTTTAAATCCGCACCCAATGCGCGCTGCACAATGTACTGGTTGCAACCCCAATAGCTTAAGTTGTTTATCCACATGCCACCAATCAGTACTGATAAGCCAGGAAGGTCTTTATAGTAGGCATGATCTTTATCAAAGATCATATGAAAATGACCGGATGCTTTTTCTTGCAATAAGGAGAGACCTTTCAACACATCACTTCCATACCCAAATTTTTCTGAAAGCAGCGTTAATGAAAGATACGCTGTAACTAAACCGCCAAGCATAAGAACCGCTACCTGAATAACATCAGTATAGCCAATCACTTTCATGCCGCCCAGGGTAACAACAATAGCAAACAGGCTAAGGCCGGCTACGCACCAACCAAAACTTATGGTCGAGATAGAAGTTATTGCTATTGCCCCGAGATAAATAATAGAAGTCAGGTTCACGAAAATGTAAACGAGCAACCAAAAAACCGTCATCACCGTGCTTACCCCATTGCTGTACCGCTTGGCAAGAAATTGCGGCATGGTATAAATCTTGTTTTTTAAGTAAACGGGGATTAGAAAAACAGCTACTAAGATTAAAGTGGCCGCAGCCATCCACTCATAAGTAGAGATGGCAAGACCCAGTGCAAAGCCAGACCCCGACATGCCGATGAAATGTTCAGCTGAAATATTGGAGGCGATTAAAGATGCGCCTATAGCCCACCAGGTCAATGATCCTTCGGCAAGAAAAAAATCTTTTGAATCAGGAGTAGTGCTTTTCTTTTTGTTATAGATGTAATATCCATACGCAGAAACCAGCACGAAGTATAAAATGAAAACTATGTAATCTGCTGCGTAAAGTTTATGCATCTATATCCTTTTATTTTAACAATGACTTCTTTACTGCACTTAGCCAAGTGCATTCAATAGTATCAATTCTAATGAGATCCTCCTGTTCTTTATCAGAACTTTAATGTAGAAGGAAGATATTTAGCCACTAAGTCTTCGTAATAAGGACGCAGTACTTTCCAATCGGGCGGATAAGGATTTTTAGAATACAGGTCGTATGGATTGAAAAGCTTTACGGCCTCAAACATTTTATGGTCATAATCATCCATCAAATGATCATAGGCACCCTCACGGTGTTGTGCATAAAACGAATGGTAGCGAAGCATGTAGAGTCCTTCATCAGGAATGTGGCCTTTAGCCATATGATACACATATTCGTCATGACCCCAAGACATCGTTACATTACGTAACCCGCAGTTGGGTGAATACACTCCATACTTTGTATTGTATTCGGGATTCGTGCTATCAGGATTCTTGCTGAAGAATTCAGGGTATACAATTTTATCAGAATGAGCGCAGCCTACCGGGAACGTATCGCCCACTACTGCCCACTGGGGTTCTCCAAAAAGACAAAGCACCTTGCCCATATCATGCATCAACCCTACCAACACCATCCAGTCAGGATGACCATCTCTGCGAATAGCTTCTGACGTTTGCAGTAGATGTTGCCATTGATCGAGATCGGTATCTGGATCTGAATCGTCAACTAACTGATTTAGAAAATCAAAAGCTTCCCAGATAGGCATTTCTTTTTTATTAAAAGCAAGAAACTCATCACGCTTCTTTTTCACAAAGTCGTAAGTCTGATACGTGTGGTTAAGCCGATAGAATTCACGCACAGTGTCGCGTTCAGGTTTATCATAGTTGCGATACGCCTCGGTTGATTTACCTTTTACGATGGTTTCGGGATCAGGATATCTTCTCAGAACATCTTCTTCCCATTCATCAAGATTTTTTAAAGGACCTGATTCTATTTGATTTTTCATGATTATTGACTTCTTATAGTTTTCTCATACTAACTTGATAAATATTATGACTTGCGTTGCTATCAAATTTCTTTTTATTTACGAAACCGTTTTCGTTCCCTTTGCTTAATTGAAGTATTTTTAGTCAACTTATGAGCATTACAATTCGAAAAATTGCAAAGGATTTACAATTGGCCGTGTCAACAGTTTCGAAGGCATTAAGCGATAGTTATGAAATTAGTGCTGAGACAAAGCGCAGGGTTTTAGAGTATGCCGAAAAGTTGGATTATGTGCCTAATCTGTATGCAAGCAGTTTAAAGCAACGAAAGTCTCACAACATAGCAGTAGTAGTTCCTGAAGTGGCAGACAGTTTTTTTTCTTCCGCAATTAATGGCATCGAATCCGTTGCTCAAACCAAGGGTTATCACGTAATCGTTTACCTCACTCACGAAGATTTAAAAAAGGAAGAGGCTATTCTGCGTGATTTTAGAGGCGGGCGAGTTGATGGTGTACTTATATCCGTATCGGGTGGTGCCAAGCGAAATAGCCCTATTCATGATCTGAGTGCAAAGAAATTTCCGTTAGTCTTTTTTGACCGGGCTTGCGAAGAAGTAGAAGCTGCTAAAGTGCTTACCGATGACTTTGAATCGGGCTACAAAGCGACTCAACATTTGATTGATAGAGGCTGCAGGAAGATTGCATTTTTGGGAACTTCCGAAGATTTGGAGATTATAGATTTGCGAAGAATGGGGTATGAGAGTGCCTTACTATCGAATAAGATTAAATCCAAGAAGAAATTCATTCTTAGGTGCGGAAACAGTGAAGAAGAAAATTATTCATTAATCCATAAACTGCTTTGCCGAAAAGATCGACCGGATGGCATTGTGGGCTCTATTGAAAAGCTGGCAACACTGTCGTACACGCTTTGTTATGATTTAAAGTTGAAGATATCCCGGGATATTAAAATTGTTGGCTTCTCAAGTCTCCCATTTGCTTCTTTACTAAATCCATCACTCACTACCATTACACAACCTGCGTTCGAAATGGGAAGAACAGCTGCTACCTTGTTGTTTAATATTTTGGAAAACAAAAAAGGCGAGGTTCCTAATCAACGGATTATCTTGCCATCATCATTGATGGAACGATCTTCCACAAAAAAGTGAATTCCTTAATTTTCGCAGCTCACAGAAAGGAGGACTTTCAACTCATCGGCCATACTAAAGCTACTACCACCAACATTATAATCACGCCTGTTTAATGGCAGCTCTCCTTTAAAAAGGTATCCTTTCTCTTTCTTCAATGCTGTAAAATCAAATTTAATCTCTTTAGTAGTTTTTTTGATGGTGAGATTTCCTGTAACTATAAATTTTCCTGATGAACTCGACTCGATTTTAGTTGAGACAAACTTTATACGAGGATAAGTCTTTACATCAAAGTAATCTTCTTTTCTCAAATGTTTATTGCGAAGTTCAATCCCGGTGTCAAGGGAAGCAGCATCAACTGTAACTTCAAACTTACTTGACGAGAGTTGGTTGACATCAAACCAAATAACTCCGGCCAATCCCGTAAAAGAACCCTCTACGGTAATTCCTAAATTTTTTATTTTGAATGTGACTGACGATTGTGCATCGACCGGAATATACGTTTGCGACTGTGCGAAAAAGCTAATTAAGAGTAAAAGAATTGCGAGAACTTTATTCACCTACTTTTTTATTTCAGCCCGCCCGAATACAACCGTAAACTGCTCGCACCAAATCATAATGTAATTATACTCTGCAGCATCCGGATTGCCAGGCACTTCATAAGATTGCTTTCCTGTTACTGATTTTAATGCACCCAAGCTGATGTAAGAAGATGCATTTATGTCTTTGCTTAGATATACTTTAAGATCAGGCCCATTTTGTGAATCATACGGATCAAGCAGTACAACTTTCTTTCCCCCACTTTCATAGAGGGAAGCCGTGCCACTTACGGTATGCCCAATTCCAACTAAGGTTCCACTTTTTAGCAGGGTTGCAGTGGTTGGGTCAAACACATCATTAATAGGTCCGGTTGGAGTAGCGTCATCTTCCTTGCATGAAATAATCAAAGTGATGAAGAATAGGATCATAAATTTTTTCATACCAATTAATTTAAGTTGAGACTAATACCAGCACTAAACATGGATGATTTGTTTCTAAACCGATCGTTGGGTTCAGGAAATTGTTGAACAGGTGTTTCAGTTGTGTATTCGGTAAATAGAAATTGAAAGGCTGCTTTTAAAGAAATCTTATCATTCAACTTATACTTTCCATAAAATTCTGAATTTAAACTGCCCAGATCATTATCACTTACCAGCAACAGATTAAAGGAAGTTGGTTTACTTTCCACATTTTGTCCTTGGCTTCCATTAATATAATTGCCCCGTGGGTTATTGCCCAGGGAAAATCCAATCGCATCAATATTAAAACCGAGCGCAAGTTTTTCAGTTACGTGATATCCAAGATTTATCATGGCATTAAGCGAAACAACACGGGGCTTTGCAATCAAAAATGTATCAATGTTCTCTTCTATATTTTCGACAAAGAAAACTCCTGGCCCACTTTTGCCCGAAGTGAGCTTAGCGGGGGCAGTGATATAATATTGATTGGCTCCCACATAGCCAGTCATTCTGCCGCCAAATCCAATGATTATTTTTTTCTTTTTCCCCAGATTCCAATTATGGACATACGCAGCTGAAAACGTTCCTTGATATTTAGCAACAGCAATCACTAAATCAATTGATTTAGTGATTGCTTGCTGAGCATGGGCACCGATTGAGACTGATAATAAAAGAAGTAACAGATTGATATATCGCATTTATGACTAATATTTGAAGCAATAACGCGAATGCATGAAACTTAGCCTGTCGTTTTGGTGACAAATCATAATATAGTTAAAAACCGTTTGGTGAGTAAATGCGTTAGTGGTGTGAGATTTAAGGTTTCTAAGGCGATGTTGTCGCCATATTAACCAATCATAAACTTATTATTATGTTTATTTTGTACCTATAATACGCTGCATATGAAATTTATAAAAATATTCACACTGCTTATTTTTTCAGTTTTAATTACGGCTTGCGATGCTCAAAGAGGAGGGCAGGATGCAGGCGTGATGAATGTAAAGCTTCAGCCTCCTTCAGGTAAGGCCATTGCCGCTTTTGCGGAAGGATGTTTCTGGTGTTCCGAACATATTTTTGAAGCGGTGGTTGGTGTTGACTCTGCTGTATCAGGATATGCTGGAGGGCACACTAAAAATCCTACGTACGAGCGAGTGAATACTGAAACCACAGGCCATGCGGAAACTGTGCTTGTGTATTATAATCCGAAAGTTATTAGCTACGAAGAGTTGACGAAAGTTTTCTTTACATCACATGATCCAACAACGAAAGATAGGCAGGGACCTGATCATGGTAATTCATATCGATCTATCTTGTTTTACCTGACACCCGAAGAAAAAGCAATTGCAGAAAAGTCTTTAGCAGAGTTTTCAAAATCGGGATTGTATAAAAATCCAATTGTAAGCGAGATCCAAAAATTGGATGCTTTTTACAGGGCCGAAGGGTATCACCAGGATTTTATAGAACATAATCCGAATCAGAGTTATGTTCGTGGAGTTTCCATTCCGCGCTATGAGTTGTTTAAAAGAACATATAAGGGAAAATTAAAATAGGAGTTGCTTACAACTCCCTAATTTCAAAATCTTTTCCACGGCCAAATTTGATTGTGTCTTTTAACAGGTACCGTTCCAGGGTGTGAAGATCCTTTACTTTAAAATCTCCATTGGACAGAATTCGCTCAATTTCAAATTCGTAGGTGTCATCTAAATTGACCAGGCGATATTTTTTACCTACCCGGAGTACATCAAATGAAAGCCCGGCCATTACAAATCTTCTTCACGCTCCAACATAAGAATAGATGCCTGAGGTACGATGAAGTATTTTTCACCCTCATACATTACCTCAATAGCTCCGCGCTGTAAAAAAATTGCCAGATCACCTTCTTGTGCCTGTAGTGGTAGGTACTTTATCTGATCTTCTTTTCCTTTCCAAAGATCATCTTCATCAGCCGGCATAGGTAATGGATAGCCCGGGCCAACTTTAATGACAAATCCTTTTTGAATTTTTTCTTTTTCCTGAACGCCCGGAGGTAAGTACAATCCACTATCAGTTTTATCGGATTCTTTTGCGGGGCGAATCAGCACGCGATCGCCAACTACGATTAATTTTTTTAATCTATTATCTGAAGTGAGTTTCATCAACAATTATTTTTTGCGCGTAGCCTTAAATGGAAAAGGCGTTCCGCCTGCTGACATTGAACCATTTATTTCATCGCCTGCCATTACGGCATCAAAAATCACAGGAGTACCAGAGTAATCAAATTCGCCAGTCATTTTCATAGTAGCCTTATCGTAAGCATATTTTTGAATTGGTAGATCGCCTGTATCACCGGTCAATTTAGCTGTGTAAGTATCATTAACCTGTTCAATAACAAGTATGCCATTGAAATTTCCCTGAGGAGTATCAGTGATGCTATAATCCCAATTGCCTGCAGGGCTTGGAGCTGTGCTTGCAGATTTGGTTGAAGCACACGAAGACAACACGAGTGCGCATAAAGCGAAGAACAATAAGTTTTTCATATAGTTTATAGTATTAGTTAAATAAGTCGCCTTGATTTTTGTCATCTTCAACATTGGAATAGAGTGGTAATTTATTGATTTCTTTGATCAACAAGTTATCCTGAATGGAAATTCCTTTTTGGGTAGCTTCACTTTGAATTTTCTCCGAATCAGCTTCAAGTTCTTTTGTGCTAATTTGTCGCGCACGTTTTTCTTGGGGCGGATTTAACTTTTCGGACTTCTCGAACTCAGCTACTTTTTCTAAAATGTCTTTTGAAAGATCAGCTTCGCTACGATACACAAGTTCGAAGAATTGTTTGGCAAAAAATCCATCAATTTGAATTCTCCTTTTTGATAGATGAACGAACTTTCCAATTACCCGGCAAATGTTTTCGCGCTCTTCCGGGCTAAGCTGCTCGGCAAATTCATAATCCTCAATCCGCTTAAGTGTAAGAATGATAGGCTCTACTGAATCTAACGAAACAACATAAACGGTGTAATCGCTTAGTTTATATTCAAATGTTTCCAGATGCTCGAGCGTATTGGAAGGAACAACCAGAAACACTTCTCTGCGCACATCTTCTTCCTTTACATATTTAATAGCACTTTCGGCCTGGGCTTTTACATAGTTAGGAAAATTGGAAAGGTCATCATTGGCAGGACTCTTCGCATCGAAAATTATGTATTCGTCATTAATCTTTAATGTGTTATCAGGCTTCCCTTTAAAGGGCACATTGTCCAAATAGTCTACCCCATTTCTAATACATACAGTTCGGATTCGGTTTTTAACCCGCTCTTCATGATTTACCCAGGTTGCCTTTAAATTTTTTATCCGTTCAATTTCGGCTTTTGTGCGACTTTCAACCTCATCCTGTCGGTCGCGTTGAATTTTTTGCTGAATTTCTTTTAGCGAAGCAATGGAGTTGGAATGTTCTTGCTTCCTGAATTCATCATCCTTTTTAAGCCGGGCATTTTCATCTTTTAATTCACGAAGTTCTTTCTCCTGATTTTCTATTTTTTGTTTTGCAACAATAAGTTCGGAGGATAATTCAGTTCCTCTTTTCAAAAACTGCGTATTCCTTTCCAAGAGCGAGGTGCCCTCCTTTTGGAGCGATTCTATTCGTTCTAATTGATTAGTGTATGAATTTTTGAGTACCTCTAACTCAGTAGTCAATCGATTAACTGTATCTTGAAAATTCTTTGAGGCAGACTTTTCAAGTGAAATCGAATTTTCAAGTTTAATATTTTCTGTTTTAAGAGATTCGTTTATCGAGATCACCCGTTGCAGTTCGCCATTCGCCTCAATCAAATTTGATTTAATTCGACCCCATTCAAAAATTCGTTCCCAAAAACTGATTGTTTTCAGGTTTTCAAATAATCGTTTAATTGAATCGAAGGAAAATTCCATACCCCGCTGCGCTGTTTATTAACCAAGCAAAGTTAATTCATTTCACAATGGCCACAAGGAACTATTTAGGCACTTTGTTGCCGATTGATTAACTTTGAAACTCACTGAATTTCAGTACTATGATCTCAACAAAAACGCTTGGCCATGAAGCAATCCAACTCGAAGAAAAGTATGGAGCTCATAATTATCATCCCCTGGAAGTTGTTTTGCAAAAGGGTGAAGGTGTTTTTTTGTGGGATGTTACCGGGAAGCGATATTATGATTTTCTATCGGCCTATAGTGCCGTTAATCAGGGCCATTGCCACCCACGTATTATCAATGCATTGATTGAGCAGGCGAAAGAGTTAACATTAACGTCACGCGCTTTTTATAATGATAAGTTAGGGATTGCAGAAAAGTATGTGTGCGAAACCTTTGGGTATGATAAGGCACTGTTCATGAATAGCGGTGCCGAAGCCAATGAAAGTGCCATCAAACTTGCCCGTAAATGGGGGTATACAAAAAAAGGCATTCCAGATAATGAAGCGGTTATAGTTGCCGTGAAGAAAAATTTTCATGGGCGCACAACATCAATTATTTCAGCTTCAACAGATCAGGCTGCAAGAAAGAACTTTGGACCTTTTATGCCGGGTTTTGAGATTGTTGAATACGATAATGTTGAAGCTTTGGAAAAATCATTGGCCAATCCAAATGTGTGTGGGTTATGGATTGAACCTATTCAAGGCGAAGCAGGAGTGTATGTTCCAAAAGATGGGTACTTAAAATCAGCGGCAGACTTATGCAAGCAGCATAATGTGTTGCTTATGATGGATGAAATTCAAACAGGTATTGCTCGCACGGGAAGAATGCTAGCTTCTGATCACGAAGGGGTTCGGCCTGATCTATTGATTTTAGGCAAAGCTCTTTCTGGGGGAGTACTTCCAATTTCCCTTGTACTTGCAGATGATGAAATTATGTTAGTGATTAAGCCGGGAGAACATGGTTCAACCTTTGGGGGCAATCCATTAGCTGCAGTAGTTGTGATAGAGGCCCTGGAGGTTGTGAAAGATGAAAAGCTTGCCGTAAATGCAGAGCGATTAGGGAAGATTTTCAGAATTCGCATGAATGCGATAAAAACAAAAAGTGATTTGATTACCCTTGTGCGTGGTAAAGGGCTACTCAACGCGATCGTCATCAACGACTCTCCAGAAAGCGAGACGGCTTGGAATCTTTGTTTGAAATTTGCAGAGAATGGTTTGCTGGCAAAGCCGACCCATGGGAATATTATTCGATTAGCACCACCCTTGGTAATTACGGAAGAGCAATTGCATGAATGTTGTGATATAATTGAGAAAAGTGTTGTAGATTTTAAGAGGTAGATTTAATTCTCGAATAGCTTCAATAGCTCATCAAAGGCATCAGATTCTTTTGCGTAGGTAAAGGGTTTTATGATTTCTCCCTTTTGATTGATTATTCCATATTTTCCTTTTAACCGCGCAATGCTGTAATCACCTTCAAAATAAAAAGGCTTATCGTATATCGGAGTGATTACCTCATTGCCTTTAAAATCACACAGCCCATACTTACCACCCTTTACAACATCAAACCGTTCGTCAAACGAAATAGAAACTTCTGCCTTCTCGTACTGACAGGGTAGAATTTGATGACCTGTATTGTCTATGATTCCAACCTTACCCTGTTGTTTTACGAGGTAAAAATTACCTTCTAAATAAGTGAACGGACTTTCGCCTTTGTCGTAAATGCAGGGGATGATTTCCACTCCTTTTTCATTAAGCAAGCCTGCCTTTTTGTTTTTATAAACAATCGCTAGAAGTCCTAATTCTTCGATTGTCCCATCGTCAAAATAAAAACTATTTTCATAGACAAATTCAGTTAGTGGTTTGGCACTTGATAAATTCACTAGTCCATAGCGTTTATTCTTTTCGACTGAGTATAGGTGCGCTATTCCGTAGTCCAGATTATTTACTTTCGAAAACTCAAAAGGTTGAATAGTTTTTCCCTGCATATCGATAATCCCCCATTTCCCTTTGAGTTTAGCAAATGTGTTTGGTAAGTCCTCAAATTCAATAACCTCATCATAAATTGGCTGGATGACCCAATCCCCGGTTTCATTTGTAAAACCAAATTTTCCAGCCTTGTTTTTTTTACTCTCAAGTTGAGCATAGGCACAAAGCGAGGTAACTAGCAAAAGAAGACATAAAGTGGTTCGGGCATTCATATTGTCGTTAAATTAGTGCAGTGCTGATTATAGAAAACTTTATTCACTCAATCTACTTTCTTAAATCTTGCCAATTCACTACTTCCAGTAAAAAGATAAAGGTTGAGATCTTTAATTTTATAGGAAGTAGTCTCCTGGATTGCTTCAATAAATAAGGCTTCATTAATTCCTTTGCATACCCTCCGGGTTAACCCGAATGGGCCAATTGAAATTTGATTACCCTCAATAGCAAAGGTACCCGTTAACTGATTGCAGCCGCTAAATCCCACTACCTTATGGTCGATATTGTGAAATTCTAAGCGTGGTCTTTCTTTACTGAAATTTTCACCTGATAATTCTTTTTTACGGAGTGTTTCCAATACCCAAATATCATTCAATTGAGTTTGTTGATTTGAAATTTTGCCAGTACGCTGCAGTACATGAGTCTTTGTGCCATTCGTTTCAATAATTTGCAGCGTTCCATCGGGTCTAACAAAAAGACGACCTCCTTCTAAAGCCGATTTTGCGGTGAGCACAGAATCTTCAGTTATACTCCAGGTGCCATGCACTTCATAAAAACCATTCTCGCGCCCCAGATAGGTTACATGTTCAGTAAAAGTTGAATCCGGATGAATCTCAAGTTGATATTCAATGGAAACGCAATCTGCACAAGGGAGTGATGCATCGTATATGCCAATAGCTTGCTGCCTAAGTACAACAAGATTTACTTCTTTAGTCTCTTTAGGAATGCACGAACCAAGAAGGATGATAATGACAAGCTGATTAATTCTACTTCTCATAGTTAACGAATTACTCCTGCTTTAATCAGCTCGGTCTTTAATTGAGTTGGAGATTGAAAATGAATGCCTGGAAGCCCAAGGGCTAAACCACCCTCAATATTGCGTTTGTTATCATCGATAAACAACGAATTTTTTGGATTTACCCGATAGCGATCAAACAGGATTTGAAAAAAATCAGGAAATGGCTTTCGGGTTTTTTCATGACCTGATACTACAATCCCGTCAAACCATTGAAGGAAATCAAATTTCTCTACGGCCCATGGAAAAGTCTCGGCCGACCAGTTGGTAAGTGCGTATAATTTATATTTTTCTTGATCTTTAATTTCTTTCAAAATGTCTACGGTTCCTTGAATCGGTCCTTTTATAGTTTCTTGCCAGCGGCCATACCAGGCACGAATAGCAAATTCATGTTCAGGAAATTTTTCGAGTAACTCGTCCGTTGCTTCTGCAAACGATCGCCCGGCATCTTGCTTTTCATTCCAGTCGTGCGTACAAATGTTTTCCAGAAACCAGGTAATCTCGTCTTCAGTCTTAAAAATTTTTCGATAGAGATGGCGTGGATCCCAATCAATAAGCACAGCGCCTAAATCAAAAATGATTGTATCAATAGAATTGCTCATACTAGTTCGTTTTAGGGAAAGCCCATTTTAAAAATTCTGGCATCGCTTTGCTCCAGGTTAGCAGGTTATGTTCTCCGTCTTTCAATTCAAGATATTGAATATCATGAAAAGGGCGATATCCTTTTTTTGTTAATTCCACAATCAAATCAAGAGTGTCATCAATGGAATCAATCACACCATTTTTATCACGATCACTTGCCTCATCGTTCAATCCGGTTTGAAACCAGAACTTAAGCCCGGGTTGAAATCGACCGCTACGAATTTGTTGATGCATGATCCGATCGTGCTGATCAGAATAAAAGCGGCTGGTAATGTCACGCTTTCGCCACCAAAACGATCCGCTAAAAGCACCTACTTTTCCGAAATAAACACTATGCCAGGCAATATCAACAGCAGAGAGTCCGCCCAACGAAAACCCTGCAATAGCTCGGTGTTTGGGGTCAGTCGTTATTGAGTACTGATACTCCAGGTAAGGAATCAGTTCCGTCATAATAAATCGACTATATTTTTTTGCCTTTGAACCACGCTGTTTAAAATCGGGCTTGCGGGCAACTCCATACTCTTGCATTCGATCGCCAGCATGAACGCCCACCACAATAATTTCCTCAATTTCTTTAACCGATAAAAGGGATTCCAGAGTTTCTTTTAGGCGAATTGCCTTAGCATCTTGACCATCATTTAGGATCAATAACGGGTATTTTTTTTCACCTTTTTTATATGTCGGTGGCAGAAAAATATCTACAACCGTATCCCTACCCAAAAGCTTAGAATGAATATTGGTTAAGGTTTCGAGGGAATATAATGCTGGAGCAGGTAAAGAAGACAAATAAAATTCTTTAGATAGTTACTTTAACAACAATATTTACCAACTTAAAAGGCAAATATGGTTGCAAAAATAGAAGTTTAATTGATTCATTATGCCACACGAACACTATCATAAATGGTACTCGCCCCGGCTTAGCAGAGATATTGAAGTACTATCCTTCGGCACCAGAGGCTATCCGGTCATTTTGTTTCCCACTTCAATGGGACATTTCAATGAGAACAAAGATTTTAAATTGATCGACAGTGTATCATGGTTTTTGGATGAGGGCCTTATAAAAATTTATTGCCCCGATGGAATTGATGAAGCAAGTTGGTATAATAAAAGTATCCATCCTGCTGACCGGGTGCGCAATCATATTTGGTATGATGAAATGCTGCTGCAAGAATTGGTTCCCTTGGCACAGCGCGAAACGGGAGTAGGAAGAATAGCAACTGCAGGCTGTAGTTTTGGTGGTTATCATGCCACTAACTTTGGATTTAAACATCCAGAAGTGGTAAAATATATTTTCAACATGGGTGCCGCATTTGATATTAAAGATCAATTAGATGGTTACTATGATGACAATGTGTACTTTAATAATCCACTTGATTTTATTCCCAACGCACAAAATCCTTATTACGGAGACTTGTATGTTGTATTAGGTACGGGCACGCATGATATGTGTTGGGATGCCAATGTAAAGATGGCAAACGTGTTACAACATAAAGGAATTAACTATTGGTTGGATGTGCGCCAAAATGCGCAGCATGATTGGCCTGCCTGGCGCGAAATGTTTCCCCACTATTTGTCATTGATTAAGTAAGCATGTTGATCCGAGTCGTTATTATAGTAATCTTAGTAACACATGGACTGCACGGTGCCACTATTAAAGGTGGGGAGGCAATTGAAGTAGGTGGCATTAAACAATGGATACAATTTTACGGGGAAGACAAGGCGCCCGTTTTACTTTTTCTGCATGGAGGCCCCGGAAACTCAGCAATTAGTTACTCAGATCGATTTACCGATAAACTCAAAAAGCATTTTCTTGTAGTGCTTTGGGATCAGCGTGAGAGTGGACAAACATTAACCTTAAATAAATCGCCCCAGCCACTCACAGTTTCACTTTTTGTAAGTGATGCAATTGAAGTGATTGAGTATCTGTCAACCAAATACAATCAAAAGAAAATTTATCTGGCAGGCCATTCGTGGGGTGGTTATTTAGGATTACGCATAGCATTGGCCAGACCCGATTTATTGGTTAGCTATTTTGCGATAAGCCCCATGATACATCAATTGGAAAGTGAACGACTTTCATTGGAGGCTATGAAAGAAAAAGCCACTCAGGAAAATAGCACTGCTGAGTTGACCGAGCTTGCTAAGGTGAAAGTTCCATTCGAGAATGGTGAACAATTATACTATCATAGAAAATGGTTAAGCAAGTTGATGAACTCATCAACACCAACGCGAGAAAAAGTTAATCATTGGTCGGACACCTGGCTTTCGTTATTCAATGAAGGTTCTGAGACAAATTTTTTTGAATTAGCCCCCGAACTTACTTGTCCTGTTTATTTTTTGATTGGGAGTAATGACTATCAAACTCATTTTAAACTGGCAGAATCCTATTATGAAAACGTGGTTTGCAAAGGAAAAGAGTTATATTGGTTTACTCATTCTGCTCATAATCCTCACTTGACGGAGTCGGTAAAATTTCAGACTATTATTATTGACATTAAGAATCAAAACTTAAAATCAGAGTTATGAAGAAGATCGGAATATTACATGGCATGGAACGCTCCTTTCCCGAAGCCTTTGTGGAGCAGGTAAACAAAATGGGATTAAAAGATATTAAAGCAGAACCCGTGCTCATTGATATGGTTTCGCAAGCCGAGCCAACGGAGTACTCAGTAATAATAGATCGCATTTCGCAAGACGTTCCGTTCTATCGGGCGTATCTTAAAAATGCTGCTATTTCAGGAACCGCTGTAATTAATAATCCTTTTTGGTGGAGTGCTGATGAAAAGTTTTTTAACAATGCATTGGCGGTAAAGATTGGTGTACCCGTTCCGAAAACTGTAATACTTCCATCACATGAAAGACCTACAGATACGAGTGATGGTTCTTTTAGCAATTTGAGATTTCCGTTGAGCTGGGAAAAAATCTTTGAACACATAGGATGGCCGGCTTATATGAAACCACATGCCGGTGGGGGTTGGAAGAGTGTTTACAAACTCAACAACATGGACGACTTCTTCAAGGCTTATAGTGAGACTGCTCAATTAGTAATGATGCTGCAAGAGGAAATTATTTTTGAGGATTATTTCAGATGTTATTGCCTGGGCAGAAAGTATGTTCGCATCATGCAGTATGAACCGCGAAACCCACATCATTTACGATATCAAAGCCAGAGTGGACCAGCATCTGCAAAGATGTTGAAGATGGTACATGATTATGTGCTTCAGATTTGCAATTCGCTGGGATACGATTTTAATACGGTAGAGATGGCAGTGCGTAATGGAGTTCCTTATGCCATTGATTTTTGCAATCCCGCTCCCGATGCGGAAGTTACTTCCGTAGGTCAGGAGAATTTTGATTGGGTTGTAGAGCATGCGGCTAAGATGGCAGTTGAGCGTGCGCAAAGTTTGAAGTCGGGTGGAGACAATCTTACATGGGGCACATTTGTTACAAACTCGGTTTCTAATTTCAATAAACAAAATACTAAAAGTAAACCGACTGCAAAATCGGAGACTAAGAAAACAACTAAACCAAAATCGGCCAAGAAATAATTTGAATTCATACTTCATGTTCTTTTGAATCTTTGGATGAAACTGTTCATATGGAAAAATTTACATTAGGAGTTGAGGAGGAATACATGGTTATCGATCCGCATACGCGGGAGTTGGCATCGCACGATCAAAAAATTGTTGAGCTTGCAGCGCATATAATTAATGACGGAGTAAAAGCAGAGATGCACCAGGCGGTAGTAGAGGTAGGCACAGGTATCTGTAAAGATGTTGCCCAAGCCTATCAAGAGATTAGCCACTTGCGTAAAGTTGTGTCGGAAGTAGCAGCCACGTTGGGTCTTAAAATAGGAGCAGCAGGCACACATCCGTTCTCACATTGGAGTAAACAATTAATTACTCCCAATCCGCGATACGATGAAATTGTACAAGAGATGCAAGAAGCCGCTCGTTCTAATCTCATCTTTGGCTTGCATGTGCATGTGGGCATCAACGATAAAAACATGGCTATTCATATTCAGAATACCATTCGATATTTTTTGCCACATATCTATGCGCTTTCCTGTAATTCACCTTTTTGGGAAGGTCGCAACACTGGGTTTAAATCGTTTCGCACGAAAGTGTTTGATAAATTTCCACGCACAGGAATCCCTGATCGGTTTGAGAATTGGGATGATTTTAAAAATTATGTCAATTTGTTGATACAGACCAATTGTATTGATAACGCAAAGAAAATTTGGTGGGATGTACGGGTTCATCCTTTTTTTGACACCATTGAATTTAGAATTTGCGATGTGCCCATGCGAGTGGAGGAGACGATTGCCATCACAGCCATATTCCAGGCCTTGGTTGTTAAATTATATAAACTTCGGCTTCAAAACATGAGCTTTATCTTATATACGCGCGCACTCCTCAACGAAAATAAATGGCGCGCTTCCCGTTATGGATTGGATGGTAAGCTTATTGATTTCGGAAAGCAAATAGAAGTAGATACTCGTGTGCTTATTCTTGAGTTGCTTGAATTTGTGGATGACGTAGTGGATGAACTTGGTAGCCGAAGCGCCATCAATTATATTCGCACGATATTAGAACAGGGTACAGGCGCTGACCGTCAATTGGCGGTTTATCAACAAACGGGCAGTCTTGAAAAAGTAGTTGATTACATTACTGAAGAAACCCTGCGTGGAATTTAAAATGAACACGTGACGGAAGATAACCAAATACATATTGCAGTTCTTGATCTCTATAATGGAGAAGCTAATGAAGGAATGCGTTGCATCCTTCAACTGATTGAGGGATTCAGAAATGAGAACAATCTATATGTAAGCTACCAAGTTTTTGATGTTCGCTTGAAGAACGAAGTGCCTGATCTTAGTTTTGATATTTATATTTCATCCGGTGGCCCTGGCAATCCGGTTGACAGTATTGATTCAGTGTGGGAAAAGAAATATTTCAATTTGATGGAAGCAATCAAGTTGAATAACCAAACCTATCCTGAAAACAAGAAGCATGTACTATTAATTTGCCACAGCTTCCAAATCTTTTGCAGACAATATGGATTTGGGGAAGCATCCAAGCGAAAATCTACTTCGTTTGGAGTTATGCCTGTTCATAAAACTGAAGCAGGTAATCAAGATCTTCTCTTTCAAACATTAGATGACCCGATGTGGGCTGTGGATTCACGCGATTATCAAATCATTCAGCCCAATATGGAAAAAATTGCGGCTAATGGCGGTGCATTGCTTTGTATTGAAAAATATAGGCCGCATGTTGATTTGGAACGGGCAGTAATGGCAATTCGCTTTGATGAAGCGTTTATCGGTATGCAGTTTCATCCCGAAGCTGATGCGGTGGGCATGAGCATGTATTTGCTGCGTGAGGACAAAAAGAAATTTATTATTGAACGGTATGGCGAAGATAAATATTGGGATATGCTAAATCACTTAAATGATCCTGATAAAATTATGCTCACCTACGCAACCGTTATACCTCGTTTTTTAATGATAGGATTGCAGCACAAGCTAAGTTCTGTCACATTATGATAGAATCTGCACGTCAAATTTTCAATCAACAATTTACGGAGAAGAAGTACGCAGATTTTTTAATTGACCTGGATCGGGAGTTTAATTATAAGATTACGTTTCGTGTTGCTGAAACTCCCGTTTTTGTTGGTACCGAATTTAAGCAAAAGCTTTTTAAGGCTGCGGATGAAATTATAGATTTTATCGTGCAGCCGGATTTCAAAAGTAAAATGGCTGCCGCATTGCCTGATCTGTTGCGTGTACCAAATGAAACAACACACACAATGTTTTTGGCATTAGACTTTGCCGTTTGCACAGATGGAAATAATGAATTAGTACCTCGACTTATCGAAATGCAAGGATTTCCATCTTTGTTTGGATATCAGGATCTATTGGGAAATAAGTTTAGACAACATTATAAAATTCCATCAACCCTGGAATTTCATTTTGGTGAAACTTCTGATAGCTATTGGAAACAACTGAATAAAGCGATAGTTAAAGATTGTGATCCCGAGAATGTAATTATTTTGGAAATCGATCCCTTAAAGCAAAACACGGCTATTGATTTTCTGGTTACGCAACATCATCTAGGGATACCCCCGGTTCATTTGGGTGATGTGATTATCCGCAATCGTAAACTTTTCTATAAAAAGGATCGGCTAGAAGTTCCTATTCATAGGATTTATAACCGCGTAATTTTTGATGAGTTAATCGCCAGAAAAGATTTAAAGACAGATTTTCATTTGACCGAAGAGGTTGATGTGGAGTGGGCCGGCCATCCCAACTGGTTTTACTACATCAGCAAGTACACGATGCCTTTTCTTAAAAGTGATGCAGTGCCTGAATGCAAATTCTTGCACGAGTACACTACACTTCCGTCAGACTTAGACCAATATGTACTTAAGCCTTTGTTTTCCTTTTCGGGAAGCGGAGTGATTTTCGATGTTACTGAAAACGATATTTTAGCGATCCCGAAAGGGGAGCGAAGAAATTATTTATTGCAACGTAAAGTACATTACCAACCTGTTGTGCAAGCTCCTGATGGATTGGTGAAGACAGAAATTCGGTTATTATTTTTATGGGATGAGGGTGAAGCTCGACCCAAATTAATTACCAATCTTGCCCGTCTCAGCCGTGGAGATATGATTGGAGTAAAGTACAACAAGGATAAAACGTGGGTAGGTGGTACGGTCGGTTTCTTCGAAAAATAAATGTCGAGTCATCACATAGTACGTGAAGATCAAGAGCCAGCGTTGCTCATCCTAAATGCACATGCAATCTCATTTGAGAAAATTCAAGAACTTTTAGAATGGATGCCCACAGTTATAGTAACTGAGAGTGAGATTGAAATCGTATTGGCGTGGGGGATTAAGATCGATGTGGTTCTTGTACCTGTCGGTAAGATTAGCTATTGGCAGGAAAAATTAATCGAGCAGGCTCCTGTTAAAATCGTTTCTTTTCAGGAGGGAGAAGATATTATCAACGCTGCGTTTCAATTTCTAAAATCGGGTAAAGCCACTGCACTAAACTGTTTATTGAAAACCGAAGCCGATCTTGAGAGAATTGAGGGATTGTCTGCGTTTGATGTGGATTGTTTTATCGATAACACCCGATGGAGTTGGATAAAATCGGGTCACATTGAAAAGTGGCTGCCTAAGGGAGCCAGACTTCAAATTCTTCCACTTCATATAAGAAATGAATTTGTTGAGTTTACTTTCGGAAGTTGGTTAATTGAAAAAGACGGAATTGTCAAACTAAAATCAATGAACCCATTTTGGATGGGAGAGGTGATAGGCGTTGATTATTAGCCATTTAATGCTTTAACCATTCTATTCTTTCCATCAAGATCTTTCAAGATTTGCACATTTCTGAATCCTTGCTCCTCAGCTAGAACACATACCTCATTGCCAAAACGTTCATTTATTTCAAGCCAAAGCGAGCCTTGAGGAGTAAGATTTTTTTTGCACTTAGATGTAATCGTTCGATAGAATATCAGCGGATCATGTTGAAGTGCGAACAAAGCAAGATGAGGTTCATAAGCCAGCACATTTTGATTCATGCTTTCTTTTTCTTCAATTGAAATGTAAGGTGGATTGCTTAATATGAGATCGTATTGATCCGTTAACTCTTGAGTTAAAATATCTAATTCTTTAAAATTAACAGATGCTTTCAGTGCAGTAGCATTTTGTTTGGCGCAGGTTAGTGCATCGTTACTAATGTCTATTGCTGTTACCAGTGCGTTAGGAATTTCTAGGGCCAATGAAATAGCAATGCATCCACTGCCAGTGCCAATGTCGAGTATTCGAATTGGAGTTTTTAAAGGTTGAGTGAACTTTAGTATTTCATCAATCAGTAGTTCGGTTTCGGGTCGTGGTATTAGCACAGATGAATTAACGCTAAACGATCGTCCAAAAAAATGGGCAGATCCTAAGATGTATTGGATGGGTTCGTGTTTATTTATTTTGGAGATAATTGAGTCTAAAAGAGATCGATCAACCGTATCAATTTCTTTGCCCGATAAAACCTCTGTTTTTGAAAGTCCGTACTTGTTTTCCAGAATGAGATAAACAATACTTTGAATTTCGGCTTTATCCTCATTCAGCGTGATCAGGCTTAGCAGATCATTAAAAAGTTCTTTGGAATTGGTCATCTCGAAAATGATCTTTGCAAGGTAAGTATTTCCTAATGACTCCGGATGAACTTTTGATGCAACGTACTTTTGAGTTGGCCAACCTTGGCCTTGGCTCTGTTAGTCCAAATCCATTGGTGGGTTGTGTTATTTTAAAAGATGGAATTATAATTGGAGAAGGCTGGCACAAGCAGTATGGGCAGGCACATGCTGAGGTTAATGCTGTGGCTAGTGTAAAAGATAAAACTTTGTTGGCCGGGAGTATAGTGTACGTAAACCTTGAGCCATGCTCACACAGAGGCAAAACTCCTCCGTGTGCGGATCTGCTTATTAAGCATCAGGTAAAAAAAGTAATTATCTCTACTGTCGATTCTAATCCTTTAGTTGGTGGAACTGGAATAAAAAAACTTAAAGAGGCGGGCATTGAAGTGGCAACAGGTGTATTGGAAAAGGAAGGCCGCGATCTCAATAAGAGATTCTTTACGTTTCACGAACAGCAACGTCCTTACATAATTTTAAAATGGGCACAAACTACCGATGGCTTTGTTGCTCGTGCGAACTACGAGTCAAAGTGGATCAGCAATGAGTACTCAAGACAGTTGGTGCATAAATGGCGCAGTGAAGAAGATGCTGTATTGGTGGGCACAAAAACAGCTGCGCATGACAATCCCATTCTTACTGTGCGGGATTGGAGCGGCAGAAATCCGGTGCGCATAGTAATAGATCGGTTTCTTAGATTGAGTGATAAATTGAGTTTGTTGGATGGATCCGTACCCACCATCTGTTATAACGTACTCAAGCATGAGGAACATCCTAATCTGAAATTGATTCGACTTGATGAGAAGGACTTTTTAATTTCTATGCTTGATCATTTGATGAAGGAGAAAATTCAATCGGTAATGATAGAGGGCGGGAGTTTAACCTTACGTTTATTTATTGAATCAGGTCTTTGGGACGAAGCCCGGGTTTTCACTTCCCCCAGATTATTTCATTCAGGCATTGCAGCGCCTACTTTTGGTGCACGTATTTCAGCTGAGGGAAAAATTGATTCTGATACATTAAGAATTTATCATCCTGAAAGCAATTTAAAAGCGCACCACTAATTTTGCCTGGGTTCCGTAAAAATGGAACGTGGGCTTAACTCTACTCATCTCCTTTTTATTATAAAGCTCAATCGCTCCAAATGCACGACCCTTATAAGCACGGTTGAAAGGAATCGATGCAAGAATCAAACCTACTCCACCTGCAGCCAAACCCCACTCAGGGTCACCACCTGCTATCGCTGTTCCAATAGGAAAACCAATTAACACGCCACCCGTAAACCCCAACACACCTGCCACATTATAATTTACTTTGGCTCTTTTAAATTGATTAAAGGCAATAGGATTATCCTCTAATACCTCTAGCACTTGCTTTGGACTCAATACGAGTGTGTCCATTTCATACCTCACCCCGCCAAAAGTCTTATACATTTTAATTTCCTGCGCATGGCATAAGATGGAAAAAGCACATAAGGTGCTTATTAAAATAAAATTCTTCATTCAAGTAGATAGTGAGGATTCAGGTTTTTATAGTAGAACACTGTCAATATGGATTGACAATTGTCAAATTTTCTTAGCCACTTCATCCCAATTCACAATGTTCCACCAGTTGGCAACATAATCGTTGCGTTTGTTTTGATATTTCAAATAATAAGCGTGCTCCCAAACATCCAGCGCAAGCAAAGGAGTTCCCTTAAAGTCGCTAACATCCATCATGGGATTATCCTGATTAGGGGTCGATCCAATCTTTAATGCGCTTCCTTCTTTTACTAACCACGCCCAACCCGATCCGAAACGAGTCATGGCTGCCTGAGTAAACTGTTCTTTAAATTTATCGAATGATCCAAATGAACCGGCAATAGCATCAGCAACTTTTCCTGTTGGAGTACCTGCACCAGGCTTCATCACTTGCCAGAAAAAATTATGATTCCAGGCACCACCTCCATTGTTGCGGGCTTTGGTAGAGAGTTTAGAAGTGTTCGCGAAAAATTCTTTTTCAGTTGCGAATGTAATTTTGTCAGCAGCAATAGCTTCGTTTACATTCTTGATATAAGCAGCATGATGCTTTGTGTAATGAATTTCCATGGTCATGGCATCAATACTCGGTTCCAATGCACTATATGCGTATGGAAGTTTCACTTGAGAAAAATCTAATGCCACATTAGCGGAGGTTTCAGCAGCAAATAAACTTGAAGGTTGCATGATAAAAGGGGCAGTTATTGCCACAGTGGCTAATGAATCTTTAACGAACTTTCTTCTGTTGATGGTTTTCATGGCGATTGAATTTTAGTTTCGGTTTGCGAAAATCATGCCTGAATAAGAGACAATGGGTAAATTTACCAAAAATAATTAGCTTGCATGAACCCTTTCAAATTCATACCCGATGGCGGAGATATTATACGATACTATTCCTTCACTCGACTTAAATGACTTCACAAGCGGTGATCAGGTAGCGAGAAATAAATTTGTTCAAAAGCTTGGTGAAGCCTATAACAACATTGGTTTTGTTGCTGTTCGCAATCACTATCTTACTGATGAATTATCAGCCCAGTTATATGCCATCATAAAAAAATTTTATGCGCTGCCGGATTCCGTAAAACAGAAATATGAGATTCCAGGATTAGCTGGACAACGTGGTTACATCGGTAAAGGAAAAGAACATGCAAAAGGTCGCAACACAGGAGACTTAAAAGAGTTTTACCATGTTGGGCAGGAAGTATTGGATGATGATCCTATAAAAAAGGAATATCCTGACAACATTTGGCCTGCCGAATTACCTGAATTCGAAGCAATTGCTTTGGATGTTTATAAGCGATTAGAAAAAACAGGTGTTCAATTGCTTCGTGCGATTGCGCTCTATTTAAATTTACCAGAGAATTATTTTGATGCGAAGGTACATCATGGCAATAGCATCCTGCGCCCCATCCATTATTTTCCAATTGAAAATCCAGATTCTGTACCTGAAGATGCTGTTCGCGCAGCTGAACATGGTGATATAAATCTGATAACCTTACTGATGGGTGCCAGTGCCGATGGTTTGCAAGTGCTGCGCAGAGATGGCAAGTGGATACCCATTACTGCTTTACCAGAACAATTAGTGGTGAATGTGGGTGATATGTTGGAGCGATTGACCAACAAGAAATTGAAATCAACTATTCATCGGGTGGTCAATCCGCCTCGTCACCTCATGAATCATCCTCGTTACTCGATACCCTTCTTTATGCATCCCCGATCGGAAATGGATTTAACAGCGCTGCCTTCCTGTGTTGACGAAGCGCATCCAAAACTATGGGATGATATAACCGCTGGTGAATTTCTCAATCAACGATTGAAAGAGATTGGTTTAAAAAAATAACCCGAAAGAAATGGTACAGCAAATACGCTTTATCATCTTTCTTAAAGACGTATTGCTACTGTCCGTTACCTGTTTTGGTGGACCGCAAGCACACTTTGCCCATTTTCAAAAGACTTTAGTAAAGAAACGTAATTATATTTCTGATGAAGATTTGGTTGAACTAAATGCCTTGTGTCAGGTAGTTCCCGGTCCAACATCTACTCAAACATTATCGGCTATTGGTTATAAACTGGGTGGCCCTTCATTAGCTTATCTTACACTTTTGATTTGGTTACTGCCATCTTTGGCTATAATGACATCTGTTGGAATTCTTGTGAGCAGTTTTGAAACCAAGAATATTTCGCTTGCCTTTACTCGATTCATTCAGCCTATGGCGGTGGGTTTTGTTGCCTACGCAGCCTATTCCATTACCATGAAAACAGTGAAAACAAAAAGAGCCCTGGTACTCATGATTCTGGCAGGCATAGCAACATACTTTGTAAAATCTCCGGTTGTGTTTCCGGTTGTATTGTTGGTAGCGGGTTTAATCACGGCATTGAACTACAAGGCACATCCCCGTGAAGAGAAAAAAAAGATTGATGTATCATGGGCCAATTTTTTCTTATGGGCCGGTGTCTTAATTTTTGCTGCTATACTGGGTGGATTGACGAAATCAATACCTCACTTTTTACCGGTTCGATTATTCGAGAACTTCTATCGAAATGGCAGCTTAATTTTTGGAGGAGGTCAAGTGCTAATACCTATGTTATATACAGAGTTTGTGCAATACGCACCTAAGCAATACCTTTCTTCGGAAGAATTCCTTTCGGGATATGCATTTGTGCAAGGACTGCCAGGACCTGTATTCTCTTTTAGTTCCTACATCGGCACGTTAGCCATGCGAGATTATGGCATCGTTGGGCAAATTGCAGGTGCGGTTATGTCAGCAGCGGGAATTTTTCTTCCAGGTACTTTTTTAATTTTCTTTTTGATTCGCATTTGGGATAGTTTGAAAAAATTCAGACCGATTCGTGCTTCATTAGAAGGTATAAATGCAGCCAACGCAGGTTTGGTGGCAGCAGCAGCCGTTTTACTCTTTCAACCACTGATTTATGAGCAGCCCATAAAAGAGGTTCTATTAAATGGACTCTATACTACCAGTACATTCGGATTAACGGCCTTTACCAAAATTCCTGCCTGGGCAATTATCTTAATAGGATTGGTGTGTGGGTTAGTATTATAAATGGAGATAATGCCAGGTTCAAACAATCTGTAAAAGATTAAGTGGGCATAAAAAAACCCTGACTTTCGATCAGGGTTTTTATATTAATGTTTAAAGATTATCGATTATCCTAATTTGAAGATAATCGGAATAACCATTTTCTGCCTTACAGGCTTACCTCTTTGTTTTCCAGGTTTCCATGCCGGAGCACTTTGAACAATTCGAACAGCTTCTTCATCGCAACCAGCGCCAATTCCTTTTATTGATCGAACATCAACGATTGAACCGTCACGGTTTACAACAAACTCAACAAATACTCTTCCTTCCACACCCATTCTTCTAGCTTGAGCAGGATACTTAATTTTTTCGCCTACGTATTTATAAAATGCTGGCATACCCCCTTTAGGTTCTGCGGATTCTTCAACCACACTAAAGATTTGATCAACATCTTCTTTTTCTTCTACTGGCGCTACAATGATTGCTTCAACCTTAGTTTCTTCAGTAACCTCAACGTCAAACTTTAGGTTAAGATCTTCCTTAATTTCTTCTTCATCAGGCACCTCTATAATTTGAGGTTGCTGAATAATAGGTGCTGGTGGAGGTGGCTGTTCTGTTGGTGGAACTTCTGCCATTTCTTCAAAAACGTTGGTACTTTTACCTTGAAGGTCTAATAAACTCTCATCGTAACTTTTCCAATTAAACGCTGAAAGGGCTATTCCCATGGTGATAAGCAGACCAATGCTGAAGAATAAGGCGGTCTTATTGGTTAAATCGGCCTTTTCTGTCTTTTTCGCTTCCATAGTATCTAAATTACTGGTTAAGGAATTTCAAATATAATAATAGAATCCACCCGTGGCCATCCGGTCACGGAAAATCAGGAAAATTTTTTATGGTTTTTACTTACGGCTGCCGTAGAATAATGTGAAGAATACGGTTGGAAACACCGATTTATTCTCCGCGGTAGGCATAAGGATAATTTTATTGAAGTATGAGTCCACTAAAATTCCTACTTCAAAGCCTGTAACCTGGCTCTTTAAAAAGCCCAATTCAAAATTCAATCCGGCCTTTACATTGGCTCCTAATTGCAGTTTAGAATCTCCAATGCCCTCAAACAAATTGCCTGTTCCTAAAATATTGTTAAAGGAGTGGTTGGGATTGTTTGGGTCATATTGTTCATGCTTAGATGTAAAGAAACTGTTGTCAACAGCGCGCTCAATGTAGTAAGGAGCCACAACCCCAAGAGAAGGGCCTGCAGCTAAAACAGCTTTTATTTCCACTCCCTGCTGGGGGGCTTTAGTAAATAAAATGAAATCGCGCCCATATTGAAATCTGAAAGCATAGAGATAGTTACTCTTACCATAAATAAAAAAATTGCCCGTATATCCTGAATTCTGACGTACCTCTTCCGGGTTTTTTACATTCATAATCTCAAGCCCAAAAGTCTCGAGCGTATTATCCGATAATTTGCGAGCCTTTTTAAATGTAAAACCACCAATTAAACCGCCTGCAGAATTTTTATTGATTCCCCAAGTAAACTCTGAGTTGTACTCGTAGCTATCCTGTGTTTGGGCATGGGCAATCACCCCACTTAATGAGATATATGAAACCAACAGAATTTTGAAACTTCGATTCATTCTATACTTCATTCTTTCGAAAAGATAAATCTAAACCAACTAACGCACAAATAATAGTCTTGTTATGAGGTGGTTTGCCCGAATGGATGGCTTAAAACATCCCCAAAGCTTCAAAAAACACCTAAAATCAGGTAGTGATTGCCTTTAGCTCATTTTGAACATCGGCAAAAGAAATTTGAAAGTGCGACCTGTCATACACAGATTTTCCATTGCTTATGATTAAAACCTGTGGCGATTGATGTTCCACTGCAAAAGTTTCCGCTATGCTATTTGAAATCTCGCGATAGGAAAGAAGATCAAGAAAATAGGGTTTAATATGTGCTATCTCTCCTCCTTTCCAATTTCTCTCCAGGCGATCAAGTGTTGCTCTGCTGATGGAACAACTCGTGCTGTGTTTAAAAATAACAACCGGCTCCGTTATTGATTCTGTTATTAAATTTTCTATTTGATTTTTGCTTGTGAGATTAATCCAATTCATGATCAGTCGTATAAATCCTTCCAGAGTTCTTTTTCTTTCTTATCGTAACGAGGCCTTCTTACTTTGTCTTTTACAGCATCTGGCTGCATGTTATTTTTCTTAAACAGCTTCGTAAACAACAACTTGAAGTCGGTCATAATAGTTCGCTCACCCTTCACATTGTTTTCTTTACCATGTGCAAACTCAGCATCGGGAAAATGCTTTTTGTGGTTATACTTGTTCATCTTCACGTTTCCTTGATAGTCGTCTATCCTTGCAGAAGCCCTACCTGGAGCAATTCCTTTTAACGCATCTTTATGGCTATTTGGGTTATGCCGATAATTTTTGGTTAATCGAGTTTTACCCGCAAAGGTAGTTGCTTGTTCAAACGACTTAGTGTTCTTTAGGGTCTTTAGAGATCCTTCGGCACTGCTTGGATTGTGCTTATAATCCCAGTAAACTTTTATCCGGCCTGTATATTCGCTCGCCTTTATCGTTGCCTGGGTTGGGCCAACACCGGGCATCGAACCTTTAACTGCTTTTGGTTTGGTAGATGTCTCTTTCTGCTTTACACGAACCATTAAACCATTTACCTGATAAGTATTTTCATAAGGACTATGCTTTTTCAATGCTTTTTCATTGGCATTTGGATTACGAACATATTCCCGCTTTAGCAGAGGAAGTTTTGTTTTTCCAGAGTAATTGATGTCTTTGGCTTGATCTCCCGTAGGTATTTTTGGAGGCAAAGGTTTGCCATTGTTGTTCCAAAGTTTTCCGCTCACACTTCCTCCACCTTTAAATGGCTTCGGTGCTTTATAATAGCCTGTAAAATCATACCCATCCTGATTATAGGTTTTCTTTTTCTGAATTATGTCTCCTGTATAACTATACCCGTCCTGGTTATAGGTTTTTTTCTGCTGCCGGATATTGCCTGTATAATCATATCCATCCTGACTATATGTTTTTCGTCCGCCTTTTATGTCGCCTTGATATTTACTTAACTTCCTGGAAATGGAATTAGGGGTGAATGCGGGCAAGGGCTTATTGTTAATCACTGATCCACTAACGCTTCCGCCACCTTTAAGTGGCTTGCGGGCTTTCATGCTGCCCGTATAGCTTAAGCCGTCCTGGCTAAAGCCTGACGGAATTGAATTACGCTTTATAAAACCCTTGTAGTTTCCTTGGAAATTTGCAGCACGTTTATCAAGCGGTTGCTTAACTGGAATGGGCTGACCATTATTGTTTCTCTTCATTTGCGCACTAATACTTCCACCACCTTTTTGGGGTCGCATAGATTTAATATTGCCCGAATGGTTAAGTCCGCGTTGACTAAACCCTTGATCCTCTCGCTTTATTGTGCCTTTATAATTTGCTTGCATACCCGCCACTTTTGGGTTACCAGGCGAACGTCTTGGTAATGGCACATTTTTTCCATTCTTCATTTGGGCGCTTATGCTTCTACCTCCTTTTATGGGCTTAATACCTTTAAGTTTCCCCTGGTCTTTTCGCATAAGCAAAGTGCTTATGCCTGGAGCTTTTGCTCGAAGTGGTTCATTTGACTTATACTTTCCGCTTACACTACCACCACCTCGTTCAGGTTTAACCCCTTTAAGTTTTCCTTGATCTTTTCGCATAAGCAAAGTGCTTAAGCCTGGGGCTTTTGTACGCAGAGGTTCATTTGACTTATATTTTCCACTTACGCTGCCACCCCCGCGCTCAGGTTTAATGCCTTTTAGTTTCCCTTGATCTTTCCGCATTAGCGAAGTGCTTATGCCAGGTGCCTGGGCGCGGAGAGGTTCGTTTGATTTATATTTTCCACTTACGCTGCCACCACCCCTCTCGGGCTTAATGCCACGCAACTTATTTTGATCTTTTTGCATGTATGAAAAGTTTGCACCGGGAGCTTTTGGTTTAAGAGGTTTGTTTGATCTAAACTGTCCACTTACGCTGCCACCTCCTTTTCCCGGTTCACGAACTCCGGCTACCTGATTGTTACGCTCTGGCCTTCTTCGAATAGGTTGACCTGAGATATCACCTTTCCATGGAAGTTCACCCCTTCTTGATGCTGATTTATATCCAGACCGAAAGGTTCCGCTATAAGCCCGATCGCCAGTTTTTTTCCGGCCATAGTATGGATTAGGGGCAGCAATAACACCGCGTGATGGGGTTCTAAAATTCTTTGTGCGAAGGGGTCTTCCGGCAACATCGGTTGTAATTGCCTTTTCACCTTTTGAGTACTTTCCCCAATAAACATTTCTTCGTCCGCGTGTTATAAATGCTTGTGAATTTGATCTTGGAGTAACGCGCCTGTTCCTTCCGGGAGGTTCGCGATGAGTGGTGCCTAATCGGGCTGCCCGAGCCACTTCTCGTCTATTGTCATACTTTACTCCGCCTGGTTTTTTGGAATTGTGATTTACAAAAGGCCCTTTCTGAGGGTACACATTGGCTCGTGCTGCCTCGCCTGAGCGTGATCGTACCCTTGGACCCTTGCCACCCCCAATAGGAGTTCCTGCTTTTTCGCCTGAACCTCTTTTGTTTCTATATGGAGAAGTGGCAGAATAAACAGCTCGTTGGGCTGACGATTGATTGCGGGTGCGCAGCCTTTTACCCGCAATATCTTTTGTTGATGCTTTTTCCTTTCGTTTAACTGATTTAGCCCGAGTTTCCCTGATTTGTCTTTTGTTGTTAATAGGTTTTCTATCCTGGGCAAATGATGAGGATGTAGCCAGTAAAAAAGTAAGCAACCCACAACATAAAATGAGGCGGTGAAGTGTTTTGCTTATGAATTTCTTGCTTGTCATCAAGATAATAAGGCTATAAACAGGCCAAGATAAGGAAAAATGGCTTTTCTTATAAACGACTCTTTTGAGTGTTTCTTTTCGGATTGAAGGAATGATTCCCGGATTAATTCGATCAATACTTCAACAACTCCTCAATTGCAGATTTTATTCTGCCCTTCGGTAGAAAGTTATTTTCAAGTGTAGCTGCAAAAGGAATGGCCGTGTCTAAACTGGCAACACGTTTTAAAGGCGCATCAAGATGCTCAAAAGCATGCTCACCAATCCATGCAGCAATCTCACCACCAATGCCACCAGTCAGTGTATCTTCATGAAGAATCAATACCCGATTGGTTTTCTTTATAGTCTCAAGAACTGAATCTTTATCCCATGGTAGGAGTGTTCTTAAATCAAGAAGATCGGCATTTACATGGGGCATGCTCGCTAAAATTTCTTTCGCCCAATGCACACCCATTCCATATGTGATGATGGAAAAATCAGTGCCCTGCATAACTAAATTTGCTTTTCCAACTTCAACAGTATAGTAGTCGTCAGGAATCTCATCTTTGATCGATCTGTAGAGGGCTTTGTGTTCGAAGTACAAATATGGGTTTGGGTCCTCAAGGGCTGCGCACAACAATCCCTTCGCATCATAAGAATTAGATGGATAAACAATTTTTAACCCGGGGGTATGAAAAAACCATGCTTCATTACTTTGGCTATGAAACGGACCGGCAGCAGTACCCGCTCCTGTTGGCATGCGCACTACAACATCAGCAGGTTGCCCCCAACGCCAATGAGTTTTGGCTAAATTATTTACAATCTGATTAAAGCCTTCAGTAACAAAATCGGCAAACTGCATTTCCACCATTGCCTTCATTCCTTTTATAGAGAGCCCAAGGGAAGTGCCTACGATAGCAGCTTCGCATAAAGGCGTATTCCGAACGCGTGCTTTACCAAACTTTTCTACAAATCCTTCTGTGATTTTGAACACACCGCCATAGTCGGCAATATCCTGACCCATTAAAACTAAATTGGGAAAGCGCTCCATGCTTTGTTTTAATCCGTCACTAATGGCATCAATAAATCTTCGTTCCGATTTCTTTTCAGATGCTGCTTGTATAATTGATTGTTTGAAAGGAGCATAAACATCATTGAATTCTTCTTCAGTATTTGGTGTCGGTAATGTTTCCTGAAAAGCGATTTCTAATCCGGCCTCAATTTCTTTCTTGATTTTCTTTCGAATGGAGTCAACGTGAGATTGATCAAGCACTCCTTCACTCAACAAAAACTTTTCATAATTATCAACCGGATCCTTTTTGCCCCATTCCTCCATCAATTTTTTAGGAACGTATTTCGTGCCCGAAGCCTCTTCGTGTCCTCGCATTCTAAATGTTATACACTCAAGCAAAATGGGCTGCGGTTTTTTACGCATGCTGGCAGCCAATGTTTTTATAGTATCATATACTTCTAAAACATTATTGCCATCCACCTGCACACCTTGTATTCCATAACCAATTGCTTTATCGATAAACTGCTTGCACCTAAACTGCTCACTACTGGGTGTTGATAATCCGTACCCATTGTTTTCAATCACAAAGATCACGGGCAAATCCCACACAGCCGCCACGTTAAGTGCTTCGTGAAAATCGCCTTGACTGGTTCCCCCATCCCCATTAAATACAACTGTAATTTTTTGTTCCCCTTTTAGTTTGGAAGCAAGTGCTATCCCATCAGCAACCCCATTTTGTGGGCCTAAGTGCGAGATCATACCTACAATGTGATGCTCGTTTGTTCCAAAATGGAAAGAACGATCGCGGCCTTTTGTATACCCCTTTAACGTGCCTTGCCATTGGGCAAAAAGTCTTGCCAGGGGCAATTCTCTTCCTGTGAACACACCCAGATTTCGATGCATTGGTAAGATATACTCATCCTTATCAAGTGCTTGCGTAATGCCAACTGAAATGGCCTCCTGACCAATACCACTAAACCATTTACTGATTTTGTTTTGGCGCAACAGAATCAACATCTTTTCTTCAATCAATCGGGGAAGTAAAAGAGCTTCGTATAACGAGCGAAGGGTTTCATCAGAATATTTTTTGCGCTGAAACTTCATAAATAGCGATAACAACAATTTACACTGGGTGGGAATTTTGAGATGGAGCCTCTGGTGCTTTCTTCTTCGGTAAACTAAAGAAGCCGAATGTCATGATAACACTAGTTGATAGAATTACAAAGAACAATAAGCCATCTCCAATATCTTTAAGCCTTAAGGTATCTGGTATACTAAAAAAAAGCAGGATGCTTATAAGGCCACGAGGGGCAAGAAAATATTCTGCTAATGTTGCTGCGCGAACAAAAATTTTCTGATAGATAATGCGGATCAGATAGATAATGGAAATTATAATCATTCCATTTCTGAGGACATCTAAATGAAATAACGATTCAACATTAAGAGTAAATCCAAATATTAAAAAGAAAAATGTACGAACAATAAAAGCACTCTCGCCACTTAGCTGAGTAAGTTGTGTAAGGTCTTTGGAAAAATTGTCGTACGAAAAAATTCGTTTAAACGTTGGGTGCTGTATCCAATGCAAATTGTTAAGAAAGAGACCAAATGCAAGTACGATCACTAACGTGGGTAAGTGATAGAATTTCCCGATTGCATATATTAATATTAGCATGGCGATGATCAGGAAGAATTTTAAATGGTGAGTGATTCTCTTTAAGAGATACAATAGTGCCAGACAAAAAATTAAGGAGAGCACTAAAATCAAAACGGTTTGCCACCCTAGCCTAAAGAAAGCGTTGGCATTAACCGTTTGATTGGTAATCATAAAATTGAACAGAATGACCCCGAAGATATCTGACAAAGAAGACTCGTAAATAATAAACTCTTTACGTTCAGCGGACAGGACCGAGGCCGATGGAATTGCAATGGCCGAACTTATAACACCCAGCGGTATTGCGTTGATGAAGATGGTACGAAAATCCTCCCCTGAAATGAAATAGTATAACAAGGCTAAAGAAACACTTGTTATAATGAGAATGAAAAAAGCTGATCCAAGAGATCGCCTGATAAGCCCAATGTTATCTTTCTCAAGTTTTAATTCTAAAGCACCTTCCAACACAATTAGAATCAATCCAATGGTTCCAACCAAAGGAAGAATTGGGCCAAAATTGAGTTTAGGAAGTTGAAGGAGATCAGAAAGGTAATGAAGCCCAATCCCGCTAAGGAGCAGCAGGATAACGGATGGTATTTTAAATTGCCGAGCAACCAAGTCGAAGAGGTAGCTAAAAACAACCAACGAGCTAAGAATGATCAAGATAATTTCAACGGACATAAATAAACATAACAGCGATGCGAAAATATAGATAAAAATTAATGGGTAGCCTATCTTGCGCCCGCTAGCACGATATATTTATTTTAAAGAAATTCTAATCAATGATTTCATTTTCATCATTTACGCTGAACAACGGCCTGCGGGTTTTTGTACACGAAGACCCCACCGTGCAAATAGCGGTAATGAATATTTTGTATGATGTTGGCTCGCGCGATGAACGACCAGATAAAACGGGGTTTGCGCATCTATTTGAACATTTAATGTTTGGGGGTTCTGTCAATGTTCCTTCTTACGATGAACCCTTGCAGCTTGTAGGCGGTGAGAATAATGCATTTACCAATACCGACATCACAAATTATTACCTCACAGTACCGGCTGCTAACCTGGAAACGGGTTTTTGGCTTGAGAGTGATCGCATGCTTAGCTTATCGTTCGATCCTAAAGTTCTTGAGGTGCAGCGCAAAGTTGTTATTGAGGAATTTAAACAACGGTATTTAAATCAACCTTACGGGGATGTATGGTTAAAGCTCCGTCCGTTAGCGTATACCACTCATCCTTATCAATGGGCAACTATTGGTAAAGAAATCAGTCACATCGAAAATGCTACGCTTGAAGATGTGAAGGAGTTTTTTTTCACGCACTACATTCCCAGCAATGCAATTTTGGTGGTGGCAGGAAATGTAACGCTAGATCAGGTTAAAAAACTTTCGGAGAAATGGTTTGCTCCAATTTCTTCTGGAAAAAGAAAAGAAAGATCGTTGCCAACTGAACCTCTTCAGCAAGCCAAGCGTACTCTTTCTGTATTTGAAAATGTTCCGGCAAATGCGTTATACAAAAGTTTTCATATGCCGGGGCGATTTAATGCCGATTTTTATACAGCCGAACTTATCAGTGATATTTTAAGTCGTGGCCACTCGAGCAGGCTATATAACACGTTGGTGAAGGAGAAAGAAGTGTTTACGTCAATATCCTCTTTTACCATGGGGTCGGTTGATCCGGGTATGATGATAATCAGTGGTCGGGTGAAAAAGGGTATAAAACTGGAGGAAGCCGAGCGCGAAGTAGATTCAGTAATTGAATCATTGTTGAGTCACGGGCCAATCTCTGATGAATTACAAAAAGTAAAAAATCAGGCTCAAACTACTCAGGAGTTTGAAAAGGTGGAGGTAATGAATCGGGCAATGAATTTAGCATTTGCGGCTCTTTCGGGTGATGCTGATTTAATAAACCGCGAAGCGGATATGATTGAATCCGTAACAACAGAAGATATTGTCCGGGTTGGAAGTGGAATTTTTAAAGAAGAAAACTCAAGCGTTCTTTATTATCACTCAAAAAACCAACAAGAATGATGTTTATAATTCAATCGGAAGGGTAACTGTAAACTCTGTTCCTTCGCCCGGTACCGATCTTACACTAATACTTCCATTTAATTTATCGAGCGTTTCTTTTACAATGTATAGTCCAAGTCCGGAGCCTTCAGAAGACTCAGAGGCCCTATAGAACATTTCGAAAATCCGTAAATGATGCTCAGGAGCAATACCCTGGCCGTTATCGCTCACCATTAGCATTACATCTTCCTTATTTCTTTTTGCTGACACCTTAATGAAAGGCCCAGGTTTATCAAACAGATGGTATTTATAGGCATTTGAAAGTAAATTGTTAATAATAACTTTTAGCCTGCTTATATCGGTTTTAATCATTAAGTCTTTGGCTATGGCAATTTCGATCCTTACCTTTTTATTAACAACTGAGTAAGCGAGATTTTGAATAACCTCATGCACAAGGTCATGCAATAAGATATCAGAAAAATTAAGATCAAGCCTTGTGTTGCGTGAGTAGTCTGTTACTTCTTTAATAAATCCTTCCATTGTTTTTATCCGCTCTTTCATCATTTGCAACAAGGTTCCTATTTCGTCAGGATTATCTGTTTTTTCCGACAAATGAATTAATCCCAACAATGAACTTAATGGCGCGCGCATATCATGGGATGCACTGTATACAAACCGATCTAATTCTTCGTTAGTTTTTGCCAGTTGTACATTCTTTAATGCTACTTGTGCTTCCGCATTTTTTCTCTCGTCAATATCAATGATGGAACCAATCACTATAGAGGTGTTTCCCTCTTCGTCTTGTTTTGATACGCCACTATCTACAAACCATTTATAAACTCCACTTTTAGTTCGAATTCTTAATTCATTTTGATAAGGTTTGTGATCCTTTAAATGTTCCTCGATAGCACTTGATGTTCTGGGTGAATCATCGGGATGAATAAAGGAAAGAAATTTTTCAACAGTCAGATCATTTAATTCATCTTCTTCAAAACCTAATATTTTTTTCCAATGTGTGCTCACGTATACCCTGTTGTTTTTAACTGTCCACTCATAAATACCGGCTCGGGTTCCTTGCAAGGCCATGGCAAAGCGTTCTTCACTTATTTTAAGCTCGGCAGATGTTTTAAGTAGTCGTTGTTCGTTATCGCGTAGAGATTTTTCAGCTTCTGCATTGCGATTAATTAAAAAGTAAACGACAAATACATTTGATAAAATTCCAATGGTAAGGTTAACCATGAAATTAATGCGAACCATTCCTTCTTCGTATGAAGGAGTTGGAATTATGTTTGAATCGTATTGGAACGCGATATAGCCCAACAGGATTGGTAGAAGTGCAAACACAACACTCAACAACCGATTATAGTTGCTAAGTAGAATAAGTGCTGTGATGGAGCAAGTCATAAAAAAGAAAAAGACGCCACCGTAGGGATGATCGACATCAGCAAAAAGAAAAATCAGTACATTGAGAAGAGCCAATTGAAGGATAGTGGCTGCGAGGTAATATCTATTACGATTTAGTAAAAGCGAAGTAATGGCCAGTCCTGCCAGAAGGGAATACCAGGGTATAAAAACAAATACTTTGTTGAAGCTATCAAGAATTGCGTAAAAGAGGGCTACTGCACAAATGATGCAAGCAAATTGCCCGCGCAACATAGCATATTTGAATTCTGCCCGAGAAGGAATGTTGTCCTCGCCTACCAATAAATTTCGAAAAAGGCTCATTAGGCCAAGGTTCTTTAAAATATGAATTCAATAAGGTGTTACTAACCGAATCCGACTAATTTTGGAAAAAGTAAAGATATGAAAATTCGTGTGGGCCTTGGTTTTGACGTACATCAGTTAGAAACAGGTCGTGATTTTTATTTAGGTGGAATTAAGCTCGAAGCAACAAAAGGAGCAGTAGGCCACTCGGATGCGGACGTGCTCATTCATGCTATCTGTGATGCCCTTTTGGGTGCAGCTAACCTCAGGGATATTGGTTTCCATTATTCGAATAAAGATCCACAGTGGGCAGGCAAAGACAGTAAATATTTTTTGAAAGATGTTACCCGCATGTTAGCCGAAAGCGGTTGGGCAATTGAGAATGTGGATTGCACATTAACGCTGGAGAACCCGAAAGTAAATCCGCACATTCCGGAAATGAAGAGAGTGTTAGCGCCACTGATGAACATTGAAGAAGATGATATTTCTATAAAAGCAACAACCGCAGAGCGACTAGGGTACGTGGGTCGTGAAGAAGGAGTAAATGCAATGGCGGTGGCTTTGATTAAAAAGGAAAGTTGAGCTCTTTAAAAATAATTACTACCCAAGATGGTTCTCATTCATTATTGAATGAGGCAATGAATGAAACCTATCACTCCCGTCATGGAGCGATTCAAGAATCAGAGTATGTTTTTATTGAAAAGGGATTGAAGTTTTTTCTTAGGGATAAAAAGGAATTCGTTTCTGTTCTTGAGATAGGATTTGGCACAGGGTTAAATGCGTTGTTAACAGCGAATCTTTCCCAAACGGATGGGATCAACATTGTATACACTGCCTTGGAAACTCATCCAATTCCGGAAGAAATATGGCGTACGTTAAACTATTCAACCGAAAAATTATTGTTTGAAAAGTTGCATGCCACTGCCTGGAATGAATGGGTTACGATAACGCCTCAATTCAATTTGTTTAAACGAGAAGAATCTCTGCAGGCCGCTAATCTGGGAGTTCAACAATTTGATCTCATTTATTTTGATGCTTTTGCCCCCAACAAGCAACCTGAGATGTGGGAACACACCATGCTTCAAAAAATTTCTTTAGCCATGAAGTCGGGAGCTGTGTTTGTTACCTATTGCGCGAAAGGTCAACTGAAGCGTGATTTGAAGTCCTTAGGACTTGTCGTGGAATCACTATCTGGCCCACCAGGAAAAAGAGAGATGGTAAGAGCAATTAAAATTTAATCAGACCTTCAAAAGTTCTATTTTTGTTTTTTAAAATCATTGAACGTGGCTGGTAAAAAGGTAAAAATAGGAATGGTGCAGATGAGTTGCACTAAAGAACCAAGGGAGAACTTGCAAAAGGCAATCGAAAAAATTCGCGAAGCTGCTAAAGGAGGTGCGCAGATTGTTTGTCTTCAGGAATTATTCACCTCTCTCTATTTCTGTGATGTGGAGGATTACGAAAATTTCAAATTGGCGGAAGCTATTCCGGGACCCTCAACTGATTCACTTTCAGCATTAGCGAAGGAATTAGGGGTTGTTATTATTGCGTCTTTATTTGAAAAGAGAACGCAGGGAATTTACCACAACACAACAGCGGTGCTCGATGCGGATGGAACGTATCTCGGCAAGTATCGCAAGATGCATATTCCAGATGATCCGGCTTACTATGAAAAATTTTATTTCACACCCGGTGATCTTGGTTATAAAGTTTTCAAAACTAAGTTTGCCACGCTTGGTGTTTTAATTTGTTGGGATCAATGGTATCCGGAAGCATCACGCATCACTGCGTTGATGGGAGCAGAAATTTTATTTTATCCAACGGCCATCGGGTGGGCAACCTCTCAAGATGAGGCAACCAATACGGAACAATACAATGCCTGGCAAACTATTCAACGAAGTCATTCCGTTGCTAACGGACTTCATGTTGTAAGTGTTAATCGTGTTGGATTTGAACAAGACGGTGCTATGAAATTTTGGGGTGGTTCATTTATTACCAATCCATTCGGGTCAATATTGTATAAAGCCTCTCATGAAAATGAAGAGGTACATGTGCAAGAAGTAGATTTATCTAAGACAGATAGTTACCGAACTCATTGGCCATTTATGCGCGATCGAAGGATCGATTCATATCAGCCAATTACAAAAAGATTTATTGATGAGGAATAGTCGATAGCCCATGGTCGATAGCTGACTATGGACTATGGACTAATAGACTATGGACTAAAAATGAAGACACCCAAGGAACTCGGTTTTCACTTCCCCGCAGAATTCGCAAAACATGCTGCCACTTGGTTAAGTTGGCCACACAAAGAAGCCTCCTGGCCAGGAAAGATTGAAACAATTTATCCACGCTACGCTGAGTTTATTAAACGGGTAGCAGAAGGAGAAAAAGTAAAGATCAATGTGCTGGATGATGCGATGAAACAAAAGGCACTTAGGCACATCACTGATGCCGGAGCAGATTTGAATAACATTGAGTTTTTTATTCACCCTACAAACGATGCGTGGTGCCGCGATCATGGTCCGGCATTTTTAATCAATCCAGAAGAAAAGAAGAAGATGATTGTGGATTGGGGCTACAATGCATGGGGAAACAAATATCCACCGTTCGATTTGGATGATGCAATCCCAACGTTAATAGCGAAGCACTATAATATCCCGGTTGTTCATCCGGGCATTGTCATGGAAGGAGGTTCGGTAGAGTTTAACGGAAAAGGAACGTTGTTGACAACACGGGCATGTCTACTAAATCCAAATCGCAATCCACATCTAAATCAGAAACAGATTGAAGAATACTTGATTGATTATTACGGAATAAATCATATCCTTTGGTTAGGTGACGGAATAATTGGTGATGATACCGATGGGCACATTGATGACCTTACCCGTTTTGTGAATGAAGATACCGTGGTAACAATTATTGAAGAAAATAAGAAGGATGAAAACTATGACATCCTTAAGGATAATTTGAAAGAACTTAAAACACTACGACTTGAGAATGGTAAACAACTAAACATTGTTGAATTACCAATGCCGGCTCCAATTGTTTACGAAGATCAACGACTACCGGCTTCGTATGCTAATTTCTACATCGCCAATAAATATGTAGTAATACCCACTTTCCGCGATAAGAATGATGACCGTGCCTTAGAGATTCTTCAAAAGTGTTTTGTGGATCGTAAAGTGATAGGCATTGATTCCACTGATATCATTTGGGGTCTTGGTTCGTTTCATTGTCTGAGTCAGCAGGAGCCAGAAATCTGATGATCATGCGTGACGAGTGCAAACGAATGATTTTTTTGAAATGGATCATATAGTTTCAGTAAAACAGTTTATTATATATAGTACTTGCCGAATCAAGTCTTTATCAATACTTTTAAAATCAATTATTATTACTTGAAAAAATTTATATTACTTCTGTTCCTTACCGGAACAGTTACAGTATCTGCTCAATCTATCTTGGATAGCAAGCTAAAAGGAGGCGAGCAAGGTAAAACCCTAATTTCCATAATGGAGGAGTTGGAGCGAACTAATCCGGTTCGCTTTTATTTTTTAACAACCTGGTTGGATGGAATTATTTTTGATCAAGACTATAAGGGACAACCTCTGCGCAGTGCGCTCGACAATTTATTTTTAGGCACTGACCTTAGCTATCTGGAGATGGATAATCATGCAGTGGTTCTCATACGTGATCCAACAATGGCAATTCAACGCCTGACCACAATTCAAACTGCCAAACGAGAACAAAAGAAAATAGAGAAGATGAGTATTGGCTCTACGGAAGGCGGGGCTCGAAATAAAAAAGTAACGCTTCGGGGTCAACTCAAAGATTCTAAAAATAATGAGCCTTTAGTTGGCGCAAGTATTTATGCCAGCGATATACAAAGTGGCGTAACGACTGATGCAGATGGAAATTTTTCATTGATACTGCCAGCAGGCGAGCATGTTGTTAATCTGAATTACGTCAACTATGAAGAGAGAATTATAGATCTTTCTATTTATCAAGATGGCCAATTAAATATGTCGCTCGATGAATCACCTCGAATGCTTGAAGAAATTGTTGTGATGGATAAGGCAGCAAAAGAAGTCACAACGAGCAAGATTGGGCAAACACAATTCTCGATGAAGGAGATTAAAAGACAGCCTGCCCTTTTGGGTGAGGTGGATTTAATAAAACAAATTCAGGTACAGCCTGGAGTGACAACAGCTGGTGAAGCAGCATCGGGGTTTAATGTGCGAGGTGGAGGTGTAGATCAAAATTTAATTTTGTATGATGGATTGCCAGTATTTAATAGCTCGCATGTTTTTGGTTTTTTCTCAACATTCAATGCAGAGGCTATCCGTGATGTAACATTTTATCGAGGTGGTATACCAGCAGAGTTCGGTGGCCGGGTTTCTTCAGTATTAGATATTACCTCCCGTGAAGGAAATTTTGAAAAGTGGTCAGGTAGCGGTGGCGTGGGGATGATCTCCAGTAACCTGCTATTAAACGGCCCCATAAAAAAAGATAAAACATCACTTTCAGTTTCATTGCGAACTACTTATTCTGATTGGTTGATCAATACAGTTCGTTCCAATTATGTGAATCTTCAAAATAGCTCTGTTTCATTTTATGATGGATCGGCCAAGCTAACTCATAAATTCAATGACCGCACCAAACTTACATTCTCAGCTTATACAAGCCACGATCAGTTTCGATTGCAAGGTGATTCTACGTATAAGTGGAATAATATTATAGGATCAATGAGGTTAGATCATGCGTTCTCAAGTCAGTTTTCATCCACCGTTACATTAGGTACAGGTTCTTATAACTATAAGGTGAATGATAAAAATGAAAGGACAGGTTTTGCCCTTTCATACCAGATAACTTATCCATCCTTAAAAGCAGATTTTCAATTCCAAACCGGTATTCATAAAATCTCGTTCGGTCTTCAGTCTACTTATTATCTATTTGATCCGGGAACGTTGGAGCCAAATAGCATCAATTCAAACATTGTTTCCATAAAGATGGATCAACAGAAATCTCTTGAGAGTGCTGTATACGTGGGAGATGGAATAACTTTTAATGAAAAGATTTTTTTAGAAGGAGGTGTACGATTCTCTGTGTTTAATGTATTTGGCCCTGCACGTGTAAACACCTATGCATCGAATGTTCCAATGACACCTTCCTCTCAAACAGGAGTGGAGGAATATGAATCAGGTGAAGTGATCAAGACGTATACAGGATTAGAACCGCGTGCTTCATTTCGATATACTATAAATTTAAACTCATCTGTTAAGGTTGGCTATAATCGAATTTATCAATACCTGCATTTGGTTACTAATACTACAGCCATTACTCCGGTTGATATCTGGCAACCAAGTAACTCCTATTTCAAACCACAGGTGGCCGATCAAGTGTCAATTGGATATTTCCGAAACTTCAAAGATAAAACGTATGAAGCGTTTGTAGAAGTATATCAAAAGAAGATCAACAATATTCTTGATTTTAAAGACGGGGCAAATTTAATTCTGAATGATCATTTAGAAACCGACTTGCTTCAAGGTGTAGGCGAAGCATATGGTGTTGAGACTTCAATTGCTAAAAATCTTGGAAGACTTACCGGCTCTATCAACTATACTTATTCGCGATCATTTCGAACTATCAATGGTGAATTCGATTCGGAGAAAATCAATGACGGAAGTCAATATCCATCTAATTTTGATCAACCTCATATTGTTAACTTGATATGGAAATACAATATTTCCAGAAGGTATTTCTTTACAGGTAATTTCACCTACCATACTGGCCGACCAGTAACTGTTCCGCTGGCTGGATTTCTTGTTGATAATATCACTGTAGCTAGTTTTTCGGATCGAAATCAATTTAGGATTCCCGATTATCATCGGTTGGATATAGCCTTTATTTTGGAAGGAAATCATAAGCGGAAGAAGTTCTGGGATGGTACGTGGGCTCTTTCCTTTTATAATGTGTATGCGCGTAAGAATCCTTACACCGTTTTCTTTAAGGACAATGGTGATGGCTATCTAAGCCCTTATCAGTTATCAATAGTTGGTACTGTACTTCCATCTTTGAGTTATTCCTTTAAGTTTTAATAATAATGAAGCGAGTTCTTTTTTTTATTCTATTAATAGCTTTTGTTGATGGATGCATTGATCCGGCAAATATCTCTACGCCAACCTTTAAGTATCAATTGGTTGTGGATGGATTCATAACAACAGATCCTGGGCCATATACTGTAAAATTATATCGATCCCGGCCATTAGGAGCAAGTGTTGATTTGGATCGTTTAATAGCCGAAAAATTTGCAAAGATTACATTGAAGGATGATGCCGGAAATTCAGAATTGCTAACAGAAACAGGCGAAGGGATTTATCAAACCATGGGGAGTGGAATGCGCGGAGAAACCGGAAGAAGTTATCACGTGGAGATTACACTAATCAATGGCAAAACGTATGAATCAACACCAGAAATAATAAGACCTGTTGGTGAAGTGACGGGCATAGAGTATGAGTTTGCTTCAGGAAGTGGCCCCGGATTTCGGGAAGGCGATGGATTTAAAGTATATGCTGACGCTACAGGTGTACCTGGGCAAGATGATTTTGTCAGGTTGCGCATGGTGGCAACTTACAAAGTGGAAACCTTCCCACAGCTAAGAACAAAGCGGGTAGAGGGTGGTGATATTCCAGATCCTTATCCATGCAGTGGGTATATTAGAGATCAGGAGGGTCGACTTGCCAGGGTAGGAGAGTGTGAGTGCTGTATTTGTTGGCCAAATATATATGATGAAATACCTAGTATTGCCGATGAGCAATTTACAAGCAACGATATTTTTAGAGGCGAGTATGTGGGTTTTGTTCCGGCTTCACGGCAAACGTTGTATGAAAAAATTCGAATTGAGATTCAGGAGATGAGCTTAACGCCAGACACTTATCTATTTTGGAAGTTGGTAAAAACACAAAAGGAAGGATTGTCTAATATTTTTCAACCTCCTTCCGCCCAACTTAAGGGGAATATCAAATCTCTAAATAATGACGAAGAAGTGCTTGGGATTTTTTGGGCGGCAGGAGTTAAATCGAAATCAATTTATATTGATAGGTTGGAGGTTCCGTACATTCCTCAACCCATTGATACCCTTAAAGCACCCTGTACTTTTTATCCTAACAGTACAAATAAACTTCCTTCTTTCTGGCATTGAAAAATATTAGGTCGATATTGATCTTGTTAATTTTAATAAACGGTTGTATCGATCCGGCTAAGATTGACGTTCCTGCTTTTAAGTATCAGCTAGTTGTAGATGGTTTTATTACAACCGACTCAGGACCGTACACAGTAAAATTATATCGTTCACGCCCATTAGGTGTCAATGTTGATTTAGATCGTTTAATTGCTGAAAGGTTTGCAAAAATTACTCTGAAAGATGATGTAGGAAATTCTGAGCTGCTAACGGAGATAGCTGAAGGCATCTATCAAACAAAAATTAATGGAATACAAGGAATGACCGGAAGAAGTTATCATTTGGAAATTACGTTAGTAAATGGCAAACAATATGAGTCTACTCCGGATCAGATACGGCCGGTTGGGGAAGTAACAAGCATTAATTATGAATTTGTTGGAGGAAGTGGTGATGAATTTAGAGAAGGCGATGGATATCGCATATCTGCTGATGCCAATGGTGTTTCTGGAAATGATGATTTTTTGAGACTGAAAATGGTGGCAACGTATAAAATTGAAACATTTCCTAAGTTAAGATATGTGCTTATTGAAGGTGCCAATGGTGGCCCTTTGGTAAAGCCAACTCCATATGAATGTAGTGGATTTGTAAATCAAGATAATAAATTAGTAAAAATTAAAGATTGTGAATGCTGCATTTGCTGGGCAAACCTTTATGATGAGGTTCCTAGGGTTATCGATGAAAAATTTACTGCCAATGATGCTTTTTCTGGAATTGAAATTGGTTTTGTTCCTATTGACAGACGAACATTCTATGAAAAGATGCGCATTGAAATTCAGGCAATGAGTCTTACCCCAAATACCTATTTATTTTGGAAACTCGTAAGTGCACAAAAGGATGGACTCTCCAACATTTTTTTACCACCTTCAGCACAAATTAAAGGAAATATCAAGGCACTAAATAATTATGAAGAAGCACTGGGGATTTTTTGGGCAGCAGGAGTTCAATCGAAGGCTATTTATATTGATCGTACTGAGTTACCCTATATTGTTCAGCCAATTGATACGCTGATAGCACCTTGCACATTTATTTCTAACAGCACTAATTCAAAACCTTCTTTCTGGCAATGAGAACTACTAGACTGTTTATCGTAAGTATCTTTTTTCTAATAAGTGCAGCTTTGGTTTCGCCTGAAGATGATTTCATCCAAACACTAATAAAGAGGATGCGAGAGCACAAAGCAAAAGCACCGCAGGTTAAGGTCTTTCTTTCATTCAATCAAAATGTATATTCACCAGGCGATACGGCTTTTTTTGCGGCCCACTTTCTGTCAGATGATTTACTTCCGGTGGCAGGTAGGCAGATATTAAGAGTTGAATTGTTAGATCAAGAGGGCAATATCATGTTCTATGAGCACATTGCAGTAAAGGAAGGCTTAGGAGCCAATCAACTAATAATACCTAAAACACTTTCTGCGGGTAGATACCAATGGGTTTCATATAGCGAATACATGAAAAACTTTGATCCTCATTTTTATTTTCGGCAAGCTTTTGATGTTGTGACTAAATCAGAATTAAAAGTTGACCCGAACAAAGATTTAACGGCTACTATTTATCCTGAGGGTGGCTCGCTGGTTGAAGCTGTGCTTAATAATTTAGTCATCTATACAAAGAATAAATCATTTAGCGAATATAAAGTATTAGACGGAGTAAATCTGGTAACTCAAGGATCCTTATCACAGGGTCTTGGCTCCTTCCTACTTACCCCTGAAAAGGGCAAGCGATATTTGGTAGAACTGGGAGGGGGTGGCCAAGTTAAACAAGTTGATTTACCACAAGTAAATAAGACAGGTTACTCCATATTTGCATCTGGCTATGATCCTATACAGGTAGTGGTTCGCGCCTCCAAAGAAACCAGGGCAAGAGCGGAAAACCTTTGGTTGGTTGTTACCGCGCAATCAGATATTATCTATTCTGCACCCTTCAAGTTTGATAATCTTGAGCAAATAACAGTGCAATTGCCGACTAAAAACTTGCCTGCTGGGATTGCACAAGTTACTTTATTTAATAACAATGGTATCGTTCAAGCAGAGCGATTAATTTATTCTCATCCAAAAGCACCTATAAATATTGAGCTTAGTAAAGACAAACCTTCCTATGAGAATCGTTCTTCTGTGAATCTCGCGATTGATACTAAAGATGGACTCGGAAATCCGATGGCTGGCAATTTTTCCATCTCTATCATCAATAAAAAGTTATTTATGGATGCAAGTCCGAAATCAACGATAGCATCGTATTTGTATTTATCTTCAGAATTAGCCTCTCAGGAAAATATTTCCAACTTAACACGTGAGGAACTGGATTTATTTATGATTACGCAAAAGAATATAAGAATTGACTGGCCAACTGTTCTTCAGGGAACAAAAAGTATCAAACATCCTTTTCGAAAAATGGTATATTACTCAGGGCAAGCAATTAATGCCACCACAGGCAAGCCCTTTTCAGATTCAACTCGGATCATCACGTATTTGCAGAAAAATATGATTGGATACGAAGCATATACAGACAGAAATGGTTGGTTTGACCTTGCGTTTCTATTTGATTTCTGGAATGAGGATGAGATGTTTTATATGATGGAAAATAAGCGAGGTGTTGAAGTTAATGGAAGGATAAAATTAGAAGAAGATTCTCTCAGACTTGCAACAGCCCTTGCCAATGAATCAATATTTAAAAGCAACTATGCGGAGTATCAATTGCAAAAAAGATTGATGGATCAATCCTACAACTTTTATTCAACTAAAGCTAACACAATTGAGAACGACAAGATTAAAGATCCTAATGCTGATTTTGAAGATGAATTATCTGGGGCTGACATTTCAGTGAAGGTTCAGGATTATGTTGTATTCCCTACCATGGGTGAATTGATTCGAGAAATAGTGCCAACCCTGCAGCATAGAAAAATGGGCGGAAATGCTGTTGTGCGTGTCGTTTTATTACAAGGTGGGCAAGTACCCGCAAACGATCCGTTATTTTTGATTGATGGAATCATGACAAAAAATACGGATTATTTTTTGAAGTTGAAAACTAGTGATGTTATCTCCATTAAAGTAATCAGGGACATAAACAAATTGAATAGGTTTGGATCCATTGGTAAAAATGGAATAGTATTGGTTTATACTAAAAAAGAAACTCACCCTGAATTGCAGAAAGTAAACACTCAAATTTCAGTGAAGGGGCTAAGTAGACCTTTGCAGTTTCGTGAATCTGGCGATGCAGATCTTCGTCAAGTAAGAAAACCCAACTTCAGGTCAACCCTCTATTGGAATCCAAATGTTCAAACAGATGCTTTCGGGAAGGCAAAGGTAAATTTCTATACATCCGATGATGTTGGTACATTTTTAATTCGTATTCAAGGAATTACTTCAGATGGCCGCCCGTTTGAAAAAACAGATTCGCTGACAGTTTCCTTTTCAGGAAATTAGAATTGAAAACCTTCCTTAGGTGTAAGAACCATGTGAAGCGGAACATCAAATAAATTAGAGTCTTCGATCTTTTTCTCAGGTTCGAAAAAACTTAATCCAATCTTTTGACTATCTGATCTGCAGTCTTTTAGAAATCGATCATAAAATCCTTTTCCGTATCCAACCCGATGTCCCATTTTGTCAAAGGCAAGAAGTGGAACAATCACTAAATCAATTTCTTCTATGGGCGTGCGTACGCCTTGCTTGGGTTCTAAAATTTGCCAGTTATTCTTTTCAAGCTGATGCAAGTCTTCGAAGAAAATATTCTCCATTCTTTCATCCTTAATTTTAGGAATGGAAAATCGAATGTGAGGAAACTCTGTGCGAATGCGATCAATGATTAACCAGGTGTTAGGCTCTTTTTTTGATTCGATGGGTAAGTAAATGTGAATGACTTTTACGAGGGAGAGATCAATCGTTGAAAAAAACAAATCACACAGACTTTGACTTAAAGTCAGGCGTTCAGGTTCAGAAAGAGCGTTACGTTTAGCAAGATAAATTTTACGCAATTCATCTTTTTTCATGCTCCTAATAGAATAAAAGATTAAATCTAAAATCAAACGGATCAAATAAATCCAGCAAATGCTGAATAAACTGTGGATCTTGCTGATAGAAGTTTAAAAAATTATCTACTCGCTCCTGCGGACTTCCCTTTGGGAAGAGTTCATTCTTCACAGATTCCAATTGCCTTAGCTTGTCTGCATGAAGTCTTTTTTCAGCGCGCAATAATTTGTGCTCAGCCTTTTCCAACCCATTGATTGTTCTCTTGGCTTGAGCTTCAATAAATTTAGTAAGAGTTGTATCAACCTGAGATGCCCGTTCCTTTATAGCTTCAAAATCAGCGCGAACGGATTTCATTTCCTTCCCTAAGGAAAGATCGTGAACGGAGTGTTTGACAATCCACTGATTGAAGAGATAATTCTTTTCTTCAAACAGATGCAGGTATTCCAGACCAGTCTTTTCAAACTTTCTTGAAACTGGCTTATCAATAATAAGGGCAAAGTTTCGTGGCATTAACATGGGAAAGGGAATACTAAAATGATCAAAGACCTTCTTTAATTGTAGCCAGTAGACAACTTCAGCAGGGCCGCCAGCATAAGCCAGATTCGGTAAAATAAATTCCTGGTAAAGAGGTCTTAAAATAACATTTGGACTAAAATTTTCTGGTTCTTCTACGATCAGTTTTTGAATCTCTTCTTTCGTGAATTTTATATTCGTGTCAACAACTTGAAAAGTATCTCCATTCGATTCAATTCTGCTGCGTAGATTTTTGTCCAGATAAAAGAAGTTTATATCACGAGCGAAAACTTGTGGACTGTACCCCAACGATTCTAATTGCTTATTTTGTTCTTCTACTAATTTTTTTGGAGTGTGATCAAAAAGATCGGCTTCTATTACTTTGATGAACGAATGTTTAAATTGACGATCATCCGCATCAATGACCACCAGGCCTTGCTTTCCAAAGAGTTCATTTACATAATACCGAACGGCAGCACTTAGGGTTGGGTGTTTTAAATATGCTTCTTTAAAGAGAGCAACATCACCGGGTATTTCAGAAAATAGTTTTTCGATTGATTTAGGATCAAACCTGCCAACAGCACCAGTCTGTTCAGTTACCCAGGTATGCTTCTTCCCGTAAAGGCGAAAATATTTTATCTCATCGTAATCATGATCTTCGGATGCCATCCAATACACAGGCACGAAATTATATTCAGGGTATTGCTTCTTTAATTCAACGCAAGAATTAATAACCGTAACAATCTTATATATAAAATAAAGTGGACCGGTGAATATATTTTGTTGGTGACCTGTGGTTATCGTAAAGGTTTTTTTATGTTGAAGGGAAATTAGATTTTCTTTTACGGCCTCTGTAACTGTAAATCCTTCATATTGTTTTTGTAGAACTTCACTCAAAATTTTGCGATTCAAATCTGGAAATGACTTTCCTTTTTCTTCAAGTTGAAATTTAAAATTTTGGATCTCGGGAAACCGGGAATAGAATGGTGTTAATGAATTCTTTTTTTGAATGTAATCAAGAAAGAAAGTTGAAAATGAACGAGTGTCTGAAAATTCAAGTTTCTGAAGGCGCATACTAACAACAAGTGTGATTTGGGAACAGCATAACTCGAATAACGACTAATTTATAATAAAGTTCATAGGAATTTTATGAGAGGTTAAACAGGTTCAGCCATTAAATCAAACTCAGTAGCTGATATTACTTTGGCATTTACAAAATCACCAATACGTAAATAATTTTTGGTGGCATTTAGAATTACTTCATTATCCACATCGGGCGAATCAAATTCAGTACGGCCATAAAAACTCCCTCCTTCTTTGCGATCGATCAACGCCTTGAAAGTCTTTCCAATCTTTTCCTGATTTAATTCCAGTGAAATACCTTGTTGCAATCCCATCACAGCTTCCACGCGTTCCTGTTTCGTTCCTTCTGGCACATCATCAGTAAATGAATAAGCATGTGTATTTTCTTCGTGTGAATAAGCAAACACGCCTAATCTGTCGAAGCGCGATGTTTCTACAAATTTCATCATCTCTTCAAACTCTGCTTCAGTTTCTCCGGGGTGACCTGCAATCAATGTTGTGCGGATAGCAATGCCTGGAACTTTTTCGCGAATGGTTTGTAACAGTTCTTCGGTTTTTTCGCGCGTGGTTCCCCTTCGCATAATCTTCAACATATTAGTTGATCCGTGTTGAAGTGGGATGTCCAAATACTTGCAAATGTTTGATCGCTCAGCCATGACATCAAGCGCGTCCATGGGAAAGCCAGTAGGGAATGCATAATGTAATCGAATCCACTCAATGCCTTCAACATCCGAAAGACGTTTCAATAACTCCGAAAGGTTTCTTTTCTTATAAAGATCAAGTCCGTAATAGGTTGAGTCTTGTGCAATCAACAGTAATTCCTTTGTTCCTTTTTTGGCGAGATTTTTTGCCTCTGATACTAATTCTTCAACCGGTCTTGAGATATGCTTCCCTCGCATGAGTGGAATGGCACAAAAAGAACAAGGCCGATCGCACCCTTCAGAAATTTTTAAATAAGCATAATGACTGGGGTTAGTAAGAATGCGTTCACCCACCAATTCGTGTTTGTAATTTGCATTTAATTGCTTGAGCAAACGCGAAAGATCGCGTGTGCCAAACCAGGCATCTACATCCGGAATTTCTTTTTGCAAATCATCTTTGTACCGCTCCGACAAGCAACCGGTTACATATACCTTTTCTACGATGCCTTCTTCTTTTGCATCTACATACCGAAGGATGGTGTCAATCGATTCCTGCTTGGCGTTGTCAATAAACCCACAGGTGTTGATAACAACTACATTGGCATCATCCTTCTTCGATTCATGAGAAGTATCAATACCATTGCCTCTCAACTGGGTTAAAAGCACTTCAGAATCCACAAGGTTTTTAGAGCAACCCAGCGTTACAATATTCACTTTAGTCTTTTTGGCACCTCTTGTTTTCACAACTTATAATTTCAGGGAACAAAGGTAACCAAAATTAGGAGGGTAGAGTTTCAGGGTGCAGGACATTTCTGCTTTAATAGAAGGAAAGCTTTACGTTAAGTGGACTATATTTGCAGCAATTAAATCGATTAGGTGAGGGTACTTGGATTTTTAATTTTATGTTTTCTGGTAACAGGCTGCCTCAATGATCAGGATTGCCTGATAACAAGTACCAATCTTGTTAAGATTCAATTTAAAAGCCTGAAGAACAAGAATAAGAATATCAAATTGGATTCTGTTGAGGTATCGGGACTGGGTTATTTTTATCCTACAGCGGATAGCACAAGCAACCTTGCGTTGCCAGTAAGCCCAGAAATGAATGATGCTACCTTTATTTTTTACTATTACAATACAGCACCAGTTATTACAGTTGGATACTCAACACAAGCAGAAGTAATCAGTGCTAAATGTGGAGCGTTTACTAACTATATTGATTTGCGTGTGAATGCAACTACGTTTGATTCACTCTCAGTAATTAATGATCAACTACGAATAAACCAAAATGTCAATCTGGAAATATTTATTGAGTAGTGCTTTTGTGCTGTTGATGGTTAGCTTGTGTGCTGGTCAGGAGAAGGATGATCCAACAGACTCGACTCGAAGATTTCAGAGGCCTACCGGCATTCGATTGGGTACGGATTTAATTAGTTTAGGAAAGACGATTGCAAACAGTTCGCTTTCCGGGTGGGAGGCTAATGCCGATGTTGATTTTGGACGATATTATGCAACGCTTGATTTTGGGTCTTGGAAGCGGGATTTGTCTATTACCAATGGCACATACCAAAATGATGGCCGCTATTTCCGGATAGGTTTGGATATTAACTTTCTGTTGAAGGATCCAGATAAAAACATGTTCTTCCTCGGCATGCGCTATGCCCGTTCAAACTTTAATGAAAGAGTTGAATATGAATCTACCGCCATTAATTTTGGAGATTTTCAAATCGAGTCTGCCAATGTGGGAGCTAAAGCTGGTTGGGTTGAATTAACAACAGGCTTACGCGTAAAAATATGGAAGCAATTTTGGATGGGCTATACAGGGCGAATGAAATTTTTGCCGCATGTTAATGGAGATTCAACGTTTGAAACGTACGAGATACCAGGATTTGGCCAAACCTTTAAAGGAATTTACTGGGGCTTCAATTATCAGGTTTTTTGGAAGATTCCACTTATTGTTTCCAAATAATTTTTTAAGTTTTCTGGTTTTTAACTAAATTGAAGAATGGATATTCTAGTAATTGGATTAATCTACACCTTCATTTGTTTTCTGTTTGCTTCGAGAGCTCAGGGAAATGGCTGGGATTTTTGGGATACGTTTATGGTTGGATTCCTTTTCTGTCCGCTATTTGTTGTATTCAAAGTATTCAGGAAACCAGTTTAACTACTTCTTAAAAAGTGAATCCACAAACTCAGCTTTGTTGAATACCTGAAGGTCTTCTACTTTTTCGCCCACACCCACATAACGAACCGGAATCTTAAACTCATCGGAAATTCCAATTACTACACCGCCCTTAGCAGTGCCATCTAATTTTGTAATTGCTAAACATGTTACATCAGTTGCCTTTGTAAACTCACGAGCTTGTACGAGTGCGTTTTGACCAGTGCTTCCATCTAACACCAACATCACATCATGCGGAGCATGGGGTATCACCTTTTCCATCACTCGCTTAATTTTAGAAAGCTCTGCCATCAGATTCACTTTTGTGTGCAAGCGACCAGCCGTATCAATAATAATTACATCTGCACCTGTATCCACACCATGTTTAACGGCATCGTATGCCACGGCAGAAGGATCTGTATTCATGCCTTTGGAAATAACTGGTACACCCACCCGTTCGCCCCATATCTTTAATTGATCTACAGCTGCTGCGCGAAATGTATCGGCAGCGCCTAATACAACTGATTTTCCTTTCTTCTTAAATTGTGAGGAGAGCTTTCCTATAGTGGTGGTCTTACCCACACCATTTACACCTACCACCATTAACACATAAGGTTTTATGCCGGCCGGAACCTCAAAATCTCCTAGGTCTTCGGTATTGTTTTCAGAAAGCAGGTTGGCAACTTCTTCTTTTAGGATTTTATCCAACTCAGAAGTACCCAAGTACTTATCGCGGGCCACGCGAGCCTGAATTTTTTCTATGATTTTTACAGTGGTATTGATGCCAACATCCGAGGAGATAAGTATTTCTTCCAGATTGTCAAGTACTTCGTCATCTACTGTCGATTTTCCCGCGATCGCCTTTCCCAACTTATTAAAAAAACTCTGATTGGATTTTTGTAAACCCTGATCCAACGTTTCTTTTTTTTCCTTAGCAAACAAACCCGAGAAGAATGACATATCAGTTGTTATAAATTCTGTTGAAGATAGTGCTAAAATAAAAAAAGTCCCTTAGCAGGGACTTTCTGATTTTTATGTTTGGTTCAGCTTACTTTTTGGCAAGCGTTTCCTTAACCAGGTCTGATACTACAATTTCTTCTTTGAAGATGTAAGCACCGGTTTTTTCTGACTTCACAGCACGGATTACTTTCGCATAACTTTTGCCGTCTGTTTTCTTGAGTGACGCAACAACTTTCTTTGCCATGATTACTTAATTTCTTTGTGTAACGTGTATTTCTTTAATACCGGGTTATACTTTTTAAGCTCAATACGCTCAGTAGTATTCTTACGGTTTTTAGTGGTAATGTGGCGGCTCATGCCCGGCATGCCCGTAGCCTTGTGCTCTGTGCACTCTAGAATTACCTGTATTCTGTTTCCTTTCTTTGCCATAGTAGCAGCTTATTTAACTATTAGATTGAAAGGGTTCCTTTGGCCTTTGCTTCTTTCAAAACAGCCGTAATTCCCTTCAAATTGATTGTCTTAATTGCTTTCGCAGATACCTTTAACGTAATCCACTTATCTTCCTCCGGGATAAAAAAACGCTTTGTGTGCAGATTTGGATAAAATCTGCGCTTCGTCTTATTGTTCGCGTGAGAAACATTATTGCCTACCTGAGGTCTTTTTCCTGTGATTTGACAAACCCTCGCCATAATAACTTATTTGATGATTTAGCCCCTTTCTGAAAAGGGACTGCAAATATCGGGAAATGACACCTAATAAACCAAGTCTCATCTAAAATAATGGTTGAAGACCCTAAAAAGGTATGTGACAACACCTTAATTCAGATAGTTAGCTCACTAAATCCTTCTAATTACCTGAAAATCTAATATTTTTCCTCCATGAGAAAGATTCTTGTGTTTGTATTATGCCTGGGGGCAACGGTTGCGAAAAGTCAAAGCGGCAGCATCGACAGCCTGAAAACGATATTGGCTAACCCTAAAAGTGAAAGTGAGCGAATAAAAGTCCTGCTTGAACTGTGTTGGGAATTACGCTTCGTAAATGCTGACACCGCTCGGGTATACGGACTACAAGCCCTGTCGCTTTCGCGGGATCTAAAAAATAAAGATTACGAAGTAGAAGCCTTACATAATGTAGGGATCACCCACGAAGCTCAAGGTAATTACAGCGAAGCACTTGATTTTGAGCTGCGTGCTCTGGATTTGCGAAAAGAAATTGGAGATGAATCAAAAACAGCTAACACACTTAACAATATTGGAATCATCTATGACGAACAAGGCAACTTCCCCAAGGCAATCGAATATTACTTAAGCGCCCGGAAAATCTATGAGAATTTGAAAGATGATGAGAAGATAGCTATGGTGATAATAAACATGGCCATCGTTTTAAAAAGCCAGAAGGAATATCCACAGGTTATTTCTAATTATCAGGAAGCGCTGGTGATTTATAATCGCCTCAACAAGAAGTTTGGAATAGCCGTGTGTCACGCCAACCTGGGTTCGGTTTATTATTATCTGCCAAACTACGATAGTGCGTTGCACTACTCCCTATTAGCTACGGCCGAGTTTGAATCGCAAAATGTTCAACAATTTTTACCAACAACACTGTGTAATGCAGGGATGGCATACGACAAACTGGGTAACAAAGAATTAGCTAAATCATTTCTCATACGGGCAAAAAATTTGAATGAAACATATAACAATAAGAAAGAGCTCGCCTTTGTAATGATATACCTGGCCAATATTTATCGCGAAGAAGGAAATACGGATGTCGCTGAAAAAATGGCAAAGGATGCGTTGATGATTGCCCAACGAATAAGTGCCCTGAAAGAAGTAATGGATGCCAGGCTGGCATTGTCTGAGATAAAAGCAGCTCAACGAAATTTTGAAAGCGCTTATAATGAACTAAAAGAATCAGGTATTGTAAAAGATTCTTTATACCAGCAAGAGAAAGCCAGGCAAATAGCAGAACTGCAAACCCAGTATGAAACAGTAAAAAAGGAAAATCAAATCCTTCTGCTAAAACAAGAGAATGCGATTAAGGATTCGCGGCTCAATCAAAGTTTGCTCGCCATATTTTTACTACTTGCTATTTTGGGGGCCATTATTGCATTAGGTTATTTATGGAAGAACCGACTCAAATTGAAACAGCAAGCAGAGCTACAAGCCACACGTGCTGCTTTGCGCGAGAGCCAGTTAAAGGCTGTGATCGGATCGCAAGAGGAAGAACGAAAACGGTTTGCGGCTGATTTGCATGACGGGTTTGGGCAAATGATTTCGGCCTTGCGGTTAAGTCTTTCCCGTGAGGTGGTAGAAAAGCCTACGGTTGATCATGCACTTGGTGTGTTGAATGATATGAATATTGAGATCAGAAACATTGCTTTTAATTTGATGCCACAAGTGCTTATGAAAAGCGGAATTCAAGAAGCACTGAAGGAGTTTGCTTCGCGAATAAACCGATCGGGTGGAGTTACGGTTTCCGTACAAACGTATGATCTTGATAAAGAAATGTCGGTAGATCATGGAATCGCCTTATATCGAATCTGCCAGGAGTGGGTAAACAATGTGATAAAATATAGTAAAGGCAATCAGATTTCGATTCAATTAGTACAACACCCCGAGGAATTGATTCTCACTATTGAAGATAACGGAAATGGTTTTGATGTAGACGATCTTACAGCCAGCCAGGGCAATGGTTGGAAAAATATTAACTCCCGCCTGCACATGATAAAGGGCTCTATTGAAATCGATACAAAAAAGGGAAGGAAAGGAACAACAATGGTTGTAGCAGTACCTCTGCTGGTTTCTCAACCTGTTTAGTATCCGTACTGGTACTTAGTTCGAATACCTCAAAAGTGGTATTTCCTTTCCATAATCCTCAAGGTACTTTTAAGGTTATGAAAGTTTCTGGGGAGTACACCTATAAAAATAGTTTGTCCGAAAAACCTTGCACTGCAATTCTTACGGAGTATAATCTAACGTTGCAATCGGAAGGGCAAGAACGTGTTATCCCTTATGCAAATATTTTAACAGTTAGGCTATGCAAATCGAAAAGCAGATTTAAGGCGGTTATTCAACCTGATGGGCAGCAACCTATTATCATTACCAATCAATTCTACCTATCCAGTCGCGAGCGTGAAGATCGGTCGCGCCAATACGCAACGTTCATTCGAATTCTTCACTTTCATATGAAGGACAAAAGTACGGCTGAATACACGTGTGGCAAGAATCTAAAAAATTTATTGATTTGGGCCTGCAGTGCGGTAGTAGTTGCATTTATTTTTTCTTTTGTACTCGAGTTTTTACAAATGAATCCTGTAAACTCGAACATGCTAGCGGTTGGTCTTTCAATACTCAGTATTGTTTTGATCATTTTTCTTAATTGGGGTCGGTTGCCAAATGTTTACCGGCCTGAAGATATTCCCCTTCAATTTCTTCCACAAGGATTCAACTAATTTGATACCGATCGACTATTTTTATCGCGTATGAACAATAGTCCGGCCATTAGACTTTTTCTGGTAGATGATCACCACATTGTTTTGGATGGTCTAAAATCTATGTTTGACCAAGACGGGGGATTTGAAATACTTGGTACGGCCAGTAATGCTGAAGATGCACTTGTGTTAATGGATAAGAAAAGACCCGATATTCTTCTTACAGACTATAGCCTACCGGGCATGAGTGGATTGGAACTATGCGTAAAGGCAAAAACAAAGTTTCCGACTGTTAAGCGTGTTATACTTAGTATGCATGATGAAGGAATTCTTGTAAAACAAATTTTGAAGGAGGGGGTGGATGGCTATTTGTTAAAAAGCATTCAACAAACAGAGCTTAAATCTGCATTGCTGCAAATTGCGAAAGGCATGGCTTATGTAAGCCCTGAGATCACTAAACTTGTATTGGCTGACTTGAGCAATAATCAGCAAGAAGAGCTGTTAACGGAGCGTGAACGCGAGATATTGAGCTTGATCGCCAAAGAGAATTCGAACAAACAGATTGCAGAGAGATTATTTATCAGTGAACGAACTGTTGAAACTCATCGTAAGAATATTTTTCGCAAAACAAATACTACCTCTATTGTGGGATTAATTAAGTATGCTTTTGCAAACAATTTGATTCGCTAATTCTTAAAAACCTCGTTAAACAATTTTTCGGGCGCAAGTCCTGTAAAGTCATCGATAACAAAATCGGTATGGGCTAATTCCTCATGGCTATGAGTAGTTGTTACACCTACTACTTTTGAGCCGGCCCGTTGCGCAGCCTCAACACCCGAGAGAGAATCTTCAAACACAATGCATTGCTCGGGATCGAATCCTATTCGCTTGGCCACTTTCAAATAAATCTCCGGATTGGGTTTGCCATGTTTAACATCCGACTGATCTAAAATTATATCGAAATATTTCTCCAACCGAGTGGAGGTCAAACAAAAATCTACATTACTGCGAGGTGCAGAGGTACCAATGGCTTTTGCTATTTTTTGAACTTCAAGCAATTTCAAAAAATCTTCTAATCCGGCTAATGGTTTGATTTCACCCTTATAGAGTTCGCGAAAAAGCGCTTCCTTTTCTTCACCCAGGTCTAAAATCTTTTCTTTAGGGAGATCTCCAAAAAGATTTCGAATCCAATCGTTGTTGGTACGGCCATAAATTTTGTTCAATAATTCTTCATCACTTAAGTGATAACCATGCTGCGCACAAAACTGGCGAAGTGAAATTTTGTGAAATGGATTGCTATCGATGATAACCCCATCCATATCAAAGATGACTGCAAAAGAATTCATAATTGAAGGGAGTACTTAATAAATGACGAAGCGCCTGGCAATGGATTTTCCGTTGTATGTAAAGTGTGCAAGATAGAGCCCGGCTGTTACATTCGAAAACTGGATGGGATATTCCTGATTGGCAGGAATGAAGTAAGACTGTGAAAGTTTTTGACCAAGTGCCGTATAGAACTGAACAATTACATTTCTATCCGATTTTATTTTCATAATCTCATTTTCCTCTACGGGGTTTGGGAAGATATCAATCACGGGTTCGTCAGGCAGTAATTTACTTTCCTCATTCCTCAAAATGTGAAGTCCACCCAAAGCATTGCCATAGACTACAGCAGGACGGTCGCTATTAAATAAATTTACAATGGTAGGCCATCCGCGTCCACCAAAGTTTTTAGACTCATAGCTTTCTGTAAATGAATTGTAGAGAATATCCGTAATGCCAACAACGTTGCTATCCTGTGCGCGAAAATCTCCATAAACAGTAAGTTCACCGCGTTGATTAGATACAATTAAATCACTTCGTCCATCGGCATCAAGATCGCCAGCTGCCAAGGCCGGGCTTTGTCTATCGGTGCTGGAGCCTAAACCAAGAAAGGCTCCGTTATCTAGTGTAAAGTTGAACTGATCAGCTGGTGCTGTTCTTCTCCAATATTGAATAGCACCTGTTGTTTTGCCAACAAGCAGATCGTTCAATCCATCCTGATTAACATCCACTACCAAAATGTTTTCAGTTTCGGAAATTGAGAAGTTTGTAGATTGAAGAGATTGGCCAGAAAAATTAAGACCACTGGTGGAGGTATTTGGAACATAGTATAATGAAGTTGTTCCGCTTTGCTGTTTAGTTCCTGTAAACACAAAATCAATCGTAGCATCTCCATTCATATCCGCAAACTGAATTTTTGTGTTGTAGAAATTGGCCAACGAAAAATTAATAAAATCGGAGGTTATCAGCTTAAATGTTGCATTATCGGCAGTTCCTATATTTTCGTATTGATAAACAGAACTTGCAAAGTCTAATCCTGTATAGTTACTGATAAACATATCTTGATCGCCATCACCATCCACATCCATAAAAGCAGGGGCTGCAAAATCGCCAACATCAATCATTTGATCTTGCAAAAAATTTGTGCTTTGAAATGTGAACTGAGGTAGTTGTACTGTGCCTGTGTTTTTATAGAACCACATCGATTCTTTAAAATTTATATTTTGAAACGTGCGCGAATAAATGTTTGGTGAGCTAATCAAGTCAGGTTTTCCATCGAAGTCTAAATCCTCTAAGTAAGAAGCTGGAAAAATCAAAAAGTTTATTGGATCGGAAGCCGGGAAACTAACCGCTGTTGTCATCAACGCATCGTCTGCAGTCCCCATATTTTCGAGCATATACAATCGGCTGCAACTTTCTTCTGAAAAAAGAAGTTCACGATCGCCATCGTTATCTAAATCAATTGTTAACAATGTTTTCCCACCGGCATGTTGTGTTCGGCCTCCGGGTAATGATGCACAGGTTTGGCCAAAGGCAAATTTTCCACACGAACATTCTTCGAAGTTGCCATAGGTTTGAGTTACTCTTTCTAATTGCAGCGAATCGCAGGTGCCGGTGCGCTCCATACTTAAATTTTTGTGCCACTCAATGGTGCCTATTCCTACAAACCGCACATTTAGGATATCTAAATCGCCATCGCCATCCACATCATCAATAGCAGGAATATCTGATTCATTTACTTTAAGATTTACATTGCTTGTAAATCCTTTGGTAAGAAGCGGAAAACCAGGGTTGTAAGGCCGCCAACTTAACTTATCGTTGGGTTTAGTTGTATTTACAAAAACAATAATCCCAAACGGATCGCTGGTAAAGATGTCTTTCTTTCCATCGCAATTAAAATCGCGCAACAGCAACCATTGCGTTACTTCTGCCGGAAATAATTCCTCGTAATCAGGTGCATACACATATTGTTTCGCTTCGTTTAAGAATGTTAAGATTTTATTAGCAGCCCGATCGAATAGAACGAGGTCGATATGAGAATCACCATTCAAATCCATAGTATTTACCTGGACCGAATTAAGTCCCCCAGCCCACGGTAATGAAATGGTTTTTCCATCAACTTCTACAGCAATACTTTGATCGAGTGTATAGGTAAACTGGCCCTGTACCCATACAGGAAACACAATAAACAGTAAAAGGTAGAGGTTACGCATTCAAAATTATTCACATTCTATAACGAGGACACACGCCCACCTGTTATCTTGCCCGCAAGATACTTTACCTGGCTCTAATACACATGCAAACTGAAAGGCTATATGAGAAATTCCTGCAAGCAGGAGCGGTTTCTACCGATACCCGTCAAATACCAGCGGGGTCAATTTTTTTTGCACTGCGTGGCGAGAAATTTAATGCCAATGAATTTGCCAATGAAGCCTTAGCTAAAGGCGCCAGCTTTGTGGTAATTGATGATGGGACTTTTGCAACGGATGACCGATGCATTTTGGTTAAAGATACGTTGACCACTTTGCAAGACCTTGCCCGGCACCATCGAAAACAAATGACTATTCCCGTGATAGGACTTACGGGCTCTAATGGAAAAACAACCAGCAAAGAATTATTGAATGCAGTTTTAAGTAAGAAGTATAAAACTTTTGCCACCAAGGGTAATTTAAATAATCATATTGGAGTCCCATTATCTATTTTAAGCATCAATCAATCCATTGAGCTTGCCGTAATTGAAATGGGAGCTAATCACGTAGGCGAAATTGCATTACTTTGCTCAATTGCAAATCCCACCCATGGATTTATTACCAATATTGGCAAAGCCCATATTGGCACGTTTGGTGGATTTGAAAATATCATTCGAGGTAAATCAGAATTGTATCAACACTTGCTTACTCATGATGGAGTTGTATTTATCAATTCACAAAACCCGATATTCACAAACATGGCAAAGCGATTTGCCAAGCCATACTTCTATCCGGCTGCAGGAGATTATTATCAGGCAAGTTTTTTAGATGCAGATCCTTTTATTAGATATAAAGCTGAGAATGGTGAGGTTGTGCAAACCCAACTGATGGGTGCTTACAATTTTGAAAACATTGCCGCAGCACTTTGTATTGGAAAATATTTTGAAGTTGATGGAAATATAGCAAATGCCGCTGTGGCGGAATATATGCCAGGAAATATGCGCTCGCAAGTAATTAAGAAAGGGAGCAACACCATTATTTTAGATGCCTACAATGCCAACCCAAGTTCGATGGAGGCTGCTATCGAAAATCTTGCAACCATAAAGGCTTCAAGGAAAGTTGTAATTCTTGGTGACATGTTTGAGCTAGAAGAGGAGGCTGAAGCAGAACATAAAAAAATTGGAGAGCTACTCTCGGCAAAAAAGTTTGATCAGGTTTTATTTTGTGGCAACCTCATGAAATCAGCAAACGCTGTTTATGAAAAGGGAAAATTGTTTGAGAAAAAAGATCAGTTGATTGAGTACCTTAAAGCAAACCCAATTCATAACGCTACCGTTTTGGTTAAAGCTTCGCGAGGCATCGGGCTTGAGGCAATTGTTGAATATCTTTAAAACGTAGTTCTTTAGACAAAGAGACTTTTTGAGAATAGTTAGCTAACTTAGCTAATAATTTTTAGTTGCTTGAAAATGGAAAACATCTTAAAATTTCTAAAAGCCATTTCAAAAAATAATAACCGCGAGTGGTTTGAAAAGAATAAACCTAAATACTTAGCGGTGAAATCAGAGTTTGATGACTTTCTTGAAAAGCTCCATAAGGAGTTATTAAAGTTCGATGATAGCCTGGGTGGGATTAATCCGCGCAAACTTGCGTTTCGGATTTATCGTGATGTTCGGTTTAGCAAAGACAAACGACCTTATAAAGTAAATATGGGGGCAGGTATGTCATCGCATGGCAAGATGGAACAAGAGCCAGGCTATTATATTCATATTGAACCCGGAAAAAGTTTTGTTGCCGGTGGCATGTATATGCCCGATAATGAAAAACTTGCCAAGATTAGGCAGGAGATAGATTACAATACAAAAGGATTTCAAAAAATCCTGAATGACAAAAAATTCAAAAAACTATTTCCTGCGTTGGGTGATTTCGACAAATTGAAAACGGCTCCAAAGGGGTATCCTAAGGATCATCCAAACATAGACTTGCTTAAATATAAAAGCTACATTGTGTCGCACAACTTTTCCGATGCTGAGGTCGCGAACAAAAATTTTATTAAAAAGGTAGCGGAGGCTTGCAAGACGGTTAAATCCCTAAATGATTTTCTGAAGGAAGCCATTGCCTGATTCATTTTTAAAATCACAGGAAACGGCTTGCATTTGCAAGCAAATCATCTTTGATAAAGCAATCGCTAAGGCCTATTTAGCTGAAATGGATTATAGCCATTTATAATATAAATCTGTATTGAGCTAAATTTGGTTTTATCTTGGAAACGTAAAGTCTTCATAAATCGAAACTATGCTGGGAAGGAAATTTAGAGATTTGGTAATAGGAAAAGAGACTTTTGTTGACTCTTGGGTTGAATACAAACATGCAATTTTACGAGGGCAACTAATTGTAGTTTCTTTATTGGTGGGTATAGTTTATATCATTGTCGATTGGTATAATAATGTATTAGGAAACGAACCTTACTATGTTGCAGTAATAGTAACAGCTATAGTTACATTCATTCTTAATCGCAAGAGGAAATATTTACTCTCAAACATTCTATTTCTATCCCTCATTAATACCATAGTCTTTTTGTTTGCCTCCAATGATAGTTATAAGAGTGGAGTCTACATGTTTTTTGTAATTACGGGAATTACCAGTGTTACATTGTTTGGACGTAAAAATAGGGGGCTTGCAATTTTCTTTATTATTCTTTCGGTCATTTTGTTTTTTCTCTCTTACTGGGGTAATTTCTCCATTCGGCCAAAGCGCGTTTTTACAGAAGAGTATATTCAAATTAGTTTTGCAACAAACTTTGTAATTGCCCTGGTTACAGGCATCACATTGTTGTACTTTCTCATTGATGTTAATCATGTTACCGAAAGGGAGATTCTTACAAAAAATGAGTTGTTAGCAAAAACTAATAGAGAGCTTGATCGCTTTGTTTACAGTGCTTCTCATGATCTGCGGGCTCCTCTTCGGTCTTTATTGGGTTTGATTGAGGTGACACAAAAAACTCATGACCAAGAGGAGATTAATGAATGCCTTGAGTTAATGAAGCAACGCATTGATAACATGGATGAGTTTATCAAAGAGATCATAGACTTTTCGCGCAATACCAGAACAGAGGTGAAAAAAGAAAACTTTATTCTTTTGCCTATTATAAAGGAGATGGTTGAAAACCTGAAGTTTGCAGAAGGTATGGAAAAAATTTATGTACGTATGGATGTCGCTCCAGAGTTGAAAATGGTTTCCGATTTGCCCCGGTTAAAAGTAATCCTACAAAATCTTATCGGCAATGCATTCAAGTATCATGACTCACAAAATGAGCAGCCTGAGGTGTTGATAAGAGCTGAAGCTGAGGGTAATCAGGTTCGTATTGAAATTAAAGATAATGGCTTGGGGATAGCGGAAGAGCATCAAGCCCGGATTTTTGAAATGTTTTATCGCGCTTCTGATAAATCACAAGGCTCAGGTTTGGGGCTGTACATTGTAAAGGAAACATTGGCTAAATTAAACGGCTCTATAAAGGTTGATTCAGTGGTGGGCAAGGGATCTCAGTTCACGGTTTGGTTACCTAATTCCTAGCATATGGGCTTCCAAAAATTCGTTTTAGGTGATCGGGTTCTGGAAACAGAAAGTGAAAAGAGAAAAGTAATACTGGGAGCTTACCTTATTTTGATCTATGTAGGAATTGACCTTTTCTTTTTTTTAGTCAATCTTTTTAATGATGAAGGCAAACCCATCTCATTATTCATTGGCTTTGTAGTATCCACTCTATGTTTATTCCTTATGCGTTGGGGCAAAGTGGATGCCGCCATTATCATTCATTTAATCCGTGGAAACGTACTGGCCTATTACTTTTCAGCTATAGATTTCGATCCACTTCAAACGGGTTCTTATTTTTATTTTATCCCCTGTAGCTTGGGGGCTTTAGCAGTATTTGGATATCGCCAGCGATGGATGGGTATCGGATTTACCATGTTGAGTTTCACACTCTTTATGATTGCGATTTTTAAACCATCAAATTTTAGTCCCAATGAAGCACACTTTTATTTAATCATCAGTTTCTTAATTGTACTCGTTATAGGGATTCTCATCATCATTTTCTTTGATCGGATGGTTACAAACTCCGAAAAAAATATTCTTCAGAAGAACATGGAGTTAACCAAGGTCAATCAGGAATTAGATCGGTTTGTGTATAGCGCTTCGCATGACCTGCGTGCTCCACTCAGTTCTATGGCAGGACTTATTCATCTGGCTCAGCGCGATCCGCAAGATGCCCAAACGTATCTTTCATTAATGGATAAACGCGTGAAGGTGATGGATCACTATATTAAAGACATTGTGGAGTATTCGCGAAATTCAAGAGTAGAAGTGTCGATTACCAGAGTGCATCTAAAATCAGTTGTAGAAGAAGTTGTTAACACGCTAAAATATTCAATTGACCCGAATAAAATTGTTATTGAGATTGCGATAGACGAAACGCTGAAGATAAAAACAGATGAATTGAGGTTGCGTGTAATTTTAAACAACCTGATTAGCAATGCATTTAAGTATATGGCCATGTTCAAGGCTCAACCCCGGCTTACGATTCGTGCTTTCATGCAAAACGATCGGTGTTTAATTGTGATTGAAGATAATGGTATCGGTATTCGCACGGAACATCAAGTTAAAATTTTTGATATGTTTTATAGGGCTAATGATTCGGTTCCCGGCTCTGGGCTAGGTCTTTACATTGCAAAGGAAACTGCCGATAAATTGAATGGTAAAATATCCTTCCAGTCTGTATTTGGTGAGGGAAGTACATTCACCATCTCTTTACCTGTTTGAAATTCTAAAATTTAATATCTGCGACTTCTTCCTTCTACTAGCTAACAATTCTATCTTTGCCGCTTATGGCAAATCAGGAAGACAATCTTTTTAAAAATGTAATCTCCCATGCGAAAGAGTATGGGTTTATTTTCCCCTCCAGCGAAATTTATGACGGCCTCAGTGCTGTATATGATTATGGACAAAATGGATCGGAGCTAAAAAATAACATCAAAGAATATTGGTGGAAGTTCATGACCTTGCTTCATGATAATATCGTAGGGATCGATGCAGCAATTTTTATGCATCCTACAACCTGGAAAGCTTCTGGTCATGTGGATGCTTTTAATGACCCCATGCTTGATAATAAGGATTCCAAAAAGCGGTATCGAGCCGATCAGCTGGTGGAAGGAGTAATTGAGAAGCTAGAAGAAAAAATTGAGAAAGAAGTAGAGAAGGCTGCCAAACGCTTTGAAAACTTTGATCGCGCCATGTTCATTAATACCAATGGGCGCGTTGTTGAGTATCAAAAGAAGATTGATGAAACCAATGAAAGATTAAAGCAAACTTTGGCCGATGGCGACATGGCTGGGTTAAAGCAGCTAATCATTGATTTGGAAATAGCAGATCCTATTTCAGGAACTAAAAACTGGACCGATGTGCGCCAGTTTAATCTCATGTTCTCAACAGAAATGGGATCGGTAGCAGATGATTCTAATAAAATTTATTTACGCCCCGAAACCGCACAAGGTATTTTTGTAAACTTTTTGAATGTGCAAAAAACCGGGCGCATGAAAATCCCATTTGGGATTGCCCAGATCGGAAAAGCTTTTCGTAACGAAATTGTGGCCCGCCAGTTTATCTTTCGCATGCGCGAGTTTGAGCAAATGGAGATGCAATTTTTTGTGAAGCCGGGTGAAGAAATGAAGTGGTATGAGTTCTGGAAAGAGAAGCGTATGAAATGGCATCAAACGTTGGGAATTGGTGCTGAAAACTATCGCTTTCATGATCACCTTAATTTGGCACACTATGCCAATGCAGCGTGCGATATTCAATTCAATTTTCCTATGGGCTTTCGCGAATTGGAAGGTATTCACTCGCGAACAGACTTTGATCTGAAAAGTCACGAAAAATTTTCGGGTAAAAAATTACAATACTTTGATTCAGAAGACAATCAGAATTATATTCCTTACGTAGTGGAGACTTCTGTTGGGTTGGATCGGATGTTTTTGTCGGTGCTTGCATCTTCGTATAAGGAAGAAAAATTAGAAGATGGCAGCGACAGAATTGTTTTAAAAATACCGGCTGCTTTGGCGCCTAATAAAGTAGCGATACTTCCACTAATGAAGAAAGACGGATTGCCAGAAAAGGCACATGAAATCATGAACTTATTGAAATTTGATTTCCGCTGCTTCTACGAAGAGAAAGATGCAATCGGAAAAAGGTACCGCAGGCAGGATGCAATCGGAACACCGTATTGCATTACCATTGATCATCAAACACTGGAAGACAACACTGTAACCATTCGCGACCGTGACACGATGAAGCAAGAACGCGTGGCAATCAGTGTGGTTAAATCGATTATACAAGACTCGGTTTCTATGGCAGAATTGCTAAAGAAAATTTAACGTGCGATTTGCGTTGTTAGCAGCGTTGGCGCAACTTCTGTATAAAGGTTATCAGGAGTTGCGCTTTCGTTTTTATTACGGGCCCATCTTCCATCGGTTCCTCAATCGCAAATACATTTTCTATACTTCCCTACCTTGGTCATTAAAATTAAAATTCCTTCGCTTGGCGCGCGATCAGTATGAGTACTTTGATTTTGTTCCACGCGACAAAATAAAGCTAACTCGTGCCATGAAGGCAATTATTTCATGCGCAGCAGCGCAATTGATTTTGTTCTTGCCAAAAAAAAGTCTTTCATTTTTTAAACGGATTATTGTTTACCCGGATTATTACAATTCAGTGATTACCCACCGCAAACACAAAGGTGAAGTAAACCCCGGTTTGCGTGTAATTGTGTTCAGTTGGCGCGGCATAGCCGAAGGACTAAGCGATCAGAAGGATGGTATAAATTTATTGCTTCATGAATTTGCACATGCGCTTTGGCTTGAGAATAAACTTACTGATTATGTTACGTTTGATGAGAAAGTGGTTGAGCAAGTTGAAAAATATGCAGAAAAGGAGATGGCTAATTTGGCGTTGAATGAGCAACATTTTTTCAGGAAGTATGCATTCAATAACATGGAGGAGTTTTTTGCGGTTGCTGTAGAGAATTTTTTTGAACGACCCGGACTCTTTCAACAGGAGCAACCTGAACTTTATCTTATTTTAGCAAAACTATTTAAACAAGACCCTATAAAACTATATGCATCCCGTCCTCAACAAAAACCTCTTTTTCGTTAAAGAGCACGTAAAGATTTTCAAAGCTGCCAATAGCTTTGATGTGTTTGATCCCGAAACCAGCGAAATGATCCTTCAATGCCGCGAAGAGAACCTTGGCTTTTTCACAAAAATGTTTCGCTTTACAGATTATAAAAGAACTACTCCGTTTGAAATCGACATTAAAACTCCCAACGGGCAAACAATCCTTACAGTGAAACGGGGTGTATCATTTTTTCTTTCTACTGTGCAGGTTCTTGACGAGAGAAAACAATTGATTGGAATGTTTAAACAAAAATTCTTAAGCATAGGCGGTAAGTTTGAAGTGTTGGATGCAAGCGAGCGCCCCCTTTGTATGTTAAAAGGTAAATGGACAAGTTGGGATTTTAAATTCGTGAGTAATGATGGAAAAGAATTTGCAACCGTTACCAAAAAATGGAATGGCTTGGGCAAAGAGCTCTTCACCTCTGCCGATAATTATATCTTACAAATCAGTTCGCAAGTACCTGCTGACAATCCATTGCGCATGTTGATAATGGCAGCTGTTATGTGTATTGATCTGGTGTTGAAAGAGTAACTATGATCTGGACTCAACTATTATCGTATCAAAGGCTAAATCAAAAGTCTGATTTGGCAGAATCTACCCGCAGCGCATTTGAGCAAGACTATGATCGGATTATTTTCTCGCATCCGTTCCGCAGGCTGCAAGATAAAACACAAGTACATCCGTTACCGGAACATGATTTTGTTCATACCCGACTAACGCATAGCCTCGAAGTTTCAAGTGTTGGTCGATCGCTTGGCAGGCGGGTGGGGGAAGTTCTTATTCAACGTCATGAAGATCTCTCCGCAAAATTCTCTTCGCATGACTTTGGTACTGTGGTGGCGTCCGCATCCTTAGCTCATGACTTGGGGAATCCACCTTTTGGACATTCGGGTGAGGATGGGTTGAGTGATTTTTTTCTTCATCATGAAGGTCAGAAATACAAACCACACTTTTCAGAACAGGAGTGGACAGATCTTACCCATTTTGAGGGTAATGCTCAGGGCTTTCGCATCCTGAATAAGAGTCAATATCAAGGGCTTAGGCTTACACTGGCAACATTAGGAGCCTTCACAAAATACCCCTGTGCTTCGTTGGTACTAGCTCGAGATGCTTCCAAGAAGAGTCAGAAGAAGTTTGGTTTTTTTATGACCGAGCAAGAGTTGTTTAACGAAATGGCTGATCAACTTGGGTTGATCATGAATGCGGAGAATGTTTGGACACGACATCCGCTTGCATTTTTAGTGGAAGCTGCTGACGATATCTGTTATAATATTATTGATCTGGAAGATGGTTGTCGGTTAGGATTGGTTTCTGTAAACGATACAATTGAATTGTTGGCTGCAATTTTAGGTTCCGACTTCAATCCTGAAAAAGCAGCACGCATTAAAAGTGTAGACGAAAAAATTGGTGTGCTACGCGCTATGGCCATTGGTAAATTGATTGCCGATGTGGTTGAGGTGTTTCTTCAAAATGAAACGGCAATCCTATCAGGAATTTTTGATCAGGCATTGACTGATTTAGGATCGTACAAAAATCAATTGAAGCAAATAATTGATATTTCCATTTCAAAAATCTATCGTGCACGGCATGTGGTTGAAATTGAATCGGCAGGATTTGAAGTGTTGCCCGGATTATTGGATGAGTTTATTAAAGCAGCAGAACATCTCGTAAAGAAAAATCAGGCCCGCAAATATGCTAACCTGGCAAGGCTACTCCCCACTGAAACCATAGCGATTATTCAAGCAAACCCTGACAATACCTACTTGCATTTTCGCGAGGTCATTGATTTTGTTTCGGGCTTGACAGACACACACGCACTTTCTCTGTATAGAAAAATTAATGGCTTTGAAATTTAGGTGATTTGTTCTCATTTAATGGTGTGCCTTACATTAAGGCACTTAACTTGAATTTGAGGCAATTAGGCCTTCGCGTAAGCAAAATTTCTTAGTTTTACGGGTTCAAAAATTTAGAAATCACCCACTTAGCTTATGTGGTACAAGGTAGCAGATCTTATCATCCGTTTTAGAATGCTGTTGATCGGTGTGATTGGCGCCATCACCATCGTAATGGGATTCTACGCATCTAATGTGGAGATGAGCTACGACTTTGCACGCACTGTGCCACCCGAAGATCCAGATATGATCTTCTTCAACAAATTCAAACAGCAATTTGGTGAGGATGGAAATATGATGGCTATTGGAGTAAAAGATAGTGCTATTTATAAGCTTGATGGGTTTAATAAGTTAAGAGAACTCAGTTTAAAATTAAAGGGAATCGAAGGGATAAACGAAGTTCTTTCGCTGCCTCTTCTAAGAATTATTCAAAAAGATACAGCTGAAAAGAGGTTTTATCTCGTGCCACTATTCCCCGAAAAACTAGCCTCACAACAAGAGTTGGATAGTCTTCTGGCTATCGCCCGAGATCAAAAATTTTACATGGGGCAATTGGTGAATTTGACTAATGGAGCCACCATGATTTTAGCACCTATGAATAAGGAGTATGCTAATTCAGTCAAACGCTTAGATGTAACCAATTCACTGGTTCAATACGGTGATGAATTTGTTAAAGATACTGGAATTAATATTCATTATGCCGGGTTGCCATTCGTGCGTTCGGTGATGGTGAGTCAGGTTAGAAAAGAATTGTCTTTGTTTCTTTTTCTCTCAGCCATTGTTACAGGAGTAATCATGCTTCTCTTTTTCCGCTCCATCCGTGCAGTTATTTTCTCCATGATTATGATTGGAGTAGTGGTAGTGTGGACGATAGGAACCATTACATTATTAGGCTTTAAGATAAGTTTACTAAGCGGGTTGATACCACCCGTAATTGTTACGATAGGAATCACGAATGCAATTTACTTATTGAATAAGTATCATGTCGAGTATGTGAAAAGGAAAAATAAGATGGAAGCCATTCGCATTGTAGTGCAAAAAATGGGATTGGCCACCTTCCTCACCAATCTTACAGTTGCGATTGGTTTTTTAACCTTGCTTGTAACAGACATTACTGTGTTGCGGGAGTTTGGCATCGTGGCCGGAATCAACATCATTGCATTGTTTATTGTAAGCCTGGTAATGATTCCGGGCATATTGTCATGGATGCCCGAACCATCGCCCAAACATCTTAAGCATCTTGATTTCAAAATTTTGGGTGGCTTCGTAAAAATGGTCGACTTAATGGTTCATCGCCATCGCACCTTTATTTATATCGCAACAATAATTATCACCGGGTTGGCAATTTTTGGGATGTCCAAACTCTATTCAGTTTCTTTTATGGTGGATGATATTCCAAAGGAGAGTCCGGTGATGAAGGATTTGAAGTTTGTGGAGGAAAACTTTAGCGGCATTATGCCATTAGAGATTGAGGTGGACTTGCAAACCAAACGAAAAAAGCCCCTACAGAATTTGAAGATTGCCAAAGCGATTGATGCCTTTGAATCTTCGTTGGATTCAATCACGGTTACTTCGCGCCCCATTTCTATTTTAAGTTTTATCAAAGCATCGCGCCAAGCGTATTATAACAACAATCCTGATTGGTATGAGCTACCGGCTTCGGATATGGAAGCAAAGTATGTTCTTGGATATCTTAAGGGACAAACTGATAACAGCGGCCTTTTCAATTCTTTTGTAGATTCCACGTATAGTAAAATGCGCATCTCCATGCAGATGGCTGACATAGGTTCTGTTAAAATGGATTCCCTGGTTCGTAATATTATTGAACCCAAAGCTGATTTGTTAGTAGCTGATCTGAAAGAAGTCTTAAAATCTAAGAGTGATTCTGTAGTTGTTACCATTACAGGATCTTCCAAAATCTTTATTAAGGGAAATAATTTTCTGATTGAAAACCTTACCGAAAGCTTAATACTCGCTTGCATTCTGATCACGCTTTCAATGGCTATACTTTTTGCCAATGCACGAATGATCCTGATTTCACTAATTCCTAACTTAATTGCCTTAATGATTACAGCGGGCTTGATGGGCTATTTCAACATTCCGCTTAAAGCGAGCACAGCTCTGATTTTTAGCATCACGTTTGGAATTTCGGTGGACAACTCTATTCGCTTTTTAGCAAAGTATCGTCAGGAGTTATTGTCCAGCGGATTTTTTGTGCTGCGCTCAGTAAGTGAAAGTATTTTAGAAACAGGTAAGAGTATTGTCTATACATCCATTGTTTTGTTTGCGGGCTTCATCATTTTCGCGTTTTCCGATTTTGGTGGCACGGTAGCCTTGGGCCTACTTACTTCTACCACGTTATTAATCTCCATGTTCACCAACCTAATCTTATTGCCAGCCTTGATCATGACATTCGATAAACCCAAGAAGAGTGAGGGTCGTTTGGTTATTGATGACTTTGATTCCAGTTTCTATGGTGAGCAGGAGGACGAGGCGATTGATTTGAGCAAGATCAAAATTCACGATCGCAGCGGATCGGCTGAGTAATCTAATGCAGAATCAATTGATTCAGATGACTAAGTAAATTTTCTTTTCAGATTTAATCCTATCTTGAATTAGCTTGGTTATTTTAATCATAAATTTCTTTATGAAACAGTTTCTTTATCCAACCAAAAGCACACTGTTTTTTTGTGCTTTTGTCTTTAAAACTACCGCAGTATTTGCACAACCACCAGAAAATCATGTCTTTTTAAAGATTGATCCTATAAATGCCTTTATAGCAACAGGAACAAAAACAATTTATGCGAAATCCGCATCTGGGCCAATTGCAGGGTCACTAACACCAAGGTTGGAAATAGCTCAGGTACCAGATGGGTTTTTTATTCGCACTGACTTTCACGTAAGGAAATACAATGACAATCTCAAGCTAATGTGGGAAGCTGATTTAAAGAAGAGTTTCACCCTACAAGCTCAACCAAGTGATATTTTGATTGGCGATGATAAGAATTGTTATTTTATAGAATATGCTGCTTCAAGAGATATTTCACTCAATAAAGTTGATGCGAAGGGTCAGGTCTATCAATCAGAATTTAAAGATGGGGCGGGAAGTCCATTCATTCTTGATAATAAACTATTTTTATTGAATAGTAAAGTTGAGAAGAAAACAAAAAAGATAATTACAACATGCAGCTATATAGATTATGCAAAAAGTTCGATGATATCAAGTAAATTAAATTTGCCTTATTCGGATTATGAACATCGGGCAGAGGCATCAGGAAATAATACTAGCTTTCATGGATGGACAGTAACTGATAAGATGAGAAATGAGCATGAACTCCTCAAAAAAGTTTATTTCAAGGATGGACAAGATTCGAAGAAAAGAAAGGAGCTTATAATTGAAACCATAGAAGTTGATTCAAAGGGCGAAACTTCAAATTATTTGAAATGGAATTTTAATGCTGAACTAATAGATGATGATCGGAAGTTTATGGAGCCTAACTTGGCATTTGATAATGTAAACAACGAACTGGTAATTTTTGGATACATGTCGATCGATAAGAATAGTTTAAACGGACTTTATTTTTTGAAATTTGACTACGGCTCACAAGATTTACTTTTTGCAAAAGAATTTAAGTTCAGCGACATACTTAAAAGTTCGGATTCTAAAAAGACCCATTCAAGCATTCCTAAAAGAGTAGGAGCTGATATACCTCTCGGATTATCGAGCGATGATTACTACATTAACAAGAAGGACAAGATTTTTTCGATTCAGATCATCACAAATTACAGAAATACGAATACAACGTATTATGAAGTGAAGTTTGATAAGTATGGAGATCATGTTCAAACAGCCTTAGTGGAATACAACACGTATAATTTTAACTATCCCGAGGGTCTAAAATCAAGGCCCATTTTTCATGAAATTTTAATGAAGGATACTACACGGCCACATTTTATAAATGCACAAACAATGGCCGAGGATTTTATTATAAGTCATGCTGAAGAGAGCAAAAGTGAGGTTTATACCTTTCCGATAAATCGTGATACCTATTCAATTGCACTTTATTACAATGAAGATAAAGGTGAGTTCAGTGCTATAAAATTAAATAGGAAATAATTGTTATTGATTCACTCTATTATCAATAAATTTCTTTGCTTTTCTGAGCTGGCCTTTCATCTGAAGCTTTTCTAATTCTTCAGAAGAATAAAAAATAATTTCTGGCAACACTCTTAATCCGGATTTAATGAATGATTTAATGGAATAGGCAAGTTGATCATCCGGTTCTGTTACCAACGCCAAATGTAATTTCACTTCATCCGTTCCTAATAATCCGGTACTTACTTCTACGATATAGTCTTTTATCTCTTTCACCTGATGAAGTAACTCAAAAATACTTGATGGATAAATGGTGGTTCCCCGAAGTTTTATTAGTTGCTGTTTCCTTCCTTCAACTATTCCAATCCGCAAAGTATTTCTGCCACACGCACAAGGGTCATTATAGTGTCTTGCGATATCTCCCGTTTTATAGCGAAGCAAGGGCATTCCTTCTATCCCTAGCGTGGTAATAGTTACTTCACCAGGTTCACCTTCCGCTACGGGTTTATCATTGTCGTCAAGAAACTCGACAATAAGCAATTCAGGGTGTAAATGGCCACCCGTGCCTTTATTACATTCAGTAAATGCAGTCTGCATTTCGGTAGAAGCATACGTACTATAGAGATCAACAGCCCATCGTTCTTTGATACTTCTTCCGATAGTATTCAAATCAAGTTGGTGATTACGGATTCCTTCACCTATGCACACAATTTTTTTTACCGTTGAGCTTCGATAGTCAATACTGTGTGTGTCGGCATAGTCAAGTAACTTAATGATAAAGCTGGGAACAGCCACCAGTACAGTTGGCTTTAGTTGTTCAATGGAACTCCATTGCAAAGCCGGTAAACCCGGCCCGATTCGAATAGCGGCTGCTCCTAACTGACGAATGCCTTCATAGTAAGCGATCCCAGCCATGAACTGCCTATCAAGTGTAAGAAGTAGTTGGTAGATGTCATCAGATTGACCATCTGCACAAGCGAAAGAAATGTATTCATTATACCCTAGTCGCTTTAAATCATTTTCGGTTAGTGCAATCGTAACAGGCTTACCAAGCGTACCTGACGTGCTAGTGTATTCAGTGATTTTATTTTTGGGCACACAAAGAAAATCCCAGTTATGCTTTTGTAATTCTTCCTTACCAATTACCGGTATTTTTTGCAAATCACGGATTTGATGGATTGCCTCAGCCTGGATATTATTTTTTGCAAAGTGCTTTTGATAGAACGGGGAATGAGTTGTCAGGTATTGAATTAAATTTTTTAATTCCTTTTCCTGGTGGGATTGAATGGACTGGGGTGATTGTAACTCTATTTTTGGAATAAAACTCATTGCTCAATAATAACAATTGCTGTTGCGGAAGTATCAGTATGTGATAGGGATACGTGTATCATTTTCCAATTGTTGTTGATTGCTGTGATTTTTGCCTGCCCATGAAGCGTAAGCATTGGTTTGCCAACGTTATCATGTGTGATTTCAATTTCGCTTAGATCAAGCGTAAGCGTGAGCCCATTTCCCGTGGCCTTTAAGAAAGCTTCCTTTGCACAAAAGCGAGCAGCATAACTTTGGTAAGAATGGGTCGCAGATTCACAATACTCAATTTCTTTTTTTGAAAAAACTTTTTCTTTAAAACCAGTACCTTTAATTAGTTTTTCAGAAATACGTCCAATTTCAATCATATCGATGCCCACACCAACAATCATTTTATTTTCGATTTACTGATTGATAACCGATTCATCATGTGTTCTTTTTCCTGGGTAGTGGCTATTTCTTTAGTAATCCCGTTCGTATATAGGTTCTCTGCTTTAGCGAACTCGCCTTTCTCAAAATTAAAATCACCGGCCAGCATATAAGAAAGATATGAATTTGGATTCCATTTTATCATACTATCAGGATTCATTGTTTTCCTTGATTCAAATGGAAAGCGATAGGTTGAAAACTTAGTAAAATCCTGATACTGCTGGGTGAGCATAAAGTCATCTTTGGGAATATTTTCCAACGCATTGGAAGATATATTTTCATCTGAATTAAAGATTGTATTCAAATCGTAAGCAATAAATTCACCCAATTGCCAGGGATCAGTCGAAACCCACACTCGTAAATGTTGTGGTTGGAAAATAATGCTGTGATGAGCAACCAGTTGATTGATTGCTTTCTCGTTTCCTAAACCAATGTCAGTGTTGGCAAGTCCTTTCTGGTCGCGTAAAATTTTAACAGCATCAGTAACTGATACGGATGGAAAGGAGTTGAGCAATTCCTCTACGCGCTGATAGCGGTAAGGGGAAGCACTTGTAAGCATATGTGTTTTATTAAGTTCTGTGTTTCCCAGGGTGCTACTTTGAAAGTGATTGGTGCTGATGATTTGATTTCCCGTTGATTCATATAAGGCAATTCCTTCAGGGCTTTTTTCTATTAAAACTGCACGGTTGTCTTTTGCGGAACCAATCAAAAAACTTTCGGCTACAAACATTTTTCTTTTTTCGGCTATTGCATAAGCTTCCTGGATGTTACTGGCATATTGAAGAATTTCTCGGGCTACCAAGGAAACCGGTGTTGCCGATCCATCCGGAATTTCCGACTTGGCAGCATTAATCGTAACAGTAAGTCCTTCCATATTCATGCCTGAAAGAACGCCCGTCATGCCGCCCCAAGTAATCATCATGAAGGGATATCCGTTATCAGGTCTGTAGAAAGCAACAATTTTATCTCGGGCAAACTCTTCACCAACAAAAAAATCAAAATTGCGAGCAAGGGTCAAGGTACTGTCTGCACTTTTGTTGTTCCAAACGGCAAAGGATGTGCATCCCACCAAAGCCATGTTTTGTAGAGCGTGACCAATATCATGAGCAGCATGATAGTTTAGAATTCGTTGGTAAGGTTTTGCTATGTAGTTGAACTTATCAGAAGCTGCTCTTGAAACTCCGTAAATTTCTTCGCGGTATTCTTCAATTACATTTTCTTCCAAATCGCGATTGAACCATCCTACAAAATATTTTAAAATGCCCAGGTAAACAGGTGAAGGCACCAACTGATTGATTTGATTGACGAAAGCCTCTTCCTGATGTTGTACTAATTCCTTTGAGAGTACGCCCATAGCTAAGCCGCGCTCATAGGGCTTACCTTCCACATACATTTCAAATAATCCGTAGTTATTTTTTCGAAGCCAATTGTTGTCTAGGGTATAGTAGCCGGGTGCCAACTCCTTCCGTTGTAAAGAATCGTACCGATGGGTATTTACGTTGGGCGGATGCACAACCGCAACAAGCCGCACATATATAAATAAAGCAATTAGAAGTACTCCAAGTGTAGCAATGCCGTATAAAAGAAAACGAAACCCTCTATACTTCCTCATGCTTTATTTTATTCAACAGATAGTCTTTCCCAACAATTTCGGAGCATGTAACCACGGCACTAACAGTAACCCCCAATACACCATGTAAATTTAGATTTTGACCGGTAAGAAAGAGATTGGGAATTTTTGTTTTGGCTGATAGCAACGACTTAAGTGGCTCTTGATAATCTTTAACATAGCCATATAGTGAACCGTCATCGTTGCCAATATAATCGCGTGAAGTGAGTGGCGTGGCAACATAGTAGGACTGAATGCAGGTCATGAACCCTGGAAACCTGTCTTCTACTTTTTTAAATAACACCTGTGCTTTTTGTTCTTTAAACTGCTCATAATCTTCACCACGGTTCATTTCATTTGAAACCGTATTGTACGTGTCCTTCCACTTTAGCACCTCATCAAAACGCATATAGGCCATAATGGTTACCGCTTCGGCAAATTCACGATGCTTCAATGAATTGGAATAGAAGAAGGCAAAGCTGCGTGGCCAGTCTTCTTGCGTGTATTCCATCGCATCCCAGGCGGATTCTCCCATGTAGTGGTAATAATTTCTATTTTGATAGGGGAAGCTATTCTTTTTAAGCACAACATTGATGTAGAAAACAGAAATGGAATTTTCCAGGTTCTTAAGTCGGTTACGAAATACTTTTTTGATCAGATCGGATTGGGTAATCTCCATTGTTTTATGCGGGTGAACATTAGAGATAAATCTTTTCGCATAGAATTTTTCACCATTCTTTATCTCCGCATAACAAAGTTTTCCTTCTTCTTCAACCAGCTTAATCACATGGGCGTGTTTCTTAATAGTGCCACCGCGTGAGGTGATTTCGCGGCTAAGTAAACGGGAAATTTGCGAGCCGCCATTGGCAAAACGCCACGCACTTTCAGTATAGTGATTGATAATGAGTGCATGAACATAAAACGGTGTTTTATAAGGTTGCCCCGCATACAACAGATTTGTTCCCGCCAATACATTTTGAAGACGTTTATTATCCGTAATCGATTCTAAAAAAGTCTTGGTATCCAATTCAAAAAGACTTGCCATTTCGCCATAATTTCCGTGCTCCAGATTATACATAAGAAAGCGAGAGCAAACTTCTTTTATGGTTTCAAAATAAGTATGAATGGCAGACTCCTCTTCGGGGAAATCTTTTAATAAATTTTCAATAAATCGTTCGTAGCCTTGGGCGTAATGATATTCCTTTTGATCCCCAAAGCTTACTACATCATAGGCGTCTTCATCCATGCGAGTGATCTGAAGTTGACTCATAATACCCAGGTAATCAAAAAGCCGATATAAGGTTTGCCCTTTGTCCAGACCGCCCACGTAATGAATACCGGAATCAAAAATTACTTTATCGCGCACAAACGTTTGAAGTGTGCCACCAATTTGTTTATTCTTTTCCAGCACGCACACTTTATACCCTTCTTTGGCAAGAATAGTGGCACATACCAGCCCACCAAGACCGCTGCCAATAATGACTACATCGTACTCTGCGTGCTTCATCCTCGTTTAATTACAAAAATAACATTCGAGGTAAACTTTGTATCGTCCACTTTAGTGACAGTAAGGTGATGCTTATTTGCTTGCTGAATAATTGTTTCGCCCGATAGAAAATTAAGTTCTTGAGTGGCTTTGTTAAAGCGCATTAGCTTTACAGAAAAGAATTCAGAAAGTTTGGTTCCCTTATGCTTTTCGGTAAGGTCTTTATCTCCATCCCGGATAATTACAATCCCATGATCGGTAATATTTTGAAAGGCGTTACTTAACAAATCTAATTGCTCGGCTGTGGTAAGGTAATGCAAAACATCGCTTATGACGATAACATCATATTTTTTCCTGATTGTGTAATCGACAACATTCGCTTGCTCGAAATGTAACATCTCGCCCTTTGAGTACGCATGATTGGCAGTATCAATTTTATCTTCATCAAAGTCAACGCCAACTATTTCCCGCAAGGGAGAAACAAAATGAAGCATATAACAAAGAAACCCGTAGCCACAGCCCAAATCAAGAACGGATGCATTTTTTGGAATAAGCGCCACGAAAGGGTTATAATTTTTTTCCAGCGAGAGTTTTATGCGCAAGTACCATTCAAGTACCGGGCCTTTATAAAGATAGGTATCAATCAGTTTGCTTCTGAAATAGGTAGGAGTTTCTTTTTCTTCTGCGATGCGAGAATAATTTTCCTTAAAGTACGAACTTATTTTTTTAGTACGTTCCTGATACGTTGAGCCAAAGGAAGTATCACTTGGTTTAATGCGCGGCAAAAAAGTTAAAGACATGCTTCCTTTATTCACATACCAACTGTTTTTATTGATGACTCTACCCGATCCATGAATAACAAGGGGAAGAATGTCAGTTTGTAATTTCTCGGCCAGAAAGAAAGCCCCTTTGTGAAATCGCCCGATTGTTCCATCTGCCGACCGTGTACCTTCTGGAAAAATGAGAATGGAATAGCCTTGATTTAATCGACTTTGCATACGCTCAAGGTTTCCGTCAATACCCTCATCAGCAGGATAGTACTCGGCCAATCTTACCAGGAAGCCATATACTGGTGAGTTCCAAACCCAATTATTGGTCATTAAAAGGAGATGGGGAGAGAGCCCGATGGTAGTAACGATGTCTAAAAAGGATTGATGATTGGCAATTATGATTGCTGGTCTGGTAAGCGATTGTTGATTTAGGTGAACACGACTTTTTACCGACATAGAAATTGGCACAAGTCCCTTAATAAAAAGTTGTAGCAAGCGGTGAAAGATTCTTTTCATCTGCTCGCGTTGAAAAGGCCATATCTTAAGCATCAACACTGCTAACAGAGTAAGTACGATTGCGCCCGAAGCAAAATACGTATAGGCCATGGCCGTTCTGATGATACCGAGTGCAGTACGGGGGGGTTGTTTCTTTTCAGTAGCATTAGTTACAAGCATTCGAAAGAAAAAGGGTTCTAGCGTTTGTGACATTACAAACACGCATACAATGCCGATAATGGAGACAATGGCAATGGATCGCAATGCCGGATGTTGAGCGAAAATTAAAACTCCCAAGCCTGAAATGGTGGTAAGGGCTGAGAGAAGAATGGAAGTTTTTATGGTAGGCAACGTCTTGCGCCCTGTGCGGTATTCCTGCTGAAGACCATCCATAATGAATATGCTGTAATCATCGCCCAACCCAAAGATGAACGTTGAGATCATTACGTTGATGATGTTAAATTCAATTCCCACCAAAGCCATGATACCTAGAATCCATATCCAGGTGATAAGCATAGGAACAAAGGTTATCAATGTGAGTTCAATCCGTCCGTAGGCTAGTAATAAAGCAAAGAATACCAGTAATGAGGTAAACGTGACAATAAAATTAAAGTCGGCATGAACTAAATTCACAAAAGAAGTTGTAAGCAATTGTTTGTCTAAGGCCTGTGCCTGCGAATGCTTATTTAGTACAGAATAGAATAAATCTTTTTGATTGACATCTACCTGAGCTAGTGTGATAATTGAGACTTCATCTTTTTTTTCAAGGATGTAATCGTTAAAGAAATTTTCGCGTAGAGAGGTAAAACCTTCTTGCGGAAGTAGAGAATATTTTCGCGCCAACAGGCTGTCGGCATTTGAATAAAGCAAGGAAGAAAAATTGAGGACCTCACCTTCCTGATGAAGGATGCGCATGGTTTCAATTTTCTTCTGCGGGGTCCAATACGCATTCCACTGTTTTACCCGTGCCTGTTGTAACGAATCAGAGATAATAAAGTCACCCACCGATGAATACTTATTCAGTATGCCCTTTTCCTTTAGCGAATCCAACACTGGTTGCAAAGCATCATTTTGTTGTAAGGCTGTTTCTCTATCTTTTCCACTGGTTACAATGAAAACAGAACGAAGGGAAAACTCATTGATGGTATTTAATTCTTTCTCTGCCAGCTTTGTTTCGGTCGACATGAAATTGAGGTCGTTCATATCGCTATTGAAAGAAACATCCTTTGCAAAATACAAAAGCACAGGGGTGATGATAAGTACAATAAGTACCAGGTATAAATTTGTTTCGGGCTGATACCGGGAGAGCTTATCGATCCAGGTTGGTTGAAAGGAACCAAAGAAATCTTCCTTCACTAAATGTGGCAGGAAGATTAATGTGCAAAGAGCTGCTCCAATCAAACTAAAGCCTGCAAAAAGCCCCACATCTTTTAGAACTCCTGCATTTGCAAATTGAAGACAAAAGAATGCTAACACAGTGGTAAGACTTCCAATGGTCATGGGTTGAACTAACTCTTTCACAACCTCGCGCGGATGTGCCACTTGCCTAAGGTGAGTAAGGAAATGCAAAGAGTAGTTTACGGCAATGCCCAAAATGATTGATCCGGCTGCGATAGCAAGCACGGAAATAGTGCCTTGTAAAAGATAAACGCAGCATAATGAGAATAGCGCCCCGAATATTACGGGTAATAAGATGAGTATTGGCGCTTGTTTCTTTTTAAGAAACGCAAAAAGAAAAATAACAAGAAGCCCAATCATTAAAGAAAGAGTAAGCCAGGTATCTTTCCTTAACTGTTGCGCATTGCCAACAGCCACTGTAGCCCCACCAAAGTATCGGGCTTGTACCTGAGGATGTTTTTCTGTGGCTTGTGCAATTGCTTGATCTAATTTTTTAACGAGTTCAAGGTTGTTACCAGTATCATTGGCCGGATAGATAGGCACTAAGAATAGAAGAAGATGACGTTGATCTTTAGTCAGGATATAACTGTCATAGAGTTCAAAATTTTCATCATACTGAAGGTGCTTTAATTTTTTAATTGCCAACATTGAAACACCAAGAGGGTCTTGGGCTATCATGCGTTTAAGCACAATGCCTGCCGGGGAGATGAGTTGCTGATAGTTGTTTTGAATAGTTGCCCGAAGTACTTCTGGCTGAAGAAGAGAATCTAATTCCTTATAATTTTGATTTGTGAGAAAGATGGGAAGGTTATTGTGTAACTGAGAAAATAGATTCAGAGCAAGTTGGTCATTTACTTTATAAGTAATGGAAGCGAGGTAATCTTGAGTTGTACTATCAAGCGCAGCCACCAGGCTTTGTGTGTATGCAATCAAACTATCAGGCTGTGGCGTGGGAGTGGAGTCTTGGAGTGATACCATTACCACTATTTTTTCAGCCAACTTAGAGTTTTGAAATACTTCCGTTAGCTTTTCAATTTTCTTATCCTTAGGAAAAAATTTAGATACATCTTCTTCAATGCGAATTTGAGACGCTCCGAGTGCAACCAGAATGAACAAAGAAGTTAAACTGAAATAAAAAACAGTTCGGTGTTTTTTAAAAAAATCGTAACAGAGGAGAAAGAGGAATTCCATTTAGACTGGTATGCTTCTTTTATGCTTCAATTTAAGGAGTAATGCGGTAAGTATTCCAAAGGTAAGGCCTGCCATAATAGCCAGGGTGATGGCTCCGGCAACATATTGGCCAAAACTATTCTGCAAAAACTCTATGGTAATTTCTTTATCGAACGAAAGTTTAACAGCATTTGTACCCATCCAGATTGCGCCAGTCAGATGGCTCAAATAAATAATCACAGGTATAAAGGGCGGAATACTGATGTTGGCAGCGAGAATGACCAACGCTTTATTAAGCCGGAAGAAGATGGCAACACTGATCGCGATAAGCATTTGAAACCCCCATATAGGAACAATGCCCATAAAGACCCCAAACCCAACCGAGAACGCTTTTACGAAATCGGATTGTCCGGGAACGGAAAATAAATCGGAGAGAATCTGTTTGAAGTTTTTTTTTTAATGCTGTGAAAGAAATCGCGAGGTTTAATGTAGACAAATGCGATGAACACCAGTATGGTGTTAAGCACGCTGATACGACTAAAGTCTTTGAAGGGTCGGAAATGGGAGACCCGCTCTTCTTTATTGGGATAAAATACTTTTACAGGAACGGATGCAACGGCAATTCCGCGCCAGGCAGCCCTAACCAATACCTCTATTTCAAATTCAAACTTGCGGGTAATAAATGTATGATGTGCCATGGCGCGCACGGGGTATAGTCGATAACCCGATTGAGTATCCGGCAACGTAATTCCGGTTTCTACTTTATACCAAAAATTTGAGAACTTATTTCCAAAACTACTTTTACCGGGCACGGATGCCTGGCTCATGTTACGGGCACCAATTAAAAGCGTATTAGGGTGTCGTTCCAACCTTTCTAAAAAAGCGGGTAAGTCATCGGCAAAATGTTGCCCATCCGAATCGATAGAGATAACGTAATCGTACCCCTTGGATAAAGCAAGTTTGAATCCCTGCCGTAGCGCCCACCCTTTGCCTATATTTTTAGAATAACTTATTACTTCAATTTGCTGATATTCTTTAAGGATAGAAAGGGTATTATCAGTAGACCCATCATTTACTACAATTAGTTGATCCGTATATCCTAAAACGTCATTTAGTATTTTTTTTAGCGTGCTGGCATTGTTGTAGGTGGGAATAAGCACCGCTACTTTATGGGATTGAAACTTTTCGCGGCTATTCATCATGCAATTTTAAGAAATGCTTTGATCTTAAAAAAAGTGGTGTCTCCAGAAAAGAGTGATCCATTGATCATAATCCCAGTTTCTTTTTTCTCGTAGGCAATACTTGCTTCTATTTGTTCATTTATACTGGGAATCCATACAGCAAGGAACTTCATAGTATCGGCTTGCGCGAGCAATAATTTTATTTTGGTTTCATTTTCTACTAATTCTTTAACGATTTGCATCATGCAAACCCCAGGCACTACCGGTTGGTTGGGGAAGTGACCCAAAAAGATTTTATGTTCAGCATTTACTTTTATTCTGGCCTGAATAGAAGTATCCACATTTTTAAAATCGGTGACAGTATAAAAATCAGTTAGCAACGGATACTTTTTTAAGACTGATTTGCATGGCAAAAGTGAAGTGCTGTAAATGTACGGAATCAGGGGCAGCTTCAATTTGCCCCGTGCGATGCAACACTACTTTTTTCTTTCCTTTACCTGTCTTCTCAATTCGCAGAAGCGTATTGCAAGCAGCATCGGTAATATAATAATCAGTTTCTTTGGCTTGATGAACGGGGTGCCAAATTTCATTGTTGAAAGAAAGAGGAGTTTCAAAGGAAGGGTGTTGCATTAAAATTAATTCTAAATCTTTTCTTAAAGTTTGGGTAACAGCCTTTCGATTAAACTGGTTAAGCGATTGTTTCACTTCAAATTCTCCGTTAGCAGAAAAAGCATAATCGAAGTAAGTTATTCCGGCTTCATTGGTAAAGACAATACGAGTCGAGCTATCCGGCATTGTTTTAAATAGAAGAAGACCACTAAGGTGATGGCCTACAACATCAATTGATGCTGTATACCAGTTGGCTGTAAACACTGGCCTGAACTTACCGGGGCAATCGGGTATAGCGGAAGTGGCGATCAACTTACCCGGATAGGAAGCGCAGCCCGCTAAACTAATGAATAACAAACAGCTCGCTACTAATCGGTACATTCAATTCTTTTTGTGTGAAGCGAATAAGTGTATAATCCCCAGAGGGCTCACGCATATCAATAGAATCAACTGAATAGTCTTGTTTATTTGCATAGACTAAAATTGTTTGAAAGAACTCTATTAGTGACTTATCCTGCGGAGTCATTTCTAAGAGCCAGGTGATGGCGTTTTGAAAAACCCGAACACTAAAATCCTTATTCTCCAAAATGGTTCCTTGCACACAGTCCACCATAACGCGATTGACTTGTTGAAATATTTTGTTCGACTTAATATTAACGACACTCTCCTTATTTTGATCGCGCACTAACATGCGGTCGCCATTCATAATCAATAAATACTGATAAGGCTTTTGATATTCAATCCGAACCTGATTGGCTCTTTTAAAATTAAATTTTCCTGAGGATAAAATTTTTTCTGAAAGCACCGTGAGGTTTTTTTCCTGACTGAAGTCACTTTTTATGCTCTCTATTTTTTTTGATTCAGTCGTGAAATTTGTTTTGAAGGATGCGGGATTTTCCAACAGCTCAAATCCTTTGTATTGCGCTTGCGCCTCAATCGAAAATGTGATAAAAAGTAAGAAGAGGCTTCGTTTAAACATATGCATTCTCGTTTAACAACTCTTCCAAACTAACAATTTTTAGTCCAATTTCTTCAATATGCTTAATTACACGAGGTAAAATGGCAATAGTAGTTTCACTATAGTCATGGAAAAGAATAATATCTCCTGCTTTTAAGTTTTTGGTTACGCGATTAAATAGTTTTTCTTCTTTTTTTATAAGCGTATCGAATGAGCGAATGCTCCAACCCACAGTGGTGTGATGTGTAGTAGTAATGGCTTTCGCTAAGGCGGGATTCATTACACCAAAAGGAGGCCTGAAGAAACGGGGACGAATTCCAACAACCTTTTCAATGGCGGCATCGGTAAGTTGTATTTCTTGCTGCATGAAGGCCGAAGGTTGTAAATCGAATCCTTTGCCATGCAAATAACTGTGATTGCCAATTAAATGCCCGTGCTTGTGAATTTTTTCTACCAATTGTGGGTGGGCAATCACGCGACTTCCAATACAGAAGAAGGTAGCTTTGGTTTGATGTTTTTGCAGAATGTTCAGGATACGATCAGTCTTTTCCGCAATAGGTCCGTCATCAAAAGTTATGGCTATGCCTGTTGTTCCTTTACATTTTGATTGTACAAAAAAATTAGCGGATAGATGTGTGCTCCCATAAATTTTTACGGTAACGAATATCAATACAATCACGATGTACCATCCCCACCAAATCTCAACAAAATAATGAATAGTCAACAGGGCAACCAGCGTAATCAATGCAATAATATTTATAATCCGATTGGTTAACATGCTTCTACCAGAATGAATGAATGATAATGGCGCTGGTAATTATTATATATAAGTATACGCTTGAAGTTGTTTGTGTGTTTTGTTTCCGTAACAACAGCGGGTATCGATTGTTCTTTTAGCATCTTCGCGGCCAACCACAAGGCAAATGAAGTGGAGGTAGCATACTCACCGCATAAATGTTTATACCGACAAATGATTGCATCTGGAAAGCCCTTTAAGAATTCGGTGTATGGTAAATCTTGTATAGGGTCACCATTTTTCCCTATCAACAGAATATCAATAGACGATGGCTGCCATTCATGTTGTTGAAACAGGCTAGTAAGTTTCTGATTAATTTCATCACCTACTGGTTTAAATAATGTTATTACTTCGGTTAACTGAGCGTAACTGTGAGTTGTTAAGTGAGGTGAAAGCAAGAAATAGGCAGCTCCCTCACCTGCTAAAGCGTTTTTAAACAACTCAAATCGTTGTTGGATTGCAAAACTTGTATGTGTTAGTTCATCGGCACTGCCTGCCAGCGCAGTTTTTTTTTCCGCGTTAAGCAGGAGCGCATCTAACAATGCATGCTCAAATGAAAACCCCCGTTGCGAATACGTTTGATTGTGGCCAAAACATTGCAAAAGCAAAGCGATTTGTGAACCAATAGTGTTATGTGTAGACTGGATGAATGGAGTAGGGTTTAGTGCTTCTTCTTTTTGCTGTATGAGTTTGGTGAGAAACGAACCCGTATCTTCTAAGCATCCAAATGAGGTTCCCGTAACAATTGCATCTGGTATTTTCACATCAGCTTCGCGCAGTGCCAGCGTGGATGTTGCTATACCCATGCGAATGATGCGGCTCATTCTTCGAAGTAATTTTGCATCTATCCAGGTTGTGTAATCGGGCTCAATAGCAGTAAGACGATCTCCCGAGTAGGTTTTTGGTTTTGTTAGAAAATCAGCAACGGCAAAAGTTTCTTGCGGTGAAATAATACCCATGCCATTGATGTAGGCGCTCATTAGTTTGCCGAAAAAATGATTGATGAACAATTACCTCCGAATCCAAACGAATTACTCAGTACATGATTTATATAAAGGTCTTGTTGAAATTCCCTTTGCGGAGTAAAATTCAATTCTGGAATTTGTGTTTCAAATCTCAGATTTGGGAACACACATTTTTGTTGAAGAGCCAAAATAGAGTACACAGCTTCAATAGCTCCACTTGCACCTAATGTGTGACCTGTATACGCTTTAGTAGAACTGGCTGCAGGAACATTGTCGCCAAAGAGTCGTTGCACCGCAGCGCCTTCTGAACCATCATTGTTAACTGTACCTGTTCCGTGAAGATTGATGTAATTAATATCCGCAGGCTGTAAGTTTGCCATTACCAATGCTTCAGTCATGGCTTGGTAGGAACCTCTTCCTTCCGCAGAAGAAGCGGTTTGATGAAACGCATCATTGGTATTGGCATAACCCGAAATAAAAGCCAGCGATTTTAATTGTTCTTCTTTCACTACTTGGTCGGAAGCCAAAACTACATACCCAGCGCCTTCGCCCAGGTTTAATCCTTGCCGGTTTGCATCAAAGGGCCGACAAAGATTTTTATCAAGAATCATTAAAGTATTAAAACCATTTAAGGTGAATTTGGTCAGCGCATCTGTACCACCGGCCACTACTACGTCCAACTTACCTTGTTTAATTAAGCGTGCTCCTAACATGATCGAATTAACGGAAGAAGAACACGCTGTATTTATTGTTGAAATGAAATCATGAATACCAAGTAACTCTGCTATGTACTCAGTACTGCTTCCGCACTCGTGATAACGCACATCATCCAAATCACCAGAGGTTTCATCCAGAAGAAAATCTACCATGAAGTTTTCGGTTCGATCCATACCGCCCACGGTAGTAGCTGAAATTAAACCGGTGCGCCATGTCTTTTTTAAGTTTGCGTGAGCCAATGCTTCTCTGGCCGCTAGCGCACCGAGCAAAGTGGTACGACTGTTATTTTTAGAAAGCCCGGTGTCAGCTACCAACTCATTGAAGGACAACTTTACTTCACCTACTGGTAAATTATTTTTGTGAATGGATTCAAATAGTGTAAGTGAAGCAATGCCTGAAATACTTTTTTGTAGTGAATTGAAATTCTCGGTTACGGTGTTGCCAATGGCCGACACGCACCCTAACCCCACTACATGTACTTTGCTGTTCAATACTATTTAGTTTGATGTGCTACAATATAATCGGCCATGGTGTTGATAGACTTAAATATTTTTGGTCCTTCCTGAGGGTCGGTAATTTTAATGTTGTAGTGCTGTTGCAAAAGCACGATAAGTTCTAACGCATCGATAGAGTCTAATCCTAATCCCTTTACAAACAGAGGCTCGTCATCGGCAATGCCTTCCGGTTTCAGGTGGTTAAGGTTAAGCGCTTCTATTATTTGTTTTTTGAGATTAGTCTTTAGTGCATCCATTGGAATTGAAAAGTTCGGTTAGTGTTTCGTGAGTATGCGGCACTGCGCTGGGTCTTTGTTCTTTTTCTACTAAGTAAAGAAAAGCTTGATTCGCGGATTCATTAGCCTCTACCCAGCCAGCCACACAAGCCTGGCTGCCGCGCTGTAACACATGGTTTACATAATTGGCCATAAATTTTGCCTCAAATGATTCAAAGATAAAGAAACCATTCTCTCCCTTTAGCCCGTGGCGAATACAAATTTCGCCTGCAACAATATTCGGTAAGGTATAAACAAACAATGCAGGACTGGCAATTTGTTGAGTGCTGCTCAAATATTTTTTGTCTGTAACTAAACTGGAACTGGCATTGGATAAAACCACCCCGACTTTGTCTAAAGAATAATCCTTATCAATATTTCGATCGCTTAGCAACAGTTCAGCGGCTATAAAACCTAGGCGCGCCAATTCGTCCATTTTATAAAATCTGGGATAGTTTATTTTTAACGACTCATATGCGTTGATAAGGAAATTGTCAGCATTGACTTTCTTAAATACAATTTTTCCATTCTTTTGGATCGTGCTATTAATTGAAACCCAAGAATTAATGTAGTTCATGAGTGTTTGGATTGATAATTGACCATGCGGGCCAATCTTTTCAAAGCTGCGGCATGATCGAACACATAAGGATTGGTTTCATCCCAAACGTATCCTGCAAGTACCGAGCAAATTTGTTTTTTTATTTCCGGGTCTGGATTCTCAGCATAAAAAATTTTTTCGAGCGTTCCATCATACCAATTTACAACATAGGAACGGAATACATCCACCCCTCGCTGTAGATATTGCGTATATTCAGTTTGCCAATCTACTGACTGTTTTTTTAGTTGGCGTGCTACCAGGTGCGCAGCTAGCTGACTGGAGACAGTTGCAAACATGACACCCGATGAAAAAATTGGATCTAGAAACTCAGTTACATTGCCTGTAAGCACAAAGCCTTGTCCATAAAATTTTTCTGTGGTAGTTGACCAGGCTTCTAACGTTCGGGGTTCAAAAACAAACTCGGCTTCGGAAAATCGCTCTTGCAATAAATTATTATTAGCTATTAATGTGTTGAACTGTTCTTTGCTGTTGCCAGAAAACTGTTGCAGATACTCACGTTTGCCCACAAAACCTACTGAAGTAATGCCATCTGAAAAGGGAATAATCCATACCCAGGTTTCAGGCGCATAACTTACTATGGTAATGCGATTGGGTTCGTCTGATTTAGAACGATGAATATCTTTCACATGAGCAAAAATAGCTTTGCGATCTGTTAGTGTTGATGGCTTGTCCAGATTAAAGAGTTTTGGAATTACTCGGCCATACCCACTGGCATCCACAATAAAACGAGCTTCTATTTTTTCTTCTGTTCCATCCTGGTGCTGAACTGTGGTGACAGAACTGGCATCTTCAAAAAATTTAATAGCCGTTACGGTTGACTGAAAAGATACGGGTACACCTCGTGCGGCTACCGTATTGATAAGAGTTTCATCAAATTTTGCGCGCGGCACTTGCCAGGTCCACGTCCAGCCCTGCGTATGTTGATCGCTAAAATTATAATCGGCTTTTTGATGGTTGCGAACAAACTTGGCTCCAAATTTTTCTTGAAACCCCATTCCTTTCACAGCCTCCAGTAAATCGGCATCCTCCAATACCTCCATGCAGCGTGGAAGCAAACTTTCGCCAATCACAAAGCGAGGGAACTTTTCTTTCTCTACTACGCGTACAACAAACCCCTCCTTGTGTAGTAAGGCGGCAGCAATGCTTCCAGCCGGCCCCGCTCCAATAACCAACACATCGATTTTATTCATACCTTTTTTTGAAAAACAATGGCAGCATTACAACCTCCAAATCCACTGGCTGTTTTAACCGCTGCGTTGATGGTCGCTGGCTTTGTGTGCTCAATTATGTTTAGAACTTTGCTCACACCTAATTCTTCAAATCCAAAAGAAGCAATTAATCTATTGTGCTGCATAGATTTTATACTGATTATGGACTCCACAATACCTGCTGCGCCTAAAGTGTGGCCAAAATAACCTTTTAGACTATTAACCGGTACATTACTCAATCCTGCCAGGTGAATTGCTTTGGCTTCCATTTCATCATTATAAATAGTGGCGGTGCCATGACTCGAAATATAATCAACTTCTTTAGCAGGAATATTACTTTGCTTGAGCGCTTGCTGTATGGCTGCACCTAATTCTTCACCTGTACGCGATGGGCCAGAAATGTGATTTGCATCATTTGTTAATCCAACACCCCGTATCGCCATTTCTTTTTCTACCCCTAAGGTTTCAGGAGAGGTACTTAGAATAATAGTAGCGGCAGCTTCACCCAGATTGATTCCTTTTCTATTCTTATCAAAGGGTTTGCAGATTTCAGTACTTAATGCATACAGGGATTGAAATCCGGAGATTACAAACTGAGATAACACATCCGCGCCTACAACTATTGCATGATCATACTGATCACTTTCTAAAAAATAAGCCGCAGTTTGCAGTGCCATTACACCTGAGATGCAAGCATTGGAAACAACAATAGGCGTGTTGGGGTTTTTAAAATGCTTGGCAATCGCTTTCGCGGATTGAGTCAAAGGCAATGAACCGGACTGCTTTCCTTCAGTGCGTAAAAGGTCAATGTTTCCTTTTGTAGCAGATAACACAATTATAACCCGATGCGAATGCACATCCAATTCAACATAACGAAGGGCATCCGTTACGGAAGCAATGCAGAGTTGATCAAAGAAAGTAGTCGAAGAATTATCGTTCGGTAGAGAGTACTTTATTTTTCCCAAAGAATATGCTTTTTCACTGCCGTGGATTTCGGTTAAGGTAACGCCACTTTTGCCGGACTTAATCGAATGGAAATTTTCGTCAGAGGTTTTACCCAACGGAGAGATTATATTATCGGCACATATCCAAGCTGTCCTCACAACGCTAGCTTCCATTTCTGTTTCCACAAAGTCATAAATGCGGGTAGTGTAAGGTGCAACTGAAATGTCTTCACATCTACAAATACTTGTGTGGACGTTCCCGTAGCTACAACTTCATCAGTCTCTTTGTTATAGATTTTGTAGGTGAATACAAGTTTAGCGGCTGCAGTATTTACGTAAGTGGTTTCTACGCACACAGTATCGCCATAGCGCAATGGTTTTTTATAATCACATTGTACAGAAACTACCGGAATAGCAAGTCCTTCGCCATACACATCCAAATAAGAAAGTTTGAATGCTTTACCGAATGCTTCTCGGCCATCTTCGAAATACCGGATGTAATGACCATGCCACACGATACCCAGCGGATCGGCTTCATTAAAGCGAACAGAAACTTCGGTGGTGTGTTCCAGCTGGGAAGAAAATTTATCGATGGTGGATTTTTTTATTTTTCAGCCAGTTAATAGGAGCTATTTGGTTTTTGATTTTTTAATAAAAATAAAATCTCCGCCTTCATCTCCTGTTTCAGCAATAACTCCCTCCTGAGGTACGGTAGCACTATTATTGATTACGGCTAAGCGCAAACTACCAAAGAGCTGTTGTGAGGGAAGAAACTGTTCTTTATTCTCTTTCAGTCGCTTGATTAGGTACTCCACAAAAACAGATCGATCGGGCACAGCGGTAAGGGTTCCGCTAGTTATTGCTCTGCGGCTGGGCATCTTGTACAACAATTGATAATCGATAGAAGCAGATTTAATAGCACTTGCATCGCGGGTGCGAAAGATACCTCCGCTGAAGCACGCATCACTTACCAGCAATGTATGAGCAGAATTAATTCCCCGTAGTTGTTCTCTCAGATCACTATTCGAAAGCCAATTTGATGGGTCATTGGTTGTTGCGTCTTTGGGCCACCAGTATCCTTGCTTTATGTTCTCGTCCCAATAGCCGTGGCCCGCATAGAAAAGTAATAGATTGTCGTTTACTGTAACCTGGCTGCGCAATTTATAGAGAGCAGAAAAAATCTCGCCACGGGTGGGATTTTCCAATACAGTGATATTGCTTGCTGAGAAATCATAATAGGCGCTCAGCGTTTCTTTCATTTTATGAGCATCGCTTACCGGATGGTCCAAGTCTAATCTAGTATCGTTGTATTTAGACACTCCAATAAGTAAGGCGTAAAATTGACCGCCAGGTTTTACGGATGTTCTATTCGTAACAACGGATGTTTGTTTTACCGAGGGTCGTGTATCTTCACGAGATTGATTAACACTTGCTACTTCTTTTTTTGGCTGTGAGATTTCCTTTGGTTTTTCCGTGGCAACAGCAAGCTGCGATTGATTCAAATCAACAGTTGCTTCTTTACGAATGCGCCAAAGGTTATACTCCTTTTTCTTGATTCGTTCTAATGTAGCGTAGACCGTGCTGGCCCAAAAGTTACGCACCCCAAACCCTCCCGGAGGATTTTCCAGAGATTCGGTAAACAACACAGCCTTCGTGTCCATATTAACAATGGTGTACCATAGCACTCCTTTTTTTCCGGGCTTGTCAAATTTCTCTACAACAATCATTAGCCCTAGTCCACTCAATCCGTTAAAGTTGTAATGATTTACAATGCGTTGAATAGTGCCTGAAGAGAAAGCTCCGAGTCCATCTGAACTTACTACGAGCATGCCACTCAGGTCGATGCTGGAATTGTTTTGATTGGTTGCAGTAAAATCGGCAACCAAATCTATTTGTTTATGGAACGCTGCCGTTACGTTATACTTAGGCGCCTCTTTGATCATTAGATCGTTCCACGCGGCAAGTAATTCCATCAGTTTGGCATCATCGGTAATATGATCTTGCTCCCCAACAATTTTTGCTTCGCTAAAATCAAGGCCCAGCCAGGTAAAAGGTACTTTAGGGTCGAAAATATTTACCCTGTTTTGTCCGATTGCTGCCATGCTTGTTATTAAAAAAAGCATCAGCAGTTGATAAATCTTTTTCATTGTGTGTGTTTTATTAATCCTTAATAAAAACTCTCATTTCACAAGCCGCAACCGATTGATTCCCTATCAACACCTGGGCCTGAATCAGCGTAACATTCATAACTCGATTAACAATGGAAATATGCGTTTTCAATTCATCATGAACGCACGGGAGACTATGAATGAGTAAGCCTTTAATAGCTGCAATATACCCAATTGGCACAGATTTTCCTGCTTGAACAAATCCATAACCCGCATGCAATGCTGCTGATTGAGCTATGTGTTCCACAATACCCGGTTCTGTAAATAAACCGTTTTTAACAAAAATGTTGTCCTCTGAAATCAAAAAAGTGGTTTGAGCCGAAATATCATTCGCGTAAAGCAAATTGCTTACCATTACAATAGGAGGGCGTTGCGGAATGTATTGAAGAATTTCGGTAGTCATTTTTTACGAGCAATCTCTCAAATCTCTAATCAAAGATAGGAATTTATAAAGCGAGTGATTTCTATAATTTGGATTGCCAGAAATCGTAATAGTTAAACCATTGCTCGGGATAACGCTTTACCATCACCTCCAGTTGCCTGGTAAATGTGGACAGAAAGAAATCAATGTTGGTGGATTTATCTACTGATGGGGGAGTAAGTCCGCTGCTTCCAAACAGGTGGTAATGTGTGGCCGATTCTTTAAAAGCGAAAACAAAAGAGACAGGAACTTTGAATGTACTTGCAAGCGCAAAGGGACCGATCGGAAATTCAGCTTCTCTTCCAAGAAACATTTGTTTTTTTGTTTTGTTTCCTTCAATAAAGCGATCGGCATGCATGCATACAATTTCATTTTTTTGCAGGGCCTCACTAATGGTATATACGTGTGAGATGTCGTCCTTAACTACAATGACCTGAAAGTTGCGTTTGCCTGTAACGGTATTAAGATATTTTTTTATTCGTTCATGTTCGCCATCAAACATCACGATATTAATTTTCGTGTTGAGGTGTTTTAACAGATGACCTGCGGCTTCCCAATTGCCTATATGTGCACTAATTAGAATTCCACCTTTTCCTTCTCGAACTATGTGGTGAAGATTTTCAACGCCATCAAAGTGGAATGTAAATTTGTTTTTAATGTTTGCGGTTATGATGATTTTATCTAACAGGGTTTGAGCAAACACGTAATAGTTTCTGTAAAGCTTTCTTAGCGATTTTAATTTTCCGTATCCAAGTCGCTGAGAAAAATAAGTATAGATGGGAACGGAAGAATTCCATGAGAAGAGAAAGTAATAGCCTGCAATAAAACGTAAAAGTAGATAAGCAGGCAAAACACCAAATGTGCTGCATACCGAAATAACAATGCGATAGCCTAATGGAGTGCCTTTGGATTGGCCTTGCCATTTTGCCATAGACTTCAGCTGATTGATTTTTGCTGGGCTACACGACCCTGCACGTATTGGTAAAAATCCTGAAAGGTAATAATAGCTGTAAAGTCCTCTGGTTTTACTTTAAATCCAAAGTTACTTTCAATAACCACCACCAGATCAATGTAGTCTAAGCTATCGAGCGCGAGAGTTTCTCGTAAATTGGCTTCCGGAGCTATTTTTTCGGGAGCGACTTCAAATTCTTCCACTAAAAAAGCATGTATGGTCTCGATAACCTTCTTATCCATTACTTCCATTTTTTTACAATCAAGGTTGAGTTTGTACCACCAAACCCAAAAGAATTCGACAAAAATACATCAATATTTTTGTCTGTAGCGGTTTCTACAATATTAAGGTGCGCTGAATCCTCGTCTGGCGTTTCAAAATTTATATTGGGCGCCACAAAAGAGTCTCGCATCATAAGAGACGAATAAACAATTTCGCTTGCACCAGCCATCCAGCACTCGTGGCCGGTCATGGATTTGGTGGAGCTTACCGGTGTTTTTAAAGAACCAAATATGGAATCAATTGCTTTGGCTTCACTGGCATCGCCTGCAATCGTTGAAGTTGCATGTGCATTGATATAATCAATGGTTTTAGAATCTAATCCCGAATTTTTTAATGCCATACGTAGTGAACGTGCTGGCCCGTCTACTGTTGGGTTGCTGATGTGCTCTCCATTTGATGAGAAGCCATAGCCAATTACTTCGCCCCAAATTTTTGCTCCGCGTTTCTTAGCATGTTCTAGACTTTCTAAAATAACCGTAGCTGCCCCTCCGCTAGGCACTAATCCGTCTCTGTTTTTATCAAAAGGACGAGATGCCTGAGTGGGCTGGTTTTCGCGAATTGAAAATGCACCCAATGCATCAAAGTTGCCCATGGAATAGATATTGGTTTCCTGAGCGCCACCACAAATTATACAGTCCTGCAGTCCATTACGGATGAACATGTGCGCCATACCAATGGCATGCGAGCCGCTGGCACAGGCAGCGCTAACCGTAAAGTTTATTCCCTTTAACCTAAAGATGGTGGCTAGGTTCATATTTACTGTTGAGTTAAGCGCTTGAAAAACAGATCCTGATCCAATAAGGGTAGTATCTTTTTTTAATCGGATGATGTCGGTGGCTTCAATCACGGGTTGTGCAGAACTATCATTGCCATAGATAATGCCAATTTCTTGCCTATCAATTTGATCCTGATCCAACTGTGCATTTGCCAATGCTTCTGCAGTGGCCATAAAAGCATATTCGCCCTGTTCGGGTAACATGATACGCGCTCTTCGATCCAATACTCCCTTTAGTTGGGGTTTTTCTACAAATCCGGTAAGCCCGGATCGATAACCCATCTCTTTTCTAAGCGGATCTAAAATAATTCCTGATTTGCCTGCGTAAAGGGAATCTCGCACTTCAGCTAAATTTTTACCAATGCACGAATAAATCCCTAACCCAGTAATAACAACACGATGGCTCATGGCGATTAAAACCTAAACTAATTTTAGTTCTTTCTAAGTTAATGACAATTTTAAAGAAACCTTAAAGATTTCTGGTAGATATTTTTTCCTGAAGGTTTACGAATACAAGCCTCCATTAATAGAAATTATTTCGCCTGTGATGTAGGAAGCTTTGTCAGAAGCCAAAAAGGCTACAACATGGGCTACTTCTTCCGCTTCGCCAAAGCGCTGCATGGGTATAATTTTTTTTAGTTCGTCTTCTTTTAAATCCTGGGTCATATCGGTTTTAATGAAACCAGGAGCTACAGCATTTACGGTAACACCTCTTCGGGCTACCTCTTGTGCTAATGCTTTTGTTGCGCCTATTACTCCAGCTTTGGCAGCAGAATAATTTACCTGGCCTGGCAGTCCCTTTAATCCCGAAAGGGAAACTACATTTACTACACGACCGTATCGTTTTCTTAGCATGCCGTTTATAACAAGTCGGGTTACATGAAAGAATCCATCTAAACTTGAGCCCAGTACATCCTTCCATTGCTCTCCTGTCATCCACATGAGTAGTGCATCCTGCCGATGGCCTGCATTATTGATTAATATCTCGAGGGTTTTGTCCTTGTTCGTATCGATCCAACCTCCTAAGATTGTATCTACCGCTGTTTTATCTGACACATCGAAAGGCAACAATTCTGTCTCTACGCCAAAAGCTTTTACCAACTCCGCAGTTTTTTTTGCTTCACTTTCGTTGGATTTGTAATTGATTAAAATGGAGTATCCCATTTCGGCCAGCTTAATGCTGATGGCTCTTCCTATTCCTCGTGATGCTCCGGTAACTAATGCGTATTTCACAGATTAAAAAATTAATGAGTTCTTCATTCTGATAAGTTCTTCTTTAACAGCTTGAATCAGTTTATACTTGGGTTGATCATCTGCAAAAGTGGGAATAACTTTTCTTAACTCTTGATAAAAACTTAAGGTAGTTGAAGACAGCCTTGGCTGGCATTGCAAATAGTCAATGGCTTGCAATAGTGTAATGGCTTGTATGGTAAGTACATCCCAGGTGTTATCAAGTACGCGTTTGGTGAGCAACGCAGCGTTGCAGCCCATGCTTACTATATCTTGATTGTCGTTGTTGTTAGGGATGCTATGCAGATACATTGGATAAGACAGTGTTTGATTTTCAGCAGTAGTGGAGGTGGCTGTAAACTGAATGCCTTGCATACCAAAATTTAATCCTAGCTGCCCGAGATTTACAAAAGGTGGAAGTTTTTGATTAAGTTTATCATTGAGCAAATAATTTAATTGTCGTTCGGCCAACATACAAAGCTTGGTTGTTACAATTTTGAGTTTATCCATTTCCAGTGAAATGTAATCGCCATGAAAATTTCCACCGTGATAAACATTTTTTTGATGATGATCGATTATCGGATTATCATTGACCGAGTTGACCTCGTCCAACAGAATTTTCTCCGACTGAATAATTGTATCGTAAATAGGCCCTAAAATTTGCGGCACGCAGCGCAATGAATAGTACTCCTGTACTTTGTCTGTGAACACTGCCTCTTCAATCCTTTTATGATAGAGATGATCCTGACGTTGGCGAATCAGTTTGCTATCAGCTAGCCAGATGCGCATCCCTTCCGCTACTTTAGCTTGCCCCTCGTGGTGTTTCACATGGTTTAAGTGCAATGAAAAATGATCATCAAAAGATTTCATCAACTCATTAGTGATGGAGGAAAGAATGACTGATACCTGAAGAATCTTCTTTGCTTCAATCATGTTGACCAGCCCAACGCCTGTCATGGCCGAGGTACCATTCATCAGGGCTAATCCTTCACGTAAATGAATGGTTAGTGGGCGAATGCCTTTTTGTGCGAAAGCTTTTTTAGCAGAAAGCATTTTTCCTTGCATGAACACTTCACCTTCACCAATCAGGTTAAGGGCAAGGTGCGCCAGCTGAACCAGATCGCCACTGGCGCCCACACCTCCGCGCTCAAAAATGCAAGGCGATATTTCTGCGTTAAGCAAATCTTTGATCAGGATAACCGTATCAGGATGAATGCCCGATGCCGCTTGCATTAAACTATTGAGCCGTGCCAGCATTGTAGCGCGAGCCAGCGCTTCTCCAAATGGTTGTCCGCTGCCCGAACTATGGCTACGAATCAAGTTAAGTTGAAGCTGATGTTGCTCACTTTCGTTGATTTTGTATTGCGCCATCGGCCCAAAGCCGGTGTTGATGCCATAAATAATCTTGTCCTTCGCATAGTGAACCAGAAAATCGTAGTTAGCTGTTACCGCTTGCAGTGCCTCTGAATCCAATTCGATGGTTTCATATCCATAAACAATTTCCTCAATGTCTTTAATTGGCAAAGGGTTGCCACCTACATATATCATAACTGCAAACTAATAAACCCCCAACTTAACTCACACATCGATCAAATCGAAATCAAATAAGAAATGGTTCACTCCGAGCTTATCCTCAAAATGTCCTAAATTGCGGCCTTTATTTTAGTGAGAAGTGAGTAAATACAGAGAATTTAAGGAATTGAACCTCGCCCAGGTGGCCTCAGAAATGCTAACCTTTTGGAAAGAGGAAAAGATTTTTGAGAAATCAGTTAGCAACCGCGAAGGAAGTCCAACTTTTACCTTTTATGAAGGCCCTCCTTCAGCCAATGGAACGCCCGGTATTCACCATGTAATGGCGCGTACGGTAAAGGATATTTTTTGCCGGTTCAAAACATTGCAAGGCTTTCAGGTTAATCGCAAAGGGGGTTGGGACACACACGGTCTGCCGGTTGAATTGCAGGTGGAGAAAGAGTTGGGCATTACGAAAGATGACATCGGTAAAAAAATTTCAGTAGAAGAATATAATACGAAGTGCCGCGAAACGGTAATGAAGTATAAAGATCAGTGGGATGATCTTACGCTGAAGATGGGCTATTGGGTAGATTTGGATAAGCCTTACATCACCTACGAGAAAGAATACATTGAATCACTTTGGTGGATATTGAAGCAGTTGTACGATAAGAAGTTGTTGTACAAAGGCTATACGATTCAGCCCTACTCACCCGCGGCAGGTACTGGTTTAAGTTCACATGAATTGAATTTGCCGGGCTGTTACAAGGATGTCAAAGACACTTCGGTAGTAGCGCAGTTTAAAGTGAAGCGAGATTCGAATTCGGAGTTTTTATTTAATACTGTTCTGGGTGATGTGTTTATCCTTGCATGGACAACAACTCCTTGGACACTTCCGTCCAATACGGCATTGGCTGTTGGCGAGAAGATAAAGTATGTTTTAGTTAGCTCGTTCAATCAATATACCCATAAGCCAGTTCATGTCGTTTTAGCGAAAGATCTGTTTGCAAAATATTTTTCTGACAAGAACAAAGAGTTAAAACTTCAGGATTATAAAGCTGGGGATAAAAACATCCCATTTGAAGTTGTTCAGGAATTTACGGGTAAGGATCTTGTTGGTATCTGTTACGAACAACTGATGCCTTACTTGCAACCGTTCTATGATGCGGATAAAGCATTTCAGGTTGTAGCCGGTGATTTTGTAACTACCGAAGATGGAACGGGCGTAGTACACATCTCACCCACCTTTGGTGCCGATGACTTTAGAGTGGCAAAGCAGAATGGTATTCCTGCTATGACCATCAAAGACGAATTGGATAATGAAGTACCGGTGGTAGATCGTAAAGGAAAGTTTATTTCTGTAATCGGTGAGAAGTTAAAAGAAGGAGTAGCTCAATTCAATATTAAAACGCATAAGCCGCTTGGCGCTGATGATTTTTACGTAAAGAATTATACGAATGAAGATGAAAGCAATCCGGATTATAAAAATACGGATGTAATCATCTCAATTATTCTTAAAGAAGAAAACAAAGCATTTAAGGTAGAGAAGTATGAACATACTTACCCGCATTGCTGGCGCACCGATAAACCAGTGTTATATTATCCGTTAGATAGTTGGTTTATTAAAACCACTGCGTTGAAAGATAAGATGGTAGCCCTAAACAAAACCATCAATTGGAAACCGGAATCAACAGGTATTGGAAGATTTGGAAATTGGTTGGAAAATTTAGTTGATTGGAATTTATCACGCTCGCGCTATTGGGGCACACCACTTCCTATTTGGAGATCGAAAGATGGCAAAGAAGAGATTTGTATTGGTTCAATCGAGCAACTGACAAAGGAAGTTGAGAAGGCCAATGCAGCTGGAATTAAAAATAAGGTGACAATTGACAATGGACAATTGACAATTGACCTTCATCGCCCTTACGTAGATGAGATTACCCTCGTAAGCCCAAGCGGCCAGCCGATGTTTCGCGAGGCAGATTTAATAGATGTTTGGTTCGATTCAGGTGCTATGCCGTATGCGCAATGGCATTATCCGTTTGAGAATAAAGAAATTTTCGAAAAGAATTATCCTGCAGATTTTATCGCAGAAGGTGTAGATCAAACCCGCGGTTGGTTCTTTACACTTCACGCGATTGCCACCATGCTCAGCGAAAGCAGTGACGAAGTGAAAGCCGTGAACAAGAAAGTGGGTAACGGTGGCGTAGCTTTCAAAAATGTTATCTCCAATGGCTTGGTGCTGGACAAGAGTGGAAACAAAATGTCGAAGAGCAAGGGCAATGTGGTAAATCCATTTGAGACGCTTGCAAAGTATGGGCCTGATGTAGTGCGCTGGTACATGATGGAAAATGCACCGCCTTGGGATAACCTCAAATTTGATTTTGATGGGATCGTAGAAACGCAACGAAGATTTTTCGGAACACTTATCAACACCTATTCATTCTTTGTGTTGTATGCCAATATCGATGGGTTTATTAAGGATGAGATGAACAATGTTCCGTATGATAAATTGGCACCGCTTGACAAATGGATCATCACTAAAGAGCAGTCTTTAATTGAAGAAGTTACAACTGCTTATAATGAGTATGAGCCGACAAAGGCTGCCCGCGCCATTCAGGATTTTGTGAATGATCATGTCTCTAATTGGTATGTGCGTTTGAATAGAAAACGTTTCTGGCAGCCTACTTCAGAAAAAATTTCTACGGGTGCGCCAGTATTAAGTGATGATAAGCGAGCTGCGTACGAGACATTGTACGAATGTTTAATGGTAACAGCGCAATTGATGGCGCCTATCGCGCCATTCTTTAGCGAATGGTTGTATAAAAATCTTACTGATAACATTCGTAGCAGGGCAAAAGAGTTCAACACACCGCTTCAGTTTGAGTCGATTCATCATACCTTGATGATTAAGGCAGATGCTAATCGCAAAGATTTAGAATTGGAGAAATCAATGGATTATGCTCAACGAATTTGTTCACTCGTGCATTCAATTCGTAAGAATAGTAAGGTGAAAGTGCGCACACCACTTCAAAAAGTATTGTTGCCTGTGTTGGATGAAAAATTTGCTCAACGTGTGAAAAGCGTGGAGGCGATTATCAAAGCGGAAGTGAATGTTAAGGAAATACAATACATAGATGATGCCAGCGGCTTATTAGTAAAAAAGGTAAAGCCGAATTTTGCCAAACTTGGAAAACAGTATGGACCAAAAATGAAAGAGGTTTCGGCTGTAATAAATTCTTTGACGAAAGAAGATATTCAGGCAATTGAAAAGAGTGGAACATTGGCAAAAGATGGATTTGATTTAGTTTTGGAAGATGTCTTGATTTCATCTGAGGACATTCCAGGATGGGCCGTTGCATCTGAGGGTGGATTAACAGTAGCATTAGATATTACACTTACCGAAGAATTGAAACGTGAAGGTATTGCACGTGATTTTGTAAATCGGGTGCAAAATCTCCGCAAGGATATGGGCTTAGCCGTTCTTGATAAAATTACAATTGAGGTAGAGAAAAATGGAGAAGCGGTCTCGTCTGCGCTTACTGAACACAAAGAATATATCCGTACCGAAACACAAGCCCTTACATTGGAGTTAAAGGAGCAGGTAACGAATGCAACTGAGGTGGAAATGGATGAGTTTATGCTAAAATTAAAAATCACGGTCAATTAGGCTTACGCTGAATAGAGAAGAGATGAATTATAAAAAGTATTTTTTGATTGTGTTGGCTGTGATTCTGATTGACCAGACCACTAAACTGTTGGTGTATAACTATATGTACATCCATCAGGAGATAAATGTTTTGGGCACTTGGTTCCGGTTGCATTACTTACTTAATCCGGGAATGGCGTTTGGTATTCGTTGGGAAAGTGAATTTGGGAAACTAGCACTTACCATCTTTCGTGTTTTTGCCATGGCCGGAATTACCTACTATCTGTATAAGATGATCAGCAAGCGTGCCCATAGTGGGTTTCTATTTTGCCTTGCACTGATTTTGGGAGGGGCCATAGGCAATGTGATTGATAGTATTTTTTATGGCGTGTTCCTGAACAATGCTCCGCTGGAGTCACCTTCGCCTTGGTTTCATGGGCAGGTGATTGATATGTTGTATTTCCCACTATTTGATTTTTATTGGCCGGAATGGGTGCCACTTAAAGGTGGCCAATATTTTGAGTTCTTTAGTCCGGTGTTCAACATTGCGGATTCTTCCATATTTATGGGCGTAGTGATCATTCTTTTTTCGCAGAAACGTTTCTTTAAAGAAGAATTGGGAGATAGCTCTGTACACATTGCGAGTATCGAGCAACCTGAAATTCCTTTTATCTCCACAAATGAATCACAGCCCCATTCTTCCGATCAAGTTTCTGATTCTGAGAATGAACAAACATCGCGTGTTGCTGGTGAATAGTATTTTAATTTAGATGGCAAGTAAGGTAATTATGCCAATGGGTTGCGATTCTCGCTTGAACCTGCGATCTTTTGTCATTCATGAAGAAAGCATCCGCCAAACGTATTCCTAAAGAAATCCTTGATCTCATTCGCGAACAATTAACGCGGTCCGGTTTTCACGAATCTGTAGGAACCGGACGATGGAGTTTTATTCATGGCCTTCAGAAGGCAGTGAAGGACTTTATTAAGACAACTCCAGCGCTTGATCCACAATTGACTCTTAGTTATCCCCAAGGTCCGTCTGAAGATTTACTGCGCAGAGCATTCAATTTAAAAAGTCCACCAGGGGCTACACAATCTCTTCGCAATCTCTTAAGTCTCTTTGCAACGCAAAATAAATTGGATTGGAATAGCTTAATCAATGAGCAATTTTCAACAAAATATAAAAGTTTGCTTGATGTTGATGCAGACGATGCAGTTGATCAGGATTCGGTAAAAGCGATTGACCCGAATAACATGGAGTCATTCGCTAATAAAATAGCCAATGTTCTTTTCGAAAAACTTTCCGGCAAAGAAATGGATTTTGTGAAAGAGCAGATGGATGACGAGAAGTTGGTTCGTGCAGCTACCGAGGAAATTGCAGGCCTGTACGTCCCTTCATTGAACGATCCCTCAAAGCCGGAATTTCCACCACGTCCTTTTTATGAACCTCGGTTTCCGGCATCGAATACGTATCGGGTAGATGTGCCTGGTTTTAGCAATGTTTGGTTGAAAGATGAAAGCACGAACCCCACAGGCACACACAAGGCGCGCATGGCCTGGGAGGTTTTAATCAAAGCGAAGCGATATAATATTAAAGAAGTATCCATCATTTCTTCAGGAAGTGCAGCGGCAGCGATTCAGCACTTTTTCAATTTGTTTAAAGTAAACACCAAGTTGAAAGTGTTGATGGACAATCGGATTAAACCCAACATAAAGGAAGCCCTTCGGCAAATGGGCTGCGAAGTGTACGAAACAGATTTGAGCAAAGAATCTCTTTCGAGTAAGGAGATAAAAGAATTAACAAACAATAAGGAAGGTATTGATATTACTTACCGTGAAATCCTGGATCGGTTTAACGACAATTATTACGACTGGCTTTCATACGAAGTATTAAATGAAAATCCAGCGTATTGCTTTGTTCCGTTTGGCACGGGCGACTTGTTTGTAAATATTTTAATTATTGCCGAGCGTGAGTTTAACAACAGCATCTACAAACACGATCCACGCTTTTTGGGAGATATAAAAAAAATAAGTGCATGTAATTTTATGGGCGCCACCACCCGCGATGCCAACTCGCGCATGGATAAATTGTTCTCTTACTATTTACCCTCGCTAGATGATTATCAATTTTATATCAACTCATTGATTCAAAATGAGCGCATCGGCAATCTTTCAGGCATTTTAGATGTGGATGAGAATTATATTGAAGAAGCGCTGGATATTAGCAAGAAGCATTCTATCCGATGCGAGCCTTCTGGTATTGCTGGTTTGGCGCTGTTACTTCAGATGAAAGATGAATTGCCACGCGATGAGAAAATTCTAATTGTTAATACAGGATCCACTATCTATCCAGGCAAGGGTAATTAAGCCAAAACTATTATTGGCAGAACTTCTGAGATTCCTTTCAGGAAATTAGCTGCCTATGAGCTCACGTGGTATTGTGCAGATTATCGGAATAATTGTCGCCCTGCTAATCATTCTGCTTTTCTATCAGATATAACCCTATTCCAACTGCCTTTTCCTAATTTTGTGGTTCATTATTAAGACATGGCAGAAAATCTGATTATCTCTTTATCCGCTGATAAAACTTCCAAGTATCAAACGCTAATACCCCAAATAGCGGCACTCGTTACTGGCGAGCCGGATGTAATAGCAAATCTTTCAAACATTGCGGCAGCGCTTAATCAAACCATGAAATTTTTCTGGGTGGGTTTTTATTTAGTGAAAAATAATGAGTTGGTATTGGGTCCTTTTCAGGGGCCGATTGCCTGCACGCGCATCGCCTTAGGGAAAGGGGTGTGTGGCACCAGTTGGAAAGAAAAGAAAACAATTATTGTTCCCAATGTGGATGAGTTTCCTGGGCATATTGCTTGTAGCTCAGCTTCCAAGTCAGAAATTGTTTTACCTGCATTTAAAAATGGTGAGGTAGCGCTTGTATTGGATGTGGATAGTGATTCCTTAAATGACTTTGACGAAATTGATGAGTTGCACTTAAAGCAGGTGATGGCAATCATCGAAGAGTTTATCTGATCCGTTTTTAGTATGCCCACCCAGGAGTTTTATCAGCAACGTGCTCATCAGTTCGCCCAACAACGCGAACATGTCGAAAAAGTAATTAAGCAATTAGCCTGGAGCAGAGTTGTCTTAATGGCAATTGTTGGGTTTCTAATTTACGTAGGCTTTTCAGATTCAATTTTTTTTGCATTGATTCTACTTCCATTGGGGATCTTTATTTTCCTGATTAATAAACAAACTGCACGAGAGGAACAGAAGAAATTACTTTCTTACTTAGAAGAACTCAATGAATCTGAAGCAAAAGGATTAGTTTTTGAAACAACAGATTTTTCTGACGGCACTCGGTTTTCCGATCCGCATCATCCGTATAGTCATGATCTTGATCTTTTTGGAAACGGGTCTTTATTTCAATACATAAATCGATGCGGCACTGAATTAGGTGAAGACCGTTTAGCTCGCGATCTGAAAGCTTTGAATTATTCTCGTGAGGAATTGGTAGAACGACAAGCCGCTGTGCGCGAGTTAGGCACTCAATTGGAATTCAGACAGCACGTGTGGGCTCTTGGACGACAGCTTCGTGAGTTTACGTTTGACCAGACTTTTTTACGTATTTGGTTATCAGGGAAACCATTTATTTATGGTAAAACGGTTTACACAATTTTGCGATGGGTTTTGCCAATCATTACATTACTGATAGCCGGTCTTGCAATCTATGATGTAAGTTATTTTACTTTACTTTTTGTTGCAATGACAATTCAGATTGCAATTGCTGGAATTTACGCAAAGAAAATCGGTGACCTGCAGCGTGGTTTAAGTAAAGGAAAAGATTCACTTGCCAATTATGCTCGAATATTTGAACTATTGACAAAACAGAAATACGAAACAGCTTTAATGAAAAAGCATTTTCAAACAGCTCATGAGGCATTTGAAAAAGTTGCTCAGTTTTCAAAGTTGGTGAATGCACTGGAGTCGCGCATGAATCCAATAGCCATGATGTTTGGTAATGGATTGTTTTTGTATGACTTTCACGCGGTGAGTAGAGTGGAGGCTTGGCGCGAAGCAAATGCAAAACAACTTCCAGGTTGGCTCGAATCCTTAGCGGAGTGGGATGCACTCATCTCGTTAGCAACAATTCATTACAACAATCCTTTATACACGTTTGCTGAGTATAGTGAAAGCAATCGAATAAAAGGTAAAGCAATTGGTCACCCCCTTATTTCTGATAAGGAAAGAATCACTAATGATTTTGAGATTGGAAACCCTGCTACCGTTTGGTTGATTACCGGGGCAAACATGGCGGGTAAGAGTACATTTTTACGAACGTTGGGAGTCAATTATGTTTTAGGAGGTGTTGGCGCGCCCGTGTGTGCAAGTAATTGGACAATGCCTTTGATCGTATTGCGAACAGGAATGAGAACTTCGGATTCGCTACAAGATCATCAATCTTATTTCTACGCAGAACTTCATCGATTACAATCGATTATGGAAGAATTGCGCGCGGGTAAACCAATGGTAATTTTATTGGATGAAATTTTAAAGGGTACAAATTCAACTGATAAGCAAGCTGGCTCGCGTGAGTTGATCAAGCAATTAAAAGACTTGCAAGCTTTAGTTGTGCTGGCAACCCATGATATTGCACTGGGCGATTTAGAAGGACAGCATCCAACTCAAATTGCCAATGCTTGCTTTGAAGGGAAGATTGAAAATGATCAACTAACATTTGATTATACGCTCCACAGAGGAGTGGCACAAAAGGCAAACGCTACTTTTTTAATGCGAAAGATGGGCATCATTCCGAAAGGCGACTGATTCCTGATTTCAAAAAATTGATTAGCTTAGTTTACTAATTTCCAGGGACTATGAAATCAATCTTTTTTCTGGCCTTTCTTTTACCTATCACACTGCTTGCTCAAATCGGAGCAAAGACTCAACAAGCGAAAATAACGGGCTTCTGGCAAAACTCCCAGTTCGGGTATCAAATGACTTTAATGCTTAATCCTGATGGCAGTGGAGAATTTGATGGCGAATCAATTACCTATACAACTTCAGCCAATAAACTTTCAATTACCCAGGTGGGTCAGGTCACTGCTTATACTTTTATTCTTCAAGGTAATTCCCTTACCCTTTCAGGAGGCGACCTGGATGATAAAGTAACATTTACAAAAGCCGGAACGGAACCAGCACAGCCGCAAGTTGCCATGACTCAACAAACAACTACCACTTCAGAAACGAAAAGTACATTGGTGGGAACCTGGTCAGGGAATGGTGAAACCATTGAGTTCAAATCAAATGGGCAGTGTGTTTATTTGGGCAATACATTCCCTTACGAGGAATCTCAAGGGCATATTATTTTAACAACTCAACAAGGCAAGGTTATGTTTGCCTATGCTATTCAAGGCAACCAATTAAACCTTACTGCTAATGGGCAACAAGTATCTTATACACGAGGAGCAACTAATCAATCTGCTCAGGCGAATAATTTGCCAAATAAGAATGGTGGAAATATTTCGCAGGAATTGGTAGGTAAATGGTGTTGGACGAATGTAACTACCACAAACTCTGGCGGCTCAACATCTAGCAGATGCATTGTGCTTAACGCGAATGGAACCTATGAATATGCCTCTGAGCGATCGATGGATACCAACACAAATGCTTTTTATGCAGGCACATCATCCCAAGGTTCTGATCGTGGTACCTGGTATGTTCAGGGGGATCGGATTTTTTATAATTCCCAGACTACAGGCCAGGGATCCTATCAATTGCAAAAAGTAAATCATCCTAAAACCCGCGATCCCATGATTGTATTGGATGGCGAAGCGTATGTTACTTTTTACCAGAAACCTTCCTGGTAGTTAATCAAAGAACTGAACTACGTGAACTCAAAATCTCAGAAGCAAAATACGTTCGATTTTCTAAATCAATTTCATCCACTCACACATTCAGATTTTGAATTATTAACTAACGATTTACCCATTCGCACAGCTCAGAAAGGAGAATGGCTTGTAACTCCGGGTCAGATTCAACGCGAATTATATTTTGTGCAAAAAGGCGTTCAAATGTCGTACTATGAATCGGAAGATAAGTTGCATGTAATTGCCTTTACTTATCCGCCCAATTTGTGTGCTATCCCAGATTCATTTTCATTTCAGCGAAAAAGTAAATTTTATTTAAAGTGTTTGGCCGATAGTGAGTTCCTTGTTCTTTCTTATGATCGGCTACAAATGATTTTTGATCAATCGCGAGCCATCGAAACTTTTTTCAGAAGAGCCAATGAGGCTTTGCTTGCAGCTACAATCGATCGGCATCTTGAATTTCATACGCTCACAATGGAGGAGCGATATAGAATCTTTTGTCAACGTAGTGCCCATTTACTCCAAATTGTGCCACACAAATACATTGCTTCTTATCTGGGAATAGACGCTACCAATTTCAGTAAGCTGTTTAATACGATTAAAATTTAGAATGTTGGTTTACACCAAGATTTGAAAAGTAGGCAAGTAGTTCCTTTGTCTAAAAAAGACATGAAAGACACTTCCTGGTTAGACCGATCAATCTATCCGTTCACTTCACATTATTTCGATGTAAACAGCCAGCAACTTCACTTTATTGATGAGTGGGAGGGTGAAACTATTCTCTTTGTTCACGGCACACCTTCCTGGAGTTTTGATTTTCGACATATGATTAAAGCGTTAAGAAATAACTATCGATGTGTTGCTATTGATCATATTGGTTTTGGGCTTTCTGATAAACCGCGAGCATATGACTACAGCACTACCAACCATGCCAGCACTCTCGAGAAATTTATTGTCAATCGAGGTTTGAAAAACATAACGCTAGTTGCTCATGATTTTGGTGGGCCGATTGCATTATCTGTTGCCATTAAAAATCCATCTTTATTTAAGCGATTGGTTATCCTTAACTCGTGGCTTTGGAGTAGCGAGTCGGAACCAGAGTTTATCAAGTTCAAACGAATTATAAAAAGTCCACTACTTCCAATTTTGTATCGATACTTTAATTTTTCACCAGCTTATTTGTTGCCAAAATCTTTTGGAGAGAAAAAAATTGATAAGCGAATGCTTCAAAACTATACGCGTCCCTTCTCCACTCATCAGGAACGGTTTGGGCCTTTAGCTTTTGCAAAATCTCTCTTGAAGGATCAGGCTTGGTTTGAGGAGTTGTGGAACACTCGGACATCTATCAGCTCGTTACCTACGCTTTTAATATGGGGGCTAAAGGATTCCTTTGTTACGGAAAAATATTTACGAAAATTTACACAGGGATTTAGTAATTGCAAAGTGATTGAAATGCCAGGGTGTGGTCATTTTCCTCAGGAAGAGCAACCTGATCAAGTAATATCCGGCATCAACAAATTCTTGTCAAGAACCTGATAACAACTTTTTGGTTTTCCATTGCTGGAAATTGTTAACTTAGTTCAATAATCCCAGCCTTATGAAACAACCCATTAGCCGAAGAGATTGGTTTAAGTCTACACTAGCTTTAACAGCAGGCATGACAATTACACCTGCATTAGTAAACACGCTAATGGCAGGGCCTATAAGTGAAGCTGAACGAGTTTTCTTTTCAGAAAGAAAATTAGTAGGAACAAAAGTTCGGTTAAACTCAAATGAAAATCCGTATGGTCCTTCAGAAAAAGCGAAGAAGGCGGTGATTCAAAGTTTGATTCAGGGCAATCGATATGCATTTGCTGAGCTGGGCGAACTTCAAAAAATTATTGCAGACAAAGAAGGGGTTGATTCTTCATACATTCTATTGGGTGCCGGTTCTGGCGAACTATTGTGCCAGACAGGTATAGCTTACGGTCTTGATGGTGGTCGTGTGTTGTCTGCGTATCCTACCTTTCCGTTGCTTATGAATTATGCCGAGCAGATGAACGCGAAATGGGATCGGGTGGATTTAAATGAAAAACTTGAATTTGACTATGAAAAGCTTTTATCGGCCATACAAAAAGATACTAAATTGGTTTTTGGTTGTAACCCAAATAATCCAACAGGTACAGTAGTTGATTCGCAGGTTGTAAAATCTTTTTGTGAGGAAGCTTCTAAAAAAACATTGGTATATGCAGATGAAGCATACATCGAATTTCTTGAGCCTGCTCAACAAAAATCGATGGTTGAATTAGTGCAACGTATCCCTAATTTGATTGTATCAAAAACATTTTCAAAAATTTATGGATTAGCGGGTCTTCGTATAGGCTACATAGTTGCTCACCCCGATGTACTAAAAAAAGTAAGCAAGTATGGCGATACTATTTCGCCAAGTCAAACGGCCATTGCTGCAGCTAAGGCAAGTTTGGGCGATGAGGATTTTATGAAAATGACTCGCGAGAAGAATGCAATCGCACGAAAAGTTCTTACGGACTACCTGATTCAAAAGAAAATATTCCATAGTAAGTCACAAACTAATGTCCTGTTATTTCCTGCGCCCGTGGATGGAAAAACTATTCTTTCAAAATTAGAAGATAAGGGATTTTTGATTCGCGTGTGGGATTATAAGCAGAAAGAATGGTGCCGGGTTAGTATCGGCACGGTAGACGAGATGAAGGCGTTTGTTAAGGCTTTTGATGAAGTGATTGCATAACCATGAAACTTAATGCCTGGAGGGTTGACTGGCCTAATCATACAATAGGTTTTTTTAGTGCCCTGTTTGGAATTTTGATAGCATTTGAGTTGGAGGAATGGAGAGAGGCAAAGAATAATCAAGAGGAAGCGCGTAATGCACTTGATAAAATAAAACAGGAAATCCAGATAAATAAAGGGGCTCTTCATGAAGGTGTGAAAACAAATCTTCACTATCTGGATTTGTTAGAACAGGAATTATTACCATACATCGATGATAAACTGGAATATCGGGGTTCTTTAAAAGGTGCAAAGGAGATCAACTCTAAAATACAGGCAATTGCAAAAATCAATTTAACAGATACCATATCATTGAATATAAAGTCATCCGTAACTATTAATATGGGAAGGCTACTGCATCCCACCATACACTATTCTGCATGGGAATCGGCCAAAGCGACAGGAGTCATAAATTATATTGAATATGAAAAAGTACTTACCATTTCTTATTTGTACAATATTCCGCGCATAACAGAAGAACTTCAAGAAATTCGTATGCTTATCAGAAAGTCTGATGAAATTATTTCTAAATCGGATTTTGAAAAGTTATTGATAGAACTAAAGGAGAGTCACAACTTGATTGATGCCGAACTAGTCAACTATGATATCTTCGTGAATATTATTGAAATGGAATAGTTTAAAGAATTGAGTTGTTTCAGGATATTTTTTTAGTAAAGAAAAGCGGCTCTTTAAAGAACCGCTTTAACCAACTACACAGACAACCTACTCAATCCCAGTTTCTTTATAAAGTTTTCATTTCCTCTTCAATTCGTTTGCTAATTGTTGGGCCTAGTTCAAATGAACTGGCATAAGCTTCTTTAAAGAAATTTCGTGCCTCTTTTTCTAGCCCGTTTGATTTGTAAATCATTGCCATATGATATAAAGCAACAGGTTCAAATGTCCTGTTCAGAACTCTTTTTTGAGTAATTTCTAATGCCTCGCTATAATCACCATTATTAAAAAAACCCCATGCCAATAGATCGTATGATAATGGAGTAGGTCTGTTTTGAATTTCTTGTTCAGCAAGGTGAATTGCAGTTTGAGGGTTTGAAAATTCTTCAGCCTCTAGCGTGGCTAGATACGTGTTATACATTCCTCCGTATTTGGAATTGCGCGCTTCAGCCTTAAAGTGATCTAACTGGTTCTCTTTCTCCAGGGTATCTTTTTCAATTTCTGCAATTTCTGCAAGCATCAAATGCATATCTGGTGTTGCTTTTCGGGTGTCAATAAAGTTTAAAATTCTTTTAGCCTCTTGAGTGTTTCCATCATGAACAAAAGCAATCCAGGCAATTCCCTTTAGCGCGTGATCGTAATCTGGATCTTGTTTCAGAACTTTTAAATATGCTTGATAAGATTCGTTAATACGACTGGCATGGCCATACATATCACCCAGATTTGACATCGCCCAGGTAAAAAGAGCTTTGTTTTCTTTAATTCGTTCAATGGCATGCTCCATTAAAATGATTGCACTATCTAAATCTCCATGATGATCCTTGATTTTAGAATATCGGATTAAGTATGCGAATGATTTTTTATTAGTGAATGACTTCAATATATATTCAGCACCTGCAATGTCACCTAATTCTAAATTTACATCCGCCATCATTAAGTACGATGAGGCTTTGCCATCACCAATGGCTATGGCATCCTGCAAATTTGTGCGAGCTTGACGAAATTCATGTTTAGTAATGTTGTTAGCTGCGAGTGAGCGATAAATATTATCTTTTCCGTAGGTGGTTGATGCTAAAATCAGATTGTAAATGCTGTCGGATCGATGGAGGTCGTCTACTTCTCCGTTTAACTGAAACCGGGCAGAATGTAAGCCCGCTATTCTAAGCAGGTTCGTTTTGCTAGTTGGAATTTCAGCAAGTCTACTTTCCCAAAACAATAATTCTTCATTTACTTTTAAAAGCGCATGATTTGGACTGTTGGTTAGATACATTTCGTAATCTTCAGTATTGACAACCACTTCTTTCTTTTTGCTGCAATTGAAAAGAAAAATGGATAGAATAAGTATTGTTGTGTATTTCATGAGTGAGTGTGTAATTAGAGAAACTCTATGACTCCTTTATATAGGGAATCATAGAGAAAAATTATTAATGAGCTTCTGCTAAGTAGGGAAACGTTGTTAAGAATGCTTTGTCATTCGCGTCTACGTGATCATCCGTTAAGCCTGGATTTGCAGTTGCATTAGGACCTCCAAAAATCAAGATTAATTCGACCGTTATTACATCATCTGCCAAGGCACGACCTGTCAATACTTGAGTTCCATTATAAAATGTTGTTGGTTCTGTTAATGAAACTGTAAGTACATCAGCAGCCAATACGTTTGCAAATGTGGTTGCATCTAAGCCTAATAGGTTAGTAGTATACCCAGAGTTAAGAGCCAATAGCTTAGTTTTAAACTTAGCTCCCCACGTAGCCGCTCCGTCTTTTGGTAGGGTTGTGTTAAATGCATCCTTTTCGCCAGTGCTTACAAAAACAGTGTTAATTGCTGGACGTGCCATATAGTCTTCTTGTTCATACGTTTTTACAACCATGGGGTCGTCATCATCCGAACAGGACGAGAATCCAATAGCAAGACCAAGCATCGAGAAAAGGGATAATATTTTTATTGATGTTTTCATTTTCTTCTTTTTTATGGTTCTGATTATTTTCTACGATTGCTGGTAGCCCAAACATTAACGGATCCAGTTCCTAACATCGATTTAGGCACTTCAACTACTAATGAAAGCACGTTCGTTCCTTTGAATGTATCGTTACCAGGATTATTAAATCCGGATGCCGTTCCGCCAATTACGGCTGAGTATGCTTCAAGATCAAAAAAGAATGGATCATCACGCGGACCAGCAAATACTTTAATGCCATTTTTCTCACCAACAGCAACCGAACCTTTATAAGCAGTAACGCTTCCTTCTATATAGCCACCTGAAGTAACGAGTGTGCTGTTTAATCCTGTTTGAATTGGCGCAATGGGTCCGTACAGTTGCACTTTTCCATTCTCGAACGTAGCCTGAATAACTAAGTCCTCAACATTGTCCTTCGTTGCTGAATTATCAATATTGATTTCTACCATGACTTCCGGATCGAATGAAGCTGCGGCAGTTGCCGATGGAGCCAAAAGCCCTTGAACATTGACTACAAAAACCATGTTGCTGCTGGTAGCCGGACTTTGAAATGCATAGACATCGGTAATGTCAGATCCTTTTCCGGTAACTGCAGGTGCGTCAATGTGGTCAGCCGCAATAAGATAAACTCCTGACAGTATTGCCATCGTGCTAACTAATACAATGGCAAAATTCTTTCTATTAAATTTTGGTTTCATAATTGATTGGTTTGATTTTGTTAATTAAACGTGAAGAAGAAACTCCCCCGTTGATTTGTTAGTTTGGTAACACAACACTATCAATCACGTGAATTACACCGTTGGATTGATTCACATCCATGATTGTAATTTTAGAACTATTGCCTTTGGAGTCCTTAAGCACAACCTCTTTACCACTCATCATAGCAGTAAGGGTTTCACCTTGCACCGTTTTAAATTCTGCTTTGCCTTTGCCAGCTTTAATGGCCTTTGAGATGTCGCCTGAACTCATGCGCTCTGGTACTACATGATAGGTAAGCACGGCAGTAAGGGTTGCTTTGTTTTCAGGTTTCAGCAATGTTTCTACAGTGCCGGCAGGAAGTTTTGCAAAGGCATCATTTGTCGGTGCAAATACGGTAAAAGGACCAGCGCCCTGAAGCACATCAACTAAATCAGCTGCTTTAACGGCCGCCACAAGTGTTGTGTGATCTTTAGAGTTAACTGCATTTTCGATGATGTTTTTTGTTGGATACATAGCCGCACCGCCTACCATTACCGACTTTTGACTAAAGGCAGATAGTGATATCGATACGCCTAACATTAGAATTAATAGCTTTTTCATAAAAATTTATTTTGGTTGATTTCCCAGACATACGAATCAGGTAATACAGTTGGATTTTTAGAATCAAGAAATTTTAAAATCAGACTAACTTAATTCTTGGATGGAATGATTTTATTTTGAATCAAATCCTTTTAATACCTTTAGGCGACAAGAGATGGGTAAAACTTCACGGGTATATAAGGAAGAGGAGCTGGTTGCGCAACTCAAAGCAAAAAATAAGGATGCTTTGAGTTATTTGTACGATCACTACTCAGCCGCATTAAACGGAGTTGTATTACGAATTCTAAAGAATGAAGATCTTGCCGAAGAGATTCTTCAGGACGTATTTCTAAAAATTTGGAACCGAATTGATTCTTATGATCCCGGAAAGGGAAGACTATTTACGTGGATGTTGAATTTGGCTCGCAATCAGGCGATTGATAAAACACGTTCGAAGGAGATGAGTAAAGGAAAGAAAACCGATGATATTGATAACCTCGTAGGTAATGTTGATAAGGAAAACGCAAGTGAAATGTTTGTGGATTCAATTGGGTTAACTGAAGTGCTTGAAAAGCTTCCGGATGACCAAAAATTTGTAGTGGAGTATCTTTATTTTAAAGGCTACACACAATCAGAATTATCAGAAGATCACAATATTCCATTGGGTACAGTAAAAACAAGATTGCGAATGGCCATGATCACGTTGCGATCATTAATGAATGTAAATTGAATATCAAGGAGTACATATCGTCAGGAGTCTTAGAAGCCTATGTGCTGGATGAATTATCCTCAACCGAACGCGTGGAGGTGGAGAAGAATCTTTCATCGTATCCGGAACTTCGTCAAGAACTTGAGCTAATAGAAAAAACGCTTGAGGGTTTGATGCAACAAGCCTCTGTTGCACCACGGGCAGAATTGAAAAATAATATCCTTTCTTTAGTTGAAGAATCTAAACAAGGAAAGACGATTTCCTTAAACACGGTTTCATCAACCTGGAGATGGTTAGCGGCAGCTTCTGTTATTTTTGCCCTTACTGCTTCTTACTTCGCTTTCGACTATCGCGAAAAATGGATTTCTGCAACCGTTGCTTTAAATAATCTCATTGATAGTAATCAACAGATTGCTCAAGATTATAATAACGTAAATCAACGGTTAGATAAAATCCAGAACGACTTTTCAATCATTGAAAATTCATCCTTTAGTAGAGTGGTTTTAAGGGGCACAGAAAATAATCCAGGTGGATTGGCCTCGGTTTATTGGAATGCCAGCACTCAGGAAGCATTTCTCAGCATTCAACAGCTAAAGGAGATTTCGGCAGATAACCAATATCAACTATGGGCACTGGTTGATGGCAAGCCTGTAGATATGGGTGTATTCGATTCAGGCTTTGCAGGTTTGCTAAAAATGAAATCAATTGCCAATCCGGGCGCCTTTGCCATTACAATTGAGCCTCGTGGTGGAAGAACATCTCCAACTTTAGAGACTTTGCAGGTTACTGGAGCCCTCCTAAAAGGATAAACAACTGTCTCTCCCAAACTCAGCTTAAAAAATTAGTAAAAGGGCATTTTGGGAATAGTCTGCTCGGCTGAGTATTTAAAGTTTATTTTTGTACATTTAAGTTAATTTGATATAAATCAAATAGTTATGAAGCTAACCATAGTAAAATATTATAACCAAAAGGTAAAGAATCATATTTCACTTATCTTAATCTGCTTTGTCGTTTATTTCTTAACCAGGTTCTTTATTGAATTGTAAATGTGAAAGCAAAACGCAAGAATAGAAGCATAATACCTGTTAAGGGTTACTACCAACGAGCCCGTGTTTTTGGATATCTTGCGTTAATTGTAGGTTTAGTTATACTTGCCTATTACCTCTACCAGTACTTCCTTTAGGACTCCTCCTTAATTTTCTCCGTAAAATAAATGCCTTAGGCAGTCGTTCTATGATTTGCTATGCAAAAATTATTAAAACGATTCATTTTTTGTCTGTTGGTTTCCTGTATTCCTTGGTTGGCACATGCTCAAACCACAACGTTAGGCGATAGAAATTCGGATGAGTCAATTGTGCAAATGAATAAAGCACAACGAACCCGAAATGCCGATAAGAGGCAAAAGATATTGCTTAAAAAGGCTAAGGTTAAACACACTGCCCAGTATGAATATTATGCACGTGTTGAGCATATCGCCAAAGAGAAGCAAAAAACGTTGAAGAAAATGGCTGCTCCTCAGTATTCAAATCCCCTTTACTTTGGTCATAAGCGGCCACCCAAAAGAAATCCAGTTCATAAAATGAAGTACTGTAAGGAATGTGGTATCAGGCATTAGCAAAGAGATTTTTTTCAATGGCTAATAAGTGAATTAGAAGTAATTTCGGTTTTTAATGCCAAATTACTCTTGAATATTGCTTCCTACATTGAGCACACCAATCTAAATCCCACCTTAACGGATCAATCAATCGATCAATTGGTGGCAGAGGCTCGCGTCCACAGCTTTCTTGGAGTATGTGTTCCACCTTTTTGGGTAAAACGCGCTCAACGCGAAATCTCTGGAAGTAATGTTTTATTGATTACGGTAGCCGGGTTCCCGTTAGGGTATTCTATGACCGAAACAAAACTCGATGAAATAAAACGAGCCATTGATAACGGTGCCGATGAAGTTGATATGGTTCTAAACATCAGCGCATTTAAAACAGGAATTCCCTGGACTAAAATTGAACTGGCAAAATGCAGTAAACTAATGCACGATAATCAGAAAATTCTCAAAGTAATTATTGAGACTGCTTATCTCTCCGACTCGGAGATCGTGAATGCTTGCAAACTTTGTTCCGACTCGGGGGTTGACTTTGTAAAAACTTCAACAGGATTTGCTCCATCAGGTGCGAAAGTTGAGCATATTAAACTTATGCGCCAATGGTTGCCATCTAATGTTGGCATTAAAGCATCGGGTGGAATAAAAACCCGCGAGCAAGCCATCCAATTAATTGAAGCCGGAGCCGATCGTATAGGAACATCATCCGGAATTTCTATTGTAACTTCAACCCCTCAATCCTAACACCTATGAGTAAATTGTTGACTGATTTATTTCCCGAAGAAAGTGCCGTGCCTTCGGGGGTTGCTTTACCAGCCTACATGGAGCAACGTGAATATTTATTGAATGGCAAAATGATAACCTGGCAAGGAGATATGAGCCCCGTAGCCAGTCCTGTTTTTCTCCGAAAAGGAAATGAGCTTAAACAACAGATTATTGGTAGCACTCCGTTGCTTACATCTAAAGAAGCTCTTGCAGCGCTTGACGCTGCTGTGAGTGCATACGATCAAGGTCATGGAGAGTGGCCATTGATGTCGGTATCAGGACGCATTCAACATGTTGAGAAATTTCTTGCGAAAATGCGAGAGAAACGTAAAGAGGTTGTTAATCTTTTGATGTGGGAAATCGGTAAGTCACAGAAGGATTCAGAAAAGGAATTTGACCGAACATGTGATTATATTCTTGATACAATTAATTCGTTAAAAGAATTAGATCGAAACTCTTCTGGTTTTGTAAATGAACAAGGCATTATGGCGCAAATTAGAAGAGTGCCTTTAGGTGTGGCATTGTGTATGGGGCCATATAACTATCCATTGAACGAAACTTTTAGTACGTTATTCCCGGCACTGATCATGGGGAACACGGTAGTATTTAAGCCGGCTAAATACGGAGTGTTACTCATTCGTCCATTGCTGGAAGCCTTTCAGCAATGCTTTCCTGCAGGAGTTATTAATATTATTTACGGCCGTGGCCGCGAAACGGTTGGCTCACTCATGGAAACAGGCAAAGTAGATGTATTTGCTTTTATAGGTACAAACAAAGGGGCTAATGAATTAAAAAAACTTCACCCTAAACCTCACCGACTCAAATCCATATTAGGATTAGATGCTAAAAATCCAGCCATTGTTTTGCCGGATGCAGATATAGACAATGCAGTAAGTGAATGTGCATTAGGATCACTATCATTCAATGGACAGCGTTGTACTGCATTGAAAATTCTTTTTGTTCATAAAAGCATTGTTGATGAGTTCTCTAAAAAGCTTTGCGCGGAAATTGGAAAACTAAAACCCGGGATGCCTTGGGATGCAGGTGTTGGGTTAACTCCACTTCCGGAGCCTGGTAAAACAGATTATCTCACAAAACTGGTAGATGATGCTAAAGAGCATGGAGCTAACGTGATAAATCCAAATGGTGGAGAAAAGCTAAATACGTTTTTCTATCCCGCGGTACTCTATCCGGTTAACAGTAAAATGAAAGTCTATTATGAAGAACAGTTTGGCCCGGTAGTGCCTATTGTTCCTTATGAAAATGAAGAGGAGGCGATTGAGTATGTATTGAATTCAAATTTCGGACAGCAACTAAGTTTATTTGGCAAAAACTCGAAATCAATTGCCCGTATGATTGATGCGTTCTCCAGCCAGGTGGGTCGAATCAATTTAAATGTTCAATGTCAGCGTGGTCCGGATGTCTTTCCGTTTAATGGTCGGAAAGATTCGGCAGAGGGAACGTTATCTGTTGCCGATGCATTGCGCGTTTTCTCTATTCGCACGTTGGTCGCCACAAAAAGTAACGATGATAATAAAAAAATAATTAGCACAATCATTCAAAATAGAGAGTCAGTCTTTTTAAGTACGGATTATATTTTCTAATGTAGCCGTATAATTGACACCGGGTGGAGTTGTTGCATATTAAAATCAGGGTTTCGGGAAAAGTTCAGGGCGTGTTCTTTCGGGCATCGGCTAAAGAGAAAGCTGATGAATTGGGAGTGTATGGATTTGTGCGTAACGAACCTGACGGAGATGTGTATATTGAAGGAGAAGCTGCTGAGGAAATCCTATATAAATTTATTAAGTGGTGTAACCTGGGACCTTCCAGGGCGGTTGTTGAAAAAATTGACGCTAAACCCGGAACTGTGGTTGGGTTTACTAAATTTGAGATTAAACCTTAATTACTTTTTAGCTTCCAGGCTTTGATTCCAATCGTATACCTGATCACTGATTTCAATCAAAAGTTCAGGATCCTTTTCTAGTGCGTTGCCAATAACAATTAAATCGGCACCGGCTTGCAGAGCGGCAAATGCTTTTTGACTTGTATTGATCCCGCCTCCTACAATAAGTGGCACGTTTACAGATTTGCGCACCGCACTGATCATCTTCGGGCTTATTTCCCTTTCAGCTCCGCTGCCAGCATCTAGATAAATTAATTTTAAGCCTAGCATTTCGCCTGCCAATGCGGTACAAGCTGCCAACGAATATTTATCTTCTGGAATGGGAGTAGTGTTACTAATGTATGCTACAGAAGTTGTTTTTCCTGAGTTAATTAATAAGTAGCCAGTTGGCATTACTTCTAATCGGTTGTTTTTTAAAATGGGCGCTGCCACCACATGTTGACCAATCAACAGATCAGGATTGCGACCTGATATAAGCGATAAGAATAAAATTGCATCTGCCGAAGGATCTATTTGCAAGGAGCTTCCTGGAAACAGAACAACCGGTATTGAAACGTTTTCCTTTATCTGACTGATAACTTCAGATAGATTAGGTGTAGTAACTAAACTGCCTCCTACAAAGAAAAAGTCAATACAGTTTTCGGAAGCAAGCCGAAGCAATGTATTCAGTCGATTGGGTTCCTCAATCTTATCTGGATCGACCAACACAGCAATGGATTTTTTTCCATGGTTGTGACGTTCGTGAAGGATTTCAAGAATTTTCATCCGTCATTTTTCGTTTAACAAGGTACTCGGCAAGTTTTTCCTTGGCTATATCCAACAGAATGATGGTTGCGTGGCTTGCCAGATTTTCACCTAACTGTGAAAGAAACGTTGGTATGGGAGCGGGCCCTTCAACGCTTGTCTCTTCTTCATCAACACTACTAATAGCTTTTGACCTGGCTTTCTTTCTTTTAGATTTTGAGGATGACCCAAGTTTGCTCACAAGAAGATATGTTACTGCTAAAGCACCACCAATAATTAATGCATTTTTAAGAGTAGCTTGAGTTTTATCAGAGATTGCGTTTAACTCTCTTTGCAATTCCAGCTTGTGCCGATCGGAAGTTTCAATAAGCTTCTTTTTTTCGGGATCCTGAGTTTCTAATAATTCCATACTACTTTCCTTTGCTTTTGATAATCTCCATCATTTTTCGCTCAAAGTAATTGCTTATTTTCTTCTTGAAGAGCAAAAATAGCAAGCAAGGTATACCGTAAATGCCTGCAACAATCCAGTATCCGGCATAAACATTCATAAAGAATGTATTAAGGTAATTGGCGAAACCGATACTAAAAAAAAGCAGAAACATAAGAGCCAACAACAAAACAGCAGTTACAACAAGCCCTTGCGCTAGTACTTTGGCTACATCTTCGCGAATCTCAATCTTTAATAAATCAATTCGAGCTTCAACATACCCCGAAAGGTTATCAACCAGGTTGTCGAGTCGTAAGAATTTAATTAAGGAGTCTTTAATACTTTCCATAAACATCAGCCAATATACTCATTTTGTTTTTTTTACCCGCACAAGTCTGTTCCGGTTTATTTTTTAATTAGCTCGATTAGCTGATCGTTAGTGATAACCTGCCCATGGGTGTTTATTTTCTCTTTTTTCACCAACAGATTAAGGGCAGAACTGATGTACAGCCGGGTACTGGTAGAATCCACTCGTTCAGGTTGATCCCAGTTTTTTTCAAAAACATAAACAGAATCGACAGTGAGTGTGGAGGTAAGGGATAATGAAGGAATTATTTTTAGAATGCAACTTTGGAACTTGCCTTTGTCATCCTCACCATCGCGACAAAAGCCGGGCTTGTTTAGCTCGTATAGTTCGTTGTTGATGATCAGAATGTTTTTTCTTCTATAAACCGATAGAATCTCAGTAGGCTCTGTTTGATCGGTGGCAGAATCGTAAATCATCCAATTACTAACAGGTTGGTTTTGATAGGTTTTTGCAATCAGCTTATACGATTTTTTTTCCTGGTTGATAAAATTCTCGAATTGGTAGGATAGCTCTTGAACTTTTACAAGATCCTTGTTGAGATAAATGAGTGAAAAGGGAATGAAAAAAAACGTAAGGAGAAGGTAAAGAAATCCAACCAAACGATATTTTAAAGTAAGTCTGCCCAAGCCATTCGCCAACTTAATAGGAAGCTCTTTCACGTAGGGGATGGGAAAGAAAATCAGTACACCGATAAAGTTGAAAAGAAAATGAGCAATTGCTATGCTAATTGCTGCATTGCTATTAAACATGGCTGCAATAAATGCAGTGATTGTTGTGCCCATGTTTGCACCCAAAATAAACGGAAGAGCAGATTTTAATCGAACTACTTTTTTGGCGACCAATGGAACCACTAATGAAGTAGTAACCGTGCTGGATCGGATAGCAGCCGTAGTAAGTAAACCCCAACCAAAAGACTTTAGGGAATTCTTGAAAAAGAATTGTTGAAAACGATCTTGTGAACCAAAGCCAAATGTTTGAGATAATATCTTTCTAAAGAAAAGAATGGATCCAAAAAGTAATCCTATGGAAAGTAAGGCAAGAATAAACCCATTGTTAATCAGATTAACTATGAAGTTGATAATAGGACTAAACCCTGAACCTAACAGTGAAAAGTTATTTTGAATGGCTCCCAGCGGCTCGTTAAAAAATGTTGTGGCAATGTATTGAGCAAGCCCTGAGAGAAACCCAAAATAATATTCCAAAGGAAATAAAATAATCACCGTAAGGATATTAAAGAAGTCGTGGTAGGTGCCGATGGCAACCGCGCGCCTGAATTCTTTTTTCTTGGTGATAAAGCCGAGTGAAACAATGGTACTGGTAATGGTAGTACCCACATTGGCCCCCATAATAATAGGAATGGCGCCTTCCAACGTAATAGAACCCGAAGCCATTAATGCTACCGCCATAGAAGTAGTGGCCGAACTACTTTGAATAAGTGCAGTAACCAAAAGCCCAATAAAAAGCCCGGTAAAGGGATTTGATGTAGCAAGGATAATAACGTCAGCGGCATCCTTGCCAATGTGCTGCAAGGAGGCAATCATCAAATCAAGGGTAAAAAGAAAAATGAAAAGTGCAGCAAGAATATAGGCTGTATTTCTTAATACAATTTTCCAGCGACCGGGTGTAACTGTTGAATTCTCTATCTCATTGGATGGCTCCATCATGGTTTGTAAATATACTGACAGCCGCGGAAGATGAAAGGAAGTAACAATTACTTAATTTAAGTCACTTAGTTCAGATACGGCCATCCAGGCCATTAACCCAGGCCCTATTTTAAGTGCATCCTCATCGATGTCGAAATTAGGAGTATGCACATAGTTAGTAAGACCTTTTGCTTCGTTGCGCGTGCCAAGTCTGTAAAAGGAAGCAGGGACAACATGCGAATAGTAAGCGAAGTCTTCGGAGCCCAATGTGAGATCTATATCCACCACATTTTCTTTACCCACATAGGCTTCGGCTGCTGCTCGTATTCTGCGAGTTACGGCAGGATTATTTTCAAGATAAGGATACCCTTGCGAAATAGTGACTTCACATTTGCCGCCCATTCCATCGGCAAGGGACTCGGCCATCTTTTTTATTTTTTGCAATCCTTCTTTACGCCACGTTTCATTTAGCGCACGAAAGGTTCCGGCAATGTTTACTTCATTGGGAATAATATTAGTAGCACCGTCACCAATAATTCGCCCGAAGGTAAGTACGGTAGGCTGTTTGGGGCTAGCATTTCTGCTGATCACTTGTTGAAGTGCGATAATAATGTGCGATGCAATGAGAATAGGGTCGATGGCTAATTCAGGTGCAGCACCATGACCCCCCTTGCCAATTACTTTCAAATAAATCTCATCACTGCTGGCCATGTACATGCCTTCGCGAAAGCCAACTTTGCCCACGGGAACTAGTGGCATTACATGTTGACCGATAATAGAAGCAGGAGCAGGATTGGTAAGCGCTCCATCCCGAATCATAAACGATGCCCCACCCGGATTTTTTTCTTCACCGGGTTGAAAAATTAATTTGATGGTGCCTTCAAATTGATCGCGTACTTCCTGTAGAATTTTTGCCGTGCCTAACAAGGAGGAAGTGTGAACGTCATGACCGCAGGCATGCATCACACCTGGGTTAGTTGACTTATAAGAAACTTCGTTTATCTCCTGGATAGGCAACGCATCCATATCCGCACGAAGCGCCACAGATTTTTTGTCTGGATTTTTTCCTTTGATCAACCCAACAATTCCGGTAGTGGCCATTTCAGTAAAGGGAATGCCAAAAGATTTCAATTGAGCTGCTACAAATTTTGAAGTATTAAACTCTTGATACGATAATTCAGGATTCGCGTGTAGATGTCTTCGCCACTCAACAGTTTGTTGAAAATTGGTTTCAGAAAGAGATTTGATTTTACTTAAAAGTGTCATAATGGGTAATCGGTTCAAAGGTACCCATTAGGAATTTGATCACAAAGAGATGGGTGTACTGACCCAATTCCTCACTCAAACAATATTAATTCTTGATGATATTTCTCACGTAATTCTGCATGCAATTGCTTAACCGAAGCTTTTCCTACCTCATTAACCAGCAAGCATACAGTGCCACCATTCCCACCACCCGTTATTTTTGCTCCATACACTCCAGTCATGTTTTTTGCAAGTGAAACAATTTCATCGGTGCGATCGGAACCTAATCCGCAGAGTGAATAACTTTCGTGGGCTTGAAACATAAGAGCACCCATTTCTTTAAGGATGTCACTTCTTTTTTCTGAAGGTTGAACATCCTTTAATGAAAGTAACAGGTTTTTAAATTGCATTACGCGTTCATGCTCATAAACAGGATGTGAGACACTTTGCCTGATGGAATAAGTTTTATCAGGATCAATAATCGTTACCGGATCAATCGATAACTCAAACTCCTTTAAAAAATCTTTTCCGCTTAATGAAATCGGTAGTTGATTAACGAACGAGTTCTCAAAATCTGTTACCGGTATGTTGCACAAATATCCCGCAAAGGGTAAGGGAGAAAAATTATTGGCAGATTTAGCTGAGACTAATTCTTTTGATGTAACTCCGAGTGCTTGGGCAATGATGGTATAGCCCATAAAAGCAGCGCATCGTACATCAGTATAAGAAGCCCCCGAAACAGAATGCCGAACTCCACTATCAATTCCAATGAAAGAAATATCAGTAGGTATTGAAATAGGTTGTTGCACTAAATCGGGCTGACAAACAATAGGAAGAAGTTTATTGGCCTCGCCCAGATAGCTAGCAAGTTGATCCATGAGTCCGCAGGGGGAACCTACAATTAGATTTTCAACTTGTTGCGCAAGTATGGGTAATTCAGTCCCGGAAAATTGAATTCCATAAGCTTCGCCAAGAGCTTTCATGGTTGCAACTTCAATGGAAGCAGAAGATGAAACTCCTTTTCCAAGAGGAACATCAGACTGCAGATTAAAATTACCGCCTTTAAAGCCAATACCTTTTTCTTTTTGAAGAACGAGCACACACCCGATCACATAACCAACCCATGATGTCGATGGACTTTCTTTCAATTTCTTCTGGGCAAAATCGTAGTCAACCTGATGGTTGTTTAGAAAATCCCTGTAATCAACTTTTGTGTTTAAAATTTCTCCGGTAATTATCCTACTTGATACAAGGCAGGCAAAATCATCACGTAATGAAAGTTGAATGTGTGTCTTTTGCGACAGAGGCATTTGCAACACCAATGAGCCTGAGTAATCAGCAATCCCGCCCATCACATCTAAGCGGCCGGGTGCTGAGGTTTCAAAAGTTTTTCTTGACATTGACTCAGCGCTCAAGACTGTACTCATTTAGATTGATGCTCAATAATTCAGCGGCTTTATCTTCTGGCATTGTATCGGCCATAAAATTTCCGGCACCAATTTCTGGTCCTGCCAAATACTTTATTAATCCGGGTTGGCGATAGGGTGGTTGTAACCAAAGATGCATTCTAAAATCTCGGTAGTTACCTTCATCAACAGGGGCTTGCATCACAGACATCACATACGGAAAGTCCATATTGAAATTCATATCCATCCTGCGAACTACCTGATGAAAAACAGAAGCCAAGCCTGTTAACTCATCCGAACTAAGCGAAGTTAAATGTTGATGGTTGCCTTTCGGGAAAATCATAACCTCATACGCATAACGCGCAAAGAAAGGAATGAAAGCGATGGCATGGTCATTTTCAGCAAGTACTCTGATTTTGTCTCTTTTTTCATTTTCGATAATTCCTTCGAAAATATTTTGATGGTGTTTCGCTTGATAATCGGATGCAATTTTTATTTGTTGCTCAACCAGTTTTAAGTGAAAGTCAGTAGCATAGATTTGGCAATGGGGGTGAGCATTACTCACTCCCACAGCTTCTCCTTTGTTTTCAAAAATAAGAACAGATTTGATGGTCGGATTTTCTGTGAGTTCTTGAGTCTCATTACGAAACGATTCAAACACCTTTACCACCTTCTCTAACTTCATTTGTGAAAGTGTGATATTATGCCGTGGATCGTAGCACACAACTTTTGCAATTCCGGCTGCTTTTGCTCTTCTATAAAGTTGGTCACTATTGCTGTCAACTTCAGGTGCATTCTTACCCACCACCGGATGATCATTCTCAAAAATGAAAACATCTTTATAGTTTGGATTTGCACTGCCATGTATTCGCGAATTACACGGGCACAAATAACAGGTTGGGTCATGTTCAGCCGAGGTCTTAGGTTTTATTAATCCAGCACCTTGCCAGGGGCGCGTATTTCGGTGAGCTGAATAAACCACCCACTCTTCGCGCAACGGATGCCAGCGCTTCTCCCATTTTCCTTCATTATTATTCTTTGTCATTGCTACATAAGATGAGGAGATCAAAGAAATAAAAATTCTAACATCAAAGCCACTCGGACTTTGAGTTTCGGACTTATAAACTCTGGATTTTCAAAAATCAGGTTGAAATTACCGGATGGCAATTTTTTCGGGAACAAGGATAGCTGATGAAAAACTTTGCCGAATTTGAACAAGGTCTTTTTGTGCCTCCAACTTAGTATAATACTTGCCGACTGTAACTGTAAATTTAGGTTGTTGGTACTGGAGGTTAGCCGTGTAATCAGCCAATTCAGTACTCATTTTTTTCTTAGTATTCATCGCGTCTTCGCGATTTTGGCCCGAGTAAATTTGTATGGTAAACCCATCAACAAATCGTTTTACCAGATTGTAGCGATCAATACTGTCGAGTACAGCATCTACCTTGGCATTCACAGTTTGAGTAGGTGTGATGGATGCCATCTGATTTTTCTGAGTTGAGTTGTTGTCTTTGCGTGGGGTATCAATAGGCACAGTTACTGTAGGGCGTAAGCTTGCCAGATTTTCGTGATAGGGTTTGTCACTTATTTGTTGACTAGCACATCCGCCCAAGAGGGAAAGTATACCAATAACAATAATCTTCTGAGTTCTCATGAGAATGCTAAGTTACAAACAAAACTTGTTCAATAGAGTCATTAATTATTCACTAATGGCAATTCAACGAAGAATAAACCCTTAATCAATAACAATACACCTTCCGGCCTTTACATCGTCTTCCACTTTTTTAAATTTCACATCTTTAAGCACCCGGCCATCAGGATATTGAACATTCACCTTATCATTTCTACCCGCTACTTTTTCAGACTTAACCGGCATCACTTTTTCTTCAGTAGGACGTTGCTGTGCTTGAGGCTGCGAGCCTCCGCCCTGTAAAAGCGAACGTGATTCTTCCTTGTTTTCACTTAACTTTTGCCGTTTCTGATGTCTGGCTTCCTGCACTTCTTGCGAATCACGAATTGGAATATCGGCTTTCATAAGGAATGAAATGGTCTCTTCATTCACTTTAACGATGAAACGCTTGAACGCCTCGAAGCCTTCAAACTTATAAATCAACAACGGATCCTTTTGTTCATACACTGCATTCTGTACAGATTGCTTAAGGTCATCCATGTCGCGAAGATGTTCTTTCCATTGCTGGTCGATGATAGCCAGTGTAATCATCTTCTCCATCGATTTGATTAACTCGTTGTTCTTTGAGTCAACACACTTTTTCAAGTTGGCAGAAACCCCAATCTGTTTTACACCATCCGTAAAGGGAACCTGAATATCATGAACTGTTGCACCACGGGTTTTAAACAGGTCAAGAATAATCGGGTAAGATTTTTCAGCGGCCAGATTATTTTTATGATTGTAATGTTTTAGGGCTTCTTCATAAAGAGTTTCGCTTACAACGGCTTGATCCAGTTTTGTAAAATCTTCCTTCGACATGGTGAAGTCAAAGCCAAGCACGCTCAACACAGTTAATTTAAAGTTATCGAATGATTCAGAGCCCTTTCCTGTAGCCACAATATCATCGCACGTATCAAACAACATGGTGAGAATATCCAATTGAAGACGTTCACCGTGTAAAGCATTTCTTCTTCGTTTGTAGATAACTTCACGTTGCGAGTTCATCACGTTATCATACTCGAGCAAGCGCTTACGAATTCCAAAGTTGTTCTCTTCTACTTTTTTCTGTGCGCGTTCAATGGAATTTGTTACCATCGAGTGCGAAATCACTTCACCTTCTTTCAAGCCCAGCTTATCCATTATGCGCGCAATACGTTCAGGCATAAACAAACGCATGAGGTTATCTTCCAATGAAACATAGAACTGAGAAGATCCGGGATCGCCTTGGCGTCCTGATCGCCCGCGCAACTGGCGGTCCACTCTTCGTGATTCGTGACGTTCCGTACCAATAATTGCTAAACCACCTGCTGCTTTTGATTCCGGAGTAAGTTTAATATCCGTACCACGACCCGCCATGTTGGTTGCGATGGTTACCGTTCCTGGTTTTCCTGCTTCAGCAACTATATCCGCTTCGCGTTGATGTTGTTTTGCATTCAACACCTGATGCTTGATTTTTCTGATCTGCAACATCCGGCTTACTAATTCCGAAATCTCCACGGAAGTGGTACCTACAAGTACGGGTCTTCCTTCTTGTGTAAGTTTCACAATCTCTTCAACAACTGCATTGAATTTTTCACGAACCGTTTTATAAACAAGATCTTCCTTGTCTTTGCGTGTCATCGGCCTGTTAGTAGGAATTGTCACCACATCCAACTTGTAGATGTCCCACAATTCGCCAGCTTCCGTAATGGCTGTTCCGGTCATACCGGCCAGCTTATGGTACATTCGGAAATAATTTTGGAGTGTGATGGTTGCGTAGGTCTGAGTAGCGTCTTCAACCTTCACATTTTCTTTCGCTTCAATGGCTTGATGCAATCCATCTGAATAGCGTCTTCCATCCAGTACGCGACCGGTTTGCTCATCAACAATTTTTACTTTGCCATCCACAATGATGTACTCGGTGTCTTTTTCAAAGAGTGTATAGGCTTTAAGCAATTGGGTAACACTGTGAATGCGTTGCGATTTTGTTGTGTACTCACGAATCAGATCTTCCTTTTTCTTTAGCCGATCTTCATCCATCAGGTTTGGATCTTTTTCAATTATGTTTAGCTCAATACCAATTTCAGGCATGATGAAAAACTTTGGATCTTCACCTTCACCTGTAATCAAGTCAATTCCCTTATCAGTAAGATCGACACTGTTGTCTTTTTCATCAATAACAAAGTATAAAGGCTGATCCGCCTCGGGCATCATTTTCTTGTTGTCCTGCAGATAGAAGTTTTCAGTTTTCTGTAGAACATTTTTCATCCCTGTTTCGCTAAGCAGTTTGATCAACGGCTTGTATTTAGGCATGGCGCGATGGGCACGAAACAAGGCGGTTCCTCCATCTTTATCCATTCCTTCTGCTAATTGTTTTTTAGCATCATTCAGGTATTGATTTACGAGTTTCTTTTGTGCTTCAACGAGTTTTGAAATCCGAGGCTTGAGATCATAAAACTCATGTTCATCGCCACGAGGCACAGGGCCTGAGATAATAAGCGGAGTTCGGGCTTCATCAATTAACACACTGTCCACCTCATCCACCATAGCATAATGATGACCACGCTGAACAAGTTCTTCTGGTTCGCGCGCCATGTTATCCCGCAGGTAGTCAAAACCAAATTCATTGTTCGTTCCGTAGGTAATATCGGCACGGTAGGCATTTCGTCTCTCTAATGAGTTCGGTTCATGCTTGTCGATGCAATCAATAGTAAGTCCATGAAACTGAAATAATGGAGCCATCCATTCGCTATCGCGTTTCGCCAAATAATCGTTTACGGTTACAATATGAACACCACGTTTTGCAAGTGCGTTTAGAAATGCGGGGAAAGTAGCTACTAATGTTTTTCCTTCACCCGTTGCCATCTCGGCCACGTTGCCTTCGTGCAATGCAATACCACCAATGATCTGAACATCGTAGTGTACCATGTCCCACGAAATCATATTACCGGCCGCAAGCCATTGGCGCGACCACTGAGCTTTGTCGCCAGATATTTTTATGTTGGGATGTTTTGCGGCAAAGATTCGGTCTTGTTCTGTTGCTGTAACTTCTAAAAATTCATTCTCTTTAAATCTCCTTGCTGTTTCGCGCACAATGGCGAATGTTTTTGGTAAAACCTCTAACAAAACTTTTTCGAGATCTTTATTCCGATCTACTTCAAGTTTATCAATTTGCGCAAAAAGGGACTCCTTTTCCGTGATGTCTAATTCAGGATGATCTAACAACCGCTGACGAATGCCACCAATTTGATCATCAATTGGTTTTAGAAATTCATTAATATGATTCTGGATTTCTCTGGTCTTGGCTCGCAGTTCATCATTTGAAATGGAGGTAAGAAGTTCGCCCTCACGTTTTGTTTCTTCCACCAAAGGCATCATGCGTTTGATGTCTTTCTGAGATTTATCGCCAAAAATTTTTGCAAGCAGTTTTAACATGAGTCGTTATCGTTTTTTGGTTTGTTATTTCAGGAGCGACTTAGGATTTTGCCTGCATCGAAATTGAACCAACAATTAACCGGTAAAAAGGGTCGTAAATTTAAGGATTTCGGGGTGCAATTATAGCTCCAAGTCGCCCTCGAATACCATTTTGGCAGGGCCGATTAGGAAAATATCACTAAATGTGCCTGCCTGTCCGATTTTAAACTCAACGGATAAGTTTCCACCTTTTACTTTTACCTGAACTGGTGAAGTATAACCGTGAAAAGAAGCAGCAAGAGCTGCGGCTGTAACGCCCGTTCCACACGAAAAGGTTTCGTCCTCCACGCCTCGCTCGTAAGTACGCACAGAGATGGCATTATTTTCAAGCAATTGGATAAAGTTCACATTCGTGCCACCCGGTTTATAATTTTCGCTGTGGCGGATTTTTCGACCTTCTTCGAAAACAGGATAATCATCAACCGTTTTTACAAACTTGAGGTGATGTGGTGATCCAGTATTAATAAAATAATCGTCACCAGTTTTTTTTACTTCCGTTACCGGATTCATCTTTAATCGAACGATTCCAGTGTTCAACAACTCTGCCTGATGCGCACCATCATAAGCATTGAATTCAGTCTTATCAGATAGTAAACCCAAGCTTGCCGCCATTTGCACTGCTGCGCGACTCCCATTGCCGCACAAACTTTGCGAACCATCGCTATTGTAATAGTTTAAATTGAAGTCCAGTGTCGGATGTTTTTCAATAAGGATAAGCCCATCGGCACCGACCCCAAATCTGCGATCACAAATTTTTTGAATTTGAGCTGAAGAAAAAGAATAAGAGCCTATGCGATTATCGATAATGACAAAATCGTTGCCGGTTGCTTCGTATTTATAGAAATGAATTTTCAATTTTTTCAATTTAGAACTTACCACCGAGACACGGAGGCACTGAGTTGCGGTTTAGATAATTAGCAGATTAAATCTTATTCATGCCTCAGTGCCTGCGTGGTGAAGATCAATAATTATTTTACCTCTTCGTAGTCGATGTATTCACCACCTTTTATGTGACTATCTTTATCTTTCTTTGGAGCTGAATCTACATGAACATTTCCTTGGGGCCTTTGTTGTCTTGGTTGCTGCGATGCAGCACCTACCTTAAAGAAAAACCCTCCTACTTTATATAAAACGTAACCCACAAGGGCGAGAATGAGAAGAAACCTGGTCATTTGAACAATGTTTTTTTGGTAAACGCTATTTCAAAGATATTAGTTTGAATTTATTCAACCTCATCGGCTTAAGTACAGATTTCGTTCAGAATAGATATTCATGAAATAATCATCCATTAAATCATCAATAAAATAGATTGCCTCTCCGGTCGACTTCATTTCTGGGCCTAATTCCTTGTTTACATCCGGGAATTTATTGAATGAGAAGACAGGAACTTTAATCGCATAGCCCTTTTTAGTTGGGTTAAAATTAAAATCCTTCACCTTTTTATCGCCCAACATTACTTTGGTTGCATAGTTTACATACGGTTCGTCATATGCTTTGCAAATGAAAGGTACGGTGCGTGATGCGCGTGGATTTGCTTCAATGATATATACCTTATCGTTCTTGATTGCAAACTGAATATTGATCAAGCCAACAGTTTTTAAAGCAATTGCAATTCGTTTTGTAAACGTTTCAATCTGCTTAATAACTAAATCACCAAGATTATAAGGAGGCAACACGGCATACGAATCACCAGAATGAATTCCGGCAGGTTCAATATGTTGCATGATGCCGATGATATAAACATCTTCACCATCACAAATCGCATCAGCTTCTGCCTCGATGGCATTTTCAAGAAAATGATCAAGCAACACTTTGTTTTCAGGTAAGTGCTTCCAGATATCAAGAATGTGATTCTCTAATTCCTTTTCGTTGATCACAATCTTCATACTTTGTCCACCTAACACATAGGACGGACGAACAAGAAGTGGAAACCCAATTGTTTTGGATGCTTCCAATGCTTCATCGGCATTTGTAGCCACACCAAATTCAGGATAAGGAATATTTAACTCTTTAAGGAGTGATGAGAAACTCCCTCTGTCTTCGGCTAAATCTAATGCATCGAAGGAAGTACCCATTATTTTTATTCCGTTCTTCTGAAGTTTTTCTGCAAGCTTAAGAGCAGTTTGTCCTCCCAACTGAACGATTACACCCTCGGGCTTTTCGTGCTGAATAATATCCCAAAGATGTTCCCAGAAAACTGGTTCGAAATAAAGTTTATCGGCAATATCAAAATCTGTTGAAACTGTTTCTGGATTGCAATTAATCATGATCGCTTCATAGCCTGCTTCCTTAGCAGCCAGAATTCCATGCACACATGAATAATCAAACTCAATTCCCTGTCCGATACGATTAGGACCTGAGCCTAGAACAATGACTTTCTTCTTATTAGTTACGATTGATTCATTCTCAGTATCGAATGAGGAATAATAGTAAGCCGTTTTCGCTTCAAACTCAGCTGCACAGGTATCCACCATTTTGTAAACACGGGTAATACCCATCTCTTTGCGTCTTGCATGCACTTCACTTTCAAAGCAATCGAATAAGTGTGCAATCTGACGATCCGCATATCCTTTCTCTTTGGCTTTGCGCATCAACTCAACGGGAATAGTTTGAAGATCATATCCTTCAATCTCTTTTTCTATTTCAATCAACTCCCAGATTTGTTCCAGAAACCATTTATCAATTTTGGTTAAGTTCAAAATGGTTTTCATTGAGATGCCAAGTTTCATGGCATCGTAAATATGAAACAGTCTATTCCAGCTTGGATTTTTTAAACTATAAAGTAAGTCCTCCTGATCAGTTACTTCTTTGCCATCAGCACCCAAGCCATTTCTTCTGATCTCTAATGATTGACAGGCTTTCTGTAAGGCTTCCTGAAAGTTTCTTCCAATACCCATTACTTCACCCACCGATTTCATTTGCAATCCGAGTCTGCGATCGGCTCCATGAAACTTATCAAAATTCCAGCGTGGAATTTTCACAATCACATAATCAAGTGCAGGTTCAAAATAAGCCGTGGTTGTTCCGGTGATTGCGTTTTTCAACTCATCAAGATTATAACCAATGGCAAGTTTGGCGGCAATTTTTGCAATGGGATAACCGGTAGCTTTTGAAGCCAAGGCCGAAGAGCGTGATACCCGAGGGTTAATTTCAATACCAATTATATCGTCATTCTCTGGATTCACAGAAAACTGAACATTACAGCCACCTGCAAACTTTCCGATTGCATTCATCATCCTGATTGCCAGATCGCGCATGTTTTGATAGACGGTATCGGGTAACGTCATGGCGGGAGCAACGGTAATAGAGTCGCCTGTATGAATTCCCATCGGATCGAAATTCTCAATCGAACAGATAATAATTACGTTTCCTATTCCATCGCGCAAAAGCTCTAGCTCATATTCTTTCCAACCCATGATGCTTTGCTCAACAAGCACTTCGTGAGTAGGTGAAGCGTGCAATCCACGGTTTAGTGCCGCATCAAAATCTTCTGCTCGTTCAACAAAACCTCCACCTGTTCCACCAAGGGTAAAAGAAGGACGTATTACAAGCGGAAATCCGATTTCCTGAGCAATTTCCTTTCCTTCCAAAAAGGAGGTAGCGGTGGCACCTTTACAAACGCCCACGCCAATTTCAAGCATTTTTAACCTGAATTTTTCGCGGTCTTCTGTGGTTTCAATCGCGTTAATATCAACACCTATAATTTTTACACCATAGTTTTCCCAGATGCCTGCTTTTTCGCAATCAATGCAAAGATTTAGTGCGGTTTGTCCACCCATTGTGGGCAACACGGCATCGATATGGTGCTTTTCAAGAATTTCGCGAATTGATTTTTTCTCTAGAGGTTTAAGATAAATGTGATCCGCAGTCACTTTATCCGTCATGATAGTTGCCGGATTTGAGTTGATTAGGATTACTTCAATCCCTTCTTCGCGGAGGGAGCGAGCGGCTTGTGACCCGGCATAGTCAAATTCACACGCTTGACCAATAATAATAGGGCCGCTACCTATGATAAGTACGGAACGAATACTGCGATCTCTGGGCATAGTGGCTGTTAGAGTATGGATAAATCCCGCAAAAATAATCAGTATTTCAGGTTTTACCTGATCGATCCCTTACTTTTATTCGGAAGGTTATGCATAAAAGATATTTTTTTAAAAGATTTAAAGTCGAATTATGAAAGACAATTATAAAAAGTTAACCAATGAATCTTAATATTAAGGCAGACGATGAAAATACATACGATGCAATCGTGGTGGGTTCAGGAATTAGTGGTGGTTGGGCAGCCAAAGAACTTTGCGAGAAGGGTTTAAAAGTATTAATGCTTGAGCGGGGCAAAACAGTAGAGCATCCTAATTATCCAACGACCGCAATGGACCCGTGGCAATTAGAAAATAGGGGACAGTTGACCGTTGAGGATAAAAAGCGCTGCCATATTCAAGATCGCCATTATTCTTATGGAGGAGATAACAAACATTTTTATATCAACGATCTAGAGAATCCCTACACCGAAGTAAAACGCTATGATTGGATACGCGCGGATGTAGTAGGTGGAAGATCATTATTATGGGCTCGTCAGTGTTATCGCTGGAGTGATTTGGATTTTGAAGCAAACAAGAAAGACGGTATAGCAGTGGATTGGCCCATTAGATATAAGGACATTGCACCCTGGTACGACTATGTTGAAAAAGTTGTTGGCATAAGCGGACAGAAAGAAGGAATTCCCCATTTACCGGATAGTAATTTCTTGCCACCCATGGAGATGAACTGCGTAGAGAAGGATTTTAAAAGCAGAATGGCAAGTGCTTATCCCGACAGAAAAATTACGATTGGAAGAACTGCAAATCTTACGGAACCTGTAAAAGGAAGGGGAGTTTGTCAGTATCGAAATTTATGCCACAGAGGATGCCCGTATGGAGCTTACTTTAGTACGAATGCCAGCACGTTGCCTGCTGCTTTCGCGACTGGCAATTTAACCTTGCGATCAAATTCGCTTGTTAATAAAGTATTGTATGACGAACAAAGTGGAAAAGCAACAGGTGTTGAAATTGTTGATACCGAGACCAACGAGGTGCTTGAGTTCTACTCTAAAATTATTTTCCTGAATGCATCTACCATTGCCACTGCCTACATTCTTTTGAATTCAACATCCAATCGTTTTCCCAATGGGTTGGGAAATGGAAGCGATCAGGTAGGACGCAACATAATGGATCATCACAAAGGTGTGGGCGCGAATGCACAAGTGGATGGTTTTGAGGATCAATACTATTACGGACGCAGGCCCAATGGTATTTATGTTCCTCGGTTTAGAAATCTGAGTGACAAGCGAAAGGATTATATCCGTGGATTTGGCTACCAGGGTGGTGCAAGTCGTGGAGGTTGGAGTCGGGGAAACAATGATTTGAAAATAGGAGCTGAGTTAAAGGAAGATTTACAAAGCCCATCAGGATGGGGCATTGGTTTTGGTGGTTTTGGCGAATGCTTACCGTACGAGGATAATAGGATTACACTCAATACTAATTTGAAAGACAAGTTTGGAAGACCTACGCTCGATATGAATGTTGAGTTTAAAGAGAACGAAAAAGTGATGCAGAAGGATATGGCAGATTCTATGGCCGAAATGCTGGAAGCAGTTGGGTATAAGAATGTAAGGTCGTATGCTACTATCTCCTTTCCGGGAAATGCAAATCATGAGATGGGTAGCGCGCGCATGGGGCGCGATGCCAAGACCTCGGTGTTAAATCAATTCAATCAAATGCATGAAGTGAAGAATGTATTTATAACCGATGGATCGTTTATGGTTTCTTCTTCGTGTGTGAATCCGTCTCTAACTTATATGGCGATGACGGCCAGAGCGTGTGCGTATGCGGTAGATGAACTGAAGAAGCAGAATATTTGAGAATTGAAAAGCCACAGATTCACAGATTAGGTCAAGCTTAAATTATTTCTTTGCGACTTAGTGCCTCCGTGGTTTAAAAAAATCATTTTCGATGCTCACGAAACCTGCGTACCATCGCCATTGAAAATCCAACCATCAGCACTCCGGTACCTAGCCACAAAATATTGATTAATGGTTTTTCCATCGCTTTGATTATTACCCAGTCTTTTTGGCGGGTGTTAAGACCCAGGCTAAATTCGTTCGTGTCGGGATGAATGTTGAGTAAGGTAATTCGAACGCCTAAATCATTTATCTCTGAGGAGATTCTGCCTACCTGAGCTTTGTCTTTGATGAGGAAAATAGGATCAGCATAATAAGAATCACGTTCGCCACTTACTTTGATTTTAGCTTTCACGGCCACATCCTCATCAGAAAGTTTGAATCCTTCGATTTCATAGATGCGGTTAACTTCTTCCAGTACGGCCACATAATCATTCACAAAAAATTGTTGATTCAGGCGAGTTCTGATTTCTTCGGTCTCACTCCACTCAGGTTCTTCCTCACGATTCATGGGTAATGAAACATGGGTGTACAGATCGCGAGAAATATTTCGTTTGATATCTGGGGAAGCAACAAACCCACCCATGGCTGGATTGATTTGAACACGTGGATATAGAATGGCTTCTACCTTTCCACCTTTCCGTAATTCGATTTCGTAATAAGTATTTTCAGGATTGATCTCGAAAGTATCTTTTGCATTGAGGATTTTCTTGCCATTAAACATAATATCCTTTGTGGCAATTACCTTATACGGATCCATGGTAAGGTCAATATCATTTTTGCTGACGTAACCATTCACCTTTCTTGGCTCAACCCGTTCACCCAGGTATTCGATGTCGTACCCGGCCATTGAGCGAGGTTCGTTGAGGAACAACAATAAATTGTCGCGATTAAATTCAGTTGGCAAGTCTTTAGAGATGAGCATGCCAGTGTTATTCAATGAAACAACATTGGAGTAGCCTGCTGAAAACATGATACCAATAAGCATCATGCCGATGCCGATGTGTGCCAAAGCTCCGCCCGATAATGAGGCATTGACTTTTATAACTGAGAAAAGAACTTTTAGATTTGAAACAATTAGATAAACCCCTGCCAGGGTTACAACCACATAGGCTGGTTCATAGATTTTTACAACGGAAATGATGATCACAAAAATAATTAGTGAAATCAGTACCGGAGGAAGGATTTCTTTTTTTAGAGTGCCTTTGTCCATCCGTTTCCACCAAAAAAACTGGCCCGTTCCTGAGATTAGGGCAACTAAAACGCCAAACCAGAGTTGAAATTTAGAGTAAAACCCAATTTGATCGGCCGGAGGCGCCATGTTCGATTCGCCACCAAATAGTTCTATTATTTTATTGTATACGGGAATGGAAGTTGGTAACAACACTTGAAATCCCATCAGGCAAAGCGTGATAGCCCCTAAGAAAATCCAGAATTCTTTGGAGTAAATAGATGCTTCTTTTTCTGAAGTCGGAACATCTTTCCATCTAACGGCAGCAAGTAAAATTGCAGCTACTGTAAAGAACAGCATGTAAATCAATAACTGACCGGATAGCCCCAGATCGGTAAATGAATGCACAGAGGCATCGCCTAAAATTCCACTGCGAGTAAGAAATGTTGAATAAAGAATAAGAACGAAAACCGCAATGTTTAGAATCATAGCACTCTTCAAAGCAGTCTTATTATTTTTATAAATGATCATGGTGTGGATGGCAGCAATAAGCACCAGCCAGGGAACATACACCGCGTTCTCAACAGGATCCCAATTCCAATATCCGCCAAAGTTGAGTGTTTCATAAGCCCAATACCCACCCATTAAAATTCCTAATCCCAAAATAGCTCCGCCTAATAATGCCCAAGGCAGCGCAGGCTTAATCCATTCCGAGTATTTTTTCTGCCATAATCCCGCAATACAAAAAGCAAAAGGAGGAAGCGTAAGTGCAAAACCTAGAAACAAGGTGGGCGGATGAATCACCATCCAATAATTCTGGAGTAATGGATTTAATCCGCTGCCATCTTTTGGAATAAAGTCAGGTTGTAATGAGAAGATAGGATCATCAATTGCATCACGAAGCAGGATGAAGGGAGAACTTCCTATTTTGATGTTGATAAAAGGAATAACAACTCCCAAAATCATGGAGGCAAGAAACGCTTGTACCAATCCAAACACCACCATGACAGGCGCTTCCCAAACTCGCTGCGTATTCATTAGGAAAATACCAATGAGCGCTTGCCAGAAAATCCATAGAAGAAAACTTCCCTCCTGACCTTCCCAAAAACAAGAAACCATGTATTCTCCCGGAAGGTGAAGAGATGAATGACTGTAGGCGTAATGATATTCGAAGTAGTGCTGATAAATAATCACAAACAAACTGACAACCACACCCATTACAGCCGCACTGTGCAGATAAAATGCAAGTCGGGCATTTTTGAGCCAGGGATCTTTGAGTTCGACCGAAACCGAGTTTGCCTTCCAGTATGCAAAGGCACTGATCAAGGAAGTTACGAGGGATGTGATAACAAAAAGGTGACCCAGGTCACCAATGAAATAATGCATTTATAAATAATTATTTAGCAGACTCACAGAAATCTATCTTGATATAGGAGCATCAAATGCTCGCGTTAATTTTTTCTTCCTGATACTTGGAAGGACACTTCAATAAAATTTTGCTTGCTACAAAAACCTCGTTTTGGTATCCACCAATCACAACCACCTTTTCTGATCTGGTAAAATCGGCAGGCATGGGTTCGTTGTAATATACTTTCTGTTCTTTTCGATTTTCGTCAACCAAAATAAATGAGAATGATAATTTGTCAGCACTTTTTTCCAATCCGATGATATTTCCTTGAGTATCTTTTTTCAAATCACCCACCACGTGAATTTGAGTTTTGCTTCCGGTGGAGGCCAATTGATAGGCTTGGTCAAATGAAACATACGAACTGGCATCGCGCGTGGTGGAAATGATAATTCCGATGGCTGCGGCAATGACAATAATGGCAATGATATGAGACTTCTTCATACGAGTAACTTTTCGCGCCTAAAGTTACAGGGTAAATGATTAATAAGGTCGAATTTTAACAACTCTTATATTACTCCTTTTCGGCTATTTTTTTTTCAATTCGGGTCACTTTCCGATCCAATAACACGAGGTATCCTATCAGGCCCGCAAAAATAACAAGCAGAATTGCAACCACCACATAGATTTTGCCCTCTGAACGCATGGTATCGGCCATTTCTGCTGATTGAGCTGTTGCAGAAATCGAAAAAAAAGAAATGATGGACAGTAAAAAAAAACTTATTCTATTCATTTTCAAGATTGAGTAATTTCTCATTGAGTAAACGCACACGAACCCGCAAGGTAGCGATCCAAATTCCGAGTAAAATCCAACCAATAACAGCGGGATAGAAGACCATTCTCATTCTGCTATCAAGATCATACATATTGAATCCAGGATTGCCACCACTACCCGGATGCATAGAACTTGTCATTCGCGGAATTATAAAGATAAGGGGGATCATGGCACAAAAGGCAAAAATATTGTAAACGGCACTCAACCTAGCCCGTTGATCTTCGTTTTCCACAGAGCCTCTGAGAACAAAGTATGCTAAGTAGACTAAAAGAGAAATGGCTGCACCATTTTGTTTGGGATCTCCGTGCCATGGTGATCCCCATGTGTAGTTAGCCCAGATCATTCCCGTGAAAATACCAAGCATCCCAAGCACTAAACCTGTGGTAGCAAATTCAAGGGCATAGGTTTCTTTTTCGAAAGTTGGATTTCTTAAGTATTGGATTGAATAATAGGTGGAAACAAGAAATAAGGCAACCATACCAAACCACATTGGCACATGGAAATAGAGTGCACGAATGGTTTCATTTACAATATTAAGACGGGGTACTGAAAAAAGGAATCCACCGATAATGGTATAAAGTATTAAAACTACGGCAAGTATTTTTAACCAGGTTTTCATGAACTTAAACAGATCGCTACGAAAAGACTCTTAACTACGCCAAATATAGGGGAAGAGTAGGTATGACGCTGCTGTGACAACGCAATTTATTGCCATTAATGTTATGAGATCGTTGGTACTCACCGACCGATCCAACCCATCAATACAATTCTTTGTTACCTTAATAGTGATTAGAAGAACGGATATAACAATGGGAAAACTAAGAACGGCCATTAAAATGTGGCTGTTGTTAGCTTTTGCGGCAATGCCAGATAGAAGTGTTAAGGAGGCCGCGAAACCCATTGAAGCTAGCCCGATGGTAAGGCAGAATAAAGCTAAATCGGCAATAGGATTCTTAAGGAGTATGGTAAATAGGAGAAAGCCTGTAAAAGATAAAATTACGGTCAGCAGAAAATTATAGATGATCTTTGAGGTGATTATAGCTTCAGTTGAAGCAATTGAGAAGTAATAAATATCCCGGCCCTTTTTTTCGCCAATAAAACTTTTAGCGATGGTGTTAATTGTGGTAAACAAAATGGTAATCCAAAACAAAGCGCTCCAAACCAAAGGCGTGATTTGGTTTTGCCTGAGACTAAATGTGAGGTAGCAAATAAATGTAGTACTAAAGAGATAAAGCAGCAAGCCCGAGATAACAGACTTTCGTCTGAGTTCGAGTGTGAGATCTTTTAGAAAAAGATGTTTAAGGGTTTGCAAGTTTTTCTTCTGAGAGCCTAACAATTTTACGCAGAGACTTAAATCCTATTAGTAGAGCTACCATGAAAAGGCCAAAGGAAGCACCGGCTACCAATGAGATTGAAAGTTTTGGGCTTACGGGCTTATTGTACACAGTAAAACCTTCAACCAGTTGAATGCTATTTACAAGTTCAAGGGAGTTTTTATATCCAATCTGTTCTTTATTCAAATCAATGATTTTGGAGTAGATGTTGGTGGGGTCTACCAACATCATTTCAGAACTTTTAGAATAGATTGGCTGGCCTGAGAATAACCGCCTCTTCAGGCTGTCCAAAGAATTAATTTCGATCCCCACTTTTTCAATCATCGCTTTATAAAAATCCTGTCTTTGTCTTACGCGTATTTTTACATATTCATTATTTCTCAGATGGTTAATAAGGCCTTCTTGTAGGTTTGGCAATATTGTTTTGTCCTTAGTACCTACAGTGATAATAAATGTTGCACTTTCAGATTCAGTTTCCTTGTTTTCTTGTTTAACGCTTTCAATCTCAATTTTAGTGATTGAGGATGCCTCCTTTTCCTCAATCCCAAGCCTATTAGATAAGACTTCCTTATTACCCTCTTTAATTAAATTATTTAAACTTTCAGTAATTCTCTCGCTATACGAGGATGTAAGAATATCTGAAAGCAGTATCATTTTGCTTTCATAGACTTTGGGCACAAATTGGTAGTAGCCTAACCCTAAAATAGAACCTATTACAAAAGCTATAATAATTGATAGGATATTGCTTTTAATGGTGATTACTATCTTTGCAAGCAATTCCAACAAATCAATTTCATCGGAATTGTTCAATTGATTTTGAGCCTCAGCCATTTAGAAACGTTTTTAATTTTACAGCAAATCTAATCAGAATTGGCGTACTTTTGTCGCAAATTTTTGTTTTGTGATGTCTGCTAAGATACTCGTCACCGGTGCTGCCGGATTTATTGGATTCCATTTATCAAAGCAACTACTATCGCTTGGTTATACGGTGATTGGCCTGGATAATCTGAATGATTATTACGATGTCAATTTGAAAGAATCAAGGCTGTCGATTCTAATAGCGTCAGATAATTTTTCATTTCATAATATTGATTTACAGGACAAAGAATCTCTCGATAAACTCTTTTCAACATCTCAATTTGACTATGTTGTTAATCTGGCGGCTCAGGCAGGAGTCCGTCACTCAATTACCAATCCATATACTTACTTGGAAAGTAACATTACTGGCTTTTTGAATATATTGGAGGCTTGTAGACACTATCCAGTTAAACACCTTTTATATGCTTCATCGAGTTCGGTCTATGGCGCCAATAAGAAGATGCCTTTCTCTACGCAAGACAATGTCGATCACCCACTTGCGTTGTATGCAGTGTCCAAGAAAAGTAATGAGTTGATGGCTCACGCTTATTCTAACCTATATAGTATACCTACAACGGGCTTGCGTTTTTTCTCTGCTTATGGCACTTATGGCCGACCTGATATGGCTCTATTCATTTTCACCAAAGCAATTTTGGCAGGTAAGCCAATAAACGTTTACAACAATGGAAAAATGAAGCGGGACTTTACGTATGTGGATGATCTTGTTGAGAGTATTGTGAGGCTTATTCCTAAAGTTGCACTACCTGATGAAAATTGGAACGCATTAAATCCCAATCCTGCAACAAGCTTTGCTCCCTATAGAATTTATAATGTAGGAAATAACAGCACAGTGGAATTATTACGGTATATCGAAATCATTGAGGAAAAACTTGGCCGAAAGGCAATAAAAAATCTTTTACCCATGCAGGAAGGCGATGTGCCGGATGCATTAGCGGATGTTGATGATTTGGCTAAGGAGATTAATTTTAAACCTTCAACTCCTATTGAAATTGGAGTCGCAAATTTCATTGATTGGTATTTGGATTATTATAAGGTAAAGCTTTAAAAGATGGAGAAAATTGGAGTTATCGGTTTGGGATATGTTGGTCTTCCACTTGCAGTGGAATTTGGGAAAATTTTGGAGGTAGTTGGATTTGATATTAATCAATCGCGAATTGATGAATTAAGGAATGGCCATGATAGAACGCTTGAAGTAGACAAAGCCGAATTTGCAATTTCTTCAAAGCTGACTTTTACTGCTCACCTTGAAGATTTAAGAACTGTAAATCATTTTATTGTTACGGTACCTACTCCTGTTGATGAATATAAAACACCTGACCTCACTCCGCTCATCAAAGCAAGTGAAACAGTGGGTAAAGTATTGAAGAAGGGTGATATCGTTATTTACGAATCCACTGTATACCCAGGCTGTACCGAGGAAGATTGTGTGCCTGTGCTTGAAAGGGTAAGTGGTTTGAAATTCAATGTTGATTTTTTCTGTGGCTATTCACCTGAGCGGATCAATCCTGGCGACAAACAACATCGTTTACCCAATATTAAAAAGGTTACGAGTGGTAGCAATCCTACGATCGCAGAAAAAGTAGACCTGCTATATAAAAAGATTATTAAAGCAGGAACACATAAAGCTTCTTGCATTAAAGTAGCTGAAGCAGCCAAAGTGATTGAAAACTCGCAGCGCGATATTAATATTGCCTTCGTAAATGAACTTTCACTCATCTTTGAAAAGATGGGAATTGATACGCATGAGGTGCTTGAAGCGGCCGGTACCAAATGGAATTTTCTCCCTTATAAACCAGGCTTAGTAGGTGGCCATTGCATTGGTGTCGACCCATACTATTTAACCTATAAGGCGGATAGCTTAGGTTATCATCCACAAGTGATATTGGCCGGTCGAAGAATCAATGACAACATGGGAGTTCATATTGCAAGCCGAGTAATCAAATTGATGACTCAAAATGATTTACCCGTTAATAAAGCGAAAGTGTTGGTGCTGGGTATTACATTCAAAGAGAATTGCCCCGACATAAGAAACAGCCGTGCGATTGATGTAATTCGCGAGTTACAAAGTTTTGGTGCCGATGTGGAGGTGTTTGATCCACATGCTGATGCCAAAGAGGTTAAGCATGAGTATGATTTAGATTTAGTCAAAGAACTTAATAAAAAATATTCGGCCATTGTTTTAGCCGTAAGTCATGTCGAGTTTGCTTCTTTAAATTGGCCTTCGTTAAAAAATAACAATACAATTGTTTATGATGTGAAGGGATTCCTGGATAAATCTTTGATAACAGCGCGTTTGTAGATTATGAAAAGTACAAATCATGTTTTGGTTACTGGAGGTGCCGGGTACATTGGCTCGCATACGGTTGTTGAGTTAATGGAAGCAGGAAATAAGGTTACCGTTGTTGATAATCTGGAAAGAAGCGAGTACAAAATCATTGAGGGGGTTGAAGCAATTACAGGAACTAAGATTGATTTCCATAAGATTGATTGCTTAGACTCGGAAAGTCTCAATCAGTTGTTTTCTCAGAACAAATTTTCTTCTGTCATTCATTTTGCTGCATTCAAATCTGTTAATGAATCCGTTGTAAAGCCGCTCTCGTATTATAAGAATAATGTAGGCTCTCTAATTACTTTGCTGGATGTAATGAAAGTTCATCAGGTAAAGGATTTGATCTTTTCATCTTCTTGCACGGTTTATGGTCAGCCCGATCACATTCCCGTAGATGAATCGGCTCCCTTCAAAAAAGCTGAATCTCCATATGGTTCAACTAAACAAGTGTGTGAGCAAATTTTAGAGGAGGTTGCCAAAGAAGGATTTCGAGTGGTGTCGTTAAGATATTTCAATCCCATCGGAGCACATCCAAGTTCATTAATTGGTGAATTGCCGATAGGTGTTCCAAACAATCTCGTGCCCTATGTTACTCAAACGGCTGCTAAGGTTCGTGAAAAGCTTACTGTGTTTGGAGATGACTATGATACATCCGATGGCTCGTGTGTGCGAGACTTTATCCACGTAAGTGATGTGGCAAGTGCACACGTTAAAGCAATCGACTATTTGAATAAGCAGAAAGAAAATTTCTACGATGCTTTTAATTTAGGTACAGGCATCGGAGTTTCTGTATTGGAGTTAGTTAAAAAATTTATTGAAGTAACAGGAGTAAACTTAAATTATTCTATTGGTCCGCGTAGATCTGGGGATGTAGAAAAAGTGTATGCCGATCCCAAGAAAATACATCATGCATTTGGCTGGCAAACAAAATATGACCTTGGTCAATCGCTGCTGCACGCCTGGCAATGGGAAAAGAAACTAAGAAATATCTGATCAATATTATGGAAAAAATCAAGATGGCCGATTTGCACACCCAATATCTTCGAATCAAAGAAGAGATTGATCAGGCCATTCAAGAGGTATTAGATTCTACCGCATTTATTCAAGGTCCGCATGTAAAGCAATTTGCAGATGCACTCGGAAGCTTCCTGAATTCCGAGGCAGTGATTCCATGTGCCAATGGGACAGATGCACTTCAAATAGCTATGATGGCATTAGGCTGCAAAACTGGCGATGAAGTTATTCTCCCGGTCCACACCTATGTGGCTACGGCAGAAGTAATTGCTTTGTTAGGATTGAAACCTGTGTTTGTCGATGTGAATCGTGAGGATTTTAACATTGATGTAAATCAGATTGAGGGAAAAATTACGGATAAGACATTTGCCATTGTACCTGTGCATCTATACGGACAATGCGCAGATATGGAATCCATATTATCTATTGCGAAGAAACATCATATTCATGTAATTGAAGATGCTGCTCAAGCACTGGGGGCAGAGTATACATTTTCTGATGGAAAAAAATTAAAAGCAGGAACAATGGGTACCATTGGATGCACTTCCTTTTTTCCTTCTAAAAATTTAGGCTGCTTTGGAGATGGTGGAGCCCTCTTTACGCAAAATAAATCGTTGGCCGAAAAAATAAAAATGATTGCCAATCACGGGCAAAAGATAAAGTATCATCATGATAGCATTGGTGTCAACAGTAGATTAGACACTCTGCAAGCAGCCGTCTTAGAGGTAAAATTGAAATATCTAAATGAGTATGAATCAAGGAGAAGGAAGGTGGCTGATTTTTATGATAAGGAATTATCAACTGTTGATTCTTTAGAAACTCCCTTTCGGTATTCAAAGTCAACGCATGTATTTCATCAATACACGATAAAAACTAAAGGGATTGATCGAGATCAGTTTAAAGTATTCTTAGAGGAGCGCGGAATCCCTACAATGATTTATTACCCTGTACCATTGCATCTTCAAAAGGCATATTCAAGTTCGGAATACCCTATTGGATCTTTTCATGTAACAGAGGAGTTGTCTAAGACAGTTATCTCTTTGCCAATTCATACAGAAATGACAGAAGATCAATTGTTTTACATTTGTGATGCAATCAAAGATTTTCCAAATTATGCCTGATTCAAAAAAATACTTTGCGCACGAAACAGCAGTAATTGATGAAGGCTGTGAGATTGAAGCAGGAACAAAAATCTGGCACTTCTCGCACATTATGCCCAATTGCAAAATTGGTGAGAACTGTAACATTGGTCAGAACGTAGTAATCTCACCACAAGTTATCTTGGGCAAGAATGTGAAAGTTCAAAACAACGTTTCAATCTATACAGGCGTAATTTGTGAGGATGACGTGTTTCTTGGTCCGTCTATGGTTTTCACGAATGTGATTAATCCACGCAGTGCAGTCAATCGTAAAAATGAATACGCAAAAACAACGGTGAAGAAAGGAGCCTCCATTGGTGCAAATGCCACCATTGTATGCGGACATGATATTGGTCGATATGCTTTTATTGGTGCGGGTGCGGTTGTAACTAAGGATGTGCCAGATTATGCGTTGGTGATTGGGAACCCAGCGAAGCAAACTGGTTGGATGAGTGAGTTCGGACATAAACTTAATTTTGATAAGAATGGTTTAGCTGTTTGCAGTGAAAGCCAGGAAAAATATGAATTGAAAGAAGGAAAAGTAACTAAGTTATAAATGAAGAATTTTGCATTGATAGGGGCCGCTGGTTTCATTGCTCCAAGACACCTGAAGGCGATTAAGGATACAGGTAATCATCTTGTGGCCGCTATGGATAAGTTTGATAGTGTCGGCATCATAGATAGCTATTTTCCGCATGCTGACTTCTTTACTGAGTTTGAGCGATTTGACCGGCATATTGATAAACTTAAAAGACAAGGTAAGCCGGTTGATTACGTTAGCATTTGTTCACCAAACTATCTGCACGATTCTCACATTAGATTTGCGTTGCGGCAGCAAGCGGATGCTATTTGCGAAAAACCCCTAGTACTTAATCCTTGGAATGTTGAGGCGCTTGAAGAAATAGAAATAGAAACAGGAAAAAAAGTCTATACTATACTACAACTTCGTTTGCATCCTGCTATTATCAAATTACGAGAAGAAGTTCTGGCTGATAAAACAAACAAAATTTTTGATGTTGATTTAACGTATATCACTTCACGAGGTATGTGGTATCATCATAGTTGGAAAGGCGATGAGAGTAAATCAGGTGGTATTGCAACCAACATAGGTATACACTTTTTTGATATGTTGCTTTGGATTTTTGGTGATCTTAAAAAAGTTGAGATTGACAAATATGAAACCGATCATGCATCAGGTTATCTTGAAATGAGCCGGGCAAGAATAAACTGGTTCTTAAGTATAAACGAAAATCATTTGCCCGAGCCTGTTAAGGAACAAGGCAAGCGGACTTTCCGATCTCTGAAGATGGATAATCGTGAGATTGAGTTTAGTGATGGGTTTACAGATTTGCACACACTTAGCTATCATGAGATATTAAAAGGCAATGGCTTTGGTTTAAAAGATGCAAAGCCTTCCATTGAGCTTGCTCATCAAATTCGGGCTGCTCAATAAAGTCTCATTACACCCTAATTTTTGTACATTTGCGCTCAAAATGAGATTTTAATGAAGGGTATTATTTTAGCGGGTGGGTCGGGGACGCGCCTTTATCCATTGACAAAAGCAATCTCAAAGCAGATTTTGCCTATTTATGATAAGCCGATGATTTATTATCCCTTGTCGGTGCTCATGCTCGCTAACATTCGGGAAATTCTGATAATCTCAACTCCACAGGATCTGCCACTCTTTGAATCTCTTCTAGGTGATGGTTCACAAATCGGATTAAAGTTAGAATACAGAGTTCAGCCTTCACCCGATGGCTTGGCTCAAGCTTTTTTAATTGGCGAAACTTTTCTGAATGGGGACTCTGTTTGTCTTGTGTTGGGTGATAACATTTTTTATGGATACGGTTTTTCAGGATTGCTGGAACAAGCCAACAAAATTCAAAAAGGGGCTTCTGTATTTGGGTATTATGTAAGTGACCCACAACGGTATGGTGTAGTTGAATTTGATGACGATGACAAAGTCATATCAATAGAAGAAAAACCTACAGAGCCCAAGTCCAATTATGCGGTTACTGGTTTGTATTTCTACGATAACACAGTTGTGGAGAAAGCAAAGCAAGTAAAGCCATCATCTCGAGGTGAGTTAGAGATAACTGATTTGAATAGAATCTATTTAGAAGAAGAAACTCTTACAGTAAAGTTATTGGGTCGGGGAATGGCCTGGCTAGATACCGGCACACATCAATCGATGTTGCAAGCCTCTAATTTTGTTGAATCTATTGAAGAAAGACAAGGATTGAAGGTTGCCTGCCTTGAAGAGATAGCTTTTAAGAAAGGATACATCTCAAAAGATCAACTCTCGGAATTAGCAAAACCGCTATTGAAGAATCAATATGGCCAGTACCTGATGAAAATCATGAATGAAAGAAAATTCCGGTAGGTAAGTATGGAGATAGTTTCTACGGGGTTTAAAGATTTATTTATCCTGCAACCAAAGGTTTTAGGTGATGAAAGAGGATATTTTATGGAATCATTTAGTCGCAGAACCCTTCTACAGGCAGGTATCGAATTAAATTTTGTTCAAGACAATCAATCAAGTTCAAGGAAGGGAGTATTGCGGGGATTACATTATCAAGTGGCGCCTTATGCACAATCTAAATTGGTGCGTGTATTGAGCGGAGTAATCTTAGATGTAGTGGTTGATTTACGGACGAAGGAAAAGACATTTGGAAAGCATTTCTCTGTGGAATTATCAGCAGAAAATAAAAAGCAGGTGTTGGTACCAAAGGGCTTTGCGCATGGATTTATTACTCTTAGCGATCATGCTGAAGTATTTTACAAATGCGATGAATATTATCACCCTGATTCAGATCGTGGAATACTTTTCAGCGATCCGGCCTTGGCAATAGATTGGAAAGTAGATGCTGCCGACATTATACTTTCAGAAAAGGATAAAAAACATCCATTGTTAACAGAAGCAAACGTTGAATTTTAAATGAAGAATATTTTAGTTACCGGTGGAGCTGGTTTTATTGGCTCAAATTTTATTCCCTATTTTATTAAGAGTAATAAAGAGTTGCATGTGATCAATCTTGATCTATTGACTTATGCAGGCAATCTTGACAATCTGAAAGAAGTTGAAGGCAATCCTCGATACACATTTGTGAAAGGAGATATTTGTGATCGACAACTTGTAGAGTCAATATTTGAAAAACATACTATATCAGGAGTGATCCACTTTGCAGCTGAATCGCATGTCGATAATTCTATATCAGGGCCGGAGGCCTTTGTAAGAACAAACATCAATGGCACATTCACATTGTTGGACGTTGCGCGCAAGAATTGGATGAATTCCTCTTTCGAAGTAAAGGATGGAAAAGGAGACAATCGTTTTTTGCATGTCTCTACTGATGAAGTGTACGGCACATTGGGTAAGGAAGGATTGTTTACAGAAAAAACACCGTATTCTCCTAATAGCCCGTATTCGGCATCAAAAGCAAGCAGCGATCTTTTAGTTCGAAGCTATTTCCATACCTATGGAATGAATGTGGTGACAACCAATTGCTCAAATAACTACGGGCCTAAGCAACACAATGAAAAATTAATTCCAACCATTATTCGAAAAGCATTGTCTAATCAACCAATACCTATTTATGGGGATGGACTTAACGTGCGCGACTGGCTGTATGTATTGGATCATGCCAAGGGAATAGACTTGGCATTTCATAAAGGAGTGAGCGGAGAAACGTATAACATTGGTGGAAGAAATGAACGGACTAACCTTCAGATTGTAGATGCCATTTGTTCTATTCTGGACTCAAATAGTCCAAGTAAAAATGGAAAGTCTTATAAAGAGCAAATTACGTTTGTAAAAGATCGTGCTGGTCATGATAAACGGTATGCTATTGATGCGTCAAAACTTGAGAAAGATCTTGGTTGGAAAGCAGAAGAGAATTTTGAAAGTGGGATTATGAAGACGATAGAGTGGTATATTAAAGCCCAAACGGAATGAGTGGTTACTCGCATTGATTTATGATTGGCAACTATCTTCAGGGGATTTTAACTAATAATCATATTGACAAGGAAGACATTGGTATATTAATTCTCTTGTTTGCGCTTCCTTTCACCAGAAGTTTTGTTAACATAACAATTGCTGCTATTATTCTTTATTCCGTGTATCATCATGTTAAGGAGAAAAAATGGCCGGTAATTCAATTTCATTGGTTTCTACCCTTACTTTTTTGTTATTTTCTTATATCGGTATTGATCACTGGTGGTTCGTGGTCTTTGGTTGAAAGGAGATTAACACTTATTATAATACCAATAATTTTTGCCATCAATTTAAACTACTTTCTTCCGAAACTAAAGAATAAAATATATATGTCATTTGTCGCTGGAAATATTCTGGCAACAATTATTTGTCTAATAAGAGCTTCAGTTCGATCAATTAATATCGATAATGGTAAAATAATATTTAATGCCAAGGTTTTAAAGGATACCGATTATGATTTTTTAACATCATCGGTGATGGGGGGAAATTATTTTTTCAGTGGCGAGTTTTCTTATTTTGTTGACTCAACTTATTTTGCTCTTTATATCGTTTTTGCCCAGGTTCTTATTTTTGAACTATTTAGAGATAGTTATGGAAAGACAACAAAACAGTATTTAGTATTTGTGTACATCTTTCTTTTTTTACCATTGTTTCTTTTATCGAGTAAGGCTGCATTGATTAGTTCATTTGTGGTTTTGGTTTTTGGTCTAGTAAGAATTAAAACAGCTATAAAAAGCAGAGTAGCATATCTTCTGGGATTTTGTATTATTATTCTATTATTTTTTCTTGTTAATCCCAGATTAAGTATTTTCTTAAATACAATCTCGGATACAATTTTTGTTATTGACCCGCATGCTAGATATGGACACTCAATCAGGATTTTGTCATGGGATGCCTCAATTGAGATCATAAAGAATAACTGGTTATTGGGGGTTGGTGAGGGAAACAAGGAATCTAAATTACTAGAGATGTATCTTGCTAAAGGTTATGATGAACCTGCAAAGGAAATGTATAATAGTCATAATTTGTTTTTGGATTTTCTCTTAGGAGGTGGCCTAATCGGATTAGGAATCTTTTTGGCTGGATTTTTTTCACTGGCGTTACGTTCTTTAAGAAAGCATGATTTTGCATTGATGGCATTTGTATTCGTTTTTTCTTTTGCGGCTCTATTTGAAAACTTATTAACGCGGTTTTCAGGCAATCTTTTCTTTGCAATCTTTATAACACTTTTATTAGGAGTTCAAAGCAAGGCTGAAATACTTAATAAGTAGACTACCATTTTATAAAGTAATTATTAGCGCTGGATTACAGAAGATGTTGAGATTCAAAATTTTTAATTCAGAATTTCTCAGTAATGTCTCTTATCAAATGATAGGGACGGGACTCGCTCAGGTTTTACCGTTTGCTATTTCACCGTTACTAACACGACTTTACTCTGAACAAGATTTTGCTTTGTTTACTTCATTTTTTGCCTTAGCAAGTATTTTGGTGGTTGGGGTAGGCGGACGATATCAACTAGCAATAGTATTGCCTGAAAAAAAAGCTGAGGCTGTTAAAGTATTCTCCTTAAGTATTTATATAACAGTAGCCTATTCAATCTTCTTATTTTTGATAGCCTTTCTCACGGGTATATTTCTCAATCACTATCTCGGTAACTATATTTATTTAGTACCTCTTTATGTTTTATTTTTTGGCATATGGAGCTCTTTTTCTTATTTATCAGTACGAAGAAAAACATTCTTTCATAATGCAAGCGCCAAGGTACTTCAATCTGTAGTCTACATTATCGTTTGCGTAACTCTTGGATTGATGAAGTTTACAAGTATAGGGTTAATTTTAGGAAGAACGTTTGGTACACTTTCTTCCTGGTTTTATCTCCAAAGGATTTCTATTAAGAAAATCAGATTTACTAAAATAGAGAATCTTAAAGAAGTAGGATTGAAATACATTGATTATCCAAAATATGGATTAATTCCCGCGTTCCTAGATATTGCTTCTGTTCAGGGGATAGTACTCATTCTAGCCCAATTCTACTTAACAACAGATCTGGGCTACTTCGGATTAACAACTTTGGTTTTAAGTGCGCCTATCGCATTGGTGGGAGGTTCATTTAAAGATGTCTTTTATCAGAAGATGACTTCATTGGTAAGCAGTAAAGCTTATATTGATGCAAAGAGATTTTTTATCAAATCTGCATTGGGTCTTCTTGGATTAGGAATACCGATATGCCTTATTATTTATTTTTTTGGCCCTGATATATTTAAATTTGTGTTTGGTGAACGGTGGGAACGGTCTGGTTATTTTGCATCTCTCTTATCGGTAAGTTTTTTAATACAATTAGTAGTGAGCCCACTATCCTCAATTTTTAACGCTACCAACAAAGTTAGGATTTCATCATTTTGGCAGACGTTATATTTTATTAGTACCTTTTCAACCTTAGGAATATGTTCCTATGTTTTAAAAATTGGCATCGAGGACTTGTTAATCGTATATGTAATTCACGAAGTAGTCTTGTATTCTGTTTATTTCATTTTGCAGTATTGGACACTAAAGCGACTATCATAAATGTGTGGAATTACGGGGATAATAATGAAAGATTTCACTTCAGTCGATCCAAAAAGACTGAAGGAAATGAATGATTCAATTCAGCACCGAGGACCAGATGGAGAAGGATTTTATTATCACGGTAATGTTGGGTTTGGGCATAGGAGGTTGGCAATATTAGATCTTTCGGAGGCGGGTGCACAACCGATGTCATGGAATGACAAATACACAATCACATTCAACGGGGAAATCTACAACTACCTGGAAATCAAAAAAGAGCTTGAGAAGTTAGGTTTCACTTTTTCATCTGGAACCGACACTGAAGTAATACTCGCAGCCTATCATCAATGGGGAACTCAATGTGTAAATCGATTCAATGGAATGTGGGCTTTTGCGATCCATGATCAATCGCAAAACCAGATCTTCATTAGCCGCGATCGTTTTGGCGTTAAACCACTTTATCTGTTTAGTAATGAAACTATGTTTAGTTTCGCATCTGAAATACGGCAATTGTTATTGCTTGTGAAAGATGTATACGCTGACACGCAAATTATTTTTGACTACCTGTATCTAAGCCAGCAGAATCATACTAACAATACTTTCTTCAGAGAAATAAAACGAGTTCCCCAGGGTTGTAACCTAATCTATAATCTTAATTCAAATGAGTACACGATAGAAAAGTACTATCAGCTTAAGTTGAACCCAGCCATTCAGAAATTGGGTATTATGGAGGCTATTGATGTCTACCGTGAAAATTTAGATAAATCCATTAATCTTCGTCTACGTTCGGACGTTTTGGTTGGAACGTGTTTAAGTGGTGGATTAGACAGCTCTATCATCTCGGCAATAGCCAGCGAACAATACCATCACACTTCTAATCAAAAATTTCGTGCCATTACAGCGCGATCTATTGAGAGGGAAACCGATGAGACGTACTTTGCCGAATTAGTAGTTAAACACTCCAATCTTGATTGGTTTACAACCAAGCCATCGGTGGAGGAAATTGACAACGTAATTGAAGAGGTTATCCGAATTCAGGAGGAGCCTTTTTTGAGTCTGTCCATTGTCATGCAATATTTTGTAATGAAACTGGCCAAAGAATCTGGCTGTATAGTGTTACTTGATGGGCAGGGAGGAGATGAAACTTTACTGGGTTACGAAAGATATTATTCAACTTATCTTAATGAATTGCCGCTAACAAAAGCGCTAGCAGAGTTTTTCAGAATCTCAAAAAATTCAAAACTCTCTATTTCTGAAGTGCTGGCATATAAAGCCTATTTCACAAATACGATTATTAGAAAAAAAATCCTGCAAAATCGAAATCGATTTATCAAGAAGCCCTATCGGCTCTATTTTAATGATTTGTTATTGGAATCGATTACTCAGTCATTTCAATCCATAGAGGCACTTCAGTTAAATGAAATTCAATCACTGCAGCTACCTAAATTATTAAACTATGAGGATAAGAACTCAATGCGTTTTTCAATTGAGGCACGGGTGCCATTCTTAGATTATAATCTTGTTGAAGTTGCAATTTCTTTGCCGATGGAGGCAAAAATCAGGGATGGCTGGACAAAGTATCCCCTAAGAGTGATTGGGAAAGATTTGCTACCCCCTGAAATAACCTGGAGAAAAAATAAATTTGGGTTCGAAGCGCCAAAACAAACCTGGAATAAGCTAGCGGCCACATCGATAGTCAAATCACTGGAGAATGCGGGCTTTATCAATGAGTTGATAGATGTAAAAGAAGCGGCAAAAATAAATAGCCCTGATACGTTGTGGAAATTGTATAATTTATCGCGGTGGGCTGAAATTTATAATGTTAAATTATGAATGCGGTGACCCAGCATGTTTACAAATACAAGGTAAGTGCTATCAAATTAAAAAATAGTTTTCTGTCGCTCGGTATTTTGATTTTACTGGAAGTCGTATTCTCTCAAATAATATTACCGAACTTTTCCTTCCCTCAGGATGTAAAAACTTCAATCAATTTCTTTTTCTTGTATGCACTGGGGGTTGGGTTTATTTTGTTCATTTTACTTGTCCCTACATCAGACTTCACGTATGCTATCCTGAACTGCATGCTAATTTTACTCCTTTTTCCAGCGATCATAGTAAGTAATCATATGGAGTCCGATTGGAGAATCCTTTTCTCTCATTCACTTTATTTCTTAAGTGTTTATTTTTTCTGCACATTTATTCCTATTCGTATAAGAATGCCAAATATTTTGGAAGGCCAAAGGCTTACTATTTTGTTTATTATTGCAGCTCTTGCAATTATACCATTTGTGATAATTTTTGCGCCACATATAAATTTTAATAATTTTTTATTGATTGATATTTACTCTACCCGGGAGATAGAAGAGACGGTTTCGAATACCTATACACGTTATGTTTATTCCTGGCTGGCTAAAATCATTATTCCAGTCGTTTTAATTTATTCGCTTATAAAAAAAGACTATTTGAAATCATGGATGGCAGTTGCTGCCTTACTTTTTCTTTTTTTAGCGGGCGGTCATAAAGGAGTTTTTCTGGGCGTTTTCGTGGTAATAGCTTTTCGTAAGGGCGATTATAAACAGAAAGTAAAATTTTTGCTTTTAGGAATGGTAGGGCTTACGCTGTTATCGCTTTTATTATTTTATACTATCGGAGACTTCTCAATTCCAAATATAATTCACCGCAGAGTCTTTTTTATTCCTGCAATTTTAGACGTAGAATATTTTAACTATTTTCAAGGCAAACCTTTGTTTTGGGGACATTCCTTTTTAGGGTCTATCGTCCACTATCCTTATAGTATGCCTCCTCAAAATATTATTGGTGAGATTGTCTTTCAGAGCAAAGATGTGTTTGCCAATAATGGAATAATTAGTGACGGATTCATCAATCTGGGTATGGCAGGTGTAGTTCTTAATGTTCTTATTATTAGCATATGTTTCTCATTCCTCAGCAGTCTTCGTATGAGTACTCAATTTTTTGGTGTAATTTTTCTCTTTTTTTATAGTCTTGTTAGTAGTTACCTTCCTGTGGTTCTAATAACGCATGGTGGATTGTTGTTGCTGTTTATTGGACAATTCTTTCTTAAAGACACATCCCTTCAGAATGATTAATTTTATTTATTTCTTAAATGAATTACTACCAATCTGATATCATTAAATTTAATAGGTATTACTATGACCGTAATTATTGACTACCAAGCCGGGAATCTTGGATCAATTCAAAACATGCTTAAAAAACTGGGGGAGGTCTCTATGATTACGTCAAATCCAGAGGAGATAAACCAAGCTGATCATTTAATTCTACCTGGTGTAGGTGCCTTTGATTTTGGCATGCAGAAATTAAGAGAATTGAATTTGGTTTCCTCGCTTCGAAAAAAAGTGCTTGAAGAAAGAATCCCAATTCTCGGAGTGTGTCTTGGAGCACAGTTATTCTGTAACTCAAGCGAAGAAGGGATTGAATCAGGACTTGGATTGATTAATGGTGTTGTGCGAAAATTTCCAACAAATTTGAATGGGAAAAAATTTTCGGTTCCCCATATGGGCTGGGATTATGTCAGACCGAAGAAGGAAAGTAAACTTCTTCCGGCATCGGAGGAAGGAATGCGTTTCTATTTTGTTCACTCCTATGGAATTACGTGTTTGGATCAAACGGATGTGTTGGCTGAAAATAAATACAGTATGACGTATCACTCGGCTTTTGAAAGAGATAATATTCTAGGGGTTCAATTTCATCCAGAAAAAAGCCATCGTTTTGGGAAGCAGCTTTATAAAAATTTTATTGAAAACTACTAATGGCTATACCACGTGTTATACCGGTTCTATTGCTTCGCAATAAGGGCCTAGTAAAAACGGTTAAGTTTAAGGATGCTAGATATATTGGTGATCCCTTTAACGCGGTTAAAATTCTTAATGAAAAAGAAGTTGATGAGCTCATCTTTCTTGATATTGATGCTTCAAAGGAAAACCGCGCGCCACCCTATGAATATCTGAAAGAAATTGCATCTGAATGTTTCATGCCGCTTGCCTATGGTGGAGCTATAAGAAGCGTTGATCAGATAAGAAATTTGATTCAAAGCGGAATTGAAAAAGTCTGTATTAATACTCAATCAGTTCTGAATCCTGATTTTATAAGGAGCGCCTGTGAAATTTTTGGTGCCTCTACCATAGTAGGTTCAATGGACGTTAAAAAAAATATGTTTGGGAAATATCACGTTTATTCTCACGTAAAAAATGCATCTCTAGGAGTAGACCCTGAAAAACATGCTGAGTATCTTCAAAATTTAGGTGTGGGTGAGATTTTTTTAAATAATATTGATCTTGATGGCACTATGACGGGTTATGACCTTGATCTGGTTAAAAAGATTACTAGTTCAGTTGATGTACCAGTTATTGCGTGTGGCGGTGCTGGCTCGCTGCATGATATTGAAAAAGTGGTTAAACAGGCCAATGCCTCAGCAGCTGCAGCGGGCAGTATGTTTGTGTTTCACGGTAAACATAAAGCTGTCCTTATAAGTTATCCTGATGATAGTGCTTTGAATTCTATCTGGGGCTAAGTTAGACTCTAGTCTTATGAATAGATATGTTCATTTTTTAAAAAGAGATGAAAATCAATCGCTTGAAATTATTGGAATTATCATCATCCTAATCATCAATGAAATCTTGCGAAAATTAGTTTAGAATTTCTCAACAGTTATTTTAACCTTAAATCATTACCTTTGCGCTCAAAATTGGCGAGAATCAAGTATTAATTTAATTTATTTAAAGATTTGACCTCGGATCATTCTAAAATTCGCCTTAACCTTCACATTTATCCATCGTATTTCACCAACGAATCCAGGATAATGAGGGAATCTCAGGCGATTATTCAATTAGCCATTGCAGAAAAGGTCGTCTTGGTTGGTCTTTGGAAGGAAGGCTTACCTGAAAGAGAGGAAATATCAGATAGCATATCTCTTCATAGGCTAAAGACTATGGTGGGCAAGAGGGGGAATTCGCGATGGTCAAATGTATTTACATTATTGTCTTTTTTTATGGTGTTATTTCGTTTGACCTTACGGATTAAGCCACAGGTAATCAATATTCATTCTCTTACACTCCTTCCTTTTGGTGTGTTGTTAAAATTGGTTTCAAGGTCTTATCTTATCTATGATGCTCATGAATTAGAAACGGAAACTCATGCATCACATGGAATACGTAAGCGAGTAGCTCAAATACTGGAGCGATTCTTTATAAAATTTGTTGATCATACAATTGTGGTAAGTCACTCGATTGAGACTTGGTACACACATGCTTACAAACTAAAGGAGATAACAACGATAAAGAACATTCCTCAAACAACATCGGTCAATAAAATTCGTAGCACAAAATCCATTCTGGGATTAGAGGAAACGTCTCAATTGTACATTTACGTTGGCCTGCTGTCAGGCGGACGCGGCATTGAATTGTTATTAAATGCCTTTAAGAATCTTCAGGGCTCAAGCAAACATCTCCTTTTTTTAGGATATGGAGATTTAGTGGCGAAAGTAAAATCAAATCTTGGCCCCAACATTCATTATCTTTCTGCTGTACCCCCGCACGAAGTATTAGAATATGTTGCAGGCGCGGATGTAGGGTTAAGTATTATAGAGAAAAGCTGCTTAAGTTATTATTATAGTTTGCCTAACAAAGTCTTTGAATATATGGCTGCAGGTGTTCCTTTTATTTGTAGTGATTTCCCGGATGTAAAATCTGAATTTGAGCAGTTCGGAGTTTGCTGGTTCGTTCAATCGGAGAAAGAAATGGTTGAGTTAGTCTCCACACTTTCCAGTGAAGAAATCAAAAAAAGAAAATCGATTGTTTATCAAAACAGAAATAATTGGACATGGAATCAGGAGAAGAAAAAACTGAAAGGAGTTTACTCATCCCTTTTCAAATTTAGTTACTGACATGAAAATGCAGGAATTATATCAAATGGACTTAGTTTTACTTATTATAAGTATAATACAACTTAAATGATTGATCATTCACTTACATATAAAACAAAAAGTCTTAGGAATATTCCTCATATCATTCGCTTAAAAAAAATCATTAAACTGGTAAAGTCATTGGCACCAAAAAGGGATGAGTCATATTTGGATATTGGATGTAGTAATGGATACTTGACCAAACTTATCCGCAGTGAGTTTCACTTAGGTAATACTTCCGGACTAGACCATACGATAGAAAACCTTGAGATAGCGAAAATCCGTTACCCGGAAATAAAGTTTGACTTTGTTGACCTGAACAAGGCTCCTATTTCTAGTCAAAATAAATTTAAAATAATTACCTGCTTTGAGACACTCGAGCACGTGGGTGATTTAAATCATGCTATTGGGAACATTATTTCGTACAGCACAGGTGGCTCGAGAATATTGGTGTCTGTTCCAATAGAAATTGGGGTAATGGGTGTCTTTAAGTTTTTGATCAAAACACTTGTGTTCAACTATTCTTTGAAAGAGTTACCTGAATCTCCTGGTTGGTGGAAATATTGTAGAGATTTAGTTACAGGAAAGCGTATCTCCAACTACAGGGTTAATCGTGAAGGCTGGGGCACCCATTTTGGATTTGATTATCGTGAAGTGGACTACATTCTACAATCAAATGAAATTCAATACGAGGCTTTCAATTCCTTTTCCACGCGTTTCTATATTATTAAAAATTTAAATTAGTTTTTATTTATGAATATAATAGTTTGCGCCAAATCTGTGATTGATAACATCGCTGATCCAGATGTTGTTTTTGACGAACAAGGTATTTCCAATTATTATTATGAATATCAACAGAGAGCAAAATCACGTTTATTCAATACGCCTGAAAATCGTCATAAACTAAATGAGATTGTTACAAAAATCAAGAAATCGGGTGAGGGTAAGGAATATGATTGCATCATAGGAATAAGTGGGGGTGTAGACAGTACATATGTTGCTTATAAGGTTAAGGAATTGGGGTTGCGACCGTTGGCCATTCATTTTGACAATGGATGGAATTCGGAGTTGGCTGTTAAAAATATCGAAAATACGTTGAACAAATTGGGGATTGATTTATTTACCCATGTGATTGACTGGGAGGAATTTAAATCTCTTCAACTAGCGTTTCTTAGAGCTTCTACACCAGATGGCGAAATCCCAACCGATCATGCTATTTTTGCTCTGTTTTATAAAATAGCGAATGAGAAAGGAATAAAATACATAATTAACGGGAATAATTTTGAGACAGAATCGGTAATGCCGCTGACGTGGTCATATGGACATATAGATTGGAAATATATCAATACAATAAATCGCCAGTTTGGAACAGCCGAGCTTAAGACCTATCCAACCATTACTCCATTAAAATATTTTTATTACACATTCTTAAAGGGTATAAGAATTGTTTCTTTGTTGAATTACATGCCTTTTAACAAGGTTCAGGCAATGGACTTGCTCCAGTCTAAACTGGATTGGAAGTATTACGGGGGCAAACATTACGAATCCATTTATACAAGGTTCTATCAGGGATATATTCTTCCTAAAAAATTCAACATAGACAAGCGCAAAGCTCACATCTCCTCACTGATATTTGCCGGGCAAATGACAAGGGAACAGGGATTTGAAGAACTTAAAAAACCTATTTATCCGGAACAGTTGTTCAGAGAAGATTTGGATTTTGTTCTTAAAAAACTTGGAATGTCCCCGGATGAATTTGATAAAATTCTTAATTTGCCTAATAGGACTTTTTTTGATTACCCAAATCAATATCGATTGTTGAATAAAATGAGGAGTACGCTAAATAAATTGAGGGGAAGAGGACTAGCCTACAGCTAATTCATTACTCAAATTTTACTAACCGAGTTTATAAATTGTAAAAGTAAATCATGTACTATGACTAAAATAAAATTTATCCTTATTGGCTGTGGAAGGATAGGTAATCGACATGCTGAACACATATTAAATTATGGTAGTTTGTTGGCAGTATGCGACATTGATAAAGAAAAAGCTCAAAAGGCTGGTAAATTATTTAACTGTAAGTACTACTATTCAATTGAGGATATCCTACTAAACGAAAAGGAAGCGCAGGTTGCCTCGATTTGTACCCCCAATGGACTGCATGCTGAACACACAATTGAATCGCTTAAGGCGGGTTTACATATTTTGTGTGAGAAGCCTATGGCTTTATCAGTTCATGACTGTGGTGAGATGATTAAAGCTGCAGAGAATGCAAATCGTAGATTATTTATTGTAAAACAGAATCGATTTAATCCACCAGTGGCCGCAGTGAAGGAAGCGATTGATAAAGGACGATTTGGGAAAATTCAGAGTATTCAATTGAGTTGCTTTTGGAATAGAAACGAAGATTATTACAAAAACTCATGGAAGGGAACTAAATCGATGGATGGGGGAACATTGTTCACCCAATTTAGTCATTTTATTGATTTGTTATATTGGATGATTGGTGATATCAAAAAAGTTTCTGCATTTGTGGGCAACCTTGGGCATGAGAATATTATTGAATTTGAAGATACTGGGGTAGTTACTTGCGAATTTTACAATGGGGCATTGGGGACTATTAACTACACTGTTAATAGTTATAAGAAAAATATGGAAGGTTCACTTACAATATTTGGAGATAAAGGTACGGTTAAAATTGGAGGCCAATACCTTAATGAATTAGAGTATCAAAATATTGAGGGTTATGAAATAAAAGACCTACCTCCCGGTAATCCACCAAATAACTATGGACAATATCAAGGCTCTATGTCGAATCATGATAAGGTTTATAAAAACGTTATCGAAGTACTAAACCATAAAGGAGTTATTGCTACTAACGGATTTGAGGGATTGAAGACAGTGGAGATTATTGATAAAATTTATTCCGCTGCAAAAGTTGTCGCATGAGTGTTACACTACTAGAATCTGGAATAGTTGATGTGTCTTTTGGTGAAGATGTAAAGGTTATTAAACCCGTCAACTTATATGGTTGTGAAATTAGTAATAATTGTTTTATCGGACCATTTGTGGAAATCCAGAAAGACGTTAGAATTGGTAAGAGAACAAAAGTCCAATCACACGCTTTCATTTGCGAATTGGTAAAAATTGGAGACGATTGTTTTGTTGGTCATGGAGTTGTATTTATTAATGATGTGTTTTCAAACGGAGGACCAGCAAGGGGAAATAAAGCACTTTGGAGACACACTCAAATTGGAAATAATGTATCAATTGGTTCCAATGCAACCATTTTACCAGTTACAATTTGTGATAATGTTGTTATAGGCGCAGGATCTGTTGTTACAAAGAATGTAGTTAAGCCGGGAGTATACGCTGGCAACCCTGCTCGTTTAATAAAAAAATTAGAATAAAACTATTTACATGCATATTCCTTTTGTTGATTTAAAAGCTCAATACAAAAGCATTAAGAGTGAAGTTGATGAGGCAATTTTTAATGTATTGAATGAAACAAATTTTATCGGAGGCAAACCTATAAAAGATTTTGAAGCGAAATTCTCTTCCCTGTGCGGTGCAAAACATGTTATTGGTGTAGCGAATGGCACTGATGCGATTTATATCGTTTTGAGAATGTTAGGCATCGGGTCGGGTGATGAGGTAATCACAACAGCAGCAAGTTGGATTTCTACATCCGAAACAATTTCCCAAACAGGGGCTAAACCTGTTTTTGTAGATGTTGATCCTTATACGTATACTATTAATCCAGCGCTGATTGAGGAGAAAATCACTGAGAGAACTAAAGCAATTATTCCTGTTCATCTATATGGCCATGTTTCTCACATCAAGCAAATCAAAAATCTTTGTCAAAAGCATAAATTGTTTTTGGTTGAAGATTGTGCCCAGTCACATTTTAGTGCAGAGAACGGTCAATTGGCTGGCCGATTTGGAATAGCAGGAACCTTTAGCTTCTATCCTGGGAAAAATTTAGGTGCTTATGGTGATGCAGGATGTATTATCACTGATGATGATATGCTGGCAGAGAAATGCAGAATGTATGCGAATCACGGGGCACTCAAGAAACACGAACATCAAATGGAGGGAATTAATAGTCGACTTGACACAATTCAAGCGGCCGTGCTGTGCGTAAAATCAAAATATATTTTAGACTGGACATCAGCTAGAATTAAAAGAGCAGCTTTGTATGATGAAGCACTTAGAGATGTTGAGGGTATTCATCTTCCCACTGTCAGGAAGCACACTAGGCATTCATTTCATTTATACGTGATACGATCTAATAAAAGAGATGAGCTTAAATCATACCTAGAATTTCAGGGAATACAGACTGCTATTCATTATCCAACAGCACTGCCAAGTCTTGCGGCTTATAAATATCTGAATCATAAAGCAGGTGAGTTTCCGATTGCTTCAAGGTATCAAAATGAGATTCTTTCTTTACCAATGTATCCGGAACTGAGTACTTCCCAAATCGGGTATATAGCGGATAAAATTAAGGATTTTTTTAAGTGATTGAAGTAGTATCGTTTTGAATTAAAGAAAGCATGTAATGAACGAATTCAAGGCTATTCTTTTCTCGCGAAAATTCAGCACGTATCTTCTCAAGATTGACTGTCAAAGTATTGTATAATTCTCTATCTAGGCTGATTTCCAAAATTTTGTTTAGTAATTCCTCCTTCTGACTCGGATCAAACTGATATCCAATCTTATTATCAGAAATGTAGGCACCGGCTTCACTTATTGGAGTAGAAATGATCGGAATTAAAACGCCAATATATTCATAAATTTTAACAGGAAATGAATCTTCACTAATTTTTCCAGGTTTCCGGAAGGATAACCCCATATGCGCCATACTTATTGTTGAGGGTATTTCACTGTAAGATAATGGCCCCAGATATTTTATTGATTTTGGAATTTCTCCTTTCAATTTATAATCTTGATTACCTTGACCGATTACAATAATGTTGAATGGTAAATTCCGATCATCTATAATTTGTCCTAATTGAATCAGTAAGTCAATGTCTTGATATTTACTAATTATACCGTGGAAGACTAAAGTAAACTTATCATATTTTTTAGATGATGGTATAAACAACTTCTCGGAATAACCATTACGGAGTAAATATATTTTTTTTGGATAGTGAATTTCAATATTTGTCTTGAGCCCATTGGTTGCGGCAATAAGGATGTATGGTTGTTGATAAAGTTTCTTTTCAATCCATGATAAAATTCTACCAAAAATCCTCTTTTCAGAGATGAGACCAGAATCAAAATAAACCCTGGGGTAGTCGTCTCTTATATCTAACACGTATTTTTTATTAAATAATTGACAGTAAAGAAAAGCCAGAATACAATTGATGTATGAAGGGCTCGTGATGTAGTAAATATCACCCTTTGAAAAGGTTAGCCTAATGAATGTTTCCACACCAAACAATAATTCTTGTATCAATCTTATTAGTGTGCTGCGCTGGTTGGAGGGGAATGTTATTAGATTGTAATTTATTTTGTACTCCTTTACTTGAGCAGAAATTTTCGAAGTATAAATAATCACTTCCGTGGATGATTCTAAGAGTGCGTCAACTAGTGGTTTAAACCTTGCTCCAGGGGCATTATTAGCCGGATAAAAATATTCAGTAACAATGTTAATTCTGAGAGGAGATTTATTTTTAGGCATGTTAAATATTTTCGAAAATTTAGATACGAAATTAGTTGCTTAGTTTATTAACTTTATAAGTTTTTAATCCATTGAAATGAATTCTAAAATCTTTGACGTTGAATTATACCGAACCAAAATATATATTTTAGTACTTCTTTTAAGTACTTTGTGTCTTCCGCTTTTTTTCCCAAGCTGGCATGGTAAAATCCTAATTCTTTTAGGAATTTCATGGATTTTTTCCGTACAAAGGAAACAAATATTGCGCAGTCTTAGTGAGAATTATTTTTCTCTTAATTCATTTATAATCATTATTATTTATTTAGTAGGTTTTTCGAATTCGTCAAATTTAAAATATGGTTTTTCTAGTATTGAATCGATAGTTCCCTTGTTGATTCTTCCAATTATCATATTTGGTTCAAGCTACTTATTAAGTAGCCAAGTACTCCGAGTATTGTTAATCAGTTTTGTTGCTGGAGTCATTACATTAAACCTTGCGTCCCTTTTTTTTATCTCTTACGACCTCTGGGATCCTATAAATCTTCAGTCAAATATCATTCTGGCTAATAATGCGATTGTTATGATTCATCCTGTTTTTTTATCCTTGTATATTTCATTTTGTATTTTCTTTCTGATAGATCAATTTTTTCCACTAGATACATCTAATAGAACGAAAACTGGATGGATATTTTTTAGCTTGCTGATACTCATTATTTATTTAGTTTGGATTAACTCTCGTACAGGAATTTTCGTTTTTTTTGTAGGCGCCCTGTACTACACATTTCATAAGTTTAAGGGACGAAGAAGACTTATCTCTTTTTCACTTCTGTTCCTAATACTAATTTTAATTTTTACGATTCCATTTTCTCGAGAACGATTTTTAAATGCGCCTTTGAGGGTTCTTCAAGGCAAAGTATCTACCATCACGCATGATAGCAATACATATACCTTGATTGCACGCAAGCAAATTCTTGATTGTTCTATTGAATTATTGAAAGGTCCTGAATTTTTTTATGGATTCGGAACAGGTGATTTCCGAGATGAGATTCGTAAGTGTTATCTATCAAAAGGTTATAACTACGCCTACCGGGAAAATCTGGATTCTCATAACGAATATTTTGCGCAACTTCATCGCCATGGAATTGGTGGATTAATTTTATTTGTAATGCTATTAGTTATTCCTTTTCGTTATGCATTTAAGAATAAAAGTTCGTTATTATCTGTATTTGTTATCTTATTTGCCCTAACAGCAATGTTTGAAAATGTGTTTAGTGCTCAAAAGGGTGTTACTTTTTTTGCTCTTATTTGTCCCCTGTTAATGCTTTTGGCTAAACAACAATCAGTTCTTAAAAAGCAAGAAGAATCACCTTCTTGAATTTGAGTTGGTTTAGGTCTATTTTTATCGAAAAAAATTATATGGCCATTAATCTGGCAGCTTGTGTCACAGCTTTTCTAATCGCATTTATTACCTTGCCAGTAATTATTAAATTCTTCATCGACAAGAATTTAGTGGACGCTCCGGGGAGGAGAAAAATTCATAAGACGATCAAGCCGTCAATGGGTGGCATCTCGATCTTCATTGGATTTTTGCTTTCCATCTTTATATGGATGGATTTTGACCTGTGGAGTACGACACGCTTTATAATTGCCAGTCTTTTTATCGTTTTTATTCTTGGGGTTAGGGATGACATTGTTCCATTCAGAGCATTGCATAAACTGTTTGGTCAAATCGTAGCTGTTGTTATCTTATTATTCTCTGGAGTTCAAATTGGGTCATTTTATGGACTTTTTGGAATCGGAGAAATCCCACAAATTGTTGCTTACCTATTCACGGGATTTGTAGTAATTCTGATTACAAACTCTTTTAATCTGATTGATGGCCTAGATGGTTTAGCAGGCAGTATAGGTTTAGTTGCATTATCAGCTTTTGGATTGTGGTTTTATATGGTTGACGAAATAGTTTTTGCATTGCTTTGCTTTGCTATGATTGGCGGTATTTTGGCTTTTTTAGTATTTAACTGGGAACCCTCAGAAATCTTCATGGGTGATACAGGTGCCATGGTTATTGGTATGTTGCTGGCTATTTTGGTTATCCGTTTTATGAGCATAAATGATAGTTTATCAGTTAATCATCCTGCTAAATATCAGGCTACAATTGCTGCAGGTGTTTGCTTTATCATAATTCCTCTTTCTGATACATTGCGTATAATTATACTTAGAATCTCAAGGGGACAATCTCCCTTTAGTCCGGATAAAAGTCATATCCATCATGCTATTATGAGGTTGGGAACCTCTCATGCACGAACAGTGCTTATACTAACCGCTGTAAACATGTTATTTATTTTTGGTGCTTGGATATTTCGTGGCTTAGATAACATTTGGTTATTGTCTGCAGTATTGATCATAACAATTTTATTGAGTATTATTCTAGATAGGCTAATTGTAAGAAAAATTTCTGCGAAGAGATAAATTATGAAAGAAAGGATTGAGCAAATAAGGAATGAAGTACTGGCATTTTTGGTTGATGAGAAAGCAGGTGTGGAAAAATTTCGATTAGAATTTATTTCTAAAAAGGGAAAAATTTCGGAATTATTTGAAGGTATTAAAAGCGTAACAGCTGGAGATAGAAAGGAACTAGGAAAAGTTCTTAACGAGCTGAAACAGTTGGCAGAGTCAAAATTTAAAGAATTACAGGAATCGATAGAAAGTAAAAGCAATCATGACCTGACCGACTTTGACCTCACCCTCCCCACCATTCCCAATAAAACCGGAAGCCATCACCCCCTTAATCTTACGCGATATAGAATTATCGAAATCTTTGAGCGGTTAGGGTTCAATGTGGAAGATGGTCCGGAGATAGAGGACGACTGGCATAATTTTACTGCTCTCAATTTTCCCGAAAACCATCCGGCACGAGAGATGCAAGACACATTTTTCATCGAGAAGAATCCGGATATTCTACTTCGCACCCATACATCTAATGTGCAGATACGATTGATGAAAGATCGCAAGCCACCTTTTAGGGCGATCATGCCAGGAAGGGTGTATCGCAATGAGGCAATCTCAGCTCGAGCGCATTGTTTCTTTCATCAGGTGGAAGGATTATATGTGGATAAAAATGTAGGCTTCTCAGATTTAAAACAAACACTTTATCATTTTGCCAAAGAGATGTTTGGCAAGGATACAAAAATTCGATTAAGGCCTTCTTATTTTCCGTTTACAGAACCCAGTGCGGAGATTGACATTTCTTGTTTAATTTGTCATGGCAAAGGTTGTAATGTTTGCAAGTATTCAGGCTGGGTGGAGATTGCAGGCTCTGGCATAGTACATCCCAATGTGCTGCGCCATTGCGGAATTGATCCCGAAGAATATACGGGTTTTGCATTTGGTATGGGCATTGAACGGATTACAATGTTGCGTCATAGTATTAATGATCTTCGTTTGTTTTCGGAAAATGATATCCGTTTCTTGAAGCAGTTCAAATCTGTTTATTAATAATTCCTATCACAGATGAAAGTACCCTTTGCCAATTTGGCCGAACAGTATTTTCAAATTAAGCCAGAGATAGACCAGGCAATCGAATCAGTTTTGGTAGGTGGCAGCTTTGTAGGTGGCGAACCTGTTCAACGATTTGAAGAAAGCTTTTCAAAATTGTGTAATATAAAAAATTGCGTTGGAGTAGGTAATGCGACAGATGCACTTTTTATTTCCTTAAAGTCTCTTGGGATTGGTTTGGGTGATGAAGTAATAACGCCTGCATGGAGTTGGATTTCTACTGCTGAGGTTATTTCCCTTGCGGGCGCTAAGCCGATATTTGTTGATGTAAATCCTGATTTCTTTACAGTTACGGCAGAAGCTATAAAGAAAAAAATTAATACGAAGACAAAGGCTGTTATTATCGTTCATTTATATGGTCAAGTAGCAGAAACTTTAGCAATCAAAGCATTATGTGATCAGCATAACCTGTCTTTAATAGAGGATTGTTCACAAGCCCATCTCTCATCTGAGAATGATGTAATGGCTGGAACAATTGGTGATTTCGGAGCATTTAGTTTTTATCCTACCAAAAATCTTGGAGCGTATGGCGATGCAGGCTGTTTAATTACGAATCATGATGAGTTGACAACGAAAGTAAGACGTTTGGCTAATCATGGTGGACTAAGCAAGGACGAGCATCTTATGGAGGGAACCAATAGCAGGTTAGATAGTCTTCAAGCCGCAATCCTTTCGGTGAAATTAAAACACTTGCCAGCCTGGACCGATTTGAGGATAAAGCATGCGCAACTTTACTTAAATAATTTATCGGGTGTTACAGATTTGGTGTTACCCAAAACTCGAAATGGGGTTAAGCATACTTTTCATCAATTTGTGGTTAAAGTCCAACGCAGATCAGAATTACAATCTTATTTAAAATCGAAGGAAGTACAAACGTTGATACATTATCCTAAAGCAATACCATTCGAACCAGCTTACAATTATTTGAATCATATTGAAACGGAGTTTCCTGTTTCAGCTCATCTACAAAATGAGGTTTTGTCTTTGCCTGTTCACAATGAACTTTCAGATGATCAAATTCTGTACGTGTGCGACATGATAAAATCATTTTATGGAAGTATCTGACATAAAAAAAATAGGCGTTGTGGGTGCTGGCACGATGGGGCAGGGGATTGCCATTTCATGTGCGTTAGCCGGATACGAGGTTTTGCTTTACGATATCGACTCAGGATTTTGCGATACCGCACTGGGTCTCATTCAAAAGACATTTAATAAATCAGTAGAGAAAGGAAAACTAACTCAATTGTTAAGTGATGATTCCTTTATGCGAATAAAAAAGGCTAATCAATTATCGGAACTTACAGTTGACTTGGTGATTGAGGCCGTGATTGAAAATCTGGAAGTAAAACAAAAGTTATTTTTAGAACTTGAACGAATCAATGGTAGCAAGGCAATACTTGCTACTAACACATCCTCCATTTCAATAAATAAACTAGCGGCAGTGTTAAAGAATCCATCACAGTGTGTGGGCTTACATTTTTTTAATCCTGCGCATATCATGAAGCTGGTGGAAGTTATTTCTGGAACTGCAACAAGCAAGGGAATCATTTCAGTAATGACGGAATTTTCAAAAACGATTGGGAAAATTTCTGTGGAGGTGAAAGATTCACCAGGATTTATCGTTAACCGGGTAGCACGCCACTTTTATGTGGAATCACTGAAAGTGTTGGAAGATGAAGTAGCCCCTCATGACGTGATCGATAGGTTGATGAAGTCTTCGGGTTTTAAAATGGGACCGTTTGAATTAATGGATTTAATAGGAATTGATGTTAACTATGCAGTGACCAAATCTGTTTATGAAGGATTTGAGAAGGCATCAAAATTTAAACCCAGCGAAATTCAGTTTCAGAAAATTACGGAAGGGCATTTGGGACGGAAATCAGGAAAAGGATTTTATGAATATTCGAAAAGCTAAATATTGGTTCGCATTAATTATTCTGATTTCGTGTAATCGTGATCTCAGTGACGACCCAATTCCAATTCAACCATTTATTGATATTGTCATAAATCTGGGATTGCCAGACTATTTCAGTCTACAAACGGATGGTGGGTACAAGTCTATCAATAATGGTGGGGTGCGCGGAATTATTATTTACAGACAAAATTCTTCTACCTATTATGCCTATGAGCGCAATTGCTCTTTTCAACCTAGTGGAGCATGTGCTACGGTGGATGTACATAGCTCCGGATTATTTATGATTGATACGTGCTGTAACTCAAGTTTTGGTTTTGCCGATGGTAACCCAACTGGTGGGCCGGCATGGAGACCATTGCTCCGTTACCGTACCCAACTATCAGGACAAACACTTACAATTACAGATGATGTAATCAATTAGTTGTTCGTCTCCTTTCTTAAGATGCTGTTTCGTTTGCTGTACGTGAAGTAGATTATCAACCCGGCAACCATCCAGCCAAACGCGGAGATCAAAGTTTCTTCGCCTAACGAAATAATCATCGCTGAACAAACAAGAATCCCCAGAATAGGAACTAATGGAACCAGTGGTGTTTTGAATGGCCTAACTGCCCCGGGATTTTTAACCCGTAATATCCAAATACCAACACAGACTAATACAAACGCAAATAAAGTTCCAAAACTAGTCAGGTCTCCTGCAATGCTTCCTGGAACAAACCCAGCGAATAGACCTACAAAAATCAGTAGTAACCAGTTTGCTTTAAACGGAGTTCTGAATTTTGGATGCAGTTCAGAGAAAACTTTTGGAACCAATCCATCTTTTGACATCGAATAGAATACGCGCGATTGTCCCATCAGCATAACCAGAATTACTGAAGAGAAGCCAGCCAAGATTGCAATGGTAATTAATTTGGCAAGCCAACCATAGCCAGGCATATAGGTTTGAATAGCATAAGCAACGGATGCTTCCTTACCAGCTGTTTTAAATTCTTGCCAGTTAGCAACTCCCGTAAGGACATATGAAAACAAAACATAGAGAATAGTACAAATTACTAATGATCCTAAAATTCCAATTGGCATGTCACGCTTAGGATTTTTAGCTTCCTGGGCAGCGGTTGACACGGCATCAAAACCGATAAAGGCAAAGAAAACAATTGCCGCTCCGCCCAACACACCTCCCCAACCGTGCTCTCTCCATCCTTCATGACCGGGCATAGTTTCAGGGATTGTGTAAGGAGTATAGTTGGCTTGATCGATAAACCCCCAGCCTATTACTATAAAGATTAAAACGATAGAGACTTTAACAAAAACGATTACGGAATTCAGGTTGGCAGATTCTTTTGTTCCTTTAATAAGAATTAATGTGAGAATTACCAAGATTACCAAAGCGGGTAGATTCACAATACCAGAAACACCTGTCATCGAAGTTTCAAAGGGGGAGTGTGTCCACTCGTAGGGGATGGCTCCGCCAAGTAGGTTATTGAGGTATTCACTCCACGCTATTGACACAGTTGCTGAGGCGAGCGCATATTCTAACACCAATGCCCATCCAATAATCCAGGCAGTAAATTCACCCATGGTTACATAAGCGTAAGCATAAGCACTTCCGGCAATCGGAATCATAGCTGCAAATTCAGCATAACATAAACCAGCAAAGGCGCAACCAATGGCAGCAATTACAAATGAAATGACAACAGCCGGACCAGCGGCTTCGCCAGCAGCGGCAGCTGTGCGCACGAACAAACCCGCACCTATTATGGCACCAATACCTAAAGCAATCAGATTACCGGCTCCCAAAGTCCTTTTAAGGCCTTTGTCGGAGTCACCTTGTGCCATCAATTGTTCCAGTGGTTTCTTAATAAATAAGCTCATGCGTAGAATTTAGGATTAAACAATCCCTAAAAGTATAAATAATAATGAATTGGGAAAGGAAACGAGCCAGCCGCTTACATAATTTTCCAACAGGTAGTTACGCCATCAATTAGGCAATGCAAATTTTACGCGCACACGCACTTCACTCTCAACAGCTACATTGTCTTCGGTAGTGGGCGACCATTTTGGTCCTTCTTTCACCAGACGGATCACTTCTTCATCGCATCCATAACCCAAGCCTTTAAAAACACTAAACTCTGATAAGGAGCCATCTGTTGAGACGGTGAACTGAATGGTTACGCGCCCTTTAACTTTGTTATCCAATGCTTCTTGAGGATACTGCAAACTATTTTTCAAATATTTGTCATACGCTCTCCTTCCGCCTTCGGGCTCGGCTAATTTTACAACTGGTTCACGATCAAGATCTGATTTAATGGGGCTGTAACCCGTTACAACTACTTCGCTTAGTTGTGACACATCCGTCTCAAGATTTACATTCAGTTCTGATTGATTGGCTACTTTAACTTCTTCAGTTTGTAACCCAATAAATGAATAAACCAAGGTTGGATTTGTTGATTCAGAAATTATTTGATAGTGGCCCTGCATATCAGTAACAGTGCCTGTAGTGGTACCTTTGATCACAATATTTACTCCTGGCAAAGGAGTACCATCATCAGCCGAAAGAACTATCCCTTTAATTATTTTTTGTGGACTAGAAAAGCTCGTAGCAACTTTTGATCTGGAAACTTGAGAGGATTCATTTTTGACTTCTATACGTTTTTCCTCTGCGGCAACCACTGGGCTTTCAGAAATTAATTCTGTTATTTTTTCAGTTTCTAACTCCGGGTCATTTTTTTGTGCGGGAGCAACAGCTACTGATGGGGATAATTTCTCTTCTTTTCTGAGTTCATAATCAACTGCTTTTGAAGGTTGCGATTTTTTCTTTTTGTCGGTTTCTGGTTTCAATTCTGTTACTACGGCCAACTGATCAGCTTCTCTAACTGTTGTATCTGAAATCTTATTTTCTTCGCCTTCATTTTTTTTTACTTCTGAAGGCTTTTGTTGAGCAAGTTGTTTTCCTTGTTCAAAAAGAGGGATGATCGAAAAATAAACTACAACTAGTAATGCGATAGATGCAGCAATACGCAATGGCCATACCCAATTATTCTTATGAACTTTAATTTTTGAATTTTCCCCTATGGCAGTTTCTGAATAAGCAGATTTTTTAGATGCCAGAGCAGATCCAGCCAATCCAAAGTTATTTTCTCGCTCAGTGATCCTGCTATTAATTTTAAGTTCAATTTCTTTCAGGTCGTTTGTGAAATTTTCCTTCAATAAAGATTCAGTTCCCTCTAATGCCTCAAATAGAAATGGATCACTCAACGCCTTTTTTTCAAGGGCGTGCTGTTCCTCTGGTGTCATTTCACCCGCATGGTATCGCTTAATATCTTCCTCCCACTTATCCATTTCGTTCCATGCAAATTTTTAAATTCCGCTTTCCGTTTTGAATAAAGCTTTTCACTTTGTTCATATCAAACCCTGTAAATTGAGCAATGTCTTTGTAGCATTTCTCTTGCAGGTAAAACAGGCGCACGCATTCTTTTTGGTCATTTACAAGCGTTTCAATACACTTTTCAAGCTTGGTCAGATTTCCTTCCAGTTCGGGTTCGTCCTCCGGATGCAACAACAACTGGTTTTCCATAACCTCGGGAGAAAATTCTTGCGTGAATTTACCTTTTCTGGATCTAATCTGCATCAGGCAATGATTGCGGCTGGTTACATAAAGCCAACTTTTAAAAATATCTACTTCATGAGTGAGCAAGGTTTGGATTAGTTTTTCAAAAACCTGCATCACGGCATCCTTTGCTTCATCACGATCTTTTAGGTATTTAAGACAAACCCCGTACACGAGAGACTGGTAGCGCGAAAATAGCTCGCCAAGGTAGGCGATATCCTCTTCCTTTTTGTATCGATCTAATAATTCCGTATCGGTTAGGTGCAGTCTCAAGCCCTTAAGTTAAAATTTTAATTCTTTTTTATGGAATTGGGTAAAGCAGGGAATCATATAGGCAAAATCAAACTACTGCATATGAAAAAAATTACATTAAGCCTGATCGTCCTGCTCCTGATTGGAGGCATACTTTCAGCACAAGATCGCACCATAGTGGGAAAGGTTACGTCAGCCGATGATGGCAGCAGCCTTCCGGGTGTGAATGTTGTTTTAAAAGGAACCACAACAGGTTCTGTTACAGATGCTCAGGGCAATTACCTGATTCATGTTCCCGCCAAGGGAGGCACATTGGTTTTTTCTTTTATTGGATTTACAACTCAGGAGGTTGCCATTGGTATTTCCAATCGGATTGATGTAGTCATGAGTTTGGACATTCAGCAGCTAAGCGAGGTTATAGTTACGGGTTATGGAGTTCAAAGAGCATTAAAGGGCCAAGTAGCAGGCGTTCAAATTCGAGGTGCCTCATCAATAAGGAAGAGAGGAAAGGCAACACCATCACCAGCGCTTTATGGAGCGAGAGGGTATGGCGAATATGAATCGAAACCAAAGCATAATACCGAAGAGTATGATGGCATAATCGAAAATATTTTTCATGATCCGTTGAAAAATCCTCTTTCTACTTTTTCCATTGATGTGGATGCGGCATCCTATAGTAACATCCGCAGATTTATTACAAGTGGTCAACGTCCGCCTAAGGATGCAGTCCGTATAGAAGAAATGATTAATTATTTTGATTATGAGTATGCTCAACCAAAAGGAGAGGATCCTTTTTCGATCAATACAGAAATATCAATAGCACCCTGGAACACAAAACATAAACTGGTTCATATAGGCTTGCAAGGAAAGAATATTCCCAAGGAAAATTTGCCTCCATCCAATCTTGTGTTTTTGATAGATGTAAGTGGTTCTATGAGCGATGAAAATAAATTGCCGCTGCTAAAAACTTCGTTCAAAATGTTGGTTGAGCAATTACGTGAGCAAGATCGGATTGCAATTGTTGTATACGCAGGTGCAGCAGGTTTAGTGTTGCCCTCAACATCAGGTGCTGAAAAGAAAACGATCATTGACGCATTGGATAAACTAGAAGCAGGTGGATCAACGGCTGGGGGTGCAGGAATAAAATTAGCATACGCAATTGCGAAAGAGAATTTTCAAAAGGAGGGAAATAACCGAGTGATCCTTGCAACCGATGGCGATTTTAATGTAGGCGAATCGAGCAATGGCGGAATGGAAAGGTTAATTGAGGAAAAGCGTGAAGAAGGAGTTTTCCTTACTGCTTTAGGTTTTGGAATGGGCAATTACAAAGATTCGAAAATGGAAACATTGGCCGACAAGGGAAATGGAAATTATTTCTACATCGATTCCATCCTGGAAGCACAGAAAGCATTGGTCAACGAGTTTGGAGGAACCTTGTTTACAATTGCTAAAGATGTAAAACTTCAGATCGAATTTAATCCCGCACGGATAAAAGCGTATCGGTTGATTGGTTATGAAAACAGATTGCTGCGCGATGAAGATTTTAATGATGACAAGAAAGATGCGGGGGAGTTGGGTTCAGGTCATTCCGTAACGGCACTCTATGAAATCATTCCGGTCGGGGTGGAGAGTGAATTTTCGAAAGTTGACGATTTGAAGTATCAGAAAACCAATGTTGAGAAACAGGCGTCTACCTCAAAAGAGATTATGACTGTTAAGTTTCGATATAAAAAACCAGGCGGAAGTGTAAGCAAGCTTATTGTGCATCCGTTGTTAGATGAAAATATAGCAATAGCTAAAACTTCAGATAATTTTCGTTGGTCTGCAGCCGTTGCCGGATTAGGAATGCTGTTGCGTGACTCGGAATATGTTAAGGACTTTGCCTACGAAGATGTTTTACAGTTGGCCCAAAATGCCCGAGGTAGAGATGAAAATGGGTATCGGGTAGAATTCGTTAACATGGTAAAATCGCTAACCATGTTGGCAGCTCGTTAATCATGGATCAGAAATTAAAAAACCTACAGGTATAAAATATTTGTAGGTTTTTTCTGTTTTTAGGATTTACAATTTTGGTAACAATAACATTAAAAGAGAACTTTAGGTCGAATTGAATCTATGATTAAAATCAGCGCGGTTGTAATTACATATAATGAAGAGCGAAATATCGGCCGTTGTATCGATTCTCTTTTTCAAGTGGCAGATGAAGTAGTTGTAATTGACTCATTTTCGAAGGATAAAACAAAAGAAATTTGTTTGGCAAAGGGAGTTCGTTTTGTTGAGCACCCTTTCAAAAGCCATATCGATCAAAAGAACTTTGCAGTTACTCAAGCCATTTATGACGTTGTTCTTTCATTAGATGCCGATGAATATCTATCAGATGAGTTAGCGAAGGGAATTCTTGATGTGAAAGAGAAATGGCCCGCTGAAGCGTATCGTATGAATCGCCTGTCTAATTATGGAGGTAAGTGGATTCGGCATGGCAATTGGTATCCGGATCAAAAAATAAGATTGTGGAATAGACGAATTGGATTGTGGGGTGGAGAGAATCCGCACGATAAAATTATTCTTAATAAAGGCATAAGGATTCAACACCTGAAAGGCGATATCCTTCACAGAGCCTATACAGATTCGGCAGAAACTCTTGTAAAAATTCAGAGTTATTCTGAAATATTTGCAAGGGAAAACGTGGGCAGAAAAACCAGCTCGGTATCGAAGATAATGTTCCGCTCCACATTCGGATTTTTTAAGAGCTACATTTGGAAGCGTGGCTTTATGGATGGTTTTGAAGGGCTAATGGTTGCAGGGGCTGTTGCTAACCATGTATTTTACAAATACGCAAAATTATATGAAGCTAATCACAGAGCTCTTTTGGGCAAGCGATTGGTGATAAGCAGAACTGATAATTTGGGAGACGTGATTCTTACATTACCGCTGCTGGGCTATTTGAAGTCAATGGTTCCGGATTTAGAAATATTTTTTATTGGAAAAAAATATACGAAAGCAATAATTAATCAATGTCTATTTGTAGATCAGTTTTTGGATAAAGATGAAGTAGAAAGTGATCCAAAAATTTTGGCCGATGTTCACGCAGATACGATCATCTTTATTTATCCTGATAAAACCATAGCTCGACTGGCAAAGCAAGCTCGCATCAAGCATCGGGTTGCTACAGCTCACCGATGGTATAATTGGTTTTATTGTAATCACTTGGTTGATTTTAGTCGGGTAAAGTCAAATCTTCATGAAAGTCAATTGAATTTTAAACTCTTGAAACCGTTTAAATTGAATGGCGATGTAGATACGAGCGAGCTTATTCCGTACTATGGAATTCAACCTTCCATGGTTGACCATACCGCATTGCTTAGCAACGATCGCTTTAATCTAATCATTCATCCAAAATCAAAGGGCAGTGCTCGGGAATGGCCCTTAGAAAAGTATTTTGAACTGGTTCAATCCCTTCCAGAAGAGTCTTACCATATTTATGTGACCGGTTTGCAAGAAGAAGGTGATTTAATTAGAAATGAAAAACCCGAACTTCTCGCACATCCCAATGTGACTGATCTAACAGGTAAATTTAATCTTACTGAGTTAACTTCGTTTATTAGCCAAGCTGATGGATTGTTGGCCTGCAGTACAGGAGTTTTACACCTGGCAGCAGCATTAGGTATTCACACATTGGGTTTATACGCGCCCATGAAGCCGATTCACCCTGGCAGGTGGATGCCAGTGGGTAAGAGAACCAAATACCTGGTTTTGAAAAAAGAATGTAATGAGTGTCGTGCAAGCAAAGAGTGTGCATGTATAAACGCAATAAATACCGAAGAGGTAAAGCAGCAGATAGACTCTTTTAAAGATAAAAAATTCAGATTTGCCTTCGAAGAGCCCGCTTTATCTGATAGGCCTTAACGTACTTAAGAAAATTGGCGAAAGCCGATAAGGAGGAAATAACAAATCCATAATACCCGTCTAAGAATCCTAATCTCAAAAAGTATTTATTTAAAAAAGTGTAGAGGGGATTCAGTAGGATATGAACCAAGAAAAGTACCGTTTTTCTTTTCTCCACTAAATCTTTTGCGGCCACTTCTGAAAAGGAGTTAAGTGTTTTAACATGATGGCTAATGCTTGGAAAAGAATAGTGTAAAAGATTGCCCTTTAATAATGCTGAGTTTGTGGTGGTTTTGAGAACAACCTTCTCGTGGAGCACTCCCTCCCAAACTCCTTCACCCTTTCGCCACATGCGTAATTTTCGATCGGGATACCAGCCACAATACCGAACCCAATGCCCACAATAATTGGTAAGCCGGTTTACTTCATAGGCGCTTGATTTTGCATCTGTATTTTTGAATTCAATAAGAGATTTTTTTAATGTTTCATCCAATGCTTCATCCGCATCCAGGGATAGTATCCAGTCTTGTGTCACTTTTTCATTTCCAAAATTCTTTGCCGATGAATAGCCTTCCCAGGCTCGGGGATAAAATCTGGCGTTATAATCTGCAACAATCTCCTTCGTCCTATCTGTAGAAAAAGAATCCACAATAATGATTTCATCTGCAATTAACTTAATAGACTCCAAGCAACGCGCAATGTTTTCTTCTTCATTAAATGTTATAATCACAACAGAAATTGAATTCATTTGAATTTGTTTATTTTTGATGGAATCAGTTGTTATGTCGTTTGATAGATCCTTAACCTTAAATTTAAAATTACAGAAAAAAGAATACGTGCCATCTCACGTGTGTGAGGTCGGAGTGTATTTGCCGGAGACCTGTTCTGTCCGACCCTTTATTCTTAGTGGCATGAAAGCTTCTCTGGTGGAGGCTAATCCTGTTATGGTGGAAAAAATTAGAGAATCGTTCAAGGCATATCCTAATACTAAGGTATTTCCTTATGCGGTGGCTGAACAACCAGGAAAAATTACACTTTATAATCGGGGTGCCTCAACATTTATAGATTCAGTAGAAAGCCCTGCGTTGATTAATGATCAATATACCAAATCAGATGATGATCGATTTGAAGTAGAATCTAAAACATTTGATCAGATGGATGATGGCACGATTGATCTTTTATGTATTGATATTGAAGGGGCTGAATGGTTTGTATTAAGCAAATTAGTGAGTAAGCCAAACCTTATTTCTGTAGAAACCCATGGTAAGTATTATCTTAATCCCAAGTTATCTGAAATTCGTAATTGGATGAAAGGCAGAGGGTATCAGGTATGGTATAAGGATAAGAGCGATACAGTTTTTGTTCGCCCAGAGGCGATTTCAGTTACGTTGTTTGAAAATCTACGAACTAATCTGTATAACATTTTCCTTTGGCTAAGACGAATGAAAGGCATTCTTTTGGGAAGAGTTCAATGATTATATGACAGAACCAAGTGTTATTTTTAACAATGAAACTGAATTTCAATATCAGTTGCATGAAGTTGAAGTTCGATTAACGCAACGCTTTGAGCAAATTATATGAAAGTGAGCGGCTTTACTTTCATTAAGAATGCAATCGTTTATGATTATCCTATCGTAGAGTCGATTCAATCAATACTTCCAATATGTGATGAAGTAGTGGTTGCCGTTGGAAAGTCAACTGATGAAACACTTCAGCTAATTAAAAGTATTCCTTCTCCGAAAATTAAAATTATTGAAACGGAATGGGACGAAACCCTCCGGCAAGGTGGAAGAGTTTTAGCTGTGGAGACAGACAAAGCATTTCAGGCCATCTCAAAAGATTCAGATTGGGCCTTTTACATTCAGGGCGATGAAGTAATGCATGAAAAGTATATTAAGCCTTTACACACGGCTCTTAAACAGTATCTTGATGATCAAAAGGTGGAAGGTCTTTTATTTGACTATAACCACTTTTATGGTTCCTATGATTACGTAGGAGAATCATACCGATGGTATCGCAGGGAAATCCGTGTGGTTAGAAACAGGAGTGATATTTTTTCTTACAAGGATGCTCAAGGGTTTCGCAAGAAGCCGAACAACAAATTGTGTGTGAAACCCATTCCTGTTAGTATTTATCATTATGGGTGGGTAAAGGATCCTCGTAAAATGCAGAAAAAACAGCTAGACTTTAATAAACTTTGGAATGATGACCAATGGATTGAAAATAATGTAGCGAAAGCAGAGGAGTTTGATTACAGTACAATAGATTCTTTAAAACTCTTTGAAGGTACTCATCCGGAAGTAATGAAGAAGAGAATTGCCGGGAAGAACTGGAAATTCAATTTTGACCTTTCGAAGAACCGATACACAACAAAAGAATTATTAAAACGGCTCGTGAGCCAATTGACGGGCTTAAGAATTGGAGAATACCAAAATTTTAAAATTATTTAGAATTCGGTATTGCAATTAAATCAAAATGCTTTCGGTAATTCATTCCGTCCATTGAAATTGGTTTTCTATTCTCTCGGTTGAATTCATCTACAAAAAATAATTGATATCCATGATTGTTAATGGCGCGGAACAGATCGCTCCGCTCTTCTACTGTTAAGTGCTTAAAGCATTCAGTAATAATCACTGGTTTATAATTGTCAATGATTATGGACATTGTCTTCAATATTTCTTTATCGTAGCCTTCAGCGTCAATTTTAATTAGGGCCAATTTGCTAAGCCAGCTAGCATACTCCAGTTTAAGAAAGTTCTCTAGGTTTTTCCCTTGTACTTGAAATGTGTGCCGAATGTTTTTTTTTATATTACTTGAAAAACCTATAATTCCGCCATTATTAAACGATGCATCGCCTGATGCAAAAGTAAACTCCCCATCATTGGCAGTAGCAGCAAAGTTCAGTGGTATGATGTTAGTTTTTTCCCTATTTAGAGTTGCATTCACTTCTAAAACATGATACACATGCGGATTGGGTTCTAATCCTAGTGTTAGGCCTGTTTTACCTGCAGCCAGAGCCATCGGCACTGTTGTATCACCGGTATGTGCACCGATATCAATAACAAGGGAGCCTTCATTTATGAACTGTTTATAGAAGTCTACTGTAGACTGATGAATAACAACAGGTTGTTCACCTTCATGAAGCCATTGTGCAAATTGAATTTTCCCTTCCTCCTTCAGATCAAACTCAACGAGCTTATGGCCGTAATGTTTAAATACTTTTTTTGCAAATTTTTTTTTGAATCGATCAAAAAGAGGGATCATAGCGAATGTTCTTTATGAAAAGTTCTCGAAAATAGCTTAAAAAGACCCATGAGACAATTCTAAAATTAAGGTCATATTTTCACTATTTTTGACCCTTCATGGAAGAAGCCCCTAAGCAATCATATACCGATCAGGAGAAGAATGACATCTTCAATAATGAATTCCTGCCTCATATTAAATCCATGTACAACTTTGGATTTCGGCTTACATTCGATCAGGATGATGCCAAGGATCTGGTACAGGATACTTATTTAAAGGCTTATCGTTTTATAGAATCATTCCAAAAAGGAACTAATGCAAAGGCATGGCTGTTCCGAATTTTGAAAAACAGTTTTATCAATGATTATCGCAAGAAGACCAAGGAGCCTTCGAAAGTCGATTATCAGGAAGTAGAAACGTATTATAATTCGGAAGATGTAGATCGGCAGATTACCCCCGACTTGCGTGTCGAATCGCTCAAGGATATGATTGGGGATGAAATTTCGAATGCATTGAATTCATTGGATGTGGATTTTCGCACAGTAATTATTTTGTGCGATCTGGAAGGATTTAAATACGAAGAGATGGCAAAAATTCTTGACATACCAATAGGCACCGTGCGAAGCCGATTGCACCGTGCCCGGAATTTATTAAAAGAAAAACTTAGCGAATACGCCAAGTCAATGGGTTATAAAAATACTGAGTTATGACAAAGCCTCTCAATCCTTTTATTCTTGCAGACGGAACAAAGCCATCGTGTATGGAAATGCTGCAATTAATTCTTGATGGCCAAGCAAATGCTGAACAACAAGTGTATTTCAAGGCTCACATGGATCATTGCCTCCCCTGCTTTAAATCCTATGATCTTGACATCACAATAAAAGAATTGCTTAAAACCCGTTGCTGTGGTGACTCAGTCCCCAACGAATTAGTCGATCAAATCAAAACACAAATCAGCAAAAACCTTGCTTCTTAATGGCCGGCAAAGCACTTATCTTTTCGGCTCCTTCCGGTTCAGGAAAAACAACTCTAGTTCGTCATTTGCTCAACAATAATTCAGATCTGGGCTTTTCAATTTCTGCATCAACTCGCGACAAACGTGGGCGTACCGAACAAGATGGTAAAGATTATCATTTTCTAACTCCAGAACAGTTTAAGCAAAAAATAGATAACGGTGATTTTATTGAGTGGGAGGAAGTATATGCGGGAAATTTCTATGGCACCCTTAAAACCGAAATTGAAAAAATTTGGAAAAATGGTAAAAATGTAATTTTTGATGTGGATGTGAAGGGTGGTATTAATTTGAAGAAATATTTTGGGGATAAAGCACTGGCTATTTTTGTAAAAGTTCCTTCCATGGAAGTGTTGGAAAACCGTTTGAAAGAGCGTGGAACGGAAAGCGATGAGAGTCTGTCGCGTAGGTTGTTTAAGGCAAAATTTGAAATGACTTTTCAGGATAAATTTGATGTAGTATTAGTAAATGAAGATTTAGATAAATCATTGGCAGAGGCGCAAAAACTGTATGATACGTTTAAGGAAACCCCTTAATCATGGAATCCCAAACAATAGGTCTGTTTTTTGGTTCGTTTAATCCTATCCACATTGGCCATTTAATTATTGCCAACATCATGGCTGAAAACACAGACCTCAATAAAGTTTGGTTTGTTGTCTCACCACAAAATCCATTTAAGCAAAGCAAAGGACTCTTACACGAGTTTGATCGGTATGATTTGGTGAAGGCAGCCATTGCCGATCATTACAAATTGGAAGTCTCAGATGTTGAGTTTAACCTTCCTAAACCAAGTTACACGGCTTATACGCTTGCTCATCTTAGTGAAAAATTTCCAAACAAAAGATTTAAAGTAATTATTGGTGAAGATAACCTGGTAAGTTTTACTCGATGGAAAAATCACGAGCAGATATTAGATCAGTTTGGCTTATATGTTTATCCACGCCCACATGTAACAAATTCGGAGTTGGTTCGTCACCCTCAGGTGCGGATGATTGAAGCCCCTTTGTTAGATATTTCAGCAACCTATATCAGGCAGTGCATCAAAAACAATAAATCGATTCGCTACCTCGTTCCAGAGGCGGTTGAACAAATGATTCGAGTGAAAGATTTTTATCGCTGAAATTAGTAATATAAGACAACTATAATACAACTGATTGCGTCTATGAGGTTGATGAGAATAGTTTTTACTGTATTTTTTCTTTCAACATTCATATCTTCCTTCGCAGGTGGTATTCGCGGTGTAATTAAAAGTGAAGATGCCGGAGCTCTTGCTTACGCCACCATTTTTGTTAAGCAAACAGGTACAGGCAGCGCTACCGATTTTGAAGGGAAGTATGAAGTTCAATTAGCGCCTGGCCGATATGACGTGCTGTTTCAATACCTTGGCTATGAAGCAGTAATCAGGGTAGTCGATGTGGGCTCTGATTTTGTTGAGATCAATCTTACATTAAAGCAACAAGTAGTTGTTTTGCGCGATGTAATCGTTCGCGCAGGAAAGGAAGATCCGGCTTATACCATTATGCGCAAGGCGATTGCCAAAGCAAAATATCACACCCAACAAATTGATGCGTATTCAGCTAAAGTATACATCAAAGGAAAAGGTCAGCTTTTAGATTATCCCTGGTTGGCAAAAAAGGCATTAGAGAAGGAGGGCATTACCAAGGATCGGGTTTTTATTTCAGAGTCTGTAAGTGAAATAAAATATACCCGACCTTATAAATTTGAAGAAAAGGTAATTGCAGTGTATACAAATGGTGACAACAAAGGCGCGTCTCCGAACTCTTTTGTTTTTGGAAGTTTTTATCACCCCGAAATTGCAGAAGTAGTTTCGCCTCTTTCACCAAAATCGTTTTCTTATTATCGATTTGAATATTTAGGTTCTTTTCGAGATCGTGATTATGAGATTAGTAAAATACGAGTAGTCCCTCGTTCGCGTGGAGATAATGTATTTGAAGGATTGATTTACATAGTAGAAGATTGGTGGAGTATCCATAGTTTGGATCTGAAAACAACCAAAATGGGAATCAATTTTCAAGTGAATCAATTATACACACCCATTGAAGATAAAGCCTGGCTTCCTGTTTCGCAGCAATTTGTACTAGATGGTAAAGTATTTGGATTTGAGTTTGAAGGTCAATATCTGGCTACCATGAAGGATTATTCTATCACACTCAATCCAGACCTTCAATTGGAAATGACGGTAATTGATGAGAAAGTTCAGAAGGAGGAAGCAAAAAAAGTAGAGCAAACGTTTAGTAAGAAAGGTCAGGATTTGCAAGAACGATTGAAGGAAGGAAAAGAAGTTACTCGCAAAGAACTGAAACAGCTAATCAAGGAATATGAAAAACAAGAAACGAACGAACAAGAGGAGCCCGAAATAATCTCAGAATCTAACTATTCTGTTGATTCGTTAGCATACAAAAAAGATTCTACCTATTGGGTTGAGATGCGACCCACTCCTCTCACCAAAGAAGAACAGCGGGGTTATCACATCGATGATAGCCTCACGCAAGTGCAACGCAAGAAAGATGAAGGTGATACGCTGCGCAACTCAAGTAAAAGCAAGAAAGGATTTCAACCATGGGACATCCTTACAGGTGATACTTATGGAATTGGCAAGACTGCAGATTTTCGTATTCACACACCGTATGGTGGGTTTAATTCAGTGGAAGGTTTCAATTTGATTTATCGTGTAAGTTTTTATAAGCGTTGGGTAAAACGCGATTCATTAGATAAAGATAAACGACCGCAAACTTCGCGACTCGAGATAAGCCCAATTGCCCGTTATGCATTCTCTCGAGAAAAACTAACTGGAAAACTTCGGGTTGATTACCGTATCAAAAACAAACGCCTGACTGTTGAAGGTGGACAGTACGTTGAACAATTTAATTCAGCGGGGCCCATTCATCCCTTAGTAAATACATTTACTTCGCTGTTGCTCGGTGATAGTTATATGAAAATATACGAACGCAGTTTTGTTGATTTAAACTATGTGCAGCGGATTGATGATAAATACACATTCCGCACTAATTGGACGTGGGCCAGACGCTCTGAATTATTCAACAACAGCACGTATACTTTTTTCAAAAGTAACAGAGATCAATACACTCCAAATGAACCTGTAAACCTTGAGTTGCCGACTACCAGCTTTGATCCTAATCGGGCTTTTATAGGTTCTGTGAGTTTGGATGCACGACCTTGGCAGAAATATAAAATTAGAAATGGACGCAAAATGCGTGTGGATGGATCGTCTCCATTACTTTCATTCAATTATCGAAAAGGAATTAAAGGCGTAGCCAATAGTGAGGTGGCTTTTGATCAAATAGAACTAGGCTTTAAGGATGATTTTAAAATAGGGATCCGCGGAAAACTGGATTTGGCTTGGCAAGTCGGTAAATTTTTCAATGCCGACAATCTTTACTTCATGGACTATAAACATTTTTTGGGTAACCTGACGCCATTCGTTACGACAGATCCTGTAGGGAGTTATCGATTATTAGATTATTATAAATACAGCACAGCGAATGAGTATTTCTCAGCCAATGCGCATTATCATTTCAGAAAGTTTTTAGTAACCCGATTTCCTTTAGTGCGGGTAACAGGCATCACAGAAAATATTTTCGTCAACTATCTCGCCACACCAACCTCTAGAAATTATACGGAAGTAGGGTACGGTATTGATGGCATTTTGAGAATCTTCCGTTTAGAAGCTGCTGCTGCCTTTCAAAATGGCAAATACCTGGATTATGGTTTTCGGGTTGGTATTGCTACCAGCATCACAGTTAATTTTAACGATTAGCGCAACTTAGTTGGTTAACTTGACAATCGTTCGCGAACTTTGAACGATGGCTGTCACTTTAGATGAATTTCTTATCCTTCGCAAAGAATTGCCCGTTGTGGATGTTCGTTCGCAAGGCGAGTTTCAGCAAGGTCATATCAGGCAGGCTATAAATATTCCTCTGCTCAATAATGAAGAGCGTATAGCTGTGGGAACGGATTACAAACAAAAAGGACAGCAAGAAGCAATTAGAACAGGATTCAAACTGGTTGGGCCACGCTTATCGGAGATCATTTCAGAAACTGAACGATCAATTCCAAACAAAGAGTTGCTCGTGCATTGCTGGCGGGGCGGAATGCGGTCCAATAATTTTTGCCAGTTTGTTGAAATGGCAGGAATGAAGACTCAGTCTTTAAAGGGCGGCTACAAAGCCTACCGTAGTTTGGCGTTAGAGTCATTTAAAAAGCCGTTTAATCTGATTATGCTTACGGGCTGCACAGGTAGCGGCAAGAGTCAAGTTTTGCGTGCATTAAAATCAAAAGGTGAACAAGTTCTTGATCTGGAAGAGTTGGCAAATCATAAAGGCTCTGCGTTTGGCGGATTGCTCATGCCACCACAACCCACTACCGAACAATTTCAGAATGATTTATTTGAAGAGATTCTTTTATTGGATCATGAGAAGCGAATTTGGGTTGAAGATGAATCGATTGCCATCGGAAAAATATTTTTGCCTCCAGATTTTTGGAGAGCTATGAATCGCGCGCCTTTGGTGAAGATGGACGTTTCAAAAGAAATTCGTGTGCAGCGATTGGTTGACGAGTATGGTGCTGCAGATCGGGATGAGTTTCTTTCCATCATGGGAAAGATTACAACAAAACTTGGAGGTCAACACTACAATCACGCTAAGGAAAAGTTATTGACAGGCGACATGCATAGTACAATTGATATTTTATTAACCTACTACGATAAGGCTTACCTGAGAAGTATCGAGAAAAGAAATTCGCAACTAAAGTTTTCGCTAGATTGGGATGGGGTTAATGCCGATGAGTTTGCTTCGAGTCTTATTAACCACAGAGGCACAGAGAGAACAAAGTCGTAAAACAGAAATATTTTGAAAATTGGCTATGTGCCTATGTGTTTAAAATTTAGAGTATGAATGATATAAAACTAACCCAATACTCCCACGGTGCAGGTTGTGGCTGTAAAATTTCTCCTGCTGTGCTGGACACAATGCTCCACTCCAATTTGCCTAAGACAAAGTATCCAAACTTATTAGTAGGAAATGACTCGAAAGATGATGCAGCTGTTTTTGATTTAGGAGATGGCACGTGCATTATCAGCACTACCGATTTTTTTATGCCGATTGTAGATGACCCATTTACATTTGGTTCTATTGCTTCCGTGAATGCGATCAGCGATGTGTATGCAATGGGTGGTGAGCCTTTTATGGCAATCGCCATTTTGGGTTGGCCGATTAATAAGATCCCTGCAGAAGTTGCACAAGGTGTACTTGAAGGCAGTCGTAAGATTTGTGCGGAAGCCGGAATACCATTAGCGGGCGGGCATAGTATTGATTGCCCTGAACCGGTTTTTGGATTAGCAGTTTCCGGCAAATTAAAAAAAGAGCATCTTAAGCGAAACGATACAGCTAAGGAGGGTTCATTATTGTATTTAACCAAGCCGCTGGGTATTGGCATTACAACAACAGCGCAGAAAAAAGGAATAGTAAAAGCAGAGCATTTACAAGTTGCTGTTAATACAATGCTAACTTTAAACAAACTCGGAGCAGATTTTGGAAAGTTACCTTACGTGAACGCCATGACAGATGTCACAGGGTTTGGTTTGTTGGGTCACCTTACCGAAGTATGCGAAGGAAGTAATCTTTCGGCTGAAATTAAATTCAATAATGTTCCTCGCTTTGATTTCTTAGAACACTACGTTGCACAAAAATCAATGCCTGGCGGAACACAACGTAACTGGGAAAGTTATGGTCATAAAATTGAAGGAATAACTGAAGCACAAAAAGTAATTCTAGCCGATCCACAAACAAGTGGCGGGTTACTCGTTTCAGTAGATAAAGATCGTGCAACAGAGTTTGAATCTTTCTGTAAAAGCAAAGGGCATGAATTGCAATCTATTGGAAACCTTGTTGCAAGAAGGGCACACAGTATTTATGTAAACTAATTAGTGTAGGATGAATATTGAGGAAGCTACACAATTGTTTTGGCAAGCTTCGGAAGAGAAGCTCGCTTGCCGTATTTTGTTAGAAGGCGAACCTCTTACACGAACTGTTTGTCCTTACGGCATTACACGAACCTCAAAAAATCAGATTGTACTTGTTTGTTGGCAAACCTTCGGCTTTACGAAAGCAGGGGGCAAAGAAGGGTATCGGAATTTGCAACTCGATCGGATTATTGAACTTGAAGTGTTGGATGTACATTTTGAAAAGCGAAGTGATTTCAATCCGCTGGATGGGCAGTATAAAGAGTGGGTGTATTATATCTGAGACTAAGTTAAAAAGTACTATTTGAATTTGGTTTTGAACCAATCCTGATCTTAGGTGTACAGAGCAGTAAAAACCCTGAACTATGAGATTTCTTGCCTTTCTCTTTATTTCAATTGGTGCCTTTGCCGGGACACCGGAAACTATTTTACCAAAAACAAAGGAACTAAAGCCCATCCATTGGTATGCCAATCAGGAGGTTGAGTGGAGTTCAGTTTTGAAAGTCAATCCACAAAATACAGAGGCTTGGCTTAACTACTATGCAGCCGCCCGTTTTGCACAGGAAGATAATCAACTGCTTGAAGGTATAGTTACTCGCATGGGAAATGTTGTTCCTAATTCGTTTGAATATTATTTAATTAAGGGTTGGCATGGAGGATTTACGAATGAGGCAATTAATGATTTAAATAGAGCCTATGAACTTAATCCAACCCATTCGGGCACATACGGATTATTAGCATTAGCCAATGAATTTCAGTTTGATTCCGATAAGCGTTTGCTTTTCGAAAAGAAAATGTATGATGCCGGGCTGTTGCCAACCTCCCTTCTAAACTACAGTTATAATGTGCTGATGTCTGTTGAGTCTGGCTCGGTGCTATTTACTGAAGGCGACAATACAACGCTTCCTCTTATGGCTTTGCAGGATATTTGGAATATAAGAAAGGATGTAGTAGTGCTCAATTTAGATATGATTATACAAACGGAGTATCGTAAGGGTAAATTTGAGCAAACCGGAATAATTTTTAATTCGATTTCTGATACTGAAGGGAATTTTAAGCAACTTCTCTGTGCTGCACTGCCGGTAGAAAATCAGGATCGTAAGTTTTATTATGCCCTAACGCTTTCGAAGGAAAACATTGCCACTATGAAAGATCAGTTGTATGTAGTTGGGCTGGCTTCGCAGCAGAGCCCCGTGCGTATGGACAATCTATCGTTAATAAAGGAGAATTTAGAAAACCGTTTCTTACTGGATTACTTGACTGTTGACTTTAATGGCGAGAGTGAAAGTGCTACTGGAAAAGTTTTGAGTGCGAATTATCTGGTGCCATTGGTTTTATTGTATGAACATTATCAGCAACAAGGCGACAACGAGAAGCAAAAGGAAGTAATGACTTTGCTAAAACGAATTGCTACGGATAGTGGAAAAGAAAGTGTACTTAATAATTTTCTTAAGAGAAATGATTTTGCCGAGGTTCCTTACTTTCCCTACGATTTAAGCCCCAAATCCTTAGAGGGTCGATTCAGACCCATCACTGAAAAAATTTATGCAGAAGAATCAGAAGTTCGCAATGATCAGTACAATGAGTTTCTGGCTTATCTGTTAAAGAATAATCTGAATGATTTACATGAAAAATATAAGTTTGATTTTAGTAGATATGATGAACCTGCATTTTCATTCATGTCTAATTATTCACAACCACGAATCGAAACCAAAAAGAATAGATACTTTAACCATTACCCGGCAGTAAATATTTCGTATGAAGCAGCGAATGCGTATTGCGAGTGGCTAACCCAACAATACAACAATAAAACAGAACGAAAGTACAATAAGGTGAAGTTCAGGCTTCCAACACATGATGAATGGCAGATTGCAGCTGCGGGTATAAAAAAGCCTACCTCATGGAAATTAAATGAACAACAAGTGGAAGTAAAATTGACTCCCGAGGGTTCTGAGTTTGATATGAAAGCCGAAACAAAAAAGGTTTCGTTGAGTGATCCCGAAATTTTGTATCCATGGTTTCGTTATTTTGGTTTGCGAAGTTCTCCACTCAATCATAAGAAATGTTATCTAGGTAACTTTAAATCAGAACCATGCGATTGCCCAGGGTATAGAGGCAAGGTGCCCTCAAGTAATGATGGATGGGCAATGATGGCTCCGGCAAAAACGTATTTTCCAAATGATATTGGGTTATATGATGTGGTGGGCAACGTGGCTGAAATGATTTCAGAAGAAGGAAAAGCATGTGGAGGAAGTTGGAATCATCCACCGTCCGAATCGACTATTAGAAGTGTAACAACTTATAAAAATCCAGATGCTGCTATAGGCTTCAGGGTTTTTATGGAGATTATTGAACAATAGACTTGCGAATGTTTTTTAAGAGGCGACTTACTCACTGCACGGATGAGGAGTTAATGCAAAAAATTCAGCAGGGGAGTGAAGCTGCGTTGACTGAGATTTATCAGCGCTACAGCATTCCGCTGCTGCGCTATTTTACGCGTATGCTTTGGCATGATGCTGATGCTGGTCAGGATTTTTTACAAGACTTGTTTTTAAAAGTAATTGATAACCCGGGTCGGTTTGATGCTACACGAAAGTTTTCAACCTGGATTTATTCGGTAGCGCATAATATGTGCAAGAATGAATACAGACGAAAAGAGAACAAAGAATCCATTGTAATACCGATTGAGCGAAGTAGTTCGGATGTAAGCAATCTTATTGACGAACGAGACTTTAAAAGCAGGTTGGATTTTTTATTGGAAACGTTGGATGAAGAGAGTAAATCATTGTTCCTGCTTCGGTACGAACAGGAATTTGATCTCGCCAGGATAAGCGACATCCTGGGTATACCCGTGGGCACAATCAAGTCGCGGCTATTTTATTTACGAAAAGGACTGAGCAAGGAGTTAGGAGAGTACAAAACGATACTTAAAGAAGGTTGATATGATACACATGGATGAGCTTGATAAGTTGGAGCACTTGTTGCAGGATAAGAGTTTTGCAGCATTAACGACTGAAGAAAAGACTTGGGTAAGCCAATGGATTGAATCCGAGGCTGAGTATGAAAACATACGAAGATCAGAGGCAAGGATAAGACAGCATTTTATCAACACCTCAGAATTTATACCTGAACCAGTTGGATTAAACGAGTTAAAAGCTAATCTGCGGAAGCGAACCAATCAATCAGTGAATTGGTGGCAAGTAAAAGTACCCGCCTGGAGCACCTTATTAATAGCACTTTGTTTTGGTGCTGGCGGTTGGTGGATGACATTGGTAAGAGACCAACCAATCAGACAATCACACGAAGTACTTACCTCCATTGTTTATGATACGGTTTTTGTGGCCGCCAAACCGGATACCGTTTTTGTTCAGAAGGTGGTGTATAAGGAACGTCCTGCTTTATTATCTAAATCTATAAAGCAAATAGAAAGTAAAGGTCTGGTGCCATCAAATGGGATTAATATGAAAGAAAAAGAAGAGTTGGAGAATCTGCTTGTCTCGGGATCAAGATAGCTCAGCTATCCGTTCTTTTAGTTGAGTTAACCTCAAGAATTAGATCAGCGCCATAAGCCATTGCTGGAGTTTGATATCCAACTTTAAAATTTCCAGCTAGAATTTTTTCCGCAATCATCGTAGCTGTTATCGCGGTAAGCGTATACCCACTTACAGTTTCTAATCTGCTTTCAACTTCTTTGCCTGATGAATCCGAAACTTTTCCCCACAAAAAACTGCGACCACTTTCTCGTTTTTCATCGCTGGGACCGGGTTTTTGTTTATCGATTTTCTTCAACATAAAATTTTTCACCCACTTCATGCGTATGAACCAATTGATATAACGGGTGAGCTTCGCATTTTTTATCATGCTGGCAGTGGCTCCTGTATACACTTCAATATTTGGAATACCTGTGCTACGCCAGGCGGTAGAGATATCGCCCCAAGGAATGCAAAGTGTTGGGGTTTTAAAAGAACCAAAATCTACTTCCATACTCTTTGCACCCAATTCAGCATGTTTAAGTTTTCCGTTTACACGGATTTGCCCGCCTTCGCCCAAACCTTCGGTCATACTTTTCTTTGTGCCTCGCGACAAGCCACCTTTCGACATGGTGAATGCAAGCTGCAGATGTGTGGCTGAAGGCAATCTGTTTTTTAAATGAAGTGCTAAACAATCGGACGGTACGACATCAAAACCAGTTCCGGGCATCATGGTAATGCCTGTTGCTTTTGCTTTTTGATCGTACCCAGCCAGCAATTCAAACACCTGATATTCTCCGGTGATGTCGGTATAATGAGTTTTAGTTTCGAGACATGCATCGGCCATAGCTTTGGCTGTATGTCTAAACGGACCCGCACAATGAATAACTACTTTTCCTTTCGTTAGTAAATTTTTGAGAGCAAGGGTTTCATTAACATCAACCACTTCAAAGGAATAGCCTGTTTCATCACTCTGCTGTTGCAAGGCTTCTTTGTTTCGACCAGCAAGAATAACGCTTAAATTTTTAGCCTTGCACTCCTTAGCAATCAATCTGCCCGTATAACCATATGAGCCGTAGAGAACAATTGTAGATTCTCTCATTGTTCTTTTGAGTGACTTCGCTCAACTCTTGTAATAAAATATTTTGTATCCCCACGCCAGGGAAATGCTACATACCGTTTAATGAAGTGTAAACTTACCCGTTCTCCATTCAGGGCAACTGTTTCAAGATCTTTAATAACCTGTTCTTCACTTTTTTCTATGGAGAAGTCCCGGGTCTCGGCAAATGGGCTAGCACCTTTCAATGAGCCGAATGACTCTACCGTAATTTTACCTTCTTGTGTTTTAAAAAGAACACCTTTTTGAGAAATGCTCAACACTTTACCCGCCCAAACACCTTCTTCGTAAATACCCCAATAGAGATAACACAGGGTGCCGATGCCAAGCAACAAAGCAATCAATAGAATTCGCTTGATAATTTTGATGGTAGCCCGGGTTGTTTTTTGGATAAAGCTCTCGTTTTCCATGATCATTTCTTTTGGTTTAGCAATTTACTCTTTCTATTCAATCTTATATAGAAATAGAGTGCCATTGCAATCACCAAAATAGAGATGAATTGAGAGTTGGAAAGGATATTGTCAATTAGAAATCCGCGTTGAATATCGCCCCTAAAAATTTCAAGCACACCCCGACCCGCAGCGTAAGCAATCAGATAGATCAAAAAGAGCTGGCCATCAAATTTCTTTTTAGACCGCAGGAAGAGTAAGACGCTAAGCAGACAAAAAATGAAAGTAGCCTCATACAACTGTGTAGGATGCAGCATTGTGTTGAGTGGCTCAGCCTGGCAAACCGGATTGGTGAAGATCACTCCCAGGAAACTGTCCGTGGGCAATCCATAACAGCAACCTGCCATAAAGCACCCGATTCTTCCTAAGCCATGAACGATGCAGGTTACCGCAGCCATAATGTCCAGCATACCCAGCGTTGAGATTTTTATTTTTTTGAAATACCACAGCATAGTTGGGATGCAGAGGAGCAGCGATCCATAAAAAACAAAACCATTGCCTGAGATAAGCTTCTTAGGATTGTATAAGTACAAAGCCGGATCTTCAAAGATCATAAATAGCTTACCGCCAACAACACCTGCAAGTACGAGGATGATAAAAAGTGTGTTGCTTTGGTCGAAGGTGAGCCCAAATTGTTTCTTGCCCTGCCAATACATATAGCCGAAACCAAGCAACGCACCCAAGGCGATACAAAACCCATAGGTGTATACTGTAAGTGACCCAACTTCGAATAGGATAGGATGCATTTCAGTTTGATAATGTACTGATTTGAAGATTTGAAAATGAATCAGCCAACTATCAAATCCTCAAATTTTCACACTAGACGGTCATGATCTCAACCTCTTTTTTCTTTAAAAGAGAATCAATCTTTAGGTTAAACTCGTCTGTAAGTTTTTGAACGGCTTCTTCAGCATTCTTAATATCATCCTCGGAAGCGCCTTTTATTTTTTTAAGTTGTTCATTCGTGTCTTTGCGAATACTGCGCACACTTACTTTTCCCTGTTCGCACTCTTGACTTGCCTGACGAACCAATTGCTTCCTTCTTTCTTCGGTGAGCATGGGGATGTTAATGATGATTTGTTGCCCGTCATTTTGTGGGGTGAGGCCCAGGTTGGCAATCATGATCGCCTTTTCTATTTCCTGAATCAAACTCTTTTCCCAAGGCTTGATAAACAACGTACGCGCATCAGGCGAAGTGATGGATGAAATCTGATTGAGTGGACTCATAGCGCCATAATACGATACCTGAATGCCATCCAACATTGAAGGGTTTGCCTTGCCTGCACGAATTTTTGCCAGTTCACTGCCAACATGATTGATAGCTTTATTCATTTGGTCTTCAGCTTCTTCCAGAAATAATTCAATCTCTTCCATAAAAGTTGTTGTTACGAATGATGGTTTATAATTAGCTAATGAGCGTTCCTGCTTCTTCGCCTTTCGCAATCTTTAACAGATTTCCTTTTTTGTTCATATCAAAAACAATGATCGGCAATTTGTTTTCCTGACAAAGTGTAAAGGCAGTCATGTCCATGATATTTAATTTCTTTTGGTACGCCTCCTGAAAGCTAAGCGTACTATAACGAACCGCATCCGAAAACTTTTCCGGATCCTTATCATACACTCCATCTACCCGTGTCCCTTTCAATACAACATCTGCCTGAAGTTCGATAGCGCGCAAACTTGCGGTGGAGTCTGTTGTGAAATAGGGATTGCCAATACCGGCACCAAAAATAACAATTCTATTTTTTTCTAAGTGGCGAATGGCCCTGCGCCTGATAAAGGGCTCACAAACCTGTTCCATTTTTATGCCCGACATTAATCGGGTGTACAGCCCATGTCTTTCCAGGGCACTTTGCAATGCCATAGCATTAATAACCGTAGCTAACATACCCATGTAGTCGCCTTGCACCCGGTCAATGCCCAGTGCTTCGGCCTGGCCACCTCGGAAAATATTACCACCTCCAATGACAATGGCTACTTGTACGCCCGCCTCTTTTACTGCTTTTATTTCTTCAGAGTATTGCTCGAGTACGGCTGGGTCGATGTGGCTGTTTTTTGAGCCCATCAGCGCTTCACCGCTGAGTTTGAGGAGGATGCGTTTATACTTCATGCGTTGGATAATATAGTTCAAGGTTTAACCTTGCAAATATAGCTAAGATACCTTTATCCAGAAGTTTTGGCGATGTTAAGAGGGCAAACACTGACTATGTTTTTTGATTTCTAAGTTAACTATTTGGTTTTGTAAAGTAATTTGACCGGACACACAATTTAATTGAAGTTGCTTAATTGAATTATAAGAACGTAGAGGATTAAAGTTAATCAGCGCTCTAAGTTCTCGAGCCAGAGCTTTTGCTTCAGGTGTTAGTTCTCCTATTGGAAAGGAGTCCTGTCCTGACATATTCGTACAAAATCGATCAACAAGAAACTCAATTGCTTCAAGAATTTCATTTCGACTTACTTGTTCAGTGGTTGGATCGTTATTTTCTAAAATGCGTTGAATAATGTAATTTTTATTTACAGGATTATATTCGATTATATAGAGGAATGATTGGGGATCAATAGAAATTTCAAACCTAGCAATAGTATACAAGTGTTTTTCCATATTGATTACTCCTTGCGTTTTAATAGTTGATCTTGGAGTGAACTGATCTTTTGACATTGCTCAAGTTCTTTTTGCAGTTGATCGCACCTACCTTTCAATTCTAAGGTGGGGGCAGTTACATTCTGGTGGTCAGTTTCTCCAAAAAGAAAGTCTAAGCTTACATTTATATTCTGAGACTTTAGCACACCTAATATATCCATTATAGAGTCTGCTGAAGGCGATGATTTTCCAGCTTCAACTTTTAAATAAGATACCCTAGTGCGGTTTATAAGTTTGCCCATTTCTTCCTGACTGTAACCCATTTCTTCACGAAGCTTTTTTAATCGAGCACCGAATATGATCCTTTTAAAAGATTGTTTTTGAATTTTCCTCATAGTATTATTTTATTCACCAAAAGTATATAATATTGTTAATATTGACAAATAAACAATACACCATGACTTTAAATTCTGAAAAGCAGAATTCTTAGAGTTGAAAACCTGTTGGTAAAATATGCTAGGAATGGCATAATTGACTTTACGATTGAAGACATTAATAATTATGTTGAATCAATTAGACTGCTTCCAAATGGTGAATGGGATTATTTTGTAAATCAAGCCCTTCATAAACGATTACCAAGTGCAGTTTTAATTGAGATAGAAATTATTTAATACTTCTTATTTTTTTAATCTCTTTACCGAAGACACTTCTCGCCAGTTCATTGCGGTGATTTTATCGCTTCGCTCAAAACGCTGTGTGCCATCATACAAAAGTATTCCACCCTTTTGGCCGGCATACTCATTCCATTTATGTAAGTTGTCAAGCGAATCTTCACGAAAAGTTTGTGAGGACTTGATTTCGATTGGCAAAAGTTTTGAACCTGTATCAGCCAAAAGATCAACTTCAACACCCTTGTTATCACGCCAGTAATAAAAGGACGTTTGGCTCCCTGAGTTATGTTTGTTTTTCAAACATTCTGCAACTACATAATTTTCAAACAAAGCTCCACGAAAGTGAGAATTAGCCAATTCTTTTTCGGATTGAATGCCTAGCAACGAGCACGCAAGTCCGGAATCATGAAAATAAAGTTTGGGAGTTTTTACAATCCGCTTATTGAAATTTTTATGATGAGGAGGAAGCATGAAAATTACATAGCTACTTTCTAAAATACTCAGCCAACTCTGTACAGTACGCACATCAATACCACATTCATTCGCTATTGCACTGGTATTAAGTTGCTGTGCAATACGCCCGGCACACAGTTGAAGGAAGCGTGTAAAAAGCAATGTATCAGGAATGTTTTTCAGTTGGCGCACATCGCGCTCTACATACGTCCGAATGTAGGCAGGATACCAAAGTAAAGGATTACGCTCACGATCATATATTTCAGGATAGCAGCCACCCCATATTAATTGATTAGTGGATGCAGTTAAATTAAATCGGTTAAGTTCTTCATAGCATAAGGGCAATAAATCCATATAGCCGATTCTGCCTGCCAATGTTTGGGAGATAGATTCTTGAAGTAGGAAATTATTACTGCCGGTAAGAATGAATAGCCCATCCTTTTTTGTTGTATCAAGTATTTTTTGGAGATAACTGAATAGGGAGGGCACTCGTTGTGCTTCATCTATGATTGCTCCGTTTTTAAAACGAGCAAGAAAAGCCCGTGGGTCCGTATCAGCCTGTAGTCTTTCATCTGGATCTTCCAATGAAACATATTGCTTGCGCGGAAATACAGATTTTACTAAAGTTGTTTTACCACTTTGTCGTGGACCGACAACCGCTACCGAGCGAAACTCCTTCGCCAACATCCGTAGTAATTTTTCAGCGTTCCGGGGTACTGTTTTCAAAACACCTCAAATATAATACATACGAATTTATTTTATAAATTTTTATAAAAAAGCCATTTCTAGGCTTCATTAATAGTATTTTTAGTACAGATCATACAGTCGTATGCAAGATTTGTACTGAACTGTTTTAAAACTCCACCAACACCTGCCCCTTCTCTACACTATCGCCTTTTCTAACTTTCACATTTTTAACAACACCCTCACCGGGTGATTTTAAAATGTTTTCCATCTTCATCGCTTCGAGGATGAGTAGGGGATCACCCGATTTAACGGTATCACCAACTTTTATTTTCAGGTCAATAATTAAACCCGGCATAGGTGCTTTTATGGAATTTACTTTGCTGCCCGCAGTATTGTTCATGCCCATCTTCTCCAGCAAAAGATCAAACTTATCTTTCAGGGCAACCGAATAAATATTTCCGTTTATTTTAAGTGCTACCGTTTTTGTTTCCGAATCGTTTTTAATAAGCTCAGCGCGATAGCTTTTATTTTTATATAGAATGTGAAAGTATCCATCAGAAATCTTTACCAGATCCCACTGATTGAGTTCTCCATTCACCAATAACCCTGATTCATGCGAATCAATCTCAAATACTTTGTTGTTAATAGTCGCTTTATACATTTAGTAAAAATAGAATTAACAGGGCGATATTTAAAATTTCGCGCAAAGCGGATAACTATCGAGGGAAGATTGAAAAATTAATTACCTTTGTGCTGTCGAAAGACAGGGGTGCCAAATAGTAGGGCTGAGATTATACCCATAGAACCTGATGCCGGTAATGCGGACGAAGGGAGGCAGAGTAAACACGTAAGTAAGGTACATTCCCCGATGTGCCTGCGGGTTTAAACTAAAAGTAAACATGTTAAAATGTATGATGATGGCAACGCTTATGGCGGTGTCGTGGTGCGCAACAGCGCAGGTGGTCATTCGCGGTTATGTGAAAGACAAACAAACTGCTCAGCCCCTTACGGGCGCTACAGTAGTGTTGAAGGAAACAGAAAAGTTTTCGATTACTGATGAGAATGGCTATTTCGCCATCAATCAATTGACCGAAGGAAGTTATGAATTCGAAGTGCGCTTTGTGGGTTATCAAACTCAAACCCTTGCTATTCAAGCAGAGGTTGGCGGATGGATTTCTGTGTTGCTTGAAGAAGATGTTAGAATAACCGATCAGGTAATTGTTACATCCACACGCGTGAATGAAAAAAGCCCCACCACGTTCACAACGATCAACAAAGCAACTTTGCAAAAGCAAAACTTTGGTCAGGATTTGCCGATTACACTCAACTGGACACCTTCGGTGGTAACAACTTCTGATGCTGGCGCTGGTGTTGGCTACACCGGGTTACGCATCCGCGGAAGCGATGCCACACGGATCAATGTTACGATTAACGGCATTCCGGTAAACGATAGTGAAAGCCAGGGCGTGTTTTGGGTTAATACACCCGATCTGGCTTCTTCCACGCAAAGTGTGCAGGTGCAGCGTGGCGTTGGTACATCTACCAATGGAGCGGGTGCCTTTGGTGCCAGTGTTAATATGCAAACCAATACTCGCAACGATAATGCATATGCCGATGTAATTAATTCGTTTGGTTCCTTTAATACGCGCAGACATACGGTAGCATTTGGTACGGGTTTGATCAATGACAAGTTTGTGTTTGATGGACGCATCTCATCAATAAACTCAGATGGGTACATTGATCGTGCAGGTTCCGATTTGAAATCGTATTATCTCTCTGGCGGATACTATGGCAAAAAGACAATGATCAAGGCTATTGTGTTTGGAGGGAAAGAAGTTACCTATCAAAGTTGGTATGGCGTACCTGAATCAAGGTTGAATAATGATGAGGCGGCCATGTTGGAAACTGCTGCTATTGAAGGATGGAACCAGGAGCAAACGGATAATTTGTTATCAAGTGGACGAACTTTTAATATCTACACCTACGAAAATCAGGTGGATGATTACGCGCAGGATCACTACCAATTTCATGTGTCGCATCGTGTTTCTGAATTGCTTACCGCGAATGCTGCGTTGCATTATACCTATGGTCGTGGTTTTTATGAGGAGTATCGGATTGATGATGAATTCGCAAATTATGGATTGAATGATGTGGTGATTGGCGGAGAAACTATTTCATCTACAGATTTAATTCGCAGGCGCTGGTTGGATAATAATTTTTATGGGATTACATATTCGGTAAACTATGAGCAGGATAGGGTGCATTCAACATTGGGTGGGGCCTGGAATCAATATGATGGCGACCATTTCGGAGAAATAATCTGGGCTCAGGTTTTAACTGTGCCGAAAGACTATCAATACTATTTCAACAATGGTAAGAAAAATGATTTCACCATTTACTGGAAAAATAATTATCAACTTACCGATAAGCTAACAGGTTTTCTTGATCTCCAATATCGGAGAATTTCATATCAGGCTTCGGGGAAAGAAAACAAGCAGTTTGATTTTGTGGTTGATCAGGAGTTTAATTTCTTCAACCCTAAAGCAGGTGTTACTTACGAAGCATCTCCTGAGCAGCAATGGTATGCATCGTATAGCGTAGGCAATCGCGAGCCTGTGCGCAATGACTTTATTGATGCCATTGCTGGCGCAGCACCAAAACATGAAACCCTGCATGACATAGAAGCGGGTTGGAGATTCAGAAAGAATAATTACAACCTAAATGTGAATTATTATTTGATGAATTATAAAAATCAGTTGGTACCCACAGGAAAACTGAATGATGTGGGAGCTGCGATTCGCACAAATGTGGATGAGAGTTATCGGACAGGCGTAGAGGTAGAAGGTATTGTTCGACTTAGCTCGAAGTTTGTATGGAATGCCAATGTCACGCTCAGTCAAAACAAAATCAAAAACTTCAATGAAGTGATTTATGATTACGGAGATAATTTTGATGAATACAATGAAGTAGTGAACGTGTATTCAAACTCGGATATTTCTTTTTCACCGAATGTAATAGTTGGGTCTGGATTAATGTTTACACCCATTAAAAACATTGAGCTGGGATTGCTAACTAAATATGTTGGAAAACAATTTTTGGACAACACCTCAAACGATAGTAGAAGTATTGATTCTTATTTTATCAATGATCTAAGACTATCGTATACTGTAAAACCTTCATTTATGAGAGAGATTTCACTCAGCATCCTTGCTAATAATATTTTTGATGTTGAATATTCTTCGAATGGGTACAGCTATGGTTACCGGGGTGGGGCAACTGAGTATCGACAGAATTTTTATTATCCGCAGGCTGGAAGGAATTACATGATCATGTTAGCGTTGAGATTCTAAAAAAATGGTAGGCAGTGAGCAGGAGGCAGTATTTACTGCCGCATTAATGCAATGTGCTTACTGCCTACTTTTAAAATGAGGAATCCAGTTATCTTTGCCGGATGCCTGCAGAGAAACACAAGCCATTTACAATTCGTGCTCTTATTCGGCTTACCCGATTCTGGAATCTGGTAATTATTGGCTTGTCGCAATATTTCGCGGCTCTCTTTCTTATTGATCGGAATTTAATCTATGATTGGCGATTATTTGTTTTGGCTGCATCAACCGTGATTATTGCGGCCGCAGGTTATATCATCAACGATTATTACGACATTAAGATAGACCTGATCAACAAACCTCAGCGCGTGGTTATTGGCAAAAGTATTACACGCAGGTACGCACTTTTTTTTCACAGTGTGCTTGTTGTTATTGGAGTGGGGTTGGGCTTTGTGATAAGCTGGAGGATAGGAGTTGTTAATTTTCTTTCGGCATTTTTACTGTGGTGGTATTCTAATAGTCTAAAACGTCAACCCTTCATTGGCAATCTGGTAGTGGCTGTGCTTACCAGTATTTCGATACTGCTCATTGATATTTTATATTATTCAGACAACCTGCTGGTAATCATCTATGCTTTGTTTGCCTTTTTTATGACGCTGATTCGCGAGATACTAAAGGATATGGAAGATCTGCGGGGCGATAATACGTTTGGATGCAAAACCTTACCTATAGTTTGGGGAATCAGGAAAACCAAAGGAATGATTTATAGTTTACTGGTTCTATTATCAGCTTCAGTGCTTTTGTTGAATACGCGCTTTGTTCAGCTTCCATTTTATTACTTTGTGATCTTTCTTTATGTACCGCTTGGGTTACTTGTTTTGCGTTTGATCCGTGCCGACACGCGAAAAGATTTTTATTGGCTCAGTCAGTGGTGTAAAATAATTATGTTGCTGGGTATATTAAGTATGGTGTTTATTAACTGATGCTGCATAGTAACTAACTGCTTCGTGAAACTTTGTGTCTTTGTGCATTTGTGGTTCAATTTTAACTTTTATCAATTAGTTTCCTTGTCATGAATCAATCCGCACGACTTGCAGTTTTTCTTTCTGGCACTGGTTCCAATGCCGAAAAGATATTTTCATATTTTAAAGATCATCCGTCCATTTGTGTTGGATTGGTTCTCAGTAATAACCTGGAGGCGCAAGGATTACAACGAGCAATAAAGTTTAACATCCCCACGCGCACATTCACAAAACAACAATTCCGCGAAAGCGATGAAGTATTGGACTGGCTGAAGGAATCAGAGATAACCCATATTGTGCTGGCTGGCTTTCTTTGGATGATTCCGATCAATTTGATCAAAGCATATCCTAATCGCATTATCAATATTCATCCGGCTTTGTTACCAAAGTTTGGGGGCAAAGGCATGTATGGAATAAAAGTACATGAGGCTGTGAAAGCCGCTAATGAAACCCAAACAGGTATTACCCTTCATGAGGTTAACGAAAAGTATGATGAAGGAAAAATTATTTTTCAGGCAACATGCAATGTGTTGTCAACCGACACGCCTGAGTTAATTGCCGGGAAAGTGCAAGCACTTGAACACACTCACTATCCAACCGAAATCGAGAAATGGATAAATCCATGATTATTTTTTAGTCCTGATAATCGTTTCGAAGTCAGTTGCTTTTGGGAAGTCTTCAAAAACGGTTTGAATAAAACGATCGGGGACGGCCAGCTTGCGTGTAAGCATATCAATCCAGGCGCCATCCATATTAATGATTGCACATAAGGTTCTGTCATCCTTGTAAAGATGATGACGAACGCTCCAGCGACTAAAGTCAGGAGTGGCTTTAGTAACAACTAAATCAACTGTGATTTTGTCTTCAAATTTTATTTCTCTCTTAAAAATCGCTTCCTCGCGAAAAAGAATAGGACCCATATGAAGTTCTTCAAACTTTAAATTCGTTAATCCGTGATCAGAGAAACACGCGATCCGTACAGTGGCTCCATAATCATAATAGGCTGAATGACGAAGGTGTCGATTCTGATCAATATCTGACCAGCGAACTTGTATGGGGAGAGAATAGGATTGCATAACTATAAAATATTGGAGGGATCTCGGCTTGTATGAAAAATGTCTAGTATAAAAATATGATCCTTTGTGACTTCATAAATTATTTTGTAACTCCATATTATTTTAAATCGAAAGTTTCCAGGTTCATTCTTTAGCACTGGCTCTTCCGAAAATTTCTCGGGAAATTGATACAGCGTCTTTGTCTGTTTGATGATTTCTGACCGAACTCTGGAGGCAACTCGCGCGGACTCGTTATTCTTAATGTATTCATAGATGCTTCTCAAAGAATGCTTAGCCTCATTATCCCAAATGACACTAAGCTTCTTTTTCACCACAGTTTTATTTCTTTTTCAAGATCGGCCTGTGTGGTATGGCGTCCGGATATTATTCTTTCCCGTGCTGAATTAATTCTGCTTTTTAGAGCTTTTTCCGACATAGGTTTTCCAGCCAGAGTATAATTCTCTTCAGTATATTCTTTAGCGACCGCATATAACAATTTCAGTAGCCTGGAATCACCATCATCAACCACTCTGCGAAGTTTTTCCTGAATTTGCGTTGTACTCATTGATTTGTGTATTATGCTTTTGGCAATTTACAAAACTTAGTGAGAGGTTCGGAATTACAGCCCCACCTTTTCACGTTTCGACCAGATCTCGTTGATCGGATCACCCTTGCTGCTTTTGCCACTATGATACCAGTCACCATCTTTAATTGAATAGTCAAACTCGAGGCTAGCGCCTACGCGAGTATTATCGCGCGAAAATACTTCAATGGTTTCGGTGTATTTACCATTGATGGTTGTATAAGTTCCACCACCGGTTCCAAAAAACTCTTTCGTATCTACATTATAAGCAATCCACTGAAAGCGAGTGCCGGAAAGTATCTTCATGGTTCTTCTTGCACCAGGCGTTCTTTTTTGTTCACCATTATCAGTTACGCGACCGGTGATTAACCATGCCCCGGAGAGTGCTCCCGGTGTGCCATCATCGAGGCGGGTGAATTCTTCTGTTTTATCCTTCATTTTAAACGTAAGCTTGTTTCCCTTCAACGTAACTTCTGATTTTTGCTCCGTACCAATCCATTCAGGGTGCATCGTATTAAATTCATGCACTTCAATGAATTGATTTTTTTCAATTCGCCAGGAGCCACCACAAGTACCGATATAAGCACCTGTTTTTTTATTGTAAACCGCAGCCGAAAAGAATTTCCCCGCAACAATCATAGCGATATGATTTTCATCAGAACCGCTTTGCCATGCGCCCTCAAGATTCTGCGATTGGATGGATAATGAAGCACAAAGCAGGAGTAGTGTAATTATGTTTTTCATATGGTAACAAATTAGTTTGTCAATATTTTCAAATATATTCTTCTTGCGGACTTTGCTGATTTGAGCAGAAATTAATCTGCGAGTATCAGCGCAATCTGCGGGAACATCATTTAAGGCGTATTCACTTCATGAAACCCTTCGCTTGAGTTATCTGTCCAACTCATGGGATAATTCTTATCTAAAAATTGTAATGAATCCTCTGTAAGAAATAATGGACGAAATGTGTCCACCATTACAGCCAACTCATGCGTTTCTTTCGCGCCAATACTTTTTTCAACCGTGCCGGGATGCGGACCGTGAGGTAAACCACCTGGATGCAGTGTGAATGATCCGCGCTCAATGCCTCTGCGACTCATAAAGTTTCCTTCTGCATAATATAACACCTCATCGCTATCAATATTGCTATGATTGTAAGGCGCAGGTATTGAAAGCGGATGATAATCAAACAGGCGCGGCACAAACGAGCAGATTACAAAATTGTGCGCTTGAAAAGTTTGATGTACGGGTGGTGGTTGGTGGATTCGACCTGTGATTGGTTCAAAATCATGAATCGAAAAAGCGTACGGCCATAAAAAACCATCCCATCCAACCAAATCAAGTGGACTATAATCGTAAACATATTGGTGCAGATAGCCTTGCTTCTTAATCTTCATCAAAAAATCACCCTGACTGGTATCGGTAATTAATTCATTGGGCGGACGAATGTCTCGTTCGCAATACGGTGAATGTTCACCTAACTGACCGAGTTGATTTCTGTATCGCTTTACAGTTTCAACGGGTGAAGCCGATTCAATGATTAATAAACGAAGTGGACCGTCCTCAAATTCTAATTTATAAATCACGGTACGTGGAATAACTACATAATCTCCCTGTTGAATTTCTAATTTTCCAAACTGAGAAAACAAAACTCCTTTTCCATCATGAACATACAGTACTTCGTCACCCTCTGCATTTTTATAGAAGTAATCCATCTTACGCTTGGTTGGCGAACAGATAGAAATAGAACAATCGTTATTAGCGAGTAACACTTTACGCGCAGTTAAATAATCATCTCCGGTAGTGGTAACTTTTGAAGTATTTAAGTGTGTTTGCCGCAGTGCGTAATCCTGAATTATTTTTGGTCCGTACTTTACAGGATCTTTAACAGCCTTAATGCGTGTGGGCGGATTGATGTGATAGAGATTGGAATAAATTCCGGAAAATCCTTCTGAGCTTACTAACTCTTCTTTGTATAGACTTCCATCGGGTTGCCTGAATTGTGTATGACGCTTATGCGGAATATTTCCAAGTTTATGGTAGTACATGGTAGAAGATTTGTACTCGAAAGTTAGGAAAATTATTCGTGCATAGACCTGAATTGTTGTACTCGATATTGCTTGCGAGTTTAAGCAAGACTGGCACTGAGCCAAATTATTACTTAAGCCCGCTTAGTTTCTCTAAATTGTAATTTGTACCTCTTAAAATCGTCACCATTACATCTTGCTGCGATTCAATTCAGGTATTCTATCGAATAATTTGATGGCCTGCTGTAACACTTCGTTGGTTTCGTTTATAATAGGATAGAAGCTTTTATTATCCCATACGTTGCGCGCAATTTCTGCTTTCAAATAGATTTGAAATAAACGTTTGTTTTTTTGTAAGTCTTTTGGCTGAGGATCAATTTTATTATTAATACCCATTACCACTACCCGGCTAAGCATGGCATCATTCACCTCAAAACTCTTAAGGTATTCATTGTAACCTTTTCCTTTCAACTGAGATTGATTTTGTTCAGCAAATGTAAACGCATATTCCCGTAACACATTTGCATTAAAAAGCCGATTAAAATACTTGCTTGTGATTGTTGTGTCTAGCGGAACAAAATAATCGGGCATAATTCCACCGCCACCATACACCGATCTGCCATTAGCGGTTTCAAATTTTAATGAATCATTGAAATGAATGCTGTCTGCCGAAAAGAACTCTCCGTGCTTATACCGCTTTGAAATGTCTTTATCATATTCATCCAGGTCGTCATATGGCTTTTGGATGGAACGGCCGCTGGGTGTATAGTATCGTGAAATAGTGAGTCTAAGTTCTGAACCATCATTCAGTCTGAAAGGGCGTTGTACTAATCCTTTTCCATAGGATCTGCGCCCAACAATAAGAGCACGATCATTATCTTGCAGGGCACCGGCCACAATTTCAGACGCGGAGGCACTGCTTTCATTCACTAATACAATCAGTTCGCCCCGTTCAAAATCTCCCATGGCAGTTGCTCCATGATCTTCATCATATTTTTTCTCCTGACCTTTTGTAAAAACAATCTTTTCACCTTTTTGTAAAAACTCATCGGCAATACCAACTGCTTGATCCAAATACCCACCGGGATTTCCTTGCAAGTCAAGCACTAATTTTGTCATGCCTTCCTTTTTCAACTTTTCGATCGCCTCTTTAACTTCCTGGTGCGTGGTTTGACTAAAGCGATTTACTTTAATATAACCTATCTCAGGAGTAATCATGTAGGTGGCATCCACCGAAAACTGAGGTATTCGATCACGAATTATAGTAAAGAGAATGGGATCATTAGAGCCGCTACGCACCACTTCAATTTTTACTTCTGTTCCTTTCGGACCTTTCAAAATTTTAGGAACCTCGGGAGTTGTTAAACCCACTCCAGCAATAATCTTATCATTTACTTTTACAATTTTATCGCCTGAGCGAAGACCGACTGATTCGGAAGGGCCACCACTCAGTGCAGCGACCACAACCAGCGTATCATGGAAAATGTTGAATTCAATTCCAATGCCTTCAAAGTTACCGCGCAGGTCTTCATTAGCTGCAACCTGATCTTGGGCCGAGATATAAGAGGAATGAGGATCTAATTTCCCAAGCATATGACCTATGGCATCTTCCACAAGCACGTTTGTTTCGGCTTCATCCACATATTCGTTTTTCACTAAACTCAAAACCTCTCTAAATTTTTGAACGTCATTGCTGATGTCCTCCGATCCACTTTTATTGGTAAGACTAGCCCCAATCAACACACCTGCGGCAAGGCCAATACACAAAATCAAGGGTAAACTGATCTGATACGATGAATTCTTCTGCTCCTCCATACTATTTCGTTACGATATTAGTTCTTTAACGGAACGCCAAATTAATTGTTAAGGTTAGATTTTAGCTAAAAATGAGTTTACTATATTTACCCAATCGATGGAAAAAATTGCCCTAAAGCATAGAAGAATCGCTGAGTTGGTTGATCAGGAGAGCATTCGGGCTCATGTACTGTATTATTTCGGTATTAAATTTTATGAATATCCGGTTGAAACCCTTGAACAAGTATGCCTGGAGAAAGGGTTGAGTATCGATACTGTAGTTCGTGAGTTGGAGTATCCCGGAGAAAATTTTAAAGAATCGGATTTGCCTTTGGTAAGTTATCCGATTGACTTGATCATTGAATACCTGAAACACTCTCATTATCTATTTGTGAAACAAAAATTGCCTTTTATTGGGCGATTGGTTGAGAGCTTTAAGGCAAATCATGAAGCGTATAATTCTGTTGAGCGTGATTTGAAAATTTTATTTCCCCTGTTTCTGGAGGATTTCATTCATCACATCTACGAAGAAGAAGATACCTTGTTCAAATACATTCAAACGCTTGAACGGGCTGTGCGTGGCAAGTTTAATCCAAGCAGGCTGTATCAACAGATGGAGAAAAATTCGCTGCAAAAATGTGCGATTGAACACGAAGCGCATGATGATGAGATGGAGGGCATTCGGAAAATAACAAAGAATTATTTGTTGATACCAGATGCTCCGCTACACGTGAAAGTTATTTATGCAGAGCTAATTCAGTTTGAAAAAAGCTTGCAAGTGCATGCACGAGTAGAAAATGAAATTCTTTTCCCCAAAGCAATGGCTCTTGAAAATGAAGTGAAGAAGAAATTTTTTGAGCGCTCTAAGCTAAATTGATCTTCTCTTTCAAAATCCCACATGGGTAGAATTCTTGCAATTGATTATGGAATGAAGCGCACAGGGTTGGCTGTAACCGATCCGCTGCGGATTATTGCAACCTCACTTGATACTGTTGAAACAACCGGGTTAATCGACTACCTAAAAAAATATTTTCAGAAGGAGACTGTAGATGAAGCGGTGATTGGTATGCCACGTCAGTTGGATAATACAGATTCGGCAACAGCCCCAGCTGTGAGAAGTTTTATTGAATTATTTAAGACTACATTTTCATCTATACCGATTAAAACAATTGATGAGCGCTTTACAAGTTCCATTGCACAGCGCGCTATGATTGATGGAGGAATGAAAAAGAAGGATAGACAAGTGAAAGGAAATGTAGATAAGATCAGTGCAACCCTCATTCTGCAGGATTATTTGCAAATGAGGAGTCTTTAAAAGGTTGAAAACCTTTGATACCTTTGCATTTCAAAAGTTTTATTGATGATTTATCCGATTGTAATGTATGGAGATGCTGTGCTGCGTAAGCGTGCAGCCGATATAAAAGTAGGGACTGATTTAACTGAGTTGGTTCGAGATATGTATGAGACTATGCATGCCGCTCACGGGATTGGACTTGCGGCTCCGCAAATAGGAAAAAGCATACGACTTTTTGTAGTGGATGGTACAACACTTGATGATGAACCTACTCTAACTGATTTTAAAAAGGTATTTGTTAATGCGGTGATGCTGGATGAAGAAGGCAAAGAGTGGGATTTCGAAGAGGGATGTTTAAGCATTCCTAATGTGCGCGAAGACGTTTGGCGTCATGAAAAAATTCGAATAAAGTATTATGACGAAAATTGGAACCTTCATGAAGAAGAATTTGATGGCATGAAGGCACGCATCATTCAGCATGAGTATGATCACATTGAAGGTAAACTGTTTATAGATTACCTCACCTCACTCAAAAAGAGAATGATCAAGGGCAAGTTGACCAACATTAGCAAAGGGATTGTTGATACGGACTATCGCATTTTGGCGCCCTTAAAAAGATAAAGCTCGTATTTTGAATATTACCTCACGTCTTCCTGAAGTAGGTACTTCCATTTTTACCGTAATGTCGCGGCTCGCGTTAGAGCAGGGTGCTATTAATCTCTCGCAAGGATTTCCAGATTTTCCGGTTTCAGAAGAATTGGTTGAATTGATTTATAAGAACCTGAAGGCGGGACACAATCAGTATGCACCTATGCCTGGCACTCCATTGCTACGTCAGGCAATTGCAGATGTGGTGATGAAGAGCTTTCAACGACCGACTGACTTTGAAACAGAAGTAACAATAACTGCTGGAGGTACTGAAGCGTTATTTGCGGCCATCTCAGCATTAGTTAACGCTGGTGATGAAGTGATTTTGTTTGATCCTGCCTATGATTCGTATGATCCTTCCATTCGATTGAATGGTGGAATTCCCATTCACATAAAGTTAAAGCCGCCTCATTTTGGTATCGATTGGCAAGAAGTAAAGTCCAAAATCACTTCGCGCACGCGGATGATCATGATCAATACCCCGCATAATCCAACGGGGTCGGTATTGAGCGAGCAGGATTTAAAAACGCTGGAGAAAATCGCTATTGAAAACAACATCATTGTGCTAAGTGATGAGGTTTACGAGCGCATAATTTTTGATAATCAGCAGCATCAAAGTATTTTAAAATTTCCCAAACTGGCCGATCAAAGTGTAGCCGTGTTTTCATTTGGAAAAACATTTCATGCTACCGGTTGGAAAGTTGGCTATGCTCTAGCTCCAGAAAATCTTACCCGGGAAATTCGCAAAGCGCATCAGTTTATTACGTTTAGCGTAAATACGCCCGTGCAACTTGCGTTAGCAGAATACCTGAAAAATCCTGAAAACTATCTTTCGCTTGGAAGCTTCTTTCAGCGGAAGCGTGATTTTTTTCTGGACCAGATTAAAGGATCTTCTTTTAAACCCTTGCCTTGTTTCGGAAGCTACTTTCAACTAGTATCCTATGAGGGAGTTTCAGATAAAAATGAGATGGCCATGGCCGAATGGATGACCATAGAGAAGAAACTTGCTCCCATTCCGGTTTCTGCTTTTTATATTGATAAAGCCGATCACAAACTCCTACGATTTTGTTTTGCTAAGGGCGAACAAACGCTGGAAAAGGCAGGTGCTATTCTTCGTAAACTTTAAAGAGGTTTTTATCCACAAAGGGTTCAAAATTTGAACCTGTATTGCTTTCTTTGCAGTCCCGTTTACAGTCATATGCAGGATTTAAAAATCACCATTATTCAATCAGAACTCCATTGGGAAGACACAGGGGCTAATTTGGCCATGTTTGAGGAGAAAATCTGGAGTATTGGCGAGTCTACGGATGTGATTGTGCTGCCTGAAATGTTTACTACGGGCTTCACCATGAAGGCTGACAAACTGGCCGAGCATATGAATATGCGCACGTTTAAGTGGATGAAGCAGATGGCAGACCAAACGGGAGCACTTATTCTGGGAAGCTTTATTGCCAATGTGCACGATCGGTTTTATAACCGTTTGTTGTGGATGGAGCCGGGCGGAAATTATAAGACCTACGATAAGCGTCATCTTTTTCGAATGGCGGAAGAACATCAGGTTTTTACACCCGGTGAAAGCCTTTTGATTGGCCATTGGAAGGGGTGGAGGATTTGTCCGTTGATCTGTTATGATTTGCGTTTTCCGGTATGGAGTCGTAATCGTTGGAATGTGTCTCTTAAGAAACCATCGTACGATGTGTTGATTTATGTTGCCAATTGGCCCATGGTGCGCGGCAATGCGTGGGAGACTCTGCTAAAAGCAAGGGCGATTGAAAATTTAAGTTATACAGTTGGAGTCAATCGGGTAGGATTGGATGGCAATGGAGTGGAGTACAATGGACATTCGGCTTTCATTGGGCCTAAAGGCGATTCATTTTTCTCAGTAGAAGGCGTTGAGGCAATCAAGACCTTGGCCTTAAATGCTCACGCATTACAATCGTATCGCGATAAGTTTCCCGCCTTTATGGATGCCGATGATTTTACCATTGAAGCGGAAGAATACGAAGAGCGTGACTTCCTTCACGGCTTAAGCTAAGGCAAACTGTTTTATCCAGATTTTTATTTTTTCCAAATCATCTTCTTTTTTGAATCTGTCATTCAAGTGCTTGAGCAAGTTTTCTATTTGTTCATGGTTTCCTGAAAGCACCACTGTATAAATTTTCTGATTGGTTCGAAGCAAGGTGTTTAATAATTTAAGTGCCGACCCAAATTGTTCGGTTGGCTTTGCGCGAATGAAAATAAAAACCGAAGTCATTTGGTGGCACAGCTTAAGGATAATATCCACAATAGAACTCTCAGATTGATTATCAAGTTCAGCGCCAATAAGATCACTCGATAGCGAAGAAGCATAGGTTAACAAAGGTTTCTTATATTCTGATTCCTGCCAGGGAGTGAGATCGATTTGAAGAAATAGTTTCATAGGATTGCAAGCAGAGGCTCAAAGAACGCTAAGTTTTTAACGCTTTGTTTAAAATATTATAATTCGATCCACTTTGCCGCTTTCGCACCTTTGCGATGAAACTTTGGCCGGAAAAATCATAGAATCTAACCCAATGCCAACAAATTATTGCCATTTTTGCACCTCAAATTATTGCTATGTCGTCCAAAAAAATCACTCGCGCACTAATCTCAGTTTTTTACAAAGATAATCTCGAACCCATCATTCATTTATTGGGCAAACAAGGCGTGGAGTTTGTTTCAACTGGAGGCACGCAAGATTTTATAGAGAAGTTGGGGTATTCAGTTACACCTGTAGAAACCTTAACGGGCTATCCTGCTATTTTCGGAGGTCGGGTAAAAACGCTCCATCCCGCTATTTTCGGTGGAATTTTATTTAGGAGAGATGATACGAGTGATCTTAAGCAAGCGCAGGAATTCAAAATAGCTCCAATTGAATTAGTGATTGTGGATTTATATCCCTTCGAAGAAACGGTTGCCAAGGGTGGCAGCGAAGAAGATATTGTTGAGAAGATTGATATTGGTGGCATTTCGTTAATTCGTGCTGCAGCCAAAAATTTTAATGATGTTCTGATCGTTTCCGCCCGTACTCAATACCAGCAGTTGTTGACTTTGTTAGAGATGAAGAAAGGAGTTTCTGATCTTGAAGATAGGAAGAAGTTTGGGGCACAAGCTTTTGATGTCACTTCTCATTATGATACAGCCATCTTTAATTACTTCAATGGTGAGCAGCGGTTGCCAAGTTTTAAATCGAGTTTTCAGCAGGGCAAAGTGTTGCGTTATGGCGAAAATCCCCATCAGCAGGGTGTATTTTATGGCGATTTAGAAAAGCTATTTGATCAACTCAACGGGAAGGAACTCTCTTATAACAATCTGGTAGATGTTGATGCAGCTATAAATCTGGTAAAAGAATTTGATGGCGAAACGGCCTTTGTTATAATCAAACATACGAATGCGTGTGGGGTAGCGATCGCTTCAACCATTAAAGAAGCATATCTAAAAGCTTTTCAAGCTGACACCATCTCCGCTTTTGGAGGTGTGTTAGCAACCAACCAAAAAATTGATCTCGCGGCAGCAGAAGAAATTAATAAACTCTTTTTTGAAATTTTGATTGCTCCGGACTATGACTCAACAGCCTTAGACTTGCTGAAGTCCAAAAAGAATCGAATCATTTTAAAGCAACAACAGCCACTTGGTGGAAAGAAACAATTTAAGAGTTTGCTTAATGGTGTAATTGAGCAAGATCTGGATCTTAAAACAGATGCTAAGTCTGACCTTAAAGTGGTAACCAAAAAAGCTCCAACTGCTGAAGAAGTTGAAGCCTTACTCTTCGCCAGCAAAATCTGTAAACACACGAAGTCAAACACAATTATTCTGGCGATTAATGGTCAATTGCTTGCAAGTGGGGTTGGCCAAACTAGTCGAGTGGATGCACTAAAGCAAGCCATTGAAAAGGCAGGAGCTTTTGGCTTTGACCTTAAGGGATCGGTTATGGCCTCTGATGCATTCTTCCCGTTCCCAGATTGTGTTGAGATAGCGCATAAGGAAGGAATCTCTGCAGTGATCCAGCCCGGGGGTTCTATCAAAGATCAAGACTCAATTGATTACTGCGACAAAAATGAGATGGGCATGGTCTTCACAGGTGTGCGTCACTTCAAGCATTAATTTGAAATTTTGTATCTTTCTTTCAAACTCGATAGTATGACGGTGAAGATTAAAAAAGGAGAATCAAAGAAATCGATTGAGACTAAGCTAAGAAAACTGAATAGTCCTAAGAAAGGATTTCCTGCGCATTTATTCACAGGGAAAATCAAATTCGAGGGAGATCCGGTTCAATTCCAACGAAAGTTAAGAGATGAGTGGTAATCGAATCTTTGTTGATACGAATATCATAATTTACCATCTAAATGGGGACTCAACGTTAGAATCTCCGCTTCAAGGGAAAGAAGTATTTGTTTCTTTTATTTCAAAGATTGAATAAAGAGTCAAAAAATTTTCACCAAGGAATCTGCATCCATAATCTATAGATTTTTATCCTATTCGCAAATTGTTCACAGCAATGATTTGATCTGTGAAGAAGCAAGTAGATTACGAAGAGTTACGAGTATTAAAACACCAGATGCGATAATAGCGGCTACCTCCCGATTCCTTAAAATTCCCCTTGTTACATCCGATCAAGTTTTTCTCAAAATCCAAGACTTGGAGGTAATTGAATACCTTCCAAATCTGAAGTAAGTTTTCCTTATTTATTACATCAAATTCATTCATTTATTTCTGTAATTTCGTGCCTTATAACTTTTTACCTTAAGGGAACGCATGGGACTTTTTGATTTTTTTACCAGCGACATTGCCATCGATCTGGGAACTGCCAATACACTGATCATTCATAAAGACAAAGTTGTAGTAGATGAACCGTCTATTATTGCCTTGGATCGTGCCTCCGGCAAGGTGCTGGCCATTGGTCGCGAAGCCATGCAAATGCATGAGAAAACACACGACAACATTAAAACTATCAGGCCCCTGAAAGAAGGTGTAATTGCCGACTTCCACGCTGCTGAAATGATGATTCGTGGCATGATCAAAATGATTGACACGGGTCGCAGACTTTTCCCACCGTCTTTACGGATGGTAATCTGTATTCCTTCAGCCATTACAGAAGTTGAAAAACGTGCCGTACGAGACTCTGCTGAACATGCCAATGCGAAAGAAGTATATATGATTCATGAGCCAATTGCGGCAGCAATCGGTATTGGAATTGATATTGAACAGCCAGTCGGCAACATGATTGTAGATATTGGTGGTGGAACGACCGACATTGCTGTGATTGCCTTATCAGGAATTGTATGTGATCAATCGATTCGTATAGCTGGTGATACCTTCAATAGAGATATTTTGGATTACATGCGCAGGCAACACAATCTGTTGATTGGGGAACGTTCTGCCGAGCGCGTCAAAATTGAAGTTGGCTCAGCACTAACCGAGTTAGATGATGGTCCGGATGATTACGAAATCAGAGGCCGCGATTTGATGACGGGTATTCCTAAAACGATTAAGATCTCCTACTCAGAAGTTGCGTTTGCCCTTGATAAGTCAATTTCAAAATTGGAAGAAGCAGTACTTAAGGCATTAGAGCTTTCACCACCAGAACTTTCTGCGGATATTTATGAACGTGGCATTTACCTAACCGGTGGAGGTGCTATGCTTCGTGGTCTTGATAAACGATTATCCCTAAAAACGAAATTGCCAATTCACGTAGCAGATGATCCGTTGCGTGCTGTGGTAAGAGGTACTGGAGCAACCCTAAAAAACCTGGATCATTTCAGAAAGATTTTGATGACCTGATGAATGGAGAGACTCATAAATTTTATTTACGAGTACAGGGCTTTTTTAACTTTTTTACTTCTCGAGTTGTCTTGCAGTTGGTTGGTTATTGAAAATAACCAATACCAAAGCACAAAATATTTCAATTCGTCCAATCGGCTGGCTGCTAATATTCTTGGCTTCTCGCAAGGGGTAAGAGAATATTTTTCATTGCGTACAATCAATGAAGAACTTGCGCAGGAAAATGCCAACCTGCGCACCGACCTTGAGAAGTTGAATCAATTAAAAAATAATTATTTTCCCGTAGATCAAGATTCGACTGATGCAGATCAATATGAATTTGTGAGTGCAAAAGTGATTGCCAATTCAACCAATTTATACAAAAACTTTATCACCATTAATAAAGGATCAGAGGACGGAATTTTGCCTGGCATGGCAGCCATTAGTAATGATGGTGCTGTGGGTAAAGTAAAATCTGTCTCTAAGAATTATTCCGTTCTCATTTCCTTGTTAAATGTAGACGAGCAACTTTCCTGTGTGATTAAAAGAACTAACCATTTTGGAAGTGTAAGGTGGGACGGGCTACATCAACGTTATTCCAATTTATTATTTATTCCGCGCCATGCAACTCCGGTTGTTGGAGATACGGTCATCACCTCTGGATACAATGCTGTTTTCCCGGAAGGGATAATGGTAGGCGTTATTCGTAAAGCTAATCTTCAGGAAGAAACAAATTTTTGGGATATTCAAATTGAACTCTCGCAAGACTTTGGTCGCTTATCTTTTGTAGAAGTGATCAAAAGCCGATTGAAGAATGAAAAAGATTCTCTGGAACAAGTAACCATTGGAATAGCAAAATGAATCGTTCAGGCATCGCACAATTTATTCTATTCTTTGTCTATGTGCTGGTTCAGGTGCTGGTATTGAGAAATCTTGTTTTGTTTGACTCTGCTTTCTGTTTTTTATATATCGTATTTATTCTCCTTTTGCCGATTGAACTTAACACATTGGCATTAATGGTCATTGGATTTGTGCTTGGCTTTACCATTGACATATTTTACGATAGCATGGGTTTGCATGCCATGGCTACTGTGCTGGTAGCATACGTGCGCAATTATTGGATGGCTACAATCACTCCGCAAGGGGGGTATGATTCTGGATCTTCGGCTACCGTTGCTTCCAATGGACTTCAATGGTTTCTAGTGTATGCCTTGCCACTTGTGTTTCTCCATCACCTCGTTTTATTTTTTGTGGAAGCCGCAGGCTTCACTTTATTTTGGTATACCATGTTAAAGATTGTAGGTAGTTTGCTGTTTACCATGACAGTTATTACTTTACTACAGTATTTGTCTCCGCAGGGCAGGCGCCTATGAACGAGGGAAGGAAAGACATATTGCAGGTTATCTTTATTGTAGTTGGATTAATTTTTTTAATCAAACTATTCTTTATCCAGGTACTGGATAATAAATATGCAGAACTCGCGGATGGAAATGTAATCCTGCGCCAGGTAGAATACCCCTTTCGGGGATTGATCTATGATCGTAATCAAAAGTTAATTGTATTTAATTCACCTGAGTTTGATCTCGAAGTTGTAATCAAGGATGTAAAGAATTTTGATTCGGCAAAGTTTTGCAGCGTATTCGAAATCTCACGGGAGGAATTGCGCGCTACCTTCAGGGCCATGAAAGCCAGAAAGGAATACTCTCCTTATAAGCCCACTATCTTCATGGATCAATTGTCGAATGTTGATTTTGCAAAAGTGCAGGATCATCTCGAAAGTTTTCCAGGGTTTTATGTTCAGGCAAGAACTACACGTTCCTATGCAACACCTGCCTTAGCCAATGCTTTAGGGTATGTAAGTGAGATTAGTAAAACAAGTTTAGAAAGAGACACAACTAAAATTTACAGGCAAGGTGATTATGTTGGTCAAAGTGGTATTGAATATTTTTATGAAGAACAACTGCGAGGCAAACGGGGTGTTCGTTTTAAGTTGCGCAACGTAAAGGGGATTGAGAAAGGTGAGTTTAAAAGTGGTCAATACGATACCTTATCGATACCCGGTCAAAATTTAACAACGGGCATTGACATCGATCTACAGCAGTATGGCGAAATGTTGATGAAAGGAAAGTCGGGAAGTATAGTAGCCATTGAACCGGCAACCGGTGAAATCCTTTCCCTGGTATCGGGGCCATCGTACGATCCTAATCTCCTTACGGGGAAAAATTACAGTTCCAACTTTAGGCAAATAAGTATCGATTCCATGAAGCCGCTGTTTAATCGGCCACTCATGGCTCAATATCGCCCGGGTTCTATTTTTAAAATCGCGCAAGCTATGACCGCGCTTCAGGAAAAAGTAATTACACCGGATACACGAATCCGCTGCGACCGAAGTATTATTAATTGTCATGGTGCGCACACCAACGAAGATTTACGGGGTGCCATTGCAAATTCATGCAATCCTTATTTTCACAATGTGCTTAGAAGAATGCTCAACAAAGGTGTTGTAAATGATCCGTTTGGCGATACGCGAATAGGTTTAGAGGAATGGGATAAACACATCATGAGCTTTGGCTTTGGAAAGAAATTAGGGATCGATCTGCCAAATGAAAAGGAAGGCTTAGTGCCAACCCCAGCCTATTATGATCGCGCATATAGAAGTCAGGCCTGGAAATTTTCAAATATTTATTCGTTAGCCATTGGTGAAGGCGAGAATCTGGTTGTGCCAATTCAAATGGCCAACTTTGCGGCTATCATTGCTAATCGGGGATATTATTATACACCGCATTTGGTAAAATCCATTGGAGCAGATAACAAACCCTTACCGCAATATCAAGAACGGCATTATACATTAATCGATACATCTTATTTTATTGTAGCGGTGGATGCAATGCAACAGGTGGTAGAAGAAGGCACTGGAAGACGGGCGCGATTGGAAGATATTATTGTATGTGGAAAAACAGGAACCGTGCAAAATGCTCCGCCACTTTTTGATCATTCCGTTTTTATTGCTTTCGCTCCACGCAATAATCCTAAAATTGCCATTTCGGTATATGTTGAAGATGCAGGACAAGGCGCTCGTGCAGCTGCTTCAATTGCCAGTTTAATGATTGAAAAATATTTGCTGGGTGCCACTAAGCGACCACACATTGAAACTTATGTGTTAGCCGGAAATTTTGAATGAGAAACGATGTTGATATATCGGGTAAGTTAGACTGGGCTGCTGTGCTACTATATGTTCTGTTAGTAACAATGGGGTGGTTTAACATATATGCTGCCGTTTATGACGAAACGGCCAATCAAACCATTTGGGATTTATCACTTAACTCAGGTAGGCAGTTAATTTTTATTGCAGCTTCTTTATTCATCATTCTGGCAATCATTATTGTAGACATGCGTTTTTACGAAACGTTTGCATACTTGTTTTACGGAATAATATTAATTGCTCTTATGCTGATTCCAATCATAGGTAAGGAGGTGGGTGGTAATAAGTCGTGGATAGGGATTGGTTCTTTTGGCGTGCAACCATCTGAGTTTGCAAAGTTTGTAACCGCGCTGGCTATTGCCAAGTTTATGGGTTCGGTGGGTTTTAAAATGGAGAATAATCGCAATCAAATGATACTGATGGGTTTGATAGCACTGCCTTTAGGCCTAATTCTACTACAGAAGGATTTCGGAACTGCCATCGTGTTTACTGCGTTCATCTTTGTTTTCTTTAGAGAAGGTATGTCTCCTTTCATAATGATCGTAGGCGTATCGGCTGCTACCATTGCTATTTTAACCTTAATAGTTGAGAATCAATGGTACCTGCATGGGGCGATTGGAGCAGTATTAGTCGCACTCATATTTTTTGGTAAGAGAAAAATGAAACGCATCCTGGTGCTGTGTTCAGGAGCGGTGATTTTGATGATTACCATCGAAAGTTTTGATTACATAGTGAACAATGTGTTGCCAATCCGCCATAAAAAAAGATTAGAAGCGTTGGTTGATCCTGATTTTGACCCGATGGGAATTAACTGGAATGTTACGCAATCTAAAATTGCCATTGGTAGTGGCGGTTTTGCTGGCAAAGGTTTTTTAAAAGGCACGCAAACCAAGTTTGATTTTGTGCCCGAGCAAAGCACTGATTTTATTTTTTGTACGATAGGCGAGGAGCATGGCTGGTTAGGGAGCCTGATTGTAATTACACTTTTTATGGCGTTGCTGTTGCGGGTTATTTTTATTGCGGAACGACAGAAGAGTAAATTTTCACGGGCGTATGGCTATGCAGTAGCCAGTATTTTCTTCTTTCACTTCGCCATTAATATTGGCATGACCATCGGATTGTTTCCCGTAATTGGAATTCCGTTGCCCTTCTTTAGCTATGGAGGTTCTTCGCTTTGGAGTTTTACGATCCTCTTGTTTATTCTTTTAAAGTTAGATGCTCATAGAGGGCAGGTGTTGCAGAGGATTTAAGTATCAACTAAACCGCTTCTGAACAATCTCAATAAACTCTTCGTACTCTTCGCTCTCTTTATCCCAGTCGGGGTAGCCGTCATCTAAAAAGCGAGTTGCTTGCGTAAGGTTATCAAATCGATCTAATTTATCAATAGCTTCTGAGAAAATTTCAAAATCACCATGAAACAAAATCTTGGTGAACATAAACTTTTGATTGATGGTGAGGCTTTCTTTTAACCGGGTTACTTTTTGCTTCGCAAGATTATCAGCTAAAGTGGGTTTGCTTAATGTGGAGTTATTCTCAACAGAAATGGATTGAGTAACGGTTTTTGTTTCAACCACTTTCACCTCTATGATTGGTTCTTGCTTTGGTTCAGGAACTGGCTGAGTAATCTTTACTTCGTAAAACTTATCGATGCTAACCGGTACCAGTTTGCTAAAGGCAGACAAATAAGGCTCGAAATCCTCCGGTGTAAAATTTACTTCTTCTAAAATATGGTCCAGCAATGCGAAGGCTTCTTTGCCCGCAATGGTCTGTAGGTTTCTAGTTTCGAGATGACTCACTAATTTTTCTAAAGGAGCCTTGTTGATTTTAATATACTTTACCGCGTCCTTCAAATTTTTGGTACGGATAACTTCGCCATCTTTTTTATCCAATGTATCTGAAAAGAAATCGTAGGGAGCTAAAATAAGCAACAAAGTTTGACTCACCCCTTTTTTTAGGAGTGGGAGCAAGTTTGTCTTGTTGATTAGAATGTGATTGCTTACCGTGTTTTGAAACTGAACAAGTGCCTCAACTACGGGCGTTGCTTCGTAATCAAAATATGGGCTTTTCAGTTTTTCGGTTTCCTGTTTCCAAAGACTCAGCAAATCGTTCAGCACAAAAAGATTCACCTGCTTTACTTCACAAAGAGTAAGTAGTTCAGGACCCGAGATTTTTTCTTTTCGGGAAAAGAAAGCGTCTGCCAGTTGATTGGCTACATGGATTGAATACTGATCGACCGCTTTCAAACTTATCTTTTCGTCCATGAGTTACTATTTTTGTATTCTTGTTTAGTCAAAACGCAAGCTCAAGTAGCATGTTGCAATGGTAAAGATAGTAATTGAAAATTTGGCTCAAAAGGAAGTGTTTCCAGAAGGAAGGGTAAATTCAGTTTTATCGGTACTTCATAGCAACTATATTGATTGGATGCATGCATGTGGAGGCAAGGGGCGATGCACAACCTGTAAGATGATCGTGATTGAAGGTGCTGAGCATCTGAGTCCGCCTTCAGAAGCAGAATTGAATTATCGAAAGCGAGACGAGCTCGCGACCAATGAACGACTTGCTTGCCAAACTTCAGTGTTGGGTGTTTGCAAAATCAGGGTTCCTGAAGAAACCAAGCTGCCTCACATGACTTACACGAATTAAAACCAAACGGACTTAAACACTTACCTTGCACTATGTTTATTGAACCTCAACTTGGCAGAAGCAACCGATCGGGAAAAAGTGGCTGGATTGAAGTGATTTGTGGGTGCATGTTTTCAGGTAAAACGGAGGAGTTAATACGAAGACTGAACCGGGCATTAATCGCTAAACAAAAAGTTGAAATCTTTAAACCTACTATAGACACCCGCTACCACAATCAAAAAATTGTATCGCACAGTGAGCGTGAGATTCGTTCAACCCCGGTAAATTTTGCGAATGATATTATTCTACTGGCTGGCGATTGTGATGTAGTAGGAATTGATGAAGCCCAATTTTTTGATGATGCAATCGTAGAAGTTTGCAATTCACTTGCTAATGGGGGCAAGCGTGTAATTGTTGCCGGTCTTGATATGGACTATGAAGGAAAACCCTTTGGGCCAATGCCCAATATGTTGGCTGTTGCCGAATATGTAACAAAGGTTCATGCCATTTGCGCACAAACCGGTGAATTGGCATCCTTCTCTTATCGTCTCAACGAGAATGATTCGAAAGTAATGTTGGGAGAAAAGGAAGCATATGAAGCCAGAAGTCGCCAGGCGTTTTTTGCAGCCCGAGAAAAAGGTAAAAACTAGTTGTGCTTCACAAAACCAAAGGAGTTGTTTTTCGATTTACGAAGTATGGAGAAACATCCATCATCGTAAATATTTTCACGGAACTCTTTGGGTTGCAGAGTTACATGGTAAATGGAGTTCGAAGCAGTTCCAAAAGAAGTAAGATTGCTTTGTTTCAACCCCTCACTTTGCTCGATCTTGTTGTTTATCATAAAGAGAATGCGAACATCCTTCGGATTAAGGAAGTAAAATGCTATCATCCATATCAAACGGTGACCTCAGAAATCAGGAAGTCGGCCATTGCTATGTTTATCAACGAAGTGTTAAATAAGGCAGTGAAAGAACAAAGTCATGCTGGTGAGATACATGAGTTTATTGCAAGCTCTTTGATTGTTTTGGATCAACATCAAAAGCCTGAGAATTTTCATTTACTTTTTTTATTGGGCTTGAGCAAACACTTGGGCTTTGGCCCTAATTTAACCGAAGAGGTTTTGGGTGGCCATTGGATGGATGAAGCAGATGAAAAAGTATTGAAGCAGTTGCTTGTTGCCAATTACAAGTCAGTACCATCAGTTACCTACGATCAAAGACAAACGTTGCTAACATGTTTGCTTCGCTTTTATACAAGCCATGTCGATAATTTTGGTGAGATGAAATCGCTGCCTGTACTTCGTGAAATACAATAGTTAAGCAGCCACTGCCACGCGCGTTTCTTTGGCAACAGGTTTCTCGCTAAGCATTTTTAATTGTCGGGCGTGAGCGACCACGGCTTCAAAAAATGTGTCTTTTGATTTGTAAGGAAGCCCAAACTCTTTGGCTGTCTGTTCCACTATTTTAGCAATATCTCGGTAGTGGACATGACAAATGTTTGGGAAGAGATGATGTTCTACCTGATAATTTAATCCACCCACATACCACGAGAATATTTTTTCGCGGTGCCCGAAATTTGTTGTAGTGTGAAGCTGGTGAATAGCCCAATTGTTTTCCAGGTTTCCGTGTTCATCAGGCATCGGATATTCAGTTCCTTCTACCACATGCGCAGGTTGAAAAATCATTGCTAAAATGAAGCCCCCTATATAGTGCATCACAAAAAAACCAGCAAAGGCTTGCCAGAATGTTATTGGTAGCAGCCACATCGGGATAACAAAGATGTATGTAAAATAAATCAGTTTAGTAACAATCATTATTATCCACTGACGAACGGCAGTAGTGCGCTGTTTCTTCACAAGACCATCACGTTGATATTTAATTATCCTGTCAAAATCTTTTACAATCACCCAAACAAAAGTCATTAAGCCATAAAAAAACCAGGCGTAATAATGCTGAAATTTATGAATGCCACGCCACTTTGATTCGGGAGCCATTCGTAAAACTCCTCGGGGACTGATATCCTCGTCTACATCATGAACGTTTGTGTAGGTATGGTGTAAAACATTATGTTGGATCTTCCAATTGAGATCATGGCCACCTACTAAGTTAAGGCTAAGCCCCAGTAAATTGTTTACCCAGGGTTTTGTAGAATATGAACCATGATTGGCATCATGCATAATGGAAAGTCCGATACCGGCCATTCCAAAACCCATTAGTACACAAAGTCCCAACATTCCCCATGGGTTTGAAGTGATGCCCCCGATTAAAAGAAAATAGGGAATCAGGTAAAGTGAAAACATGAAAATGGTTTTGATCACCATTTCCGCATTGGCAGTACGTTCTATGTTATTGGTTTTGAAGTGTCCGTTGACACGCTGCGTAAGCGTAACAAAAAAATCCTTTTGGTTGGTTGCAAACTTCAAATTTTGACTAGCACTCATCTTTAAAAGTAATTACTTCTATAACTTGTAGAGACCACTTCAATCGTGAAGTTCGGTTTCTATCTATGATAATTTCAGTAAGATATGGATTATCGATCAGATAACAGATGTTAGGAAGTAAAATCTTATGAAAGGCAACTATTCGCTTAAGGCGGCTAGTTTAAAACTCAGCAATAACAGTTTTGCCACCCTTTGTTATGTCCCCAATGTTTACGGCTACTTTGGCGCTGAGTGGTAAAAAAATGTCAACGCGCGATCCGAACTTAATGAAGCCAAACTCATCACCTTGTTGCAGAGGCTGACCTTCCTTTACATACCATTTAATTCTTCGTGCCAAAGCTCCGGCAATCTGCCGAAACAAAATTTCAGTTCCGTTGCCCATGCATGCAACTATAGTAGTGCGCTCATTTTCTGTACTTGACTTTGGATGCCACGCCACTAAATATTTTCCGGGATGATAGGTGCAGTACGAAATCGTTCCTGATACAGGCATACGATTCACGTGAACGTTGATGGGTGACATAAAAATTGAAATCTGTTTTCTTTTAGATTTCAAATATTCAGTTTCCTCGGTTTCTTCAATTACAACTACCTTACCATCGGCAGGAGCCAAAATTTGATTTTCGTTTTTATTAACTTGAAACACCGGGATACGGAAAAATTGGAGGATGATAAGATAGAATACGACACTTACTCCAATTAAAATGTTTTGAATAACGAGGAGCTCAGGAAAGAAATAGGCAACTGCCCAGTTAAGTGCAAAAAGCGCAATTAATAAAACAAAGAGTAGTGTACGTCCTTCCCGGTGAATAATCATGTCGATCCTAGATTTAAAAATTCAAAAATCAACATTATAGACAACAAATCTTCAATATTGAGCCTTGAATTTGGAATTTAAAATCCGCCCCTGAATTTATAAGTCTTTGCTACCTTGTCAATTGCAACTATATAGGCAGCAATGCGCAGCGAAACCTTGTATTCATTTGCCGTTTTATAAACAACATTAAAGGCATCTTTCATAATCCGATCGCTTCTACGGTTTACACGTTCTGCCGTCCATTTGTACCCTAGTCGGTTTTGAACCCACTCAAAATACGAGACAGTTACACCGCCTGCATTGGCGAGAATATCCGGTACTACACTAATTCCTTTTTCGTAGATAATGGCATCAGCTTTTGAGGAGGTGGGCCCGTTCGCCCCCTCAACAATCAACTTAGCTTGAATTTTTCCTGCATTACTTCCGGTAATTACATCCTCTGTGGCAGCAGGCACAAGCACATCAACAGGAAGGGTTAATAAATCAGCGCCTGGAATTTTCTCTACTTCTGCATAACCCTCCAAGGAGCCTTTGTTTTTATCGCGATAAGCAATTGCTGCATCGATGTCAATTCCATTTTCATTATAATAAGCACCTGAGATATCACTCACCGAAACCACTTTTAATCCCCTTTCAGCCAATAATCGCGAAGCCCAAGAACCCACGTTGCCAAAGCCTTGCACGGAACAGGTTGCCTTGTATGGATTGATTTTTAATTTTTCCATCGCTGCTAAAGCAGATACCATCACACCCCTGCCTGTAGCCTCTGTTCTTCCCAGAGATCCGCCCATTACAATCGGTTTACCAGTTACTACTGCCGAAACGGTCATTCCCTTATTCCGCGAGTATTGATCCATTAACCACGCCATTTCGCGCGGGCCAGTACCCATGTCAGGAGCAGGGATATCCTGATCAGGACCAAAAACACCCATCATGGCCTGTGTATAGGAGCGCATCAAACGTTCAATTTCACCGGCACTCATTTCGCGCGGGTTGCACGTAACCCCACCTTTGCCGCCACCATAAGGAATATCAACTACGGCACACTTCCAGGTCATCCAGGCAGCTAATGCTTTTACCTCATCTAAGTTCACGTGTGGGTCGAAACGAATACCCCCCTTGGAAGGCCCCAATATGGTTGAATGAATAACCCGGTAGCCTTCAAATACTTTTATGCTTCCGTCATCCATGGTAACAGGAAGCGATACAATCACCTGCTTGGCGGGTGATTTCAATACGTTATAAACTTCATCTTCTAACCCTAAAATTTGCGATGCAGTATGAAAACGAGACATCATTGCCTCAAAAGGATTTTCCTTATCAACAATAGGAGCTGGTTCTATGTATGCCATATAAAAATGTGTGTGAGTTTATGTTCAGCAGGAATGCTTGAATTCAATGAAAAGTTCTTTTTGAGCTTCTAAATCGGTTGCAAAGATATAGAAATTCGTTGTTCCCATACAGTTGTAAGGCGGAAATGTGCGATTTTAACAAGGGCTTTAATTAAGGCGTTTAGGCATGAAAGTTCATCACTTTTCGACTGAACTATGTTAGCCAAATAACACTAATTTGTGATAAGATTGATGCTTGAGTGAAGTTAGGTATAAAGTTAACCTGTACTTTGAATAAGAGAGTTAATTACTAGAAGCCGATAAGCTTAAAAAATCTCTAAAAAAGCTACGATAAAAGGAGAAGAAATCAACAATCCATCAAATCGATCCAAAAAACCTCCGTGGCCGGGAAGGCTATCTCCCGAATCTTTGATTTCAATGCTTCGCTTTAGTAGCGATTCAACCAAATCGCCAAACGTGCCACCTATAATGATAATGACTCCAATTACCATCCATTGCCACGATTTTATAGTTGGTTCATGACCGATAGAGGAAAAGAAATAGGGTAAGCCATAGGCAAACCCAAACGCAAGGGCTGCTCCGCCAATAAATCCTTCCCACGATTTTTTGGGGGAGATGCGTTCAAACAATTTTCGTTTACCAAAGAGGGTACCGGCAAAATAGGCACCGGTATCACTGGCCCATAAAATGAAAAGACATCCAAAAATTATTTGATAATCGTACACCTGATTTTCAAACGCTGCAATATTTAAAAGCATAAAGGGTACGGCTACATAAAAAATACCCAGAAATGTGTAAGCAATATTGGTGAAAGGTTTACGCTCAAACTTTTTATACAGTTTGATCATATACACGCAGGATATAGTAGGGAAAACAAGAAAATAATAGCGGTATGAAATATCACCCCGCTCAATAAAAAATGACAGGCAAAAAATGGCAATACCGCAAAGTGTTCCGAAAGTCTTTTGGGGCACAAGTCCATCCAGGCCGCTAAGTTTATAAAACTCAATCAGTGAGAAAACGCAAATGATAAAGAACACAGCAAAGTATGTCCATTCGCTAAATACAATGCCAAACACAATTCCTGCGGCACCCAAAATAGCTGTGATAAGTCGTTGTGTAAGGTTGCTAAATTTTGTGATGTCGGTCACGCAGAAGGTTGGTTATGGGATTGGTGATATTTCTTAAAGTAATAAAGAAGGGCTAGGAATATGCCAGTTGCTATTACAACTGCAGGCCAGGGTGCAGCCTCTGGCGATTCCATGTCAATGGTGATAATTCCTTTTTGAGATAAGTAAAGCAAAATCACTTGCGATCCATTATTAATAAAATGAGCGACTATGGGAACAATTAAATTCCCCGACCATACATAGAGATAACCAAACAAAGCGCCCAGCAATACTCTTGGCACAAACCCAAAAAATTGGACATGGAAGGCACTAAAGAGGATAGCCGATATCCATATCGCTGCGTGGTGATTTTTTGTCCATCTTAAAATTTGAGTTTGTAATATTCCTCTAAACAAATATTCTTCTGTCACGCCTGCTACAACACCAATAACCAAAAGGCCCAGGGCAAAGTATCCAAAGCTGTCGAATTGAGTCAGGTCTTTCATTAAAATCTCCAGTTCATCTTCTTTCAGCCGGGCCCATTCTTCAAATGATTTTAAAAAGTCTGGGAAATGAATGTTTTGGTTCCATTTAATTATTACCGATAAACCAATACTAAAGGAAGCAACTATAAATAGTAAAGAGAGAATGGATAGCGAAGTAACTCTTGTTTTGAAGAATGTACGGGGATTTATTTTGCAAATTTTTGAATAAGCAATAAAGGGGAAAATCAGTAATCCAAAAGTAGAGGTAAACCCTTGTATGATTAAAAGATCGGTTTTACTAAACTTTTGATTTTCAATTATTGCTAACCCATTACCCGATACAATTCCGGCTACTAGTAATCCTGCAAAAGTTCCGATAAGCATCCCAATCAACATTCCAATGATTGATAAGGATAACACTTCCCATACTGGCCTTTCTTTTGTTTCTTCGATCGTTTCCAAAATGTTAATTTTGTGGTCGCAAACAACGTAGTTTTAGTTTAATAATCAAATTTGGCACAAATAGGCAACATATTGCTTGGTGAGTTTCCGTTATTGCTTGCGCCCATGGAAGACGTGAGCGATCCGCCTTTCCGTGCTGTTTGCAAAGAGGGTGGTGCCGATTTGATGTATACTGAATTTATTTCTTCAGAAGGATTGATTCGTGATGCGGCCAAAAGCAGGCAGAAGCTGGACATCTTTGAGTATGAACGCCCCATCGGCATTCAACTTTTTGGTGGTGATATTGGCAACATGGTGCAATCCGCTGAGATTGCTACAGCAGTTAATCCTGATCTGATCGATATTAATTATGGTTGTCCCGTAAAAGCAGTGGCTTGTCGCGGGGCGGGGGCAGCGTTGTTGCAAGACATTCCAAAGATGGTGCAAATGACAGCCGAAATTGTGAAGGCTACACATTTGCCTGTTACTGTAAAGACTCGTTTGGGATGGGATGACAATACAAAGAATGTGGTGGAAGTTGCCGAACGTCTTCAAGACATTGGCATTAAAGCATTAACTATTCATGGGCGCACACGTGTGCAAATGTACAAAGGTTCTGCTGATTGGACGTTGATTGGAAAGATCAAAGAAAATCCACGCATGCACATTCCAATCTTTGGTAATGGAGATATTGATAGTCCGCAAAAAGCACTGGAGTATAAAAACCGCTATGGTGTTGATGGTTTAATGATCGGTCGCGCTGCCATTGGCGCCCCTTGGTTTTTCAATGAGATCAAACATTATTTTAAAACAGGTGAACTCCTTCCGCCACCCGAAATGATTGAGCGAGTAAACATCACGCGCAAGCATTTGGATTTTTCCATTCGCTGGAAAGGGGATAAGCTGGGTATTTTTGAAATGCGCAGGCACTACACTAATTACTTTAAAGGAACTCCCGATTTCAAGCCCTTCCGCACCCGCCTTGTGGAAGCTATGACTCAAGATGAGGTTAATTCCATTTTGGATGAAGTGGTTGAAACTTTTAGCGAGGTTACAGTTGTTTAGAACTTTAATATTGTTGTACTTAAAGTACATTTGATTTTAATCCTTAATTCTTTTTTATGATCATCGAAATAAAAAAGCCTATTACTAAAGCGAAAATCATAAAAGCTCAAAAAGCAATTCAAAAAAACAGAGCAAAGAAAGGCTTTAATCCTGACCTGTTTCTTGGTAAGATTAAATGGGGTAATGATGGATTAACCATTCAACGAATGATGCGAAATGAGTGGCTTTGATCTGGTCGTAGATACCAATATCCTGATTTATCTTACAGCAGGGAATAAAAATATTGCCGAGGTTGTTCGCGATAAGAATTTAATCATATCATTTATTACAGAAATGGAAATGAGGAGTTGGCCATCTTTAACGGCAGGTGACGTTCAGACGTTGAAAAAATTACTTCCTAAGTGCCAAGTGATTGGACTTAATGATGAAATAAAAGAAAAAGCCATTGAAATAAGAAAATCCACCAAATTAAAACTCCCTGATGCAATAGTCTCTGCTCCTGCTATTTTTTTAGGTCTTCCCTTGGTATCGGCTGATAATGATTTGAAAAAAGTAAAGGATATTGATTTACTTTTAATTAATAGCTAGCAAATCTGTGAAGAAGAACGTTGGCGCTCTGCCTGTAATTTTGCTGATTATCCTTTCACTCATTTGGGGAACGTCCTTCATCTTAATTAAACAGGGGTTAAAAGTATTTTCTCCGGATGTAGTCGGTGCATTGCGCGTGACAGCAGCTTCAATCTTTCTTTTACCGATGGCATTGCCACGGCTGAGGCAATTGAAGCAAGGCGATCATTTTAAATTGCTGATGTCGGGGTTGATGGGAATATTTTTTCCGGCTTTCTTATTTGCCTGGGCACAAACTCAACTTAATAGTTCCCTGGCCGGAATTTTAAATACGTTGTCTCCACTCTGGACGATGATCATTGGTGCGTTGTTTTTCACGCAAAGATTTAGGGGATTAGCGATTCTCGGAATTATAATTTCGTTTACTGGAACTATACTACTTGCTCTTTCACGAAGTGGGAATGCGATCACAGGCTTTAATCTTTATGCGTTGTTAATAGTTGCTGCCTGTGCGTTGTATGGGGCCAACCTGAATTGGGTAAAATTCAAAATTCATGATTTGGGTTCACTCACAATCACCAGCGTGTCATTGTTATTTATTGGTCCGCTGGCGGCCGTGTATCTTTTTGTATTTACTGATTTTACCAAGGTACTAACAACCGAACCGGGTGCGTGGAAAGCTTTTGGCTTTGTTGCCTTGTTGGCTCTGATGAGCACCGCTATTGCTAATCTTTTATTTATAAAGTTACTGGGTATCTCAACGCCACTCTTTGCGAGCTCTGTCACCTACATTATGCCCATTGTAGCAGTTATGTGGGGTGTACTCGATGGCGAAAAATTATTGGTAGGCCACTTCATTGGCATGGCTGCCATATTAGGCGGAGTTTATCTTGCGAATAAGAAAAAATAATTACTTCAATGTAAAACTTGCCATCACAGGCAAATGATCGGATGGATAATAGTTTCCATCATGATCCTGAATTACTTTGTAGTTACTTGCTTTCCATTGTGCGGAATGGAAAATATAATCAATCGTTCTGCATTCAATCTTGTCCACCTCAAAACCACAAAATGTTCCCGTTAGGTCTGTGGCAGGTCGTGCGTCTGCTAACACTAACTCTTTTCCATTAATCATATTTAAATAAGGTTCATCAGTTGGTTCCGAATTAAAATCACCTGAAACGAGTATAGGGATTTCTTTTGCAGATTTATTGAAAGTAGAGCCTGCAATAAATCCTTTTAGATAAGCCTTAATAAGGTTGGCGCTATTTTTTCGTGCCTCATTACCAATATGGTCGAAGTGTGTGTTTGCATAAATAAATGATTTGCCGGCACTTTTTTCTTTCAGAAGGGCAAAAGTCACCACTCGGGTTATGGCTGCATCCCAACTTTTACTTCCCGGTATTTCAGGTGTTTCAGAAAGCCAAAAAGTATATTGCTTTAATACTTCAAATTTATCTTTCTTGTAAAAGATGGCTGAATATTCACCTTTCGCTTTTCCATCATCGCGACCCACGCCCACAAATTGATAGTCGGGCAAGTTTTTTTGCAAGTCCATCATTTGATTGTGAAGTGCTTCCTGCACCCCCAGCAAATCAGGGTCATGTTTTTTGATAAGGTCACCTACTTTTTCAATGCGATTGCCCCATTGATTTACGCCATCTGCTTTTGTATCCAACCTGATATTGTAACTCATCACTGCCACCGTTTGACTTATGCCTGATAATGACATGATCATGAAAAGAAATAAAATAGAAAGCTTCATGATAAATGATTAGCCTAATGCCTCCACTGATTCTACTTCTTCGGGCATCATCTTTTTGAAGAGATTTTCAATACCGGCTTTTAAGGTTATGGTGGAAGATGGACAACCACTGCATGAACCTTGCAACATTACAGTTACCTGTTTATTTAGATAAGAATGGAATGTAATAGCCCCGCCATCTTGTTCAACAGCCGGGCGAATGTATTCATCCAAAATAGTTTTTATTTTTTTTACGGTTTCCGTTTCTTCTTGTTCAGGTGCCTCAGGAGCCTTCATATCCAAAATCAGTTTTCCTGATTCCAGAAAAGTCTTGATATGATTTTTAAGCGTCTCCTGAACTTCCATCCATTCAACGTCTTCTTTTTTAGTAACGGTAACAAAATTGTTAGCGTAGAACACACGATCCACAAATGGATACATAAAAAGTTCTTGTGCCAGTGGCGCCTCTTCTGCATCGGCTGGCGTTGGAAAGTCAAAACTCAATCCTTCCGGGATCAGTACTTCATTAACCACAAACTTTAACGAATTGGGATTAGGATTTGACTCTAAATAAATATGAATGTTTTTGGGAACTGCTTTCAACATGACTTTATGGTTTCTTAGACTGACAAAGTTAAGAATTTAAAGTTCGCTTCCTTCCGGTATCGGATTTCCAAGTGCATTTTCCCATTTACTTACTACAACCGTTGCAACGCTGTTTCCCACTACGTTGGTAGCACTTCTGCCCATATCCAGCAGCGGATCAATGCCAAGAAGAAGTGCCAGACCAGCTTCAGGAATATTGAATGTGGCCAGGGTTCCCGCAATTACAACCAGAGAGGCGCGTGGTACACCAGCAATGCCCTTGCTCGTGAGCATAAGAACCAGCAACATACTGAGCTGAGTCGGTAGTGGGATGTGCATGCCATAAGATTGTGCAATGAACAATGAGGCGAAGGTCATGTACATCATGCTGCCATCCAGGTTGAAAGAATAGCCGAGGGGCAACACAAAACTTACAATCTTGTCCTTGCACCCAAATCGCTCCAATTCTTCCAGGGTTTTTGGAAATGCTGCTTCGCTGCTACTGGTACTGAAGGCTAACAGGATGGGTTCTTTGATTCGTTTGATAAGATTGAAAATTCGCTTGCCAATGAAAAGTGATCCGGCAATAGCCAGAATAACCCAAAGTATTGCCAAGCCAAAATAAAATTCGCTTATGAAAATCGAATAGGTTTTCAAAATGGTTACACCTTGTTGGGCAATGATAGCTGTCATAGCACCAAAAACGGCTAGCGGGGCAAACATCATTACATACCCTGTCAATTTTAAGATAACATGCGCGCATGCGTCCATAAAATTAATGACCACTTTGCCCTGTTCCCCAATTCCTGCAGTAGCCACTCCAAAAAAGATTGAGAACACAACGATTTGCAGAATTTCGTTTTTAGCCATAGCATCAATTACACTGCTTGGAAAAACATGATATAAAAACACCTTTAGTGAGAGCCCTGTACTGGCAATGCCGGCAACATCATCTGCCTCAGGCAGCGGTAAGTTCATGGCAATTCCCGGCTCAAAAATATTTACTAACAACATCCCAAGCAGCAAACTCATCATAGAGGCACCCACAAACCATAGTAAGGTTTTGCCCCCAATACGCCCAACTGCACTTATATCTCCAAGCTTTGCAACGCCTACAACCAGGGTAGTGAAAACTAGCGGAGCAACAATCATTTTGATCATTCTTAAAAAAATGTCGGCTAAGAGAGAAAAGGGTTCTACCTTTTTATCACGAGCTGCTAATATGGCGCCCCGCTCTTTACCTAAGACTTTCTTTTGGTTCTCCAGTTGAACTAATGCTATGCTGTCGCTGGTTTGCTTTGTTTGTTCTTGCACCTTGCGAATAGCGAGGTCGATGTTTACAAGAGCTTGGTTATCATCAAAAAGGTAGGTTTTGTTTAGGCCAAAGCCTACCGCAATTCCTGCAATTAAACTGATGATAATATAAAGGGTAAGCTTGCTTTTCTTTTGAGGGTGTGGAGCCTGAGCCATAAGATGGAAATAAATATAGCCAGCAATATAAATGATTTGATAATCACTTTTATCTCCAAATGAATTAGTGAAGAAATGCGCTAAGGGTCATTTACTAAACTAGGCAGTCGTATTAATATTTGTGGTTGGATCGTTGGCAATGGCTGTGTTTAGTTCACCTTCACTGGTAGCAACAATACTGGCAACGGTTGAATCACCGGTAATATTCACGGCAGTTCTCAACATATCGAGTGGCCTGTCAACAGCCAAAATTAAGGCTAACCCGGCTGGATCCAGCCCCACTGATTCTAATACAATAATCAGCATAATGATACCGGCTCCTGGCACTGCAGCCGCCCCGATGGAAGCCAAGACTGCCGTAAGTAGAATTGTAAGTTGTTGCATCAGACTAAGATCAATGCCAAAAGCTTGTGCTATGAAAACAGCAGAAATTCCCTGATGGATGCTGGTGCCATCCATATTGATGGTTGCACCCAAGGGTAAAACGAAACTAGAAACCTCTTCGGAAATTCCTAAGTTTTTTTCCGCACAATCCATTGTTACAGGAAGGGTAGCTGCACTTGAACTGGTGGAGAATGCCAATATCTGTGCCGGTAAGATGGCACGTAGAAACTCTTTGTATTTTACTTTCGTGAAAAGTTTTAACAAGGTGGGGTAGAGGACAAATACCATTAAAGCCAACCCCAATACTACATTTAAACTGTAAACAGACAGGGCCTTCATCAACTCCATGTCTATACTTAAGCTGGCAAGCAATGCAAACACACCAATGGGTGCAAACCTCATGATGATATCCACAATACTTAAGATGACTGCATTGGCCCCGTCAAAGAAATTTTTAACCGGTTGAATTTTTTCCTTGTTGGAAAGGATCATCGCAACCCCAAAAAGAATTGAGAAGAAAATAACCTGCAACATATTTGTATTGTTGCTGGCGGCATTAAAAAAGTTTTCTGGAACAATGTCAACCAATGGTTGCAAAGGACTGCTATGGGCAGGCGCATGAGCGGCTGTAATACTTTTATCTAAATCCGCTGCAAATGTTTCGCGCAAGGAATCTCTCCGCTCAGCGGAAAGAAGTTTACCAGGTTGAATGATGTTTACCAAAATTAATCCGAGTGTAATAGCAAAAACAGTAGTGAGCATGTAGAGCCCAATCGTTTTTCCACCAATGCGCGAAAGTTTTGAAACATCCGATAAGTTTGAAACGCCATCAACCAGCGAAACAATAATTAAGGGAACAGCAATTAGCTTTAAGCAATTAATAAAGATGGTTCCAAAGGGCTTAATCCAATCTTGCGTAAACTCTGCCATGCCAAGTGCTCCAGCAGAAAGTCCCCAGGCAAGCCCCAGTGCCATACCAATCAAAATTTTTGCATAGAGCGGTAACTTTTTCTTCTTCATCCTTTAAATGTAACAGGAATGATAAAAAATTGCGACTCAAATCTTGTTTAATTGACGAGCGGTTCTGTAGCGATAATGATTTATAAAATGAAGCCGAGGAGGTTAAATCTTAGAAACTTTGCTCCTTAACAAAAAGTCAGCAAGTACTAATGCGGCCATCGCTTCAACAATGGGCACAGCTCTGGGTACTACACACGGATCATGTCTTCCTTTGCCGGATACAGTTGTTTCATTGCCTTCTTTGTCCACACTCTGTTGATCTTGCATGATGGTAGCAACGGGTTTAAAGGCTACATTAAAATAAATATCTTCACCATTGCTGATGCCGCCCTGAATTCCACCAGAGTGATTTGTTTTCGTTCGGATTCGTCCGCCTTCGTTTACAAACTCATCATTGTGTTGCGAACCACGAAGTTCTACTCCAGCAAATCCACTTCCATACTCAAATCCTTTTACAGCATTGATACTTAACATGGCCTTACCTAATTCAGCATGCAGTTTGTCAAATACAGGTTCACCTAATCCTACAGGCGAATTTTTAATTACACATGTAACGACTCCACCAATTGTATCACGATCTAATCGAACTTGATCAATCAAAGCAATCATTTTTTCGGCTGTGGCCGAATCAGGGCACCGAACAATATTGTCTTCTGTTTTAGAAAGGTCAAGCTGAGTGTAGGGAGGTGACTTTAAATCTCCCACTTGAGAGACAAATGCGTTGATGTCAATACCGGATTTTTTTAACAGCAATTTTGCTATTGCACCGGCCGCAACCCGTGCTGCAGTTTCGCGTGCCGAACTTCGGCCACCCCCTCTATAATCACGAACTCCGTATTTGGTTTCGTACGTGTAATCGGCATGTGAAGGACGAAACGTATTTTGTATGTGTGAATAATCTTTGCTGCGTTGATCTTGATTTTCAATGACTAATGCAATGGGAGCCCCGGTTGATTGCCCCTCGAACACACCGGATAAAACTTTAAACGTATCGTCCTCTTTACGTTGCGTAGTAATTTTTGACTGGCCAGGCTTTCTGCGGCTTAGTTCAGATTGAATAAATACTTCGTCTATCTGAAGACCTGCCGGGCAGCCATCGATGATAACACCAATGGCTGGACCGTGTGATTCGCCAAAGGTGCTGATCTTAAAAAGTGTTCCGTATGAGTTCATGAAAATTTTGAAACTTAAAATTCAACAATTGAGCGTTCAGTTTTAAATTTTAGAACCTCGAATTTTGGAATTATTTGCGGAAGATAAGGTAAGCTGAAGCACCAAGCATCAATACAATGAAGATATTAAAGCCAATTTTTGTCCAGTCACGTTCATTTGAACTCCTAATAATATTGCTGGATGCATCAATGCGATCATAAAAAGAACCCAGGCTGGTGCTTTCAATGAATTGATTTTTTTGACTTTCACCATTTACATTAACAATATACTTAGAACGTAAGGTGTCATACTTATTTGTAGTTGGGTTGAAGAAAACCCAATTAAAGTAATCACCTAATTTATATGTACCTGGTTCTTTTGGAATCATAAAGTAGTTGAATGATTTAGTGCCCGATACGCGATTACCTTCCCGGTTAATATTTTGTTTTACATTCGGCTCATAAAAGTCGAACACGTTGTCCTTATTGATAATAGGTCTTTCAATGGAAGAAATATTCCCTTCACCAAAAACACGAAACTCATAAGATACACTTTGTCCAGTTTCCAATTCTGTAGCTCCAATTTTTTCATCCAATCGATAATCGCCTACTGCAACAGACTCCTTCAAAGGGTGCGGTGGCAATTCTTTCACTTTCACAGTCTTAGCTTTTGAGTAGAATGTTTTAAAATCTTCTTGTCGATTTTGTCCAAAGAAGGATGGATTTTTGGCCACCTTAAACTTAATCATCTCTAACCCAACACTTGGAAATTCTATAGGCTGAGCATTGAGCGGATAAAACGAACCCTGATAAATTTTATACTGAGTATATCCTTTTCCGTTCACCTGTATTAACTCACCTTCAATGTTTTCGATGTTGAAATTTTCTTCCCAGCATGTAGCAGGCTTTAACTTCTTTAAGATGGTTGCTAATTGTTTCCCCAGGTCATGAAACTGCATGGGTGCGCGATTATTATCGGCTACTAAAAATGATAAGGTGGTAGTAAATCCTTCGCCTACATATACTTCATCTTTATTGGTGGTAAGGGCCAATAAGGCATCTTCTTTAATATCTACAAATTCAGTTTCGCCACGGCCAAAAAAATCATCGGCCGGATCACGATCAAAAAAACTACGGAATGGATCGCGTTGCTGATTTTGCGCAGGAGCCCCCACCTTTACTTTTTTCCCGGTAACGGAAATGATTTGATCATTGACTTTCATTTTAAAAGATGGAATTGTAAAACTTCCCTGTTTTGTTGGTAGGTAGCTCATTACAATACTTTGAGAAGAACTAACCTGACCGTTCACAATACTTGTTTGCGATTGCGTAGAGGTGCCTCTTTTCCGAAAGCCATCGATATCGGGGAAATTATCATAATTCTTTAAACGGTCATTATTTACGGTAACTGTAATTGTCCAAACCTGATTCTCACCGATCTCATCAGGGCCAAGTGTGACCTGTATATTATCTTGTGCGAATACAATAGCTGCAGAAAGCAACAATAAGAGTAAGTGGGTCGTTTTGAGTATAAATTTCATAGTGCAAATAGCATCGCAACGTGTTGCATGGTACAAAAGTAAATTGTTCTTTTCACTCTTCAACTCCTTTTGTATTTTCATGGTTGCAATGAGGCGGTCATTTTGCACAACGTACTTTACAATTTTTTTAATATGAAGATGCTCAGTTATGTAAAGAACATCCTCACGCGAGTGAGTTTTGACGCGCGGCTTTTTGAGAAAGAGCTGCGTAAGGCTATTAAAATGCTGATAGCAGAAGAAATTCAGGATCTCCAACGTTGGTGTTATGCTAACTACGCGAGAGAACATGAAGCGATTTTAAATCGTTGTTTTGTAAGAGTTTGAAAATTGTATCACCTAAAATTTAAATGCCAAGTCCCGCAAAAGCGGGACTTATTTTTTATAAACGGCTACGCAAAAACCCAAAATTTGAGGGTTGGGTTAGTAGGTGAGGATATTTTAATACTATTCTAATTTTTTGGGAATTAAGAAGGCAATGTTTCGCTTTAACCCTTCGTATTTTGTTCGCTTCACAGCAGATTTTTTAAAGAGTTTTTGGAAGACATCTTCTGTTATTTCCGTCCAATCCTGCTGAGTCATGTTTTTTAAATCAGGATGGGGGATAAAACGCTCTTCCTTGTGCGGTTTTGAGAAACTATTCCACGGGCACACATCCTGACAGATATCGCACCCAAATATCCAGTTCTCAAATTTCCCTTTTTCCGTGGCCGGGATTTCCTCTTTAAGCTCGATTGTGAAATACGAGATGCATTTACTTCCATCAACCACATATGGTTCAGGGATTGCATCTGTAGGACATGCATCCATGCAAGCGGTGCAGGTGCCACAGTAATCTTTTACCGGGCCATCGTATTCCAATTCAAGATCAATAATAAGTTCGGCCAGAAAGAAAAAGCTGCCCATGTTGCGGTTAAGCAACAAACTGTTTTTGCCCACCCAACCCAGACCAGATTTTTTTGCCCACGCACGTTCATGCACAGGAGCAGAGTCAACAAAAGCTCTGCCTTCCACATGACCTATTTCTTCCTGAATTTTTTCTAAAAATATTTTGAGTTTGTCTTTTACTACGTGATGATAATCTTCGCCATAGGCATACTTGGCTATTTTAAAATTATCATCATTCCCTTTTACTAAATCCTTTTCGGGATAATAATTATAAAGCAAGCTGATAACGGATTTTGCTCCGGGCACTAGTAGTGCTGGATTTAAACGTTTATCGAAATGATTTTCGAGGTAACTCATTTTACCCTGATAGTTCCGCTTCAACCACTCTTCTAAACAGGGTGCTTCTTCCGCTAAAAATTCTGCTTTTGAAATTCCGCAGTAGCTGAAACCAAGTTGTGTGGCGAGAGATTTGATAAATTGAGTTTGAGAGTTCATTTCTTTGGCCACAAAGGCACCAAGCCACTAAGTTTAATTTTCATAATTAAACTATAATCCGTTTAACACCTTGTTTGATTAATGGGACGTTAAAGTTTATTAAGTAGCCTAAGTGAAGCCCCGTTAACTTTAGATGACTTAAAATTTGAGCTTGCCAGACTGGATTCACTTGATCAACAGCCTTAACTTCAACTACTACTTTTTGATCAATCAAAATATCGAGTCTTAGCCCTTCATCAAAAATAATACTGTCATATTGAATTGGTATTTCTACTTGTCTTTCCACTATAAATCCTTCCTTTTTGAGTTCATGGGTTAGGCAAACTTCATAAACCTTCTCAAGTAAGCCCGGGCCAAGTTCTTTATGTACTTTAAGCGCAGCATTCATAACCGCTTTGCCAATTCTCTCCTCGTGCTCAGTTAACTTTGAGAATTCCATATTCTTTGTGTCTTGGAGCCTTTGTGGCAAAGAGTTCAATCAAATAGCCCTGGCCGTTTTGAAGCAGGAGCAACTATTTTTAAATGTTTGTAGGCTTTTTCGGTTGCTTCGCGACCACGGCTTGTACGCTTGATATATCCTTCTTGTATAAGGAACGGTTCATACACTTCTTCAATCGTTTCTGCTTCATCGCCAACAGCGGTTGCTATTGTGGTAAGACCAACCGGACCGCCTTTAAACTTTTCGATGATCGTGCTTAAAATACGATTATCCATCTCATCAAGTCCGTTTTCATCTACATCCAACGCTTTAAGCGCCATTTGGGCAATGGCTTTTGTAATTGTTCCATCACCTTTTATTTGTGCAAAGTCGCGGGTGCGTCTTAATAGATTATTTGCAATCCGTGGCGTGCCACGGCTTCTTCGCGCAATTTCAAAAGCAGCATCTTCAATAATCGGTGTCTTTAAAATCTCAGCCGACCGATTTACAATTTTTGTGAGCAACTGTGCATCATAATATTCTAATCGTGCATTAATAGCGAAACGTGCGCGAAGTGGAGCTGTAAGTAAACCTGCACGCGTTGTGGCACCCACCAATGTAAATGGATTGAGTGTAATTTGAACAGATCGTGCATTTGGACCAGAGTCGAGCATGATGTCAATCCGATAGTCCTCCATCGCAGAGTAGAGGTACTCTTCTACAATTGGATTAAGGCGATGGATTTCATCAATAAAAAGCACATCATTAGTTTCCAGGTTGGTGAGTAATCCCGCAAGGTCACTCGGTTTATCTAATACTGGCCCTGATGTAATTTTAATGCGCGACTCTAACTCATTGGCAATAATAAATGAGAGAGTAGTTTTACCTAACCCTGGAGGGCCGTGAAGAAGTACATGGTCCAGTGCTTCCGCCCGTTGCTTGGCGGCCTGCACAAACACTTTAATATTATCTACAATCTTTTGTTGTCCGGTAAAATCGCTAAACGTTAAGGGGCGCAAGGCTTTCTCAATTTCCTTTTCCGCTGCACTTAGCCCATCAGTTTCTCCTTTTAAATAATCTTCGCGCATAGTTTTTATGAGATCGGAAAGTTAAGCAAATAAACCGCTAAAACAGTTTACAGTGCACGTTAGGAGCTTAACTTGCACCCCAATTATTGTAACATGAATAATCGATTGAAAAACGCGTTGTATTCGGTGTTGGTTCTTGCAGCCATGTGGGCGGTATGGAAATGGCGGAGTTCTGAAGATAAAACTCCTATAAAGATTGAAGGTGAAACGATGGCCACCAGTTATCACATCACCTACTTCGATTCAAAACATAGAAATTTCAAACCATCGATTGATTCAATTCTTGATTTAGTAAATCAATCTATTAACAATTATAATCCAACATCTGAAGTTTCGCTTTTTAATAAGTCAAATGCGGGATTCAAATTCAAGTTGCCTTATCTATTGCCACCGGTAAAAGTTGCAAGCAAAGTTTTCTCCGATTCGCAAGGTGCGTTTGACCCCACCGTGATGCCATTGGTAAACCTGTGGGGATTTGGTTCTCAAAAAGTAAACAGACCTGATAGTTCAAAAATAGATTCCATTAGAAATTTTATTGGCTTCGAAAAAATTCAGTTTAACCAGGACAGTGTTTGGAAGCTTGATTCACGATCGCAATTAGATTTTGGAGGAATTGGTCAGGGCTATGGTGCTGATGTTATTACAGATTTTTTAAAGAGTAAGGGAATTAAAAATATGCTGGTTGAGTTAGGGGGAGAAGGCATGGCAATTGGAATAAATCTTCAATCTGGTAAACCGTGGGAGTTGGGCATTCTCGATCCAAACTCTACAGAAAGAGAACAAACCTTTAAGGCGTATGTTTCTTTATCCAATCGGTCGTTTACAACCTCTGGAAATTATTTTAACTATCGCGAAGTGGAGGGTAAAAAATATTCACACACTATTGATCCAAATACCGGTTATCCAGCTATGCGCGAAATTTTAAGTGCTTCTGTTTTTGCCGATGATTGCACAACTGCCGATGCCTGGGGAACGGCTATTATGTCGATGGGCCATGTAAAGGCAATTGAACTGCTTAAGAAACATCCTGAACTTGATGTTTTTTTGATTTATTCTACTGAGAATGGGATGGCAACCTTTGCTACTGAGAAAATAAACAAAAGTCTGACAATTAATCCTTGAAAGAATTCATCTAACAGTCGAGTAAGATTTATGATCATAAAACTAATCGTGCTCTTTTTTACTCCGCTTGTCGCGGGTCTCTTGGTCTACTTAGTGCCTTCGGCCAAGGAGAGTAACTTCAAATTGTTGTTGGTCTTTGCCGGCTCATTTCTTTTTGCCATTACGGTTACACATATCTTACCTGAACTCTATCAGCAAAATCAAGGAGTAGCATTTATAGGATTATTCGTGTTGGCGGGATTCTTCCTGCAACAACTTTTAGAATATTTTACCTCGGGGATTGAGCATGGGCACATTCACACGCATGATTATCACGATCATAGTCATCACTCTCACCATCATCATACGGTATCGGCTTTAGTGTTATTAGTTGCTTTGTGTGTGCATGCTTTTTTGGAAGGCAGCATGCTGGCAAAACCGACTGCTATGAGTTTTGGACAAGACACTGATTCTGTGCTTCTCGGTATTGCATTACACCGCGCTCCGGCAGCATTTGCATTAATGACTGTGCTCGCATCTCAACTTCATTCAAAGAAAAGAGCGCTGCCTCATTTGTTCACATTTTCCTTAGCGGCACCCGTTGGGTTATTAATAAGTTCATATTTCATAGAAAGTGAAGTTTTATCCGACACCGGATTAATTTATTTATATGCACTTGTCAGTGGAAATTTTTTGCATATCTCTACTACCATTGTGTTTGAGAGCAGTCCTGAGCATCGTTTCAACGCAAAAAAACTTGCGGTTGCAATTACGGGTGCATTAGTGGCAGTTGCTTCGGAGTTCATAATCTAGCCTTTGGTATAACACATCTTTGAAATATCGATTAAGAAATCGATTTTAGAGGTTCGTTCCACCTCAGATTTCAAATGAAAAAAATTGCAAGCCAATCCGACTACCTACAAGCTTATAAAAATAGTATTGAGCAACCCGAAAAATTTTGGGTCGAAGTAGCCGAGGATTTTGTGTGGAAGAAAAAATGGGATTCAGTTCTTGAATGGGATTTTCACAAACCAGAAGTAAAATGGTTTATCGGTGGCAAGTTGAACATCACAGAAAATTGTATTGATCGTCACCTGGCGGATAAAGCCAATCAAACTGCCATTATTTGGGAACCGAACGATCCGCAAAAGAAAGCACAACATATTACGTATCAGCAATTGCATGATGAAGTATGCAGGGTCGCGAACATGCTCAAGAACAATGGAATAAAGAAGGGTGATCGGGTGTGTATCTATTTACCAATGATTCCCGAAGCAGCGTATGCAATGTTAGCATGCGCCAGAATTGGAGCTGTTCACTCTGTAGTGTTTGCGGGATTTTCATCAGGCTCATTGGTTGATCGCATTAATGATGCGGGCTGCAAAGTTGTTCTTACCAGTGATGGCTCATCGCGAGGGGAAAAGAAAATTGATTTAAAACCAATTGTAGATGAAGCACTTCAGAAATGTCCGGGTGTAGAAAAAACAATTGTTTTAAAATACACAAATAGTAAAGTTTCGATGCAAGCAGGTCGTGATGTTTGGTGGCACGATGAAATTAAAAACGCAAAGCCTACCTGCGAACCTGAAATTATGGATGCAGAGGATTTGCTTTTTATACTCTATACATCAGGCTCAACGGGCAAGCCAAAAGGCATGGTGCATACCTGCGGAGGGTATATGGTTTATTCAACCTATACGTTTCAAACTGTATTTCAATATCAACAGGGGCAAGTTTATTGGTGCACTGCCGATATAGGTTGGATCACAGGACACTCCTATATCGTGTATGGACCATTAGCTGCAGGCGCAACTACCTTAATGTTTGAAGGAATTCCTTCATGGCCGGACATGGGTAGATTCTGGCAAGTGATTGAAAAACACAAGGTGAATATTTTTTATACAGCACCAACTGCTATTCGCTCATTAGAAAAAGCACCGTTAAGTTTTGTGCATCAATCCGATCTGCATTCATTAAAAGTATTAGGTTCAGTGGGCGAACCGATCAACGAAGAGGCGTGGCATTGGTATTATGAACACATTGGTCGCAGTCAATGCCCGATTGTAGATACCTGGTGGCAAACTGAAACTGGTGGAATTATGATTTCACCCATTGCAAACGTAACTAAGTTAAAAGCTGCTTTTGCAACGTTGCCGTTACCGGGAGTTCAACCTGCTGTGATGGATGAAAAAGGAAATGAGGTACTGCCAAATGGCGTAGAAGGAAGATTAACAATAAAATTTCCGTGGCCATCGATGGCTCGGACAATCTATGGCGATCATCAACGGTTTAAGGAAACTTATTTCTCCACGTTTCCAGGAAAATACTTTACCGGGGATGGTTGCAAGCGCGATGATGAAGGCTTTTATCGGATCACCGGAAGGGTAGATGATATTATTATTGTATCCGGGCATAACATGGGCACAGCCGAAATTGAAAGTGCTATTGATGAGCACGCAGCAGTTTGCGAAACTGCCGTTGTGGGCTATCCACATGATGTGAAAGGGCAAGGAGTGTATGCTTATGTGATTTGTTATGAGCCACCAACCGATGAGGAGAAACTTCGTGCGGAAATTCGTGAATTGGTTTCTAAAATTATTGGCCCAATCGCCAAGCCGGATAAAATTCAATTTGTGAGTGGATTGCCTAAAACGCGTTCTGGAAAAATTATGCGAAGGATATTGCGCAAAGTTGCAGAAGGCGAAATGAATAACTTAGGCGATACCTCTACATTAACAGATCCGGCAGTAGTGGATGAGATTAAAAACGGAGCGCTTTGATAGGCGCTTTCATTTAGAAATTGAGTTCCCTATTTTTACCTTTTTAAAAGAAATAAATTATGGCAATGGAAATTAGTGGAACAGTGGTAAGTCTTTTACCGATGCAATCCGGGCAAGGTAAAAACGGAGTTTGGAAGAAGCAGGAGTTTATTATGGAAACCCCGGGTCAATACCCAAAGAAAGTATGTCTTTCTTTATGGGGCGAAAAAGTTGATGAAATCAAAATTGCTGTTGGAGAGGCGATAACCGCATCAGTCAATATAGAAAGTCGAGAATACAATGGCCGTTGGTATACAGACGTGCGCGCATGGAAAATTGGCAAACAAACTGGAGGAGCTGATCGCAATGTGCCACCACCTGCCGATGAAACGTTTATGCCCGACACAGATGCGAGTGATGACTTGCCATTTTAAGTGATTGACCTTAAATGAAAATGCCTTCGATAATTTTAAACTATCGAAGGCATTTTCTTTTTCTGTGCCCAGAACTGGACCTGCCTACCGGCAGGCAGGTTCGAACCAGCACACCTTGCGGCACTATTCAATTTTTGGAACCAGCAATGTTTTTAAAAATTCTTTTCCAAAGCCTGACTTTAAAAACTTTTCTCTGGCTCTTGCCTCCAGTCTTGTTGGCAGTTCCTCAAGCAATATTAGTTCGAACGGACAGTAAGGCCTAGTCGTCTTATTTTTACCGGAATTATGCTCAAGAAATCTTCGGTCAAAATTATTTGAAAGACCAACGTAAATGTAATTACGGTTTACACTTTTAATAGCGTAAACAAAGAACATCATAACTGTGCCCAGAACTGGATTCGAACCAGCACACCTTGCGGCACTACCCCCTCAAAGTAGCGTGTCTACCAATTTCACCACCTGGGCTAGACAATAAATTTCATCTTAACGATGAAGCATTTCAAAACAAAGAACAGCTAAACTACAAATTTCTGCGGCACTACCCCCTCAAAGTAGCGTGTCTACCAATCCTGCCTACCGCAGGCAGGTTCACCACCTGGGCAACAATAACTCGGGTTTTTAAATCGAGTGAGGGACGCAAAAGTATAAAGGTTTTAAAACTTTACCAATGTACTTCATTAAGCAGCTGCAGTCTTTTTTTTCGGGATTTTTTGTTGCAGATACTGAACAAGCCGAGCGTACTCCGTGTGCTCTTTGTGTCCAATGCTAATTCTCTTTTTATTGTCCATTAAAATTTCAAGTTGTTTGTAAACCGAGTTCTTACCCGTTTTGATAATATTTTCGCGCCACGCAACTATAGATTGTAAAGGATATTTTTCAGTTTGCATTAAAACCGGATAACTGATATCAATAGAGTTATTGCCAGCGCGAATTATCTTGAACCTGATAAAAATTTTGAACAAAACGAATAAACCAATGGGTAATAGCGCGGTAGCTATCACATAGTTATACCAGGCGGCAGTATCATTCATGATAGAGACAACATTCATTGCAAACACAACAGCTGTGATGGCGAGAAACAGCGAAAAGGAAATGAGTGTTTTAAGTTGAGGTTTAGAAACAACCAATTTTAATTGAGTTTAGGTAAAAGATTTTTTTGGGATCGGTTTTGGATTCAATATTCGGCACAAAATTATTATTATTCATAAAAAGTATAACTTGAACCATTATGCTGTCAAAGAAATGCAAATATGCGATTCACGCGTTAATCTACCTGGCCGAACGATATCAGCAAGGGCCTGTTCACATTCAGGAGATAGCCGATCGCCAACATATCCCAAAGAAATTTCTGGAGGCAATTTTACTGGAACTTAGAAATGCTCAAGTACTCCACAGCAAAAAAGGTAAAGGGGGAGGGTATTATTTATACAAAAAGCCTGAAGACGTAAACCTGATGGAAATAATAAGGCTAATGGATGGCGCAATAGCTATGTTGCCATGTGTTTCCCTAAATTATTATGAACCTTGTGAGGAGTGTAAGGACGAAAAAACTTGTGGCATCCGCGATAGTTTTGTTGGTGTAAGGGACGAAACCCTGCGAATTTTATCAGAAAGCACGCTTGCTAAGATTGTTCACCGCGAGAAAATTCTAGGGGAATCCTAAACTTGAAGTATTAGTATATAAATTCTATAGAATTATAGTACATTTGATTTTTAAATTTAAATCAGATTATTATGTCAATTCGTTTAGGAGATATTGCCCCAGATTTCACTGCAGAGACTTCTGAGGGTTCAATCAAATTTCATGAGTGGTTAGGTTCTAGCTGGGGTGTACTTTTTTCTCATCCTGCTGATTTTACACCGGTTTGTACTACGGAATTAGGGGCAGTGGCAAAGCTTCGCGCGGAGTTTGATAAACGAAATGTAAAAGTGGTGGCATTGAGTGCCGATCCGCTTGAGTCGCATACAAAATGGATTGGCGATATTAATGAAACTCAAAAGACCGAAGTCAATTTTCCATTGATTGCTGACCCAGAGTTTAAAGTTGCTAACCTGTATGATATGATTCATCCTCAAGTAAGTGATAAGTTTACAGTTCGCTCAGTATTTGTTATCGGGCCGGATAAAAAAGTAAAACTTACCATTACCTATCCTGCTTCTACAGGTCGTAATTTTGATGAGATCATTCGGGTAATCGATAGCCTGCAATTGACTGCTGGCTATAGTGTTGCAACACCCGCTAACTGGAAACACGGTGAAGATGTAATTATTACTGCTGCTGTTAAGGATGAGGACATTGCTGGTAAATTCCCGAAAGGCCATACACGTATTAAACCCTACTTGCGTACCACACCTCAGCCCAACCTTTGATTAAGCAAATATTAAATTATAATGAAGGCTCCACTCGGAGCCTTCTCTTTTTGAGCTAAATTTGCCGACCGGAATAAAACCGAGTTTCAAACTTATGCACCACGAAAAACCGTTGAATGAATTGCCTGTAATGCACGAGTCGGAGGGCATTGTTTTATTTCACCCACACGTTCCTGAAAAAGCAATTGAAGGAGTAGCACAGGTATTGCATTCGCGATGGATTGGGCAAGGTCCTCGGGTAACAGAATTTGAAACTGAGTTTACAAAACGGTTTGCCGGATCAGGAGCATCTGTTGCAGTTGGATCGGGCACGGATGCACTACACCTATCTTATATTTTAGCAGGCTTGCAAGCTGGCGATGAAGTGATTGTTCCGGTGTTCACCTGCACAGCTACAAACATTCCATTTTTATACATGGGTGTAATCATTCGCTTTGCTGATGTTGATCCGGAAACATTAAACATAAATGTAAACCATGTTCGCGAGTTGGTAAATGAAAAAACAAAGGCGATTGTGTGTGTGCACTATGGCGGCTTGCCTTGCGATATGGACGAGTTACACGCAATAGCAAAAGAATACAAGATACCTGTGATTGAGGATGCTGCCCACGCACCGGGTGCAACCTATAAAGGAAAGAAGATTGGTGAGATTTCAGAATTCACCATGTTTTCATTTCAAGCGATTAAGCACATTACCACCGGGGATGGCGGAATGTTGATCGTTAAAGACAAAGACCTTGTTCCTAAAGCTGAGCGAATTCGTTGGTTTGGAATTGATCGATCAGATAAGCAAAAGGGAACGTGGGAAAATGACATCACGGAAGTAGGATATAAATATCAGATGACCGATATCAGCGCAGCAATGGGATTAGCGTCCCTTCACGAGTTTGATGAAATCCTTAGCCACCGACAACGAATTTTTGAAGCATACAAAAGGGGATTGAAAGGTGCATCAGGAATTAAATTGATTGGAGCTAACTCGACCGACCGTACTCATGCCGCCTGGCTATGTACTGCGTTAGTTGAAAAAGATCGAATAGGTTTTATGCGTGCATTGCGCGATAAGCGAATAGAATCGAGTCAAGTTCATTTCCGCAACGATCGTTACAGTATTTTTGGTGGTCGCAGAGATGATTTACCTAATATGGATGCGGTTGAAGAAAATTACATTGTGCTTCCCCTCCACTTAAAAGTTACTGAAGCAAATGTTGAATACATCTGTGAAGTGATTAAGAAAGGTTGGTAAGTTCTTAACCACATAGACACATAGGGAAAATTCATATTCTCCCCCAAAGAATTGGGATGCTAAGAATTATTATAGAATGTGTACGAATCAGTTCCAAAAGTATAGGCACTGTGTGCCTATGTGTTTTGCACTAACTATCTCCACACAGAAAATAATCTTTTCAATTGATCGCGAAGTAGTTTTGATCGAAATCTATTTTTATCCGGCTCTGGTGTATAGCCCGTAAAGGGTTGCCCTAACCTTAAGTACATATCAAAGAAAGTTGATTTGGAAAGTCCCCATTTTAATAAGAACTGCTTGTTACCATCATTCTTCTTAACACGCGCGGTGCTGCGTGAAGTAAAATGATATACCCTTGAATTACTAACTCCTTTAAAGTAGCGAACTCCACAATGCCAAAGCTTCATCATCATGTCTGGATCGGAACCCATGCCCGGTGAAAATTCTGTACTAAGCCCACCAATTAAATTCCAAATTGTTTTATGCAACACCATCGGGTACCAATTTGCGCCATTCCAATCTGCAAAGGGAAAGGAGTTGTATTCTTTTAGAAATCTCTCTTCATCAAACTCTTTAACCGTTTTGCCAAAGCTGTGTGGCGCAATCATACTTGAATATTGCGTGGGGCTGTGCTCAATCATTGTTCCACAGATTGAAAAAAAGATGTGATCTACCTTTTTTATTTCTTCAAGCAAATGATAATCCCAGTCAGGGGCAAAGTAATAGTCATCGTCTGAGAGAAGTATGTAATCCGTTTTTGCTAAGGTGGAAGGTGAGTTAAATCCATAGCATACGCCTACATTTTCTTTGGAGTAGGTGTAATCAAATCCTTGTTCTTTAACCCATTCCAAGGTTCCATCTTTCCCTTCATTTACATGAATAATTACTTGGTGTGTATAGCGAGAGTTTTTGGTAACGCTTTGAATACAACACTTCAAGTAATCAAGATTATTCCACGAAGGTATAAGAATGGAGAACACGGGCTTTTCATTCGAATTAATATTCCTATCCTCAATGGGATGAAAGCTGATTTCTGAAATCATATTATATTTTTAGCGATTCATATTGTTTTTTCTTTTGTTGCTGATAGCCATAGTTTACCAGATAAATTCCGGCCACGGTTATCAAAAAGGCAATCCCAATTTTTAAGTTCAATTTTTCTTCCAGCACAAGCCACCCCAATATAACAGCCACCAGTGGATTGATATAGGAGTATAGAGATGCAATGGTTATAGGCAATTTACTTAAGGTATAGACATACATACTAAATGCACTTATTGATCCTACAATTATTAAATAGGAGAGCGCAAAAAGAACATCGTTTGTCCAAACAATATTCTGAAGGTCGTCAAACACGAAACTAAATGGCAAACAAAAAATTCCACCAAAGAACATTTGCAGCCCGGCATTTAAAAATGGATTTGAGGTTTGAATCGACCGTTTGGTAAGAATGCTCCCGATACCCCAGGTGAATGTGGCCGTGAAAATCAATAGAATGCCGATCTGGTAGTGTGGATTAATAAAGTCAGCGATGAACTCACTAAAAATTAAGACGATTCCGGCTAAGCCAATGAGTGATCCAAGAAAGATAGTTGGCGTAGTACGTTCATTGCGGTTAATGGCCAGGTTAATCAGGATAACCATAACAGGTAACGTGGAACAAATAATTGCGGCAAGTCCACTCGTTACAACAACCTCAGCCCACGAGACTAAACCATTGCCACATGTGATCATTAAAAATCCACGAAAGGCTTGAATTCTAAGAGTTGTAAGGGAAGGAAGATTTTCTTTTTTAATGATCAGTAAGAACCCACACAGTAACGACCCTGCCATAATTTGTCTAATGGCGGCAAACAGAAAAGGGGGAAATTGCATGACACCTATGCGCATAACCAAAAATGTAGTGCCCCAAATAACAGAGATACCAGCAAGACATATATAAGCCAGAAGATTTTCCTTTTTCACGGGGTGGAAGATAGAGGGCGGAACGGGAATGGCCAAAAAGGCAGGTGAATTAAAAAAGTGACCAGTGCTACATAATCATAATCCTATAATCGTCCAACTTCGAAGGAGTCGAAAATTTTCTATAAACCCATAGCTACTCTGGAATTTAAATCTCTGATTTAACGATTAAAAGGCCTAAAAAAAAGAACCAATGAATAAGGGTATTCATAAACTGAATTGTCCTAGTAAAAAATAAAAATGAGATGACGACCCAAGCTCCACCGCCTCCTCTTAGTAATTCATACCTAAAACTTTTTCAAATCGCACAGCAAAATTTTCAACTCTGGCAGAAGGAAGAGAGTTTACAGATATCAAGTAAGCGAAAAAGAAGTAGTTCGTCTTAGTATGATTGCTACGCGCTCATCGTATCATACACCACTACCTTTTCCCAAAGGGCTGAGCAATCGGCAATAAACTTTTGATGAATGGGATGATCCTGATAAATTTTTTGTCCTGCCGTATCATCAAAAAACATGAGCTCAGATACAGAGTAACTATTATCGACCACATCGCGCTTTTCGGTAGAGGCGGGCACTCCTACATGAATTTTGCGAATCGTTTCAATTTTTGATAACGATTTAACCCCGGCAATTAGTTTTGCTAAATCTTCTTTTGAGTCTGGATTCTTTAACCAGAAAAAAACATGATGAACAAGTACAGGCTTTTCTTTCTTCATAGCTAATGATTCAATGGCTGGTGCCAAAGTTAGCAAAGAAGCACTGGCTATAAACTTTCTGCGGGTTGATTTTGTCATACTATTCTTTTTTGAATTTGGTATCGAAAATAGAAAAATGGCCGAACTTATTTCAATATAAAAGTGCTTCCTTCCCCCAGTTTTGAAGAAACAGATAGAGATAAATTCATTTTTTTAGCGGCCTCAAATGCAATGTATAACCCAATGCCAGAGCCTGATTGCTGATCAGTGGCTCTATAAAACATGGTGAACAATCCTTCAAAGTGCTTCTCATCTATTCCAATCCCATTGTCTGCTACGGTTAATTCAAATCCAGTTTCAGTTTTTAAAACCGTGACGGAAACAAGATGCTTATCCTTATACTTTGATTTAAACTTAATGGCATTGGAGAGCAGGTTGTTCAAGATGATTTTCATTCGAATTTTATCACACTCAATAACCTCCACTTCAGGATCAACCTGAATCTTAATTTCGGTATTCACATAGTGTTCGGAGTATTTCAGGTCTTCAACGATATTGGCAATCATGTTGCCAATATCAATCATCTCCATTTTAACCTGGGTTCGGCTGTTTCTGCCAAACTCAATAATCTCTTTAATAAATTGATTTTGGCGACTAATGCTCCGCTCAATTAATGTTAGGTAGTACTGTGAGTCCTCGCTCATTTTTTCCATGCGTGTAAGATTTATCAACCCTTGTATGGATTTGATAGGAGCGCTGAGGTCGTGTGATACGCTATAAATAAAACGATCTAACTCATTATTGGTCTTCTCTAGCTCTGTAATGATCAGTTCGCGATCGGCTTCCAATTCTTTTCGGGTGGTGATGTCGTTCATGGTGCCACTGAATAGATCCGGAGACCCATCTGAATTGTAGGTAACCCGACCTTTAACATGCAGCCAGCGTGAGTCTCCATTTTTTAAAATAATCCTAAGTTCGGTGTTATAGGAAGTACGATCCTTAATTGCCTTTATGAGACTTGTTTGTACTCTTTCCTTGTCATCAGCATGAACAATCGATAAATAGTTGTCTTTCCTAAATGGCTCTGAGCCGGGAGTCATATCCAAAATCTCGAACATCTCGCTGCTATACTCCGCCTGATCGGAATTAAAATGATACATCCAAACTCCCATTTTTGAGTTTCCTAATGCCAGTTCTAACTTCGCTTCACTTTTCTTTAATTCTCCAATTTTTTTCTCAATTTCAACTTCAAGGCGTTTTTTAATTTTTTGATTACTAAAGACCCATCGAACAATATATCCTAACCCGCCTGCTACAACGAATAGAAAGAAAAAGAATGAGTAGCTGCGATAAAACGGAGTGGAGATATGAATCAACTGACTTTTTACACTGGTACTCCATGGCGAATTGCCTAGGCGAGCCTGAAACTCAAAAAGGAATTTACCAGGAGGAAGACTTCTATAAATAACTTCACGAACATCTGAACTTGAAAGATATTGCCAGGTCTGTTGATATCCATTCATTCGATAGCGAAACTCAACAGGCTTTCCGGTAAATGAAATTGCTTCCATTCCAAGGGTTACAAAATTATCGGTGTAAGAAAGTGAGATAGAATCGCTGCTTGTGAAAGAGTATTTGGCAGATCGAATCCATTTTATTTTTGGATGGAATGCTAACGTTTTATTCTCTGCATGAATAGGGTCATAAAAATTAAGACCCTTATTCGTTCCGATTACCAACCTTCCTTTGCTATCCTCAAGGAAAGCGCCTCGATTTATTTCCCAACCTACCAGGCCGCTGCTTTCATCAAAATGGGTTAGGGTTGTATCTTTTAGTAAGTAGATTCCGTTGTCCGTTCCAAACCAATAGCCTTCTTTTACCTTGATGACAGAATAGATGGCTCTGTCAATATGTTTACCATAAATAGTTCCCTTTTTTATTACTCCATCTTCAAGAACAGCCAAACCTCCTTCTGTTCCCAGGTAAATCTTGCCGCTTTCAATAAAGGAGAAATACACTTGCTTCTGCAATAAGTTTTGAGATGAGTTAATCTCCTGCATTGATGAACCAGAAATAATTCTAACTCCGCTTCGCGTACTGGCTATTAAATCCCCATTTGGTAATAGAGCAAGGTGTCGTGGATATCCATTTAGGGATCTTTTCTTTATTAACTTTCTATTACTTAGAAAGTAAAGATCGGTAGAACCGGTTCCTGCCCACAAGGTATCCTTCAAGTAGCTAACCATCACAATATTTGCGTCCTCTTGAGGAATCCAATCAACAGAAAAGTCTTTTTGAAGTATTCCAACTCCCAGTTGATGACCAGCAAGGTAAGTTACGTTTTTTTCATCTCTCGCTGTACTTATCAACATGGCGCTTTGCCCATTCCAAAGAGTGGTTCTATGGCTGTGTTTAATGGAATCATCCTTTAATATTCCAAAGCCGTTTTTAAAACCAATTAAATATTCATTGGGTGCCAGTTCATTTATTAAAGAAACCTCTGCATCCAACAATCCTTTTTCCTGCCCAAATCCCAAAAAAAGAAAACTGGGGATATGGTGTAATCCACGATAACTGGTTATCCAAAGACCTCTCTCTTTGTCAATAAATAATCTTGAATTAATAACCCCTACATCATCTGATGTAGGGATAAATGATTGGGAAGAACCAGATTCAAGATGGTACCAGAAAAAGGACTTCTCACTTCTGAAAAAAATAAATCCATCACTGTTTCTCAACTGGTAAAACTTTGCTTCAACTTCCTTGGTGTTTATTGAAATTCGTGAATATTTTTTTGATTTGAATTCTGCAAGGAGTTGGGTACCCACTAACCAAAATTCTGAGTCAGATTGATCTTTAAAGAGAATATCCGTTGGATTGCTTTTTTCAATTGTCTCATCAAAGTGAACAATCTCATTCCAACCTTGCTCTGTTTCAGTATAGATGCCAGTTTGAGCAAGAAGAATCGTTTTTGTTTCCCTAATAAGTATCTTCTTAAACTTATCATGGACAATAGAAGGTAACGGGCTGGTATTCCAGGCGTGGGTTACGGAAGAGTATGTAAACAAGGTGTTATCCTGTATGTATTTAACCTGCAATTGATCTCCTACCTTGGCAGCATCCCAAATCCGCCTTGTAGTAAGATTCAAAGAGTCAGGAAATTTGAGATCATTCCATTTTGAATCCTTCCAGTAACGGCATACAAAATGAGAGGCCGCATTGAACCCGGCAATTACTACTTCATTGGGAGCAACAACTTTTAAGCGGGTACTGATTGAAATGGGGAAGAGATTATTGGAGTCCCTTTGATTATAAAACTCCAGACCATCAAATGTAGCAAGACCTTTGTTGGTTGAAATCCAGAGTATGCCATTCACATCTTGGCCAACATCGTTAATATGATCGGATAATAACCCGGACTGGGTATTGAAGGATTGCATCCGATAGGTTTGAGCCCACGAGGTAGTTAATCCGAGAGATAAGAAAATGATTAAGCATGTAATCTTGAGCCGTTGCATTAATGATTTTTGATGTGAATATCTCGTTGCGGAAACGGAATGATAATTCCATGTGACCGGAAACTCTTATCAATATCGAATCGTAAATTACTCTTTATAAACTCTACTTGAAAAATACTGTTTGTCCAGAAATATAACTCAAACTTTAAGGCACTGTCGCCAAAATCTACAAAGCGAACAAATGGATCATGCAGATCACCATTCTTTCCCTGAATTACATCAGGGTGATTGGTTATGCAGTTTAATAAAATGGATTTCACTTTTTCTACATCGCTGCCATACGCAACACCTACCTCTACTTTAAAGCGAGTACTTTCTGAACTATGACTCCAGTTTGTAATTTTTTCGATAATGAATTTATGATTGGGCACAATGATCATTATGCCATCGCGGGTTAGTACTTTGGAGGTGCGTAAGTTTACCGATAAGATTTTTCCCACCATGCCATCTAGTTCAATCACGTCATTTACTTTCACAGTTCCTTCTATTAAAATGAAAATACCAGAAACCAGATCCTGAAAAATTTGCTGAAGCCCAAGGCCAAGCCCAACCAAAAGGGCAGCAGAACCAGCAAGCAAAAAAGTGATATGGATACCAATTATTTCTAAGGCAGTTAAAAACGCAATGATCCAAAAGAGGTAGGAGATAAGTTGATAGATAGCGGCTTGCCTTCCTTCATCCACATTTCTTTTTGAAAAGAAGCGAGCGAAAATTCGTTTAATTAAGAATAATGCAATCCGAACTGCGATCAATAAAAAAATAATGGATATCAACGAGCCCGTTGTCAGAACATAGTCTCCATTTTTAAAAAGCACATAATTTAAAAGCTCATCCATACTTAATCTTTCGATAAATTAATTGAAAGCGGAGGCAATGACGTTACTTCAAAGGTAGCGGAGGCCAATGCAACTTTGCCATTAGTCTGCTCAATTTCGGTGAGTATGGTTGTAAACAATCGATCTTTGGTAATCCTCCTTCGTTTATATTCCACAACATATCGAATCGTAAATTCTATCCAGTTATCGTTAATAATCAGAGTTACGATGGCATCTGTGCTTGCATTTTCTACTCTGTATTTATGGGTCATGGTAGCCCATGTAGCAATTGCCTCTTTGGCAAAATCTGCAGTAACTTCATTTACTACCTTATAGAAAATAGCTCTTGCTTTTTCATGATCACTTCCAAAGCGAACGGGTATTTTTATTTCATCCCACAGAAATGGAAAATCGTTTGAATAGTTAAATACAGGTTCTTTAAAAACATAACTGTTCGCGATGCGTACAATTCTACCATTGTACAAATCTCCGTCTACCCACTGTCCGGTTTCCATCAGGGTAGTTCGAAGAATCCCTATATCAATCACATCGCCTTTAATGCCCCCTAGTTGAACCCGATCGCCAGGTTTATAGAAATTGCCAAATAGAAGTGCAAGCCACCCCGCAAAACTTGCAATTACTTCCTGCAAGGCAAATGCAATTCCGGCACCGGCCACACCCAGTGCCACAGTTAACCCACCCAGCTTTGAACTGTAAACAATGATGATTACGATTATTACAAGCAGATATCCACCAAACGTAATGGCCTTTTTGGATTTGTACTGAAGATCGTTACCGAGATTGGTTTTGGATATTTGCTTTTTAAGAAACCATCCTAATAGCCAAATGATTATTATCCATAGAAAAATGATAACGGGGTTGTGAAAATATTCAGGAACACTAAGGGTATCTAAAATCTTATCCATTATTCTTTTTTACTGTCTGATGAATTCTTTACTGAAACATTAAAAGAGGGTGCCTGGTAATCTTTGGGTAAATAGTTGGCCGGAATGGTAACCATATTTCCATCGCGTGCCGCACGATAATGAGGGGATAAAATCTCAACGCCACCTTCATTAAATTTATCCTGAATGTTTTGATGAAGTTCTGAATAGATAACTGCCATACGATGCGATTGGTCGGTAAATGCATTGATTTGATAAGCAACATAAAAATCATCTAAACTGGTTTGTAGTACAAATGGCTTATGATTATCATCTTGCATAATTCCGTTTGTTGCCGTTGCTGCTTTTATTAACAATTCATGCACTTGTTTCCAGGGCACATCGTATCCGATCGTTACGCCAGAGTGAAGAATGAGACCGCTTTCATTGGCCGATGAAGTGTAGTTAATAGTAGATCCTGCTAAGATGGTTGAATTGGGGATTGTAATATTTTCGTTTTTAATGGTACGGATGCGAGTAACCAGCAAGGATTTTTCCATTACATCGCCTGTTATGTCACCAATTTTTATCCGGTCTCCTACTTTAAAGGGACGCATATAGGTAATTACTAATCCGGCCACTGCATTCGCAATAGCAGATGAGGACCCCAATGAAAAGAGAACTCCAACAAAAACAGAAACTCCTTGAAAAATGGGTGAGTCGGAGCCAGGCAGGTACTTAAAAATAATTATGAAGCTGAAAGCATACACCAGAAATTTTACAATGTTTAAAGTAGGCTTTGCCCAGTCAGGGTAAAAACCGGGTAGAGTAAGCACACCGCTCTCAATTTCACCGGCAATGAACTTTAAAAACTTAACCACATAGTGAGTGACTGTTGCTATTACTATTATCGAGAATAGATTGGGTAGATAATTGATTAGGCCGCCAAAAACACTCTTCAACGGTGTGGTTATCCAACTAATTAAAGTTTCGGCAATGCCGCGTGTCCAGGGAAATACACTAAACAATAAAGGAAGCGCTATATAAAGAGCAAGGGCAATTACTAAAAGGCGAACGATGTTTGTTAAGAATAGGATTACTTGTAACTCACGCTCACTATCCAAAAATTGATAACCACGAAACTGAATTCCTTTTAATGCACTGTCTTTTAGATTCTTAATTTTTTCATTTATGTTTTTAAATAGTCTGTTTACCAACCGGATAACAACATAGATGCCCCCTAAAATTAAAAGGATAGCCAAAATGCGAAGAGAGATGTTTAGAATGCTATTTGATTTGCGTTCAGATTTAATTGCATCGGCAATTAGCGTTCGGTATTCAGTAGCGATTTCTTTTGGCTTCCGCTCGAACCATAAAGCCTCCAGTTCGTTCACGCTCATCACCATAAAGTCCCTATAAATGATTTCAGCGGAAGCGTCTGCTTCGGTTACGGTTAGCGAATCGGGATTAAACTCATAATCATCATAAAGTTTTTTAATCTTGGCGGTTACAGAGGCAGCGCGATCTTTTGCGCTAAAACTTCCTACCCGTGTGTAGACCAAAAAGAGAGTATCACCAAAAGGAGCCACGGGAAATCCCTTGGCCGATGCTTTTAGTTTTTCTAATTTTTGATTTTGAGCTAGTTTTTTTAGAGAGTCCGCCTGTTCTGATTCTCTTAATTTTTTTAGTAACGCTTCGCGCTCTTGATTAGAAGCTGAGCCTTTCAGATTTTCAATTTGCATCAATAACACAGCCCTGCGCATAGAATCAGCTCTATGGATGCTATCAATCTGCTTTAAATAGACGGTAGTTTTGTCTAAAGAAATTGAATCTTTTTTCTGGTTCACAGAATCATTCTTTTGGGCCGATACCGCTACAGATATGCAAAGAATTAGGATTAGGGTAACTATATTTTTCATAAATGGATAACTAAAAAATGTTATTGTTGTTTTCTTTTTGTACGCCATGATACTCCCGTACTAATGAAATAATCATTTACACCATAATTATTTCCATACCCACCATATAAATCCAACTGCAGATCTGGGGTTAGCAACCAGGCCAATCCGGTATCAAAATTTATATAAAAATTGCCTCTTCCGTAAGCTCCAAAAGTTTCCACAAATGCACCCAGCTTATCATTGAAAGGAAAGGCGAGATTAATAACATAGGTACCTGTTGGCGAGCTGTTATTCCCGTTCCAAGCAGCTCCCCAGTTTGTTATCAGCGTAAAAGTTTTAGAAAGACGCTGGCTGGTTACAACAATAAAGCGTGGGGCAATGTCATCTATCTCATAGTCTTCGCTTAATACGGGTAATCGCATCCGTAACTGAAAACCCACATTGGGTATCAACCCTTTGCCGGTATAGATGTGGTAGCGCATACCAACATCCATGGCACTGAGCCCATTACTTTTTGTTTCGCTATTGCCATTGGTGCGGGCTTCTGTTTTGTATTCAAGCAATGCACTGATTTCGAAAGGTTCTGTGAGCCCATAACGCAACACTGTATTATTTAAAAAGCCGGAGTTTTTTATTCCGTTATTCTTGGAACCAAAGTAATCGAACCCGCTTTGGATCTGGAAAATTTTGTCTCCTACAGTAAAGGCGCCAATGGCCTGTCCGGGTCGGCCCGTGCGTATAGTTTCGTTAAACTGACCCACAACGCGCATGATGGAAAAGGTAAAAATTAGAGTTAGTAAAGGTATTCGCATAAGCTTTCAAATAAGGTAATAAGGTAGTTTCATTATGGGCAGCAACCATTGGGTTAATTCATAAATATTTTTTCTTGAAGTATGAATGCCCCAATTCCCGAAAGATATCCTAAAAGAGCAAGCCAGCTAATGTTTTTTAAGTACCATCCGAATGGTACTTTTTCTAATCCCATAGCGGCTACGCCTGCCGCAGAACCAATGATTAGCAAGCTACCACCCGTGCCTGCACAAAAGGCAAGAAGTTGCCAAAATGAGGCATCCATAGGATACACATCTGTGGAATACATAGCCATAGTTGCTGCCACAATCGGCACATTGTCCACAATAGCTGACAGCATTCCAATAAGGGAAAGAATGATCGTTTCACTTTCAAATGTGGAAGTAAGCATACCTGCTAATTGCGTTAGTTGCCCCGTGTGTTGCAGAACTCCTACGGCTAATAAAATTCCTAAAAAGAATAATACACTGGGAACATCTGAGTGCTCGAGAGCGCGTATTACCGAAAGCTTCTGTTTTTCTTCTTCATCTTTTCCGCGATGAAGGATCTCAGTTAAAATCCAAAGAATACCGAGCCCTAGCAGCATAGCCATAAAAGGGGGCAGATGCGTAATGGTTTTGAAAACAGGTACAAGCAACAGGATTAGAATTCCGGTAAATAGAATTAATCGTTGTTCAAAAACTGTGGCTCGCACGTTAGAGCTGCTTAAATCAGAAACATCAGAATTTTGCAGGTTGCCTTTAATAATTAATGAAGACACTCCTAAAGGAACAAGCATGCTTACCAAACTTGGAATAAAGAGCTTGGTAATTATAACAGTTGTCGAAATCTGGCCGCCAATCCAAAGCATGGTAGTGGTTACATCACCAATAGGACTCCATGCTCCACCTGCATTGGCCGAAACAACAATCATCCCAATAAAAAGCAGTCGGTATTTTACATTGCGAACTAATTTGATGCAAAGGGTAACCATTACAATGGTTGTGGTTAGATTGTCTAACACGGCAGATAAGAAAAAGGTAAGGATGCAAATAATCCAAAGTAGTTTGAGTCGGCTACGCGTGGTAATGGCTTTGTTAATAAGTTCAAAGCCATCGTGCGAATCGATCAACTCCACAATGGTCATGGCTCCCATTAAAAAGAAAAGTATACTTGAGATTTCTCCCAACTGTTCAAGCAGTTGATGACTTACCAGATGTGCATCTGAGTTTAAAATGTAAACGGTCCAGCAGAGCACACCTGTTACCAGGGCAGTGGCGGTTTTGTTAATGTGAATGGTGTGCTCAAGCGTAATCAGCAGATACCCGATGCAAAAGATTAAAATAAGTAGCAATTCCATTTAGTGTTTTTTTTAGTGTGACTTTATAATTTAGAATTTCATTAGAATGAAATTGCAAGTGTTGCTATTACCCGGTGAAACCAATGATCAATTGGCACAACAGGTTTATAATCGTAAATGTTTTGGTACATTAATAAAGCCTGAAGATTTTCAGTTAACTGATAACTAACCCGGGTACTGGATGCCAGCCGAGGAGAAGAAAACAATTGATTGTAGCGAGCCTGGTGATAGAAACTCATATCAACAAATATCTTTTCAGTAAGGCGATGTTTGTAACTAATGTACGATGCGTTTTTGATTAATTGGTTAATGATGGGTGTTTGATCGGGAGGTAATTCATCATCAGGTACTGCCGTGTAATTCCACTCTTCATATTCGTACATTGGCCCCATGCCAATAAATAATCCCAGATCAGGGTTTTTAACAATTTTTAAACGCATAGTAGGGCCGGCTGCATACCTCCGCTCAAGTCCACGCGCTTCGGCCCAATGAACTTGTGCAAAGTATTCAATGCTAAAGTGCTTATCTAAGTTCTCTCTAAATTTGGCATACACATAACCACCACTCAAGAAAATCTCGGAACCGAACTTATTGAATTCGATTTTATTGGCTATGGGAAGACTATTTCTTTTCATACGAATGACGATATCGGCCATGTTGGTGAACTCAATCAAAGTCCTCTTTTGAGTTTGTATCTTGAGTTCCGGGGTCACCGATCCCTGGACTTTTTTTGTTGTATCCAGTAGCACATTAAAGCTTTCAGAAAAAAGTATTTGTGCCTGAATTTTCGAAAGGCAAAAAATTAATACTAAAACAGTGAGTATATATTTCATTTTGTATAGCTGCTACCTTAGAGCAACTTTATATAATATAAGAATAAATCTATTGAAGAATTAACGTTTGTGTTTTGGGCTGGAGTGACCCAGACTTTTGTTACTTAGGGATCGTAACCTAAAAGAAAGCTCCTGCTAAAAAGCAGAAGCTTAATGTTGATTTCAATTTAATCTTAATTGACTTCAGTAGCTGTTTTGCCATTCTTAACGGATGCTATCATATCCTTAGCTTTAGCATAAGTGTTGCTAACTGAATCGGATACATCTTTTGTTTTGTCAACAATCAACGACCTTGTTTTTGAGCCTTTCATGGGAGCAAACAATAGCCCCAAGGTGGCTCCTAATAAAGTTCCTACTGCAAATCCGGTTACTATTTTTGTTGTATTTGTCATAATATATTGTGTTTATGGTTTAACTAACCCCGAAACTTTCGGGGCACTCTTTCTCTTTCGAGGATTTTCTTTTTTTATCAACACCTCAATATGAGATGGAGATTAATGGTGCTGTTATGCGATTGCAAACTCTACATGATTACTTTCAATCGACTTGGGTTTCAGTGCTTCAATTCGATACAAATCTTTTCTTCTGTCGCGCAAGTTGGTAACTGATCCCTTGTGATTAAGATCTTTTAATAGCTCAAGATCAACATCAACAATCAATGTCATTTCTGTATTAGGTGTGGCTTCTGCTTTTACCCCATTCGTTGGGAAGGCAAAGTCGGAAGGAGTAAACACTGCCGATTGAGCATACTGAATATCCATGTTATTTACTTTGGGTAAGTTACCCACACAGCCGGCTATCGCTACAAAGCATTCATTTTCAATAGCCCTCGCCTGTGAACAATATCGTACACGTCCATAAGCGTTTTGAGTGTCTGTTAAGAAAGGGACAAATAAAATGTCCATTCCATCATCGGCCAGCAATCGTGATAACTCCGGAAACTCAACATCATAACAAATTAAGATTCCTATTTTGCCGCAGTCGGTATCAAACGTTTTTAACGAGTCGCCACCTACCATGCCCCAGGACTCACGTTCACCGGGAGTGATATGTATTTTTTGATATTCTTCCGTGGTTCCATTCCGATGGCACAAGTAGCCAATGTTATATAACTTTCCATCACGCAAGTCAGGAAAACTACCGGTAATTATATTCGCATTGTAAGCAATTGCCAGTTGCGAGAACTTTTCTTTTAGCGGCTTTGTGTATTTAGCCAATCCTCGTATGGCTTCTGCCTCGGTCAGGTGATTATACTCTGACATCAGTGGGGCATGAAAAAATTCTGGAAATAATATAAAGTCTGCTTTATAGCCGGATGCGGCATCCACAAAAAATTCTACTTGCTCGCATAGTGCATCGAAATCCTTAAAGGGTCTCATTTGCCATTGTACTAATCCTAAACGCACATCAGTCTTCTTCTCGTTCAATAATTTTTGTTTCGGTTCATAATAGATATTAATCCATTCGATAAGTGCGGCATAGTCCATTGACTCAACATCTCCAGGCATATAGCCTTTTAATATCTTCCGTACGTGAAAGCCATTACTAATTTGAAAAGTAAGGGTAGGATCGTATAGCTCCTTATGCTTTACTTTCTCAATGTATTCCTTGGGCGTAAGACTTTCGGAATGCTCGCCATACCTTGGCAATCGGGCTCCGGCAATAATGGCGCGAAGGTTTAATTTTTCACAAAGTTCTTTACGTGCGTCATACAACCTTCTTCCTAATCGAAGTCCACGATGTTCCGGACTAATAAAAATTTCTATCCCGTATAACACATCTCCATCTGGGTCATGACTTTTAAATGTGTAGTCACCCGTTGCGTCTTTATAGGTATGGTTATCGCCTAAGCTTTTATAGTCAATTAATAGCGAGAGTGCTGCTCCAACTAATTTTCCATCTACTTTAATGCAAAGTTGACCTTCAGGAAAAAGTTTTAACAAGTGTTCTATTTGATGATCCCTCCAATAGGCTCCCCAAAGAGCGTATGATTCTAACATACTTTCTTTAAGACCCAGGTAATCGTTTATGGTTAAATGTGATACTTCTATTTTCATATATTTTTTGTTTTAATTGACTGTTTATAAAATGGCGTATGCTTCGATCTTTATTTTAGAGTCTTGATTGGTGATTGTTGATAAAGATTTTACAGAGTCACCAGAAATTTCAGGTCTGATGCTGAGCACCGGATAGTGCGCATGATTTACAATATCTTGCGTATAAGGTCCTAAAAAGAAATCCTTAAGGGATGAGTCTAATGTTGCTGTAATTACAATCAGATCTGGTTTCTCTGTTTCTGAAATGGATAGCACCTGCTTCGAAACATCTTCACAATAATGAATCTCACTTGAGCAGATTACATTATCTTCTGCAATCTTTGATTGCACGGTATCCACAAGCTCCTTCATCTCAATAAAGCCGGTGGCATCATTTTTCTTTACAATTCCGGCAATGGTCATACTTGAACCATTCTTTTGAATGATGGGTCTTACAACATCATATTTATCTAATGCATTGGGCACCATGCGAATAGGGAAGAGGATTTTTTTGAAATCAATCCATGTGTTGCTGCCGGGTATTGTAAGGACTGGGCAAGGTGAATTCTTAACCACCCGATACGCATTTGATCCTAAAAAGAATTCGCGCAAGCCAGATGCACCGTGTGTTCCCATTACAACCAGGTTGGATTCTTTATGATGAGCCCATCGGCAAATTTCATCGGCAGGATTGCCCGATTGAATAATATGATTAATAACGAGATCGTGTCTTGTTCTTAATTTCTTTGCCAATTCGTTTAAATTTTCATTGGCATTTTTTACTAAGTCTGGAAGAATAGCTCCTGTGGCTCCTCCCGCTTCTGGCGGAAATAGCACATACGTGTTTTCAACTACGTGAATCAGGGTGAGTGTTGCCAGTTGGCGCTTACAAATTGCAATTGCTGTTTCTAAGGCGTTTAAAGAGACGCTAGAAAAGTCAATTGGCACTAATACTTTTTTTATTTTATAGGTTTCCATGAATGTAACTTTTTAAACTATGAATTCTGTTCTCTGAATCATTTATACAAATTTAGCCAGAATAGGCCATTTCGAATGGTGCATTTGAAGTAGGATATGGCACTTTTTACTTATCTTGCATTATGCCAGCTCAAATCCCCGCTTATACTATTGAAACCCTTAAGGCAACAGATTCAGAAAAGAAAGACTTTGACTTCTTTCGGTTTGAATACTTTGCTAAAGACATCGAGCATTTGCGAGAGCCTCATCAACATCATTTTTATACCTTCATTTTAGTAACAGGAGGTGGAGGAAGTCATGCTATTGATTTTCAGGATCACAGCTTAATTGCCAGCAGACTTTTTTTAATTGCGCCCGGTCAGGTTCATGCATGGAATGAATTAAAAAAAGTAAGTGGGTTCGTGGTGCTGTTCAATGATAGTTTCATGGCTTTATCGAAAGGGAGAAAGATGATGTCAGCCTGGCCACTCTTTAGACCTAACCAACCAGCGTATTTTGATTTGGATGGAGTTGAGCTATCAAAGTGGGTGGACGAGTTTAAATACATTGAACAGGAAAAGGAACGCAATGATGATTATTCGCGCGATGCAATTTTTTATGCCCTCAGTTTATTGTTGGTTAGAGCAACCCGGCTAAGCCAGAAAACCCAAGGTAAGAGAACGCTTGTAGCGCAAGATTTTCTTTTCACTTTTCAGGAATTGATTGAAGAGAATTTTCTCACCTTGAAAACACCCAGGCAGTATGCTGAGAAGATGAATGTAACCCCCAACTATCTTAATGCACTGTGTAAAAAGAAATCAGGAAAATCGGCAGGGGAGTTGATCAGACAACGTGTTCTGTTAGAGGCCAAGCGATTACTCGCTCATACTAAACTTTCGGTGTCTGAAATTTCCTTTAAACTGGGATTTGAGGACAATTCGTATTTCGGTCGATTCTTTAAAAAATATAATGGACTAACACCTGACCAATTCCGCTCGAATCAAAATAAGAGATAATATCTTATCGGCTTACCTTCATTTTGTAACCTTTTTAATGGGATACGGTAACTAACCTGAATTGTGACAAAAAGCATTGACCTGATGAGTGATGAACATATTATGGAGACCGTAAAAAACGGTGACCTCCAGCAATCAGCCTTGCTTTTTGATCGGTACCACAAACGGATTTTTAATTTTTTGGCCCGTATGGCAATGGATCGGGAGATTGCAGAAGACATAACACAGAATGTTTTCCTGCGCATGTTAAAGTATCGCCATACCTACAACCCCGAAATGAAATTCCAGTCGTGGATATACCAGATGGCCAGAAACGGTTTTGCGGATTATTATAAACAGCAAAAACAGCGGACACCCGTGAAAGTAGAAGTGGAAAAGTTGATGGATCAAGTGCCGGAGGGAATGGATGCACTAGAGCAAGAGGAGAACGAGAAGAAACTGATTAGAGCGCTAGCACAACTACCGGATGATTACCGCGAATTGTTAGTCCTCACCCGGTTTCAGCATTTGAAGTACGAAGAAGTGGCCGGATTTTTAGACATGACGGTAGCAAATGTGAAAGTAAAAGTGCATCGTGCTATTGGTCAGTTGCGGCAAAATTATTTTGAACTCGAAAAGTTATGAGTATGGAAACTGAAAAGTGGGAGAGCAGAATCATCGATTACATTGATGGAAAAGGGACAGCCGAAGAGCGTGCCTTGGTTGAAAGAGAATTAGCGAGTAGCGAAGAGCACTACTTGTTATATGAGCAACTGCGTGAAGTAATTCAGGCAATGGATAAAGTAGAAACGTTGGAACCATCCGGTAAACTAAAATCGGTATTTGAAACAACTTTGCAACAAGAGATCAACAACCAAAAGAATACAACACACATCGTCTTCTTTGCACCAACAATGTACAGAATAGCGGCTGGCGTCATTTTGGTAATGATGCTGTTAGGCATCGGCTATTGGGTAAACAAGAATAATGAACATGAAACGCAGTTGACTGAATTAAAAAATCAACTGGAGGAAAACAGACGAATGATGCTTGCCATGTTAGGCGATCAACAGTCTGCAAGCCAACGAATGGTGGGCGTGTCGGTGGCTTATGAATTAGATAAAGCGGATGATCAGATTGTAAATGTGCTGGTGAAGACTATGAATGAGGATACTAATACAAATGTTCGGCTGGCAGCCCTCGATGCACTTAGTAAATTCAATACCGAAGATAATGTGCGGCAGGCATTGATAAATTCTCTCACCACGCAAAAAGATCCGGTTGTGCAGATAGCCCTCATTCAGTTGCTTGTTAAGTTGAAAGAAGACGGAGTTGTAAAACAATTGGAAAAACTAACAAAGGATGCTTCAACTATGAAAGCAGTAAAGGATGAAGCTTATACAGGAATATTAAAACTTTCATAAAGTCAACTTCTCACTGCAGAGAGAAGAAGTATTTATGAATTAATCAAAAAGGAGAGAAAGCCCCCCTCTCCTTCGGAGAGAGGTTGGGGGTGAGGTTATAAACAAAACGAATACTAAAAAATTAAAAATAGTGATCATGAAAAAAATAATTGTAGTTGTATTAGCCTGGATTGTTGTGAATACAGCCATGGCTCAGGAATTTAAAGTGGCAAAAAGTACGGGTCGACTTGAAATAAACATTGGACGCGTAACCGTAGAAGGTCACAACGGAAATGAAATAATTTTCTCATCGCGAAATTACAAAGATCATAAAGATGAGCGGGCGGAAGGACTCCGTGCTATTAATGGCTCGGGCTTGGAAGATAACACCGGTCTTGGTATTAATGTGACTCAGAATGGAGATGTAGTTGAGGTCAATCAATTAAAGAAGATGAACTCACCCGATGTAAAAATTCTTGTTCCTAAGGGTGTGATCGTTTCCTTCTCGCATCAATCGCAATATGGTGGCACAGCTGTGTTTAAGAATATGGAGAACGAAATTGAAGTCTCTGCAAACTACAACAGCATTGAAATGGAGAATGTAACAGGTCCGCTTACGGTTAAGACCGTGTATGGTCACGTAGAGGCAGACTTAAGCAGCAATGTCAAAGGCCCGGTTTCGATTGTATCAATCTATGGATATGTGGATGTTACGTTACCTGTTTCCATCAAGGCAGACCTAAGAATGAGCACTTCCTATGGTGAGATCTTGGTAGCCCCTGAGTTTAAAATAGAAATTGATAAAAAAGGCGAGTTTGTTCAATATAACGACCGGGTGAGCGGTAAGGTAAATGGTGGTGGCATGAAAGTCGATTTCCGGTCGGACTACAGCAAAATTTATCTTAGAAAGAAATGAAAGCCGCTAGCGTAATCCTTCTAACCTTACTTACCGGAGTTTTGCTTGCGCAGACTCCGGTAAATAAAACGTATCCGGTAACGGCTGGTCAAAAAATTTCTTTCCGATTTGATTACCCGGAGTTAGTTAAAATCAGCACGTGGGACAAAAATGAAATTTCGATTGTGGGCTCGGTAAGTATCAATCAGGGAGAAAGTGATGATGCATTTGAGTTGCTTCAATCAAATTCCGGTAACGTGATTTATATAGAGAATAAAATTAACAACCTGAAGAATCTACCTAAACGCATAACCGTAAATCGAGGCAATGAAAAGCTTACATTTAAATCGGAAGAAGACTTTAGAAAGTATTGCAAAGAAACCGGTAGCGACTTCAATGTAAAGTCGTGGGGTGTTGATATGGATATTTTACTGGAGATAAAAGTGCCAAGAAATATCGAAACCAAATTGGAGTGTGTATATGGATTGGCCGAAGTAAAAAACTTTTCGGGTCCGCTTTCGGTAGAAGCAACCTATGGGGGTGTCGATGTTTCAGTGCAAGAAAAAGCAACTGGTGAATTAACGGCTGAAACAAATTATGGTCAAATCTATTCAAACCTCGATTTGAAATTTACGGGCTCAGAGTTTAAGGATTTTCACACAGTTGTTTCTGCCAAACCCGGCAACGGTCCTAAGTATTCTTTCGAATCGAAATACGGGAATGTATATTTGAGAAAGGTGATGTGATCACCTCGATGCATTTGATTACTATTCCAATGGCTTTAAAAATTTAAAAGATGAAGTTTTTAAAAACTAGTTGCCTCGTACTGATCTTCCTTACAGGATGTAGCAGCCAAAAACGAATTGAGTTAGCGATTGAAATTGAAATTCAAAAGCAATTAGACAAATGTGTCCATGCCGTTAGCACTAAAAATATTGATGAGTACATGGACTTGTTGCCGAAAGATTTTGTGATCTATGACCAAAATGGAGAAGTAATTAGCCGTGAGCAGCAGCGAGCCTATACATTGAGAGATTGGGCAATCATTGATGCTACCCTAAGTAATGTTTATAAGGTTGACAGCATCCGTGCATATGGGGACAGTGTTATCGCTTATACCTCACAGCGATGGGAGAGATTAATGTTTCAGCGAGATGGTAAAACAAAAGATACCGTGCTTACTACTCAAAAGCATTTGGAAACGTGGAAAAAGACACCCGTTGGATGGTTGAACTATGATGTAAAAGAACTTGGTGGAGAGATATTTATTAATGGCAAGCTCTATGCTGAGTAAGAAAACAAAGAACTGCAGTAGAAGTCAGTCCAATTTCTTATGAAAAAACAACTCATAATTGGGCAAGAGTTCTGGATGAGCAATGCTCACCAAATCTTTTAGAATTATATCGGGTCGCAAATAACCAAGTTCTAAAAATTCACTTCCACCTTTTGCACCCGTGCGGGCATTATATGTGTACACTTGCTTTTCGCGAAAGGGTTTGAATAATGTATAACGTGATTCAGCTGCTTGTATTTCTTTCAGCGAATGAAACGAACCTACACCAATCCACAAATCAGCATCTTTCGCTTTTTCGAATACCGATTCAAAACTCAATTCTAAAAATACATTCGACTCTGTATCATTCCATAAGTAATGTGTTCCTGCATCTTTTAAAAGATGAGCCGCATAGTTTTTCCCTGCAGGCATAAACCAGGCATCACCATACACAATCCCGCTCATTACGGTTGGCCTTTCTGAGGTTTCCGCTACCAATTGTTGCACTGCCAGATATTCTTTTTCAATTTCATTAAATACAGAGTCTGCTTCTTTCTCTTTATTAAAGAATAGAGCCATGAATTTAATCCATTCTGCACGGCCCAGTGGATGCTTTTCCAAAAACTCAGCATTGATCACCACAGGAACACCAAGCTCTTTTATTTTTTTTAGTTGACCTAAGTCGCTTGTCATAGTATAACTCATCACCAACTGGGGACTTAGCGAGTAAAGCAATTCAATATTCATTCCTTTATCAATTCCTAAATCGGTTATCAAACCAGCATCAATTCTTTTTCGCATGGGTTCTGAACTGATATAGTCTGTAGTAGGAAACCCAATGAGTGCATCAGTTTCATTGAGGTAGTCAAGTAGTGGAATATGCGTAGTTGAAGTGCATACTATTTTTTTTATAGGTGTGCGAATTACTTCAGTCTTGTTATCAAGTGAAGGAATCTGTTCACTTTCGGGTACTAATAAATATCTATATCCTTCGGTGGCACCGGGATAGGGATTCGTAATAGTTACATAAGTTAGCTTGCCCTCGTTGCGAATGGAAAAACCCTCGGCATATTTTAGTTCAGTGCTAACCGGGTTAGATTCATGTGATTCTTTTTTTGACTGGCATGAATTAATAGAAGCCCAAACCAATGCAAGTAAAATAGAATACCGCAATGGCGAAAAGGCACGAAGAGGGATTATTTGTATTGCACCTTTGTGTCTTTGTGGTGATTTAAAAGAATCATTCATGCCGCAAGTTTAATAAATTAATTATGTTTGCGCCCGTATTGCGGTCCCCGATTGTTTCGGAGTTAAAAGGGAACCTCGTTAAAAGCGAGGGCTGTTCCCGCAACTGTAATTCTGATTTCGCGAAAGCGAAATACATTTTATTCATAGTCCATTGTCTGCCTATTGGTGGATGAGAAGGCGAATAAAATCAGAAGAGCCAGGAGACCTGCCACAGTACACAATTCAGTGCTTCGGGTAAAAAGCGACTGTGATTCTTTTGATGAATGAGGTTCTCTCATTGTCATCGTTTCATTTTCAGCCTTTTACTCTTTTTTCAAAACCTTTAAACTTTTTCACGAATGAAAAAAGAGAGAAAAGTCTGGGCAATCACTCTAATTGTCCTTTGGTGGCTGGCACCAAACCTATCAAAAGCCCAGCAAGATTCTGTTCGGCAACTCAATGAAGTTGTAATTACGGCTACCAAGTTTCCAAAGAGCTTAAGTGAAACGGGCAAAGTGTTAACGATTATTGACGAAGATCAGATCAGGCGCAGTGCAGGAAAGGACATTACGCAATTGCTCAACGACCAAGTGGGTCTTGTTGTGAACGGAGCGAATAGCAATCCTGGTAAAGACAAATCGGTTTATTTGCAAGGTGCGAAGAATGAGTACACGATCATTTTATTAGATGGCGTTCCACTCAATGATCCTTCAGGTGTTTCGGGTGGCGCATATGATCTTCGATTGATTTCACTCGATCAGGTGGAACGCATTGAAATCCTGAAAGGAAGTCAGTCTACTTTGTATGGAAGCGATGCGATTGCCGGTGTAATCAATATCATAACAAAAAATGGTGGTGAAAAGCCAGCCGAGTTTTTTGGCACGTTGGGATATGGAAGTTATAATACGTTTCGTGGAAATGTTGGAGTACGGGGAAGTTCAAAAGCAGTGGACTATTCTGTTGGGTACTCTCGTTTAAGCACCGATGGGATTAGTGAAGCAAAAGATGAAAACGATGCAGGCTTTGATAAGGATGGAGCTGCTCAACATTCTTTTCAGGCAAATCTTGGTTTCAATCTCAACTCGAAACTTTCACTTAAACCATTTATTCGTTACAACCAGTTTGAAGGAAAGTACGATGGCGGTGTATTTACGGATGATGTGTTGAACGAATATGCGGGAACACTTTTAAATACTGGTATTCATGCAAACTATGCATTAGCGAAGGGCTCTGTTCATGCACAATATTCCTATGATCAAACCGATCGCAGTTTTGATGGCACGTATGGAAAAAGTGAATATACAGGTAAATTTAATCACACTGAAATCTTTATGAATTATGAGTTGAGTAAGCAAATTCAACTCCTTGCTGGAATTACCCGGCAAGATTTGAAAATGTTGGATACAACCTCAGTTGAAAAAAATCCATCGGCTGTTTTAACCAGTCCATATGTTTCAGTATTTGGTCATTTTGGTAATCTCTCAGCCGAAGTAGGCGGCCGATACACGAATCATACAAAATTTGGAGAGGCACTTACCTATAGCATCAATCCATCTTATCGGTTTCAAAATGGGCTAAAACTATTTCTGAATCTATCTACCGGATTTAAATCACCATCGCTTTATCAACTTTATGGTCAATATGGAGCCAACCCGGATTTAAAACCTGAACGAAGTCAAAGCTGGGAAGGTGGAGTTCAAGGAATTACCATTGATAAAAAGATGGAATGGCGTGCAGTTGTCTTTTCAAGATCGGTGAAAGATGTAATCATCTATGCGTACCCGATAAATATAAATTTAGATCAACAAGATGACAAGGGAATAGAATTAGAATCATCCTTACAAATAACATCCAAACTAAAGGTTTCTGCTTTCTACGCTTTTGTTACCGGAGAAGTAACGACCAAAGCAAACAATCAGGACACGGTGTTTAACAACTTAATCCGCAGGCCAAAAAATACGGTTGGAGTTAATGCGGGCTATCAGTTTTCAAAACAATTGTTTACGTGTCTGAACTTGAAAACATTTGGCCAGCGCGATGATTTGTATTTTGATCTGAATACATTCACAAATCAATCTGCTACGCTTGCTGCTTATGCATTGCTTGATTTTCATGCAGATTACAAACTAAAGAATCAAAAAGTATCGTTCTTTGTGGATGTTAGAAATTTGCTCAATCAGGATTACCAGGAAGTGTATGGATACAGCACGATGGGCATAAATGTAAATGGCGGAATAAATATTCGATTATAAACTCACGAAAGTTTCCACATGGACAGCGATAAAGACGTAAAAAAGTCGATAAAGCAGTCACCCCTCTCCTCTGGAGAGGGGACAGGGGGTGAGGTGTTGAAGGAAGGTATCGACTATTATCTGGAAGGTGGTTTGATGGTGTTCACTTCCACCTATCATTTAAAGCGTGGGTACTGTTGCAAGAATAAGTGTCGTCATTGTCCGTATGGACTTGCTGAGAAAATTATTCCTTCAAAAAATCCTGAATGATTTGTTGCGCAGCGTTTGAGGGTAAAATCTTTTTATTCGTAATCTCTTTCTCGAAGGTTTTGATCTTATTATTTAGTTCAACGTCTTGATTAAGTTTTTGCTGAAGCAGTTGCCGCATGTGTTCATGAAACCACACTAAGTTTTGTTGGGTTCTGTTCTTTTCAAAATAACCGTTGGTTTTTACGAAGGCAGCATACTGTTCAATTGAACTCCAGGTTTCTGCAATTCCTTTTTTCTCAAGTGCTGAAGAGGTGATCACTTTTGGTTTCCAACCTGAGTCTGACTCGGAAAATAAATGTAGCGCATATTCGAAATCGGCCTTAGCCTGAGTGGCTTTCTTTGTGTTGTCTCCATCGGCTTTGGTGATTGCAATGCCATCGGCCATTTCCATAATTCCTTTTTTTATTCCCTGCAGTTCATCCCCGGCCCCGGCAAGCATTAGCAGCAAAAAGAAATCAACGAGGTTGCGCACGGTAGTTTCCGATTGACCAACACCCACGGTCTCAATAATAATAATTTCAAAACCTGCTGCTTCGCATAGCAGAATGGCCTCTCGAGTTCGATCAGCAACACCGCCCAACGCAGCTCGTGTAGCAGTAGGCCGAATAAAAGCAAAAGCATCTTTTGATAATTCTTCCATGCGGGTTTTATCACCCAGAATACTTCCTTTTGTTTTTGTGCTGGAAGGATCTACAGCCAGCACCGCAATCTTCTTTGATAAGGAAGTAAGATGTTTGCCAAATGTTTCAATGAAGGTGCTCTTTCCCACGCCTGGCACCCCGGTGATTCCAATACGTATTGATTTTCCTGTAAAAGGAAGAAGTGATTCAATCAATTGATTCGCTAGAGCGATATCATCAGGCAAAGAACTTTCTGCTAATGTAATCGCTTGTGCCAGCAAAGTGAGATTCCCTTTCCGAACTTCACTCTTAAATGTTAAAAAATCCGGGCGTTTTGAAACGATGTTCTTCAAGAGTTTATGATTGATGACCTAAATTTCTAAATTTATTGTGAACTTAACGCACCTATGAAGAAACTATCGTTACAAGGTCTTGCTATTACCGCCTTTGTGTTTGTTATGATGTGGGGAGTAAACAAGATAACCGATTTAAAACTTTTTAGTGCTTTTGATGGAATGTCTCAAGCCTTTAATGAGTTTGAAATAACGGATATAGTGTTTTCGCAATTAAGACCCGATCCTTTGGTTGATCAAAGAATTGTGCTTGTTAATCTTGCCCCCAGCAGAGGATTGGTTGCTCAACAAATTATGAAGATAAAGCAACATAAGCCAAAAGTAATTGGTATTGATAGTTTTTTTGATTGTGAAGGCGGATTATATGACACCTTAAATTGTCCACAATTACTGGATACACTTGGCAACTTAATGCTAAGTAATGCCATTGAGGAAGCGGGAAATGTTGTGCTGGTAAGCAAATTATTGCAAACCAAAAAATTAATTAAAGAGAGAGGAGATGTTGATGTTTATGACTCGATAGAATACTCAGATCCGAAATTTAGAATTTATGCAAAAAATGCATATGCCAGTTTGCCCACAAATGCCAATTATCAGGAAGACGTAAAACTCTGCAGATCGCTGTTTCCAAAAATGATGGTAAATGGTAAAAGAGAACTAGCCTTTAGTGTTCAGGTGGCCATGTTATATGATTCTGTAAAGGCCAACAAATTTTTAGCACGTGGAAAGGATGAAGAGATTATAAACTTTCGAGGTAATGTAGAACTGGTTGAAAACAAATTAGGAGACTTGCAGCTAAAGGAAACTTCAAGTACTCGGTATCCTATAATGTTCTATGCCGTTGATTGGGATCAATTACTAAATGATGAATATATAAAAGAGATTTTTGAAGGAAGTATCGTTATGATGGGTGGAATGGGTGAATTTATTGGTGATCCAAGTTGGGAGGACAAATTTTATACACCCCTAAATAAGAAAGTAGCAGGCCGTGCAAACCCAGATATGTTTGGTTTGGTACTGCATGCTAACGTAGTTGCCATGATTCTTAACGAAGACTATGTTAATGAACTTCCTGAATGGGTGAAAGTTTTGTTGGCTATTATCATATGTTTCTTTACAGTTATTTTGTTCATTATAATTGATCATAAATTACCCATGTGGTTCGATACTCTCTCTGTAACAATTCAGGTTATTCAAATTCTAATTATTTCGAGTATTATCGTTTTTGCGTTTCAAGGATCATCCACTAAGCTGGATTTAGGTTTGTCTCTGGCAGCTTCGGCATTGGTAGGCCCCGCATATGATATTTATAAAGGATTTGAAAACCAGATCCGGGCATGGCTTACCAAAGCCCCAAAGGAAGTATTAAACGAATGAGTCGAAATTGGCACGATTTTTCATTACTTTCGAATTGCAAAACATCAAAAAACATGAAAAAAGGTAGATTTTTAGTATTAGTTGGCTTTTTGATCGCAACTTCCTTTGCATATGCCCAGGATTACACCTTTCGCGTATTAGCAAATAAGGGTGCAAATGAAATAAAGTCAGGAGACGGTTGGCAACCTGTTAAAACAGGTGCAAGCCTTAAGATGGGTGATGAGCTAAAAGTAACTGAAAATGCATCTATCGGGCTTGTTCATTCTTCAGGAAAGCCATTGGAAGTAAAAAAGGCAAATACTTATAAAGTTGCAGATCTTGCCGCACAGATGAGCGGTGGTTCAAGCGTATTGAATAAATACACTGACTTTATCCTAAGTAGTAACTCTGCAGAAGCGAAGAAAAACAGATTGAGTGCTACAGGAGCGGTGCATAGAGGTCTCGGAATCAAAGTATTTCTTCCTAACAACCAGTACGCAAGTGTATTCAGTAACATAGTTTATGTGAATTGGGATAATGCTGAGAAAGGTCCGTATACTGTTTCATTTCTTAACATGTTTGACGATGTGTTGCTGAAAGTTGAAACGCCTGAGAATAAGGTATCAGTGGATTTGAATGATCCTAAGTTTGCGGGCGAATCGGCTATCCTTGTTGAGATTCAATCAAAAACGACTGGTACAAAATCGGATGAACGTTATTTGATCAAAAAACTTTCGCCTGGAGAGCGTGAGAAAATAAGCTCAAACTTTACAGATATCATGAAAGAATTGAATGAAGAAACAGCCTTAAATAAAGTAGTTCTTGCCTCGTTCTATGAGCAGAATAAACTTCTTATTGATGCTATCACTGCCTACGAGCAGGCAATTAAGTTAGCTCCAGATAATCCAACCTATCAGGATTATTATGAAGAGTTTCTGTTAAGGAATAAACTAAAGGTGATCAAGCAATAAAGGAATTAACCAACCATAAAAACCCCACTTTAAAGTGGGGTTTTTTGTTTTATGGTAAGATAAACTCGTTTGGCTGGCAATTATATTATCCTAATTTTGTGAGCTAACCTTTTTCTTATGAGTGTTTTAGTTAATAAAGATTCACGCGTTATTGTTCAGGGATTTACGGGTACAGAAGGCACCTTCCACGCTGGTCAAATGATTGAGTATGGAACCAATGTTGTAGGTGGTGTTACACCTGCCAAAGGAGGTCAGGTCCACTTAGGCCGCCCAGTGTTTAATACAGTTAAAGAAGCGGTTGAGAAAACAGGTGCTGATGTGTCTATCATATTCGTTCCACCTGCATTTGCAGCAGACTCCATCATGGAAGCAGCTGAAGGTGGAATAAAGGTAATAGTTGCAATTACAGAAGGCATTCCTGTAAAGGATATGATGATTGCTAAAAAATATGTGAAAGAAAAAGGAGCTACGCTGGTTGGTCCAAATTGCCCGGGTGTTATTACACCGGGAGAAGCCAAGGTGGGTATCATGCCGGGCTTTGTTTTTAAGAAAGGAAAAATTGGAATTGTATCTAAATCCGGAACATTGACCTATGAAGCTGCTGATCAGATTGTAAAAGCAGGTCTTGGAATTTCAACGGCAATTGGAATTGGTGGCGATCCGATCATTGGAACGCCTACTAAAGATGCTGTTGAGTTGTTAATGAACGACCCCGAAACAGAAGCGATTGTAATGATTGGTGAAATTGGTGGAAATTATGAACCAGTGGCTGCCCGTTGGATTAAAGAGAATGGAAACAAGAAACCTGTTGTTGGATTTATAGCTGGCCAAACAGCACCTCCGGGAAGAAGGATGGGTCATGCGGGTGCCATTATTGGCGGTGCGGATGACACTGCAGAAGCAAAAATGAAAATTATGCGCGAGTGCGGCATCCATGTGGTGGAGTCTCCGGCCTTGATTGGAGAAACCATGCTGAAGGCTTTAGGAAAATAATACTGACTAGATTCTAGATACTTGAGCGTGTCCTACATCTTTGAGATGTAGGACACGTTTGTTTTATAGCAATTCGTTGGCAAGATTCGCCAATTCACTGCGCTCACCTTTTTCAAGTGTAATGTGCGCGTATAGTTCGTGATCCTTTAATCGATCAATCAGGTAGGACAATCCGTTACTCTGCGAATCTAAGTACGGTGTATCTATCTGGTGAATATCACCTGTGAAAATAATTTTAGTGTTTTCACCTGCACGGGTAATAATCGTTTTCACTTCGTGCGGAGTCAGGTTTTGAGCTTCATCAACAATAAAACAAATGTTGGATAAACTTCTTCCACGAATGTAGGCCAGAGGAGTGATCACCAATTTTTCATTGGTCACCATTTCGGCAATCTTTGAATATTCCTTATCCGACTCGCTGTATTGGTTCTGGATGAATTTCAAATTATCCCACAGGGGTTCCATGTAAGGATTAAGTTTTGATTTGATATCACCTGGTAAAAAGCCAATGTCTTTATTACTAAGCGGTACGATAGGTCGTGCCAAATAGATTTGTTTGTACTCCCGTTTCTGTTCCAATGCCGCTGCTAAGGCAATCAAGGTTTTACCGGTACCTGCCACACCTTGCATAGAAACCAATTTGATTTCAGGTTTCAACACGGCATGAATCGCAAACGCTTGCTCGGCATTGCGCGGCTTAATGCCATACGCATTTTTCTTCTCCACCTGCTCAACCATTCCATTGGCTGAATTGTAAAAAGCCAACACCGATTTTTTACCACTTTTTAAAATGTAATAGTGGTTTTTCATTGGCTTATCCTTACCCAGCACATCTTCTGGCGGGCAATATCCTTTTTCATAAATCAGGTTTATAATGTTGGGGTCAACATCTTCAACAATGGTATTGCCGGTATGGAGGGAGCTAATGTTTTGAATTTTTCCTGTCGTGTAATCTTCGGCTTGTAAACCCAATGCTTTTGCCTTTAGCCGAAGGTTAATATCTTTTGAAACCAAAATGACTTTTCGGCTTTTCTCTTCTTTTTGAAGAAGGAGGGCAGAGTTTAATATCCGGTGATCCGCTTTGTCTTCATTGAAAACTTTATTGGCGTCTACCAATCCGTTGCCACCCGTGTCCATCAATACCCTAAAGTTTCCTTTTCCTTTTCCATTGATGGGATTCCATTGGTGGAGCATTTGATTCTTGGCGAGCTTATCGATCAAACGAATAAACTCCCGGGCCTCAAAATTTTTGGTGTCATTTCCCTTCTTAAAATTATCGAGCTCTTCTAATACGGTAATTGGTATGCCAATGTCATGCTCATCAAAATTGAGAATGCTGTTGTGCTCATAAATAATAACGGATGTATCCAGTACAAAAACCTTCTTCTCTTGGCGAACCTTCTCTTTTTTACTCATACGATTGGGTTAAAAAAAAGCGAAGACACGTTTCTCACAGGGGTTTAAAACAACCGTGCAAGTATGAAACGTATCTTCGCGACATCAATTCTATAGGCGAAATCTAATGAAACATGAACAAAAAATGCAATGGATTAAATAATCTTTTCATTATGAATAATGCAATGATTCAACCTAACTGGGCTAAACCCTTGAGTATAAATCTCCTTTTTCGGTGGCCACAATTTTGAGTACGTTGGCAAGCACCAACAAAATCAATTTTCGGCTTGCCTGAAACCGATTCAATCCTGAAAAATTTCTGTATTCGGTTAAGGTAATAACAGGTTGCTTATCCAGGTATTCCATCAGTTTCTTTTCCGCTTCTCCAAAGGTAAAACGAATGTCATTTTTCTTTTTTGACCTCCTGACAATCTCTTCCATTTCAGGGCTGGCCTTGATACTCATGTCCTTCACCCGAACAAATGTTGAGCGTGGTTCCTTTCCCAGCACTAAAAAGTGTGGTCTTTTAGAACTTGGAGGTACATCGAAGCGAACAACAAATCGATTGTCGGGTATAGCAATGCAAGATTCGTTGTAGGCTAATAAAGGACGGCAAAATTGACCAAGAGCCTCGCGAACTACGTGAGCCTCTTCTTCAGGATGTTTAATACCTGGAATAGTTTTATTGTCGTCTATGCCAATAAGCAAAGTTCCGCCTTCGGTGTTACCAAACGCAATTAACTCACGAACAATTTTTTCAGGATGCGCTGCCTTGCGCTTAAATTCTAACTGGAGTCCTTCGCCTTCGCTAACTAGTTTTTTTAATTCACGAAGATTGGTGGACTCAACGCCTGCCGCTGCCAAAGGTCTCGTCATCATCCGATTGCTCGTCTTCATCAGTAGGCAAGCTAAACATACTGCTGAGTAAATCCTTGAACTGTAGCCCGGCAGTTAGCGTGTGCTTACTGATTAAACTATACTCCGCCAATCCGTGTAACGCAAATTCCATTAAGAATAATTTCAATGTACTTTCCTGTCCTTTATGGAATTCAGCGATCAAATCCTGTAAACCGGGTACTGATTTTAAGGTCTTTTCGTAATCCGCATCACTCATGTCGTTTAGGAGATCAATGGTATTACCATCGCCAAACCAGTTGCTGATTTTTTTATAAGGAGTTTTATCTTTTTGTTTTCTGAATTTATCCGGATCGGGGAAGTAGTTAACAAACTGAGAACGGATTGCTTTGCCTACTAAATTCTGAGCAACAATACCAGGACCTTCCTGCTGGCCTTCATACACCAACTCAACTTTCCCGGTAACGGAAGGAACAACACCTATGAAATCAGAAATGCGAACATTGGTTTTCTTCTCATTGTTCATCAGCGCTCTGCGTTCGGCCGCAGCCAATAAACTTTCGTAGGCTGAAATTGTGAGTCGGGCTGAAACTCCACTCTTCGCATCTACAAACTCACTCTTGCGCGCTTCGAATGCAATTTGTTCAACAAGATCTTTAGCAATTTCAGCAACAGCAATCATGCTTTTTTGTTCTTCGCGCACATACGCCTCTTGCTGGGTAATCCGTTTACTTACATCCATTGATTTAGGATAGTGAGTTATTATCTGCGCATCGATGCGATCTTTTAGCGGAGTGACAATGCTTCCGCGATTAGTATAATCTTCAGGATTGGCGGTAAATACAAATTGAATATCGAGCGGCAAGCGAATTTTAAATCCACGGATTTGAATATCACCTTCCTGCAAAATATTAAACAAAGCTACTTGAATACGCGCCTGTAAATCCGGCAACTCATTAATTACAAACAAACATCGATGGGAGCGTGGAATTAACCCGAAATGAATCACCCGATCATCAGAATACGGTAACTTGAGAGTAGCAGCTTTTATCGGATCCACATCTCCAATCAAGTCGGCAATGGATACATCGGGTGTTGCGAGTTTTTCGGAATACCGATCGTTGCGATGAAGCCAGGCAACGGGTGTATTGTCTCCAAGTTCCTGAATCTTATCGCGACCAAAGCGCGAAATAGGGTGAAGCGGATCATCATTTAATTCCGAACCTTCAATAACAGGAACAAACTCATCCAATAGGTTAATCATCAATCGCGCCAGGCGCGTTTTTGCCTGACCACGTAACCCCAAAAGATTTATATCATGACCCGCTAAAATAGCTCGCTCCAAATCCGGGATAACAGTTTCTTCGTAGCCCCAGATTCCCTCAAACACTTTTTCTTTCTTTCGAAGTTTTGCGATTAAATTTTCGCGAAGCTCTTCTTTAATTGTTTTGAATTTATAACCAGCGCTTTTAAGCTGGCCAAGTGTGTTGATGTTTTTGTATTCCATAAGTTTTTTTTAAACACATAGGCACATAGTTTTTTTATATCTATGTACTAATCGTGAACCACAAAGGCACTAAGGCACAAGGGTTCACAAAGAATTACAGATTTTTAGTGCGGTTCTTTTTAAAGTCTTCAAATACCAAATTACCTAATCCTTGCAAACTGCTGTAGTATGCCTGACCATTGTTGGCTTTGGTGAATTGTCTTACAAAAGCTTTTAGGTAAGGATCGGTTGCAATCATAAACGTAGTAACGGGTATTTTCAGTTTTCTTAACTGAGTGGCCAAGTCAAGTGTTTTGTTCAGAATCTTATGATCAAGGCCAAAACTATTCTTATAATATTTTATTCCTTGCTTGATGCACGTGGGTTTTCCATCGGTGATCATGAAAATTTGTTTGTTCGCATTTTTTCTGCGCCTTAAAATATCCATGGCGAGTTCAAGGCCTGCCACAGTATTTGTATGATAGGGCCCCACCTGAGTGTAGGGTAAGTCTTTAATTTCAATTTGCCAGGCATCATCACCAAAAACCAAAAGATCCAATGTGTCTTTAGGATATTTCTTGGTAATCAATTCGGCCAAAGCCATCGCCACCTTTTTTGCCGGAGTGATTCGATCTTCACCATATAAAATCATGGAGTGCGAGATGTCAATCATCAGCACGGTGGAAGTTTGTGTTTTGAATTCGCTTTCAATTACTTCTAAATCACTTTCGGTCATGAAGAAGTCTTCCAGCCCATGATTGATTTGTGCATTGCGCAATGAATCTGTCATGGAAATTTGTTCCAACGTATCGCCAAATTCATAATCTCGCCTGTCCGTTGTTGGCTCGTCACCTCTGCCGTTGTGATGAGTCTTATGCTCGCCTCCTTTTGTTTTCTTAAGTTTTCCAAAAATTTCTTCAAGCGCAGATTGCCTGAGACTTTGCTCACTTTTGGCTTTTAGTTTAAATTCTCCGTCAGGACCTTCATCGGTGATGTAGCCATTCTTTTTCAGGTCTTCAATAAAATCTCCAATACCATAATTACTATTGGTAAGATTATATTGTTTATCTACCTCAGTAAGCCATTGCAATGCTTCCGACACGTTGCCTGAAGTTATGAGTATGAGTTGCATGAAAATTTTAAGCAACTTCTCAAAGTCACTTTTCTCGCTATCGGGTGGCGGTGTATATTTTGAAAATCGATTACCGAGCATAATTATTTAACATGAATAATGCGATCTGTTTAACCTCACCCTCAGAGAGGGATGACTTCTCTTGACTTATCTCATTATTGTAGATGTGCCTCATTAAACAACATTTGCACTTGATTGCATAGCGGCAGTTTTCTTGATCACACTTTCGTAATAACGCTCATATAGAGGTAAAATTCTCGTGATGTCAAATTCCTTTGCTCGTGCTAGTGCATTCTCCTTAAACCTGGGCAAATTGTTTTTATCCAAAACAAACATGGCGTTACGAGTCATATCTTCTACATCGCCTACATTGCTCATAAAACCGGTAACACCCTGAACATTCAACTCAGGGATTCCGCCCGTATTAGATGAAATTACAGGAACCTCACAAGCCATCGCTTCCAACGCTGCCAATCCAAAACTTTCCTTTTCGGATGGCATTAAAAACAAATCGGCAACAGATAATACTTCCTCTACAGCATCTTGCTTTCCTAAAAACCGAACAGCATCATTAATACCAAATTCGCGAGCCATGGTTTCTGCTGACGTGCGCTCTGGTCCATCGCCAATCATCAGCAACTTGGATGGAATCTCTTTGTGAATGTTATTGAAAATAGACATTACATCATTTATCCGCTTTACTTTTCTAAAGTTGGATGTATGAACGATCAAAGATTCGCCATTGGGACAAATTGCTTTTTTGAAGTGATCCTTTTTCTGCTTCTTGAATTTTTCCAAATCAATAAAGTTTGGAATTACCTCAATTTCGCGCGTGATTTTAAATGATTGATACGTTTCGCGTTTAAGATCTTCCGAAACAGAAGTAACTCCATCTGATTGATTAATGCTAAACGTTACAACAGGTTCGTAGGAAGCATCTTTCCCAACAAGGGTGATATCCGTTCCGTGTAGCGTTGTAACAACAGGAATATAAATTCCATGTGTTTTTAAAATTTGCTTAGCCATGTAGGCAGCAGAAGCATGCGGAATAGCATAATGAACATGCAGCAAGTCTAGCTTTTCATTTCGCACTACACTTACCATTTTACTGGCCAGCGCAAGTTCATAAGGAGGATATTCAAAAAGAGGATACGAACGAAATTCTACCTCGTGGTAAAACAAATTTTCATTTAAAAAGTCTAATCGACTCGGCTGACTATAGGTAATAAAGTGAACCTGATGTCCTTCCTGCGACAATGCCTTTCCTAATTCTGTGGCAACTACACCGCTACCGCCAAACGTTGGGTAACAAACAATCCCTATTTTCATTTCTTATTGTTTAGGTTAGGGCTGGTTCAAAAGTCTTTCTGTCATCGTGGCCATTGAGCCGCGATCTTATTTTTATCACGCTCATCGGGATTCCGGGTCAAGCCTGCCTTTGCCGAAGCGGCTACGCGCAGGCAGGCCCGGAATGACATTTTAATGGAATTGACTTTTGAAACAGCCCATAAAAAACTATAAACCCGCTTTTACCTTCTTTAGTTTCGAAAATAATCTAAAAGCGATGTAATTAACCGTTTTTTAATACTGACGGTAATTAAACATTGCCTTGTAGATAACTTCCTGAATACGAGGACGAATATTGGCGTTTAATAGTTTATTATTTGTCATATCGGGGTACACCCGATTAGATAAGTAGACAAAAACAAGGCTAAACTCCGGGTCTACCCAAATACACGTGCCCGTAAATCCTGTGTGACCAAAGGTTTTTGGAGAGGCATATAAAGTTGTTGGCCCTGCCCAGTCACTTACAGTAGGCTTATCCCAGCCAAGTCCACGCCTACTCGTTTCATATTGTTTTCCAATGAAGTATTCCACCGTTTCGGGTTTATAAAATTGTTGACCACCATAGTTTCCATTTTGAAGCAACATTTGCCCCAGCTTGGCTAAATCATTTGCATTGCCAAACAGCCCCGCATGGCCGGCAATGTTTCCATGCATGGCGGCACCTTGATCGTGTACATAGCCCGTTAATAATTTTTTTCTAAACAGCTTATCGTCTTCCGTAGGGGCAATTTGCGTAGCCGGAAATTTTTCAAGTGGGAGATAACCTAACGTGTATGCACCTAATGGTTCGTAAAGATTCTGTTCCAGAAAATCTTCCATGGGTTGATTCAATAACTTTTCGGCCAGATGTTGCAAGATGTAAAAACCCATATCGCTATAGCGATAATCAAACACGGTGCGAGGTGGCTTCTCTCTTACCTTGGCTTTAATGATCCATTGCCATAGGCTATCCTTCATAACCTTTGAGGCAAACAAATTTTCGGCTACCGGAAAGGGATAATCTTTGCTTTTCTTATCACTGTAATACTCAGGTAATAAGGTTCCGTTCTTCACGGTCTCGGCCCAAAAAGGAAGGAATGGCCAAAGTCCGGCCTGGTGCGTTAAAATATCTTTGATTGTATAATCTTTCTTGTTTGAACTTTTAAGCTCAGGCAGATAAACGGAGACTTTTTTATTCACATCAATCAGTCCTTTCTCGTGCATGAACATAACCGTTTGCAGTGTTGCCGAAACTTTCGTTACCGAAGCCAAATCGTAAATGGTGTTTTCCGTTACCGGGATTTTATTTTGATAGGTAAGCCAACCATTGGAGTGCTCATAAATTATTTTACCGTCCTTGGCGACTAACACATGACTGCCAGGTGTTGCTCCACTGTCAATTGCTTCGCGTGCTATGGCATCAATTTGTTCAAGTGTTTTGCTGTCGATGCCAACTTCTTCGGGCAACCCATACGAAAAGCGATTGAGCGCTTCGATTTTTATTCCTCGACCTTCACTAAACTGACCAGCCGTAACAGGAATCACACCTTTGGCGGGTAACCCACCGAAAACGATTTGCGCTGCAATCTTTGGTATCCAATCTTCATCTGTATAGCCTGCAAGCACTGCGGGCATTCCATCCCAATAAGCTAACTCTTGCGGATCTCCAAAATGACAAATGATAATTTCCTTTTTAGAAGCGAGTCTTTTTATAAACGGAAATACATTCCTGATAAAAGAAGAAGAGTAAGGAAACACGCCTACTATAACAACATCCGCATTTGAAATGCTTTTTTTAATTGCAACTGTATCAGCTACAAGCCGAAGTGCATAATGTTGAAACTTGGCATATTTTGACAAATGACGGGTAAATTCGTTTTTCTCTTCTTTACCAATACTAATGGAAGCAAATTTCTTTCCTTCAATGAAAGCAATGGGAATTGTTTTTTTTGAATCGCTCAACAATGTAACAGCCTGCTCCGAAATTTTGTGTTTAATTACGTTGGCTGCTGGTGAATTCAATCGGCTTATTAAATTGTCGGTGTTGACGATTTGTACGGATGCCAAGCCTGCATTGTATTTGGCGTTTAATATTTTTTTTACGGCATCATCCAATCGAGCTTCTAATTTTTTATCTCTTCGCACTGCCCGGGCAATTCTTTTTATGGCATCCCCTATGTCCTCAGGATCAATCAGCATGTCATGTCCCATCTCAAGAGCAAGTTTTTCAATTTCGCCATCAGGCTGATCGCCAGCAATTTTTTGTATGTGAGGAATCTCACCAAAGATGAGCCCTTTAAAATTCAACTTAGCTTTTAGAATATCACTTACAAATAATTCCAATACTTTAGAATTATTCACCTTATCCTTCTTAATAAATTGAAGATCGGTAGTAAGAATGCCATCAACTCCTGATTTTGATAGTTGATTAAAAACAGATAATGCTAGCGAGTCTACATTGATGTCAATAAATAAGGATGAGTCGATTAGTTGAATCAGTTCTTCTGCTTTAAGAAAAGGTAAATACATCGCGCACGCCAATGCGCCACTCTGTTGCAGCCCCTTGGTAAATGCCAATGCTTTGATGCTCGCTCGCGATGGATTATCACTAAAGTATCGTAATGAATTTGGATAAGGTTGTTGAATTTCAAAGTTTACGTTGGGAACAAAGTTTATATGAATACCCAACGCACCCATCTCACGGGCTATTTCGTCACCGAGTTCAAAAATCAGATTATCATTTTCAACAGCCCCAAGCAATAATGGTTTTTGAAAACTAATCGTGCTGTCCAAGGTCTGCCGCAAGCCCCATTCGCCACGAACTCCCACCAGCATGGGAACTTGTGATTTTTCCTGAAGTTTATTTATTAATGTGGCGTGACTCTTTGGGCCCCCTTGCGTTATTAGAATGCCACCGGGGCGATAATCTTTGATCAATTCGGTAAGCTGATCATTCTGTTCTTCATTCAGGTAAGTTGAGGAAGAGATTATGAACAGTTGACCAATTTTTTCCTGTGTATTTAAAGTTTGGAAAACGCTGTCTACCCACTTTTTTTTGAGATCCTGCCCGGAAAGAGATAACTCGATGAATATGAATAGAATACTAAAGAAAACTTTTTTCAACATCAGGCCGTTCGATTTTTATAACTTTACCGATCTTTTCACCTCACCCTCGGTCCCTCTCCCAAGGAGAGGGATGACTGAATCTATAAAAATTAGCGCTACAATGTTCATGTTCTAATTTTTAAATGATTTTTGTTTAACGATACTGAGAGCGATAACGAATTTAAGAACAGGTTATTAGTGCGAAGCTACATTAGAATGAAAGAAAAGCTATGAAGTTTTTATCCTTATTCACCAAAGCCCCGCAGCACCAGCGGTTCAATTATGCGCCCCGATACTACGATCCTATAAAAGAGGAATTGGAAGAACGGGAGATCAGGATTAAACAAGAGCTTGCGCGCGAACGGGGCGAACAATTAGACGAAAGCAAACATCGCTCTCGTATTGCAGGTTCTTTTCACGCAGCACGCAAACGAAGCAAAGGGGGCCCTGGTACAAGTGCAACTATGATCAGACTTGGCATTATCTTATTTATGGTTGTGTTTTTTATAGCCTATTTGGAATTCGGTCGTCCGGTACTCTATTCACTTTTTGCCGTTGTTCCTATATATTTTTACTTCCGATTTAAAAACAGGCAGTAGCTAAACATATTCATGCCTGATATTATTCATCTACTTCCGGATTCTATTGCCAACCAGATTGCTGCCGGTGAGGTAGTACAACGACCGGCATCTGCTATAAAAGAATTGATGGAAAATGCATTGGACGCTGGAGCGAGTTCTATAAAACTAATTGTTAAGGAAGCCGGCAAAGTGTTGATTCAGGTGGTAGATGATGGATGGGGCATGAGCGAAACGGACGCGCGTATGAGCCTTGAGCGTCATGCTACTTCTAAAATAAAAACAGCCGATGATTTGTTTAGGTTGCGCACCATGGGCTTTCGAGGCGAAGCACTCGCTTCCATCGCTGCGATCTCGCAATTTGAAATGAAAACGCGAACAGAGCATGCTGATTTAGGAACTCATTTAATTGTGGAAGCATCGGAAGTTAAAAGTCAATCGCCAACAGCCTGTGAGAAGGGAACGAACATCAGCATAAAGAATTTATTTTACAACATCCCTGCCCGTAGAAATTTTCTGAAATCAAATGCGGTGGAGATGCGGCATATCATCGAAGAGTTTCAGAGGTTAGCCTTAGCTCATCCTCACATTGCTTTTAGTTTGCATCATGATGATGAATTAATTTATGAGTTAGTGCCCTCTAAGCTAAGTCAACGAGTTGTTGCACTATTTGGAAAATCTTTTCAGGGACAGTTGGCTCCTTGCCAGGAAGAGACCACTCTTGTAAAAATTACCGGGTACATCGGCAGGCCGGAGTCGGCAAGGAAAACACGGGGCGAGCAATTCATTTTTGTAAATCAGCGATACATTAGAAACAATTACCTCAATCACGCAGTTACCAGTGCATTTGAAGGCTTGCTGCCCGATGGCAATTTTCCGTTTTATGTTCTCTTTATAGAGATCGATCCCAAACACATTGATGTAAATGTGCATCCTACCAAAACAGAAATAAAGTTTGATGATGAACGTGCTGTGTATGGTGTTGTGTGGGCTGCAGTAAAGCAAGCACTGGGAGCGCACAATTTAGCTCCTGCTATCGATTTCAAATCTGATATAAATATTGTGGGCAAACTCAATCTGGGATTAACGAAAGAGCAATATATGGATGAGCAATTTTCAACAGCTTTGCATAAATCCAATTTAAAGAATTGGGAAAAAGCTTTTGAACAAGACATGCCCGAATCCAGATTATTTCAAAAATCAGAATTGGACAGTACCACCCTTCGATTTGAAAGTTCACTCAATCAACCGGAATTACAGGCGAAAGAAGAGACGGGTATTTTTCAATTTCAACAGAAATATATTATCCGGGCCTCCAAAACCGGGCTGATGATTATCGATCAACAGACTGCTCACGAACGCGTATTGTTCGAGAAATACCTTGCGCGTTTGAAAGGCGCCCCCGGAAACAGTCAGCAGAGTTTGTTCCCACAGACGGTAACGTTACCCGCATCCGATTTTGCTTTGGTAATGGAAGTGCAACAGGAATTGCAGGCCTTAGGATTTCGGTTTGAGCTATTTGGTAAAAATGCATTTTTGGTTACGGGTATTCCGGCCGGTGTGGAAACTTCAGAAAAAGAATTGTTTGAAGGCTTATTGGAACAATTCAAAAAAAATCAATCTGAACTGCAATTACCTCTTCAAGACAACTTGGCTTTGGCGTTGGCCAGGCGATCTTCGGTTAAGTCTGGACAGAAATTGGCACCTGAAGAAATTAAATCAATTGTAGAAGGATTGTTTTCTTGCTCAAAACCTAACTTTTCTCCAGACGGGAGGCCAACATTTTTTACCTTTGAAACGTCTAAGATAGAAAGTTACTTTACCCGATAAATCGATAGCATGTTTAGACTTACCCCGTTGGTCAGAAATCTGATCATTATTAATGTAGTAATCTTTTTAGCGCAGAATCTACTAAGTCAGCTACATTTAACTGAATATTTATCCTTATGGAGCATTCATTCTCCTTATTTTAAGCCTTACCAATTCTTTACCTATATGTTTGTGCATGGTGGCATGGGGCACATATTTTTTAATATGATTGCGTTAGCTTCTTTTGCTCCTATTTTGGAGACTTATTGGGGTGAGAAAAAGTTCTTGATTTATTATCTGGCTACCGGACTTGGTGCGGGTGTCATTTATGCGGTCGTAAATTTATTACTTGGTTCTGGCGATGGAGGAATTATGCTTGGTGCCTCCGGTGCCTTGTACGGAATTTTGATGGCTTTTGGTATGGTTTTCCCAAACATGGAGATCACATTGCTTTTTCCCCCTATTCCTATTAAGGCCAAATACATGGTGTTTCTTATTGGTTTTATTACCTATGCACTCGATAGTAGCGGCACGGTTGCTCACCTTGCCCACTTTGGGGGAGCGTTTGTCGGTTTTATCATTATTACAATCTGGAAAAGCCAGGGAAGAGATAAAGGTTGGTAACTTTATATAGATGAAAATTGTTCAAAAGAAGTTGGCTCGAATAATAGATTTTCTTAGTGCCTCTGTTTCTCAGTGGTGATATTAGGTAATTATGTTTGACGAATTTAAAAACGCATTTCAAAAGCCAAACAACGCACACGTGCAGTTGATCATCATCAACGTGATTGTGTTTTTATTGCTGGCTGTTGTAAAGGTATTTTCCACAGCATCAGGCAATGCGGATGTCTTTGAATTGATTCATGCGCAACTTGCCATACCAGCTCCGTTCTTTAGTTTTTTATCAAAACCCTGGACAATCATCACCTATGCATTTGTGCATGACATGAGTGATATTTTTCACATTCTTTTCAATATGCTGGTGTTCTATTGGTTCGGAAAACTTTTTATTGAATATCTGGGGAGTGATAAATTAATTGCGATCTATATTTTAGGATTTATTGCCGGTGGTGTTTCCTACTTGTTGGTGTATAACACAATTCCTTTTTACGAAGCGCTTACTCCGCTTCATGGAATGGTTGGCGCATCGGCTGCAGTATATGCAGTGTTGGTCGCCACCGCTGTGCTGCTTCCTGATTACACTTTCTTTTTGATGTTTCTGGGTCCGATAAAGATTAAATATATCGTGATGTTTTATATCGTGATTTCATTTATTGGATCAATTGGTGGAAATGCGGGTGGAAACATTGCTCATTTGGGGGGCACATTAATGGGATTTATTTACATCAAACAATTGCAGGCTGGAGTGAACTGGGGCGGTTGGATAACCACAGTATTAGATTCCTTTAAAGGACTTTTTGGATCACAACCAAAAGTAAAGGTTACTTACAGAAAGACTGAACCCAAAACTCATCAACCCACATCAAAAGCCAGTAAGGCTTCGCAAGATGAGATTGATAGCATTCTCGATAAAATCTCTGATCGTGGGTATGAGAGTCTTTCTAAGGAAGAGAAGGAAAAACTTTTCAACGCAAGTAAGAAATAATTAACTTTTGCACGTAAAGCTCACTAATGAAAGTGAACTAATATTCGTACTTCGTAATTCTGTCTTCCAATTTTAATTCATGTAATTGCCTTCGCAATAGCAAAAGCTGCAGCCGCTGCAGCCGCGCCTACAATAGTAACACGCAGCGCTCCTTTAAATAAAGGCTGACCTGTCAATTTGCTTTTCACCAAACCAAATACTACCAGACAGAGCAATGTAATAATAGAGGAATAAATAAGACCTTCGCTTGAAGATTCCGTAAAGAAGTAGGCACTCAGCGGAATCAATCCACCAATCACGTAGGATATGCCAATGATCGATGCGCTTTGTAGTGCCCTATGTTTATGGGGTCGTTCCAGGCCTAGTTCAAAACGCATCATAAAGTCCACCCACTTTTTTGGATTTTGCGCCATCTCACGCGCTACTTTCTCCTGCAAGTCTTCGCTTATTCCATATTCAGCAAAAATCTCTTTGGTTTCCTGAATTTCAATTTCATGTTTGTGAACCACTTCATCATACTCTCGTTTTTCCTCAGAGTCGTAGTGTTCAATTTCTGTCCGTCCGGCTAAGTAGCCACCTAATCCCATGGCAATGGAACCGGCAGCGATTTCTGCGAGCCCTGCTGTGATTACAATAGTGGTAGAATCTACGGCACCACTAAGCCCTGCAGCCAAGGCAAAGGGCACGGTGAGTCCATCACTCATGCCAATCACAAAGTCTCTTACCTTTTCCGAACTTTGAAAGTGCTCTTCCATTCTATTAAACTACGATCAAAAGTAAGCAAATTGAAAAGCTATTCCTTAAGGGCAAAAAATTGAATGAGCAAGGTTACGATCTCCTTCTGACTATCAAGGTAGGGTGCCTCGGGATACTGAAAATTAAAGCGCTCTAATTTTTTGTTAAAAGTCTCTTCAGAAATACCATAAAGTTCCATCACCTGTTTTCTTACTTCGGGCGAAGTAATGGTTTTACGATATACTTCGGTTTTCGAAAGCTCATCGCGTTTGTTTTTGGTTTTATCTTTTCCTCCAAAGCCGATGGTAATGCCCGGCCCGAAGGTGGCTACGCTTCCGGGTTCAGGTGTTAGTGGTTGGTTTTTAAGTTTTACTTGAGTGTTCGCAGGCAGATTTTTTTTCCAATCGTCTACACCATCGATATTATAATCACCATAGACCGTTACATCTTTCAGCAATCTAGAATCTTCTGCTAAAATGATTCTTAAATCATTCTGATTTTTTCTTGCAATGAATAAATAGGGTTTGTGGCCTAAGCGAGTAAAAACAAGTGTGTCACTCAAATTTGTTTCAATTGAAAAGGTGCCATCTTCTTTTGTGGATAGCCCCATGCTTTTGTTTTTGATTTGAATAGCAACATAGGGGAGAGGCTGGAATGAAGCGGAATCTAAGACTACTCCTGAAAGGGTGATGATTTGGGATTGCGCATTTGATAAGAATGGCAAGAGGAGAACTATTAAGGACAGTTGAAAAATCAACCTCATGAAATTTGTCTGATTAGCTTGCGCTGTTTAACTATGATGATAACAACCTCAAATAAGTTTTATGTTTTATTAGCCAATTGCCCACAGGCAGCATCAATATCTTTGCCTCGACTTTTTCGTATGCGGGTGGTGATGCCGTTTTTCTCCAGCAGATCCATATACATAGTTAATGTGCTATCGGTTGCTTGCTGAAATTCCCCATCATCGATTGGGTTGTATTCAATCAGGTTTACTTTGGAAGGCACCAGTTTACAAAATTTCAATAAAGCCTCGGCATCTTCTTGCGTATCATTAATGCCCTTCCATACAACATATTCGTATGTAACTTTATTCTTCGTTTTTTGATACCAATAGATTAATGCTTCACCTAATTCTTCAAGCGAATTGGTGTCGTTAATGGGCATAATGGATGACCGGGTTTTATTGATGGCAGAGTGAAGTGATACGGCCAAATTAAATTTCACCTGATCATCGGCCATCTTCTTAATCATTTTGGCAACACCCACTGTAGAGACTGTAATTCTGCGACTTGCCATGTTAAGTCCTTTTTGCGCAGTAATTTTTTCAATGGCTGCAGTTACGTTTGCATAATTAAGCAGCGGTTCGCCCATACCCATAAACACAATGTTGGTTAAAGGTCTTCCAAAAAACACTTCGGCTTGTTCCTTAATGGCTACTACCTGATCATAGATTTCGTCAGGACTTAAGTTACGCTGTCGCTTTAGCCGCGCAGTAGCGCAAAACTTGCAAGCAAGACTGCACCCCACCTGTGACGAAACGCAAGCAGTAATTCTTTTTTCAGTAGGAATTAAAACAGACTCCACGATCATACCATCGTGTAACGTAACGGCATTTTTTATTGTGCCATCAGCGCTGCGCTGCATGTTATCCACTTTAATGTGATTGATCACAAAGTGATTCTTTAACATGGTGCGGGTTTCGAGCGAGATGTTGGTCATCTGGTCAATGCTCTTGGCCGATTTCATCCAAAGCCACTCATACACCTGCTGTGCCCGAAAAGGCTTTTCACCCTGCGAAACAAAAAACTCTTTTAACTCTTCGAGTTTTAGTTTGCGTATATCCCTTTTCGTAATTACCCCCTCACTCATTATTCAACTCGCGTAAAAGTTTTGACTTCACATTCCTTTAATGCGTTGTGAAAGCGAAGTGTAGTTTCTGAAAGTTCATCAATGATAAATCGCAGAGTAGCTATTCCAGATTTCTTATCTAGGAATTGAAGCTCCTGATCAGCAAGGCGATAATCAAATTTAGTCACATCACTTCCTTTCTTTTTTCCTTGCATAAAAATTCCCTCTTCTCCCGTCCCTTTTTTGCTGAAGCTGATCATGCGCACCACAGAATGTCTCGAGGCACCCATGCCATCTCTCAACTCAATTTCTGTATCACTCTCCTCCATATTACTTTGAAAGCAGGTTTTCTCATCCGTAAGCTGCCAATTACCTACCAAGGACTGTCCTTGTGATAAATGACTGAGTGCAAACACCCATGCGAAAGCAAGAAGTAGTTTCATAATTTAATTATTAGTGGAAGCCATTACTTACCATATCTTATGCCAAAATTACATTTATTTTTACGGCCTTCATCTGCATTTACATTAAATGACCAGCAGTATGGAGTTTTAGCCGACCTCTCGAGATTTAAAAACAGCGCTCACTAAACTTTAATTCATTCCACCCAAAGTCTTTGAGTTTCGTAATTAATCCCCGTAATTTTCGCCTTCACTAAACATTCTATGGAAAAGAGTAATGCCATTATCATCACTGCAGGCTACTTAGATAGCAACAGTGGAAAAACAGCACATGGATTAATTCGCGGTACGGATCGTTATAATATAGTGGGGGTTATCGATCCCAAACATGGAGGTAAAGATGCCGGAGAAGTGTTGGATGGCAAAAAGCGTAACATTCCGGTTTACAACACAATTGATGAGTTTGCAAAGACATCGAAGCAAATTGCTAAGTATTGTATAATTGGTGTGGCCACGAAAGGTGGAGTAATCCCTGATTCACTTCGAGCTATACTGAAAGATGGATTAGTCCATGGGTATAGTTTAGTAAATGGCTTGCACGAATATATTTCAGACATTCCTGAGTTGGCCGATTTTGCCCGTGCCCGGGGATTGGAAATCATTGACGTGCGCAAACCCAAAAAATTTAAAGATCTACATTTTTGGTCGGGTAAAATAAAGAATGTGCATTGCCCAAAGATTGCAGTGCTTGGTACCGACTGTGCTTTGGGAAAGAGAACAACCACTCGTTTTTTAACTGAAGCGATGCGTAAAGCAGGGTTCAGAGCCGAAATGATTTACACAGGACAAACCGGTTGGATGCAAGGCGCTAAATACGGGTTTGTATTTGATAGTACGCTCAATGATTTTATTTCGGGTGAAATGGAGCATGCTATTGTTCAATGCTGGGAGGAAGCAAAACCTGATATTATTTTTATTGAGGGTCAATCTTCGTTAAGAAATCCAAGTGGTCCGGCTGGGGCCGAATGGATTGTTTCGGCAGATGCTAATGCTGCCATCATTCAACATAATCCGGCTCGCAAGCAGTACAAAGACATGGAGTATTACCCGGCTTACATTCCTGAGATTAAGGATGAGATTGCCTTGATAAAAATTTATGGTGCACCAACGGTTGCTATAACCGTTAATACAGCAAAAATGACTGAACAAGATGCGCGCGATTATGCATCTCAAAAAGAAAAAGAACTTGGTATTCCGGTTATTCTTCCCTTGGAAGATGGTGTAGATCGGTTGGTTGCAGTATTTAAAGATATGATTGATAAATCGATCGCTCAGGTTTGATTTAGGAAACTGTTAAAAAATTTGAATGAAAATAAAATCTATTAAAGTCTGGTCAGCCGACCTTGTTAATACAAAACCTTACACCATCGCCTTCAAAACAGTTGATGAAGTACTGAATGCATTTGTAGAGATTACATTAGAGAATGGCGTTACAGGAATTGGGGCTGCAAACCCAAGCGAGTATGTAACCGGGGAAAACTTCGAACAATGCGAACAAGCTCTTCAGGAAAAGAACATTCAATTTTTACTTGGTCGCGATATCAATGAGATTCATCAGCTTACCTATGAAGTGTGGCTGAAGTTACCAAAAAATCCTGCTGCACGTGCTGCGATAGATATTGCCTTGTACGACACCTTTACCAAATACCTAAAAGTTCCTTTAGTGAAATACCTGGGACAGAAGATTCACTCGCTTCCAACTTCTAATACTATTGGTATTAAAAATGTTGAGGAGACTTTGAAAGAAGCAGCTGAATATGGCGAACGTGGGTTCACTGTATTGAAGGTGAAACTAGGCATCGATTTAGAGGAAGATATTGAGCGTATGGTAAAGCTGCGCGAAAAATTCGGAAGGAAGTTTGTGATCCGCATAGATGCAAACCAGGGATATACAACTACTCAAACCATTGAATTTTACAATCGAACAAAGGGACTTGATATCGAATTGATTGAGCAACCCCTTCCCGCTAAGGCAATAGAGGAATCAAAAAAATTACCTGAAGAGATTCGAAAGATACTAGCGGCCGATGAATCTTTACTCTCACCTCAACACGCCTTTGAGTTGGTAAAACCGCCCCTTGCTGCCGGAATTTTTAATATTAAGTTGATGAAGTGTGGAGGAATAAGTCAGGCACTAAAAATAGCTGACATGGGTTATTTAGCTGGAGTTGATCTGTTCTGGGGTTGCAATGATGAAAGTATTGTAAGTATAACGGCTGCGCTTCATACTGCATTTGCTTGTGCCAATACGAAATACATCGATCTTGATGGCAGCCTCGACTTGGCCAAAGATGAAGTGAAAGGTGGTTTTATTTTGAAAGATGGGATGATGTATTGTTCAGATAAACCTGGGTTGGGAGTAGAGCGAATCTAATTAAAAACCATGAAGAAAATTGTCTTCATTATATTAATAAGTGTAAGTATTGCTCGTGCGCAATACATTCATGACAATTCTTCTGAGATTCAAGTAGCAATTTTTATGGCTGTGGATTGCCCAATCACACAAAAGTATTTGAACACGATTAAAGAGATTGCCAATCAGTTTTCAAATAAGCCTGTTCAGTTTGTTGGATATTTTCCTGCAGGATTAACAAAGAAAGAATCTACTGCTTTTCGAACTGAATATAAAATCCCACAGGAGATCGAATTAATTGATGACAAAAAGCACGAATGGACAGAAATGCTGGATGCAAAAGTAACCCCCGAAGCATTTGTTATTAAAAATAAACAGGTTGTATATCGAGGTGCCATTGATAATTGGTTTTACGAATTAGGTCGCTATCGTAAAGAAGTTACGGCTCACTATCTGGTTGATGCTATCCAAGCTAGTTTGAATAATGAGAAACCATCAATAACTGAGACCGAAGCTCTGGGTTGCTTTATTCAACGATCCGAAAAAACGGAGGCACATCTGCATCATTAGAGAGTTAAATGATGAAAAGGCTTAATCTCGTACTACTAGTATCACTTCATTTCGGTCTTGTATTTGGTCAATCCAAGCCAACCTTTTATGCCGACATAGAACCTATTTTGAAAAACAATTGTGTAAGCTGTCACAAACCGGGTGGAATTGGCCCCTTTAGCCTACAGACGTATGAGGAAGTAAAAGCAAAGGGAAATTTTATCGGACATGTAACCAAAACGCGCTACATGCCGCCCTGGAAGGCTGACCCCACATTTCAAACATTTCGGAATGAGAGGAAATTGGAGCAGTCCCAGATTGATGTTATTCAAACCTGGATAGCAACGGGAATGACAAAGGGCAAAAAAACTAAATCAAAAATTACTCAACAAGCAAAAGAGTTGACTCAGCCCGATCTTTCGCTACCCATGCTTAGTACTTACACCCTATCAGAAAAGGCAGAGGAGGATTTTCGGTTTTTTGTTATGCCCACAAATCTGTCAAAAGATACCTATATCTCGGCAGTGGAGTTTATTCCGGGTAATCGCAAGCAAGTTCATCATAGTAGAATCATGGTTGACTCTTCGCAACGCATTCGGGGTATTGACGGAATGAGTGAGTTAGATCCAGCGATAAAGAAATTTCAAACTATTCCACTGGCCGATGAATTTTTATATGGGTGGGTTCCAGGAAACACAAAGATTTTTTTTCCGCCTGGTACGGCTAAAAAAATTGGGAAAGGTTCGGATTTGATTTTAAACATTCACTATTCCCCTTCTTCAAAACCTCAGCAAGATAAATCGGTGATCAATCTTTACTTTGCAAAAACCCCAGTAACCCGTGAAGTCAACACACTCACGCTTCGCGAAAATGATATTCGCAATCAACCTTTTTATATCGATGCCGAGCGGATGCCTACTTTCCATATAAGCTATCCAGTTAACAGAGATATTTCATTAATTTCAGTAATGCCGCACATGCACTTTATTGGCAAATCGTTTCTCGCTTACGCGATGACGGCTGAAGGTGAAAAGATTCCATTAATTAAGATTGATAACTGGGATTTCAACTGGCAATCAACCTATCAATTCAAAACATTGCTGAAAATACCTGCCGGCTCACGGATTATTGTAGAGGCAAAATATGATAACACAAGCGAGAACCCGGCTAATCCAAATCATCCTGCAAAGGATATTGGTTATGGCTGGAATTCAACAGATGAAATGTGTAATCTAGTGATCTACTATTTGGATTATAAGGAAGGTGATGAGTATCTAGAATATTAGGTATTCTTTAATTCCTCCAATAAATCCTTAATTGTTCTGAAAGTTGAATTTTCAATCGACCAGATTGATTGACCGTTTACATCTTTGATGGTTACAACTACAATGGCCTTTTCATTTATCTCATATCCATTTCGTTCAAGCGCATTTTTAGTCCAGAGATAAGTATGACCCTCACCTTTTAAATGGATGGAAGTTTTTCTGAAACCTTCTTGGGTCATTTTTCCGGTTTTAAGATCAAAGCCTTTAAATTGAAAGACCTGATCAAACGTGCCGTCTAACACTAAGTCTTCCGGAAGTCCTTCAAGTATTTTTTGGTCGGGTGTTGCCAACCAAACAGAATCAGCCGTTTGTAAAGCAAGGTCAAGTTCATGCGTAGCCACTAAAATAGATTTACTTGCCGTGCGACAAAGCGAGCGCAGGATATTCATTATCTCTACACGATTGTTTAAATCGAGATGAGCAGTAGGTTCATCTAAAAATAAAATGGGCGTATTCTGTGCAAGCGCTTTAGCTATCATAACCATTTGAAGTTGACCGTCACTCAATTCAAAAAGTTTTTTGGTTATGATGGATTCAAGATGAACTTGTTGAATCGCATGGTCGATTAATTCATGATCAAGTTTGGATAGTGTGACATTCCAATTCAGGTATGGATAGCGACCGTACGTGATCAAATCATACACGGTCATCAATGCAGAATTAATTCGATCGGTCAGCACAACGGCTACAGGTTGATTATTAACAATATCAATTCTTCCTGCCAATGGCTTCTGGAGTCCGGCAAGAGTTCGTATTAACGTTGATTTACCAACCCCATTGGAACCCATAAAGCAAACAAGTTCGCCTTGCTTCAACTTCAAATTGAGGTTATCAAATAGAGTATAATCTTTCTTATCAGTTCGATACCCAACAACCAAGTCGGTTGTACTCATTACTATGTTGGTGGATTCAGACACTTATTCTTTTTGATTTAATAACCATCCAAATCACAACGGGTGCACCAATCATTGAGGTAACAGCGTTTAATGGCAGCACTTGTGTGCCCCCGGGAATTTGTGCCAGCAGATCGCACAGCAGCAGCAAACTTGCTCCGCCAGTCATCACAGCCGGAATTAACATTTTGTGATTGGTTATGGGTATTACCAATCGAACCAGATGAGGAACAGCCAGTCCAACAAAAGCTATCGGACCACAAAAGGCAGTAACTGCACCCGTAAGAAGCCCTGTTGCTATTACAATAAAAAATCGTGAACGATCGAGGTTAATATTCAGGTTTCTTGCATAGTTCTCACCAAGAAGCCAGCTGTTTAGCGGCTTTATTAAACCATAACTAATAATGAACCCTATTAATAGTATCAGCGAAAGCACACCAAGTTCTTTCCAGCCGGTACCTCCAACACTCCCCAGTGTCCAAATCATGAATGCCTGTAGATCATCGGCATGACTCGTGAATTGCATTACACTTACAATGGATGAAGTGGCTGCGCTAATCATCAGCCCTATTATTAAGAGCGAGGTATTGTCTTTAACATAATTGGCAATAGAGATTATTAAAATAAAAACCAGTGCTCCGCCAGCGCTGGCCGCCAATGCAATGCTCCACGGGTTTTGAAAGATGACGCCCGAAATACCTGGACTGAATTGGCCGACAAGTAATAGTGTGGCAACTAAAAGACTGGCTCCCGAAGTAAGTCCGAGCACATCAGGTCCTGCCATTGGGTTCCTAAAAAGAGTCTGCATGAGAAGACCTCCGGTTGCCAGGGCGCTGCCTGCCAAAATGCACGTGAGTGCCTTTGGGATTCTGAATTGCCAGAGAATGGTTTGATAGGTCCCACCTTCATTAGAAAAAAAACTACTAATAAGACTGGAAATTGGAATCCTGACACTTCCGACAGAAAGATTAATAATCAGCAAGACCACCAAAAGAGTACCTAATATTATGCCCTCCTTCCAAAAAGTAGTTTGCCTCATTAATTCCACCCAGATTTATGGGGAAAAGTAAGACCTTTTTGATCGTTGCTAAAATTATCGAGTGTGCAACTTTTGGCAAGTTTAAATATTTGTTTGTTTCAATATGTTTAAGTAACTGTAAATGAAGTGCTTAATTATTACCCGACTGACCAGTCTCAAAGGCTAATGAGGTTCCTATTTATTTTTTTGAACGCCCTCTTGGTAGCTAAATATTAGTTCCTATCTTTGCAGTCCTTTTTGCGGTACAAAACCCGCAAAACAGGGTAAAATCAAGTAAAATAGGTTTCAACCATGCCTGGAATAATAGGACGTAAAGTAGGAATGACCAGTGTATTTGGCTCAGATGGCCAGAATATCACGGTTACGGTCATCGAAGCAGGCCCATGTGTTGTCACTCAGGTTAAAAATGCTGAGACTGACGGATACAGGGCTGTGCAACTTTCTTTCGGAGAGAGAAAGGAAAAAAATACCCCCAAGCCGCTGGTTGGTCATTTCAAAAAAGCCAACACCAGCCCTAAAAAATCAGTAGTTGAGTTCAGAGATTTTCGTGCTGAATTTGATGGAATGGTTGAGTTGGGAAAAGAAATCAAAGTAGAAGATGTGTTTGCAGAAGGAGATTTCCTTGATGCAGTGGGCACATCTAAAGGAAAGGGATTTCAAGGGGTTGTTAAACGCTATGGATTTAGCGGAGTGGGTGGCCAGACACACGGGCAGCATAACCGCTTGCGTGCTCCTGGTTCAATGGGTAATGCATCATTTGCATCCCGAGTAATCAAAGGAAAGCGTTTGCCGGGTCGTATGGGTACTGACCGTGTTAAGGTGATAAACCTTAAGGTGGTAAAAATCATGGCCGATAAGAACCTGATTTTAGTTAGCGGCTCTGTTCCTGGCGCAAAAAATTCAACAATAATTCTGCAAAAGTAATGAGCGTAGCAGTTGTAAAATATAGCGGTGAGAATACCGGCCGCGAGATAAGCCTCGGCAGTGAGGTTTTTGGAATCGAACCAAACGATCATGCTATCTGGTTAGATGTAAAAAGTTATTTGGCAAATCAACGCCAGGGAACGCACAAGTCTAAGCAGCGTGCAGAAATCAGCGGATCGTCTAAGAAGTTAAAGAAGCAAAAAGGAACTGGTGGTGCTCGTGCGGGTAACATCAAGAACCCTCAGTTTAAAGGTGGTGGTCGCGTATTTGGTCCTACCCCTCGCGATTATTCTTTTAAGCTTAATAAAAAAGTAAAAGACTTGGCGCGTAAGTCAGCTCTTACTTATAAGGCAAAGGATAATATGATTGTGTTGGTTGAAGACTTCAACTTTGAGGCACCTAAAACCAAACATTTTCAAGACTTACTTAAGTCGTTATCCTTACAGGATAAGAAGACCTTAATGGTTCTTCCAGATGCCAATAAGAACATTGTTCTATCAGGCAGAAATCTCCAAAACTCTAAAATTATTACAGCCGATCAGATCAACACATATGATGTGATGAATGCTGAGCAATTGATTTTAGTGGAGAGCTCACTAACTAAGATTGATAACATTTTAAATAAACAGTAATCCAATGAGCATCTTGATTAAACCCCTGGTTACTGAGAAAGTTTCTTCCTTGAATGAAAAGGGTAAGTATGGCTTTGTGGTGAAAGGAACCGCAAACAAGGTAGAGATAAAGAGTGCCGTAGAGAAAATGTATGGTGTGAATGTTGAGCGTGTTAATACCATTAATGTGCTTGGTAAATTCAAATCACGATTTACTAAGGCTGGTGTGCTATCAGGCCGCAAGCCAAGTTATAAGAAGGCCATCGTTACGTTGGCTTCAGGAGAAGTAATTGATTTTTATAGCAACGTATAATATATAAGCGATGGCGTTGAGAAAACTTAGACCCGTAACTGCAGGCACCCGTCATCGGTTGTCTCCTGGTTTCGAGGACATAACGGAAAGTAAGCCAGAGAAATCTCTGGTGGTTACCATCAAAAAAACTGGTGGCCGTAACAATTCAGGTAGAATGACGATGCGCTATATTGGCGGTGGTCATAAACAAAAAATTCGCTTGATTGATTTCAAGCGTGACCGTTTTGGAATTCCTGCAGTTGTAAAGTCAATTGAATATGATCCAACAAGAACAGCTCGTATTGCGAAGTTGTTTTATGCCGATGGACAGAAGTCTTATATTATTGCCCCTCAAGGAATTAAAGTTGGGCAAACTGTTATTTCAGGTGACAACATTGCTCCTGAAGTAGGTAATGCACTTCCGCTTTCAAAAATTCCAATTGGTACAATTGTGCACAATGTGGAAGTAAAGCCAGGTAGCGGAGCTTCCATTGCCCGCAGTGCAGGTTCATTTGTACAATTGGTTGCACGTGAATCTGTTTATGCTACTTTAAAAATGCCTTCTGGTGAAATGCGTAATGTATTAGTGAAGTGCCTTGCTACGGTAGGAGCGGTTTCTAATGCTGAGCACATGAACGAAAAGGTTGGAAAGGCTGGTCGTAGCCGTTGGAGAGGTATTCGTCCTCGCACACGTGCGGTTGCGATGAACCCGGTTGATCACCCGATGGGTGGTGGTGAAGGTCGTGCTTCAGGTGGTCATCCAAGATCACGTAAAGGCCTACTTGCTAAAGGCAAGAAGACGCGTCACCCAAAGAAGTATTCTGATGGTTTAATCATTGCTAGAAGGAAAAAATAATTATGGGAAGGTCAGTTAAGAAAGGTCCTTATTTAGATGCACGCTTGGAAAAGAAAGTGCAGGTAATGGAGCAGGCTGGTAAAAAGTCTGTTATCAAAACTTGGTCTCGCAGATCAACCATTATTCCGGATTGCATCGGGCATACGTTTGCTGTGCACAATGGAAATAAATTTATTCCAGTGTATGTTACTGAAAACATGGTGGGTCATAAGTTGGGCGAGTTTGCTCCAACCCGCACGTTTAAAGGACACTCAGGAAATAACAAATAGTTAAGAGCATATTAAGATTCCTGACATGGAAACAGAAATAGTTAAAAAGAAAAAAAGATCAGTAGTAAAGAGAGAGAAGCTGGCGGCTGTAAAAGAAGCTGCTAAGCAAGGACCTGCCACTACGTATCTTAAAAATGTACCTTCATCACCTCGTAAGATGCGCCTTGTTGCAGATTTGATCCGTGGCGAGCGGGTGAATAGTGCATTGAATATTTTGAAATACGAAGCTCAGCATGCAGCAGCTAAAATGGAGAAACTTCTTCTTTCAGCAATCAGCAGCTGGGAATCTAAGAATAGTGATGTGAAGTTGGAAGAGGCAGATCTTTTTGTAAAGGAAGTGTTTGTAGATGGCGGTCGCCAGCTTAAGCGCTTGAGACCAGCTCCTCAGGGCCGTGCTCACAGAATTAGAAAGAGATCAAACCATGTAACCTTAACAGTAGATCGCATGCCTGCAAAGGTTGAAGCGGCTAAGAAGTCAAACGCAAAAGAAACAAAAGAATAATGGGACAAAAGATTAACCCGGTTGGTTTCAGATTAGGCATTGTCCGTGGATGGGACTCTAGCTGGTTTGGTGGAAAATCATTTGCTGACAAATTGGTTGAAGATCAAAAGATCAGAAAATATATTGATGCCCGCATTCAAAAAGGGGGTATCTCTAAAGTTGTAATTGAACGAACGTTAAAGAGAATCACGCTTACTATTCATACTGCCCGCCCGGGTGTTGTGATTGGAAAAGGTGGAAATGAAGTTGATAAAATTAAGGAAGAGCTTAAGAAGCTTACTAATAAGGATGTTCAAATCAACATCTATGAAATAAAGCGCCCTGAATTGGATGCAAGATTAGTAGGTGAGTCAATTGCGCAGCAGTTGGAAGCAAGGATTTCTTACCGAAGAGCCATGAAGCAAGCAATTGCTGCAACGATGCGAGTAGGTGCTGAAGGAATAAAAGTGAAATTGTCGGGTCGTTTGGCTGGTGCCGAAATGGCGCGTACTGAACAATATAAAGAAGGACGGATTCCACTTCACACATTGCGCGCAGATATTGATTATGCAATTTCTGAAGCTCAAACCATCTACGGAAAGATTGGAATCAAAGTGTGGATTTTCAAAGGCGAAGTATATGGTAAGCGCGATTTGTCTCCTAATGTAGGCATCGTAAGCAATGCAGCTGGAGAGAATAAAGGTGGCCAACCAGGCGGTGGTGGTGATAGAAGAAGAGGTGGTGACCGTGGTGGAAGAAACGAACGTGGCCCGAGAAGAGAGCAAGGCGCAGGTGGCGATAGAAGAGGTGCAAGAAAATAATTTAAGGAAAGTTATAAAAGGAGTAAATCATGTTACAGCCTAAGCGGACGAAGTTCAGAAAAATGCAAAAAGGAAAAGTGAAGGGCTTGGCCACACGGGGTCACTCTATTGCTTTCGGATCATTTGCACTGAAAGCCCTGGAACCAGGGTGGATTACAGCCCGTCAGTTAGAAGCAGCTCGTGTAGCTGTTACCCGCGCTATGAAGCGTGAAGGTCAGGTGTGGATTCGTATTTTCCCTGACAAGCCAATTACCAAGAAGCCTGCTGAAGTGCGGATGGGTAAGGGTAAGGGAGCTCCTGAATATTGGGTAGCAGTTATTAAGCCAGGCACCATTCTGTTTGAAGCAGGTGGAGTAACCATGGCAACTGCAAAAGAAGCGTTGGCTTTGGCCGATGGTAAGTTGCCGATTAAAACACGCTTTACAGTAAGAAGAGATTACGTTGAACAAGCATCAAAATGAAAAACGCAGAGATTAAAGGATTGACTTTGGTGGAGCTTACTGAGAAACTGGGCAGCGAGAACGAAGCATTGCGCAAACTAAAGTTTGCTCATCAGGTTTCCGCTATCGAAAACCCAATGAGAATAAAAGAGACTCGTAGATTGATTGCGCGTCTAAAAACAGAATTGAAAGCAAAAGAAACTCAGAAGTAATTTCTCATGGAGACAGCAACTAGAAACCTAAGAAAGGAGAAAGTAGGGAAAGTAGTCAGTAACAAAATGACTAAGTCAATTACTATCGCGATTGATCGCAAAGTAAAACACCCTATCTATGGTAAGTTCATGAACCAAACAACCAAGTTCATGGCACATGATGAAAAAAATGAGGCAGGTATCGGAGATACAGTTCGTATCATGGAAACACGCCCCACTAGTAAGAACAAGAGATGGAGATTGGTTGAAATTATCGAAAAAGCGAAGTAACCATGATACAAACAGAAAGTAGGCTTACCGTTGCAGATAATAGTGGAGCAAAAGAAGTTCTTTGCGTTCACGTATTAGGAGGCACAAGAAGAGCTTCAGCCAGCGTAGGGGATACAATTGTTGTTACTGTAAAGTCAGCAATTCCTACCAGCCAGATTAAAAAAGGAACCGTTTCAAAAGCGGTGATTGTACGCACAAAAAAGGAAATCAGAAGAAAGGATGGTTCATACATCCGCTTTGAAGATAACGCAGCTGTTCTTTTAAATGCTCAGGACGAACCACGTGGTACCCGTATTTTCGGCCCCGTAGCGCGCGAGCTAAGAGAGAAGCAGTTCATGAAGATTATTTCATTAGCCCCTGAAGTATTATAAGCTATGGAAAGGAAATTCAACAAGCAGGCTAAACTGCATATTAAAAAAGGAGATAAAGTAGTGGTGTTATCTGGTAATGATAAAACTAAGACGGGTACCGTTTTAGAAATTCTTACTGAGAAGAACCGGGCTATTGTAGAAGGAATCAACATGGTGACAAAACACCAGAAGCCTTCTGCTGGAAAGCCTGAAGGTGGCATTAAGAAAATGGAAGGAACAATTCACATCAGTAACCTGATGTTGGTTGAGCCATCTAACGACAAGCCAACACGCACAGGAAGAAAGCTTAACGAAAAAGGTAAGCTGCAGAGATATTCAAAGAAAACAGGAGAATTTATTAAATAATGGCAACTCCAAGATTAAAGGAAAAGTACCTCAAGGAAATCGTTCCTGGCCTGAAAGACAAGTTTCAGTATAAGTCAGTAATGCAGGTACCCAAAGTGGAAAAAATTTGTATCAATAAAGGACTTGGTGCTGCAGTAGCAGACAAGAAATTGATTGATGTTGGTTTGGAAGAGATTACAACAATCTCCGGTCAGAAGGCGGTAGCGACTCGTTCGAAGAAAGACATTTCGAACTTTAAGCTTCGTTCTAATCAGGCGATTGGCGTTAAGGTTACTCTTCGTGGCGATCGCATGTATGAATTCATGGATCGTTTGATGAATGTTGCACTTCCCCGCGTGCGTGATTTCAAAGGCGTAAGCGACAAAGGATTTGACGGACGTGGAAATTATACCTTGGGAGTAAAAGAACAGATCATTTTCCCTGAGATTTCAATCGATAAGGTAAATAAGATAAACGGCATGGATATCACGTTTGTAACGTCAGCAGCTTCTGATGAAGAAAGCTATGAGTTGCTTAAGTCGTTGGGTATGCCATTTGTAGCTAAAAATTAATTAATTCGATGGCAAAATTATCAATCATCGCAAGAGACAAGAAAAAGGAAAAGTTGGTAGCTCGCTATGCAGCTAAGCGTAAGGCTTTGAAAGAAGCTGGAGACTGGACTGCGTTAGATAAACTACCAAGAAGTTCTTCGGCCGTGCGTTTGCGCAGCCGTTGCAAGCTAACCGGTCGCCCAAGAGGCTACATGAGCAAATTTGGTATCTGCCGGAATCAATTCCGTCAAATGGCAAATGATGGTAAAATCCCAGGATTAACTAAGGCAAGCTGGTAAAAAAGGCTTTCTAACATATTTGGTTGCTGAGTATTCAGGTCGGGGCACCCTTAACAGGCTAAACCGAAACCGAGTAACAGTTTGAATAACAGAAATTGTTATATATCTTTGCAGCCCGTTCAAAAAAACGGGTTTGCTTTTTTAAATAAGTGAAATGAAAACAACTGATCCAATAGCAGATTATTTGACCCGGTTGCGTAACGCGATCAAGGCACGTCACCGCGTGGTGGAGGTTCCTGCTTCTAATATTAAGAAGGAGGTTACCAAGGTTCTTTTTGATAAAGGGTATATCCTGAATTATATGTTTGAGGACACCTCAAACAAGCAAGGCAATATTAAAATTGCGTTGAAGTATAATCCGGAAACCAAGGAGTCGGCTATTACGAAACTTCAGCGCGTTAGCTCGCCTGGACTTCGTCAATACAAAAGCTCCGATAGCCTTCCAAAAGTATTGAATGGTTTAGGTATTGCCATTCTTTCAACATCGAAAGGTGTGATTACGGATAAAGAAGCGAAAGCTCTTAATGTAGGTGGTGAGGTTTTGTGTTACATCTATTAATTGATCAGTCATGTCACGAATAGGTAGATTACCAATAGAGCTTCCCAAAGGTGTAACATTCACCTTCTCGGATAGCGATCATAAAGTGACCGTGAAAGGTCCAAAGGGTGAATTGAAGCAAGTGATTGACACTGACTTCAAAATAGTACTTGAAGAAGGTGCTATTGTAGTTCAACGCCCAACAGAACAAAAAAGGCATAAGGCTATGCACGGATTATACCGCGCATTGATAGCTAATATGGTGGAAGGAGTTAGCACAGGGTACAAAGCTCAACTTGAATTAATCGGTGTTGGTTACAAAGCCGTTGCACAAGGTAACGTACTTGATTTAAGTTTAGGATACTCGCACAGTGTGATTGTGGGTATTCCTCCAGAACTTAAAGTACAAGCCATTCAGGAAAAAGGTCAAAATCCGACTATTATTTTAGAGGGTATTGATAAGCAGTTGATAGGACAAGTTGCTGCAAAGATTAAATCATTGCGTAGCGTTGAACCTTACAAAGGCAAGGGTATTCGTTTTGTGGGTGAGTTTGTTCGTAGAAAAGCTGGTAAAGCAGCTGCTAAATAATAACTGATTATGGCAAACATTAAGGACAGAAGAACCAGAATAAAAAAAGGAATTCGCAAGAAGTTGGAAGGAACCAGTAGCCGTCCACGCTTGTCAATTTTCCGCAGCAATAAAGTTATCTATGCTCAACTTATAGATGATTCAAAAGGTCTGACAATCACCGCTTCTTCATCTATTGAATTAGATAAGAAAGGTGGTGTAAACATGACGATCTCTAAAAACGTTGGAAAGAAAGTGGCTGAGAAGGCAGTGGCAAGTGGAGTTCAGGAAGTTGTGTTTGATCGCAACGGATATCTTTATCATGGTAACATCAAAGCTTTGGCCGAAGGAGCCAGAGAGGGAGGCTTAAAATTTTAAAGCATGACACAAAGTAACGTCAGCACAGTAAAGGCAAGTGAAATCGACCTAAAGGAAAAGGTTGTTGCCATCCAGCGTGTAGCTAAAGTGGTGAAAGGTGGTAGAAGATTCAGTTTCGCTGCCATTGTAGTAGTTGGAGATGGTAATGGTGTTGTTGGATATGGATTGGGAAAAGCCAATGAAGTAACAGACGCAATCACAAAAGGGATTGATGATGCTAAGAAGCATTTGGTTAAGGTTCCTATTATTAAAGGAACGGTTCCTCATGATTCGCTTGGAAAATTTGGAGGTGGTTTTGTTTTATTGAAGCCAGCTTCTCCGGGTACTGGTGTAATTGCAGGGGGTGCTATGCGTGCCGTATTAGAAAGCGCAGGTATTCATAATGTGTTAGCTAAGTCGAAAGGATCTTCAAATCCACACAACGTGGTGAAGGCAACTTTCAAAGCATTGACAACGATGCGCGATCCTCAAACAATCGCACGTAACCGTGGAGTTTCATTGTCTAAAGTTTTTAACGGATAAGAGTTATGGCAAAAGTTAGAATTACTCAAACCCGCAGTACTATAAAAAGACCTGATACTCAATTGAGAACTATTCAATCATTGGGATTAGGAAGAGTACACCGTTCTGTAGAAGTAGAATATACTCCTCAGATTAAAGGAATGGTAAATAAAGTAAAGCATTTAGTGAGCGTAACCGAATTATAAGATGAAGCTGCACACACTCAAGCCGGCAGAAGGATCGGTAAAAAATAATAAGCGTCTCGGAAGAGGACAAGGTTCTGGTGGAAGCACTGCGGGCCGTGGACACAAGGGTGCTCAGTCACGTTCTGGTTATTCCAAGAAGTTTGGATTTGAAGGTGGTCAAATGCCGCTTCAAAGACGAATTCCAAAGTTTGGCTTTAAGAACAATAACAAAATTTATTTCAAGGCAATCAATTTGGATGCTTTGGAAGAGTTAGCTCAAAAAACTAAAGCTCCTGCTATTACTATTCAGGTGATGGTTGACAACGGAATTGTTGGCAAGAAGGACAGCGTGAAGATTTTGGGAAGAGGAGAATTGAAATCAAAAGTAAGTGTAGAAGCTCACGCATTTTCAACTACTGCTACTAAGGCAATTGAAAACGTAGGCGGTACCGCAACAACTGTGAAATAATGAAGCGTTTCTTTACAACCATAAAGAACATTTTTTCGATCGAAGACCTTCGGGTTCGCATCTTGAATACAATTGGATTTCTAATCATTTTCAGATTAGGATCTTATATTGTGTTGCCTGGTGTTGATCCTGTGATCTTAGAACAAATTGGTGGAAACCAAGGTGGTATTTTCGACTTATTAAACACGTTCCTTGGCGGATCATTTAGTAGGGCGTCAATTTTTGCATTGGGGATCATGCCTTACATTTCGGCATCTATCGTTGTGCAGTTATTAACGGTTGCTGTTCCTCATTTCACAAAACTTCAAAAAGAAGGTGAAAGTGGTCGTAAGAAACTTAATCAGTTCACACGGATTCTTACAATCATTATTACTGCGGCACAATCGTACGGTTACATCCGCGCTACCATTGCTCCAGAAGCAGTATTGACTCCTGGTTTATTCTTTACTGTGTCTTCGATCATCATTCTAATTGCCGGTACCATGTTTTGTATGTGGCTTGGCGAACGAATTACTGATAAGGGAATTGGAAATGGTATCAGTATGTTGATTATGATTGGTATCGTATCGCGTTTCCCGGCAGCTATCTATCAAGAAATTGATGCAAAAGGGATGAACGGCCTGTTACTCTTCATATTAGAAGTACTAGCCTTGTTCTTTGTAGTGGTAGGAGTTATTGCCCTTACACAAGCTACACGAAGAATTCCGGTTCAATATGCTAAGCAGGTTGTTGGAAATAAACTGTATGGAGGCAAGCGCGATTTCATACCGTTGAAGCTTAATTCAGCTGGTGTAATGCCAATCATCTTTGCTCAGGCATTAATGTTTATCCCACCGTTGTTGGCTCAGATATGGCAGGATAGCGACTTGGGTGCCTACGTAGGTTCAACCTTTGCAGATTTTACATCATGGCAATACAATCTTTTGTTCGCCATCTTGATTTTGATCTTTACATTTTTCTACACAGCGATTACAGTTCCATCGAACGACATTGCTGATAACTTAAAAAGAAACGGTGGCTTTGTTCCGGGTATTAAGCCGGGTAAACAAACTGCTGAGTTTATCGACAGTATTTTATCAAAGATTACTTTACCAGGTGCTATTTTCTTAGCTGCGGTTGCCATACTTCCTGCATTTGCAGTGAAGGCAGGAATCACACAGAATTTTGCTCAATTCTACGGTGGTACTTCTCTATTGATTTTGGTGGGTGTTGTGTTAGACACACTTCAACAAATAGAGAGCTACTTATTGATGAGGCATTATGAAGGGATGATGAAATCAGGTAGAGTGAAGGGACGTTCTCAGTTTGCTGCGGCTTGAAGTTGAATGATTCGCTACAAGACGGACGAGGAGATTCAGATTATTAGGGAGAGTGCCCAGATTTTAGGAAAGGCACACGGAGAAGTAGCTAAACGGGTAAAACCGGGAGTGAAAACCAAAGAACTGGATCAGGTTGCCGAGGAGTTTATTCTTGATCATGGAGGTTCACCTTCATTTAAGAATTACCACGGGTTTCCATCCGCCTTGTGTATTTCGGTTAATGAAATTGTAGTCCATGGTTTTCCGGGTGACTACGAGTTGAAGGAGGCCGATATCGTTTCAGTGGATTGCGGTGTGAAGTTTAAAGGCTTCCATAGCGATTCAGCCTACACGTATCCACTTCCGAAAGTAAGTGAAGATGTGTTGAAACTTCTTAACCGAACCTACGAGTCTCTTTTGTTGGGGATTGCCCAGGCGAAAGTTGGCAACCGAATGGGGGATGTAAGTTTTGCGATACAGAATTATGTCGAGCAATTCGGATACGGAGTGGTGAGGGAGCTGGTTGGTCACGGGGTAGGAAAAGATTTACATGAAGACCCGGAAGTGCCCAATTATGGTAAGAAGGGTAAGGGAGTGAAGTTGTCGGGTGGAATGGTGTTTGCCATTGAACCGATGATCAACATGGGAACGAAAAACGTAGTGCAGGAAAAAGATGGGTGGACAATCCGCACATCGGATCGCAAGCCGTCTGCTCACTTTGAGCATACAGTGGTGGTTCACAAAGAGAGAACGGAGGTTTTAACGACTCACGAGTATATAGAACTAAATTATTCGTATAAGTGGCGAAACAAAAGTCGATAGAGCAAGACGGTACCATTTTGGAAGCATTGTCAAACGCAATGTTTCGGGTACAACTGGAAAATGGACATGAGGTATTGTCTCATATTTCTGGTAAGATGAGGATGCATTACATCCGCATATTGCCGGGAGATAAAGTAAGGTTAGAAATGTCGCCTTACGATTTAACAAAAGGAAGAATAACTTTTAGATATAAATAGGTTATGAAAGTAAGAGCATCAATAAAAAAGCGGAGTGCCGATTGCAAGATCATCAGGCGCAAAGGCAAGTTGTTTGTGATTAACAAAAAGAATCCAAGGTATAAACAAAGACAAGGATAATTATGGCACGTATTGCTGGTGTAGATATTCCCGATAATAAAAGAGGCGAAATTGCCCTTACATACATTTACGGTATCGGCCGTAGGTCTGCTCAACGAATTCTTACGCAAGTAGGAGTAACCTGGGACAAGAAGGCCAAGGAATGGAATGATGAGGAATCAAATGCGATTCGTGCCGCTATAGCGGAACAATTCAAAATTGAAGGTGCCTTGAAATCAGAGGTTCAGTTGAGTGTAAAACGCTTGATGGATATTGGTTGTTATCGTGGATTGCGTCATCGCAGAGGATTGCCTGTGCGTGGACAGACCACTAAGAACAATGCCCGTACACGTAAAGGAAAACGTAAGACGGTAGCGAATAAGAAGAAGGCGACTAAAGGTTAATAATTAAATAAGCATAATAAACTTTTCTGTATGGCAGCACCCGTTGAAAAGAAGAAAGATAAAAGTAAGAAGCGCGTTGTAACTGTGGAGGCTATTGGCCAGGCACACGTGCGAGCTACGTTTAATAATATTATCATCTCAATGACTAATTCAACTGGTCAGGTAATATCATGGGCGTCTGCAGGAAAGATGGGATTCAAAGGATCCAAGAAAAACACTCCGTATGCAGCTCAGGTTGCAGCGCAGGAGTGTGCAACTAAAGCCTTTGAATTGGGATTGCGTAAAGTAGAAGTTTTTGTAATCGGCCCAGGTGCAGGAAGAGAATCTGCTATTCGTAGCATTCAGGCCTCAGGCATTGAAGTGATGATCATTAAAGACATGACTCCAATCCCGCACAACGGATGCCGTCCGCCTAAGAAAAGAAGAGTTTAAAATATAAAGTCAAAGATAAGTCATGGCAAGATACACAGGCCCTAAAGCGAGAATCTCAAGAAGGTTTAATGAACCTATTCTGGGTGATAGCAAGGCACTTCTTAAGAAGAACTATCCTCCGGGCATGCACGGTAAAGGAAAGAGACGCAAGCAGTCTGAATACGCAATTCAGTTGGCTGAGAAGCAAAAGGCAAAATTTATTTATGGCGTGTTAGAACGCCAGTTTGAGAATATTTTTGACAAAGCCTCACGTAAGAAAGGCGTTACTGGCGAAGTATTGTTGCAAATGCTGGAGTCTCGTCTTGATAACATGGTATATCGTTTGGGTGTAGCTCCTACACGCAGGGCAGCTCGTCAATTGGTTGTTCACAAGCACATCACTGTAAATGGTGAAGTGTTGAATATTCCATCTGCGAACTTAAAAGCTGGCGATATTGTGGGTGTACGCGAGAAGTCTAAATCACTGGAGACGATCACAAATTCATTAGCAGTTCAAAGCGCAAAAAAATATAATTGGCTTGAGTGGGAAAGTGGTGAAATGGAAGGAAAGATTATTAACCTACCGCTTCGTCAGGACATTCCAGAAAATATCAACGAGCAGTTAATCGTTGAATTGTACTCGAAGTAATTCTTAACCTTAATCAAAACGTTATGTCAATATTAGCATTTCAAATGCCGGAAAAAGTGGTAATGGAGAAGTCAGATGACTTCCATGGCCTTTTTACCTTCAAACCTTTGGAAAAAGGATATGGTGTTACGATCGGAAACGCGTTAAGAAGAATTCTTCTTTCTTCGCTGGAGGGGTATGCCATTACCGGAATTAAAGTTCCTGGGGTATTGCATGAGTTTTCTACCATTGAAGGAGTTGTAGAAGATGTTGCGGAAATCATTTTGAACTTAAAGCAGGTTCGTTTCAAAAAAGTGTCTGACAATTTTGATAGCAAGATTGTTGTAACGATTAAGAAGCAAAAGGAATTCAAAGCAGGGGATATTGCAAAATTCACTTCAGCATTTGAAATCTTGAATGGAGATCATGTGATCTGTAATTTAGATGAAACTGCCCAATTCGAAATTGAACTTACTATTGAAAAGGGAAGAGGTTATTTACCAGCAGAGGAGAATAAGCCAAATGAGCAGGTTTTTGGATTCATTCCAATCGATGCCATTTTTACCCCTGTTAAAAATGTAAAATACAGCGTGGAGAACACCCGTGTTGAACAAAAGACTGACTACGAAAAGTTGTTGATCGATATCGAAACAGACGGTTCAATCCATCCCGAAAAGGCATTGGAAGGTGCAGCGTTCATCTTGATTCAACACTTCAGATTATTCTCTGATAAGTCTATTGAACTAGAAACCGGTAAGGATAGCGAAGTTGAGCAAGTGGATGAGGAAATGCTGCATATGCGCAAACTTCTTAAAACTTCATTGCATGACTTAGATCTTTCTGTACGTGCTTACAACTGCTTGAAATCAGCGGATGTTAAGTCATTAGGAGATTTGGTTCAGTTGGATATTTCAGATATGATGAAGTTCAGAAACTTTGGTAAGAAGTCATTGGCAGAATTAGAGCAATTAGTAGCGGAAAAGAACCTTACGTTCGGTATGGATCTTTCCAAGTATAAACTCGATGAAGATTAATCATGAGACACGGTAAAAAAATAAATCACCTCGGAAGACAGTCAGCGCATCGTCATGCGTTACTTTCGAATATGGCATCTTCGTTAATTCTGCACAAGCGAATTACGACTACGGTAGCCAAAGCTAAAGCCTTGAGAAAGTATGTTGAGCCTTTGATTACAAAAGCAAAGGATAACACAACACACTCAAGAAGAACTGTAATGGCTTATCTCCAAAACAAAGAGTCGGTAACGGCTTTATTTGGTGAAGTAGCAGGTCGCACAGCCGACCGTCCAGGAGGTTACACACGTATCATTAAATTTGGCGATGCCAGATTGGGCGATGCTGCGGAAATGTGCTTAATGGAATTGGTTGATTTCAACGACATCTACAAGAAGGATGGAGCGGAGAAAAAGGCTAAAACCCGTAGAGGCAGGAAGAGCAAAAAAGAGGGTGGCGAAACTGTAGAGGAAGTAGCTGAAGAAGCAACCGCTTCAGAAGACACAGAAAAGAAGCCAAAGAAGGCAGCTAAGAAAACTGCTAAAAAGAAAGACTAAGTGTATCTTTTGATCTATATAGAAGGGATTGGGCGAAAGTTCAATCCCTTTTTTATTGCTATTCCACCTTCGAAATCGGTTGTTAAAATTTTAACTTTGAAAGTAGCGTACAACCCTTTTAAACACGGTATTTTTGCAAACCATTTAACCACTATAATTTGAACACAAAAGCATATTTACTTCTTGCCGATGGACTTCTGATTGAAGGCAAAGCCATTGGTAAAATTGGTACTTCCGGTGGCGAGATTTGTTTTAATACTGGAATGACGGGTTATCAGGAGATTTACACTGATCCATCGTATTACGGGCAAATCATTGTAAACACGACCGCTCATATCGGTAACTATGGGACGGTTGTCGATGAACAAGAATCAAATGGGCCAAAAATCAGTGGCATTGTAGTAAATGAGTTTTCAGAGGGATATAGTCGCAAGACGGCCACAGAAAGCCTGCAACAATATTTAGAGAAGAATAATGTAGTAGGCATTGCCGATTTGGACACTCGCAAACTGGTGCGTTATATACGAAGCAAGGGTGCGATGAATGCCTTGATTTCTTCTGAACTTACACCGGATCAAATGAAGGTTGAGCTAGCAAAGGTTCCCTCTATGGATGGATTGGAGCTATCCTCTATTGTAAGCACTCAGAAATCTTATTTCTTTGGCGATCCTAATGCATCCATAAAAATTGCTGCTTTGGATGTTGGTATTAAAACTAATATCCTAAAAAATCTTGCTAACCGCGATTGTTATGTTCAGATTTTCCCGGCTAAAACGACATTTGCAGAAATGGATAAATGGGAACCACACGGATATTTTATTTCCAACGGCCCTGGCGATCCATCGGTAATGGCGTATGCAATTAAAACTGTTAAAGATATTCTAGCTGCTGATAAACCAGTTTTTGGAATTTGTTTAGGGCATCAATTACTGGCCCTTGCTTGTGGTATCTCAACATACAAGATGCATCATGGTCATCGTGGATTAAATCATCCGGTAAAAAATTTAATTTCAGGATTGAGTGAAATGACATCGCAGAACCACGGCTTCGCGGTAAGCGAAAAAGACGTTGAGAATAATCCAGATGTAGAAGTAACCCACATTCATTTGAATGACAATACGATTATGGGAATCCGGTTGAAGAGCAAAAAAGCTTTTTCAGTTCAGTACCATCCCGAAGCTTCGCCAGGCCCGCATGACTCAAGATATTTGTTTGATCAATTTCTTGAGATGGTAAGGGAAGAAGAACTAGTTAAGTAATGACTGTAGCATTATAATTCGTAAATCTAAAATCTAAATAATCATGAGTTTAATTGAAGGAATTTTTGCCCGCCAAATTTTTGATAGCCGTGGCAACCCAACTATCGAAGTAGATGTAGTTACTGAAAGTGGAGCCTTTGGTCGTGCAGCAGTTCCATCGGGAGCATCAACAGGAACGCACGAAGCAGTAGAATTGCGTGATGGAGATAAGAAAAAGTACATGGGCAAAGGTGTGCTCAAGGCGGTTGAAAATGTAAACTCAAAAATTGCTTCTGAAGTAGTGGGGCTTTCTGTATTCGATCAGAACCTGATTGACAAGGTTATGATTGAATTAGACGGAACTCCAAATAAAGGAAAGCTAGGAGCAAACGCAATTCTTGGTACTTCATTAGCAGCAGCAAAGGCTGCCGCGATGGAAGCTGGCCAATCATTATACCGTTACATTGGTGGTGTTAATGCAAATACATTGCCTGTGCCGATGATGAATATTTTGAATGGTGGAAGCCATGCCGATAACTCCATCGATTTTCAGGAATTTATGGTAATGCCTGTTAAGGCCGATACATTTTCAGACTCACTTCGAATGGGTACTGAAGTATTTCATACGTTGAAGAAGGTGCTTCATGAAAAAGGTTTTTCAACTAATGTGGGTGATGAAGGTGGATTTGCTCCAAATATTAAATCAAACGAAGAGGCAATTGAAATTGTATTAAAGGCAATTGAGAAAGCAGGCTTCAAACCGGGAGTTGATATTTTTATAGCGATGGATGCAGCCAGCTCAGAGTTCTATGATGCAAAATCAAAGAGCTACATCTTCAAAAAATCAGATGGTAAGAAATTGAAGTCGGAAGAGATGGTGGAGTATTGGGCTAAGTGGGCTAAGAAATATCCAATCATTTCTATTGAAGATGGTATGGCCGAAGAAGATTGGACAGGTTGGAAAGGGTTGACTGATAAAATCGGAGATAAAGTGCAGTTAGTAGGTGATGATTTGTTTGTAACCAATGTTGATTTCTTGCAAAAGGGAATTGATATGGGAGTAGCCAATTCCATCCTTGTAAAAGTAAATCAGATTGGTTCGCTTACTGAGACAATTAATGCAGTTAACTTAGCTAAGCGCAATAGCTACAAGAGCATCATGTCTCATCGCTCTGGCGAAACAGAAGATAGCACAATTGCTGACTTAGCAGTTGCATTAAACACTGGTCAGATTAAAACAGGTTCTGCTTCACGTTCAGACAGGATGGCGAAGTACAATCAACTTATCCGCATCGAAGAAGAGCTCGGAGAAACGGCTTACTTTCCAGGAAAGAATTTTTAGTCATTGAGGGAATAAGATTGAGGGCCAGGCAATTTGCCTGGCCTTTGCTTTTTAGAGCGGATCCTTTCCTATTTTGGGAAAAGTGATCTCAATTAGGTGTGATATGGGATTCTATGTTTATCCAATTATTTCTAAAAAGTTCATTTTTGGAGCAAATTCAATCATTTTTTTGGAATGGAGCTCTCAAAATAAAACCAGTTTGATTATTGCCATAAGAGTGAAAGGGATACTCGACTAAACGAAGTGTCTCGAGATTATGGAAGGAAATATGATGATGGTTTCGTTTGTGCTCATTCTGGTGGTGGCTGGGGGATTAATCCTATTCATCGTGCGCGAACAGTTTTCAGATGCTGACTTTCAGCACAGTCTTGTAGGGGTGTGGTTTAACGAACACCTCAATGTCCGGATCCTAATGTATGATGTGGATTCCGTTTTTCAGGGCTCAGTGGTGTGGGCGGATAGTCTCAATAACTCCATTCTTGGAGTAAGGGTGGTTGAAAACCTTCGGGTGGGATTCTTTAAAATCTGTAGAGGAACCTATGTGGATCCTGTAACCTCTAAAGAGTATGATGTAAAATTGCAGCTCAAAAGTAAGTCAATTATGAAGTTGACTGCCTTCGATAAGGAGACTCATAATGAAGCATTCTCACAAGAATGGAAATTGATTAAATCTTAGAATAAATCAGGCCGAAAGGCCTGATTTGCTATATACAGGTTTTAATTTCTATCTTCGTAGAACCATTTTTTAAACTTAGTATGTTCAAAAAGCTCCCACCCATCCTCAAGAACTTTTATTTTGTAACCGGTATCTGTTTTTTTACTTGGATGATGTTTCTGGATTCCAATGATTTGATTTCTCGTTTTAAGATGACTACTAAACTTGGAAGCTTAGAGAATGAGAAAGAATTTTATCTGGAGAAGATTAATGAGGTAGAAAAAGATCGCACCGAATTGATGACGAATAAAGAGTTGCTAGAGAAATTTGCACGCGAGAAATATTTAATGAAAAAGGAAACAGAAGATATTTTTATCATTGAAGAAGAATAGCGTGAAGAAGTTAATTCTATTAATTGTTTTGATATTCGCACTAGGAATAGCCTATGCTCAGCAAGGACAATCTATACCATTCTCTGAGCGAATCTATTTCGGTGGTGGAGGAAGCCTTGGCGGAGGGAATGATTTTTACGGAAATCGATATTTTGCAATTTATGTCAATCCCTTGGTAGGGTATAACATTACACAGAATTGGTCAGCCGGTGTTACTATCAATTATACCTACTTAAGTTATCCAGATCAGAAAGTCAGGCTTCATCAATACGGTGTTAGTCCTTTCACACGCTATAACTTTGGAAAGTTATTCGCTTATGCGGAATACTCTACCATCAGTGTTCCTGCTTTCGATAACTCATTTCGTAGAACCTTTCATCGTTTGCCTATCGGATTAGGATACACCGCGCCCATAAGTAAAAATGCTGCCCTCAATATAATGGGGCTTTATGATGTGCTTTATGATAAACGAAATGGTGCTTTTGCGTCACCATGGGTTTTTCGTTTGTTTATTACAGCAGGTGGATTTTCAAGATAAGATCACAGAGGCTATTAGCTCAAAAACTTAGGGCAAATTTCTTTCCTAACTCCTTCAGGTCTTCCACCACTTTGTCATTTAAAGGAATGCCATTCTTTCTGCGCTCTTTCTCACTTTCCCTTTCCGGATCGCCAGGTATGATTAAATGATCTTGTCCTTCAATAGTTTTCGCAGCACGGAAACGGGTGATCCAATTGTCCATGTGATGCTTAAAGTCTTTGGTAGTCCTGAAGGCATCTACACGCATCGCACCAAAAAAATGACCAATACCATCGCCTACTGGATCGGAAGGCGGGGCAAGAAAACTTACAAACGGAGGAACCCACGGGCCATAGTTTGCGCCACTTAGTACAGCAGAAAAAATATCCACCCATGCACCCAAACAAAATCCTTTATGACTTCCATGCTCGCGATCACTACCGAGAGGAACTAGTGCTCCTCCATCTTTAAGTTCATTAGCATTAGTTGATATGCTACCATCTTTCTTTTGTATCCAACCTTCAGGAGCATCCTGATTTTTGCGCTGCAAGATTTCAAGTTTACCATTAGCAGCTGTTGTAGTTGCAAAGTCAGCAACAAAGGCAGGTTGTTCTCCTGCTGGAATAGCTACACATATTGGATTAGTGCCTAAGAGACGTTCAACAGAAAAAGTAGGAGCCACTAACGGACTTGCATTGGTCATAGCCATTCCAATCATATCATGTTCTAATGCCATCATAGCGTGATGTCCAGCAATACCAAAATGATTTGAATTCTTTACAGCCACCCAGCCGGTGCCCACATTTTTAGCTTTCTCAATGGCAATTTGCATGGCTTTAGGAGCCACCACTAAACCTAATCCACCGTCACCATCAACCACAGCTGTACTTGGGGTTTCATGAATTACTTGAACATTGGGTGTACTGTTAATTCGTTTTGCTTCCCATAGTCGCACGTAGCCGGATAATCGGGCAAGGCCATGTGAATCAATACCGCGCAAGTCTGCATTCAGTAGGACTTCAGCCGCTAACGTAGCTTCGCTTTTCGAACAGTTTATTTTCAAGAAAATATCAATGGCAAATTGCTTTAATTGAGTGTAGGGGAGCGTAAGTTCATTCATGGTACAAAAGTCATCGATTGGTGGTAATAATCAAGATTTTACTAAAAATTATCCATGCTAATTATGGAAATTTACAAGGAGACGCATCTTACTACCAAAATCTAAAATTCAAATGAAAAATCAACTTGTATCAACAGCATTAGTAGTCAGTTCGTTAATGGCAGTCGGTCAGCCCGATAAACCGATTGATTCTAAGATCACCGATGTAACCGTATTTTTAAATAAGGCACAGGTAACACGCGAAGGAAAAACCCGAATTGAAAGTGGTAAAACCAATTTGATAGTAACAGGTTTAACTTCGATGTTAGATCCCGAGAGCATTCAGGTAAGTGGTAAGGGAAACTTTGTTATTCTGGGGATCAGTCATCAACAGAATTTTTTGAACGAGTTTAATATGCCTAAGTCGCTCAAAGTATTAAAAGACTCCCTCGAAACACTTCAACGTCAGGTAATCTTAGAGCAAAGTCAAAAGGAGATTTTGAATAAGGAGGAGCAGATGTTATTAAGTAATCAAAAAATTGGTGGCACGAATCAAAATCTAACCGTTGCAGAATTAAAAGCAATGGCTGATTTCTATCGCAGTCGATTAGGGGATATTGTTTCTTCTCGCATGAAGCAAGATGAAAAGATTAAGAAAATTAATGAGCGCATTGTTAAACTAAATGCTCAGGTCAATGACCAAAATGAATTGTATCGAAGAAACACGAGTGAAATAGTAGTGAGTGTTTCGGCAGATGCAGCTACATCAGCAGATTTTCAAATCAAGTATGTGGTGGCGAATGCGGGTTGGCATGCGATTTATGATTTGCGTGCAATCAATACTAAGAATCCCGTTCAGTTAAGCTACAAGGCAAATGTGTTTCAAAGTACGGGTGAGGAATGGAAGAATGTTAAGCTTAAGTTGTCAACTGCCAATCCAAACCAAAGTGGATTAAAACCTGAGCTATATTCATGGTATCTGGATTTCTACAATCCGATCGTGTATGATCAGATGAAACTTAAAAAATCATATGCTGGTGCGGCTATGAGAAGCGCAAGCGCGCCTAGTGAAATTGCTATGGATCGTGAAGAGATGGCCGAGGCTAAGAGTATGTCTGAATATGTAACGACCGTTCAGACTTCTTTAAATACTGAGTTTGACATTTCTTTGCCTTATACCGTTTCTTCTTCGGCTAAGCCCACTGTAGTGGATATTAAAACGCATGATATGAAGTCTGAATATATTTATTCAGTAGCACCTAAGTTGGATACCGATGCATTTTTGATTGCCAAGGCTACAGGTTGGGAAGAGTATAATTTATTGCCAGGCGAAGCAAACATTTTCTTTGAAGGCACTTTCGTGGGAAAATCATTTATTGATCCTAATAATATCAAGGATACACTTTCTGTTTCGCTGGGGCGCGATAAGCGAATTGTGGTGAAGAGAGAAAAAGTGAAAGACCTTACTTCGCGCAACTTTATCGGGTCAACCAAGAGGGAGAATTATGCCTGGGAGATTTCTTTGCGTAACACTAAATCAGAGGCGATTAGGATTACCGTAGAAGATCAGATTCCGGTATCTCAGAATACGCAAATTGAAGTGGCGATATTGGATAATGGAGGGGCTCAATACAATAAGCAAACAGGAAAGTTAATCTGGGAATTAGAATTGAAGCCTAATGAAACCAGAAAACTTACGTATAAGTTTGAAGTAAAGTATCCTAAGGATAAGCAGATTACGGGATTATAAAAACGTAGAAATTTATAAATCGCCCGGGTATTAGATTCGGGCGATTTTTTCATTTTCGGTTAAACTTGCAAGGACTCCTTCCTTGAGCGAATAAGACGAAACTCTGATTTGTTGAAATGAATAGTTTGATAGCAAAAACTTTATTAGACAGCAAGCCACCACAATCATATCCACACGCATTTCAATCATCCCTTGAATTTGCATTCGTGCTGAACGATCTTTCACAAGCAACTCTTCGTAGATTTCCTCGAAAGCCTTAAACGTTAAGGGAGTTTCCGATAAATCCCGCAAAGGAAGGTCATTGCGCATACAATAAATATCACTCAACGTATCAAATGTTCCTGATGATCCGATTAACTGCGTGGGGTGATGGTTTTTAAGCGCATCAAAGAGTAATTTTAGCTCGAGAGAAAAGAATTGAAAAAGATTTTCTTTTTCATCAGGTAAAATTGGATCATGCTTTTGAAATTTTTCTAACAACCGCTGGCCACCAATCTCAAAACTATGGCTCCAGAATATTTCTTTTTCATTTCCGATAATAAACTCTACACTGCCGCCACCAATATCCATAATGAGTGAGGTCTCATTTCCCATAGCAATGGCAGCTCTCGCGCCCCTATAAATGTATTCAGCCTCTTGCAGTCCGGAGATTAGTAACGTTTCTATTCCGGTTTCTTGTTCAATTCGCTTGACTACTTCTTTGCCATTCGTTGCATTGCGCAGCGCACTTGTGCCGAATGCCAGGATTATATTAACGCCTTGTTCTGTAGTTGTCTTTTTAAATGCGCTCATGGTGCTTAATGCCCGAGCAATGGCTTCTTCTGTAATAAGGTTTTGGTTTATTCCGCCCACGCCAATCTTCACAGGTACTTTCTCGCGATGAATGATTGTGAATTTACCTTCGTTAATGGTCGCTAGTAATAGATGGAACGTATTTGTGCCCATATCAATAATAGCAACTTTTCTCGGCTCTGTTTTCACCCCGACAAGATAACAAGTATTTTCTCGCAAAGGTGCAAAGAACGCTATGTATCACTTTGAATTTTTATTTAAATACCATTGGATCAATTCGTACTTTGTACTTCGTAAATCTGAAATCAAAATAGGTATATTTGAGAATTGCAAAATGATGATATGACCAAGCGAAAAGTGAACTCAGAAATTCTTCAACCTAAGTTTGATGAATTAGAAAGAAAGAATCAGGAATCATTATTGGGTGGTGGTGAGAAGCGAATAGAACAACAACACAAAAAAGGTAAACTAACGGCACGTGAACGGGTGCAGTTACTTTTGGATGAAGGTTCTTTCGAAGAGTTGGGCAAATTTGTAATGCATCGCAGTAAAGATTTTGGATTGGATAAGGAACATTACCTGGGTGATGGCGTGATTACCGGATATGGTACCATTCAAGGAAGGTTGGTTTACGTTTTCTCACAAGACTTCACCGTTTTTGGCGGGTCGCTTTCAGAAACTCATGCTGAGAAGATTGTAAAGATTATGGAGTTGGCCATGAAGAATGGTGCACCGGTGATCGGTCTAAATGATTCGGGGGGTGCGCGCATTCAGGAAGGTGTGGTTTCGTTGGGTGGCTATGCCGATATTTTTTATCGAAACGTAATGGCTTCTGGAGTGGTGCCGCAAATTTCAGCCATCATGGGTCCGTGTGCTGGAGGAGCTGTGTATTCACCGGCCATGACGGATTTCATTTTCATGGTGGAGAATACTTCGTTCATGTTTGTAACCGGACCAAACGTAGTAAAGACAGTTACACACGAGAATGTAACGGCTGAAGAATTAGGTGGAGCTTCCGCGCACAGCACAAAAAGTGGCGTAACTCATTTTGCTTGTGCGAATGAAGCAGAATGTATTAATCAGATTAAACAATTGTTTAGTTACGTTCCTCAAAATTGTGAGGACAGTGTTCCCCATCTTCCATACACTCCGGGTAATGAATCGCGACCGGCCTTGAATGAAGTTATCCCGGCTAATCCTAATCAACCCTACGATATTCGGGATGTAATAAATGGCGTGGTGGATGAACAATCCTTTTTTGAAGTTCATAAAAATTTTGCTGAGAATATAGTGGTAGGATTTTCGCGCTTGGCGGGAAGAAGCATTGGTATTGTAGGCAATCAACCCGCATCGATGGCCGGTGTGTTGGATATTGATGCAAGTGTGAAGGCTGCGCGATTTGTAAGGTTTTGTGATTGCTTTAATATTCCACTGTTAGTGTTTGAAGATGTACCTGGATTTTTACCTGGTACCGATCAGGAGTGGAATGCAATCATTACCAACGGAGCAAAGTTGTTGTATGCATTTTCAGAAGCGACTGTGCCTCGTGTTACGGTGATCACACGCAAAGCCTATGGGGGTGCTTATGATGTAATGAATTCAAAACACATTGGTGCTGATTTAAATTATGCGTGGCCGACCGCTGAGATTGCTGTTATGGGTGCAAAGGGTGCAGCAGAAATTATTTTCAAAAAGGAAATATCGGAAGCTGAAAACCCTGAAGCTAAACTAACTGAAAAGGTGGATGAATACACGCGTAAATTTGCCAATCCATTTCGTGCTGCATTCAGAGGCTACATTGATGAGGTGATTTATCCCGATCAAACTCGTGAGAAGTTAATTCGTGCATTTGCAATGTTGGAGAATAAAGCAACGAAGCTTCCTAAAAAGAAACATGGTAATATTCCTTTATAGATAATCTTTTTTTGACATGACTCTTAAGGAAGCGCAGCATCAGGTTGACCAATGGATAAAATTGCATGGCGTTCGTTACTTCAATGAAATGACCAATATGGCCATGCTGACAGAGGAGGTAGGCGAGGTGGCTCGTATTATGTCCAGGCGTTATGGAGAACAGTCTGAAAAAGAATCAGATAAGAGTAAAGATTTAGGTGATGAAATGGCTGATGTGCTGTGGGTATTGATTTGTTTAGCCAACCAAACTGGAGTTGACCTAACTACAGCTTTTAAAAAAAATCTGGAAAAGAAAACGGAGCGCGATAAAGATCGTCATCATCAAAATCCTAAACTAGGAAATTAGACAATTCAATTCTTTGCCTTTCTTTAAGAAGTTAAATTTGAGCGAGAGTACCCTCTCCTTGCAAAGGTAAGGTCGAGGTCTAACAGACTAAACTGTTGTTCACCAATTTAGGCACCACATGATATTTATCCTCGGTTAAACAAAAAGCAATGTCTTTATGAATGTTGAGTCGGTTTAGTCGCTTTACGTGACTGGAGGTTTCTAAAATACCTAGTAGATTACTCTTTGATTGATTGTATAAATTTTGAGCGATGAGTGGAGCATCGCAATCTGGCTCAATATGATTTTTTAGTTTTTCTACTAACGCGCCAGCAAACAGAGAATCTTCTAAATTCACCTTTCCTTTCCAACCCGCGCAAACTATTAGAATATTATTACGACTAAAAAGCAAGTATCGAACGACTGATGAGAGATTGAGAAAACTCCCTACAATAATTTCCCGTGCTTGCTTCGACTTTTCTATTGCCTGTGTTCCGTTGGTTGTAGTAAAGGCAATTTTCTGTCCGCGTACCTGATCACCCATGTATTCAAAGGGAGAGTTTCCTTTATCAAATCCATCAACCTTTTTTCCGTCCCGCTCACCTGAAATAATATAACCACGGTCTTTCATTTTCCTACATTCATCCAGATTAGCAATGGGCTGAATGCTTTCAGCGCCAAATGCAAAAGCAGTAACCATACACGAAGTAGCACGAAGTATATCAACTACTACCACTGTTTTATCTTCTAAACTATAGAGTGGCAGCAACTCAGGACTCAGGCAAACATCGATAGTTTTCATTTGTCAGAACTTTGATTAATTGGATCAATTTGATGGTTGAAATTTTTTGTTCTGAAGCCTGTGGAACTCTAGGCGGTTATTGCCGAAGTTAATGAGTAGCCCTACTTCCAGATTATATGCTTCCAGGTAATTAATTGCTTGTGCCAGATGAACAGATTCAATTTTTGTTAAGGCTTTTAGCTCAACGCTAATTTTTGTTTCAACAAGAAAATCAACTCTTCTTGTCCCAATAGGTTTTTCTTTATAGAAAATTGGCATTTCAAACTCTCGATCAAATGATATTCCCTGTAGATTCATTTCGTGCTCTAATGCCCTTTGATAAATTATTTCCTGAAATCCATTGCCTAGTTCATTGTGTACTTCCATAGCACATCCGATAATTTTTCCAGTCAATTCTGAGTATTTATACTCTGTTTTAATCATGGACTATCAAAACTAATCAATGATATCAAGTTTCAGACAAATGGTAACTTACTAACCACTGCCTTCAGAGACCTTCCCCTAACATCAACAAATATTTCCGAATCTGGGGCTGAAAATTGGGTAGTGACATATCCCAACCCAATCCCTAAGCTTAACATCGGTGATTGAGTTCCTGAGGTCACTTTTCCAATTGTATTTCCGGTTGCATCTTTTAATAAATAGTCATGACGTGGAATTCCCTTGTCAATCATTTTAAAACCAACCAATTTTTTCTTAACGCCAGTTTCTTTTTGCTTCTTGAGATTGGCTGAGTTTGTAAAGTCTTTAGTAAATTTTGTTATCCAACCTAAACCTGCTTCCAAAGGAGAAGTTGTATCATCAATATCATTTCCATAAAGGCAAAATCCTTTTTCTAATCTCAGCGTGTCGCGTGCACCTAATCCAATCGGTTTGATATTTTCAGATTCACCTGCCTCAAAAATTGCATCCCACACTTTTTCAGCACTTGCATTATCAACATAAATCTCGAAGCCACCTGAGCCCGTGTAGCCAGTATTACTCATTATTACATTTGGCACACCGGCAAACTCACCAATGGCAAAATGGTAATATTTTATAATACTCAAATCTGTTTTGGTAAGCTTTTGTAATACACCTGTTGCTTTGGGTCCTTGCACGGCAAACAAGCACATGTCGTCAGAAATATTTTTTAATGTGGCTCCCTTCGTATTGTACTTGGAAAACCAGTTGAAATCTTTTTCTATGTTTGAAGCGTTCACAACAATGAAGTAATCATTGTCTTTAATCTTGTAGACGATCAAATCATCTACAATTCCACCTTGCTCATTTGGCAGGCATGTGTATTGCGCCTGGCCATCGACAAGTTTTGAGGCATCGTTGCTGGTGATTCGCTGAATTAAATCCAAAGCCTGTGGACCTTCAACCTTAAATTCACCCATGTGTGATACATCAAAAACACCCACTCCATTGCGAACCGCCATGTGCTCTTCAATATCCGAAGAATAGCGAACGGGCATAATAAAGCCCCCAAAAGGAACCATCTTGCCGCCTAATTTTACATGCAAATCGTTGAGTGGTATTTTCTTATCCATAGCCATTATTAAAGTCCGTAAAAGTAATGATTGATATTGATTTTAGCCTGATATGAGGGCTGTGAATGCTACCTTTCTATGTCGAAAAAGTCAGGATTTTCGGCAACATAGGTATTGAATGCTAAAGGTGGCAATAGTCGTTTCAGTTTCTCCAGACTTTCATTGGCTTCATCATCAAAGCCAATAAGAGCAGCTTCCTTTACATACGCTTTTAAAAGTTTTATAGAATTAGGCCTGGCCAAAATTCCAGAGACAATAATGGAGTATGATTTAAGTCTGTCGGTTGTATCGGTAGAAAAGAATCTGGCAGAAGCGATTAATCCTTCTTCGAAGTGTATGTTAGCGGTGCTCAGGAATTCGAATTTTAATTTCGCGGCTTCTGTGTTTCCGGTTTGTTCATCTTGCAATGCTTTTAAATAGAGCAATTCGTTTGGATAGGCACCTTTAAAGGGCAGTGCTTTGTCGAGTTGTTGAGTGCTAAAACTTTCAGGGTCTAACTCGGCTAGTAACATCATATTCAACAGAAGAATTTGATTATATATATTCTTATCAGTGAGTTTTAATCCCTTCACGCGTTTGATGATATCAAATGAAACTGGGGCTTCATCGTGTTGATACCATTTTTTACTGAGATCAAGAATTGCACGTGCCTTTAATTCTTCATTTTTAATTGAGGAGACTATTCTCCAAAATGAGACAGTATCTGAAATCGAAATTTTATAGCGGCAATAATTGTATTTATCAAAATCCGATAGCGCAAGCGCCTGGGTAGCATTAGATTTTAGAATGTTACTAATTCGTTTTGCGAAGTTTACCTGAGAGGTATCAGTAGATTGACGTACACTATCCCAAAGATCAAGTGCGCTGGGAATGCTATCTGACTCTGTACTAGCCAGGGCTTCATGGAATAAGGCTGATGGTACTCTTTTCCCTTTCGCTATTTCAAAATAATTAGCAGCTATCTGTGGATTGTTTTGTTCGAGTGCCCACGTTCCTAACAAATTAAAATATTTACCTCTACCCGATGTATAAGCAATCTCGCGAGCGAGATCGAATGCTTTGCGTACAGATCCTTGTGTATAAAAAGCTTGTGAAGCAGCCATCAATATAACTTCCTTAAAATAACTATTACTTGGCTTTCGGGCCAGAGAAACCACTTGGGAAAGCAATGTTGTATCTACTTTTCCTTGCTGGTTAATTAAATAGTTGCACAGATATGTTGCTTTCGTTGCTGAGAACGTAGTATCTGTTCCAAGCGAGAACTGCAATGCAATTGGAAGGTTTTGCAGATTGGCTAACGCGAGCGCGTTAGCTCTTGGCCCTGCCTTATCAGATCCTATAAGCTGCAATAATGAATCTGCCGGATAATTAATTTTAAACTTTGCACTCGCGCCAAGCAGGTTAGTTTCCGCAATGTTTTTAGTTTCATGATAGTTACTGGCCTTTTGAAACGACAGCAAAGCAGAGTCGGCCATTTTTAGTTTTAAATAAGCTAATCCCAAAGCATTTTCAATAGAACCGCTCTGAAATTTAGATTTTGCCAACGTCAATACATCGGCTGCTTGTAATGGATTCCCGCTACGTTGATATGCGTCACTTAAGTTTACGAATGAGAATTCGGACGGAGTACCCTCAGCGGCTTTCGCCAATTCTTCTCGTTCTTTTTGTGGTTCGTATCGGGCAGCCTGAATGGATGCCAGCGCATAATGTGCATGATGATTCTGATTTCGGAAAGTAACTGATTTATTATAGAATCCTTCGGCTAATTGATCAGCCCCTTGCGCATAATATAAATCTCCTTGTCCATTATAGTATGATGAGTAAACTTGATTTACTACCGATTTATAATTAGTGTCATACACCAAAAAAGCAATGGTGCATATTAAACCCATCAACCGGAAGGTAAAGTACGGCATGGTGTTGGGTTTGTATAAAACTTTAGACACCGGCAGGTTTTGCATAAGCATGGAACCAAAATTGGCCAGAACATAGGCAAAGAAAATAATTCCATATCCTAAATGACTGTACATAATTACATCGCGTATTACCTCTATTACCGGATCATTAGCTGAAGCAAAGAAATGACCGATGGTTGTAAATGAAATTATAGCCATGGCAACAATCACGTATACACCATAAGGATCGGCAGGAAGGATTGTTTCATATTGTGGTTCTCGCTGTCGGAATCCCCAAATCCCAAGAAGTGCCGAGATTGTGAAGAGGAAAAAGAAATTAATTACCCAAATGTTTAATTCGAGATAGCCTGTTTTAATCGCGTACGCAAGTATGAGATTGGTAATGTAAATACCAGTAATGATTAAGAAATGGCGCAATGTTTTTGTTTGCTTGGTTCCTTGTGTTAGCACATTGATAAATGCGGCAGGAATTTCGGGGCCAACCATTAAAATGAAAACGAGGGTAATGAGAAAACCAATTGAGTATCCCGTTGTAGAAAGATAAAGAATTGGGCTTTGTGTCTGACTAAAAAGCACAATGCCGATTCCTATTGAAATGAAAAGAATTGTGAACGAAACAAGTCTTAAAAAAAAACTAGCCTGACTTAGAAAAGCATGAAAGTAATAAGCAAGGGCTGCAACCAGCAATATAATTGCACCAGTTGGTAGTTTATTGATCAAGCCAAAAATTTCGAGCGCTTCTAGTTGCAGACTAACTACAAAGAGGCAGAATAATCCCATCCCGATTAGAAACCAAAATCGTTTTAACATGCTGATGACAGCAAGTATTACCACCAATGCGATCAACAAGATTGAAATAAAAAAATAGGAGGCTAGTAAATTAGGTTGTAGCTGACTCCCAAGCTGAGTTTCAAAAATCATGAAATTGTCGGCCAGTACAGGTACGGTGTAGAGCCCAACTTGAAATGATCGTGTGGTTATTTCTTCGGTCTGTAGTTCCTGATAATTATCCCATGAAACTACGGGTGCTGGATTTTGAGCATACGAATACCAAAAAAAGCCAATAGAAAGAATTAACAGCAGGCTTAATAGCCAAAAGAAGGATTGATAAGGTTTATTCCATAATTTCCAGAACTGAAGGGTGTGCATGGTGCTTTAGTTACAATGCCAGAACAAGTGGGGCGATTACTCCAATACTTTGGGAACACGGAAATAATTCGCATCTTTTTTAGGGGCGTTTTTTAACGCCAGGTCATGGTCGAGGTGAGGTTTTACTTCATCAGTTCGCAATGCATTTATTTCATGGCTCATTGTAGTAAGAGGTTCAACACCCTCTGTATCCACTTCATTTAATTTCTCGACAAATGAAATAATGTTTGACATTTCCTGAAGCATTTTTTCAGAATCCTTTTCATCAAACTCAAGGCGGGCCAGATGGGCGATTTTATTTAAAGTTTCTTTATCAATATTCATGAGCCTTCAATTCATTAGTAATAGTATCAAATACACGATCTTTCAATTCATTGACAGTATCAAGTGTGTATCCATTGGTTTCAATCGGTTCGTGAAAAATTACTTTCATCAATCTTCGATGCAAACACAACGGTTTTTCGTCCGGTAAAATTATCCAATTGAAGGGAATCGTTACCGGTACAACTGGAATTTGTTTTTCGATGGCTGTACGAAAGGCACCGTCTTTAAAGGGTGTCATCTTCGGAGGATTGTCACCATAAATACCACCTTCGGGGAAAATAATAAGGCTTTTCCCTTCATCTATGGCTTTCATAGACTTGATGATTGTGTTGACCCGGCTTTTTAACTTGGATCGATCGACCGTAATATGAAGTTTACTATACATAAAACCAAAAAGCGGAATCCGTTCCATATCGTTTTTGCCTACAAAAACTGCATTGATTGGATTGAAGCCAAGAGTTGCAATATCCAGATAAGAAGTATGGTTAGGACAAAAGATATATTGTTTTTTCTTGTCCAGTTTAGATCGGGTTTCAACATTATATGGCAAGAAGATCATGTTGAACATAAGGTAAGCCCACCAGCGGTTTAGTACTCCCACTAATTTGAATTGATTGGGAAAGAGTATTGGAATTAGAAAAAAAGGCAACAGGATTAAGAAGAGAACAGAGAAAATGAGGAAGCCGTATATGGTGTAAAGAATTCGTAAGAATTTCATTCAATAAGTAATCGTATAAGACTACCTCTGCGATAGAGGAACATTCGAGAATCAAAGATAAATAAAAAGTCCTCCCTTGGCTTGGTTAAAGGAGGACTTTTATAATCAAACACTTCTTATTTACTGTCTGTTTATTCCGCCCATTTTTGGGATTGTAATGATTTCTTTTTGGCGGCCATCTATATATCTAAAACCAGTTTCATCAAAATATCCGTCTTCTTCCAACTGTATTCGAATGTCTTTCTTCCATTCTGGAATATTTACGGTGCAGTTAAGTTCAATCGAGTAGGCGGTTTTATAATGCATAGGATAATCGCCAGTGAATGGTACTCCGCCTTGCATGTCCCACATGCCCACGGTTGTCCCTGCAGCGTGACCATGAAACCCAATCGGGTGAGTATAGATGGAAGGTGTGATTCCTTCGGCAATGGCTTGCTCTCGAGTGGCTTTTAAAATTTCATTGCCTGTGCGACCTTCCTTATAATTGCCTGTAAGTATATCCTGTAACCGATTTCCTTTTATAAAAGCATCTCTTAAAAATTTTGGAACTTCTGTTTCACCACCTTTCAAAATATAAGCGTGTTGTTGTGTATCCGTATTCAAACGTAAATAGGTGATTCCAAAATCAACGTGTAGAAAATCTCCGGGCTGAATTACTAATGGTTGCGGACGCTTGGCCATCAGGGCATCTGGCTCGTTTCGTTGTATGGAAACTGAAGGATGAAACCAGGTATCCAATTTCAATTCTTTGATGCGCTCGCGATACCACCACACTACATCTTCCGTTGTCGTTACACCAGGTTGAATAACTTTATCAGAAAAACCTTCTTGAATTATATCATGTGCAATACGGCAAATCTGCTGATAGATTGCCATTTCTTTTTCGGTGCGTGTTTCCAACCAACTAACAGCAAGTTTCTCTGCTGAGACAACTTTAGAGTGTAGATTCTTCGGAAGTACTTTTATCAAATTATCATAATCGTTTGAAGTTATTCCATCGGCATGACCCCAGGAAGACGCTTTATTTACCCCAATTTTTTTTGGATTGCGTTCAGAAATAATTTTCCCCAATTGTGCCCACTGGTCTGGGTTTGCATCCGGATCCCAGGCGCGTTTAAAGGTTTTACCAACATCATAACGGGCTACGGCCAGGTATTCCATTTCCTTATCAGCACCGCGATCGAACGCAACAAGCATGGTGGTTCTGCGAGCTGCGTGCCATGTGGCAGGAAGCAGCGTTTTAATAACCGGATCTTCATTGTACTCGCGTGAAATTATTACCCACATGTCAAAGCTTTCTCTTCTCATTAGGCCAGGTAAAACGGTGCGTAAGCGATCTTCCAGTAACTCATCAATTACCCGAGCCTGATCGCGTTGAGTTAATATGAGGGGAGATTGACTGAAAGTATTTACAGAAATTAGTAATAGAATTGACGCAAAAAAGTGCTTCATGGAATTGTTGATTTTTCTAAAGTAAATGAATCTAAAATAAGTTTGAACTGAAATTTACACGGTTGGTTAGCGATGGCTAACTATTTTGAAGAATGCACCGCTCATTCTTTAGAATTTGGGAGGCACGCTCTACTTCAATATGCGATTTGGCATCGTCCATTTGTTCGCGTACCGCCTCGCGAATTTTCTTCATGTTCATGGCTTCAATGAAACGCTTTACATCTTCTCGGTTTTCTAAAATTAGTTTAGGTACAAGGGTTGGCTTATCGTCATCGCCCTTGGCTACCATGGTGAAAAAAGAAGAGTTGGTGTGTTTTATTTTTCCGGTTTTTACATTCTGAGATTCTACCCTAATACCAACTACCAACGAAGTGCGCCCCACATAATTTACAGAGGCGTGCATGGATACTAGTTCACCCACCTCCACAGGTTCAAGAAACTCTACTTTATCTACTGTAACCGTTACACAGTAGTTGCCCGCATGTTTGCTTGCTGTTGCATAAGCTACCTTGTCCATCAGCGAAAGCAGGGTTCCTCCATGTATTTTTCCGCCAAAGTTAGCGTAGGAGGGAATCATTAGTTCGGTGATCGTGGTTTGTGAGTAGCGAACGGGGCGGGCTTGTTCTTGCATAGGAATAGGTTTGACTAGAAAGTTAGTAAGTTTTTTATTGCTTCCATACTAGAATAGGCTGTCACTGGATACTTGACATAACAAGTAGCCAGTGACCAGCATCCGGTTATAGTTTAACCTTCGAAAGTCTGTTAAACCGCACCACCATAGCTGTTGCCGTTAAGGTTAGTCCGATTGATAAGCCTATCCAAATTCCATTAGCACCCATGTTTAAAGGAAAGGCAAACCAATAACCCAGCGGCAAGGCGATGATCCAATAAGCAATAAAAATTAAGAGTGAAGGTATTTTTACATCTTGCAGACCTCGCAAGGCTCCGGCTGTCACCACCTGAATACCATCAGAGAGCTGAAAGAATGCAGCAACAATTAATAGCGTAGCTGTTAGTTCAATTACAGATGGATCGTCTATATACAGGCTTGGTAAAAAATGCCTTCCAAAAATGAACAGCATTGCCCAGGCCATCATTAACACAACGCTCATCCCAATCATAGTGAATGCTGAACTGCGCATATTTTTGAGATCCTTTTGACCTAAAAAATTTCCTACACGAATAGCCGCAGCAGCACCTAATCCCGAAGTTGTCATGTAACTAATAGTTGCCAGGTTAATCGCGATTTGATGTGCGGCTAGTGCTGTGGTTCCTATCCAGCCCATCATTAAAGCAGAGAAACCAAATGCTCCGGCTTCAAAAATAAATTGCGAACCTGCCGGGAGTCCAATATGTAACATCTTAGAAATTAGCGAACCGGAATAATTACCGATTGAAAAGCCTGCCTTGTAGGCTCGAAACTTTTTGCCATAATAAACATAGCCCATCATACTCAATGCCATTAGGCAACGAGAGAGTAACGTTGCCCAGCCTGCACCGTTCAATCCTAATTCCGGAAATCCAAGATGGCCAAAAATCAGCACGTAGTTAAGTGCTATGTTAACGATATTGCAGCCAACAACAATAATCATGGCAACGCGCGTGCGCTGCAGACCTTCAGCAAATTGCCGATAGGTTTGGAAGATCATAGTGGGAATAATCGCTACTGCAATAATGCAGAGGTATGGAATTGCTAACGTTACAGCATCTTCAGGCTGACCCATTGAATGCATGAATGGAATGATGGAGAAAATTAAAATGACAAGAATGAATCCAGTGATGAGATTTATTAAGGCACCATTCTTAAGTGTGTCAATTATTTTGATTTGATTGTGGGCTCCTTCGGCTTGAGCAACCAAAGGAGTAATGGCATACGAAACTCCAATGCCAAAGAAAAGTGGAATTGAAAAAAATACATTCGCGAAGGAAGAAGCTGCCAGTGGTGTAGCACCCGTCCAGCCAATCATCACGCTATCCGCCACGCCTGTCATTACTTGCCCCAGCATGCTTAACATTACCGGGTAAGCGAGCAGAAAGTTAGGACGAATATGGGGGTTTAGGTTACTTAATTTAAACATAATAAGATGATTGATACTCGATCCTTGATGCTGGATAAATCGATCCAGTATCTATAAACCAGCGTCATTTTATATACCTTTTATTCTCGCTACTTTAAGTATTCCCATCACGGTTAAGCTGTCGGTAATTTTTCCTTCCAGCACCATCCGCAATGCTTCAAGAAAAGGAAGCTTCCAAACTTTCATATCTGCTTCAGTATCTTCTAATTCATTTTCATGTTGTGTGAGGTCTTCCGCTAAGAATAGAAATCCTTCCTCGTCAGAAACTGAATTGCTAAGATGTGTCCGTTGAATCATTGTCCATTGTTTGGCGACAAGACCCGTTTCTTCTTTTAATTCCCGTTTGGCGGATTCCAATGCATTGTCCTGCAAAGGACCTCCGCCTTCAGGTATTTCCCAACTCCATTCATCAAGGGTATATCGCCATTGCCCGACCAGCCAGGTGTTATTATCTTTATCAAGAGCAACAATTCCTATTGCTTTGTTCTTGAAATGAACCTTCCCATAAATTCCATTTCCACCGGCAGGGTTAATCACCTGATGTTCTACAACCTGAATCCATTTGTTATTGTATATTTCTTTCGAGGAAAGCGTTTTCCAAGTTTTATCCATAGTCTATTTGAATTAAAATTCAAGTTTCAAAAATTTATTGACAATCGAACCTGGCCGACTTGAATTTTGAATAATGAATATCCAACTTTGATTCAGATGTTACTATCGTCTTTCACTGCGGATTTAATTGAAGCTGGCTGCGATGAAGTGGGCCGTGGATGTTTGGCGGGTCCTGTTGTTGCAGCAGCGGTTATTCTTCCAAAAAATTATACGCACGAATTACTAACAGATTCAAAACAGTTGAAAAAGGAAGAAAGGATGTTGTTGGAGGAGGATATTTTACGTGATTCATTGGCATGGGCGGTGGCTGAAGTAAGCAGCGGAGAAATAGATCAAATCAATATTTTGAATGCTTCATTTAAGGCAATGCATCTGGCGTTGGATAAACTTTCAGTTCTACCGCAATTCCTTTTAATTGACGGAAATAGATTTATACCTTATAGGGATTTGCCTTTTGAATGTGTAATAAAAGGAGACGGAAAGTATCTTTCTATTGCCGCAGCCTCCATCTTAGCTAAGAACTATCGCGATACATTGATGGAAGGGTTATCCACTCAGTTTCCAGGATACGGCTGGGACACCAATGTGGGATACCCTACAGAAGAGCATCGTGATGGAATCAGGGAATTAGGCATTACTCCGTATCATAGAAGGTCATTTCAACTCTTACCTTCACAGTTAGAATTATTTTCTGAATGAAGATCAATCTTTTTAAAAGGAGAGAAGATACTTTTGATTATGAATCAGACCGCCTGTGTATTGTTTGTAATCACAGCTTTAAAGGGCGCTATTGCAATGTGTGTGGAGAAAAAATAACAGAACCCCACGAACGAACTATCCTATTTTTCTTTGGCATTATTTTAAATGCTTTTACTTTTTTAGACGGAAAGTTTTTGAGAAGCATTAAACTCATACTTACAAATCCTGGTGCGCTTTCGCGAAATATTTCAGAAGGGAAACGGGTAATCTACATGAACCTCGTCTCATTATTCTTTGTGGCCAATTTTTTTTATTTTTTGTTTCAAGTTTTTGATTCATATAGCTCCTCGCTGTACACGCAAATGAATTTGTCAGGCTATCACAATGAGGTAGCCAGGGATATAGTTGAAAGGAAGATAAAAGAAGGGAATGCAACATTCGAAGATTTTGAAGTAAAGTATAACAGCCAATCAGCTAATCTTTCCAAATTGTTGATTATTATTTTGGTATTAGCTTTTTCAGGTATTTTAGCTGTAGTTAATATTCGTAAGCAGGAATTCTTTTTCAATCACCTCCTATTTTCTCTTGAGTTTTATGGTTTTCAACTTTTATTCATTTCGGTATTTCTTGCAAATTTGTTTAGAGCTACTATCGAAGCCGCACTTTTGTTTGGTTTGGACTGGGAATTTATTTTAGCGGATAATGTTTTCTCATTTATAAGTGTTTTTATTTTGCTCTACTTTCTTACAAGGGGTCAAATAGAGTATTACTCGCAAAGGTGGTATTGGGCAATACCTAAAGCTGTTATTCTAGTTTGTCTTTTACAAGGAACGGTTATGTTATATCGGATTATGTTATTTCATCTAACGATAAGTACTCTGTAAAACCCATTTTAATGTGTTTAATTTTTCTGGCTCTTAATCAGCATCCTACCTACAAACTTATTGTAGCAGCTAACCGCGATGAGTTTTATGCACGTAAAACAGCCCCGATACATTTTTGGAATAATCACCCAGAGATAATTGGTGGCCGAGATTTGGAAGCATCGGGTACTTGGATGGCAATGAATAAGAACGGTAAGATCAGTTTGGTTACCAATTATCGTGATCCTGCCAATATTAATCCTAAGGCACCATCACGTGGTCGGTTAGTTTCGGATTATTTGATGAACAAAGAAACACCTTCAGAATATTTAGGCTCACTTCAACCAATTGCTAAGCAATACAATGGATTTAATCTGCTAGTTGGCTCTGCTGAGGAATTGTGGTATTTATCCAATTACAAAGAGGGCATTCAAAAATTGGATAATGCAGTTTATGGATTAAGCAATCACTTGCTTGATACCCCCTGGCCAAAAGTTGAACGTGGCAAAGGAAAATTCAAAGAAGTTATTTCAAGTGATTTACTTGAACCAGATAGGCTGTTTGATTTTCTGCGTGATGAACGAGTGGCAAACGATGATCAACTTCCAAACACGGGGGTAGGGAAGGAACGTGAGCTTGCCTTATCTGCCATGTTTATTAAAATGCAAGGGTATGGAACACGGTGCTCTACTGTTGTGCTTATCGACAAAAAAAATTGTGTTTCATATTCTGAGCGTGTCTACAATGTAGAAACCTTCGAATACAAGACACAATATTTTGATTTCGAAATTACTGAATAACCAATCGCTTTATATCACCTTTAGAACTTCTTACTGTGTAAACACCTGGTGCTAAGGAAGAAATATCTATCTGATTCACTTGGTTCACTTTCAAAACGGTAACTCCAAGATTATTTAGAATAATATAATCACCTTTTCGGTTAAGGGTTAACAGTGTTCCATAGCTAATCGGATTAGGGTGCAATGACAGTTCTCCGTTTAATGAAACATCAACAGCAATAACTTTTGAGTACGTAAACTTTTTATCAAAGTCTGTTTGCTTTAAGCGATAATAAGAAATATTGGGAAATGGATTAGTATCGATAAACTCATACTCAGTCGTTGTTTGAATTGTTCCTGCACCATCAATCTGTGCAATACTTTCAAATTCGGCACCATCAACCGAACGCTGAACGGTAAAGAAGTCATTATTTAATTCAGATGCGGTAACCCAATTAAGTTTTACTCGTTCGTTTAAAACCTCCCCGGTAAAACTTATTAATTCAACAGGTAATGGATTGGATAAAGTTGTAGAACCAAGAGTTATCGGACTGAAGCTAGTAATGGGTGCTGAAGTTATCAACGTTCCGGCAGTTGAATTGCCAGTAGTTCCACCATTGCCATGATCCACCCACGCGGCTCCATTCCATCTTACAACACGCAGGGTGGGTAAGTTCGTGATATAGGCACCCGTACAATCAGGAGAATTCCAGCTTAGTGTTACGTTTACATTGGAAGCACCCACTGTTCGATCTAAGATCCAATATTCACAAGAACTGACTGTTAAAATTCCTGCCGGATATGTTGCGGGGCCGCCAAAAGCCTGGTTAGCTTTAAAATATTCGGCCCGAAAAGCGTGCGTATTTGTTGTGGGCGCTGAAATAGAAATTGGCCTGTAAATCCCATTATCACCTGTTGGAAAGGAGAAGGCAGCATTACCAATTTTTACTACCGGGCCATCTATATGACTAGCATTAGATCCTCCGGTAACTGTGGAACCATTAACAAAATTCAAAATGTTCGTAGTTGTGGTATTAAGCACACCTGTCGTGAAAGTAGCATTTGTTGTTACACTCACATCGGTGTTTAGAGTAACAGAATTACCTGATTTGCTCATTAACAATCTCCTAAATACAGGAGATGCTGTGCCGCTCTTAATTACATTCTGAGCAGCATTTCCGGCAAACGATATTGTTCCGTTGTTGGCTCCAAAAGTTATGGGTGATGCGCCATCTACGGTTACATTGCCTCTAAACGTGCTGGCAAGATTATAGGCAGGTTGTATTGTTCCGTTAGCTTGATTGAAGGTTACATTTCCCGTGAAATCATCAGGAGTTGTGTTAGCAAATCGGAATACACCAGTTCCTGAGTTGGTAAAGGTTGTGTTTCCGCCAATAGTGTTTCCCCCTATACTTGAGTCAGTTGAAGCTCCGGTTTTTATTATAGAATTGGCTGCTCCGTTTAAGATAGAGCCGTCCAAAAACAACGCAGGTGACGAAACTATAAGAGCACCGTTCCAGGTTGCAGATGGGCCACTTCTAAAAGTAGATGATCCGGTTAATACTAAGTTTTGAGCTGTTGCACCAGTTTGTGTGAAACGTTGTAGTCTTAATTCTCCTGCGGAAAAGCCCGTACCTCCTACGGAAATTGTTCTTCCCGTTGCTAATGTAGCTTGGCCTGATGCACTTTCTGAGAAATAGATACCTGCCCCGGATGTACTGTTAACAACTATGTTTCCGTTAAAACCAGTATTGCCAGCGTAAGTCATTCTAATGTAAGAACTACCTGTATTTGTCAGTGTAAGATTTCCATTATAAGTGCTTGCTGTAGTAAGTTCTAACAGTAAATCGGCAGAACCCGAATTACTTAATGTTGTTGTCCCATTGAAAGTATTATTTCCATTAGTTCTAAGAACCCCTGATCCACTATTTTGTATGGTGGTGGAGCCATTGAAAGTACTATTACCACTTGCACTATTTCCAGTAGCCCCTGTCTTTTCCAAAAATGTTGTATTGTTATATGATCCACCTTCAATGTAAAGTTGAGGCGCACGGAAATCCACTGCTCCATTAAAGATTATAGAGGGGCCAAGTATTAGTCCAGCGGTTCCTGTAAACAACAAGTTTTGTGCGGTACCTCCATTCTGGGTAAACCTCCTCAATCTTAACTCGCCTACACTGAAGCCTAATCCACCTACCGATATGGTTCGTCCGGAAGCAAGTGAGGCTGTTCCGCCACCACTTTCGCTAAAGTATATACCGCCCCCGAAAGTAGAGTTTACGGTAATGTTTCCATTAAACATTGTTCCTGGGATATTATCAGCCATTCGAATAGTGGATGAACCTGTATTTGTCAGGGTAAGATCTCCGTTAAATGTATCAAGAGCACTCAAGGCAAACCTAAAGAAGCCGCTACCTGAGTTTGCAATAGTTGTTGTTCCATTAAATGTATTTCCGCCAGGACTATCATTGTTTGTTGCTCCGGTTTTTTCTAGGTATGTTGTTCCATTGTAGATTGCTCCATCTAATGCAAATTGAGGAGAGCGAAAATCAACATTTCCATTAAAGGTGGTGGAGGGTCCAATTCTCATTAAGGAAGTACCTGTTAGGAGTAACGTTTGGGGAGCTGCTCCTACTTGGGTAAATCTTCTAAAACGTAACTCTCCACTACTGAATCCTAGACCACCAGTTAGTAAGGAGGTACCATTTGCTAAGGTAGCATCTCCGGTAGCATTGTTTGCAAAATAAATACCACCGCTGCCTAACGTAGAGTTAAAGGTGATGTTTCCATTAAACTGAGAGCCTGAAACGTTGTGCGCTAAATAAATTATGTTTGATCCCGTATTTGTTACTGTCAATGCACTGTTGAAAATATCAGGTGAGTTATTTGCAGTAAGCAGATGACCACTTCCAGAGTTTACTATAGAGGTTGTGCCATTAAAAATATTTCCACCAGTTCCTGAATTATTTGAAGCACCTGTTTTTTCAAGATAGGCAGCCAAACCAAACGTGGTTCCATTTAACAATAATTGAGGTGATCGAAAATCTACATTACCACCGAAACTTGATGTGGGGCCAAGTGTAAGAGTAGCTATTCCAGAAAGATTTAACGTTTGATCCGTTGGACCTATCTGGGTAAATCTTTGCAGACGAATATCTCCGCTAATTACCCCTGTGGTTCCAACTCCTATGGTTCTCCCAGCAGCTAATGTGGAGGCTCCATTTGCGTTATTACCAAAATAAATACCACCACCAAAAGTAGAGTTTACTTCAATATTTCCATTGAATTGATTTCCTGCGGTATTATCTGATAACCGAATAGTGGAAGAACCAGAGTTTGTAATAACCAGGTTTCCATTAAAAATATCTGGCGATGTGGACGCTGTAAGCAAGTAACTACTTCCAGAGTTTACGATTGTGGTAGCCTGATTGAAGATATTTGGTCCGGTACCATCATCATTTGTAGCTCCACTTTTTTCAAGGTAAGCTGTGCCATTATAAGTAGCCCCGTTTAATAAAAGTTGAGGAGCCACAAAATTCACATTACCGTCAAACCCAGAACTAGGACCAATCCAAAGCCGCGCGGAGCCAGTAAGAGTTAAATTCTGTGCAATGGCTCCAACCTGTGTAAATCTGCGCAAACGAAGATCCCCTACTGTGAAACCGGATCCACCAACTGTAATCGTTCCGTTGGTAAATGTGGCTGCACCACTTGCATTGTTGGAAAACAAGATTCCATTCGCACTTCCCGTATTATTAACAGTGATGTTATTATTGAACTGATTACCCGGAACATTATGTGCAAGATAAATCCAGTTACTTCCTGAGTTTGTTACCGTTAGAGGGCCATTAAAAATATCTGAAAAAAAATTTGCTGTACTTAGAACTCCACTACCAGAGTTTATCAATGTTGTTGAACCGTTAAAAATATTATTGCCATTACCTGGATCATCAATCGCACCATTCTTTTCTAAATAAGCAGATCCATTGTAGGTCGCACCATTTAAGAAAAGACGAGGTGAAACAAAGTTTACATTCCCATCAAAGCTTGAATTCGGGCCAACCCTCAAAATAGATCCGTTTGTCAAGGTTAAGTTTTCTGCCAGAGCTCCAACTTGAGTGAAGCGAAACAGATTAAGTGCTCCACTAGAAAATGTCCCAGCAGTGATAATTCCATTAAGGACTGAACTTGCTGCTAGCTGGTTATTGAAGGTAATTCCACTTGCCCCACCGGAGTTAACAACCAATATGTTTGAATTGTATGTTGAGGTTCCATTTTCACCCATGAAAATTGTTGTTCCTGCAGCTGTATTGGTAACGTTGATTGCAACCTGCCCTTGAAACAAGGCTGATGAGGAATTGCCATTTAGAAAACGATGATTGCTTTGAATAGAACCACCGCAGTTAATTGTTAGCGATCCTCCAAACGAAACACCAGTATTTGTTCCCTCAGCAACAAAGTAAGACCAGGCATCACTTCCACCTGTTTTGTTTGAGTTTAGAATTACATCGGAAGCGAAGGTCGTGGTTTGACCATTGTGATTTTGCGCAAAATAAATTCTATAACTTCCTGTATTATTAAAAGTGGTAGAACTTAAAAATTGATCCTGAGTTCCATTCCCCAACATTAAATAGCCTGAACCACTATTAGTAATTGTGGTTATTCCACTAAAAATATTTCCCCCGGTTCCGGCATTATCTGTTGCTCCTGTTTTTTCAACTGTTACGGTTCCACTATACGTGCAGCCATTCAATAATAATTGTGGAGCAACAAAATTCACGTTGCCGCCAAATGCTGAACTAGGGCCAACGGTTAGTAACGTTATACCTGAAAATGCAATTAATGTTTGTGGTGTGTTTCCTAACTGGGTAAACCGAGGTAAGGTTAAAGAACCACTGGAAAAGCCAGATCCTCCAATGGTTATCGTTTTACTTGTTGCTAATGTTGCTGATCCAGCTGCATTCTCACAAAAAGCGATGCCAGTGCCTGCGGTGCTGTTTACGATAATATTTCCATTGAATTGATTAGCGCCTGTATAGGCAACCCGCAAATTTGAAGTGCCTGAATTGGTAAAAGTGACATCACCATTATAGGTTGATCCTGAGACCAATTCCAAAAGTAAATCGAGCGAACCATTATTCGTAATAGTGGTTGTTCCGTTAAATGTATTATTTCCATTTGTCCTTAACTGACCAGCACCATTGTTAATAATTGTAGTCGTGGAAGAAAAAACATTGTTACCAACGCCATTATCATTTCCGCCACCAGTTTTTTCAATGTAAGCTGTCCCACCAATGGTTATCCCATCTAAAAATAATTGAGGGGATCTTAAATCTGTGTTTCCACCAAAATCGGACGCTGGGCCAACTCGTAAAATTGCTGATCCCGTTAAGTTTAAGATTATAGGTTGAGTGCCCAGTTGGGTAAAACGAGGCAACAATAGTAAGCCGCTTACAAATCCTCCTGCTCCAATAGATATAGCTTTTGTTGCCGCCATAGTTGAACTTGCACTTGCCCCTGCATTGAAGCTTACGCCATTTGATCCACCATTGTTTACAAGGCTTATGTTCCCGTTGTAGGTAGAAGTTCCTGTATTACCCATTTGAACTACTGTGCTGGTGTTTGTATTGGTGATATTAATAGAAACGTTACCACCATAAATTGCTGTAGTGCCAACTCCTTGAAGAAATCTGTGATTGCTTTGTAAAGCACCTGCACAATTAATAGTAAAATCTCCACTAACCGAGATGCTTGAATTTGCCGCTTCGTTCACCAAAAATGACCACGCATCAGCTCCACCAGACTTGTTAGTGTTAAGAGTTAAATTATTTGCAAATGTGGTTGTCTGTCCGTTATGATTATGCCCAAAGTAAAATCGATAGCTTCCGTTGTTATTAAATGTAGTAGCTGAATTAAATTGATCAGGATTTCCATTTCCAAGTAAAATATAACCTGAGCCACTATTGGTAATTGTCGTGGTGCCATTAAAAATATTACCTCCTGAACTGGCATTATCTGTTGCTCCGGTTTTTTCTAGTGTCGATGTTCCGCTAAAAGTTGCTCCATTCAGTAGTAATTGCGGTGATGTAAAATTGGCATTCCCTCCAATTGCAGAATTTGGACCAACTTGGAGCATTGATGTGCCGGTCAAGAGCAAGGTCATTGGCGTACCTCCAGCTTGTGTAAAATTGCGAAGCAGCAATCTTCCATTTGTAAAGCCGGAGCCGCCAATTGAAATGGTACTTCCGGCTGACATACTTACTGAACCTACGCCATTCCCAAACAGAACTCCATCTGTTGAGCTAGTTATGGTAACATTACCATTGAATGAGACATCACCATTCTGTGCTACCCAAAACTCACCAGCGTTACTCGCATTTGAATTAAAAAATACAGGCCCATTAAAGGTTGTTGTACTTCCTGCATCATAGCTAATATGAACGTCACTTGCATTACCACTATTGTTAAAAGTAGTAGTTCCATTGAACGTTACACTACCGGTTGCAAATCTGCCAATTTGTATTCGGCTGGCTATATCCGTTGCGCTTGTATTTGTAAAAGTAGCATTCGCCTGAAAGAGGTTGCCAGCATTATCTTCCCCTATTCTTATTCTATTTCCACCTGTATTATTAAAAGTAGCATTGGCAATCCAGGTGTCACCTGCATCGGCTGCATTCGTACCCATAAGAAAATCACCGCCTTGATTGTTTACGGTCATTACTCCATTAAACGTATTCCCACCGCGCGATGAATCATTTTGAGTACCTGTTTTTGTAACAGTTACTGCTTGAAAAGTACTTGAATTAAATATGATTGATGGAATTGTAGTTGTTAGGCTACCACCAAATGAAGAAGCTGGACCAAGTGTTAATGTGGCCGTATTGTTGCCGCCTAGGTTAATAGTTTGCGCAGTTGCACCGGATTGAGTGAACCTAGCTATAGATAGATTTCCACAACCGGATGCTCCAAAGCCAACGACTGATATCGTGCGGGTTGCGGCTAATGTCGATGTTCCTCCGTTGGCTCCAAATGATATAGCACCAGTTGCGTTGTATGTGATAGAAATATTTTGGTTGAACTGCGTATTTGCTGCAGTATATGCGATTTCTAATGGGCCTGAGTTTCCGCTTATTAATGAAAGGGTTCCGTTAAAAATATCAGGATTTGTTCCTGCAAGTCTGAACTGACTGGTAGAACTGTTTGTAAGAGTTACGGCACCCTGGAAGATGTTATTTCCTGTACTCAGATCTGTATTGTTTGCCGTCTTTGTAATGTTAACAGTTCCGTTAAACGTTGAACCATTTAAAAATATCCTCCCCGTTGATCCATTTACGTTTGCACCAAACGTGGTGCCGTTGAATGTTGTAGATCCAATGGTATTTAGCGTTACTGCTGCAGCTGCACCTCCATTGTTTATAGTGCCTGTAGTGAAAGTGTTAGTTCCAGTTGTTGTAAGATTAAATCCGTTGATGTTAATAATTCCAGTATATCCATTTACGGTAATTCCTGCTACATTAGGGGCAATGTCAAGAGTACAATTTCCAAGGCCAGAAGCATTAAAAGTGACTAAATCGCTAGCACCTGGAACAGAAGCACCTCCTGGACCACCTGAGGAAGCAGACCAGTTTGCTGTATTGTTCCAGTTAGAGGGTGTTGCGGAAACCCAGAATCGTTGAGCCAGTAGCGATTGACTAAACAAGATGGTAATGAATGCTAATAGGTAAGAAAGTAAAGTTTTTTTCATGAATGGGTTTCTAAACATCTCAAAAATAACGTTTTATACATTTCATTTACGCAATGTAACATGTACTTTTTTTAGGATTTTTAAACATTAAGCGAATTTTGAGAACTGATAAAACTCCACCTCTTTTAAAAGCGATTCGGTGGCTATTTCCGAAATTGGAGTGGATTTCAACTCGATTGGCAGTAGCCTATTTTGAGAAAATATTTTTTACCCCCCTTCGATACAAAACCCCTTACAAAGAGAAGGAGTTGGAATCTTCAGCTACCTTCTTTGACATTAGCTGGAAACTAAGGATTCAAGGATATGAATGGGGTGATTCATCAAAGCCATATATTTTGGTAATCCACGGCTGGGCTGGAAGATCCACTCAGTTTCGAAAATTTATACCAGAGTTGATTAAAGGAGGGTATAGGGTTGTGGGTTTTGATGGGCCAGCTCATGGGCGGTCTGAAGGCAGAAAGACAAATTTATACGATTTTGAAGAAGTACTTAAAAAAATCATCGGAATGAAAGGGGTGCCAGTTGCTGTAATAGCGCATTCTTTTGGTGGAGGTGCAGCCTTGTATGCAATTATGCAAGGCTTGCCAATAACGAAACTCGTTAATATTGCTAGCCCGACAATAGCCGATGAAATTGTTAAGTCATATTTAAAGGCTATTGGTGGATCGTGGAAGACGGGTGCAGCTTTCAAAAAATTGATTCATAAGAAATATGGGAAGCCTTTTGAAGAATTTACTGCTATGCATTTCATTAAGGAAATTACCGATCTAAAACTATTGCTTGTGCATGATGCAGATGATAAAGATGTATCGATTATTCAAGCTGAAGCCTTGATAAGAGCTTATCCAAAAGGGAGATTAATTACCACTCATGGTTTAGGTCATAACCGGATTTTGAAGGATGAAAAGGTTATCTCAGCTTGCCTGGATTTTATAAGGAATTGATTAAAAGCCTGTAACTTATGTCCTTTAAGCACGTCTCAGTAAAAGAATTTGACATCTTTGGCCGTTTATCCTATTAAAATCAACATTTAGTTAGATTTTTGAAACTTAATTTAGAATATCAAGTAAAAAGGGGGACGGATAAACTTTAATACCCGTTTTCACATCGTTAATTAAAAAGACACTATGCCTAATATCATTAAGACAACTAACATTAAGAAAGTGTATAAAATGGGTAATAACATTGTTAATGCCCTTCAAGATGTGTCAATCTCAATCGAAAAAGGCGAATACGTTGCTTTTATGGGTCCATCAGGCTCTGGAAAATCAACACTCATGAATATTGTTGGTTGCCTGGATACGCCTACAGCAGGCGAATACTCGCTTAATAATCAGTTGGTGAGTGATATGACTGAGAATGAATTGGCGATGGTTCGGAATAAAGAAATCGGATTTGTGTTTCAAACGTTTAACTTGTTACCGCGTGCTTCTGCCCTTGAAAATGTAGCATTGCCTTTAATTTATGCAGGATACAGCAAAAGTGAGCGCGATGAAATGGCACTAGCTGCACTTGAAAGTGTTAGTTTGGGCGACCGCTATCATCATAAGCCTAATGAATTATCAGGTGGTCAGCGTCAGCGTGTTGCGATTGCAAGAGCACTTGTCAACAACCCCTCCATTATTTTGGCTGATGAACCTACGGGTAACTTAGATTCCAAAACATCTTATGACATTATGAATCTCTTTCAGGAATTGCATGATAAAGGCAACACGATTATCATGGTAACTCACGAAGATGATATTGCTCATTATGCTCACCGCATTATTCGATTAAAGGATGGGTTAGTTGAGTGGGATCACAAAAACGATAATGTAACCCGTGGCGAGCCTGTAGTAGCTCATTAAAATTCAGATCCAAATTCTAAGTACTTCGGTATTTTGAATATTAATCTTGAATTTTAAGTCATGAAAATCTATACAAAAACTGGTGATGACGGCACCACTTCACTTTTTGGTGGGAAGCGAGTTTCCAAATCAGATTTGCGCATTGATACGTACGGCACAATTGATGAATTAAATTCATGGATTGGAGTTTTGCGCGATCAATCGGTTAATCAATCCCGGAAGGAAATCTTAGTTGAAATTCAGGATAGACTCTTTACCATTGGCTCAATCCTGGCGACTGAACCCGGAAATTCAAAAGTTAAGATTCCTTTACTGGCTGAAGGCGATATTGAGCTTCTTGAAAACCAAATGGACAAGATGGAGCTGGCTTTAGAGCCGATGAGGTTTTTTGTTTTGCCGGGTGGGAATCAAGCAATTTCATTTGGACATGTTGCCCGTACAGTTTGCAGAAGAGCAGAACGTTTAACCATCGCGTTAAACCAGTCTGAACCTATAAATGAATTGGTCATAAAATACCTGAATCGCCTTTCTGATTATTTGTTCGTGCTGTGCAGAACAATGACTCACGAATTAAAAGCTGAAGAAACTCCCTGGAAACCAAGGATGTGACTTTAATCCACAGTTTTCGCCTAACAGATGTTAGTCGATTTTTCATTTTAATGTTAACTTTGCGATTCGAATTTCAAATTAAAAGTAATCATGGTTGATACACTTAAAATTTCTACGAAACAGGTAGCTGAATCGCGGCTTTCCAAGACAGATTTTTCCAACCTTCCTTTTGGAAAGGTTTACACCGATCACATGTTTTTAGCTGACTTTAAAAAAGGTGAATGGCAAAATTTTAGAATTATTCCATATGGCAGTATGCAGATAAGTCCGGCAACACCAGCGTTGCATTATGGTCATTCTATTTTTGAGGGTATGAAAGCGTACGCTTCTTCATCCAACAAGGAAGCGTTGGTTTTCAGGCCACTTGAAAATTGGAAGCGGATGAACATTTCTGCTGAGCGTTTGTGCATGCCGAGCATTCCAGAGGATTTATTTATGGAAAGTATTTCGACTCTTATTGATTTAGATCGGGCATGGATTCCAAAAGCAGAAGGCAGCTCGCTATATATACGTCCGTTTATGTTCTCTGCAGATGAGTTTATTGGGATTCGACCTTCTGAGGATTTTACGTTTATGGTAATCTTAAGTCCAACGGGTCCGTATTATTCTGCACCCGTAAAAGTGAAAATTGAAACTCATTACACACGTGCTGTAGCAGGTGGAACAGGATATGCAAAAGCAGGTGGTAACTATGGCGGAGCCATTTATCCTGCAAAGTTGGCACAAGATGAAGGCTATCATCAGCTGATCTGGACAGACGGAAAAACCCATGAATACATTGAAGAAAGTGGAACCATGAATGTGATGTTTGTGATTGATGATGTTTTGATAACACCTCCTTTAAGTGATTCTATTTTAGCGGGAATTACCCGGCAAAGTGTTTTAGAATTAGCGCGCAGTTGGGGTATTGCTGTAGAGGAACGAAAAATTTCGGTAAGGGAATTAGTGGCTGCACTCGAACAGAATAAAGTGCAGGAAGCTTTTGGGGCTGGTACAGCCGCTACTATTGCTCATATTGAATTAATTGGCTTTGAAGGAAAGAACTTCACATTGCCTGCCATTGAGAAACGGCAAATTGCCAATAGGGTATTCAACGAACTTGAAAATATTAAAAGGGGCAACACGCCTGATCCTTTTGATTGGATATATAAAATTTAGCCTAATTCGAAAAGCGAGCATTGCTCGCTTTTTTGTTTCTTGCTGATAATTAAAATTGAATAAACACGGTGAGAATATTTTTTCTGTTTTTTTTAGTGATCTCTTCTTTACAATTGAATGCACAAAAGCAATTGGTTTTAATGAAGCGAGGCGAAGTCATTACGCGCTTTACGGAAGGTGATTATATGCGGTTTAAGCTTAAAAACAATACCGCTGCCGAAGGTCTTGCTGTTCAGTTTACAGATGTTTCCATCATTACTTTAAACGATACTATCTTTTTTGCTTCTATCTATAAGGTTAAATCAAAGGGCCATCGGAAACCAAGTGGGTTGAATAAGGTAGGGACTGTTCTGATGATTGCCGGGGTTGGATATTTTGCTATAGATCAAATCAACACACTTTTTTTTGTGAAAGGACAAAATGGAATTGATGAAGGAGTTGCAGTTACTTCGCTAAGTTTAGCCGCTACAGGTGCTGCACTTCGTTTTATTCGAAGTCCTTATCAAAAATTGCGTGGATTATCATTACGCACAATTGATCCGAGTTCGCGCTACTATCGGTATGATTGAATCTTAAATAGGTATCATATTTCAGTCTATCCTATTAACTTCGCGCAGATTTTATTTTTTAGTATTATGACTATCGAACAATTAAAGGACCTAAAAGCCCGTGTTGCCGCCCTCAGGCGGTATCTTTGACTACGATAATAAAATCGTAGAAATAGAAGACGAAGAACGAATTACCCACCAAGCCGACTTCTGGAATAAGCCTAAGGAGGCCGAAGTAATCTTAAAAAACATTCGTACAAAAAAGATCTGGACGGATGCATTTTCTCAGGTGAGTAAAATGGTTGAAGACCTGGATGTGCTCAATGAATTTCACGAGGCAGGCGATGTCTCTGAAGAAGAACTTGATAAAGAGTATGCTAAATCTGCGAAGACTGTTGAGGAACTTGAGTTTAAGAAAATGTTGAGCAAAGAGGAAGATCAACTCAGCGCTGTTCTTGAAATTAATCCGGGTGCAGGTGGAACAGAAAGTAACGACTGGGCCGATATGCTTAACCGTATGTATATCATGTGGGGAGAAAAAAGTGGTTACAAAGTTTCGCAGATAGATTATCAGGCGGGTGAAGTAGCGGGGATTAAATCGGCAACGTTAGAAGTAGAAGGGCCTTTCGCGTATGGAAAGTTAAAATCGGAAATTGGTGTTCATCGTTTGGTGCGTATTTCACCATTCGATTCAAATCAACGCAGGCATACTTCGTTTGCTTCTGTTTTTGTTTACCCGAAAGTAGATGATACCATTCAAATTGAAGTGAATCCTGCCGATGTAGAAATACAAACTTCGCGTTCCGGTGGTGCCGGAGGACAAAACGTAAACAAAGTGGAAACTAAAGTTCAGCTAACACACAAGCCCAGTGGAATTGTAATCGTTTGTCAGGTAGAGCGATCGCAACACGCAAATCGTGAACGCGCGATGCAAATGCTAAAGTCAAAACTGTATCAGCGTGAAATGGAAAAGCGTAATGCAGCGCGTGATAAAGTAGAGGCTGGAAAAATGCGCATAGACTTTGGGTCACAAATCAGAAATTATGTATTGCACCCCTATAAACTTGTAAAGGACGCACGCACCGGAGTAGAAAGCCACGATGCACAAAGTGTATTGGATGGAGACCTTGACGAGTTTATTAAAGCTTATTTATTGGAAGACCAGGAAGCCTCTACGAAACCATCTTAAATTAATTGACTCAAACACGCGTTTACAAGTCTTCCTTCTGGCTCCTTTGCGTTAGCGCGTTACTGTTCTTCGCGAGTTTCAATATGATTATACCGGAGTTACCGGAATACTTAACTCTGTTGGGAGGAGCGGAGTACAAAGGATTAATCATTTCATTATTTACAATCACGGCAATGGTATCACGACCATTCAGCGGCAAGCTTGCTGATAAAATAGGTCGTGTGCCTGTTATGATTTTTGGTTCAACAGTTTGCTTGGTGTGCAGCCTCTTTTATCCAATTGTTACAACATTAGCTGGCTTTTTTCTTCTAAGACTTGTTCATGGTTTTTCAACCGGCTTTACACCAACAGGAACAACTGCGTATTTAGCTGATATTGTTCCAGCTCATAAAAGAGGTGAGGCTATGGGTTTATTGGGAACAGCCACAGCAGTAGGGATGGCCGGTGGTCCTTCTCTCGGTGGATTAATTGCAAATCAGTTTGGACTGGATGCCATGTTTTATTGCTCTTCGTTTCTTGCCTTCATTTCAATAGCCATTCTTCTCACCACGCGCGAAACACTTAAGACAAAAGAGAAATTTTCAATAACTCATCTTAAAATTAAGAGGGAAGATTTTTTTGAACCTCTCGTATTAGCACCTTGCCTGGTAATGGTGCTCACTGCTTTTTCATATGGTGCCGTCTTTACTGTCATCCCTGACTTTGGCCAATTTGTTGGCATTAAGAATAAGGGCTTGTTGTTTACTTTTTTAACGGTTGCCTCGTTGGTCATTCGTTTGTTGGCTGGCAAAGCTTCCGATCGATATGGACGCGTGCCAGTCCTTCGCATCAGCACATTTTTTGTTTTACTGTCGATGCTAGTAATTGGTTCATCAACCACTTCGTTTCAACTCATAATAGGAGTTACCTTATACGGCTTTGCTCAGGGCTCAACATCACCTACTTTACTTGCGTGGGCAACTGATTTGAGTCATCACGAATTCAAAGGCCGTGGTATTGCTTCCCTTTATATCTTTATGGAGTTAGGAATTGGATTGGGTGCGTTTCTTTCAGGGTTACTTTACGCGAATGACTCTTCTCGATTTTTTATCACCTTTTTGGTATGTGGATCGCTTGGGTTGCTGGCGCTGATCTATTTATTAGTGAGACCACGGCTTGTAAAAAAATTAATATGAAGAAAGTAACATTGTGCGCGATTGCTCTTGTATTTGCAGCAGAACTTATTGTTGTCTCGTTAAATCTGAAGACCCTCAATTTTGTGATAAAGCCATTAATAATGATTTCATTGGCAGCCTATTATTTAGTCAGCGCTCAACAAAGAAGCAGTATTTTTCTGATTGCAATATTTTTTTGTTGGCTGGGAGATGTGCTATTACTGTTTGAACCGAAATTATTTTTTATGGCTGGGTTAGCCGCTTTTTTAATTGGGCATATCTTGTACATATTGTTTTATCAACAAATGCGATCTGGCGCATCGCCTAATATTTTACTCGGCCCGCAAAAGGTTCGATTTGCTATGCCTATTGTGCTGGCAGGTACGGGATTAGTGGTTGTATTGTATCCAGTGTTGGGCGATTTAAAAATTCCGGTAATGATTTACGCATTGGTGATTACTATCATGGCGCTACAAGCACTTTTTCGTTTTGGGTATACAACTAATAAAAGTTTTGTGCTTGTTTTTATTGGCGCAATTCTTTTTATGATTTCGGATTCTTTGCTAGCCATTAATAAGTTTCTTATGCCCATTCAGTTTGCTTCATTGAGCATTATGGCCACTTATATGATTGCTCAATATCTAATTGTGGAGGGAGTGGTTGCTCACACAAATCAGAAATAAAAAAAGCAACCCAAATTCTGAGTTGCTCTTATCAGAGGTAGGTAGTTATCTAAATTCCTGAATCACTTTTTAGTTTTCTTACTTTTCCACTTCCCGAAGAATGACTGTTAACTTGACTAGGACTGCCTTTATACGAAACGCTACCACTACCTGAGATGCTAGCATCTAGTTCACTCTTCACGTTAATCTGAACATCGCCCGAACCTGAAATCCGAACTTCACATTTTTCTACTTCTAAATTAGCAGCACGTACTTCGCCAGATCCACTAATGGTTGTTTTAATCATGCGTGCAGTTCCGCTTGCTAAAATTTTACCCGATCCTGAAATGTTAACATCGGCACGATCAGAAATGTTGCCAGCATAATTCACTTTGCCGGAGCCACTTACCTTACTTTCCAATGATCGGCAGTTTCCTTGTACATCAATGTTTCCTGAACCAGATACGTTTGCTTCCATCATTCCATTTGCGCTTACTTCTATACGCAAATTACCCGATCCGCTAACATTCAAATCAAGATCCCCGGTCTTAAGCAGTCCCTCACCTATTAAATCACCTGATCCGCTCACACTAATCCCTTCAATATCTTTAACCGTAATGTAAACGGTAATTTTATTATCATCCCAATCTCTCCATATTCTCCAACTATCTTCACGACCAATGCTAAGGCGACCGCCACTCACTTCCGTTTCAATTTTTGAGAGTACATCCCTGTCTCCTTGTAATTCAACTTTTTGCACGGATCCTTGCTTTAAATAAAGTTTGCCGGGAACCCGAAAGGCGATCCTTGTGAAGGTGTCGACATTTCTCGTTTCTTTGTTTTGAGCCAACACAAGCGTGAAGGCAAAAAGGAATGCAATAAATGTGGCTGCAATTTTTTTCATAGTTTGAGTATTTATTGTTAACAGACTCTTGGGGTGGAGCAGAGGTTGCCTCATTATCCTAATTTTTTATCTGGATCTTAATTTTCTTTCTTTAGGACGCAAAAAACGGAGTTAACGTTACAAATGGCAATCTTTTCCTTTCGCACCATTCTGGCTAGTTCCGAAAGTTTATATAAAGATTCTGGGAGTAAATTTTTGGCTTTTGCCTATCCGGTACGTTCGGAAGAGGACATTAAGTTGAAAATTGAGGGATTAAGAAAGAAATACTTTGATGCAACTCATCATTGCTTTGCCTGGGTACTTGGTGCTGATAAGACTCGATTTAGAGCGGTAGATGATGGTGAGCCCAATCATTCTGCGGGTGATCCCATTCTCGGACAGATCCGATCAAAAGAGTTGACAAATGTGCTGGTTGTAGTTGTGCGTTATTTTGGAGGGACTAAGTTAGGCGTGGGTGGTCTTATTCAAGCGTATAAGTCAGCTACAGAAGAAGCATTGAATCTGGCCGCGATTGTTGAAGAAGATGTAACTGAGATTTTTTTGATTAGATATCCATATGACGAAACATCAGAGGTCATGCGACTAGTAAAAGAGTTCGATACTAAAATCCTAAAACAAGAATATTTGGAGGACTGTCTTTTAGTTATTGAGGTAAAACTTATTAATAAAGATTCTCTGCTAACGAAAATAGAATTGCTACAAGCGCTCAATCATAAAATAACTTTTGAAGGAGTATAGAAAAATTTTACCTTTCAACTCATCTAATTATCTTATGAAATCGAGTAGACAAGCCGCCATTGGTTTTATTTTTGTAACCCTTCTTATTGATACAATTGGCTTCGGGGTTATCATTCCTGTGCTCCCCAATTTAATTATGGAAGTGACTCACGGAACAACCAGTGAAGCAGCTCGCATTGGAGGTTGGTTACTATTTGCATTTGCTATTGTTCAATTTTTATTTGCACCCATTTTAGGTGGACTTAGTGATAGTGTTGGAAGAAGACCCATTTTGTTGGGTTCACTCTTTGGTTTTGGAATAGATTACATCTTTCTGGCTTTCGCCCCTACCATTGGATGGCTATTTGTAGGAAGAATTATTGCCGGTGCACTAGGAGCAAGTTTTACCACTGCCGCTGCTTACATCGCTGATATTAGCACCCCTGAAAAACGCGGTCAAAATTTTGGAATGATAGGTGCAGCGTTTGGGTTGGGCTTTATTATCGGGCCGGCCATTGGTGGTTTGTTAGGATCCTATGGGCCGCGCATTCCCTTTCTTGCAGCCGCTGGATTAAGTCTACTCAATTGGTTATATGGATTTTTTATTTTACCAGAGTCGTTAAAGCCTGAGAACAGAAGACCCTTTGATTGGAAGCGAGCAAATCCAATTGGTTCTTTGCTCAATTTAAAACGCTACCCGGTTGTACTTGGCCTAGTTGCGTCATTAGTGTTGATTTACATTGCAGCGCATGCTGTGCAAAGCAATTGGGCTTATTATACGATTGAAAAATTTAAATGGGAGCCCGCTATGATTGGAGCTTCGTTAGCTGCTGTCGGACTTTTAATCGCGATTGTGCAAGGCGGCCTAATAAGAATTATTATACCCGCCTGGGGGCAGAAGAATTCACTTTATATAGGTCTGTTCCTTTATAGTTTAGGATTTTTTCTCTTTGCCGTTGCCACGGAAACCTGGATGATGTTTGCCTTTCTAATACCTTATTGTCTTGGTGGAATTGCAGGACCTGCGATACAAGGAATTATTTCAACTCAGGTGCCATCCAATGAACAAGGTGAGTTGCAAGGGGCACTAACCAGTTTAATGAGCGTGACTTCCATTGTTGGCCCTTTGTTGATGACGCAATTATTTAGTGCCTTCACGGGCGAATCAGCAGCTTATTATTTTCCAGGTGCGCCAATGGTAATGGGTGGACTGCTTACGGTATTGAGCTTATTTTTGGCGATGCGTTCATTGGCAAACTTTGATGGAGTGAAAGTGTAATCTAAGCCAGTAACTTCTTATAGATTTCCAAACAAACCCAGGCATCGGTGGCCGCATAACTGATTTGCTTTTCATTTAGTGTTTCAGCTTCCCAGTTGCTGGTTTGTGCACTCTTAGAAATACGAAAGCCTAGCAGCAAAGCAGTTAATTTTTTTACGCTCTCTACCTGGAGTCCTGCTTGCTTACTCATTTCTGCCAACTCAACAAATCCAGCAGGTTTATAATGTTTTAATTTTTGTAACCCTTTAATATCATCGCGCAAAGCAACACCTGCTTTTAGAATGTTTTCATTTTCTAAAAAGCTAATGAGTGAATTATGCATGCCAGTTTGTTTGAGCCGAATTAAAAAGACAGAATCGGGAAGCGCAATTTGCATCAGCGATACGTGATTGTGGTGCCCACGCACAAATACAGGTTTGGTTTCTGTATCGAAGCCAACGATGGAATGCTTATTGATTTCCGCAAAGACACGCGGCAAGTTTTTCTCCTCGGAGACTACTACAACCTTTCCTTCAAAGGCCCCCAAAGGAAGTTCGTTAATCTCTTCGTGGGTTATGGTTGTACGTTGGTTATTCTTTTGGGTCATCCAGCCTACGAATCTTAAAGTTTAAATAGGCCTGCAAAATAGTCATGAGCGGACTGATAATACAGAAAAAAGTATACGGTGCGTACACCATGGTTGCCACACCCAGCACATTGGCCTGAGTAGCTCCGCAGGTGTTCCAAGGTATGAGTACAGAAGTTACTGTACCTGAATCTTCTAAAGTTCTACTCAGCACTTCAGGTTTTAATCCACGCTTGCGATACGTATCTGCATACATGCGACCCGGAACGGCAATCGCCATATATTGATCGGAAGCAGTGAAATTAAAGAAGATGCATGTGGCAGCGGTAGAGGCAACCAACGACCCCGTTGAGTGTGCAAATTTTATAATTTGTTCAGCAATTACTTTTAACAATCCACATGATTCCATGACTCCACCAAAAATCATGGCGCATAGAATTAACCAAATCGTGTTCAACATACCACTCATGCCTTTCGCACTAAGCAATTCAGAAATCATGGGATCGCTGGTTTGAATGTTGATGGATGTTGTCATGGCGTTCATCACAGCAATGAATGAGGCTTTTACATAATCACCGTGCACGCCCGAAACTTGTTCAATGATTTGTGGTTGAAAAATAATAGCAGCAATGCCACCTAATAATGCACCAATGAGTAGAGCAGGCAAAGCAGGCACCTTTTTTACAATCATTGCAATGACCAATATAGGCACAATAAAGAGTAACGGGTTCAAACTAAATTTATCTTCAAGGGCTAATAACACTGCAGAGCTATCAGCAGTGGCTTGGCTTGTATCCAAGGTAAATCCCCAGATAAAAAAGATGATGAGGGTGATGGCTAACGTTGGAAATGTGGTGATCGCCATGTATTTGATGTGCGTAAATAAATCAGTGCCGGCCATTGCGGGTGCCAGGTTGGTGGTATCTGAAAGGGGCGACATTTTATCGCCAAAGTAAGCGCCTGATATAATCGCCCCAGCAATTACGCCCTCTGAAATATCCATGGCTTTACCAATCCCCAACAGGGCAATACCTACCGTTGCCACGGTTGACCACGAGCTTCCGGTTGCGACCGAAACAATCGCACTGACGACACACGCAGCAAACAGGAAGATAGTAGGGTTCAAAATTTTTAATCCGTAATAAATCATGGCGGGAACTATGCCACTTAAAAGCCATGTGCCTGAAAGTGAACCAATGGCTAATAAAATAAGCATGGCCGCCATAGCGGAGCTAATGCTTTTTACAATACTGCCTTCAATTTCTTCCCAAGAATAACCTAACCTGAAAGAGATAATCCCGGCTATCCCTGATGCCAGCAGCAAGGCAATTTGATTGGCACCCGAAATGGCATCTGAACCTAATACAAGCACATTAATAGTAAGGAGAGTAATTAATACAGCAATGGGAATAAGCGCAAGTAAAAGAGAAGGTTGCTTCTTGGTAAGATCCATTAAGTCATATTTAAAAATTCAAGGTAAGAACCCAGATGGTTAGAAAGAAGAAGTTTTATAAATAACTCCCCGTCCTTTAAGATAATTAATTATAAAATTGAAATTCTCTTTATCCTCACCCAGATATTCAGGTGGGCTAATTCCTTTGCGGGAATAATTTCCATCGAGTACTAAGTTGGCAGCAGCTGTGCACGTGTAGCCTGTGGTGCGTGCCATTGATAAATTGCCGGTGGCTCGGTCGGTACGATCCAATAAATCGTATTGCAATTTTTTCTCTTGTCCATTTTCCTCTCCTGCAATTCGAATTCGCATCACTGTAAATTCTTCTTCACCAGGTTTCAGTTTCCATTTAGGGAAAAGAAGTTTAGCGGTGAGATCAACGGGCTTCACTTTTACTCCATTTACATCAATCTCTTCATACGAAAAGAATCCGGACTCGCGCAGTACACGCAGGTACTCTGCACAGCCTGGATAGCGCAATGTTTTTTCAATCATGTCCGGAATGTGTGCCATTGTTTTTATTAATGAACGCAACCCATCCGAGTTCCATGACTCAAGAGTTCCTACTTCAGCGAAGTGAACCAACTCTGCATCCGATAGGGCTTCGCGCGTTACAATTTCCCCATGTTGAACATATCGGGCCGGACGGATATATTCTTGAATGACATCAATAGGCGAAAAGACGGCTTTGTATTCATACGGCCATTCACGCACAAGCGGCAAACCACCCACCAGACACTCGTACGAATTGATCCTCATCTTTTTGTTGTGATAGCCTAAAATGATATTTCCCATACCAGGAGCCACACCGCAATCCATTACAACAGTTATGTTATTTTTAATGGCCAACTCATCCAGCAAAAAAGGGTCTTCCGGGAAGAAAGAAATATCCACCATATTTTTGCCGGCTTCAATTACTGTCTGGCATGTTTCGAAACCCATAAAACCCGGCACTGCCCCAATTACTAAATCGAACGGGCGCATCAAGGATGAAAGGATTGTTTTGTTGCCGATGTCTGCTTTTTGAGTTTGGATGCCCAGACTTTTAAGTTCTGATAGTGCTTTTTCATTTATATCTACGGAAGTCACGTCATACTTTTTAGCTAAGTCGATGGCCATCGATTTACCTACTAATCCCGCACCCAGCACAATAATTTTTTTCATATAGAATATGATTTAATAATTCGTAAATCGTACTTCTTTAATTTGTACTTTAACTTCATGTTTGATCCCGCCAAAATACTTGAAAAAGCAAAACATTCATCCTTTTATTTGAAAGTGTTGAATTGGTCGCTGAATCGAATGGTTCCGTTCAATAAACCGCACGGATTTCGCATTCTTAAAATAGAAGATTTCAAATTATCGGCACTTATGCCATATAAAAGAAGAAACTTCAATCACATTCGGGGATTGCATGCGTGCGGCCTGGCTACTATTTCAGAATTCACCACTGGTTTTCTTTTGCTAAGTAGCCTTGACATGAAGAAATATCGAATGATAATGCAGCGCCTTGAAATGAATTATCATTATCAAGGTAAAATGGATGCAGTGGCTGAGTTTGCCATTTCGAGGGAGTGGCTCCAAGAAAAAATAATTCAACCGCTGCAAATTCAGGAGACGGTTGTTGTGCCTTGTGAAGTCAAAATTCATGACATAAAAGGCAATCACCTCACCACAGGACTTGTATATTGGCAATTTAAGGATTGGGCTAAAGTAAAAACAAAGGCGTAGTTGTAAGATTGGCTGTTCTTGAAATTTTCTCTCCATCATACTACTGATTTAGGTTCGATCGGAAATCGTGCGACAATTTTTTTGTTTAACCTTCCATCTCATTTACAGCTTCAATCTACTACGGGTTGGCATGTATTTGAGTATCGGGAGGTGAAGACAACTAAAGTGAGTGCCCGTATTTCGTTTCATCTCAAAGCAAGTGAGGCATGGTGTCCATTGCGGGCGCCTTTCGGGAGCATTGAGTTGTACAGAAAATTGAATGACGATCAAGTTGCAGACTTTATTGTTCATGTTCAAAATTATCTAAGCAAGCTTGGCGCGAAAAAGATTGTGATTCGAAATGCACCTGATTTATACAATGAAGAACAATCCAAACTGCTAAAACATGTACTCTTAAAATCGGGATTTGAGGTTTCCGAAGAAGTTTCAAGCATTATTCAGTTAGATGCAAAATCATTTAGTCAAAAGATAAAAATCTCAGAGTTACAAAAGTTAAGGAAAGCAGCAAATGTTTTTAAGTTTTCGAAAGTGAATAAATCTGAGTTGAATAGCCTGTACCAATTCATCGCATCCTGCAGGGAAGAGAGACAACAATCTCTATCCATGACCCTGCCTGATTTAAAAAAATTAGTAGTTACCTTCCCCAATCGACTGTTGTTTTTTAAAGTTGGAACACAAGACGAAACTTCAGCGGCAGCTATCGTAATTCGTGTGAGCAAAGATGTACTCTATACATTTTACTATGCTCATGCAAAAGTTCACAACCGCATCAGTCCGGTGGTTTTTTTGATTTCGGGAATCTATGACTTTGCCTTTCAGCATAAATATAAAATGATTGATTTGGGAACGTCCATGATTAACGGGCATGTAAACAAATCATTACTACATTTTAAAAAAAGTATTGGGGGCGTTACTAATAAAAAACTAACGTTTGCAAAGTTGTTGTGATGAACTCCCCGATTGTAACCATTATCTGTGTTTGCTATAACCAGGCAAAGTTTGTTGAGGAAGCCTTGGACTCTGCGGTTAGTCAAACCTATAAATCTATTGAGTTAATTGTAATTGATGATGGCAGTACGGATGGCAGTGTAAAAGTAATTAGGAATTGGATCTCGAAACATCCTGAAACTACGTTGCTCATCAATACAACTAATCTGGGATATTGTAAAACGTTTAACAAAGCATTTGGCATTTCCACGGGTTCATACTTTATTGATTTAGCTGCGGATGACATACTACTTCCGAATCGAGTTGAAGAAGGATTAAAAGCACTAACCGATGCAGGCCGGGATTATGGAGTTACGTTTTCGGATGCAGAACACGTTGATGAGGAGGGCAATTTTCTTTGGCTTCATTCTAGAAAATACCCACATATAACCATACCGAGTGGAGATATTTATTGCAGTGTGATTGATCGGTATTTTATCTGTTCGCCTACTATGATGTTTAGCCGAGAAGTAGTTGAATATTTAAATGGTTATGATGACACACTGGCATTTGAAGATTTTGATTTTTGGGTTCGGGCTTCGCGTAAATTCAAATTTGTCTATTCACCCAAAGTTTTGCTGAAGAAACGTTCAGTCCCTAAATCCATGTCGAAGACTCAGTTTAGGCGTTCAAGTGCTCAACGCTGGTCAACTTTTAGAGTTTGCGAAAAAATAAAGACACTTAATAAAACACCCGAGGAGCATGCTGCCTTGAAGCGAAGACTGAGGTATGAAATAAAATTATCACTACGTATGGTTGATTTGAGATTGGTGGGTGCATATTTTAAGTTGTTGCGCGAGATAAAACAATCTTGACTTTAAATCGCACTGGCCAAAGGCGCGTTGAAAAACACTTAGCGCCTTCGCGTCTTGCTGTAAGTTGCCTACTTCCGATTATCTTCACCCAGCACCATACTCAAATAACTATCATATCGACTTGGCGCGATGAGATTTTGTTCGAATGCATCTTTTACAGCGCACTTTGGTTCGTTGATGTGTAAACAACGCGCACCAAATTTACAATCGAGTCGTAGCTCGCGCATCTCAGGAAAGTAATCGGAGATTTCTTGCTGATCCATATTCACTAATCCCCATTCTTTAATTCCCGGTGTATCGATGATAAAAGTAGTTGGGTTTACCTGTAGCATTTCGGCAAAGGTTGTGGTGTGTGTTCCTTTTTCTGAATAGCCAGAAATGGCTCCCGTACTTTGCTTGAAATCAGGGGACAATCTATTAAGCAATGTTGATTTACCAACACCTGAGTGACCTGCAATCAAGGTTACTTTATTTGCTAAAATATTTTCGACTAATACAAGGCTCTCGTCATGTTGTGCTGAGATTGCCAGAGCATTTACTCCAAGGGACTGGTACAAATCAATTATTGACTCTTGCTCTTCAATTTCTTCAACACTCAAAAGATCTTTTTTATTAAAAAGAATAATTTGTGGAATCCGAAAGGATTCAGCCGAAACCAGTACCCGATCAATAAACCCTAATGAAGTGCGCGGTTGTTTTACTGTGGCAACTATTAACATTTGATCAATATTGGCAGCGAGCACACTCGAATGACCTGCTCTTTTTACAGACTGACGTAGCATGTGATTATCGCGTGGAAGAATTTTGAAAATGATTCCTTCCTTGTCCTCAAGATCAAATTCAACTCGATCTCCCACGGCAATGGGATTACTCTCTTTATATTCTTCAAGTCGCAATTTTCCACGTACGCGGCACGCATATTTTTTTTGATCCTCACCGGCAACTTCATACCATGAACCAGTGGATTTTAACACGCGGCCAATCATGCAGGAAGTAGATTGATGCAGTACTTCATAATCTTTTCAGTAGCCCCCAGGTTCTCATTCACGTAAGACTTGGTTACTTCACAGGCTAGCAAAAAATTTTCGGGGCGGCTCGTCATCATTTCATAGGTTGTTTTGAGTTCGGAATAATCGCCTATCGAAAAAGCGCCTCCACGCATAATGAGTTCGTTGGCTTCTTGAAATTTTTGATAGTTCTTATTTCCAAAAAAGATTGGAACACCATAACAAGCAGCTTCCAGAATATTGTGAAGTCCTTTTCCAAATGCACCGCCAACATAGGCGAATTCCCCATAGCGATACAAGCTTGAAAGCATGCCTACGTTATCAATAATCAGAACATCATACGAATTTAAATGTTGCCCCGATTTTGAATACCGAACACTCTTTACGCTAACGGAGATTTCGATCTCATTCAAAAATTTATCACTGATTTCGTGCGGAGCAATAATAAACTTCAACAGATTTTTATTCTCATTAATGAAAGGTGCAAGTACCTCAAGGTCTTCGGGCCACAAACTGCCAATCACAAATACTTTATCATCACCTTTAAATTGTTGAGCAAGTTCAATGTCAATGGCATTGGTAGTAATGTCGTGTACGCGATCAAAGCGAGTATCGCCAACAAGGTGAGTATTCTCAAACCCTATTTGTTTGAGCAACTCAATAGACTGAGTTGTTTGGACAAAAAAATGATCGAAATTTCGAAGTATCCTTCGAAAGAATGAGCCATACCATTTAAAGAAGGATTGCTCGGGTCGGAATATGCAGGAAGCGGAAATCAAAGGAATCGATTTTATTTTAAGTTCAGCAGAATAAAAATACCAGAACTCGTACTTGATAAAAATTGCAAGTGTGGGTTTAGTGATTTCAACAAAGCGTTTTGCATTGCTCGCAGTATCCCATGGTAAATAGAAAACATAATCAGCGCCCCCATAATTCTTTCGTACTTCATACCCTGATGGTGAGAAGAAAGTGAGAAGAATTTTATAGGAAGGATGTTGTTTTTTAAAGGCTTCCATGATGGGACGGCCTTGCTCAAACTCGCCCAGCGAGGCGCAATGCACCCAAACAACAGGTTGTGAGTTTTCAGCAAAGGCATTCTCCAGTTTATTAAAAATTTCTTTTCGTCCGCCAACAAAGAGGTTGGCCTTAGCATGGAACAACGCTGCTAAGGAATATAGCAAGCGGATAAAAAAAATAGATATGATATATAAAAATTTCAAGTTGAAGTTTGTTCGTGTTTGGTTTTAAAAGATTTATTTCTTTGCACGCAAAGTCGCTAAGCTCGCAAAGAAAAATCAAAATTGTACTTCGTAAATTTCCATTCGTACTTATAAAATTATTTGCCTTTAAATTCTGGTTTTCTTTTTTCCATAAAAGCGTTCATTCCTTCTTTTTGATCTTCCGATGAAAACGTTAGATAGAAATTTTTTCGCTCAAGAGTAAGTCCTTCGTCTAAATGTGTTTCAAAGGAACGATTAATGGATTCTTTGGCCAGTTGAACTGCGACTGGAGAAAGCTGAGCTATTTCTTTGGCCAACTGAAAGGCTTCATATAAGTACATCTCTTTGGGTACTACTTTATTCACCAACCCATAAAAGTGCGCTTCTTCAGCTGATAGAAATCTTCCCGTAAGGATAAGCTCCATCGCTTTTGCTTTACCGATAGCTTTGGTTAATCGTTGTGTTCCACCGGCTCCGGGTATCGTTCCCAGTTTTATTTCAGGCTGACCAAACTTTGCCGTTTCAGAAGCAATCACCATATCGCAGGTCATTACAAACTCACATCCACCACCCAAAGCAAAACCCGAGACAGCTGCAATGATTGGTTTCTTCGTTTTGCGAATTTGGTCCCATGTAGTAAACTGATCAATCATTAGCATTTCAATGGCTGTTTTATCAGCCATCTGTTTTATATCGGCACCCGCGGCAAAAGCTTGTTCGTTACCAGTAATAATAATTACGCGAACGTTATCATTTTTATCTAATTGTTGGAGGGCATCGCGCACTTCTTCCATCAACTGACGGTTCAAGGCATTAAGTTCTTTAGGTCGGTTTAATTCGATGAGGGCAACCTGAGGTTCTTTCTGCTCTGTTACTTTTATAAATTCCATAGTGAAAAGACTTTTGGCAAAGCTAAAGATTTATAATGTGGTGATGTGTAAAAAGATTCCTGAGAATTTCGTTCAATTAACGAGGCATCTCATACTTTTGAGACATGAAGATTTTATTTGTTTGTCTGGGTAATATTTGCCGATCGCCATTGGCGGCTGCTATTTTTAATCATAAGGTGATAGAATTGAAGTTAGATCATGTTTTAATTTCAGATTCCTGTGGAACGGGAAATTATCATATTGGCGGTGCCGCTGATGACAGAAGTATTGCCGTTGCCCGGAAAAATGGTGTAGTGATTCAACACGTTGTTCGGCAATTGACTGCTGATGATTTGGAAGAGTTTGATCACATTATTGCGATGGACAGAAACAATCTGGCAAACATTAAACGATTACCATCGGCCAAAGAAAATTATGAGAAAGTTAAGTTGATGCGTGAGTATGATCCACAAGGCCCAGGTGATGTGCCCGATCCATACTACGGAACCGAGAAAGATTTTAGAGAGGTTTATGATATTCTGGATCGGTCGATGGATGTATTGATTGCCTCATTTCAGAAGAGTTAACTTCTTACCAACACCTGCAGTGTAGATCGAGAAGACTGCTCCAATATCACATTCGGTTTTGAACGGTATTCAATAAAAGTCTTAGCATCATAATTTTTAACTGTGATGAGCGTGAGGCCTGTATTGTAATACACTTCAAATTCTTCACTCAACATAGAAACCAATTTTAGGATTTTTGAATCACGGAAGTCAACACAAAAGGAAAAAGAGATGGCAGAATTTTGCATCACATTTATTCGGGTATTGGTTTCTGAAAGTGCAGCAAAGATGGAGCTCAGTTGTTGTTCATTGGTAAAGGAAAAGTCAGTCACCTTGCAGGAGATAAGACATTGATTTTCTTTAAACACAATAAGAGGTGGAAGATTATCCACTTTACAATCGTGAATGATGGTTCCGGGTAAGGAGGGATCGTCAAAGTTTTTTACCAGCAAAGGAATGTTGGCATTGGCTAATGGTTTGATGGTTTTTGGATGAATGACTGAAGCTCCGTAATAAGTCATCTCAGATGCTTCCTGATACGGTAGCTCTTCGAATACAATGGCATTTGAAATCCGTTTGGGATCAGCACTCATCACTCCGGGCACATCTTTCCAGATTGTAACAGACTTTGCTGGTAAGCAGGTTGCGAAAATTGCTGCACTATAATCTGAACCTTCGCGACCCAGTGTCGTGGTTGTATGATTTGATGTTCCACCAATGAATCCTTGCGTTATAATTATTTTTTGATTCAGTGTTTTATTAAGAGTTTCTATGGATTGTTTGGTTTTAACCCAGTCCACTTTTCCTTCGCGGTACGTTTCATTGGTATGTATGTAGTTTCGTGCATCAAGCCACTCACAAGGTAATCCGCTTTTATTCAAGAAAGCGCTTACAATCATCGAAGACAAAATCTCACCTTGCGAAACCACCTGATCATAAACCTGATCGTAATCGCCAGCGTGAGTGGCGGCTATTTCTATCCCTTTAAACTGAGTCTCGATTTTTTCTAAAAAAGATTGATCTACAATTTCCAGTTGCTGTATAATTTCTGTGTGGTAAGATTTAATCTCGTCAAGCGAAGACTTATAATCGAGGTTCTTTTGTGCTTTATCAATAAGTTGCTCAAGTGCATTGGTTGTCTTGCCCATGGCTGAGACCACAATTAAAAGTGGTTCGCTGGCAAATTGCTTTACAATGGCAGCCATGTTTTTAATGGCTTTACCGTTCTTTATAGAAGCACCCCCAAATTTAAAGACCTTCATAACTCGAAATTTATTGATTTCAATCGTTTGCAGAGCTATATTTGACCCCTCAAATAATCGGGGCGAATTTACTAATCAGGCAACCAAACCTAACTTTAATAGAACAATTTCATGGAATCTTCGCGCATCGCATTGCCTATTGGAACAGCTCTTGACCGATTTATTAAAAACAACCAATTTCAATTTCAATACGCAAGTGGTGAACTTTCGCAATTACTGCGCGACATTGCGCTCGCGTCTAAGGTGGTGAACCGGGAAATAAATAAAGCTGGTCTTATTGATATTATGGGGCCTATGGGCTCCCAAAATTCTGGGGGTGAGCAACAACAAAAATTAGATGTGCTTGCCAATATTCGTTTTACACGAGCCCTTACCAAAGGAGGCGAGGCTTGTGCACTAATCTCTGAAGAAACAGAATCGTATGTTGATTTAAATAATGAAGGTCGATATGTGATTGCCATCGATCCATTGGATGGTTCGTCAAATATTGATGTGAACGTATCGATTGGTACTATTTTTTCAATTTATAGAAGAGTGAGTCCGGTGGGGAAACCCATTCAGGATAAAGATATTTTGCAACGCGGTGCTGAGCAGGTGGCTGCCGGTTATATTTTATACGGATCGTCTACTATGCTTGTATACACAACCGGGCATGGAGTAAATGGATTTACGTATGAAAGCACGCTGGGTGAATATGTGTTATCCCATCCCGATATGACCATCCCCGAAAAGGGAAGAACGTATTCTATTAATGAAGGATCTGCTAATTCTTTTTCACCGGCAGTTAAAAGTTATGTTCAGTTTTGTAAGGATGAGAATTACACGGCACGATACATTGGTTCCCTTGTTGCTGACTTTCATAGAAATTTATTAAAGGGAGGAATCTACATCTATCCGGCAACTGCAAAAGATAAGAATGGAAAGTTACGACTGATGTATGAGTGTAATGCACTTGCTTTCATTGCAGAACAAGCTGGCGGAAAAGCAACTGATGGTAAAAAAAGAATTCTGGAAATTAAACCTGAAAGTCTGCATGAGCGCACGCCCTTTTATGTTGGCTCAAAAGCAATGGTTGAAAAAGCAGAGAGTTTTTAGTTAGCAGTGGGCTCACTTTTTTCCACAAACAATTCTGGAACTTGTTCTAATAAAACACTATACCACTTTACTAATTTTTTAATATCGGAAACGTAAACCCGATTTTCATCATACTCAGGCAATACTGATTTTAAAAATGCTTTTAATTCAACACCATCCGAGTTTCCATCTACCCCTAAATCGTTCTTAAAATCTTTGTAAATTTTTTTTAATACTTCTTCTAAAGCAACCGTTCCTTCTTTGGTAGTAGTATAAATTGAGATTTCGCTAAGCAAAGACAAGCGTTGTGTGGCACTCGCAACTACACGGGTTTTAGCAGCATCTAACGATTCTAACAACACACCTGATTTCCCGGGTTTCAACACTTTAAAAAGTCCACCCTTTCCACTGATCGATGCTATTTCTGACAATTCCATGAGTAATAAATTATTTTGGGCGCAAAACTAATCATTTTCTCTATCTGCATTTATAGCAGTATCAATAAAATCAAGCAACGCTGTTCGTCCTGATTTCTTTTCGGAGGAGGTAATGAATAAAGGCGGTAACTCTTCCCAATCCTTTAGCAAACGCTTTTCAATTTTATTTTTAGACTTTCCGAGTTCGGATTGTTTTAGTTTATCTGTTTTTGTTAGCACCAATGCAATGGGAATATTGAGTGAGCCTAATCGCTTAATGAATTCCATATCTTTTTCCTGGGGCTCTAACCGCGAATCAATCAGAACAAACGTGCAATAAAGATTGGTGCGGTTCTTAAAGTAAGTGTCAATCATGTGACTCCAATTTTCTTTAAGGCTTTTGCTTACGCTTGCATATCCATAGCCCGGTAAATCCACCAGGTACCATGATTTATTTATTAAAAAGTGATTGATTGTTTGTGTTTTACCTGGGGTAGAAGAGATCTTTGCTAACTCCTTTCTTCCCGTTAGCATATTTATTAAGGACGATTTTCCAACATTCGATCTCCCAATAAAGGCAAATTCCGGTTTGTTTGGTAAGGGACATTTTTCAATGTCTGTATTACTTATAATGAACTCTGCAGTTTGAATTTCCATAACTTTGCGGTTGCAAAGATGGGTAAAGTAAATTAGAATGTAATTTTTACGTACCTTATTAAGCGTATTTAAAGATTTAGATAGATATAGATTTTAGTAACTTGCCCTATCTTGTAGGAATACTGTTTTGTTTTTTTAATGTTGGCAATCAAATCTCAGAATCACATGCAGCGCTTTCGAAGCGGCCTTATTTTTTTAACTTTTCTTGTTGCAACCTTATCAGGTTGGGCTCAGGAGCAGAGTAAGGATCAAGCTCGACAATATTTTGAAATGGCCAGCGAAATCATGTCGGGCACTAAAGCAATTGATGATGCTCGCGAATTGATGGTGATTGCAGCAAATTATGATACCACTAATTTGAAAGCCAATACGGATGCAGGGTTAATGCATCTGAGAACGATTCAAAAGGAACAAGCTGTAAAATATCTGATGCGAGTGTTCAGGCAAAGCCCAAACTTTCGTTTTGATCTTGAATTTCAAATTGCAAGTGGATATCATTTTGGGCTTCAATTTGATAAAGCAATAGATTTTTACACACGCTATAAAATTAAACTAGATCGAAATCCAAATTATAAAGGAAAGGACAAAGTTGAAGCAAAAGAAGTTTCGAAAAGACTAGAGGAGTGTGCAACGGGTAAGGAATTGGTAGCAGATCCTAAACCATTCTCCATCACTAATCTTGGCCCTGAAGTAAATTCAGAATACGATGACTATGCGCCCGTTGTGTATCATAATGAACTTGAGCTCATTTTTACATCCAGAAGGCGAGATGGAAATTTGAATGAAAATGTTGCTGACGATAATAAACCTTATGAGGATATATACATAAGCAAGAAGGAAGGCGAAGTTTGGCAACCCGCCCAAAATATTGGAACCACAGTTAATACACGTTTCAATGATTCCAATATAGCCATGTCTCCGAACGGAAACATACTTTTTCTTTATAAGGATGGCGTTGGAGATGGCGATATATTTTCGAGTACGAAACAAGCAGATAGCACATGGGCCAAACCGGTTCCATTCCCCGGCTCAATAAATTCTTCCTTCTATGAATCATCGATTACCATTACAAAAGATGAATCAACTATTTACTTCGCCAGTGAGCGTCCTGGTGGCCTTGGCGGGATAGATATTTATTCTTGTACGAAGGATAAAAAAGGAGCCTGGACGGTTATCAAAAATCTGGGCCCTACAATTAATACAGAATACGATGATGATGCTCCTTTTATTGATTACGATGGTAAGACGCTTTATTTTAGTTCGAAGGGCAGAAAGGGAATGGGTGGGTATGATATTTTTAAAACTACCTTGATGGATTTAGAGAAAAAGGAATGGACTGAACCCGAAAATGTAGGCTATCCCATCAACACCCCCGATGATGACGTGTTTATTGTAGGTACAGGAACGGCTAACCGGTTTTATTTTTCTTCAGCTCGTGCCGATGGATATGGCTATTCCGATATCTATTTGATTTCAGATTTGAAAAAGGAGCCTGAGGTTGCCAAAACTCCTGAGAAAAAAGGTATTCAACCAATTCGATTTATGGTTGAGATTGTGGATGCAGAAACTAAGGAACCCATTGAGGCAACTGCCAAAATGCGAGGTAAAGATAATACGGTTATAGGCTCGGCAAGCTTAGGCACAGGCTCTTTTGAATTTGGCGTAATGTCCACCGTACCCAAAGAGTACGTGGTATCGATTGAGTTGGAAGGATATATTTTTGAAAATATAAAAGTGAACCTGGGCCGGGCTACTGAAGAACCACAAACTGTATCCAGAAAAGTTTTATTGCGCAAAGTAGCAGTAGGAGAAGTGTCTGCTTTACGGCACGTGTTTTTTGAGTTTTCAAAAGCCACTTTACAGGAAACTTCCTATGAAGAGCTAAATATGATGGTGACCATGATGAAACAAAATCAATCGATGCAAGTTGAGATAGGTGGCCACACCGATGATGTAGGTAGTGACACGTTCAATAAAAAATTATCGCAACAAAGAGCCGATGCAGTTAAAAGCTATTTGACATCCAATGGCATTGGCGGGCGTAGAATAAAATCCATTGGTTATGGTGAAGAAAAGCCTCTTGTATCGAATGATGATGAAACCGGGGGGCGCGAAATAAACCGCAGAGTTGAGTTTAAAGTTCTGGCCAAGTAATCCTAAACCATTCATTACCCTTCTTGTTTTTAGTAGTACTTTTGTACTTACTTAATTCATTTTATTTTGACAGTAGTTCCTTATAAAGAAGACAATGCCGGCAAAAAGCAGCAGGTGGCTCGCATGTTTGATTCTATCAGTGGTAATTATGATTTTCTGAATCATTTTCTAAGTCTGGGGATTGATATACGGTGGCGAAAAAAGGCGATTAAATTGTTGGCTTCAGGAAATCCTAAAATAATTCTGGATGTTGCTACAGGCACCGGTGATTTTGCTATTGAAACATTAACCTTAAATCCAGATCAGGTAATTGGAGTAGACATTTCCGAAGGAATGCTGGAGGTAGGTCGCAAGAAAATGAAAGCCCGTGGGTATGATCAAAAAATAGATTTGCGTTTAGCGGATTCAGAAAATCTACCCTTTCAGGAAAATAAATTTGATGCGGTGATCGTTGCATTTGGAGTAAGAAACTTTGAGCATTTGGAAAAAGGATTGGCTGAAATGCGCAGAGTGCTAAAACCAGGAGGGCGCATGGTTGTGTTGGAGTTTTCAAAGCCACGCAGGTTTCCGTTCAAACAGTTTTATAATTTTTATTTTAAATTCATTTTGCCTAAAATAGGACGATTGATTTCACGTGATCCAGCCGCTTATACCTATTTACCTGAGTCTGTTCAGGCTTTTCCGGATGGAGAAGCGTTCACTAAAATTCTTGATCGTTTAGGATTTAACCAAACTTCATGCACCCCTTTAACTTTTGGAATCAGTTCGCTTTACACAGGAGTAAAATAATCCTGGTGTTTTGCCTTGGCCTGGCTCCTGTGGTTTCTCAGGCGCAGATTTTTAAATGGGCAAGACAAAATAATCCTAACTACGATCAGCGAACCATCAGTTATGGATTTATGATTGGGCTTCACACTTCGGCCTATCAAGTTACTTATTCCGATAAGTTTGTTGATCAACAATATGATACTGTGCACTCTGTAATGGCAGAATTTTCACCCGGATTTTCATTAGGGTTTTTAGTGAACTATAGGATCAATGAATTTTTGGATTTGCGTTTAATGCCCAAAGCCGGATTTTACACACACAAACTTCGTTATAAGTATACTGACGAAACCGAGCGACTTCAGTTTGTTGAAACTACACATGTTGAATTTCCTTTACTTTTGAAATATAAATCGATGCGTAGAGGAAATGTGCGCATGTATATGATTGGTGGTATTACACCAGGTTTCGAACTCTCGGGTAAAAATGATATTCAATCATCGACAGCTTCGTTGGATATTCGAAAAAACAATATTCAATTAGAGGGTGGCCTTGGCTTCGACTTTTATTTTCCGTTGTTTAAATTCTCACAAGAGATTCGCTTTGCGCGAGGGATTAGCAATATGTTAGGCCCCGACCCAAGTATTTACAAGGATCCATTAAAGCGACTCAATACAAATACGATCTCCGTATATTTTATTTTTCAATAATACTCATCAGTCTATATTTGTTTGACTGATTATTAATTTCAATTATGACTGCAAAACGAATTGTTCTTATTACAGGTGCAACCTCGGGTATTGGCGAAGCCACTGCCCGATTATTGGCAACGAATAATTTTAAACTTATTCTATGTGGAAGAAGAAAGGATCGACTGAAAAAGTTGGCTGATGAACTGAATTCGCATACTGAAACGACTACACTTTCGTTCGAGGTTCGAAATCAAAAGGAAGTTGCAGCAAGCATTGAATCGTTACCCACAGAATGGAGGGAGATTGATGTGCTGGTTAATAATGCAGGCAACGCTCATGGGCTTGACCCCATCCAAACCGGAAGTATTGAAGATTGGGATGCCATGATGGACATCAATGTGAAAGGGTTGTTGTATGTAACAAAATCAGTTCTGCCCATTATGACAAAACGGAATAGTGGTCACATTATAAACATTGGTTCTATTGCAGGCAAAGAAGTGTACGCTAATGGCAATGTGTATTGCGCCAGTAAGTTTGCGGTAGATGCTGTAACAAAAGGCATGCGCATCGACCTGAATGCGCATGGTATTAAAGTAACTGCCATTCATCCTGGGTTGGTTGAAACAGAATTTTCGCTGGTGCGCTTTAAAGGGGATGAAGAACGTTCTAAAAATGTGTATAAAGGATTTGACCCCTTAGTGGGTAATGATATTGCCGATCTGATTTTGTTTGCACTCACGCGACCTGCACATGTGGTTATAGCTGATTTGGTTGTGTTACCCACAGCACAAGCCAGTGCTACAGTGGTGAAGAAAAGTTGATTTATTTCTTCCGGATCGTACATCCAACAGCTCGCTGAGTTGCAGGCTCTATTTTTTGACCAGCAATTAATTTATCTATTGCATCTTTAAGAAAGTTTTGCTTGGCATCGCTGGCTGCTTGCGGATTGTCATCAATCGCACCGCTGTAGGCAACTGTAAATTTTCCGTTAGCAGCAGAAAGCAAAAATACTTCGGGGCTTTTGCGGGCTCCAAAGGTTCCCATCGCTATCTGATCTTTGTCTGCCAGATAGGGAACACCGAGATCCCCATAATGAATTGCCATTTGACTAACATCTTCTTCCACTTCCTGATTTGAGTTGATAAGTAGAAATTGAATTTTGCCAGAATAAGAATTCACAAGCCCTTTTAATCGGTCTTTATAGTAATTATCGAACGGGCATTCGTGGCTGGTAAACACAACTGCAATACCGGCCGAGGATTTATAGTTGGCCAAAGAAACAGCCTTGCCGCTTTTTACATCGGTAAGCGAGAAGTCCTTAATCTCAGTTTGGGCATTGGAGATTATTGCTGCTGATAAAAATATAACGGCTAGTAATTTTTTCATGTTATAAAGTTAATCTGTTTTCACGAATCCAATGCAAGAAATTTTCATCATGGCCACATCGAGTTTATTTTTAATGTACCAGGCTTTCTTTCATTAAGTTTTTGTATGAACAAGCACGTAATCTGGTTGTACGCTATATGTTAATTCCAACTCTCTATTGCTTCCATTAGCTATAATTTTCCCTGCTAAATCCCCACCTCGCATTAATTCAAAAGGTGCCACTAACAACTGATCTGCGAAATGAAGCCCGCGCCTGCCATAGGCTTTATACATGGCTTCTTTAGCACACCAGTAAATACAATGCTTGATAACATCAGTTCCGGCATCTTCAAGTTCTGTTGGCGATAACACCCGATGCGCGATATTCAGCAATTTTGATTTAGGTTGCTCAAGGTCAATCCCCACTTCTATTTTGGTATCTATCTGGGCAGCCACGTAAGGATATGAGTGCGAAAGAGAAATAGGATGTGAGTATTCTTTCAGGAAAGGTTTTCCAAATTCATCTTTATCGATACCGTGAAATTCAAGACCACATTGTTCTACTAATGCTTTGATTAAAGCCCTACCCGCCAACCATTCTAATCGTTTTATGTTGCTTACTATTGAATCATCGACTTTCTCACCGCTTGCAATTATTAATTCAGGTTCTTGCTCAGTAATGAACCACAATGCCCAACCACTTTGCTTATCTGTCTTTTGTATTTTTAACAATGGCATTGGTTTCCTTAGCTTATTAATACAATTTTGTTAAAAAGTAGGTTCTATTATTAATGACCCGAATCTAAGATAAGTATGAACCCCGTCAAAGTAGAAAAAATTCATGCGCTTACCGGTCATCGTGATTGTGTTTATACACTCGAATCATCCGGCAATGATGATCATTTTTTTTCAGCCGGGGGCGATGGTATGGTGGTTGATTGGGATTTGAATAAACCGGAAGAAGGCGACCTGATTGCCAAACTCCCAAACTCCATTTATGCTTTGCATACTATCCCAAACTCAAACTTATTAATAGCCGGTCATAATTATGAAGGCATCCATGTGTTAGACTGGAAAAGTAGAAAGGAAGTAGCTTCTTTAAAACTGTCAAGTGCTGCCATTTTCGACATCAATTCTTTTGAAAGTGACCTTCTGATTGCTTCAGGTGAGGGAATGCTTACCATTGTAGATTTTGAAAATCTTGTTATAAAAAAGAAGTTACTGATTTCCGAAAAGAGCGCCCGGGTGCTTGCAATTAATTCCCTTACGGGAGAAGTTGCCGTTGGCTTTAGCGATCACTTCATCCGGATTTTTTCGTTGGGAGATTATCAGTTGAAGCATGAATTTAAAGCACATCAGAATTCTGTATTTGCACTTAGCTATACATCCGATTATAGGTTTCTAATCAGTGGCTCTCGCGATGCGCGGTTAAAAGCATGGGACGTTACCGCAGGCTATAAACAGACTGGCGAAGTAGCAGCACATCTTTTTGCCATCAACCATATTTCCTTTAGTCCTTCCGGAGAACACTTTGCTACGGGTAGCATGGATAAATCAATCAAAGTTTGGAAAACAGATGAACTTAAACTGCTGAAGGTAATTGACAAAGCCCGTCATGCCGGCCACGGAACATCAGTTAACAAACTGCTTTGGACATCTTTTAAAAACCAACTGGTAAGTGCCAGTGATGATCGAACCGTTTCGGTTTGGGATATTCAGCTTCATGATACCTTACAAGGGGGGTAAGGGCTTATTCATGAACTCATTAGCGCTTCTGCCTGAATTTAACCACAGAAGCTGACACTTATGTGGAATATTTCACAAATAATTATACATTTGACTGTGGATTAACGTTTTACTGCTGATACTGAAAGTATTAGTAGATATTTTTTAAGCTTTTTTACCATTTTTTTTAACTTCAAATTAACCACGTCATTATGAAAATCACACCGTTAGAAATCCGTCAAAAGGCATTTGAAAAGGTGCTTCGTGGCTACGACAAAGATGAGGTCAATGCATTTTTACAAACGCTTTCGCAAGAATGGGAGCGGCTAATGGATGAGAACAAAGAAATCAGAATGAAACAGGAGGCTACTGAACGCGAGGTTGCAAAGTTGCGCGAAGTAGAGAGTTCATTGTATAAAACATTAAAAACAGCCGAAGATACCGGTGCCAACGTAATTGGTCAGGCCAACAAAACTGCCGAGTTGATTTTGAGAGAGAATCAGATGCGGGCTGACTCTATCCTCAACGAGGCCAAAATGAAGTCCAAAAATACAATTGAAGAGGCGGAGATGATTTCGAAGCAGATGTTGGAAGAAATGGAGGAGCAATTGAAAACATTGGGCCAGCATTATAAAACCTTAGAACTGCATCGCGATAATTTACTTTCTGATTTGAAACGTATGGCTGGCGAAACCATTGATCGTGTAGAGCGTGCAAAAACAGCCGCTCGCGATTTTGATCCCGATCAGCATATTGCGTGGGCTAAGCGCGAAAGCAAAAAGGCGTTGTTCCCCAATGCAGAGCTTGAAAGTGAAATTAAAAAATCACTGCCTCCTCCTGCACAAACTGAACCTGTTAAACAAGTTTTGGAGGAAGTGCCTCATTCACAACGATCTTTCTTTGACGACATTCAATGACCGGAAAAGTTGCGCTGGAAGGTCTTGAGTTTCACGCCTATCATGGAGTGTATCCACACGAACGATCTTCGGGCAATAAGTTTGAAGTAGATGTACTGGTTGAAACTGAGTTTCATGACTCAGCTTTTCACGATGATCTTGCCGGAACAATCAACTACGAAGATCTTTATGCGCTTGTAAAAACGGAGATGGCCAAGCCTTCCAAACTATTGGAAACAGTTGGGCATGCCATTGCGAAACAAACACTTATTACTTTTCGCGAAGCAATAAGTGTAGAAGTGCGAATCTCAAAATTCAATCCACCGATTGGTGGCGTGTGCAGGCGAGCTGTTGTTACGGTAAGCCAAAGTAGATAACTAGTTTTATTTAATCATAGATTGCTGATCGGCAAACATGAAACCGCGCGTATCTGCCCCATCATAAAAGTCTACTTCCTTGCCGATCAAATACATGGTATGTTTTTTATCGAGATGAATGGTTATACCTTCTAACTCATAAGTCATATCAGAGGGTTTGGGTTTATCGAACCCGATAATAAGAGCAACACCCCCGCAACCGCCTCCTCGAATACCCACGCGCAAGCCATAATCGGCTGGAATGTTTTTAGTCTCCATGATTTTGCGAACTTCTGTTGCTGCACGCGCGGTTAATCCTACAGGTATAATTTTTTCGAACATCACGTTATATTGTCGTACAAACACCCAAAAATATCTAAATTTTAAACACCTTTGGCCTTGAATTAATTCGTATGGAAGCATTTATTGAATTTGGAAAGATACTTATCCCCGCATCTCTTGTATTATATGCTGTTTATCTCATTGTGCGGTCATTTATGCTTAAAGAGATAGAAGTCAAAAAATTAGAAGTTCGTACACGTGCTATTGAAACTATCCTACCAGCGCGCTTGCAAGCGTATGAGCGCATGACTTTGTTTTTGGAGCGTATTGCACCCCAAAACTTATTAATCAGGCTTAATAATCCTGGTTTCACTGCTCGTGATTTTCAAAAGGTTTTGTTGGATGAAATCCGCAATGAGTATAATCACAACGTATCGCAGCAAATCTACATGAGTGAAGAAACCTGGAATCAAACCCGCAATGCCAAAGATGATTTGGTGATTCTTATCAACGAAGCAGCATCTGCTATGACACCCGAATCCACCAGTATCAATTTGTCAAAGAAAATTTTTGAAATGACCATGGAGAAAAAGGTTGATTTGATTGGGTTGGCTCTAACCGGGTTACGGAATGAAATTCAACAAACGTTCTAATGTCAAAAGTTGCATTGCTGGCAGGTTCTACGGGTTTGATTGGGAATCAACTGTTAGAACTTTTGCTGGCCGATCCAAACTATTCGAAAGTTATTGCGCTTAGCCGCACGCCCTTACCAATTTCTAATCCTAAGCTGGAGAACATTGTATTGGAAGTTGAACAACTGGAAAAGCATGCAGAGCTTACAGCTGATGATGTTTTTTGTTGCTTAGGAACCACCATGAAGCAAGCAGGGTCTAAAGCTGCATTTCGCAAAGTTGATTTCGATTATCCTTTACAATTGGCAAAAATTCTTAAAAGTAATGGTGCTCAGCAATTCCTGTTGGTATCCGCTTTGGGGGCAAATAATAATTCAAGCATCTTTTACAATCAGGTTAAAGGTGAAATTGAAGAAGCGATTAAGTTAATTGGGTTTAAAGCGCTGCACATTTTCAGGCCTTCGCTATTACTTGGTTCCAGAAAAGAACAGCGAAGTGGTGAAGATGCCGCCAAAGTCTTCTATAAGATTTTTGGTTTTCTGATTCCTAAAAAATATCAAGGGATTGAGTCAATAAAAGTAGCACGTGCTATGCAAGCTATCGCCAGAAAAGAGTTTGTTGGAGTATTTGTTTACGAATCGAGTGCATTGCAAGGATATTGATGGATTGAGTTTGGATTAAGCAAGGAATTACTATAGTTGAAGTTATATCATGATTGCAGTTATTCAACGCACAAAAGAGGCTTCAGTAGAAATTGAAAATACAATAAAAGCACAAATTCAATCCGGACTTGTTGTATTGGTTGGTATTGAGGATGCCGATAGCGAAGAGGATATTGAATGGCTTGCCACAAAAATTGTAAATCTGAGAATTTTCAATGATGAACAAGGAGTGATGAATGTAAGTGTTAAAGATTCGGGTGGCGAAATTATTCTGGTAAGTCAGTTTACCTTACACGCCAGCACTAAGAAAGGGAATCGACCAAGCTATATAAAAGCTGCCAAGCCTGAAATAGCAATTCCAATTTACGAGAAGTTTATTTTTGCAGTATCTGCTCAATTAGGCAAGGCGGTTCAAACAGGTGAATTTGGTGCTGAAATGAAAGTCGCTTTGGTAAATGATGGGCCTGTAACTATTGTAATTGACACAAAGAATAGAACATAGATTCACTGTGGGAATTGAGAATTAGCAAGTACAATTGTATGCTCACTTCTTTGAAGGCACTTAGCAGGTTAATGTAGGGTTTTAGTAAATTGCTATTCCCACTAAAACCAGATTAGCGAGCACATAAAGAGCAACCACGTAGCGTGATCCAATTCTATTATATTTTATTGAAGCCTCCTTATTTCCATTATCATGCTGTCGTAAGGCAACCGCAGAAACAACTAAGGTTGCAAAAATAGCTAAGAAAGTTAGGGTATGAAGTGAATCAACCAATGTGAAAGAGGAAGTCTCCGGTAAAATAGAATCAATAATATATTTATTACCGACTGTGGCAAATAATCCACCAACTGGTAATCCAAAGCGTGGTTCAAGTTCTTCTACCTGGATTGTGAAACTGATAATCGAAATTAAAAAAGCGATGTACATACCAATGAATATTTTCATGAAGAGTCCCCATGCACTCCGCTCAATATCCATTTCTATAACAAAGGCAGAAAAATTCTGTAAGCTTCGTGAAGGACGTTGATCACCAAAACCAGTTTCATAATCGTTTTGGATTTTTGTAACCCCAAAATTTTTGATATTCCACCCATCGAGCGCATCATCCTTATCGTAGGTACTACCCACGATGTCAGGTTTAAACACAAGTGTTTTATTATCAAACAATGAATTTTCTATCTGAACGCTTAAGTGTTGCTCATCAAACGGAAAATCTGCCACCTTCCAGCTTTCTTTCATGGTGGCCTTCATTTTCATAATGGCCCAGGCTCTTCCATTCAGACTATCTAAAATGATTTCAGGCGGATCAATTGATTTAGCGTTGGGGATGTCCAGTTGCGTAGAGAAATCAAAGTCTGGATTATCGTAAAGGAACCATAGCCAAAAGCGCATGGTGTATTCCTTATCGCGAAAGTTAATATCATGTACACTGATTACATATGCGCCAACGGAAACAGTATCGGGTTGCGCAACCGTTGACTCGACAGCAACAAGGGTAAAGAGAATGAAAAGAGCAATCCGAACTTTCATCAATTAACTAAAATCAGCGATGAAGATAGGAAAACTTTTTCCAAATGAAACAACAATAGATTCTTGAAGATTATTTGCTTTAAAAAAGTAGGGCCTGATACTCGCAGACCCTAACTTAACTTACCTCTTACTTATCTTAATACTTCATGTTAACTTTTGAATCTTTCGGTTTTTCTTTGGGATTCTTTACATACGTTTCTAACCAGGTATCCATTTCCCACAGGGTGTGCATAATACTTTCTTTAGCTGCATAGCCGTGGCTCTCATAAGGGAGTTCTACATATCGTGCTGTGCCCCCATGACCTTTGATAGCATTATAGAATCGTTCTGTCTGAATCGGGAACGTTCCAGAATTATTATCTGCTTCGCCATGAATGAATAAGATTGGCTCCTTCAATTTATCGGCATACGAGAATGGCGACATCGTGTAATACACCTCAGGAGCCTGCCAGTAGGTGCGCTCCTCCGCCTGAAAGCCGAATGGAGTTAAGGTTCTGTTATAGGCTCCGCTTCGTGCAATGCCAGCTTTAAAAATATCAGAGTGTGCAAGCAGGTTAGCCGTCATGAATGCGCCATACGAATGACCACCTACTCCAACACGGGTTGGATCAAGCACGCCTAATGAGGCACCGTAATCAACCACAGCCTGAGCACTGGCAACTAATTGTTGAACATACGTATCGTTTGGTTCCGCATCTCCTTCACCCACAATTGGCATGGAAGCATTATCTAACACAGCATACCCGCGCATCACCCAATAAATTGGCCCACCCCAACTTAAGCGAACAAAAGTATTTGGTGAACCTTTAACCTGTCCTGCGGCATCGGCCGATTTGAATTCGCGGGGGTAGGCCCATACAAATCCAGGTAAGGCTCCATCTTCTTTTTTATATCCTGGAGGTAAGTATAAGTCTGCAGTTAGTTCAACACCATCGGCACGTTTGTATTTTAATACTTGTTTCTTAACATCTTTTATTTGTGGATAGGGATGAGGAAATTCAGTTAATGCAGTTGTTTTGGATGATCCAAGAGTATGTAAATAATAATTAGGGTTTTCAATATTGGACTCACGTGAGGTAACGAATGTTCCCTTTTTTTGATCAAGGAAGGAAACAAACGTTTCATAGTATGGATTGGCCGATTGCCATTGACGCGATTTTTTTAAGGAAGTTAAATCCATCTTATCCAGAAAAGGCATATCACCTTCCGGTGAAGAGCCGGCACCGGTTAGATAAACGCTGTTGTCTTTATTGATCAGCATAACATTCCTTCCAAATGCATTAGGAGCAATAATCACATTACCTGGATTGTTATATGCATCTTCATAATTGAGATCAAAGACGGTTTTCTTTGTACCCGTCATTGGATTTACCTGATACACACGTTCCTTTCGATCGTTGGTCCACCGCTCATAAACCCACGCTACATTATCGTTGCCCCATGTAATTCTTGAATAGCGAAGTGGCAAGCTGATGAACTCCTTGGGGGTTGAAGTAAACGGATAATCCCAAGTAAACACTTTATCGCGGATAGTTGCTTTCGCTTTTGGATCACCACCATCTTGCGCGTGTGCCCAGGCAAGCGTAGCAGGTTTGTCGGCACGCCAGTTATGCGAACGGGGTTCGCGTGAAGTTGCATTATTGCCAGTAGGAATATAATCCAGCAAAGGAATGCGGGTAATTTCTTTAACCAACTTACCATTGAGATCAATTACGCTTACAGTAGTTGGGAACAGATAAGCCGGAACTAAATAGGAATAGGGTTTTTGAATAATTTCAGTTAAAACTAATTTTCCATCGGGTGATGGTGTAAAATCAGAATGAATAGAAGCAGTGCTTAATGTTTTCTCTGTGCCATTTATATTTTTAAGAATTAAATCGGATTGAGTGTAGTAATCAAAGGCAGCTTCGTCATACGGATTCTTCAACAAATCCTGATAGGTGCGAGAAGGAGCCTTCTTACCTAAGTTTTCCTCTACCACTGGGCCTGATGGCACACGTGATTTCTGCGGAAGCGGTTTGATGTTCGTAGGCACAGCAGTAAATAAAATTTGTTGCGAGTCGGAAAGCCAGGTATAACCACCCATGGCTGTGTTAACTTTTCGCTCGCTCAGTTTGGAGGCCGACATAGTCTCTGTATTCACAAGCCATAGCTCAATCTTGTCAGCGTTATTTTGAAGAAACGCAAAATGTTTGCTGTCAGGTGAAAAGCTAATACTGCTTGCTGTTAATGGATCGGGAAGATTTTTTATCTCCACTTCTTCGCCATCACTAAATCGTTTTGCTTTTAAACCGATGGTGTAGTTGCTTCGGCTTGGCCCAAAGTTTTCAGGATTAATGCGCAATCCCCCAATTCTAAGTTCTGGTCTCGAAAGTTGTTCTATGGTAGGAAAGTCGGAGCGTTCTAACAACAACATCCATTGTTTATCGGGCGAGAAAGAAACGAAAGGAGTTAAGGGTGCTTCCAGCAGTTTTGCGATTTCTTCGGGGGGGCGTTGGTAAGAGAGATTTCCCTGGCTAAAGCCTTGTAAACAGACCAAGCTAAATACGAGTAGAAGTAATTTTTTCATGTTTTATTTTTTTAGATTCTTAATTTTTGTTGTTGAACACTTAAGTTCTGGAATTTGATCTTATAAAGATTACAAGTAAGCTGTATTTAGCCGCTTAATTTGAACTGAATTTTTTAGAGGTTCAATTTTATTGATAATCGGCTGAAAATGTCAAAATCTTAGCCTAATTTCGAAGCGATTCTAATTTAACTTTTATGCTTGATTTGGTAGTTCTTACTCATTCAGTTTTAAGATATTTTATCCTGATATTTTTGTTGATTGTGATTGTACGCTCCTTGTTGGGCTGGCAAAAAAAATCAGCCTATACACCGTTGGATGACAGGTTCAGTTTATGGCTTTTCATTTTTACTCACATTCAGTTACTTTTTGGATTGATTCAATATTTTGTGAGTCCCGTAGTTATTTTTAGTGGAGCCTCCATGAAAGATCCCATTGCTCGTTACTGGTTGGTTGAGCATGGCACCATGATGCTTATCGCGATCGTATTGATTACAGTGGCTCGTATATCGGCAAAAAAAATGACGGAGGCCACTGCTAAACATAAGGGACTTTTTATCTTCAATGCTATTGCACTGATCATAATACTGGTTGCTATCGCGCAAAGTGGGCGTGGCTTCTTCAGTTTCCCGGCTTAAAAGTTGCACCAACAGTCTCAATCGCGTCTTCTAGCTTAGTATATCTTAGCTTAATGTGTTATTTTTAAAATCAAAACATTTCATTTTCATGAAGAACATTCTTGCATTGGCTATTTGTCTGGTTGGTTACTCACTTTCGGCACAAGAAATTAGTTCGCGCTATGAGCTGGTAAAGATGAATGATAATATAAATACACTGTATCATCAGGTGTCACCAGTTATTTCCATGGATGGGACCAAGCTTTATTATTTTGTTAGCAATCATCCTCAAAATACGTACGGCAAAGAAAACAGTCAGGATATCTGGGTGTCTACATTAGATGATAAAGGAGTTTGGTCGGAAGGAAAAAGAATGGGAGCCCCTTTGAATGATAATCGTTACAACCAGGTGTTTAATGTGATGCCAGATGGTTCACTGTTGATTAGGGGTGGCCGGGCAAAAAACTCCAAAGGATTTTCAATAGTGAGTCCTTCAGGCAGTGTTACTGAGTTAGATATTCCTGGGTTCTCGGCAATGGACAAGGGAATATTCAATGGCGCTACAATTTCTTCAGATGCCCAGCACCTGATTCTTTATTTTTCAGAAAAACAAGGTGACAAATTCAGTGATTTATATTTATCGAAGCAGCAAGGTGGTCGATGGAGCAAACCAGTAAAGCTTAAAATCAGTGGTGCTGCGGATGAGTACAGTCCTTTTTTAGCACCTGATCAAAAGACGCTTTATTTTTCTAGCGATCGATATTCAAAAGATAAAGTGGGTGGTACTGATATTTATAAAACTACCCGATTGGATGATACCTGGCTAAATTGGTCGGAGCCCGAAAATCTGGGTCGTAATATTAATACACCTTCCGGTGATGCGTATTTTTCGATGGATACGCATGGAAATATTTTTACTGCGCGTGCAGGTGCCAGGGTTGATGGCGGAAATTTTGACTTGTTTATTTTAAAGCCCCGCAATTTTAGAATACTATTGACCGGCACAACGTATGATCAAAAAACAAAACTCCAACTTCAGTCTTTGGTTGAGTTGAAAATGAAAGAGCACAATCCGATTGATCTAAAAACAACACCAACTGGAACGTTTGAAACCTATATTCCTGAGACCAATAATTATTCGGTTGCAGCAACAGCTTCAGGCTATCTGCCTTTCACGCAAAGTTATAGCGTGCCTGTAATCTATAGTGACACCACTATTCATGTGGACATTTACTTAAATCCAATTGCAAAGCAGTTGGTACTTGTGGGTGATGTTATCAGTAAGAAAACAAATGAGAAAGTTAATAATGCAAAGGTTGCTATTTCGCTAAAGCGGGATCGCACAACTCAGTATAATCCGAATGCAACAACCGGAAAGTATGAGCAGAATATCAGTAATCTGGGTTGGTATTTATTTACTACATCAGCTGAAGGATATTTAAATTCGATAGATAGTGTTGAGGTGGTGAGTGAAGAAGTTACACCCGTTATTAAAAACTTATTTCTTGCACCCATTGAAGTGGGTCTTACCGTACGGCTAAAAAATATATATTTCGATACGGATAAAACCATTCTCAAGCCTCAATCCTTTGTTGAATTAGATAAAGTGGTTAATTTCTTAAAGAGTAATCCATCTGTGGGAATTGAGATTTCGGGCCATACCGATAGCCAGGGAACTGATGCCTATAACGAGAATTTATCACAAGGCCGTTCGCAAGCAGTGGTTGATTATTTGATTGGCCAGGGAATTGATACTTCGCGATTAGAGGCTCATGGCTATGGCGAGTCAAAACCTATTGATACCAATAATACTGAGGAGGGTCGCGCAAATAATAGAAGGGTAGAATTTACGGTATTGAAAATTTAGCGGTCATTCCAGCGATTCAAATTCTTTCTCGCAATTTTCGCAGATGTAAACTCTTTTTACGGGAAGGAACAATCCGAATAAAATAGAGGTGAGGATGGGAGTAAACTTTCCTTTGCGACTAGGTTCAAAAACGATATGTGTAGATTGGCAGGACGGACAGCGTTGCCGAGCGTGTTCTTCCACTAAGATTTCTTTTACCTGATCAAGATCCTTTTCAAAGATATATAGCCGCACCCCCGGAAAAAGATCGTTACGGATGGGAACCATACTTACAAAATGTTCATCGGTAAGAAAACAAGGCACTCCATATGCATCTAACTTTGTTTTAACCAGATTAGCAGACATTACGGTGTCGTATGAGTCAAATACAACGATTTTACTGTCAGAATTGAGTAATTCTTCCATAAGTTTCATTAATTAACAAATACAATCCGACTTGTTCCCTCTAGAGGGAATAAATTTTTAAAGTATTTTGTAACAACTTGCCTTTAGTGCCGTCTTGCCTTTGAAACAATGAATCTCGAAACTTTTGAAATCAGGGTTCTACCTACGAAAAACAAGCTTTTTCGGTTTGCTTTCCGACTTCTCGGAAGTAGCGAAGAAGCGAAGGATGTAGTGCAGGAAGTAATGATCAAAGTGTGGAACGGACGGGATCAGATGGCAGAAATACAAAATATGGAAGCCTGGTGTATGCGCATCACCAAAAATCTGTCACTCGACCGTCTTCGCTCGCGACAGCGAAGGGCCACCGACCCGATTGATCAAGGGATGGAGATAAAAAATGAAACGTTAACGCCTCATGAGAGGACAGAAAATCATGAGAACATGGAACGAATAACTGAAATGATTGCTGCGTTGCCCGAGAAGCAGCGCCAGGTGATACACCTTCGCGATGTGGAGGGGTATAGTTACAACGAGATTTGTGAAATTTTGGAACTAGACATGAATCAGGTAAAAGTGAGTTTATTCCGCGCAAGGAATGCAGTGAAAGAGAAATTTGTAAAGATCAATGCGTATGGACTCTAGGCAGATAGAACAGTTGCTGGAGAAGTACTGGAATTGCAATACCTCGCTGGAAGAGGAACAACAACTGAGGGAATATTTTCGTGGTGAGGTTCCTGAATCGATGAGAGAGGTAGCAGATTTATTCCGATACTTTGATGTGCAGCAAAAACAACAAGTAGACCATTCGGATTTTGATGTTGTGGTGAAAACAAAAATAAAGCAACATCCACCCGATGGTAAAGTGATAAAGTTATTTTATAACTACGGACGCATTGCAGCTGGTTTGGCTGTGGTGATTGCAGCAACCTACTTTGTTCGGCAGGAAGTGCGCAAAGCGTATCCAACAGAAATTGCGGATACATATAGCGATCCGAAGTTGGCACTTGAAGAAACTAAAAAAGCATTGTTAATGATTTCGAAAAGTTTTAACAAGGCACAGAAAGAAGCCGGTAGGATAAAAGTATTCAACGAAGCAGAAGAAAAATTACAGGGTAAATCGTTGGATGATACAAAGGACCCTGCAACAAAAATTTAAAATCAAAAAAGTAATTAAAAAAATTAAATAGATAAGTATGAAAAAGTTAATGGTTGGATTGGTGTTGATTGCAGTTAGTGTAACTGCACAGGCACAAAATGATGCGATTGCCAAGTTCTTTTCTAAATACCAGGACAATGAACAGTTCAGTCAGGTTACCATCAGTGGAAAGATGTTTAGCATGATGGCGAACCTTACAGGCGAAACGGAAGATGAGAAAGCAATGATTAGAGCCATCAGTAAAATAAGAGGATTAAGGATTCTTTCAAAGAGCGACACGCGCGATTCACGCACACTTTACAAGGAAGCTGCATCTATGATCCCATCCAAAGAATTTGAAGAACTGATGACCATCCGTGATAAGGACAAGGATATGAAATTTTTTACGAAAGAGTCTGGTGGTAAAATCAGCGAGTTGGTGATGATTATGGGCGGGAATGATGATTTTATGGTGATGACCTTATTTGGTGAAATTGATTTAAAAGAAATGTCGAAGATCGGAAAGGCGGTTAGTATAGATGGGTTGGAAAATCTTGAGAAGATAAAGGACAAGAAAAATTAGTTTTTTTTGAAGGGTGCAAGTTGATAATGCATCCTTCTCTCTTTGACTTACGTCTTGATCAAAAAAATAAGAAGATGAAAAGTTTTAAAATTCTGGTAGTACTGATGCTGGTTGCTTCATTCGCTATGGCGCAAAGCAAAAGTTATAGCATCCTTAAAGACAAATTTAGCGATCAACCCGATGTTCATAGTTTTTCATTTAGTGGGTGGATGGGTCGGTTGATCTTGCGTGTAGCAGACGAGCATGAGTTTAGAAATGCTATTAAAGATCTCCAACATGTGCGCTTTATTGAAATTCCAAAGGCCGAGTTTGCAGCACAAAACCTTTCAGTGAAGGGATTTAAGAATGTATTAATGAAGGACTCCTTTCAGGAACTTGCTTTCATTAGAGATCAAGGCGAAGAAATTACAATTTATTTGCGCGAAGGGAACAACCATAAAAACCATTACTTCGTATTAGTCGAGGAAGAACAACAAGTAGTTGCCATTGAGTTGAAAGGATATTTAGATCCGCAATTACTAAATCCAAAGAAAACTACCTTAGCAACACTTAAATAATTTTCATGAAGTTCGCTCTCACCTTAGTTTTTTTAATATGTGTTGTTGGATTATTTGGACAAACCAAAACTACTCAAGCTTTGGATGATAAGTATGATGGATTGTCCTTATACTTTTATAAGAACACGTTGCGCATGCTCAATCAAACAGATGATAAGGATTTTGATGAGTTGATTAAGGACATAGAGAAGATGAAGTTTATGATGATTGACAAATCTGAATTAAAATTCACTAAGCAGGATTATACAAAATTATTAACAGGATATAAATCCGAGTCGTATGAGGAGATGATGACTGGTCGCTATGATGGACGAAATATTGACGTATATCTACGCGAACAAAATGGCAACGTAAAGGGTACTGTTATCTTGGTCAATGATTCTTCCAATTTATATGTATTGGATATACTAGGTAAAATAGCACTGGATAAGGCACCTACATTATTTAAGACCATTGACAGCAGCACCGATATCGGTAGTAAAATAAAAGGGATTACAGACAAGAAAGAGAAGGCAGAAAAGAGAGCGGAGGAAGGAAAGGATAAAAATAAGGAGGACAATTAATCGAATCTAAGGTTGGAAACAGTTCTATCCACAAACAAGCTCACCAAAAATTTTGGAAAAATCCGAGCGGTCAATCAACTTGACTTAGAGGTAAAACGTGGCCAGGTGTTTGGCATGCTGGGGCCAAATGGCAGTGGCAAAACCACAACATTAGGCATGTTGATGGGTGTTGTAAATCCATCCTCAGGTAGTTTTTCATGGTTTGGTGAGCCTGCTACACATCATACACGCAAGAAAATTGGTGCTGTTTTGGAACACCCTATCTTTTATCCTTACCTGAGCGGACAAAAAAACCTGGAGTTAAACGCCATGATCAAAGGAGTTGACCCAGCCAATATTCCTAAAGTATTGGAGACCGTTGAGTTAACAGAACGCAAAGATGATAAGTATAAAACGTATTCGTTGGGCATGAAACAACGACTGGCCATAGCTTCTGCTCTGGTAAGTGATCCTATCATTTTAATTTTAGATGAGCCCACCAATGGATTGGATCCAATGGGGATTGCTGAGATCCGTGAGATCATTAAACGAATCGCAGCGGATGGTAAAACAATAATTTTAGCCAGCCATTTATTGGACGAAGTACAAAAGGTATGTACACATTTTGCTGTGTTAAAACGTGGTAACCTGATGCACATTGGCCCGGTGGATGATGTTGGCAAGGGAGAGGAGATTGTGGAGGTACAGGCGTATCATGATGATTTAGGTGTTCTGCTTCAGGAGTTTGTGGGCAGCGCAACTATAAAAAAAGAAAGTGGCATGTTTGAAGTGATGATGAAAGATGGATTTCACAGTAAAGACTTGAACAGATTCCTGTTTGATAAAGGAATTGTAGCCTCGCACTTGCATACACGCAAAAAGAGTTTAGAGAAACAGTTTCTCGAAATTTTGGCCGATCATAAATCATAACTCAACATTTGTAATTCGTAATTCTAAAATCGTAAATAGAGATTCTCATGTTGCATTTGCTGAAAATCGATCTTAAGAAAATGACTAGCTACCGCACCTTTTGGGTGATTTGCGGTATCTATTTTTTTACACTGATCGTTGGCGCAGCCAGTGGCATGGAGTTTTTAAAGGCGCTTTCAAGATTGATCGAAGGATTCGGACAAGAGATTAATATCACACGCATTCCGCTATATCACTTTCCCGATGTTTGGCAAAACCTGGCCTGGAGTGGGGGCTTGCTAAAAATGGGACTGGCTATCATGGTTGTGGTTTCCATTACCAACGAATACTCTTATCGCACCATAAGGCAAAACATTATTGACGGTATGAGTCGCGAAGAGTTTCTGCTCTCCAAGGTTTATATGAATTTAATGCTAAGCATCATTAGCATGGCTTCCATGTTTTTGATTGCTTCTGTAACGGGATTAATCTATTCTCCTGAATTGGATTTTCCTTATGGGTTCACAGGTATCAGTTTTTATCCAGCGTATTTTCTGGAGGTGTTTGCGTTTTTGTCCTTCGCTCTTATGCTAGGCATTTTTGTCAACCGTTCCGGACTTACCATCATCTTACTATTATTCTCATACTTGATTGAGTTAATCATTAAAGAGAATATTGATAATTACCTTCCTGGTATTATTCCATTTTTTCCGTTGGAATCCATAATGAGTTTGGTGCCCATGCCATTTGCAAGGTATGTGTTTATGGAAATTCAGGATTCTGTGAATTGGGGTACTGTCGCGATTGCTTCCGTATGGACCTTCCTCTTCAATTACTTCGGCTATCTCAAACTGAAGAAATCAGATATCTAAAATTGAAATAGGGTGTCTTACACTTACTCGCTTTAGTACAAAAGTGAAGGACACCTATTCGGTACTCATCAACTAAATTTTTATTCTGTTTACTTGTTGCCAAGTATTTTTACAAAATGCCTGTTGGTTTCACTGTAACCGTGCTTCAGGTAGTAGGTGTGTGTATCAATTCGCTTGAAATTGCTGGTAACTTCAACCTTGGAACATTTGTTGACGGAGAAGTATTCTTCCGCAGCAGCGAGCAGTAAACTTCCCACACCTAAGCCACGCATTTTTTCATCCACACAAAATGAAGTGATTCGACCAATTGATCCGGAAAGGTGAAAGGTTTGCTGAATGTGCAAGGCAATAAATCCAAAGACAATTGTTTTAGATCGCGCTACCAGAAGTTTATAATCAGGTTGACTGTATAATTTAAGTTTTGATAGGGCTTCTGATTCAGAAGTGGGATATCCGAGTTGTTCTAATAAAAAAGAAAGTTGAGGAACATCTTCAGGTTTGGCTTCTGTAATATGAGGTTTCATATCAAATGGATTAGTAAGGATAGTCATCTCAATTGATTCAGGTAATTCTAACACTCACCAATTCTATTAACCTGCCCGATTAAATCAGATCGTTCCCTCCAAAAAACTCTTTTTCCAGAAATCCAGACAGCGTCATTATCCCCGATTTGCCAGTTCTCCTCACTTGCCCAGTAGAATAAGTTGTCGATTTTTTTGAATGTAGCATCATAGATTACTGAGTCATAATTCGGTTCTGGAGGATTGAAATTGAATTGTTTTACATCTTCAAACCGCAATTCTATTACGCTTGGGTTCCTATATTGACGTTGGAATAACAGTGTCGCAATCAATTCTCCGTCAAATTTCATGGTGAGATCTTTAGTGACTGATTCCCTTGTCACTATGTGAACCTCTCTTAAACAAGCATCATGGAAGAAACCATATAAGTTAAGCAATGAATCAATATCCTGGTCGTTATAAATTTCTTTCCAGTCTGTCATGGTTTGAACACGCTCGTCATTGAATTCTATCGCCAACAATCAAGAAAATTCGATTAATCAAATTCTAAAGACCCTTCACGCTCATCCCACCATCAACCGAAATATTCTGGCCTGTGATGTAGCTACTTTTATCCATCGCCAGGTAAGCAGCAAGACTTGCTACCTCTTCAGGTTTGCCTACACGTCCCATGGGCGTGCGTGCTAGAATTTTCTCTAGCCTATCCGGTTGTGAGAGCACGGGTTCGGCAAGTGGTGTATCAATATACCACGGTGAAATGCAATTAACCCGAATGTTATCAGCACTCCACTCAGCAGCCAGGTGTTTGGTGAATTGGATGATCGCTGCTTTTGTCATCCCGTAAGGCGGCCCGGTTTGCACATCGGTAAAGCCGGCAACGGATGCAATGTTCACTACGCTTCCTCCTTTTTCCTTTAACAAAGGATGGCACGCTTGAGTCAACTGCACCATGCTAAATAAGTTGGTTTCAAAAAGCTGGCGAATTTCTGCTTCGCTGTAGTCAATAAATTTTTTCCGGATGTTGGTGCCGACATTATTCACAAGTACATCTAACCCGCCCCAGGTTTGGGAAATCTTTTTAACAAGGTCTGCCCGGAAAGCCGGATCGCTTAAATCACCTTCATGTGTAAACAAGTTGGCTGAATTCCTCAGTTTACCATGAATACTTTTTGTGCTGCGGGCAATCACCAATACTTGCGCATCAAGGTTTAAGCATTCGCGTGCAATGGCAAGACCAATACCTTTTGTTCCACCCGTTATTAATATTTTCTTTCCTGTCAATGTCCAACTCATAACGGTTGTTGTTTAGGCGATTCACTTTTTACTACTAAGAGGTACCAATTATTTTCCAATGCCAAATAACCATGCTCGTAACAAAAATTATAAACGGCACCTTCTTTCGTTTTATACTGGCTTGTAAAATAGGTAAAATCAAAACCTTTCTCATTCATTTTATCTCGATTTACTCTGGCTTTTCCACTCGGGTTAAGTTCCAATAAAATCCTGCGGTTCTTGCGCAAAATGTTTGTCACATTATTCATGTAAGCGGTCTCATCCCGGTTCAACTTGTTGTTGTATGACACCCGACATTGATCGGAACAGAATTTTTTATCGGCTCGGCCAATAATTTTATTTCCACACTCCAAACAGACTTTTTCTTCTTTTTTAGCCATTTCTAAACGATTTTAAGCCTTTTGCTATCCGATTATAAACGTTTATAAACGAATATAACCGAAAGTAATTGAATAATAAACGACTGTCGCTTTTCGAACCCTGCACCTTTGTATCATCAAGTCGGGAAAATCCCGCCAAGGAAAATAAATGTGTAACTATTAAATACAATAATTATGAAAAGTGTTAGAAACAGTGTTCAGTTAATCGGTCGTTTAGGGAAAGACCCTGAAGTGAAAAATTTTGGAAAGACCCAGAAGGCTACGTTTTCAATCGCCACGTCCGAAACGTACAAGAATGCAAAAGGCGAAAAGGTAGAAGACACCCAGTGGCACAACATTGTGATCTGGGGCAAGTTAGCAGACATTGCAGGACAGTACTTGAAAAAAGGTGCTGAGGTTGCCGTTGAAGGCAAACTTGTTCACAGAGTGTTTGAGACTGACAAAGGGGAGAAGCGCTACATCACAGAAATAAATGTAAATGATCTGGCGATGCTAGGCGGAAAGCAGAAGTAAGAATCTTACTTTAGAAAACGAGAGGCCACCCAAATCGGGTGGCCTTTTTTTGTTTTGATTCAAACATAGCGGTACCATTCATGTATCTCCCACAACATAGCGCTCTAAAACCACGTTCTATTCGCTGGGTATGTTTATTTTTGTAGGGAATGAGTTTTAATTATCCGCAGTTTCTTTGGGCACTCACTGCCTTATCTATCCCCATCATTATTCACCTGTTTAATTTTCGCAAGACCACCCGGATATTTTTCTCCAATACCCGTTTTCTGCAACAAGTAAAACAAGAGACAACCCAAAAACGGAAATTGAAACGGTATCTGGTTCTGGCTTCGCGCTTGCTCTTTTTACTTTTTCTGGTGTTGGCTTTTGCGCAACCATTTTTACCAGCCCGCGAACAGTTAACCTCGCAGCGCAACCTCGTTGTGTATCTCGACAATTCGTATAGCATGTCGGCCCCCGTGGAACAAAAGGTGCGAGCATTAGATGCTGGTATTGGCTATGTGCGTGAAGTGGTTGAATTATTTCCTACTGAAACCCGGTTCAAACTTATTACCAACGACTTTGCTCCATTCTCAAATACATATAAATCAAAATCAGAAATTCTCGATCAGCTCTCGCAGATTCGATTGTCACCTTTGAGTCGTTCGTTTAGCGAAGTAGTAAAACGAATTGGAGATCCGGGCAATACCGTGTTTTGGATTTCAGATTTTCAGAAATCTACCTTCGGGGTTGATCAGGTTCTTGATTCTGCCTGGCAAATTCGGTTGGTGCCTATTGAGTATCAACAAACTTCAAATGTTTTTGTTGATTCTATTTATTTAGATAACCCATTTATTATCGGAGGCGAAAAAAACACGTTGCAAGTGCGACTGCGCAATGAAGGGCCGCGAACTGTAGAGGGCTTAGTAACAAAACTTACCATTAATGAAGTGCAGGCTGCCACCTCTTCCGTTACCATAGAACCCAATAGTTTGATTGAAACATCATTTGATCTTGCCCGTGGATTGAAGGGACTTAACAAAGCGGTTTTAAGCTTTAGCGATTTTCCGGTGAGCTTCGACAATGAATTTTATTTCACGCTTAATTATTCTGGGAGATTGAAAGTGGTTGAAATAAAACCTGACGGTCGACCCACCCATGTTGAGAATGTATATGGCAATAAAGAGCTTTTTGATTTTCATGGGTTTGCTGAAAGTAATGTGGACTATAGTGAATTGGCTAATGCCGATTTGGTGGTAGTGAATGGTATAAATAAAATTGATAATGCGCTGAATGCAGCTATTCAACTTTATCAAAATAATAATGGCAGTTTGTTAGTCATACCCGGTATGCAGCCCGATAATAATTCGTACAGAGGGTTGTTAAATTTACCGCTTGCCAAAACCACAAGTCCTGCTCTAATGGAGTTGGACAAGCCAGATTTTCAGAATCCTTTTTTTGAAAATGTGTTTGAAGAAAAATCAGTAGCCTTAGCTATGCCGCAGGCACAAAAAGTGTTGGATTGGGGAGCCGATCGTTCGGCTATCTTGCGATTTAAAAACGGCCAACCTTATTTATCACGGTTTAACAACACGTTTGTGTTAGCAAGTTCCTTAAGTCATGAGGTGAGTGACCTCTCCACACATGCCATTTTTGTACCCGTCATGTATCGCATTGCTGCTAGTGGAAAGAAAGCAGAACGCAAGCCTTATTATTATTTATCATCTTCCTTGGTTACAGTGCCTGCGGATAGTTTAACAGGTGACGAACCTGCGCGTATGAAAGGAGCACAAGAACTGGTGCCTTCGCAACGCAGACTGGGAAATAAGTTACTATTGGAAATTCCACGCTTCTCGGTTAACCATGGCTTCTATTATGTAACACACGGACGAGACACCCTTGATTTATTGGCATTCAATCTTGAAAAAAAAGAGTCTATGCTGGCTCAATTTGCAGGTGAAGAAGTAAAGACTGCCATTGGCGGTGGAAATCAAGTGTCAATTTTTAAAGCAACCTCGGCCGAAACTTTCAGCAACGAAATAAAAGAGAGATATTTGGGCACGCCATTATGGAAGTACGCACTGATTTTGGCGCTGATCTTCCTGCTGGCCGAAGTATTGTTGATCCGGTTATTAAAGTAATTGAATAGGCTACTTCGTGCTACTTTGAGTCTTAATGCCTTGGTGGTTTAAAAAAAGCTAACCACAAAGACTCAAAGTCACTAAGGTTAACGAAGAAGCCGATGTATGACAGAATTGTAACTATGAAAATACTCATCCGGTCAGCATTAATCGTATCCCCTCAATCTCCCTTTCATAAGAAGAAAAAAAACGTGCTCATTCAAAATGGGCGCATCGAAGAAATAGGCGATAAAAATTACAGTGCCGATAAAATAATTGAAGCGGAAGGAATGATTCTTTCGGCAGGGTGGTTTGATCTGGGCACTTTTGTGGGTGATCCCGGGCAAGAACAAAAGGAAGACCTACTTTCTTTAAGTAAAACTGCAGCAGCCGGTGGGTTTACCGAAGTAGCGGTGTTACCAAACACACATCCTACCATTCAATCCAAGAATGAAGTAAGTTATGTAACTGCCAATAACGAAACGAGATTAGTTCAGATTCATGCCCTAGCGGCTGTAACCAAAAACTGCAAAGGCGAGGAGTTGACAGAAATGATTGATTTGCATGAAGCAGGTGCCATTGCTTTTACCGATGGATTGAAACCTGTTTGGCATACCGATATATTTTTAAAGTCACTTCAATATCTGCAAAAGTTTGATGGATTATTAATAGATCAGCCTGAAGACATTTGGCTCAACTTGTTCGGACAAATGCATGAAGGCACCGGAAGTACCATGCTTGGATTAAAAGGCATGCCTCGCATTGCGGAGGAAGTGGCCATCAGTAAAAATCTTGAATTGCTAAGCTATGCAGGTGGTAGATTACATTTCGCAAAATTATCTACAGCAAAATCCATTGACCTGATTCGGAGTGCCAAGAAAAAGGGATTGAACGTAAGTTGCGATATAGCTGCGTACCAGCCGCTCTACACGGATGAAGCGCTAAACGATTTCGATACAAACTATAAAGTAAACCCACCGCTGCGCGAAAAGGCCGATCAGGATGCATTGATCAAAGGACTGAAGGATGGCACCATCGATGTGTTGGTCAGTAATCATGTGCCCCACGAGGTGGAAAGTAAATTTTTAGAATTTGACTTATCAGAATTTGGCTTGATCAACCTGCAAACATTTGCTTCGCAGTTGGTTTCACTTTCGCGATGGGTTGAGATAGAAGAATTGATTGAGAAAGTGACCGATGCGCCTCGCAAATTATTGAAAGTACAGCCAGTAGTGATTGAAGTGGATACAAAAGCAAACCTAACCTTGTTCGATCCAACGCGCGAGTGGGTGTTTACTCCTGAATCAAATTATTCAAAAGCGAAAAACTCGCCTTGGTTGGGCAACACCCTAAAAGGAAAAGTGGTAGCTGTGTTCAACAATTCAAAACACTGGTTGGATGCTTAAGTCGGTTCCGCGACTGGTATTTATTTCGGTGCGCAACGGGTTAATTGCCGGCCTGCTCGGTTTTCTTTTTTTGATTGCTCTCTATTATATGGGGCGGCATCCATTTCTCTTTCCGGTCTTCTTCGATTTTCGCTTGATTTTGTTTGCGGTGTTTATGGTAATCGGTTTAAAAGAATTGCGTGACGATTATCAGCAGGGACTTCTTTCCTTTGGGGAAGGAATGATCAGCACCTTAATTTTCACCATTGTATTTGCAACGATTACTTTTTTGCTGATTTCATTTTTTTGTTGGGTAGAGCCATCCTTTGTTCTTGACTACAAAAGATTAGCGGCCGAACAATTAGCCAAGGTAAGTGCGCAGGTGATAGAACAGTGGGGAAAAGAGGTTCAGGAGAGCAATCTGGCAGCACTTTCGGCCACTACCGGCCAAAAACTGGCCCTTGATTATTTCATTAAGAGCTTCATCATTAGCTTTTTTATAAGCATAATAATATCTGTAATTTTAAGACGTCAACCAAAAACCAATTGATATCATGGAAGAAACGATCAACAGTGAGTCCCCAACCTCTTGGTTCCAAGAAGCAATGAAGCACGGTGTTATACTTGGAATTATCCATATTGTTTTATTTGTAATATTATACTACTTAGTTCCTAGTAAGCTCACAGGATTCTCTTATGTTGGAGCTATCTTGGTTATTAATTTTGGTTATTGTATCTATCAGGGAATCCAATATAGAAATAGTATTGGCGGTTTTATGGGTTATGGTGAGGCTTTTAAGTATGTACTGGTTATCCTCTTCATCAATGGATTGATAAATACGGTCTTTGTTTTTCTTTTTCTTTTTATTGAACCCTCTATGCCGGATGTAATGGCAAAATCGCAACTAGATACTTCAGTTTATTGGGCTGCGAAATTTGGAGCACCAGAAGAATCACTTGATCAAGTAAGGGAAAAGTTTAATCCTGAAGATGTAACTAAGAGATTTACACCCCTTGGATTATTAACAGGAATTGGATTTTCCCTAATCCTATATGCAATTGGATCTTCAATTATGTCATTATTTGTACGAAAGATTGAGCCTTTAGACGCATAAATGAACATCTCAGTAATTATCCCTGCTAAAGACGAGCAGGAATCTATACCAGAACTAAGTCAGTGGATAAGCCGTGTGATGGAAACACACGGCTTTTCTTATGAAGTGCTTTTTATTGATGATGGAAGCACGGATGGTACTTGGCAAGAGATTCAAAAAGCAAATCTTTTAAACTCATCCTTTAAAGGAATCAAATTCAATCGCAATTTTGGTAAGTCTGCTGCACTGCATACTGCATTTAAAGAAGCTCAGGGTGATGTTGTAATTACGATGGATGCCGACTTGCAGGATAGTCCGGATGAGATACCTGAGCTGTATCGACTTATAAAAGAAGAAGGATTTCACTTAGTAAGCGGTTGGAAAAAGAAACGTCACGATCCGATTTCGAAAACAATTCCTTCTAAGTTTTTTAATTATGTAACAAGAAAACTATCAGGCATTCCGCTACATGATTTTAATTGTGGATTAAAAGCGTATCAACTGGCAGTTGTAAAAAATATTTCGGTGTATGGTGAAATGCATCGCTACATACCGGTGATTGCCAAGTGGGCAGGCTTTACCAAAATTACTGAAAAGGTTGTTGAGCACCGGGAACGCAAATACGGCTACAGCAAATTCGGGTGGGAGCGTTTTGTGCGCGGCTTTCTTGACTTGCTGTCGATAACATTTATTGGAAGGTTTGCGCAGCGACCCATGCATTTTTTTGGCACGTGGGGCATTGTCTCCTTTTTATTTGGATTAGGATTCACCATAAAAATTTTGTACGATAAAATTGATTCTGTTCTGATTTCCAAAATTCCGTTGAAGCGCGATGTAACGGAGCAACCTATTTTCTTTTTGGCGTTGGTGGCGTTGGTCATTGGCGTTCAGCTTTTCCTTACTGGATTTATTGCTGAGTTGCTGGCAAGACAATCTGTTTCTAAAAAGAAGTATTTGGTGATTGATCGGGTGGGAGTGGGGGAGAGTGTAAAGTCAAAAGTTCAAAGTTTAAAGTAGAGAAAACTAACTTTAAGATTTTCTACTTTTCACTTTCAACTTCTCATGAACTTATTTTCCCTTACCTTTGTAATCTTGATTGATCGTTCTTTGAATGTGAATTTTATTTTGCGGCAGGCCGTACTTCGTCATGAAGACTTTGTGCGGCAGGGATAGCAGCGAAAAGCCCGAAGTGCGTATGATTGAGCGCGGACGGACTTGTAGCGAATAGCCCGCTCGGCCGCCCAAATTTTTAGAACCAACACTCAATATTTATTTATTGGGGCTGACCGGTTTTGACAGGATGTTTGGGGGTGTATGCCAGCATGCAGGCTCATGGGATGAGAGCCTTGAAAGATAGTTCCACAACCATAAGTGGCGAGAATACTTACGCCATGGCTGCTTAATCTGACCCAAGGTTAGATTTGCTTATCCGCTGATAAGATCGGTGGAGGCCATCATTGCCCGGTACTCTGTTTAGCGGTGCCGGAACCGCAGTGTCGACAGCATAAACTGGGCTTCGTTGTTGTTATGCAACGTTGTCGAGATAACAGTAACTAAGGATTTGTTTGGCCGTTGCCTGCCTTGTAAGTCCCGACAATTAAAGTCAACTAAGCATGTAGAACGTACACGTTCATCTTCTCTGGACCAGGGTTCGATTCCCTGCAGCTCCACAATTTTATTACAAAGCCGTGAAACTTCACGGCTTTTTGTGTTTTAAAAAATCTGGGAAAGAATTCAGTAAAGTAAGCCTTGGAGAGTTTGGCCTTTCTTTATCTAGTAGAGTGAAGACTCTTTGATTGACGGATTCTATTAGATTTGATTAACCAGCGAACTAGCTCCTAATAACGTGATGTTCGGGTTCTCCGACTGCATGATTTTAAGTTTATTCATTGACCCGGGAAAGTGAAAATGATCGTACATTGTTTTTTTCATTGTCGGTTCGAACAACGAAAAGGCGTTTGATATTGATCCGCCAAAAATGATTACTTCTGGATCATACGCATAGGCAACCGACTTAATGAGATTGCCAATATGCACTCCATACTCCTTCCAAATTTGGACTGCTTCATTATTACCTCTCTTTGCCTTTTGAGAAACCTCATAGGCTGAGGTGTTATGCATTTCTTCGAAAAAGAAACTGCCACAGTAAAATTCAAAATCCTTATCGAGATAATTAAGATAGCCGATTTCGCCTGCGCCTCCATTATTTCCAGAAACGATTTTACCATTAATGATAACTCCTGAGCCAACTCCGGTGCCCAACGTAATTCCCACTACCTGATGAAGTCCTTTTGCTTTACCATGCATGAGTTCACCTAATGCAAAGCAGTTTGCATCATTTTCAATTCTGGCGGGTATATCAAACTCTTTTTCTAACATGTCTTTAAGTGCTACTTCCTTCCAGGATGGAATATTGACGACATTATAAACGATGCCTTTTATATTGTCAACGATTGAGGGGGCAGCAACACCAATTGCTTTTATCTTAGAAGTAACAAGCGGTTTAATTAATTGGATCAGTTGGCTTATAGTGCTTTCAAGCGAATTCTTGTTGGTTAGTGAAACCTGCTCGCGCCTAATAATTAAATCTCCTTCGCGAACACCGGCCCTTATGTTGGTTCCACCCAGATCAACTCCTAGTGTCATGAGAAATTATTGGTTGCATTAATAAAGATAAAGAAATAGTAAAAAATTAAAAGTCTCTTTGGATCCTTGCATGCAGATATGATTATCAAGGTAGGCGTTTCCAAAAAAAAAGGTTGACATTGCTGTCAACCTTTTCGTAATGAACGAATGTTCCTTACTTCTTTTTCTTAGCTGCTTTCTTTGCTTTCTTAGCAACTTTCTTCTTAGCAGCTTTCTTAGCTACTTTCTTTTTTGCGGCCTTCTTTGCTTTTTTTGCCATAGCATTTTTTGTTTTAGTTAAACATATTTATTGAAAACTGAGTTGAAATAAATAACAAATTGCTTATAAAGCAAATATTGATCATCGTTTTAATCACGTTGAAGATGGTAGAGTATGTTCATCATGAAATTTTTTTTGATAAAAGATTTTTCAACTTACATCATTTAACTTTATGTAAAACATAGTAACATCATTAAAAATGTTGTTATACAGCGTGTATTCACACTTTTTATAAATCCTTTTTTTATCACGCATCAACTTCTGATTTATAAAATGGGATAGAAGTTTGTATTGAATTGAAGAAACAACGTCTGAAAAATAATTTGAAATTTTTTTTGAGACGGAATAGATTTTATTATAAAATGTCGCGAATGTTCTACCTTTGTGGTATCACATCCACATACTTGGCTCCGTAGTACAATGGATAGTATTTCAGATTCCGATTCTGAAGATGCAGGTTCGATTCCTGCCGGGGTCACACAAGTCTTTGTTTAGTGTTTGCAAATTTTCATGTCAGGTCGCAGAAAATCTTTGCGGCAACATAAACCACTTATGATGAAACAACTGTTAGTATTAATAGCACTAATTTTTTCACTTTCCGGTTTTTCACAAAGCACATCGAAGCCAAACGTGATCATTATCTATTTTGATGACATGGGCTATGGTGATATTGAGCCCTTTGGAATGACGGGCGTGCACACACCAAATTTCAACAGACTGGCAGCAGAAGGATTGCGACTTACTAACTACAACACGGTTCAAGCGGTATGTTCAGCATCGCGTGCTGCATTGCTTACAGGAACTTACCCCAACAGAGTAGGTATAGCGGGAGCACTTCTTCCCGGGGCTAAGGTTGCATTAAACCCGGAAGAACAAACCATCGCTTCTTTGCTAAAAGATAATGGTTATAAAACGGCCATGCTTGGCAAGTGGCATCTTGGTAATAAGCCCCCTTATTTTCCAATGAATTTTGGTTTCGATAATTTTTATGGATTACCTTATTCACACGACATCTGGCCGATTGATTATGCTGGAAAATTAATTACTGATCCTGCAAACTATAGAGGCACTTGGCCTCCGTTACCCATTATTGAGGGTAACAAGGAAATTGCAACCATAAACACATTGGAAGAGCAAGAACAATGGACACCTGCTCTTACAGAGAAAGCAGTTGCCTACATCAAAGCGAATAAGAAAAGCCCATTCTTTTTATACTTGGCTCATCCCATGCCCCATGTGCCACTGGCAGTATCAAAAAAATTTAAAGGTAAAAGCCAGTTAGGTTTATTTGGGGATGTAATGATGGAATTGGATTGGTCATTAGGACAGGTGTTAGAAACCCTTGACAAAGAGAATTTGACTAAGAATACTTTGTTAATAGTAATGAGTGACAATGGCCCGTGGTTAAACTTTGGAAACCATGCAGGATCGGCCGGTGGATTTAAAGAGGGGAAGGGGACGGCCTTTGAAGGGGGAACTCGCGTACCTTTCATAATCCGTTGGCCGGAAAAGATTAAAGCAGGTTATGTTACTGGTGAACTTATGACCAACATGGATGTGTTGCCAACTATCTGTGCCATGACAGGCTCAGCACTTCCTAAAAAGAAAATAGATGGTCTTAACTTTATGCCGCTTCTTCTAAGTAAAACAACGGATAGTCCACGTGAATCTTTTTACTATTATTATAATCAAAACAGTTTGAAAGCCGTGCGCTACAAACATTGGAAACTCGTGCTTCCTCATACTTCGCAATCTTATCAAAATGAAAATCCGGGCAAAGACGGCTTTCCGGGAAAGATAGGTCAGATAGAGGTGAAACAGGCTTTATATAATTTAGCGCATGATCCTGGTGAAAAAGTTGATCTACACGCATTATATCCTGAAGTAGTAGCTGAAATTATGAAACTTGTAGAAACGGCCCGCGAGGATTTAGGAGATGACCTAACGAAACGTGAAGGCAACAACAGACGCAAAGCGGCTGTTGTTGAGTAGCTCACGAGTGTCTTATTTCTTGTTTACTAGTTCAAGCGCCTTCGTGGTTGTATAATATTTCGCAATCATGTTGGGTACTTCCCACTCGGGCATGTTTTTGTTTTGCAGATATTCAAGAAATTTTTCGGTTACCCGCCCAAAGTGAGCTTCGTGTCCTTCTTTATAGGAATCAGGGATAACAACTTCCCAGCCGGTGCTTAATTTCTTAATGTCAACACCAGGATACTTTGTTTGTATAGTTTTCAGATTAGCCTGAAGAGCATTTCCAATAGCCGTTTCATCAGATGCCTCTATATATAGAGTCGGCCTGTACTGTTGCTCGGCACCCTGGCGGATGATCAGATTTGACTTTGTGCCACGCATGATAGAATAATGAGTGTCACCAGCGCCTTCAGGAGCCTTGTAGTTCCAGATTACCGAAACTTTAGCGTGTACATTTTTCAATTTGTAGTTTATTTCTCCATTTGAATAGATGTTCAGCACAGTATCGTTCACCACATCCTTCTTCAAATAGTCTGGAAAACTTTCTAAACCTGTAATCGCCTTAAAGTCACTCAACGTCATAGAGGTTAAGGAATGTGTAGCGTTGGTAATCTCAATATCTTTTGTGTAATCCAGAATTTGATCAGGAAAACATTCCCATTGAACCAAATCAACCAGGTGTGTGGTCACATCTACTATTCCTTCGCCTTGTTGAGTGGCATCCATAAACCATGCAGGTCGCTTAAGAATACTCCCCGAAACGTATTTGTAAAAGTGATGAACACTTTCTTTTGTCACAGCAGGATTATCAGGAGTGCCTTCTTCCAGGGTTCCAAACACCTCAGGCAGCATTGAAAATTCTTTCTGAAGCATCGTAGTGATTTCATACCGCTCGGTCATGATATCATAGAGTAGCAAATTGCTTTCTTTTGCTTTTGCGAAGGATTCTTTCAATAGTTCAAAATCTTTACTTCCGATAATCATCGGCTTATCGGCCAGTACATTAAAACCGGCAGCCAATGATTTCGATACGTATTCTGCCTTTTTCAGATTATTGCCTGAAAGAACCACCACATTACCTGCTTTTTCAGCAAGCATCTTCTCAAAGAAATCATTACCATAATAAACTTCTTCCTTCCAATGTGTTGGATTCTCGGTGCGGGTATTAAATCCGTTAATCCTATTCAAATGCAACGCTACATCATTGCCTTCAGGTGCATACACATGCACAACTGAATCAACATTGTCATACATTGACTTTTGAACAAGGGCAGCGTGAAAATGACCAGGGTCCAGTGTAATCAATTGAACCTGTTTGGCTTCATTTTTTGGATCTGAGGCGCACGACATAACTAAAATGAAAATTGTAAAAATGAACACTGATTTCATAAGTACTTTTTTATTTTGATGAATAGATTACTCCCACTGAAATGCAAAATAGCTACAGGATCCTTTCCCAACGTTTTCAAGGCCGTGTAAAAAGCCTGAAGGAGCAAAGAGGATATCCCCAACGGTTGCTTTGTATGAATTTTCTCCAATTAACATCTCCACATTACCCTCCAGAATTAGAATTATTTCTTCTGCTTTGTGGGTATGTGGTTCATGGCTTGTCCATCCTTCCTTCAACGTGGTCACATGAATTTCAGATTTTCGCGTCATGGCCGTTGGTCTATTAAAATAGGGGCGCGTGCCTCCTTTTTCTTGAGGAGTAAAGGTGAGCTTGTTCCAATCTTTGATAAAAGAACCTCCTGCACTCTTACCCCTTGCAACATCAATCGGTAACCTCGATTCATATTTCATTAGATGGTAGGAAACCGATTCTTGTTCTTTATTCTTTATTGAATATTTATCCGAAGGCATAACCATGGCAATACTTCCTTTACCAAGCTTGTAAACGGAATCATTGACGGTTATCGTTAATAATCCGGATTTTATTAGAACCACGTGCTCTTCATTTCCCGGAACTGTTGTCTTTTTTTGCTTACCCGAAGCAAGAACGTTGGCAGTTATTTCTACCTTCTTTAAATCAAAGGCACTCCCCACAATTACAGGGGTCGAAAAAGTTTTTTCATCAGCCTTTTCATTTGGCCAGGGGTAAACACCTGCTGAAACAGAATTTGTTTGTGCCTGCGCAAGAACCGAAACTAAAGATGCAAGGATAAAAATAAGTGTATGTTTCATGTTTATAATATGGTTGGAAACCCTTTAATGGCTACGATTCCTTTCTTGCAGCGATGCTGATGAATGACCTAATTTATTTTTTGGTTTCATGGCTTAATAATTCTAACGTGCTTAAATATTCCTATTTAATAGCCTCGTCCTTGTTTTGAGAATAAGCTTTTGAGTACTCTTTTGATGTTAACTGACTTGCTACAAATTTTATCCCTTGAAAAATGTGGTTAACATAAGTAGGGTCTTCATAATCTTTTTTATCATGCCCCAACGCAGTTATCCAGATATACCCACCATCAAATTTTTGGTACCAGGCCGCTGGGTATAATTTTGAATACGGGCCAGCATGAAGTTTTATTTTTTCCTGATCATCTTCTTTTAGGGAATTAATATCATGAGCTAAAATCGTTTTAATGCCAGGATACATTTCTTTTTGAAAGTAACATTCATCCTGCTTTTCCCACACCGCTGGCAAACCCGATGCGGAAGGATGCGCTTTATCAATTACCTGTAGTTGATAGTTTTGAAACTTAGGATGCCACACAAATGTTCCTCCCAGCATCATTTTAAACCAATCCCAATTACGCTCCGTACCAACTACAGAATGTATCCCTACAAAACCACCACCTGCTTCTATAAAATGCCTGAATGCCAGGCGCTGCTCATCCGTATCAAATACATCGTTGTTCGTACTGGTGAATATTAATAGAGAGTATTGCTTTAAATTATCTTCGGTAAATACCCCTGGGTTTTCTGAAACCTCTGTTTCAAAACCGTACTGTTGTCCAAGTTTTTGAATACATGACACCGCGGCTGGAATATTTTCATGCACGTAGCCCTTTCCATTTTTGGTGTAAACAAGAACTCTAACCTTTTTCCAGTTTACCTTGTCTTTCGTTTGACCATCGGCTGAGAAGGCAAACAGACAAATCAGAAATATTGAAATGATTATCTTCATGGCTTCAACGTTACTTTAGGTGGATGGGCAAAATCTTGCCAGGCACTTTCTGCCTTCTCTTTCGTGAAATGACCATTGTATACAAGGAACCTGTATTTCAAGGTGTATACTTTGCCAGGCTCCAACAGCCAGTCTTTATTTTTGGTAGGGGCAAAGTTTGCAAACATGTCTCCACGGCCATATTGGTTCTCAGGCCAAATTCTTAATGGCTCTGGGTGATTGTAATTTGTAGGGTAGGACATCATTACAACGCCAGCATAATCATTATCCACCGCACCTTGAACAATGCACCACTTTGCTAACGTGCCATCCGCATCTTTGCGGGTCTTTCCTTCCGATGATAGTACTTCACTGTTTTTATTATCCCACTGTTCAGTAGTTCGCCAACCTAATCCGCCATAGCGGTATGCAAGCAAGAGGACAGGGCTGGTATTGGCACAGTTCATTTTACTGGTAATATCCACTACGTAATAGTCTTCATTTTGCGGTTGATACACCCTTATCGATTGTTCCTCGTTGATGGCCACTTTTTCATGATTACCTTTTTTGAAAACAACATGCTCGTGTAATGCTTCGTACCCACCAAAAACGGAACCGTTTGAAGTTGAAATAAAGTTGGCAAACCTAACGGTTGCTTTTTTTCCACCGATATTCCAGAAATCAATGGTATCGCCTTCATACAATACGTGTGTCCATGGATTCCAAATTCCATAATGATGATAATGATCCTTTGGTTGAATGCGCGTTAGTACCTGGCCATGTGGTGACCATAGCGGATGAATAAATCCACTTCGTTTGAAAGAGGAGTCGACACCAGCAGGTGGGTACAGTGTTTTGAAGTAATAGCGAAGAAGATTTTTATTTCCTGATTGAATGGTTAACATACCATCTTCTGCTTTAGTGGTGATATGATCAGGATTTTTTGGTTTACTAACTTTTAATAATTCAAAGATTCGTTTCTTCAAATTGCCCGGACTTACTGTCCAGTATAGGGTTCGGCTGCCATCATTTTCTATTTGATAGGGAACTGGAATTCTTTTATTCCCTTCTATTTCCACCAAACTCAAAACGGAATCAGTCAAATGTGTAATTGCATCCAGATTTGTTTGTGCAATTGTATTTAATCCGCTGGTTGGATTTGTCAATTCAACTTCAAGGGTTGCGATTTTTTGTGTATGACCTGAAATGCAAATAGACATACACAGAATTATGGATAATAGAATTTTCATTTTACCTATTTTGGTACTTCTACAACTGCCCAATACGCTTTCTTTGGTTTCAAGTCTTTATCAAAAAGAAGTGGGTAATCTTTCCTTCCTCTTACCGGAAAATTATCCAGCCAACTATGCCGATCAGAAATGTTCCAGAATGTTACTCCTGAGATTGCATTTTTATGTTTTTTGAAAAGTTCAAAACACATCTTATAAACCTCAATTTGTTTCGCTTCTTTTTCTTTCGTAAAGGTTGAATTGTAATCTTCTGCTTTGCGCTCACGGGCATTGTGTTCTTTTGGATATACTGAGATATCGAGTTCAGTGATTTGAATTTTCAATCCTAACTCAGAAAAACGGGTGAGTGTACTATCTAATTGCAGGCGGGAGGGTTCATTCAATGCCCAATGCCCTTGTAGGCCAACACCATGAATGGGAACGCCCGCATCTTTTAGTCCTTTTACCAGTTTGAAAATTTTCTCCCGCTTTATAGGATTTATTTCATTGTAGTCGTTGTAAAACAGCAACGCATTAGGATCAGCCTCATGTGCATATTGAAACGCCTTTGCTATGTATTCTTCGCCACAGATTTTTAGCCACTCGGAGTTACGTAGGTATTCATCGGGTTTATCCGAGATCGCTTCATTGACAACATCCCAGGCATACACTTTTCCTTTATAACGCGTTACTACGGAAGTAATGTGTTCTTTTAATCGTTGGAGCAAAATTTCTTTACTGGCAGGATTTCCGTTCGCATCAGTAAACAGCCAGTTAGGAGTCTGATTGTGCCAGCATAACGTGTGCCCTCGCATCATCAAATTATTACGTTGCGCAAAGGCAACAATTGAATCTGCATGTGTCCAAAAATATTCACTCTCAGTTGGATGAATAGGCCCCATCTTCATTGCATTCTCAGGGGTCATGCTATTGAATTGCTTAAGTATGAGTTTGGCCTCATCTGTCTTCAAGGCCTGAGGCGATACAGCCACGCCTATTGGAAATAAGTTTTTATAATAGTCTTTTAGCCCCTTTTCAGATGAAGAAGGTTGACTGTATCCGGCTTGAACACAAGCAACGAAAGCAAAAGCAAGAATAAATCTATTCATCAGTTTTTTTGTTTTAAGCTCAAAATGTCTCCATCACCTGCTATCGCAGGCTTAAATAAAAAAAATTGAACCTGTCGTTTTAACTCAGGTTGGACTAATCAAAAGCCCATATAGTTTTTAGCATTATGATAGCAGATGTCTTCTACCATTTTGCCGATAAGGGGTATATCATTAGGCAACTCTCCTTTTTCGATATCAGTACCAATCACGTTACAAAGTATTCGTCTGAAATATTCGTGACGAGGGAATGAGAGGAAGCTCCGTGAATCTGTAATCATGCCGATAAAGCGAGATAGTAACCCCATATTTGATAAGGTGTTGATTTGTTTCTCCATGCCATCTTTTTGATCTAAGAACCACCAGCCGCTTCCCCATTGCATTTTACCGGGTGTTGAGCCATCATTAAAATTCCCAATCATGGTAGCAAACAATTCGTTATCGGCTGGGTTTAAATTGTAGATGACAGTCTTGGTTAGTTGATTATCACTATCCAGCCGGTCGAAAAATCTTGACATGCTATACGCTTGTGGGAAATCACCAATCGAATCAAATCCCGTATCTGCGCCAAGCGTGCGTTTCATACGCGAGCTGTTGTTGCGTAGTGCACCCAGGTGAAATTGTTGCGCCCATCCTTTTGCATGATAAAGTCGGCACAAATGAGTAAGAACAAATGAACGAAGTCCAATAATTTCTAGCGTAGTAAGCGCTGTTCCTTTCAGCACTTTTGCAAATAAGCTTGCAGCTTCTGCTTCAGACAATTCTCCGTAAGGAAGTATTTCCAACCCATGATCGCACGCACGGCATCCATTCTTTGCGAAAAAATCAACTCTGTTTTCAAGCGCTTTTAATAAATCGGCCAAAGAACCAATATCAATAGAAGATGCTCCTGATAATTTTTTGATGTAGGCATTGTACGCAGTGGCATCTTCAAACGCATAGGCTTTATCGGGGCGGAAGGTTGGAAGCATTTTAACACCGGGCGATCCTGCTTTGGCATGCGAAATATGATATGCTAAGTCGTCACACGGATCGTCTGTTGTGCAAACAACTTCCACATTCATCATTTTTAACAAAGGTTGAACCCTGAATTCTTTTGTTTGAAGTTTTGCAGAGCATTCGTCATAAATACTTTTTGCACTTTCGGGGTTAAGTACCCGATCTATACCAAAGTACCCTTTTAGTTCCAGATGTGTCCAATGGTACAACGGGTTGCGCATGGTATAAGGAACTGTCTCGGCCCACTTCATAAATTTTTCTTCAGGACTTGCATTGCCGGTGCAATACCTTTCATTTACACCATTACTCCGCATGGCACGCCACTTATAGTGATCGCCTTCCAACCAAATTTCAGTGAGGTTAGTAAACTGCTTGTTTTCGGCAATTTCTTTTGGTGATAAGTGATTGTGATAATCTACTATGGCCTGAGGAGCTGCATGGTTGTGATACAAATTCACTGCTGCTTCGGAATGGAGTAAAAAATCTTTTCCTAAAAACTTAGAGTTAGTTGACACGCTTTTTCTTTTTAATATAAAACTACTATTAAACTCCGCAGAATGCGTTAAACCCACCATCTACGGGCACATCAACCCCGGAAACAAATTTGGAAGCATCCGAACACAACCATAACAATGTTCCGATTAACTCTTCGGGTTCACCAAACCTTCCAAATGGAGTATTTTGAATAACGGACGCTCCGCGTGCTGTTAACGTCCCATCCGGATTTGTTAAGAGTGCCCGATTCTGTTCGGTTATAAAAAAGCCGGGTGAGATTGCATTTACACGAATACCCGATCCATATTTCTTTGCCATTTCAATAGCCAGCCATCCGGTAAAATTACTTACGGCTGCTTTCGCTGCAGAATAGCCTACTACTCGGGTAATAGGGCGAAAGGCCGACATAGAAGAGATGTTAATAATAACTCCTACCTTCTTCGAAGCCATCACCTCTCCAAATATTTGTGAGGGCAACACCGTGCCTAATAAATTCAAATCAACCACTTGTTGAAATGCTTTCGGGTCGAGATCGAAAAAAGTTTTATCAACGCCTATAGTAGCACCGGGCATGTTTCCTCCGGCAGCATTTATTAAAATGTCAATGGTGCCAAATGCCGAAAGAATTTTTTCTTTTGCAGATTTCAAGTCTTCCAGTTGAAGCACATCGGCTTGAATGGAGATAGCTTTTCCGCCAGCCTTCTGAATTTCATCGGCCAAAGCCTGTCCGGCTTCCTTTCTTCGGCCAATAATTACAACGTTGGCTCCAGCTTGTGCAAGTGCGTTTACCATTGATGTGCCCAACACGCCTGTGCCCCCAGTGATAACAGCAGTTTTATTTTGTACTGAAAATAGCTCTTGAATGAATGCGTTCATCTTATTTATTAAAGTCACCAAACTGTTTATTCATTTCATCATCGCTGATAAAATTTCCCGAACTTAACAATATTCTATGTTTAAATTCCAGAGATTGGCCAGGGTTTAGTGTTGTTGTCATTTCTTCATCGGTAGGAACGTAGGATTTGGAGGCCAAATTATTAACCGCAAACAAACCGTAGGTACGTGCATGCCAATGTGCAGGATAGCCAACGTTCTTTTTGTTATCGATTATGGCGATGGTAATTGGTTCGCTGCCTTTGGTTGCAGAAAGAGAAACCCAATCCGCGCGTTTACCCCAAACATCTCCTTTTTCCTGACCACCACTATTTTTATAAACACCGTTTACCCCATCATTATTAAGGGCTGCTACGGTAGTTGGCTTTCCGCTGGCATCGGTAAATACTTCAGGCTTTGTAGAAGGTTCTTCAAAAGCGCGGTCAAGCCGGATGCCCATCATGCCTTCTTTACTTTCTTCAAACACTACTTTTTGTTTTTGTGCGGTGAGTTTAGTCGTCCGGTCAATAACGCGAAGATTATCTGTTCCACTAAACACAAATGTGGTTTCTTCTACTAACAAAATATTGTTTTTAGAATCCACCCAATTAGCTGTAACTGAAAGTGTTCCTTTACTCTTTCCACCTTCGGCCTTTACAATTTTTTGATGACGAATGCTTCCATACTCAGATTTTTTATCGGCTGGTATGGCATACGAGTTATTCCAGAAATCAAGATTGTTTACATCGCCATAGTTAAACCAAAGACCCACATGATGCGGATGATCTACGCGTTCGCCCGGACGCGGATCTTTTGGAAAACCACGGGTAATCACAGTGCCTTTGCTTGTATAGATTGGATACAGCACGGGCTTATCCAAATCAGTTGGGTAGATGTAGGAGGTAAATAATTTACCATCAATCATTACATCCACTTTCTTATTCTTCGCATCGGTAACAAATTTTACAGCCTTTTGTGCCATTGCGCCACCGGATAATAAAAAGAGGGACAATACGATTGTCCCTGCTTTTAGTGAAAACTTAAATCCACTCATAGTACCATTAATATTTAAAAACTTTTCCACCTGCCATCACTTCCTGAGTTTTTTCATCGAAGGTGGCCTTCATTCCTGTGTGAACTGCAGCGTTGGCCATAATAACAGCAATCGCATGCGAATAACCAGCTTCAACGGGTGCATTTGGCTGCTTGCGGTCACGCACGCTTTCCATCCAGTTGCGCATGTGGCCTGATGTTAAAGGATCATTACCTGTATTGGCCGAAGCAACAATTTTTTCATCAACAACATTTAGGTTTGCTTCCTTCAATAAGTTAGCGCTCATTCCCATTGGCTTTGCAAAGCGTTCTGTCAATCCCCCGGTGGGTGTCACCATGTTCGTATTCAGGTTCATCTCACCACCATTAGAATAATAGATTTCAGCAGGATTTTCATCGCCATTGTGCATGCGTGATGTAAAGGTTACTTGAAAACCTTTTGTAAGATCATCGGCTGGTCCATAATCGAAGGCAACTGCAATGGTGTCCCAGTTTTTGCGGCCATCTTTCCATTGATAAATTCCTCCATTGGCAGTAGCACTTCTTGGATTTTTCAAACTGCTGAACCAATGAACGGTATCAATTTGGTGACTCATCCACTGGCCGGGAAGCCCTGAAGAATAAGGCCAAAACAAACGGAACTCCAGGTACTTTCTGGGATCCCACGCTTCAGCCGGACGATTCATTTGATATCGTTTCCAATCAGTATCGCTTTCTTTTATTTGATCTACCAATGCTTTTCTTCTCCATCGTCCGGGTTGATTTACGTTCCAGGTAAGTTCAACCATGGTGATGCCACCAAACTTTCCTGACTGAACAAAATCAGCAGCAGCATGATAGTTTCGTCCGCTTCTACGTTGCGAACCAATCTGAACAATTTTACCGGTTTCCTTAACAGCTTTCAAGGCTGCACGGGCATCTTCCATTGTTTCAGCGAATGGTTTTTCAGTATATGTATCACATCCTGCACGCACCGCTTCAACGGTATGAAGTGCATGTTGAAAATCAGCCGTGCTAATAATTACTGCATCTACTTCTTTAGAACTGTAAAGCGCCTCGTTGTTTACAAACGCTTTAACATCATGACCTAATTTTTCTTTAAGAATAGCTTGTCCTTCTTCCCGTCTTCTCTTCCAGATATCAGAAACGGCTACCATGTCAAAATTCAATTCTTTGTGATGGCCAGTGAAGGCCGGTAGCAACGATGAACGGAAGCGATCTGAGAAACCAACTACTCCCACGCGTACGCGATCGTTGGCTCCGATAATATTTGCATAGCTCTTTGGACTAAAGCTCATGGCGCCCAGATACGTTCCTGCCGTAGCCAGTGCAGATTTTTTAATAAAGTCTCTCCTTGAATTTTTCATATCTACGTTAGTGTTAATTGAAATTATTTTAATTCTTTGATTTTTATACTTCTGAATGAAACGTTATCTCCATGATCCTGTAAAAGAATTCTTCCTTTCTCGGCCATTCCAAAATTCTCCCACTTGGCATATTTGCTGCGTGCTACCAATACATTGTAAATAGGTGAACCACGCTGGTATTCAACTACTTTATAGCCATTGAGCCAATGCTCAACCCGGTTATCCGGATAAACAATAATCCGGCCATTGTTCCACTCACCAATCTTGTGTTGGCCGCGTCTTTCTTTAATAGAAGGAATCAAATCATATAAAGATGCTTGTGTTCTATTGCCCACCACACCTTGCTTGGCATCGGGATGTTTAGCGTCATCAAGAATTTGATACTCAAGACCAATGGCCGATCCCTTATTCTCTTCTTTTTCGGTCACAAAATATTTCACACCGCTGTTGGCTCCTTCGGTAAGTTTAAATTCAAACTGAAGGTCGAACGCGCCAAACTCTTTCTCAGTAACTATATCTCCTCCATTTTCTGATTCACCACCGCCCGATTTTAATACGTTGATGGTTCCATCTTTTATTTCCCACCCTTTGGCGGGAAACTTATCCTTATACACTCCGCGCCATCCGGTTGTTGTTTTGCCATCCCAAAGTAAGGAGTAGCCCTGATTTTTTTCTGATTCAGTTAAGTTGTTTACCACGAAGTTCATGACAAACACATCATCGGGCGGGGACGGCTTCAGATTTTTTGTTTGGATGCGAATATTGCGCCAGCGTATTTGTCTTCCAGGTCCCTCATTGCCATATAGTGCGTGAACCTGTAGCGCGATAAAGCCACTAAGTGTTACATCGTCAACTACGTGCGCGGCAGGAATACCATTCACGAAAGTGCGGACGGAAGTACCAATACACTCTAGTCTGATTTTATTCCATTCATCTTGCTTGAACGCTTTTTTTGCTGACGGATTATACTCCATGGTGTAGAGCCAATCTCTGCGGGCTTCATCATAAACCCCACCGGTCCATCCGCGTGGTGAGGGATCAACTTCAAATTGATATCCGTGCACGCGACCATTCAAATAGTCTGGGGTACTCAAACTTCGGAATTGAATGCCTGAGTTCATGCCTTGCGGAACTTTATATTCAAGTTCTAAAATGAAATCTCCATAATTTTTTTCTGTGGCCATGAAGGAATTGGGCTCGTTGGCAACCGTAGTCCCAACGATCTCACCATTTTGAATTTCGTATTTTGCTTTACCGTTAAGTTGCTTCCATCCTGTAAAGTCTTTGCCATTAAAGAGAGGTTCCCAGGCTTGGGCATTCACATATCCAAATGCGGTAATCAGAACAATCAAAACAACGAAATGCTTTTTCATTTTAGGTATTACGTTAGGCTATTCAGAATATCCTCAAACAAAAGGAGGAAACCCTGTGCTTTTATGACGCTGAAAGGGCTCTATTATCCCTACAAATTCGCCTTTTTATTTTATGATTGGAAGGGATTTTATTTGATCGGGAAAAAACGGCTCTTATCCTTTTAGGTGATTGAAATGTAAGGGAAAAACACAAAAAATTCGTCACATTGAGTGAGTATAATCTCTATTCCTTTATATACCGAACAATGCTACCACTAAAGAAGACTAACAGAAGAATTTTCGTAAAGGATCTCGCTTTACTTTCCAGTGCGCTGATGCTCCCAAATTTTACCTTCTCCAAGGACAACGCTTCAAAAATGAAATTGGGATTAGTGACGTATTTATGGGGAAAGGATTGGGATGCACCGACACTTATCAAAAATTGCTCAGCAGCTAAGATTTTTGGTGTAGAACTCCGGGTGGATCACGCGCATGGAGTAGGTCCTTCTATTTCAGCAACGCAACGCAAGGAGTTTAAAAAAATGTTTGCTGATAGTCCGGTAAAGATTGTAGGCATGGGCACCAATCAACAATATGATTTTGTAGAGCAGGATAAACTTAAAAAGTCAATCGAAGAAACTAAAGAGTGGATTAAGCTTTCGAAAGATGTGGGCGGAACGGGTGTGAAAGTAAAGCCGAATGCCTTTCATGAAGGAGTGCCACATGAAAAAACTATTGAACAGATTGGCAAAGCATTAAATGAGGTTGGAAAATTTGCTGCAGATTATGGACAAAAAATAAGGGTTGAGGTTCATGGTGAGGGAACTCAGGAATTGCCTAACATGAAAGCGATTATGGATGTGGCAGATAATAAGAATGTATATACCTGCTGGAATTGCAATGAGCAAGACTTGATTGGTGGTGGCCTTGAATACAATTTCAATTTGGTGAAAAACCGGCAAGGCGATACAGTTCATGTACGCGAACTCAACATTGGACCGTATCCGTATCAAGATTTAATGAACTTATTTGTAAAGATGAATTATCAGGATTGGATTTTGCTGGAATGCCGCACCGATCCGGCTGATAAAGTAAAAGCTATGATTGAACAACACGAAGTGTTTGATCAGATGATTATGAACGCTAAAAAGAAATAGAAAATAGTTTATCAACTTCAACTAACCTGCTCATCATGAAAAAGGAAAATGATCTAAATAGAAGAGACTTCATAAAGAAGACTACTACGGCTGCTATTGTGTTGGGTTTTCCAACTATAATTCCAGCCAACGCCTTTGGTGCTAATGACAAAGTGCAGGTTGCTGTGCTTGGTGTAAATGGAAGAGGGAAAGATCATATAAAAGGCTTTCAAAGTCAAAACCATGCGGAGGTTGCCTGCTTGTGCGATCCGGATAAAGTCGTTTTGCAAACCCGTGCCGATGAGTTTGAAAAACAATACGGGCGGAAAGTGAAGATGCAACAAGACTTGCGCAACGTGTGTGACGACAAGAGCATTGATGCCGTAAGCATTGCAACCCCAAATCATTGGCATACACTAGCCGCTATCTGGGCGATGCAAGCCGGTAAGGATGTTTACGTAGAAAAACCAGGTACGCACAATCTTTACGAAGGGAAAAAACTAATTGAAGCTGCCAAAAAATATAAGCGTGTTGTTCAGCACGGTGTGCAGTTGAGAAGTTCGGTTGCTATGCAAGAAGCTGTTAAGCATTTGCGCGATGGCTTGATTGGCAACGTGTATATGGCTCGCGGACTTGTATTTAAATGGAGGCCGGATATTGGTAACAAAGGAACAGAGCCAGTGCCTGAAGGATTAGACTATGACTTATGGACAGGTCCTGCAGAGAAAAGACCCTTCTCGCGTAACTATGTGCATTACAACTGGCATTGGTCGTGGAACTATGGCAATGGAGACGTAGGCAATCAGGGAATTCACGAAACTGACTTGTGTATGTGGGGACTTGGTGTTGGCTTGCCTGAAAAAATTACTTCCATGGGTGGAAAGTTTTTGTGGGATGATTATAAAGAAACACCGGAAGTGTTGTCTTCTGTCTATCACTATCCAACAGAAAAGAAAATTATTCAGTTTGAAGTAAGGCCCTGGATGACCAACATGGAAGATGGTACGGGTATTGGAAATATTTTCTATGGCAGCGAAGGCTATATGGTAGTAAAGGGCTATGACAAGTATGAAACTTTTCTTGGTAGGGATAAAACACCAGGCCCAACAAAAAAAGAAGGCGGAGATCACTACAAGAATTTTATTGATGCCGTGATTGCTAAAAATCCTGCGTTGTGCAATGCTCCCGTTGAAACGGCACACTTGTCTTCCGGCCTGGCTCACTTGGGCAATATTGCTTATCAAACCGGTCGTGTATTAACATTTGATCCAAAAACAGAAAAGTTTGCGGGAGATGCCGAAGCCAACACTATGTTATCAAGAAAATACAGAGCACCTTTTGTAGTGCCTGAGAAAGTATAAAAACTAGTTGCTTGAAATTTATCAAAGAAGAAGTACGATGGGGCATCATTGGTTGTGGTGATGTGTGTGAGGTTAAAAGCGGTCCTGCTTTTTCTAAAGTAAAGAACTCGCGCCTTGTGGCTGTGATGAGACGCGATGAAGCAAAAGCAAAAGATTATGCACAGCGACATCAGGTTGGCAAGTTTTACACCGATGCCCAAAAGCTTATCAATGATCCTGAAGTAAACGCGATCTATATTGCTACACCTCCTGCACAGCACGAGGAGTATGCAATAAAATCCATGCTTGCTGGTAAGCCAGTTTACATAGAAAAGCCATTGGCTCTAAATGCTGAGTCGTGTATTTCGATTCGGGAAACATCTTTGTCGCAGCAAATTCCGGCAACGGGTGCTTATTACAGAAGAGCCTTACCTTTATTCAATAAAGTAAAGTCACTTTTAGCTGAAAATAGAATCGGAACTGTAAAGCTTGTGTCACTTAACACTCTGCAGTCACCTACCAAAAACACAATCACAAAAACACCAGACAATTGGCGCGTTAACCCTGAGCTATCAGGTGGAGGCTTGTTTCATGATCTGGCTCCGCATCAGCTTGATTTAATGTATTGGTTTTTTGGAAAGCCAACTGAAATGAAGGGTCGATCTTTAAACCAGGATAAAATAAATAGCGCACCTGATGTTACGAGCTTCGAAGCCATGTTTAAAGATGTTTTTCTTCGCGGCATTTGGACTTTTAATGTCCACGAAAGTGCTGTGGAAGATACCTGTGAGATTTTTGGTGACAAGGGAATGTTGAAGTTTCCATTTTTTACCGGAACCACACTTGAAATAAAAACTGAACTCGGCACTGAATTAATTGACTTTGTTAATCCGCTACACATTCAACAACCCATGATCGAAAAGGTAGTTAAGTATTTTCGAGGAGAGGGTGAAAATCCTTGTTCAATGGATGATGCACTTGTCTCCATGAGAATGCTCGACAGCACGATACAATAGCTAAACGATCAGATCTTTTTTTTCTGAGACGACAACCTCTTCGATCGAATCGCCCTAAAATTCCAGGTACTAAATCTCGCTTTTTGATATTGAAAATCATGCTTTTTTAAATTTTGTCTAAATTTTTTTGCCTTCTGCAATCGTTTGCTAATATTTGGTCAACCAATTAATTGGTCAACCAGTTTTATGAAAGAGGATTTTTTGACAAATTTTAGAGAAATAGTAATTGAAACCCCTGTTGATATTATTATTCGACAGATTCGTGAACTTATATCTTCAGGGCAACTTAAGGCGGGAGATCGACTTCCTTCAGAACGAATACTAAGTGAAAGGTTTGGCGTGGGGCGTACCTATGTTCGTGATGCAATCAGAAAACTTGAATTTTATGGAATTTTAAAAACGCATCCTCAAAGCGGAACGGTCGTTTCTGGCTTGGGCATTATAGCGTTGGAAGGTTTGATCACAGATGTTCTACAACTGAATGGAAATGATTTTAATTCTTTGGTTGAAACGCGTGTACTTCTGGAAACCAATTCGGCATACTTTGCAGCAACAAGACGAACGGACGATGATTTAATGGGTATTAAAAAAGCACTTGCAGCCTATGAGTTGGCGGTTGTAGATGGGAGGCCCTCAATGGAAGAAGATCTTATGTTTCACCTGAAAATTGTTGAAGCTACCAAGAATTCTGTTTTAATGTCCTTAATGATGATTGTTACGCCAGACATATTATCATTCTTCACCAAAAATAAAGTGTGCTCAGGCGACAAGCCTATTTCTGCTCTAAGAGAACACTATGAAATTGTTGAACATATTGAAAACCAGGATGCTGATAAGGCGAAGGCATCGATGCGAAACCATTTAGACGACTTACTTAACGTTCCAAACTAAACTTTGAAATTAAACGATGAAGAAAAGAAAAGAATAAAAAAAATGGATTAGCTCAGAGCTAATCCATTGGCAGGATTGACAAATCGGTTCCTCGCAAAAAGCTCCGGTAAGTCATTGGTCACATGCTATCTTCAAAGATAGTGGATTTAGAAAAAAATCCATAGTTCGCTCCTACTTACCTGCCCAAAGGAGTTAAAAAAATTACAAACACATTAAAACTAATTATGAAGAATTATACTAACCAACAAAGGCGATTAGTAGCCACATTTTGGCAGGTTGTTCTTGTTGCGTTTATAACTATAAACGTGCAGGCTCAGAGTAAAGTAAAGGTGGAAGGAAAAGTTTCCATGGCTGATAATACAGGCCTTCCTGGAGTTTCTATACTAGTTAAGGGAACAACTGTTGGAACTGTTTCAGATGCTGAGGGCCGTTATGCTATCGAAGCTAACGCAAACGATTTCTTAGTCTTTTCATTTATTGGAATGGAGACCTCTGAAGTTGCAATTAACGGAAGAACTACCGTTGACTTTGTCATGAAGGAAGACGTACAAACACTATCCGAGGTGGTTGTTATTGGGTATGGTACCGTTAAAAAGTCACACCTAACAGGTGCAGTTGCACAGGTTGGTGGCGCTGACGTTGCAGCTATTCAAGCAAATCGTGTTGATGACGCCTTAGCAGGAAAATTATCAGGCGTTATGATTCAAAATCAAAACGGAGAGCCGGGTGCAGATCCAAAGATCCAAATCAGGGCAGCCTCATCTGTTTCAGGTGCCTCAAATCCTCTAATAGTTGTGGATGGATATCCGATTTCTGGAAATTTAGCGACTGTTAACCCAAACGACATTGAAAGTTTGGAAGTACTAAAAGACGCTGCTTCTGCTGCTATTTATGGTTCCAGGGGAGCTAACGGAGTTATTTTGGTTACTACAAAAAAAGGTAAGCCAGGTAATGCCAAAATTAGTTACAATGGCTACACAAGCTTCTCAAGTAAGTACGTAAAGGATATTGAGATGCTAAAGACAGCAAGAGAATGGGCTGATGAATTGGAAACAGGCATAGCCAATGGCAGTTATGACGTTTCTGAGGTTAACCCACAGCTATTGGATTACCGGATAAATGCTTATAAAAATGCGCCTGATGTTGTGAGTGTGGAAGATTGGCTCTTCCGAACTGGTAAAAGTACCAGCCATGATTTCAGCATGAGTGGAGGCTCGAAAGATGTAAGCGTCTATGGCTCACTTGGATATTTAAAAACCGATGGTATTGTAATCACGCAAGGTTTTGAAAGATATAACGGTCGCTTGAATGTCGATGCTAAATTGGGCGAGAAAATGAAGGCAGGATTAAATATCAATGGATCCGTAGGGAAGAGGGACATTGTTGGTTGGGATATGAGGGATCTCTTGAGAGCGTATAGCATTAGTCCGATTTATCATACCGATGCTTCTATTGCATTTGTTCAACAATTGGATGCTCAACGAGCGCAATTATCTGCTGCCGGAGTACCGGGTCTAACCAGAACATTTGATCAAGGTTATAGAGCAGGCAGTGCACCTTTTAATAATAGTATCTATACGTTAAAGCCGGGTATGACAGCACAAGATTGGCATTATGGTAGAGAGGGTAATGGTATTGGAGGAACTGGTGATGCGGGACCTGCAACCAAACTTGATAATACAGATCTTTGGCAAAAAACGTACTTTACTAACTTTAGCTCATACCTTCAATACAGTATCCTAGATGGGTTGAATGTAAAAACGGTTCTGGGTGGAGAAATCTATGATACCCAAGACTTTTATTACCGAGGATTGGAGTCGGATGCTCAGGCACGCGGTGCTGAAACTAACCTGGATCAAACAGATACAAAAAGATCCTCATGGTTAAGTGAAACAACCCTTAATTATGCAAAAGTTATTGACAAGCATGATATATCTGCCGTGGCCGGAATTGAATTTCAAAATCTCTATACCGAAGCGACTTCAGTAAATGCTATAAACGTACCCTTCGGCGATATTCAAAATTATGCCTTAATACTTCCTGCAAATATTACGGTAACGGAGAGAGATGAGACAATCTCTAGAAGAAGCATTTTTGGAAGGATCAACTATGCGTATGATAATCGTTATATGATTTCGGCATCCCTTAGAAGAGACGGTGATTCCCGATTCGGGGCAAACAATCGATATCAGTCATTCCCATCGGTTTCTGTAGGATGGAATGTGCATAACGAATCCTTTTTCAACTCAGACCTTCTTAGTAATTTAAAACTACGTTTCAGCACAGGGTCTTTAGGTACAACATCCTTTCTAGGGGCATATAGTTCATTGAGTCTTTTGAATCCCCGCACAACTGCATTAGGAAGTGGGTACGTTATCCCGATTACTGTAGCAAACCCTGATTTAACTTGGCAGTCCACCACTTCGAACAACTATGGTGCGAATTTGGGTTTCCTGAATAACCGTTTCACATTGGGTGTTGATTACTATACATCCGATGTGAAAGACATGCTGATTAACCAAAGTGTTTCAGAAGTAGTAGGTGTACCTTCCGTTATTCTTAATCGCGGTGACGTGAGAAGTTCAGGAGTGGAGTTTGAACTAGGCACGGTGCTAATGGAAAAGAAAGGCGTCACTTGGAATGTCAGTGCCAATCTCTCAACAGTCAAAACAGAAATTACCAGTCTGGGTGATCTTGATGAACTACCCCGAGTAATTTACGGCCAAAGTGGTAGAGGTCCCTACTTTAGAAATTACGTTGGTGGACAAATTGGAGAGATGTGGGCATTACAAACCATTGGGGCAGTTGAAACCAAATATATGGCAGATCCATCCAGAAATATTGGCCTCACCAGCTCAGAATATTATGTCAAAGATCAGCAATCACCTGGTGAACCTGGCTATGGAGTAATTGATGGGACAAAAACAGTAGCAGAAGGTGGCGATTTAATAAAAGTAGGGCAAAATACACCCGATTTTTACTGGGGTTTGAATACTTCTGTTTCATATAAGGGTTTTGATCTAGCAATCCAATTACAGGGAGCCCAAGGTGGAGAAGTCTTTAACGTTGACCCGATTTACTATGGATCAGAATTTGGCGGAAGATTACGGGCAAGCTTTGATGTTAATAAAGATGGCTTTGCTGACCACAATGGGACGCCTTATAAAACATCACAATTTCAGTTAGATGCACAGGTTCAAGATGCGTCATACTTGGCATTTAGAAACGTTACTATAGGGTATGCAATTAAACCGAGTTGGGTGAATAAGGCAGGTATCAGTTCTGCAAGGATATATGTGGCAGCTACAAACTTGTTGTATTTGATGGGTAGTAATTACACCTCTTTTAATCCTGAAGGAGTTGAAACTACTAATCCAGGTTATGCTGGACCAACTACATATGGCGTGCAGGTAGGTGCGAGCCCGGTGGTGAGGAGTTTTACTGTGGGCTTAAATGTTAATTTTTAATTATGAAAATGATGAAAAAGATAAATATAATTCTTGGATTGCTGTTGTTGATTACAGCATGTGATAATGATTTGGAGCAATTTCCGCCAAACATTGCCAGTTCAAGTTCTTTGACAGATTTTGGAGGGGTTTTGAACGGGGCGTATTATTACCAATTTGCATCAGTTACTCCAATGGCTGTAATGGGTGACTTCAGGGCCGACAATGCGCACATGATCGAATCTCCTTATACTGAGTTTGATCAGTTCACTCCCAATTTAGTGGCAATGAATAATCAATTTTTTGGCCCTTTCTATTCGGCTTTATATAAGTCAATATTAAGTGCGAATAACGTAATTGAAAATTCAAAGGACGCTATTCAAGTTGGTGAGGCTAAGTTTGTAAGGGCATTGTCCTACTTCAAATTAGTGCTGGTTTTTGGTGATGTGCCGGTAAATTTATCTGCATCGCCAAGTCCTTCAGATCCATCTATTTTTAAAAGACAACCAGCTTCTAGTGTCTATAATGATGTGATTATCCCAGACTTGAATGCTGCCATAGCTGCTTTGGGCACAGCAAGAGTGGCAGGTCGTGCGTCAAAGTATGCAGCGCAAGGTTTATTAGGTAAAGTGTATATGCATATGCGCGATTTTGCTAAGGCCGAAACAAATCTTGCTGCAGTTGTTAATGGAGCTGCCGCTGCCGGCATTAGCTTGAAAAGTAATTTTGCTACAATTTTTGGTGCGACAAATGAAACAGGTAATACCGAAATGATATTTGTAACCAAAATATTAAGTTCCGTTGTTGATGAATATGGCTTTACTGAATTTTGGGGATGGTATGGTGGACTCGATACAAAATCTCTGCAGCCACTGGATGCCGATCTTGATGCTGCTTTCACTGCTATGGAAACAGCTGATACGGGAGGTAAAACAGATTTAAGAAGAGCAGTCACTATTAATGCAGGAAAAACAGCCTCTCCTAAGTTTCCTCAAACGGGCGGTGCTGATCACGATTGGATAGAATTGAGATTTGCAGATGTACTCCTTTTATATGCGGAAGCATTGAATGAGAATGGCAAATCGGACGAAGCGCTTGTTCAATTGAATAAGGTACACACTCGGGCTGGATTAACTGCTCTGACTAATGCGGTGTTAAGTACTCAGGCTTTAGTTAGACAAGCCATTTATAATGAGAGAAGGTTAGAGTTAGCTTTTGAAGGCCATAGGTGGTTTGATTTAGTTAGAACAGGAACCGTAAACACTGAGATGGGACAAACGATAGATAGCAAGTATCATTTGTTTCCAATTCCGCTCTCAGAAATACTTGCAACAAACGGAGTGATTACTCAAAATGATGGCTATTAATAATTAGCCTTCAGTGAGTTGATTTATGAAGGATTTCATTCAGGTCTTCGGATCCGGATGAAATCCTTTCTTTTTAAGATAATTGTTCCAGTTGATGCCTAACCAGGAACGTTTAGTCCGACAAGCTTCGGGCGCTTAATTTAAGGAAGACCTTACTATATGAAGACCTTACCATATATTATAGAGTAGAAGGCAGAATAGATTAACTAATGGTTTAGTTCATATCTCTCTTGAAAATTCGACTTTTTGGCCGTATAAATTCCTCGAGCCTGATCCCTTTTTTTCTCTCAAAATCATTCCTTTTTGATTTTTTATCAAAAAAGTCTTTGTCTTATGCAATCGTTTGCTAATATTTGGTCAACCAAGTAACTGGTCGACCAGTTTATGAAAATAATATGAAAGTCGATTTTTTGACAAATTTTAAAGAAATAGTGGTTGAGACTCCTGCTGATATTATTATTAGGCAGATTCGTGAGCTTATTTCTTCTGGGCAGCTTAAAGCAGGAGATAGGCTTCCATCAGAGCGGATGATGAGTGAACGGTTTGGTGTAGGGCGCACTTACGTTCGCGATGCAATCAGAAAACTTGAATTTTATGGAATATTAAAAACGCTTCCCCAAAGCGGAACAGTAGTTTCGGGGCTTGGTGTAACAGCATTGGAGGGATTAATTACAGATGTTCTTCAATTGAATGGAAGCGACTTTAAATCACTCGTAGAAACAAGAGTTGTTCTTGAAATCAACTCAGCATTTTATGCGGCAACAAGACGCACGGAAGATGATCTGATTGGGATTAAAAAAGCACTTGCTGCGTATGAATCAGCTGCTCTAAACGGCAGACCTTCTGTGGAGGAGGATCTCATGTTTCATCTGAAAATTGTTGAAGCAACTAAAAACTCAGTATTGATGTCATTAATGATGATTGTCACCCCAGACATATTAACATTTTTTACTGAAAATAAAGTCTGCTCCGGTAACCGGCCCATATCAGCACTTAAGGAGCACCACGAAATTCTGAAGCATATTGAAAATGGAGATGCTGAGCAAGCTAAAGAATCTATGAAGGCTCATCTAGACGATATTTTAAAATTTTCAGAAACTTCAACTATTAAAAGCCAATGAATAGATTAAAGTGAAAACAAAAAAATGTGTTAACTGAGAGCTAACACATTGGCAGGATTGACACTTCGGTTCCTCGCAAAAAGCTCCGAAAATGTCATTGGTCACTTGCTATCTTAAAAGATAGTGGATTTGAAGAAATCCATGGTTGACTCCCATTTCCCTGCCCAACGGAGTTTAAAAAATTACGAACACATTAAAACTAACTATGAAGAATTTTACTACCCAACAAAGGCGTTTAATTGCTGCATTTTGGCATGTCGTTCTGATTGCATTCATAACAATAAATGTGCAGGCTCAGAACAAGATACAAGTATCAGGAAAAATTTCGATGGTTGATAATACAACCCTTCCTGGGGTTTCGATACTCATTAAAGGAACAACGGTGGGAACTGTTACCGATGCTGATGGCCGTTATTCTATTGAAGCTAATGCGAATGATTTCTTAATCTTTTCATTTATTGGAATGGAGACCACTGAAGTTGCAATCAACGGAAGGACCACTGTTGACTTTGTAATGAAGGAAGATGTGCAAACACTTTCTGAAGTAGTTGTGGTTGGTTATGGCACACAAAAGAAGAGTCATTTAACAGGATCGATATCGCAGGTTACCAATGAAAAGCTAGATCAAATGGCAGTTTCACGGGTTGATGATGCACTTATTGGGCAAGTATCAGGAGTTAACATTCAAGCAACTAGCGCAGAACCTGGTGCCGCACCTACTATAACGATAAGAGGTTTTGGATCTGTAAATGCAAGTACCGGACCTGCTGTTGTAATTGATGGTGTAGTTGTAAATCCTGAAATGCTTGGTACGCTTGATATGAATAGTGTTGCTTCTTTCGAAGTTTTGAAGGATGCTGCATCTGCCGCTATATACGGTAGTGAAGGATCCAACGGTGTGATCATTATTACTACTAAAGGCGGCAAGGAGGGTAAGACGAAATTCAGTTATGAAACTTACTTCGCCAGGAAAGAGGCATTTGGTAGCGATAGCTATAGAAAGAGTGTTGCTGATTGGGCTGCAATAGAGTTAGCCGAAACAGGAGTACTTTCTAATGAAACTCAATACGCCCAATTATTAGTTGAAACCACAGGTGTTGACAGAGATTGGCAAGATGTATTTTTTGATGGAGGAAATGTTATAAGTCATTCTCTTTCTGCAAGAGGTGGAAGTGATAAAACAAAATTCAGCATGTCCTTAAGATATCTGCATGATGAAGGAGTTGTAATAACTGATGACTATAAACTATATAATACAAACGTAAAGGTAGATTCTAAATTATCTGACAAGATAAAATTTGGACTTAGTGTTACACCTTCCTATTCAGTGCGAAGAGCTTTGCCAACATCCATACACAATCCAATGAGGCAATCTCCATGGTTGCCTATATACCATACTCAAGAGACGATAGATCAATTTGTAAATAAAACTGCGTATCCAAATCTTCAAGTAGGAGATTACTTCAGGGAAGATCATTTAAAAAATATAGATATAGATGGTGTTGGTGGATCCAGCAGGCCACGTACTACCGGAGATCAAAATCCATATGCTCAATTCGTTGAAAGAGAACATTATGAGTATAACACTAATTTGCTGGGCTCAACTTATTTGAGCTACAAAATAATGGATGGGCTTACTGCCAAAACATCTTTTGGGTTTACGGTAGAGCAGCGTAAAAGAACAAGATATGATGGTATGTTACACCACATCAATCCAAGTAATGCTGGCTATAATTTACAAAATAGGTTTAACACCAGATTGATTTCAGACAATACGCTTGATTATACCAAAACAGTTGGGAATCACGAGTTCAGTGCATTGGCGGGTGTAACTATCCAAAAAAGAACTTCTGAAAATAGTTCGGTTTCAGGTATTGGATACTCCAATGATTTGCTTAAAAACTTACAAGGGGCAACCTCCATTTCAGACTTTGAAGAGATCAATTTTGAAAGAAAAAAGATAGGTTATTTTGCCAGGGTTAATTACGCCTTCGCAGATAAATACTTGGTTAATGCATCTTTTAGACGCGATGGTAGTTCGGTTTTCGGTATCGATTCAAAGTGGGGTAATTTCCCGGCTGTTTCTGTAGGATGGAATATTCACAATGAAAATTTCTTACCAGAAAACCAAATCTTAAGTTTATTAAAGTTAAGGGTTAGCTACGGACTTACTGGTAATGAGAATTTCAATGTAGGTAACGACATAATCAATGCTTATCCTTATTTAGCATTATTAAGTACTGCCAATAACGTTACTCAGAACTCTGTAACTCCGGGTGTTGCACCCCTTAACATAGCAAACTCATTGTTGCAATGGGAAGGCTCAAAGGAATTCAATCCTGCAATTGATTTTGGTTTATTTGGTGACAGAATAACTGGGTCTTTAGATTATTATATAAGGACCAGTAATAAGTTACTATTAGAAAATCCTGTTTCTTATGTAACCGGATTTTCTGACGGTATTGTGAATTTAGGAGAGGTAAAGAACAGCGGATTTGAGTTGGAATTGAGAACAGTAAATGTTCGTAGCGAGAAGTTTAGATGGAGTTCAAAAGTAATTGCATCTACAAACAAGAATGAATTACTAAGTTTTGGACAATCAGACGGTGCTTTATTAGAAGACTTATATGGTAGAAATTCACAATGGATAAATTCTATAGGTCATCCTATATCATCTTTCTACGGGTATGTGGCAGATACAGAATTACCCAAAACGTATGTTAACACACCCTGGCACCCAATCAACGGTTCAACTCAAGATGTAATCGTTAAAGACTTAAATGGTGATGGCCTAATTACAAATGAAGACAAAACGATTCTTGGAGATCCATATCCAAACCTGATATGGAGTTTTACCAATGAATTTCAATATGGCAATTTTGATTTTTCTTTTATGCTTCAGGGAAGTCAAGGAGCTGAGGTAAAAAATATAGGAGACGAATATTTCTTTAGCTGGTTCACCAACCCCACCCTTAATCCACAACAAGCAGTGGATGATGGAATTGTACCAAACACTTCATTCATTCAGGAGAAAGTACTAACAAATCTGGTTGTTCAACCGGCAGGCTATTTATCATTAAGGAATGTAAACGTGGGATACAATTTCTCAAAAAATCAATTATCACGATTAGGTTTTATAGAAAGCTTAAGACTTTATGCTTCTGGTCAGAATTTGTTTTATAAAACTTCTGATGATTACCATGGGTTTAACCCCGAATTTATTGATGATCCTAATCCCAGAGCATACGGGGCGCAAAGAGCAGGTACACCTTTATTCAGAACCATATCATTTGGCCTGAACGTTACTTTTTAAATAATTAAAAATGCGAATTATGAAAAATGTGAAATACTTAATTCTCGCAGTTATCGGGGTAACTTTTCATTCCTGTGATACTGAGGAGTTCTTAAATCCATTGCCAGAAACCGCGATTGTTGTAGAGTCATACTTTAAAACGGATTCTGATGTATTGGCGGGTATCAGAGGTATCTATGATGCAGTACAAGGCGTTAATGAAAATACAAATACTAGTATCATAACTTCCAATAGAGGAGTGCAATTTGAATATCTGTTAACGGAACATCGCACCGATAATACCCGAGGTGCTACCAACGAAGGTTCAAAAGCAGATTTTCACAGGTATTTGGTTGATGCCAACAATGTGCAGTCCGAAGACTATTACCAATCTATGTACGAGGTTATTTTTAGAGCGAATAATATTTTGAATTTCATTGATGTCGCTAACGAAAGTAATCAGAGTAAGTATGCAGCTGAAGCAAAATTCATGAGAGCCTATGCCTATTTTAATCTGGTTAGATTGTTTGACGATGTGCCTTTGGTAACTTCAGTAGTAGGACCCTTAGATAATGAAGCACTTTTTACAAGAGTACCTGCTGAGCAAATTTATCAGCAAATAGCTTCAGATTTACAGGAGGCGATTGATAACTTAGACAATACGCAGAAAGCCAGAGCATCTAAAGCAGCTGCGCAAGCTCTTTTGGCAAAGGTTTATTTGACACAAGATAGTCGTAACTATTCCGGTGCAGCTCAGTTATTGCAGGATATTATCAGCAGTGGCCAATTTAGTTTGCAACCTAATTTTAAAGATGTTTTTTATAATGAATTGAATAGTGAAATAATTTTTGCCATTCAATATCAGGCAGGAAATACCTTGGAGAGTCAAAGCTTCTCATCTGAGTTTACATCCTTTGTTCGTGCGGGCAGAGAGGATGGTCTTAACATTGTTAATAATAATCTTATTGCCGATTTCGCAGCATACGGAGGAAATAGAACGGCCGTTTCTTATGTTACTTTCGGCACTTCAAATGAAGTAGCAAAGTTTTTACCTGTAGGATCTAACGTTACTACTCTACCTCCAACATATGGTCCATACGCCCGTGATGCAGGTAATGATTGGATTGTATTACGATATGCAGATGTATTGTTAATGCATGCAGAGGCAATCTTAGCGGGTTCACCATCAACTACGGATGGTGCTGCAATAGATTCTTATATGGAAGTGAGAAAAAGAGCAGGCTTTGATCCAGTAACAGATCGCCCTTCAACGTTAACCAAAGATGCGCTGCTCGTAGAAAGACGTGTGGAATTGGCTTTTGAGAATCATCGCTTTTTTGATTTGGTAAGATTTGGAGTTGCAGATGCTGTTTTAAGTGCGCATGCAGCTGCTATGGGATATGGAAGCTATGATGCAAGAAAATTATTACTTCCAATTCCTTCACGAGAAATTAACTTAAGTGCTGGGCGGTTAACACAAAACCCTGGTTATTAACTAAAATCTAAACCATGAAAAATAATATTAATTTTCTGCGAAGCGCCACAAAAGTATTCCTGAGCCTTGCAGTTGCATTACTTATAAATAGCTGCGAAAGTGCATTCAAGTTTGAATTGCCGGAAGCAAACTCTAAAGTTGATACAGTTTTACCGGCCGCTAACTTTTCTTATGCTGCTAGCGGCAATGATTTTAAAACGATTAAATTCCAAAATCTTTCATTTGAAGCTACTACATATCTATGGGATTTTGGTGGTGGAAATACATCAACTCAACTAGACCCTACTTTTACATTTGCAGATGGAGAAGGTACCTATCCGGTTACTTTAACGGCTAGTGATGCACGAGGAGCTGCAAGTTCGAAAACCATAGAAGTTAAAGTTGTTAAAGGTCCATTTCGGCCTACTATTCTGGAACCAGGCTTTGAAGATAACACACTACCTGATGGTTCAGGTGATGGACGCGATTCTTGGAGAGTGAGTTGGGCTACTATTTTTGGTATCTCTTCAAGCCCAGTAACTTTTGGATCGCAGGCAGGTAAACTTGAAATAAGTAGTGCTCGAGCAGGTTATCAGGAAATTACCGTGGAGCCAAATACGAATTACGACTTGGGGTTCTGGTACACGATGACCAATACTGCGAGTGATCCCTGGGCAATTGTATCAATAGTTGGTGTAACAGAAAATGGTCCTATAGATAGTAAGCAAAAAGCTATTGATGGAACAATCGCTTCCATTACGGTAAACGACACGTCAGTTCCTGCAACGTACGTGAAAGAGAAATTATCATTCAACTCAGGAAATAATAACACCGTTGCAATTTATTTCTACAATGATGCGAATGTGGAAGCGAGATTTGATGACTTTACTATTGAAATTGGCGCGCAAGGAGCAGTACCTCCATCGGCAAATTTTACTTTTGCACAAAGTGCAAGCAATTCGCTTGAGTACTCGTTTACTAATGCGTCAATTAATGCAACGACTTACGAATGGGATTTTGGAGATGGCAGCACATCTACAGATGAAAGCCCAATGCATGTTTATTCCTCATACGGTCTAAAAACAGTCAAGCTTACATCAAAAAATAGTGCTGGGTTAACCGCTAGTATTAGTAGGCCCATCGACATACAAGCACCCGTTACAGCAGATTTTACCTACATGACTGATGCGGGTAATTATAAAAAGTACTTCTTCACTGATGCGTCCGTGGGTGCGGTGAGTCTACTTTGGAATTTTGGTGATGGATATTCTTCAAGTCTGTCGAGTCCAATGCACATATATGAAGCTGATGGAAGCTATACTGTAACGTTAACCGCTACCAGTGTATCAGGAAAAACAAGTATTAAAACTGAGAGCATTGCCGTATCTGCTGGCTTTCTCGCTGAGATTACGGATCCAGATGTTACCAGCACAACAGCCTGGAGAAATACAGCGCTGGAAGCCAGTGCTGACTTACTATATGGAGATGGAACATGGGTCGTACAAACCTCTTCTACATTTTACAGCGGGGGTGCCAACTCATTGGGTGCTAAATTGCCAACCTATGAGAGTGAGGGTTCTTATGGAGCAGGAGATGACACGCCTCTTAACAGACGAAGATGGATTTATCAGGCGATTAAGGTTAAAGCCAATACAAATTATACCATATCATGGTTCATGAGAAATAAAGATGCTGGTGCTGGGGCTACCGTAACAGCTCAAATCCGCAATGCACCATTTGACGATGCATCATTGATTGATAATCCAGGAGCAACACTCATCAAAAGCCAGATTTATAATGCGGCATCGGGTCATGATGTAATCACATTTGCGCCAGCATCGATTAGTTTCAATTCAGGATCAAGTACAGAAATCGTACTGTTCATATTTAATGATTATACACTAAATGTAGAAAATGCGAATTCGGAATCTGAATCCTACTTAGACTTCTTCTCAATCGTTGAAAACTAATGAAATTTTGGATTGAACATAACAGGAAAAGATACTCGAGCCTCGGCCCGGGTGTCTTCCTATTGTGCGCACTTTTCTGCTTTATACTTTTTCTTTCTGGTTGTGAGAGTGAACTTCCTGAGAAACCAAAAGGAGGGGCCAATACTCCTGATATTAAAAAACCAGTTGAAGGAGTTGATTATTTTCTTCCTAAGATTGGCTTAAATAATTGGAAAGTAACACTGCCTATCGGAGCACCTACTGAGGTGTCTCCTCCGGCAATATTAGACTATGCGACTAATGCCACGCTTAGACCTTTTATGTACAATGACTCTACGGATGGATCCATTGTTTTCTATACCTACCCAGCTTCCTCAACAGCAAATTCGTCATATAGCAGAACGGAGTTGCGCGAGCAAATGGTGCCAAACAGTAATTCTGTAAACTGGACTTTTGAGAAAGGTGGTAAAATGAAAGGAACATTGTCGGTACCAGCAATTTCAAAAGATGCAGGAGGTAAGCCCCATCGAACTATTATTATGCAAATCCATGGACGCTTAACGGATGCTCAAAAAAATCTTATCGGACAGGGCGATAATAACGCTCCTCCGGTTTTAAAAATTTATTGGGAAAATGGTTACGTCTTAGTAAAGACCAAAAAACTCAAAGACTTAAATGACTCCTACGAAGAGCTGCTGCAAACAGATGCGTGGACAGATGATGCAGGACGAACGTTTACGAAGAAGGTGGGGACAGACAAGTTTACATTGGAGGTGATCGCATCGAGTGGTCGGCTGGAAGTAATATTGGATGATTCAGAATCCTTTGTATACAACGATATTCACATGCAGAAATGGGGAGTATTTGAAAATTATTTTAAGGCAGGAAACTACTTAAACACGCTGGACGCAGGAGCTTTTGCCAGAGTAAAATATTATAAACTAGAAGTAAGTCATGAGTAGAGTTTGGATAAGTGCTGTATTACTTGTGGTATGTTCAGCGGCTGGTTATTCACAAGACATTGATCTTTCTCATTGGAAGATTACAATCCCGACTGGCAAACCAACAGAGATTGGCCCGCCAGAAATTTTGGAGTATGCAACGAATGAAGAATTAAAGCCATTTTTCTATAAAGATTCCATTGATGGGGCACTGGTATTTTATGCATACCCTGCGGCCTCTACCCGTAATTCATCATATTCCAGAACGGAATTAAGAGAGCAAATGGAGCCGGGCAATAACTCAGCAAACTGGACTTTTGCACAAGGTGGTACAATGAAGGGCACCCTTTCTGTTCCTAAAATATCAAGGAGTGCCAATGGTAATTACCATCGCGTTATTGTTATGCAAATTCATGGTCGCTTAACCAATGCACAAAAGGAGTTGATAGGTGCAGATGATAACAATGCCCCGCCCATGCTCAAAATTTATTGGGATGAGGGAAAAGTAAGAGTGAAAACCAAAGTACTTAAAAATAAAAATGCTACTGACACAGAGATCCTTCATGAAGATGCATGGACGGATGACACGGGTAGAAATTTTAAAGAGATTGTAGGCACGGGTAAGTTTACACTTGAAGTCAACGTGAGTGATGGGAAATTGCAGGTTACATTAAATGATAAAGAAACGTTTGTGTACGATAGTGCCGATATAAAGAGATGGGGAGTTTTAGAAAACTATTTTAAGGCTGGAAATTATTTCCAATCAAAAGACAGTGGTTCTTATGCTCTTGTAAAGTATTACACCTTAGAAGTCAAGCATTGATTCGAGATGAAGGCATTTAGCATAATTATTATTTTGTGTATAACCTCTACAAGCTTTGCTCAAAAGGCAGGCAACATAGACCTCACGCATTGGAAACTTGAATTACCATCGGGCTATACCGCTTCCGAGTGGAAACTTTCGAATTTTCAAGAAGACAGTTTTGCGGCTCCGTTCTTCTATTTGGATTCGCTAGATGGAGCTCTTGTGATGAAGGCATATCCAGTACCGGGCAATTCCACATTGAAGTACACGAAGACAGCCTTAAGAGAGCAAATGGAGCCAGGAAGTAGTTCTAAAAACTGGACTCTTTCACAAGGGGCAACTTTAAAGGCAACGTTTCAGGTAACTGAAATTTCTAAAAAGGAAAAGAAATATCAACGAACCTTACTTTTTCAAATTCAGGGCACAACAAATAAAAGTCAAAACGAAGAGTTCGATTTAGATAAAAATGTTTCGGTGCCGTTAATGTCAATCTTTTGGCAAGATGAACGAATTCGCATTGTTCGAAAGAAACTGAATGACCTGAGTCTACCGGCAAGCAAACTGATTAATAAAGATGTGTGGGAAGATGATCAAGGACTATACTTCAATAAGAAGGTAGGTTTTGAAAAAGCCACCATAGAGATAATCGTTTCGGATGGAAAAATTGAAGTGCGCCTCAATGATGAAAAACCAATTATTTATCGTGATCAAAGCATAAAGAAATGGCCTTTTGAAAATTATTTTAATGCGGGCAATTACCTGCAAACGAAGGATGCCGGATCTTTTTCGACCGTGAAATTTTATGCGCTGGAAGTAAACCACTAAATGGAATTGAAGATGTTTTACAATTTTAAAAATCATAGCCTCTCTACTTTACTTGCTTGCGCTTTATTGATAGTTTCTGGCTGCCAGAATACGAACGATAAAAAAGTAAAAACGCTTGAAGAATTTAATCAAGCCGTTGCAGCCGCTAAACCGGGTGATAAAATTGTAATGGCTAGTGGAGTTTGGGAGAATGTTGAGTTGCTTTTTGAAGCCCATGGAACGGAAGAAAACCCAATTGAATTAGTTGCAGAAAAAGAAGGTGAAGTGATTCTTTCCGGATTATCGAATTTGAGAATTGCAGGAGAATATCTTTCTGTATCGGGATTGGTATTTAAAAATGGATATACACCAACGGGTGAAGTAATTTCTTTTCGAAAGGATAAGAATGCATTGTCAAATCATGTTACTGTCAAAAATTGTGTAATTGATAATTATAGTAATCCCGAACGCTTTATCTCGGATATCTGGGTAGCTATGTACGGCAAGAACAACACGTTTGAACACAATAGTTTAATTGACAAAAGAAATTCTGGTGTTACGCTGGCAGTGCGGTTGGATACAGAAGAAAGCAGGGAGAATCATCATCGCATTGTAAACAACTATTTTGGACCAAGACAAAACCTGGGATCGAATGGAGGGGAAACGATTCGAATTGGAACCAGCCATTATTCTCTCAGTAATTCAAACACATTGGTGGAGAACAATTACTTCGATCGGTGTAATGGCGAGCATGAAATCATCTCCAATAAATCAGGCAGCAATATTTATAAATCGAATGTCTTTTATGAATGTGTAGGAACCTTAACGATGCGCCATGGAAAATACACGTTGGTAGAGAACAATTATTTTCTTGGCAATGGAAAAGTAAACACGGGTGGTATTCGCGTGATCAATGAATACCAAACCGTAAAGAATAATTACCTGACTGGATTAACCGGATATCGCTTTCGGGGTGCGTTGGTAGTAATGAATGGAGTACCTAACTCTCCAATCAATCGCTACAACCAAGTGGTCGATTCAAAAATCGAAAACAACATCCTTATCGATTGTGATTATATTCAATTGTGCGCAGGAAGCGATCAGGAACGTTCGGCAGTTCCCATCGGTACAACTATGACAGGAAATGTTTTCATGAGTAAAACCAACCTTGATCCGTTTACTATTTATGATGATATCTCCGGCATATCATTTAAAAATAATTTCATTAACAAGGATGCAAAGTTATCCATACCAACTGGCTTTGAAGCTATTGATTATTCTGTTGAGGCAAATGAGAACGGCTTAAAAGTACCCAGCAAAGAGATTTTAGAAAAGATCGGGTTTCAGTCTGTAAAGCTTCCTGTTACACGTGCTGATGTTGGCGCTTCGTATTATCCAAAGCCTGATAAAGAAATAACATTTGGTTCAGGAAAAACAATTCAGGTAGCCGCAGGTGAAAACACAATCCTTGACGCGCTTAAAGATGCTGCAGATGGCGATGTTCTTTTATTACAAAATGGAGGAGAATATTTGCTTGCAAAAGATTTGAAGTTGACTGCCATGGTTACCTTAAAATCTGAGGTAGGTGCAAAAGCTATAATTAAATCCACCAGATCTACTTTCTTCCAGATTGAAAATGGTGGCAGCCTGGAATTGGTAAACATAAAATTAGATGGAGCTGAATCTCCGGATGAAGCAGGCATTCAGGTTATCAGCACGACCAAGTATGCGATGAATAAAAATTACAAACTGTTCATTCGTGACTGTGAGATCGTGGATATGAATGTTAATCATTCCTATAATTTTCTGAAAGTATATCAGCACACCATGGCCGATTCTATTCTTGTGGAGAACACTACTTTTAAAAATATGACAGGATATGTGTTTACGCTCGACAGGGAAATAGAAGACCTTGGAATTTACAATGTTGAGACACTCTATATTAATAATTGCAAATTTGAAAATGTGGAAGGTGCGATTGCGAATATTTACCGTGGCGGAAATGATGAAAGTACGTTCGGTCCAATAGTGACGATAGCGAATTCTGAAATCTTAAATTCAGGAAAAGGAAACCGAAATAAAACAGGCGCTTCCTTTCTGTTTCATGGAGTTCAAAATTTAAATGTCCACGATGTAGTGATGGAAAATGCTGCTCCTATCAACCTTTATCTAACAAACGGGGAGCCGATCACCATTCTTAAGGATATAAAGTTGAAGAATACTGCACCAACAATCTCCAACAACAATCAGTTTGTTCAAGAAAACATTACGGTGGTTAAATAATGATTCGTATAGTTACCATATCGATTTTGTTTTTTGCTGGTCTTTCTATAGGCTATAGTCAACAGCATCCTTGCTTGATTATTACAAAAGAAAGTATTCAGCAAATTCAGATGGGTGCTAAGAAGTATGAACTATTTAAGAACTCATATGCTTCTGCAAAAGCTGAAGTAGATGAAGCAATGCGGCTGCCTATTTCGGTTCCTACCCCAAAAGATTTAGCAGGAGGCTTTACACATGAACAGCACAAAAGCAATTTTCTAATCCTTCAAAAAACTGGTGTTGTTTTTCAAATTAGCAAGGATGAAAAATATGCCAGCTGGATAAAAGATGTTTTGTTTGCGTACGCTGAATTGTATCCAACGTTTGACCGCCATCCGGACAAACGATCCTATTCTCCGGGTAAATTTTTCTGGCAATGCTTAAATGATGCCAATTGGCTTGTGTATGTAAGTCAGGCGTATGATTGCATCTATGATTGGCTTCCAAAAAATGATCGCGAGAAATTAAACAAGAATCTTTTTCGACCATTAGCTGATTTTCTTTCTATTGAAACACCACAATTCTTCAACAGAATACATAATCATAGTACGTGGGGAAATGCTGCGGTGGGAATGATTGGCCTTGTTATGAACGATGAGGAACTGGTCACTCGTGCATTGTATGGAATACCCGATGAACTTGTGAAGATAGGAGGGAAGGACAATGATGGGGCAACGATTTATTCAGATGGGGCAAAGGGTTTTTTAGCACAAATAGATCATAGTTTTTCACCCGATGGATATTATACGGAGGGACCTTATTATCAGCGTTATGCCATGTATCCCTTTTTGTTGTTTGCGCAAGCATTGGCCAACACAAGACCGAAGCAAGAGATATTCAAATACAAAAATGGAGTTTTGATTAAAGCCGTGTACGCCTTGTTGAATCAAACAGATTCAAATGGTGAGTTTTTCCCAATCAATGATGCGGCAAAGGGTATGTCCTATTTATCGCGTGAGTTGATTTCGGCAGTAGGGGTTGCTTATTACTTTGGAACAAAAGATCCATCGTTGCTTTCTGTTGCAAAACTTCAGCAGCGTGTCTCGCTGGATGTGGCCGGGCTGTCAGTTGCGGAAGGAATTTCAAAAGGAATGGAAAAACCCTTCATTAAAAAAAGTATCCAACTGAGTGATGGTGCCAATGGCGATGAAGGAGCGATTGGAATTCTTCGAAGCAGAGAGCCGAATCAGGATTTGACATTGGTGATGAAATATTCAAAACATGGAATGGGCCATGGTCATTTTGATAAACTTTCTTTTTCAATGTATAATAACGGCAAGGAAGTGTTTCAGGATTATGGCGCAGCGCGGTGGGTAAATATTGAGCAGAAAGATGGTGGCGGATATCTGAAAGAAAATAATTCGTGGGCAAAACAAAGTATTGCGCACAATACTGTAGTTGTGAATGGACAAACGCAGTTTAATGGAAGTGTTCAAGTGGCAGATACGTTTCATGGCACTCCTTATTTATTTGAAACCAATGCAAAAGGATATCAGGTAATGAGTGCCTCTGAAACCAATGGGTATGAAGGCATCAACATGCAGCGCACGTTTGTTCTCATTGAAGGAAACAATTCCATTGTGTTGGATCTGTTTAAAATAAATTCTGAAAAGAAGAATACATATGACTTTCCGCTTTACTTCAAAGGTGATGTTATGAAAACAAGTTTTGCCTTTCGGGTTTCAAAAGAATTAGTGCCGATGGGCATAAACAATGGCTATCAGCATCTTTGGAAGGAAGCCTCAGGCTTAGTAAGTGATGATAAACTTTCCTTTAGCTGGTTTGATAAGGGGAGTTTTCAAACAATTTCAAGTGCGGTTCATGCGGGTGACAGCGTTTTGTTTGCTAGGGTAGGTGCAAATGATCCTTCTTTTAATTTAAGAAGAGAACCGGTTTTTATTATAAGAAGAACGAACACAGATAGTACGCTTTTTGCAAATGTATATGAAGTACATGGCAACTACACTCCGGTTGAAGAGATTGCAACTGATGCATATAGTTCGATCAGGAAGGTTTCGATTGTGCATGATTCAATGAACTATTCAGTCGTAAAAATTGAACATGTGAATGGTAAAGTGGACTATTTTTCAATTGCGAATAATAATTCAGATGCAAGTGCCAAGCATGTAGTCGAAATAGGTAATCAGAAATTGGAATGGACAGGAGTTTGTAAATTATTTAATAGAACCGAAAAGTAAGAATATGAAAAGATCAAGTGAGAAATACATCCTAACAAAGGATATGAAATGGGAGGAACTGGGAGGCGGGGTTTCACGAAAAATGCTGGGTTATGATAATCAAATCATGATGGTGCTGGTAAAATTTGAAAAAGGTGCGGTAGGATCACCACATAGTCACTTCCATACGCAAGCTACCTATTGTGCATCCGGAAAATTTGAGTTTGAGATTGACGGTGTGAAGCAGGTAGTAAATGCGGGAGATGGTGTTTATATCGAACCTAATTTGGTGCATAGCGCTGTTTGTATTGAAGCAGGCATTTTGATCGACACTTTTAGCCCTGTTCGTGAGAATTTCCTTGACGGATCAGGCGTGAGCTATTTTGGAAAGAAGTAAGATCATAATTAGAATAAACAACCTAGGCTATGAAAATTAAAGGATTGAGATGGTGGATTATCGGGTTGATATTTTTGGCAACTCTTATTAATTATATCGATCGCTCATCATTAGGAATTATGTGGCCAAGCATCTCTAAAGATTTAGGGATGGATAAAAATGATTATGCACTTATACTAAATGTGTTTATGATTTCTTACGCGGTCGGCCAATCAGTATTTGGACGTCTATTGGATAAGATTGGAACACGTGTTGGTTTTGTTATTTCTATTTCGGTTTGGGGAGTTGCTACCATGCTTCATGCAGTAGCAAGAGGGATTCTTAGTTTTTCATTCTTTCGAATTGTACTTGGAGTAGGAGAGGCGGGCAACTGGCCTGGCGCTGTGAAGAGTAATGCCGAATGGTTTCCTGCAAAGGAACGCGCCTTTGCGCAAGGGATATTTAATGCGGGCGCATCGATTGGTTCTGTTGTAGCACCTCCATTAATTGCCATTCTGTGGGTTGGGTTTGGATGGAAAGTCACCTTTATTATAGTTGGTATACTTGGCTTGCTTTGGGTGATTCCGTGGCTCATTATCAACAAAGCAACGCCCGGATCTCATCCCTGGATAACAGAAGAAGAACGTAAGTATATCACGTCAGGTCAAACAAGTGTTGAAAATGAGAGCACAGTAACGAAAGGGTTAACGATAAAACAAATTCTTTCTCATCGCGAATCGTGGGCTGTTTTAATTTCACGGTTTTTCATTGAGCCCATCTGGTGGTTGTTTGTTGGATGGATGCCGATTTATCTGGCAGATCAATATGGTTTTGATGTGAAGGAGATTGGATTCTTTGCATGGGTCCCGTATGTAGGTGCAGCCATCGGAAGTTTGGCAGGTGGTTATTTCTCAGGTCGTCTCATGTTGAATGGTGCAAGCGTTGATCAGGCAAGAAAACGTACCATTACTATTGGCGGGGTCATCATGTTTTTAGGTCTGGTCGCGACCATCTTATTCGCCAATAATCCCGTATTGTTTGTTGTGATTGTAGCCTTTGTGCTATTCGGCTTTCAGTTTGTCATCAGTAACATACAAACTATACCCAGTGATTTGTTCAGTGGAAAGTCGGTGGGAACCTTGGCAGGGCTTGGTGGTTCGGTTGGAGTCTTTTCTGTCATCATTATGAATTTTCTTGTACCGATGATATCTGAGTATTCTTACACACCCATATTTATCATGATCGCGGTATTTGTTCCGCTAAGTGTTGCAGCTATTTATGGATTGGCAAAAGAGATTAAGCAACTTGATTAACAATAGAAGATAATTTTTAACATGTAAACTATACAAAAAATGAAAGTAAAAGGAAAAGTAGCAGTTATAACAGGTGCAACAGGAGGTATAGGTTTTGAGGTAGCAAAACGATTAGGCAAAGATGGATATATTGTTGTTTTAAACGGTATTGAAGATGAAGCAGGTGCACAGCGAGTAGAGGAGCTTGCAAAACTTGGAATTACCGCTGAGTATTATGGGTTTGACGTAACAAACGAAGAGGCTGTAACTTCAAATATTAAAGCGATAGGAGAAAAGTACGGTAGAATTGATGTACTGGTAAATAATGCAGGGGGATTAGGTGGCCGATCAAGGTTTGAAGAAATGACAACTGAGTTTTATAGAAATGTAATGGCGCTCAACCTGGATTCAGTTTTCTTTGCTTCAAGAGCAGCGATTCCTTTTCTTAAGAAAGGTGAAAACGCTTCCATCATCAATTATACTTCAAATGCAGGATGGAATGCCGGAGGCCCTGGCGCTGGAATTTATGGTACTTCAAAAGCTGGAGTTCATGCTATTACACGAGCACTGGCAAAGGATTTAGCTGAATACGGAATCAGAGTAAATGCTGTATCACCGGGTACTATTGACACTCCATTTCATGCTCAGATTAAGGAGACCAAACCAGAAGTATTTGCTTCATGGAAGAACAATATTTTGTTAGGAAGATTAGGACAACCTGAAGAAGTGGCTTCTGTTGTTTCATTCCTGGCGGGAAAGGATGCATCCTTTTTAACTGCTGAGACCATCCAGGTAGGTGGGGGACAAGCATTGGGGATTTAATCTAAAAATCAAACGTTCAACCAAGAACATAATTTGTATCGGGAAATTAACTTAAATAGAAATGAAGCTGAAGGGGAAAGTAGCAGTTGTAACAGGTGGAGCCAGAGATATAGGTCGAGCCATTAGTATAAAGCTGGCCAAAGAAGGAGCCAAGGTAGTCGTTAATTATTTTAGTAGCGAAGCGGACAGCAAAGCTACGTTGGCGGCCATTAAGGAAGTGGGAGGCGAGGCTATCGCTGTGTGTGCTGACGTTACGAAGCAGTCAGACATTGATAATCTGGTTGCGAAAACGAAAGAAGCCTTTGGTGAGCGTGTTGATATTTTAGTGAACAATGCGGGTGGATTGTTTGCCAGAAAAACCATTGAGGAAATTGATGAAGAATTTTACGAAATGGTCATGAATGTTAATTTCAAAGGAACTGTGTTCGTGACAAAAGCATTCAAGCCATTGATGGCTAAAGGAGGGTCAATCGTAAACCTCGCTTCACAAGCAGGCCGGGATGGCGGAGGACAAGGGTCAGCCATGTATGCTGCATCAAAGGGAGCGATCATGACCTTGACCAGAAACTGGGCAAAAGAATTTGGACCGCAAGGCATCAGGATCAATGCTGTAAATCCCGGATTGATTGCCACAAAATTTCATGATGATTTCACAAAAGATCAGGTGCGACAAAATGTGGCTGCAGCTACACCGCTTAGAAGAGAAGGAAAAGCTGAAGAAGTAGCGGACTTGGTAGTATACCTTGCAAGCGATGAGTCTTCATTTTTAACTGGTAATAACGTAGATATTAATGGGGGACTTGCGTTCTCTTAGTGATTCAATAGAAATGCCAAATTAACTTGTCCGTTATGAGTTCCCCAGCAGCTTTTAAATCAGTTGCCATTATTTGTGGTGGCGGTCCTGCACCAGGAATTAATGCTGTTATTAGTTCGGTAGCAAAAATATTCCTGAAGGATGGCTATCGGGTTATTGGTGTACATGAGGGATACAAGGGAATATTTTCAAACGATCCGCAGATCAAGGAATTCAACTTTGATCATGCGGATCGGATTTTTAGCCGGGGAGGTTCTACCCTGATTATGGGTAGGTATAAACCAAAAGATCACGAGTTCAACATTAAGTTCTTTGTTGATTATAATGTAAAGCTTCTCGTAACAATTGGTGGAGATGATACGGCCAGCACCGCCAATCGGCTTTCTAAATTTTTGAAAGGCAATAATCTTGATGTTCGGAATATTCATGTTCCTAAAACGATTGACAATGACCTGCCATTACCAGATCGAAATCCGACATTTGGATTTCATAGCGCGAAAGATGAAGGTGTAAGAATTGGGAATACAGTGTATGAAGATGCACGCACCAGTCAGAATTGGTTTATCATGTCTACCATGGGAAGGTCGGCTGGTCATTTGGCTTTTGGTATCGCTTCGGCTTGCCATTTTCCAATGATGATTATTCCGGAAATGTTTTCGAAAACCAAACCAACGCTTGATAAAATTATCAACCTGGTCATATCGTCAATGATCAAAAGAAGAATTCTGGGAATCCATTACGGAGTGGCGTTAGTAAGTGAAGGGGTATTTCATATTCTTGATGAAAATGAACTGAAAGAAAGCGGGATTCTTTTTACGTATGATGATCATGGACATCCTGAACTTGGGAATGTAAGCAAGTCAACAATATTTAATGTATTGGTTCAGGAAAAATTAAAAAGTCTGGACATTAAAATTAAAAGCAGACCCGTAGAACTTGGATATGAACTGAGGTGCTGCCGTCCGATTGGGTTTGATCTAACACTATGCACGTTATTAGGTGTTGGAGTAAAAAAACTTTTCGATGCAGGTATGACGGGTTGTATTGTCACCACCAATTCAAATGGTGATATCTCGCCTCTTTATCTTTCCGACATTGAAGATAAGAATGGTAAAATTCAACCTCGGTTAGTGGATATGGAAGCCGAGATTTCCAGACTCTGTTTCCAAAATCTACATTTTCTTACAGTGGAGGATTATGACAAAGTACCAATGCTACCATCACCAGAAGAATATGATTTTCATAAACTATTAGCATGGAAAGTATAAAAACAAAGAAGATAGTAACCTTTGGCGAGGTGATGATGCGGTTGTCGCCACCGGCTAACGCCACTTATTCGCAAGCAACAAGTTTGGATTTTCTTTTTGGAGGCGGTGAAGCAAACGTTGCTATCTCACTCGCTTACTTTGGTATTCAAGCTGCGCACGTAACACAATTTCCAGACACAAATTTAGGTAGGGCTGCAACCCAATTTTTAAGACATCACTGGATTGACACATCTCATGTTTTCTATGGCGATGGTGATATGGGATTGTATTTTTTGGAAAAGGGAGCGGTTCATCGTCCGAGCGAAATAATTTATCAGCGGGCGCATTCTTCTTTTTCAAAAATGGATGCAGGTGTGATTGATTGGGAAAAAATTTTACAAGGAGCGAGTTGGTTTCATTGGACGGGCATCACACCCGCTGTTTCGCAAGGTGCAGCAGATGGTTGTGCTGCGGCCATTAAAGCTGCAAATAAGCTAGGGATTATCGTTTCGGGCGATATCCATTCGCGTAGCAGTCTCTGGAAATATGGTAAAACACAAAAGGAAATCATGCCCAGGCTTATTGAAGGGTGCGATATTGTGATTGCCAGCAAGTATGATGTTGATAAGAATTGTGATCTCAAAGTCAATGAAAAGGATGATCATGAGTTTAGAGAAGCAGCTTCTCGCCTGATGAATCAATTTCCAAGAATTAAAAAAGTTGTAGATAAAGACAGAGTATCCTTAAGTGCATCTCACAACCGAATTAAAGGAAAGCTTTGGGATGGGAAATCAATTGTTGAGAGCCAGGAGTATGACATCACTCATATTGTTGATCGGATTGGAACGGGGGATGCGTTTGCAGCTGGTTTAATTTATGGGTTAATGAATCTGAATGATGATTCAGAAGCGTTAAACTTTGCCACTGCGGCATGCGCACTAAAGCACTCTATAGAAGGAGATGCTAATCTGGGTTCAGCCGATCGGGTAATGAATCTGATGCGAGGCGATACCTCTGGAAGAATTCAACGATAATAAAATTTTTAAAAAAAAATAGAATGGCACGACATAGTAGAATTGAGGTGATTAACAAAATGTGGAAGACGGGCCTTGTGCCATTGTTTTACCACCCTGATATAGAAATCATGAAACAAGTTTTAAAGGCTTGTTATGATGGAGGTGCACAAGTGTTTGAATTTACGAGTAGAGGAGATTTTGCTGATGAAGTTTTTTCTGCATTGAATAAATATGCATTGACTGAATTGCCCGGCATGGCATTGGGAGTGGGCTCCGTAACAGATGGAGGTACCGCATCTCGGTATATACAACTGGGTGCTAATTTCATTGTTACTCCAGTGTTCCGCGAAGACATTGCAATCATTTGTAATCGGAATAAAATTTTATGGTCGCCTGGGTGTGGATCACTTTCTGAGATTGCAAGAGCGGAAGAGTTGGGATGTGAAATGGTGAAACTGTTTCCAGCCGATGTGTATGGCTCTGGATTTATCAAAGCAATAAAAGGTCCTCAACCCTGGACTGAAATTATGCCTACAGGTGGAGTATCACCTACAGAAGAAAGTTTAGCTGAGTGGTTTCAGGCAGGAGCAAAATGCGTTGGTATTGGCTCGCAACTAATCACGAAGGATATGATTAAAACTGAGAATTATAAGCTATTAGAAACAAAGACTCGGTTTGCGTTGGATGTAATTAAGAAGTTAAAAGATAAGGGTTAGTTGATTGTTTAAATAGGCACACATGTGTGTGCCTATTTTTTTTAAAACATAGACGACTTATATAAAACGAATTCGTTTCAAAAACATTAATCTAATGAGTCAGTCAATCCCTCCTTCATCATCCTTATTGAAAAAGATCTTATTAGTGATATTGGGCTTTGGCCCAGGAATATTTGCCATTGGTTATACCATCGGAACGGGCAGTGTAACCTCGATGATCGTAGCCGGCAGTACGTATGGCATGCAATTACTTTGGGTGTTATTACTCAGTTGTTTGTTTTCGGGCTTGCTGATGTACAGCTACGGAAAGTATGCACTTGTAACAGGTGAAACAGCCTTATTTGGATTTAGAAAACATTTAAAAGGCGGTAAGGTAATTGCCATCGCAATCATTATCGGCATTTCATTTGGCCAGTGGAATTCCCTAATGGGTATTGTAGGAATATCGTCTAATCTGATCTTCGAAATTCTTGCTATTTATTTTCCATCGTTAAGTGAATATGAGTATTTGACTGTTTTAATGATTGCCATACTTGTGATTGGTGTAATGTATTCAATGCTTCTGGTGGGTAAGTATAGTTTTTTTGAGAAGATACTGGTGATTTTTGTTACCATTATGGGAGCGTCATTTATCTTTTCATTATTTCTGGTTCATCCTTTACCAATGGAAGTCGTTGAAGGATTGTTGCCTTCTGTGCCTCAGGTGCAAGGCGGAAAGATGATGGTAGTTGCCTTTGTAGGAACAACCATGGCTGCCGCTACCTTCTTATCACGCCCTTTATTTATTCAAGGAAAAGGATGGACGATCAAAGACCTTAGTATTCAAAAGAAGGATGCAATCACGGCATCCGTGTTGATTTTTATTATAAGCGGTTCTATCATGGCAGTTGCAACCGGAGCACTTTTTCACCAAGGCAAATCAGTTACTCATGTGTTGGATATGGTTGGGGCATTAGAACCTGTAGCGGGAAAATTTGCGTTAACATTATTTTTCTTTGGTACGTTAAGTGCTGGTCTGTCTTCCATTTTTCCGTGCCTTATGATTGCGCCTTTGCTACTGGCCGACTACCAATCCGGAAAACTGGATTCCAGTTCTAAACAATTTAGAATCATAACAGGTGTTGCAAGTGTAGTGGCGCTAACAGTTCCGGTTTTTGGGGCCAACCCAATTCAGGTACAGATACTATCACAAGTATTTAATGTATTTGTATTACCTATAGTGGTTCTTGGAATTATTCTGTTTCTGAATAATAAAAAAGTAATGAACGGCCATCCTACGAATATCGGAATCCAACTTGGTCTGGTATTAGCGTTCTTGTTCTCATGTGTGATATCCTATAACGGTATTGTAGCGTTATTGGAGTATTGATGTGAATTTCTGAAGAAGTTAAATCTATTAACAGCGATCAGTCTTATTTAGTGATTGATTTGTGAATCTCAAAAGAATTAGACTTTTTAGCAGCGATATACGTTCTGTTTATACGCATGAATCAGGCACAATTTGAGTCCGTTTACAACGAGTATAAAAACCTCGTTTACAATGTGTGCCTGCATTATGTGTTAAATAAGGAAGATGCTCAAGATGTTGCACAGGAAGTTTTTGTTAAAATTTACCATAACATTAGCCAGTATAATCCTGAGGCAGCATCTTTAAAAACCTGGATTTACCGCATTTCAATCAACCAATCACTGGATTTCCTAAAATCCAAAAAAGCAAAAAAACGATTTGGCTTTCTAACCTCACTTTTCCATCCCGAGTCTGATGAGCTTATAAAAGATGTTGCAAAAGTTAGTCATCCTGGTGTTACACTGGAGGACAAGGAGAGTCTAGAAGAACTACTAGTAATCATTCAAGCTTTGCCTGAAAATCAGAAAACAGCTATTATCCTAAGCAAGATTGAAGATCGGCCTCAAAAAGAGGTGGCAGAGATTATGAACATAAGCGTAAAAGCGGTTGAATCGCTGCTACAACGGGCAAAGAAAATAATTGAAGAAAAATTAAGAGAACGCAAAGGAATTTGATGTGATGATCGTATAACATAATACATTTTCTTATGAATATTGACGAAAAGTTGGACTTACTTAGGAAAATTGATCGAGTGGAAGCACCCCCTTTCATGCTTACCCGAATCATGCAACAGGTAAAGTCATCCAATGTAACACCAGCTCCTTCAACATGGAGAGTGGCATTTGTTGCCATTGCAATAGTTATTCTCTCTCTGAACGTCTCAATATTTTTTAAAGCATCCAGCACAGAAACCAATGATGGTATTGGAGAGGTAGTTAGTTCAATGGAGTTGCTCACCACTAATGAATTGTATTATGACTAAGTTAAAATTGTTAAGTATTGCTGTTGTTGGGTTATTGATTCTAAATCTTTGCATTGTTGGATTCCTTTTTTTGAGAAAACCACCCGCCAGGCTGCAAGGGCCACCGCCTTCTGAAATTGATGGGCCAAGGAATAGGATTGTCGAGATTTTGCACCTTGATCATGAGCAAGTGTTAGAATATGAAAAGTTGATTGATCAACATAAGAATACCATTAAACTATTAAATGATAGTATCAGTGTAACCAAAAGTAATCTCTATCATACGTTGATTGGCGAGAATCTAATTGCTAAAGATTCTTTGGTGAACAAGATTGCATCACTTCAAAAAGAAATTGAGAATGCGCACTACGATCATTTTTCAAAAATTAAAAAACTGTGCAAACCGGAACAACTTGAGTATTTCACCGAGTTGACTGCCGAACTTTCAAATTTCTTCGGATTGGCAAGATCGACACCTCAGCCACAAGGGCGGAGACCCTAGGTTTAATGCTTGCTAGGATTTGTAGCGAAATCGGGATGATTTTTTGTTCCCTATGGTTTCATATTTTAAGAGTTGATACCACTCTAATTTGCATACGTTCATTTTGTTGCAATAATAAAATTAGTTTCTAATCCTTCGAAGGTTTTTTGGACTAGTATCGTATAAATAGTACGAACTAAATTTAAAAAATGAAGAGACCTTTGATGAAAATTCGTGTTGGTATTTTTAAACCAGTTTTATTGGTAATTCTTGCATCGTTTGTAGCCTGTAGTGAACAAGAAATTGTTACACCAGATAACGACCCTGAGGTACTTGTTGATGATGCAGATTTTATTGTATCTGACTGGACGGTAGAAACACACAGTAATGACGCAGATCCAGATTTCAGCGAGGTATTTGAAGACAATGCTGTTAAGAGATTGGATATTGTGATTACATCGGCTCGTTGGAAAAGTATGCTGGCAGATATGACGAGTTTGTATGGAACTTTTGGTTCGAGAAATGGTGGCGGTGGATTTTCAGATCAGGATCCAATCTTTGTTCCTGCTGAGGTATTTTACAAAGGCAATGAGTGGTATAGGGTAGGAGTTCGATTTAAAGGTAATTCGAGCCTATCAAGTACGTGGAGTTCAGGAAATATGAAGTTGTCTTTTAAGCTTGATTTTGATGAATTTGAAGATGACTATCCACAAATTAAGAATCAGCGCTTTTATGGATTCAAAAAATTGAGTCTTAAAAATAACTACAATGATAAATCTATGCTACGCGAGAAAGTGGCTGGCGATATTTTTAGAAATGCGGGCTTGGCCAGTTCACACACTGCATTTTATACCGTGTATGTTGATCATGGTGAGGGACCGATTTATTTTGGATTGTATACATTGGTGGAAGAAGTAGATGATACCGTAATAGATACCCAATTTTCAAACAACAATGGAAACTTATATCAGCCAGACGGAACAGGAGCAAGCTTTGCCTCGGGTACATTTAGTGAATCTGTTTTTGTGAAGGAAACAAATGAAGATGAGGCAGATTGGTCTGATATTAAAAACTTGTTTACCGCTTTACACAATACGTCTAGAACTACAGATGCGGCCACGTGGAAGACAAATTTAGAATCGGTTTTTGATACGAATGTTTTCTTAAAATATTTGGCGGTTAACACCGTAATACAAAATTGGGATACGTATGGAAGAATGACGCACAACTATTTTTTATATAATAATCCTGATAATCATTTGCTTACCTGGATTCCTTGGGATAACAATGAAGCTTTACAAACAGGGAATATGCAGGGATCGTTACCATTAAATTTTTCTGGCCTTTCCTCAGTTCAGTGGCCATTAATAAGATATTTGTATGATGATGCTAGTTACAGAGGGCAGTATGATGCATACGTTGAAGAAGTGATAAATGGAGCTTTTCGCACCAGCACCATACAAGCTACTTATACTACCTATGCTTCGTTGATTGAACCCTACGCTACTTCCGAGACTAAAGGATATACATTTTTAAGTAATGCTTCTGATTTTCAATCGGCTATAAGTACTCTTAAAACTCATGCAACGCAGCGAGCCGCAGCAGTTAAAACGTATTTAGGCAACTGACCCTTCGCCACAAAAAAGTATTGGGCGAAGGATTCTTCTATAAAACTCGTATTACTTACTACAACTAACATTATTGATGAAAAATCTTAGAACAGCTTTTATGTCACTCGTTGCCTTAAGTGCTTTGGCAGTGGGTCTTATTATTTCGTGTGGAAACGATAATAATGTGACGCCAACAATAAGCGGGTCAGTTTCAATAACTGAGGTTGTTATCAACAACTACAAAAGTGGGGTAACCATTTCAACCAATGGTAATAGCATTGTTCTTAAAAGTAATGGATTACCAGATCATAAAACACCCTATTGGGGAGCAGGTAATGCCTTGTATGAAGATTTCCCTGAAGGATATCACGCCAACGTAAATACAAGCATGTCTGCACATAATTATAGTATGACAATTCCTGCCAACCCTTCAGTTTCCAGCAGTCATGAAGAAACAACCTTAGGGCCGATAGGAATGGCACTTAATGGAGTGCCCATTTATAACGACAGAGAAGGTGGTAATGTACCACTGGATACTTTAACCATAACAACATTTGATTATTCGGGTGCTCATCCCGGACCTGGAAAAGATTATCATTATCATACAACTGGAAAGTATACAACTGTTGATGATGATAATTTAGTTGGGTTTTTAAGGGATGGCTTTCCGATCTATGGCCGAAGAGATAAGGATGATATATATCCTGACGATCTGGACACCTATGGTGGCCACACAAAAGCAACAGAAGAATTTCCTGATGGTATATACCACTATCATGCGAGTAATGTAAATTATTTAAATACTGGCTACTATATTTTAAAGGCTGGATCGTATTATGGAACAAAGGGCACATTTACCCAATAATGGTGATGATGATTTATTCAAATTTCAATCGAAGGATTTCTTTAAAAAAACTCGTATTAAATACTATAGCGAAATTATACTGATGAAAAACCTTAACACAACGTTTATCTCTTTCATTACCTTCGGTGCGTTCACATTGGTTCTTATTGTATCATGTGGGAACGATGATGAAACTACGCCTATGTCCAATGGTTCAGTTTCAATAACTGATGTAGTAACCAGCAGCTACACAAGTGTGGTAACAATTTCTACAAGTGGAAACAGTATTGTTTTAAAATCGAACGGTATCCCAGAACATGTGTCTCCTTATTGGGGGGAAGGAAATGCGCTGTACGAAACACCTTTTGATGGGCAAAACCTCAATCCAGGTAAAATAGGTACCCAGAACTATTCCATGACTATCCCCGTAAATCCTGTGGAGGCCACTACCAAAGAAGCGACCTCGTTGGGACCTATCGGAATGGCCTTGAATGGAGTAGCCATTTTCAATGACAGAGAGGGTGGTAATGTACCCGTAGATGCAAATGTTCTATCCTCTTTTGACAGAGCAGGTGCACATCCAGGTCCGGGTAATACTTATCATTACCATAGTACGGGTGATTTTACAGGCAATGATAATGCGAACCTCATCGGTTTTTTAAGAGATGGTTTTCCTATTTATGCAAGAAAGGATAACGATGGAACTTACCCAACCAATTTAGATTCGAATGGAGGACATGTAGGTACAACGGCTGAATTCTCTACACCAATTTATCATTATCATGCAAGCAATACAGCTTACTTAGGAAGTAGGTTTTATATACTAAAAGCAGGTAGCTATCATGGAACAAAAGGAACGTTTACTTTCTAAGATAATAACAGGCAGTTTTCTTTTTAGCAGCTTGCTTCTGTGTTTGAGTTGTGCTGTTGATAAAGAAGACAAGGGCAAAGAGAGGCTGCCTGTTTTCGAAAAAGTAAGTACGGAACAAATTCCTCTTTATACAATCTCCTCGGTTGACCCTAATCTAACCTTGGTAAATGGAATTTATTTTCTGCACGAAGTGCCTTTTTCTGGCTTTATAAAAGAGGTATATGAAACAGGTGGAGTGAAAAGTATTGGCTCCTATTTTCTAGGAATGCAAGAGGGTCTTACAAAAACATTCTATGCCAGTGGAAAAGTGAGAGACATTAGAAGCTATAAGGAAAACGTTGGATATGGAAGACATGTTGGGTATTGGGAAAATGGGAATATGAAGTTTGATTTCACTTACTACTTTGATAAACGGGAAGGCCTTCAAAAACAATGGTATGAAAGTGGAAGTCCGTATGCATTTTTAACTTTTAAGGACGATCGGGAAGAAGGCATGCAACAGGCCTGGCGCGAAAACGGAAAGCCATATATAAACTATGTAGCCAAGGACGGCTTTCGGTATGGGTTGCAAAAATCGTCTTTATGCTATTCGCTGAATGATGAGAAGATAAAGTCTGCAGTGTTGCCGAACGAGGAGATCGCATTAAAAAAGTAAAGCATGAAGTACATGTTAATAATTTGTTTAGTGGTGATGATTTCTTGCGATAAGGCAGAAAGAAAACTTCCGTACTACAATACAGCGGACTTCACACCCACATGGGAGTTGCCGACAGACGGAGACCAGTTTCATCAGATTCGCCCTTTCAACTTAATCAATCAGGAAAATGAAAAATTTACTGAGGCTGATATTAAAGGAAAGATCTGTGTGGTAGATTTTTTCTTTACTTCTTGTCCGGGCATTTGTCCGAAGATGGCAAACAGCATGATCGATTTGCAAAATGAGTTTCTGGAAGACGATAATCTCCTGCTATTGTCACACAGTGTAACACCCGATTATGATAGTGTGCCTGTATTAAAACAATATGCCATCAAGAAAGGAGTTGATTTTAAACGATGGAAGCTCTTGACCGGCACCCGAAATGAAATTTATGACTTAGGCAGAAAATATTATTTCGTGGAAGAAGACGAAGGCTTGTTGCGAGAGGAAGATTATTTTCTCCATACTGAAAACTTTGTTCTCATCGACAAACAAAGGCATATAAGAGGAATATATAATGGCATTGATCCGAATAGTATTCAAGCACTCATTGCCGATATTAAAGTACTAGAACTCGAATAATAACTAAAAAATAAATAGTATGAAACGAATTGCAATGATTATCGGAATGATGAGCTTAACAACTTTTGGGTTTGCTCAACTAGGCTCAAATCAACAAAGACCAACCCCTCCAACATCAGAGGAAATGATTACGAAAGCCACGAAGGATTTAAGTTTGACGGATGAACAAGTTAAGCAGTGGCAAGAGATCCATAAGAAATATGGCAAGCCCTCAGAAGACAGACAAAAAGGTGATGAGACCAGGAAAGCAATGGGCAAAGAATTGGAGGCAACACTAACGAAAGAACAATTGGTGAAATTTAAAAAGATGCAAAAGAATCAAGGGCCACCACCGAGGAAGCAATAAAAGTATATATACTAAACGTGTCACCATTCTCAAAGATCATGCTTTGAACACATGTTATGTGGACAATTAGTAAAGAAACTCTTCGAGTGTAGAGATTAGTGCCCGACTAGATTCCGGGAATTTTACCAAAGTCTGCTCTAGTGCTTGGATTGCCCTATTCGGATCGTGGATTGAAATTAGCTTATGGATACCTGTCAAATCATTAAGCCGTGAAATCAGGATGAAATAGTATTCACACGTTATCCCCATTTCTTGATGCTTTGTTCGGTAAACACTCTAAAAACTAAAAGACATGAAGTATCCAAAAGCATTTCGACTGCTATCCTTATTTTCGATTGTGTTCATTTTATTGTTCACAAGCTGTTCAAAAGATGACAATCCATCACCTTCCACACCGCCAACTGTAAATTCTACAAGTCCAACCAACAATGCAACTGATGTTCCAAGGAACAATTCAATTACAATAGAATTCAGTGAAGCTATGGACCCAGCTACAATCAATAGCTCAACCGTGGTTGTAAAACAAGGGGCTAATGTTGTTTCAGGAACGGTAACTTATTCCGGTACTACAGCTACGTTTATACCAACCAATAGTTTATTAGCATTATCGAACTATACGGTTACGGTAACTACTGGAGCAAAAACGCTTGCGGGAATTGCTCTTGCTGCCAACAGCGTATCCAGCTTTACTACGGGTGGATCAACCGCTTTACGTACAACTGTTAACTTAGGTGCTGCGGCAAATTATGTAATTGTTGCCAAGACAGCAATCAATAACAGTTCCACATCAGCCATCACGGGCGATTTAGGCCTTAGCCCTGCAGCTACGTCTTACATCACAGGTTTGGCTTTGACCAACGCAACTGGTTTTGCGACCTCAAGCCAGGTAACTGGTAAAGTATATGCGGCTGATATGGCTGATCCAACACCTGTTACCTTAACAACAACAGTCAACAATATGATTACTGCTTATAATGACGCGGCTGGTCGTACACTTCCTGATTTCGTTGAATTAGGTACCGGTAACATTGGTGGAAAAACATTGACGCAAGGTCTTTATAAATGGGCCGGCAACGTAACTATACCCACCAGCATTGTTATTTCAGGTAGTGCCACGGATGTGTGGATCATGCAGATTGCTGGAAATCTTAACGCAAGTTCGGCCATTAATGTAACACTGAGTGGTGGTGCATTGGCAAAGAATATCTTCTGGCAAGTTGCTGGTCAGGTTACATTAGGTACAACCTCACACTTTGAAGGAATCATCTTGTCGCAAACAGGAATTACTATGCAAACAGGTGCTGTTCTGAATGGTCAGGCACTTGCTCAAACTGCTGTGATTCTTGATGCCAACGTAATTACTAAGAAGTAATCGCTAAATGAGAGTAGTAAAGGCCGCTTTTTTAAGCGGCCTTTTTATTTCATTAATTAGTAGAAGCGCTGACCAACTTATAAATTTTACCATCAGGCTTGGTAGTAAGATAAAGCTCACCCTTGTTATCTCTTCCAAATCGTTCATCTACTTTGTCTGTACCAGTTAGTTGTTTAAGCGTTTGAATTTTTCCATCTAAGGATACACGCCATTCTTTTATAGGTGCATGACCACCAAGTTGCACATCCTTCATTTCAATATAAAACAAGCGACCATGAAAGATGTCTCCAAAAACAAATTTTCCTTGCAACTCAGGTATACTACCCCAATATTCAAATCCACCTGAAATGGCATTACCTTCATCATGATCATACATGGCCACTGGATACGTGAAGTTATTTTTTTTATCATCTGGTGGCAACGGATAGATGCTATGACGATTTCCAGAAAGATCAATCACAAAACTTCCTTCCCGCACGGGCCATCCAAAGTCATTGCCAGCTTCAACGATACACAAAGATTCAATGTTGTGTTGCCCGATATTTGGCACTAACATTAGGCCTGATTGACTCCAGGTGATTCGATGCGGGTTTCGAAAACCATAGGCAAAAATTTCTGTTGCCGTTCTTTCATTTGAATTTTTAACAAATGGATTGGTTTTAGGTATTCCGTATTTACCATTTTTACTATCTCTTCCTTTAGGATCAATCCTGAGTATAGTGCCCCATATTTTTTCTGTGCTATGGCAGAGATAAGCAAGATCCCTTTCTGCACTTCCTCCGTCTCCGATGCCAATATAGAGTAGTCCATAGTCGTCTTCACCAGGTTTTGATAAAGAGTTGAAGGTGATTTCCTGCATGCCATGCGAGGTGCCAACCATGTTTACCCTTAATATCTCTCGTTGTTGACCCGAGAAGGAATTAGCAGCGGGTGTGTTTGTCTTCCATTCCGTAAGTACCCATTGCGTGGCAACTTTGATTGAATCTGGAAATTCAAAATCTGCTTTGGCTGAATTTGGATTCTCTGAATGAGAGGTATACAATAACCCGTTCTTCAAAAAGTCTGGATGAAAAGCGAAACTTCCAAAACCAGTTGCCCATCCGGGCTTATTCATAAGATTGGGTTTCAGTTTTCTTAGGTCCAAATAGGCTTCCGGATTTTTTCCATTCAAGTGATAGAGTACTCCGTTAATATCAACCACAAATAATTCGTTCGACTTAGGCTGTTGAACTAGTTTTGTAATTCTGGTTCTTGGTGAAGTTTCGGAGGATGTCGGAATTTGCGTAACCAACTCGAGGTTTACAACGAGATCCGACATTGGAATGGGTTCAGGGATCGGATCTTTTATTGCGTTGGGATCAAGGTTCGCTTTTCGTGGATTAGGTGCCTTTGAGGTATGGATGAAAGCTACGATTCCATTCAATTCTTCATCTGATAAATAATTGAATGCTGGCATATGTGTTTTGAATTTTTCAAATAGTTGTTTTGCTCGTTCGTCCCCCGATTCAATAATTGCCTTTGGATTTTTTATAAAGTCTTTAATCCATTCTGAAGAAACGGTTTGCGTAAGCCCGCCTAAATGGGGTCCCATTCCATCCACGCTGAAATTATGGCAGGAAGAACAATTTTGTGAGAATTTTAATTGGCCCATGGCAATCATGGTTGAGTCAGTTGAAATAGAAGATGTATCCACTTCGGTAGACTTGGAACAACTGGAGAACAATGCTGCGACTAAGCAGAAGGCTATGATTGACTTCATTGGTGTAAATTATAAACGATCGATACCAAAATTCACCTAATTTTAATGAACCTACTTATAAGACTGATTTGACACCGTTAACCCTTAATTATGAATTGTAAAATTATTTTTGAAGGCATTAGGATGCATGGCGTAATACACAGAACTGTTATTGGAGTGTGCTTTGTATTGTTAATGCTTTCATGTAGTCCTCAGCCAAAAGTAAAACCGGGTTGGCCAACTATTTCGCATGAGACAAAACCGTGGAGCCGTTGGTGGTGGCATGGAAATGTGTTAACCAAAGAAGGCATCACGGCTGAAATGGAAGCATATCAAAAAGCAGGCTTGGGTGGATTGGAAATTACACCCATCTATGGAGTGTTTGGCGAGGAAGAGGCTTTCATTGATTACTTGTCGCCTGAATGGATGGATTTATTTCTTCATACCTTAAAGGAAGCTGAGCGATTAGATCTTGGGATTGATATGGCAACCGGAACAGGCTGGCCATTTGGTGGGCCGTGGGTGAAAAGTGAGGATGCGTGCAAGAATATGCACTACAACGTGTATGAATTAAAACAGGGGCAAAGCTTGAAAGAGAAAATTGAGTTTACCCAACAACCACTTTTGCGCGCGGTGGGTAATCAGGTTTATGAAGTTTCCTCCTCTTTTGGAGAGGGGCGGAGTGAAGCCTCAAAGAGAACCAACAAGGAACCACTTATTAAGGTTGAGATGAAAAGATTAGACATAAAAGATTTGGTTGAGCCGATTGAGAAGAATGAAAATTTGCAGGCACTTGCATTGGATCAGGTTCAATTTGAAAAGCCTTTGAAGTTGCAGGTGTTGATGGGCTATAGCGATGAAGGAGCAGTAATTAATTTGACAACGAACGTTGACTCAACCGGTAAATTGAATTGGGTCGCCCCCGAAGGTAATTGGAAATTGTATGCCGTATTTGAAGGTTGGCATGGCAAGATGGTAGAACGTGCCGGACCCGGTGGTGAAGGCAATGTGATTGATCATTTTTCGGCAACGGCACTTAAAAATTATCTAAATCGGTTTGATAGCGCATTCGCGGGAAAGGATATTCAATCGCTGCGAAGTTTTTTTAATGACTCCTATGAGGTAGATGATGCGCGGGGCTCAGCAGACTGGACACCCACCTTGTTTGATGAGTTTACGAAGCGAAGAGGCTATGACCTCCGCGAACATTTACCAGCCTTGTTTAGTAAATCAAATGATGAAATGAACAAGAGAATCTTGTCTGATTATCGGGAGACAATTTCTGAAATGTTGTTGGATAACTTTACGCAGCAATGGACAACCTGGGCACATGATAAATCAGCTCTTGTTCGTAATCAGGCGCATGGTTCACCAGCCAATATTCTTGATTTATATGCCACGGTGGATATTCCAGAGATTGAAGGTGTGGAGCCTTTGAGAATCAAGATGGCCTCTTCAGCAGGAAATGTTACCGGTAAAAAATTAGTGTCCTCCGAATCTGCAACCTGGTTGAATGAACACTTTGAGTCAAACTTGTCGGATATAAAAATTGCACTCGATCGGTTTATGTTGAATGGAGTGAATCATATTTTTTATCATGGCACCACCTATTCACCTGCTGATGAGCCGTGGCCGGGTCGATTGTTTTACGCGTCTGTCCATCTGAACCCAAGAAATTCTTTGTGGAAAGATTTTGATGCCTTGAATAATTATGTAGCGCGATGTCAATCCTTCTTGCAGAATTCAACACCTGACAATGATGTGTTGTTATATTATCCGGTGTACGATCGGTTGGCCACTCCCGGAAACGAAATGATTGAACACTTCGATGGCATTGGTAAGCAATTTGAAAACACTCCTTTTGAAAGAACTGCTAAGTCAATGCAGGAAAGTGGGTATGCATTTGATTATATCTCGGATAAGCAAATTGGAAAAGTGAGTTTTGAAGCGAACGCATTGAAAACAGAAGGCAACAGTTTTTATCAGACATTGATTATTCCGAAGTGTGAATTTATTCCTGCTCGCACCCTGCAAAAGATAATTGCCTTAGCCGAAAGCGGGGTAACTGTTATTGCGCTGGAAGGATTACCCGTCAATGCTTCAGGATATTCGAATCTTGAGAGCAATCAGAAACTATTTGACGAGACTATTAATAAGCTGAAAGATCAAACAGAAATTTCTCAAGGTATTACTGAAATTAAAGTAGGGAAGGGAAGAGTGTTGGTAGGGGAGAACGCAAATACACTTCTTGCTCATGCATCTATTCGAAACGAGTCAATGACTGATTTAGGAATTGATTTCATTCGAAAGAAGGAAACAGGTAACAGAACTAGCTACATGATCGTCAATCAAAATGATGAATTGTTTGAAGGATGGCTTCCGGTGAATGTTAAATCAAAGTTTGCTGTGCTCTATGATCCCATGACTGGTGAATATGGAAAAGCAAACACAAGAGTGTCAGCTAGCGGTAATTTGGAAATTAATGTTCGCCTCACTACTAAGCAGACCTTGTTCATTGAAACGTATGAGCAGGAACCAGAAATTAACTCATTCAATAATTACTCACTTACTGGAACCAAGATTCCCTTAACGGGAAAGTGGGAAGTCACTTTTACAGATGGTGGGCCAACCCTTCCCGTTACTATTAATACAGACACTCTCACTTCATGGACTAATTTTGGGGGCGGGGAGTATCAAAACTTTTCCGGAACGGCTTCGTACAAAATTAATTTTAGTAAACCCGAATCAGGTGAATGGGTACTTGATTTAGGGAAAGTGAAAGAAAGTGCAGAGGTTTTCTTAAATGGGAAATTAATTGGTACGTTAATCGGTCCTGTTTATCAAATTCAACTTAGCAATTCTGATTTGAAAGATGACAACGTACTGGAAATTCAAGTCTCCAATCTAATGGCCAATCGCATTGCTGACTTAGATAAGCGGAATGTATTCTGGAAGAAATTTTACAACGTGAATTTCCCGGCTCGCAAATCCGAAAACAGGAGAAATGGATTGTTCGATGCTTCTGGGTGGGAGCCAAGAGAGTCAGGGTTGATGGGGCCGGTCACATTAATTGAGATACTTCAAAAGTAAATTTCATCTGTCAGCCTGAGCCTGCCCGCACGAAGCCGTTTCGGCAAAGGCAGGCTTGTCGAAGGCGATTTAAACCCAAAGAGAGGTTTCGACAGGCTCACCCTGACTGTAGGTAATAGTATTAAGCTAGCTTCATTGACCTTTTAATTGAGCTAACGCTTTCTCAACTTCTTGCACAGGAAGTTTACAGACTTTATCTCTACAGACATAAATCATTGTTTTACCAACGACTAATTTATTTTCAAGCAAAGGAAGATTTTCTTGCGTGCCACCCATGAATAAACTAGTAGGCAAATATTGTTGTTGAATGTCATGACTTTTCTTTAGTGCGTCTTCGCCCATGACGGCTACTTCAAAAGGTTGATAGGCTACAATTCCAGAGATGCGTGCCCAGTTGGCATGGAAAGGATCAAGTGTTGATGGATTTTGTGTGATTTGAGCAACCATGGCATTACTCATTGCTTTCATTTTATCCTCGCCATAATATTCTCCCAATTGAACAAGCACCTCAGCCATCACGGAATTGGAAGATGGGATTACATTATCACTCAATTCCATTGTTCGCACAACAAGCTGATCAGATTGGTCTGAGGTGTAGAAAAACATTCCTGTGTTTTCGTCATAAAAATGTTTAACTGCGTATTGAGTTAACTTTTGAGACAATTCAAGCCAATGGATATCAAATGTTGCCTGAAATAATTTTAAATATGCTTTTGCCAGTAAAGCATAGTCGTCAAGAAAGGCATCTATACTACCGTTGTTGCCTTGCAAGTTTCGCCACAATCCACCATCCTTTCGCATGCCTTTTTGCTCGATAAACCGTGCGTTGGTCAATGCAACTTCCATGTACTCATTTTTATTGAGCGCATTGTACGCATCCAAATATCCCATTAGCATGAGTGCATTCCAACCGGTAAGAATTTTATCATCACTGGTTGGGTGGATGCGTTTATTCCGAGCATCGAAAAGAATCTTCTTTGAATTTGAAATAACCTGATCTAGCTCGCTAATTGTTAATGAGTGTTTGTGGGCAATCTCATCATCGGTTGAAGTTCGATACAGAACATTTTTTCCTTCTTCCCAATTTCCATCTTCGGTGATAGTGTAATAGTCAAAAAAGATGGGGGCGGACTTATCATCTAATAACTTTTCAAGTTCTGCTTTCGTCCACACATAAAATTTACCTTCTTCACCTTCACTGTCTGCATTTATTGATGAGTAAAAACCTCCTTCCGAAGAAGTTAATTCATTTTTGATAAACGAAAGTGTTTCAGTGATCACTTTCTCATAATCAGGAGAATGAGTCACCTGATAAGCATGAGAATACAAACTTATAAGTTGAGCATTATCGTAAAGCATTTTTTCGAAATGCGGAACTTTCCATTCCGTATCTGTTGCGTATCGCGCAAAGCCACCGGCCAAGTGATCATAAATTCCACCCGAAGCCATTTTATCAAGTGTGAGCGTAACTGCGTCTAATGATTTATTTTCACCGGTCAGGTAATGATGTTGTAATAGGTTTTCCCAGATAACAGGCATTGGAAATTTTTGTGAGCCTGCTAGTCCGCCATGTTCAAAATCAATTTCAGGTTGCCAACTTGAAAAGATGTCTTGATAGTTCTTCCTGGTAAAATTGATTTGATTGTTTTCGGGAACAGAAATTAAATCCGTTGCTTGAATATTGCGCGTGATTGCATCGGCCTGTATCACTACTTTGTTGTAATCATTTTTATACGTATCAAGAATTTGTTGCAACACTTTTAGCCATTGTTCTTTCGGAAAATAGGTGGCCACGTAAAATGGTTTTCCGTCCGGCAGAGCAAACGCATTCAACGGCCAACCGGCATTGCCCGAAATTAATTGAGCTGCATGGATGTAGATCTGATCAATATCGGGTCGTTCTTCGCGATCAACTTTTATGGAAACAAAATTTTCATTCATGATGCGCGCCACGGTTGTATCCATGAATGATTCTTCTTCCATTACATGACACCAATGGCAAGAGGCATAGCCAACGCTTACAATCAAAGGCTTTCGTTCATTCTTTGCTTTTTCAAGAGCTTCAGGTCCCCACTCATACCAATCAACAGGATTATCGGCATGCCCTTTCAAATACGGACTTCTTGCTTGCCCCAGTCGATTGAAATACTGTTCTGTATTTTTTTTTGATTCACATTGAGCAAGTAGAACTAAAAGAGCAAGGGAATATGTAAATCGAAAATTCAAAATCTTTAAATTATTGACTTTCGAATGCCCTGAGTTTGTCATTGTTACTCGTCACCAAAATAACGGGTTTACCTTGTACGGTAATCATTTGAATGTCTTTCACATTGTATGGAACTGAGAATCCGCTCTCGAAATGTTTAACAGGTTTGAAATCAAGATTGCCTGTACCTTTCAGGAATGCACCCGGTGAAGCATCGGCAGCAGTAGTTTCAACTTCTACATCAAACTTATTTCCGGCAACCAAAATGTCTTTCTTTCCATCTTTATCAAAATCATAAACAATAACTCCGTTGATTGTTGAAAGCTGAGCTTCTGTAGGTAGTCTTTTAATCGTAAAACTTCCATTATCGTTGATTAGCATAACGCTTGAAAAAAGAACTGCTTTTCTGTGCATCGCATTTTCCATGTTCTGACCTAAAATACCATTCAAGTCTGATTCTGCATAAGATCGATAGGTTGGAAACTTTTGAGCAATGATAGGCATCTGCTGCGATGTACATTCTTTGCCTCGTATCGGTAGCAACAAACTTTCAGAATAATGTCGGGCAAGAAAGATATCGTTCGTTCCATTGCCATCAAAATCTTTCGCATACACTTCGAAGGGTTTTTCTACGCTTGCGCTGAACTTATAATTCTCGCCCAAGTTGCCTAGTATTAAATCCTGATCGCCATCACCATCTAAATCATCAGCACTGATTTTATTCCACCAGCCTTCGGTGTTTTGTAATCCAAGTTCTTCTGAGATGTTGACTAGTTTTCCTTCTTTAATTTCAAATACTTTAATAGGCATCCATTCACCAGCTACCACCAACTCCGACTTCTTATCCCCATTCAAATCAACCCAAAGAGCTGAATTGATCATGCCGTTGTTTGAAAGTCCTGGAGCCAATTCATCCGTCTTATCGACAAACTTTCCTTTTTCATTGATCAACAAATAACTCTTTGGCGACTTTGGATACGCATTTGCTACAACCTGGCCGCCTCTGAATAAATCCAAATCACCATCGCCATCGATGTCATAAGCCACCACACATGACCCACTACTTTTAGTTGTCGGTAGAATTGACTTGGTAAACTTTCCCTTTCCGTCATTTATGTATAAGCGATCCTGATATTGCTTAGCGCCTTCTGCAAACTCACTACCACCACTCACTACATATAAATCATCGTCTCCATCTTGATCGGCATCAAAAAAGACAGAGCCCATGTCTTCAAATGCTTTATCAGTTTCAAATGCTGCAATGGATTTCTTTACTAATTTTCCATTGCTCTGTATATATAAACTACCGGCCTGCCCAGCGGCACCGCCAACATAAAAGTCTTCCGCTCCATCGTTGTTCACATCGCCAACGGCCATAAACGGACCGCTTCGTGAAAACATGTGTGGCAACAGCACCTGATCTTTGTATTCATAAAAATCATTTTCGGTGTGGATGAATTCACTTGCCAGTATGGATGAAGCTTCTCGAAAGAGAGTAGGCTTTGCAGATTTGTTAGGAACCGTTTTTTCTGCCTTGGCATAGTCAACTTGTATCAATTGATTTGCTTTTGTTTCTTTTATCAGGTTTACATTTCCGTTGGTCCACATCACTTTAATGCTATCCACTTTTGAAACCTGGCCAAGGCCAAAATGAACAACCGGATCGTTGGACGAAAGATATCCACGCACCGTTTTGTTTTCGAAGTATTGTAAGTTGCCTTGATAGTAAATCGTAACCTTTGCACCGATGCCGTTTGAATTTCCTTTTGGTCCGTTTAGTTTAAGCTTCAAGTAATTAGTTTTGGCAGATGAAGTATTTTCATAGATGAAGGCTTCTTCATCCAGATTATTTACAATCAACTCCAAATCGCCATCGTTATCTAAATCGGCCACAGCCGCGCCATTTGAAAAACTGGTTTCATTGAAGCCCCAGGTGTCGCTGGCATTTTCAAATTTTAAGTCACCCGTATTCTTGAATAGATAATTTTTTACTTTGATTGGTTGATAAACGTTGATAAAGTCTTTAAATCCCTTCTCTAACATTTCCTGAGGCGAGTTGTACTTATGCTTATTGGCTTGCACATATTCCTGTAGCTTTTGTTGCGCGTCCCCATCAAACACATCGCGCTTATAGCCATTAGCAACAAAGATGTCGCGATTGCCATCATTGTTAAAATCTGAAAGCAAACACGACCAACTCCATTCTGTTTTTGCTACACCTGATAATTGCGAGATCTCACTGAAGAAAAGATTTCCCTGATTCATGTGCAAGGCATTGTGCATGTATTGCTTGTGCATACCCGCATTCACAATATTATGGAACCCCGCTATATCCATGGAGGGCATAGATACCTTCGAGCGTTGATAATCGGCAGGAAGCATTTCGCTCACATAAATATCTTCGAAGCCATCGTTATTAATATCAGCTACATCGGTGCCCATGGAATACATGGAGATGTGATTGGTAGCTTTGGTAATTTGCTCTTTAAAGGTGCCGTTCTTTTGGTTGATGTACATGTAATCACCTTCTGCAAAATCGTTTGCAACAAAAATGTCAGCCCAACCATCGTTGTTAAGATCAGAAGTAACCACGCTCAGTGCGTACCCAAAATTATTAACAATACCTGCTTGTGTAGCGATGTCTCTAAATTTTCCATTTTCATTTAAGAATAAACGGTCGCGACTGGTAGTGGGCGAAAGCTTTTTCTGCCGCACCATCTGGGTGAGTGGAAGATCAAATGAATCCGGCCGGTTAGTTACATACAAATCAAGATCGTTGTCATTATCCAAATCGAAAAATGAAGCATGAATAGAGTAGCCAGGCTCATCAAGTCCATATTCTTTTGCTTGTTCTTTGAAGGTAAGGTCGCCCTGGTTAATGAATAACAAGTTTCTGCGTTGATCTTCAGTTTCATTCCAACCACCTTTGCATACATAGATATCAAGCAAGCCATCCTGATTAACATCGGCCAGGGTTACGCCATTATTCCATTTTCCATTTCCGGCAACTCCAGCTGCTTCCGTAATGTCTTTAAATTTCAGATTTCCTTGATTAAGGTATAATTTATTGGGGACTTCGTTGCCGGTAAAATAAATATCGGGAAGACCATCATTGTTAATATCACCGATCCCTACACCGCCACCATTATATACATAAGCAAAAAAATCAAAGTAATTGTCGATGTTCTCATCTACGGTATTTGTAAATGTTACTCCGCTTTGTGAAGAAGGAACTCGTTTGAACACCGGAGTTTCAGTTGCTTCCGATATTTTTTCTGTTTCTGGTTTTTGACTACAACCAATTAGTAATAAAGAGAGTATGGCTGTCCCGAAAACAGATGACAAAAAAGATTTATGTTTATTAAACATGTTTAAATTTCATTTAAGATTTATAGTCCCGGTAGACATCGGGATAACAACTCATTTTCCTTCTGTGTGTTCAAGAAATGTTTCCCACACTTTCCCCGCAACTTTTCTGCCGAGAGTTAACCCTTCAATGTTATCAGCTTGAATGTGATAGCCACCAAGTACTCTGGAGAAACCAGCCATTTCTGCTGTTTGGGTAAATGTTGGAAACTGTAAAGTTACAGGTTTTCCAAGATTATCAGGTTCTGTAAGAGCGCCTGGAATTAACTCCACTTCAGTTCCAAACGTATCGCTTCCGGTAAATAATTTAAGGATTTCTGCGCAAGCGCCACTAATGGTGCTATGACCTGAAACATAACTGGGAAAGGGTGGACATAAAAATGTTTCCGGTGAATAAGGTCTCCATTCCTGACCTTTCATTTGTATCATTCCCTTTTCGGGGCCACCCCATGCTTTGATTACTTGATCTTGATAGTAATCATGAACCAATTGATAAGGACGCGCGAAATCATAATACATTTTTGAATCCCAGCATGAGATGAACGCATCCATAGCGGTAGCTTCAACAAGGAAATACATTTTCACGTCTTGATCGAGTGTATGATTATCGCGCACAGAAACATTTTGCGCAAATAATAACCAGTGTCCTGCTTGTTGTACAGACTTAGGGCCATCGCGCATAAACTCAACCAAGGCTCGTTGTTCATCGGTTAAGTTTGCTTGTAGTTCAATTACTTCTTTTACTTCTTTCGCTAATTGGTTGGAACCAACCATGGGAGGTGGGCCAGGTCGAAATTGAGAAGCTGAATCCAATACAAGCGGATTCACTTTCCACCATTGCGGAGTAAGGCAACCCGGAGCAAATTTGCCTCCCTTTCCATCTGAAAAATATTTTGGTTGCCAGCGGTTAATGTCCTTGAGTAGATCAACGTCATTTACCGGATTGTATCCGGTATAATCTGAATACATGGTGCCATCTGAATTTGGCACAGTGCCATCTTGATTGGCACCATCATGCATTCTTGCGTTGATCACCGTTTTAGCAGCGAGATTGCCAATACCTTCTGGAGTAGAAGGATCTTCTGATTTATTATTGGGGTCTAATCCCAATTCAATCATTTTGTTTCTTAATAAGAGCGAGTCAGAAAAATAATATTCTAACATGGATCGATAGGCAGCATAGCTGATGGCGATTTCCTTGTTCTTAAGTGTTCGCTCAGATTCTGATTGCCGATCAACATGTGTTAAATAAAACGGAGTTGCTTTGTCATCATATCTACTCCACGCATCAAACACGGAAGTCCAGATCAAACCAAGTATTCGTGAAGTAACCGTAGGGCGGGGTTTAAATCGTTCGGTATCATTCGCTGTACATTCAAGAGAAACTTTGCCCCATTGATAAGCAATATTGTTACTGCCCAGCTGTTCGGGTTTACCCTCTTCTTTTTGTATTGCCGTACAAGAAAAAACAAATACGATTGTTAACAAAATTGGAATTGATTTCATCACAGCTAAATTGGAAAACCTTTTTGATCAAACAAATAAATAAGGCCGTAAAAGGAAAGAGCTACGCAAAAGCGTAGCCCTTAAACCCAAACAATTAAAACTCTATTCTTTAATTACAAACAGGGCCATCAGGATAGCCGCAATTTTGTTCGTAACCACCCTGTGTTCTGTCCAGTTGATTTTGAATAATCGGCCTTCTAATATGGAATTGGGCAACACGATTTTGAGCCTCTGGATTATACTGATTAACCCGGCTAACTAAAGTTTGAGTGCGAACCAAATCATACCAGCGGCATTGTTCACCATCAAGTTCACGAGATCTTTCTTCCAAAAGATAAGTTAAATCGACCGTGGCGGGTGTATTGGCAGGATCATTCATATCAACACCAGGAAATGCAGATCGCTGACGCACAGTCACAATGTCTGTTCGGGCACCTGGTGCATTGCCTTGTTTCAATCTGGCTTCTGCCCGCAGTAAATAGGTGTCTGCTAAACGCATCACGAACCAATCACGTGAACCTTCCATCCACTGAATGGTTGGACGCAGGGGATCCATGAATTTCTTTATGTGTGCGTATTGGAATTCATTGTAGTTGGTCTTGCCCGCATCAGTTCTAAGGATAACCTGATATCGCGTTGCCGCTCTTTTAGCCGCTGTCCAAGTAGCTTCTCGGCCGGGGCCTGGAATATAGATTGCCGTATCGCCCATCTCTAAGCGTGGCTTACCAATGTCGGCAGTAGTAACCGGTGAACCATTTCGTTTCTTTGCACCAGCATCCACATAAGCCTGAGTCCATAAGAAAGCAGTGTTATTTCCATTTACATACCAAACATGTTTATAATTCTGATCGTAACGGTTATCGATGTTGCGAGCAGCTCCATACAAATTCAACAAATAATCGGTAGGTCTAAAGCGTTTGAAAGGCCGGCCATTTGCTATGTCACGAATCATACCGGGTTGATTGTCATATTGCATCAGGAAGTAGAGATGCCCTCTATTTCCTTCGCCTGGAGCAACTCCATCACCACCGCTATTCAGAAGAACATCTGTGGAATTTTGTACAGCAAAAATGATCTCTTTATTGTTTTGCTTGCTCTGATCCCAAAGTTCAGCATGGCTGGCAACGAGTCCATAAGAAGTATTGGCAATTACTGCGCTAAAGTTTGTTTCTGCTGCTGCAAAATCTGCTGTTGAGTTTGTTAACCAACCTCTGGTTAACAATGCCATTCCTAATAGGTTTTGCGCGGCTCCTTTGGTAGCTCTTCCGTATTGAGGTTGCGTTGCGGGCAAATCAATAATTGCAGCTTCAAGGTCGGGAATAATTGCTTGCGCATAAACGTCCAAGGCTGAAGTTTTGTTAGCAGTAACTACCGCTCCAACCGTTTCTTCTAACCGAAGATCGGCTGAGCCCCACTGACGAATAATAGTAAAGTAGTACAACGCTCTTAAAAATCTTGCTTCCGCTACACGTGTCTTCTTAAGTGTAGCATCCATATCCGTTACGACATCAGCTCGTCCAATCACGGCATTTGACTGGTTGACGCCTTTATAACACCATTCAAACATTTCGCGCAAAACTGAATTATCAGCCCGAAGTGTGGCATCGTACCAGTTGAAGCCTTTATGGCTGCCATCCGCACCATTGGTATACTCATCAGTTCCAAAAACGGTAAGCGTATAGGCTCTTTCATTACTGTATACATACTTTAAGTATGAGTAGGCGCCATCTACTGCATCTTCAAGACCTGCTGCTGTAGTATAATATACTCCAGCAACATCAGACACTAACTCCTCCTTCAGGAAGTCTTTACACGATTGAATATTAAAGGCTACAAGAGCCACTATTAAAATTATAGATTTCTTCTTCATAATCATTTTTGATTAAAAGGTTATGTTAACTCCACCTAAAAACACCTTATTAGATGGCACATCGCCAGCACTAATTGAGTCGATAGACTCAGGATCCATATAAGTATACTTAGACCAGACTAATGGATTTTGTGCCGTTAAGTAGATTCTAAAATTGCTTATGTTAAGCGCAGATGTAACACTCTTGGGTAAGTTATAGGCAAGAGATACAGTTCTTAACTTGACAAAGCCACCGTCAAAGTACCGAAGAGTGCTTCCGTATTGAGGACCTTCTTGCGCAAAGTTTGGTCTTGGATAGTCATTCGTAGGATTATCGATTGTCCAGTAATCAACATCAATGTTGTTGTAGCGCCCTTGCATGGAAGCATTGTCAACATTAAACTGACTATCAATTGTATAACCAAGACGATAATACAAGAAGAAAGAAAATTCGAAACCTTTAAATGAAAACCGATTGTTCAATCCACCATATACGGAAGGGATATCGCTGCCAAGAATAACTCGATCATTTGGTCCAATAAGATCGGGGTTGCCATCACCATTTGAATCAGTAACTTCCTGATCTTTTACCTTAATTTCACCTGGATATGCTCCATACTTCGCAGCTTCAGCAACCTCACTGGCTTGCCAGATGCCTATTTTCTGATAATCGTAGAAAACCCGAAGCGGTTGGCCTAAAAACCATCCATTACCCGGATCACTCACACTATTGCCGTTAGCATCCCGTTGAGCCAAATCAACTATTTCTTCCTTGTAATGTGCTGCATTAAAATCTACATCCCACGTTAAGCCGTTGGTCATGCGAAGCACATTAGCACTCAAAGTAATTTCAAATCCTTTAGTTTGAGTTTCACCAATGTTTTGGAAAGCAAACCCGTAGCCTGTTGTTGGCGGAATGTTTCTTCTCAAAAGAAGTCCTGTTGTATTGGTCTTATACCAATCAAAAGTACCGCTCAATCTGCCTTCAAACAATCCAAAATCGACACCAATATCTATTGTTGACATTTTCTCCCATCCTAAATTCGGACTTGGTATTTCAGATAATGTAAACCCTTGCGCACCGCCCGTTTTATTCCACGAATAAAGAGATTTAGCAAGTACCCCTTGAGTCTTATAAGGGTCAATAGAAGTGTTACCCACCTGACCATAAGAAGCTCTCAATTTCAGATCGCTTACCACATTAACACTTGACATGAATCCTTCTTCTTTTATTCTCCAGCCCGCTGAAACCCCAGGGAATGAAGTCCATTTTTTTCCTTCTGCAAGCCGTGAAGATCCATCTGAGCGAATGGAGGCCTGGAATAAGTATTTGCCTTTGTAAGCATAATTTATACGACCCATGCCTGACATTAATGCCCATGGTAAAAACCTACTTCTAAGTGCACTTATTGTACCAGCAGTTCCTAGGTTATACCACTTCTGAGCTTCATAAGGAAGACCTTGAACGGAGGCATAATGCACCTCATATTGATTTTCCTGAACACTGAACAAACCAGTAATTCCCAGCACATGATCACCAAAAGTCTTATTGTATGTTAACAGATTTTCAATCGTGTAACCAAGATTGGATTCGTTTTGATAAGTCGCTCTTGGCGCTCCATTTTTCACGTTATTGGTAAATTGCCCTTGAAAATCCCCACGGGTAACATAGGATAAATCAACCCCGCCCAACAATTTGTATTTCAACCCGGGAATAATATCAGCCTCTAAATATGCAGATGTAAAGATTCGATCTGTTTTGATTTGATTGACTCTTTTGCCATCCACTAGTTCGCTTAACGGATTTGATCGAATACCGTCACCAATTGGATTAAAGTTTATGCTTCCATCGGGGTTGTATGGATTGCCCAACGGACTTTGACTGATAGCTTCACCCAATGCACTTCCTATATTATCATTGTTGACAGAGTGCGTAAGGCTGTTTGACATACCTACTTTAAAACGTTTACTTATTTGGTGATCCAGATTAAGTCGGGCAGTAACCTTTGTAAAATCCAGCCCCTCTATTGTACCTCCTTGCTTAAAATAACCCAAGGACATATTATACTGAGTCTTTTCATTGCCACCATTAACACTCACATTGTGTTCAACCTGGCTTCCATTCTGGAAAATCAAATCCTGCCAATCCGTACTTTTAACACCGGTTGGATCAGTTGCATTGGCAAATTCCGTTGGATCCCTAAACGTACCTGTGGGACCTCCATCTGGACTAAAAACCGATCCTGGAGCACCCCAAGCTGCTCTTCCTACTGCACCTCCTGGTGCATTTAATCTGTTGGCTTCGCGCTTAAATGCCGCAAATTGTTCTCCATCCATTACATCGATGGTTTTAAAGGCCTGAGTTACTCCATAATACCCTGAATAGGTTACATTGGTCTTTCCTCCTTTTCCGCGCTTTGTTGTAATTAAAACAACCCCGTTTGCACCGCGCGAACCATAAATAGCTGTCGCGGCCGCATCCTTTAATACTTCAACCGAGGCAATGTCATTCGGGTTAAAATCGTTTAATGGATTACTACCTGATGTATTGAATGTCAATCCATCATTTGTACTCGTTCCACCACCAAGTGGAATACCATCAACAACAAACAAGGGATCATTCGAAGCATTTAGTGACCTGCGTCCTCTAATTAATATCGAAGGCGATGCTCCAGGTCTGCCATTTTGTTGTTGGATATCTACCCCTGCTATTTGTCCTTTCATTCCTTCCAAGGCATTAGTCGTAGCGATTTTTGAAAGAGCTTCAGATCCAATCGAGGAGATTGCCGCAGTGATTTCCCTTTTTTCCTGGGTTCCATATCCTACCACCACAACTTCAGAAAGTGTTTTAATATCTACACTTAAACTCACAGAAAGGTTGGATTGAGATCCAACTGCAATTTCCGTAGTTGAATATCCAATGGCGCTAAACACCAAAATGGACTCAGAAGATGGTACACTGATTGAAAATTTACCATTTACATCGCTCACAGTACCTACAGCACTGCCTTTTAAGATAATATTTACACCTGGAAATGCCTGTCCGTCATCGGCTGAAGTTACCGTTCCTGTGACAACACGTTCCTGAAAATCCGCTTTGCCAGACGCCCAGAGGGTATCTGTGCAAAACACAGCAATCAAAAACCCTATGGATATTATCCCTGGGGTCTTCTTTAGAATAGATAAAATTCTGTGCATAGTTGTTGGGTTTTGTGGTTAATTGTTAATTGATAAGCTAGTATTGTTTGTCTTCATTAAGACGAAAATCTATTTAACATGCCCTTACAAACGATGTAGATAATCATTTTTAAGACTTGTTCGTAGTGATTTCAGAGCTCGCCCTATTTGGGTTTCTATTGTTTTTACACTTAAGCATAGGGTATCGGCAATATCATTGTACTTCATGCCCTCATCCCGGCTTAATTGAAAAACCAGCCTGCATTGCCGTGGTAGCTTAGCTACTGCAAGGTCTACCTTGGTTTGCAATTCAGCGAATTCAGCGTTTTTATGCGGATCCATGCTGTCTGAACTAACAAAAGCCGCATCTTCCAGATTAGTCCATAATGAATGTTTTTCCTTTCTCAGGTAATCAAATGAGATGTTTCGAACAGAGGTATATAAATAAGATTTAGCCGAACTTGAGATAACAATGCGCTTACGGTAGCACCAGATTTTGTAAAAAACCTCACTAACAAGCTCTTCAGCCACCTCGTTAATTTTTACGAGCCTTTTACTAAAGTTGCGGAGCGGACTATAATTTGAATGAAAAAGCTTTTCAAAAGCTCCGTAGTCGTCATGTTGTAAAACTCGTGAAAGCAAGTAGTCAATATCGGTAGCTGTTTCACCACCCTTTTTATAGGATACCCGTAGGTGGGTTTTGCTTTCTTTTAAGAGAGGTAAAGGTTTAATCACAGTGCAATCGTTTGAATTGTAATACTATGTTAGCCCTTGTTTTTTGCAATAAGTACCGATTGTTTGTTTTTTTTAACGGTATCCGTCCCGGGAACCGTCCCGAAAATCCGTATCTTTAATCATTCTAAAGATTTAGGAGAGAAAAATGGCCAAAAGTGTTTCTACCATTCGTGATATTGCCCGCATCCTTGGGATCTCAAAATCGACTGTATCCAGGGCTCTTAATAATCATTACGATGTGAATGCGGAGACGGCTCGTAAAGTGCACGAACTGGCTGCTCAACTTGACTATCATCCTAATCTTTTGGCTCAACATCTTAAGCAACAACGAACCAATACGATTGGCGTTGTAATTCCAGAAACTGTTAACCGATTTTTTGCAAAGGCCATTGGTGGTATCCAGGAAGTAGCCAACCGGGCCGGGTATAATGTGATGATTTGTCAATCTAACGAAACTCTTGACCTCGAAAGAAATAATCTAAAAACACTCATGGCAAGTAAAGTTGATGGCCTCTTGATTTCAGTTTCGAGAGAAACAAATCAGTATGACCATTTACAATATGCCATTGATAAAGAAATACCACTGGTCTTTTTTGATCGGATAGTGGAAGAATTGGCAGCTTCACAAGTGTATTCCAATAATTATGATATCTGCTTTCAAGGCACTGAGCATTTAATAAATCAAGGCTGTAAAAGAATTGCCTTTATTGCCGGACCGCAAAATTTATACAATAGCCGCAACCGGCTTAATGGCTACTTAGATGCAATGAAGAGGAATAACATGACAATTTCGGAATCACTTATTGTGTATACCAACTATACGATAAATGATGTTGAAAATTACACCCGGGCGTTGTTTAACTTAAGGGACAGGCCTGATGGAATTTTTGCCATTAATGATATGGCTGCCATTGAGATCATGCATATTTTGAAGAAGCGAGGATTGAACATCCCAAAAGATGTTGCAGTATTAGGCTTTAATAATGAAACGATAGGCAAGCTTATTGAACCAACCCTCAGCAGTATAGATCATCCAGCCTATGATATGGGTGCAGCAGCAACCGAAATCTTGTTAAAGCAAATTCACAAAGATGAGATTGTTCAGGAAAAGAGATTAATCAAGAGTAGGCTTGTGATTCGCGAATCGAGTAATCGAATTGCTTAAGCAAAAACTGTTTAAAGACTTTTCAAACTTTCAATGATACCTTTTTGATGTATCTGATGAAGATAGTAAGCGGTTCGTTCCACCAGGTGAGGTACCTTGGTTAGATCGCTACCCCATAACTCCTGATAACTCAAAACTTTTTTGCAAATACCTTCCATACATTTGAATGAGTAGTCCGCGTCTTTCCAGACCTGTTTCATAAATGAAATCACGTCAACCCGATCGTTCAACGCAATATCCTCCGCACCTCGATAAAAGAAAAATAATGCAGCGATCGAAAAAGCAATGCGCTCAGGCACCACACCATTTTTTTCTACATGGGCAAGAAGGGATGGAACCACCCGGATATTAAATTTTGAAAAACTATCATGCGTTATTGTAATCAATTGGTGATCGATGGCAGGGTTGCGAAAACGGATGATAACTTCTTCAGCAAATTTTTCTAACTCAAGCAAATCGCCAGGAAGGTTGGAAATAATATCATCGAAAATCATTCGCTTAACAAAATTGCCAATTATTGGATGTTCAATCGTTTCGCGAATGGTGTTGAGCCCTGCCAGGTAGCCTACGCAAGCCATGCATGAATGTGCTCCATTAAGAATACGAACTTTACGTAATCGATAGGGTGTAAGATCATGTGTATAAATTACATTTAAGCCCGCCTTTTTAAAAGGTAACACTTCTTCAATCCAACGGGGTCCATCAATTACCCATAAATAAAACCATTCACCTTCAAGCGCTAGTTCATCGGCATAACCCAATTCGGTATAAAATATTTCCTTGGGTTTGTGTGGAACTCCCGACACAATTCGATCGACTAACGTATTGCAAAATGTAACATGCTTAGTTACCCACGTGTCGAACTCAGGTGACAAAGCCCAATGTTCACTGTACTTTTTAATGCAGGCCTTGAGGGCTAGCCCGTTTTGCTCAATCAACTCAGTGGGTAGAATGAGTAGACTATTACTTAAGTTATTTTGAAAACGGTGGTAGAGAAGTTGTGTTAGTTGACCCGGAAAGGAAGATGCAAGCTTATTGAACTCATCAGTGGGTGTAAAGACTATTCCTCCTTCTATTGAATTAGAAATGATAAATTGAAGATCAGGATTAAGTGCTTCGTCTAAAAAACCAAGAAAACTATGGGAAGGATTTACCACCCGCTGAATGGCATCAATCTTATATTGTTTCCGTACAAATTCTTCTTCGTAAATTCCTTTTAAAATTACAGTAAAGACTCCTTCCTGTATAGTTAACGTATCGCCATTCGATGTGCTTTGAATAACTGATATGCCTGCATTAAAACCTGCTTTATCATTAGCTTCCTGCACAATCCAATCTGCAAAACCTAACAAAAAATTATCAGTTCCGAATTGTAATATTTTCACCGGGTATCTATTCCTGGCAAAGTCTTGAATGGGTCGGCTTAATGAATGAACAGTTTGCATAGTTCATGGTAATTAAGATAAAGACTGACTGCGAATGAACAAACCCCTACAATGAATAAGGGAAAGACTCGTATTTTTCGTCTTTGAAGTATAAACAGTGTTTAACTTAGTGATGTTCTTGCTCTATGATTAAAATTAATTTTGAATTAAAACCCATTGATCTCTCTTCCAAGTTGTTACGGTTCTGGAAGTTGTCTGGTGAAAAAATAAACCTGATTGACAAAAACTATGACACCAGCCAAGGGTCACCTGTGTTTACGGTGGCTGGAAAATATTCTACCCGTGGTTGGACGGAATGGACTCAGGGTTTTCAATATGGTTCCTCCATTCTTCAATTTGATGCTACCGGAGAAAAGGATTTCCTTGAATCAGGCAGAAAAAAAACATTAGCCGTGATGGCGCCTCACATAAGCCATATTGGGGTTCACGATCATGGTTTTAATAATGTGAGTACCTACGGCAATTTGCTGCGGTTGATGAAGGAAGGAAAAATTGAATTTAATGAGTGGGAGAAAAACTTTTACGAGCTCGCGCTAAAAATTTCCGGTGCAGTGCAGGCAAGTCGCTGGACCCCTATCAAGAATGGCGGCTTTATTCATTCCTTCAATGGTGCTCATTCATTGTTTGTAGATACTATTCGTTCATGTCGAGCTTTAATTGTTAGTCATAGTCTGGGTCATGTTTTTCAAGCTGAGGGTGATGTAAAAATTGATTTGTTAGAACGTGCTATTCAACACATGAAAGCAACGGCTGACTACTCTGTTTTTTATGGCGAAGGAAGAGATGTGTATGATTTGCGCGGCCGTACCGCTCACGAAAGTATTTTTAATGTGAAGGATGGAAACTTTAGATGTCCCGGTACGCAACAAGGCTACTCTGGTTTTAGCACGTGGACACGCGGCCTTGCCTGGGCGGTCAGCGGTTTTGCGGAAGAATTAGAATGGATGGAAACTGCTCCGGCTGATGGGGTTAAATCTTCGGGTGGTAAAGAAGCGGTAACAGCTTTTATGCTGAAAGCTGCAAAAGCTACCTGTGATTTTTATATTGAACACACGCCCACCGATGGCATACCTTATTGGGACACTGGTGGACCTAACCTGCATAAGATTAAAGATTACTTGAATAAACCTGCCGATCCGTACAACGAATTTGAACCGGTAGATAGTTCGGCTGCGGCTATTACCGCACAAGGATTATTACGACTTGGAAAATATCTTCAAAGCAAAAATGATAAAGATGGCGATCGCTACTGGCAAGCGGGACTTACAGTAATGAATACCTTACTGGATGAACCTTATCTGAGTACAAATCCTACCCATCAGGGTTTAATTCTTCATTCCATCTATCATCATCCAAATGGGTGGGATTATACTCCACCCGGAAGTAAAATTCCAAATGGTGAATCGAGCATGTGGGGAGATTATCATGCCCGTGAGGTGTGCTTATACTTGCATCGTATCATCCAAAAAGAAAAATACTATACATTCTTTACCTGTGCGCAATGAGTGCAAAGCAGTTAACTGATCTTTCTCAATTGTGCATTCACACCATCACCACAAAGCCGTGGAGTATTGAGGAGGCAGTACAAAATTTTTCAAAGGAAGGTGTAAAAGGAATTACCGTTTGGCGGGATGCATTGACAGGAAGAAACATGAAACAAACAGGTGAACTCATTCGCGATAATGGATTGAGTATTGTTTCACTTTGCCGTGGCGGATTTTTTCCCGCCAAGGAAGTTGCCAAACGTAAGATTGCCATTGACGACAACCGAAAAGCGATTGATGAAGCTGCTGAGTTAGGAGCGCCTATGATTGTGCTTGTATGTGGTGCCGATGCCAATCAGTCGCTAGAAGATTCACGAAAGCAAATTCGTGATGGTATTGCCGAAGTTTTGCCACAAGCAAAAGCAGCCGGAATAAAATTAGCGATTGAACCCTTGCACCCGATGTATGCCGACACACGCTCGGCAATCAATACACTTGCGCAAGCGAATGATATGGCCGTTGAACTAAACTCGCCTTTTGTAGGAGTTGCTGCAGATGTATATCATCTCTGGTGGGATCCTGCTTTAGAGCAGGAAATAAAACGGTGCGGAGAAAATAATCACCTGTTTGCATTTCATATTTGCGATTGGAATGTACCTACCAATGATTTCTTGTGGGATCGTGGCTTGATGGGTGAAGGATGTATTCCCGTAAGGAAGATAAGAGGCTGGGTAGAAGAAACAGGATTTGATGGCTTTTATGAAGTGGAAATTTTTTCCACTAAATTTTGGGAGATGGATCAATCACAATTCTTGAATAAAATAATAACTGCATACAAAGAAAAATCTTAATCATGAAGGAGCATAAAGTAGGAATTATTATGAACGGAGTAACAGGTCGCATGGGAACCAACCAGCATCTGTTGCGATCAATCGCAGAAATCATAAAGCAAGGTGGTGTAAAACTGGGTGGAGGAGAGACGATTATGCCCGATCCTGTTTTAGTGGGACGAGATAGAAGTAAACTTGAAAAGTTAAGCGCACTTTCAGGAGTAAAAAAAATAAGCACCAACCTGGAAGAAACATTAGTAGATGCTAATAATATTATTTATTTCGATTCGCAGACAACAGGAAGAAGAGCAGAGGCTGTTAAGTTAGCCGTAAAAGCGGGCAAGCACATTTATTGCGAAAAACCAATCGCAGTGGACACAAAGACTGCATTAGAGCTTTATAAGTTATGTACGGATGCAAAACTTAAAAACGGAGTTGTACAAGATAAACTTTGGCTGCCGGGCATTTTGAAATTGAAGCGATTGATTCAACAAGGATTTTTTGGAGAGATACTTTCAGTAAGAGGTGAGTTTGGCTATTGGGTGTTTGAAGGAGATAATATTCCTGCACAACGACCATCCTGGAACTATAGAAAAGAAGATGATGGCGGTATCATTGTTGATATGCTTTGTCATTGGCGCTATGTGTTGGATAATGTTTTCGGAAAAGTAAAATCAGTTTCATGTTTGGGAGCAACACACATTCCACAACGAATTGATGAACAAGGCAAGCCTTATAAATGCACAGCTGATGATGCAGCTTATGCAACGTTTGAATTGGAAGGTGGAGTAATAGCACATTTTAATTCTTCATGGACAACCCGTGTAAGACGCGATGATTTACTTACACTGCAAGTAGATGGAACAAAAGGCTCGGCAGTTGCCGGCTTGCGCGAATGTTATATTCAACATTATGGCAACACACCAAAGCCCGTTTGGAATCCGGACATTGCTCAGCCTATAAATTTCTTTGAAGGTTGGTCGAAAGTACCGGAGCAAGAATCGTATGATAATGCATTCAAAGCTCAGTGGGAATTATTTTTAAAACATGTGGTGAAAGATGAGCCCTTTCCTTGGGATTTGCGCGATGGCGCGCGTGGTGTTCAATTAGCAGAGAAGGGAATTGAAAGTTGGAGTAAGCGGTGCTGGGTGGATATTCCCAAAATATAGGAAGCACATTTAAGCTATGAAGCAAAGCGAAAAAATAAGTTCTGAGGGTCACCCCTCTCCACATGGAGAGGGGGCGGGGGTGAGGTCTGTAGCATTGATTACCGGAGGAAGCCGGGGTATTGGTTTGGGGGTAGCTCAACATCTGGCTAAGGCTGGTTTCGATATCGCTATCAATGGAGTGCGTGATGAATCTGCTGTTGGTGATGTTTTAAAAGAACTCAAAGGGTTGGGCGCTGACGTTATCTATTGTCAGGGAAGTGTTTCTTCTTCAGCAGATCGAAAGAGTATCATAGAAAAAGTCAAAACTCATTTTGGGAGACTGCATGTGTTGGTAAACAATGCAGGCATAGCGCCAAGAGAAAGACGTGATGTATTGGAAACCACCGAAGAAAGTTTTGATGAAGTGCTTTCTACTAATCTGAAAGGAAATTATTTCTTGACTCAACAAGCTGCAAATTGGATGATTGAACAAAAGAAATCATCGAATGAATTTGCAGGATGTATTATTAATGTGTCATCGATTTCGGCAACAATTGCTTCCATTAATCGCGGAGAGTATTGTATTTCAAAAGCTGGCATTAGCATGGCCACACAATTGTTTGCAGTTCGGTTGGGTGAGTTTGATATTCCTGTGTATGAAGTACGACCCGGAATTATTAGCACTGATATGACTTCAGGTGTGAAAGGGAAATACGATAAACTGATTGAGGAAGGATTAATGCTACAGAAACGCTGGGGCTACCCGGATGATGTGGGCAAAGCAGTTGCTGCGTTGGCCTCCGGAAGTTTTCCCTATTCTACAGGTCAGGTTATTATGGTAGATGGCGGATTAGCAATCCCAAGACTTTAAATACTTGCCAACTTATTAAATAATGGAGCAACACAAATTAAGTAAAGGACAATTTCAGGTTGCTGGTACAGGCTTTCTTAGTTTGCTCTCGTTAGTGGGGATCATGTTTTATGGCCTTCCTTTCTTTTATGATTTCTGGGTAACTGATTTTGGATGGTCAAGAGCTACCATCACATCCGGTAATGCAGTAGGCAAAATAATTGTTGGGCCGTTGTTTGGTTTTTTTGCCGGTTGGTTCATTGATCGGTTTGGCCCGAGAAGATTAATGTTGACAGGAATTATGTTTGGTGGCATCGCCTTGATCGGGTTAAGCATGATGACCGCGCTTTGGCATTTTTATTTGTTCTATGTTTTCAATGCATTGGGCTACATGTTTGGCGGGCCGCTACCTAATCAGGTTTTGGTCTCACGATGGTTTACTAAAAGTCGTGGCAAGGCAATGGGCATTATTTATCTTGGCATTGGTGTTGGTGGCATGTTGGTTCCTCAAATTGCCAAAGCTCTCAACACTAATTTCGGATGGCAAAATGCACTGGCTATTTTAGGCTTGCTTATGGTTGCCATCGCTTTTCCAATGGCCTGGTTTGTAAAAGATAATCCTGAACAAATCGAAACTCATCAGTTGATACCCAAGGTGCCTTTAGGAAACATCCTTAAAGGATGGCCTTTTTATTTATTGCTTATTGGAAGTATGTGTTCAATCGGGGCAGTGGCAGGCACGAGTCAAAACTTAAAATTATTTCTAAGTATAGATTTACACTATTCGCAGCAAGATGCAGCCAATGTTTTATCAATTGTATTGGGCTCAAGTATTATCGGTCGTTTGTTAATGGGTTGGCTTGCCGATCACATTGCAAAGAAGTATGTGATGATGTTGATTTATGCGTTGGTAGCGCTGGCAATTCCCATGCTTTACTTTGCTGATATTACCGGAGTGATTTACATTTTTGCATTTTTGTTTGGCGTTGCCTTGGGGGGTGATTATATGATCATCCCATTAATGGCGGCTGAACTTTTTGGAGTAAAAGTGATGGGTAGGGTGATGGGCTTGGTGATTACTGCGGATGGGTTGGCAGAAGCATTCGCGCCCATGCTGGCAGGGTGGTTGCGGGATGAAAGCGGAAGTTATGCCAATGGATTTGCAGCCTTAATCGGGTTAGCTATCATCGGGACAATTGCAGTTTCCTTTCTTCCTTCAAATCGGAAGTGAGAATGAGTTTTTTGAAAACAGGATTAAATTGAAGAGACTAAATATTTTATTCATATGATTTTAATGGAACAAACAATGCGTTGGTTCGGTCCGAACGATCCGGTAAGCCTCGCAGATATCAGACAAGCAGGGTGTACAGGAGTAGTTTCGGCTTTGCATCATATTCCGGTGGGTGAAATCTGGACGGTTGATGAAATCAATAAGCGTAAAAACTTAATTGAAGATGCTGGCTTAACATGGACAGTCATTGAGAGTTTACCCGTTCATGAGGATATCAAGAAACAATCAGGAGATTATAAACTTTGGATTGAGAATTATAAAATAAGTTTAAAGAATGTGGCTGCATGCGGTCTAAAAGTTGTCACGTATAACTTCATGCCGATATTGGATTGGATGCGCACCGATCCACGTTTCACCATGCCGAATGGAAGTAAGGCACTTCGTTTTGAAAAATCTGCTTTTATCGCGTTTGATCTTTTTATTTTAAAGCGCCCCAATGCTGAGAAAGAATACACGCCCGAAGAAATCAACAAAGCAAAGACCCGGTTTGAGAAAATGACCCCAGCCGAAAAAGAGACACTCTATAATAACGCATTATTAGGGTTGCCTGGAAGCGAGGAACGTTTTACGGAAGAGCAGATACTTACCGCACTCAAAACATATGCTCATATCAATGCCAAAAAACTGAAAGAACATCTCTTTTATTTTCTTCAACAGATTGTTCCAACAGCAGAATCTTTAGGATTGAAACTAGCTATCCATCCTGATGATCCTCCATTCCCAATTCTAGGGTTACCGAGAATTGTTAGTACCGAACAAGACGCACAAGAACTTATAAACGCAGCACCTTCTCCCGCCAACGGGTTATGTTTTTGCACGGGCTCGTATGGCGTTAGGCCAAGCAATGATCTACCAGGCATGGTAAGACGATTAGGAGACCACATTCATTTTCTTCATTTGAGAAACACAAAACGAGATAATGAGGGAAACTTTTATGAGGCTGATCATTTGGGTGGTGACACCGATATGCCAGAAGTTGTGCGGGAGATTGTTTTATTAATGGAGCGCATAGGAACTTCAATTCCCATGCGGCCAGATCATGGACATCAAATGCTGGATGATCTCACTAAAAAGACATTACCGGGTTACACAGCAATAGGTAGGTTAAAAGGACTTGCTGAGTTACGAGGATTGGAACTAGGAATAGCCCGATACCTCGATTAATTGGGTCATTTTAATAGACTTTTGACATTCGAACTAAGATTCGTCTATAATAGGGTTCATTAAAAAAATACCCCAAAACTTCGTATCTTTGTCGATCAATTCTATAAATCTTAGAAGGTTTTAAGCTGTTTAACGCGTATTGCCTCCTGATTTTTCAATTGAAACAGATTTTGGTAGGGGAGTGACACTAAAAATATTGTCCTACTATATATAATGAGGGAAACTCGTTATCGGTGAACAGTTTAAACAAAGATCAATGTCAACTACCAAAAGCCCTAAAACACTAACATTTGCACCTTCTCAGCGCGAATTCTCGGCCACTCTAAATAAGAGGGTGGGTGAGTATTTTAAGGTGAACGGACTCAATCGACACGCTGATCTGGAAATGATTTTTAAGACCTTTTTCATGTTTGGAATGTATTTCATTCCCTATGGATTGATTCTTGGTGGAGTTGTTTCAGGTGCTGGATGGCTACTCTTTTCAGTAGTTATTATGGGGCTAGGTTTGGCTGGCATTGGCCTGTCGGTAATGCATGATGCAAATCATGGTGCTTACTCAAAAAAGAAGTGGGTAAACAATTTTGTTGGTTATTCAATGAATTTGATTGGAGCCAATGCCTTTAATTGGAAAATTCAGCACAATGTTCTCCATCATACCTATACTAATGTGCATGAAGAAGATGAAGATATCAGTCCGAGAGGTGTGCTTAGGTTGACACCCCATTCTGAATGGAAATGGATTCATAAATATCAGCATGTATATGCTTGGTTTCTTTACGGATTAATGACCATTGCATGGATGGTATTTAAGGATTTCTCTCGTTTAGATCGATATAACAAGAACGGGCTTACTAAATCCAACAATTCGGATGTGAGTAAAGAGTGGCTCATACTAATTTTCACCAAGATTGTTTACGTGAGCTACATTTTTGTAATTCCTGTCTTAATAACCCCTTTGGCCTGGTGGCAAATTGTGATTGGTATTTTTATGATGCATTACATCGCGGGCTTTCTTTTGGCTATAATTTTTCAACCCGCTCACGTAATTGAAGGCACTGAATTCCCGCTTCCGGATGAAAAAAATCAACTTGAAAATAATTGGGCTATTCATCAGTTAATAACTACCACAAATTTTGGGAATAAAAGCCGCTGGTTTTCATGGTATGTGGGTGGTCTCAATTTTCAGATTGAACATCATCTGTTCCCGAATATTTGCCATGTACATTACCGAAAAATTTCTAACATCGTTAAAGAGACTGCACTGGAATTCGGACTACCCTATAAAAGTGCCCGAACGTTTGCCGATGCATTAGCCGGGCACGCGCGGTTATTGAAGCAATTAGGGGTTCAGCCTATTTGAACTAAATCTCCAGTATTATCCTTTTATTGACTACTAACATTATCATTCAATATTTATGAGGCAATTAAAAATCAGTAAACAAATTACAAATAGGGAGAGCCAATCTCTTGATAAATATTTACAGGAAATAGGAAAGGTAGACTTGATCACTGCCGAAATGGAAGTGGATTTGGCGAAGCGGATTCGAGCCGGAGATCAAATTGCACTCGAGAAGATGACCAAGGCTAATTTACGATTTGTAGTTTCAGTGGCCAAGCAATATCAAAACAACGGACTCACACTAGGCGATCTGATAAATGAGGGTAATGTGGGTTTGATAAAAGCCGCCATGCGATTTGATGAAACTCGTGGTTTCAAATTTATCTCGTATGCGGTTTGGTGGATTCGTCAATCAATTCTACAAGCACTTGCTGAACAATCACGTGTTGTTCGTTTGCCTTTAAATAGGGTAGGATCATTAAATAAAATCTCGCGGGCATTTTCGGAACTTGAACAAAAATTTCAGCGTGAACCTTCTCCAGCCGAAGTAGCTGAAATCATGGACGTGACCATTGAAGAAGTAGAAAGTACGATGAGTGTGGGCGGAAGACAAATTTCTGTAGATGCTCCTTTTGTGCAAGGTGAAGAGAACAAACTTCTGGATGTACTGGAAAGCAACAGCGAAGAGACTCCTGATGCTGCGCTCATGATGGATTCACTCAAACTTGAAGTATCAAGAGCATTGTCAACCTTATCCGAAAGAGAATCAGAAGTAATTTGTGATTACTATGGTTTAAATGGTGGTCATCCAATGACCTTAGAGGAAATAGGAGACAAGTTTAAACTTACTCGCGAACGCGTTCGTCAAATTAAGGAAAAGGCAACCCGGAGATTAAGACATACTTCGCGCAGCAAATACTTAAAGTCTTATCTGGGTTAAAAAAAATCGATCTACCGCTAAATTTTAAAGTAAAGAAATGAGTCCAAGATTTTTCAGTTCAAATTCAAATCAATTGTATGTTTCATTGTGGAGTAAATACCGTCCGGCTATCTTACAGTTGATGGTTGCGGCAGAGGGAGGTACTCAGCAGTATAAATTTTTTGGCCACGAATTCAAGACTTTAAATCCCAAGGAAAAAGGATACACATTTACCATGCAGGCTTTTCAGGGTCGTGCATTGAATGACATCAGAAAATCCGCTACCGCGCAAGATCTTTTACATGTGCTTTCACAATCGAAGAAAGGAACTGAATTACTTGATGCCAGCAAATATGAATTTGTATTGGATAAGCAGTTTACTCTTTCTGTAAGTACGGTTCAACCTGAAGTTGAAGAGGAAGCAGAGGCTTAATCTATTCTGCGTAAGCCTTCTTACTTAACTACTTTCACACGTACCGCATTGAGGCCTTTAAAGCCGCGCTCTGTTTCGAAAGAAACTAAATCATTTTCTTTTATAGGGGTGGAGAGGCCATTGCTGTGAACGAAAATGCTCTCGCCATTTTCAGTATCCTTGATAAAGCCAAAACCTTTTGAGGTATTAAAGAAGGTAACACGCCCTTGTCTGGTGGCTCCTCCAGCCTGATTTACCGACCCATTGTTACGTGAACCGAGTACAATATCGTCTGTTTTGATGGTTGATTTCTTCTTCAACGGATCTGGAGGTGTTGAAGAGATGTTTCCGTATTCATCAACGTAAGCTAGCATGTCTTCAAAAGATGAGCCTTCCTTAGCATTTGCTTTTCGGTCTTCTTTCCGTTGTTCTTTTTCCTTCCTTTTTTGAAGTCTTTTTTTCTCTAATTCTTTTTTGTTAAACGTTTCTTGCGGTCTGGCCATGTTTTTTTGTTAGTCCTTGTAATTGGTTTTAATCCCTTGGGATTCGGGATAAGGTAGCAGAACTATCATATCTCAAAGCAGAAGAGGCTGTAAAGGTACAAAATTCTTTTGATGGACTGAATTCAAATAACTGTTAAACAATTGTGCATTTAGCCTAAATTGGTACTCGTATCTTATTAACACGATAATCTTATTCTGATATGATCTCTGTTTTGGGTGTCCCTTTCGATGCAGCCTCTTCTTTTCTTCGTGGCCCGGCCCAGGCTCCCAACGAAATAAGGAAGGCATTTCATTCCAATTCATCGAATTATTTTACAGAACGAGGCATTGATTTAAGTGAAATAGGCATTTGGTTAGATGCAGGAGATCTTGCTTTTGATGCGGGAAATCCATTGTCTTTGCTGGAAAATTCTATCCAAAATCTGCTTACACAAGATCATAGAGTACTTACACTTGGTGGCGATCACTCAATCACATATCCGGTTGTAAAAGCATTTGCAAAAAAGTATGGTCGGTTAAATATTCTGCACATAGATGCACATGCCGATTTGTATGATTCATTTGAAGGTGATAAATATTCACATGCGTGTCCTTTTGCAAGAATTATGGAAGAGGAGTTGGCTGTACGATTGGTGCAGGTGGGTATTCGTACATTAAGTAAACATCAGCGGGAGCAGGCAACTCGCTTTGGGGTGGAGATTTTTGAAATGAAGGATTGGAACAACACAATTCAATTCCATTTTCAAGGACCAACTTATCTCTCATTGGATATAGACGCCATTGATTCGGCTTTTGCCCCTGGAGTTTCACATCACGAACCAGGAGGCTTCACCAGTCGTGAGGTGATCAATATTATTCAATCGGTAAAAGGTAATTTGGTGGGGGCTGATCTGGTTGAATTTAACCCAACACGCGATGCATCGGGAATAACTGCTATGCTGGCCGCTAAACTTTTTAAAGAATTATTAGATCGATTGCTCCTGTCTGAGAATGAGTAGAACTTTAAGAACATTTTTTATAATTGCGGTAGCGGGGCTTGTTTTTTCTTGTTCCGAACAAAAGCCGGATTATGAATTAATCATTCGCAACGGAATGATTTATGATGGGTTGGGCGGAAATCCTTTTACGGGAGATGTTGCCATTCGTGCGGATACACTTGTTGCAATTGGAGATTTATCTGACAAGAAAGGTATAAAAGAGATTGATGCAACCGGATTTGCAGTAGCACCGGGTTTTATAAATATGCTTAGTTGGGCCGATGGCTCGTTGCTGAAAGATGGACGATCCATGAGCGATATTAAACAAGGTGTAACTCTGGAAGTTTTTGGTGAAGGGTGGAGCCCGGGGCCGCGAAGAAAAAAAGATGCAAACGATTCTCTCTGGGCATCCCTTGATGAATATTTTCTCACGTTAGAAAAGAAAGGAGTAGCTACCAACTTTGCTTCTTTTGTTGGAGCTACTACGGTTAGAAATTATGTATTGGGATATGAAAACAAGCTGCCAAATCCAAATGAACTAAAGCGCATGAAGCAATTGGTTGAAGATGCGATGAAAGAAGGTGCTATGGGATTAGGATCTTCTCTTATCTACGCTCCTGCTGATTATGCCGATACGAATGAACTCATTGAGTTATGCAACGTGGTAGCCAGGTATAACGGAATGTACATCACGCACATGCGCAGCGAAAGCGATAAAATTTATTCGGCCCTTAACGAAGTGTTTACTATTTCGCGGCAAGCGAATGTACCGGCTGAGATCTATCACTTAAAAATTAATAACACCTGGAACTGGAACAAGGTAGATACCGTACTTGCAAAAATTGACAGTGCGCAAAAAGCGGGATTGAAAATTACTGCCAACATGTATACGTACAATGCCAGTGGCACCTCACTTACTGCGCGGCTGCCTACATGGGTGCAGGCAGGAGGGGCACCCGCCATGCGCAAGCGATTAAGAAACCCGGTAACGAGGAGAAAAGTATTGGAGGAATTGCGATTGGGAATCCCAACAAAAAACTCTGACCCCAAGGACGTTATGCTCATTGGGTTCAGGAAGGATTCTTTAAACAAACTGTATCGCGGTAAACGATTAAGTGAAGTAGCCATACTGCACGGGAAAAATGCCAATGAAACCATGCTTGATCTTATTGTGGAAGATAAGTCAGGGATTGCTGCTATCTTCTTTTTGATTTCTGAACAAAATGTAAAAAAGATGTTGAAACTTCCATTTGTCAGCATCTGTTCCGATGCATCTTCTATTCCCAATGAACCACCTTATACAGACGATCCAACGCATCCGCGTACGTATGGCAGTTTTGCCAGGTTGTTAGGTAAATATGTGCGCGAGGAAAATGTGATAACGCTACAAGAAGCTGTCCGCAGACTTACCTCGTTGCCGGCATCAAATTTAAAACTTAATAAGCGGGGAAGTTTGAAGGTTGGTAATTATGCCGATGTAGTGATCTTTGATCCCGCCAAGGTAAAGGATAATGCCACGTTTGATCAGCCACATCACTATGCGGATGGTATAATACATGTATTTGTAAATGGTGCGCAAGTGCTTGAATATGGAAATCATACAGGCGCGAAACCGGGTCGTTGTGTTCGAGGGCCAGGTTATCAACAGCAACCAATATGAAAGATTTATTTTCTGAGCACTCAAAACTTTACTCTCAATTTCGTCCCACGTATCCGAGTGCTCTGTATGAGTTTATCTTTTCGCATGTTCATACCTTTAACACCGCCTGGGATTGTGGAACCGGCAATGGCCAATCGGCACGGGTATTAAGTACCAGATTTAAAAAAGTGCTGGCTACGGACATCAGCGCCAAACAAATTGAACAAGCATTCAAGGCAGACACTATTTTTTATTCCGTGTGCAGTGAGAGGACTAATTTTGCTGACAGGAGTCTCGATTTGGTGACAGTCTCGCAAGCGATACACTGGTTCGATATCAATGCATTCTATCAAGAAGTGCACCGATTGAGCAAGCCCAATGCAATTCTCGCTGTGTGGGGATATAGTTTGTTAAGCATTACCCCTGAAATAGATTCACTTCTTTATAACTTCTATAGAAATGTTGTCGGGTCTTACTGGGATAAGGAGAGACACCTTATTGATGAGCAATATAAAACCATTCCGTTTCCGTTTGAAGAAATAGTAGCACCACCTTTTGATTTTTCTTTTGAGTGGACGATCGAGCAACTAGCAGGATACCTCACCACATGGTCGGCTGTTAGAAAATATATGCAAGTGAATGAAATCAATCCTGTGAAGAAACTTATAGAGGAAATTTCACCTTGGTGGGGAGAGGGTTCCATGTGTGTTACATTTCCTCTTTTTCTGCGAATGGGAAGAGTGAATTCAATGTAGAACAAAGTCAGCTTAATCCTTTTTCATTTTTTTGTATCTTCCTTCTTAAATCGAATTGTATGATTACTCGTAAACAGTTTATTGAACGTAGCAGCACATTAGTCGTGGCTGGTATACTGGCGCCTTATCTTGGTACTTCCAATAATTTTGCGAGGGGCGGTAAAATAAAAATAGGTGTGATTGGGTGTGGAAGTGTATCAACTATGTATTTGCCGCACCTTTCAAAATCCAACTATGTTGAATTGGTGAGTGTATGTGACATCATTCCCGAAAGGGCAAAAGCCGCTGCCGAAAAGTATAATGTCCCTCATCAATATGATCACATAGACAAGCTATTGGCCGGCTCATCATTTGATTTGTTAGTGAACTTAACAAACATGCAGGAACACGGTCGTTTAAACAAGCAGGCCGTTAGCGCAAACAAAAATGTGTGGAGCGAGAAACCCTTGGCCAATTCCTATCGTGAAGGAGTAGAGTTGGTAGCACTTGCAAAAAAGCAGGGCGTAAAAATCTGGGGTTCACCAGCTGTTGTCAATAGTCCACAGTTTGCTTTTATGGCGAAGGCGATTCAAGAAGGGAAGCTTGGAAAAGTTTCAGCAGCGCACGCTCATTATGGTCATTTAGGCCCAACATGGTCCGCATTTTTTTATGAGAAAGGCGGGGGTAGTTTGCCCGATTTAGGGGTTTATAATCTTGCTACGCTTACGGGATTGCTGGGCCCTGCAAAAGCAATAGTTGCAATGACCAGTATTATTACTGCCGAACGCACCGTAGACAACAAAGGAAAAATTATTGTTGAGGCTGAGGATAACGCTATGGTGATAATGCAGCATGCAAATGGTACACTCTCCCATATGCAGTGCGGTTTTAATTACTTCGATCCGTATGGACATGAGGGAGAAGGGCAAGACAAACCCACCATTTCTATATGGGGAACCAAAGGTAATATGAATTTGATTGGCTATGACTGGGCACCGTTTGGCGTAGATATGGCGAGTGTGGATAATGAAAAGACGATTCGCTATGCAACAGATACCGATTCTTATGTATGGGAGCAAGGCGCTTCTGTTATTGCTGAGAGCATGGCACTAGACACTCAACCCTTGATTGCCGTGGAACATGCCTTGCATGTGTTAGAGATCATTGAAGCCGCACGCGAGTCGCAAGCCACGGGGAAACGTATCCCGATAACTTCTACTTTTAAATTTCCGATAATTAAATGAGCAAAGTTTGTAAAGCCCATCAGGGCTAACATTAAAATTCATAAAGATAAATACCATGAAAAAACTTCTGTACCTCTTTTTTTTCCTTTTTGTTTTAAGTGCTTGCCAGAAACAAAAATATCACGTTATTATTCGTGGTGGAACTGTATATGATGGATCGGGGACAGCAGGTGTAATTACCGATATAGGAATTAATGCAGATACGATTGCTTTTATTGGTGATCTATCGAAAGCAACTGCTGAAAAAGAAATTGACGCCACCGGCCTTGCTGTGTCACCGGGGTTTATCAATATGTTGAGTTGGGCAACCGAATCGTTGATCGTGGATGGCAAATCACAAGCCGATATCCGGCAAGGAGTAACGCTTGAAGTATTTGGAGAGGGATCATCGATGGGACCGTTGAATGACCGGATGAAAGCTGATGCCGTGGCGGATATGAATCGCAACCCCGATTGGAAATACGAAATTGATTGGACTACCTTGGGCGAATACCTGGAGTCGCTGGAGCGCAGAGGCATTACTCCTAATGTTGCTTCGTTTATTGGAGCTACTACAGCTCGTGTGCATGAATTGGGTTATGAAAACAGATTGTCTAATGCGGAGGAAATGCAGCGCATGAAAGATTTGGTGAAGCAAGCGATGGAAGAAGGAGCGCTGGGTGTGGGCTCTTCGTTAATTTATGCTCCTGCTAATTATTCCTCTACGGAAGAGTTGATTGAATTGTGTAAAGTGGCAGGCGAATATAATGGTATGTACATCACACACATGCGTAGCGAAGGCAACGGAATATTTGGTGCGGTGGATGAGACCATTCGCATAGCACGCGAAGGGAAGCTTCCTGCTGAGATCTATCATTTAAAGATGGCGGGTAATAACAACTGGTGGAAACTGGATTCGGTGCTGGCAAAAATTGATAAGGCCAATAAAGAAGGGTTAAAAATTACAGCCGACATGTACACGTATCCTGCAGGAGCAACCGGACTCGATGCCTCAATGCCACCGTGGGTGCAAGAAGGTGGAATTAAAGTTTGGATCAAGCGTTTACAAGATCCAAAAATCAGGAAGAAGGCACTGGAAGAAATGCGCAAACCTTCCGATACGTGGGAGAATCTTTTATTAATGGCGGGGAGTCCTGACCGTGTTTTATTATTAGGCTTTGCAAATGATTCGTTGAAACAATTTACGGGAAAGACACTGGCTGAGGTTGCAAAGATTTATGGTAAGAGCCCAGAAGAAACTGCGATGGATTTAGTAATAGCCGACAGCACGCGTGTAGGCACTGCATATTTTATGATGAGTGAAGAAAACATAAAACGACAGTTGGCTTTGCCCTATTTAAGTTTTGGATCGGATGCGGAATCACCAGCCACAGAAGGTGTATTTCTTAAATCGAGCACGCATCCGCGCGCGTATGGAAATTTTGCACGTGTGTTAGGTAAATATGTGCGCGATGAAAAAGTCCTTTCTATGGAAGAAGCCATTCGCAAATTAACATCATTTCCGGCCATCAATTTGAAAATTAAAAAGCGTGGCTTGTTGCACCTTGGCTACTATGCCGATCTGGCTATTTTCGATCCGGCAAAAATTCAGGATCACGCAACCTTTGAGAAGCCTCATCAATACAGCACGGGCATGGTACACGTGTTTGTAAACGGCACACACGTGCTGGCAAATGGCGAGCACACCGGGGCAAAACCAGGCAGAGTGGTAAGAGGACCAGGGTGGAAAGGGAATTGATTTTAAACTGTACTATTTTAGAGAGAACTTATATACTGAGCGGTCGTCATGTATTTGTGTAGCAGAACCCAAGGAAATAATCAGCATAGAGTTTTTTAGGTATCATAATTATCAACTAAAAATTAAACCCAAAATGTAATCCCGGTTCTCCGAAGACAAATCTCGACCATTTATCGTCTTGCTGTTTAAATCCATCAGGCATTTTTGTATGATAAGCACGGTGCGTAATTGCTATGGATGGTTGAATAAAAAATCTGTCTTTAAAAAATTTGATGTGATAACCAATACGGTAGGTGTTAAAAATCTGAAAACCATTATCAATTTTTTTACCGTGGTCGTTCACAAAATCTTGTAAAGAAGGCATTACATTAAGTTCGGCATATAAACCTTTCCACAAAAATCGTTGGTAAGACACTGATAAGCCATACTCACGAATATACCCCGGAAATTTTTCTTCCGGCTTTCCGTATGATTTGTTAAAAAATGGGTGAATACCATTCGGCCAGGCGTATTTCCAGGTTTTTGGTTCTAATGTAATTACATCTTTACCTGTTATCCGATAGCCTAAATTGAGTTGAGCGAAGTCGGGGGGATTTACAGGAGCCAAGTTACCTAATAAAAACACTGTGCTTCCGATGAACCACCGTTTGTAGGCGCTGTCTTGCTTAGCATATTGTGCTCTGAGCTGGGGCGTACTCGTTATCATTAAAACAAAACCTATGAATAATATTTTCTTTTGCATTCTTTTTTAATTGATGTTAAACGATTCATCTTTTACATTTAAATCTATTCGAGACAAGTGATACCTAATGAACTCCCATTTGCCTAGTGAATTCAACTACTTGGGTACTCACAGTTATTGTTCTCCTGACAAAGAAAGTGACAAAACCACTGTAGTGTTCCTCCGTGAATCGGGGAAGCTGCAATTAGGGATCCTAAAAGTTAAACCCAAAGTCAAGCCCAGGTTGAATAAAGTAGTTAGACCATTTTTGTTCTACTGCTTTAAAAGGTTCTGGAACATTAGTTCTTACAGGCCAATAACTAATTCCAATAGCTGGTTCAAAAAAGAAGCGGTTGTTAAAAAACTTAAATTGATAACCTAAATAAAAGTCTGTATATAATGTGAATCCATTTCCAATCTTCTTCTTATTCTCATCCATGTATTTTTCAAAAGCATTCAGTACATAAACAGATGTATAGAGTCCTTTCCACCAAAATCGCTGGTATCCAATTTGAGGTGCAAGTATGCGTGCATGTCCGGGATAGTTTAGCCCGGGTGCATCAAATGAAGGTCCAAAAGGGATACCTAAAGGCCAAGCATAAATGGATCTTTTAAATCTAAAGGAAACAACATCTTTAGGTGTTATCCTATATCCAACATTTAATTGTATATATTCAGGAGGATTTTGGTCATTAGGAATAAAATTTCCTAACATCAGAAGTGAACTCCCAACGAACCAACTTTTGTAAGTACTGTCTTGTTTGGCATATTGTGCATTCACCTGTAAACTACTTGCCAGCACTAAGGCAAGTCCAATCCTTAACATTTTCTTTTGCATGTCTTTATATTTTAAACAATGCTGCAAAAGTAGATTGGCGAGATGCTACACCTCGTTCACTTAAGTTAAGAAATACGTTTTAGCTCTTTTTTTCTAGAATTCTTGCTCTTAGTCTACTTAAAGATTGGGGTTTGATACCTAGATAGCTCGCTAATTGATGTTGTGGAACACGCTGAATAAGGTCTGGTCGTGATTGCATCAAATTCAAGTATCGTTGTTCAGGGGACGATGTCTTGAACTCGTCAAAGTCTATTCGCTGTTTAGCCAACAATTCTTCTGACAATATTCTACACATGATTTCAAACTTTGGAAATTTGGAGTTTACTTCTACTTCCATATCAGAATTGGAGACTAAAAGTATACTGTCTTCTGTACAACATACATAATATTCGGACGGAGTTTTGCTTACTACACAAGGGGGTGTAAAAACTTCCATTTCTGTGTAGAACGCAGTAGTTTTTTCTTCACTATCTAGAATATAATAGGTGCGAATACAGCCTTTTAGAACAAAGTAGCTTTCTTTCGATTTTTGTCCCTCTTTGAGTAAAGTCGTCCCTTTTTTAAAAGAACGAAATATGTCTAAAGAAACGATAGCGTTTTTTTCATCATCTGTCAGGGAAATGTATTTTGATATAAAGTCAAATAGTATATTTTCCATTGTTTGTTGTTACTGTTGTCTGTTACACTTGCCATTAACGGCTCGTGCATAAACCGTGGCAGAGTATAGGATGGCTTAAAAATGCAGCGAAATGTAAAAGATCAATCGACTCCATTTCCACCCCTACACCGAAACGTAGTTTGAAAACTAAAATGCGAATTAAACTCTAAAACCTCTGCGTTGTTGAATTCAAAGAATTTAACTGATATTTTTTTTGTATTGTGCTTGCCCATACTCGCTAGTTGACGATTACCAATCCTAATGCGCCCCTTTTACATATGCCCAACCTTTCTCTTGTTTCAAAGTCAGTTCAATCATAGCCGAAGGAACTACAGTGGCAGTTGGTAGTAAGTCTGCCTGGGTGATATTTCTACGTTTCATAGTATTGTTGCACGCGGCAAATACAACCCCTTTACCCGTCCACTCAGCAACTCCGTTAGCGGCTTTTGATTTTGAAGACTGCAACAAGTCTAACCCGCCACCATGGCAAACTACTTCTATTTGGGCATTGGGCCATAACGCACGAATATTTCCTACCTGGTTTACTACCGATGCTTGCGATACGGAATCACTGTTGGTGAACTGCATCACGATTTTATGTTTTTTCAAATCAAGCACGCCATCCTTTGTTTGGGCAATCGTGTTGATTGATAAGGCAAGAAGAAAAACTACTAAAACACTTTTCATATTTTTTATTTTAAGGAATGAAGGTACAAAACTGACTTCAATTGACAATTAGTTCAGTTGACAGCGTATGGAATAGAATTCAAAAAGCATTGTCAACTGCATTGTGCTAATTGTCAATTCATTCATAAAGCACCCGTTGCTCTTTCACAGATTCAACAAACTCATACGCTCGTCTTTCCATCCAACTTTCAGTAGTGCCGTGCAAAGAAAACCCAACATGGCCACCACAGGTGGGGGTTTCTAAATATACATGCGAATGATTTTTTGCAATCTCAACCGGGTAACACGCATCGGGTAAGAAGGGATCATTAAGGGCATTAACAATCAGTGTGGGTATTTCAATCGATTCGATGTAGGGGCCCGAGGAAGCTCGGGCATAAAAATCATCTGCGTTTATAAATCCATGAAGGGGAGCAGTATATCGATTATCAAACTCCCAAAAGGTTTTAATTTTCTCAAAACCTGTGGATGAGATTTGCTCTGGAAAGAGTATTGCTTTGGCGCGAATTTTCTTTTCCAGTTTTTTTAAAAACCGATTGAGATAGAATCGCTTGGATGGTTTGTCCAGTTCAGTTGCACTTGACTTGAGGTTACACGGCACAGAAAAAGTTGCTGCTGATTTCACTTGTGCGGGGACTTTCCCCTTACGCTCACCCAAATATTTTAACGACATACTGCCACCCATGCTAAATCCAACAAGCGAAATGTGTTCATACTTCATGTGGATAGCGTGATCAACTATAGCTGCAATATCTTCCGTGGCGCCATGATGATAAAATCGTGGTAAGCGGTTTATAGCCCCACTGCACCCGCGGCAATTCCAGGCCAGCGCATCCCACCCATGGTCATAAAAATATTTTGCCATGCCTTTAACATAATGCCGGCTACTGCTTCCTTCCAGGCCATGACTTATAATAACAAGCTTTTTGTTACCCTTTCGCATCCAATCAAGATCAACAAAATCTCCATCGGTAAGCTCAAGTCTTTCCCGTTCGTACTTACCTTCTATGGTGCGAAAAATACTAGGTACTATAGTTTCGGCATGACTGTTAAAAAGATAATAGGGTGGAGTTTTATACGTAGAAGGAATGAGTGGCATTTGAATAAATCAGCTCAGCACATCGGTAAACTCCGGTGTTTTATCAAAGACAGCTTTAGCAAACGGACACAACGGAAGAATCTTTAATTGATTTGATCTTGCATATTCTACCGCAGCTTGAACGAGTTGTTTGCCGGCCCCTTTTCCTCTCAATACATCGGATACTTCGGTGTGATCGATAATAATCAACTTATCACCGGCTTTGGAATAAGTCATTTCAGCAAGGCGTTCATTATTTTCTTTAATAATAAAAGCACCTTTCGAGCCATGTTCTATGCGTTGAATGTTCATGCGTTGAAATTAAGATTTATAACGAGCGCTAAGAAAGGTCATAATAATAAAAAGAATAGCAACTACCCCCAACGCGATGCGCAACGATTGCCAATCGGCAATAAGCCCGATAATGGGCGGACCAAAAAGAAAACCGGAATATCCAACGGTAGTCACCATAGCCAGACCCACGCCTGGGGGAAGATCTTTTGTGTTGCCGGCTATGCTGTAAGCAATAGGAACAACCGATGACAATCCTACTCCCGTAACGAACAGGCCAAAAATAACTGCGTATGGGTGAATGAATGAAATCGTAAATAGAATGCCGGCTGTTGAGATAAGTCCGCACACTACTAATAGTTTACGGTCACCCAATTTGGCGCGGGCCGAGTCACCGAAAAACCGACCGGTTGTCATAGCTAATGCAAATGCAGATAGTCCGATAGGGGCCAATGCTTTGCTGGCATGTGCAATGTTCTCCATATAGATCGTACTCCAATCGGCCATCGCGCCTTCACCCAACATACAACAAAAAGCAATAACACCAATCCCAACCATGGCGGCATTGGGTAAGCGAAACGCTGGCTCATCTGATTTTTTTTCTGCCGGTTTATCGTGTATCAGATGATAGCGAGCCCATACAGAACCCAAAATGCTTAGGATAACTATAATGGTTAGATGAGTTAGTAAGGTAGTTTCCAATTTAATAAAGAGCGCACCGCATCCAGCCCCGGCTACCATTCCTAAACTAAACAATGCATGAAAGGATGTCATGATGGGTTTGCCGTGCTGTTGTTCAACCATTACGGCTTGCGAATTCATCGACACATCGAGCATGCCAGCGGTTACACCCATAATGAAAAATATTGTTACTAGCCCGATTAAACCTGGCATGAGTGGAACCAGTGGCACGAACAAACAATAGACAAAGACTGAAATAATTCCTATGCGTCTGCTTCCATTTCGAATGATGAGCCAACCTGTAAAGGGCATGGCAATAAGTGCGCCTACTGAAGTTGATAGTAGGACGAATCCCAACGTACCTTTATCGATGGCGAACATTTCCTGAATACGTGGAAAGCGTGCCGCCAGGTTTGCATGTACAAAACCATTAATAAAAAAAACAAGTTTAACGGCAATACGAGAAGGAGACACTTATCTATAAGTTTTGCACAAGTAAATGATTTACCCTGAACGAATAAAAAAAGCTGACCGATTTATTTAAAGTAAGGACTTACTGTAAATGTGTATTGTTCTACGATGGGATTTCCATCTTCTGAAATTCCCTGAAGAACAGCCTTATAAATTCCGGGTTGGTCGGATGAATAAAAATCGAATAACTTTTGATCGTTGAATAGGATTATGTTCGGATTCCAATACAATAGATGTCTTGCATCGGGCAGCCTGCTTTCTTGTTCTTTAACGGTTTCGTAGCGGGGAGAGAAGAATTCTTTTTGTGCCTGCAGCCCTTCATAATCGAGCGTAAATGTATTCGAACTAACTTGATATCCACCCAAGTCTGCAGTATAGGTTCTGTAACTTACAATGCCGTCAAATGAAAGTGCCCCTAAATAATACTTACCTGTCATTACATCAATGGATTTTATTTTGAGTGGATCCATGGTCATAAATTTATCGGTATTGAAAATGGGTACACCATCCAGTAACACGAGTGGTTCATTCTCAAATACAGCTCCTTTAAGATTATCATTTACGCGAAAGATGAATTTCCCATCCTTTTTCCTTAAGCGCACACCCTTTACATATTCTCGCATTACTTCTTCCATTACCGGAAAACGCGTATAATCATCGAGGTTATAATGTTCAGAAGGTTTTCCATAGAAGGAAGAACTATCGCTGATAGAGTTATATTTTTCAGGTTGTACTTTGAAAGCATCACCCACTTGCATTGCGATACTTCTGGCAGTAAGTTGGTTAGCAATAAGGGTTGGAAGATTAAAAGTGGGGAATGATTGAGATGCAAATAGGTTGGAGAAAGGAGGCGTCATCTCGATTCGAATAAGACTGTCAGGTTGTGAGATTTGGACGAATAGTTTTTTTCTATTTAATAGATTCCGGGTTTCAAAAAGGAAATTTTCTTGCTCGCCACTTATGTCATTATAAACCTGAACAGATTTATCCGGATACGCTAAATACATTGTGACTCCTTGCATTGGGTTTCTGGTAGTTCTGTCTTTTATGATTCCGGAAACAAGATGACCTCTTAGTTCAGGTAAAAATTTAATCGGTTCTGCTGGCTTATCTACATCTTCCCACCGAAATCTACTCCAGCCATGCGTAAGTATGAGATTATCTATAGCCTTGGTTACATTTACTTCATTGGAAAAATAATAACCGGGACTTTCAATGTTGCCTTTTAATTCGCTCGTTAGCCATAACGAACTTTGAATGTCTGCAACATCGTTCTGTAAAGAATCATTTCTATAAACTGCCAGTGAAAGACTAGCGGCATTATTTATTTTTTGCTTGGGTGAAATAGTTAATTCTATTTTATTGCGGATTGCATACGTTGATTTATTGGAAGTAATGCTTACAGCAATTTTATTGGATGGCTCAATGAAGACTAATCTTTCTGAGATTGGTTTTAATTCACCATTGAAGAGGGTTAAGCTAGAGATGCCTCTACCAAGTACGTTTTTAGGAACCATGAAATCGGCCGATCCATTTATTAAATTTTGAGAAGCAGTGAACTTGATTACCTGCCGGGTATGTGCAATCAAATGAATTTGAGTTGCACCCTCTTTTCCTTTACTTCTAACTTTTACATAAAATCTATTCTCAGAAGTATCAGTTACCTGCAGCGAATACCCTGTTGATTGTATTGCAGGAAGATTTGTTTTGTATTTTTTCTCTTCGTGAATAATTATAGTTTGATAGGATTCATTTGCATTGGGTTTAAATTTAAAACTACCGATTCCAAATTTTAAAGGGTTAAAGCGGACTATTGTATCGCCTTGAGCCGAAAGAATAAATCCATGATAATCTAATCCCTGTCCGGCTTCTGAAACAACCCGGCAGGCTATCTTGCTTGTTATGCCTTCCACCAATTGTCCTCCTTCCGGAAAGAATTGAATATCCAACTTACTGTCTGGTACCATTGGTGTCTTTACAAGGCTTCGAAATGGATTTACGATGCTGATTACTTCCTGAAAATAAAAATCAGGATTAAAGTTTTTCATCCAGTTCGTATATGCGCGCACGGTATAATTGTCTGAATCTAGCGATGCAGGCAACGCGACAGATCCATTCCCTCTTCCATCTTGAATGCTAACTTTTGTTTGGATGATGGGGATATTCTTGCGATCAAAAATTTCTAAATAAACAACTGTACTTGTTGTGGCTGGTAGGTGCAGCATCCCATCCACCAGGTAAATTTTAAACCAAGCGGTTTCACCGGCTAGATAGAATGAATGATCTAAGTGAACAAAAACTTTTTCCTGATAATGAGCTGTATTAAAATCTGTTGCTTTTTTTACAAATGAGTTGAGTGTTGATTGAGCTGTTGCCAATCCATTAGCCAGGATAATAAAACAACATGCAAGTGCAATTCTTTTCATCACGGCCAAAAATCAGGTTTAACATTTGTGCCTCCACTTAGACGACAATCTACGCATTGTGTCGGTGAATAATAATAACCTAGAATGGCAGGGCCAAATCCATCGGGTATTTCAGCAGTTAGTAAGAAGGGACCAGTGAAATTGGGAACGTCCGCTAATCTAAGCTCGCTTTGTTCGCATCCTGCATACGGAGTTTCATAATAAGATGGTGTGGGTAGTTCTGAACTCGAGATGAAAATTCGCTTTGAAGTAACCGAACTAATATAAAAATATCCCAAAACAGTTTCTGAGGGGTCACTTAGACATTTAAAATTTCCGCTTAGTTGCGTTGGCGTGGGTCCAAATAAAGTACCAAGGTCTTCCGAGTTTTTGCGAAGTTGCCTCCAATAATTAAAAGCCTTTTCGGTAATGGAATACTGATTAACAAGTATACTGTATCTAAACCGCAACAATTCTGAATTTTGTTTTATATAACGAAGAGTAAAATTGCTTATAATATTTTTGGAAAGTCGAACAGAAGATTCAATGAGAATATCTGATGATTTTTTTGTTCGCCAGCAACTATAAATATTGTCGTTTCTCAACTCAACCTTGCGTGTGGTATAATTATAAATGAAAGCGGAGTTAAATGCTGAAATATAAGAGTTCGTTTCCTCGTAGGTCCAGCGGTAAAACCCTTCTTCATTTTCAAAGTCATGGGTATTTACACTTATTTCTACACCTAAATCGTCTGTTATTTTCCAGCTTATGCTATCAAGAGGAGGACTAATTTTTACTGGTTCAAAATCCGATTGATATTCCTTTGAGTTTTGGGTTCTAACCATTAATTTATAATTGGTTGCCGGAAATGGTTGCTGAGGAAGTACATATTTTCCAGGTTCCAGTTCTGAAAGCAAAAACTTTGTACCTAACTCATCCTCAAGCCAAACAGAAGCACCATTTTCAATTATGGGCATCCTGTTGTCAGAAATATTTTGAGATCGCGTTAGAAGAATGGTACTTTCTCCAAAAACGTCAATAAACCCATCAATCGCTAATGCCCCAAGATCCTGCTCAACAATAGGCGGAGTATATGGATCTATGCAACTGGTAAAAAGAATCAATATTAAAGCTATTCTTTTCACTATCAGAATTTAAAATTATAAGTAATGGTTGGAATAGCGCTACCAAAAATAGAAAGCTTATACCCCTTCACCACACCATTTTCAGAGGTGAAGTATACAGAGTAAGCATTTCTTCTTCCAGTAAGATTATATACGGATAAACTCCATGAGCTATGAGCCAGTTTTTTTATTTTATGATTTCCCTCAATATTGAGTGAAAAATCTGAACGGAAATAATCCGGAATTCGATATTGGTTGCGATCTGAGTATAGCAACCTATTAGATCCTTCGAGCGTGTATTTAGCTATTGGTAACGTAATGGGTCGGCCTGTGCTATAAACCATATTTAAAGACATGCTGAATCGTCTGTTAAACTTGTAATTACCAATAAAATTGAATGCATGAGGCTTATCATAATTACTTGGATAATATTCACCCCGGTTAATGGTTTCACTATCGGTTTCTCCGGCTGTTTTGAGTAAAGATCGAGAGTAAGTGTAGCTCAGCCAGCCATTCAGTTTACCGCTTGCCTTTTTCACTAAGAACTCAGCACCGTAGGCTTTGCCTTCTGCATTGAGAATATCTGTTTCAATGTGATGGTTTAAGATAAGTTCGGCACCTCCTTTATAATCAAGAAAGTTATGCATAATCTTATAATAGGCTTCCACGGAAAACTCAATGGACTTTTTCATAGAGTGATAGTACCCCACAGAAATTTGATCGCCAATGAGTGGTTTTACATATGGATCGCTCAATTTCCAAATATCAGTTGGCGCAATGGCAGTTGTGTTTGATAACATTTGAATGTATTGCCGCAGGCGATTGTAGCTTACTTTAACCGATGTATTTCTGGAAACACTATAGCGGGCTGAAAGTCGGATTTCCGGGCCGCTTGAGTTAGAAATTTTCTTACCTGAGGGAAATGAAACGGTATCAATAATCGTACTTACATCTTTTGGACTTCCGGGCTGATAAACAAATAAATTGCGTGGACCTCTGTTTTGAAAGAATGAATATCTTAACCCTCCATAGAGAGAAAGTTGCGGAGTTACTTCAAAATTATCGCCTACATACACGGAACTTTCCAAAGCTTGTTCGCTCGGCAATATATCAGGAACAACTAATGATTCATTACCGGTTGGTTGCAAGGAGCCTGGAGCAAGCTTGTAGTGAATTGTTCCGGCACCAAATCCGATCGTATGTTTGGAACTTAAAAAATAATTGAAATCAACTTTTGCATTTAACTGATCAATTGTATAAGAAAGATCGAAGGCGTTGACAGGTTTTTTGGAGCTGCTGATAGTATAATCGTAACCACTATAGGAGGTTGTTAATGTTCCCAGTAACTTATTGCTAAAGATATGTCTCCATTTAATGGAGGCTGCCCGATTGCTATAACTATAAGTAGTATCGCCCTGAAGTTTGAAACGGTCATTGCTCATATATCCAGAGATGTAGAGGTTGTTTTTGTTATTTATTTCTTGAGCAATTGCCAAATTCAAATCATAGAAAGAGGCTTTGCTGTTTTGAAAATTTGAAGAAGGAATTTTTTTTAATAGCCAGTCAGAATAAGTAGAACGACCCCCAATCAGGAAGGAACTTTTATCTTTTGTAATAGGACCTTCCAACGCAAACCTGCCCGTGATAGGACTAATACCACCGGAACCTGCCCACTTGCGCTTATTTCCTTCACGTGTTGAAATGTCAAGCACGGAAGAAATCCGTCCACCATACTCGGCAGGAATTCCACTTTTATACAGTTCTACATTTTTAATAAGATCAGCATTAAAAGCTGAGAAGAACCCAAATAAGTGCGATGGATTATAAATAGTCGCATCATTAAATAAAATCAGATTTTGATCGGTAGCACCACCACGTACGTTAAAACCAACAGTAGCCTCACCTACGGATTGCACACCCGGCAAGGTGAGTACGGCTTTTAAAATATCCACTTCGCCCAGTGCCACGGGAATCTGCTTCATAGTTTTGATATCAATTTTTTCAAGTCCCATTTGTAATCCAAGAACTCGCTCATCTTTTTCTGATTCCACTACAACTTCTTTTAATGGAAGCACATCTTCATCCATTTCAATGTTCATTTTCCCATCGGAATGAAGCAGTACATTCCGATCGATGCTTTTCATTCCAATGCTTCGAATTTTCAGTTGTTGGGTTCCCTTAGGAAGTGTTATTGAGTAATAACCATTAGCATCTGATGCTACTCCAATTAATGGCTTTTCTATAAGCACCGAAGCGCCAATTACAGGCTCGCCCGTTTTTATGCTCCGTATGTAACCCGCGATAGTAGCTGTACTTTTATTGTTTGTACCACGTGTTCCAATAATGGTAAGTTTTTCAACTTTCACTTTTTCAGCCTCTTCAAAGCGAGCGTTTTCTTTTCTCTGCCCTATACTATCCGATAGGCTACCCCCAGAAAAAAAGTTAGATGGAAGCTCGGTAAGAATTGGCTCACGAAGAGTAATGTATATATAGAGGTTTGGATCAATTGAGTATCGATAATCAGAACCACGAAAAACCTCATCAAGAATTTCAGCGATTGTTTTATTAGAGAATGAAATAGTAATAATAAGACTGTCTGTTTGGACAGGATTAAAGAAGAATTTGTAATCTGTTTTTTGTTCGAGTGCAGTAATAAAATTATTAAAAGGTTGCTTGCTGTATTCTCCGCTCATTCTTTTCTGTTCCTGTGCCAGAGCGGTAAGGGTAACGGTGAATAAGAAAAGCAAAAGAAGGAAGGATTTTACTTTTCTCATTTCTGCTCATTCAATTGATCAAAATAGTAACCCATTCTCGCCAGTGCATGCTCCTTATTGTTTTTGAATGAGATTTTTTCCTGACCTAATAATTTATTCAATTCATTTTTATGTTCTTTTAAAACATTTAATGCAGATTTCTTGGAAGTTATAGTATAATAGGTGCCGTCTCTGAGGATGTAAAGTCTCCTCTTTGTAACAAGTTCAGTGATCATCGTTTTTTCTCCAATTTTTTCCTGAATGGTTTTATAATGAAGTGCGTAGACTTTTGTTTCACCTCCGTAGAGTTCTTGGTAAAATCCTGCTGAGGGAGATTCAAGATGCACAAAGTATTTATCGGATATAGTAAAGTATTTTATCTTTTCGGTGATCAGTTCAATTTTTGCATGACTTTTTGGATGGTCTACAAGGACTCTGCTTTGATAAATATCAAACAGCAATGGAATATTTTCGTAAAGCTGACCATCATAAAAGATTGATCCATCTTGCCAATCATCCATTACAAAGTAAGGGAAGCCTTCTATAACTTTTCTCTGGAAAGGATCAATAAACTCTATTCCATTGTATAAGCGAGTGTTCTCGCCAAGATTTTGATCGTATAGTTGAGTTAAAAATTGACGGGAAGAACTTAAAACCAAACTATCAGGCTTTGGTGCCTGCCCAAAAAGCATTGTATTTAAGAGCACAATCAATAATAATGAGAGACCTAATTTTTTGAGAGATGCTTTCAAGTTACCTTATGACTGTTAGCTGAGTGCGATGAGAATTTCTTAATTAATAAAGTTAGCTAATGAATCGTGAATGGGGGATACCACTGAAAGAAAATTTAAAAAAAGAGTAAAGCTATTTTAAAAAGTAAAGACCCAGATCGGGCCTTTACAAAGTAATGAGTGATTCGTTTTATTTAGCGTATGCCACACTGCGCATCTCCCGAATAACGGTCACTTTTATCTGCCCCGGATACTGCATGTCTTTTTCTATCTTTTGCGAGATATCAAAACTTAACTGGGCAGCACGTTCGTCTGTTGCTTTCTCAGCATCCACCATCACGCGCAACTCACGACCAGCCTGAATCGCATAACATTTTTCAACCCCTTCAAAACTCAATCCCACACTCTCCAATTCTTTCAAGCGTTTGATATATTGTTCCATCACCTCACGTCTGGCACCAGGTCTGGCACCTGAAATCGCATCACAGGCTTGCACAACAGGTGAAATGATGCTCGTCATTTCTATTTCATCATGGTGAGCGCCAATTGCATTGCAGATGATAGGATGTTCTTTGTATTTCTGTGCCAACTCCATCCCAACAATAGCATGCGGTTTTTCTAGTTCTTCATGCCATACTTTACCAATGTCGTGAAGAAGGCCAGCGCGTTTTGCTTGCTTTACATTCAAGCCAAGTTCAGCTGCCATAATGGCGCATAGGTTGGCCACTTCGCGTGAGTGTTGAAGGAGGTTTTGTCCATACGATGAACGATAGCGCATGCGACCCACCATCTTAACCAATTCAGGCGCCAATCCATGAATTCCCAAATCAATCACAGTGCGTTCACCAATCTCAACTATTTCGTCTTCAATATTTTTAGATGTCTTGGCAACAATCTCTTCAATACGAGCCGGGTGAATGCGTCCATCCTGAACTAACCGATGTAATGACAGACGTGCAATTTCCCTGCGTACGGGATCAAACCCTGAAATAATGATTGCTTCCGGGGTGTCATCAACTATAATCTCAACTCCCGTTGCAGCTTCAAGCGCACGAATGTTTCGACCTTCGCGGCCAATGACTTTTCCTTTAATATCATCGCTTTCGATATTGAAAATCGAAACGCAGTTTTCAACGGCATGTTCAGTGGCGGTGCGCTGAATGGTTTCAACAACAATTTTCTTAGCTTCTTTCGTAGCAGATAGTTTGGCCTGCTCCATAATGTCTTTGATGTATGAACTCGCTTTGGTGGCGGCCTCTTCTTTCAAAGATTCTACTAACTGATCGCGTGCCTGGTCAGCCGTTAGTTTTGAAATTCCTTCCAGGATGGCAACTTTCTGGGCATTGAATTTATCCAACTCCTCTTTGCGTTTTTTTACAAGTTCGTGCTGGTGCGCCAGACTTTGCTTCTCTTCGTCCACTTCACCCTCTTTTCTTTTCAACGTTTCGAGTTCTTTTGAAAGTTGTGCCTCACGCTGTTTTATTTTCTGCTCGTTGTTGATGATCTGATTTTTCTTGCGATTGGCCTCTTCTTCAAACTCCTGCTTCATTTTCAGGAATTTTTCCTTGGCTTCTAATATTCTGTCTTTCTTGATATTCTCGGCCTGCAATTCTGCTTCCCGGATAATCAACTTAGATTTTTCTTCGGCCGCCTGATTATTTTTTTTGAGTTTTCTCTTATAGAGGAGAGACCCCACCAATAATCCAATCAGCACGATCAGGATTAAGGCTATAAGAGCAACAACAATCAAACTGCTTGCTCCCTGGTTTAATAAGTCCATGAGTTAGGTATTTATAGGTTAAATACCCGGGTTGGCAAAAGCCAAAACAAAATGTGATAGGAATTTTAAAAAGAAGGGCTTAGAGTGCCTGAGAAACCAACTTATTAATGTGGTTTACCTTTTCAATCACGGTCTGGTCTATTACCTGCAAACTTTCTTCGTCTGCCATTTTATCTACCAAACAATCGAAAGCCACCATGGCCAGCAGGTCTTGTTTATCGTCAATCCCAAACTGTTCCCGGTAATATTTTATTTTTTCGTTGATGACCTTGCCGGCCGCGCGCACTTTTTCCTCTTCCTTGCGTTTTACCTTCATCGGGTATTCGCGGTCTGCAATTTTTATTTTTACTGATAATTCGTCCATCAACCTTTACCGGTTATCTACTCAAATGAGCAATACACTTATCGATTTCGCGGATATACTCGTCAACTTTCTTTTTTAATTCCGAAACACCTTTGTCTTCCGGGTTTATATGATCTACAATCTTAGTGATTTTAATCTGATTTTTAAAATGATGGAGCTGCTCATCACGCTTGCTGATGTCCGTTTTGAGCTCATGGTTTTCTAATTTCAGACCTTTTAATTGATCTTTTAAGGACTTATGCTCATTAAGCAGCAACAACACTTTCCGTTCTAATCCATTCAGGTTTGACTTTAATGCTTCTTGATCCATTCGATTAATATTTGGATTTTGTTGCTCGATTCAGTTTTCTGGCTTCGAGTAACCAGAAACATGTATCGGGCTTAGTTTTTTACTTTCTAATTACGGCTCCCATTTTTCCTTCAAAGGCACCCATCAATCGGGTCATCACTTTGTCAATCTCATCATCGGTAAGCGTTTTGGTCGCATCCTGCAATGTAAAACCCAAGGCGTATGCTTTTTTGCCAGCCGGGATTTTATCTCCTTCGTACACATCAAACGCAATTATTTCTTTTATCAACCGCTTCTCGGTTGAAAGCACCATTTCACGAATTTCGTCAAAGGTCACTTGTTTATCGAGCACCAAAGAAAGGTCACGTCTTACCTCTGGAAACTTGGGTACTTCTTGTGCAACGAACTTAGGGTTTGCCGACTTGAAAAGCAAGAACGTATTTAAGTCGGCATAAAATATTTCCTGCTTAATCCCAAATTCCTTTGCCAGCCCAGTTTTAATCTTTCCAAGCTTTCCAATTTCTTTAGTCCCCTTCATCAGGCGCATGCCATAATCGAATAAGGGGTCGATCAATTTTTCTTGCTTGATATTTTCCAGAGAAGATTTTTCAAGCAGTTGCACAACTTGTTGCGCAAGATCGAAATAAGTTACGCTGCGAGCTTTGTTCTGCCAATTTTCTGTTTCAAAGTTGCCTGTTACATACAAAGCCAGCCTTTCTTCTTCTTTGTAGATATTTTTTTTATCGGCTTCAGGAGTTTCGTTTTTCCAATAGATTTTACCAAACTCATAAAGTTTAAGATCCCGTTGCTTGCGGTTAATATTATAAGCGCACACTTCTAATCCCGTGAAAAGCATGGTTTGCCGTAAAATACCTTGTTCTTCACTCAGCTTATTTAAGATCTCAACAGGAGCGCCATTGAACGTAAGATTGTTCTTTTGCTGATAGGTAGCATTGGTGAGAGAGTTGGTGAGGATTTCATAGAATCCATTGCCAACCAACATGCCGCCTAATGCTTTTTTAAATTTATTGATATCCTTTTCAGGGAACTCAGCTAAATAATCCGTCCCTGCAATTTCAGTAAGCTCAATTTTGTTAAATCCATAAATGCGCAGAATTTCTTCTACCACATCCGCTTCCTGAGTTACATCAACCCGGTAGGGAGGTACAGAAACCGTAAACTCATCCTCTTTTATGGTGATGATAGAAATATCCAATCCTTCCAAAATGGGAAAAATTTCTTCTCTTGTAATAATCTTACCGATTAGTCGATTAACATTTTTATCTTTTACTACAATCTGCTTGTTTTCAATCGGAGTTGGATACACATCAACAATATCAGAGGATATGGTTCCTTCTGCCAATTCTTTAATCAACAAGGCAGCGCGCTTTAATGCATATACAGTAATGTTGGGATCGGTACCTCGTTCAAAACGAAACGATGCATCTGTTTTAAGTTGATGATGCATGCCTGTTTTGCGAATATAATCAGAAGCGAAGCAAGCACTCTCCAAAAAGATATTTTTTGTCTTTGCAGAGATTCCTGATTTAATACCGCCAAAAACTCCGGCTATGCACATGGGCTCTTGTGTGTTGCAGATCATTAAGTCGTTCGCGGTAAGGGAACGTTCCTTATCATCAAGCGTCTTAAATTTTGTTCCTGTTGGTAGAGTTTTAATAATCACCTTCTGGCCTGTGATTTCATCTGCATCGAAAGCATGAAGCGGTTGGCCGGTTTCGTGCAGCACAAAATTTGTGATGTCAACAATGTTATTGATAGGAGTGAGGCCTATTGATTTCAGTCTGTTCTTCAACCAGTCGGGTGATTCACTTACTGTTATTCCGGAAAGAGTAACGGCTGAGTATCGTGGACACGCTTGTGTGTTTTCAACCTCAACAGGGATAGTCAGATTTTTATTTTCAACTTTAAAGGAATCAACAGAAGGTAATTTGATGGTTCTCTTCTGTGCCGCTTTGATATCGCGCGCAACGCCTATATGCGATGCAGCATCAGCCCGGTTTGGAGTTAACCCAATTTCTAAAATAAAATCCGATTCAATTTTATAAAATTCAGAAGCCGGGGTTCCATTGGCGGCTGTTGTGTTCAACACAATAATTCCATCATGGCTTTCACCCAACCCAATTTCATCTTCGGCACAAATCATTCCTTCCGATACTTCGCCCCGAATTTTTGTTGCCTTAATAGTAAACGAATCACCTTTGAAGGGAAATAGCGTTGATCCCGGTAAGGCCACAACTACTTTTTGTCCTGTTGCAACATTAGCTGCCCCGCACACAATGGGTAAAACTTTATCTCCGACATTGACGGTGGTTATGGATAACTTATCAGCATTAGGATGTTTTGCGCACGTAAGTACTTCACCAACCACCAAGCCTTTCAATCCGCCCTTTACCGTTTCAAAAGGTTCAACGCTTTCAACTTCCAGACCAGTAGCCGTAAGCACGTTACCAATCTCTTCGGGTGATTCAGGAATGTCAATATATTGTTTGAGCCAGTTGTACGAAATCTTCATAAGTTGAGAAAAACAGAACTTCAAAAATACGGTTTTGATGTCGTTTTTCTAGGGGTAGTATAAGGTGAAGCAAACTATTAATTGGCTATGTATTCCTGCCTTTTATTGCTTATTCTTATAAATTCTAATCGTTATGGGTTCTTTCTTACCATAAAGGTGATCTACAATGGTTAGTTCATTGAACTCCTTTGATTCGGTTTTTGAAATCAGATCGACCAAGTAGAGTTCGGATTCTTCAAATTTTCCCCCATTTAAACTAATTCCAAATGGTCTTGTCATTCGAGTATTTCCAATGGCCCCGAATAATTCTGATCTCTTTCCATAAATAATAATAATCTCGTCTGATTCTAATATATCAGCCGTGTCAAAGTCATAGTGTGGTATCTGAAATGCCCTGAAAGTATTTTTAATCTTGACAAGTTCAGTCCAAGGCCAAAAATTCTTTATGTAGATTTTAACATTCCTTTTTAGGGCTAGCTTGCCTGTGAACTCATTAACGATTTTCAACCACTCTGAATGGAAAGAATAGGGCAAAATATTTATCCACAGGAGTCCAATTGGAATGAATATTCCAAAAAAGATAAATGGAATGAAAGTCAGTTTATTCCAAAGAAACAACTTGATAATTAATGCTAAGACCAAGATTGTTAAGTCAGTCAAAAGAATAATTCTGTTTGTCCTATGGCTCCATATAAAATTTATTATTCCACTTCCAGGCATACGGAACTAAGGAAAAAATTAATGATAATTCTTCTCACCCGCTTTAATCGCTGTTTTAAGAATGTTTTCGCGGGGTGGAAAAGGGCATGAGTAAGTGTCGTTATATGCACAATAAGGATTGTAAGCGAGATTGAAGTCTAAGATGACAGAGGTTGCGGCCGGCACTTTTTTTAAATCCAGGTAGCGTCCGGCTCCATAGGTATCCGCACCGCTCGTCTCATCCGCGAAAGCGAGAAAAAGTTTGCCACGCTGCGGACCGCTATCCATTACTTCTAAAATCAAAAGTTTGTGATTCATTCCATTCAATTGAAATTCCGCGAAAGCATATTCTAAATATTTTTGCTCTAAGCCATCACTTGTTGCAAGAAGCACTACTTTTTTGTTATCAATGGATGTAAGAGATGCCTTAACTCGATACGTTTCATCAATCGGAAAATAGTTTAGTTGCCCAAAGGGTATACTGTCTTTTAAAAATGGAGACCCACTGGCAGATTTCATAAACTCAGTTTTCTCCTCCCGATCTTTTAGAATAGTGGCTTCATAGTTTTCGGGCGAACCGCCTTGCATGGAATAAATTACAAACGCAGCGATAGCAATTACAATAATGATGGGAACAATGCGCGAGCGTTTCATTAATTGTGAACGGTGGGTGCTAAATGATTACTATTAACAAATATTAATTTGTTTCTATCCTCCCAAACTGCAATTGAATCTGCATAATGGGTGTATCGTTTTAAAAATTCGGGAACAGCCTGATCAGAAAGACTACCCGGTGAGTTGGTAAGAACGCAAATAGCAAGTTTATTTTTTCTATCAATGGCCACCTCACTGCGATACCCATTTACATAACCACCATGATAATCGATGGTATCATTTTTAAAGGTAAGGATGCGCCAGCCCAGTGCATAGTAAGAAGCTTTTGGTCGCTGCCATTTTCTAAAATTGTGATTTTTTGAAATTGCTTTTACTTGTGGCTCAAATACCTGATGCAACGTTGAGTCACTCATAATAGAGGATCCATTCAATAACGCTTTTAGCCAAAGTGCCATGTCCGTGATACTGGCATTTACACCTCCTGCAGGAGCAGTATTGTAGTAGGTGTCGGAAATGGGAATGGTTGCCCAGTGCTTGCGCGAATAATAGTGCGGCTTGGCAACATTGTTATGCTTGATAATGGCTTCATAGGAAGCAGAACTATTACGCATATTCAATGGCTTAAAAATATTTTCTCTCAGCGCTGCTTCAAAAGATTGATGGGTGGCCGCTTCAACTACCTTGCCGATAAGACTATACCCAACATTTTGATAACTGTAATACTGACCTGGTTCGCCAAATAAATCTACTTGTTTCAGGTATGCCATCAAGGTATCGAAGGGAAGATGCTCCTCAATCATGTTTGTATAAGCATGATAGGGGAGTCCTGTGGTGTGCGAAAGTACATGGCGAATGGTTAATTTCTCTGCTTGCTCTTTCGACTTCAATTCAAATTGTGGAACGTATTTAACAATAGGATCATCCCAATTGATAAGATGCTTGTTTACCAGCGCCCCTGCCAGCACAGACGAAATAGATTTTGAAACAGAACCTAAACGAAAGACGCTATTGACATCAATGGCATCAGGCAACCCCACTTGTCTTAATCCAAATCCCTTTAAGAACACAATGGATGTATCGCGAATAATGGCTACGGCTGCACCGGGTGCAATTCCTTTGCTGATCGCTCGCTCAATAAAATCATTATAATCCGATAGCACACGTTGCACGTATGGATTAGGATCATCGAAGGCAACGAGTTTTGGTTCCGGAAGATTTTCTTTCGGAACTACAAGCGTCTCTGCATTTAAAGTGTCTTTGGGTGTTTCACTTACAACTACCTGATCTTCTTTGGGTGAATACACAAAGGCAACCGTAAGAATGATTGAGCTTGTTAATAGAATAATTAAAACTGCTTTAAATCTCATTATATCAGCCCTTCATCGGCAAAGCTAAAATATTTTTGATTAGTGATGATCAAATGATCCAGTAGTTGAACTTCCAGAAATTTTCCAGCCTCTTTTAATTTACGCGTTAAATCAAGATCGGTTTGGCTTGCTACTAAATTTCCTGAGGGATGATTATGCGCCACAATTACCCCACTGGCTAAATCTTCAAGTGCCAGTTTGTAAATTATTTTAGGATCGGCTACCGTACCTGAAACGCCCCCCTCACTGATTTTCTTTTTCTTTACTACGCGATTAGCACGATTTAATAGCAACACCCAAAACTCTTCGTGCGGTAAATCCATAAAATCTCCTTTCAGAAGATCAAACGCATCTTTAGAACTATTTATTTTAGGTTTTTCTTCGGGGTCTTGTTCTTTCCGTCTACGGCCAATTTCCAAGGCGGCTACAATGGTAATGGCCTTTGCCTCGCCAATACCCTTTATCTTCATTAAATCTTTAACGGAAAGTCGAGCCAGCTCATTAAGACTATTGTCTCCTTGCAAAAGCACCCGTTTAGCTAACTCAACGGCACTCACCTTTGTTGTTCCAGATCCAATTAGAATAGCAATGAGTTCGGCTTCTGTGAGTGCTGCAGTTCCTTTTTGCAAAAGTTTTTCGCGAGGCCGGTCTTCAGGGCTCCAGTCTTTTATGTTTAGCGGCTTGCTGTCGTCAATTTTCACTCATCGAAGGTAGGAATTTTTGAAAATCATAGGCATAAAAAACCCACACTAACCGAAGTAGGTGTGGGAAAAATAAAAAAATTATATGAAATACTTAAGCTAAGGCGTTTACGCGCTTAGTAAGTTTTGATTTCTGGTTAGCGGCCTTTTTCCAATGAATAACATTCTTTTTGGCCAACTTATCGATCATAGACGACACTTCCTTAAGAAGAGCCTGAGCTTCGTCTTTCGAAGTTGTTGTGCTCAATTTCTTGATTTGAGTGCGGGTTGTCTTTGCCTGATAGCGATTTCTAAGACGTTTTGTCTCGTTCGCTCTGATTCTTTTCTCTGCTGATTTATGATTTGCCATAATGGTTTTTTCAAACGGACTGCAAAAATAAGGGCAATTATCAGATTTGCAAAGATATGCTCCTCATTTTTGGATTAATGCTCCCTAAAAATGACACTTTGAAATTAACCTTAAAATCTGCCCGAATTGCAATTTATCATTATTTTGAATCGATTAGCACGGTTTAGCCCCCATGGCCATCATCAGGATCTTGGTTCCACTCCACATTTAAAAATACCACCCGAAAACGTGTAATTTCATGTGATGGCCACCTCACGATTAGCAAAACTGATTTTGTCTGTAATAATGCTCCTTTGCAGCAGTTGGGGCTTTTTTGCCCACAAGAAGATAAATCAATTAGCGGTTTTTACGCTCCCACCCGCTATGGCGGGATTTTATAAAAGGAATATTGAGTACTTAACCGAGGCTGCTGTAAATCCTGACAGAAGAAGATATACTATACCGGAAGAAGCACCCCGGCACTATATTGATTTGGATGATTATGGCGACAGCGCTGTTTACAAACTACCGCGTTATTGGAATGATGCCGTTAAACAATTTGGTGAAGATTCCTTGCTAGCAAGAGGAATTGTGCCGTGGCATATTTTCAGAGTTTATCTTCAGTTGAAAGAAGCTTTCCTGATAAAAGATCCTGATCGGATTTTAAAAGTATCTGCAGACTTAGGTCATTATGTGGCCGATGCCCATGTTCCTCTACACACTACAAAAAATTATGACGGTCAGTTAACAGGGCAAGTTGGGATTCATGGTTTCTGGGAATCGCGTTTACCGGAACTTTATTTTGAAAACTATGATCTTTTTGTGGGAGCTGCCACCTATATCCCAAATGTGCAAGTCACTGCATGGGAGATTGTGATACAATCGAACCGTGCAGTAGATTCCGTTCTGATGTTTGAAAAAGAATTAGCAGCCCTGGAAGGAGAACGAAAATTTAGTTTTGAGACAAAGGGTAAACAAACTGTGCGGGTATATTCTACTGAGTATGCACAAAAGTATAACCACATGCTGGCAGGTATGGTCGAGCGCCAGTTTCTTGGCAGTATAAAAAGTACAGGCAGTATTTGGTATACGGCCTGGGTAGATGCCGGACAACCGGATTTAAAATCATTGATTAATTATAAACCGTCTGCGGAAGAATTGGAGAAACGCAAAAATGAATTGTTACTTTGGAAGGAGAAAAACATAAAAACAAGAACTCATGAAGATTCGGAAAATTAAGCTAGCACTACCCGCACTTGGATTTATTTTTCTGTTAGCGTGTACTCCACAAAAACCAGTTGAACAAGCTGGGGTTAGTCGCATTAGCGATGATTCTTTATTCACACTTGTGCAAGAAAAAACCTTTCAATACTTCTGGGATGGGGCCGAGCCGGTGTCGGGTGCAGCCCGTGAGCGATTTCATGTGGATGATGATTATCCGGACAACGATAAAAATATAGTTACTTCAGGTGGAACCGGTTTTGGTCTTATGGCAATATTGGTAGGTATTGAACGAAAATTTGTTACTCGCCAAGAAGGTGTTGCCCATCTTACCAAGATTGTAAATTTTTTAGAGCGTGCCGATCGCTTTAAAGGTGTGTGGCCACATTGGATGAATGGTGAAACAGGAAAGGTAAAACCCTTTGGAGCGAATGATAATGGCGGTGATTTAGTTGAGACAGCCTACCTAGTGCAAGGTCTGCTTTGTGTTCGGCAATATTTTAAAGATGGAAATGATGAAGAAAAAGCACTTGCTGCTAGAATTGATACGCTATGGCGTGGCGTAGAGTGGGATTGGTATCGCCATGGAGGTAAGAATGTTTTGTATTGGCATTGGTCGCCCGATAAACAATGGATTATGAATTTTCCGTTGGAAGGATATAATGAATGCTTGATTACGTATGTGTTGGCGGCTTCATCTCCTACACACAGTGTTCCTGCTATTACCTATCATGAGGGTTGGGCACGAGGTGGAAAAATGAAAAATGACTCCACGCATGAACAGTATGGATATCATCTGGATTTAAAACATAATGGTGCACCGCAATTTGGAGGTCCGTTGTTTTGGTCACATTATTCCTTTCTGGGTCTTGACCCGCGTAAGCTAAAAGATCGCTATGCAGATTATTGGCAACATAACGTGAATCACACGTTGATCAACTATGAATACTGTGTTCTCAATCCTAAGGGCTATAAAGATTATGGAAAAAATAGTTGGGGACTCACTGCGGGATACTCTGTAAAGTTTTATGCAGCCCATAGTCCCGGTGAAGATTTAGGCGTAATAACACCCACTGCGGCTTTATCCTCATTCCCCTACACGCCCAATCAAAGTATGGAGGCCATGAAACATTTTTATTTTGATTTAGGCGATAAGATTTTTGGACCCTACGGATTTTACGATGGCTTTAGTGTGGATCAGGATTGGTATAAACCTTGGTACCTAGCGATTGACCAAGGCCCTATTGTGGTGATGATGGAAAACGAACGCACGGGTTTGTTGTGGAGATTATTTATGAGTTGCCCGGAGGTTCAAGAAGGATTGGATAAGTTGGGATTTACGTATTGAGAAGCGCTCCAACAATCTCTTCCCACTCTTTCTCTAATGAATGGCTGGGCATAGTTCTACCAGCGCGATTGTACCAATACGCTGCATTAAACTGATCGCCTTCTTTGCGGTGAAGGTAGGCGTGAATCCACGAGCCTTCTTTTGAAGTTACATCTTGGGCAATGGTATGTGCTTTTTCCCAATTGCCGCTGCCATCATGCCAAAGAGCTTGTAAAAGAACAGCAACCGGTGGAGGCTGCTGTTTATCAAGTGAGGATTTAAATTCAGATAATGTCATTTGCTGTAGTTGAGCGTCAGGACACCTTCAAGGGTCCAGACGCATTAGGTAAGGAAAGTTAGTTTTTCTTTACAGGGTAATACACTTCGGTTATCCATTTGGCTGTATCTTTTTCCAGCATGGGATCTGTCACATAAACTTCCATGGGAGCACCATTCATGGTAAGGCCTTTCTGTTGCAGATATTGATCAAGTTCCATGTGAATTGCCATCATGTTATTATAGTCCCCTGTATAAACTCCTTTTATGGCGTTGCCACCAGGAGTGGTTTCAACTTTGTATTTAGCAGGTAATTTGGCATCGGCAGCTACGGGCATTGCACAAATCATATCCATCGATTCTTCAGAGAATGCAGGATAGAGTGCAAACGGATAACCCGTAACTGCAACTTTTGCTTTTTTTAACATTGTCTCGAGTTCACCGTACATCTTAGCCATTTGTGCGCTTATAGCAACCGGGTCTTGTGGGCTCATGGTATGCATCAGGCCTACATAGCTCATGGCAGGCACGATTTCTTCGGTGATTTCATACGTAAATTTTGGCTTTGCTTCCGCAATGCCTTTAATTTTCTCGCCCGCATAATCAAATGACTTTTCAATTTCGCCTTTCATAAAAATATTAATCCAGCGTCCGATAGGATTCATTCCCTGATCCGCAGTGAAATTAAAGTTCAGTTTTGTGTTTTCGCCTTCTGGTTCCAATGAATAGAATCCTGAGGCAGGATTTCCTCCAAACTCCATGGATAAGGCTACTGATTTATTTGGAATACTTTCTGTAATTAACATAGAACCTTGTTCCAGGACAGGGCCATCCCAAGTATAGGAAGCTCCTGATCCGACTTTCTTGTCTCCATATGTAATCTTCATTTCTGGATCGAGAGTATTCCAATATTGCCATTTTTCCCACCGTTCGAGATCATTGATCTCTTCAAAGACAGCATTAGCTGGTGCATTGATGGCTACACTTTTTGATACTTCCAACTTAGCAGGAAGTACAAAACCAACAAGCAACAGCAGGACAATCAGTCCGGCAATTACTACTAGTATTTTCTTTACCATGGCTATGTTTTGTTTTGATTGTTCGAGATGATATGATTGATTTTTCTTGCGGGAAACTAAGGTATCAAAATATTAAGCGAATTAAAAGGTTGTAATTGTGTGAAAAATTTCAAAAATTACCCAAGTCTAAACCCAAAAAATCCATGAGTCTGTTCACGAATCCTAATCGCATCCCCGAAAATTACGGCTTAAAGATAGCCGGTGGTCTGATTGCTTTTTTTCTGATCATGAAATTAGTAGGGTTAGTACATCATTATGAACTCCGTTTTCTGAATGTATTTATACAGGTAGGAGGTATCTATTTTGCCTTAAAGAAATTTAGAGAAACACACGACCAACACCTGAATTATTTCAGGGCACTTGTTACCGGTGTGGCTACAGGCGCCATCTCATCAGTCATATTTGCGTTGTTTCTTTTTGGATACCTATCGATCGATGCTAACCTTATGCAAGGGGTAATTGAAAATGAACCAATGGGGCGCTACTTAAACCCATACATTACTGCCTTTATGGTAGCCCTTGAAGGTTTGTTTTCCGGACTGCTATTTACGTTCATCATCATCAACTATGTGGAGACAGATGATGTAAACGATCCTCAGGGAGAGAGTAACTAGCTAATAAACAATTGACAGTGAACAGTTGACAATGTGGTGCTTAGTTAAAGCGAATATTGTCAACTGTTTTTTTGTCCTTGTCAATTAGCGTGTTCTGCAAATAACCTAATACTGCCCTCTATCAATAGCTCCATTCATTTGCAAGCTGGCTACTAACCGGTTATAGGCATCTTCATACTTTTTGCCCAATTCCATTTCACCATTTTCGTAAAGTGTGCGCTGAAGGAAGCTGAGGATGAAAATATTTCTTCTAAGTTCCTGCGAAAGCCCAGCATTTTCTTCAATTAAATAAGTTGCCATTTCATCGGCCCGATCGCCAAGCAGTTTAGCAATCTCAATGGCTTTCTCCGTTTGGCCTAGTTGAAATAACAGATCGACAGTGGTGGATAAGGTATGATCGTAAGGAACTACTCGATCCGGCATTTTGGTTAGTGAGAACTCAATCACCTTATTGGCCTTTTCCATCTGACCTTCGTCAATCAGAGCTTCCGCTAAAGAGTTGAGCGAACTGCGTTGATTTAAAACAAAGCCGCGATAGTCTTCTGAGAAGTAAACGCTCTCGTCATCCAGCCCGCTGTACTTGAATTTGTTAATCATATTGTCATATGACTTTTCAGTGTCAACCAAATAATCGCGATCCTTGCGCGGATTGCGAACGGGAAGTATACGATAGGCATTTCCTTCCTGCACAGCATACGGACTGAGATCAATATTAATTTGCGATAACGAGGTGTTGTTAAAATAGATTGGCCGCTCCCAATTATTGGTTACCAGAAAATCTAAAATAGCAAGATCTTTTTTCTCGAGGGCGCCTTTCGTCAAACGGATTTGCATCTGATCGACCATTAAACTGTCTAACCTTTCAGGAATGATGCCTCGTGCGCGTAAGTCTGCTTTATCGATGTTGAGTGTAAAGATTCGGCTAGGCACAACATTACGATCACCATCACGCAGTTGGGCATATTCTTTTGAAAGTAAGTTGATGTATTCCTTGGCATCAATACTTTTTAATTTGAAATCGGCAAAGGGTAAATAGTCATTAGGTCCACCCTGGCGATAATCCTTCTGCGAAAGCGTATAAGGAATCGGCTTAGACTCGTATGCCTGGCGTGTTGTTTGATCAATGTACCAATCGGTGTTGTAGTAACTCAACACCACCGCCCGCATATCCGTGCGAATGCCCTCCACTTCTTGAGCATACCAGAGCGGGAAAGTATCATTATCACCACCTGTGTAAATAACTGCCTGTGGCCCGCACGAGTTTAAATAGTTAGAAGCTGAATCCACAGAGAAGAATCGGTTATGGCGATTGTGATCGTCCCAGCCTTGTGCAGCCATTAATGTGGGAGCAGATAGTCCAATCAATGTTGCTACAATAGCAGAAGTTTTTCCGTTTTTAAGAATGGAGTTTATGCCTTCAAAGATTCCTATTACAGCCAAGCCAATCCAAAAAGCAAAAGCATAATAGGAGCCCGCATAAATATAATCGCGTTCACGAGGTTCGGTGGGTGGAGAATTTAAATAGAGTACAATAGCAACACCAAGCATCACAAACAGCAAAAAAACTACTGAGAAATTCTTTGTGTCTTTAACCAACTGAAAAAACATACCTAAAAAGCCAAGTACAAATGGGATCATGAAAAAATTATTTCGACCAGCATTAGTGGCAAGTGCTTGGGGCACCTTCCTAAATGCATCGAATGGACTCAACCAACCTGCACCTTGTTCGTCACTTTCGCGGCCAGCAAAATTCCAGAGAAAATAACGGCCATACATAAAACCAATCTGGTGCCTGAACATGAAATATAAGTTTTGGCCGAAGGATGGTTTCTCACCTTCCTGCAAATTTAAAATGCTTCGATAGGTGGCAGCATGATCGCTATTCCAGGCTCGGGGTAAAATGGTTTCCTGACCAGGTTCATACACGTAAGAAAATTTACGATCAGCGATCTCATACTTATCTTTTCCTTTTGTGTAAACCGGTGCTCCATACTCTACATCAACAGGGCGGGCCGTAAAATACGGTCCGTATAATAACGGACGGCTACCGTATTGTTCGCGCTTCAGGTACCGGATAAAACTCATCACATCTTTAGGCGCATTTTCATTGATGAGTGTATCATAGTTTGATCGAATGATTACAGTTGTGTAGGAGGCGTAGCCTATCAAAATAAATGTGGTAGCCAGGATAAATGTATTTAAAACCGGCTTGTTATTCTTTTGCGTGTAATAGATCCCATAAATTAAAGCAGCAATCAGTATCAGGAAAAAGATCAACGCCCCCGATCCAAAAAACAAACCTAATGTGTTAACAAAGAACACTTCGAAGAGACCGGCAATGGTTGGTAAGCCGGGCACAATAAAATCGTTGATAAACAAAACAAGACCACCACTGAGGCCAAGGGCTGCAATAATACCCCATGTAGTTGGCTTAAATTTCTTGAAATAGTAAATCAAACCTAATGCAGGTAATGCAACCAGGTTTAGCAAGTGAACCCCAATGGAAAGCCCTACCATGTAAGCCATTAACAAAAGCCAACGATTTGCTTTGCTTTCATCTTCAATCACATCCCACTTTAAAATTCCCCACACCACAAATGCAGTGAAGAAAGATGACATGGCATATACTTCAGCTTCAACAGCCGAAAACCAAAACGAATCAGAAAATGTGTAAGCCAATGAGCCTACAAGGCCAGCACCCATCAACACCCAAATGTTGGTTTCTGTAAGATCAGCATCTTTGGTAATGCCCATCATTTTGCGACCGAATAAGGTGATAGACCAAAACAAAAATAAGATGGTGAATGCGCTTGCGAGCACACTCATGAAATTGATCCAGTAAGCAACGCGTGTAACATCACCTAAAGCGAGGAATGAAAAAATGCGGCCCATCAATAAAAACAATGGCGCACCGGGCGGATGTGGAACCTGAAGTTTATATGAAACCGCTATGAATTCCCCACAATCCCAATAGCTGGCGGTTTCTTCCATGGTGAGCCAGTAAGTAATAAGTGCCACCAAAAATGCCAGCCAACCCGTAATGTTATTCGCTTTTTGAAAATTCATGCCTTATTTCATTGAAATTAGAGGGCGAAAATAGAGAAAAATAGTTTATTGGTAAGAATAAAAGTGCTCAGAACCTGTCTGTTGATTGATGATTTTACAGACGCTAAAGTTGAACAGTTCTTTCTTCAGTTATTTGTAAACTATGATGTAGAAGAGAAGCCACAATAAAAAAATCAGTATGTAGGAGGTTGAAACAATCCACCAGGCCGCTTGCTTATCTCGCTTAGCGTAATGGTGCACACCATTTACCAAAACAAGTATGTAAAAAATTTCAAAAATGCTGATCGCTTTAAGCGGATAGGCATATTGTTTTTGGATGGTTGTATAGTCAACCAGATTCATGAGTGAAAATGGATAGAATGCCTTGATCTGCGGAAGCGTAGGGTCTGTTTCAATAAACATGAACCAGCCGATTTTCAAAAATTCGGGAAGCAGGAAAACAAACTCAGCGGCCATTACCACACTCCAGCATTGGCTAAAGGTGATGCGAAAGCCAAACATGAAGGATCCTACCCAGATAACAAATCCGATAACGGTAAATTTCCATAGGTAGATCAAGGGAATGGAAAAGAATTGTAGCGCGCTAATAATCTTCAATACGGTACCTTCCGGTCTGTCCTGCAGGAACTCGAAGGCAGCTGTTTCCTGTTCAATGAATGAAATCTTAATGTATAGAAGAAGGAGCGTAAGGATGCAAAGAATAATAAAAGTTGGTACTTTATTAGTCGAAAAGAGAGAGGTACTTTCGATTTCGTTTGCCATCTTCGTTTTTTATTAGCGCGAAGGTAAGTTTTTGTTTAGTTGAAAAAGTAACAGTGTGTGCGATTCTTTGCTCCGAAATTAATTCCCGTCATTCTAATTTTAGTAGCCTGCCTGATTTGTGAGCGATCATTCGCACAAGTCAAGAAAGATACTTCCATCGTCCTGATCAATAATATTGCTATGCAAATTGAGATCAGTGATGCGTTAAACGATCTCTACAATTTTAAGTTTGCCAAAGCTGAGCAGCAGTTTCGTTGGTTTAAGCAAAAATATAAATGGCATCCGTTGCCATATTTTTTGCTGGGATTGAGCGAATGGTGGAAGATTATGCCAAATACCAAAGAAACAAAATACGATGACCGATTCATTGCCTACATGGATAGCTCCATTATGGTAGCTGAAAATCTTTATAAGAAGGTGCCGGAATATAAAATTGAGGCAGCCTTCTTTTTGGCAGCCGCTCACGGTTTTAAAGGAAGATTATACTCAGACGAAGAACGGAAGAATTGGCGCAAGGCTGCTGTAGAGGGAAAGTCGGCCCTGAATTACATGGAGGTTTGCAGGGAGAAGGATTATCTTAGCCCCGAGTTGCTATTTGGCGATGGACTTTACAATTATTTTTCGGTTTGGGTTCCGGAAAATTATGCGTCCCTAAAGCCTATCATGTGGTTTTTTAGAAAAGGCGATAAACAGCTTGGCTTGCAACAACTCAAAGAAGTTTCGTACAACGCATTTTATACCCGCACCGAGGCTATGGTGTGGCTCATGCGGATTTTAAATAGCTATGAGAACGATCAGGTTCGGGCTTTTCAAATTGCAGAATACTTGCATCAAACCTATCCAGACAATCCATACTTTCATCGCTATTATGCACGAGTGCTCTATTCACGTGGATATTATCAAGAGTTAGAGACTCAATCCAAACAAATCATCTCTCGCATAGATAGTGCGCAACTTGGATATGAGGCAACCAGTGGCCGCTACGCTGCTTTTTTTCTTGGACAACTTTATGAGAATCAACGAAAGCTTGATGAATCAAAAAAATACTATACGTTAGCGGTGAAGTATGCCGAAGAGATTGGCGCAACAGAATCGGGCTATTATTTATTTTCATTGATCGCGCTTGGCGAGATCAACGAAAAGCAAGGAAACAAGGCTGAGGCAAAGAGATACTTTCAGGAAGTAAAGAAAAAGGCAGGCCGAAAGGATGAGGCTTATAAGGATGCTAAAAAGCGACTAAAGAATTTGGAGAAGGGAGATTGATTATTTTTTACCTTTAACGCATGAACCTTAATTCTTAAAGTGGAGCTGCGCGATTTTATTGTTACGCCTATTTTGTTAATTATTATTTGTATAGGTGCTTATTTAGCGAGGCCTTATTTCACTGATCCAACAACTAAAAAATATTTTTTCCCAGCCTTAATTGTAAAACTTATAGCTGCATTGGCTTTGGGTTTTTTGTACCAATTCTACTATGATGGGGGAGATACTTACAATTACCATACGCACGGAAGTCGTCATATTTGGGAGGCTTTTATGGACTCTCCGTTAAAGGGAGTTACATTACTTTTTTCTAATGGGAACTATTCTCCAGGCATTTATCAGTATGCTTCAAAGATTGTATTCTTTCAAGATCCTGCTTCGTACTTCGTTGTTCAGGTGGCTGCTGTGTTTGACCTAATTACATTCTCCACATATTCAGCAACGGCACTTTTATTCTCGGTAATTTCTTTTGCAGGTGGGTGGGCACTGTTTCTCGCATTTTATGATAGATATCCTGAACTTCATAAATGGCAGGCCTTTGCGACTCTATTTATTCCTTCAGCCGTTTTTTGGGGTTCAGGCCTAATGAAAGACACGCTCACATTTTCAAGCATTGGGTTTCTTACGTACTCACTGAGCTATCTTTTCTTTCGTAAAAGATTTTCTTTCATGGTTTTGGCGCTTATGATTTTAAGTATTTGGGTCTTGTTCTCTGTAAAGAAGTATATTTTACTATGTTTTATGCCAGCGGCTATCCTTTGGGTGTATGCCAATCGACTAGCAAGAATTAGATCGAAGGTATTGAAGGTGTTGATAACCCCTTTTGCGGCATTATTATTAATTGCTTCTGGCTATTACTCGATTATTCTTATTGGCGAAGATGACTCTCGATATTCACTAAATAGACTCGCACTAACAGCAAGAATTACCGCATATGATATAGGATTTTATAGTGGCCGGGATGCGGGTAGTGGATATAGTTTGGGGGAACTTGATGGGACCTTTAAAGGTATGATGTCCAAAGCTCCTGAGGCGATTAATGTTTCTCTTTTTAGACCCTATATTTGGGAAGTTCGTAATCCACTAATGTTCCTCTCTGCATTTGAAAGCCTCGTACTGATTGTATTGACTGTCTACGCAATAGTTAGTAAGCGCCTATTATTTTTTAGAGCGCTGGGTGATCCAACTGTTATTTTTTGCCTGGCCTTTAGTTTAACCTTTGCTTTTGCTGTGGGTGTATCTACTTTTAATTTTGGAACGTTGGCTCGCTATAAAATTCCGTTACTTCCATTTTATGTGTTAGCAATAGGAAACATCCTACTTTATTCAAATAATGAGAGGAAATTGGCTGTGTTGGATGAAACAGAGTAAGAACCGATCACTTTTTGTCTGCCAGCTATTCCCATGCTTGTTCTTAACGCTGGATTGATAATGAGCTGGCTCAAATAATTATACCATTCAAGGTCAGTCGCTGCAAGATATCCGCTAATCGTGTGATCAATGATTTCTGGGTTAACACCAACAGGAGATGCTATTGCCGGTATTTTCAAAGCCATGTATTGCAACGCTTTAAATCCACATTTCCCTTTCGCCCATTCATCATTGGGCAGTGGCATAATTCCAATGTCGATGGCAAGCAGGTCTTCAATTTCTGTGTGCGGATTCCATTTTAAGAAGGAGAGTCTTTCTAACTTTATAAGGGGCTGCTGATCTGCAATGATCAGGAAAGACACAAAAGGGAACTGTTGCTCAATTTTTTTTAAAACAGGTTCAATCAGGTTCAAATACTTTAGCGTTGAGTGTGAGCCTGTCCACCCAATAACAACCTGCCCGGCCTGTTTTGAAATTTTATGCAGGTCGGGGTTGTGCCAGTGCTCACAATCTAATGTGGTGGGATTATAGATTACCTGGCTGTTGTATTGTTTTGCATAATCTTGCAGGTAATGATTACCGCAGCTTACTTTATAACTTAACCGACAAATGGTTTTTACTTTTTGTCTCCATTTAAGTAACCGCATAAGATTGTTTTCATCGTGTAGGTCGGTTAACCAAATAGCATCATCGAAATCATAGATAATTTTTTTTCGCCAGATTTGACTGATAATCCATTCAAAAACAGGTGCGCCAATTGGACTTGCTTCCCTGTGAATGAAAACAAAATCTATTTGTGCAAGCTTACATATAAGTACCAAGCGATTCCAAAAGGCAACCACTACAAACCGAATTTTTAACAACCTGTTTTTAGGTTGAAATAACTGCGTGTATTGATAATCTTTTAAAAATGAATGTATAATCAGGATATAGCCAGCCTTTCGAAGCATCGGAAAGTATTGCTCGAAACGAAATCGTTGGGAGGGAGCCTGATCCTGGGGATAAGGTATTAAGAAAAGAATTTTCATATTAACTTTGGCAAAAATGGGTAATAAATCCCAAACCTACTTTCCGTAAATGTCTTATACTTTTAATTCCCTCTCCTTGAATTTACAATTCAGAAAAGCTAAACAACCTCCCTCTTCGCTGGTTACAACTTAAAAAGATGCTCAACCAAGTACTTCAGCACATTGAGGATTTTAGTAAGGGTTTTAGGACAAAAGGATCTTTTACTCAAAACTTAACTATCACCTTTTCAGGGAATGCAATTGCTCTTGTTATTGGATTTGCATTCACTCCTTTTATAGCACGTATATACGGGCCTGAAGCGTATGGTGTGTTTGCATTGTTTCTTGCAGTGTCAAGCAATCTTTCGCCTCTCGCAACCTTTCAGTTTCCATCTGGCTACGTTGCAGCCAGCACGGATGAGGAATTTTATCGGATTGTTAAGATTACTCTCATCGTTCTGTTATTCACTACGGCTATTTATATAATTACTATATTCTTTTGGAGCAACTACTTAATGGAATCTTTCCATGTTTCTGAATTAAGACCATTTATTTTTTGGATGCCTATATACTTCTTTTTAATGGGGCTGGACTATATTTTATTAGGCTGGAATATTCGGGTGAAGGAGTTTAAACGAGCCGCAATTGGTAAAACGGTCTCAACAATTATTAGTAAGGGATCGACTATTGCTTTTGGGTTGTTATTACAACCAACTGCTATCGGAATAATTATTGGAAATCTCTTAAGCTACCCGGTTGAAAGTATAACCAAAGCAGGACTACTCATACGAAGCAGAGTAGTTTATATCTTTGAACCCTCAACTTGGGTGGAGCTAAAGGAAACATTTTTAAGATTCAAGAACTATCCACTTTATTTAACCCCAGGCTTATTTATCACAAATTTGGGGAGTCAATTACCGGTATATTATTTCTCAATGACTTTTAACCAGGCAACTGTTGGTTTATTTGCCTTGGCTAATAGTATGGTAAACATTCCGCTTTCGCTGATAATAAATTCTTCTACAACCGTATTTTTACAAAAGGCAGCAGAAACCATTCAAGATTCTAAGGCAAATCTGAAAGATCTGGTCCGGTCACTTCATCAAAGACTTTTTTATATCAGTTTCATTCCGATCAGCATTTTAGCATTTACAAGCGAATGGATTTTCAACATCATTTTTGGATCGAATTGGGCTCAGTCTGGCGTATTTGCATCCTTTTTGTGCATCGGGGTTGTTTTTAATGTGTCATATAGCCCCCTCTCAGTTTTATTCCGGCTTTTGCACAAGGAGAAAATCAATTTTTACATTACTATTTCGTCAATGGGATTGAAATTTTTTGGCCTTTGGATTGGGTTTTACTTTAACAACATCCTTTGGTCTGTTATGGGATATAGTATTGCAAATTCAGTTTCATACTTATTTTCCTTGTCAATTATTTTTCGACTGGTTAACCTTTCGCGGTGGATTTTAATAAAGCATGCAGTATTAATGGCACTTTTAATACTTGGTATTTTACTATTTAATAAGTAAAAGATGGATTCTGTGAGGTTTAAGATTAAAACGTTATTTGATAATTACTATAAATTATTTAAAGGTAGAATCGATAAATTCTTCCGAAGGTTTTACAAGCACCAACATCAGTTAACCTCCACTACAGCATCCGATCGGTATCCTCAATTATTTAGTGAAACTGCTAGGATTTTTGGAGAGGCAAATCAGGAAAAAATTCTTTCTTTTGGGTGCTCTACTGGCGAAGAATGCTTTTCATTAAAGAAATATTTTCCTCGCGCCACTATTATTGGAGTAGATATAAATAAGAGAAATCTTAAAAAAGCAATAAAAAAAAATAGTTATAACGATATAAGATTTTATCATAGCACGGGAGAAAATATTAAAAGAGAAGGAGGTTACAATTTAATTTTTTGTCTTTCGGTATTGTGCCGATGGGAAGATACCAAGTTTGTCCATAATTCGGAAAAACTTTACCCTTTTGAAAAATTTGAAGTGACAGTAGAATCACTAGCAAGTACTCTGCTACCTAACGGACTACTTGTTATTTATAATAGTAATTTTCGCTTTGAGGATACGGCTACATTTATTGATCAAGGCTTTGAAATAATGGAATCACCTACTCTTTGCGACAGTGGATTTGTTTATAAGTTTGACAGAAACAATAACCGAATTACAGATACCCACGCATATTGTATTTACCGTAAAAATCCAAGATAGGAAACTGCAATCATGAAGATCCTGCTGAAAGGTTATTACGGATTTGGTAATTTGGGAGATGACATCTTGCTAAGGGTAGCGTGGAGGATTATTACTTATAAGTTTAGAGATGCATCTATTTTTGTTTATTCAAACTTTAATAAAAATCTTAAAGAATTTAACCAGTCGCAAAATTATAATCACTATATTTTTAATCTTACTGATAATAGAATAAAGATAATTGATTGGACAGAGCATCATAATTTTGATCTTGTAATAGATGGTGGTGGCGGTGTTTATTTTGATTACAACAAGAGGTCATTTGGAGCAATTACAAACCAACTTATAAAATGGGTTGGTGCTGAGAGGATTTATAAACTCGATCAAGTTTTAAGACGAATTGCAAATAAGAAGAGACACATCCAGTTTAAAAAGAGAATTGGGGTTGGCTTGGGGATTGGGCCTTATGTTTCTTCTGCAAAATTATTTTATGAGCATTTGGTTGAGATTGGATCTACTGATGTGATGTTGGTTCGTGACAGAAAAAGTCTAGAATATCTTAGCAATTTTAAGTTTGGGGGAGAGGCCTCACTATGTGCTGATTTGGCTTTTTTTTCAGATTATTGGATGGGTGATGTCTTGATACAGGAGAAGAATTATAATGATAACCGGGTGGGAATAATTTTGATGGATTGGCATGAGGGGATGAATGATCGATTTCTTGTATTCAAAACCTTTGCTGATGAAATTACCAAAACTGGCAAAAAGGTTACGTTCTTTTCATTTGATGAAAATCATGACAAAGGCTATAAAGAGTTTTTTCAGAAACAGTTTAAGTTCTCTGTATGGCAGCCGAATGAATTATCAATCAATGATTTTCTTACTGAACTGTCATCTCAAAATATTATTTTTTCAGCGCGAGCTCACGGAGTAATAATTGGATCGTTGCTGGGCGTGCCTTCAGTTTGTATTGGCACCTCAAGTAAATTGATTGAAGTTTCTAAAATGTTTCCTAATAGTTCCGAAGTTATTTACGAACCCGTTGCCCTTGATGCCCTTCATTTAAGTTTAAAAAGAATTACTGGTAATTATGATGAAGTTCTTAGCTCCTTAGCCAAGGATGTTTATGCCAACAAGAAATTAGCAAACGAGTCGCTTTTAAAGCTGAGTCTATATTTATGAGTCCGTTTTTCAGTATTATTATACCTACTTATAATAGAGCTAATTATATTCAGCGATCTATTTCTTGCGTGTTAAACCAAACCTTCCAAGATTTTGAGATAATTGTGGTTGATGACGGAAGCACTGACAATACTTTTGATCTTGTTAGGTTAATGGACGATAAGAGAGTCCACTATTTTTATAAAGATAATGAAGAGCGTGGGATTGCCAGAAATTATGGGCTTGAAAAAGCTAATGGAAAGTATGTGAGTTTTTTTGATTCAGATGATCTTATTTATACAAATCACCTTGAGATTATTTACAAGACTATAAATAATTTAGGAAACCCAGAAGTCCTTCATTCAGATTATGAATTTAGAGATGTAGACGGAAATATAATTCCGAGAGGTATTAAATTGCCAAGCTTACTCAACAATCACTTGTTAGAAAACAGTGAGATTGGCGTATTGGGTGTATTTATAAGAAGAGATACTGCGGTTAAGCATTCGTTCATCGCTCATAGAAGTGCCATTGTTGGCGAAGACTTATATTTGTGGCTGACGCTCGCATCGAGGTATCCTTTTCATCATGTACCTGTAGTAACGAGCGCTATAGTTTTGCACGGAGGACGAAGTTTGAATGATAGAGATGCTTTTAAATTTTTAAAAAGTGCATTGTTACTTATAAACAATCTGAAAACAGATGAAGAGTTTTTCAAACACTATTCAAAAAACAAGGTGAATTATTTCTTTTCGAAAAACCTTGTGCAGGTCGCATTAGTATATTCAGAAAAAGGGAAGTTAAGATGGGCTTGTAAGTTGTTATGTGAGGGAATGAGTTATTCAATGAGAATTGTTTTCAATAGAACCTTTTTAGCCACACTTAGAATGCTACTAGTTAAATCTATAAAATGAAAGAAGCGAGGATCGAGTATAGAGACCCTGAATTTTATCCTGATTTCCTTTCAGTATTTTATCATACTTCGTTTCTTTCGAGGCTGGCCTTGTTGCGTGGGATTAAAAAAAATGTAAGCTGCTTAACAGGCAGGCTGCTGGATTTCGGCAGCGGGGCCAAACCCTATCGTGCTCTTTTTTCAGTTGATGAATACATTGGTGTGGATATTGAAAAAAGTGGACATAATCACAAGAATTCTTTAGTGGATGTTTTTTATGATGGAAAAAACCTTCCATTTGAATCCTCCTATTTTGACTCATTTTTTTCAAGTGAAGTTTTTGAACATGTTTTTAATTTGCCGGAAATCCTAAAGGAAATTAATAGAGTGATGAAACCAAATGGAACCGTTTTAATAACCATTCCATTTGCTATTCATGAGCATGAAATCCCTTTTGATTTTGCGCGCTACTCTCGTTTCGGAATAGCCGATTTGCTTACTAAGAGTGGTTTTAAAATTTCAAAAATTGAGCCTACTAATAATTATGTGCAGGCTATTTTTCAATTATGGATTTGGTATACTTCTTCACTAATAGTGAAGAAGTATAAGTGGCTTACTTTTATCCAATTATTAATATTGGTAGCTCCTGTTAATATTTTAGGTTGGATATTCTCGGGAATACTCCCAAAGCGTTATTCTTACTATAATAATCTTATTGTAGTTGCTACAAAACATGGGTGAGACCATTCAAAGGCCGAACGTATTAATGATCATTCCAAATTACGGATTTGGTGGAGCTCAGCGAGTTTTCACACAGCTTGTTAATTCATTTTCTGATCAATTCAATATAATTGAGGTTGTATTCAATAATGAAGAGACAGACGTTTATCACGGTCGTGGAAAAAAAGTTTTTTTAAATGTTTCCGGTGGTTCAAATTTTTTGTCGAAAGGGTTAAATTTTTTAAAACGATGCTGGCGACTAAATCGAATTAAAAATAAGTACCAATGCATAGCAAGCATTAGTCATTTAGAGGGAGCAAATTATATCAACGTTTTATCTTTTGGGCGTGGAAAAAAAATTCTTTGTGTGCATGGCTCAAAAATAGCTGAAGATTCCAATAGAAAAGGACTGATAAAATTTGTAGAAGATAACATTTTGATTCCTGTTCTGTTTAACGGAGCACATAAAATTGTTACGGTTAGCAAAGGAATTTCAGACGAACTTATCCTTTTTTTTCATGTCCAAAAATCTAAAGTTCTAGTTATTCATAATGGAGTTGATGTTGATGAGATTAGTCAATTAGCAACTGAAGATATTCCTGAGTGGCATACTTTTATCTTTCAGAAAGAGGTTGCTGTTTTCTCAGGAAGATTGGCACCTCAAAAAAACCCTACGTGCCTTATTGACATCTTTAAGAAAAGTATGGATGAAGTTGATTTTAATTTGTTGATTTTAGGTGATGGGCCATTAAAATTGAAAATGAAGGGTAGATGCATTGAGCTTGGCTTAGATTTTTATGACGAAGAATCAGATAGGAAAAAAGATGCGCGGATATTTTTCCTTGGATTTGTTGCGAACCCATTCAAATACCTGAATAAATCAACAATTTTCTTGTTGCCTAGCAATTTTGAAGGATTTCCTCTTGCGCCCTGCGAAGCTCTGGCTTGTGAGTTGCCAATAGTTGCCACTGATTGCCCAACAGGAACAAGAGAGATATTAGCTCCTGAAGATGATCATTCAAGCCAGAAACTTTTTCAGCCAGAATTTGCAAAGTATGGTGTGTTAATGCCTCTACTGAATGAGGTAAATTATACCCATAATGTTGATCTTTGGAGCAAAATAGTAGTAGAGATGATTGGTGATAAGAATAAATTACATCGCTATCGGGAAATCTCAAGAGAGAGGGCGATGGAATTATCAAAGGAGGTTTTTATTAACAAGTGGAAGGAGTTGTTACTATACATAGCTGACTGAAGTAAGTTTAGAAAATAGGATGAAAACAGTAAAGTCAAGAAGGTAGAGTATGCTTCAACAAAAAATTCAGTATTTAGTTAGGTCCACATTGAATATAACCCAGAAAAAGCAATGTCCAAATTGTTCTCACACCAAGTTTGATTGTCTTGATACAAAGTATCTTGTTACTCGTTTATATAAGTGTAAATTTTGCAAGCTTAACTTTCGCTTCCCCGTAGATTCAAAATCATTTCTCGAAGCATTTTATCAGTCTAAATATAAGGCTAATTATTCTGACGTTACACGTGAAATAACAGAACTTCCAACGGATGAGGATTTGATAGGCATGATGAAAAATAATTTTTATGGTAAGCGGAACTACTCACCTTTTGTTAAAGCATTGCTTAAATCCGATTCAGCGAAAATTTTAGATTATGGATGTAGCTGGGGGTATTCTGTTTTTCAATTGAAACAGGCAGGATATGATGCCGAAGGTTTTGAGATTTCATCGGCCAGAGCAGAGTTTGGAAGAAAGATTGGAGTTAACATTCATGATAAGCAATCTACCGTAAAGAATGACAATGACTTAATTCTGAGTAGTCACGCTATTGAACATTTGCCTGTAGTTTCAGAATATATAAGGTTTGCAGCTACCAAACTTGTTCATGACGGGATTCTTATTTCATTCTGCCCAAACGGATCTCCTGAATTTAGAGCCCGTGAACCGAAGAACTTTCATGTTAATTGGGGACTTTTGCATCCAAATTATCTTGATGTCGAATTTGCATCTCATACTTTTCGTAATAACCCATATTTAATATTAACCGATGACTGGAGATACAATTTTGAACAAATAGAAAAATGGGACGGAAGATCCCAAATCGTTGGAGAGAAATTAGATGGACAAGAATTATTAATTATTGCAAAACCCAATGTTATAATATAAAATCTATGGAATTTATTGATGTAAAGTTTAGAGAAAGGATAGATGAGTTCAAAGAACAATGGAATTCTAAAAAACCGTTTCGATTCTTGGTAGTTGATAATTTCTTGATCCCTACTAAAGCAGAAGAAATTTTGAAAAACTATCCGGCAGTAGATCAGGGTGAGTGGGATGGAACAACTTACATCAATCAAAAGAGTAAATTTCAGCAGCGTGAGTTTGCTCAAGGCTCAATATTCTCTAAAATATTTGAAGAACTAAATGGAAAGGAGTTTTTAAAAGACATTGAGTACATAACAGGAATTGAAAACTTAATTCCTGATGAAAAACTTTTTGGTGGAGGATTACATCAATCGCGGACGGGCGCATTTTTGGATGTGCATGTTGATTATAACATTCATCCTGAAACAAAACTTCATAGAAGGCTTAATATCCTAATTTATATGAATAAAGAATGGAAGGACGAGTACGAGGGTCACTTACAGCTTTGGGATATGAAACAGAAAAAGATGATAGGAAACATAGCCCCTATTTTTAATCGAATGGCAATGTTCGAAACGAATGAAATTTCATTTCATGGCCACCCCATACCCCTCAAAACTCCACGCAACATGACAAGAAAGTCAATCGCGGCATATTATTATTCTCAAAGTCGACCTGGCAACGAGATAGCTAGCGAGCATAACACGATTTATATAAACACTGAAGGAATAAAGGGAAAGACAAAAAATATTTTTTCAGGCTTAAAAGCTTTGGCGGAGAGATTATCTCGGTAAATTCATAAGCGTTGAATGCAAACAAGGAAAAGAATTCTAGTAATCGAAAATGCCGTTGATGTAACAGGGGGGCTTAAATCAATTTTAAATTCAAGCGGTGTATTGAGTAATAATTTTGAATTTATAATAGCACTTCCAAAAAATACTCGTTGTACATCCTATACAGAGGATCGTGGTTTTCAGGTTGTTGGGTTACCCTATAAGGAGCTAAACAAAACTATTTTATCCTGGATTGTTTATTTACCCTCGTTGGTATTAAATACAATACGGCTGAACTGGATAGTAAAAAAAATGAATATTGAATTAATCATAGCAAATGATTTCTACAATTTACTTCCCTGTAGCTATCGATTTTTTGGAGGAAATGTACCTTATGTTTGCTTTGTAAGGTTTATGCCTAATCGTTTTCCAAAGGTATTAGTAAGAATCTGGGAAGCGTGTCATCAAAAGTTTTCTGATAAGGTGATTGCAGTATCAAATGCAGTAAAAAATAAGATGGCGATTGGAAATGTGGAAGTTATATATGAGGGCTTGCAGGATATTTTCGATACCCATAGTGCACCTGCTGATAGGCAAATTTCTAAAGGAAATACGCTACTTTACTTATCTAACTATATCAATGGTAAGGGGCATGAGTTTGCACTGCAAAGTTTTGCAAAGTTGGCCACCAAGTATCCATCGTGGAAACTAAGATTTGTAGGAGGTGATATGGGTATTAAAAAGAATAAGAAGTATAAAGAGTTTTTGACTAGGTTGGCGATTGAGATGAAAATTCAAGATCAAATAGAGTGGATTGGATTTTCTAATGATGTACAAGAGGAATATCTTATGGCGGATATTGTCTTAAATTTTTCTAACTCTGAATCTTTTTCACTAACCTGTTTAGAGGCGATGGCCGTTGGAAGAGCAATTATTTCAACGAATAGCGGAGGGCCAGCTGAAATTATAGTGCAAAATGAATCTGGTATTCTTGTTCCAGTGGCTGATGTTTCGGCTATGATTTTGGCAATGGATAGTCTTATGAGAAATGAGGAGCTTCGCATAACTTTTGGTAAAAATGCTTTTTATCATGTACGCCAGAAATTCAATTTTTCTAATACAATCGATAAACTTAAGGTCGTTTATTTTAAATCTCTTGCCAATTAAATAAGAAATAGTGGTTACGACACTTAATATCAAATTATATAGTTTAAAGATTAGATGAATAAAGTTTTGTTTACAGTTGGACTACTTTTATTGAGCAATATTGCGTTAGCTCAGTGTCCAATTGTGGACTATACATTACCAACTATAGTGTGTAATACTCAAAATCTAATCATACAGAATACAACTACAGGGGCTGATTATTATCAATGGGATTTTTGTAGTGGGGATCTTGCTCTAACGCCCAACGCTACTATAGCTGCAAGTAGTAACTTACTCTTTCGCACCCGGTCTTTACGGATCGTTAAAAGCTCGAATGCATGGTATGGCTTTACAATTGATCAGGCGAATAGCCCATATCGACTCATTCGTTTCGACTTTGGGAATAGCCTTGCAAATACACCTCTCATTGTCGATTTAGGCAATCCATCCAACAGCATTAATAGCGCGTTTGATTTACAAATGTATCGCGAAGAGAATAACTGGTATGCTTTGGTTGTTAATGCAGGTACTAATTCTTTGGTGAGATTAAACTTTGGCTTCAACCTTGAATCCATTCCTTCTGCGCAGGACTTGGGATCCTTTGGTAAGCTTGATACACCTGATGGACTATTTCTTGTTACCGATAATGGATTGCTATCTGCCTTTGTATCGAATGGAGGCGCCTCGCCAGAGATTATACGCTTAGAGTTTGGAAGCTCAATTTTAAATACCCCAGTCATTAATTCATTCCTGGTACCAGGAGGATCTGGGCTAAGAGGAGTTGCAATAATAAAGGAATGCGATCGATGGTTTGGTTTGGTAAGCTCTTACGGCAATGGAAAAGTTTTTTGGATTGATTTTACAAATGGATTGAATCAATCGCCCCAAACTGGTGAGATTAATTTTTTTGCATCATTCAATTTTCCTACAAACATTGCATTAGCACTTGATGGTGCTGAATACTTTGCTTTTATAGAATCTGCGTTGGGCGAGCAATACAGACTTTCCTTTGGAGCAAGCATCATAGATAAAACAGGCAGCGGCCAAAACCTTGGTACTTTCGGTATATCCAATGAAAATTCTGCTCTCGAATTAGTCAAGGTTGATTCTGATTGGTTTGGGTTTTCAATTGATTTAACGAATCGTAGATTAGTACGTCAAATTTTTCCTGCCGTATGTTCAGCCTCACAGGCAACCTATCAGGGCGAACATCCTCCGCCTGTCAAGTATTCAGCTAGTGGAACAAAAATCATTTCAGTTAAAGCAATTTCAGTGAGCGGTGCAATAAGCTCCCTAAGCAAAACTGTTACAGTTTCTTCTAATGTTGCTCCAGACATCGATTTTAATTCCACCAATGTATGTGTCAACAGCATTGTAAATTTCACCTCTCAAAATAGCTCAGGGGACATAACAAGCTACAACTGGAGTTTTGGAGATGCAAGTACATCAAGCCAACCAAATCCCTCTCATATTTATACCTCAGCCACAACATATGAAGTTGGATTAATTGTAACGGCATCCAATGGGTGCACAAACACAGCAACACCAAAAGATCTTGTTATCTACAACCAACCAGTTGCAGATTTTGATTTTCCTAGTGTGAGCCCGATTTGTACCAATCAGGAATATACATTTATCAATTCATCAACGTTTGATCCACTATCCAATCCCACCTGGGAATGGCGACTCAACGGAGCACTGGTCTCAAATGATCAGAATTTGTCGCAACAGTTTAGTTCTACTATTGCCCAGGAAATTAGGTTGAAGGCATTAATACCAGGCTGCGAAAATGAAGTGATAAAAAACATTGCTTCAATACAAGAAGGTCCACAAACTGATTTTACATTTTCAAACAGTTGTCAACTTGCTCCGGTTAGTTTCACTAATGCAACGTCTGGCTCAGTTACTGATTTTTCTTGGGATTTTGGAGATGGCAATAACTCATCTCAAACAAATCCAACCAATACGTTCCAAAACTCAGGCACTTTTCATGTAACGTTACACACAACTAATGCTGCAGGTTGCCAAAATTCTGCTGAAAAACCCATCACCATCTACTCCAAACCTCAAACCGATTTTTCCATCGATCTTCCCCCTTTCTCGTGTGCGGGTTCGCCCTCCCAATTCAATGACATAACTCCATCGTTAACCGATAGTAACATAACAACTTGGTTGTGGGGCTTTGGAGATATCGCAAATGGCACATCAGCGCAAAAGAATCCAATCTACACTTATTCGTTGTCTGGTGATTATCAAGTCTCTCTTACAGCAACCACAAACTTTGGCTGCACGGCATCGATTCAAAAACAGGTTACCATCTCATCGGCACCACTGGTTAATTTCACAAATGGCATTGCGTGCTTAAATCAAGGAACACAATTCACTGATGCATCAGATCCAACTGCAAAAGCGTGGCTTTGGTCAATTCAAAATAGTACCTACACAACCAAAAATCCAACACACGTTTTTTCGGTAACGGGCTCACAGCCGGTTATGCTTTCCGTTACCGGGAGTAACAATTGTGTAAGTCAACTTACAAAAAACGTTAACGTCCCCATTCCTGTGGCGCCCGACTTTACTGCTATCAGCACTTGTGCCGGGAAGCCTACCATCTTTCAAGAAAAAAATTCAGGTGGCAATGACCCTGCAGTCTCATGGAGTTGGGATTTCGGTGGACAAGGGACGGGCTCCGGCTCTCCAGCTGAACATATTTTTCAAACCGTAGGAAGCTATGCAGTAAAAATGAATTCAACTCGCCAGTCAGGATGTGTTTATTCAATAACTAAATCAGTTTCAATCAATCAGTCGCCTCAGGCACAGTTTATTCCTTCAACCGATTCAGGAGGGTCTCCACTTACAGTGGGATTCGCCAATACATCATCATTGGCAACTTCTTACTTATGGAAATTTATGGATGCTAATAATTCAACTAGCACCGAGTTTTCACCTTCGTTTATTTTCAATCAACTTGGAGAATATCCTGTTGAGTTAATTGCAAGCAATGCATTGGGATGTCAGGATAGTTATATAAAAATGATTCAGGTGGTGGTACCAAATGTTAATGCTGTGCTCACCGAATTTAAATTGATTCCGGTTGGTGGAAGTATGAAGGCAACGGTAACCGTCAAGAATCAAGGCAACATTTCAATGAACAATCCGGAAGTAATTATCGACTTATCGGGCGGTGCATCGGTAAAAGAGAAACTGTCAGGAACTATTTTACCTAATCAATCCCTCACCCGCACATTATCAATCGATATCTTATCCAAAAATTTACAATACGCTTGCGCAGAGCTTTACACGGTAGGGGATACTTACTTATTTGATAATCGCCAATGTATAAATCTCGAAGCAGAAACAATTGCAATTCAACCTTATCCCAATCCTGCTCAAGACGAATTGTTTATTGATTGGATTAATGCGGGAAATGAATCAATGCAAGTAGTTATATATAATGCATCGGGTCACGTTGTGCTGAATAAAAAATACGAGCCTATCTTGCTCGGATTGAATCAGGTTAAAGTAAATGTAAGTAACCTTGGAGCAGGAATTTACTTTGTTTCATACTTTGATGGAAACACATCCCGAACTTCCCGTTTTTCCATTGTCCGATAGGAACGAGTTTATTTAGTTGAATTCTTTCCGCAGTGTTTTAGCGGCTTTGCGCGAAAAAAAATTAATTTTACAAGAGAGACAGTTTAATCCCCTCATTTTATTCAGATGAATATAAAATTAGACGCAACAGATCGCAAGATTTTGGAAATCCTGCAAACAGACTCAAACATAACAAATGCCCAACTTGCCATTGAAATAGGATTATCCCCGGCACCCACTTTAGAACGAGTAAAGAAGCTAGAGAATGCCGGTGTCATAAAAAGTTATCATGCTGTGATTAACCTGGCCAGTGTTGGGCTTGGTGTCTCCACGTTTGTTATGGTTTCCCTTAAAGGGCATAACAAGGATAACATCGCTAAATTTATGAAAGCCATTGAGCAAATTGATGAAGTAATAGAGTGTCATCATGTTACCGGACAAGCGGACTTTATTTTAAAGATTGTAGCCCCTGATATTCCAGCGTATCAAAACCTGATGTTGGAGAAAGTGACTAACATTGAAGTGGTAGACAGTATGCAAACCACAGTAATACTCTCAACATTTAAAGATAGCAAAGTAGTACCCTTACCATGAGTGAATCCGTCTCTGAAAAAGCGTTAGTACTTGATTCTGCCAAAGTCAATCAAAAGATTAGAAGGATTGCGTATGAAATTTTTGAGAACAATTTCAAAGAGAAATCTTTTGTGTTAGCCGGTATTGATGGTCAGGGTTATTCGCTCACAAAATTACTTGCTGTTGAACTTGAAAAGATATCAGGCTTACCAGCTACGGTAGTGAAAGTGTCGCTTGATAAATTGGCCCCTCAGCAATCAGAGGTTACATTAGATGTAGAGACTAAGGAGTTTAAGAAAAAGTGTATTATTCTGATTGATGATGTGTTGAATACAGGGCGCACTCTCGCCTATGGCATGAAGCCATTCCTGGTAACAGAAGTAAAAAAAATTGAAGTGGCTGTGCTGGTAAACAGAAGCCATACATTGTTTCCTATCACGCCTACCTATACAGGGTATGAATTAACTACGATGCTTAACGATCATGTAGAAGTAATTCTTGGAAAAAAATCAGCTGTTTATCTACGTTAATATAAAATCCTAACTCAACGCTCGTGTCTGTTCATAAATCAGATGTAAAGAAAATCACTACACACCAACTTCAGGAAATGAAGAACCGTGGTGAGAAGATTGCGATGCTTACTGCTTATGACTACAGTATGGCGCGCATTATTGATGGTGCGGGTATCGATGTTATTTTGGTGGGTGATTCAGCTTCCAATGTAATGGCCGGCAATGAAACCACCTTGCCAATCACACTCGATCAAATGATCTATCATGCTTCTTCCGTTGTGAAAGCGGTGAAGCGTGCCTTGGTGGTAGTGGATATTCCGTTTGGATATTATCAGGGAAGTTCAGGCGAAGCGTTGCGATCATCCATTCGAATTATGAAAGAATCTGGTGGGCACGCAGTGAAAATGGAAGGTGGCAGTGAAATAAAAGATTCGGTGTTGCGGATTTTAAGTGCAGGTGTGCCGGTAATGGGTCATCTGGGTTTAACCCCACAATCTATTTATAAGTTTGGAACATATACTGTTCGTGCAAAAGAAGAGGAGGAGGCAAACAAACTCTTGGAAGATGCCCTTTTGCTTCAGGAATGTGGCTGCTTTGGTATCGTGTTAGAAAAGATTCCTGCCGAACTGGCTAAGAAGGTAGCAACTAGTTTAACAATTCCGGTAATTGGTATTGGTGCTGGCCCAGATGTAGATGGTCAGGTACTGGTTATGCAGGATATGTTGGGAATAACAAAAGACTTTAAACCACGCTTTTTACGCAGGTATGCCAATCTTAATAGCATTATGACCGATGCCATCGGTAATTATGTGACCGATGTGAAAGCCCGCGAATTCCCTAATCAGGATGAGAAGTACTGAGATGTTGCCGAGTGAATAGTTAGTAGCTGCTCCCAGCGGTAAAAAATATCTTCATTTGTGACCTTATTTTCCTAATTTTCCCGCCCCGAAACAGGGAGCGCCCAGCGTTTTTAACTTTATTTTAACCTAAGTACTTAGCAACATGAGTGATCAGAAAATTACAATCAGCAGTGGAAAACTAACGGTTCCTGACAATCCTACCATTCCTTTTATTGAGGGTGATGGTACAGGTCCGGATATTTGGTCTGCTTCTCAAAAAGTTTTTGATGCAGCCGTAGCCAAAGCCTATGGTGGCAAGCGTAAAATAAATTGGAAAGAAGTGCTGGCCGGTGAGAAATCTTTTAACAAGACTGGCAACTGGCTCCCTGACGAAACATTAGATGCTTTCCGCGAATATTTGGTAGGGATAAAGGGACCACTTACTACCCCTGTGGGTGGAGGAATTCGTTCGCTTAATGTTGCCCTTCGTCAGATTTTAGATTTGTATGTATGTCTTCGTCCGGTACGGTGGTATGAAGGAGTTCCCTCACCTGTAAAAAATCCAGGCGCTGTGGATATGGTTATCTTCCGCGAAAACACAGAAGATATTTATGCCGGTATTGAGTTTGCTGCAGGAACACCTGAATCTCAAAAAGTTTTGGATTTCTTAGCAAAAGAATTTCCTAAAGAATACAATAAGATAAGATTCAACACGAAAGAAAAATCAGAGGACTTCTGGAAAATGGTCGGTGCGCCTAACATGAAAAATGATGTGCAGGTAGGTATTGGCATTAAGCCGGTAAGTTATAGTGGTAGCGTGCGGTTGATTCACAGCGCGATTGCCTATGCGATCAAACACAAGAGAGAGTCGGTTACGCTTGTTCATAAAGGTAACATCATGAAATATACCGAAGGTGCTTTCCGCGATTGGGGTTATGCAGTTGCGAAAGAATACTTTGGCGATAAGGTTTATACCTGGAACCAGTGGGAAAAAACGAAAAAGGAAAAAGGTGAAGATGCTGCAAATGCAGAACAAAAAGCTGAATTGGCGGCTGGTAAAATTTTAATTAAGGACTCAATTGCTGATATCACGTTGCAGCAAGTGCTTACCCGTCCCAACGACTTTGAAGTAATTGCTACCTTAAACTTAAATGGTGATTATCTGAGTGATGCATTGGCTGCACAAGTAGGTGGAATTGGTATCGCTCCTGGAGCAAACATCAACTACATAACAGGGCACGCTATCTTTGAAGCTACTCATGGCACAGCGCCAAAGTATGCGGGTCAGGATAAAGTGAATCCGGGCTCTGTAATTCTTTCCGGAGTAATGATGCTTGAATACATGGGCTGGCAGGAAGCGGCAGACTTAATCAACCGCGGGTTGGAGAAAGCAATTTCAACGAAGCGTGTAACGTACGATTTCCATCGTCAGATGGAAGGAGCAACGATGCTGAAGTGCTCTGAGTTTGGTGATGAGATTGTGAAGAACATGTAAGTAAATAAGTATGTCATAAAAAAAGGAGATCAATTTTGATCTCCTTTTTTTATGACCGCCTAAGAAACTAAAACTCCAGCATCTTCACGGCCGTAACAGCCGCTTCTTCGCCTTTGTTTCCCAGTTTACCACCAGCACGCTCGAGGGCTTGTTTTTTATTGAGTGTAGTTAGCACACCAAAGATCACTGGCTTTTTGGTTCTGATATTCACTTCGGTAATGCCATACGTTACACCTTGGCAGATGTAATCAAAGTGGGGAGTATCTCCTTGGATAACGCAGCCGAGACAAATCACGGCATCAATTTCTTTTTTCTCAGCCATCCAAAGTCCACCTAGAGTAAGTTCAAATGTGCCGGGTACATTCTTTCTGGCAATGTTAGATTTTTTTGCGCCCATCTCAATCAGTGCGTCAAATGCACCTTGATAAAGTGATTCGGTAATTTCTTCATTCCATTCAGCCACTACAATGGCAAATTTTTTCTTTGCCAAATTGATTTTACTTTTCAATGAAACGGATTTAAGTATGCCTGCCATAATTTTTATTTTCTTTTTCTAATAAGTTGAGGGTTACGACTGGTATGTAAAACACCAAGTATGCTAATAGAGGAGTTACTCTCTTCAATTTTAAAATAAATCAGATAGGGGTACTTGTTGACTTTTTCAGTTCTAACATTCTTAAATCGCTTTGTATAGAGAAGGGGTCTCTCGGCCAGTGAATTAATTTTCTCCATTAAACTTTCATAAAACTCAAAACCTAGATTGGCCTTTTCATTATTATACCATTCAATGGATTCAAGAATATCCTTCTGAGCACCTAAGGATACAATAAGTGAATATCTCATCTCATTTTCTCAATTCTTGATTTGAATTCTTCCAGGCTAATTGAGTCTTGAGGATTCTTTTCATATTCTTCCAACCGCTCTTCTATAATTTTGGTATGCCACTCTGGTATTTCGTAATCCTTTTTGTCGGCAACTATCATCCCGTAGAGTAGATTTAACAATCGATCATCGGCAACTTCAATATACTCATGGAGCTGCTTCTTAATTTCTACCGTTTCCATGTCTGAAAGATTTCTATAAAAATAGGAAATAAAAAAGGGATCGCAGTAAGCGATCCCTTTTCATAAAAGAGGACACCTCTTTAGGAGTTGCTCTCCAATCGAGCCTTAAACTTTCTTGCGTTTTGTAGTTCACTGCTATCCCAAAATTTTTCAATAATGGTTTGATAGGCCGCTTTCGCCTTATCGACATTATTTAGCTTCTCATAAGCCAAAGCAGCTTTCATCAAGTAAGTAGGTGTAAATTCTTTATTGGGTTTGTAGTTTGCAGCTTTGTCATAATACTTGGCAGCACTTTCATAATCTTTTTGTTCCATGTAGGCATCGCCCATTAGGCTATAGGCGCGAGCCTGAACCAATAAATCGCTTGAACTGAAATCTTCAAAATGAAAAATCGCTAATGGATATTTTGCTTGCTTCAGGTAAATGAACCCTGCATAATAGTTTGCCAGGTTACCCGCATCAGTCATTCCGTAATCGTCAATGATTTGAAGAAAGCCGAGGTTGTTTCCATCACCATTTAAAGCAAGGTTTAAACTGTCTGCTTCAAAATAGCGTACGGCCTGAAACATCTCTTTTTGAGCCTGTGCATCCTGACCACTCATGTAGTAGCGGTATCCGAAGAACCCACCAACAAGAATTAATAATGCGGCCGCAATACCGATTACTAGTTTAGGATTTTGCTCAAACCAATGTTCAACGCCTTCCAGTTTTTCCTGGATAACTTCTGGATTCTCTAATAAATCTTTGTTTTCTTCCTTCTTTGCCATGTTCGGTAAAATAAAAAGTCCCGCCTACAAAGCGGGACGCAAAACTAAGAATTCAGGCTTATTAAACAAAAACCGATCAATCCAGAATAAAAGGATAATCAGGTTCTGCATAAATATCTTTTAGCGCTTCCGATGGATCCGGGTAATTAGATTCCTCTGCAAACTTCACGCTTTCATCCACTTGAGCCAGAACCTTCTGTTCTATGGCTTCCAAATCTTTTTGGGTGGCAATTTTTTTCTTGAGGATAGTGTCACGCACCTGCTCAATTGGGTCGCGCTGCTTGTATTCTTCAACTTCTTCTTTAGAACGATATTTCTGGGGGTCAGACATTGAGTGCCCTTTGTAACGATAGGTTCTAAACTCTAATAGCGTTGGGCCTTCGCCTGCCCGGGCTCTCTCAGCAGCTCTCTCAACCGCATCGTGCACATCTTCCACGTTCATAGCATCAACAGCCTCTGAGGGCATATCATAGGATTCACCCAGTGTATACAACTCATGAACATTCGAAGTTCTCTTTACAGATGTGCCCATGGCATAGCCATTATTTTCGATTGCAAAAATGACCGGTATCTTCCAAAGCATAGCCAAATTAAGCGCTTCATGAAAGGCTCCTTGTCGCACAGCGCCATCACCCATGTAGCAAATACATAAGTTGCCGGTTTTGTTATACATCTCGGTAAAGGCAATACCTGCCCCAAGCGGAACCTGGGCTCCAACAATTCCATGACCCCCAAAGAAACCATGCTCTTTATCAAAAATGTGCATCGAACCACCTTTACCTTTCGATACTCCGGTTTCCTTACCATAAAGCTCAGCCATAATTGCATTCGGGCTTGTGCCCAAAGCCAGCGGATGTGCATGATCGCGATAGGCGGTAATATATTTATCACCTTTTCGTAAAGCACTTACTGCACCGGCAGCACACGCTTCCTGGCCAATATATAAGTGACAAAACCCACGAATTTTTTGCATGCCATAAAGCTGGCCTGCTTTCTCTTCGAATTTTCTCATCAGCAGCATACTCTCAAACCAAAACATATACGTTTCATTCGAGTATGCCTTCTTATCTTTTTTAGGCTTGGCGCCTTTAGCTTGGGCAGTAGTGGCCATAATTGCTAATTTTGAGTGAAATGTGAGTTGCGAAAATACGCCACCCTTTGCCAATCGCCAAATGGCGTATAGCATAATTAGAATTTTTATAGCGCTATTGTGTTCCTTCAAAAATTAAGACTTTATAATTTCAAAAACCATGAAGAAGCTTCTCTGATCTTTGAGGGTAAAATCAATTGTTTTCTTGGACGCAATGGAAGCGGAAAGACAAATCTGCTGGATGCGATCTATTATTTGTCGTTTACAAAGAGTGCCATCAATCCCTATGATCTTCAAAATATAAACTACGGTCAAGCCGGATTTTTAATTAAAGGAGATTTTAAAGTGGAGGATAAACAGAAGGAGGTAGTTTGTTCCTATCAGCAAGGAGAAAAGAAAGTCATCCGCGAAGACGAGCAGGAAGGTTCGCGATTTTCGGAACATGTGGGTAAGTACCCCGTAGTGCTTATTGCTCCGCAAGACATTGAGTTAATCTGGGATGGATCTGAACTAAGACGAAGATTCTTTGATTCGCTTATTAGCCAACTCGATCGGTTCTACCTCGAAAATCTGATTACCTATAATCATCAACTTAAGCAACGGAATAGTTTATTGCGCGCTTTCGCGGAACAGGGTAAAGTTGATTCAGACTTATTGGAAACCTATGATACCAAGCTGGCAGAAGCAGGAGAATATATTCATAAAGTGCGGAAGGAACTGCTGATCAGCTTCGTTCCCAAGTTTAATAAGCATTATGATTTCCTTGTGCAAGAGGCAAAGGAGAAGGTTGACATTCAATATAAATCCGACTTGACTGGTGCGGATTTTATTTCTCTCTTAAGAAAAAACCGACAGCGCGATTTGCTATTGCAGCGAACAACATCGGGCATCCACCGCGATGATTTTTTGTTTACACTCAATGAGCAGGAATTAAAACGCGTTGGCTCTCAAGGGCAACAAAAGTCCTTTTTAATCAGTCTTAAGCTTGCCGAGTTTCAGACCATCGCTGAAAAGAAAAACCTAAAGCCCATTCTCTTGTTAGACGATATTTTCGACAAATTGGATGATTTTCGAATTCATCAACTAATGATGTTGGTAAGCCAGGGTACGTTTGGTCAAATGTTTATTACGGATGCGCGGCAAGGCAGAAGTGAGCAGATTTTGAAAGAGGCTGGACTAAATGCCCGGCTTTTTGTGTTAGAAAACCGTACCTTCAAAGAAGAATGGCTAGAAATATAAAAGATGATGGCAATGCGATGCATATTGGGCAGGCAATTCAGCAATTGCTCGGTCGCTACAATATTAAATCTAAGTTTGACGAAGCCAACCTGGTAAGTTCATGGGAGAGGTTGGTGGGTAAGCCCATTGCTAAACGCACCAAAAAACTCTATATCCGAAACAAAGTTCTTTTTGTTGAACTGGAGAGCCCATCACTAAAAAATGACCTCGCCATCCACAAAAGTCAGGTTATTGAGGTTCTCCAAAAGGAGTTTGGAACCGAAGTTGTCAAAGATTTGGTGATCATGTGAAATTGACCGGGGTAACTTTCATACTTCGTGTTATAAAATAGCGTCTGGGGTTTGTCTAAACCGAAAAACCGTATAATTTTGCACTCCTATTTTTTTAGCGAAAGTTAAAGATGATAGGAAAAGGCTCTGAAAGGAGCCTTTTTAAACGTTCTCATTTTAAATGAAAATCGTTGGGGGAGATACTCAAGCGGCCAACGAGGACAGACTGTAAATCTGTTGACTTATGTCTTCACAGGTTCGAATCCTGTTCTCCCCACAATCTATTTGGTGATTGGTTTAGCCACTCATAAATAACAAGCGGGAGTAGCTCAGTTGGTAGAGCGATAGCCTTCCAAGCTATAGGTCGCGAGTTCGAGCCTCGTCTCCCGCTCAGTAGGTTGTTTGTTCGTTATTCGTTATTCGAACTGATTACGGATAACTGATACAAAAACAGGCAACGGTGTTAAAAGCTGTTGTAGCTCAGGGGTAGAGCACTTCCTTGGTAAGGAAGAGGTCGAGGGTTCAATTCCCTTCAACAGCTCAAGAAGCTGTTGAATATTTTGGATTTGAGAGCGTATCCTTGATTAAAGAGGTCGCCCCGCTCCAAGTCGGGGTCAACAGCTCTGAACTTGAAATGATTATTTCAATAACGATTGGAATAATTAAGAGATTTGAAATTTTGTTTATTTGAATTTTATGATTGCTGATGGGTAGCGCCAGTTAATAAGCAATTGCAAAACTTCAACATAACCCCAATCGACAGGCTTATTATGTTTAGGGTGTAAGGCTTTCTAGCGAAAGCCATTGAATAGTAACTTATTTAATTAATTATACACTTTTAAACTTTAAACCGGGATTTTCAAATATGGCAAAAGAAAATTTTGATCGCTCGAAACCACACGTAAACATTGGTACAATCGGGCACGTAGATCATGGAAAAACTACTCTAACTGCTGCAATCACGCAGGTTCTTTCTAAGAAAGGCCTTGCTGCTGTGCGCGACTTCTCTTCAATCGACAACGCTCCTGAAGAAAAAGAAAGAGGTATTACAATCAACACATCACACGTTGAGTACGCAACTGACAAGAGACACTACGCTCACGTAGATTGTCCTGGTCACGCTGACTATGTTAAAAACATGGTTACAGGTGCCGCTCAAATGGACGGTGCTATTCTTGTAGTAGCAGCAACTGACGGACCAATGCCACAAACTCGTGAGCATATCCTTCTTGCTCGTCAGGTAGGCGTACCTGCACTTGTTGTATTTATGAACAAGGTTGATTTGGTTGACGATGCAGAATTGTTGGAACTTGTTGAAATGGAAGTTCGTGAATTGATGACTTACTACAGCTTCCCTGGCGATACCATGCCAGTTATTAAAGGATCTGCATTGGGTGCATTGAATGGTGAACCAAAATGGGTTGAGAAAGTTGAAGAACTAATGGATGCGGTGGATAATTTCATTCCAATCCCTGTTCGTTTGGTTGACAAAGATTTCTTGATGCCTGTTGAAGACGTATTCTCAATCACTGGTCGTGGTACTGTTGCTACTGGCCGTGTTGAGCGTGGTGTTATCAAAACTGGCGATCCGGTTCAAATTCTTGGAATGGGCGCTGAAAACTTGACTTCTACCATCACTGGTGTTGAAATGTTCCGCAAAATTCTTGACAGAGGAGAAGCTGGTGACAACGTAGGTTTGTTGTTGCGTGGTATTGAAAAGGAGCAAATCTGCCGTGGTATGGTTATTTGTAAGCCAAACTCAGTTACTCCACACGCTAAATTCAAAGCTGAAGTTTACGTATTGAGCAAAGAAGAAGGTGGTCGTCATACCCCATTCTTTAACAAATACCGTCCTCAGTTCTATTTCCGTACTACAGACGTAACAGGTGAGTGTAAACTTCCTGCAGGTGTAGAAATGGTTATGCCTGGTGATAACGTGTCTATCGAGGTTGAGCTAATCAACAAGATCGCTATGGAAAAAGGTCTTCGTTTCGCGATTCGCGAAGGTGGCCGTACTGTAGGATCAGGTCAGGTTACTGAAATTCTTGACTAAGAACAGATTTACCCTATTAAGTTACTTAAAACAGGGTAAATAGCTGATAATCAATAAAGAGCGTTTCTAAGATTTTTCTTGGAAACGCTTTTGTTTTCTTTGGCTCTTATTCTACCTTTGCAGTCCTTTTAAATTGAGGGTTGTACGGGTGTGATTGGAGAGAGGTGAACTGCTTATACGGGAATAGTTCAATGGTAGAATAGAGGTCTCCAAAACCTTTGATCAGGGTTCGAATCCTTGTTCCCGTGCAAAAAATGGAAATACTGCTTTTAAACACGATTAAAAGTAGTATACACCCTCTAACAAAGGGCGGATTGTTTCAAGGAATCGTGAAAGTTTAAAATGATGGAAAACGTTAAGAACTATATTTTAGAATCCATTGACGAAATCCGTAACAAGGTTTCGTGGCCTAAATTCAATGAACTGCAAAGCAGCGCCATTTTGGTGCTGGTAGCTTCTTTGATCTTCGCCATTCTGATTGGATTTGTTGATTTAGGTTTTAAGAACGCTTTGGCTTGGTTTTATAAAGAATTATAAGAGAAATTCTGATGGGTGAGCTAAAGTGGTATGTTTTACGCGTAATCAGCGGCCAGGAAAAGAAAGTGAAATCTTACCTGGAATCTGAGATCGAGCGGTCTAAACTAGTCGAGTTTATCCCGCAAATTATGATCCCGTCTGAGAAAGTGTATGAAATGCGAAACGGCAAAAAGCGTGTGAGAGAAAGAAATTTCTTTCCGGGCTATGTACTCGTTTCGGCAGACCTTAGTAATGGAGAGGCTTATCATACAGTGAATAACATTCCCGGTGTGATTGGTTTTCTAGGAAGTAACGGATCAAGTGCCACGTCAAAAGAACCGGTTGCCTTAAGACAAACTGAGGTAAACCGTATTTTAGGTAAAGTTGATGAAGTTGATCAGTTTGAGGAGAAATTAGAGACTCCTTTTATTAAGGGCGAATCAGTAAAAGTAATGGATGGTCCATTCAGTGGTTTCACAGGTTCGGTTGAAGAGATTTTTGAAGATAAAAAGAAACTCAATGTAATGGTGAAAATTTTCGGAAGAAATACACCAGTTGAATTGAGCTATATGCAAGTGGAAAAGTTAGACTAGTAATATAATGGCTAAGTTAGTAACAGGTTATTTGAAATTGCAGGTAAAGGGAGGCGCGGCAAATCCAGCACCACCAATCGGTCCTGCCTTAGGTTCAAAAGGTTTGAACATCATGGATTTTTGCAAGCAATTCAATGCAAGAACCCAGGAGAAGCAAGGACAAGTATTGCCTGTGCTTATCACAATCTATAACGACAAGTCTTTTGACTTTGTAATAAAGACCCCTCCGGCTGCCGTATTAATTATGGAAGCTGTGAAAATTCAAAATGGATCAAAGGAACCTAATCGTATTAAGGTTGGATCAATTTCCTGGGATCAAATCAAAAAAATAGCTGAGCTAAAAATGCCTGATTTGAATGCATTTAAAGTTGAATCTGCCATGAAAATGGTAGCCGGAACCGCGCGCAGCATGGGTGTAACAGTTAGTGGAAATGCTCCTTGGGAATAAATAATTAGAGCAATGGGAAAGTTGACAAAAAATAGAAAGGCTGTACTAGCCAAATACGATCAGGAAAAGATTTATTCTCTTACTGAAGCATCAAGCGTAGTTAAAGAAATCACTTTTGCAAAGTTTGATTCTTCTGTAGATGTAGATATCCGCTTGGGTGTTGATCCTAAGAAGTCGGATCAGATGGTGCGTGGTGTAGTAAGCTTGCCTCATGGTTTGGGTAAAGTAGTTCGTGTATTGGTTCTTTGTTCGCCTGATAAACAACAGGAAGCAAAAGATGCTGGTGCTGAGCACGTAGGGTTGGATGATTATATCCAAAAGATTGAAGCAGGTTGGACAGACATTGATGTAATCATCACGATGCCTACCGTTATGGCTAAAGTAGGTAAGTTAGGAAAGGTACTTGGGCCACGAGGTCTTATGCCAAACCCTAAGTCTGGAACAGTTACCCTTGAAGTAGGTAAGGCTGTGAAAGATGTAAAGGCCGGTAAAGTAGATTTTAAAATAGATAAACAAGGCATCATACACGCCAGCGTGGGTAAGGCTTCCTTCAGTGCAGAGAAAATCAGAGACAATGCGGCTGAACTTATTAACACGGTGACAAAGCTTAAGCCTGCTTCATCAAAAGGTACATACTTACAAAGTATCAGCCTTTCAACTACGATGAGCCCAGGTATTAAGGTTGATGTTGGTTCAATAGCAGGTTAATATTTACAATCATGACCAAGGAAGAAAAAGGACAAATTATAGATGAGCTGGCTGAGAAGTTTTCTCAGAACACTCACTTTTATATTACTGATGCCTCCGGATTGACGGTAGCTCAGATTAATGCATTCCGCAGAATTTGCTTTCAGGCAGGTATTGAATACAAAGTGTATAAGAATACCCTTATCCGAAAAGCACTCGAAAAGCAGAAGGGAAATTTTGAGGAATTAAACCAAGTGTTACAAGGTTTTTCAGGTGTTATCTTCTCGAAAGAGTCTGGTAATGCGCCTGCAAGAGCCATTCAGGAATACCAACGCAAATTAGAAGGTAAACCTGCATTAAAAGCCGCTTCCATAGATGCTTCCATATTTGTTGGAGCGGAACATTTGACCACGCTAAGTGAGATGAAGTCGAAGAACGAACTCATTGGCGATATCATTTCCTTGTTGCAATCTCCTACCAAAAATGTATTGTCTGCCCTGTTAAGTGGCAAGCAAACAGTAGCTGGCTTGGTGAAAGCACTGGAAGAAAGAAAACAGTAATAAAAAAAGAAAATTTAAACACTAACAAATCATGGCTGACGTAAAATCTCTTGGCGACCAACTGGTAGAACTTACCGTAAAAGAAGTAAATGAATTAGCTTCTTATTTAAAGGAAACACATGGCATTGAGCCTGCTGCTGCTGCAGTTATCGCTGGCCCTGCGGCTGGTGGTGCAGCGGGTGGTGCAGCTGCTGCTGAAAAGACCAACTTCGATGTAGTATTGAAGGCTGCTGGTCCTAATAAACTTCAAATCGTAAAACTTGTTAAGGAATTAACGGGTCTTGGCTTAAAAGAAGCTAAAGATGTAGTTGATGGAGCTCCTAAAACAATCAAAGAAGGCTTACCAAAAGACGAAGCTGAAAGTCTCAAGAAGCAACTTGCTGAGGCTGGTGCCGAAGTTGAGTTGAAATAATAACTTGAGAGACGCGGATACCGTCTGAAAAGGAAATTCAGACCCCATTCCCTTTAATTGGGGACTGGGGTCTTTCCCTATTTATGCCAGCAATGGCAAGTATTCAAATTTCGTTTTTTAGTCTAGTCCAGGAAATTTAAACCTAAAGTACCTTGGCAAAGAAGACAGCAACTAATAGAATAGACTTCTCATCAATTGAGAAGGTTTTGGAATATCCTGATTTTTTGGATATTCAACTTCAATCGTTTAAAGACTTCTTGCAGATAGAAACACCTGCAGAGAAACGTCAAAATGAAGGGCTCTTCAAAGTTTTTGCAGAGAACTTTCCGATCTCCGATTCACGCGAAAACTTCGTGCTTGAGTTTGTGGATTATACAATCGACCCACCGAAGTATAACGTGGACGAATGTATCGATCGCGGACTTACGTTCTCAGTTCCGTTAAAGGCTAAGTTGCGACTTACCTGTAACGATGAGGACAACGAAGATTTCCAAACAATCGAGCAGGAAGTGTTCCTCGGAAACATTCCTTACATGACCGAGAAAGGGTCGTTCGTAATTAATGGAGCTGAGCGTGTAATTGTATCGCAATTGCACCGTTCTCCGGGTGTGTTTTTCGCCATGAGTAAACACACAAACGGAACCAAGCTTTATTCAGCGCGGATCATTCCTTTCAAAGGATCGTGGATTGAATTTGCTACCGATGTAAACGCAGTTATGTATGCATACATCGATCGTAAGAAGAAATTCCCCGTTACCACATTGCTTCGCGCAATTGGATACGGTACAGATAAAGACATCTTGGATCTTTTCGGATTATCGGAAGAGATTGAGGCAAACAAGAACACACTTAAAAAGACAGTTGATCGCAAATTGGCAGCTCGTGTTTTGAAAACATGGACTGAAGATTTCGTGGATGAAGATACTGGTGAAGTTGTTTCGATCGATCGTAACGAAGTGTTACTTGAGCGTGACCATGTAATCACTGCAGAAGATGTTGACACCATTTTAGATTCTGGAGTTAAGTCAATTATCCTTCATCGTGAAGATGTGAACGTGGCTGATTACCACATCATATTCAATACACTTGCCAAGGATAACTCAAACTCAGAAAAAGAAGCAGTAGAACAGATCTATCGTCAGCTTAGAAATACGGAAGCTCCGGATGAACAAACAGCGCGTGATATTATTCAAAGCTTGTTCTTCAGCGAGAAACGTTATGACTTAGGTGAAGTAGGTCGTTACAGAATCAACAAGAAGTTAGGACTTGATCTTAGCTTTGATCAACGTGTATTAACTACAGAGGATATTATCCTTATTGTTAAATACTTGATCGGTTTGATTAACTCAAAAGCTGTGGTTGATGATATTGACCACTTGAGCAACAGACGTGTAAGAACAGTAGGTGAACAATTGTATTCTCAGTTTGGTGTTGGTCTTGCCCGTATGGCAAGAACCATCAAAGAAAGAATGAATGTTCGCGATAATGAAGATTTCAAACCAGTTGATTTGATCAACGCAAGAACCTTGTCTAGCGTAATCAATTCATTCTTTGGTACGAATCAGCTTTCTCAATTTATGGATCAAACTAACCCATTGGCAGAGATCACGCACAAGCGTAGGATGTCTGCCCTTGGTCCCGGTGGTCTTTCAAGAGAGCGTGCAGGATTTGAGGTTCGTGACGTGCATTACACACACTACGGTCGCTTATGTACTATTGAAACTCCGGAAGGTCCTAACATTGGTTTGATTTCGTCTCTCTGCGTTCACGCAAAAGTGAACAAGATGGGCTTTATCGAAACTCCTTACCGCAAGGTTGAAAATGGTAAAGTGAAAGGCAAGGAGGTTATCTTCCTCACAGCTGAAGAAGAAGATACTTTCAACATCGCGCAAGCAAATATTAAGATCAAGCCAAACGGAGATTTGGAAGAAGATAAGGTGAAGGCACGTTTTGAAGGAGACTTCCCCGTGGTTGAGCCAAGCGAAATCCGTTATATGGATATTGCTCCAAACCAAATCGTATCAATTGCAGCATCTATGATTCCATTCCTGGAACATGATGATGCCAACCGTGCGTTGATGGGGTCGAACATGCAGCGCCAGGCAGTGCCGTTAATCAGACCAGAAGCACCTATCGTGGGTACAGGTCTTGAAGGTAGAATTGCTTTGGATTCGCGCACATTGATCTTAGCGGAAGCGAATGGTACAGTAGAATTTGTTGATGCGAAGAAGATTGTTGTTCGCTACGAAGTATCTGAAGAGCAAGAACTTGTTCGTTTCGATGATGAAGTAAAATCATATACGCTGATTAAGTTTAGAAGAACCAATCAGGATACATGTATCAACCTTACTCCACTAGTGAAGAAAGGTGATAAAGTATCTAAAGGTCAACCATTGTGTCAGGGATACGGTACAGCAAATGGTGAGTTAGCGCTTGGTCGCAACTTGCTAGTAGCATACATGCCTTGGCAAGGATATAACTTTGAAGATGCGATTGTAATTTCAGAGCGTGTTGTGCGTGAAGATGTTTACACTTCGATTCACGTTGAAGAATTTGAATTGGAAGTTCGTGATACCAAGCGTGGTGAAGAAGAGTTAACCTCTGAAATACCAAACGTAAGTGAAGAAGCTGTTAAGCATCTTGACGAAAACGGTATCATCCGCATTGGTGCAGAAGTTAAAGAAGGAGATATTCTAATTGGTAAGATCACTCCTAAAGGAGAAACTGATCCTACTCCGGAAGAAAAACTTTTGAGGGCGATCTTTGGTGACAAGGCCGGAGATGTGAAAGATGCTTCTATGAAGGCACCTCCATCGTTAAAAGGTGTTGTTATTGAAACAAAACTATTCTCAAGGCCTAAACGTGATAAAGATGTTCGCACGAAGTCTAAGAAAGAGTTAGATGCGCTTAAGAATCGTTACAGCAAGAGCTTAACAGATTTGAGAGCAGATATGATCAAGAAGCTCACCACGCTGCTTACTGGCAAAACAAGCCAGGGAGTTACTCACAAATTTGGTGATGAACTTATCAGCAAGGGCGTTAAGTTTTCCGGTAAAGTAATTGAGAATAATCTCTTCCCTGATAAGAACATCTATCGCGATGAGAGCAATTACAATGTGCCTGAAGAAGTAAACTTGATTGCAGATATTAGTTTGGAAAGCTGGACGACCGATGATCATACCAATGATCTTGTGTCTGAAGTGGTGAAGAACTATCTCAATAAGAGAAACTCGATTTCTGGTGACTTCAAGCGTGAGCGTTTCACATTAGAAGTTGGAGATGAATTACCTGCAGGTATCGTACAATTGGCGAAAGTATATATCGCTAAAAAGCGCAAACTAAAAGTAGGAGATAAGATGGCGGGTCGCCACGGAAACAAAGGTGTGGTAGCTCGTATCGTTCGTGAAGAAGATATGCCATTCCTTGAAGACGGAACACCTGTTGACATCTGTTTGAATCCGCTGGGTGTACCATCGCGTATGAACCTGGGTCAGATTTATGAAACAGTATTGGCTTGGGCTGGTAAGAGATTGGGAAGAAAGTATGCAACACCAATTTTTGATGGTGCATCTCTTGATCAAGTATCCGCTGAATTGAAAGAAGCTAACTTACCTGAATTCGGACGTACTTATTTGTATGACGGATTAACAGGTCAGATGTTCGATCAGCCAGTTACTGTGGGTATGGCCTACATGTTGAAACTTGGTCACTTGGTTGATGATAAGATGCACGCTCGTTCTATCGGACCATATTCACTTATTACGCAACAACCATTGGGTGGTAAAGCTCAGTTTGGTGGTCAGCGTTTTGGTGAGATGGAAGTGTGGGCGATTGAAGCATTCGGAGCATCACATATTCTTCAGGAAATCCTTACCATTAAATCAGATGATGTGATTGGTAGAGCGAAAGCATACGAATCCATTGTTAAAGGTGAAACAATGAGGAAGCCAAATATCCCTGAATCGTTCAATGTGTTAGTACATGAATTACGTGGTCTCGCATTAGAGATTACGATGGATTGATAAGTCGAAGGTCGATAGTCAATGGTAAAACACCCATAGACTATCGACCAACTGACTATAGATGTAAAAGTGAATTAGTTAACTGAAAACTCAACAAGCATGTCTTTCAGAAAAAATAAAAAGATCAACAACGACTTCTCTAAGATCACCATTAGCCTGGCCTCTCCTGAATCTATTCTGGAAAGTTCGCATGGTGAAGTAACACAACCAGAAACCATCAACTACAGAACATATAAGCCTGAGATGGGTGGATTGTTTTGCGAGCGGATTTTTGGTCCTGTTAAGGATTGGGAATGTCATTGCGGAAAATATAAGCGTATTCGCTACAAAGGAATTATCTGCGACCGTTGCGGTGTAGAAGTAACTGAAAAGAAAGTAAGACGCGAGCGCATGGGTCACATCGAATTGGTGGTGCCTGTTGCTCACATCTGGTATTTCCGTTCGTTGCCAAACAAAATCGGTTACTTGTTAGGTCTTCCTACCAAGAAACTTGATCAGATTATTTACTACGAAAGATTTGTAGTTATTCAGCCCGGTGTAAAGGAAGAAGATGGTATTAACCGTCTCGACTTCTTAACTGAGGAAGAATATCTTGATATCGTTGATAAGTTACCGCGCGAGAACCAATTGTTGGATGATAACGATCCTAAGAAGTTCATCGCTAAGATGGGGGCTGATTCATTAGAGATGCTTTTGAGCCGTGTTAAGCTGGATGAGTTATCATACGAGTTACGCCATCAGGCAGCTACTGATACTTCACAGCAACGTAAAGCTGAAGCGTTGAAACGCTTGAAAGTTGTTGAAGCTTTCCGTGAAGCAAATACACGTGTTGAAAACAGACCTCAGTGGATGACCATCAAAATGGTTCCGGTGATTCCACCAGAATTGCGTCCACTTGTGCCATTGGATGGTGGTCGTTTTGCTACTTCAGATTTGAATGATCTTTACAGACGTGTTATTATCCGTAACAACCGTCTTAAGAGATTGATTGATATTAAAGCTCCCGAAGTAATTCTTCGTAACGAGAAGCGTATGCTTCAGGAAGCAGTTGATTCATTGTTCGACAACTCACGTAAAGTAAATGCGGTTCGTTCCGATGGAAACCGTGCGTTGAAATCATTGAGTGATATGTTGAAAGGTAAGCAAGGACGTTTCCGTCAGAACTTACTTGGTAAGCGTGTTGACTACTCTGGTCGTTCGGTAATTGTGGTAGGACCAGAATTGAAATTGCATGAGTGCGGTTTGCCAAAAGATATGGCAGCTGAATTATTCAAGCCTTTTATTATTCGCAAACTTATCGAAAGAGGAATTGTTAAGACTGTGAAGTCTGCGAAGAAAATTGTTGATCGCAAGGATCCTGTGGTGTGGGATATTTTGGAAAACGTATTGAAAGGACATCCAGTTCTTTTGAACCGTGCTCCAACGCTTCACCGTTTAGGTATCCAGGCTTTCCAACCTAAGTTGATTGAAGGAAAAGCGATTCAATTGCACCCGTTGGTATGTACTGCGTTTAACGCTGACTTTGATGGTGACCAGATGGCCGTTCACGTGCCGCTTGGTCAGGAGGCAATTCTTGAGGCTTCGTTGTTGATGCTTTCATCACACAACATTTTGAACCCAGCTAACGGAGCTCCTATCACGGTACCTTCTCAGGACATGGTATTGGGTCTTTATTATCTGACAAAAGGTAGAAAAGGCGAGCTAGGCGAAGGCAAGAGATTTTATTCTGCGGAAGAAGTGGTGATCGCTTATAATGAAGGCAAGCTTTCTAAGCATGCAATCATTAAAGTGCGTGCAACTGTTCGCGATAAAAAGAATGAACAACTTGAAACAAAAATGATTGAGACTGTAACAGGTCGCGTTATTTTCAATCAAGTGATGCCAGCAGAAGTGGGTTATGTAGATGAACTTTTAACGAAGAAGAAACTACAAACCATTATTGCTGATGTGTATAAATTGGCTGGACAAGCTAAAACCGCTAAGTTCCTTGACGAGATTAAGGAGTTAGGGTTCCAGATGGCCTATAAAGGTGGTCTATCGATGGGATTAGGGGATGTGAAAGTTCCTGCTGAAAAGAAAAAATTAGTGGAGGATGCTCAGAAGGAAGTTGATTCCGTATGGAACAACTACATGATGGGTTTAATTACCGACAACGAACGTTACAATCAGGTAATTGATATCTGGACTCGTACGAATACCATGCTTACCAACACGCTTATGAAGCAGTTGGAAGAAGATCAGCAAGGATTCAACTCAATCTACATGATGATGCACTCAGGTGCTCGTGGTTCGAGAGAGCAGATTCGTCAGTTAGGTGGTATGCGTGGTTTGATGGCGAAGCCTCAGAAGAACCTTGCAGGTTCAGTGGGTTCGATCATTGAAAACCCGATCCTTTCTAACTTTAAAGAAGGTCTGGATGTATTGGAGTATTTTATCTCTACACACGGTGCTCGTAAAGGTCTTGCCGATACAGCGTTGAAGACTGCGGATGCAGGTTATTTAACCCGAAGACTTGTTGACGTTGCTCAGGATCTTGTTGTAACAGAAGAAGATTGCGGAACACTTCGCGGATTGAAAGTTACAGCATTAAAAGATAACGAAGACATTGTTGAACCTTTGTCTGAGCGTATCCTTGGTCGTGTAACAGTTCATGATATTTATGATCCGTTGACAGAAGAATTAATTTGTCCTGCCAACGAAGAGATTACAGATGAGGTTGCTAAACGAATTGAAGAGACTAGCATCGAGGAAGTTGAAATTCGTTCGGTACTTACTTGCGAAACTAAAGTAGGAGGCTGTGCAAAATGTTATGGTAGAAACCTGGCGACCGGTAAAATGGTACAGGCAGGTGAGGCTGTAGGTGTTATTGCTGCTCAGTCTATTGGTGAGCCAGGAACACAGTTGACACTTCGTACTTTCCACGTGGGTGGTACTGCCTCTAACATTGCGGTTGATGCAAACATCAAAGCTAAGTTTAGCGGTACTGTAGAATTTGAAGGTGTAAGAACGGTTGATACTACAGATCGTGATGATGTTAAGGTGAAAGTTGTAATGGGTCGTACAGGTGAAATCAGAATTCTTGATTCTGAGAAGCGTGTGTTGATTACGAACAACGTTCCTTACGGTGCTTTCTTAAAAGTGAAAGATGGTCAGAAAGTTGAGAAAGGGGAAGAGCTTTGTTTCTGGGATCCTTACAACGCGGTAATCTTATCAGAGTATGATGGAGATATTGAATTCGAAGCAATTATTGAAGGTGTTACTTACAAAGAGGAATCAGATGAACAAACTGGTCACCGTGAGAAAGTAATTACTGATACGCGCGATAAGACTAAGAACCCTTCCATTATTGTAAAAGGTAAGAACGAAACCAAAGGATATAACATTCCGGTTGGTGCTCACTTAGCGGTGGATGAAGGGGAGAAGATTAAAGCCGGACAAGTGTTGGCTAAGATTCCTCGTACCATGGGTAAGTCTCGTGATATCACGGGAGGTTTGCCACGTGTAACAGAATTGTTTGAAGCACGTAACCCATCTAACCCAGCGGTAGTAAGTGAGATTGATGGAGTTGTTACTTATGGAGGTATCAAGCGTGGTAATCGCGAAATCTTTATAGAATCTAAAGATGCTGTACAGAAGCGTTACCTTGTGCCATTGTCTAAGCACATTCTTGTGCAGGATAATGACTTTGTGAAAGCGGGTCAGCCATTGTCGGACGGTGCTATCACGCCTTCAGATATCCTTTCGATCAAAGGACCAACTGCGGTGCAAGAGTATTTAGTAAATGAAATTCAGGAAGTATATCGTTTACAAGGGGTGAAGATTAACGATAAGCACATCGAGTGTATCGTAAGTCAGATGATGCAGAAGGTTGAAATCATCGACTCGGGTGATACAACATTCTTACCTGGTGAGTATGTAGATAAGTTTGAATTCCGCGAAGAGAATGATCGCGTTCTTGACAAGAAGATTGTTATGGAACCTGGAGATTCTCAAAGATTCAAAGTGGGCCAAATTATTAGCCCGCGCGAGTTGAGAGACGAAAACTCTTCATTGAAGCGAAAGGATCAAAAAATTGTTGAGGTTCGTGATGCACTTTCTGCAGTATCGAGACCAACACTTCAAGGTATCACTCAAGCATCTTTGAAAACTGAAAGCTGGTTGTCTGCGGCATCGTTCCAGGAAACTACTAAAGTGTTGAGCGAAGCTGCTATTCGTGGTAAGGCCGATCAACTTGTAGGATTGAAGGAAAACGTAATTGTAGGACATTTGATCCCTGCGGGTACCGGCCAGAGAAGGCTTAACGATATGATTGTAAATTCAGAAGAAGAATACCAGCGATTGGTTGAGGCTCCTGAACGCAAATCAAAAGAAAGGGAATTAGCAGATTAATCAATTTGAAAATGAGCTGATTTGAAAATGTGCGAATGGTTTAACCGTTCGCACATTTTCTTTTTGGCGAGGTTATTTTCAAATCGTCAAATTGTTTCATTTTCAAATTAGAATGCCATGGCAGAAACTAAAAACACACCTCCACAAAATCAGATTAATATCGAGCTTTCGGAAGAGATCGCTGAAGGTATCTATTCTAACCTTGCTATGATTGCACACTCTAACAGCGAGTTTGTGGTCGATTTTATTCGATTGATGCCCGGAGTTCCAAAAGCAAGGGTTAAGGCTCGGGTAATTATCACCCCGGAGCATGCCAAAAGACTGCTTTCGGCTCTTAAGGATAACATTAGCAAGTATGAGGCTACTTTCGGCCCGATTAAGCAAACCAATGAGGCGCCCCAATTTCCAATGAATTTTGGAGGCACAATTGGCGAAGCGTAGCCTTATTCGAGGGTTTTTAGATCTTAGGGTGCAAAATTTCTTTAGACAAGGTTTTGCATCCTATTTTACTTTAAATACCTTTGCAGTCCTTATTTTTGAAGGGTTAATAAATAAAATATAAATGCCTACCATTCAGCAACTTGTAAGAAAAGGACGGAAGAAATTGACGTTTAAGTCGAAATCTCCGGCTCTTGATTCTTGTCCACAACGCAGAGGTGTGTGTACTCGTGTGTATACAACCACTCCAAAAAAGCCTAATTCAGCCATGCGTAAAGTGGCTCGTGTTCGCCTTACTAATCAAAAAGAGGTGAATGCATATATCCCAGGAGAAGGCCACAATCTTCAGGAGCACTCTATTGTGCTAATTCGTGGTGGTAGGGTAAAAGACCTTCCGGGAGTACGTTATCACATCGTTCGTGGTGCGCTAGATACATCAGGTGTTAGCGGTCGCTTACAAAGCCGTTCTAAATATGGTGCTAAGAGACCTAAAGCTGGTGCTGCAGCTCCTGCTGCGAAAGGTGCCCCAGCAAAAGGAAAAAAATAAGTTGAGCTATGAGAAAGTCGAAACCTAAGAAAAGATATTTACTTCCCGATCCAAAATTTGGTGATACGCTTGTAACCAAGTTTGTGAACTATATGATGGAAGAAGGCAAGAAGAGTGTTGCTTACAACATTTTTTATGATGCCATTGAGCAAGTTGAAAAAAAGGCGGGTGGTGAACCAGGTCTTGAAGTGTGGAAACGTGCTATGAATAATGTGATGCCAGCTGTGGAAGTAAAAAGCCGCAGAGTGGGTGGTGCTACTTTTCAGGTTCCGGTTGAAATCCGCCCTGAGCGTAAAGTAAACCTTACCATCAAGTGGCTAATTGATTATTCACGTGCACGTGGAGAAAAAACCATGATGGATAAATTAGCAGCTGAAATCATTGCTGCTTCAAAAGGAGAGGGTGCAGCTATCAAAAAGAAAGATGATACACACCGGATGGCAGAGGCGAACAAGGCATTTTCTCATTTCAGATTCTAATTCCAAATGGCTAGAGATTTAAGATACACCAGAAATATTGGTATTGCTGCACATATTGATGCAGGTAAGACTACTACCACAGAGCGCATTCTTTATTATGCTGGTGTAAACCACAAGATTGGTGAAGTGCATGAAGGTGCTGCTACCATGGACTGGATGGCGCAAGAGCAGGAGCGTGGTATCACGATTACCTCAGCGGCTACTACTGTTCATTGGAACTATCGCAAAAACGAATATCACGTTAACATTATTGATACACCCGGTCACGTAGATTTTACCGTTGAGGTAAACCGCTCACTTCGTGTATTGGATGGATTGGTATTTCTTTTCAGCTCGGTGGATGGTGTTGAACCACAATCAGAGACAAACTGGCGTTTAGCAGACAACTACAAAGTTGCCCGTATTGGATTCGTTAATAAAATGGATCGCTCAGGTGCTGACTTCTTAGGTGTTTGTAAGCAGGTAAAAGAAAAATTAGGCAGCAAGGCAGTTGCTCTTCAGTTGCCAATTGGTGCCGAAGAAAACTTTAAAGGAGTTGTAGACTTAATTAACAATCGCGGTATCATCTGGAACGAAGCTGATAAAGGAATGACCTTTACAGAAGTTCCTATTCCTGATGATATGGTTGAGGAAGCTGCTGAATATCGTGAGAAGTTGTTGGAAGCAGTAGCTGAATATGACGAAACGCTTATCGAAAAATTCTTTGAAGATCCTAATTCGATTTCTGAAGGTGAAATTTTAACAGCGCTTCGCAAGGCTACAATCGATATGAAGATTGTTCCTATGGTGTGCGGTTCATCCTTCAAGAACAAGGGTGTTCAAACCATGTTGGATTATGTGATGGAGCTTCTTCCTTCACCAATGGATAAGGATGTTATTATTGGGACTAATCCTGATACCGATGCGGAAGTTGAAATTCGTCCAAACATTGATGAGCCATTTGTAGGTCTTGCATTTAAGATTGCGACTGATCCATTTGTTGGTCGTCTTTGTTTTGTTCGTGCTTACTCAGGTGTATTAGAATCAGGTTCATACATACACAATACACGTTCCGGGCAAAAGGAAAGAATTTCGCGTGTATTCCAAATGCATGCTAACAAGCAAAATCAGGTGGAAAGACTTCCAGCCGGAGATATCGGTGCGGTTGTAGGTTTCAAGGATATTAAGACGGGCGATACACTATGTGACGAGAAACGTTTAGTTGTATTAGAGTCCATGGTATTCCCAGAGCCGGTTATCGGTTATGCAATTGAACCTAAGAAACAAGCTGATGCCGATAAGTTAGGTATGGCTATTTCTAAGTTAGTTGAAGAAGATCCAACCTTGCGTGTAAATACAGATCAGGAAACAGGTCAGGTTATTTTGCGCGGAATGGGCGAATTGCACTTGGAGATCATCATTGATCGCTTAAGACGCGAATTCAAAGTTGAGATTAACCAAGGTGCTCCTCAGGTTGCTTATAAAGAAGCATTGACGAAGTCAGTTGAGCATAAGGAACAATATAAGAAACAGACCGGTGGCCGTGGTAAGTTTGCGGATATCGTATTTGAAATGGGACCACGCGAGTTGGGCCCTGAAGACAAGCCAGGTCTTGAGTTTGTAAATGATATTGTGGGTGGTGTTATTCCTCGCGAATTTATTCCATCTGTTCAGAAAGGATTTGAGCAAGCGATGGTAAATGGCCCACTGGCTGGATACCCTATCGATTCAATGAAAGTAAGATTGTTTCACGGTTCATACCATGATGTGGATTCGGATTCACTTTCGTTTGAATTGGCAGCTCGTCTTGGATTTAAAGAAGCTGCAAGAAAATGCGGCCCTCAACTTCTTGAGCCTATCATGGGTGTAGAAGTAATTTCTCCGGATGAGTACACAGGTTCTGTAACTGGTGACTTGAACAGAAGAAGAGGTATCATGAAAGGAATGGATACACGTGGTGGAGCTCAGGTAATTAAAGCAGATGTTCCGTTGTCGGAGTTGTTTGGTTACGTTACTGATTTAAGAACGATTACTTCAGGTCGTGCGTCAGCAACATTAACATTCTCACACTATGCACCGGTTCCTAAGAACTTGGCCGATAAAGTAATTGATGAAGTAAAGGGCGCTGTTGCCACAAAATAAATATCTAAAAGACGTTTAGATTATGAATCAGAAAATCAGAATTAAGCTAAAGTCTTACGACCATAATTTGGTTGATAAGTCTTCTGAAAAAATCGTGCGCGCAGTAAAGGCGACAGGTGCTGTAGTTAGCGGACCGATTCCACTTCCAACAGAAAAAGAAAAGTTTACAGTACTTCGTTCACCACACGTAAATAAGAAATCGCGTGAGCAGTTTCAATTGTGCACATATAAACGTTTGGTAGACATCTACTCAAACAGTGCTAAGACAGTTGATGCGTTAATGAAACTTGAATTACCAAGTGGAGTTGACGTGGAGATCAAAGTATAGAAGATATTAGTTAAAGTTTGTTTTCGAAAAAAGCCCCGCGTTTCGCGGGGTTTTTTTGTTATGCACTAGAAGTTTTCAGATCACAGATTTAATAGTTAGGTCATCCTATTAGAATGTATTTAAACTATATTCGCCATTTATATTATGGCACTACTCGAAAAAAAACTAATTGTTAAGAAGTCAATCCTTCCCGGAGCGGGTAAGGGTTTGTTCACAAAAGTATTTATACCTAAGGGTACTCGCATTGTTGAGTATAAAGGCAAGATCCTAACCTGGAAACAGGTGGAGGCGATGAGCGAAGATCGCAATGGCTATGTATTTCACTTCAATAATCAATATTGTATCGATGCCTGGAAAACGAAGAAGGGAGTAGCGCACTTTGCGAATGATGCCAAAGGCATTGCCCGTGTGGAGGGGGTGAAGAATAATTCTGAGTACGTAACCGAAAAGAAGCGGTGTTACATTGAAGCATCGAAAGATATACCTGCAGGGTCAGAAATATTAGTTGGTTATGGTGGCGAGTACTGGCGTGCAATTCGATACAACATCCGCCTGGAGCAAAAGAACAGGGAGAAAGCGGGCAAAAAATCAAAGGATGAATTACCCCATCACCATGCATCAAAGCGACAGGGAAAATCCCGAAAGTAATCGGGATTTTTTGTGAGTGGTTTCCTCAGCAATCAATTTTCCGCTGCCTCCTCTTTTGCTTTGTCGATTGTTTCGGTAATTAAACTCTTTACTTTTCTGATTCGCTCCATTTCTGATTCTAAATATTCACGGGCTTTCTCCTGATCCACTGAATCAGGCAGCGGATTAAACTCATGCATCCAGTTCATCATAGCAGTGCTGGCAGAATCCAGATTGGAAATCATCTTCTCTAATTGTAGTTTCTTTTCAACCACCATATCGGGTGTGTTGGCTATCTTTTCTTGTAGCTCACGCTTTAGTTTCATGAGGTCATCCATGCGCGGCATTACTTCGTCATGCACATCCATTACCTGATCGTACAGAGCCTGATTCGGATTTTCCTCGGTTGTAGCATCGTGCTCCGAGTGATCGTGATCTCCTGTTTTTGAGCATGCGCTCATTGCTATCAAGCCAATAACAAACAGGATTTTAAGGTATTTCATCGTTTCTTGTATTTACTCGAAAGATAAGAGATTCAATGTAGCGGGTCAACGAATGCTGTTTAGGTTTGCTTCACAAGCACGGGCTAACAAGGGTTAGTTATAGTAAATATTTTTAAAATATTATTCATAGATATTGCACAAGCGGATTTTTTCGTTTTTCTTCGAATCCGTTATTGAACAAGAAATGAACAGCAACCGATTTTATTTTTACTTCTTTTATCAATCCTGCGAGGGACTTGAAAGGGAATCGGTTTGTTGAATGAAAATAAAACAAAGAAACTCAAAAAAGTCCCCCGCCTTCGGGGGACTTTTTATTTGAACCCGTTTTGAAAAATTATGAGTAAGAAGAAATTAAAGATTGCAATCCAGGGAATAGCCACCAGCTTTCATGAAGTAGCTGCACTCTCCTATTTTCAAGACCCTATTCAAACTATTGAGTGCCTTTCATTTCATCGCTTGTGCGAATCATTAAAGAAAGGGGAAGCTGACTATGCAGTGATGGCTATCGAGAACTCAATCGCGGGAAGCATCTTGCCAAATTATTTTTTATTACAGGAATATCACTTCTCGATTATCGGGGAAATCTATCTTCCCATTCATATGCATTTACTGGCTATGCCCGGTGTTAAAATCAATGAACTCACTCACATTGAATCACATCCAATGGCGATTCGCCAATGTTCAGATTACTTGCATAAGTTGAATGGTGTGCAACTGATAGAGAGTGATGATACGGCCTTATCAGCTCGCAAAGTGAAGGAAGGAAAATTAAAAACCACAGCCGCTATTGCTAATGAGTATGCTGCCAAAAAATTTGGACTAAATATTTTAGAAAAACGAATTGAAACTCATAAAAAGAATTTTACCCGTTTTTTAATCTTAACAAGAAAAATCAAAGCGACTACAGAGAGCAACAAAGCTTCGTTGAGTTTTGAAGTAGCTAATGAAGTGGGAAGTCTGGCCGATGCGTTGATGACTTTTAAAACGAATAGTATCAACCTCTCTAAAATTCAATCTATTCCTATAATCGGAAAACCAAGTGAGTACTCTATTCACATTGATGTAGAATGGAAAAGAAGGAAAAGTTATGATGTTGCTATTAAAGAAGTACTAAGGCAAGTGAAGAACTTGAATATTTTGGGTGAATACAAAAAAGCAAAATTGGAATACAAGTAGTTAAAGCAGAAGTTATGATTAAGACAGCAAACCGGATTGCCAATGTGGAGGAGTACTACTTCAGTAAAAAATTAGCTGAAGTACGCGGATTGGATTCACCTGAGTTTCCTGTAATTAATTTGGGTATTGGTAGCCCTGATCTTTCACCATCTTCCGAGACTATTGAAGCGCTGGTATCCACATCGCAAAAAACCTCCAGTCATGGCTATCAGAACTATAAGGGTATTCCAGCCTTGCGTAAGGGTATCCAGTCATTTTATAAGACCACCTATAATGTTGACTTAGATATTGAAGCAGAAATTTTGCCTTTGATGGGGTCGAAGGAAGGCATCATGCACATTGCCATGGCTTTTGTGAATGAAGGAGACGAAGTATTGATTCCAGATCCCGGTTATCCGACCTATTCTTCGGTTGCTAAACTCGTTGGCGCGAAGGTGAACACTTATCAAATGAAAGAGTCTTTGGATTGGGGAATTGATGTTGAGGAGTTAAAGCAACGCGATCTTTCGAAGGTGAAAATCATGTGGATTAATTTTCCACACATGCCAACAGGCAAAACAGCATCACGTTCGGAATTAAGAGAACTTGTTGATCTCGCTCGTAAAAACAATTTCCTGATTGTAAATGATAATCCGTATTCATTAATCTTAAACGACTCGCCATTAAGTATTCTTTCTATTGAAGGAGCGAGTGAAGTTGCTTTGGAATTAAACTCACTTAGTAAGTCGCACAACATGGCGGGCTGGCGCATTGGTTGGGTAGCAGGGAATAAAGAGTACGTAGATGCTGTGCTCCGTGTTAAGAGTAATATGGACTCTGGCATGTTTTTGGGGTTGCAGCAAGCAGCAGTAGAGGCTTTAAAGAACGGTAATACCTGGTTTACGGAATTGAATGCCGTCTATAAGAAAAGAAAAACTGCTGCAACCAGGTTATTGAGTGAGCTTGGATGTAGTTACTCAGAAAGTCAGTCGGGGTTATTTGTATGGGCAAAAGCTCCTGAAAAAGTTAAAGATGTGGAAAAGTGGATTGATGAAATCCTGTATGGCACAAAAGTGTTTATTACACCGGGGTTTATTTTTGGAGATGCCGGAAAGAGGTTCATTCGAATTTCGCTGTGCGCAACGGAAGAGAAATTATTAGAAGCCCACGACCGAATAGAAAAATTTGTCCACAAAGAAAAAGTTGAAAAGGCTCATGCCTAAACAAATATGAGGGTAACAGTAATAGGACTTGGGTTAATAGGGGGTTCAATCGCGATGAGCTTGCGCAGAGCAGGATTAGCAACTGAACTGGTTGGGGTGGACATGAATGCTGCGCACGCAACTAAGGCGGTTGAGTTGGGGTTGGTTGATAAAATTCTTACGGAAGACAAAGCCATCGCGCAAGCCGACTTGATTGTTCTTTCTATTCCGGTAAATGCTCTTCATGCTTTTTTACCTTCCGTGTTGGATGCTATAAAGAAAGATGCAGTTGTAATAGATGCCGGCTCTACTAAAACATCAATCTGCAAATCGGTTTCAAATCATCCGAAACGCGATCAGTTTGTTGCATCGCACCCCATTGCCGGTACTGAAAACTCCGGACCAACGGCTGCTTTTGATGGATTGTTTAAGGGAAAGACCAACATCATTTGCGAGGCTGATAAATCATCTGTACAAGCTTTGGAATTGGCTACGAAAGTGTTCGACACCCTGGAAATGAAAACCATTTTCATGGAGCCTGACGAACACGATCGTCATGTTGCTTACGTTTCACATTTATCGCACGTTAGTTCTTTTTTATTAGGACAAACAGTGTTGGATATTGAAAAGGATAAGAAAAATATTTTCGATTTAGCAGGTAGTGGTTTTGAATCTACAGTACGTTTGGCAAAAAGCTCGCCTGATATGTGGGCGCCAATCTTTGAACAGAATGTTGAATACTTAAGCCAGGCATTGTTGGAATACATCATGCATTTGCAAAAGTTTCATTATCATTTAATGAAACGTGATACGAAAGAGATCCATCGTATCATGACTGCGGCAAATGAAATCAGAAGGATATTAGATGGTCAAGCTGGAAAGCAACCAAAGGAAATAATCAACAAACAATCAATAACAACTAAAACAGAATTTATAAAAAATTAATTTTAAGGTTATGACAAAGAAAGGATTACAACTTGAACCTATATCATCGTGGATGAAGGCCGATCGTCCGATAATTATTAGCGGACCATGCAGTGCAGAAACCGAAGAGCAAATGGTTGCCACGGCTAAACAGATAGCGGCCACCGGAAAAGTACATGCGTTGCGTGCTGGTATTTGGAAGCCACGCACTCGGCCTGGTCAATATGAAGGGGCGGGTGAAGAAGGCTTGAAGTGGCTGATCAGCGCTAAGCAAGAAACAGGATTACCTGTTACCACGGAAGTTGCCAATGCGGCTCATGTGGAAGCATGTTTGAAAGCAGGTGTAGATATCCTTTGGGTAGGGGCTCGAACTACGGTGAATCCATTCTCTGTACAAGAAGTGGCAGATGCACTGAAAGGTGTGGACATTCCGGTGATGGTTAAGAATCCTATCAATCCGGATGTAGAACTTTGGTTAGGAGCCTTTGAACGTTTAAACAAAGCGGGAATTACTAAGATGGCTGCGATCCATCGCGGATTTTCTTCTTTTGAAAAAGGACCATTCCGCAACGCACCGATGTGGGATCTTGCCATTGAATTGAAAACGCGTATACCGGAGTTGGATATGATTTGTGATCCAAGTCACATCGCTGGAAATAGAGATTTGATTTCGTTCGTATCACAAAAAGCGCTTGATCTTGACATGGCTGGTTTAATGATTGAAAGCCACATCAATCCGGATGCTGCCTGGAGCGATGCGAAACAGCAAGTAACTCCGGCTGCGTTAAGCAAAATCATTGATGAATTGGTGGTACGTACTCAAACAACCGATAATAAAGTATTTAAGGATACCCTTAGCATTCTTCGTGAACAAATCGATCAATTGGATGATGAGATTATGCAAAAGCTTTCGGCCCGCATGAAAATCTCAGAAAAGATTGGTCAATACAAAAAAGAAAATAACGTTACCATTCTTCAGGTGAATCGCTGGGAAGAAATTATCAAAACCCGCATTGCACTTTGCCGTGCGATGGGATTGAATGATGAATTCACAAGTGATTTGTTGAAGTTGATTCACCATGAGTCGATTCAGGTTCAAACTAAGGTGATGAATAAGGTGGCGGAGCGGGTGTAGGCCCTCAACCCGTCCTCGTTCCTCGGACACCCCTCTCCCTGCCTTTGCCGAAACGGCTTCGCGCAGGCAGGCCCAGGGAGAGGGAAGGAGGTGAGGGATTAAATTGATACCATGACTAAATCTTTCTTAAAATATTTATACACCGCAATTCTGTTAACAGGAACAAACCTTACCAACGCTCAATCGGTAGACAAAAATTACTTGTTGGGAAAGTTTGATCCGGCAACTCATCCGTTGTTTTCAAAATTAGAAGATACACATGCTCGCGGTAGCGCGAAGGATGGTTATCTCCGCACCGAAACCTACGAAGCATTTAAAAAGATGAGTGCGGCTGCTAAGCAAGATGGAGTTGAATTAGTTATTATTTCGGCAACTCGCAATTTTGATTCGCAAAAGAGAATTTGGGAAAATAAATGGGAGGGCAGAACCATGGTGGAAGGAATTAATCTTACTACCATTAAAGATCCCAAAGAACGAGCACGATTAATTTTGTTGTATAGTTCTATGCCCAGCACTTCGCGTCATCATTGGGGCACCGATATGGATTTAAATAATCTCAACAATGATTATTTCTTAACAGGTGAAGGATTAAAAATTTATCAATGGCTTACCACGCATGCTGCTGAATATGGTTTTTGTCAACCGTATACCAATAAAGAAGGCGGCCGCACGGGCTACGAAGAAGAAAAATGGCATTGGTCTTATTTACCCTTGTCAGGAGAATTTTTGGAGACCTATAAAAAGCAGGTGAGTTATAAGGATATCACAGGCTTTAAAGGAGCCGAGTCAGCCAAGCCGATGGTTGTTATTAAAAATTATGTTGAAGGTGTGGCCTGTAAGAAGTAATTAACGCTATGGCATATTCACATTGTTGGTCGCTGTAATTTTTTTCTACTCTCTAAAATCTCGATCGCTGCTTCTACCGCATAGTCCGCATAATTCTTCTTGTTCCCAATTATTTGCCTGAGTTTTGATTCTTCGTAGTCTTTAAAGTTTTCAAGAAACTCCATCCTCTTTTTCTCTCTTTCCCGCTTTATCTTTTGTTTTTCCTTTTCTGATTGAATGTCGAGCTTAATTGTTGGTAGGAAAAAAACAGACTCTTCTTTGTGATTAACTTTTAATTTATTCACAATGTCCATTGGTTCCATAATGAAAGACGTCACAATGAACACCTTGCCATCTTTAGTCTTAATTCTTGCATATTTGTAAGATCTCAAGTACTTACTACCATCATTTTCAATCACCGCAATTTGTGTTATCTCGCTTTTATTTATTTTAACTTCCTTTCCTTTTTGTTTGATTATCAACCCATCGTTGTCAAATGAAACTTCCTTACCCCAATCGTTTAGAATATATTGCACAGTCACTATTGCTTGAGACCCTATCATTAAAATAATCAAGCCAACAAAATAGATCGCTGGTAATGCTTTAGACGTGAATCCATTTGCCCAAAAGTCAAAAATCAATATTAAGATCAATATTCCGGCTGTAAATCCGGACACAAATAATGGATACTCTGCTAGCTTATAAACACCAATGTCATTTGTTGTGGGTAGTGTTAAAGGTTTAAGTTTAATTATTTTTTTAATTGTCCCGTCATAGAACTTTGTGACGATGGCTTCTGTGGTTAACCCTCGTTTGTTATCGAAGGAATTAATAGGTATGATTTGTTCTCCGCGATGAGTAGGAGTCAAAACTTCAACAATGAAATTATTCTGATCTCTCGCTGAAACAATTAATATTTCCTTGTCCGGATTCTTTATAGACACATTTGGAACGGTCGAGGTCAACCGCTCCTTTGTCCTCTCTTTAATCTTATCAAATTCTCTATCCCAGGGATAGGAATGAATAATTTTTAGGGCTTGCTCTAAATCAACCTCTCCAATTTTTTCAACTTGGTCAGGATGGAACTCTGCATACTGTAATTCTAACCTCATTAAAAAAAATTTTGCGCAACATTTAAATATCAGCAATTGTCACTTTTGCTAGTGAACTTGACCATTCACTTACTTTTTCTAAATTCCTCCGCCTTCTTTCTAAAATACTCGATCTCTTGTTCTGGAGTCATTCCTTTAATCGCCTTTGAAATTCGATCTCGCTCCTGTCGCATGTATTTTACAGCGTCAAATTTCTTGTTAGTCTTAATTTCAGTTTTCAGATTCCATCAATTCTTTTGGTGATCTGATTTCAAGTGTGTGAAGCATCTCCCAATTTACGTTTTTTAAATTACTCCTATCACCAAGCCTTGCTTACATCTAAATATCACTAATTCCTAATATTTCTCCTATCTCAATTCCGGCTTACATGCTGATAACTACAACCCATCGAACTTACACTTTTAGCCTCAAAATAATAACACCTACAGTCGCAATTTTTCTTTTCCTTTTGCGATATTTCATAGTCCTAATAACCTAAATCCGGATTATGAAAAAAATACTTATTGGTGTGGTTGTTCTCGCCATCGCGGCTGTTGCAATCTTCTATTTTATCCCCGGTAAGGGCGCAAAATCAAGTTTTAATTCAGCCATTAATCCGGCTTTTGGCGAATACATTACCTCCTATACGGCAGGGGTTATTAGTTCGGGTTCTTCCATTCGCATTGGACTTTCGCAGGACGTGGTGGATAGCCTGGCGGTGGGCGCTCCCACCACGGCAAAACTTTTTGAATTCAGTCCGGCCATAAAGGGCGAAACGGTTTGGTTGGACAAACGCACGGTTGAATTTAAACCAGCAGCACGTTTAACCTCGGGGCAGATTTATGAAGTGAACTTTCAATTATCGCGATTGATTGAGGTGCCAAAAGCGCTGAACACCTTTGAATACACCGTTCAGGTTATTCCTCAAAATTTTGAAGTAAGTGTGGATAACATCAAGCCTTACGTAAAGACTGATTTAAAGCGCCAGAAGATTGAAGGCATTTTGTACACAGCCGATTATGCCGAAGGTGATGCGATCGAAAAAATATTAAATGCACAGCAGGATGGTAATGCACTTAAAGTGAATTGGGTTCATACGTCTGAAGGAAAGCAGCATTCATTTACGGTGGAAGATGTTGCTCGTAAGGAAGCCGCCAGCAAAGTAAACCTTACTTTTTTAGGGGCCGGGTTAGGGGTTGAACGTGACGAAGACCGGGAAGTAGAAATTCCAGCGTTGGGCGATTTTAAAGTTACCAATGTGCGCGTAGAACAAGGCACCAGTCAGTTTGTTGTTGTTCAATTTTCTGATCCATTGAATGAAACCCAAAACCTCGAAGGTCTGTTACGCATCTCCGAATTAAAGAATCTCGATTTCGAAATTAAGGATAATGAGATTCGTGTGTATCCACCCGTTCGGCAAACAGGTTCAAGAACCATTTCAATTGAAGCGGGTGTAAAAAATATTCTGAATTATAAGATGACGCAGGCAACTACCTATGATGTTGCGTTTGAGCAAGTGCTTCCTGCGGTTCGGTTTACAGGTAAGGGTAATGTACTTCCTTCCAGCGATGGATTAGTGATGCCCTTCGAAGCAGTAAATCTTAAATCGGTGGATGTGCAGATCATTAAAGTGTATGAAAGCAATGTGCTGCAATTTCTACAAGTCAATAATTATGATGGCAATCAGGAGTTGAGGCGCGTTGGTAAGCCGGTCTTAAAGAAAACAATTTCATTGGAAAAGTCGGGTGTAACAGATTTAGGAAAATGGAATCGCTTCACACTTGATCTATCCTCGTTAATTAATACCGAGCCCGGGGCTATTTATCAGGTACGCCTCAGTTTTAAGAAAGCCTACCTCGCTTATGTGTGCGAAGGCGGTGAAGATTCAGGTGCAGCCAATACACAAGCTTCTATTGATGAATCGTGGGATGAAGGTGAGAGCGAAGGAAGTTATTGGGATTCGTATGACGACTATTACTACTATGGTGATGATTACGAATGGGAACAACGTGATAACCCGTGTCATTCATCCTATTATAGGAGCAATAGAAACATTAAAAGAAACGTAATCGCTACTGATCTGGGGTTACTTGCCAAGCGTGGCAGCGATGGTAACACTGTAATTGTTGTTAACGACTTGAAAACTACGCAGCCCATGTCAGGTGTTCAGTTGGAGTTGTATGATTTTCAGCAAAAGTTAATTGGTACAGCCTCAACAGGCACCGATGGAAAAGCTATCATCTCATCAAAAGAAAATCCATTTGCATTGATCGCCAAGAGTGGTATGCAGCGTGGCTATCTCAAACTACAGGACGGTGAATCACTTTCGCTCAGTAATTTTAATGTGAGTGGTGAGTATGTAAGAAAAGGATTGAAAGGATTTTTATATGGCGAGCGTGGGGTGTGGCGTCCGGGCGATTCGTTGTACTTAAGTTTTATCCTTGAAGATAAATTGAAGTCACTACCCGCTTCGCATCCTGTCGTGTTCGAATTACAAAATCCGCAAGGTCAGGTTACTTCTCGTTTAGTACGCTCTAATTCTGAAAATGGTTTCTATAAGTTCGCGACAGCAACGGACTCAGAAGCACCAACCGGAAATTGGTTAGGTCGCGTGAAAGTAGGTGGCACTGAGTTCACCCAACCCATTAAAATTGAGATGGTGAAACCAAATCGTCTTAAAATCAATTTGGATTTTGGTGTTGATAAATTAACAGCTGGCAATAATAACGTATCGGGTGATTTAAAAATTAATTGGCTGCATGGTGCGCCCGGAAAAAATCTCCGCGCAACCTTTGAAGTTTTGCTAACGAAAGGCACAACGAAGTTTGATCAATATCCAGAGTATGTGTTTGATGATCCTTCCATTGATTTCTACAGCGAATCGCAAACTATCTTCGATGGCTATACCGATGCAGATGGCCGGGCAAAAGTAAATGCGAGTCTTGAGGTGAGTGATGCTGCACCCGGTTCACTCAATGCAGTCTTCCGTGGAAAGGCGTATGAAGAGAGTGGTAACTTTAGTATTGATCGCTTTAGTATTCCTTTTTATCCGTATCAATCCCTTACGGGAATTAAACTTCCGCAAGGTGACAAAGCCCGCGGCATGTTGCTCACCGATACAACGCATCGGGTTGATATTGTTACAATTGATTCAGATGGCAATCCGCTTTCAAGAAATATTGAAGTGTCGTTATACAAAATCAATTGGCGTTGGTGGTGGGATGGTTCTGAAGGCTCAGTAAACTTTATGTCGGGAAATTATAGGCAGCCCATCTCTACCGGAAAAATCAGAACTACCAATGGAAAAGGAACCTGGAACTTTAAAGTAAAATACCCTGAGTGGGGACGCTTTTTTGTGAAAGCGTATGATCCACAAAGCGGACATAGCACAGGTAAAGTAGTGTACATCGATTGGCCGGGTTGGGCAGGGCGTGCGCGCAATGAAGGCGAAGGTGCCACTATGCTTTCATTCAGTAGCGATAAACCGATGTATAACATTGGTGAGAAAGCAAATCTCGTAATTCCGGGTAGCGACAAAGGTCGCGCGTTGATCAGTGTTGAAAATGGAAGTCGTGTGTTGCAAACCTATTGGCTTGAAACAACTGCAGGCGACAATCAATTCAGTTTTGATGTCACCAAAGAAATGACACCCAATGTATTTGTAAGCGTTACATTGTTGCAACCCCATGCACAAACGGCAAATGATTTGCCCATTCGCATGTATGGAATCATTCCTATTCAGGTGGAAGATCCGGGCACACATTTGAATCCGGTTATCTCAATGCCTGATGTATTAGAACCGGGTAAGGAAGTAGTGATTAAAGTATCCGAACAATCGAAACGCAAAATGACGTACACGTTGGCGATAGTCGATGAAGGTTTGTTGGATCTTACGCGATTTAAAACTCCCGATGCATGGAGTCGGTTTTATGCGCGTGAAGCATTGGGTGTAAAGACTTGGGATTTATATGATCAGGTAATGGGTTCGTTTGGTGGTCGCATTGAACGTTTGCTTGCGTTGGGTGGTGATGGTGAATTAGCTGCGAAGGAAGACGATGCAAAAGCGAATCGTTTTAAACCGGTTGTCATGTATTTTGGACCAATCACACTGGATGGTGGAAGTAAAGAACATCGCTTCATCATGCCGCAATACATCGGCTCGGTAAAGACGATGCTCGTTGCAGGCTATGAGGGTGCGTATGGAAAAACAGAACAGGTAACTCCGGTACGCAAACCATTAATGGTGCTGGCAACCTTGCCGCGCGTGTTAGGTCCTGAAGAAATGGTGAAGTTACCAATCACGCTTTTCACCAGCGAGAAAAGTATTAAGAATGTAAAAGTTGAAATCAAAGTCAGCGGTCCGGTTGGGTTATCAGATGAAAGTTCGCGTACGGTTTCGATGGGTGATGGCTCTGATCTTACCCTCGATTTTGGATTGCTTGTTAAATCCGAAACCGGAATCGCAAAAATAAAAGTAACGGCCACGTCTGGAAATTATTCAGCAACCGATGAAATTGAAATTGAAGTCCGCAATCCAAATCCACCTATCACGCAAGTGCAAGATGTTGTGTTGGATGCTGGAAAGACCTGGAGTGCTTCAGTTGCACCCATTGGAATTGCAGGTACCAATGTATCTACACTCGAAGTTTCCAGTCTGCCACCCATTAACCTTGGGCAGCGCATGCGGTATTTATTACAATATCCGTATGGATGCATTGAGCAAACTACTTCTTCGGTGTTTCCCCAATTGTATCTGGATAAAGTGAAAGAACTTACTCCGGATGAGAAAGCGGTAATACAACGCAACGTAAAAGCCGGAGTGGAGCGCTTGAAAACATTTGTCAATCGTGATGGTGGATTTTCGTATTGGCCGGGGCATGAGGACTCCGATAGTTGGGGAACAACTTATGCAGGGCATTTTTTAATTGAAGCTGAAACAAAGGGATATTTTGTTCCGAATGATATGATCAAGCGTTGGAAGAAATTTCAGCGCAGCAAAGCGCAAAGCTGGCGCAAGAATCAGGAGTATAGTAGTAGTGAACTCATTCAAGCCTATCGCTTATATACATTAGCCCTTTCGGGCGATGCCGAATTAGGAGCGATGAACCGCTTACGCGAACAAGGAAACATGAATGCCACCGCAGCGTGGATGTTAGCGGCAGCGTATGTAAAAGCAGGCCAACCCGAGGCCGCGAAGAAGTTGATTGAAAAACTTCCGGTGCAAGTGAAACCGTATCAGGAGTTGGGCTATTCGTATGGTTCGGACTTGCGTGATAAAGCCATCATCCTCGAAACACTTTTGATGTTGGGCGATCGCGCGAGGAGTTTTGAAATTGTGAAAGACCTTTCGCAATCTATGAGCAATACTAATTATTGGATGAGCACACAAACACTGGCGTGGTGTTTAAAATCAGTAGGTGCATTTGCGGGTGGTGAAAAGGGCGATTTGAAATTTACTTACACTTATAATGGAAAAGAAGTAACAGCCAGCACCGACCTTACCCTCGCGCAAGTAAAATTGCCCTTGGAGGGACTGAAAGCGGGTGAATTGAAAATCGTGAGTGGAAGTAAAGGAGCATTATTCGTTCGAATCATTTCAGAAGGTGTGCCGGCACGCGGAGCTGAAGAAGATGCTGAGAAGAATCTTTCACTTACTGTGACGTATGCAGACTCGAAAGGAGTTCCGATTGATCCGATTACGTTGGAGCAAGGAACAGAGTTTGTGGCCACCGTTACCGTATTTAATCCGGGCATGCGGGGCATTTATAAAAACCTGGCGCTCAATCAGATTTTTCCATCGGGGTGGGAGATTAACAACTTACGCTTGACGGGTGATGACGGTGCAAAACTAACCGGTGATGTGCCAACTTATCAGGACATCCGTGACGACCGGGTGTATACCTATTTTGATTTGAATGCCAATCAGCGCAAAACATTTAAGGTGTTACTCACCGCAAGTTATGCAGGCAGTTATTACTTACCGGCTGTAAGCTGCGAAGCCATGTACGACAACAGTGTGTATGCACGTAAGAAGGGGAAGGTAGTGGATGTGGTGAAGAGGGTGAATCAGTAATTAGAAGTGGTTCGTGGGCAGAACTACTGCGAGAGTTATAAAGTAATATTAGTCATTGAGAGTATTTAATTTTATTTATTACTGTATTTATCAGACAATTCAATCGAATCGTTTCAAACATGAACGGCCAACTTTGACAGCTTATCTACCTGATCCAAAGATTGCCAATGGTACTGCTATCATTATTGCTCCCGGTGGCGGCTTTCATTTTCTGGCGATAGATCATGAAGGCACCAATGCAGCGCAATGGTTGGTAAAAAAAGGTGTAACCGTTTTTGTTTTGAAATACAGGCTTGTTCATATCACCGGTGATAATCCATTTGATGATATGCTCAATGCACCCTCTTTGGCGCAATGTTTCGTCATGGGTGGATCAGGGAAAATTTGCGAACAACACAACCAGTAACTATGTAGAGCAAACATTGCTTAGCGATATTAATAATCGTTGGACGCTTTCTAACGTAAGTGTTTTTTCCATTTGGAAAGGAGGCACAAGCAGTGCCTGGGAGATCGGTAGCAATTGGAAATCTGGGGCTGTTCCAGCTTCAACAGATGTAATTCAAATAGGAGTTGAGGCGTTCACGAATCAACCTATACTCTCTTCATCTCTTAGTGCCAAGGCAGTTACCTTTGGAAGCATTCAACCCGTATTCTTAACCATTGGTTCAGGAGGCGCACTCACGATAGCTGGTAATCTTCGTGGTGACTGGCTGGCTAATGCAACTCATACTCTGTCAATTGGAAATCAGAGTTTGACTGTTAATGGAGATATTTCATTGAGCAACGGCAGTGCAAATAGAGCCATTGGTTTAACGCTTGGCACAGGCACACTAACAATTACGGGTTCGATATATGCATCCGGAGGGGCCAGCATCACCTACAGCGGTGCCGGAAATATTAATCTTGCCAAAGATTTTAATTATACAGGTGGGGCCTTTGTGGGGGGCACAGGAACATTTACTTATAATGGATCTCTCGCACAAATTGTTGCAGGTGGAATCACTTATAATAATCTGGTCTTTAATAAAACTGCAGGTGTGGCAGTAATGTCTTCAGCCTCAACAATAAATGGAAACCTTACCTTATTGACCGGAGGTACTTTCAGAACAAATGCAGCAGCAACAATTTTAGGGGATGTAACCATCAATTCGGGCACCACTCTTAACCCAAACGGAAATACCTTAACCGTTGGCGGAAATTGGATACGGAGTGGAACATACATATCGTCATTGGGAACTGTAATCTTTAATGGCACAGGAAATCAGTCCATTGCTGTCACTACATTCAATAATTTTGTAATTAACAAAGCATCAGGAGTGGCGTCTATTTCCGGCAATCTAATAATAGATGGTGACCTGACCGTTTCGAGCGGCATTCTTGATCTCCAGACATTTACAGCAAATCGAAGTGTGGTGGGCGGCACACTTATCTTAGGTGCAGGCGGAACTATGCGATTGGGTGGAGTTTCTAACTTTCCAATCAATTTTAATATAAACAATATTTCGTCAGCGAGCACGGTAGAATATAATGGTGTTGTATCACAAAACATTGGACAGATAGCTTTTGGAAATTTAACGATTAGTAACGGAGGGGGATTGGCTAAAACGTTAACAGGGGCAACTGGAGTTTTGGGAAATTTAACGATTAACAATGCGTCAATACTCAGTTCTGGCTCACACACATTAACAGTACAAGGAGATTTTTTAAACTTTGGAACCTTTACTTCAGGTACTGGAACCGTTGTGCTATCAGGAACTTCCAAAAATCTAACCGGATCAACAACCTTTAATAATTTTATTGTTACAGGATTGTATACAGCGACCAGTGGATCAAGCCTTACTGTAAATGGTGACGTAACCATTTCAGGTACTTTAAATACAGGTACCAATGCGTTAGTGATTTCTGGAGATATGACCCTATCAGGGACTGTACTGATGGATGGTACTGTTACCTTCACAGGCACACAACTTCAAACCATTTTGTTTACCGGTTCATTCAGTTCACCCTCTTTTACCAATACAATAATTTTTGCCGGTAATACCTTGCCAATTTTTAACTCAACGGGCAATGCTACTTTTGTAAATGTGGTGATAGCAAATACTGGAGCTGGAGGAATTATGCCAAGTGTTAATTGGACAGTATTAGGAACGTTTACAGTCAATTCTGGATCTACATTTAATGGAGGTAGTTTGACCCACACGTTTTTAGGAACATTCAATAATAACGGAACTGTAATCAGTTCCGGTGTTTTGAATCTTGCACCATCAGCACCATTAGCTCCCTCTACTACAACCATTAATCTGGGACCTGGTTCTGCATTCCTCAGCACGGGCATTGTTAACTTTAGTGGCACTCGCCAAATTAGTATTGTTGGAACACCAACTTCTTTTGGGGTTGTAACTGTTTCAAATGTGAACGCTGCCGGGGTACGGCCTGCAGGAAACTGGACTATAAATTCGAACTTAAATGTTTTATCTGGTTCCTTCTTTAAAGCTGGAACAGGCTTATCGCATACCTTTCGGGATAACATCTCGGTTACCGGAACATTTGATGGTGAGACATCAAGTGTAACGTTGTTTCCAATAGATACAATTCAAATTGCCTCAACAGGATCTCTTACTTTTCACAATATAACCGTAACGGGTGTTGTGGAGGCGATCGACAATTTTAATGTAAGTGGAAATTTTAATCATAATGGAAAATTTGTACCAAGTGCTTCTACCGTTACATTTACCGGATCGACACCCTCCACTATTTCAGGCACTCAAACACCCATACCATTTGCTGATCTGGTAATTAATAAATCAGCAAGTACTACAACGTTAGGCGCCAATATTGCTAATCTAACCGGGCTTAGTATTGTATCCGGAACTTTTGATGATGCCGGGTTTGCGATTCAGGAAGATGCTATTGATAAGGCCGAACTTCTTGTGTCAGGCGGTACATTCAAAGTTAAAAATGCACTTCCTGTTTTTTCAAATGGCTATTCGTTTGGTGCTTCGGGTACAGTTGATTATTCAGGCACTAATCAAACTGTAGCTCTTCAGGCGTATGGAAATCTAGTGCTCTCAAACAGTGGCACCAAAACTTTTGCTGCCGGTATTACGAGTGCAAACGATCTTACTATTTTTCCATCTGTAAATATGCTTTTACCAAATGCATCAACCTTACAATTGAGTGGCCATTGGACCAACAACGGTGCGTTTAACCAAAATCTTAACACAATCGAATTTAATGGTACATCTACCCAAAACGTTAGTGGTGCCACGCTAACTACATTCCATAATATTAATATAACAAACACATCGACCCCTGGGGTAACAGTTGAATCAAATCAAAATATTCGTAACATTCTATCGCTGGGCGCTAATGCCCGATTTGACCCGGATGGTAGCTCCAACAGTTCGGTGTTTACCATGCTCTCATCGGCAGATGCTCCAACAGTGGATGCATCCATCGGCATATTGCCCACTGGCGCACAAGTAAATGGTAGTATCACAGTTGAACGGTACATGACTATTGAAGGTGCCAACAACACGCGCATCTATCGTTACATTTCATCACCTGTTCAAAATGCTACAGTTGTAGACATTCAAAATGAAATTCCAATAACCGGATCATTCACAGGTTCAAGCACGTGTGCTGGTTGTGTAAGTTCATCTGCTTCTATGTTTCGATATAACGAAAGTGTTATTACAGGAGATCTGAATTCAGGGTATGTTCGCTTTCCAACTTCTATTAACACTGAGACACTTCAGGTTGGGGTGGGCTATGCCATGTTTGTTCGAGGAGACCTATTAGGATCAACCTTGTGGAATGTTCGTGGAACTGTAAATGTGGGAAATGTTTCGGCTTTGCCGTTGCCGGTAACCTATACATCATCCGGAACAAGTTCAAACGATGGATGGAATTTAGTAGGAAATCCTTTTCCTGCAACTATTGATTGGAACGCTGCAAGCGGGTGGGTAAAGAATAATTTAGACGCGACTATTTACACCCGCGACAATGGAACCGGAACGGGTCAGTTTGCAACGTGGAACGGCACAACAGGAACAAATAACGGATCAAGATACGTAGCCTTGGGTCAGGGCTTTTGGGTAAAGGCCAATGCCGCCTTAGCTTCTTTAACCCTAACCGAAAATGTGAAAGCGGCTGGTATCCAAACAATTTTTTTTAGAGAAAACTCACTATCGAATATCATAAGAGTAACACTAACGGATTCTACGCTGCGAGATGAAACAGTGATTCATTTTCGCGAGGATGCCAGTGAAGGCTTCGATACACAAGCAGACGCCATTAAGCTAATGAATGGTACTTTCAATCTATCCTCTCAACTGGGAGATCACCAAAAATTGGCAATCAACTCACTTCCATTGTTTGCCTGCAGTAAGATTGTTCCACTTGCTATTGAAACTATTCAGGCAGGAAGTTATCAATTCAATTTTTCTGAGTTCGAATCATTTCCAGATAGTGTTTCTATTTTTCTGATCGACCGTTTTAACAATACAAAAATCGATGTGCGTTTAAACCACTCTTATAATTTTGCCGTTACAGAAGCTACTTCCAGTTACGGTTTAGAACGATTTAAGATAATATTCTCCTATCCTCAGTTGAATCAGGATTTCATACTTCAGACAAATGCTATCTGTTCTGATGAAGATGCGCAAATTGAAATAGTTAACTCGCAGCCCTATGTTTCTTATGTTGCGCTAAAGGATGGAAATCCTATTTCGGAAATAGGAATAGGAAATGGAAGCACACTGAGTATCACAATTCCATCGAATGATTTATCTGAAGGAGAAAATATAATTTATGTGAGTTCATACGTTCACTCCTGTGAATCATCGCTAACCAAAGAAGTAAATATTAATGTGGTGCAAGTACCTCAGATAAGTTCTGTAATATCTGATAAACATTGCCAGAAGGGTCAGGTAACACTTCACGCAAGCGGTGCTCCGTCAAATGGATATTATCATTGGTATGAGTCAAAGCATTCCATAACTCCAATTGACAATAAGTTTTGGGCTTCATTCACCACTCCTGTATTGCACGAGTCTAATACCTATTTTGTTTCTGCTGTAAATCATCTTGGGTGCGAAAGCCCTAAAGTACCTGTAACCGCTGAAATTGTTCAATATGCCAATGCCTTTATAACGGCTAAACAAGATACCCTGTTTTCTAATTTCGCCACCGGAAATCAGTGGTATCTGAATGATACGCTAATTCAAAATTCTTATGGATCATTTGTTTTGGCAAATGAATCTGGCATTTATAAGTTACAGGTTACTATTGCCGACTGTATTACAACCGCAGAGTATCAATTTGTAATTACCGAATCGGAAAATCAATCTCCATTTTCTGCAATAAATGTCTACCCCAATCCGGTTTTGGAAATGCTTGTTGTGGAGGTACCTGTTGAGTTAAAAGATGTAAAGGTCAGTTTATTCAATGTGCTGGGTCAGTCACTTGGTGAAGTATTAATGGAGGTAACCGAGCATGGCCAGCAAGGTAGATTCAATTTAAAAGATTTAGCCTCTGGCAATTACGTCCTGCGAATCAAGACAAATTCAGGTTCGTTCGAAAAGAAAATCATAAAGCAATAGCGAATAAAAATTCTCTATTTTTAATGCTAATTCTAATGCTAACGCTTTATGAAACAGTTGATAACCATTTTTGTAATTTCGCTTATTGCAGGAAGTTGTACAAAACCAGAAAACTCCCCCACTACTTCAGCGGATAGTTTATTCAATGCCTATTACGATTTTAAATTGCGCATCAACCCCATTGAGGCAACTAAGGCTGGCGAGAATGAATACAACAATCAGGTAGCCAACTATATTTCTGATCCATATCAAAAAGACCTTGTAGAAAACTATACTCGGTTTTTAAATCTCCTTAGTAAAATTGATTCTACGCAAGTAACTCCTTCGCAATGGTTAAGCTTGCGGGTGATGCGTTGGGACTGTGAAATAAAGCGCGAAGGTCTTACTAACAAATTGGTAACAATGGCTTCGCCCATTTTTGATTTACCAACTTTTGAGTTGATGCCCCTCATGCAAATTCAATCTTTACATTTATATATTCCACAGTTGGCAGGGGGCAGAAGTGTTCAGCCCTTCAATACGGTGGCTGATTATGATGCGTGGTTGCAACGCGTGGATGCTTTCCTACCATTTTTGGATACCTGCATGGTAAAGATGAAAACCGGAATAAAAGAAAATGTAGTTCTTCCGAAATCATTAATTAAGAAAATGATTCCGCAGTTAGACGATTTTATTGAAACGCCTATTGAGGAACATATTTTTTATGCACCTATTGTGTCTATGCCTACGGAGTTTTCAGATGCTGATCGCGATCGGTTAACGAAAGCGTATAGCAGCATGATTAGTAATAAAGTAGTTCCTAAATATAAATTGCTGCAAGACTTTCTTATCAGTACGTATTTGCCGGCAGGTAGAGAGACATCAGGTATTAACGCGTTACCGAATGGGCCTGAAACCTATAGCTATCTTCTAAAGCTCAGTACGACTACCAATCTCTCTTCAGACGAAATTCATGAAATTGGATTACGTGAAGTTGCTCGCATTCGTGGTGAAATGGAAAAAGCAAAAGCAGCACTTGGTTTTAAGGGAAACTTAAATTCATTTTTTGATCACGTGCGAAAGAATAAAAAACTCATGCCGTTCACTAAACCGGAACAGGTGATTGAAAATTTTAATGGAATCCATGCACGTATGAGCGGAAAGCTTAATGAAATTTTTGATCTGAAACCAAAAGCAACGTTTGAAGTTCAACGGATAGAAGCCTTTCAGGAAGCATCGGCCAGTGCCAATTATGTTCCAGGAACAAAAGATGCCTCGCGGGGAGGAGTTTTTTATGTTCCCATTCCCGATGTGAAGAATTACAATACCTATGCGGATGAGGCACTGTTTCTTCATGAGGCTGTACCCGGACATCACTATCAGCTTTCGTTACAACAAGAGAATAAAAACCTGCCTGAATTTTTGCATCCCGAAAGTATGGGTGTATTTGTGGAAGGATGGGCTTTGTATGCGGAGTCGCTGGGAAATGAATTAGGATTATATGAAGACCCTTATCAATATTTTGGAATGCTCTCAATGGAAATGCACCGTGCTATTCGTTTGGTAGTTGATACTGGATTACATGGCAAGGGCTGGACGCGCGAACAGGCAATTCAGTATTCACTCGAAAATGAAGCGGAGTCAGAGGCTTCGATTATTGTAGCCATTGAACGATACATGGCTACTCCGGGGCAAGCGGTTAGCTATAAGATTGGTCAACTTAAAATTTTGGAATTGCGAAAGCATGCTGAAGAAGCATTGGGAGAATCATTTAATATTAAAGAGTTTCACAATCAGATTCTTAACTCAGGAAGTTTGCCACTTATATTGTTGGAGGAGAAAGTTAATAGCTGGATTGCGAAAACCAAGAGCGATTTAAACTCATGAAGTTACTAACGACTGGTTTCTTGCTGCTCATCACCCTTTCGGGGATAAGTCAAAGCTGGTCGGAAGTAAATAGTAAGAGTATTAAACTCTACAAAGAGGGTAGTTATACCGAAGCCATTGCCGCGGCTGATGAAGCACTTAATCTTGCCATTCATCAATATGGAAAAAATACAAGTCAGTACATTGCCAGTCTAACCAATAAGGCCTATGCGCAGTCCGCTTCAGGCGAGTACCTAAAAGCAATTGACAATTTTAGAATTGTAGCAAACCTTAGTTTCACTATTTACAAACTGCCACATGTTAGTCAGATTGAGAGTTTGTGTGAACTCACCAAAACATTTGGCGCATTAACTTCCTACGATAGTGCCGAACATTACCTGAATCTTGCACGCTACCTCTACATCGCTATCCCAAAGGAAAATAAACCTCATTATGATACCTCAATTTTTGCCTTGTCGGACGTTTATATAACAATTAACAATCTGGATGCTTCACTTCGTTATGGAAAAGGACAAGTGACTCAGGCGATTGAACTCTTGGAAACGCAGGCTATTATGCTTAAGGATTTTTATCCCGATAATTATAAAACGAATCACCAGTATCAAATCACCATCAATAATTTATTTACGTACAACAACGAAATCTTCAATATTGAGTATGCACAGCGTTATGCTCAGGAATATTATAATCTGGTTAAGGATAATAATGATCAACTTAATTTAATTCATGCCCTTCAGAATTTAGGCAGTGTTTACAATACCCGCGAGTTATACGACTCGACAGAATACTTTTGGAGGGAAGCACTTGCGCAAGTAACAAGTGGCAATTATAAGAATACGTACATCCATACAGTAGTGTTAAACAATTTAGGCACCCTTAAATATACTCTTGAACAGTATGAGATAGCCATTTCATTTTTAAATGAGTCGTTGCGTATTCAAAAGAGTCACGAAACCGTACAGCCCGACTTATACAAAACCACACTATCTAATTTGGCCGAAAGCTATCATTGGCAAGGAAACTATGCCGCAGCTGATACTATTTATGCTGATCTGATTCAGGATCTATTGGATGACATCATTCATAACTTCACCTATTTAAGTGATGGTGAGAAATTAGCGTTTTATAAAAACCAATTAGTAATTATTGAACAGTATACTTTTTTTGCGTTAAGTATTTCTGGAGTTGTTCCCCTTCAAAATTCTGACAAGCCTTACATCAATAAGGAAGTTCCGGGACGTTTGTTCGATCTTCAGCTAACCACCAAAGCGATTATTCTCAACGCCAGTAAACGCATGAAGAATAATATTCTTCAAAGTGGAGATACCGCAGTTGTTAAAATTTACGAATTGTGGCAGGACCGTAAAAACCAATTGGCGCAAGTGCTTATTGAAGGAAAAATGAACAAGACAGATTTATACTGGTTAAAAGTTCAGATTGAAGAGAATGAGAAATGGCTGACCACTCATTCGAGAAGTTTTAAATCAGGGTTTCAGTTTGAAAATGTGAACTGGCAGCAAATTCAGAAAACACTAAAGCCCAATGAGGCCGCGATTGAAATTATTCGGTTGGCTAACGGACTTCTTTATGGTGCACTCATCATTACACCAGAAACGACTACACAACCTGTTTTATCGATTGTTAAGAGTAATGAATCAAAATATTTAGAGAAGCAATTCTATAGAAATTATTATAACTCCATCACATCCCAACAGGAAGATACATTATCGTACAAAACCTATTGGCAACCGATTATTGACTCTATTAAAAATCATATGCCAAATGGCAAAATGCCAAAACGTGTGTATGTGTCGAATGACGGAATCTACAATCAGATAAACTTAAACACGCTGCGCGATCCATCGAGTAATCGTTATGTGTTGGATGAAACTGATTTGGTAGTAGTTACAAATACGAAAGAGCTTTTGTCTCCATTGAAGAAGAACAAGAAAAAGGAAACCGGTAGTGCTGCTTTGTTTGGTCAACCTCAATTTTCAAGTGATAAATCAAACGATGGTCGCTTTAAGGATTTACCGGGTACGGGAAAGGAAGTTGAGCTACTAAACAAATCTTTATCAGTTGCCAAATGGAGCACTCAGGTTTTTACTGCACAAGAAGCCACCGAAGAGAACCTTAAAAATCTGGATGAACCAACCGTGCTTCATTTAGCCAGTCATGGTTTTTTTAATCCGGGCGGGAATGATGATGAGTTTTCATTGGCTGAAACAATGATTCGATCAGGCATTGCATTAGCAGGTGTGAACGATGCGGGTCATCAAAAGGACGATGGACTGCTTACCGCTTATGAAGTAATTAATCTCAATTTAGATTCAACACTGCTTGTTGTCCTATCAGCGTGTGAAACTGCCAAAGGGGATGTCAATCATGGTGAAGGTGTTTATGGATTACAGCGTGCATTACGCGTGGCAGGTGCACAAAATATGATTATGAGTTTATGGAAAGTGGATGATGAGGCTACACAAAAACTAATGGTCGATTTTTATACCCGTTGGATAAAGACAAGTGATATGCATAGCGCTTTTCGAGCGGCACAAAAAAATTTACGAAAAGAATATCCTAACCCATATTACTGGGGTGCATTTATTCTGGCGCGATGAATTTTTTAAATTAATTCTTGCATTGAAGAAATTTTTAACAGTGAAGTAATTGACACTTTTACCTGTATTTACTGGGTATTCCGCTCATTATTGCGTATATTTATCACTCTACGAATCAATTGTAGTGTTCTTCATCTTTTTGATGATTCCATCAAGTTAGCTATTCAATAGCAGTACAGCTTGTAAAATTTTAGCAGAACGATAAGCGGATTCCGCTTTACATCATTGTGCTTTCTGGTAATTGAATTCATGATTAAGTCATGAGTAATTTATTTTCTTAACTCTATAAACTCAGTATGAGCACAAATCGCATTGAATCAGAAAAAAAGGTGTTGTCCTTTAAAAAGACGGATGAATTAATTAAAAGAAGAAAGAATGTTGTTGCCAATGGTGTAAGTGTATTTGTAAAAACAAGTGCAGTGCAAGGTCATGATGCAACACTCATTGATGTGGATGGCAATGAACTAATTGATTTTGCCGGAGGCATTGGGGTACTCAATGCAGGTCATTGTCCGCCACCGGTAGTAAAAGCCATTCAAGAGCAAGCAGGCAAACTCATTCATTCGTGCTTCAATGTTTCTACCTATGAGTCATACATCGAATTGTGTGAAATGCTTGCGAGGTTGATTCCGCATGGCGAAAGCACAAAGGTAATGTTGACGAACACAGGTGCAGAGTCAGTAGAAAATGCAATTAAGATTGCACGCCAGGCAACGAAGCGATCGGCAGTATTATGTTTTACGGAATCATTTCATGGCCGCACCATGATGGCGATGACACTTACTTCCAAGATCGATTACAAATTAGATTGTGGGCCCTTTGCACCGGAAGTGTATCGCCTCCCCTTTCCAAATCATTATCATTATGGAATTGGAATGACTGAAGAAGTTTTTGCAGAGTTGCAATTACAAAGACTGCATGATGCTGCGCATAACTTAGTTAATCCAAATAATATTGCAGCCATCATTATCGAGCTGGTTCAGGGCGAAGGCGGATTTAACATCGCACCCAAGCGATACATTGAGGGCTTGCGCGAATTCTGTGATGAATTTGGGATCATGTTAATCTTCGATGAAGTGCAAACCGGCTTTTGCCGAACGGGAAAGTGGGCTGCGAGCGAACACTATGGAGTTACACCGGATCTTTCTACCTGGGCAAAGTCATTAGGCTCAGGGTTGCCGATTGGTGCCGTGATCGGGAAACAGGAAGTGATGGATGCGGCAGCGGTAGGTACCATTGGTGGAACGTTTCCGGGAAACCCAGTGTGTTGTGCGGCAGCAATAGCTACACTTAAATACATGGAGGAACTCGATCTGAACTCACGTGCGAAGAAACTCAGTGAAATTATAAGTAAGCGATTGCTAACCTTAAAAGATAAGTGCCCGTCCATTGGTGATGTACGAAGTTTGGGGGCTATGCAAGCTATAGAGTTTGTTGAAAACAATGATCCTGAATCTCCGGATTCAGAAACAGCCGGTCAACTTATTAAAGCCTGCTTAAAGCGTGGGTTGATTTTATTGAGTGCCGGTACCAGTAAAAATGTGATCCGCATTCTCACTCCCCTTATTATTTCCAAAGAACTTTTGGATAGGGGCTTAACCATTATCGAAGAAGAACTAATTACTATAACTAACTCAAACTAAATGACACCATTTTCTATAGGCGGAATTCAAATGCATGTTTCAGCAAGCCACAGCAATGTACCTGCCATGAAACACAAGATTGATGTAATGATGTCGGTTTATCCATGGGTACAAATGATTGTATTCAGTGAGCTGAGTCCATTCGGCCCACTAACATTCAACGCGCAGGAATTTCCCAATATAACGGAGAACGAATTCTGTCAGATCGCCAAACATTATGGCATCTGGTTAATTCCTGGAACCATGTTTCAAAAAAAAGGACAAGCAATTTACAACACGGCTACGGTGATTAACCCACAAGGTGAGGTAGTCAGCCGATATGATAAGATGTTCCCATTTTATCCATACGAAGTAGGAGTAACAGGTGGTGATGAGTTTTTGATTTTTGATGTTCCTAACGTTGGTCGCTTTGGTGTTTCTATTTGCTACGACATGTGGTTTCCTGAAACATCAAGAACACTGGCCGTAAATGGAGTTGAAGTTATTCTTCACCCTACGCTTACAGCAACCATCGATCGGGATATTGAATTGTCGTTAGTACAAGCAACGGCTGCTACCAATCAGTGTTTCATATTTGATATCAATGGTCTGGGCGATGGCGGAACAGGTCGATCCATCATTTGTGGTCCGGATGGCAGAGTATTACATCAGGCAAGTAATGGCGAAGAGTTGATCCCGATTGAAATTGATATGGAGCGAGTAAGGAGAAGTCGTGAGTTGGGCGTGTTGAGATTAGGACAACCCTTGAAAAGTTTCCGCGATCGGAAAGTAAACTTTGATATTTATCATCCGGGTGCACAATTGCCCTACCTGCAAACATTAGGGGCGCTGAATAAACCTACCCGCTTCGATAAAATTACGGAAGCACTGCAAGCCGAAGCACCTGCAGTTATGAAAGCACATAAACACTAAATAGAATTTAGAAATAGAAATAAGAAAAATGAAAACATCTGTAAAACACGTGAAGAAAGAGAAGCCGTTGATTTTGAAACACTATATAAATTGGTTTGAGATACCTGCTTACAACTTTGAGCGTGCTGTGGCCTTTTACAATTCAATCTATTCCATCACCATGGAAACTATGGAACTCAATGGGTATGCAAGTGCCTTCTTTCCCGCTAAGAGTGGAATAGGAGGAGCTGTGGTGCAAGGCGAAGGATGCGTTCCAAGTATGACCGGTCCACTGGTTTATCTCAATGGGGGAAAAGATTTGAGTGTTGTGCTCTCTAAAATTGAAGGAGCTGGCGGACGGATTGTTTTACCAAAAACATTGATCAATGAAGCAGTAGGCTACTTTGCTTTGTTTGTGGATACGGAAGGAAACAGACTGGCACTGCATTCAAAGTTTTAAATAGTTGGTGAAAGTCTCGCTGAAATTAAATGTAATAAACAAATGAATCTCGCCTTCTCCTTTGAAGGAATGGGATGAGATAAAAAATAATCATGGAAACTGTAAAAAAAGAACTTAGTAAAGCAACCCGAAAACCTGGACACTATTATAATATTGCGCAATTGCGCACAGAACTTTGGACAGAGTTAAAACTAAAAGCCTATAGTTTAACAAAGAAGGGAACCAAGTCTGAGCAGGAGGAAGGAAAGGTGAAGATGCTTGCCGCGATGAAAACACTTCGCGAAGTGGAACAATACTTTGCGTTTCCAGGAAATGATATTTTGGATACACTAAGTGGATTCATCCGTCATGATGAATTTCAAATTTTAAAAAATTCGATCAAAGAAATTCTTCGCTTACTGGTAAGTGAGGATTTTCGTCAGGATCCGGAGATATTATCATTTTCATCATTACTCAAAAAGAAGGACTACAAAGGACCAACGGGCACTAAATCAAAGAAACGATATTTTGAAGTGTTGTTTGTTGATAATCTTTCAGCTAATGACGAACAGCAGATTGCGAAGAAGCTATCGGACGTGCGCGATCCCAAAGAGCCATTTATCTATCAATTGGTGTTTGCAAAATCCTTTCAGGATTCGATCATCGCCCTAAAGGCAAATCCAAACATACAGGCTTGTATTGTACGAAGCGAAATTCCATTTCGATCTAAGAACACAAAAGGTCTTTTGAAATCTTTTGTATCACATTCGCTGAACGAAAATTATGAAGACTATCCTGAGTATGATTTAGGAATTTTATTGGGAGAAGCCATTAAACAGCTGCGCCCCGAGGTTGATATTTATTATGTAACCGATACGGCTGTTCAAAGTTTGCCGGATAATTCCATGAAGATATTCGAGAGGATCTTCTACCGAAAAGAAGACTCGCAGGAGTTGCATCTTAGTTTGATTCGCGGAATTAAAGATCGCTATGAGACGCCTTTCTACACTGCCTTAAAGGAGTATAGTCAAAAACCTACAGGCGTTTTTCACGCGATGCCAATCTCGCGCGGTAATTCAATTTTCAAATCCAACTGGATTGATGACTTCGGTGATTTTTATGGCCGCAATCTTTTTCTGGCTGAAACCTCATCCACTACAGGCGGTCTTGATTCATTACTTCAACCAACAGGCCCGCTAAAGCGAGCACAAGAGTTGGCCTCGGAAGCCTTTGGTTCAAAGCGAACATACTTTGCTACCAATGGCACATCAACATCCAATAAAATTGTGTTGCAAGCCTTGGTAGAACCTGATGATGTTGTTCTCATTGACCGCGATTGCCATAAGTCGCACCACTACGGCATGGTGTTGTCAGGTGCTTATGTAACTTATTTGGATTCCTATCCTTTACAGGAATATTCGATGTACGGTGCCGTGCCGTTGTCTCATATCAAAGAAAGACTTTTGGTGTTAAAGAAAGCGGGCAGGTTGGATCGCGTCAAAATGTTGTTGCTTACCAACTGTACGTTTGATGGTGTAGTATACAATGTGGAGCGGGTGATGGAGGAAGTGTTGGCTATTAAACCCGATATGATTTTTCTTTGGGACGAAGCCTGGTTTGCATTTGCTGCTTTTTCGCCCACGTATCGACAACGCACTGCTATGCATGTGGCCGATAAACTTTGCCAGAAGTATAAAACGAATGAGTATAAGGAGAAGTACAAGAAACATTTGATTGAAGTCAGGAAGAAGGGTGCGGATGCAACACCTACTTTGCCAAATCCGGAGTTGGTGAAAATACGTGTGTATGCAACCCAGTCAACACATAAAACGCTTTCGTCTATGCGCCAGGGGTCTATGATTCATATTTATGATGAAGAGTTTGAGCGCAAAGCAGAGACTTCTTTTCACGAAGCGTACATGACGCACACCTCTACGTCAGCTAATTATCAAATTCTTGCTTCGCTGGATATTGGCAGAAGACAAGTTTCTTTTGAAGGCTATGAGTTAGTAGAGAAAAGTATTGAGATGGCCATGTTGCTCAGGGCCAAGATTAATGATCATCCAAAACTCAAGAAATATTTCAGAGTGCTTACGATCGAAGATTTAATTCCTGATAAACACAGACAGTCGGGATTGGCTGAATATTATAACCCGGATACGGGTTGGCAACAATTGGAAGATGCCTGGGAAAATGATGAATTTGTATTAGATCCCACCAAAATAAATCTGCACATCGGTAACACGGGTGTAGATGGAGATACTTTTAAGAACAAGTACCTGATGGATCAGTTTCATATTCAGGTAAACAAGACTTCGCGTAATTCCGTGTTGTTCATGACGAACATTGGCACCACACGTAGTTCAGTAAGTTATTTAATTGGTGCGCTGTTAAAAATTGTTGATCAGATCGATTTGCAGTTTGATTCCCTTAATCTGGAGGAGCATCGCATTATGCAAGACAAGTTGTATTCACTCACGCAAGAAGCACCTCCGCTTCCTGACTTCAGTTATTTTCATGATTCCTTCCGTGCCGTAGCCGGCATACCAGGTGGTCGCATGCGCGAAGCCTATTTTCTTGCTTATCAGGAAACAAAATGTGAGTATGCAGATTTTGCATCCTGCAGAGTAATGATGCAGGAAGGCAGATCGTTGGTAAGTGCTGCCTTTGTGATCCCTTATCCACCGGGCTTTCCGGTGTTAGTACCAGGGCAGGTGATGACGGAAGAAATACTAAGTTTTCTTGAAGCTTTGGATGTAAAAGAAATTCACGGTTATCGCCCTGAGTTAGGCCTGCGCATTTTTACCGATGCAGCACTTAATCGTCAGCAGTCCGGTACCGCACTCATGGGCGCAGCCGCTTCTATGCGTGGTAAGAATGGGAAGAAAGTAAAAATCAAGAAATCAAAAGCATCAGCGTAATGACGAATATTTTAGAATCGACACGACCGGAACTAAAAAAAGGAATTTCAAAAGTCGGATTTTTTTGTTTGGCATTTGGCGCAATGATTGGAGTTGGCTGGGTAACAGCCATGGGGCCGTGGTTGCGAACAGCTGGTCCGGTAGGTGCGGCCATCGCATTTGCCTTTGGAGGTGCACTGATGTTATTCATTGGATTTTGTTATGCGGAAGTTACAGCCATGCTTCCAGTATCAGGCGGGGAAGTAGCCTATGCGTATAAAGCTTATGGTAAAGGTCACTCATTTTTGGTGGGCTGGTTTTTATCTTTCGGCTATATTTCAGTATCAGCTTTCGAAGCGATCTCTGTTGGTAAAATCTTAAGCTATCTTTTTCCTGCTATTGACCGATGGCCCTTGTATTCAATCAATGGAGACACGATTTATGGATCGCATTTGCTGCTTGCTCTAATTTTTGTTTCATTGATCACCTATGTAAACTATGTGGGTGTTCAAAACTCGATGCGGTTTCAGATTTATTTAACCGTAGTTTTTCTTGCGATTGTTTTGGGTGTGGTAGTGGTAGGTTTTTGGAAAGGGAGTGCAAGCAATCTGGAACCTTTGTTTGTAGGTGATACCGGCCCAGGAGTATGGGCAGGAATTATTGGTGTGTTTGCTACCGTACCCTTTTGGTTAGTGGGGTTCGATACTATCCCGCAAGGTGCCGAAGAAGCAAAAGAGAATGTTACGTTCCGGACGATTGGAATTTTGATTTTGGTTTCCATTATCGCAGCTGTTTTATTTTACATTCTTTTAATATTCAGCACCTCAATGGTGGCACCCTGGTCTGCATTGGCACAAACTGAATTGTATACTGCCAGCGCTTTTGAACATACCTTTCAATCCGACTTTTTAGTGAACGGAATTCTGATTGCGATTTTAATAGGGTTGTTAACTAGTTGGAATGGTTTCTTTCTGGCTGGTTCGCGCGTGCTGTTTGCGATGGGGCGCGGAAAAATTATTGCTCCTTCGTTGGGGAAGTCACACAGCAAATTCAAAACTCCATTCAATGCAGTTCTCTTTAGTGGAATAGTAACCTTGTTATCTTCTTTTTTGGGAAGAGGGGCCATGATTGCCTTTGTAGATGTGGGATCATTTTGCATTGCGGCTGCATTTCTGGGAGTTTCATTTTCCTATTTGAAACTGAAAAGGAAATTCCCAAACCAACATCGTCCCTATTTGGCACCCGGTGGAAAGTGGGCCGGCTATATTTCAATAGCAGGGTCTATTTTGATTTTGCTCGCGATTACCGTACCGGCAAGTCCTGCGGCTTTGCAGTGGCCGTTGGAATGGACCATCCTGCTTGGCTTGTGTTTGTTGGGATTAATCCTTTGGATTATTTCAAAACGAAGCCGGGAAACAACTTCGCGCGAGGAGCGCGATCATCTTATTTTAGAAAAATATAAATAATTAAACCCCTGTAGCATGTTAGCAACTAAAAATAAAGCTCTTGTAAGAAAATCAACTCAAAAATTGACGGTGAAGAAGAAGACAAAGAAACCTTCCAAGCCTACAGCACCTATGCTTAACGGGATTTCAGACATCCGTAGATTTTTTTACCGGAACGAAACGCCTATTTACTTTATCAGTGCGACTAACTTTAATCTGTTGGGTGCCGATGAGTGGATACGAGGGTTTAAATTTATTTGCTACATCGAATGCTTTGATGGACTTCATCCCAATGTGTTTTCGCCAAAAGAGGAATTGCCACACGAGGACTTTGAAAGTATAGAAGACATTAATAATTATCTACTGGAGCACAAAGAAGTAGCCGATTACATTAAAGAACGCGGGGGGAAGGGAAAGGCGCTGATGTTGATGTTTAATGAACACACAGAAAAGTTGGCCAAACGGTTGGGTTTAGAAGTTTGTTTCCCTTCGGCTAAGATGCGAAACTTTATGGATAACAAAGTGAATACAAATCGCATTGCTGAAAAAGCAGGCGTACCCTGTGTTCCCTATTTACTTTCAAAAGTTAAAAGCTACGACCATCTGAATGAGCTAACGAAAAAGAAATTAGGTACCGATCTGGTTATTCAAACTCCGTTTGGTGATTCAGGCCATACCACCTTCTTTATTTCAAACGAACAGGAGTGGAACAAGTATGCCGATGAAATTGTGAAGGAGAAGGAAGTGAAAGTGATGAAGCGCATCAATTGCAAAGGCTCAGCCATTGAAGCATGCGTAACACAGCATGGAACTATTGTTGCGCCTTTGATGACTGAGTTGGTGGGCTTTAAAGAACTTACTCCATACAAAGGAGGTTGGTGCGGCAATGAAATTTTTGCCGATGCATTTACACCTGCCATCCGGGCTCAGGCGCGTAAGTACACCCAACTTTTTGGAAATCAATTACGCAAAGAAGGATACAAGGGATATTTTGAGTTGGACTTTCTGATTGATGAGGATACGCAGAAAGTTTACCTGGGCGAACTTAACCCGCGTATTACCGGAGCGAGTTCAATTACCAATCATGCCGTGTTTGCTTTATCTGACATGCCGTTGTTCCTGTTCCACATGATGGAATGGATGGATCAACCCTATAAATTAAATGTAAATGCAATTAACAGGCGTTGGTTTAAAGCTGAGAATATCGATTCCTGGGGGCAGTTGGTGATCAAATACATCGATAAGCAAGTTCAGGTTATTACAGAAGCACCGCTTTCAGGAATTTATAAAATGAATGTGGATGAAACCATTGAGTACTCACGAATGGATACTCATAGAAGAGCCGTTGAAACTGAACAAGAAGCATTCTTCCTGCGCATTAGTCGCAAAGATGATTACTTTTATGAAGGCGCTGATATGGGGATTCTGGTAATGCGCGGTCGTATGATGACGGATGATTTTAAAATGATACCCCGGGCATCAAAATGGATTGCTGCAATCAAGGCCCTTTACAAGGCAGTTGATTATGTGCCTACGAACAACCAGCAAGAACCAGCCGAGATTGGTGGATTTAAAATGATTTAAGTACATGCACATATCGTTTAGTTGCGTTCATGAAGACAAACCGGCAGAAAAGTGGAAAGCGTTGTTTGACAGAACATGGCCTCACTATAAAACCTGGTTTTTATCGGAAGGATATTTTGCCCGCAAAGGATATGTAACCTCAATGGGCGAGTTGCAGGATCATATGCCCGAACTAATTCCCATCTACAATGAATTGGTTCAGCTTGCAGGTGGGGGTGATCTAGAAGCGCGATTTCTGAGTATGTATTGTCCGCCAGCTTACATGTCGGGCTGCTCGCAGGTAGCATGGACCCAAGGGAGTTCAGCACTCATTCGAAATTACGACTACAGCTTTAAGTTGTTTGAAGGCACCATGCAGTACACAAACTGGTTGCAGCCGGTGATTGGTGTGAGCGATTGTATGTGGGGGTTGTTGGATGGTATGAATGCTTCGGGTCTTGCGGCCTCCTTAACTTTTGGTGGACGAAAAATTACAGGCGATGGGTTTGGAATTCCCATCATCATCCGATACGTATTGGAAACTTCGACTACGGTAAAAGAGGCTTTGCAAATTTTAAAACGAGTACCCGTACACATGGCTTACAATGTTACGCTCATGGATGCCTCCGATGAGTATGCAACAGTTTACCTTTCACCGGACCGACCTGCAGTAATAGTTAACACAGCTGTATCCACCAACCATCAACTTGAGGTAGAGTGGGGCGACTATGCTTCCCTTACGGGAACAATCGAACGCAAGCGGCTGCTGGAAAAATTGGTACTCGATCAAGATGAAACTGAGAATTCCATTTTGAAAAAATTTCTGAAACCTCCTTTGTACAGTACCAATTTTGAAAAATCATTCGGCACACTGTATACTATTCTGTATCGGGTGAAAGACGGAGAAGTAGAAATTCATTGGCCGGAGTTGAATGTGAAGCAATCATTCGATAACTTCAAAGAACAACGAGTGGTTCCGTTTTCGATGACGGTATAGAAGCGTTGTTAATTGAATCTTTTTTTAGCTGTCAGTTTATCTCATCAATTCTAAAATTGAAATGAGTAAGATTGTCGTCAGCAAAATGGAAATCGTCATAATCATTAACAACCTTCTTCTTTCTTTATTCCTTTCTTTTTTAGAAGTTGTTTCTATTTCTTTTCGCTGTTCCTCAGTCTCATGTTTAGTATCAATAAAACTTGACTTTGTGCTGCCAATATGAACTTGCTTATTTTTGAAAAAACTCTTTTTATTCCTAAGGTTGGAATTTTCCTTAAGCCGTTTAATCATGTCAAAAACATGGGTTCCACCAGCCATTTAATTATCTAGTTTATTTAAAAAAAGTTAACTCTTTTTGAAGCTATACAAGTACGGAGCTTTATGCGCTTTGCCAGAAAATCTTTTCTCATGTCGTTTTAAAACATCCGCAGCCAGAATTTTTCTCTGAAAAGAAGTACGCCTTAGTTTAATCCCTAAAATCGCTTCATGCACATGTTGCAATTCTTTCATGGTAAATTTTTCAGGCAGCAGATTTCCACCTACTAATTTGCGATCCAGATTATCCCGCAACGTTTCAATGGCCTTCTCAACAATTATTTTGTGATCGAAGATAAGCTTGGGGAGTTTTTTAATCGGATACCATTGACAGGAATCACTCAAGGCATCCGGTCGGGGCACTACCTCATCATAATTTATAAGTGCGTAGTACGCCACAGAAATAAACCGATCAAGTAACCATTGCAATGTTTTAGTGTCTTTGCTGTTTGCTTTTAAGATGGCTTCCATCACTTTGGGTTGGTAGCGGGCTAAATCCCCGAAGGTGTGAAACTGCTCGAGGTAAATATTTTTTATACCTGTGCGTTCTTCAAGCCCTCTGCGCACCGCATCGTCCAGCGTTTCATTTTTTTTCACAAAACCACCTGGCAGTGCAAAGAGCCCCGTGTTGTGATACTCCATAATTAAAATCCTCAAATCCTTACCCGAAAAGCCAAGGATTACCGAGTCATAAGCAATATGGGGCAAATAGTCTGTTTTTTGCACTGGCTTGATTTTCATCAAAAATAATTCGGTATTCTTCAATTACCTACCTATTATTGTTACAAAATGAGACAATAATGAAACGATTAAAAAATTCTACCTACTGGCTGCTGGTGACTATCGGCATCCTTTGTCAAATCCACGTTATGGCACAAACAAATAATTATTTTCCGGTTCAAACGAAAATTGAAAACGGAACCATTGAAGGTTTGTACGATACAAAGTCCAGCTTGCAATTATACCTGGGGGTGCCATTTGCAAAGCCGCCCGTTGGCAATTTAAGATGGAAAGCTCCGCAACCGCTTGACAACTGGACAGGTGTTAAAGCAACGAAAGAGTTTGGCCCGCGCGCGGTGCAAGGCATTGTGTTTGGCGATATGCATGCTCGCTCAAATGGAATCAGTGAAGATTGTTTGTATTTGAATGTGTGGACACCTGCTACCCGAAATACAAAAGGCTTACCGGTGCTGGTTTATTTTTATGGTGGTGGGTTTGTAGCGGGTGATGGATCGGAACCGCGCTATGATGGAGCTGCGATGGCCAAGAAGGGCATTGTGGTAGTAACTGTGAATTACCGGTTGGGCTTGTTCGGATTTTTAGCACATCCGGAATTAAGCAAAGAAGCACCCTATAAAGCATCAGGAAATTATGGTTTGTTAGATCAGGCTGCATCACTCAAGTGGGTACAAAAAAATATTGCTGCCTTTGGTGGCGATCCAAAGAAAGTAACAATTGCTGGTGAATCAGCAGGTTCTGTTTCGGTGAGTGCGCAAATGGTATCACCGCTTTCTAAAAATCTGATTGCAGGGGCTATCGGTGAAAGTGGTTCCGGTGTTAGCACGCTCTCTGCAGTATCATTAGCGGAAGCAGAAAAACAAGGGGCTGAGTTTGCCAAGAATGCAGGCTATACCTCCCTGGCACAATTAAGAGCTGCGAGCACACGCGACTTGTATGAAGTGTATGCCGAGTCCAAACGATTTGGATTTCCTTCCGTGATTGATGGATACTTCTATCCTAAAAATATGGCCGACATCTTTTTAGCAAAAGAACAAGCTCAGGTTCCGTTGCTGTTAGGTTGGAACTCTGCAGAAATCCCAGGCATGGCATTCATGCAAGGACTTCCTTATACAGAGGAAAACTTAGTGAAGAAAGTTAAGGAAGCTTATCCCAACGATTACGAAGAAGTGTTGAAGATGTATCCACATGGCAATGCGAAAGAAATAGAGTGGGCCGCTACCAACCTTGCTTCTGATCGTTTCATTTCATACAGCACGTGGAAATGGTTTGACCTTCATCGCAAGAACAGCAGCCAGCCAGTGTATCGTTATTTGTATAGTAAACTAAGACCTCCTTTGGTTGATCAGTCATTGGCTCCCGGTTTGGCAGGTGGTACACAACAAGGTGGTTTTAAAATGCCTGAGCCGATCGGTGCTCCGCATGCGTGTGAGATTGAATACTGCATGGGCAATCTTGATTTAGTAACGGAATATGCATGGACAGCAGATGACTATAAAGTTTCGGATACCATGTTGAACTTCTTTGCCAACTTTATTAAAACGGGAAATCCTAATGGCGACAAGTTACCTGAGTGGCCGGCTGCACAAGCCAATGATCAAAATCCTCCAGTGATGGTTCTGGATACCGAATCCAAATCAGTTAAAGCGAATGATGCCCGTTATTTGTTTCTTGATAAGATGAGTAAGAAGTAACCTTTAGAAAAGATTGTATAATAAAAGAGACTGATCATTAAGGTCAGTCTCTTTTTTGTTTAAATACTATTGATTGAAAGAGAGTACTCTAATTGCGAACGAAATTTCCTGCGTTGGCTGACCAATATTGACCTGCTCCACCGGTTCCACTCCATGTGTTAAAGTTAAAAGTGTTGGTGCCATTGGTAGTGCCAGGTATTACATATGCCTTCACTGCTTGTCCACCTCTATTCCAGGTCAAACTCTTTTTGCTCTGGCACAATTCAGGTGTTCCTCCAAATCCCTGAAGGAAGTAGGCAGAGCCAGCACCATACACTTTTGATGTTCCGTTACTCTCTACCACCACGCTTGTTGCCTCGTCTATACCTATCCCTTTTACATTATTGTAACTCACACCGAAATCTTGTACAAGCCTTGCCATAAATGTAAAGTGACGACCTTGACGATCACGTTCATTGTAATGTGAATCTGTTATTACATTGGTCATGTAACTCACATTTAGAAAACCGCCACCTCCAAGTCCGGCCATGTCTTTATGATACGGATTTGATAAAGCTGCTGCTGAAGTAATCGATCCGCTCAATGATCCATAATAGTATTGACCTAAAATGGCAAGCCCCGCGCTGGTTCCGCCAATTGGAGCATGTTTCGTGTTGATGGCATAATTAATGGCATCCTCTAGTTTTGAGTCTTTCCAGAAATTGACATAGTCAGATTGATCTCCACCGGCAATAAAAATAGCTTCAGCATTTCTAACCAATGTCTCCGTAAGCGCATGATCCGCTTTGGCTCTCGAATCGACAATAATGGTCTCAACTGAATTGACGCCACCAATCACTGAATAGACGTAATTATTATATCCATCCGCACCGGAAGCCCTGATCACTATAAAATCACCTCCACCTGACTTTGAAGTCATGAATTGAAACGCGGCAGTCTCCGCATTGGTGTCTGAATCTGCTCCCCCGATTAGTGCAATTCCAAAACTAGTAGTCGTGGTTACATCAGATTGGTCACCGGTGTAATAAACCAATGGTTGGGTACTTCCTCCTCCTGCAGGTGGTTTGGCGCTTGCAGTTACATTGTTAGTGTCTTTGAATGCATTGGCGTCCTTAGATGCATTGGTGGTTATTATTTCCTCCGAACATCCCAAAACCAAAACGAGCGCCAATGATGGCAATGAGCTGATTAATTTGACTTGCATAAAAATTAATTGAGGTTAGTTTTCCTTCAACCAAAATACACACGTAGTTTAGCAGGACTACCAAAATACAAATTTTCCGATTATGAAGTTTTGTAAATTTAATTTCCCAAGCCAGCGTGTTATTTATAAGTCAACCCAAAACCAAATGGGAACAAGGTATCTTTTGCAGGATAACCCGGAGCGTCAGGATCTTGTTCTATAATTGCCGAGGTAGTTTTCGCCAACGCAAACGGGAGTTTTCCGGTCGGTTTAAATTTTCCCATAATAATGTCCATCACGGCTGCATCGCTTACTCCAAATGTGGCGAGTATCCCTGCTGCATTCAGAACACCACTCGCTTCATCAAGCACATAAGGTTGGCGGAAGTCGATGGATAAAATTGTTTTATCAGCACCCACTGTTTTCATAATGGTTTGAATCTCATTCAAGGATGGACTGATCTTCCATGATTTTGATTTTGCCATTTCTGAAAAGGAGAGAAAGTTTAATTCATCCGGACTAGCTCCTCCAAACCTTCTATCGCTGCCACCGTCCGTGGTTACCTGAACCCGGATTATCACGTAATCCGTTTCTTTCTTTATGGCTGGAAGGGTTTCACCTTTTGCTTTATTGTAATCACCGGAAGTCACTTTATAATTTGCCCATGAGCGATCTTTAAACAAGGCCGTGTTCATGCCCATGGTAAAGATTCTTAGTGTGTCTTTTCCGTTGGGCTGAGATAAAGGAAGTATTTTGTTCTGCAGCAGCACTATTGATTTTCGTTGTGCAAGGTCGGCCTTTCTTTGGAAGGAGGGATTGCCCACCACATACGCAGCGCGATTCGGATCCACATACGGATTTTCAAATAAACCTAATTCGAATTGTTCTTTCAATAATCTTTTTACGGAAAGATTTACCCTGCTTTCTGAAAGTTTTCCGGACTTCACTAAATCCAGAATTTGTTTATTGTTATTAAACCCTGAAAGTATATCAGTGCCGGCATCAATCGCAATCAGAATCTGTTCATCAACACTCTTATCCTCTAATCCCCAAGCTCTGTCGCCAATAATTCCGGTATCAGAATTTACATATCCTTTAAAGCCAAGTTTAGTTCGCAACAAATCTGTTAAGATTCCTTTCGAAAAAGCCATCCCAACCGTGTTGGGCATGTAAGGCTGACCCACCGGAATGCCATAGTACGCCATGATAGATGATGCGCCTGCATCAATTGCAGCTTTAAAAGGAGCGAGGTGATAATCGAATTTACCAGCAGGGTACACTTGATTTTTACCAAAGGCATAATGAGGATCGCCACCACCTTCCTGCGGGCCACCGCCTGGAAAATGTTTAATGGTTAAGGCAATGCTTTTTGAATTCAACATTTCACCTTGCAGATTTTTTATAAGCACCGTAATGATATTAGAGGCAAGCTCACTGTCTTCGGTAAATGTTTCATGCACGCGGTACCAACGAGGTTCGGTAGAAAGATCGGCCATGTATCCATACATGCCGCGCAAGCCAATGGAGTTCCATTCTTCGGCCATTATTTTTGCGAAGTCAGCAATAAGCTCCATATCTCGGGTGGCAGCTAGGCCACTTTCTTTTGGCCACGATGAAAATGATCCGGACTCAACGTTAATTCCGGCACGGGCATCATATTCCATGTGATTTCTGGAATTTGATTTAAACATAGCAGGTATACCCAGGCGTGTGCGTTCGGTAAGTTCCTGCACTGCATTCATAAATTGTGCGGCATCGAAGGGAGTGATTTGTGTTCCGGCAAAACCATTTCCCGTACCAGCGTTTACAGGGTTTTCCTTAATGGTATTTCTGAATATGAATCGGGTCATTTTCTGATTTTCTATGAAGTCAACCGCTCCGTCAGTCAATTTTCCTTTCTCACCTGCGTTAAGCGTGTTGATTAAAAGCATCCCAACTTTTTCTTCCAACGTCATTTGACTCGCTAAATTCTCAATGCGCTTATCAACCGGCTGGCGCCAATCTTCATAGATATCGAGTTTCTTATTCTTATTAAGATCCTTAAAACTAAATTGATTTTCATGCAAGAGGTTAACGGCACGGGCTTCAATAAGGGGTTGGATTTTATAAGTTCCTTGTGCTGAGGCGGTGCCCGTTAGCAAAAGTATAAGAGCGATACAGTTTAGTGTGTTTTTCATAGTAGAAATGTTAGGGGTAGTTAACCGGTTGAGCACAAATCGTATGTCAATATAAAGAATAGCTTACTGGTTAATGCAAGCTGAATGGCTTTAACTAGGCACTTTCTCATAACCTACCGACAGGCATTTGGAAATATTCGACCCATCAGATCGATTAATGGCCGGAAAGTAAACTTTCGTGAATTTTAAGTTTAACATATTACCTTTAAAGTCAAAATCAAATTGGGTATGATTTTATACGGTATAAAAAATTGCAACACAGTAAAATCTGCGTTGGATTGGTTGAAGAAGCACAACGTGGAGTTTGAGTTTCATGACTACAAGAAACTAGGCATTACAAAAGCGAAGCTGGCCGAATGGAGTAAACAAGTGGGGTGGGAGAGTTTGGTGAATAAACGCGGCACTACCTGGCGTCAGTTGGAGGAAGCAGTGCAAAAGAAAGTGACTTCGGAGAAAGCAGCAATTGATTTGATGGTTGAAAAAACGAGTGTAATCAAACGACCTTTGATAGAAAGTAAAGGAAAAGTTATTTTGTTAGGCTTTGATGAGGCCGAGTACACTAAAAAGTTGAACTGATGGGCTTGTTTTCATTTTTAAAGTCCGAAAAGCCAACCTACACCGATCGGGTTTGGAAAACGAAACCTATGGCGTGGCGGGGAATGATCACCGATGCACTTACCTCCATTACCAAAAATGAAGTTTCGATTGTCATTACTTTTTTTGAAAAAGAGCAAAGTGAGTTTCTATCTTTTTTAACTGAGAAGAAAGTTCCTTACTATCAATTATCATCTGAGTTTGCAGACGAGGCGTCTCAGCAGGAAAAAGTTGTTTTCGTATGCGATGCATCATTCATTCAGTCTTCTGCTTTATTAAACTTACTAAAAGGTTGGCAGGTGAAAGGAAAAGTTTCTTTTTTATTTTCAGGCCATTATCCGTTGCCATCTAAAGAAGATAAAATCATTCAAAAGCTAACGGGTGCTTTTCCACAATGCCCTATTATTTTTTATTCATCCTTAGATGAACCCGCATTTGAAATTTTTGGCTCCGATCGGATTGTGGGTCTGCTCGACAAAATGGGAATGAAGGAAGATGAAGCGATTGAACATACCTTGGTCAGTCAATCCATGAAACGAGCACGGACTAAAGTTGAGAGCGGTGTTGCTAAGGAAATTGTTACCCAATCGGAAGAGGAGTGGTATGCCAGAAATGTAAAGAAGAGGTAGAAATTCTATCTTACGCTGATGGAGTTTTTAAAGCAATACCGATATTATTTCCTGGTTTTATTTTTTCTCCTGATCGGTTATTATTTCTGTCTTCCACCAAACCTTTTTCAGGATTCGTATTCCACAGTGTTAGAAGATCGTGATGGTAAACTCTTAGGCGCCACCATTGCTCATGATGGTCAGTGGCGTTTCCCGGAAGGCAATCCAATCCCCGAAAAATTTAAAGAAGCAATTGTTTTATTTGAAGACAAACGGTTTGACAATCACTGGGGCGTTGATCTTCGATCGTTAGCGCGGGCAATGCAACAAAACTGGAAAGCCGGTAAAATTGTAAGTGGTGGCAGCACGATTACAATGCAAGTGATTCGGCTTGCGCGCAAGAATAAAGGACGAACTTTTTTTGAAAAGTTTATTGAGATGGTGTTGGCCACGCGGCTTGAGTTCCGCTCTTCAAAAGATGAGATTTTATCGCTTTATGCAGCGCATGCACCCTTTGGGGGAAATGTGGTAGGCATCGAGAGTGCGTGCTGGCGTTACTTTGGTCGCGATGCAGCTGAACTAAGTTGGTCGGAAGCAGCTTTGTTGGCGGTGCTGCCCAACAATCCATCGTTGATACATCCAGGAAAAAACAGAACGTTATTAAAACAAAAACGTGATCGGCTATTGCAACGAATGATGGAAGCCGGAAAATTTGATCAACTCACGTTGGAGCTTTCGGTATCGGAAAACATTCCTGATAATCCGATTGCATTACCCCGCACTGCACCGCATTTGTTGATACAATCGATCAAAGATGGTTATACGCAACAAAGAATTCGATCTTCGTTGCAAGCTTCGTTACAAGAACGCGTGAATCAAATTATTGCTGATCATCATCAGACATTAAAAGCCAATCAGGTTTATAATGCAGCCGCTTTGGTGCTGGAAGTGAAAACCGGAAGAATACTTGCTTACACCGGTAATACACAAGCTGGTTATGCTCATGATGAGCAAGTTGATATTATTCAGGCAAGGCGAAGTACCGGTAGCATCTTAAAACCATTTTTGTTTGCGGCCATGTTGGATGAAGGGAAAATATTACCTCGCACGTTGCAGCCGGATGTCCCTACCTTAATCAATGGATTCTCACCGCAAAATTTTTCAAAGCAGTACGATGGGGCAGTAAGTGCCGACCAGGCACTGATTCGTTCATTGAATATTCCTGCTGTGTATCAATTGAGAGAGTATCGTTACGAAAAATTTTATGAGCTCTTAGAAGGAATTGGCATCACCACACTCACACAAACCCCCGATCACTATGGACTGTCATTAATACTTGGAGGTGCTGAAGGTTCACTATGGGATATTACTGGAGCCTATGCTTCGATGGCACGAACCCTCCAAACGTATTTTGATCTGCCCGGAAAAAACCGATATGATAAAAGTGATTTTCATACACCATTTTATTTGTTGAAAGATTCTGTTGTAAGAGACAATCTGGAGGAAAATTCGTGGCTCAGCGCAGGTTCGCTTTACCTCACAATGAATGTGTTGAAGGAATTGTACCGACCGGGAGAAGAAACGGGTTGGCGCCATTTTAATAGTACAAAAAGAATTGCGTGGAAAACGGGTACCAGTCATGGCTTACGCGATGGTTGGGCAGTGGGTGTTAATGGCGAGTATGCAGTGGGTGTGTGGGTAGGCAATGCGGATGGCGAAGGCAGGCCCGGACTAACGGGAACGGAATCAGCAGCACCCATTTTGTTCGATATCTTTTCGCAACTGCCCGGCAATAGTTGGTTTCAACAACCAGCCCAAGAGTTATTTGAAATTCAGGTTTGCAGTCGCAGTGGTATGCGAGCCACTGAGTGGTGTGTGGAAAATGAAACTATGAGCGTTACCAAAGCAGGTTTGCAAAGTTCTCCATGCAGGTATCATCAACCCGTTCATCTTTCCATGGATGGAAAGCATAGAGTTCATGCCGATTGTGAATCCATCAGTAAGATGAAAACAGTTTCATGGTTTGTGCTGCCTCCAGTGCAAGAGTATTATTTTAAATCCAAAAATTTAAGTTATAAGGTGGTACCGCCATTAAGATCTGATTGTGTGAATCCGGCATCCGTAGCAACAATGGATTTAATTTATCCACGACCTCATGCGCGAATTTTTATTCCGCGCGAATTGGATGGCACATTGGGAAGCGCATTGTTTGAAGCCACACACAGACAACCCACCACAACTATTTTTTGGCATCTAGATGGTGTTTTTATTGGGACAACTCGAGGTACGCATCGATTGCCCACCGCACCTGATGCAGGACGTCACAAGCTTACGCTAATCGATGAGGAAGGTACTATTATTGAGCAAGACTTTATCGTTGCCGATAGAAATTAACCAAAGATGCTGCCCAGTAATGTGCCCATACTTAAGGTCGGAATTTTGCGTGTTTGCTAAACTATGTTTACCTTCATACATGATTTGGGTTCTATGTTGCCCGATTCAATTTTTTTAACTGTAGTCAGGTATATTTTTTTAGCTGTTACCAAACCGAAATAACATGCATCGTATTTACTTAATCCTTGTGGCCTTAGGGGTTTCAATATCTGCTTTTGCGCAAGGCCAACCTCACACCGATCAATCACTTTATGTAGTCATTGGAGCATTTGCTATTCAACGCAACGCGATTGAATTTACAGATAATGCCAATAAACAGAGCATACCTGCGCAATATGCGTTAAATCCCAAGCGTAAACTTTTTTATGTGTATGCCATGCATACCGAAAATCGTAAAACGGCAATTAACGAGGCAGTTAAACTACAGCACATATCAGCCTATCACGATACCTGGGTTTATTCGGGTTTGCTGGGAGACAATCCACAGGTAGTAAAATTTAATGAGGCCGAGCGCAAGGAAGCCATTCAACAATTGACTGATACAAAAACTGAACAAAAGCAGCTGGTTGCTGAAGCAGCACCCGTAATAGTTGCAATAGAAGAAGAAAGCAAGGAACCCGCACAGCAGCCAATTGTACCGGATGGTAAGAGTGCTGTGGTGGAAAAACCTGGAACCAAACCTTTTCTATTCCGGATTACTGCGTTGGTAGAGAAAGATACCCTTGCCGGTGATGTTGATATTTTTGATGCCGATGTAGCCAACAAAACGCGTAAGTCAGCCACCTATCGTGGCAATGATGTAGTGTATGTCAAGCCGATCAATAAATCGGGTAACATGCTTTTAGAATGTGAGGTGTTTGGTTATCGCAAATTGCAATTGCCTATTAGTTATGAAACACCAGAAGCTACTGACGGGGTAGTGATGGATGATATAACAGTTGTAGTTCCTTTTGAGATGGTGCGTCTTCAAAAAGGTGATAAGGCGATCATGTTCAATGTCTATTTCTATAAGGATGCTGCTATCATGCGCCCCGAGTCGCGTTATGAAATAAATAGTTTATTAGAGATGCTAACAGAAAATCCAAAGTATAAAATTAGGATACATGGGCATACTAATGGCAATTCATCGGGCAAGATTATTTCTTTAGGCGATAGCAAAGAATTCTTTTCACTGACAAGAGACAATAAAGATGGGCGTGGATCGGCAAAAAAACTTTCGGAAGAACGTGCCATGCTTATTCAAAAATATTTGATTGATAATGGCGTGGAAGCTTCGCGTACGGAAGTGAAAGCATGGGGTGGCAAACAACCCATTTATGATGTAGATCATGCAGCTGCACAGGCAAATGTTCGGGTAGAGATTGAGATACTTGAGAATTAATAAAGAGCGTGTAAAATTTTAGTGGTCGTGACATTAAAGCCGTTGGAAACAGCTTGGATCGAATTCAATTATGACCTTTCATTGCCTCTGATTTAATCGAAAAGTCAAAAATTTGTGGTTTACTTAAGGAAAGTATTAAATTGGGTGCTATTATTAATTTTAAGGCATGCGAAAATCAACCTACACCCTACTTTTTCTGCTTTTATTGGCCACTGTGGAGGTGGCAGCACAAACTGCTGAACCAAATTATTATGTAGTTATTGGCGTTTTCGGGCGACTGGATTATACAATTCGGATGACCGATAAGGCTAATCAAAACGGATTTAATGCTCAATATGCAATAAATACCAGGCAGAAATGGAATTATGTTTACCTCTTGCAAACTAATGATAAAAGAAAAGCATATGCTTTTACAATTCGCATGCGTGCGGAAACGGAATATAAAGATGCATGGGTTTTTAAAGGGCAATTGGGTGAGCCACAAGGCCAGGTCGTAGAAGAGAAACCAGTCATTGAAGAAAAGCCTGTTGAAAAGCCACCCGTGTTGATAGAACCTGTTGAAAAAGACTCGGTGGTTGAAGAGAAGCCGATTGTAGAAGAAAAACCTGTGGTTGAGGAAAAGCCGGTAGTGAAGCCTAAGCCTCCGGGTAAACCATTCCTATTCAAGTTTGAATCAAAAGATAGTGATACCCCGGTTGTTGGTGAAGTTCATATTCAGGAATCAAACAATGCAACGCGTTACCAGGCGTTTAAGGCAAACGAAGTTGTTTATATTGAGGCTCCTAAAAATTCAAGAGGCAATTATGTGATTGTTACTCAGGCAGCAGGTTTTCAACCTGTGAGTTTGATTTTAAGTTACGCAGAACCAAGCCCGGAAGTAGGACCTGAAGGGGAAGCTGTTATTCCTATTGAATTAGGAAGAGTAAAGCGAGGCGATTATATCGACTTTACTAACGTGCGCTTTTTCCGAAACTCATCTATCCTTGACCCTGCAGCCCAAAATGAGTTGGATGGTTTGGTAGACTTGATGAAGGAATCACCGGGTTATAAAATCCGCGTGCACGGACATTGCAATGGCACTCAGGATAAAGAAGGATCGATATTAGGATCAAGCACCAACTTCTTTGCACTTGATCCGTCAAAGAATAAGATTGGCAAGTTCTCTGCAAAGGAATTGACAAGCGAGCGTGCCGCTACAGTAAAAGCGTATTTGGTAAGTCAGGGTATTGAAGCCTCTCGTATTGATACAAAAGGGGAGGGTGGAAAAATTCCACTTTATCCAAATAGTGGTACGTTGGGTCAATACAACGACCGCATTGAAATAGAAATTACAAAGCGAGGCTAGCAATATCTTTTAACCTATAAAAAATGTCTGACCTCTTACGAAGTCAGACATTTTTTTTATCCGTAACTCGGCAATTAAATCGTCATTGCCTTTAGAATATCATGCTGTGTAATGATGTGTGCTTTGTCGCCATCATCGCGAACAAGCAAGGCCTTGTTATCTTTATTGAGGAGTGATGAGAGTACGTCCAGTGTGCTATCCAACGCAACCATTTGCATAGGTTTATCCATAATCTCGCCCACGGTTTTATCTTTTAGTGTCGGGTCGTTAATTATTTTTTCAATCAATGAGGAAGTCGCAACACTGCCTACAAATTCATTATTCTCCATTACAGGAACCTGGTCTACACCTTCTGTATTCATAATGCGAATAGTTTCACCAATGGTAGATGACTTAGAAACTGTATGCAGACTGTCTTTTCCATTTCTGCGTGAAATGATTTCACGAGCCGTGCCATAAGTACGCTCTTCCAAAAAGCCATGATCTTTCATCCACATATCGTTATACACTTTGTTAAGATAACGTGTACCGTGGTCAGGCATAAGAATTACCATCATGTCATTTTTCTTCAGATGCTCTCGTGCATATTCTAATGCGCCATGCACAGCCGAACCACTGCTCCATCCTAGAAAGAGACCTTCTTCTTTAGCCAACTTGCGTGCTGCAATGGCGCCATCTTTATCAGTGACTTTTATAAATAAATCAATCGCATCGAAGTCAACATTTTTGGGTAAGATGTCCTCCCCAAAACCTTCTGTTAAGTAAGGATAAATTTCATTCCGATCGAACACTCCAGTCTCTTTGTATTTTTTAAAAACAGAACCATAGGTATCAACACCTACGGAGATTAGCGCTGGGTTTTGCTCCTTTAAGTATCGGGAAGTTCCACACATTGATCCTCCGGTACCTACAGTAGCTACATAGTGCGTAATTTTTCCACCCGTCTGTTTCCAGATTTCCGGCCCGGTAGTTTCATAATGGGCTTGTGCATTAGAAGGGTTGTCATATTGATTAGGGTAAATTGAATTAGGAATATCCTTGTTCAATTTTTTGGCCACAGAATAATACGAACGAGGATCGTCAGGCTCCACGTTGGTAGGGCAAACAATTACCTCGGCCCCCACCGCTCTTAAAATATTTATCTTTTCCTGCGATTGTTTATCTGCCATGGTGAAAATACACTTATACCCTTTTGCAACTGCAGTTAATGCTAACCCCATTCCTGTATTTCCGGAAGTTCCCTCAATAATGGTTCCGCCTGGTTTTAGGATACCTGCCTTCTCAGCATCCTCAACCATCTTCAATGCCATACGATCTTTGGTTGAATTACCAGGATTAAAGTATTCGACCTTTGCTACAACCGTGCCTGCAATGCCCTTAGTTATTTTATTTAAACGAACCAGCGGTGTATTGCCAATCGTTTCGATGATTGAATTATAAATCATAATTAAGCGTTAATAAAATGAAGTGTAAAAATACAAATAATGCTAACGGGAGTTAGCCATTTGAAAGAAAAATCAGCCAGCCGCTCCGGCCAATAGATATAAAACCGCCATCCGTATGGCAACTCCATTTTCAACCTGATCGAGAATGATAGAATGATGCGAATCAGCGGCATCGCTGCTCAATTCAACTCCGCGATTGATTGGACCCGGGTGCATGACCACAATCTGTTTTTTCAGGTTATCTAAAATCTTTTTTGTGATTCCATAGTACAACGAGTACTCTCGCAAGGAGGGAAAGTATTTTATCTGTTGACGTTCCAATTGAATGCGAAGTACGTTGGCCACATCGCACCAGGCCAATGCCTTATTGATATCAAATTCAATTTGCACACCTAATGAACCAATGAATTTTGGAAGTAAGGTAGGCGGGCCACACACCATTACTTTTGCACCGAGTTTTTGAAGGGCAAAGATGTTTGATAGTGCTACGCGCGAATGGAGAATGTCACCAATGATGGCCACCTTCTTTCCTTGCACATCACCCAGCTTTTCGCGAATAGAAAAAGTATCGAGCAAAGCTTGGGTAGGATGTTCGTGCGTGCCATCTCCGGCATTTACAATATTGGCTTTGATATGTTTCGATAAAAAATGCGGGGCTCCTACGCTGGCATGTCGCATCACTACCATGTCCACCTTCATGGCCAATATGTTGTTGACTGTATCCAACAGGGTTTCCCCTTTTTTTACTGAACTGTTGGATGCGGAAAAATTAACGACATCTGCAGATAGCCGCTTCTCGGCCAGTTCGAACGAAAGTCGGGTGCGTGTTGAGTTTTCAAAGAATATATTGGCAATCGTGATATCGCGAAGAGATGGTACTTTTTTGATGGGACGGTTTATAACATCTTTAAAATTATCAGCTGTTTCAAAAATTAATTCAATGTCTTTTGTAGTGATGTTTTTGATTCCTAAAAGGTGCCGCTGACTAAGTTTTGACATTGTATTAATCCTGATTATTGATTAGCCAAATCCTGTTTTGTTTATATCCTTGTGCTTCCAGTTCAACCAACACACGTTGCGATTCAATGGTGTTCACATATTTGCCCACATAGTCGGCAGCGATGGGTAAATCTCTCGTATGGGTACGATCAACCAATACCAATAACTCTACTTTTTCCGGCCGCCCGAAAGCAATCATAGCGTCAAGTGCAGCCCGCACTGTACGACCAGTAAAAAGAACATCGTCAATAAGAATTACTTGTTTACCTTCTATTACAAACGACACGCGCGTTTCACTGGCTTTGGCCGGAGTATCGCGCCTTCTAAAATCATCGCGATAGAAGGTTGCATCTAAGTATCCCAGTGGAATTTCTTTCTTCGTTAGTTCTTTGAGTTTTTTCTGAATCTGCTCAGCTAAAAAAATGCCTCGGGGTTGCATGCCCAAAATAACACTATTCTGAAAGGAACCGTGATTTTCAATCAGTTGCTCGCAAAGGCGGCTGAGGGTTATATCAAGCAGGTCTGAATCAAGGATGAGTTTCTTCTGCATACGCCTGCGTAAAATTAGCAAAAAGAATTGTTTCTGTTCAGTATTTAATCTTATTGATGAAAAACACTTTTCGGTAAAGTCCTTCAGCCTGCTGATTTCTTACTTTTTGAATTCCGGAAGCAAAGAAGTAGTGCGGATACCAGTAGTCCAGCTTGCTGGTTTGGGTATCATTCTTTTTTATAAGATCCGTTTCAAATTTTGATTTTAATGGATCTGCAGTTTTACCTTCCAGTACCTGATTGTCTTTAATGATTTTAGATCGGATCAGGTTATCATGAAAATACAAAAGTGAGATTTGAGTTTCGGTGGGTGCAATTTTTACATACTGCTGCAGGTTAAATGTTTTTACGTCATTAATTTCAAAACTATTGTCCCACTTCAATTTTCCTTGCTGGTCGAACCCAATAACAATTGCATGGGTATATTGATAACCATCAAAAATTCGATCGCCCCGCATCAGTGGATTGCCATAAAACGAAGAAACATATCCACTGTTGGATCCACTTGCAAATGTATATTTTGGATAGAATGCCTCGCCCAGCATGATAAATTGATTTCCATAGGGGATAACCTCCTGCACCAGTAAACGATAATTAAACCTGATTTTTTTTCCTTTGATTTTTCTACGCTCGATTCTTTCTTTCACCCGCTTTTCTCTGCGCACTTTCATATAACTGAAAAAATTTTGCAGATCGCTAAAGTTGTAGTAATTAATCGTATACTCACCGAATGGATTGATATCCGCAACAAAAATTCCGCGTGAGTATTCCATATTATTCTTATGGCCATATACTCCTGCCACTACTTGTTCATCATTGGGCATTTTTACCGATCGGCCAAAGATCAGGTTTTTGTTTGTTTCGGGTTCTAACACTGTTGTTTTAACAAGATCAGCTTCAGCATCATAGTTTCTAATCCACAAACACTTCTTTCGCTCATAGTTTTTGGCACTGATGATCACATCTACAAATCCATTATCGTAGGGTTTAATTTGAGTCAGTTCACCTTGTTCATTAAACAAACCCGGCAAAATTTTAGATCGTTCCGTTTGAAAACTAAAATGCAGAACAAGGGGGCGATAGTTAAAGTAGCCACCCAACATCATACCATAGCTTGTTACAACAAAATCGGTAGGATTAAATGGGATTAAGTTTTTGATGGTATAAACTTTATAATTTCCATCATTGGCACGTATTGCCAGCACTTGAAAATCACCCGTTGTATAGATTGCAGATCTCAGTAAAATGAAAATAATTTCATCTTTTACCTGGATGTGTGAAACGCGGAGATTCTTTTGCAGTGTGATGTATCCTCTCCAATTTTCTTTCAGTGTGGTATCTACCTTAATGAGTTCGAGCTGATCTTCCCGTTTGCCAATCAACCTGCGGTATACAAGTACACCTTGCTCGGCAACGGAAGAAATTGCGTAGTCTTCATTAATATCATTTTCATTTAATAGGATTTCAAACCTGGCTTGTTGGTCTATTTGGCCGAAGCTGGTTACAGAAATTAAAAGGAACGCTATCGATTTAAAGAACTTCAATTTTATTGATGTAGAAAACGTATCGGGTTGGACTCTCGGCATTCGGGGATCGATCACGAATACTTTGATATCCCCAGCTATAAAAAGCATTTTGATACCACAAACGAATAGCACTATTATCACCCGAATCATTCCTCACAGTTTCATCCGGGTAGGAGAGTTCTGAGGTGAGTGTATCTATCTCTACCGAGTCTTCGGGGTGACCGCTTAGAAATTTTACCTCCTTTTCCTTTTTGAAGGCCAGTGCAAAACTTTCTTTGTAGTACATAAAGTCAGCAGTTTGTTCCAGCCCACCTACTTTTTTATCCTCCAGTTTTAATCCGTAGTCATAATTCTTCTTTCCCTGAAGATCAAATACAATCAAAGAAGCGTAGATCATTTTAGTTTCTCCTGATTGCTGGTTGTTATTGTATTGGTACGGAGATGTATAATACCGATTCATAAAAGGATTGTATCCGTAAGGTGAATAGCCTCCATAGTAGGGCGAAGAGAAACTATTATTCCAGTAGGGATAAGAATTTAAACTGGTGGAAGGAATATACACCTCCGTGAGCAAGGCAAACCCTTCCGGCTGTTCCTCCAGTCTCATAGGGATAGCGTAGGTTTTAAAGTCGGGAACTTCTCCCACCTTTAATGCCTGCAGGGAGCGCTGCTTAAGTTTTGCTACCCGTTTTTGACTTTGATAATCAAGAAAATGGTCAAACTGCCCAAAATCATAAAAGTTAATTGCCTGCTCGCTAAATGGATCGATAAGGGAGGTGTAAATTCCACTTGCTTGTTTTGAATTGCCTTCAGACCAGGTGCCGGCAATAAATAATTCATCATTGATTAGCGTGCTGCTAATGCCCGAAAGAATCACTTTCTTTGAATCAATCTCCATCTCATCCTCCAATAAAAGCGCACCCTGAGAATCAAAAGTTTTTAGAATCAGTTTCCTTTTTTGCTTTGTATTGCGCATGGCAATCAATGTATTGAATGTATTGTTAGTGTTCACACGCAAGTCCAGCAGTTCAGTATCAGAAACAAAAAAACCGGGAACAAGTTTAGTAACCTCGTTTTCCAGATGGTATAGCAAAATTGCTGGTTCATTGGAAACATAACCGCCCAACGCAATTGTGTGTGAGAGTGCACTAAAGTGCGTTACCCGAAAGGTTAGTTCCTGCTTAATCACATACTTCCTTAGTTCTTTCGAGTCGATATCAATGGTGTAAAGGGTTAAGTCGCTGGCTTCATGCTCACCTTCGCGATAGAGCAGATACACCAGATCATCCCTGTATTCGTAGCCCACAATCCGCAGGCGATTTTCAACATATAATTCAAACGACCAAACTTCCTTAAGTTCTGTATCTAACCGAATTATTTCCCAAAGTTGTTTTCCCTCTTTATATTTTTCGTTATCGCGAACAAGCACGAGTCCCTTTTCTTTCAAAGAAACCAGAATGAATTCCTTGTCATTGTTTTTTTGCTCGCGCTCAAAGCGAGCGGTTTGTTTAATCTGGGCAGATGCTACAGAGCAAGCGGAAATAAACAGAAGTAACTGGAATAATTTTAAAATCAACTTCATGGTTTTCCGCGTAGTCATCAACGTTCACTCAGGCCCACTATCCAATCAAACTCTTCTTTTTTAACTGGCTGAACGGAGAGTCGGGAATTTTTCACAAGCACCATGTTTGCCATCCGTTTATCACTTTTTACAGTGGCCAGTGTTACAGGCGATTTTAATTTCTTTACAGGTTTAATATCCATCACAGGCCAATCTTTGTCTTTGGGATCCGGGTAAAACTCTTTGGTAATTTCGGCAATCCCAATTACCGCTTTGTCATCCATACTGTGGTAGATGAATGCCAGGTCACCTTTTTTCATCGCTTTAATGTTGTTGCGTGCCTGAAAATTTCGCACCCCGTCCCACACCGCTTTCTTATCACGAACAAGATCTTCCCATGAAAAGGTGCTGGGTTCTGTTTTTAATAGCCAATAGTTCATCGTATGAATGGTTTGTCTGTTTTAGTTAGTTCTTGAAAGTATCTAAAATAGGAAATTGTATTCGTATTTTTCGGGAGTTTCATTAAAAATGAAATTATAGATGAAGATTTTGGTTATTCGCTTTTCCTCCATTGGCGACATTGTGCTTACAAGCCCAGTTGTGCGAGCGCTGAAGACACAATTAATGGATTCGGAAATTCACTATCTCACAAAAAGAAAATACAAAGGCATTTTAACTTCAAACCCGTATATAGATAAATTGTTTCTTTTTGATAAGGATCTAAACCAAATAATTGGAGAGTTGCGGAAAGAGAAGTACGACTACATTGTTGATTTACACAATAACCTACGCACTCAAATTATTAAAGTGAGTTTAACTACAAAGTCGCTAAGTTTTAATAAACTCAATTGGGAAAAATGGTTACTGGTAAATCTTAAAATTGATAAACTCCCTTCTTTACACATAGTCGATCGCTATCTCGAAACGGTAAAGTCACTTGGCGTGAAAGCTGATGCCCTGGGGTTAGATTATTTTATCGAAGAGAAAGATGAAGTGCCTATGGACTGGCTTCCGGAAACGCACAGGCAAGGATATGTAGCCTACGCAATTGGTGCACAACATAACACAAAGAAGCTGCCCGTAAACCGCATGATTGAGTTGTGTGATAAAATGAACAAGCCTGTTATTTTGTTAGGCGGCCCCGAAGATGCGGGAACCGGAGAACAGATCAGTAAATTCTTTGAGCGACCAGAGAACACGGAATATGAAGCCGGATTAACAGAGCTTAATAAAAAGACAATTATCTATAATGCGTGCGGAAAGTTTAATCTCAATCAATCGGCCAGTTTAGTGAAGAAGGCAAATTATGTTTTCACACACGACACGGGGTTGATGCACATAGCTGCAGCTTTTAAAAAGGAAATCTTTTCTATTTGGGGAAATACTATTCCTGAATTTGGCATGTATCCGTATCGCACTAAGTTTACCGTGTTGGAAAACAAGAAATTGAATTGCCGCCCATGCTCAAAAATTGGATTTGACAAATGCCCGAAAGGACATTTTAAGTGTATGAAGGAGATTGTGTTTGATTTTTATTTGCCGTAGAGTTGAACTTTTATATTCAACTTTTAATTGGCCGCAGATTTTTCAGTAAAAAGGTTACGATGGATATTTGTCTGAGCTTATCTGTTGCTCATGACAAAGAAATCGTTTTTCTCAGTATTTTCAATTATGATATCTTGTAGTTATTACTCGAAAAATTGAAATTGCTATCCATAACAAAATACCTATATAAGCCCATGTTTTTTGCCTTGAAAATGGAGTAGTTTGATCAACATATTCACCTGGCTTGTTTAATATTATGAATTTTAACCTATTACAATCCCACAATAACAAGTAAATATTTCCAAGAAGCATTAACGATGTAACACTCAAAATTTCAGGTGACTGGAAATATGTAGTAAGGATAAAAATGCTAAGCATAATTGGGAAATATATGACGGCACCAAGCGTGCTAAAAGTTTGAGACATAAGAAAAAATCCCGCTATAAATTGTGCCCATCCAATAAAATGCCAATAAAAACCAGAACGATACATAGTCTCTAAAAGATGAGGTAACGAATTGATAGGTGCATTCTCAGCCGATTCGGGTGTAAATCTTATTCCTCGAATTTTTAAAATACTTGCCCAAACGAAGGCACTCCCGAGCAGGTATCGAACAAAAATTGTGAATATCTGGAAGGGCTTAAGTAGTTTCAATCTGAATAAAAACTTCTCCATTATCTCTATAATTAGCAAGGTGATATAAAATGACGTACAACATTCGTATATGTTACGTTGTGGGGATAGAAAGTTAATAATCTGTTACCATGGTTCGTGTCCCACGAACCATGGAACCTGCGAGGTTAGGAAATGGTCGCTGTTGGTTTTCTGGTCATGACGTAAATTAGATAAAACGCAACCACCCAAATTAGCGAAGCGGATATCCACCTATTTCTCAGCGGAGTCTTCGCGAGCTGATTGCAAAAAAATGTGCGTAGTTATTGGTTATCAAAAATAGTCAAATCACGGAGTCCGAAGCGAGACTCCGCGAGGAAACAGGATTGTAGCTCGAATTTTTTACTTAGAAACCCTTACTAGGTGATGTTGTGCAACAGCTACCAGTGTTGTGCGTAGTGGCTCGTTCCCAAGATCTCATTCTAGCCCGTATTCTTTGTTGAGATCAAGTCGAAAATGTCCCTTTACGCTTTCTTTTTTCAATTCTACAATGATAACTACAAATGTATTTGAATTGTCAGTCGGTAATAGAACATGATCAAATGTTCCCTTGTCGTTTCTGCTTACCATCTCAATCAGTTGATTCTCGTAAACGTATTTCGATACTTCTTTGTCTTTTGTCAGTAGTTCAACGTACGGCCAAATGTCAACCGTTGGTTCGGCTGTCGTTGTCACGTCAACCATCTTGTCGGTCATTGTTTCCTTGTATTCTTTCTCTGTCAGTATTGTCGTCATCGTCCAAGAGCCATTACGCACAACGTCTCAATATCAACAATTGTTGATATTTCCTATATAGCAAAGTAGGGTAAAAAGTGTGTAATATCACCTAAATTCAAAGAATTTAGGTGATATTCTTTTTGTATACATTTATGAATGGACTTTTAATAAGCCCTTACCAACTTCCCTTCCAGGTAATTTACAAACGAGCGATTCACTACGCGCATACCACCTGGTGTTGGGTAATTGCCGGTAAAATACCAATCGCCTGAGTGACCGGGAATGGCCTTATGTAAATTGTCAACGGTTTGAAAGAGTACTTCCAACTCGGCTTTCATGCCTGTTGGTCGCACGATGTCCGTTATCTTTTCGGAGATTTCTTCGTACTTGAATTGGTTATATAATCGCTGCACGTGGTTGGTGGCAACGGCATCTTGTTCGGCCTGGCGGCACTGCTCATATACTTCGCCCAATAGATATTCTTTGCCTTGTTCTTTCAGTAATTGAATCATGGCACGAAAGGCAACAAAGTCGCCCATCTTACTCATATCAATTCCATAACAATCCGGGAAACGGATTTGTGGAGCAGAAGAAACAACTACTATCTTTTTCGGATTCAACCGATCAAGCATTTTTAAAATACTTTTCTCCAACGTGGTGCCACGCACAATCGAATCGTCAATCACTACCAACGTGTCTTTGCCTTTGTTCACCACTTCGTAAGTCGTGTCGTACACATGGGCAACCATATCATCGCGATGATCGTCATCGGTAATAAAGGTTCTTAGCTTAACATCTTTAATAACTATTTTTTCAATCCGTGGCCGGAACGAAAGAATATCATCCAATGAATCAACCGAAGGCTTTGAGTCAATGATTATATCTTTCTGTTTGCTGATCAGGTAATCTTCAATGCCCGACATCATACCCATAAAGGCGGTTTCGGCTGTGTTGGGAATGTACGAGAAGATGGTATTCTTTAAATCAAAGTTGATTGCTTTGAGTACCTGAGGTACTAACAGTCTGCCAAGTTGTTTTCGTTCCTGATAAATTTCAGGATCGGTGCCGCGCGAAAAATATACGCGCTCAAAACTACATGAAGTTTTCTCAAAAGGTTTTAAAATTTCCTGCTGCTCGTATTCACCATTTTTATTAATGATCAACGCGTTGCCGGGCTTTATCTCTTTAATTTGAGAGTAGTTAACATTGAACGCTGTTTTTATGGCGGGCTTCTCGGAAGCCACTACCACAATCTCGTCATCGGCATAATAATAAGCAGGACGAATGCCTGATGGATCGCGCACAACAAAGGCTGAGCCTGATCCCGTAAGGCCGGCCATGGTATAGCCCCCATCAAAATCTTTGCACGCTCTCCTTAACAAGCGGGCAAGGTCCAATTCATTTTCAATGATGTCTGATACTTCCTTATTGGTGTACTTGTCTTTATATTTTTCGAACAGGTTCTGAACTTCTAAATCCAGGAAGTGACCAATTTTTTCCATCACGGTTACCGTGTCAACTTTATCTTTCGGATGCTGACCTAACTCAACCAGAATATTGAAGAGTTCATCCACATTAGTCATGTTGAAGTTACCGGCCATCACCAGGTTGCGGCTGCGCCAGTTATTTTGACGCAGGAACGGATGCACATTTTCGATGCTATTGATACCATGAGTTCCATAACGCAAATGACCCAGCCACAATTCGCCACTAAAGGCAAGGTTTTCCTTTAGCCAACTTTCGTCATAGAATTTTTCTTTTCCTGCTTTTTGAGCCTTCTGATATTTTTTTCCAATTTTTTTAAATAAGGATGCCACAGGTTGGGCTTTAACAGACCGGTAGCGGCTGAAGAAACGGAACCCCGGTTTTTGATCAATTTTTATGTTGGCAATTCCAGCTCCGTCCTGTCCCCGATTGTGTTGTTTTTCCATCAGGATATACATCTTATTCATGGCATAGGTAGGGCCATATTTATCTATGTAAAAGGAAAGTGGCTTTCGCAAACGAATGAGGGCTATACCGCATTCATGAAGGATGGAATCACTCATAGCTTCTAAAATTCAAGTTAGCCTTTACCCAGTAGTCTACTGCCCGTGCTGAAGCCTGTGAGTAAACAGTTTTAAAGTACAAAGGTAATCTGATTAATCCATCCCATCAACCCACCGGGGATTAAGAAAAAATAGATTAGAACTATAACCAGCAGGAGGTGGAAAAGATTGCCGGAACGGGAGGTTTTTATCGGAATAATTTCCGTTGCGGGTTCCTTCAAAAACAGGAGGTAAGGTATTTTTAAATAATAAAAGAGTGCTATTACCGTGTTGATTAACCCCACACCGAAAAGGATCAACAACACAATAGAAGTAGAATCCTGATAGGAAGTCCATAGGGAACTAAAAATTAAAAGTTTGGCCGTAAACCCGGCTGTGGGTGGCAAGCCAGTGAGGGCAATCATTCCTAATAACAAGGCAAAGGCTGGGAAGAAAGAAATTCGGCCCAAGCCTGAAAAGTTATTCATCGATTGGATGTCTATAGAATTTTCGAATTGATGGAGTACGGCAAATACTAAAAAATTCATGACCAGGAAAATGGCCGCATAAAACATTATAAAGTGAATTCCTTCCATGCTCATGGTGGCAAGCCCTATTAATAAAAACCCTGATTGTGCAATAGACGAGTAGGCTAGCATCCGTTTAGGATTTGTTTGCGCTAGGGCGGATAGATTACCAACCACTATTGAAACGATTGCGATTACCGAAACAATGGTAGACCACGGCAATGCCGACTGACCGAAGAGATTTAACGCCAGCACCATTTTAATAAAAATCGCAAGACCCGCCAGCTTAGGTACCACCGATAGAAAGGCAACCACTGGCGTGGGAGCCGATTCATAAACGTCAGGAGCCCACAGGTGAAATGGAACTGCTGCGATTTTAAACAAGAGGCCAGCAAGTATTAGAAAAGAGGCTACGAAAAGTAATGGAGCCTTTGAATCAATGAGGGCTTCTATAAATTGATTGGATGAAAAATCAAGGGTGCTACTCAATCCATAAATCAATGAGATTCCATAAATCATGCAAGCGGTGGCCACTGTTCCAAACAAAAAGTATTTTAAACTTCCTTCCGCACTTTTTCTATCGAACGCAAAACCTGCAAGCATGTAAGAGGGTAGTGAAATCAGTTCCAGTGAAAGCACAACCATCACAAAGTTCATACTCATCGCCAAGAGGCAGGCGCCTAGCAGAATAGCATTGATAAGAATTACGTATTCCGAAAAGGTGTTTTCCTTTTTTTGTGTTGAGAGGAGGACGGTTAAAAATCCACCCGCAAAGAATAGCAGTTTAAAGAATGCTGAGAAATCATCCAATCGCATCATTCCACCAAACAAAGAAACAGGTTGAGGTGGCCAGGTCTGTAGGATCAGAAAAAAAGAAAGGAGATAGCTTGCTAATGAAAAAATAATGAGGATGGTCTGCTTATTTTTTTTGAGGATCAATCCGAGCAAAAGCGAAATGACCAGAGAGGAGACAAGAACCAGCTCAGGTAACAGATGTCCTGCACTTTCTGAAATTCCGGTAAGTTGTTCCTTCAATTCCATCGGGCTAATGAATTAATGTATGGCCAGATTGAAAGAGATTGTTTACAAACTCAGTTGCAAAGGGGTTTATATAATTTAAGAGTTGCTGTGGAAGGATTCCAAAGACCAGGACAGCCAGCGCTAAAGGAAGCAACATGGTATACTCCCGACTATCAAGATCGGTTAAGTTACCGTTAACATTCTTAACTGAGAACGGCCCATAAAACATACGCTGGATTGTCCAGAGGTAATAGGCAGCACCAAGTAGTAAACCCAAGGTTGCAGTGATGGCCATCCATGTTGGGATCAGCCCGTTTACTGAAGAGGATTGAAAGGCTCCGAAGAATATCATGACTTCGCCCATAAATCCGGCAAAGCCGGGTAAGCCCATCGATGCAAAGAATGCGATCAACACAAAAGCAGAGTAACTGCGCATTTTGCTCGCAAGTCCGGAATAGTTTCCAATCATCCGATCTCCGGTGCGATCATATAACACGCCCGCAAGTAAGAACAGCATCGCAGAAATTATTCCATGACTGAACATTTGATACACGGCTCCGGTAACTCCTTCAACCGTGGCTGATGCAATGCCTAGTAGCACAAACCCCATGTGAGAAACTGAAGAGTAAGCAATTAATCGTTTTAAATCTTTTGATGAAAGTGCATTGAGTGCACCATAGATAATTGAAATCAAACCTGCCAGGCCGACAAACCAACTAAAATGTATGGCTGCATCAGGGAAAATTGGATAAGCGAAACGCAGCAATCCATACGCTCCAAATTTTAAAAGCAGCGCAGCAAGAATAACAGAGATAGGAGTAGGGGCTTCTACATGGGCATCAGGCAACCAGGTGTGAAAAGGAACTGCAGGAAGTTTGATGATGAAACCAATAAACAATAAAAGGAAAGCCCAATATCGAAATGAAAACGAGCCTAATAGTTTTGTTGAATCCAGTGAGAGTAGAGAATCAGGAATCAGGTTATTTAAATCGTGCATGTGCAGCACATTGAAGGTATGTACGATTCGATCGGAGGACTCAGGAGTCTTTACAGAGATGTAGAGCGTAACAATTACAATGAGAATCAAAATTGATCCTAACAGTGTGTAAAGAAAAAATTTAATGGATGCGTATTCTCGTTTCACCCCACCCCAAATCCCAATCAGGAAATACATGGGCAGTAACATGAATTCGAAGAACACATAAAAGAGTAAGAAGTCCAGCGCGCAAAAACTTCCGATGATGGCTCCATTAAGAATAAGCAACAGCACAAAATATCCTTTGCGATTCTTTTCGATGGTCCAGGAGGAGATCGTAGCAATCAATAAAATAAATACCGACAATGCCACCATGGAAAGACTGAGCCCATCGAGTGCTACAAAATACTCAGCCTGAAGTAATCCCCACGATCCGAGATCAATAGAGATCCAGGGAATCTTTTCAATGAGTTGAAATCCACCTTCGTAGTTATACTGTGATAGAATCAGTAAGAGAACAATCACTTGTGCGATGCTAACACCCAGTGCAATAGAGCGAAAACTGTTGCCAAGTCGCGAAGAAATAAGCAGGGCAAGCAAGGCTGTGCCGATGGGAATGAATATGAGAAGTGAAAGCAAGTACATTAATATAAAATCCAAACTATAAAAATAACGAGCCCAGCCATAGCCCACAGCAAGTACGACTGAATTTTTCCATTTGCCAAAGAGCGGGTCATGGCACCAACCCCTTTTGCTGAGTAAGCGACTCCATCCACAAAACCATCTACCAGGTAGCGATCAGCCCAGCCCGTGACGTGCGCAAACGTAACTTGTAAATAAGTCATTCCGTGAATGAAAGAATCAATAAGTTTATCAACCCATTTTGTTGATTCCGATAATTTTAAAGTCAATACAGAAAAATAATTTGAAACCCCATCTAAATAGTGATGGGGAGTAATCAGTTTCTGGTTTTTTACTTCCTGATTCTTATAGATATAAAATGCTACTGCTAAAGAAATCACAATCAATCCAGTGGATACCAATGAGATTATAGAATTAGTGGTTGGGTATGATTGCAGCAACACATTGATGGCAGAGGAGAGATGGATTGGACTTAGTGAAGATAGTATAGCCAATGAACCGATAGCCAACACAATCAAAGGTATGCGCATGATGACAGGAACTTCTTCAACGGTATGTTCATGCTGTGGTTTGCTAAAGAAGATAAACCAGATTAATCGAAATGTATAGATAGGAGTAAGTAGGGTGACAGCCCACGCACTGCTCATTACAATCCATCGCCACGAAAATTCATTTCCTGCCCACATGGTCATTTGAGTCACAATGAATTCCTTAGAAACAAATCCCGAAGTAAAAGGAATCCCCGCAAGAGCAGCCGCACAAATGGCAAATGAAATGAACGTAATGGGCAGCTTTTTTCTTAGCCCACCCATGTTGCGTATATCCTGCACATCCAAGTTGCTTTGATGACTTTGATGCGTGGCATGAATGATAGCACCTGCCCCTAAGAACAATCCGGCTTTAAAGAATGCATGATGAAGCAAATGAAAATATCCGCCTTGAGCGGCACCTGCACCCATCGCCATCACCATTAATCCTAATTGAGAAATGGTTGAGTAAGCCAGTATTTTTTTTATATCAAATTGAAACAGGGCGCCTATTGCTCCTACAAGCGTAGTAATAGAGCCAGTAATCGCGATACCCATTAAAACATCTTCGGTAAAAAGATTGCTGATGCGCATCAATAGAAAAACTCCGGCCGCCACCATGGTAGCTGCATGAATTAATGCAGAGACAGGAGTTGGTCCTTCCATGGCATCGGGCAACCAATTGAACAATGGAAATTGTGCCGACTTACCAATCACGCCTATAAAAATGCAAACGCCAGCGGCAGTTAACCAAAACGTGGGGATGCTTAATAAATTAGGATCTGCTATTTCAAGGGTGCCAGATAGCGACCAAAGAATGATGAGCCCGATTAAAAATCCGATGTCGCCAATTTTATTCAACAAGAATGCTTTTGTTGCAGCTTTAATAGCCGATGGCTTTTCCTGATAATGTGCGATTAAGCGATAGGAGCTAACACCTACCAATTCCCAAAAAATAAATGTGATTAACAAGTTGCTGCTCATTACCAACCCCAACATGGCAAACGTAAAAAAACCGAGCATTCCAAAGTATCGCGCCTGATGTTGATCTTCGGCCATGTACCCGATGGAGAATAGATGCACAAGGAATGAGACAACGATTACAATCGGCATCATAATGCTTGCATCGCTATCGAGTAAAATGCTAAATGCTATTTCTTTTTGGTTGAGCGTAAACCATATCCATGAATAGCTCACCTCAGTAGAAATGTTGACCTGAAAGAAAAGAACGAATGCAAGTACAGAGGCAATCAACAAAAGCACACTGCTTATCAAAGGGGCAAGCCAACCAATTTTTTCTTTAATCAAAAAACAACTGAGTGAAGCAAACAGGGGAATCCCCAACACAGCGAGTGTAAGCCAAAGTGTAAAATAATTTTCTGCTACAGTTGTCAATTTTTTTCTTTTAGATCACTGATTTGATCGGGCACTGAAGTATGATAATAGTGATATGCTTTTAAAATAATGGCAATGCCCACAACCGCTTCACACACCGCTACAATGATGATGAACAAAGCAAAGAGTTGTCCGCCCATTCCTTTTTTTTGAAAATTGAAAAGCACCAGATTAAGATTGGCGGCATTAAGCATAAGCTCTATGCCCATCAACACCACAATGGCATTCTTTTTTGTTACGGCTATTAGTAAGCCTGAGCAAAAAAGAAATGCACTCAAAAAGAAAAGCAAATCTGGTTTACTCATGATTTTGCTTTTTTAAATGACGAGGCGGTTAATGCAGCACCCACTAGACAGACAAGTAACAGTACTCCACTGATCTCAAAAGGTGCAGCATAGGCACTCATTAATTCAATGCCTATTTTGCTCGTGTGATTTCCGGTACTCAAATCATTTTGAACTGCAGGTATGGTCGAGTTTTGAAAAGCAATTACAAGAACTGTTAAAAGTGAACCGGTGACTAAAATGCCTGGTATCCAGTTATCGGATTTACTTTCAAATGATTTTCCTGCAATCCGATTGGTGAGCATGATTCCAAAAATCATAAGTACTAATACACCTCCGGCATAAATGAGCAATTGTGTTACTGCTAAAAATTCAGCTTGCAGCAATCCAAAAATTCCGGATACTGAAATAAGACAGGTGAGCAAAGCCAGTGCTGAATAAAACACATTGCGATTTAAGAGTATTACCAACACACTCACTATCGAAAATCCAATGAAGAGATATAGGATTACTTCCTGCATCATTGTTGAGGTGGTTTTATGCGAGGCTTGAATACAGGTTTCGCACTAGTTGGTTGATCCGTTGGATTAGAAACAACTGGAGCAGCAGTCATTTTATTTTTCTGGTGTTCGTCCCACGCTTTTTTCTTTTCCTCAATTTCGGTAGGGTTCATATTCCCGAAAGGGAAATTATGATCAGTAATATCAAAGGTAGAGAAGTCGTATTCTTTTGTCATGGTTAGGCATTCGGTAGGGCATACCGTTGTACACAATCCACAAAAGCAACACTTACCCATATCAATATCAAACTTAGCGGCATAAATTCTTTTCGAAGTACCATCCGATGTTTTGCCAAACTCTTCAGCCGACCGAATGGGTTCTATCATGATGCAGTTAACCGGGCAAACTTTCACGCACTTATCGCACACAATGCAATCTTCAATTTCGTTGTGAAGTTTGTAGCGGCCATGATCAGGCACAGGAATGCTTTCGAATGGATATTGAACCGTAGCAATGCCGCTTTGATGATCAAAGTAACCTTCTTCCTGAATAGAAATCTTGCTTCTACTCTTTCGCGATTTTAATAGATGTGAGAATGTAAGCGCAAGCCCTTTAGTAAGAGATTTCGTAGCGAAGGCAATATCCGACCAATACGAGTTTTTCTTTTCCATTCTATCTTGGTAACAAAAATAGAAGGAAATTACTAAAGGCTTAGCTTATGCTTTCTTAATAGTGAAATAAAAAGTACTGCCCTTACCTTCTTCACTTTCGAGCCAGATTTGGCCACCATTTTTTTCAATAAACTCTTTACACAAGATCAATCCCAGTCCGGTGCCTTTTTCGTTAGCAGTACCGCGTGTGCTGTAACCGGTGGTTTTGTCGAATAGTATTTTTTGCACGTCAGGACTAATTCCAACCCCATAATCTTTTACAGCCAGCACATAAAAGTTACCATCTTGTTTTGCCGAGATTTCGATTGCCCCACCGATATCAGAGAATTTAATTGCATTAAGGATAAGGTTTCTAAAAATAAGATTAATCATATTCAGATCACCCCATCCAAATAGCCCGGCCTCTACCTGATTAACAAGATTCATTTCCTTGAGATGGAGTGATCGCACCAAAGTGAAATTCTCATTTATCACTTTACTCAGCTCAATTTTTTCAGGTTGGATTTTCAGTTTATCCATTTGAAGAAGTGCCCAATCCAGTAAATTATTAATCAACGTGCGGGTGTGATTAAACTGAACGCGCATCTCTTGGGTAAGTGTTGAAAATTCTTCCTGTGTTATTTGCTTGTTGCTGAGTAAATCCAAAATTGCGGATAAGGCGTTGATAGGAGAACGCAAGTCGTGCGAAATGATGGAAAAGAATTTGTCTTTAACCTGGTTGAGTTGTTCAAGTTCAATGCTCCGCTTTTTAATTTCTTCCTGATGTTCAATTAATAATTTGTTGATTCTTTTTCTGCGCTGCCCGCTTCGGTAAACAGTGAAAAGTAAGATCGCTGTTAAGGCCACCACCACCACAAGAATATTACTTAAAAATTCTTGTCTTCTTAGCTCACTATCCTGCTCAGAAGTTACTTTGCTTAAGTTGGCAATTTCGGAGTCTTTGTTTTCCGTTTGGAAACGCAACTGATCCTGAAAGACTTTTTCTAACATTTCCTGGCTAAAAAGAGAGTCTTCCATCTCCTTGAAATTCTTGTGTAGCGCCAATGCACTTTCAAAGTCTCCTTTTCTTTCGGCTAGCTTAGAAAGTTTTTGATAGCAATCAATTTCCATTCGTTCGGCACCAAGCGCTTGGGCTGTCTTTAAACTCTTCTCAATTAAAACCTGCGCTTCATCAAATTTTTCCTGCTCAATTAATACCTGACTGATTCCTAAATTAACTTCAGCATTTCCAAAGGCATTGCTTGTTTTATTGTAGACTAGGGTGGCGGTATCATAGTACGCCAAAGATTTTGGTAAGTCGCGCATCACATAGTATAGGTGTGCAAGATGGATTAAAGCACGAGGTTCAATTACAGTTAATTTGCGTTCACGGATACTCTTAAGTCCTTTCAGTAAATATTCTTCAGCTTTTTTATATTCTCGTTTTCTGCAATACACATCGCCCATGGCATCCAGGTCATAGGCAATTCCATCGAGGTCGCCAATAGCGAGTGAAATTTTTGAACTGATATTAAAGTGATCTAATGCTAAGTCATATTGACCCAAATCGCTCAGCACTGTGCCAATGTTATGAATGGCAATTGTCATTTTTAGGGAATCGGGGATGGCTCTTGCTACCTTGTATGATTGCGTGAAATAGTAATATGCCTCGTCATACTTTCCCAGGTCTTTATAATCATTGCCTAAAAAACCGAGTGTTTCAGCAATGGAAAGACTGTCTTTTTGTGCGATAACCAATTGAAGATTTTGATTATCAAATTTCATGGCCGTAGCATAATCTCCACTAATGGTGGCAAGAAATGACTCTTGACCATACGCTTTTGATTTTCCCCAAACCCATTGTTTTTTTTCAGCGAGCGCGAGTGCTTGCGCTGAATAATCTGACGCTTTCCCCAGGTCTTTATATTGATTTTCTTGCGAGAGCTTTATAAGTGTTATAAATCGAATAGAATCGGACGATGTATTTTTCAAAACATTTTCTAAGCTATCCAGTTTGGTTTGGGCAAAGCAATTTTGTCCTGCTGCAATCAGTATAAAAAAGGCAAAAGCGGATATTTTAAGTTTTGATGGTATCACAAGATTAATTTCCAAAGTGAACAAATAAGTAGTACTACTAAAGCAAAGGGAGTTAATAGTTTCCAGCTTAAAGAGGTAAGTTGATCAAGACGCATGCGTGGATATGTCCAACGAACCCAAATCTGAAGGATAACGGTAAATAAAGTTTTTGAAATTAACCAAAAAATTCCCCAAAGGTGTAAACTCAACGAACCAACGGTTCCGGTTGTCCAGTCTGCTAACCTAAGAACTCCAATATTTGGTAAGGCTGTGTTCCAACTTCCCCAGAATAAAATAACACCCACAAAACTTACTAAAAGCATCATGGCGTATTCGGCAAGCATAATCACGGCCCACCGAAAGCCGGAATACTCGGTTTGAAATCCGGCCACTAATTCTGACTCTGCCTCTGGTAAATCAAAAGGTGCCCGATTACTTTCAGCCAGCGATGCAATAAAAAAAATCACCCAGGCAATGAACAAGATGGGCATGCGAAACACATTCCACGAGAGGAAGCCACCCGTTAAGGTAATATCCACGCCCAGCGATTTTATACCAAACAGAAAATTGGTTTGATCTTTAACTAGTATTCCTTGCTGAAATGAAATCTCTTGCAGATCAAGTGTTTGAGTGAGAACACACACGCACAGCACCGCTAAACCCAAGGGTACTTCGTACGAAATAATCTGTGCAGCCGAGCGAAGTGTACCGAGCATACTATACTTATTGTTCGATGCCCACCCGGCAACAATAATTCCGATCACATCTAGTGAAATGATAGCCAGTAAAAAGAACAAAGCTGAGGAAAACGGTGAACTGCCCCAGGCCGGAGATAACGGCAAAAAACTGAACCCCAGAAAAATAGGAACAAAGATTAGCAGTGGAGCAATTTTAAAAAGTGGTTTGCTGGCTGAGGTGGGTACTATATCTTCCTTTTGAATTAACTTAAGGAGGTCGGCCACAGTTTGCAGCAGTCCATAATAACCTACCTCCATAGGCCCAAGTCTATCCTGCATAAATGCCGATATTTTACGCTCGGCATACACCACCAAAATGGTGTAGAGCACTAAAAACGGCAGTATAAAGAATAAAGTAGAGAGCACAGTCTTGGTCTATTTCGGGCTAAATTTCACGTTTTTAAATGGATTAAAACGTACCGAATTAAAGAAAACCCTACACACACGGTTTTTCTGGAGATTCAATTCCATAGAGGATGTCGCTCCAGAGTAACTTTTTGATGGAAAAATAGCCGTGTGGAGGCCTCAAAGGCTTCTGTATAGTCTGAAACAAAAAAATGGTGATCGGGTTCTCCAGCCGGATTTAGTAAGTTATTCTCGGTAAGATAATTGGCTAATGCCTCAGCTACCACAATAGCAGAATCCAATACATGTACCCGGCAACCCAAAAAGGCAGCAATTTCTTTCTTGATAAGGGGGTAGTGCGTACATGCCAAAACCAACGCATCCATGTCTTTAATGGAAGGGTCATCAAGGTATTGCGAAATTATTTCGTGACTGATCTGATTGTTAAAAAAACCTTCCTCAATCATGGGTGCCAACAAGGGGGTGGCTAAAGAGTGCAATGAAATATTTTTCCGAGCCTCTTCTATTTTTTTTGAATAGATGTCGGATTGCACCGTGCGTTTAGTTCCAATGAGTCCTACTTTTTTGTTTTCATAATTATGCGTAACCAATTCAACCATCGGGTCGATTACATTTATGATGTGTGCATCCTTGCGCACATACTCTTTTAACAACTCATAAGCTGCTGAGCTGGCCGAGTTACAGGCGATCACAATCACTTTGCAACCTTTTTTTAAAAGTACATCGGCAATCTTTATGGAGTACGCTTGAATCGCAGCTTCCGATTTATCGCCATAGGGTAAGTGGGCAGTGTCACCAAAATAAATTATGTTCTCGTGTGGGAGTGTTTGGCGGATTGCATGTGCTACCGTAAGACCGCCAATGCCACTGTCAAATATTCCAACCGGTGCGGTCACTTCTTTTTTCATCAATCTCAAAAATAGCTGCAATTGATTGTAATTTGTAATATTGTAACTCAAACTTTAAAAGATTACTACCATGGCCTATAACCTACTGAAAGGAAAATTGGGAATTATTACCGGAGCATTAGATGAAAACTCTATCGCCTGGAAAGTTGCTTTGCGTGCACATGAAGAAGGCGCAAAATTTGTGTTGACTAATGCACCCATTGCGATGCGCATGGGTGAAATAAATAAACTGGCCGAACAAACCGGATCGAAAATAATTCCTGCCGATGCTACCAGCGTTGCGGAAATTGAAAAACTCTATACCGATTCAATGGAGCACCTTGGCGGGAAGCTTGATTTTGTGTTGCATTCCATTGGTATGAGTGTGAATATGCGCAAGGATATTCCCTATACCGCACTTAACTACGATTACTATCAAAAGGGTGCTGATATTTCTGCTTTGTCTTTTCATAAAATGCTGGCAGTGGCTTATAAACTTGATGCTATTAATGAATGGGGTTCGGTGGTTGCATTAACCTACATGGGGGCGCAACGGGCCTATCCTTTCTACACTGATATGTCAGATATTAAAGCGATGCTCGAAAGCATTGCCCGTAGTTTTGGGTACCACTATGGCAAATTGAAAAAAGTAAGAATCAATACGGTTTCGCAATCGCCTACTAAAACCAAAGCCGGAAGCAGTATTAAAGGCTTTAGTGAGTTTTATGATTTTGCGGAATTGCAATCACCATTGGGCAACGCAAGTTCAGAAGATTGTGCTAACTACTGCGTTTCGCTATTCAGTGATCTTACCCGCATGGTTACGATGCAAAACTTATATCATGATGGTGGTTATTCTACCACAGGTGTAAGTCAGGAGCAATTGAATGCCGGAGTGAAGTAGGCACAAGGGTGCATGGTTTACTTCCCACCTTGTAAAATAAATCTTGGTCTTCAGATTGTTTCAAAACGTGAGGATGGCTATCACAATATTGAAACATGTTTCTACCCTGTGCCCTGGCGCGATGTGCTGGAAGTTATTAAGTCGGATCAATTTGAATTTACCCAATCAGGATCTGCTATCCCTGGAAGGGAGGAAGATAATTTGTGTATAAAGGCATATCGACTTCTAAAAAAGGATTTTGATTTGCAACCCATCAAACTTCATTTACATAAAGTGATTCCTACGGGTGCTGGATTAGGTGGAGGCTCATCCGATGCTGCGTTCACGTTACGTGCCCTCAATGCTGTCTTTAATTTAAGCTTGTCGGATGTTGAGTTAAGCAAGTATGCATCAATCTTAGGTAGTGATTGCTCTTTCTTTGTGAAAGATAAACCAATGCTGGGCAGTGGGCGTGGAGAAATTCTATCGGAGACATCTGTAAGTTTAAAAGGAAAATTTTTGGTGTTGGTAAAACCTGACGTACATATTTCTACTGCAGATGCATATGCGGGCGTTATTCCAAAACAACCCACTCACGCCATCAAAGAAATTCTTGGGCTACCTATAGCTTCATGGAGGGGAAGATTGAAAAACGATTTTGAAGAATCAGTTTTTAAAAAGTATCCACAGATAGAAGGTATTAAGAATGAGTTGTACAATCAGGGTGCGAGCTATGCAAGTATGAGTGGTTCGGGGGCATCTGTTTTTGGGATTTTTGAATCACCCCACGATTTAAAAAATAAGTTTAGAGGGGACTTTTGGGCGGGCGAACTTTCCTGAGAAATCAATTTTATTTGGAAATTCAAAATTCGGCCCGCTGATTCACAGATTATTATTTATTGAAATCGGTGAATCTGTGACTAAAATTTTTACTCATCAAACTTTCGTCTTTCTTTTCATAATCGGGTACAATACTACTGCACTTAAAATAATGAGTGTGCCCGCATAAAATTTCAAACTCATCACTTCCTGTTGTCCGAAAATCAGAAGCGCCAAAATAATCCCGTATACAGGTTCTAAGTTTAAAGCCAACTGAATAAAAAATACAGAAAGCTTTTTAGTAAGTTCAATGGCTACCGAATACGCATACACTGAACAAGCCCAGGCAAGAAGTGCAAGATAAAACCAGTCTAAGGTGGTAGGAATTAAATTTAATTCACCTTTAGCAGCCCAGGTTGCTTTATAGATTGGCATGAATAGCACAATGAATGCACAGGCGCCTATCATTTCATAGAAGGTGATGGTGTAGGTACTTACTCTGTTTACAATTTTGGAGTTGATAACCGTAAACCATGCTGCAGTCAGGCCTGAGATAACTCCTAGAAATAATCCTAATGGATATCTGAAATCAAATGCGAGGATGATGCATAATCCTATCAGCACCATAATTCCCAATCCAATTTCAAGAAACTGAATTTTTTTCCCTTTTGCGAGCGGTTCGAAGATGGCTGCCCAAAAAGAACAGGTGGCAAAGCCGACTAAGCTGGTGGAAGGATTAGAGATTTTTCCGGAAACAAAAAAAGTAATCCAATGAACCGCAACAATCATACTGGTGAGTAGAATTATGATCAAATCGTTTTTTGAAACGGTAAAACTTTTCCTAAACAAAATCATCAACACGCCCATGCCCATAGCGGCCAGCAGTGTTCGATAGAAAACCATCTCAACTGAAGGAAGAGAAATGAGTTTGCCCAACACGGCCGTAAAGCCAAATAGTAAGACAATGAAGTGGAGCTTAAGATAATCGCGGGTTACAGGAATCACCGGGGCACATATTTATACATGGCAAGTGCAATCACTGTAAACACTCCATTGGGAAGCCAGGCTGCTGCAAATGGTGCCAATGATCCAGTCTCGGCATAGGTTCGAGTCATTGTAAAAAAGAGAATGAAAATAAAAGAAAGGAAAAACCCCAATGCAATTTGAAAACCCGTGCCCCCGCGACTTTTTCGGGACGAAACGATAGCACCCATAAACACCAGCACAAAAATGGTGAATGGAGTAGCAAAGCGGATTTGTTTTTCTACTTCATAAATCTCAACACCTGTCGATCCGCGGAAGCGCATTTTTTTGATATGCTCATTCAGTTCGGGTATAGTCATACCGTCATATCCACGGTCGTTCGATTCGAAGTCTTTAGGTGTAATGGATAAAGTGGTGTCCATCGCTCCGCCATTGGTGCCAAAGGTTAATGGAGTCTGTCGCACATGAAAAATACTGTCCACTTGCTTTCGTTTCCAGTACCGCAGTGTCCATTTTAATTTGGCTGTATCCCATTGAATGTTTTCTGCTGAAAGCTTATCAATCAATCTATTCTCATCAAACCGTTCCAATGAAAATTGATACCCCGTGTTGGTGGAGTTGTTGAAGTTTTGAATAAAGAGATACACATTGGGCTCTATCTGCATGTGGATGTTAGAACGGCTGTATTGATTATTCTTTTTGAAATATTGCATCTCAAAATCAAGTCGCTCCTGATTTGATTTTGGAATTACCCAGCCATTTAGAAAGAAACTTAAGGCAGCAATAATCGAGGCTGCGATAAAGTATGGAACCAGCAGTCTTCTAAAACTTACGCCACTGCTAAGGATTGCAATGATTTCGGTGTGGGCAGCCATGCGCGAGGTTACATATACAACGGCAATAAAAACGGTGATGGGAGCAAGCAAGCCCGAAATCCAGGGAATAAAATCTGCGTAGTAACCAAGGATTTGGGCGATGCCTAAATTGTTGGTGGCAAACTTGTCAATCTTTTCGGTAAGATCTATTACCGTGATGATCGCTACTAAAATTAAGACCACATAAAAGAATGTGGCTAGAATTTTTTTAATAATGTATCGATCGAGAATGGTCATTTAAAAAATTATAATCGCTGCGAAACCGTTTTTACCATACTGTTCTTCCACGCTGCAAATGTACCTTCTTCAATTTTTAAACGGGCTTCGCGCACCAGCCAAAGGTAGAAGGTAAGGTTGTGGATAGAAGCAATTTGCGCGCCTAAAATTTCTTTAGAGATAATTAGGTGGCGAAGGTAGGCTTTGGAGTAGAACGTACTTACATGTCCACCAACTTCTGCATCAAGAGGTGAGAGATCATCTTTCCATTTTTCATTACGAATGTTTATAATGCCTTGTGTAGTAAAAAGCATTCCGTTGCGTGCGTTGCGCGTGGGCATTACACAATCAAACATATCAATACCCAACGCAATACATTCTAGAATATTTTCGGGGGTGCCAACACCCATCAGGTAGCGAGGTTTGTCTTTCGGAAGGATAGAGCAAACCAAATCCGTCATTTCATACATCATCTCATGTGGCTCGCCTACCGACAATCCTCCAATGGCATTGCCCGCTTGTTGTTGGTTGGCAATATACTCAGCTGACTGAATTCTTAAATCTTTGTAAACACTTCCTTGCACAATAGGGAAGAGCGTTTGGTCATAATCATATTTCGGAGCCGTTGAGTTTACCCGATTCACACATCGTGTAAGCCATCGGTGCGTAAGCTCCATTGATTTTTTAGCGTAGCTATATTCACACGGGTAGGGTGTGCATTCATCGAACGCCATAATAATATCTGCGCCAATAGTGCGCTCAATGTCCATTACACCCTCAGGTGTGAAGGTATGTTTGGAACCATCAATGTGGGATTTAAAGATTACTCCTTCTTCGTTGATCTTTCGGTTGGCACCCAGCGAATACACCTGATAGCCGCCACTATCGGTAAGCATCGGTCTGTCCCAACCAATAAATTTATGAAGGCCACCTGCCTTTTCGATTAAAGGTAAACCCGGTCGTAAATACAAGTGATACGTGTTACCCAAGATAATTTTAGCATCAATGTCGTCTTGCAACTCGCGCTGATGCACGGCCTTTACCGATCCGGCTGTGCCCACCGGCATAAAAATGGGCGTGGGTATTTCACCATGTGAGGTAATTATTTTTCCGGCTCGGGCTTTTGAGTTGGGGTCGGTAGCGCTAATGCTGAATTTCATGCGGCCGCAAAGTTAACCGCATGGGGTGCGCTGTCCAAATGAGTGTATTTCGATTTGGTGAATCTTAAGCTATAAAAGAAATATCAGCAATTTTATATATTGGAGTGTTAGATGTATTTTGTTCAGACAATGATTTAATACATAAAGGCAGAATTAAAAATCAAACATACGCAACTAACCAAGGAACGGCTAGAAAAACTTGGTAAACAATACAGCGATAAACTTATATAACTAGAATAGCTATTGTTCCTATTTCACCAACTTTCAAGAAGAAACCTTGATTTGATTAGCTCATCATCATTCCAATAGAACTAAAAAATAACCACCTGAACAGGTTATTGAAAGTTGAAGGGCTGAACTCAATTCATTTTATTATTTTTGAGTTTGCCTAACCTGATTTTGTAGTGAGAGTTAATTTTGCTGGCGTTCTGATATTGCTGGGTTGTCTGCTTACTGCCAGTGCTAGCCATGCCCAGATCAGGCTCTCAGATACAACTACCGTATATCGAATAGATAAGCTTGTTGAAGTATTTATTGATTCTACCAATTCGGCTACCATTGAAAGCATTCAGAATCCTTCCATTCAAGCTAAGTTTAAGGTACGGGGAAATTTGGTATTTGGCTACGCAAGGCCAAATATCTGGCTCAAAATAACATCCACCTCACTTGAAAATAAACCCTGGTATTTAAGCCTGCCTGCTCCATTTATTGAATATGTAGATTTTTACCAACGCAAAGGAGAAACATGGCATCATGCCCAGTCGGGGTATTTCAGAAAACAGAACGTTCGGGAAATTTCGCATACAGGGCACGTCTTTCCACTTTGGTTTGAGCAGCAGACGAATGTAAGCTATATTTTAATCTCAGGGTCAAGTCCAAAAACATTTCCCTTATACATTCTTTATCAAAATAAGTTTAATGATCTGATACGATGGGAAGACGTGGGCTATGGCTTCTTCTTCGGTATTCTTTTTATCATGTTCATTTATAATCTGTTCATTTTCATTAGCCTCCGGCAAATCAATTACCTGCTTTATATTTTCACAATTTTCTGTACAGCACTTATTTTTTTAGGTGCCAGTGGTTATGGTGGTAAATTTTTATGGCCTGACAGCCCGCATTTGAATTTTTATGCAGGTAGAGTATCGCTGCCATTTCTTATTTTTTCTTTATCCATTTTCAGCATTCGGTTTCTTGATGTAAAGCGTTACTCGCGTTTCAATTATTATGCACTGGTGGCATTGCAATACTTGAGTGTTATCGTTTTACTATTGGTAATTACGGGCATTTACCCGGTTTCCGGAAATCATCTGATCTCGTTCGCTACCGTCCTCTTTATCGCTACGGGAATAATATGCAGAGTGAGAGGTAATAAAACTGCTACATTTTATATTGTTGGTTGGTCGCTCTATTTCATTGGTGGATTATTCCTCACGCTGCGAAACAGTGGATTTTTTGAATTTAATTTTTGGACAACTCACTTTGTGGAAATTGGTGCTGCAATGGAAACCACTTTCATCGCATTTGCACTGAGCGAACAATTCAGGCGACTGAAGCAGGAGAAAGAAGAAATTCAGTTGGTAGCATTACGCGCACAACAAGATGCACGTGAACGTTTGGAAGACCAGGTAGTAAAGCGCACCCAAGAACTTTCAAATGCGAACAAAGAGCTTAACGTTATGCTTAACATGGTTAAAGAGCAGAACTTAACCATCGAAAAGAAAAATGAAGAGTTAGATGCTTTTTTCTATCGCATCTCTCACGACATCAATGCTCCGATTTCTTCTTTGGTTGGGTTGTCTACGCTGGCCCGGTATGATGTAAAAGATCCTGAAGCTTTGGTATACTTTGAAAAGCAATACGAGCAAATCAGTCGGTTAAGCGATATGGTTCGTGGTCTCATTAACATTGTTCAAACAGGAGAAGGCCAGCAACCAAAAGTTAGAATTGACTTCGAGAAGATGATTCAAGGATGTATCGACTCTTGTCGGGCTTTGGCCAAAGCCGATCAAGTGAAATACCACATAGAAATACAGGAAGGGATAGAGTATCACTCAGAATGGGTAATCCTGAATTCTATTTTTCAAAATCTTATCGAAAATGCAATCAAATACTCTGGCGATGTGAATCCTTACGTTCGCGTGCAGATAAACGATATGGGTAAAGAAGTAATCTGTAAAGTAGAGGATAATGGGTTGGGTATCTCAGAATTACACCAAAGTAAGATTTTCGATCTTTTCTATCGTGCAACTCAAAAATCAAAAGGATCTGGCTTGGGGCTTTACATACTCAAGCGTTCTGTTGATAAACTAAAGGGAAAAATTGATCTGGAGAGTACCGAAAATAAGGGAACCACTTTCACCATCAGGCTTCCTAAAGAACCACTGCCTGTTTTGATTACTATTTAATGAAATCAAAGTTTATTATTTGGGAGGTTGGTGCCCTGTTGAATTGCAAAAGGGAGCTTTGGTTTGATTAGCTTCATAGCAACCATATATTTGTGCGTTTTTTAACTAACTCAATTCTCCTTGTCAGCATTTGCTATTACTTGTATTCTGATTATAAGCATACAATTTATTTACCTGCTCCTATTTTTTATTGGAATCAACCGTAAAGAAAGTAATCCACCTAAGCCACCACACCCGGTATCTGTGATTGTATGTGCCCATGATGAGGAGGAAAATCTGCGTGAACTGATACCCTTATTATTAAAACAAGATCATCCTGAGTTTGAAATAATTATTGTGGAAGATCGCAGCAATGATGGCACGTTCGATTACCTGCAACAAGCTACTGCAGAAAACAAACAACTCAAAATGGTTCGGGTAAGGCATAAGCCTGACCACATCAATGGAAAAAAGTTTGCACTTACACTCGGAATAAAAGCCGCGAAGCATGAATGGCTACTTTTTACAGATGCAGATTGTCGTCCGTCAAGTGATCAATGGATTACACGAATGACAGAGCATTACGATGACCAGACCCAAATTGTGTTAGGCCATTCACCGTATGAGAAACGTGCAGGTTTACTGAATGAATTTATTCGGTTTGAATCGTTGTTAACCTCCATTCAATTTATTGGATGGGCAAAGCTGGGTCGCCCCTATATGGGTGTTGGGCGTAATCTTGCCTATGCTAAGTCGCTTTTTTTTCAGAGCAAAGGATTCAACACACATTTAGATGTGATGGGTGGCGATGATGATTTATTTATAAACAGTCATGCCTCGAAACTAAATACTAAAGTTTCAATAGGATTGGATGCAATAACCGTTTCAAAACCGAAAGAGAATTGGCGCGACTTTCTCCATCAAAAACTAAGGCACTTATCAGTAGGTACGCGCTACCGGGTGTTAGATCAGGTCATTCTTGGTCTTTTCTCCGTTACGTGGTTGGCAACCTGGTTAATTGTTCTTCCGTATTCCTTACTTTATGGATTTAGTCTTTTCATCCCTTTTATCTTTTTAGTACGCTGGATTTTAATGGCAACGCTTTTTAATAGTAGCTCACGCAAGCTGGGTGGGCACTTTGAGCCCTTGAAAACGCCTATTTTAGATTTTATTTTCACCTTTTATTATCTTGTCACCGGCCTGCGGGCGTTAGTAGTCAAAAGAATCCGATGGAAGAACTAGAAGAAGGCAGATTTTCATCAAAAGCACTCGAAGATTTCAAGTTGATTGACAGGGCTGTTGGTGGCGACCAGAAGTCGTATGCCAAGTTGCTCCAGCGCTATAAGCGACCTGTATATCACATGATCTTAAAGATGGTGCGTAACATCGATGATGCGGAAGATCTTACCATGGAATCTTTTTCAAAGGCATTTCGAAGTCTACACAAGTTTAAAAAAGATTTTACGTTCAGTACCTGGCTGTTTCGCATTGCTACCAACAATACGATTGATTACATCCGAAAGAAAAAAATAAATACACTTAGCATTCAAAACACCTATACCGATGATGATGGCCAATCGGTTAGCATTGATGTGGAAGATGATGGGATTTTGAATCCACAGGATGAGGCAATCAAAGGTCAGAAAGAAGAGTTAGTGCAGGTGTTTGTTAACATGCTTCCTTCTAAATATCAAAAGTTAGTTCGGCTGCGTTATTTTGATGAACTAAGTTATGAGGAAATAGCCGTTGAGTTAGAAGCTCCGTTGGGCACAGTTAAAGCCCAGTTACACCGCGCCCGCGAGTTGCTTTACGATCTTGTAAAGAATAAGAAAGAGCATATTTGAATCAACTTTCCTAACACCTGGTTGGTTGCTTTCTTAGGCAATTTAATTGCAAAGGTTTGCAGTAGTCAAAGAATTTTTTACTTTTCGGCTGTGAAAAGGACTTTCTCTATACTTATATTATTTTTATTCCTACTCAATGTGTTGGGATATTATGGGGTATTAGTCGGTTTGCAGATTAAAAACACATACGATCTTTCGGCTAAATTTGATGAGGATGATTATGCGCGTGAGCATGAGGTGACCATTAAAGTCCCGATTACGGTTCCTTATCAAAGTGATACCCGTGAGTATGTTCGGGTAAATGGCGAATTTGAGCATGAAGGGGATGTTTACAAAATGGTGAAACAACGCTTGCAGCGCGACACGCTTTATATAGTGTGTGTAAAGGATAATACTTCTAAGAAAATTAATCAGGCGTTGAAGGATTATGTAAAGACATACACTGACAAACCGCTAAATCAAAAAAGTAATACCAAAACCGTTCAAAATTTTATTAAGGATTTCATTGCTACTACTACTGTTTTGCATACCGGCAACGATGGCTGGTACAATACAATCAACAAGTGTGGCTGGACAAGCACCTATCAGTCCCTTTCTATCAAATACACCAGCCCACCCCCACGAGGCTAGTCTAATTTTTTACCGAACTACTCGGGCACCACAAGTAATTGGCGTTGCCAATTGCTGCTAAATCAATTTTGTTTTAAGATAATCTTAAAACACTGTGCATTTGTAAAATGCCTTTACTGATTTATCGGTGGATCAAAATCAATTTATTTTTAAAAATTTTGTTGAATGAAAAAATATTTACTCTCAGCTATTGCTGTGCTTTCTCTTGGTGCACTATCACCCGTGGTAGCACAAACACCTTCCGATGCTATCATGATGAAGCAAAGGGAATTATGTTTCGCGCTTGTTTATGATCATGGTTCATGGGATCAGTATTGGGAAGGTGCTTACCTTCGATCCAACCAAACTGTGGCTACCCTTACAAGACAAATGGTTATGCCTATGGTGGCCATTGGAGTTTTGGACAAATTGAATTTGCTGGTTGGTGTTCCTTATGTAAAAACGGAATCCAGCGAACCTAATGGAGGTAAATTTCAAGGAGCTCAAGGATTTCAGGATTTGAGCGTTGCAGTTAAATATGAAATGCTAAACAAGCAATTAGGAAAAGGAAAACTTGCCGTGTTAGGAACAGGCGGCTACGCAACTCCCATTACCAACTACCTTTCTGACTACAGACCCTATAGTATCGGCAATGGTACGAACGAGTTTAGTTTGCGCGGGATAACCCAGTATAAACTAGATAAAGGTTTGTATGCAAGAGCTGCTGTAGCTTATTTATTTAGAGGACAAACAAAAGCCGAGCGCGATTACTACTACAACAATGGAAGTTTCTACACGGCTTGGATGGATGTTCCTGATGCATGGGAAGTGAATGGTGTTATTGGAATATGGATGTTGGAAAATTCTTTGAAGCTGGAAGTAAGTTATTACGGATTGAAATCAACCGGTGGTGACGATGTGCGGCCTTATAATGCGGCTCAACCCACCAATAACGTTCAGTTTGATCAACTAGAATTTTCTGGTCAATGGTACATAAAGCAGGTTAAAGGCGTGGGTGTACTTGCCTATTATAACCAAGTGGTGAATGGAAGAAACTGGGGTAAGTTCTCAAGTTTTGGAGTGGGCGGAACCTATCAGTTTAAGATTTAAAAGAAACATTACTATGAAAAAAAATATTATAGCGTCTTGTATTTGTACCCTTGTGTGCGTGCTGTTCATTACATCGTGTGAGAATGAATTGCCTACCATGGCGGAATATTCTGCTTATGCATTTTCCGGCTTAGATGTGGATGGTGGCGATTGGACTCCTATTCTTTTAACAAGTTCGGATCAAATTTCGGTTGCTACTCCTGCAGATGTCACCTCAAGTGAATATCTAGCTGAGTTGGCCTCACTAAAATCAGAACAGGCTTCCTTGAATGGCGATCAAAAAAGAGCAATTGAATATTGGACAAACAATCCCGTGCTTCGATGGAATGAAATAGCTTTAGAGTTAATAGCAAAATATAATCTTATCCCAGGTCCAAATGAGGACGGCACTTATACTCTTCCTAATTCAGCGGCTCCTGAAGGACCACCTCTGTTTCCTTTTGCTCATCCACCTTATGCGGTTCGGGCGCTTGCTTATTTAAGTGTAGCGCAATTTGATGGATTGATTTCGGCCTGGCATTATAAATACACCTTTAACCGCCCGGCTCCTTATCAGGTGGATAATTCAATTAACTCGGCCTACAAGCAAAACAACATTCCATCTTATCCATCCGATGGTGCCGTGGTAGCAGTATCGGCACGCGATATATTAACCGCGATGTTTCCGCTTGAAAAGGAGTACCTGAAAGCTAAGGCGGAAGAGCATTTACAAAGTTTAATTTGGGCTGGCGTTAACGTAGAGAGTGATATAACAGCTGGAAAGTTTATTGGAGCTGAGGTTTCAAAACTTGCTTTGGCAAGGGCCTCAACCGATGGAATGAAAAAAGCGCAATGCCCTAAACCAGTTTCTGATTCAATCAAGGCAGCAGCCTTTAACAGGTTTGGTTGGCAATGGGATAATCTTGAGATTCCGACAAGACCTGTTGGATTAACCCCCCTTTACGGTAAAGTAAAAATGTGGAATGTTCCAACAGTTGAAGAAGTGCGGCCAGGTATACCCCCAGCTCCAGGTTCGGATGAATACAATACGAACCTTCAGGAACTCATAAATCATCAGGATCATATGACTCAGGAAAAAAGAAGAATTGCAAATTTCTGGCAAGACGGATTAGGCACCTATACACCGCCTGGGCATTGGAATAAAATCGCCAAAGATTATCTTTTAAAATACAAGGAGAATCCACTTCGCACAGCACGCACGTTCGCCTACTTAAATGTGGCCATGATGGATGGGGGTATTAGCTGTTGGGATGCCAAATATTATTATCACTATCCACGACCGATTCAGCAAATTCCAGGATTTAAAACTATTGCTGGCACACCCAACTTTCCAAGTTACACATCCGGGCACAGTGTATTTTCTGCTGCTGCTGCGGAAGTGTTGGCCTATATATATCCATCCGAAGCAAGTCAGGTGCGAGCCTGGGCAATTGAAGCTGCCGAGTCAAGAATTTATGGTGGCATTCATTGGCGATTTGATGCTGAAGTAGGAACTACGCAGGGAAGAAATGTGGCTGGCTACACAGTTAATAAAGCAAAACAAGACGGAGCCGACTAATGCGGAGAATTCTCTTGATATTATTTTTTATTGGTATAGTGCTAACGATTAGTGCTCAGGACCCGGTTGATACAATTCAAACAAAACGGCTTGATGAGGTTGTTATTAAAGCACCCCGTTTAAATGATATTGGAAGATTACCGGAAGCACAAGGTACGCGGGTATGGTCAGGTAAAAAGAATGAGGTTATCAATTTGCAAAGCTTGAATGCAAACATAGCAGAGAAAACCGGGCGCCAGATTTTTGCTAAGGTGCCCGGAGTATTTGTGTATGATATGGATGGCAGTGGAAATCAGATGAACATTTCCACGCGTGGCCTCGATCCTCATCGTGGGTGGGAATTTAATATTCGAAGGAATGGTGCAATCACCAATTCGGATATGTATGGTTATCCGGCCAGTCATTATAGCATTCCTATGGAAGCGATTGAACGGATCGAGTTGGTTCGGGGCACAGGTTCATTGCAGTATGGCGCCCAGTTTGGAGGCATGCTTAATTATGTCACTAAAAAACCGGATAGTACCAAATCGTTTAGCCTTGAGAACATCACCTCAGTAGGGTCATATGGGTTATTAAGCACGTACCTCGCAGCAAGTGGAAAAGTAGGTAAGTTTCAATACATGACGTATTATACAAAACGTGTTTCTGATGGGTATCGGCAAAACGGAGATACAGATTATGATGCGCAATCTTTTTTAATAACCTATGCACCTTCCGCCCAATTAAAACTTAATGCCGAGTTAAGCAGATCAAAATATATTTATCATCTGCCAGGTGCGCTTACCGATGCAAAATTTAATGATGACCCTCGGCAATCATCACGATCCCGAAATTATTATAGCCCGGAGATTTATGTGCCCTCTTTGCAGATGGATTGGGACCTTGGCAATCAAACAAGACTTTTGCTTCATACGTCTGCAGTGTTAGGGTACCGCAACAGCGTTATGTTTGATAAACCTGCCAATGTGGAAGATGTGATTGATCCGGTTACGTTACAGTATGCGCCCCGACAAGTGGACGTTGATAACTACAATAGTTATACTACTGAATTGCGCGTGCTTCATAATTATTCACTTTTTGGCAGGACAAGTAATTTGGTGGCGGGCGTGCAATACATGAACAATGATTTGCATCGGCAGCAGCAAGGAAAAGGAACGACAGGAACGGATTACGATCTTACCCTTACCGAGCCTGGATTTGGCAGAGACATGCACTTGAAATCGAATAACATTGCACTGTTCGTAGAAAATAAATTTCAACTGACGGATCACCTGTCAATTACACCGGGAGTCCGGATTGAATCAGGTGAATCCGCAATGAGTGGAGTGATCAGCTATTACGATCCGCAAGGCGTACCGAATACAATCGAACATAAGTTTCCGTTGTTAGGGATCAATGCGCAATACAAAGCTGGAAATGGAAACTCATTTTATGCAGGCTGGTCTCAGGCGTATCGTCCTGTTATTTTCAAAGACATTGTTCCATCATCTACTTATGAAATTGTAGACAAAAATTTGAAAGATGCTTATGGATATAATGCCGAAGCCGGGTTTCGTGGTCACTCCAACCGATTGCGTTGGGATGTTGGCGTGTTCAGGGTTAAGTATAATAACCGATTGGGCTCGCAAGCCACCTACGATGAGAACAATGTTTTTTATCTCTACCGAACGAACATCGGCAATTCCTTAACGGATGGAGCGGAACTATTTATGGAGTATCAGATGGTAGATCTAAAACAAATCTCTGCTTCTGTATTTACATCAACTGCGTTTATGAATGGAAGATACACTGATGCACAGATAAGATATGGTGATGCCAATGTAGATGTATCAGACAATAAGTTGGAAAGTGTGCCCGAAGCAATAACACGCAATGGCCTTTCTTTAAAAACAAAAAGGGCAAGCTTGTCATTTTTGTTTAGCTATGTGAGCGATAGCTATGCTGATGCACTTAATACCGTTGAGCCTTCGGCTAATGGTGCGGTGGGAGTAGTACCTGCTTATGGTCTCTTTGATATAAACTCTACGTTCTTGATTCTAGATCAGATCACTCTAAGGGTAAACATAAATAACGTTACGAATAAACAGTATTTCACAAAGCGACCCTCATTCTATCCTGGGCCGGGTATTTGGTCTTCTGATGGCAGATCGCTGGTGGTTTCGGTGGGCTTTAAATTTTAAAAAGAATGATATAGATAATTGTTTAGGTTTGTTGTTAAGTAAATGCCGGGTAGGGGTGCCCGGCATTTTTTATTTTCAACTTATTTCTGCACGCAAACGATTTCACTTATACGATAATTCAATTCTTCTTGATTCTTGCATTTGGGTTAGTATATTTATGGAATGTCCTTTACCTCCCTTTTATCTGACTATTCAGTGCGCCCAAAGGTTTGGGATGAAATGTGCCACCAGGGAGATGTTCGTAGTCATTATCAGGTTTTTTTCGAGTCGCTAAGTGAATCAACATCTGATGAGTTTATGCTCAAGGATGAATTGGCCAAGAAGCTCTTCATGAATCAAGGCATTACCTTTACGGTATATAGCGATGGTGAGGGCATAGAAAAAATTTTTCCATTTGATATAATTCCCCGCATTATAACAGCTGCCGAATGGGCGCATATTGAAGCGGGTATTAAGCAGCGCATTCGTGCGCTCAATATATTCTTACGCGATATTTATCACGATCAGTTTATTGTTAAAGACAAAATAATTCCGGAAACACTCATTCATTCGTGCCCGGGTTTTTTGCGTGAAATGGTTGGGGTTGATGTTCCGTTTGATATTTACACGCACATTTCGGGCATTGATTTGATTCGCGATGGCGATGGATCGTTTTATGTGTTGGAAGATAATCTGCGCACCCCATCGGGCGTTTCGTACATGCTTGAAAACCGAAACATGACCTATCGCATCTTTCCAGGTTTGCTTCCGCGAAACAATGTGCGGTCTGTAAAAGATTATCCAGACTTACTGCTAAAGAATCTACTGGGGTTAGCCAACCAACAAAAGAGTGAGCCTACTGTTGTTATGTTAACTCCAGGTATTTACAACTCAGCTTATTTCGAGCACACTACGCTGGCGCGATTGATGGGTGTGGATTTAGTAGAAGGTAGAGATCTTGTGGTAGATAATGCGAAGGTCTACATGAAGACTACCGCAGGATTGAAACAAGTAGATGTAATTTACCGGAGAGTTGATGATGAATTTTTAGATCCCTTGATTTTCAATCGCGAAAGTATTTTAGGTGTGTCGGGAATATATTATGCCTATAAAATGGGAAACGTGGCCATCGTAAATGCACCGGGCAATGGAGTGGCCGATGATAAGGCAGTGTATCCGTTTGTGCCACACATGATTAAATATTATTTAAATGAGGAGCCGATTTTAAAAACCGTGCCTACTTACTCTATGGATAACCCCGATCATTTTTCGCAAGTGTTTTCGAAGATTGATAGCATGGTGATTAAGAAGACAAATGAGAGTGGGGGCTATGGTATGTTGATGGGGCATGCGGCTACTGAGAAAGAAGTAGCAGTTTATAAATTGGAAGTAGAAAAAAATCCTCGGCACTTTATTGCACAACCCATTATTAGTTTATCCTCCGTGCCTTGTTTTTTAAAAGGTAAAGTACAACCACGGCATGTTGACTTGCGGCCATTTGCATTATATGGTCCACAGGGAATTGAAATTGTTCCGGGTGGATTGACCCGGGTCGCTTTGCGCGAAGGATCATTGGTAGTAAACTCCTCGCAAGGTGGAGGAAGTAAAGACACCTGGGTACTCGGATCATGATTATGAAAATTAAAGCCACATGCTAAGTAGAGTAGCTGATGCAGTATTTTGGATGGCGCGTTATATGGAGCGCACAGATAATATTCTGCGCGTACTTCGCACCAGCTACATTGCTTCGCAGGACGAGATTCAGGATTTCAATTGGCAATTATGGGTGGATGGATTAGGAGCCTTGGCAAACGACCCGAATGTAAAAGTTTCTAACTACCGGGAGGCACTCAATCACATGATATTAAGTAAGGAGAACGACACCTCGGTGCTAACTAACATCGTGCGTGCCCGCGAGAATGCCCGCTCGGTTCAGGATTATATTACCAAGGAAGTGTGGCAGGTGATGAATGAATATTACCATCTGGTGCGCGATCCTAAAACAGAAAATCTTTTATTGAAAAATGATCCGGTAACAGCTTTCGATAATCTCCTCCGCGAAAGCGTTTTGTTTTATGGTACGGTTGATATTACTATGAATCGGGGGGAAGGGTATATTTTCCTAAGCATAGGAAAATATATTGAGCGCTTATTGCGCAGTTTGGATATTTTAGAACTGAAAATGCGCGAGATAGAAGTGGGTGGCAATGAGGCCATGCATTGGAAATATCTACTATACTCCTTATCAGGTTACGAGTTTCATAGCAAGCATTATAAAAATGCATTGCACATGGATGATGTTATCCATCAGGTTTTTTTAGATATTCAGTTTCCGCACTCGGTGCTTTATAGTTTGTTACAAGTAGAGCGCTACTTCAAGCGCCTCGAAGATATTTCGTTGCCAGAACACTTTAAGGAGCTGGAGTTTATGCTCGGTCGTGCAATCAGTAATCTTCGGTATGCTTCCAGGAACAATGCAGGTATGGAAGGGGTAACAGATTGGATTTTGGAAACAAGAACAGAAGTAAAAGGAGTAAGTCAAAAATTGGCCAATTTATATTTTGGATATTCGTAGCTATTAATCTTAAGTTAAAATGACTTTTGTGTATAAGTTGACAAGTGACAAAATGCAATTGACAATATTGGTCTTATCTTCACTGTCAACTGCTTATTGTCAACTGACTATTTTAGGCTATTAAAATTAAAGCATGCCCTTATTCCATATCCGTCATCGTACCCACTACATCTACACGGGATTGATCATTGATTCAGCTAACCAGATTAAGTTGTATCCCATCCATGATAACATACAACGGGTTAATGATCATCGTATTCACATTTCAGGAAGTCCTGCAATTTCTACGTTCAAAGATTACTTTGGAAATACGACCGGGTTCTTCACTGTGCTTCCGCCACATTCGGAATTGATTATCGAAAATATTATGGCAGTAGAAATGCTGGCCGCTAACGTTTCCACACAGCGAGATTCGCCCACGGATGTTTGGAAAAAAATTAATAGCCACGAGAGTCAGGCAATCTATCATGATTTCTTAAAAGCCGAGCAAGCAAAGTGTCAGGTGGAGGTTCAAAAGGCAATCCATGAAATACTTGAAAAAGTACAGCATCCATTAGATACGATCATGGATTTGTCAAAGTACATCTACGAAAATTTTACTTATGAAAAAGGTGTGACCAGCATCGAAACAAGCGTGGATGAAATCTGGAAGCTTCGCGCAGGTGTGTGTCAGGATTTTGCACATTTACTATTATACATGCTTCGTTTATTAGGTGTACCCGGAAGATACATCAGCGGATATATTTGTCCGGGCAGTGATGAATGGCGCGGTGAAGGAGCCACGCACGCCTGGGCAGAAGCGTGGTTGCCTGATATAGGTTGGGTGGGGATTGATCCGACCAATAAATGCCTGGCCGGTGAACGCCATATTCGATTGGCTATGGGAAGAAATTTTACGGACTGCACTCCGGTAAAGGGAACCTACAAAGGTGCTGTGGAGCATAAGCTAGAAGTAACTGTGGAGTTTGGTTCGAAGGCGTTTAGCGAAGCACATCTTGCAAAAAACCCAACCCCTACTTTTGTAAGTGGATCGGTAGCCACTGAAGGGGTGCCTCGCAATTCATACATGGCTTACATGCAAATGCAACAGCAGCAACAATAAAGGTCAGGCCTTCAATCCAAAATTTGTATACACTTCTTCTACAACAGTTTTATTATCTGCCATCACCAACAGGTGATCATTGGCTTCGATAACCGTTTCGCCATTGGCAGTGATGTATTTGTCATTGCGATGGATCAGTACAATAATTGAACCTTTGGGCATTCCTATTTGAACTACCGCTTTACCAACGATGGGCGCATTAGGTGGAATGTCTAGTTCAACAAGTTCAGATTTTATGTCTTCCTTTAATTCGATATCGAGAGGAAAATTTCGTTTGATACTACCCGGTACACTTACATGAAGCCATCGGGCTACTATGGGTAAGGTTGAGCCTTGCAACACGACCGATGAAACAGAAATAAAGAATACCAGATTGAAAATGGTATCGGCATAATGCACACCGGCCAACATAGGGTAGGTTGCGAACACGATGGGAGCAGCCCCACGTAATCCTACCCATGAGATAAAAAGTTTTTTCCTGAAATTAAGTCCTTTAGTGAGAGATAGCGAAAGGAAAACTGCAATAGGGCGGGCTGCAAAGATTAGAAATACTGAAATCAAAATCCCCGGGCCAAGGATTGGAACTATTTTAGTAGGATAAACAAGTAAGCCCAGCGAAAGGAACATGACGATTTGCATTAGCCATGCTTGCCCGTCATAAAATTTCATCAAGCTTTTCTTGTGAATAAAATTACTGCTTCCTAAGATTATTCCTGAGATGTAGATGGCAAGAAATCCATTGCCGCCAATAAAATCTGTAAACGAAAATGTAAAGAACACAAGGGAAAGTATCAACACTGGATACAGCCCGGCTACATCGAGGCGTATTTTATTGATCAGCCAGATCATAGATTTCCCCATTGCAAAGCCGCACAATCCTCCCAAAATCATTCCTTTCAGAAATTTGGGAATCAACATGACCACGGAAGCCTCCGGGTTCATAACGATGTAAGTCATGCTGATGGTGAGAAAATAAGCCATTGGGTCGTTGCTTCCACTTTCAAACTCAAGTGTAGGCCGCAAATTTCCTTTAAGTCCAATACTTCTTGTTCGAAGAATTGAAAATACGGCAGCGGCATCGGTGGAAGAAACAATAGCACCCAACAACAAACCCTCTGCTATTGTAAAGCCTAGCAGATAGGAGCTAAATATTCCAACTAACAATGCGGTGATAAGAACCCCTAAAGTAGAGAGCGACAATCCTTGCCAAAGCACAGGCTTTACACTTTCCCATTTTGTATCTAAGCCACCTGAAAATAAAATAAAGGTAAGTGCAACAACTCCTAAAAACTGAGCTAACCGGGGGTCGTTAAAGTAAATGCCCCCTAGTCCATCCGACCCGGCAAGCATGCCTACAACTAAGAATAGAATCAGCGTTGGTACCCCAAGTTTGAAGGATGTTTTGCTGGCAATGATGCTAATGAACAGCAAGATCGAACCAAACAATAGAATGTTCTCAACCGATAAACTCATTAAACTATAATTCAGGTTGCCTAAACTACTAAGGGTTTAGGCAACCTGAAAGGATTAAGACATTTTCACAAAAATAAAGAGCGCCACAAACAGCACGCCCATCAGGATAACGAACCAAAGTCGCTTGATATCTTCAATAAGATTTTTCATAAAATATAGTATTAGTAATGTGTACGAGCAAGACATCAGGTACCTTGTAGGTGATAGACGCCTAACACGTATGTTTTAAGATGATTAAGAAATTGCCAACGTAGATGTACGACTCAGATTCAAGGCGCGTGAATACGCAGTATTTGATAATACACGTTATAAAGTGCCGAAGGCACTTCTAAGGCTGATCGGGTTAATAGCTCCGAAGTATGAAGAAGCGCGGTTAGTCTCCAATTCTTCTCCAATAAAAAATTAACCTGAACGGGAGAAAAAGAGAAAGATACACTCGTGCTAGCCTCACGATTGGCAACCACAGGTGAAGGTGCAAGGCACAAAAGAACGGTATCCGAAGTAGAATAATTTTTCGAGTAAGAATAATCGGGAGGGGTATTAAAAAGAATCAACAGAATTGCCAGTGCCTGAAACAGCAGCCCTGCAACTTTTATCGATTTCATTCTTTTCATTGGGGCGAAGATAATTGATTTTGGATCAAACTAGTTTTGATTTCTTACTGTATTTTTGAAAGCCCTAAAATTCAATCCATTTGCAAGACGCGTCCATTATTTTAAAGTACTTTCCCAATCTTACTCAGAAACAAAGAGATCAATTTTCTTTAGTAGGATCTTTATATAAAGAATGGAATGAAAAGATTAATGTTATTTCCCGTAAGGATATTGATAACCTTTATACAAATCACATTCTGCATTCCTTAGGCATTGCTAAATTGATCTCTTTCAATCCGGGTGCAGAAATATTAGATGTAGGAACGGGCGGGGGATTTCCGGGTGTGCCGCTGGCTATCCTTTTTCCTGAAACACAATTTCATCTGGTGGATTCGATTGGGAAGAAGATTACGGTGGTAAAAGAAGTTTCAACGGCACTGGGATTGAAAAATATAAAGGCCGAACAAATCCGCGCAGAGCAAATAAAAGGCAAGTATGATTTTATTGTAAGTCGGGCTGTTACCCGCATGAAAGAATTTTATGGCTGGGTTCATACAAAAAGCAAACCTACATCATCCCATACCCTGGATAATGGAATTCTCTATTTGAAAGGGGGAGATTTGGACGAGGAAATGAACGAACTTAAACGACCATATTCTGTAACGAATCTTCAAGATTTTTTCAAAGAAGAATTTTTTGAAACAAAACGCGTGGTTTATTTACCATTATAGTTTGTAGCCGAACAGAATTCCATCCGCCCGTTGGCCAAGCAAAAGACTATTCACCACCAATTCAACAGTATCACCTGCATTTAACTTGTAAATGTTTGAGTCCTGATAATTGATAATCGTAACATTTGGGTAGGCCACCGTTTGTTTGATATCATATAAGGAGGTTGTGCCAGAAGTTACTTTCAGTTTAAGTAAGGCACCACCTACCGGAGATGTTCCAGAAATACTGAAAGAATAAGTTCCGGCTGTAGGTGCAGTGAATCGATTTGTAGTCACCACATTAAAATCATCGAACACTTCTGTTAACGCAACAGGTGAGTCGTTGAAAATTCCACCTGTGTTAATAAAGGAGTAAGTCGTTTTAAATGCATACGTGGTTGCGATGGCGTTAGCAATTGAAGTATCTACATATCCTTTTGTAGTTGCATCAGTGCTCGCTGAAGGAGTGCCAACATTTTGGATGCGGATGTTACCTGCACTCGGGTTTGTTGTTAGCACTTGAGTGAGGGTGGAGGTAATGTTTACATTATTTCCACCAGCTATTGCCAGGTTGTTATTGACAGGGTTATAGGTAAGATTTTGTTTGTAAGGACTTAGATCAACTGTGGTTGCATCATTCGTTAAGCTAAGAACATTTGTGGCGGTATTTAAGGCCAAGTCTTGAATTTCATTCGTAGAGTTGTCATCGCCCAACGTAACGGACCCCCCGCCATTGCTTAGGCTTATAGTAGTTCCGGTTTTGGTTAGCGTTTGAATTTCGTTGGTTGCGCTATTGTCGTTATCAGCAACATCAAATGTTGCACTGCTTCCATTGGTAATATTAATTGTACGATTTGTACCTGCTGATGCGCCTATTGATAGATTTTGATTGTCTGTATTAACCGATCCCAGGTTTACTGAGTTTCCCCCGGTAATTGATAAGGATGTTCCCGTTAAGGTTAAACTTTGGTTGTCAACGGCCAACGTATTCAAATCAACTTCTTTCGTTCCGCCAGCATCGGTAATACGAAGTTTTTTATCGGTAGTTAATGTTGCATCCGTAATTAATTCGTTTGTACTACTGTTGTCTGTATCTCCGGTATTGCTGATAACACCATTGGTTATAGCAATACCCTGTCCGGCTGTATAGGTTGGCCCATTGCCGCCATTTCCTGAATACTCGGCATAAAAAGCATACGGTACGCTCATCAATTGTTGACTTCCGGCCAGCATGAAAGAACTTCCTCCATTGGGATCAATTTCTATTTGCAACCATTTGTTGCCCATAGCCCAACTCACAAATGCAAACGATCCTGTAACCGGAGTGCCCTGACCAATAATGAGTGTAAACAAGCCAAACTGATTGGTTTGAGGTTTATGAATTTCGGAGTATTCAACTTCACCGCTGGCAGCATTCTTTAAAATGCCTATGCGCACTGAAATGCTTTTCGTGATGATGGGTTTACCTTCGTTATCGCGCGCTACGCCCTGATAGTTTATACCCTTGGGTGCTTGCGCGTGTAATTCACAAAAACAGATTAAAGCCAGTACAAGAGAGAGTAAATGTCTATTCATAGGTTACAATCCAACTTTCACAATTTTTACGGTTTTGCTCTCGCTATTGGAGAGTAGTATTTTAATAAAGTATACACCGGGGCTAATGTCACCCAGATGTACCTTGTTGTTTTTACTCGGTTTTATTCCTGTAATTATTCTACCCCACGAATCGTAGAGCTCCATAAACTGCACCTGCACCTCGCAGCCATAAGCTTCAATGGTAATTTCCTCCTTGGCGGGATTTGGGTAGTAGCTAAAATTGAGATCCTTGCACGGAAGATTTTCAGGTTGAAGAAAACCTTGGGTAAGGATAATATTAGAATTGGCGAAGGTCATAATAGCTGGTTCGCCAATAGAAGAAGTAACAATAAAATTAGAGACGGAAATATCGAAACCGGCCAAATTAGTTACTTGTTGGCCTTGGCCGAAGCCAAATACCGGCAATAAAAGAAGTAAGAAACAAGTAAATTTCGATCTCATAAGTGGTTAGGAAATAGAAACTTACAACAATTCGTTAAATATTCACATAAAGTGAAATTAATTTTTGTTTAAGTTAAAAAATCAATGCGAACCAATCAGATTTGTTCACCTGCCAACAGCCCGAGGTAGATGGCCGCTACACATAATAAGAGGCTGATGATCACGTAAATAATAGAGGAGGAACTGAAACCACCTTGCAAAAGGGTAAGGGTTTCGTGGCTAAAGGTGGAGAAGGTGCTGAAGCCACCGCAAAACCCAACCGCCCAGAATAAACGCGCGTTAGGGGAAAGTAACTGACGATGATCGGCCAGCCCGATAAGGACTCCAAGCGTTAAGCAGGCAATGACATTGGCAGCCAACGTGCCGAAAGGGAAATTGGAGGTATGTGTTGAGTTTATCCATCGCCCTAATGTATAGCGAACCACACTTCCTAAACCACCGCCCAGGAATACAAACAATACTGACTGCATAGAAATTAGATTAAAGGTGAGTCGGGATTTTCAAGGATCAGCCTATCGGACTGCGAAAGGTTAAGATCGGTAGTAATAGAATACACCGTTGGCCGGAATAGAAAGAACATAACAATCGCAATTCCTGTAAAAAGGAGGAACGAATTATCCATGGTAATAAGGGCACTTACAGCACCAAACAAACCTGGAATTTCAAACAAAGCGGAGCGGATAAGCAACGCGTTTTGATATTTAAACAACTTTTCCCTTAGCGGGGTTGAAGAATCCGGACTTCCAATCAGTCGTTTGAACAAAAAATATCCGGCCGCTAATCCAGCAGGCAAACCCACTATAAGAATGTAACGCAACAGCGTTGCAAACTCTTCATCCACCTCAGCACTTACACCGCCAGAAAGATTGAGAAACAAAACTACCGACCCAAAAGTGGCCATCACAAAAACCAATGAAAAATAGAGGAGGTTAAGGGCTGTTAAAAAACTTGTAGAGGTAGTTGCCGGAAGCATACGGTTTAAAATTTGAGTTTCAATTTACAAAAGAATGATTAACCCTGTTGGGCAATCATCTCGCTCATAATTTCAAAAGTTTGATTTTTAATCGCGGCAGTTCCATCCAAATCATCCGTGACAGGAATTTCTTTGCCTACAATAATTTTTATTCGCCCCGGTCGCAGCCGGATGGTGCCGGGGGGCATTAGTTTACCCGCTCCAATCACCACCATGGGTAAAATCGGTTTCTCAGTATCCATGGCAATCCGGAACGCGCCATCTTTAAATGGCTGCATCATTTCTTTCGTGCGGTTTTGGGTGCCTTCGGGGAAGATGAGAATATTGATGCCCATCGTTAAAAGTTCTTTTAGGTGATTCATACTTTTTTTACGACTCTCATTGCTGGTGCGATCCACCACAATGCACGTAGCACGAGTAATCCAACCAAACACGGGTATTTTCAAAAGTTCTTTTTTGGCGAGTGGGCGAAACTGCCCGCGAATAGTCATGGCAATGCCCGGTAAATCCAAAAAGGAAGTATGATTACTTACGTAGATGTAGGATTTGCCTTTAATGATGTTCTCGCGGCCAACAACATCATACCTGATAAACGTAAGCATGCTAAACACCCAGCTCCACGCCTTCATAAAAAAGAATGTTACCGCAACCGCATGGGGCCCAAAGAAGGCGGGCAAAATAATACCCGGCAAAAACAGCAACATAAAAACTGTAAACACCAGAAAGACCCAGATTTTATAGAGTGTTGAAAATAAGTGGTTGATCAGCTTCACAGGTTCTAAGAATTGGTCGATAAAAAATTCCTGAAAGGTAGGGAAATGAGTTTTAAATGTGAGCGATAAAATGAGGAATGGGAAATGTTCCGACAGTTTGGGTTAGCGTCTCACGAACGCTTTCACTATCTCAACTTTTGGATTATATACTTTTTGGTTCGTGGGACACGAACCAATGCGGAGGTTGATTAATCTAAGTCCAAAACTATCTTCAGGTTTTCTCTTATCTTATTCGCTGTATCGCTATCCAGTGTTCCAATTTTTTTTACAAGTCGCTTGTTATCGATTGTTCTCACTTGATCGATCATAATGTCGCAGTCCTCTTTGAGTCCAAATTTTGACTTCTTTAAATGAACTCTCAATATCTCTGAGTCTGGCTTTACGTTTGTCGTGATAGGGCAGATAACCGTTGAAGGATGTTCTTTATTCAGTAAATCAGTCTGCACAATAACTACAGGTCTGATTTTTCCGGCTTCTGTTCCCATTCTTGGATTTAGATCAGCAATCCAGATTTCAAATTGCTTAATCTTCATCGATCAGTTTTTCAAACTCAGCTAAAACTTCTAACGAGTCTTTTGAGACAATTTTTGATTCTTTACTCAACTGCTTTGAAAGGAGTCTACGTTTATGAAGTCGATTATAAAGTTCTATGGCTTCATTTATATACCGATTGCGGTTCTTTTTAACTTTTATAACGATTTTCTCAGTTTCCTGGAAAATGTCGTCTTCAAGTTTTAGTGATAGATTTTTCATAACAATACCTTTTATTCAAAGGTATATACTTTTAGGGTATACTAAAAGTTTATTCTGGAAGTCCTTCAAATTCTTTTCTCTTGCCCTCCATCCACTGATTCATGGAGTCGGGTGAGGTCATTAGCTTTTGCATTTGGTTCATTGCTTCAAGGTGCGAGGGTTCTCCTTTTTGAAACATTTCCATTCCATGTTTTTTACTCATGGCTGCAATTTCTTCAAATGTATTAGCAGTGAATGGTTGGTCGCAAGCGCCACCGAGTTGTTTGCAAGTCATCGTTTTCATGGTCTTAATTTTTGTTGGTTGTTAAGATGTTTTCAAAGCCGATGTTCTGGTTAGGGCACAATTCGCGAGGAATGGCAATTCTAATTTAACCTTTTGAACTTCTCTGATATTACGCCACTTGTGTATCCTGTGGATAGAATGAGTTGCCCAGCTGAAGTAATTTCATAAGTTTTTATGAATGTTGGATACTGAGGATATTTTGGATTGTCCCAAGTTATTTCTAACATATTTTCTGAAAGAACTTTATAAGACCCGATAAGTTCAAAGTCGTTACCTGCTTTCGCGTAAAATTGTTGATCGCTTGTGAACTTTATTTGCTTTAAATAGTTAGAATTTTTCCAATAGGATCTTCCTCCCCAATAGTCATTTGAGAATACCTTTTCTATTGTCCAGATACCCTTAACATCAAAATCAACCTTTAAAACGTCAGCTGGCTCGCAATTGCTAGCAAGAAAAATAAGTCCAAATAAGTAAAGATAGACTCTCATCTTTTTTATCTCATTTGACACACAAAATCATACAATAGTTGTCCTTATTATTTACTTCCTAACATATTATCATCAGTATATTCCGATTGATGATGTAAAATAATTTTTTACGAAAAATAATTCGTCACTCCCGGGATTGCTACCGGGTAGTTTCCATTTGCATCGGGCAACAGTGGCGGCAGTGCATTGAAATCAAATTTTGTTGGCATAATTGACATGCCTGAGTTAAGTGCTTTATCAAACTCAACAACCTGGCCAGTATAGGTTGCTAATCTACCCAAGATGGCAGTCATCGTGCTCTTCGCTCCGTTTTCAGTATCATCAAATTTGTATTCCTTCTTTCCAATCGCTGCAAAGAGTTCGTCATGCTCGGTTTGATACGGATTGTTTTCTTTTGTGCGATCATATTGGTACATCACTTTTCCTTTGCGGTCTGTAATGTTTGCGGCTCCACAAAAAATGCTTCCTTTCGTTCCTACAATCAACTCATCTACTTTACTCATGGTGCCTTTAATATGCCGGCACTGACTGTTTAGCATCGTCCCGTCTGCATACTGAAACTCTACATAGTGATGATCGAAAATTTCTCCGTACTCTTTTCCCTTCCGAACTTCACGACCACCCATGCCTTGCGCTTTTACCGGATACCCACCTTTAAACCAGTTGATCACATCAATGTTGTGAATGTGTTGCTCCACAATATGATCGCCACACAACCAGTTAAAGTAATACCAGTTGCGCATTTGATATTCCATTTCGGTTTGATTGTACTTGCGCGGGTTCATCCATACGCCTTCATTGTTCCACCACGCTTGTGCAGAAACAATTTCACCAATCATGCCTTCTTTATATTTCTTATATAATTCTTTATATGAGTTTTGATAATGGCGTTGCAGTCCAACCACCACATTCAATTTTTTCTGGCGGGCAATGACTGCAGCATCCAATACACGTTTGATTCCGGCAGGATCTGTTGCGACCGGCTTCTCCATAAAGATTTGCTTGCCTTGGTTTACTGCTTCTTCAAAATGAATCGGGCGGAAGCCTGGTGGGGTGGTGAGAATAACCACATCGGCCAAAGCCATTGCTTTTTTATAGCCATCAAAACCAGTGAATTTATTTTCTTCGGGTACAGCAACGCGATCGGAAACATTCCCATCCTCGTTATTAGGATCACTCAATACTTTGTAGCAACCATCAAGCCGATCACGAAACGCATCGGCCATCGCTACCAGCTTTACATTTTGTTTGGTAAGCAATGCTTGCATGGCTGCACCTGTACCACGCCCGCCACAACCGATCAGTGCAATTTTAATGCTATCATCGACTGATGTATTTACATGGTGAGCATGTGTTACAAATGGCAATGCAGCCAGTGAACTTGCAATGAGAGAAGTCTTTTTAACAAAGTCTCTGCGGGATTGGGTAGAGTCGTTTTTCATAAGTTTGATAAGTTAAAATCAGAATGATACTGGATACTAGCTTCTAGTGTCGAGGTACTAGTATCTATTTAAGATACAAGTTATAAAACTTTTCAATCTCTTCCTTTGACGGTTGTACGAGCGGTCGCACTACCCGAAAACCCACAAACATGCCATCCGTTAGCCACCATTTGCTTTTAGGAATTTGCGGATCGCGAATGTTCCAATTTGCTACAGCAACAATGCGGTTGGCGCATCGCAATTCTTTAGCCTCATCTAAATAGGAGCCACCTTTTACCGTTTTTGGATATTTCGCACCCACAGTCGTCATTGGATTTTTACCAGAAATCGTTTCGTAATAAAATGTATTGTATTGATCCATCGTCCACTCACTTAAATTCCCTAACATATCATACAACCCCCAGGGGTTTGGTTTTAGCTGACCAACATGATGATACTTTCCATTGCTGTTGTCTTTAAAGTAGCCATACTCTTTTAAACTCTGGGCATCGTTACCAAACGGATAGGTAGTTTCTGTTCCTGCGCGACACGCATATTCCCATTCTGCTTCGGTAGGCAGGCGAAAGAAAATTCCTGTTTTTGTATACAACCATTTGCAATACATAACGGCAGCGGTGTGGCTCATGCTATTAGTAGGATGTTTTCCATCGCGCCCCATGCCCCAGGTTAAATCGATGTATTGCGGTGTGGCGCGCGTTACACCATCAATTGTTTTTGTTTGTGGAAGTGTGTTGTCTTTAAAATATATATCCCACTCAGCAAATGTTACTTCTTTAGTGCCCATCCAAAAACCTGAAAGTTCAATTTGTTTTTGTGGACCTTCATCTTCGTCTCGGTTACGCTCTTGTGCCGGACTTCCAATTTTAAATTTACCAGCCGGGATGGCTGCCATTTTAAATGTTACTGAAGTGTTGGGAATTATTTGGTCGTAGGTCTTGAAATCCTGAGCGTTGAGCGAGAAAACAGAAAGGATTGAAAGAAGAAATACTTTGTAAAACATAGATAACTAAAAAGTTTAAAGTCTGAATTTTAGATGGCCAGCTAATAATTATCCAATTGTATTTCTTACCTGACATAAAATTTGATCTTTTATATTAATCCACAATAACTTTTTGTCGAACAGAATTGGTTCTTCATCACTCTCTGCATCTTCAAAAAAAGTTAAGCTTTTTAGGACCATCATCTCAGATCCATCGTGGTATTTTTTGTTGTAAAAATCCAAAAGTTGTCGAAGACTAAATTCTTTTAACAGAAAAAATAAATCGTAAAAATCTCTTTTCCTTCCCCGACCTGCAACAGCTGCTAACTTCATAGCGGCAATATCAGGAAGACCGAGTAGCCGAATACCCTCTTCGTTGATAGGTTCTGAAATAAGTGGATAGGGATAATTCACAAAATCTACTTTTATACCATTCGCATTTAAGATTAGAATATTTTTGTTTTGAGATACTATTTTAATTGCGCTAATAGGCTGAAGTAAACTTATTATTTGATCGGTCGTAAATTCACGCTTGCCAAAAAAATCAAGATCTAAAGATATTCGATGCCCGATTTGAAGGGATAAACTAGTGCCTCCTGCAAGGTAGAAGTCTGAAAGCTCATGGATGTTGGCAATCTGTTTTAATAAGGCCAGTGTTGCTGGTGCAACTGTCTTTCTCTGTAACATCTGAAACTTTCTTTGGGCACTTCAAAAATGCAAATCAAAAAACTAAGTACTTTCTTATTTATATTTCTTTCGGAAAGCATGATCTCTTTTATAGTTGAAAGACCGTATATCGCTTTCAGAAGTTGCCAATCTTTAGCTGTGCCATATTCAATAATTCTGGGAATCACGAACTTCTTATTCTTTTTCCAGTCAATTTTATTCGGATCTGTATCCCAAAAAGGAAAAGTAGAAAACGGAAATTTTTCGCTGCTCACAACTAAGTTTTCTATAAAATTTTAATACCTAAAACTATGCAATTTGACTTTAAATTGGAATTGAGATCGGATTCTTTTTACTCATCACTAAGTACTACTTTATTCTCTTCATCAGCGCCATATAAAATCCATCATAGCCTTCAGAGGGCAACATCCATTTTTGGTCGAGCAATTCAAATGAATCTTTATGGGTTTCTAAAAATGCTGTTACCTGCTTTTCGTTTTCGGAAGGAAGCAGACTGCAGGTGGAGTACACCAACAAGCCATCTTTTTTCACCATCGTACTATAGTCTTCCAAAATATGCTGTTGCAGTTCTTTTACCCGTTCAATAAAATCAACAGAAAGTTTCCACTTCGCATCAGGATTGCGCCTGATCACTCCCAAGCCGGAACAGGGAACATCCAGTAACACCCGATCAGCAGAGTTTTCAAGTCGCTTGATTGTCTTTGAAGATTCAATAACTCGTGTTTCGATATTGCCAGCTCCTGCTCTTCGGGCACGTTTTTTTAATTCTTCTAATTTCCAACCTTCAGTATCCATAGCAATAATGCGTCCTTTGTTTTGCATGAGCGCTGCAAGGTGCAACGTTTTGCCACCACCACCAGCACACGCATCAATCACACGCATGCCCGGTGTTGCTTGTAAGAAAGGAGCAATCAATTGTGAACCAGCATCCTGTATTTCAAACAACCCATCTTTAAATTGCTGACGCGTAAAAATATTTTGTCGTTGCTCAAGGATCAATGCATCCGGAAATTTTGCGGGGGCTTCGCTGGCTATCTCTTCTTCATCCAATTCTGTTTGTAGAGACTTACGATTAATCTTTAATGTGTTTACGCGCAACACCACTTTAGCTTCTTCGTTCAAAGCCGTTAATTCTTTTTCCCAGTTGGCGCCAAATTCTTTTTCACCCAACTCATCCAACCAATCGGGTATTGACTCGCGAATTTTTCTGTCGGATTGAACTTCTTCATACCGCGCTTCAATTTTCTTTCTATTTAATCCTTCAAATTCCTCCCAATCGGGAAACTCTGTATTGTTCCATAAGCACCAAACACCCAGCAATTTCCAGAAATCATCTTCTTCTGCATCGGAGACCTCTCTAAACAACCGATACCAGCGCACAATGTCATAAATGGTTTCAGCAATAAAACGCCTGTCGCGTGCGCCCCATTTCGGATTGCTCTTCAGAATTTTCTCAATTACTTTATCGGCATATTTATTGTCTGTAAAGATCGACTGAAGTCCCTCCACAACGGCTTCGCACAAGTTTCGATATAGTTTCACCCTTTGGTTTTTTTTGTTGAAATTTAACTGTTTAACTCAATCCTCACCTTTTAAATTATCTTATATCATGAAGAGAAGAAATTTTATTCAGGCCGGCCTTGCCACGGTAGCATCTGCCTGGGCTTTGAATCCTCTGCAAGCTAAAGAACAATCCACTAATGCCTTAGCGGGAAAGACTTTTAAATTGAACTATGCGCCTCATGCAGGGATGTTTAAAAATCATGCGGGCGATAATTTTATTGATCAGATTAAATTTATGGCGGATCAGGGCTTTCGCGGAATTGAGGATAATGGTTTATTAGCCCGACCAGTTGCCGAACAAGAACAGATTGGTAAAACGCTGGCTCAACTTGGTATGACCATGGGCGTTTTTGTAATTGATGGAGGCGATAACTGGAAGATATCATTAACTACTGGCAAACAGGAATTCAAAGATGTATTTATTAAAACGTGTAAAACTTCAGTGGAGGCAGCGAAACGAGTAAATGCAAAATGGGCAACGGTAGTTCCTGGCTTTTTCGATCGTAGGACTCCCATAGGAGTGCAAACAGCCAATGTAGTAGACGCATTGCGCAGAGGTGCTGAGATTTTAGAACCAAGTGGACTGGTGATGGTGCTTGAACCCTTGAGTGATACACCTGAATTGTTTTTACGAACGTCCGATCAAACCTTTGAAATCTGTAAAGCAGTAAAAAGCCCTTCGTGTAAGATTCTTTACGACATCTATCACATGCAACGCAACGAAGGCAACCTGATTAATAATATTGATGCTACGTGGGATGAGATTGCGTACTTCCAGATTGGAGACAATCCTGGAAGGAAAGAGCCGACTACTGGGGAGATTAATTATAAAAACATTTTCAAACACATTTACGATAAAGGATATCGGGGCATTATGGGCATGGAACATGGCAATGCCAAAGAAGGTAAAGAAGGCGAGTTGGCATTGATACAGGCGTATAGAGAAAGTGATAGTTTTTAATTGGTGAACGCAGTTACGTAATAAAATGAAAAAGATTTTTTTTGTTGGAATTGTATTCGTGGTTCTTCCTAATATGAGCCAAGCACAATTAGGTGGCATGAAAGACAGACTTTTGCAAAAAGCAAAGCGAGCGGGTAAAGATCGGGTTAATAATGAGATTGATGCTAGTCGTGATCGACTGGATTCTACTGATTTCAATTACGCCATATCGGTAATTGATAATTCAGGAATGATGAATATAAGGGATTCCAAGGAACTAGGCGTAAAGGCTATCACTACTGTAAGTTCAGCGAACGATAATAATAAATCAGCCGCTCTAAAATGTCATGATATTTTGGATCGAGCGGAAGCATTATACGAACTCAAAAGATTCAAGTTGGCTGAGGTTTCTTTTCTTGAGGCAAAACTTGCCTATGAAGCAGAAGGATTAACAGACAATATCAACTACAGTAAAGTACATGCCGATTTGGGATTGCTCTATGCAACCATGGGTCGCTTTAATTTGGCGGAGTATCATAGCTCTGAAGCACTCTCCATGCGTGAACAATCGTTGGGTAAGGAAAGTAAAGCATATGCCGCTTCGTTAAATAATATGGCCGTGCTTTATCAGGAAACCGCCCGGTTTAACGAATCTGAAAATTACTTTAATGAAGCTCTCAAAACTGTAGAGAAGTTATTTGGAGTTGAAACTCAAGAGTATGCGGTTGTGCTAAACAATCAATCAATTCTATACGCAGAAATTGGAAGGATTGATCAGGCAGTTCAAAAACTTACCAAGGCCATATCAATCGTTGAAAAATTAAATGTCAACCTTAACAACCAAGTAGGATTCCAATCCAACCTGGCGCTATTATATCAGCAAACCGGAAAGCTAACGGAAGCTGAAGCAGTCTATTTGAGATTGGAGAAGAAGCTGAAAGTGATAGCTGATAATCCATATTATGGAGGGGTCCTCAATTCGCTAGGGTTGCTCTATATTCAACTTAATATGATGGACAAGGTTGAAGACTATCTGAAACGCGCTGCTGATTTTTATTTAAAAAAGTTTAAGAGTAAGGAAAATCCCAACTACGCAAAAGTGTTGAATGACCTTGGTAATTTTTATCGCATGCAAAGTAAGTATGCCGAAGCTGAGCAGAATCTTACCGAAGCATTGCGAATTCGCGGAGCAGCTCTTGACACCAATCATCCTGATTATGTGAAGTCGCAAGAGGATTTAGCAATCTTATATTGGAAGAAGGGTGATTTGGCGAAAGCCGATGCAAACTATACCATCGCTATGGATAAGTCGTTGGATTTTATTAACCGATATTTTCCGCCCATGAGCGAAGCGGAGAAAACAAAATATTGGGATGTACTTCAACCGCGCTTTCAACGGTATTATAATTATTGTCTGGAGGCAAGCGCTACCAATTCAGCAATCATCAACACCATGTATGATTATCAGGTAGCTACTAAAGGGCTGCTTCTCAATTCAACTAATAAAATCAAAAAAGCAATTTTAAGCAGTGGCAATAACGAACTCATCAAAAATTATGTAACATGGCTGGATAAAAAGGAAACGCTGGCCAGGTTGTATTCATTATCGAAAGAAGAATTAAAAGATCAAAAAGTTGACCTGGCAGCATTAGAGAAGGAAGCCAATGATATGGAACGTTCGCTATCGCAACAATCCACCGATTTTTCTAAGGGATATTCTGCCGAAAAAATTAATCATACGCAAGTAGCTGCTTCGTTAACCGATCAGGAAGCGATTATTGAATTTATCAGAATTCGCTCGTTCGATAAAGATTTTACAGCCGACTCAAAGTATGCAGCGTTGATACTAACAAAGGGAACAACTGTTCCAAAACTGGTAGTTCTTGATAACGGCAATCAGTTAGAAACCCGCTATGCTAAGTTCTATCGAAATTCCATACAACAAAAAGGAGCAGATACTTACTCGTACGATCAATACTGGGCACGCATCGATCCCTCTTTGGCGGGAAAGAAAACAATTTATATTTCCGCTGATGGTGTTTATAATCAGCTTAGTTTAAACACGCTAAAGAAAACGGATGGCGACTATTTATTGAATAAGTATGATTTGATTATGGTGGGCAATTCGAAAGACGTACTCGAATTAAAAAGCAGAAAACCATCAACCACTAAAAAAAGTGCATTCTTGTTGGGCTTCCCCGATTATGGAGGTGATGCAGTGGCTGCCTTGCCGGGAACAAAATTGGAAGTAGATAACATTGGTAAGATTCTTAAAACGGGCGGCTATCAAACTACACCTTATGTACAGAAGGCTGCCACGGAAGCTGTGATTAAATCATTGAAAGGTCCTGCTATTGTACACATTGCCACGCATGGATATTTTCAAGCAGATGTTGAACAGTCTGCAGCAGGTGTCCATCAGGAAAATGCAAAAGACAATCCGTTGTTGCGGTCAGGACTTATCCTTGCTGGTGCATCTCCTACTTTAAAAGGAGAAGCCTTACCGAATTTGGAAAGCAATGACAATGGAGTACTCACCGCATACGAAGCCATGAATCTTTCACTGGATGGCACAGACTTGATTGTATTGAGTGCGTGTGAAACAGGGCTTGGAGATGTACGTGCCGGTGAAGGTGTATATGGATTGCAACGCGCGTTTTTAGTGGCTGGTGCAAAAGCTATGGTGATGAGTTTGTGGAAAGTGGATGATGCAGCAACACAAGCCTTGATGACAAATTTTTATACTAACCTGGCAAAAGGTGGCAGCAAGGCAAAAGCCTTTAAGCAAGCGCAACTGCAATTGATGATCAAGTATAAAGATCCATATTACTGGGGTGCTTTTGTTATGATGGGCATGTAATCTTGCAAAGTTTAGACTACAATGAAAAAGTTGTTTATCCTCATTTTTTTTGTTGTTACTTATAAAGCCACCGCTCAGGACGATTGGCTAACGAAAGCATTAGCCGAGACCGGCTCATCACAAAAGGCCAGTCTTGATTCTATTGATTTTCAGTTTGCAATGTCGGTGAGTGACAACTCGAGTTTTTTTGATGTACAGCAAAAAGGTGAAGGTTGGGCAAAAGGATTTTATTCTTTCAAAGCCAAAGGGCAACGAACGCTTTCTGAAGTGGCCAGTGATACACTCAATTGGGCAGTTGATTTTTATACTGCCCGCTGGTACAAAATTGCTGAAGCTTCCTTTATTACCGCTAAAGACTTTATGGAGGCGAACAATTTAACTAATGACATTAGCTACCTCCGGTGCATTTCCAATATGGGTGTTATGTATCTCATTCAAGGGCGAACGTTGGAAGCTGAGCAGTTCATTGAGTATGCCTTGAAGGAAAGTGAAACGTATTTGGGCAAATTGAGTGTAGCCTATGCTGCAAACTTAAACAGCAAAGCTAAGCTGTATCAAATGATTGGCAAGTACAATGAGGCCGAACAACTTTTTGATGAAGCCCTGCCAATACTTTCTAAAAAATTTGGTGAGGCGGGTATGCAATATGCGATTGTAGCAAACAACAAAGCCATGCTCTTTCAAACCATGGGAAGATACGAGGAAGGGATTATTCTTATGAAAAAATCGATTGCTTCACTTGAAATTTCCAACAAGAGGACATTAAAAGGAAATAAATCATTTGATAGCCGTAAATTCACTTCCAACCTGGCATTGCTCTTTCAACTTTCTGGCGATCTCATACAGGCCGAAAGTTCCTTCCTTAGTATTAAAAAGATTTTTGAAGGGAGGCTGCAGACCGCAAACCCGGAATATGCGGTGGTGCTTAATCAACTGGCATTACTTTATATTCAAATGAATAGGTATGATCAAGTTGAACCTTTGTTGCAAAAAGCTTCTACTATTTATAAAAAGAAGTTCACAGAAGAAAATGCTTCTTTTGCCAAGGTGCAAAGTGACTTGGGTAATTTCTATCGGCTTCAGGGAAAATTTCCTGAGGCTGAGGTAACACTTACCAAGGCATTATCCATTCGACAACGAACGCTAGGCGAAAATCATCCTGACTATGTTAAGTCATTAGAGAGCCTGGGCATAGTATTCTGGAAGCAAGGAGAGTTAGCAAAAGCATATCCTTACTTAAGTGAGGCAAACAATAAATCGTTGGAATTTATCAATAATTATTTTCCGCCCATGAGCGAGGCCGAAAAAACAAAATATTGGGACATACTCCAACCTCGTTTTCAGCGCTATTATAATTATGCGATGGATGCAAGCGCAACCAATCCGTCCGTAATCAAGGACGTTTATAACTATCAAATTGCTACCAAAGCCCTTCTGCTTAATTCGACCAACAAAGTGAAGAATGCCATCCTCCAAAGTGGAGATCAATCGTTGGTAAACGAATATGTTTCCTGGATTGGTCAGAAGGAAGCGTTGGCTCGGTACTATGCACTTTCTAAAGAAGAACTTATTCAACAAAAGATTGACCTTCCTGCTTTAGAAAAAGAAGCGAATGCTTCTGAACGATCCTTGTCACAACGCTCATCCGATTTTGCCAAAGGCTATCATGCTGAGAAAATAAGTTTCATGGATGTGTCGGCCCAGCTTCAAGATACCGAAGCGGTGTTGGAAATAATACGCGTGCGCACATTTGATAAAGATTTTACGGATGAATCCCGATACATGGCATTGGTGTTATCAAAAGGGAGCATCCAACCTACTATGGCGATTCTGGATAATGGAAATCAGTTGGAAACCAGGTATGCGAAATTTTATAAGAATGCTATTCAACAAAAAGTACCGGATGAGTATTCTTATCTACAATACTGGGCTCGTCTCGAGCCCTTGTTATCCGGTAAAAAGACGGTTTATATTTCACCCGATGGTGTGTATAGCCAGATTAATATAAACACGCTTCGGAAACCCGATGGTGATTTTATCCTCAATCAATATGATGCTGTCATTATTGGTAATTCAAAAGATATGATTGCGCTCAAAAAAAGAAAGGGACAACAACCCAAAAAAGATGCTTTTGTGTTAGGATTCCCCGACTACGGAGGAAATGCAGTTGCCTTGCCGGGAACGAAAGTAGAGATTGACGGTATCAATAAGATATTAACATCGGGTGGGTATAAAGTTTCCAAACACGAGCAAAAGCAAGCGACTGAGGCGTCTATTAAAGTATTGAAAGGGCCTGCGCTTATTCATATTGCAACGCACGGGTACTTTTTGGCAGATGCTGATTTGAAAGGCAATGATGCTATGGGTGTCAGTGCTGAAAATGCTAAAAATAATCCACTGCTGCGATCCGGTTTGATTCTATCGGGCGTGCAGCCACCCGGCCGTGATAAGAGTATTACCGATTTGCAAAGTAATGACAATGGGGTGTTAACAGCTTATGAAGCGATGAACCTGTCCTTAGAGGGAACAGACCTGATCATATTAAGTGCTTGCGAAACCGGGTTGGGAGATGTGCGTGCAGGAGAAGGGGTGTATGGCTTGCAACGTGCTTTTTTGGTGGCAGGCGCCAACGCATTGATCATGAGTTTGTGGAAAGTGGATGATGAAGCTACCCAACTGTTAATGACAAACTTCTACACAAACTGGAGTAAGACAGGCAACAAACAAAAGTCGTTTAAACAAGCTCAACAGCAATTGATGACAAAGTATAAAGACCCTTATTATTGGGGAGCTTTTGTAATGATGGGAATGTGAGCTAATTTCCATCCGTAAAAAATGTTTTTATGAAAAAAATTCTAATCCTTTTAAGCATTGCTGCATTATCCATTTCTTGTGCCCCCAACCAAAAACAAACCGAACCTCAAAAAATGCTACGCCACGTTGTTCTCTTTAAATTCAATGATACTTCGTCACCGGAAGATGTTAAAAAAGTGGAAGATGCTTTTTCTGCTTTGAAAGGAAAGATCAGTTTGATAAAAGAGTACGAGTGGGGAACAAACTCAAGTCCTGAAGGTCTGAATCAGGGATTGACACACTGCTTCTTTGTAACTTTTGCCAGTGATAAAGATCGCGATGATTATCTGGTGCATCCTGAGCACGTAGCGTTTGTGGAGGTTCTTAAACCTCATTTGGAGAAGGTGACGGTGATAGACTATTGGACTAAATAGAGCCAACCCAAACTGTTATTTTCATGGAATGTTGTAGGTGTCAACCACCTGGTGTGGTTAAGACACCTAAGCTAGGATCGCTTTGAGCGATCAGACGCCTTGATTACCTTTCGCATCAACAAACTTTGTATCCTCATTCCCATCAGTAGTGCTACCCAAGCAAGCAGCACAACAAACTCAGAATAGGATCCACCCACATTGGTAAGCGTACCTCGTACACGCGGCAGGTAACTCATAAAGAAAATGAACCACACATAGTATTGATAGACTAAGGTGAATGTGATAAATCTTTTTTCAGAAAGTTTTTGTTGCTCCATGCGCTGTTGCAGGTAGGGCATGGCAAAAATTAAAACGTAGGCAAGAAATCCTCCGGCCAACCGAACAGGAATCAATTCATTACCCGAGAGATAAACAAAGGATAACAATTGAATAAGGTGAATGCCATGTGCAATCGCGAAAACAGAATAGAATTTATCGGATAATATTTTTTTGACGTGAATATGTGGATGGTATTGAAAGAGAAAGATCAGACTGAAAATCCCAAGCGACACTCTGCCAGAAAAGCGGGTAACTGCCTGTAACGTTTCTATTGTTACACCGTAGTTTATTACTGCGAGTACAGCAACTCCCATTTCCACAATCAACATGCTTAACAGGGCATCTTTGAACTTCATGAGACCAGCGATTTAATTGAATCCAACAGAATAGTAACCTCATTCTCCGTGTTATAGTAGTGTGGCGAAATGCGCAAAGCCCAATCAATCTGTTTAGCATCAAAGTCAATGAGTGCAAAGCTTCTGTGGGCTACCGAAGTATTGATATTTTTTGAGCGTAGGCTTTGTAAAACGTCCGATGCTTTTTGGTTGGTAATGGCGAGTGTGATAATACTGCTTTGGTTTGCACCGATGTCCAGCAACCGGAGGTTAGGATTTTCAGAAACACCTTGTCTTACCATTTCGCAAAGGTGTTTGTTCCGGATTTGAATTTCTTTAATACCGATAGTATTAGCATAGTCAATAGCTGTCTTGCTGCCCAACACTAGCGAGTAAGGTAATTCCCAATCTTCAAACCTGCGTGCATCCATGAGTGGGGCGTATTCATTAGCCGAGATCCAATCGGCACCGCGCATGTCAATGAATAGCGGCTCTAATTTTTGATCAATAATTTTGTCTGAAACATACAGGAACCCTGCGCCACGAGGACCACGCAAAAATTTGCGCAACGTACCGCTTAAGAAGTCGCAATGAATCTTCTGAACATCTACAGGTATTTGCCCCACTGACTGACATCCGTCAACCAGATAATATAAATCTCGCTCCTTGCATAACTGGCCGACCTCTTCAACAGGTTGAATCATACCAGAATTGCTAGGAACATGCGTGAGTGACACAAGCTTTGGATGATGGGCATTCATTAACTTTTTCATGTCATCTACATCAACACCACCTGTTGGCAAACTGGCGGCTCTTAAAATTTTTATCTTAAATCGTTTTTGAAGAGAGAGGAATGCAAGTTGATTAGAAATGTAATCTTCGTTTGCCAGTAAGATAGAATCACCTTCAGTAAAAGGAATGCAAGAAAGGGCACGGGCAAAAGAATTTGTAGCACTCGATGTAAACGCGATATGGGAAGCGCGACAATTTAAAAGTTTGGCTGCGCTTTCATAAAACCCTTCAATGTCTTTAGCTTTTTTATCAGCCGCTTCATAACCACCCGTAGTTGCCTCCAGATGCATGTGTCCAGTAATCGACTCAAGTACAGACTGGGGCATTAAGGAAGCTCCTGCATTATTAAAATGAATTTTCGTTTCACAGCCCGGTGTCTCTGAGCGGAGCAGGGTAATGTTCATTGATTATTTCATTTCTGGTTTTAACAGAAGAGTCGTTCCTTTCAATTTTATAACCTCACGGTTCATCAGCATTCTTCTGAATTTTCCAGTGGCAAACATTTCCGCTTGATCATCATAATGAGAACTCATTACATTACCTGATTGGCCGGTAGGTGAAGCCGTGATTCCATTTTCCATATCGCTAAAGTCAGTAATTTTTCGAAGTGCCGGGCCACCGCTCACGGGGAAATATCCGGTTGAGTCTAAACTAAAATGAAGGTTATTGATCACCTCACTTCCGCCATCTACTACAAAAGGGCCTACATTAAAAAAGGAACGCAAAGGTTTTACAGCATCCAGCGGATGTTTGTGAGTAAGCGTATGAATTTTTCCCCATTGCCAATCAGATGAATTTTCCCCACTCGTTGTATGCAGTAGTTGTAGTGTATTGAGTGCAGCTTGCCGGATGATTTGAGAGCGGGTTTCTTTTTCTGCTGTCTTGTTATTATCCCACCAGGGGGATTGATCATTTTCAATAAACATCTGGTACGAATTTTTTGGAATGGACGTAGCCATTAAAGATTTGAAGGCATCAGCCCCTAGCTCGTCTTCCATAGCAAGTTTCATGGTTTGTGATAACAAGTTGTAGTAAACGGATGGTGCTGTTTGTGAAGCTCGATGTTCTCCATTCCACTGATCGAGCGTGGTTATTAAGTCCTCATAGACAGGATCATTAAACGATTTTAAAATTGAAACAAAATATTTAGCAATGTCGGCATGCATGTGCGAGGTCACATCCAGGTTTATTGTTTTCATATCCTCAGCAGTCCATTTTTTATCCTCCTTCAACAATTCAACTATTCGCCCAGCGCGACTTCTTGGATAATAATATCCCGGATACAAAATTCCGTCTACCGAATCGGGTTGATTGTTTGCTGAGTACACATATCCCCACGGTGGATTAACAGCATGGGGATTTTTTGAAAAATCGTAGAAGCCAAGGGGTTCATCTTTGCCACTGGCGCCATCTAAAAATAATTTTGTTTGCGCATGAGGTGCGCGAATAGGAAGTTTGGCAACAGCCCACCAGGCAATGTTTCCGGCCCGGTCGCCATACATTAAATTAAGACCCGGTGAAGAAAATAGTGAAGCCGCATGTTCTGCTTCTTTAAATGAAGAGGCATGAATTAAATTGTAAGCCGCCTGAAGGGCTTCGTTGGTTTCATGATTAAGTAACCACCACAACGAAGTAGATTTGATTTCTTTAGTGAAATCCAGGATGCCATTTACCACATTGCCATGGGGCGTGGTTACCATCACAAGGGTCTCATCAGGTTGACCTTTAACTTTGATTGTATCTGTTTTGTAAATAGCAGGCACCCATTCTCCTTTGTATTTTACTTTTCCGTCATCACTAAATTCTTCCGTAAAAAAATCGGTGTCATCATTTTCAAACATGGTAAGTCCCCAGGCGCAAAAATCATTTTGTCCGAGTAACCCAAACGGAATGCCCGCAATGTGATGTCCATAAAATTTGAATCCTGGATATTCGAGATGTGCTTCATACCAAACTGCCGGTTGTGCAAAACCAATGTGTGTATCGTTCGCTAAGATGGGAAGTCCTGATTCTGTTCTGTCCCCAGCAATCACCCAACCATTACTGCCTTGCCAAAGCGGGACCGGAATTTTCTCAAGCGCTTCACTGAAGAAAGCAATCAAGGAATCTGTTCCCAATGTTTTAACAGGGCCGCTAAAGTTTTTGATGATTTCTGCATCAGCAGGAGTTTGAATAGCCAGATCCTTTAAATAATCAGCGCCCAGTTCGCGTCTTATTTTTTCCAAAACCGGATCGGCTCGAATCCCCTCCGCAAAGCCAAACGACATGAAGCCAACAGCCAAGTAAATATCTTGTGGTGTAAACTCTTCTTTCGGTATACCCATGATGGTAAATTCTAAAGGTGTTTGCCCAGTCCGCACAAACTGATTAACTCCTTTTTGATATGCGTGTGCAGCTTTTTGAAAAGCGGCTGTGTCAGCACTCAGAAACTTTTCTGCATGTTCTTTGGCAAATTTATTTATGCCCAACGTGCGAAACAGCTTGTCCACTTTCAGAAGATCGGCACCCAACACCTCAGACAATCTGCCCGATGCTGCCCGCCTGATCATTTCCATTTGAAACAAACGATCTTGTGCATGGGCATAGCCGAGTGCATAGTATGCATCCTCTTCATGTTGAGCATAGATGTGAGGCACACCATATTCGTCATACAAAATTTCAACTGGTTGTTGCAGGCCTGCAAGGGTTAGCTCACCCGAATAGGTAGGTTTGGTCGACAATAAATAAATGTAGCTGGCCGCGACAATCAGAATAACGAGTGCGATTATTCCAAGCAGAATTCGTTTCAGGATTTTCATAGGTAGATGATGATAATCGAAAGTTAACCATTTAACTTTAAGGGAATAAACACTATACAATGAAATACGCGCTGATTATTATTTGTATGATTTCTTTGGGAGTTCAGGCTCAAAACAAATATGGACTCACACCCATGAAGTTGGAAGAGTATCAGAAAAGCCTTGTATCCAATCCGCAAAATGAATTGGTGAACCTTGAAAAATTTATTCCGGGGCTTGTGTTGGATATTCGTTATGCCACCACCAATAATTTTACTGGTGAAAAAATTTATAATCTGGCGCGCGCCTACGCACGAAAGCCCGTGGCGGAATCCTTAAAGAAAATTCAGGCTGACTTAAAGAAACAGGGCTTGGGAATAAAAATTTATGATGGGTATCGGCCGTATTCGGCAACTGTAAAATTTTATGAAACCTATCATGATACAACGTATGTTGCTTCGCCTTACAAAGGTTCTCGCCATAACCGTGGGTGCGCGTTAGACCTTACGGTGATTCACTTAAAAACCGGACAAGAATTGGAAATGCCAACAGGCTATGACTCTTTTAAAAAGGAAGCCTGGCCCACTAGTCCGGTCAGCGATCCAACAATCAGAAAGAACCGCCAGTTGTTAATTGATGCCATGGAAAAGCATGGCTTTAAAGTAAATGCATCAGAGTGGTGGCATTTTGATTTTGTGGGTTGGCAAAAGTTTAGCGTTATGGATATTGATTTTGAGGAGTTGGAGAAATAGGTATACCTGATTCAATTTAATAGATTTGTTTTGAAATAAATGTTAGACCACATGGATAAAAAGAGTAAAAAATTCCTGTTCGATTATTTAAACAATGCTTCACCTACCGGCTTTGAGCAAAGCGGTCAGCAAATCTGGCTTGATTACATAAAGCCTTACACCAACGATTACATCGTGGATGTGTATGGAACCGCTGTGGGTGTTATCAATCCCAAGGCTGCCTACAAAGTGGTGATTGAAGCCCATGTTGATGAAATCTCGTGGTTTGTAAATTATATAACGGATGATGGGTATATCTACGTGCGCAGAAATGGCGGTTCCGATCATCAGATTGCGCCTTCGATGCGTGTGAATCTTCATACCGAGAAAGGACCCGTAGTAGGAGTATTTGGCTGGCCGGCTATTCATGTTCGCGATTCAGGGAAAGAGGAAGCGCCAACGCTAAAAAATATCTTTATAGATATCGGTGCCGAATCGAAGAAAGAAGTTGAAGCAATGGGTGTTCATGTAGGCACGGTAGCTACGTTTCAAGATGAGTTGATTGAACTAAACAAAAACTATTTAACCGGTCGCGCGCTGGATAACCGCATGGGTGGCTACATGATTGCTGAAGTAGCGCGCAGGTTGCATGAGAATAAAAAGAAGTTACCGTTCTGTTTGTATGTAGTGAATGCTGTACAAGAGGAAATTGGTTTACGCGGTGCCGAAATGATTTCGCGCAGGCTAAAACCTGATTTGGCTATTTGCACCGATGTAACGCATGATACACAATCTCCCATGTACAATAAGAAGGAGAGTGGTAACATGAAATGCGGTGCAGGTCCTGTGTTGTGTTATGGTCCGGCTGTTCAAAACAATGTGCTTAAGATGATTATTGATGTGGCACAGAAAAAGAAAATTCCTTTTCAGCGTCAGGCCGTGTCACGTTCTACGGGTACGGATACCGATTCGTTTGCTTACTCAGCAGAAGGCGTTGCGTCTGCGTTAATCTCGCTTCCGCTGAAGTATATGCACACTACGGTGGAGACTGTGCATAAAGATGATGTGGAGAATGTGATCAACCTGATGTACGATGTGTTGCTGCAGGTAAAGCCTGGGCATGACTTCAGATATATTAAGTAATTGACACGATGAGGTCAATTCTATGTATAGTATTCTTTTTAGTAACTATATACGATACAAATTGTCAAGATCGTGTTTGGGGATCACTGCCTTACAGCGGAAATGGTGTTGGACTAGTTTATAATTTTAATTCGGATGGGTCTGAATTTAAAATAGTAAAAGAGTTCAAGCTGGAAAGCAAGAATCCTTTAGGAAGACTAAATGATTTTAATGATGGATATCTATATGGAACCACAAGCTATAAAAACAGTATTGAAGGTGGAGAATTTTTTAGAATGAAATCAGATGGAACAGAATTTTCAATCATTAAGAAATTTAGTGGTGAATCTCCAAAATCTGTGATAACCAGTTTTAATGGCAAACTATACGGAACAACTGCCTCACAAAATGGTTGCTCCATATTTAGTGTTAATAAAGATGGCACTGATTATACTGCCATCTATCATTTTAGCAATACATGTCCACAGGATGGATTGCTCCTTGCTTCAGATAATCAATTTTATGGAACTACTTCTTCTGGCGGTGAATTTAATAATGGTACTATTTTTAAGTTCAACCCAGCTACAAGTCAATTTTCTACTATTTATTCATTTGCAACATGGGGTGGGGCAAGTCCAAACGGGTTCTTAATAGAAGGAAATGATGGTTTCTTATTTGGAACGACAACTAGTGGATACGGTACTCCTGTTGGAGGATCAGTTTTTAAAATAGCAAAGGATGGAAGTTCATTTACGAGTCTTAAAGGTTTCGCAGATGTTAGCCAGGGAAGAGACATTAATGGAGGCTTGACTAAGTCAGAAGATGGGACATTATTTGGAAGTTTCAATTATGGAGGTCAATTTGAATGGGGTGGAATTTTTAAATTAAATCCAAATGGAACAGGGTATCAGATAATTCATCATTTTAAAGATGTTGATGGAAAAGGACCTCGTGATGAATTATTCTACTCCAATGGATATGTCTACGGTGCAACAACGCAAGGAGGAGTAAATGAATTGGGTGCAATTTATAAATTGAAAGCAGACGGGTCTGAATTTATCAAGATTTATGATTTACCTAAAGATAGAGGAATGAATTCAGTGACGCTCACTTTTCTTTCAGGCCAATTATTTTATACTGCATATTCGGGAGGGATTAGTAAGTTAGGAGCTATTGTAAAAGTAGACGAGATCGAAAAGCAGGGCACAGTAATAAAGGAGTTTAATCCAGCTGAAGGTGGGCAGCCAACAGGTAAACTGGTAAAACACAGCAACGGTAATATCTATGGGGCAACCTACTCAGGGGGTGATTTTGGCAGAGGTACGTTATATAAAATAAGCCTAAGTTCTAATGAGTTTGAGGTGATCCATCATTTTCAAAGTGAATTCTCTTGTTGTGATAGTGATTTGGTTGAAAATATTGACGGCAAGTTATTGGGAATCATAAAAACGAATGATCCGACTAAAAATGATAATCATATATTCGAGTATGATGTAAATGGTAAGAAGTTTTCGTTGGTATTCTCCTCCTCCAGTTTATATCTAAGTAGTATAGATCAATTTTTTACTAAGGAATATTTTGGGACGGCACGTTTAACAAACGGTACATCCTCTAAACTTTTCTTAATGGATTCTAACTTTCAATTAAAGAGTGAAGTGACTACCCCAGACTATCTAAATTCTTCGTGGGTAATTGACTCAGACGAACCAACGGCTGCTTATGGCACAGAGGGTATGAGCAGTGGAATAATTTCTAATTATAATTTTGAAAGCAGAAAGTTTTCCAACTTTTTCTTTTTTGGTGCTAATACAACCGCTAGTGGACCAACTGGTAAATTGGTGATGACCAAAGATGCTAAAAAATTAATTGGCACTACAGTATTTGGAGGGGCTCTTCATGGTGGGACAATTTTTTCTGTTAAAAAAGATGGATCTCAATTTGAAATACTTTACGATTTTAAACCTGAAAATAACACTCCCCTTGATGGACTGATCAATGTTTCTGATAGCTTGTTTTATGGGGTAATTAAGAAGGAAAGAAATTATGTCAATAGTGATACTGATGGAGCAGTATATAGATTTAGTATAAAGGATGGATTCTCAATCATAAAGAATTTTAAAGATATTAATGGCGGCTTTCCGACAAGCGGACTCACTTTGACTAAAGATGATACACCGGAAATTAAACTCTATGGCAGATTAGATTTTGGAAGAGTCGAGGTTGGTAAATCAGAAGAAAGAAGTTTTCAAATTAAAAATTTTGGATCTGGTGTTTTAAAAATTGAAAGCATTGAACTTCCAGAAGGTTTTTTTACTGTTTCAGAAAATTTCCTGGTTTCACCTGGACAAGTAGTTGATGTTTCAATAAAATTTGAACCAATTGAAGAAATTGACTTTGTTGGAGATTTATTTGTTAATTCCAATACTGAGTTAAGTAAAATACCTCTTTCGGGTAGTTCATACATAGTTGTTGGTATTGGAGAGGATGCAGAGACCTCAATTAATGTCTACCCAAATCCCGCAGAGAATAAGATAATTATTCAAAATGGAGGTTTAGTTGGGCAAATTTCAATTGTTAATTCAATTGGTATTGAGGTTTTAGTTGAAAGCACATTACATGAGGAAAGTTTAGATATTAATTTAGAATCATTACTACCAGGAGTTTATGTTTTGACTTTTAAAAGTCGGGATGTTGTACTAAAGAGGAAAATTATTAAAAAATAGTACTGTCAATCTACGTCAGGATATTAAATGAATGAGGAGTAAATATTATCAGGACCATGTCATGGCATGATGATCTAAGAAAGATATAAGAGTAAAGGACATCTACTTTTTCAGAATTGAATTCTTAATGACCTCATTCACAGATCAATTATCCCGCAAAATAGAAATACAATTCCAGCCCAAACGGATCATCTCTCTTGTGCCTTCGCAAACAGAATTACTTTATGATTTAGGATTAGAGGAGGAAGTCGTGGGCATCACAAAATTTTGTATCCATCCGCACCAGTGGTTTAAGGAAAAAGAAAAAGTAGGGGGTACTAAAAATTTTTGGCTTGATACCATTGACGAACTTAACCCTGACCTTATTATTGGTAATAAGGAAGAGAACTATGAAATAGGTATTGCTGAACTAAGTAGAAAGTATCCGGTATGGATGAGCGATGTCTCTGATGTTGATTCTGGCCTGGAGATGATTCGTTTGGTAGCTCAAATTACAGATCGTGCCGAGCGAGGTAACGAAATTATTCAATCCATTAATAATGCTTTTGAAAAACTTCCAACCTTTAAACCACAACGAGTTCTTTATTTAATCTGGCACGAACCCTGGATGGCTGCCGGCAAAGGCACCTTCATTGATTCCATGATTTCAAAACTTGGATGGATTAACGCGGTGGAAGAGTTTAGATATCCAGCCTTAGCTGAGGAACAACTTCTGGAATTAAACCCAGACTTAGTCTTATTATCATCTGAACCTTATCCGTTTAAAGAAGACCATCTCAAATCAATTATTAAATTCCTTCCCAACGCCTCTGTTCACTTGGTAGATGGTGAACCGTTCTCGTGGTATGGCAGTCGGATGATTCAAGCGCCAGCTTATTTTGCTACCCTTCCTTTTCGAAAACTATAATAACATTGAAAATGAGAAAAGTTATTTTATTTGGTGCGACAGGAAATCTTGGAAAAGAGATTGCCAAGGAATTAGTCAGGCAAGGTTACGATCTTACCGTTGTGGCTAGAAATGAAGGAAAAGCAAAATCTTTAAAAGACATTACAACAAAATATATTATAGCTGACGTATGTAATAATGAGTCCCTTGCCAACATTATCGCTTCACAAGACATCGTTGTTTCAGCGCTAGGCAAAAGTGTCTCACCAAACGATAAAAGCAGACCTTCTTTTGAAGAAGTTGACTACCGAGGAAATGCAAACATTCTTCAAGAATCGATAAAATCGGGAGTCAAAAAATTTATTTATGTTTCTGCCTTTCATTCTGAAAGATATTTACATCTGGAGTACTTTAAGGTTCATCACGACTTTGCAGAGTTGTTGAAGAAATCGGGATTAGATTATTCCATTATTAAGCCTCCTGCAATTTTTAGTGCTTTTATTGATATAATTGAAATGGCCAAGAAAGGACAGCTGGTTCACATTGGTAAAGGAGATAAAAAAACAAATCCTATATATGAAGGAGACTTGGCTAAAGTAGTCGTGAACAGTGTCAATCAATCGAACTGCACAATAGAAGCAGGGGGTAAAACTATTTATACGCGAAAGCAATTGAACGAGATTGTGCAAAGTGAAATTAAAAGAGGAAAAAAGATTAGGACAGTTCCGATTAGACTTTTCAAAATGACATTACCCCTGATTAAGATATTCAGTAAGAACACCTATGATAAATTTGCCTTTTTCATTGAAGTAATGCAAAACGATACTATTGCACCACAAATTGGAGAAATGACTTTCGAGAATTATGTGAAGCTTAAAGCAAAAGGATAAGGCAGAAAGACTCGCTCTGAAAGCTATTCAATATCCCTCAGAAATCGTAAACCCCACTGTTCTCATATCCTCCCAAAAACCGGGGTATGATTTATTCACCACCTCTGGACTTTCAATTTTAAGATTGGTGAGAGTGGCTAATGGTGCGAGGCCCATGGCCATCCGGTGGTCGTGGTAGGTGTTAATGAATATCTCTTCATTGGGCACCTTGCCGGGAGTTAGTTTCCAGGTTCCGGTTTGAGGTTCGGTAAGGGTAGCACCTATTTTACCTAATTCATTTTGTAGTGCAGCAATACGGTCGGTTTCCTTGATGCGTAAACTTTCTAATCCCGTAAAGGTGCCGGTGATTCCTTTGGCTGCACAAACGGGAAACACTGTTTGCGCCAGGTCGGGGCAGTCTTTAAAATCCCAGCTGATTTCATAAGCTGCTTTTTGTTTCGTTAAGATTAACTGATTGTTTTTAAAAGATGAACACACACCCAGTTTGTCCATTATATCCGCTATCACACGATCGCCCTGAAGCGATTTTTCAGAAACATTGGGCAGCGTAATGGTTGCTTCTTCCGCCAGGGCAGTAAAGCCATACCAATAACTAATGGCCGACCAATCCGCCTCTACCGTGATGTTGACAGGTTTGTATGATGTGGGGGCAATCTTAATTTGTTGACTCTGTAAATCGACATCACAACACACGCCAAATTGTTCCATTAGTGCAGCCGTCATTTGAAAGTAAGGCACGCTTCCCATTTTCTCCGAAAGGGTAATGGTAAGACCTTTCGGAAGGGTGGGCGCTACCATCATTAATGCTGAGATATATTGACTACTTACATTGCCGGGTATAGTTAAGGCATCAACCTGTTGAGTTGAAAAGCCTTTTGTTTCAATAGGTGGGAAGCCATCTTTTTCAAGGTAGTCAACGGTAGCTCCTAAAAGTCTGAGGGCATCGACCAGAATTCCTATAGGACGTTCCTTCATGCGGGCCGTGCCGGTAAGGATTTTATTTTTTCCCGAAAGGGCAAAGTAAGCGGTAAGGAAACGCATGGTAGTGCCGGCATCCATTACGTCAATAATCTTGTCTTCGCTGGCGATCAACCGATTCATCAATTGGGTGTCGCGTGCATCCGAAAGATTACGAACGATCGATTGGTCTCCACTCAATGCTTTTAAAATCAGTGCCCGGTTACTAATGCTCTTGGATGACGATAACTTATGGGTAATACCAGTTAGGTGCGATTTTTTTGATACAGATAGATAAGAAGTCAATTACGTATAGCGTTTAATGAGTGTTAAAAATAATTTTAATCAGAAGATTTTTTGTGAGAGTTGAAACAATTTAATTTGAATAATGGTTGAAGGTAATATGAAAACGACAAGTAAAGTAGCAATTGGGTTAGGAGTGGCAGCGGGCGGAGCCTTGCTGGCTGCCTGGCTGTTAACGGGTAATCGCAAAGCTAAAACAAAAGAGTTTGTTGCGAAGAAAGCGGATGATCTAAAGCAGGCCTTTAAGAAAGCGACTAAGGAGTTTGATGAATCAGAAAACCTGTATGTTTAAATCGACTGATAGTAATCAAGCGATGCATCAATTTCTTCTGCGCTAACTTCCACATCCCACACCGCCTGACCGATTCCTTTGGTCAAGGCCATTAATATCCTATTTCCTTTATTTTTTTTATCCTGACTCATTAAGTCCAAAATTGGTTGGCGTGCCGATGGCAAGGTTACTGTTGGATAAATCTGTTTCAGGTAAGCCGAAATCTCATCAAGTTCTTCTTTCGTGAGAAGGTTCTTTTTCCAGCCAATGAAGGATTCGCAGATCATGCCTACGGCAATTGCCTCGCCATGAAAGATGCGGTTTTTAGAAAGGAAATAGCTTTCCACCGCATGGCCCACCGTGTGGCCAAAGTTTAAAATCTTACGAAGCCCGCCTTCCTTGGGGTCCGTTTCAACCACCTCCTTCTTAAAGGCCACTGAGTGCGGGATGAGCACATTCCAATCCTGGTTGGTCAATGATTTTTTCTTCAGTACATCCCACATGGACCGATCTGAAATAAGGCAATGCTTGATAACCTCGGCAAAGCCTGATCGCAATTCCCGTTCGGGCAGTGAATTCAAAAATGTTGGGCTGATAAGGGTGGCGGCTGGTTCGCAAAAAACTCCGATATGATTCTTATACTGCTGAAAATCGATGCCGAGTTTTCCACCTACGCTTGCATCAACTTGTGAAAGAAGGGTAGTGGGTATTAAGACAAAATCAATTCCGCGTTTAAAGGTGGCTGCACAAAATCCGCCCAGGTCACCAATTACACCACCGCCCAGAATTAACAAAAGTGAATGGCGATCAAAATGAAAGTGGGTGAGCTTATCCCAAACCTGTTGGCAGGCTTCCAGATTTTTGTGTTCCTCTCCGCCTTCAATACTGATAACCTCGTGAGCAGGAAGCGCATCCTTCAATAAGGGATAGCAGAACTTCTCTGTATTTACATCCATCAACACCCCGATTTTGGAATAGGATTTCCCGTTAAGGAAGTTGGTGATTAACTCTGAAGGTTTGGGGTGGATGGAAATTACAGACATGAAACTATACTTGATTGACTTGATTGGACAAATTAAATCAATTCTAGTCTTTAATATGGGTAAGAGGTTAGAAATCTGTGAATCCCGTAGGAAGGAGTGATTACTTGACACAAACCGAAATACTATATTTGTGCCGCTATAAACATTGCATGGAAGTAAAACCCGGAATTCGATTTGACGATACACAAGTGGCCTTTTCGTATAAAAGTGACCGCGAGCTAAGAAAGGCTAATTTCATTTTCTCACTGGTTAACCATCCCTTTATTTCGAGTGTAGCTACAGGGCTTGCTAAGTTGGGTCTTGCCTTACACCTGCCTGTAAAAGGACTCATTAAGGTTACTGTGTTCGAACATTTTTGTGGAGGCGAAACGATTGACCAAAGCGACAAAACCATTCAAACACTGTTTCAATTTAAGGTTGGAACCATTTTGGATTATTCGGCAGAAGGAGAGCATACCGAATCAGGATTTGATAAAGCGAAGGAAGAGGTTCTAAAAACACTCAACAAGGCAAAAGGTAATCCTGCTATTCCGTTTTGCGTGTTTAAGGCCACCGGGTTGGTAAATGCCGAGGTGCTCGAAAAGGTACAAGCAAAAGAAACGCTTACCGCGGAAGAAACAGAGGCTTTTGAGCATTTTCATCAACGAGTGGAAGCAATCTGTAAACGTGGCCATGAATATGGCGTTCCAGTGTTGATTGATGCGGAAGATAGTTGGATTCAAAATCCGATTGATGAAGTAGCCTACTCCATGATGAAAAAATACAATCAGGAAAAGACGATTGTATTCAATACGTTTCAAATGTACCGCAGGGATATGCTTGATAATTTGAGAAATGCATTTCATTCAGCAGCCATGCATAATTATTACCTGGGGGTAAAAATGGTGCGGGGTGCTTATATGGAGAAAGAAGCAGAGCGCGCTGAGAAAATGAATTATCCTAATCCCATTCATCCCAACAAAGAAGCAACTGATGATTGCTTTAATAAAGGGTTAGCGTTTTGTATTGATAACAAGCAACGGATAAGCTTAATGTGCGGATCGCACAACGAATACAGCAATCAATACTTAGCGGTGTTGATGGAGAAACACAGTATGAAAAATAATGATCCGAGGGTGTGGTTTGCACAGTTGATGGGAATGAGCGATAATATTTCCTTTAATCTGGCCAATGCTGGGTATAATGTAGCCAAGTACGTTCCGTACGGACCCGTTGAACTTGTTATGCCTTACCTGATCAGACGGGCGGAAGAAAATACTTCCGTGGCCGGACAAAGCAGTCGCGAACTTACGTTGATCCGCAAAGAGTTGAAAAGAAGACGTGGGCAGTAGGATTGACAATTGATCATTGTCAATTGTCAATTATATAGGGCTGAATTCCTTATTTTTGCCCCTCAAAGTAAATCGAGCACATGCAGTTAAGTGAACAGGAGATCATCCGCAGACAAAGCCTTCAGGAACTAGCCAAACTGGGCATTAATCCTTATCCGGCCGAACAATTTGAGGTAAATGTATCGGCAGCGGAAATTCATGAACATTATCCGAATCAAAAGATTGAATATAAAGACATCTCAATTGCCGGTCGCATTATGTCGCGCAGGGTAATGGGCAATGCATCCTTTGCCGAACTGCAGGACGAAACTGATCGCATTCAGGTTTATTTTCGCAGAGATGATATTTGCCCGGGTGAAGACAAAACACTTTACAATGTTGTTTTCAAAAAGCATTTAGATATTGGCGACATCATAGGAGTGAAGGGATTTGTGTTTACCACCCAAACCGGTGAAATCTCTATTCACGTCACCAGTTTTAAAATTTTATCAAAGTCACTTCGGCCATTGCCGGTTGTTAAGGAAACAACAGACGAACAAGGCAATGTTGTTCTACACGATGCATTTACCGATCCCGAGCAACGCTATCGTCAACGCTATGTTGATTTGATTGTGAACCCGCACGTACGCGATGCCTTTGTAAAGCGTACTAAGTTGGTGAACACCATGCGCGAGTATTTGAATGACAAAGGATATCTGGAAGTTGAAACTCCTATTCTTCAACCGCTCTATGGCGGAGCAGCAGCCAAACCTTTCAAAACCCATCACAATACCTTGGACATGACGCTTTACTTGCGCATTGCCAATGAACTTTATCTGAAGCGATTGATTGTAGGAGGTTTTAACGGAGTGTATGAATTTTCTAAAGACTTCCGTAACGAAGGCATGTCGCGCTTTCATAATCCTGAATTCACTCAGGTGGAATTATATGTTGCCTACAAGGATTACAATTGGATGATGGATCTGGTGGAAGAAATGATTGAGAAAGTGGCCATCAAACTCCATGGATCTACGGAAGTAAAAGTGGGTAAAGAAGTAATTGATTTTAAACGTCCGTGGAAACGCTTTACCATGTATGAAGCGATTGAACATTTTACAGGAATTGATATTTCGGAAATGGACGAAGCCACCTTACGGGAAACATGCAAGAAGTTGCATGTACCGATGGATGCAACGATGGGCAAGGGTAAATTGATCGATCAGATTTTTGGTGAGAAGTGCGAGCATAACTTAGTGCAACCTACTTTCATTACCGACTATCCGTTGGAGATGTCGCCCCTTGCTAAAAAGCACAGAAGCAAGCCGGGATTAGTGGAACGCTTTGAAGCAATTTGTAATCGAAAAGAAATTTGTAATTCATTTTCTGAATTAAATGATCCCATCGATCAGCGCGAACGCTTTGAAGAACAGCTTGAGTTAGGCAAACGTGGTGATGAAGAAGCGATGACATTGGATGAAGATTTTCTTCGTGCCTTAGAATATGGCATGCCACCTACCGCTGGATTAGGTATTGGTATTGACAGACTTTCCATGATCATGACTAATTCATCGTCCATTCAGGATGTTATCTTCTTTCCGCAGATGAAGCCTGAGAAGCATGTAGAAGTAAGTACTGCCGAAGATTTTAGTAAGATTGGCGTACGAGCAGAATTAATGCCTATCATTCAAAAACTTGGCATCACTACGGTTGCGCAGCTAAAAGATATGAAGGCCACTAAACTCTTCAATGATATTCCGGGCATGCGAAAGAAATTGAAGTTGGAGGGTGTTCAAAATCCTACACTGGAAGAGATTGAGGGTTGGTTGAAATAGGGTTCTCTAATTTACCACCGAGGCACAAAGGCATTTAGCATGTGGAAGATTTTAATTTTTTACAATTCGAACCCTCATAGTAAGAATTTACTTTAATTGATCCACACAGGCCCTAGTGCCTTCGTGGGTTACAAATTAATTATCAAAGAAACTGCGTTGACGATCCAGTTTCAAGTCACTAAGCATGCTTGACTTGATACCAATTGAAAAGTTATAAGATTGGTATGTTCCGAACGGTACCCAACTCAAACTCATTTGCCAACAATGTAGGTCGCGGTTAAGGCTAATCTGAGTTTGGGTAATGGCTTTATTTTCGAAATCGTAACCCGAGTTGAAAATAACCTTCCATTTCTCAGTTAATGATAAATCGCCATTAAAGCGCATGGCTTGAGTAATAGTGGGCCCGGCATTTTCACGATGGGCATAATCTACGTTGTAGCTTATGCGCAGATTCCAGGGAATCGAAAAATCAACATAGGTATCAGGATTTTGTAACAGGAATTTTTTGTCACTATCCGACATTTGCGAATTGGCAATTTTACTTCGGCTATCGGTATCACTCTTTTGACCCTTTGGATTTAGGTTGGTGCTAAAGGCAAAGTTTGCTTGTGTAATTCGACCTAACTTTCCGTTGTTCCAAACATACCGGCTAATTCTTCTTTCAGAATATATTGGATTTGTCTTGGTTTCAGGATCTCCATAATCTGTAATGATCATCCGGTATTCATACGGGTCAAGCGTAGCACTGAAATTCAAATTGATTTTGTCTTGCAAAATGTTTGTGTTTGCAGACAGGGATAGGTTAGCCAGTTTGAATGAATCAGCAAGAAAGTTATAAGACGATCCTACTGAAAGCGTATTGAACAAAGCAATTTTTCGATCTACGGTATCTTTAGCACTTCTTACTTTCAATTCAATATTGTTATTCACTCCAAAGCCAATAGCACTGCTTCTTCCGGAGCCAGGTGCTCCATACACATAGCCTTCATACCGCGATTTAAGAACTTCGGTTACGTTACCTGCTCCATCAGTGGTTGTAAACTGCTGGTAGTATCCATACTTGGTGCCTCCAAACTCAGGCTGGAAACTGTAACTCACAGAGGGGTTGATTACATGCCTGATAGCCTTCACCTTGCTGTTGGGATTTTTAGACAAGTACATACCATAAATACGCGTTGTTAAACTTGCTCCTCCCGAATAATTATAAACTCGATTAAAGCCATTGATTTTTGTGGAGGTAAAGATTTTACTGCTATCATTATAAGCCCAATCTAACTTGTCAAAGTACCAGCGTTCATCATAATTTATACTTGGGCTAATCGTCAAAAACTTTAAAGCCTTAAAGGACGTGCTAAGAGGAATGCTATGCCGTACGCCTTTCTTAGCATTCTTAAAAAAGTAAGGGAGATTCTCGAACGTAAAAGGAGCAATGCTGTCGGTTGTGCTTCCATTAATGCGACCCAGGTTGTTGGTAAGTTGATTGGTACCATTCATAGAGTAACGGGTGCTTATGTTCTGCAAAAACATGCTCTCAGCATTTTTGAAAGGGTAAAGGTTATTTACATTTAAGCTAACATCGGGCATTGGTAAATCAACTTGTTTTGTGCTTAGGTTTTGATTGTGGCGTAGGTTTATACCCATGCTAATGGGTGTGCCTTGAAATGACTTGCTATAGTTGATGTTTGAACTCAAATTTTGTGTGGTATTATCGATGCGCGCAGATTGAGCACTTGAATTGACCCCAAGGAAATTATTTGTGTTATAACTCGAACTGGCTGCATTTACCGATGCGCCAAATCGGCTACTCCCCCTGCTTTGTGGGGTGTGCGACCAGGTAACTCTAAAATCTTTCGACTTGGTTGGAGATTCAATCCGATCATTATTAATGTTATTAGTAAATGAAAAATTGAACGCCCCGGTGTATTTATATCGGGTATTATAATTTGTAGTCAGGTATAGCGCACTGCCACCTTTGGAATATACATCGCCTCTAATAGCAACTTTGAAATATTCATTTACATCAAAGAAATAACCCCCGTTGCGCAAGAAGAAACCCCTTCTTCGCTCCTCACCATACGAAGGCATTAGTATACCCGATGCACTTTTTCGCGGAGCCGGAAAAATTCCAAAGGCAAATCCCAGTGGAGTGGGCACATCATTAAACTCCATATAAAAAGGTCCCGAAACCATCTTATCGCCAGGTATGGCTTTTACTTTTTTGGAGATAATGCGATAATGTGGATGTGCGAGATTGCAAGTTGTATAGGCATTGTTAATGGTGAACAATTCGTTCTTTTCATTTTTGTAAACTATTTCTCCATGGAGAAACCCATCCCCTTGAGCAGTTACTACTTCCGAAATCTTTGCTTTCTTGGTTTTGAAGTTATAGACCATATCCTTAGTCTCGTACTTCTCAGCTCCATTTATAAATATGGGGTACCCCACCTGTCGGCCACTGGTATCTGTTCGGCTATGTGCTGTAATGGTTGACGCCTCGTAATCAATTACAATTTCTTCGGCTTGTAGCTCAATGATTCCATATTTTACGTGGGCATCGCCATAAAGCTTTATGATTTTTCGTTCGAGGTTTGAGTTTATGGAATCGCGCGCTGAATACGTGATGGTAGTTTCAATCGGGCTCTTGGGTTGATTCTTCAATGAATCAGATTTTACAGTTGCGGTATCGTTTTTGTTTGCACCAAGGTCAGGTGGGCGCAAGGTATCCTGTTTAACAGGAAGACTACCCGGTGGGGTACGGACTGGTTTTTCTACCTGTGCAACACTCAAATAGCAGAGAGAAATAAAAAAAAGTGTGAAAATGAAACGCAACACAACGCCCATAGGCTCTGATTCTACTTTCAGGGGTTTAGCTTTTAGTGAAAAATTCACAACTTTACACAAAGTTATTGCAAATACATTAGCCATCAGTAAGCCAGTAAAGAATATCGGAGCAAAGCTCATCCTAAAAGCAATAACCTTGCTAAATTTTACTTCTTGCCAAAAAAGTCAAATATGAAGAGAAGAGAATTTATTCAGAAGTCATCAGCCTTAGTTACTCTCCCTCTTTTTTCATTTCAAAAGGACTTTAAAGTTCGCACGGTTGTTATTGATGCCGGCCATGGAGGTAAAGATCCGGGCACAATTGGAAAAAAAAGAACACAGGAAAAGGATGTAGTACTAAAAATTGCCCTTAAAACAGGCAAGTATATTGAAGATAACCTGGCTGGGGTTAAAGTTCTTTATACCCGAAAAACCGACAAATACATTGAATTTCAGGATAGGGCCGATTTGGCAAATAAAAATCAAGCAGATTTATTTATTAGTATCCATGCAAATGCAATTGTAGGAGCTAATGCCTACGGAACCGAGACTTATGTAATGGGTTTACATAAGGATAAGAGTAACTTTGATGTGGCTAAGCGTGAAAATTCAGTTATCCTGATGGATGAGAATTACAAAGAAAAGTATGAAGGTTTTGATCCAAACAGTCCGGAGTCTTACATCCTTTTTTCGTTGAACCAGAGTGCTTATCAGGAAAATAGTTTGAGATTTGCTCAATTGGTGGAAAATCAGTTTAAAACTAAAGTGGGCCGTTCAAGCCGGGGTGTAAAACAAGCTGGCTTTCTCGTTTTGTGGATGACCACAACCCCAAGTGTTTTAGTTGAGACTGGCTTTTTATCGAATGATAAAGAAGAGATGTTTCTTGCCAGCGAAAATGGTCAGGATTTGATAGCCTCAGGCATTTATCGCGCATTTAAAGAATATAAAGCCGAAATTGAATCCTTAAATTAATGATCTGTGAAGAATAAAGAATTTAAAGTAGGCCTGTTTGTGGCCGTTACGTTGGTGTTGCTCTATTTTGGATTCAACTTTTTGAAAGGAATAGATTTCTTCTCGGCAACCAACAAGTACTATGTTATTTATGATAACATTGATGAGTTGGCGGTTTCCAATCCGGTGCTGGTAAATGGCTTTGCTGTAGGTCGTGTGAGCCACATCAACATCATGCAAAATAAACAAAACAAGGTATTAGTGGAGTTGATGATCGACTCAGATATTAAATTGGGTGACTCTACGCAAGCTATCTTAAACAGCGATTTCTTAGGCGGAAAATCAATTCTACTTTCAATCGGTACAGTTACCAAGCCACTTAACCCAAAGGATACATTGATTGCAGTGGTTGCTAAAGGCATGCTTGATCTTCTTTCCGAAACGGCAACACCGGTAGCAGATAACGTAGGTACTACACTGAGAAAAGTAAACATCATTTTAGATAACCTGACTAAAAACTCACAGAAGTTGGATACGATTTTCTTAAGACTTGAGGCTACTCCAATTTTGCTTAATAGAACTCTTGTTACAGCCAATGCAACCGTGCAAGAACTCTCCACAAGTTTTAAATCAGTAGCTACTAACCTTAACGGCACTTTAGAAGAACTCAAGCCAACAATGGCAAATCTTAAAGTGTTCTCCGACTCGCTGAAGCGTATACAATTGAATCAAACAGTAGCCGAAGCCCGGCAAGCCATGGAAAAATTGAATGTAATCATGGATAAGGTAGGAAAAGAAAACAGCACGTTCAGTAAATTGATGACGGAAGATTCATTGTATGTAAACCTGAACAAGTTGCTCATGAACCTGGATACACTTGCCAAGCATTTCGATGATAATCCAAAACACTTCCTGGCTCCCTTAGGTAAGAGTAAAAATAAGATTGATCGCGATCGGAAAAAGCAAGAGGCAAAACAAAAGAATTGATTTTTCACTAAACATCTTTAATTCATGGATCTGGAATTCAATAAAAATGAAGACCAGCTAAGGCAATTATGCTCTATGCTGAAATCAAAAGAAAAGAAAACCAGGTTAGGGGGTGGTGAAAAGAAAATTGAAGATCAACACAAGAAGGGGAAACTTACTGCCCGCGAACGAATAGCTTATTTAATCGATAAGAAATCTGAATTTCTGGAAATAGGATTGTTTGCGGGTGAGGGTATGTATACCGAACAAGGAGGGTGTCCTTCAGGAGGGGTAATTGTTGGAATTGGATTTGTAAGCTCCCGTCAGTGCGTAATTGTAGCTAATGACGCTACTGTAAAAGCAGGTGCCTGGTTTCCGATTACAGCAAAGAAAAACCTAAGAGCTCAGGAAATTGCGATGGAGAATCGCTTGCCCATAATTTATTTGGTGGATAGTGCGGGCGTCTTCCTTCCTATGCAGGATGAAATTTTCCCTGACAAGGAACACTTCGGAAGACAGTTTAGAAACAATGCCAAGATGAGCAGCATGGGTATAGTGCAAATTGCCGCCATTATGGGAAGTTGTGTTGCGGGTGGGGCTTACTTGCCCATCATGTCGGACGAAGCCATGATTGTGGACAAAACGGGATCCATTTTTTTAGCAGGATCGTATTTGGTGAAGGCTGCAATTGGCGAAGACATCGATAACGAAACATTGGGTGGTGCAACTACGCATTGTGAAATTTCAGGTGTAACAGATAATAAATTTCCAAACGATCAAGCATGCTTGGATCACATTCGGAAATTGTTTGATAAAATTGGAACTCCCGAGCTTGCCGGGTTTAGTCGCATTAAACCATTGCCCCCAAAGGAAAATGCGCAAGAGATCATAGGATTAATGCCATCTGATCGTGCTAAGCCTTACGATATGCTTGATATTATTAAGCGCATTGTTGACGACTCACAATTTGATGAATATAAAGAGCTGTATGGTAAAACATTGCTGTGCGGCTTTGCGCGAGTAGATGGTTGGGCAGTAGGCATCATTGCCAATCAGCGTAAAATTGTAAAAACAAAGAAGGGCGAGATGCGAATGGGCGGTGTAATCTATTCCGATTCGGCCGATAAGGCAGCCCGGTTTATTATGAATTGTAATCAACGTAAAATTCCGCTTGTCTTTTTACAAGATGTGAGTGGGTTTATGGTAGGAAGCAATGCCGAGCATGGCGGCATCATTAAAGATGGAGCTAAGATGGTTAATGCCATGGCAAACTCAACAGTACCTAAGTTTACTTTCTTGCTGGGCAATTCATATGGAGCGGGCAACTACGCCATGTGTGGAAAGGCTTATGACCCACGTTTAATCTATGCGTGGCCAACCGCTCAACTTGCTGTAATGAGCGGAAACTCGGCAGCAAAAACATTATTGCAAATTCGCGTGAGCACATTAAAGGCGCAAGGTAAAATCATTACAAAAGAAGAAGAAGAACAACTGCTAAAGGAAATAACGGAAAGTTATGAAGAACAACTCAGCCCGTATTATGCAGCCGCACGCCTTTGGGTAGACGGTGTAATTAATCCTCTTGATACAAGGCAGGTGATTTCTACTGGAATAGCAGCCGCAAATCATGCTCCTATAGAAAAATTTAACGTAGGAGTGTTTCAGACGTAGGTCGAACTTTTCAAAAAGTCTGTGTAATGAATTGAAATTTTTTATATTCTTGCATTCATGTCAGAGAATGAATTAAAGGCATTGGTTTCCCTGCTGGATGATGAGGACAGACAAATTGCCACTCACGTTCAGGAAAAAATTCTATCCTTAGGTACCGAAGCTATTCCTTTCTTAGAGAAAGAATGGGAGAGCAATCTTAACCCCTCCGTTCAGGGACGCATTGAAGAACTGATTCATACCCTACAATACGAGTTGGTTAAGGAGCGATTAAAAAAATGGCATGCAACTGAAGATCAAGATTTGCTTACCGGTATGTGGATTTTGGCAACGTATCAATATCCGGATATTGATTTGGAGAAACTTAAGCAAGACCTTGAGCAAATCTATTATGATGCCTGGTTAGAATTCAGACCTGATCTGTATGCGTTTGATCAGGTTAAGGTTATTAATAGTGTAATTTTTAATAAACTGAAGTTTGGCGCCAATACAAAGAATTTTCATTCACCAGGAAATTCCATGATTAACATTGTGCTTGAAACACGCAGGGGAAATCCAATTACGTTGTGTGTTATTTATTTGTTGGTAGCCCAAAAACTTAAATTACCTGTGCAGGGCGTTAACTTGCCTAACTTGTTTATTCTAACCTATAAAGACGATAACCATCAGTTTTACATTAATGCGTTTAACCGGGGTTTAATCTTCTCTAAACAGGACATAGAGAATTATATTCACGAGCTCCACATGGTTCCGCAGCCATCATTCTTCGAGCCCTGCAGCAATCTTGATATTATTAGAAGAGCGTTGCGAAATCTTATTATGTCGTTCGAAAAAATGGGCGAACATGCAAAAGCCGAGGAGGTTAAATTGTTGTTGATCGAGATTTCTGATGGCGGAGATTTAGGCGTTTAATGTAATTGCAATAATGTCAGCTGATCAATTTCATGGCCACCGTTAAACCGAACGAGCGTTGGCTCTAAGTTGAGTTTTTTGTTCAGGTCTTTCATTTCCCTTAAACGGTCATCAGTAAGAAATGGATCCTGATCGCCATAAACTTCAATCACTTCTTTTTTCTTGAACAAAGAAGTTCCTTTATCAAAGTCCATATCATTAGGAAAAAGGCCTGCCCAAAGAATTAGCCGATGGAAGTTTATCTTACCATCTAAGGCCCAACGCGAAACAGTAGCACCACCTTGTGAAAATCCAAGCAGCGTAACCTGTCCTCCAAAATCTTCAGGAATTTCTTTTGTGTACATCGCATTCAGATAGGTGAGGTAATTTTCAATATCCATCAACCTGTTCTCGCGGGTCATCCAGGTAGCGCCTACTTTGTTATTTCCAGATTGACTGCGCTTGGTTACATCTTCAAGATAAAACCGAGAAAGTCCTTCGGGGGCAATAATACAGGTTTCTGGATTTTCAAGAACTGAAAACTTCTTGATAAAGTATTGCGCTAATTGACCATACCCATGAATTACAAACCAAACTTTTTTGGTGTTAGGAGTAATCGTGCCAAGCTTATAATACCTTGCTTTAAAATTAAAATCTGTTTCCTGAATTGTCATGCCCATGGATTTAAAACAAAAACGGCTATCGGTAAACCAATAGCCGTTTAATTTTATTCATGATGAGGTTATCGCTTAAATCCTAATGCACTCCCTGCGCAATGGCTAGACGGCTCATCAAACGTATATTGAATGTAATAAATGCCAGTGGCGTTGCATGGATAGGCAATGGCCGAAATGAATTGTCCATTGATTTTACTGCTGGCAACCTTGTTGCGCTCTTTGTCAAAGATACTAACCACTACACCATCTGGAGTTGTTCCGTTAGGGCAGATATTGATCATGTATTGAGTACCTTTTGTAAATACATAGCTGTACTCAACTTTATCTTTAGCTTCTCCATTTACTTTATAACTTTTTAAGAAGTTGAAACCGCTTGAAAGTTTTGGAATGCATGCATTGGCTAGGTTATCTGAATCGCACGCTTGGTCAACAAGTTCATTTGAGTTGGCAGCGACAGACAGAATGGACAGTAATAGAAATGCTATCTTTTTCATAGTTGAGTGAGAAACTTTATTAACTGATAACTTTAGTTCTGATTTCGTTGATGATATTTTTAATCTCTTCAACGTTTTCTTTTGTGATATCTATGGTGGTGGTACTATTATCTTTTATAACGGCCACGCCATTTACAATTTCCATGGTGGATTCTTTGTAGGTATAGTTGATATTTATTTTATCATAGGCTTTTTTCAATAAATCAAGATCAGTCGAAAGGCTTGCCATATTTTCATCGCCTTGATAAAAAGTGAAGAGTAGCATGATCTGTTCCAGAATAATTTTTTGCTCTCCAATCGTTTCTTTGAGTTCGGCACTATCTGGATTTTTTGCAGCCGTTTGACAGGTTATTTGCATGGCCTCTAACCAACCTCCTGTCAGAAGCAGCACGCTCAGGTTATCCCGGCTTTGAGATTGAAGGTAGTGGTTGATCTGATTAAAATTCATAGTGGTGATCAGAAGCAATGAATCTAAATTCTTGCTATTGGTTGCTAGTCGACCGATCGTTCCAATATCAAAGAACTGACCAATGTTCAATTCATCGGCAAGCGATTTAATGGATGTGATGTATTTAATACCATCCTGATTTCTGCCAAAAATATTGGTGTATCCCAGGTCGGTGCCATAAACACCCAGATTAAGCGCTTTTTTATAATTACTGTTATACTTAGGGAGATTGTTGGAAGAGTTAAGAATTGCCTCATTGTATTTGGAGCCAGATTCTTTTAGTAACATCGATATCTCTATCGGGCTCGGTATCTGTTCGAGGATTGAATTGATCACCTCTTCATCAACTCCGGGCCCAGATGCGTTTGTAGAATCTAAGCTCTCAAGGAAGGCCTGCTCATCGGGCTTTTTTCCTGACGAGCAACTGCCTAATAAGAAAACAACAATGCCAATTGCGATTAATCTCATAGTACTAGGATTGATTACAAAAATAAGAATTATGACCTCGTTAGCAAACAGCTAAATAAGCCGCTATTTTCTTAAGGAAAGGTTAACTTTTTCAAAGATATCAACAAAGCGTCTCAGCAATTCAAAATAGAGTGCCAGGTACAACAATAGGGTTATGCCCCAGATTACCAATAAATTGAAGGAAAAGGTAGTCAAGGTTAATCCCAATAGATTCTTTTCAGGAAAGAAAAAGGCTGTCCTGTAATCAAATATGTTTTTTGGCTTTGGCGATTGGAAAACAGGATTCACGTTTTGAACTAGTTGTCCCTTGTACTCCATAATCCTTTCTTTGGTTGAAATGTTCCGAACCAGATCGGAAAGGCTTTCATTAAAGAATGCATTTTTCTCTTTTTGAATATCAAATCCTTGTTTATCGTAGAAAGCCATTTTCATTTCAATTGAATCACTATATGCATTATAAGTTTTCTGATAGTGCTTTTCATAATAATCAAAGTAAGTGTCTAACTGATTGCTAATTTCTTTTGAGTAGCCTGTGCCAACAAAAATATCTTTCAAATCAAGTTGTGAGATTCCCTCTTTAAAGGGTTCATTTTTTAATTCTATGTATAAAATATTTTTATTTACGGCAACCAGCTTTTGAATAGAATCATCTTTACTCTGGAAGTTGTCGACAAGGAATTGATTTCGCTTCTTTAGTTCATCGGCCAGATAAGCTGATTTAAAATCGGCTCGCGATTCTTCACGTTCATATTCATAATATCCTTTTTGATACTCATTGTTTTTAAATTGATGCACAGCCATGGCCTCATACGCCCATCGCGAGGTCATCATATCGGCTACTACAGGTACTTTTCCTTTTGTACTTAATGCATCATTAAGTTTATCAAAATCAAAGATGACTCCGCTCAAGATCATTTGAGGAATTAAAAGCAAAGGAATTAAAATATAAACGGTCACTGCAGAATTAAATGCAGCGGAGATGTTAAGGCCTAGCACATTGGCAAAACAAGATGTTGTAAACAACACTAACCAAAATGCCCACGTCATTCCTTGAATTTCAAGAATCCAGTTACCAATGGCTATAAAGGTAAAAGTTTGGATGGCTGACAAAAGAAATAGAATTGCCAGTTTGGAAAGCAGATAGCTATTCCAACTTAGGTTTAAGAAGGATTCCCGTTTTAGAATTTTACGATCTCGGATAATTTCTTCGGCACTTACGGTAAGTCCCATAAAAAGGGCAACGATAATCGCCATCAGCATAAAGGCTGGTAAATTTTCATTGTAGCGGAAGATGTATTCTTTACCGTCTGGTGCACTTTTATATTTAATGATAAACGCTAGGAGAATGGCCAGCAAAGGGGCTTCCAATAAATTAATCAGTAAATATTGTCTGTTACTAATTTTTGAAAGAAAATTCCGCGTTGTAAAAATGACGGTTTGCTTTAACCGCGAAGGAAGGAGCAATGTTTTAGGAGGCTCTTCGCGGGTTTCTTCAACCACCGATGGCTTGAATTGATTTCTGAACATTTCATGCCATTGCACCGGAGTTATCTTTCGCTTATTAGTTGGCTGCCCATACTCATCTACTACACGGGCTTCGATAATGTTAAAAATTTGTTCGGGGTTTACGTTGCCACACACTTCACATTGGCCCCGATTACTATCAACTTGATTGGTTGCTTTTTTGAAATAGGTAACTGCCTGCACCGGATTTCCATAAAATGTTGGGAATCCTCCCGTATCCATAATAATCATCTTATCAAACATCTTGTAGATGTCTGAGGAAGGCTGATGAATGACAACAAAAATTAATTTTCCCTTCAGCGAAAGTTCTTTCAAAAGGTCAATTACATTTTCGGAATCACGAGAGGATAACCCTGAAGTAGGCTCATCCAAGAATAAAATAGCAGGCTCACGAATAAGTTCCAGAGCTATGTTGAGACGCTTGCGCTGGCCACCGCTTATTTGCTTATCCAGAATACTGCCGACTTTTAAATCTTTCCGGTGGTCAAGACCTAAGTCCCTTAACACCTTCATTACCCGTTCTTGAATTTCGGCTTCAGGTAACTTTGCAAAACAAAGCTTGGCATTGTAATAGAGATTTTGAAATACGGTAAGTTCTTCAATTAGCAGATCATCCTGAGCTACGTACCCGATTATGCCTTCAACTTTATTTTTGTCATCATGGATATCAAAACCATTAATTTTAATAGAACCCTTTCCAGGCTTTTCCAAACCAGCGAGAATATTAAGTAAGGTGGTTTTGCCAGCACCGCTGGCTCCCATAATACCAATCAGTTTGCCAGGACCTTCATTAATTTTTACGTTACGAAGCCCAACCACCCCATTGCGAAATGTAAATTCTTCAATGGTTGCTTTGAAGGAAAGTTTTATGGTTTGTATTTCTTCATTGAAGTCTGCAATTAAATCGCTGTAGTATAGCGCACCGCCATCTGGCGTTTTTATAATACTTCCTTGCGAAAATAAATACACACGGCCTGGCTTCATGATAAAGCCGTTCAAATTATTATCGTCTTTGCCCAGGTATTTCACAAAATACATTTCAACACTGCTCACATGCATGAATACCAGGTGGCCATCTACATGTGCATGTAAATGTTTTTGAAGCGGTGCCGATTTTTCGCTACCCTCATTGGCAATAAGAATGTCAGGGAAATCAAGGGAACTTACTTTCTCCGATACAACAAAACTTTCAATCAAACGATATTCATCCTTAATGATATTGAATACCGTTGAGACGGCATTTACAATTTCCATGCGTTGATTCGTGAACTGTTTATCGGAACTAACCAATTCAAGAACTTTTATTAATACAACTACCTTTTGTTTTTGGGTGAGTGTTTTATTGATTTTTTTACAGATAGCGAGCGTCCGGATAGAGTCCTTTACGGAAGTCGGCTGGTTGCTTCGATCATCAATGTGTTTTCCGGTTTGTTCACTATAACCTGAAATGGTATCATACAGTTTTAAATATTCATCAACAGCAGATTTTTCAAGTTCTTGTTGAAAGAAATTTAGGGCAAATCCGCGCTCGTTATCGGATACACCTCCATCTTGTTTAGAAATGATTGCAAAGAGTTGTGTTAATGCTTTAAGAATCTCTTCACTCATGAGTTAGCTTTGATAACAATTAAATGATAAGGGGTTGACAATTTAATAAGGTTGAAATTCAAAAGGAACACGAACTAATTCAGCCAATTCCTGACCCGATTCCTCCATATCCTCATCATCTTCTAAAAATTGCCAGATCACCTTTGGCTTTGGAACAGTTTCCAACATTTTCAATAGATCCAGTATTTCGCGTGAAGTGGCAATATTGAAGTACTCAAATTTTACAGTCAGCACGGTACTGGTATTTGGCTCCTTACAGTATTCTTTAAACCAATCTTGCACGGGGGCGAAAAATGGAGCAGGGTTATCAAGAAGGGACTTTCCTTCGATATTGAAAATTTCCTTTTTTTTGTCGAATTCTACAGATGGGGTAAGTTCATCGGCAGCAAGTAGTAGTGGAGACACAGGCTTAAGGGTAAAGTCAATTTTATGTAAAGGAAAGGTAAATAAACATTAAATCAATTTGTTTCAAGCCGAATTCATTCTTTAAGACTTTCCTTATTAAAAGCATAAGGTAGCAGCGAACTGGCCGAAGCACATTTTATCCATTGATTATCGGTGTGATGCATGATTACTTCAAAGGGTTTGTTCTGACGTTCCTCAAACTCAGCCATTACCTGCCTGCAGGCACCGCATGAAGCGGCTGCTGAAAGTTCTTTATGATTTTTCTTATGGGCTACAATGGCGATTTTCATGATTCGCTTACCGCCATGTTGGGTTGCGGCCACATACAATGCAATACGTTCGGCACACATGCACAATGGATACGAAGCATTTTCCTGATTCGATCCCGTTACTAAAGTCCCATCGTCTAAAATTAAGGCAGCCCCCACATGAAATTTAGAATAGGGTGCGTAGGCATGGTGCGCAGCTTCCTTGGCTTTGTGAATCAAATATTTTGATTCGGTATCAAGCTCATCTAACGATTTGAAAGTTTCGAATCCCTTCATGTGAATGAATATTTTCTTGGATTAGAAAGATAATAAACCTCTGGCTTGTTCGGAAATATTAACTCTAATTCCTTTAATTTATCCTTCTATAATTTAGAGGGATGAAAAAACATATTCTGGTATTGGGCGCGGGTAGGTCTTCTTCGGCACTAATAAGTTATTTGTTGAACCAATCTATACAAAACGAGTGGACCGTTACTGTAGGGGATATTTCTAAACAGTTGGCAGCAGAGCGCATGAAAGGTCACACTTCGGGGTGTGCGATTGAATTTAATATCGAAGATCAGGAGAGTAGCAGTAAGGAAATTGCTTCCGCAGATGTCGTGATATCTTTATTGCCTCCGCATCTTCATATTAAAGCGGCAAGAATTTGTGTGACAGAGAAAAAACATTTCTTCACAGCCAGTTATGTGAGCGATGAAATGAAAATGCTAGATGCAGAAGCTAAATCGAATGCCCTTCTCTTTTTGAATGAATGCGGGCTTGATCCTGGTATAGATCACATGAGTGGCATGCAAGTGATTGATCGAATCAAAAGCGAAGGGGGCACTGTAACATCGTTCGAATCATTTACGGGCGGTTTAATTGCGCCAGAAACGGATCCTGAAAATCCATGGCGATATAAATTCACGTGGAACCCACGCAACGTAGTGATGGCTGGCCAAGGCACAGCAAAATTTTTGGAACATGGCCAATACAAATTCATTCCTTATCAGCAGCTTTTTTTACGCACAACCGAAATCAATGTTCCAGGATATGGAGAGTTTGAAGGGTATGGGAATCGCGATTCACTTAAGTATATGGAAACCTATGGGTTGCAAGGCATTGAAACGATGCTTCGTGGAACCCTTCGTAACAAAGGTTTTTGCTCTGCTTGGAATATTCTGGTTCAAATGGGATGTTGTGAAGATACTTATCAAATGGAGCATGTGTCCACAATGACGCATCGCGATTTTATTAATTCCTTTTTGCGGTATCATGCTACCGAATCGATCGAAGAAAAAATATGCTCCATATATAAGATATCGCTCCAAAGTGAAGAACTAAAAAAATTTATTTGGAGTGGCTTTTTTACAGATGAACTTGTTGGTTTGAACAGCGGCACCCCTGCGCAGATTCTGGAACATATCTTGAATAAAAAGTGGAAATTGAAACCTGCCGATAAAGATTTAATTGTAATGTGGCACCGTTTTTTATTCTCACATAATGGAATTCAAAAAGAAGTGCAAGCGCACTTAACAGCAATTGGTGAGAATGAAACGAACACAGCCATGGCAAAAACGGTAGGCTTGCCTTTAGGGATTGCCGCTAAACTTTTGTTGCAGGGTAAGTTAAATAGCCGGGGTGTGGTAATCCCGGTATTAAAAGAATTTTATACACCAATATTATTGGAATTGAAAAGTTTAGGAATTGGGCTTGTTGAGCGAGAGATTAACTAACGCCTGGCCAATACGCTTAATGGCAATGAAATAAAATAAATGCTTGTGATAAGCAGCGAGTCGGAAATCAGAAAACAAATTGTTGTTTGGAGTAGGTATGAAGCAGGAACTAAAATCATACCTAATGCAAATTTAAGCGACCCAATAAATTGAGGATCGGATACCTTATTTTTTAAGATCCAAGTTAAAATTCCAAAAGGTAACAGGTGGTTAATAAATTGATATACAAAGAATGGATTAAACCATTTGTTGAAGGTTGGTTTATCAATAATTGTTTTACCCTGAATGTGGTCGCTATTCACCAGGGCTTGATCTGCATTCAATTGATCAATCAGATCAGATTTTATTTTACGATGCGCATTAAAATCAATAATCTTGGTTTCGTACTGATCGGGAGGAATGTGTAAAATCAATGACCGTAACTCATCTTCGGTGCGCTTAATAAGTGTATCAATATTCTGTTGATTGGTGTTTAAGGAGCTGCAAACTTCACTCATCAGAATAGGTTTTCCGAAATTTACTAATACGCGAGAACGGAACTTTGTATGTGAATCATATTGAATACCTACGGGCACTATCTTTACGCCAAGCTTCCAATCATTTTTTTCTTCTGCAGCAATTCCTATTCGCGCAAAGCCTTTTTGAAGGGGACGAAGAAACCATCGGTCATTATGATTACCTTCTCCAAAAATCAAAATACATTCACTTTTGGATAACAAGGTTGCACAAGTATCAATTGTTTCGTCATTTTTACGCAGTGTACTAAATCCATCGCGGAAACGATAGACAGGTAACATTTGAAGAATGGCAAGAATTTTTTTAACGAGAGGTTTATTAAATACATTGGCACGAGTTATAAACCAGGGGTCGCGCTTTGTGCTGCACGCCATGATAACCGCATCCAGAAATGCATTTTGATGAGTGGCTACAAAGATGACTGGTCCAGTTGGAATGGGGGCATGCTCATGTACCTGCCAACGCTTGAAGTAAAACCACAAGGCAAATCCAGAATAATTTTTTAACGTGCGGTAGATTATTTTTTGAATCACTCCTAATCAAGATAAAACGGGCGCTCGCTTGCGAACAATGTAAGCGAAAACAAAGCCTGAAATTAAATGCCAGACACCCCACCAGGCTGCAACCACAGCCATTGAAGCATTGCCATCAAAGAAATTAAAAATGAGAATCAATCCCAATCCCGAATTTTGTATTCCGGTTTCAATGGCAACAGTGCGATTTACCGCTTCATCATTTTTTAAACTTCTGCTAAAATAGTATGCCAGTATTAATACAAGTCCGTTGTGCAACAGCACGATCCAAAAAACATCTCCCAGGTAAGCGGCAAACCCATCTTGATTGTTGAGTACAGCCCCTATAATAAATCCGGTTAACATCAACATAGAAACTAATCGAATTGGGCTGGATATTTTTTTGCTGACAACAGGAAGGAATTTATTCACCATCATTCCTACAACGAGAGGGAATAATAGAATTAAAACCATGTTGATCATAAGCGATAGGAAATCCACTTCAAAGGATTTTACCTCGTGTGATAATGAAGGTAACAGAGATGACCAGAAAAGAAAACTGATTGGCGTAACCAAGAAAGCGGCTAGGGAAGACCAGGCAGTTAACGTAACAGAGAGGGCAACATTGCCGCGTGCCATTTGTGAATAAAAGTTTGAGACATTGCCACCGGGACAGCAAGCCACCAACAACATTCCCATGGCCATTCCGGTGCTAATGGGCAGCACCGAGATTAATAGAATAGTTATTAAGGGTAGCAATAGAAATTGAGAAACCAGTCCGGTAACCAGTGCTTTCTTTTGGTTTATGAGTTGCGTAAAATGACTCCATTGTATATCTAACGCAACACCAAACATGATAATCGCCAGGCAGATATTTAAAATCGTGAGGCTGGAAGGAGAAAATTGAATTGAAACTTCGGTTGGCAAGAGGTAGTCGGTTTATTAAAAAATAAATATACGGGATTTGACGAAAATCAAACTACTCCTGGTTTTGTTGGTTTTTCTCGTACCAGTTATCCGTGCTCAAATAATCATCTTGTGCGGCTGACACTGCAAGTTGATCGCACCGCTCGTTCTCGGGATGGCCTGCGTGCCCTTTTATCCAAACAAACTTGGGCTTGTATTTTTGATGAAGTGGAATGTAGCGTTGCCACAGATCTTCATTTGCCTTTTTAGCAAAATTCTTTTTTTGCCAGCCCCAAATCCATCCCTTTTCTACGGCATCAACTACATACTTTGAGTCAGAGTAAATGGTTACGGGTATTCCTAATTTTTTAATGGCTTCTAATCCAACAATTACAGCCATTAATTCCATGCGGTTGTTTGTCGTTAATCGAAACCCTTCCGAAAGTTCTTTTACGTGACTATTAAATTTTAGGATGGTTCCATACCCACCGGGTCCTGGGTTGCCTTGGGCAGCGCCATCCGTATAAATGCGAATCATGTGGGTTGTAAATTTCCTTTAAAAATCTTTACGGCAATTGCCAGCAAGATAACACCGAATACCCTTCGTAGCACGGCAAAACCTGATTCGCCAATAACGCGCTCAAGCCAGGATGATGAACGCAACACAAGATAAACGAAAACCAGATTTACGAGAATACCCATAAGCACGTTGATCTCCTGATATACTGCGCGCAAGGAAAGTATAGTAGTTAATGTACCGGCACCGGCTATCAGTGGAAAGGCGATTGGAACAATAGAGCCGGAACCTTTTGAGTTAGGATCATCTTTAATTAAGGTAATTCCTAAAATCATTTCCATAGCAACAATAAAGATTACAATGGCACCAGCCAATGCAAAGGAAGCCACATCCAATCCAAACAAACTAAGAATGGATTGGCCGAGGTATAAAAACACAACCATCAACACGGCTGAAATAATAGTTGCTTTCTCTGCATAGATTCTTCCTTCCCGTTTCTTTATCAGAATGATGAATGGAATTGAGCCAATGATATCAATTACTGAAAATAGAATGAGCGAGACTGAAAAAATTTCTTTGAAATCCATTGTAAAATCCATAGCCCGAAAATTGAGTGGCAAAGGTAATATAAATTCAACTTCTCAGCGGATTGCGATGGAGGATCATAAAAAAAGTCACACCCACTACAGGTGTGACTTACCCTAACCTAAAAATGACTGTTAAAACGAAATCTGGTACTGAAGCACTACCTGACCTTTTCGGCTACTCCTTATTAACTCAGTTCCTTGCTGATTATAATTTGGTCTACTCTGGTAGTCGAGCGAAATTTTACTACCATGCCCTTTTATCAACCAGTTTATGCCTGCATCCATCACATTCATTTGCTTATCTAAACGATCGTACTTAGCGCTCTGCATGGAGATATAGGGCATAAGGGTTCCATTCCCTTCACCCAATAAATCTTTCTTCATCAGATACCCCACTTGTGCATAAAAAACATTTCCACTTCCAAACATAGGAAATGCGTTGCCTTGACTTCCGGCTGGGTTTCCGGGTTGAACAGAACTTGCTGGATTCATGATACCGTTATAGCGCAGATACCCGGGGCCATAATCATAGTTAAAGTAACCGAGGTATGCATTCCATGCTGTTCCAGTTTCAGTATTTACAGGGGCATCGTAAAATGCTGCCACGGACCACAACCTCATGTTATGAAACTCTTTTGTTACACCCCCATCAGGGGATGTTTCAGTAGCATCTTTCTGTGTTATAAAGCCTGCTTCAAGATTGAAAACTTTTTTCTTTCCTAAGTAAGTACCCGTCATGTAAGGAGTAACGTGCGATTCTTTGTCAAAGAAATTCCACATAAAAAAGCCTTGATACTGTTTGTGATGACCTTCTTGAGCAAACGTTGCATTGTTGGATAAAGCAGGAAGTGCTGCTCCATTAGTAGCAACCGGAAAAGGATCACTTAAAATTACGCGGTAGTCAAATTTTCCAAGCTGCCCGCGGGCATAAACGCTAAGCTTGCGCGAGAATTGATCCACTTGGTCAACCGTAGCCTGCCCAAACACAGGAACATCCATGGTAGCAATGGTGCCTATGCTGGGCTGGCTAAAACGGGAAAGTCCGTTAGTAATCGTTAAACCACCACCCAGAATTAATTTTTCACTGGCTTTGCTTACTCTATATTCACCAAGTGCATCATGAAAGAAGGCCTGTATTTTTCGGTTGCCCTGATTTTGTGATAAGTAGTTGAAATTATTTTGACCGAATTGAAAGTAAATGAATACCCGATCTGAAAGTTGACCATACAATTGAAAGCGTGTTCTGCGCAATCCAATGTCAAAGGTTTGACTTGTCGGTTGATTGAGAACTAGTGTGCCAGGGTTGCTCTCATTGTAGCGGAGCCAAACTTGATTTAAGAACGTGGCCTTTAAGTAATGGCTACCATCCTCGTTAAGATTTAACTTTAGTTCGGTAATTTCTTTTGGTTTTTCTTGCGCGAGCATTGAGATCGATATACAAAGAAAAGCCAATGAAGCAATTATTTTGTTCATGATAAATGATTTATGTTGTGAAAATAGTAGGGAAGAAGGGGATATCTTCCCTACATTACTTAAACGGCTTGAACTTCTTTTTGATGAATAATTGAAACAAGCTCAGTAGCAAATTTTGCAACATAGTTTATTTCAGATGGTTCTAACAAGTCACGCTTTTTATAAAACACTAATCTGTTTCGGTGACATTCAATATGCATCTCTTCACGGTTCTCTAAAAACTGTATTACTGATTCAGTAAAGAAGGCGCGCACGGCCAATTCATTTTCGCCACGCAGATAGTATTTTTTTGAGAATATGGGATGGCCTGCAAAGTCAATATCCTTTCCGGCCACTCCTTCCATCAGTTTAGACCAAAGACTTTCAGGTTCCAGGGCGAAATCGGGAATGAGCTGATCTGTTTCAGAAAATTGCAGGATAGTAATCTTGGTTTCGGTTTTATCCTGTAAGGCTCCTTCCTGAAGGAAAATATCAGCCACCTCAATTTTTCCGGCCTCATCATACTTTGTTAAAATATTTTCTTCGAATAGAATTTTGTTACCGCGCTGAATGGGGAAGTCCTTATACTTAATAAAATTTCGGATGCGTTGAGGATAAAACGCAAACTCATTGGCGTCTGAAAATTTACGAAGCTCGATTTGACGCGGACTAAGTTTTATTTCGAATTTGGATTGTGACCCTGAGGTTGATTTGCGCGCAGCCAAAGGATGGCTTGATAAAGGTTCGAACTGCTCAAATCCAATCACCGACACGGAACCACCATTATGCTGATACTCTTCCTCAAAATGATGAAGTTGTTCCATGAACGAGTGATCTACTATTCTAGCTTCAGCGAAATTAAGAGTCACCTTCTTTCCTGGTAAAATTTTCTTGAACAAATTTTTGAACCCGATAAGATTAGAAAAAATGGCTGAGTCTTTTACGGATATGTAATACTCACTTTCTGTTTGTGACATTTCATAGCGAGCCTTGAATAAACTTCTTATAGGGGCTCCATTGATAATATGAAATATAAATTTCGCCAATATGCCTGCACCTACCCCAAGCAATAAATCCGTAGAGATTGTAACGGCAATTGTGATAACAAAAATGGCAAGTTGCTCCACGCCAATTTTATAAGTTTTAAAAAATTCCTTTGGCGAGGCTAATCTGTAGCCAACAGCAATAAGAAGGGCGGCCAGGGCAGCATTAGGGATCATTTCAATCACCGGAATAAAGAGGAGCATAGCAATTAATAAAAACAAGCCGTGGAAAAAATTGGCCCACCGCGTGCGGCCTCCAAAATTTACGTTGGCAGAACTACGGGCTACCTCTGAAATCATTGGTAAGCCACCTAACAAACCCGAAAGTGCATTTCCTGCTCCCAGGGCAGTTAAGTCTTTATTTGAATTTGATTCTCTCTTAAACGGGTCAAGACCATCAACAGCTTTTACGGTTAGCAATGATTCCAAACTGTTGATAAAAAGAAACATGATTACATACTTCCAAAATACCCCGGTGCCAATGGCCGCGAAGCTTGCATTAAATTTTATGTTCTCCCAGAAATTTCCAATGCTCACCAAATCAAAGGCAGGCTCAGTATGTCTGAAATCCATGATTAATGCCATCGGTATGGTTACTACAAGAACCACCATAGGAGCAGGAATTTTCTTAACAAACTTGCTCTTGATAAGCGGCATTCCGAAAATGATTATCAAGCTTACAATACCCACTGCTGCCACGCGCGGATCGGCATTCATAAACGAATGTGGGATCATTTCGTAAAGTTCAATGGGCTCTAAGCCCTTCAAGGTGGCAGGATCAATACCTAATAGCACATGTATTTGCTTTGAAAAAATAATTAACCCGATAGCTGCCAGCATTCCATGAACTGCAGAAGGTGGAAAGAAGTCACTCAAGGATCCAAACTTCAGGAATCCGAAAATTATTTGAATTCCAGCCATCACAACTATGGCACCGCATGCCAACTGCACACCGGTATAGCCTTCAATATTTAATGCGCCTAGCTCGGTAACGGCTCCGGCACAAATTGTTATTAATCCTGCAGCGGGTCCCTTTATGGTAAGTGCTGAACCAGCAAAAAGGCTAACAAACATGCCACCCACCATAGCTGTAAGCACACCCATAGCTGCCGGAAAACCGCTGGCTTTTGCTATTCCTAAACTAAGAGGTAGCGCTAACAGGAATACTAAAAAACCTGAGACTGCATCTACGCGCCAGTTCTCTTTCAGGCCGGCCAATCCATCCTTTGGGATTTGAAGTGTTTTCATAAGTAGAGAGTTTATTTTTTTTGAGGTCTTGACGAAATTTTGCTTTTGACTAAACACCTATTAGGTATTTTTTCATGCGCATTTCATGTTGTTTTAATGTTGGTGCCAGGGCACCGATAAAATTGATAGAATAGAATAATTGACAACGGCCTTGCGCGATCTGCAGGCTGTTATGCGGGAACATTAGAGTTCCGGCCGAAGGGAGGTAATCAAATGATTAGTGCCCGGTGTAACCTAAATAGAGAAGGCTGAGTATCAAACTGATCTTTGGGAAGCGACCAGGTAATTTGAGCAGGCTCAAATTTTTTGAGCTCGTTGAAGACTTCGACAAAACAAACGCTTATCAGGCAATCATTTTTGCCTTCCTTTTCTTCACTGCCAGCCTCTTCAAAAATTAATTGAGAAAGCAAATCAACGGATTGAGTTGACTCACCAATTGAATAACTGTTTACTGAAGATTTATTCTTGGATGTTTCTTTTTGCGAAGCAATAAGAGCAACCGGGGCAAATAGCTCGAAGCTAAAAATCAGAATGGCAAATAGTTTCAAAATCTTGTTATACCTCAGTGGCATAATACGAGAAGTTTTGCCAAAGGTCTGAATATTTTTGAGAATTCCATCATTGATCATTTTTAGTGGTTAGCAAACGGTTGTTACTCTTAAGTTTACCAGGGCGAACTCCCATGCAAAAACTTTGTCCTCAAGTTTTCGTTAATTCGGCCAACTGTTGCATCACCAATCAGGTTTTTGAATACATTTGTCACATGAATAAAGTAAATCACCTACGATCACTCGCGTGTTTCCTGTTGGTGTTAATTTTATTTGCCCCTGTTTTAGTGCGTTCATTCAGCGAGCTGGGTAGTCAGCAAGGGTTAAGAAAAGGCGGTTATGCTAAGCAGGCATCGGGCTCTTCAAAAAGTGATAGTCAATTTCTTTACGAGGAAAAAGAGAAAGAAGAAAAAAACAGTGATAATGATTTCTCCGCTTTTGCTGCCTCCTTTGTTACCCTCGAACGTGAACAAGCAACTCTTTTAGATAATCCAGAATATTCATTCGTTTCTCCTTTGCCATTAGGTGGCAAGCTTCCGCTCTTTCTCGTTGAGCGATCAATCCTGATCTGATCTTTCTGTTTTCATTTTGCTTCCGGCTTTTACAGTCGGCTGGTTAATTTTTTTAATCATAACATGTGGCATTCGCCACCCTTTAATGAAACAGAATACACCTTTTAATGCCCGTGATGTTATTCACGATTTAAAACATTTCTTACCCGCACAGGCTCCCCTAAAAGATTTCATTCATCACAATACCCTTCATGCATTTCAAAATTTATATTTTTTTGAAGGGCTTCGTAGAGCTTCTGAAATTTTTGGTTATAAAGTTTCACTCACGCTGGATGAATACCGGCAACGGTATACCAATGGGCAGATTAGAAATGAAGTTTTAGAAAAACGCATTTTAGAACGCAAGGGTGAAGCAAACCTCGCAGAATGGAAAAACATTCTTCTGAAAAAAGAATTTGCCAATTTACCGTTGCCTCGAATTGGCGGATTGCGCGCCAATTGGAAAAAGTTATATCGGATTGATCTGGATTCCCTGGTTCATCCGTTGTTGTTCAGAATTTTATGTAGCTATTTGGATCAAGGCATTTCCATCTGGAATTTTCCGGTTTCAAATAAAGGGCTACTGGGTTCCATTAAAGAAATGGAGCGAACAAGCTTCTCAAGTTTTTTTAAAACAAAGTATGTAAAAAACTTACTGATTCAAGGGAACGATAGCGTTGAATCATTGCTGAAGATTTTAGTAGGCGATGAACAATTATATGAGCACTATCTTTATGATCAGCAATTCGCTCACCAAGGTTGGTCGGGAATGATTTCTATCATTGAAGATCAACCTCAAACTCTGCTTGATCGAAAGGAAGTATCGCTTCATGATTTAATCACATTTGAACTTCTACTCGAGATTGATGCATTGGATTCACTCTTTGGTGAAGGTGAATGGCTGCCGTTGGGCAGTAAAGTAAGTAAGAAGCCAACTCCACTTTTTGATGAAGTAGTTGAAACGGAATATCATGAAGCAATATTACTTTGGCAGGAAGCATTTGAATGGAGTTATTATGATGAAGTACTGAGCGGACTTCAGCAGGTGCTGGCTACCAACGGTAAACAGGTTGAAAGAACATTTCAAGCAATGTTTTGTATTGACGATCGAGAGTGCTCGTTAAGAAGGCATCTTGAAAACACCGATCCAACTTGTGAAACATTAAGTGCCCCTGGTTTTTTTGGTGTTGAGTTCTTCTTTCAACCGGAGCATGGTAAATTTTACACTAAACTTTGTCCGGCACCGGTTACTCCAAAGTTTCTGATCAAAGAGTTTGATACAACTACAAGCCGCGAAAAGGACGCGCACTTTACAAAACATTCTCATTCACTTTTCAGGGGTTGGTTCATCACTCAAACGCTTGGATTTTGGTCAGCGTTAAAATTACTTATCAATATTTTTAAACCCTCTATGGGGCCCGCTGTGTCTTATTCCTTTAGGCACATGGACAAAAATTCGCGTCTCACTATTGAAAATACAGACCCTACTGATCGTGAAAATGATTTGCAAATTGGTTTTACCATCGATGAAATGGTTACGCGTGTAGAGGGGCTTCTTAAAAGTATTGGGCTTGTTAAAAACTTCGCATCCTTGGTGTATGTAATGGGGCATGGATCAAGCAGTGTAAACAACCCTCATTATGCTGCGTATGATTGTGGAGCATGTTCAGGACGCGCAGGTTCAGTGAACTCGCGTGTGTTCTGTTATATGGCCAACTTACCGCGGGTGAGAGAAATTTTAAGCATTCGAGGTATCCATATTCCTGATACCACTCGATTTGTGGGCGGCCTTCATGATACTACACGAGATGAGGTTGTTTTTTTTGATGAAGGTTCTATTTCACAATCAGAATTGGGGAATCACAAAAGAAACATTCAAGTATTTCATAAAGCACTTGATGCGAATGCCAAGGAACGGTCGAGAAGATTTGAATCCATTAATACTAATTTATCAGCGCATCAAATTCATAATCGTATTCTTATTCGGTCGGTATCGTTATTTGAGCCTCGCCCTGAATTAAATCATGCTACAAACTCTCTTTGCATTATTGGCAGAAGAGACCTGACAAAGCATATTTTTTTAGATCGAAGGGCATTTCTGAATAGTTATGACTACCGGATTGATCCTGATGGAAAAATACTTACAGGAGTTATGAAGCCTGTAGGGCCGGTGTGTGGTGGAATTAATCTTGAATATTTCTTTTCGCGGGTTGATAATCAAAAGCTGGGCGCTGGCACAAAACTTCCTCATAACGTGATGGGATTATTTGGTGTAGCTAATGGCATTGATGGCGACTTAAGGCCGGGCCTCCCCAGTCAAATGATTGAAGTCCATGATCCCGTAAGGTTGTTGGTAGTTGTTGAACACTTTTCGGACGTGGTTCTCAAAGTAATTCAAAGTGCCCCCGATATGTACGAGTGGTTTATTAATGAATGGGTACACCTGGCAACAATTAATCCTGAGACAAAAGAACTTTCCTATTTCAAACGAGGGGCTTTTGTTGATTATCACACGTTTAAAAATAATGTGGAAGTAATTTCCAGCTTAACTCCGTTGCTTGAAAAGCATACCGAAAATTTGCCTGTTTATATTCTTCAATAGAAATATACCATGAACTTCATCCTTCAATTTTTTATACTGATTCCGCTTCTTGGATTTGTAATTAGCTTGCTGATTCCCAAGGAAAAGGAAACGATCTTATCGCGTGTGGCATTTACTTCTGTAGGAATTCACTTTGTAAGTTTTCAGGTTTTTCTCATCTACTGGTTTTGGAATGGTCATCCGGTTCTTAACCTAAAAGAGATTGTACTGTTTAGAAGCACTGACTATGAATTTCTTATTGATTTTTATTTTGATGCAATTACCGCAGTCTATCTGTTTGTGGGTTCGCTTCTAACTTTTTTAGTAACTACCTACAGCCGCTATTATTTGCATCGTGAGCCAGGGTATAAACGGTTCTTTAATACAGTTTTATTTTTCTACTTGGGATACACGGTAACCATCTTTGCAGGAAATTTTGAAACGCTTTTTATCGGCTGGGAAATTTTAGGTATTTCTTCTTTCTTGTTGATTGCCTTTTATCGCGATCGATACCTTCCCGTTAAAAATGCAGTGAAAGTTTTTTCGATTTACCGGATAGGAGATGTAGGCTTGATCTTAGCCATGTGGATGAGCCATCACCTATGGCACGAGAATATTACTTTCTTAAAACTTAGCAACTTCGAATTAGTAAGTGATCAACTTCTAACGCATAGCTGGATTGGAATTTTTGTTTCTATCATGATTTTGATTTCTGCGATGGCAAAATCTGCACAGTTGCCTTTCTCATCGTGGTTGCCACGGGCTATGGAAGGGCCTACACCGTCCAGTGCAATCTTCTATGGATCTTTATCCGTTCACATGGGCGTATTTCTTTTGCTTAGAACATTTCCTTTTTGGGAACATCAACTTTCGGTGCGAATACTTATAGCTGCTGTTGGACTGCTAACCAGTTTTATGGCTACCGGAATGGCGCGGGTTCAATCGTCCATCAAGAGCCAGATTGCATATTCTTCCATTGCGCAAATCGGTTTAATCTTTATTGAAGTTGCAGCCGGTTGGTGGTGGCTTGCATTGTTCCATTTTGCAGGCAATGCATTCTTAAGAACGTACCAGTTGTTGGTATCGCCTTCGGTAGTTACGTATCAAATTCGTGAACAGTTTTACAATTTTGTTCCGCGCAAGGCAACCGTTGAAGATTCACTACCAAAAAAGATCGAGTATTCTATTTATATGCTGTGCCTCAAGGAATGGAATCTCGATTCATTCATGTATAAATATTTGTGGAATCCCGTAAAGTGGGCGGGCCGAAAATTAGGATACTTAACTACCGAGCGTGTTCTAACTTTTTTTATCCCTGTTTATGTATTGGGGATTGTATTGCTCTATTTTGAAAACCTTGTTCCAGCCTGGATCCACCAACAATTACCAGTTATATTTTCATTGGTTGGATTGATTATGGTGCTGAAGGCTTTCACAGAGCGAATTCATGCGCGCATGAGTTGGATTCTGGTAATACTAAATCATTTTTGGGTAGCATTATCAATCTCTTTCAATGAGCATTTTGAATACAGCCATACGCTTCTCTATTTAAGTGGTATTGGTGTGTTTGGGTTGCTAGGCTATTTCTGTTTACTCAGACTTAAACTATTGGAAGGCACTATCGACTTAGACCAATTTCATGGCCATTCTTTCAAACATCCTAAAATAGCGCTTGTCTTTTTGCTCGCTTGCCTGGGTGTTTCCGGATTCCCGATTACGCCAACCTTTGTGGGCGAAGATTTAATTTTTACTCACATTCATGAAGATCAGGTGTTGCTCGCCTTATTTACTTCCTTAAGTTTTATTATTGATGGGTTGGCCATTATCAGGATTTACGCACGTGTATTTTTAGGCCCGCATGTTAAATCAATATATGAGATGGCTTATCGTTCTTCATAAACTCTAAAGAAATTCAAAGCTGCTGATGGTTGTTTTTGGTTCTTAATGTTTGGTAAAGGTTAATTTCCTCCAGAAATAACTTCAGCGCTTTGATTTCTTTTTTGTGAAGAGCAGGAAAATTGGCGATTCGAAATGTGGTTGGGTTAAGGGCTCCGTATCCTTCGCCTAACAGTAAACCAGCTTTCTTAGCTTTCAGTTTTATTTTTTTTATCACAACTTCGCTAGCCTTTACGGTAATTACTGTATCAGATAAAACATCATGGTTATCTATTAATAAACTTAATGATGGGATATGATTAATAAGCTTAATATACTCAGAAGCCTGATGTTTTATTCTTTTTTCAATCACCCGTATGGACGCAACTGATTTGATTACGCGATTCAGCAAATATATTCCGAGTACGTTAGGCGTATGCGTTGTTTGAAATTTCTTAATCATTCGAACTTGATTGATCAAACTGTTGTAGTGAGTTATGTCTCCAACTTGCGCTGCTCGTTTAACGGCTCGAGGCGAACAAATCATTAACGCCAACCCGGCAGGAAGTCCTAAACATTTTTGAACGGAAGCAAACCAAACATCTGCGGAAGCAAAATCCAGTTCAATGCCCCCCAGGGAAGAAGTAGCATCAACGGCAATTAAATGATGGGGATTCTTTCTTTTTATTCCCCGAATGATTGCGTTATGAACTTGAGTTCCATTGCTGGTTTCATTTTGCGTGATGCAAATGAGGTCGCCCACATCATACGATAATTCTTTTGGATTGAGAAGATGATTGCCTGCAAAAACATCAGGTAATGCTTTTGGTTTAATTGCTTTTGTGTAGTCAAACCATTTACTTCCAAAGGCTCCATTGTAAAGATGAATGCTTTGATCTTTAATTAGTGATTGCGCAATAATTTCCCAGCACTCTGTGGCCGATGATGTGAACAGCACTGTATACGATGAGGGGATTGATAATTTTTTTCTTAACTCTTGAATGGTATTCTTCACCAAAGCCATGCATTCAGTGCTCCGATGGTTCACGCTAAGCACACCTGCCTTGTCAGCATCTTTAACATAATCAGGAATGGCATCGTACGTGCGGGAAGGGCCAGGGTAAAACGAGATCATTGTTTTTGAACTAAGTTCAAAATTAAGCAAATATGGAATAGGTTAAATTTTGACGGTTTTGCTAATTCGCCTAAACTAATTGCTTGCCTAGTAATTTCATTTTATTATTTTCGATAGACGGAGGCTTTGACCGCGCTCCTAAAATAATTTTATCAACACCTAAAAAACCAGAATTATGGATTTTAATCAAACCTCCGTTTTAGTGGAAGCGAGTCTTGCCGCCCTTAAAGTTGACCCTGTAGCTTGTCGTGGCCAAAAGCCCGGTCAATGGTCAATCACCTATAAAGGTGTTTCTGTTTGGATTGACGTATTTAATTTTACCAATAACCCCGATCGTTGGTATTTTCAGGTGATGAGTCCGCTGGTAATTGTACCTGATAAAAATCAGGAAGCTTTTTACCAAAATTTGCTTGAGATTAATGGACTTTTATTCGGCTCCTGGATTTGTAAAAAAGGAGATTGGACGTACGTAATGTTTTTGCGTGAGGCTGCCGACCTTGATCAAAACGAAGTGAACGCAACACTAGATCGCGTGGCGATTTATTGTGCAGATTACCAAGGCAAAATAAAATTCAAGTTTGAAGGAAGTTGGTTGCCAAAGACAGGACCCACTAATACAGGTGGTGGAACTGATGGACCAGGAAAGTCTTAACAAGATTTAAAAATATTTAGAGACAGCATCGATCGATGCTGTCTTTTTTTTTTAGATTCGTTCAAATTGAATTTGAAGACTATTTCTTCTTTTTCTGAATCAGGTACCCGAGCGCCATGGCGTACCCCTCCATGCCAAATCCTGTTATTAACCCAGCACACTTGGAAGTAATCAAACTCACGTGCCTGAATTCTTCTCGCGCATATACATTAGAAATGTGTACTTCAACAACCGGTGTTGTAATCGCAGCTATTGCATCGTGAATAGCAATTGATGTATGTGTATAGGCTCCGGCATTTAAAATTATTCCGTCTCCATCAAAACCAACCTCATGTAATTTGTTGATGAGTTCACCTTCTATGTTGGATTGATAATAGGATAAGGTGATGGCAGGAAACCTGGATTTAAGGCCGTCAAAAAATTCTGCAAAAGGTTGTATGCCATAGGTTTCAGGCTCACGCTTGCCGAGCAAGTTTAGGTTGGGGCCATTGATGATCTGTATCTTCATGCTTCGAAGTTAAAATAATTTGCACATTTGCGTACGTGAAGAACTGGGAAAGTCATATTAAGCATTTTGGAAGCTATTTAAAGTTAGAACGTTCGCTTTCCGAAAACTCCATTCAGGCGTATGTACGCGATGTGGAAAAGCTGGCGCAGTTTGTTGAATTGAAATATTCTGGTATCAGCCCATTGGCTATCTCATCAAAACATTTGCAGGCGTTTGTTCAGTTCATTAATGAATTGGGCATGAGTGCTTTCAGCCAGGCCCGAATTCTATCAGGGGTAAAGTCGTTTTACAAGTATCTGCTTTTTGAAGAGATCATTGACAAAGACCCCACTTCGTTATTGGAAGGACCGAAATTAGGAAGAAAGCTACCTGACACATTAGATTATGATGAGATTGTTAAACTGTTTGATGCCATTGATCTCTCAACCCCTGAGGGTGGACGCAATCGTGCCATGTTGGAAATATTATATTCTTCGGGTCTTCGGGTTTCTGAGTTGGTGGATTTAAAGATGGGCAATGTTTATTTCGATGTTGGCTTTTTGCGTGTAATTGGAAAAGGAAATAAGGAACGATTGGTGCCTGTTGGTAAGGATGCACTCAAGTTTTTGAAAATCTATTTAGAAGAAATCAGGGTTCATGTGCCTATTCAAAAAGGTTCGGAGAGTAATGTGTTTCTCAATCGTAGAGGAAAAAAATTAACGCGCGTGATGATCTTTATGATCATAAAGGAATTAGCTTCCAGAATTGGGCTTCATAAAACAATTAGTCCGCATACATTCCGGCATTCATTTGCTACCCATTTAATAGAGGGTGGTGCTGATTTACGGGCGGTTCAAGAAATGTTGGGCCATGAATCGATTACCACCACCGAAATTTATACACATTTGGATAGAGATTACCTGCGGCAGGTGATACAGGATTTTCATCCAAGGAGTTAAGGTAAACTTGTGTCTTCGCAAGGAAGAACCTGTCAAATCAAAACTAATTAAGCAATAGCCAATTCTTCGTTCAGTTTTCTGTATTTTTGTTAGATGATTAGAAATGCAATTTTTTTTGCGCTCATGCTAATCTCCTCAATGAGTTTTGGGCAAGAGCTAAAAGTGGAGTTTGACAAAAACCGTGATTTCAGTCAATACAAAACCTATCGTTTTGGAGAAGGCGAAATCATTACCCCCAAAGATCAGCAACAAACAAACGAAGCCGACATTGAGAAATGGATTCGAAATGCAATAAGTCGCGAGTTGGAATTGCGTGAACTTGTCTTGGTTGATTCAGCAGCTGATTTGGTAGTCTCTTACGTGGCAGGATCACTTGCACGCAGTGCAGCAGGAGACCTCGGGCCTATGGGATTAACCCCAGGATCCATGGATCGCACTTATATTAGAGACTACAGACAAGGAAGCTTGATTATCGATTTAAATGATAAGAGTAAGCTCCTGGTTTGGCGCATTAATGCTACTTCTGATATGTCGGCAACGGGTGGAGAGCGTATGATCGGCCAGATTGTAGAGAAAGGATTTAGAAAATATCCCAAACCTTCTAAAAAGAAAAAGAAATAAAATTCATGTATCGTTTTTTTCTCCGGCCTATACTTTTTCTTTTTTCTCCGGAGATTATCCATCACACTACATTTAAAATTTTAAAATTTGTTGGTTATGTACCGGGTGCGTTGGCATTGACGCGTGCATCGTTTATTCTCAAAAATCAAAAACTTGAGCGAAAAATATTAGGACTAACGTTTCCTAATCCGGTGGGGCTTGCCGCAGGTTTTGATAAAGATGCTTTATTGATTGACGAACTTGCTGCTTTTGGTTTTGGATTTATTGAAATAGGAACGCTTACACCTAAGGCACAACCCGGAAATGAAAAACCAAGATTGTTTCGCTTGCCAGCGGATCAGGCCATCATTAACAGGATGGGTTTTAATAACAAAGGAGCTGACGGAGCGGTGAAGCGTTTACAAAGTAGAAAATCAAAAATAATTGTAGGTGGTAATATTGGGAAGAATAAAGTTACTCCAAACGAAACAGCATTTGAAGATTATACATATTGTTTTGAAGCCCTCTATCCTTATGTAGATTATTTTGTAGTGAATGTGAGTTCACCGAACACGCCTAACTTACGTGAACTGCAAGAGAAGGAACCCCTCAAAAAATTATTGAATTCAGTTAAGGCGTTAAATCGCCAGAAAGAAAAACCAAAACCAATCTTATTAAAAATTGCTCCTGATTTAACGGAAGCTCAACTACATGATGTTGTTGAGATTTTGTTGGAAACAAAAACGGATGGTGTTATTGCAACCAACACAACTATTTCCCGCGAAGGGTTAATCACCGACAATGAAATTATTTCGTCCATTGGAAACGGTGGATTGAGCGGCAAACCATTGACAACACGCGCAACAGAAGTGATTTCATTTTTGAGATCGAAACTTGGTAAGGATTTTCCAATAATAGGAGTAGGGGGGATCATGACTCCGGAAGATGCTATTGAAAAATTAAAAGCCGGAGCAGATCTTGTTCAGATCTACACCGGCTTCATTTATGAAGGGCCTGGTTTTGTGAAGCGGATTAATCGAGCCTTGCTTCAGGCAAAATAGACTTACTCTTTAATTCCCGCCAGATCCAGGATAAAGGCATACTCTTGCGATGCTTCTTTATACACTTTAAACCGGCCTGTGGTTCCGCCATGTCCGGTTTCCATATTGGTACGTAACAACAGGGTGTTGTTATCTGTTTTTAGTTCGCGAAGTTTCGCTACCCATTTGGCAGGTTCCCAGTACTGTACTTGCGAATCGTGAAAGCCTGTGGTCACCAGCATGTTTGGATAGTTCTGTGGTTTAACTTGGTCGTAGGGTGAGTAATCCAACATGTACATATAAGACTCTGGATTTTTGGGATTGCCCCACTCATCAAACTCACCGGTAGTTAAAGGAATTGATTCGTCTTCCATAGTAGTAACAACGTCAACAAACGGAACCGCAGCAATCACTCCCTTATACAAATCAGGTCGCATGTTAACCACAGCACCCATCAGCAAGCCTCCCGCACTACCACCTGAAGCAAATAGTTTTTCGGGATTGGTAAATTTTTCTTCTATCAAAAATTCAGAACAATCAATAAAATCGGTAAACGTATTTTTCTTTTTAAACATTTTTCCATCCTCATACCACTGGCGACCCATTTCTTGTCCGCCCCGAATATGCGCGATGGCATACACAAAACCTCTGTTCAATAAACTTAATCGGGTAGAAGAAAAAGAAGGATTCATGCTGGCACCATACGATCCGTAGCCATAGATCATCGTTGGATTGTTGCCATCTTTCATTATCCCTTTCTTATAAACGATCGACATTGGAATTTGTGTGCCATCATCAGCTGTAGCCCAAAGCCTTTCTGTTTGATAATCCTCGGGATTATAGCCACCCACTACCTCTTGTTGTTTCAGAAGCTTACGTTCTCGTGTTTTCATATTATAGTCGTATGTGGAGCTAGGGGTTGTCATGGAAGTATATCCATAGCGTAGAAGCTCAGTGTCAAAATCTATGTTGGTGGATGGATAGATGGTGTAAGCCGGTTCTCCAAAATTTAAATAATGATGCGCCCCACTTTTTTGATCGATTACCCGCATAAGCGTGTTTGCATTGGCCCGTTCGCTCAGTACCATATAGTCTTTAAAAATTTCAATGCCTTGCAGCAAGGTGTCTTTGCGATGTGCAATTTTATCTTTCCAGTTTGCCTTTGCTGTTTTAGTATCTGGAGTTTCCATCAATCGAAAGTTTAAAGCATCCCAGTTGGTGACCACATAAAACTTGTCTTTGTAGTGATCAATCGAGTATTCTAATCCTCGCTCGCGTGGAGTAAACTCCTTAAATTTTCCATCCGGAGTATTGGCATCCAATACCTGATAATAATTAGTAAGTGTACTACCTGCCCAGATCACCAAAAACTTTTTTGATTTGGTTTTATAAATACCTGTATAAAATGTTTCATCGGGTTCTTCTGAAACTACCGGGTCACTCTTGTATGACGAACCTACTTTGTGTTTGATAATCCAACGGGAACGCAGCGTTACGGAATCTTTCTTTGTATAGAAATAAGTCTTATTGTCATTAGCCCAGGTTACCTCGCCTTCAGTGTTCGGCACAGGCTCTTCAACAAGCTTACCTGTTTTAAGATCTTTTACATAAACAGTGTACCTTCTGCGACTTACCGAGTCTTCTGCGTAAGCGAGTAAGTTATTATCTTCACTAACACTTAACCCACGAATTGAGTAATAGTCGTGGCCCTTTGCCATATCATTTACATTCAGAAGAATTTCTTCAGCGCTTTCCATCGATCCTTTCTTGCGGCAGTAGATTGGATATTCCTGACCTTGTTCGTAACGGGTATAGTACCAGTACCCGTTGTCCTTATAAGGTACCGACTCGTCAGTTTGCTTGATACGACCGACCATCTCATCGTATAATTTTTTCTGAAGGGCTTCGGTGTGTTTCATTTTAACAGCGAGATATTCATTCTCTGCCGTTAAGTAATTGATTACCTTTTGCGTTTGCTCGTCTTTTTGCTCTGCATTCTTTTGCTCATCCGAAAGCTTCATCCAATAGTAATTATCGATGCGGTTGCCGCTAAGTTGGGTGGCTTTTTTTTCAGCGATCGGAGATGGAGTGCTTTCTGTCGCTTCTTTCTTTTCAGTGTTGCACGCTGCCAGCAAGAAAATGGAAAGAATCCAAAAGAGGGTAGTTTTTTTCATGGGTTATTAAAATAATTATGGATGTTAAAGATAGAGAGGTATAATGAATATGGTTCAAGGGAGTAGTATTTTTTTATGAAGGTCAATATTTATTTGATATCGGCTCCTTTTGAGGAACTTATTTAGTAAGACTTATGGTTTCCCCTGCTTCAAAGCATAATCATTTTATACTTTTGCAGCGGAATATGAGTAACAAGAACCGGTATTATTTTTTTATCATTCTGATTTTAGGTTCTCTGGCAACCATCAGCCCTTTTTCAATCGATATGTATTTACCTGGATTCCCAGCCATTGCAATCGATTTACGCACCACCATTGATAAAGTTCAGCTATCACTTACAGCCTACCTAATTGGTATTGCATTGGGGCAGTTATTGTATGGTCCGTTGCTCGATCGCTTTGGCAGGAAAATTCCACTTTATATTGGACTGATCATTTATATACTTGCTTCGGTTGGATGCGCATTTACTGAATCGGTCAATTCACTAATCGTGATGCGTTTTCTGCAGGCAATTGGCGGCTGTGCAGGTATTGTAGCAGCGCAGGCGTTAGTGCGTGATATTTTTCCGGTTAATAAAACTGCACAGGCACTTTCACTTATCATGCTGGTAATTGCTGTGTCCCCCATGATTGCCCCGACATTGGGTGCCTATACCACTTCGGTATTTGGGTGGCATTCTATCTTTATTATTTTGGCAATTATTACGCTGGGGATTCTTATAGCCGTTTACTTTTTTTTACCGGAAGGAAAGGCTCCCGATTCAAGCATGTCGTTAAAGCCAGCTGCTGTGCTTAAGAATTTTTATTCTGTGTTTAAGAATCCGCAATTTTTCATTTACACTTTAGCGGGTGGGCTTGCCACCTCAGCCCCGTTTGCATACATCGCTGGTTCATCCGATGTGTTCATGAATATTTACGGAGTAAACGAAAAGCAGTATGGTTGGATCTTTGCATTTCTGGCTTTTGCTATGATAGGGGCAACGCAGCTTAATCACATTCTATTAAAAAAATATAAGAGCGAAGAGATTATTAAAGTTGCACTCTTGTATCAAACAGTAATTGGGCTGCTGTTGGTGATTGGTATTTATTATAACTGGTATGGGATATTAAGTCTTGTTTTCATGTTGTTTATCTTTTTGACCGGACAGGGTCTCATTGGACCCAATACGGCAGCTCTTTCATTAGCTCCCTTTAGCAAACAAGCGGGGAGTGCTTCAGCTTTGATGGGCAGTTGGCGACTGGGCGCTGGTGGAATTGTTTCCGCGATCGTTGCTGTGCTACACAATAGTACAGCCATGCCCATGGTAGCAGTGATGTTCGGGTGTGCTATTATTAGTCTGATTATTCTTTTAACAGGAAATAAAGTAGTTACGCACCGCGAAAAGAAGTTGGTGCTGCAACAGAAAGCAGTATTAGGTTAGCGCTTGATGATCAAATAACCTGTGCGATCAGCCAGTTTTTCAAAAGAAATTTTATAAAAGTAAGTTCCCGAAGGCAATTCGTCTCCTGTATCACTCAGTCCTTTAAATACAACCGATGTGTTATTGTAATCCTGCTTTTCAAAAACTTTACTCCCCCAGCGATTGTAAATAGATACTGTATTTTTTTGCATGCCAGGAATTACATCAATGTATTGGATATATAAAATTTCATTTCGCATATCGTTATTAGGTGATATGCCATTATAAACTTTAATGTCACCCGCTACTTCAATGGTAAAGGTCTGTTCCGAACAGAGACCACTTGAATCGCAGGCACTGATTTTGATAAATTCATCTCCAGAAAAAACTTTACCGGCATAATCGATGGTAAGAATGCCGTTATTGATTGAAGCCGAAGCCCCGCTCGTTGGGGGAGTTACTATTACAATTGAATTAAGCACTAAACCACCTGGAGCATCAATTAAAGGAACCAGGTCTAAAATAATTTTTCCCGAAACAATTGTTGTCAGTGGTACGGGATTTATGGTAGGTGGTATTGTATTGCAGATTGCAATTGTAGCAGTGACAGCCGTGCGGGCACTCTCACATGTGCCATCGTTAATACTCACATAGTAAGTAGTGGTAGCCGATATAACTGGGGTTTGATAGGTACTACTTGTTTCTCCTGAAATTGCTACTCCACCAGTTGGTACGGTGTACCATCGGTACTGTCCGGCAGCACCACCTGCCGCATTGATAGTTACAGCAGAACTCCCACAGGCAGAGTTACCTGTCGTTGTAGGAGCAGTGGGGGGAGTATTAATAGTTGCAACCACTGAAGTTCGTGTGCTTTCACAAGTTCCGTTATTGATGCTTACATAATAAGTTGTAGTTCCTGTAATTACGGGTGTGGTGTAAGCACTATTTGTTTGTCCGGCAATAGCTGTTCCACCAGTTGGCACGGTGTACCATCGGTACTGTCCTGCAACACCACCGGCAGCATTAAGTGTAACCGCTGAAGACCCGCATGCAGAATTTCCCGTGGTGGTGGGTGCAGTGGGGGGAGTACTAATAGTTGCAACTACTAAAGTTCGTGTGCTTTCGCAAGTTCCGTTATTGATGCTTACATAATAAGTTGTAGTTCCTGTAATTATGGGCGTGGTGTAAGCGCTATTTGTTTGTCCGGCAATAGCTGTTCCGCCAGTTGGCACAGTGTACCATCGGTATTGTCCGGCAGCACCACCTGCCGCATTAAGTGTAATAGAAGCTGAGCTACAGGCAAAGTTACCAGTTGTTGTAGGTGCAGTTGGTAAAGTGTTAACTGTAACTACCGCAGTATTTGTAAATGCATCAGCAACCGCAGTTCCAGAAATTTGGCATCGATAATTGCCTGCCCCAAAATTGCCCGTTGTGTTGATTGAAAGTGTAACCGTTGTTGCGCCACCGTATCCACCTCCGTTTGTTACATTACCCCAAACTGATGGACTAGTTTCACGTTGCCATTGATATGTAATTGCAGGATTATTGGTAGCCGCAGTAGTTAGCGAAAGTGTAGGCCCTGAGCAAGTAATAGCTGAAGAAGGTTGTGTTGTGATGATGATAGGAGGTCTAAAAGAAACATTATCCAATCGGTTGGTTGTGTTGGCATCTCGATAAAGACCTCTTATCTGAAGTAAGGCGAGGTCTGTTAATACCCCCTGTATTTGAGCTTCAGTAGCTGAAGTACCGGTTGGGCTGTTGGTTGTCTTCCAAAACCCTAAAGCGTTGTTAAGAGTGACTGAAAAAGTTGTCCACCCCGGAGCTGCTGCAGGTTGATTAGGGGTTGAAGGGAAATAATAAAATGTAATCCCACCACTATTGGCGATGGTCACCTCAGCGTATTGGTTAGGGGCACCGGTTGTGCTTTGTTGTATGTCATATTGCAGCGTACCGTTGTAATAGGCACTTCGATTACCCAAATAAGTGGCGGGGGCAACAAAATCAAAAGGCACATAAAGGGTTGTCATTCCAAGAACAATTGTAAAGGGTGAGCCAAAGACAAACCCGCCTGGATTGCCACCCGTTGCACTATAGGATATTGTACCATCCGCATCATTGGGAGTGGTCCACCCTTCTGCATTTGAATTAAAGGTGCTTGTTATTTGCGCAGTAAGATTAATGCTTGCAAACATTAATAAAGCACCTAGTAAGAACCTCCACGAGAATGATTTCATCACCTAACTCTTCAAGTCAGTAAAGTTAATGACTTTCACCCTATTTCGGGCTTGATTTCTTGGGTGATTTAAGGCCTCAATTTTTTAAATTGAAATCATCGTTTTAATACCAGATACCCTGAAATTGGTTTATCTCCGTTGTCGAATTCAATTTGATAGAAATAAGTTCCGGAAGGAAGTTCATTGCCATTATTATTTAGGCCTTTAAACGCATTTGTTTTGTTGTAATTCTTTACTTCAAAAACTTTACTTCCCCATCGATTGTATATAGAAACTGTATTAGCTTTTGTTTTATCAATTAGTTCAATCGATTCAATAATGAAGGCATCATTCTTTCCATCACTGTTTGCGGATACACCATTGTAGATCTCTATTTCACCAATTACTTTAATTTCCAAAACCTGACTTACGCATTCAAATGCATCGCATATTTCAAACGTTAAGAAGTCTGTGCCTGTAAATGCGATACCTGTATAATCAAGTTCAAGATTCGCGTTAACAATAGTTGCTAACGCACCACTACCAGGTTGTTGTAAGATTGCCAGTGAAGAAGGCACCAAATTGTCATCAGGATCGGATACTAGTTCAAGCAAATTGATTGTTAACTTCCCACCAATGGAAACAGAGAGTGGAGTAGGTGTAATGACAGGAGGCTGGTTACAGATGGAAACAACCGTAACAGTTATAGCATCAGATGAGGCACTGCTGCAGCCGGATGCATCACTTACAATTAGAGAGTATGTGCCACCTATTGTTATCGCTATTTGTTGGGTAGTAGCTCCAGTTGACCAGGCATAACTTGTAAAACCAGCAGGGCCAGTAAATGTTAAGGCATTTGCATTGCAAATTGTGATAGCGTTTCCGGTTAATGCGATGTTGGAAGTAATAGTCGGCTTTACCGGAATTGGGGTTGCAGTTGCAGTAACCTTGGTGCGTGGTCCCTCACAACCTGAAGCAGATACAATGCTTACAAAATAATCGGTTGTTTGCGAAAGTGCAGGGGTTACATATGTAGCTGTTGTTGCGCCAGCAATGGGTGTTCCTCCCGTAGCAGTTGTATACCATTGATAACTTTCAACGGCAGTTGCTCCGCTGGCAGTTAATGTAACACTGGTAAGTTGACAACCACTTGCATCTTGCCCTATTGGTGCAGCAGGGAGGCCGGACACCAAGACTGACAGTGTTTCTGAAAATGTACATAATGAAACAGGGTCTATATACGAGTAATCAATTAAATGTTGACCAATGCCCGCAGAGGCTGCTGTAAAAACTCCATTTGTAATTCCAGGACCATTAAAATTACCACCCGCTGGCAAAGTTAAAGAGGCTATGTTCACAACTTCATTATCGCAGAACAAGGCATCAAACTGAAAGTTGAAAACTGGCTTTTGACTAATCGTAAGCGTGGTGGCTGCCGATAGTAATTGGCACCCGCCCGAAGCTCCGGAAATACGTACCTGATAATCACCTGACTGAGTTGCCAAGTAAGAAGATGTTGTAGCGAATGGTATAAGTTGCGAATTTCTAAACCATTGTAACTTATAATTAGGTTGTGAGGTACTGAGTTGTATGGGTGTTCCGCAACTAGATGCCTGGCCCCCAATCACCGTAAAGGCTGGCTGAACGGATGTTGTAATTTGTAAATCTGCCCCATTGTCCGTGCTTAACGAAACAGGATCGGTGGCCCGCACGCGTAAACGATACCCAATACCCTCAGGTAAACTTGCTGGGAGCGTAGAAGTAATGAATCCGGTAGCATTTGTTGTTGCCTGTATGCCTAATTGAGTAGGTGTTGCAAAACTTCCTGTTATGTCGGATAACTCAACGGAAAGTTGGTTGCCTGCATTTAATAATCCCGTAAAAACATAAGGAACATCCACTTGTTGAGAAGGACAAAACGTAATTGCATCAAAACCACCAATAGCCAAGCCGCTTGCCGGGAGAGTGGTAAAAAATCCGGTTAAGGGAATATCAGTATAGACGGGTTGGCCTATGCCGTTGTATTCAAAAAATGCGAGATGATAGGTAGTTGCCGGTAGCAGATTAGTTATCGTAACTGTTGTAGCGCTTCCCCTATAAATATGTTCATGAGAATTGGGCAAGTTATTAGATGCAGATGCAACGTTTGAACTCGCAGTGGGGTGAGTACTTAAAAGGGTAGGTTGAAATGTTACGGGTTGTGATGCCTTTAATACCACCATTCGCCCTTCACCGTTTCCGTTTGTCCAGCTTAAGTTAACGGATGTACTTCCAAGAGAATTAAATAGAAGTGAGCCAGTAGGAATGGTGGGTGGTGCTGCAGTTCTCACTAATTGATTAATGTATTCAGTTACCAGGTACCGTTGATTTCCATTGGTACCATCTAACTCAAAAACAGCAACTCCATATTGTGTATTGGGTTCAAGCCCTTGCACCGTGAAGGTAGAAGGTAGTGTACCAAAGCTCGTTACATAATTTCCATTTGCTAATTCTGTTCCTGCACCAAAAGACCCTGCAACATAAGTGGTTAAATCCACTGGTATTTCATTTACCAAACCTCCTTTGCGAAGAACCACTAAACGCCTAGTACCATTACCGGCTGTAAACGATAAATTGAAACGATCGCCATTCACTGAGGACACATTTAAATTTTTTGCGGCAATGGAAGGTCTTGGTGCAGTTGTAAAAGAAGCTCTTCCTATAGAACTGGTTAGAAAAACTATCCCGGTTGATCCATTGTATTCAAATGAAGCAAAATGATAAGTTGTGCCTGGCTCCAGATTGTTAAGAGTGAAGTTATCGGCAGCGCCTTCATATACTGCAAAATTTCCACCGCCATAATTGGTTCCAGAACCAAAATTAGTAATGGCATTTGGATTGGATAGATTGGCAGGAACAACATCGACTGGTGATCCGGCCCGGGCAATGATAAGCCGACTTGTTCCATTACCTCGTGTCCAGGTAAGTTGCATGGAGTTTCCTGTTATGTTGTTCGCAAAAAAATTAGAGGTAGCAACGGTAGGCGAAGTTAATGTAGAGCTGCTCGCCTTTGCTACAATAGCAGGATCTTGATAATAAGAAGAGGTTCCACTTCCATTAAATTCAACCACGGCAAAATGATACATTGTGTTCGGCTGAAGATTTGAAACTGTAAAAAAGTTGCCGCCTCCCGAACCAGCCACAAAGTTACCCCCACCCAGGTCAGAACCACTTCCAAAAGTACCGCTGGCAGTATAACCTGTAAAATCTATTGGCCACGCGTCAACCGGGCTTCCTTCTTTTACAATCATCATTCTTGAAATGCCATTTCCTGGAGTAAACCCAAGGCGCATAGAATTTCCCTGAATAGCAGAAAATGAAAGATTCGTAGCAGGCACGGGTGGCTTATCACCTACGGTAATGCTTCCTATTAGCGGGTCTACCGTTCGATAAACGGGTTGACTGTTGCCATTGTATTCTACAATGGCAACATGATACTCACCAGGAGGTATAGATGTTATATTAACAGAACTTGCTGTGCCATTATAAACAACCTTGGAAGTACCAAGGCTTGGACTACCCGGATAGCTTGCATTAGAACCATATATAGATAAGTTGACAGGCAAACTTTGCACTGCCTGATCGCTCCTGATTAATACCATGCGCGCATTACCGTTACCATTTACCCAGTTGATGGTAAGTGTATTTGAAGTGATGTTTGAGAAGGTAATATTAGTAGCCTGTACTGTAGGTGCGGAAAGAGTACTACTCATCCCGGTTAAAGCCTCCGCGCCTGTCATATAAATGCGCTCAGCACCAGTACCATTATTTTCAATAATAGCAAAATGATATTCTTGTCCAATGTTTAATCCTGTAATGCCTGTCGATGTATTTCCGCCAATGGCAGTATTATTTTGAATTACGTAATTGCCGTTGCCCAAATGTGCGGCAGCTGTTCCAAAGGTTGCGTTTGCAGTATAGGTTGTTAGATCGGTTGGAAAAACATCTACGGGTGCACCTTGTTTTGCAATTACAATGCGACCAAACCCATTACCCGTTGTATAATTCAAACTCATTCTGTCCCCTTGAATATTGCTGAAAATAATGTTGGAGGGCGCTACGGTTGGTTTGCCAAGGGTTGTGAATGATCCAATTCCGGGGTCTGCCTGTTTATAAACAGGACCTGTTGTTCCATTGTATTCAAATATTGCAAAGTGATAAGTGGTATTTGGTTGTAATGCTGTGATTGAAAAGGTAAGTCCACTTCCTTCATACACAATTTTTGAGGTGCCAAGGGTGGGGGCTGCGGTAATGTTTGGGCTTGCTGTGTAGTTGATCAAACTCACAGGCACATCCGTAACAGGGCTACCTGCTTTTACCAGAACAATCCTGCTGCTGCCGTTACCGGCTGTAAAAGATACAGTTGCATTGTATCCGGTAATATTGGTAAAATTAAAATTACCTGCCGAGGTACTAGGTGGTGATAATGTTGTGATTGTTCCTGTTAAAACCTGGGCAGGTGTTGTAAGATAGAATGTATTGGTTGCAGCTCCATTAAACTCAAAAACAGCAATATGATAGGTGGTTGCTGGGGTGAGGCCTGTAATAGTAAGACCGCTACTTGTTGTTTGGCCTACAGCAAACGTGTTGCTTCCTAAATTATCACCATTACCAAATATTGAACTAACGTTATAATCAACTCCATTAACCGGAGTCCATGCAACCGGAAGATCTTGTCTCGCTACAATCAATCGCTGGGTACCGTTGCCCTGAGTGAAAGAAAATGAGAATTGATTGCCTTGCAAGTTAGATGATGTAAAATTTGTACTTCCTGCAGTAGGCGCACCTACTGTAGTAAATGATCCTGTAAGAGCATTAGCTAAATCAAATACCGGACTACTTGCACCATTGCTCTCAACCACTCGATAAAAATATTGGGTGTTAGGCTGAAGATTAGTAACGTTGACTGTGTTGCTTGTATTAAAGTATACAACGCGGCCACTCCCAACTGCTGAACCTGATCCAAAATTTGTACTAGGAGTGTAGTTTGTGTATTGCACCGGATCAGTAGTTACAGATCCTTGCTGTAAAATAACCAGTGATCGCGTTCCATTGCCACGAGTCCAAGTTAATGAGGCTGTATTTCCGGTAGGTGTTGCAATAAAATTGGTAGAGCCAACAGTAGGTGGAAATAATGTTGCGCCATTTCCCGAGAGAACAGCCACTGTATTATAAACCGTATTAAAATTGGTTCCGTTAAATTCAAAAATTCTAACATAGTAGGTGGTGCTATGCACAAGGCCAGTGATTGTCACATTTGTGCCAGTACCTTTATACGTTACAAAATTGCCAGTTCCAATCTGATCTCCTGTTCCAAAAATAGTATTTGCTAGATAGTCAGTATTATCAGCGGGAACACCGGTTCCGCCAAATGTTGGGCTTAAGCTCGCCACTACCAACACATTACTACCATTGCCGCGCGTCCAGTTTACACGCAGGCTATTACCCAAATTATTGGTTATAGAAAAATTGCTGGCGCCTGTTGTGGGCGCCCCTCCGGTTGTAAATGATCCGGTGAGTGCCGTAGCTAAATTATAAACCGGTCCGCTCGTCCCATTGCCTTCTACTACCCGATAGAAATATTGTGTGTTGGGTTCAAGATTAGTAACATTAACTACATTGCTTGTATTAAAATAAACTGCGCGACCACTTCCAATTGCAGAACCTGATCCAAAATTTGCGTTTCCGGTATAGTTGACATATTGTGTTGGATCTGTTGTGGGCGATCCGGCTTGCAAAATAACCAGCGAACGAGTGCCATTCCCGCGCGTCCACGTGAGTGAGGCTGAATTGCCCGTTGGGGTTGCAATCAAGTTTGTAGAACCTGTTGTTGGAGGCAATAAGGTTGTACCGTCACCGGAGAGTACGTTAATTGTGTTGTATTGTGTACCTGTACCCGTTCCATTAAATTCATAAATTCTGAAATAATATGGTGTGCTATTGACAAGACCAGTTACTGTTACGTTCGTGCTTGTGCCCTCATACACAACAAAATTGCCCGCACCAATTATATTACCCGAACCAAAGGTGGTATTAGGAGTATAATCAATGCCATCTGCCGGAGTCCCCGATCCACCAAACGTTGAGCTCGCACTAGCTACAACTAACACCCTGCTGCCATTACCTCGTGTCCAGTTCACACGCATACCATTGCCCTCTACATTGGTAATGGAAAAATTGCCGGCACCCGTGGTAGGAGCTTGTGCCTGCAGGGTAACAATTGAAGCTATTGATAGAAAGAATAACAAGAAAAACTTCATGGTAACGAGACTTCGAATGGGTTAAAAATTACTGAATGATCGTTCATGAAAATCAAATACCGACAGCAGCACCCCAAGGGTAATTTCGTGGGTAGAAAATTGACTACCTACTGATTTATCAGTTGGGATTTCAAATGCATATCCAAACCGATATTTTTCGGCAAGTAAGGTTTGAAGAAGCACACCATACGTGTTAAGGTTTCGGGTAAAAATTCCTACTGTATGCATTGCATTAAAATTGGCATTAAAAGCAACATCTACTGAGGCGGGTGAACCTTTCACTCCGCGTAATAATACGGTAGGTTTAAATCGAATGTTTTCGTTTAGATAATAAACATATGCACCCATCAAGTAAAAATGCTGATTGTATAAATCAAATTCCTGGTCTCCGTTTTTAAAGGTTGAAGGCAACAATCGGGGTATTGAAAATCCAACAAAATATTTTTCACTTTTAAGAGCAATGCCCACACCCATATTAATTCGCGAACCACGCTCACCACCTGTGAACGCATTATCGCCCGGATCAAGAATATTAAGTGAGCTGTAGTCTGTGCGGAAATTTTGTATACCGGCTTGCATCCCAAAGCTAAATGTACTCTGCTCGAAATTTAATTTATAAGCAAAGGTTGCATGGGCTTCGGTGCTGTTCGTGTTGCCGATGCGGTCGTTAATAACTAAAATGCCAGCACCTACCTTATTGTTGACCAGTGAGGTATGTACGCTTGCATTGAGAGTTTGCGGTTGCCCCTCCAGTCCTGCCCATTGAGTGCGATAGCCCACCATGGCATTGAAATTATTGTTTAGCCCCGAATAGGCTGGGTTAATCACTAAAGGATTAAGCATGTATTGCGAATACAACGGATCTTGCTGGGCATACAATGAAATAGAAGCAAGAATGAAGAGGAGGGTATATAGATTTTTCATACTCAAATCTCATTAAAATCTTACCACCAGAGTATCACATAATGATGTGAGATGAAATTGGATTTCTGAAGTACGAAGTGCGAATGGATAGTTAATTGTGCCTTACCGCTTTAAAATCAAGTAGCCTGTTTTTTCTTTTTCTGAGTTGCTCAGATTGGTGCGGGTAAGTACAATCTTATAAAAATAGGTGCCTGAAGGAAGTTCATTTCCATTGTCATTCAATCCTTTAAAGACACGATCGGTGTTATTGTAATTAGACACTTCAAAGACTTTACTCCCCCACCGATTATAGATTGTAACAGTGTTGTTTTGCGTTTCTGGAATTAAGTCAATGTATTGGATAGTGAAGGAGTCATTGAAACCATCATTGTTTGGGGAAATGGCGTTGAAGATTTCAATTTCACCAATAACTGTAATACTTAATTGCTGTTGCACACACTCGTTAAATAGATCGCACGCTTGTATAGTTAATTGATCTATGCCGGTAAATCCTAATCCGGTATAATTAATTTCGAGTACATTATTCGTTATGCTTGCGGTTGCGGTACTCGTGGGTTGCTGCACAATGAATACAGAAACCAAATTGTTATCAGCATCTGAAATCAGATCAAGTAAATTGATGGTAAGAGATGAACCAATAATTGTTGTGAGAGGAGTAGCGCTAATAACAGGAGGCTGATTGCTGCAAGGTGCAGAAATGACCGTTACCGAGATGGTATTTGACACAGGGCTTACACATCCTCCGGTATCCGTAGCCGTAACAGAATAAGAACCACTTGCTGTGACTATGATTTGTTGTGTAGTTGCCCCGTTCGACCAATTGTATGATGAAAAGCCAGCGGGTGCATTAAGCGTAAGATTTGTTGTAGAGCACGTAGTGACACTTCCGTTAACGACAGGTTGATTGGCAGTAATTATTGGCTGTGATAAAATATTTATAGAAGCGACAACGGGCACTCGCACACTTTCACAAAAGGTATCTTTTAAAGAAACATAGTAGGTTGTTGTGGTGGCAAGGGGTGGGGTGGTAAAACTTCCATTAGTACCAAGAACAACTCCACCCGTTGCGGAATCGTACCAACTATAATCTCCATCGCTGCCACCGCTTGCCGTTAATGAAACAGCAGTAGGACTCGAACATCCAGTTGCACCAACCACATCGGGTGGAGAAGGAAGCCCATTGATTGTTAGTTGGGCACTGTTCGAAAAGACTTCGGGTGCTAGATCGCCATTAATCCGACATTGATATTCTCCGTTTCCTCCAAAGCCTGTAATACTGGTGTTGATGGAAAGAGTTTTGGTAGCAGTTCCGGCATAACCGGCACCATCGGTTAGATCAGTAAAAGTAGAGCCATCATATTTTTGCCAACGATATGTAATGTTGGTAGTACCCGAAGCATCAACCGAAAATGTGGCGGTTGTATTTTCACAAGCATACGTGAAGGAAGGTTGAGTGGTTATGTTTATTGTTGATCCGGCTGTTACTGTAAAGTCACTAGCACTGGTTGCCGTATTTCCTGATACCGTAACCGAAATTTTCCCTGTTGTTGCACCCGATGGAACAGTGCAAGTGATAGAAGTTGCGCTACTTGCAGTAACAACGGCAGTTGTTCCATTAAACATTACCGTATTGTTTGAAGGCGTTGTGCTGAAGTTTGTTCCTGTAATGATTACGGCTGTACTAATTGGTCCCGAGGTTGGTGTGAAGGATGTGATGGTGGGTGTGGTGGCAACACTACAACTTACTCCAGATGGAGTATCACCGGTAATTGTCCAGCCTTTTGTTACATCTAAATTTGTTCTTGCCGAAACAGCATTGGTGCCGTATTGCCTTCCGGTAGCCCCCAGTGTTCGTCCATTTGGTGTTGATGGATTGGCACTCCATCCCATTAAGGTGGCCGAATAGTTACTGCAATTCATGCCGCTATCATCAAACAAATTTCTTACATCAACCACGGAATTTAATGTCCACGCCCCGAGGTTTTGGTTAAAGGCGATAGCAAGTCGAAACGTACTCCTCATATTGGTGACAGCGGCCGTATTCCAGGAGCTGATGTCCTGGTTAAAGGCACCAGCTCCTCTAAACATGAATGACATATCGGTGACGGCTCCGGTATTCCAACCACTAATGTCCTGATTGAAGGCTGTGGTATATCCAAACATGTCACTCATATCGGTAACAGACGCAGTATTCCAGGAGCTAATGTCCTGATTGAAGGCAAGTGCTTCCGAAAACATGGTATTCATATTGGTAACGGCTGACGTGTTCCACGCACCAATATCCTGATTGAAAACGGTGGCATCATAGAACATAAATGTCATGTTGTTAACGGTTGAGGTATTCCACGTTCCCATGTTGCTGGGCGAATTCAAGTTACGGCAGCTTTCAAACATAGACGACATATCTGTAACACCCGATAGATTGGGTACATCGGTGGCGGTGATCTGAAGATTTGTGCAGCCGCGAAATGCATCTTGCATACTTGTCCATGCTGTAGTGCCCCATTGTTCCACTTGCGTAAGCCTATCTTCATCAAGTCCGCTGCTAACGTTTATTCGTTGAAAGTTGGTGGGTGCTATTTGCAATCGAATAATCGCACTAGCAGGCAGGCCAGTGATGGTAAGTGTTGATCCACTCCAGGAGCCGCTTCCAGATGCACCGGTTGGAAGCTGTTGCCAGGTGTAGTTAACGGTGCCGCTGGTGGCGGTACCAAAACTTAGTTGTGTAGCACCGGAACCTGTAGTAGCAAGGTTCCATTGCGTGATGAAATCTTGAGTAGGACTGGCTGTCACTGTAAAATTGGTTGCCGACTGCACGGTTATACAGTTTACAGTAACTGAAATTTGCCCGTTTGCAGATGAAGCAGGAACCGTTGTGGTAATGCTGGTGGGTGTGCTGGCCGTTACTGTTGCCGTTCTGTTATTGAAGAATGTAACTAGGTTGTTGGCTGCGGTTGAACTGAAGTTTGTTCCTGTAAGAGTTACAGTAGTTCCTACTGGCCCACTAGCTGGAGTAAAACTAGTAATTGAATGTGCAGGAGGTAGGGGGATTGCTTTGTTAAGCTTCTGAACAAAAATGTCACCCGACCCAAGAGTGGCTAGAAGTACAGGACATGGTGTGGGATCAAAGTCTGTATTAGAGCTGTAAAAAGCTCCAGTTGTATAAACATTCTCAAGTGCATCAACTGTAATTCCATACCCATAGTCAAAACCAGATCCTCCGATCTCTATTGCCCAGGCAAAATTTCCGGATGCATCGAGCTTGCTCACAAATCCATCAACGGTACCTCCATTAAGAATAAATGTACCTGAACCTGGGTCAAAGTCAGCATTATCCCTGAATTCGCCTGTTGTATAAGCGTTTCCAAGCGGATCAACCATGATATCATGGCCAAAATCATCTAACGTTCCGCCCATATTTTTTGCCCATACGAAATCCCCTAAGTTGTTTAGTTTACAAACGAACACATCTTGGCCACCGGATGAGGTGAGTGAGAATACACCAGCACCGGGATCAAAATCTGCAGTGCCTGTAAAATTTCCAGTTATCAATAAATTTCCCAAGTCATCCATTACCATCGATCCTACCTGATCATTTAGTGTGCCGCCCAATTGTTTAGCCCAAACGAAACTTCCAGTTGCATCGAGCATGCAAATGAAAATATCGTTACTCCCTGCACTTGTCAGATTAAATGTTCCCGCATTCGGGTCAAAGTCAGAAGTACCATTAAATTGACCTGCAATGAATACGTTACCGGTTGCATCAACCACAATGCTGTTACCTTCTTCATTACAACCAGTTCCACCCAAGCGCTTTGCCCAGATAAAGTCACCATTTGGACTCAACTTACTTACGTATCCATCGTTGCAACTAGAGCTAAGGTTAAAGACACCTGCTCCAGGATCAAAATCTACTGTATTGATATACGATCCGGTAGTGTAGACATTACCCGCTGCATCAACACCAATTGAGTATCCATTTTGATCATTTGAACCTTCTCCAAATTTCACTGCCCACACAAAATTGCCAGAAGCATCTAATTTGCTAATGAAGGAATCATAAAATCCAGCACTTAGATTGAACACCCCAGGTCCTGGATCAAAATCAACAGTGTTTCTGAAGTGGCCTGTGGTAAGTACGTTGCCACTTAAATCAACTGTTATAGAAAACCCATCATCATTTCCTGTACCCCCCATCCGTACGGCCCAAATCAATGTGCCGGATGGATCTTGTTTAGTTATAAAAATGTCTGAAGTACCAGCTGATGTTAGATTGAATGTTCCTGGGCCTGGATCAAAGTCAACAGTTCCCCAGAATAGTCCTGTTGTATACACATTTCCTGAGCCATCCACAAAAATATCCTCTCCGGTATTAAATCCGGTGCCCCCCATTTGACTTACCCACTCTAATCGCGGAACATCCTGCGCCATCAAGTGATATAAATTGAAAAATAAAAAACCAAAAAGCAGGATAGGAAAGGCTTTATACTTTGTAAACAAAGATTTGAAATTAATTGCGGGTAAAATTTGGAGCCGTTTTGAGTAGTGAAGCATGTTTATAGGAGAATAACCATATTTAGAATTGTAATGGAAAAATATTTCATGTTCAAATCTCAAAAGAAGTCACCTGACTTGAAATCGCATGATCATGTGACCCTGCTTTTTACTGAAGGATAGTGACGTAGTGCGGCTAAGCAATTTTGCTTTGCCGCAAGGACGGTATCCAGATCATAAGAATTTCTACGAGTATCAACGGCAAGATGGAAAACGTCCACTCCATCACTACGGCAAATACATCATCGCTTTTAATCGGATCAAAAATCAGTTGCAGCGGAGGAATGATGTTATCTAAGCGAACGAATACAAAAGCCAACGCACACACGTAGCTGCGCACCATAAATTGTTTGTGGGCAACAATATTTCTTTTCAAGATGGCGTACCAGGCCATGGATGTGGTTAGAAAGAGCAATACTGACAGAGGGATCAATGAGTAACGACAACCAACACAATCAAAGATAAGCGTTAGTCGAAAAGCAGAAATGGCAGCCGCTAATGACCCAATAATATAAATTTTCCCTGCTAAGCGGTGATACTTTATATACTTTGTGCGGATGGATTTCCAAAATTGTATAGGCCCCAGAAACAATGAGCAAGTGGCACCGAGAATGTGAACAACAAACCAAAACGCATGACCGGCAAAACGTTCGTTGCGGTAGCCAAATAAATAAACAACTGCATTGTCATAATAAAAGTAAGCCGAGGCTAAGATCAGCAATGTCCAAAAGATGAGTAGGAAAATTTGTTTTGCTTTCATGGCTTTCTTACATCCACCGCTTTTGGTTTTTGCCCAATGATGTCAGCCAGAACTTTCCAGGCTCCATTTTCTTTGCCTAATAAAATTAGTACCGAATTGATGTTTTCCTTTTCTACGCCCTTATCGGTGAGATGTTGCCATTCTTTGAACATTAAAACAGCGGGTTTTCATATTGATATAACACTTCATCATAAACGGAGTCGGCAAATAATTTGAAGTCATTCTTAGTTTGTCTTTTGGTTAATCCTTCTAAGCCAATGGGTGCTCCATCCATTCCGTGATAGAAGTAAGCAGACGAAACAAGAGGCTTACGCTTTAGGTCACGGCCCGCTACAGTTTGATTATCCGTAAACGATTCGCCATACGCTTTCAACAGCAAAAGCACTGCACTGTCGGGCGGATGAGTACCTTCATATTTAACCGATTGTGAAAACGACATGGATGAATACACTGTTACTAGCAGTAGAAGACTTACTCTTTTCATGCTTAATTGAGTTAAATAGAATATCCTGTCTCAGTATGATTGTTCTTAAACTAGCTTCTCATGAATCGCCTTACTCACTGCTTCCGTCTGTGAATGAACCTGAAGTTTTTCATAAATTTTTTTGATGTGCGTGCGAACGGTGTCAATGCTGATTTGCATATCAGATGCAATCAACTTATAACTATTGCCTTTACTGAGCGAGGCAAGGATTTCAGTTTCGCGGGTTGTAAGTTGATAGATGTTTTCCGCCACCGGTTTTTGCTGCATTGATGCCAGTACCATACGGGCAATACTGGGGCTCATAGGCGCACCCCCCTCCAATACTTCCTGAATGGCATCGAACAGTTTTGTAGAGATGTGTTTCTTCAATAAGTAGCCGGAGGCTCCGGCACGCAAGGCATCAAATACATGGGTGTTATCGTCAAAAACAGTAAGCATGATAATAGGCACTTGATTATTTGACTGTCTTATCTCTTTCACGGCATCAATGCCATTCATGCCAGGCATATCAATATCCATTAAAATAAGGTCGGGGCGATGGTCTGTTACTTTTTCGGTTACGGTAAGAACATTTTCGTAAGCTCCACTAAGTTGCATTCCTTCCTTGAGGGAAATCATGCCGCTAATGCTTTCGCGAAGCAATTGATTATCTTCAAAAAGTAGTACCGTTAGAGTCATTGGTTTTTCCAGTACAAAATTCTGATTTACAACATTTGATAAAATACCCCAATCATGTGATAGGAATATCCACTTGAATTTTTGTGCCATTTTCAGGGTTACTGGTTTGAGAAAATTGACCTCCCATTGATATGGCTCGCTCTTTCATATTGATCAATCCGTTCCCTCGCCTCACCGCCTCTTCATCAAAACCCTTTCCATTATCACAAATAGAAAGTTGAATTTTGTTTTGCCTGACAGAAAGTGAAATAGACACCTTACTTCCTTCACTGTACTTGGCTGCGTTGTTTATGGCTTCCTTAAAAATCAGAAAGAGGTTTTTCCGTTTTTCAACATCTAGTTTTAATTGTGTTAGATTACTATCGAGTTGAAAAGTGTGTGAGATTTCTTTTGGCTCCAGCATTTCAAACGCAAATTCTTTCATTTTCAAAACCACTTGTTCCAGCGTATCATTTTTTGGGTTGATGGACCAAACGATATCACTCATGTTCTCCATCATCTGAGCGGAGTGTAATGCAATCTTATTAAGGTGTTCTTTGGCGTCTCCATTCATTGCCAATTGGCTCATGATGTTAATACTTGAAAGCGTAGAACCAATATCGTCATGCAAATCGCGGGCAATGTGGTTGCGTACTTTTTCAAGCTCCAGTTCGCGCTTGGCGCGATTCATAATGCGATAGCGGTTTACTAATAATACACTAATGATTACAACTGAAATTAATGCAAAAGCAATGAGAATAACATTGGTGCGCTCTCGGCTAAGCGCTAAGACCTGAAGTTCCTGATCTTTTTTTAATAATTCGATTTGCTGTTGATGTTTTTCATTTTGGTATTTTTCTTCCAGTTCTTTGAGCTGAAGCACAACGGTACCTCCTTCAATGCTATCACTTAGCGCCTGATGTTCCTTCATGTAATAGAGTGCTTTTTCATAATTTTTATGTATTGCGTAGTATTCACTCAAACGCCAATATTCAACCGATTGCTGTTGTTTATCGCCTGTTCGAATGATGGTATTCAACCCCTTTAATAATTCTGCTTCGGTGTCTCTTTTACCTTGTTCTATTAAATCAAGGCCAATTAGTTCTGAATTGGTTTTGGCGCGGGTTACGCTATCTCCAACTTGTTTTGATAGCGCAATGCTCCTGGTAAAATTTTCTCGTGCGGCTTTAAAATTGTTCATTCTTTTATAAAGCAACCCCCATTGATGCAATACCCGGGCTTCTTCCACCACTAACTTCATACTACGGGCTGTTTCTAATGCAGACTTATAATACCCTTCGGCCTTTTGATTTTCATTTAGCTCCTTGTGAACATCCCCCAGACTGATGGTTGTTGTTAACTGGCCACGCTTGTCATCCAATTGTTCTTTTAAGGCAAGCGACCTTTCGTAATACTTTTTTGCATTTGCATATTGATTCAGGAACAGGAAATCGTTGCCAAGACTTTGATAACAAAAAGACTGACCTCTCAGATTTTTGAGGGTCTCAAATAATTGCAAGCTTTTTATGTGAGCATCTGCGGCATTTTTGTACTCGCCCATGTTGAAATACAAATTACCAAGATTAAGCAGTTGCCCTGCTTTGTTCTCATCCTCTTTCTTCCAGGTATTTACATTTTCGAGTACATACGGCAGGGCTCTTTTATAATCCCCTAAATTTTTATAAAACAAACCAGCGGATTGGTTATAATTGAATTTGACCCGAAAGTTCGTGGGGTTGGCACGAACCAAAGCTTCCCCTTGATTCAGAAAATACTGCGCACTATCTATATGTCCTGTTTGCTGGTAAAAAGTGACTAAATAGTTATAAGCGGATACCAGCCATTTGGTCTCGTTCTTTGGATCGGCCCGCTTCACCACTTGCATTGAATATTCTTTCACTTTCTGCAAGTCCTTGCGTAAAAATTCATTAGACAAAAGCAGCAATGCATTTAGTCCTACTGTATCCCTTTTATGCAACGAAACAATTTGTTGTAAGCTGTCAATAACCTTGCTTTGGGCTACTGTGGTCCAGGAGTAAAATGATAGGAATAATATTAGAAGATACTTTTTCAGATTTTGACTTGCTTTTCCTGGTAAGAACCAATTTCCCCAGATTCTTACGACCAAGTTAGCACAATTTCACATCACAGCTTTAACGTTTAAGTGTCAGGTATCCCGACATTGATTCTTTGGTGCTGGCAAATTCTATTTTATAGAAATAAACCCCACTGGGAAGTTCGCTGCCGTTCTTATTGAGTCCTTTAAAAACGTGCTCACGGTTATCATAATCAGCCACCTCAAAAACTTTATTTCCCCACCGATTGTAAATTGTAACTGTATTGCTTTGCGTTTCGGGTAACGCATCAATGTTTGCAATAATGAAGGTATCATTTTGGCCATCATTGTTTGGGGAGATTGCATTAAAGACTTCAATTTCCTGTTCTCCAGTTACCTCAATCTCTAACACTTGTTGTGCACAAGCACCCAACAAATCGCAAACCTGAATAGTAAGTTGATCAATGCCCGTAAAAGAATTGCCCAAATAGTCTATGGTGAGAATTCCATTCGCAATAGATGCCATTGCACCACTCGATGGCAAAGCTAATATTTCAAATGAAGTCAGATCCAGGTTGTTATCAGCATCCGTCACTAGCAAAGAAAGATCAATAGTAGCTAAGCCTCCAATGGCAATATTGGTTGAAGTGGCTGTAATAATGGGTGGCTGATTTGAACATGCTGCCCCGCCAATGGTTGCCACAACTGGAACTAAATTGCTTTCGCACGAACCATTCGCAATTGAAACATAGTAATTGGTTGTGTTATTTAATACGGGTGTCGTGAACGTGCTGTTTATCGCACCGGGGATAATTTCCATAATAGGATTGCCATCAGGATCAGAGCCATCTTCGTACCATCGGTAATTTCCATTGGTTCCCCCCGATGCATTGAGCACCACGCTTGCTGCAGTGCAACTGCCGGCACCGGTACCTATTGGTGCATTTGGTTTGGTTACCAAGGTTAACGTAATATTTGAACTTGTTATGGTGCCACATGCATTTGTAATTGTGCAACTGTATGTACCAGCATCTGAGTTAGTCGGGTTAATTAATTCAAGCGATGAGGAAGTTTCGCTGGGTATATCAACCGAATTTTTTTTCCATTGGTAAGTGAAAGGTGTTGTTCCCGATGCAGCGACAAAAAATTGGATTGGTTGGCCAAGACATGAAGTAGTTGATTGGGTTGTGAATGTTATTACTGGTGGCGAACAGGGCGGAGGACCCGAAGTATTTATTAAAACCCCAAAGTAATCTTCATAGAGATTATTTGAAGTGGCAATGATATCTTGCTTTGAATCGCCATTCACATCATGAAGTACAAAGCGATTACCACCTGAGTAATCTTTATCGATCAGTACAGAATTGGAAATGCCGCCCACCGTTCCGCGGAATACAACAATTTGCCCTGGGCTTGACGTGTTAGTCCCCTGCGATCCGACAATCAAATCTTTTATGCCATCCCCATTCATGTCATTATATCCCCACGGAAAACCACCAAGCGAAACTGCCATGGCTGTGCCGGTAAAGTTTCCCGAGCCATCGTTGATAAAATAATCATCGCCCGAACTGTTTGAAAATGTAATTACATCGGGCTTGTTATCTCCGTTCATATCATCTACCAGAAAGAAACTTCCATTTTGAATATATTGGGTAGTCCCTTCAGTAAATCCACCTGATCCATTCCCTGTAAAGAGAACCATTCGGTTTATATTATTAAAATCCGCGATAATATCCTGGTTGCCATCTCCGGTAAAGTCGGCTGCTTTAATTTCAGAAATGTTTTGTGAGGTAGGGATGGTAGTAGGTGCACTGAATCCACTCCCTGTTCCTGCAAGGATGCTAATTAAATTATTTGTGTAGCCAGATACAGCAATGTCTATAAATGTATCATTGTTAAAATCGGCCACAGTCATTCGGCTGCCCGACAAGGCAGTAACAGGAATTGTGGTTAACAGAGTAAATGTGCCATCTCCCGCCCCGGTAAAAATCGTTATGCTTGCTCCGGTCCAGTTAAGGGTTACAAGATCAAGATGGTTATCTTTATTATAGTCAATTGCTGAAATATATTGTGGTAAAGCACCCGTTGTATAGTTAGTAGATGTTTTAGCAAAGCGACCGTTACCTTGCCCTAGGTAAATGGAGACAATATTGCTGGCATACGTGATGGCAATATCAATTTTACCATCTTCGTTAAAATCGCCCTTTACAAGATCGCGCGGGTCTGTTGTGGTTGGATACTTAATGGGCGCGTTTGTAAAATAACCTGTTCCATCTCCTAAAAGCACATCGGCATAAGGCACTCCACCCCACGATCCTACACCCACTATGTCCAGGTTGTTGTCATTATTTACATCGGCTACTTCTAATCCTTGGCCATAGCCATTGGTTTCAAACTTTGCCAATAAGGTAAACACGCCCGTACCATCGCCCAACAGAATTCTGGTATTGGGGGTGTTCTGATTGTTATCGTTGGCAATGATATCGGGATGGGTATCTTTATTAAGATCGGCAACCGTGTATTCATCTCCTGTTTGGGGGAGAATAACCCGCGCAGAAAAATTTCCACTTCCATCATTTAACGTATAACCACTCGAAGCTAAAATATCAATATCACCATCGCCATCCAGATCGGCTGACGTAATTGGATTTCCACTGATGCCAAATGAAGTGATTGTAGGGCCGGGCGAATACGCGGTTCCGGTTCCATCACCAAACCAAACCTGAACCGTGTTGCCAACATACACAGCAAAATCTAGATTTGTATCGCCATTAAAATCGGCAACGGTAATATCCCATATGTTTGGAATAGTAACAATGGTAGGCGCAGCAAAGCCACCACTACCATTTCCGAGATAGACATAAAGATTTTGAGGTGTACCCCGGTTGGTTACTAACACATCAGGGTTTCCATCTTTATTCATATCGCCTACGGCAATGCCTTGCGGTAAGTCTCCGGCTGCAAAATTTATAGGTGCAGCTAGATTTCCAGCTCCATCACCAATGAGTAAGGAAAAATTGTCATTGCTCTGACTGCATGTAACAACATCTAGCTTTCCATCTTTGTTAAAGTCACCCACAGCCACATCGGTAGGATTTGTTGCCGAGGCAAAATTTCTTTTGTTACTGCCTGTAAAAGTTCCGGTGCCAGAGTTTAATAAAATAGTTATCTGCTGATTGGCGAGTCCATTAAAATGTATGCTCACAAAATCAATTCGGCCATCATTATTGAAATCACCTTTTGCCAACCCCTGTGGAGTGTTTGGTACGCTAATGATCGGCACTGTATTGAAAGTGACTTGCGCGGTAAGTTGAAACAGAATAAATAAGGAAAAGGCGAATATCAGGAAAAGTGTTTTCATAGTGCAGATTGTTTTTTCTGGCACCTAAAAATCAGCAATAAGAAGATGAGAGGGTATTACATAATCATGTAGGGGAAAGTAGCAAGCTAGAATTTGGATTTACGAATAAACCCAACCTTGCAGCTATGATGGATAAATAGACGCGCAATTTTGGGCGCATCCCAACTTCGGGTTTGAATCCCACTAACACATTTTCCTTACACTAATTTTTCATTCAGTGCTTTAGAAACCGCTTCGGTTTGCGAATGAACTTGTAACTTTTCATACACTTTTTTAATGTGCGCACGAATAGTATCCACCGTAACAGAAAATTCGACCGCCATCATTTTGTAACTATTCCCCTTTGACAAGGAGGTAAGTATTTCCTGCTCGCGAGGAGTAAGGCTATAAGGATTGACGTTGATGGGCTTTTGCAGAGAGGAAATGACCATGTGTGCAATAGAAGGTGACATCGGTGCGCCTCCGTTCAGCACTTCATTCATAGCGTCAAATAACTTAGTTGAAATATGCTTTTTTAATAAATAACCTGAGGCGCCTGCACAAATAGCATCAAATACGTGTTGGGTATCGTCAAACACAGTAAGCATAATAATGGGTATTGTGCTTCCACCTCCTCTAAGTCGCTTAACCGCCTCAATGCCGGTGCGTCCTGGCATATCAATATCCATCAAAATTATCTGTGGCTTATGCTCTGCCACCTGCCAATCGGCCAGCAGCACATTGTTGTATGCCCCCACTACTTGAAATTGTTGATCCAATTCAACAATGGTACAAATGCTTTCGCGAAGCATATCATTGTCTTCATAAATAAGAACTGACAAAGCCATATCTAATTCAACATGTTGAGACTAAATTCTAAAAAATCAAAGCTGTATAATTTTTAATTCCAATCTTGCGTATTGAATTCTGCTTGAACAAATAAACCATATTCAAACCTAAATACCCATACCCTAATCATGTAGTAGAAAAGGATACTTCAACGCTCGTTCCTTGATTGGGCGCAGTTTTTAAAGTAAACGTTGCCCCTAATGATGCTGCCCTGAACCTCATATTTCTTAGGCCATTTCCGTGTAGCACCTGTTCTTCATTAAACCCTTTTCCATTGTCGGCTACCATTAGGGTTAAGTGTTGATTTGTTTTTTTAAGTGCAATGGTTATGTGAGTTGCTGCGCTGTACTTGGCGGCATTGTTAATTGCTTCTTTAAAAAGTAAAAGGAGATTTTTTCGCTTTTCTGCATCTAAGAATATTTCATTCACCGATTCTGCATCAAACTGATAGTTGATATTTTTTGGTTCAAGTATTTCGCCAGCAAACACTTTCATCTTTACGATGACCTTCTCAACGGAATCATTTTGAGGATTGATTGACCATACCATATCGGCCATACTTTCCATCATTTGAGAAGATTGCTCCGAAATCCGATTGAGGTGCTGATTATTGCCGTGTGGATTTTCGCGCATGGCAATCTTGCTAATGATGTTAATGGTGGAGAGGGTGGATCCGATATCATCATGTAGGTCGCGTGCCAGCGAATTACGCATGCTTTCAATTTCAGCTTGTCGCTTTACTCTGTTTTGAATCCGATAACGGTTTACCAGCAGGGTGGCAATAATGAATATTAGTATAGAGGTGATGATCACACCGGTTTGTATGGCTTGTTGTCGTGCCAATTCAAGTGTTTTTAATTCTTGCTCTTTTTCTAACAGCACGATTTTGTTTTCTTTTTTCTCCAACTCGTATTTCGCCTGGGTCTCTTCCATTAGTTGCCGATTTTCAGTTTGTGAAATGCTGTCTTTTAGAGAAACAAATTTTTGGTGTATAGCAAGTGCTTTCTTATAGTCACCTATCTTTTCATGTGCTTCACTGATTGCTGAGTAAGTATCCACTAGCAAATAAAAATTGTGTGTCGCTTTAGCAGCAGTGCTTGCAGAATCTAAATACACTAGCGCAGTAGTATTTTTTTTAAGGATGAGGTAAGCCTGCCCAATCGCTGAATAAGCGTAGGCTATGATGGGTTTTGCCGAAATACTTTTCGCCAGTACAAGAGATTGCTTATAGTTTATTAGTGCATCCTGATGTTGCTCTTTATCAAAATAAATGTTGCCAATGTTTTGAAGTACTTCGGCAGCGCTTCGAGAATCATTCAAACTTGAATAAAGCGATTGGGCTTGCCGATATTCCAGTAAGGCACTATCATACTTGGTTAACTTGCGATAGATACGTCCTAATAGTTTGTGGGCATAACCAATGGAAGAAGTAAATGACTTTTGCTTAGCAATAGCCATGCTTTGTTGTGCATATTGCAAGGCTTTATCATAATTACCCAGTCGGTATTCAATGTTGCCAATGTTAGATAAGGCTAAGCATTGACCATAGTCATCGGCTAACGGATTCTCATACAATTTTGCTGCCTTGATAAAATAATCAAGTGCCTGGTGATAATTGCTTTCTTCGAGAAATACATTCCCGTAATTATTATACACGCCCGCTTCTACCCGAAAATTCTTTACCTGTTTTGCAAGCGTTAATGACTCATCCAAATAAAAGCGAGCCGAGTCCATTTCTGATTTTCGCATAAAGCTGTGGCCAAGGCCCGAGCAAACTTCTGCCTGTCCTGAGGCATCCTGTCTTAGTATCGCACTTCTTTTTGCTCGATGGAAGTACATGATTGCCGAGTCGAACAATGCCTGGCTTTGAAATGCAGCAGCAAGCGAAAAGGCATTTTCAAAAATTCCTTTCTCAAACTGTATCCGGGTGGAAAGTACCAATCCGGCTTTTGCGGTTTCAATCGCTTTTTTGGGGTTCGATTTTGTGAGCTCATCGGCTAGAAAGCTTAAAAGAATAGTTTTGGTTGAATCGATTTTAGTAGTGCGGATAAGGGAATTCAAGCTATCAGCCTTTTGAGCTTTGCTACTGGTGAACACAAGCAGTAGTAGAAATAGAAAAGCGAATGTTTTCATAAATGCATTGACCAAGATAGTAAATTGTGAGTCGTGGTTTATTACAGTGAGGTAATGTTGAATATTTGATAATTCAATGTGAGTGACTCAAAGCCGAACTGCATTCATATCTTCTGTTTTTTTGTTAGTTTTGAGTACTTTTTAAACTAGATGGCAGAAAACACCTATAAATCCAACACCTTTAAAAAACCTGAAAAGGAAAAAAAATCAAAGTCAGCTAAATCAAAAACCCGCTTCAACTTCGATTTTATTAAAGACCCACGATTTGCACTGGCGGCTGGGTTCTTCTTGTTGATCACCTCACTTTATTTATTCACTTCTTTTCTGTCTTATCTCTTCACGGGCAAAGCCGATCAAAGTGTGATGGAAGCATTGTGGAGCACAAACATTGGCGAGTCGGGGAGCGAAGTAGATAACTGGTTAGGTTTGTACGGTGCAGTTACTTCACATTTCTTAATTTTTAAATGGTTAGGTATCTCGGCATTTTTTATTCCTCCACTTTTATTTTTAGTGGGGTTTAAATTGGTGTTTAAAAGAGAACTCGTTTCTATTTTTTCAGCTTTTATTCTTTCGGTCTTTGCCGGACTGTGGCTTAGTCTTTTATTGGGTTACATCACTCATAACATGGCTGGGGTTAGTGAAATTGGTTTTATCAGTGGCGGCTTAGGCTATGAACTAGCAAAAATCTCGGCAGGACTTTTTGGATGGGGAACATTCTTAATTTTGGTACTCTCTCTTTTTATCTTCATCATTTACTATTTCAATGTAACTGCTATCAACGCGTTTCAGGTTAGAGATCCTAAACCAATGGGTAATGATGCTCTGTTGCCTGATGAGGATATAATCATTAAGCCAACCTATACCGAAGATAGTGACAACTGGCCTGTTAAGGAGGTTGAGCCTGAACCTGATTTGGTTCTAAATAATGAAGTTGAAGAAATACCTACCTCAACTGAACTAGACCTTGATGTAATACCCAAAAAACAATCAGCGGTTGAAAAGGTAAGTGAACCTATCTTTACCATTGAAGAACCAATCAGTGATACTGATCAGGTTGCCGAGCAATTGGTAGAGGCTCATGGTGTCTATGATCCAACCTTAGAACTAAGCAAATATAAATTTCCTACACTTGAACTATTGAATGAGTATGAAGCCAGCAAAGTTCAGGTTACGCAGGAAGAGTTAAATCAAAACAAGGATCGGATTTTAACCACGCTCACCAATTTTAAAATTGGAATTCAAAGTATAAAAGCAACTATTGGCCCCACCGTTACATTATATGAGATCGTTCCTGAGGCGGGAATAAAAATTTCACGCATTAAAAATCTTGAAGATGACATCGCGCTAAGCCTTGCTGCGCTTGGTATTCGTATCATCGCACCGATTCCCGGCAAGGGAACTATTGGTATTGAGGTACCTAATAAGAATCGTGAGATGGTGGGCATTCGTTCGGTACTGGCTACAGAGCGTTTCCAAAAGACAGATAAAGATTTACCAATTGCTATCGGTAAGACTATTAGCAATGAGTTGATGGTAATTGATCTTACCAAGATGCCACACTTGTTGGTGGCCGGTGCAACCGGCCAAGGTAAATCAGTTGGGTTAAATGTGATTCTGGCATCATTGCTTTATAAGAAACATCCGAGTCAGCTTAAGTTTGTGCTGGTTGATCCGAAGAAAGTGGAGATGTCGCTCTTTAGTAAAATCGAACGGCATTACCTGGCTAAACTTCCCAATAGCGAAGAGGCAATCATTACCGATACGAAGAAAGTTGTTCATACCCTCAATTCCTTGTGTATCGAAATGGAGAACCGGTATGAAATTTTAAAAGATGCCGGAGCGAAGAATTTGAAAGAATATAACGCCAAGTTTGTTGCCCGTAAACTCAATCCAAAAGAAGGTCACCGTTTTTTACCCTACATCGTTTTAGTAATTGATGAGTTGGCCGATTTGATGATGACTGCAGGAAAGGAAGTGGAAACTCCTATTGCACGTTTGGCGCAGTTAGCGCGGGCTATCGGTATTCATTTGGTTCTTGCTACACAACGCCCTTCAGTAAATGTTATTACAGGTGTTATCAAAGCAAACTTCCCGGCTCGTTTATCTTTTAGAGTAACTTCAAAAATCGACTCGCGCACTATTTTGGATACCGGTGGAGCTGATCAATTGATTGGACAGGGAGACATGCTACTTTCTACAGGTTCTGAGATTGTTCGCTTGCAAAGTCCGTTTGTTGATACACCTGAGATCGAACGCATCTGTGAATTTATTGGTTCACAGCGTGGGTATGACTCGGCTTATATGTTGCCTGAGTTTGAAGGGGAGGATGAAGGTGGCGCTGCCTCAGTCGATTTAGCGGAACGCGATGCTCTATTTGAGGAGGCAGCCAGATTATTGGTGCAACATCAGCAAGGAAGTACCTCATTGCTTCAGCGAAAGTTGAAATTAGGATATAATCGTGCAGGTCGTTTGATAGATCAGTTGGAAGCAGCTAAAATTGTGGGTCCGTTCGAAGGCTCAAAGGCACGCGAAGTTTTAATTAAAGATCCGATGAGTTTGGAACAATTATTGAACGAATTGAAGGAAAAACACACGCAATCCTAATTATTAATAATGAAAAAGTACTTTTTTGCCCTTCTGCTAACGTTTGTTGGCTCTTTGTCCTATTCTCAGTACGATCCTAAGGCACTTGAAATTCTAGAGGCTATGAGCGCAAAATATAAAGCGATCACTGCCTTTGAGGCCAACCTCACAACCGGATTAACCAACGAATCGGAGGGAGTGAAGGAAGAGTTTAAAGGAAAAATCACTGTAAAGGGAGATAAATTCAGGCTGTTATTAGATGATCAGGAAATCATCAATAATGGTACCACCGTGTGGACTTACTTACCGTCCGCCAAGGAAGTGAACATCGATAATTTCGATTCAAGTTCAGATGAGATCAATCCTTCCAAGATTTTTGATATGTATAAGAAGGGTTTTAAGTATTTGTATATAGGCGACAAAACCGAAAATGGCGTATTGAGTGAAGAAGTTGATTTGGTGCCTGAGAAAAAAGACGCTCAATATTTTAAGATCAAGATGATGATCTCGAAAAAGGACAAGAGCATAATGAGTTGGACCATGTTCGACAAGTCTGGAAATCGGTATAAATACTCGATTACTAAATTTGTTCCCAACCTAAAAGTGGAGGATTCTTTCTTCACCTTCGATACTAAAAAATACCCTGGCGTAGAAGTTATTGACTTGCGCTGATAATTGGTTGATTGTTATGGGTTCTTAACCTTTCTTTGCAGAAGCGTTTAAAAACCCATCAATGAACCGTGTAGAGCTTTTCGAAAAAATCAAGAGCAAAAATTCCTACTTGTGTATTGGTTTGGATACAGATTTGGAAAAAATTCCAAAACATCTGCTTTCCGCGCCTGATCCAATCTTTGAATTTAATAAGCAGATTATTGATGCTACTAAGGAATTAGCCGTAGCCTATAAGCCCAATATTGCTTTCTATGAAGCACATGGGGCTAAAGGATGGGAGAGTTTAGAAAAGACTTTAGCCTATATACCGAAGGAGTGCTTTACCATCGCTGATGCCAAGCGTGGTGATATCGGAAATACTTCTAATCTGTATGCCCGGGCTTATTTTGAAAAAATGAATTTTGATGCCGTTACCGTGGCTCCGTACATGGGTGAAGATTCGGTACGTCCTTTTCTCGACTTTCAAGGTAAATGGGTGATACTGTTGATTCATACATCTAATTCGGGGAGTGCAGACTTTCAGCAGTTAGAAACCCGGGGTGGCCGATACGTATACGAGGAGGTTATCTTTGCCTCTCAACGTTGGGCTTCACATAATCGCATGATGTATGTGGTGGGAGCAACAAAAGCAGACAAAATAAACACCATTCGCGCGTTGGCTCCTGATCATTTCTTTTTAGTGCCGGGCATTGGTGCACAAGGAGGTAGCTTAGAAGATGTATCGAAGGCCGGGATGAATGATCATTGTGGTCTGTTGGTGAATTCTGCGCGCTCCATCATCTATGCTTCCGGCAAGGAAGATTTTGCGGAAGCTGCTCATCGCGAAGCTGGCAAGATGCAACAGGAAATGAAAACGTATCTCGAGAAATATCTGCCGTAGTCTGGCTATTTGCATTAACGTATGAAGAAAGAAATAATATTTAATCTTCAGGATATTGGTTCTTTCTCAAATTTGACTAAGGATTATTTCTTTGGAAGTGATTTTAGAATGTTAAGTGAATCAAAAGATCAAATTTGCTTTACTAAAGGGAGTCTACTTAATAATATGGTGACATCTAACCCACTTAATTGGAAGAGCGAGGTAAAGATTACCGTGAGAAATGATATGGTTTTAGCAAATTTTGAAATCAATACCTATGGACAATTAGTTACTCCCAAAGAAGAAAATTTATGGAATCTATTTATTGAGAACTACAAGGAGTCAATCACGAATAAATTAAACTTAGTATTAGCAAACGAAAAGTACCTAAAGGAAATAAAAAGGGATAATTTGAGGTACCTAAAATCGGCTTTGCTGGGGGCTGTTATTTTTTGGGGTTCCATCCGGATTCTTAGCTTATTTTACAGGAATAGACACGATAGTATCAGCAGGAGCAGTCAGTGGTGCTAGTCTATTTGTCATACTCAAAATAAATAGTGAGAGAAAATAAAAACACATCTTCATAATTCTTAATATGTTTGATCAGATGGTTATCACTTGATTTTAGATTGTCAAAATCGTAACTCGTGATTCACAATCAGAATCACCTTGGACGAATCATTCCTACATTATTTGTGGCAGTTTCAATACTTCGATAAAAGTAAGTTGACAACAACTGCTGGCGAAGTGTTGAATATTCTAAAACCAGGTATTCTGAATTCTGATTCTGGGCCTGATTTCTCTCAATCAAAAATAAAAATTGGTGAGATTGTTTGGATTGGAAATGTTGAGATTCACGTTCAGTCTTCGGGTTGGTATGAACATAAACATGATCAGGATGCTGCGTATGAAAATGTAGTGCTGCATGTGGTGTGGGAAGAAAATAAGCCTGTATATCGTACTGACGGAACTCGAATTCCAACATTGCAGCTCAAAGGTCGGGTAGAAGATCATTTACTAAAGTCGTATAAAAAGCTAATTAATAATCCTTCGGCAATTCCTTGCGAGAAATCATTTACCAGCGTGGATGATCTGATCAAGCATGCTATGGTTGATAAGGCTTTGATGAATCGACTCGAGTCGAAAGCGAACCAAATTAAAATTATACTCAATAAAAATAAAGGTGATTGGGATGAAACAACGTATCAGTTGCTTGCCAGTAATTTTGGATTTAAAGTCAACAAAGATCCATTTATGCAATTGGCGGATGCATTGCCTTATAAATTAATTCAAAAGCATAGAAGCAATCCGCTGGAAGTGGAGGCTTTGCTTTTTGGTCAGGCAGGTTTTCTTGTTGCCAAAACAAAAGATGAATACCTGACCCAACTTTTTAATACGTATCAGTTCTTAGCTAAGAAATACGGTTTAGTGGATAAAGCGATGAGTGTAGCACAATGGAAATTTTTGCGATTACGTCCGGCTAATTTCCCTACGATTCGCATGGCGCAGTTTGCTTCGCTGTTGTGTTCGCACGCCAACATTTTTTCTGGGGTAGTCGAGATCCCAAGTTATCAGCAACTGATTCATTTCTTTGAAATCCATCAATCAACTTACTGGAAAACGCATTATCGGTTTGGTAAAAAATCGAAAGAGGAAGTGCCGGGTCTTGGCGATTCGAGCAAAGAAAATATCATTATCAACACGGTGGTTCCTTTGTTTGTTGCTTATGGCCAGTCGCGCGATGATTATAGTTTTGTAGAAAAAGCAATTTCAATTTTGCAATCGATACCCAGCGAGAAGAATAAAATTACCAGAGTCTGGCAAGAATTGGGATATGCAAGCAAAACTGCTTTTGATTCACAAGGTTTGATTGAATTGTATAATAACTTTTGCCAACGCAGGGCATGCTTAAACTGTACGGTTGGTTCTTCATTACTTAAACCCACTGCGGCTAAATGAGCGTGTTAAATGTTATAGCAATTATTTCATTAAGCGGATTGTTTTTTAAGCAAGCAGCAGGAGATTACCCACGACTATTTTGCTTTGCATTACTCTTTAAGATGATAATGGCTGTTTCGCTCGGCCTTGTGTATCTGCATTACTATGCAGCTAACGACACATGGTTATTTTTTAAAGATGCAACAATACTTGCCGACTATGCCCGTCAAGACTTTGGATCGTACGTAAAATTTCTTTGGAGCAGTGACTTTCAAAATCAGACAATTGAGATTTTAAGTATGCAGGAGCGTTCCCTTTTTCTGGTTAAGATAATTAGTTTCTTTTGCTTCATAAGTGATGATAATTATTGGATCACGGCAATTTACTTTTCCCTCCTCTCATTTAGTGCTTCGTGGAATTTGTTTAAGGTAATTGCCCGGAACTTTGATAACGCTCAATATGCGGCCGCTCTGACTTTTCTTTTCTTTCCTTCTATAATTTTTTGGAGTTCGGGTTTGGTAAAAGAAACACTTGCTTTGGCAGGGATTTATTTTATCACCGTACTTTTTATAAAGCTGTTGAAGGCTCGAAGGATTTTTTGGTGGGAATGGGCAATTGCTGCGATGGCTTTTTATACGGCCTGGAATTTAAAGTATTATTGGGCTGCCTTATTTATGGCTGTGGTTACAACGTCTATACTGATTTTCTTTTTGCAAAAGAGAATTAGATTAGTAAGCCAGTCTATATTAACAAGTTGGTGTGTTATTTTTATTTTGTTGTCAGCTCTTGTTAGTCTTTCGCATCCTAATTTTTACCTGAGTCGTTTTTTGAATGTGCTTATCACAAATCATGATGAATTTTTGAAAATTTCAAGACCGGATGGAATCATTCACTACTATAACCTCACAGCAAGCTGGTGGAGTATTTTCATCAACTCACCTTGGGCACTTTTGTCCGGGTTGTTTCGCCCGTTTGTCTGGGAAGCTTCAGGGGCAACCTCGGCTGTAGCATCTATCGAAAATCTTTTCTTGTTAGTACTAGTGGTTGCAAGTTCTTTTAGAAAATCTGTGAAGACTGATAATCTTTTACTTCTTTCGGCTGTAGTATATATTGTGTTACTCTGTATTTTTCTCGCGTTAAGCACCCCCAACTTAGGTACCTTATCCCGGTACCGAACCGGCTTTCTTCCTTTCTTTATTTTTATTATTTCCTATCGCAATCCATTGCTTGATTATTTTTCGGATAGAGTAAGGTTTCTTCATAAATAGATCATTTATGGTATTGGGCGAAGTAGTACCTTTGCCTCATGGAAAATCCGGTACTTATTTTTGGCGCTAATCACCTTGGGCGTGCAGCTAAAGAAATTTTTGAAACGAATAGTGTTGTTGTATATGGTTTTTTGGATGACGACAAGAAGCTACACAATACTGAGATTGACGAAGTAGTAGTATTAGGTGATACCGACAATGATGGCTTTCTTAAACTCATCGGAAAAAAATGTGAAGCTTTTGTAGCGGTGGATGATAACAAACTCAGGAAGTCATTGGTGACTATGATTCAGGAAGTGCGCCACATGCAGCCTGTAAATGCCATCCATAGTCGCTCGGTGGTTTCAGAAAAAGCCATTTTGGGGCATGGTAATTTTATCGACTTCAATGCTTATTTGGCTCCCGGTTCCAAAATAGGAAGTCACTGCATTATCCATACACAAACTTCTGTTGGTGTTGATTCATCGTTGGGGGACTTTGTACAAGTAGGAGCAGGCAGTTCGATCAATGCAGGAGTCACTATCGAAGATGAAGTTTTTATCGGGTCGGGAGTTACGATTGTTTCAGGTGTAACCGTTGGTAAGGGTGCACGCATAGGAGCAGGTTCTGTGGTGATTGCTTCTGTAAAGGCAGGTGAAACTGTGTTTGGTAATCCGGCAGCAAAGATTAAGTAATCATTAAATGGTGATCGGAAAGTAGTAGCAAGTATCCAGCAACCAGTATCCAGAATAGCATGTCCAAAATATCCGAAACTGATTTAATTCTTAATCCGGATGGTAGTGTTTACCATTTAAGTCTTTTACCAAAAAACATTTCGGATACGATTATCACGGTAGGAGACCCCAGCAGGGTATATGCGGTGAGTCAATACTTTGATGAAGTTGAGTTTGAAATGAACAAGCGCGAGTTCATTACGCACGTGGGTAAGTACAAAGGCAAGCGCATAACCGTAATCAGCACCGGTATTGGTACGGACAACATTGAAATATTTTTTACGGAGCTTGATGCTCTGGTTAATATTGATTTGAAAACACGCGAACCTAAATCGCGCAAGAAAAAATTAAAGATTATCAGAATAGGAACATCCGGAGCGTTGCAGGAAGACATTCCGTTGGGAACACATCTGGCTTCTGATTATGCGATTGGCCTGGACAACCTGATGAACTTTTATGATCTGCCCATGGACGATCTTGAAACCGGACTTTCGCATGATATTCAAAAGAAAACCGGACTACCTTTTATGCCTTATGCGGTTCGTGGTTCTGTTAGCTTACGCGAACAAATTGGTAGTGATATGATGAAAGGGAATACGGTAACGTGCCCAGGATTTTATGCACCACAAGGCCGTGAGCTGCGTCTGCCCATTCGCTTTCCAAAATTACTGGAAGATTTGAATTATTATCACAAAGGAGATTTTTGGCTCACCAATTTTGAAATGGAAACCGCAGGTTATTATGCCATGGGAAGATTGCTTGGTCACGAAGTACTGAGTGTAAATGCAATCATTGCCAACCGCATTAAGAATAAATTTTCAAAAGACCCCAATAAAGTTGTGGAGTCATTGATTAAAAAAGTGTTGGAGCGGGTTTAACTAACCTTACCCTAAAAAGCATAACGCTAAGAACGAGGGGTATAGTAAAATCAATAGTCTTTTCACTTATACATGCGAAATATATGCACCTGAGTGTATATATTCGCTAGTTGGCGGTTATGCATAAATGAGACACATAATAAATATTGCGACATTCCTTCTGACAATATTCGGTGGATTCCACCTATACTTAAATATTCTTTCGGACGAGCAGACTACCTACGAGAGCTCTATTAAATTAATCAGACTGGAATTCACAAAAAATCCCATCACATTTATACTCATAAGCATTCTGATTTTGGTATTTGGTCTTGTTATCACCGGACTTCTTAATTTAATTAAGAAAAAAATTATTAATAGGAGACAAACAGAAGAAATTGAAATAAGGACTCAGACAGAACTACTAAAAAAACGAAACAGTATCAGAGACGAAATAAGAAGCAAAGCATATAAATCAATTCCGGACGGAAATAATATATTCCCGTTTGACAGAATAAAAGGGGAATTTGGAGAACTAAACATTAGAGACATCAAAGACCCTGACCATAATAATTACTCAAAATATGAAACGTTTGACTTTCGAGAAGATGGAGTTGAAGTGTTTGACGCAAGAAATATAATGTATAAAATACTGGTCATCCAAAATTCTGATGGCAAGTGGGATGCTATTCATAAAGGAGAAAAACCTAAAAAGGGCAATTATAGCAAAATAGATAGTATTGTTTGCGTTGACTTTATCCCTTATGAAAATGTTGAATATATCGATTGGAGTCCAAGTCCATACAGTTCAAATATTACAATCAACTGTTTATACAAGTACAAGAAGTACGATAGACATCCATTCAAGGAAATAAGATATTACATTAAGACTGAACACGGATATTGGAGATTGGACAACGAGGACAGAAGAAACTTAAAGAAATTTGACCTAAAAGAATTTTTAGGAGTGAGGTGATGCACGAACCGCCAATTAAGATGACTAAATTCTTAATACTAATAATTTTAATAATAGTTTCCTGTTTACTCGCTGGACTTTATGGAATTCTACACGACCAATTGACTTATACGATTTCCGAAGAGTACTATACAAAGTTTAAGTTTTATCAATTCGGTTTCATGGACATTGGGAACGAGGCAATTTTTCCAAATCCAAGAATTGAAGTTTCGGCAGTCGGACTTCTTGCCACATGGTGGATGGGAATACCAATCGGAATTATTCTCGGACTCGCTGGACTAATTCACAGAGACTGGCGGACAATGTTTAATGTGACCTTTAAAGCGTTTCTTGTTACAATATTGATTGCATTTGCAACGGGACTTCTAGGACTTGTTTATGGACATATTTATTTGGCCGACAAATCAAAAGCAGAATTTGGAAATTGGTACATACCCGACAACCTAGTGGACTTTGAAAATTTTATCAATGTGGGTTCAATGCACAATTTTAGTTATATAGGTGGACTGACTGGACTCATTGGCGGACTTGTTTATACCATAACGCAACGGAGAAAATTGAGGTCAAAAGTGAATTACACATAAAGACCGAGGAAGAATGGCAGCGAGCAACAAAAAGTTTATGCTCTTAATTTCGTTCAATAACATGGGACAGTGACGCGCTTCGAATACACGCAACCCTTAAACACAACACGTTTTAGCCACTTAAAATTATCGCACAATTTAGAGTAGTGGGTTTACTCGCCAAGAACTTTGCAAGGCCAACTGAAGTTACCTCGCGGCAGTCATGCTCTCCATCCTCACAATGTGTTTGCTCGCATTATACGAATCGGTATTGTAAAATCCGGAAAGGATGCGATGAGCAATTTGTTCAATAATTAACTCATCATCTGATTTACCTTCCTTGCCGCGCCAGAACACACGCTGAGGGTGTTTTTTCATATCCTCCACATAAGATTGTGCATGCGAGAATTGATCATTTGTAAATGTAATGGTGAAACAGGTTTTTACTTTTTGTGTTTCCATAAGTTCAGTTAGTTGATCCCAATCTCTCTTGCAATCAGGATGCCGTTATTTAATTACGATTTTAAACAAATTACCATACATCTGTCAAGAGTCATGCCCGAATGCGGGCAATCTTGTTCGGGTGTGGAACATCAAGAATAAGATTAATTTTGTGCCCGCAATGAGAGAATACGAAATACATACACTGAAGAACGGAATCCGGGTTATCCATAATAGAGTAACAACTACTAAAATTGTACACTGTGGCATTATGCTGGATATTGGGAGTCGCGATGAATCTACCGCCAATCAGGGGATAGCACACTTTTGGGAACACATGGCCTTTAAAGGTACCCGGAAACGAAAAGCATTTCATATCATCAACAGGCTTGAATCTCTGGGTGGAGAGTTGAATGCATTTACTGATAAAGAGAAAATTTTATTCTTTGCGTCCTTGCGCGATGATTATTTCGAACGAGCACTTGAGTTGCTTACAGACATCACATTTGACTCGATATTTCCGGCTCCTCAAATTGAAAAGGAACGTCACGTAATTTTAGAAGAGATGTCCATGTATCATGACGATCCGGATGATTCTTTGCAAGACGAATTTGATTCGGTAATTTTTTCCGGTCATCCGCTGGGTATGAATATCCTGGGAACAGAAAAAACCGTGCGCTCTTTTAAGCGCAAAGATTTCACCTCGTTTGTGAAAGAACATCTCGATACAAGGCGGATAGTTTTTTCGTGTGTCGGTAATATCCCCATGGAGCAAGTTGTTCGCCTGGCTGAAAAACATCTGGGGGCAATACCTGCATCCACATCAAAAAAGAAGCGCATCCATTTCACTGGCTATAAGCCGAAAAATGTTGTGCTTAAAAAATCGGTGAAACAGTCGCGCTGTGCTATTGGCCGTCCGGCATATTCGTTCTCACATGAGAACCGAAGTCCGTTTTATATGCTCTCCAGTATTTTGGGTGGATCAGGTATGAACTCGCGCCTCAATCTTGCTTTGCGCGAAAAGTATGGGTTCGTTTATTCCATCGGGGCACAGTTTGCTCCCTTTACGGATACCGGATTGTTTGTCATTTCGTTTGGCACGGAACCATCCCAGGTAAAAAAAGGAATCTTTCTGGTGAAACAAGAATTGAAAAAATTGCGTGATGAACCGTTGGGTGTAAAACAACTCGCCTCTTCTAAGGAGCAAATCCTGGGTCAGATTGCAATGGCTGAAGAGAACAATGCAAGTTTTATGATTATGATGGCGCGCAATCTTTTGGATCAGGGACGGGTAACATCTTTACAGGAAATTTTTGATCGTGTGAAGGGAACAACTTCTTATCAGCTTCAGAAATTGGCCAATGAAATGTTTGATGAGCGTATGTTAAGTACGTTGATCGTTGAACCGCTTTGATTAAAAGTTTGCAGTAAGCAGTATTCAGTAAGCAGTTAGTTTCTAATAAATGGGAGAAAGTATTTCAATAAGATAAATGGTACTTGTAACTGCCTACTGGTATCTGCATACTGCCTACTTTTGAATAAGTAAGTCTAACTAAATAGAGATCCAACTATGGAATTTTTGCCCGATGATATTGCAGACTACATTGAAGCACATACCTCACAAGAGTCTGATCTTCTTAAAAAAATAAATAGAGAGACACATGCCAAGGTGATGATGCCTCGCATGCTTTCAGGCCAGCTGCAAGGGCGTTATCTTTCTATGATAAGCCATCTGCTAAAGCCTAAAAATATTCTGGAGATTGGAACCTATACAGGATACTCTGCAATTTGTTTGGCGGAAGGATTAGCCGAAGATGGAAAGCTGACAACCCTCGACATCAATGAAGAATTGGAGACCTGGGTTCGTGATTACTTTCAACAAGCCGGACTTTCTGAAAAAATAGACTATCGAATAGGAAATGCCCTAACAATTATCCCCACGATTGATCAGCAATTCGATCTCGTTTTTATTGATGCCGATAAGGAGAACTACTCGAAATATTACGACTTAGTCTTTGATAAAGTGAAAGTGGGAGGCGTTATCCTGGCAGATAATGTGTTGTGGAGTGGAAAAATTACCAAACCCAAGCCGGATAAAGACACCCGTGCTTTGCTTGAATTTAATGCTAAAGTAACTAATGACACCCGGGTTGAAAACGTGCTGCTGCCCCTGCGGGATGGAATCATGATGATTCGTAAAAAGAATTGATACTTTCTATTGTCAATTGTTCGTTGTCAACTGTGTAAAACTTTATTTACCTTTGTTCCATGAGATTTTTTGCAGTTGCACTATTTTTTATTGGTGCTGCCTCATACGCCCAAACACCCGAAGTGCCACACAAGATGCATTTCGCAGACATGACACTCACTATTCGTGATGATGCCAGACGCGAAATTCAAAAAGATGTGGATGCGCTTACACAACATCCCCGCTACTTTGGTATTAAAGTAGAGCGCGCCAAAACTTACTTTCCCATCATCGAGAAAATTTTTGAAGAGGAAAGACTCCCGGATGATTTTAAATATCTTGTCTTGCAAGAGAGTGCATTGATTTCAGATGCAGTTTCTGTTTCTAATGCGGTGGGCTTTTGGCAGTTTAAGGATTTCACTGCATTGGAGATGGGTTTGCGTGTGGATAAGGATATTGACGAACGAATGAACATTGCTTCGGCCACACGTGGAGCAGCCCGATATTTAAAGAAAAATAATTACCTGTTTAATAATTGGTTGCTTGCCTTGCAATCATACCAAATGGGTGGTGGGGGAGTGCAACGCTCGGTGGGCGACAAGTATAATGGCGTGCGTCACATGGAAATCACCAGCGAAACCTACTGGTATATCAAGAAATACTTAGCCCATAAAATTGCTTTTGAAAATTCAGTGAAGGGTGAGCCTCAGGTAAAAGTAGTCCAATATCAAGTTCAGTCACCAAAGGCATTGAATGAACTCGCCACCGAATTGGCTATTGATGAAGCAACCTTGCGGGAATACAACAAGTGGGCACGTGCCAGTAAAATTCCTGCAGATAAACCTTATTTAGTACTTATTCCGGCTGGTCAATTAACGCCAGAATTCAATACGCTCGTGTTGGCCTCAACAAAGCCAGTTGCAACCGAGTCCATTCAAAGTAACCCGACATTCATTAAACTCGAGAAGCGTGATATTAATGGAATACCTGCGGTGAAAGCGGTGGCTGGAGAAACCACAGTCAGGCTTGCTGAGCGTGCAGGAGTTTCACTTCCGGATTTCTTGAAATACAATGAGATCTCTATTGATCACCGCGTTGAGGATGGAAGATACTATTTTTTGAAACGCAAGAAGACAAAATCAGATCAGCCCACACATTCGGTGGTTTCTGGCGATAATCTTTGGGCAATTAGCCAACAGTATGGAGTGCGTATGGCACGATTAAAAAGATTTAACAAGCTGTCAGCAACATCCAGCTTAAAGCCGGGCGATGTTGTTTGGTTAATCAAGAAAAAACCACTTGAGGAGAATAGCATAGTACCTATAGTAGCCGATGAGGAGGTAATTGTTGCAGTGGACGAGGAAGCATTTTTTGGATGGGAAGTAAAACCAAAAGAGGAGGTAAGGATTTCTGCTCCAACCCCTATTCTACAAAAGGAAAACGTACCGGAAGGGATATTTACTCCAAAACCTGATTCAGTTGCTGTTGCTAACAATAATCAAAATGAGTATCATCTTGTTAAGCAAGGTGAAACACTCTATGCTATTTCTAAAAATTATGCCGTTGCTGTAACGGATTTATTGTCATGGAACGATCTGAATATTGGCGCGGGCATTAAGCCTGGTCAATATTTGAAAGTTAAGGCACCTGCATTGTCACCATCAGAACCTCTACTTGAAGCAATTTCATCCTCCGAGACGAAGCTTATTGTTCATGAAGTGAAGTCTGCAGACACCTTGTATAGTGTCGCACGTCAGTATAATGTAACAATCAAAGAATTGATGGATTGGAACAAAAAAGAAGACTTGAGTCTGTCCTTGGGTGAAAAAATCAAGATTTACTCCCGGTAGGCACTTTGTTTTTTTACTTTTTTGATCAAATCCTTACTTAATGCCCGATCACAGTGTCCAAAAGTTTAGGTTGTGGTAAAATTGAATAATTTTGCCACTTAGTTTAAATAGGCGGAGTGCTTAGTAAGAGAATGGAAATGGAAACCACTACAAAAACTATTGATCTTGTATTATTAGTAGATGATAATGATACTGATAATTTTATCAGTAAGCGTATAATTGAAATTACAAAGTTTGCAAGAAGGGTAGAAGTAAAGAGTTCGGGTAAAGGAGCTTTGGATTATTTGAAAGAACATCAAAGCACTCCGGAAAATATTCCCAATTTAATTTTTCTGGATATCAACATGCCCATTGTGGATGGTTTTGTATTTCTCTATGAATTCGAAAAGTTTAATGAATTAGTTCGGAGCAAATGCAAAGTGATCATTCTTTCAAGTTCGGATAACAAACGAGACATTGATAAAATTGTAAATAACAATCACGTTATTAAGTTTATCACCAAACCTCTCACCGAGGTTGCACTGGACGAGATCCGATTCAATAACATCTAGTTTCGGAGGATATTTGTTTATTTTGCGTTCAAAGTATTTATTTATGAATTCAAAAATCAGAAGATCACTCTTTACGTCAATCCTTTGTAGTATCCTATTTGCATTTCATGCAAATGCACAGGTAATTAAGGTCGACTCAACGTCAAATTGGAAAAAAACATTTCGTACAGGACTCAATATTAATCAGGCCTCCTTTACTTCTAATTGGAAAGCAGGTGGGGTTAACTCGTTTGGATTTAATGCGTTCTTAAACTATACGGCCAATTATAAAAAAGGAAAAAATAGCTGGGAGAATCAGCTTGATTTTTTGTATGGGGTAGTAAATAACCAAGGCCAGGGCGCGCGCAAAACCTTGGATAGAATCTATATTGAAACAAAGTATGGTCGTGAATTAAACGAAAAGTGGAGTTTCACATCTTCCCTAAACCTTATTTCTCAATTTGCTAAGGGATATAAATATGAAACCGTAAACGGAATTGAAGAGAGGTCTTTAATTTCTGATTTTATGGCACCGGCATTTATTACATCTGCGTGGGGTTTAGAATACCATCCGGTAGAATATTTTAAAGTTAGATTTTCCCCATTTTCTCCCCGGGTAACAATCGTATCAGATAACAATGGGCGCTTTAATGCTGTAAACCCAGTAAAACCCTACGGTGTGGAAGTAGGAAACAGCACCCGCTATGAATGGCTGGCTTTTCAAATGCAGGCAGAATTTAATAAAGACATTGCTAAAAACGTAAACCTGAAGTGGCGGTATGTGATGTTTGCCAATTATGAAACCATTGAACCAAAGACCATTGACCATCGATTGGATCTAAATCTTGTGGCCAAGGTGAATAAGTTTGTAAATGTTTCCATTGGTGGAATTTTGCTTTACGATTTTGACCAGGATAGTGGTGTGCAGTTGAGCCAGGCATTTTCACTTGGAGTTTTGTATTCCTTTCAGAATTGGGAAGAGAAGAAATAGTTTTTATAAAGTATCTTTAAACAACCCCACTTCATGTGGGGTTTTTTTATATTCGATTATGATTGAAATAAGGGAAGCAGCTCTTCAGGATATTCCTGCCATGCGGCAAGTTGCCATTTCATCGTATGCCGATACTTTTGCGGCATCCAATTCTAAAGAAAATATGGAGGCTTTTTTTGAAGAAGCCTATAACTTAGAAAAGTTAGAAGAGGAGTTACGGGAACAAAATTCAAGATTACTTCTTGCCCTTGAAGGGGATGCTCAAGTTGGGTTTTTACGCCTTCGCGAAAGCGGTGAGGTTGTAAATCTTTTAGGCCAAAACACCATCGAACTTCAGCGATTGTATGTTCTTACTTCGGTTCAGGGAAAATCAGTGGGGCGGCTGTTAATGGAAACTGCCATAGCCTATGCTCGTCAAAAGAAGTATGAGTGGATTTGGTTAGGCGTGTGGGAAAAGAATATTCGAGCACAACGGTTTTATGAAAATTGGGGCTTCAAAAAATTTTCAGAACATACTTTTTGGATGGGAGATGATCCTCAAATAGATTGGCTTCTCAAAAAGAAGCTCTAGCCGTTTCGATCCCACTTTGAACTGGTTTTATCTTTACATTAATTTTCCAATCTTTCCTCTCCAAACGAATAACAAATGTCCAAAGAGAAATTCATAGAGTCAATATCAAAATCTTATTCAATCGCTGGTGGATCTATTTATTTAGGTGCTGGAATTCTTCAGGGAGAAATACTGGCGAATGCAAAAGTAAACCTGCCGCTTCGTATGATGAGCCGGCACGGACTGGTTACAGGTGCAACCGGGTCTGGTAAAACACGAACACTTCAATTGTTGGCTGAACAACTCTCCGCGGCTGGAGTTCCTGTATTTATGCCTGATATGAAAGGTGATATTTCGGGAATGGCTAAAGAAGGCATTGTAAATGATAGAATAAAGGAACGTGCTACTGCTATCGGATTTGATTATAAGGTTTCCGGTTATCCCATTGAGCTATACTCGTTGAGTGGAAAGTTAGGCGGACAAATGCGCGCTACAGTTACCGAATTTGGTCCGGTGCTGCTAACTAAAATTCTAGAATTGAATGAAGTACAGAGTGGTGTGCTGATGATCATTTTCAAGTATGCTGATGATAAGCAATTGCCAATCGTTGATCTGAATGATTTGAAAAAAGTTCTTAATTATTTAACAGAAGGTGCCGGAGCCGCAGAAATTAAGAATGACTATGGTAAAATATCATCGGCTACAGCCAGCACGATCTTGCGCAAGTTAGTTGCACTTGAGCAGCAAGGGGTGGATCAATTGTTTGGTGAAAAATCTTTTGATATTGATGACTTGTTTGAAAAAGTGGACGGTCGTGGGGTAATCAGTTTGTTGAATGTTTCTGATATTCAAAGTCAGCCTGCAATTTTTTCTACGTTTATGCTTTCACTTCTTGCCGAGTTGTATCAAACCCTGCCCGAAGCTGGTGAAGTAGATAAACCTAAATTAGTATTCTTTTTAGATGAAGCCCATTTGCTATTTAAAGATGCTCCTAAAGCTTTTTTGGATCAGATAGATCAGATCATTCGCCTCATTCGATCAAAGGGTGTAGGCATTTTCTTTTGCACACAGGTAACGCAGGATATTCCTGCCAATGTGTTGGCACAGTTAGGCAATAGAATCCATCATGTGATAAGGGCATTTACACCCAATGATGTAAAAGCACTGAAAGAAACAATCAAAACTTTTCCAAAGTCAGAGTACTATGACATGGAGCAGCAATTTACTCAGTTAGGAACAGGGCAGGCTTTTATCACCGTGTTAAATGAAAAGGGGATTCCAACTGAAACGGTAGTTACGCACTTAGCACCGCCCTCTTCCTTTATGGGACCATTGGAGGCGAGTGAGTATCAGGCTCAATTGGATGGATCTTCTTTCTATAAAAAGTATCAAGAATCAATTGATCCACGCAGTGCATTTGAAATGTTGGAAGAAAGAATGGTGGCCGCCCGCAAGGAGGATGATGTGAAGAAAGAAGAGAAGGAAACCCGTACGGCTTCAACTGCCCGAACTACCCGAAAAGAAAAAAGTGCTTTTGATGAAGTGATGAATTCTCCGGTAACAAAACAAATTGGCCGCGAGTTAGTGCGAGGTGTGTTTGGTATGCTTTTCGGCAAAGCGCCTCGCAGAGCAACACGAAGATATTAATGCTTGCTCATTAAGTACTTCTTGGGTGTAATCCCAAATTTCTTTTTGAAGGCAGCAATAAAATGACTGGGATTGGTGTAGCCAATTTGATAAGCAACCTCATTTACCTGAAAGCGTGCCGTATCCAGCAGAACACGTGCATGGTCTAGTTTGTGATTAACCAAATAACCAAAAACGGTATTTCCGTAAATCTCTTTAAATCCCACTTTAAGTTGATACTCATTAAGCCCGGCAATTTTTGATAACTCTTTAAGACCGGGTGGAGTTTCCATGTGTTTCAATAAATACTCTTTGGCATGTTTAATCTTTCTTACAGTTTCCTGATCATTCAGGAAAGGGCAACTTTCCGTATCTGTTTTCTTTTCTGAAAAGTATAGCCCAAGTAATTCCAATACCTTTCCATGATAGTAAAGTCTTTCTGCATTCGGGCTAAGCGTAATGGTAAATAACTGGTTGAGCACTACATATAAGTGCGAAGGTATTTCACGTTCATCATAGAATTTTGTCTTCACGTTTTCAGGCTTCAAAAAAGGAAGCGCATCATGAGTGAAAAGTTTATGTAGACTTTCAAGTGTTATAAATAAAGTGACAAGCTTTGTTTTTGGTGCCATCTTTAAACCGAATGGCAAATCCTTTTCAGGATTATAAAAAAAGTAATTGTGCTGCTTTTCTATTTGCCGACTATAATGAGGGCCAAAGGCAAACGTAGCCGTGCCATCCAGGCAAAAGTAAAAATGTATGATATTTTGCTTTACGATGGCATCCAATGACACCCATTCTTCTTCCTGATTTTCAACAATCTGAAGAGTTAATTCTTCATTCTCAAATAAGGTTTTAAAATCACTTTTTGAGGTATTTTTTTCTTCCAGGGTAAGTATTTCAGATTCAATCATATAATTAAATAACAGAATGGCTGCACTAATAAACTGATTTTGGTCATTTTGGTTCAAAAATACCAAAATCTGGTGGCATTATCCCTAACCTTTAAGAAAGGCATTTATTATACTTTAATGGGTATTTTTTATTTAGAACGATTCTAACCTTTGCAGCCGTGAAAGTGAAAAAGCTCTCTCTATTACTTCTTCTGATACTTTTTGTCTCGTCTGCCCGGGCACAGGATAGCCTTGTTGCTACTTACCTGGAAGATGTAGTGGTAACTGGACAGTTTGAACCCCAATCTGCTCGAAAATCAGTCTATCAAATAAAAACAATCCCCCTTGAACGCATTGCAGCAAAAGGTGCTGTTCGGCTGCAGGATGTACTCAACACAGAATTGAATATTCGCTTTACGCAAGATCTTGCGCTTGGTGGGTCGAACCTGTCGATGCAGGGTTTGGCCGGGCAGAATGTAAAAGTTTTAATTGATGGTGTGCCGATGGTTGGGCGGCAAGGAACATCCAATGAAATTAACATCAACCAGATTAACGTAAACTCAATAGATCGGATTGAAATTATTGAAGGCCCCATGTCGGTAGTGTATGGAGCCGATGCGTTAGCGGGGGTAATTAATATAATCACAAAAAAGTCTGTGGAGGGGAAATTGGACCTTTCTGTAAAGGTGCACGAAGAAACTGTTGGTTCCGAATATGGTTGGGATGAAGGAATTCATAATGAAACCATTGGCGGTGGTTATTCAATAAATCGGTTTCGCGTTCGTGCGGATTTAAGTAGAAATTATTTTGGAGGTTGGCAGGGCAATGGGGAAGGCCGCGATAAACAATGGCATCCTAAAACACAATACCTGGCAAGCGCTTTAACCGGATACGATTGGAACAAAACAAATGTCTACTATAGGATTGATTACCTGAACGAAGACATTTACAATCCTGGAATTTTTCAGGGAGGTGAAGCGGTAGATCAGAATTATATTACCAATCGCATCATGCATCAATTGCAAGGAGGGCACACTTTTTCCGATAAGGTTCAATTCAATGGCGCTATTTCTTACACTGACTTTCAACGTGAAACACAAACTACAACGGTTAATGAAGCAACAGGCGACCGTAGACTTGCATTAGGCGCAGGGCTTCAGGACTTAACCAAATTTGATGGCCTTACATTCCGTGGCACTGTGCAGTATAAGCTAAATACAAAACTTACTCTTCAACCGGGCGCTGACTTAAACTATGAGAGTGGAAGTGGTGGTCGAATAAAAGAGGGTACTCAATCCATTGGCGACTATGCATTTTTTATTTCGGGCGAATGGAAGATTAATAAATTTCTACAAGTAAGGCCAGGCGTTCGCATGGTATACAACACCATTTATCAGGCGCCCCCTTTCATTCCTTCCATCAATACAAAGGTGATATTAAATGATCAGCATGATGTTAGACTATCCTACGGTCGTGGGTTTAGGGCACCTTCTTTACGGGAATTATATTTTGATTTTTTTGATGCAAGTCATGCTATTGAAGGTAACGAAAACCTGGAAGCAGAACTTTCACATAGCTTCAACGGATCGTGGAATTGGCAGATTATAGCAGAAGGAAATCATAAACTTAATACTGCGCTAGGTGGATTTTATAATTCTATTGATAACATGATTGGCTACGGTCAAAAGCCGGGCAACACATTAATAACTACGTATATCAATATTGATAAGTATAAAACAAAGGGAGTTACATGGAATAATACCTGGAAGACATCTGGTTTGGAACTTAGTGCCGGATCGGCATATACAGGTAGGTTCAATCAAATAAAAGAGAGTTATAATAACGTGGATGAGTTTGTCTGGTCACCAGAGCTTACTTCGTCAGCAAGTTATCGAATTCCTAAAGTAGGCATGGTTTTATCCATGTATTACAAGCTAACCGGAAAAACTCCTTACTACGAAGTTGTTTCAATAGAAGGAACTCAAACGGCCAGGCTTGCCCAAATAAGTTCTTATCAATGGGCGGATGTTAGCATTCAAAAAGATTTTTATAAGCACTTTTCCATCACAAGTGGAGTAAGAAATCTTTTTGACATCACAAATGTGAATAACACGGCTATTTCTGCGAGTACACATACATCAGGCGGTGCCCGACCTGTAGGCTATGGACGATCTTACTTTCTAAATTTTTCTTACACTTTAAATAAATAGTTTCTCATGAATACATTTCTTAAAAGTACACTTGCTGTGTTAATGATTAGCAGCGTTGTTCTCATTTCCTCATGCAAGGAAGATCCTGAGCTTCCAGATAATCTTGTCGAATTTGAATCAGATCAATTAGGTATTGGTTCAAATGAAGGCGAGCTAACAATAAACATCAGCCTTTCGCGCGAAGCAAGTGCAGCAGCAACCATTACAGCCCAGATAGAAGGTACGGGTGTAGAGTATGGAACGGACTACACAACAGAGCCTGCGGCAGTTTCAAATGCAATTGCTATTCCGATAGCTGTTGGAGCAACTTCTGTATCATTTACTTTGAAGAAGGTGGCGGGTGCACTTTTTGATGGTGATGAACAAATCATCTTCACCCTTCCTTCTGCTCCTGAATCGCTAGTGCTGGGTCAAAAGGCTCAACTTACATTAAGTTTTGCAGAGATTGTGGCCGCTTCTGGTGCAATTGATATTAATGGGGGCGGAGCAACCTACCCAAACAAAGTATTTATTGATTTTAGTGCGAATCGTCAAACAGCCATCGCTCGCACAACGTGGGATTTTGGCTTTAGTACTGGAAGTGAGTTCAGGGTAATTCTTAACTCTTCCAATGGTATGATGGCAAAGGTTCTCGATAAGAGTGACCTTAATGCCGTAACAGCTGCCGATACTGCAGGTCTTGGACTAAAACTTTCGATGGAAGCTGTGTTTGCGGCAATCACTTCCGATAACCCACCTAATTGGGTTCCTGAAGCAATCTCGTGGATAGATGATCCAACAGGTGATTTAACTAAGACATCCATCGCATCCATTTCGGCTACAGCCAGTGAAAACAAAGTTTACATCGTGAATAGAGGGAGTGGGCCGGGATCGACACCAACACAGTTAGGTTGGAAAAAAATCAGAATCGTTCGCAACGGTAATGGCTACACATTACAGCATGCTGATATTGCTGCTACTACATTTTCAGAAATTCAGATAACTAAAAATGAATCCTATTCTTTCCAATACGTGAGTATGACCACAGGTGCTGTTGTAGTAGAACCTACAAAAGAGCGATGGGATATTGCCTGGACTGCCTTTAGCAATTCTACTAATTTTGGAACGGGTCCGGTGCCATATTATTTTCAAGACATTACGTTGCAAAACACAGTTGGCGTTCAAACTGTGCAGGTATTAACGAGTACGATTTCATACGAAGCATTTGCTGAAAGCAATATTGCAGCATTGGATTTTGGCAATCAAAGTCAAGCTAAGATTGGTTCCTCATGGCGTTCAGGTGGTGGCCCGGGTTCAGCACCCGCAATTCGTACCGATCGCTTTTATGTAGTAAAGGATTCTGATGGCAACTATTATAAAGTGAAATTTACAGCATTAACAACTGGAGGTGAACGCGGTAAACCAAAATTGGAGTTTGCTTTGGTGAAAAAAGGAAGCTAAAAATCTTTAAAGAATTGGGTACAGTAAACTGCCCGGAAGCTTAAGCGGACGGGCAGTTTTTATTTTATTGATATGAGGAGGATAAAAAATTTGCGAAGGATAGGTATTGCCGAAGGTATATCTTTTTTAGTGCTATTGCTTATTGCAATGCCCCTGAAGTATTATTTCGATTTACCTATAGCGGTTAAAGTTGTGGGTTGGGCACATGGAGTTTTATTTATTGCCTATGTGGTAATAGTCTTATTATCGATCCGATTAATGAAATGGAACCTGATAGGCTTGGGAGTTGCATTGGCGGCTTCGTTAATCCCTCTTGGAACATTCTTTCTGGATAAGGGCTGGAAAAAGCGCGAGCAGGAGTTCAGTGAAAATTGATATATGATTGAGTTTATTCAAAAGATTCCAATTCTTACAACTCTCCTTTCGGGAGTATTCTTTGTTATCCTTTATAAGCACTGGGTTTACAAAGGCAAACCCTCCTATCTATTCTGGTGGACTATTGGGGTACTTTGTTATGGACTTGGAACTCTTACAGAAAGCATCGTTGGAATTTTTGGCTGGAGCGAACCCGTCTTTAAAGCATGGTATATATTGGGAGCATTGTTAGGAGGTTTTCCGCTTGCACAAGGTTCTGTCTATTTAATCTTTACAAAAAAAGTTGCAACAGGATTAATGCTTACTGTAGTTTCCATTATTGTAATTGCTTCCATTTTGGTACTCATGTCACCTGTTGATTATTCTTTGGTTGAACAAAATCGCCTAACCGGACATGTGTTGGTGTGGAAGCAGGTAAGGTTAATTACTCCTTTTGTAAATATCTATGCGTTTATTTTTCTTGTAGGAGGTGCGGCCTATTCTGCTTATCGATATAGCAAGGACATAAAATTTAAAAGCCGATTTTTAGGAAACGTATTTATAGCATTGGGTGGCTTATTGCCTGGAATCGGTGGATCATTCACAAAATTTGGATATACCGAAGTGCTGTATATAACCGAACTCATAGGAATAGTCCTTATTTACATGGGTTATCGAACTATCCGCCAGGATAAAAATGCATCGGTCTACGAAACCCAAAATCAGCAACCGGCTGCTGCAAGAATCTAAATTGCTTTTACAATTCTAAAAGGCAGAAGAAAGATTGCTTTAATTAAATTGAAAATTCCTTCAATGGTTATTCCTATAATCCTAAAGGGAAGGAGTAAGAGCCAAACCAACGGAAACAGAAAAATCATGATAAGGGCGAGTGGCCAGCAGACTACAAATAGCAGACACCATAAGACAAATGCAATAAAAGTTCTCATACAGATTAGATTATTGTAAGCATCATCGGAGCTACAAATTTTCTGCCATTAAAAAATAATGGCAGAAAACCCCTTATTAGGTATAACGATTCACAAGACTATCCGTTTCTGTACAATGGTATGGTCATATTTGTACACTTGCTTTTGTAGGCAGCGCTTACTTATTAAGTTACAAAAGGATGAATACCATCCTAAAATATTTGTCTAACTCTCTAACTAACAAAACAAATGAAAAAATCTATCCTAATTTTTGCAGTAGTAGTTTGTACTGCGGTAACAGCCTGGAGCCAAACTACACAAGGGAGTCTCACGTTTGGTGGTGGCATTCGGTATACAACTACAAAAGACGATTACGATGGTGACCAGAAAAATACCGAATTTAGTTTTCAACCAAGTGTCGGATACTTTGTTGCTGATAACCTGGCAATTGGTGTAACATTGTCGATGACTTCGAATAAAGTGGATTATGGAAATTCAGACAATACAACAAATCAATTTTTAGTTGGTCCATTTGCCAGGTACTATAAGTTTACATCTAACGAGAAATTTGCTTTTACTGGAGAGGCAGGATTTCTTTTAGGTTCCAGTAAATCGAAATTCAGTGGCGGAGGTGAAAATAAAGGCAGCTCTTTTAACTTTTACATTGCCCCAGGGTTCACTTATTTTTTAAGTGAGAAGTGGGGCGTTGATTTTCAATTGAGAGGAATTACCTATTCATCTAGTAAGCCTAATAAGGATGTTGACGTTAAATCAAGTTCTTTTTCATTTGGATTACAATCGTTTAGCCCTTCGTTGGGATTTAGATTCTATCTAAGCAAATAACCTGTTCGATTAATAAAAAAGGGGAATCACTTAGTGTTTCCCCTTTTTGTTTCATCAAGAAAATATCGGTTAGAGTAACTCAGCCAATATCAAAACAATTATTGGTAACATAGCTCCGGCACCAATTAGCCATTTGCCTCGCCCTGTAATACCCTTCTTTCCCTTTAAAATAAAAAGGCCTGTTACGCTGATGAGTATAAGCATGATGGCAAAAATATCGGAAACCCATTTCCATCCACTGATACTATTTCTATGAAGTAGGTTAGATTCATAAAAAATAGGTCTTCTTATAATTTTTTCATAAAAACCCTCACGTGTACTAAAATCAATTAGCAATGAAGCATTGTCGTAATAGATTTTTACTTTGTCGTTAGTGGGTGTATCATACACTTTGAATTTTGTTTCACCAACTAATTTTCCGAACTCATTGATCAAGTCATTGTTTAGAGTGCTTGCTGCATAAGTTTTGTCAAGCGAAATGATTTCCTTTTGGATAATGAAATCGGGGTTCCAATCATTTACATGATTAAGGGCCAATCCCGAAAGACAATAAATAATAATAAGTGTTGAGAAAAAATACCCGAGGTCGCGGTGTGTGGCAATATTTAGTCTCCGAACCTTCTTTAAAAACTCTGATTTCATGGGGCTACCGCCACGTTATTGTTTTGAATTTTATTGAGATACTCCGTAACAACATCAATCACCCAGTTTTCAATATTGGTATCTGGTAAAATGGAGTCGGCTTTATATTTTACTTTTTCTTTTGAGTTTTTGATGTTAGCGATTCCATCACCAATAATTTTCACCTGAAACATTTCGTCATGTGCCACCAACACCGGTACAACCAAAGCAACTTCTTTATTTTTTAAAACGCGATTAATAGCCACCGTTGTTGAATCGGGGTTATAATGAGCAACATGCCCACACCAACCATAGGAATGATTGTCAATGCCTGAATTTGATTTTACGTACTCACCCACATCATTTAAAAGCGCAGTCCATTCTTTCGAATAAGTTGCATCGCCATAGGCAATCAATACCAATCCTTCTTTAGCAGGCGTATCAGAAATGGTGAGCGTGCGCCTTAAAATATTCTTCTTCAAAATATCAGAAAAATCAAGCAGGGGTGTGATGTGAGTTTGTGCCCTCGGGGTATAGCGTTCAATATTATCGACTTTCAATGTTTCTAAAGATTGAGGATCTTCTTTTGTACCAATAATAGTTGGGATATCATCGAATGAATGGGAGCTAACAGTAAGGAAAATTGGAACGATAATTACATCGGTAAATCCTTCAGCATCAAACTCTTTTAAACGAGTGGCAATAGAAGGTTCTGTATATTCCATGAAAGCAGTTTTTGTTGCTTCCACGGCTGTGTTGTTAAGTATTGAATCTTTTACCCGAGCCTCAAGATTGAGCAACGAGTTGCGCCAGGTTTCTGAGCGTGAACCATGGTTGACAAGCAAAACACCTATTTTCTTCTTTGTTCCTGTAAGGTTAGAACCTTGGGCACGTTCAGGCTTACAAGAAAATTCTAATGGGGCAATAAGAGCTAATAAGAGGATACTTGAAATAATTTTGGGGCAAATTGCTTTCATATTTACTGAGGGTTAAATACTCTTAGTTGGAAATCACTTTATATGTTTTGAAGGAAGAAGTCATAGGAGGATTTAGTCCCTGAACTTTAGCTTGTTTAATATCCTCAAAGCCACGCTTATGGCCTTCAATAAATTCAGGAGAACTTGTCCAGGTTTTAAATGCCTCTTCCGAAGACCAATGACTGACAATCAGATAGTCACCCTCTCCATTTGGTTTTAGAACCTGCATATCTACAAAACCAGGCATGCGATCTATGGCATGTGCTCGAGTAGAGAATAATTCTTCAAATCTTTCCTGATAATGAGGTTCACAATGGATGTAATTGATAGCTACAAACTTTTTTTCCATAATTGCTATTTAGAATTGTTCTAAAGAGATGCAAATCTGGAAAGCCAGCTCCATAAAACCAAATTATTTGGAATAATTCTAAATAGATAAAAACAGCATTTTAGCCCTATATTGAGCTAACTTTTCATTCAACCGTGTTATGCGAGACTTAAATGAGCGCTTTTTATCACTCGATACTTTCCGGGGTATGGATGTAGCATTAATGATTGTTGTGAATTCCCTCGGAAGCTCAAATACCTATTCACCTCTTTTACATGCGCAATGGCATGGCTTTACTCTCACTGATTTAGTGTTTCCAACGTTTTTGTTTGTGGTGGGAAACGCCATGAGCTTTAGTCAGGAGAAGTATGAATCGCAAGGCGAGAACCAATTTCTGAAAAAAGTCTTTAAACGAGCTACAATCATTTTTCTGTTAGGCTATTTAATGTATTGGTTTCCCTTTGTGGATGTGAATGAAAGTGGAGAATGGTTTTTGAAACCGATAAGCGAAACGCGAATATTTGGAGTATTACAGCGAATTGCTCTTTGCTATCTATTTGCTTCGTTGGTTATTCATTATTTTAAAATTCAAGGCGCAATGATTTTCAGTTTGGTAGCTCTTGTTTTGTATCGGGTGCTGCTCATGGTTTTTGGCGACTTGACTTTGGAAGGGAACGCGGGTACTAAACTGGATCTCTTTTTATTTGGGGCTAATCATTTATATCATGGTGAAGGAATTGCTTTCGATCCGGAGGGGTTATTGAGCACGTTACCCGCAATCGTGAATGTAATTGCTGGCTATGCTGCGGGTTTGTTTTTGCAGCGAAGCGGAAAGAACTATGAAACCATTGCTAAACTAATGATGATAGGAGCCGCGCTACTATTGATGGCAGCGTGGTGGGATTTAATGTTTCCAATTAATAAAAAGTTATGGACAAGTTCGTATGTACTTCATACAGTTGGATTGGATTTAATTATTCTGTCAATTCTTGTTTTTATTATTGAAATAGCGCAACGGCAAAAGTGGACAAGTTTTTTTCAAGTATTTGGTAAGAATACCTTATTCATTTACTTGTTATCCGAAGTGTTTGTGATTTTAATGTTCTCAATTAATGTAGGTGATCAATCCCTTTATGGGTGGATCTATCAAAATTTTTTCCAATCCTGGGCAGGTGATTATAATGGATCTGTTCTGTTTGCCCTTTGGGTGATGCTTTCTTGTTGGGGAGTGGGATATGTTTTAGACAAGAAGAAAATCTATATCAAGGTGTGAGGGAATTACAAATTAGAAATTACGAGGTACGAATCTATAAAACCTAGAATTCATTTGTAATTCGAAATCTTACTTCGTAATTCTAAAAATCGGGATCTAGCCCAAGCTTCTCTTTTAACTCATACAGAGCTGGATTTTTCTCAGCGAGGTGTTCGAACTTTTCCTTGTTGGTGTACGCAATTTTCCGGGTTTGATGTTCCTGCATTACACCTTCAAGTTGCAAGGAATTATTCTCTAATTTTTCACGCAAGTAAGTCATCAAATCTGATCGTACCGATTGAAGTAAGGGTTCTTCAATTGGGTTGGTAAGAAATAGAGAGATCACGTTATTTTGAAAACTAAATTCTTGCTTCAGCAAATGGTATTCGGCCATCTGATTTTTTCGTTGTTCAGCAAACTCGTTCCATACTTTTCTCAATTGCGTTTCACTAACCGGGTTATTTTTGGCTGGAATCGTGCCGTTCTTTTCTTCCTTTTTAATCTCCTCTTTGGGCTGTCCTTTTAAGATGTTGCCAAGATTGATGGTTGATTTAGGTCGCGCAGTTTGCTTGGATGAAATTATTTCAGGTTTGGATTCCTCTACAACTTCAGATTCTTTCGTTGCAGGTGCTTCAAACTCAGGTTCCGGGCGTGTTGCCTTTTCCTTTGCGGGACTTAGTTCAATTTTTTTTTTAACCCTTCCGGGGAAGGTGCAGCTCCATTACCTTTTAAAACAGAGTGAACATGCGCCATCTTCATAAGGGCAAGCTCTACCAACAAACGTTGATTTTTACTTGTCTTGTAATTGATATCGCACTGGGTGGTGATGTTTAACCACGAAAGCAACAACGAGGGTTGTGCGGCATGCGACTGTTCCAAATATTTTTGCTTTGTGCTTTCAGGAACCTCCATTAAGTTAACTGTGCGGGCATCTTGCGATACCAAAAGATTGCGGACATGTTCACTTAATCCAACAATAAAATTATGCGCATCAAACCCTTTGCGAAGAATTTCGTCAAGCAGAATTAATGGTTCAGTATGATTTTCAGCGAGTAGCCCATCCACTACATTGAAGTAATAATCGTAATCGAGAATGTGCAAATTGTTAAGCACATCTTTAAAAGTTACTTCCTTACCCGAAGAGAACGTAACCATCAAATCAAAAATAGAAAGTCCATCGCGCAAAGCCCCATCAGCCTTTTGGGCGATTAAGTGCAAGGCGGCTTCCTCTACTTTTATTTTTTCGCGATCAGCAACTTTTTTTAACTGACGACTGATATCCGAAACCTGAATTCGGTTAAAGTCAAAAATCTGGCACCTCGAAAGAATGGTTGGGATAACTTTATGTTTCTCGGTAGTAGCCAGGATAAATATAGCGTAAGAAGGAGGTTCCTCCAGCGTCTTCAAAAAAGCATTGAAGGCTGAGTTTGAAAGCATGTGAACCTCGTCTATTATATAGACCTTAAACTTTCCGAATTGAGGCGGATACCGAACCTGATCAATCAGATTTCTAATGTCTTCTACTGAGTTATTTGAAGCAGCATCTAATTCAAAGATATTTAAGGAATTAACTTCTGCCTTTTCCTCAAACCCATTGATCATGCGGGCTACAATACGCGCACACGTGGTTTTACCAACTCCACGTGGACCACAGAATAGAAGAGCTTGGGCAAGTTTATTGGTGTCAATGGCGTTTTTAAGCGTAGTGGTAATGTGCTCCTGCCCAACAACTTCGTCAAAGCCCAATGGGCGGTATTTACGCGCAGAAACAACAAAATTCTCCATCGCGCGCAAGATAGGGTAAGGGGTTTTAAGATGGAATAGCCTTTGGTTATTTTTTCACCGCAAAGGCATAATGAGCGTTAAGTTTTTTGATTATAGCTTCTCCAAAAGAATTGCCAGGAAAGTTTTTACAGCATCCATATAATTTCCAACGCGGATGTTTTCATTCTCAGCATGTTGATTATTATCGGCATTAACGGTGGGTACCGCTACTGCGGGAATACCTAATGTAATAACAAACGGTGAGATAGGAATTGATCCACCTGCTGTGCGCACTTTAATGGGCTCTTTGCCAAATGCTTTGACCATTGCTTTACTTAACCAGATTCCAGTTTCGGAATTGAAGGGAGTTTGAAACGCTCCATAAGAAATGGTAGAATGAAAAGCGGCTAGCTTTGGATACTTCATCCGCTCGGTTTCTGTGGGTTCTCTGTCTACAAGGTGATACCCTTGCTCTTCAACATATTTTTTAACCAGTCCAATTAATCGATCTGGATTGCTGCTAGGCACCAACCGAATATCAATTTCGGCTGTTGCTGTGGCGGGAATTAACGTACGCGATTCATTCCCTACAAACAATGCATCCAAGCCTCTGATGTTTAAAGAAGGGTATTGTAACGATTCCTGAAAAGAAGTTCCTACTTTATCAGGCTCTGCAATTCCTAAGAATTTTCGGATCTCATTTTCGTCATCGGGTACTTGTTTTAAAATTTTCTTTTCGTCTTCTGTCAGCACAACCCCATCATAAAATCCCGGCAAGGTTACCCGGCCCTCATCATCTTTCATTCCTGCCAACAACTTAGATAATCGCAAGGCTGGGTTTGGTGTATAGTTGCCATAGTTACCACTATGCATAGGAGAACGTGGGCCAAACGTGGTAAGTGTTATCTCGCAGATTCCCCTGGCACCAAAACTCAATGTTGGTTCATTACTCACATGCCTTGGCCCATCATAAATGATTAGCATATCGGCACTCAGTTCGTTTTTGTATTTGGTTACAGCATTAGGAAGGTTGGGCGATCCGAGCTCTTCCTCAAAGTCCATAATCACTTTAATGTTGTAGTTAGGCTCAGCTTTTAATTCTTTTAGGGCATCCACCGAGGCAATGAACGCCATGGCGGGTCCTTTTGCATCGGATGTCGAGCGGGCAAAAATTCTCCAATCACGATTAAGATCTTCGTATAGTCGTTCATACGCAATGGTATTCCACGTACCCAATTCATCTTTTTCTTTTAGTGTTGGTTTCCATGGGTTTTCCTGATCCCACTTGGAAGGATTTGTTGGTTGTCCATCTATTTGTAAGTAGATGAGTACTGTCTTTTTTGCATTCTTCACTTTTTTTTCGGCCAACAGAAGAGGTGCAGCTGGGGTTGCTAAACGTTGAGTTGTAAAACCTCTCTTAGTAAAAGCTTGCTCGCACCACAGCACGTTTTTTTCAATATCACTTGGGAAGTGCGCATCATTACTTAGGCTTAAGAGTTCATATAACTCTTTGAAGGAACCAACAGCATGCTTTTCAGAGACTTTCTGAAGATCAACTCCTTTTTGAGAAAATGAAGGGAATGTGATAATAACAAGAAGGTATATAAAGCGCTTCATACGTTTGTTTAATTAATTGTACATATAAGGAGTGAGTTTTCGAAAACCGATCCAATCAGCATTTTGTTTTTATAAACTGCCCCTACAGACGATCCTGAGTAGGAGGTTCCATCATTCAAAAAGATTTCTTCCATTTTATATTTCCCTACCTCATCCCTTGATAGTTTAATAACCTGAGATGGAGAATATTTCTTAGAATCTTTTGCATGACCAGCAAACTTTAATAATTGTGGATGTGCCCCAATCCAAAGCGAACCATTTGTGTCTAACTCGATATTATCAACTCCCGTATTAACATCAATTTTTTCATTTAGTGCCAAATCTCCATTGGCAGGATCGCGATCATAGATTAGCACTTTTCTGCCGGTGCAAGAGGCAACATAAACTTTCGAAAGATCAGCCGAATGGTTTATACCATTCGCATAAGCAATATCGGTAGCTACTTTTCGGAAACTGTTACCATCGTAATAATTTACATAGGAGATAGATCGTTGCAAGTAATCTTCTAACGTACGACCCAACCCTGCATTACTATACCCATGATCGTTCGTTACATAAAAGGCGCGCTCACCAACTGCGGTTACATCATTCGGGCTTGTCATTAAAGCCGGATCCCTTATCGTTTCTAAATAAACTAAACTATCGTTTCGCCAGGCAAATCGCTCTACAGCTTGTTTATCACGATTGGTACCATGAGTAATTACAAATAGAAACATTCTTCCATCAGGTTCTTTCCAAAGTGATATTCCATGGGGATGAAAATCGGTTCGATCAGGCGTAATGTTTTTTAAGGTTGGTAGCGAATCAGAAAGATTCATTAATAAGATTGCACCATTCACACTATTGGTGTTGGCCATATTCGATCTCCTATCATCCACCGAGATAAATGCCAATCCACTTTGTTGATCAATGGTAATGTCTTCAGGGCCGGCAATAGGAAGTTCAAGTTTCGCTACAGTACCTTCAAAATGAGGCGAAATAGTTTTAAACACTCCGGCCGGAACTAATATTCCAAACACAGCATAAAGCAATAAGGCCAGGAGTACACCCAGAATGATTTTTACAATTTTCATGATGAATAAGTATGAGCCTGAAAGGTAGGAAAAGTAAAATCAATCGCTAAAATTTAGATCAGTGGGTAATCGCCTCTAATGATTATTTTTGCACACGATGCAATCGCCAAAGTATTCAATCATTGTTCCGGTGTATAACCGACCACAAGAGGTAAAAGAATTGCTGGAGAGCCTCACGCATCAAACCCATAGAAACTTTGAAGTGATTTTGGTGGAAGATGGTTCTTCCATTTCAAGTAAGGAAGTGTACGAACAATATGCTGACAAACTTTCAATTCAATATTTTTTTAAGCCCAACTCTGGCCCCGGACCAAGTCGCAATTTTGGATTTGAAAAAGCACAGGGTGAATACCTTGTTGTATTTGATAGTGACTGCGTACTGCCCACTCATTATTTCGAAGCAGTTGAGATTTTTTTAAAAACATATCCTGTCGATGCCTGGGGCGGGCCTGATCGGGGTCGAGAAGATTTTACGTTGCTTCAACAAGCCATGGGATTTACAATGGCTTCATTCTGGACAACGGGTGGAATCAGAGGTGGGAAGAAAAGTAATTTTCAACCCCGAAGTTTTAATATGGGCCTAAGCCGTAAAGTATTCGAGCAAACAAACGGTTTTGCCTTTGATCGGTTTGCAGAAGATATTGAATTGAGCATTAGAATCAGAAAACTTGGTTTTAAAACGGCACTGATATCTGAGGCCTATGTTTATCATAAACGCAGAACAACTTTCAGGCAATTTTTTAATCAGGTTTCTAATTTTGGTAAAGGAAGAATTTTAGTGGGGCGGAAGCATGATGGGGAAGTGAAACTTACTCATTGGTTCCCGAGTCTGTTTCTATTGGGCTTAGCAGCACTTCCAGTTCTCGCACTTATTTTTCCTATCCTGTTTTATATAACCTCAACAGGGTATGTCTTTTATCTTTTGCTGATAGCAATTGATGCACTGGTAAGCACACGCTCTATTGGTGTTGCCTTGCTAAGTATTCCGTCAGCATTGGTGCAATTGCTTGGTTATGGTTTTGGTTTTTTGAGTGAGTTGGTGAAGGCTAAATGATGCGTTGCTCCGACCTCATTGGAAAAACCGTTTTTTTCTACAATCTTTATTTAACCAAATACCAATTGCTATGCGTGGCTTTGCATCAGCTTTAATCATTCTGATTGGGCTATCGTTTTGTTCTTTTACTGATCCGGCACCGAAAGGCGAGTACCTGCAAAGGGGCTATTACATTGTAGTAGCCGCTTATCGTATAGGGCAGGAGAAATACATGGAGAGTTATGTTGAAAAGTTGAATAACTCAGGTAAGCATTCAAAGTATGGATATGACGCGGGCCGAAAATTCTATTACATCTATTTAGATTATTATACTGATTTCAATGAGTCTATTCAGGAAATGCTGAGTACCCGAAAAGATGATGGATTTGCTGATGCCTGGGTGCGCATTATGAAGGAAGGTGAAAACCCAACACCGGTTTCAAAGGAAGAACCAACTAAGGAAAATGTAAAGTCAAACCAGCCGATTGTAGCCGTGGTAGAAGAGAAAGCAACAGAACAAGCTGAAGAAAAGGCATCGGTAGTTGAAGAGAAAAAAGAAGTGAAGGTTGAAGAACCAGCCAAAGAGAAACCGGTTGACGTTCACCCTCCTCTAAAGGAAGCAAGTGTTTTATTTTATTTATACAATCCCACCAATAGCGAACCCATTGAAGGGCAGGTTGAAATAATTGATGGAGATGTTTCTCGTCTTATAAAAAAGGTGAACGCCCACGAAGTACTCCCCATCCCCGATCCAAGAAATAAAACCGGTAAAGTTTCATTGGTTGGCTCCTCGTTCGGTTATCGTAAAGTACAACATGATTTTATTCTTAGTGAAATAACTCCTGAAAACATTCCTGAGTATATGGAGTGGCGCGAGAATCATTACCTGGTTAAATTTGATTTGGATAGATTGCATCGGGGCGATATTGAGACTTTATACAATGTATATTTCTTTAATGATGCCGCGGTGATGATGTCGAGTTCTAAGTATGAATTGAATAAACTTCTTGAATTTATGAATTCGAATTCTTCCTACCGAATTACCCTTCATGGACATACCAACGGCAATGCGCGTGGTAAAATTATAAAGATGGGGCCAAGTAAAAACTTTTTTGAACTTTCGCAGGATGTGGTTGAGGGAACAGGTACGGCCAAAGAACTTTCAAACGAACGAGCAATAGCTATTAAAGAATGGCTTGTGTCTAACGGAATTGAGGCCAATCGCATTGAAGTAAAGGCTTGGGGCGGAAACCGAATGATTCATGATAAGAATAGCAATAATGCACGCAGAAATGTTCGTGTAGAAGTTGAAGTGATTTCAGAGTAGCATTTAGCTATAATCGCACATTTTTTTAGATCAGATTATCTCCTCACTTTTGAAGTACTACCTGCTACCCAATGAAAAGAATCTTTCGCAGTTTCTCCTTAATCATCAATTATAAAACATTTATCATTACGGCCCTGTCCGTAATATCCACCTATGTGTGTTTTCGGTTAGGCCTTACCGCCAAGTTTCCGGATATGTTAGTAGGTGTTGCCATTGTATTTCCGGTAGTATTTTCTATCGGCTCAGCTTATACCCGCAGGGAAACTGCTTTGCAGCGTTTTGCTGATTTCAAAGGCCACGTGATCGCTGTATATTATGCTACACGCGATTGGCCAGGAAGTAAAAATCATGATCTGCCAGGTCGGGTAAAGCAAATCATTTTTGAGATGATGAACCTGATGCGCGAGATGTTTAAAGACAATAACGACCCAAAATGGAAAGAGCATGAAACTAAAATCTATCACTTGTTTTCTCAACTTTCGTCCCTTACCATGGAGCTTAGGGAGCAAGGAGTTCAGAGTGGAGAAATTTCGCGCATTAGCCAATATGTGAGTAAGATTATTATTGCATTCGATAATATGAAGATCATTCATAATTATCGAACACCGGTTACACTGCGCGCCTACTCAAAAGTATTCATCTATATATTCCCTATTATTTACGGTCCATACTTTGCCAGTACGGTGGGCGATTACTCGGCTTCGCTTGAGTATGTTATGCCGGTGTTATACAGTTTCATTTTAGTGAGTCTCGATAATATTCAGGATCACCTTGAAAACCCATTTGATGATATTGGCGAAGATGATATAACGATTGATGCGCAGGAGACCATCGAACATCTGGTTTAGTCGCGGCAAGCGGGTATTGATATCTCCGTACCAGTACGGAGATATTAGGAATAATCCACGTTAATTCTTCAAACAAGTAAATTTGTTGCTAAATTTTGAGGCACTTTGCTCTTATGAAATTTAGATTTTGCCTTCTCATTCTCTGCGCTTCATTTGTTCACCCCAACGCCAGCGCTCAATCAAAGGAATATTGGTTTGCTTTCAAAATAACTTCGGTAATACAGAAAGGCGCAGATCAGTTTTTAATAACGATCGATCGGGGTTCTGAGTTAGGACTGAAACCCGGAGATTCAGGAGAGGTTTGGGTAATCCCCCAACAGGGCCGCACGGGCGATAGTCATTTTCTTAAAAAGATTTCCCTTCAGGATGTAACAGTAAAACATGCAACCGGCTTGGTGGAAACCAAAAGCCCACTTTACATAGGTGATCAGCTTTTCGTAAAAATTCCAACTAAGCGAAGTGTGCGAACAACTTACTTTTATTTAATGTCATACGACATTTTATTCTTAAACGAATCGGGTAAGCCCTATTACACCTTCGAAGAGATTTATGAAAAGGATGGGTATGCATTGCGCACTGAAAAGTTTCTGGCCATGCAACAGGCTATCCAAGAGCATAGTAAAAAGTTAGTGGAGAGCGGAAACAAAGACCGCATTCAGGCTGGTAAGGACAAAGATAAATTACTAAGCGAAATTCTTGCTGCAACAGATACGCTGGATGTATGGAATTACTTATACCATTCTTCCCTTGCCTATAAGCAGACGTTGGGAAGAACGATGTCCTGGGTGAAAGAGTTTTCTGATTATACCCTTGAAGGAGACAGGGCAACACCCACCGAGTTAAAAAAACTTTTCGTGGGCGTAAAACCTACGGTACAAGAAGAACATTATAGCCAGTACAAAAGAAAAATTACTGCGGCTCTATTGAAAACATGGGCAAATGAAGGTAAAGAATTGCGTGATGAGGAAAAATATAAAGAGGCAGAAGAAATTTTAGCAGTTTGTATTTACCTGAGCGATAAATTAAAAGACCTATACAATGTTGGCCTTTATAGCTATGAAATGGCTGTCGTGTTTGATAATCAAAATCAGCATAATAAAACGATTGAGTGGTTTAGTAAATCCTCAAAAAATTTCAATCTAGCAAAAAATCCCTATGGCGAGAGTTATGCCGAGCATTTTCTGGCATTGGCATATGATAAAATCAATAAACCTTCTTTGGCCATGGAGCACTATAAAAATGCTTTGACATTGCGCCAACAATTGGTGAAAGAAGACCCTTCTGATGAGAGTAACTTGTCCACTCTTTACACAACCTTGATTGCAATCGCTAACCTCGCCAAAAAGGAACAGGACTTCGAGGTATCAAAAGAGTACTTTTTAAAAGCATTAGAAATTACCCAACAAACTAAAAACAGAAATCGTGAAGCTGCCGTACTGTGGGATTTAGGAAACTTGTATGAAGCCATGAAACTGTATGCGCCTGCTATCAACAGTTCGGAGCAGGCATTCGAAATCTATGTAGAACTAAACGATTCATCCAGTCTGGTTGAGTTGAAACGCAACGAGGCGATTTTTTATAATAAGCTGAGAAAATTACCCAAGGCAAAAGAATCCATTGCAACAGCCATACAAATTGCCCGTAGTTGGAATAATCCAGATAAGATTGCCTACTCCCTTAATTATCAGGGATTACTTTGTTATGAGCATAAAGAATATGCTTGTGCTGTTGAAAGCTATTTAGAGTCTGAAAAAATTTATGCAAGTCGACACGATACAACTCAACTTATAACTGCAAAAAAGAATCTGTCCAAAGCTTACCGCGATTCGAAGAGATCAAACCTGGCGATACTTAAATCCCAGGAGATAACCACGTTGATTAAGGCCAACGATTTATACGCTAAAGCGGATGCGCTTTGGGAACTTGCCTTGTTGCATGGTAAAGACTATGCAAATAACCCTCAGACGGGGATAAGCTACTACAAGGAAGCAGCAATCATTTATACAAACATGAAGGACACGACCAATCTGGTAACAGTCTACAATAACATTGGATATCAGTATCGCGACTTAGGAGATTCTACGAACTCTTATAAGACTCACCAAAAAGCAATTGAACTTAGTAGCAAACGAATTGCTGAATTGGCCGATTCGTACGAGCGGCTGGCATTTTCTTATCAGCATTTCAAAAATTGGAAAAAGAGTTTGCAAAACCATCAGGAGGCTTTGCAGCTTTATAAAATAGCAGCTGACTTTAAAAAATCTGGGAAGTCAACTGAAAATATAGCCTCTGTTTATAAGGAGATTAAAGATTTTGAGAATGTAGGAAAGTACTATAAAGAATCCATTGATTTTTATCGGCAAGCTGGTGCGCGGTCCGATGAGGCTGAGTCGTATTGGGACTACGCATTCAACCTTGGAAATTTGAAAAAGTATGATGAAGCAATTAAAAATTACCGAATCGCCTATGGTATTTATATGGAAGAACTTGACTCGGTGAATGCATCGGTGATGCTTTCAAATGTTGGGCAAGACTATTGGAATAAACTGGATTATGAAAATGCAATCAAATCACATCAGGCAGCTATTGAACTGGCCAAACGATGCAATAATCAGAAGCAGGTAGCAAGCTCATGGTCCAAACTCGCAAGCCTTTACACCGAATCAAATAATCCCGTAGCGGCAACGCAGGCACTTAGTAATACGGTGGAGGCATTAACTGCCTTAAATGATTCTACTCTGTTGTCATCCGCCTATAACGATTTGGCCGATAGCTATTTGAAATCTAAGGATTACTCCAATTCGATTGATTATTATAATCGAGCGATTACTTTGCGAAAAGCGCTTTATGATTCTGCTAACTGGGCGCTGTCCGAATATGGCTTGGCAGGAGTTTATCAAAGTAAAACCGAGTATAAGAAAGCGGAGAGTCACTATCAGCAATCGTTGCAGCTGTATCGGAAGTTAAAAGATAAATTGAATGCGGCCTATAGTCTGGCAAACCTGGGATTGCTTGCACAAAATGCTGACAGTGATTACAAAAAGGCCAATACTTATTTTCAGGAAGCAATCAAATTATCCATCGAACTGAAAGATGATAACCTGCTTGCTTATTCCTATTTGCGCATGAAGGGGTTAAACCGAGCGCAAGGCAATATGAAAGCAGCCGATGAGTACATAAATAAATCGCTGACATTGTACAAAAAAATTAAGCAAGCCAAAGATATAGCTTACACATTGGCCGAGATTGGCAACGATGCGGCTTATGTGTATGGAGATAATAAAAAAGCAATTCAATATTTCGATCAGGCTCAGGTAATTTCGGATACACTAACCGATCTTTCTTTGAAAGCATATTTGATTGGATTGAGAGGAAACATTGCTTCCGAGGCGGGTGACTTTCAAAAAGCTTTAAGCCTTTGCCAGGAAAGCCTTGATCTTTACAACAAAACAGATAATGAGTGGGGCTTGGCCGGAGTTTATATTGACATTGGCAATGTGTACAAACAATTAAGTGAATACGATCAATCGTTGCACTATCAACAAAAATCTGATAGTTTGTATAGAAAGGTAAACTCCGAGTATAATCGGTTAGCGCCCTTGGCAAATATTGGAGCGGTGTACACTGCGCAAGGGGATTATAAAAAAGGACTTGAGTACTACGAGAAATCTCTGGCGATAATGACCAAAGCAGGTGACTTTAATGAGAACGTTGGCATCATTCAAGCTTCTATTGGTGAATCATATTATTATCTAAATGATTATCCGCAATCTGATAAATGGATGAAGGAATCATTGAGCACGTTCAACAAAGTGGGAGCGATTCGGCCAAAGATGGAAGCCTTGAGTATAATGGGTCGGTTAAAAATAGATGAGGAAAAATTTGATGAGGCAGCCAAATACTTAAAGGAAGGAATACAAGGATCAAAGGAAAAATCTCTCAAGGTTTCTTATGTGGCAAGTCTGGCACTGTTGGGTCAGTTGGAGGTGAGACGCAAAAATTATAAAGAGGCCAAGCCATTATTGGAAGAATGTGTAAAAACTTCGCGAGAGATGGGTAAGTATAACACCTTATGGGAGAGCTTGTATTGGTTGGGGATGTTGCACAAAGAGAATAAACAATTGCCTGAGAGTCGTGAGTACTTGAAAGAATCGGTAGCAGTGATTGAGAAAATAAGAAATAAGGTTTCGGGTGGGGAAGAAGCACGAAAACTTTTTTCGTCTGATAAGAATATTCTAAAAGTATATGAGGCCTTGGTAGATGTGTTGTTGCAATTGGGAGAAACAGATGATGCGATGAGCTACCTCCAAAAGAATAATGAAGATAACCTGAAGGCAAAGTTTAAGGGATTGGATGTAAAGTTTGAGAATGAAGATAAAAATAAAGTCCTCATTCAGGAACGAAACATGAAAGCTAAGTTGGATGGTATTGAGCAACAAATAGCTAATGAAAAGGCAATTGCCTCCGAAAAGCAAAATCTCGAAAAGTTAAAAAACCTGGAAAGCACAAAAACAATTGCCGAAGGCGACTATCTAAAGTTTGTGAATCAACAGGTAAATGTTCGTCCTGAGTTAACCAAATATTTTAACAACAGTATTCAACCGGCTCAGTTGAAGGGAAAGAAAAAACAAATACCTAAAGACATGGCATTGCTGTCGTATCTGGCAGGAGAAAGTCAACTTTACATTTTTGTGGCTACTTCTGATACAGTGATTGCCAAGGTGGTGAATGTAACACGCGCCCAACTCGTGCGAAATATCAATGCTTCGCTTAATATGGTTAAGACCAATCAAGGTACGTTTGATAAAATTGATTTAAAAAATGAAGAGAAAGAAAAAAATGAGTCCGTGTTAGCGGAAAGTCAAACGGATCCGGTTTTAAAACCCTTTGAAGAACTGTATCATTTTTTAATAGCGCCTGTAATTTCCGAGATCGTGGATAAGAAACGATTGTGCATTATACCCAGTGGAGCGTTGAGTTACATTCCGTTTCAATTACTGGGTAAGACAATGAAGAATGGTAAGTTCAGTTTATTGATTAATCAATATGCTATCTTCTATGCCAACTCAACGGATATGCTGCTTCGCCACATGGGAACGGAAGCCCGTGAGTTTAATATTCTTGCGTTCGGTAATCCGGATAAAACGTTGCCTTCTACCGAGAAGGAAGTCAATGATCTAAAAAAATTATTTCCTAATACCTCCGTATTTGTGCGCGATGAAGCTACCGAAGACAGGGCAAAGTATGCAGGCGAGGAGTATAACATCATCCACTTTGCTACGCACGGTAATCTGGACTATGAAGACTTTGGAAAATCGTTTCTCACCATGGCCAGCAATCCTGCCAAGGACGAAGATGGAATGCTTACGTTGGAAGAATTGTGGGGAATGGATGTGATGAGCCATTTAAATATTGTTGTACTCTCGGCTTGCCAAACGGCAGTATCCAAAGGCTCAGACGAAAGTTCACCGGTGAGCCCGGCCAGTGGATTTTTGCAAAACGGAGTGAAGTCCGTGGTGGCAACACTTTGGAAAGTAGATGATGAAGCCACCGCGTTACTCATGGGCGACTTCTATAAAAACATTAAAACGATGGATGCAGTAGATGCCTTGCGCCTAGCGCAAGGCAACTTATCTAACAATCCTAAATATTCGCATCCATTCTATTGGGCTGCGGCTGTTTTGTTGGGAGATTGGAGATAGGTGCTTCTATCTGGGAGTTCAAAAATACCAAGACCTGTATTAATGTTGAACTAAATTTTCCCTTTTCTAATTTAATAAATTGGTATTTTGATAGGTTAATGGCTTACTAAATTCGATTTTTAGAGCTAATTTGAAATGAAAAGCTTACAGAACTGATGGCAGACAAAGCCAACATAACTCCTAAAGTCCTTAAATGGGCTCGTGAATCTGCGAGAATGACTGAAGAGGTCGTTGCAGCTAAGGTCTCCATTTCTGTTGAAAAACTTAAAGAGTGGGAAGAAGGATCAAGCTTGCCTACAATTAGACAAGCGGAAATTCTAGCCAAAGCTTACCGTAGACCTTTTGCTCTATTCTTTCTTCCAGATGTGCCTCGGGACTTTCAACCCCTTCAAGACTTTAGAAAGAAAGATGCGAAGCCGCTTAGTACTGGTTCAGTATTTATAATAAGGGAGATTCAACAAAAGCAAGCTTGGATTAGAGATGTTTATGAAGAGAGCAGAGAATCTTCTTTATCATTTGTGGGGAGATTCAATCTTCAATCGAATCCAATTAGCGTTGCAAATGATATCCTCAGTACTTTACAAATTAGTCCTTCGAAATATTCTAAAGTCAATCCAATAAATGAATGGATTGACAAGACAGAATCGAAAGGAATTTTCATTTCAAGAACTAGTTTTATTCATCCAAAACTAAAGCTAGATAGTGATGAATTGCAAGGTTTCAGTATAGCTGATAACTATGCACCGTTTGTTTTTGTTAATTCCGATGATTGGAACGCCCCTCAACTTTTTACTTTAGTACATGAGTTGGCTCATATTTGGATTGCAGCCTCTGGCATATCCAACGAGATTGAGCCGGAACTAAAGCACAAGGATAAACTTCATCCTGTTGAACTTTTTTGTAATGAAGTGGCAGCCAACGCACTTATGCCGCAGGAACTAATGCGTAGCTTTCCTAATTCAATTTATGAGTCTTCAAATAGTGTATTTAAAAAATCGAAGGAATTAGGTATAAGCTCATTTGCATTCTTATACCGAGCTTTGAGTTTGAATCTTATATCAGTCGATACATACCGTAAATTAAAGAGGGAAGCTGAAGTTGAGTTTAACGATTTTCTAAGAAGAGAGGAAGAAAAAAAGGAAAAGCAAAAAAAAGGCGGGCCTGACTATTATCGTTTACTGATAAACAAGAATAGTCATCTTTTTACACAGGTCGTTATTGACGCATTCCGAGGCGGTGCCATTGAACCTACTCAGGCTAGTAGTTTATTGAATACTCAGGTAAATAACTTCTCGAAACTTGAAGCATTCTTATATCAATGAGTACAGCGCATCAAAAGTATTGCTTAGACGCGAATGTACTTATCCAAGCTTGGCAAAAGTACTATTCTCCTAAACTATGCCCAGACTATTGGACAATACTTAGTGAATTAGGTAAACAAGGCCGAATTTTTCTACCTCAAATGGTTTATGAGGAAATTACTAAGACCGAGGATGAATTATCTGATTGGCTCAAAGAAAGTAGTATTCCTGAATACAAAATTGATGGTCCTGTTACTGAAGCATTGAGAAGTATTTATTCAGCAAACCCATCGCATCAAAATCTTGTGGATAATACTAAATCAAGATCGCTTGCGGATCCTTGGGTTATTGCTCATGCAATGAATGAGAATGCGACAGTTGTAACTAAAGAGGAAAAAATAACTGCAGCCAACACTACAAAAATTAAAATACCAAATGTTTGTGACAATCTGGGAATACGTTGCATAAACGATTACCGGTTTGTTGAAGAATTAAACATTCGTTTTACTTGTAGTATAAAGGTTTGATTTCTGCAGTTCTCGATCAATTTACTTACACTCCTTAGCAAAAGGCTCCGCCTCCTGATAGCCAGCACTTAACGCTTTTTTAAATGCATCACATGCTCCGGCTTTATCTTTCAGTCGTTGTTTGGTTACACCCATATTGTAGTAGGCAAGTCCATAGTCGGGAGTGATTTCAAGTGCCTTGTTATAATCTTCAATAGCCTCTTGAGCCAGACCTTGCTCATCTTTTGCATCACCACGGAAAACATACGCTTTTGCATTTGTAGGATCTAATGCAATGACGCTAGAAAAATCGTCAGCCGCCTTTGCATACTCTTCTGTCATGTAATAGGAATCACCCCGATCCATAAAATATTTGGTAACGGTAGGATCCAACGCAATTGCCTGACTGTAATGCGGAATCGCACCCGCAAAATCTTTTTGATCGAACTTTACATTGCCCAAACCATAATGAGCACTGGCAAGATTGGGGTCCAATGAAATTGCCTTTTCAAAATCGGGTTGAGCTACCTCAGGATTACCTTTTAAGATATATGCATCACCTCTGCCTGAATAAGCTACTGCGAGGTCATTTTTTTTGGTAATCGCGATGGTGTAATTATCAATAGCCGCATCATAGAGATTCACATTAAAGTAGCAGTCGGCCAGGTCGGCATAGATTTTACCAAGTTCAGCATCATTCTGACTGTCCTTAGGCCAGTGCTCAATAGACTTTGTGTAATCTGATATGGCACCTTGATAGTCATCGATGTTATAGCGAGCACTGCCGCGGGTAGCCAGGGCTTCGGCATGATCAGGAGTAAGTTGTAAAACCGAATCAAAATTGGCAATGGCCAATTCATAATTTTTCTGTTTGAAGGCTTCCTTTCCCTTCTTTAGATAATCGTCACTTTTACTGCATGATAGTAGTGCAGCGGATAAGATAAAGAGACCAATTAGTTTTTTCATATAAATGGAAATTTGTTGCCTCAAGTGCCTGCTTCCTTAAAACTTTTTTGGCTTAGCGCCTTTTGCGGTTCATTTTTTTAACCACGAAGGCGCTAAGGTTAATGTTTAATTTTTACATCAATGCTCAATTCCTTCAATTGCTCCGCTGAGATAGTTGAAGGCGTATCAATCATCATATCGCGACCTGAATTATTTTTTGGGAAGGCAATGAAATCTCTGATGGAATCCGAACCTCCAAAGAGTGAACATAAGCGATCGAACCCAAACGCAATGCCCCCATGTGGAGGCGCACCAAACTCAAAGGCATCCATCAAAAATCCAAATTGTTTCTTCGCTTCTTCATCACTAAAGCCCAGCTTACTGAACATCAACTGTTGTGTAGTCCGATCGTGAATACGAATCGAACCACCACCCACTTCCGTTCCGTTAATCACCATGTCGTATGCATTTGCACGCACTTTACCAGGATCGCTATCCAACAAATGCATATCATCTGGCTTTGGTGAAGTAAACGGATGGTGCATGGCATGCCATCTGTTTATTTCTTCGTTCCATTCCAACAAAGGAAAATCAATTACCCACAGCGCTGAGAATTTATTCTTATCACGAAGGCCTAACACTTCGCCCATCCTTAACCGTAATTCACTCAATCCCTTCTGGGTCTTTTCTTTTTCTCCAGAGAGCACCAGCATTAAATCACCGGCTTGCGCATTCATTAGTTCGGCCCACTTGGTTAAATCATCAGCCGTATAGAATTTATCAACGGAGGATTTAAATGTACCATCCGCTTTACATTGCACGTACACAAGACCTTTTGCACCAATCTGAGGCTTCTTAACAAACTCCGTAAGCTCATCCAATTGCTTACGGGTATATTCCGCACATCCTTTAGCACAAATGCCTACTACAAGCTCTGCACTATCAAATACCTGAAATCCTTTTCCTTGGGCAACCGAGTTTAGTTCTACGAACTTCATGTCGAAGCGTGTATCTGGTTTATCAGAGCCATAAAACTTCATGGCATCATCGTAACTCATGTGCGGTACCGAAGGCATGTCAATTCCTTTCACTGTTTTGAAAAGATGACGTACCAATCCTTCGAACGTTGATAAAATATCTTCTTGAGTTATGAAAGCCATCTCACAGTCGATCTGTGTAAACTCAGGTTGACGATCGGCACGCAAGTCCTCATCGCGAAAACATTTTACAATTTGATAGTAGCGATCGAAGCCCGACACCATCAACAGTTGTTTAAACGTTTGTGGCGATTGCGGCAAAGCATAAAACTCACCGGGGTTCATGCGCGAAGGCACAACAAAATCACGTGCACCTTCCGGTGTTGATTTAATCAATACAGGTGTTTCTACTTCAATAAAATTTAAACTATCTAAATAGATGCGGGTCTGCTGCGCCATTTTATGACGGAGTTGCAAATTTTCACGAACGGTATTTCTACGTAAATCGAGGTAGCGATATTTCATCCGCAGATCATCGCCACCATCCGTATTATCTTCAATGGTGAAGGGTGGTACTTTGGATGCATTCAGAATTTCAAGGGAAGAAACTTTTACTTCCACATCGCCTGTTGGCATTTTGTCGTTTTTCGACAATCGTTCTACCACCAGGCCGTTTACTTTTAGCACATATTCGCGCCCGGTTTCGCGCGCGATTTTCAACAGGCTCGCGTCTGTCTTTCCTTCTTCCAAAAATAATTGGGTTATTCCATAGCGATCGCGCAAATCAATCCATAGTAAACTGCCTTTATCACGGGTGCGCTGCACCCAGCCGGTGAGGGTTACTTCCTTGTTTACGTCCGATATCCGAAGCTGGCCGCAGGTATGAGTTCTTAACATAGTAAATGCTTAAATTTGGCGCAAAATTAATAAACCTGGCACGTTATACAGTACGCCAATCCTTTTCGTTAACCTAACTATGAAGAAAATATTGATATTCCTTTTGCTTTTCAGCCTTTTGGGGTTTGCCCCCGATAAATTGAAAAAAACAAAAGTGGCCGAAGGAGTCACGATTCTATTGCCCGAAGAACTTTCGCCCATGACCCCCGATGATATTGTGTTGCGATATCCTTCTGTACGGGCTCCCTTGGCAGCCTTTACCGATTTGAATCGCACGATTGATTTCAGCATAAATATTTCGGCTACCCAATGGCCCGATGGTGATTTAATGATGGCTAAGAAATTTTTCAAAGCAGGTTTCACAAGCCTGTTTGATCGGGTAGATATTATCGATGAAGGGATTCATGAAGTGAATAAAAAGAAACTTATCTACTTTGAGTTTGAATCCCGGGTAAACGGAAATCGCATGACATTAGGAGAGCAACAACCTGTATTTCGATATACCTACATTCAATACCTGGTTGAGCCAGGACGTACACTGGTATTTTCTTTCAATTGCCCAAAATCTACCAAAGAAGATTGGCAAGCCACTGTTCGTAAAATGATGAAGTCGTTGAAGATTAAATAATATGTATAGATCGGCTTTTTTTCTAAAAGTATTCGTGATCTGGATCTCAGCAATTAGCTGTATTTTGATGTATGAAGGTTGCTGTGGGCGACCTGATTTTCCTTATCAGGAAATCACGAATATAGATTTATATCTAACAAAAAATCAACTCCACAATTCGGATTCTTTGAAAATTCAAATAATCCCTACTCAATTTAAATACCACGCCTTTAAAACTGGCTTAATCTCATCAGCCTTTGCATGGGAGTGCGAATCTGATGGGTACTTAGGGATTAAGGTTAAGTTTACTAAGATCGAGATAACAAGCAATCAAGATTTCGATGATAAACACAGTGCTGGTGCAGCGTTAAATGATCTGTTTTTTATAAAATCCTCGTACGAAAAGAACGTTAATCCGCTTAATAACGGTGCTTCTGTAGATTCTTTAGTTAGGTTTTTGGTGAGAGGCGATTTTCTTATTACCGATAAAAAACCTTCCATCAATTTGACTCATCAATTGACTATCCGCATTCAGAATGAGAATAATACCCATGTTTCTTCCACAGTTAATGTCAGTTGGCAATGAGTATGGACAGTCTTTATTCAGATGAGTATTTCATGCGCGAAGCGATGAAAGAAGCCCGCAAGGCTTTTGATTTAGGCGAAGTACCCGTTGGTGCGGTAATGGTTTGTCAGAATAAGATCATTGGTCGGGCGCATAACCAAACCGAGCAGCTTACCGATTCAACGGCACATGCAGAAATGCTGGCCATTACAGCAGCGTCTCATTTCCTGGGTTCAAAATATTTGAATGAATGTACACTGTATGTTACGCTGGAGCCTTGCGTGATGTGTGCAGGAGCTTTGCACTGGGTGCAATTGCAAAAGCTGGTGTTTGGTGCTAAGGATGTTCAGCGGGGCTATTCACTCATTGAAAAGAACTTACTTCATCCGAAAACAGAAGTATCCAGTGGAGTGGGAGCGGTGGAAAGCAAAGAGTTACTCAATCAGTTCTTTGCAAAACTCAGAGAGTAACTCTTTTAAATGTATTAGCGGAAGGAATTAAGCCTCTTTAGCAGCTTTTTTTGCCTTTGCTTTATCGTCTACTTTTTTGCCGTTTTTGTGCTCACCCATCAGGATCACATCTTTGGTCATTTCATATTGCTTGGCTGCCTGCATCATAGCCTGGTAGCTGTCGCGGATCAAAATAGTGCCTGATTTTGCACCTTTGTTCCGCACTTCAAGCCAAAATCCGTCTTTTTTCTTCTTTGGTAGTACAGGAGGTCTTCCCATGATATTGTGTTTTTAGCGTTTATTTGGCCTTTTGGCCTATTAATTAAACCCGCGAACCCGTGTTTTGGTTCAGGTGGCGCGAAGATACCAAATTTTGAGGAAATCTCCGTAGCCATGTTCAAACTGGGCAGGATCAAGCCAGATAGCCTGGAATCTCAATTCCTGCCTTCAAATCAGGATCGGGAATTAGCGCTTTGCGTTCAAGTTTTAAAGGTTGAACACCGGCCCAAACGTTTAGATCATAATCTTCTTCATCATCCTTGGGTGCGCCAACCCGCACTTTAGCCGATGCTTCTTCAATTACAAAAGAAAGCACCATGGTGGCTTTCCATTCGCCATCATTCGGTTTGCGGATATCGTCCCAGCGGCCGGGGCACATTTTGTTGGTAAACATTTCCAATGCTTTATAGAGTTCGTCATTGTCCGTTACAATATTAGGCTCACTAAAAACTGTTACTGATCTGTAATTGACTGAATGATGAAAGGCGGAACGGGCGAGTACCATTCCATCAATAAGCGTTACGCTAATACACACCGGTAACTTTTTTGTTTGCAGCTCGCGCATATAAAAACTACCCACCGAACCATGTATGTAGATTTTATTTTCAATCCGCACGAAGCCGGTAGGTATTTGAAAAGGTTGATTGTCATTTGAATAAGCAACAGTGCAGAAGAGTGCTTCATCCAAAATGGAGTAAACGGTTTCTGTATCGTAAACACCACGCTTGGGCAAACGAGTGATTTTTGTTTTGTCGGTAACCGGGAATGAGCTCATAGGTTGTTTATTTTATTTGCAAGACAATTTTTCCAAACTGATTGCCTTCCTTCATTCGATTCATGGCTTCGTTGATTTGAACTAATGGATAAATCTTATCGATGACAGGTTTTAGATTTCTGCTTTCCAGGAAATCCAGCATGGAAAGAAATTCATCGCGCGTACCCATCGTGGTGCCATGAATCGATAATTGTTTCCAATACAACGTGCGTGTTGAGATATCCGGAATGTCACCGGCAGTGCGTCCAAAAATTGCAATTCGACCACCAGGAACCATAAGGTCTAAAAGTTGTGAAAATTGCGGACCTCCGGCACTGTCAATTACAATATCAAACCCACCTGATTCTTTCAACGCTTGTTGTGTCCATTCCGGATCTTTGTAATTAAACCCGTTGATGGCACCCAATGCCTTTGCTTTGTTTATCTTCTCATCAGACCCGGAGGTTACGTAAACACGCGCCTGATAAGCAACTGCAAATTGTAATGCCCATAAGGCAGCTCCACCCCCAATTCCAGTGATCAATACTTTTTCTTTTCCGCGCAAGCGGGCTTTTGAAAACAACGCTCTATAGGCTGTTAGTGCCGCAAGCGGAACCGCTGCTGATTCTTGAAAAGAAAGATGTTCTGGTTTTTCGAAAATTTGTTTTTTGGAAACAACAATATATTCGCTAAACGTTCCGGCATCAGGCCAACCTAAAATTTTAAATGAGTTGCCTTGCACAATTGGATTATCGCCCCAGTTTAAACTTGGATTGATAATCACTTCCATCCCAATTAATAAGGTATCGGCATCTTCGCCCACATCTTCAACAACCCCGCAACCATCCGACCCCAATGCAATTCCTTCTGGTGAAGTTTGCTCTTGTTGAATCCAAAGATCGCGGTGGTTAAGTGCAGCAGTGTGCAATCTTATTAGTACCTGATCCTTTATGGGTTTAGGTTTCTTTAACTCCCTTATTTCAAGTGGCTGACCGGGTTGAGTAAAAATAGCTGACTTCATGAAAGAATAATTTCTGATTACTTCAACGGGACTTTAAAATTCCAGTTGTGTGTATCAGCTTCATTACCCATACGGATGTCATGAAGTTTTTTCTTTACACGTTGTTGAAAACTTGAACTACTGTCGGCTGGTAACGAATAATCTTTGCCAGCAATGTTGATGATGGCAATGGTTGAAACAACCGCAGCGGTTCCTACTCCAAAGGCTTCAGTAAGTGTACCTTTTTCAAATCCTTCTTTCAATTCAGCTACACTGATCTTCCTTTCTTCTGTTGGCATACCCATATCTTTTGCCAATGTTAACAACGAATTGCGGGTAACGCCATCTAAAATAGAAGAGGTAAGTTGTGGAGTAACAAGTTTTCCATCCAACACAAACATCACATTCATCGCACCTGATTCATCAATGTATTTATGATCCCGTGCATCGGTCCATAACACTTGATCAAATCCTTGTTCTTTCGCTAACTGTGTAGGGTAAAATGCTCCACCATAGTTTCCTGCACATTTGGCAAACCCGGTGCTTCCTTCTGCTGCACGAACATAGGTATCTTCTACTTTAACACGCACAGGCTTAGCAAAGTAAGGGCCTACCGGACTGGTCAAAACAACAAATTTATATTCTTCAGAAATTTTTACTCCAAGCTTCGACTCGGTTGCAAAAATTACGGGTCTTAAATAAAGTGCTGAACCTTCTGAAGTCGGAACCCAATCAATATCAGTAGCGATCAAAGCACAAAGGCTTTCAATAAACAATTCTTCACTTATGGCTGGCATACACATGCGCGCCAGTGATTTAAGCAAACGCTGATGATGGCGTTGTGGGCGAAAGATGGAAATCTCCCCTTTATTATTTTTAAATGCTTTCATGCCTTCAAAAATTGATTGACCATAGTGCAGAGACAGTATGGCGGGAGTCATTAAGATTTCTCCGAAGGGCATAATTTGAGGTTGATGCCATTCGCCATTTTTATAATTGGCTATAAGCATGTGATCGGAAATATGATTTCCAAAACCCAGGTTGTTAAAATCAACTTCTTTCAATCGCGAGTGTGCCGTACGTTTTACTTCAATGGTTGTGGTAGTCATCATAAGTTTATTTTTTCCGTCCTAAAGATATTTAATTTAGATGGTAATGATTTTAAAAAATAGCAGTTATTCTATTGCCTCCTTAAATGAATTCACCGAAAGGGTTATATCTGCCTCGGTTGTAACCCAGGAGCAAATACTGATGCGAATTACCTTTCTGCCAAACCAAACCGATCCACCAGCCCAACACACTCCCTCTTGCTGAATTTTGTTTAGTACGCTTTCAGTTTTCTCATCAGTCTCGCACATTATCATAACCTGATTGAATACCACCTCATTTAAAATAACAAAGCCTTTAACTTCACTAATCTCTTGCGCAAACTGAACTGCTCTTTTGTGCATATTTAAAATCATCTCACCGATTCCGTTTGTGCCAAGGGATTTAATCGTAGCCCAAAGCTCAATGATGCGTGACCTGCGCGACATATCCGGAGTATAGAGCATTCCATCCCGATGTTCGCTGAACACGATGTAATCGCCAACCATGTGCAAGGCAGAGGTTATTGCATCTCGATCTTTGCAAAGTACAATACCGCAATCGTAAGGAGTGTTCAAAGTCTTATGACCATCCACTGCCCACGAATTTGCCAACTCAATTCCTTTGGTAAGATGTTTTAATTCATTTGAAGCATTTGCCCAAAGACCAAACGCACCATCAATATGAATCCATGCACCTGAATCTTTTACAGCTTGATTGATTTCTGAAAACTGATCAAAAGAACCACTGTTTACATTCCCGGCTTGCAGAATAAGAATTGTATCCTTACCAAGTGTCGGGAGTTTCTCAACTACTAATCTTCCTTGGTCATCAACATCTACCCATTCAATGTCATTCTTTCCGAATCCTAAAAGCATCAATGCTTTTATCACGGTGGAGTGGGCATGACGCCCTGTTACGATTCGAACTCGTGGGGCATTCCGTAATCCATTTTGATTCACGTTCCAATTCAATGTATTTAGGACTCGAAATCGGGCGGCAGCCAACGCGCAAAAATTTGCTGCCGAACTTCCGGTAACAAAACCAGCAACTGTTTCTTGGGGCAATTCAAAAACTTCTTTAAGCCATGACTCAACAACAGTTTCGAGAGCAGAGACCAAGGGTGATTGAACATACATAGCTGAACCTTGATCCCAAAATGTTGCAAGGCTTTTGGCGGCAAGCCCTGCGGGCACAGAACCACCGCTTACAAAGCCAAAATATCGTCCACCCATTTGAGCCACAGTAGCGGGAGCGCCATACTCATTTAGTAAATCAATTATCTCAGTTGCTGAAGTTGAGTCTGTTGGTAATGCTTCTTCAAAAATTTTTAGATTTTGAATAGCTCTTTTCGAAGGGAAAACAGTTCTGGTATTTAACTTGTTGAGATACTCCCATCCATATTTAACTGCTTTGCCAAATACTGCTGTGTTGTTTAGCTCAGTTGTTAACCGGACTTGTGTTTTAGTATGATTGCTCATTGCCAATCTGATTTAATCGATTAGTCTTCTGTGGTAATTCACCTGCCCCAAATGATAACTCAAATGCATTGCTAAGTGGATGAGGAAATATTCAGTAGTTGTTTTCTCTTTTAAAACCAGCATAGGATATTCGGATGACAACTGATTTTGGGTTAAAGTGGGAAGCACCTCTTTAATCATTTGAATAGTTTGCTCTATGCGACTCACCAACTCCAATCTTGGAACATCCTTTAGAGCAAACTCGCTGTCGCGGTCGCGAACAAATCCTGAGTTTCCCAGCGTGGCTCCGATAAATGCATTTAGATTACCGACCAAATGCAAGCATAGATTACCTGCTGAATTGGCAATGTACTTTTCGATTTTCCAAATTTGTTTTTCATCGGGATATGATTCTATCTCCAACTTTAATTTAGCGAGATCCCTACAGATAAGCGTAATAAGATTAGAAGTCTCCATATTTTCTATTTAGTCAATATTAATTCCATTTTGATGTCACTTCTTTTGTAAGGTCCATCTAAAGTTATTTCTGTAAAACCAAGCTTTCGATATAGAGCAATGGCAGAAATCAACTTGGTGTTTGAATAAAGAATAATTTTTTCAGCCCCTAACTGCTTTGCTTTCTTAATGGCAACCCAGGAGAGCTCTTTCCCAATTTTCATTCCTTGATACTTATCAATAACAGCCATCTTAGTAAATTCATAAATACCCGGCCTTACAAATTTCAAGGCAACCGTTCCGACTAATTCACTTTCTAATTGAGCCATAAAGATGAATCCACCCTTTGAGATAATATGTTCTTCCGGATTTTGCAGAACATCATAATCCACAGGCTCCATCCAAAAGAATTTTTCAATCCAATCGCGATTAAACTTTTCGAACCAGGGTTTGTGCTCAGGTGCGTAATCTATGATTTCGAGAACTGAGCTTTCCATTTCATACGAAGTTGATATCCTTTGTTCACTATATAAATCCCAAGAATGGTTATAAACATAGCCACTACAATTTTAGGAGTTAATTTTTCACCTAACACGAGCCAACCTAATAAGATCGCTACAATGGGATTGATGTATGCATACAGCGATACCAATGTCATTGGTAAATTTTTAATGGCATACGAATAACAGGCATAGCCGGCAACTGAGCCCACAAGACTTAAATAAGTTAACGAGTAAATTACATCACTCGACCATTGCAGATTTGTGTAATCATCGAATACAAGACTAACCGGAATCAGGAGTAATCCTCCAAAGAGCATTTGAAGACCAGCATTTAGAAAAGGATCTGAGTTTTGATTTTTCCGTTTGATCCAGACACTACCAAATGCCCAACAGATGTTTCCCAAAAAAGTAAACAAAATGCCGATGCGATATTTCACACTCGCAAAATCTGATAGATGTTCCTGAAAAATTAAAACAATCCCGGCAAAGCCAATCGCTAATCCCGCAAGGATGGGAAACGTTGGTCGTTCGTCATTACTAAAAATAAGATTGATCAATATTACCCACACGGGCATGATTGAGCAAATGATAGCCGCCATGCCACTGGAAACATATACTTCAGCCCAGCCAACAATGCTAATCCCCAATGTGATCATAAAAAATCCACTGATAGCCTGATGGACAAGCGTTTTGGTATCGGGCATTTTTGCTTTTCCTACGGTTAACATCAGTGCAATAAGAATAGGCCCGGCTGTAAGAAAGCGAAGCATAGAAAACAGGAATGGAGGAAATTGGGTTACTCCAATGCGAAGTGCGAGGTATGTAGTGCCCCATACAATACAAACTGTAGCAAGCGCCAAATAGGCAAGAATGGGAGATTTACTGGTGGTTAAGCTCATAGTAAAATAATAGTGATACAAATTTTCCTGATTTAACGATGATAAAACAGTTTCAGTTTTATTAATTTTGACCAGATCAGTTTAAATTTTAAAGCCGATTTTTATGGAAACCCTGCTTAAGCCCGACCACAAGTACATTGAAGTAGCCGATAGGATCGAAAAGTTAATTGAGAAGCAGACATTAAAAGTAGGCGATAAGCTATTATCAGTACGATCATTAAGTAAACAGCAGGGGATAAGTTTGAGTACTTCGTTTCAGGCTTATTATTATTTGGAAAGCAAAGGGTTGATTGAAGCGAGGCCACAGTCAGGATACTATGTAAAGTTTTCACCGCGGCATTCATTTGAAATTCCAACCTGCTCAGAGCCAACCGATGAAGCATTACCGATTAGTGTTGACGAAATGATTTCGAGTGTCTATCATGATTTGCGTTCGCCTAATCTTTTATCTTTCTCGTTGAGTGCTCCACACCCTTCGTTGCTTCCATCGGCTAAGTTGAATAAATCTGTGGTTCATTCCCTTCGACATTCACCCGATCATTGTTTGGGGTATGAACACATTCAAGGCAATGAAGAATTACGAAAGCAGATTGCGAAACTTTCGTTGAACTGGGGCGGTGCATTGAGTGAAGATGACCTGGTAGTAACCGCTGGCTGTTTAGAAGCACTTTCATTTTGTTTGCGGGCTACTACTAAACCGGGCGATGCAGTAGCCACCGAGAGTCCTACCTTTTATGGAATCTTTCGCGTGATGCAAAGTTTAGGTTTGAAAGTAGTGGAAGTGCCCACCGATCCAATAACGGGTGTTGATATTGATTACCTGGAACAAGCGATTACCCGCTTTGATATTAAAGCCTGTTTGTTTGTGCCCAACTTTAATAATCCAATCGGAAGTTGTGTGCCCGATGAAAAGAAAAAGCAATTGGTTGAACTTCTCGCAAAGAAGGAGATTCCTTTAATTGAAGATGACATTTATGGTGAAATGTATTTTGGAAAAACCAGACCACGAACCTGCAAAACGTATGATAAGAAAGGACTAGTGCTTCATTGTGGTTCATTTTCAAAATCATTGGCACCAGGTTATCGCATAGGGTGGACAGCAGCAGGGCGATATAAGAATGCAGTCATTCAATTAAAGCGGATGCATAATATCTCTACCAATACCTTAGCTCAGGTTTCCATTGCCCATTTTTTACAAAATGGCAGATACGAGCTTCACCTCAGGCGATTGCGAAAAGATTTGCATACACAATGCTTGCGGTATCTTCAGGCCATCACAGAATTTTTTCCTGAAGACATTCGTATCACTCAGCCGCAAGGTGGCTTTGTTTTATGGATAGATATGAAAAGAGGAGACGGATATAAACTACACAAGCGTGCGCTCAAGCATCAAATCGGTATTGCACCGGGTCAGATTTTTTCAGCGCAAGGTCAGTTTCAAAATCACTTCAGGCTAAGTTATGGTTTACCCTGGAACGATCAGATTGAGAAAGGGTTAAAAATGCTGGGAGAATTGATGTGTAAAGAAATGGCTTAAGCTCGGTATCATATTGAAAGTTAAATTTATAGAATGTTCACTTACTTTACTTTTTCTTATCTTTAGGTATGAATAAGAAATTTCAATTTACCGCTTTAATCGAGAGAGAAGGTGAAGGATATGTTTCACTTTGTCCTGAGCTGGATATCGCGAGTCAAGGCGATACGGTGGAAGAGGCTTCAGCCAATCTTAAAGAGGCAGTAGAACTTTTTTTTGAGAGCGCCTCAAATAAGGAAATCAGTGAACGACTTCATGATGAAGTCTTTGTTACACGAATGGAAGTAGCCATTGGGTAAACTTAGAGTACTTTCTGGTAGAGAGGTCTGCAAAATATTAGCAGAAAACGGATTCTTAAATGTTCGACAGAAAGGAAGTCATATTATCATGCAGTTCAAAACATCCGAATCGACCATTACGATACCTGTACCAGATCACAAGGAAATCAAAATAGGCACTTTACTATCTATTATTAGGCAATCGGGTTTAGCAAAATCTATTTTTGAACATTGATACTTTCTTTAGTTGAGGCCTAAGGCCCATATTGATGTTGCCACAACTTCACCCACTTTCTTTTCTGATTCGTGTGTAGCGTATCCCAGATTTTTTGACTCCGCTCAACTAATCCTTCTTTTACTATTTCCTGTTTCTCGGGCATCCCAACAGAAGCATTTCTAACAGAAGATTCAATGAGTTGGTAGTATTCAGAATTTATTTTCTGAATGGATTGACATTGACTATCCTTCAGTTTTAGTTCTTCCTTCCAAAAAAGAGGATCATAAACAACCGCCAAGTTTTCTGGCTGATCTTCTTGTCCGTAAACCGGAGAAACCAATGAAATGAGTAAAAAACAGGCAAAACCAACTAGAATAAGGCGTTTCATACCACAAAATAAATACATCTTGAGGAATTAACGAACTCAATTAACCCATCATATCGACCAAGCAGAATTTTTTATAGATGGAAATGGAAAAGAAAACGACTAAAAATTTAAGTCCACAGTCAACGGTTGTCAGTCGACTGACA